>CAVYZF010000009.1:0-1649630 GCA_963772955.1 uncultured Acidobacteriota bacterium | reverse complement strand
GTGTCTCAGGGGTGGTGGGCGCACGTCATCCTCGTACGACATGTATCCGGCGAACGTCCTCGCGCTGAGCCGCGGTGACATGTTGCGGCGCACGGCCACCCATGTTCGCCGTCGGCGGCTGCTGCCGGGCCGTGGCGCGAATCATAAATATCGATCTGCGCAGAACAACGACGCGTTTCTTGCTCACTGAGGCAGCAAGTGTGTAAGAAGGGCCGTTAGTTCGCATTCAGCTTCTTCCGTCTTTCGGCGAAGAAGGCTGAATCGGTCTCATGCCTCAACATCCTTGGCGGCAGACTCAGCCACTGCACGTCGTTCGCGGCCGACCACCGCAACCACAGCCAACGCCGAAGCGGCCGCCCGCGCGCTGAATCAGACGAGCCATGTCACGAGAAGCGCCAGCATTCCGTATTCGTGGATGTCGAGTGCCACGCTGGCTATCGTGGTGACGCCCGCGACGGTTTCCTGCTGGGAGCGCGGTCGAGATCGCCGAAGTAGCGTTGGACAGCTGGCTGGCGCCTGATCATGGGTATTTTAAGGTGCGAGACACGCAGGGTTATCTCTACATCTTACGTAACGACGTTGACGCCAATCGCTGGGAGCTGACGTTGTTCCGTCGCAGTGCGGACGGTGGGACCAGTCCGCCGACACGGCAGATTCCTCACGGTCCTCGGTGGCCACTGCGCCGTGACCCGTTAATAATCCGTCTCCCGCAGTCCGCAGCTGCCCGCTCGCCATCGCGCACAGCATGAAATCCATCGCTTCGACCCCAGCTTAGCGGACAGGAGCACATGCCGGGGCGACGGCTGTTGGCGAGATGGCGGCCGGGTGTTGCATCGATGGCCGTCTCAACGTCTCGACGATCACATCGTCAGCAAGGCCGCCATCAGCTCGATGCCGTCCCACAGGTTCTGCAGCCGCAGCTCTCGTCGAAGCTGTGCTGGTTGTTATCGTGGTTGCCGATTGGCACGATGATCGTGCGCGTTCCGAGCGGCCGCTCGATGTTAGTGGGCAGGTTTCCGCCCATGTTTGGGAGCTTGACGGTGGATCCACGCACCTGCTCGACGACGCGGATCACGTTCTTCGGCGATCGGCAGATCCAGAGACGTCAAAGCCGCCGAGACCGCCGCGTGCGCGGTCCACCAGATCACGCGCGCGTGCGCGAGGCGAATCTTCCAGCATCGCCCGGCTTGTCCACCACGAAGAAGCCCTGCCTGCGGATGTGCGCGACGACCCGTTCGCCGGTCCGCTGCGATCCATCCCTTTCACGAGCCTGATGTCGATTGACGCAGTAGCCGTTGCCGGGATGACGTTCGACGCCTCCGCGCCGACGCGTGCGCTTGCCATGCCGCGGATGTTCAGCGAGGGCTGCGTGATCAGCTCGGTGAGCGACTGGCCGTCTCCCTCGGTTGACCCCAGCCACAACTCGCGCATGGGGCCGGATCGTCAGGCGCTTCGGCAACGGCCTTGAACTCCGCAGCGTTCAGCGAAGCGACATGGTCCTGAATACCGTCGATCGTCACCCGGCCCGAATCGCTCTTCATTGACGCGAGCAGGCGCGCAAGCAGCAACGCCGGGTTGGGCGCCCAGTTGCCGTAGTGCCCGCTGTGAAGCTCGTTCTTCGCACCGTAGACCGTCAGATCGAGGCGGATCCCGTCGCGCGAGCCGAAATAGAGCGCCTGTTGGCGATTCTGGTAAACCGGCCCGTCGCACATCAGCCAGATGTCGGCGGCAAAGAGCGATCGGTTTGCTTCCAGATCGGCATTAGATTCGGAGACCCAGCTTCCTCTTCCCCCTCGAACATGAACTTGATGTTGTCAACCTGTGCGCGAGCCCGGCGGCACGGATCACATAGAGGGCGGTTAACTGCGCGATGATCGGCGCCTTGTCGTCCGCAGCACCGCGGGCGTAGATGCGCGACTGGCGCACGAAAGGCGTTCCCGCTGCTGGCAGCGGGATGACGGTACTCCGGCCTCGATCGCCCTGTCGCGCAGCGTCGGCGTGAATGGCGGCGTCGTCCATTCCTTCGGATCCAGCGGCTGGCCGTCGTCGTGTGCATGAAGCCAATCGTGCGGGTGGCTCCCGGAGTTCGGATTTCGCCAAACACCACCGGGTTCGCGCCTGGCACCGAGACCAGACGCGCAGCCACACCGCGCTTGATCAACGCGTCGCGGATGGTGTCGGCGTTCCGCTGGATGTTGGCCGTGTCGCGCGAGACGTTCGGGATCGCGAGTAGCGCCATGAATTCCTCGACGATCGCTCGCTCGTGCTTCTGCCGCCACTGGCGGGCGGCCTGCGCCGCTGGTGATGACTGAGCTGAGACCGTTGCGACAAGACCAGCGGCCAGCATGGCTGCGAACAGGATTCGCCTCATTCGTATTCCTCGAAGAGATTCCACACGCGGGCGCCACTATATACCTATCGCGCCTGCCGTCCGGGGATGCGAGTCGATGTGGCTTCCGAGTTCATTTCAGGCGGACGAATCGTGGGATCGATAACTGTGGGCGATCGTGGGCCGCTTAAGCTGCCCTGGTTAAGGGCCGTGAGCCGGCTGAAGTGACGCCGAGGAAGCGCTGCGTCGAATCGCTCTCCTGTAGTCGGCACGTGTATTTCGACCGGTGTCGGCAGCGGATGGAAAGCCACTGCGCCGTTGCTCATTACCTATCCCGTTGATTCACCGCAACCCCGTATAATCACCGCGGTTTGGAGCGACCGCCGTGTCATTGACTCCCGGTACGCGCCTCGGCCCGTATGAGATCACTGCTCTAATTGGCGAAGGCGGTATGGGCAAGGTCTGGCGAGCGCACCATACGGCGCTCAAGCGGGACGATGCCCTGAAGGTGCTGCCGGATGCGTTCGCGTCTGACCCTGACCGCCTCGCTCGATTCCGGCGAGAGGCACAAGTCCTCGCCTCCCTCAATCATCCGAACATCGCCCATGTCTATGGCCTGGAGCAGGCGGACGGAATGCAGGCGCTGGTCATGGAGCTGGTGGAGGGGCCCACGCTCGCCGACCGAATCGCGCAGGGCCCGATTCCGCTCGACGAAGCCCTTCCCACCGCGAGGCAGATCGCCGAGGCGCTGGAAGCCGCACACAAGCAAGGCATCATTCACCGGGACTTGAAGCCGGCAAACGTCAAGATTCGCGACGACGGCACGGTGAAAGTCCTAGACTTCGGTCTGGCAAAGGCCATGGAACCGAGCGGATCCCTGGCCTCTGACTCGCAGTCACCCACAATCACAACACCCGCGATGACACAGGCCGGTGTGATTCTCGGCACCGCCGCCTACATGAGCCCCGAGCAGGCCCGTGGAAAGGCCGTGGACAAGCGGACCGATATCTGGGCCTTCGGGTGCGTGCTTTACGAGATGCTGATCGGCGCGCGCCCGTTTGTCGGCGATACCGTCACCGAAACACTGGCTCCGTACTGATGCGCGAGCCAGACTGGAGCCGGTTGTCTTCCGAACTTCCCACTCCGATCCGCATCTTGCTGCGACGCTGCCTGCAGAAAGACCTCCGCGCGCGACTCGCCGACATGTCGGCGGCTGTCGTCCTCATCGAAGAACTGCCGGCGCTCGCCGTGACGACGCCCGCCGGTCAGGCTTCTGTTCGCGAACAGGTCGAGTCCACCGTCAGCGAGATACGCCGCGGCCTGATGCAGGTCATGCGGCGGCGCGTTGTGCTGGCCTTGGCGTCGGGGCTCGCTCTGGCGGCGCTCGTAGGCCTCGGCGTTTGGTTTGCGCGCCGTCCTCCGACCCCAGCTGTCGTTCGCACGATGGTGACTCCGTCCGGGGCGAACGGCCTCAGCGTCTCGGGCTTCGACCGCGATCTGACCATCACGCCAGATGGGACACGCATCGTGTATCGCGGTGTCAACCAACTCCTCGTGCGAGCGCTCGATTCGCTCGAACCCACCGTGCTGCCTGCTCCGAGCGGCCCACAGGGTGTTTTCGTGTCACCGGACGGCGAGTGGGTAGGGTTCTTTGACGGCGGCAGCGCGCTGTGGAAGGTGCCGATCGCCGGGGGCCCGGCCGTTAGGTTGACGACCACGGGCGCCCTCTTCCCTCGCGGCGCCACATGGATGGAAGACGGCACGATCGTGTACGCCCACGGTTCCAGCGCCGGTCTCTGGAGCATCTCGGCATCGGGCGGTAACCCCACGCGGCTAACATCCGTCGATAGCAGCAAGGGCGAGAATGAACACACCTCGCCCGAAGCCCTGCCTGGCGGCCGAGCGGTGCTGTTCACGGTCACGGTCGGCGCCCTCGGCGGCGGCGCAGGGTCATCGGCGATTGCGGCGCTCGACTTGCGCACGCGGACCACTCAAATCGTGCTGCGCGGCGGGCGGTGGCCACGATACGTAACAAGCGGGCACTTGGTTTACAGTACCGGCGCAAACCTTCTCGCCGTCCCTTTCGATTTGGATCGCCTCGCGGTCACCGGAAGCCCTGTGACCGTTCTTCAGCAAGTCGCAATAACGCCGGGCAGCGGCATGGACGGGGCCGTCTCACGGTCCGGCACGCTCGTCTACGTGCCTGGTGCCGCCAGCATCGCAGACGAGCGGACGCTCGTCTGGGTCGATCGGCAGGGTCGCGAAGACCCGGTACCGGCTCCGCTGCGCACCTATCAGATGGCGCGTCTCTCACCGGACGGAACGCGCGCAGCGCTCGACGTGCGCGACCAAGACAGTGACATCTGGATATGGGCCTTCGCACCGAGGACCTTGACACGACTGACGTCGGTGCCAGGCAACGACATGTTCCCGGTCTGGACGCGCGACGGCCGGCGTGTGATCTTCCAGGGGGCTCCGGACAGCGAAGGGAAACGAACGTTGGCGTGGCGGACGGCCGACGCCTCCACTGCTGCAGAAACCCTGCTCAGCGGCGAATCGGGAATATCCTATCGGCCGTACCACGTCTCCCCCGACAGCTCGACACTCGTCCTGGGATTCCGCGAGGACCTCACCACGCTGCCGCTGCCCGTTGAACGGTCGCGCATGCCGGCGGCGGCGTCGACTCGGGAGATCAGGCCACTCCTCGGAAGCTCCTTCGTCGAGCAGAACGCCGAAGTGTCGCCCGGCGGCCAGTGGCTGGCCTATCAATCGAACGAAGCCGGCCGTGACGAAGTGTTACGTGCGGCCCTTCCCGAACGTCGCCGCGGGGAGCTGGCAGGTGTCGACTAGCGGCGGCCGAACACCGGTGTGGTCACGGAACGGACAAGAACTCTTCTACGGCACACTCGAAGGTGCGGTCATGAGCGTCCCCGTGCAGCGGGGAACGACGTGGCAACATGGACCCGCCACGCAAGTCGTGCGCCCCGGGTACTTCCACGCGGGCGAAGTCTACCGCACTTTTGATGTATCACTGGACGGCCAGCGATTCCTCATGATCAAGCAGAACGTCAACGCGGCCGATATGCCGCGCAGCATCATCGTCGTCCAGAACTGGCACGAGGAGTTGAAGCGACTAGTGCCGATGAAGTGAGCGAGCCGAAACCACTCCAGCTGCCGATTACTAACGATCAGTCGGCTTGTGGTGACCTATCCGCTCGGCGGCGGAACGTCTCAGGACCTGACCTGTAAGGAAAAACTCGCGCCGACTCGACAACCGCTGTTGGCAGGCGATCACGTCAGCGAAGGCGTGTAGAATTCCGGCACCATCAACTGCGCCGTGTCCCTGCAAGTGCGGGACGCCGTGCCTGGAGGTTCCGATGGCATGCGGCAGCACCAAGACACTCGCGGGCCTGTTGGCAGGCACGTTCGTGTTCGGACTCGTCTTCGGGGCAGGCGCGAGCGCTCAGGACAGGATGCCGCCCATACCCGCCGACAAGCTGACACCAGCGCAGAAGAAGACCGTTGATGAATACAAGAAGGCACGCGGAGGGGAGCCCGGCGGCCCGTGGGCCGTGCTGACACGAAGTCCAGAACTGATGTCACGCACCCTGATGCTGAGTGACTACCTGCGCTTCAACAGCACGCTGCCGCCTCGACTGAGTGAATTCGTCATACTCATGACCGCCCGTGAATGGGGTCAGAACTACGAGTGGAACGCTCATCAACCGCTCGCAATCAAAGGCGGTTTGAATCCCGAGGTCGCCAAAGCTGTCGCGGAAGGCCGCCGCCCCGCGCAGATGGCGGAAGACGAGGCGAGCCTGTACGACCTGATCCAGGAACTGCTCCACAACCGAACGATCAGCGATGCCACCTACGCCAGGGCGGTGTCGAAGTTTGGCGAGCAGGCAGTCGTGGACGCGGTGAGCATTTCGGGCTACTACACGATGGTCGCAATGTTGCTCAACACGGCGCGCACGCCGCTCGCGCCCGGGGTCCCCGCGCCGCTCCCGGAGTTTCCGTAACGACGCCCGCGAGTCCGTCAACTGAGACCTCGCTCGAACCAACGAATTCCGGGGACGGAAGTTCGACGCCGGCGCGGCTATTTGCGCGCGAATCGGTAGTTGCCTGAGACGTGCTTCACGTACAACCCGCCGTCGACGAACTGGACGCCGAGACCGTAGAGGCCGGTGAATTCGCTCTCGGACATCGCGACGAGCACTTGCTTGCCGCGCCCATCCATGTCGCCGACCAGCCTGCCGCTTTCCACCGTGATGTGCAGCGTGCGACCGGCGGCCTGCGGCGACACGGCGATCTGCACGCTTCTCCAATACGGCGGCTGTTCGACGTACGTGCCGACGTATCGCGAGAGGATCTGCGGCGCCACTTTGACTTCATTGCGCCGTTCGTCCTCTGCAGTGCCCACCCAGTGGACCAGGCTCCTGTTCGCGCCCTCATTGCACACCCACTCGAGCATCTCGGTGTCGGCGGCGTACTCGGCGCCGACGTTCACCGTCCAGGGTCTGGTGTACGCACTGGGATCAGAGAACGTCACTTCGATCTCGAGCGCCCCGAAACGCGGACGGCGGTACCGTTCGGTCATGCGCAGGCGCTCGGTATGCGGATAGCCGGTGCGATCGAGCCACGTGCCGGCATGGAAGCCGTAGCTCTCGACTACGAGCGTGTCGCCGTCCCAGCGCCCAACGGAGTAACCCATCCACGACGGGTTCGGCTCCGGTTCGAGCGTGCGCCCGTCCATCCAGATCTGGCGATACGTGAGATCGGGATTGAGCATCACGATGAGCTGTGATGTCTGGACGATGCGCGTCATCTCCGACCCGGTGCTGTCACCGGAGGTGGCGTAGGCCGGGCCGAGCGGCAGGCAGCGCACCTGCATGCCGTCCTTGCCGAGATCCTCGCGCCGCCGTTCGACCACGTCGCGCACCCACGGCTGGATCTCGTCAGGCTTGAGATCCGCCGCGATGTTACGCGCATACTTTGGCGACACCTTCAGCCACAGCCCGGAGAGGTCGGGCCGGCCATCCGGCGCCCGTGGTGCGGGCGCCGTCAGGTTCGGCTTGCCGTCAGGAGTACGTGGAATCCCGTTCGTCGGTTGCTTGAGCCACTGAGCAGCGAGCTGGCTGCTCGCCAGGATCGCGAGGACCACAACGACGGCTGCCTTCATGAGTCACCAATCAGAAGTCGTTACTTCACCGCGAACTGCATGATCCGCGGATCACCCGATGCCGTGATGCGCCCGAAGGTCGCAGCCGACAGCGTCGTGTTCGGGTTCTCCAGCAGGAACCAGTTGAACGCATTGAACGCCTCGACGCGCGCCTCGAGGCGGTGATTGTTGCCAAACCTGAACGACCGCACCAGCGACAGGTCGACGACTTGCCGCCCCGGACCGTCGTAGGCATTGCGGACCGAGTTCCCGTACGTCCCCAATGCCGGCTGCTGGAACGCCAACGGGTTGAGCCAGTTGTTAATCGTCTTGTCGCCGTACGGATTGTCCAGCACCTGGTCCGCGCGCTGCGTCGTCGCCTGAATTCCCGACAAGCGCCCGGTCGGTGCCGGTGAAGACCGTCAGCGGAGCTCCAGAATTCACACGATAGATCCCCGACAGCCGCCACCCGGATCGAAGCGCACGCGCCGTCGCATTGCTCGAACTGCGGCGTCTCGATGCTGGCGCTCAGGTTGAAGATGTGCTTGCGCCATGTGCCACATCGCCCCTTGTCCTGTTCGAAGATGGCGTCGCGTTCGGCGTCCGACGGCGGATTGATCAACGAAACCGGAACTTCATGTATCCGGTGGCGACGTTCAACGGCGCCTGGCCCTGGCTGATCAGCCCTTCGCAGGTGGAGATCGTGTAGTTGGCGTTGGTCGTGAGGCCGCCTGCGGAACGACGCTGAATCGACAACAACAGACCGTGATAGTTCTGCCAGCCTGCATCGGTGATCCAATCGAGGTACCCGTAGTACTGCCCGACTGGCGGATTCACCTGGCTCAACTCGCGACGGAGATCCAGAGATGCCGTCGAGCAATTCGCGAACGACTGCGTCCCACCCGTCGGCAACTCGAGCGTGCACGGCCCAGTGGCCGTGGCGCCCGCCGGAATCACGCCGGGGTTGCCGTCGACCACGCCCCACATGTTGGTCATCCGATTGCCCATGTAGGTCGCCGAGACCGCCATGTTGTCGCCCACCTGGTGCTGCAGCGCCACATTCCACGCGTGATTGCGTGTGGTCTTGATGTCGGTTGGCATCGAGATGAACAGCGAATACAAGGCGGCGCTGTACGGATAGTCGTCCCCACCGAGCGGGACGGGATACGGATTGGTGCGGCCAACGGCACCCCAGGGATCGTCGAGTCGCGTGTTCGTGAGACGCTGCTCCAGGCCAAACGGCGGCGCGGAGCGGGAATCGAAGAAGAACTGGCCGGTCACGAAGTCGCCGGTCAATCCATACCCCGCACGCACCGATGTCCGGCCGTCGCCTCGCGGATCCCACGCCACGCCGACGCGAGGCGCAAGGTTCGACCACACGATGTTCATTCCCGAGTTCCCAGGGAATCCGGGATCGCCGGGATAGTAGAGACCCGCGGGCGCCTGCGGGTACACCGTGCTGCGCGTGTTGTTCCACATGCGATCGACATCGAAGGTGTAGACCGCCTGGTCGACGCTATCCTGCGGGAACCACGGTTCCCATCGCAGCCCGTAGTTGACCGTCACGTTCGGCGACATTCGCCAGGTGTCCTGCGCGTAGAGCGCGAAGTACGGCTGCTTGATGTCCTGCCGGAACGGTGTCGCCTCTCGGAACTCGAACACGCGACCGAGCAGGAAGTCTGCCAGCGGCAGTCCCGTGGTGCCGCCACTGAACGACATCGGCCCCATCGAGCGCACGTTCGACTCCGTCTTCCAATCGGACATCGCCACCGCGCCGCCGAGGCCGAACTGATGATTTCCTCGCACCACCGTGAAGTCGTCCGAAAGCGAATAGGTGTTCGGCTTGTAGTACGAGAACGTCTCAGTCCCGGTATTGATCGAGAAGGCGCCCGTGACTGTGAGATTCATGTACTCGGGGATGTAGGTGAACATGTTCACGCCGACGTCCTCGGGGCCGAAGAGATCCGAGTGCGTCCGGATGACGCTCGTTCGACTCACGGAGAACCTGATGCTGTTGACCATCGCGTTGTTCAACACCATCGAGTCGCCGATCGCGAACGAGTGCACCGTGTTGTCGCGGCCGCCGAGCGTCGCCGCCAGGATATTGCCGTCGGCGTTCTCGAATGCCGGCTCCCAGAACGTCGTCGACAGCATGTATCGCGCAAACAGCGAATGATTCGGGTTGATCTGCCAGTCGATGCGGCCGATCGGCATGTCTCTCGCTGGGCTTGGTCGGACGTGAATAAGCGATCTGGCCGCACGGATCGCTTGTCGGCGGCAGCATGTCGGCAGATCTTCACCGCTGCCGGGCTGAACAGGGCGGGATTGATCCGGTTGTTCACGAATCCGAGCGCTGGCGGCAGCGTGAGACTTCCCCTGCGCACGGCACTGTCCAGACGCCACGGTCGTGAAGTCGCCGTTCATCATCGCCGCGGTTGGAATGAAGGTGATGATGTCGGCGGGCGTCTGCGTGGTGCGCGTGCCCTGATACGCACCGAAGAAAAAGATCTTGTCCGGAACGATCGGACCGCCGAGCACACCACCGAACTGGTTTCTCACCAGGCCGTCACTGGCGCGCTCGCCCGTAGTCGGATTGACCGCGGCAAATGGTGCCTTCGCGTTGAAGCGATGGTGGCGAGCAAACTCGAACACGTCGCCATGTAACAGGTTCGTGCCGGCCTTGGTCGCCACACTGACGGTACCTCCCGCCTTGATTCCGTTCTGCGCGTTCTGCGAGCTCGTCTCCACGCGAATCTCCTGCATCGCGTCTGGAAACGGCAACGGCAGGTTCACGCCGTCGTACCAGTTGTTGTGCATCGCACCGTCGAGGAGGTACTGCACGCCGAATTGCTGGCCGCCAGCCACCGCAATGCCGCGGCTCTGCGTGAGGCTCCGGCTGGAGGGATTGCCCGTGTCAACGGCGCCGCCGGCGAGAATGACGAGCGAAGCCACATTGCGTCCCTCGAGCGGCAAGTGCCTCGACGGCCTCGTTGTCGATGACAGCTCCAATCGCGGGATTACGCGTCTCGACCAGTGGCGCGGCCGCCTCCACTGACACCGTCTCCTCGAGTGCGCCCAGCTGCAGTTTGACCGGGATCAGCGGATTGCTGTTGACCTGCAGCACGATGCCGGTCTGAACGTACGTCCGGAAACCGGTCAGCGCGGCTTCGAGGCGATAGGGTCCAATCGGCAGGTTGGGCAGCGTGTACGAACCCGTAGGATCGGTCACGGTGTCCCGGCGAAAACCGGTGTTCGTTTGAAGGGCAGTGACTGTCAACGCCCGGTAGCGCTGCGCCGCTTTCGTCGACGACCGTGCCGTTGATTTGTGCGGTGGTCTGGGCGAATGCATTGAGAGTGCCCAGCAGGAAACGACCCCAAGGGTGAGCAACAGACGCAGATTGCGGTTCATTCAAGGCCTCCTCGCCGCAGTGAACGGTAACCAGAAGGAAGGCGAACCGATGGCGGGGCCAGATCCTACACCCGAAATCAAGCGCCTCGGCACTTGTCTGGCCGTGGCCGCCGCAGTGTGGTATAGGTTCGCCACGATGACGAGCGCGGCGATCCGATTGCGATGGCTCGTCGCTCTCCTGCTTCCTTGAGTGCGGGACACTGGACGCCCGGTGTCTTTGCTCAGCAGCATCCGTCCACGACTCGCGCGGGCCTCGAATCGATTCAGATTCGACCGAACGTGCACGTCATCTTCGGCGCAGGCGGCAACGTCACCGTCCACGTCGGAGACGACGGAATCGTCGTGGTCGACAGCGGGTCGTCCGAGACGGCGCGCGCTCTCCTGGACGCCATCAAGACGATTTCGTCACGACCGATCCGCATGATTGTGAATACCAGCGCGGACCTCGATCACGTCGGCGGCAACGCGATCGTCGGTGGCGCGGGGATAGGGCTCAGCCCTGACCCCTTCGGCGACGGCAACCACGCAACGGTGCTCGCCCACGAGAACGTCCTCCTCCGCTTGAGCGCGCTCGGCACAAACGGAACGGAATCGCCGTTGCCGACGAGGATGCTGCCGAACGACACCTTCACGTCCCGCTATCGGTCCTTTTACGTCAATGACGACGCGGTACAAGTGATCCGTCAGACCGGTGCCCATTCCGACAGCGACGTGATGGTGCTCTTCAGAAAGGCCGACGTCATCGCGACCGGCGACGTCATCGACTTGCGGCAGTTCCCGGTCATCGATCGCGCAAAGGGCGGCAGCATCCAGGGCGAGATTGAAGGACTCAACCGGTTGCTCACTGAATTCGTCGTAGCGGGCACGCCGCTGGTGCTGAAGCCCGGCCGCACGCTGGTGGTGCCCGGGCACGGCTATGTCGCCGACTACGCCGAAGTCGTCGAATATCGCGACATGGTGACGGTGATCAGGGACACGATCCAGGAACTGATCGACAAAGGTCTGACACTCGACCAGGTGAAAGCCACCAATCCGACGAAGGGATATCGCGGGCGGTATGGATCGGACACCGGTACATGGACGACCGAAAAATTCGTGGAAGCTGTTTACAACGGGTTGAGTCGCCAGAAATGAAGTCCACTCTCTTTCTGACGATTCTCCTGATGACCGCCGCAGTCGGCGCGCAAAGTCGCGCGACACAAGCACCGGTGTCCACAGCGCGTGCCGATGCGCCCATCGATCTCGCCGGCCAGTGGGTCGCGATCATCTCAGAGGACTGGCGATGGCGAATGATCACTCCCGCGAAAGGCGACATCGTCAGCATCCCGCTCAACGTTCAGGGCCAGCAAGTGGCGGAGGCGTGGGATCCGGCCAGGGATGAAGCCGCTGGTGAACAGTGCAGGGCGTACGGAGCGCCCGGCCTGATGCGCGGGCCGATCCGCATGCGGATCTCCTGGCAGGACGACAACACGCTGAAGCTCGAGACCGATTACGGCGTACAGACCAGGCTCCTTCGCTTTGGCGCGGCCACGTCTCCAGGACCTCGCAGCTGGCAGGGATTCACGTCGGCGCAATGGATCGTGCGAGGTGGCGGGCGCGGAGCGCCCCGCTTCGGCTCATTGAAGACGATCACGAACAATCTCCGTCCCGGGTACCTGCGTAAGAACGGAGTTCCCTACAGCGAGCGAGCGATCTTCACTGAACACTGGGACGTCCATTCGCTCCCGAATGGCGACAAGTACCTCGTGAACACCAACGTCGTCGACGATTCTGTCTACCTGCAGGCGCCGTTTCAAACGGCGATCCACTACAAGCTCGAACGCGACACTTCGAAATGGGATCCGACACCATGCGACGCGAGATTCTGATGATCACGACACACCGAGGCACTGAGGCACAGAGGCAAGGAATCAATAAGATTCTCTGTGTCTCTGTGCCTCTGTGTGTCGTATTCAGCGTGTTGTTGGCAGGCACGCCTGCGTTTGCGCAGGTCGAGCTCGGTGGCACCTACGCCATCCGCATGTACGAGGACTACATCGAGCGTGGTCCAGGCTCCTTCCTTGGTGACTTCACGGGCATGCCGATGAGCGAAGAGGGTCGCGCCAAAGCGCTGCGATACTCGTCCAGCCTTCCATCGATGATCGAGCGGCAGTGTCTGGCGCAATCGCCGTGGGTGGGGTTGTACCGGCCGCTCGCGATCCGCATCTGGAGCGAGGTGGACGCGTCTGGTCGTGTGGTGGCCTGGGTGATGGCCGGTGACTATCTGCGGGATACGGTTCGAATCTGGATGGATGGACGGCCGCATCCTTCCCCCAACGCCTGGCACTCGCCCTCGGGTTTCACGACCGGGCACTGGGAGGGCGACACGCTCGTCGCACGCACGACACACGTCAAGACCGCGTGGATCAGGCGAGGCGTGGGCATTCAGGGCAGCGATCAGTCGACCTTCACCGTCTTCATCACGAGACGGGAGAACCTGCTGACGATCATGACCATTCAGGAGGACCCGATCTATCTGACCGAGCCGCACGTGGTGAGCCGCGTGTGGGAATTCGATCCGCGCGCAAGTCAGGGACCGCTGCGCGACACGTGCAATGTCGGCGTCGAGATCCCGTCGCTCGAAGATACGGGCGAAGTAGCGCACTACCTGCCCGGGCAGAATCCGGAAGAGGACTACATGGTGCGCACCTACAACATCCCGAAGGAAGCGGCGATGGGATACGCGCACACGCTCTACCCCGAGTATCGCAAGACGTTGCGACCGATTTACAAGCCGCCCGCGTCGTGCGGCCGCTACTGTTGTGGATGGATCGAGCGACAGGGCTTACCCGGCGCCGCTCCGGGATTGACGTGCAACGACGGCAACCTGCCGGCAGAACTCAGGAAGACGCTCACGAGCCCCGAGCGGTAGACTCGGGTTACTTAAGGAAATCAGAATGCAGACCGTGAGAGACGGCGCTGCGTAGCTTCCACGTACCGGGCGTCGGTTCGCGTCGGCGTTCGGCAACGTTCCCGGTCATCCTCCCAAGTTGCTCGATCGCGTTCGCGAGGCCATCCGCCTCCGTCATTACAGCCACCGGACTGAAGACGCGTACGTTGGGTGGATCCGTCGCTTCATCGTGTTCCGGCAAGCGGCATCCACGAGAGCTGGGGGCAACCGAGGTCACGGCATTTCTCTCGAGTCTGGCGACACGAGGTGTTCCGGCAAGTGAACGCGGCGGGCGAGAGCTTGGTTGTTACATCGTCGCGGACCAGGCCGTTGGCAGGCTGGGGACCGCGGAAGTCTTCTGGCATCTCGATACTTTCCCATCCCGTGCTGCGGCCGACCGCTCGAAAGGGGCAACTGGGGTCGTGGTCGAATCGTTTGGTCGTACGTGGCTCTTGACGATTGGTCCAGCGGAATGGCGGGCCGCGGACGGCGAACACGTGGCAAGCATCGGTCCGCTGCCCATCTCCGAGGGTCGGGAACACATGGCGCAGTACTTGGAGGGAGTGTTTGAACCGGGGATGAAAAGCGTTGCGCATAAGCATTCAGGACCCGAGGCGTGGTACACGCTCGCGGGTCAGACGTGTCTCGAGACGCCAAACGGGACAATGGTGGGTCGCGCTGGTGGTCCACCAGTGATTGTGCCTGGTGAGTTGCCGATGGAGCTCACGGCGACAGGCTCCGAAGTACGTCGCGCACTTGCCCTCATTCTTCATGACGCGTCGCAACCTGCATCGAACTGGGCGTTATGGGCGCCGAACGGGCTTTGCCAATGAGGGTCAGCGCGAGCCGAGTTCATCACGCACCGAGTCGGCTGGACGAGGTTGAGTCGCCTAACAATGGAATCGATCGACGCTAGACAGACACTTGAGCGTAGCCGTGAGAACGGCGTAGGCGCTCAATTCGGATCATCTACTTGAGCAAAACGGAATGCTGCGGTGACAACCCCAACTGTACTTGCGGCGTCGTGGAACGATGGGTTGTTCGTCGTCACGGGCGAGTCCCGTCAACACGAGCTCGCCGGTCAGTCGGTCAGAGGGCTTGCGGCTGACGGGCACGGCGGCACTCTCGCTGTCGTCGACGGACACTCGCTTTGCCGGCGCTCTCTTGCCGGCCAGTGGAGCACGATCGTTACCAGTGAGTTTCCACTTGCGTGCTCCGTGCCAATCGGCGACGTCATCTACGTCGGGACTGACGATGCACGCGTCCTGCGCGTCAGCGCAAATGGCAAGGTCGACCAACTCCGCGGCTTCGACGCCGTGGCGGGGCGTGACAAATGGTACGCAGGCTCGGCGCTCATAAACGGCCAGCTCGTCGGACCGCCGCTCGGGATTCGCTCGATAGCCGCAACCTCGGACGGGACCGTGCTCCTTGCCAACGTTCACGTCGGTGGCATACCGCGGTCGACGGATGGCGGTGTGACCTGGGAACCCACCATAGACGTTGACAGTGACGTCCACGAGGTTTGCGCCCACCCAATTCATCCCGGCATCGTGATCGCGGCGGCCGCGATAGGGCTTTGCGTCAGTCGGGACAGTGGAACAACGTGGACTGTCGAGCAGGACGGCCTTCATGCGTCGTATTGCTCCGCCGTCGCGTTTTCGACCAGCGATATTCTGGTGTCTGCCTCTGGGGACCACTTCGCAACTCAGGGCGCAGTTTATCGACGACCGATAGACGGACCTGGTCCGCTGGTGCCCGTGGGTGGTGGCCTGCCCAGGTGGATCGACGGCATCGCCGACACCGGTTGCATCGCCACACGCGGCTCGGCACTCGCTGTGGCCGACAAGGCAGGCAACCTATACGGATCGGCGGACGCTGGGCGCACCTGGTCGCATCGCGCCAACGGCCTTCCAACCACGAGCAGTGTTCTCATTGTCTAAGCGCTTGCGGAAGACGGCGATTGGCAGCTCGTGGCCGAGTGGGAGGCCGCATAACACGCAAATGGAGCCGAGGCGCCCTTGTGCCATCCTGTCGCCGGGCGCGCGGCTCATTTGCAACGTCAGCTGGACGAAGACGCAATCACGAAGAACAGAACACGGAGTTGTGGCCGCCCTCAGCGTTGCTGATCGGTTGGAGTGAGGGCGTACCGAACCCGAAAGAGTCGCACGCGTGTCAGACATGGCGGCCTGGTTGAGTGCCCGCATTCAGGGATCGGCCCCGGTCCAGCGCGCCAAGCAGTCGCCTTGATGCCCCGAGGAATTTCAGCGAAGATCGTCAAGTGCGCTTTGAGTTGGTCGGGACCATCGAACAGGTCGAACCCCCCCATCGCAGCGGGTCCCGGCGTCAATGTCCGATCGTTCCTTCGAAAGACCTACGGTCGCGGCCGCTGGCGGAAGCTGAAGGGAGTTGCCACCGTGCGACTCCGGAACGGCAAGCTTCGGCGAGTCGAACTTCATTGGTACGAGGCCCACGGCATCGGCAAAAGGGGACATCAAGATCAAGAAGTACTTGGATAAGCCATGAAACCGAGCAAACCATTCGCGCTGTGCCTTGACAACGCCGGTAACGAAGCATCCCTCATAGTCGGCAAGGTGTATCGCATCGTTCCCGATGTACGAGCGGCCAAGGATGATCTGGTGCGAATCGTCGACGAGAGCGGGGAGGACTATCTGTTCGACAAGACGCAGTTCGCGTTTGTCGACTTTCCGCAAGCGGTGCGGAAGAAACTGCTCGCACTCCAAAAGGCCAGCTAACGCTAGAGATCCCACTTCTTGCCGGAAGCGTTGAATGTGATTACACTGTAGTCACATGGTCACACGAACTCGGATTGTTCAGATCGGGAACTCCAAGGGCATTCGGGTGCCCAAGATGCTACTCGAGCACGCGCAACTGCCGGACGAAGTCGAACTTCAGGCGGAACATGGGCGCTTGATCGTCCGCGCGGCCCGAGCGGCGCGGGCAGGTTGGGCCGACGCGGCGAAATCCATGCGTGCCCGTGGTGACGACCAACTTCTCGACGCAGCCACATCGAGCCAATTCGACCAGAAGGAATGGCAGTGGCGGTGAGGCGCGACACAGTCGGGCGAGGCGAAGTGCATCTCGTCCGGCTAGATCCTACGGTGGGAAGTGAAGTCCGCAAGACACGGCCCTGCCTGATTGTCTCGCCAGACGAACTGAATGCGCATCTCCGAACGGTGATTGTGGCGCCCATGACGACGGGCGGTCACGCGTATCCTTGGCGTATTCCGTGCCGGTTTCAGAGCCGCTCGGGATTCGTCGCCCTGGATCAGTTGCGAACGGTCGACGGTGAACGTCTGGTCAAGCGCCTGGGCAAGCTGTCGCCGGGGACGACGACCGCAGTATTGGAGACACTCCAGGAGATGTTCGAGGAATAGCTCCGCAGGCTAACAGGGGCTGGACCTGACGGCGGCCGCGTGGCGATGGGTTGATTCGAAACGACGGTGGTCAGCCGCCGCAGGTCAGCCCGAATAGCTAGACGGCTGAAAACAACGCCACTGGAAATAGGATCTCTTGGAAACGCGGTTCACGAAGCTTCAAGGTCAGTACCTGGCATTCATAGTTGCGTATACGAAGTTGAATCGGCGCAGTCCGGCGGAAGCGGACTTCAGACGCTACTTCAAGGTGACACCGCCATCGGTGCACAGCATGATTCTGACGCTCGAACGCCGTGGCTTGGTCACTCGAGTTCCCGGCCGGGCTCGTTCGATCGAAGTGCTGGTGCCGCCGAACGAGATTCCGCCGCTGGACTGAGGGCTACGATGCATGGCGGCTCTGAAGGCCATCGTCAACAACTGCTCGCCGGGTTACGCAGGTTCGTGGTGTCCGTCCGACAGATGCCTGGCGTGCGACGAATCGCACTCTTGGGCTCGATTGTGACAGCGAAGCAGGATCCGAAGGACGTCGATGTGCTCGTGGTTGTCGCCGACGATGCGGACTTGGCGCCGCTGGCAACGGCCTCACGGCGTCTGCAGGGGCACGCCCAGAGTTTCAATCGGGGCGCTGACGTGTTTCTCGCCAACGAGCGTGGGAGTTACATCGGCCGAACATGTCGATGGAAGGACTGCCGGCCGGGCGTGCGGCAGTCGTGCGATGCCCTTCACTGCGGCCAGCGGCCTTATCTGCACGACGACCTCGACGCCATTCGGTTGAACGCCAGCCTGGTCCTCTCGCCGCCAGTCACGCTCCGGCCACGCGTCGAGCGTCGTGGCCATGTGCCGCCAGATGTCGAAGAAGTTCTTGTGGCGCTCGAACACGCCGTCTACGATGCCGCGAAGGAAACCGGGAGGAGTCCATACCATCATTGGAGCCGTCGCGCCTGAGTCCTGTGCGATCATGTCGCCGCGGGCGCGCGGCTCAAACCTGGCGTTAGCCGGATTTAGCGAGAGACGATCAATTGGAAATACTCCGGATCTATGTCGACACGTCCGTGCTCGGTGGATGCTTCGATTCGGAGTTCTCAACGTGGTCACTCGCGCTGGTGCGCGACTTTCGGGCGGGGCGATTGGTACCAGTGTTGTCCGACGTGACGGCAGCCGAAGTCGTCGAGGCACCTGATCGCGTCCGGGAGCTTCACCAAGAGCTTCTCGGGCTTGCAGGGTCGGTTCTCCCGATGACCGAGCCCGTGCTCGAGCTCGCGGCCGCATACGAAGAGCGGAAGATCCTGCCGCGCAAATTCGCAGCCGACATGCGGCACATTGCTCTGGCCACCATCGCAGAAGTTCATGCACTGGTCAGTTGGAACTTCCGCCACGTGGTGAAACTTGAGAAGATCAGGCTGTTCAACGCGGTGAACGTCGAACGCGGGTACCGGCCGCTGCAGATTTGTCCCCTCGGGAGGTGGCCACCGATGAAGGACGCTAGAATTCGCGCGGTGGAGTTCGTGCGCGAGATCCGTGACCGACAGGCGAGGCGGCTGGCTGGGAAGGCAACGGCCGACGTCATTGCTTTCTATCGCCGTGCAGGCGAGTCGGCGGTTGAAGACGTTCAGCATCGGAAGCCGACTCGCCGCCGGAAGACCGGCTAACCTCCGAATGGAGCCGACATGGCGTGAATCGCGAAGCCGCGCGGCTCATTCGGACGGTTGACATGACTTCGTTCTGTCAAGCACGCAGAGATCGACTAGGCCGCCGACCAGACCGCCCACCCTATGAGCGGTCGCGCAGGCGGGTCGAGTGTGACGACGGAGTAGCGACACCGGTCGCGGGTGACGGAGCTGCAGCGACAAGGTAGAGGCGGGACCAGTAACACCGACGGTTGATCCTGCTGATATCCGTGGGTTGGGTACCACCGGTACTGTGATCCGTCGAGCGCCTGCCTCGGTCTAGAGAGCGTAACCGGAGCGCCGCGGCTCAGCGCGAATCGTTATGCGGCCTGATACGACACGACGCAGAAGACGGGCACACTGAGGGTTCGACGGAGCAAGGCCGGATGGTGGACCTCGTAACAACGAAACGGGAACAGATACTCCGGCTGGCTCGCAGGCACGGCGTGACAAGCGTGCCCGTGTTTGGCTCGATGGCGCGTGGGGATGCCGGAGCGCACAGTGATGTCGACCTCCTCGTCGAGGTGGGGCCCCATCCAAGCCCCTGGTTTCCGGGCGGGCTGGTCGCGGACTTGGAAGAACTCCTCGGTCGCCGGGTACAGGTCGTCACCGAGCGAGGCCTCGATGACCTGCTTCGTGAGCGAGTGCTGGAAGAGGCCGTTCCCTTATGAAGGACGACCGCGTCTATCTGAAGCACATCTTGCGTTGTATTGCCCGCATCGAGGAGTACACGACCGGTGGCCGCGATCGTTTCTTTGCCTCGCATCTGATTCAGGATGGCGTGATCCGGAATCTGCAGACGTTGGCGGAATCGAGTCAGCATCTCAGTGAAGCCGTCAAGGCCATCGTAGCGGTCGGTCGATTGGAAGGGACTGGCAGGGTTTCGGACTGTCCTTGTGCACGACTACCTGGGTGTCGATCTCGAGCTCGTGTACCGCGCAGTCGACCAAGACGTTCCCAAGCTGAAGGTCGCCTGTGAGGCTGCTCTTCCGGCGCTGGATCATCCAGAGTAGAAGCGACGGGCCGCATAACACCGGCGGCTGCACCCGACGCCGCCCGGGCGCGGGTGAGCCACGGGCGTCAGACAGCCGGATCGAGGAACAGGGCAAGACCTGAAGATCGTTTGGTGTGAGGCCGGCGTCGTGGAACGCGAAGACGAAGTCCGGCCACGAGGGACGCTCGAGAGTTCGATGTGAGCCGGATTGTCGTTTGATACTCACCGATCCTGAGAAGAGCGGCCAGAACTCGGCTGGCTTTGGCGGCCGGCCAGTTGCTCACGCGGCGTGGAACGTGACGTTGAGGAATTCCGCTGGGGCTTCACGATGCTCCAGGCGCTCAGCAATCACTCGGAGGGCAAGCGCTTGGACACGGGCAACTGCCTCGTCTCGGTCCTGACCGTAGGCCATGACACCGGACAGGGCGGGGACCTCGGCCAGCCAGCGGCCATCGTCTTCCCGCTCAATTTCAATCGCGAACGTCACGAAGGCAATGTACCATCCGGGCCGCTAACAAGGCGATGGACCAGACTCCGCGTGGGCCGCTCGCGCCCCGCGCGGCGCAGGTCATCGCCACAGCGTTAGGCAGACAAGAACAACGAGACGGGACGGGCACGCGGAAGGCCTCACGGAGCGCCGTCGCCGTGTCCAGTGTCGTTCGCAAACAAGTCAACAAGGGGCCGGCGAGTCACGCCGACATTGGTGACAGGCAAGAAGTCTTCAGGCGACCGCCCACACTTCTGGGGAGCTTTTATGCGGCATGAACGATTCACGAAGCGATACCTGTCCACGATCTTGTTGACGGCCGTGATGACCGGCATGCTTGCCGCAGGCGCGTTGGCCTGGGAAGACCCGCTAAAGGGCCGGTATCTGAGTGGAGCACCTCTGAGCATCTGCGATCAGGGTTCTTTCTTCGTCGGTGGTGTGCCGAAGGTCACCCGATATGCCAGCTCCGCGGCCGTTCGGGAAGGCGGCCCGCCGCAGCAGATCACGATCGGCCAGATGTATGTCCAGTTCCAGGTCCCAGAACAGCGAAGGAAGTGGCCGCTCATCATGATCCACGGGTCAACGCATACAGGAGCGGCGCTGGATTCGACACCTGGTGGTGGCGAAGGCTGGCTCTCCTACGCAGTCCGAAACAAGCTCGCCACTTTCGTGGTCGATCAGCCAGGACGGGGCCGGTCCGGCTTTGACCAGTCAGTCATCCTCGAGGCCAAGGCGACGGGCAACTGGAATCTGGTCCCGTCAAGCTTCGGCAGGATCACCGACGACGGCGCTTGGACGACCTGGTTCGGCCACATCGTGCCGGCCGGTACTGACCTCACGACTGGAAAGATGATCCGCCACGGCGACCCCGGCGATCCCGATCCTGCTGAAAACTCCGCAGAGCCGTCGCAAGCCCACGGCGTCTATCCGCCGGCGTTCCCGATTCCGCCTGGGCCCAATTCCGCCAATCCGCGTCTCGTTGCGCGTGCCGGCGCCATAGGCGAAGCACCCAATCCGTCCAACAACACGTATCTGGGCCTCGAATACTACAAGCAGCTCGTGCCCAATGGCGAAGTCACGTTGCCGGGCTCCGTTTGTCCGAGCTGTACTCCGAACAACCTCAATGCAATCGACACCTGGCTTCCGCTCGGCCTTGCTGAACTGCTTGAAGGCATCGGGGGCGGCATCCTCTCACCCCATTCGCAATCGACGTCCTCGGTGTTCCATACGGTCCGCATTCTGAAGGAGCGCGGGGAATTGAATCTGGTGAAGGGGATCATCATCCCCGAGGGGGCAGGGACCGATCTCGCAGCCGCAGGGCTCGTTGGGTCGGACTTCGACTCGATTCCTTTCCTGATGGTGAACGGTGACTATCGTCCACTGGCCACACGGAAGGGGAACTACACCGCCGTTGCTGCGATGAATGCGAGCCGCACACGCAAAGTTGGACCTGCACTCTCGCTCAATGTGGAAGACCCGATCTTCAAGGGCAAGCTTAACGGCCACACACACATGGGCATGCTGGGCTCGACCGCCCTGGTTGAATTCGACTTCTTCCTGGACTGGGCTGGCAAGAATATCGACAATCCGCTCCTGAAGAGCGGATGTGCAGTTAGTACGAACAAGAAGTAAGACAATTCGTAACACCGGGACAACGATTGGGGCGAGACTTGGGCCCTCCCCCTCCGATCATTGGGCCGTTGCTGCTCTCCGTGAACGAGATCCCGTTTTGAGCGACGGGCTGTCGGCTGCCTAACCTCACTGGATCCGACAGCGCTTTGTGTTGAGATCATGTCAACGCTGCGGCTCAGCGCGCATCGCTAGGTGAACGGACATACATGAAACCTCTGGCATTGCTCGTCGCGTTCTTCATCATGTGCGTCGGCGTGACCGGCATCTTCATGCCCGATACCCTGATCTCGGTTGGGCGCGATGTGGTCACGCCTAACGGACTCTACGCCGTCGGCGCTCTTCGAGTCGGCATCGGCCTTGTCTTGATGTTGGTCGCGCGGGTCTCTCGCGCGCCCAGGACCCTTCGGACTCTTGGAGCCGTTTCGTTTGTGGCGGGACTGGCAACCCCCTTCTTCGGGGTAGACCGCGGGCGAGCGGTTCTCGACTGGGAGGCAACACAAGGACCCGGGCTTATTCGGATCGGGGCAGTGCTGGTTGTACTCGTTGGCGCCTTCATCGCGTTTGCTGTTTCAGGTGGTCGCCGTCCTGCCTGACAGCCGCCGCAGCCGACCGCGGCTTCGTGTCGAGCTTGGCTCTATACTCTCCGGCCAGGAGGGCTGACACATGAAGTTCCTGGTCCAGTGGTCTCTGCCTGCATCAACGTTTCGTCCTGCGGTGGCGCGATTTCTGAAGGCCGGCGGCTTACCGCCAGCGGGCGTCACGCTTGTGGGCCGTTGGCACGGTATGAGTGGCAAAGGCTGCGCGATCGTCGAAACGACAGATGCCAAGGCGCTCTATGCCTGGGTTGCTGAATGGTCTGAGTTCTTGCCGATCGAGACCACGCCCGTACTGGAAGACGCGGACGCAGGCGCAGTCCTCGGTTCGCTCTACAAGTAGTCCGGCGATCGGCGCCGATCGGTCTCGCTCTCCGTTGGTTGCGAACCGACATTCGGCGTCCTAGTCGCGCGTCTGAGACGAGCATCAGCGCATCCGCCTCTCTGTTCCGGAGAACCGCGACTGCGTGCAACCGTCTCTGACCTGCAGGTTCGATCGGACAACTGGTAGCCAGGGAGTTACTCGTGACCGGCTAACAGCGATTCGAGCCGGCGGCGTTTAGCGTTCGTCATGCAATACGCTCAACCGGCCGCCGCGGCTGAAACGCGGACGTTACACGGCTGACTGCTACAGGTAAGAACAGATGAATCGGCGCACAGTGCTTCGTCTCCTCGGAGCCACGGGCGCTCTTGGCACGTTGCCGCTCGTCTTTCCGGGTCGGGCAACCGGCCAGGCCCGTGCTCGATATACGGTGCAAGGCCCAAGCGACGCGCCGACCGTGCTCGTCTTCGACAGAATGCCAAGCGGATACTATCGGTCGCTTGCCGAGGAGTACCGGGTAGTTGTGCTCGACTATCCGCCGCGCGATGTTTCGCAGGAGTTCGTCGATGCCTTCACGGCGGAGCATGTGTGCGCCGAGATTCTGGCGGTCGCGGACGCCGTGGGTGCCGCACGCTTCGCGTGGTTTGGGTTCTCGTGGGGCGCAGGTGTCGGGCTGCAGCTCGCGGTTCGAACGAATCGGTTAACAGGTACTGGCTTGTGGCGGTTGGCCGCCCTTAGGCGGACAGTACGACGAGACACTGGCGGTCGCTGAAGCCGGGGCTGCTCGGGGAGGTGACAAGCACTACGTAACGTATTACCGGAGCCTTCGGAATTGGCCCGAGCGAGATGCTGTCTCCAAGCTAACGTGTCCGCGCCTGGTCTTTGCTGGAACCAACGATCAGTTCATCGCCGAGGGGCACAGCATCCGCATTGGCCCCTTGGTGTCTGAGCATCGAAACGAACTCGAGCGCCTGGGTTGGACGGTTCGGCTTGTTGACGGATTCGGACACGAGCTCGGCGCGAGGCCTGATGTCGTGATTCCTCTCCTTCGGGACTTCCTCGCTCCGGTCTTGCGGCGCGCGTAGAGCAGGGTCATCGGATCATGACGGAGTGCAGGCGTCAACGCTGCGAATTGATCAATGGACAACCGAACTTTCATCGCAAACGTCGTAGCAAGCCTGGCTTGGCCAGTAACCGCGGTTATAGCATTGCTGTTGGTCCGGAAGATTTTGATCAGCCTCTTGCCTCTTATCCGAACACTGAAGTACAGCGAGCTCGAGGTCAGTTTCGGACGCGAAATCGCCGCGGTTCGAGAGGCAGCTGATGATGCGGAAATCCAGCCGTCAGTTGGCATCGCGAGACCACAGGTTTGGGAAGATCTCATGCGTCTGTCAGCCGTGCGTCCTCGAAGTGCGATTCGCGATGCCTGGCGTCAAGTTGAAGCGGCCCTGGCGCGCGTAGCGAAAGCAAGAAGACTTCAGGTTGCAGAAGGCGTCTGGTCGATGCCGATGGTGCTTGGTTCGTTGATGCTGAACGCCGGATTCATGTCGGACGCGCAATACAGTCTGTTGAATCGCTTGCGGCGGTTGACGAGCGAAGCAGAACGCGCGCCGGTTGATGGCCTGACCGCAGACGATGCGGCAGAATTCGTCGGCCTGGCCTTGCGCTTGACTGGCTCTTTGGGGGATGACGTCTAACGGGGGCTGGACCGCCCGCGCGCAGCCCGTCCTCGTAACGGGAGCCACTGGCCGTATCGGGCGAGCGGTGGTCGCCGAACTGCTGGGTGCGGGTGTGCCGGTACGCGCGCTCACGCGGCGACCGGATGCGGCACGATTGCCGGCGGCCGTCGAGGTCCTCTCGGGCGATCTGACGGTGCCTGAATCACTCGACCGCGCGCTGCAGGGGGTGGGTGCGGTCTTCCTCGTCTGGGCTGCGCCGCCGGCCACGGTTCCAGCCGTCATCGAGCGCCTCGCGTCGCACGCGCGGCGCGTCGTCTTTCTGTCCTCGCCGCACCGAACGCCGCACCCGTTCTTCCAGGGGCCGCAGCCGAACGCCATGGCTGTTCTACACGCGAACATCGAGCGCCTGATCGCGGAGACTGACCTCGCGTCGACGATCATCCGGCCCGGAATGTTCGCGTCGAATGCGTTGCATTGGTGGGCGGCGTCGATTCGAGACCGCGATGCCGTCCGATGGCCCTATGGCGCGGCCGAGACGGCACCGATTGACGAGCGCGACATCGCAGCAGCGGCGGCGCGTTCCCTGTCCGAGGATCGGCATGCTGGTGGCGATTACGTCCTCACGGGACCCGAGTCATTGACTCAGGCAGAGCAGGTGCGCATCATCGGCGCCACGATCGGGCGGCGGATCCAATTCGACGAGCTGTCGCCAGAGGATTTCCGGCGGGAGACCGCAGGTAGCTGGCCGGTTCCGGTAGTGGACATGCTGCTGACCGCATGGGGAGCGACGATCGGACGACCGGCGTTCGTGACCTCGAGTGTGTTCGATATCATCGGATCGCCGGCGCGAACCTTTCGCCAGTGGGTTGCCGATCACGCCGACGCGTTCCGGAACACGCAGCAAGTGACAGACAAGTCGTAGGCGGGCTATCAAGCGTTGCACCAGACGGCCCCGGTGCAATCGTGCTCGCCCTTTGGTGAACGCTGGCCGTTAGGCAGACAAAAGCGACGTGCGGACATTTCCGAAAGAGCTCGGCGAGTTTCGTCGAATGGTGAAGGGGCGTGGGGAGTTGTTGCGTACCAAGTCCCGCGACGAGTTGATCGCAGCCGGCGGACACCCAGCGGAGACGTGGAACGTCGAAGGTCGGGCTCGACGGCTTCTACCAGCGACCAGCCGGCGCGATTGAGCCGATGCCTGATGAAGAGTTCTACGAGTTCGACTGATGAAGATGCATTCGATGGTCCGTTCGCCGAGATGAAAGAGCTCGTTGCGGGCTTCTCGATCATTCAGGTGAAGTCGCTGGAAGAAGCGATCGAGTGGGTCACGCGCGCTCCGAACCTCTCCCCGAACGGCGAGGCGGAGGTCGAGATCCGCAAGCTGATGGACGTCGAGGAAAGTGAAGTTCGGGTAGATGCGTGCCGGAGGGAATCTGCTACGGGGACAGAATTGTCCTGCAGGCCCTATTCCCACCGCCCCACAGTCTTTCCGTCTTCGAACTTCGCTCCGACGAAGCCGCCGGCCGGTGCGCCGTTCAGCATCGGTCGCAGACGTATCGTCACTTTGGCGCCAGGCGGAAACGTGGACGGACGGATGCCCTGGCGACCGAGCGAATTGGGGCTGCCCCACTCGACGCTCCACTCCACCTTCGCACCCTTCGCGTCCTCGACGATGACCTGAATCCAGGTGTGGGGATTGGTGAACTGGAACTCCTTGATGGTCCCCGTCAGCTCGATCATCTTGTCGCTGTCGAAACCCGCATTCGAGTGATGCGCGAAAAGTGGAACCGCGACTGCCAACGAAGCGGCAATCACGAGAGCTCCTGGAAGCGCGTGCGTTCTCATGATGAATGCCTCGTCGCTACTTGTTGAGCGGTTTGCCGTCCGGACCGAGGATCAGCGTCTTACCCGTGTCGACATCGGCGGGATTGCGATTGTTCTCCGCGCACCCGTAATCGTACACACGCGTTAAAGCAGGCATCTTCTGAAACTGCTTGGTCACAACCCACGGCTTCGTCAACGCCTTGGGATCCTCGATGGTCATCTCCACCTGAATCGTCTTCGGATCGGTTTTCCGAATGCGAGTCGTCGCGTGCGACTGATCGCTCAACACCAGGCCGGTTCGGTCGAGGATCACGTCCTTGTCACGAAACCCTTTCAAGGCCACCGTGGTGAAGACGAGCGTGTCTCCTTCCCAGTGACCCACCGAGTCGCCGGTGTAGGTGGCCCATTGATCCTCGAGATGCTTCCGGCCATCGGTGTAGATCCGCAGGATGTTCGGACCGTTCTCGGTCAGCACCCACACCTGCTCGGGACGGATGACGAACTCATACGGATCCGGCAGGTTGAAGTGTCGCGGAAAACCTGCGGGCACGCCGCAGTTCGAGATTGTGTCTGGGAACAGGTTCTTGTCCCGGCGCTCGAGATGCGATTTGTAAATCGCCTCCCACTCGGCGTTGTACGGCGGATGCGACCTCACGCCAACGGATATCGCTCCGCCCTGACCCGTCTGCGTGGCGCGATCGAAGACCGTCCCTCCAACCATCGACCAGACGCCACTCCAGTCGGGAAGCGTGTCGTACGGTCGTGATGTCGCCGGCGCACTTTGCGCGGCACACAGGCCTGGCGCCACCCACACCGCGACGGCGAGGACAACAGGCAGCGCTCTCACGGCGACCTCCTTACCGTGTCCCTGTGGACTGCTCCTTGGCCGCGTCGTAGACCACTCGTCCTCCGACCATGGTCAGCACTGACGTGATGTCCTTGATCTGATCCGGTGGAACCGTCAGGTAGTCCTTGTCGGTGACGACGAGATCGGCAAGGTAGCCGCTCTGGATCGAGCCGAGATCGTTCTCGCGGAAGAAGAGGTACGCGTTGCTCTTCGTGTGAGCGATCAACGCAGCTTCGCGGCTGACGGTGTGATTGTTCACGACAGTGCCGCCCACCATCTTGCCGGTCACCGCGAAGTACAGGGTTTGGAAGGGACGGAACTGATTCACCTCGAAGGCGTCCGTTCCGAACCCCCACTTGATGCCGCTCTCCTGGATCTCACGCATCGGCGGCATCGCGAAGCCCTTGTCGCCCTGGACGCGGTGGAGCAGCCCGCCGGACACGATCGGTCGGATGTTGAGGGCGATGAACATGTTGAGCTTCTTCATGCGCTCGATCTGTGGCTGGCGTCACACCTTCCATGTGCATGAACGACCAGCGAAGAGGCCGCAGATCGACCTCCTTGCTGATCTTTTCAAGCTGCGTGAGCTGCTCACCGATGGCAATCTCCGTGACGGTGTGGAGCTGCACCGGGATGCCCGCCTTGGCGACTGCGAGGCCAAAGCGACCCCATGCGTCCCACACTTCAGGCGCCGCAATCGGCTCGGGGCCGGGGGCAATAACGTCTCCCCCACCGCCGCCAGGGAAACGCTCACCGTAGTTCGCGTTGTCCATCCACTCGTCGCCATCGTGATAGCGAAGGGTCGGAAGCTGGGCGATCATCTTCTCCTGTGCGCCGGCGCCACGGCCACCGCCCTGCGCAGTGCGCTGACAGAAGAACCGCATGCTCGCCGTTCCCTCTTTCTGGAACTGTCGATACAGGTCGTCCCACAAGCACTGCCCGGCAGACGCCGTGAGACCCGCTTTCGCCAGATCCCTGAGCATGACCCTCTGGCTCGCGATGATCACGTCCATCGGCAGGTTGGCCTTGCCGCCATTCGGCGCGTCGAGGAATCCGGCCGCGTCGAACAGCGTGTTGCGCCCCGCGACACCTGTGATGCCGGTCGGACGGCCATTTGCGTCACGCTCGATCCACGGGTCCTTTCGCTCATCGAGCTTGAGCGCTTCGATCGCCTTGCTATTGAGGGTACTGCGCCGATCGCGTGAACTGCAGGAACACCGGGTTGTCGGGCGATACCTTGTCCAGTTCCTCGCGCGTGAACGGCTTCTTGTCGTCGGTGAACTGATCGGGTGACCAGCCACCGAGGTTGAACACCCACTTGCCGGGCGCGGTGGCCTTGGCCTTGGCGCGAATCATCTCGAGCGCCTGCTTGCGCGAGTCGACGCCGTCAAAGCGCAGCTCGAGCGTCCAGTAGGCGCCCTCCTCCTGGAAGTGTGCGTGATTGTCGATCATTCCGGGAACGACAGACCGGCCGCGCAGGTCGATGCGCTGCGTGTTCGGACCTGCCAGCCGCTGTGATGTTCTGGTTGGTCCCCACCGCCACGATGCGAGCGCCGCGCACCGCGACCGCCTGCGCGATCGAGAACTGATCATCGACGGTGATGATCTTCCCGTTGAACAGGATTGTGTCTGGAGCTGGAGCCGACTGCTGCGCGCTGCTCAGGATCGAGGCGCCAATGAACCCGGCTGCCAGGAGCAAGTACATCCATCGTTTCATGGTCGGTTCTCCATTACGGTCGAGAGGCTCTTCCTCTACGATTCGCTTGTGTTGCGGCTATCGTGGAGTAGGCCGTCGTGATTATACGTAAAGCGCGCGGTGTGTCAGCGGGGTGCCGGGCTGGGCGGCTCCGCCGGCGGCGCTGCGATACGCCGATGCTCCATCGTCTTCTCGTGCCCGTCACAAAACGCCTCGATCAGCTCGGTGTCCGGAAGCAGTCTCATCACCGTTCGCGTCGTCCATGGTTTCTTGTAGGCACGTGGATCGTCGATGGTCATCGACAGCTCGAGATGGCCGAAATCCCGCCGACGGAACCGCTCGGTCAACCGCAGCGCGCTGCTGTGTGGGCGCCCTTTGCGGGTGTCCAGCCACCCACCATCCCGGAAGCCGACGCTGTCCACGACGAAGGTGTCGCCGTCCCAACGGCCAACTGAGTACCCCAGCCAGGTCGGCTCAGTGACCTCCGGGAGCGGGCGCCCATCGGTGAACACCTGGCGGAACATGAGGCCGACCGCAGTCTCGTACAGAACCGCAGTCAGCCGCGGCGTCGGCACAAGCTTGAACGCCACGATGTTGTTGATCCGCGGCACACCCGGTGGCAGGCAATACCCGTAGGGATCGTCTACGTGCTCGCGCCGCTCACGCTCATCAGCGAGCCCTTTCGCCCAGGGCGTCATCTCCACAGCGGAAGGCGTCAGGTCCTTCGCCAGATCGAAGAACAGACTCTCCTGCCAGCACGGCTCCGTCGCCACGCACGCGGGCTGCCAGATGCCCGACAGGTCTGGCTTACCGTCGGGCAGATGTGGAACCGGGGCGCTCAGGTTTGGCTGGCCGTCTGGCAGCCTGGGGACATCCGACGTCTTGTAGTTCAGCCACTGCGCCTGCGTGGCGGTGCACAAGACCACCAACACGGCCACCGTGACGAGTGGTGCGACGTGATGTGTGGCTGTTGGCTTCCTCCTCACTTCTTCTCAGGCTCCGAACACCGCCTCGATGAACATGTCGGTGGTCCAGGCGCCTCGTCGTCGAACCATAGCGCCCGTCGAAGTCCAGTGAGGGGCGGGCGGCTTTCACCTGCGGGAGTGTCAGACCCTTGTCGATCAGATCCTGCACACGGTCGCGAATCATCACGACCATGTTCCTGTACGAGGCGACATCGGCCGTGTCCGACAGTCGCCCGTGGCTGGGCACGATCCAGGTGCCGCCCTGCGAGCGGTACTCGGCAAAGGCCAGATCGAGAATATTGTTCAAGCCGGCGATCACGCCATCGACGCTCCCGCCTTTCGCCACGTCGATGACCGGATAGCTGACCGTCGAGTAAAGGTCGCCGGCGCTGATCACATCGGAGCGACGGAAGAACACGATGCTGTCCCCGTCGGTATTCGCCGCCGGCGCGTAATAGACGATCACCGGGTCGCCATTGAAATACGCGGGCAATTTCAAGAAGTCGTCGAAGTAGCTCACGGTCGGCCAGGCCGCCTGCGGTGTGGGAGCCTGTTTGCCGGCCGGTGCACTCATCCGAGTGAGCACGTTTTCATGGGCGATGACCGGCGCACCTTCCACATTGGCCGCGGCGCCTCCCAACTGTCCACCCCGAAGTCCAGTTCCAGCGGCGACGAGCTTCTCATTGCCGCCCGTATGATCTGGCGCCGCGCTCGTGTTGATGATGTAGCGGATGGGCCTCGTGGGCGCCGGAGAACTGATGATCGCATTCATGTACGGACTGGACCATCCCCACGCCCCCGGACAGTTCGCTCCGAAGCAGGTATTGGGCGCTGCCGGAGCCACGGCCGCCTTGACGAGTTGATTGATCGCCGCCAGCAGCTTGTCGGACATCTGCGACGACCCTGCGTTCACGAGCGCGACGCCGTCCGGACCTACCGACGCGGTGATGTTGGTGCCGTCCACCACCAGCATGTAGACGTTGCCCTGCACCGGCAGCACGTGGACCTCGCCATCTCGGGGACTCTCGTCCGCGATCATCTTGGCCGCCGAAATCGACGAGCGCATCGTCGGCACCGTGAGGCTGGCGACGCGAGCCTTGACCGCCGTCGTTCCGTCGAGCGTCGTTCGATACTCCGGATAGAGCGTCTTCACGCCACCTCGGGCTGCCACCAGTGGCACCCAGTCCTGCGCATCGACGGCGGCACGTGCCCCTCCGGCGATGAGTCCACCCGCCGTGATCCACTCTTCCCTGGCCTCGGCGTTCGTGCCGGGAAGAAAGTGCGGGACAAAGTGTCGGTCGCTCCCGCCGTTTTCGGCGACGGCCGGGCCGTTGCACGTCTCCGTGTTCAAGCGAAACGTCGGATCAAACGTATAGGTCGTCGAATGAATGTACGGCTGGTCCTCGTACAAGCGGGTCGTCAATGACGGTGACGATGGTCAGGATGTCGTCATGCCGCGTGATGAACTCCGTCATCGCGTACATGTCGCTGGTCTGCGGTCCCCCGCGGCGGAGGTATCCGTCCTTCAAATGGGTAGTCGTGATCTTCAGCGTGTTGCCGACCCACTCGCCCGTCGAGAAGCCGGTCCAGCTATGCGGCGCGTATGCCGGTGGGTGTGCGCGGCCGTCCATGAACACCGGGCGGTCGAGCGAGCGCATGAACTGGATGTGGTACACGTTGACGTCGCGCGTCAGCGGGTCCTGCTCCTTGAGAATCCGCGCGCCGCCAAGACCGCGCCATTGGTGCGGCGCCGAATGCGGCCGGCACTGATACTCCGGCGTGCCCCAAATCGATTCCGGCGTGGTGTCCGAACGCAGGCGACCTGCCTCGTTGAAGGGAATCCCCGTGTAGTCGCCAAGCGGCGCCTGCGAGGTCAGATCCCGCTCGTTGGTATCAAGTCGCCATTCCGCGGCAATGTCTGGAGGAGCGCTGGGGCCCTGGGGACCCTGGGCGGATACGAATGCGTTGACCAGCATTGCCGTAGCAAGCAGAAGCGCCGCGCGCGTGGTTCGATTGGCCTTATCCATGTTTCCACCAGACTTGCGAACACTCCTCGAATCGCACGTGCTCGAGGCACCCTTCACCGTGCCGAGCAGGGGGCAGGGGCCCACTTCGGGGCGTTTGGCAGCTTCAAGAAATCCGACGTCGTCAGGTAGTGCCGGACGAAGTACTGTGGATCCTCAACTTTGGTCGTGATCGTCATCCACTGATCACCGTTGGGCAAGGTGTTCACGTCGTAGTACTCCGTCACGATTGCGCTCGCGCTGTGTGGGGCGCCGTTCTTGCGAACATAGCCGGGGGTCAGGTTAGTCGTCACCACCTTCAGGCTGCCGCCCGGTCTGGGACCGGCGCCACCTCGTCCCCGTCCTCCGGGTGCGGGAGTCCACGTGGCGACCGAACGGCCTTGCACGGTGGGCTCGCCGGCCGGGGGCGCCGCGCCGAAACGAAATTGGCGCGTTTGCGTTCCGGCATCCGTTTCGATCTTGAGGGTGCTGGCATCTTCCCACGTGATATGCAGACGGCCTGGCAGCCGCATGATGTTCGCAGCGCCGTAGGCCTTGCACTGCTGTCCCGCCGCCTCGTCCCGCGCGGGGTCCCAACTCTCCCCGATCTTGCGACCTTCGGCGTTGAGTGGAATCCCTTCGAAGATGCCCTTCTTCGGCGTGACCATCCGCCACTTCCAGTCCTCGACGATCACGGACACCCAGTAGCCTGTGAGATCGACTGCGGCCGACTCACGTGGCGCGGGCGGCGGCGCCCCGCGGCCCGCGGGTGGCGCTTGTGCCGCGAGCGGGGACACGAGCAGGAGCACGACTGCCAGAATGGTCAACGGTCTCATCACGACTCCCAGAGCGCAGGGTCTAGTCAGATCGCAGGGTCTAGTCAACCGCTTCGCCCGCACGTCCACCCCAGCTGAACCCGTCGCTTGGCCGCTTCAGGCTGATCATCAGGGCCTTGAACTCACCCGTCACGCGCGACGGGTTTCCGACCGCGATGACCTCATCACCAGGCTTGAGCGACTCCCGCGTGACGCCCTGATTGTTCAACTGCGAGGTGCCACTCCATTCAAGCGACCACCGGCGCATCACGCCCTGCGTGTCGGGCGCCTGGATAGTGACGAAGGAATGCGGATTCTTGAACACGAACTGCACCAGCTTTCCTTCGAGCGTGACTTTCTGCCTGACGTCATAGGTCGCGCTGTAGGAATGGTGGGCAAACGCCGCTGTGCCGGCCACGAGGAACGCCGCAACCGCGAGAAGGATCTTCGTTCGCATCACTTTTTCTCCTGAAGGCTTCGATACACCGCCTCGATGAACATGTCTGTCGTCCAGGGACCCGTTGTCGAACCGTAGCGTCCATCGAAGTCGATCGAGGGACGAGCAGCTTTCACCTGCGCGAGCGTCATGCCTTTGTCGATGGCATCCTGCACCCGGTCTCGAATCATCACGACCATATTCCGGTAGGAGGCCACGTCGGCGGTATCGGACAGCCGTCCGTGGCTGGGCACGATCCACGTGCCGCCCTGCGACCGGTACTCGGCAAAAGAGAGGTCAAGGATCTTATTCAGTCCACCAATCACACCATCGACGCTCCCACCTTTCGCAACGTCGATCAATGGATAGCTGACAGTCGAGAAGATGTCACCCGCGCTGATGACCTCCGAGCGGCGGAACTGCACGATGCTGTCGCCATCGGTGTTGGCCGCAGGCGCATAGTAAACGGTGATGCCTTCGCCGTTGAAGTACGCGGGCAGCTTGTAGAATTCATCGAAGTAGCTGACCGACGGCCAGGCTGCCTGCGGAAAGGCCGCCTGTTTTCCCGCGGGCGCGCTCATCCGGTTGAGCACGTTCTCATGCGCAACGACCGGAGCCCCTTCCACCGTCGCCAAACCCCCAGCCAACCCGCCGCTGCGAAATCCGGTTCCCACCGCGGCAATCTTCTCGTTGCCTCCCACATGCTCGGCCGCCACGCTGGTGTTGACGATGTAGCGAATGGGCCTTGTGCGAGCCGGAGAACTGATGACGGTGTTGATATAGGGACTCGACCACCCCCAGACGCCGGGGCACGTCGCACCGACGCATTGGTTCGTGGTGGTGGGAGCCACGACCATTTGAGTCAGTTGACTGATGGCCGCGAGGATCTTCTCGGACATCTGTGCCGCACCCGTGTTGACGAGTGCGACGCCCTCCGGACCGACCGAAGCGGTGATGTTCGTGCCGTCGGCCACGAGCATGAACACATTGCCCTGCACTGGCAGCACGTGGACCTCGCCGTCTCTCGGACTCTGGTCGGCAATCTTCTTGGCCGCCGAAATGGCCGAGCGCATCGTGGGCACGCTGAGGGTGGCGACGCGAGCCTCGACGGCCGTCGTTCCATCGAGCGTCGATCGGAACTCGGGGTAGAGCGTCTTCAGGCCACCGCGCGCCGCTGCCAGCGGGACCCAGTCCTCTCCGGACGGAGCCTGGGCGACACCCGTCCGCGGGTCGCCCTTGGTCAGCCACTCGGTCAGTGCCTCGGTGTTCTGGCCCGGCAGAAAGTGCGGGACCCAGTGCCGGTCGGTCCCGCCGTTTTCCGTGAACGACCCGTTACAGGTCTCCATCGTCAGGGTTTCACCCTGGGCGACCGTGTAGGTCGTCGAGTGGATGTACGGCTGGTCCAGGTAAATGGGATCGTCGATGACGGTGACGATGGTGAGGATATCGTCGTGCCGCGTGATGAACTCCGTCATCGAGTACATGTCGCTCGTCTGCGGGCCACCGCGCCGAAGGAATCCGTCCTTCAGGTGCGTGGTCGTGACCTTCAACGTGCGGCCGATCCACTCGCCGGTCGAAAACCCGGTCCACGTGTGCGGTGCGTACGCCGGTGGATGTGGGCGTCCGTCCATGAAGATCGGCCGGTCCAGCGACCGCATGAACTGTACGTGGTAGACGCTGACATCGCGCGTCAGCGGGTCCTGCTCCTTGAGAATCCGCGCCCCACCAAGGCCGCGCCACTGGTGCGGCGAGGCGTGCGGCCGGCACTGGTACTCCAACGTTCCCCAGATCGACTCGGGCGTCGTGTCCGATCGGACGCGGCCCGCCTCGTTGAAGGGAATCCCGGTGTAGTCACCCAGCGGCGCTTGCCCGAAGGTGTCCCGCTCGTTGTTGTCCAGGCGCCATTCCTGGGCAATGTCGGGCGGAGCGGGTTGCCGGCCTGGCCCGCCGCCATCGAGTTGGGCGAACACCAACTCGCTGGTGGCCATGGCGATGGCAACGAGGAGCCCCGCAGTCGGGGCTCGGTAAACCTTATTCATGAGCGGCCATCTCCGTCAGAATCCGTATTTTAGAGCGAACTGCATGATACGCGGACTCCCGTTCTGCGTCGTAATTCGCCCGAACTGCGGGGAGTCCAGGTTCGTCACCGGATCGCCCCAGTTGAAGTTATTGAACAGGTTGAACGTCTCGATGCGGATCTCGAACGTCCGTTGGTCGCCCACAGGCAGGAGCCTCGCGAGGGCGAGATCGACGTTCCAGTAACCTGGCCCGGTGATACTACGCGCCTCGTGGTCCCCGTAGGTCCCCGCGCCGGGGACGGCGAACGCGGCCCGGTCGAGGAACCCGACGATGGCGTCCGGTTGCTTGGTTTTCGGTCCATACACGTCGTCGCTCAACTGATTCACGCGCTGGCCACCGATGCCCGTGCCGGCCGGGTCCACGCCAGTCGTCACCGTGAGCCAGTTGCCCGACTGGCCGTTGAGCACACCCGACACACGCCAGTCCGACGCGACGATTCGCAACGCCGTGTTGTCGAACCGCGGCGTCTGATAGCCCAACGTGAACGCGACGATGTGCGTGCGGTTGAACGGGCAGTTGCCTTTGTCATAAGTCGGGTCGTCAGGATTGGTGTACTCGAAGTCGCTGACGAAGCGTCCGCCGTACGGGCTGTCAGTCGTGCAGTGGGAGATCGTGTAGTTGCCGCTCACGGTGAGCCCGTTCGCAGAACGTCGGCGGAACGAGAGCTTGAGACCACGATAGTCCTGCAGGCCGATGTCGGTGAACGTGTACACCGTGGAGTAGTAGCCCGCGGTCACCGGGTCCTCGAGCGTCAACGCGCGACGAGCCTGCAGATTCGCGCGCGTCGTGCACGTGGCGTAGTTGACGCCGTTCAATGTGCACGGCCCGAGGCCGAGGAAGGTGCCTTCGTTGATTTGCTTGCGCCCCCAGATCCGATCGATGTGGCTACCCAGGTAGCTGGCGGCCACCTGCCAGTCGCTGCCGATCTGTTGCTCGATCGTGCCGTTCCACGACTGCACACGAATCGAGTTGGTGTCCGGCTCGATCGACGAGTACGGCGCCAGCGACGGGAAGACAGCGTTCGATGGCGCCGGAATCGGCACCGGGTGCTCGGGCGCGCCCGACGCCACCAGGCTGTAGGGATTGGCAAACGGAATATTGCCGTTGATAGAGACGTTCCTGTTGAACGGGTTTACGTTGGCCGCGGCCTGCTGGTAGGCCCCGCCCGGGAAATCGTAGTTGAGGGCGTACGACGCACGCAGCGCCGTGCGCCCGTCACCTCGCACGTCCCAGGCGGCTCCCACACGCGGCGAGAGGTTCCCGTACTGCCGCAGAGTTCCGGTCTTGCCCGGCGGGAACCCGTCGTCACCAGGGTAGAGCAGACCGGCCGGAGCGTTCGGGAAGCTGGTGCTGCGGATGCCGGCGCGGAAGTTGTCGATCGAAAAATTCGAGATCGTGCCCTCTTGCCATACCGTCCCGAAGTACGGGTCCCAACGGAGACCGAGGTTGAGCGTGACCTTGTTGCCGACGCGCCAGGTATCCTGGCCGTAGACACCGAGGTACCACTGATGGTTGGTGTTGACGTTGGGTGAGCCGTGTCCGAAGTTTGACATCTGGCCCGTCAGGAAGTCGCCGAGCGCCAGGCCGGTAATCGTCCCGTTGAACGTGAAGGTTCCATTCGAGCCGGCGTAGTCCCAGCCGTCGAAGTAGGAGTACTGGACGTTGGTGCCGACGCTGAACTGGTGGCGGTTCCTGACGTAGGAGTAGTCCTCGGAGAACTGGTAGATCTTGCTGTCGATCTTCGCAGCCACCGTGTGGTTGCCCGAGAAGCGGAGATCCTGGCCGGTGGCGCCGACGAAGACCGTCGTCGTGCCGGGCACATAGCTGTAGATGTTCGGGATGCCGAGGTCGGCGGCGCTGAAAAACTGCTCCGGGGGATCGTTGGCGCGCGTCTTCGTGTTGGCCCAGGTGAAGCGGAACGCGTTCACGGCGTTCGACCCGAACACCTGGGTGTCACCGAGGGCGAGCATCTGGGCGCGCCGGTTTCGGTACGGGAGGTAGTTGGTCTGGATCGTCAGGATGTTGTGCGTCTCGGCCAGCATCGACGGGCGGCGCTCGAAGGTGTCGAAATACCGCCCGAAGATCTGGTGGTTGGCGGTCAACTGAAAATCGCTGCGAATGACGTACTGCTCGTCGTTGTTGTCGAAGTTGACCGCATAGAGCGTATTGCCACAGGGATTGGTGGCGCGCGGGATCCATCCGGAGTTGACGATCCTGAGCGCCTGCGGGCTGAGTTGCGCCGGATTGATGCGATTGTTCACGAACGGCGCACGCAGGTTCACAGCGGTGCCGCCGTTGCACGAGGCCGACGCGTACGCGCTGAAATCGCCAGCCAGCATCGCGTCCGTCGGGAGAAACGCCAGGTTGTCCTGCGTGGTCTGCCGGACCCGGTTCCGCTCGTAACCAGCGAAGAAGAACAGCCTGTCGCGCACGATCGGTCCGCCGAGCGTGCCGCCGAACTGGTTCTTGCTCAGCCCGTCGCCCGACTTCTTGCCGTCCGGTCCGATCGCGGCGAAGTAGGCCTTCGAGTTGAACCGTTCGTCACGGAAGAATTCGAACGCGTTGCCGTGAAATGCGTTGGTCCCCGACTTCGTCACGGCGTTGACCGACGCGCCCGAGTGCATGCCCGTCGCCGCCGCCAGACCGCCGCTGGCCACGCTGAACTCCTGGAGCGCATCCGGGAAGGGGAACGGGAGGTTGCCGAGATCGTGCGGGCTGTTGTGTGCAGCGCCGTCCAGTTGGTATTCGACGCCGTTTCGCAAGCCGCCCGCCACAGAGATGCCTACGCTACCGGAGGTGCTCAGAGCCGAGACCCTCCCCGTGTTGACCGCTCCGCCCGCCAGGACGATGAGGTCTGTCACGTTCCGGGTCTGCAGCGGAAGCTCGACGATCCGCTCCTGCTCCACGACCTCGCTGATACCGGCGCTGCGCACGTCTACGAGCGGTGTCTCCCCTGCGACCGTGATCGTCTCCTCCACGTTGCCCAATGCAAGTTGCGGCGTTGATCACCGGGTTGGCGTTGACCTGCAGCACGATACCGGTCTGCACGTAGGTGCGAAACCCAGGCAGCGAGACCTCGAGCCGGTAAGGGCCGATTGGCATGTTCGGCATGGTCCAGGATCCGGTCTCGTCCGTGACAGCGGTGCGAACGAACTGGGTATCGGTTTGCGTCGCGTTGACAGTCACGCCTGGAAGTACGGCGCCACTGTCATCAGTCACGCGGCCGTTCAGCTGCGCCGTCGCCTGAGCGAAGGCGACCCCGCTGATCAGAAGAAGACCCAACGCGATACTCGAGGCACGATTCAACGGGCAGGCCATGGAACACCCTCCTCACATCACCGTGGACCCAGGGACCGTTCGAATGACTCGTGTGCTAACCGATCCTCCCTCCCATTGTTCGTGACCTTTACCGAGTCGACGTCGTGTCGTGCACGACGCGGCCACCAACCATCGTCATGACCGGTCGGATGTCCTTGATCTGCTCCGCAGGAATAGTCAGGTAATCGCGGTCGAGCACCACCAGATCGGCCAGCTTGCCGGGCTGGATCGATCCCATGTTGCCTTCCTGCAGGATCGTGAACGCGCTTCCCTTCGTGTGGGCGATGAGCGCGTGCTCGCGGCTGATCGGCTGACGGTTCACCACGGCGCCACCAACCATCCTGCCCGTCACGGCGAAGTAGAGCGTCGTGAACGGACGGTACTGGTTCACCTCGAAGGTGTCCGTGCCAAAGCCCCACGCTACGCCGCTCTCCTGAATCGTGCGCAGCGGCGGCATGTCGTAGGAGCGATCGCCGTGTACGCGGTTGAAGATGGCGCCCATGATGGTGGCGCGTGGCTGGATGGCCGCGTGGATACCCAGATTGCGCATGCGCTCCAGATGGGCCGCCGTCAACTGCTCGCCGTGAATGAGCGACCATCGGAGGTTCCGCACCGGGAACTCCGTGTTGATGCGCTCGATCTGATCGAGGAAACCGTCGAAGGAATTCTCGAGCGTCGTGTGCGCGTGCATCGGCAAGCCCGCCTTCGCGAGCTCGCGCGCGACGCGGCCCCACTGCTCGAGGTTCTCCGGCCGCTGCTTGCCGCCGGCGTTGACCATGTTGTCGTGCGCAGGGGTGAAGTTCGCCTCGCCGTACGCGAAGTGATCGATCCAGAGATCGCCCCGGAACAACTGGCTCCTGAGCTCCGCGATGCGCGGCAGGTTCTTCGTCACCGTGTCCGCGTTGTTGCCCATTGGCGCCGACAGGAGGCAGAAGAACCGCTTGTTGAGCCGTCCCTCGCGCGCCATCGTCCGGAAGATCGGCAGCACGGCCGCTGGACACGACCCGCCCGACGCCGTCAGCCCCGATGCATTCAGCTCGCGAATCATCAACAGGCTGTTCTTCTCCACCATCTCGGTGCTCGGCTTCGGGATGACACCCGAGACCCGGTTGGCGCCACCAGCATCGACCACACCGGTAGGCTTGCCGCTCGCGTCGCGCCTGATCCACGGCTCGGTCATCTTCTCGAGCCCAATCACTTCGACTGCGCGGCTATTGAGGTACGTCTCCGAGCGCGTGAACTGTAAAAGCACCGGACGATCGGAGACGATCGCATCGAGCTCGGCGCGCGTGAAGGGGCGCTTGTCGTCGGTGAACTGATCTGGCGACCAGCCGCCTAACGTGTATACCCACTCTCCGGGAGCGAGCGACTTCGCCTTCGCCCGGATCATCTCGATGGCTTGCTTTCGCGTCTCGATGCCGTCGAGCCGCAGCTCCACGCTCCAGAGGACGCCCTCCTCCATGTAGTGCGCGTGGTTGTCGATGAATCCCGGGGTGACGGTGCGGCCGCGAAGATCGACGCGGCGGGTATTCGGCCCGGCCAGCTTCGTGATCTCCTCATTCGTGCCGACCGCGGAGATACGTTCGGCGCGAATGGCTACTGCCTGCGCGATGCTGAAGCGATCGTCAACCGTGATGATCTTGCCGTTGAACAGGACCGTGTCTGGTGCCGGGCTTGCCGAGCCGGAGCCTTGCGTGACGGCGGGCTGCTGTGCAGAGAGCACCGAAGCAGTAGCACCCGCCAGGACCGTCGCGACGACAACGCGTTGCCGTATCCCCCGTAGCATCGCGCCTCCACGTTCAGCGAGCTTCGTCCGCCTTACAGGGTGTGGGATCCCATCCCTGGCGGTCGGGGATTTTCTTGAAGGGGACCGTGGACGTGAAGGGCTGCGTCAGGTAGCGCGGGTCGGTCACGATCGCCGTCACGACGAGCCACGTATCGCCATTGGGTTCAGTGAACGTGTCGAAGTACTCGTCGAGCGCAGCGTCCTCGCTGTACGGAACGCCATTCCGCCGCAGGTAGCCGCCGGTCATGTGCGTCGTCCGCACGCGCAGCTGGCCCGTCCCCTTCGGCACGGCGCCACCACGGCCGCGTGTGCCCAGAAACTCCCAGGACGCCGACGAGTAACCTTGCAGTTGCGGTGCCTGTCCCTGCGGCGCAGGAGCGCCGAACTTGAAGGTTCGTGTCTGCGTACCGGAATCGGTGTCGAGTTGGAGCGTGTTGTCGTCCGCCCAGCGAATGTTGAGACGACCCGGCACGCGCATCAATGCGGGAGGACCATAAGCCTTGCACTGATCGGGCTCCGCCTTGGCCTTGGCGAGATCCCATGAGTCGGCGATCTTGCGCGCCTCCGGGCTCAGCGACAGCATGCTGTAGTCACCTTTGGGTGGCACCAGCATTCGGAGATGCCAGTGCTCGGTGACGATCGATACCCAGGAGCCGGTGAAATCCTTGGGCGCCGAAGCACGAGCCGTCGGCGGTGGTCCGGCAGGGGCGCCACGGCCGCGACCCTGTCCCTGCGCGCGCGCATCGCCGACCACGACAAGACCCACGACGAGGGCAAGGGCTGTGACGCGCATCACTTGCGCAGACTCTGATACGCCGCCTCGACGAACATGTCCGTCGTCCAGGAGCCGGTGGTACTGCCATAGCGGGCGTCGTAGTCGCGTGTTGGACGGGCAGCTTTCACCTGCGCCAGCGTCATCCCTTTGGAGATCATGTCCTGGATACGGTCGCGAACGATGTACATCATGTCGCGGTAGTACGCGACTTCGGCGTGATCGGCAATGCGCCCGTGACCCGGAACGATCAAGCGTGCCACCGGCGCCGTGCGACTCGGGCACGCACAGATCGATCAACTTGTTCAAGCTAGTGACGAAGGCCTGGATACTGCCACCAGCCTTGAGATCGATGAGCGGATAACGGGTCAGATCGATGAGATCGCCCGTGCTGATCACGTCGGACTTCCGGAAGAAGACGATGGTGTTGCCATCGGTATTCCCGGGGAAGTTCATCATGACGACCGGCTCGTCGTTGAAGTAGAACCGTTTCTGATCGATGGCGTAGGTGTTGTCCGGCCATGCCTCGGCAGGCGTCGGGGCTTTCTGTCCGGTCGGCGCCGACATCCGGTTCAGCACGTTCTGGTGCGAGACCACCGAAGCCCGGTTGTATTGGATGGTGCCTTGCGGACCCGCCGTGTAACCCGCATCGCGGAGCGGGACGGTCTCGCCTTTTGCGGCAATGAACGCGTTGCCTCCGGTGTGCTCCGGTTGCTCCGTGGTGTTGATCACGTAGCGGAGCACCTTGCGTGGCGGAGCGATGCTCTGGACGGCCGCCCACACTTTCTCGCTCATCGAGGCAATGCCGGTGTCTACCAGCAGAATGCCTTGCTCACCGGTCTGGACAGTGACGTTGCCACCGGCACCCATGATCACCGACACGTGATCGCGCACGGGGAGGACCTCTACCTCGCCCGGCGCAGGCTCTTCGAGTTTCGGCGGCCAGACGGGTCGACGCGCAGTCCCCTGGGCCGCCGCCTGTGTGTAGACACGCTCGCTATGGAGCACCAGCGCAACCGCGAAGGCCAGCGGCAGGCAGACGAACACGATCGATGGCGCGTACGGGCGACGGCGAAGACGCGGCTTCAATTTCCTCCGCCACCCCCACGGCCCAGATCACCCCGTTTCAGCCCCTCACGCCGAGGAAACGTCTTCATCTTGGCGATGTATTCCGGAAACATCGTTTCCGAACCACCGAGTCTTGCCTCGTACGGTGTGTTGAAGCGATCCGTGAGTTCCTTGTTCAACCCAGGCAGCAGGCTCTGGCCTGGAAGAAAGTGCCGCACTTCCCCTCTCGGCACAGCCACCTCGGTTGCCTCTTCACATGGATAGGGCGCGACCACGAGCGTGGGATCCTCGACCCACGTCATGGTGGTACGGATATACGGCTCCGCCATCAAGACGGGGTCGTACAGAATCGACGTGGCCTGCAGGTAGTCCCCCATGCGCCGCCATCTGGTGCGGACGATCGAGCGGTCGCTGCGCATGAGACCGGATCGGCGAATGTATGTTTCCTTGAGGTGCGTGGTCGTCGTCACGAGCACGTCCCCTTCCCATTCCCCGGTGGTGAACCCACTCCACGTGTGCAGAGCGTTCGCAGGAGGATGCGGCCTGCCATCCATCCAGATGGTCGTCTCCTGCTCCTGCTGATTGAGGTGACCGTTGTAGGCGATGACCTTCTGCGTCGCGTGATCCACGTCGGCCCACATCCGCATCTGCGAAAGAGGACCTTCGAGCGAATAGTCCCACGCATGGGGGCGACACGCGTACTCCGCGAGGTCGTAGTCGTCAGGCGACCAGCTCTCGGCCCGCCAACGACCGGCATCGCTGACGGGAACGCCGGCGTAGTCGCCGATCATCCCGCTTCCATCCTGATTACGAGGCTGAGGTCGCCACAGCCCGGAGATATCGGACTGTGCCAGGATCGATTGCCCAGCCGCGATTACAGTCAGAGCCAGAAGGAACTTTCGCACGCTTCGCGGTCTCCTCAGGCCTACGCACCGATGCAGTACGCGGCATCTTACGTTCACGACCACAGTGCGTCAATTCGCACCGTGGCAGTGCTTCGGCAGCGTCGGATCTACTGTCCTCCTCTTCCGCGCCCACCCGGCCGTTGCAGAGCAAAGTTCACAACTGCGTCCGCCTTGGCGGTGGGTTTCGCGTACGCCACTGTTCCTCTTGGAACGGCGTCGCCCGCTGGAGTTCCCGAGAGGGTAATCGTCAGGTCCTGATGTTCATCCGCCACCAGCCTGGGGAGGCGCCACACGGCCACGTCGGCGTTCGCCTTCTCGTCTCTGCTGGTGCCCTGATAGCCGGTGCCTGTTGCCGACACGGCCTTGGTGCCCGCCGGCAGGACAACCGAGATCGTGACGTCCTCTGCGGCCACGCCCTTGCCTTTGAGCCCCTCGTTCTCAACGTTGAGCGTGTAGGTGGTCCCGGTTGCTGACGTGGCCCCGCTGGTGAGTCGCGCCACGATCGGCACCACGATTCCGAGATCGTTCATCCACGTCCAGATTTCCTGCAATTGCGACTCCGGCAATCGTTTCGGCGAGAAATTGCCCATCCGTACTCGACCGCGCGTCGATGGAGGCCCTTCGCCATCGAGTTGCTTCCACTGATCCGGCATGACAGTGGCGTGGTTGTAGACCTGCTTCTTGAACCACTCGAAGTCCGCGCTCATCGCCGCGGCGCCGTGACGCGGCGTGCTCATCGTGGCGCCGTGACATTGGCCGCAACCGATGATGTTCACGGCCATCTGCTGGGCACGTGGTCCGTCGGCGGGCGCTTCGTTTCGCCACTTCCCGATTGCCGTAGCCACTGGCAAGGTGTTCCAGTAGGCGACCATGTCCTGAATTTCCTTGTCGCTCAGTTGACTGGGCACAAACGCAGGCATCCGCCACGTAGGATTCCGGATGGCCGCAACGGCCTGGTCATAGGTAATTCGCCGGCCAGCGAGATCTGGTCCCCAGCCTCCCTGCCCCTCGAGACCGTGGCAGTTCGTGCATGAGGTGTTTCCGAAGGCGAAAACAGCCTTGCCGTTGACGGGATCACCAGCACCCTGGGGCGCCCCACCCTGAGCCACGCCAGTGCCGCCCTGAGCGGCCGTGAGCGCGAGCACGAGAGCGGCGAAAAGAAGAGATGTACGCATAGGTCGTCGCCTCAACTTTTGATGTACGTTTCGGATTGGCGAACCGGAGCGTAGAGCACAAGGCTCCGACTGTCAAACAGGCATGTCACGTGTGGTACAGTCCCGGCCCACAACAGCCACCCCTTACGCGAAGGAGGAGACATGGTCGTATCGCGGGCAGTGTCCCTGGCTGGTTTCATCCTCGCATTCGGTGCAGTCATCGTCACGGCACAGACGCAGCAGCAGACGCCGCAGGCAGGCGCTCGTACGCCTCAGCCACCGAGGCTCCGTCTCACGAGTCCAGCCTTTCGTGACGGAGCGAGTCTCCCGCTGCAGTTCACGTGCTACGCAGACGGCGTCAGTCCAGGGTCTCCGCCGCTTCAGTGGACGAACGTTCCCAAAGAGACCGCGAGCTTCACGCTGATGGTAAATGGTCCCGACAATCATCCGGCCAAAGGGATCACTGAAGAGATGTTCTGGGTGCTCTGGAACATCCCCGCCACAGCAACAGACATCAAGGCCTCAGTGCCCGTTGGTGCAACGCTGCCGGATGGCAGCCATCAGGTTGCCGGCGGACGCGGCATCGTAGGCTATCGACCGCCGTGCGCTCCCGCCGGTGTGGGTCCGCTCCACTATCAATTCAAGTTGTACTCGCTCGACCAGATGCTGACGCTCCCGGCAGACGCAACGCGCGCAGACGTGATGAAAGCGATCGATGGCCACATCGTTGGTACGAGCACTTACTACTCCTTCCTCGAACGGACGCAATAGTAATATCGACCCGCGTAGGAGGACTCATATGAGCGGACGTCTTTCCATGTTTGTGCTGGGTGTCACCGCGGCGGTCGCGATCTCGTATCTGGCGAACGGCCAGACGGTCGCCGGCCAGGGCGCGAGCGCGACACGGTTCGCGGCGGTGCCGAGTGAGAAAGGAGGCCAGGACATCTTCGGCGCCTACGACGTCGTCGCGGACTGGCCGAAGGATCTCGCCACGATCAAAGGCCACGAAGGATGGACGTTCGGCGCCGGCCAGAGCGTCTTCGCGGAGAGCCCGAACCGGATCTTTGTCCTTCAGCGAGGAGAGCTGCCGAATCTCGGCCGCCCCAAAGCCATGCGCCTGACGGAACTCGGGCCCGGTCTCGTGTTTCCGATCGGACGCCTGCCATGGCGTGATGCCACGACGGCGAGCCCTCCGGGAAATGGTGGAACGGGTCAACCGGCTGAAGGCGGCATGCAGGCATGGGAGAAGGCCGGCAACAAGTTCGGCGTCGACGCGCGGTGGGAGCACTGCATCATGATCTTCGACGGCCAGGGCAACCTGATCGACTCGTGGAATCAGTACGACTCGATACTCCAGCGGCCGCACTTCGTGGCGATCAGCCCGTACGATCCGCAAAAACACGTCTGGATCGTCGACGACCACAAGCACGTTGTCTACAAGTTCACCAACGACGGCAAGACAAAGGTGATGACGATCGGCACCTACGGTGAGCCGGGCGCCGATGAGAAGCACTTCAACCGGCCGACGTTCATGGACTGGTTCCCCGACGGCAGCTTCATCGTCGCCGACGGCTACAACGGCACACGGGTCGTGAAGTTCGACAAGGACGGCAAATACCTGACGGCGTGGGGACAGAAGGGCGAGGCCGGGAAAGAGACGCGGCCGGGCTACTTCAACAACGTGCACGGCGTCGCCGTCGATCCGAAGACGCGGCAGGTGTTCGTCAACGACCGTGGCAATCGCCGCGCGCAGGTGTTCGACGAGAATGGCAAGTTCCTCCGCGAGTGGTCGTTCGGCGCGGCGCCGGCCGATATTCACCTGTTCCACATCTTCAGCGACGGTTACCTGTGGGCGGCCGATCGCGGCACCAACAGGATGCTGAAGTACGACCTCGACGGAAATTTCATGTTCTCGTGGGGCACGTGGGGTGACTTCCCCGGCGGAATGTGGGGTGTGCACGGCTTCAGCGTCGATCAGGAGGGCAACGTCTACGTCGCCGAAGTCGATAACGGTGGGGCGCAGAAGTTCAGTCCGCGCAAGGGTGCCAATCCGGCGATGCTCATCGGCAAGCCGCTCCGCGTCGCGTGGAAGTGACGCAATAGATATGCGACTGCCTCACGCCACTCTTATCGCGCTGCTCATCGCACCCGCGCTTGTCACTGCCCAGGAGAATCTGGGCACCTACGAAGACCGCATCGCCGTCGAGGACGTGATGGCGCGCTATGTGTGGGCGGTAGATTCCCTCGATGCGGACGGCTACGTCGCCGTATTCACGAAGGATGCTGTCATCGATTCGAATGGCAACATCAGCAAGGGGCACGAGGAGATCCGCAAGATTGTCACGAGCCTCATTCAGCGGCGCGACGACAACAAGGCGAAGGGATTGCCGCCTTCGAACCTGTACCACGTGATCAGCAGTGTGCGCATCACGTTCCCGAAACCCGGCGAGGCACTGCACCAGTCGTACTGGCAGACGGTTCGCCGCGATAAGGACGGCAGGATGATCGCGGCCGCGATGGGCCGCTCCGAGGACCGGCTCGTCAAGCGCGATGGCAAGTGGTTGATTCAGTTCCGCAAGCTGACAGTCTTCACCGACTGATCTGCCGCGCGCTGTCGTCGATGCCCCATGTCATCGTCACCGGCGGGCCAGGCGCGGGCAAGACGACGCTCCTGAACGAGCTCGCCGCGATGGGCCACGTAACAGTCGAGGAGTCCGCGCGGGCGATCATCGCGGAACGCCTTGCCAGCGGCAGGAGCCCTCGACCAGATCCGGTCGCCTTCGCTCGCAAGATCCTGCGCTCCGATATTGAGAATTACCTGAAGCAGCCGCGCACGGCCGCATGGGTCTTCTTCGATCGCGGGCTGATCGAAGCGCTTGGCATGCTCGACGACGCGTCAGCTCTATCTCCCTCGGAGCTGGCCTCCACGCTCGCAACCTACCCGTTTCATCCCACTGTATTCGTCTTGCCGCCGTGGGAGGCCATCTACGCCACCGACTCTGAGCGGGACCAGACATTCGCTGATGCCATTGACGTCCACGCCAGGGTCGTACGGTGGTACCGTTCGTGCGGCTATGTGCTCAATGAAGTCCCCCGTCTTCCTGTCGCGCAGCGAGCCGAGCATGTGCTGAACACTCTGACGGAGACGACCGATCCCGGAGGGGCGCAGGATGTGATCGGCAACCGATAGGGGTGAGCGATGACTCCCACGAGCCTCGCGGCAGTTTCACTGCCTTGGCGCTCGCACCGAGCGTGGCGAACGGGTCCTGCGATCCGCGTTTGAACTGGGAGATGTAAGCGCGGTGAACAGTCTTCGACGCGACGACCACGAAGAACAGCCAACAAGCTGGCTACACCGCGCGTCATTCTGCCTGTCGCGAGCAACATGCTGAGCCCGAACACAGCGCTGGTCGTCATTGACGCCCAGCGGGCCTTTGTCGATCCCGAGGGATCCGTCGCCAGGACTTACGGCATCGACGACGTGCAGCCTGGCGTGGCAGCACTCGGCCGGCTCCGTCAGTTCATCACCGAGCATCGCTCGATCGGGCCAACCATCTTTGTCAGATCGGAATATCGTCCTGGCCAATTCACGGATGGGCAGTTGGATCATGGGATGGCGTATGTCTGTGTGCCGGACGCGAACATCGATTGCGAGTGGGCGGCCGGACTTGGTGTCTCACCGCACGACATCGTGGTCACGAAGCACCATGCCGACGCCGCGATGTCGGATGCGTTTAGGGCTGCGATCGAGCAGACAATCCGCGACGGCGCCGATCGGATCGTCGTGGTCGGATTTCAGCTGACCACCTGCGTCGTCGCGTCGGCCGTATCGACCTTCAAGTTGGTTCGAGAGCGCGGTGTTCGCGTGGCGGTTATCGAAGCGCTGACCGGTACCCGCGCGAGCAGTCATGTCCCCGGAACATCGGGCATATCCCGCATCGAATCGACACGGCGCCAGCTCGAGAGCGCCGGCGTCGAGCTGGTATGAAGGTTCACGAGAGCGACATTCCGGACCATGAGCTGAGCCACCTGCCCATCACCTCTGATGCTAGCAATGCTGGCATCAGACCCATGCATCAGCAAACCGCCCGCCGGTCGCTCGCCTCACCGTTGCCATTCCGGGCGATCCACGGCCAACTCAGTCGATCCAGCATGTTGCTGGGCGCTGCCAGTCGGGCGCGAATAGAGCGCGGAAGGGGTCAGTATACTCAGCCTCATGTGGGGTCTGAGCACATCGTCCAGGGGGATGGAAGCACGCGCGTGCCCCGCGGCGCGGCCCGGTCCATAATCCAACACGTGGCGTCGACTCAGGCAGAGGCGCGCGAATTGTGCGCGCTGCTCGCACGACTCTATCGCGCGCAGATGGATATCTCCGGCACGACGCCGTATCTCGTCGAGCACGCCGATCCCGGGTACGTGAAGCACCACGTCAACGTGTTCCTGTGGTACGCGCGGCACCTGCCCGCCGGGGGGACGCTGCTCGACTGGGGCTGCAATCACGGGCCGGATGCCTGCCTGATCCGGGCGCGCCTGCCCCAGGTCGATCTGCACGGCTGTGATTTCGTCGGCGAGTCCGAGTTTCGCGCGTTTCGCGACTACTCGCGCCTGCAGTACCGTGCCTTGACAGACGTGGCGGCGCTGCCATACGAAGCCAATACTTTCGACGTGGTGGTCGCCTCCGGTGTGCTCGAGCACACGGCGATGGACATGGAAGCCCTCAAGGCGCTGTATCGCGTGATGAAGGACGGCGGGACCCTCATCATCACCTACCTGCCGTACCGCTGGTCGTGGCGCGAGTGGCGCAAGCGCCGCATCGTCAAGGACGGCTTTCATCGGCGGCTGTACGGACTGCGGGAGACCGACACCCTCCTCAAGCACCACGGCTTCTATCCTCTCGAGCTCGGCTATCAGACCTTCGTGCCGAACGTCGTCGACGACAAGCTGCCTACACGACTCAAGCGTGCCGTGGCGCCGATCCGACGCCCCGTCTTCTCGCACGACGTCCTGTGCTGCGTTGCCAAGAAGGTGACCGCGATGTGACGTACCCCGCGCCAATATGTTCCTTGGCCACGAGCACGACGTGGCGGTCTTGACCATTGCATCCGCAGCCTCAACAGAACCGATTAAACCGCGGGTTTCGACCATTCCGAGTGCGTCGGATGTCATGCCGTGGAGGTATCATTCCAGCCGACATGCCCAGATATTCCGCGCCCTTCACCGTGGCGGCCGCTGTGCTGATCGTCGCCTGTAACAGGTCGCCTGTTGACAACGCGAAGCCGGTTGCCTCGGCTGCAGTGTCTGTCAGCCCGGCGGTCGTTGCCCCTGGAATGCCCATCGAACTCGATGTCAAGTTTGCCGTCGCGCCGGACGCTCCTCCGTTCCAGGAGGACTACACGGTCTTCGTTCACGTGGTGGATAACGACGGTCGCATGATTGGTGCGGCCGACCATTCCCCGCCCACGCCCACGCGCGAATGGAAGGCGGGCACGACCGTCGAATACAAGCACGTGGATTTCGCGCCTATTTCCGACTATGTAGGAGGCGCCACGTTCGTGGTCGGACTGTACTCAAAGTCAACGGGCGAGCGGTTACCTATGGCCGGCGAGGTTGTCGAGTCACGGGCGGTCAAGGCGGGGTCGTTCGAGATCCGCGAGCGATCAGATCCGTACACGGTGGTTTACCGAGAGGGGTGGCACCCGCGGGAAGCACCCAGCGGTTCCGGTGTGGAGTGGCGATGGTCAACCAAGTCGGGCACGCTGACCTTCGCTAACCCGAAGCGGGACGTGGACCTCATAGTCGAGCTCGATCAGCCGATCAAAGTCTTCCCGATTCCGCAACACGTCGAGATCCGCCTGGGAGACACGATGGTAGACGACTTCGATCTGGAGCCGGGGGCTCCTTTGGTGCGCACGATCGCACTCACCGGGCACCAACTGGGCGACGGTCACTACGTCGATTTGGCGGTGGTGGCTGACAAGACGTTCGTGGCGGCCAGGCTCGCCACGCTTCAGACCACCGACACTCGGCAATTAGGGGTACGGGTATTCCGCGCGTTCGTGCAGCCGAAAGAATAAAGAAGCAGGTCTCTAAAGGACGAAATAGAGTTTCGGTGTCGACTTGGTACGCCTGCCAGCGAGGTCGCGCGCCGTTCGGACGTCCTGAATGTTCATCCCCTCAAGAGTCAGATCGCGATCCAGCGAGCCATCGTGGCTCGCATCGCGTGACCGAAGCGCCTGGTCGCGCTGAGGAAGATGAAGGCGTTGCCCGCGCTACCTCTCCTCGGCGCGCGCGCCGCCGAGGATGCCGCGCACCACGTGGTGATTCCCTTCATGGCAGGCGAACTCGATCATCGGTTCGTCGCTCGCCTTCAGTTTGATCAGCGCGGTCCACGGTTTCGTCCACGTCGTCGGATCGTCGACCGTCAGCTGGTAATCCAGCGTGCGCGGACCGGTCCGCGTGAAGCGCTCGACCAGATGCAGCCGATCGGCTGAGCCCATGAAGAAGCTCTTCGGAGAGAAGTTCGTGGTCTCGACGACGAGCGTGTTCCCTTCCCAATGTCCACGCGAGTCGCCGTTCCACTGACGAACGCTCTCGGCGAGATGCGGACGCCCGTCGATCGGGATCACACGCGCCTCGTGATTCACCTCGCTGAGCAGCACGACGTAGCCGGGACCCTGAAAGATCTGCTGGTGGCTGGTGTAGTTGATGTTGCCCGCGATCTTGGGGACGCCCCAGCTGATGCAGCGCAGCGCGTTGCTCAAATCCGCAGGTCCGTTCGGCCCTCGACGCTGCGGCTGCGCGGCGGACGGCGTCGCGCCGAACTGCCACGGAGTCGTCAGGTTTGACGCCAGCCCGTCGCTCTGACGTCGCCGGCCCTCGGGCGTGACCGCCGGAAGGCGTCCGTCCGGCGGATCGATGATGAGCGACGTGCGGTTGTCGAACTCGCGCGGCACCATGTTGAGCACGCTGCCCGTCGCATTCGGATTGTGGACGGCGTCGGCATCCGCCCAGAGCGCCGCGAACAGGTTGTCGCCGGGGATGAAATCACTCTCACGATTGTTGAAGAGCCGCTCGGCGCGTTCCTTCAACTGCGCGACCTCGGCATCGGTGAGCGTCGTCCGATCGCGAGCACCTTCGGCCGTTCGAGCGGTGTGATGCTGGAGTCAGACCAGACGCCCTGCAGATCCGGCTGACCATCCGGCGTCCGCGGCGGTGTCCAGTCGCTGCGCAGCAACGGAGACCGGAATGAGCACCGCGACAAACGTCGCGACCAGCCTCGAGAACGATGACGCCGAATGAGGCGCGATCATCATCGGCGATAGTGTGCCATTTTCTCGAGGACGGCGCAGACGGCTGCCGTATCCTCCTGCCCTCTTGTCTTCACCGCTTCCGAATAGATCGGAGCGGTAGCCGAGAACAGCGGTGTCTTGACGCCGGCGCGCTCGCGAACTCAGCGATGATCGCCATGTCCTTCTGCCACGTCGCCAGCGTCATCGTCGCCTTCCGATAGTTGCCTTTCACCATCATCGGGCCGCGAAGCTGCAGCACGCGTGAACTGCCGGCGCCTTCAGCGACGAGCTTCAGGACCTTCTTCGCATCGAGGCCGACCTTCATCGCCAGCACCATCGCCTCAGCCGTCGCGACGTTGTGAATCGCCACCAGCAGATTGGCGACGAACTTGATCTTCGAGCCGTCGCCGAACGGGCCCACGTAGTAGTGCGCGCGCGTGAATGCATCCAGCACTTTGGCGACACGCGTCCGTAGGCCGCTCGCGAGCCACTGGCATACACGACGATGTCCTTGTTGCGCGCCTGCGCACCAGTTCCACTGATCGGACAATCGAGCAGCTCGATGCCCTTCTTCCTCAGCGTTACACGCGCACGCTGCTTCACGTCGATCGGCAGTGTGCTCGTCTCGACGACGATCGAAGGAGCTGGGCTCGCCTTCACCAGTGCATCAACGGTCTGCGCGAGCGCTTCCGACGAAGGAAGCGATGTGATCAGGATGCGCGACTGACGGGCGACATCGCCTGGATGCTCGCTGCGGCGACTCCACCTGCAGCTGTGAGGTCTCGAAGGCGGGCAGGCCGAACATCGTATCCGGCAACTCGATAGACCCGCTCGGGCAACTACGGCCGCGCAATCGACGACCCCATGATCCCAAGGCCGATGACGCCAATTGACATGGTTATCGCGTCGGCGGGGCGCCACAGTTGCGAGTGCAGGCCGGTCGAGCGACGAATGTGTCTTTGATCGTCTTGCGGTACTCGGGGTAGAGCGTCTCCCGCCGGCCGAGCACGACGTCACGAGGAAGCCCGAACAACTTCGTCAACTCGTCGACGAACGGGTTCTTCTCGGGCAGGAAGTGCGGAACGCTCTCGCCCGGCGGACGCCCTTCGAACGTGGACACGCACGGCGGGCCGATCGGCGAGATCGGCGCGGCCGAGAGCTGGAAGCTCTTCGTGATGATGTGCGGCTCGGCGAGGTAGATCGGATCCTCGATGACGACGAGCACGGTCATGATGTCTCCGTGCCGGAAGAAGCGCGACGTCATCACCGCCTGATCGCTGCTCGGCACACCGTTCTTCCGCAGGAAGCCGGCCTTCATGTGTGTCGTGCGGGCGACCAGCGTGTTGCCTTCCCATTTGCCGATGCGTGAAACCGCCACGTGTGTGCTCGGCGTACTGTCGACGGCGCTGGCCTGCCGTCCATCCAGATCGTCATCGGCGCGCGATCTTCCCACGCACCGATCGTGTAGGAGATCGCCTGCCCCTTGATCGGGTCGTCTTCACTCCAGATCCGCAGGCCGAACGGACCCTGCACGAAGTAGAACGAGGGCCATCCCTCGCACTGACGCTCGATCATGGCGAGCTGCGATTCGTTGTACGCGAGCGCCCGCGTGCGCCCCTCGTCGTTCAGCGGCAACCCGACGTAGTCCACCGGGTATGAGTCGCGCGAGATGTCCTCGGTGTTTCGCGCCGCCCACGAGCCGACGAACTCGAATTGCGCGAAAGCGCTCGACGCGGACCCCAGCACGGCGAGCACGACGAGCGCCGCGCGGCGGAGCGTCACCATCTGGCTGAACATGGCGTGGGATCCCATTTGGAACCGTCCGCTTCCTTCCTGAAGTGCGAGCTGACGATCAGCGGCTGCAGCAGGTAGCGAGGATCGTTGACGATGCGTGGTCACGACAACGATCGGATTGCCAGGCGCCGGTGAGATGTCGAAATACTCGGTGACGAGTGGCGTTCGCGCTGTAGGGGACGCCGTTCTTGCGCAGGTATCCCGGCGCGCATGTTCTTCGTGGTGACGGTCAACGAACCCCCGGCCGGAGGACCGCCACGTCCACCACCGCGCTCCCACTGCGCTGTCGAGTCGCCCTGCCACGACGGGGCACCGGCTGGCACAGGCGAGAAGCGTAAGAGTCTCGTTTGCGTCCCGGCATCGACGTCGACACGAAGCGTGTTGTCGTCCTCCCAGGTGATATGGAGCCGAGCCGGAAGCCGCATCACCGCCGCCGCGCCATACGACTTGCACTGCTCGCCTGCCTTCTCGTCTGCGGCCGGGTCCCAGTTGTTGACGATCTGCAGGGCTTCCTTCGTGATCTGTATTCCGCCGTACTCGCCCTTCGCTGGCGTGACCATCCGGTAGCGCCAGTCCTCGTTGACCACGGCGACCCAGTAGCCCGTCAGATCAATCGGTGCCGACGCACGCGCGGACGGAGGTGGTCCGCCCGGCGCGACCCTGGGCGGATGCCGGTGTCTGTGCAAGGCCCGCGAGGATGAGCGCAATGATGGACACGCGCGCGGCGCTCATCGCTTCCCTTTCGGAAGGCTCCTGTAGATGGCCTCGACGAAGTTCCTGGTCGTCCATGAACCAGAGTCCGATCCGTACCGCCGCGTGTACCCCCGCGCGGGCGACGCCGCCTGGATCTGGTCGAGCGTCATGCCCGCATCCCTGAGATCGCGAACGCGGTCGCGAATGATGCTGACCATGTCCCGGTACTCGACGACGTCGAATTGATCGCACAGGTGTCCGTGGCCGGGGATCACGATCGTGCCAGCTTCGCGCGAGACGATCGGCACCGACGGAATCGCCAGATCGACGACACGACTGAGCGCGGCGATCGTTCCCTCGATCGATCCCCCTCTGGCGACGTCGATCACCGGGAACCGCGTCATGTCGAGAATGTCTCCGGCAACGACCACATCAGAGCGGCGGAAAAACACGACCACGTCGCCGTCGGTGTGCGCCGCGGGCTGATGCAGCACCTCGATCCCTTCGCCGTTGAGGAACATGTACTTGCGTGGCTGGTCGAAGGTCTCGGTGGGCAGCGCCTCGGCCGGAAACGGCGACGTCTGCCCCGTCGGCGCGCTCATCCTCGTCAGCACTCCCTCGGCCGACAGAATCGAGGCCACGCCGCCAAGAAAGTTACCGGGCAGCGCGATCGATCCGGCCGCCGTGAACAGCGTCTGCCCAGCCTTCGAGATCGTCTCGTTGCCGCCGACGTGATCGGGATCGGCGCTGGTGTCGATGATGTAGCGGATCGGACGCGGCGTGATTTTCTGGATCGCCGCCAGTATGTCGGCAGCCTTGGCCGACGAGCCGGCATCGACCACGACCACACCGTCGTCGCCGACCTGCACGCCGACGTTACTGCCGCCGCCGGCGATCATGAAGAAGTTCGGGCGAAGCTGAAGCACCTCGAGGCCGCCGGTCGCGGCAATGCTCGTCTGTCCGCCTTGCGGCAAGGCGCGCGCCGCTGTGATCTCGACCGACGGACCGGCGAACAGCCAGGCCGCCGCTGTTATGAGTCCAGCGCTCGCGGCATGTCTCAGGACGGGGAACACGGGCGATAGGATATCCCACCCGGGCGAGGCCACGTTCGCTACACTAGGCACGTGTTCAGACGACAATTCATCACGAACTCGGCGCTCACCTGGGCGGCCGCGATCGTCGGCTCTCGCTCGCTGACGCAAGCCGCCAGTCAGGCATCACCGCCGGCAACGAAGCGTCCGATCCGCATCATCATGGGCGGCTACGGACCCGCGACCACGGGATTCAGCCTGGCGCTGAAGAAGATCGGCGATCGACTCGAAGCGAAGTTCGGCGATCAGGTCGACGTCAGGTACGTCTACAACATCCTCGATCTCGGCTATCGCGCCGAGGACATCCTCTGGCTGGTCGAGAGCGGAGTCATCACGCTCGGCTATCAGTCGAGCAGCTACCTCACCGACCGCATCCCTGCGCTCGGCGTCGTGGACCTTCCGTTCCTGTTTTCAGATCAAGCGAAGGCGCGAGCGGCGATGGACGGCGCGCTCGGTCACGCGCTGACGACCCGCATCGAAGCCGAAGACGGACTTCCGGATCGTCGGCTACTTCGAGAACGGCTTCCGGCACGTGTCGAACCGCGTGAGACCGATCCACACACCTGCGGACATGAAGGGGATGAACATCCGGGTGCTGCCGAGCAAGATCCAGGAGCGCACGTTTCAGCTGCTCGGCGCTGAGCCGCGCATCATGGATCTCACCGAGGCGCTCGTGGCCATCAAGGCCGGCACGCTCGACGCGCAGGAGAATCCGTTCTCGAACACGGTGACGTACGGCGTCCATCAGTTCCACCGCTTCCACACCGCAACGAATCACTTCTACGTGTCGAGACCGATCTTCGTCCATCGGCCGGCATTCGACGGATGGCCGCAGGAGCTGCAGCACGAACTGCGAGACGCTGTGCGCGAGGCGATCGCGTTCCAGCGCGACCTGCACGTGAAGGAAGAAGAGGACGCGGTCGCGGCGATCAGGAAGGTGGGCGGCGAGATCGTCGAACTGACCGCCGACCAACACAAGGCGTTCGTGTCAGCGGTCAACCCGATCTACGGGGAAGCGCGCAAGGAACTGGGCACCGAAGTATTGAAGCTTGTCGATCTTTAGGGAGCCCTGGAATTATCCGCAAAGCGTGACTACGCTGCGCCGCCGCGAACTTCGCGAGCGAGCCATGCCCTGGCGAGCCGCCAGTCTCGCATCACGGTCTGGGGCGAGACTTGAAGCACCTCGGCGGTTTCGTCGACGCTCAGGCCGGCGAAGAATCGCAGCTCGATAACTCTCGCTCGTCGTGCATCGATTTGCTCCAGGACCTCGAGTGCGTCGTCCAGCGCGCAAAGCGCAGCAGCGTTGCGGGAGTCGTCTGATGGAATCTGATCGACGTCGATGGGAGTCGAGTGGTCGGCCCGCACGGCTCGGCCGCCGCGCTTTTCCGCAGACCGAGCACGGGCGGCGTCGATGAGGATGCGCCGCATGATCTGCGCGGACAGTGCGAAAAAATGCGTCCGATCGTGCCACTCGACGTCATGGGTGTTCACCAGACGCAGGTACGCTTCGTGGACAAGCGCGGTGCTTTGCAGCGTCACTCCGGAACGCTCGTTCCGCATGTGATGGCGCGCCTGGCGCCGCAGGTAGTCGTACACCAGTGAGGTGAGCCGCTCCAGCGCACCCTGGTCTCCCTGGCCCCATGCCTTCAGCAGACCCGTGACGTCGAGTGATTCGGGCAGCGACACGCCGACATTATAGTTTTGGGGCTGCCTTACGCTTACCCGGGTGAGTCGTCTCTCGAACTCACCTTCGGTCTGGCGCTTGCTCCCCCGTGACGATGGGAGTAGGCTCCCGCCGATCGCTCTCGCGCGCTCCGCAGAAAGGACTGAAAGATGCCCCTGACTCCCGAGCGCTGGCAGCAGGTTTGCCGGGTTTACGAGCTGGTCATCGATCGGGATCCCGCCTCGCGCGATGCGATCCTGGCCGAGTCCTGTGCGGGCGATGACGCCCTCCGCCATGAAGTCGCAGTCGCTGCTGCAACAGGAGTCTGCGCAGGTCGTGATCGATCAACCGGTGTGGGCCGCGGCGGCGCTGCTGTTGACGGCCCCGACCTTCGCACCGCGACACTCGGCCCGTACCAGATCGAGGGCCCTCTCGGCTCCGGCGGCATGGGCGCGGTCTTTCGCGCCACCGACAGCCGTCTCAATCGCCGCGTGGCGATCAAGGTTCTGCGCAGCAGCGCCGCAGTCGATCCGCACATGCGCGCCCGGTTCGCGCGTGAAGCCCAGGCTGTTGCCGCGCTTACGCATCCGCACATCTGCACGCTCTACGACATCGGGCGCCACGAACAGGTCGACTTCCTGGTCATGGAGTACCTCGAAGGCCGAACGCTCGCCTCACGACTCGACGGACGGGCGGCTGTCGCCAGACGAAGCGCTCACCTGGGCCATCGAAATCGCCAGCGCGCTCGACCACGCGCACGGCCAGGGCATCATCCATCGCGATCTGAAGCCCGGCAACGTCATGCTGACGGCGAGCGGCGCCAAGCTGCTCGATTTCGGCCTGGCAAAGTTCCGGTCGGTCGGCGACCGCATGGTCGGCGAGGCCGATGAGACGCGCGTCGAGACGAGAACTGGCGCCAGGGCGCGAATCGAGTCGAACGCGACGGCCAGCAGATGACGAACCGCGGCGCCATCCTGGGAACTATCCGCTATATGTCGCCCGAGCAGATTGACGCCCGTGAGGTCGACACGCGCAGCGACCTTTTTGGTTTTGGCGCGGTCCTCTACGAGATGCTGACCGGCACGCGGGCGTTCGACGGCGACGACGCGAGCAGTATTCGGACGGCGATCCTCGATCACGAACCATCTCGCGTGTCGTCCCTGCAGCCGGCTGTGCCCGCGACGATCGACGACATAGTCCAGCGCTGTCTCGCCAAGGATCCTGACAAGCGGTGGCAGACGGCGGGCGACGTTCTTCGCGAGCTGAAGCGCGCGTCGGAAGCGATGTCACCGGCACAGGTGCGGCGGTCAACGTGGCGCTGGGCCGCCGGGATCCTTGGTGCGGTGGTCACCGGGCTGCTCGCCTGGCTGTGGATCAGTGAGACGTCGACCGAACGCCAACGACGACGGCTGATGGTCAAATTCGATCGATGGCCGTGCTGCCACTCCAGAATCTGTCGGGCGACACGGAACAGGAGTTCTTCGCTGACGGCATGACCGAACAACTGATCGCCGAGCTGGCGAAGATCAAGGGCCTGCGTGTGATCTCGCCGACGTCGGTGATGCAGTACAAGGAGCGTCCAGACCGTTGCGCGGAGATCGTGCGAGAACTGCGAGTCGACGCACTCATCGAAGGTTCAGTGCTCCACTCGGGCGACAACGTGCGAATCAACGTCAAGTTGATTCAGAGGATCCACGGCAGAAGTCATCTGGGCGGAAAGCTACGAACGTCCCATGCGTGACCTGCTGGCGCTGCAGGGCAGGGTGGCGCGGACCATCAGCGGTGAAGTCGGCATCACGCTGACGCCGCAGGAAGAGGCGAGATTGGCCGCACGGGCGATCGATCCGGAGATGCACCTCCAGGTCATGCTTGGCCGCCACCATCTGGCCAAAGCCAACGAGGAAGGGCTGCGGAGGGCTGTTCAGTATTTCGAGGCGGCGATCACCAGTGACCAGGAGAACGCCCTGGCGCATGCCGGCCTTGCCGAAGCCTACTCGGCCCTGAACGGCTTTTACATGGATCCGCTGGAAGCGATGCCCGGGCCAAGCGTGCCGCCGAAACCGCCTTGCGTCTGGACGACACGCTGGCCGACGCCCACGCGGCGCTCGGGTACGTCCATCTCGTGTACGACTGGGATGGACCGTCTGCAGAAAGGGAGCTTCTTCGCGCGTTGGATCTCAATCCGTCGTTGGCAATCGTGCGCCTGAAGTACGCCGCCTACCTGACCAGCCAGGCACGCCATGACCAGGCTGCGCAAGAAATCCGCCGAGCGGTCGATCTCGATCCAAAGTCGATACAGACCCATACGTTCGGCACTCTCTTCCTGTTGTTTACACGACGGTACGACGAAGCCATCGAACTGGCGCGCCAGGGACTGGAATTCGAGCCCGATTCAGGGTTTACGCTCGCCTTCCAGGGTTACGGTCTTGCGCAACAGCGGCGATTCACAGAGGCGGTGGACAATCTGCGGCGAGCCGTGCAGCTGGACAACAGTCCGACGATTCGCGCCGTCCACGCGCATGTCCTTGCCGTCGCCGGTCAGCAGGCGGAGGCACGACGGATCGTTGAGCAGATCGAGAGGGAGAGCAAGAACCGGTATTTCTGTCCTTACGAAATCGGCTCCGTGTACGTCAGCCTGGGTGATCAGGACAGCGCTCACGACTGGTTCCGCAAAGGAGTCAAGGGGCGTGCCGACTGCATGGCTTGGCTTGGCCTCGAACCGTGGCTCGACCCGTTTCGATCCGATCCCCGCTACCAGGGGTTGCTCAAAGACATCGGGCTGGATCCCACGCGTCCCGGATCAACTAGTCAAGGTCTCCGTTGAAGCTGGGCGCGGTCCTTTCCGCTTACCCGGGTGAAGTCCCGCAACGGCTTCACAGCGGAAGGAGACGTCATGAATCGCAACACATGTGATCTGGGCCTTGACCGCCGCATCGATCCTGGCATCGGTGCCGGCCAGCACCGTCAGAACCCACGCCATGCAGCACCCCGGCCAGCATGGCAGCGCGAACGACGGTCGCGTCGGGGGGCCGCTTCCGGCGGCGGTGCGCCAAGCCACCGAGCGGTTCCGTAACGTGTCAGTCGCGATTGCCGCGGGTACGTGCTGAACGGCGGATGCGTCAGCGGGCCAGAGGAAGGGGCCATGGGTGTCCATTACGCCAGGTTCGCACTGTTCGACGCGATCATCGACGTCGAGGAACCCGAGGTGCTCGTCTACGAACCGCGAAACGGGCGACTCCATCTGGTCGCGGCCGAGTACGTCACGCCCGCTGCGGCGTGGGATCCCCCAAACGCACCCGCGACACCGCAGTTGATGGCACATCTGCTGCATTTTGCGCCCGGACCAAACCGGTACGGACCGGACGCGTTCTACGAGCTGCACGTCTGGGCGTGGAAGGACAACCCACGTGGGACCTTCGCCGATTGGAATCCCAGCGTGTCATGCTCCCAGTGGCCAGACACTTCGCTCTAGTGATCGCGGTCCAACGTGGAGGCGGACGTCAGGTCCGCCTCTCACCTCGGACCTTGCTGCTCGCTGACAGCAGGCCGGGAAGCACGACGTTTGTCGTCACGCTTCTCGACGACTCGGCTGGCGGAGCCGCAGGCCTGGCGCGGTGATCGACGTCGTTGCTCCAGGATGACAGTAAGATCGAGGGGATGCCCGGCGATCTGGAGCGCGTGCTGCGGGGACTCGAAGAGGCGAAAGAGTTCGCCAGGACCTACCGCTTCGAGATGACCGACGAGTACCGTGCGCTCATCGCACGGGTCGAGGCGATGCCGCGCAATCAGTCGGGAGCGGACAAGAGCGGGCGCTGGATCGGCAGTTATGCCGATGCGAAGACGTTCTTCGACGCCTTCTCGCGAGCACCTCGGAAGTGACTCACCCGCTGGCGCCGCTGGCCACCGAGCTCGCTGCACGTTCGGTTCGGTATGTGCTGATCGGTGTCTCCGGGGCAAACCTCTACAATCCCGGCGGCCAGGCCGTGTTCATCACGAAAGACCTCGACCTCTTCCTCCCTCCCGACCCAGCAAACCTTGTGCGCGCGTGGGAAGCGTGCGAGGGCGCAAAGCTCGACCTCTGGCTTGGGGACGAACCCCTCGAGCGCCCTCGAGATCTTTGGCTGGCCGAACGGTTCGTCACACAACGCGCGCTCACGCGAGTCACGGGGCGCAGCGAACTTCTGATCGACCTGACGCTCGTGATGGCGGGATTCGACTTCGACGCCGTCTGGGCGGAGCGACGGGAGTTTCTGATCGAAGGGGTCGAGGTCCCGACCGCGCGGCTGCTGCACATCGTCGAGTCGAAACAGGCGGCAGGACGCGAGAAGGATCAACTCTTTCTCGCCACGCACAAGGACGCGCTCGAACAGTTGCTGAAGACACCGGACCTGAGTTGACCGGTAAATTGCACGCGTCGACCGATTCGTCCTGGGCCCTTGAGCCGACGTCCAACGGTTACGTGTTCATCGTCGCTCGGCACTAGAAGTAGTAGCGAGAGGAGTAGGCCGATTCAGCAATCAATCACAAATCAACAATCGCCAACGAATCAATAGTCACGGATCAGCAAATCGCAAAATATCAGGCCGGCAGCGATTTACCCCTCGTCTCCTCGCTCATCGGCACCAGGATCAACCCGAAGACGAACGCGATCGCCGTAATCGCGACCGGAATCCCCAGGCTTCCGTACGACTGAATACCGGAGCCCACGAGGAACACCATCGCCACGCCGACGAATCGACCGACCGAGCTGATGAAGGCAACGGCGCTCGCCCGGCAGTCGGTCGTGTACAGCTCGGGCAGCCACAGCGTATACAGCGCGAAGTTCGCGCCACCCAATCCGAGCAGGAAGATGCACGGATAGAACAACGTCAGCGCGCCTTCACCCTGGTAGAACACATAGCCGAAGGCGAGGACGATGCTCACGGCCATGAAGACAAAGTAGATGGCCATCGACTTCCTGCGACCGAGGCGTTCAGCGAGGAATGGCGCGGCAATGCATCCGATGATCGTGCCGATGGCGAGCACCATCCCGCCATAGGATGCCTGTCGCGCGGCCTCCGCAGCAGTCGCACCTGCCCTGACCGCAAGCTGTGACGTCGCCGTGGGCACGTAGATCGAGCCCGCCCACAGCCCGATGATCGACGTCAGGAACAGCCCCGACATCACCATCGTCCTGCGCACGTACATCGGTGAGAACAGCTTGGCAAACGAGTCCTTCATCTTCGGACGGGCGTGAGCCTTCCCGTCGCCGTACTTCTCCTTCCACTTCGTCGACTCCTTCACGCCGAACTGGATGAAGCCGATGAGCAACGCCGGGAGACCGCCGAACACGAACATCCATCGCCATCCAAAGTTGGCGCCGATGAAATAGTTCGCGACCGAGGCGAAGAAGAAGCCGAAGTAGTAGCCGGTGTGCATCAGCCCGGCGCCGATCTTCCGCTGCCCCTCGGACAGTTCCTCGGCGAGATACGCGGTGCCGACCGGCTGCTCGCCACCGATGCCGAGTCCCACGAAGATGCGCAGGATCGCGAGTTGCCAGATGTTGTTGACCAACCCGCACATGAACGTGAAGACCGAGTAGCACAGGATCGTCAGCATCAGCGCGCGCACGCGGCCGATGCGATCGCTGATGGGCCCCCAGACCATCGAGAGCCCCCAGCCGAGGAGGAACATCGCCTGCAGGATGCTGCCGTAGTACCCGACCGTGCCCTGCGACACGGCGATCCCGGATTGCGGCAGTAGTTCGGTCAATGCCGGCGCGAGGACGAGCGCATAGATCGACGCGTCCATGCCGTCGAGCGCCCATCCGCCCCACGCGGCCATGAAGCCCCGCTTCTGATTCCGCGTGAGCGTCGTCGATGCCGGCGCTACCGTTGCGATGCTCGGTGAAGACATGAGTGACAACCTATTTCCAGCCTGGATTAACCTGCTTGCCGAGCAGGAATGCGGGATTCGCGCCCTTGCGCGGCGTGAACTTCTGCGCGCCGCCGCTGTCGACCGCCGCCGTGTAGACGTTACCTTCCTGATCGACGCTCATCCCGTGCACACCCCAGAACGCACCGGGGAAATCACCCCAGACGCCCCATGAGTAGAGGAACTTGCCGTCGAGGCTGTACTTCAGGAGCTTCGACGTGCCGCGATCGGCCGCCCACAGGAAGCGATCGCTCGTGATGATGAACATGTGGATGTCCGAGATCCCGCGCGGACCGAAGCTCCACTCGTCGAGATACTTCCCGTTCTCGTCGAACACCTGCACACGGCCGTTGCCGCGATCGTTGACGAACACGCGACGCGTCATCGGATCGACGCCGATCGCCGTGCACGTTGTTGAAGTAGCTCGGACGCTTCTCGGGCGGCGTTCCGCGCTGCCCCCACGTCATGAGGTACTTGCCGGTCTTGTCGAACTTCACGACGCGCGTGTTCTGGTAGCCGTCCGCCACGAAGAACGTGCCGTCGGGCAGCCACGCCATGAACGTCGGACGATAGAAGTGCTTGTCGTCGGTGCCCGGCACGTTTGGCTCGCCGATCGTCTGCAGCAGCTTCTTGCCGTCGTGCGAGAACTTGAAGATCGCGTGACGATAGTCGTCCACGATCCAGACGTTCTTCTCCGCGTCGTACGGGCTGATGTAGACCGCGTGCGGACGGCGGAACATCTTGTCCCACTGCGTCCAGTCCTCGATCAGATTGCCCTGCGCGTCCCACACCGTGACGATGTGTTCCCAGCGATAGTCCGATGCCAGGTTTGCCGGCATCGAGGTCGTCACCCGGTGTCTTGCCGTCAGGTCCGAACAACGCTCCCGGAGGGCTGGCCGTCGTCGCATCGCGCAGCGGCAGGCGGAACATCGGGAACTCGATGCTCGGTCCGATCTGCGGGAGTCGAATCGGCTGACCCTGCGGTCGCTTGACGACGGGCAGCTCGCCGCGCTGCAGCACGAACACACGGTTCGGACTCTCGGCGAAGACGTACTGGCCGGCGCCCCACGTCCAGGTCTCATGCCCTGGCAGCGTCGAGAGCGGCTTCGGCCATTGCGCGACATCGTAGCGCGCCGAAGACGTCCTGGCCGCCTTTCTCACCCGACACTGCCGCCGTGTTCGTCCCCGACTGCCCCTCGACCGGCGCGTTCACGAGATCCAGGAACACAAACGCCGCGACGACGAAGGCGATGGCGACAGCCACTGGATGCTTGCGCATGTAGTTCCTCCGGATGGTGGATGGAGGACATCCACCAACCAACTTCAGTTCACGTTCTTTGAAAGCCAGCCCGTGATGTATTTGATGATGTCGTCGCTGTTCTTCTCCAGCATCATCACGTGGCTGTTGCCTTTGATCCCGACGTCCTCGAAGCGCACGAAGTCGGTCTTGACACCGGCTTGATTGAGGAACTTCGGGATGCACGGGTCGTACACACGGTGATACGTTCCGCTCGCGCTCGCGGCGAACACACGGATGTCCTTCCAGCGCGCCAGTTTTCGTGCCGGCTCGACCTGCATCCAGCACGGCGCTTCGTCGGGCCGTTCTGACTTGGTCTCGAGGACGACGTTCAGGTCGGATGGCGCGTTGGCCGGCGGATCGTACTCGTAGCGCGAATTCGTCAGTCCCCAGGAGTTCGGATTGCGCGGACCTGCCGTGACCTTGGCCGTGTCCACGTTGCCGAACTGCGGACCGCCGGGCTCGAGGCTGACCATCGCCTTCACGAACTGCGGACGCGCTTCCGTCGCCTCGAACGCGATGCCACCGCCCTGCGAATGCGCGAAGAGGATCACCGGGCTGCCGATTCTGTCGAGCAACGCGATCGTCGCATCACGTGCGAGTGCCGGGCTCGCGCCCGCGAACTGCACCTGCGACCGCATGAAGTTGTCGAAGATCGGATCGCCGATCTTCCCCGCGCCCGGCCACTGCGTGTGATTCATCTTCAGCGGGAAGTCGCCGCGCTCGCGCGCGTTGGTCCAGATGCGTTCGAGCTCGAGCGCCGTTCGGATGTTGAGGGCGCCGTCGATCGGTGTCTTGCCGTCAGGGCCCGGCAGCGGCACGTACGCCGATCGTCCGCGCGCGGGGTAGTCGACCATGTAGACGACGTAGCCCTGTTCGACCATGCGGTACGCCCAGCCAGCGCGATCGTCCGGTGTCTGCTGCCACTGCACGCCGGTCTGCCCGTTGGCGTGGAAGAAGATGACCGGGTACGGCGAGCGCACCTGACGCGGCACCCACACTTCCGGTGTACATCGCGCCGCGCATCACCTGCTGATTCTGCGCACCCCAGTAGCTGCCGCCCGCGAAGACAAATCCCTTGCGCGCGATGTTCTCCGTCGAGAACGTCGGGATGGACTTGCCGGGCATCGCCTTCGACACCTGCTCGCCCGACGCCGCGCGCGCGTTTTTCGAGAGCCAGCCGCCGATGTACTTCGCGATGTCGGCGCTGTTCTTCTCGAGCATCATCATGTGCCCGTTGCCAGGCAGCCCGACTTTCTCCATCTCCACGTACTCGGTCTTCACGCCGGCCTGCGTCAGCCACTTCGCGAGGCAGTGATCGTAGATGCGGTGATAGCTCCCTTCACCGACCATGAAGAGCACCGGGATGTTCTGCAGGTTCTTCAGCTTCCGCGCGGGCTGCTGCTGCACGTAGCAGGGCACCTTGTCGGGAGCGGGGGCCTTGTCTTCGAGGCTCGTCTGCAGCGCTGACGGGTCCGCGATCGCTGGTTCGTAGGTGATGGGACTGTTCGCCACTCCCCAGCTCAACCCGCCGGCCGCGTTGTAGGCAACCTTCGCGTTGTCCACGCCTTTGATTGGCGGCGCCGCCGGCTCGAGCGTCACGATCGCTTTCACGAGATTCGGCCGGGCATCGGCAACCAGCCACCCGAACGCGCCGCCCTGCGAGTGCGTCAGCAGGATCACCGGCGTATTGATCATGTCGAGGAGCGCGATGTTGGCATCACGCGTCAGCGTCTCCTGGCGTCCGCCCGCGAGGAACTGCACCTGGGTCTTCGCGAAGTCGTCGAACACTCTGTCGCCGATCCTGCCGCTACCCGGCCACTGCGTGTGCTTCCTGGCTTGCGGGTAGTTGCCTCGCACGGCCATCGCCGTAAATGTCTCTTCGAGGTTTGGCGCGGTCCGGATGTTCAAGTTCAACTGGCCGGCAGCGCCGTCGACGCCGGGCACGTACTGCGAGCGGCCGCGCGCGGGAAAATCCTGCAGATAGACGACGTAGCCCATCTCGAGGAAGTTGTAGGCCCAGCCCGGACGGCCATCGGGTGTCTGCAGCCAGTCCACACCGGTCTGCCCGGCACCGTGCAGGAATACGACCGGGTACGGCGATCGAATCTGTTTCGGCACCATCACTTCCACGTACATGGCACCGCCCATCGTCGATTCCTTGTTCGGTCCCAGCTCGCCGACGTACTTACCGCCGGTGAAGAAGAACCCGTGACGCGCGACGTTGTCGAGCGCGACTGTCGGTATCGTCGACGGCACTGCCCGCGCCGCATGGCTCTGCGCATCGGCGTACGGCGGGCCACCAAGTGCGAGCAAGGCGACTAACAGAATGACGCGTCTCATGGAGGTCTCCCACGAACCACGAACCACGAACCACCAACGGAACGGAGGCCCCGTTTCTAGAGCCCCGGCGTGCGAATGTCAAGGACCAATACGTTGTGCTTGACGCCGTCGTTACGCTGCAGCAGAGTTCCCCACGAATGGGGTCGGGAGTCATTTGATCAGGACACACATGGCGGACCTCTGAGCGCAATGTCCACTTCAAATGACTCCCGACCCCATTGGAGGCGCACATGACCGATCGAAGGCACTTCCTCAGGACTGTCGCGGGCGCGGCCGGCGCGATGAGCATTGGTGGCGGCTTCAATACGCTGAACGCTCAGGCTCGTCGGGAGGTTTCCATTGGCGGCCGCCGCATCAAGGTCATCGACATCCATTGCCATGGCGTCATCGACGTCACCGACGTCGTCAAGGGAACGCCCCTCGAGAAACAGGCCGGCGTCGGCAACCAGGGACTCGGACCGCAACGCCTTGCGCTGATGGACAAGCAGGGTGTGGACGTGCAGGCGCTCACGATCAATGGCTTCTGGTGGTACGAGGCGATGGATCGCGAGCTCGCCGGCCGCATCGTGCGAGCGCAGAACGAGGGACTCGCCAAATGGGTGTCAGCACACCCCGATCGCTTCGTCGCGATGGCGTCGGTGGCGCTGCAACATCCCGATCTCGCGGCGCAACAGCTCGAGGATGGCGTGAAGCGACTCGGCCTGCGCGGCGCGTCGATCGGCGGCCATGTCAACGGCGAAGACCTCTCGCTGCCGAAGTACGACCCGTTCTGGGCGAAGGCCGCCGAGCTCGGCGTGCCGGTCGTCATGCATCCAGGCGGCGCGGACAACATCCTGAAGGATGGCGCACTGCGTGGTCGCGGCGATCTCGGCAACATCATCGGCAACCCGCTCGAGACGACCTACTTCCTCTCGCGACTGATCTTCGACGGGACGCTCGACAAGTTCCCCAACCTGCGCATCGTCGGCGCACACGCGGGCGGCTACTTGCCGTCGTATCTCGGTCGAAGCGAAGCGGCGTGTGCCGTGCGCGCCAACGCAAACTGCGCCAACAAGAAGAAGCCGAGCGAATACCTGAAGAGCCAGGTACTCATCGACACGATGGTGTTCTCGGACGAGGGGCTCCGGCATCTCGTCGCCGAAGTCGGCGTGAATCAGGTCGTCTACGGCACGGACGTGCCGTTCAACTGGCCCGTCACGGTCGATCTCGTGCTCAACGCGTCCTTTCTCAGCGACGCGGACAAGACCGCCATCCTGAGCGGGAATCTGATGAAACTGCTCAAAATCAGTTCACAGTAGGCAGTTCACGGTTCATCGCAGGGCCGCTGTGAACTGCAAACCGCCAAGCAGCTGCTAATGCAGCGTCCCATGTGGCGCGTCCCGCAGCACGGCCGTCACGCGACGATGGGCGAAGACAACGTCAGGGACTTCCTGGAGCGCAGCGTGATATCGGCGCGCGTATGATGTGCCGTCCTCGTCAGGCACGATGAGCACGCGCGCCTGCGACACGATGCCGTCAACATCCACACGCACGTCCGGCGCATCCGTTTGAAGCACTTCGTCGATCCTGGCGATCAACTCAGAGACGGGACGCAGCCACGCGAACTGAGGGTCCTCGACGATGACCTTGAGCAGTTCCGCGGCGCCCGTTCGTCCATGGATGCGCTCGTACGCGGCGCGCTCCCACTCGAGTAGCGTTCGATGCAGCGGCACGAGGGCGTTCCGCAACTCAGTCAATAGCTGGCGTTGCGACTCTCGCAGCATCACTTCCACCGCATGAGTGTGATCCCTGCGAGCAGCAACGCGACACCTGCGAGACGCGCGACCGACACACGCACGATCGGTCCGCCGAACAACCCGTAGTGATCGACGACGAGCGCCGCCGACAGCTGCCCGACGATGATCGTCGCGAGCGTGACCGCAACACCGAGGCGCGGCGTCAGGAACGTGCTGACGACGATGAAGGTGGCGCTGAACATCCCACCGGTCCACACCCACCACGGCGCACCGTGGAACCCGGTGGTGATCGGCGCTGGCTGACGCGTGGCGAAGGCCACCAGCAGCACGGCACTCAGTGCGACGGTGAACTGTGCGGCGGCTGCCCAGAAAGGTCCGCCGAGAAGGCCGCCAAGCCGCGCATTGAACACGGCCATGACGGCGACGCCGGCGCCCGTACCGAGCGCCAGCAGCAGATAGAGGTTGTTCACGAACGCTCCGCTCTAGAGCGTTGAAGATACCTCAGATGGACCGATCGGCCGTTGGGCGCCCGACGGGCTCGTGCTGACCACCCTGTCCTTCGGGAGGTGCATCAGGACTGCGCACGACAGGCACTTGAGCGTTACCTCCGGTCTTTGTGGATCGCGATTGGGGAGCCACAATGCCGCCGTGGCACCGCAACTCGGGCAACAAAATTCAGCGAACGAATGGCTTGGAGACATACCTTTCCCGGTGACAACGAAACCGAAGGCGACCAGCGAACAGGGCCGGTTTTAGGCCCAATAACCCCCTTGCTCTGCGAACTGAAGAGGCGACGCTCCATTCTCCCAGGGAAGCTGCGCAGTTTCGTCGACATCTACGTAAACTCGACGATCCAGACCCCACAATAAGTCGACCGTTTTTGGGACAGATTTGGCCGTATACTGTCGATCTCTTGCAGTCGATTCTGAGGAGACTTCTCGTATGAGAACCTGCCTGATAGCTATCGTCGGTTCCCTGCTCGGAGCGTCCATTGCCTCCGCAGAGTCGCCGACCTTTTACAAAGACGTGCTTCCGATTCTCCAGGCCAACTGTCAGAGCTGCCATAGGCCTGGCGAAGTCGCGCCGATGTCGCTCCTCACGTACGAGCAGGCCAGGCCGTGGGCGCGCGCCATCAAGGCTGCGGTCACGAGCCGGCAGATGCCACCATGGTTCGCCGATCCGAGCGTCGGCCACTTCGCCAACGAGCGGCGCCTGGTCGATCGCGAGATCGCGACGCTGAACGCATGGGCCGATGGCGGTGCTCCGGCGGGCAACGAAGCCGATGCCCCGGCGCCCCTCACGTTCCCCACCGGCTGGAACATCAAGCCCGACATCATCGTCGAGATGCCGAAGCCATTCGAACTGCCAGCACGCGGCACCATCAATTACAAGTACGTGCTCGTGAAGACGAACTTCCCGACAGACATGTGGATCACGGCCGCGGAGATGCGCCCCGGTGATCCGGCTGTGCTCCATCACGGGAAGGTGTGGGTGCGGCCTCCGGGATCGAAGTGGATGGAGAACGCCGTCCCTGGCGAGGCGTACGAGTCAGAAACCAATCGCGACATCCTCGGGCGTAACGCCATCGAGGAAGGGAACGACATCCTGGGCAAGTTCAATCCCGGCCTCGGCGCGCAGTCGTTCGATATCGAGGGTGCCGCCAAGTTCGTTCCGAAGGGCTCCGACCTGGTCTTCGAGCTGCACTACACGACGTCCGGCAAGCCGAGCGCAGACGTTTCGAAAGTTGGTCTCGTGCTGGCCAAGGCCGACCCGAAGAAGCGCTACTTCTTCCACGCCGGTCCAACCGCGCTGAACCTCGCGATTCCTCCAGGTGAGGGAGCTGCGGAAGTCGTGAGCGAGATCACGTTCGGCGAGGACGCGCAGCTGGTCTACGCGCAGCCGCACATGCATCTTCGCGGCAAGGACTTCGAGCTTCGCATCGTGTCGCCGGACAAGGCGCCGCAGACCGTGCTCAAGGGCAACTTCAACTTCGAGTGGCAGATGGGCTACCAGTACGCCGAGCCGATCGCGATGCCGAAGGGCTCAAAGCTCCAGCTCATCACCCACTTCGACAACTCCACCGCCAATCGCTTCAACCCGGATCCGGCGAAGAAGGTCGTGTGGGGACCACAGAACTGGGACGAGATGAGCAACTGCTTCATCGGCGTGCTGTTCGACAAGAACACCGAGCCCGAGAAGGTGTTCCTCCGCTCAGGACCGAGCATGCTGCCGCGTGGTGAGGCGGGCCCGACGCTCTCTGCGTTCAATCAGGTCACGGGTGTCGCGCAGGCCACCAATGGCAACATCAACGCGAACGTCGCGGCGCCTGCGACCAACGGCGGCCCGGGCTAGCTTCGAGAAGTAGCCAGACACGCTGGGTCCAAAGACCAGGACCCGGCCTCGCTCACTGGACCCGCTCTACGACAGTAGGGCGGGTTTTGTTGTTTAGAGAACTCACCGTTCTATTTCGCCTTCTCCGTCCACTTCTCGTTGTCGCAGTGGAACTCGAGCAGGTCGGTGTCGGGAAGGAGATTGAACTTCACCGTCGCCGACCACGGCCTGGTGAAGGTCTTCGGATCGTCGAACGTGAATTCGATCTCCATGTGGCCGAAGTCGGTACGGCGCATCCGCTCGGTCGTCTTCAAGGCTTCGGTGTGAGGCGTGCCGCCCGCGTCGAGCCACGATCGATCGTTGAAGCCTGACGTGCGAATCACGAACGTGTCGCCATCCCACGCGCCGACGGAATAGCCCACCCATGCCGGCTGAGGATCGACCGGCAGCTCGCGGCCATCGGTGAAGACCTGCCGCCAGTTGTTGAACTCCTCGAACAGGATGATCGTCACCCCGGGGTGCTGAATGATCTTGAAGGGCAGCGTGCGCGTCAGCATCGCATCGGGGATCCCGTGCGGCAGACAACGCTCGGTTGGCGCGCCCACACCGAGACCTTCCTGACGCTGCTCGTGCAGCGCCTTCGCCCACGGCTGGAAGGGCGCACCATCGGGCAGATCGGAGGCGATATCGTAGACGTACTTCGATCGGACCCGGCCATCGGTCGGCATGACACGATCGCCAATCACCTCCCACACACCAGAGAGATCGGGCTTGCCGTCGGCCGTTCGCGGAACTGGCGCAGAGAGATTTGGTGAGCCGTCAGGCAGCCGGGGTGTATTCGGCGAGCGCAGATTGATCCACTGCGCGTGCGCGATGACCGACTGCATCACGAGCGCGCCGGCGATCAGCAGTCGCCGCGCTTTCATCGATCGAGACCCGGAGGGCCATCCTGACAGTTCGGACAACAGCGATGCGGAATCTCGACGCCGTAAGTGCCGTATTCGTGACCGCACACGCTGCAGCGCATCGCGAACACGCGCTGAGACACGTCGTCGCCGTCGGTGCGAACCGTCTTCGCGACCACAACCTGTCCTTCTTCATTCCGGTAGCCAAGGGCAGTCACGATCTCCCACGAGCCACCCTGGCTGTTCATCTGCCGGATGTTGCGGGCCTTCGCGATGTGCTGCGTCACCGCGTCGGCCGCAAGTCCCGTCTCCTCGAGCCGCCTGCGAAGCGTCTCCTCCGTGAGCAGCTCGAGCGAGCGAACGAACTGTTCCATCGCGGCGATCTGAGTCGTCGGCGAGCCCCACTGCGACGGCGAAGCCGCTTGAAGCCAGTCGTTGTGACGGAAGATCGCGAACCGCTCCCCTTCGGGGCGCTCAAAACTCAGTACGACGAAATGCGGCGTCCGCGAACCAGGCGTGCTCATTGACCGGCAGAACGAGAGTAAGTCATCTTTCGCGTGCGGCTTCCCTGCGATCGCTCGAGCGTCAGCACGCCGCTCCCGTCCACGCGATAGACGTCAGAGATATCGAATCGCAGCTTGCCGTCCGGGCCGTCGATCGTCCGCGTCACGGCGACGACGAGCGCACCGTCCTTGCGCGACGCTCTTGCGCGCGTGTCCCACCCCAGCGGACCGGGTACCGCCGTCTCCGATCCATCCAGGCGATACGTCGATGCGACCATCTGATTCTCCGTGCCAGTATCGCCGGCGATGGTGACTTCGTTCGCCGACTCGGAGATCGTCAAGCGCGTCGGGGTGGAGTAACCGGCGAAGTTGCCGCGCCCGCTCTGACCACTCAGCTGCCATCGCCCGGCGAAGGCGGTCGAACTACTGACGACACTCGCAGTCGCTTCCGGCAAAGGTGCGGCAGCGGCAGGGCGTGATGCTGACCTCGCCGCGGGCGCCTCGGAATCGCCCACGCCATCGTCAGTCGCCGTGAGCCCGGCGGCCTCGGCCTTGCGAGCAGCGCTGAGGAGATGCGGCATCGCAAGATTGCCCTCGTGACACGCGTACTCGAAGATCGCCTCGCTGTCGTTTCGCGTCAGCGGCATGGCGAACGTCCATGGACGAGCCCACGAAGACGGATCGTCCACGGTCACCGACCACTCGATCCTGTCTGGCGCGGACAACGTGAATCGCTCGACCAACGTCAACGTCGTGGGGTTCGATCCCCGATACACGGGATCGTCTTTGAAATGACTCGTCTCTACGACGAGCGTGTCACCTTCCCAGCGGCCGCGAGGCTCACCCATGTACTGGCGAATCGTCGATGCGACCTGTGGGCGGCCATCGAGCGGGATGATTCGCGTCTCGTGCACCATCTCGTACGAAATCGCGACGTATCCCGGGCCCTGAGTGATGCGGTACGAGTTGCCGTAGTTGGCTGGCATCATCGAGCCTGGAAGCCCTCGAGTGATGCAACGATCGTAGAGGCTGCGATCCGTGTAGGAGTCAGCCGTCCCTCGTCCCTTGCGCGCAGCGGCGCGCGATGCGGCTCTCGCGGCTGACGCTTTCTGCCCTTCGGGCGTCATCGCCGGCACTTTGCCGTCGGCGGGATCGACGACAAGCCACAGCCGGCTGCCACGACTGGCTTCGAACCGATCGTAGAACGCGGGCGCACCGCCAAAGTTTCCGGCAACAGGATCGCCGCCGGTGAACGGTGAATTGAGGAGAACCTCGTCAGCGCGCTCCTTCACCAGTCGCGCCAGCTCGTCGCCCTTGATCTGGTCGAGGCTGCGTCCCTCGAACTCCGCGGGTCTCTCGAACGGCGTCCCCTGCTCGTACTTGTTGGTGTAGTTGCCCTGCAGATCCGGATCGCCCCACGGCGTGCGTGGCGGCGTCCACGTCTGAGCGAGAACGTGACCGGATGACAGCGCAAGGAGTGCCAACAGCGTTGCGGTGTGCCTGGCCATCTTCATCTCCAAGTGTGGTGACGCGCTGGGCTTGATTATCTGCGATTCCGTTGCGCCAGGCGGGCCGCCGTTTCTGCGCACATAGCCTGGGGGCTGTCGCGATTTTCGAGGAATCTCTGCCGGCACGCGCTTCGCACCTGGTCATCGGGACGACGATAGAATGCAGGCGTGGACAGGAGCGATCCGATGGTTTCAGCTACTCACGCGGAGCGACGCCTCACCTACGACGATTTCCTGCTCTTCCCGGAAGGCGACGGACTCCGGCACGAAATCATCGACGGGGTCCACTACGTGACCGCGGCGCCGAACCTGCGCCACCAGGATCTGGTGGGCCGGTTGCATCTGGCGATCGGAAACGTTCTGGCGAGCCATCCCGGCGTTGGCCGAGTCTTCCTCTCACCGGTCGACGTGGTCTTCGCGGTTCACGACGTCGTGGAACCGGATCTTGTGTTCATCGCCGGCGACCAGACCGACATCATGACGGAGGCAAACATTCAAGGAGCTCCGGCGATCGTCGGATCCTCGAGAGCGTGCGTGAGTATTGGATCGTCGATCCCGATCGGAGTCGGCTCACGGTGTATCGCCGTGACGGAAGCACACTCGATGCGCGCACGGCTCTGTCCGCAGCAGATCGAGATGCGCTGACGACTCCGCTGATTCCGGGATTCTCGCTCTCGATCGCAGAACTCTTCCGACCGACCTGAATCGCTACTGACAGGTCGCGTTGACCGGCGAGATGCCGCGGACGTTCAGCCCGTCGCGTCCTCCCTCGCCCATCAGCGTCGCGCGAACCGACATGCGATAGCCGACGTACTTGTCGAGCGACGTGAGCACGAACTTCAGCGTGAAATCTCGGTCGCCGAGCGGCGCGTTGACGTCGGGCGACTGGCTCTCGAACACACGCGCCGGACGCGAGCCCATCGTCAGCTTCCAGTCGCGCCCTTCACTCTTGGCGAGACATCCGACGATGTGAGCAAAGGCATTCGCCGGCAACTCGCTGGGCCCGCCTTTCTTGACGATCTGAACGCCCACGCTCGACACGGCGGTCATCTCACTCGAACCCGTTGGCAAACCGTTCGAGTTGAGGATGTGCGCGACGATGTCGACGTAGGTTGGAGTGCCGAGCGTGCCCGCCAGGGATCCGTCCTCCGAGAACGGCATGTTCTTGCTGATGCGGCCGAGCATGTAGTCGACCGTCGTCTCCTGCCAGTCGGACCAGAACCGGTCGCCCTTCAGCGCCTGCTTCTCGCCGCCCTCGAGCGTGGCGCCATGGCACTCCGAGCAATTGGCGAGGTAGAAGCCTCGGCCACGTTCCGCCTGCGCGGCCGTGAATACGCCGTCCCACACGCTCCTGGTTGCGGCCTGACCGTTGACCACCTGTTCGCTGCCAAGCACCACGATCGCCACGAATGAAACGAGAAAGATGACCGACGCGAGTTCGACGAGTATGCGCATAGATTTCGGATGATATCGAATGGACGCGCGAACGCGCTACGTGGCTTCCGCCGTGACAACCAGCGGACTCTTCTGAGCTGGACGATGGGTGTCCCACCACTCATGGGCGCGGTCCTCGGTCCACGGCGAGAAGCCGTCCACTTCGACAAGTCTTTTGCGAGAGCTCGCGCGCCGACTGCGGCCGTTTGGCAGGATCCTTAGCGAGGCAATCGAGGATCACCCGATCGAGCGCGGGCGGGATCGGGAGTTCCGAGCCCTCTCGACGGCGCCGTCGGCGGCGTGTGGTGTGATGGACCACGATCTCCATCGGCGACTTGCCCGTGAACACCGGTCGTCCCGTCAGCAGGTAGTAGCCGACGCATCCCGTCGCGTAAATGTCCGCGCGGCCATCGACTCGCGAGGTGTTGAGCACCTGTTCAGGGGCGATGTAGGCAGGCGTGCCCTGGAGCATGTTGTCCTGCGTGAGCCCGATCGCTCCGGTCTCCAGCATGTCGGGCGCCGCCTTGGCGATGCCGAAATCCAGCACCTTCACGAAGTCGTGTTCACCGCCATACCGGCAGAGAAACAAGTTCGCCGGCTTGATGTCGCGATGCACCAATCCATACGACTCCGCCTCGGCCAGTGAATGGCACACCTGACGAAGGAGGTAGATCACGCGTTCCGCCCGCATCGGGCCGTAGCGCTGCACGAACCTCTCGAAATCGAGGCCCTCCAGCAGCTCCATCACGTAGTAGAAGCTTCCATCGTCGGCCACGCCGAAGTCGAAGAGCTGCACCGTGTGCGGCGACGAGAGGCCGGCTGTCACCTGCGCTTCACGCTCGAATCTGCGGACGACGTCGTCTGAATTCGCATTCGCGACGTTCGACGCTCGAATGAGCTTCACAGCCGCGGGACGTGCGAGCAGGCGATGCTTCGCCTTCCACACCTCGCCCATGCCGCCCTGCCCGAGGCGCTCGACCAGACGATAGCTCCCGAGCTCGCGCGCTTCCGTCACGTGCTTTGCCGAGCGAGTAGACGACGCGCGCGCCGACGTAGCGCCATGATGGTGATGAGCAGGTACGGGAGCACCATCCAGAAGAAGAACGTCGTCGGCGCGTCGGATTGAACGTCGTCCGCCGCGTCAGGACCATGAACGCGATCATCACCGGCACAGATGTCAACGACAGAACGACGTGAAGAGCGTGGCCTTGAGAGGGCGCGTCGGGATGACGACCGTAAAGAGCGGTGCCCACACAGCGACCCACGACAGACCGATCCACCCATTGAAATTGAGGCGCGTCGGCTCGAGGTACTCAGCAAGCGCGATGCCGTAGCAACTCACGACTTCGAAGACGAGGCCGACGTTCATGACGATTGACAGCGGCACGCGAGAGCTCATCGCGAAGCCTGCAACAACCAGCGCGACCGCGATCGAGGCGAAAGTCGGTACCCAGTTTTCCGGATTGCCGAAGAAGAACGCGCGCCCTTGCTGCGACATCAGGTTCGGGAAGATCGCCGCCATGAAGAACGTGAAGGCATAGAGCAGCGCGAGAGTGCGGAGCCGGCTGGCGGATTGGCTGAGGAGTTCCGGTGAGAGCGCACCGGTCGTGCGACCGGGCGCCGAGGTCTGACTTCCGCCTCGCGGCTGGAGCATCGTCACGCCGGGGTTCACGCGAGGATCTTAGCCTGTCGGGAGGGACTCAATCGTTGGGGACAATGGCGTGCCAACCGTAGCTCGGTAGCATTGTGCACGCGAGCGAAGGTTGGTGCCGGAGGAGGGAATCGAACCCACACGGGCGTTAAGCCCACCGGATTTTGAGTCCGGCGCGTCTGCCAGTTTCACCACTCCGGCCAGGAACACTCAGTATACAGGGGCGCGGGGTATACTGACCCTCTACGCTCCGATCACCAGCGGAATCTCAGGAACTCATGCCCCACATCGGCACTTCCATCAACTTCGACGGCGACCTCACCTGCGACGAAGACGTCACGTTCGAAGGACGGCTGACCGGCAGCATCCACGTGCGCGACGCGACGCTCACCGTCGGGCAACCCGCGCATGTCGAGGCGTCGATTCGGGCGGCGCGCGTGACCGTCCACGGCGCCGTGCAAGGCGCCATCTCCGCTAGCCAGCGCATCGATCTCGCTGCCACGGCAGTCGTCACCGGTGACCTCAGCGCGACGCAGGTGGTCATCATGGACGGCGCACAGTTCAATGGGCGCGTGGATATGGGGCGCCGCACGATCGCCGCGAGGGTCGAGCAATACAAGTCTGGCACCGCCCGTTAGCGCCGCGCCGCCACCACACTCGCGATCATCTTCCCTTCGAAATCGCCCTCCCGACTCGACAGCACTTCGAGCGGACCGACGAGGGTCAGCAACTCACCTGCCTCGAGCAGGAACGCGGGATTCGTCGGCCTGCCTCGCGCCGCCTGCGCGTGCGTGAACGTCTCGTAGACAAGCACGCCTGCCGGGCGCAACGCATTCACCAGGGCCGGAAACAACGGGCGATGCAGGTAGTGCACGACGACGATCAGGTCGAATGTCTCCGGCTCGATGAATGGTTGACCATCTTCGAGATCGACAACGTGTGTTCGAAGCGGGAGCCGTCGCAGCGTCGCTTCTTCATTCAACGCCTCGAGCGCCGTCGTGCTTCGATCGACGGCCAGCGTCTGGAATCCCTGTTCGGCAAGCCAGATCGCGTTACGACCGGATCCGCTGGCGAGATCGAGGGCGTGACCCGCAGCGGGCAACAGAAGGCGATGGCTCGTGAGCCACGGACTGGGATCGTTCATGCGCGACTCGCTTTCGCAATCGCGTGGCCCGCGACCCAGCCCGATGACCACGCCCACTGAAAGTTGAAGCCGCCCAAGCGTCCATCGACGTCGAGAATCTCGCCGACGAGAAACAGCCCTGAACACACACGCGACTGCATCGTCGCCGGATCGATCTCGTCGAGCGGAACGCCACCAGCCGTGACCTCGGCGTAGGAGTAGCCGCGACTCTCAACGACGGCGAGAGATGTGTCGAGCAGTGCGTGTGTGAGCGTTCGTCGATCGGTCTTCGACAGATGCGCCAGGGTCGTTGCCGGATCGATTCGTGCGGAACGCGATCCATGCCTGGGCTACTGCTGCAGGCAGTCGCGTAGCGAGCACGGTCGAAATCTGCGCCCGCGGGCGCGTGCGCTCCTGATCGAGCCACCACTCCTCCAGCGACTCGAACGTCTCCCCCGGACACACACTCAGTCGAACGTCAGCCGGTTCTCCGGCGAGCCGCGCGCGATGCCAGTGGCGCGACATGTTCAGGGCGGCGGGCCCGCTGATCCCAAAGTGCGTCCACAGCATCGACCCTTCGATGCGCGCCGCGACCGAGCCGCCCACACGCAGGCTCAACGTCACGTCATGGGCAACTCCTGCAAGCGCGGTGTGTCGATGGCCATCGAGCACGAGCGGCGCCAGCGCCGGTGTCGTCTCGACGCACGTGTGCCCGAGCGCGCGCGCAAGCTCGTATCCGAAGCCGTCGCTCCCGGTCCTCGGGAGCGAACGTCCACCAGTCGCAAGCGCCACGCGCTGCGCATCGACGCGCGCGCCGTCTGCGGTTTCAACGACGAAGCCTGTCGCCCTCGCGGACGATCGCGCTCACACGCCGGCCGGTCTCGATGGCCACGCCCACGCGACTCGCTTCGGCAAGCAGCGCATCGAGCACCGTTCGAGATCGATTGGTGTCAGGAAACAGCTTGCCGTCCTCCTCTTCGTGCAGTGGGACGCCGAGCGACTCGAAAAACGCCGCTGCGCGATCGGCGGGAAACGCCCGCAGGACATGTCGGACACTGCGAGAAGAGCCACCCCAGAAGTCGCGCTCGGTCACAACTCGATTCGTGACGTTGCATCGCGATCCGCCACTCACCAGGATCTTCGCGCCGATCTTCGTCGCGCCATCGAGACAGCGCACATCCAGATCCGGCGCGGCCCGCTTCGCGAAGATCGCTGTCGCGAGACCCGCTGCACCTGCGCCTACCACGATCGCTGTCACTTGGATGGTGGTTGGTGGATGGTGGTTAGTGGATGTTCACAAATCACGGTTCACAGTTCACAGTTCACGGTTCACATTGGGAGTTGGGATTTGGGGGTTGAGAGTCGAGAATACCCGAGATGCTGAACCCAGCCGTACCACGAACAGCGAACATCCACCAACCGCCCACCACCATCCACCAACCGACCCTGGCCGGCGACATCATCGGCGGCATCACCACCTTCTTCACGATGGCGTACATCGTCGTCGTGAATCCGGGCATCCTCGCGTCGCCGGGTACCGGGATGGCGTTCTCGGGCGTGCTGACGGCCACCGTACTCCTGGCGTGCTCGATGACGCTGCTGATGGGACTCTACGCGCGACTCCCATTCGCCGTCGCGCCAGGCATGGGGCTCAACGCATTCTTCACGTTCACGATCGTGCTGCAGCAGCAGGTGCCGTGGCCGACGGCGCTCGGGATTGTGTTCTGGGCGGGCGTGCTCTTCCTCGTCGTGTCTGCCACGCCACTCCGCGAGCAGATCGCGATGGCCATTCCCGCGGGACTGCGACTGGCGACGGCTGCGGGAATCGGCCTGCTCCTGACGCTGATCGGACTACGCAACGCGGGGTTGATTGAATCCGACCCGGCAACGCTGCTTCGGCTCGGCACGCTGGATCACCGTGGCGTGTTCCTGCTGGCAGGCGTGCTCATCGCCGCCGCGCTCATGCGACGGCAGAATCCGCTCGCGTTCCTCTCGGCGATCTTTGCCGTGACGGCCGCCGCCTGGGCGCTGGGTTACGCGACACCACCAGGGCACATCGTCAGCGCACCAGACTTCTCGTCGGTGTTTCTCACACTCGACATCCTCGGCGCGTTGCGCCTTGCGCTCGTGCCCGCAATGGTCACGATTCTCATCACGGACCTCTTCGACTCGCTGTCAACGTTCATGGGCGTCGCGAGCGCGGCGGGCCTGCTCGATCGCGACGGCAGACCAATCAATCTCCGGCGCGGACTGATCGTCGATGCGTGCGCGACATTCGGCGCGGGGCTCGTCGGCACATCACCGGGAACGGCGTATGTCGAAAGCATCGCGGGCATTCGCATGGGCGCTCGAACCGGACGCGCCTCTATCGTGACGGCGATGTGCTTCCTTCCGTGCCTGTTCGTCGCGCCGCTCGCGGCAGCGGTACCGGGCTACGCAACCGCCGCCGTGCTCGTGCTCGTGGGCCTGGCGATGTTTCAGACCGTGACGACGATCGACTTCACGGCGCTCGAAGACGGGCTCCCCGCCTTCGTCACGATCGTCCTGATTCCGCTGACGCTCTCGATCTCACAGGGCATCCTCTGGGGATTCCTGCTCCACGCGCTGCTCTACACCGTCGTCGGACGCGCACGCGAGGTCACGCCCGCACTCTGGATTCTGGCCGCAGTCTCGGCGGGACTGCTTGTCCTGGAACACTAAGTCGGGAAGGAGTCGGAGGCGTATGCTGGGCCACTCTCATGCTGGTCTCATCTCGGTTCGCTAAGGTGAGACCATGCTTGTGGTCCTTGCCCTTGCCTCGAGTCTCCTGGCGGCCAGCCCCCCACCACAGCTGACGCTGGCACAGGCGGTCACGCAGGCACGAACGACATCACCGCTCCGAGGCGCTCCGCAGACGCTGGTCCAGGGCCTTGGCGAAGCCGAGGCACTTGCCGGCCGGTTACTCAACCCGCTCATCGACGTTAGAGTCGAGAACTTCAGCCTCGGCGGGCGCTCCACACTCCCCAACGACGTCTTCGCAGTCGTCAGCCAACCGTTCGAGCTTGGAGGCAAGCGGGGCCTCCGACTCGACATCGCCGGCGCCGAGCTCGATGTGGCGCGAGCGGGCCTTCAGACTACTGACTGGCAGATCGCCTTGCGCACGACCCACCTCTACATCCAGGGCCTCAAGGCCCGCGGCTTGCTCGAGACGCTCACGACCAATCGCGAGAGTCTCACGGCACTCATCGACACGATGCGCCGCCGGGTGAACGAAGGCATGGCGGCCGAAGCCGATCTCCTGAAATTCGAAACGGAGTCGGCTCGCATGGACATCGACATTTTGCGGGCTGCCGTCGATCTGCAGCGGAGCCTCAGCTCGCTGACCTACGTCATCGGGGCCTCGGCTCCCATCGAGGCGTCCCAGCTGGTCGAGCCTCCACCGATCGCGCCGCCGAGTCTCGACACCGCGACCCTCACGAGTGCCGTGGCGCGTCATCCGGAGTTGCGGCTAGCGACGGCGCGTGTGCAGCGCTCGCAGCAGATTGCGGCACTCGAGCGCGCACGGCGCATCCCGGATCCCGTGGTCACGGCGGGCTACAAGCGCACCGCCGGATTCGACACAGCCGTGGCCGGGGTGACGATGTCGGTTCCACTGTTCGATTCCAACGGCAGCGCATCGGCCAGGGCCGGCGGTGAGGCACGGGCAGCGGCAGTGGAACGTGATGCGCTTGCCAGCCGGCTCGCCTCCGACGCCGCGGCCCTCATCGCGACGGCGCAGGCACTGTCGAATCGCTCGAGTCGTGCGGCGCGAGAACTGCTCGAGCCCGCGGACGTGGTCCGGAACGCTGCGCGCGCGTCCTTTCAAGAAGGCTCTACTGATGTGCTGAGGCTCATCGACGCCGAGCGCGTGCACAGCGACGTGCGGCGTGCGGCGCTCGAGCTCCGTCTCGAGGCGCTCGTTGCTGCGATCGAAGCCCGGTTCGCTATTGGCGAGGAAACGATCCCATGACCATCCGCCCTGTCCTGCGCGTTGTGCGACGCGTGCTTCCTCTCAGCGCGCTGATCGTCGCGGCCTGCAGCGCTTCCTCGCCCGATACTGGCGCAGCGACGACCGCCGCACCCGCCCGTGCGGAATTCGTCGAACTGACCGAGGCCCAAACCCGCAATTCCGGTATCACCATCGAGTCGGTGCAGACGCAGACACGATCGGACGAGATCGTCGCCCCGGGCCTGCTTGCACTCGACGAGATGCGGACGGCGCGGATCGGGTCTCTGCAGGAAGGGCTGATCCTCGAAACGCTCACGCAGGTCGGCGACCGTGTGCGGGCCCGACAGATCCTGGCGACGATGCACGGCCACGCGATGCACGATGCCTGGGCCGGGTACCAGAAGGCGAACGCTGATCAGCGACGACTGGAGAAGGAACTGGCCTACGCGATCGATGCGCACGAACGGGCGCAGCGCCTCTACACGGCCAAGGCGCTCTCCCTCCGGGAGGTCAACGCGCAGAGGTCGATCGGGTGGCGGCCGTTGAAATGGTCAAAGCCGCCAAGGCGGAAGTGAACCGGTCGATCGAAGAGCTGGAACACGTGGGCGTCTCGGCTCCATCCGCGAAGGACGACCGACGAAGCACCAGAGGACGAGTCGAGCGAACAGATTCCGGTTCGCAGCCCGATCGGCGGCGTCGTCCTCGAGCGCCTGGTGACGCCAGGGACCACGGTCACGCCAGGCACGCCGCTGTTTGTCGTGAGCGAGCTGTCAACGCTCTGGGCGGTCGCGGAGATCGACGAGTCGCACCTGTCGCAGGTGAGGGCCGGTCGCCCGGTTGACGTGCGCGTCGCGGCGTATCCCAACGATCATTTCCCGGGCACCATCACCTTTATCGCCGACATGGTGAACCCCAAGACGCGTCGCGTCACGATCCGCTCCACGGTGCCCAACACTGACGGTCGACTGAAACCCGAGATGTTCGCCACGGTGAGCAATCGGCGAGAGTGAGCCGCGGCAGATGGTCGTCGTGCCGAAAGCCGCAATCCAGACCCTCGACGGCCGCACGTCCCTGTTCGTCGCCGAGACGGCCGGCCGTTTCGTGCCGCGCCACGTAGAGCTCGGAGCGGAGGCGGACGATCTCGTCGAGGTCAGGTCCGGCGTGACCGCCGGCGAGCGCATCGTTGTGGGCGGCAGCTTCGTGCTGAAGTCCGAGCTACTCAAGTCAACCTCAGAGGGCGGAGCTTGAGATGGGCGTCATCGAACGCTTCGTCGCCGCCAGCCTGCGTCAGCGACTCTTCGTCCTGATCTGTCTCGGTGCGCTCGTCGTGACAGGGATGGTGGCTTACCGCGATCTGCCGGTCGAAGCCTTCCCGGATCTGACCAACAATCAGGTGACCGTTGTCACCGAAGCACCGGGCCTCGCGGCTGTCGAAGTCGAGCAGCGCGTGTCCTACCCTGTCGAGACCGCGCTGATGGGCGTGCCGGGTGCTGAGCAGGTGCGGTCGGTCTCCAAGTCAGGTCTATCGCTCGTGACCGTTGTCTTCGAGGACGCGGTGCCCGTCTACCTGGCGCGTCAGCTGGTCAACGAACGCGTCTCCGAGGCGCGAGGCCGCCTGCCCGGTCGGCTTGGCCCCGACGCTTGGCCCGGTCGCCACCGCATTCGGCGAGATCTACCAGTATCTGGTCGAAAGCGACACGGCCGACGTGATGGAGCGGAAGACGATCCACGACTGGGACCTGCGCACGCAACTGCGGTCCGTCAACGGTGTCAGCGAGATCAACTCGTGGGGCGGGCTCACCCGGCAGTACCACGTCGTGGTCGATCCGGCCCGGCTGGAGCGATTCGGCATCTCGCTGCGCGAGGTATTCGAGGCGATCGCCGCGCAACAACACGTCCTTCAGCGGCGGCTTCATCGAGCATCGATCCGAGCGTTACACCGTCCGTGGCACCGGTCTCGTGCAGGACGAGGAAGACATCGGGAGTGTCGTCGTGGACGAAGTCGACGGTGTGCCCGTGCTCGTGTCGGACGTCGCAGAGGTCCGCATCGGCGCCATGCCGCGACAGGGGGCGGTGACCCACAACGGCGTCGACGAGTCGCTCGCCGGCATGGTGATCATGCTGAAGGGCGAGAACGGCCGGGACGTCGGCGCGCGAGTGAAAGCGCGAATCGCCGAGGTTGTCGGAACCCTGCCTGGCGGTCTGCGGATCACGCCGTTCTATGACCAGACCGAGGTCATCGAACGCACATCCGCCACGGTGCGCCGAAACCTGCTCGAGGGATCGCTGCTCGTCATCGTGGTGCTCTTCGTGTTCCTGCGGGACGTGCGGGCCTCACTCATCGTCGCGTCGGTGATTCCCGTGTCCATGCTCGCGGGGTTCATCGGCATGCGCATCTTCGGAGTGTCCGCGAACCTGATGTCGCTGGGCGCGATCGACTTCGGGCTGATCGTCGACGGCGCCGTCGTCATGATGGAGAACTTCATCCGGCGGCGGTCCGAGGCCGGACACACCCAGGAGCATCACGACTCCGCACGGCGGCCGTCTGGCGCTCTTCACGAGCGCCGCCACTGAGGTTGCACGGCCGATCCTGTTCGGCGTGCTCATCATCGTGGCGGTCTACCTGCCGATCTTCACCCTCGAAGGGCTCGAGGGAAAGATGTTCAGGCCGATGGCCATCACCGTCTGCTCGGCGATCCTCGGCTCGCTGCTCCTGTCGCTGACGGTCGTCCCTGTCGCCTCGTCGTTCCTCTTGAAGCTCACGGTGAAGCATCACGACGAGCGCTGGTTCGTGAGGCTGCGCGAGCGATATCTGCACGACCTCCGGTGGGCGATGGAGCACCCCGGACGGACCATGGCGCTGTCGCTCGCGGCGGTCACGCTGGCCCTCGGGTCGCTGGCGTTCATCGGCACCGAGTTCATGCCGAAACTCGACGAGGGCTCGATCCTGATCGAGACGCGCAAGCTGCCGTCGGTCTCGCTGCAGGAATCGATCGACCTGTCGAAGCGCGTGGAGACGATCGTGAAGTCATTCCCGGAGGTGAGTCGTATCGTCACCAAGATCGGCCGGCCCGATCTGGCGACCGAGGCGATGGGCATCTATCAGGGCGACGCGTACGTGGCGCTGCATCCGATCGAGGACTGGACGACCGGGCGCGACAAGGAAGCGCTCATCACCGCCATGGCCACGGCGCTCGATGGCATGCCCGGCATGACGTTCAACTTCACCCAACCGATGGCCATGCGGCTGGACGAGGTGATCTCCGGCGTGAAGGCAGACGTGGCCGTAAAGATCTTCGGTCAGGATCCCTCGACGCTCGAGCGGCTGGGCGCCGTCATCGTGCACGAACTGGAACAGGTCCGAGGTGCAAGTGACCTGCAGGCAGAGGTGCTCTTCGGCGCTGCCCAGCTTCAGATCGACATCGACCGCGCGCAGATCGCCCGCTACGGCCTGAACGTCACCGATGTACGCGACGTCGTGGAGACCGTAGTCGGCGGGTCGCATGGTGACCGAGCTGCTCGACGGCCCGCGACGCTTCCCCGTGCTGGTGCGACTGCCGGAGGAGATGCGAGCGGACGCCACTGCAGTCGGAGGCATTCTGCTGACCGGACGCCGGGGCGAGCGCGTTCCGCTTTCACGCGTCGCGCGCATCGCGGAGACCCAGGCACCGGAAACCATCAATCACGAGAACGCCGAGCGCCGGCTCGTGGTGCAGACCAACGTACGCGGGCGTGACGTCGGGAGCTTCGTGGCCGAGGCGCAGCGTCGGGTCGAGCATGCGCTGTCCCTCCCGCCCGGGTACAGGATCGCGTGGGGCGGTCAGTTCGAGAACCAGGCGCGAGCGACACGCGCGGCTGGCCCTGGTCGTTCCGCTCTCGATCGCGATCATCTTCCTGCTGCTGTTCGTCACCTTCGGCCGGCTGAGGCAGGCCGGGCTCGTGCTGCTCAACGTGCCGTTCGCGCTCGTCGGCGGCATCGCCGCGCTCTGGATCCGAGGACTGACGCTCAACCTGTCCGCCTCGGTCGGCTTCATCGCGCTGTTCGGCGTCGCCGTGCTCAACGGTGTCGTGCTGGTCACGGCCGTCAACCGCCTGCGCGAGGAGGGGCTCGACGCTGCGCGAGGCGGTCCTGGCAGGCGCCGCCACCCGACTGAGGCCGGTGCTGATGACGGCGCTGGTCGCCGCACTCGGCTTCGTGCCGATGGCGCTATCGCACGGCGCCGGCGCGGAGATCCAGCGTCCGCTGGCGAGCGTCGTGATCGGGGGGGTCGTCACCTCGACCCTGCTGACGCTCATGGTGCTGCCGACGCTCTACGATGTGCTGGAGCGGCGGTTGCTTCGAGTCGGCGAGGATGACTGACCCTAGAATGATCCGGTGCACGTCCTCGTCGTGGAAGACGACCCGGCGATCAGCCGCTTCGTGGTGCGCGGCCTGCGCGAAGAGAACTATCGCGTCGACCTCGCCGAAGACGGGCATCACGGCGGAGCGGATGGCCGCCGATGGATCGTACGACGCGATCATCCTCGACATCCTGCTGCCGGGCCTGGATGGCATCACGCTCTGTCGCCGGCTGCGCCGCGACGGCGTGGACACTCCCGTGCTGATGCTGACGGCGCGCGACGCGGTGCCCGATCGTATTCGTGGCCTGGATGCGGGTGCAGACGACTACCTTGTCAAGCCATTCGCCTTCGACGAGCTGCTGGCGCGGATTCGCGCGCTGACGCGGCGGGGCCGCACGCGCCAGCTCGATCCGACGCTGTCGCTACGGCCCGATCGTGTTGGACACGACGAGCCACATCGCGCACGCTGCGTCCCGCCCGCTCGACCTGAGCGCAACCGAGTACCGTCTGCTCGAGCACCTCCTGCGACACCCGAGACGATCGTGTCGCGCGATCAGCTCGCCGAGCACGTGTGGGGCGGCGACTACGACCCGTTCTCGAACGTCGCCGATGTCTACATCGGCTACCTGCGCCGGAAGCTTCGCGCCGCAGGGGTCGAGCAGACGCTGATTCACACCGTTCGCGGGCATGGGCTACATGCTGAAGGCCCGACCGCCCGACGGAGACGTCGGATGACGTTGTCGTTCCGGGTGCGCCTGACGCTCAGGTGGCTCCTGGCGTTCGGGCTGGTGCTGGCGCTGGCTCATGTCGCTGTGTATGCCGGAGCTCGCACATTCCTACGGCGCGATCTCGACGCGCAGCTGCGCACGCTTGCCGGCACCGAGCTCGCGTCCTCGGTGGACGAGCCAGACCAGGGCGTGCACCTGCACGAGTTTCCCGTGGACGCGCGCACGACGCAGGAATACGCCGACAAGTTCGTCCAGTTGATTGACTCGCGCGGACAGCGTGTTGATGCAGTCCCCTCTCCTCGGGGCGAGCGGCACGCTCCTCGAACCGTCTGTCCTGGCGCAGGCGCTTTCAGGGGAGGCGCCGCTCATCGATGTGACAGTCGATGGCCGGCCCGGCCGGATGATCGGGCTCGTCACCACCGGCCCCGACCGCTACGTGGTGGCTGTTGGACTGTTCACCGACAAGATCGACGCGACACTGGGCCGGCTCCGCACGCTCTGATTGGCGTCTGGGCAGGTGGTCTCGCGCTCACCGCGGTGGTCGGGTTCTCGCTGGCGTCGCGCGCGCTCGTGCCCATTCGTCGAATCACGCACAAGGCGGCGTCGATCGCCGACGGTCAGTTCGGCGCGCGGCTCGACCCACCGAACGTGGACGACGAGATCGGCCAGATGACGCGGCTGCTGAACCAAATGCTCGACCGCCTCCACGGGGCCCTCGAGGCGAACCGGCGATTCGCCGCAGATGCCTCGCACGAGCTGCGAGGACCGTTGACGGCGATGCTGGGTGAGATCGACGTCACGCTGAAGCGCGATCGTGGCGCCGGAGGAATATCGTGAGGCGCTGGCGCTCACCCGGGAGCGACTCCAGGCGATGAGCCGTCTGACCGAAGACCTGATGCTGCTCGTCCGGGCGCACGAGCACAAGCCTCCAGTCATCGGAGAGATCCAGGTCGCTGATCTCCTGGCGCGAACGGTCGAGCAAGCGGCAGATCTCGCCGCCGCCTCTCAAGTCACCATCGAAGTCGATGCCGCGCCCAACCTCGTTGTCTATGGAGACGCCGGACTGCTCGAGCGTGTGTTCGCCAATCTGATTCGAAACGGCATCCAATACAACCACGAAGGCGGCACCGTCTCGATCGCGGCACGGGTGAGCCCGCGTCCCGGTGGATGGGTGACCGATCAGGTCGTCATCGCCGTTCGCAACTCGGGGGCCTCGATCCCCGAAGAGCGAGCGCGAGCGTGTGTTCGACCGCTTCTACCGGATCGATCCGTCTCGCTCTCGACGCACTGGCGGCGCTGGTCTGGGCCTGGCCATCTCGCGCGAGATCGTCCAATTGTTCAAGGGCACGATTCGCGTCGGTGATGCGCCAGGGCCGGGCACCACGATCGAGGTTGGACTGCCTGGCGGCTTCGCCACGATCTGAGAACGAGTCTCGTTCGCATACCTCGCTTCGCACGCCAACCCAGACGCCTCTCGCAGAAGATCGGAGCCCTTGAGGCCGATAGAGACCTTCGGGCAACGACTGAGAGGTGCTCGCAACGGCGACGATCTCGATCTTCGGCTTGATGCTGTTCGCTCGAAGAATCAAGAGATAGGGCCGCGACTGACTCTACGTCGTGATGTATCGTTCGAGCTGTTCGATCGTGAACTGTTGCTGGTTGATCATCGCGTTCACGAGATCGCCGATCGAGACCAGGCCGAGCACCGAGTCGCCATCCATGACGGGCAGATGCCGGATGTGCTCGCGAGTCATCAGCGCCATGGCGTGCTCGACGCTGTCGCTCGGATGCACCCACACCAGGCGCGTCGTCATGATGCTGCGAATCTTCGTGTCTCGCGACGACCGCCCCTCGAGGATGATCTTTCGTGCGTAATCGCGCTCGGACATGATGCCGACCGGCCGGTCGTTCTCGAGGATGAGCAAGGCACCGATGTTCTTCTCCGCCATGAGCGTCAGCCCCGCGAACACGGTTGCATCTGGCGAGATCGACCACACCTGAGACCCTTTGCTCGCCAGCAGTTGCGATATCGACGGCATAGAGTTCCCTCCTTCGCACCCAGTCAAGCCAAGCCTACGGCTGTCGGCGACCGCGATCAACCAGAACCGGCACCGGTAAAATACCCGCTGTCGATGAGCGAACAACCTGTCAAAGCCCTGCCATGTGGATGCGAAGCGAAGACCTATCGGGACTTCCTTGGCCGAGTCGTGGGCACGATCGTCGTGCAATCTCCGGCCTGTCAGCGAGCCGAGCACGCGCTCGGCCAGACCATCATCATGCCGGGGCGCGAAAACGCGAGACCCGAATGATGTCGTCGTCCGATCCGACCGTGCTGTGGCGGATGTCGCGCGGCCGCTCGACGGCCCATGCCACGATTTTTCCAGGCGACGCGCACACGACTGTCACCTGGTTCTTCGACGGCGTCATGGACCGGGCCGAGAACTATGACAGCCTCGACCTCGCGCTGGCGCGGGCCGACCAGATCAGGGGGATCCTGATCACAGACGGTTGGAAAGAGGCGTAGGGCTATCATTGACTGAGTGTCTACAGTAAGACTTCACAAGACCGTGGGTGTTCGCGTCGGCCGCGTGCAGGTAGGCGGCGGCGCGCCGGTCGTCGTCCAGTCGATGACGATGACCGATACGGCGGACGCGAAAGCGACCGCGCGTCAGTGCATCGAGCTCGCGGAAGCCGGGTCCGAGATGGTGCGCGTCACCGTCAATCTTCCCGAAGCGGCAGCCGCTGTTCCCGAGATCAAGCAACGCATGCTCGATGCCGGCTGCACGGCACCGCTCATCGGCGACTTCCACTACAACGGCCATCTGCTGTTGACCCGCTATCCCGGCTGCGCCGCCGCGCTCGACAAGTACCGCATCAACCCGGGGAACGTCGGTACCGGCAAGCGCCGCGACGAGCAGTTCGCGACCATCTGCAAGGTCGCCATCGATCACGACAAGCCGGTCCGCATCGGCGTCAACGGCGGCTCGCTGAACCAGGAGCTCGTCGTCGACAAGATGCAGGAGAACACGACGCGCGGCCTCGGCAAGACGTCGGAAGAGATCCTCAACGAGTGCATGGTGATCTCAGGCGTCGACTCGACCGAGCTCGCGATCGAGACAGGCCTGCGCAAGGATCAGATCATCATCTCGTGCAAGGTCTCGCGACCGAGAGACCTGTTTGCGATCTATCGCGATCTCGCTCGCAAGACCGATCAGCCGCTGCATCTCGGCCTGACTGAAGCCGGGATGGGCACGAAAGGCCTCGTCTGGTCAGCGTCTGCCATCGGTATTCTGCTGAGCGAAGGCATCGGCGACACGATTCGCGTGTCACTCACGCCGCGGCCAGGCGGCGATCGCCGCGAAGAGGTCTACGCCGCATGCGAGCTGCTGCAGGCGCTCGGACTGCGGTCGTTTGCACCGAGCGTGACTGCATGCCCTGGTTGCGGACGCACAACCAGCAGTACTTTCCAGGAACTCGCCGAACGCACGCAGGACTACATCCGCGCGCAGATGCCCGACTGGAAGAAGCGCTACGAGGGTGTCGAAACGCTCACGCTCGCCGTCATGGGCTGCGTCGTGAATGGTCCCGGCGAATCGAAGGCGGCAAACATCGGCATCAGCCTTCCCGGCACGGGCGAAGCGCCCAACTGCCCCGTTTTCATCGACGGGGAACACTTCACGACGCTGCGAGGCACGTACGACGAGCTGGCGGAAGGGTTCCGTGCGCTCGTGGACAACTACGTCGCCACCCGCTATCCCGCCCGCACGTGACCGGCCAGCCAGCCGTGGCGTTGCGGCAGGAATGACAAACGCCTGAGCTCGAACTCATGGACACAGGGATCTGCCCAAAACGGCTCCATTCCAGCCGTTGTTGATGGCATCGATCTCGCAGTCACGCTCTTGGGCTGAATCGAACCAGAGGAGAATCAGCTGATGCGTGTCCTCGTTGTTCTTCTGTCACTGACGATTTGCGCGGGTTGTGCGCAAAAGGCACCACCGGCAACGCCAGAACCGACACTGGCGACGCCGACGGCCTCGACACCGCCGAAGACTGCCCCGGAAAATCCGGGCACGACGGCAGCGGCGAAAGCCGACGACAAGGACAAGTCCGCGCCACAAGAGGAGAAGCCTGCAACGTCGTCGGCACCGGCCCCAGCCACGCCGGCAGCGTCCATACCGCCTGTGAAGCCTGCTGCGCCGTCTACCCCTGAGAAGCCTGTGGCATCGGCTCCAGCAGCGAAGCCGCCCGTGTCCTCGACGCCGGCGAAACCAGCTCTACCGACTGCTGCCGCGAAGCCAGCACCGCCGACGGAAACAAAACCCGCGGTGCCTGCGCCAACGACAAAGCCCGCAACGCCGCCGGCTCACACGGCGGCCAAGCCTCCGGCGCCGGCTCAGACTCCAGCGAAGCCGACAGCGCCGTCCGCGGCGGGAAACAATCCGACGCTCGACCTTACGGCGCTGAAGGACCAGCTCAAGTCGACGAAAGCGATCGGCCTGATGACGAAGCTGACGTTGAAGAATCAGGTGGACGATCTGCTGGACGGATTCCGCGACCACTACGCCGGCAAAGGCAAGAGCACGATGCCCCAGCTCCGGCAGTCTTACGACATGTTGATGATGAAAGTGCTGTCGCTACTCCAGGACAAGGACCAGAGGCTGGCGTCCGACATCGTCGCCTCGCGTGAGGTGATCTGGGCCCTTCTGGCAGACCCGAAGAAGTTTGCCGCCCTCGATGTATGAACGCAGGAGAAACTATGAACAGACGAATTCGGATATTCGCCTACTCGCTTCTTTTTGCCGGGGTGCTGGCTGCGCCTTCGTTCGCTCAGGACGAGGAAGCGCTCAAGAAGGACCTCACCGCAGTGATCGCGCTTCACGGGCAGCCGTGCGGCGAGGTCGTCGGAGTGAAGACGCAAAAGGACAACGACTACATCGCGTCCTGCAAGGACGGCAACCGATACCACGTGTACGAAAACGAAAAGGGACGCGTGGTGGTGGACAAGCAGTAGGCGGTAGGCGGACACTACCTCGTCGATCCCGACTCCGAGGTCTTCTCCGCCGCGCGTGCGGCGCTCAGCATGTTGAACATCGCGTGGTTCCCTTCGTGGCACGCGTATTCGAACATCGCTTCCGGCTGCGTCTTCAGATTGAGCGCGGCCGTCCATGGCTTCGCGAACGTCGTCGCGTCGTCAACGGTCACCTCGTACCGCAGATCGTTCGCGCCGACTCTGGTGAACCGCTCGACCAGATGCAAATTCTGGCCTGCTCCACGGTAGTTCACCGCATCACTGAAATTGCGCACATCCACGACGAGCGTGTCGCCTTCCCACCGGCCGCGCGAATCGCCGTGATACTGGCGGATGTCTGACGCGATGTGCTCGCGGCCATCAACCGGGATGATGCGCGTTTCGTGAATCATCTCGTAGGTGATCGCGACGAAGCCCGGCCCCTGGACGATACGCGTGTTCGCGTTGTAGACGGCGGGAAACATCGAGCCGGGCACGCCGCGTGTAATGCAGCGATCGTAGAGCGTGAAGTCCTTCGGGCCATTGAAGGGACCGTTGCCAAAGCTGCCGCGAACCTGGCGTTGTATGCGAGCGCGGGCGTCTGCGGTGATCGCGGGTACGCGCCCATCGGGCGGATCGATGACCATCGACGTTCGCCGTGAGGCATTCCCACGTTCGAGCCAGTGCGGTGGCGGCGACGTTGCCGAGCCGACGGCGCCGGCGTTACTGCGATCGGCCGACTCGAGATCGAACTCGGCGTTGTCGCGATCGCGCTCGGCGCTCAGCCGCTGCGCCGCCTTCGTGAACTCCTCATCACTCAGCTCCTGGCGCGTACCGAATTCGGCGGGGCGCTCGAACGGGACACCAAGCTCGCTCTGGCTGGTCCAGTCACCCTGCAGATCGGGATCGCCCCACGGCGTGCGCGGCGACTTCGATGTGGACTGAGCGAGGGCCAGGGTGGGAAGCGCAACAACTCCGATGAACAGCGCGACGAGGACCGATATGGGCTGTGCTCGCATAGGTCGCTCCTTGAATCGTGCCGACATGATACTCAGAACCGTGTGGTTCTCGTGTCGCCCGTAATCAGCCGGGCACCTCGCTGAAACGTGAAATAGGCCACCGCCCACTCGAAGAGGACGACAACGCGATTTCGAAAGCCCACGAGCATGAATATGTGCAGGAACAGCCAGGACAGCCACGCCATCACGCCGGACAGCTTTATCCAGCCGAGATCGCTGATGGCGGCACGCCGGCCCACGATCGCCATGCTGCCGAGATCGCGATACACGAACTTTGTCGTCGGCTGACCACGCAGCCGTCGAAGGATGTTCTTCGCCGCATGACTGGCACCCTGCATCGCCGTCTGCGCCACTCCAGGCAGCAGCTTGCCGTCCTGGTGCGTGAACGCGGCCGCATCGCCGACGACGAAGACCTCCGGGTGACCGGGGATCGACAGATCGGGCTCGACGACAACGCGCCCCGCCCGATCGACCGGCACGCCGAGCGTCTTCACGACCGACGATGCCGCAACGCCGGCCGCCCAGAGCACCGTCCCTGCATCGACGCGCTCAGACCCGATCATGACCCCGTGTGAATCGACCGCGGTGACAGCCACGCCTTCGCGCACGTCGATGCCAAGGCGCACGAGCGAGGCGCGTGCGGCGTTGCGCAGCTTCTCGGGAAATGTTTGCAGGATCGTCGGCCCTGCTTCGACCAGCAGAATGCGGGCGCGCGCCGTATCGATGTTGCGGAACTCGTCGCGCAGCGTCTGCCGCGCGATCTCGGCCAGCGTCCCCGCCAGCTCGACACCGGTTGGGCCTCCGCCGACGATCACAAACGTCAGCAGCCCATGCTGACGACGATCGTCGTCCTCGCGCTCGGCGCGCTCGAACGCGATCAGAATGCGCCGCCTGATCCCGATGGCATCCTCGAGCGTCTTCAGTCCCGGCGCGTTCGGCTCCCAATCGGTGTGACCGAAGTACGCGTGCTTCGAACCGGTGGCCACGATCAACCAGTCGTAGTCGAGTGACCCGCCCTCAGAAAGCTCGATGCGCTTCGCGGCCACATCGATACGCGTCGCGTTCGCCAGCAGCACCTTGACGTTGGCGATGTTGCGCAGAATCCAGCGGATTGGCGCGGCGATGTCGCCCGGAGACAGCGTCGCGGTCGCGACCTGATACAGGAGCGGCTGGAAGACGTGATGGTTGCGCCGATCGATCAGCGTGACGCGAACGTCGGCGTTGCGAAGAGCCCGAGCGGCGGACAGCCCGCCAAAGCCGCCGCCGATGATGACGATGTGGGGTACCACGGAATTGTTGAGGACTGATCTTTGATTGGTGATTCGCTGTTGATTATTGATTGTCGATTGAGGATTGAGAACAAATCAACAATCAGCCAATCAACGATCAACAACTACTCATCAATCAAAGATCGACCATTCAACAATTGATCAGGCCCAGCGGAAGCCCTGCTTCGAGATAGGCAGCGAACGGATCCGCTTACCGGTCGCGGCGAAGATGGCATTCGCAAGAGCCGGAATCGTCGGCGGCAGTGCTGGCTCACCGAGGCCGGTCGGCGGATTGTTGGTAACGACGAAGTGAACATCAACCTCGGGCGCTTGCGGGATGCGGACCGTCGGGTACTGATTGAAGTTGCTCTGCACAGCCTTGCCGCCGGCAATCGAGATCTCCCAACCCATCAAGTGACTCATGCCTTCGACCACGCCACCCTGGCACTGGTTGGTCGCGCTGCTCATGTTCACGATCTGCCGTCCGATGTCACCCGCGACCCACACCTTGTTGACCTTCACGCGATTGAGGTTGTCGACGCTGACCTCGGCGACGTTGGCGAAGTAACCGCGGTGGCTGTACTGGAAGCCGACACCCAGCGCCGTTCCCTTCGGCAAGGTTCGCTGGCCCCAGCCCGAGCGATCTCGAACGTCTTCGAGGACACCGCGCGCGCGCACGTGATCGAAACCGTTGCCTCCCTGCGCCGGATCCGGGAAGAGCGGCGTCGCCAGCATCTCGAGACGGAACGCGAGTGGATCCTTGCCCGCGGCGATCGCGACTTCGTCGATGAACGAATTGAACACGAATGAGAAGGCGTTGCTGCGTGGTGCCCGATGCGCGCCGGTCGGCACGCCGAGCGCCATCAGCGTGGCCTGGAAGTCGTAGTTCGGGATGAAGCGTGCCGGGAACTCGACGCCCGGGATGTTCGCCGAGTTGGAGAAGCCCTGCTCGCCCTTGGCGTTGTCACCGTAGCTGACAAAGTGATTGCGCCAGGCCACGAGCCTGCCCGACGCATCGACACCGGCTTTGAGGAAGTGGAAGCCGCCGGGACGATAGTGGTCGTGCCGCATGTCGTCTTCGCGCGTCCACAGCACCTTCACAGGTACACCGATCTGCTTGGTGATGGCCGCGGCTTCGCCCATGTAGTCGTTGGTGAGACGACGGCCAAATCCGCCGCCGGCGCGCTGGATATGGATCGTGATGTTCGACTCGGGAATGCCAAGTGCGGTCGCGACGAGCTGGCGTCCGTTCGCGGGCGTCTGCGTCGGCGCCCAGATTTCCATCTTGCCGTCGTGCCAGTGCGCCGTGCAGTTCTGCGGCTCGAGCGGTGCGTGCGAGATAAACGGATAGTCGTACGCGGCTTCGACGACCTTCGCCGCGCCGGCGAACGCCTGCTCTGCGTTGCCATCGAGCCGCAGCGGGAAGCCAGGCTTCTGCGTGGAGAGTTCCTTCGCCTGACGCGCCCACCCCTCGCTGCTCTGTTGCGCGGTCACGCCTTCGTTCCACTGCACCTGCAGCTTCTCGCGCGCGGTCTTCGCCTGCCACCAGCTGTCGGCGACAATCGCGACGCCCGGCATCAGACCGCGCAGGTCGTCCGTACCGGTGACCGCGAAGCAATGCCGCACACCGGGCATCGCTTTGATCTGGTCGTAATTCGCGCTGACGACCTTGCCACCGTACACGGGACACTTCTCATACACGGCCCACAACATCCCGGGGAGCGTGAGGTCGATGCCGTACGTCGGCTGACCAGTGACAATACGCGCGTTGTCCACACCGCGCGTGAAGGTGCCGATGATTTTGTACTCGCCGGCCGGCTTGAGCCTTACCTTCGCCATGTCCGGCGGCGTCATCGTCGCCGCGCGTGACGCGAGCTCACCGTAGGTCCTGGTCCTGCCGCTGGCCTTGTGCAACACGCGCGCATCGGCGGCGACAAGGTCTGCCGCGGGCACATTCCACTCCTGCGCCGCAGCCGCGATCAACATCTCGCGAATCGACGCGGCCACCTGCCGCAGCGGATCCCAATTGGTCGGCGTCGCCGTGCTTCCACCGGCGTTCTGCCGGCCATACTTCGTCTCGTCGAGGTCGGCCTGCTCGATCGTGATGCCCGCCCACGGCACTCCGAGCTCGTCGGCGAGGATCATCGGCAGCGCCGTCTTGATGCCCTGACCAATCTCCGGATTCTTCGAGACGATGGTGATGACGTTGTCGGGTGTGATCTTGATGAAGGCACTCGGTATGAAGGCCTGTCCTGGTCCCTGCGCGACGAGCCGCGCAACGGGATCGAGATACGCGGCCACGAGCATGCCGCCGCCGGCCAACGCCGACACACGCAGGAACGACCGTCGATCGAGCGTGAACGCGGGGTTCTTCGTCATCGTGATCCTTTGAGGTAACCGACGTAGGGCGGTCTCGTTCCTTAGACCCGCCATGTCTGCCGGGTCAAAGAACAGGACCCGGCCTACCAACTACGGGAGGTTCAGGGTTCAGCGGCAACATTGTAAGATACGCGCGCCCTTTCGACTATCGCTCAGGGCATCCCAAGCGATGTCGAGGGACGTCTCCGAGGTACAAGATGATTCGTCTCGCTCTTGCGATTACGCTGGCCGCGTTCGTCGTTTCCGTACCGTTGAAGGCTCAGGGCACGGAGACTTATACGGCCCGGCTGGGATGGGTGCCGACCACGCCGACCGATCGGCCCAACGTGACTGGCAAAGGATCCGCCACCGCCACGCTGTCGGGCCGCAAACTGACGATCTCCGGTGCGTTCGATGGCCTGGCCGGTCCGGCCACTGTGGCTCGACTCCATCGCGGCATCGCCAAGGGCGCACGCGGCGCAGCCATCTCCGACCTCACGGTGACTCAGGCCGCCAGCGGCAAGCTCTCTGGTTCCCTCGATCTGACGGCCGAACAGGTCGAAGCACTGAAGCAGGGGAAGCTGTACGTGCAACTGCACACCGCGAAGGGTGTTCCTCCAGACGGCAGCACACTCTGGGGTTGGTTGCTCAAATAGGCTCTAGGCTTTGGGCTCTGGTTCTTCCGAAAGCCGAGAGCCGAGAGTCATTCTTGAGGTCATGATCATGTTTCTTAAGAACACTTTCCTGCTGGGTGCGTTCGCCACACTCGTCGCCTCGGGCGTTCTGCTCTCCGGTCAGCAACCGGCGGGTGGACCGTACACTGCGGAACAGGCGACTCAGGGCAAGGCGGCTTACGAGGCGAACTGCGCTGCTTGTCACGGCTCCGACCTGATGGGTGCGCCGCCCCTTGCCGGCGAAGGCTTCATCGGCGGATGGCGTACGCGCAGCACGCGCGATCTCTACACCTTGCTTCGCACGTCGATGCCCGCAGACAACCCGGGCGGCCTTTCCGAAACCAACTACGCGAACATCGTCGCCTACATCCTTCAGTACAACGGCGTCGCCGCGGGCACGACACCCCTCACACCAACGACGGACGTGAGGATCGGCGGTCCGGCTCCCGTAGCCGCCGCACCTGCCGCTGCTCCCGCGCGTGGCGCGGCGCCGCCCGCTGCCGCCCCGCAGGCGCCAGCAGGGCGCGGCGCAGGCGCACAAGGTGCGGCTGCAGGAGCCGGACGCGGGCGCGGTCAGGAACCGGCGCCGACTGGTCTCACGGTGAAAGGCGAGGTGAAAAACTTCGCGCGCGTCACCGACGAGATGCTGCGCAACCCGGCTCAGGGTGACTGGCCGATGCTGCGGCACGATCAGTACGCATCGAGCTATAGCCCACTGACACAGATCACACGAGACAACGCCCAGGATCTGCAATTGCAGTGGATCTGGCCGATGAACGAGGGCGGAACGAATCAACCCTCGCCGCTCGCGTACAACGGGACGATCTTCCTCAACAACACCGGCGGCATCGTGCAGGCGATCGATGGCAAGACCGGCGATCTGATCTGGGAGCAGCGCCTTGGCGTCAATATCGCGATGCGCGGCATGACGCTCTACAACGACAAGCTGTATCTTGCGCTGAGCAACGCGCATCTCGTCGCGATCAACGCGCGCACCGGTGACATCGCATGGGACGTGGCGATGCCGGATGGCCGTGGCAGCTCCAGCGGTCCGCTCGTCGCCAAAGGCAAAGTCATTCAGGGCATGGGCGGCTGCCAGCAGTACGTCGAGCAGAAGTGCTTCATCAGCGCGTACGACGCCGAAACCGGCAAGCAGCTGTGGCGTTTCAACACCGTGGCGAAAGACGGCGAGCCGGGCGGCAATACGTGGGGCAGCCTCTCGAGTCTCTTCCGAGCCGGAGGCGAGACGTGGATCACCGGCAGCTACGATCCGGATCTGAATCTCACGTTCTGGGGCACCGCGCAGGCCAAGCCGTGGATGCCGGTGAGCCGCGGGATGTACACGCTCGACAAGGCGCTCTACACGAGCTCGACGCTCGCGCTCGACGTCGATACGGGCAAGCTGGCTTGGTACTACTCACACGCCCCCGGAGAAGCACTCGACCTCGACATCGTCTTCGAGCGCGTGCTGGTCGACAGCGGCGGACAGAATCTCGTGTTCACGATGGGCAAGGACGCCGTCCTGTGGAAGCTCGATCGCAAGACAGGCAGGTATCTCGGTCACAAAGAGGGGACGTTCCAGAACGTCTGGGAGAGCTTCGATCCGAAGACCGGTGAACCTCGCTACCGCGCGGACATCATCGACCACGAAGTCGGCCAGTGGATTGACGGCTGCCCGAGCACAGAGGGTGGTCACAACTGGCAGGCCATGAGCCACAACAAGGCGACCAACCAGCTGATTGTTCCGATCAGCCAGAGTTGCATCGCGATTCGCGCGCAGAAGATCGAGCAGGTCGCTGGTGGCGGCAGCGGCGGTGGCGCAGACCGGCGCTTCTACGAGATGCCTGGCACAGACGGCAACATCGGCAAGCTCGCCGCGTTCGACGTCAACAGCCTGAAGGAGACCTGGGCGCTCCAGCAGCGCGCACCGTTCCTGACGTCTGTGCTGTCAACGGCTGGTGGCGTGGCGTTCGTGGGCGATCTCGATCGCGAGTTCAAAGCGGTCGACGTGCGGACCGGCAAGGTCTTGTGGCGCACGCGACTCTCGACGTCCGTGCAGGGTTTCCCGATTTCGTTCTCCGTCGACGGCCGCCAGTACATCGCAGTGACGACGGGGCTCGGTGGCGGGAGCCCGCGGCTCGTGCCGTCAACGATTGCGCCGGAGATCCGTGTACCGACCACGGGGCAAGCGCTCTATGTCTTCGCGCTGCCTGATCGTCGCTAGTCGTTCGGGGGAGAGATAGCTCAGCACACCGCGCGCTGGGCGACGGCACTCGGACTCCGGCGCTACCTGCGCGCCGTCGGCTTCCAGTTCTGGATGACCGTGATGGCCGAAGCGCTGGCTTCTGCCGGAACCGAGTTGATCACGAATGACTGCCCGTCCGGCGAAACCATGTACGCGTGTCTATTCGTATCTGGGATCGCGGCACCCATGTTCGTGGCCGACAACCACAGCGGCCTCCCAGCCTCGAACGTCGGCGCGTTTGCGCCAACGCGGATCGGCACTGCCATCAAGCGGTCATCCGCCGCAACATAGAACAGCTCGCCGCCGCGGGGATTCCATCTCACCTGCGTGCCACCGTCAGTCGACACCTGAACGTCACCTCCGGCACCTGGAAACGGCTGCACGTAAATCTCGAACCGACCTGTTTTTTCTGACTGGTAGGCGATCCACTTTCCGTCTGGAGAGAACTGCCCGAGACGCTCGTTGAACTCCGTCTGAACAACCTCGAACGGCTTGCCTCCACCGAGAGGCAGCGCCCAGATATCCACGCCCCCTTTGGGGCTGACGCTGTCGTAGAGCAGGAATCGTCCGTCGGATGACCAGTCCATCGGGAACTTGGCTTCTGACGTCGAGAGCAGTAGTTCCTCACTTCCGGGTGGACCACTGAGGAGCTTCCGATACAGATTCATCCCACCACGCCGTGAGCCGAACACGATGCTGCTGTCGTCGGGAGACCACAGGGGGAAGATGTCATCTCCCGCGTCGAAGGTGAGCCTGTTCCAGGCACGACGGACAGTCTCATACCACCAGATGTCCATGTTGCCGTTGGCATAGCGGAAGAGGGCCACGCGGCGGCCATCGTGAGACAGTGCCGGACCTGGTGATGAAATGTCGGGATAGACCACCGTGTCGGTGACGTTGCCAGACCGATCGATCCATACGAGTTGCCGCCGGCCACTGTCAGGGGAAGGCGTGCGATAGACGATAGGCCCGGCAGCGGATACAGACAACACCGTCCCCACGCTCGCGTCGTCTATCGGAAGGGCGTCACCGCTCGTTTCCAGCCGGTCTGGATCAAATCGTTGTGCCAGCAGCTTTCCCCCACGAACAAAGAGCAAGTATCCGTTCGAGGCATACTCGGCCGACGTGTCCGCATCGAACAGTCGTTTGGTCTCCTGTGAATCGAGCTGACCGACATAGACGCCGCGCGCTTCGGAGCTGCCCGTGACGAAGAAGAGGAAGTGGCGCTGATCGGGCAGAAACTGAGGAGACGAATGACTTCGCTGCTGCGGTGAATCGAATCGCGTCACGACGGTCGGTTCACCACCTCCAGCGGGGACCCGGAGAATCGGCGTGCCCGGGTTGGTCGACAGGATCAGGGTGCCGTCGTCGTTCCACGCGCCCCCAAGACCCGAAGCAGCGGGCACGACGGTCTGGATTGATCCGTCATCGAGATTCGCGCGCTTGAGCATGGCACCCGCAAAAAACCCGATGGAACGGCTGTTTGGCGACCAGAACGGAAATGACGCCCCCTCAGTCCCCGCCAACGGCCGCGCCGTCGGCGAATCAAGTAGCCGCAGCCACAATTGAGACTGGCCGGCCGATCGCGCCGCGAAGACGACCTTCAGCCCATCGGGCGAAATCGCCAGCGTCGCGTCCGCTGGTTGGAGGCGTGGTGATCGCAAGGTGCGTCTCCAGGGCTACGGGAGCCGGACGAAGACTCCACACACCCAACACGCCGGCGACGAGCACCATCAACACGGCGACGGCCCATGCCAGCCGCTCTCGTCGTCCTGGCGCAGCGCTGGCCACCGGCGTCGGGCGTGGCGCTCTGGGCATCCGCAAGCTCGAGGCGTGCGTCGTGGATGTCACGGATCCGGAGTTTCTGATCCTTCTGCAGGCAACGACGCAACAGGCGTCGGATACCGCTCGGCGTCGCGGCAGGTAACCGCTCCCAGGCAGGCTCGCTCTTCAAGACGTTGGCGAGGATCTCGCTCACCGTGTCGCCTGCAAACGCGCGCTGCCCGGTCAGCATTTCGTACAAGACACACCCGAAGGCCCACACGTCGGCGCTGCGGTCCGCGTCCTTGCCGTTGGCCTGCTCGGGCGACATGTACGCGGCCGTCCCCACAATCAGGCCGGGCGTCGTCGCCAGCACCGTTGGAGAATTCGACACATCAGTGCGCCTGCCCATGGCGGCGTGCACCTTCGCCAGACCGAAATCAAGCACCTTCACATTGCTCGTCGGCAGTGATCGCGATGTTCGACGGTTTCAGATCACGATGGACGATGCCTTTGTCGTGGGCTGCCTCGAGCGCGTCGGCGATCTGGCCGGCGATTGTGATGGCCTCAACGAGGGGAATCCGCCCACGCGCAATGCGGTCCGCCAACGTCTCACCGTCGAGGTACTCCATCACCAGGAAGTCGATACCGTCCTGGCGACCGACGTCGTAAAGCGCGCAAATGTGAGGATGGTTGAGACTGGAGATCGACCTTGGCTTCGCGGTCGAATCGCTCGCGGAGCTGTGGATCGGCCGCCACGGCTCCTGGTAATACCTTGAGCGCGACCACCCGCCCGAGCCTCGTGTCGTTGGCCTTGTAGACCTCTCCCATGCCACCCGCGCCGAGAAGTGACTGGATCTCGTAGGGACCGAGCCGCGTACCGGGATTGAGGGCCATCGGTCGATCGAAGACTACCTCACGCCTCGCGGCTTCCAATTCTGGATGACCGTGATGGGCGAGGCACTGGCCTCTCCCACAGCGGAGTGCATCACGAAGGACTGGCCATCGGGCGAGACCATGTACTGCTGCTTGTACATGGGACCGGCCGCGCTGCTCAGGATTGTCTTGAACAGCGCGATCGGCGTCCCCAGCTCGGGAGACGTGCTGCCTGAGGCAAAGCGGATTGGAACCGCCATGAGCCGGTTATCGGCGGCGACGTAGAACAACTCCTTGCCGTTGGGGTTCCAGCGCACTTGGGCCCCACCGTCCACAGACACGCGCACATCAGCGCCCGCGCCCGGAAACGGTCGAACGTAGACTTCAGGGCGACCCGTCCTATCCGATTGATATGCGATCCAATGTCCATCTGGAGAAAACTGCGAGAGGCCCTCGTTGAACTCGGTCTCGACGACGGGAAATGGTTTGCGGTCGCCTCCGAGAGGTAGCGCCCATACGTCAAAGCCCTGCTTCATATCGAGGACGTCATACAGGAGGAATCGCCCATCCGCCGACCAGTCCATTGGAAACTTCGCCAGCGGCGATATGACAAGCGGCTCTTCACGTTGTTGTCCGGTGAAAAAGGTCTGGTAAAGATCCATGATTGTGGTTGTCCGAACTGAACCGGTCACCATGCTGGCGCCGTCACGGGACCAGGTAGGATAGATATCGTCGCCGGGGTAAGAGGTGATCCGGTCCCACGCGCGACGCGCCGTGTCGTACGACCAGATGTCCATGTTGCCGTTCTGGAAACGATAGACGGCGACGCGGCGCCCGTCATAGGACAGCGACGCTCCCAAGGCTGCTCCATCGGCATAAACCACCTTGTCAGATTCGCGACCCGACCGATCGACCCACACGAGTTGTCGCTGGCCGCTGCCTGGCGAAGCCGTTCGATACGCGATGGTCCCGTCAGTCGCCGCAGACAGCACCGTTCTTCCCTTCACCTGATCGGCAATCGCGTAGGACTCTCCCGTGAGTGCCAATCGATCCGGATCGAAGTCCTGTGACAGCAGCTTTCCGTCACGGACGAAGAGTAGATGCCCGGTGGGGCTATACACGGCGGGCCCTTCGGCGTCGAACAGGCGCGTCGAACCCAATTCGCCCAACTGGCCGACATAGACGCCGCGAGCTTCGGGGCTGCCGGTCACGAAGAACAGAAAGTGCCGGCCATCAGGGAGGAACTGCGGGAACATGTGACCCCGCTCTTTCGGTAACGCGACTTCTGTTACAGCAACCACCTCACCACCTTGGGCGGGTACACGGAAGATCGGCCCGCCGGGGTTGTTGCCAAAGATGATCGTGCCCTCGTTGTTCCACGAGCCACCGAGTGGTACCGGAATGCCGGAGGCCAGCGTCTGTGGCGAGCCGCCGTCAATGTCCATGCGTTTCAACCTGATGTCCGCAATGAAGGCAATCGACCGGCTGTCGGGCGACCAGAATGGTGTGGATGCGCGCTCAGTCCCCGTCAATGGCCTCGGCTCTGGAGAGTCCAATGACCGCAGCCACAACTGAGACCGGCCATCAGCGCCGCCAACAAAGACGACTTTCAGTCCGTCAGGCGAAATCGCCACCGATGAATCCCCTGTGGGAGGAGTGTTGATCTCGAGATAAGTCGCCGGAGCCACGGGCACTGGGCTGAGAGCCCGCACGCCCAGCACACCAGCGATCGCCGCGACGAACCCCAGCGCCGACGCCCAGGCGAGGCGTTCCCCTCGTCTCGATCGCGCACCGGTCACGGTGTCCTTGTCAGGTGTCGCGGCTTGAGCATCAGCAAGTTCAAGGCGCGCATCACGGATGTCGCGGAGCCGAAGCCTGTGATCCTTCTGCAGGCTCCGACGCAATACACGGCGGACGCCGTCCGGGGTCCCGGCCGGCAACTGCTGCCACGCCGGGTCACTCTTCAGGACGCTGGCGAGAATCTCGCCCACCGTCTCACCGTCAAACGCACGCCGGCCCGACAGCATCTCGTACAGGACGCATCCGAATGCCCACACATCGGAACTGCGATCCGCGTCCTTCCCGTTGGCCTGCTCCGGCGACATATACGGCGCCGTTCCCAGAATGATTCCCGGCGTTGTCACCATCATGGTTGGAGAATTCGACACGTCACGGCTGCCGCCCGTGATGACATGCCTCGCCAAACCGAAATCAAGCACCTTCACAATGCCGTCGGCAGTGATCTTGATGTTTGCCGGCTTCAGATCGCGATGGACGATGCCCGTGTCGTGGGCCGCCTCGAGTGCATCGGCGATCTGGCCGGCGATTGTGATGGCCTCAACGAGGGGAATCCGCCCACGCGCAATGCGGTCCGCCAACGTCTCACCGTCGAGGTACTCCATCACCAGGAAGTCGATACCGTCCTGGCGACCGACGTCGTAAAGCGCGCAAATGTGAGGATGGTTGAGACTGGAAATGACCTTGGCTTCGCGGTCGAATCGCTCGCGGAGCTGTGGATCGGCCGCCACGGCTCCTGGTAATACCTTGAGCGCGACCACCCGGCCCAGTCGTGTGTCTCTCGCTTTGTAGACCTCTCCCATGCCACCGGCACCGAGCGGTGACTGGATCTCGTAGGGACCGAGGCGTACGCCGGGATGCAGGGCCATTCGATGTGCGTCTGACTTCGGTGCCTCAGCCTACACGAATACCGAGAAGCTCGGCGCTCCCGAGAATGCCGCCGTAGAGAAGGGGCTTGCCGCCCATCGGTGCAGGCAGTAATGTCTTCGCCCGGGACCGCCATTGCGGGCGCGCCCATGAAGGAGGTGGCATTATGGCAATCGGGATCTACTTCGCACCGGCCGCCATGTCGGCGGAGAAATACGACGAGTGCATCAAATTGCTGAGGAAGGCCGGGGCCGGTAGCCCGTCGGGGCGGTCATATCACGCGTCGTTCGGCCCGAAGGACAAACTGATGGTGTTCGACGTGTGGACGTCGCAAGCGGCGTTCGACAAGTTCGGGAAGACGCTGATGCCCATCCTCCAGCAACTCGGGATTGATTCCGGTCAGCCGAACATCATGCCGATGCACAAGGTGATCGTGCCCAAGGCAAAAGCCGCATCGCCTCGGAAGCGCGCGAAGGTGAGGTCGGCACGCCGTCGGAAGCGATAGAGCTTTCTCGATTCCACGTAGAGCACCGGCTGAAGCCTGGCGCTACGGCGACAGGAAGCGTCCTCAATAGATCAACCGACTCGAAACAGTTCGCCCTTCCGGAACAACGTCGCTAGTCGCAGCAGACGGACGGCACACCCTTTACCGGGTCCGCATCGTCGGAGTGACGGAAGTGTGGACCGTGGCATCGGTTCCCCGACACCGGCGGTTCGAATAGCACCACGCTTCGCCCGCGCACGCTGAGAAATGCACTGCATTTTGACGTGCGCAGACTCCAGGCCCGCCTCATCAGGGTGGCACCTCTCCTGCTCAATTAGGTCGTTGGAGAGGTGCGTCATAGCTTCGCTTTCACGTAAACACACCCGGGTTGCCGTGTGCTTGACGGCTATTGCCCTGTGTGTCCCGTTGCTCGCGCAGGCGCAGTCGATCCCGCCCGAACTGCGGAAGATGACGATCGAGCAACTGCTCGAAGTCGAGGTCACATCGACCGCCTCGAAGTTCTCGCAGGAGGTGACGCGCGCGCCCGCGTCGGTCACGGTCGTGACCGCCGACGAGATCCGCGTGCACGGGTATCGGACGCTCGCGGAGATTCTGGGCAGCGTGCGCGGCCTCTACACCACGTACGATCGGAACTACACGTACGTGGGCGTACGCGGGTTTGCCCGACCTGGCGACTACAACACCCGCGTGCTGCTGCTCATCGACGGACATCGTCTGAACGAGCCGACCTACGACATGGCCCCGATCGGAACCGACTTCCCGCTCGACGTGTCGCTCATCGATCGCGTCGAGGTGATTCGCGGTCCTGGGTCGTCGCTCTATGGCACGAGCGCTTTCTTCGCCGTGATCAATGTCCTCACCAAGAGCGGGGCGGCGCATGCTGGACGACGGGTGGATACCTCCGCCGGATCGATGAGCACCGGCCACGTCACAGCCAGCTACGGTCACGTGTTCGAGGGCGGCCAGGACGTGCTCTTTGCCGCATCTGGGTACGGCTCCGCCGGGAACACGCGCCTGTACTATCCCGAATACGATTCGCCGGAAACGGGCGACGGCATCGCTGTGGACGCCGACGGGGAGCGAGCCGCATCCGCATTCGCCTCGGTTTCCGTGGGTCGGATTCGCTTGAGCGGCGGATTCCTCAATCGAGGAAAACACATTCCAACGGGATCGTGGGACTCCGTGTTCGGCGACAACCGTGCGCGAACGGAAGACAGACGCGCGTATGCCGACGTCACCTACACGGGGATGTCGTTCTCCGGTTGGACGAGCGTCGCGCGAGCGGGCCTGAACTTCTACGAGTACGAGGGGCAGTATCCGCTCGACTTCGGCGCGGACGGCACGGTCGTTCAGCGCGATGGATCGCACTCGGTCCAGGCCTCCGGTGAGCTCACGCTCAACCGACGGTGGCGGCAGCATCTGTTCACTGTGGGTGGCGAGGTTCGCAGAACACTGCGGGACAGTCAGTGGAATCAGGACATCGGTCCCCGATGGACTGCGCAGCAACGTCCCTCAACGCCGCTTGGCGTCTACGCACAGGACGAGCTGACCATCCGTCCCTGGATGCTCGTGAACGGCGGCGTCCGCGTGGATCACGACAGCGCGTTTGGCGGCAGCGCCACGCCGCGCGTCGGCGTCGTATTCCTGCCGCGCCGGCAATCAGCGGTAAAGCTGCTCTACGGACGGGCGTTCCGCGCACCGAATTCGTACGAGCTGTACTACTTCGACACGATGCGCGATCAGGGGCTGACGCTGTCGCCCGAGACGATCGACACGACGGAGCTCGTGTGGGAGGAATATATCGGCGCGCACTTCAGAACGACGGCGTCGGTCTTCCGCTACGATGCGAGCCACCTGATCGCACAACAAAGCCTCGATGACACCAGCGGCGACAGCCTGTACTTCACGAACGCGGATCGCACGACGGCGCGCGGAGTGGACGCCGAGATCGAAGGGCGCTGGAACGCCCTCACGGTTCGCGTCAGCTACGCGAATGTGCGCGCGACCGATTGGGCCTCGGGGGAACGGTTGTCGAACTCGCCGCAGCATCTGGGCAAGGTCGGCGTCCTTCTTCCGCTGAAACCCCTTGCGACATCGCTGGCACTCGACGGGCGATTCACGGGCGAACGGCGGACCCTCTACGAAGGCACGATCTCCGGTTTTGCTCTCGCACACATCACCACGACGACAACTCTGGGCAGGGCGCTGGACCTTCAGTTCGGCCTCTACAACGCGCTCAATCAGCACTACGCCGACCCTGGAGCCGAGGAACACCTTCAGCGCGCCATCGGGCAGGACGGACGGACCGTTCGCGTGCGCCTGATGGCCAGGTTCTAGCGGGTATCGGAGGACGCTCGCGGCGGCGCGCTTACGAAGACGCCGGCCGATGTGACCGCAGGAACGAGCGGATCTGCCGCACGGCCAGCGGAATGCGCTCCTTCGGTTCCTTCCACGGGAACAGGCTCACTTCGGCCTTCGGCGCAAGCATCGCAGCCTCCATCGCGACTGCGTACGGGTGCGCCGGGATGTCGTCCGGCAGGATCAGGACCGGTGTCTGACAACTCTTCACGAAGTCGCGTGTCACGGTGAAGACGAAGTCGGGGTTCGTGCGGTACATCTTCGTCAGGAACTTGTCGACCGTCGCCATCGTGACGTCCGGGCGCCGCTTCACGAACTCGGGCCCCCAGCCCTTGATGTTGTTGTCGTAGAACAGATCGCGCGCTTCCGGGCGTGATCCGCTCGGCTGCGCGAGCACGGCAGCGACGACGCGGTTGGGCGCGCGCTCCAGCAGGTTCCAGATGAAAGGCCCCCCGATGCAGAAGCCGAGCACCATGAACTTGTCGATGCGCAGGTGATCCATCAGCCCGATGTGATCGTCGGTGAACGCATCCCACGGCCGATCGATCTCGAGCGGGCCGGACGACTGACCGGTGTTCGCGTTGCGGAGATCCGAGTAGATGCAACGGAACTCGTTCTTGAACTCTCCGATCGCGTCGAAGGGATCACCGTTCTTCAAACCTGCGATCGACGAGTTGAGTCCACCGCCGGCGATGAGAAGCAACGGGAAGCCCTTGCCCGCTTCCTCGTAGTGGATACGAACGGGACCCTTCTCGTAGAACGACATGGCGCCTTCTCCTTGCCCTGTCTGAGCCAACACACGCGAGGCGGTGGCCATTGCCGTCACCGCAGCACCTGCCGCCAGAATCTTCCGTCTGACTTTATCCATAGTCGCGTCCTCTCTGTCGGCTCACCACCCGTCGGCGTTGTGGTCACGCGCCGGCCTGGCGCGGGCATTCTAGCTCAGTCCGACCGACGGAGGGCTGGGCCATTTCCCGAATCGCTGCGTCTGAGCAAACGAACGGAGACATCAGAGAGGGATCAAGCCCTCTCGGTGTCTCACGCCTCTGTGTGTCGTAGTCGTCTGACGAGCCTGCGAGCCGAGGTAGATTGGCTGACCTACAAGACCCGCCGCAACAGCGATAGACTCGTTCCATGAAGCCCGCTTCAACGCTCGCCCCCGAGCACATCGTCGAGACGGCATGTCCGCTCGACTGCCCTGACGGGTGCAGCCTCAACGTCACGGTTCAGGACGGACGGATCACGAAAATCGACGGATCGACGGGCAATCCGATCACGGACGGCTACATCTGCGCGAAGGTGCGGCGATTCGACGAACGCGTGTACGGCGAGGACCGGCTCCTCTACCCCGCGGTTCGCCAGGGGCCCAAGGGCGCAGGCGCCAGGTTCGAACGCGTGTCGTGGGAGGATGCGCTGAACCTCGTCGCCGATCGCATGCGTGTTGCACGCGACACGTGGGGTGCTGAATCGATCCTCCCCTATTCGTACGGTGGATCGAATGGACTGCTGACGCAGGACACCGGCGACGCGACATTCTTCCGTCGTCTCGGGGCATCGCGCCTCGCGCGCACCGTGTGTGCGGCGCCAACGGGCGCGGCCAACGGCGCGCTCTACGGCAAGATGCCGTCGGTCACCTACCCGGACTATCCCGAGGCGCGCCTCATCATCGTGTGGGGTGTGAATCCGTCAGCGTCCGGCATCCACATGGTGCCGTATCTCCGAGAGGCGCAGAGGCGCGGCGCGAAGCTCGTCGTCATCGATCCGCGCACGACGCCGCTCGCCAAACAGGCCGATCTGCACCTTGCGCTGCGACCGGGCACGGACCTGACCATCGCGCTCGCGATCCACCGTCACCTGTTCGAGGGCGGCTTTGCCGATTGCGCCTTCCTCGAGAAACACACACGCAACGCCGATCGACTCAGAGAGAAGGCGTTGCCATGGACGTTCGAACGTGCCGCGGCCGAAGCGGACGTGCCTGTTGAACTCGTGGCAAGACTCGCCGACTGGTACGCAACGACATCGCCGGCGCTGATTCGCTGTGGATGGGGACAGGAACGGAATCGCAACGGCGGCAACTCGAGCCTCGCCATCCTGTCACTCCCGGCGGTCGGCGGAAAGTTCGGCGTGCGCGGCGGTGGGTACGCGATGAGCAACACCGAAGCGTGGGGCATTCAGCGCACGTGGATCGGCGCACCCGAAGCGTCCACTCGAAAAATCAACATGAACCAGCTGGGGCGAGTCCTCACTGAAGGCGATCCCCCGGTGAAAATGCTGTTCGTCTACAACTCGAACGCGGTCGCCACCTCACCGGATCAGCGCCGCGTCATCCGCGGGCTCGAACGCGACGACCTCTTCACCGTCGTCTTCGAGCAGGTGATGACGGACACAACGCACTACGCCGATGTCCTCCTGCCCGCGACGACGTTCCTCGAGGGCTACGACATTCCGCGTGCGTACGGCCCAATCGGACTGCGACTGGCAAGGCCGGTGATCGAAGCCGTGGGCGAGGCGCGATCGAATGCCGACGTCTTCGGCGAGCTCTTGCGCCTGCTCGAGTTGCGTGAGGACACCGATCCGGTCGGCGAGCTCGAAGAGATGCTCGACGTGTTTTCGAAGATGCCTGAAGCGATCGGTGACGCGCTCCGCGATCACGGCGCTGCCGTCCCTCCGTACGGAGGCCGCCCCGTTCAGTTCGTTGACGTCATGCCGCGCACGACCGATCACAAGGTCGATCTCTTCCCCGCCGCACTCGAACGCGAGGCGCCTGAAGGGCTCTACACCTATCGCGCGGATCCGGTCAGCGCCGAGTTCCCGCTTGCGCTGATCTCACCAGCCAGCGAGCGGACGATCAGCTCCACGCTCGCGGAACTCCCGCGACCCGAAGTGCGGCTGCTGATGCATCCGAGCGATGCCGCCGCGCGACATCTTGACAGACGGCGCTCCGGTGCGCATGTTCAACGCACTCGGAGAAGTGCGTTGCAACCTGCAGGTTGGATCATGGATTCGTCCTGGCACCGTGTCGCTGCCCAAGGGGCTCTGGCGTCGACACACGTCGAATGGCTACACCACGAATGCGCTCGTTCCCGATACGCTGACCGATCTCGGCGGGGGCGCGTGCTTCAACGACGCACGCGTGCAGGTTGAGGCGGTTCCGCACTAGGCAAGTTCACGGTTCACAGTTCACAGACGTACAAACGAAAGGCGGGTCCCCGGGACCCGCCCTGCGTTTGCGTAGTCAGTTCACGGTTCACAGCGTACCACTGTGAACCGTGAACTGTGAACTGCTACTGCAGTATCACCAGCAGATGGGCGCGACGGTTCATCGCACGTCCTGCCGCTGTGTCGTTGGTCGCAATCGGCCGTTCCTCGCCGTAGCTGACCGTGCGCAGTCTGCCCGCCGTGATGCCTCGCATCGACAGATAGTCACGCACGCTGTTGGCGCGCCGTTCGCCGAGCGCCAGGTTGTACTCCGACGTTCCGATGCTGTCGGTGTGGCCCTCGATCGTCACGTTGATATCCGGGTTCGCCTGGAGCTTCGCGACGGCGTCGTCGAGAATCTTCAGCGCTTCCGGACTCAGGTTGAATCGATCGAACGCGAAGTGCACGTCTTCGAACGCGATCACTTCGCGCGCCGCAACCGTCACCGTGACGGTCGACGTCGCCGTGCCTCCGCGCCCGTCTGCCGCAGTCACCGTGAGGACGACCGGACCTGCCTGATTCGGCGCCGTCCACGTGCAGCTGGCGGCATCTGCAGGTTTGAACGTGCCCTGCGGTGCCGTCCACCGATACGTGACTGCATCACCGTCAGGATCCGTTGCCTGGGCATTGCACTTACACGTCTGCCCGGGCTGGACCGTGTTCGGAGTACAGCTCGCTACCACGTTAAACGTCGGGTTCCGATTCGCCGGTGGTGGCGGCTTCGGAGCCGGCGGTGGCGGCGGTGGGGGTGGCGGTGGCGGTGGGGGTGGCGGTGGCGGTGCTACACGCTCCCAATGGCGAGGTGGCGTGACACCGGAATGCCAGCCAATGCGCGCATCAAAGCCCCAAGCGCTCTGCTCGAACTCAACGCCGCCAATCGTCTGCTTCCCAGTGCCGAAGCTGTAGTTGCCTCCGCCGTGCAGGAAGAATCCGCCCTTGGACTGCCACACCAGGCCCGCTTTGAACGCGGTGTTGTTGGACGTATCGCTGGAGAGCGGCGCGATGCTTCCGTCAAGAGCGATGAGCGGCGGGTTGGTGACGAGGACTGCGTCATCGCCTGGTATGTCCCCTTCGAGTTCGAGTAGCACGCGCAGCGGCGCACGACTCGGGAAGCCCGCACCTAAGCCCCACCTGAAACTATCAGTGACGCTGAAGTCGTCGGAGTCGCCTCGAAAGACATAACCGGCCAGGGCCGACAACTCGAAGCGTCCACCGGCTTCTCCGCTCGCTATCAGATCGATGGTCCCTGAATAGTCCTTCGTGCTGGCTGCTGTCGCTCCCCCGCTGGGGAACTTGAGCATGAAGCGCGGTGCGAGCGCCATCCCGTTTCCGCGCGACTGCGATAAGAGACCCCACTTCGCGCCGACGACAATCGGTTCCCCGAGATTCGTGGACCAGTGATCGCGCTGGTACGGGAACTCGTTGTTGACGCCGCCGAACTCGGAATTCGTGGGAATGAAAATCGGACTGATGTTTCGGCTGAAACGTCCAATCCGCCACGATCCGAACAGCTCGGCACGACCCAGGCCGATGGCGCCGGTGATTCCAAACTCACCGACGTCAGTCAGTCCTTGTGGTCGATCGAAGTTGGCTCGATAGACACTGAACGAGGACTTTCCTTTAGGAAGAGTCTCGGCGGTAGGAACAAACCACAACCCGGTGTCGCCGAAGTAAGTCGGTAACGCCGGGCGTGGAGTGGTATCACCCTGCAGAACAAGTTCACCTTGCGCGTTCTGAGAGTTTGAATTCTGCGGAGCGGCTGCTTGCCCATTCGCCACTCCAACAGAGATCGTTACCAGTAGGCACACCCACAATAACGTACGCAACAGACGTCCCTCTTCTTTCCGGCTTCTTTCCGGCGACGACGTACAGCGCGCGCGGCCGTTAGTTAATCCGCGCGGCCAGGCTCCCGGCCGGTGCCAGGCGCCACTTGTAAATTATGCACCTCGGAAGGAGAAATTGGCACAAGTCTCCCCCGCCCTCCCCGGCTGCTCTGACCACCTTTGCGACCGGCAGCGCGCGCTTCATCGGGCGTCCACTCGTGCGCAGTACCCTTCTCGTGGGCGGCACGTCCCCCCTTGCTAGCAATCTCACGCTGCTTTTCTCGGCTCATCGAAGCAAATCCTCGACGTTCCTTGCGTGTTCCGTCCACGGCACCCTCCTAAACGTTCAACGAGTGATTCGATCGAGAGGTCCCCTCCTCAATTGCAAGACCCCGCGTATGGAGTAGCCGAACTTCAAGGTATGTGCCAGCGGTTGAGGACTGCATCGAGTTGCGGTTGAGCGTATACAAAGGCGCTGCTACAACCCTTTCCTCAGAAAACAGGTGATGCGGATTCAAACACTGCGGCCGAATGGTTGTGTAATTCGTATAGTCATCAGGAGAATCCCCCATGCCGAATTGGTCCCTTCGCACGATCGTCTCAAGGGAGGTAACATTCAGACATGGACGATTGCGGACCGTCACCAAACGAAACGCCTGCCGGTAACAAGAGCGGTCGCACCGTGTTCTGCGTGAAGTTTCAGAAGACACTTCCAGGTCTCGACTCACCGCCGTGGCCGGGAGAACTGGGTCAACGCATCTTCGAAAACGTCTCTGCGCAGGCATGGAAGCTCTGGGAAGACCGTCAGAAAATGATCCTGAACGAATACCGCCTGATGCCGTGGCAGAAGGAAGCGCAGGAACTGATCGGAAGGCACATGGACGATTTCTTCTTCGGAGCCAGTGCCGCGCTACCACCGGGTTACGTGCCACAGCAGACCAAATAAACGCCGAATCGCTGGATTCGGTACCCTGCTCGTCGAGCCGGGAATTTTTGTTTCTACTTCGCGTTCGACTGCGCGACGTGCACTTCACGATCGATGCGAACTCAAGACTGTCGTGGGCACTTCGAAGTGCGCTCCTCGACAGACGCAGGTGCATCGCCCGTGGCGAAGATGAATCCCAGATAACTCCGGCCTTCAGGTAACGGCACCAACGTGCTGTCAGGCTTCGCTGTGATGATCACGTCGTCGATGTCTGGAATACGTCGGGCCTTTTCGACTCCGCTTACCCCGCGATACACACCACGACGCGGAATCGGAATCATCATCACACCCGTTGCACGATTTATTCCGCGGTACCCGTCGATGCGCTCTCCAAGCGCGTGACGCAACAGTACCTCTTCGAGAGTGGCCAAGCTTCCGTCCACGGCAGCGAGTCGAATGGCCTTCGAACACAACCCTCCGATGGGGCGAGCGGCGACTTCCAGTACGTAGATTCCCTGATCGTTAACGCGACACTCAGCGTGCACCGGACCATGCCGCAGTCCGAGAATCCGGATCGCCGAAGCGATCGTATCGACGATCGCATTCTGCGTCTCGACACTCGCTCGCGAGGGCGTGACGTAGATCGTCTCCTCGAAGAAGGGTCCATCGAGTGGATCGGGCTTGTCGAAAATCGCGAACACCTGGAACGCACCATCGGTGAGCACCCCCTCGATCGCGTACTCCTTTCCCGGGATAAATGTCTCGATCAGCACGTGTTCGTGCGCGCTCTCGCGCTCGATCGCGATGTCCGTCGTTCGCAACAGACGACTCACCCGATGCATCGCGTTTTCTAACGACTCGTCGTCGTCAGCCCGAATCACCCCCTGACTTCCCGAGAGTGCCAGCGGCTTGACGACGACCGGATATGTGAGAGACGTGCGCACGTGACAATTCATCAGAAATGGACACGACCTCGAAGCGAGGTGTCAGCAAACCGCCCTCTTTGAAGGCTCGACGAGCCGCCAGCTTGTTCCTGCTCGCCTCTGTTGCGGCTGGCGGATTCCCCCGAAGCCCCAATGCGGCGGACAGGTGCGCGGCCAGCACTGTTGGACGATCGCCCACTGCGATCACTCCGTTGGGTCTCTCGTCGGTCGCTCGCCCACGAAATGATGCGACCACTGCCTCGACAGAAGACGACATGTCGTGGAACCTGACGGGGATGGCACCATCCCACCAGGGGTCTTCGAGTCGATCGCAGCGATCGCTCGCAAACACGAGACGCACGCCAAGTCGCTCGGCGGCCTCGCCAAAAGATCGAATCTGATATCCGGTCGTCGTCGCGAGGAGAAGAACGCGTTTCACACCAGATCAAACTGCTCGGGACCGGGCTCCGCGCAGCAGTACCACCCCTCGGTCATGTAGGGCGGCATCGCGCCTTTGGCCCGCGCCGGGCGGTCCTCAATGCCTGTGGCGAGTGCAAGGATGCGATCGAATGTGTCGCCGCGCGAGGCATGAGACGCTCCGGCAGCGACCTGCATCACGGCGCGCTGCAAATCGTCAACGCGGGGATCCTGATGACGCCACGGGAACGTGAGCGACGCGGCGTCGAATGGGCTCACGACATCGCGAATGTCCGGCAGTTCCAGCAATTTCGATTCAGCGGTCACGAGCAGACGAATCGCGAGCTGAATCGGAGCCACGCCTTCAGCCAGTTCCAGCGCATCGAGCTGTTCGAGCAGATCGACATAGCCGCCGATCGTCGTCCAGGGTGTGAAGGGGACAAATGTCGGCGCCAGCGTGACGCCGGCCTGCTTGCACAATCCGACGGCGTTGATGAAATCCGCGCGCGTGTGCCCCTTTCGCAGCTTCACGAGCACCTCGTCATCGACAGATTCAACGGCGCTCGTGATCATCAGGCAGCCGGTATCGCGCAAGAGACCGAGCATGTCGGCATGACGCAGGATGTGCTCGATCTTGATCGTCACGTCGTAGGTCAGGCGCGGGAACCCTTTCGCAACAGCTTCCACGAGACGACGAGCGTGAGTCGGCCCGTTGAAGAAATCAGGATCGCCGAACGAGATGTGTTGCGCACCAGCCGCCACTTGCGCACGAACGTCGTCCATGACGACATCGATTGGAATCGCGCGGAATGTCCCGCCGTAGACCGGCACGATCGGACAGTGCCGGCACAGATGCTTGCACCCGCGCGTGGCGTCGGTCGATCCAACGACGCGACGACTTCCGTCAGGCATCTGCAGCGCGGCGTAGCGCGCGAGCGGCGGCAGCGACGAGCGATCGGGCTGCATGAAACGCAGTCGGCTCTGAGCTCTCGGCTCTCGGCTTTGGGAAGTGGTCGCGGGGAGTTGGCCGTCGGAGGTTGGGAGTTGCCCCTGCGCGAGCATCAGCAGATCGGCTTCAGCATCGGGACCGAGAACCGTCACACCCTGCTCGCCCAGCCACGATGCGTTGAGCGGCGCGTACAAGCCATACGCCGCCAGACGTGCAGATGGGTTGACCAGGCTGACGCGGGCGATGAGTGGCGCCGCCAGTCGCGTCGCCGTATGCATCGGAAGATAGAAGGCGATCAGCCCCGCCTCGCTGATCTGCCCGTCGGTCAGCGTGATCGCGCGAGGTGTCGACGCAGTCGACTTCGATGCCCTCATGTCGAAGCCACGCCGCCGGCGAGGCCAGACCGAGAGGCTGGCGTCCGAGGTCGTAGGTGGAAATCAGCAGGGCACGCACGGTTTCCATTGTTCCACGTTATCCTTCGAGTGATGAATCCGCCCAAGCTTACGGACGCGCTCACCGACGCCGGACCGGGAGCGTCCGCAGCCGTAGACACGCGCTTCTTCGGACATCCCCGTGGTCTCGCCACGCTCTTCTTCACCGAGATGTGGGAGCGCTTCAGTTACTACGGCATGCGCGCGTTCCTGCTGTTCTACATGGTCACGCCGGTCGCCAACGGCGGACTCGGATTCACCGACGCCCAGGGCACCTCTCTGTACGGCACTTACACCGGCTCCGCGTGGGGCGCCGCCATCGTTGGTGGACTGATCGCCGACCGCCTGATCGGCCAGTACCGCAGCGTGCTCTACGGCGGAATCCTGATCATGCTCGGCCACCTCTCGTTGGTGTTTCATGCACTGCCGTTCTTCTACGCCGGCCTGGCTCTCATCGTGATCGGCACTGGTCTCCTGAAGCCAAGCGTCAGCACGCTCGTTGGCTCGCTGTATCCGCAGGGCGATCCCAGACGCGACGCGGGCTTCTCGATCTTCTACATGGGGATCAACTCCGGCGCGATGCTCGGCCCGATCATCGCGGGCTACGTCGCGCAGCGAATCGACTGGCATCTGGGTTTCGGGTGCGCTGCGATCGGAATGGCGCTGGGGCTCGTGCAGTACGTCCTCGACAAGCGGCATCTGCAACCGGCCATCGTGCGCATGGCCGAAGAAAGACGGAATCGGGCGACGGCAACTCCAGTGACTCATTCAACCGCGGCGCCCGCTGCCGGCGGCGTCCTCGGCTTCACGTCCGGCGAATGGGGTCGCATCGCGGCGATCATCGTGCTGTTTCTCTTCGCGATCCTCTTCTGGGCTGGCTACGAAGCCGCCGGCTCCTCACTCGCGCTCTTCGCCGATCGCAACACCGACCTTCATCTGTTTGGCTTCGAGTTCCCCTCGTCGTGGTTCCAGGTCGCCCAGCCGTTCTTCGTGATCGTTCTCGCGCCGCTCTTCGCGTGGCTCTGGATCAGGCTCGGGTCGCGCGAACCGTCGGTCCCGACGAAGTTCGCCTTCGGCCTTCTCTTCATGGGCCTTGCGTTCATCATCATGCTCCCCGCCGGAGCCGCAGTGGCTGCTGACAGCACGCTGCGAGTCAGCGCGTGGTGGCTGATCACCTGGAACCTGTTCTCGGAGTTCGGCGAGCTCTGTCTGAGCCCGGTCGGTCTCAGCGCGATTACCAAGCTCTCCCCCGCCCGAATCGTCGGCTTGATGATGGGCGTCTGGTTCCTGTCGCTGGCATTCGGCAACAAGCTCGCGGGATGGACGGCCGGCCTCATCGCGACGATGCCAATCGACGCGCTGCTCGAGTGGGTTGGTGGAACGCTGATCGTCGCGGCCGTCATCATGTTCGTGCTCGTGAAGCCCGTGCGTCGACTCATGGGGCATGTGAAGTAGGCACCGGGGGCATCGTGGCACTCGAGAAGTACAAAGAGAAACGGGACTTCGATCAGCATCTCCCGAACCAAAGGGAGACAAGCCCCGCACGTCACCGACTGGCAAAGACGCGCGCTTCTTCTGCGTGCAGAAGCACCTGGCCAGTCACCTGCACTACGACTTTCGACTCGAGCACAACGGTGTGCTGCTCTCGTGGGCCGTTCCCAAAGGCCCCTCACTCGATCCCGCGACGAAACGACTCGCCATGCACGTCGAGGATCACCCGTTCGACTATGGCGAGTTCGAGGGCGTCATTCCTTCCGGCTACGGCGCTGGCATCGTCATGTTGTGGGACCGCGGGACGTGGACGCCGCAAGTGGACGATGTGGAGAAGGCGATCGAGAAGGGCGACCTGAAGTTCACGCTCGACGGCTACAAGCTGAAAGGCTCGTGGGTCCTCGTCCGCACGAAGGGCGGTTATGCCGGCAGCCGTGGGCAGGACGGGCGATCGTGGCTGCTCATCAAGCATCGCGACGAGTGGTCGTCGGGCGAGCTCGACATCGCCGAGTTCGCGCCGCTCAGCGTCAAGAGCGAGGGTGACTTCGCGGATATCCTCTCGCAGGAGAACCCGGACATCTGGCGATCGAACAAACCGGCGCAGGGCGGCGAGACCGGGGCGATGTTCGATAGGATCGTCGCTCAGGCGATGCAGATGAAAGCCGGCACAGCGCCGGGAACCGGGACCCGGGAGCCGGGAACCGGGACCCGGGAGCCGGGATCCGGGATTCGGGGTTCGAAGAAGTCCAAGAGCGCGAAAGCGACGACGGCGAAGAAACAGCCCGCGGCAAGGAAGACAGGCACACGAACCGCCAAGCCGAAACCGAAGCGCTAACCTGCTTCGGTTACACTGCGCGGATGCGCATCGCTCTTGCCATCGCCGCCCTGATTCTGCTCGCCTCACTCCCACGCGCACAGACAGTCGATCCGGGTCGCGCCACCTTCGTGAACCGGTGTGCCGGCTGTCACGGCACCGATGGCAACGGTGGTGAACTCGGGCCGGGTATCGCGACGCGCGTGCCGACGCTCTCCGATCAGGACCTCACGAATCTGCTGCGCGACGGCCGCCCATCGCTGGGTATGCCGGCGTTCGCCACGCTGACGTCGACCGAGTCGATCGACCTGATTCGCTATGTCCGCACGATCAAGCCGCGCGGAGGCTTCACGCCGACACGCGCGACCTTGCGACTCGAGAACGGACGCTCGCTCGAAGGCGTCGTCTTCAACCAGAGCCTGAGCGACGCACAGGTGCTCGGCAGCGACGGCAGGATTCATCTGCTGCGAGGGACGGCCTCGTCCTATCGCCAGGTCACGTCGCAGACCGACTGGCCCAGCTACAACGGCGGCATGAACGGCAGCCGCTACAGTCAGCTCACGCAGATCACGCCGGCGAATGTCGGCACGCTTGCACCGAAGTGGATCTACAGCCTCAGCACCGCGCGGTTGCAGGTGACGCCGGTCGTCGTCGAGGGCGTGATGTACGTGACCAGCGCCAACGAGCTGAACGCGCTCGATGCCGGCAGCGGTCGCGAGATCTGGCGCTATCAGCGTCCGCGCACGAAGGGCCTCATCGGAAACGCCGCCGGCGGCGTCAATCGCGGTGTCGGTGTCGCCGGCGATCGCGTGTTCATGGTCACCGACCATGCGCACATCATCGCCATCAATCGACACACCGGATCCCTGCTCTGGGACACCGAGATGGCCGACTGGCGTCAGAACTACAACGCCACCGGCGCACCACTTCCAGTCGGGAACCTGGTCATCACCGGCACGTCGGGAGGTGACGAAGGCGTTCGCGGATTCGTCGCCGCGTTCGATCAGGCAACGGGCAAGGAGGCCTGGCGATTCTGGACCGTGCCGGCCCCTGGTGAGCGCGGTTCCGAGACGTGGCAAGGCAAGGGCATTGCGCACCCCGGCGGCACGACGTGGATGACAGGCGCGTACGACGCGCAGCTCGACATGCTCTACTGGCCGGTCGGCAATCCAGGTCCGGATCTCATTGGCGACGATCGCCCGGGCGACAACCTCTACACCGATTCGGTCATCGCACTCGACCCGAACACCGGCGCGCTGAAGTGGCACTTCCAGTTCACGCCGCATGACGTCTGGGACTACGACGCGCAGGAGCCGCTGGCCCTGGTGGACGCGATCTGGCAGGGGCAACAGCGTCGTCTGCTGGTGCAGGCGAATCGGAACGGCTTCTTCTACGTGCTCGATCGCACAAACGGTGCGTTCCTCTTCGGCACCCAGTACGTGAAGAACGTCACGTGGGCGACGGGACTGGACACAGCTGGCCGGCCGATCAAGGCGCCCAACATGGAGCCCTCACTCGACGGACAACGTGTCTGTCCCTCGCTCGACGGCGCGTCGAATTGGTACTCGGCGTCGTTCAATCCCGTCACCGGTCTCTACTACGTGCAGACCAACGACAAGTGCGGCATCTTCACGCGCACGCCGATGGAGTGGGAGGCAGGTAAGGGCTTCATGGGCGGTTCGTTCGGACAGGCGCCGAATGAGCCCGCGCAGCGCGTTCTGCGCGCCATCGACATCACCACGGGCAAACCGAAGTGGGAACTGCCGCAGTCGGGCGCGGTGAATTCGTGGGGCGGCGTCCTGTCAACCGCCAGTGGCGTAGTCTTCTTCGGCGAGGACAGTGGCTCGTTGATGGCCGTTGACGGCACGAGCGGAAAGCCGCTGTGGAGTTTTCAGACGAGTCAGCTCTGGAAAGCGTCTCCGATGACGTATCAGTTCGACGGCAGGCAATATGTCGCGATCGCGTCTGGATCCAACATCATCGCGTTTGCGTTGACCGGACTGACCAACGGCTCGGGCGCTTCACTCAGTAGTCGCGCGCTCAAGACTGACCAGACGGCGAACGACAACCGTCGGCGATCGTGGCGCGCGATCTCGGTCTTCCAGAATGGCCCGAGCACAGCCTCGACGCGTGGGTCCAGATCGCCAAGCTCCAGCGGCGTCTTGTGTTCCGCGGCATACCTCGCCAGCGTCTCCGACGAGGGACGGCTCGTGTTGGCGATGACGACATCGACCTGGCGGCCGATCGTGTGAGACAACCACTTCGCGGCATCAGCTGCGGTGAAGCCTTCCATCCCGCTGCCTTCTGTAAGCAGGTTGGAGATGAGGACGATCGGACCATGCATCTCCATCAGCGCTTCCTTGACGCCGCGCACGAGAAGCGGCGGCATCAGGCTGGTGAAGAAGCTGCCCGGGCCGATGATGACCGCGTCGAACGAACGAATGGCCCCGGCAACGACCGGATGAATGGACACCTGCGGCTCGAGCCAGATCCGTCTGACCTCGTGCCCGCTTGCCTGCCCCGCGTCGACTTCGACTTCACCGCGAGTAAATGTCCCGTCCGCGTACTCGGCGCAGATCGACGCGCGCTCGACGCTGACGGGGAATACGCGCCCGCGGCATCCGAGAAGGCCGCGCAGTCCATCCACGGCAGCGAGGAAGTCGCCGCTGTAGGTCTCCATCATCGAGAGCAGCAGATTGCCGCCGGTGTGACCGGCGAGCCGATCGTGCTGCTCGAGCGTCGGCAGTCGTGACAACAGCACGCTGCGCGCCTCGCGCTCATTGCGCGCCAGCGCGAGCGCACACTTGAGCACATCACCGGGAGGTAACACGCCCAGCTCATCTCGCAGCTGACCCGAACTGCCTCCGCTGTCGAACATCGTGACCACGGCGCTCAAGCGGAGCCACGGGTTGCCCTTGAGACCGCCGATCAGGCTCGGCAGGCCCGTGCCGCCGCCCACACACCCGATGTTCAACTCCCGAAGGCGCATCTCTGGCATTGTACGTCGGTGACAACTCGTCTTTGGAACCTGAACGGCCGGGTGGCCGTAGACCGTGGACAGGAGACCAGTGACCGACGACCAGAGTCGTACAATTGCGCATGACTTCAACGTGGAAGACATCGGCTGATTCTCTCGTCGCCGATCTCGGCAACGTCTTCGGCACGCGCCTTCTCGCGGTCGTCGCGTACGGACCGCAGATCGAGGGCACCGCCGATACGCCGCTGACGTGCCTGGCACTGGTCGACAGCCTGTCAGCGGAGGATCTGCAGGCGTGCGCACAGTTCGTTCGGCGGTGGAATCGGGCGCACATCGCGACGCCGCTCATCCTGCCCGCGCAGGAATTCATGCGATCGCTCGACACGTTTCCGCTCGAATACGGCGAGATCATCCGGGCTCACGAACTCGTGTACGGCGACAATCCTTTCAGCTCGGCCACGATTGCCGCTGACGACGTCCGACGCGCGTGCGAACTGCAGGCGAAGAGCCATCTGGTTCACCTGCGAGAAGGCTTTATCGAGTCCGGTGGCAAGCCGACGGACGTCGCCGAGCTCGTCACGACGTCGGCTCCGGCGTTCACCCAGCTTCTTCGGAACGTTGCCCGCCTGAATCGCGTCACGACAAATGACCGAAGCGAAGTGACGCGTGCTGGCGCACGCGCCGTCGGCATCTCCGAGGAGCTGGTCGCAGACATGCTGAACCTGGAACGTCGACCTGGTGTTCCCGCGACCGATCCGTCACGCCTCTTTCCCGAATACCTGGCCGCAGTCGAACAGCTCGCCCGCGCTGTCGACGGATGGCGCGCATAGAATGTCACGCCATCTGGGTCGGCAACTCCCACGGGCGGGAGCTGCGACGCTGCTTCACATCGTGTGCGTCTTCGTGCTTGCAGTGTCCACCGCGCGGGCACAGCCGCCTCCGCCGGAGCTGACGCAACCGGTCAACGACTTCGCCCACGTCATCGACAGTTCGAGCGCGCGGACGCTTGACTCGCTGATCCGGTCGCTGCAGCAAACGACGGGAGACGTGGTGGTCGTGGCAACGATCGACACGTTCGCGCCGTACGGAACCATCGATGAGTACGCGGTGAAGATGTTCGAGAACCACGGGCGAGGAATCGGCGAGCGTGGTCGCGACAACGGGCTGCTGATTCTCGTGGCGATCAAAGACCGGCGCGTGAAGTTCGAGGTCGGCTACGAGCTCGAGGAGTTCATCACCGACGGCTTCTCGGGCCAGACGAGTCGTGAGGAAATCGCGCCGGCTTTCAGGCGCGGCGCGTACGGCGAAGGATTGCTCGCCGCCACGCAGCGCGTGATCAGTCGCATCGCTGATGGTCGCAACGTGACGATCCAGGGCATCCGGCCTGAACGTCGCAGAGGCGCGCCGCAGCCCGGGTCGGGTGGCAGCCTGATCGTGGCGCTGATCGTGCTGGTCATGATCATCAACGTCATCGCAGGCCGTCTGCGCGGACGTCGACGGTTCCGTGGCGGATGGGGCGGCGGTGGCGGATGGTCGAGCGGGATCGGCCCGTTCGGTGGTGGATTCGGCGGTGGATTCGGCCGCGGCGGTGGCTTTGGCGGTGGTTTCGGTGGATTCGGCGGCGGCCGCAGCGGTGGCGGCGGTGGCGGCGGATCCTGGTAGATGATGGGAGACTGGTGATGAGGAGTTCTGCAATGACTTGGCTCCGCAAGACAGGCCTTGCCGTTGGGCTGGCAGTGGTCGTTCTCGGCTCGACTGGCTGCTCGTACAACACGTTCGTCGGTCAGGAGGAGGGCATCAAGGCGCAATGGGCGCAAGTGGAGAACCAGCTGCAGCGCCGCAATGATCTGATCCCGAATCTCGTGGAGACCGTGAAGGGCATCGCGCAGCAGGAGCAGGACGTCTTTGGCCGCATCGCAGACTCACGCGCGAAGCTCGCCGGCGCGACGACGCCGGAGCAGCAGATGCAGGCGGCGAACGAGCAGACGTCCGCTCTTGCGCGCCTCCTCGTGGTCGTCGAGAACTATCCTCAGTTGCGATCGAACGAGCAGTTCGCACGGCTGATGGACGAATTGGCCGGCACGGAGAACCGGATCGCGGTGGAGCGCATGCGCTACAACGAGCGCGTGCAGGCGTACAACACCTCGCGCCGCCAGTTCCCGTCGAACATCACGGCATCGATATTCGGGTTCAAGGAGCACGCATTGTTCGACGCACCGAAGGAGGCCGAGTCGGTACCGCGCGTGAACTTTGGACGGCCGGGAGGAGCATGATCATGTCGATAGTGGACGCGCTGATGCCCGAGTTCGACCATGAGATGAGCGTCACGCGCAAGCTGCTCGAGCGCGTACCGGAAGATCGGTTCGGCTGGAAGCCGCACGAGAAGTCGTACACGCTCGGTCAGCTCGCACAGCACGTGGCAACGCTTCCGATGTGGGGAGCGATTACGGTCAACCAGTCGGAGCTCGATCTCGGTGGCAGCCAACAGCTGCCGCCGGTGACCAACCGCGCGGAACTGCTGGCGCTCTTCGATGGCCACGTCGCAGGCACGCGTGCCGCCATTGCCGGGAAGTCAGATGCGGAGCTCATGGCACCGTGGACCTTGAAGGCTTGGGGCAAGACGCTGTTCACCATGCCGAAGGCGGCGGTGTGGCGATCGTTCGTCATGAGCCATCTCATTCATCATCGCGGGCAACTGAGTGTGTATCTGCGCATCCAGAACGTAGCGCTGCCGTCGATGTACGGTCCGAGCGCAGACGAGAATCCGTTCGCCTAAGGAACATTCACGATCGCAGTGCGTAGTTGATGCCGAGCCCAGCGGCAGCGATGAGCACTGCGATCGCACAGAACCTCGCGCACGCGTCACGCCTCTGCGATCGGCTGGTGCCGCTGCGTGATGCGTGCCTCGAGGCCTGGAGTTCGACGGGCCCCGAACTGCCAAGACTCGGACCTGAGATCACCCGATGGCGGCAATGGCGAAATGGAACCGCGACCAGACGGCTGATCGACGAGATCGCGCGGCGCGTCGACGAGCATCCTGAACAGACAGAACAACGTGCGTGGCGTGACGGACTGCGCACCACCTTACAGGACTTCGGTGAGCGTATATTCGGTTGGCCGGACGGGTACCGGCGCCTGCTCTTTGGCGATGCCTTCTACGAATCGTCAGTCGCCTTCGCGCGCCAGGCACGCGCGTTCGATCCGTCATTGCGGCTCGACGATCTCTGGCAGGCGCTGCGGAACGTCTGGATCGGCAACAATCTCCAGATGCTGTTCGGCCTCCCCGTTCGTCTGAACCAGGGGCTGTTCGCCTACAGCATGCTCTACCCCGTCACCGACAACGTGCTCGACGCACAGGATCGATCCCCTGCCAGTAAACGCGCGTTCAACGACCGCTTCGGCCTCCGCCTGCACGGCACTCGCGTGATGGCCACGGATGCGTCGGAGTCGAACGCATTCAATCTCGTCGGCCAGATCGAGGAGGAGTTCCCTCGCTGTCGCTACACCGACGTGTGGGACAGCATCCTGGCGATCCATCGCGGGCAGATCGACAGCCTGCGTCAGCAGGGTCGACCGCTGCCGGAGACCGAGCTCTCCGAGATCAGTTTTGCGAAGGGCGGGGCCTCAGTTCTGGCCGATCTCTACCTGGTGGGGGGCGCTGCCACGATGGCGCAGGAGCGTTTCGCGTTCGGCTACGGTGTGTTTCTGCAGTTGCTCGACGATCTGCAGGATGTAACGACCGATAGCGCCGCGGGGCACCACACGCTCTTCACGCAGGCAGCGGAGGCGGGAAGCCTTGACGACCTGACCACCCGCTTGATGACGTTCATCGACGTCGTCCTCGACCGTGAACACGCGGCCGCTCGTGCGGAGACCAGCGACTGCCTGGACCTGGTTCGCAGGAACTGCCATTGCATGCTCGCAGCGGTCATATCCGCGCAACCGTCGATGTTCGGCCGACGCTTCCGGCGGTCGGTCGAACGCCAATGGCCACTGAGCTTCCGTGCCATGCGACGGCTTCGCCGTCGGGCACAGCAGCGATTCCAGTCAACGTCGCAACTCCTGCTCGCCAGGTGAACAGTGCGAAGGGGTCAGACCCTTCACACTTTTACTCGTAGCGGAGGGCTTCCATGGCACCAATGCGGACGGCCCGCCGCAACGGCGCATAGCACGCGATCAGTGTGACGACGACAAACAGCAGCGCCGCGAACGCGCGCCAGCAGCATGTCAGGCGTCCAGCGCCCTGGTCATCGCCAGCGCGACGCGATTCCACTGCTCCGTGGCCTCGCCAAGCTGCCGTTTGCCGGCTTTCGTCAGCGTGTAGTACTTCGCGCGACGATTGTTCTCCGACGCTTCCCACACCGCCTTGAGCCAGCCGGATTCCTCGAGGCGGTGCAGCGCGGGAAAGAGCGAGCCGGGCTGAACGACGAACGTCCCGCCGGTGATCTGCTCGATGCGTCGAGAGACGCCGAGGCCGTGGAGTTCTCCGGCCGACAGTGCCTTCAGAATCAGGAGGTCGAGCGTGCCGTGCAGCAGGCTCGAGCGCGACTGCGACATGCGAGGTCCTCGTATCGAATGTCTATACGAGAGAGTCTGTCGCGCTTCCTATCGAATGTCAATAGGAGCGGCCACGCTCAGCGCGACGCCGGCGCGGCCGGTCGCAGGAGCTCGTGGATCGTCCCCGGCTGTCGCAGCTTGGTGATCCAGACGATCTGGCCGACGTGCAGCGCATTGTGATGAGTCACGTGAAGAAGGATCTCGGCGACCGACTTGTTTTTCTCGCTCGTCACGTCCCTGAGCCGATCCGGTGTGAGCGCGCGCAGGGCCGTGCTCACTCTCCCGGCGACGTCCTGCCAGACCTCGAGCACCTCGACCTTCGTGCGCTCACCGCGGGCGGCAAACTCGGCATCGCGATCGCGAACGAAGGGCACACCACCGATGACGTGCTCGACGAAATGTCGATTCGATCCCGCGACGTGCAGGACCAGATTGCCGACGGCGTTCGACTGGTCGTTCGGCCGCCACCACAGGTCATCCTCACTCAGGACGTCGAGGCACTTCTCGACCTGGACGGGAAACTCGTCGACCAATCGAGTGGTGAGGTGCTGCAGGAGAAAGGCGTCGACCGATTCGGGCATCTCGTGATGATAAGCTCAAATGTGCATCCGCGTGACCTTCATACAGTCCGAGTTTCAGCCCCGCTTTTCCGGCGGTCACGTGCAGACGCTCTACGCCTGGGCCAAAGCGCGGACCTTTCCACGACTGCCCATCCCCGCGGCGCGCTACTTCGACGTCGCGGCAGACACGCGCGTGCTGGCGCACTGCCATTGGCACGACCGTCCACAGGAACATCCGACGCTCATCCTGCTGCACGGCCTCGAGGGCTCCAGTCTCGCGCACTACATGGGTGGGATGGCGGACAAGGCGTGGGCACTCGGCTGGAACGTCGTGCGACTCAATCAGCGCAATTGCGGGAATACCGAGCATCTGTCGCGCGGTCTCTATCATTCTGGCTTGACCAACGACCCGCTCTTCGTGATGCATGAATTGATCGCGCGCGATGGCATCCGCGCGATCGCGGTCGCGGGCTACTCGCTTGGCGGCAATCTGACGCTCAAGCTCGCGGGCGATCTCGGCGGCGACGCGCCCCCTGAGCTCAAGGCGGTATGCGCCGTATCCCCGACGATGGACCTCGCCCTGTGCGTGAAGGCGCTCGAGCGGAAAGCGAACGTCGCGTATCAGTGGAACTTCGTGCGGCAGCTGAAGGCGCGCATGCGCCGGAAGGCGGCGATGGTGCCCGGGGCCTTTACGCTCGAACCGTTGCGTCGCATCTGGACAGTGCGCCAGTTCGACGAGGCCTACACCGCACCGCATCATGGCTTTCACGATGCGGCCGACTACTACTATCGCGCGAGCGCCATGCGCGTCATCGATCGGATCGCCGTACCGGCACTCATCCTGACGGCTGAAGACGATCCGTTCGTGCCGGTCGCACCGTTTCACGATGCGGCGGTGACGGGAAATTCACGAGTGACCACCATCGTCACTCGGCATGGCGGGCACTGTGCGTTCATCGAGCATGGACGCGATGGATACGACGGCTATTGGGCTGAGGAGCAGGTCGTCCGGTTCGTCACGTCGCAGGCAGCCGTTCCATCAGCATCCGCCCGAACTCCGGCCCCTTCCCTTCCTCTTCATGCTTGAAATAAACGAACACCTCGCGACACGCTGACGTTCGTTCGGCGATCGTCTGCGCCCAGCGCACGATGTCGTCGGCCACATAACCCTCGTCGCGTAGACGGAAATAGGCGTAGTCGGCGGTGATCTCGACCGGCGTCGAGAGCTTCTCGCTGTCGGCGATGCACAGTGCCAGATTTCTCGCCCGCAGGCGAGCGTAGACCTCCTCGTCAAGCCACGAGGTGTGCCGGAACTCGAAGGCCGCGCAGACGCGGGGCGGGAACGTCTCCAGAAACGCATCGAAGAGCGCGAGGTCCTTCTTCAGGTTTGGCGGAAGCTGAAAGAGCAGCGCACCGAGTTTCGGCCCGAGCGTCGACGCCGTCTCGAGGAACTGGCGAACGCGATCGCCGCACTCACGGAGGCGACTGTCGTGGGTGATCCGCTTCGGCGCTTTCAGCGTCAGCTTGAAACGCTCGGGCGTCGCCGCATTCCACCCGGCGAGGATCTTCTCGTTAGGCGCGCGATAGAACGTGTAGTTGATTTCGACAGTCGGGAAGCGCTCAGCGTAGTACGGCAGCATCTTCGCCGCCGGCATCGTTTCGGGATAAAAGCTTCCCTTCCATTCCGGGTAGTTGTAACCAGAGGTTCCAATCCAGATCGACATTCACGCGGCTCGGGCCCATCGTATCAGCGTCGCCATGTTCGGCGCCTTGCCGTGCATGAGCAGGCCCACCTTGAAGATCTTGGCCGCAAACCACGTGACGGCTGCCGCCGCCGCCAGGCCGACGACCATCGTGAGGAGTACTTGCCACGTCGGAGGCGGCGTGGCCGATCCAAGTCGAATCATCATCGCGAACGTGTTGACCGGCGGGATGAAGCTGAGCGCCACAGAGAACGTGGAGTTCGGTTCGCGCCCGATGACGGTCGCAAACATCCACGGCGCCATGAGAACGAGCATGACCGGGGTCATCAGCGACTGCGCTTCGCGCATCTCGTTCACCGCGGCACCGACAGCGCTGAACACAGCAGCGAAGAGGAGGTAGGAGATGAGGAAGAACACGATCAGGTAGAGAATCAGCACCGGATCGAGCAGGCCGATCAGCGCGAACGACATGAGCCCGAACAGCCCGATGCCGATGTAGAGCGCGAGCACCAGCATGCTGACGGCCATTTGCCCGATGATCTTTCCCGCCATGAGCTCGAGCGGCGATACCGCGGAGAGCAGCACCTCGATCACGCGGTTCGACTTCTCCTCCACTGTCTGCGTGAGGAGCGTCTGGCCGCCGATCATGATGCCAAAGACCAAGAGACCAGCGAACACGAACGGCAAGGCTTGATTGAACGCCACGTTCGTGCGTCGCTCCTCACCGACGGCCACCGTCACCGACGCCGCGCGCCGAACGCTCATCACCGCCTCCACTTCGGCGCGATTGAGGCTGTGCGCGCTGATGCGGGCGGCCACGAGAGACTCCCTGACGGCGTCGTACAACTCGGTCTCGAGGCGGTCGTCGATGTTCTCCGGGATGAAGAGCTCGTAGGACCCGTATTTCGTGCTTCCCGCGGCAGCCACGACCGCATCGGGCTGCAGCACGATGAGCGCGAGATGACGCTGTTCATCGGGTGCGACGGATTCCGTCAGCCACTGCTTCTCTCGCTGCAGATCGGCGTTCGCCGGACGCTCGAGAATCGTCAGTTGCGGCGGCGTACCGATGGCGCGCTCCATCGCCGGTGTGGTCGTTGCCGCGTCGCGCACGACCTCGGGCGCGTTCTGCAACGCGCGCGTCGCGCTGTCGCGTCGCCGCGCCGCGATCGCTTCGGGCGTGAGCGCCGCACGTAACCCGCCAGCCACCTGGCCGGTCGGATCGATCACCGCCACTTCGCCGCGAATCGGCCGGCACGTTCCTGTTCAGCAGGCGGGGAAAGACCACGACCAGGACCGCGACAATCGCCGGCATGAGCAACAAGCCGATGACGAAGCCCTTGTTCATGACCGCCGCCAGGAACTCTCGACCGGCGACGAGCCCGATTCGTCTGACGCTCTGCTTCATGCCAGTGCTCCCTCTGGTCCCGGAGCTGTCACGCTGGCGCGCAATGCCTGCGACGCCGCCTCGCTGTGCTCGCCGCTTCCGCCACAATGCGCACGAAGACGTCCTCGAGCCTGAGTCGCGCCAGCTCGATGCGTGCCGGCGCAATTGCCGCTGCCAGGCGCGCCATGACGACGGCGGGATCGGTTCCAGGCATCAGCAGGATCCGGTAGGTGCCGTCCATCGACTCGACACGCTCCACGCCACTGAGACGCGAGAGACTCGACGGGTCGGCGTTCGCGTCGAGCGGCTCGAAGTGGATCGTGCGCGGATCGAACTGCCGCCGCAGTCCCGACATCGCCTCGTCCAGCACCTTGCGTCCCTGGTGAATCATCACCACGTGCTGGCACATCTCTTCCGCGTTCGCCATCACATGGGTCGAGAGCAGGACGGTCGCTCCGCGGCGATGCTCTTTCAGGATCTGTTCGCGCAGGATGCGGACGCTCACCGGATCCTGCCCGCTGAACGGCTCATCGAGGATGAGCAGATCGGGCTGATGGATGATCGCGCCGAGGAACTGGACGCGCTGCAGCATCCCCTTCGACAGATCCTCGCAGCGCTTGCTCTCAACGCCCGGAAGTCCGATCTCCTGCAGCAATCGCGGCACGCGCGCTGCGGCGTCGTCGGCAGCAAGCCCCTTCAACTGCGCCATGTAGATCAGGAACGCGCCGACCTTCATCTTGCGATAGACGCCGCGCTCCTCCGGCAGATAGCCGATGCGATCCTTGGCCTCCAACGCAGAGCGCTGGCCGAGGACCGACAACTCGCCTGCATCCGGAAACAGGATCGACATGATCATGCGAATGCACGTCGTCTTGCCTGCCCCGTTCGGTCCGATCACGCCGTAGAGCGCACCGCGCGGCACGACGAGATCCATGCCTTCAACGGCGACCGTGCGTGCCGAACGTCTTCCTGACTCTCTTGAGTTCGAGTGCTGGTTGCATATGAGCACTGTCGGGCCTGAGCAGGGCCGAATGGCGGCTCAAGGCGGGTTATATCACGGGGGTCGTGGGAGAATTGCTACAGTGGACGTGATGCGACTCCTGTGGGTTCCATTCATCAGCCTGCTTGCACTGACGTCGTGCGGGCGCGCCGCGGACGCCAACTTCCGTCAATTCGAACTGCAAGGTCAGATCCTCGCCGTGCGCCCGGAGCGGCGTGAAGTGGTGATCAAGCACGAGGACATCAAGGGCTTCATGCAGGGGATGACGATGCCGTTTACGGTGAACGACGATACGCTGCTCTCAGGCAGGCAGCCCGGCGATCTCGTCACCGCGACGCTCGTCGTTGGGGAGACCCAGGCCTACCTGTCGTCGCTCACGAAGACCGGGCACAAAGAGATCACTGAGCCACCTCCACCGCCGCCGGTCGCCGACATCCTCACGGCAGGCCAGTCCGTCAAGGATGCAGTCGCTCGTCGATCAGGACGACAAGCCGCGCACGTTCGCGTCGTTCAAGGGACACCGTCTCGCGATCACGTTCATCTACACACGCTGCCCGCTCCCGGATTTCTGTCCGCTGATGGACCGGCACTTCGCGTCGATTCAGAAGACGATCGCGAGCACGCCTGCCCTCGCGGACGTGCGCCTGCTGACGGTAACGCTCGATCCCGATTTCGATCGCCCGGCCATTCTGAAGGCATACGCGCGCCGGCGTGAGGCGGATCCGGCGATCTGGACGTTCCTCACCGGCGATCCCACGGAGGTCAACAAGTTCGCAGCGCAGTTCGGTCTGTACGTGGAACACAATCCGCAGAACGCCATCGACATCACGCACAACCTTCGAACAGCCGTCATCGATCCGGAAGGCCGCCTGGTGACAGCCCACAGCGGCAATTCCTGGACACCGGCCGAACTCGTTGCCGACCTCAGCGCCGCGCCCGCTCCCGCGCACTGATCCGGTCGCTCCGCCGGCCCTTGCGCTCACGCCGACGGAGCGTCGTCTCGTGGCACGTCTTCGAACGCCTGACGCCGTCCAGGCGTGGCTCAATGCCCTGCCATACAACACCGAGGTTGGCGGCGAGACCTTGCGCAGTTTCCGTGGCGTCGTCAGCACCGGAACCGCGCACTGCCTCGAGGCGGCGCTGTTCGCGGCGATCGTCCTCGAGCAGCATCGCTATCCGCCGCTCGTTCTGAGCTTCGAGTCGATCGACCTGCTCGATCACGTGATCTTCGTGTACCGGACGAACACCGGATGGGGATCCGTCGCGCGCTCACGCGATCCGGGCCTTCATGGCCGTCGGCCGCTCTTCGCGACTCCGCGCGCGCTGGCGCTCAGCTACTTCGAGTCGTACATCGACTTCACTGGACGCATCAAGGCGTACGCGGTCGTCGATCTGCGCGTGCTGGGCACTACGACTGGCGACTATCGACGAAGAACGTCTGGAAGGTCGAGCAGATGCTGCTCGACTGGCCGCATCGCACGATCGCATCGTCAGACCGAGAAGGCGGATGCGATGCGCCGACGCTATCGCGCGTTCCGCGAGGCGCACGGATACAAGCCGTGGAAGTACTACAAGGGTCGCGAGCGCTGGACGCCGCTGCCGGAGGAATTCGCGAGGAGGGGCTGATGAGCCAACGCACCGCCGACGATCGATCTAATCGAGATCGAAATCGCGCACGGGCCTCGTGACCGGCTCGTGCTTCGCCTTCTTCAGCGCCTCTTCGAACCTGCGCGCGAGGGCATCATCCCGGCCCTTCTCAGCCGCGATCGACTGCTCGAAGAGCGACTCGCGCCGCGCCGCTTCCGCCTCGAGGATGCGTGTCGCGTCGTTCAACTCCGGCTTGTCGCCGCGCTCGGGCACCGTGTGACTGATCACGCGACGAAGGTTCGGTCGATCACGAGGACAGCATCACAGCAGGGACAAGCAACCTCGATCTCGCTATTGAGCTTCGCCATAAAGCTCATCTTACGTAATGCAGAATGCAAAATTCAAAATGCAAATGAAAGTGCTCCACTCCCCGGGGGTATTTGCCTTTGCATTTTGCCTTTTGCATTCTGCATTACATTGCACACAGGAATGACCGACTCACGCAAGCGGACGATCCGCGTCGCCACCTACAACATCCATCGCTGCCGCGGGCTGGACGGACGCACGTTGCCGGCGCGAATCGCCGACGTCATCCGGACGATCGATCCGGACCTCATCGCGCTTCAGGAAGTCATTGGCGCCGGGGCGCACTCAACTGGTCATGCGGAAGAGCTCGGGGCTCTCCTTGGCATGGGCTGGGTCATGGCGCCGACGCGACATCTGCGCGGCAGCCTGTTCGGCAACGTCGTCCTGAGCCGCCATCCGATCATCCACCACACGCATTACGACCTCTCGTGGAAGACGTGCGAGCCACGCGGCTGCCAGCGAGTGGACGTGGCCTTCGGCGATGACCGTCTGCACCTGTACAACGTCCATCTGGGCACGGCGTTTCTCGAGCGCCGCTATCAGGCCGGGCGCCTCAAGACCATCGTGCACGATCGACGGGTTGGAAGCCCGAAGGTCGTGCTCGGTGACTTCAACGAATGGATGAAAGGGCTCGCGACGTCCACGCTCAACGAGCAACTCCAGAGCATCGACCTGCGCGTGCACCTTCGACGACGACGGACGTATCCAGGCGTGTTCCCAGTGCTGCACCTCGATCACATCTACTACGAGGGCGAGGTCGAAGTCGTGAAGGTGGAACTGCCGCGCACGCGCCTGTCGCTGATGGCGTCAGACCATCTTCCACTCGTCGCCGATCTGAGAGTTCAGTTTCCGTAGGACCAGCTCACGGCTGATTCACGGAGCCAGATTCACGAGGCGTCTCGCCAGGTCGGTGCGCCAACCAAGGTAGCTGTGATTCCCGTTGAACTCCGAGTAGTCGAGGGCGTAGCCCTGCTCCGTGAGGACATCACGAAGACGCCGATTCGCGTCGCGTTGCTCGGGGATCTCCATCGAGCCACCGAGGCAGAGCGCGACGGCCAGAAACACAAACGGCCGCTCGAATCGGAGCGGCCGGCTGTTGCGATTCATCTGACACTCGCGACTGGCTAGCCTTCTTCCTCGAACTCTTCTTCTTCGATGGGAAGGAAGCGCGTCGGGGGACGCAGCGCCTCGCGAAAGTCGTACAGCGGAAGATGCTGGACGTGCAGCGAGATCACACACCCCGGAGCCTTCGCGTCGATGACGACGGTCACAGGACTCCCCTCGACGCCGTCGCGAAACGCGATCCGGCAGCCGCAGGCGAGGCGGGCGTGCGTGAAGCCTTTCAACATGATGTTCGGATCATACTACAGGCGTCGCGCGACAACCCGGTTAAAGCAGCGGCGTGATCTCCCGCTCGATCTGCTCTTTTGTCGCGATACCGGAATGTTTCTTCGCGATCACACCATCGCGACCAATGATCACGGACACTGGGATGCCGAATAGCGGACCGAACGCTTCCTGCACGTCCTCTCGTCCGTTGCCCACGAGCACCGGGTAATTCATCTTGAACTCGGCGGCGTACGGTAGCAGCTTCTCCGCCGTGTCGTCGACAGACAGGCCGAGAACCACGAGATCGTCCTTGTATTGTTCCTGAAGCTCGACCAGCGACGGGATCTCCGCGCGACACGGACCACACCACGTCGCCCAGAAGTTCACGAGGATGATCTTGCCCTTGAACGACTCCAGGTGGACGTCGACGCCGTGCATGTCCTTCAGCGTGAAATCCAGCTTCGCTGGCTTGCCCGCGGCCTCGGCATCCTCAGGCTCGCCTGGGTAGTCGGCCGATGTCGCTCCCGGCGCCGATTCGTCGACGTGCTCGATGCCAGGCGCAACCCAGATGAGTCCGAGCGCAAGGGCCACCGCCCCCATCGCGAGCCACACCGCTTTGCGTGACTGTGGCGGCTCTGGTTCCCGGGTCGACTCGGCAGCCGGTTCCGGACCCGTTCCCTCCGTCGGCACCGCCTCGTCTGGATTCATTTCGTCCTGCATGCTCATAGGCTCCTGCGATTATCGCGCTTCTCTCATGACATATCGGGACGCACTCGCCAGGCCGCCAGCGTCGGCGGCCGACACCATCACAAACGTCGTCCCGTCTCGAGACCAGATCTGGGAGCGATGGCCCAGCGTCACCAGATCATCGGCCTTTCGTTCCGTGCCTGGCAGCACGAACAAGGACACATCCTGACCGTGCACGCGATACATCACATGCGGCACGAGTCCATCGCCATACAGGCATCGACGCGCACCAATCAGCTGCACATCATCGTCTGCTGACGAGGAGGGGACGTGAATCCTCCAGCCGTACTGCTCGAACAGCATGCGCTCGATATTCCTCGCATCAGCGGACGTGCCGTCTGGCGGTCCCAGAAACTTGAAGCACTTGGAATGATCGGCGGTGAGCTGCGCGGCGAGGAGGGCGTCGGAGCGACGCGTCGCCATGGAGAAAAGGGCGGACGCGCCAAAGATCATGACGACGACGCTGAGGAGAACAGGGACGAGGCGAGCGCGCCACCACGGAGCGAACCTGGCGAGCTGAGTGGCCGAACGCTCACGAGCGAGCGCCTCGCATCGCGTGCGAAGACCGGGAGGCAGCGTTTCGTTCAGCAACTGCGGCGAAGCCTGCCGCAAGAGGCGCCGTGCCCCCTGCTCGTTGTCGGCCAGCTTCCGGCATGCGGGGCACGCGGCGAGATGACGATCGATCCCGCTGCGTTCGACGGGCTTCAGCAGGTCGTCGGCGTACGCCGCGAGCGATTCACCGATCCGGCGACACTCACTCATGCAGTGGCTCTCGTTTTCCGCAACTGGTCGAGCAACATTCGCCGTCCCCGAGAAATGCGCGACATCACAGTTCCTATCGGCACATCGAGTGCCTTCGCGATTTCCGCGTACGAGAACTCCTCGACGTCACGCATCCAGACAGCCTGCCGAAAGACCTCTGGTAAATCGTCGAGCGCGGCTCGCAGGTCCCCGTCGAGGGTGTTCCTGAGCAGGAGTTGCTCGGGCGTCTCGCTCGCGGACGAACCGTCTGCCGTCGTCTCGGCTTCCTCGAGGCGGGTGCTGTCGACCTCGACCGCCTCCCGCCCTGCATCGCGGACTCGATTCCTCCACGTGTTGTGCAGGATCGTCGATAGCCAGGCTCTGAGGTTCGTGCCTGGCTCGAACTTGTCCGAGAAACGGAACGCCTTTACGAGCGTGTCCTGCACCAGATCCTCGGCATCGGCTCGATTCCGCGTCAGCCTCATCGCCGTCGCGTAGAGCGACTCGAGGTAACGCAGAACCTCCGCGCCGAACGCGTCAGCGTCTGCAGGCTGGCGGCGTCGGAACATCGGCGATACCGAGACCCATTAGATTAAACCCCGAGGACGGTCTGAAAATTCCTGGCGTGACCTGCCCCCGGTCCCTGGTCTCCAGTCTGAAGACCGGAGACGAGAAGCAAAAACAGTATACCTGCCGAGGACGGAGACATAGGACAGCGTGCGCGCGTGACCACACAGGCGAGCCGATTCCTATTCGTTTTTCGCGATTCCCCCAAGGCACATCCTTTGCTCGGCCGGAGGTGATTCCTCGGATTGCGAGTGTAACTAGGTCGGCGGTAAGATCGCGACTCGCCGCGCAACCCGGTCCGCGTGCCGAACGAGCAGGGCGGAATCCCTGCAAGGAGAACTGACATGAGCACCCGCACACCGTGCGGTTTTCTGCTCCGGGTGATCGCGGCGCTTGCGCTGGTCGCCTTTGCTGTACCAGTCGCAGCACAGACCCCCTACATTCCCTACTTCGGGAAGAACCAGATCCGCTACGACAAGTTCGAGTGGTTCCACTATGAAACGGACCACTTCATCATCTACTACTACCCCGAGATCGAACCGCACCTCGAGCGGATGGCCGGGTACGCCGAGAGCGCGTATCAGCAGGTCAGCTCGGAGCTTAAACACGATCTCGCGCACAAGGTTCCGCTCATCCTCTTCCAGACGAGCAGCGAGTTCCAGCAGCAGAACGTGATTCCCGGCGCGGCGCAGGAAGGCGTCGGCGCATTCGCCGAGCCGACGCGCCAGCGCATCGTGATGCCGATGGACGAGCCACCGGATCTGCTCTATCGGCTCATCCTGCACGAGCTCACGCACCAGTTCGACTACGACATCATTCCGGCCACGCTCGTTCGCCGAAGCACACCGCTCTGGGTCCATGAAGGACTCGCCGACTACATGACGGGCGCGTGGCGTCCGCTCGACCTCATGTCCGTCCGCGATGCGGCGGTCGCCGACATCGTCCCCAAGATGAGCAAGCTGGAGGGATACAGCGACGTCGGCGGGGCGCGCATGATTTACAACCTCGGACACGCCATCTTCGAGTTCATCGAATCAAAGTGGGGCAAAGAGGGGTTGCGCCAGTACCTCTTCTCGCTGCGCAAGTCAGTCATTGGTGGCGGCGAGGACGCGTACGAGGAAGCGTTCAAGATCACGGCGGACGAATTCGACACCGAGTTCGAGAAGTACCTGAAAGATCGTTTCAAGCCGTTCCGCGACAAGGAGCGTCCCGCCGACTACGGACGCAACCTGATGCCCAACCCGGAGAAGACGCCGTTCCGAGGCGCCTATACCGTTGAACCATCTCCCTCGGGTGATCTCCTCGCCATCTTCTCGGGCAACGCGCGCGATCGCGAGGGCGACATCCTGCTGGTGTCGTCGCACGACGGCAGCGTCGTCCGCAACCTGACGAAGGGATTCGATCAGAGCCTCGGCTTCGAGTTCATCGTCACACCTGGCGGCCGCTGGGTCACGGTGCCATGGTTCTCGTGGTCGAACACGGGGGACCGCCTGGCGTATTTCGTACGCACGGAGAAGAGCCGAACGCTGATCGTTCAAAACGTGCTGACTGGCAAGGTCGAGGAGCGCTTCGATGCTCGCCTGGTGGATGACCCGGAATCACCGGACTTCTCCCCGGACGGGCGGAAGATCGCCTTCGCGGCGCTCCAGAACGGGACCGGAGACATCTTCGTCGGCGACTTGCAGACGAAGGAGATCACCAACGTCACCAAGGACGCGTTCGCCGATTCGGCGCCGACGTGGGCGCCAGACGGCAAGTCCATCGTCTACATCGCGCGCGTCAGCGGCAACGAGAAGCTGTTCCGCGTTGACATTGCCACCGGACAGAAGACGCAGCTCACGTTCGGGACCCACGACGATGCCTCAGCGCAGTTCCTGGATGAGAACACGCTGGTCTTCCCGTCAACGGCCACTGATCCCGCGCAGCCGATCGACCCCGACGTGGCGCGCAACGGCCAGATCTACAACGTCTGGACGCTGAACCTGAAGAACGGCGAACTGCGGCAGTACACCGACGCGGTGAGCGGCAACCTCTACACTGCTGTCCTGAGAGACGGCACGTCGTTTCCGAGAATCGGCGTCGTGACCTACTACAAGGGCGAGTACGAACTGCACTCGATTGACCGCCGCGATCCGATCGTGACGGCCGCGTCTTCAGACTTCGGGGCGCCCGGGCCAATCATCGACTTCCAGGCGCCGCTCTCTCACACCATCGTTGCCGACAACAAGGCCAAGAAGGGCAAGTTCGAGAAGATGTTCATGGACGGCCGCCCGCCAGTGGCCCTCGGCGTCACGAGTGGTGGCGACATCTTCGGCGGCACGGCCGTGACGTTCAGCGATGTGCTGGGCGACCAGCAGTTCAGCATCTTCGCGGCGTCGATCTCGCAGTACCGCACGCTGTCGATGTCGTACTTGAACCTCGCGCACCGCTTCAACTACGCGCTGCAGGGTTACTCGCAGACGCAGTTCTTCTACGGCCAACTCGAAGGAGTCTTCTACGATCCATCGTTCTCCGGCGTCATCGATCGCGACCTGGCGATCGCGACGCGGACAGTCAGAGGCGGAACCGCATTCGGGATCTGGCCGTTCAACCGCTACCGCCGCGTAGAGGTGTCCGGCAGCTTCCAGCAGTACCAGGAGAACTTCAACGATCCCGCCTTGCAGGCGTATTCGGAGGACTACCAGATCGAGAACTATGGTCAACCGCTCTTCAATTCGGGCACGTTCATCCCGTTGGGCGTGACCTTCGTGCAGGAGACAACGATCTTCCGTGAGTTCGGTCCGCTGTCCGGGAGCACCGTTCGAGCCGGATACGAGATCGCGCCGAAGATCGCCGGCTCGCTCTCGCGACAGACGACCGACGTCGACGCGCGCTACTACAAGAAACTCGGCGCATCGGGTCTGCTGGCACTGCGGGCCCGCGGGTTCAAGAGCTGGGGGGACGCGCCCAACTTCATGTACTTCGGCGGCAACTCCGAGATGCGTGGGTACGAGTACCTACAGTTCGTGGGCGACACCACGGCGTTCTTCAACGCCGAGCTGCGCTTCCCACTGATCGAAGCCATGCTCACGCCGATAGGCGTGCTCGGGGGGATTCGCGGCGTGTTCTTTGCCAATCTGGGTGGAGGATACTTCGAAGGACAGTCCGGAGCGCCACCGAGAACTTCCGGCGGCGGCTTCAAGTGGTGGTCCAACAACAACGAGCTCTACACGCCGATCAACGGTTACGTCCAGACCGGGCTCGGGCAGCAGCAGCCGATCTACGGCGCGCCGGTTGTCGTTGACGGGTTCCGTCTCGTGGACTCGCGCGCGTCGTATGGCGTGGGCCTGGAGACGTTCGCGCTCGGCTTCCCGATTCACATCGACTGGGCATGGAAGTCGCTCTTCAACAAGGATTGGGAAGACGCGCTTTTCAGACCGTTCGGCGGAAGCCACGAGTTCCGCAAGGTGAAGTTCTCGGTCTGGATCGGGTACGACTTCTAACGCGTTCTTGATCTGGGGATCTTTGATTGTCGATTCGTTGGTTGGGTGATTGTTGGTTGTTGATTTGACCAGGGGTGGTTTCAATCAACAATCAAGCCTCGACAATCACCAACGATTCACCAATCAAAGATCTTCACATCAACAATGATTACGGTCTCGCCGACTCCAGTCGCACTTCACTTTTCGCCACATCAATCGACACCCGATAGCGGCTCAGGAAGTTGTGGCCGACGATGCCCCCGACCTGATACCCGAGGAGCACGCTCGGCGCGCGCAGGTTCAGGACGGCGAGGCCGACGCGACGCAGGCTCACACCCTCGAAATCGAGGTCCACACCCGGTAGCAGGAACGCGTCCTCGTCCTGACCCGACATCCCCAGCACACGGATCGGGATATGGCGCACGGATTCCATGCCGAGCAGGTCCGCTGTATCCGCGCCGATCGAGATGATCTCCCCGCCGGTGTCGACGACGAAGTACGCCGGATGGGTCGAGTTGAGCGTGCCGCGAATGAGCGGCAGCGGCTGGACGCGCATCGGCAGCGTGATACCGTCCGCCGGTTCTTCATCGGTCAGGGCTCGCGCGAGCACGACTCGCTTGCGCCCGTAGTCGACGCTCACCGAGAACCCCAACGCGATCGGTGACAGGCTCTGCCCCTGCCAGCGCGCCGCACCGCCAATCCCCGGCGCCCGGATCGCGACCGGCACGTTACGCACGGTCAGCGTTCCGAGCTCGAGTTTGTCGGCGCGCCCGAGGCGAATCAGACGAACGCGCGGCCGGCCGACTCCCGCGGTCAACGTCGTGCTCACCGTGCGGATGCTGGCGGCGGTTGCGAGATCCGGCGAGATGCCCGTGCGCTCGGCGCCGGTATCGAGGACCCACTCGACCTGCACGCCGTTCAGTCGCCCGACGACGACGATCTTGTTGTTCACCAGCTTGAACGGAAGCGTGTGTGTTCGGCGGGCGTCCTCTGCGCTCACTTCAAGCGGGGTGCGCTTCGAGAAGCTGCGCAGGAGCGACGCGCGGCTGCGCGCGATCGAAATCGCAGCCGACTCGCGCCTCGGCAGCAGGCTCGCGTACGCATCGTAGGCCTTCGCGGCTTCTTCGAAACGATGCAGCCGCTCGAGCACCGTCCCCTGCAGCGCAGGAAGATCGGAATCCAGCGGAGCCAGTTCGCGCGCACGCTCGACCTCTGTGAGCGCTTCGCTCAGGCGGGATCGCGAACCCAGCGATCGAGCGATGCCGTAGCGCGCGCGCGCGGAGTCTGGATCGACTTCAAGGGCACGCGCGTACTCGCGATCGGCCTCGTCGAAGTACCCTGCCGCCCACAGCGCATCGCCGGACAGCGTCAGCGCCGCTGCGTCACGATCGTTCGACGCCAGAGTTGACGCGGTGCGCCGCGCGAGCGTGAACTCTCCAACGCGCAGCGCCGCAAGCACGGTCCCCTTCCGCGCGTCGAGCGCAGCGAGTGCGTCGGGTGACTCGGCCGCCCGGAGGTACGACTTCAGGGCATCCGAGTATTTGCCGTCCTTGAACTGCGCATTCGCCCGGCGGAGTTGATCGGCGAAATCGGTCGGCGCCTGCGCAGACAGCACGACAGCGGCGGAGAGGCATGCAAGGCCGACTGTCGCAGTGCGCAGGAACATCGTGCTATCGGCGTCAAAACCTTTCGAGCAGGAGCTCGCTGCGCTCGATGTCCATCGTCACGCGGAACGGAGCCAGGAACTTGTGACCGACGATGCCACCGAGCTGGAAGCCGAGGAGGATGCTCGGAGCACGCAGGTTGAGGACGACCAGGGGGAAGTTGCGATATTCAATTTCGTCGAAGTCGAGGTTCTGGCCCGGCATGAGGAACGCCTCGCGATCCCATCCCGACGTGCCCCACACGCGCAGAGGGATGCGCCGGAAGGGCGACGCGGGCAGGGCGCTCGCCATCTCTGAACTGATCGAGATCACCTCGCCACCGGTATCGACGACGAAGTATGCCGGGTGCGTCGAGTTGAGAAGCCCGCGCACCATCGCCAGCCGGTTGATTCTCATCGGCAGGCTGACATCCGGCTTCACCGCTGGAAGCTGGCGGCCGATCGTGAGCAGCCGCTCCTTGTAGTCGATGCGCATCGACATGCCGATCGAGAGTGGTGAGAACGACTCTCCTTCACGCTTCGGGATTCCGCGCAGGGCCGGGTTCTTGATCAGCACCGGCAGATTGCGCACCTGCAGCGTGCCGAAATCGAGCGACTTCACCTGCGCGAGTTGCAGCCCGCGAAGTCCCACCTCGCCGACGCCGGCACTCAATGTGTAGGTCACCGGGCGAATGCGCTCTCGCTGAGCCGTCTCGCGTGAAAGAACCGTTTCCTCAGAACCGGTGTCAAGGATGAAATCCTGTGGACGTCCCCCGTTGACGCGCGCCTGGACGACGATCTTGTCGGCGACCAGCCTGAACGGAAGCGTATGGAGCGTCCTCAGATCCTCGTCGTCGATATCCACCGGCGCGACGTCACCGAACGAGTCGAGGAACTCGACCTGCGCACGCGCCCACGCCGCCTTGTCGCTGCGATCCTTGTTGGGCAGGAGGTTGATGTAGTTGCGATAGGAGTTGGCGGCCTGCGCGAAACGGTGAAGACGCTCGTAGATATCGCCGGCGAGCGCATGGATCTCGCCATCGCGAGGCGCGGCCGCAGCGGCGGTCAGCGCGGCATCGAGCGCGTCATCGAGCTTGCTGGTTGCCGCAAGCGAACGCGCCAGACCGAATCGCGCGCGTGCCGACCCCGGTGTGAGATCGACCCCCGACCGGTACTCGCGCTCGGCTTCATCGAAGAGACCTGCGGACCAGAGTGCGTCGGCGTGAAGCGTACGCGCCTCCGGGTCGTCTGGCGCCACCTTGACGAGCTCTTCGGCTTCCTGTCGCGCGCGAAGGAACTCGGCAACCTTCAGCGAGGTGCGAACCGTGCCCTTGCGCCCCGCCACCGCCACGCGCGCATCGTCGCTCTTGGCGGCTTCGGTGAACGCCGTGAGCGCTTCCTGGTATCTCGTTTCGTCGTAGAGAAGGGAGGCGAGCTGCAGTTGCAGATCGGCGTCGGCACCGATGTCTGCAGACAGCGCAAGCGAACCTCCAACGAGCAGGGCAGCCGCGCAGGTGACAGCCTGAACGGGTCTGACGAACCGGCGCGACATCCGCATGGTCCCACCCTTGCCTGACATGTGAGCCCCGTGGCTCACCAAGGCAGAAACGTTTGTAGGCTACGACTTCTGATAGAAAGCGGCGTTGACCGGAATGAAGTCTTTCCACTTCTCCGGTGTTTCATCGAGCGCGTAGATCGCCTCGACGGGGCACGCGGGGACGCATGCACCGCAATCGATGCATTCGTCGGGGTGAATATACAGCATTTCCGCAGACTGAAACTCGGGTTCGTCCTTTCGCGGATGGATGCAGTCCACGGGGCACACATCGACACACGCACTGTCCTTCGTGCCCACACATGGTTCGCAGATGATATACGCCACGCAGTCGTTCTCCAGGGACGGCCCCGTTAAATGCCGTCAGCAATCGACAGAGTATAACTCGGCCATTTTGCCTTCATCTTTTTGGATCATCTGTTGGATTTCAAGACTCTAGGGTAAGCCAATTCCCATGGATTCAGGCCCATTCTGGGCTGCTCTGGACGGGCATCGGCCTTGCTCAGCGTTGCACACCCAGGGAGGGACTCGCACGTATGTTCGCCTTACCAGCTTCGGTCGTACGCCTGTCCACGATTGTGGCGCTTGTCAGTGCTGCCGCGTGGACCGTCAGCGGCGCCGCGCGTCAGGAGACACCACGAGAGATCGAGGTCGTCGCGCGTCGCTTTGCGTTTGAACCGGCGCGCATCGAAGTCGCGGTCGGCGAGCGCGTACGTCTGCGCGTGGTATCCGCCGATGGCGTGCACGGCCTGGAGATCAAGAAGTTCAAGGTCAAGAAGGAAATCCCCCGCGGCACGACGCCGGTCATCATCGAGTTCACTGCGAGCGAGGCCGGCGAGTTCCCCATCCTCTGCTCCGAGTACTGTGGCGACGGCCACGAAGACATGCAAGGCCAGCTCGTCGTTCTAGCCCGAGACGTTCAGAACACGGAGGTGAAGCCGAATGCAGTTAAGTAGGATCGGATTCGCAGCACTGATCGCCGTCGCCCTCGGCACCGTCGGGTGTGATGAAGCACTGTCGGACCTGACAGGACCAACACCAGATCTCGAACCAACCTTCAGCAGCATTCAGCAGCAGATCTTCAGCAACGGCGACTCGTCGGGACGTCCCGCGTGCACCAATTGCCACAACGCCATCGGCAGCCGCTTCAACGGTCTCGATCTGACTGCGGCTGTCTCGTACAACAATCTCGTCAACGTCCGGAGCGGTTTCAAGGCGGGTGCCGTCCGCGTGATCCCAGGCGACCCCGAGAACAGCTACCTGATTCACAAGCTCGAAGGTCGCTCCACCATTGCCGGGGTCCGCATGCCCTTGAACGGTCCCTATCTCCAGCCCGGTCAGATTCTCGTCATCAGGCGATGGATCGAAACCGGTGCTCCCAATAACTAGCCTCATGAAAATCCCGCGGCTAGTTCGACAGCGTCTTCTGGCGCGCTGCGCGCGCCGCCCGTCATGCGGTGGGCGCGACGGGGCCTGGATCGCAATCGAGCCCGCATGGCGGGCACAGGAGCTCACACGATGACTTGGACGAGACTCGTCATATTCGCAGCCGTGTGCGCGCTCGCGGCGCCCGTCGTCGCATCAGCACAGCAGAAACCACCTGCCGCCACAGTTGACGACGATCCTGATCGAGATCCGAATCGATCGCAGCCGGACTTTACACTCGTCAATCTCCCGACGACGTTGCGCCTCCCGAAGTACAAGAGCGCATTCCGCGTCACGCATCGCTTCGCGCGTCCGCTCGGGCAAGGCGACTTCAGCGACCTCGCCTCGGATCTCTTCGGCCTCGACAGCGGCGCGCAGATCGGCCTCGAGTACCGGTTCGGCATCATGCGGGGCACGCAGATCGGCATCTACCGCACGAGCAACCGGACAATTGAGTTCTTCGCGCAGTACAGCGGGTTGCAGCAGAAAGACCACGGGGTCGGGTTGGACGTGATTGCAACAATGGACGGCACGGACAACTTCAGCGACAGTTATTCACCGGCACTGGGTGTGGTGCTGTCGCGCGAGCTTGGCACTCACGGCGCGCTCTACTTCGAGCCGATCTGGGTGAACAATTCGAACCAGTTGCCAAGCGAGCTCGCCGACGACAACAACACCTTCCTGTTCGGCATCGGAGGGCGGCTGCGAGTCCGTCCGACTGTGTATGTGGTTGGCGAGTATATTCCTCGTATCGGATACTCGCCCGGCGTCGATCACATCACGTTCGGTGTCGAGAAACGTGCCGGGGGCCACGTGTTCCAGCTCAATTTCTCGAACAACATCGGGACGACGCCGGCGCAGATCGCGCGCGGCGGGTTCGACAACGAGGACTGGTATATCGGGTTCAGTATCTCCCGCAAGTTCTTCTGATACTTGCGGGGTGACTGCCGGTCTTCGAACGACACGTTCACTGCGCTGTCTCACCTGGTTTCAGCTCCAGGACCTGAACGCCGATCGGCTCGACGAGTGGCATGAGCGCGGTCGGCGTTCCTGTCAGCAGCGGGAACGTACCCCAGTGCATCGGCACGACCTGCTTCACGCCTAACAGCGCGCATGCGCGTGCGGCTCCTTCGGGACCCATCGTGAACCGATCGCCGATGGGCAGGAACGCGATCTGCGGACGGTGAATCTCGCCGATCAGCCGCATATCGCCGAACACATCCGTGTCGCCGGCGAAGTAGATGGTCCGACTGTCTTCCAGGCGGATCACAAAGCCGCACGGCGCGCCCATGTAGATCATCTGCCCGTCTTCGACGAACCCGCTGCTGTGGCGTGCGTCCGTCATCGACACGCGCAGCCCGGCGATGTCCAGCGAGCCGCCCATGTTCATCGGCTCCGTCTGCTTGATCCCCTTGCGTTCCAGCCAGACGCACAACTCATACATCGCGACGACCGGCGCGCCGGCCGTTCGCGCACAGAGGACCAGATCTTCGATGTGATCGCCATGCCCGTGCGACGCGAGAATCAGGTCGGCCTGAGGAGGCTTCTTCAGACGATCCGGGCAGGCCGGGTTGGTCGTCAGCCAGGGGTCGAACAAGAGCCGCTTTCCGCCGGGAGTCTTTATCAGAAACGTCGAATGTCCGAACCAGGTGATCTCGAGTGTCCCCATGGAGTGATGCTTACTGCCTTCACCAAGGCTGTCAATGCGAGTGGCTCGAGTCTTGGCCGTGATCTTCGTGGCCGTCGTGGTACAACGACCCGCAAGGTAAAATATCGAGAGATGGCCGTCGAAGCCCCCCTGCAGTTTGTCGGCCCGAAAGAGCCGAAGCCCGCCTGGTTGAAGGTCCGCGCCCCGGGGTCGGAGAACTACATCCGGCTCAAGGCAATCATGAAGGACCTCCGCCTGAACACCGTATGCGAGGACGCGCGCTGCCCGAACATCGGCGAGTGCTGGCATCACGGGACGGCGACGTTCATGATCCTCGGCGACATCTGCACCCGCGCGTGCGCGTATTGCGCGGTGGCGCACGGGAAGCCGAACGAACTGGACACGGCAGAACCGGCGCGCGTCGCTGAAGCGGTCGCGCGCATGGGCCTGCAGTACGCGGTGATTACGTCGGTCGATCGCGACGATCTCGCCGACGGCGGCTCATACATCTTCGCGGAGACGATTCGCCTGACGCGCGAGCGCGTACCTGGCTGCCGAATCGAGGTCCTGATTCCGGATTTCCAGGGCATCGAGTCGTCGCTGCGTACGGTGCTCGACGCCTCTCCAGACGTGCTCAATCACAACATCGAGACGGTTCCCCGCCTCTATCGCATGGCGCGGTCCGGTGGCCGCTATCCGCGATCGCTCGAGCTGCTCGATCGCTCACGCCACTACCGTCCGGACATCGCTACCAAGACCGGCATCATGGTCGGCATGGGCGAAGAGCATCACGAGATCCTCGCCGTGTTCGACGATCTGAGAAACGTCGGCGTTTCGATTCTCACGATCGGCCAATACCTGCGTCCCTCGCCGACGCACGCGAAGATGGTGCGCTACTACCACCCGGACGAATTCGCCGCGCTCAAGCAGGCGGCACTCGATCGTGGATTCGTCCACGTCGAATCGGGCCCACTCGTGCGCTCGTCGTATCACGCGCACGAACAGGCCGACGCCTTCGACGCACACCGCACAACGTAGCATCGCGCCACGCAGTGTCCGGCTTCCTTGGGCGCCGTAGCCGCGCAAGCGGCGACGGCGGCAGCCGGACCACCCTGCCCGGTGCCGAAGCGTGAAGCGACACCGGTCGCGAGGCGAGACTTTCTGGGCGAGCTGGACCTTTCGTCCGCCAGATAATTCCTCTTGGCGCGCACCTGCCGCGAAGCCCTCGCGGCAAGCCCCGGGACAACAGCCGTTTAGCCTGGCGCCATTCCGTGGCTGGCTTCTTGCTCGAAATCTGTGGCAACCAATCACAGATATGAAATCCGCTGCGTCGAACAGTCAACAACCGCGTACCGTCTTCATCGGCTCCGAGCCGCTCCTCGCCGCATGGAATGCGTGTGGGGGCCAGGAGAGCCAGGTGATTGCCGTGCCGCTCACGGACCTCGCCTTCGCCATCGATCTGATCAGCGAAGCGCAGCCCGAAGTCGTCGTGATCGAGCAGGCGGTCGCCGCGAGCGGAGATGGGTCGACGTTGATGGATCGGCTGCACAGCGAGCGGTATCTGCGTGGGACCGAGGTGCGGCTGCTCCCACCCGATCGTGCCGCCGCCCTGATAGCGTCCGGCCCGGGCGATGCGCCTGCGCAGGCGTGGCTCGCCGATCTGGCGCACGCGCTGCCACCCCGACCCGAGCGGCGTGCTCAGCGGATTCTCGCGGCGGATGATGAACAGGTATTGGTCGATGGACAGCCGGTGAGGCTGATTGACCTCTCGGCCGTAGGTGCCCAGGTCCGTTCGGAGACGGTCCTCAAGCCGCGGCAGCGCATCCGGGTCGTGCTCGCGCCGGAACGGGGTTCAGTCAAGGCAGTGGCGGTAGTGGCGTGGTCGACCTTCGAAATCGGACCCACGCCCACCTATCGCGCCGGTGTCGCCTTCACGCGCGCCATCCCCGATATCGCCTAGGCACCAGAGGACCAATCAGGCCGCTTTCGAATCGAAATAACTGCTTTCGGTCTGTCGCGACTTGCGACGCCGACGGACCTTCAGCAGGGCAAACCCCGCCACGACGACCATCGCCAAGAAAAGCCAGGACATGCTGTTCCTCCAACTACGGATATCCAGGAGGGGCAAGCCATGTGCCCGCGAAAGACGCACAGAACGCCCCGTGGCGGCACGCCACAGTCACCGGCCGGCCAGGACGGATTCGCATGACGAGGTCTGTAATGGTAGAGACGACGAAAACGCTACTGAAAGATGCGCAGCAACCGGGTGATCGGATCGAAGTAGCGATCGACCACGCGCTCCTTGAGCGGAATGATCGCGTTGTCCGTGATGTGGATGTGCTCCGGACACACCTTCGTGCAGCACTTGGTGATGTTGCAGTACCCGAGGCCGTGCTCGTCCTTGAGTGCGGGCACGCGGTCCTCGGTGTCGAGCGGATTCATCTCGAGGTTCGCCGCATAGACCAGGAACCGCGGACCGATGAACTCGTCGTGCTTGTTGTGGTCACGCAGCACGTGACACACGTCCTGACACAGGAAGCACTCGATGCACTTCCTGAACTCCTGCACACGGTCGATGTCCTTCTGCGCCATCCGCCACGTGCCGTCGGGCGCATCCGGCGTGCGCGGCTTGAACTTCGAGATGCCCTTCTTGACGCGGAAGTTCCACGACACATCGGTCACGAGATCCTTGATCGGCGGGAACGCGCGCATCGGCTCGACCGTGACCGGCTCGTGCAGGTTCACCTGGCTGAGACGCGTCATGCACATCAGGCGCGGCTGACCGTTGATCTCGGCCGAGCACGAACCGCACTTGCCCGCCTTGCAGTTCCACCGCACCGCCAGATCAGGCGCCTGCTCCGCCTGAATCTTGTGCACCACGTCGAGGACGACCATGCCGTCGGTGACCTCGGTATGGAAGGTCTGGAACGTACCGTCCTTCTCTGGATGCGTGCGCCAAATCTTGAAGGTCGCTGTGGTCGCCATTCGGGAGTTGTCTCCGGTCCGGCTCGAGCCGGACACTACGTTACGACTTCTGTTCTTCGATCACCTGCTTGAGGTGATCCGGGATCGGCGGGATCGGTATGCGGCCGATCTCCATAGTCTCGCCGGCTCCCTGCCTGACCGCGATGTTGATCGTGCTGAACTCGGCGACCTTGTCCGGATAGTCCTCGCGGAAATGTCCGCCGCGGCTTTCCTTGCGCTCGATCGCCGAGCGCGCGATCGCCTCGGAGACCGTCAACAGGTTGCGCAGGTCGAGCGCCGTGTGCCATCCCGCGTGATACTCGCGATGGCCGGAGACGCCGACGCGGGCCGCCCGCTCCTTGAACGTGGCGATGCGCATCAGCGCTTCGCGCATTTCGTTCTCGGTCCTCACGATTCCGACCAGTGCCTGCATCGACTCCTGCAAGTCGGCCTGGACCTTGTACGGATTCTCGCCGCTGTCGCCCCGCTCGAACGGCTCGAGCGATATCTTCATCGCGGTCTCGACGACCGCGTCACTCACCTTCGGCGCCGGATGTTCCTTCGCCCAGGTGGCTGCGTACTCGACCGGCGCGCTGGCCGAAGACAATCAGGTCCGACAACGAATTCCCGCCGAGGCGGTTCGCGCCGTTGATGCCCGACGCGCACTCGCCGGCCGCGAACAGGCCCGGGATCGTCGACATCTGCGAGTCCGCATCGACGCGGATCCCACCCATGATGTAGTGCGTGGTGGGCCCGACTTCCATCGGCTCCTTCGTGATGTCGAGGTCCGCCAGCTCCTTGAACTGGTGATACATGCTCGGCAGCTTCCGCTTGATGTGCGCTTCGGAGTCTTTGAGCTTCTCCTTGATCCAGGCAATGTCGAGGAACACGCCACCGTGCGGGGACCCGCGGCCAGCCTTGACCTCGCGGTTGATGCAGCGCGCGACGTGGTCGCGTGTCAGTAACTCTGGCGGACGACGGGCGCTCTTGTCGCCCTGGGTGTAACGCCAGCCTTCTTCCGCGTCTGAGGCAGTCTGCGGTTTGTAGTTGTCCGGGATGTCGTCGAACATGAACCGGCGCCCCTCGCTGTTCTTGAGGACGCCACCTTCGCCGCGCACGCCTTCGGTCACGAGAATCCCGCGCACGCTCGGCGGCCAGACCATCCCCGTGGGATGGAACTGGATGAACTCCATGTCGATCAGCTCGGCGCCCGCGCGATAGGCCAGCGCGTGGCCGTCGCCGGTCCCTTCCCAGCTGTTGCTCGTGATCTTGTACGCCCGGCCCACGCCACCGGTGGCCAACACGATCGCCTTGGCGTTGAAGACGTGGAAGCGGCCGCGTTCGCGGTCGTAGGTCAGGACACCGGCAGCACGGCCGTTGTCGAGAATCAGGTCGATGACCGTGTGCTCCATGTGCACGGTCATCCCGGTGTAGACAGCGTGATCCTGCAGCGTGCGAATCAGCTCGAGACCGGTGCGATCGCCAACGTGCGCGAGGCGCGGATACCGGTGTCCACCGAAGTTGCGCTGGTTGATCCGGCCATCGGGCGTGCGGTCGAACACCGCGCCCCAGCCCTCGAGCTCGCGGACGCGATCCGGTGCTTCCTTCGCATGCAGTTCCGCCATCCGCCAGTTGTTCACGTACTGGCCACCGCGCATCGTGTCAGCGAAGTGGACGCGCCAGCTGTCACGGTCGTCGTTGTTGGCCATGGCTGCTGCCATGCCGCCTTCCGCCATGACCGTGTGCGCCTTGCCGAGGAGCGACTTGCAGATGAGACCCACAGATACGCCGCTCGACGCTGCCTCGATCGCCGCGCGCAACCCGGCGCCGCCCGCGCCGACGATCAGCACGTCGTAGCTGTAGCTTTGAAACGCCGCCATCAGAACAGCCTCACGTCAGTGATGACGCCCATCGAGCAGAGGCGGACATACACGTCCGACAGCGCCACCGAGAAGAGGCTCATCCAGGCAAAGAGCATGTGACGGCCGTTGAGCGCGCTGGAGCAGTTGTAGCAGGCGTGCCGCATGGCTGACTTCGAGACCTCGTCCCTCAGGCCACCGACGATGTGCCGAATCGAGTGGCATCCAAGCGTGTAGCTGCTGAGGAGTACAACGTTCACCGCGAGGACCAGGGTCCCGACCCCGATACCGAACTCCGTCTGTCCCGTGGCGGGATTCTCGAACCACAACGCCAGCCAGACGTCGTAGGAGAGCACCAGCAGAAACAGGCAGGCAACATACGCGAAGTAGCGATGCACGTTCTGCAGAATCAGCGGAAACCAGCGTTCGCCCCAGTAGGTCTTTCGCGGCTCACCCACGGTGCACGACACCGGATCCATCCAGAACGCCTTGTAGTACGCGCCGCGGTAGTAATAGCAGGTGAAGCGGAAGAGGCCGGGAAACGGAAGAATCAGGAGCGCTGGCGAGAACGGCGCCAGCGACGGCCACCACTCGGGCTTCGGCCCGAACAAGGCGTGGTGGGAGCTTCCCCAGATCTCGGGTGAATAGAACGGAGAGAGATACGGACCAAAGGTGTAGTGCGCATTCTGGAACGCGGCCCAGGTTGCGTAGGTCACAAAGCCGCCGAAGACCGCGAAGACGATCATCGGTTCGACCCACCACCAGTCACGCCGGCGGGTTTCTCCAAAATCCCGCGGCACGATCTTGACGGGGACTGCCTCCATCAACTGCCTCCGAATGGGACGAAAGACGAGTGGCAAACCTTAATACGTTACAACAGAGTTCAATTGAGTCGCGACACCAGCCACTGTCCACGACCCAGAGAGGCAGCCGCCTTCGCCCTTCGGGCTACGGCGCCCATGCCTGTCCACCGTAGCCTTGGCGGAGGTGGATGCCTCGCTGCCTCGGTGTGTCGTACTGCCGTAGGAAGCGCTGCGAAAAGATTCCGCCCTCATGGCAAGTTGGCGATCGCTGCCTGCGCACATTCGTTGGCGACCGTCACATACCTCTGAACGGCATCCTTGCCGATCACGTACGGATGCGGACTCCCCGGCTTCCGCTGCGCAAGCGCGGGAATCTTCACCTTCGTGCCGTCGAAGTCGGTGTGATTCGCGAACAACACGTCCGCGCCAGCCTTGGCAACGATGTCACGGAAGCGGACGGCGGAAGCGGCATAGGTCTGCAGGCGCGCCTTGTCGGGTCCGAAGTTGAACGCGGTGCCACCCCACGCGGCCGCGATGTGGCGCTGACCGTTGTCGAACACCGGCACGATCGACGACACGGTACCCATCGTATGCCCCGGCGTGATGTACATCGTCAGCGTCGTCTCGCCGAGCGTGAGCTTCTGTCCGTCGGTCACGATCATGTCGCGCTTCGGTTTCCACGGCGGGTTCTGCTGATCGAGGAGATCCCAGTCGGCCGCCGACATCAGGATGCGCGCGCCGTACTTGTCCTGTAGGAACTTCGCGCCACCCGCGTGATCGAGGTGAGCGTGGCTGATGAGGACGTACTTGATGTCCGCCGGATTCAGACCCCAGCTTCTTCAGGCCGCCATCGACTTCGTCCTCGACTGAGTAGTCGTAGATCGCGTCGATGAGGATGATGCCCTGCGACGTCGTGACCGCCCACGACGAATACTCGGTCATCCCGACGTAGTACAGGTTGTCGAAGACCTTGGCCGGTTCAGCGTGCCACGTCTCGCGCGCTGGCGGTGGAGGGCGGGCCACCGCCACGACGACCACCGGGCCGGCCCCGCGCAGGTCCGCCACCGCGAGGCTGCGCCGACCGTCCGCGCTTCAGAGCAGATGCGGTCGAAGATCCCGGCGTGTTCAGTTGCCGGCTGCAGCCTTGGCGGCCGCGATGTGCTTCTCCATCTCCGCCGGGCGACTGAGCCGCCGCTGCGGCCACGCCCATCGCACCAGCCAACGTGAACGCCGCGAGCAACTTGGTCACGATGTTCTCCTTACACCGGTAGGTGGTTGGTGGTTAACCACTATCCACCAACCAGCTCTATTTCCGCTTCGGCTTGTAGACGTGCGTGCTCTGCCCGAAGAACACTTCGGCGCTTTCCATCACGGACTCGGACAGCGTCGGATGCGGATGGATCACGAGTTTCATGTCTTCTGCCGTCGCACCCATCTCGATCGCCAGCGCGCCTTCCGCAATCAACTCACCCGCACCTGATCCCGCGATGCCGACGCCGAGCACGCGACCGGTCTTCGGCTCGAGCACGAGCTTCGTCAAACCCTCAGGCCGATCGACCGTGATCGCGCGGCTCAACGCGCCCCACGGGAACTTCGCGACTTCGACGTCGATGCCTTCAGCCTGCGCCTGCGCCTCGGTGAGACCGCACCACGCGATCTCCGGATCGGTGAAGACCACTGCCGGAATCGCCTGCGGCTCGAAGACCGCTTTGTGTCCGGCGATCGCTTCGACGGCCACACGCGCTTCGTGCGAGGCCTTGTGCGCGAGCATCGGCTCACCCGCCACGTCGCCGATCGCAAAGATCGTTCGTTCCGCCGTGCGGCGCTGCGGATCGGTCTCGATGAATCCCTTCGCGTCGACCTTGACTCCGGTCGTCTCGAGCCCGGGGATCTTCGAATTCGGACGCCGGCCGACGGCGACGAGCACGCGATCGAAGACCTGCTCCTTCTCCGCCACATCGCCTTCGAAAGTGACGCGGATGCCCTTGCCCTCGGCCACGACCTTCACGACTTTTGTGTTGAGCATGATGGCCGAGAACAGCTTCTTCAGCCGCTTCTCGAGCACGCCCACCAGATCGCGATCGGCGCCAGGCAGGAGCCCGGGCGTCATCTCGACGACCGAGACCTTGCTGCCGAGGGTGGCATAGACGGACCCGAGCTCGAGGCCGATGTAGCCCCCGCCGACAACCAGCAGTGACTTGCGGCACGTCGGGCAACTCGAGGCCGGAGGTCGAGTCCATCATCCGATCGCTCTCGATCGACAGCGACGGGATGCGTGTCGGGCTCGACCCGGTAGCCAGAATCAGATGCTCGAACTGCAGATCGGTCTCGCCGCCGGTCGCCCGCAACCGTGAGCGAGTTCGGCCCCGTCAACGTCGCGCGTCCCTGGACGAACTTCACCTTCCGCAGCCTCGCGACGCTGCCGACGCCCGCGGTCAGCTTGTCGACGACACCCTGTTTGTACGAGCGGAGTTTGTTGACGTCGATCGACGGCTCGCCGAAGCTGACGCCCCAGTTGCCGGCGTGCTTCGCCTCGTCAATCACCTTCGCGACGTGCAGAAGCGCCTTCGACGGGATACACCCGCGATAGAGGCAGACGCCTCCCGGGTTCTTTTCCTCGTCGATAAGCGCGACCTGCATGCCGAGGTCAGCGGCATAGAAGGCCGCCGCATATCCGCCAGGGCCTGCGCCCAGCACTGCAACCTGAACCGAATCCGCCATTAACCCACCAGAGAGAGCAAGAGGCGATGAGCGATAGCCTCGAGTGAAGCCATCATCATCCGACCAGTGACAACAGGAAGGGTTGTTCGATCGCTTCGACAACCCACCGCAGGAACCGCATCGCGTCAGCACCGTCGATCACCCGGTGATCGTAGGAGAGCGAGAGCGGCAGCATCTGACGCGGCTCCCAGCGCCCGTCTTTCCCCTCGCCAGGCTCGGGACGCCCTGAGCTTGTCGAAGGGCGCCAGACCGGCTCGGTCGTGCCGCGCGAGACGCCGAGGATGGCCACTTCGGGCCAGTTCACGATCGGTGTGAAGTAAGTGCCGCCGATGCCACCAAGGTTCGAGATCGTGATCCCGCCGCCGCTCATCTCCTCGAGCGACAGCTTCTTGTCGCGCGCCTTCTCCGCCAGCGTCTGGAGTTCGACGGCGATCTCCATGATGTTCTTCGTGTCGGCCTGCCGAATCACCGGGACGAGCAGACCGCGATCGGTATCGACCGCCACGCCAACGTTCACGTACTTCTTGTAGACGATCTCGCCGCGCTCGAGATCGATCGACGCATTGAACTGCGGGAACTTCCGCACCGCGGTCGCCAGCATGCGGACCAGCATCGCCGTGACCGTCAGGTTGCCGCCCGCCTTGGCCACCTTCTCCTTGAACTGCTTCCGCAACTCCTCGAGTTCGCCGACGTCGGCCTTGTCGACACTGCGTGACGTGCGGGATCGTCGTCCATGCGTAGCTGAGATGTTCGGCGGTCGCGCGCCGGATGTTGCTCCACGGCTGACGATCGACCTCGCCCCACTTCTGGAAGTCAGGCAGCGGACGCGACGGCGCGAACGCGCCACGCCGCCGGCTGCAGCGCCTGCCGATACCGACGCTGCTCAGAATCCGTCGCGCATGTCTCCTTGACGTCTTCCTGCGTGATGCGTCCGCCCGGGCCCGATCCCGGGACGACGTTGATATCGACGCCGATCTCGCGAGCCAGACGTCTCACCGCAGGCGATGCCGGCGCCGCCGCTCCTCGCTCCCCTTCCAGCTTCACCGGAGCAGCGGGTGCGGCAGCCTCGGGCGCAGCCCTGACAGGCATCGGCACGACGCGACTCGGGCCTGTCGCTGCTGGTGCCGGAGCAGGCGCAGGTGCGATAGGCGGAGTTCAGGCGCGGGAGTCAGCGCGGGTGACGCAGCAGGAGCAACGGCCGGTGCCGCCGCGTTCGCAGCAGGCACACCGCCGGCGGGCGCATCCACCGTGAGCACCACCGCGCCCACTTTGACCTTGTCGCCCTTCTTGACCTTGATCTCTTTGACGACGCCCGCCACCGACGAGGGCACTTCGATCGTGGCTTTGTCAGTCTCGAGTTCCAGGACCGGCTGCTCGCGAGCGATGGTGTCGCCGACGTTGACGAGCACGCGGGTCACGTCGCCGGAGGCGACGTTCTCTCCCAGTTCGGGAATTTTGAATTCGGTCATTCCGAGACGCAGGACTCGGTCGTTCCGGTTCTCGCGTTGCGCTGGTTGGCTCGGGATTGATTCCCAGATCCTTGATGGCCTTCTGGACCACCGGCGCTTCGATCTTCCCGTCGCGCGCCAGATCGACGAGCGTCGCCAGCACGATGTGCTTCGTGTCGACCTCGAAGAAATCGCGCAGCGCCGTGCGTCCCTCGCTGCGACCGAAGCCATCGGTGCCGAGCGATGTCACGGGCCGCCCGGTCCAGCGATCGATCGCGTCGGGCAACGCCTTGACGTAGTCGCTGGCGGCCACGATGACGCCTTCGGTACCGGCGAGGCACTGCGTCACGTACGGCACGCGCGGCTTCTCGCCCGGGTGCAGCCGATTCCATCGCTCAGTCGCATGGCCATCGCGATAGAGCTCCTGATAGCTCGTCACGCTCCACACATCGACGGCGACGCTGTACTTCTCTTCGAGCATCTGTTGCGCCCTGAGCACCTCGTTGAGAATCGCGCCGCTGCCCAGCAACTGCGCGCGCGCCTTGATCTTGCCCTTCTTCTCCGACGCCCGCAGCTTGTAGAGCCCCTTCAGGATCCCGTCGCGAGATCCTTCCGGCATCGGCAGCATCTCGTACTGCTCGTTCATCACGGTGATGTAGTAGAAGATGCTCTCGCCGTCCTTGTACATCCGGCGGATGCCGTCCTCGATGATCACCGCGATCTCGAACGCGAACGCCGGGTCGTACGAGATCAGATTGGGCACCGCGAGCGACAGCAGATGGCTGTGCCCGTCCTGATGCTGCAGTCCTTCTCCTGACAGCGTCGTCCGGCCGGCCGTTCCGCCGAGCAGGAACCCGCGCGTGCGCGTATCCGCCGCGGCCCACACCAGATCGCCGACGCGCTGCATGCCGAACATCGAGTAGTAGATGAAGAACGGGATCGTGTTGATGCCGTGCGTCGCGTACGCGCTGCCTGCGGCGATGAACGAGGAGATCGATCCCGCCTCGGTGATGCCCTCTTCGAGGATCTGCCCTTCCTTGGCTTCCTTGTAGTAGAGCAGCGTATCCATGTCGACCGGCTCGTAGAGCTGACCGGCATGCGCGTAAATCCCGACCTGCCTGAAGAGCGCTTCCATGCCGAAGGTACGCGCTTCGTCGGGAACGATCGGCACCACCAGCTCGCCGATTTCCTTGTCGCGCAGCATCTTCGCCAGCATCCGCACGAACGCCATCGTCGTCGATGCCTTGCGGCCTTCGCTGCCCTGATGGAATTCCTTGAAGAGCTCGGGCAGGCTGTCGGTCTTGAGCGGTTCGAGCTGGACCTTGCGGGAAGGAACGAAGCCGCCGAGTTGCTTGCGGCGCTCCAACATGTAGGTGACTTCGGGGCTGTTGTCTGGTGGCCGGTAGAACGGCGCCTTGGCCACGTCCTCGTCACCAATCGGGATGCCGAATCGGGTTCGAAACGCCTTGAGCTCGTCCTCGTTCAGCTTCTTCTGCTGGTGGGTGATGTTCTTTCCCTCACCCGCCTCGCCGATCCCGTACCCCTTGATCGTCCTTGCCAGGATCACTGTGGGCTGGCCGATGGTTTCGACGGCCGCTTTGTATGCCGTGTAGACCTTGATGGGATCGTGACCGCCCAAGGTGAGCTTCTTGAGCTGCTCGTCCGACAGGTGTTTGACCATGTCGAGCAGCCTGGGATCGGCGCCCCAGAAGTGCTTTCGAACGTACTCACCGGACTCGACGGCGTACTTCTGATACTCGCCGTCAACCACTTCTCCCATCCGCTTGACGAGGAGCCCGTCGTGGTCCTTCTCGAGCAACGCATCCCACTCGCAACCCCAGATCACCTTGATCACGTTCCAGCCGGCGCCACGGAAGGCGGCCTCGAGCTCCTGGATGATCTGCCCATTGCCGCGGACGGGGCCGTCGAGGCGCTGCAGGTTGCAGTTGATCACGAAGATGAGGTTGTCGAGCTTCTCGCGCGAGGCGAGCGTGATGGCACCGAGCGATTCGGGTTCGTCGGTCTCGCCGTCGCCGAGGAATGCCCAGACCTTCGAGTTCGATCGCTTCTTGAGTCCGCGATCCTCGAGGTAGCGCATGAACCGCGCCTGGTAGATCGACTTGATGGGGCCGAGGCCCATCGACACCGTGGGGAATTCCCAGAAGTCGGGCATCAGCCACGGATGCGGATACGACGAGAGGCCGCCGCCCTCTTTCAGCTCACGACGGAAGTTCGCGAGCTTGTCCGCGGAGAGACGTCCCTCCAGAAACGCGCGGGCATAGATGCCCGGCGCCGCGTGTCCCTGGAAGTAGATGATGTCGCCGTCGTGATCGTCGCCCTTGCCCTTGAAGAAGTGATTGAACCCCACTTCGTAGAGCGTTGCGGCCGAGGCGTAGGTCGAAATGTGACCGCCGATGCCGTCCTCGAGCTTGTTGGCCTTGACGACCATCGCGAGCGCATTCCACCGGACCAGACTCTTGATGCGACGTTCGATCTCGCGGCTGCCCGGGAACGGTGGCTGATCGGCAGGGGGAATCGTGTTGACGTAGGCCGTGTTCGCTGTGAACGGCTGCGTCACGCCGCTCTGGCGGGCGTGAACGCTGAGTGCGGCCAGCAGACGGCTGACTCGCGCGGGCCCACCCGACTGGAGCACGTAGTCGAGCGACTCGAGCCATTCGCGCGTTTCGAGCGCCTCGATCTCTGCTTCGTCTTTGGGTGCCGTATTGCGCATGAATCCTCTTGGGGAGCGTGCCTCAGGTCAGCAGCGCGGTTCGGAGCCACACGCAGCCCCTGGGGCCCTGTGCGGGACGGCCAGCCACATCATCCCTGATACTGTTGACGACAACTACGTATTCTAGCTCTCGCAGCACATCGGATGAAACCCGCCTCGACCGACATCCATGGCCACCTCTCTGCAATTCGCGACACGATTGTCGGATGCGAGCGCTGCCCGCGCCTGCGTACGTATTGTCGGCAGATCGCCCGCGAGAAACGCAGAGCCTACCGCGACGACACCTACTGGGGTCGTCCGGTGCCCGGCTTCGGTGATCCGTCCGCTCGTCTGCTGCTCGTCGGCCTCGCACCCGCCGCGCATGGCGCGAATCGCACCGGTCGTGTCTTCACCGGCGATGGTAAGGGCGGCAGCGGCGACTTCCTGATGGCGGCGCTCAATCGGACGGGCTTTGCCAGCATCCCGACGTCGAGCCGCATCGACGATGGCCTCGCTCTATATGACGCGTACATCGTCATGGCGGTGAGATGCGCGCCTCCGGACAATGCGCCCGAACCGGAAGAGATCACGCGCTGCCTCGATCACCTCGACGCCGAGGTTGCCGAGCTCCCGCGCGTGCAGGTCGTCGTCGCGCTCGGCAAGATCGCCTTCGATGTCTGGCTGCGGTTACTGAAGAGAAGAGGTGCGAACGTCCTGTCTCCGAGGCCACAGTTCGGACACGGAGTGATGGCCCGAGTGGACACGCCAGACGGAGTGCCCGCGATCGTGCTCGGGTGCTACCACCCGAGCCGGCAGAACACGAATACGGGAAAGCTGACGCCGGAGATGATGGAGGCGGTTTTCAGGAAAGCGAAGAAGACTGTTGCGATGACGGCAACGGCGGGCCTGAAGGCCCGCCGCCACGGGTTCGGTAGAGGCGGGGCTTTAGACCCGCCTTCGATTCCTAGATGACGCCCGGCTTGAGCGAGTACGTCTTGTCCTCGTTCTGGACGCGGTACTCCTTGTGGCACGCTGCGCATGTTCCGCCGACTTCCTTGGCCGCCGCGAACGCCGCCTGCTGATCGACTGTGGGCGCTGACAGGATCGTCTCGAGTGCCGTGACCTTCGCGATCGCTTCCTTGCTCATCTTGATCGCGTCGTCCTTCTTGTTCACGACCCAGAAGTTCTCGGCGTCCATCAAGGCGGCCTTGACCGCGGCCACCGACGTCTTGGCATCGGCGTACGCCTCGGACTTGATGCCCTTGCCAACGCCTGCATTTGCCGCAGAGACCCTCTTCATCGCCGCTTCAAGCTCTCCAGGGTTCGTAGCTTTCTGAGCAACCGCAACAGTGCCTGCCAGGGCGACGATCAGAGCGGTGGTATAGGTGAGAAGCCGACGCATGCACTTGCCTCCTTGAACAATAGGGAACAAACAACGGAGACCTATCCTTGCCGATTCCGGGGCTGTCAGGCAAGCGTGTGACGAAGTGTTCGCATGTCCGCGTTTCCGCCAGACATGACGCACACGACTGTTGCGTCCTTCGGCGGCTTGAATCGTCGCGCTGCGGCAAGAGGAGCAGCGCCCGCACCCTCGGCGAGGTTGTGCGTGAACTGAATTGCCGCTGTCACTCCTTCGCGAAGCGCCTGCTTCCTCGAGGGTCACTACATCGTCCAGCGCGGCTTTCAGCATCGAAAACGTCAGGTCGAACGTCGTTCGAGTCGCGATCCCTTCGGCAAACGTCGCCGCGCGTTCGCTCGTCACCCGTTCGGGCCCGCGCCACGAGCGCGTAAACGCATCGGCCTCCTGCGCCTGAACACCGACGATGCGCGTCTTCGCGCCCAGACCTTCGCGAACGACGGCGCAGCCGGCGGCGCCGCTTCCGCCACCGACGGGAACGAACACGAAGTCGACACGCTCGACAGCCTCGAAGACTTCAGCGGCATACGTCGCGACCCCGGAGATAAGATGCAAGTCGCGACCCTGCTCGAGGATTTCGGCTGGCACGCGAGCGCGAGCGATTGGCCGTGGTTGCCGGTGCTTGCGGCGACCACGCCACGCCCGCGTTCACGATCATCGAGCTGCGCGACCAGGTTCAGTCCACCTCGAATCTTGAACGAGCCTGTCGGGTTGTGGTTCTCGTGCTTCACCAGCACACGGCAGCCGACCCACTCGTCGAGCAGCGGGTGGTGCAACAGCGGTGAGGGCTGCAGATGCGCGTAGACACGTGGGCGCGCAGCCAGCACGTCTGCGTAAGTCGGCGGCTCCATAGCCGATTATCGCTGCGACGCGCCCTGCGATTGCCTTACCGACATGAACCGATTGCGCACGCTGACGGCGAGATCGGGGCGATTGCTGATGAGCGCATCGGCGCCCCAGCGAGAAGACGCTCTCATGTCCGCCTCGTCGTCCACGGTCCAGACCTGCACCTCGAGTCCGGCCTCGTGCGCGTGCCTGACGAAGGTGGGCGACACCACGCGAATCGTTCCGGCGATTTCCGGGACCTGATACCCGTCGTATTCGGTCCGGCGTACCGGCCAGTGCGCCCAGGATCGATAGAGCGCAAGCCTCACGTCCCAGCGGCACGCGCTGCTCGCCATGGACGGCAACGCCTCTCGCGCCGCCCGGATCGCACGACGTCCGTCCGCCGCCGCACAGACACGATCGACAGCCGATGCCGCCAGGACCTCGGCCGCCAGCGCCTGTCCCATCTCGCGGTGATCGACTTTCATCTCAGTGATGATCGGGACGTCCCTGAAGCGGCGGAGCACCTCGCGAAGAGACGGGACACCGATGCCACAGGACCGGAAGGGATGATCGCCGTTGGCATCGATCCATCGATATCCGGCATCGACCCGCGAGAGCTCTGCCGCGGTTCGACGGTCGATGCGTCCGGTAGCATCCGTCGTGCGGTCGAGCGTGGCATCGTGACACACGACGACCACACCATCGGACGACAGATGGACGTCGAGTTCCAGCCCGTCGGCACCGGCTGCCAGCCCACGCTCGAACGCGGCAATGGTGTTCTCCGGGCCGAGCGCGCGCCCGCCCCGGTGTGCAAAGACGCGGGGACGCGATGCCCGCTCGAAGAAAGCCACGACTGAATACTATTCGCTTGAAGTAGGCAGTAGACAGTTGGCGGCAGGCAGTAGCTGATAGGATCAGCCCATGTCCACATCCGGAATATCCACGCTCGGCGCGCTTCGCCAGGCAGTCGCGCGCGGCGACGTGCCGCGCCGCAGCGTCAGCGAAGAAGTCCGCGACAATCTCATTCGAAAGCTTCGCGCCGGTGAGGCATTGTTTCCGGGCATCATCGGCTACGACGACAGCGTCGTGCCCCAGATGGTCAACGCCCTGCTTTCACAGCACAACTTCATCCTGCTCGGCCTGCGCGGTCAGGCGAAAACGCGCCTGCTCCGCGCGCTCACGACTTTGCTCGACGAGGAGATCCCGATCGTCCCGGGGTGCGAGATCAACGACGATCCGCTCGAACCGCTGTGCGCCTCGTGCCGCGCACGCATCGCGAGCGAGGGCGATCGCATGGCGATCGGATGGCTGTCACGCGAGCTTCGCTACGTTGAGAAGCTCGCCACGCCGGACGTGACGATCGCAGACATGGTCGGTGACATCGACCCGATCAAGGCGGCGCGATCCGGCCTGCAGCTCTCGAGTGAGCTCACCATGCACTACGGCCTCGTGCCGCGAGCCAATCGGGGGATCTTTGCGATCAACGAACTGCCGGACCTCGCGGGCAAGATTCAAGTCGGACTCTTCAACATCCTTCAGGAAGGCGACGTCCAGATAAAGGGCTACCCCATTCGCCTGCCGCTCGACATCCTGATGGCCTTCACCGCCAACCCCGAGGACTACACGGCGCGCGGAAAGATCATCACGCCGCTCAAGGACCGCATCGGATCCGAAATCCGCACGCACTATCCCACCGGCCGGGCCGACGCGATGGCGATTACAGCGCAGGAAGCGTGGCTGGCGCGAAACGGCGCGAATCCGACGACTGAAGTGCCGCCGTTCGTGGCAGAGATCGTCGAGGAGATCGCCTTCCAGGCGCGACAGGATCGACGAATCGACAAGCGGTCCGGCGTCAGTCAGCGTCTTCCGATCTCGGCCATGGAGAACGTCGTGTCCAATGCCGAACGACGAGCGCTCGCCTCCGATGAGCAGGTCGCTGTGGCGCGCGTCACCGACGTCTACGCCGCGCTACCCTCGATCACCGGCAAGTTCGAGATGGAATACGAAGGCGAGTTGAAGGGCGCCGAAGCGGTCGCGCGCGATCTGATTCGCGCCGTCGGTCGCAAACGTCGCGGACGGATACCTGTCGCATCTCGATCCCCGGCAGATCATCGAGTGGTTCGACCTCGGCGGAAGCCTGCAGTTGAGCGACACCATGAGCGCGGCCGAGGTGCTGGTGCACGCACAGCAAGTCCAGGGCCTCGTTGAACTGGCGCGCGCGGCAGGGTTGCCGTCGAATGCGTCCGATCCGATGCTTGCGTCAGGCATCGACTTCCTGTTGGAAGGACTCTACGCGACGAAGAAGATCGGCCGGAGCGACGAGCGCGGATACCACGGCGCCGATCCGCCCGTGCGCAAGCCGGCACGCGAGGTCAACCTCGACGAGGAAACTCGCGGACCCGGTGGCGGGCGGAAGAAATACTACAATTAGCTGGTTGGTGGATGGTGGCCGGTGGATGGTGGTCGGCCGATCACGCACACCCACCAACCACCAACCACTATCCGCAGGTGGCCGAGTGAAATACCGCTACACGAAGTACACAGGGAACTTACTCGACGACATCGACATCGACGATCTCGTGTCGAAGCTGTCCGACCTGTTGCTGTCGAGCGGGTTCAACAATCCCTGGGGCGGCCCGAGCGACGAAGAAGACCGCACGATGCAGGCACTGCACGATGCGATCCTCGAGGCACTCTTCAGCGGCGGCATGCTGTCGGACGAAGCCATCCAGCAGTTGCTCGGTGAACCCGCGGACGGCGACCAGGAACAGGCCCGTCAGCAGCTCGAAGATCTCGTGCAGCAGATCATCGAGCGGATGATGGAACAGGGGTTCGTCTCGGGCGCTCCCGATCTCGATCAGGAACGCGAGCGCCGTGACGGAGCGCGGCGGTGGATTCGACGAAGGCTCCGCGCCGGTCAAGTTCGAAGTCACCGACAAGGCACTCGACTTTCTCGGTTACCGCGCGCTGCGCGATCTGCTCGGCTCAATCGGCCGCAGCGACACCGGCCGCCATGACACACGACATCTGAGCACCGGCGTTGAAGCAGTCGCGGCGCCGAAGCCCTATGAATTCGGCGACACGCTCAACATCGATCCGAGCAGCACGATTCTCAATGCGGTCAGACGACTCGGGGCCCGGACCCCGGATCCCGGATCCCGGATCCCGGATCCCGGATCCCCGACCCCGAATCCCGGGACCATCGAAGTCGACTACCCGGACCTGATGGTCGCGCAAAGCGAGTATCAAAGCTCCTGCGCCACCGTCATCATGCTCGACTGCAGCCACAGCATGATCCTGTACGGCGAGGATCGCTTCACGCCCGCCAAGCGCGTCGCGCTCGCGCTCGCACATCTGATTCGCACGCAGTATCCCGGCGACTCACTGCGCGCGGTCCTCTTCCACGATTCGGCCGAGGAGATTCCGCTCAAGCAGCTCGGTCGCGTGCGTGTGGGCCCGTACTACACGAACACGCGCGAAGGGCTGCGGCTGGCGCGACGAATCCTCGAGCGCCAGAAGAAGGACATGCGCCAGATCGTGATGATCACCGACGGCAAGCCGTCGGCGCTCACCCGCCCTGACGGGCAGATCTACAAGAACGCCTTCGGTCTCGATCCGTTCATCGTGTCCGAGACGTTCGCCGAGGTAAATGCCTGCCAGAAGGCCGGCATCATGATCAACACGTTCATGCTCGCGCGCGATCACGACCTCGTGGCATTCGTGCGACGTGTCGCGGCGATCTGCCGCGGTAAGGCGTATTTCACGACGCCGTACACGCTCGGCCAGTACGTGCTGATGGATTACATGGACCGCAAGACGAAGACAATACATTAATGATCTTTGATCTTTGAATATCGATTCAATTGGTGATCTGTGATTGCTGATTGTTGATTCCGGTCAGCACAATCACCAATTCCAGAATCAACAATCGTCAACGAAGCAACAATCAAAGATCCGCAAATCAGCAATGCCACTACCACCCACCATCCCGATCTTTCCGCTCCCGAACGTCGTCCTCTTCCCCAACGTCTTTCTGCCGCTCCACATCTTCGAGCCGCGCTATCGCGCGATGATGAAGGACGCACTCGCCAGCGACCGCATCATCGGCATGGTGTTGCTGCGACCGGGTTTCGAATCGAACTACGCCGGCCGGCCGCCGGTGTATCCGATCGGATGCGCAGGGCTCATCACCCATTCCGAGCCGCTCCCGGACGGGCGCTACAATATCGTGCTGCGGGGTCTGGAGAAATTCCGGATGACGGGCGAAGAGGGCGGGCAACCCTATCGCGTGGCTCAAGTCGAAGCGCTCACCGAGACGGTGACCGAAGACGACAAGACCCAGATGCACCAGCATCGCCGTCGGCTCGAGCATTTGTTGGCTGCCGCGATGGAGCATCGCGGCACTGACTCGAAGCTCTCTCCGCACGTCCCTGACGATGACCTGGTGAATGCGTTGGCCCAGTATCTGGCGCTCGAGCCCATCGAGCGACAGGCACTACTCGAGTGCAACGGAGTGCTGTCGCGTTGCGGCGCGTTGATCGAACTGCTCGAGATGCGTTCGATGATGGCGCCAGGCACCGGACGCTGGACCAGCGGCCTCGCGCACTGAAACAGAAGCGACGGGTCTTTCGACCCGCCGCTTCACTCTCGTCAAAGACGCTACCGAACGATGGGGAAATCCATCGTTGACATGGCTGTCTTCCCCGCACTGCGCACGACCGCGCGCACCTGGTAATTGCTCGTAGCCATCGTCGGTGTCCAGACGAACGTATTGTTCGAGCTCCAGCCCGCCTTGGTCACCCACTTCGCGCCGTTGAAGACTCGCCACTGGTATTCATACATCCCTTTGCCGCCCGAGCCAACGGCCGTGAACGTCACCGTCGTTCCCAGCGACTGGGGCGCTGGGCGGTCTGCCGTCAGGCTTGCGACGCGCAACGGGGTGTTGAAGGTCACCGTCACAACATCGGACGACGTGTTGCCGGCGGCGTCGCGCGCGGTCACCGTGAGCACGTTCGAGCCGCTCTGCAGCGTGATGCCGGTGGTCCATGACGTCGTTCCTGTCGCAATACCGCTTCCGCCGCGGCTGTTGACCCAGCTCACCTGCGTGACGCCGGCGTTGTCACTTGCCCTTCCACCGAGCGTAATCGTCGCAGACGGCGTCGTGTAGGTCGTCGCCGTTGTCGGGCTCGTGATCGTGAGGACGGGCGCAACGGTGTCCGCGGTGGGCTCGGTCACCGTCCAGGTGAACGTCCGCCCCGCGGTCTGCATGCCGTCGGACACGGTGACGGTAACCGGATAACTTCCGGCAACAGCGGGGGTCCCGCTGATGAGGCCGGTCGTGAATGCGATCGCGAGCCCCGGAGGTAGACCATTGGCGCCGTATGTCAGCATGTCGCCGTCCGGATCAGCGCCACTCAGCTGCATGGAAGCGGCCGTGCCCACCACCGATGTCTGATTCGCAACACCCGACAAGGCCGGCGGGGTATTGACAGTCACGGTGATCGATGAGGCCATCGTGTGTCCCGCAGCGTCGCGTGCCGTCACAGTCAGCACGTTCGCTCCGGTCTGCAACGTGACCGCTGCGCTCCAACTCGTCGTGCCGGCCGCAGTACCGCTTCCGCCACGATTGTTCGCCCAGCTCACCTGCGTGACCCCGACGTTGTCACTCGCCGTACCGCCGAGCGTCACGGTTGCGCCGGTCGTCTTGAAGGTCGCCGCGGTCGTCGGGCTCGCGATCACCACCGTCGGTGCCGTCATGTCTGGTGCGGTGATCGTCCACGTGAATGAACGAGACGCGGAAAGCGATCCGTCAGAGACCGACGCCGTCACGTTGTAGGTGCCGGCAGCGGTTGGCGTGCCCGAGATAAGACCGCTCGTCGCAGTGACGGCAAGTCCCGCAGGCAGCCCCGTGGCGCTGTATGTCAGTGCGTCACCATTCGGATCACTGCCGGCGAGCTGCAGCGTCGTCGCGAGGTTGATCGCGGATGACTGGTTCAGCACGCTGGCGAGCGTCGGCGCGCCATTCACCGTGACCGTCATTACATCCGACGAGGAATTGCCGGCCGCGTCACGCGCTGTGACCGTGAGCGTGTTGCTACCGGTTTGCAGCGCGACCGAGGGCACGGTCCACGATGTCGTCCCAGACGCCGTGCCGCCGCCGCCCCGGCTGTTGACCCAGGTCACTTGCGTGACACCGGTACTGTCGCCCGCCGTTCCACTGAGCGTCAGCGTCATCGCCCCCGTCGCATACGTCGCCGCCGATGTCGGGCCGGTGATCGTGACGACCGGAGCGGTCGTGTCGCCGGCGTCGACCGTCCACCAAAATGTCCGCCATGCCGTCAACACTCCGTCGGATGCCGTCGCAGTCACTGAATAGCTCCCCGCTGTCGTCGGCGTTCCCGAAATGTAGCCGGTCGACGCCATCACCGTCAGGCCGGGAGGAAGCCCGGTCGCGTTGTAGGTCAACACATCGCCCTTGGGGTCGCTGCCAACGAGCTGAAGGCTATCGGCCTGTCCGACCGTCGAGCTCCGGGTGCCAGGATTGGTGAGGGCTGGTGGCCAGTTACTGAACCCGCAGATTTCGTTCGAATGAGGCCCTTCGAGCGAGCCGCTCACGTACGCCGTCACGGCAAAGCAGTACTGCTGGCCAGCGACGGCGCTCGTGAACGACCAGGTCGTGGCCGGTCCAACGTCAATGTGCTGGGTGTAGGTGCCCGATTGCGTCCCCACATGCACCTTGTAGCCGATGACATGTGGCTCGGAATTCGGATCCCACGTCAAGATGATCGTGTCGGCCGACGCGGTGCGGGCAAGCACGAAGATGGTCGAGAGCGCGATAAGGAACTTGGTAAAGGTGTGTGTGTGCATGGTGTTTCGTGCTCTGTGATCGGCAAGACGGAAGCCCCCTTCCAATGCCGGCACACTTCACGAACAACCTGCATGCGAGTGGTCGAATGAAGACACTTGCTCACAGTGATTTACAGCGCGTCACATGTCGAACGAGCGTCCGATCTAAGGTTCTCGGGAGAGGACAATCAGGCCGACGAATCTTGTGAACGGCTTGTCGGGTGCCCGACATTCCGAACACAAACTATTAAGGGATCGCCTGAGCTATTCGTCGGAGAGAACGAAGTAGAGCGCGAGCGGAGCGAGCAGCAGAAACGCAGTCACACCGAGCAGCACGACAGCGGTTGTCGTTGTCAGCGGTGTGAGATCCCTCAACGTCGGAAGCAGCCGACTGAACTCTCCGAGTCCGAACCACGATGTCCATGCGCCCGGAACCGAACTGCCCCACGCCTGCTGAAAGGGTGACCACAACAGTTGCACGACCGCGATGGTGAGCCCCACCGCGCACGCCACCGAGACACCAAACACCCACGAGAACGGGCGAGCGACACGCTCGGACGCCTCGAGCCTGGCGCGAATCGCCGCACGCCACCACACCTGACCCGCAGACGGCAGGCTCATTTCCTCGTGCAGGCCATCGCGGTCGAGCCGCATCACGCTCGTCACTTCGACGAGATCCTTGCAGACCGCGCACTCCGCGGCATGCGCGCAGAGCGATTCATCACACCGGTCGGGCCATCGGCCGGTCACGATCGCGTTGATCACGTCCTGCTCGCGAGGACATTCGGGCGCGGTCATCGACGGCCCCCCGGTATGTCGGTGGTGCCGAGCAGGGCAAGCAGACGCTTCCTCGCACGGAACAGCAACGCTTTCAAACTCGCCTTCTTGAGACCGAGCACATCGGCAATCTCTTCGTGCGAACAGCCTTGCGCGTACGCAAGCCACAAGAGCGAACGTTCACGCGGCTTCATCTGGTCCATCGCACGAGCGAGGTCGAGCCGGCGGACCGCGCGATCACCTTCGCGCGAATCACTCGACATGTCCTGGACCCGCGATTCATCCGCGAGCCGACGCTCTTCGTGGCCACGGTGGCGACGGTGGTCGCGAACGAGGTTGGTAGCGATGCGGAACAGATAGTTGCGACGGTGGTCGTCGCTCTCGAACGCGGCGCGCGTGCGCAGGAACCGGTAGTACGCCTCCTGCAGCAGATCGTCGGCCAGGCGTCCGTCACCGGTGATGCGGGCGAGGTAGGCCCACACGGGCCGGGACGTCTGTTCGTAGAACGCGTGGAACGCCTCCTCGGTCATGAGGAACGTGCGGTCGGCGTCACCAAACGCACCAATCAGTTCCACGTCGGTCAGCGTCACATCACGCATTGGTTTCTTGTTTCCGGCTTGGCAACAAGCCTAACCGGGACGAGAGCACATAGGCAACGATAGCGGACACCACGGCGCCAAGACCCAGCGACATCACGATGACGCCGAGCACGGTAAACGCCGGAACGATTTCCTCGGGGACCTGACCCTGGGCGTAGCGCAGGCCGATGCCAAGCGAGGCGAGGACGACGCCAGCCTGGACGGACCAGAGAATGCGACCAAAGGGCGCGCTCGAGACGCGCGTCTCCGGCGCGGGGCCGGCAGGCGAAAACTCGAGGAAGGTTCGTCCAGCCGGTGTCTGGACGTATGCCAGCAGATCCTCGTTCGATTGCATGCGATCGAGGATCTTCGTGTGGACGTCGATCTGCATGCGCGTTTGCCGAACCCATCGGCGGTAGGCCACGACCTGCTGCGCCATCGAGCCCACCGTGATGAGCAGGGTCATGAAGAAGATGAACAACCCGGTTCCGGCCAGGATCGCCGCGAGAGCGTCAGTCGGGTTCGGTCTCCGTTGGTTGTCGGGCTGCCCGAAGAAGTACGACGGGTTTCTCGCTATCTCTGGGTGCTCTTTGAGGAAGGCCTGAAGCGTCGGATACGGGTTCAGGTAGTCAGGCTGCTCGAGGAGAGAGGGGTCGTACTGCAGCACGCTGCGAACGTTCGGAGGCAACTGATAGAGAAGCTGCTGAAGCCGGTTCCGGGTGAAATCCGCGCTCTGCGAATAGGCCAGCGCTTCTGGGTTGTCGGCAGGCTGAGCCGGAGCCGGTTGGCCTCGTTCGCGCAGGACTGGCCCGATTTCCTTCTCCTGACCGCGGCCCTGGGCAGCCAGGCTGCCAGGAACCAGATACCGCCAGGACGACCGCCAGAATCGCAACTTGTCTCATGCCCCCTATTACGGGCAGGCTCAGGGAAGGTTAACCGGGCTGTTTCCGGTCCCTGGTCAGCGGCACGAATTGGACCGGGATCGTGCGGTTCCGCACCACGCCACTGCTCGACTTCTCGACAACCATCATCCACTGCGGTCCGCCTTGCGAACCCACCGGGATGACGAGACGGCCACCAACGGCGAGTTGTTCGATGAGTGGACCCGGGATTTCGTCTGGCGCCGCCGTCACCATGATTCGGTCAAAGGGCGCCTGCTCGGGCCACCCGCCGTAGCCGTCGCCATGCCGGACGTGCACGTTGCTCAGACCGAGATCTCGCAGCCGTTCGGACGCACTCGCAGCCAACTCCGGAACGATCTCGATCGTCCAGACCTCGCGCGCGAGGCGCGCGAGCACCGCCGCCTGATACGCGGACCCTGTTCCAATCTCGAGGATTCGGTGCGAGTCGTGCACATCGAGCACGTCCGTCATGTACGCGACGATGTAGGGTTGCGAGATCGTCTGGTTGAATCCGATGGCCAGCGGGACATCGTCGTAGGCCTGCGAACGCGCGTCGGGAGGGACGAAACGATGGCGCGGGATGGTTTCCATCGCGCCGAGCACACGGGTATTTGTCACACCCCGTTGCCTGATCTGCCGCTCGACCATGTCGAGCCGCCGCTTACGGTAGATCTCGTCGGACGTTCATGCCTCCTGCAGCCGCCTGTCAGAGATGACCTTGATGATCCGCTCGCCATGGAAGCGGCCGTTCTCGATGAAGATGTTGCCGGTATTGCGACCGGCAACGGCGCCACCGGCGATGAACAGGTTCGGCACGTTGCTCTCGAAGGTCTCGGGATTCAGTGTCGGCGTGAGCGACTCGGGATGGCACTCGATGCCGGCGCGCCGCATCAGCTCCGCATCGGGGTGATACCCGGTGAGCAGAAAGACACCCTCCGCGGGAATCGTTTCCTGCTCTCCGCTGCGCTCGATGATGACCTCGGTCGATCGAATCTCGACGACGCGCGACTCGAAGCGGGCAGCGATCGACCCCTCTTTGATGCGGTTCTCGATATCGGGGCGGACCCAGTACTTGATCGAGTCGCCAAGTGCCGCGCGCCGATGGACGAGAGTCACATGCGCGCCGGCACGAAACAGCTCCAGCGACGCCTCCGCCGCCGAATTCTTTCCGCCGACGACGACCACGCGCTGCCTGTAGTACGGATGCGCGTCGGTGTAGTAATGCGAGACGTGCGGCAAATCCTCGCCGGGTATGCCGAGATAGTTGGGCAGATCGTAGTAACCGATCGCGAGCACCACCGCACGCGCGTATCTCACGCGCGTGCCGCCGCGGCCCGTGCTCGTCACGACGAAGGTGCCGTCCTCTTCTCGCTCGATCTCGCGAACCTCTTCGTGAAAGGACACCTGCAGCCCGAATGTGTCGACGACTCGGCGGTAGTAGCGAAGGGCCTCGAGCCTGGTGGGCTTGTCGTAGGGCGTGACGAGTGGAAGTCCGCCGATCTCGAGCAGCTCCGGTGTCGTAAAGAACACCATGAGCGGAGGGAAGTTGTAGATCGAGTTGACCAGCACGCCCTTGTCCACGATCGCGTAGTCGAGACCGTGCTGTTTGGCTGCAATGGCGGTGGCCAGACCGGAGGGACCAGCTCCGATGATCAGGAGATCACGAATGGGCATGGACTAGCTTGACGCCAACCGGCGCGCCATTGAGGCGAAACGCGCGATGCAGTGATCGAATCGCGGGAGCAGCATCGGGCTCGGCCACGACGAGGGAAATGTTCCGCTCGGATGAACCTTGAGAGATCGCGATGACGTTGATCCCTTCGCTGCCGAGCGCGCCGAAGACCGTCGCAGCGATGCCAGGCGTCCCGCGCATGCGATCGCCGATTGCCGCCACCACTGCCACCGGCTGCGCCGAGATTTCCTCGACGTGCCCGCGCGCCAGCTCGAGCTCCAGCGTGCCTCGGAGCGCCTTGATGACGCGCGGCGTATCGACGGCGGTGATCACGAAGCACATGTTGTTCTCAGAGGACGCCTGCGAAATCATCAGGACGTTCGACTGCTGTTCCGCGACGACTTCGAACGCCTTCGCGACGATGCCGGGAATGCCCTGCATGCCGGTCCCGCTGATCGTGATGAGGCTGACTCCGCGGATCGAGGTCACCGCCTTGACGCCCGGGATCGAGGGATCGCCTTCGACGCTCACGCGCGTGCCCGCATGTGTCGGATTGAAGCTGTTCAGGATGCGAAGTGGAATGCGCTGGCGGAACGCCGGCAGGATCGTCTTGTAGTGCAGCACCTTGGCGCCGTAGTACGCGAGCTCCGAGGCCTCGCTGTACGAGATCTCGGCGAGCGTCCGTGCGTCCGGCACTTCGGACGGATTGGCTGACAAGACGCCGTCCACGTCCGTCCAGATCCAGATCTCGTCGGCATCGAGCGCCGCGCCGACGATCGAGGCTGAATAATCCGACCCACCACGCCCGAGCGTCGTCAGCACGCCGTCGACGGTCGCGCCGATGAAACCCGTCAGCACCGGGCTCTCGCCGCCCTCGATGAGGGGCCGGACCTTCGCCTGCATCTTGACGCGCGTCTCGTCCATGAGCGGTTCGGCGCCGCCGAACTGATCGGTCGTGACGATGCAGTCGGTGGCGTCGATGGCGGTCGACCCGCGTCCACGCGCGGCGATCGCGCCGGCCACGAGCGGCGCGGCCAGCATCTCGCCTGTTCCCGAGATCGCGTCGAGCAGCCGGGGTGTCAGTTCATGGACCATCGACAAGCCGAAGCACAGCTTCTCGAATCGGTCGAGGCGTCGATCGATTTGCTCGAGGGCCGCGGCTCTGACCGCTGCGTCCTGAATCACGGCGTCGGCGACCGCCTTGTGCCTCTCGAAGAGGCGCTGACGCAGCGTCGAATCCAGGTTGCCCTTGGACGCTGCCTGTGCGGCCTCGATCAGATTGTTGGTCACGCCGCTCATGGCGGATGTGACCGCGGCAACGTGATGTCCTTTGTCTCGTGCGGCTGTGACCAGCGTCGCCGCCTGCGCAATGCGTTCAGCGGAACCTACAGAGGTTCCACCGAATTTCATGACTATGAGCATGGGAAGCGAAGAATCTCCGGCCTTCCAGTCTATCGCCTTCGGGCCGGAGGTTCTATGACGGATGGAACTCTAGTTTTCCTCGGCTGGGGCGGCGGGCCGATTCGGCACCGGGACCTGGATCGCTCGGCGCGGCCGCTTGATGCCGTTCTTGAGATCGTCCTCGATCGCCTTGTCTTCCGCGCGCTCCGCGCTGAGCGCGTGCGGCAGGCCGTAGTTCCCCTCGTGGCAGTCGTAGGGGAGGATCAGGCCGCCATCGAGCGGCGTCAGCGGCAGCGACATCGTGAACGGTCGGGCGTAGGTCACCGGGTCGTCGACTGTGAACTGGTACTGGATGACGTCGGCCGCCACGCGCTTGAAGCGCTCGGTGATCACCATCTTGTCGCTGTGGCGCAAGCCATTGCCGTTGCCGCCGATGCTCGTCTTGTCTGTCAAGTTCGTCGTCACGACGACAAGCTCGTCACCGTCCCAACGCGCGCGCGAATCACCGAGATACTGCCGGATGCCCTGCCCGATGTGCGGGCGACCGTCGGTGTAGATGACCCGCGTGTCGTGAATCATCTCGTAGCTGATGGCCACCATGCCCGGCGCTTGCACGATGCGGTTGCCGTTGCCGTAGACGACGCGAAGGACGGAGCCGACGATGCCACGGGTAATGCAGCGATCGTAGAGCGTGAAGTCTTCGGTCGTGTTGAATGGCCCGTCGCCAAACGTACCGCGGTCGCGCGTCGCACGGCGCTTCTCCGCTTCCTTCGTCACCGTCGGCATCGCGCCATCCGGCGGATCGACGATGAGCGACGTCTGTCTGAACGCTCGACGGGCGAAGTCATTACGGAACGAGCCGATGTCGGTCTCACCGCGCTTCACACCCTGCTCGACCTGCTTGACGCGGGCAGCAAACGCCTCATCACTGAGATAGAGGTTGTTACCGAGATCCTTTGGCCGCTCGCGCGGGATACCGCTGGTGTCGTCACTGCTCCAGACACCCTGAAGATCGGGATCCCCCCAGGGTGTCCGAGGCATGGTGTACGGAATCGGCGCGCCACCGTTGTATGCAGTGATCACCAGCGGCGGCGCGCTCTGGCTCTGGCCTGATACAGTCAGCGACGCAAGCCCGAGGCCCGCGACGGCGAAAAACACACTGAAAAGTACGCGCTCACTCATGGGAACTCCTTATGAGTACGATGCGCGCGATTATACCGACCGCACTCTCCCGGTGCGAACCCTGATTGGCCGGGTGAATCAGAAGCCGGACGGCTGGACAGTCGTGGGCACAAGGCGATACAAGGCGAAGCGATAGTCGCGCTCCCGCCCTTCACGCACGAGCTCGACGGGATAGTTCGTGCGGGCCTGCTCACAGAAGCGCACCTGCTCGGAATCCGACGTGTTGCACCAGAAATTCCAGTGCAGATACACCCCGCCGGCGTAGCGACGACCGAGCTCGCTTCGAACGTAGTCAGGCTCCTCGGCGGCAATCGAGAGTTGGGCGGCACTGACGCCCCAGACGTGAAACATGCTCGGGTTGTGCGTCAGCACAATGGCATTCGCCGGCAACTCGTGCGCCGCCATCCTCGCGAACGCCACGTCGGCGCGCGCCGCCCACGCCTCCTCGCCCACCGCCCGAACCCACGGGAGATACAGCGTTGACTGGACGAGCAACACCGCAGCGACCGCGGGACCTGCCCACGTCGCAGATGGAAACATCCGCTGCGCGGCCGCGGCGATCCACGATCCGCCGACTCCCGCGAGCACCGCGAGTGGCGGATAGCTGAGGAGCGAGTAGCGCACGTCGGCGCCGTAGTCGTAGCTCCCGGCGTAGAAAGACAGGAACACGCTCCAGAAGAGAAGCCACCAGAGGGCGATCGCGAATGTGGTGCGCAGCTGCGTCAGTCCTGCACACGCGAGCACCGTGACAATCGGCGGAAACCGATGATCGCCGAGATAGAATGCGCCGTTCGTCCAGAGATTGTGGGCGAGGTACACGAGGGAGAATCGCTGATCGGAGGTTCCCCACCCTTCATTGCGGACCGCTGCCAAGTGCGCAATCTCCGGCACCAGCAGGAGCGCGCCCAGCGCCGCAACCCACCACAACCTCGATCGACCGAGCTCGGACGGCGCGGACACGAGGATCATCACGCCAATCACGGGGAGCACCAGGACCGTCTCGGCCCTGAAATACGCTGCAAAGCTCGACGCACACGCCACCCAGACGAGTGCCGTCGTCGTTCGCGAACCGACGAACACCACCGCCGCGAGGACGGCGAGCGTGCAGACGAAGGCAGCGGACGGCTCACTCGCCGCCGTGTGAGACCACCGCAACTGCTCCGGGATCAGCGCGAACGACAGACCGGCCAGTCCTGCGGACAGGCGATTGCCCGTCAGGAGCAGCGTGATCAGGAACAACGCACCGGCAGTAGCCGCGGACAGCGACACGTTCAACCAGTGCGCGACTCCCTCCGACACGCCGGCCACTCGGTAGCCGAGACTCAGGAAGTAAGGGTAGCCATAGGGTTGCTTGTTGTACTCGTTGCGCCAGCACTGAAGATGTCCGTATTCGACTGTGCCGTCATTGCACATCTGCGCCAGGTGCAAGTCGGACAGATTGCGGGCAATACCTTGATAGATCTGCTCATCGTAGAAGATTCGATTCGTCCGCGGCGCAACGAGCACCAACGCGAACGCCAGCGCACAGACGGCCGCGAGCAGCACGCGATCCCCGGCGTGAACCGCTGACGCGATCTGCCGGAGGCCAGCCACGGTTGTCGCAATCACGGCAAGGCCGAGCGCTTCCAGGATCCAGAACTCGGACACGCGCAGCTCCTCGCGGAGCAGCGGGATTGGCGTCAGCGCGATCCAGGCAGCGGCGCCGCCCACGACGACCACGATGCTGACGATTGGCCAGCGTTTCATCGGACGACCAGACAGGAGCCCATGGCGATCGCATCCGCGCCCGATCGCAGGTAGACATCCACCGCGTCCTCCGGTGTGCACACGAGCGGCTCGCCGTGAACGTTGAAGCTGGTGTTGAGCACTGCGCCCACGCCCATGCGCACGCGCATCTGCTGCAGCAGCCGCACGAAGGGACCGCTTGCTCCATCGGGAACTATCTGTGGACGGCACGAGCCGTCAAGACCGACCACTCCCGACATGACATCGCGAGAGTGCTCCCTCACCATGTACGCCATGGTCATGTGAGGGTTCGTCAGCGCGTCCCAATCGTCAAACAGGCGTGGGGCTTCGGACTCGAGGACACTTGGACAGAACGGCTGGTACCACGCCCGGCGCTTCAGGACACGATTGAGCCGGTCGCGCAGCAAGGGGCGATCAGGCCGGGCAAGGACGCTGCGGTGGCCCAACGCGCGCGGGCCGTATTCCATACGCCCCTGAAACCAGAGCACGATCGCATCGCGGGCCAGGAGATCGGCAACCGCGCTCTCGATGCATGCCGGCTTGGTATACGAGAGCCCGTGGGACGACAGAGCAGACTCGATTTGGTGCGGCGAGTACTCCGGACCGAGATCGAGGTGCGACAGGTCGATGGCGAGCGCTTCGCCATGGGCGCGGGCGCACGCAATGGCCGCGCCGAGCGCCAACCCGCCATCGCCCATGTGCGGAAACACCGATACCGCGCTCACCCCCGCCGTGAGACGCATCGCCCGTGTCGCCTTGATATTCGAGGCGACACCGCCGGCAACGGCCAGCGACGACTCACCCGATCGCTGCACCGCATCTCGCGCGAGGTCCGCGCACACGACCTCGACGACGCGCTGCGCCATGTGGGCGAACTGCTCGTTGGCGCAACGCCAATGGACGCGTCTCAGACGCCGCTCGAGCGCAGGTCCCGTCGAGACCGCGCGAATGCGGCCGTCCTCCACTGCCAGCACACCGAGGAGCGGGTTGTCGGCGTCCGCGACCGGCGCCGTGTAGTCCGCCAGCGCCATCACCTTGCCCTCGTCTTCGAGCTCCCGCATGTTGAGCAGCATGGTGACATGCTCGAAGAAGACGCCGAGTGAGTGTGCGGCAGAAGACGCGGTGAGCCGCGTCAGGCGATCGTTCCGATACACGCTCGTCGTCGCAGACAGTCCATCACCGAGTCCATCGATGGTGAGAACGGCACACGACGGCGCAGCGGCCACGCTCACGGCGCACCACGCGTGGCACTCGTGATGGTCGAAGATCTCGAGTCGTGGCGTGCTGATTCCGGTCCGGCGAAGCTCGCTCGCGATCGCGCGGCGGCTGATCGACGTCGAGAGCCGCATCGGCCCGAATGGCGTCAGCCGTTGCTTGAGGCGTCTCGTCAGCACGGCCGACAGCCCGGCATCAACCTTCCGTCGCCGGACGCGGTAGTACCGTTCCTTCGCAGACGGGAACACACGTGTCAGCGTTTTCGCGATATCGGACGTCGAGACGGCGACGACGTCCACGCTGCGCACATCGATGCCGGCAAGTGCCAGGCAGGCATCGATCGAAGCATGGGGAAATCGCACCTCGAGCTTGCGCCGGGTGAAGCGCTCTTCGTTGACGGCGGCGACCAGACGACCATCGACGAGCAGCGCGGCACCGGCGTCGTGCCCGTCCCAGACGCCGAGGATGTTCACGGGCGTTGCGCTCTTCCCCGGCGCATCACGCGATCAGGTTGCGAAGCAGGCTCCAGCCGTAGCGAGGAGCCGAGCGCCAGATGTTGACGTGCGAGTACCCGTACCTGACGGGCGAACTCGTGACTGGGGCACTCCGCGACGCGGTACCCCAGCCGCAGCGTGCGCATGATCATCTCCTGCTCGATCGTCGTGTGATTCTCGCGCAACGCGAGCTCGCGCAGGACGCAGGTGCGGATGGCCCGAAAGCCGTTCTGGCTGTCGCTCAGCCGCACGCCGAAGCGCCAGTTGATGCACGCCGTGATGAACGAGCTGCCGGCCAGCCGCAGGAACTCGTCGAAGCCGCCGTGCAGCTCGCTCGAGCCGCCGAGCAGACGCGAGGCGGTCACGTGATCGGCCTCGCCGCGCAGAATCGGCTCGATCAGGCGCGGAATGTCGCAGACCACGTGCGAGCCGTCGGCATCGAGGAACACCGTGACGTCGCCACGGATGTGCGGGATCGCAGTCCGAATCGCGTCGCCCTTGCCGCGCCCGCCATCCGACAGCACGTGGGCGCCGCACCGGCAGGCGATCGCGCGCGTGTCGTCGGTCGAATGGCCGTCAACCACGATCACCTGCGGCACGAGACGGCACGCGTGCGTGACCACGTCGCCGATCGTGGGTGCTTCGTCCTTGGCAGCGATGACGGCAGTGAGGTTCGGAGTCATGGAGTCGCGTCCGCCGGTGTTGGAAGTCCCTAACGCGCGAACACCAGCGGGCGAACAAGATTCCCGAGAATGCTCTGATACGCCTCGCATGCAGTCCAGCACTGCGGGCACTTCCCCTGCCAGATCTCGGACTGGATCCCTGTGGCCTCGCGCCCCTGCCAGATTGGCTGCAGGTCCATCGCGGTGTCACGCAGGTTGCCGACCGGTCGCGAGTACGTGATGCACGGAAACACGCGGCCCCACGGATCGATGAAGCAGCTCGATCGCAGCGCGTGGCACGGCATCGGGGTCCTGCGGGTGCGGAGAAAGGCGTCGAGATGGTTCAGATACGCGCGCTCGACGAGACCGGTGATCGTCAGTGTGCGGCGGGCGTGCGCGCGATATGCCGCGAGATCGCCCGCCAATGCCTCCGGCGAACCTTCGACGGCATCGTCGGCATTGCCGTAGTAGTGCGCCGACGTCTGCGCCACATTGAGGTGAAATTCATCTGGACGCAAATCGGGAATCTCTTGCTGACAGGCGGCAAGGGTGTGCTCGTACGTTCCGGCGTTGTAGCGAGACAGCGTCATGCCGAGCACGGCGCGAATACCCTTCATGCGCCGCAGGGCACGAAACGTCGCGATCTGCCGGCGGAAACCGCCCTTGATTCCGCGAACACTGTCGTTCAGTTGCTCGTCCCCGTCGAGGCTCACGGTGACGATCGTCATGATCGACCGCTGTCGCGCCAGCCGTTCCGCCACCGCGACGATCGAGTCCGTGAGAAAGCCGTTCGTCGGAAAATGGAGCACCGCAAGATGGCGCCACGTCGCCGCGATGGCATCGAAGACGTCCGGAATGTCCTTGCGGAGAAAGATCTCGCCGCCCGTGATATCGAGCCAGTGTGCGTCGCGATTCTTGTCGACGAACGACAGCAGCTCGTCGCGCGTCAGTTCGTTCGTTGGCTTGCGTTGCCAGATGTTGCACGTCTTGCAGCGGTACTGGCACGCATAGGTGACGCACAGATTGATCTTGAGAGGACCCGAGAGCCGGGTCACGTTTGCTTTGGCGAGCGCTGCCGCCCCGGTGAGCATTCGCAGCGTCATCATGTGTGCAGAGGCGAGGAGTCTAGCATTTTCGCAGGCGCAGCCTGGGTGTGTTTGCTAGAGTACGCACGCGGTGACCCCGACAATCATCCGATGGATCGCTGTGAGTCTGGGTACGGTGTGCCTCTGGACGGCCTCTGCCTCGCCGGCGTTGGCGCAGTGGTATGTCACCTACGATGACGGTTTGAAGGCACTCCGTCAGAGCGATTGGAAGACTGCCGAGACAAAACTGGTACTGGCCAAGCAGCAGGCACTCAGCACAAACACGCGTCCTGGTCGATCGGTCCTGCGTCAGGGTGGCCTCTACGAACCCTTCCTGCCGGATTTCTACCTCAGCCGTGCGTACTTCGAGCTGGCACGCAATGAGAAGGACCCGCAGATCAAGAGAGGGTTCCTCGAGCGCGCCGTCGCATCAATCGAAGAGGCGCGAAAGACTCAGGTGCGCGCGAACGATCCCGAGAACACGCAGTGGACGGCTATTTCCACGCAGGCACGAGCTGAGCTCGCGAAGCTGCTTCCCCCGGAGACTGGAGGGGGCGGCGGTGGTGGCACTGGCGGGGGTGGCGGGGGCGGCGGCGGGGGCCCCGATCCGGCGGTACTTGCTCGTCAGCGCATTCAGGCGCTGCTCGCGACCGGCGATCAGGCGCTCAACGCACGCGCATGGGACAAGGCAACAGAGAGTTACAGGTCCGCCGAGAGTGCGGATACGAACGCCGAATTCACGCAAATCCCTGCACGCCTATCGGAGGCATCGCTCGGATCTGACATAACTGAAGGCCTGCAACTCTTACGCAACGGCACCTTCGACACCGCCCTCGCCAGCCTGCAGCGCTCGCAGCAAACGGCGCAGAACTCCACACCGTCCTCGGAGGCGGTTCGTGCTCTTGTCGCAGAACTGCCCTCTCACATCACTGAAGCGCAGATTGGCCAGAGCCTGGTTGCGGCGGACACGGCAGCAAAAGCGGGGCGGTGGAAGGAAGCGCTTTCAGCGTTTCAATCGGCCCAACAACGTTCGGCCGGTGTCGACTTCATTTCCCCGCGCGCGAAGACATTGGTCAGCGAGCTTCCAGGCCGCATCAATCAGGCATCGCTGCAGCTCGCGCTCAGCGAAAAGCGATACGCCGACGCGCTCGCCATCGCGCCGACGAATCCGCAGGCCCTCGAGGGGCAGTACGGAGTGGCGTACGCCGCCTACAACGAACGTCGTTGGGACGATGCCTATGCGGGATTTGCGGTTCTCAACAAAGCCAGTCCCCGTTATCGGGACGTCGCGGAACGCGTGATCGCGGCGAATCTGCAACAGGAACTTGCACTCGGAATCAAAGCCGAGGAAGAGAAGGCGCCGTCGAGCGTCGCGCGCGACCACTACGAACGCGTGCTCACGCTCAACAAGACGATGACCGGTGCGCTGCGCGACACGACGGTGATCGTGCAGGCCACCGAAGATGCTGTCTCACGAATCACCGTGATCGATGCCGACGGCGCGTACCAGACCGCTCAGCGTCTTCTTCAGTCTGGCGACCTGGAAGGCGCCCGCACCAATGCGCAGTTCGCCCTGCGATTTGTGCCCCGACATGCGGGGGCAACTGCGCTGCTCGAAAAGCTCCAGGACACCCAGTATCAGTCGCGGGTGAAGAATCTCACCGACCGTGCGCAGGCCGCGCTCAAGAACGGCGACCTCGCTGGTGCTCGAACCGCCGCGCAAGACCTCGCCACCGAGGTGCCCGGCAGCACAATTGCGACGCAAATCATCACGCAGGTCTCGGCGATCGAGTCGGAGCGGCGCAGCCGAAACACGTGGCTGCTCGGCCTCGTGACCGTTGTTGCCGTCGGCCCTCCCCTCCTCCTCGTCTCGCCTCGTCGTCGCGGCCGGTTCATGGACTTCGTCGGACAACCGGGGCGCGCGCTCAAGATCTACGAAGGCGTCCTCGCGCGCAATCCAGCGGACGCCGAGACGCTGTCGAGGGCGGTCGCCCTCGTCACTGCGCACGGTCTCACCACGAACCTCGACGACCGGTTCGAGGCCTACCTCAAGGCCAAAGCCGGAGATCCTGAGGTCGCCGCCGCCGTCGCGGATCATTTCTGGACGAGCGGCAACAGGCAGCGCGCAGTGGAGATCTACGAGCAAGGTCTTGCAGGGCCGCAGCCGAAGTTTCCGGTCACCGCCTACGATCGCCTCGCTGAGGTATACGAAAAAGCGTTGCCTGCCAAGACGCTTTCGGTCGTCGAGCGGGCATCGGCCACCGACAGTGGTAATGCCGGCCTGTTTCGTCTGCTCGCGCGCGAGTACTCGCGGGTAGACCGATCCGATGCGACCGCGCTCGCCGCGTACAGGGCGGCATCGGCGCACGACACGAAGAACGCCGAGTTGGCAATCCGCTACGCGCGCACGCTGTTCGCGCAGGGCCAGTTCGATATCGCCCTCAACGAAGCCGAGCGAGCCGCACGGCTTCAACCGGATCGACTCGAACCGCTCGAGCTGATGGCGCACATCTATCTACGCGCCCACACAGCACGCCCGCCGGATGCACTGACCGACCTCGCGCAGCGGAAGCTACCAGTCGCGTCACGCCTCGTCATCGGCGAACGCCTGGCGCAGGAGGCGCCCGCCATTCGTGCCACGCTCGCAGGGGTGTATGCCCGCGACGGGCAAGGCGCCGACGACGACGATGCAGCTCGCGCGCTCGTCAGCGCGCATCGTGCACTGGACGATGGCAACCTGACCGCTGCTCGCGGTGATCTCGATCGCGCATTCGCCGGGCGCGGGTCGTCGATGCTGCTCTTGCGTGCGCTGATCGAGGCACACCGGCGATACGCCGCAACAGCGTCTGCCGGAAACACACCAGTTGATCCCGAGGTTCGCGTTCGCGTCGCACAGTTGAACGAAGAGGGCAACTGGTGGCTGGACGCAATCGTCGCCTGGCAACAGACCGTCTCGATCCCGGAGTGGAACCGTCGCTCGATGACGGCGATCGAGAACATCCTCGACCGCCTCCCCGTCGGCGATCTCGCGGAGGCATACTTCTCCACCGCAGGATGGCAGGTCACGAACGCGGCGACCGAGGAGACGGCGTCATCTGTCGAACGGCGCGTGTCACCGAAGAAAGAGTCGGTCACCGCGGAGATCGCCACGCTCTTCGTCGATACACAGGTCTTCTGCTTCTCCGGCGTCGTCACCGTGGACGACGTCGTCGGGCTGAAGCGCAAGGCGCTGGAGCGCAAGCCCGACGACGCAATTGCGTTCCTCGTCGCGGGCCAGGCGATCCGTCACGACGTCTATGCGCTCATCTACGCGTTCATGACGGAGGACCCTTCGGTCACGCTCATCCCGCTCGAAGCGCAGACCACACGCGAAGCGATCGTCGAGGGCAGGAGCCGCACGCACCTCGAGCGGACACTGCATCAGTGGCTCGGCCACACGGATGTCTACGAGGCGCACAACCCGGTCTCGAACGCCGCCACGTTCTTCGGTCGCGGACACTTCATCAATCAGCTCGTTCTCAAGATCTCCCGCGGCGAGAACTTCGGCATCTTCGGCCTGCGGAAGATCGGCAAGACGTCGCTGGTCTATCGCCTTCGCGAGCTCTCGCGCGATCACCTGGTCGCGTATGTCGACCTGCAGGGCGTATCATCGCGTGGCGTCGCCGAGGTCTACGTGCGACTCGTCGAAAGCCTCGTGCGCGACATGCGCGTCAAGCATCCCGACATCACCGTCCCCTCGCTCCACTCGCCGGACGATGCGAGCGATGTCACGACGGCTGCCGGCCATTTCCATTCGGACGTGCTCGCGATCCGGCAGGCGTTCGAGCGCAGTTCCCGGCCGCTGCCCCACGTCCTCCTGCTGCTCGACGAGATCGAGTTGATGGTTCCGACTCGTGGGACGCCAGGATTCGAAGGGCACCAGGACTTCTTCCGGCACATTCGCGGGCTGTATCAGCAGGAGCACTTCGTCGTCTCCGCCGTCGTCGGTGCGTCTCCGGCCGTGTGCCGGACGGCGACCTGGGACGGCCGCGACAATCCGGTCTTTCAGTTCTACGATGAGGTCTTTCTGGCACCACTCGATCGCACTGAGTGCGATCAGATGGTGCAGGGACTCGGCGAGGTGATGGGCGTGCGGTTCGATCCTCTGAGCCTGCGAATGATCTACGAAGAGACCGCCGGCCATCCGTATGTCGCCCGACAGCTATGTAGCCGGTTGGTGAAGACGTTCCCCGATCGCCCGCTCAACGTGACGGAGGAGATGGCTCAATCCGCACTGGAAGCGTATCTGGCCCAGCGTGGTGAATACTTCCTCGGAATCGTGACAGGCTATCTGAGCGCTGAATCGCGATCGATCGTCGAGACGATTGCGGCGCTGGACGAAGACGGCGCCGATCGATCCGACATCCTCGCCAAGGTCGCACGCGAGCCCGTGAGCCCGCATCTCGTCGATCAGGAGCTTGGCGACATGGAGCTGACGGGGCTCGTCCGCCGCAAGGGGACGCGATATTCGCTCCGGATACCGTTGTTCCGGCGCTGGCTGCGACGATCCTGGCTCGGTCTGGAGTAGCAATGAATCGGTACGACTTTACGCGTCCCGTTCGCGACCCGGCGATGTTCTTCGGCCGCCGGGCACTTCGAGACGAAATCCTCGACGGCGTCCGCCAGGGCGCCTCGTTCGCGATCATCGGGGGAACGCGGCTCGGCAAGACGAGCCTGCTCTTCCAGATCCGCCAGGCGCTGCTCGATCAACTGAAGGCGCTGCAGAGCGCGGTGATTGGGCCGGTGTTCCTCAGCACGCACGAGCTGCCGCCGCTGTCGCAGTCGATCATTTATCGCCGGATCATCGACGAGTTCCGCGTCACGATGGGCATCCAGGGGTCGGACGAAGAGTGGCGGCGCGGCGTCCCGCTGTTCGATCAAAACCTTCCCGAAGACCGGGCGTTCAACGCCTTCCGGCAGGCACTGGAAGTGATCCTCCAGTCGCGCGAAGTGGACCGGCGCATCGTCATCATGATCGACGAGGTCGACGAGCTGCGCCGGTACGAATGGTCGCACTTCTTCTTCAACAACCTGCGGCATCTCATCAGCCAGACAACCGCCGGAGATCGCATCGCGATCGTCATCGCCGGCACACTGGCGATTCGATCGCTCTACGAAGTGGCGGGCTCGCCCTTCCTGAACGTCATTCAGGGAACGAAGTCGCTGGAACTCCTCTCGCGCGGTGAGACCGAGGAGCTGGTGGGAAGACCGACCGATCACGCGATCGATCCGGCAGTGGTGTCCACGATCTTCATGGAAACCGGCGGACATCCCTTCCTCACGCAATACCTGATGAAGCACCTGTGCACGCAGTTCGGCGACAGGCTGCCGAGCGTCACCGAGGACAACGTTCATGCCATCGTCGAGAAGTACTTCGACGAGCGGACCGACTTCCAGAACTGGGTCGCCGAGTTCACTGACACCGAGCGGCAGGCGTATCGCCTGATCGCCAACAGCATGCAGGGGGTCACTCGTGCCGAGCTCGTTCGCACGCTCGGCGATCCCAAGCGCGTGGACGATGCGATCCGGATGCTGATTCACATCGGCGTGGTGCGCGAGGAACGCCCCAACAGCAACCGGTACCTCGTCGGCGGAGCAATGTTCCGCCGCTGGTTCTTCGAGCGATTCGGCGATCAATCAACCGCCGAACTCAAAACCACTCCGGTCAGCCAGCCTGCGCCGCCGCCCAGAGACATGGTGCGGCTCGTGAAAGTGTTCGTTGCCTCGCCCGGCGACGTTGAAGAAGAACGCAAGGCGGTCGAGCCGGTCGTGGCTGAGATCAACCAGACGATCGCCGACCGGCTTGGATGCGTGCTCAAGGTCGTGAAATGGGAGACAGACGTCTATCCCGGTACATCGCCGGGCGGAGCCCAGCCGGTCATCGATTCACAAATCGACGTCGAGGACATGGACCTGGTGATTGGGATCTTCTGGCGGCGGTTCGGCACCGATACGGGCCTCGGCCTCTCTGGTTCGGCGCACGAAATCCAGCGTGCCGTTGAAGCCTCGATCCGGCATCGGGGAAAACCGCACGTCATGATCTACTTCAGCGACCGGCCGGTGCGCATCGCATCTGTCGCCGAGGCTGAACAACAGCGGAAGGTCCTCGAACTGCGCGACCGGCTCAAGGATCGAGTGTTGACCTTCCCGTACGAGCAGGTGCAGCAGTTCAAGGATCTCGTTCGTCAGCACCTGGCTTCGTTTCTTCAGGACTACGTAGACGCATCTGGGAGTCGCGGGCAGGCCACCGGCCGAAGCGTGTAAGCTGACGAGGAGACCGACGATGACGAAGATACGATGTGTGGCCACACTGGGAGCGGTCCTGTCGCTGGCCGCCTGTGGCGGCGGTGGCGGTGATCGCATGACCAACACGACCTCGACGACGACGTCGGTGGCCACGACCACCACCACAGCCGCGAGCACGACGACAACCACGGTGCCTGCGTTCACGGCCGCGTGGCGCGCAGAGAACCTGCCGTGCGTGGCCCCTTCGGCCGCGCCGATCACCTGCCAGTTCGTCGCATCGACGACCGGCGGTCAAGCACCGTTCACCTACGGCTGGGACTTCACGACGACGTTAAACAACACCGCAGCGACCGGGCAGACTGTGAGGCCGACGATCACCTGCAATCTCTCGACGGGCACGACCTCGTTCGTCCTCAACATCGTCCTGACTGTCCGAGACTCGACCGGGGCCACAGTGGTCGTCAGGGGCGATCAACAGATCGCGAGGGAAAAGGGCGCATGCGGCACCCCGCCATAAACGGAGGGTTGATCGCAGCCATCGTCGTGCTCACCGCGGGCGCGGCGCAGGCACAACAGTCACTGCAGGTTCCAATCCAGTTCGACTTTCTGAGTCCGGGCGCGCGCAGCCTTGGCCTCGGCAGCGCATTCGTCGCGGTCGCCGACGACGCGACGGCGGCATGGACGAACCCGGCCGGGTTGTGGACCCTGCCGGATTCGGAGATCTCGCTCGAGGGGCGCTTCTCGGGATTCGAACAGCAGTTCATGACTGCCGGCCGACTGTCCGGACAGGTCACGGGCCGGCTCGTGGATGTCGTAGCGGGGCCGCAGTTCGCGAAGCTGGAGGGCGATCGGACGGGTCTGAGCTTCCTCTCCTTCGTGTATTCGATGCGTCAGTTGAAGATCGCGGCATATCGCCACGAACTGCTCCGCGTAGATCAGTCGTTTGACTACGCCGGCGTGTTTCAGTTCGAGCCGAATCTCCGCTTCGACAACCGCGACATCGCGTTCTCAGGCAATCGCAAGCTCGTCATCGACAACTACGGAGTCTCGGTGGGCCGGCAACTGGGACCGCTGAACCGGAAATGGGGGCCGATCCTCGTGGGCGCCGGCATCTCCTTCGCGAAGTTCTCACTCGACTATCAGGCGTCGACGTTTCTTCATCAGACGTTCTATGGCGCTCCCGATCCCACTCAGATACTGGCCCGGTCGAAGCAGAGTGGCGACGAGTGGGCCGTCGGGGCCACAGCGGGAGTGCTCGTACCGATTCGTGGAATCGTGACCATCGGCGCCGCGTATCGCAACGGCCCGAGCTTCCACTTCACGTCAACCGTCACGCCGACGACAACTAACGTGCAGACGTCAGCCGAAGAGCGATTCGACGTCCCGGATGTCGTCGCGGCTGGAGTTCGTATCGGTCCCTTCAGCAGCCAGCGCGCGACGTGGCAGGTATCGACCGAATACAAGCGAGTGCAGAACTCAGAACTGCGCTCCAGCTACGTGGCGTCGTTCCTTCGCGTCAACGATCCGTCTGAAAAGGCGTACGCGTTTTCCATCGACGACTCGAACGAGTTTCACCTCGGCGCCGAGTACGTGCTCAGTTCGCACCGTTGGAGGCCGGCCTTTCGCGGAGGACTCTGGTACGACCCGGATCACTCGGTCCAGTACTCGTCGCCGACGACCAACGATCTCTACGACGAACGCTTTCGCGCCAGCCTGTCCACGGGCAAGGACCTCATGCACTACACGTTCGGCTTCGGGCTGCTGGCCAGCCGGCAGTTGGAGTTCAACGTCGCAGGTGACGTGACGTCGCGCTCGACCGTCATCTCGACGTCTGCGATCATTCGATTCCGCAAGGCACCTCCGGCGCCGCCGCCGCTGCCACCGCTCGAATAGGCTCGAGCGCCTAGTTTCCGAGTGTCCGCAGGACGCGATGCGACGGCGATGTGTCAACCGCCGATACTCCTGACAGCGGGCTGATTGAATCGGTCGCGACCGGCGACTTCCTGATGCCGCAGGAGATCGGCGCGCAGCCTGGTGCCGTACTCCTTGAGCACGCGCCCGGTGGCCTCCGAATACAGACGTGATCGCCAGCAGCACATCACGAGCGGAATCCAGCAGGCAAGAAACACGATCATCGAGAACCAGAAGAACGGACTCGCCGCGCCGGGCGCTTGTGCGTTCACAGCAAAGGCATCCGGCTCGAAGTAGGACCAGCGATCGAGGGCGAAGACGATGGTCGAGACGACGACGGGGAAATCGAAGAAGAACCTGCTGAGGAACGCGTACGACTGCTCACTCATCCAGGTCATGAGTTTCCTGTCGACGTTCGTCGAGGAGTTGCCCCTCGCACTGAGCGACTGCACCGGCGCCAACGATCGATCGCAGGTGATGAACACGCTGCTGGAAGCGATGGTGTGGAAGATCAACCATCGCTGACCGCTCGAGTACGAAGGACTGGGCCCGCGCTGCGCCAACCGCAACTCGTCGTCCCCGGCCTGTTCGGTATCGGTGTCTCTCAAGAGGTGGCCAACCGTGTGATTCTCCCGTCTCGTCAGCAGCACCAGCCAGAAGGCCAACACGAGCAGCGTCGCTGTCCCGAGTACCGGTGCATCGTCAACCGACGTTCGAATCCCGAGCAGCGGCACCTGCACGCTGCGCGAAGCCGCCCAGTCCTTGAGCGCCTGGTTCGTCAGCACACCCGCCACGTTGGTTTCGCCGACAAACTGTTCTCGAGTGCGATCGAGGATCCACGTCGTGTCGTACGAGAGGTAGGCGTTGTAGCTGGCAATGAGCATCATCATCGAGATGATCGACATCACGCCCATCGTCCGTCGCGCCTGGGCCTGGGCACTCTTCGCGCCTTCGAGCCTGGCGGCAACCGATTCCGGAGTTTCAGCGACCCAATCGTCGAGGTGCCAGGTCCGGCCTTTCATATCCTGATTAACGTGATGGCCGCTTGCAGAGAACATCTCGCGCTTGACGGGCCCCAGGCTCTACAATCCCGCGTCATGACCAGATCCTGTGCCCTCGTCTTTGCCGCGGTTCTCGCGGTGGGTTGCACCTCTGCATCTCCCGAGCGACACATCGTCGATGATGCCGCTGCGGCACTCGGAGGCGCCTCGCGCATCCAGTCGCTGACGGCGCTTCACATGACCGGCAGCGGCTCGGCACCGAACGCCGGCCAGAACCGGTTGCCCGACGACGAGCTGCCCGTCTGGAAGGTCTCGGAATACACACGTGCGATCGACCTGGCCAACGGCCGGACTCGCGTGCAGCAGTTCCGCGAAGCGCAGTTCCAGTTCGCTGGCGCGACGACCCAGCGCGTATCGCAAGGGCTCGACGGCGTCGTCGCCTACAACGCGACACCCGATGGCACGTTGACACGGGCCGGTGAAGCTGCCGCACGCGACCGTCGAGTGGAGCTGCTTCATCACCCGATCACTGTCGTGCGCGCGGCGCTCGATCCTGCCGCCAAGCTCGCGAACCCGCGCAGCGAGGGCGGCATGCAACTCGTGGACATCACCACGGCACTCGGTGACGTGGTGACTCTCGCAATCGATCAGTCCACGCACCTGCCGTCGAAGGTCACTTCGATGAGCGACAACGCGAACATGGGCGACGTCGCGATCGTCACGACGTTTTCCGACTATGAAGAGGTCGACGGCGTCAAGCTGCCGAGGCGGCTGACGACGATGATGGACAAGTACCTGCAGTTCGATCTGCAGGTAGCGAAGAACGCGGTGAACGGAAACATTGCCGACCTGGCCGCGCCTGACACTGTGAAGTCTGCGCCCGCTCCTGCGCCGCCACCCGTCGTCGTCACCGTCGAGTCCGTCGCGAAGGGGATCTGGTGGCTTGCCGGCTCAGGCAACCATCGCAGCGTCGTGTTCGAGTTCGACGATCACCTCGTGCTCTATGAGGTTCCCGTCAACGAGGCGCGCTCGAAGGCGGTGATCGACAAGGCGAGGACGCTGAGCACAAAGCCGCTGACGATGGCGATCGTGTCGCATCATCATTTCGATCACTCGGGCGGACTGCGGGTCGCCGTGGCTGAGGACCTGACGATCGTCACACACCGCGCCAACGAGGCGTTCTTCAAGGATCTTCTGGCTCGCCCGCACACGATCGTGCCGGACGCGCTGCAGATGAATCCGAAGGCGGCGAAGTTCGAATGGGTGGACGATCAGATGACGCTGAAGGACAAGTCGATGGAGGTGCAGCTCTACCACCTGCTCGACAACCCGCGTGAGGGGACCAACCTGTACGCCTACGTGCCACGCGACCGGATGCTCGTGCAGGCCGATCTCTACGATGCGAGCTGGTTGCAGCACCTGTGGGGCGAGAACGTCCTGACGAACCTCGGCCAGCGGAAGCTGAAGATCGATCGCGACGTGCCGGTGCACGGCGTCATCGAGCCGTTCGATCAGATGGTGAAAACCATCAAGGCAAAACCTACAATCGCGGGCACGAACTGAGACGGGGTCAGACCCTTCACATGTGAAATCATATGAAGGGTCTGACCCCACACATTTCAGGCCGGAGGCCACATGTCCACTTCCCGTCGCGACTTCGTCAGGATTGCCGGCGCCATCGCCGGCGCGGCATTCGCCTCGCCTGCGTTCGGCCGGGCAAACGAGCCTGCACTGGGCCTGATCTTTCCGCCCAAGGACTACCCGATTCCGCCCGACGCGAAACGTCTGTATCCGACCGGCGTGGAGTTTCTCGGAGACGGCGTCGGCCTGCCCGGCGGCATGACCGTCGAGGGCTATGAAGAGGCTATTCCGCGAGTCGTTCCCGTAGCGGAGGCACTCGCAAAGCGCGGCGCAAAAGTCATCTCCGTGTTCGGTTCGTCGTTGACGTTCTACAAGGGCGCCAAGTTCAACCAGGAACTGACCGAGCGGGTCACGAAGGCCACGGGGCTACCAGCCACGACGCAGAGCAACGGCTTGATCGACGGTCTTCGCACGGCCAACGCCAAGCGAGTCGCTGTGGCCACTGCGTACACTGACATAGTCACCGGCAGACTGAAGCTGTTCCTTGAAGAACACGGCTTCGAGGTCACATCAGCCAAAGGCCTCGGCTATGAGCGCGTACCCGAGGGCGCGGCGACCCAGGAGATCCTGTTCAACCTTGGCGCTGATGCGTACGCAAATTCCAGGAAGGCCGATGCGCTGGTTGTGTCGTGCGGCGCGCTACGGACACTCGATCTCATCGTGCCGCTCGAGAACAAGATCAAGGTTCCCGTCGTCTCATCGACGCCGCATGGATTGATGAACGGCGTGCGCCTCCTCGGTGTCAGCCCGCGCGCGCAGGGATTCGGGATGGTCTTCTCCCGCGCCTGAGAGTGAGCTGAATCGCGCTCCGCCGAAGATGGCGCGGGTCTGCACGCCGAACATCGGGCCGCGAGAACGCCGCAAACGACTAGTGGCAGGCCTCGTCATGTCTGCCATTACACTCTGCGTCGCCGTCGGGTTGATTCTCGCCGGGCTGCCGCGCCCGTGGCGGCTCATCACCATCGTCCCCGCGTGGATTGCCGCGATCGGTTTCTTTCAGGTGCGCGAGAACACGTGCGTCGCACTGGCGGCACGCGGGTTACGCAACATGGACGCGGGAGACGAGCGGATCAACGATCCGATCGAACTGCACAACGTGCGCACGCAGTCGCGGAGCGTCCATGTTCAGGCGGCGCTCCTCGCGCTGGCGATCGCCGTGTTCTTCACGCTGCTCGTGCCGGTCTAGACGCCCCTCAGATCCGACCGGTCAAGAGCAGAATGACGAGCAGGACGCCCAGCCTGCTGCTCGGGTAGTAAGCTGTAACACCCTCACGAGTCGCGGCACTTCCCTTCAGAAACGCACATTTGGAGGTGTTCATGGCCGCCATCGACGAGATCGCACGCGACGTGTACCGGATCTCCATCCACGTCCCCCAATTCGACCTTCAGTTCAATCACTTCCTCGTGAAAGACGAACAACCGCTGCTCTTTCATACCGGGATGCGGAAGATGTTCCCGGAGCTCTTCGAAGCCGTTGGGCGCGTGATCGATCCCGAGTCGCTGCGCTGGATCAGTTGGAGCCACTTTGAAGTGGATGAGTGCGGTGCGTTGAACGAGTGGCTGTCCCGCGCCCCTCATGCGCAAGCCGCGTGCGGTCAAGTGGGAGCCATGGTGAATGTCTCCGACTTCGCCGATCGTCCGCCGCTGGCGCTGGCTCCCGGTGACGTCCTCTCGACCGGCAGTCATCGATTCCGGTGGGTACCCACACCTCACCTGCCGCACGGGTGGGATGCCGGCATGCTTTTCGAAGAACAGGACCGCGTGCTGTTTTGCTCGGATCTCTTTCACCAACTCGGTCAGCGCGAGGCCGTCACCCGCGCCGACGTCGTCGGCCGCTATGACGAGGCGATCGCAATGATGCAAGCGCATCCCGTGCTCATGGACTACATGCCGTTCACGGCGCAGACACGCGATCGACTCGAGACGCTGGCGCAGCTGCAACCACAGCTGTTAGCGGCGATGCACGGATCGGCCTTCGAAGGCGATGGCGCTGCCGCGCTGCGCGCAGTCGGCGACGTGATGGAACGCCACCTGGGAGCGCAGATGGCGAACAGCCGGTAAGCGTTGACGCCTCCACCGCGCCGCTTGTACCGTAGCGTCGTGACAAGCTCACGCGCGACGCCGATGAGTGCGTGCGAGGACGGAGTGGTGGCCCGCGCCGTGGCCGCAACTGACACCGACGACGCCACGGCGGCTGAGACCGAGCTCTATCGGCGATTCGCGCCACGCGTGCGGTTGTTCGGGCTGAAGCATCTGTCGGATCGATCATCGGCTGACGATCTTGCCCAGCAGGTGATGCTGCTGGTGATCACGCGCCTTCGGGCGGGCGAGGTGCGCGAGCCCGATCAGATCGGATCGTTCGTCCTGGGCACGAGCCGGATGATGGTCGCCGGCCAGAGACGCGGCGAGCGTCGACGATCGGCGATTACCGCGCGTGTCGAGCTCTACGAGGAGGCGGTGCAGCCGACGAGCGATCTCGCACTCGACTGGATGCGCATCGCGCCGTGCCTGGCGGCGCTGCGCGAACGAGAAAGAACGATCTTGCTGCTCACGTACTACGCGGATAAGTCGGCACCGGAGATCGCCACAGCGATCGGCGCGACCGCCGGAGCGGTGCGCGTAGGGCGCCATCGCGCACTCGCCTCGATGCGCGAATGCATCGAGACACGGAGGGCGTCATGAGCACCACATCCACGCCGTGTCCATCGTTCGGTGAGCTCGCCGACTACTGGACCTCCGACATCGCGCAGGCCGATGCAGAGCGGATCGAGGCGCACGTCTTCGAGTGCGAACGCTGCGCGAGAATGCTGGCAGAGGCTGACCGGCTTCGGGCGGGCATCGGCGCCCTCGCCCGTGCCGGCAACATTCAGGCATTCGTCACCGATGCCGTGCTGAATTGCCTCGCGCGTGACGGTGTTCGCGTCAGGTACTACGCGCTCAACCCGGGCGAGTCGGTCCGCTGCGCAGTGTGGTCGGACGACGACGTGCTGGTGACGAGGCTGCGGGGAAACTTCGCCGGCGTCGAGTCCATCGACGCGGAGATGCGGCTCGACTCGGGCGAGCAATGGGGACACACAACCGACATCCCGGTACCCGCGGGTGCAACGGAACTCGTGATGGCGCTGCCGGCGGCTCTTGTGCGCACTGCCCCGCGGATTCCAATGCGCCTCACGCTCCGCGCCGCTGACGCATCGCGCAACGAACGGGTGCTGGCCGAGTACGTCTTCAACCACGAGGGCGCGCTCGAGCGCCCGCTTAACTCGAATGATCGTGGATGATCCGCCAGCCGGCGCCGGTCTTCTCCCACGTCAGACTGAACCAGCCGCTCCTGTCCATTTCACCGCCACCTGTCAGCAGAAAGTGACCGGTCGACAGCGCGTGCTTGTCTCCGAGCGCACGCACCTCGATGCGATCGAACGAGAGTTGCTGCCTGGGTTTCCCATCGCGCCAGAAGGATTTTACGAGCGATTGACCCACGACGTCGCGGCCCTGGATCGGACCGTTGCCGCCCATGAAAGTGGCGTTCTCGGTGTAGAGGCCGATATGGCCTGGCAGGTCCGCCTTGTTCCATGCGGCTGCGCTCGCCATCAACGCGGGTGGAATGGCGGTCGACGCGTCGTTCTCAGCAGGCACGGACCCGCACGCAGAAGTGAAGAGCACGCACGCCACAATCAGACGAAGTTTTGAGCGCATAGAAAGTTAGTTCGCCACACGAAGACAGCGATATCCGGTGCCGCATGAATCCGCGGAGCCGATTTCGATCTCCCGCATACCCGCGAGCGTGTTGATGATGATCTGCCCTTCAGCGGTGATGACTATCCGGTCCAGTGGGTTCCCATTGTCGCCGAGCGGTGTGGTTCCCAGGTGCAGACTGCCAGCCCTCGACGTGCCGGTTTGATCACCGGAGGCGCGGGAGTAGATCTGCGCGGTACGGCCATTTCCGCCGCAGCCCGACCAGAAACCTGATTCCCCTGGCTCGCAGCGCGAACCCCACGCCTGCCAATAGAGACTGCCGAGCGTGGTCCCATCGGGCACGTGCTGCGGCTTGCCATTGAAGTCTGCGTTATCCGGACCTGCCCGCCGCAGCACGAGATCTGGCGCGTCGCCGATGTCAGCGAGCACCATCCCCTTGGCGTAGCACTTCGGTGTGCCATCGGCGAGCGGATGCAGGACGTTCGACTGCGAGTTCGACTGTCGGCAGAAGAAGTCCGGTGCGCCTGGCCAGCCGTCGCTCCGGCCCCAGAGGAGCTGCCCCCTGAGAACGTTGCCACTGACGCTGCTGGCGTTCGGTGGCACGAACGGAGCAATCGCCTCCTGGGCATGCGCCGTGAGCGCGATCGACACGATGATGACGAGGAGCGAACCGCCGCGTGGCATGCACCACCTCCGGCGTCGATCCTAATCGACGGTCGCATCGCCGGGTCCATAAAGCGGGACCCGGCGGTAGATCAGGACCCGCCCTACTGGGGATTGGAGACTGAGGACTGGGGACCGAGGACCGAGTTACGCGAGTGGCGCCGGTAGTTGCGACTCTCCCATGAGGTACTTGTCGATCGCACGAGCCGCACTGCGGCCCTCGGCGATTGCCCAGACGATGAGCGACTGACCACGCTGCATGTCGCCGGCGGTGAACACGCCCGGAACGCTCGTCATCCACTGCTCGTCACGCGCAACATTGCCGCGATCGGTCAGCGTGACACCGAGTCCGTCGAGGAGGCCGCCCTTCTCGGCACCGACGAAACCCATGGCGAGCAGCACGAGATCGGCCGGAATCTCGAATTCGCTTCCAGCCACCGGCACGAACTGCATGCGTCCGTCCTGCTTCACGACCTCGATCTTCACCGCGTGCAGGGTGCGAACACGTCCGTGCTCGTCGCCGGAGAATCGCTGCGTCGACACGGCATAGAGGCGTTCTCCACCCTCTTCGTGCGCTGACGACACGCGGAAGATCTGCGGCCACAGCGGCCACGGATTGTCTCCGGCGCGCGCATCGGGCGGCCGATCCATCAGCTCCAATTGATAGACCGAACGTGCTCCCTGCCGATGAGCCGTGCCCAGGCAGTCGGCGCCCGTGTCGCCACCACCGATGATGACGACGTGACGGTCCTTCGCGGTGATGAACTTCGCGTCCGGGATCCTGTCGCCTTCGTTGCGGCGATTCTGCAGCGTCAGGTACTCCATCGCGAAGTGGATGCCGGCGAGCTCCCGACCAGGCACCTGGAGATCGCGCGGCCGCTCGGCTCCGCCCGCGAGGAGCACGGCGTCGTAGTCGGACACGAGACGCTTGGCGGGCACGTCGACACCGACGTTCACGCCCGCCCTGAACACCACGCCTTCAGCTTCCATGACCGCCAGCCGGCGATCGAGGAAGCGCTTCTCCATCTTGAACTCGGGGATCCCGTAGCGGAGCAAACCACCGACGCGATCCGACTTCTCAAAGACGGTCACTGAGTGACCGGCGCTATTGAGCTGATCGGCGGCAGCGAGACCCGCGGGGCCGGACCCGACGACCGCGATTCGCTTGAACGTGCTCGTCGCCGGCGTCCGCGGCGTGACCCATCCTTCTTCCCACGCGCGATCGATGATCGTCGCCTCGATCGACTTGATCGTGACCGGGCTGTCGTTGATCCCGAGCACGCACGCGCCTTCGCACGGAGCCGGACACAGCTTGCCGGTGAACTCGGGGAAGTTGTTGGTGGCATGCAGGCGGTCGATTGCCGCGCGCCAGCGATCGCGGTAGACGAGATCGTTCCAGTCCGGAATCAGGTTGCCGAGCGGGCAGCCCTGATGACAGAACGGGATGCCACAGTCCATGCACCGGGCGCCCTGCTTCTCGAGCTCGCCCGGGGGATACGGCAGATACACCTCGCGCCAATCGTGAACACGCTCCTCGACAGGACGCGACGGATGCTTCTTACGCTGGATTTCAATGAACCCGGTTGGCTTACCCATGGACGGCCGTTCCCGCGCTCGAGACCTTCGCCACCACCTGCGTCACGACCATTTGCTCGACGAGCCGGTCCTCGCGACGCTTCGCCTGCTCCGCAAGCGCCCGCTTGTACTCGCGCGGCATCACCTTGACCATGTGACGCCGCACGACGTCGAAGTCTGACAGCAACCCCTCGGCGTACCTGCTTCCCGTGTACGTCAGGTGCTTCATGATGGCGACGCGCACGAAGTCGAGGTCCTCGACGTCGGAGACCGGCTCGAGGTCCACCATTTCCATGTTGCAACGACGCTGGAACGTACCATGGAGGTCGAGCACGAACGCGATACCGCCGCTCATGCCGGCCGCGAAGTTGCGGCCTGTCCGGCCGAGCACGACGACGCGTCCTCCGGTCATGTACTCGCAGCCGTGATCGCCAACCCCCTCGACGACCACCACTGCGCCACTGTTGCGGACGCAAAACCGCTCACCCGCTACGCCGCGCACGTAGCCTTCACCGCTCGTCGCGCCGTAGAACCCAACGTTGCCGATGATGATGTTCTCTTCTGACTTGAACGCGGAGAGCGCCGGCGGATGGACGATCACACGACCGCCTGACAGACCCTTGCCGAAGCCGTCGTTCGCATCTCCAATCAGCTTCATCGTCATGCCCGCAGGCACGAATGCGCCGAAGCTCTGGCCGGCGGAACCGGTGAAGGTGATTCGAATCGTGTCGGCCGGTAAGCCCGCGGCGCCATGACGCCTCGTCACTTCCGAGCCCAGCATCGTGCCGACCGTTCGATCCGCGTTGCGGATGTACGCGGTCAGGTCGACGGGCTGCTTGTGCTCGAGAGCGGGCATGGCCGCCTTGATCAGATCGTTGTCGAGCGCCTCCTGGAGCCCGTGATCCTGCTCGATCACACGACGACGGGAGACGGTGTCTGGCAAGTTGGGCTGATGCAGCAGCGGCTGGAGGTCGAGCCCTTTGGCCTTCCAGTGATTCACCGCCGGCTCGATGTCGAGACAATCAGCGCGACCGACCATGTCGTCGATCTTTCGGAATCCGAGCTCCGCCATCAGCTCGCGCACTTCCTCGGCGATGAAGCGGAAGAAGTTCTCGACCATCTCCGGCGAGCCGGTGAACTTCTTGCGCAGCTCGGGATCCTGCGTGGCGATCCCGACCGGGCAGGTGTTCAGGTGACACACGCGCATCATGATGCAGCCCATCACGACGAGCGGCGCCGTTGCGAAACCGAACTCCTCTGCGCCGAGCAACGCACCGATCACGACGTCGCGCCCGGTCTTCATCTGCCCGTCAACCTGCACGACGATGCGATCGCGCAGCTTGTTGAGCATGAGGACTTGCTGCGTTTCAGCCAGCCCGAGCTCCCATGGCAGGCCTGCATGCTTGAGGCTCGTGAGCGGCGATGCGCCCGTGCCGCCGTCGTGACCTGAGATCAGCACGACGTCGGAATGCGCCTTGGCCACACCAGCGGCCACGGTGCCAACGCCACCCTCGGCCACGAGCTTCACTGAGATGCGCGCACGCGGATTCGAGTTCTTCAAATCGAAGATCAACTGCGCGAGGTCTTCGATCGAGTAGATGTCGTGGTGCGGTGGCGGCGAGATCAAGCCAACGCCCGGCGTGGAGTAGCGCACCTTCGCGATCCACGGATAGACCTTGTGTCCGGGAAGCTGACCGCCTTCGCCCGGCTTGGCGCCCTGCGCCATCTTGATCTGCAGCTCGTCGGAATTGACCAGGTACTCGCTGGTGACACCGAAGCGGCCTGACGCGACCTGCTTGATCGAGCTCCTCTTCGAGTCGCCGTTCGCCATCGGCAGGAAGCGCTCGGGGTCCTCGCCTCCTTCGCCCGTGTTCGATCGCCCGCCGAGGCGATTCATGGCGATCGCGAGCGTCTCGTGCGCTTCCTTGCTGATCGAGCCGTACGACATCGCGCCAGTCGCAAACCGCTTGACGATCGTCGCCACCGGCTCGACCTCGTCGATCGAGACGGGCGGCCCCGCGGGCTTCAGGCGGAACAGGCCTCGCAGCGTGGCGCGCCGCTCGTGCTGCGCGTTCACGGCACGTGTGTATTCCTTGAAGATCGTGTACTGGCCGCTGCGCGTCGCGTGCTGCAGCTTGAAGACGGTCTCGGGATTGAACAGGTGGTACTCACCGTCGCGACGCCACTGGTATTCGCCACCCGCGTCGAGCTCCGAGACACCGGCCGGACGGCGGCCGTAGGCGCGCTCGTGACGCAGCCGTACTTCCTCCGCGATGACATCGATACCGATCCCGCTCACACGCGACATCGTGTGGGTGAAGTACTTGTCGATGTACTCCTGGTTGAGCCCGATGGCCTCGAAGATCTGGGCGCCGCAGTAGCTCGCCAGGGTCGAGATGCCCATCTTGGACATCACTTTGAGGATGCCCTTGTTGAGCGCCTTGATGTACTTCGCCACCGCCGTTTCCTTGCTGGTCCCGGTCAGCATGCCCTGGCGGATCATGTCGTCGATCGTTTCGAACGCCAGGTATGGGTTCACGACGCCCGCGCCGTAGCCCATGAGCAGCGATACGTGGTGCACTTCGCGCGCATCACCGCACTCGACGACGAGCGCGCAGCGGGTGCGCGTCCCTTCGCGGACGAGGTGATGGTGCACACCCGCGGTCGCCATCAGGCTGGGGATCGGTGCGCGGCGCGAGTCGTGCGCGCGATCCGACAGGATCAGAATGTTGTAGCCCTCAGCGACGGCCTCGCTCGCCTGCTGGCACAACTCGTTCATCGCCTGCTCGAGCGCGGCGCCGCCCTGCTCCGGGTCGAACACCATCGCGAGCGTCGTGGATCGGAACGGCGAGTCAGGCGCGAGGTGGCGCAGCTTCGCGACGTGCTCGTTGTGGATGATCGGGTACTTGATCGTGATCTGCTCACACGACTCGGGCTCGGGCTTGAGCAGATTGCGCTCGGGGCCGATCGTCGAACCCATCGACGTCACGAGCTCTTCGCGAATCGCGTCGAGCGGCGGATTCGTGACCTGCGCGAACAACTGCTTGAAGTAGTCGAAGAGCATGCGCGGCCGCTCGGAGAGCACGGCCAGCGACGAGTCGGTTCCCATCGAGCCGACGGGTTCCTCGCCCGTTGTGGCCATCGGGCCGATCAGGACACGCAGATCTTCCTGCGTGTAGCCGAACGCGAGCTGCCGTTTCAGCACCGTCTCGTGGTCAGGTTCGACCGCCCGGGCCGCCGGCAGATCGTCGATGTCGACGAGATGCGTGTCGAGCCACTCCTGATACGGATGCTCGGCCGCGAGCTCGCGCTTGATCTCCTCGTCCTGGACGATGCGCCCCTTGGCGGTGTCGACGAGGAAGATGCGGCCTGGCTGCAGGCGTCCCTTGACCAGGATGTTCTCCGGCGCGACGTCGAGCACGCCGACTTCCGACGCCATGATCACGAGGTCGTCTTTCGTGACGTAGTAGCGCGACGGCCGCAGGCCGTTGCGATCGAGCACGGCTCCGATCATGGTGCCGTCGGTAAAGGCGATGGAGGCAGGGCCATCCCACGGCTCCATCAACGAGGAGTGATACTCGTAGAACGCCTTCCGATCGGCCGACATCTCCTCGTTGCCGCTCCACGGCTCCGGGATCATCATCAGGATGGCGTGCGGCAGCGATCGACCCGCCCGAACCAGGAGCTCGAGGACGTTGTCGAAGGTCGCCGTGTCGCTGCCCCCTTCGCGAATGATCGGAAGCAGCTTCTCGAGATCGTCGCCGAACAGGTCGCTCGCAAGCAGTCCCTGCCGCGCTCGCATCCAGTTGATGTTTCCGCGCAGCGTGTTGATCTCACCGTTGTGCGCAACGAGCCGGTACGGGTGCGCGAGCGGCCACGACGGGAACGTGTTCGTGCTGAATCGCTGATGGACCAGCGCAAGCGCAGAAACCAGCTCCGGCTCCGCCAGATCGGGAAACATCGGCCGCAGCTGACGCGCCGTGAGCATGCCCTTGTACGTCAGCGTGTTCGCGGACAGGCTGACGACATAGAAGAATCGGCGCGAGAGCGGATTGATCTTGAGCGTGTCGACCGCGTGCTCGACGCGCTTCCGGATCACGTACAACTTACGTTCCGCCTTCGCGCTCCGCGCTTCCGCCTGCGCGCGCTGCGCTTCGGCGGACACGTCGGCGGACACGTCGGCACTACCTCTGGCTGCGGACACGTCGATGAACAGCTGCTCGAAGACAGGCTGGGTCGCGCGGGCGCTCGGGCCGACCATGGCGTTGTCCGTCGGCACGTCGCGCCACCCGATCAGCCGCTGCCCCTCTTCCTCGACGACGTTCGCGATCAGATCCTTGATGCGATTCCGGTCGGACTCGTCATGGGGAAGGAACACGAGACCCGCGCCGTACTCGCCGGCTGCGGGCAGCGTCGCCGGTGCACACGTGCGCAGAAACGCGTCGGGCATCTGAATGAGGATGCCGGCGCCGTCACCGGTGTTCGCCTCGCAGCCGCACGCGCCACGGTGTTCCAGATTGACGAGGACCTGCAGCGCGTTCTCGACGATCTCGTGTGACCGATGTCCCTTGATATGAACGACAAAGCCCACGCCGCACGCATCGTGCTCGGTGGTGGGGTCGTACAGGCCCTGAGCGGGAGGTGGAAAACGTATTCCCGGATTTGACATGGTCGGCACATTGTGTCGGTGATCGCTGCATAAGGGAAATACAATGATCTGAACAGCTCAATCTGATCTCAACATATAAGATTATTTTTGTCGGGTATGCCAACTGACTCCGCCTCTGGCCCACCCACCGGCCGTATTCGCCAATCCGCTGAAAAATGGCCTGATTCCCTCAACATTCTCGTATGATGACGCGACAATCTGGCCGGTGAACCGGGTCCAGTACCTGCCCTGCGTCGAACCATAGTCCACGGTAGAGATTTGTAGAGGAGCCGCTCAATGCATGCGCCGATGAAGTACGTCGAGAAGGGTCTGTCGATTGCCGCCAACGGAATGTGGCAGGTGTTTTCGACAGCCAACAGGATCAAGCAAAACCCTTCGTTCATCCCGCGCTGGTCGGACAAGCCCCTGCTCAAGTCGTATCAGAAGACCAAGCCTCCACTGGGTTGGCCGCGTCGAGACCGACTCGCTCTGCCCCACCTGCACGCGGGAGGCGCGGCAGGACATCCTCGATGGCAAGAAGGACGTCAGCGTCCTCCTGAATGAGAAGGTCGGCGAGATCAAGGCAACGATCCTCGAACGCGACGGCAAGATCCTGATGGTGAAGGACTGCCCCATCCACGGCCACTTCGAGGACGTGATGGCCATCGACACCGGCGTTCTTCAAGCACCTCGAAGAAGTGTTCCCCGGCCGCGACATCCGCGCGCACAACGACGAGAAGCTGCACAACCATGGCTCCTCGACCGTCCTGCACGGCCGCGGGTCGGTGCTGACGGTCGATCTGACCAACCGCTGCAACATGATGTGCGATCCGTGCTTCATGGACGCCAACCAGGTTGGCTTCGTCCACGAGCTCGGGTGGGAGGACATCAAGCAGGTCCTCGACAACGCCATCACGATCAAGCCGCGCCGCCAGATGTCGGTGCAGTTCTCGGGCGGCGAGCCGACGATGTCCCCGTACTTCCTCGACGCGATCCGTTACTCGCGCAAGGTTGGCTACAACAGCGTGCAGGCGGCGACCAACGGGATCGAGTTCGCGAAGAGCCCTGAGTTCGCAAAAGCCGCTGCCGAAGCGGGCCTGCGCTACGCGTACCTGCAGTTTGACGGTATCGGCAACGCCGCCAACTCGCATCGCCGCGTCGGCAACCTCTTCGACGTCAAGCTGCGCGCGATCGAGAACCTCTATCAGGCCGGCGTCGACATCGTCCCGGTCGATCACGATCGTCAACGGCGTGAACAACGAGCAGGTGGGACGCGTCATCGAGTTCGCCCTCGACAACCCGAAGCGCATCAACTTCCTCTCCTTCCAGCCAGTGTCGTTCACCGGGCGAGACGAAGAGATCACTCCTGAGCGCCGCGCCGCCCAGCGCTACACGCTGTCGCACCTGGCGCACGACGTGAAGAACCAGACCGGCATCGGCGAACCGATTCGCGACTGGTTCCCGATCTCCTTCATGTCCACCTTCACCGACTGGGCGGACGTCGTGCACGGTCCCGACCGGGAATGGGGTCAGCTCACCTGCGGCTGCCACCCGAACTGCGGCATCGGCATGGCGGTCATGATCGACAAGGAAACCAAGGAAGCGGTCCCGGTCACCGCATTCCTGAAGGCGGACCAGCTCGCCAAGGACGTCGCCCAGGTCAACGACGCCGCGCGCGGCAGGTTCCTCTCGGTCGCCGGCATGGCGCTCGCCCTGATGCGCAACTACGACCCGTTCAAGGCACCGACCCACTTCCGCATCGCCGACCTGTTGAAGAAGTTCGACAAGACCTTCGGCGCCACCGGCAAGAACTACGGCAAGGTCACCGGCGACCGGACGATGAGCGACATCGAGAAGCGGCGCGCGGATCGGTGGAACTTCCTGTTCATCGCCGGGATGTGGTTCCAGGATCTGTTCAACTACGACTTCCGCCGCACGGAGATGTGCATCATCCCCTACGGCACGCAGCAGGGTGAGATTTCCTTCTGCGCCTACAACACCGGCATCGGCTGGCGGAACATCCTCGAGAAGATGCACATGACGGCCACCCTCACCAAATGGTACGAGGAGAACGGCCGCCACGAAATCTTCGCCGGCAACAAGAACGTGCCAATGGCAAGCAAGGAGCACACGTTGCAGCTCAACGCCGAAGCCGTGGCCGCGGGCCGGCAGACCGATCTCGATGAGCTCGGTATCGCCAAGAACGCGCGTGAAGAGAAGCTCAACGCGCGCAAGAAGTCGCAGATGTCGCCCGAAGAGATTCGCCAGCACATGGAGATGGAGCGGCTGTATCGTCAGCAGGTGCTCAAGGAGCAGCCGACGATCCAGATCCAGGGGCTGAACGTGGGGTCCACCAAGAAGAAGCAGGACGTCCAGCAGGTGACGCACAAGGACGTGAAGTAGGTCCTCGGTCTCTGGCCTTTAGTTTGGGCGGGCCTTCGGGCCCGCCCTTGCTGTGTACACTCGCCGCTATCTACCCCGTCAAGCCTGTCAATCAACGATCGCCGGCATCGCCGATCGTCTCGGTAGACATACCTGAGACCGACGCGCGATAGACGACGAGGATGGGACCGATCTGGATGCGGTCGCCGTCCTTGAGCTCGATCTTCCCCATCACCGGCTTGCCGCAGACTCTCGTCCCGTTCTTGCTTCCCACATCATCGAGGATCGCCTTCCCGCGGTCCATGACGATGCGCGCATGGCAGCGCGAGACGCCAGTCGCGTCGAGACACACCGTCGATGCCGGGTCGCGGCCGATCAGGTTCTCGCCCTCGCTCAAACGGATCCTCCGTGCACCGGCCACGATCCAGCGGCTCACATCGCCTCGCGGTGACGCGACGGCGTGGAGCTCGCCGGAAAACGCGTAGCCCACACCGTGCGCAGTTCGAATGAGCGGCGCGCGTGAGTCGCGATCGTCGAGCGCTCGCCTGATCTCTTTCACGAGGCCGACGAGCGTCGCGTCGGAGACGAATGTCCCCGGCCAGAGCCGCTCGTGCAGTTCGGCTTTGCGCACGACCCGCGGCACCTCGGCCACGAGCAGCGCAAGGAGATCGAACGCTTTCGGCGTCAGATGAAGCTCGCCGCTCGTTTCGCTCGTGAGCTGTCGCCTCTCTGAATCGAGCGTGAAGATCCCGAATCGCGCACTCACAGCAATTCCCCCGAAATCCCCCTGAATCTCCCGTGCCTCGCCCCCGACCTGGAGGGCCCCTGAAACGCACGATCGCCCGGCGTTCGATCCGAACGCGCCAGGAGGCGGGCGATGGTAACCATGTTCGTGCTCGCGTTGGCACTCTCGACACCGGAGTGCCCTGAGCGGCACGTTCGCGCGAGTGAGCCGAAGATTCTGGCACTCATCGACGCAGGGCTTTCACGCTCGGCGACCTTTCGAGGTCTTGTGGCAACGCTGGACGAATCCGATGTCATCGTATACATCGAACCGAAGCTCACGCGTCAGGCCCTGGGCGGCTACCTCGCGCATAACATCGTCGCTCGCGGAGGCTATCGCTATCTCCGTATCGCCATCGAGATGCAAGGCGCACGACGCAGCCTCGTCTCGCTGCTCGCGCACGAGTTGCAACATGCCGTCGAAGTCGCGCATGCACCCGAGGCTCGCGATGCGGAGAGCTTACAACGGACCTTCGGTCTTCTCGCTGCGAAGTTTGGCTGCAGTAATACCGAGTGCTACGAAACGCAGGCCGCCAAGGACGTTGAGCACATCGTCAGCGAGGAGTTCCAGCGGCGCCGTTAGAAAGGAGCGCGCCGGTGATACCCTCAGGACAACCTGACTCTTCTCGCCGGCGCTCGCCTTGGCCCGTACCGAGATCCTCGGCATTCTGGGTGCCGGCGGCATGGGCGAAGTCTATCGGGCGCGTGACACCCGGCTCGATCGGACGGTCGCGATCAAGATTCTCCGCGACACGGGGTCGGATCTCAGGGTGCGATTCGCACGCGAGGCGAAGATCATCGCGGCGCTCGCCCATCCGCACATCTGCACGGTGTTCGACATCGGCCAGGAGGACGGCACCGACTACCTGGTGATGGAGTACCTCGATGGCGAGACGCTCAGCGCGCACCTGAGGGGCGGAGCCGTGCCGCTTGAAGACGCATTGACGACGGCAATCGAGATTGCGGACGCGCTCGATCGCGCGCATCGCGCCGGCATCGTCCATCGTGACCTGAAGCCATCGAATGTGATGCTCACGAACGCGGGCGCGAAGCTCCTCGACTTCGGCCTTGCGAAGTTCCACGCCGTGCCGCACGGCACGAGCACCACGGCCTTGACGGAGTCACTGAGCGGCGCGGGCGTACTGACGGGTACCGTGCCATATATGGCGCCGGAACAACTCGAAGGGCGTGAAGCCGATGCGCGCAGCGACCTCTTCGCGTTCGGCGCCGTCGTGCACGAGATGCTCACGGGCCACCGCGCATTCGCGGGCGAGAGCCAGGCCAGTGTCATCGCCGCGATTCTGGAACACGATCCACAGCCGGTTTCCACACGGCAGCCGCGAACCCCGCCGGCGCTCGATCGCGTCGTCAAGAAGTGCCTGGCGAAAGATCCAGATGCCCGTTGGCAGACCGCTCGCGATTTGGGTGACGAGCTGAAATGGATCGCCGCGACGTTGGCAGAGCGGACCATCGGTCTCCCGCAGCGGCGCAACACGTCGACGATCGTCGCCAGCCTCGCTGCGGCCGGTCTCGTGCTCGTCATCGCGTCTGTCGCGATTCTCAGCTGGCTGCGCTCTGTTGATTCGATTCGAGCGGAAGGCGCACCCATTCGTCTGTCCGTGGACCCGCCGCTTGGCATGGTGTTCGGACCGAGCGCGGCATCCCCGGGTCTGGGGGTCAATGCAGAGGCGACCTCGTTCGCGCTGTCTCCAGACGGTTTGCAACTCGCATTTATCGCGACCGCGCCATCGGGCGTGGCCAGCGTCTGGCTGCGACCATTGTCGGCGCTCGACGCGAAGGCGCTTGCCGGGACTGAGGAAGCGAGCTCGGTGTTCTGGTCGCCCGACAGTCGTTCGATCGCGTTTGTCGCCCGCGGAAAGCTCGAGCGACTCGACCTCGCCGGCGGCCCGGCCGTGCCCTTGTGCGATGCCCCGGAAACCGGCGGTGTGCCGGGGACGTGGGGCAACGGCGCCATCTTGTTCGCACCAAGGGGGGGCGACCGGATCCTTCGCGTTTCTACGGCCGGCGGTCAGCCAACAACCGCGGTTGAACCCGACGCGTCGCGCGGCGAAAACTGGGTGGGTTGGCCGTCGTTTCTACCAGACGGCCACCGATTCCTGTATCTCACGCGGCTCTCCAACCGGGAGGGCCGTTTGATGCTCGCGAATCCCGGCAAGGCGGCAGTGACGGTGCTGCCCATGCTCTCGAACGCGCAGTGGGTCGATCCGAACTACGTCGTCTTCTCCCGAGACGGGACACTGATCGCCCAGCGTGTCGATCTGGTGAATGGCCGCACGGTAGGCGATCCCGTGGCGATCGCGGATCGTGTGCAATACACGCGCGGCACGATGCGTACGGCATTCTCGGTGTCGCGGACGGGCGTGCTCGCCTACCAGGGCCATTCCGACCTTGCGGAAATGGTCTGGTTTGATCGATTGGGTCAGGAGCTCGGAACGATCGGCCCGCAGGGTGACTACCTGACCATGCGGATCTCGCCGGAGGGACAGCGGGTGCTGTACGCGCGACAGGATCCGCGGATTCAGATGTTTCAGCTCTGGATGTGGGACATCGCGCGCGGTGTCGAAACGCGCCAGACATCCGAGCGCCGGAGCGAGATGGGGGCCGTCTGGCTGCGGAACGGGACGGGCGCTATTTTTTCCGCGGAGCGCGACAAGGCGCTGCACCTGTTCTACATGGACCTGAGCACGGGCCACGAGCGACAACTGGTGCTCCCCGGAGGCCTTCAAGGAGCTCAGGATGTGACGCCGGATGGAAAGCTGCTGGTCTACTTTCAGACGAGGCCGGACGGGACGGACATCTGGGCCGTGCCTATCGACGACACGCGCGCGCCTTCACTCCTCGTGCCGAACGCCGGGGACCCTGCGCGCATCTCGCCAGACGGCCGATTTGTGTCGTTCAGGTCACTCGAGTCGGGGCTCTTGGAGCTATTCGTCCAGCGATTGTCGGCATCCGCGACGAGGACGCGCGTCTCGAGCGGAGGTGCCGACATGGCGCGGTGGAGTCCCGACGGTCAAGAACTCCTCTATCGCTCGAGCGACAACCACATTGTCGCCGTGCCGGTTGCCATCAAGCCGTCGAACGAGATCGAGCTTGGGTTGCCGGTTTCGCTCTTCGCGATCAAAGGCAAGTGGGCGTGGAGAGACTTCGACCTGTCTCCCGACGGGAAGCGCTTTCTTGCAATCGTGCCTCGCCTCATGGCCAACGAACAATCGCTGACGGTCGTTTTGAACTGGACGCAGGACGCCGGGCGATGACGGTTGGAGAGCGGAGCGCGAGCGACATCGAGCGCATCGTCGGTGAAGAGCTCAAGGCGCGCCAGCCGGCACGAGCCGCTTCCGATCGCAAGAAACATCAAGACGCCCCCTGTCCCCCTGGCTACACTCCACGCATGATTCGACACATCGTGCTCGCGTGTGCCCTGCTCGTTCCAACGATCGCATCCGCGCAGACCGCCGGCGCCACGGGAGCGCCCGTCGTCTTCTTCAGCATCTTTGGCCCTGAAGGCGAAAACCTGCAGCAGTTCTACTCGGGGCTCTTCGACTGGAAGATCGCACCGAATGGCGACGTGATGACGGCTGTCTCATCGCCGCTGCCGGCCAACATCGGAAAAGGCGAGGCCGAGACGCTCGTCTACGTCGGCGTCGACGACATCAACGCCACGCTCGCGAAGGTGAAAGAGCGAGGCGGGACGATCCGATATCCCCGCTTCGAAGTGCCCGGCCGCGTGATTCTCGCCGTCTTCAAAGACCCCACCGGCAACAGCGTCGGGCTGGTCGAACTGGAGAACGGAAAGGCGAAGGTCCCGCCGGCGAAGTAGTGAGCCCTTGGGCTGACGTTCTGAATCCCACGGGCTGAGACCGGGGGACTTGTTGGCGTGTCGGTTCAACGGTAACAAGTCCTATGTTGGAAGACTCGCGATCTTCAAGGACGAACTGGGTATTCGCCCGATCTATCCAGACAAGCTCATTCGAGTTCGCGTTGCCGCCCGCTTGGTCCTACCGGCGTTCTTACAGATCGCCGGCGACGCGGACATCGTCAGGAGCGAAATCGAATCTCTCTGCGCAACGACTGTCGGAAACTGGGGTATCAGTTCATCGAACCTTAAGGACGTGCGGTTTCCACTGCCACCAGTAGCAGAACAGCAACGCATCGTGGCCAAGGTCGGTCAACTAGTGATGGTGTGTGACGGGCTGGAGGCCAGTCTCTCTACTTCTGACGCCACCCGCAGCCGCCTGCTCAACGCACTGCTCGGCGAGGCATTGGCTCCAGCGCCACGCGAGCTTCAGGTCGCCCGGTGACAGGTGGCATCCGATCACCGGCTGCACTTGACTGAACCCTTGATTGAGGTCACTTTGTCCCCAGGATCATTCGCGTCGAGGATGTCCTTGGGGCGGGTGGCGCCGGGAGGGGCATCCCCACCCGCCGCGCAGGCGCCTCCCACGTGACAGGCGCTTTTGGCGCCGAGGACGGGTGGGGAGACCCGGCGACAGGACCCGGGATACTCGACGCGGTTGAGAGTTGGCCTGGATTGATGCCATGCGAGTAGACATCAAGCCGAAGTTGCTTCAGTGGGCGCGCGAGCGTGCCGGCCTGGATGCCGCCACGCTGACCGGTCGCTTTCCCAGGCTTACCGAGTGGGAAAACGGCGAAACACGCCCCACCCTCAAACAGCTCGAAGACTTCGCCAGGGCCACGCACGCGCCGATCGGCTTTCTCTTCCTCCCGGAACCGCCGGTCGAAACCGTCCCGATACCCGACTTCCGAACCGTTCGCGATGCCGGCGTCCGTCGGCCCAGCCCCGACCTGCTCGACACGATCTACACCTGCCAGCAGCGCCAGGAGTGGTACCGCGACTTCGCGCGATCGGAGCACGAACCTGCCCTCCCGTTCGTCGGCTCACTCACACCGAGGACGAGCGTCGAGGACGCGGCCGCTCGCATCGCGCGCGATCTCCGCTTCGACATCGACGAGCGCCGTCACGCCCCGACCTGGACGGAAGCCTTACGACGCTTCATCGCGAAAGCCGACGAGGCCGGCTCCTCGTCATGGTCAACGGCGTCGTCGGCAACAACAACCGCCGGAAGCTGAATCCAGACGAGTTCCGCGGCTTTGCCCTGGCCGACGACCTGGCGCCACTCGTATTCGTCAACGGTGCCGACTCCAAGGCAGCACAGATGTTCACGCTCGCGCACGAGCTCGCGCACATCTGGATTGGCGCATCTGCCCTGTCGGACGTGGGCCCCGCGAGTGCGCCCTCGACCGACGTCGAACGGTGGTGCAACCAGGTGGCGGCGGAACTGCTCGTGCCGGTAGCGGTTCTTCGCGAACAGCTCGCAGTCGACGTCGCGATCGAAGAACTGGTACAGCGACTGGCACGCTACTTCAAGGTCAGCACACTGGTCATTCTGAGACGTGTCCATGACATCGGCGGCCTGAGCCGCGACGAATTCTGGGCCGCATACCGTGACGAACTCGACCGCCTCGGAGAGATGGACAAGGGCAGCGACGGCAACTTCTACCTGACGCAGGCCGCGCGAGTCAGCAAGCGGTTCGCCCGCGCGCTCGTCGTCAGCACGCTCGAAGGACGCACTCTCTACACCGACGCCTTCCGGCTCCTTGGCTTCTCGAAGGTGTCGACGTTCCGCGAGCTGGGACACAACCTCGGCGTGGCCTGATGGCCTACCTCCTGGATTCAGACGTCTTCATCCAGGCGAAGAACCTTCACTATGGGTTCGACTTCTGCCCGGCATTCTGGGAATGGCTGCTCGCCAGGAACTCAGCGGGCGTGGTCTTCAGCATCGAGAAGGTCGGCGACGAATTGCTGGCCGGAGCCGATGAACTGGCAGACTGGGCCAAGGCGCTCGGCGAATCGTTCTTCCTGAAGCCTGAAGTGCCGTCCGCCTCAATTCGTAGGATGCCAAGATCCCCGATGCCTGCATCGACCTCGGTATCAAGTGCATAACACCCTTCGAGATGCTCCGGAACGAACGCGCGCGCTTCGTCCTTGGTTCCGCGTCATAAGAACCTCGAACACGAACGTGGAACCTGGAACCGGGGATTGACTCGAGTCAAACATGAGCCGCGGCGTCGATGGTAGACTCCACCGCCATGACCCTCGCCGTCGTCGATGACGACGTCGACGTACGTGCCGCCTTGAACCGGCTTCTTCGCGCGATGGGGCATCACGTTCGGCTCTTTGCGTCCGCTGAAGAGTTCGCCGGCGACCGCCGCGACGTCGATTGCGTCATCCTTGATATCCGGCTCCCCGGTTTGAACGGGCTGGAGTTGCGCGAACAGATGCGCGCTGCCGGACGGCACCTCCCCCTCGTGTTCATCACTGGCGATGGCGATTACTCCCTTGGAAACGACGTTCCGGCAGACGTGCCGACACTGCGTAAACCATTCGACGAAGACAGCCTCGTCGCCGCTCTCGGCAACGCTGCCGGCCCCTTCGTCCAACTCAAAAATGATTGTTGAACTCCCACGTTTCGAGCGACTTGGCCGCCATCTGATCGAGGGGAGCACTGACTGCGTGAAGCTCGTCGATCTCGACGGGCGCATCGTGTATCTGAACCCTGCCGGCGTCGAACTGCTGGAGTTGGGTTGTACGGAGGATCTGATCGGGCGCACGTGGACGGACCTGTGGGAGGGTGAACACCAGGCGGCCGCACGCGCTGCAGTCGCACGCGCACAGGCCGGAGAACGCGCCTCGTTCGAAGGGTTCTGCCGTACGTTCGGCGGTGCGGCCAAGTGGTGGGACGTGGTCGTCACACCAATCACAGACAACGACGGCACGGTCGTGCAACTGCTTGCCGTCTCTCGCGACATTACCGAAAAGCGGCAAGCCGCTGATTTCCGCGCCGGCCAGCAGAACGTGCTCGAGATGATCGCGAGCGGCGCCGATCTCGACGTCGTGCTCACGCGCCTGGTGCAACTGGTCGAACGGCACAGCCATGGTATGTGGTGCTCCGTTATCCTGCTCGATGAGGACGGTACGCACTTGCGGCGAGGAGCAGCGCCGAGTCTGCCTGCCGGGTACAACCAGGCAATCGAGGGAGCGGAGATCGGCCCGCGCGCGGGCTCCTGCGGGACGGCGATGTATTTCCGACGCACCGTGATCTCGACCGACGTGCTGGTCGATTCCATCTGGGAGGACTATCGCGAGCTGGCGGTCACGTATGGCTTTCGCGCCTGCTGGTCCACGCCGATCTTCTCGGCGCAAAAGCGGGTGCTCGGCTCGTTTGCGATGTACTACCAGGAACCGCGGCCACCACTCGACGATGAAGTGCGCCTGGTCGAAGCCGCCGCCAACATTGCCGGCATCGCCATCGAGCACCAGCGAGCGCTGGAGGCGCTGCGCCGGAGCGAAGAGCGTACTCGCGCCATTCTGCGCGCCATACCGGACTGGATGTTCATCCTGGACGCCAACGGTGTGTTCGTGGATTACCACGCAAAGGACCCGGCCGAGCTCCTGCTGCCACCGGAGAGATTCCTCGGCAAGACGATCTGGGAGGTCATGCCACCAGTCATCTCGAACCCGCTCGCGGCAGCAATGGCCGGCGTCCTGGCATCAGACGAGCCGCAGAGGTTCGAGTACTCGATAGAGTCCGATCAGGCGCAGTCCTTCTACGAAGCGTGCGTCGTCCGCTGTGACGGCAACAGGCTTCTCAGCATCGTGAGAGACATCAGCGACCGCAAGCGCGCGGAAATGGATGCCCATCTTCAGCGCCGCGAGCTCGCGCACCTCAGTCGCGTGGCGACGCTGGGCGAGCTGTCAGGCGCGATCGCTCACGAGCTGAGCCAGCCCATGTCGGCGGTGCTCATCAACGCCTACGCTGCGAGGCGATTGCTGTCACAGGACCCGGTGGATCTGGTCGAGACACGCGCGGCCATTGAAGACATCATCGCCAACGACAAGCGCGCTGGCGCCGTCATCGAACGGCTTCGCACGCTCCTCAAGAAGGGGCAGATCGCATTCGAGGCGCTCGACCTGAACGACGTCGCGACCGACGTTCTCGAGCTCACGCGCGGCGATTTTCTCTCGCGGCGCATCTCGGTGACGACCAGTCTCGCCCCGTCGCTACCGCGAGTCGACGGCGATCGTGTGCAGTTGCAGCAGGTGCTCCTCAACCTCGTACTCAACGCATGCGAGTCCATGAGCGCAAATGCCGTGAACGAACGTCGTCTGAGCGTCACGACAACGGCAGATGATAGCTTCGTTCAGATCGCCATCTCCGATCGCGGCGTCGGTCTTCCAGACGATCAGCGAGCGGCCGTGTTCGAACCGTTCGTGACGTTTCGAGAACAGGGGTTGGGTCTCGGCCTCGCGATCAGCCGGTCGATCATCCTGGCTCACGGTGGCCAGATCGTGGCCGAGAACAATCAAGAGCGAGGCGCGACATTCACCTGCCGAATTCCAGTCAGGTCTGCTGAATCAGCGGTGAGAGCCACAGTTCGCTCCGACTACGGGAGCGCGTAGACGGCCAGCGTATCGGTCGCGACAATCGCCACGTACTGCTTGCCATTTCTTCCCTGGTACGTGCTCGGATCGGCGTTTCCCCTCCGTTCGAGCCTGGTCACCCACAGTTCGCGACCCGTCTTTGCGTCCAGCGCGCGAAACCGATCGTCGTCGGTCGCGGCGACGAACAGCACGCCGCCGGCCGTGACGATCGGCCCGGCCAGCGCCGGGCGCCCGGTTCGCCGTTTCGCTTCGGGCAGTTGCTCTGTGATGCCGAGGGGAATCTGCCACGCGACATCACCGGTCGTCGTGTTGATGGCGGTCATGCGTCCCCACGGTGGCTTCTGGCATGGCCAGTTCGAGTCTCCGATGCGCACATCGAAGGTCGCGCGTCCAGGCGTGGTCTTCTCGAACGGTACGGGCGAGCCCTCCTTCGTCCGCTCGATCGAGCCGAGCGCACCCACATCCTGCGTCGTCACGAACACGTACCTGGTCTGCGGATCGAACGCGGTGCCGCCCCAGTTTGCTCCGCCAAGCCCACCAGGAAACACGACCGTACTCGGTGACTCGCGACCGTCGGCACGAAACCGCCACGGGGTGAACGGCCCCGCGTTGACGACGCCCCCGACTTTCTCGACGAGCTCGGCGCACGCACGCGCATGCTCTGGTGTCGTGTCGTCGGCGGTCACAAGATCTGATGGCCCGTAGGCCACGCGCGCAATCGGCGAGGGCTTCACCGGGAAAGGCTGAGTGGGAAACGTCGATTCGCCTGGAACGTCGCTCGCGGGAACGGCTCGTTCCTCGACACCGAAGATCGGTTGACCGGTCTCGCGATTCAGCACGTACAGGTATCCAGACTTCGTGGTGAGCGCCAGCGCAGGAGTCGTGCGTCCGTCCCGCACGATGTCGAAGAGCGACGGCGGAGCCGGTGGGTCGGCATCCCAGAGATCGTGATGAATGGTCTGGAAGTGCCACTTGTAGGCGCCGGTCTGCAGATCGACGGCGACGACTGAGTTTCCAAACAGGTTCGCGCCCTTTCGATCGCCACCGTAGTTACCCGGGATGGGCGAGGCCAGCGGCAGATAGAGCAGGCCGCGGGCGACGTCGACCGTGAAATAGAACGGCCAGGCATTCGCTCCCAATCGGCCTTTCCAGCTCTCGCCTTCCCACGACTCGTTCCCCTTGGTTCCTGGCTGGGCCACGGAGCTGAACTCCCACAACTTCGCTCCTGTGCGCGCATCGTAGGCTCGCGGATTGCCGATGCCGCCGCCCGTGCCCGGAGGTGTGTTCGCGCCAACGACGACGACGTTGCGATGCACGAGCGGCACCGAGTTGTAGGGCACACCAAGATCGACCTCGCCGCCGTTGCCAAAACCTGACGATGGTGAGCCCGTCGTGGCATCGAGCGCGAGCAGTCGGCGTCCGACGGTGACAATCACGCGCGCCGCCGTCGCACCTTCACCGGGCCAGTAGGCGAGGCCTCGACGCGAGGGAGCTCCGCCCGTGATGATGTGCTCCCAGATGCTCCTGCCCGAATCAGGGTCGAGCGCGACCACTCGATTCGCAGCCGGGAGATACATGACGCCGTTCACAACGATGGGCGTCGCTTGTGAGTTCGCGCCGCCAGGTCCACCACCTCGCCCGGCATTCGGGGCCGCAGATGCGTCGCCCTGGAGCGAATAGGTCCACACTCGCGTCAGCGTGGCGACGTTGCCCGTGTCGATCTGCCGCAGCGGCGAATAGCCGGTGCCTGCCTCGTCGTGGCGGTAGGACGGCCAGTCAGTGTCAGTCGTCGCACGCTGTTGAGTGCCGGCCGTCTGCGCGAGGAGCACGACGAGCGCCGTGCTGACAAGTGCCGAAATCATCCGCCTGGATCGCATCGCACGCCTCCTCCGCTTGGTGACGGACAGTATACGAGCGCCTGATAGAATCGGTTCGTGCTCCTGAAAGGACGAACCATCCTCGTGACCGGAGGCGCATCCGGTCTTGGCGGCGCAACGGTCGACATGATCGTCGCCGCGGGTGGACGAAGCGTCATCATCGATCTCAAAGATGACGCAGGGAGCGCGAAGGCGGCCCAGCACGGATCGAACGTTCGCTTCGTGAAGGGCGACGTGACGCGCGAGGATCACGTGCTGGCCGCGATCGAGACCGCCACACAGGAGTTCGGCCAGGTCGACGGTCTGGTCAACGCCGCGGGCATTCCTGCAGCGGAACGCGTCCTCGGCAAGGAAGCCGTTCAACCGCTCGACCACTTTGCGCGCGTGATCCAGGTGAATCTCGTCGGGACGTTCAACGCCATCCGGTTGGCCGCGGCCGCCATGGCCACGAACTCGCCGACCGAGGGTGGCGAGCGCGGTGTCATCGTGAACACGGCATCGGTGGCTGCCTTCGATGGTCAGATCGGTCAGGCGGCATACTCAGCTTCAAAGGGCGGCGTCGTCGCACTGACGCTGCCGATCGCACGCGAGTTCGCCCGCATCGGTGTTCGGGTGATGACAATCGCTCCGGGCACGTTCGACACGCCACTGCTGGCCGCGCTGCCAGAGGCCGCACGCCAATCGCTCGCGCAACAGGTTCCCTTTCCTCCACGTCTCGGACGTCCTGAGGAATACGCCGCCCTCGTCAGGCAGATCTTCGAGAACGAGATGCTGAACGGCGAAGTGATCCGCCTCGATGGCGCGATTCGAATGGCGCCGAAGTAGTTGGGAGTTCACGAATGCTGACCGTCGTGACCGGCGCGCTTGCTGGTCTCTTTCACGTGCTCTCCGGCCCCGATCATCTCGCCGCGGTCGCTCCTCTTGCCCTCGACGGACGTCGCAAGAGCTGGATCGCCGGATGGACCTGGGGACTCGGTCACGCCTCTGGCGTCGTCGTCGTCGCTCTCCTGGCTGTGATGCTTCGCGAGCTCCTGCCGCCGATCGACATCCTCTCTGCATGGGGCGAGCGCGTCGTTGGAGCCGCGCTGATCGGCATCGGTCTCTGGGCACTCAGTCGCTGCCTGCGCGTCGGGCCAGCACCGCATCAGCACGGCGAGCGCATCCATGACCACATCCATGTGCAAGCGGGACCTGTCTGGATTCGCCGGCTGGGACACGCGCACGCCTCGTTCTGTATGGGCGTCCTGCACGGCGTCGCCGGGAGCTCGCACTTCCTGGGCGTGCTGCCCGCGCTCGCGTTGCCGACAACGACTGCAGCCATCCTCTACATCGCCGCCTTCGGCCTCGGCACGATCGCCGCGATGACGATGTTCGCCGCGGCCGTTGGAACGATCGCGGTTCGCGGCATCCACGGCCCACGCGCGTATCGCGTGATGATGACCGCCGCGGCCCTGCTGGCGATTGTCGTGGGTGGTGTCTGGTTGGCGGTGTAAAACCCTGCAGGGGTCAGACCCCTTCAAGATCGCTCTACGGAGCGGCGACGACGACAGGCGCGGCCATCGCGCCTTCGAACATCACGAGGGTCTTCTGCGCATGCGCGACTCGATCTCCCGCGAACAGGGGATCCAGTCCCTCACGGGCAGCTCGCGTCGCCGCGAGCAGCAACTGATGCTGTCCCGCTTCTGATGCCGGCACCGTCATCGACGTGATCGAGGCCTCCAGCGTCGCAAGTGTCTGGTCAATCGCCTTGTAGACGTCAGGCGATCCCGATTGAGTCGCCGACAGATAGAACGGGCGAACTTCCCGTAAGCGGCTATGGATCGGCGCGATGGCCTCCCGGTAACGCGCTTCCTCGCCCTGTGTCGTCGAAGCACCTGGCTTCGCCGCGGCACTGGCGGACTCGCTCTGCGCAGGCGCCGCTGAACGATCACCCTCTTGAATGACCGTCATCCGTCGCGGCGCGCGCGCATCCTCCTCCTCGCGCGGCCAGGTGAGGTCGACGTAGACGCGACGGCCCTCGGTTCGCACGTTGGCCTTCGCAAACTCCGGCAGTGCGATTCGCGCGCGCAGGTAGTTCAAGCCGCCCTGGGCCGATGACGCTTCAATCGATACGGTGTGCAGCAGGTGAACGCCGTCCGGGGCGCTCCACTGTTGCGGCTGTGCCGGCGTGGTCATCGGGCCAGCGTCGATCTGGAGCGTGAGGCCATCAGGTCGTGACGAAGTCACCTGACGCGGCTCGGACTGCATCTCGAACACGAGCGACAGCCGATCGGGCGCGCCGAGCAGCAGCACTCCCGGATTGGCCGCCGACGTATCGATGAGCGGCTGCTCTCCGCGAGGCGCCGTACGCAGCGACTCGTCGACGAAGATCCGCGCGGCCTTGTAGCCGAGCGTCCCGAGATTTCGCTGTGCCTTCTCAGCCTCGTCGAGCGATGCGAATGGACCGACCATCGCCTGATAGACCTGATACTTGCCAGGCGAGCGACGCGTGAACGCCGGCAGCCCCAGCGTGCGGACGCGCGATGCTGCAACGTTGGCACCGTCCGAGCTGTCGACCGAGGCAATCGTCACGCTGAAGCTGGCGCCGGTATAGAGCGTCGGAATCGCCGCGGGCTTCGACCAGTCGAACATCGACGCCATCGCGGGCTGAGGCACGAACACCCACGCGAGGCCACCGGCGACGAGCACCAGCAGCAGAATGGCGACCGCAGTCGTGCGGCGCTTGAGTCTTTCGTAGCGCGAGTAGGCATCTTGCGCCAGGACACGCGAATTGACCTGACGCATCGCAGGGCGCTTCATCAGCTGATTGAGCTGATCCTCGTTCACCAGGACGACGGCGTATTGCTGCCCGGACACTTCGGGCTGCGGCGCGCGGCTCAGCACACGCGTTCCCTCAAATCGGACAGCGAGAGCCCCACACGTTCCCCACCGCTGTTCACGAGGTAGAGGCGATCGCCCACATCAACCGGACGGTCGCGCAGGCTGCCGGCCGGCAGTTCAACGACGGCGTGCGCGAACGGCTCGACCGCGATTCTCCACGGCGCCATGCCCTGCACCACCTTCACCGCGCGCCCGTCGTCGTCGACGAACACGGCGTCGATGTCGAACCGCATGAACATCGTGTGAATCGAGAAACAGGGCGCGATGATCAACGCGCTCGAGGTTTCGAAGACTTCGCGCCCGAGCAGACCTTTGCGCCGATCGCTGCGCGTGACCGCAAGCTCGATACGGTCGGCAAGCGCTTCGTCCGTGCGCTGATTGACCAATGCCATCCGGGGTGCCGTCATCACCTCACCTCGACTGGAGCGCCCCGCTTTCGTCGTGTACGAACTTTTGCGGGCTCCGGATGAGACACCGTGTCGTCGAGGAAATAGGCCTCGCACGCTGCGTCGAGCATGTCGCGGTTGAGGACCGGCTCGATGCCGCGATAGCGGCAGAGCGCGGTGACCTGATCGAGCAGGTCGCGTGGGTGACACGCGCGGAGTGCGCGGTTCGTTGGCACGTAGTGCCGCCGATGCAGGTACGCCGCCATGACCGGATGGAAGCGGAGGTCGCGGCGCCGGCAGTTCAGCTCGAGGATGCGCGTGAAGTCTTCGATCGTCGGGTCCTGGATCGCGATCTTGTACGGAATACGACGAAGGAATGCTTCGTCGGCCAGCGATGCCGGGTCGAGGTTGGTCGCGAACACCGTCAACACGTCGAACGGCACCTGGAATTTCTTGCCGGTATGGAGCGTCAGGTAGTCGACCCGGCTCTCGAGTGGCACGATCCAGCGATTGAGCAGATCCTCGGGCCGCATGCGCTGGCGGCCGAAGTCGTCCACCAGGAAGATCCCGCCGTTGGCCTTGAGCTGCAGCGGCGCGTCGTAGAACTTCGCGAGCGGGTTGAACGTGAGGTCGAGCATGTCGAGCGTGAGCTCGCCGCCGACGATCACCACCGGTCGACGGATGCGGACCCAGCGACGATCGCGCGGCGCAGCCGCGATGATGCTGGTCGCGTCGGGCACATCGGCGTCGAGCGCCTCGTGGCTGATCGGGTCGTACATCGTGATGACGTGACCTTCGATCTCGATGGCGTACGGCATGTACATGTCGCCGCCAAGCGTCCGCGACAGCCCTTCGGCAAGCACCGTCTTGCCGTTGCCTGGAGGCCCGTACAGGAAGATCGCCTTGTTCGCGTTAGCGGCCGGCCCGAGTTGCTCGAGTACCCCGTCAGGGACGATGAGGTGCGCGAAACCCTTACGCAGCCGTTCGCGATCGATATACCCGCGCGACGCGGCGAGCGCACGCATCTGCGCGACGTAGGTCGCAAGAGGCACCGGCGCCGCGCCGGTGTACTGGTTGATCGCGAAGTACTGCTGCGCGCGATCGCGTCCGAGGTCGGTCGGCGTGTACCGGTAGCTCGCCGTCGACGTCCCGCCGCGCACTTCGATCAGTCGCTCGACGCGAATTCGCTCGAGGATCGGCTCGATGATCGTGAAGGGCAGACGCAGCCGATCGGCGAGCATCAAACCGGTCAGTTCGCCGCCGTACAGCGTCTTGACAATGAGCTGCTCGACCATATCGGTCGTCAGCCCGGTCTGCTCCAGCGTCGTCGGCACCTGTGGTGCCGTCGTACGGATATCGTCGAGCGTCGGCGCTGTGACTGCTGCTGCCGTCGTCATTGCTGCTGCGCCATCGGAAAGAGGACCTGCACGAAGCGAATCGCCGCGGGCCCGATCGTCACGACCCAGATCGCCGGGAAGATGCAGAACACGAGCGGGAACACCATCTTCACGCCGGTCTTGGCGGCGGCCTCTTCAGCGCGCTGCCGACGCTTCGTGCGGAGCGTGTCGGAGTGCACGCGCAGTGACTGCGCGACGCTGGTGCCGAACTTGTCCGTCTGAATCAGCATCGCCGCCAGCGAGGAGAGGTCGTCGACGCCGGTGCGATCCGCGAGATTCCGCAGCGCTTCCGCGCGTGCCTTGCCGGCACGCATTTCGAGGTTGACCAGCCGCAGTTCCTCGGACAGGTCCGGGTGCGTGGACGCCAATTCCTCGCCCACTCGCTGCAGCGCCTGGTCGAGGCCGAGACCCGCTTCGACGCTCACGACCAGCAGGTCGAGGACGTCCGCCAGCGACAGGCGAATCTTGTGCTGACGCTTCTTTGCCAGCCGGCCGAGCACCATGCTCGGAAGCAGATAGCCGAGCGCGGCCACGCCGATGGCCAGGAACACGTTCGGCCTGCCGAAGATCGGCGACGACGCCACGACAAACGTTGCGATCGCGACCGCGAGGCGAATGCCGATGAAGATCGTCCGCGCTTCCTTGTTGCGATACCCCGCAGCCACGAGGCGTTTCTGCAGCTTGCCCAGTTCCGACGGCGACTGCGGTGCGTACTTGGCCAGCTGCTTCAGCGTCTTGACGGCGGTGTCGGCGTAGGCCGGTGTGTCGACGGGAACGCCACGAATCTCACCGAGGCGGCGCTGAATCAGGACGTTGCCGCTGGGCGACAGAAACATCGCCGCCCCTGCCACCAACAGCGAGACGAAGACAAATCCGAGCAGCGGAAGGAGGAGAATCACGCTTACACCTCGATCTTGATGACCTTGCGAATCCAGACGTAGCCGATCGTCTGCATGACGATCGCGCCGAGAATCATCATCTGGCCCATCCGTTCCCGGAACAGGAGGTCCATGTGCTCCGGATTGATGAAGCTCAGAACGATGCCCAAGGCCGCCGGCAGCGCCATCAGCACGTAGCCCGTGAAGCGCCCGTGCGCCGTGTGGACGCGGACCTGGCGCAGAATCTTGAAGCGCTCGCGCACGACGTGGGCAAGGTTGTCGAGAATCTCGGCGAGGTTGCCGCCCGTCTCACGCTGAATCAGCACCGCGGTCACGAAGAACTTCACGTCGAGAATCGGCACGCGCTCGGTGAGCTCGTGGAGGGTGTCCTTGAGCGGCAGACCGAAGTTCTGCTGGTCGAAGCTCCTCTTGAACTCGGCGCCAACAGGTGCCGGCAGTTCATCCGCGCACATGCCCATGGCGGTCTGGAACGCATGGCCTGCGCGAATCGCGCGCGATAGCAGATCGAGCGCCTCGGGGAACTGCTCCTCGAATCGCTTCATGCGGGCCGAACGGCGATGGCGAAGCCACAGCCACGGCATCATCGCGCCGGCGACCGCGGCCAGGGGCCAGGCAAACGGCTGCTTGAAGAGCGCGAGCGCCACGATCGAGCACACGAGCGCGAGCATCATGCTCGCCAGGATGATCGTGCTCGGCGCGACGACGACGCCGGACTGCTCGATCAGTCGACCGAGTGACGAGTTCGCCCCGCTGAACGCCTTGTCCAACGCGGGCAGTGGTCCCGCCTTTTTCTCGCGGATGAATGACGCCTGCGGCTGATCGTCGTCAGCCTCGCCGCGCTTGGAGACTTCGTCCAGGCGGCGCGCCATCCGGCGGTTGGCCATGATTTCTGGGAGGCGCATCGCGTACACGCCGGCGCCGGCCACGAGCGCGCTGACGACGACAAAGACGAGGAGGGCCGCTAACACTACCGCACCTCCGTGATGCCTTCGAACATCTCCGGCGGCAGCACGATGCCGGCCGCACGAAGCTTTTCGGAGCACTTGGGTCGGACACCGGTTGCGCGGAAGCGCCCGACGACTTTTCCTTCCTTGCTGATGCCGGCCTTCTCGAACACGAAGATTTCCTGCATCGTGATCACGTCACCTTCCATCCCCGTGATCTCGGAGATGCTGGTCACCTTGCGCGTGCCGTCCGCCAGGCGCGTCTGCTGGACGACGAGGTGGACGGCCGACGCGATCTGCTGACGCATGGCCTTGTCCGGCAGGTTCGTCGCACCCATCGCGATCATCGTTTCGATACGGGTCAGCGCGTCGCGCGGCGTGTTGGCGTGCACCGTGGTCAACGACCCATCGTGACCGGTGTTCATCGCCTGGAGCATGTCGAGCGCTTCTTCGCTGCGGACCTCACCAACCACGATGCGATCGGGCCGCATACGCAGGGCGTTGACCACGAGCTGGCGCTGGCGAATCGCGCCCTTTCCTTCGACGTTGGGCGGACGAGTTTCCAGACGGACCACGTGCTCCTGGTGAAGCTGGAGTTCCGCGGCGTCTTCAATCGTCACGATACGCTCGCGCGACGAGATGAAGCTCGAAAGCACGTTGAGCAGCGTCGTCTTGCCGGCGCCCGTGCCGCCGCTGATGATGCAGTTGAGATGCGAGCGGACGCAGTGCGAGAGGAAGTCGAGCATCGGCTTCGTCATCGCGCCCAGTGAGACGAGGTCGTCGGCCTTGAGACGCTCGGCCGGGAATCGGCGAATCGAGAGCAGCGGACCATCGACCGCGAGCGGCGGGATGATGGCGTTGACACGCGAACCATCCGCGAGGCGCGCGTCGACCATCGGCGAGCTGTCGTCGACGCGGCGGCCAATGCGGCTCACGATCCGGTCGATCACTCGCAGGAGATGGGCATCGTCCTGAAATGTTGCCGTGACGCGCTCGAGGACACCCTTGCGCTCGACGAACACGTTCTTATAGGTGTTGACCAGGATGTCGTTGATGCTCGGATCGCGCAGGAGCGGCTCGAGCGGGCCGAGGCCAAAGACGTCGTCGAGGACTTCAGCGAAGAGCGTCTCGCGCTCGGCGAGACTCAGCGGCGCTGATTCCTCTGAGAGCAGTTGCACCAGGAGCTGGCGAATTTCGACTTCTGCCTTCGAACGCTCGACGTGCGCGAGCGCTTCGAGATTGAGACGCCCGAGCAGCTTGCGGTGAACGGACGCGCGCAGATCGAGGTACTGCTGGCGGACCGCCGCCTGAGCCGGCGTCGCCACGGCCGACAGCCGCGACGGACCAGACGTTGGAGGTGCAACGGGAGCGGCGTTACTACGCAACATGATCGGTTACCACATCGACGCCAGGCGCCGGAGGTCAAGCGACGTACGCTTGGCTGGCGCGGCGGCCGCTTCCACCGCCGACGGATCCACGATCCGGCGGGTGAAGTCATCGAACTGCGACGCCAGTTCGCTGTTGCCGGCAAGCGCGATCGGCACACCGGAGTTGAGCGCCGTCGACACCGTCTTGTAGTCGCTCAGGAAGGTCTGGAAAATCGCAAGGCCAACCGCTTTCTCGATCTGCGCGGGCGGAATCGGGTACGGTTCCGCGGCGCGATTCAGCAGCAGGCGCACGCGGTCGCCCGAGGTTCCGAGCTGGCCGATGCGATCGAGCAGCCGCTGCGCGTTACGAACCGACGGCACGTCCGGCGATGCGATCAGGCAGATCTGATCCGCGGTGTAGAGCGCAGCAACCGCCGCCGGACTCAGTTGCGATCCGGCGTCGACGATGACGTACTGGTACTGGCGGCCGAGGAGACGGAACAGCTCTTCGAGCCCGGCGGTGTCGTTGCTGCTCGGACGATCGAAGATGTCGGAGCCGGCCAGGATCTCGACGCCGGACTTGTGCTTGACCACGAGCTCGCGCATGAACTCGCTATCCAGCCGATGCATGTTGTCCAGCGCGTCGAGCAGCGTGTAACGGCTGCGGACGCCAAGGAACAATGTGACCTCGCCGAGACCCTGCTTCAAATCGACGATGAGCGTCGGCCGCTTCCTGAGGCGTGCGACGTCGACACCGAAGTTGACCGCAATCGTCGTCGTGCCCGCGCCGCCCTTGGCACCGAAGAACACAATCGTCTTCGAGTCCTGCTTACCCGCAGGTGATGCGGCGCGCCGGGTCGCAGCGCGCTGAAGCGCCTCGTCGAGTGCGCTGCGTGAAGGCGGCCATGCGAAGAACTCGTTCGCTCCCGCACGCATCGCGTGCAGGATAAGGTCGGGATTCGCCTCGGCGGCCATGAACAGAATGACGGCGACGGGATGTTCCGCCCGCAGCCGTTCAACCGCCTGCAGCGACTCGTCGAGATCGACGCGCCCGTCTACGAAGATGATGTCGGGAGGAGCGCCGGCTCGCGCCGTGCGCTCGTCACCAAGCGACACCTGCACTGCGGTTGTACGCAGGAGTGTGGCGACATCCGTACGAAAGGAATCATCGGGGGTGTAGAGGGAGCCTGTGAGTCGAGCCATTTCAGTTGCACCACATGAGACATTTCCTCAGCGTTGACTTCGGCGTGCCAACTCGGCCTGGTATTCGGCTTCGGCGGTCCGCAACCGTTCGGCCGCCGCATCGATCGCGCGCTGACGCTCGGCTTCGCGCTCGGCCTCGCGCCGGACATCCATCGTCTGGCGCTGCGCGGCAGCCTCGGCCTCCTGGTCCGCCTTGGCCTGGAGTCTCGCGGCCTCGGCCTGCGCACGCGCAGTCTCTGTGTCCTGCTTGCTCTGCGTCTTCGCGGCCTCGGCATCCTGCTTCGCCTGCAGCCTGGCGAGCTCCGCGTTGCGCTTGACCTGCAGCTTCGCGGCCTCGGCATCACGCTTGGCCTGAAGCTGTGCGGCCTCCGCGTCCTTCTTCGCCTGGACCTTCGCGGCCTCGGCGTCCTTCTTCGCTTGCTCGCGATCGAGCTCGGCCTGCCTGGCCTGCGCTGCGGCGGCGCGCTTTGCCTCTTCCTTGCGCACTTTGTCGGCAGCCTTCGCATCACGCTCGGCCTGCTCACGAGCGGCCTTCTCGAGCTGACGCTGATCCTTCGACACGTCAGCGACATCCGCTTCGGCCTGCTTCACGTTCACGCTCGCGGGATCCGGTGACTGCGCCGCCGGAGCCTGCGCCACCACGGGCTGCACCTCTGGCGCGACCGCCTGCGGAGCCGGGGCGGCAGGCTGCTTGACCTGCGCTGCCTGCGGCGCGACTGCCCTGGGCTGCGCGGGCTGAGGCGCAACTGGCGCACTTGCTGCCGCCGGTGCGACGGCAACGGCCGCTGCCGCTGCCTGCGGGTTCTTGCCGTCAAGGGCCGCCTGCGCTCGATCCTGTGCGCGCTCGATCTCGGTGCGGTTGTCGACGACGGGCGCGGCGGCCGGATTGGCCGCCTGCGACCGCGATGCGCCCGTGAACGCCGGCGCCGGCGCAGGATGCGACTGCTTCAGATCCGACAGCGGCGGCATGAACGTATCCGGGTACTTCGGAAGGTCCGGCGTCACGCCAGGCGAGTTGTTCGGCAGAATCTCCGGCGTGATCATCACGACGAGCTCTGTCTGATCCCGCTTCGCCGCCTTGCTCTTGAACAGATAGCCGAGGATCGGAATGTCACCGATGCCGGGAATCTTCTGCATCGTCGTCTGCATCTGGTTGCTCATCAGACCGGCGATGGCGAACGTCTGACCGTTCAGCAACTCGAGCTCCGTCTCGGCGCGACGAGTCGAGAGCGAGGGGATGCGGAAGCCGCTCAGGAGCACCGCGTTGCCGTAGTCGAGCGTGCTGACCTCGGGACGCACCTTGAGATGGACGCGATCGCCGACGACGGTCGGCGTGAAGTTCAGGCGGATACCGAATTCCTTGAACATGACCGACACGCCAATGTTGGCGCCCGATCCCTGGGCGATCGGCACCGGGAACTCGCCACCGGCGAGGAAGCTCGCTTCCTTTCCGCTCTCGGCCACGAGGTTCGGTTCGGCCAGGCTCTGGAACAGTCCCTTGTTCTGCAGCGCCTTGATCAGCACGCCGAGGTCGTATTTCTGGTTCAACAGGAACACGTTCAGGAAGTCGCTGAAATTGAGCTTGCCTTCGGAGCTCGCCACGTCCGAGCCGAAGCCGGAATCAGCCTTGGTCCACGCCAGGTCGGTATACGCCGGCGCTGGATACTGCTGCGTCGTCGTGCGGCCAAGGGTGTTGCTGATGCCGGTCGGGCCCGTGAAGAGCGACATGCCGTACTCGGACATCGCCGAGCGACTGACTTCCGCGAAGCGGACGCGCAACAGGACCTGATTGCTCCGGGCTCCCGGCTGCACCTGCAGCAGCGTCGTCACGTCTGCGGGTTTCTCGACGTAGCCCGCGGCAACGGCGACCGCCTTCTCCGCGACCTCTTTGGTCGAGACCTTTCCCGAGAGCACGACGGCCTTGCCGTTGCTGTGCGCCTGAATCTGTTCTCCCGGGAACAGCTCCCTCACCTGCTCGTTGAGGCGAGCGAGATCACGCTGCACGGCGATCTCGTATCGCTTCACCTGGCCGGCGCGGTCCCACACGAACATGGAGATCGCGCCCGGCACTTTGCCGTGCACGAGCAACTGGGTCTGCCCGGTGACCAGTGCGTCGGCGATCTCGGCACTTGTGAGGGAGACGCGCGCGATCGGCGAACCGACCTCGACCAGCGTCGATCGGCCGACGGTGAGTTCGACCGCTCGTGCCTCGCTACCGTCGACAATGGGCGCCGTCCCGGCCGGCAGCGCGGCAGGGGCCGCTCCCACGCGCAGCCCAGGCTGAGCCTGCGCGTACGTCTGGTGGGCGCCGAACACCCCGATGATGAACATGTGGACGCCGCATGCGGCGATCCGTGCTGCTGTCTGCCGTGTCATTCGCATCTCACCTACTCCTGAGCCACAGCTTCCTGCGCGCGCTTGTCGCCACGGATGATTTCGACCGTGGGAAGCGGCGCAGGTTTAACGACTTCCGTCCGAGGCGCAGCGGTGTTGGCCGCCACCCGGCGCACTGGCGCGGAGACTCCCGAACCCATCAGGCCGGCTGGACGCACGCCGGCTGTGTGTGGCGCGGTCTGATCCATCGGGTTCCGAAGCGCCAACTGAATCTTTCCTTCGGTGCTCGCGAGCGTCAGGCGCTCGGCCTCGTCAGGGTTGACGAGCATGGTGACGACGTTCACCTGAACCGGCTTGTTGTTCTCGACATCGCGCTCGATCTTGGTTCCAGCGGCGAGCACGAGCACGTTCGTGAGAATCACTTTCGACGTGATGTCCGTCGGCTGCTGCGTCGGGTTCACCGTCGCAACGACGTCGACCCGCGTGCCCGGAAGCACGTAACCCGCGACGCCGACAACGTCGTTGACGCGCACCGACAGCGCGCGATAGCCAGGCTGAATCACCGGCGGCAATCCCGCGCCTGCTTCCTTCGGCGCGAGCTTGCTCGGAAGGAACGGTTCGTTCTGGACGACCGGAAGGATGAGACCGCGTCCCACCAGCTCCTCCGGGTTCGAGAACGAGCCTTCGGGCACCGCACCGGCGGGCCACTGGATTGCGCGAAGGTCGCTGGCCTTCAGCTCAGCACCGAGCTGCAGGTCCGACGCAGCGACCACGACGTGACTCGTCGGCACCTCCGCCGTACGGGCCGGCACGCTCTGCATATAGCGATAGGTGCCGAACGCGAAGGTGCCGCCGGCAGCGATCGCCAGGGCCAAGACAATGAACACGCGCATGCGAGCCATATGTGACGAGCTCCCTCTTCCTTTTCGTTACAGCAACGCCGCCATGACGACGCCGACCGCTATCGCCGGCGCGTATGCGAAGCGGTTGTCCGCTTCGGGCGCTTCGATTGCGGCAGCACCCGCCGATCCTTCGGACACGAGTCGCGCCGTCGCGCCCAGCGTCTGACGCAGGCGCCGGCGGCGGATCGCAATCGCCACGGCGAGGGCGCCGCCGACGATCGCGGTATAGAGAAATGCCTGAACAGTCGTCGCGGGGCCCAGTAACGCACCCGCAGCGGCGAATAACTTGACGTCGCCCGCGCCCGTCGCCCCGAACAGATGTCCGGGCAGCATGAACGCGAGGCCGAGTGCGCACCCGAGCAGGGCGCCGCCGAGTCCGACAGGACCGAGCTTCGCCGCCGCGATCCCGACGCCGATGACGGCGAGCGCACCCGTCAGCGCATTCGGAATGCGCCGCGTGCGGAGATCGATCACCGCGGCCAGGCCAGTGCCGGCGCTGACGATGGTGAGAGCGAGAGCGTCAGATGGCACTCATGACTCCTGCAATGTATGACCAGAAACCCGCGTAGCTGTTGCCTAGGGTACCGACCGCACCGATCGCGACGAGCACGACGAGCGCCACGAGCAATGCGTACTCGATGAGATCCTGGCCGGATTCATCTTCCAGAGCTGATTGCTTCAGCAAGAAGTTGACCGCGTGTTGCGTCATGTTCGTCGTGCTCTCTGGTGTCCGGTCAGTTGGCGAACGAGAGAGCGGGCCGGCGAGACCCGCTCTTCGTCCGGTCAGCCATTGAATGCCGCCACCAGTTACGGAGCGGCCGGCGTCGCGGTCTGCAGTGCCGTCGAGATGCGCTGGAAGATGGTCTGCACGTTCGTGCCGGTCGACGTGATCACGGCGACGCAGACGAGCGCGATCAGCGCGACGAGAAGCGCGTATTCCAACAGGTCCTGACCAGAGGTGCCGCGCAGCAGCGCGCGCAAACGAGCAATAAGGTTCATAAGGTCCCTTTCCTTGGTGCGTTCAGTTGCCGCACACGCCAATGTTCCGAAAGCGGCCAGCTCGAATGCGGCGTGACCGCGACCACGGGTTAGCTGAGCGCAACGGCCATGCCAGCAGAGCTATCGATGCATGCGAAGTGGGGTTGAAGTGCAGATGTCACAGCGAGTTGACCTGCGTTTGGACCGCATGGTCGCTGCACGACACGGCACTGGTGAGAGTTCGTGTCGATCTCCAGCTTCGTAACCGAACCATCGATTCCGTACCTCACGGCTGTGTGCTGAATCGAGACGAATCGATGTAGCACGCTGCCCGCGCGCGGACACTCCAGCGGCGGATCTGTAAACGCGCAGACGAAATCCGTGCGTGACCTGGCGCGGTCTTCTCGAGGCCTGCTGCATCAACTGACGAAGAGACAGCGTGTTGGCGCTATTCAGCAGGCGCGGAACGGCACTTGCGTGAGGGTGGAAGGTGGGAGTGTCACAAAAGGTAATCCGACGATGCGACGCGTAGTCAGTGACGCCCTCGTTTCCATCGGAGCAGTTGTGGTGCTGCTGGTGGCCCTCGTGTCGATTGACGATCGCGTAAGAGAGCGCGTCCAGGGCCTGCTGACAACGCCGCCGAGCTCCGCGGAGATCGCGGGCGTCGGTTCAGAGATCGAGAACGTGTCGACCCTTATGTACAAGGCGGCGCGCGACCAGAGTGTCGAACACGCGCCCATGGTGATCTTCGCGGTCGCCGCGACAGTACTGGTTCTGTTCATGCTGCGAACGTAAGCGGCTACACGACATGCCACTGATTCTCGTCATCGTCGCCGATCCTCACGAGGCAGCCCAGCTCGCCACGCTGATACAGGGCCGTCTCCCGGTGGATCTGGTACAGGCGGCTGAAGTCGGCGAGGGACTCCTGGCGCTCGAGGATCGCATCCCGGATCTGATCCTGACGTCTCCGTTGATGTCGCCCTTCGACGACGGTGTGCTCGACGAGTACCTGCGCGACCTCGGCACCGCGGGTGCGCACGTGCAGACGCTTCGTATCCCCGTACTGAGCCAGGCCCCGAAGAAGACCAAGCGACTCGGCTTCTCGCTGCGCCGGCGTTCGAAGTCCGAGGCTCCGACGATCGACGGATGCGAGCCGAAGGTCTTCGCCGACGAGATCGAGCAATACCTCGCGCGCGCAGCCGAAGAGAAACGTCATGCCTCGTCGAGCGACCAGTCGCCCGCCGCCATCGAACGGGAAGAAGTCCCGGAGCCGGTGATCGCCGAGGAACAGTGGACGGCTGCGTATAGCGAAGACGCACCGGCTGTCAGCGCGCCGTGGTCGGCGCCCGAGCCGCAGCCCGAGGCCGAAGCAGATCCGGAACCGGTTGCCTGGCGTGCGGACCTCCTCGATAGACCTCCGGTCGAAGAGACACCTATCTACCAGCCGACCCGGGTCGCGTACGAGGAGGCTTCGGTCGCAGACGAGGGGCCCTCCGTCGACTGCGAAAGCCCGATTCAGGAAGAGGCAGAGGCGGCGACGACGTGGCAGGAAGAAGCCGTGAGCGAACCTGCTCCGGTCGACGAGGTCATCGAGCCAGAGGCTCTGGCCGATGCAGACGTCGTCGAGGCAGTCGTCGCGTCTGGCTTCAGCCGGACCGTGATCGAAGAACCGCAGATCGAAGAACCGCAGATCGAGGAAGCGCCCGTCGCTGTCGTGCCACGCACCCCCTCCTGGCCAGACGTGGACGAGAACAAGGCGACGCCGTCGTTCAAGGCCGCTCTCGCCGCCATTAGAGCCGCGTGGGGCAAGCCTCCTCGGAAGGGTGACTCGCCAGTCGGCGTTCCGGAGTCACCGGGAGAGGCACCAACCGAGGCTGATCCCGTGGTCGTTGCAGCAGAGACGCCTGCGTCGTTCGAAGTGGATCTGACAGACGTGGTCGAAGTGCTCGACGAAGAACCAATGGATGTCGACCCTCGCGCCGCGGCAACGACGCAACACGCGCCCGTTGATCCTGTCGCCGAGACGGTCGACGTCTACGAACTTTCAGTCGAACCGGATCTGAGCGAGCTCGAAACAGAACTCATCACCCCGGCCGCCCCTCAACGAGAGCGGCCGGCACCAAAGACGGCCGCCGCAGCCCCAGTGGTCGGGGAACATGCTGCTGCGGTCGAGAGCGCTCCGGCCGCCGCGGCCGACGCCAATGGCGGCCGCAAGAAGGGCAAGCGCACCACGAAGAGCCCGAAGACAACCCCGCCGCGTCAGGCAAAGGCGCTGGCCGCTCAGAACGAATGGGGCGTCTTCGATCCCAATCAATGCGGGTTTGCCGCGCTGGTCGACAAGCTCGACGAGGTCGCTGATGAAAAGACAAAGCAGCCGCAGGGCACCGGCACGAAAGCGCGGGTGATCTCACTGTCATGACGCTTATGGCCAACCTACGCAGACGCAGACTGGGCCGGTTGCGCAGCGCGCGCGGCTCGACATTGATCGAGGCCGCGCTCATCACGCCGTTGCTCCTGCTCCTGACCTTTTCAGTCGTCGACTTTGGCGCGCTGCTCTATATCTACCTGTCACTCGAGAGCGGTGTGAGCCAGGCGACGCGCTTCGCCATCACCAATGCCGCCACGCCCGGGTTGACACGTGAGCAGTCGATCATGGCCGCGATGCGGACGGCGACTCCGACGATCACGCTGCCCGACAGCGCGTTCACGTTCAGCTTCATGGCACCCAACACGAGTACCTGGGTGAACGGCGCCGCCGGCGGCCCCGGGGACATCGGCAGGGTCACGGTCAACTACAACTGGAACATCATGACCCCCCTCATTCGGCCGTTCTTCACCGGCGGCCAGGTCAACGTCCGAGTCGAATCGGCGATGAAGAACGAGGCGAGATGGAACTGAAGCAACGGCTAGCGACTCATCGCGGGCAGAGCCTCGTCGAGTTCGCCCTGATCATGCCGTTCATCCTACTGGTGGCGCTCGGCGTCATCGAAGTGGGCTTTGCCCTGCTCGATCAGCACGTCGTGACGAAACTGACGCGTGAAGGCTCGAACCTGATTTCGCGCGACGTCACCATCAACGACGCGGTGACCGCCCTGCGCACCATGAGCACGCGCCCGGTGGACTTCACCGCCGCCAGCCAGTCGCGCATCATCTTCACCGTCCTTCGCCGCGGCACGACAGTGGGCACGCCCAACTACAACAACGTGATTGCCTACCAGCGATACGAGTTTGGCGGTCTCACCGGCGTGCAGAGTGTGTTGCGAACGGCCGGCAGCGGGGCGTACAACGCCGCCCCCGACTACCAGGCGGTCAATGCCGACACCGACACGCGCATCCAGGTCCCGACTCTCCCTGCCAACCTCACGATCGCGTTGAACGGGTCGCTCTACGTTACCGAGATTTTCACCAGGCACAATCTGATCACTCCCCTGAGCGGATTCGGAGTCGCTGTGCCGAGCACGCTGTATTCGATTGCGTACTTCTGATTGAGACCCGCGAAAGGAAGGGTCTTACTCGGAATGAGACCCGCGACCGGAAGGGTCTATTGAGGGGAGAGCGGACGACATGATCACACGACGATCTCGGCTGGCCAGTGAACGAGGGGTCACCCTCATCTACATGGCCATCTTCATCACGACAGGACTGCTCTTCACCGGGCTGGCCGTCGATACCGGTCGCTCCTACGTCGTCAAGGCACAACTGACGAAGGCGGTTGACGGCGCGGCGCTGGCGGCGGCACGTAACCTGAACGGCGGCAATCCCGCAGGTGAAGCGGCACGTGTGTACAGGGCCAACTTCCCCAACGGCTTCATGGGCACCTCGTCGTCGACCGATCCGAGCAGCGATCCCAACTTCTTCTCGTCGCGCGTCGTAACGGCAACCGGCGTCAACATCGTCACCGTGCAGGCGACGGCAGTTGTGCCGACCACGTTCATGATCCTCGGCGGGTTCAATAACGTGACGGTCAACGCCACGGGCGAAGCGCAGCGGCGCATGGTGGACCTGTCGCTCGTGCTCGACGTCTCCGGATCGCTCGGCTCGGCGTGGCCGGCGGTCGCGTCCGCAGCTTCTTCTTTCATCGATGCGTTCGATGCCAGCGGCGACCGCCTTGCGCTCATCACCTATGGCCTCGGTGCGGATGTCGTCCAGCAGATGCCGTCATCCCGCGGCTTCAACAAGTCGGCGATGATAGCCGCCATTCCGAGCTCGCTTCCCGGCGGCTGGACGCCGATGGCCGAAGGCCTCTATCGTGGCTGGGATGAAGTCCGTTCGGTCCCGAACGGATCGCAGTCTGGTCTCCGCGTCATCGTGCTGTTCACCGACGGATCGGCTAACGGCGTGCCCGGACTGTGGGACGGATCGGGGATCTCCAAGAGCGTGTCGACATCGGACTTCCCGCACGGATCACCAGACCCGGGCAACATCACCACGGACAATCCGGTCATTCAGGGTCTCTACGACGCGGAGTCCGGCGTCCGCAATCCGAGCTACTCGAAGTCGGGCACCAACTATATGGATGGATCGGTGTCGGCGAGCATGCCGTGGCTTCCGGCAAACAGCACACATTCATACCACCGCAGTGCCGGTATCCCGACCTCGTTCCCGTTCCAGAGCAACACGCTCCAAGTGGACGGCGGCGCGCAAAGCTCTCGTCGCGGCCTCCTGAACTACAACGCCGCGCAAGGCAAGTACCCGGCGCACGTGCGCAACATCCGCAACGCCGCCACGAACCTGGTCGAAATCATCGCCAACGCCGCGCGGAGCGACATGACCGGCGACCAGCCGATTCGGATCTTCGCCATTGGCATGGGCGCCCTCGTGACGCTTCCGTTGGGGACCAGGCTCGAGACGTCGGAAAGCGTGCTGATGCGCGTCGCGAACGATCCCCGCTCGCCAGACTTCAACAACACACAGTTCGAAGGGAAGTACTGACTACGCACAGACTGCAGCAGACGTGGCGCCGGCCTTCCAGCAGTTGCAGAACCAGATCGTGCGCCTGAGTAAATAGCAGGCGCGTTCCTACTTCTGGGCAGGGCGCCGGGGCGTCGACACCGGCGGTCGGGCGGGTGCGGGACGGTATTCGATCATCACGTTGCTGACGATCGCGATCGGTCGGCCGGGCGTCGAGAAGTCGTCCTTGCCATCGACGCGGATCACCGATAGCTTCTCGCCGAGCAGGCTGACGCCCTGCTCCATCCCGGGGATCGTCAGGACGATATTCTCGGCCCCGGTGGGCGCGACGGCCTTCAGCCCACCCTGACCCGCGCCGCCCAGCACGCGGTCGACGAGATCGGCTGGCGTGCGGAACTCGTTCTGCACGACTGCGCGACTGAGAAGCGTGTTGTCCAGCGCCATCACTCCGATTGACGCGGTGTAGCGGTGATACGCCCGCTTATTCTTGACCTCGTCCTCTGAATAGGTGTGCCGGTTGTGGAGCGTGAAGCTGAGCGTCACGTCGCCGGTGTGGGGCGGGAATGAAATGACCACACCTGCTATCGGTTCGCGCTCGATCAGTACGTCGCAGAACATACGCCCAGTCTTGGCGCCCTCTCCGAGAACCGTCGGGCAGTTCACCATCGCCTCTTCGGTCTTGAGCGGTACGGTTGCGGGACGACGGGCCGGCGGACGAGGCTTGGTCTGCGCCGAGAGCACGACCTGGCCGGCAAGCGCGGCAACGATCAGAAGGGCTGCGATTCGCACGCGGATACGGACCTCAGTCGGCAATGCAGGCGAGCCCCTCTGGGCTCGACGCCAGCGACCCGCCGGCTCTCCCCTTGATTAGTTCGAGAAACTCCATCCGCGTACGAACGTTGTCACGAAACGCGCCGAGCATCGCGCTCGTCACGGCGAATGAATTCTGCTTCTCGACCCCACGCATCGACATGCAGAGGTGAGTCCCTTCGCAGACAATCGCCACGCCAAGCGGGTCGATCTTTTGACGAATGGTTTCGGCGATCTGGTTGGTCATTCGCTCCTGGACCTGGAGCCGCCGCGCGAAGACGTCGACCAGCCGAGGGATCTTGCTCAGACCGATGACATGTCGCTGAGGAATGTACGCGACGTGACACTTGCCGAAGAACGGCAGCAAGTGATGCTCGCAGAGGCTGTAGAAATCGATGTCCTTCACGATGACCATCTCGTTGTAGTCCACCGTGAAGAGGGCGTCGTTGAGGACCTTGTCGATGTCCGCGTCGTAGCCGCTCGTGAGGAATTTGAGCGCCTTCTCGACGCGTTGCGGTGTCCGGACCAGCCCCTCACGAGCCGGGTCCTCGCCGAGCTCGACCAGGAGCCGCCGGATGAGATCCTGCATGGGCGCTATTTTAGCGTGCGTTGGCCTCCTGAACCCGCGCCGCCCTCAGGATGTTGGCCAGACCGTAGTTACCCTCGTGACAGGCGTACTCGTAAATCGGGCCGTCGATCCTCCGCATGGGGATCTCGCCGGACCAGGGCCGGGTCCACGTGCCAGGGTCGTTCACGGTGAACTCGTAACGGATCGTGTCGCGGTCAACCAGCGTGAACCGCTCGGTCACTTTGAGCTGGGTGCTCGTCGTGATGTCCTGCCGCGTCGTTCGTGGCGGCCCTCTGAAGGGGGTCTCCTCGGTGAAATTGGTCGTCTCGACGATGAACGTGTCGCCCTCCCAGCGCCCGCGTGCATCACCCGCCAACCATTGCACGTTGGAACCCGGACGCGGCGCTGCATCGAGCCTGATCAGACGCACGTCGTGCATCAGTTCATGACGGATGGCCACGTGATCGGCCGCCTGCATGATCTGCATGTTCGCGTAGTAGGTCGGCGGGATCATCGGCGGGCCAACGTTGCCCCACGAGATGCAGCGCTCGGCGAGCGTGCGGCTCTGCGCGCTGTCTGATGGTCCGCCGGCGCCGCCTCGCTTCGCCCGCTCCGCCGAACGCGCCTGTCCCTCCGGCGTCAACGATGGAAGCCGGCCATTGCTCGGGTCGGTCACCAGCGACGTTCGCAGTGTCGTCTGCTTCCCGTAGTTCTCGCCCTGCCAGATCGCATCGTCGTAATGGATGTCGTCCTTGGGCTGCGCCAGGAACTGGTCCATCCGCTTCTTGGCGTACGCCGCGGCCTCCTCGGCGGAGATGACGGCCCTTTCGCCGAACTCCGCGGGACGCTCGAGCGGCGTCACCGTGTCGTTCGTCCAAAAGCCCTGCATGTCGGGATGACCGTCGGGCGTACGCGGAAGGGCTGCGCCGGTCGCATTGGTACTGCTCGCCCTGGGACTCTGGGCAGTAACTGTGGATAAGGACAATGCCGCCAGCACGACTGCGGCCGGCGCGATGAGGACGCGATGCTTCATGGGAACCCGCCTCCGCGGAGATTCTACGCCAACAGTCCGGGATAGAGCGATTGGATGTCTTGAGAACCCGGCGTGGCTATTGGACGAGTCCCACCGTGCCGAACAGACCCTGCTGTGCAGTGGCGGGAACGTTCTCGAAGAAATCGACGACACCGGTCTCGAGCGAATACTCGGCGCCAACCACCAGCAGACTGGTCTCCTGAATGAGCTTTTCCAGCAATTCGGACCCGTGCCGCAAATGATTGACCGAGGCACGGACGTTGGCGCGCACGGCCTCGCGGACGAGATCGTCGGTACTTTGCTGCCGCCTGCCGGTGAGCAACGATTCGACTGACGGGCGAACCCGATCGACGATAGAGCGCAGGTTGCGCGACTGATTCGTCGCCCCACCCTGCAGCTCTTCGAGTGTGGCCGAGATGGCGCCGCACTGCGTGTGGCCCATTACGACAACGAGCCGTGTCCCGAAGCGCGACGCCGCAAACTCGACGCTGCCGACCTGCGATGGAGCGACGATGTTGCCGGCCACGCGGATGACGAACAAGTCGCCGAAACTCTGGTCGAAGACGAGCTCTGCCGGAACTCTCGAGTCGGAGCAGCCAAGGATGATCGCGAATGGCTCCTGCCCGGCCACCAGCGCCTCGCGGCGCGCGCTGCTCGAAAGCGCCGACGACGACTGACCGGCTACGAACCGACGGTTACCTTCGCGAAGACGTGTGAGAGCTTCGACGGCTTTAAGCACTCTGGGACCCGTAATTCAAAAGGCAAAATTCAAAATGCAAACGATGCAAATTTGCATTTACCTTTGCATTTCGCATTTTGCATTTTGCATTACAGCGCGAAGACAAACAACGTAAACCCGGCAGCGATAGCAATGTACTGCTTGCCGTCAACCGCGTAGGACATCGGGATGCCACGTACCGCGCCGCCGATTTGTGTGTCCCACAGCGGCTTGCCCGTTTCAGCATCGAGCGCGAAGAGGTTGCCCTCCTCGGATCCGCCGAAGACGAGCCCGCCCGCCGTTGACAGCAGACTGGTATAGCCGGGCGACAACAGCGGGAACTCCCATTTCATCTTTCCGGTCGTGGCATCCAGCGCCCGGACCGCGCCGGACGCGTCGTCGCCCTGGATGTGACGGCCGCCGCCGCCGGTGAACGCGGTACCTGGCTTGTACTCGGCCGCTCCCTTGAAGTAGACCGTGCCCATCTCGCGCGCCGCCTGATAGAACAGCTTCGTCTGCGGGCTGTAGCTTGGGCTGAACCAGTTGGCCGCGCCTCCGATGTTCGGAAAGACCAGCGTCCCCTCGATGCTGGGCGCGATCCCCTTCTTGCGAATCGGGCGTCCCTTCGCATCGAGCCCGTCGGCCCACGTCTGTTTCGCGTAGGGAACACCAGAGAGGAACTCTCCCGTCGCCCGATCGAGCACGTAGTAGAACCCGTTGCGATTCGCCTGCGCGAGCAGTTTCCGATCGCGTCCGGCGATCTGCGCGTCGAAGAGGATCATCGTTTCGTTCGAGTCCCAGTCGTGCACGTCTTCAGGCGTGAACTGGAAATGCCACTTGATCTTTCCGTTCGAGGGATCGAGCGCGAGTACCGAGTCGGTGTAAAGGTTGTCGCCGGGTCGATTGTCGGCGTTCCAGTCAGGCGCGGGATTACCGGTCGCCCAGTAGAGGAGATTCAGTTCGGGATCGAACGAGCCGGTCAACCAGGTTGAACCGCCTCCGGTCTGCCAGCCGTTGCCTTTGCCCCACGTCTCGAAGCCTGGCTCACCCGGCGCGGGGATCGTGTACGTGCGCCACGCGAGCTTGCCCGTCTTTGCATCGTAGGCGTCGATGAAACCGCGAATGCCGGTCTCGGCACCCGACACACCCACGACGATCTTTCCGTCGAGCGCGAGCGGCGCGAGCGTCAGGTAATAGCCGGACTTGTTGTCGCCGACGGCGATATCCCACCGGACGGTACCCGACTTCGAGTCGAGCGCGATCAAGTGACCGTGCACCGTCCCGACGTAGACGAGATCATCGAGAATCGCAACGCCCCGATTGACGGGCGGCGATCCGATGACGATGACGTCAGGAGGAATGTTCGGTGAGTAGGTCCAGAGCGGCCGCCCACTGCGAACGTCGAGTGCCGTGACCGTGCTCGGCGGCTCCGTCAGATACATCACGCCGTCAACGACCAGTGGCGACGTCTCGACGATGCCGGCGCGCTGAATCTGATACGCCCACGCGAGCTTCAGCGATGCCACGTTCTTGCGATTGATCTGATCGAGCGCCGAGTAGCGATGGGACTTGTACGATCCCGCGTACGTCATCCAACTCTGAGGTTCGCTCTCCGCCTTGAGCAGCCGCTCGTACGGCACCTGTGCTTGCGCCGATGTGACGAGCCCACACACAAACACAGCGATCGTCATGAGTGTTTTTCGGATCCCGGGTCGCGAATCCCGAATCCCGGTTCTTGTCGTCACAGCGCACCTCCGAGTCTCGACAGATACGCTACGAGGTCGTCAATCTCACCGGCAGCGAGCCGGTTTGCAAAACTCGGCATCAAGCTGGCCCCCGTTTCTTTCCGGATGACCGCGGCGTCGCTCTTGCGAACCGAGTGAAACTTCCCCGTCGCGTCGCGGATCTGGATCGTGAAGACGTCCTCATTGAGACGAATGCCGCGAACCTCCGCCCCGTCCTTCGTCACCACCGTCACCGGGAGGTATTCGTTGTAGCCGCGCGCGGGAATCGGCAGATTTCCTTGCGGGAGTCGCGCCGCCGGCTCGAGCACCGCCTGGCGCAGGTACTCCGGTCCGCGGATCCACCCGATGTTGGTCAGCTCAGGCCCGAGGCTCCCACCGGTCCCATTGACGATGTGACAGCCCGCGCATCCGAGCTGGGCGTACAACTGTCCGCCACGTGCAGCGTCGCCGCGCACCGCGGGGCGTGCAACCTTTCCAATCGAACGCACGTACGCCACGAGCTGACGCATCTCGTCGTCGGTGACGCGACGCACTCTCGGCATGCCGCGATTGGGAATCCCCTCGGCGATGACGTTTCGCAGCGCGGCATCGTCAGGGGCGGACAGCAGGCGAGGTCGATTGAGTGGAGGGCCCGCGCCGCCGGTTCCGTCGAAGCCGTGACACGTCACGCACAAGCCGCCGAACAGCTTCTTCCCTTCAGCGACATCGGTGGCGGTCTGCGCGGCCGAGACGACCGGCATCGTAAGCACGATGACAAGAGCCAGGAGTACTACTCGCATGGCGTCGGTTTCCAGGCTGAGTCGTCCGGGATCTTCTTGAAGTGCGAGCTTGTCACGAATCGAGCGTTCAGGTACTGCGGATCCTCGACCATCGTCGTCACGATCAGCCAGGAGTCGCCAGTCGATTCGTTGACGCGATTGAAGTACTCGGTGACGCGGGCGTTCCCGCTGTACGGGACACCGTTTCGCCGCAGATATCCGGGCTTCAGATTCGTCGTCACGACACGCAGCGACCCACCGCGCGGCGGACCGCCCCCGCGGCGACCGCCTCCCCCAGCCACCTGCCAGCTGGCCACTGAGACACCTTGCCAACTCGGTTCGCCGGCTTGCGGCGATCCAAAGACGAACGCCCGTGTCTGCGTGCCCGCTTCGGCTTCGACCTTCAGAGTCGTGTCGTCGTTCCAGCTCACACGGATACGACCGGGAACTCGCATGATCGCGGCGCCGCCGAATGGGCGGCATTGTTCGCCGGCTGCGGCATCGCGCGCCGGGTCCCACGTGTCGGCGACTTTGATCGCCGCATCGTTCAATGGCAGGCTCGCGTAGTCGCCTTTTGGCGGCGTGCGCATCCGCCAGCGCCAGTCTTCGGTGACGATCGAGACCCAGAGGCCGGTGAGATCGACAGGTGCTGCAGCGCGTGCCGATGGCGCGCTACCTTGCCGCCCTTCGCCGCGCTGAGCGAGTTGCACGGGCGGGTCTAAAGACCCGCCCCTACTTACGCTGTTGTAGAGGCGGGCCTTCAGGCCCGCCTGCGGCAACAACACGCAAGCCACACACGCAACAACCATCCAGGTCCGCGTCACTTCGCTCGCCCCGGCGCAGTCTTCGGCGCTGCTGCTTTTCCTCCACCGAGGGACACGTACGCTGCCTCGATGAACTGATCCGTCGTCCATGGACCGCTCGTTGCGCCATAGCGAGGGTCGTAGTCCGCTGTCGGCTTCGCGGCTTTCACCTGGTCGAGGGTCAGACCCCTTCCCACCATTGCACTCACGCGGTCTCGAATGATCGTGACCATGTCGCGGTAGTAGGCCACGTCGGCGGAATCACTCAGACGCCCGTGACCGGGAATCACGAGCGTACCGCCTTCAGTGCGAAATTCGGCGATGCAGTACCGCAGGATTCGATTCAACCCTTCGACGACACCGTTGATCGAACCACCCTGCTTGACGTCGATGACCGGATAGGTCGTGGTCGAAAACAGATCGCCAGCCGCTATGACATCAGAGCCACGAAACCAGACCAGCGTGTCGCCGTCGGTGTGTGCCGAGGGCTGATGAATGAGCTGCACGCCTTCACCATTGAAGAAGTGACTGAGCTTCATCGTGTCCGTGTAGTAGGTGTCGGTCGGCTGGGCATCTGCCGGTGCGGGCGGCGCCCCGCCAGTGGTCGTCGTCATCCGCACGAGCACCGCTTCGTGCGCCATGATGGCGGCGCCCTCGCCTGCGTCCGAGATATTTCCCGCGACGTTGCCGCCCGTGAACGTCGTCCCTGAACGTCGCAGCAATTCGTTTGCACCGACATGATCCGGATGCACGTGGGTGTTGATGATGTAGCGGATCGGCTTCGCAGGTCTCTCGAGGTTCCGGTCTGCAACGCTGGACCGTGTCTCGGCTCCCCAGCCCGGCGGTTTGTCTCTGAGATCGATCTGATTCTGCAAACGGCGAATCGCCGTGAGCACCTGATCACCCATCGACGCCAGGCCGCTGTCCACCATCAGCACACCATCGCGGCCGATCGACACGGTGATGTTCGCTCCGGCGCCCTGCAGCACGTAGATGTTTCCGCGAACGGGCAGGACTTGGATCTGACTCGAGGAGACCTGCTGCGCCGCCGTGTGTGCGGGCGGCGCCACGAGGACGAATGCGACGAGAGCGATCGGTAACAACCAGGCGCGAGGCAACGTGGCAACGACCTGTGCGGGCATGTCGGCTCCGGCCTATTTTGCGGGCGGCAGTGTCTTCAGTTCTTCTTTGAAGTCCGGATACATCGTGGCCGCGCCACCGCGAGTCGCCTCGATGGGCAAACCATGCCTGATCGCGAACTCCCTCGTATAGGGATTGGTGCCCGGCAGATAGTGCGGAACCTCTCCTTCTCCGCGGTCGATTTCCTGCACGACGCCACACGGATAGGGCGGGACCTGCTGGGTCAGACTCAGCTCGTAGTCGGTCGTGCGGATGAACGGCTCCGTCAGATAGACCGGATCGTTCACGATCGCTACGACCGTGAGGAAGTCGCCGTTCCGGATCCAGTGCTCCGTCAGGGTCGCCTTGTCACTGCGCGGAAGACCATTGCGGCGCAGGTAGCCTTCCTTCAAGTGCGTCACGGTAACCGTGAGGATGTCGCCATCCCACTTGGCTGTCGAGAAGCCTGCCCAGGTATGGAGCGCATCGGCAGGAGGATGCGGACGCCCATCGAGATACACGGCTCGATCGACCGAGCGAAGCCACTCGGCGTGGAAGGCGACGATCTCGCGCGAGACGGGATCGACTTCCTTCGAGATGCGCAGCGGTGACGGTCCACGCCAGATGTAGTCGGCCGAGTGTGGCCGGCACTGCCACTCGGGCAGCGTCTGGATCGACGCGTCCCACGATTCCGCGCGCAACCGCGCGGCGTCGCTGATCGGGATGCCCAGATAGTCACCGAGCTCGGGGCCTGGAACGCGCTCCGGCTGGTCCTCCCAGAAACGCGGCGCCCATTCGCCGGAGAAGTCGACCTGGGCGAACGCGGGAGACACTCCGGCCGACAGCACGATCACAACAAGCGTGACGAATCGAGTGATGTGAATCATGTCAACTCCAAGGCGGGTCTTGAGACCCGCCTACTTCATCGGCACCTGCTCGCGCCACAAGCCAAGCGCTTGCTGCGCGGGACGATCGGAGAGACTGAACAGCACCGACTCCGACTGCGCCTCGTGCGCAACCGGCGCCCAGGACGGCGTGACGAAGATGTCGCGCGGGCGCCAGTCGAACACCTGGTCGCCGATGCGCGTTCGTCCCTGCCCTTCAACGACGACGTAGATCGTGGAGTCGGTCTGACGATAAGAGGCGCCGCTGAACCCCGCTGGCAGCAACTGCATGAAAGCGCCAATCGTCGGCATCGTGTAGCCGCCCGTTGCCGGGTTCACGAATCGCATCTTGATGCCATGACAGGGATGCGGCGCGCCGTTCCGCCTCAGCTGCTCGAGCGCCTGACGGCTTCGCTCGTACGGGTAATTGAAGATCGGTGACGAGGGTCGAGTCGGTGCATAGTCGACCGGCAGCATGTTCGCGCCGTAGCGCGCGAGTGAGTCACCGTACGCGATCGTGTTCGGCTGGATCTCTCCCGGGTAGTGTTCGGCGAAGCTCGTGTCGAACAGGTTGACGATTGGGATATCGAGACCATCCAGCCAGACCATCGGGCCGTCACTCGGATTCCCGTGGTCGTGATATGTCCACGACGGCGTCAGGATGAAATCCCCCGGGTTCATCGTCGTCCGCTCCCCTTCGACGGCGGTGTACGCCCCGCTCCCTTCGAGCACAAAACGGAGCGCTGACGTGGCATGACGATGGCAGCGGGCGGTTTCTCCCGGGAGGATCAGCTGCAGACCGATGTAGAGACTGCCAGTGACTCGCGACTTGCCGCGGAGTCCGGGGTTCTCGAGGACGAGCACACGCCGCTCGGCTTCCTTCTCGGTAAGCAGGTGTCCCGCTTCCATGAGCAGCGGGCGCAGTTCGTCGTAGTGCCAGAGCACTGGAACCATTTCAGGTCGAGGCTCTGGCGGAATGATCGCACCCAGGACTTCCCAGAGCGGCGCAGCACCCTTGGCCTCGAGACGACGGTAGAACTCCTTCCGCTCTTCGGTGAGCGTGGGCTTCGTGAAGAACGTCGTGCTCGCGCCTTCCATGTCTGTGTCCTAGGCGCCGGCGGACGAGGCGCTCATAGCCGGCGCGGAGATCGGTTCCTCGGCTCGCACGGCAACCGCCATGCTGCCGATGTTCGCAATCGTGGCCATGATGCTGTCGCCGGCGTGAATCGGGCTCACTCCCTCCGGCGTGCCGGTGAAAATGAGATCCCCTGGGTGAAGCGTGTACATCGACGACGCCATCTCGATCAGTTCGGCGACGCCCAGAATGAAATGACGCGTGTTCGACTGCTGACGAACCTCGCCGTTGACCGTGATCTGCAGATCAAGCGAGCCGGGACTGGGAATCTCGTCGGCGGTAACGAGCCATGGCCCGAGCACGGTATACGTGTCCGGTGACTTGCGGAAGCTGCGATCCTCAGAGCCTCGAATGGAAATATCGAGACCGATCGTGTAGCCCGCCACATACGTCATCGCATCCTGACGCGTGACGTGGTTCGCGCGTTTCCCGATCACAACAACGAGCTCGACTTCGTGATCGGTGCGTCGCTCGGGAAGCCGAATCACGACGCCCTCGCCCGGACCGACGAGCGAACTCGTGGACTTGAGAAACAGACCCGCCGTCTGGATGCTGAACGCGCTCCCGGGATTGTTCCCGTGGAGTTGCGGGTCCTTGCGCGCCTCGTCGCGATGCTTTTCGAAATTGACCGGCGCCGCGATGATCTTGCCGGGATTGGCGACCGGGCTCAGCAAGGTGACCGAGTCAGCGGCCAGCGCTTGCGCACCCTTCAGCAACGTGCGAGCCCGCTCCACGATTCGATCGAGATGCTCGACGAGCAGATCGTGGGTCGGAAACGGATAGCCCTGCTTCGGCAACACATCGAGCGCTGCCGTCACGTCGCGAATGGTTGGTCCGTCGACGACGCCGAGGCGGTTGTCATTGAAACGACAGAGACGCATTTTTCTATATCCGGCTCAACCGCAGATTGCACATCCGGCTCAACGCGCTGAACAGGGCGTGGGGCTCCACCCAGCCGCGTCGGGCTGCTTCTTGAACTGAACCGTCCTCACGTACGGACCGTTCATGTATTGCGGGTCCTCGAGAATCTTGGTAACGACCAAGTACGTGTTGCCATCCGGCTCGGACACCGTCGTGAACCACTCAGTCATGTGCGCGTTCGCACCGTACGGCACGCCGTTCCGGCGATAGTAGCCCGGACGCATGTGCGTGGTCTCCACCCGCAGCGACGTACCGGGCCGAGAGGGGCTGGCGCCACCAGCGCCACGACCGCGACCTCGACCGCCGGCCGGCAGTTCCCAGGTCGCAACCGAGGAACCCTGCCACGTGGCCTCGCCAGCAGGTTTCGCAGCGCCAAACGCGAAGAGGCGTGTCTGTTGGCCGGTGTCGGTCTCGAGCTTGAGAGCCGTATCGCCGTCCCAGGTGATGTGCAGGCGACCCGGCAGGTGCATGACGCCGCCTGCGCCATACGCCCGGCACGCGTCCCCCGCGGCTTCGTCTTTCGCAGGGTCCCACGCGTCGGCGATTTTCCTGCCCTCGTCGTTGACTGGCAGGTACAGGATGTCGCCCTTCGGCGGCGCCACCATCCGCCATCGCCAATCGTCGGTGACGAGCGACACCCAGTAGCCGGTGAGATCGATCGGTGCGGCCGCTCGCGGCGTCGGTGCGTCACCGCGCCCGCGTTGCGCAAGCGCGGGACTTGCCATCAGACACACGATGAACATTAGGGCGGGTCGTGCTTTGTAGACTCGCCTCATTTCTGACCGCCCTTGCGCGCCGGCGCTCGCGCGGGTCGCGGAGGCGTCCGCCCTCCACCGAGACTCTTGTAGACCGCTTCGATAAACATGTCCGACGTCCACGCCGGCGTCTTGCCGTACTCGGTGTCGTAGTCAGCCGTCGGCCTTGCCGCCTTCACCTCGTCGAGCGTCATCTCCTTGCCGACCATGTCCTGAACGCGATCGCGGATGATCGTCAGCATGTCGCGGTAGTACGCCACGTCGCCCGAGTCCACAATCCGTCCGTGCCCGGGCACCATCATCGTCCCGCCTTCGAGACGGAATTCAGTGATCGCCAGATCGAGCACCGCGTTCAAGCCGTCGATGATGCCATTGATGCTGCCGCCCTTCTCTACGTCGAAGACCGGATAGCTCTCGGTGGCCATCAGGTCACCCAGCGCGATGACGTCGCTTCCACGAAAGTAGACGATCGAGTCGCCGTCGGTGTTGGCCTTTGGCGTGTGAAGAAGCTGTACGCCTTCGCCGTTGAAGAAGTGACTGAGCTTGTAGTAGTCGGTGAAATACGTGTCCGTCGGGAGCGCATCCGACGAAGGCGCCGGCCGCCCTTCGGGGACGTGACTGAGTCGGTTGAGGACGTTCTCGTGCGCGAGGATCGCGGCGCCCTCGCCTGAATCGCGAATATCGCCGGCGACATTGCCGCCGGTGAACGTGCGTCCCGCGTTTCTCAGCTTCTCGTTGCCACCGACGTGATCGGCCGTCGGCCCGGTGTTGACGATATAGCGAATCGGTTTGGGCGGCGCGACGATGTGACGGTCGACGACGGACGATCGCGTCTCGGCGCCCCAGCCAGGCGGCTTGGGCTCGTTCCGCGCGGACCACTCGCGCTGGATCTGCGCAAGAGCGGCAACCACCTTCTCGCTCATCGGGGCCGTTCCGGCATCGACGAGCAGCACGCCATCAGCGCCAACGGACGCGGTGATGTTCGCGCCCGCACCCATGAGCGCGTAGATGTTTCCTCGAACCGGCAGGATTTCGATCTCACCCGCCGGCGGCGGCTGGATCGTCGGCGCCTTCACCAGACCTGACGGTGCAACAGTCGGCGTCGGCGACTGACCGATGAGTGGTGTCTGCGTCGCGACCACAATACCCAGCGCAACCTGCCACAGGTTTGACGTTCGTCGAATTCGCACGGCTCTACTGCTGCCCCGCGCGCGGAGCGGGACGCTGGGCCCTGGGCTGAGTGGCTGGCGGGGGAGGCGGCTCCGGACCGAATCCACCCATGGACCGCGGAATTTTCGCACGAATCTCCGGATACATGTTCGCGGCACCTGCGTTCACGACGTCCATCGGGATGCCATAGCGGCGCGAGAACCACGTGATGTCGTTGTTCGTGCCCGGCAGGTAGTGCGGCACGACGCCCTTGGGCCGATCTACTTCGTTGACCACCGTGCACGGATACGGCGGGATCTGCTGATTGACGTTGAGGCGGTACTCGGTGCTGCGAACGAGCGGCTCGCTCAAATAGACCGGGTCGTACGCGACGACGAGGTAGGTGAGATAGTCGCCGCGACGAATGAGGTACTGCGTCAGTTCGATCTTGTCGCTATGCCAGACGCCGTTGCGCTTCAAGTACTCCTCCTTGAGGTGAGTCACTCTGACGCGCAGCATGTCGCCCACCCACTCACCGGTCGAGAATCCCGCCCAGGTGTGAGCCGCATTGGGTGACGGATGCGGACGGCCGTCCATGTAGACCGGGCGGTCAACCGAGCGGAGCCATTCGAGGTGCCACGCCGTCGTCTCGCGCGATACGGGATCCACCTCCTGCCAGATCTTGAGCGCTGAGGGACCGCGCGAGATGTATGCGCTGCCATGCGGACGGCACTGCCACTCGGGAAGCGTCTGGATCGACGCATCCCAGGCCGTCGAGCGAAGCCGCGAGGCCTCGTTCATCGGGATACCGACCCAATCTCCCAGTTCGGTATTGCCGACGTTGTCCTCGGCGCGCACGACCGACCATTCGCCCGACAGATCGATCTGCGCCCGGGCGGGTGCGCTGACGGACAGGACTCCGAGGAGCAGAGTGAGGAACTTCCCGACGCGCACCACTTGTGTCATGGTCGTCGAAACATCTGAGCCACCGGTCGTTACGGTCAGGCAGGCGAGTATACTTCGCGGGTCAGCGTTAGCAAAGTCTGATATGGCACGTACTCGATACGTGCGGTGCGACGGTGCGATGGTGCGACGGTCCGGTCCGAGGGTGCGAAGGTCCGGTCGGGTGCAATGCCGCTATAGAAACTGAAGTCCGGTTACTATCCACCGGCGGACCATCGCAGCGGACCTCCGAACCATCGTACGGGACCGTCGCACAGTCGCACCTTGGTGCCGTCGGACCGCTGACATCCATGTTTGAGTTGAGGAGCCACTGATGCGCACACCCGGCGAGACGGGAAACACGATCAACATCGGAGAGCTGCTCGGAAACAGCCGCATCGGCCCGTTGCAGATACAGGTCTTCGTCCTGTCGATGATCTGCTTGATCATGGACGGCTTCGACGTGCAGGCAATGGGCTACGTCGCTCCCGCCGTGGTCGCCGAGTTTGGCGTGCCACGCAGCCTGCTTGGTCCTGTCTTCTCGGCCGCCAACTTCGGCGTCCTCATTGGCTCGCTGGTCTTCAGCGTGGTCGCCGACAAGATCGGCCGCCGCCCGGTGCTGATCGGCGCCACGTTGTTCTTCTCGGCCATGGCAATCGTGACGGCGTTCGCACAGAACGTCGAGCAGCTCCTGTGGATGCGTTTCATCGCCGGCATTGGAATGGGCTGCATCATCCCGAACGCCACCGCGCTCGTCGGTGAGTTCAGCCCGAAGCGGAGTCGCGTGACGCTGATGATGTGCATCACCGTCGGCTTCACTGCCGGTGCCGCGATCGGTGGATTTGTGATCGCGTGGATGATGCCGCTCTACGGCTGGCGCTCGGTGTTCATCTTCGGCGGAGTCGTGCCACTCGTCATCGCGATGCTGATGATCTGGGGGATGCCGGAATCGCTGCAGTTTCTGTCCGTCAGCGGGCGCAATCGTGAAGAACTGGCGCGCTGGCTCAGGAAGCTCGATCCGACGATTCGGGTCGACGCATCGACGAGGTTCGTCGCCGACGAAGAAAGACAAGCGGGAGCGCCGTTCGTTCATCTCTTCCGCGACGGTCGCAGCATCTCGACTGTCTTGTTGTGGGTCGTGAACTTCATGAACCTGCTAGTGCTCTACTCGCTCTCCAACTGGCTGCCGATCGTTGTGACCGGCATGGGCTACGACACGCAGACGGCCGTGCTCGTCAGCACCGTGCTCCAGGTGGGCGGGACGATTGGCACGTTCGGCCTCGCATGGCTCATCGCGCGGGGCGGCTTCATCCCGATGCTGGCGGCGACGTTCGCTGTCGCCACGCTGAGCATTGCCTTCATCGGGCAGCCCGGTCTCTCACTCACCATGCTCACCGTCATCGTCTTCATTGCCGGTTGGAGCGTGATCGGCGGTCAGCCGGGTATGAATGCTCTGTCGGCCACGTACTATCCCACCTCGCTCCGCACGACCGGCGTCGGCTGGGGTCTCGGCGTCGGCCGCATCGGCGCCATCGTCGGACCCTACATCGGTGGCGTGTTGCTCGGCCGCGAATGGGGAGCGCAGCAACTCTTCTGGGCCGCCGCGGTGCCTGCGCTCATCTCGACGGTGACAATGGTGGCGCTGCTCTTCACGATGAAGCTCCCAACGACAGCGACGGCCGCACAGCAACCTGCGCCTGCGGCGCACTAGAGCCATCAGCGATCCGTGTCGGTGCGATTCCTCTCACGCCCGTCGGTGCGAACTTCCTAACGCTCGTCGGTGCGAACTCCCTGACGCTTGTCGGTGCGACCTTCCTGACGTTCGTCGGTGCGAACTCTCTGACGCTTGTCGGTGCGACCGCCGATCCTTGTCAGTGCGAAGACCCTGACGCGTGTCGGTGCGAGTTCCCTAACGCGCGTTGGTGCGAGCACGCTTGCGCTTTGGCGTCGGCGTGCTTCGCAAGTACGCCATTAGCCGACTGAAAGCCGGATAGATCCTCCTCGAGAGGCTTCTGATCGGCGCAATTTCGGTGATAGTTACGTATTCCTTCAACTCTGCGCCGTGCAAGCTGTCTTGAACCTCGTTGAGCGATCGCCTCGAGATCTCGAGGAACCTCGCGAACTCAATGTGGGTCTCGCATCCGAAGCCCTCGGCAATATTTCGACAGACCGAATTCGCCGCGTCTTCCACCTGCCGCTTCGCCTTGTAGTCTTCGGCGAATAGAGGCTTGGCGGTGAGCTCGAAGACTTTAACGCGTATTTCCTCGGCGAGTTTCCAGACAATCAGTTGAGAGTAGTGAGTAACCGGCGGCATGCGATGCCTGATCGCATCCCGCGTGCCGGAACAGCCCCTCGGAAGTTCTCAGGATTTCGAACGAAGAAGGGTTGGACGCGCAGTTATTGCGCAGCTCGGTCAAATATCGACGCGGAGTTACGACGTACCAAGCACCGACAGGCGGCTAGAGATTGCACGGACAAACGTAAGGAAGGTCGCACCGACAGACGTAAAGGGAGTTTGCACCCGCAAACGTGAGAAAGGATCGCACCGACAAGCGTCAGAAGAATTGCCACCGACAAGCGTGCGGAGACTCACACCAACGAGCGTGAGAGGAATCGCACCGACAAACGCGAGAACGGATCGCACCGACAAGCGTCAGAAGAATTGCCACCGACAAGCGTGAGGAGACTCGCACCAACGAGCGTGAGAGGAATCGCACCGACAAACGCGAGAACGGATCGCACCGACAAGCGTCAGGGAGTTCGAAGGTGCGATCGTACGTCAGCACGATCGCACCTTCGAGAGGCTCAGAACTGGTACTTGAGCGCGAACTGCATGATGCGCGGATCGCCCGCCGACGTGATGCGGCCGAACTGCACATTGTTGAAGTTGTTCTGCGGGTTGTTCCACTGGAACCAGTTGAGCGCGTTGAACGACTCGATGCGCGCCTCGATGCGGTGGCTGCCGTTGAAACGGAACGACTTTACGAGCGACAGGTCGAGGAAGTGCTGGCCCGGGCCGTATACGGAGTTCCTCTCCATGGTGCCCAGCGTGCCCACGGCCGGCGAGGCGAATGCCGCGAGACTGTAATAGTTGTTCAGCGTACCGTCACCATAGGGATCGTCGAGGATCTGGTTCGCTCGCTGACCTCCGATACCGGTGCGGGCAGGGTCGCCTGTCACAGTCACTGACTGCGGCGACCCTGAATAGGCTCGGAAAACACCTGAGAGGCGCCAGTCAGATGCAATGGCGCGCGCAACGCCATTGCTGAAGCGCGGCGTCTCGGCACTCGCGGTCAGGTTGAAGAGATGGCGGCGATCGGAGTCACACGCACCGTAGTCGTAGTCGATGTTCGTGGGATCGACATAGCCGGAATTGACGTTCGGCGTCGTGCCGCCCTGCGTGGGATGACCGGTGCACTTCGAGATCGTGTAGTTGGCGGCAACCGAAAAGCCGCTCACGAGACGACGCTGCACGCTGATCAGCAAGCCGTTGTACTTCTGGGTGCCCAGAGCCGTGTGCTCGTCGGTCGAACCCAGATACTTGCCATCCGCATAGTCGGACATCGTCAGCGCACGGCGCTGATCGAGGTTCGTGTTGACCGAGCACACCGGGAAGAACTGCGGCCCAGTGGCGGTCTGCAACGTGCACGATCCTGGAATGTAGACGCCGGGGTTGAGCGAACGCACATTCCACAGTCGATCGGAGTAGGTGCCGAGGTATGTCGCGGACACGGCGAGGTCGTTGCCGATTTGCCGCTGCACGCTCAGGTTCCACGACTGTTGCCGCGGCGGCTTGATGTCGGGCGGGATCGAGATGTACGGCCCGGTCAGCGGGAACACGGAGTTCGGTCCGGTCGTGAACGGGAAGAAGTTCTCGTTGCCCGTGCCGCGCCACGGATCGTCGAAGCCACCAACCGGGTTCGTCACCCGAGCCTCGGCATTGAACGGCGGTGCGACCGAGGTATTCAAGTGGAATTGCGCGTTGACGAAGTCATACGCAAGTGAATAGCCGGTGCGAATGGACATGCGGCCGTCACCGGCTGGATCCCATGCGAAACCGACGCGCGGAGAGAACTGCAGGAGGTTGTTCTTCATGCCCGCGTTGCCGTTCTCGAAGCCATCATCACCGGGATAGAGGAATCCAGGCGGTGCATTGGTGTACTGGGTCGTCTTGATGTTGTTGTTGAAGCGATCGACGCTGAAGTTGTAGATGGCGCCGTTGCGGATCTGCTGGGCGAGTCCCGGCTCCCACCGCAGGCCGTAGTTCAGCGTCGTCTTCGGCGAGAGCTTCCAGGTGTCCTGGGCATAGAACCCCAGATACAGCTGCTTCATGTCGAGCGAGTTCGGCGTCGCCTGGATGAGCGACTGCAGTCGCCCGCTGAGAAAGTCAGCAAGGGGAAGGCCGGTGATCGACCCGTCGAAGGTGAACTGCCCAGGCGAGCGAACGTTGGCCTGCGAGAGCGACGTCCAGTACGCGACGTTGCCACCAAAGCCGTACTGGTGATTGCCCCGGATCGTCGTCACGTCGTCGCTGATATTGAACGACGGCGTCTTGAAGCGCGCTTCGCTCTCGGTCCCGCCCCCGAGTTGAAAACCACCGTTGGTCACGCTGACGAGCAGGTAGTCCTCGATGTAGGTGTAGGTCTTGACGCCGAGATCGGGCGCGTCGAATCCGAGCGGTTCATGGGTGCGATGGACGTCGGTGTAGTTCACCGCAAGGCGAAGGGCGTTGACCGTCGCATTGCTCAGCACCATCGTGTCGCCGACGGTGAATGAGTGCGCCTTGTTGTCGCGGCCGCCCTGGCTCGATACGAGCGTGTTCTCTGGCTGCAACTGGAGCGGCGGCGTCCATTTCACCGTGGTCAGCATGTAGCGGCCGAACAGCGAGTGGTTCGGGCTGAGCTGCATGTCCACCTTCCCGATGTACTGGGCTTCGTCCTGCGGCCGGCTGCGGCTGTAGGTCACCCGTCCGCACGGATCGGTCGTCGTCGGTAGATGCGAGGTCAGCTTCAGCGCTGCGGGGCTGAGCAACGCCGGGTTGAGCCGATTGTTGACGAAGGGTGCTCGCAGGTTCACGGCACCGGTCGTGTTGCACTGGGCAGAGGCATACTGCGTGAAGTCACCGGCGAGCATTGCGGCCGTTGGCACGAAGGCAAACAAGTCCGCGGGCGTCTCGCGCAGTCGGGTGCCCTGGTACGCGCCGAAGAAGAACACCCGGTCGGTGGCGACCGGACCGCTCAACGTCCCGCCGTACTGGTTGCGGCTGAGACCATCGCCCTGCCGCTTACCCGTGGCCGGATCGATCGCGTTGAAGGGATTGGTGGCATTGAACCGATGGTTGCGCACGAACTCGAACAGATCGCCGTGCAGCAGGTTGGTGCCCGCCTTGGTCACGACGTTGACCGACGCGCCCGAGTGCATCCCGTTGTTCGCGTTCGTGGTGCTTGTCTCGAGCCGGAATTCCTGAAGCGCATCCGGGAACGGCAGCGGTAGATTCAGGTTGTCGTACGGATTGTTGTGCGTCGCGCCGTCGAGGAGATACGCCACGCCAAAGGCCTGCCCACCGGCAACGGCAAACGCCTGCCCGCCCGGCATACTGCGGCTCGTGGCGTTCAGCGCGGGCTGCGGCACCGCCGCCCCCGCTAACACGATCAGGTCCGTGGCATTGCGACCATTCAGCGGCAGTTCCTCGATTCGATCGTTCTCGATGACCTGACCGACAGCAGGGCTGCGTGTCTCGACCAGCGGTGTCGCCGCTTCGACTGACACCGTCTCTGCGATTTCGCCGACCGCCATGTCGATCACGATGGTTGGATTGGCGTTCACCTGCAGCACGATGCCGGTGCGCTGGAACGAACGGAATCCGGAGAGGCTTGCCTGCAGTCGATAAGGACCTGTCGGCAGGTTGGAAAAGAGGTAGTTCCCTTCTGCGTCGCTCACCGCGGAGCGCGTGAAGTTGGTATCGGTCTGCGTCACGGTCACGTCGACGCCCGGAAGGACGGCTCCGCTTGTATCTCGTACAGTTCCATTGATCTGCGCGGTCGCTCCGGCCTGCGCCCATGCGATCGCTGCGGTCAAGAGCACGACACACGCTCCTCCGACCACGTGACGAAGTGCCTGCCTCATCCAGATTCCTCCTCCTTCCACGGCTTCAGAAGTGGCCGGAGTATACTCGCCGTAGCGTCAATGTCAACACTCTGACATTCCACTTTCCACTCCAAACTTCATGAAATACGCCACTTTCTCGCTTGCGTCCGACGTCGTTCCTCGTCTTGGTGTCGTCCGCGCAGATCGCATGATCGACCCCGCCATGCTTCCCGCTACGGACTGGCGTCCACCAACGACCCTGCTCGATCTTGTTCAACAGGGACCCGAGGCATGGCGCCGGATTCGCGACCTGGTCGATCGCGCACCCGCGGGAATCGGACACCCGATCGCGGAGATTCGCTGGCACGCGCCAATTCCACGGCCGACGAAGAACGTGTTCTGCCTGGGCCGCAACTATGTCGCGCACGCGGAGGAAGCCGCGCGCGCGCGGGGACAGGAAGTGAAGATCCCGACCATCCCGGTGATCTTCACGAAGGCGCCAACCACCGTGACCGGCCCCTTCGACGACATCCTCGTCGACCGCAGCGTGACGCAGCAGGTCGACTGGGAAGTGGAACTCGGCGCCATCATCGGCAAGACCGGGCGCGACATCGCGAAAAGCGATGCGCTGAGTCACGTCTTCGGCTACACGGTCATCAACGACGTCAGCGCGCGCGATTTGCAACAGCAGCACATGCAGTGGTTCAAGGGAAAGAGCCTCGACAGCTTCTGCCCGATGGGACCGCTCGTCGTCACGGCCGACGAGTTCGGCGATCCACAGACCAAGCAACTTCAGCTGCGCGTCAATGGCGTGACGAAGCAGGATGCGAGCACCGCGAAGATGATCTTTGCGGTCGACGTGATCATCGAGTGGCTCTCGAAAGGGCTCACGCTCGAAGCCGGAGACGTCATCGCCACCGGGACGCCGGAAGGCGTGGGCATGGGACGCTCGCCCCAGGAGTTTCTCGCCGACGGCGATGTGCTCGAAACGGAAGTCGAAGGCATCGGGACGCTGCGCAATCGAATAAGAGATGTCACATGATTCGGCAGCCGCTCATCAGCGACGAGAAAGCCGCCATCCGCGAGATCGTCGAGAACTGGGTGCTCTGGCGCGACGCCGGCGACTGGGATCGCTTCGCGACGGTCTGGCATGACGATGGGTGGATGACGGCGACGTGGTTTCAGGGCCCAGCCCGCAAGTTCATTGAAGTGAGCCGTGAAGGGTTCGAGCGAGGCGTCAGCATTCTGCACTTCCTCGGAGGGTTCACCTGCGAGGTCGCGGGCTATCGAGCGATCTCGCAGACGAAGATGACGATCAATCAACGTGCGACGGTGGAAGGCGTGATCGTTGACGTCGTCTGCACGGGCCGCTTTTACGACTTCTTCGAGAAACGCGACGGACGCTGGGGCATCGTGCGGCGCCAGCCAATCTACGAAAAGGATCGAATGGATCCAGTAGATCCGGCCGCGAAGTTGACACTCGATGCGGCACACCTCGCGACGTTTCCCGAGGGGTACCGGCACCTCGCGTATTTGCAGTCGAAGAACGGCTTCACGATAAAAGACAACCTTCCCGGCCTCCGCGGTGCCGCAGTCGAGGCGCTGTACTCCGAAGGCGCCGCCTGGCTCAATGGATCTCCGACAGCAGGAATACCGCTCTAGAAACATGCACACTCGAAAGCTTGGCCCTTTTGATTCCTCGGCCATCGGCTTCGGCGGCATGTGCCTGTCGCACGCTTACGGCACGCCCCCCGATGAGAACACGGCCGCAGCAGTCCTGCTGAAGGCGCTCGACCTCGGTTACACGCATATCGACTCAGCGGCGTTATACGGCTTCGGCGCGAACGAGACGCTCGTCGGCAAAGTGCTCAGCAGCCGGCGTCGCGAGTTCATCCTCGTCACGAAGGGCGGCATGTTCCGCAACGCGCAGGGTCAGCGGGAGATCGACGGCCGCCCGGAAATGATCAAGAAGAACTGCGAGGAGAGCCTTCAACGCCTCAAGACCGACGTGATTGATCTTTACTACCTTCACCGCTGGGACAAGCGCCTGCCGGTCGAGGAAAGCGTGGGTGCCCTCGCGGACCTGGTGAAGGACGGCAAGGTCAAGACAATCGGTCTTTCAGAGGTGTCTGCAACGACGCTGCGCAGGGCTCACGCGGTGCATCCGATCACAGCGCTCCAGACGGAGTACTCGCTCTGGACGCGCAACGCCGAAGTGGCCGCGCTCGACACGTGTCGCGAGCTCGGCATCGCGTTCGTCGCGTTCAGCCCAATCGCTCGCGGGTTCCTCGGCGACGAGCCCATCGACCCGGCGACCTTTCCCCCCAAGGACATTCGCCTTGGGATGCCTCGCTTTCAGAAAGAGCACTTTGCGAAGAACCTGCCGCTGCGCGACGGCGTGTCGGCCGTGGCTCGCGAGCAGGGATGCACGATGGCGCAAGCGGCCCTCGCGTGGGTCCTTGCACAGGGCGAACACATCATCCCCATCCCCGGCACAACCCGACTCGATCATCTCGAGGAGAACGCACGCGCAGAGCACGTGCGACTCTCGCCCGCCGCACTGACAAGACTGAACGAGCTGATCAACCCGTCAACTGTCTCAGGCGCGCGCTACAACCCGACGGTGCAACAGGAGATCGACACGGAAGAAATTCGGACCTGACACCTGAACCTGAAACCTGCTACTTTTGCCCTGACTTTTGCCCTTTGCCTTTTTGCCTTTTGACCTGACATGAAGTTCGACGTGACTCCCGGCTGGTTGCCGTTCCATCCCAATCCGTCCATTCCAACGTTCAAGGTTCCGGCCGGAGCCGTCGACGCGCACTGCCATGTGTTCGGGCCCGGCGACACGTTTCCGTACGCGCCCGAGCGCAAGTACACGCCGTGCGACGCGTCGAAAGAGCAGCTCTTCGCCCTGCGTGACCGGCTCGGCTTCGACAAGAACGTGATCGTTCAGGCGACCTGTCACGGCACTGACAATCGCGCGCTCGTCGACGCGTTGCGTGCGTCGAACAACCGTGCGCGTGGGGTCGCGACGGTGAACAGGGACGTCACGGACGCCGAGCTGAAAGCCATGCACGACGCAGGAGTTCGCGGCACGCGCTTCAACTTCGTCAAGCGCCTGGTCGATTTCACGCCGCGCGAGGTCCTCACGGAGATTGCCCACCGCATCGCTCCGCTCGGCTGGCACGTCGTCATCTACTTCGAGGCCGCCGATCTGCCGGAGCTCTGGGATTTCTTCACCACTCTTCCGACCACGGTGGTCGTCGATCACTTGGGACGGCCCGACGTGACCAAGCCAGTCGACGGTCCCGAGTTCGAGCTGTTCGTGCGGATGATGCGCGAGCATTCGAACATCTGGTCGAAAGTCAGTTGCCCCGAGCGGCTCACCGTGACCGGGCCGCCCGCGATCAACGGCGAGAAGAACGCCTATCGCGACGTCGTCCCATTCGCGCGTCGGCTCGTCGAGGCGTTTCCCGATCGCGTGCTCTGGGGCACGGACTGGCCGCATCCCAATCTCAAGAACCACATGCCCGACGATGGCCTGCTCGTCGACTACGTGCCGCACATCGCGACAACGCCGGAATTGCAGCGCACATTGCTGGTCGACAACCCCCTGCGCCTGTACTGGGGCTGAGGGATAATCTTTAATTGTTGATTTGATGATCTTTGATTAGGGATTCGTTGGTGATCGTTGATTGAGGATTGGTGATTTACGGGCCAGGGCCCCAACGAATCATCAATCAACAACGAATCAACAATCCAAGATCGTTCAATCAAGAATTGAGCGATTGTTGGGATTGAAGCGGAGGAGGTGCGATGAAGATCTGTCTGGCGGGCACTGGGGCGATGGGCGAGATCCACGTCAAAGCCCTGGCGAAGATCAACGATGTGCAGGTCGTGTCGGTTGTCGGCCGCACTGAAGACGGCGTGAAGGAATTCGCGACGAAGTGGAATATTCCGTTCGCCTCGACCGACCTGAAGGCCGGCATCGATCGTCCCGGCGTTGACGCCGTCATCCTGACCACACCCTCGGATCAGCATGCCGACCAGACCACTCTGGCACTCTCGATGGGCAAGCACGTCCAGGTCGAGATCCCGATGGCACTGTCGCTGACAGATTCGCAGCGGATGCTGGACGCGTCGAAATCGGCCGGAAAGGTGTGCATGGTCACGCACACGCGACGCTTCTCGAGCCCGCATCGCGAGATTCGCAAGCGCATCAAGGAAGGCACGTTCCACCTGCACCACATGGTGGTCGAGACCTATTTCTTCCGCCGCACGAATCTCAACATGCACGGGCAGCCGCGCTCGTGGGTGGACAACCTGCTCTGGCATCATGGTTGCCACTCGGTCGATCTGGCGCACTGGGTTCTCGACGAACCCAACTGGCAGGTGTGGGGTCAGAAGGGGCCGGACCACGCCGCGCTGCAGATTCCGATGGACCTGACCGTGGCGATGAAGTCGAAGAAGGGACCCATCTTCAGCATGGCGATGTCGTTCAACAACAAGGGGCCGTTCGGCGGGTTCTACCGCTACATCGGCGAAGAGGATACCTACAAGGTCTACCGCGACTCGATGACCGACAGCGAGGGTAAAGATGTGCAACTCGATGGCATCGCCGCCTTCGACCGGCAGGACATCGAGTTCGTCGGCGCGATTCGCGAGGGCCGGGAGCCAGAGTCGAGCGCGGCGAGCTGCGTGAAGACCATGGCGCTGCTGGACGGGATCGACCGGGCGATGAATGGGTAGAATTTAGGTCCCCGTCCTCAGTCCACGGTCTCCAGTCATGACCGAGGACCGAAGACCGAGGACTTCAGAGGAGTTTCAGATGGGTGAGATCGTTGCTGCCGTCGGCACGTGCCACACGCCGTACATGTTTACGCGGCCACCGGATGAGGATCCGAATCAGCTCGCACAGGCCGGCGCGGCGATGAACGAGCTCGGCAAGGTCCTCGACGAGACCAAGCCGGATGCCATCCTGTTCTTCGGCGCCGACCACGTCGAGACGTTCTCTGTGAGCTGCGTCCCGTCGTTCGCGATCGTCGCCGGGGATCGCGCGGTCGCCAAGTTCGCCGGGCGCGAGCATAACCTCCCAATCCATCGCGAGCTGGCCGAGGACATTCTCAACAAGCTCGTCACTGACTACGGCTTCGACATGGCCTACTCGGAGGATGCCGAGCTCGGTCACGCATTCTCGATCCCATTCGAGTACGTGATCGGCAAGCGGCCGATCCCGGTGGTTCCCTTCTTCAGCAACACCTACGTTCCGCCGCTGCCAACCCCCAGGCGATGCGCAGCGCTCGGCAGAGCGATCGCCGAGATCGTGAAGGGACGGAAGGAACGCGTCGCGATCATCGCGAGCGGAGGTATGTCGCACTTCCCCGGCACGACGAAGTACCTCACGCCCGAGTTCGACTTCGATCGCTGGCTCGTCTCGCAGTTCGAGATGGGCAACACCGATGCGCTGCTCAACATGACGGGCACGCAGCTCGACGAGGTCGGCAACACCGAGATGCTCAACTGGGCGGTGATGTTCGGCGCGATCGGCGCCATGGAGGGTGAGCTCATCGACTACATCCCGACGTGGCACCACGGGCTCTGCATGATGAGGTTCCTCCCGACGCGCCCGCGCACGAAGGAACGCATGCAGGTGGCGGAAGAATTCGGCGGCTTCAAGTTCGAGAACCAGGGCTTCCTGTTCTACAAGCACCCGCCGTCAGAAGCCTACGGCCTGAACAAGCTCATGTTCGAGTCGCGCCACAGCGCGGATCTGCGTCACCGCATCATCAACGACTTCGAGGCGGTCGCTGACGAGTACGGCTTGAAGGGCAAGCAACGCGAGGCCGCCAGGGAACTGATCAACGTCGGACAGGGCGGCAAGGTCAGCGAACACGTCGGACCACTCGCCGAGGCGGGCGCCCATCCGCTGCAGGCGCTGATGTCGCTGCATGTGATCTTCTCGACCAGCCACGCACGAGGCCAGGCGGCCATGGCGGCTGCGGCAGCAGCGAAGCACTGATTCTGTAATGGGGTCGGGAGTCATTTGATGGGGACAGTCTGCAAGGCGCCGCCTGCGAGTGTCCTGATCAAATGACTCCCGACCCCCGCCGATCTTTGGTTTGTCGATTCGTTGTTGATTGAAGATCGTTGATTCTCGATTGGTTGCTGGAATCACCGCATCAACAATCGCCAATCAACGATCAACACCGATTCAACAAGCACCAATCCTCAAATCAACAATGCTCTATTCGCCTTGCACGGAGACCGTGATCGTTTGGCACAATCCGGTCATCGTCGCGTGCTTGTCGTCTCCGGCCTGGACCACCAGTTTGTGCTCGCCCGGTGCGAGCTGCATGTCGATGGTGTTCTTGCCGTCGCCGAAATGCACCCACGGATTCGCCTTCGGGATCACCGAGCCAGCAGGCAGGCAATCGGTGTCCACGCCCAGATGGAAGTGCCCGGTGTTCGCCCGCACGCTCGTGACCTCACCCGGCGGGACGGCCGCGATGGTGAACATGTCGCTGCCGAACACCAGGTGAACAGGGCTCTTCACGGTGGCGCCGTTGACCGGCTCCATGAAGAACACGCTCCCGCCGCCGGCGTGAGCACTGTGATCCTCGGCAGGGGCGGCCGCGGGCGCTTCAGCCTTGGATTCAGGCGAACCTCCACATGCAGCACCAATCAACGCAAACGCAGCAAGAGCAGGTATGAGCACACGAGAGGACATGGACACTCCTTTCGGCACGAGCCGAATCGAATTGGTCGGAATTATAGTCCGGAGACTCGGGATTCGGGATTCGGAGACTGAGGACCGTGGACTGAGGACCGAACAGACGTAGGGCGGGTCCAAAGAACAGGACCCGCCCCACACTGAATACTCGTTCTTAGAAGTCGACCGTGACGTTCCAGCGGAGGAACCGTGCGGTGATCACGCTGGTCGGGTTGTTCCACGTCCCGCCCTGCGCCGTGTTGCCGACGGTGTACTGGTAGGTGTTGTCGTACGCAGTGGCGTAGTTGGTGTTGAACAGGTTGCCCACGTCAAAGCCGGCATCGAGGCGCCTGGCGCCAAAGCGAAACAGCTTGGCAACGCGCAGATCGACCTGCGAGCGCCGATTGTCCGCATACACCCGGCGCTCGTCGAGGTCGAGGAGCGAAACGCTCGTCGTGCCGGTGGCAAGCGCGCCGAACGGCAGACGGCCGAGCGACGCCGCGATGAGAGTGTTCGGCACGACCCAGGTCGCAATACGCGAATCGCCCGGCTGCGACCTGAACGTTCCGCTGACCCGAACGTCGATCTTCGGGACCGTGTAGCTCGCCAGCCCCCGCAGCGTCGTCTGGAACGGCTCCTTGCTGTAGCAGGCTGACGCCTGCTGCGACCCCTGACCGAGAGGCGGCGCAATCGTCGGCTGGTCGACCTTGGTAATCGTGTCGCACCGATCGATGATCTTGCGGCCAGTGCCGGCGCCGAACTGGAGGAACAGTCCGTCGCGGAGACGCGCATTGACCGTCCAGTCCACGCCGTGCCAGTACCTCCGTCGGGTTGCCGTAGTTGTCCTCGCGCGTGATGAAGTTCTGCGCCGCACGCGGGCCCGCCGCCGTTGTCTGCGTGTAGAAGGTCATCGGGTAGCCGCCGCCGCCCGGGAGGCGTGAATCGCTCGGAGCGATGAGCGTGAACGCCTCGTAGTCGGTCGGAGCGCGGGAGAGATCGTCGGTGACGAAACCATCGGACGCGCTCGGTCCCGTCCACCAGCGCCTGTTGTAGCCGACCTCGAGCGAGACCCGCCGCACCAACTCGTGCTGCACGTTGATGCCCCACTGCCAGTCGCTCTGCCGCACACCCCAGCCGCCGAGCAGCTTCGGGTCCACCTGCGTGAGGTTCGTACCCTCCCGGCCGAAGTTCAGGTCTTCGTTCGACAGCGCGCCGCAGCTGTCCACCGATCCTGTCGTCGGGCCCTGCGCGCCAAAGTTCGTCAAGTTACAGTCGATCACGTTGTCCCGATCGTTGTCGGACCAGGAACGGTTCAGCACCTGGCGCACGGTCTTGTTCGCCGGGTTGTTCTGCGTGTAGATGCTGTCGTTCGTGGCGGAGTCGAGGTAGTGGCCGAAGTTGAACTTGATGGCCGTCCTGCCGTTGCCGAAGACGTCGTAGGCGACACCGATACGCGGGGTGAGATCGTTGTAGCCGCTCACACCCGCTGCCTGCGGATACGAGATGGCCGAGGAATTGAAAATGGACGTCTTCGTCGTGCCGTTGCCGTCGGCCGGGCTGTAGCTCCACGCGCGGTCATAGCGGAGCGCGCCCGCGAGCGTCAGCCTTCCCCTGGTCCACGTGTCCTGCACGTAGAAGGCGGCGACCTTCGTATGATCGGTCAGCTCCCAGTCGGGCAGGCGGAACGAGTACGCGTTCGGCGCGCCGAGGTTGAAGCGATACTGCACGAGCGAATCGGGTGTCACGAGCTTCGACTTGGCGATGAGCCAGCTTCCCTGATACCCGACCTTCATGTTGTGCGCGCCGGTCACGTACGACGCCGAGGCGCGCCAGTGGTTCGGGTTGCCGTAGTTGTCGTTGTAGGTCGGGACCGCGCGGTATGCATAGTTCGCGCGCGGCGCATAACGGATGCCGGTACTCGGATCGACCGCCGTCGACTGCTCCGTCACCGAGATGAGGTCGAAGATCCCGTCCGGCGGCACCTGGCCAGGTCCGCCCGCATGGTAGTACGAGAAGCGCGACAGGCCGGCCTCGAGCAGCAGCCTGTTCGTCATCGGCGCCGACCAGGTCCCCTGCGTCAGGTAGTACGGGAAATCGAAGTAGTTGGTCGCGGCTTCGGGCGAGGTGGTCGCGTTGGTTCCGGGAATCCAGTTGGCGCCCCGGGTGTGGCAGCCCTCGGATTCCACCTTGAGCGGGCCGCCCTCGCAGCGAAGCTGATACTCGTGGCTGAACGTGAAGCGGTTCTTCTGCGTCGCCTGCGCCGTCAGACGGCCGATGTACATCGTCCGTCCCTGCAACTGCCTGGCGGAGAGGCTGTCGTCCGGCGCCCACCGCCAGCTCGAGGCGTTGTAGGCGTTGGCGTTGGCCACGATGCCCTCGACGGTCGTGGAGGTATCCAGCTTGCGATAGCTGCCGAAGAACCACAGCCGGTCGCGCTTGATTGGGCCGCCGTACGACACGCTGGCATCGTAGGAGCCGATGATGCCGGGCGGATCCACGATGCCGACGCCGCGCAGCTCGTCGTCGAGGTTGCTGCCTTTGGACCACTCACCGGCGTTGTTGAAGAATCCCTGGCCGCGGAACGCGTTGCCGCCTGAGCTCGGCACGAGGTTCATCGTCGGACCGCCGATGTCCGATTCGCCGAGTCCGCCGGACACGACAACGGCCACCTCGTCGACGTTCACCGAGTCGAGGATGTACGACGACACGCCGCCGCCGTTGAACGCCGCCGCGACCGTCATGCCGTTCACGGCCATGCGGCCTTCGTTGGCCTGACCGCCGCGCGCGCTGAAGAACGTCATCGTCGGCGTCGCCGCGAGGCCGTTGCCGTCGACGGTCAGCCCGGGAGTTGCGTTGAGCAGCGAACCGACCGTGCGTGTGGCCGGAATCGCGGAAATGACGTCCTGGCTGAGCACGGTTTCACGCTTCGTGCTCTGCACGTCGACGACTGGCGTTTCGCCGGTCACCGTGATCGTTTCCTGCAGGGCGCCCACGCGCATCTCGATCGGGATGGTCACCACCGCGGTGCCGGTCATCTCGATGCCATCGCGCTTGATCGTGCTGAAACCAGGAAGCGTGAACGTCAGCGAGTACGTGCCCGGATTCAGGTCGATGATGCGGTACTGGCCGGTGCCGTCGGTCACCACCGAACGCACCTTTTCGATCAACGCGGGGCTCGCGGCCTCGACCGTTACACCTGGCAGCACGGCACCGGACGCATCGCGAACGGTACCTGTCAGGGTGCCTTGGGCGAACGCGGAGGACGACAGCAACAGAAACGCTGCCACCCAGAGGAAACACTTCACTGCTCTACACATGTCGGGCGTTCTCCTTGAGTTGTTCCAGACGATCACGGGGTCCGGAACATACACCTCCCCCCTATTCAGGGGGGTCGTGCTGCCGCAATCTATGCCTCGGAGGGACGGAAGTCAACTGAGATACCAGACCGTCCCATTCTTGGAAGGAAAACCCGAGCAGGTGATGGAATGCTCGGGAAAGTCTCGAAATCAGGCTTCGTCGACGAACTGGACGCCGAGCTCGGTGAGCTTCGCGCGAAGGCCGTAGAAGTCCAGGCCGAGTTCCCCCTTACCCAGGCGCTCGCGAGACTTCTCTTCCTTCCTTAGACGCTCGTTACCAAGACGGGCAACGTCCACTGCTGCGTCTCGCGGCACGACGACGACACCATCGACGTCGGCCACGATCACGTCGCCCGCCTGTATCGTCGCCCCGGCGCAGACGACAGGCACGTTGACAGATCCCGCTGTGGCCTTCACAGTCCCCTGGGCCGAGATCGCTTTCGACCACACCGGGAATTCCATCGTCGTGAGGTCAGCGACGTCGCGAACGCCCGCGTCGATCAGCAGACCAACGGCACCGTGCGCACGCGCAGACACGGCGAGCAAGTCACCGAACATGCCGTCGGTCGATTCAGACGTCGTCGTTACCACGAGCACATCGCCAGGGCGACACACCTCGATGGCGGCATGGATCATCAGGTTGTCGCCCGCCTGACATGAAATCGTCAGTGCGCTCCCGGCCATCTTCGCCGTCGGATAGATCGGACGCATATAAGGACGTAGCAGTCCCGATCGCCCCTGCGCTTCGTGCACGGTTGCGACGCCGAGCTGACCGAGCGTGCGAATGACGTCCGCGTCGGCGCGTTTGATGTTCCTGACGATGGTTGGTTTCATGAGACGGTGCCTACTGCCTACTGCTTACTGCCGACTGACAGAGCTTTATTGATACGGGGATACACCTTTCGCGCATTGCCCTCAAAGATCTTCGCTCGCGCGTCGCTCGAAATCGCGGCGGCGTCAACATAGCGCTTGGTGTCGTCGAAGTAGTTTCCAGTCTCGGGATCGATGCCGCGAACGGCGCCGACCATTTCCGATCCGAACAGGATGTTATCCGCTGGAATGATCTTCAACAGCAGATCGACACCTGCCTGGTGATAGACGCACGTGTCGAAGAACACGTTGTTGCGAATCAAATCGGACAGCAGCGGCCGCTTCATGTCCTGCGCGAGCCCTCGATACCGTCCCCAGTGATAGGGCACTGCTCCACCGCCGTGCGGGATGATCATGCGCAGCGTCGGAAAGTCTTTGAACAGATCCGCGGTGAGGAACTGCATGAAGGCGGTCGTGTCCGCGTTGAGATAGTGCGCGCCCGTCGCGTGAAAGTTCGGGTTGCACGAGGCGCTCACGTGGACCATCGCCGGGACGTCGAGCTCGACGAGCTTCTCGTAGAAGGGATACCAGCTGCGATCCGTGAGCGGCGGCGCCGTCCAGCGCCCACCGGACGGATCGGGGTTCAGGTTGCAACCGATGAAACCGAACTCGTTGACGCAGCGTTCGAGCTCGCTGATGCAGTTGGCCAGCACGTCACCTGGCGTCTGCGGCAACTGACAGACACCGACGAAGTTCTCAGGAAAGAGTCGGCAGACCCGATGGATCAGAACGTTGCAGTGACGCGACCAGTCGAGGCTCGTCTGCGCGTCGCCGATGTGGTGCGCCATGGCCGACGCACGCGGCGAGAAGATCGTGACGTCGGTGCCGCGATCCTGCTGAAACGTGAGCTGCGGCTGCACGCTCTCTCGCAGTTGATCGTCGCTGATCTCGAGCGGCCCTTTCGCGGGAGCCTGCGAGGGATCTTTCAGCGCCGCAATCTGGCCGTCGCGAAATGCCTGAAGCTCTTTCGGCGCGGTGGTGTAGTGACCGTGGCAGTCGATGACCATGAACTGTCGATTCTATCTGGAAGTTCACGGTTCACAGTAGGCAGTTCACAGCAGGCGGTTCACAGAGCAGAACGTGCGCGAAAAACAAAGGCCGCGCGAAAGCGCGGCCTCTGTGAACGGTGAACCGTGACCTGCCTACTACTAGTTTCTGGTGAGCGTGAAGTCGCCCTTCTGCCCGGCTTCCGTCCACGTGCCGTGAAACAACTTGCTGTAGGCGCCGATGTTCTCGAGGGTTCCATCGACGGAGATGGCGACCGGCTTTCCCGCCTTGTCCTTGCCTTCAGCGGTCAGCTTGACCTTCCATGCTGAAGGATCGGAGTAGTCGAATGTCACCGACTTGACCGCCGCCTTCTCGTCTCCCGGATTCACGACACCGGTGATCTCCTTGCCGTCCCAGTGCAGATCGAGGAGCAGTCGCTTCGGGCTGTCAGCAGGACCCCACTGACCGCTCCACTGTCCCTTCAGTGGATGGCCAAACTGGGCCCACACGCCATGTGGCGCGACGAGAAGAGTCGAGAGGACCAGAAGGAAAAACAGTCGTCTCACCATTCCTCCTAGCGAGTACCGCTCGACGGCTTCTGTCCAGGCTGCGGACGCGGGCCAAAGATCGGCTGACCGAGATCGTCCTCCAGACGATTCAGGTAGCGGTTGTTCTCCTGGCAGATGTACTCAGGCAACTCGCCGTCCGCTCTCCAGGGAATGTCCCACGCCATCGTGAACGGACGCGTGTAGGCGCCGGGATCGGTCACAGTGGCCTCGTAGTGCAGCGTCGATTTGTTCGGTCGAGTCCAGCGCTCGATCACGTGCATTTGATCCGTGTGCGGATGCCCGAAGTAATCAAGCCAGCTGTTCTCGTTGAAGCCCTTGTTCTCGACGACGAGCGCATCGCCTTCCCACTTGCCGACCGAGTAGCCGAGATATGTGGGATTGAGCGCATCGCCCTGGGGGAACGCGCGGCCATCCATGTAGATCTCGCGCCAGATGTGCGTCGCGCCCTCGAAGATCATCATGATGCGCTTGTGCTCTGGCTGCTGGATGATCTCCATCTGATAGGGCGTCGCCATCATGCGAGGCCCACCTGGCGGGAGGCAGTACCCTTCCGGGTCGTACTTCGATTCGTTCTTGGAGTTGTAGTCGTAGACCGCGGCTGACCACGGCATCCACGGCATCCACGGTTCGGACTTCGATCCGCCGCGTCCACCGCCACCGCCCCCACCACCGCGAGCACCCGCACCACCGGCTCGCGCCGCTGCCTGCTGCTCGCGAATCGCCGGGAGCAACTGACCGTCCGGCCCCACCACTCTCATCGCCATGTTCGTGATGTAGGGAACAGCCCAGACGCCCTTCTCACCGGGAACGCGACCGAAGTTCACGGTGCCATCGGGCAATCGCGGAGTCGGAAGTGCCGGGCCCGCTGCGCGGCCCCGGCCTCCTCCGCCACCTTCTTGCGCTTGAAATACGGATGGAACGCCTAGCCGGGTTTGCGCGACGACGATCCAGGCCGTGGATGAAAACACGATCACCGTGGCCGCGCCTGTCAGCGCGGTACGAAGAGCTCCCTTCAAGCGCCGCTCCTTGTTACTGCGTGTTGCCCTGGCTCGATGCCGCGAACAATCGCTGACCCGTTGATGCCATGGTCACCGAGCGCGCGTTGCCGGTGGGGCTACCGTCTTTCGCGAGGCTGCCTTCGACGGCCACCTTGTCGCCGATCTTCATCGTGTTTCGCGTCCAGCCGGCGCGCATGAGGCCGTTCGGGCTTCCCATTTCCATCGCCCAGTTGGTGACCTTACCGGTCTTCTCATCGGTCACGTCGATGTAGAAGAAGGTGTGTGGATTCATCCACTCGACCTTGGTCACCGTGCCGGTCATCTTGAACGGCTTGCTGGCGTCGAACTCGGCTGAGAACGAATGGTGCGCGCTCACACCGATCACGCTGACAAGCAGTGCGACTCCAGCAACTACGACTGCACACTTGGTTCGCATCGAACAATCCTCCACGCGAAGTCCTCGACGGCGACTCGTCGCGTCACCTCTGACATTTCAATACTGCGGAGCTCTCCCGGACGTTGACTGCCAATCCATCAAGGCTACGTCCATGGACTGTGGACGATCATTCTCGCTGGCCACTGAGGTTCCTGTCAACGGGACTTACGGGATTTCTGCGGAGCGGGCGTGGGAAGCTCTCCCAAAACCTGCCTAATGTTAATTGTGTTAAGTGGAGGCCGCCCCTGAGCCGGGGCGGCGTGAGATTCAGTGCGCGAGTGAGGCGCTTCCCGGGCGGCGATCGCTCCGGTAGAACGTAGTGCCGGTGAGCTTTCGCAGCTTGAAATACGGCTGGAGCACCTCAATCGAACGGACCATGGCAACCGCCAGGTGCTGGCGCACGGCGTCGGCCACCTGATGGGGCTCGCCATCGCAAAGGGCATCGGCCAATTCGGTATGCCGGGTGGTTGAATCCGTCGGGCTTGGTTGCCTCAGGACGCAGTACCAGATCGACGCGAGCGCGTGCGTCTTCTCGATGGCTTCGAGTAGAGCCGGGCACCGCGCGTTCTGCGCGATCCGCGAATGCAGCTTGAGGTGCACGCTTTGATACAGCATGCGATCGGATTGCGTGCCGAGGACGTCAACGCGGCTCGCCAGCTTCTTCAGCTCGAAGCGCTCGCGCGGCGTCGCAAACGCCGCAAATCGCAGCGCGGCCTGCACTTCGAGCGCTTCCCGAACGACGTAGTGCCCCTGGACATCCTCCGCGGAGGGAATCCGGACGCGCGTCCCTGCGCGCGGACGGCTCTCGAGCAGCCCTTCAACTTCAAGTCGCAGCAACGCTTCGGATACGGGCAAAAAACTCATGCGGAGCTCGGCGGCCAGCTTCCTGCGCGAGATCACCTGCCCCAAACCTATGGTGCCACTCAAGATGCGCTGGCGGACGACGGAGTACGCCTCCGATGCCAGACTCGACTGTTGTGCAGCGTCACTCATGTTCTCAGCCCTTCTGTCTTTCCGTTCTTAGACCGAAAACCCGTTAGGTTGCGATTCTAGTGTGAAACCTCGTCGTTTAGACGCCAATGGCAACAAAGTCGCTCATCGGAACCATCGCGCGCAAGAGTGGTCTGGCCGCTTGCCTGCTCCTGACGTTCGCTGCAGCCGCCTGCAACCCGACCGAATCCCGTCGATCGCTTGACCGTCTTCATCCGTGCTCCAGCAGCGAGGGACCCACCGACGCGTTGTGCGGGACGGTGACGGTCTTCGAAGACCGCCATACCGCTATTGGACGTCAAATACGGCTCTGGGTTGTCGTGCTTCCGTCCCTTGCTTCTACGGCAAGCGACGATCCTTTGTTCTTTCTGGCCGGCGGCCCCGGGCAGGCCGCAGCCCAGTTAGCCAGCCAGATCCGTGGTGTCTTCCGCCAGGTTCAACGTACGCGGGACATCGTGCTGGTCGATCAGCGCGGAACGGGTAAGTCCAATCCTCTGAACTGCCGGTCCAGCGCAAGCTCACTGCGCGAGATGACCGAGGGGAGTACCTGCAGCGCTCGCCCGGCTGCGCAGATGTCTCGAGGGGTACGACGCCGACGTTCGCTTGTACACCACCGACATCGCGATGGACGACCTCGACGATGTCCGCGCGTTTCTCGGATACGACCGCATCAATCTCTATGGCGGCTCGTACGGGACTCGTGCCGCGCTCGTCTACCTTCGACAGCACGGAGAGCACGTGCGATCGATCGTGCTCGATGGCGTCGCGCCGACCGACATGCGGCTTCCGCTCTTCACCGCTCGCGACGCCCAGCACGCGCTCGACAAGGCGCTCGTGGACTGCGACGCCGAAGCGGCATGCAGCCAGACGTTCCCGCAGATGGCCTCGCGGATCAGAAACCTGATCACGAGCCTCGATCGCACGCCGCGCCATGTGCGCATCGTTCATCCGCGAACCGGAATCGCAGAGGAGATCGATGTCGACGCGCGCCTGGTCTCGAGCGTCATCTTCAGCGCGCTCTACTCTCCTCTCACGGCATCGATCGTTCCAGCGCTGGTCGATCGCGCCGAGAAGGACGACTTCCAGGGCCTCTTCGCGCTCGCGCTCGCGAGCGAGGACGCCGGCGAGAACATGAGCATCGGGATGCAGCTCTCGGTGTTGTGCAGCGAAGATGCCTCTCGCGTGTCCCCCGCCGAGCTCGCACACCAGACATCGAAGTCGGTCTTCGGCGCGCACCTCATAGGCAGCCAGCTCGAAGCGTGCGCGATGTGGCCCACGGGCGCGGTGAACGCAGACTACTACCGCCCCGTGAAATCCGACGTGCCCGTGCTCGTGTTGTCAGGCGAGGTCGACCCGGTCACGCCTCCAGTCTGGGGCGAATCCGTCGTGAGGCATCTCTCACACGGCAAGCACGTCATCGTTCCTTCGACGGGCCACGGCGTGGTGATGACACCGTGCGGGAATCGCGTCGTCGCTGACTTCATCGAACGCGGATCGGTGGACGGTCTCGACACCGACTGCGTCGGCGACGTCCGTCGTCCGCCATTCTTCGTCACGCCTGCAGGTCCCGATCCCGCGGAGGGCGACAGCGTCCCGCAATGATCCAGATTGCCAACGCCCGTAAACACTTCGGAAGCGTCACGGCGGTTGACGGCGTGAGCTTTGTCGCACAGGACGGCGCGATCACGGGTCTGCTTGGCCCGAACGGCGCCGGAAAGACTACGACGCTTCGAATGCTCTACGCCGTGATGAAGCCTGACAGTGGCGAGGTACGGGTGGACGGCGTGGATGCCGTGGCGACGCCGCAGGCGGCACAGGCAAAGCTCGGTGTGCTGCCCGATGGTTTTGGACTCTATCCGCGCCTGACGGCGCGGGAACATCTCGATTACTTCGGCGCGCTGCAAGGCATCGAGAGCGACCAGCTCGCGAAACGGACCGAGGAATTGATCGACCTGCTCGACATGCGGGCGATTGCCGATCGGCGCACGGGCGGGTTCTCGCACGGCGAACGCACGAAGGTCGCGCTGGCGCGCGCGCTCGTGCACGACCCGCAGAACGTCCTGCTCGACGAACCGACCAACGGTCTCGACGTGATGAGCACTCGCGCCGTTCGCTCCATCGTGCGGCGCCTGCGCGACCAGGGGCGCTGCGTGCTGTTCTCGAGTCACGTTATGCAGGAAGTCTCCGCGCTCTGCGACTCCATCGTCGTCATCGCGGCGGGACGCGTCGTCGCGCAAGGCACGCCCGACGAACTTCGTCAGCAGACCGGCTATCAGAATCTCGAGGATGCCTTCGTCGCGCTCGCGGGCCTCGACCGGGGAGCCCACGAGTGAACGCGATGCGGACCGCGCGCCAGACGCTCATCGTCTGCCGGAAAGAGCTGAGAGATTCGCTGCGCGATCGACGCGCGCTGTGGTCGATTCTGTTCAGCGTCGTGATCGGCCCTGTTCTCATCGGCTTCATGATGAACAAGCTTGCCGATCGGCAACGCGACGCTAACGCCGTGCGTGTGCCGGTCGTCGGCATGCACCGCGCGCCTGCACTCGTCAACTGGCTGAATCAACAGGCGGGTGTTCACGTCGTCGAAGGACCGGCCGAGGCGGAAAAGGCCGTGCGCGAGCAGCGCGAAGCCGTCGTCGTGATCGTGCCGGACGACTTCGCAGAGCGGTTCCGATCGTCGCGACCCGCGCCGCTTCAACTGGTGGCCGACAGTTCACGCAACGACGTGCGTCCGTCGGTGCAGCGCGTCCAGATCCTGCTCCAGCAGTACGCCGCCGAGATCAGCAGCCTGCGACTCATCATGCGCGGGGTCAGCCCGGCCGCCATGCGTCCGTTGGCGATTGAAGAGATCGAGGTCTCTACTGCGCAACAGCGCGCCGCACAAATCCTGACGTTCATCCCGATGTTCATCATGGTCGCCGGCTTCGTCGGAGGAATGCAGATCGCGACGGACTCGACCGCTGGCGAGCGCGAACGTGGATCGCTCGAACCGCTGCTGGTGAATCCGGCCCCGCGCGTGGCGTTTGTTGCCGGCAAGTGGATGGCCGCAACGCTCGCCGCGGTTGTCAGCGTGTGCCTGACGACCGTCCTCTGCGCGCAGCTCACTCGATTGCTGAGACTCGAGGACATGGGTATTCGACTCGAGATTGGCCCGCAACATGTGGGGCCGATCCTGCTCGCCGTCGCGCCCATGTGTCTGTTCACGGCGGCACTGCAGGCCGCTGTCGCCACGCTTGCGCGATCGTTCAAGGAGGCACAGACCTACATGGGCGTCCTGATCCTCGGGCCAATGCTGCCCGGCGTGTTGTCATCGCTCTATCCGATCGGCAATGGGGCGTGGACCTACGCCGTTCCCATGCTCGGACCATATGTCCTGCTCACCGATGTCCTCGGCGGACGCGTCCCCGACCCGACCGCGTTTCTCACTTCGGCAGGGACCTGCCTGCTGGCCAGCGCGATCCTCATTCAGATCACGACGGGGTTGTTCAAGAGCGAGAACATTATTTTTGGACGGTAAGTCGGGGGTCGAGATTCGGGGGTCGGGAGTCGGGGATCGCGGCGCATCGGAGGAACTGGACACACCTGACGCTAGGAGTGGTGCGAGAACTACATCGATTGCCGCTGCCTGAGTAGGTTTGTTGGGAAAACAGCGTGGGCGGATCTTTGCGTGCGTTGGACACATGCAGACGATCACTTCCTATCGCGATCTCGAGGCATGGCAACTGGGCATGACGTTCGTTGAAGATGTTTATGCGCTGACGCGCTCTTTTCCTCGCGAGGAACTCTTCGGGCTGACGTCACAACTTCGCCGGGCCGCTGTCAGTATTCCCTCGCTGGTCGCCGAAGGACACCGGCAAAGCACGAGGACCTATCGTGACTACGTCGTCAGGGCTCTCGGTTCGCACGCAGAGTGTGAGACGCAGTTGGAGCTCGCTCTTCGCCTGGAGTTTGCCGACGCTCGACTCATTGAACCGGTAACCACGTTGGCCACGCGCGTGGGTCAGGTACTTCACGGTCTCCTCAGGAGCCTGCCGAAAACATAGTCGTGCGTCTAGCGTCCGAATCCCGCCCCCCCGAACCCCGAATCCGACGGCGAACCCGAGCCCCGAACCCCGAGCCCCGAAACCCAGTGCAGTGACAGCTCACTCCCGCCGATACCCAGAGCAACCGCGGGTGACCACATCTGCCGGTGATCAAGGGGCATGTCTTGAGTCAGCAGATGCCGAATGTGCCGTTCGGGTCCGATTGGGCGGCCACGTCCACACCGGGACCGATCGAAGTGCCGGCGCGCTCGAACCCCTCCCCGTCGCTGACATACGAGCCGCACTACGGCCTCAAGGAAAAGCCGTTCAGCCTCTCGGCCGACCCCCGCTTTCTCTATCGCAGTCCCGCGCACGCTCCAGCGTTTGAAGAACTGCTCACCGGCATTCGCCGGCGCGAGGGACTCATCGTCCTGACCGGCGAGATCGGAACGGGTAAGACGACGCTGATTCGATCGGTGCTGCAGCATCTCGATCGACGGACGTTCACGGCATTCGTGCCGGATCCGTTCGTGTCGCGCGAAGACCTGCTCAAGATGTTGCTCGTGGACTTCGGCGTCGTGTCGCTGGCCGATCTCAAGCGCGGCAGCCTCGCGGGCGCGTCACGTCCGGATCTGAGCTACCCGCTCTACGAGTTCCTCGATTCGCTCGTGCCGCTGCAGGCCTTCGCCGTCATGATCATCGACGAAGCCCAGAACCTGCCGCTTGGGCTACTCGAGGAGATCCGGATTCTCTCGGACCTCGAACAGCGCGAGAAGCTCCTGCAGGTCGTGCTCGTCGGCCAGCCCGAGCTCAAAGACCACCTGAAGATGCCGCAGATGCGGCAGGTCGATCAGCGCGTCTCCGTCCGCTGCGAGCTCACGGCGCTTGGACTGACCGATGTCGGCAAGTACGTCCGTCATCGCCTCGATGTGGCGAGCGAAGGTGGCAGCCACGTTCAGTTCTCTGACAGTGCAGTCTCCACGCTCTTCAAGGCCTCGGGAGGCGTTCCGCGCCTGATCAATCTGATCTGCGATCGAGCCCTTCAACGTGGCTTCAAGTCGCGTGCGATGCTCATCGAGTCTTCGCTGATTCTCGAGGCCGTCACGTCACTCGGCATCGAAGCACCGCTCCACGAAGCAGAAGTCACTCGCGTCGAACTGCCATCCGATGTGACAAAGCCGGCGCCGGTCGGCACACCTCCAGCCCTCGAGATCATCAAAGCGGCATCGATGCCGGTGACACATCTTTCGGGCTCGCATCAGATCCTGTCCGAGTTCGCAGCGGAGGCTGACCTCGTGGGCCCACTGAGTGGCGCGCGCTCGAACCGGCTCGCCATTGCGTCGATTGTTCTGGCGCTCGCAATCGCCGCAGGCATCGCGGCTGGATTTCTGTACTACCAGGCGCAGTCGATTGACGTCGACGCTGCAGGGTTGCCGGTGCGTCCGCCTTGGACCTCGGCGAAGTCGACCCTGGCGCCCGTGCAAACGATCGCCGGCGAGGTGGCATCCTCGACATCTCCACCCAGGACCGTGCGCGCCAACGACGGCAGCTATTCGATTCAGGTGGCGTCGTTCACAAGCCGGGACCGCGCCGATCGTCTCGTCAGCGAGCTCGCCAGGGTGGGCTTTCAGGCCCGTGCAGCAGAGTTCAACCTCGGCCCGCCCCGCGGCCTCGTGTTGCAGATCCGCATCGACGGGTACGAGAGCGCAGAGGGCGCCGCGCGTGATCTTGCGCGCATTCGTGAGCTCCCTGGCTACGAGGATGCCCTCCTGTTGCAACGCTGATAGGGGGTCGGGAGTCATTTGATCAGGACACCATCTCGAGCTCACGGTGTCTCAACAAATGACTCCCGACCCCTTCGCTCCGAAATCGAACACGCCCTCTCAGAACGAGACACCGAGCGGACCTTCGCACGCTGACAGTTTTCGCCGACCCATACCGATCTGGCGCAAACACGCACGTCCACGCGCAAGTCCAGCGTGGCCCACCGCTTGCTCTCCCTCCTGGCGCGACGGTATGTGGCCGTCGCCACGCGAACTTCACTTTCTCGAGCGAGCGGACACCGTGGCCAGAAAAAGCACTCTGCGCAAGGACGTGTCGAAGCCGGAACCGGAAACGCCGCCCGACGCTCGGGTGCCGGCAGGCACGACCGTGGCCACGTGGCCTCGGGTCGTCGCCCGCAACGACGAACCGGTTCGAGGAAAGAAGGCGCCGGCACTCGGCGAGATCCTCGTCGAGCGAAACACGCTGACACCGGATCAATTGCGCGAGGCGATCGAGCGGCAGCAACGATCGCGCAAACGTCTCGGTGAGCTCCTGATGGAACTGGGATTCGCTGACGCTGACTCCGTACTCGAGGGGCTCAGCGCACAACTTGGTGTGCCGCCCACCCGTGTCAACTCGTTCACGGTCACGCCAGAAGCCATGTCCTGCCTGTCCGAGCGCATCGCACGAAAGTACACCGCGGTGCCGATGCTCAAGACCGGCTCGACATTGGTCGTCGCCACCGCAAACCCGCGCGATCTGCAGGCACTCGACGATCTTCGCTTCGCGGCCGGGTGCGAGATCCAGACAATGATTGCGCTGGAGTCCGAGCTCCAGCAGGCGCTCGAAGCCTTCTACGGCAACCCATTCAAGACCGACGGCCCCGAATCGGCCTCTGTCGTCGTCGATCTGCCCGGCCAGCAGCTCGATCTGCAGGACGAGAGCGCCCTCAGGTCGGCGACGACGATCGTCGATCGCATCCTCGCGCGCGGCGTGAACGATCGCGCGAGCGACATCCATCTCGAACCCAACAAGAACGGCCTCAAGATCCGATTCCGCGTCGACGGTCTGCTGCACGAGATCGCTAATCTATTGCCTTCGCTGGCTCCGGCCGTCGTCGCACGCCTCAAAGTGCTGGCAGCCATGAACATCGCCGAGCATCGCGCGCCCCAGGACGGCCGGTTCAGCGCGACGATCAACAGCCGGGGCCTGGACGTTCGCGCGTCCACGTACCCGACGATCTGGGGTGAGAAGGCGGTGCTTCGTCTGCTCGATCGCAGCGGGCTGCAGAAGTCGGTCGCCAACGTCATGGGTGGCAACACGCTCGAGCGCTTCCGCGATCAGATCCGAAAGCCTGAAGGCATCGTGCTCGTCACGGGCCCGACGGGCAGCGGCAAGACGTCGACGTTGTATGCCGCACTCGGCGAGCTCGCCGAGCTGGGCAAGAACGTGACGACGATCGAAGACCCGGTCGAGGTACTGGCTCCAGGGCATCAACCAGGGACAGACCAACGCGAAGGCAGGATTCACGTTTGCCTCCGGGCTGCGCGCGATCCTCCGCCAGGATCCGGACGTCGTGATGGTTGGTGAAATCCGCGATCCAGAAACACTCGAGACCGCGGTCGAAGCGTCACTCACGGGTCACCTGGTGCTCTCGACACTCCACACCAACGGCGCGGTTTCGACGCTGACTCGACTGCTCGAGATGGGCATCGAGCCGTATTTGCTGGCCTCGACTATCAACGGCATCCTGGCTCAGCGGCTCGTGCGCCGGACGTGCGAGTCGTGCCGGAAGGCAGTGCCGGTGCCGGAGCAACACCGACATCTGTTTGGCGCGACTGCACCTGAGGTGCTGTATCAGGGCTCCGGCTGCACCGAGTGCCGCGGCATCGGATACAAAGGTCGCGTCGGTGTCTTCGAGCTGTTGACGCTCAACTCCGAGCTGCGCCGGCTCGTCAATGCACGCGCGACAGAAGAAGAGATTCTCAGCGCGGCGCGGGCGAATGGACTCTCGACGTTACGCGAGCAGGCCGTCGACCTCGTTCGTCAGGGAATCACGACGATCGAGGAAGTGACACGTGTCTTTCATGAACTGTAGGCTGCGCTAGCCCTATACTGGCCTTTTCCTCTCGCGGGAGAAGGCTTGGGTGATGCACGAACGCTCTGACGCGCTCGTGATCTTCGGGATCACGGGCGACCTCGCATACAAGAAGATCTTTCCGGCACTCCAGGCGCTGGTCCATCGCGGCCGGCTGACGATTCCCGTCATCGGTGTCGCTCGCGCGGGCACACTCGACAACCTGATCGAGCGTGCGCGCGGGAGCCTCGTCGCCGACGGCAGCTTCGATCAGACGGCGTTCGACACGCTCGCTGCCCTGTTCCGCCTCGTCTCGGGCGACTACAACGACTCGGGAACGTTCCAGCGTCTCCGCGAGGCGCTTGGTGGTGCACAACGACCTCTCTATTACCTGGCTATCCCACCGACGGCATTTCCGGCGGTCGTGACACATCTGACTGAAACCGGGTGTACGGCGCATGGCGCTCGCGTCATCATCGAGAAGCCATTCGGCCGCGAGCTCGAGTCGGCGCGTTCACTGAACGCGACGCTGCGCGCCGTCTTCCCCGAAGAGGCGATCTTCCGCATCGATCACTACCTCGGGAAAGAAGCAGTGCAGAACATCCTCTACTTCCGATTCGCGAACGCGTTCCTCGAACCGATCTGGAATCGTCAGTACGTCGATCACGTGCAGATCACCATGGCCGAGAACTTTGGTGTGGCGGGCCGCGGGGCCTTCTACGAGGAGACCGGCGTCATCAGGGACGTCGTGCAGAACCACCTGCTGCAGATGGTGAGCTATCTCGCGATGGAGGCTCCGTCATCGACGTATCACGAAGCCGTACGTGACGAACAGGCGAAGGTCCTGAGAACCGTGCGACCGCTCTCGGCAGCCGACGTCGTGGTCGGTCAATTTCACGGCTATCGCAATGAGCCTCATGTGGCGAAGGAGTCACAGGTCCCCACGTTCGTCGCGATGCGTCTCTTCGTCGACTCGTGGCGATGGCAGGGTGTGCCCTTCTACGTGCGTGCCGGAAAGTGTCTGCACACGACCTCGACCGAGATCGTGGTCAACCTGAAAGAAGCACCGCCAGTCGTGTTTCGAGAGACATCGCGCGGCGACAACTACGTCAAGTTCACGCTGGCGCCACACGTCGCGATCGATATCGGCGCGTCAGCAAAGCGTCCGGGGGAGGGCATGACGGGTGATCCCGTCACGCTCTCGGTCGTGGCGACCGCCGCGCAGGGTCAGGGCACACGGCTCGGCCCGTACGAGCGACTGCTGGGCGATGCGATGACGGGAGACGCCACGCTCTTCGCTCGACAGGATGTCGTCGAAGCGGCCTGGGCGATCGTCGACCCGGTCTTGAGAACAACAAATCCACTTGCCACGTACGAATGCGGAACCTGGGGCCCTGACGAGGCCGATCGCCTCGTCGAAGGTATCGGCGGCTGGATGTCGACGGCGGCGCCGGTCGCACAACTCGTGGCGAAATAATGGGTCCCGACGTCATGGTCGCGCCGGTCAAGCACCTGCTCGATCGCCTTGCTGCTGACGTCAGCGTCGAAACGGCGCATGCCCGATCGCGCCGCGGGCTCTTCGCGATGGCGCTGCCTGGAGGATCGGTCGGCGTTCACAGCTTCCCTGTCCTCGCCACCGTGCTCTTCGACTGGGATGTCACGCACATCTTCTGGGCAGACGAGCGCGCCGTGCCCGCTTCGTCACCCGACTCCAACTTCGGGTTGGCGGACTCGCTGTGGCTTCGCAAGTCTGGTGCAAGCCCCTCGTCGATTCACCCGATGTATGCAGACAGCCCGGATTTGGACGTCGCCGCACACGCCTACGGCGACGAGCTCGTTCGGGTTCTCGGAGAGACGCCGCATTTCGATCTGGTGCTGTTGGGCGTTGGCCCTGATGGCCATGTCGCTTCGCTGTTTCCTGGACATGGCGCGCTCTCTGAAGAACATCGGCTGGCCCTGCCGATCGTCGACGCACCGAAACCACCACCTCGCCGGCTGACGCTGACGCTGCCGATGCTGACGAGCGCGGAACGCGTGATTGTGATGGCGCTCGGCGAATCCAAGGCGAGCGTGATGCAGGAAGCGATCGAACGCAAGGATTCATCGCTCCCCGTCTCGCTCGTTCTGCGTCGCGCCTCGCGCGCGCTCGTGCTTCTGGACGAAGAGTCCGGCTCACGCATGTGACCTGCCCTGTCACTCGAGCGCGCCACACTGTCCGAGAAGAATGAACCGGGACCCGAATCCCGAGTCCCGAGTCCCGAGACTTATAATGCCCATCGTGACACCCGCTTTCGAGCTCGCTGCGCTCGATGCCGTCAACTGGCTGCGTGAGCTGCCGAGTGAGTCCATCGATCTGGTCGTCACCGATCCGGCCTACGAGTCACTCGAGAAGCACCGCGCCGTCGGAACGACAACCCGCCTGAAACACAGCAAGTCCTCGAGCAACAACTGGTTTCGCGTCTTCCCGAACGACCGCTTCGGCGAACTGTTCGCCGAGGTCTTTCGCGTGCTCAAGCCGGACACGCACTTCTATCTGTTCTGCGACGCCGAAACGATGTTCGTCGCCAAGCCCGAGGCGGAGCGAGCCGGCTTCAAGTTCTGGAAGCCGCTGGTGTGGGACAAGCGCACGATCGGCATGGGCTACCACTACCGCGCGCGCTACGAGTTCATCCTGTTCTTCGAGAAGGGCAAGCGGCGACTGAACGACCTCGGCGTGGCCGACATCATCACGGAGCCGCGAATCCACCGCGGATACCCGGCTGAGAAACCCGTCGCGGTCTCGCAGGTCGTCATCGGGCAGAGCTCGCAGCCAGGCGACGTCGTCGCCGATCCATTCATGGGCTCTGGCAGCGTTGGAGTGGCAGCGCTGCGGCTGGGCCGTCGATTCATCGGGACAGACCTCAACCCCGAGGCGGTCCAATTGACAGGCCAGCGACTTCGTCAGCTTGCAGAAGGCACACAGGCCAGCGTCACGGCATCGACGACCGAGCCCGGCCTGTTCGCGCTCATGGGCTCGAGACGATGACCGGTGCGGCGTACGCGGACCTCGTTGCCTTCTACGTATCACGCCGGTTCGAGGACCGCGGGCTCAAGGTCTATCGGGAGATCCAGATAGGCAAGACGATCATCGGCAAGAACCGGCACGTCGACATCCTCTGCGTCTGCGAGCGCACCAATCGTGCGTTCGCGATCGAGTGCAAGTTCCAGGAGAGCATCGGCACGGTTGACGAGAAGATTCCGTACGCGCTCGACGATCTCAAGGCGCTGCCGATGACCGGATGCATTGCGTACGCGGGTCGCGGATTCTCGGACGGCGTGCTGCATATGCTCGAGGCATCACCTCACGCCGCGTACTGCATGCCGGCGATCGATCAGACCGACCCGAGCGCAGACACGCGCGAACTCGATCACCTGATGGCGATGAACTTTCAATGGTGGGACGTGCTCGTCGGCAGCAAGCGTCCAGTGTTCGATCAACGCCTGCTGCTTTCCTGAAGCGATCTTCAGGCTCCCGTCAGGCAGCGATCATCTGACGAAGAATTTAAGAAGACTTCAGGTACACCTCCGCCCGCGTCGTCCTACGCTCGACGTATGTCGATGCTGCTTTCATTCTGTCAGTGGCTCGCGGAGACGCCGTTCAGCACCGGCATCCGTGAGTCGACCTACATCTATCCCATCATCGAATCGGTCCACGTCCTCAGCCTGTGCATCTTCGTCGGGCTGCTGTTGCTGTGGGATCTGCGGCTGACCGGCATCACCCTGCGGCGGGTCGCAGTGTCGGAAGTCTGGGCGCGACTCATCCCGTGGATCACGTTCGGAGCCGTGCTCATGGTGCTCAGCGGACTGCTGCTCTTCGCATCTGATCCAGTTCGCTTCTTCGGCAACATCTTCTTCCGCATCAAAGCGCTCGGTTTGTTCCTGGCGCTGCTCAACGCCATCGCGTTCCACCTCGGCATCGAGCGGAAGCTCGTCGACTGGGACACATCCGTGGTCACGCCGCGCGCAGCGAAGTTCGCCGGTGCGATTTCGATTGGCCTGTGGGCGGTCATCGTCGTCACCGGCCGCTTCGTTGCGTACAACTGGTTTTCACCGCTCGTCTAGGAGCACTCATGGAGTTCCTCTTTCTATGGGTCGAGCACTCGTGGCTCGGCACGTCGGTGAACAATTCGTTGTGGGCGTTTGCCGCGTTCGAGGCGGCGCATCTGCTCGCGCTCGCGGTGATCGGTGGTGCCGTGCTCGTCGTCGACTTGCGCATGCTGGGGTGGGTGTTCCCTCGTCAGCGCGTGAGCGAGATTGCGGCCGAAGCGCGGCCCTGGCTGATCGGCAGCATCATCGCGATGTTCCTCACCGGAATTCCGCTGCTGGCTTCGCTGGCCGACTCGAAGTACTACTTCAACGAAGCGTTCCGCCTGAAGATGTACTTCCTCGGGGCAGCGCTGCTCTTCACGTTTCTCGTCCGTCAGCGTGTGGCGATGGGCGACGATGCGCGGGCGAATTCGAGGATGGCGAAGGCAGTCGCGGTCGTGTCCGTCCTGCTGTGGTCAGGCGTCGGCATCATGGGCCGGGGCATCGGGTTTTATTGAGCCGCGCAGCCTGGGTGAGCAGGTAGTCGCGCTCAGGGACGCTCGTCGTGCGTTCGGCCGCTGTCAGGTAGTGTGCGACGGCAGCGTCCCGATCGCCTGATCTCTCGAGCAGGTGTGCGCGCACAGCCGCGATGCGGTAGTGGCCAGCCAGTCGCTCGTCTTCGTCGAGAGCGTTCAAGAGATCCAGCCCCGCGCGCGGACCGTGCACCATGCCCGCGGCGATAGCGTGATTGAGCGCCACCATCGGGTTGTCTGACATCCGCTTCAACAGCCCGTAGAGCGCCAGGATCTGCGGCCAGTCCGTCTGTTCGGAGGTCTTCGCTTCGTCGTGTACCGCAGCGATTGCGGCCTGCAGTTGATACGGACCGATTGCGCCCTTTGCAAGCGTGACGGAAATCAGCGCCACGCCTTCCTCGATCGCGCGCTGATCCCACAGTGATCGATCCTGCTTGTCGAGTGGGATCAACTCGCCATCGAGTCCAGTCCGCGCCGAGCGACGCGCGTCCGTGAGCAGCATCAGGGCCAGAAGTCCGGCCACCTCTGATTCGTCGGGCAGCAGTTGATGCAGGGCCCTGCCCAGTCGTATCGCCTCGCTCGAAAGCTCCGTGCGTTGCAAACTGGTGCCGAACGAGCTCGTGTACCCCTCGTTGAAGATCAGATACAGCACGTGCAGTACGGCCGTCAGTCGCTCGGCGCGCTCGTGGCGCGTCGGCATGCTGAACGGCACGCCGGACGTCCTGATGGTCTGCTTCGCGCGACTGATCCGCTGTGCCATCGTCGATTCAGGAACGAGAAACGCTCTGGCGATCTCCGCGGTCGTGAGACCACCAACAGCGCGAAGCGTCAACGCGACGGCCGACGAGGATGTGAGTAAAGGATGACAGCACATGAACATAAGAACGAGCGTGTCATCCAGCTCGCTCGCGGAGCCCACCGTGCCGAAGATCGAACCGACGGAGTAATCCGACAGTGGACCTGCCGCCTCCGTTTCGCGACGACGACGGGCGCTTTCGCTGCGGAGATGATCGGTGAGGCGACGAGCCGCGACCTGAATCAGCCAGCCGCGCGGATTGTCAGGCAGACCGTCTTTCGGCCATTGAAGCGCGGCCGCGAGCAGAGCCTCCTGCACGGCATCCTCGGCGGCGCCGAAATCGCCGCAGCGACGGATCACCGCGCCGAGGACCTGCGGTGTGAGCTCACGCAGCAGGTTCTCGTGGGTGAACTCCGTCGATCCTCGCATCACACTTCAACCGGCGGCGCGCTCATCACCTCACGCACCTCGATCGGCATGTTGAGCGGCGCGCCCCCCTTGCCCGGCGCAGCCGACGCCTCCGCCGCGATCTGATAGGCGCGCTCCGGGCTGTCGACATCAACGATCCAGTAGCCTGCGAGGAATTCCTTCGACTCGGGGAAGACGCCGTCGGTGATCGGGCGGCGGTCCTTGCCTGCGCGCACCAGCTTGGCCTGCGCCGGCATGGCGAGCCCTTCGGCCCCCACGAGCTCGCCGGACGCGACCAGTCCGCCGGTGAAGGTCTTCATGAAGGTGATGTGCGCCTTGAGCTCTTCCGGCGCCCACTTCGAGATTCCCCAGTCCCCGTTTCCACTCGGGGCATTCATCATCAGCATGAACTTCATGTCATGGCTCCTTTTCTTGGTCTTTCACAGGAGAGTCGGAGCCGATCGCCCATTCTCGACATCCCGAGGATGAGCCCGCCGAACAATTCTAGAGAAACCCGGCGACGCGTGAGACGATGCCGTCAGGACCACACTTCAGCCATGGCGACACCTGACCACGAACGCCCAGTCCTGCGTGCTCGGCACAAGACGGACGGCGTGACGGTACCCACGAATCAGCAGGTCGCCAGCCACCTCGTTGTCCAGGCGGCGCGCCGGCTGGAGATCGTCAGCACCGTCGCGCTCGTCGCCGTGTTGGTCTTATGGCTCCTCGTCAACTTCCTCGAAGGCGAGATCGCGAACGAGCTCGCATCGGCTGCCCAGTGGGCGCCTCCAATCGCAGCGCTGACGTCATCGGCTGCGATGTTGCTGATTGCGCGGAGCGGGCGGTGGTCATCCGCGACGCTGATACGAATCGGACTCGTCTACGAAGTCGTGATGAGCGTCTCGGTCGCCTGCGGCGCCTACCTCGTAGCGTTTCACGGTCTGAACGCAGCTGACCTCACCAACGATCGGATTGGCGTCAATGCCGTCGTGCCATGGACGATGTTCTTCACGGTTCTCGTTCCGGCGCGGCCGCGCGACGCGCTCGTCGCGCTCGTGCTCTCGAATGCGTTCGTGCCGCTGCTCTACCTTCAGCAGGTCCATGTCGGTGTCGCGCCGGCACTCAGCGTCGGCCAATTTGTTCCGATCTTCGTGTTGCCCTACGCGGCGAATATCGTGCTCTCGTACGTGGCGGCCCGAGTGATCCACAGCCTCGGAGTGGAAGTGCGTCGCGCAGAGGACCTCGGGAGCTACCGACTCGACATGCTCCTCGGACGCGGCGGCATGGGCGAGGTCTGGCGCGCCTCGCACCGCATGCTCGCGAGGCCGGCCGCCATCAAGTTGATCCGGCGCGATGCGCTCGCCCGCGATCCCGCAATGGCCGCAACTGCGATCGAACGCTTCGAGCGCGAGGCGCAGGTCATCGCCAGCCTGCAGTCTCCTCACACCGTTGCGTTGTACGACTTCGGCGTCACAGACAATGGGTCGCTCTTCTACGTGATGGAGCTGCTCGAAGGCGTCAACCTCGAGACGCTCGTGCGCAAGTTCGGGCCGTTGGCGCCGGAGAGAGTCGTGTTCCTCCTGCGCCAGGCGTGTTCCTCACTGGCGGAGGCTCATCACCGCGGTCTCGTCCACAGAGATATCAAACCAGCCAACATCTACCTGTGTCATCGCGGGATGGAGTACGACGTCGTCAAGGTGCTCGACTTCGGCATCGTGAAAAAGGTCGTCGCCGACGACGAGCCTGCGGTGCGGGAACTGACACGCGCCAACACCGTCGCTGGCACACCTGATTACATGGCGCCGGAAATCGCGATGGGTGCAACGAACGTCGATGGGCGCGCCGACATCTACGCGCTCGGTTGTGTGGCGTTCTGGCTGCTGACCGGCCGGCTCGTCTTCCAGGAAAAGACGCCGATGGCTGCGATCGTCGCGCACGTGCAACGTCAGCCCATACCACCGAGCGATGCCACCGAGTTCGAGGTCCCGCCGGCACTGGATCGAATCATTCTCGACTGCCTGGCGAAGGATCCCGGGGCGCGACCTGCCACCGCTGACGCACTCTCGACGCGCCTCGCAGCCATCTCATTCGCGCGCCCGTGGACTGAACAGAGCGCGTTTCGCTGGTGGGATGCATACCGCCCATCTTCGGTTTCGCTCGATGCGTTGCCTGAGACAACGAGGGCAGAGCTACGCGTTTCGCCGACACAGGCGACGACGCGGCTTGAAAATGACGGACAAGCTGAGGCCTGAGAGCTATTTCGGAGGAGCACCGCCCCGGCCCGCCGGTGGCGCCGCACCGCGGCCGCCGGCTGGTGGCTCGCCCTGCTGATTTAGACCTTGGCCCTGACCGCGCCCCTGGCCCGGCGCCGGCGGACGACCACATCCTTCTTTGCAAGGCGGCGGCATCACGTACTTGTCTTTGAGCTTCTTCCGGTACTCCGGGTACATCGTCTCCGGTCCGCCGACGACCGCCTCGAGCGGGATGTTGTAGTGCTCGGTCACCTCGTTCATCGCTGGATGTTTCCCTGGGAGGTAGTGCGGAACCAGCGTGGGATCCTCGTGCAGAGAGGGCAGTTCCTCGATCGGCTCACACGCCGTCAGCGGAAAGTTGTTCGGGTTGGTCGTGAGGCGGTAGACCTCGGTCAGCGCATACGGCTCCGCCATGTACACGGGGTCCTCGAGGATGCCGGTGACGGTGAGCGTGTCGCCGTGCCGGTTGAAGCGATAAGTCAGCGTCGCGCGATCGCTGCTGAAGCCACGGTGGCGCTTGATGTCGCCGAGCTTGGCGTGCGTAGTGACGGCCGTCAGCGTGTCGCCCTCCCACGCGCCTGTCGTAAAGCCGCCGTGCGAGTGCGGCGCGTTCTTCGACGGATGCGGCCGTCCGTCCATCCAGATCACCGTCTCGTCGCGATCGCCCCACCCCGCGATCTTCCACGCGAGCAGCTTCTGCGTGACCGGGTCCGGCACCATGGTGAACTGCAGCGGGAACGGGCCGACGATCGCGTAGATCGGCGGGTACATCTGGCACTGGCGCTCGGTCGCGGAGAGCGCCGCGATGTCGTAGCTCAGCGCCTTCGCCCGGCCATCAGGGCTGAACGGCATGCCCAGGAGATCGACCGGCTCCCGAGAGGCACCGTTGTCGTTCTGTCCAACGCGCTGCCAGGTGCCGGTGAGATCGATCTGGGCGTAGGCGGGTGCCGCCGACAACGCCACAGCAACGAGTAGTGCCAGAAGACTTGGTCCAGAACGCATTTCTATGCCACCCCTAGTACTTTGCACATGGACCTGGAACCCGGAACCTGAGACCTTTGCCATCGCATTTGACCTTTGCCCCTTGACCTTTGACCTACGCCGCTACCAAGTAGAGGAGCACGGCGTGGGATCCCACTTGCTGCCGTCAGCTTCCTTCTTGAAGACCGGTGCCACCAGTCTCGCGGTGCGCAGATACAGAGGGTCTTCGACCTGCGTCGTGATCGTGAGCCACTCCTCGCCGTTCGGCCGCTTGTAGACGTCCCAGAATTCGGTCATCACGGCGTTTTCGCTGTAGGGGACGCCGTTCTTGCGCAGGTATCCAGCGCGAAGGTTCTTCGTGACGACCTGCAACGATCCGCCGGTCGGGCGAATCGGCGGCGTGTCCGCGGTGCGCTCTGCAGGTCTCAACTGCAGCGGCACGTTCGGGCGCGCCGGCAGCCACTGCGCCTCCGAGATCCCCTGCCACGTCCGCGGTGCGTTGGCCGCCGCTTGTGCGGCACCAAATCGCAGGACTCGAGTCTGCGTGCCGGCGTCGGCATCCACCTTGAGCGTGTTGTCGTCCTGCCAGGTGATGTGAATACGGCCTGGCACGCTCATCAACGCGGGCGCGCCGTACGACTTGCATTGCTGTCCGGCGGCCTCGTCCTTCGCCGGATCCCAGGCGTCGGCAACCTTTGCAGCCGCGAGGGTCAGAGGAATGCCCTGGTAGTCGCCCTTTCTGGGCGTCACCATCCGCCAGCGCCAGTCCTGGGTCACGATCGAAACCCAATACCCGGTCAAATCGATCGGAGCGGCTGCCTTCGGTGCGCGCGGCGGTTGTGGATTTCCGCGCTGCGCATCGAGGCGCACGAGCCCAAGGGCGAGGAACATCGAAGCGACGATAACAACGACCCCGCGGCTCATTTCGTGGTCCCCTTTTTCGCAGCGAGCTCGTTGTACACAACCTCGACGAACATGTCGGTCGTCCATTCACCACTGTCGGCGCCGTACTGACTTCTGTATCCGAGCGTGGGATCGGCGGCCTTCACCTGCGCGAGTGTCTTGCCTTCGCCGATCAGATCCAGAACTCTGTCGCGAACGACCGTCACGGCGTCGCGATACTCGAGCAGATCCAGCTTGTCGTACACGAAGCCATGCCCAGGCACGAGAAGTGTGCGGTCGGGATTCCACTGAATCGGGACATTGAGGATGGCCAGATCCATCAAGCGGTTCAATGCATCGAGCTCGCCCTGAACGGTGCCGCCACGCTTGGTGTCGATGAACGGCCAACGTGTCGTGTCGATGATGTCGCCCGTCGCAATCACGTCGCCGCGACGGAAGAACACGACCAGATCGCCATCAGTGGTCGCCGCGGGCATGTGAAGGGCCTGAACGCCTTCGCCGTTCAGGTACATCGAGTACAGCCTGTAGGCGAACGTCTTCGTCGGCCAGAGTGCAAACGGGGGCGCTTGCGGACCCGTTGCGGCCGTCATTCGGGTGAGCACGTTCTCGTGAGCCAGCACGCTGGCCCTGCCCGAGTTGGAGACGAGGTCGTCGTCCAATCCCGCGCCGGCAGCAACAGCGCCCGGGAGGATGCTGAGTCCGGCCCTGGCGAGCTTGTCGTTCCCGCCGACGTGATCCGGGTTCATGCTCGTGTTGATGATGTAGCGGATCGGCAACGGTGTGAGCTTGCGGATCGTCGCAAGGACTTTGTCCGCTGCCGCCGTCGTGCCCGAGTCGACCAGGATCACGCCCTCTGGTCCGAGCTGCACGAGGATGTTGCCGCCAGCGCCCGCGATGACGTAGAAGTTCGGACGTATCTGGACGACGTCGAGCTCCTCGCTGCCCTGCTGTCGCGCGCTGGCGGGTCGCTCCCAGCCACTCAACAGGAGCCCCGCGATCGCAAGAACGAATAAAGCCGATGATGCCGTGTGTGCTCTCTTCATGGAGTGCGTCATGATACCGAGAATGAGAGCGCGATTCTCGCTATCGGGGCGGCCGTACGTCAAGCGTAGTCGTACATGGAATATGCAGTAGGCAGTTCACGGTTCACAGTTCACACAGAACTCCTACCGCCTACTGCCTACCCCAAATGGGCTACTTCGCCATCACGACCGTGTCGATGACGTGGATGACGCCGTTCGACTGATACACGTCCGCGATCGTGATCGACGCGGTCATCCCCTTGCCGTCTTTCAGCCAGAGCTTGCCGTCCTTCATCGCGACCCACAGCGTGTCGCCGCTGACCGTCTTCAGCTCGGTCGTGCCCTTGCCCTTGTGCGCCCACTCCATCAGCGTCTTCGAGTCGAGGCGGCCCGGTACGACGTGATACGTGAGCACGGACGTCAGCATTCCCAGGTGCTCGGGCTTGAGCAGCATGTCCACCGTGCCCGCGGGCAACTTGCCAAATGCGGCGTTCGTCGGCGCGAACACCGTGAACGGCCCTGTTCCCTTGAGTGTGTCAACCAGTCCTGCCGCCTTCACTGCCGCCACCAGCGTCGTGTGATCCTTCGAGTTCATCGCGTTCTCGATGATGTTCTTCGAGGGATACATCCGGCGAGGCTATGAACAAGAAAGCCCAGGGACGCGTGGTGATCGAAGGCGTCGTCGAAGTGGATGGCAGAGTGCGACGCTACCGCGTGCTTCAATCACTCGAAGAGAGTCTGGACGAGGCATCGACTGGCGCGCTGCAGGAATGGGAGTTCGTGCCGGGAACACTTCACGGAACTCCCACACCGGTTGTCATTACCGTCGAAATGACATTCTCGTTGCGGGATTAGGGCCCGGACCCCGGGCCCCGAGTAGATCAGCCCTTCGGATTCAGGAGATCGCAACTCATCACATCCGTCGCAACGGCCTCTCGCTGCGACAGGGCGATTGCTGACGCGTGGCAGCGGATTCGTGGATCGACTGTGCCCAGCCTCGTCGCGCGCTGAATCGCGTCCGCCGCATCGGCTACGCGGCCGCCTTTGAAGTAGGACCACGCGAGCGCATCCATCGTCACGACGTCCTGACGCTCGGACGCCGCGCGTTCTGCCAACGCGATCGCCTCCGGGATGTTGCGGCCCCGCTCGGCCAGGAATCGCGCGAGTGCTCCCGGCTGCGGCTGCTCCTGCTTCCATCCCTCTCGCTCGATCTGCTCGGCCTCTCGATACAGCTTCTCGGCATCATCGACCTGCCCAAGTCGAGCGAGCAGATCGCCCTGCGTTGCCAGCGACTCCGGCGTCGTCGGCACACGCCGCGAGAGATCGAGCGCGTCGGCATAGCGATGCCGCGCGATGAGCAGCCGAACGCGTCCGTTCATCGAGTAGGGATGCGACGGGAAGATGAACTCCGCGTGATTGAACTCGCGCTCAGCGTCTTCCAATCGTCCCTGCAGCAGGTAGAGATTCCCGATCTGCGCATGCGTCCAGGCGAGCCCTTCGACATCCTGCCGGCTCGTCGCCTCTGACGCCATCTGCATCAGCCGCAGAGCGCCCTCGAGATCGCCTTCCAGCTCACGCGCGTACGCGACTCGCGCATAGGCTCCCGCGTCAGGCCGGTGCTCCATGACCTGATCGAAGGAGTCGAAGGCCTCGTCATAACGCCCAAGCTCTAGCAGCGCATCGCCGGCGATTGCGTAATTCCAGGCGTCCTTCGGCCGAAGCGTCTGCGCAGTTCTGGCTTCCGTCAGCGCTTCAGCGAAACGATGCTGCGACAGGTACACCACGCTCAGCATGCGTCGCGCGAGATAGTCCGACGACGCATGCTGGAGCGTCGCGCGCAGGACGTGTTCCGCTTCGATGGCAAGTGATGCATCGCCCTTCACGCGAGCCGCGCGCATGAGCGCGTCAGCCAGTCGAACGGCCGCAGCACCGTCGCCGGGATTCGCCGCCACCTTCTGCCTGTTCGAAGCAATCGTCGCATCCAGCTCCCCGCGTGATGTCGATCGCGAAGAGAACGCCGAACTTTGAACACTCGAATCCCGAGTCCCGAGTCCCGGATCCCGGATCCCGGCCCCCGGATCCCGGACAAACATCCAGCCGACAGCGAGCGCGGACAAACCAGCAAGCGCAATCACGAGTACGCGCATAAGTCCTCCTACCATCTGAACGCCACGCCACCGCCGACGCGCCAGGCGTCGAAATCAGGTAGCTGATCGACGAACATCACCGTCGCATCGGAACCACTCTCTCGAGGCGCCCATTGCAATTGCATGTCGCTCCGCTGAGTCATGCCCCACGCGAGTCCCTCGATCTCCACGACTATTCTCGAATCCATGACTGCCTCGATTTCGAGCGTGGTGGCCCGGACTCCGACCCCCGGACCCCGGACCAACCACTACCCACCAACCACCAACCACGAACCGGTTTACGGATTCCCCGATTGTGGCGAAGCCAGATACGGGAACGTCGGCAGATACGGCACGTCGTTGCCAGCCACGCCGTCGCCGAGTTGCGCGTTGATGCCGGTGTTGAACTGCGGTGTGAGCGGCGTTGCCCCTGCCATGACTCGCAGCGCCACATCGGTCACATCGTCACCAACCCTGCGGCCGTTCGGGAACCCCGCGACGTCACCGCCGAGCACACCGAGCGGATTCGGAGACGCCGACGGCGGAATGGCCGTGTTCAGTCGCAGCATCTCTGAGGGCTTCACCTTCGGCGGCTGATTCAGTCCGGGAATGCCCTTCAGGAAGATCGTCACCAGGTCGTTGCGCGGCGCTGGCGGCGAGTCGATCCCGAAAAGCCCCTTGAGGAGCTTCGGCACTTCGGGGTCGAGGACAAACGGGAGCGCGGCCGCGTCTTGCGAAGGCGTGAGCGAGTTGAACGTGTCTTTCACCCCCATCGGAATCACGACTTCGTTCACGAGCGGCTGCCCCAGTCGCGACACCTGCACGTACTGCAGGAAGTCCTGCTGCTTGCCGGGCGTGCGCACGGTGATCGACTGACGCGACGCCGTCGACCAGACACCGATCACAGCGTTCGCATCGTTCATCGTCTCGGGCCGACGACGATTGGCGGTCAGCTGGCGAATCGGCACTTCGATCGCGATCGAATGCACATTGAGACCTGCCGTCGAGTCCGGCGTGTTGAAATCGACCGGCGGCACGCTCAGGAGATCGAATACCCCCAGGTTGACGTAGAAGCCTTCGTCACGCTGACCGGCGAAGACCGTGATGCCGTTGTCGAGCGATCGAATGGCGTCGGCGGCGACCATGTCGTAGTTCGGCAGCGAGCGATTGCCAACGTTTACTGGCGGCGACGGCACGTCCTCCGCGAGGACCGTTCGACGTCCCGTTCGGCGCGGCCCATCGATGCGCGTCACCGAGTAGAACTGCCGGACGTTCCAGTCCGGATCGTCGAGTGACGTGATCACGCCGGTGTTGTAGAGAAACGTGTTCGGGTTACGCGCCTCGGTGCGAAACCTGAATTGGAACGTGATGTCCTCGACCGCGTCCGCGTTGTTGTCGACCATGATTTCGTAGAGGACGTTGTCGTCGAACTTCCAGAAGTTCGGCCCGCTTGCCGGCAACTCCAGTGGGATGAAGTTGCTGATCAAGGTGACCTTGTCCGGACTGGCGGGACTGACGAAGGCGTACACGTCGGTGTTATCTGCCAGCGGATCCTGGCTGATAAGCGGCGCCTCACGATGACTCGAGGCCGACCCCGGCATCGAGACGACCGCGACGACGAGGATGACGATGAACGCCCAGAAGACAAGGCGAAGACGTTGAACCACACGCACCTCCCGTAACGGGCAAATTGACCCGTCTCTGCACGCTCTACGGAAGGCGCTATGCGATCGGATTTAGCCCGGCTTTATCGCTCGCCACATTTCCATCGACAACTGCGTGTCTCGGTGTAGCATCCGACGGCATCACGAGAGCGCACCCCGGCCTCACGATTCGAGGAGGACAACAAATGGGTTCCGCAAAGCTGACTCGACGCGAGCTGATCGAGGCCGTGGCAGTCGCGACGACGGCAGCCGGGTTCGCACGCCGGGGCGAAGCGGCGCAGACCTCTCGCACCGGCGCCAGCGACAAGGTGCGCGCAGTGCTGGAGACAATTGTGCGCGACACACCCGAGATCGGTCTGCAGGTGGCGGCGTACGTGGACGGCAAGCTGGTAGTGGACGCATGGGCGGGCATGGCAGACGAAGCGAAGAAGACACCGGTCGATGGCGACACGATGTTCATGCTGTCGTCCACGACGAAGGGCATCACGTCTACGTGCATGCATGCGCTGGTCGAAAAGCACAAGCTCAGTTACGACATGCCGATCGTGAAGGTGTGGCCGGAGTTCGCACAGAACGGCAAGGGCGACGCCACTCTGCGCCATGCGCTGGCGCACCAGACTGGCGTCCCACAAACTCCGGTTGGCTACACACCCGACTGGTTGCCCGACTGGGATCGCATGTGTCGCGGGATCGCGGCGCTGAAGCCGCTGTATCCGATCGGCCAGCGCACGGCTTATCACTCGCTCAACTTCGGATATATCAACGGCGAGATCCTGCGACGCGTGGACGGCCGCACGATTGCCCAGTTCCTGCAGGACGAGGTCTGCAAGCCACTCGGGATCAATGGTGTTTACCTGGGCGTGCCCGATCGTGAGCTGCACCGCGTCGCCGTCCTTACCGACGCCCCGCCCGCGCCAGCCGACTACGACGCGCGGATGGTTGGCGAGCCGGCCGGCTCGTACGTCGCGAAAGTTTTCAATCGGCGCGACGTCCAGCAGGCGTCCATCCCGGGCTCAGGCGGCATCATGAGCGCGCGCGGGCTGGCGCGTCACTACGCGATGCTCGCCAACTGGGGTGAGCTCGATGGCGTGCGCGTTCTGCCCGAAGCGCGTGTCCGCGCGGGCATCGAGCTCCAGAGTTACGAGTGGGACGAGGTGTACTGGATCCGAGCGAGGCGCTCGCTTGGCTATCGACGTGGCCGCGATACCGGGCCGCTGGCATCGGAGGAAGCATTCGGCCACGTCGGCGGAGGCGGTTCATTCGGCTACGCCGATCCGGCGAGACGACTCGCCATCGGGTTCGCCAAAAACTACTTCACGTACCAATCGGGCGGTGCTGTGAATGGCGGACGGCCACCGCGCGCCGCATCGAATGTCGTCACCGACGCGGTATTCGACGCACTGGGCCTGAAGCGCTAGATCGAGCCTGCCAGACGGATCGCTCCGCTCGGTGCAGGCAATCCTCCTGGCGGTTCGTCGGTCACGGCGACGGTGACTGACCCCGGAGCTACGCCGCTCGGCGGCGCGGCGATCAGCATGCCGCGTCCTGCGCCCTGCTCGCCGAGCAGTCCGGCGCTGAACGGCTTCCCTCCCCCGATCACCCAGACCTGATAGATACGCCCAGGCGGCGGCACGGGAAGATCGTTGGCGACAATGAGCAGTCCGCGAGTCGGACTCCAGTACGCACGCGCAGTTGATGCCGTCGCGTCTGCTTTTCCGCTCATCGCGATCGGTTGCATGTCGCTCGCGGTGAGGATCGAGACCGCGAGATCGGCCTGTCCCGCGTACTGATCGAGTCGGCGACGGAGGTCTCCTGCTTCTGCCTGAGCCTCTTGCACATCGTCCACGAGCAGACGACGAGTCGCGTCGGACGAATAGAGCGCGACAGCGAGCCCGAGGATGACGACCGCCGCGGCGGCGAGCCATGCGGGATGCAGACCGCGCCGGATCTTCACGCCCTTTGGCGGCATCGCGACGACGTTCGAGTCGGCCGTGGCACGGCGCGGCTCCTGCGGCTGCGTTGCGAGCGACGCGAGGACGCGCTGCTTGAGCGCTGGCGGCAGTGCTACCGGATCGGGCGAGTGCGCGAGTCCCTCCATCACGACCGTCAGCTCGCGCAGGTCAGCGGCGCACACGTCGCATTCGCGGACGTGGGTTTCCACGTCGCGGCGTTCGTCCTGCGACAGTTGTCCCAGGGCGTATTCGTCGAGCATCGCGCCGATCGAGTCGTGGCGATCCATGGTCATGGCCGCAGGCTCCGGCGCAGGGTCGTGAGCGCGGTTCGGATACGAGTCTTGATCGTGCCGAGCGGTGCCGCCAATCGCTCGGCGATCTCGGACTGCGAGAGCCCTTCGAAATACGCCAGTTCGAGCGCGGTCCGTTGCTCGGCGGGCAGCGTCCCGAGTTCCTGACGAATGCGCGCGCATTGCTCGTTCGCGATCGCCTGCTCCGACGGCGCGACGGTGTTGCCGGGCATCGTCTCGAGCAGGACGTCGCCAGTCGTGTCGGGTCGCGCCTGCTTCGCGCGCAGCCGATCGATCGACCGCGTGCGCGCGATCATCAGGAGCCAGCCGGCCACCGATCCGCGACCGGGCTCGAAGCGTGGCGCGGTGCGCCACGCTTGCGAGAACACTTCCTGCACCACGTCTTCGGCATCGCCGTCATCGCGCAGGATTCGCCGCGCGAGGGCGAGCACCTTGCCCGCGTGCCGATCGTAGAGCTCACCTGCGGCATCCAGGTCGCCAGATGCCAGTCGACCAACCAGGCGCAGGTCTGCGTCAGCCGTTGTCGCGCCGAGAGCTGTGGCGTGCAGGTGAGAGTCCCTTGTCACGTTCTACGGCTCCGACCGCAAACCGGATGTGCGGAGCGGGCCGGAACGAGATTCTAGTGCGGGTTTGATCGCCACGCGACGTGCACTATTGAACAGACGGCGAATGACCCCAGCCGTATGCTCCAGACATGAAGCTCCAACGAATTAAGATGACGTTGTGTGGGGTGTGGATAGCGCTCGCAGTCGTCAGTGCGGTCGCCCTGAATTTGCCCTGGAAAGGCGTGATCTTTGTGGCCGCGCTCGGCCTGCTCCCGCCGCTTGCGGTCCTTCTCTTGTGGAATGACCCGCAGCAGACGATGAGCGAGAGCATCAACGAAAACCGACGATAGTCCGCCTCACTGGCAAATCTGGGACAATCGCTCACATGATCATGATCGGGCTTTTTGTCGTGCTGACTGCCGCGATGCTCCTCTACAGGGCACGGGGCTCCCGCTATGCTCGCGACGCCAGTCTAGGCCGGATGAGCACGCAATGGATCGTCGAGCATCGCAACTCCACGTCATCGTTGAACGATGTTTAGACGAGACACTCTGACAGCCAACCCGCCGGGCGGCGACTTCATCCTGAGCCCGACGGGCTATAGCTGGAACGTGCGGTGCAGCCTCGGCGACGGCTCGGCTCTCAGCATCATGGCCGGCGAGCGCAACAAGGCCATCGCCCTGGCCGGGCTGATGTCGCTTGCCGGCGCCGACAAGACCGATGCCTGGGAAACAGCCGGAACTGGCGTGTTCTGGCTGCTTCGGAGATTCCGTTCCGGGGCTGCGCACGCTGGCAGCTGAGGGCTCTTCAGGGGCGAAAGGCGGCCTTGTTCTCGGTGCGGTTCTTGTCGCGCGTCGCGCTCGCCTCGGCGACATCCTTCTTGCGTTGTTCCAACTCTCGTTGTGGCGCCTCAAGCGCATCCAGCCTGATGGCCTCACGAATCGCGCTTCGGGCCTTCGCGCTCAACACCTTCGACACCAGGATCAGCTGAAAGTCTGGCGTGTATGTGTCGCGGAGGAGTGTCAGCGACGTGGCTGCGTCGCTCCATTGTGCAAGCACCGTCAAGTCGGCGAGTGCGTCGGACGAAAGATCGGTTCGCATGATTGCCGATTTGAGTACCGGCGGGCCATAGGAAGACGAAAGAGACTCGATGATGTCGCTGTTCGTCAGGCCCGCTGTCCGGTCGCGGTCGTAGGTGACGAGCACTTGGTACAACGCGTCGTTGACAAACGAAAACGCGACGTCTCGAACCGGATCGGCAGACACGCCGTTTCCAGGACTCCCGTATGGCGCCCGCCATTCCAGCTGCTGAATTGTTGCCGGCCGCTCGTGAAGCGTCTGCGCCGCTGGCGCGCGGGCGCCGATCGTCGCGACGACCGACTCGACGCTGCTCTCGAGCGCGTAGGCGCGATAGCGCGATAACTCCTGAGCGGATACGACCTGTGCACTGACTATGAGGCTCACCACCACGACAAGAGCGTGCGTACTGTTCATGAAGGACTCCCTGGTTTCACCACGTCCAGCCTGACACGGTCGGTTGTGCGTGTCTGTCCTCGACAGCACACAGCCGATGAGAGATTCATTGGCGAACTCCGTCGTGGAGGACGACGCTCAGCAGGGAGCTGTTGATCGTAAGCGTGCCGTTGTAACGAGTTGCGAGACAGCACGTGCGCGATGAAGCGCGAGCCGGCTAGCTTTTGAGCGCATCGCTACCCGGTGTGCCGTGCCGATCCAGCCAGTCGAGCAGTTGACTGACACTGCCCGTTGCCAGCGCGATGCTGGTGTCGGCGGCGCCGTAATACAGATTGATGGCATCACCATCCGGGCCCAGGGTGTAGCCACAGGGGAAGACGACATAGCCAACGTCGCCTTCGCGTTCGTAGGGCGCCTCGGGGCCGAAGATCCAGGAATCGCCGCGGAGGAGACAGTGCTCGGCGGTCTCGAGGTCCAACAGCGCAACGCCCAGGCGATACAGCACGCCGGCGGCAGTTCGCCGGACACCGTGATACAGCATGAGCCACCCGCGCTCGGTCTCGATCAGCGGTGGCGACAAGCCGACGCGGTTTGCATCCCACCACGCGCCGCGGCGAGCGGGCAGCACGAGCTTGTGCCCCCCCCAGTTCCGCAGGTCCGGTGAGTACGAGATCCAGACATGCGCCCCGGTATCGGTCAACGGTCGATGGAGCAACGCGAAGAGGCCGTTGAAGCGCCTGGGCAACAACGCTGCATCCTTGTCATCCGGCTGCATGACGAGCCCGAGGCGCTCGAAATGGCGGAAGTCATCCGTCAACGCCAGCGCCACGCCGGGCCCTCCTCGACTGAACGCGGTGTAGGACACCACGTACCGATCGAGCTCCTCGACAAAGGTGATGCGCGGGTCTTCGATGCCCCATAGTTCCTCTGGATGCCCTTCGGGGTCGGGGCGCAGCGTCGGCGCCTTGTCGATCGTCCAGCCGTCGACCCCGTTCTCCGATCGGGCCGCGCACAGATGCGAGTGGCCTCGCCGGTCCTCAACCCTGCACAAGAGCAACGTCGTGCCGTCGCGAAGGCGCGTCGCCCCCGGGTTGAACACGGTGTGTGCCGGATACGGCCAGTCGGCCGCAGTCAGGATCGGGTTCGCGTGGTGTCGATGAAAGAGAATCTCGTACCGTGGCGACGTCATAATGTTGGTTGCAGTTCCCGTGCTCGCCCGCCGAGCACCTCCAGCGCCGCGACGGTGCGCAACTCATGCAACGCGAGCAGAAACGACAGCGTTGATTCGGCACCCTGGTTCTGATTCGCGCGATCGATGTGCAACCCATCGCGACAGCCGCCAGTCGAAGGGTCGAACAGCCACTGCTGCAGATGGTTCTCGCCCAGGAACCAGTTGAACACCCATCGCGCATGGGTCAGCCATCGGCTGTCGTCGTAGACGCGGTACGCGTCCAGACACGCCGACACGGTCGCGCACGCCTCGACGGGCTGCTGATCGAAAGCCGCGGGTGGCGCGCCGCGGGCGTAAAACCCATTCGACCCGATGGCCGCAAACTGCCTGTCGGGAGACGACTGCACCGACATGAGCCAGTCGAGTGAGCGCATCCCGGCCTCGAGCATGTCGGTGCGATGCATCCGCTGACCCGAGATGATCAGTGCCTGGGACAAGCGGCCGTTGCAATATGTCACCGAGTCTTCGAACCATGGCCAGTCGTCACGTTTCGTCCGCTGCAGAAGACTGAACAGACGCTCCGCCAGTTCGACACGCTTCGCTTCGACTGTCGTGTCGCCCTGAAACGCCCGCAAGTACTCGTCGATGCCAAGCAGCGCATACGCCCAGGCACGTGGGCTGGTGAATGTGCTCACTGCCGGCAATGCGGGGTGGAACAAATCGCCCGCAAGACTATGCAGGCCTGGATTACTGGCGCGACCCACGACGGTGCCCAGCGCCCATAACGCGCGCCCGTGACTATCCTCCGACCCGCAGGGCTCGAGCCACTGCCGTGAGTAAGACAGAAAATTGCGAAAGCGTCCGGACGCACGGTTGAAGGCGTGGCTGACAAACGCGAGGTAGCGTGAGGCGAGTGCGCGCACCATGGCCGGATCGTCGGAACCGCCTTCCTCGAGGAGTGCCATGAGCAGCAGCGCGCGCGCGTTGTCATCCAGGCAGTAGCCATCATCGTAGCGAGGGATGCTGAAGATCGCGTGTTGGAGCATCCCGGTATCGTCGGTCATGGCCTGCACGTGCTTCAGGCTCATGTCGGGCAACCCGCCCGACCGCGTGGCCAGCGTCTGCGCGACCAACGCCGTGCGACGACGACGCGTGTGCTCGGTTTGCGCACGCGCGAAACTTTTCTCGTAGCGTCCGACGACAGCGGGCCAGGTCATTCCCACGCCATAGGCTGCCGCCCGCACACACATGGCGCGCCTCCGATCGTCGTCGCTGACCAGCCCGATCACCTCCCGCGCAATCGCGGCTGAATCCTTTGGCGGCACCAGCAGGCCTCGACCATCCGAGAGCAACTCCCGCGCGTACACATAGGGAGTCGAGATCACGGCCTTTCCCGCTCCGACGGCATAGGCCAGGGTGCCCGACGTGATCTGCTCCATCTGGAGGTAGGGAGTGACGTAGATGTCCGTAGCCGACAGGAACTCGTTCAGCTCGTCCTGACTGACGAACCGGTTGTGAAAGATGATGTTCGCTGCCACACCCAACTGCTGCGCGCGCGTCTCGAGCATCAAGCGATAGGCTTCTCCCTCGTGCTCGATCACATGCGGATGCGTGGCACCGAGAACGACGTAGATCACGTCGGGATGTGCCGCGACGATCGCCGGCAGCGCGTCGATAACATGTTCGATACCCTTGTCCCGCGATAAGAGACCGAACGTCAGAATCACAGTTCTTCCGCTCACGCCGAGCCTGGTCTTGCTCTCGGAGTCGACAGCGACGTGCGGGATACCGTGAGGAATCAGATCGATCTGCTCGTCAGGGATGCGATGCACGCGCGCGAGCAGATCCGCGCCCGATGCGCTCATGACGACGAGACGATCCGACAGCCGGGCCAGTTCTTCGATGACCGCGCGCTGCGCTGAATTCGGAGTGGACAGCACGGTGTGAAGCGTGGTCACGATCGGCATCCGAAGCTCGCGCAGCAGCGTGAGCAGATGGGCGCCCGCCTTGCCGCCGAAGATGCCGTACTCATGTTGAACGGACAGCACGCCCACCTGGTTGACGTTCAGGAAATCGGCGGCCCGCCGATACGCACCGAGATCACTTTCGGCAATTTCGAAGCGGACACGGGGCGGATACGCATGCCGTCGGCCGGCATCGTTCATGGCGAGGACGAAGACGTCCGCGTCGGGGCGTTCCTTCGCCAGCTCGTCAGAGAGGTGGGAGGTAAAGGTGGCAATACCACACTGGCGCGGCAGGTGATTGCCAAGAATCGCGAATCGCTTCATCACATCGAACAAGGAATGAGCGCACGACACGCTCCGCACGAGCTGGATTTGCGGGTACGTCAGACGCGCCGCAGATCGCGACGCTGCCACCCATCGTATGAGAGAGGACGCGTCGATGGATGTTCACTGTTGAACAGCCACAGAGAGATTCGACTCGGACATCTGCTGTACTCCTGACTGTGTGCACAACAGAACAGACTCGTGCCGGGCAATCAGACATCATCGCGCTCATGGCTACGAATCTGTCGATGTCCGCTGAGGCCAAAGAGGAGTCGGATCAGCGGTGGACGCGATGGATCGCGGCTGGGGCGAGACGCAACCGCGAAAGACAGAAGCGCATTACCAGGGTGGCTATCGTGATTGCGATCGTGTTTGCGATCTGGCTCGCCAAGCTGCTGGTGCGGGGGTAACACGACTTTCATCCACCATCCAGTTCGCATCGGCGCGTCAGAGACCCAACCCGTCACTGAGAGCCAGGCTCTCTGCCGCCGTCGCCGCTTCCCGTAACTGGGCGAGCGTGAGGAGGGTGAGATCTGGATCCGCCCCTACGTCGGAGCCGGCCTTGGCTTCGATGATGGCTTGCAGGTTGAACACGATCAGTAGCAATTGCGCCTGCGCGACCAGTGCCCTGAACCATCCTTGCAAGCCGATCCTGCCTGGATGATCCTCGGGTACCAAGCCTGAGAGATTCTCGAAGCGCAACTTCAACTGTTCGACTTCTTCCGTAACCGTCATCTGATTGACCTTCCCACCAGCGACTTCGCGGCGCAGAGACGACCTTAGGTTAGAGCGTTGCCTCTCGAGTTGCGGAGACCCACGCCGCCGCCCGCGATGGCGATTCGTCGTTCCCGTACCTACAGTCGCTCGACACCACTGCAATGTGGTGGCCGCTACGTGTCGCCTCACGAAAGGGCGACGAGAGGAACACGACTGAGGAGGTTGCTTGGAGGGAGAAGCCTGGAGTGGCTAGTCGCAGGATGACGTTGAGCAGCGAATTGTGCACTTCGAGGGTCCCGTTGTAATCGATGAAGCCCAGCTTACGAAACTTGTTCATGAAATAGCTGACTCGGGCTCGCGTCGTCCCAACCATCTCAGCCAGCATCTCCTGCGTGACCTTGGGGAGGATCGGCTCGGGCTCGTGCTCCTTGCCGAAGTTGGCGAGAGGCAAGAGCACTCGCGCCAAGCGCTTCTCGCTCGAGTTGAACAGGTGATCGACGAGATCCTCCTCGACGCGACTGTTGCGCTCGAGCAGGTACGTCATGAACCTTCATCCTTGAGGACGCGAAGCATCTTGACTTTCGAAATGCGCATCGCGGAGACCTCGGTCAACGCCGACGCGGTCGCCAAACGCCGAGGGTGACCGTTCAGGCACCCTTCGCCGAAGAAGCTGCCCTTCTCCACGAGGGCAACCACCGCCTCTTTCCCGCCCTGCGACGTCACCGTCATCTTGACCTTGCCGTCCTGCAGGTAGAAAACGGCATCGGCAGAGTCGCCCTGGGTGAAGAGCGCCTGCCCCTTCAAACACCGGCAAATCGTTTTGCCCGCGCCTATCTTCGAGAGGAAATCAACGGAATCGAATTTCCGGCGCATCGCCCGCCTCCGTGAGAAAGACGAGGCTTTCGCGGATGACGCGTAAGGCTGTCAGCTCAGGTGCTGATCGGCCGGGCTGCGTCCAAGGGGAGGCGGGTGTAGGTTTTTGACAGACCACTGTCAAATAAGCACATACAACATGTCAAAGCACCTACAACAACGTGCTAACGTGAAGCCACTTACCTGAGAGCCTACCGCCTGCCTCGCCCGCGAGGGTAAACGCCTGGCCCCCGGCAGCCTCTTTGAGTCCGTCCCTACCGGATCGAAGAGGGTGCCAATGCCAACGAACCGTAAGAACCCCCGACGAACGTCCACGCACGCGAGCCCGCACTCGCCGAATCTCCTTCTCGCAAAGCTTCCACCTGAGGACTTTCGGCGCATCCGCCGCTCGCTGGTGTCGGTTCCGCTGGTGTTGAAGAACGTGGTTCACAAGCGCGGCGACCCTATCGAGGATGTCTACTTCCCCGCCTCGGGTTTCTGCTCGATTCTCACCGTGCTCGACGATGGCAGCATGCTGGAAGTCGCGACAGTTGGACGCGAAGGCATGGTGGGTGTATCCGTGATCCTCGACAGGCGGCAACCGACGACGTCGATTTCGATGGTGCAGGCCGCCGCAGAGGTGTGCTACCGCATGTCGGCACAGGCCTTCCGTCGGGAGTTCGATCGGCGGGGCTCGTTCTACAGGCTCCTCTCAAACTATGCCGTCGCGCACCTCGGGTTCGTGATGCAGTCCACGGCGTGCAATGCGAAGCACTCGGTCGAGCAGCGCCTCTCCCGTTGGCTCCTCCTGGCACACGACCGGGTTGGCAAGGACGAATTCCCGCTGACGCAGGAATTCCTGGCGATGATGCTGGGCGCCAGCCGACCGAAACGGGCCGGGCTCGTTTCGTATCATCGCGGCGTTCTGCGAATTGAGAATCGCGCCAAACTGGAAGACGCGTCGTGTGAGTGTTACCGAATCACCACGAATCTCCTCAACAACGTGACGCTACGCCACGAATGACCTCAGTTATTCGGAGATCGACGGTCGAACTGTCAGCTCGCCCGTCACCGATAAGTAACCCCGCTCACAGTCACGCCAGTGAGCGTTTCGGTGCGATCGGGAGCGTCCGCGACCGCGCATACGCAACGTAGGTGGCCATGATCAGCAGCACGAAGGTCACGACGGCGGAGCTGATCTCGCCGCGAACGACGTGATACCCCGTGGCCGAAATCATGACGATCATGATGCCGACGGCTGCCCACGTAACAAGGAACGGCTTCACGCGCGTGAGCCCTGGCAGTGTGAGGCCCACCGCCGCGGCCAGTTCGGCCACGCCAAGGAAGACCCAGAACCAGCGCGGGAGGCTCATGAGCATCTGCGCCGCGATCTCGGGCGGTGGCATGAGCAACAGCAGTCCATGCGCGAGGAACACCGCGGCCAGCAACACCTGGAGCACCCACAACAGAATGTTCACTGCGTTCTCCTCCTGGCCTGATTGTGCCTCAGCCTGGTAACAGTTCGCCCTCTTCGACGTCGATGACGAGGTCTTCGAGGAATGTGCTCGAGTCGGCTGCCGGCAATTCCTGAACGTCCGACAGCTTACGCTGAATGGTCCGCGTCCCTCTGCGCGCTTCGTCGATCTTCGTCGCCGCGCGATGCAGATTCTTCTGAATACCGTCGAGCACGGTGCCGAACTTGGCGAATTCTGTCTTGACCGCAGCAAGCAGTGCCCACACTTCGGTCGATCGGCGTTCGATTGCGAGTGTTCTGAACCCCATCTGGAAGCTCGTGAGGATTCCCCACAGCGTCGTCGGGCCGGCAATGACGATCCGGTGATCGCGCTGGAGAGAGTCGGCAAGGCCGGGGCGCCGGAGCACTTCGGAGTAGAGCCCCTCGTTGGGAAGGAACATGATCGCGAAGTCCGTGGTCTGCGGGGGATTCAGGTACTTGCTCGAGATCTCTTTCGCCGAGTTCTTCACGCGGGTCACGAGACGACGGCCAGCGTCTTCGATGGTAACGGCGTCGGCGCGATCGAACGCATCGAGCAGCACCTGGTAATCCTCGAGCGGGAACTTCGAGTCGATCGGCAGCCACATCGGGTTGTCGTTGCCGCGTCCGGGCAGGCGAATCGCGAACTCGACTCGCTCGCTGCCCACGGCGCTCGTCGCCACGTTGCACGCATATTGATCGGGGGCGAGCACCTGCTCGAGCAGTGTAGCGAGTTGCACTTCGCCCCACGTGCCACGAGTCTTCACGTTCGCGAGTACTCGCCGCAGGTCGCCGACGCCGGTGGCAAGGACCTGCATCTCGCCGAGGCCTTTATAGACCTGCTCGAGTCGTTCGCTGACCTGGCGGAATGATTCGCCGAGGCGAGCTTCGAGTGTGCTTTGCAGCTTCTCGTCCACCGTCTGCCGCATCTGATCGAGCTTTGTGGCATTGTCGTCCTGCATGGTGCGCAGGCGCTCGTCAACGGTGGCTCGAAGGGCGTCGACCTGGCGCACGAGCGAATCGCTGAAGCGGTGCAGCGACTCCGATGTTTCGGAGCGATGCTCCCGCAGCTCGCCGCGAAGCGTGGTGTCCATGCTATGCGGCAACGACTCGAGTTCGCTCCCAAGCTCGCGCACGGCCTTCCTGTTCAGTACGAGGACGACGACGACAGCCGAGAGCGACACGAATACGACGACCAGCAAGATTGTTTCCATACAGATCGCAGGTTAAATGGGACCAGTGACAGCCCAGGTCACAGTCACAAATCCTTAGCGAGTTCCGTCCAGCGCCCGTCCGGGCTCACGCGCGAGACGCCCCAACCGGATCGTCGTCCGCGTGAATAGTCGAATAGCGCCATGAGCAGCCATTTGGCTTCTCGCACGCCGCGTTCGGTGAGGCCGGACCGCGTTGCGAGTGCGAACTGCGGGTAACCGTATCTGAACCACGGCACGTGCAGGCCGGTGCCGAGGCCCGACACTGGGGAGTGGATGACGATGGACATGTCGTTGAAGCGGGCAAAGAGGATCTCGCCGGTGATCTCGACACCGTCGACGCTGATTTGAATCGGGATGTTGCGAAGAGGCTCGGGGGTGTCGTTGTCGATCATGGTGTCTCCTGTGTGAGAGAAGACACCCAGACGACCGAGGGTTACTCGGCGGGACCTTTTGTTGTCGCGTTGCGACCACATCCGCGCAGGATTGCGCGTTGGCACCTTGCCGGTCCTGGCAGGTTGCCGGGACTCGCCGCGTTGGGCGAGCCGCTCTGGATGTCGGGGGTGATTATAGCCGCGCGAGGTCACGTCACGCGCGCAAAAAGCACGTCCCAGTTCCTGTGCTTCTGACTGCTGTCGCCTCGCGATCCAGGAAATCGCCGCTTAGCTGGAAGGCCAACAGCCGTTCGACGCCGTCGAGGATGCCGTAGTCATGAGGCTCTGCGATTCTGACAGCGCCTGACTTGTAGATGAACTCGATCAGGCGCTTCTCCTGAATCGCACGAACGAGCACGAGGTTCACGCTGTTCCCTTGCAGTCATCGTACTTGTCGAGCTTGTACATGCCTTGACTCGTATATACATATACAGGTATATATGGCTCGTGGAATCTGTGTTCGAGATCATCGCGGAGCCGAACCGCCGCGCGATATTGAGCCTCCTTGCGTCGTCAGAACAGACGGTGGGAGAAATCGAGCGGCAGCTCGAGATGTCGCAACCGACCGTGTCGAAGCATCTGCGCGTCTTGCGCGAGGCTGGTTTCGTGGAGGCCACGGTGGACGCACAACGTCGTCTCTATCGATTGAACCCCGAGCCTCTTCAGGAGGTGGACGCCTGGCTCGCTCCGTTCCGGCGGTTCTGGTCGGCTCACCTGGATGCGCTCGAACGCCACCTCGATCGCATGGATCGAACGACGCGGACGAAAAGGAAGACGAGGAGAAGAAAGTGACAACCCGCGCGGAATACGCACCTGGTGCGGCCAGAGGGGCGGAAGTACGAAAGAACGGAGAGGCATGGACTCTCGTTCTCGTCAGAGAGCTGCGCCACTCTCCGGAAAAAGTCTGGCAGGCACTCACCGACCCCGCGCATCTGCGCGAGTGGGCGCCCTTTGACGCTGACGAAAACCTCGGCACCGCGGGAACTACAGTGAGGCTCACTACGGTAGGAGCGCCCACGCCGATGGTGACTGAAACAACCGTCACCCGAGCCGACGCTCCCCGGCTGCTCGAGTACAAGTGGGGTGGCTTCGACATGCGGTGGGAGCTCGAAGCTGCTGGCGGAGGCACACGCCTCACGCTGTGGACCAACATCGATCGCCGTTACATCGCGATGGGTGCGGCCGGGTGGCACGTGTGCTTCGATGTGCTGGAACAACTCCTCGGCGGGACGCCCATCGGTCGCATCGTCGGTCCCGAGGCGTTGAAGTTCGAGGGCTGGCAGCGGCTGCACGCCGAGTATGCACGGCAGTTCGGCGTCGAGACGCCAGGTCAGGGGAGGTCGAAGTGAACTGGAGCAACTCGATTCGTCAGTTCCACCGGTGGGTGTCCATCGCCTTCACGGTGACCGTCATCGCCAACTTCGTCGCCCTTGCGCAAGGCGCGCCGCCGCCGTGGGTGACATATTCGCCGCTGCCTCCTCTTTTCTTGCTCCTGTTCACTGGCTTGTACTTGTTCACGCTGCCGTATGTCGTCAGGTGGCGCAGCGGGAGGAGAGCATGAAGAAATCGGGCGCGAGCGAGTCGGCAGCGCAACTCATTTCGGATCGAGTCGCCGAACTCGGAGACTGGCGCGGCAAGACTCTCAGCAGGATGCGAGCGCTCATCAAGCAGGCAGACCCCGGCGTCGTCGAGGAATGGAAGTGGGCCAAAGCGACCAGTCCAGGCACGCCCGTCTGGTCGCACGATGGCATCATCTGCACCGGCGAGTCTTATAAGCATGTCGTCAAACTGACGTTCGCCAAGGGTGCGTCGCTCAAGGATCCGGCGCGTCTCTTCAACTCGAGTCTCGACGGAAACGTGCGTCGTGCGATCGACATCCACGAAGGAGAAGCGGTTGACGAATCCGCGTTCAAGGCGCTCATCCGCCAGGCCGTCGCCCTCAACAGCTCTGGCAGGTCGAAGCCGGCAAAGAAAGCGAAGTCCTGAGGGCGCGAAGCCGGCGCTTCTCTCGGGCGGCAATCCTCAGATCGCGAAGGCCGATGGCGACGCGCCTGTGCAGGCCTACATCGCGGCGATGCCTGGGTGGAAACGCGATGTTGGACGTCGTCTCGACGCACTCATCGTGCGCACCGTCCCCAACGTCCGCAAGGCCGTCAAGTGGAACTCGCCCTTCTATGGCGTCGAGGGTCAGGGCTGGTTCCTCAGCTTCCATACCTTCACGAACTACGTGAAGGTCACCTTCTTCCGGGGCAGGTCGCTACGTCCTGTCCCACCGGGCGAGTCCAAGCACAAGGAAGTGCGCTACGTCGACATCCGTGAGAACGACCAGATCGACGAGGCGCAGATGGCGAGGTGGATCCGGCAAGCAGCCGCGCTACCCGGCTGGGTCATTCTCGCGGTGTCGACTTTGGCGTGACGGAAGAAAAGCGCATTAGTTCTAGGTAGAACTGCGCCGTTTCGACTATGCAGGATACTGTCAGATCATGTCACCCATGCCGTGGACTGCGATGCTGCGTTACGGTCCTACCCTCGTAACTTCTGCCGCGCGTCTGCTGGCAGCCGTAGACTCAAGCAAGCGTCGAGAGCCGAATGAAACGATCATCGGGCGACTCGATCAGCTGGAGAGTGCATCGGCTGAATCGGCCAGACTGCTTAGGGAGATTGCGGAGCAGATTTCGGCCCTTGCAGCTGCTCAAGAGCAAACGGTGCGCAAGTGCCGGATCGCAATGCTCGTGGCAGTTGCGGCCACAGTCGTTGGAGTCGGAGCGCTCATTCTCGCAATGGTCTGATGATCAGATCGCACGTTTACGGGAATGGACCCTCGAAAAGTGGTCGGGGCGCCTGGATTCGAACCAGCGACCCCCTGCGCCAAGGCAAGCCGAGGAGAGCTCGAAAAGTGCTGATTCCCGAGTGATTTGCGGCGCTCGCGAGAAGGTGTGACCAAATTTGTGACCACCCAAGCGGTGACGCGTCGTGATAGGTGGCGATGCGGGGCAAGCGTGTCCCGCACGCATCGTGGGACAATGATGTCGATGTGAAGGTCCGCGACATCGTGAAGCAGCTGGAGGACGACGGCTGGTCCGTTGTGCGGCAGCGTGGATCGCATCGGCAATTTAAGCACGCGACGAAACCTGGGCTCGTCACCGTGGCGGGCAAGCCAGGCGACGATGTGGCGCCGGGAACGTTGAACAGCATTCTCAAGCAGGCAGGGTTGAAGCCATGAAGTATCTGATCGTCATTGAGCAGACGAAGACCGGCTTCTCCGCATACTCGCCGGACCTGCCGGGTTGCATCGCGACCGGTAGCACACGAGAGGAAGTCGAGCGAGAGATGAAGGGCGCAATTGCGTTTCATCTCGACGGCCTCAAAGCCGAGGGCATGGCCATTCCACAACCGAGCAGTTCCTCGTCTTACGTCGACATTCCCGCCTAGCTGACACTCCAGATCACCTTCGACCTGGGCCTCGCCGACGTCGTCAGCGAGGCAAGCGAATCGCGTCGTCACGTCCGGCCTCCTCGAATGAATTGGAGCGGAACGGATCCTGAAGACGCCCGATGGCTCAACGCGCGGAGAATCGCGTCCAGCACCGCGTCCAGATCCCTGCCGAGGTCTTCGGCCAGAAACCGCAGCACGAGATAGCCGCTCTCCTGAAGCAACTGGTCCTTGCGTCGGTCGCGCCGGTACGCGACCCGGTCGGCGAGATGCTGCGCACCATCCAGCTCCACTGCCACGCGAGCGTCCGCACAAAGGAGATCCACTTCAAGGGTCCCTGTACCATCAAACGGAATGGGCAGCTTCGTATTGACAGCGAACCGTCCCTTCGTCGCGGCGAGCGTTTCGAGCCGCCTGAAGAGAAATGCCTCGGACGCACTCCGTGCGCGCTGGGCGCCATCAGCATCGGGCGGCACTGGCCGCGCCACGTGAACGAAGAGACTCGCGAGCGGTGAATCGACGCCATCCCTCACCAGCCGGCGCACGCTGCCTGAGTAGTCGCGTTTCCAGACAGGGTCCGACGGCAGCACGACATCGGCCGGCCACCCTGGGATGGCACTCGCGGGCAGAAGCACTGTGTAGCCAATGGCCTCGTAGCCCCGACAGCGCCGATCGAACATTCGCGCAAGCATCGGCACGTTGAGATCCGCGTAGTCGTAGACCCGCACCTCGCGCTTGCCATCGTGGAGGCGGTGCAGGCGACCGGCGTACTGCGCGATTGTGCCTCGCCAAGAGACCGGCAATGTCAGGAACAACGTGTCGAGGCGAGAGTCGTCGAACCCCTCGCCCACGTATTTGCCGGTCGCCAAAATGACCCGCGGCTCGTCGCCGGGAATGGACGCCAGCCTGTCGGCGATGGCCTGTCGCTGCTTCTTGCCCAAACCGGCCCGCAATGCAACGAGGTGACGGACGTTCTCTGCGAGGCCTCGCTCGAGCCGGTCCAAGTGTTCGTTGCGTTCGGTCAGCACAAGCGGCGACCGGCCGTTGTGCAGGGCCTCGATGACGTCTTCGCAAATGCGCTGATTGCGTGCCTCGTCTGCGACGAGCTCCCTGTACACGGTCTGAAACTCTAGTCGCCTGTCGGACTCCGGTGCACGAGCCGATTGGAACGAGGTCGGCTGCACGAGCGCATAGTGTTCGAACGGACGGGCGGCCGCCTGAGCCTTGGCGTTCACGCGGTGCCGAACCGGACCGCACTGCATGAAGATGATGGGGTGATGACCATCTTTGCGCGCGACAGTCGCGGACAGCCCGAGAACGAACCGCGCCTTGGCCTGGCGAGCCACCTGCTCGAAACTGTGCGCTGAGAGATGGTGGCATTCATCGACGATGAGGTGCCCGTACCCGTCGACACGATTGTCGACCACTCCCTTCTTGACGAGGCTCTGAATGATGGCCACATCGATAATCCCGGTTGGCGCGTTTCGTCCACCACCGATGCGACCGATGGATTTCCGCGGTAGACCGAGGAATGTCGACAGGCGCTCGATCCACTGATCGAGAAGCTGGCGCCGGTGCACGAGCACGAGGGCATTCACTCCGCGCCGGGCAATGAGCTCGGAAGCGACGACCGTCTTGCCGAACGCCGTGGTCGCCGCCAGTACGCCGATGTCGTGTTCCGTCAGCGCGTCTGCGGCGACCTTCTGTTCGGGACGCAGCTCGCCGTGAAAGGTGAGGTCTATTTGCGCGCCCTGTGTGCGCTCGTCCCGGATAGTAGGACGAATCCCGAGCGCCTCGAGTGTGTGCTGAACATCGTCGAAGCACCCTCTCGGCAGCGCGATGTGATGCGAGTGATCCTCTGCGGAAGCGATCACGCGGGGCTTGTTGTAGGTGGACAGCCGCATCGCCTGCGCTCTGTAGAACTCGGGATTCTGAAATGCCGCGAGACGAAGCAGCCGGTTCCTCAATTGAGGGCTGAGTCCCTCCTTGCCGATGTAGATCTGGTTGCCGAGGACCAGTTCAAGACTCGAGGGCAAAACACCCGAGAGCGCTGGGTCGTGTCGTCGCCGCGAGGGAGGCGCGGTCCACGGCTCGGCGTCGTCGTCTTCTGGTGGCAGCCGAACGCCGAGAATCCGACCGCGGCGCTCGGCGTCCTGAACCAGGGCCTCCACCTGCGTCCGTCCAATCCGTCGCGCACTCGCAAGGAACGCCCACTGATCGGGCCATGGAACGGAGTCTTCGTTAAGAAACACGCTGTTGCCCTGATCGCGTGCCCGCTTCTGGAGCGGCAAAGCAATCAGGTTGCCGAAGCCACCCTGAGGCAGGGTATCTTGGTTGGGAAACAGGCGATCGTACGAGTCGAGTCCGATGTCGGGACGGCCCTCCATCGCCTCGGTCAACAGGTGGGAACCCAGGCGTCGCACCAGCGCCGCTGGAAGCGCATCATCAAAGAACAGCCACACATGGCCGCCTCTTCCGGACCGCGATCGCTCGAGGGCCGCCGGAATTCCTAGGCGGTGGCAGGCTCTCAGGAAGGCGGAGGCGTCATCCCGCCACCCAGATTTGTCGAAGTCGACTGCGAGGAAGAAGCAGGTCTCATCGAGCAGCAGAGGGTACACACCAGCGACGAAAGGCTGCCCCTCGGGATCCCGTCCAGAGAGGTGCCAGCGGATGACGTCGTCGGTGACGGGCAGGAAGCGGCGGTTCGGGCATTCCGCACACTTGATCCGTGGCTTCTCGCAGACGCCCTTGACCCATTCATTCGCGCACGCAGGCGCGTACCCTGCTCTCCCGGTCCTCCGGCTTTCGAAACGTCGCGGGTACACGTCCTCGCGACCACGAAACAGTGATCGGAAGATCCGGATCTTCTCCTCAGACGACGAGCGCTGGTCGACCGCTCGAGGATTCATATTGCGCGCCAGTCAGGAGCCTGTACGCCTCAGGAGACTGGGAATCGACGTCGATCGGAATTCGTCGATAACCACCTCCGACTTGTGCCACGACTCGCCGTGCAGTCCGGCAATCAGACCGAACCAGACGCGCTCGAACGCCTCCAGCGCATCGTCATCGCCGTAGACGACATCGGCCGCGAGCATCGGCTTGATGTCTTCGGTCAGGCTTCGCGTCAGCTTGTCGAGCATCCGCTCTTCCGCGTTTGCTCGAGAGATAGGTGTGCCTTCGTGTGCGAGGTAATGGTTGAACGCGGCGATGACCTTCTCTACGTCGAGCGACAGTTGCTTCAACCCCTCGTTGAGATCGAACAGGTCGCGTCCTTTCCGGCGTTGAAGAAGTGCCCGAAGCTTTGTTCCGAACAGCTCCTCGACTTCGAACGACGCGATCGGGACCTTGCCGCTGAACCACCGATTCTCGATGGCGAAAGGATAGGTCCGAATGCCATACAGATTCTCGTGTTCGCGGGTGTTGATCTCGACTTTGAGCTTGGCGTTGGTCGCCGGTGCCGCCTCGGGCGAGAAACTGAAGACCAGGTGAATCGAGTGCGCCGCCGACTTCCGGCGGCACGGTCCAAGCCAGGACAGAGCACGGCGAATGGCGTCCACGGTCTTGCCGATCGGCTCGGGGCGGATCTGGACGAGGTCGATGTCCTCCGAGTATCGGAGCGGCTGACGGAAGAGGAGCTTGTAGATGGCGGTGCCGCCACGGAATGCGAGGCGCTCGGCGAGGTACGGTTCCTCGAAGATGGCGCACAGCGCGCGACAGATGATGAGATCCTGTTCGACTTGGTGCGGGTCCGGCCATGGCGTCGTCGCGGCCCACGCCTGGATATAGTCGGCGGGAATCACGCGTCGATCTCCAGCGGTACGTTCAGACTCAGCTTCCAAGCGAGCGCATCGGGCGCCTTGGCTCGTGCGAGGCTTGCCACGACGCGAACGGACGGGTCGAGCGGTTTGAACGACTTCGCCTTCAGGGCGAGCGGACGCAGGCTGATCGCCTGACGAGTGTGCCTGAAGTGCTCGAGGAGATAGCCGAGGCGCCGCGCGGTGGAGTTCTCGTAGAAGGTGGCGGCGCGGGCGAGCTTTCGGGGATCAGCTTTCGGGCCGAGGTCGTGGACGATCTGTGCGGCGCCATTGAGACCGGCAGCCTGACGGAAGTAGCGAACGACATCGAGGATGAGGAGCTCGACGCCCGCCACCTTCGCGAGACCTGCGTCGGTTTTCAACTGCCCGAGCCACGGCGCCTTGTTGACCTCAACAAAGGCGTCAGGCGCTTGATAGACGAATTGGAGCCGTTGACGATCGATCGCGATAGGTCGAAGCTGTTTAGGGACGATGACCTGGAAGATCTGGGCGGCTTGATGCGAGGCTCCGTGAAACGCAGCGGCGCGAAGGAGCGAGATTCGGTAGTCCAGGCCGAGATGGTGCATGAGCGGATCGATCCAGCGCGCAGGGTCAGGACCGCCGCTAGCGCGGTCTTCGGGCCTCAGGATGAGGTAGAAACCCTGCTTCGGGGTCGCGAGCCGACGCTGCCGGGTCAGACGTGCCGCGGCGGCGGCGAACGCGGTCGATGAGAGGCCAAGAGTCTTCATGGCTTCAGCCTTCGTGAGATATCCACGCCCCCGGCCGAGCCGCTCGTCGAGGTAGCCATCCAGGGTCTTTCTCATTGCCCCAAGTATATTCACAAAATCGAGAAATGTGTCGCTTTATGAATACGATTGGGGACAGCCTCTTGTGAACCCGCTCCATCGACTGGTGCAGCGGCGGCGCGAGACGGGCTCGATCGCGCCGCGGACGCAGACGAAGTTTCGGGCGCGCGCGGTGTCCGATCAGCAGGAAGAGCGGTTGGCGGCGCTGATCATGGCGCGGTCGGATGCGACGCTCGCGGAGTTGCGCGAGGCCCTGCTGCGCGCCGTCAACTACTTTTGCCGGGCGGCAGATTTAATTGTCGCCGCGCACCTGCCGACCGCGGCGGGCCTGAGCACCCTCTGGCGCGCCATTGATCGGCTCGGGGTGACCGTTAAAAAACACGGTACACGCCGACGAACAGCGCCGCGCTGACGTCGCCGCCGCGCGCCGGCGCTGGCAAGACTGGCTGCCCTCCGCGATGCGCGCCAGTATGTCTTCGTCGAGTAATCCGGCGTGACCACCGATCTGCTCCGCCGCTCCGCGCGCAGTCCGCGCGGGCTGCGGATCCGCGATTACCCCCCGTGTGGACACTGGCAGACGCACACGGTATTGGGCGCTGCGGCCAGACGGCTTGGACGCGCCCGCCGTCTTCGACGGGCCGATCGACACGCTAACGTTTCTTGCCTATGTCGAGCAAGTGCTCGTGCCCGCGCTGCGGCCCGGTGATGTCGTCGTGCTCGACAACCTCGCCTTGCACAAGCACCCGGCGGTGCAGCGCGCCATCGAACACGCGGGCGCACACCTGCGGTTTCTCCCGCCGTACAGTCCCGACTTCAATCCCATCGAACTCGCGTTCGCGAAATCTAGACGGCGAAAACGGGCATGCGAGGGCGATGCGTGACGAGAACGAGCGAACAGAGCTCGCGCCGAGAAGCGCTGCTCGTTGCTATGTTTACGAGGATTTCTGAGTGAAGTGGTCGGGGCGACTGGATTCGAACCAGCGACCCCCTGCGCCCAAGGCAGGTGCGCTACCAGGCTGCGCTACGCCCCGACTGCTGGATTCTAACTCGGTCGTGAGCTACCAGCACATCCCATGTCCCAAACCGTGGCCGTCTTAAAGACTACCGGCTCTAAAGCCGGTAGATTCCTTACCGACTGAAAGTCGGGCTGCGGCTGAAGCCGCCTGGAAGCGGCCCGGCTCCCGCGCCGGCTTAAGGCTCGGTTCATCGGCGGATGAGCCACGCAGGCGCCCGCCACGCCGGCGGCGTCTGCGCCTCTTGTGGCGTCGGAGGCGAGTCATGAGGCGCTCGATTCCCTATGCTGTGCTGAGCGTATCGTGCGCCGCGGTTCTTGTCATCATGCTGTTTGTCTGCTGTTTGTCGGAGCGCTGCTCCATCGCGACGCCGGTGTTTACGTCGTGGCCCTATTTGTCGGCTGTATGGCCCTGTTGATCTTGTCTCCCACGAAGGTGGAACCCAGCACCGGCCTCACCCGCGTGGTGTTGCTCCACAAGCACATCGTCGTGGACGCTCTTCTGCGTCGACTCGGCGCCTCGAACGATGAGGCGCCCTCAACGCAGAAAGGGTGTGACGGTGCAACTGTCAGTACCGGAATCCCTCGAGAGCCTGGGAACACGGGAGCGCGTCGCCCCCCGTGTGGCGCACGCTCGACGTCTAGCGCAGGGCAGTGATCGTCGCGATGGGTGGCGCGGCTGAGCGCGAAACTCGTCGCCACGCAGCTCGCGCGGACCGCCGGCGCTGAACAGGAGACGGACCCTCACGACCGATCGTCCGGCATGTCAGCGCGGGATGCCCGTCTGATTTGGCTCGAGCTGTACGCCGGTACTGTTGAGGTACATCGACACCAGTGTGTACCGTCACGCCGGTTCGCTGGCCGCTCCATTCCGGGTCTGACTCCACCTTCACTGCGCACCCCTCGGCGGCGCAGACGAAACCGTCGACGGTCGGACGGGTCTCCGTGCAAGGGCTGCGCTCTCCGGCACCTCGAGGGAATAGAACACGCGGAAGGTGTGGCGTATCGATATTGCGCCTTCTGCCGCGTCCTGCGAATTCAGAGGCGCCAACGGCTCTCCATGCGGCAGGTGCAGAAGGCTTGCGACAAAGCAAGACGATGGCGACACCCGTTTGCCGCGCTACGTCCGCGGGGGCAGGGCTCGTGCCTCCCGAACGAACGCCAGCACGTTGGTGACACATTCATCCGCCTTGGCGACTGCGACGTGGTAGGCGTCGCTCGATAAGACGAGCAATCTGGAATTGGGAATCCTCCGCTGGTACCGCATGACGGTGTCTACCGATTGCAGCGGGCTGCGATCGGAGGTGATCACCAGCGCTGGCGCAGTGATGCGGGGCAGAACGGGGTCGAGATTCATCGTCGAAAGGATTCTGGCGGTGCCCTGGACCGCGTCACGGTTCGCGGCGGCCATCATCGCGTTCCAGTATTGGACCTGCTCGGGCGAAGCATCCGAGCCAAGCCGGTCGCGCTGAGGCACGTTCGAGGCGGAGGAGATCGTGGGCCGACTGACGGGACTGCTGACGACCACGAGCGTGCGGGTCCGCTGTGGGAAGTCCGCCGCGAACTGCATCGCGATCGATCCACCCAGCTTCGCCCCGATCACGTGCACGGACTCGACTCCGGCCCTGTCGAGCACACGCGCCAGCACGTTCGTCAGGTTGGACAGCGACCACTCGAAGCCAGCCGGAATCGTGGAACTGCCGAATCCTGGCAGATCAGGCCGCAACACACGGAACTCCTGCGCCAGCCGCGGCATCCATCCGAACCACGCGATACCTGATTCGTACACGCCGTGAATGAGTAGAGCGACTTCCGGGGTACGCCAAGGCTCACCCAGCCAGTCGTCCCGATAAAAAAGTCCGCCGTACGAATCGACGGATCCGGTGGTCGTCTGTCGCCCCGTCGTGCGCCGGCTTGCTCCTGAAGTTGCTCCGGACGCGGCTCCCGCATGCAGTACGGAGAGGCCGAGAGTGGAACCCAGACCAAGCAGTGTTCGGCGCGAAATCGTCGCCTTCATGCCATCACCTCGTTTAGCGCCCGTTAGTGCGCTGAGGATTTCTTAGCTCCGGCGCCTCGGGCGCCTGCTGGACTCGCGCCGCACTGAGGATGTTCGCGAGTCCATAATTCCCCTCGTGACACGCGTACTCGAATACGGGACCCTCAGTGGACATCAAGGCAAACTCCGCCGACCAGGGTTTCGTCCAGGTCCTTGGATCATCAACCGTGAATTGATAAAGGATCCGGTCTTTATCGATGCGGGTAAAGCGTTCACGCACTCGTAACTCCTCACTCCGGATATTGGCCGATCCTCTGAAGTCGGTCCTGTCGTTGAAGTTGGTCACTTCGACGACGAGAGTTTCACCCTCCCAACGGCCCCGCGACTCGCCGCCATACTGCCGGATGCGCCCTGACAGGTTCTCGCGTCTGTCCAATGGGATTATTCGTACGTTGTGCACCATCTCCTGGAGAATGGCCACGTAACCCGGGGCCTGAACAATCTGATAGATGCTGGCGTAGGCGGCCACGAGCATCGGCGGTCCCTCGTGCCGCCACGTGATGCACCGCTCGCTCAAGAGTCGGCTCTCCGGGCTGTCCGCTGGACGGCGCCGCCGTACCTCCGCCTGAGTCTTCACGCGCCGCTCCGCCTCCGACGTCAGCGGCGGGATCCTTCCGTCCGGCGGGTCCACAACGAGTGACGTTCGCAGGCTCGATAGACCCGTTGGCGTCCGCTCGGATTGCCAGATGGCGTCGTCATAATGGATGTTGTCTCCCGGCTGTTGGAGTAGTTCTTTCTGTCTCGCCTGAACGTATGCCGCTGCTTCCTCTTTGGTGAAGAATGGCTTTCCCTCGAGCTCCGCCGGACGTTCTAGAGGCGTATGCGTGCTGCTCGTGTATATCCCTTGTAAGTCCGGATCACCCCATGGTGTGCGCGGTGGCCTCCCGGTGTCTGCGGGAGACGCTCCGCTGGGCGTCATGGTCGTCCCAGGCGGAGCGGTAGACGTCTGTGCGCCTTGAGGAGCGGCTTCAAAGACCGCGATCGACGCGACCGATACGGCGATCACCGCTGCACTCGCCACAACCTTCCGCCATCCCGTGACTGACGCACGAACACAACGGCTCATGTGACAACTCCTCTGGTGGTGTCGAGAGGCAAGGCGCATGGCTTCATCATCGACGCGAATGGTAGGTTCAGAAATCCAGGTTGACTCCCAGCCTGATCGTTCGGGGGGTAAGGATTGTGAGCACGTTGCCGAGCGACGGCCCGTACACGTTCGTCTGGCTAATGACGGGATTCGCGTTGAACGCGTTGAAGATGGCCACTTCCGGGCGCACCCGCAGCCGGTCCAGCGTAATCACCTTCGACAGTGTGACGTCGAGCTGATTGACGACATCGGTGTAGTCGCTGCCGGGTTCGTTCAGCCGCACGGTTACCGACGTCTGCGTCAGCGTCGGCAGGATCGCCCGGACGACCTGGTAGGTGATGGGCCGCTCGGTGCCAGGCTTGCTTTGAAAGTTCACCCCCAGCCGCACGCCATACGGCAGACTCGCGCTGCCCGCCAGCTTGAACTGAGTCTGGAGCGGCACGTCCGACTCGCTTGTGTCGCAGAACCGCCAGTTGTTGGGGTCGGCCACGTCGCAAATGCTGGACAGCGTCCGCCCCGTCGACGTCCCGCCCAGGAACGTGAACGCGCGCCACCGCCCGTTCACCGTAACGTCCACTCCCCGGTACCAGGTCTCGTTGTTGTCCGAGTTCGTGTCGTACTCAGCTACCAGCCCGAACTTGGCCGGCGAGAGGTTGTAGACCGGCAGCGTCCCGCTGCCCCGCGGGTCGGGCACCTGGACGAGCGTGTAGTCGGCCACCGGATCGACCGCCAGGTTTTGCGTCCAGAGATTGTTGAGCACCCGTCGCTGGTAGTAGCCCACCGAGAGCCCCAGGCCGCCGACCAGCTCGTGCTGGACCGCCACGTCGCCCAGCACCTGATAGGGCCGCGTGTTTTCCGGGTCGGGATTCCGATTGCGCCGTACACCAAAACTGCGATTGGTCGACGGGCCGATCTCGTTCTCCTGGGCGATGTCGTCGCGGTTCAGGTCGCTCCACGTCCTCTGGTCGACGGCCGCCACCGCGCCGTCGTACGTCGAGGCATACCCGGTCCCCATCGACTGGACAAAGACCCCGAAATTCGCTTTCACCGCCGTCTTCCCCTGTCCAAACAGGTCGTACGACACGCCCACGCGCGGCACCACGTTGTTCCAGTTCGGCAGGTCCTTCACTTCGGGGAAGCTGCGTTCCGGTACGAACCGGCCTGCCGGGGCCGTCGTCCCCGGCAGGTACGAGTTAAAATGATCCCAGCGCACGCCCCCACTCAGGGTGAGCCGCTGCCGGGTCCACGTATCCTGCACGTACACTCCCAGATCGCTGGCCACCTCCGCCCGGCTCAAGACTGGCGTATTCAAGACCTCAACCGCAAAGGGGACGCCGCTGCGATAGAGCTGATTCAGGTCGCCGTTGACCCCGAGCCGATTGTCCTCCAGCCACCCGTACCGATCCTGGAATCCGACCTTGAGCGCGTGCGTCCCCGTTACATACGACAGTGAGATATTGATCACCTGTGAGAGTGATGGCCTCGTATTCGGACCAGCCCCCGCACCCGTACCCGCGCGTGCGGCCACCGTCGTCTTGTTGAGCAGGGTATCGACATGCGAAATGTCGCCGTACGACGTCCCCGTGGGACACAACTGGAACGCGACCTGACAGGTCGCTAGCGCGACTTCCGGCTGGTACTGGTATCGCACTTGGTGCATCGTGCGGCTGCCGCCCGCCTCGAGGAGCAGGCGGGACGAGAGCGTCGACGTCCATTTGAGCTGCGCGATCTTTTCGCCCGGCTGGTCCTGCCGCGTGACGGCCTCCCCAGACTGGGCCGAGGTGAGCCCCTGGTGCCCCGCCACCTTCTCGGTAAAGGTGATGAGCCCCGTCAGCCGGTCCCGCCGCGTCATCTGCCACGTCAACCGTGTGGGATATGCCCAGAGCTTGTTGTCATTCACCGTCTGCGATCCGTCCGTGTTGAACACATCGGCGACATAGTTGTTGTAAGTCCAGTGGCGCCCTGACGCGAAGTACCACAGACGGTCCTGGAGGATGGGCCCGCTCACGCTGAAATTGACGTCGTACTGTTGGGCCAGCCGCGCCGGCGTGGTCATGCCCCGCGCCCGCAGATCGTCGTCTACGTTGTCCCCCTGAAGGGTGCCGTTTGAGAACAGCAGCTGGCTGTCGGCTTGAAACATGTTCCCGCCGGACTTCGGAATCCGGTTGACCAGCACGCCGGACAGCTGGTGCTCCGCCGCGCCGCCCGCGACCTGCACCACCACTTCCTGCGTCTGGTTCTCATTGTCGTACACGCAGGCGCACTGGCCGTTGCCGAACATCCCATCCGTCACCATGCCGTCAATCAACGTCCGCGAATCGCCGGACACCGACCCGTGCACTGTCAGGGCGCCTCCCGTCCAGGCCGACGTCGACCCGCCCACGTCGAAGTTCCCCGTTGACACTGCCGGCGTGATGTTCGCGAACTGCTGAAAATTCCTGCCCGTCGGAATGGAATTGAGCAGTTCCTGGGAGACGACCTGCGACACTTGGCTGTTCTGTACATCCACGACGGGGCTTTCCCCCGTGACCGTCACAGTCTCCTCCAGCCCCCCCAGCCGCAACTCGACGTTGATTGGCGCGGTGAAGTTCGCTTCCAGCACAACGCCTTCGCGAACCACGGTCGAGAAGCCCGGCAGCGAAAAGGTAACCGTATACGTGCCCGGCCGGAGGTCGACCACCCGATACTGCCCCGATGCATCCGAGATCGTGACCTTGACCTTCTCGATCAGGGCTGGACTGCTGGCCTCCACGGTTACGCCCGGCAACACCGAACCCGTTGTGTCCCTCACGATCCCGGCCAACGCGCTCTGCGCCGCCGCGGCACTGGCCAGTAGCAGAAACCCCATACAACATACGGACGCAAACACCGCTCTTTTCATGATCAACTCCACACAGACAGGACGCCCCGCGACGCGACCGTCGAGGTGTCACGCTGTAGCTTCTGGTCCCTCAAGCGTCTTGAAAACAGCCGGAAGAGCAACAAGAACGACCCGGCCCACAGTTCGAAGGTGCGGCCCGTCGGAATCGCGTGAGATACCTCCAGGGAAACCACCTGCCGCACTTGGCTGGTTCACACGTCCACGACGGGTCTCTCCACCGGCGACCGGTGAATGCGACGGATTGGACCCGGGCGCAGATTTCGATCCGATACCGTCAGATGGTGTCGTGGTCGTGGCCCGGACCATCTCGATTCAAGGCCGAACTGCTGGCTTTCACGTTCCGCCGGGCATCACCGCGCACGCCACGACCGTCACTCTCCCGGCCACGGCACTCTGGGCCGCGGCATCACGCAGAAACAGAAGCCCGAAACACAACGCCGACAGGGGAACTGCTCTCCTCATAGTTGACTCTCCAGGCAGTCACCTTGCGACGTTGCCCGTCGTTTCGTATAAGTGGTTGCAGCTCAAAAGTCCTGAAAAGAAGTCGGAAAAGTACGGAGGAACGCCGAAACGCAGGTTCTCCGACTGAATCAGTCGGTCGGCAACCCCAGCACTCGCGCCGGGTTTGCTTTTGTCATCACGGCGAGCTCCTGATCCGTGAATCCCCTCGCACGCATTGCACCGAGCAACGCCGCGAAGCCATCTGTCGGAAGCGGATTGCCTTTTCGACCCAAATCGGATGAGAGGATGCAGAACTGCGGGCCGACTTGCCGGATCGTCGCGGCGAGTTCATCGAGTCTGGAGGCAGCGGCCGGCGACACATTGCCTCCCACCAATTCGATGTAGGCGCCGAGTCCAGTCGCTTGTTTCATTTGTGCGACGTTCATCAAGACCGGTGCAGTCGTTGCGTGCGTCACGAGTGTCCGGCGAACGCCCTGACGCCGAGCCTCTTCGAGCACGAGCAATCCGTCCTCCGGAGAGAGGTGCCCTGTCGCCAGGGTGAGTTGGTGCTTCGCAACCGCCGCGATGACCGCTTTCGTCGCCGGCAACAAGGCTCCATCCCGCGCGACGCTGACGGAGGCACGTGTTTCCTTCGAGTAGCGCACCTGGTTCTCGGCGTCGAATGTCGGCATCCACACGATCCGTCCCCAGCCGCCTACGACGCCAGTCATCTGCTCGACGGCAAAGACGTTGAGACCGCCAACCGTCAAATTGAGATCGATCCCACCGATGACTTCGAGCCCCGGCGCGGCCTTGCGCGCCAGATACGCGAGTCCAGCTGTTGATTCGTAATGGTTCTTCAGAACGATGCCGCGCATCCCCTTGGATCGCGCCAGTACGGCCATCTCGAGACCGTCCATCACTCTCGGCGCACTGTCAGGATCAGCGTGCACGTGGATGTCAATCGTGCCGGTCAATAGATTTGAATCACCGGATCGCTCCGTGCGCTGCACGCCTACGGCGGACGTCACCGCCGCGAGGAAGCAAATGGCAAGAAGAGCAGCGGTCCGGCGCGCGTTCAATCGCAGATGGATGCGCACGTGTCAGACTCCACAACGAGTGGGCTTCTAGCGCGACGTGCCCGCGCGTTCCGCAGCACGCGCACCGCTCAGGATATTCGGCAGGCCGTAGTTCCCTTCGTGGCACGCATACTCATAGAGCGGTCCTTCCATGCGACGAATCATCATCTCGCCCGACCATGGCGTCGTCCAGGTGTCCGGATCGTCCATTGCGCGGCTCGACGATCAGACTCGTGCGGAGATTCTCGAACTTGCCATAGTTCTCCGTCTGCCAGATCGCGTCGTCGTAGTGAATGTTGTCCTTCGGTTGTGCGAGAACCCGGTCGTTCTGGTCCTTGATGAACGCCACCGCTTCCTCGTGGGTGAAGAACTCCTTGTCGCGGAACTTCGCCGGACGCTCGAGCGGCGTAAATGTGTCGTTCGTCCAGAACCCCTCGAGATCTGGATGCCCATCCTGTCGCGGGATGGCTGATTGACTCGGCTTGGCAGGTGTGGCCGGACTGCGTGCCTGACCAGCCGCAGAGTACGCCGGCACACACGGCAAGAGATATTGTCAGCATCCCGAGCGAAGGCTTGAAGAATCGGTTGGCCATAACGTATGTGCGGCTACCGCGAACCGCGGGTCGTGTCGGCTTCGACCTTGCGCTGCCCGCGCAGGATATTCGACACGCCGTAGTTCCCCTCGTGACAGGCGTATTCGAAGATGGGTTCAGTGATGCGGGTCATGACCACTTCCCCCTTCCACGGGATATCCCAGGTCTTTGGGTCGTCGATGGTGAACTCGTACTTGATCGTGTCCGGATCGACCATCGTGAAACGTTCGGTGACTTTGAGTGCTTCGGAGGTTCCGCGCCAGTCGCGGCGTTCGTCGAAATTGGTCGTCTCGATGACCATGGTGTCAGCCTCCCACGAGCCGCGCGATTCGCCACGGAGGCTCTTCAAGGCTTGGCTTACGCGAGGTTGCCCACCGAGTGGCACGATGCGCGCGACACCCATCATTTCAGGCATCACTACAAACGTTCCTGGAGCTTGCACTATTCGCAGGTTCGAGTTGTAGCCGGTCGGCAGGATTGGCGGGCCCTTCGTGCAGCCAATAGATGCACCGATCGGACAGGTCCATCGCCTGGACGGACCCCAACGGGTCGAGATCCTTTCGAGCAGAGGCGTGCGCGGCGGCACGACGGCGGCCTTCGGGATTCATGGGTGGAATTCGGCCGTCGCGCGGCTCGACAATTAGTGAGGTTCGCAATGAGGCGAGCGACCGCTGTCGCTTCTCGGTCATCCAGATCGCGTTCTCGTAGTGCGTGTCGACCGCCTGTTGCGACGCGGCATCTTGCCGCCTCTTCGCGTAGGCCGCTCCTTCTTCGGGCGTGAAGAACTCCTTCTCCTTCAACGCCTCCGGACGCTCCAGGGGTGTATAGGTAGCATTCGTCCAATCGCCTTGCAGGTCCGGCTTCCCATCGGCCGTACGCGGTATGGCCTTGGAGCCTGGGCTATCGGATGTGTGAGGTGGACGTTGCGCGCTCATGTTTCCGGACAGCAGCAGGACGACGGCCGCCACCATGCCCATCATCTCGACAGCGACTGTGTTTCTGGTCATCAGAACCATTCTGTGCTCCCTGTGGCGTGCACTTCACGCCAACTGCGGCTCTCACGTAACGCAACGCCGTCACCGCTTCATCGTTGGAGCCACGAAACGTTGCGCGCGTTGCGATCGAACATCAGCCGTATAGAGACTGCCCTCAGCGTCTGCAGCCATGTGGTGGAGGATGCCGAACTGGCCGCGTTGTCCATACGACCCCATCTCGGTAAGTGTCCGGCGATCGAGGATCGCGATACGGCCGGAGTCAATGACGTAGAGGAGGCGTTGCTCAGGACCAGGAGAGAAAGCCAATCCCGCGGGCACTCCCGGCACCAGGTCGGACACACCCACCCTGGCTTCCCGCAAAAATTGGCCAGCCAAGGTAAAGGTCTGTATTCGACGGTACGTTCGATCGGCGACGTATACGATTCCGTCGTTCGACACTTCCACCGCATGCACGAGACCGAACTGCGAGGCATCAGCATCTGGTGACGTCCACTGCGAAGCGTTTCTCGTCATGACCGCCGGCGGCACGTTTCCGAAGGCGCCCCACATGCGTTGGAATCGTCCCGTCTCGGCGTCGAAGACCACAACTCGTTGGTTCCCGTACCCGTCAGCCACGAACAGCTCGTTCGTGGCGGTATGGACGAACACGTCCGCCGCCTGATGAACGTTGCGCGTATCGGTGTTGCCCACGCTCTTGCCGCGTTGCCCGATCTGCAGGACGAACTTCCCCTCCGATGTGAACTTGAGGATCATGTCGTCGCTGCGCCCGTCAATGGACCGCGGATCCCAACCAGCATTGCCGGTAATCCAGACAAACCCGCTGCTGTCTACATGAATGGCGTGTTCGCGATCCGGCCATTCGTACCCGGCGCCCGGACCACCCCAGCTACGAATCAACTTCCCCGACGTATCGAACTCGAGCACCGGCGGTGCGGCGGTGGATCGTTTCTCCGGCGGCACTGAATGCGGCCGGTGCAACACCCAGATGTGGTTCTGCGGTCCGGCTGCCACCGAGCTCACTTCGCCCAGAACCCAGCCAGTCGGGACACTGGGCCAGTGCGCGTCCGCTTCGAATGCCGGCGCATTCAATGTGGAGGCCTGCTGAACCAAGGCGATCCCCGGCACTCCCAGGAGGACGACTCCGCTCATGAGCGCAATGTTGATGACGAAACGACCACGTCCAGACATCTGTATCGCTATCGCCTTAGGTTAATGACGCTGTGTTACCCAAGTCCTGAATTGCTTCCGAAAAACTCGGAATTGAGCTGAATTGAGCGACGCCCTATCGGGGAAACGCGCTCAGCGGCGGCTTTGCCTTGGGATCCGTCAAGGGCGTGCGCGCCACGTTCATAAACATGGACATGAGCGTGTATTCACCTTGCAGCAGAGTCGCCTCGGCCACCCCCTTCTCGCCGAAGCGCTTCAGCATTCGCGCATACGTGCCATCGCTGACGCTCTGGTTCTGCTGCAGCTCGATACAAAAGTCGTACAGGATCTCTTCGTCGTCACTCATCGCCGGCGGCCGGCGGCCAGCCGCGAGAGCGGTTACGATTTCGGGCTTCAAACCAGACTTGATCGCATTGGCTTCATGGAGACTCCAAATGACCTGCTGCGTCCACTGGCGTGCCACCATGAGAATGGCGAAATGCGTGAGCTTCTCGCCAATCGCGCTATTCGGGCTCTCCAGTACGTCATGCACATACGTTTGGATTTCCAGGAAAGGAAGCGTGACTTCCGGGACTCTGAGGTAGCCCCACCAGAACCCAAAGGGCCCGTTCTTCCGTACCTTGGTGAAGTCGGCGACTACCTTCTTCTGAGTCTCTGTCATCTGTTCTGGCGGGATCGGCCCCAAGCGCTCCTGGGCAGAAGCCGGAGCACCAAACAGAACGGCGAAGGTGACAACTACTGCAAGAGACACCGTCTTCATCCAACCTCCTCTGACTCGGCAGAACCTCTAACAGCGATTAGCGCTATTGGGGAAACGACTTCAGACGTCCGGGTTTTGCCGACTCCGGATACGCCATATTCACGGCCAATGACATATAGGTGTACAAGCCGACGGTGACCGTGGCCTGCACCACGCCTTCCTCACCAAATTTCGATAGCGCCCGTGCGTAAGTCGCATCGCTGACGCGTTTGTTCGTCAGCAGCTCGCGGCAGAACGCGTAAATGATTTCCTCGTCCTCCGGCATCTGCGGGGGATGACGGCCTTCTTCGATCGCTTTCACGGTTTCGCGGCTTAGCCCCTCCCTGATCCCGTCTTCGTCGTGAGCCGTCCAGATATCGTTCGTCCAGTGTCGGCCGGTGATCAGGATGATGAAGTGAATGAGCTTCTGACTGAGTCGGGGGTTGACGTGAAGCTGCTCGTGAAGCTGTCGAAGCGGGGTCAGAATTTCGGGCAGGTGCGAATACACAGTCCACAGGCTCGGCCCGCCGCTGCGGCCCGGAGCAAGGCCATCCGGACGTACTCTTTGGTATTCAGCGAGCGCCTGCTTCAACGCGGGCGTCATCTTGTCTTCGGCAACAAAGGGCAGCCGGTTCTGCGGATTCGACGGTGGAGCCTGTGCGTGGACCATGCCGACAGCACCCATCACCAGCATCAACACCAGCCCCATCACTGCGCGGCACATGAAGCCTCCTCCGCTCATCGAACGTGACTCGGCGAGAGCTCGCGAATCCGAGTCAAGGTCGCGCTGACTCGTTGCTCTACAAGGATCTTTCCGAGCTCCGGCGAAACAACGGCGCGATCTTGAGCCGCGATCATGTCGTCGCGCAGCCACCGACGGTCGCGATCGACGAAGAGAAGCTCGGAGAAATCTTCGACCGGCTTCCGCCTGGCGGCAGGAACCGTCCGTGATGCCCAGCGTCGGAGATAGTCGGCGTTGAGCGTCATGTCCTGCCCGGGCCGTATCTCATGTGCTGCCACATAGAACACTCGCGCGCCTTTTGGCTGCCACACTGCATCGAGCGACGCGGCGATCCGTTCCAACGATGTGTCCTCTACTCCCGTGGACTCATCGCCAACGATCACGACGTTGCGAAATTTCGCGGTGACAATCGCTCGATCCACTTCGTCGCGAACGTCGCGAACGGTCTTGGGCCAGCCCGCAGCGATCGGGAGCACCAGCGCGTTCATCAGCTCGTCGGCCACCCGCTGCGCGACATAGCGCGCGACCTCCACGTGGTTCTCCACAGCAAGGGAGCTGCCTGCCGATAGAATCACCGTCGTCTTTTCACTCCCAACAACACGGCCAGGCGCGTCGGACTGCGCGAAGACGACACCGGAGGTGAACACAACGCCCACACACGTCGCGGCAACGAGAACGCATACAAATCGGACGAGCGCCGTAGTCGCCATCATTGTGTGTTCCTTGCGCGCAACGAACTAAGGAAGGTGACGATGTCCGCCCTCTCCGCCGGCGTGAGCGTGTCTTTGTAGGACGGCATAGGCGACTTGTCGATGAACCCGTGCTCACGGACATCGGACTTGATGAACGAGCGCAGCTGTTCGTTCGAGTCGAGCATCTGCACCGTGAACGTGTCCAGGTTCAACAGGCGTCCCGTCACAGTCCGCCCTTCCTTGTCGACCACGCGATAAAAGCGGTTCTGTCCCAGAATCTCGTCGTCGGGTGTGGTGAGCGATCGCTCGAGGTCAGCGCTCCGGCGAAACCGTCCGACATCACTCAAGTCCGGCCCTAACCGGGAGCCAACGCCATTGACACGATGACACTTGAGACATCCGCCTTTTCCTTCGACCAGTGCCCGCCCGCGCGAGGGGTCGCCGACGACACTGGTGGCCCGTGCGACCGCGGCGGTCGACCTCAAGTACGCAACGATGCGCTGGGCCTGATCCTCGGACATGTTGCTGCCGGGCATCGGAGTGCCCGGAATGCCATTCCGGATGATTCCCTCGAGTTCCGCATCCGTCAGCTGTTTCCGGAACTGTCCTCGCGTGAGGTGGATGCCCGCCACCTGGTCGCCGTCGGGACCATGGCAGTTCGCGCAGATGTTCTGGAACACCCGGCCGCCCTCTTCGACATCGGGAGCTCCATCGTGTTGTTGAAGCTCGAGCCCGACGAGGGTTGCTGTCCGAGTCTCGAACACGATGGTGATCCACACCACCATCACAATCAGGCAGCCGATCAGCTGTCCGTTACGTGAGCGCATCGTCAACGGAGCCCGAAGGTGAAGAGCGCACTTCCCGCGGCGACCGTGACGTATTGCTTGCCGTTCACGGCATAGCTCATGGGGCCGCTGTTGATCTGCCCACCCAACGCCGCCTTCCAGAGAAGCGCGCCGGTGCGCGCATCCAGCGCGATGAAATATCCCTCCTTGCCGCCGCCGAACGCGACGTCAGACGCCGTCGTGAGGACGCCGGCCCACGTGATGTCGTTCATCTTGAAGTCCCACTTCGTGCTCGAGCGTTCTCGGGGATCGAGTCGCACGGATCACGCCGAAGCCTTCATCCTCTTTCTTCGTGTTGGGCGTCAATGAGACCTGCCCCTGCGGCACGACTGCCTGTGCCGCTCACGCCCGGGATGCGCGGCGCCTGGCCTTCAATGGCGACCATCGCCGTGTTCTCCCAGGCCGGTACGTAGAACAAGCCGGTCCTCGGGCTGAAGGACGGAGGCGCCCAATTCGTTGCGCCTCGAAACGTCGGAGTGATGTACGAACCTTCGGCGGTGGGCACTTTGCCGTGAACACGTACGGGCCGGCCGTTTGCGTCGAAGCCGTCCATCCAGTTCACCTTGACGAACGGCTTGCCGAGCAGGAATTCGCCGGTGAGGCGATCGAAGACGTACGCCACTCCGCTTGCGATTCGCCCACAGCATGACCTTGCGGGGCCGACCCTGCCAGTCGATGTCGGCCAGTACCGGCACCTGCGTCGAGTCGTAGTCGACCTCGTCGTGCGGCGTGAACTGGTAGAACCACTTCAGGCTTTCCGGTATCGGCGTCGAGCGCGACCACGCTGTCGCTATAGAGGTTGTCGCCGCGTCGCGTCCGGCCATCCCAGCCTGGTGCAGGATTGCCGGTACCGAAGTAGCACGAGATTCGCATCGGGATCGTAGGCGCCGCTGTTCCATACGCCGGCGCCTCCGGTCTTCCATGAATCGCCCGCCCACGTCTCGTTGCCAGGTTCACCGGGACGCGGGATGGTGTTGAATCGCCAGAGCTCCCTGCCATTCTTGCTGTCAAAGGCGGCGATGAATCCCAGAACGCCGAAGTCACCACCGCCCATGCCCATGATGATTCTGTCTTTGACCACCATCGGCGCATGGGTGATCGCGTACTTCTCATTGTTCCTCTGGCCGAGCGGAGCGGCTTCGACGTTCCAGAGTATCGTTCCGGTCTTGGCGTCAATCGCGATCAATCGGGCATCGATCGTGCCCATGTACAACGTGTCACCGAGAACAGCGAGGCCCCGGCTGACGCGGCCACAGCATGGGCGCGGGATCCATCCGCCGGCCTGTAATCAAGCGACCAGAAAGGTCGCCCGGTCACGGCGTCCAGCGCGACGACTTGGTACCCGCCCTGAACTGGCGGACCCTGCAACGTGTACAGGACGCCATCCACGACAAGTGGCGTCGCTTCGAACTTCTCGAACGAGCGGCTCTGCCACACCCACTTCAGCTCGAGATTCGCAGCGTTGGCGGGTGTGATCTCGGTCAGCAGGCTGTGCCGAAGATTGGCGAAATTTCCGGAATACGTCAGCCAGTTCTGCGGCTCCCCCTCCGGACGCAGGAGCCGTTCGAACGTCACCTGCTGACCAGCAGCGGTCACCGCACACAACACGACACCGACCAGTGCGGCTGATCGCGCTCCGAGGAAACGTCGTCGAATCATCGACTACCTCACTCGCTCTGAAGTCCAGGTTCAGCTCGATTCTGAGCGGCCGGGCGCTCACAATCGTCTGCACATTGTTGAGCGCCGGGCCGTAAGTGTTTGTCTAACTCCGCACGGGGTCTGCGTTCAGGGCGCCAACCGAATTCGCCCCTACCCTAACCGTAGGCGGCGCCGTGAATCCTGAAAAACGATTGAAAAACGTGGAAAAAGACCGAAAAGATCAATAGCGTCCTGAAGTCCTGACGAAATGAAGGAGTCGTGTTGAGCGATTCAGCGAGTGGCGCCCAGTTTCCGGAGCAGATCGACCGTGGCAGTCCGTCCCTTGTTCTCGACCCACGCGTCGTACTCGGCGCGCCACTGCACTGTCTGCACGGTGGTTGACTGCCCTTTGAGTGGTGCCGGCGGTGCAAGAGCGAGTACCAGCGGCGTCTCGCCTTTGCTATTCACTGGCTCGAGCTTCGCTCCCTGCTGTGCCAGCAGTTGAATGACGGAATTGAATCCAGGCCGACGCTTCGCGAGAAGGTGCAGAGCCCTGTTGCCACCGCTATCAGTTGACTCCACATCTGAACCGAGCGACAGGAGCAACTTCGTCGCCTCGAGCACTCGCAGTTCGGCAGCAGTCCCCCTGACCCGTCCACCTGCCCCCGACGCCTCTCCCTGGACGGCGATCATCAGTGGCGTGCGTCCGTCTTCCAGACGTATCGAGATGTCGGCGCCGGCATCGGCGAGTCGCCGCATGAGCGCAAGATCGCCGAGTCTGGCGGCAATGAGAAAAGGAGTCGCACCGACGAGGAATTTGTCGAAAGCGTATTCCCTCGACCCTCGCTTCAAGAACGTCCCCTTCGTGAGGCGGGCATTGACGGACGCTCGATGCGCAAGGAGAGCATCAACCATCTTTGCGTCTCCGCGCAACACCGCGGCGTGAAGTGCAGCAAATCCTCCACCGCCGGCGTCCGGATTCGCGCCTCTTTCGAGTAGCAAGCTGACGAGTTCGGTGAAACCACGCATGGCGGTCATCGCGAGAGCCGTCGTTCCCGCTGCAGCCGTCTCGTCGACATTCGCTCCCGCGTCGATCAATCGCCGAGCAATGTCGGCGTCGCCCGTCAAGGCAGCGAAGAGAAGCGGCGTCAGTCCGCCCTGGTCTATTTCAACCGTTCCCTCTGGATCCCCGGGCCACGTCGGGCAGCAAAGCAAGACGACCCGCTTCAGTTGTTTCGACCGGGCGTTCACCTCGGCACCAGCACGGATCAGGAGACGCACGACATCCGGCTGCCGCTGGGACACACCCCACATCAGGGCCGTCTGTCCGTTCGCCTGTTCGGCAAGGTTGACGATCGCACCATGCTCCAGCAGGAGCTTCACGGAAGAGACGTCGCCATTGCGCGATGCCAGCATGAGCGCCGTACCTCCCGTCTGAGGTGCGACGTTGGGATCGGCCCCAGCCGCCAGTAGTCGCGCGACGATGTCGCTGCTACCGAGGTCGGCGGCAATCCAAAGCGGCGTGACGCTGAGGGCGTTCACATTGTCTGGTTTGGCGCCGGCCCGCAGGAGCACATCAACCGCCTCGAGTTGCTCGTAGTGAGCCGCCCAATGCAGTGGCGTCGCACCATCAGCGGCGCGCTGATTCACATCAACTTTGCGATTAATCAGAGTGCGTACTGCCTGTATGTCGCCCGACTTCACGGCTTCGACCAGCGGCGTATCGCCGGGCGCCGCTCCGAGTACAGACGCTGCCATTAGACCGATCGCCAGTCCTACGGCCAGTCTCATCCTACAGTCCTGAGAGCGTCTCGAGCGGAAGCGCACGTTCACTGTCGGCCACCTTGCCAACGGTCACACCCATCCTGTCCATGACGGACACGAGCAGATTGGCCGCGGGCTCCTTGTCGAATCGCAGATGGCGTCCGCCCTTCACGAGTCCGCCGACTAGCAGCAGCGGAAGATTCTCGACGTCGTGGCGATTGCCGTCGCTAATTCCAGAGCCGTAGAGAAGCAGCAGATGATCGAGAAGCGAGCCGTCGCCATCCGGCGTCGCCCGCAACTTCTCGACGTACTCAGCGAACAGCGACATGTGGTACGCGTTCACCTTTGCCAGCTGCGCGATCTTCTCCGGATCGTTCTGATGGTGCGACAGTGGGTGATGCGCCTCGGAGACGCCAACCTGCGGATAGGAGCGGCCACTGAACTCTCGACCGACCATGAAGGAAATCACTCGTGTGACATCCGCCCGATACGCAAGTATCTGAAGGTCGAACATCAAGCGCATCTTCTCTTCGAATGCTTCCGGGTTCGTCGTGGGCTGATGAACGAGCGGCACATCCTCCGACTTGCGCTGCTCGGCGGTCTGAATTCGTCGCTCGATATCGCGAACTGCCGCGAGATATTCGTCGATCTTGAGCCGGTCGTCGGGAGCGAGCCCGCGTCCGAGGTCCACGACTGCCGCGGTCACCGAATCGAGAATGCTTCGATTGCGCTTGAAGCTCGTCATGCGCACCGCGGGGTCCGTGCTTCCTGTTTCCCCGAACATCCGCTCGAAAACGATGCGGGGATCGTGCTCGGTCGGCAGTGCGGTGTTGGTGTTGCTCCACGACACCGTATTCAGGAACGCGCAGCTCGCTCCATCGCACGAACCGCTGATGTCCCTCGCATCGACGGCGAGTTCGAGTGAAGCAAGAGGCGTCTGCTGACCGAGAGTCCGCGCCACTAATTGATCGATCGACGCTCCGGCTTCCATGCCCTCGGCCGTCTGGCGTCCTGGCACACCTGTCAGGAATCGTGTCGACGCGGCTGCGTGCGACGACTGAGCCGCCGCGTTCCGCTGACCGTTGAGCCCCGATACCACAACCAGACGATCACGATGCTTCGCAAGGGGCTGCAGAATCGGCGTCAGTTCGAAGTCCGGTGACACGCTCGCCGGCGTCCAGTGCTGCATCGCAATGCCGTTGGGGACATAGACGACGCCGAGCCGCCGAATCGGCTGAACTGCGGCATGTGCCGGCGGAGTCAGCGCCGGCACCATCGCGTCGAGAAACGGCAGCGCGATGGTGACTCCCATTCCGCGCAGGAACGTACGGCGCGGCAGCGACTTGCGCGTGATCATCATTCGGCGATCCTCCGGTGACCTGGCATCTCGGCTACTGGGGCAGCAACCGCAGATCGTGGGCCGTCGCCACGTGACATTCGCATCTGAAACGAAGCGCTCTTGGCGATACCTGTGATCAGGGACGACCATCGATAACCGCTCGAGGCCGAGTCACGAACGATTCGACGCACCACGGGCATATCGTGGTACTCGAGCTCGCGTCCGAGCGCGTATGACAAGAGCTTTTCAGTGACAGTCCCCGCGAATTGTTCCGGCCTCGACATCAGCAGGCTTTGAAGGCCCTTCAACCCGTCGACCGTGGCTCCATCGGGCAGTCGTCCACTTGCGTCGACAGGAGCTCCGCCCTCTCCCGTCATTCGCCAGGCACCAACGGCGTCGTAGTGTTCGAGCGCGAACCCGAGTGGATCCATCGGCGCGTGGCATGCCGCACACGTCGGGTTCTTGCGATGCTGCTCCAGACGCTCGCGCACCGACGCTCTCGCTCCACCCGGGCCCTGCTCCGGCAAACCGGGCACGTCCGGCGGCGGCGGTGGCGGTGGCGTGCCAAGAATGTTCTCGAGAAGCCACTTGCCTCTCAGAACTGGCGACGTCCGGTTTGGATAAGACGTAACAGTCAGAATGCTGCCGTGTCCCAGCAGTCCCCCGCGCTGCTCGTTACCCTCGAGTACGACACGACGAAAGCGCTGACCACGAACGTTAGGTATCCGGTAATGACGCGCCAGCCGTTCATTCACGAAGGTATAGTTCGCGCCGATCAGGTCCAGCACACTCGCGTCCTCTCGAAGGGTGTGCTCGACGAGCAGCATCGTCTCGCGCTCGAAGGCCTGCCGGAGGTTCTCGTCAAATTCCTGAAACTCGTCGCTCGGCGACATGTTCCGGAGTTGCCGCAACTGGAGCCACTGCGCGGCGAAGTTACGCGTGAGCGCCGTTCTGGCAACCGGCGACGCCAGCATGCGCTTCACCTGTCGCTCCAATACAGCCGGTTCCTTGAGGCGTCCGTGACTTGCCGCCTCGAGGAGTTCCTCGTCGGGTACGCTGGACCACAGAAAGAACGACAGACGCGAAGCGAGCTCGAGGTCAGACAGCCGGTACGGTGTGCCGGACGCTACCTTCAGCGGCTCACGCTCTACCCGGAAGAAGAAGTTTGGATCCGCGAGAATTCGCTCGACGCCGAATTGCAGGCCGCTGTCGAAGCTACCGCCCTTTCGCCCCTCATCGAAGAAATCGATCAGGACTGCCACCTCCCGATCCGTTACCGGCCGGCGATAGGCACGCCGGGCGATTGAAGAAAGGATCCGTCGCGCACAACCGGTTTCCTCGGTGGCGACTCTCGGCACGCACACCAGTATCGCGCGACGACTCGGCGTATCTCCGGGACCATCGACCACGTTGGGCCCATCTATCGACACGCTGTCGATCGCGGGATTGCCCTCGAGCATCTCGTCCCGCTCTTCCTGGCGGCCAGTCCCCTTCGGCGGCGTGACGCCGTCCTCGACCTCTACTCGCCGCGATATGAACGCGACACCCACAGTCCGCAGACCGGCCTTGGCGCGAAATCGCGCCTCCAGACCCTCGTCAGCGGTCAGCGCGAAGTGCTCCCACTCTGCGTCGCCGAACACCTCACCGACGAAGCTCGCAGGCGGAGGCGTTCCCCTTGTTCCACCAACAGTCGCCGCAAGTACCAACGCTCCGTCGACACGAGCCTCGAGACGATGCGGCGCTCCAAGCCCGACAATGTAGTCATACAGTTGGCGGCGCAGGCGTACCGTGACCCTGTACTCTCCATCGACGGGAAAGTAATGTTGAATCGCCAGCCCGCCGCGTGAGCCAAAGGGCAGGTCCTCGCTCACCGGCCCGTTTTGATCCAGAAGGACCGGCGCCTTGTAGGTGTCGGTCAGAGGCCCGACCGGAGGAATCCCGAGCGCCAAGCGACTGAGGCGTCGGGCAGCTGAGAGATACCGATCGAGCAAGGCCGGAGACACCGACAGATTGGCCGCCACGTTGTCGAACCCGTTCTTGTCGGCGTCATCTGCCGGGAGAAGCGAGTCGACGTCGAGATCCAGACCGAGGAGATCACGGATGGCGTTTCTGTACTCTGAGCGATTGAGCCGGTGCACGCTGGCGGTACGCCCCGGATTGGGGTGAGTTACCGCCGCTCGGTCCAGCTCGTTTTCAAGCCAAGCAAGAAACGCATCTATCGCAGGCTTCTGAGGCCGCGGGAGGCCGGAGGGAGGCATGGCTCCCATCCTGACCTTTTGCAGCACCTTCTCCCACACATCGGGCCGCGCTGCGACGTCGGCCATCTCGGGAGCATCGAGCGCCAGTCCCGCCGTGCGAAGCCTCGTGTTGTGGCAAGTCACGCAATGCGTCTTCAGCATGGCGCGATGAGGCGCCGCCGCCACGGCGGTCGGAGGGACTCGTGCCGGACCTGGCGTCTGCGCGACCAACGGCACTACGCTCGAGGTCAGTGTGGCAACTCCCAGCACCCCCGCCGCCAGTAGCGATAGACACGTCCACCGCTTTATGGACGTCACACCCATCATCCCGATTGCTTATAGCGGGGGCCGGGAACAGTAGTCCTGAAGGCTGCGGGGAAAAACTCGGAAAAACGCCGAACTCCCGCCTTTCCGATTCGCCGCCCCTTTCCTCGAGGGCTTGGTCGGGGCAGAATCAGGTGCCAGGCACACACTGATGTTGGCCCTCTGGGGAAAGCCGCACATGACAGCTCTGCCGAGCCGCATCTACCGTGTACTGTTTGCGGCAGGGGCGACCGTCGTTTTGGCGGCGCTCGGCTTGTGGGCTCCCCAGGCCCTCATGGCACAGACGGGTGGCGTCACCTTCGCGAGTGACATTGCACCGATCGTCTTCGACAACTGCGTCTCCTGTCATCGCCCCAACGGCCCGGCACCGTTCAGCCTCCTCACATATGAAGATGTGAAAGGCCGAGCGGATCGCGTAGCTGACGTCGTTCGACGCCGGTACATGCCGCCCTGGAAACCGGAACCAGGACACGGTGACTTCGTCGATTCACGACGATTGTCAGAGGCGCAAATCGACGTGATCCAACGGTGGGTGACTTCAGGTACGCCGCTCGGAGATGCCGCCAGGATGCCGCGGCCACCGTCGCTGAGTGGTCAGTGGCAACTAGGAACGCCCGACGTCGTCCTGACGATGGATAGCGCGTTCGAGCTCAACGCTGGCGGCGACGACGTATATCGTCACTTCGTTATCCCGATCCCCATTTCGCAAAGGCGCTTCGTCACCGCGTGGGAGTTGCGCGCCGACAATTCTCCAGCGCTGCATCACGCGACGATGGAGATCGACCAGACGGGCACGTCCCGGCATCTCGATCATGAGGACCCGGCGCCCGGATACGAAGGATTGATCGCTCACACCACGATGGCCCCGGATGGGTTCTTCCTCGATTGGGCACCCGGCCACACCCCGTATCGTGCGCCCGCGGGAATGGCATTTCCGATCGAGAGCAACAGCGATCTCGTGCTCATGCTTCACCTTCGACCCACTGGAAAACAGGAATCGGTGCGCGTGAGCGTGGGCCTCTACTTCACCGACACTCCACCGACACGCGTGCCTGCGCTCCTCAGGTTGACGCGACAGGACCTCGAGATCCCGGCGGGTGCGTCGCGATACGAAGTCACGAATTCGTTCCGCACGCCTGTCGATCTCGACGTGTTCACCGTGCAGCCACACGCTCACAACCTCGCGAGGGAGGTTGAAGGTTTCGCCGTTCTCCCCGATGGAACGCGTGTGCCGCTCGTCTATATCCGGGATTGGGACTTCAATTGGCAGGGCGTCTATCGTTACGCCAAGCCGGTCTCGCTCCCCGCCGGGACAACCGTGACCGCACGCTGGGTCTACGACAACTCGGAAGCGAACGCGCGAAATCCACATCGTCCTCCCCACACCGTCCTCTTTGGACAGCGCACGTCCGACGAGATGGCCGAGCTCTGGTTCCAGGTGGTACCGCGGACGGCACAGGATCGCGTGACGCTGACGAGGGCACTGCAGACCCATCTTCGCCCGGAGAACATAAAGGGCTACGAGATGATGCTTCGCGCAGAACCCGACAATGCCTCGTTACACGACGATGTTGCGCTGCTCTATGCGGGGTCCGGTAACCTCGAGGGTGCTGCCTCGCATTTTGCCGAAACCATCCGGATCCGCAATTCAGCGAGCGCGCATTACAACCTTGGCAGTGTCCGACTGCTCCAGGGCCGCCGACAAGACGCGATGGTCGAATTCGATCGCGCCATCGGACTCGATCCTCTCTATGCGAATGCCCATCGGGCGCGCGGCATCATCCTGTATCGCGAGGGTCGCCTGGAGGATGCCGCACGCGCCTACGAGCGGGCGATCCAACTTGCGCCCGACGATGTGTCAGCTCACCACAACTTCGGCGTGCTCTTGCAGACTCAGGGCAAGCTCGAGGACGCGATCACACACTATCAAGATGCGCTTCGACTAGACAGTAAGCACGCCGACTCACACTATGGGCTGGCCCTCGCCTTCAAAGCGCAAGGAAACGTGGCAGAGGCCGTCCGTCACTACCGTGAAGCGTTGCAGTCGGTTCCCTATTGGCGCGAAGTGTTGATGGAACTCGCATGGCTGCTCGCCACGTCCACCGACCCTTCGACGCGAAATCCGGAAGAAGCTGTGCTACTGGCTGAACGCGCTCTACGCTCGGCTGCAGTCCCCTCGTGGCAGGCGCTGGACGTATCTGCCGTGGCGCTTGCCTCAGCCCAACGCTTTCAAGAAGCCACGGAGCTTGCCCGGCGCGCAATCGACCTGGCAGTCTTGGCGGGAAATAACGACGCTGCCCGAGAAATTCGCGAACGGCTGCGCCTCTACGAGCGGTCCACCGATCACCGCTGAAATCCTGCGAATTGTCCGAAGTGTTGGGAAAAGCTCCGAACCGATCCATCAAGCACTCCCCAGATTGCCGAGCCTCGGCACATAGGCTAGACTCGGCCCCTGCGGTCGGACCTATGGAGGCACGACGCAGAACACGGGCACGACTCGGGAGAGTCGGGAATCCATGCCATCACAGGAAACGGGCATTCACGCTGGAACTGATTCGGTCGAGGCGTATGAGTTCGGTCCGTTTCGTGTAGACGTTCCCGCCAGACGCTTCTCGCAAGAAGAGGAACCGATTGGTTTACCGTCTCGTGTGTTCGATCTGCTCGTCTGCTTTCTGCGGCACCAGAACCAGATCGTGGACAAGGATGCGCTCATCCGAGCGGGATGGTCCGACGCCTTCGTCTCTGATGATAGCCTCACTCATGGGATATCCGTGCTCCGGCGGGCGCTCGGCGACGATCCGAGCAACCCACGATTCGTCGTAACCCTGCCTCGGCGCGGCTATCAATTCATTGGGTCCGTGAAGGCTGTCCGCCCAGAGGTGCCGCCGGCGGCTCCGACGCTGCCTGAGCCCATCGCCGTTGCCAATACGCGAGCGTCACGCCGTCGTCCATGGTTTTTGGGGGCAGCAGCCGGAGCTGTAGCGGGGATAGCCACCCTGGCAACCATTTGGGGAAATGAGGCGTCGCGGGTCACACGTGCGCCCGGAAATGCGATCCGGCTGGCCCAAATTCCGCCGGATGGCACCATTCTCATGTCTGGTGGCATCTTGTCCCCTGACGGTCACCGGATGGCGTTTGTCGCTCGCGACCGATCATCGGAAAAGTCGTTGATCTGGGTTCGTCTTTTGAGTTCGTCCGAGCCCCGGCCGATAGAAGGAACTGAGGGCGCTTCCAAACCGTTTTGGTCTCCGCAGGCAGACGCGCTTGGCTATTTCGTCGGCAACAACCTCATGGTCGTGTCCCTGTCCGGGGGACCTCCGCGCAAGATCACCTCCGCGATCGTCGGGCCTAACAGCGGTACATGGGGGAGAGAGGACCTGATCCTGGTCGCTGATTCGGGGCGCGGCATTTACGCGGTGTTCGTGAAGGGAGGCGAACTCTCGCAGCTGACGAGCATCGATCCTGGCTTCGAAACGGTACATGCGTGGCCGCAACTTCTTCCGGACGGCCGCCGCTTCCTCTATACCGTGCTGTCCAAAGATCCCAAGAAGAAGGGCACATGGCTCGACTCAGTGGATCCCCAGGAAGCCAGCCGGCTTTTGCTTCCAGACATTGGAGGCGCGGTCTACTCGCAATCCGGACACCTCTTATATGTGCAGCACAATACGCTGCTCGCTCGATCCTTCAACGCGGCGACCCTGGAGTTCACCGACCAGCCGCGCGTCGTCACTACCAATGTTCCCGAACCGCGTCTGCCCGCTGTTGATCCGGTTTCGGTCTCGGGCGGCGTGCTCAGTTTCAGACCCTCGTCTGCCATGCAGCAGCTCACATGGTTTGACAGGACCGGTCGCCGGATCGCGGCGCTACCAACGCCGCTGTCATTTCATAACCCGGCGCTGTCATCCGATGAACGTTCTCTGCTGGCTTCCGGCCGGGCGTCGGAGGATCCGGGCCTGTGGCTGGTCGATCTGGACCGCAATGTGTCGACGCGGCTGGAACCGGACGGCATCGGTCCGATTGTCTCTCCCGACAACACCAAGGTCGCGTACGTCACGAAGGGTCTCGAGATTCGTGTGCGCAACCTCATTGGGCCCGCCGACGAACGAACGCTTTTCGTCGACGGCCAGCGAAAGACATTACAAGATTGGTCGCCTGATGGAGGATATCTGGTCTTCAGCCGAATGGACGCGCAGTCCGGGTTGGATCTCTGGCTGTTGCCTCTGACAGATAACGGCGCGGATAAGCCCGTGCCGCTCCTCGCGACGCCCGCGTCCGAGCGACAGGCGAGTATCTCACCCGATGGGCGATGGATCGCCTACACGTCGGACGAGTCTGGCGCACTGGAGGTCTACGCGCAGGAATTTCCTGTGCTCGGAAGCAAACGCATTCTCTCCGTCGGTGGAGGCGCTGGGCCCTCATGGGCGCGCGGAGGTTCTGAACTGTTGTACCTCTCGACCGACCGACGCGTCATGTCCGTCGAGTTTGGGTCGGCGGGGGTGCGTTCACCTGGCACGCCAGTTCCCCTATTCACTCCTCCACTCGCTGGAGACGTGTGGCAGGCGCGAAACTTCTACGTCGCAAGTCGGGACGGACAAAGGTTCCTTTTCAATGCAGTCGAGAACACCGACAGCATCCCCATTACTGTCATGGTGAACTGGCTGACAGCCATACAATCGGCCAACTAAGTCCCGCTGCCTTCGTACGCGCCACTGAAAGCCCTTCAGGAAGCGGGCATACCAGGTCTACACCGACGAAAAACCCTGAACACTGCTGAAAGATCCATCATCCGCGTTGTGCTCCGGGATCGGCGCTGTAACATCCGCCATTCAAGTCCATTCCGTCTGGAGGATTCGTCGATGGGGCGATCACGTCCTTGGCACATGCTTCTTGGGTTCCTCGTAGCAGCGCTCGTGTGGCCGTATACCGGTGATGGTCAAAGCGCCGCCCCGCCCGCGGGAGAATGGCGCAGCTACGGCAACGACGAAAGAAGCACCAGGTACTCGCCACTCGATCAGATCACTCGCGCCAACGTCCAGAACCTCCAGATCGCATGGACATGGAAATTCGACAACTTCGGCTCGCCCGCCGAGACGGTGACCACGCAGGCGACGCCCATCATGGTGAACGGGGTGTTGTATTTCACCGCCGGGCAGCGAAGGACTGTCGTCGCCGCGAACGCCGCCAATGGTGAAACGCTGTGGATGTGGCGGCCAGACGAAGGAGTTCGCTTCGAGCGTTCGCCGCGCAAAATTCATCGTGCCGTCGCTTACTGGAGCGACGGCAAAGAGGGCCGCATCGTCGTGGTCACTCCGGGCTACCAGTTGGTGTCGCTCGACGCGAAGACCGGTCAGCCGAGTCCGGGCTTCGGCGAGGATGGCATCGTCGATCTGTTCAAGGAAGTCGAGGACAAGCGATTCGCCGACCTGACCGGCTATCTCGGCAACAGCTCACCGCCGGTGATCGTGGGCGACACCGTAGTAATCGGTCCCGCGATGCTCGTAGGCACTCGCGTGAACAAAGCGAATCCGAAGGCCGACGTGATGGCGTTCGACGTTCGCACCGGAAAGAAGCGCTGGGCGTTCCATACAGTGCCGCGCAAAGGCGAGCCTGGTTACGAAACCTGGGAGAATGGGTCGGCGGACTACACGGGGAACGCGGGCATGTGGGGACCGTTTTCGGCTGACTCGCAACTCGGTCTGGTCTATCTCCCGATCGAGACGCCGACTAACGATGTCTACGGTGGTCATCGCCACGGTGACAACCTCTATGGCAACAGTCTCGTCGCTGTAGAAGCACGCACCGGCAAGAAGGTGTGGCACCAGCAGTTGATTCACCACGACATCTGGGACTACGACATGCCGGCGCATCCGATTCTGCTGGATGTCACTGTCGACGGACAGCGGATCCCGATCATCGTGCAGCTGACGAAACAGGGCTTCGCGTACGTGTTCGATCGCCGCAATGGCCGGCCGGTGTGGCCGATGGAAGAGCGACCGGTGCCGCAGTCGGACGTACCGGGAGAGAAGACGGCGAAGACACAGCCCTTCCCGTCGAAGCCGCCCGCATTCGACATTCAAGGGATCTCACACGACGATCTGATCGACTTCACGCCGGAGCTGCGCGCCGAGGCTATCAAAGCGATCAGCAACTATCGCATCGGCCCGCTATACACACCACCAACTCTGGTCACGTCGACCAACCGCGGCATCATCATCGCTCCCGGATTCGGAGGCGGTGCGAACTGGCACTCGGGCGCCGCTGATCCAGAGACCGGTTTCGTCTACGTCCCCTCAGTCACGAACCCTGCCGTCATCGGGTTGAACAAAAACGACCCGGCACAGACGAAGCTCGACTCCGATTACACGATGGCCGGAGGTGCTCCGCAGCTCGGTGGCCTTCGCTTGCTGAAACCGCCATACGGCCGCATCACGGCGTACAACATGAACAAAGGCGACATCGCGTGGATGATTCCGAACGGTGACACACCGTCGGAAATCAAGAACCACCCGCGGTTGAAAGGGCTCAACGTCCCGAAAACAGGCAGCCCCTCCCAGGCCGGCCTCCTCGTGACGAAAACGCTCTTGCTCGCCGGTGAAGGGCCAGCCGGGCAGGCTGTGTTCCACGCCTACGATAAGGCAACCGGAGCAGAGATCTGGCAGACAGCATTACCGGGACCGCAGGTGAGTTTGCCGATGACGTATGCGCACAACGGCCGGCAGTTCGTCGTGATGGGTGTACGTGGCACAGCGACCTCAGGCGCGCAGCTTGTCGCACTCGCGCTGCCGCAACAGCCGACGGACCGTCGCGGCGGCCGCGGCGGTCAGAGCGGCGCTGCTGGTCCGGAGTAGACAACGACGGCGGTTTCGATCAACGAGCGGCAACTCCGCAAGGTCGTGTCGGAACGGATCCATCACTACAGGCATGACGACGACCGCACTCAGCGCTTCGGCCCAGATATGGCGCGCCTCACCAGAACGGGTAATGCCGAGTACTCGATTCGTCAGATATATTCCCGGCGAATTTCGGTCTGTCTAACACGTCCGCAGGAGAGACCAATGCCTCAACACTTCTTCGCAGGGCTGATGCTCGTCGTGTTCGCTGTTGCAACGCCCTCTATCACGTCGGCCCAGAGCGGCCAGAGTGCGATCGCCGGCGTCGTGAAAGATTCCAGCGGCGCCGTACTACCGGGCGTCACCGTCGAGGCCAGCAGTCCGGCCTTGATCGAGAAATCCCGATCGGCAGTCACTGACGAGGCCGGTCAATACCGTGTCGTCGATTTGCGGCCTGGAACATACCGGGTCACATTTACTCTCCCGGGGTTTACGAGCGTCATCAGAGACGGCATCGTGCTCGAGTCCAACTTCGTGGCCCCGGTCAACGTGGACATGGCGGTTGGCGGCGTCGAGCAGGCCATCATCGTGACGGGCGAGAGTCCGATTGTCGACGTTCAGTCCAGTCAGCGTCGAGACGTCGTCAACAGCGAGATGCTCGAGGCGCTCCCGACAGGACGAAGCTTCGTGACCATGGCCGGCACTGTTCCTGCCGTCTCGACCGGGCAGTTCGACGTGGGAGGCTCGACCGCGATGTGGCAAGGCGGCAGCCTCACGGTGCACGGCTCCTTGAACGTGGACTCGCGCACACTCATCGACGGGATGGTTGCCGATGCGATGTTTGCCGGTGGCCAGTGCTCGTGCGTCTACGACAACGAAGCCCAGACACAGGAGATCGCCGTCCAAATCAGTGCGGGCAGCGCCGAGAACCAGCTCTCGGGCGTTCTCGTCAACCGCATTCCTCGAACCGGCGGCAACACGCTGTCGGGTGAATTTCTGACGAACTTCTCGAACAGTAGTCTGGCGAGCAAGAATCTGGATGACGAGATGATCGCCCGCGGCCTGACGACGGCCCCCGAGCTCTACAAGCAGTACGACATCAACTACACGGCTGCCGGTCCTCTGATCAAGGACCGTCTCTGGTTCTTCATCTCGGGAAGGAACTGGGCGTACAACAACTACGTGGGCGGCGCGTTCAATGCCGACGGCACGCAAGCCCAGGACGACAACAGCATCAAGGCGTTTCCCCTTCGTCTTACCGCGCAGCTCACCCGGAACAACAAGGTGACTACGCTCTTCACCTGGTCGGAGAAGCTGCGCGGTCACGCGAACCTGTCGGCAACGATCTCGCCAGAAGCGAGCTTGAAACAGAGCCAGCCTGCTCAGCACATCGCACAGGCGAAGTGGACGTGGACGCCCTCGAGTCACCTGTTGCTCGATGCTGGTTACAACCAGACGTACAACAATGCCAAGTACGAGTACGTTCCCGAAGTGGTCATTGGCACATGCCACAGTGCGTTCAGTGCGTGTCCCGCGGGAACGGGCTACGGCAGCATCCCGCATCAAGACTTGACGCTCGGTCTCAACACCGTCGCAGCCGTGACCGGCACGGGCGTCCAGACCGGTCCACAGCGGATGCCGACGATGAGCCACTACCTCCAGTCGTCGTTGTCGTATGTGACGGGCTCGCACAACATGAAGGTGGGCGTGCAGCATCGGTTCGGTTACCAGGAAGATAGACGTCAGGACATCAACGCGGATCTGACGCAGCAGTATCGGAACGGCGTGCCCACACAGGTGCTGATCTACAACACGCCAACCGGCAGCCGGAACAATGTTGACGCCGACCTCGGTCTGTTTGTGCAGGACACGTGGACCAAACGGCGAATCACACTCTCGCCAGGACTAAGGGTGGATTACTTCAACAGCTCGATTCCGGCGCAGTCGGTGCCGGCCGGGCGCTTCGTCCCGGCGCGCCAGTTCGATGCGATTCCTGACATCGCAAGCTGGTGGAACGTGTCGCCGCGGCTTGGCGTCTCGTATGACCTCTTCGGCACCGGGAAGACGGCCCTCAAGGGCAATATCGGATCGTACGTGCAGTCGCAGGGCACTGGCTTCGCCGCAACCTACAACCCAGTCGTCATCTCGACTGACACGCGGACATGGAACGATCTCAACCGTGACGACATCGCGCAGGAGAACGAGATCGGACCTACGAGCAACCTGAACTTCGGCACCCGTCAGAACCAGAATCCGTCGCCTGACATCAGCCGGCCGTATCAATGGGTCTACGACGTCGCCGTCCAGCACGAGGTCGCTCAGGGCGTCAGCCTGTCCGTAAGCTACAACCGTCGCGACTTCAAAGAGATCATCTGGACGGAGAACCTGCTGGCGCCGATCTCGGCTTACACGCTGACGTCGGTGGCCAATCCGATGGTTGCCGGACAGACCATTCCTATTTACAACCTCAGGCCTTCCGCACTGGGCCTTGTTGATCTTCTCGACGACAACTCGCCGAACAATCGCATGTATTACCAGGGTGTAGACGTGACGGCGGCGGTGAGGTGGCGACGCGCTTCTCTGAATGGCGGCACGTCCACCGGCCGCACGCTCTCCACCACATGTGACGTACAGGATCCGAACAACCTCCTGTACTGTGACCAGACCACGTACGACGTCCCGTTCCGAACTCTCTTCCGCGTGTCGGGTACCTACGAGCTGCCATGGGGGATTCGCGGAAGCGGTGTCTTTCAGAGCGTGCCGGGCGCTGCGCGCCAGCTGACTTACCTGGTGACGAGGGCCATCCTTCCGACGCTCACGCAGCCGTCAGTCACCGCGCGGCTGAACCAGCCGAACACGTTGTTTCTCGACACAGTCAATCAACTGGATGTGAGCTTCTCGAAGACCATCCGTTCGGGGGGGCTGGAATTCCGACCAGAACTCAGCATCTTCAACGCGTTGAACGCCAACCCGGTGACCGGGCAGACTAACGCGTACGGCCCCAATCTCGATCGCGTGACAGCGATCCTTCCGGCGCGGCTCGTCCGCATCGGGCTCACGATAAGATACTGACGACATGGGGATGGCGAAATCACTCTGCCTCCTGCTCCTCGTATTCGTCGGTCGTGCGGAGGCGCGCGAAGTGTCTCCGCTGCTGGAGGCAGTCAAGGCGTCGGATGTCGCCGCAGTCCGGGCACTGCTGAAGTCCGGCGCGGACGTCAACGCGGCCGGAGTTGACGGAACCACGCCTCTGCACTGGGCAGTGCGTCGCGACGCCGCCGACGTAGCGGACCTCCTGATTCGGGCTGGCGCGCACGCCGATCGTCCCAATCGCTACGGTGTCACGCCGCTCACGCTCGCCGCCGCAAATGGCAACGGCGAGATGATCAAGCGTCTGCTCGATGCTGGCGCCAACGCAAAGGCCGTCTCGGCCGACGGCGAGACGCTGCTGATGACAGCCGCACGCAGCGGCACCACAGCCGGGGTCAAGTATCTGCTGGCTGGCGGCGCGAACGTCGGCGCACGCGAAAACCGGCGCGGCACGACTGCGCTGATGTGGGCGGCGGAAGCGAAGCAGGCCGGCGTGGCGTCTCTCCTCATCGAGGCTGGTGCGAACGTCGCGGATCGCTCGCGCGGCGACTACAGCGCCTTGCTCATAGCCGTGCGCTCGGGCAGCCTCGAGACCGTCCAGGTACTGCTGGCTGCTGGCGGCAACATCAACGACAGCGCGCCGGCGGGTGACCCCAACGAACAGATCACAATCGGCTTCGCCTCGAAGCGGGCGCCAGCTTTTGGTCCGGACGATACTGGCGCGGTGCGCACATCGGCGCTCGTTCTCGCGATGTTGAATGGCCACTTTACGTTGGCCACGTGGATGGTCAATCACGGCGCGGATCCGAACGCCCCGGATCCGCGTGGATCCGCGCTGCACGTCCTGGCCTGGCTACGGAAGCCCGGTCTTCCGCTCGATAGCGGTGCCGTGCTCGTCACCTTTGGAAACCCCGATACGTTCGAAACGGCGCGAGCACTGCTGGACAAGGGCGCCAAGCCGAACGCGCGCATCGCGTGGAAAGAGATCACGTTCGATCATGTCGGCGGGCAGGCCCGTCTGCCAACAACCATCCGAATGGGTCGATCGTGGCTCAGTCATATCGGCGCCACGCCGTTCTGGCTTGCCGCCAAGAGCAGCGACGTCCCGTTGATGCGGCTGCTGCTCGAATACGGCGCCGACCCTAAGATCCCCGCGATCCAGAACGTGACCCCGCTGATGGCCGCCGCGGGATTGGGGTTCTGGGATGCAGAGAGCCCGGCACCGCAAAACGGAACTCCCGAGACCGACACGCTCGAGGCGGTCAAGCTGTGCGTGGAGCTCGGGGGCAACGTGAACGAGACCACGACGTACGGCCCTCTCACCGTGCATGACGAGCGCGGGGACCTCCGTTCACGATATCTCTTCCCCGACGAGCTCCCCACTCCTGCCTATGGAGACATGAGATGGGGACGCGCGACCGCCTTGCACGGAGCCGCCATTCGAGGCGTCAACACGGTCGTGAAGTACCTGGTGGATCAGGGTGCCCGTCTCGACGCCCGAACGAGTCTCGGCTGGACTCCGTACATGGTTGCCAATCACGTGTTTGCGTCGAACGTGGAGCGCGCCTGGCCGGACACCGCCGCGTACATCCGTAAGCTCGCCGAAGAGCGAGGCATTGTGACTGACGACGTTGCGGTGGATCTCAAGGTGACGGCGCCCTCGTCTGGCAGGTAGCGATAAGGCATGGGAAGAGGATCGGCACTATCGATTGCGGGCGCGGCGATCTTCCTGTCCGTGATCGCTCCGGTGATCGAGGCGGAAGCCCCACAGGCATCATCGACAGCGACTCAGCGGCCGAGTCCGGCGGCGTCATCGACCCGTGCGTTCCTCGACACGTACTGCGTCACCTGTCACAACCAGCGGCTCAAGACAGCCGACCTCACGCTCGACACACTCGACCCATCGGCACCGGGCGCTCACGCTGCCGTGTGGGAAAAAGTCGTCCGGAAAGTCCGGACGAAAACGATGCCGCCGCAATTGGCGCGTCAGCCCGACGGCGCCGCAGCAGATTCGTTTGTGACGGCGGTCGAGAGCGCGCTCGATGACGCATCGAAGCGATCTTCCGACCCCGGACGCTCCCCTGCCGTGCGTCGGCTCAACCGGACCGAGTACCAGAACGCGATCCGCGATTTGTTAGCGCTCGACGACTTCCCCAAGGAGATGGACATCTCCCTGCTCTTGCCGCCCGACGATATCGCGGAAGGCTTCGACAACATGGCCGATGCGCTGTTCGTGTCGCCGACGTTGATCGAGCGCTATCTCGGTGCCGCCCGCAAGATCAGCAGGCTCGCCATCGCGGACGCCTCCATTCCGCGAATGATTGACTCCTATCAGCTGTCGGGACAACTTCCCCAAGACGTTCAGTTCGACGAGCTGCCCTTCGGAACGCGAGGCGGCGCTCTCATCCGTCGTACCTTCCCGGTCGATGGTCTCTACACCTTCGCGCTGCAGGTCGCCAGGGGAGGCATCTACGATCCGAGTACGTCGTCCGAGCAGTTCGAGCTCGAATTGACCGTCGACGGCGAACGAGTGCACCTCTTCACAGAGGAGAAAAGAGTCGCGGGCGCGAATCAGCGACAAGGCCGGCGCGGTGCCGCGAACGGCCTGCAGGTCCAGCTTCCGGTGAAGGCCGGTCCCCACGAAATCGGAGTGACCTTCCTCTCAAAGGCCGATGCCCCGCTCGAGAGCCTCGTCGTTCCCTATCGACGTGGCCGCGGCACAGAAGCCGCTGCGCTGGCTAACGTCACGATCAGCGGTCCGGACCAGGTCACGGGGATTGGCGATACGCCGAGCCGTCGGCGCATCTTCATCTGTCATCCAACAGCCTCCAACGCTGGCGACACAGTCTGTGCGGAGCGAATCCTTTCCACGCTGGCGCGCCGTGCGTTCAGGCGTCCGGTAACGAGCGCCGATGTCGCGCCGCTCTTGCGCTTCTACGAACGGGGACTCGCCGAAGGTGGATTCGATCTCGGCATACGACAGGCGCTCGAAAGGCTGCTCGTCAGCCCGGAATTCCTGTTCCGTCTCGAGTTCGATCCTGCGGGTGCCACTGCGAACGCGCCATATCGTCTCACCGATCTCCAACTCGCCTCGAGGTTGTCGTTCTTCCTGTGGAGCAGTATTCCTGACGATGAGCTCCTCAATCTCGCGGTTCGCGGACAACTCGCAAACCCACAGACGGTGCGGGCACAGGTGCATCGAATGCTGGCCGACGGGCGCTCGCAGGCGTTCGTCGAGAACGTCGCCGGCCAGTGGTTCTATCTTCGCGACCTCCTGGCAGTGAAGCGTCCAGACGATCGACTCTTCCCGGACTTCGACGAAGGGTTGCGTCGGGCAATGGCGAAGGAGACGGAGCTCTTTTTCGGCGCGATGATTCGCGAGAACCGAGGCGTCTTCGACCTCCTGCGGGCGGACTTCACGTTCCTGAACGATCGCCTCGCACAGCACTACGGCATCGCGAACGTCAACGGATCTCAGTTCCGGCGCGTCACGCTTCCAGTTGACAGCCCGAGACGCGGCCTTCTCGGCCAGGGAAGCATTCTGACCGTCACCTCCTACGCCAACCGCACATCACCAGTGAATCGGGGCAAGTTCATCCTCGAGAGTTTGCTGTCGATGCCGCCGCCACCACCGCCGCCGGACGTTCCGTCGCTCAAGGACACCACGACGGAGGGCCGGGTTTTCTCCATGCGGCAGCGCATGGAGGAACATCGCAACAATCCGTCGTGCGCAAGTTGTCACGCACAGATGGATCCGCTCGGCTTCGCGCTCGAGAACTTCGACGCGGTCGGGCATTGGCGGAGCCGCAGCGAAGTGCACGAGGCCATCGACAACACGGCGATGCTCCCTGGTGGAACCCGCGTGGACGGAGTCGGTGGTCTACGCGAGGTGCTCGCGCGCCCGCCGTACGATCACGAGTTCGTGCGCACCGTGATCGCGAAGCTGATGACGTACGCACTGGGTCGCAGCGTAGACGCTTCCGATCAACCCGTTATCCGCGCGATCATGCGAGACACCGCCCCTGTCGGTTACTCGTTCGAGTCGCTTATCGTCGGCATCGTCAACAGCGCCCCGTTTACCATGAGGCGACCGAGTGCGCCTGCGGTTAGTGTGACCGCGGCGGCGCGGAATTAGGACTGCGCCAAGGAGAGTCGATGTTCATCGCGAAGCTGGCCCTTCCACGCCGCACGTTCCTGCGAGGACTGGGCGCGACTATTGGATTGCCGCTGCTCGAGGCGATGGTGCCGGCGATGACGGCGCTCGCCCAGACGGCAGCAAAGCCGATCCCACGCCTTGGCTTCATCTATCACCCGATGGGCACGATCTACGACCAGTGGACGCCGTCGCGTGAGGGCACGCAGTTCGACATCCCCCGCATCCTTGCGCCGCTGACGCCCCACCGCGATCGGTTAATGGTCGTCACCGGGCTGGCGCACAAAGAAGGCGCCTCGCAAGGCGACGGCAGCTTTCCACATCCGCGGGCGGGCGCGGTCTGGTTGAGCGGCGTTCACGCCTCTGCGGTCACGACGGTCGGGGCCGAGGTGCGTCTCGGACCGACAGCCGATCAGATCGCGGCCCGGACGATCGGGAAACAGACGCTCGTTCCATCGCTTGAGATGGCACTTGAGCAACCGAGCGCGTTCGCGTGCGATGGCAGCACATGTACTTTCACGAGCACCTTCTGCTGGAAGGACGAGAAGACGCCGGTTCCGATGGAATCGCACCCGCGGATCGTGTTCGAGCGGCTGTTCGGGTCCGGCGGCAGCGTCGACGAGCGGCGGGCCGATCGTCGGACCGACGCCAGCATCCTGGACTCGGTGGCCGAAGACGCCTCTCGCCTGCAACAGCGACTGGGCGCGTCGGATCGGATCAGGCTGACCGAATATCTCGACGGCGTTCGCGAGATCGAGCAGCGTATCTCGCGCAGCGAAGGACAGTCGGAGTCGGTCTTGGAGCTCCCCGATCGGCCCAACGAGATTCCGACGGACTGGGAAGAACACGCGAAACTGATGTTCGACCTCCAGGTGTTGGCCTTCAAGTCGGACACGACCCGCGTCTTCTCTTTGATGATGGGGCGCGAGTTGAGCGGCCAGGTCTTCAGGAAGCTCGGATTGTCGGAACAGCACCACATCATCACGCATCATCGAAACGATCAGAAGCTCATCGAGCAGAAGGTGCAGATCGACGTCTATCACATGCAGGTGCTCCGCTACTTCCTCGACAAGCTCCATGAGACACGCGATGGCGATCAGTCGCTGCTCGACTCTTCGATGATCGTGTACGGCTCCGCGATGGGAGACGGGAACCAGCATGCGTTCCACGACATTCCGACTCTGATCCTCGGCAAGGGAGCGGGCCGCATCAACAGCGGGCGCCACATCAAGCGGCAGGACGTGCCGATGACCAACCTCCTCTTGTCGCTGCTGGACAGGGCGGGCGTGCCGGTGGAGAAACTCGGCGACAGCACCGGGAAGCTCGATCTCGCATCGGCTTGAGGCAGCGCACGTCGTTCGGAGGATGCTTCGATGACGACGCCATACCAATTTCGGGTCGCGGCGATCGTGGCCGCGGTGATCGTGATCGGTGCGTGGCACTCCACTCCCCTTCACGCACAAGACGCCGTCGTGCCGGCGGCCGACGTGGAGGACGGCCAGCGCTTATACCTGGGGTCCTGCACCAATTGTCACGGCCCTGACGGTAACTCTGTGCCGGGCATCGATCTCGGCCACGGGCAGTTCCGCCGCGCGTCGTCGGACGCAGAGCTCGCCGACATCATCCGTCGCGGCATACCCGGGACGGCGATGCCGCCGGGCAATTACTCGACCAGGCAGGCGTCGCTGATCGTCGCTTACCTCAGGTCGATGGCGACTGCGGGAGATCGGGCGACTGCAACCGGCGACGCCGCCCGAGGACAAGCGCTTTTCGAGGGCCGCGGTCAGTGCCTCACCTGTCATCAGGTTCAGGGAACAGGATCGCGACTCGGTCCTGACCTGACTGAGATCGGTCGCCTTCGACGAATATCCGAGCTCGAGGGGGCGCTGGTCGATCCACCTCCCGAGGTGCGGCCGCAGAATCGGATGGCGCGTGTCGTGACGCGCGATGGCGCAACGATCACCGGCCGCTTACTGAATCACGATACGTTCACTCTCCTTCTCATGGACTCACGAGAGGAGTTGCGCGCCTTCAACAAGGCCGACGTTCGCGAGGTCACCGTCATCAAGAGCAATCCGAAGAAGTCCTATCGCGACCAGCTGTCGGCTCAGGAACTCGCCGACCTGGTCGGCTACCTCGTCACGCTCAAAGGCAACAAGGCGATCAAGCCATGACGTACCGCATCCTGGCGATAGTGGTCTTCCTGAGCGCAGTCGTGCAGGCGCAGGTCTCGTACGAGCGCCTGCTGCGCGCAGGTGCCGAGCCGCACAACTGGCTGACCTACTCCGGAACTTACTCCGGCCATCGTTACAGCGCGCTGGATCAGATCACTCCGCAAAACGTCCGTGATCTCGAGCTGAAGTGGGTCTTCCAGGCTCGCTCACTCGAGAAGTTCGAGGCAACCCCTCTTGTCATTGACAGCGTCATGTACACGGTGCAGCCGCCAAACGACATCGTCGCGATCGACGCAGCGACCGGACGAGTCTTCTGGGTGTACTCGCATCAGCCGTCGCCGTTGGCGAGGCTGTGCTGCGGCCGCGTCAACCGCGGGTTGGCGATTCTCGACAACACGCTCTTCATGGGAACGATCGACGGCCACCTCATCGCCGTCGATGCGAGGAGCGGTCGTCTTGTCTGGGATGTCACGCTGGCGCGTGCCGAGGCTGGCTACAGCCTGACGTTGGCGCCACTCGTCGTGAAAGATAAGGTCATCGTCGGACCGTCGGGGGGCGAGTACGGGATACGCGGGTTCCTGGCCGCGTTCGACGCAAAAACCGGAAAGCAGATCTGGCGCTTCAATACGATCGCGGGACCTGGCGAGCCCGGCGCTGAGAGTTGGGGCGGCGACTCCTGGAAAACGGGCGGCGGATCGATTTGGGTGACCGGCTCGTACGATCCCGATCTGAATCTGACGTACTGGGGCATCGGCAACGCCGGCCCCGATCGCAACGGCGATTCGCGTCCTGGCGACAATCTCTACACCGCGTCGGTTGTCGCGCTCGATCCCGACACCGGCCAGTTGAAATGGCACTACCAGTTCTCCCCGCACGACGAGTTCGATCAGGATGCCACGCAGATCGCGGTGCTGGCAGACCTGCCGTGGCAGGGCACGCCGCGGAAGCTGATGTTGTGGGCGAATCGGAACGGCTTCTTCTACGTCCTCGATCGCGCCACGGGGCAGTTCCTCTCCGGCAAGCCATTCGTTCGCGTGACGTGGGCCGACGGCTTCGACGGGCGCGGCCGTCCGCAGCGCGTGCCCGGCCAGGAGGCGACGCCGCAAGGGACGCTGGTCTATCCGGGCAATCAAGGGGCGACCAACTGGTACAACCCGTCTTACAGTCCACGTACCGGATTGTTCTACGTGCCAACCTGGGTCAACTACGGGTCGCTCTTCATCAAGCGGACGCAGACGTATGTCGAGGGACAGTACTTCGGCGGCGGAGAGGGACGAGCGACCGATGCGCAAGGGTTGCGCACGGCCACGAACAACCTGCGCACGGAAGACGAGGGCTACGGCGCGATTCTCGCGCTCGATCCGCTAACGGGCGCTCGGCGTTGGGAATACAAGATGGTCGACTTCACGGATGCCGGCATCTTGACGACCGCGTCGGACCTGCTGTTCACCGGAGGCCGCGAAGGCGACTTCTATGCGCTCGACGCGCGCACCGGCACGCTCCTGTGGAAGTTCGCCGCCGGGGGCCAAGTGCAGTCCGGTCCGATGACGTACGCCATCGGCGGACGTCAGTATGTGGCGGTGAACGCCGGAAACGCGTTGTATGCCTTCGCCCTCAGGCAGTAGAGACCGCGGCAGGATTCGGACCGACGATCGCGGCGCACGGTTCCCGCCTTGACTCCGTCAAGCCGTGCATATCAATCCGGGTCACCGTGTGATCGCGTCTCCTGAAACGCTCCCCTTTGCAGCCCTTCGAGGACTTTCGGTTCCCGCGCCCTCGACGCGACGCCACAAAAGTACGTGTCCTCCGCAATAAATCAGTCCGTCCGCTTGCCACAGTCAACTCCATGATGTCTCGTTGCTGACGTTATGATCCGGCAGACGTGGTGAGAACGGTGTTCGCTCTTCTCGCTGACTTGTTGCGCCTTCTGCGGCTGATGTTCCAGTCCCGCGCGCGACTGGCGGCGGAAAAACTCATCCTCCGAAAACAGCTTGCCTGTTACGTCGAGCGCCGAGTCCGACCGCGCCGAACGGACAACGCCTCGCGAATCACACTCGTGCTGCTCTCCGCGCTTGTCGACTGGCGACAGCTCTTGACGATTGTGCAGCCCGATACGTTCGTGCGGTGGCATCGACATCTCCGTCGTCTCTTCTGGCGATTGAGATCGCGGCAGCGTGGGCGACCCCGCATTCCTATCGAGGTGCAGCGACTCATCGTGGAAATGGCCACTCACAACCGCACATGGGGCGAGGAGCGCATCGCGGCGGAACTCCACGTGAAGCTTGGTCTGACGGTGTCACCACGTACCGTGCGACGGTACATGCCGCCACGGCCCCGAAGTCGTGGTGGCCGATCGGCTCAATCATGGACGACATTCCTCCACAATCACGCTGGCGCTGTCCTCGCCTGCGACTTCTTCATCGTGGTGACGGCCACGTTTCAACGACTCTATGTGTTCGTCCTCCTCGACGTCGGCACACGCCGGATCGTGCACTGGAATCTCACCGGCCATCCCAAGTCGGAATGGACGATCCAACAGTTCCGGGACGGTCTGCCGCTGGAGGCCCTCTCGAACTCTTAATCTGCGGGTTGGAGTTTCGATTTTGAGGTAGACCTGATCGTGTCGGCCAATGGCTTGGGAAGTGGGTGCAAATCTGGATGCACCACTTTTCGATCGTCACAACCCCTTCAGCCAGCCGTCGTTACGGAGACTGCCTGCACCCAAGGCAGGTACGCTACCAGGCTGCGCTACGCCCCGACTTCTTGGGATTGTAACTCGGTCGTAGCCAACTGTCTTTCGAAGACAATGGATCGGGTGAAAGTCCCTCCGCCGTTACTCGCGATGAAGGGATCGGTTCCGGGCAATTATTGTTTGACGGCAACGCCGCTCTTCATCACGAACACGACCTTTTTGAGTGCGTTCGGGTCTTCGAGTGGGTCGCTCGCGGTCGCGATGATGTCAGCGGCCATGCCGGGGCGGATCGCGCCGCGTTCATTTGCCACACCGAGCAAGCGGGCCGCATTCATCGTCATCGCCTGCAGGAGCACCTTCGGAGGGATGCCGGCCTCAATCCATGGGTCAATCCCGGAAATCGACAGCGTCCCTCGCGTCTGTCCATCGACCTCATCGATGACGTCGGTGCCGTATGCCATCGTGACCCCGATCTTGTAGGCGCGGCGGAGCCGGTCTACCCACTGCGGGCGCGCCTTCGCATCCGTCAGCCCGAGATACTCGGTGCCAACGAGGACAACGTTGTTCTTCTTCGCAATCTCCAGATCCTCATCGGTCATGCCGAACCCATGTTCGATCGACGCCACGCCGGCCGTCGCGGCGTTGTGTGCGCCCTGGTGGGTCCATGCGTGTGCGGCCAGTTTCAGTCCCGCCCTTCCCGCCTCGTCGACCATGAACCGGATGTCGTCAGTGGAGTAGATGTAGCGCTGATCGTCGACCACGATCTTGATGATCGTCGCGCCATAGTGGATGTTCTCCCGGATCGCTTTCACCATCTCGTCGCGCGTGTCGGCGAAGAAGTATTCCGGCTCGGCGAGGTTCGTCTTATCCGGTTGAAGGAAAAACTGTCCGCCGTACGGCGCGATGATGCGTCCGGCATTGAACATCGTCGGCCCCGGCACCATCTTCTTCTCGATGGCGCGGCGGACGCTGGCGCACGCGAAGTTTCCTTCATTGCCGACGTCGCGGACGGTCGTGAATCCGGATTCGAGCATCGTCCGCGCGTTGACCACTCCCTCAATCGCGCGAGCGGAGTCCGGATCGTTCAAGGTCGTGTAGTAGTACTTCCCGGCGTCCCGCGGCGCTTTGACTGCCAGGCACAGGTGCGTGTGCATGTCGAACAGGCCCGGCAGGACGGTTGCGTTCGTCAGATCGATGAGCTTCGCATTCGCGGGGATGCTGACGCTTCCGCCGACACCCTTGATCAGGCCGCCTTCGATCAGGATGACCTGATTGCGGGAGGCAGTTCCGCTCTCTGGATCGATGAGACGTCCGGCCCGAATGGCGATCGTCTGAGCCTGAACCGCTACGGCCGTACCGGCGAGGAGCAACGCAATCAGAAGGGCACGGAGCATGGGTCAAACCGGAGACCAATAGATTACTCGCGGAAAGTCGCCAAGGGAGTTTCTACCGGCGCCGCAGTGGATCGAAACCTGCAGCTTTGCCATGCGCCAGTTGTCAGCGCGGTGCCGGCACGCGCTGCTTCAGCTCCTCAAGCCAATTCTGAACGATGACCACCTGTGGCGGTACGTTTCGAGCTGAATCGCCGGCTTGTTTGAGCATGAGGAACCGGCTGCCGTCTGACGATGCGTCATATGTTCGGCCGAACACACCCTCCGGGCTCCCGTAGAAATACTTGCCGTCGATGATTGTTGCCGGCGTGCCGGACTTCCACACGGCGCCTGGCTCTATTCGCACGCTCATCAGTGCGCCGCCCGGCGCAACATACAGGAGCTCCTGGCCGTCGCGCCCCCACATCGGCTGCGTACCTCCCCCAGTGGAAACCTGCCACAGCCCGCCATTCACCTCAGGGAACGGTCTCACATAGATCTGAAACTGTCCGGATTCGTCGGACTCGTACGCCAGCCATCGGCCGCTCTGGGAGATATAACCGTTCTGCTCGTTGAACTGCGTGGACAACAGCGGCCGCGCGCGCCCCGTATCCAGCTGCATCAGCATCAGGTCGCGCGTTGTCCTGGTCTCGGTGAATACGAGCTGCGTGCCGTCTGGCGACATTGATGCGGGAACCTGAAAGTTCTGGCTCTGGGTCAATCGCTCGGGGTCGGTTGTCCCATCAGCGGATTGTCGGTACAGGTTGCCCAGGGGGCTTGACCTGGCGGAGCTGAAGATGATCTGACTGTTGCCAGCCCAGACGGGCATTCGGTCAAGGGTTGGGTCCGTCGTGAGCCGCTTCAGAGTCTCTCGCGCCAGGTCCCAGATCCAGATGTCGTTGTCCTGGTCTCGAATATCGAGTGCGATGCGCGTCCCATCCGGCGACAAGCGCGCATACAGATACGCGCGCGGAGGGAGCGCGCTGATCGGCTGTTCGCGCCCTTGGCGATCGACCCATGCGAGCGTGTGCAACTGGCCCCCCGCCGTCCCGTGCACGTACGCCAGCGTGCCGTCATCCGCCACGTCGAAGTCGGCGGCGCCCCACGTTGATGTCACCATCTGCGGAATCACCGACACGGGTGTGCCTGATACCTCCAGCCGATTGGCATCAAATCCCACGGCTCGCAGCGTACCGGCCACACCGAACAGCAAATGTCCGCTCGATACGTAGTGTGCGTCAAAGCCTCCCGACAGGACGGTCTTTTGTGTTCTCTTCTGCAGGTCGAAAACGGCCAGTTGCGCCGTCTCGAGGTGGCCGTCTGCGGAGATGATTGTGAACAGGATCTGCTGAGTTCCTGGAATCGCTTCGGGGAAGATGTGGTCGGAAACGCCCTGCTCCGGGTTTGGCCTGGTGAGGACGGCCACTTCGCCACCCTCGGCAGCCACGCGCAGGAGCCCGGACGTCGAGTCGGTCGTCGCGAAGACGATCATGCCGTCTCGTCCCCATGTGGCGCCGCGAGGATTCGTGGTGACCTGACAAATCGTGATCGGCGGTCCACCCGTTACCGCGACCTTCTTCAAGGCTGTCGTGCTGTCGAAGTAGCCGACCCACTCCCCATCGGGAGAGAAAAAGACTCCTCGCGGGAGACCTGTCACCAGTACCCGAGGTTCAAGCTGATCCAGCGAGCGGATAAGCAGCTGCGACTGATTGGGAAGACCTCCGATATACGCGATCCGCCGGCCGTCTGGTGAGATCGCCACGTCGCGATCGACTCCGCTGACGGACAATGTCGCCGGACCCGGTAACGTCACGATGGTCCGCGTGACGCTCGCGCGGTTCGGCCGCATCCACAGCCACGCCGCCGTCGCGGTGAGTGCGCAGGCCGCAAGGATAACAGCAGTGGAAATCGCGACGTTTCGCCAACGCATCGTGGGAACAGGGAGGCCGACATCACTCTGCGGTGCAGGCGACGCAGGCGCCGGCATGACCTCGGTCAAGAGAAACCGCGCGGTGCCGATGTCGCTGATCCGCGCGCGCGGGTCTTTTTCCAGGCAGCCCTTCAGCAGGAGGCGAATCTGCGGCGATACCTCTTGTGGAAGTAGGTGCCAGGTCGGCTCGTCTTTCATGACTGAGGCGATGGCCTGGGCTGCGTCATCGCCGTCGAACGCTCGCCTGCCAGTCAGCATCTCGTACAGCACACAGCCGAACGCCCAGATGTCGGCTCGCTTGTCGATCGGCAGTCCGCGCGCCTGTTCCGGGCTCATGTACCCGAGCGTACCGAGAATGACCCCCGCGTCTGTACCGCCGCTGGAGGGCGCCGGCGGAGAATGCGATAGACCATCCGCGGCGGTGTCGGCGACGAGGCTCAGCGGGGTCAACTTCGCAAGACCAAAGTCCAGCACCTTCACGCCCCCCGCCGGGGTGATCTTGATGTTGGCCGGCTTCAGATCGCGATGAACGATTCCCGCTTCGTGTGCGGCCTCGAGCGCCTCGGCGATCTGGCGAGCCTGCACCTTGGCGTCGGTAGCGGGTATGGGCCCGCGGTTCAGGAGCTCGGCGAGCGTGTCGCCTTCAACGAGCTCGAGCACCAGCGCTCGGACGCCGTCATGTTCTTCCAGACCGTAGATGGCGCCGATGCACGGGTGATTCAACGTTGCCAAGATGCGCGCCTCGCGCTCGAAGCGCGCCAGCCGCCCGGGATCGCCCGTGAACGCGCGCGGCAGGATCTTGATCGCAACATCCCGTCCGAGCTTCAGATCGCGGGCGCGGTACACCTCGCCCATGCCGCCGGCGTCAATCAGATGCGCGATGCGGTATGACCCGAACGTGAAGCCCGACTCGAGCCCCACGGCAGGTGTCACCAGCGGGCCTTCTCCGAAAGCGCCCGCGCCTTCGTGCCCAGCTAACATCGCTTCAACCTCTTGCCGCAGCCCGGCATCCGCTTGGCAGGCGTCCGCAAGCAACGCGTCGCGCCCCGCCGGATCGCGCTCGCGCGCGGCATGGAACAGCTCGGTGATCTGCCGCCAGCGTTCAGGCGTCAACGTGAGGCGCTCTAGTCAGATGCGCATAAAGCCACGCGCGAGCGGCTTGCCATTCTCGCTCGACCGTCGCCACAGAAAGGCCCAGCACGTGCCCCGCCTCCGCGAGCGACAGCCCGCCGAAGAACCGAAGCTCCGCGACCTGACTCTTGCGGGGATCGAAGGTGGCCAACTCACGGAGGGCGTGATCGAGATCGAGTAGATCGACATCCGGCGCCTGCCGTAGCGCCACCGCCTCGTCGAAGGTGACCCGCGCCCATCGGCCAGATCGTTTCATCATCTTGCGCGCGCGGGCCCGATCCACGAGGATGCGTCGCATCATCTGCGCCGCCACGCCCAGGAACTGCGCACGGTTCTGCCACGTCATGCGGTCTTGTTTGACCAGCCGCAGATAGGTTTCGTGGACGAGCGCAGTCGGCTGGAGGGTGTGGCCGACGCGCTCCTGGCGGAGATACGCTGCCGCCCGTCCGCGGAGCTCTCCATAGACCAGCGGCAGGAGCTGGTCGCGAGCCTCAACGTCCCCGCGTCCCCAAGCTTGCAAGAGGCCGCTCACGTCCTGGCTTGGACGGTACTGGTTGGCCATGCCTCGCGTCGACAAGGCGTCAGTCTGCCCTGTTGCTGACCCATGAGCAAGTTTCTTTCGTCCTCTCGCGTCCTCGGTCTGGAGGGATCACGCCATGGAGGACGGGACGCGATGGGAGGCGATGCAGGCGCTGACGGCGGACGCGAACGACAGGCCCGTGAGACGGAAGGGGGCCAATGACCGCCACCTGCCGCTGGCCGTATGCGTGGGGTTATTGGCGATATTCGGGCCTGTGAGCGATCTAAGCGCCCAAACACTCACACCAACCGATCGTGTCCGGTCCACTGACAGCGCGCTGGCGACCCTTATCGATCAGGCGACCGGGCGATCGGAAACATTTCGAAGGCTCGTGGCTACCATCCTGGCCTCACGCGGCATCGTGTACGTCGAACCAGGATCGTGCGGCCATCGCGTTCGGGCGTGCCTGAAGATCTGGATGCACGTCAGTGCTGGCTCTCGATTCCTTCGCATCGTGATTCACCGATCGACGAGCGACACCGACGTGCAGATCATGGCCGCAATCGGACACGAGTTGCAGCACGCGATCGAGGTGCTCAATGCACCATCAGTAACGGACGGCGTGACGATGTTTAACTTCCTAAAACGGACCGCCCCCACGGACGGCACTCGGTTCGAGACCGCGGCGGCCATCAACGTGGGTAACGCGGTCTATGACGAGTTGCGGAGGGAGGCTAGACTCGGGCGCTAGCGGTAAATACGACCTGAACTGACACGTAGCATCACTTGCTGGCGCCATTCGCCTCGAAGTTGCCTCGCCGATTCGAAAGCGCAGTCGCCGCGGAGCATTTGCTCTTCGCTCGCGGCGGGCGCTTTTTGCACAGCCGTTCGATCCACAGCGTTTACGCTGGCGGGTGAGGCGCTCTGTGTCGCCGAGAGGACCCGTACGGTGGTGTCAATTCCGGTTATGCCGCATTCCCAGTCTCGACGAACGGCATCCTGGCGTTGCGTCATAGACGGGTATGGGCAGTCAGGCACCTACAACTACGATGCGATCGCCGATACGCAGCGGTTCCTGGTGAACGGAATCGAAGGTGGCGACGGCGGTCCGTTGCCAACGATTATCACGAACTTGGCCCCGGCTTGTTCATCGATGACGCAGAGGAAGAGAAGCTGACCACGGTCCGGACACGCGTGGCGGTAGCTGGACCTGTACTCGCCCGAATCGATGCGGCGCACGTTGCCCGCTTGGCCCGACGCAATCGCTTCGGCGGCTCCGCGCTCATGCATTGCCACGCTGGGTGGAGCGCCGGCGGAACAAACGCACCTACGTGAAGCGACTCCGTCGTCCGCAGATGTTGACATTCATGCTCGGGACCGGACTGTGTCTTGAAGAGTGCAGGGGCATCGACCCGGCACTTTGTTGGTTAACGCAATGCCGGTATACGGCCCCGCCCCCGGCAAGCACAGCTATCATTGCATTCACACGAGTGAGGGAGGACGCATGGCATGTCGGAGGGGCCGGGGCGTATTTGTGGCGGAAGGTTGGACGGCGGCAGCGCTGCTCGCGGTCAGCCTGGCTGCAGGCTGCGGCCGGGGAGGGTCGGGCGGCGAAACGAGCGCGTCTCCGGCGACGGCACCCGCGAAACCCGAGTACGGCGACTTCGGCATCGATCTCACCGCGCGCAAGGACACCGTGAAGCCGGGCGACGACTTTTTTGCGTACGTGAACGGGTCGTGGCAGGAGACGTTCACCATCCCCGCAGACAAGGCGGCGTACTCCATGGGCCAAAAGCTCGATGATGAAGCGCGTGCCCACATACGGAAGATCATCGAGGGCGCCTCGGCACCCAAGCCGGCCCTGGGATCGATCGAACGGAAGATCGGCGACTATTTTGCCGCCTTCATGGACACGGCCAAGATCGAGGCCGACGGTGTGAACGCCGTCAAGCCGGACCTCGATCGCATTGCCGCAGTGAAGACGGCGAGCGAGTTGTCGAAGCTCTTTGGCGAGCCCGGCTTTCAGTCACCTGTTGGCGGTTACGTCGGACCGGACGACAAGGATCCCGAGGCGTACTTCGTCAACCTGGTGCAGTCGGGCCTGGGGATGCCGGATCGCGATTACTACTTGAAGGACGATCCGAAGCTCAAAGAGACACGAACGGCGTATGTCTCCCACATTGGGCGGATGCTGACGCTGGCGGGTGCTGCCGATGCGACGGCCATGGCCGCGCGGGTGATGGCTCTCGAGACCCAGATCGCCCGCGTCCACTGGCCAGCGGAGCAGACGCGCGACGCGATCGCGAACTACAACCCGAAGAGCCGCGCCGAGATAAAAGCGTTCGCCCTGGGCCTCGACTGGCAGGCGATGTTCGATGCCATGGAGGTTGGTGGTTGGGACCGCTTCAACGCCAACACCCCGACTGCGTTGAAGGGGATTGCGGCGCTGGTCACGTCGCAGCCGCTCGACGACTGGAAGGCGTACCTCACGTATCACCATCTGCACAATCACGCCCCGTACTTGCCGAAGGCGATCGACGACGAGAACTTCGCTTTCTACGGCAAGGCGCTCTCCGGGCGCGAGCGGCAGCGCGAGCGGTGGGAGCGCGGCGTGGACCTCGTGAACCGTGGCCTCGGCGAGGCCATCGGCCAGGTCTACGTGAAGCAGCACTTTCCGCCGGAGTCCAAAGCCAAGATCGATGTGCTCGTCGAAAACCTGAAGGCCGCCTACAAGGCCAACATCGAAAAGCTGGAGTGGATGGGGCCAGCGACGCGCACCAAGGCCCTCGAGAAGCTGGCGTCGTTACGCGTGAAGATCGCGTATCCCGACAAATGGAAAGACTACTCATCGATGGCCATCGTGCCTGGCGATCTCTTGGCCAACGCGCGCGCGGCCGACCTCTGGTCCTGGCACTACGACGTCGGGAAGCTGGGGAAACCGGTCGACAAGGACGAGTGGCAGATGACGCCCCAGACGGTCAATGCCTACTACTATCCGCCGACCAACGAGATCACGTTTCCCGCGGCCATCCTGCAGCCGCCGTACTTTGATCCCCACGCCGACGATGCCGTGAACTATGGTGGCATCGGAGCGGTGATCGGGCACGAGATCGGCCACGCCTTCGACGATCAGGGCCGGCTCTACGACGCGACCGGTGCGCTGAAGGACTGGTGGACCAAGGCGGACGACGCGTCGTTCAAGAAGCGATCGTCCACGCTGGTGTCGCAGTACGGCGCGTTCGAGGTCCTGCCGGGTCTGAAGGTGAACGGCCAGCTCACGCTCGGCGAGAATATCGGGGATCTCGGTGGGCTTGGTGTCGCGTATCAGGCGTATCGTCAGTCGCTCGGCAGCAAAGATGCGCTGGTCATCGCCGGCCTCAGCGGTGATCAGCGGTTCTTCCTGGCCTACGCTCAAGCCTGGCGCTCGAAGCATCGCGACGAGGCACTGCGTTCGCTAGTGTTGTCGAATCCGCATGCGCCACCGCTGACGCGCGTCAATGGCGTCGTGCGGAACGTCGACGCGTGGTACGCGGCGTTCAACGTACAGTCGGGCGACAAGCTCTATCTGCCGCCCGAGCAGCGCGTGAAAATCTGGCAGTAATCAACGCCCAACCTCCAACTCCCAACCTAGTTGGGAGTTGTGCTAAGTCGTTTGCACGTTGATCAGCGCGCCGTCGGGTACCCGGCTCAACGTGTCGGACAGTGCCGCCGAGGCATCGAGACCGAGATGGCCCCTCAGGTCCCCTCAGGTGGGAAACTAGAGAGAAGCGGCACTCGTTCGTCGCGGCGATCAACTGGATTCTCGAGAACGACCGAACGCAATTCCTCTGCGCGAACGAGCAGTACCTACTTGCTGCGCGATGACCCCGTGACGTGGGCGCCTGCGAACGGCAAGAAATTCCTCGAGCAGCTGGTCCCGTTTTGGCGCGACTGGAGCTGACGACGAAACGCTGAGGCCTACTGTGTCCCAACTCTCATCAAGGCGGTCGTTTCCCGGGTGCTAACCGTTAGCGATGTTTCCGGATTTGTCTGGCGCAACGAATCACCGTGCGCGCCAAGCTCTTCACCTCACGGTTGGCCATCATGAAGGACCTCACGCTTACCAGTAATAACCGTCACGGTTCGACGGGGGGCGGAACGGATTGTCGTGGTCGGTGCCAACTTCAGTGACTCTGATTGTGTCGCGGGTCACGACGAGCCTTGCTGTGGCGCTCAAGCTTGCTCGGTAAGCTCAGGGGCCTACGCGGATCCCAGTGCCTTCAGGTGTCCAGCGAGGGTTGGTTGCGAGGCAGGGAGTCTGCGAAATCCGTTTGACACCAGCTACTCATCGGCAAACCTCTTACTGACACGCAACAAGGAGACGGCCTTTGCCGAAAGCGCAGATTGATTTGTCGCTTGTGTCTCGTGCTGCAAGACGATGAAGCGCGCGCGTTCGAACAGGCCGTCGAACGTGATCGTCTCGAGACTCGACTCTGGTTCCCGCTCACACTCGAAAGCAAGGAGGGGAAGACACCATTCGCACGTTCGTGAGCGACGTCGGCAATTTTCGATTCAGAAGTAGGTCGCGAAAGCCGGAGACCCGACGACAGGAAGCTACGACAGACCGAGTAGAGCCGCTGGATTCTTGCGTCCCGTTCGGTCGAGTTCAGCATCTGTCATTCCCAACTCGCGCAACCGACCGACAAAAGCTGCGAAGCCATCGGCCGGAATCCCGATCGGGGCCGCGCCCATGTCGCTCGACAGAATCGAGCTCGCCGCGCCGACGGCTCGTATCCGGCTCAAGACCTGCTCGACAGTCGCGCCCCGCCATGGTCTGAAACGCTCGGCCGGCGAATCAGGACCCAGATACACGCCGATATAGGCGTGCTCGATGAAAGCGCCCAGTCTTGCAGCCTCCCGCTGATCGTCCTCCGACATGTTGATCGGGTCGTAGTCGGCATGCGTGCAGACGATCTTCTGGACTTTGACCGCCTTCGCTTCTTTGATGAGTGCAATCGCTTCTGGTGGCGACAGGTGGCACGTCTGGAGCACCAGATCGTGTTTCGCGCACAGTGCCAGGACGTCGTGCATGGCTGGAACAAGCTTTCCGCCACTGAACACATCAACCGGCTGTCTCGTGATTTTGAAACGCTCGAAATGATTTCGAGAGTCGTTACTTGGCATCCATACAACGCGACCGATCTTCTCGGATCCGCTACCGCGCATGGTCACCATCGCTTCGACGGCAGCGGGGTTGATGCCTCCACTGGACCAGTTCATGACTACGCCACCAAAAACCTGGATGCCCTTCACTTCGGCATTGGCGGCGGCGGCCCTGGTCACCGTCTCGAACGCCGTTCCCTTGAGGACGATCGCTCGCAGCCCCTTGTCGCGTGCCGTTTGTGCCGCCTCCACAGCGTTGACGGTGCGCTCCGCGGTATCCGGAGCCGTGTGGACGTGAAAATCGATCATTCCAGCCGTGGGCTGGTCCCCAGGCTTCGTAACTCCCGCCTGCTGCAACCCGGTGCCGAGCAGTGATACGCCGGACGCAACTCCTGCCGCCAACGCGCCCGAGCTTGAGACAAATGTCCGGCGGGAAACCAGGTGGCTCATAGGATCTCCTCGTAGTAGAGACGAAGCTCGCACACGACATGGGGCGTGGTTCCAGTCGTGTGCGAGCCGCCCCGGCTCTCGCTGAATCACCGTATCAGAAATCGAACTGTACGCTGATTTTCGCGAAGCGAGCCTGAGCAAACTGCGTGGGGATCCTCCATCCTGTGATGGTGGCGTTCACGTATGTCGAGTTCTCACCGAGCGCCGCGTCAGAGTTGAGCGCGTTGTAGAGGTCCAGGCTGACCACTGCGCGTGATCTCTGCACGCGAAACACTTTTCCGAAGCGAAAATCCAGCAGATTCATCCGCTCACCGATCATCGATCCCGGCGGAACGAGATTGACGGTGACATTGGCAGCGCCTGCCGACAGATCGCGCCCGAGTGAGTCTCTGACGGATGCGTTTGAATAGACACGGTTGGCGGCGAGCACCGGGCCCGGGATGCTCTGGTATGTGCTGCTAATCTGGACGTCGACCCGCGGCAGCGTGTAGCTTCCAAGAAACTTCAGCTGCGTCAGGAACTTCGTATCCTGGTGACAATAGAGCACGCCCAGCGGAGCCGCTTCCGGTAAAGCCGCCAGAATCTCGCAGTTGTCCCTCGATGTACAGGCCGGTGCTGATTCCGCCCTGGACGGTGAGTCCTCCTCCCAGCCGCGCATCGAGACCGAGATCGACACCGTTCCAGTGCTGGATCTGGTTTCCGTAGTCGCGAGCGAGCTTGTTCACTCTGACCGCTGGCCTGGCCACTGCGTCGGGATCGCGATCGTAGAACGGCCCGATCACATCACCGCTGTCGGGCAGACGCGGATCGATCGGCACGGTCACGGAGAACGGACTGAAATCGTCTGGTGACAGTGACAGGTCGTCGATCACGGTGAAGTTTCCAAGCACTCGCCGGTAGTACCCCACATTGAGCGACACTCGCGCGGCAAGTTCCTGCTGCACGCTGGTCGAAAACTCCCATTGATACGGGCGATTCCCCCAGCCGGTCTGCGTCGCTGGATCGGACGTAGTGCTGGGCGTCGGTTTGCCGAAGTTGGTATCGGACACCGTGCCGCAGAAGTCTCCGCCCGACTGGCGATTGTCCTGCGCGAGCGGATTCTTCAGGTCGCAGTCCGCCACGTAGTTGGCGTTGCCGTCCGTCCACGCGCGCGTCACGGTATTGGCCAGGCCGCTCACGGGATCGAGCACGCCGTTCGACCAGCCCACCTGCATACCCAGACCTTCCACGTATTTGTTGACACTCGCTTTGATCGCGGTTTTGCCGTTGCCAAACAAATCGTAGGACGCGCCCAGCCTTGGAACGATGTCCTGGAAGCTGAGAAGCGGAGTATCGGGGAACGAGATGTTACGGTTCGGCACGAGTAGCCCAGAGCCAAGCGTCTGAGCCGGGAACGTACTTCGGTAGTACTCGAACCGCATCCCCGCATTCAACGTCAGGCGACTGAGCGTCCAACGGTCCTGAACGTAGACGCCCAGGTCAGCGGGCTGCTGGACGTGGTACGTCCACGGCGTCGCCCTCTGCGTCAGTTGATTGGGCACTCCATTGAGGAATCTGTAGCTCACCGCGTAGTTGTTGTCGAAGAACGACTCGGTCTTGTCCAAGTACACCTGGCTGAAGCCGGCCTTGAATGCGTGCTGGCCCGTGATGTACGACAGCGACGCCGAGGCGCTGTAGTTGTTGCCCTTGTTGAATCTGTAGACTCCCTGCGATCGATACAGGAGCCCGGGGATACTCCCGCCTTGCTCGGTCACGTCGATCATCTCGAGAAACGGATCCCCTTCGCCTGGTCGTGGCGGCTGCATGAATGACTCGCGACGCAGGCCGCCACGGGCTTCGAAAAGGAGCTTCGCCGTTAACGGAGCCGTCCACCCGACGGTCGAAAAGTCCACGATTGGATAGGTAATTCGAAGCGCCGACTCTGGGGGACGATTGAACGTCACCAGTGAACATCGGCACAGATCCTGATGATCGTGAAAGAAACTGAATTTGTTGCTCGGACTGGCTTGCCAGGTCAGTCGAACGTTTCCGCTCTTCGACGTTGAATTGGTAAAGGCGGGCTGCTCGAGGTCTGGATCGTAGTTCCAGGCTTGCGGATTTCCAGCGTTCTTGTTCACAAAGATTCCCGTGACGTAGTTCGAATTCCCAAGGAATCGTGCCGATCCAAAGAACCATAAACGGTCGCGAACCACTGGACCACCGACGCTGGGGTTGTAATCGTAGGCTTCCTTGATCGCGTCAGGTGACCGAACCCCCTTCGCTTTCAGCTCGTCGGTATAGTTGCTGCCCTGAAACGAGCTGTTCACATACGATCCGAAGAACGATCCCTTGAGAGCGTTACCACCTTCGCGCGGAATTACGTTCAGATAGGTGCCGCCCGTGCTCTGTTCTGCCGTGCCGGATGCGTAGTCAAGTGCCACCTCTTGAGCGGCGCCCATATTGACGGTGAATCCAGACGCGTATGCTCCACCGCCGTCGGCATTGGCCGTGGAAACGCCGTCGATCATCTGGCGATGGTCGTCGGTGTCGCTGCCATGAATCGATAACTGTCCTCCCGTCAAGGTGATGTTTGCAGTACCTCCCACATCTTGGGTGGAACCAAACGTCGAGACCGTCACTCCGGGCAGCAGAATGCCGGCAGTGACCGGCGTCCGTCCTTGCGGAATCGCATCGAGCACTTCCTGACTGAAGACACGCTGTTGCCGCGCGGATTGAAGGTCGACGACGGGGCTCTCGCCACTGACCGTTACCGTTTCGTTGAGCGAGCCCACGCCGAGCTCGGCGTTGACAGTGGCCACAAACGTGCCGGTCAGCACGAGGTCCTCTCGTCTGAACGTGTTGAAGCCGGTGAGCGTGAACGTAACGGTGTACGTTCCGGGACGGAGCGCCTCGATCCTGTACTGGCCGCCCTGGTCGGTCACAACCGTTCGCTGCTGCTCAATGAGCGCAGGGCTGGCCGCCTCCACGGTCACTCCAGGCAGCACGGCACCAGAGCCGTCGCGAACGATCCCAGTTATCGACGCGCCCGCTTGGGCAAATACAAACGACGGACACCCCATCACCATCGCGAGCACGATCGCCACATCAGGCCATCGTCGCCACGCCGAACGTGCGGATGAGTGCATAAGTCTCCTCCTACCGGTCTCCGATTTACGTGTCGATTCGATCCTGCGCATCTCGAGCAAGAACGCTGACGCGGCTTGCGACCAGTTGCCCGGCGCCACTACGGTTCGAGTTTGTCCAGGTCGGTTGGACAGCGAGGATCGCGCGTGACCGGTCCAGGTCGCCACACCTGCCGGTGTTCGATGAGCCACTTGCCCCCGATCTTCACGAGAGAGTCGTGGTAGGTCCCAAACGTCATCGTGCCCTTCGCGCCAAACACGATCACGTAGGAGTGCGTTTTGGCTCGATTACCCGAGCCTTCGGTAATGACGATGTTGTTCGGAAAGTGTTGCGACGTGCGGACGTGACTGGGATGACTGGCGAGTCCCTTACGCAATTCATCGCTTCCGACCAGACAGAGCGACGGGTCGTGGAAGATGCCATTGGGTGCGAAGACGTTCGTGACCAGTTCCTCTCCATTGCCCATATCGAGGGCCTGGCTGTAGCGCGCGAAGAGCTCGTGGATCTCAAACCGATCTTGAAACGAGAGCGTGTTCGAGCTTGCAGGAGAATCGGACTGACCGGCGGCGGGACGCGCGAGCACCAACGCCACCGAGACCGACATCATCAGCACGAGGGCATCTGAAATCCGCCGTTGACGCATGGCGTTTTCTCCTTCACGGGAGGGCTGGTCTCGGTCAAGACCAACCGGAACACACTTCAGCGTGGGTGAGTTCGAGTCACTGGCGTTCTATTCGGGGAACGCAGAACAGGACTCGTTTTGTAGGGCGGATACTAGTGAGCGGAAGCGCACGCAACAATACCGCAATAGGGGTACGAGTTGCGTGCGCTGCTACGTGATGATCGCTGTGATGACGGTCGCCGCCAGCGTGGCATTCAGATGGTGAATGGCGGCGGGTTCACAGTCTCACCTTACCGAGACGGAGTGACCTGCGGCGCAGGCGCCCGCCCCCTTGGCTTTTCGATCAACGTACGCGACTTGAATAGCCAACCCTCCGAGGTCTTCTCATAGACATCCTGATAGTGCCATTGCCGAATCGCCGTCGCCCGTCGGCCATTCGCGTCCTCCGGACCGAACGCCGACATCGTCAACAGATATTGCTTTCCCACAGCCCCACCGTTTGGTCCTGGCTCGATGAGGTGGTTCATCATGAAGTGACCGACGTTTTGAGGAATCGCCTCTCCTCTGTCAGCCGCTTTCGCAAGCTCGGCGCGGCCTCTCAAGTTTCTGCCGTTCCCCTCGAACACACCATCAGGGGTAAACAGCGCTGCGTATGTTTTGCCGTTGTCTGTTCCGCGGTCCAGGGCATACGGATAACGTGCGGCGAGCTGTTGAATCTCGATGTAGTCCCTCGGAGTGAGATGTCCAAGAAACCAGGGCTTTGTCGGTTGCGCTTGCGCGACGACGAACGTCGCCAGGACGACACACGCCAGCGTCGTCGCAATAACGGCTTTCATCCAGTTGGCCATGCTAGTCTCCCTCTTCGTGACACTGGCTTTGGAACCACACAGCACAGAGTTGCGATCCGGTGTGGACCGACAACCCGTCATTGACTCGACGGCTCACGGCCGGCTCAGGGGGCGAATGCGCCACCGATCGCCTTCGCGCTCCGGCGGCTCCGCGCCCGGCCAGGGATGACTCCGCACTTTGAATTTCCAGCCGGCAGACGTCTTCTCGTAGATATCCACGTACTGATAAGAGGTGATGGACGAGGCTCGCCGTCCATCGATCACTTCCCCGGTCTCTGAGATGAGAAAGTTTTGCTCGTTTCCGACCGCGCCGTTGTTCGCCGTCGGCCGAATCACGTGACTGAAAATAAAGTGGCCTACGTTGTTTGGCGTGGGGGGACGTTTGTTGAGGTTGGCAGCGCCCGCGATATCCGCATGACCTCGGTAGTAGTGATCGGCCTGGTTGTGAAAGATCCCGTCCTCAGTGAACTGGGCCGCGTACGATTTTCCGTAGTCTGGGTTCGTGTCCAAAGGGTACGGATAGCGGGCGACTAACTGCTGAATCTCAATGTAGTCCTCGATCGAGAGCTCCGGCGGTTTGTTGGGCGGAGACTCCTGCTGCGCCCACGTCGCCACAACCCCCACCAGCACGACGGCTAACGACGTCGCCCCGAGGATAGTTCTCCGTTTCGACATAGTTCACCCTCCATGGTGCAAATCACGCCCAGTGGTCCGCGCTAGCACACCCTCATTCGGTGTCTGTGGTGCTACGCAACGATCGGTTTGATGACGTTGCCACCGACATCAGTCAGTCGGAAGCTTCGTCCTTGATACTTGTACGTGAGGCGCATGTGATCGATGCCAAGCTGGTTCAGGATGGTGGCATTCAGATCGTGAACGGCGACGGGATCCTTGGCGATGCCATAGCCGTAGTCGTCCGTTTCGCCGTACGACACACCAGGCTTGATGCCTCCACCCGCCATCCAGACTGTGTAGCAGCGACCATGGTGGTCGCGGCCGTAGTCATCTGCCGTCAACTTGCCCTGGCAATAGACGGTCCGCCCGAACTCACCACCCCAGACCACCAGCGTGTCGTCGAGAAGACCGCGTTGTTTCAGATCCTGAATCAACCCCGCCGACGCCTGATCGACCAGCTTGGCCTGGACCGTGATGCCTCTCGGAAGATTGCCGTGGTGATCCCAGCCTCGGTGATAGAGCTGAATGAATCTGACGCCGCGCTCGGCGAGCCTGCGAGCCATCAGACAGTTTCTGGCGAACGTGCCAGGCTTGCGTGCATCTTCGCCATACAACTCGAAGGTGCTCGCCGGCTCGTTCGACATGTCGGTTAACTCGGGCACCGACGCTTGCATGCGAAACGCCATCTCGTACTGCGAGATTCGAGTGCTGATCTCCGGATCGTTGAACTCCTTGAAGCTCTCCTGGTTGAGTTTGGCGATGTCGTCGATCGATCGACGCCTGTCTTCACGATCGAATCCTTCCGGATCCGAGATATAGAGCACCGGATCGCCCGACGAGCGCAGCTTCACTCCCTGGTATTGGCTGGGTAAGAAGCCCGTGCCCCACAAGCGGTCGTAGAGCGGCTGGTCGCCGCCAAGTGACCCTGCCGAGATCATCACGACGAAGGCCGGCAAATCCTGGTTGTCAGTTCCGAGGCCGTAGCTGACCCACGCGCCGAGACTGGGCCGGCCCGCAAGCTGGAATCCCGTCTGCGCGAACGTGACCGCAGGATCGTGATTGATCTGTTCGGTATGCAGAGACTTGATGAAGCTGATGTCGTCTGCCACACCCGCCGTGTGCGGCATCAGGTCGCTGATCCACGCGCCCGATTTCCCTCGCTGCTCGAATTTGAACTGCGACTGCACGACGGGAAAGCGCTCCTGCGACGAGCTCATGCCGGTGAGCCGCTGTCCCTGACGAATCGAGGGTGGCAGATCACTGCCGTTGACCTTCGCCAGGAGCGGCTTGTAGTCGAAGAGATCCAGATGCGACGGCCCTCCGGACTGAAACAGGTAGATGACGCGTTTCGCCTTGGGAGGAAAATGGGGCTGCGGACCGGCAGCGGACGATACGGTCTGCGCTCCCGCCGCCACGAGATCCTGTCCAAGGAGGTGCGCCAGTGCGGCCGCACCAATCCCTGATGCAGACCGGAGCAGGAAGTGTCGCCTGTTCAAGGCGAACAAGGCTTCAGACAAGCGTCTGTCCATGTGGCTAGTCCTTGGTGATGGTCTTATCCATGTTCAAAATCACGCTCGCAACGCTCGCATACGACGCCAGGTCCTTGACGTCGAGTTTCTGATCGCGCGGATGTTCACCCACCGCGAGGAACTTGGCGGCCGCATCCGGTCTGCCGGCAAAGCGCTCGTGGGCGTAGGAAAGCGCATTGGCGAGAATCGCGCTCTCCTTCGCCGTCGGCCGCTGGCCCGTCGCCAGACGGAATGCGAACGCGATTCGAGTGGCCGGCGTCGGGCCCCCTTCTCGAAGCATCCGCTCGGCAAGAAGCCGCGCGGCCTCGAGATAGGTCACATCATTCAAGAGGTTGAGTGCCTGCAGCGGTGTGTTCGTCACGCTGCGCTGGAGAACCGCGCTCTCCCGACTTGGGGCGTCGAAGTTCGCCATCGTCGGCGGCGGGATCGTGCGCTTCCAGAAGGTGTACAGGCTTCGTCGATAGAGCTTTTCACCACGGTCCTGTACGTATTCGCCAGACCCGTTCTGCGTCAGATCGAGCCATAACCCTTCGGGCTGATATGGCTTCACTGACGGCCCACCCACCTTTTCGACAAGCAGACCAGCAATGGCCAAGGCCTGATCGCGAACTGTTTCCGCCGGCAATCGAAAGCGCGGACCGCGAGCGAGCAGCCGGTTCTCCGGATCTTTTTGCAACACAGCGGCGCTGGCTTGAGAATCCTGACGATAGGTCGCGCTCATCACAATGAGCTTCTGCAATTCTTTGATGTTCCAACCGGTCCGCACGAACTCGGTCGCCAACCAGTCGAGAAGCTCGGGATGAGATGGCTGCTCGCCCTGAGATCCAAAGTCCTCTACGGTCTTGACGATGCCCGTGCCGAAATACAACTGCCAATAGCGATTGACGGCGACTCGCGCGGTGAGTGGATTCGATGGTTGCACCAGCCATCGCGCCAGGCCGAGGCGATTCCGTGGGTAGTCTTTGGGAATCGGCGGGAGAATCGACGGCACGTCGGGAGCGACCGTCTCGCCAAACTGATCGTAGGCACCTCGGAGCAGGACATGCGTCTCCCGAGGAGCGGGCATCTCCTGCATCACCATAACGGTCGTGATGCCACTGTAGTAGGCGTCTCGCTTCTTCCTGACGTCGCTCAAGCGCCGAGATGCCTGGCGCAGCGCCTCCGGAGCGTCGGGACTCTCGAGAAATGCGCCTCGAACCTTTGCCTGTTCGGGAGCTGTGCGCTCTGCCTCGGTACGCTGGGCGATCTCATTGAGCGGCCGCGTCGAGAAAAGCACGGCCACTTCGTCGTCGGTCAGCACTCTGTCGTAGATCCGAACTTCGTCGATGAGGCCCTGGAACCTGTTCTCAGGTCCACCGCCTCCGCCGATTCTCAATGGCTCGCGCGTGGTCGGCGGATCGTTCAGGACATCCACCTGGACCTTGCTCGGCTGCCGAACACCGTCGACGATCAGCGTGAGGCCTCGGGCCTCACGACTCCCGTCGTAACTCGCCGACACGTGGTGCCACTTACCGAGTTCGAGAGGCTTCTCCGTCTCGATCCTCACGCCATTGAAGGCCCACCCGTACACGACGCTGATCTGCAGCTTGCCGTCCTTGAGCTGCAAGGTGTACCCGCGGGATTCCGATTCGTCACGTGTCTTCGTGATAATCGCGCCCGTGGCACGTGTTGGATTGATCCATGCACTGAACGTGAACGCGGCTTCATCGTCGAACTCGCCAATCGCTCCGCCATCGATGTAGCTCTTGCCATCGAAGCTGGCCGCGCGTCCGACGATGCCTTCCGCAAACTGTGCGGTGCCCTGCCACGACGGTGAAGCGACTGTCTTCCCAGGTCCAACTGCGGCTGGTGATACCTGCACCGGCACATCGGTGTCCATCGAGTAGTAGGCAACCTGCCCGGGAGGTGCCCAGTGCGACGGCGCCTTGTGTGCCAGCGCGGCGATCCACTTGGCCTCGGCCGCTACTGAGGCGAGACGCGCCTTCTCGAAGCTCGATGTGGCGGCAGTGACTGCAGCATCCAGCTTGTCGAGTTCCGCTCGCTCGGTCGCCGTCGGCGCCTTGATGTAGGGCTGCGAGTTTCCGCGACGGCTTCGTCCATGCTCCGGGACGTTATTGAAATAGGCGTAGAGCTGGTAAAACTCCTTCTGCGTGAACGGATCGTATTTGTGGTCGTGGCAACGGGCGCACCCCATCGTCACGCCCAGAAATACCGACGATGTCGTGGCGACACGATCGACGACGTATTCGGTGGTGTACTCCTCGAGAACAATCCCACCCTCGGCATTCGTACGGTGGTTTCGATTGAACGCAGTCGCGATCTTCTGATCGAGCGTGGCGTTGGGTAACAGATCGCCGGCAAGCTGCTCCACGGCGAATTGATCGAACGGCATGTTCTTGTTGAAGGCGTCGATGACCCAGTCACGCCATCGCCACATGGAGCGCTCGTAGTCGACCTGATAGCCGCTGCTGTCGGCGTAGCGAGACGCATCGAGCCATGGCATCGCCATGCGCTCCCCGTAGTGTGGTGAACGCAACAAGCGGTCGACGACCTTCTCGTATGCATTCGGCGACTTGTCTGCCACAAACGCGTCAATCTCTTCGAGGGTCGGGCCTTTTCCGATCAGATCGAGCGTGACGCGACGAAGCAGTGTTGCGCGGTCGGCCTCGGGCGAAGGCTTCACACCTTGCGTCTCGAGTCGCGCAAGGACGAACGCGTCAATCGCGTTTCGCGGCCATGCCCGGTCCGCGACCTGCGGGACGGCCGGTCGCGCGGGAACTTCGAAGGCCCACGGCTTCTCCCACTTGGCGCCCTGCTGAATCCACGCCGTCAACAGCGCGATCTCGCGCCCAGTGAGCGTCTTGCCGGTCGAAGCAGGCGGCATTCGGCGGCGGTCGTCGGTGGCCGTGATTCGCTGAATCAGCGCGCTCTTCTCCGGGGCACCGGCCAACACCGCGAAGCGACCGCCCGGCAACGGCTGCTTGGCCGCTTCCTCGAGATCAAAGTGAAACGGCGTGACGCGTTTCCCTTTGTCGGGCCCGTGGCACGTGAAGCATTTGTCGGAAAGTATCGGACGGATGTCCCGATTGAACTGAATCGTCGCCGGCAGCGCTGCAGTCGAAGACGACGGCACCGGTTCCTGAGCGCGCACGCCGCCGACGACACCCGTCAGAACCAGCGCGCTCACGAGAAGGAGGCTTGACACTTGGAACACGCGGCGTTGGGTCATCGGTTCTTCCTAATGCACGAGTACCGGCGCGATGGAGCGATCGACCGGGTAGCTCCGCGGCGAGAACGGATTTGGCCTGAGGACAGCCGGCCTAGCGCTTGACGGGCTTGCCGTAGACCTGAATGCGGGACACATTGACCCAGCCGCCGGGGCCGTTACCGCTGCCGGGCAGGAGGTCTGCGAAGCCGATTTCATCGACCTTGCTGAGGTCAGGCGTTGGCACGAATCGGCCAACCGTGACGACGCGGTCGATGTCCAGCTTGGTCCAACGCAGTTCTGAAATCGACACTTCGGTTTCGTTGAAATCCGCGGGCGTGCCAGAACCGGGATCGCCGACGAACCAGTTGCCATCCGCGAGTTTGATCAGCGGGCGCACGGTGTGGAATCCCGATGTGCGAGTGACCCATCGGATCCTCGCTCGCCCTGTCAGGTCCACGAACTGATCCCGGTCGCGGAGCGTCGCTGCCATGGGACTCGTCGCATGCCCAGTCCACAGGTTCAGTGGATTCGTGTCGCTCTTCAAAATGCCCGACAGCTGGATGAGATCGCGGGAGGGACCGTAGAGTCGAAGATCCAGTTGAGGATTGGCCGGGGGTTCCGCTGTTGCAGGCCAAGCGCCGTGAGAGTCGCTTTGAGTTGTCGGCTGCTTCCACTCTTCACTGAAGAACAACGGAATCTTCACCGCCGGTGGACGGGCGGGCGCTGGTTGTGCCGCCGCACTGCCGGTGGCAGGCTGCTGCGCCGACGCGTTGCAAACCAAGCCCACGAGGACCATCGAGGCCAGCGACCATCTGAAGCCGCGTCGGATCATGAGCGGATACTAGGTGGGAGGGTAGGACCCGACAATACCGCAATAGGGGTACGGGAAATCAGGCCTTGCTAGTGCCCCAGATGGATGATGCCTCTCCGGATGCCGACGTTGACCGCGGCGCTCCGATCGTTGACTTCCAGCTTGGCGAGAATGTTTTTGACGTGGACGCGCGCGGTCTCATCACTGATACCGAGCACCGCTGCGATCTCCTTGTTGCGCAAACCTTCTGACACAAGACGCAGCACCTGCATCTCGCGGGCCGTCAGCACGGGTGTGGTGCCGCGCTTCGTCAAGCGTTCCTTGAGATCGGGACGCATTGGCGGCACCTCGCCGCTGTATACCTGACGGATGATTCGCACCAAGTCGTCTGGAACTTGCTCCTTCAAGAGGTACGCAACCGCGCCCGCCTCGAGCGCCCGGAAGATGTCTTCGTCTCCCTGATGCACCGTCAGCACGACGATGCGAGCATCAGGTGATTCCTCGTGAATCACGTGAATGGCATCCACGCCGTTTTTTTCGCGGAGTTGCAGATCCATGAGCGTCACGTCCGGCCGCTCAGATCGGAACTGCTTGATCGCCCCATCGACCGAATCGGCCGATGCCACCATTACCATGTCGGGCTGCCGGTTGATGATCGACGAGATCCCTTCGGTGACGATCGGGTGATCATCAACGCAGAGAACGCGAATGCGATCGGCAGTCATACTGCGACCTTCCTGACCCTGGCACTGTACGGGAGGCTGATCGCGACCTGCGTCCCATGACCCGACTGGCTGGCGAGGTGCAGGTCCGCCCCGACTGAGGCCGCGCGCTCGCGCATGCTCAAAATGCCATAGTGACCGTCAAGACCCGCGGCATGGCTGTCGGCAAAGCCACAGCCATCATCAGACACCGTCAACGCGAAATCGCGCGACGAGTACGACACCGTCACCTCGATGTGGCGGGCGCGAGAGTGCAGAACAGCGTTGGTCACAGCTTCCTGAGCGATCCTCAACAACTCACGCTCGATGTCATCACCCAGGGGTCGTGGAGTGCCCTGTGCAACGACCGTGAACTCGACCGCTGTCCCTGTCGCTTGCGCGCCGAACTCTCGAAGAGCCTCGACGAGGTCGGTCGTGTTGGACGACGATCGAAGATTCCAGATCGAGTGACGCGCATCCTTGATGTAGCGCTGCGCCTGGCGTCTCAATCGAATCAGCTTGTCGGTCATCGCAGGCGACGCTGACTGGGCATCGTTGGCGATCGCATCACATTGAAGCGCGACGCCGACGAGACCCTGGAGCAGCGTGTCGTGAATCTCACGACTCAAACGCGCCCTCTCGGCGAGGACCAGTGAAAACCGTTTTCGTTCATGCTGTAATCGAAGCGTCCACGCTCCCCAGCCGGCCAGGAGCACCACCACTCCACACGTAACCATGAATGCACGCGTCTCGTAGAAGTGCGGCCGTATCGAAAACGTCCAGGGTTCCGCAGGTTCCCTCCATCCACCAAGCGCATCAGTCGCCGCAACTCGGAAGCGATAGACACCCGATCGGAGATTGGTATAGGTGGCCTGCCGCCGCGTGCCGGCATCGACCCAGTCGGAATCGACTCCTTCAAGGAGGAAACGGAAGCGAGTCTTGTGTGCCGAAGTCAGATTGAGCGCAGCGTAGTCAACCTGGAGTCGATGAAGCCCTGGCGACAACTCGATGCCCTGGGCGGCATTTACGCTTCGGTCGTCAGCCGTAACGCCGTCGATGCTGACGCGAAGGACATCGCCATCTTCCTTCCGCCCGCTTGACGGGACGATGGTAATGCCCTCGCCGGTGACAAACCAGAGCGAGCCGTCGAGGGTTCGAATCGACGAGCTGTCGCTGCGCATGCGCGGGAGTCCGGCCAGTCCGTCAGTCTTGTCGAAGAACGCGTACGTTGAACGATACGAAGAATCACCGGCAATTTTCTCGGCCTCGGCGTGATGGATCCGCAGAAGACCACTACTGGTGGCAATCCATAGGTAGCCGTCGCGATCGTCGGTGATGCCACGCACAAGCCGAATCGGGAAACGCTCGTCCCCATGAATAGTAACCGCCCGATCGTTGGCGTAGCGAGTAACGCCGTTTGCCCCACCGAACCACATCACGCCACGTTCGTCTTCGTGAATGATGCGCGCCACACCCGCGGCGAATCCGTCTTCCGGCGTGAACATCTTCACGCCTCCGATTCCGTCGACGAGCCCAATGCGGCCGGCCGCCGAGGCCAGCCACACCCTCTTGCGCCTGTCGGTGTAGGCCGTGACGAAGCGCGTTCCCCTCAGGTCACTCGAAAGGTCGATGGAGCGCAGTCCTTCCAGTTCGGTCCATAGCAGCAACCCGCGATCCGCATCGGCGATCAGCACGCCGCCCCGCGGATGCGACGCAATCGAGTCAACCTGACGCAGTCGTTCACCAACGCGCTCAAAGCGGTCATGACCCGCGGGCAGACGCAAGAGTTCACGCTCGGTGCCAACCCACAGACCGCCTTGCTCGTCGACGTGGAGAGCTCGTATCGACTCGCCGACCAGATGGCGGCGCTCGATCAAGGGATAGCGGCTCGGCGCCGGTATCTCTATCAGCGCATCTGACGTACCAACCCAGACGCGCCCCTTAGGCGAGACGGTGAGGGCGGTGACACTGCTCTCCTGGGCCACCGGGATGAACTTCTGTGGCGTCAGTCTGGTCAACCCGCTTGGCGATCCCCCGGCCCAGATGTTTCCATGGCGATCCTCCAGCAACGAGAACGCGCCTTCGGTGGCGAGACCGGTTGCGGTCGTGACCCGTTCGACCACGGTTTCGGTGTTCGTCGACAGACCACTGACGCGCCAGACGCCCTGGCCGCCGGTGGCCACCCACATGTTCCCGCGCGTGTCGAACATCAGCTGGAGACCACGACCCGGGTGATTCGAACGGGATGAGGTGACTGCGCCGAGGCCGCGGAATCCGGCACGGAGATCGGAGACAAAGGGCCGCCCCGCGCTGTCAGTGGCAATTGACCGCACCACGTTGTCGGAAGGCAAGCGCGGCGTCCATGTCTGCTCGTCTGGGTGAATGCTTTGGATATTTGTGACACTCGCGCCGGGAGACGCGCTGAACCGTTCCAGAACTTCGAAATCAGAGGAGCTAGGCAGTCGCCGAAAGACACCTGCGGCAGCCGCAATCAACAAGGCCCCCTTGGAATCGACATGGGCGCCCCAAATCGCTCCATCAGGCAATCCACGAGTTGCTTCCACCTTCTGCCACCGGTCGCCGCTCAAGGAAAACAGGCCGGCATCGGTACCCGCCCACAGCGTCCCGGTGGAATCTTCGAGAATAGTGTTGACAGCGGCACGAGGCAGGCCTTCGGCCTGAGAGAACGTACGAACGTCGATGCCGCGAATCTGACTGATCCCGCCGCTGGCCCCAAACCCAGCCCACAGACTTCCGTCGCGCGAAAGGTACAGCGCCTGGACGAGTTCGGCTGGGAGGGCGTGTGGACTGAGAGATGTCCACGCTCTAAACCGGGTTCCATCGAATCGATGAAGACCCGTGTCAGTCCCCAGCCAGAGATAGCCGTCTCGATCCTGCGTCAACGCGTACACGGCACCCTCAGGTGCACCGTCGTTTACGTCCCAGCTGGCAATCGCGTATCCAGTGAGAACGCTCCGAAGATCGACCGCCCGCACAGGCATGGCGATGGTCGCCCATACCAGAGCCAACCCAGCGCTCACCAACGTCGCGACAGTCGAGTGGTTGGGACCCATCCGCGAAGCGGACGGATTATAGCCGTTCGTCAGCTGGCAGCATTGGCGCGCAACGCTGACCGCTGTCCCAGAACTGTCCCAAAACCCAGGGTGTTGACCTGCTTGGAGTTATCGCTTGAGCGAAAGCAGATGCCCCAAGTTGTTGAAGACGTTAGAAGCGATTGAAACGGAAAGAGCCGTTGGAAAGGAGGCTTCCACGCCCAAGGCAGGTGCGCTACCAGGCTGCGCTACGCCCCGACTGCTGGATTCTAACTCGGTCGTGAGCTACCAGCACATCCCATGTTTCCCAAACCGTGGCCGTCTTAAAGACTACCGGCTCTAAAGCCGGTAGATTCCTTACCGACTGAAAGTCGGGCTGCGGCTGAAGCCGCCTGGAAGCGGCCCGGCTCCCGCGCCGGCTTAGGCTCGGTTCATCGGCGGATGAGCCACGCAGGCGCCCGCCACGCCGGCGGCGTCTGCGCCTCTTGTGGCGTCGGAGGCGAGTCATGAGGCGCTCGATTCCCTATGCTGTGCTGAGCGTATCGTGCGCCGCGGTTCTTGTCATCATGCTGTTTGTCTGCTGTTTGTCGGAGCGCTGCTCCATCGCGACGCCGGTGTTTACGTCGTGGCCCTATTTGTCGGCTGTATGGCCCTGTTGATCTTGTCTCCCACGAAGGTGGAACCCAGCACCGGCCTCACCCGCGTGGTGTTGCTCCACAAGCACATCGTCGTGGACGCTCTTCTGCGTCGACTCGGCGCCTCGAACGATGAGGCGCCCTCAACGCAGAAAGGGTGTGACGGTGCAACTGTCAGTACCGGAATCCCTCGAGAGCCTGGGAACACGGGAGCGCGTCGCCCCCCGTGTGGCGCACGCTCGACGTCTAGCGCAGGGCAGTGATCGTCGCGATGGGTGGCGCGGCTGAGCGCGAAACTCGTCGCCACGCAGCTCGCGCGGACCGCCGGCGCTGAACAGGAGACGGACCCTCACGACCGATCGTCCGGCATGTCAGCGCGGGATGCCCGTCTGATTTGGCTCGAGCTGCACGCCGGTGCTGTTGAGGTACATCGACACCAGTGTGTACTGTCCAGTGGTGAAGATGATGTCCATCAGCTGCTTCTCGTCGAAGCGCTCCCTGAGACGCGCCCACGTGCTATCGCTGATGTGCTGGTCCTGGTGGAGCTCGTCCACGGCACGCAGCAGCGTGGCGTCGGCCGGGTTCCAACCAGCGGCATCCGGTCCCTGCGTGATACGCGTGAGATCCTCCTTGGTCAGACCCGCCCGCAAGCCAACCCCCGTGTGCACTGCCCACTCGTAGTCCGATCGGGACAGGTAGCCGACTCGAAGGATGATCAGCTCACGATCGCGCTGCGTCAGGCTTAGGCGATTGCTCAGAATGTAGTCGGTGAAGCCCATCCAGCTGCGACAGAGCTCCACGTTGCGCAGACAGGTGGACCACACGTGGGCCGTGTCATCACCACGAGCCGCCCGCGAACCGAGAACCTGACGATGTGCGTCGGTCCAATCCGAGGTGGCACCAGCGGTTGATTCACCACGACGTCTGGGGCAACGACATGCCGGCGCATCGGATCCCACTCGATGTCAGCATCGAGGGCAGCTGACGAGACAGGGCCTCGCATCCGCGTTCGATGGCGTCTTCGTCGCGGCAAAGTAGTTACGGGCGTCGAATGTGTCGTCGCGAAGATACTCGTATGCCGATCCACTGAATCGATTGGTGCCGGACTTGGTCACGATCGATACAACCGCCTGGCCCTGTCCGTACTCGGTCGAGAACGAGTTCCGGAGAAGGCTCACCTCCTGGACGGCATCGAGAGGAGGGTTCAAAGACACGTTGTTGAACCGCAGCGATCGAACGTACACGCCGTCGATCGCGTAGTTGGTCGATCTGTCACGACCGCCTTCCACCGTCACGTACTGATTACAGCTACTCCCAGCGGCGCCGAACTGGGTCCCGCGGTTGAACGCTTGCGGTGTGGCGCCCGCGGAAAGCGCGGTCAGTGACAACACCGCGCGGCCTTCAGCGGCAGCTCTTCGATCATCTTCTCGGAGATCACCTGCCCCACCGACGCGCTTTGCGTCTGCGACAATGGCACCTCGCTCGTCACTGAGACGCAAACTCGCGTTCAGTGACACATGCCCTCAAATGGCATGACGAGGTCGCCTACGAACGCCGCCTGATCCTATTTCCGATACTTGCTCGCACTGCATGCATTGCCTATACTGGATGCATGCAGTACACGATTCGTGGTATCCCGGCGGCCATCGACAGCGCCTTGCGCGATCGTGCGCGCGCAGCGGGCAAGAGTCTGAACGAAGCGGCGATCGATGCACTGGTGGAGGGGACCGGTGTGACGGGTGAGCCGCGAAAGCGACGGGATCTGGGAGACATCGCTGGAACGTGGAAGGCCGACAAAGCCATCGAGTCCGCGCTGGCGGCACAGGACCACGTGGACGAGGACCTCTGGCGGTGAAGGTCGCTCTCGACACCAATCGATACGTCGATCTTTGTAGGAATACGACTGAAACGGTTGCGCTTCTGGAGGAGGCGGAGGCGGTCTTGTTACCGTTCGTCGTGCTCGGAGAACTCCGCGCAGGTTTTGCACTGGGACGCCGGCACGCCGAGAACGAGCGCGTCCTGCGCCGCTTCCTCTTGAAGAATGGCGTGAGCGTACTCTTTGCTGATGACCAGACCACTCACCATTACGCGTCCGTTTTCCGGCAACTACGCAAGCAGGGCACGCCTATTCCGACGAATGACATGTGGCTGGCTGCTTTAGTTCTGCAGCACAACCTGGCGTTGCACGCTCGGGATAAGCACTTCGATCATCTGCCGCAACTGGTCCGTGTCTGACGACTCCAAGCCTCCGGCCCTTGCAACATCCATGTTGCGTCCAGGTGAGCGCCGCATTGCCGCGTTGGGTCGATAGAGGGGACCTTCGTGGCGCGACGCTCGAAGTCGAGACGAAGTTGAATAGCATGTCCCCACAGCCCGGTTCCGGTGTGGAATATTCTGATGCAGCTCGCGTCATTCGTACGAGACGCCGAGTTCCGTCGCCAGGGCCATCAAGCGGGGATCGGTCGTCCACAATTTCAGACGTCCGACCAGCGAGGACGCGAGGAGGTGGGCGTCGATCCAGCCGATCCCGCGTCCATGTAAGCGGCGATGGCGTACGAATGCGACGACGTCGGCATGGGGGACGATAGGCGCCTGATGCATCTGCTCGTAGTCCGCGAGAAGCTTCTTGCGCCCGCCAACGTCGCCGATAAGCAGCTCGCCGTACACGAAGTCGTGGCCGCAGACCTCGTCGCGGTTCAACAACTCCTCCAATTCAGCTGCGTGAGGTGCGCGGTTTGACAGGAACCGAATCCAGACGGATGTGTCGACCAAGACCGTCATGCTGCCGAGTGCTTGGCTGACGCGGGTCGTTCACGTCGTCGTGGGACTTCGCGTGTACGCGGCTCTGAACCGCGAAGAGCACGAAGACGCTCGTACGCCGCGTGGCGAACCAAGGTCTCGAGGCCAAGGCGCACGGTATCCGTGTCCGTCTTCGCCCCGGACGCCGATTTGGCCTCGCGCAATAGCCGATCGTCAATGTGAAGAGTCTTCTTCATACAGACGATTGTGCCATATTAGTATGGCATCTCTACTTGAAATGGTTGATGGCTTGGGGGTGGGTGCAAATCTGGATGCAGCGCTTTTTGCTCGTCACAACTCCCGTGTTCACTCGTCGTTACGGGGACTGCCCGCGCCCAAGGCAGGTGCGCTACCAGGCTGCGCTACGCCCCGACTGGAATTCCTAACAATTTTACCGCGGTTGTGAACTGACGGCACATGACTGTACCAAAACTCTCCTTGAAGGTGTGACTGTCCCAGAACTCCCGCGCAAGCGAGTTAGCGAAATCATTCGAGTTTTGAGGCGCCGTCGATTCGAGAGTGGCCACTCTCCTGCTGACGCACCTGCTCGAAAAGCAGGTGCGCTAAAGCCTCAGCGGAACCTGCATCGATCGACATCCACGGTGTCGGACGAAGCGAACACTACGGGGCGGTTCTTCCACGGCCTGATCCGATTCAGTGGACGTTTGCCTTAAGTTGATCGTCTTTCGTTACTTGGTCTTCTCCCGAAGGAGAGTTGCTTGAGTAACCGGGTCGGCCGCATCCCCAACCATCCGCTCAAAGATCCCTTCTGAGGGTGCGATCTATCTGGAGGAGTTCGACCGGAGCGCCGGCAACCTTGATGAACGCGACCATCACTCCCGCACTTGGGCTGTTCGGCGGAATGATGACTTCTTGCCCGTGTACGGCCTGCTCCAGGTCGTCCACCTCGAAGGCCACATGCGCGACGGTCTTGACGAGGTCAGGAACGGGCGCATCCTCCCAGTACCGCATCCATTGGATGCCGAAGGAATTGCTCTGATGATCACTCACCGTGACTCTCAAGTGGGGAAGATCGATTTCCCCTTCAAAGCGAGTCGTTGTGGGGATGCCAACGTGATTGAACTTCATAGCGCCGTCTCCATCTAACAGAGAGCCCCTGGCCCTGATCGGCTTCAGTGCAAGTGTGCTGTCAGTTGGTCGCCGTTCGTCTGGTCCTCTTGGCTGGCAGAAAAAGATGTCGTGCTGCGAGTTGTTCGAATTCTCCGGGGCTGATCTGGCCGAGTGTCGAAAGCCGACGCCGTTGGTTATAGAACACTTCGATGCAATCGAACAATTCCATCTTAGCTCGCGAAGCGATCGGCGAGCTCGCTCTTGACCGTCGAAAAGAAGCTCTCCATGACGCCGCTGTCGTAACAGTCGCCGCGACGGCTCATGCTGCACGTGAGACCGCGCGCATCGAGGATCGCTTGGTAGTCCTCGCAGGCGTAAGTGGAGCCTCGGTCCGAGTGATGGAGCAATCCGGCGTCAGGGCCGCGGCGCTGAAGTGCCCGCTCGAGCGCCTTGATTCACCACGTGTCGATCATTGACGGCGCTGACCGCCCATCCGACGATGAATCGCGAATGGAGATCGAGAATCGCCGCCAGGTACAACTTGCCGTCGTCGCCGATCTTGAACTCCGTCGTGTCGCCCACCCAACGCTGATTCGGCCGCTCGGCAGTGAACTGCCGATTCAGCAGATTGGCGGCGACGGGCAAATCGTGATCGCTCATCGTCCTGCCCGTGAATCGTTGACGCACGCGTGACCTGCCCCCAGAATCCGCCACACGGATAGTGCGAGGTCCTCGAATTCCTGGTTATTGGTCAGTTCAACGACCGTGACACGCTTCGCGCGCAACTGCGAAGCCGGCTTCGACGGCATCGTCGGTCTCAAACCTCCCTGACGCGGCGCGCCCCAACAGGTCAAAGAAGCCGTAGATCTGCAGATCGCTCCTGATACGGCGGTCATGCAGCACCTCCACAGCGTGCTGCAATTCGTGGCCAACGGCCTCGACCAGCTCGCACCCCGGCGCCTTTCGGGGATCGATGAGGATGTGCAGGAGACGATTCTGCCCGGCGATGGTGACCGACGAAAGCAGGCAGGCCCGCACGCCGCTATGTCTACAGCGTCCTTCATCGACAAACACCACGCCGTCCGTCGCCTCAATGGTCTCGACGAGACGGCGGAACGTCGCCGAACGTTCGATGCCTCGATCAATAGCATCGACGATGCGGGCACTTGTGGCACGGACCCGTGGAACAGTCGCCGCGTCTTGAGCCGTCACGACGTGAACAGCAGCGACCGACAAAGCGCCGATCAGGGCGGCGCGAACCACCGACGGAGAAAACCGGTAAGTCGCAGGACCGCTCGCCATGGCGTGCACCTCTCGGGACCAGCTCGAATCGGTCCTCGCCATTCAAGGCGGAGCGGTGCGCCCAAACGGGGCATCCGGTCAGAGATGGCGGCAATTCGGAATTGCAGACGACCATCGGGAGTAGACTGGGCGGCAGTCGAACCAGCTCCGCCACTGGCTCAGGTCAGAACGCGTAACACAACGAAGTCGGGTACTGGTGTGACACGTGATCGCGACGGGGACCTCGAACGCATTTGCCAGCAAGCGCTCGAGCGCCCGGTCGCGGAGCGTGCCGACTTTCTGGTGGCGGCGTGCGCCGGCGACGAAGGACTCCGGCGTGAGGCCGAGGCGTTGCTGGCGCACGACGGCGCGGACGAGTCGTTTCTCGCAACACCTGCTCTAGCAGTGGCGGCGCGCGAACTGGGCACCACACGCCCCGCGCTTGCAGTCGGCCAACAGTTCGGGCCCTATACGATCGTCTCTCGACTCGGGGCGGGCGGCATGGGCGAGGTCTACCGGGCGCGAGACCACACACTTCGTCGAGACGTGGCGATCAAGGTTCTCCCCACGCTCTTCACGACCGATCCCGGGCGGCTCACCCGGTTCGAGCGCGAGGCGCGACTCCTGGCGTCGCTGAACCATCCCAATATCGCTACGATTCACGGCCTCGAGCACGTCGGCGGGATTCACGCGTTGGTTCTCGAAGTCGTCGAGGGTGACACGCTCGCCGAGCTGCTGCAGCCCGCTGCCGGTCATCGCCCAGCGCGCGCGGGCCTTCCGATTGCTGACGCGCTCACGATTGCGCGGCAGGTCGCCGAGGCGCTCGAGGCCGCCCACGATCAGGGCATCGTTCACCGCGATCTGAAACCCGCGAACGTCAAGGTTCGGCCAGACGGTGTGGTGAAGGTGCTCGACTTCGGGCTCGCGGAGACGCTGGTGGTCGCGGACGTGAGTCTTTCACCGACGATCACCGCCGCGGACTCGGGTGTGATCGTGGGGACGCCGGCTTACATGTCGCCCGAGCAGGCAAAGGGAGGCGTGGTCGATCGGCGCTCCGACATCTTCGCCTTTGGGTGTCTCCTCTACGAAATACTGACGGGGCGCCCGGCCTTCGACGGCGGTTCCGCGTCTGAGGTCATGGCGCGGGTGATCGAACGTGAACCGGACTGGAGCGCGCTGCCTTCCGCGTTGCATCCTCGAATCCAGGAACTGCTGCGCCGATGCCTCGAGAAAGATCCGAGGAAGCGCCTGCGCGATATCCGCGACGTACGGATCGATATCGAGCACGTCCTGTCAGGACCAGCCCAGGCTACGACTCCAGCTGCTGACGCAGCGCCACGCCAGCAGGGGCGCCTCGCGTGGATCGTCGCCACGATCCTCGCGGTCGCGCTCGCCGTCGCCATCACGCGGCCGTTCTTCGCCGTTCCCGCGGAAACGCCAGAAACACGCGTCGATATCGACATACCCGGCATGCCCGAGCCGACGGCGTTCGAGATCTCGCCGGACGGACGACGCCTGGTGTTCGTGGCGTTCCGGAACGGCCGGCCCCAGTTGCATGTGCGCTCGCTCGACGGAACGACAGTGCAGCCGCTCGAAGGTACCGAGGGTGGGCACTTACCGTTCTGGTCGCCCGATGGTCGCTCGATCGGATTCTTCGTGCCCGGCTCGCTGAAGGTCATCGATCTCGAACGCGGCCTAGTGCGGGCGGTGGCGAATGTCAACCCGGGGATGGGCGGGGCGTGGGGGCCGGATGACAAGATCCTGTTCGCACCTACCCAGTCTGGCCCGCTGTTCACGGTGCCGGTCTCGGACGGTGAGCCAGTCGCGGTTACGACACTCGCCGCCGGCCAGACGACACACCAGTTCCCGGTGCTCCTTCCGGGTGGCCGGCAGTTCCTGTTCGACGTCACAGGAAGCGCGGAGGCAGAGGGGATCTATCTCGGCTCGCTCGATTCGCAGGAAACCACGCGGCTGACCGCTGCCGACACGAACGGCGTGTATGTATCGCCTGGGTGGCTGCTGTTCGGGCGACAGGGAGCACTGGTGGCCCGCCGATTCGATCCGGCGCGCCGTGCGCTCAGCGGTGACCCGGTGACCGTGGACGGATCGGTATCCGTAGCACCAGTCGTCCCACATGTCGCCGCGTCCGCTTCGACTGCCGGCGTGATCGCGTACCGAACAGCCGAAACCACGGAATCGCAGTTGACGTGGTTCGATCGATCGGGCCGGGCGCTCGGGACGCTCGGCAAGTCGGATCACGCAGGCCCGTGGAACGTTGAGCTCTCGCACGACGGCCACCGGGCCGCGGTCGAACGTACGATCGAGAACAGGACGGCGATCTGGATCATCGATTCGGCGCGGACGACACTCTTCACTCTGGAGAAGCATACCGAGCGGATGCCCCTCTGGTCGCGAGACGACTCGCGCATGGCGTACTCCTCGAACCAGATGGGCTCGCGGAGTTTCTCAGTAAGGGCACCCAACGACGCCTCGAGTACCGAAGTACTCCATGAGGGGCTGGCCCTGGTTCCGTGCGACTGGTCGCCGGACGGCCGATTCCTCCTGTACTTTGTTGTCGACGACAAGACCGGCCCCGATCTCTGGGTGCTTCCCGCGGATGGAGACCGGAAGCCCTTCAAGTTCCTGGGAACCGCGTCGCGGGAGCTCTGGGGACGGTTCTCCCCCAACGGAAAGTGGGTGGCCTACCAATCCGATGAATCGGGGAAGTTCGAGATCTACGTGCGTCCGTTTTCCCGCCAGGGAGGAGTGCTGACGGTTTCTACAGCGGGCGGCATTCATCCACGGTGGAATGCGGACGGCACGGAGCTGTTCTACGTCGCGCCGGATGGCAAGTTGATGGCGGCGCCAATGACTGCCAAGGGCGGCACGCTCGAAGCAGGCATCCCTGTGGTGCTCTTCCAGACGCGCATCGTCGGCGGCGGGAACAACCTCGCCGGCTATCGGCAGCAGTACGACGTCGCCCGCGACGGCCGGTTCCTGATCAACGTCGCGCTCGAATCCGATCCTCCGCCCATCACGCTGCTGTTCGACTGGAAGCCGCGTTTGAAATAGAGTCCCCATCAGGTCGCGTCTTCCCTGCTACTGCCTTCGAAGGTACGCCACCAGCGCCGGTCGCTCGTCCGCCGTCACGAATCCGCGATCGATGACGAGGCCATTCGACGACAGAATAGGCGGCAGATTCGGGGACGGAAGCAACCGAGCCACCCGCCTGAAGAACGCGTCGTAGTGGTCGAGCACCTCGTCGAGGGTGGCGGCAGAGTTGTTGTGAAAGTACGGAGCCGTCCGGCCGATGCCGCGCAGTTGTGTGGAGTCCATTACTCCGAGATCCGCCGGCTGGCCTGTGAGCAACAAGCGGCCGGGATCCGATGTCGTGACGGTTTGAAACGTGCCGTTGCCCAGCGTGATTCGGTACGTCCGCGCGTTACGCTCGAGGCGTGGCGGACAGGGCGAGAACCCGTCGGTCGCCGGGCGCGGACACGCGGTCTGGATGTTGTGATAGCGAACGATGGGCCGCACGATCCCCGCGTCAGGAGTCGATGTGCTCGGATGCAACGGACCGCCGTGGCACGTCGCGCAGGCACGAGTGAAGACCGCCTTGCCCTGCTGCTCCCATTCATCCAGCTCAGGATCAGGATCTGGGAGCGGCGAACCCAACAGGATGGCCTGTGCCAGGCGCTTGACGCCTCGCGATGAGAAGAGCGTTTGCTGAAACGCCGCGAGATCGTCGAGCATCTGCGCCGGCGGTTCGACCGTGACCTGCGCGTGCGCGACGAGTGCGCCCCTCGCTTGTTCCTGCAGCGTGGCAAACCGCGCGTCGTGCTGATAACCACCCTGCGGGTTCGGGCCAATCGGGTCCTGCCCCAGGATTGGGACGCGCGGAACTGGCGGCCAGATCGGCAAGACTCCGTCCGGCCCCGTGATGGCGACGTTGAACACTGGCAGGACGGCGCGCCAGAGGTCGACCGATGTCTCGGCCGATGGCTGACCCGTCGCGGCGTCGATGAGCGCAACGTTCGCAGGCAACGGCATCGTCACGCGTATGAGCCCGTTCTCCACCAGGTTCGAGAAGTCGCTGGCGTTGTCCCCGTTGACGCGGAAGTCGTCGGCGTCGACCGCCCGGAAGAGCGGGTCGTCCGCCTTCTTGTGACGCGCGCGCTTCGCCAGCAGCGCCTCGAAGCGGGCCCTGGCCACCGCCGGTGAGAGCTGGAACGAGTCGGACGGCACGTGGCAGTCGGCGCAGGCGCGTCCGTTTCCACCGAGTTGCTTGAGCTTGCGGTCATGGAACGCCGCACGACCCCGCGCGACGCTGTCGCATGACTCGCCGCGGCAATCGAGCTTCTCGGCGCCGTTGCCCTGCGCGCTGATCGGCGCTGCGCTCGTCGAGACCAGAACGGCCGCGACCAGACACATACCTGTAGCGATAACGACCAACCGTACGTGTGTGGTCATGGGATGCGCTCCGTTCTCATGGCTCGGATGGCGTTCAAGGTTCTGTACCGACCCGGACCTGAGCCGAAGGCGGGTCAGATGCGTCCTCGCCGACACAGGCGCAACGGAGCGCCCAAACGGGGCATGGCCCTCGAAACGAGTGAGAATCGCCGCGAACTACGGGACAAGTGCGCCGGGCCAGTCGATGAGCTGGCCGCGCTAAGATGACGCGTCATGTCCGAACGGGACGAGTCGACTCGCTCGCCCAGACCGACCGACTTGCTGCTCGCGTGGGGACGCGGAGAGACATCCGCATTCGACCAGCTTGTTCCGCTGGTACACGAGGAGTTGCGGCGTCTCGCGCGGCGGCACATGGCCCGCGAGCGCCGGGACCACACGCTGCAGGCCTCAGCGCTGGTCAACGAGGCGTACCTGCGGCTGATCGACCTGAAGCAGATGAAGTGGCAGGATCGCGCCCACTTCTTCGCGATGGCGGCGAGGGTGATGCGCCGGATTCTGGTCGATTTCGCACGCGCCAAACGCAACGAGAAGCGGGGCGGAGGCGCACCTCGGGTCACGCTGGATGAGGCCCTGCTTCCGCCAATCGAGACCAGCCACGACCTGGTGGCGCTCGATGATGCACTGCACGCGCTCGCGGCCGTGCACCCGCGCAAGAGCGACGTCGTGGAACTACGCTACTTTGGTGGACTCAGCCTCGAGGAGACCGCGGAGACTCTGCACGTGTCGATTGACACGGTGAAGCGGGACTGGCGGTTTGCCAGACTGTGGCTCCTGCGCGAGATCAAGGGACGTTGACGGCCACGCCTACGGCTTGGGCACTCGCTGCCGCACGTCATCGAACCAGTTGAGGACGATGTTGATCTGCGGCAACAGGGATTCACCGCCGCCGAGCAGGACGCCGATGACGTGTTCGCCATCGGGCATCGAGTCGACCTCGCGTCGTGTCGGCCGCGGTCCTTCTCTCCGCAAGCCGCGCGGAAAGTCCCTTTCCTGTCCAAACGTCGCGGTTGTTGGCGTCGTCGTCACTGGGATCACCACGCTCTGTCCCGCACCCGCGTTGACGAAGAGTTCGTCCCCTCTGGGCGACCAATACACATGGCTCCCGTTGCGGACCAGGTGTTTCGCTCCGGTCGCAGGAAAGGGCTGCAGATAAACCTCGCCTGGTGTCGCCTCTGACTCTCTGCTCCGATACGCAACCCACTGGCCGTCCGGCGAGAACGCGCCTTCAGCTGGTTCAATCGAGTGCACGTCACCGAACGGGACGACCTGCCGGTCCTTCATGCTCAGTGTCCACAGCGTCCACACTTTCTCTTTGGACATACTGAACAGCAGTTGTCCACCATCTTTCGACCAGGACTGCGGGACGTATTCTGTCCCCCCTTCCGCCTTCGTCAACCGCTGCGCGACGCCGGAGCCGTCGGCCCGCTGGCGGAAGATTCCCAGGTCGCCTTCGCGGTCGGACTGGAATGCTATCCACTGGCCATCGCGAGACCAAATGGGATGGCGGCTCTTCCCGCCGACAGTGAGCTGCCGCATCGATTTGCCACCTGCCAACTCGTAGACCCACACGTTGGCGCCGTTGGCATCCTCGATGTCGAACGCGACAGACTTCCCACCGGGCGAGACGCGCGGCGACCGGTACGGCCGTGAGGGGAGTCTAAGCGGCATTGCCTTCCCTTTCCGATCGAACAGCGCCAGGTCCACGTTCGCGTCGCTCACTATGCGAGGACCCGGCAGATACGCCATCGACCCGGTTGCCGAGTAACTGAATTGGGCCACGGCGGGCGAGGCTATCAATGTCGAGCGGCGGATACCTTCGACAAGGGAGACCGCTTCCCCGCTCACCGAAAGACTGGCCAAGTCGAAGGGCGCCGCGAACAGGTCGCCGGAGATGGCGTAAACGAGATGGCCAGTCGGGAGGTAGCGGCCGTCGAGGCCTTCGACAAGTGTCTTCCGTACACCGCCGTCAAGGGGTTGAACGACAACATGGCCGTCATTTGATGTTGTCCTTACTGAAAACAGCACGCCACGTCCGCCAGGCAGCATCTGCGGAGAGGATGCGATCTCATTGCCGACCGGGGGAGCGATGATCTCGGGGCCGCCGCCCGTGAAAGGGACGCGCAGGATGCCCTGCCTGTTCTGACTGAAGACGATGTCTTGCTTGCTCCAGCTCAATCCAAAGGGGCGGCCCATCTTGGCGATAGTGACCGGCGCACCACCAGCGACGTCCACGCGCTTCAGTGCGCTCTCACCGACTGAATAGAACGCGACCATGCGTCCGTCTGGCGAGAACACCGGGCTCGACGCGTTTCCTTCGCTGCCGGGGATCGCCCTGGCTTCGAGTCCCGACATTGATCGCAGGTACAGGCGCTGGTTGGCCACATACACCACGTTCGTGCCGTCTGGCGACATGTCCACAAGTTGTCCGCTCTGGTCCGTGAACTGCTGCCCCTCGGGCAGTGGTATGACAAATCGGGTGATGGTGCGCGGGGTCTCCGGCTTCAGCATCCACACGGAGTAGCCGGAGCCGAGCGCTGCAATCACCAGGCTCGCGGTCAGTGGGAGAGCGCGCTTCCACATCCCCTGAGGCTTACTTGCCATCTGGCGAGGATCGTCCACCATCTGCGCGCGGCCCATCACGGCCTCGAGCTCGATGCGCACATCGGCGGCGGCGTGCCACCGCTGCTTCGGGTTCTTCTCGAGGCAGCGTCGTAACAGGTCGATGAGACGTGGGTTGAACCGCGCTGGAAGCGCGGCGAAATCCACTTCTGACTTGAGAACGCCTGCGAGGATTTCCGACGCCGTTTCCCCTTCGAACGCTCGTCGCCCCGTGAGCATCTCGTAGAGGATGCAGCCCAAGGAAAAGATGTCGCTTCGCTGGTCGGCTTCGTTACCCTTCGCCTGCTCGGGCGACAGATAGCCCGCGGTCCCGAGGATCACGCCGGGAAAGGTTCCCGCGGCGGCGAGCGCAGGCGAGTGCGTGATGTTGGGAACCGTAGAGGGTCCATTCTGAAGGAGCTTTGCGAGGCCGAAGTCGAGCACCTTCACCACACCGTCGGGGCGGATCTTGATGTTGGCTGGCTTCAGGTCGCGGTGGACGATGCCCTTCTCGTGGGCCGCCTCGAGCGCCTCGACGATTTGCCGCGCAATGGCGAGCGCGTCGGAGAACGGAAGGCCTGTGCGGATTGTCGAGAGTCGCTCAGCGAGCGTCTCTCCCTCGACGACTTCGAGCACCAACGCGTGAATCCCTGCTGGCCCGGAGGCTGCCGAAGGATCGACGCGCTCGACACCGTAGATGGTCGCGATGTTGGGATGGTTGAGTGCCGCCAGCACGCGCGCTTCACGATCGAAGCGCACGAGCCGATCGGCGTCGCTCATGAAGATCGACGGGAGGATCTTGATCGCGACGTCGCGGCCCAGCGTCCCATCCCGCGCGCGGTACACTTCACCCATGCCGCCGGCGCCGAGGCGCGAGAGAATCGTGTAGTTACCGAGTCGCTGACCGGCGCTGAGCGTGTGGCCGACCACACTCATCTCGAGCGCAGCGACGGCGAGCGCTGGTCTATCGAGAAAGCCCGCTGCGGTGTTCTCGTGTGCGAGCAACGACTCGACCTCGCGGCGCAAGGCCACGTCGGTGCCGCACGCGTCGGCGATAAACGCCTCGCGCACAGCGCCGTCACGCTCCAGTGCCGCCTGGCAGATGCGCTCGATGGCCTGTTCGCGGTCGGGAGTCACCCCGTGGGTTCCTTTCGAGAGTCGCACCTCGCCAGGCTGGGGAGGCCACCCTGATGGGTTTGGAGTTGCCGCCCATTCTACGCTTCGGACAATCTTGGGCACAGGTGGCGGCGCGTCGCATCGAGCGAGCCCGTACTGTCCCAGAACTGTCCCAAAACGCCTGTTGTTGGCCTGCCTGGAGTCATCGCTCGAGCGAAAGCAGATGCCCCAAGTTGTTGAAAACGTTGAAAACGGATGACGCTGGATGGAGCCGCTGGAATGGAAGGTTCTACGCCCAAGGCAGGTGCGCTACCAGGCTGCGCTACGCCCCGACTCGTTGAAGAACCTTGATTTTACTGTGCTTTCCATTTGGCCCCAAAACCTCGCTGAACATTGCGAAGGGCAGCGATTCCTCTCGTCGGGCCGGCCTGAGTCGCGTTGCGCCAGAGAGCAGCCTCCTGAACGGCGGTCACGCGCCCAGCACGGTCTCGAGCTGCTTGAGTTTCTGCCGCTCACCCATCGCAATGAGAACGTCACCGTCCTCGAGCCGAACGTGGGCCTGCGGATTGAACTGCATCGTGCCGTTCTGCCGGCGCACTGCCAGCACGATGACGCTGTAGGTCCGCCCGAGCTGGGCCTCGTCCAGTGACTTCGACGACAGCGAGCTTCCGGGTGTCACGGGCAGCTGTTCGATCGCAAGGTCCAGTTCGGTCCTGCCGAACGCCGACGCCAGGTCGAGAAAGCTGAGGACGTGTGGACGCAGCAGTGACTGCGCCAGTCGATGGCCGATGTAGGTGTACGGCGTCAGCACAGTGGTGGCGCCGGCACGTTGCAGCTTCTTCTCCGCCTGCTCGTCGCTCGCCCTCACGGCGACGTGAAGCGACGGGTTGAGCACCTTCGCCGACAGTGTGACGTAAACGTTCTCAGCGTCGCTGCTGATAGCCGACACGAGGCCCGCGGCGGTATCGATGCGCGCCTGCCGGAGTGTCTCATCTTTCGAAGCATCGGCGGTCAGCGTCGCGATGCCGTGCGCCTGGCCCCACTTCACTCGCTCCGGATCATTGTCGATCAGGACGACTTGCGCTCCACCCTGGAGCAGTTCGAGGACGACGCTACGGCCGACCCGGCCGGCGCCGCACACAATGTAGTGTCCGGCAATACGCTCAAGCATGCGAGATCTCCGTCGTCGACCGAAGTAGTCCGCGAGTTCCAGCCGGAGCAGCGTGTCGCCGAGAATCGCGAACGAGACGAACACGCTTGCCACACCCACGAGCATCAGGAACGACGCGAACAGCCGCCCGTAGAACGACAACGGATGGACCTCGCCGTAGCCAACGGTCGTCAGGGTCATGAGCGCCATGTAGAACGCGTCGAAGAGCGGCCACCGCTCGATCAGGTGGAAACCAATTGTCCCGATCACCACGGCCGACAACAGCACGCCGCCTATCGCGACGAGTCGCCATCTCAGGATGCTCGCTGTGCGATCCAGATCGCTGGGCACGCTTGCATCTTCGCATGGCCGCTCGCCTCCGGCGCTGCGAGCACCCAGATCTTTCGTCGACGCGACACCGCGGCGCATGTCGTGCGAGAACGACGCGAACATCCCGGCAGTGATGGTGCAATTGCTCGAGAGTCGTCAGTAGAGTCGTCGTCTGCGACGAGCAGATCGCAGTCCAACCCCGCGGTCGTCTCGACGCGGGATCGCACCGTCTTCCAGAGCCGCGCCCCTTCGTTGCAGGACGCGACGACAATCGTGGCACGCATGGCTGGCGAGAGGGACGATCCTACTCGTGAAAGGACAGGAGGATAACATTGCTGAAGACGACGCGCATGCACGGCGTGCGACTCGGGAGGCACTCACATGTGGAGAGTTCGTGCAACGGCCCTGGACGGTCTAGAGCGCTCGGTACCGTTTCTCGAAGCCGACGAGTCATTCTCGATGCGGACCGCATGGGGACTCGCCATGGAGATCTCCCGGCGGCTTCCGAATGTCACGTGGCCGTCGCACCTCATGGAGCGGGAGCTCGGTGCCGCCCTCAGGCATGACGGCATCGCACCAGGAACATCGTCCATCGCCCTCTGGAACCATCTGGTCAGCGACATCCCGTTTCGATACGTAGACTCGGGACGATCGGCGCTTGCGCAGTTCCAGCCGCTTGAAGACGCAATCGCGCTTCGCCGCGTCGATGGACCAATAGCGAAGCCACCGCGGTTCGTTGCGCGTCACGATCGCACCACGCTCGTCTTTGCCGTTCAGGAAGACGTCGAGTCGATCACCCTGGAGTATCAACCCACGCCGATCGACACGATGCAGTGGCGTGGCGTGTCGCGAAGCGTCGAGGGAATCGAGCAGTCGTGGGTCGAGTCAAGGTTCTATGTCGGCGCGCGAAGCGCCACACTCCTCGGACTGCATCCGCTTCGCACCTACACCCCGATCCCGACTGGCTGGGAACGCGCGAAGGTGGAAACAGGCAGGCGCACCGGCATGTGCGCAGCCACGGTGTTACGGACGCTGGGCAAATGGGCGAAAGAGCTCAACACGGACCCGATGTTCGACACCAGGCTCCGATACGCGGAGAACCTTCACGGCCAGCGAGGCTGGCCGTTGCTCACGGGCGCGCAGCTGCCTGCGAGCGGTCGCATGTGGGTGCTCGTTCACGGCACCTTGTCGTCGTGCTATCAGGCATTCGAGGGCCTGCCCACGAGCGTCTTCGGCGCCGATCCGGTCTTCCGGTTCGAGCACGACACCTGCGCAGAGCTCAGCTCCAACGAAGATGCGCTGTGCGATTGTCTCGTGCGCGCATCTCCTGGCGTCGAGATCGTGCTGTTGGCCCACTCGCGCGGTGGTCTGATCGCTCGCGCCGCGGGCAAACGGTTGACGCATGCCGGCGACCTCAGAGACGAGCGATTGACTGCACCGCTCAACGTCCGCGTTCTGACGTTTGGCACACCGCATCGCGGCACGCCGCTCGTGGACCAGGCCAGTGGCATTCTCGATCTGGGTCTCCTCGATGGCGTGTTCGGGCTGCTCACCTCGCTTCTTCCCGGCCCATGGCTTCCAACGTTGTTCGGTTGGTTTGCGCCGGCGGCCGGTCAGCAACTGCTGTCGCTGCTGGCACGAATGGGGACGGGAAACCACGTCGGCGACGCGAGGTACGACGCCACGCTGGTTGCAACGACGTACTCGCTGCTGCGCGCAGGAAAACTTCCGAAAGGTATCGACGACATGCGCGACTCGAGCAGCTACCTGAAGCTCCTCGAGCGCGCGATGAGTCCGTGGCCGGGCTGCCATGCCTGGGCCGGAGCGTTCGACATCGACTCCGATCCCGACGGGTTCGGAATAGCGTTCGAGCAGGAGCTGAGCAAGGGCATCTTCAGCGGTAGCGCGAACGACCTTGTAATCCCCACAGAGTCGGCGCGCGCGTTCGGCAACGCCACCACGCTGCGGGGATGCTCACACTCGGGCTACTTCTCCCGGCGCGATGTACAAGACGCGCTGACGAACCTGTAGTCTTACTCGACGATGAGTCCAAAATCGTTCCCGCGCCTGCCTTGTTGTCCGGCTACTGGAAGTACGGCTTCACCCCTTGCGGCAGCGGCGTCTTGTCCAACGCCACCATCATCGACGAGATCTGATACAGCCCCATCGTCCCCACCAGATCGACGATGCCGCGATCGCCGCCGAGCACGCCACGCGCGGCGTTGAGCGTCGCATCGCTCACGCCGTGCGTACGCAGGAACTCGTCGGCGAAGTTGTAGATCGCCTGCTCATCCTTCGGCAGGTTGGCCGGGCGCACGCCGCGGCGGATCGCCTCGACCGTCTCTGCGGCCAGCCCCATGCGCACGCCGTAGGCATGGTGCGCGTTCCAGACATACTCGGCAGACCACAGCTTGCCGACCATCAGGATCGCGAGCTCATTCAACTTCGGCGGCACCGACGAGAATCCCTCGCGGCCGGAGAAGCGTGAATAGGCCATCGCCTTCTGCGTGAGATCGCCAAGCGCCGGGCTCACCATCATCACGCCCAGCGGACCGCTGATATCCGCGCGCGGGCCGGAGAGAATGCTGGCGACGTACGCCTTCTGTTCGGCGTTGAGGCGATCGTAATCAGTGGGCGTCGCGATGCGGCCGGCGCGCAGCTTCGCCACGGTTTCCCGGAGGCGAGCCTCGGCCGGCGCGCCCTTCTGATCGCCGCCGCCCTGCGCCGCGAGGTACGCTCCGAAGATCACCAGACCACAAGCCGCTATCAGATATCGCCGCATGCTCATCTCCTTCGTCGGATTCTTTCGAGGGCGCTCGACACTCGTAGATAGTGCCGCTACGGCAGCGCAAACGCGACCAACGAATCAGTGGCAACCACCGCCACGAACTGACGACCGCTCTTCGCGCGGTAGACCATCGGATTCGCGTTGACCTGCCCCTGCAGCTGCGCGGACCACAGCTCCTTCCCGGTCTTCATGTCGAAGGCACGCAGCCTCCGGTCGGTGGCTGCACCCACGAACACGAGCCCGCCGGCGGTCACGCTGGGGCCGGCGCTTCCGCTGTTGCCGGTCAGACGCTTTCCTTCCGGCAGCGCGTCGGTCAGCCCGAGCGGCACCTCCCAGGCAATCTCGCCAGTGTTGGCGTCGACGGCAACGAGCTTCGCCCACGGCGGGCGCCAGCACGGCAAGGTGGCCAGTGTGCGCCCGCTGTCGTCTTTAAGCGGCGCAGTGAAATTGAAATACGGTCCGGGGCCGTTCACCGATGCGCGATCGTAGGGCTGCGTCGATCCCTCGGTGTTGCGCCCGTAATTCAACCCGGGCTTCTTGCGCTCCATCCAACCGACCAGCGAGCTGTCATGGGCGTTGATGAAGACCATGCCCGATCGGGGATCCGCCGCCGGACCACCCCAGTTGACCCCGCCGCCCGCTCCCGGAAACTGCACCGAGCTGCGCGGCGGAGCACCATCCTCGTGGAAGACCCACGGCGTGAACGGACCCTTGTTCTCGAATCCGCCGCTCTTGTCCCACAGCGCCTGACACTCGGCGACGTGCTGCGGCGTCGTGTCCTCTGGTCGCACCATGTCGCGCGCCTTGTCGAACTCGACGCGGGCGAACGGACGCGACGGCTTCACCGGGAACGGCTGCGTCGGCGAATACCATTCGTCCGGCACCTCGCCCTTCGGCACGGGACGCTCCTCGACGCCGAAGATCGGCTTCCCGGTGACGCGATTGAGGATGAACATGTAGCCGGTCTTGCCGATCGAGGCGAGTGCGGGCACGCGTCGGCCACTCTGCATGATGTCGACGAGCACCGGCGGCGACGGCATGTCGAAGTCCCACAGGTCGTGGTGCACGGTCTGGAAGTGCCAGCGATACTTCCCGGTCTCGGCATCGACGGCAACGATCGAGTTGCCGAACAGGTTGTTACCGGGGCGATCGCCGCCCCAGTAGTTGGCCGCCGGCGACGACACGGGCATGTAGAGGATGCCGCGTTCGGCGTCGATGGTCATGTAGAACGCCCAGACATTGGTCCCCGAGCGCCCGCGCCAACCGTAGTCGAGCCACGTCTCGTGTCCTGGCTGCCCGGGCAGCGGCACGTTCTGGAACTGCCACAGCTTCTTTCCGGTGCGCACGTCGAACGCGCGCGTGTCGCCAGGCGCGCCGAGCGGCACCTCGCCCGGATAGGTGCCGAGGATAGCGACGTGCTTGTAGATCGCCGGCACGCCGTTCCACGGCACGGCGATCTCGGCGAACCCGTCGCGCCCGAATCCCTGCGACGGACGCCCGGTCTGCGCGTCGAGCGCGAGCAGGCGCGGTCCCGCCGTGAGCAGAATGCGCGCGCTGATGTTTCCTTCGCCCGGCCAGTAGGCCACGCCGCGCGCCGTGGTCGTGACGGTTGGCGGCATCTGGTAGCGCCAGATCTCCTTTCCGCTGTCGGCGTCGAGCGCGAGCACCTGATTGCCACGCGCAGGCAGATACATCACGCCGGCGACCACGATCGGCGTCACCTGCGGATTTCTTCCGGCGGCATCACCTTCGTCGGCAGCCGCAGCACCTCGTCCCGCTGCGGCACCTCGCCCAGCGGCACCCGACGCGGGCGCCGCGCCGCCCCCTCGTCGTCCGGCCGGCGCGGTCAGCTGCACGGACCAGGCCTGCGTGAGCTGCGACACGTTGCCGGTGTTGATATCTGCAAGGGGAGAGAACCGGCTGCCTGTGGCGTCGCGGCTGTACATCCGCCAGTCGCCCTCGTCCGGCGTTGAAGCGGGCCGCTGTCGCGCGACGACGGAGGCGGCGATGAACGTGGACAGCACTGCGATCAGCAGCGGCTTCAGTAGTCGGCGCGACATGTCGTCTCCGTCACTGGCAGGCACACAACGACGCGGCGCATCAGCGCGCGGCCGTTGAGGGCAGCGTGATGCGAATCACACCGACGCCGTTCTCAATCGTGAGGGCGGTACCAAACGGCTTGGACAGCCGCTGCACCTTCGCAAGAATCTCCTGCGCCACCGCTGGCGCCGGCACCATCGGAATGCCGATCTTCGACAGCGGGCGGTACCCCTTGCCCACGTCGGCTGGATACACGCGCACCTCGGCGAGCGCGCCGCCGACGAAACGCGGCGTAACGAGCAGCGCTTCCATGTTGTCCTCGTGCGACAGTCCGAGCCGCTCGACGGTCACCTGGTTGCGCTCGGCCTGCGTGAGATCTCCGGCACCGCCAGCGCTGCCGACCGGCGAATTCATGTAGAACGCGAAGTTCGACAGCCCGTAGAAGATCGGTTTCCCCTTGTAAATCTCGATGCCGCGCAGCGTGTGCACACCATGGCCGACGAACATGTCGGCACCGTTGTCGATGGCCGCGTGAGCGAATTCGACGAGAAAGTCGGGCACGTTGTTATCGAACGAGTAGCGCTGAAAGGTGAAACTGTTTTGATGCGCGTGCACCGAGACGATCATGAAGTCGGAGAAAAACTTCCCGTTACGGATGCTGCGCAGATTCTCGCGCATGTCCTCAGCGTTCATCTCGTAGCTGACGTCGCCGGTCTTCGCCCCGACCTTGTAGTTCTTGCCGAACAACTGCAGGCGGTCGGGACGATCGGCACCGACCGCCGCCGGGACCGACACTTCCCCGCGCCGCGCGTTGGCGGCATCACGGATCTTCTTCAACGACTCGAACTCGTTCGCGGTGACGATCTGATACGTGGTGAGCCGGAGCGGATTCAGTCCCGGCGCACCTCCCATGCTGCCGGAGCGCGACGTTGCGGCGGTGCGCGCGAACGATGGGCCCTGGTTGTCACCGCCTGGAGCGTTGTCGCTGATCGGCATCAACGCCACCAGCCCGACGCGTCCCTTCGGCGTCATCACATACGCGGCATCGCGCGCCTCTTCCAGGTTGCGTCCGGTACCGGCGTGCACGATCCCGACTTCGTCGAGCAGTGCATCGGTGGAAAACATCCCGTCGTCTTTGTTGTCGCCGGTGTGATTGTTGGCGCGGCCCGCGAGGCGGATGCCCATCGCCTTCATGTCGGCCGCTGCCGCTTTCGGTGCCAGCAAGCCGCCGACGGGTCCCTCGAACCGAGGAAGATCGGCGATTGACGACTCCGCGTTGGCGAAGCCGACGTCCGCGTCGCGGATGATCTTCAGCAGGTTCTGCAGCCGCGGCTCTTCGAGCGGCACGATCGGGGCCATCGCGCCGAAGATGTCACCCACCGCCGCCACCGTGAAGGGGGCGTCGATCTTCATCACCAGCTCGCGCGCCGGGTCGAGACGCGGTGCCTCGCCCTGTGCCGGTCGCGCGTTCTGGCCGATGAGCGGCGTGTTCACGAGCCACGTGAGACTGACGCCCGCACACACGATCAGAGCTCGCACCGTGGGCCGTGCCTTCCTACTACTCATGCTTCTCCTCGATCCAATGGGGTCGGGAGTCATTTAAAGAGGTCACTGTCCTGATCAAATGACTCCCGACCCCATTTACCGCGATGGCTGCCCAACGGGGAGTCCGCGCTCCTGCATCATCATGCGCAGCACCGCGGCCGTGTCGGGATAGCGCTTGAAGATGTCGGGAGTGTACTCGACGCCATCGGCAATGGTGAGCGGCGTCCATCCCTTGTCGTTGACGACGTCGAGCCGGGCGCCCCTGGCGACGAGCAGCTTCACCAGCGGAATCGAGCCAGCACGCAGCACCGCGCCATGCAGCGCCGTGTTGTTGTGCGTGTCCACGTCGGTGACGCGACCTGCGTTCCGTTCGAGCAGCAATTGCACCGCCGCGAGCGCTTCCTCTTCCGAACCGGGACTCTCGCCTGGCGCCCAGATGCCAACGCCGGCCGCCACCATCAACGGCGTCGTGTTATCGGCATTCGGGATCGTCGGGTCGGCGCCGAGCTCCAGGAGCGTCTTCATCATCGGCAGATCGACCGCCTTGGCCGCCAGCAGGAAGGGCGTCGCGCCGATGCGATTCAGCATGTTCCGGTTGCCGTCGCGCGGCTCCTTCGTCTGCCGCGCGTTCACGTCGGCGCCATGACGCACGAGCGCGCGTACGAACTCGAGCGCGTCGATCGCACCGGTGGTAACCGGGCCGGGGAGGTTGTAGCCATAGTTCGGGCGGCGCGTCCACGCGACCTGATGGAGCGCCGTCCATCCCTGGCGATCAGCTCTGGGATTGGCGCCGCGATCGAGCAGCAGCGCGCCCAGCTCGTAGTGCGCGTTCATCGCTGCGAGCGTGAGCGCGCTGGTCCCATCAGCGAGTGTGCTGTTGACGTCCACGCCCGCTTCGAGCAGGGCCCGCGCCACCGCCATCTGACCTCCGCGCACGGCGAAGAGAAACGGCGTGAAGACACCGCCTGCGGAACGTGCGTTCGGATCAGCGCCGCCGGCAATCAGCATACGAACGACATCCGCATGGTTTTCGGCCGCCGCCCACATCAGCGCCGTCTGACCTTTCCACGTCTCGCGCGCATCCGCGAGCGCGCCATGAGCGAGCAGCACCTGAACTGCCCGAACGCTCCCGGCGCGCGCGGCCCTCATCAGCGCCGTTTCACCCTGCGGCAGCGCAGCATTGACGTCCGCGCCCGCGCTCACCAGACGCTCGAGCATCGTTGCGTTGCCAGTAGTCGCAGCGAGGTGCAACGGAGTGACGCCATAACGAGTGGCCGCGTTTGAATTCGCTCCCGACTTGATCAGCAGGTCCGCCGTTTCGAGATCCTCGTTCTGCACCGCCCAGTGCAGGGCCGTCGTCCCATCCGGCTCGGCGGCCTTCGGATCGGCGTGTTGGCTGAGCCGCTCCTTGACCGTCTTCACGTCGCGAGTCTTCACCGCAGCGATCAGATCTCCGTCCGCCGCGTGGACATACACCGCGGCGAGCAGAAGAACGGCGGCGATCGGGATGAGCCTCACCATGTCTCGCTCAGAGATCTGTCAGCGGTTCGGGATTGAGCCGGCCGGTGCTGTCGCCGAGCATCTCGGCCGGCACACCTGCTTTGTCGAGCATGGTCAGCAGCAGGTTGGTCATCGGCGTGTCGTTCGTGTAGACCAGATGTCGATCGCCGGCGAAGCCGCCGCCGACGAGCGCCAGCGGCAGGTCGTAGTGCGTATGCAGGTTCGAGTTGCTCAGCCCCGCGCCGAACAGGAGCAGCGAATGATCGAGAAGCGTGCCGTCACCGTCAGACGTCGAGCGCAGCGATTCGAGGAAGGACGAGAAGAGCTGCGCCTGATACGTGTTCACCTTGGCATAGCGCGCCATCTGCGTCGGGTTGTCGCCGTGATGCGACAGGCCGTGATGCCCTTCGGTGATGCCGATTTCGGGATAGGACCGGAAATTCAACTCGCGGCCGAGCATGAACGTGGTCACGCGCGTGACGTCGGCCTGGAACGCGAGCCGCTGCAACTCGAACATCAACGAGACGTGATGATCGAACCGCTCCGGGATGCCAACCGGCCGCTCGAGATCGGGCAGCGTCGTCTGCGCTTGCGCCTCGACCGCCTGAATGCGGCGCTCGAGCTCTCGTACCGAGTCGACGTAGTCGTCGACCTTGGCGCGATCGTTGGCTCCGAGCCGGCGCTGCAGGCGCGCCATCTCCGCGGTGACCGAGTCGAGGATGCTGCGATTCTCGCGTGCCAGGCTGACGCGCTGCGCTGTCGTCCCGCCATCGCCGAAGAGTCGTTCGAAGATCGCCCGCGGATTGTTCTCCGTGGGGAGCGCCGTCGTCGCCGATCGCCACGCCAGCGTGTTCATGTAGACGCAGCTGTAGCCGTTGCCGCAGTTGCCGACCAGATAGTTCAGGTCGATGCTCATCTCGAGCGACGGCAGCGGCGTGTCTGTGCCGAGCACCGGCGCTGCGATCTGGTCCGCCGAAATGCCGTTGTAGACGTCGGCGCCCTCGGTGTGCTTCGGGTGCACACCCGTCAGCCACGTGCTGGTCCCGCGCGCGTGATCGCCGTTGGCGCCGTCTTCAGAGGCGTCCGCAGCGCGATGCGCCAGCCCGCTGACGACGACCATCTGCTTTTTGAAGGGGGCGAGCGGCTCGAGAATCGGAGACAGCTCGAGACCCGATCCAATCGTGCGCGGCTTCCAGTAGTTGATGCCGCTGAAGTTCATCGACACACCGTTCGGGCAGTAGACGAACGCGAGGCGGCGCACCGGTTTCGCCGCGGTCTTCACGGTGGCGGTGAACGCCGGCACCATGGCGTCGAGCAGGGGCAACGCGATCGCCGCGCCAACCCCGCGCAGGAACGTGCGCCGCGGCAGCGCGCGCTTGATGGCCATCATGACGGCGGTCTCCTCAACTGGAAAGGCGCGCTGCGGACGATTCCGAGCACGATGCCGGTGCTGATGCGGTAGTCGCCTGGCGCCGCGTCGCGCAGGATCTGGCGAATCACGGGCGTGTCGTAGTACTCCAGCCGGCGGCCGAGCGCATATGTCAGCAGCTTGCTGGTGAACGTCATGAGAAACCGATCGGCGCGCGCGAGCAACGCCGCGCGCAGCGCGGTGGGCCCGTCGATCTTCGTGCCGTCAGGCAGCACGGCCGCGCTGTCGATCGGTTGGCCAGTCTCATCGCGCGTGCGCCACTTGCCGACGGCATCGAAGTTCTCGAGAGCCAGGCCCATCGGATCGAGCATCGAGTGACAGCTCGCGCACTGCGGGCTGGCGCGATGCATCGCCAGCCGCTCGCGCATCGTCAGCACGACGCCAGACCCGTTGGTGGTCTGCAGATCGCCGACGTCGGGCAAGGGCGGTGGCGGCGGAGTCCCGAGAATGTTTTCCAGCACCCACTTGCCGCGCACGACCGGCGACGTGCGATCTGGATACGACGTCAACGTGAGGATGCTCCCCTGTCCGAGGATGCCGCGGCGGATATCGTTCTGCGGCCACGAGTAGCGTCGGAACTGCGGCCCCTTGATGGTGCGAATGCCGTAATGCAGCGCGAGCCGCTCGTTGAGGAAGGTGTAGTCGCCGCGCAGCAGATCGATCGCACTGCGGTCCTCGCGAACCATGCTCGCGAAGAACAGCTCCGTCTCGCGCCGGAACGCCTGGCGCAGGTTGTCGTCGAAGTCCGGGTACAGGCTTGCGGTGGGTCCGGTGCCCGGCACGTTGCGCAGGAACAGCCACTGCCCGGCGAAGTTGTCGATCAACGCCTGTGATCGCTGGTCCTGCAGCATGCGCGTGACCTGCTTCGTCAGTACGGCAGGCTTCCGCAGCTCCCCACGTTCAGCAATGTCGAGCAGCTCGTCGTCGGGAATGCTGCTCCACAGGAAAAAGGAGAGACGCGACGCGAGCTCGATATCGCTGACCGGATACGCGCGACCCGCACGCGCGTTCCGCGGATCGACTTCGACGCGGTACAGGAACTCCGGGCTGACGAGGAGACGACGAAGCGCCCGCTCGATTCCGACTTCGAAGCCACCCTGCTCGCGCCCCTCGCGGTAGAGCTCGAGCAGCGGCTGTACGTCGGCGCCTGTCACCGGACGACGGTATGCGCGCCGCGTGAGCGTCCGCAGGATCGTGTTGCTGCAGTCATCGTCGCTCGCGCCGGGCCGACAGACGAAGATGCGGCGCCTGCTCGCACTGTCGCCCGTCGCAGCGGTTCCGTGCGGGCCGCTGATCTCGACACTTCGCAGCGATGCGCCGAGGCGCGTTTCGGGGACGTTGTTGCCGGCAGGAAATGGACGCAGGAACGGCAGCCGCGGCGTCTCGTCGAGCGCGGCCGTCTGATTCAGAAATGTGGCGACAACGTCATGGGCACCAGCCGTGACCGTCACGCGCACGTCCCAGTTCTGATCCGCGCGGTTTCGTTCTTCGCGTGCGTTGCCCTGCAGCCGCTGCCCTTCAGGCGCCTGGCCAGCACCCGGACCGGGACGTCGCGTCTGCGTGGCGGCTTCAGCGGCAGGCGCGCCCTGACCCCGTCCGGCGGGACGTGTCGCACCCGGCAACGTGAACACCTGCGCTCGACGGCCATCGAGGCTCACTTCGAGCTGCTGCGCGTCGGGATAGACCGGCATCTGCTCGTTGAGGTCGCGTGCCAGTCTCACCTTGATGACGTACTCGCCATCGACTGGAAACGTGTAGCGGATGCGCGTGCCGCCGCGCGTGCCGAACGGCAAACCGGGCAGCTGATGGTCTTGTGCGAGATCGTCGGCGACGCGGAAGAAGTCGACGTGTGCCGTGAGCGCTGGAATGCCGATCGCCATGCGGCTGATCTTCTGCGCCACTGACATGTAGCGATCCATCAGCGTCGGCGACACCGTCAGCGTACTGGCCACGTTGTCGAACCCGGAGCTCACGTCGTCGGCGGGAAGCAGGCTCGCCACGTCCACATCCACGAGCAGCAGATCGCGAACCGCGTTCTGATACTCGGCGCGATTGAGACGGTGCAGCGCCTCGGTCCTCCCAGGATTTGGGTGTGCCGTCGCGGCGCGATCGATTTGCGTCTCGAGCCAGCCGCTGAGACCGTCGAGAACTGCCTTGTCAGGACGCGGCATGCCGGCGGGCGGCATCAAGCCAGCGCGCAGCTTGGCGATAACCTTCTCCCATTCCTCCGCGTGCGCCGGCACGCTGGCGACGTCGAGCGTGTCGAGCGCAATCGGCGTCGCGTTGCGCGTCTTCAGCCGCTCGTTGTGGCACGTCACGCAGTAGCGATCGATTACCGCACGTTGCGCCAGCACCTCAGACGATGCGGCCGGGGCCGACGACGGTGCGGTCGCTGGCGCGCGCCCGCCATCACGCTGCCCGTACACCACAGCACCGGTCCACAGAGCGGCGCCGATGAAGATCGTGAGTGTGCCGGCGCGTTTCGCCCGCCGGCGATAGCGTGACCACTGCAACATCGCTATCCTGCGAGAAACGCCTTGACGACTGCGAGGAACAACTCGGGCGTGTCCTCTTGCGGATAGTGACCAGCCTCCGGGATGGTGATCACCTCAGCGAACGGCAAGGTCTTCAGCTGACGCTGCTCCTCGGGCGTGACCAGACGGCTGCGGCCTCCGATCACGTAGAGCGTCGGCGCCTTGATCTTCTTCACGTAATCCCAGAGCTCGATTGGGCCGAGCCCGTTCACCACGTTCGGGTCGTACTTCCACACAACGCGGCCGTTCGGAAGCCGTTTGCTCTCGTAACGAACCTGGTTGCGATGAACCTCTTCGGGCACGCGCGTCGGGTTGCGCCGCAGCGAGGCATAGAGCTCCTCTTCTGACGCCCATCCCTGTTGCTCGCGCTCGATACGGTCGCTCAGCGTTCGCGTGGTGGACTCGGGACGCGCCGGACCGACGTCGAGCACGATGAGTTTGCTGACGCGATCGGGATACATCCCTGAGTAGACCTGCACGACGCGGCCGCCAATCGAGCAGCCGATCAACGTCACCGGCCCAAGCTTCAACTGCGTCACCAGCGCGTGGAGATCGCTGACGTAGTCCTCGACGGAGTACTCGCCTTTCGGCGACCAGTCGGAATCACCGTGCCCGCGCAGGTCGATGGCGATGACGCGGTGGCGTTGGTTGAGGAGCGGTGCCACGTGATCGTAGTTGTGCGCGGAATGACCGAGCGCGTGCACGAGGATGAATGCCGGCTTCCCCTCGGGGCCCCAGTCGAGATAATGGATGGTGCGGCCGCCGACCTTGATGGTGCCGTCTCGATACGGCGCGGCGATGTTGCCGCTCGTGGTCAGCGCCTGCGCGTAGACGGCGGGCGGGCCGCCGAACGTCCACATGACGCCGATCGCTACCGCCCATCTGATCGCAAGGTTGAGTCGCTGTGCGTGCATGGTGGCCCTGGTTGGATCGGAGGCGAGTCTCGTCGTGCGGCGAAATCTTGTCAATTACCAGTAATGGACCGATGCTGGCCACGTCGCCGTCGGCGAACCCGACAGCGGCATGGGCGGCGGGGAACGCGCTAGAACCTGTACGAGACCGCCACCTCGGCGATCCGCGAAAGCAGGATGCCGGTGATGGTGCCGAAGGCCGGCCCCGACTGCATGGTCCGCGCCGTGATGGTGTTGGCGTTCAGCAGATTGAAGATGTTCATGCGCAGGGTGGCACTTTGGCCCTGGCGCACGTGGAAGGTCTTCTGCACGTTGAGATCGACGAGGTTGACGTTCGGCAGCCGCCATTCCTCTCCGAAGTTCTCGGCCGGCAGTGTGATTTGCGGAATCTGCCGGCCGCCGGTCAGGATTACCGTCCGTCGCTGTGGCTCGCCGCTGCGGTGCTCGTAGTTGATCGACGTCGTAATGTCCCACGGGAACGCATACGACCCCTGCATGCGGGCGATCCACTCCGTCGTGTTGTCGTCATTGTTGATCTCGGCATTGGGATCGACGGTGTTCACGTAGATGGTCACGCCGGTCTGCGTGCCGGCGTTGGGAACCATCGGGATGTGCTTCTTGGTGAACGAATAGGACCCGTACATGTACCAGCGGTTCGTCAGCCGGCGGGTCACGGCGAACTCGGCGCTCTTGTAGCTCTGATTGGCCGCCGAATCGTTGACCAGCATCGGTGTCTGGAAATTCGCCCCCGCGTAAGCAGCGGGAAAGTCGTAGTAGGTGATCGTTCGCCCCGGATCGTCGCCTGTGCCCCTCACGCCATCAGGCCCAGGATCGACGTTGGTGATGGGGATGTTGTAGACCTCGTAGGGCCGCTTGGTGTTGAGCAGGCGGTGCTGATTGAACGTCTTCGAGTAAATGCCGCTGACGCGCACCGCGAGATTCGCCATCACCTCGCGCTCGAGGGAGAGCGAGTACTCGTCGGTGCCCGGCTGCTTCTCGTCCGGGTTGGGAATGCCGAGCGACGTCGTCCCGCCGCCGCCGATCCCGGCCTGCGCCGTCGACAGGTAGTCGGGGCCGTTCGGATCGAGGTTCACCTCACCGGTCTGGTACTCGCCGTTGTTGTTGTTGTCGTGCCAGATGTAGGTCGTGAGATTCGCCTGGTTGTGATTGGCGATCTGCGTCTGGTCGGTGTAGCGCATCAGCATGAAGCGCCCCCATCCGCCCTTGAGCACAGTCTTGCCATCACCCGTGAGGTCGTACGCAGCGTGCAGGCGGGGCACGAAGGAGTTGAAGACCTTCATCTGCACCTTGTCCCAGCAGCGCTCCGGGTTGGCGACGTCGCCGGGCGCATCGGCGGTGACGCGGCATTGCGCCGGCGCGTAGCCGTTGTCGTGCGCGAAACGCGCGCCCAGGTTCAGGGTCAGGGCGCCGATCTTCCACGAATCCTGGATGTAGGCGCTGGTGTAGTCCTCGAGGTCGGTCGGCTTCGCCGGATAGTTGAACGCGATGAAGCGGTTGGCCACGCCGGTGCGGAACTGCAGCTGGTAGTTGCCGGAGTCGTAGCCGGCTGGCACATCGCCGAAATTGATCTCCTGGGCCACCTGCCACGTCTCCGCCCGCGAGATGCGCAGGCGGTCCGAGCGCCGGCGCATGTACTCGCCGCCGACTTTGATGTCATGGCTGCCGTAGAAGAGATTGGGCTTGTACCAGCTCACGCTGCCGCGCGCCTGATGGTTGTAGTCGATCGGGTCCTCACCGTCGGTGCCCGACATCCCGGTGGTCGTGCCGAGCACGAGGTCGGTCTTCAGCACCTTGCCGTAGGCGTAGCCGCGGAACGCTGATGTCCAGCGCATGTCGCCGCCCATGAGATTGATGACCATCGAGTTGCCGCGAATGGCCTGCCACTCGACCTTGCCCACGTGCGACGGCAGCGTCTGGCCGAGGCGCGATTCCCACGCGACCAGGCGGCTGCCGCTCCCCATGCCGCGGCGGCGGGTGTAGGTGTGGAACGCGACGAGCCGCTGCGACTGCGTCATCTGCCAGGAGACCTTCTGGGTGTTGAAGATCTGGCGGTCGAGGCTGTAGCACACCTCGCCGTTCGGCTGAAAGCATTCCAGTGTATCGAGACGCTGCGCCCGGCGCCGCGCTCCGGCGTAGAACCAGAGCTTGTCGCGCACGATGCGGCCGCCGACGTCACCCGATACGTCGGTGCGCGAATCGAGCTCGTCGCCACGCGTGATTCCCTGAGCGCGCAGGGCGTCGTCGATGTTGTTGCTCTGCAGGGAGTCGTTCTGAAATGCGAAGAAGCCGGTCCCCGAGAACGTGTTACCGCCCGATTTGAGAATGCCGTTCAGCGCGATGCCGCGGGTGCCGACCTCGGCCGGGCTGCCGAACGTGCCGACCTTGACCTCTTCGACATTGGTGTAATCCCAGTAGATGCCGCCTTGCGTGCCCGACTTCGCGGCGCTCACCAGCACGCCCTCGATCTGCTGCCACGGCTGATTCGCCTGCCCGAACGCGCGGAACTGCGGCGGACTGGTCACGCTATCGCCGCCGATGTCGAGATTGGGACGCGCACCCGGTGCTTGCGACATCAGCGACACCGTGCCATTGCGGCTGGACGGAATCAGATCGAGCGTTTCGCGGGTGAGCCGCGTGGCGGGCGCGGTGGACACCACGTCCACGACCGGCGATGCCCCGGTGACGGTCAGGGTCTCCTGCACCGCGCCGATGCCCATCGGCACGTTGAGCGTTGCGACGAAGCCGGTTGTCAGCCTGATCCCGTCACGGCGGACCGACTGGAACCCGGACAACTGGTACTGAACGCTGAAGACGCCGATCGGCAGCGGCGTGAGGCGATACTCCCCCCGCTCGTTGGTCACCGTCGTCACCGAGGGCACCTGCAGCGACGGGCTGGTTGCCGTCACGGTCACGCCCGGCAGTGCGGCGCCGCTCTCGTCGGTCACCACACCGACGATGCTCGCTTCCTGCTGTGCGACTAAGGGGGCTGCGACTCCGGCTATCAGCAGCACGAGCGCACCAAGATGGCGCTTCCACTGCGACACACGCAGACCACGTGGTTCGCGCGTCTTCATCTGTACCTCCGCATCCAGGACGTTCTCCGTACGACCGGCTCCCGGGCGCGGAGTTTCTCCGCCACGGCGAAGGTTGTCAATTACCAGTAATGGAGCGTGTCGATGTGAACGTGTGCGATACACTCGCGCGTGCGCCGTCACGAAGATCACGAAGTCTGAGGAACCGAGAGAATCACGAAGTCGGAGGAGTAGAGATGAAAGCTCACAACCGAAGGGTCGTCACGCTGAGCCTTCTGCTCGCGTGCGGGATCTCGACGGCCACCGTCGCCACATTCCAGGGCGCTGGCGCGCAGGGACGCACCGGAGGCGCAGGAGAACGAGTCATCCAGGTCGAGAAACTCAAGGACAATCTCTTCCTCCTCAGAGGAGGCGGCGGCAACACGGCCGTCTTCGTCGGCGCCGACGGGGTCACTGTCGTCGATACCAAGATCCCGGGATGGGGTCAGCCGCTCATCGCCAAGATCAAGGAGATCACGCCGAAGCCGGTTGTGCGCATCATCAACACCCACACGCATTACGACCACGTCGGCGGCAACGTCGACTTCCCCACCACGGTCGAATTCGTCGCCCACGCGAACACGCGCGCCAACATGGAGAAGGGGCTGCCGCCGAAAGGCGCAGAGAGCCGCGTCCCGCCCGACGTGTTCAAGGCGAACGGCGGAAAGAACATGGCCAACCGCACCTTCAAAGAGACAATGACGATCGGCAGCGGGGCAGAGCGAATCGATCTGTATTACTTTGGGCGCGGCCACACGAACGGCGATGCGTGGGTGGTCTTTCCCTCGCTGCGCATGATGCACGCCGGCGACATCTTCTCCGGCAAGCTCGTACCGCTCCTCGACAGCAACAACGGCGGCAGCGGCGTCGAGATCGCCGACACGCTCGCCAAAGCCGCAAAGCTCAAGGACGTGGACTCCATCATCACCGGCCACAGCACCGTGATGACGCCGGCGGACCTGATGGAGTACTCGGAGTTCAACCGCTCGTTCCTCGAGTACGTCCGCGCGGCGAAGAAGGCAGGTCAGTCGGTGGAAGACGCGGCGAGCGTGTACAAGTTCCCGGAGAAGTACGCCGGCTACCGCGCGCCCCAGCCGGACAGCGTCAAGAACAACATCGAAGTCATCTACGCCGAGCTGAAGTAAGCACCCTCCAGAAAAAAGCCCGCGAGATGCGAACGCATCCCGCGGGCTCCTTCGTGTCCTTCGCGGTCTTTGTGTTTTCAGAAGTCGATCTGCGCGCTGAACTTCGCGAAGCGCGCGTCGAGCACTGACTGCGGATTGCCCCACGTCGTCCCGTACGTCGTGACGTAGGTGAGCGGCACGTTCGAGTTGAACAGGTTGTAGATGTCGAGCCCGATGTTGGCGCGCGTGCGGCCGAATCGCAGCAGCTTGGCGATACGCATGTCGACCTGAGTGATCCGGTCTCCGTAGAGTTCGCCGGCGGTCAGGATGTTGGTCTGGATATTCGCGACGCCGCCAGACGGCGCGCGGCCGAGCGTCTGCGCGATAACGTTGGCCGGCACGTTCCAGAGCGCCGTGATCTCGGGCCCGGGGCGGCTCTGCATCGTTCCGCTCAGTAGCACCTCAATCTTGGGCACCGTGTAGATCGCCATGCCACGAATGTCAGTGAGGAACGGATACACCTTGTGGCAGTCGTACTGGCTCGGGTTGTCGATGGCAAGCTCGCACGTGTCGTTCACGACGCGCCCGGTGCTCGTGCCTCCTTGAACCGTCACTCCGCCGCGCAGCCGCGCGTTCACCTGCACGTCCACGCCGTGCCAGTAGTTGCTCGGCGACCCGAACTCGGTGGCACGCGCGATGAAGTTATCGGTCCTGCCGAATAACGGCGCCTTGACGTCATAGAGATCGCTGATCACATATCCGCCGGACTGGGGCAGGCGCGGGTCGGCCGGCACAGGAACGCTATACGGATCGTAGTCGGCCGGCGTCACCGCACGGTTGTCCGCCACGGTGAACGTGGTAGTCAGCGTGGACGTCGCGGTCACGGGGTCGGGGTTGATGAACGAATCGAAATTCCGGCGGTGGTACCCGACTTCCACCGAGACCCGTGGGAAGACCTCCTGCTGCACCGTGATGCCGAACTGCCAATTGCCCGGCCGCACGCCCGAGCCTTCAAGCAGGTTCGGATCGTACGTGGACGTCGGCGTCACCAGCTTCCCGAAGTTCAGGTTAGCGGTTGCCCCGCATTCACCGTTGGCGGCCGTGTTCAAGAGATCGCAGTCCGGGGTGTAGTTGCGGTTCGCATCGTTCCAGGACCGGGTCGTCTGCGGCGGGACACCACCGCCAAACTGCCTGCGCGCCGGATTGGGCTCGATGAAGATGCCCGCATACTGCGCCGGGTCCATGTAGGTGCCAGCGTTGATCTTCAGCGACGTCTTCCCGGTGCCGAACACATCCACCGCCACGCCACCGCGGTAGGTGACGTCGTTGTATCCCTTGACGATGTCCTGCTCGGGGAAAACGATTGGCGTCGGCACGAAGCGCGACGGTCCGATCTGCTGTTCGGGCGAGCCGCTCGACGCGTTCTCGTAGCGGATGCCGCCCTGCAGCGTGAACCGGCCGAGGGTCCACCGATCCTGCGCGAAGATGCCGATGTTGCGCACGTGCGCCTTCTCGGTGAAATCGCTCAGCAGCTCCGTGATCTGGTTGGGCACACCGTTGTTCAAGCGGTACTGCAGCGAGTCGCCGCGCTGATAGTTGCGCGTCGAGATGTTGTTGTAGGTCTCGATACCCACTTTCATGTTCTGCGCCCCGGTCACGTAGGCAACCGACGCGCGGTAGCGCGGCGCGAACGAGTGCACAGAATCCCAGAACATCGAGCGGTAGGCGATGTTTGGAATCGGAGAGGTCATGTTCGGGAAGTTGCCGCTCTGATCGACGACGCGAACCACAGAGCGGTCGAAGCCCTCACGCGGATTGCCGTAGTCGGGCACGACCCCGCCGAAGCCGGCTTCGACGAGGAGGCGATCAGACAGGGGAGCCGTATACGCGGCCTGGAAGGCGCGGATGTAGTTGATGTTCTGCGACCCATCCTGCGCCTCCGGCGACGTCGTGGCACTGCCGCCGCCGGTGCAGTTGCGGCACATGTCCTGCTCGTCCCAGAAGAAATTGATCTTCTGCCGCTGCGAGATCTGCCACGTCGTGCGCAGCGTCACGCCATTCCACTGTCCGTCGGAAAGCGCCTGTTGACTGTAGTCGGGGTCGTAAACCCACGAGTCCGGGTTGCCGGCATTCTTGTTGTAGTACATGCCGGCCACATAGCGGTCGGTCCGCTGATACCGGCCGGTCAGGTAGAACCAAAGACGGTCCTTCACGATCGGCCCGCCGAGCGCGCCGTTCACGTCCCAGAGCTTCTTCAGCTTCCCCGGCTCGCGCAACCCGGCGACCACCAGCTCGTCGTCGAAGTTGCTACCCTGCAGCGACCCATTGGCTCCATCCAGGAACAACGAGCCGCTGAACGTGTTACCGCCAGTTTTCGGCACGACGTTGATCACCGGCCCGCCGGCCTCGGCTTCGCCCAGGCCGCCAGTGATGTCGATCGAGACTTCCGAGACGTTCTGGGTGTCGGTTACGTAGAGCGTGCCACCGCCGCTCGTTCCGTTCACGCCAAGGCCGTCCACGTTGAATCGACCTTCCGAGTTGGCGCCACCGTGACCGCCCACGTTCAACGGAGCGGGGCCGTTGATGCCGCCCACGTTCTGAATGTTGCCGACCGACAGCCCTGGCACCAGCACGACGAGGTTGTGATACGACCGCTGGCCCGGGATGGAGTGAATCGCCTCGTCATCGATCACGCGCTGCTGCTTGATGCTCTGCACGTCGACGATAGGGCTTTCGCCAATGACAGTCAGCGTCTCTTCCAACGACCCGACGCGCATCTCGATGTCGATGGTCGCGGTCAACGAGCCGGTCAGCTCGATCGCCTCGCGCTTCACAGTGTTGAACCCTGAGAGCGTGAACGTGACCGTGTATGTGCCTGGATTCAAACCGATGATCCGGAAGCGACCGGTTTCGTCGCTGACCGCGTTGCGGCTCTTCTCGATGAGCACCGGGCTCGATGCCTCGACGGTGACACCAGGCAGAACGGCGCCGGACGTGTCGCGCACGACTCCGGCGATCGATGCCTGGACAGCGCCCTGCGCGAACGCGTTCGGACTCCAGATGCCGAACCCGCACAGGACGACAAGGGCCAGCGACAGTAATCGAGTGATGATCTTCATGCTCCTCCTCAAAAAATACTCAGCCTCCCGGTGTCAGCACGCGCGCGAACGCCGGGACGCTCTTCACGCTCTCGAATTGATGAATCTGGTCGAGGATCTGTGCAAGCCGCGCCGCCGGAAGCTTCGAGTCGGGCATGAGCGCGCGATACTTGGCGTCCACGTCGCTCCACTCGATGCCGCGCGGACCGGATCCTCGAGGCGCGTCAACGGTACTCGTAAAGCGCTGGCCGGACGTGGTGACCACGGTCACGCTGCCGCCCCAGCTCCACTTGTAAGTGACCGAGGGCGGCGCGGGATCGAGTTCCACGACGTTCATCAGTCGTGCGACGACGGGGTCGAAGATCTTCCCCTCCGTGGCATGGATCCAGGTGAATTCCTTATCTGCGACCGCAGACGCAACGAAGTACGGAAGGCTGTGAATCGCCTCCACGAGATCGCGCGGACGACGGCTGCCGCCGATGTTCGTGCGGTCGGGTCCGGCGATCAGAATCTTTGCCACGCCATCGGCCGGCACGTTCGCCTGCCGCGCCGCGTTCACCGCCGCTTCCAAGGTGCCCGAGAATGGGTGCGCACCGGGCCAGAGCTTGATCGCCAGGAACTCCACGATGTCCCAGCGCTGGCCGAGATCGCTGGAGAGCATGCGCACGGCGTCCCTTCCGCCGCCGAACACGTCGACAAACCCACCACGAGTGCCGAGCATGTCGTCGTTGACGGTGTAGCCGCGCGCCGCAGCTTCGGCGGCATCGACGCCACTCCCTGCTGCATTCGCCCCCATGTACTCGCGCGCCCAGCTGTTCGTGCCGATGGCGATCCCACCCATCGTTGTCGCCACGATGCCCAACGCGTGCGCCATCTGCTGGTCGGAGAGTTTGAGGAGCCGGGCAACCGCGACGGCGCCACCAAAGGCCACGAGCTGCGAGGCGTGCAGACCGCCGCGCCCGCCACGCCGCGCGTCGCCGATGCGACCGGCGGCTTCGTAGCCGATCACCATCGCGGTGAGCAGATCCTTTCCGGTAGCGCCAGTGCGTTCGGCGATGGCGAGTCCGGCAGATGCGAGCGTGGTGCCGTAGTGGGCGGTGTTGCGAATGTCGCTGTCGTCGGATGCGGCAGCGTCGCTCAGACCGGCATTGACGCGTGCGGCGCTCGCAGCGGGGAGCCTGGCGGCATCGAACCACACCGTGGCTTCCGGCTTGCCTGCTCGCTCCTTCGCGAGATCACGAAGGATGCGTGCGGAGTCGATCAGCGCTCCCGGCGCAGCGCTCGAGAGCGTGCTCGCGAGGATCATCTTCGCGTGCTCGACCGCCTTCGCGGGAAGATCCTCGTAGCGCATGCGGTTCACGGCCCGCGCCAGCGCGAGCGTGTTGTCTACCACGGCTCCGCTCGCGTCGGCGTTGCCGCGCTGGCGGGCAAACACCGGATGCGGAACAACACCGGCCGCCACCGCGCCAACGATGGTCATCGCATCGCGCAGAAGACGACGCCGGGTGATCTCGCTCATCTCAGACTTCACGCGCGTCCCCCATTCAACCCGTGCGGCGTGCTCACTCGACGCCGAACACGAGCAGCACGTTGCCCGGCCGCCCCGCGATGCCGCCATATCCCGAGTTCACGATTAACAGTCCGCCGGCGACGATCGGACCGGGACCATCCATGCTGCCGCCGTTCGCCCTCACCCCGTTCACCGTCACGAATTCGCGGTTGGTGTCGAACTGCCACAGGAGCGATCCATCATCGGCGGCATATGCTCGCAACCCGCCATCATAAGAGCCGGAGAGCACGGCGCCGGGAATCGCCGTGACGGCGGCTCCTTGCGCGGCGTTGCAGTCTCGGCCCGGTACACCACACAGAGTTTTTTCCGGCGGCGTGTGCCACACTCGCGCGCCCGTCGCAAGATTGACGGCGACCATGCCTCCCGGCGCGTTCGTCGTCGAATCGCCCACGCCGAAGTAGGCGTAGCGTTCATCAACCGCTCCGCCGTATTGGCCGCCGCGCCCACTCCCCTGGCCGATGCGATGCTGCCAGACCAGCGCTCCCTGCTTCTCCGGATCGAGCGCGTAGGTCATCCCGGACTTCTGCGGCAGAACCAGAAGATCGCGCCCGTCGATCGTCGTCAACGCCGGCGACGCAGAGAAGTCGTAGTCGGGCCCGAGCGTCGCCGGGCAGTTCGGGTTGTCTTTGTTCGTCGCCCGGCAGCCAAGCGTCCAAGTATCGTCTGCGGTGAGCTGACGTACCCACCGCACCTTCCCGCTCCGAAGGTCTAATGCGATCACGGCATCAGTCATCGGCTGCGGTGGCTCGGCGTAGCCATTGCCTGTGCTCACATAGACGGCGCCGCGTCGAGGATCGATGGTGGGAGAAGACCAGATCCCGCCGCCTGCGGGTCCCCATTGGCGTATGCCACGCGCGTTGGTGCCGCGCTGTTGCTTCTCACCAACGGTGTAGGTCTTCCACACGAGGACCCCGGTGCCGACGTCGAGTGCCGACACACTTCCTCGGAAGGTGCAGCATTCGTACTCAGGACGTCCGCCCTGCACTTCTTCACTGAGACCTTGGACGGGTACGAACACGCGGCCGGAGTAATAGGTCAGCGTCCCGGTGATCGCCGCGTAAGGATGATCGTCAACCTTGTGTACCCAGATGACTTGCCCCGTCGACGCGTCCAACGCATAGGCATTGGCCCTCAGATCTCCGAAGAACACCGCCCACCCGTTGCCGCCCGATGATGGGGTGTACGGCGCGACGAGAAGCGCGGTGCGCACCGTCGCCTTTGCACGAAAGCTCCAGTACGCGCAGCCGGTCTTCGGATCGAGCGCATGCACGTCACCGGCGTCGCTGGCGACAAAGAGCCGGTTGCCGACGAGCGCCGGCTGCGCGCGCGCCGCTGTCACGCCGCCGGAATAGCCGAAGGCCCATTTCAGCTTCAGCTTCGGCAGATCTTTGGCACCGATCCCGCCATCCTTGGCGAACCGCGTATTGCTTGGACCGTTGCCCCACCCGTTCCACTCGGCAGTGCCGGACGGGCCACCAAAGCGGGAGAGCGTGCTGCACGGCTTCACCGATGCTCCTGCGTTCGCGGCCTCGAGTGCCCGGCCGCCCAGGAACTCCGCGATCGCGCGACGCTCAGCGTCGCTGAGCGCTACGGCCTGGATCCGCATCTTTCCGTTCAGCAATGCATTCAGAATGGCTTCGGGCGAGAGACGACGGAGCGTGTCGATGCTTGGATTTCTCCCCTGCTGCGTCGCATCAGCGCTGGCATGACAGTTCGCGCAGTTCGCCTGAAAGACAGCTGCGCCATCCTGCGCAGCTGCCGCGCCAGCGAAGACGAGCATCAGCCCGAGAACACGTGTGAAGGGGGCAACCAGGACTCGCATCTCACCTCTGTCGAGGTTCAGGAAAACTCGGAGTCTAGTCTATCTGCCAATAAGCGCTATTACCGGTTCTGGTGAGTCGACTCAACGAGCGAGCGTCAAATCCACCAGACTGGCGGCGTTCGCTTCGCGATCGAGATCGCGGCAAGCTGCGATCAGGCGCTCGAATTGCGCTGACGGGATCGGCAGGCCCGGCGCCACCGGCCGGATGCGCCGCACTTCCTCGTCGAAATCCCAGATGAACTCGCGGCCGGTCGCCTGCCGCGTGTAGCTCTTGCCGTCTTTGGTGAAGATGGTGATCCGCGGACCGAACAGCGTCATCTGGTGCGACGGGATGATCGTCACGCGCTTCATCAGCTCCAGCACCTCCGGCGGATCCGGTGTGCCAGGCAGCATGGGGAATCCGCGCTTCACGACGCCGTACGCGCTGTAGAACCGCGTCCCCCCACGCCGCGGTTCGCCGATATCCTCACGCTGCGTCGGGAACGCCGGACTCGGATACTGCGTCTCGAGCCAGTTCACCACTGCCTCGACGCGATCGACATCCTGGTAGCGAATGTTGTGTTCCTCGCACAACCGGGCAGTCACGTCGATGTGGGCGATGTTGTAGCCGGGGATCGAGTAGATCCGGTACAGCGTCTCGAGGAACATCCACGACGTGCCGAGATCGGTGGTGAGCCGGTCCAGACTGGTGCGGTCCTCACCGGAGAAGCTGTAGGTCAACTCGCCGGTGTTGTTCCCGGCAAACGCGTGGTAGAAGCCGGCCGGACCTTCGAGCACCGCTTCGCCGCCGCCAACCCTTCCCTTCGTCGCCAGAGCGACGGCAAGCATCGCGTTGCGGACGGCGGCGCCCTCGCGCAGTGCGCGGCTCTCGAGATTGCTGCCAGCCAGATTGGTGCACAGTGAGATCACCGCGTGCACCTGGTCGGCATCCAAGCCCATGATCTTTGCCGCCGCGATCGCCGCGCCGAAAATGCTGAACACCGGCCCGGCGTGAAAGCCGCGCGCCATGACCGTCGGGATCCAGTCCGCCGCCATGCGCTCCATCACTTCGTAGCCCGCGGCTACGGCAGTGATGAACGTGCGTCCCGACACCTGCGCATTCTCCGTCGCGACCAGTGCGGCGGGGATAATCGCCGTGCCGGGATGCGTGAGCATGCGAAAGGTGTCCCATTTGCCGCCGGCGTACATCATCTCCGCGTTCGCAAACGCGGCACCGCCTCGTGTGACCTTCGCGCCCGACACCATGATGGTGCCGCCATTCCTGACGCCGGCTTCCTCTTCAGCGACGAACGCCATCGCCTGCTTTGCCGACGCCATCTGCGATCCGATCAGTGCGGACGCCAGGTTCTGCAGCGTGAGCCCCTTGGCGCGATCAACGACGGCCGCAGGCAGATCCTCGTAGCGCAGGCGGACGACCCATTCGGCGAACTGCCGGCTGAGCGACCTCGTCGCGGGGCCGCGTGACGGCGCCGTGCGCCCCTGCTGCAGCCGCGCGCTGATCGATACGGGCCGCAACGCCATGCCTCCGGCAAGGCCGGCCGTCGCCAGCGCCGACTCGCGGAGGAAACTCCGTCGATCTTTCTGCGAACTATGCATGCTCATGATTCAGCACCGCCTGATGCGCGAGGGAAGACGCTACGTGCCGTCCTGCCCACGCTCGCGCCGAATGAATCCTCGACTGATCGCCTCGCCCACCAGGTTGGTGCGGCCGCGAACGCCGAACTTCGAGTAGATGTTCTTGGTGTGTGCGTTGGCAGTGTCGAGCGTGATGCCCAGCGTCGCGGCGATCTCCTTCGCCTTCATTCCCGTTGCCAGCAACTCGAGCACCTGGTGTTCGCGCGTCGTCAGCGGCGTCTGTCCGGCACGTTTCTCCATCGCCGCGAGAATCTGCGGCGGAAACACGCGGCGGCCGTTGTGGACGCTGCGGATCGCCTGGATGAGCACCTCGGGAAGCGTGTCCTTGAGCAAATAGGCGGCTGCCCCCGCCTGCACCGCCCGATAGATGTCCTCATCGCCCTGATACATCGTCAAGACGATGATGCGCGCGGTGGGACGGATCTGCCGGATCGCCGTGATCGCCTCGACACCATCCATGCGCGGCAGTTCAAGGTCCATCAGTGTGACGTCCGGTGTGTGCCGCTTGAACTGCTCGACCGCTTCCTGGCCATTGCTCGCCTCGGCCACGACGGTCATGTCGTCTTCGAGATCGATCAGGCGGGCGACTCCCTTGCGCAGGAGGCGGTGATCGTCGACGCAGAGCAATCGAATTTCTGGTGGTGTCACGGAATCTGTCGACGTCGTGCTGTGTCGGCGGATGGTACCGGGCGCGACAAAACTGGTCAACTGGGCGCCACCACCTCGACGACGGTTCCGGTGCCCGGCGTGCTCTGGATCGACAATCGGGCGTCAATCCGTTCGGCACGCTCTTCCATCCCGAGCAGCCCGAGATGTTCCTGATGATCGGGCGGCGCGGCGTTCACGTCGAAGCCGCACCCGTCATCGCGCACACGCAGCGCGACCTCGGACGGCGCGAAGGCGAGGGCGATCTCGATTGTCGACGCGTGACCATGAACGATCGCGTTACTGACCGCTTCCTGGCAGATTCTCAGGATCTGCAGCTCGACGTCGGCCGAGCAGCGGCGCTCGGCGCCGTCTACGGTGAGCGACACAGGCGTGCCGCGAGCAGCGCTCGTGTGCGCGGCGAATTCGCGGAGCGTCTCAACCAGGCCAGGCGCCTTCGAGATCCCCGTGCGGCGCAGCGCCGAGACGAGATCCCGCCCTTCCTTGAGCGAATGCGCCGTCTGATGATGCAAGCGACGCAGCGTTTCGAGCAGCCGGACGCGCTGTGGCTCGATCTCGAGTTGACGCATCACACCCTGGAGTTCGAGGCCGATCGCCGCGAGATTCTGGAGAAGCGTATCGTGAATCTCGCGGCTCACGAGCGCGCGCTCGGCAAACACCAGCGCGTATCGTTCGCGAATCATCCTGACCCGCAGCCACGATGCACCGGCGAGGAGAGCGGCGATCGACAACCCGGCCAGCATCAGGAACCACGCCGAGAGATAGAACGGCGGCGGCACAATGAAATCCCAGTCTTTGCCGTCGGTCCAGACGCCGTCATACGTCGCACTCACCTTGAAGCGATAGCGGCCGGCGGCGAGGCCGTTGTAGGTGACGTCGCGTCGCGCGCCCGCATAGACCCACTCCCGGTCGTACCCCTCGAGACGGTAGCGGAACCGCAGCTTCGACGCCGCGCCGAGGCTGATCGCGCTCCAGTCGATCGAGAGCTCGCGCGGGCCCGACGGCAGCCGCCCCGAGGCCGACGACGAACGCTGGGCGCGATCCACCCAGACGGCGTCAATGCGCGGAGCCACCGGACGCGGACTCGGCGGCAGGCTGCGTGGATCGATCACGATCAGCGTAGCGCCTGACGCAAACCACAGGCGGCCATCCGTGCCGCGGGCTCCCAACGCACGACTCTGCTGCCACGCCACTTCGCCCTGCAGTCCGTCCGAGCGATCGAAGAGCCTGTACTCGACGTCGTGCGACGGGTCCGCCGCCACGCGATCCATCTCGCGACGATGGAATCGCAGGATCGCGGCGCCTGCATCGATCCCCACCCACAGAAATCCATCGTCGTCCTGGACGAACGCTGAAGTGAAGTTCGCGAAGGGACCGTTGCGCCGGGTCATCGTCGTGATGCGCCCTTCCTGCACGCGGCTGATCCCGGCAGTGGTTTCGACCCAGATGTCTCCCGTCTGATCCTCGAGGATGCCGAGCACGGCGCCCGTGGCCAGACCATCGGCCTCCGTGAATCGACGCAGCCCACTCGACTCGTAGACGGCAAGGCCGCCGGGACTGAACCCAGTCCACACGCGCCCCCGGCTATCCATCAGGATGGCATTGCAGCTTGAACCGCGCTCGGCCTCGTACGAGACGCGCTCGAGTTCGTTGGCGCGCTGGCGGATGACGCCCTGTTGCGAGCACAGCCAGTGAGCGCCGTCGGCATCGGTGCCGACGGCCACGATCTGTTCCCACTGGATCTCATCGAGCGAGTCGGAGGCGACGAACCGCTTGGCGCCGGCGTCGAAGCGCCCGAAGCCGCGTGCCGTGGAGACCCACAGAGTGCCTGCGGGATCGACGTTGAGCGCGCGCGTCTGGGAGACCGGGAATGCCGATCGCGTTTCGCCGACGAACCGATTGAGGCTGTGTCCGGTCGCGACCCAGACGGCGCCGTCGGGTGCCGCGCGAATAGCGCGCACGCCGTCGTTGGTCAGGCCGTCGAGCCGGAAGTCCGTGCGGATCCAGTTCTCGGAGACACGCAGCAGGCCGCCCGCACGCATCCCTACCCACACATTGCCGTCGCGGTCCGTGAAGATCGTCCGCGGCGACCCCGAGGTCTTCTGCTCGTAGGCGAAGCGCTCGAGCGTGGGGAAACTGGTCGTCTGATCGTTGAGCCGCAACAGCCCTCCGCCCAGACCGGCGATCCACAGGTTGCCTCTGCGATCTGCAGCTATGCCCCAGCCGGCCTGGGGTACCGGCGCCCCCGCCGCGTGGATCGGCCCCTCACCTGTCTCGAGCCGCGCGATGGTCTCGCGCGTGTCGGTCACCCACATCGCACCCGAGCGGTCCTGCGCGAAGTCCTGCACGAACGTCGACTGTGGAAACCGCAGCTCGAACCCGTGCGGACCGCTCGAGAAGACCCCCTCCGACGTGCCGATCCACAAGCGCCCGCCACGATCTTCGTAGACGCTGTAGACGGCCGCATCTTTCAACTCGGAGGGGCTCACCATTCGTTCCCATTTGTCTCCACGAAAGGCGGCGAAGCCGCCGCGACCAGCCGCCCACACGATCCCGTCGCGGTCCTCCGCCAGCGCAGCGATGGAGCCGGCAAACAACCCCGTGTCGGACGTGAAGCGTGTGACGACATCTCCGTTGAGCCGCTCGACACCGCCGGCGCCGCCATGTCCGACCCAGAGCGATCCGTCGCGCGCGCCGAGCACGGCGGTGACCGCCCGATCGGCTATCGACGCCGCTTCATCGTCGAGCGAGCGTTTCACAAAAGACGCACCATCGAAGCGGACGAGGCCGCCATTGGTCCCAAGCCAGAGATAACCGTCGCGATCCTCGGCGATCGCAAGGACGTCGCCGAGCAACACGTCGTCTTGCGCAGTCCAGGCGGTGAGGGTGTAGCCGGCAGGGTCAGGCGCTTGGTCGCGCGGCTCGGCAACGATCGGAGGCGCACACAGCAGCACGACCAGCATCGTCGTCACGGATCCGGCGGTAGTGAGGGTCGAGGGTGTTCTCACGCTTGGGGCCGGAACTCTAACGCAGGCTGATCTCTGTCGCAACTTGACGGGAGGCGTTACCAGAACCGGTGATGCGACCACGCGTCTACGCCGCGTAGGATCGCAGACTTATGAAAGCTCGCATCATTCCGCGCGCGATGCTGCTCGCGATCGTCGCACTTGCGGTCGGCGCTGGGATCATCTCCGTCCATGCCCAGAATAGCGGCAAGTGGACGGCCCCGCGCACCCCGTGGGGCGACCCGGATCTGCAGGGCCTCTGGCCGGGCACCGAATCGCTCGGCATTCCGCTGCAGCGAGATCCGAAGCTCGGGACGCGCAACGAACTGACCGAACAGGAGTTCGAGAACCGCCTCCGGCAGGCGCAACAGGCAGTCGACGACATGGAGGCGGAGTTCGATCTGGCGACCGCCGATACCAGCAAAGCAGGGCAGGTGGGCTCGGCCACTTCGCCGCCACCGCACTGGCAAGAGCGCGGCACGCCGTCGCGGCAGGCATCGCTCATCGTCGATCCGCCGGACGGGAGAATGCCAGCACTCACACCGCAGGCGCGTGCACGCTATGACGCGATCCAGGCGGCGCGGAAGGGCCGCGGCCCGGCGGACTCGTACACCGATCGCAGCCTCTACGACCGCTGCATCAGTCGCGGCGTCATCGGCTCCGTCCTGCCGGTGATCTACAACAACGGCAACGAGATCGTGCAGGCCCCCGGCTACGTCGTCATCCGCAACGAGATGATTCATGAGTCGCGTATCGTCCCGCTCGATGGCCGGCCACATCTGAACAGCGGCCTCCATCTGTGGATGGGCGATTCGCGCGGACACTGGGAGGGCGAAACCCTTGTCGTCGAGATACGCAACTTGACCGACCGCACCGGTATTTCGCAAGGCGGCAACAACCCGCACAGCGATCAGCTGGTCATCACCGAGCGCTTCAGGCTGATCGATGCCAACACGCTGCAGTACGAGGCGACGTTGAACGATCCGCAGACGTGGACGAAGCCGTGGACGATCTCTTTCCCCTGGAAGCGCGACTCCAACTACCTGATGTTCGAGTACCTCGTGTCACGAGGGAAACTACGCGATGCGGAACTTGCTGAGCGGCGCGCGCGCCGAGGAACAGGCGAACAACAAGTCGCGGTGAAGCCCCGTGGTAGGCTGAGCCTCCTTGGGGGGAACTCGATGATCGCGATTTCACGTCCGGGCATTGTCGCGCTCGGCGTCGTGGTGGTGGCGCTTGCCGTTGGCTCGCAGATACGAGCGCAGGCGCCTTCCTGTGAGCCAAGTGGAGAGATTCGGTTCGTCTGCGGGCAGGACGGCCCCGAAGATCTGGTGGTCGTGCCCGGCTCGCCGTGGCTCATCGCCTCGGCGTACGGCGCCAGCGGTGGACTCTTCGCCATCAACACGAAAGAGGCATCGTCGACGCGACTGTTTCCTTCCGCGACGGCCACCGACCGCCTCGATCGTCAGAACTACTCCTCCTGTCCCGGACCACTTCAGGGCGAGGACCGCGAACACTTCCGAACGCACGGCTTGTATCTGAAGGAAGGAAGCCGCGGTCTGCACACGCTCTATGCGGTACACCACGGCGGCCGCGAGTCGGTCGAGCTATTCGAGTTGAGCACGCGGGCGACGCCGATGACGATCACTTGGATCGGCTGCATCGTCGCGCCCGAGCCGATCGGATTGAACGCGGTCGTCGCACTGCCGGACGGCGGCTTTGCCGCAACCAATTTCGATCCGCGGCAGCCTCCTGGAGGGCGCGGCGGTTTTTCGAGCGCTCTCACCGCCGGCGAGCGGAACGGCGAAGTGTGGGAATGGCACGCGCGAACCGGGTGGGCGAAGGTACCCGGCAGCGAGGCCGCGGGGGCGAACGGGATCGAGATCTCTCCGGACGGCAAGTGGTACTACATTGCGGAGTGGGGCAACCGATCGTTCATGCGTCTGTCGCGCGGCAAGACTCCGCCGGAGCGACAGGAGATCCCTCTCGGGTTTCGCGTGGACAACGTTCGCTGGTGGAGTAATGGCATGCTGCTCGTCGCCGGGCAGGGCGAACCGGGCGGCGCGGTGACTCGCGGCGGCACCGGCAACCTGTCGATGTCGATCATCGGGCGCATCGATCCGAAGACGATGACCTATGCGACGATCGTGAGTCAGCCCACGAACGAACGCCTCAGCGCGGCGACTGTCGCGGTCCAGGTCGGCAACGAGCTCTGGGCAGGATCATTTCGTGGCGATCGAATCGCACGCTACCCGTTACCGTAATGCGTTCCATCCTCGCCGGATTCGTGATTGCCGTCGTCGTCTTTCTGGGCCGACCCGCGCTGCGGCCGGTCCCGGTGGCCGCTGCGCGCGCCGGCGACGATGCGCAGGCGTTCCTGCAGACGTACTGCATCACCTGCCACTCGCAACAGATGAAGTCGCGCGGCACCGTGCCAGTGGCGCTCGACACGCTTGACGCGTCGGCCGTCGCGAACGATGCGAAGACCTGGGAGATGGTCGTCCGCAAGATGCGCGCTGGCGTGATGCCACCGGCTGGTATGAAGCGTGCCGATAAGGCAGCGCACGAGCAATTCCTCTCATGGGTCGAAGGCGAGCTCGATCGCGCTGCGCGCGAGCGACCGAACCCTGGGCGCACCGAAGCATTTCATCGGCTCAATCGCACCGAGTACCGAAACGCCGTACGTGACTTGCTGGATCTCGACATCGACGTCACGGGATGGCTGCCGCCCGATGATGCGAGCTATGGCTTCGACAACATCGCCGGCGTGCTGAAGATCTCGCCGACGTTGTTCGAGCGATATCTGTCGGCGGCACAGAAGGTCAGTCGCACCGCGCTCGGCATTGCGCCACCGTCTCCCACGGTCGATTACTTTCGCGTCGCTGACGATCGCGCGCAGGAGCAGGAATTGCCCGGGCACCTGTTCGGCACACGCGGGGGCGCGTCGATCAGCTACACCTTCCCCATGGATGCGACGTACACCGTGCGCGTCCAGCTCTCGCGCGACCTGAACGAGCAGGTGCCCATCTACGTCGAGCCGCAGGATCTCGAGGTCAGCATCGACGGAGAGCGCGTCAAGGTGTTCACGCTGGCGGGTGCCGCGGCACCTGCCGGCCCTCCGGCGAGCGAGCCTGCGGCGGCAGGCGACGCCGATGCCGCGCAACCCGCCGGACGAGGACAAGGTCGCGGCGCTGGTGCGCGTGCTGGCGGCGCGGGACGCGGCGGCGGCCGGCAGGGACAGGAAGCGCGCAATCGCGCCGACCGCGACTGGGAAGTGCGCGTACCGGTAAAGGCGGGACCGCACGTCGTGCAGGTGGCCTTCGCGAAGGAGAGCAATGCGATTGCCGAGACCGCGCGGCTGCCATTCCTCCGGCCGTATCCGGCCGGCGTGAACATCGCCGAGACGCGTACCGGTGCTTACCTGCGAAGCGTGGAGATCGCAGGGCCCTTCGATCCGACTGGTCCCGGCAACTCGCCGAGCAGGCAGCGCGTCCTGATCTGCACGCCGACAAGCACGGCGAATGAAGAGGCCTGTGCGACACGGATCCTGACGTCGCTCGCGCGCCGTGCGTATCGCCGGCCGGTGACGGCGGCCGATGTGCGGCCGCTGCTCGCGTTCTATCGTGAAGAGCGCGCCGAGGGAAGCTTCGATCAGGGAATCGAGCGCGCGCTCAACCGGCTGCTCGTCAGCGCGGAGTTCCTGCTGCGCGTCGAAGCCGACCCGCCGAAGACGCCGCCGGGATCCGTGTATCGCATCAGCGATGTCTCGCTGGCCTCGCGGCTGTCGTTCTTCCTGTGGAACAGCATTCCCGACGACGAGTTGCTCACGCTCGCGGAGCAGAAGCGACTGAGTGATCCCGCCGTGCTCGACAGGCAGGTGCGTCGAATGATCGCCGACCCCCGCTTCGACTCGTTCGTCGAGACCTTCGCCGGGCAGTGGCTGTTCCTGCGCAACCTGACTGCCTCCGTTCCGGTCCAGCAGAACTTCCCCGACTTCGACGACACGCTGCGCCAGGCATTTCGCACGGAGACGGAGCTCTTCTTCAAGAGCGTGATTCGCGAGGATCGCAGCGCGCTCGACCTGCTGCGCGCCGACTACACGTTCCTCAACGAGCGTCTCGCCGCGCACTACGGCGTTGCGGACGTGAAGGGCACTCGCTTCCGGCGCGTCACACTTCCGCCGGGCAGCCGCCGCGGCGGTCTGCTCGGTCAGGGCAGCATTCTCACGGTCACGTCGTATCCGGATCGCACGTCACCGGTCGTGCGCGGCAAGTGGATCCTCGAGAACCTGCTCGGCACGCCGCCGCCATCGCCGCCGCCCGGGGTGCCGCCGCTCAAGCCGCCCAGCTTCGCGACGAAGGTACTTTCCGTACGCGAGCGGATGATCGATCATCGACGCAACCCGCCGTGCGCGGGCTGCCACGCGATGATGGATCCGCTCGGGCTGGCGCTCGAGAACTTCGACGCGGTTGGCAAGTGGCGTTCCCTCGACGAGTCAGGCGGTCCAATCGATGCGTCCGGGGCGATGCCCGACGGCACGACATTCGACGGGGCAGAAGGGCTGCGACAGGCATTGCTTGGCTCGGATCGATTTGTCATGACGCTCACCGAGAAGCTGATGACGTACGCGCTCGGCCGCGGCGTTGATTACTACGACGAGCCGGCCGTCCGCGGCATCGTCCGCACCGCGTCGCGCGATGACTTGCGTTTCGTGTCGCTCATTCGCGGCGTTGTTCAGAGCGTTCCGTTTCAGATGAGGAGAGCGCAGTGAGGATCATCACCAAACGGGCTCTCCCACGCCGGACTTTCCTTCGCGGCGCCGGCGTCGCGCTGGGGCTGCCGCTGCTCGACGCGATGGTGCCGGCACTCTCGGCGCTCGCAGACACGCCTGCCGCAGTGGCGAAACGACTCGGCTTCATCTACATGCCGAACGGCGTCGCCAAGAATTCGTCCGGCATCGACTACTGGACGCCCACCACCGAAGGGCGGAACTTCCAGATGTCGCAGATCCTGGCCCCGCTCGAGCCGTTCCGCGATCGGTTGCTCGTCGTGAGCGGCCTCGATCAGAACCAGGCGGAAGCGGGGAACGACGGCGCGAGCGGCGATCACACTCGCGGCACGAGCTCGTGGCTGACTGGCGTGTATCCGAAGCGCACCGAAGGGGCCGACGTTCGCAACGGTATCTCCGCCGATCAGATCGCAGCGCCGGTGCTGGGCAAGGACACGGCACTGCCCTCGCTCGAGCTCGCCATCGATCTGAACTTCCTCGCCGGCCAGTGCGAGAACAGCTACAGCTGCGCCTATCTCAACACGCTTGCGTGGACGTCGCCGACGACGCCGCTGCCGACCGAGAACAATCCGCGGATGGTGTTCGAGCGGCTGTTTGGAGACGGCGGCACCGCGGAGCGGCGTGCCGCGCAAGCACGGCGCAACCGCAGCATTCTCGATTCGGTGCTCGATGACTTCAATCGCCTGCAGCGGCAGGTCGGGCCCGGCGATCGTGCGGTCGTCGAGGAGTGGGTCGATGCCGTGCGCGAGGTCGAGCGGCGGATTTCTGGAGTCGAAAAGCGCAGCAACGACGAGCTCCCGACGCTCGAGCGGCCGACCGGCGTCCCCGAACGCTTCGATGAGCACGTCAAGTTGATGTACGAGCTGCAGTGGCTGGCTTTCCGCGCCGACCTCACGCGCGTCGTCACCTTCATGCTCGGACGCGAGCTGAACTTCCGCACCTACCCCGAGATCGGCGTGACCGAAGGTCATCACGGCCTCTCGCACCACCAGGATCGTCCGGAGCAGATCGCCAAGTACGCGAAGGTCGGCACCTATCAGGCGGAGCTCCTGGCCTGGTTCCTCGAGAAGCTGCAGTCCACACCCGAGGGCGACGGCACACTGCTCGATCACTCGCTGTTCCTCTACGGCGCCGGCTTGAGCAATCCGAACACGCACGCACACGTCGACCTGCCGCTCCTCGTCATCGGCGGACGTGGCCTCGGCATCGACGGTAACCGTCACGTCGTCGTCCGTCGCCAAGAGCCGATGACGAACCTGCTGCTGACGCTCCTCGACAAAGCTGGCGTTCGCGCCGACACGCTCGGCGACAGCACCGGACGGATGCCCATGAGCGGGCTTGCCGATGTCTAGCCGTCTTGCCGCGGTCGTCGTCGCATGTGCCGCGACGCTCGCCAGCGCCATCGCGCTGACCGCCGCGGGACCACTCTCGCTCATCGACGCAGTGAAGGCCGGCAACGTGGCGACGGTGAAGTCGCTGCTTGCGAAGCAGGCAGATGTCAACGCGGCGGAAGGGGACGGCACCACTGCCCTCCACTGGGCTGTTGAAAACGACAACGACGCGCTGGTCGCGCTGTTGCTCGAGGCGGGCGCGAAGGCGCTTGTCGTCAACCGTCACGGTATTGCGCCTCTCCATCGCGCTGCCACCAATGGAAATGCGTCGATCGTCAACCGGCTGCTGGCCGCCGGCGCGGACGCGAACATCGCAACGCCGGCTGGCGAGACGCCGCTGATGATGGCGGCGCGCACGGGTACCACGCCGGCCCTCGAAGCACTGATCGCCAAAGGTGCCGCGGTCAACACGCGTGAGACGTTGCGCGGGCAGACAGCGCTGATGTGGGCGGCAAGCGAGAACAACGCGGAGGCTATCCGCGCGCTGGTGAAAGCTGGTGCCGACATTCACGCTAAGTCGACATCGGGCATGTTCACGCCGTTGCTGTTCGCGGTGCGCGCCGGTCACCTCGACGCCACGCGCACGCTGCTCGCTGCCGGCGCGGACGTCAACGAGCGCCTGCCCGACGGGATGAGCGCGCTGGTGCTGGCCGTGTACAACGCGCATTACGAGTTGGCGGCGACGCTGCTCGAGCGCGGTGCCGACGCGAACGCGGCGGCGCAAGGGTGGAACGCCCTGCACCAGGTCGCGTGGTCGCGACGGCCGAATCGTGGCTTCAACATGCCGGGGGCCGTTCCCACCGGAAATCTCGACAGCCTCGAGCTGGTACGGCGGCTCGTCGCGCGCGGCGGCGACGTGAACGCGCGCATGACCAAGGAGCCGCGCGACGGCAATCGCAACATGCTGAATCGCCTCGGCGGCACGCCGTTCCTCATGGCGGCGAAATCGGCTGATGTCCCGCTGATGCGCGTGCTCCTCGAGCTCGGAGCCGATCCGAAGATCACCACGACCGATGGGACGTCAGCGCTGATGGCGGCGGCTGGCGTCGGCGTCTACGGGCCGGGAGAGAGTCCGGGCACGGCCGAAGAGGCGTTCGAAGCGGTGAAGCTGGCGTTCGAAGCCGGCGGCGGCGACGTGAACGGCGCGAACAAGGACGGAGAGACCGCACTACTCGGTGCCGTCTACCGCGGCGGTGCAGTGCCGGTGATCCAATTCCTCGCGGACAAGGGCGCGCGCCTCGACGTTGAGAACAAGAAGCACTGGACGCCGCTCGTCGCTGCCGAGGGCGTCGTGTATGCGAGCAGCGGTATCCGCCGCTATCCCGAAGCGGCGGCGCTCATTCGCAAGTTGATGCGCGAGCGCGGCCTCACCATTCCCGAAATCGAGCACATCGGCGGCGCTGTGCCAGTGGTGAAGACGACGACGCTCGCTGCAAACACACGCACCAACTGGGATGGCGTCTACACCGACGCGCAGGCGCAACGCGGCCGCGACGTCTACCGGCGCGCGTGCGCCGTCTGCCACCTCGACACGCTGGAAGGCGACGCCGTGTCTCCTCCGCTCCTCGGACCATCGTTCCTGGGTCGCTTCAACGGACAAACGGCGCACGAGATGGTGCAGGCCGTGCGCGCCTCCATGCCGCAGAACGCGCCCGACACTCTCGGCGACCGCGCCTACGTCGATCTGATCGCGTTCCTGCTCAACGCTAGCGGCGGACGCACCGGCGCATCCGAGCTGCCGCTCGACGTCGCCGAGCTCGAGAAGATCGTCATCACCGCCGACAAGCGCTGAACGGCCCCTCACACCAAACCACCTGCTCCGAAAATCCACGCCCCTGATTGCTCCGCAAAGGGACGCGTGTCCGGATTTCCATTGGCTTTGCGTAGTCATCGGCAAGGGCCACGAGGTCTGAAGGAGAAGAACCATGATCACCAGACTCGCGACGTTGACCGCGCTCGCGCTCCTTGTCCTGCTGATGAACCCACGGCCGGCAGCCGCAGGATGCCACTTCTGGAGCTTTGCCGACATCAACATCGACATGGACAAGGACATTACAGGCGAACCGAATGGGCGCCCGCTCGTCAGGTTCTATCTCGTCTGCCACGAGAGCCTCGTCGACCATGCCACCATCAATCCTGATCTGGGAGGCGGCGAAGTGCGCTCCATTCCGGGAAACGTTCCCTTGATGGTCGCTGCGCACGGAGGGAGTGGCAACCTTCTCAGTTTCAAGAGGGGCAACGACCTGACGCCGATGGAGTCGACGTACCTCATGATCTACCCCCAGGGCGTGTGCGACGGCGACTCGGGGACACAGGTCGTCAGCGTCCAGCGGCAGACGCAGACGTACAACATCCTCCAAAACGGGGACCCGTGGCCGAAGAACATCGTCACCTCCTGCACGGAGGATCTGCAGCAGACATCGGGTCCTTACGAGCGACCAACCAGCCCGAACATGGCGCTGAACTCGAGGACCATGCAGAGCGAGTTCGAGTGGCGAAGCGTCAAGGTCATGTACGGCGATGCCGCAGATGCCGAATTCAGGATCGGGTGCAAAGGCGGCATCGGGAGCCCGTGCGGCTTTCGAGTCGATGACTACGCCTCGGGGAACCGTCAGGGCGTCGACGTTCGCTACGCAGAGAGCGACCAGTATGCGTACCGCGACCTGCGGACGATTGCCGGCATCGTGGCACGAGTCAAGTCGATGTACTACCAGCCGCAGGCGACACCCAGGAAGCGATTTCTCGGGTTCTCGTCAGGCGCGGGCCTGGGCCTGACCATCCTGAAGTACCGCCACGATCTCTTCGACGCATACGCCTTCGCCGGACACCCGGTGTCGATCCGATGGGTGCAGGCTGAGGAAGTTCCGCCGGTTGGACAGTCAAATCCGTACTACGATGACATCCACTTCCACGGAGATCTTGGTTTCAATCAATACCCGGTGAACATCGGCGGACCGGAGGGGACCATTCCCGACGCCACCTTCGACCTCGTGGACGTCGGCAACTGGCACGACCCGTTCTACAGCGGCAGGAGCAACTGGTTCCAGCTCGCGAATCAGAACCCGGCGGGAATCAACAAGAAGGTGCTCTTCGTCCAGGGATCGGCGGACATGACGAACCTGATGCGGGTCGCGAAGCTGGTCTCGTCCGATCCCGAGAGCGCCGGCTACGGCGCGCCGGACCCCGGCGACGGGCTGCTGCCCCCCGCTTCGTGCGGAACGGCACTGGACTTGTCGGCGTCGAGCGCCTACGTGTGGCAACGATACGTGAACCACACGGCGCAGTTTCTGGACACCACCGCTGGCTCGCTGACGCCCGCGATCCTCGATCAGCTCACCTGTGCCAACACGGCGTGGAACTCGGTAGCGGCGCAGCCGCTGCCCCCGACCAACATTCTCGGCACGTGCGGCGATTTCGGCTACGGCCCGAATTGCGGCGACGACCTGGTGAACGACAACTACGTCTATGAGTTTGGCAACGGCATGATCAAGATGATCATCCCGGCAACCGGCGGACATGACTTCCCGATGGTGTTGGGAACGCAGGGCGCAACTGCGGGTGGTGGCAGCGAGATTCGCGATTTCAGTCTCGCCCAGGAGGCGTGCATCTGGTTCGGCGACGGCTGCGCGAGAACCGTCGGACACTGACATCTGGGAGATGCTGGCGGCGGCCGCATCAGGCTGACGCCGCTGTGCCAGACGAACCTAATACTCTCGCCGTCAGAAGCGTCAGATCGTCGGGCTGCGGTTGGCCCGCCAATTGATGATGGACGTCGGCGAGAATCGTATCCAGCAGCGATGCTCCGCCTTCGGCAGCGCCGTCGATGACGCTCGCGAAACGCTGTTCCGCTCGGCCGTCTTCGTCAGCAAGGGCGTCCGAGATGCCGTCCGTGTACAGCAGAAGGTGATCGCCCTCATCTATCGGCACGACAGGCGCACCCCAGGTCGAGGTCGACAGCACGGGTGAAACCAGGGGCCCGGTGCTGTGGAGCCAGAGCGGTTTGCGCGTGCGTCCCCACATCGCCACCGGTGGATGACCGGCGTTCACATATCGCAACTGGCGTTCTTCTGGAGAGATGAGAGCGGCGACCAGCGTGACGAATCGATCGGCGGCAAACGACGCGAGCCCCATCGAGACGCGCTGCACGACGGCGCTGGGCTCGAACCCATCGATGTGCGACGCCTGGAACGCGCTCTTCACGATGCCGGTGAGCATCGCCGCCGAGACGCCGTGCCCGGACACGTCCGCGATGAGCAACGCCGTCCGCCCCTCACTGGTGGCGGCGTAGTCATACAGATCGCCTCCAAGTGTTGAGGAGGGCGTGTAGCGGCAACAGACCGCCACGCCGTTCAGGATCGTTTCCCGAGCGGGCAACAGGCTCTGCTGGAAAGCACGGGCTTCGGCCATCTCCGATTCAAGCCGCTCCAGGTTCAGACGATGCTCTTCGCGGCGCCAGCGGAGCTCGAGACATCGATCGACCAGCGTCCTGAGGACTTCGCGATCGAACGGTTTCTGGATGAAGTAGAACGCCTGGCTGCGGATCGCCCGGACCAGCTTCTCGTCGAGATCGTCGACACTGCCAGTCATCAGGATGACTTGCAATCCTGGAAAGCGCGCCTTCAGTCGCGCCATCAGCTCGAAGCCGTCCAGATCCGGCATCCGGATGTCGACGATTGCCAGCTCGGGATTGAACTCGCCGGCCATCGACAACGCATCGCGCGAGAGACGGGTTCCGACGACGTGATGGTCTTTGCTCAACACGCGGTCGACCGCGCGAAGCATGCCTGGCTCGTCGTCCACGACCATGATGCGCGCCTGTCTCATGACCCCTGTGCGTGCGGCTGCGACACCGCCTGCGGGACAACAACGTGGACGTGCGTGCCGCTGCCAGGCTCGCTCCGAATCGTGATCGTGCCGTCGACTTCCCACAGGACCGAGCGACAAATCGACAGACCGAGCCCGTTGCCGTGCGGCTTCGTGGTGAAGAACGGCTCGAGCACCCGCGGAAGATTTTCTCGAGGGATCCCGCACCCGGTATCGGCAATTGCGATGCTCACGAGCCGATCGGCGGCACGGATGCTGACGGCGATTCGTCCGCCGTGCGGTGTCGCCTCACGCGCGTTGGTGAGCAGGTTCAGGAATACCTGTTCGAGATCGCTCTGGCTGCAGGCGACTGCCGGGACGTCGTCAGGCATGTCGACGTGCAGCTCGATGGCACTGCGGCTCATGCCATATCTGAGGATGGCCGATGCCGTTTCGATCGCGCGCCGCACGTGTCCGTCACGGCTTCGCCGCGCCGCGTTGCGCGAGAACGTCAGCATTCCGCCAAAAATGCGACGACAGACCTGAAGCGCCTTCTGCACGTGCTCGAGGTCCTCGGCAAATACGGTCGGTGTCAATGTCCCGCTGCGGAGGTCGACCTGCATCTGCTGGATCAGTGGCAGCATCGACCCGAGCGCGTTGTTCACGTCGTGTGACACGCTTCGCGCAAGGTCCGCCATGGCGTGCTTTCGCTCGGCCGTCACCACGCGCGCGCGCAGCGATTCCGTGCGGTGCAGATTCTGGATGGCGATCGCCGCCTGCGATCGGAAGTGCTCGACCAGTTCGGCATCGAACGGCTTGAGCTGGCCAGGGTAGCGGGCGGAAATCTTCAGCACGCCAACGAGACTGTCCCGCGTGACCAGCGGCGCGCAGAGCATCGACGCTTCGCGGACGCTTTCGCCGTCGGCGGTGTCACCGCTGTTGTAATCGAGCAGGGCGGCAAGGCCAACGGCCGGCCGATCGCGCCATTCCTTCCACGTGTCGCCATGCCGGTCGAAGCCGTACACCTGTGCCGACTGCAGCAGTGCCGCCGCGTCATCCGTAATGGGAATGCGCAGACCGATCCGCTCGCTTTTGGCTTTCGTCCAGGCGATCTGTTCCGCCACCACACGCAGCGAGGCCTCGTCTTCTTCACGGATGAGGAGCGCGGACGAATGATCGTAGAGAGTCAAAGAGCGGATGCCATCCAGAATCTGATAGAAGAGATCTTTCGGATGGATTTGCTCCATCAACTTTCTGTCGATCCGATCTCGCACTCCAAGGAGGCGGTCGCGGTCGATCCGGTGAAGGGCGGCAGACACGACCTCGGTGATGCGCCGAATGAGGCGTCGATCGTCTCGATCGAAGGAATGACCCGGGCGCACCAGCGCAATGGCGCCCCATGCCCCGCCACGCCGTCGCACCGATCCAATCAACATGTCGCGTTGAACTGGCGGCTGCGTGTGGCGGATGTACGTTGTCAAAACGTCGAGATCCCAGTCGCTGCGCTTTGGCAGCGTGAAGAGCAGGTCGGCCATCTCGTGCCCTGGACGGAGCGTGGCCACGCAGCCGTTGGCGGCCTGAAAGAAGTCGTGCGTCTCGCGGACCGCATTGCGGAGTGCTTTGTGCGGCTCGCGGGCGTCTTTCAGGTGAGCCGACAGGTCATCGATGAATTTGAGCGCGGCGAGCTCCCGCTGGACCTGCAGCATGCCGCATGAGGATGGTGCTCGAACCGTCCGGCGGTCAAGTGATACCGCTATCAACGCTGGTCGGCGTAGCGTTTCGCAGCCGCGAGATCCTTTTTCAGCTCCTCCGCCGTGCGTCGCGGCCCGTAACCGGGCGTGTCGCGCTGAATCCGCCACCCCTCACGGAGCGGACCGGCATCGACGGTGTCGAAGCCGAATTGATCGAGCAGATGCGTGACTGTCACCTTCGCGTCGCGATCGTTTCCGGCAATCACCAGCGCACGCCGATTCATCGTGCCGGCAGGCAGACCGTCCGTCGTGAGTTGCGACGCGTAGATGTGATTGAACGCCTTCACCACTTTCGATGTCGGCAGATGCGCCTGCAACAGCTCCGAGGTCGTCGTCGTCTCGTTGTCGAGTTCAGGAATGCGACCGTCGCGCTGCGGGTAGTAGTTGTTGGTGTCGATCACGATCTTCCCCGCCAGCGGTTCGACGGGAACAGAGCGATAGTTCCTCAGCGGGATCGTAACGACGACGACGTCGCCGGCCTTCGCTGCCTCGAGCGGCGTCGCAGAACGAGCCTTCGACCCGAGCTCGGTTACGAGATCAGCGAGCGTCTCAGGTCCCCGCGAATTACTGATCACCACGTCGTAGCCGCTGCGAACGGCGAGACGCGCCAGCTGGCTTCCAATGTGTCCCGCGCCGATGAGTCCGATGGTCTTCATCACGTCACCTCATGAATCGCACCTGTCACGATCGTCTCTCCGACGAGTAACCACGATATCCCGCAGCTTCCACTTCCCGCGTGGGAGTGGCTGACCAGCGACAGCAGCCTGCAACTCCTTATTGCCGCACGGCATCCGCCGCCTGCCGCTAACTCGGCAACTGCGGACCTGACCTTGCATCGATTTCGCGGCCGCATCCGCTCGTAGTCCGTGCGGCGGTTGAGATGTCGATGCGAAGACTGATAGCGATCGTTGGGTGGATGTGCCTCGCGACCACCCTGCAGGCACAGGCGCCGACGGAGAAAGGGCGCCTCGGGCTTGCCCTCACCGAGCTCACGAAGCCCTGGACTGGTGATCTCGACGGCATGGTCGAACGGCGCACGGTGCGGGTGCTCACCGCGTACAGCCGGACGCTGTACTTCGTCGACAGCGGCACGCCACGCGGCACCGCCTACGACCAGGGGAAACTCCTCGAAGAACATCTGAACAAGACCCTCGGATCGACGCGCCTGACGATTCGCGTCCAGTTCGTACCGCTGTCGCGCGACGAATTGCTGCCCGCTCTCCTCGAGGGCAAAGGCGACATCGTGATGGGGAACCTGACCGTCACTCGCGAGCGGAAGGAGATCGTCGACTTCACCGAGCCATGGATCGGCAACGTCGAAGAGATCGTCGTCGCACGACCTGGAGGCCCGGAGATTATGGTGATATCGCGTGGGCCATTCGCAAAGATAGTCCGAAGCTGAAAGAGTCGTTGAACGCGTTCCTGGCCACCAACGGACGCAACTCGCTCAACGCCCGCATGATCTTCCGGCGCTACCTGTTGAACACGCAGTATGTCAAAGGCGCGTCTGCCGACGCGGCGCGCAAACGCTTTACATCGCTGGTGGCGTTGTTTCGGCAGTACAGCGCTCAATACAACATGGACTGGATGCTGATGGCGGCGCAGGGCTATCAGGAATCACGCCTCGATCACAACGCGAAAAGCCATGTCGGCGCCATTGGCGTGATGCAGGTGATGCCGGTCACAGGCAATGAGCTCAATGTCGGCGACATCACGCAGCTCGAGCCCAACATCCATGCCGGCGTGAAGTTCATCAGAACCATGGTCGATCGCTATTACGCCAAAGAACCCATGGACGATCTCAACAAAGTGTTCTTTGCATTTGCCGCTTACAACGCCGGGCCGGGGCGCGTGCGTCAGCTGCGACGCGAGGCCAAGGCACGTGGCCTCGATCCCAACGTCTGGTTCAACAACGTCGAGCGGATCGCGAGCGAGCGCATTGGGCGCGAGACGGTGACGTACGTCAGCAACATCTACAAGTACTACGTCACGTACTTGCTCATTCAGGGCGAGTACATGCAGCGGCAGAACATCAAGAAGACGCAATAGGTCAGTCGATGATCAAGGCCGCGCGGCGATTGAGCGCCCGCGTCGCCTCCTGTGAATCGTCGTACCTGAGGCGCTCCTCGCCATACGCTGTGATCGTCAGACGCGACGCGGCAATCCCACGACTCGTCAGGTAGTCGCGCACCGCTCGCGCGCGCCGCTCGCTGAGCGCCTTGTTGTACACCGCACTCCCCTCCGGGCTCGCGTATCCTTCGATATGCAGATTGATCGACGGCGAGTCGTTCAGCGTCTTCAGCGCCACGGTCAGCGTACGGAGCGCGTCGGGTCGCAGCGTCGAACTATCGAGAGCGAACTGGACATCGGCCAGCACCCGCAGCGCGATGACTTCGATCGTCACTGAGTCCGTCGCCTTTCCCCCGCGACCGTCTTCGGCTGTCACCGTCAGCACCACCTTGCCCGGCGCTGTCTTGCGCGCGCCACTGCGTCGTCGCCAGGCGCGCGTCGGTGACTGTCCCCGCCGGTATCGTCCAGGACGAACGCACGCTGTCGCCATCGGGATCCTGGCTGGTGGAGCGAAGCGTCACTGTCTGACCAACCTCGACGCGGCAGGGGTCACACTGTGCCTGCACCGTGGGCGGGCGATTGACCGGTGGCGGCACGGGCAACGGACGCGACACCGGCTTCTCGGGCTCGGGCACAGGCGCAACTGGCACCGGCGCGGGGGCCTCGACACGGCGCGGCGCGGGCGGCACCGGCGGCGGCGGCCTGAAGATCCGCACGCCGCTGTGGAATCCGAGACGAAGCTGCAGTCCTACTGCTGATCGCCCGTCGATACCGACGCGATAGTTCATGCCGACGCCAAGCAGCACCCCGTCTGGATGTTGCCACGTCAGGCCAGCGGCGACGTTCACGCGTGAGTCGAGCTGCGTGATGATCGGCGAAATCGAACCGTCGATACCGACAATTGCGCCCGGTGCCGTCAGGACCGCATCGTCTAGCGGCACTTCGCCGTGCAGCTCCGTCGTGAATCGAAAGCTCGACCGCGCGCCGAACGCCGCCCCGATGCCCCAGCGGAAGCCGTCAGAGAGACTCACGCCGGTAGGATCGCCGCGGAACACCAGGCCGCCAAAACCGGCGAACTCAACGGAGCGATTGATCTCCTTACTGAGGATCGCGTCGGTGAAGTAGTCGAACTGGCCGGTGCCGACGTTGTCTTCACCCGCCGTGGGCAGCTTCACCGTCCCGCGCAACGCCATGGCCATTGGCTGACGACGATGCTCCGAGAGGAGGTTGACCTTTGCACCAACGTACACATCGCCAAAGTTGTTGCCGGTCCATCCTTCTCGAACGAACGGATACTCGTTGACGACGCCGCTGATGGGCGTGTTCACGGGCGCGAACAGAGGACGCGTGTCGCGATCGATGGAGGTCACCGCACGCACCGCGCCGAAGATCTCCGTGCGAGGGCCGGCACCGACCGCGAGCGTTCCCGGGTAGTACGCCACGTCGGTCGATCCCTGCTTGAAATCGAGCTCAGTGCGGTACGCACCGAACGCCCAGCCACCAGGCTTGAGGACCTCGGCGGTGGGGACAAACCACAAACCGGTATCGCCCCAGAACGACGTGATAGCGGGGCGGACATCTTCGCTGCTTGGCGGCGTATCCTGCGCCGAGACCTGCGAGGCCACAAGCGCTCCCAGGACGGCTGACAACAACGATCGACGGACGAATGAGTGCATGACGCGGGCTCCGTGCACGAAAAGCGCCAGATGGAATGCGGCCAGTATTACCGCTTTTCGCCTGTCGGGTCACCAAATTCCGCGGGGAGTATCCATCTGAGGTGAGCGCCACGCTATGCAGCGCCCTTCGATTGCGGGCGTTTCAACGCGGGACTCTGGCGCGCAGCTCCTCGAACCAGTTGAGTACGACCATGATGCGCGGCTGCGGCCGCTGGCCAGGCAGCTTGGTCAACAGAAAGCGCTGACCATCGGGAGTGACATCGTAGCTGCGCGGTCGTGTCCACCCGGGATTGTCGGGATAGGTTCCTGAAAATAGCACCCGCGGTGGCCCGCTTGTGCCAGTCGCCAGGTCGATGCTCACCGCCATCATCTTGTCGCCCTCGCGGTACACGAGCTCACGGCCGCCTTGCGTCCACAGCGGTTCTGATCCATGCGCCGGCGAGACTTTCACGCGTCTCACTTTCGGATCGGGGAACGACTGGATGAAGACGTCCACGCCCTGGCCGGACTCGTCCGAATCGTAGGCCATCCATCGCCCGTCGGGGGAGAGCGAGGGGTGTCCGAGGTTGAAGCCGTTCGCGAAATATTGCATCGCCGTCGTCGCGCCTTGCAGCGGCATCGTCCAAATCTCTCCACCAGGGACGGCCACTGAAAACGCGACCAGCTTTCCGTCGCGTGACACGGAAGCGTTGTAATGATCGTGGGAGGCGCTCAGAAGCGCCTCGGCAGGTTGCGTGGCGTCTGCCGCGCGACGATAGAGATCGAAGAACGGCCGCTCGCTGCTGTAAATCAGCTGCTTGCCGTCGGGCGTCCATTCGGCACCAAACTCACGGCCACCTTCCGACGTGATGCGCGTCCCACCGGAGCGCCCGATCTCGAACACCCACACATCGCCCGACGAATCGGCAGAGCGGAGGTCGACCGAGATGCGTCCCCCGTCGGGCGAGAGGCGCGGGTTGTTGTAACGGTCCCTCTTGGGAAGCGCGAGCGACTCGTTGCCTTTGCGATCGACCAGCACCACCTCGGTGTCGGTGACGTAGGAGTCGACGGGAAGATACGCCAGCGTTCCCGTCTCGGACACGTCGAAGGCAGCTGCGCCATCCGTCAGATTCATCGCCACATCTTCGACCACCGAGACAGGGACGCCCTGCACTTCGAGTCGATCGAGTGCGAACCGGACGGCACGTATCGTCTCGCCGACCGCAAAGAGCAGATGTCCCGTGGGCACGTAGAAGCCGTTTACGCCTCCTGTCCACAGGACCCTCCGCTCACCTGTGCTGATCGTGAGCACTTCGATCGTCGCGCTCTCGAGGGGCACGCGATACGCAGTGAACAACACGTGATCGCCGTCGGGAAGAACCTGCGGCCACCAGTGTCCGAGCTCCGCCTTGCTCGAATCCGGCTTCGTGAGTTCACGCTCGTCGCCGCCACCCTCGCTCACGATCCACAGGCCGGTGTTATACGCCCGCGTATAGACGATCTTGCCGTTCCTGCCCCAACTCCCTCCGGCCCACTCGGCCCGGGCAAGTTCGATCGCGGTGCCTCCTTCGACAGGGACTTTCCACAGCTTCTTCTGACGCGCGTAAGCCACCCATCGTCCGTCCGGCGACACAAACGGACGGCTGTTGCCGGTTCCCTGCTCGCCCTGGCCAGCGCCTTTGATCACGTCCATTCCCACGCGATCAAACGTGTGGCGGAGCACTTCCTCCCGACGATCGACCATCGCCGACACGAACATCTGCCGGCCGTCCGCGCTGAGACGCACGATCGGCGTGAAGCTGGGCACGACGCCGTTCTCGAACTCGACGCCAAATCGCACGACGCCACCTGGCGGAGCGTCTACTCGTGGATTGCGAAGTGCGCCCCATCCCAGCGCGAGCGCAAGCACGGCCGCCAGCACCCACGGCATCACAGTCCAGTTCGATTGGAGAGTGCCGCTGGCGTGAACCGTGGAAGTCTTGAGTGCGTCGGCGAACTCACTGGCTGACTGCCAGCGATCGGCGGGCAACTTCTCGAGCGCCTTCGCGATCGCGGTGGCCACGTGAGGCGGCACGGATTTTCGGTGCTCACCGAGCGGACGCGGATCCTCTGATATCACCTTGCTGAGAAGGGTCTGCATGCTTCCGCCGGTGAACGGCGGCTGGCCGGCCAGCATCTCGTATGCGACAGCACCGAGTGAATAGATGTCGCTGCGGTGATCGACCTCCTGCCCCGTCACCTGCTCAGGGCTCATATACGACGGTGTGCCGAGGCTGACACCGGCCTGCGTCAGGCGTGTGCTCGAATGGTCACCGTCATCGCTTTTGGGGAGCGAGATGCCGAAGTCGGCGAGCACCGCCTGGCCATCCTGAAACAACACGTTATCGGGCTTGATGTCGCGATGGACGACGCCATGACGATGGGCGTAGCTGAGGCCGGTGGCGACTTCGCTGGCAATGCGCAGAGCGTCAGCGATCGGTAACTGCGTTTCCCGTTTCAGCCGCGTACGCAGCGATTCTCCCTCGACGTACGGCATGACGTAGAAGACCGTGCCGTCGATGGAACCGGAATCGAACAACGGAAGGATGTGGGGGTGCTGCAGCTTGGCGGTGGTCTCGATCTCTCGCAGGAAGCGCTCGACGCCCACCAGTTCCGCAAGGTCGCGGTGCATGACCTTGATCGCGACCTTTCGGTTGTGGCGGAGGTCGTGCGTGAGGTACACGTCCGCCATTCCGCCAGCGCCGATCTGCCGCTCAACGGCGTAGCGATCCGCCAGGGCCGACTTCAGACGATCGAGCGGTTCCATTCCGATGGCAATGGATCCTACCACCGCACTTGTACAGCAAAAGAGGCGGGCACCATCGGCGCCCGCCCCTCCGGTGGATTCTTTGTTTCTAGAAATCCACCGTCGCGTTGAAGCGCACGAACCGCGCGTTCAGGATCGACGTCGGCCGCAGCCACGTCGTGCTGTTCACCGCGCCTGCGGCATTCATCGTACCGAACGTCTGGTTGAACGCCGTGCCCGTGTTCGAGTTGAACAGGTTGTAAAGGTCGATGCCGACGTTGCTGCGCGTGCGGCCGAACCGCAGGATCTTCGAGACGCGCATGTCAACGGTGTTGAGCCGTTCGGGATACACATCACCCGGCAACCCGAGATTCACCGTGACGTTCTGTGCTCCGCCCGCCAGCGGGCGGCCGAGCGCCGCCTGCACGATGCTGTTCGGCACGATCAGGTTGGCACTCGCCGATGCGCCGTTCGACGCCGGGTCGTTGGTCGCAGCGATATTCTCCATCGAGCGGAGAATGCCGCTGACCTGAACGTCGATCTTCGGCACCGTGTAGTTGACAAGTCCGCGCCACGCCCACAGCCACGGCTCCTGCACGTGGCAGGACGAGATCGCCTGCTGCACGCCAAGCACCGTGAGGAGCTCAGGCTGCTGCGCCGTGACCTCGCAGTTGTCGCGGGTGCCCGCGCCGGTCGTGAATCCGCCCTGCAGTGTCAGACCATTGTTGGGCCGGGCGTTCACCGTCAGCTCGAGTCCCTGCCAGTAGGCCGTCACATCGCCGTAGTCGGTCGCGCGCGTGAGGTAGTTGTCCTGCCGGCCGAACGCCGACGGCTTGATCAGCGGGAACGAGATCGTCTCGCCGCTGTTCGGCAGTCGTGAATCCGTCGGCACCGTCATCGTGAAGGTGTCGAAGTCCGCCGCCGTGAGTGCGCGGTTATCGGTGTAGTTGAATCCGTTCCACGTCGTGATGTTCCCCCACGAGCGGCGGCTGTAACCAAACTCCGCTGACACGCGAGGTACGATCTGCTGCTGCACTGACGCCGCGAACTGCCAGTCATACGGACGCACTCCCCAGCCCTTCAGGACCGACGGGCTCACCTCCGTTGCGGTGCCGAGCGAGTGGGTCTGCGCGAACTGGAAGAACGCCAGAGGATCCGCGGCGCCGCAGAAATCGCCGCCGGTCGCGCGGTTGTCCTGTGCCAGCGGGCTGTTGAGGTCGCAATCAGGATTGAAGTTGCCGTTGTCCGTCCACGAGCGGGTCGCTGTCTGCGCGAACGTCGACGCCTTGTTGGTGCCGATATAGACACCGTCGTTGGCCGCCGACTGGAAGTACTTCGACAGGTTGACCTTGACTGCGGTCCGGCCGTCGCCGAACACGTCGTAGGCCATCCCCATACGCGGAGCGATGTCGTTGTAGCCCTCGACACCCTTCGCGTACGGCAGCGTGAAGGCCGCTCCGCCGAAGCGGCTGTCGGCCAGAAGGCCGTTCATGCCCTCGGGGAAGAAGCTCCAGGCATGCTCGTAACGGAGCGCGCCCTGCAGCGTGAGCCGGTTGACCGTCCACTGATCCTGCACGTAGAACGCGTCGTAGCGCGTGCGATTCGCCTGCTGCCACGGCGTGATGCGCTGCGTGATCAGGTTGGGCACCATCAGCCCGGTCGCGGCGTTGCTGAAGCGGTACTGCAGACCATGCGAGGCGTAGTTGCCGAAGATGTCGGTCACTTCGTACGCGGCCTGGTAGCCCACCTTCAAGCTGTGCGCGCCCGTCACGTACGACGCCGCGGCGCGCCAGACGTTGTGCGTCTGGTGATTGTTATTGAGACCGCCAAAGCCGTGGTACACCATCGTGGTCACGGGCACGCCGATCTGCACACCATCCGCGACCGTACCAATGCTCTGTGCCGTCACCGGGATGAACGGCGACTGATCGAGCGCGCCGGACGGCGTCTGACCGCCCCAGTTGCTGAAGAACTGCGAGAACGCCGCTTCGAGCAGCAGCTTGCTCGTCACCGTCGACGTGTAGTTGAACTGCATGATCTTCTCGGAGTTGTCGCGCGAGTGCGTCGCTTCCGGAGACCAGGTGCCAAATCCGCCCACGCCAATCCAGTCGTCACCGCGCACCCGGCACTGATCGGCGTCCGCCGCATAGGAGCTGCCTTCGCAGATCTTCTGATAGTCGATGTAGGCGCCCACCTTGTTCCGCGGCGTGAGCTGACCCGTCACCCGCACGCCACCGATCTTGCGGCTCTGCGCCGAACGCTGCGTGACGCCCGGATCGGACACGTAGTCCCAGCGAGTCGGGTCGCCCGCGTTCGCGTTGGCAAAGCGGCCAGCGATGTCGGTGTACGCACCGAACGTTCGCGCCATGCCGTAGAACCAGACTTTATCCCGGACGATCGGGCCACCCATCGCGTAGCTCGTGTCCCAGCTGCGAATGATCGCCGCCGCGGTCGGGATGCCGAACGATCGCAGTTCATCGTCGACGTTGTCGCCCTGCGACCACTTGCCGGCGATGTTGCCGAAGAAGGTGCCGGTGAACGTGTTGCCACCTGTCTTGGGAATCAGGTTGAATTGCGGGCCGCCACGGTCAGCCTCGCCGAGACCACCGGCCACAGTGAGCTGCACTTCCTGAGCACCGGAGGTGTCGTAGCCGTACCCGGCCACGCCGCCACCGTTGAACGCCGAGCCGACGTTCATGCCGTCGATCTGCACCGTGCCTTCGTTGCTGCGGCCGCCACGCGACGTGAAGAAGATCATGTCGGGCGCGATACCGCTGTTCTGGATACCGTTGGCCTGGATGCCAGAGGCGACTGCCAGGAGATTCCCGTAGCCTCGGGACGCCGGCAACGCTGCCACGACCTCGTCACTGAGCACGCGCTGATTGCGGGTGCTGTTCTGCACGTCGACGACCGGTGTCTCACCAGTCACCGTCAGGGTCTCCTGCAATCCGCCGACGCGCATCTCCGAGTTGAGCGTCACGGTCACACCGGTCTGCAACTCGACATCGGTGCGCTGCACGGTGGTGAACCCGGGCAGGGTGTACGTCACGGTGTAAACACCAGGCACCAGATTCTCGAGCCGGTACGTTCCGGTACCGTCACTTACGGTCGTACGAACTTTCTCGATGAGGGCGGGGCTGGCCGCCTCCACTGTCACGCCGGGCAGGATCGCCCCGGAAGTATCCCGGACGACGCCGGCGATGGACTGCGCTGATGCAACTTGCGGCAACACGCATGCGATGAGAGCGAGGAACCCATACGACAGCCATCGCCTGCGTGCAGACGATGACTCCACGACACGACTAATCATTCGCTGGTTATCTCCGTGTGTTCGACAAGGAACTGATCTGGCAGTTGGTTGCGGCCTAAGAGCCGAAGGATCTTACAGGGGAATTCCTGAATCGCCAAACTCAGTGGCATCGCAGATGACGTGCGGCGCCATCACCGAAGCTCGCCCTCGACAGCTGATACGGCCACGTGCCGTGCTGATGTGCCCGTCCTGCCACGCGAACACATCGGACGCGCCTGCTGCGACCAGTGACCACGTGGCCTCCGACGTACAACCCGATGGCGCGAGCGCAATGACAAGCACACGCCTGACGTCTTCTGCAGTGAGCTGTTGAAGCAGCTCGCACAAGGCGGAGTCGAAGCGTTCGAAGAAGACAATGCCGGGGGCGAAACCTGCGCGCGATCGAGGCTTTCGGTGTGGAGCCCCGCGGTGTGAAGAGCATCGACGCTCGTTCGTGCGATGTCGCCTGCCGACTCGCATGCGAAGTGGAGCCAAACCCGCATCGGAGGCCTTACTGACTCAGCAAACCGACGTGGCGAATGACTTCGCAAATTGTCTTTTTGATCAGCTTCACTACTCAGCGGGAAAGACGACTCCCGACGCCGCGTCTGGCGTCAGGAGCTCGTCTGAATTGATTTGTTAGTTGCCGCGTCCCGCGGGTGCGCCAGTCGCCGGCGGATTGATCACAGCACCATCCCAGTGTTCGACCAGCTTGCCGTTGCGCACGCGGAATGTGTCGAACGTGAACACTTCGTGGAACGTGCCGGCTGACGCAGTCGGATCCTGGCGGAAGTTCTTGTGAATGATCGTCACGAGATCGCACTCCGCCATCACGATCTCGAGTGGATTGCCCTGCGGCGGCTGTGCCTCTGCGGCACCACGACCTGCTCCTGCACCTGCACCCGGACCGCCACCACGAGGGGGTCCACCGAAACGTGACTTGAAGTACTCGTAGTCACTGAGATTCGCTTCGCGTCCGCCTTTGACAAACGCCGGGTTGTGCTGCTTGTAAGTCGGGTCAGCAAGCGCCACGCGATCGACGCCGGGACGAAAGAACTCCATCGCTACTTTCTTATTGGCCTCGAGCTGAGCGGGCGTCGCTGTGCAGCCAGGGGCGAGTGTGGGTGTCTGCGCAAAGCCCAGCGCCGCCATCAACACGAGAGCGGCAGCGAGCCCAGCGGATACGTTCGTCAGTGGCATAGAGCCTCCTCAGATTTGAATGCGAGTCTAAAGCAAGCCCGGCCCGCCCTTTTGACAGTTCCTGGTTTCTGGGTGTGATTCGTTGGGCCGGTTGTGTTCTCGGGAATCTTCCTCGTCGTGGCTCACGCGAACGTCAATCGCGGGGTGAGCGCCTTCTTCGGTTTCCCTCACCGTCGCCTCGCAGCGCGTTTCACGTTCGGCGCGCTCATCTACGCGCAGTTCATGTTCGCACTCAGGCTCTACGGCGAGGTCGTCGGCCCCTCCTTCGAGGTCAACCGCGCCATGCATCTCGCGCTCGTGCTCGGCACGGTGCTGGCGATAGCGGCCCTCGCGCCCACCTCGAAAACGGGGCCCAACGGAATGAAGTCTTTCCTCTCACCTGAGAGGGTCTGACTGACGATCGCAAGGCGGGTCTGACCAGCCTCCGCCAAGGCTACGGCGGTCCGCCGGAGCTTCAGCGAAGGCGGAAGACCCGCCTCTACACTACTTCTTGCCGGCGGCTTCCGCCTGAGCGCGCGACGTGTAGCCGGCCTCGATCCACTTGCGCCAGTTCATCTCGTTCGCTCGACACCCTCCGTCGGCGGGGTTGTACCAGGTGCCGTCCTTGGTCACGATGAATCCGATGGCGCCGCCAGACCGGCCGTCACGCAACGGGCAATGGATCATGGTGATCTGATCGCCGGGCTTGAAGGTGAACCCATCTATCTTCGGCGTGCGGGCGACGATCGCCGGTGGCGCGGCCCCCTCGAAGCCCCACGTCGTTCCCTTCGCGTCCTTGATGTACATGAGGGTGTGAGGACTGTTGAAGCCCCAGCGGACGACGTCGCCCACGATGACTTCTTCCCGTGTGTTGTCGAACATGCTGAAGCTGTGGTGCCCTTGAACAACGGTCGTCGCCGCCGAGAGAGCGAATGCGGCGCACAACAGCATGCGAGGCGTTTTCATTCTCGTATCTCCTCTACTTCACCTTCACCGCATCGTCGAAGATCGGGTTCTTTGCCTGCCCCGGCAGATCGGGCGGGAGATCCGGATTCCGCCTCGGGTCCACGCCGCGCGCATCGTCGAAGCCCGGTTCGCCCGGCAGACGGAACTGCGTCGCCGGTTTACCCTTGTCGTCGATGACCAGGAACGAGTTCTCATTGCTCTCGCACTCCCAGTGACGCATGCGGTAGCCAGCCTCCTCGAGCTCGGTATTTCGCCGGAACGTATACGTGGCCGTCAGCGGCCGCACCAGCGACAGCTTGTCGTAAAACGTCACGTTCACGCTGATTCGCCGCTCGCCGTTGGCCAGCGGGATCATGCGCCACACCTCGACGCTCTCGAACTGGTTGCTCGTGGGCGGCTGGCCGCGAAAGTAGTCACCCGGGTAGACATGAATGGTGTGGACGATGAGCATGTCGTCCACCCAGAAGCCGACGCTGTCACCCTCCGGAGAATGAGTGCCGTCGATGTTCTTGTGCTCCTGACCGATGTAGATGCGGCGCATGTCGTTGCCGAGGTCGTTCGGCCACCACGATTGCGATGGCGTGTTGACGAACTCGCGGACGTAGGGCTCGAGCAGCCATCGCGGATAGCCCGCCGGCTCGCACGTCGTCAACCGGTCGTAGTCGGCGCCAAGCGAACGGCGCTTCTTGAATGCCTCTTCATATGCCGGTGTAAGCACGCTGGGTATGAGCTCGCCAGACACGCCAGCCCCGCCGGCACCACCCTTTACGAACAGGGCGGACTGCGTATTGCCCGCCGCTGACCACAGGCCTTCCCATTTCGGTATCGACTCGTAAGTGTGGCGAGTGCCACCTTTGTGGAGCCGGTACAGGAAGTCGTAGTGCTCCCTCGAGGTGGCGAAGTTCTGCGGCGGCGGCACTGGCTCTGGAATGAAATTGCCACGCCCCGGCCCACCTCCTGGCGCCGCGGGCGGCGCCTGCCCTTGCGCCGCAGGTGCCTGAGCAACCACGAGCGTTGACACCCAGGCCATGAGGCACAGCGCAGCGCCACACGCGAGCAACAAACGTCGGAGCGGGCGGTGCGAATCCCGAAACCCGAAACCCGAATCCCGGCTCGGTCGAAAGATCATCGGTCTCTCCTCACTGCAATGGGACAGACGATACTGATACGTCAGTGTCCGCGCAAGGCGTCTAGAGGCGGCTCTGGGGCTTTGGGCGTGTGGCCCGTAGCCCAGTGGTATAGTTCGCGCCGTTCGGACTCGTCGGCTTTTGCGGGAGGACGCCATGAAACGAGCGGTTTTCATCGGATTGGTTATGGCCTTGGCCGGTGTTCTGAACGCCCAGTCTGGCAAGCCCGCCGCCCAGGCCCCGATCTTCGAAGTCGATCCGTTCTGGCCGAAGCCGTTGCCAAATCATTGGGTCACCGGCTCGACGATCGGTCTCTCGGTGGACGCCCAGGACCGTGTGTGGACGATCCATCGCCCAGGTACTGTCGAGGCCAACTTCAAGGCTGCTGATCTCACGGTTGCCGAAGCCGTCGACGACGAAGTGCAGCCCGGCGCGAAATCAAGTGCGCCCGCCTCGGATCCGATCGGTGCATGCTGCAAGGTCGCACCGCCGGTGCTCGTCTACGACCAGGCTGGCACCCTCGTGAAGAACTGGGGTGGGCCCGGCGCCGGATACGAGTGGCCGGACAGCAACCACGGCATCACGGTCGACAAGAGCGGCAACGTCTGGATCGCAGGCAACGGCCAGAAAGACACGCAGGTCCTGAAGTTCTCGGATGCCGGAAAGTTCCTTCTGCAGATCGGCAAGCACGGCGTGCACAATGGCAGCAACGACGTCGCCAACTTCTGGCAGCCGACGAAGATCTTTCACGATCCCGGCGCCAACGAGGTCTACATCTCCGACGGCTACGGCAATCGCCGCGTCATCGTCTTCGACGCGAACACCGGCGCCTACAAACGCCACTGGGGCGCGTACGGGAATAAGCCGGACGATGTGAAGGTGCCGCCGTACAACCCGTCGGCACCGCCCTCGAAACAGTTCAGCACCGTGCACTGCGTGATCGTGTCGAACGATGGCCTAGTCTACGTCTGCGATCGTGTCAACGATCGCATCCAGGTGTTCCGCAAGGACGGGACCTTCGTCAAGGAAGCGTTCATCGACCGCAAGACGTATCGTTCGGGGTCGGTGTGGGACATGACGTTCTCGCGCGATCCACAGCAGACGTACATCTACGCCGCCAACGGCGTAAACCAGAAGATCAACGTGCTGTCGCGCAGCACGCTCGAAGTGCTCACGTCGTTTGGTGATGGTGGACGGCAACCGGGCCAGTTCTTCGGCGTGCACAACATGGACACCGATTCAAAGGGAAACCTCTACACTGCTGAAACCTATACCGGCGCGCGGGTGCAGCGCTTCATATTCAAGGGCGTTGGCCCCGTGACCACGGCGGACCAGGGTGTCCCCTGGCCACGCAAGTAGTCGCGGGCTTCGCTGAGAGAGCCGACCATGAAACAGATTCTTCTTGGGCTTGCTGGCGTCACGTGCTGCGTTGCCGGCCTCGTGGCGCAGGCGAAGATCAACCCGACCGATCCGCAGCCGACGTGCAACATGTGCCCTGGCTACTACATCCCGCTGAGTGAGTTGCAGGCGTACACGAAGAAAGCGGTGACCGAGAAGCTGATCGATCAGCAGGTCAGGGACATCGAGATTGGCAAGGCGCACGTCGGGATCGGGATGGTGCACCGCGGCAAGCTCGATAAGCCGGCTCCCGATTCAGTTGCCGAGCACGATCAAGTCAGCGAGGTCTATCACATCATCGACGGCACGGCGACGTTGATGCTCGGTCCGGACATCACCAATCGTCAGCGGCGTCCGGCCACGCAATTGACGGTGCGCGAGTTCAACGGTCCGGGCAACAACGGCACGGAGATTCGCGGTGGTGTCAGCTACAACCTGAAGCCGGGCGACGTCGTCGTCATTCCCGCGGGCACAGGGCATTGGTTCACGAAGATCGACGATCACATCGACTACCTGATGGTGCGCATCGATCCCGACAAGATCACGCCGCTCAAAGATGAAGCGGCATCGAAGGCATATCTCTCGAAGCCTGCCCCGCGATAAGCACCTCAGGGGAGCCTGAAGGCTCGCCTCCACATCGTTCCCAGGTAGAGGCGGGCCTTCAGGCCCGCCTTCGCCTCCGGATGGCTCACCACCACATCGGTCCGAACTCCGGCCCCTGGTTTACCGTCGTCGGAGTCGTCAGCGACGTGACACAGACATCGCTCGCCGTCACCAGATCCGACGCCGTCTACATCACAGCCGAGCAGTGGGGGCGCTCTGTTGACAACGCGCGATGGTTGGTCGTCCGGACGCAGCAGGACGCAGCAGCGTTGACACCTGCAGTCCGCCGGGCGATTGCCGCCGTCGACAAGGATCAGCCCATCGTCCGCGTCGCGACGATGGACGAGCGGGTGAAGACGTCCGCGGCGGACCGACGGTTCGCGTTGCTGCTATTCGAAGCATTCGGCATCACGGCGCTGTTCCTCGCCGCCATCGGCACTTACAGTCTGCTGGCTGGGACCGTCACCGAGCGCACGCGTGAGCTTGCCGTCCGCGCAGCACTCGGCGCATCACGTCTCAATATCGTCGTGCTCGTGCTTCGTCAGGGGATGACGCTCACCGGGCTCGGTATCGCGATTGGAGTCGTTGGCGCTGGCATCGCGAGCCGCGCGCTCGTCACGCTGCTGTTCGGGATCACACCACTCGATACGATCACGTATGTGGGCGTCGCCGCATTGCTGATCGGCGTTTCGATGATCGCGTGCGCAATGCCTGCCTGGCGCGCTGCGCGTGTGCGTCCGTCGGTGGCGTTGCGATTCGAGTGATCCGGATCCCGGATCCCGAGTCCCGAATCCCGGCTAACGAAACCACCCGGTGATCCGTCCGATTCGATCGTACGGACGGCTGATATGCATTCCTCCGGTCACCGCATCAGGCTTTCCGTCACCGTCGAGATCACCGACAGACAACGTCAGCAGGTGCGTCGGCGTGCTGGCGATCGGGTGCATCGTGAACGTCATCTTCCCGTCGTTCTCGAGCCAGAGCAGGCTCGGCGCCGCCGGATTGTCCCAGTCGTTGTTCGCGTTCACGAGCAACACGTCGAGGTCGCCATCGCCATCGAGGTCGACGGCTTCGGGACTCGTGACACCCTGCTGATCGATCATGCGGTGGAACTCGAACGTGAGGTCGCCGCGATTCTCCAGCCACTGCACGCCCTGCCACGGCCGGCTGTTGGGCGGCGCGTACTCGAACGCATCCCCGTTGGCGTAGAGGATGTCCGGATCGCCATCGCGATCCATATCGACCATCGTCATCCAGCTCGAACCGAAGTCGGAGTTGGTCGAGCCCCAGAGCATCTGCGCCTTGAACGTGCCGCGGCCGTCATTGATGAACGCCCAGATCTCCTCCCACTCCTGGCTGACGAGCGCGACGATATCTGGGAATTTGTCGCCGTTGATATCCGTGGGGATCGCGTTGATCGGCCCTGACAGTCGCTGCAGCACGCGCTGTTCGAACTTCCAGTTCCCTTCGTTCTCCAGCCAGCTCGTCTCGCCGTCGTCGTAGCCGAAGCCGGCGACGCTGACGTCGAGGTCGCCATCGCCATCGAGATCGGCGGCGCGCGCGTCTGCAACCCGCGCGACACGATCGACGATGTAGTGCGACTTGAACTTCTGCTGACCGTCGTTCTCCAGGACGATGACCGAGCCCACCCGGTTGTTGTTGGGAAACAGGAAGCCAAGTGCCGCGACGACGAGATCGAGATCGCCGTCCTTGTCGAAGTCGACTGCCTCGACATGGGCGGGCGCGGCCACGCCGGCGAGCGTCGTCTCGGTGAACGTGCCGCGTGGCGCTTGCCGAATCCAGGTCACGATGTTGCGGAAGGAGTCGCAGACGAGCACGTCGCTGAGGCCGTCGCGGTCGAGATCGCTGATCGCGACATGCGCGATCTGCGGCCGCTCTTCACCACGAGGCGCATTGCCGATCGCTCGCGCCGTGAAGAGAGACGTGGTTGGACCGCTTGCACTCGAGGGCGGGGCGCTCGAGGTCGCGGGAGCAGGCTGAGATGCTCCAGGCATCAGGCGATCGCGAGACAGCCACAACAGGACGAGTAGAACGACGATCACGAGCGAGACGCTGGCGATAGCCGTTCGATTCATGCCCGCACCGGCGCACGACGGGCGCGAATGATCAGCACGATCATCCACACGGCCACGATGAGCAGGCCGCTCGCCTCACGCGCCTCTTCCACCGATGGCGACCTCATCTCCCATGCGTCGAACATGTGCCCGTACTCTGACGCGCCGGGCCCGCTGAACGCAATCAGCGCCGCCCACGCAATCGCGATCGCGAGCACCCCGATCACCATCGCTGGCGGCACTCGCCGCCTGAAACTCATGACGAGCGACACGACGCAGGCTGCGGTGTAAATCGCAATCCATTGAATCGGGTCGGGATCGTTGAACTGGAGCGCTGCTGCGAAGGCAAACAGCAACGCCATGATGAGGTCGAGGAATCGCACGGAGGGTCCGGCCGCCTACGCCGCTCCGCGGCCTCGGCGCCCAAGGCTGCCAGGTCTATGGCGCTCCGGTCTTGGTGCCCGACTGCTCCATCAATTGCTTGAGGAGCGCCGCCGTGCTTTCACGAACGACGCCACCGCCACGGCCGCCGCGCCCACCGCCCTTGCCTTGCGCGACATCGAGCGGCGTGAAGCCAGCCTTGTTCTTCAGATTCAGTGATGCACCGCGCGAGGCCAGGAACTTGACGACAGAATCTCCTCTGGCGACCGCAGCGTGAAGCGCGGTGTTGCCCGCGTTGTTGAACGCGTCGACGTCCATCCCGCGATCGAGAAGCAGGGTCAGCGCGTCGATCGCGCTGTCAGCCGTCGGAACCACGATGCGAATGCCGTCGCCGCGGACACCACCATAACCCTGACCAGCAGCGATCATCGAGCGCGGTCGTTCGATCGGGCAGCGTGATGAACGGATCGGCGCCGCCAGCGAGGAGCGCTTTCATGACGTCTACGTCGTTGGTACGCGCCGCGCGAATCAGAGGCGTCGTCCCTTCACCGAAGTTCATCGTCGAGCCGGCGTCATGATGACGCTTGAGGGGCTTGCCGGTCAGGCGGGCGTTGGGATTCGCGCCTTTGGCGAGCAACTGCTTGACGAGATCGACACCGTCCAACGTGTCGAACAGGATCGGCGCCGGACGTCCCTGCACCCACTGCAGGCTGTTCATGTCGACCGCGGCGTAGAGCGCGCCCATGCCGGCGCCGTCGACGACGTTTGGATCGGCACCCTTCTCGAGCAGCACTGCAGCGAGGTCGTAGTGGACGTTGATGATTGCGTAGACCAGCGCGGACGTCCCGATGTTCTTCGCCTGCGCCGCGGCGATCTCTTCCGGCTTGAGCGGGACGTCGGTCTGCGGGAGCGCCGTCGCATTCAGATTGGCGCCGAGATCGGCGAGCGCTCGGACCGCATCGGTCGCGCCGTCACGAGCCGCGAACATGAGCGCGGTCCAGCCACCGCGCGGCAGTGGCGAGTTGGGGCCGCCACTGCGGGGGAACTCGAGGACCGGCGAGTCGAGCTGCGTCGAGCGCGCATTGAGATCCGCACCCGCCTCGGCAAGCACGCGAATCGCATCGCCGTGATTTTCTGAGGCCGCCCACATGACGGCGGTCTCGCCGAACCACTTCTCACGCGCGTTGACGTTGGCGCCACGCGCGATCAACTGCTTGAGCGCATCGACCGTGCCGGTGCGCGCCGCAGTCATGATGACCGGCTCGCCTTCTTCACTGGAGGTGTTCGGATCGACCCCGGCTCCGAGCAGCGCTTCGATCACCTTCGCGCTGCCGTTGGTCGCGGCGAGCGTGATGGGCGGCAACCCGTAGCGATTCGTCGCCTTCGCGTTCGCGCCCGACTGCAGCAACATCCGGACGAGCTCGATGTCGTCGGACTGGACGGCGTAGTGCAGCGCGGTCGTGCCATCGACGCTTGCCGCGTTGACGTTGGCCTTGCCGCGAATCAGTGTCCGGACGGCGTTGTGATCGCCACGCTTGACGGCTTCGATGAGGGGTGATTCGCCATCGGCCGCGAAGAGGCCAGTCGAAAGGGCAACGATGAGCAGCGCGACAATGCGATGGAATCGGGTCATGGTTTCATCTGCGTCCGACACACAGAGGCACCGAGACACCGAGGAAGCCAAATATGTTCTCTGTGCCTCGGAGCCTCGGCGTGTCGCATTCGATTGGACCTAGAGTTCGAACGCTCCGGTACTCACACCGAAGCGATCCATCTCCACGCCGTACTTCTGCGCGATGGTCAGCATCACGTTCGCGAGCTGCGTGCCCTTCGGCGCCGCGTGGTGCGTGTTGCCCGTGAACGAGCCCGCGCCCTTGCCCACCATCAGGAATGGCACGTCGAGCGGCGAATGGGTGTTGCTGTCGCTCATGCCGCTGCCCCAGACGAGCGCGGAGTGATCGAGCAAGCTGCCGTCGCCGTCGGGCGTCGACTGCAAGCGTTCGAGGAATTTCCCGAACAGGCTGATCTGCCACGTATTCAGCTTCACCAGCAGTTCCAGCTTGTACGCCTCGTTGCCGTGGTGCGACACGTGGTGCCACGGCTCGTTGAACCCGAGGTCCGGGAACACGAGCTGGCTGGCTTCGCGATTCAACATGAAGGAGAAGACGCGCGTCATGTCGGCCTCGAAGGCGAGCGCCATCATGTCGAACATCACCGTGGCGTGCTCTTCCCATGAATCAGGGATCCCGACCGGAGCGACCGGGATCGTGATCTCTGTCGTCGCCTGCTTCTCGGCGCGCTGGATGCGCTGCTCGATCTCGCGCACGTGCTCGAGATACTGGTCGAGCCTGACCTTGTCGCGCGACCCCAGCCCGCGTTCGAGGCTGGAGACGTCGCCCTTCACCGAATCGAGGATGCTGCGGTTCTGTTCCATGCGCCGCACGCGCTCCTCGGTGGATCCCGGGCGGCCGAACATCCGCTCGAAGACGACCCGCGGGTTCGTCTCCATCGGCATCGGCGTCGTCGGCGTCTTCCACGAGATCGTGTTCATGTAGGCGCAGCTGTACCCGACGTCGCACGCGCCGACGTAACCAGTGAAGTCCTCGGTGCCGATCTCGAGCGACGGGAAGACCGTGTCGCCCGCTATCTTGCCGGCGATGATCTGATCGAGCGATGTGCCGGCGACGAAATCCTCGGCCTCGGTCCGCTTCGGCGCGCTGCCCGTCAGGTAGGTGCCGGTGCTCACCGCATGCGTGCCCTGGAGCGGACGATCGAGGTTCGACACGACGGTGACCTGGTCGCGGAAGGCTTCGATCGGCTTGAGGATCGGGCTGAACTCGAAGTTGACGCCGGTGGTCGTCGGCGTCCAGTGGCTCGGACGCTCACCCATCGGTACGAAGACGGCGCCGAATCGCTTGGTCGGTGCAGCCGCGGTCCTGGCGGTTGCCGTCAGAGCGGGCACCATCGCCTCGAGCAGCGGCAGCGAGAGCGTGGCTCCAAGACCGCGCAGCACCGTTCGACGCGAGAGGGCTGTCTTCGTGATGAACATCGCCGAGCTCCCTATTAGAACGTTCCTGTTAGTTCAGTCGCGCTGTATTAACGGTGCCTTCCGCGGCGGGCGCCTTCGTCCGCATCTGGAACGGCACGCTCCGGACGATCTCAAGAATAACCGAGGAGAAGCGGTATTGAACCCGGGCAGAATCGCGCACAACGGTGCGAACTGCTGGCATGTCAGTCGCGGTCAAACCGCGTCCAACCGCGTAAGTCATGAGCTTTTCGGTCAATGTCCGCACGAAGGTCTCGGGCTCCCGCAGCAGCGCGGCACGCAGCTCGACCACCCCGTTTATCTGTGTACCGTCGACGAGCTGCCCTGACGCATCGACCGCCGCGCCGCGCGTCCCGCCGTCTTTCGTCCGCCAGGCGCCGACCGCGTCGAAGTTCTCGAGCGCGAGACCGGCCGGATCGATCATGCGGTGACAGCTCGCGCACGCCGGATTGCGGCGATGCTGCTCCATGCGCTCGCGCACCGACTTCGGCTTGGCGGCGCCGGCGTCTTCTTCGAACGGCGGCACGACGTCGGGCGGCGGCGGTGGCGGCGACCCGAGCACGTTCTCGAGGATCCACTTGCCGCGCAGCACCGGCGAGGTGCGATGCGGATGCGACGTCACCATCAGCACGGCGCCCTTGCCGAGCAGACCGTAGCGCGTCTCGTCCTTCAACGTCACGCGACGGAAGTGCGTGCCGTAGACATTCGGGATGTCGTAGTGACGCGCGAGCCGTTCGTTGAGGAACGTGTAGTCGGCGGTCATCAGGTCGAGGACGCTGCGATCCTCGCGCATGATCGACGCAACGAACATCTCCGCTTCAGTGCCGAGCGACGTGGCGCAGGTTGTCGTCGAAGTCAGGGAACTCGTGCGAGTTCGGCTGCTTCGTTTTCAGATTGCGCAGCTGCAGCCACTGACCGACGAAGTTATCGATGAACGCCTGTGACTTCGGATCGGCTGAGCATCCGTCGGACCTGCTGATCGAGGCCAGCCGCCGACTTCAGACCGCCCTTGCTCGCCACATCGAGCAGCGTGTCGTCAGGAATGCTGCTCCACAGGAAGAACGACAGCCGCGACGCGATCTCGAGATCCGACAGCCGATACGCTGCGCCTGGCGGGAACCGCAGCGGGATCGCGTTCGACGCGAACGAGAAACTTCGGGCTCGCGAGCAGGCGACGCAGCGCGAGATCGATCCCGCTGTCGAAGGTTCCACCATCACGGCGGCCACGCTGGTAGAACTCCATCAGCGTCGGCACGTCTTCCTTCGCGACATCGCCGCGATACGCACGCCGCGCCAGCGTCGTCAGAATCCGTTGCGCGCAGGCCTGATCTTCTGCCGCGCCTTTCGGCTGGCACACGAAGATGCGGCGACGGCTTGGCGTGTCTCCGACGCCGGTGACCTTGAACGGCCCGGTCAGGATCACTTCGTCGATGTGAGGATTGCCCGAGAAATCGATCGTGTCGGCGGAGCTTCTCACGTACGACTGCAGGCGGCGCGTGTTGAGCGCGTGCGTCTTCTCGAGGAACGCGACGCCAATCTTCGCCGGCCCGGCCTTGAGCGGTACCCGCACCGTGAACCGTCCGTCCACATCGTCGCCCGTGATCGTCGGGTTGTCGCTCGATGCGGCGATCTCCTTGTCGCCACCGAACGAGGCGAGGTGAACGCGCTGGCCGTTCACCGAGATCTCGAGTTGATGCGGATACTCGAGGCCGCGCATCGTACCGAGGTTCGTTCGGAACAGCCTGACCTGGAACTGATACTCGCCATCGAGCGGGAGCGTCGTCTGAATCAGCAGGCCACCGACCGTTCCAAGCGGAAGGCCGTCGATGTGGCGATCCTGGGACTCGTCCTGGCGCACACGAAACAACTCGCCCATCGGCGGCGTCTTCGGATCGCCGACCGCCAGCGCGCTGATGCGCTCGGCGGCGGTGAGATAGCTTTCGAGCAGCACTGGCGAGAGCCCGAGGACGTCGGCGTTGTTGTCGAAGCCGGCGCTCGAGTCGTCGGGCGGCAAGAGCGATGAGACGTCGAGATCGACCGCCAGCAGGTCGCGAATCGCGTTGGCGTACTCGGCGCGATTCAGCCGGTGCACGAGCGGACGTCCCGGATTCGGGGACGTCTTCGCGGCGCGATCGAGCACACCTTCCAGGTTGGCGACGAGCGTCTTCCTCGTGGCCGCGTCGGGCCGAGGCACGCCGGCCGGCGGCATCATGCCGGCTTCGATCTTCCGGACCACCTTCTCCCAGACCTCGGGATGTGCGGCGACGTTTGCGAGATCAGGCGAGTCAAGCGTCAGACCGCCGGTCTTCAGACGCTGGTTGTGACAGGTGACGCAGTATTTGTCGACCACCGAGCGGTCGATCGTCTGCGCGCTCGAGGCTGGGCGTGGAGCAACGGACTGCGGCGCCTCTGCGTGCGGCAATGCCACGCTCAGTGAGGCGATCCACAAGACGGAAGCGACGAGGATTCCGCGAGTCATAGTGACGCTGGGCCTGGTGACGTAGTCCGCTAGTCAGACAGTGACGTAAATGGGCTTAAATTCTATATGATTTCGCCTATCGAACCAAAGTTCGCGTGATCGAAAATACCCACTGCATGAGACGTAGCACCGACCGCATTCTGACGACTCACGTCGGCAGTCTGATCCGTCCCGCCGCCCTGCTCGAGCACGCCGCCAGACGACAGCCGGACCAGTTGCCTCGCTATCAGGAGGCCGTGCGTCAGGCGACGGCGGAGGTCGTCGCACAGCAGGCGAGCACCGGGCCTCGACGTCATCAACGATGGTGAATACGGCAAATCGAGCTGGGCCAATTACGTCCTCGACCGGATGACCGGATTCGAGTTTCGGCCCGACACGATCTACGAGGCGACGTGGCTCGGCCGTGATCGTTTTCGTTTCGCTGAGTTCATGAAGGCTCAGTTCCCGCGGGGAGCGACCGGCGCGCCCGGGCACGCATGCATCGGACCGATCCGGTATCACGGGTCACGAGGCCATCCGCCGCAATATCAGCGATCTGAAAACGGCGCTCGCGGCTGTGGGCATGACCGAAGGCTTCATGACCGCGGTCGCGCCGGCGAGCACGGGCTACGACGCCTCCAACGAGTACTACAAGGACGAGCGCGACTACGTCTTCGCGATCGCCGACGCGTTGCGCGAGGAGTACCTCGAAATCGTGAACTCCGGGCTCGTGCTTCAGGTGGACGACGCGGTGCTCGCGAACATGTATGACGAGTTCGTACAGGAGAGTCCAGCGAGATATCAGCAGTGGGCAGAGCTCCGCGTCGAGGCACTGAACCACGCGCTGCGCGACATCCCCGAGGATCGGGTCAGGTACCACATCTGTTTCGGAAGCTGGCATGTGCCGCACGTCGCCGATGCGCCGCTCGAGGCTCTTCTGCCGCTGATGTTGAGCGTGCGCGCCGGCGCCTATTCGATCGAAGCGGCGAACGTCCGCCACGAACACGAGTGGCGCCTGTGGCAGTCAGTGAAGCTGCCGCCTGGAAAGATTCTGATCCCCGGCGTGGTAACGCATCACACGACGAGCATCGAGCATCCTCGTCTCGTGGCCGACCGCATCATCCGGTTTGCGGAGATCGTAGGCCGTGAGAACGTGATCGCCAGCACCGATTGCGGCTTCGCTCAACTCGAGCAGTATCAACGTGTCCACCCGCAGGTGATGTGGGCCAAGCTCGAAGTACTGGCAGAAGGCGCGCAGCTCGCGTCGCAAGAATTGTTTCGGCGGGCCTGAAGGCCCGCCGCTACGGTACAAGTCATCGTGTAGAGGCGGGTCTTGAGACCCGCCTAAGAGGAGAGCGAATGAGTCCGAAGAGTCTCGAGGATGTGATCAACGCTGCCGGTAATCCCGTTCAACTGCTGCGCAACTCGCAGACCGGCCCCTACATCTATCCGGTCGTCCCCCCCGAGTTCTCGAACTGGAGAGATGAGCAGCGCGCCTGGCGGGAGACCTGCATCCTCTTCAACCAGTCGTACCACATGACCGACATGTACGTTGAGGGCCCGGACGCGCTCAGGGTGCTCTCGATGCTCGGCGTGAACAGCTTCAACAACTTCGGACCGAGCAAGGCCAAGCAGTTCGTCGCGTGCAACTACGACGGCTACGTCATCGGCGACGTGATCCTGTTTCACCTCGAACAGAACCGGTTCAATCTCGTCGGCCGACCGTCGGTGCACAACTGGGTGCAGTACCACTGCGAGACGGGTGGCTACAACGTGACGATCGATCGCGACGAGCGCACGGTCGCACGCCCCGGGCCGATCGTTCGCAAGGCGTATCGCTATCAGGTGCAGGGACCGAACGCGCTGAAGGTCGATCGAAAAGGTCACCGGCAAGGCGGTTCCGGACGTGAAGTTCTTCAACATGACCGATTTTCAGATCGCCGGTCGACGCGTACGCGCGCTGCGTCACGGCATGGTCGGCCAGCCGGGCTTCGAGTTGTTCGGACCGTGGGAAGACGGCGAAGCGGTCAAGGCCGCGATCGTCGAGGCCGGTCAGGAGTTCGGGTTGCGGCAATCGGGCGCCAGAACGTACTCGAGCAACACGCTCGAGTCGGGCTGGATCCCGTCGCCGCTGCCGGCGATCTACACGGGCGAGAAGATGAAGGCCGTACCGGCAGTGGCTGCCGGCGAATACCTACGAAGCGATCGCGTCACTCGGCGGCAGCTTCTACTCCAACAACATCCAGGACTACTACCTGACGCCGTGGGACCTCGGCTACGGTCCGTCAGTGAAGTTCGACCACGACTTCATCGGCCGCGAAGCGCTCGAGAAGATCGCCGCAAAGCCGCGTCGCAAGAAGGTCACCCTCGTGCTCAACGCGGACGATGTCACGCGCGGCATCTCGACGATGTTCCAGCAGGGGCAGCGAACGAAGTACTTCGACTTCCCGTCCGCCGTCTACTCGACGCTGCCGTACGACAAGGTCGTCAAGGACGGCAAGGTCGTTGGCGTGTCGACGTGGTGCGGCTACAGCGCCAACGAAGGCGCGATGCTCACGCTGGCCATCCTCGACGTCGAGCACAGCGAGCCCGGCACGCAGGTCACGTTCGTGTGGGGCGAAGAGGGCGGCGGGTCGTCGAAGCCGACCGTCGAGCGCCACGTGCAGCTCGAAATCCGGGCGACCGTCGCGCCGGTGCCGTACAGCGCCCCAGCGCGCGCCGCCTATCGCGTGAATTGAAAAACTGTGAAGGGTCTGACCCTTCACAGTTTTACTCGACCGGTTCAATCCGCAACAGCGCCGCGTCGTCTTCTTCGGTGACGACGTAGAGCAAGCCGTCGGGGCCTTGCCTCACGTCGCGGATTCGCTGATGCAGATCGCGCAGCAGCGATTCGCGACGCAGCTCTTCCCAGTCTGTCATTGAAGACGATGCGATCGAGCTTGCCCGTCGGTGACATCTCGCCCTCGCGCATGCCGCCGACGAAGAGATTGCGCCGCCAGTCCGGAAAGCGATCGCCGTTGTAGAACGTCATGCCGGAGACGGCAATCGACGGCACCCAGTACACCGTCGGCTCTTCGAATCCCTTGCGCCGTGTGCGCGGCGTTGAAGCGCGGCCCGAAGTAGTCGCGGCCGTAGCTCGCGAACGGCCAGCCGTAGTTCTTGCCGGCGCGAATCACGTTGACCTCGTCGCCGCCATTCGGCCCCTGCTCCGCCGCCCAGATCTCACCGTTGAACGGATTCATCGTCAGGCCCGAGCTGATTCCGGAAGCCCATCGCGAAGATGTACGGCTTGTAGTCCTTCTTGCCGACGAACGGATTGTCTGGAGGCAAGCTCCCATCGTCGCGCATCCGCAGCAGCTTTCCGGCGTAGTCGTTGCCGTGCTGTGGTCGATTCAGGCTCGGCGCAGGACCGGTGCCGGGGCCGCCGATCGTCATGTACAGCATCCCGTCGCGGCCGAATGTGATGCGACTCACCTCGGTATCGACGTCGTCGGAAAGGAAGATCTCCTTCACGTCGGTGAGCGCCTTGCCATCCCAGGTGCCGCGTCCAACCGCGTTGCTCGCGAGGTTGTCGCCGATTGGCTTGTGGTACGTGAAGTAGACCCAGTGATTCTTCTCGAACGCCGGATGGAGCATGACGTCCATCAGTCCTGCCTCGGTGCCGCGGTAGATGACCTTCGGCACTCCCGCGACGGGATTCGAATCCATGACGCCGTTGCGGACGACACGAAGCGCGCCCGCGCGCTCAGTGATGAGAATCACGCCGTCAGGAAGGAACGCGAAGCCGTAGGGATGAGAGAAGCCTCTCGTCACCACCGACACGCGAATCTTCTTCGCCTCCGTCGTTTCGTACGTCCACGGGCCGGCACCAAGCGGCGGCGACGGCATCAGTCGAGGCCCGCGCGGAACCGTCGCGGCCAGGTCGCGCACGACCGGATACGGATACTTCTTCTGCGCAGGATTTGGCGTCTGCGGGCCCTGGGCCGACTGTTGTCCGGCAACCGTCGAGACAACAGCAATCAACGTCACCGCCATCACCACGCCCATGCGCACTGCTTCCCGTGAACCATCCAATTCCCACTACAGCCTTCTGGCGAGCACCCTGGATCACTTTCCGTCAACTGAAAACGCGAGCACCACGTTGCCGGGCATGCCACCGTCCACCGTGTATCCGGAGTTCACGAACAGCATGCCACCCGCGATCACCGGCCCCGGACCATCGAGCGACCCGCCGCGCGCGGGAACTCCATTGACCGTCTCGTACTCACGCACCGTGTCGAAATCCCACACGACTTTTCCCGTGTCGCTTGCGTACGCGCGGATGTGACCATCGAGCGATCCCGAAAACGAGGCTCCGGCGATCGCGCTGACCGAACCGGACTGCGCCGGGCTGCAACGCGGTCGCGAGTCACACGGTGTTGGAGGTGTGTGCCACACCTGCGCGCCGTCGCTGAGACGCAGCGCGAACATGCCTCCGCCGCGACTGCGATCGGCATCCGTGAATTGCGTATAGGTCAGCATCACCCGACCGACGTCAGACAGCGCGACGTAGACGTTCTGCTGATCGGCAGCGGAGCCCCACTGCACGCCGCCCATCGAACCTCCCTGACCGATGCGCGTCTCCCAGAGACGGGCACCTTGTTGATCCGGATCGACGGCGTAGACGGTGCCGGACTTGTGGCCGGCGACCAGCGCTCGCTTGCCGTTTGCGAGCGACACGAGGATCGGCGAGGCCGCGAAGTCGAAGTCGGGGCCGTTGACCTCCGGACAATTGGTCTTGTCAGTCAGTCGACACGCAGACACGTACGCATCACGCGCAGTGACCTGATGCGACCACACGATCGTTCCGGTCTCGAGGTCCATCGCCACAAACGCATCGCTCGTCGTGGTCGGAGGATCGCTGTAGTTGTTGCCCGTCGTCACGTAGAGGCGTTGCGAGACTCGTCAATGACGGGGCTCGACCAGATCGCGCCGCCGGACGGTCCGCGGAGTTGCGTGCCAAGCGCGTTCTTCCGGAACGGCTTCGGCTCTTCGGGAATCGTGTAGCTCTTCCAGACTTGTTTGCCCGTCGCGGCGTCGAGCGCGACGACGCTGCCGCGGAACGTGCAGCACTCGTAGTCTGGCAACGAGCCTGCGCCTTCTTCGCTCGAAGACACCGGGACGTACAGCCGTCCGCGATGCAGGACCGGAGATCCCGTCAGCCTTGCGGTCGGATGACTTTCGACTGACACCTTCCACAGGAGACGTCCCGTCGCGGCGTCGACGGCGTAGGCGTTTCCGCGGGCGTCGCCGAAGTAGGCGGCGTATCGAGCGGGATCGCTCGAACCGATCCGTCCGACGCTGATCGCAGTCCGGACGATGACGCCCGCATCGAAGGCCCAGTGCACGCAACCGGTGCGCGCATCGAGTGAGTAGACATTCCCTGCGATGCTGCCGACGAACAGACGGCCACCGACGACGGTGATGCCCGCCCATGATTGGACGTCACCGGGAAGGCCGAAGGCCCACTTCAATTTGAGCTTGGGAACGTCGGTCCCCGACAGGCCGGTCGTCGCCGGCTGATAGCGCGTGTTGGAAAGATTCTGTCCGAAGCCGTTCCACACAGGCTGAGACGTGTCGATTGAGAACGCCGATGTCGAGCGGCACATCGCCTTCGGCGCAGGCGCGATCGTGAAGGGCTCGCCGAGCGACCTGCCGCTGGCGAACTCCGCCATCGCACGCCGCTCCGCCGTCGTGCGACCGTGCGTCATCGAGACCATCGATCCGAACTCGAGGACTTCGAGAATGTGCTGCGGGCTCATCTTGCGCAGCACGTCGAAGCCCGGTGCGCGATCGACGCCGCGGTTGTGACAGTTCGCGCAGTGCTCCTTGTAGAGCGCGCCACCATCCTGGGCCAGCGCCGGAGTCGGGAGGCAGAGCAGCGAGGAGGAGTGCACATACGTGAAGGGGTCTGACCCCTTTACAGATGTTCACTACTTCACCTGACGCGGTGCCCCGGCCTTGCCATCGGAGCCGACGTAATGCTCGGCGCTCTTGTCGATGCACACGAACTCGATGAGTTGCGTGTCGGACAGCAGGCGATTGTTGATCGTCGCGGTGAACGGCTTCGTGTACGCCTTCGGATCGTCGATTGTCACCTCGATGACGAGCGAGCCGAAATTGGGCCGGCGGAACCGCTCGATGATCTTGCCGTTGCGCGTCAGCGGGCTCCCCCTGACATCGAGCCACGTGCTCCAGTGGTCATCGTCGATGAAGTTGGTGGTCTCGGCGACGAGCGTGTCACCTTCCCAGCGCCCGACGGAGTAGCCCTGATACCAGGGATCCGCTTCAGGATCGGGCGTGCGCCCGTCGAGGTAGATCTCGCGGACAGTCGTGGCCGAGCCCTCGTAAATCAGGACGACCTCTGACGGAGTCTGGATGATCTTCTTTGGAAACGGGTGCGTCGTGTTCTGCATGATGCCCAGTGGCAGGCAGTGCGCATCCGGGTTGTCCTTGCTGTTGTCGGCCATCCGCTTCTTGACCAACTCTGCCGCCCACGGCTGATACGGCGCGCCGCCAGGGACTTGATCGCCGATGTTGCCGAACAGCGAGCCGGAGGGCGGCAGCTCGCCGGTGCCGGCGGCAGCGACGGGAGCCGGGCCAGGGCCACCGCCCCTCCTCCCCTGAATCGTCTCCCACACACCTGAGAGATCCGGCTTGCCGTCGGGGGACCGAGGCGCCGGCGCGGTCACATCGACTTTGCCGTCGGCCGTCTTCGGCACATTTGGCGAGTACTTCGGCCACTGCGCGTGAACAGTTGATGAAAGGATGACGGCGAATGCGAGGATGGCTTTGACTTGCTTCATTTGGAATTGATCCTAATCGGAGTCTACGTGAGCTGTCCCTTCACCCACTCGAGCTCACGGGTCACGTAGTCGACGATGTCGCCGGTCTTGAGATGCGCGGGGAGGACGTCCCAGGTGTAGGTCTCGATCTCGAGGTGCGTGGAGAGCGGGGTCTGCTTGTGGACCGCGAGCGCCTCCTCGAGCGCGAAGCGCGTCGTGCCGAAGGCGCCGCCCAGATCGGTGAGGAAGACCGGCACATGGAAATGCGTGCGCCACTCGCGCGGCCCGGGATCCTTCTGGAACGCCTCGAAGGCGTCTTCGAGGTTGAGGAACCAGGTCATCTTGCCGTCCTTCTGCTGACAGGTCTGCGAGAGGTAGATCGTCTTCGCGAAGGTCTGCAGCGCGTCCACGGTCTGCTGGGTCACCTCGGGGATGCGCATCGAGGCGGCTTCCTGCAGCTTGACGATCGGCACGCCCGCGGCGACCAGTTTGTGCAGCGACGCCGGGATGTCTTCGTAGCCGACCGACTGATGCCCGATGTCGAAGACGACGCCCATGTGTTTCTTCATCGCCGTCGCCGCATCGGCGGCATGGAGGCCGGTGGCTGTCGCAAGCCGCTCCGCGGTCTGCGGGGAGAAGAGGTGGTTCGCGAAGTAGGTGATCGTCTCGTCGGTCGTCTCGAGGTAGCAGCGCGGCTCCGGCTCGAGGCCGAGCGTCACGACCTTGCCCGTCTGCTTTTCCAGTTGAATCAGATGCGCGACGACGTCGATCACGTTGCGGGTATAGGCCTCGACGACGTCATCCCCGGTGACTCGGGGCTTGAAACCGAGGGGCGCCGTTTGAATCGACGGGTTCACGCCGTCCGGGGCGACTTCAGCAAGGAGGTTCGCGACCTGCTTGGTGTACTCGCGACGCTCGGGCGTCCGCCAGTCCGGCTCGTAGACGTCTTCTTTGATGACCTGCTTCTTGAAGACGCCGTAGACGAAGGCGTTGGCGGTGTAGAGGTAGAGGTCCTGGTCCGCGAAAAACTGTTTGAGCGTGGCGCGCTTGGCGGGATCCGCCGAGAGGGCCGCGGCCGAGGGCGCCGACGTGCGCAGGCACACGCCAAATTTCTCGTGCGGCGCCATGCGCGCCTTCACCGCCGGCAGATACGTGTTGACGCTCTTCCAGAGCTGATCCCAGTCGTCGGTGGCGTGCACCAGCGTCGAGTACGTGAGGTGGCCGAGGCCCTTGCCCAAATCCATGGAAATGCAATCCTTCCTGATCGGCGGGTCTGAAGACCCGTCGCTACGCCACTACGCGACCTTGACGACCTGCCCGCTCGCGGCTGATTGCACGACCGCCTCGGTCACGGCCGCGCCGTGGATCATCTCGCTCGTCGGAATCAGATACGGGGTGCCTCCGGACGCCGCCGTGGCAAACGCCTCGAGGCACGCGCGCGTGACATCGAGCCGCGCCGCGTCCCAGATTTCTGCCGGTCCCTTGATCGGTTGAAACTTGCCGGTGCTGAAGAGCCGCGTGCGGCGTTCTTCGGAGGACGCGCCGGCGACGTGCGTCATCCCTTCCAACCTGACAGACCCTTTGGAGCCAAACACCTGGAAGCTGAAGCCGGGCCCCGTCGCGGTGATCGTGCCCAGATAGCCGGACGCGCCGTTCTTCAGGCGGAAGAGCATCGACGTCGTGTCGTCGCTGTCGACCGGCACGACGCGATGAACGCTCTGACAGTAGACCTGCTCGATCGGGCCGCCCAGATCGATCATCCCGTCGATGGCATGCACGCCCATCGGCGTCAGCCCGCCGCAGGGTGTTTCCTCTTTATCCGCGCGCCAGGCGTCCGCCTTCAGAAACAGCGCATTCGGGAACGTCATCGTGGCTTCGAAGTGCAGGAGCGTTCCGAGCGCGCCCGACTGGATCTGCTGCCGCAGCTTCGTCATCTCGGGATGGAACCGCCGGTTGTAGCCCAGGCCGAGCGTGACCCCGGCCTTGTCGGTGGCGGCAACCGCGGCTTCGGCATCCGCCTTGTGCAGCGCGAAGGGTTTCTCGCAGAAGACGTGCTTGCCGACCGTCGCCGCCGCGATCGTCTGCGCCGAATGCAGCGAGTGCGGTGTGGCCAGCACCACCGCATCGATGCTCGTGTCGGCCAGCAGCGTCTCGTAGCGAGTCGACCAGCGACAGCTTCTGCGCCGCCGCGAACGCCTGCACCTCGGGCGAGACCGTCCGTGTCGCGCCCGCGACGAAGCGAATCTGGTCGCTGTCCGTCTGCACCGCTTCGACCAGCGTCCGGCCCCACCACCCCATGCCTACGATTGCGGCTTTAATCATTCCGACTCCCACTTCCCTATGCTTGATCACGACACACCGAGGCACAGAGGCAGTGAGGCCTCACTGATCACGCAACCGCGGAGGCGCGGAGACGCGGAGCGCCACGGGGTGGCCGCGCCGGCTCGTTCGATCCGCGCGCCGGCCCGATGGGCCGGCGCCACCCGTGGCGTCCAAATCCTCGGTGCCTCAGTGCCTCGGTGTGTCGAAATCTCCCTCCGCGTCTCCGCGGTTCGTGATCCGTCACGACCGCCGCGATCTACCTACGTCGTCCGAATCAACGAATACTTCGGATCCGCCCCGAGGCTCTCCGTCACCGGCAGCCCCAGCTCCTTCTTCACGATGTTGGTGCCCTGGACCAGCGACACCATCTTGTAGAAGGCATGCCGCCGGCTCATCCCCTCACGCCCCATGCCGCAGTCCGAGCTCAGCACCAGGCGCTCCGCGGGAATCACCTTCAGCGCCTCGCGGATCAGCTCCGCCACTTCCGTCGGCGCCTCCACCTGCAGCGTGTGATGGTCAATGGCGCCCACCGCCACCTTCATCTGCGTAATCGCCGCGCCAATCTCTTTCAGGTCCATCAGGTTCGAGCTCTTCATCTCGAACGTGATCACATCGGCATCCACCTGGTTCAGCAGCGCCAGCGCCGGCTTGTACGATTGGACGGAGCCAAACATCCGCTGCTGCGACGGGTTGCCCCAGCACGTGTGGCACCACACTTCCGTCTTCGCCCGCAGGCCTTTGACCGTGTTGTTGAACACCTGCAGCATGAACTCGGGGTTGATCACCGGGTCCTTGTACCCGCGCGCCGCCAGCAGATGGATCTGCGGCTCCTCCATCTGAATCACCGGACACCCGGCATCCGCCAGGTCGTGCAGCTCCTCGTTGAACGCCTCGCTCAAGGCCATGATCCGCTCCGGCAGGCTCTTGTAATGCTCGTCCTGCACCGCGAACGCCACCAGCTCCGGCGTCACCGTCCCGAACTTCACCGGCTTGCTCGTCATCCGCTGCGCCGCCTTGAACATCTCCGCATACTGCATCTCGCCCCGGCTGACCGGGCCGACCAGCTTCGGCATCACCCGCGCTTCGAGGTAGTCGTGCAGGATGTGCCCGCGCGGAAACCCGATGCCGCCCGCCCCGACCTTCGCCAGCTTCGGGTGCGTCGTCTCGAACCCCGCCATGTGATGCGGTGGATAGCTCGTCCAGCTCTGCCCCCCGATGTCCTGGTCGAACCGGCAGTCCCCGTCCGTGACGATGTCCAGCCCCGCCACTTCCTGCTCCCGCAGATACACCGACAACGCATCCACATACTGTTCCCGGAACCGCGACGTCACCATCGCATCCAGGAACGACCGCGTCCCCAGGTTTTCCGTATACCAACTGGGCCGCGGCAACGACCCCGTGATCGTCGTCGGCAGCATCTTTCCGGCGGTGGCTTTCAACATGACGGAGCAATCCTCACTTTGATGAAATCGTGTGATGGGCTGACGTGCGACAGATGTGCGTCGAAATTGGTAGCTGGAAAAAATGGCGTTATCGCTATGCGAAAAAACGTTCGCGCCGAACACAAAATTCTAGTTCGCGGACGGCCCTGATGGAAAGAGGCGCCTAGTACGCTGCCGTCAGCATCGATGCCAGCTGCTCGGAACTGGCCGGATGCTCGCTCGCCTGCGCGTGATCGAGGATGTCGTGGACGAGACCGGCCACGTCGCGAATCTCCTCGAGCGGCACGTGCACGTCGCGAAGCCTTTGCGGCAGCTTGAATTGCGCGATGAAGCGCGTCATGCGATCGGCGGATTCGAGAGCGGCATCTTTCGCGTTCGCGAGGTCGAACGACAGGCCAAAGGCCTGGGCGATGGGACCGAAGCGCTCTGGCGCCTTCGTGGCCATGTAGCGCATCGCGTGCGGCAGCGTGATGCACGACGTCACTCCGTGCGCGACGTTCCATCGCGGCCCGATCTGATGGCCGAGGGCATGTGAAAGACCCAGGCCGGCATTGGTCACACCAAAGACAGCAAGCCAGGCACCCAGCTGACACTGCAGCCGATGCTCCAACTGCTCTGCCCCGGTCGTCGACAGGCTGGCGGGCAAATGTGTCAGCAGCATCGACAACCCGCGCGCGGCGGCCGCATCACTCAACGGATGGCGGCGCGATGAGTAGATCGTCTCCACCGCGTGATCGAGCGCGCGCACACCGCTCGCCGCCCACAGCCACGCCGGCGTCTCGAGCGTCACGGTCGGATCGGTATAGACGGTACGCGGGACGAGACGAGGGTCCGAAACCGCCCGTTTCACGCGCGTCCGCTCGTCTGTGATGCCAACGACCGCCGTGAACTCACCGGCAGAGAGCGTCGTCGGAATCGAGATGTGCACAGGGCCTTCGTCCGTCGACGCGCCATCTCCCCCCGCCGTCAGCACGGTATGAACAGCCGCCTTGACCGTGTCGATGGGGCTGCCGCCACCAAAGCTGATGACGCAGTCTGCGTGGAGTCGATCGATCGCCAGGGCTAACTCGACGACCGTGCGTGACGGCACGTGCTGTTTCGCGTCCTTGAAAACGAGCACGCACCGATGACCAAGGGGATCTGTGATGCGTTTGAGGAGCGCGGATGCGCCGAGCGTGCGCCCGGTCACGACGACTATGCGTGTGAGACGCCGGCGGTCGATCTCGGTCGCGAGCGAATCGATGCTGTTGGCGCCGGACGTGACCCGTTCGAGTCGCGGGAACTGGAACTCCATAAGGTAGCTGGGTCTATAGGTAGCTGGGGCTTTAGGTAGCTGGGTTGCTGGGGTTGAATCGTACCCCAGCTACCTAGCCGCCACCCAGCCACCCAGCCACCCAGCTACCCAGCCACCCAGCTACTTAGCTACACAACTTGTCGGATTCCAACCGCTCGCGTCGGGCTGTTTCTTGAACTCGTACGTCTTGATGTAGGGCTGCGCCAGATACTGCGGGTCGTCCACCATCGTGGTCACCGCCAGGTACTCCTGGCCGCCGTCATCGACAAGACGGACGTAGTACTCGGTCAACGTCGCGTTCGCGCTGTATGGCACGCCGTTCTTCCTCAGGTACCCCGGCCGCATGCGCGTTGTCGTCACGACAAGCTGACCAGTCTGCGGCTTTTCTGCGCCGCGACCACGCGGGCCTGGCGGAAACATCCATCGCGCTGCCGACGATCCCTGCCACGAAGGCTCGCCCGCTGCAGGCGCCGCACCACCAAACACGAACTTCCGTAGCTGTGTGCCGGTGTCGATGTCCATCTTCATCGTGTTGTCGTCTTCCCACGTGATGTGAAGACGACCAGGCAGCCGCATGATCCCGCCCGCGCCGTACCCGCGACAGGCTTCACCGCTCGCCTCGTCCTTTGCGGGATCCCAGGAGTCCATCACCGTCCGCGCCTCGGCGTTCACGGGTATGTAGTCAGCGTTGCCTTTGGGAGGCGTGAGCATGCGATAACGCCAGTCGTCGGTCACCATCGACACCCAATATCCTGAGAGGTCGAATGGCGCCTGCAAGCGACCGTTGACCGGCGCCTGAGGAGCACCGGGGCCACCGCGACCTGCACCTTGCCCGCGACCAACCGGCGACTGTTGGGCCTGTGCAAAGGCCGTTGAACTCGAACTGAGAACGAGAACCAGAACGAGGAACCGAACCTGAACACGAACCGAGCAGCGAGAACCGAAAAGTGTGAACGACATCACTACGTCTTGGGAGTGAGGCTCTTGAAGATCGCCTCGACGAACATGTCCGGCGTCCATGACGGGCTCTTGCCAAACCGTCCGTCGTAGTCGCGGGTGATCCTCGCGGCCTTGATCTGCTGAAGAGTCATGCCACGAGAGGTCAACTCGCGCACCCGATCGCGCATGATCGTCGCCATGTCGCGGTAGTACGCGACGTCCGCCGCGTCCGTCATCCGGCCATGACCCGGCACGACGAGCGTGCCACCTTCCATCATGTGCTCGACGACGGTGACGTCGAGAATCCAGTTGAGCGCATCGACTGTTCCTTGAATGCTGCCGCCGCGCGCGAGGTCGATGACTGGATACTTCGTCATGTCGAGGAGATCACCCGCGACCACGACGTCCGATCCGCGGAAGTAGACGAGGCTGTCGCCGTCCGTGTGCGCGGACTCTGGATGCGTGATGACGACCCCTTCGCCGTTGACGAAGTTCAGCTTCTTCTCGGTGCCGAAGTAGGTCTCGCTCGCCACCAGGTTCTGCTTCCCGGCTTTCGTCAGTCGCAGCGTTGTGTTTTCGTGCGCAACCACGTAGGCGCCGGGGATGGTGTTGTCGATATTCCTGACGCCATAGGCTCGCCCGGCAGCAGACAACACCGCGTTGCCACCAACGTGATCGGGATCGTCGCTCGTGTTGACGATGCCGATGATCGGCCGAGGGGCGCGCGTGCCGGCTGTGGTAGGCAGCAACTCCGAGCTCGACCACCACTGGCAGCCTTGCGGCGCCCCGACGCATGACTTCATCGGCGCTGGAGACGCCGTGACCCTGCGCGACAGCTCGCGCACGGTCGCAAGGAGCTTGTCGGACATCTCGGCGCTGCCCGAGTCCACGAGCAGCACACCGTCTTTTCCAACAGAGGCGACCACGTTCGCGCCGGCTCCGCTGAGGAGATAGATGTTCCCGCGAACGGGCAGGACCCTGATCTCGCCGGTGGCCGGCTTCGCCTGCGCGCGCACGCCGGTCTCGGTGACCCACGACAGGCACGCCAGAACGGCGACGGACAATGCGGTCAGCGTACGCGTGGCGCTCATCGAGCACCACCTGCCGCAGGCGCAGGTGCGGCGGCGGGAGCGGTGCCGCCGCGGCGGTCGCCGGCGGTCCATTCACTCGGCTGGAGATTCTTCTGATACTCGGGATACACCGTCGGTACGCCACCTGTCGACGCCGTCGGCGCAAGACCATAGCGAACTCGAAGGTTCTTGAGGAACGGGTTCTCACCAGGCAGATAGTGCGGGACGTTCCCCTTTTCGAGTCCCTCGTAGACCGACGTGCAGGGATGCGCGGGCACTTGCGAGTTCACGCTGAGGCGATACTCCGAGCTGCGAATCAGCGGCTCGGACAGATAGACAGGATCGTGAACGATGTTGATCCACGTGAGGATGTCGCCGCGGCGAATCCAGAACGACGTGACCGTCGCCTGATCGCTGATCATCGCGCCATTGCGGCGGATGTAGTCCTCCTTCAGGTGTGTCGTCTTGATTCGGAGGATGTCACCTTCCCAGGTCGCGGTGGAGAAACCGCCCCACGTGTGATTCGCCTCTGGTGGCGGACCGTCGCGGCCATCGAGGTACACCGGCATGTTCGTCGACTGGTGCCACTCGGGCTGATACGCGACCACCTCGCGCGAGAACGGATCGACTTCCTTCGTGATCCGCAACTGCGTCGGGCCGCGATAGATGTAGGCCCAGCCGTGCGGCCGGCACTGATACTCAGGTAGGCTGAGGATGGACGCGTCCCATCCCTCCGCGCGGGCCAGACCGTCCGGGTTGAGCGGCAATCCGACCCAGTCGCCCACCCAGGGATTCTCGGTGTTGTCCATCGAACGGACGACCGTCCATTCGCCAGAGAAGTCGGTCTGCGCCGACGCGATTCCGCTCCACGGCAACATCAACAGCGCCGCCAGGACGGCTCGCCTGATAGTGATCGTCATGACTTCCACTTTCGCATGCCGAAATAAGGTTCTCGACGCGCAGCAGAGATAAGGTTCCCACACTCGGCGGTCGAGCGTCTCGATCTTCTAATACGTATGCGATCCCGGAATCAGGTTACTTCCCGGTCGCGGCGGCCTTCTCCTCCGCGCGTTGCGCGCTGAGGATGTTGCGCATGGCCAGATTGCCCTCGTGACAGGCGTACTCGAACATCTGCTGCGTCGAATCCACCTTCGTGAGCGGCATTGAGAACGTCCAGGGTCGCGTCCAGGTATTGGGGTCCTCGAACGTGGCGCGCCAATCAACGACGTCGGGCGAGGTCGCGGTGAAGCGTTCGACCATCTTCACCTGTTCAGTCGCGCCCTGGGGCGCGGTCTCCGGCAGGAAGTTCGTCGTCTCGACGACGAGCGTGTCGCCCTCCCACCAGCCGTGGGCATCGCCCATGTACTTGCGCGCGCCCGGCGTCGAGCGTTCGCCCCTCGACTCCGCTCGGGGCAAGGCGCCGAGGGGAATCACGCGCGCTTCGTGGATCATCTCGTAGCGGATGACGACGCTGTCCGGGCTCTGGGTGATGTCGTAGCGACTGCCGTAGCCGGCCGGCATCATCGACGCCGGGATGCCGCGCGTGATGCAGCGATCGTAGAGGCCCATGTCGAGCCAGCTGTTGAACGGACCCTTCGGGTTCGCGTTCGTGCTGATGCCACCGCGGGGACGGCGAGGCTGAATGTCGGTTCGACGCGGAATGCGGCCGTCCGGCGGATCGACGACGAGCCAGGCGCGCTTGTTCCTGCGATCGAAGGTGTCGAAGATCAGATGCGCCGGCGGACGAAGGCCACCGGCGAATTCCTCGCCGCTGACGCCTTCGACGAAGCGTTCGTTTCGCTCCTTGACGATCTTCTGCAGCTCCTCGGGCGTGATATCGGCAAGTGTCTTTCCTTCGAGCTCACGCGGACGCTCCATCGGCGTCCCTGTCTCATCGTCGTTGGAATAGGTACCCTGCAGATCGGGGTGCCCCCAGGGTGTGCGTGGCGCCGACCACGAGCGCGCACTTCCCTGCGCGTTGACCGGCGTTTCGACTCGACCTGAAAGGGCGGCGACGAGACATGCGACAGCGACCACCAGGAGAAGAGAGCGACGCATCGGGTGAGTTCCTCTTAGCGCTTGTAGCGCGCGAAGTCCGGATTCGTCCGCGACAGTGAATAGGCCGACGACGTTCCGGCACGCACTGGCGTGGGACTGGCAAACGGCCTGGTTCCACGCCGTGGGCGATTCTCCTCCGGCACCGTCACAGGTTCGAGCATCGCGACGATGTCGGCACGCTGGCTTTCGTACCACGGAGGCAGATTCAGTCGCGTGCCGAGTTCATCAGGCTCTTCATCCTGATAGAAGCCGCCCGGAACGTTCGCCGTGCATTCCACGAGAACCCCGCCCGGTGAGCGAACGTACAGCGAGTGGAAGTAGAACCGGTCCTTGATCTCAGATGCGTCGGTGTATCCGAGCTCTTCGTAGAGCGCCTTCTGAGCAAAGAGCGCTTCATCGCTCTCGACACCGAACGCGATGTGATGAAAGGTCCCCGACCCGAACCCCCAACTGCCCGCTGCCCGATCGGGTTCGTGATGCAGATCGATGATGCCGCCCGGACCGCAGCCGGCTGCTTCGAATCGATGATACGGGCCGTCCACACCGAGCTTTCGGAAGCCGAGCGCGTCGACGAAGAACTGCTCCTGCTCCTCGATGCTGCGCACGGACATCACGGCGCCGAAGAATCCTCGCGTGGCGACGTCCGCGCTGATGCATCTCGTCGTCCACGGGCGGCGCGAATCATCGGACTCGACGACCTCGTAGAACAGGCCGGACGGGTGACGCATCCGCAGGTACTTGCGCGCGAACCGCTCTTCGATCCCGCCATGCTCGACACCGTGGCGCTCGACGTGTTCCTTCCAGAATGAAATCGTCCCGCGCGGAATGGCGTAGCTGAGGAGCGAGACCTGACCGGACCCTGCGCGCCCGGGTCTGCGGCTGTAAGGAAAGGAGGTGGCGATGGAGCCCGGCTCCGCGTCGGCGTTGCCGTAATAGAAGTGATATATCGGAATGTTGCCGTCCATGAGCACGGTCTGCTTGACCAGGCGTTGACCAAGCACCTGCGTGCAGAAGTCCATATCCTGCTGTGCCGGACCTGGACACTGCGTGATGTGGTGGATGCCCGTGACCAGCGTGCTCATGCGCTCTGACTAGCCCAGCCCAGGCCGGACAATTCGGTAGCCGATTTGGGTCGCCTCAGGATCATAAGCGACCGTCGCGGTGGAGTCGAGATCCGAGGGCGGGCACGGCGATGGGCTTGACCAAACTTTGATTGCCCGTTTTCCCTGCATTTCAACCGATTTCACGGCGGACCCGCTCTTTTGGGTTACGGAGTCCGGGGGCAGCCAGGACTGTCAGATCAGTTCGGAGCTGAGGGAAGGGCGAAGGCGGGACAACTCTCGCAACCCCAGCTCCCAACTCCCGAGGCCTTGGGAGCTGGGAGTTGAGAGTTGGGAATGACCGGTGTTTCGTGCGCTCTCTAGAAGTCGTACCGCGCCGAGAACTTCACGAAGCGCGGCTGAATGACGGTCAGCGCGTTCTGCCACGTCGCGCCGTAGTTGTTCTGCTGCGTCAGGATGGTGTCCGCGTTGAACGCGTTGTAAAGGTCCACGTTCAGATCGAGCCGCCCCTGGCCCAGGTTGAACAGCTTCGAGAACCGCATATCGACCTGATTCAACCGATCCCCGTAACTCGTGCCCGGCTCGACGACGTTCACCGTCGACTGGCCCGCGAAGAAAGGCCGGCCAAGAGAAGGCGGCACCGCCGTGTAGATGTTATTCGCGGCGATGACGGGACCGGGGACGCTCTGGAACGTACCGCTGATACGGATGCCGTACGGCAGCGTATACGCGCCAACCGCTTTGTACTGCGTGAGGAACGGCGACTCCTGGTGACAGAACGCCTTCGGCGTCCATGCGACCGCTGCTGCGCCAATTCCGACCAGCATAACCCCCGTCGGGGCGATAGTCGACGAAAGCACCTCGGGGACCTCGTCGATGACGTCGCAGAAATCGTTCATGGTCTTCCCTGTGCTGATACCACCCTGCAGCAGTACCCCGTTCCGCAGTCTCGTATCGATCGAGAAGTCCACGCCGTTCCAGTGTGATTTCACGTCACCGAAGTCGGAAGCAGGCTTGATGGTGTTGCGGTTCGTGACGGCGCGGTTCTGGTCGAAGATGCCACCAATCGTCTGTCCCGAGAGTTCCAGACGCGCGTCGGTCGGCACGACAACGCTGTACTCCGTGAAGTCTGAGGGGCTCAGCGCCTCGTTGTCCTGGAGGTTGAAGTTTCCGAAGATGCGCCGGAAGTAGCCGACGCTCGCCGAGAGGCGCGGAATGATCTCGTGCTGCACGCCACCCGAGAACTCCCAGTTATACCCCCTGACACCCCACCCTTCCAGCATGCGGGGATCGTAGAAGGTGGTCACCCGGGAGCTGCCGAAGCCCAGATCCTGCCAGACCAGACACTCACCATTCGGCTGGGAATTCAGCAGGTCGCAGTCCGGCGTGAAGTTGTTGTTCGTGTCATTCCACACACGACTGACCTGCGTGACGAGCGTGTTGGCCGGATTGTTGGCGGCCGCGTACCGGATCGAGTCCTGCTCAACGCCGCGACTCGCGCTCGCCTTGAGAGCCGTCTTGCCGGTTCCGAAGAGGTCGTACGCAGCTGACACGCGCGGGTTGATGTCCTTCCAGTTCGGTACGTTATCGACCTCAGGGTAAAGCTGACCGCGAGTGGGCATCCAGCGATGCGGCTGCGACGTGAAGTCGGACGTGGACTCTTTCTGCATATCGAGTCTGACGCCGCCGCTCAGCGTCAGGCGGCTCATGGTCCACCGGTCCTGCGCGTAGATGCCGAGGTTGTAGTCGAGATTGTTCTGCCAACCCGCATTCGGTGCCTGAATCGTGACCAGATTCGGCACGTACTCCCGCGTGCGGTACCAAATACCACCTGTCGAATCGTTGTTGTCGCCGCGCCAGAAGTAGCCGCGCTGCAAGTCCGTCCCGATCTTCAGGCTGTGACTACCGGTGATGTAGCTCATCGACGCGGCAATGCTCTGGGAGGGGAGACGGTCGTCGAAGTCAAAACCCTGCGGTGCTCGATAGATCAGAGGCCTGATCCCGAGCGTGCTCCCCACAGGACTGCCTTGTTCCTGAATGGAAATTCCGTTGATGCGATCGGGCTCCGCGATGATGGTATCGGGGCTCGCGCCGGGCGCAATGCCTGCCTCGAAGAGTAGACGGTTGCTGGCCGTGTACGTCCACTTGAACGTAGACAGTTGCGTGTGCCACGTCGTGACGCGTACCGCTTCAGGCGCGGTGGTCGCCGCGGCGATCGTCCAGTGCGGGTCGACCTTGTACTGATACGCGTACCAACCGGTGAACTTCTGTTTGTCGTTGATGCCCCAGGTGACGCGCCCGTTGTTGTCGTAGGTGTACGTCCCGCCAAAAGCCTGGTTGCCTTGGTCCTCGACGCGGCGAATCGCCGTCGGGTCTTGCGCGTAGTTCAACCCGGCCAGGTAGAACTCGTTCGTGAAATAGCGCGAGGTGAAGTAGAACCAGAGCTTGTCCTGCTTGATCGGCCCGCCAACGGCGCCGTTGATGTCGAACAGCTTCTTGAGCGTCGTGGACGCGCCCGCCACACCGCGAGACTCCAGCCTGTCGGTGATGTTGCTGCCCTGCAGGCCGGGGGAGGAGCCACTGATCAGCGCTGAGCCCTGGAACCTGTTGCCACCCGACCGCGGGATGGCATTCATGATGACGCCATTGGTGCCAGTCTCGCCGCTCTGTCCCCCGAGTTGTACGTCGACCTGATCGAACAGTAACGGCGACAGGCTCATGTTCGTCAGGTTCGAGCTGATGTACATGTTGCCGATGCGCAAACCGTCGAAGAGCGACACTCCATCGCCGTTCAGACTCCCGTGTGCCTGCACCTGCGCACCGACCTGGTCGCCGAGCACGCCTCCGACATCGGTCACGCTGGGCCGGATGGCGGGCACGCTGGCGGCCATCTGAATCCACGAGCCACCTCCAGGAAGCTGCTTGATGATGTCCTGGGTCACTGAACGGGTCTGCGCGGCCGACTGGAGATCGACGATCGGGCTCTCGCCCGTGACCGTGATGGTTTCCTCGACGGCACCCACTCGCATTTCTGCGTTGATGGTCGCCGTGAAGTTGACCGACACCTCGACGCCGTCGCGCTTGAACGTGCTGAATCCGGGCAGCGCGAAGGTGACGGTGTAATTGCCCGGGGGCAGATTGGCGATCTGGTATTGACCGGAACCATCTGTCACCGCCGTGCGAACTTTCTCGATGAGCGCCGAGCTCGCGGCTTCAACAGTCACGCCCGGTAGCACAGCTCCAGAGGCGTCTTTCACGGCGCCGGCAACCGTGCCGAGCGCTTGCGCGTTGCTTAGTGAGGGTATGGCCAGGAACCCGAGGGTCAGGAGCAGGGCTATTGCTCGCTCTCGCATGCGTGTCCTCCGCGGAACTCACAGGAAAACTTCGTATTTTTCGCCATACGAATCTCTTTTCCTTGAGCGGAGGAAGATATACGCTTCAGCTCACGCGCTGTCAAGGATTACAACCCCCAAAAGCAGGGTAGGCAGAGATTTAGCCGAAAAGCACGCTATAATCCGGACTCTTCGCATGGCGAAAAATTCGAAAGCCGAATTCGTGGCCTCGCTGGAACGCGGCCTGCGCGTACTGCAGACCTTCTCTGGCGAATATCCCCAGCTCACGTTGAGCGAGGTAGCCGCACTCACCGGGCTGACCCCGGCGACAGCCCGCCGTTCGCTCCACACCCTCGAGGAACTCGGGTACGTCGGCAGGACCGGGCGCCGGTTTCTGTTGCGGCCCAAGGTGCTCGCGATCGGCACCGGCTACCTGAGTGCCATCAATGCTGAGGTCGTGCTGCAACCGTTCCTTCAGGAAGTGGTCAACGAAGTCGGCGGCAGTTCCTCGGTCTCTGTGCTCGATGAGACGGACATCGTCTACATCGCCCACGCATCGCTGAACCGCGCGATTCGCCTGACCGCGGGCGCGGGCTCGCGTTATCCCGCGTACCCCACGTCGATGGGCCGGGTGCTGCTCTCGTTCCAGCCCGAGTCGGCGATCGACGCGTACTTCGAACGCGCCACGCTCCGGCGATTGACGGAACAGACAGAGACCAACCCCGCGGCGCTACGGCGCATTCTCAAGGAAGTGCGGACGAAGGGCTATGCCGCGATCCAGGACGAACTCGACTACGGCATCGTCTCGTGCGCGCTGCCGATCTTCGGCCCTCACGGACGGATCGTTGCCGCTGCGAATTGCTCCGACGTCACCAACCGGCTGGACCGCGACACGATGGTCAAGAAGCGCCTGCCAGTCCTGAGGCAGGCGGTGCGCCGCATCGAGGGCATGCTCACGCAACATCCTGAGCTCACGAACTCAGTCGAGTCTGTTGCGTCCGACTACGTGCGCTCGCGCGGCGTGGCGCGCGTGGGTCAGCCGACGCCGAGAGTCGAGCGGTCTGTCTCGGCTCGACCAGCGCGGCGGTAAATCCTCTCGAAACCTTCAACGACCCGAATACGCCGATCGACCCGTGAGGCCCTGCCCCTCGGAGATCGTCACGATCTGATTCGCCGCTACGTCACGAATCGTCTCGCTTCCGCCCGCCGGCCACCGCACATCGATCCGATCGACGCGGTTCGCCTCGCCGAGGCCGACGTGCAGACGCAGATCGTTCTGCCCCAGATAGCTCGATCCCGATTTCACCTCGCGCACCTGCGTGCGGCCACCTGCGATCACCGTCACGCGGGCCCCGAGCCCATCGCGATTGCTGCGAGAGCCGACGACGCGAATCTCGATCGAGTGACGCCCGGTGCCACCGCTATTGCGCAACACTTCCGCCGGACCGCCATTGTTGGTGACGATCATGTCGATATCGCCATCGTTGTCGATGTCACCGGCAAGTAGCGTCCGGCCCACACCGTCTCGACTGCAAAGCCGGTACCCGACTGACGGCTCACCTCCGCGAACCGCCGTCCGTTCGTGTTCTGAAACAGGAGCTTCCGCTGCGCATGTGTCGAGCCAGCGCGAAACATCGCGGTGTTGTCGATGACGTGCCCGTTCACGATCGACAGGTCCAGATCTGCGTCGTTGTCGACGTCAAGGAACGCGACGCCGAAGCCAACAAACGGCAGCGTCGGCGAGCTGATGCCGGCATCGAGCGTCACGTCCACAAAGGCGCCTCGACCGTCGTTGCGGAAGAGACTTGTGGACTCGAACTCGTGGTTGGTGACGACCAGATCGAGCTTGCCGTCGCCGTCGAAGTCAGCGAATTCCGTGCCCATGCCCGCCCTCGGCTTGCCGTCGCGCGCTACCGCGACGCCTGAGAGCAGGCCCACCTCGCTGAATCGTCCTCCACCCTCGTTGTGAAACAGGAAGTTCGGCACGCTGTCGTTGGCCACGAACACGTCCGACCTTCCATCGTCATCGTAGTCACCGACGGCAACGCCGAGACCGTTGCCGAGATACTTCGACAACCCCGCCGCCGCCGTCACTTCTGTAAACGTGCCCTTGCCATCATTGCGGTACAGAACGTTCGGCACAGACGGGTACACCAGCGGATGGCAGTACACGCGAATGCGCCGCTGCGGATCGCCGCAGAAGCGATTGTTGCCCTTCGGTGCGTCCAGGTAGTTCGTCACGAACAGGTCGAGGTCGCCGTCGTTGTCCATGTCGAAGAACGCACAACTCGTGCTCCATCCCGCAGCCCCGACGTGTGACGCGCGAGTCATGTCGGTGAATGCGCCGTTTCCACTGTTTCGATACAGTTCGTTCTGGCCGTAGTTCGTGATGTACAGATCGACTCGCCCATCGTTGTCGACGTCGCCCGCACACGCACCCATGCCGTAGTCACGATGCCGCACGCCGGAGGACTCCGTTACATCCTTGAACGCTCCCTTGCCGACGTTCCGGTACAGGCGATGTCGCGCCCGTCCGTTGACGGTCGCATCGGCGATCGAGCCGCCGTCAACCAGGAAGAGATCGGTCAGGCCGTCGTTGTCGTAGTCGAACAGCACGCCACCTGATCCCATCGTCTCGGCCAGGTACTTCTCGGAACTTGCTCCGTTTGTGTGAGTGAACGCTATCCCCGCGGCGACGGCGACATTCTCGAACGTGATTGGCCGCTGCGCCACTGTCGGGGTGGACTGTAACCACCCGAGCATCAGCAGTCCTGCGACGAGATACTTCACCGTCCAGGCTCCGGTCGTTCGCCTGCTTGAGCGTCTCGTCGATCCTGATCTGGTTCTCCTCGAAGCGGCGCCGTTCGTCCTGCAGCGCTTTCTGCTGGAGCTGTTCGAACACCTGGAGCTCACGACGCGCATCGTCGGTCAAACCGAGGCGCAGCAGCGCACGACTCAGCGCATAGCGCGCCTCGAGATGCGAGGGATTCAACGCCACCGCCCGCCGCAACAATTTCACCGCTGAATCGTCACGGCCTGCCGCAGCGTGTATCTGCGCTGCAGTAGCCAATGCCCTCACGTTCGTCGGATCGAGCAGCGATGCGATCAGGTATTCCGCAAGGGCGTCGTCGAGACGATCCTGCGCGCGGTAGACATCTCCCAGATCCAGATGGGCAGCAACATCGTTCGGCGTCAGATCGACCCTGCGCGAATACGCAGCCGATGCGCCCGCGAGTTCGAGCTGGTTGTGCTGAATCCGGCCGATGGACGTGTAAAGGTGCGCGGCTCCCCCGACCAACGGCAACGCCGCAGCTGTCTGAAACGAGCGCAGCGCGCCGGCGTCGTCGCCGAGTGCGAGTTGGAGGCGTCCCAGCCTCCAGTGCGACAGAGCCGACTTCGGAAAAGCTCGTGTGGCCTCTTCCAAAGCGGTGCGGGCACCAGCTGCATCTCTTGATTCCATGCGCGTTGCCGCCGATGCCAGGCGCGAATGCTCGTCTCGACCCGCGGCCAGAGATGGAGGCGCAGACGCTCTCAGCGAAGCAATCGCATCCTCGTATCTGGCCTGCGTCAAGAGTGCGACGGCATCGTTGAATGCGGCAGGCAGCAGTATCGGTGCTCCGACCGACCCCTCGTCCAGCAGCCTCGCATCCACAAACCCGACGGCCGGTTTGTCGCCAGGTGTCGATCCACGATCGACCTCGCTCGAAAGCGCCTTCGTCACCGCACCGGCCAACGCACCACTTCCGGTTCCCGCCAATCGAAGCGCCCGATACGCGCTCGCCAGGTTGTCCGGTTGTCGCTGCCAGGCCGTGCGATAGGCCGCTGCGGCGTCCGTCGGACGATTCGCCGACTCGAGAGCCAGACCTCGCAGGACATGCACATCGGCGAACTGCGGATCGAGCGATGCGGCCGTATCGAACTGCTTCAGCGCATCGTCCAATCGACCTCGCTCCAGGTAGGCTGCGGCGAGCGCCGTTCGCATGCGTGCAGCAACAGGAGGCGGAGCATTCCCGACCTCTGATGCGAATCCTGATTCCATTCGAGCAAGCGCCGCATCCCACGCGGCCAGCCCCTGTGCCATCGCGTCGATCGCGCCAGTCACTGATGCGCCGTTGTCGTTGAGATCTCCGTTGGCGGCGTTGGCAAACTCGATGAGCGCCTGCACGAAGCTGTCCTTGACCTGCGCGTGCGAGCGCACAGGACATAGCAAAACGAGGGCAGCAACAAAGAGCGCGAAGTGGAGGCGGAGCATGCCCAGGAGGGAATTGTAGGGCGGGTCTTGCCTTATAGACCCGCCGTAGGCCGGGTCCAGAACGGGACCCGGCCTACGGCGAGTAGTTCTAGAAGTCGAACTGAGCGCTCAGACGGAACAGCCTCGCCGCGATGACGCTGGTCGGCGTCGGCCACGTCGCGCTGAACGTCGGGCTGTACCCGAGGTTGTCGTTCGAGTTCAGCGCGTTGACGATGTCGACGTTGAGCGAGGTCCTCGTGTGACCGAATCGGAGGAGCTTGCCGAATCGGAAATCGAGTTGATCGATCCTGTCGCCGAACTGCGTCTGCGGCTCGATCAGGTTGACAGTGACCGTGGCCACCTGTGCCAGTGGACGACCGAGCGTCGAGAACGCCGGGTTCGCGATCTGCGCGCTCGTGTAGACCTGAGTCGCCGAACAGACTGACGCCAGGACGGCTCGAGAACGTGCCCTGCAACCTGCACGTCAATCTTCGGGATCAGGTAGCTGAACAAACCCTTGAAGGTCGTGAGCATCGGTTCGTGCTGCCGGCAATACGGGATGGTCGGACTTGCGAGCGTGCCAGACGTGAGTTCCGGCACCTGCGAGCGCACATCGCAGATGTCCTCGACGAGCCTGCCGCTGCTGGTTCCGCCCTGCAGCGTCAGCCCGTTGCGGAGCCGCGCCTGTGCGGTGATGTCGAAGCCGTCCCAGTAGCGCTTGTAGTCGCCGTAATCCTTGGCGCCAGTCTGGACGTTCTCCTGACCCTTTGCTACCCCCGCCTGCGTGATGTTGTAGATGCCAGGCACTTGATATCCGCCGCCATTCGGCAACTTCGCATCGCTCGGCGCGATGACAGCAAACTGCGAGTAGTCCGCCGGGCTCACCAGGACGTTGTCGGTGACGTCGGCGCCACCGAAGATCGGCCACCACCGGCGGTAGTACCCGACTTCGACCGAAACCCGTCGGCACAACTTCCTGCTGCACCGACACGCCAAACTGCCAGTCGTACGGCCGCGCTCCCCATCCACCGAGGATGGAGTCAGAGAGCGTCGTACTGGGGCGCGCGCGACCGAAGTTCGGGTCGGCCCAGGCACCGCACGTATCGATCGAGCCGGTCGTCGCAGGACTCTGCGCCCGACCGTCGAGGACGTTGCAGTCCGGGACGAAGTTGTCGTTGGTGTCTGTCCATGCACGCCCGGTGATCGTCGACACGCGTTCTGACGGATTGGCGTTGATGTACCTGCCCTGGTTCGAGGCAGGATGCAGGTAGCGTCCGACGTTGGCCTTGAGCGACGTCTTTCCGTTACCGAAGAGGTCATACGCCGCACCAATGCGTGGACTGATGTCGTTGTAACCCGTGATGCCCTGCTGCGCGTCCAGGACGATCGCCGTCGGGATGGTCACTGACGGACCGATGATCTGCTCGGGGAACCCGCTCCACGCGCGATCGAATCGCAGTGCGCCCTGCAGCGTCAATCGATCCTTCGTCCACTGGTCCTGTGCGAAGAACGCGTAGTACTGCGTGCGCACTTTTCGCGTGAACTGCGCCGGACTGAATGGTGAAGTTGTTGGGCACACCGTTGTTCAGCGTCAACTGCATCAGCTGGTCGTTGCTAATCGTCGGGAAGAGGTTGTCGTCATCGCGATGGTAGGCACCCTGATACCCGAACTTCATGTTGTGGGCACCAGTCACGTAGCTCGCCGATGCGTTCCACGTGTGCGCGAAGATGTAACCCGTCGGCCAGTTCGATGAGCGGTACTTCAGGTTGCCGCCGACCGTGAGGCAGTCCGCGCACGCGGTCGCAACTTTGTTGCCCTGACGATCGAAGATCTGCGCCGACTGTTCCTGCACACGAGTCAGGCTCTTCGTCACATTGCCTGGCCGCTCCTCATATCCCCACTGCGAGATATAGGTGCCGAAGCCGGCCTCGAGCAGGAGCTTGTTGGTGGCAGGCGACGTGTACTTCACCTGCTGCACCTTCTGGTGCGTATCGCCGTAGTCGCCGGTCTCAGGCGAGTTCGGGCCAGCACCGAAGAAGCCGTTGTTCTGGCTGCCGCCGTAGATCCAGCCGTCCTTGTTCGACATGCAGCCCTGGTCGTCATTGGGGCTGCCCGGCCACGCCGCGCCGCTGCACTGCGGCTGCTCGTCCCAGAACAACATCAACTTGTTCCGCGGCGAGATCTGCGTCGTCAGGCGCAGCGAGTAGATCTTGCGGCTCTGATCGATGCGGCCCTGCCGGGTGAAATCCGGCACGTAGGTAAACTTCGTCGGATCGCCCGCGTTCTTGTTCGCGAAGATGCCCGGCTGGGCGTCGGCCGAATCGATACGGCGGTGATTGAAGAAGAACCACATCCGATCGCGCATCACCGGTCCACCAACTGAGACCTGGTAGTCGCGCAGCAGGAGCGACTTCGCCGGTGCGGACAACACGCTCAACTGCGCCGCGTCGAAGTTGTCACCCTGCATCGAGTCGTTCAGGCCCGAGATGAAGAACGAGCCGTTGAAGGTATTGCCGCCCGACCTCGGGACGACCGTCATCTGCGGGCCGCCGGTTTCGGCTTCTCCGAGGTTGCCGGAGATGGTGAATGTCACCTCGGCCGCGTTCTGCATGTCGGGGATGTAGCCCGAGACGCCGGCGCCGCCGCGCGAGGCACCCGTGTTGATGCCGTCGAGGGTGAGGCGTCCGTCTTCCGTGCTTCCGCCATGCGCCGTGAACAGCAGCATCGTCGGGCGAAGCTGAACCTGCCCGTCACCGGCGACGACGCCGGGCACGAGCTGGAGCACGTTGTTATACGAGCGCGACGTCGGGATCGTGTTCAGCACATCGCCGTCGATGACCTGCTGACGTCTGGCGCTCTGGACGTCGACGATCGGCGACTCGCCCGTCACCGTGACCGTTTCCTGCAGTTCGCCGACACGAAGCTCGATGTCGATGTTCGCGGTCAGCGCGCCGGTCAGCACAAGGCCTTCGCGCTTGACGACGTTGAATCCTTGCAAGGTGTACGTAACTGAGTACGTTCCGGGGGGCAGTTCGACGATTCGATACTGACCCGTGCCATCCGTGACGACGGCCCGAACTTTTTCTGTCAGGACCGAGCTCGTTGCTTCTACGGAGACGCCCGGCAGCACAGCTCCCGACGCGTCCTTGACTACACCTGCGATCGATGCCTGTTGTGCAAACGACACTTGCTGGCACCAGGAGAACTGCGGAGAGAACAACCAGGGTTCTCACCAAACCTCGCATGCCTGCCTCCCTGTCTACCGTGTGGTCGTGGGCCCCGCGCTCGATCAGCCTGCCGCCGACACTGTCATGACAGAAAGCCGCCCGAGCGCACGAACGGCAGAGCACACTTTTCGCATAGCGAAAAGGTATTCTCAAGCCGGAACGTGTATACGCTGGTCCCGGATGGACTGTCAAGAATTTGTAATAGATTCCGGTTATTGATCGGGGATGCGAGTCGAGCGCTTCGCGTGCCGGCGTCAAGCCCGGGTCGAGCCGCAAGGCCTCCTCGAACTGTCCTCTCGCATCGGCCGCGCGTCCCTGCTGAAGCAACACCAGCCCGAGGTTCGTCCGGCCTCCGGCATTTTCCGGATCGTGCTCGAGCAGAACCGTCAGCTCACGGGCGGCGCGATCGAGCTTCCCCTGACGAGCCAGGGCCGCGGCCAGATTGGTCCTGGAGTCGCTGTGCATCGGATCCAGCTTGAGCGCCTTCTCGTACTCACCGATAGCACCATCGAGCCGGTTCGTGAGGGCGAGTAGCAACCCCATGTTGAAGTGCGTCACGGGATCGTCCAGCCCTTTCAATGCCTGACGGAAATAGGTCTCGGCCTCGTCGAATCGGCCCATCGCGCTGAGGCAGCTTCCGATGTGCGCGAGCGCCTGATAGTCGCCAGGCACCATGGCCTGGTAGCGCTGAACAGCTCGAGCGCCTCCTCATTGCGCTCGACCGTGCGAAGGACTCGCGCGAGCTTGAGCACGACTTCCGGATTGTTCGGATCGAACTCGAGACGCCCGGCGCGTGAGGTACTCACTCCACTCCGCGTTAATCGCCAGGTTCGCTTCGGACGCGAGCCGGAGAAGCAGGATGCTGTTGCGCGATTCGCGCGCCAGTTCATCGATCACGGCATCCGCGTAAGGGGAATAGGGCGGGACACGACCAGCCCTGTAGACGAAGCGTTCCGCCTCAGCCTCGCGTCCAAGTTTCCTGTAGCTCTCCGCCAGCAGGCGAAGCGCCGACCCGAACTGCGGAGTCGTGCCCAGTACCTGCTCGAGCGTCTGTCGCGCCGCATCGAACTCTCCACGAACGAGCGCGACTCGCGCGAGGCCGAGCGACGCGTACGCGGAGAGCGGAGTCTCCGTCAGGTGACGCGGTGATACCGACGAATCGCGTCTCGACCGGCAGGTCTCTGGCTGTGCGCCACGCATCGGCCGCGCGATCGTAACGACCGGCCTTGAACTCGGCCTCGCCGAGGCGCAGCCACGCGGGTCCGAACTCGCGACGCACGATCGACGACCTGACGAAGACTGGCGACGAGCGCCTCGCCGCCTCCCCGCTCCGCTTGAATGACCGCACGGTAGTACGTCCACCGCCATTCGTCCGGCGCGAGCGCACCGGCGACCTCGTAACACTGCTCCGCCGCATCGAAAAACATGTCCGCGTGGTAGGCGAGACAGAGCGGCCCGACTGCCGCAATCGACGAGGGCGCTCGCATCGCCGCCTCGTAGCGCTCACGCAGATGTTGCGCCACCGCCTTCTGCTGGGCCGACACCGGCGGCGGCGCGGGCAACCGTGCGGAGAGATCGCGGACTCGCCAACGGCTCGTCACGAACAGTCCGACTGCCACGATGAGCACCACTCCGGCGACCACGACCGTCGCGGGAACGGCTCTTCGAGGGCGGGGAGGCGCGGACTTTGGTGGGTCTGGGTGGCGCTTGGGTGACCGACGACTCACGTCCGTCTCTGATACGCCTGCGTGTTCGTGATTGTCAAGGCATGGACGGCTCAGGCCGGGCGCGGACGGCCCCGGCTTGACGCGCAGCGAAGCGCTGTGATGTTCTTATACAGAAAGATTTTTCGTATCGCGAATATGCGCAACGGACTGGATGCATCAACGCTCGCGTCGAAGGTCTACGAGAGCGTCCGACGCGGAATCCTCAGTGGCGACCTGCCACCTGGGCAACCGATGTCCCGCCGGCGCATCGCCACCGAGCTGCAGACCAGCCCCCTTCCCGTCGCCTCTGCGTTCCAGCGTCTCGAGCTCGAAGGTCTCCTCGAAAGCCGCCCCCGGGCAGGTACCCGCGTACGCGCGCTATCGCTCGACGAAGTCCGCGGACACTTCGTCGTCCGCGAGGCGCTCGAGACCCAGGCCGCGACGCGCGTCGCTCTCATGGCGACTGACGACGAGTTGGCGCACCTCGAGACGCTCGCGCAGGAACTCGACTGCCTGAGCGCGCGGGGCGACGTCAAGCACTATGCCACTGCGCACCGGGCGTTCCATGGCCAGGTCGCCGCACACACCCAGTGCGGTGCGCTCTTCGACGCCGTCGATCAGTGCCACGGCTTCGCGATGCTCTGGCTCTCACACGTCTCCCAGCCGTGCGCTCCGAATACGCGGCACCGCGAGCTCGTGCAGGCCATGGCCGTCGCGAGATCCGATCGAAGTCGGGGCTCGCCGCAACGGAACATCTCGCGTTCTGCCTCGCGCGTGCGATCGAGACGCTGACAGCGACCGCCGGGAACCGTCCGCCCGTCGAGCCCCCTCTTCAGACGTCGACGCCGCCGGCAACTTTCCGCCGACTCCGAACGTCACACACGCTGACACGTTCCTCCCGTATGCGACTCCGCGTGATGCTGGTCGAGCGCTCGACGCTCGTCCGAAGTGGACTTCGGCGCGTTCTCGAAGAAGGCGACATCGCCGTCATCGCAGAAGCCGCCGACGTGCCCGAAGCGATCGAGGCGTTGGCCAGCCACACCGTCGATGTTGTCGTGATCTGCACGGCCGTCGATCGCGATGCCTGCCGTGCGTCGGCGATCGCCTCGCTCCGGCGCGCTGCCGATCTCGGCATCGTCTGCGTGCGCCGCTGGGCCGACACTCGTGATGTGGATGCCGCGCTCAGTGCCGGCGCCCTGGCATGCGTCGAGATGTCCGATGCGTTGGAAGCCGACCTGCGGAACGCGGTGCGTCTGGTCAGCCAGTCCGAGTGCTACGTCAGCCCGGGACTACAGGCGGCACCCCCGATCAACGGTTCGAGCGTTCGAAGCCGACTGCGAACGCCTCACCGCGCGCGAGCGCGAAGTGCTCGTGCTCATCGCTCGCAGCCTGTCCAATCGCGAAATCGCGCGAGAGCTCCGCCTGAGCGCCAACACCGTCGCCGTTCACCGCAATCACATCATGAAGAAGGTCGGCGTCCGAAAAGCGACCGCGCTGGCGCTCTTTGCAGCCGAGCGCGGTCTCCTGCCCCGGCAGTAATCAGGTCACTCCACGGTCACGATCTCGACGTGCCCTTCGCGGCGCAGGACGGTCACGCCGGTGTCGTGGGGATGCCGTTCGAGCCGGATGTCGATGCGCGCGTCGCCAATAGCGAGGTCCGTCAGGCGAAGCCAGTCGAGTGTTTCCGGGAGCCGGCCGCGCGAGAACGATACTCGCCGGCCGGGCGCATCGATCTGTACGCCAAGCGCCGCGGCACAGCAACAGGAACACCGCACCAGCCGCCCATGCTTGCGGCGCGCACGCGACCGGATACAACGTCGGGTACTCGCGGCCGCGACGCGGGAAGCCGCAGATCAACTCGGGCAGCCGATGGAGATCGACCGCCTCGCTCAGATCGCCCATGGCCGTGAGGATGCGACGGGCAGCGCCGGTGAAACCATAGCGCGCCATCCCCGCAGCAACGATCGCGTTGTCGTGCGGCCAGATCGGATCCGTTGTGGTACGACTGCGGGTTGTAGCGTCGCTCGCTGGCGGCAACCGTGCGCACGCCCCATCCGGCGAACGACGCGTCCTCCATCAACGTCGCGCACACGCGCTCGGCGCGCTCGGGCGACACGATCCCCGCGAAGAGACAATGCCCAGGGTTCGAGGTGCGCACGCGACAGGGACGCTTCTGCCCGTCGAGGGCGAGCGCATAGGTGCCGAGCTCGTCACACCAGAAGGCATGCTCGAATTGCGCTCGCAGCCGCTCGGCTCGCGCCAGCCAGTCATCCGCGGATGATGTGTCGCCGCGCACCCGAGCAAGCTCCGCTGCCCCCTTCCACGCGGCGTAGGCGTAGCCCTGCACCTCGCAGAGCGCGATCGGACGGTTCCGCCGCGGATCCATCCGCGTGGAAGACCGAGTCGTGAGAATCCTTCCATCCCTGCTGGACCAAGCCCGTCTCGGACTGGCGCGCGTATTCGATGAAGCCGTCGCCGTCGAGATCGCCGCTGTCCTGCATCCATTCGAGCGCTCGAGTCAGGTGTTCGGCCAGATCTGATCGATGAAAAGCCGATCCCCGGTCCTGCGGTAGTACGCCTCGACGAGCATGACGAACAGCGGCGTCACATCGCAGCTGCCGTAGTAGCAGCCGAACGGCACCTCGCCAAGCGCCGCCATCTCGCCGCCGCGCATCTCGTGAAGGATCTTTCCCGGCTTCGCATCGCGCGCATCGTCGAACCATGGTCGCCTGCGTCTTCGCGAGAAACGACAGCACTCCGCGCGCGACGTCAGGATTGAGCCACAACATTTCGAACGCGGTGATGATCCCGTCGCGACCGAACGGGGTGCTGAACCAGGGGATGCCGGCGTACGGATAAGCGCCGTGCGGGGTGTCGGTCACCATGATCTGCAGGTCCGCAGACGACCGATCGAGCCAGCGGTTGAAGATCGTGCTGGAGCTCGCAAGCTGGCAACAGAAGGCGTGAGGTACCTGCTCGCGCGGGCCCTTCTTCAGCGCCAGCACATCATCGAACGAGAGTCGGCTGCAGCCGTCGCGGGGCGCCGTCCATCGATGTCGTACTCGACGCTGAGGTCCACTGACGTCGTCGCCATCGGCTCGAGCGAGAGCAGCCACATCGCGCGATTCTGCCCCCGGCGATCCGGATGGCGGCTCCATCGGATCCGCGCACGACGCTCGCGGTGTCGAGGCCGCGATAGCGCATCAGATACCCGTCTCCGGGCTCGTCGGGCAGCCGCTCGCCTCGCCGTGCGCGCCGCGTGCCTCGGACTTCGAAGACGTCGGCGAAGTCGGCATCGAAATTCAGCGAGAGCGGGACGTCGATGCGATCGAGCCGATAGTTCGTCACCTGGATGCGCTCGACACACACGCCGTCCCACAACATTCGCGTTCGGCAGATGTTGATGTCACCGCGCGCGACCGCGATGGTGCCGTCGCGCACGCAGATCGGGGTTGGTCAGGTCGGCCTCGAACACCGCATTGTCGGCGCTGACCGTGGAGCTGAGGAGCAGCGGTTGCTGGCCGTAGAGGAGCAACTCCAGGCGCGAGAGGAATCGAGTGCCGTCGTGGTAGAGGCCTTCTTCACTCGCCTCTTTCGGCACGATGTCGCCGCGCGCGTCGAACACGCCGAACGAGTCGCCGTGCTTGAGCACGCGTAACGGCGTGATCGGACGCTCGGAGTCCGCGATGATCTGGAACCGCTAGATCGAACGATTCGACCGAGGCGTCCGGACCTTCAGGCAACGATGCCGGCACTGGCCGCGCCCGCTGTGAGCTGTCGATAGAGTCGAACATACCCCGACGCCATACGCGATGCGCTGAAGCGACGCCTGAATGCGTCGCGACAGGCTCGACGATCCAGTGTATGCACGCGACGACGCCGCGTCAATCGCCTGATCCATATCCTCGACGACGAACCCGGTCACGCCGTGCTCGATGACCTCAGCCACTGAACCTCCGCGATACGCGACGACCGGCGTGCCACAGGCCAGCGACTCGATCATCACCAGGCCGAACGGCTCAGGCCAGTCGATCGGGAAAAGCAGCGCCCGCGCGTGACCGAGGAACTCGCTCTTCTGCGCATCCGTGATCTCTCCGATGAACTCGACCAGCGGATGCCGCCATGCAGCGGCGCGATCTCGTTCTTGAAGTAGAGCACGTCGGTCGGATCGACCTTCGCGGCGATCCTCAGCGGCCACCCGCAAGCCTTGGCGATCGCGATGGCGCGATCGACTCTCTTCTCGCGCGAGATGCGTCCGAGAAAGGCGAAATACGACCCCGGCTCCTGATAAAGGCGGAAATCCCGCTCGGGGAATCCATGGTGAACCGTGCCCACCCAGTTCTGACGAGGCAGCGGCGCGCGCTGCGCATCGGAAATCGAGACGAGTGGCAGTTCGCTGAACTCTTCGTAGAGCGGCACCAGATCGGGCAGGTCGAGACGACCATGCATCGTCGTGAGATGCGCGGTGTCCATTCGGCGCGCGAGCGGGAAATGCAGCGGAGCGACGTGATAGTGGATGATGTCGAAGTCCCTCGCGCGCTGCGCGACTCGTCTCGATCATCAGCATGTGGGCGGAGAGAGGATCGACAGCAGCCCGCAAGACGCTGCGCCTGCTCGCATACTGGGACGAGCGTCGCCTTGGTCCGCGAATCGCCGCTCGCAAATAGCGTGACGGCATGCCCCTGACAGACGAGCTCGTCGGTCAACACCGAGACGACGCGCTCGGTCCCCCCGTAGAGCTTGGGTGGAACACTTTCACTCAGCGGTGCAACTTGCGCAATCCGAAGCTTGCCCGATGGCCCCAAAAGCATTGGTACTCGCTCGCGCAATAGCCGGGTAGCAAGCGACATGCCTCGGTGCAGTAGAGGTGGCTCTATCGCTTCTTCGCCGGCGACGCTGCCGCGCGGGCACCTTAGCACCTTTCTCACGAGCCTCGCTCAAACCGATCGCTTGCGACGTCGAAGAAACGAATGAGGTAGGGCGTGCGCGCGCTAAAGCTCCCGTGTCATCTCAATCATCGTGCGCCGGAAGCCCAAGCGATCGAAGAGACGTTGCGCACCCTCGTTCTTCTGCGCGGTACCCAGTACGACTCGCGGGGCGCCGCGCTCGCGTAACCAGTTGATCGCCGCCTCCATCAACGCTGTGGCCACGCCACAGCGACGGCCGCTCTCGTCAACCACCACGTCGTGAATGAAACCGCAGGCTTCGCGCAATTCCTTCCACGACTGCGGCTCGAGTCCCGCGTACACGTAGCCGACGATGGATGACTCACGTTCAGCGACGAAGACAACGACGTCGTCCTCGCGCAGCTGCGTGCCGAGGAACCACGCATAGTCCTCTTCGGAGTGGACGCCCGGTGCCATGAACCGCAGCGGGTCGAACTGATAGTGCGTACGAAGCAGTAAGGCTCCGAGTGTTCCAAGGGCCGGCAGATCGGCCTTCGTCGCTCGTCGAATCGCGATGGCATCGGGCATGAAGTGAGATTACACGCCAACGACTCCGGGCTGATCCGGCGAGATCGAGCGCAGCCCGTCCGGTCTTCTCCGCCGACGGCTCTGGTGCAGTCACCGCGGTGACGACGACGGTACCGGTCGGTCCCGTGATCACCGCGAGCCTGTCCGTCTGCGTGCGATTGAGAATCACATCGACGAGCGTCGTGGTGTTGGGAAACAGGAGATCGGGATCGGCCGTGGGCGGCGCCGCCGGATCGTAGGCGACGAACGTGCTCTTCATATATCTGACGTCCGGGAGCGCGCTCACACCAGTCACCTCGAGAACGAGCTTGGCGCCCTCAGATTTCAGGCTCTGGTGAAATTCGCCGAGGTTGCTGCAGTTCATCATGACCACGCGATGAGACCGCGTCGTGGAGTGTGTGGTGATGTGCGACTCGAAGTCCTCATCGAACTTCATCGTGAGCGCCTGGTGAGGCTTGCTATCCCTGCCAAGCACGTAAAAGTCGATGAAGTAGTCCTCGACGAGCTGGTCGACGTCATCGCGCACACGGAAGAAGAACTGCTGGTATCTCACCTTCCGATCGTCCGGCATCCGCGCGTAGTTCGTCTCGGAGACCTGTGTCGAACGCGCTCGCCGTCGCGACGTACTCATCGAGTGTGGTCGTCTTTTTCTTCAGAATGCCGAGCGCGATCGTGCCCGGGCCATTGGCGTCCATGAATCCCGGCGTTGCCGGATTCACGATGCTGCCGTGATTGAAGCCGGAGAACACGGCGAACGGGATGCGTTCGAACTTGCTGTTCTGCCACCACAGGAGCTTGGCGCCTCCCGTTCGGAAATCCAGTGAACAGGCGCGGGTGTTGAGCGAGGTGCCGGCAATGCGAACGGTGCCGTCCGTTCCAGGCGCCGCGCGCTGCTTCACCAGTTTTGCCTCGATCCCACCGTACGCTTCTCCAGCGGCGAACACGAACGGATAGCAGCGCTGAGACTCTTTCCGCTTTTCGCTGAAGTAGGAAGAGTCGCCGTGCAGGTCGTAGTTGAACGACAGATCCCATTGGAACGGACTGGCCGGCTCGAGGCCACGCAACACCACTTTGCCCGATTCGAGGAAATCCTCCTTGTGCGAATTGGAGTTGAAAAACGTGGTTCTGAACTTACCGAGGAAGGATTGCCCCAGCCCGGCCAGATCGGATCCGAAATTGGCGGGCGCGAAGCACAGCAGGCGGTCGATCGGGCAGTCTTCGTCCAATCGACGCCGGCGATTGCGCTCGGCGTGCAGCGCGAGCCACGCCCGCACGACGAGCGAGCCCGTACTGTGGCAGATCACGTCGATGCGCTGGCCGTTCAGGCGCAAGCGGTGATCGGTATCGAGCTTGTCGGCGAAATCGTGAAACGTGGCTTGATCGTCCATGCTGCTGTAATCGAGGTAGCACACGTCGGCATGGGAGTACACGCCCTGCTTCACGAGGAAGTCGCCGAGAGCCGTGAAGCTCGTCGACCCGTCAGAGTATCCGTGAACAATCAGCAGTTTGTCGGCCATCGCGAATCCTTCCCGTCAAGGAACACTGATGTGAATCTCGGCCCCGTACACCATCGTTCGATCCTGATCCCGCGCTGCCCACTTCATGAGCGTCGCGATGTCCCTGTTGACGATGGCGTCGTGCACGGACCTGCCATTGACCGTGACGTGAACCGGCTTGCTCATGTCCACCACGTCAGGTGAGATCAGCAGAGTAAACGCCTGCACACCTCGACTCCGCACATCGAAGGCGTTCCCGCGCCGCACCACATCGACACGACCGGACGGCTTCTCGCGATCGAAGAGCGGACGTTCCATGATCGGAGTCGGGGAGAAGGTGTTCACGTCGTCGAGCACGACATCCGAGCTACGCTTACCGAGCCGATCGATGACCAGCCACCGGAAGCGGTTGTAGCGGTCGGTGCGCTCGGTCTCCCACGAAATCTTCTCAGGGTGCGGCACGCGGCGATGCTCGGCGAGAAACGCCTCGAAGCGCGCGCGTTCCTGCGGCCACCAGCTCACGTCATGTCCGGCATCCGGATACACCTGGAACTGCAGCGTTGCCCCGGTGCGTTTGAACATCTCGATGATCGGCGCCACCGACGCAGCCGGATAGAGCGGGTCGCGACCGCCATTGACGATGCGGAGCGGACAGTTGACCAGATTGCCGGAATACAGCTGGCCGTCGGCGCCCGTGTCGGGGTTGGCGATGACCGACGGATGACCGTTGAGCGGCATGCACGCCGCCCACGGCGTCGCGTATCGCATGGCCAGGTAGTAGACACCGGTGCCGCCGTCGGAGATGCCGGTCACATAGACGCGCGCTTCGTCGACGTTGTAGTCATGTTTCACGCGATCGATCAGCCTGGTGAGGTTCTCGAGTTGATCCGGTGTCCACCACGCCGAATCGAACCAGGCGCGCGGCTGAAGCACGAGCTCGCCGTCGCTCACGATGCGGTTGTTCAGCGGCCGCGCCGGCGGCTCGCCCTGCCCAGGCGGCCGACGGCCGACACCGCCGTGCAGGCTTACCCGCAACGGCCACGCGCGCGCGCTGTCGTAGTTCGCCGGAACATCGAGAACGTTATCGAGAGCGGTGCCGCCGACGCGCGCCGGCAACTCGACTCGCCCGGTCTTCTGCCTTCCATACGGGCGGCCCTTCTTCAGACGCCCGAGCACGTCGTCGAACGCAGCGCCACTTGTGGCGATCGCTCGACCGGCATCTCCGCGATTGCCTTCCTCGCTGGCATTCCAGTACGCCTGCATGGCGGCGTCCAGTGCCGTCCGGGGCACCGGCGTCTGCGCGCCCAGGACCGCGACCGACACCGTTCCCGCAAGAACCCCGATCACTGTGTGTTGGCGCATCTGCAGGACGATTTTATTCACAATTCGTCCGGACACCAGCGCCGTTTGCGTATTCAAACACGTGTTTGATACGCTTGTTTGAACAGCATGAAACGAGCGATTCCGCTTCTCGCCCTTCTCGTCGTGGGCGGCGGCGCCTACTGGTACACCAGCCGCCCGGTCACCAGCATCGTCCTGACCGGCATCGTGACGACGAATCACATCGTGGTCAGCCCCCAGATCACGGGCCGCCTGGACAAGCTGCTCGTCGCCTGAAGGCGACGTGGTCAAGGCCGACCAGTTGCTGGCGGTTCTCGCACCAGACGAACTCCGCCAGGAGCGGGCCTTCTACTCCTTCAGCGCCGAAGGCGTCGGATCGCAGGTGCAGGAGAGCGAGGCCGCGGTTCGTCTCCAGGAACGAATGACCACCGATCAGATCGCGCAGGCAGAGGCGAACCTGGAGGCGACGCGCTCGCAGGAAGCCGCGGCGCAGGCCGAGTTCGAGAACGCGAAGATCGCGTACGAACGCGCGCAGCGCATGATGAAGGACGCGATCGGCACGCAGGAACGGCTCGACGAGGCGAGGACGGCGTACGAGGTCGGCAAGTCCAGGCTCGCGGCGCTCGCGAAGCAGATCGATGCGCAACGTGCGGCCGTCGCCTTGGCCAAATCGCAGGCCGAGCAGGTCACCATCCGCCAGAATCAGCTTCAGACGAATCGGAAACAACAGGCTGCCGCGGCAGCGCAACAGGCGAAGGCCGATGTGCGACTGGCCTATACGGAGATCCACGCGCCGATCAGCGGCGTCGTCGATGTTCGCGCGGCGCTGGCTGGTGAGGTCGTCACGCCCGGGCAACCGATCGTCACGATCGTCAATCCGGACGATCTGTGGGTGCGAATCGACGTCGAAGAGACCTACGTCGATCGCGTCCGCGTGGGGGACACGCTGACGGTGCGGCTTCCCTCCGGCGACGAGCGCCAGGGCACGGTGTTCTACCGCGGCGTCGACGCGGGATACGCGACCCAGCGAGACGTCAGCCGCACCAAGCGCGATATCAAGACATTCGAGCTTCGTCTCCGTGTGGACAACGCCGATCGCCGCCTCGCTGTCGGCATGACGGCGTACGTCGTGCTGCCCCTGCAACAGCCATGACTGACGCCATTGAAGTCAAAGACATCGTCAAGAAGTTCGGCGACTTCACGGCCGTCGACCATATCAGCTTCACCGTGAAGGCCGGCGAGATCGTCGGCCTCCTCGGGCCGAACGGCGCAGGCAAGTCGACCCTCATCCGGATGATGGTCACGCTGCTGACGCCGACGTCCGGCACCGTGCTCGTCAATGGCTTCGACGTCGCGCGCCAGTCAGACGATGTGCGGCGATCGATTGGCGTGATTCCCCAGTCGATGACCAGCGACCTCGAGCTGAGCGTCGAAGAGAACCTGCTGATCTTCGCCAAGCTCTATGGCGTCCCGCGCGACAAGCGCACGCGCCTGATCCGCGAGCTGCTCGAGGCAGTCGAGCTGACCCAGTGGGCCGACAAGCCCGTGAAGAACCTCTCGGGCGGCATGCGGCGACGCGTCGAAATCGCCCGTGGCCTCGTTCACGAGCCGCGCATCTTCTTCCTCGACGAACCGACGACCGGCCTCGATCCGGTCTCGCGCACCGCGGTGTGGGTGATGCTGCAGAAGATCAAGTCGCAGCGCGATCTGACGGTGCTCATCACGACGCACTACATGGACGAAGCCGACAAGCTGTGCGACCGCATCGCGATCGTCGATCACGGCAAGCTCGTCGCGCTCGACACGCCGCGTGCGCTCAAAGCGTCGATTCCCGGACGCGAAGCGGACACCGTGACGCTGGACGATGTGTTCGTGCACTACGCCGGTCACGATCTGCGCGACGCGCTGCAGGCGCCGTCGGCGGCGGACAGTCCCTTCGTCATGAGGCGTTAGACAACCATGCACCGCACCTGGGCCATCGTTGAACGCGAGCTGCGTCGATTCCGGCGCAGCCCGATGCTGATCGTCATGTCGATGATCTTCCCGCTGCTCCAGCTCGTGGTGCTGGGCTATGCGTTCGGCGGCAACGTCAAGCATCTGAGGCTGGCGATCGTCGATCAGGATCACGGCGTGCCGGCAGTGAAGATGCGCGAGCTGGCAGGGGCGGTCTCGGCAGGGGCGCGAACGCTCGATCTGCTCGAGTACTCGGATCCGGGCGAAGCGCTGTCGGACCTGAGGAACGGTCTCGTCAACGGCGTGCTCGAGATTCCTCCCGACTTCTCGCGCAGGGCGCTGACCGATCAGCAGCCGCGTGTGGCGCTCATCTCGGACAACACCGACACGTTCGTGTCGGCCACGCTTGCGGCGACGGTCAATTCGCTGGTGGGCGCCTTCAATACACCGGTCACCGTGCAGCGGGTCATGCCGGTCGCCAGCCTCGACGTCGTCGAGGTCTATCCCTACGTGCCCTACATCCAGTACCTGCTGCCGGGTTCGATCACCATGTCGATCTTCATGATGGTGATGATCGGCGGCGGCATCATCTTCATCGACGACAAGGCGCGCGGGCTGCACGAAGGCTATCTGGTGACGCCGATTACCAAGCTGGAGCTGGTCGCCGGCTTCAACATCTCCGGCACGATCAAAGCGGTGCTCGCCGGTGCCGTCATTACCATCATCGGTTCGGTCATCGCGGGAGTGCCCAACCCGCTCGACCCGATTCGTCTGCTGCGGATGATGCTCGTCATCACGCTGACGTCCTTCGCGCTGATCAGCCTGATGTTCCTGCTGATGGTGCGCGTCACCGACCCGTTGTTGCCACGGGCGACCTTCGGCGTGTTGAACACGGTGCTCTATTTCCCGAGCGGGGCCGTCTATCCACAGGCCGGCTTCCCCGACTGGATGCAGGCGATCGCCGTCGTCGATCCGTTCACCTATGCGGTGCACGCATTCAAGAGCCTGCTCCTCAAGAACACCGGGTTCGACGCCATCTCGTACGACCTGCTCTTCCTGCTGCTCTTCTCCACGGTCGCGATGACGGCGGCCACGGCGCTCTTCAAGAGAACGCTGTGACCAGCCACAGGCTTCGCACCTCGGCCGGTCAGCCAGCATCTTCTGGCGCGCTCCGCGCGCCGACGCAGGGACAGGACAAAGAGACTCGCGAGCGGCTGCTGTCTACGGCCGAACGGACTGTTCGCGGCGCGCGGATTCTCCAAGGTGACGATTCGCGAGATCTGCAAAAGTGCCCGTGCAAACGTCGCAGCGGTCAACTATCACTTCAACGGCAAGAAGGGGCTGTACGACGAGGTCGTGCAAATCGGCCATCAAGACGATGCAGACGACGACCGATGCGATTCGTGAGGCAGGAGCGGGGCGTCCGGGCGATGAGCAGCTCGCCGCGTATGTGTCGATTTTCCTCAAGCGTGTCGTTGCGGCCCGCGACAGCTGGATCCATCAGCTCATGATGCGTGAACTGTCCGATCCGACGCCGGCGCTCGACCTCGTCATCAGGAAGGTCGTGCAGCCGCGCATGGCCTACCTGCGCGAAGTCCTCGCGGCGATGTTCGACTGCGACGCAACCGATCCGCGCGTCGAGCGGTGCTCGATGAGCATCCAGGCACAATGCCTTGCGCTGCTCTCCCATCCTGTCGCGGCGCTTCGTCCGAAGACCATGACCGACCGCGAGCTCGATCTCACGGCGCAGCACATTGCCCAGTTCTCGCTGGGCGGTGTCCGCGCGATCGCGAAGACACGATAGTCCGTAGTCCTCGGTCTCCGGTCCTCAGTCCCGAACCGCGAACCCCGGATCCCGGATCCCGAGTCCCGGTTACGAATGCACCCCCGGCGCTTCGTGGCCGGTGCGCGTCACGTATTCGTCGTACGACCCCGGATAGAGATGCGGCTGCGTCTCCACGCCGCTCTCACCGCCCAACTCGACGACACGATTGCTGAGACCACGCAGGAACGCGCGGTCGTGCGACACGAAGAGCATCGTCCCTTCGAAGTCCTTCAGCGCCTCGATGAGCATCTCCTTCGTGAACAGATCAAGGTGGTTGGTGGGCTCGTCGAGCACCAGGAAATTTGGCGGATTGAGCAGCATGCGCGCGATGACCAGCCGCGTCTTCTCGCCGCCCGACAGCGAGCGAACCTTCTTGTCGATCTCGTCGCCGGAGAACTGGAAGGCGCCGGCGAGATTGCGCAGGACGCCGATCGATTCGTCGGGAAAGTCGCGTTGCAGCTGCTCCTCAATCGTCAGGTCAGGATCGAGCAGGTCGAGGGCCTGCTGCGCGAAGTAGCCCATCTTGAGGCTCGCACCCAGGCCGACCTGTCCGGAGTCCGGCGCCAGCACTCCGGCAACCATTCTCAGCAGCGTGGTCTTCCCCGCGCCGTTCCGGCCCATGACGCACCATCGCTCGCCGCGCCGGATGGTCATGCTCAGCCCGTCATGAACGACGCGATCGCCGTAGGCCTTCGAAACGCTCTCGAGCACGGCCACCTGGTCGCCTGACCGCGGCGGCTGACGAAAGTCGAAGCGCACGACTTTCCGTTTCTTCGGCAGCTCGATCTTTTCAATCTTCTCGAGTGCCTTGACGCGGCTCTGCACCTGCGCGGCCTTCGCCGCGTGGGCCGAGAAGCGCTCGATGAAGCGCTGCTCCTTGGCCAGCATCGCCTGCTGCCGCGCGTACGCGGCCTCGCGATTCGCCTCGCGGATGGCGCGCTCACGCGCATAGAAGTCGTAGTCGCCCGAATACACCGTGATCTCGCCATCGTCGATCTCGGCGATCTTGCCGACGACGCGGTTCATGAACTCGCGGTCGTGCGACGTCATGAGCAGCGCGCCCGGTCGCGACTTCAGGTACGCCTCGAGCCAGACGATCGATTCGATGTCGAGGTGGTTGGTGGGCTCGTCCATCAGCAGGACATCCGGTGAGCCGAGCAGCACGCGCGCCATCGCGACGCGCATCTTCCAGCCACCAGACAGGAGACCCACGTCGCCTTCGATTCGGGCGTCGTCGAAGCCGAGCCCATGGAGGACCTCGCGGGCCTGCGCCTCGAGACTGTAGCCACCGAGGTGCTCGTATTCCTCCTGCACCTCGCCGAAAGCCGCAAGGATCCGATCCATGTCGTCAGCTTTCGCCGGATCGGTCATGTCGTGCTGAAGCGCTTCGAGCTGATGGTGCAGGATGCCGAGGCGGCCGCTGCCTGCGATCGCTTCGTCGAGCACCGATTGACCCGACATCTCTTCCACGTCCTGCCGGAAGTAGCCGATGGTGATCTTCTTCGGAACGGAGACGTCGCCCTCGTCGGGCGTTTCTTCACCCGACGATCATCCGGAAGAGCGTGGTCTTCCCCGCGCCGTTCGGGCCGACGAGCCCGACCTTCTCACCCGGGTTGAGCTGGAACGAGGCATCGACGAAGAGCACCTGACGGCCGTACTGCTTGCTCACGCGGGAGAGCGAGATCACACGAGCATCTCCCCCTGGCCGACGAGGACGGCTTCTCCGCCGACGCGCACGCGGCTGATCGCGCGACGATCGCCGTCGATCGAGATGTGAATCCGGCTGGCCCGTCCCATTGCGGCGCCCTGAAGACTGACCATCGTGAGCGCGGCGTCACCGGCAACGGCACCGTGGTGGACGAGGTAACACCCGAGCGGACCGCTGGCGCTTCCAGTCGCCGGATCTTCGATGATGCCGAACTCGGGCGCGAACATCCGGCTGTACGCCGTCTCAGGTGGAACCTGCAGGGTCGATCGAGAACATGAAGATCGCTCGATCCAGCTTAGTCGCAGCCGTGAGCCTTCGAAAAGCCGCCGCGTCGCTGATCGCGCGATCGACGTGCGGCGATCGCGCAGCGGCACGAGCAGGAACGGTACGCCGCACGACACCTCTTGTACTGGAAGATTGGCGGCGAGGTCCGTGGCATCCAACCCGAGCGCAGCGGCCACCGCCGCGCGATCCTCGACGACGGGGCCGAACACCGCGGGCGACTGCGTCATCCAGGCAAACCGGAGTGTCGATCCATTCCACTCGAGATCGACCGGCACCGGTCCGATGTTCAGACCGAACACGAAGCGCGCGGAACCGGGACGAATGACACCGGCGTGCGCGAGCGCGAACGTGCTGCCGATCGTCGGATGTCCCGCCATCGGCATCTCATTCATCGGCGTGAAGATGCGCATGCGAATGTCGGTATCCGACCGTTCGGCGGGCAGGATGAACGTGCTCTCAGAGAAGTTCATCTCACGCGCCAGCCGCTGCATCTTCGCCGTATCGATTCCGCGCGCATCGGTGAAGACCGCGAGCTGATTGCCAAGCAACGCTTCGCCTGTAAACACATCGTAATGAAGATATGAGAGAGGCATGCTCAAAGAATATGGTCGACCGAAGCCGTGGGTTGTGAGTCAGACAACGACTCAGCAGCGGGCTAAGATACGCACTCCTATGCCGACCTCAGACGAACTGCTCGAACTGGCGAACGCGTGCGCGACCAAACTCGAAGAAGGCGGATATCTTCGCCACATACCGTCGTTTTCCGACGCAGAAGAACAGTGCGAAACGGAGTACGAGCATCTCCTGCAGGCGATTCACGAGGACGAGTTGTTCGCACCGGTCGACATTCAGCGCCAGGAACAACTCGTCGAACAGATTGCGTCAGCGCTGCCCGAGGACAAGCGCATGCTGATTGTGGAACTCGCCGACAATCACGCGCGCCATGTGTGGCTGCAGCAGGAAGGCGCCTATCACCTCGGGCTCGCCGTGGGCCGACGGCTTCGCAAGCTCACGTAGCGACTTTCCACAAACTTGTAGCGTCCGACGTTCGCGATGTGCACACTTGTAGAAATGTGGTGCGTCAACGACGATCGCCTCACCGATTTCTCTCGACTTTTCGAGCGAGTGTGAAGCGCGCGACGCGGCGTGCATCTTGCACATTCGCGGACCCATGAATCCCGCTACATCTGTGCGCGCTGAAGATTTCGGCAGGCTCGTCGAACGTGTCCGAGGCGAGTTCAACGAGATGCCTGGAATGCAACTGACAGAAGCTCAGGCCGCGCGCTTATGGGGACTCGAACCGACAGCATGCCGCGGAGTGGTAGAACTGCTCGTGGGCATCTGCGTTCCTTCGCCGAACTTCGAACGGACGGATTGTTCGCGCCGGACGGTAACTCGCTAATGGCGATTTCGCTTGGCCTTCAACAATTCGCCCGCACGCTCAGCCGCTTCCCGCACCAGGAATCCCATCTTCGGATGAGAGGACTCCATATCGGGGTCTGTACCGCGTTCGCGTAGTTCCTCTGACGTCGTCGGCCCGATCGAGGCCACCACGCACTTCCGAAGTCCCTCAATCACCGCCTCGCTCAATCCCATCGTCTCAGCCACGTTGAGCAGGTGGACGGCCTGCGTTGCGGTAGTGAAGAGCACGACGTCGATTCTGCCCTCGGCCACAGCACGGCACGCCGCACGAAGCGGTTCCACATCCTCAGGCAACGCCCACTGGTAGACGGGAACAGCGGTTACTGTCGCCCCGCGATCTCGAAGCCCAGCCAGCAGGTCAGGATTGGAGACGCCATATTCCTGCACTGCCACCCTGAGTCCCTTCAGAGGTAACTCCGCCTGCGCGACCGTCGAGAGCCGACAAGGAGTTCCCGCCAGGTGTTGGGCTCCGGCGCCGTCAGCCAGACGGGCACCTGCACATCGCGCAGGGCCGCAACAGGCTTGGGACCTCGCGCGACGATCCTCGATCGCCGCAACGCGTCGATGAAGCTGTCGCGACTCCCTCGCACCTGCTCGACCGTGGCGATGAGCGCGCGCGTGCCGACGCCCGTCAGCAGCACGACGAGATCGAACTCGCCGCGCTCGAGCCGGTCGGCAAATGCGATCGCTTCTGTATTCGATTCGAGGGGAACTTCGCGCATGGAGGGAGCCGACATCGGCTCCCCCCCATAGGTCGTGACAAGTGTGGCCAGTTCCCGAGCCCGGCGGCTTTCGAGGACCAGAGACACGGAGACCATCAAACGCCAACGTGAGATCAGTACCTTCTCGACAGCTTACTCAGTCACGTGGAGATAGGCTTCCTCGCCGTGCATCGTCACGTCAAGGCCCGTCGCCTCATCGGCCGCGCTCGCACGCAGCGGGATGAACAACGAGATCAGCTTGAGCAGGATGAAGCTCATCGCGCCGCTGTAGACAATCGCCGTCAGCACAGCCGCAGCCTGAATGCCGACCTGCGCGGGATTGCCATGCAGAGCGCCGTCGAAGACGCCGTTGATGGCCTTGTCCGCAAAGACGCCGGTCAGAAGCGCGCCGACGGTCCCGCCGACGCCGTGTGCGGCGACGACGTCCAGCGAATCGTCGAGCGATGTCTTCGAGCGAATGATGAGCGCGAGGTAGCTCGGCACGGCTGCGATACCACCAAGCACGATGGCGCTCATCGGGCTGATGAATCCCGCGGCCGGCGTGATCGCAACGAGCCCGACCACGATCGCCGTCGCGGCTCCAACCGCAGTCGGCTTGCCCGAGCGCATCATGTCGAGGAACGTCCAGACGACGAGCGTCGCGGCCGGTGCCAGCATCGTGGTCACGAACGCGAGACCGGCGATCGGGCTGGCCGCGAGCGCGCTGCCCGCGTTGAACCCGAACCAGCCGAACCAGAGCAGACCGGCTCCGAGCAGCACCGTCGGGATGTTGTGCGGCAGGATCGAGGCGTGACCGTAGTCGGAACGCTTTCCGACCACCAAGCGCCGCCACCAGCGCCGCGGCGCCTGCGTTCACGTGCACGACGGTGCCGCCGGCGAAATCCCATGCGCCCATGTCAGCCAGCCATCCGCCGCCCCACACCCAATGCGCGACCGGCGCATAGACGACGAGCGACCAGAGACAGATGAAGAGGAGATACGCGGAGAACCGCATGCGCTCGACGATCGCACCGGAGATCAGCGCGGCCGTGATGATGCAGAACGTCGCCTGGAAGGCCATGTAGAGCGCGTGGGGGATCGTGATCGGCACCACCGCGCCCATCGCATCGAGTCCGACACCGTTCAAGAACGCGAGCGACATGTCACCCAGCCAGTTGTTGCCCGTCGTCAGCGCGAGTGAATAACCGACAACTGCCCACAACACACCGACGAATCCCAATGAGATGAAACTCATCATCATCGTGTTCAGTGCGTTCTTGCTGCGAACGAGCCCGCCGTAGAAGAAGGCCAGGGCTGGCGTCATCAGCAGGACCAGGGCGGTCGAGATCAACATCCACGCGGTGTCAGCTTGATTCATGCACTCACCTCTCTTGGAGCGACTTTGCGGTTGGAGGGACGATCCGAGCGGTCATTTTAGATGAGGAAAAATGAAAAGGATCATCGAGATGGCAGACATAACTGTCTTGCAGACATCATAAAGAGACAATAATGTCTGAATCAGACCAGCGCGACCGTGGGAGGGAGCCTCTACGGAGTCGGGGACGCGGGCGCAGAGGCGAGAAGGCTCGGGTCCACTTGCGGTCCGGGAGAGTGAATTGGGTCGTCAGTTGGCCCACGGCATCCGGCAGGGTTGCTGGCGCTCGTAGCGCAGAAGATTGGCCGTCAGGCGCCTGGCGACCGGCTCGAGTCCCGACCTGATCGCGGCTTCGATCAACGATCGTTGAATCCCGACGGCCTCGGCGAACTGTCCCCGTTCTGCCAGTGCCATCGCCATCGTCTCGCCGAGGTCGATGGTCTTGCCGCCCTGCAGCAACCGTTCGACGATCGCCTGTGCCCGCTGTCCGTCGCGAACGCGATCGTCTGGCGCGGCTGCGAGCAGACGCGCGAGTGCGTACGGAAACTCCGGACGATCAGGATTCACTCGTGAGGCATCGTCGAACCAGTCGCGCGCCTCGCGATAGCGTCCGAGCCTCACGAGCGCCATGCCGTACCCGAATCGGGCGTCGACCGACTTCGGGTTGACTCTGAGCGCCTCGTTGTACTGCACGAGCGACTGCTCCACTCGCCCACTGCGCCGCAGTTCGTCAGCCAGCGCCTGATACGCCTCGACGTAATTCGGACTGAAGCGTGCGGCTGCCGTCAGATGATTGATGGCGTCCTGACTTCGACCGCTCGAGGCCATCAGCACGCCGAGACTGTAGTGGGCTTTCGCCGCGGTCTCGTCGATACCTGAGTCGGGCGCCATCTTGAGCGTCTCTTCGAACCACTTCACCGCGCCGCGCACGTCGCCCTGCATATAGAGCGCGGTCGCGAGCTTGTGACGCAGGGAACGCCCCAGCCCGGTTGTGCCCGGCGTGATGTCGACGCCCTTCTTGAAAAAGCTCTCGGCCGCCGGGAAGTCGCGCTGCTCGAGCGCACGAACACCGCGCAGTTCGTACGAGAGCCCGCTTTCGAGCGCGAGATCGATCTCCTGCCGGAGCGGATCAGGGACCAGTACTTCGGTGTTCTTCCATTGCTTGATGTGCTCTTCCGCCTTCGCCATGTCGCCGAGCCCGCGGTACGCCTGCGCGAGAGGCGAATGGACGCTCAGCAGACTCGGATTGATCGTCACGGCCTCTTCGAGGGTCGACACCGCGCGCGCGTAGTCGCGACGCGCGAGCGCGGCCTGCCCGAGGCCCACGAGGACTGCCGGCGTTCGTCGGAGCCAGTTGGCGCGCACGCTCGAACAGCGGTTCGGCGGTGTCGGCCTGGCCCTGATCCAGGTAGCCGCGACCCAGCCAGATCAGCGTCGGCACATCGTTCGGGCTGATCTCGAGCACGCGATTGAACGCCGCCATCGCAGCCGTCGTGTCGCCCTGATTCTTGGAGAGATGCGCGAGGAAATACGGCCAGCGCGGCTCCTGCGGCATCAACACCTGCGCATTGAGATACGCAGGCTTGGCCGCCGCGTAGTACTCGCCGGCATGGAGGAGCATGCCGATGCTGCCGTACGCACGGCCGCGTTCTTCATTGGTCGCGTCGGGTTTCTTGATCGTCTCGAGCATCGACTGGTAGCGCTCGCGCACCTGCTCCTGCACGTTCGCATCCATGCGCGACAGGTCCGGAAGCGTGACCTCGAGCATCTGCGGGGCGGCCGTCGTCGATGGCTGACTGGACGAACTGCATCCGGCGACAAAGAGCAGGAGCACGATCGAGACGCGCTTCATTTCCCGCTTCCCTGCTTCAACGTGACCCATCGATCGATCGCCTGGGTTCCCAACTCCTCGGTCTTGCCGTCAGGCCACTGGACGCGAACCGTTGGAGGTGTCGTGGATTCACCGAGCCCCACGAGCACCCGGGGATCGTTGGCAGACGCGTAGCTGCCATCCGAACGCGCGCGCCTCCAGAGTGCGGGACCGGCACCGTGCGAGATTGACACGCGCGTACCGATCATGTCGCGTCCGCCGACACCGGTCAGACGAAGACCGAGCCAATGGTTTTCGTTGCCGATGTTGTTGATGAACAGGCGCGTGGGACCGTTCGCCGTGCCGACCAGGACGTCCTCGTCACCATCGTTGTCGATGTCGCCGAATGCGGCGCCGCGACTCACGTCGAGCAGCTTGAACGGCTCACCGGCGTCGACCGAGACGTCCACGAAGTGACCGTCGCCCAGATTTCGGTACAACTGGTTCTGCATCTTCAGCGGGAACGGATCCTTCGCACGTGCCTGCGCCTCGATCATCGACACGCTGCCATTGACGCGTGATGAGGTCGAGCCAGGAGTCGTTGTCGAAGTCGAACCACCCGGTGCCGAAACCGGTCTTGGCCAGACTCGGTGGACCAAGTCCTGACGGGCCCTTGCGATCCTCGAACACCCCGTTGCCCGTGTTCACGTACAGGATGTTCATCTGCGCCAGCCAGTTGGTGATGAAGATGTCTTCGTCGCCGTCGTTGTCGAAGTCGCCGGCATCGATGCCCATGCTGGCTTCCGAGTTACCCTGGCCGTTCACCGCAGCGCCGTTCAGAAAGGCCATGTCCTTGAACCGGCCGTTCTTCTGGTTGATCCAGAGTTGGTTCGGCATGCCGTCGTTGCCGACGTAGATATCGATCCAGCCGTCGTTGTTGAAGTCCGCCGTCGAGACACCGAGCGCCGGACCGTACGCACCGCCTTCGAGCGCCGTCCGCGTGATGTCAACGAAGGTGCCGTCGCCGCGATTGCGATAGAGCTTGCTCGGCTGAGGCCGATAGCTGTTCGGCGGACAGTAGTCGTGCTGACCCGTCACCGACAGACAGTCGATGTCACCTTCGAGGCTGTAGAGCAGGTAGTTGCCGACGAAGAGATCCAGCCACCCGTCGCGATCGATGTCGACAAACGACGACGGACACGCCCAGCCGCCCTTGTTGCCCACCCCGCTCTTCGTCGTGATGTCGGTAAACGTGCCGTTGCCGTTGTTGTGCAGGAGGACGCTTTCAGTGAGACCGGTGCGATAGATGTCAACGAAGCCGTCGTTGTCGACGTCGGCCGCAGCGACACCCATGCCGTACGTCTCGATATTGATGCCGGATTGCTCGGTGACGTCAGTGAAGTGCAGCGTGCGTGAACCGTCCGCGCCGACCGTCAGGTCGTTGCGATAGAGGCGATCCTTGAGCGGTCCCTTCGGAGGATCGCTCGGCTTTCCCTTCCCCAGCATCTGGCTCTGCACCAGGTACACATCGAGATCACCGTCGTTGTCGTAGTCCAGCAACCCGACACCCGGCGCCATGATCTCGGGGTAGTAGTACTCACCCGACATGCCGTTGAAGTGAACGAAGTCGATCCCGGCGGCTGAGGCACGCTCCTCGAACCACGGCTTCTCTGGCTTGGCCGGTGCGCTCGTGGACGACGGCTCGGAGCCGCGACACGACGCGGCGCACAGCGCCACCAGCAGGACGAGTGTCGATCGCCTGAGCATCTGAAGAAGCGTACAAGAAAAGGGCGGACCCTCAAAGAAGGTCCGCCCTTTCGTTACCGCCTACTGCCTACCGCCTACTGCCTATTAAAAATCGGTCGTGATGTTGAAGCGCACGAACCGCGGCATCAGCAGCGTCGTCGGGTTGTACCAGGTCGGGCCCGGCTCCCACGAACGCCTGCTGATACGTCAGACCGGGTTCGCGTTGAACAGGTTGTAGATGTCGACACCGACAAGCGTCCGCGTGCGGCCGAATCGAAGGATCTTGCCGACGCGCATATCCACCTGACGGCACGTAGTCGCCGTACAACTCGCCGGGCTCCAGCAGATTGACCGACTGCTGATTGTTGAGGAGCGGAATGCCCGCGACGGCATTGGTGACGACGTAGTTGGCGGCAACGGACGTCCCGTTCGACGCCGAGTCGTTGCCACCAAGGCCGAGCGTGCCCGGCTTGAACTGGAAGCTCGCCGACAACTGCACGTCGACCTTCGGGAGCGACGTAGGTCGCCAGACCGCGGATCTGCGTCAACCACGGCTCGGTGACGTGACAGGACGCAATCGGCTGCCAGATCGCCAGCCACGAGCAGCGTCTCGGGAACCTTCGCCGTGACTCTCGCAGTTGTCCCGAATGCCGCGGCCGGTGCTCGTGCCACCCTGGACGACGAGCCCATTCCGTCATGCGCGTGTTCACGTTGACGTCCACGCCGTGCCAGTACCTGATACTGGTCGCCGTAGTCGCTCGCGAACGTCGTGTAGTTGGTCGCCGCCGAGAAATTCGTGCGCGGGTTCATATGACGTGACGCTGTAACCACCACCGCCGGGCAGCGACGCATGCGTCGGCGCCGTGAACGTGTACTGCGCGTAGTCAGCCGGCGTCGACGCGAGGTTGTCGGTCACGAGGAAGCCCTGGAACCAGCGGCGGTAGTAACCGACTTCCACCGACGTTCGCGGCAGGACTTCGTGCTGAACTGATGCACCGAACTGCCAGTCGGACGGACGAACGCCCCAGCCCTCGAGGATCGCCGGGTTGATCGGCGCCGCCGACAGCGCCTGACCGAACGCCGGCTGCTGCCACGGACCGCATTCGCCGTTGGCCGCCGGGTTCATCAGGTCGCACTGCGGGACGTAGTCGCCGTTGATCGCCGAGGCCGCCGCGGTCGTTCCACGTGCGGTTCGTCGTGCGCGCGAAGCGCGTCGCACCAGCCGGGTTCATCAACTGATAGCGATCCTGGTTGTTTGCCGCCTGCAGATACCGTCCGAGATTGACCTTGAGAGACGTCTTGCCGTTGCCGAACACATCGTACGCGGCACCCATGCGCGGCGAGATGTCGTTGAAGCCCGGCACGCCGACCGTGTACGGGAACGACACCGGCGCGGGACGGAACCTGTCAGTGCCGTCTGCGCCCTGATCCTCAGGCGACCAGCTCCACGCACGGTCGTAGCGAATCGCGCCCTGCAACGTCAGGCGATTGACCGTCCACTGATCCTGCGCGTAGAAGCCGTGATACTGGCTCCGGTCCTTGATCATGAAGTCGCCAAGGTTCATCGTGAGCTGGTTCGGCACGCCACTCAGGAACCGGTAGTTCACACGCGTCTGGTTGTAGTGATTCAGGTTGTCCGTGCGGTTGTACGCCGCGACGTACCCGATCTTCATGCTGTGCGCACCGGTGACATAGGAGGCCGCAGGCCTTCCACGTCGTCGGGTTCTGCATGTTGTTGAAGTTCCAGTCGAGCGCGCGGTAGGTGAGGTTGGCCGGCATGCTCCAGGGCGTGCCGTCGGCGAAGAGGCCGGCTCTGCGACGCCTGCTCCTGAACCTGATTCAGATTCAGAATCGCGCCCGGCTGCTCCATCCATCCCCACTTGCTGATGTAGGTCGAGACGCCGGCTTCGAGCAGCAGCCGGCTGGTGGCCGGCGAGCTCCAGGTTGCCTGCATGACGCGCTGCCACGAGTCGGCGTAACCGAATGCGCCACCCGCCGTGCCCTGCGCGCCGCTTGCGGCCTCGGGCGCGATGGCGATGGTGCCGCTCGCAACCCAGTTGTCACCGCGCGGACGGCAATCGTCCGACGTCGTGATCATCGCTGAACCGTCGCAGGCCAGCTGGTTGTCGAAGAAGAACCCGACCTTGTTGCGTGGCGTCACCTGCGCGGTGAGACGGGCAGCAGTGACCGTTCTCGACACCGCATTGCGGGCCTTGAGGTTCTGATCCGGGAGGTACGTCCACGAGTTCGCGTTGCCTGCGTTCAGGTTGCCGTACATCCCGAGGATGTCGTCGTGCGAGCCGAAGTCGCGGTAGTTGGCGAAGAACCACAGCTTGTCGCGGCATGATCGGGCCACCGACCGAAGCCTGCACGTCCCAGTTCTTGTAGAGCGCGGCCGGCCTGGCTGAGGCCGATCGAGCGGAGATGGTCGTCGATGTTGTTGCCCTGCGACCACTCGCCGGCGGTGCTGAAGAAGCCCTGGCCCGCGAAACTGTTGCCACCGGTCTTCGGGATGAAGTTGACCGTGGTGCCACCGACTTCGGTCTCTCCGAGACCGCCCGAGAGCGAGACCTGCATTTCCTGCGAGTTGGCCGTGTCGATGATGTAGCCGGATGCGCCGCCGCCGTTGAATGCGGAGCCGGTGCTCAAGCCCGTCGACGTAGGTGCGGCCTTCGTTACCGCGACCGCCGTGGCTGTAGAAGATGCGCATCGCGGGCATCAGATCGATCTGATTGCTGCCGCCGGTGACCGACGGGACGAGGAAGACGAGCGCGTTGTAGCCGCGCGTCGCCGGAAGGGCATTGATCGTGGAGTCGTCGATGACCTGCTGTCGCCGCGTGCTCTGCACGTCGACGATGGGCGTTTCGCCAGTGACCGTAATCGTTTCCTGCAGGTCACCGACCTTCAGGTCCTGATTGATCGTGATGACGCCGGCGCCGGTGATCTCGACGCCGTCGCGCTTGACGGTGGCGAATCCCGGCAGCGTGAATGTCAGGCTGTAGGTGCCTGGCAGGAGTTCCGTGAGGCGATAGCCTCCTGTGCCATCGCTCATCGTGGAGCGAACCTTTTCGATGAGGACCGGACTGGCGGCCTCAACCGTAACGCCCGGCAGCACCGCGCCGGAGGCGTCGCGGATCGTGCCGGTAATGGACGACTGCGCATGAGCCAACGATGGCATCAAGGCCATCAGCGCCATAACGGCAAGACAGCGAACGAACCTAACTCCCATGCACCTTTCCTCCACAGCTGAGGGGTCACCGTGACGGAGCCCGGGCCACATTGCCCCATATGAGCTAGCCCAACAAAGGCAAACAACGTGCCCCGCATAGTAGTTTCGGACTACCAATGAATCAAGCGATTCGTCAGTGAAATTTCGGGCAAATCCGGGGGTTTGAATCGGAGAGATACGACGACTGGATTCCAGGCGGTGCGAAGGGGCGAGGGGGCGGAGGTGCGACGGTCCAGTCCGAGAGTGCGACGGTCCGGCGGCAGGTCGAACCGTCGGGCCCCGTCCCTTCGGACTGGACCATCGCAGCGTCGTCCCTTCGTCCCCCGGACCGTGAGGTCAGAAATCCGTCACATTGATCGCTACAATCTCGGCTCAGATCGTCGCGACTGCGATGCCCGTCACCATTTTCAGACCTCTCGCGACGAGTCGTCTTCGTGTGCCTGCTGCTCGCGCTTGCTCCTCCGCCGCGTATCAACGGGCAGGCCACCGATCCGCGCGGCGATTTCCTGAGTGCGCTCGGGCGATTCAGCCTCGCGCTCGACGGTACCTACGGCGACGAGGGGCAGCGGCTGTCGGACGCGCTCGACGCCATGGCGGCGGCGCTGACGCAATGGGACGCCATGATTCAGAGTCGCGAGCGCGCGATGGCGGCGGACATCGCCGGCGCCGACGCGACGCTCGCGGCGCGGATGCACCTGGCGCTTGGCGGGCTCTACCTCGATCGCCTTCGCGCGGCGACGCGGCCCGGGAACTGGCAGCGGCACGCGTCAGCGATCCCGCTCGACCGGAAGTTCCTCTCTTCCAATGGCTCGTGTACGCACACCTCACAGGTGACCGGGCTTCGGCCGCGGAGGCGCTGAAGGCCGCTCTCGCGCTCAGCCCGAAAGATCCCGCGCGCACCTATCTGATGGCCCGTCACCTCATCGAGAACAATCAACGAGAGGCTGGGCTCGAGCTGCTGCAACAGGTTCAGCGCCCGCGCCGACCAGAGCGCCGCACGCGGAGCGACCTGCTCCATTCATCCGCGCTCGACCTCGTACGCGAGATTCCAGGGATCGAACCATTTCTTCCGCCGACCGCTTACGCGGAAGGCTTCGCATCACTTCAGAAGGGGGAACTCGCGCAAGCCATCACACAGCTTCGCGAGTCGTTGCGCCGCGATCCGCTGATGACGCTGAAGGCGCCCGAGGGAGATCCGGTCGCACGCGCGGTCGCCGCATTCAGAAACGGCCTCGTCGACGATGCTCGCAAGCAGCTGGATACCGCGGTGGCGCAATCGGCCGAGCGCTCCGAGGCGTATCGCATCCGTCGGCATGGTCGATCTGGCAGATGGCGAAACCGCACGCGCCATCAACCAGTTGCGCACCGCCGTTGGTCTCAACCCCGGCGACGAGCGCACGCGAATGGCGCTGGCCAACGCGCTCGTCGAGAACGAGCAACCGGACGAGGCGGAACAGGTGCTCAACGACACGCTTCGTGCCGCGCCGGCATCGGGCCCCGCACACTACCTCCTTGGCCTGATCTATCAGCGCCAGGGGAGCCGGATGGAGGCCATTCGTGAACTCCAGGCTGCGCTCGCGCAGAAGCCGCTGCTTGGTGCCAACACGATCCACCGCATGATCGGAACGCTTCACCAGGACGAGCAGGATCTCGATGCCGCTGCCTCGTCATTCGCGGCCCGCGTCGATCTCGTGCCCAACGATCACGACGCCCATCGGGATCTCGGACGCGTGTACTACCGTCAGGGAGACGATGTGCAGGCGCGCGCGGAGTTCGAGATCGCGCTGCTCGTAGACCCGAGAGACGTGGATGCATTGACGGCACTCGGGCAGGTCCATCTGCGCGAGGGTCATTTGACGGATGCGGCGGACGCGTCGCGACGGGCGCTGGAGATCGAGCCGGGTGCTCGCGAGGCGCGATACGTCCATGCCACGTCGCTCATCCGGATGGGAAACGTCGATGAGGGCAACGCGGAGATGCAGGTGTTTCAGCGCCTCCAGGCCGAGGACGGCGAAGCACGGGCGCGCACGTTCGAGCTCGGACGTCTCCGTCGCGAAGCCGCGGTCGCGCGCGCTGCCGGTGACTACGCCACTGCCGTGACGCTGCTGCAACGCGCGCTCGTGCTCGACCCTCGCGCAGCGACGTCCCACCTCGACCTGGGCCTCGCGCTCCTCGACGGCGGCCAGGCCGCCGCCGCCATCGACCGTCTCAACACCGCGGCCGCGCTCAAGGCGCCTCTCGATGTCCATCGTCAGCTCGCGAAGGCCTACGCAGCACTCGGACAGAAAGATGAGAGCGCGAAGGAGCAGGCCACGTACGAGCGGTTGAAACGAGAGTCGATCAGCAAGACGGGCAGGGCGCGGTGAGGCGTGGTGTCCTCATTGCGTTGTTACTGGCGGCCATGGCGGCAGTGGCATCAGGTCAGCGCGGAGCCAGCACCTCGGCCTCGCCTGACGCGCCCACGCAGTTCACGAACGTCGCCGCGGAGGCTGGGCGTCGGCGTTCCGTCACGTCAATGGCGGCACACCCGATCGTCACCTGCTCGAGATCATGGGCAGCGGCGGGCTCTTCTTCGACTACGACGAGGACGGATGGGTCGACCTCTTCCTGGTCGACGGCGGCTCGCTCGTCGATCCCACAGTGGACGCCACCGCACGCGATCGTCTCTACAGAAATCGCGGCAACGGAACGTTCCAGGATGTCTCGGCGTCGTCGGGCATCGTGCACGCGGCATACGGCATGGGTGCCTGCGCCGCCGACTACGACAACGATGGCTGGACCGATCTCTACGTCACGAGCGTCGGACCGAACCGTCTGTATCACAACGACGGCGGCAAGCGTTTCACCGACGTCACCGCGCGCGCCGGCGTCGCAGGAGCGCCGGTCTTCAGCACGAGCTGCGCGTTCGTCGACATCGATCGCGACAACGACGTCGACCTCTTCGTCGTCAACTACGTGGACGCGCGGATCGACAACAACGCCTTCTGCGGCGACGCGGCGAAGAAGATCCGAATCTATTGTCACCCGCTCAATTTTCAACCGCTGCAGGACGTGCTCTATCGCAACAACGGCAACGGCACGTTCACCGACATCTCGAAGGACGCGGGCATCACGCAGCGCGGCAACGGTCTCGGCGTCGTTAGCGGCGACTACGACGATGATGGGCTGCCGGACATCTTCGTCGCCAACGACACGACGCCGAATTTTCTGTTTCACAACGAGGGGCGCGGTACGTTCAAGGAGGTGGCGCTGCCTTCCGGCGTCGCCGTCGCCAGCGACGGACGGCCGCGCGCGGGCATGGGCACCGACTTCGGCGACTACGACGGCGACGGCGACCTTGATCTGTTCGTGACGAATCACGAGCTCGAAGCGCACACGCTGTTCCGGAATCTCGGCAAGGGGCTCTTCGAGGACGCGACGTTCACGAGCGGCGTCGGTCCGCCAACGCTCCCCTTCGTCGGCTTCGGCGCCGGATTCCTCGATATCGACAACGACGCCGATCTCGACCTGGCGATCGTCAACGGTCACGTCATGAACACCCCCAGTCACTTCAGACCCGGGCGCGAAAGAAGCGCAGCGCAACCTGCTGTTGAGAAATGACGGCGCGCGATTCAGGGACGTCAGTCGTCTGGCTGGACCCGGGCTTCGCGATCGAAAACATCAGCCGCACGCTGGCGGCCGCGGACATCGACAACGACGGCGATCTCGATCTGCTGGTCACCAACAACGCCGCCGCGCCGGACCTGCTGCGCAATGGCGGCGCCGCGGGCACCAATTCCCTGCTCGTGCGGCTGGTTGGGACTCGCAGTAACCGCGACGCGATCGGTGCGCGGGTGCGGCTCACGGCCGCTGGCAAGACGCAGATGAGAGAAGTGAAGGCGGGCTCCAGCTATCTCGGTCAGCACGACCTTCGAGTCCATTTCGGCCTCGCGCAGGCGAGCACGATCGATCGCCTCGAGATCCGCTGGCCGAACGGTCAGATGGAAACCGTGCAGAATATCGCGGTTAATCAGATCGTGACGATAACTGAAGGGAAAGGAGTCACGGGGAGAGTGGAGATGAAGAAGTAGCTGGGTTGCTGGGTTGGCTGGGTAGCTGGGGAAAACCCCAGCCACCCAGCTACCCAGCTAACCGTACAGCTACCCAGCTACCGATTAGAAATCGAACGTGACGTTGAAGCGGACGAATCGTGGATTCATGATCGTCGTCGGCCGCAGCCACGACGTACCCATCGCCGAAACCCTGATTGAACGCCGTTCCCGTGTTCGCGTTGAACAGGTTGTAGAGGTCGAGCCCGACGTTCGTCCGCGTGGCGCCAAAGCGCAGCACCTTGGCAAAGCGGAAGTCCACCGAGTTGATTCGCGGCCCGTACACCTGTCCCGGCAGCACGATGTTGACGCTCTGCGTGGCCGTTCCGCCCGGGAGCGGCCGTCCGATTGCTGCTTGTACCTGCGCCGAGGTCACGTCGTAGTTCGCGTTGAGCGACTGGCCGTTGCTGGCCACCGCGTCCTGTGTCGTCGTCGGTTGCGCGTTGGCCTGCGACCGCATGATCGCGCTGACCAGCACGTCGATCTTCGGGATTGTGTAGCTGGCAAGCGCGCGGAACGTGGTCTGCCACACCTCGTTCACCGCGCACGAGTCGACCAGCGAGATGCCGGTTCCAAACGGGCACCGCCAGCGTCGTCTCCGGCAGCTTCGCCTGCACGTCGCACGTATCGCGTATGCCGCGACCCGTCGTCGCACCACCCTGGATCGTGAGGCCGTTCATCAGGCGTGCGTTCGCGCTGTAGTCCAGTCCATGCCAGTAGTAGGTGACGTCACCGTAGTCCTTGGCAAAGGTGAAGTAGTTGTCGAAGGCGCCGAACTTGTTTTCCTTCACGACGAAGAAGGAGTACGGATATCCGCCGCCATCGGGCAGATCCGGGTGACGAGGGGCGGTCAGAGTCACCGTGTCGTAGTCGCTCGGGCCGACGGCGCGGTTATCGGTGTAGTAGAAGTTGCCCCACGACCTGCGGTTGTAGCCGATCTCCGCTGACACGCGCGGCGCGATCTCCTGCTGGATCGACACGGCCATCTGCCAGTCGTACGGCCGCGATCCCCACCCTTCGAGCACCGCCGGGTTCACAGTCGTTCCCGACGTGGGTTTCCCGAAGTTCAGGTTGTCCCACTGTTGACACTCGCCGTTGGCCGCGGAATTTCGCAGGTTGCAGTCCGCCACGTAGTCGCCGTCCGCGTCGAACCAGCCTCGGCCCGTCATCGCCGCGAACGAGACCGCGGGATTGCCTGAGGTGAACACACTCTCGTTGTTCGCGGGCTGCAGATACTTGCTGAAGTTCGCCTTGAGAGAGGTCTTGCCGTTGCCGAAGACATCGTAGGCGACGCCCAGGCGAGGCGTGATGTCGTGGAAGCCTTTCACGCCCTCCAACTTCGGGAACACGATCGGGGCATCGATGAACGGCCCTGCGCTCAGGATGCCGTTCTCTTCGGCCGGGAACCAGCTTCGCGCGTACTCGTAACGCAGCGCACCCTGGAGCGTCACCCGCTTCCTCGTCCACTGATCCTGCACGTAGAAGCCGTCGTAGCGAACGCGGTTGCTCCAGCGCTGGTCGTTGATCTGCTGGGTCAGCGAGATCGGGAACCCGTCGAAGAACAGGTAATTCGAAATCCCAGACGTCACCGAATTGCGGGTCTGCTTCTCGCGCAGGTAGCCCGCCTGATACCCGACTTTGAAGTTGTGGGCGCCTGTGACATACGAGAGCGAGGCCTTCCACACGTTGTGCTGTTGATCCAGCCCATAGAGATTTCCAAAGAAGCTCCAGGGAGCGCGGTACGCGTAGAACGGCACCGGCACACCGCCACCGGGATGAGCCACCAACTCGACGACCGGGATGAAGTCCATGAGCGCGCCAGCCGGCGCCTGACCGCCCCAGCGGCTATTGAGCGAGGACAACCCGGCCTCGAACAGCAGCTTGTTGGTCATCGGCGACGACCACGACGCCTGGACGATCTTCTCGCGGTCATCCCACACGTTGCCCGACTCGGGGGCTCCCGAGTTGAAGCCACCGTTCAATGCGATCCAGTCGTCACCGCGCTGCCGGCATTGATCGCCATCCTTCGAGTACGACGAGCCCGTGCACGGCTTCTGATAGTCGAAGTAGAAGCCCAGCCTGTTGCGCGGCGTCAGTTGATCGGTCAAGCGGATCGTGGCGGCCTTCTTGGAATTCGCATTCCGGACCTTCAGGCTGCGATCCTCGACGTACGTCCACTTGTTCGGGTCACCTGCGTTGGCGTTCCCGTACATGCCTGCCACGTCGGTGTATGAACCAAACGTGCGCAAGCTGCCGTAAAACCAGAGGCGATCCTTCGCGATGGGTCCGCCGAGTGCGAAGCTGCTGTCCCAGTTCTTGATGATCGCGGGGACCTCGGTGATACCGAATGCGATCAACTCGGCGTCGAGGTTGCTCGCCTGCGACCACTCGCCGGCGTAGCTGCTGAACGCGCTGCCGCTGAACGTGTTGCCGCCGGTCTTCGGGATCATGTTGAACGCCGGTCCACCACGATCGACTTCGCCGAGGCCGCCAACGACCGTGACCTGGACTTCAGCGGCGTTCGCGGTGTTGTAGCCAAACTCGGAGACGCCACCGCCGTTGAACGCGGCCCCGACGTTCATGCCATCGATCTGCACCGTGCCTTCATTGCCTCGTCCGCCGTGTGCAGTGAAGAAGGTCATGCCCGGGTTGGTGCCGTTGTCGAGGCCGGTCCGCTGAATGCCGTTCACGACGGCCAGCAGGTTGCCGTAGCTGCGAGTCGATGGGAGCACTTCGATCACAGAGTCATCGAGTACGGTTTGTTTCTTCGTGCTGCTCTGCACGTCGACAACGGGGGCTTCCCCGCTGACAGTGACCGTCTCCTGAATGCCGCCGACGCGCATGTCGGCGTTGATGGTGATGACGCCGGCGCCGCTGACCTCCAGCCCTTCACGCCTGACGGTGGCGAATCCGGTCAGCGTGAACGTCACGTTGTACGAGCCGGGACGAAGATCGGTGAAGCGATACTGACCGGTCCCGTCCGTGACCGTGGTGCGGACTTTCTCGATCAGCGCGGAACTCGCAACCTCGACTGAGACACCTGGCAGCACTCCGCCGGATGCGTCACGAACAGTACCGGTCAGTTCTTGAGCATGTCCAAGAACCGGGAATAGAACGATGGCCCCCACCACGAGAATCCTGGCGAGATGACGCATACACACTCCTCGGTTGACTGCCATATCAGGAACAACGGCCAAAACACGAAGGGCCGGCCCTGTCGGACCGGCCCCTGGGGTACTTGGGTAGCTGGGTAACTGGGTGGCTGGGTAACTGGGTAGCCGGGAATCCCCAGCTACCTAGCAACCCAACAACCTAGCCACCGATTAGAAGTCGAACGTGACGTTGAAGCGCGCGAACCGCGGATTCAACACGGCGGTCGGGCGCATCCAGGTCGCGCCATCCGTACCGAATCCCTGGTTGAAGGCCGTGCCGACGTTCGAGTTGAACATGTTGTAGAGATCGATCCCGATGTTGGTTCGAGTACCACCGAACCGCAGGATCTTGCCGAACCGCATGTCCACCGAGTTCACTCGATCCGCAAACAACGAGGACGGTGGAACCAGATTGACACGTCTGCGTCGTCACTCCGGGTGCAAACGGCGTCTGGCCGTTGGCGGCGAGAATCGCCGGCGTCACGGTGTAGTTCGCCGCAATGCCCAGGCCGTTGGTGGCCACACCCGTTTCGATCGTCAACGGTTCCGTGTTGGCCTGCGAGCGGAGGATGGCGCTGATCAGGACGTCGATCTTGGGGATCGTGTACGTCGCCAGGCCGCGCCAGTTGATCTGCCAGTCCTCATCGACCTTGCACGCGCTCACCTCGACGCCTGCCGGGCGCTGCAGGCGTGACCAACTCGGGCAGCGCAGCCCACACGTCGCAGAGGTCCCGGTGCCCGGCACCGGTGCTGAAGCCACCCTGCAGGACCAGGCCGTTGGTCATGCGCGAGTTGGCCGTGAAGTCGATCCCCTGCCAGTAGTACGTCTCGTCGCCGAAATCGCGCTGGAACGTACGGTAATTGCTCGTCGCGCCAATCGGGCTGTTGCCGTTCTGCTTGAGGAACGTGAGCGGCTGTCCGGCGGTGGGCAGCGGTGCGTTCGGGTTGGCGGACGTCGGCGCCGTGATCGTGAACCGATCGAAATCGGACGGTCCGAGCGCCTGGTTGTCAGTGACGTAGAAGTTGCTCCACCACCGGCGGTTGAACGCGACGTCCACCGACAGGCGCGGCATGATCTCCTGCTGCACCGCCACACCGAACTGCCAGTCGAACGGCCGGTTGCCCCACCCGTGCATCATGTCCTGGTTGACACGGGTCGTGTTGAACGGGTTGCCGAAGTTGCCGTTCAGCCACGGGCCGCATTCACCGTTGGCCGCCGAGCTCTCGAGCACGCAGTCCGGGATTTTGTCGCCGTCGAGGTCCGTCCACGACCGTGAGGTCGTTGTTCTGCAGCGTCACGCCCGGGTTGGCCTGAATGAAGTTGCTCTCGTTGTTCGCCGGCTGCAGATACTTGCTGTAGTTCACCTTCAGCGCAGTCTTCCCGTTGCCGAAGACGTCGTACGCCACACCCATGCGCGGCGTGATGTCGTGGTAACCCGTGACGCCCTCCGATTCCGGGAAGACGAAGCCATTCGGCAGGAAACGCGATCCCGTGAGCGCGCCATTCTCACCTTCGGGTACCAGCTCCAGGCGTGCTCGTATCGAAGCCCGCCCTGCACCGTCAGGCGACCAGCCGTCCACTGATCCTGTGCGTAGATGGCGTCGAAGCGCGTGCGGTTGCTGAACGCGCTGGGGATGTACTGTGTCACCTGGAAGGGCGCGCCACCGAAGAAGTTGTAGCTGATCTCGTTCGGGTTGCCGGTGTTGAACTGGTGCTGCACCTGGTAGGCGGCCTGATACCCGACCTTCATGTTGTGCGCACCCGTGACAAACGAGGCCGACGCACGCCAGACATTGTGCTGCTGGTCGTTGCCGAGCGGATTGGCCACCGAGCGATAGCTGAAGAACGGCACCGGCACACCCGTGCCCGTGAACTCGGTGATCGCGGAGATGCTCTGATCGGCGCCGGCGCCGGGGTAGAGTCCCCACCGGCTGTTGAACGAAGAGAGTCCCGCCTCGAGCAGCAGACGGTTGGTCACCGGCGATGACCACGTGGCCTGGACGATCTTCTCGCGGTCGTCCCACACCTGGTTGCCCGCTTCCGCCGAGTTCGATCCGAAGCCGCCGATGGCGCCGAGCGCAATCCAATCGTCTCCACGATCGCGACACTGGTCCGCGCCCTTGGCGAAGGCCGAGCCCGAGCAGTTCTTCTGATAGTCGTAGTAGAAACCGAGCTTGTTCCGGGGCGTCAACTGATTCGTCAACCGCATCGCGCCTATCAACTTGGAGTTCGCGTTCCGGGACTGGACGCTCGGGTCCGCGACGTAGGTGAACGCGTTCGGGTTCCCGGCGTTTGCGTTGGCATAGAGGCCAGGAACGAGGCTCGCCGAACCGAAGGTGCGCGCGTTGCCGAAGAACCACAGCTTGTCGCGCACGATCGGGCCGCCGAGCGCGAAGTTGGTGTCGTAGTTCTTGATGAGACCCGGCACCTCGGTGATGCCGTAGCTGCGCAACTCGTCGTCCAGGTTGCTCGACTGCGCCCACTCGCCGGCGTAGCTGAGGAAATAGGTGCCGCTGAAGTTGTTGCCGCCCGTGCGCGGAATCATGTTGAACGCCGGGCCGCCGCGATCCGTTTCGCCGAGGCCGCCTGCGATCGTGACCTGAATTTCCTGCGCGTTCGCCGTGTCGTAGCCGAAGCCGGCCACGCCGCCGCCGTTGAACGCCGAGCCGACGTTCATGCCGTCGATCTGAATCGTGCCCTCGTTGCCGCGGCCGCCGCGCGCGGTGAAGAAGTTCATCACCGGGTTCGCGCCGGAGTTGAGGCCCGTCGCCTGAATGCCCGGCACCGTCGCGAGGATGTTGCCGTAGCCGCGCGAGGCCGGAATCGCCGCGATGACTTCGTTGTCGATCACCTTCTGCGTGCGCGTGCTGGTCTGGACGTCCACCACCGGCGTCTCGCCGGTCACGGTGATCGTCTCCTGGACGCCGCCGACGCGCATGTCCGCGTTGATCGTGATCATGCCCGCACCGCTGACCTCGACACCCTCGCGCATCGACAGTCGTGAAACCGGGCAACGTGAATGTCACTTTGTAGACGCCGGGCGTGAGGTCCGAGATTCGGTACTGGCCCGTGCCGTCGGACACCGTCGTGCGGACCTTTTCAATCAGAACCGGGCTGGCGGCTTCGACGGTCACTCCGGGCAGCACGGCGCCTGAGGCATCTCGGACCGTACCTGCCAGCTGACTGAGCATGTGCGAGGCTGGGAAGCAGAACAACGACGGCCGCAAGAATCACGGCCTTCGCGACATAGCGCATACGATCTCCTCCACTCACGACTTGGTTCATGGGGTTTCCCGGAAGGTCAAAAATCACTCAAAGTTCGCGGCACTCTAGCACTTCCATACTAGAGAGGACCCGACTTTTGAATTCACGCCATCAATACGAAAACGGCATTAAAGGCGATCGATCCTTCGTAACTCGACTACTCAAAAGCAATTAGCCAGCCATGGGTAACCCATTCAAGAGCTCAGTCATATCAGTCATTTAGAGGGACACGGGCCGTGCGAGTCCAAAACTGCGAAACGCAGTTATTCGGAATGATGGATTTGGCTGGGGGTGGTGGGTCGCTGGGTAGCTGGGTAGCTGAGTTGCTGGGTCGCTCGGTAACTAGGCGGTTGAGGTAACTGGGTGCTGGCTTTGCCCAGCTACCCAGCTACCGAACAACCAATCTACTCAACTACGCCCAACGGAAGCCGTGCTTCGAGAGCGGCAACGTCCGGACGCGCGTTCCTGTTGCGGCGAAGATCGCGTTGGCAACCGCCGGGAGGGCCGGTGGCAGCGACGGCTCACCGAGACCGGTCGGCGGGTTGTTCGACTTGATCCAGTGCAGTTCGACCTGCGGCGCCTGGGCCATGCGAAGCAGCGGCACGTTATTGAAGTTGCTCTGCACCGCCGCGCCTTCCTTGAACGTGACCTCCTGCATCATGTGACTGATGCCCTCGACCACGCCGCCCTGGACCAGATTCTCGGCGTGCAGCGGGTTGATGATCTGACTCCCGATGTCAGCGGCCACCCACACCTTGTTGACTTTCACGCGTTTGAGATTGTCGACCGCCACTTCAGCGACTTCCGCGAAGTAACCGCGGTGGCTATATTGGAACGCCACGCCAAGGCCTGTGCCCTGCGGACGCTTCCTCGACCACTCGGCCTTCTCTGCAACCAGCTTCAGCACGGCGGTCATGCGCGCCGCGTCGAAGCCGTCGCCACCACGCTCCGGCGCCGGATACGCCTGTGACGCAAGCAGATCAAGACGGAACTGCACCTGGTCCTTGCCCGCCGCAGCAGCCAGTTCGTCGATGAAGCCCTGGAACACATACGAGTACGCATGGCTTCCCGGCGCGCGCAGTGCGCCAGTCGGCACACCAAGCGGCATCTTCGAATCGCCGAAGTCGAAGTTCTGGACGAACAGTGCCGGGAACTGTATGCCCGGAATGTTCGCCGCCTGAGCGTACTGATTGCCTTCGCCGAAGGTGACGAAGTGATTGCGCCACGCCACGAGCTTGCCGCTCGCGTCGAGACCGCCCTTCAGGTAGTGATAGCCCGCTGGGCGATACATCTCGTGACGCATGTCGTCTTCGCGCGTCCACAACAATTTGATCGGGACGCCCGGGACCTGCTTCGCGATCGCCGCGACTTCCGCAACGTAGTCGTTGGTGAGACGACGACCGAAGCCACCGCCGGCCTTCATCATGTGCAGCGTGACATCGGGATCCTTGACGCCTGCCGCGCGCGCGGCAACGCCCACACCGGCCTGCGGCGTCTGACTCGGCGCCCACACTTCGAGCTTGCCGTCCTTGAACTGCGCGAGGCAGTTCTCGGGCTCGAGCGGTGAGTGCGGAATGAACGGATAGAAGTAGGCGGCCTCGACGACCTTCGCCGAACCGGCAAACCCCTTCTCGACATCGCCGTCCGTGCGCAGCTTGTTCGAGTACGCGCCCTTGCCGAGTTCGTCGGCCTTCGCCTGCCAGCCTTCCGTACTCTGCGACGACGTCGGATGCGGAGCCCACGTCACCTTGAGCTGCTTGCGCGCTGAGTTCGCGAGCCACCAGCTGTCAGCCACGATCGCGACACCACCAACGAGCTCCTGCAGGTTGGTTCCACCTTCGAGCACGAAGGCGTGCTTCACGCCGGGCAGCTTCTTGATGTCGTCAACGTTGGCCGTCGCGACTTTGGCTCCGAACACCGGTCCCTTCTCGTACACGGCGTAGAGCATGCCGGGCATCGTGAAGTCGATGCTGAACACCGGCTTGCCCATCGTGATCCCAGCTGTGTCGAGACCCTTCTGCTTCGTCCCGATGATGCGATAGTCCTTCGGGTCCTTCAGCTTGACCGTCGTCAGCGTGGGCACCGGCATCTTCGCCGCATCGGCAGCGAACTCGCCGTAGCTCGCAGAGCGATTGCTCGCGCTGTGCATGACTCGCCCAGAGCGCGTCGTCAAATCGCCGACCGGGACACTCCACTTCTGCGCAGCCGCTGCGAGCACCATCTGCCGGCACGCGGCGCCGACCTGACGAAGCGGATCCCAGTTCATCGGCGTCGAGAGACTGCCGCCCGCGAACTGCGCGCCGAACTTGCTGCCGTCTACCGCAGCCTGCTCGACCTTGACGCTGCTCCAGTCGACGTCGAGTTCGTCCGCGATGATCATCGGGAGCATGTTCTTCACACCCTGCCCGATCTCAGGGTTCTTGTTCATGATGGTGACGGTGCCGTCGGCGTTGATCGTCACGAACGCCAGCGCATCGAAGGTCGCCGGAGGCGGACCTTGTGCGAAGAGTGCTGCCGGCTCGAAGTGAAGCGCCAGCATCATGCCGCCGCCAGCGACGGCACTGACGCGGAGGAACGAACGTCTATCGAGAAGTATCGCAGTCACGGCGTCCTCCCTTTACTGCTGCGCGCCCTGCTGCGCGGTGGACGTCGAGCGCTGCGTCGAGATCGTCGCGGCGCGGTGGATGGCTTCGCGGATGCGCACGTAAGTGCCACATCGACAGAGGTTGCCGTTCATCGCGGCGTTGATCTCCGCGTCGGTCGGTACCGGCTTCTGCGCGAGAAGCGCAGCCGCCGACATGATCTGGCCGGCCTGGCAGTAGCCGCACTGCGGCACGTCGATCTCCTGCCACGCGACCTGCACCGGGTGCGAGCCATCTGGCGACAGCCCTTCGATCGTCGTGACGCGGCCGCTCACTTTCGAAACCGGCGTCTGGCACGCGCGAACGGCGTTGCCGTTGATTTGCACAGTGCAGGCGCCGCACTGGCCGATGCCGCAACCAAACTTGGTGCCTTTGAAATTCAAGACGTCTCGGAGAACCCAGAGCAGGGGCATGTCACCCGGGACATCGACCGTCGAGCTCTTCCCGTTGACGTTCAGTGTGAAAGCCATGGCGTTAAACTCTCTCGATAAGAATGGGAGCTTCCTCTACAACTCGCTTGTGTTGATCTTTGTCAGCAGCGTAGTTCCCACAGGAACCGGCCTCGATTTCGCCACGAGCCTACGCCGATAGCGCCAACACAAGCGAACTGTAAAGTAGATCGGTCAGAATCGGCCAGAACAGTAACGTTCTGCAGTATTAGACAGGTAGTATCGGCCCGAATGCAAGCCTCATTCAGGGGTCCTGTCCGAGCCGTATGGTCGGGGATTACAGCCGTACAATTGAATACGCCGATATCTACATCAATGCGTTACCTGGCCCTGATTCTCGCGGTCCTCATCCTTGTTTCAGGACACACGCGCGCGCAGGAGCAGGCGCCTGAGACTCCAGCCAGTCCCTCGAGTCCGCCGTTTTCCGATTGGCTACTCGCTCTCAAACAGGAAGCACGCGATCGCGGCTACAGCGACGCGCTGCTGAACGAGGCGCTCGACGGCATCGAACCCCTTGAACATGTCGTGAAGAGCGACCGCTCGCAGGCGGAGTTGAACCCGGGCTTCAGGCGTTACCTGTCTACGCGCCTCACCCCCACGATGATTCGCCGTGGGCAGGAGATGGCCGAAGCGAATCGAACGGTCCTCGGCGAGGTCGACCGAAAGTTCAACGTGCAGGGTCGCGTCCTGCTGGCGATTTGGGGAATCGAGACGCGCTTTGGCCGCGTCACCGGGAACACGCCGGTCTTTCAGGCTCTCGCGACGCTTGCATGGGAGCCGCGTCGGGCGACCTATTTCAGAGGTGAGCTCTTCAACGCCCTGGCGATGGTGCAACGCGGACACATCGACGCACCCTCGATGACCGGCTCGTGGGCGGGCGCGATGGGCCAGACGCAGTTCATGCCGTCGAGCTACCTCACGTACGCGGTGGATTTCGACGGCGACGGCCGTCGGGACATCTGGAAATCCACCGGCGACACGCTCGCGTCGATCGCAAACTATCTGAAGGGATTCGGCTGGAATGGTGACGAAACCTGGGGGCGCGAGGTCAAGGTGAGCGCGGCCTTACGAGTCGAGATCGCGCGCACGATCCCCAAACGCACCGAAGGCTGTTTCGCGGTTCGCAACATGACCGAACGTCGCCCGCTGGCCGAGTGGCAGAAGCTTGGTGTTCGGCTCGTGGGCGGCAAACCGCTCCCGCGCGCGGAGATTCCAGCAGGCCTCGTCGACGTGGGCGAGCGGACATTCCTCGTCTATCCGAACTACGACGCCATCCTGGCCTACAACTGCGCGCACTACTACGCGCTCACGGTGGCGCTGTTGTCAGACCGGCTACGATAGGTTGCTGGGTTGCTGGGTAGCTTGGTTGCTGGGTAGTTTGGTTGCTGGGTTGCTGGGTAGCTTGGTTGCTGAGTTGCTGGGCACCTCGCTACCTAGCGACCCAGCTACCCAGCTACTCAGCTACCCAGCTACGTCCAGCTACCCAGCTACTCAGCTACCCAGCTACCAAGGAGAGCCATGTCGAGCACGCCATATGAGAGCGCCACGCTACTGATCCGACTGTATGAACTTCGCCGTGAGCCCACGATGCGCGAGGCTCGCAACTGGTTCGCGCGCGAGTTCAATCCCAATACCATGGACGATGTGATGGGCGCGCTGATGGGGCCCAATAGCGGCCACTTCCGAATGGTGACGAGTTACTGGGACATGTGCGCGTCATTCGTGTTGAACGGCGCGATCGACGAGCAGATGTTCAACGACGCCAACGGCGAGCAACTCGGCGTCTTCGTGAAGATGGAACCGTTCCTCGCGGACTATCGCGTGCGCAGTGGCAACCCGCGTTACCTCAGTCAGCTCGAGCAGGTGATCATGCGACGCCCGGGTGCGAAGGAGCAGCTCGCCTCGATACGCGAGTGGTTCAAGCAGCGGGCAGCGGCGGCGACGACGAAGTAGCTGGGTCAGATGGGTCGCTGGGTCGCTGGGGACCCAGCAACCTAGCAACCGAGCTACCCAGCAACCTAGCCACCCAGCAACCTGCCACCGAGCTACCCAGCCACCTTCACCACCGGCAATCGCGCTGCTTCCCATGCAGCGAGCCCACCCGCGAGCTCGGTGACATTCGTGAAGCCCTCGCGCTGAAGCAGGCTTGCGGCGATCGACGAGCGATAGCCGCCGGCGCAGTGCACCAGTAACGGCGTGTCCCTCGGCATGCCGCGAGTTTCTTCAACCAGGCGCTGCAGCGGGATGTGCGCGCTGTTCTCGATCGACTTCGCTGCGCGCTCACCGGCGGCCCGGATGTCGATCACCTTCATCGCGGCATTCGAAGCGATCTGCTCCGCCGCGCGCTCGGGGCTGACGCGCAGCGTCTCTGTCACGACTTCTGGCCGGCCGCCGGCGCCAGCCATGCCGCCATCGAGATATCCGATGACATGGTCGAAACCGATCCGGCCTAGACGCAGTGCGGCCTGCTTCTCCAGACCCGGGTCCGCGATGATGACGATCGGACGTTCGCGATCGAGCAGGCTGCCGGCCCACGTCGCGTACTGCCCGCCGAGGCCGATGTTGAGCGCACCGTTGAGGTGAGCCGCCGCAAATTCCGCTGCCTCGCGCGTGTCGAGCAGTTGCACGCGGTGACGCTGCAGCTCGAGGCAATCATCGAGCGACAGCGGGCGCAGCTCCCACGTCAGCGCTTCGGTCAGTGTCTGGCGCTTGCGGCTGTTCAATACCGCGTCGTAGGTGAAATACGACGGCGCGTCCGGCTGATCAGCCGTCACCAGATCGATGAACGCTTCTTTCGTCAGCGGTTGCAGCGCGTAGTTCGTCCTCCGCTGCTCGCCGATTGTCGAGACCGTCTCCTTCGAGAGCGCCTTCCCGCACAGTGAACCCGCGCCGTGAGCCGGATACACAAGGCTGGAATCCGGCAGCTTGAGCAGCTTGGAATGCAGCGAGTCGTAGAGCAGACTGCCCAGATCGTTCGCCGACCATCCGAGCGCCGCGCGCAGATCGGGGCGCCCGACGTCGCCGATGAATAGCGTGTCACCCGTGAGCACGGCATGCGGCACGGAATCGCTGACCGCACGATCGAACACGAGGATCGAGATCGACTCCGGCGTATGTCCGGGCGTCTCGAGGGCGCCCAACCGCACACCACCGAGCTCGATGCTGTCGCCGTCGCCGAACGGTTCGAACGCATACTCCGCCTTCGCGGAGCGTCCCAGGTGAATCGTCGCACCCGTCTGCTCGTGCAGCTCGAGATGACCAGCGATGAAGTCGGCATGGAAGTGCGTGAGGATGACGTGACGGATCGTCAAGCCACGTTCGGCAGCGAACGACAGATACTGATCGACATCGCGCTGCGGATCGACGACGACAGCCGCTTTCGACTGCTCGTCGCCAACCAGATACGACGCATGCGCGAGGCAATTGAGATAGAACTGGTGGAGGACCATTGACACCGACTCTCTTGATTGTAGCTGTTGTGCGAGAGCGCAGGTGTGATCGTGAAGGGTCTGATCGCGTGCGCGTCACCCCCTGAGGATGACCTCAATCGGGCGCCACGTCTCATCGAGGACCTGATCCCCCGTCAACGGGAAGCCGACCATGCGCTTGTGCACGAACCGGCTCGCGGGCTCGGCGGCGAGCGCCGGATACTGCTGCCGCACGTGATCGATCGTCAAACCTCCGAATACGACGAATCTCGCCTTGCTTCCCGCGCGGGTGTAGCACGCGTCAAAGAACCACAGCGGCATCGCGGGCGGGTAGAGCGCGAACACAACGACATCAGCGTGCTTCAATGCGTCCAGCAACGGCAGCATGCTCGCGCCGCTCGCATCCGCCTCCGGCTCCAATGACACCCGGAATCCCAGCATCCCCAGCCCCCAATAGAAAGGGAGGATGGCACCGCTCGCATTGTGGCTGCACACCACCGCGAGCCGCAGACGGCGGCTGAAGTAACTGGCGATCTCCCGCTCGTTCGCCTCGTCAGCGCTCAGATGTATTGTCCACAAACGCTCGACGTGGACAGAGATCCGCCGGACCACCTCCTCGAAGAACGCGGTCCAGGCGGCATCCTTCCTTCAACGCCCTCCGTGCTTCCTCACGCACGAAATCGGATGTGACCGAGTGCTGTGTCGAGATCACGACGACGACCCACGACGCCGTCAATGCTGTGTCGATTGCGGTGGTAAATGACGTACCGATTTTGATTTGACGATCGCTCCACACCCGGAGCCAGAGATGCTTCGTGATGGCGTCAATCAGTTGTCCGACGCGTTCGCCGTCCTCCCGCGCGTAAGAGATGAAGATCATCGAACCACGTCGCTCAGTCGCCCCCGAGCCCCACCGAGGCTCCTACGCGAATCGTCGCAGGGAGCGAGGGGAAGCCGAACGCCGCCGCGTAGTCTTCGTTGAAGATGTTGTCGATGGTCGAGTACACGCGCAATCGGGGGTGCAGACGATACGACAGGCTGACATCGATCTTCTGATAGGCCGGATCGAGATCCTTGTTCGGGAGCAGCAACGAGTTGCCGAAGAAGGCGTCGCTCATGAACGTGCTGTCATCGCGCGCGCCGGCAAAATAGCCGGAGAGCGCGATGTCGACGGGGCCTGTCGTATACGCGACGAACAGCGTTCCTGAGTTCGCGGGTCGTCGGAATGGCCGCGCACCGACGAGCGGCGAATAGGCGCCGATCGGGATCGTCGGGAATGCGGGATTGAACGCGGCGCTTCGGCCGAACGCTTCGGTGACCTCGGCGTCGAGGAACGTATACGACGCACCGAAACGGAAGCCCGCGCCAACCGCCGCGTCGGCGGACAGCTCAACACCCTGCGCGTCGAACGACGCCGAGTTGATGTACGCACCGAACGCTGTGCTCGCAGCCACTGCCGGCGGCACGCCTGCTGCGATGAGCTGCGTGCGGCTGAGGAACTCCAGCAGGTTTTCGAACGTGTTGTTGAAGTAGCCGACTCTCGCGCGGAAGCGGCTCGCAGCAAAGGCTTGCTCGAGGCCGATGTCGAAGCTGCGGCTCTTCTCCGGACCGAGCGGGTCAACGCCGGCACCGGCCGGGGTTCCATTGACCAGAGCGAACAGCGAGTTCTGTCCCTGGTAGACGCTCGGCGCCTTGATGCCCTTGCCGGCGTTGAGCGTGACCTTCGTCTCGCCGAGCTGCTCGTTCGAAGGGTTGCGCAGGTACGCCGCCACCGACAGCCGTGGTGTGTAAGCGGTCTCGAAGATTTCGTTGTGTTCCACGCCAATGCCCGCGCTGATGTACACGCGATTCACCAGCGTCGCGCGCCCCTCCACGAAGGCACCACCGTTGTTGCGCGTGTCCGACGGGTCATCGTCGGGATCGCTGTAGCCAGCCTCGTGCTCGAAACGACCGCCGGCGGAGATCGCCAGGTTGCTGGTCGCCTGGAATGTGGCCTGACCAAACAGCGATTGCCGCGCCGTGCGCGACGGGAACGAGTTTGGGTACGCACCGCTGTAGTCGAGTATTCCCTGCCCGGTTACGGTTCGCCCTTCGGCATCGGTGAGCGTCACCGTCTGGCCCAGGTAGTTCGCACCGAACCCAAACGGATCGAAAGGAATGCCCGTCGGCGTCGGGTTCGTGAAGAGCGACTCCTGGTTGGTGGAACCGTAGCGCACGGTGCTCTGCCAACGCGGGCTGATCTGCGAGTCGGCTGCCAGGCTGATATAGGTCTGGTTGGTATCGGACACGGAGTCGTCGGCAATGCGATACAAGTCGAAACCGTTCGCGCTGCCGTAGCGCCCGTCGAGATAGCGAACGGTGCCATACACGTTGGTCCCCGTACCAACCGCCACACCGAAACGTCCCGCGTAGGTGCCGTTGCGATAACCGTTGTTCGGGACGTCATTGTCGGTCGTGTAGTACCAGGTACTGCGAGAAGTAGTCGAAGCGCTTGTATGCGCCGCCGAACGACAGCGCGTTGTTGAACGTGCCCAGGTTGCCGCCGTCGATCATGTAGTCGAGCGCCGGCACGCGCGACGTGCCACGCTTCGTGCTGATATTGACCACACCCGTCAGCGCGTCACTTCCGTAGATCACGCTGTTGGTCTGACGCAGCACCTCGATCCGCTCCACGCTCGCCAGCGTGAGCTGCGAGAAATCGAACCCACCGCCGATGTCGTTCGCTGGGATACCGTCGACGAGCACCTTGGTGAAGTTCGATTCACCGCCGCGCAGGAAGAGCGACGTCGCGCCACCACGCTGACCGACCTGTACGATCTGCGCCGCCGGAACGAGGCGCAGCGCCTCGAGCACATCGAGCTTGTTGATCGACTCGAGCGTCGCTTCGTCGATCACGGTGATCGGGGCACCGGTTCGCGCCTGCAACTGTTCGGTCGCTCCGGCCGTCACCACCACGTCCTGCTGCAGCGGACCGATCTCGAGCGCGACCTCGAGGATGATGCGCCCGCCCTGACCGAGGAACACGGCCTCGCTCGTCTTCGGCTGAAAGCCAGGCATGCGCGCCTGAACCTGATACCGGTCGGGCGCCAGGCCCGTGAATGAAAACGCTCCGTCGCTGTCGCTCTTGCCATCCTGAACCTTCTGTCCGTCACGCAGCAGCGTCACAGCGGCTCCCGCCAGGCGCGCGCCCAGCGAGTCGACAACGGTGCCGTTCAGCACGGCCTGGTTCTGTGCGGCTATTTGCGCCTGCGCGGCCCACGACGGCAAGAATCACCAACACCACTCGAATGATGCGCGTCACTGAACCTCCACACGGCGGGTCTCGAGACCCGCCGCTACGATGAACTTTGGGTTCGGCATTAGAACTTGAGAGCCCGGCCGGGCGCACCTGAAGACTTTCTGAATTCTTTGTCAGGCAGAGGTTGTGCAAGCCGATTGAGAAACACGGCGTGCCTACCTGACCGTGCCTTCAGGATTCGTCAGGGGCTACTCGACGACGATGAACGCCACCTCGCCGGTGCCTTCGTGGATCTGGCTCGATGTGGGCTGATACTCGGTCCACGCCAACGCGAATCCCTTGTGCCATGGACGAACGGCCGGCACCAGCGACCACATCGGGCTGCTGGTGATGCGCTCCTCGGCGCCGAGCGGCATCCCGGCGTCGTCGAATCGCCGGAAGTAGACCTCGTGGGCACCGCTCGTCTTGTCGGACCAGGCGAGCCCCACCACACCGTCATTCCAGGCGAGGTACGCACCGATCGACTCGCCCTCGGTCATCGTCACGCGACGTGAGCGATCGTCGATCTCTCCACGCACGTCGGACTGGCTGCCGACAAACAGGTAGACCTCGTCGTTCCCCTCGCGCATGTCGTACCACGTCAGCGCCACTCGTCCCTCGTCGCTGATCTTCAAGTCTGGATACTTCGACTCCGCCCCATCGTCTTTCGTCAGGCGTTCGAGATGAGCACCCGACCCGTCAACGCGAGCCAGGAACAATTCGCTCGCACGAGTGGACGTCGCGCTGTCGTACACAACCCACGCGCCCGATCGATCGACAGTGATATTGAGATTCCACGTGGTCTTCGACGCAGGACCCACTCGGGTACGCGCTCGCGATTCGTGACCATCCCGATCCCATGTGCCGACGTACACGGCTTCCGACGAATCTGGTTCAGCCTGAATCCAGGCCGCGACAATCGCCTGCCCGTCTGTGGCTATGACCGGGTTTCTCGATCCCGGTGCGATCGCCTGCACCCACTTGCGACGGCCGTCGCGATCCCATTCGCCGAGCATCGCCGTCTGCCGGCCATCGCTCGTCTGCTCGTACCACGCAATGGCGAAGACGTCGCCGAGGCGCTCGAGACTTGCTTCGTATGAAGCGTCGAGCGTCTCCGTCAGCCGGCGTTCCGGTCCGGATGGACGCCCGCTCTCGTCGAGCAGCCGCATGTAGATCTCAGCATTGCCATCGCGCGTGTCGTACCAGGCGACGGCAAAGCCGTCCTCATCGGTCGCAAGTGCCGTCTCGTACGCGCCCGCCCTGCTGTGACTGACTTGAATCGGTGATGGCGCGTTGCTGCACGATGTGAGAACGACGAAATTCAAAAGGCAAAATGCAAAATGCAAATGACGCATCGCCCGGGAGGTTTGCATTTCGACTTTTGCATTTTGCATTACCCGCGCCGTCTCCTCGTCCATCGCCAGGCCAGCAACAGTCCCAGCACCGGAAGCGACGCGAGCGCACCGGCGTACTCGCTCGGGGGCGCGTCCTGTCGCGCCTCGTTGCGTGCTTGCGTCGAGCGGTCGCGTTCCTCCATCAGATACCCTTCGAGTTGCCGTGCGTTGCGGCTCGGTGCCGGCGCGGCGGCGAGCCGCGCGGCCATCTGCGCGTCGTTCTGACGACTGAATGCCTCCTCGCGCTCGGCGGCCGGATCGATCTGCTGGCCCGTCGCCTTCTCCATCTCGCGCTTGAAACCTTCGAGGTCGGGCACCGGAATGCCCGCGCGGATTCCTCGCTCCATCACGTACTTCGGCAGCCGCGGGTTGCCGCACGTGTGCTCGGCGCAGCCGACGCCGTGCCGGTTGACGCTGTCGACGTACTCCTCGAGCAGCTTCTTCTTCGTCGCCGCGTCGGCCTTCCAGTAGCCCTTGCGCACGGTCTCGACCATGCGCGCGGTGATGTCCTGGTAGGCGAACGGCGAGCTCTTGCTCGAAGAACTCCTTCATCCCGAGCTTGTGCTTGTCCTCGACGTAGACGTCGAAGGTCTCCTTCCACATCGCCGTCGTCGACGGTCTCGGGCGCGGTCGCGTCCCAGCCCCACAGATACTCGACGAACGACCGCATCTCGCCGGCGCCCGCGTAGCCTTCCTTCTTCATCCCCTCGATCCAGGTCGGGTTCACGTAGCGCGAGCGGAACTCGGTGCCGATGAACTTGTCGATCGACGTCATCTCGGGCTTGCCGGGATCGCGCGTGTTGGTCACGACCATCTCGGGCCTCTTGCCGTCGATGTTGCGGATCGCCGTCGGCGAGCCCGCCCATGTACATGAACATGTCGTCGTTATCGAGCGCGCCGTAGAGCATCGTCGAGCTGCTGTGCACGACCTTCTCGGTGCCCGAGAGCGCCAGGCGGAAGACGTCTTCCATCGACTCGCCCCAGAACCCGTTGCCGTAGCCGTGACCGAGCTTGCGGATGTAGTCGTCGGCCATCCCCTTGTCGGAGTCCCACGTGCCGCTGGCGGCGACGATGGTCGACGTGTTCAGGTTGAAGATGCCGGGCGGCTCGTCGAAGATGCGGACGCCGGCGCGGCGGTCGGCATCCTGCTCGGAGTAGCCGCGCTCGATGAGCATCGCCTTCGTCTTCAGATAGTGGCTGCGGACGAAGTTCTCGGCTTCGTCGATCGCCTTCACCTTCTGCACCGCCTTGTCCATCAGCATGCGTGACGTTGTTGAACATGCCCTCGGCGGCCGATGGCGATCACGATGTCCACGCGCGGGCGACCGAGCTGCGCGCGCGGAATCACCTCGACGTCGACGACCTTGCCGCGCTCGTCCCACACCGGCTTGGTGCCGAGCAGATAGAAGATCTGCGACTCGAGCACGCCCTCGTGGCGCATCGTCTCGTCGCCCCAGATGACGAACGAGACCTTCTCCGGATACTTGCCGTGCTTCTTCACGTGATCGGCGAGCATCTGATCGGCGAGCTTGACGCCCATGTCCCACGACGCCGGCTTCGGCACCTTGTCCGGATCGATGCCGTAGAAGTTCTTGCCGGTCGGATAGGAGTCCGGATTGCGAATCGGCTCGCCGCCGCCGCCGGCCGGCACGAAGCCGCCGCGCAAGCGCGCGCATCAGGCTGTCGAGCTCGCGCGCGCCGGACGCGACGATGCGCTCGTCCATGTCCGTCGGCAAGCACCTTGGCCTTGCTCGGCAGCAGGCTGCGGTCGACGCTGACGATCGCGTCGACCGTGGTGTCGCGCAGCGGCTTTGTCCGGCGTGCGGCCGAAGGTGTGCAGACCGTAGGGAATGTTCTGCGCCCTTCAGCTCGAGCAGGTGGTCCTCGAATCTCGTGCACCGCGTCGTCGGTCGAGGCTGCTCGGGCTTCGAGAGATCGAGGCCGAGATCCTTGGCGATGCCCAGCGCGATCACCTGCTGCGCGGATCCGCTCGCCGTACGGCCTGCGCGAGCTCGGGATTCTTGTGCAGGTTCGTGTCGTAGTCGTTGATCGATCTCGCCGAGCGCGGCGAGCTCCGGATAGAGGCCGCCCTTCTTGAACGGCGGCACCATGTGATCGACGAGCGTCGCCATGCCGCGGCGGCGCGCGACGAGCCCTTCGCCCACGACGTCGACGTTGTAGATGTAGAGATCGCGGCAGGTCGGCAATCAGCGCATCGGGCGCATCGTCGTTCGACAGCCCGATGTCCTTGCCGTCGAGCCATTCGAGCGTGCCGTGCGTGCCGACGTGCACGACGGCGTCGGCCTTGAAGCCGTCTGCGCAGCCACGCGTACGCGGCGACGTACTGATGGTGCGGCGCGAGATCCTTCGCGTGGTACATCTTCTCGCTGTCCTCGCCCCAGCCGCGCGCCGGCTGCGGCAGCAGCGCGATCTTGCCGAACTGCACGGCGGGGATGATGAGAGCCGCCGTCCGACCGTCATCAGCCGCGATCTTCTCGGGCGCGCCCCAGTCCTTGAGGATCTTGGCGCTGCAGCGCCGGCGCGAGCGCGTCGAGCCAGCGTCGTGTACTCGCGCAGCGCTCACGCGGACCGCGCGTGCCCTGCGTCGACGAGCGCCTGCAGCTCGCCGGGCGCGTAGCCGCCGACGTTGCGCGCCTTCGTCGGTGAGCGTCCGTCGAGCACGCGCGTCGCCGGACAGATCGGCCGTCGCCGACGTCGTAGCCGTCCGCTTTCAGCCGCTGCAGGATGTTCGCGAGCGACTCGGCGACGTTCAGATAGCTGGCGCCGATGTTCGCCTTGCCCGGCGGGTAGTTGTAGAAGACGAGCGCGATGTGCTTGTCGCGATTCGCCTTGCGCTCGCAGCGCGGCGTACTGCGCCGCGCGCTGCACCGCCGATCGAGACCTGCGAGGCGATCGGCTTGCGGACGACGATGGTCAGGCCGGTCTCGGGATCGCGTCACCTTCTCCTGGCTGCCGACGACCGTCGGCGCGATCGTGCCGGCCAGCTCCGGCACCGCCACCTGGAAGGTGCCTTCGAACATCGACAGCCCCATCGGCGACTCGCGCCACTCCTTCTCGCTGCGGCCGTAGAGGCTGATCAGGTTGATGACCGGGACGTCGACCTTCGCGAGCAGCCTTCGAGGCGTCGGGCCCCGAGAAGTTGAAGATGAAGCCGAGCACGGCGTCGGCGCGCGGCCTGCCCGTCGCCGTCGAGCAGCAGCCGCTCGTGCGGCGACCGCGCCCGGATAGCCGAAGATCGGGATCGCTTCGGCGCCGCTGCCGCTCGATCTCGGCGATCACCGCGTCGAGCAGCTCGGTCTCGCCGGTGTAGTACGTCGACTTGTAGAAGCCGACTGCGATGCGCGGCGCGCCGGGACGCAGCTTGCCGTGCTGCCTGCCGCCAGGCGTCGAACTCGTCCCACGTCGCGAAGACCTGCCCGGTCGCGGCCGTCGGGATAGTAGTAGCCGAAGTCGAGGCTCGGCTGCGGCTTCGGCAGCGACAAGCCCGTCACGCCGGCCTGCGTCAGCGCGTACTTCAGCAGCCCGACCTGATTCGCGAAGCCCGAGTGCGCCCAGTAGCGCGCGCGCGCGGTCGTCCCAGATCGCGCCCTGGCTTGATGTAGGTCTCCTTCGGCAGCAGGCCTTCGCCGACGCGCGAACACCTTGCCGTGCGCCGCGCACGCTGCGCGATGAGGTCGATCTTGTGCGTCGCGTTGAAGCGCTCGAGCATCTGCTGGTTCATCGTGTCCAGCACGAGCACGTTGGCGCGCGATGATCTCGTCGGCCTTCACGTCGTCGAACATCGACTCGGTGAGGAACGTCAGCGCCACGCGGCCTCGCAGATCCGGCCGCTCCTGGAGCAGCGCCTTGAAGGCCTTGAGCGTGCCGGGGAGGTTGCCGTCGGAGAAGAGGTAGGCGATGCGAACCGGCTGCGCGACGCTGGGCTCTGGGCTCGTGGGCTCTGGGCCTGTTGGCGCGCTGCTCGCGATCATGAGTCGCTAACAGCAGCGCGGCAACGCTAGCGACGCGGTGTCATCCGGTCCTTCCGGCACGTAGATGATCTGGCCGTTCGCCAGACGATACGCCGTGCCGAGCCGCTCGCCGTCGCCGGTCGCCGTCTTGCCGCTCACCTTGTACGCCGTGATCTTCGTGCCCTTCTTGACGATGATCTCCCGCTCGCCCTGCGCGTTGGTCTTGACCATCGTCACCTCGCTCTTCGCGTCCACGAGGTCCGCCATGCGATAGACCGAGAAGAGCGTGATCATCAGGCCGACGATGAACACGACCGAGACGTCGAAGAGATTCGCGATGCCGGCGAGCGGATCCTCTTCGGGCATTTCTTCCGGCGACGGGCAGGTGAAGGAATCGGGACATCAATCAATCAATTCTTGATTTCGTCGATCTTTGATCGTTGAATCGTTTTTGATTGTTGATTGGCGATTGTTGATTGAGTTCTCGTTTCGACGAGTCAGCTCCAAATCCTCAATCAAGAATCACCAATCAACAACGAATCAACAATCAAACATCATTCAACCAACAATGGTGTTCATTTCCCTCGCGACCTGCTCGGCGAGGTACCGCTGCTCGCGAATCGTTTCCGTAACCCAGTTCTGACGCGCGGCGGCGACGACGTACGCCAGGGTCCCGGTGGCGAGCCCGATGATGGTACTCGTGAAGGCCACGACCATCTGCCCCGACATGGCTTCGAGATTCCCGGCCGCCATCGACGCCAGCGACGAGCCCATCGGGATGAGCGTGCCGATGAGACCCAGACTCGGCCCCACGCGCACCATCATGCGCGCCCGATTGAGTGGCCGCCGCACGCGCTCCTCGCGCTCGAGGACGAGATGCTCGAGGCCGCCATCGGCGAGTGCGTCTTGCGCGCGCGCCGCTTCAACGTCGCTCAGCATCTGACGCAGGCTTGCCGGGAGCAAGCGAAGCCGCGTCGTCGGGGCCGCCATTGCCGAACCTGACTTGAGCCAGGTGGTGATGTCGAAGGTACGGCGCTCACGCCGGCGGGCGACGAAGTCGACGACGCACGACCCCGCCATGAAGACGGCGGCGATCACGCACACCCACAGGAGAACAAAGACTGGAAATCGAAGGACCTGACCGAGTGCGAAGAGACCGTTCTCCAGGATCGGAAGCAGATTCACCGGCGACTCCACAAAGCGTACGCCGCACCGAGCAGCGTTGACGTCGCGACGACAGACAGCACCCACGCCGGGATCGCCTGCTGCGCCACGTTCTCCATCCGCGCGTTCAGATTCGCCGCGGCCTGCCATCCATCGAGCACGCTCGGCAGCACCGCAACACCAAGGCCCAGCATGCACACGATCAGCAGTGCCTCCTCGCGCAGCGCCTCGGGCGCAAAGTGAGGGCGAGTTCGCGCAAGCCAAACCGTTGCGGCAAGACTCACGGCGACGAGAGGGGCGGTCACGGCGACCGGGCCGCCCAGCAACGCGAAGACCTGAACCAGCATTCCTGCGACAGCGCCTCCAAGCACGAATCCGAGCCACGCGTATCGGGGACGAAAGAGGTACACGATCGCGCCGAGTGCCGCACAGAGACCGGCGACCTCAGGGTCGGGCGAGGCGCCCGGAAGCATGACGACCGCGAGGAACCCGATCGCCAGGGCGACGTGCCATGGGCGCCGCGGCGCCGCGGCCGCGGCGAATGTCGCGGCGCCAAGCGCACACAACATCCACAACGCGTGAACGATGACCGTCACTCAAGGATCCTAGGCTGTCCGGCCCTTCGCTGTCGTCTGAAGACTCTCTGAACTGTTCGTCAGAATCCGGGCGTGCCTGGGGATGGTGATGCGAAAGGTGCTGCCTTCCGGGCCGGTCTGCTCGAGTGTCAGCCGCCCGCCGATGGCTTCTACGCCGCCTCTGGCCAGCGACAAGCCGAGCCCGGTGCCCACGACTTCACTGCCATCGATACGGTAGAAGCGGTCGAAGATGTGCTCGCGTGCGTGGGGTGGGACACCCGGCCCGCTGTCGATGACATCGACGACGGCCTGGGAGGAGGTCTCTGACAGACGCAGCCGGACGCGTCCGGCCGGCGGCGTGAACTTGATCGCGTTGTCGACGAGGTTGATCAACGCCTGTCTCAGGACGAGGCGATCGGCGCGTACGCGCGGGGAGGCCACCTTCTCGATCGAAAGCGTCTGCCCCTTCTCCTCGGCGAGCACTCCGAGATGCGAGACCACGTCCTCGGCGAGTGCGGCGAAGTCCACGGTGTCGAGCGCGAACGGTGGCTGCTGCGTACCGGCACGCGAGAGCGCGAGCAGCCGATCGACCAACTGCGAGAGTCGATCGACTTCCTCCAGCATGCTGCCGATGATGCTGCGATACGAGGCCTCGTTGCGATGCCCGCGCAAGCCGACCTCGCCCACGCTGCGAATCGCCGTCAGCGGCGTGCGCAGCTCGTGAGAGACGTCGGCCGTGAAATGCCGCATCTGATCGAACGAGCCTTCGAGCCGGCCGAGCGTCTCGTTGAACACCGAGGCCAGCCGCCCCATCTCGTTCTCGGGATGCGCCACGGGTAGTCGATCGCTCAGGCGCTCCGCGGTAATCGTGCGCGCGCGCTCCGTCATCTGCTCGATCGGCGCGAGCGCGCGACGTGCCAGCGTGTACCCGCCAAGGCCCGCGATCACGACGCCCACGGGCAGGCCGAAGATGAGAATCAGCGACAGCTCGCGCATCTGCTGCCGGATTCCGGCTTCCGATCGCGCCACCTGAATCGTCACCGGCCGATCGACGATGTAGCTGCTGCGACTCAGGACGCGAATCGGCACACCGGTTGTCGGGAGCGACTCGATCATGTCCTCCCCCTGCTGCGCGAGTGCCTGGCTTTCGGGGATGGGGCGGCGCCGTGCCTCGTCGTTGCTCAGGAGGAGTTGTTCCCCGTCGGCGCTCCACACCTGCACCCAGGGCGACTCTTCCTCGAGCAGCAGATCGACCTGCGGAAACGGCATGATGAGACCGTCGGGCCCTTCGTCCACCGTTGACGCGGCCCAGTAGAAGTCTGCGCGCAAACGTTCGTCGAGCGAGTCGGACACGTTGCGGCTCACGAACGTATAGACGCCGAAGACGTAGACACCGAGGACGACCATCATGGCGGCGACGTACCACAACGTCAGCCGCATGCGAACGCTGTGCGACCGCCACCAACGGCCGGCGAGCCAGCCCGCCTCTGTCACGGCTCACCCTCCCGCAGCATGAACCCGACGCCACGCACCGTGTGGATCAACTTCACGGTGTGCTCGAGATCGACCTTGCGGCGCAGTCGCGCGATGTGCACGTCGATCACGTTGTCGAGCGGCGTGGTGCGCGCGGTTTCCTTCCAGACGTCGCGCGCCAGCGTTTCCCGCGAGACGACCTGGCCCTGGTAGCGCATCAGGAATTCAAGCAGCTCGAATTCACGCACAGTGAGGTCGACCGGCTTTCCGCTTCGCAGCACCTTGCGCGTGACGAGATCCATTTCGAGATCACCCACCCCAAGCTTCGGCGCATCGGCGACGCGACCGCGCCTGACCAGCGCGCGGATTCGCGCGAGCAGCTCGGCAAACGCGAACGGCTTGACCAGATAGTCGTCGGCGCCCGCGTCGAGACCGGTCACGCGATCCTCGAGCGAGTCGCGCGCGGTGAGCACAAGAACAGGCGTCTCCATGCGACGCTGACGAAGCGCGCGCAGGATCTCGAGGCCATCGCGGCCGGGCAGCGTCAGGTCCAGGAGCACCACGTCAAAGGTCTCCGTATTGACGCGAAAGAACGCCCCTTCACCAGTGCGCTCGACCACCACGTCGTACCGTTCATCCTCCAGGCCTTCGCGCAGGGCATCGGCCACTTTCGATTCGTCCTCGACTACCAGGATTCTCATTTGGGTTTCTAGGTAGCTGGGTAGCTGGGTAGCCCTCGGTAGCTGGGTAGCTCGGTGGCTGGGGTTCTTGCCTAGCTACGCAGCTACCGAGCCACCCAGCAACTCAAATTGTCGTTCAGAATAGAAGCCTATGGATAGCGTGGCCCCGGCGCCCCGGGCATCGTTCTCGCTGCTCGAGACCATGCGCCTCGAACACGGCCGCGTGGAGCGACTCGAACGGCACATGGCCCGGATGGCCGAAGCGGCCCGGTACTTCGCCTACCAATGGAGCGAATCAACCGTCCGCGAGGCCCTCGCTGCGGTGGCACGCGAGCACCCGCAAGAATGCTGGCGTCTGCGCCTGCTCCTGTCTGTCGATGGACGCCCGACGATCGAATGCACGCCGCACGACGACGAGACGCGCCCATGGCGCGTGGACTTCGCCCTCGAGCCGATCGACCCGCTCGATCCGTTCATCCGGCACAAGACCACGCGTCGCCTGGTCTACGAAGACGCCAAACGCGCGCAACCAGGCCTCGACGACGTGCTGCTGTGGAACGAGCGTGGAGAGGTCACCGAGTCCACCATCGGAAATGTGGTGGCGGAGATCGATGGCGTGCGCTACACGCCGCCGCTGTCATCCGGCCTTCTTGGCGGCACGTTTCGAGCCGAGCAAATCGAAGCGGGCACAATTCGAGAGCGCATCCTCACAAAAGCGGACATCGCATCAGCGTCGCGACTGTGGTTGATCAATAGCGTCAGGAGATGGGTAGAGGCGGTGCTGGCAGGGCGGTAGCCGGTAGGCAGTTCGCAGTTCACAGTTCACTGATATCGTTCGTCCTATGACTGATTTCGCGCAGATTGAGAGACGGTTGACGGATGTCCTGCAGCTGTCCCGTCGTCCCGTGGCGGTCGCGTTTCGCGAGACGCCACCCGATGGAGTGCTCCAACTATCAGGATCGCAGCCGTCCGGCTGCAGCTTCTGGCGGCTCGCGGCGGAAGGACAGGTGTTCTACACAGTGCCTTCCGACCACCACAACTGCCCGATCGGGAGCTACACGCACAACATCCCGCTGCCGCCGGAGCGCGAGGCCGAACTGACCGGTACGCTCGGACTGATGGTCGACATCGGCTACATCAAGATGGAAGAAGTCCCGGGCGTACCCCGGCTGCCGAAGACGCCGCCGGTGACGGTGTATGCGCCGCTCTCGCAGACGCCGGTGGCTCCCGATGCGATTCTCTTTGCCGGCACGCCGGCGAGACTGATGCTGCTCCACGAGGCCGCCACGCGGGCGGCGAAGCCGGTGCTGCCGCTGCTCGGCCGTCCGACGTGCATGGCGATTCCGGCCGCATCTGTCTGGCGGGGTCGCGTCGAGCCTCGGATGTATCGGCAACCGCGTCTACACCGGCATCGCCGACGATCTGTTCTACACCGTCGTCTCGGGAACGGATCTTCAGGCGATCGTCGGCGAGCTCGACACGATCGTTTCGGCAAACGCGCAGCTCGCCGAATACCACCAGGGACGACGCGCGGCGCTGGCTACTGCGTAGTCCCCGGTCCTCAGTCCCCGGTCTGCGGTCGTGACTGAAGACCGTGGACTGTGGACTGTAGATTGAGCCGTTCGACCACCTCAGCATATCGCCGGTCACCGCGCAGCGACTCGAGTCGCGGCTCCACCGTGACGAAGGCAAGGGCCGGATCGCGATCGAGCCACGCCTGTTGCAGCGCCGCAAACGCGCAGTCGTGGTCTTCGAGGCCGGCGTAGGCAATCGCCAGGTGATACGGCGACACGTATCGGCTCACCTGCAATGAGAGCGCTTGCGCGATCGACTCGCGAGCATCGGTGCGCGCGCCGCCCAGTGCCTGCACGTGCGCGAGCCAGGCCAGACGGATCGGATCCGCGCTGTCGTTGGGCGCTGTCGAGTCCAGCGCCGCGCGGGCGCGCGCGCACTCGCCTGCCCTGAGATACGCCGCACCAAGCAATCGCCTCGCGGGCGCGAACTCAGGAAACAGACTCAGCGCGTGATGACATCGATCGATTGCGCGCTCGACGTCGCCTGACAGGTAGCGAATCCATGCCGCCATGGTGTTCGCCATGAGACACAGCGGATCCATCTCGCACGCCTGGTCGACGAACCGCGCCGCGTCCTCGAACCGTGAGCTCACCGCGAGCGTGACTCCATACTCGCGCAGGGCAAATTCGTTGCTCGGGTTGAGCGCCAGCGCCTTCAAGTAGCCCGCCTCTGCCGCCGGCCAATCCATCTCCAGCATGCGCCACGTGTCGGCAAGAACGGCAACGGCCTCTGACACTGACGGATCGAGATCGAGCGCGCGATTCGCCGACGCTCGCGCCGCGAGCAGTGCCGGGCGTGGCGGCTCGTGGTAGTACTCCGCGCTCCCGAGCCTCACGCGCGCCAGCCCACCGTGAGCCGCGGCGAAGTCCGGCGCCAGTCGGGTCGCTTCCTCGAATCCGGCGAGTGATTCGACGAGTCCGCTGTCACCCGGCTTGGCCCAGTGATAGCGCCCGCGAAGATACGCCTGATACGCGGCCGGATTCTCGTCGGCTCTCCTGCCGGTGTGCACGCCGGGCACGAGTTCCTGAATCAGCGAGCGCGCGACGAGACTCGCGACGTCAGCCTGCACCGCCAGCCAGTCATCGGCCGTACGCTCGTAGGTCTTCGACCACAGCTCGGATTCGCCGGCGGTTTCGATCAGACGGGCGATGATGCGGACACGGGGTCCATCTCTCCGCACACTTCCTTCGAGCAGATGGTCCGCGCGCAATGCCTCCCCGATCTCTCGCGCACGCTGCAGGCTCCCCTTGAACACCATCGACGACCAGCGCGCGATCACACCAACCTTGCCGCGGCAGAGCGGACCGAGCTGCGCGATCAACTCCTCGGTCAAGCCATCGGCGAAGTACTCCTGGCTGCTGTCCTCGCTCAGGTTGCTGAAGGGCAACACCACGAGGCGAGTCGGTGGCGCAGACACCGTTCGCGCACCGGTCTGGCCACGATCGATGTGCGCGATGAACCGATAGCCGCGTCGCGGCACCGTCTCCACGAACGTCGGATGATCCGCATCGTCGCCGAGCGCCGCGCGGAGGCGTTTGATGGCGGCGTTCAGGCTGTGCTCGAAATCGACGAAGGTACCCTCTGGCCAGAGCCGACGGCGGATCTCGTCGCGGGTGATGACGTCGCCCGGGCGATCGAGCATGAGACGAAGAATCTCGAACGGCTGATCCTGCAGCCGCACTCGTCGCGCGCCCTCGCGCAGTTCGCGCGAGCGGCAATCGAGCTCGAACGACGCGAATCGAAGCACCTCGCTGTCCATGGGTCTTTATGCCGTACCTGCGGACGCTTGAGAAGAGTCCTGCGCGATGTCGCAGTGACAAGTCACCAACATGTCACCTCAGGTCACCTCCTGATGCGTTGAGGCACCTGAGACCGCGCGTCACAGTGGCGGACATGAGCATACCGCTTGCGAATCCGCTGGAGCTGGTGACGACTGGTCGCTGTGCCTTGTCGCTCGTGGTCGTGATGTCGTCGTTACAACTGCCGGCGTTCGCGGCGGCGACGCTCTTCACGGAAGTCACCGTCCGAGTCTACGACAGCACCGGCGCAACCGATGCCGAGCGGCGCCCGTCTCTCGCAGTCGCCGCATCGATCGTGTCCGCCGCGGCGGTGGACCTGGTGTGGAAAACCTGCACCGGGCCCGCGTCGCCATCCGACGCGCGGCGCGCGCCTGCCTGCGAGACGCCGCTCGCACCGGGAGAACTCGCAGTCCGAATCATCCGCGCTGACGCCGTGGCCGATGGATCCCGCCGCGTGCTCCCACTCGGCGACGCGATGATCAACTCGCAGACGGGGACCGGTGTGCTCGCGACGATCTACATCGATCGCGTCAACTGGATGGCCGAGCAGACCGGCACGGACGCCCGGGCGCTGCTCGGGCGCGCCATCGCACACGAACTGGGCCATCTGCTGATGGCGACGGGCGCACATGGCGCGAACGGTCTGATGCGCCCGGTGTGGTCGGCGGCTGAGATCCGTCGGCATCAGATCGACGACTGGATCTTCCGGCCGCGGGAGATCGCTGCGATCAAAGCGCGGACGCTCGCGCTTTTGCAGGCACCTCGGGCCACTCGATCGCGGCACCAACGAACGGTTCGAGGTCGCGTCCAATCGTGTCGGCGCGGTGGGGGTTCTCGGCCTGCTTCTGACCAAGTGGCTGGCGCGATGCCAGCATCTGCTCGACGCGTGGACTGGAGAGTGGGGGCGAGAAGAAGAAACCCTGCGCATGACGGCATCCAAGCCGCTTGAGTTCCTGCGCCTGCAGGTCGCTCTCGACGCCTTCCGCAACGACACCGGTGTTGAGCGTCCGCGCCAGCGCCAGGATGCTTTCGACGATCGCGGGACGTTCGGGAAGCAGCAGGCTCCTGACGAACGACCGATCGATTTTCAGTGCGTCGACCGGCAACTTGTGCAAGTGACTGAGCGACGAATACCCGGTGCCGAAGTCGTCGAGGTAGACCTTGACGCCGAAGTCTCTCAACTCACGCAGGGCTTCCGCCGCCATCTGCGGGCTCCCCATTAAGGTGGTCTCGGTGATCTCGAGACGAAGATTCGATGGCGTCAACCCCGATCGCTGGACGGCCTCCTCAACGATCTGCAGGAAGTTGGGCTGCATCAGTTGTCGCGTCGATACGTTGACGCTGATGCACTCGAGGCCGTAGCGCGGATACCGTTGTTGCCAGTCGGCGAACGTGCGGCACGCCTCCTGAAGGACCCACGTCCCGAGCGATTCGATCAGTCCGAGTTCCTCGGCGACTGGGATGAACTGCTCCGGCGACGTCGCCTGCCCGTTGCGCGACCAGCGAACCAGAGCCTCGAACCCGACGCACATTCCGCTCGTCAGCGACACAATCGGCTGGTAATGGACGTCGAATTCGCTGTCTTTCACGGCTTGACGCAGGTCGTTTTCAAGCCCGAGGCGATCGAGGGCGCGCGCGTGCATCTCGGCATCGAAGAGCTCATGCCGAGCCTTGCCGCGCGCTTTGGCGTGGTACATCGCCGTGTCGGCGTCGCGCATCATCTCTTCAGGGTTGGCGTACTGCGCGGCGCTGAATGCGATGCCGATGCTCGCCGACGTGAACACCTCGCGGCCGCCAATCGAAAACGGCGCGCTGAGCGCATCCTGAATCCGGAAGGCAATGACGTTGGCCTGTCCTTCGTCATCGAGTCCGTTCAGGAGGATCGCGAACTCATCGCCTCCGAGCCGCGCGAGCGAATCGCCCTCGCGCAGGCAGGATTCGAGCCGGCGGGACACCGCAGTGAGCAGCTCGTCACCAACCAGATGACCGAGGCTGTCGTTGACGACCTTGAATCGATCGAGATCGAGATACAGCGCAGCGAATCGGCGTCCGCGGTGCTGCTTGAATTCTTCGAGCCGCTCGCCGAGCCCTTCCACGAACACCGTACGGTTGCACAACCCGGTCAGTGGATCACGAAACCCAAGGCTGCGCAGCAAATCCATCGCCGTCGCGCGTTCGGTGACATCGGTCAACGAGCCCGCGATGCGCGCCGCCCGCCCGCGCGGTCCACGTGCAGCGAGGCCTCGACACAGAAACCGCCTGTAGGTGCCGTTCTCATGCCGCACGCGATGTTCGTGGTGCAGGTGCGCGGTCTTCCCGTACAAGTGCGCTTTGATCGCTTCCCACAACGCGTCGAGGTCATCGGGATGAACCCGGCCCAGCCAGTCATCGAGCGACCCGGTGCCACTCCTTGTCGGCAGCCCCAGGAGCGCCCGCCATCGTGCCGAGAAATGGACTTCCTGGCTGCGAATCTCCCACTCCCAGAGGCCGTCGTTGGCTCCCGCCTGCATCAACGCGAAGCGCTCCTCGCTGCGCTGCAGCGCCTGGTCCGCTCGCGACCGATCGGTAATGTCGTTCCAGAGGACCGTGACGCAGTCGGCTTCGGGGTGGATCTTGACCTGCAGGAGCCGAATGCCCTCGGACACCGGCAACGCAAAGCGAGACAGCATCTGCGGACGCCAGTGACGCAGGGCCTCGTCGAACGCTCGCCGGAACTCCGTCTTTGAGAGCATCGGCAACGCCGCTTCGAGCGTCCGGCCGAGCGCGCGCTCGCGCGGACAATCGACTATCCGCTGGAGCGCGTCATTCCAGAGCGTGATCTGACCCTTCCCATCGAGGACGCATATCCCCTGATCGAGGAACTCGATCACGTCGTGATGCCGCTGCTCGCGCTCGAGGCGATCGAGGTGACGGAAGTGCGTTCGATAGACGAAGACGAGCGGCATCGCGGCCGCGAACAGCAATCCCCACAGGCGATGTTCAATAGCGGCAACGACCACCACCGACACGACGGCTGCCAGGATGAAATCGGGAAAGTCCCTCACGACGAGCCGCGGCCATGACAGGTTGAGCGGCTGTCGCGTGACAAACGGAATAACGCACTCCACCAGCGCGTACCGAACAAGGCAGTAGGCGACAGCGGCGGCGGCGATGGGCACGCCTTGCCACGGCCATTCGAAACGACCCGTCGTCCCCCCCAGGTGTGCGTGGACGAAACCAGCAGACTGGATCGACGCGACGATGACGGCCGCGTTCGTGAACATCCGACGGCGCGTCGACCCGGTAAAGTTGCGCAGCGCCACGCCGAGAGTTGCGACGATCGTTGCCACGGCGCGACCGCCGAGCAGCAGCGCGGCAAAGTCCACCACGAAGGCCGTTGCAGAAGCCTTCGTTCGTGATCGGCGCCGATCGAGCGCGGCCCCGGCGATTGCCGCGAGCATCAGACCAACGACTTCAAGCGCGCGGGCGGACGGCGGCCATCCCGCGAGACCCAAGAGCAAGGGGGCGGTTACCGCTATAGCCGAGGTGACGTAAACACCCGGGTACCGTGCAAGAGTCCACTCCGATTTCGAGGCAGACCCCGACCCTGTTGTCACGGAGGCCGGAAGAGCAAGACGAGGACCACCACAGTGGTTCCTCGCATAAGTGACTACTAGAGAATGGTTTGAACCAAACCAGGCGGCTCGCACATAGGCCCGAATGAGGGCCAATGTGTCCCGGATCGGAGCAGCGGCTGAAAATTACGTCGGCTGCTTACTTCTGCGATCCGCCGGACGCCGCGGCTTCCTCCGCGCGAGCAGCGCTGAGGATGTTGCGCATCGCGTAGTTGCCTTCATGGCACGCGTACTCAAAGAGCGGCTGATGCGGGTCCGCCGTGAGCGTCATCGCGAAGGTCCAGGGCGTCGTCCAGGTCTGCCCATCATCGACTGTCATCGACCAGTCGATCCTGTCGGCAGCGACCGGCTTGAACCGCTCGACCAGCTTCATCGTCGGCGTGCCATTGCGATAGGCCGAGCGTGAATCGAAATTCGTTGTTTCCACGACGAGCGTATCGCCCTCGAAATGGCCGCGCGGATCGCCCATGTGAGTCCTGAGGCCCGTGCGCGGGCTCGCGTCGAGCCGGACGATGCGCGTCTCGTGAATCATCTCGTAGCGGATCGCCACGATGCCGGGCGCCTGCGTGATGTCGTACGCATTGCCGTAGATCGCCGGCATCATCGAGCCAGGTAGTCCGCGAGTGATGCAGCGGTCGTAGAGGCTGCGATCCAGCCATGAGTCGGCGCGACCGCCTTCACCGCCGGCGCGGCCGCCTCGTCCCCCCGCGCGTCCGCCGAGCCGTGCGATCGCCGCTTGCGTCTGCGGTGGGATTCGACCGTCGGGTGGATCGATGACCATCCAGGCGCGGCTGTTCTTCGCACCGTAGTGCTCGTACCAGTGGACCGGGCCCGCGCCCGTTTCACGACCACCGATCGCAGCCGCGCCTTTCAGCCGCGCCTCGTCGCGCTCCTTGTCCAGCTCGGCGAGCTCGGAGTCGTCAACGGCCTCGAGCTGTTTGCCAGCCAGTGCGTCGGGCCGCTCGAAGGGAATGCCGTTCTCGTTGACGTTGGTCCAGCCGCCCTGCAGATCCGGGTCGCCCCACGGGGTCTTGGGAGCTGTATAGGGCCTGGCCGTCGCCGCCCTGGCAGCCGGGGTTCGACTGCCTTCTTGTGAATCCACGACGACGGATGCGGTGACCGCGACTGCCACTACGACGATGCCGCCGACGGTTCCAGACCTGGGCATTGGAGGCCTCCTTCGATCGCAAGGAGTCTACACCCAGGCTCCACGTTGGTGCGATTACTGAAACTGGGCGGTGCAATCCTGATACGTGTTGGTGCGAACGAGATCCTCATCGGTGCGAACTGGATTCTTGTCAGTGCGAGCTTGATTCTTGTCGGTGCGAACGTGATCCTCATCGGTGCGAACTGGATTCTTGTCGGTGCGAGCTTGACTCTTGTCGGTGCGAACTGGATTCTTGTCGGTGCGAGCTTGACTCTTGTCGGTGCGAACTGGATTCTTGGCGGTGCGAGCTTGATTCTTGTCGGTGCACACTCGACGCATCTTGGTGCGATTCTGGACGCTTGTCAGTGCGAATGATCCGCACCGATTGGCGCAAAAGGGATAGCACGGACAGGGATCGGCGATCGCACTGACAAACGATAGGGGAGATCGCACGGACGAGGATCGGCGTCGCACCGACAAACGATAGGGAGATCGCACCGACAGGGATCAGCGTCGCACCGACAAACGATAGGGAGATCGCACCGACAGGGATCAGCGTCGCACCGACAAACGATAGGGAGATCGCACCGACAGGGATCAGCGTCGCACCGACAAACGATAGGGAGATCGCACCGACAGGGATCAGCGTCGCACCGACAAACGATAGGGAGATCGCACCGACAGGGATCAGCGTCGCACCGACAAACGATAGGGAGATCGCACCGACAGGGATCAGCGTCGCACCGACTAACGATAGGGAGATCGCACCAACAGGGATCGGCGATCGCACCGACAAACGGATAGGGAGATCGCACCGACAGGGGATCGGCGATCGCACCGACAAACGATAGGGAGATCGCACCGACAGGGATCAGCGTCGCACCGACAAACGATAGGGGAGATCGCACCGACAGGGATCGGCGATCGCACTGACCAAGCAAAGCTGAGTTATGTCGTGGCTTTGCCTCGCCTGAGTTCGTCAGTGAGGATGATCGCCTCAGCGATTTCTTTCTTCGTCTTCCGCCGCTGACGACTCTGCCGCTGAATCGTGAGGTAGGCCTCTTCCTCGGTGAGCCCCATATCGCGCTGCAGGATGCCCTTGGCGCGATCGAGGACCTTTCTCGTCTCGAGCCGCTCGGACAACTGCGAGTTCTCGATCTCGAGCCGGGCGGTCTCAATCTCCGCGCCAACGAGAAACCCGATGGTCGAGATCAGCTGCATCTCGCGATGCGTGTGGCTGTGCGGCTGGCGATGCTGGAGATTGATCACGCCAACGAGCTTGCTGCGCGACAGCACCGGCACAGACAGAAACGCCTCGTAGCGATCCTCCGGCAGCTCATTGAAGGTCTTGAATCTCGGATCGTCGAACGCATGGCTGCCCACGGCGACGGGCGTGCGATGCTCGGCGACCCATCCGGTGATGCCCTGCCCCAAGCGCAACTTAAGACGATCGACGACATCCGGGTGCGGCGTCTTCGACGCGCGCAACACGAGGTCGTCGTCTTCGAGCACGTACACGAAACACGAGTCGCACTGCACGATGGTCGACACGAAGTCGACGACGCGCGAGAGGACCGCGTGCAGCGGATCAGCGGCCGCAATCCGGCTGCCGATTTCATGAAGAAGATCGATGTCGGACTTCGAGTTCACGTCGGCCTCGTCGTCCGCGATTTGCACAGAAGGGATACCACGCATGTTCTATCGACAATACACATGCTGTGGTCCGTGAACAAGGGGGTGAGAGGCTACGTTTGTGTTAGATCAGCCTTCATGGAAGACAATCATGAATGACCTGACCTGCTCAGGCCGGGCTCTCGTCATCCAGCCCCGCCAGCGATGCGCGATACGAGTAGATCCCCGCACGCTGCGCCGCGGCCACGTCCCATCGTTGCGACCAGCGGGCGCCCAATTCAAGGAGCAGAATCAGGCCGCAGAGAAACACCGCGGCGCATCCGAAGAGTCCCGGAGCATATGAACCGGTGTAATCGCGTATAGCGCCGAGCACGGACGGGAGCATGAATCCGCCCAGGCCACCCGCCGCGCCGACCACGCCCGTCACGAGACCGATACGCTCGGGGAACCGCTGCGGCACGAGTTGAAACACCGCGCCGTTCCCCATGCCGAGGAGTGCCATCGCCACGAAGAGGAGTCCGACCGCGACACGCACCGAAGGCATCGTCCCCACGAGCGCGACGCAGACGCCAACACCCGCGAGCAGGACGACGAGCACGCGATAACCGCCGATGCGATCCGAGAGCCACCCACCCACTGGACGCAGAAAGCTTCCGGCCACGACCACCACCGTCGTCAGATCACCCGCGGTCACTCGCGAGACGTGGTACGCGTCATTGAAGAACGTCGTCAGGAAACTCGCGAAGCCCACGAAGCCACCGAACGTCAGTGCGTACAGCAGCGAGAGCGACAGCGTGTCGGACTCGCGCACGACCCCAGCGTAGTCCGCGAGTGTTGCAGGCGTATGACGACGGGGGCTCTCGCGAGCAACGAGCGCGAAGATCGCGAGCACCAGAGTCATCGGCACCAGCGCGATGCCAAACGTCGCCTGCCACCCGAAGTGCTCGGCCAGCCGGGGCGCGAAGAGGGTTGCGAGGAGCGTCCCCGAATTTCCAGCTCCGGCGATACCCATTGCGAGGCCCTGATACGCCGGCGGATACCGTGCGAACCCCCTTCGCTCGTCGGTGCGAATCAGATTCTGTCGGTGCGATTCTTGATGCTTGTTGGTGCGATTGACGTTGCAACGACAAGCATCCACGTCGCACCGAGAGGGATCTACGTCGCACCGACAAGGGTCCCCGTCGCACCGACAAGGGTCCCCGTCGCACCAACACGGATCATGGTTGCAGGGTTACTTGAGAGTTCCTGCCCCCGCTGCAGCCGTGACTCCATCCTGTTGTGCCGCGCCACCTGACGCGCCAATCGCGCCGATGATCTTTCCGCCGACGACGAGCGGCAGTCCGCCTTCGACGGCGACTGCACCCTCGAGCGAAAGGATCCGCCATCCCTCTCCGCCTGCTGCAAGCGCGTCCTGGAACGCCTTGGTCGGCCGCTTGAAGCGCGCCGACGCGCGTGCCTTCTGAATCGCGACGTCCACGCTGCCGACCTGCGTGTTGTCCATCTTCTCGAAGTACACGAGATCGCCGGCGGTATCGACAATGGCCACCGCCATCGTCCACTGGTTCTTTTTCGCTTCAGCGACTGCTGCCGCAGCCACAGACTTCGCCTGGTCGGCCGTCACGGTAGGTCCGTACATATTCGGTTGCCCCTGCGCCGCCGTCCGCACAGGCATGAACGCACCGGCGGCGAGCAGTGCATAAACGACGATCGAGATGTGCTTCATGGTCGTGAATTATAAAGTAGGCTACTTTCCAATGAGCGCTCACGCCATTTTCATCACCGCCTTCGATCGGCCCGGCATGATGTCTGCCCTGACCAAGGTGCTGGCCGATCACGAGGCGAACATCACGCACATCGATATTCACCCCGGCAGCCCGACATCCGGCATCTACTTCGAGGTGACGGTCCCCGACGATCGCGCGCAATCCGTCCTCGACAATCTCACAGCAGTCGCCGGCGTCGAACGCGTGGAAGAGACGCCATCCTCAGCCAAGATCTACGGTAAGCGGATCATCGTCATGGGCGGCGGCGCCCAGGTCGGGCAGGTCGCGATGGGTGCGATCACCGAAGCCGACCGCCACAACATCCGCGGCGAGCGCATCTCGATCGACACGATTCCGCTCGTCGGTGAACAGGAGCTGGCGGCCGCCGTGCGCGCAGTGATGCGACTGCCGCGCGTGAAGATGCTGGTCCTCGCCGGATCTCTGATGGGCGGTGAAATCACCAAGGCGGTCGAGGAAGTACGCGCCCACGGGTTGCACGTCATCTCGTTGAACATGGCGGGCAGCGTTCCCGACGCCGCCGATCTCGTCGTCAGTGATCCCGTGCAGGCAGGCGTGATGGCCGTGATGGCTGTCGCCGACACGGCGAAGTTCGATCTGATGCGACAGTTGAAGCGACGGTATTGAATCTTTGATTTGCCGATCTCTGATTGTTGAATCGTTGTTGATTGGTGATTTCTGATTGGCGATTCCTAAAGATCAAGAATCAACAGTCACAAACGATTCAACAATCAAGATCCCCCATTCAACAATTGATCCCGTGCAGAGCAAAGACACCCTGATCGTCGTCGTCAAAAAGGATTGCCCGACCTGCAATCTGATCGTGCCCGTGCTGCGTCAGCTCCGCGCGGCACGGCCACCGCTGACGATCTACACACAGGATGATCCCGCGTTCCTCGAAGGCCTCGCACCCGTCGACGACACGAGCCTCGAACAGTCGTACCGGCTCGGCGTCCAGATCGTTCCAACGCTGATTCGCGTGGACGACGTCCGCGAGACAGCGCGCACGTACGGATGGGATCGCAAAGAGTGGGAACGCGTGTCAGGTGTCAGCGGGCTGGGCGTAGCTCTTCCCGACAGCCGTCCCGGCTGCGGATCGAAGACTGAAGATCCGGGCGTCGCGGAGCGCCTCGTCATCCGTCACGGCGGATTCACGTTCCAGTCGAGAGAAGTCACGATCGACGACTCGGCGGATCCGATCGAAGCCTGCTTCGATCGCGGCTGGAGCGACGGGCTGCCCGTTGTGCCGCCAACTCCCGAGCGCGTTTACGCGATGTTGAAGGGGACGAAACGATCGGCGCAGGAAGTCGTCGGGCAGATTCCGCCCGACTACGGCGAGTGCACAGTTGAGAAAGCGGCGATCAATGCGGTACTCGCCGGGTGCAAGCCGGAGTACTTCCCGGTCGTGCTCGCGGCGATCGAAGCAGCGCTCGCGCCCGACTTCGGCCTGCACGGCGTTTTGTGCACAACAAACTTCATCGGCCCGGTCGTCATGGTGAACGGTCCGATCGCGCGCGCGATCGGGATGAACTCGGGAGTCAACGCCCTCGGGCAGGGCAATCGCGCCAACGCGACGATCGGGCGCGCACTCCAGCTCGTGGTGCGCAACGTCGGCGGCGGCCGTCCCGGCGAGATCGATCGGGCGACGCTCGGCAACCCCGGCAAGTACACGTTCTGCTTTGCCGAGGACGAAGAGGGATCGCCGTGGGAGTCGTTCTCAGTTGAGAAGGGATTCTCGAAGGACTCGTCAACCGTGACGCTCTTCGTCGGCGACGGCGCCGCTCCCATCGTGGACGAGATCTCGCGCACGCCTGAATCACTCGCGCGGTCGTACGCCGCATGCCTGCGCGCGGCACACCATCCCAAGAAGGTGATCGACGTCGCGGCGTTCCTGGTCGTGACGCCGGAGCACGCCCGGGTGTTTCACGAGGCCGGCTGGTCGAAGCAGCGCCTCAAGTCGGAGCTCGAGCGCCTGCTGCAGATCCCGGTGGCCGAACTCGTGCGTGGCGCGGGCGGCATCGATGCCGGCATTCTCCCCGGCGAGGCGCCCGACCCGAACGGCACGATCCCCAAGTTCAGGACCGGCAGCCTGAACATCGTCCGCGCCGGTGGCGGCGCCGGCAAGTTCTCGGCGTATATTTCTGGCCTGGGCTCCATCACCATCAACCCGGTCACGAGAGAGGTACGGCCATGAAGACCGAACTGGTCATGCTGGACCCGACGTCGGAGCTGTCACCGACCGAGCGGCCGCGACGCGAGCGGCCGTCCACGATCGATGGCATGACGATCGGGCTGCTCGACATCGCCAAGCGACGGGGTGATGTGTTTCTCGATCGTATCGCGGAGCGTCTGCACGAACGCGGCGTCTCCGTGCGACGCTACCGCAAGCCGCGCTTCTCGATCCTCGCGCCGCCGGAACTGAAGCAGCAGATCAGGACCGAGTGCGACCTCGTCATCGAAGCGCTCGCGGATTGAGGGTCGTGCACGTCGTGCAGTATGCACGACATCCGGGACCTGGAAGACCTCGGTGTGGTGGCAGTCGCCATCGCGTCGAGTGAATTCCGTCAGGCTGCGACCGCGCAGAATCGCTCGCTCGGCTACGACCCTGCCGTCATCTTCGTGCCGCACCCGATCCAGGATCGGACCGACGACGAGATGCGCGCGCTCGCCGATGACGCGCTCGAGTCGATCGTTTTGGCGCTGAGCGCCAGTCATTGATGATCCAGGGATTCTTGATTGTTGATTCGTTGTTGATTGGAAATTAACGATGGTTGATTGGCTTCACCGAATCGCCCAATCAAGCATTCTCAAATCACGAACGAATCACTCATTCAACGATCACAAATCGTCAAATGAGATCTACCACCCTCGCTGACGATGGTACTCGCTGACCAGGGCCTGGAGCCGCTCGCGACTCAACGTGGCAGCGGGATCGTTCGGAAGCGGTGCGTCGAGGAAGCGCTCGGGTAGCGTGTCTTCTTCCGGTGTCCAGCCGGCCAGCAGATTGACCCGCCGCTTGGTCGCAACGATCCGGCGCGCGGTGTCGCGCAATTCATCAGCGGTCACATCCCACCCGGTCACGGCCTGCAACATGGCCGCGGCCTCGGCCTCGAAATCACTGAACACGCCGCGCAGGAACTTGCACAGGATCAGCGAGTCCATCACCGCCGCGCGATCCTCCGTGTCGATGGCGTGACGCACTGAGTCGAGCGTCGCGTTCCGGCGATCGACCTTGTCCGAGAAGTCGATGTCGTACGCGCCGCTGCGATTGTGATCGGCCCCGCGAGCGCCAACGGCGAAACCCAGAGCCATGGTCTGCAGCGCGCGCGGCTCGTAGCCGGGAATCTCCAGCCCTTTGACCTGCGGCGCAAACGCGATGCTGCCCTGCCCGATGATCTGTGCGGCTCTTCGACTGCCGTCAGCGAGGATCGCGCCGACACCTGCGCGCTGCCCGATCAATTCGATGGCCTTGAACACGGCATCGCCGCTACCGAACGTGAGCCAGGGCTCGTTGAGCAACCCGCGCTCGACGCATTCCATGGCGAAGGCGATGCTGCCGCCGGTACTGATCGTGTCCAGGCCGAGCTCGTCGCAGCGTTGCGACGCGCGCAGAACCGCATCGCCATCGGAGACACCGCATAACGAGCCGAGTGCAAACAGGCTCTCGTACTCGAGCCGCACCGTGCCGTTCCCGAGCGAGTAGATGTGTTCGCACCCAATCGTGCATGCCACGCAACTCGCCCGCGTGCGCGTATGCTCGAGGCGCAACTGCTCCGGCGAGATGCTGACAGCTTCCTCGAATGTCCCGGTCTGGAAGTTGCGGGTCGGCAGCGAGCCGAAGCGGTTGAACGTCAGGAGATTCGTCGCGGTCCCAAGCTCCCGGTACTTGGCTGTCGCCGGACCGAACGACCGCTTCGAGAGATCGCGACTGAGCTCGGTCAGCTCGCGCGGACGCGCCCACTCGCAATACTTCGTTCCGCGTACCGCGATCGCCTTGATGCGCTTGCTGCCGAGCACCGCGCCGCTGCCGCCGCGACCCGCATGTCGCCCGTCGTGCGAGATGGTGGCGTAGCAGACAGCGCGCTCTCCGGCCGGTCCGATCGACGCCACGCGATAGTCCGTACCGAGCCGCGCGCGCAGCTTCCCCTCTGCCACCGCACACGAGTCGCCGAGCACGTCGTCAGCCGGCTCGAGTCGCACGTCGCCATCGTCGATGACGAGCACCGACCAGTGAGGGGCGCGTCCAACGATGACGATCGCGTCGCAGCCGCAGCGCTTGCCCGCGATAGCGAAGCCACTGCTTGCCAGCGAGTCGTTGAAACGCTTCGTCAGCGGGCTCCTGCTGACGACGGCGAACTTGGCGGAGGTAGTGAGAGGACTGCCAACGAGCGGGCTGAACGCGAAGATGAGCGGGGCTTCAGGCGACAACGGATCGGCGGTCGCCCCGCCCTCGTCGAGCAAGAGGCGCGCACCCAGACCGCTGCCTCCAAGGTACTGACGCAGGACCGTCTCTGAGAGCGTCACGCGCTCGGCACGCCCGCTGCTGCTCACGTCGATGCGGAGGTAGCAGCCGTGATAGCCGAATGGCATTTAGTGATCGCGAAATGCAAAAGTCAAAAGTCAAAATTCAAAAGAATGCAAAAGCAGGGTTGCATTTCGCATTTTGCCTTTTGAATCACAAGAATCAGCCCCCCGCGTCCGCCGAGAGTATGAGCAACCGGTCGTCCTCGGTCAGCGGCGTCGCAAGATCGCTGATGAACTCGTCGCCGTTCAGATTGGCCGCGATCGAAGGGTGCAGGCCGTCCGCTGTGATGAGTGCTCGAAGCGCCGGATAGCGTACGACGAGTGTTCCGAGGAGTTGGCCGAGCGTCTCAGCCTGAACCTCCAACTCGGATATGCCGGCACGTTCTCGGGGAATGCCCAGAAATTCAACGTACATAGGTGAGCCCATCGGGCGGGCAGCGGGACGTAACGCAATGATAACATGGGACTTTACGCATGGCTGTTCAGACCCCACCCAAAGGAAAACGTTCGCGCGTCCGCGGCACGCCGAAGGGTCGCTCTGTCGATCCGGCGGCTCGCGACGAGATCCGCACGCTGCTCGGTGACGCCCCCCGCCGGCGCGACTTGCTGATCGAACACCTGCACAAGATTCAAGATCGCTACGGTCATCTGTCATCCGCCCACGTCGTGGCACTTGCGGCTGAGATGAAGATGGCCATGGCCGAGGTCTATGAGGTCGCGACCTTCTATCACCACTTCGACGTGGTGAAGAACGGAGAGACCGCGCCACCGGCGATCACGGTCCGCGTCTGCGACTCGATTGCCTGCGATCTCGCCGGATCGCACGAGCTGCTGAAGACGCTGCCGTCCCTCCTCGGGGCCGACGTCCGCGTGCTGCATGCGCCGTGCGTCGGCCGCTGCGAAACCGCTCCAGTGGCAGTGGTCGGACAGAATCCAGTGCCACTCGCGACCGCGGCAAAAGTCGTCGCGCTCGTGAAGGCAGGCGCCGTCACGCACTCGACGACGGACGTGACGATCACGCCGGGACACGTCGACTACACGACGTATCGCGCCGCAGGTGGTTACGCGCTCGCGGCGTCATGTGTCGACGGAACGCGAACGGCGGCAGACGTCATCACGGTGATGGAGAACTCGGGGCTGCGCGGCCTTGGCGGCGCCGGCTTTCCTGCCGGGCGGAAATGGAAGATCGTGGCCGCTGAACCGGCTCCTCGCTTGATGGCCATCAACATCGACGAGGGCGAGCCGGGCACGTTCAAAGATCGCTACTACCTCGAGCGCGATCCGCATCGATTCCTCGAGGGCGCGATCATCGCCGCGTGGGCAGTGGGAATCGACAGCGTCTACATCTACCTGCGCGACGAGTACCACGGCTGTCGCGCAATCCTCGAGCAGGAACTGGCCGCGTTGCGGGCGAGTCCGCCGTGCACGATCCCTGAGTTTCACCTGCGTCGCGGCGCTGGCGCGTACATCTGCGGCGAAGAGTCCGCGATGATCGAATCGATCGAGGGCAAACGCGGCGAGCCGCGTCTGCGTCCTCCCTACGTTGCGCAGGTCGGGCTGTTCGGACGTCCGACGCTCGAGCACAACATGGAGACGCTGCACTGGGTGCGCGAGATCATCGAGAAAGGCCCGGAATGGTTTGCCGGGCACGGACGCAACGGACGCAAAGGATTGCGCTCGTTCTCGGTGAGCGGACGGGTGAAGAAGCCGGGCGTGCACCTCGCGCCCGCTGGCATCACGCTGCAGGAGCTCGTCGACGAGTATTGCGGCGGCATGCTCGACGGTCACACGCTCTACGGCTATCTACCCGGCGGCGCCTCCGGCGGAATCCTGCCGGCCTCGATGGCACACGTGCCGCTCGACTTCGACACGCTCAACCAATACGGCTGCTTCATCGGTTCCGCTGCGGTCGTCGTGTTGTCAGACCAGGACACGGCGGCGGCGGCAGCGCGCAACGTGATGAAGTTCTTCGCTGACGAGTCGTGCGGCCAGTGCACGCCGTGCCGCGTGGGCACCGAGAAAGCCCTGCACCTGATGCAAGGGGGCAGGTGGGACAAGCCGCTGCTGAATGAGCTCTCGCAGGCGATGATGGACGCGTCGATCTGCGGCCTCGGCCAGGCGGCGCCGAACCCGATGCTGTCCGTAATGAAGTATTTCCCGAGCGAGGTCGAGTAGCTTCGAGATTTCCATGCTGGCCTTGACTACGACACATAGAGGCACCGAGACACCGAGAAGACTTTTTGGCTCTCTGTGCCTCTGTGCCTCGGTGTGTCGTGATCAGTGCCGTTGGTTGTAGAACACAGAGCCCCGCATGCATCAAACGAACACGCTCGACGCGCCGCTTGTCACGTTCTCCCTCAACGGGAAGAAGGTCGTCACGCGCGCCGATCAGACGATTCTCCAAACCGCCGACGAGCACGGCATCGAAGTTCCGCGCCTCTGTTACATGGAAGGCATGCGTGCGGACGGCAACTGCCGCACATGCATGGTGGAGGTCAAGGGCGAGCGCGTGCTCGCCGCGTCATGCTGCCGTTATCCGAAGGACGGGATGGAGGTCACGACCAACAGCGCCCGAGCGGTCGCGAGCCAGAAGATGTCGCTCGAGTTGCTGCTCTCCGACATCCCGGAGACGTCCTACACGCTCAACTCGGAGCTCGATCTCTGGGCGAAGAAGATGGACGTCGGCAAGCCGCGATTCCACTCGCGTCATCAGCCGGCCGAGGACCTGTCGCACCCGGCGATGGCAGTGAATCTGGACGCGTGCATCCAGTGCAAGCGCTGTGTGCGCGCGTGCCGCGAAGAGCAGGTCAACGACGTCATCGGCTACGCCTTCCGCGGCGGGCACTCGAAGATCGTGTTCGACCTCGACGATCCGATGGGCGACTCGACGTGCGTCGCCTGCGGCGAATGCGTCCAGGCCTGCCCGACCGGCGCGCTGATGCCGGCGCGCGAGGTGGCGAAGATCGTTCCCGAGAAGACCGTCGACTCCGTGTGCCCGTACTGCGGCGTCGGCTGTCAGCTCACCTACAACGTCAAGGACAACAAGATCCTCTTTGTGCAGGGCAAAGATGGCCCGGCGAACTCGAGCCGCTTGTGCGTCAAGGGCCGCTACGGGTTCGACTACGTCCAGCACAAGCACCGGCTGACGAAGCCGCTGATTCGAAAGAAGGGCGCGCCGAAGCACAAGGACTTCACCGTCGACCCCGAGAAGTGGCACGAGGTGTTCCGCGAAGCCACGTGGGAGGAAGCGCTCGACTTCGCGGCCAATGGCCTGCGCGACATCCGCGACAAGTATGGCAAGCGCGCGCTCGCTGGCTTCGGGTCAGCGAAGGGGACGAATGAAGAGGCCTATCTCTTTCAGAAACTCGTGCGCACGGGATTCGGCTGCAACAACGTCGATCACTGCACGCGTCTCTGCCACGCGTCGAGCGTCGCCGCGCTCATGGAAGGCATCAACTCGGGCGCGGTCTCGAACCAGGTGCGCGACGTCGTCAACTCCGAGGTGATCTTCGTCATCGGCGCCAATCCGACGGTGAATCACCCGGTTGCTGCGACGTTCATCAAGAATGCAGCCAAGGCCGGCGCCACGCTGATCGTCGCCGACCCACGACGCGGCGACCTCGGACGGCACGCGACGTACTACCTCCAATTCAACGCCGACACCGATGTCGCCCTGCTCAACGCGATGCTCCACGTCATCGTCGAGGAAGGGCTCGTCGATCAGAAGTTCATTGAGGACCGGACGTCTGGCTACGAAGCGCTCGCCGAGAACGTGAAGAAGTTCTCGCCGGAAGCGATGGCGCCGATCTGCGGCATCGACGCGAAGACGATACGCGAGGTCGCACGCCGCTACGCGACGTCGAAGGCGTCGATCATCCTCTGGGGCATGGGAATCTCCCAGCACGTGCACGGGACGGACAATGCGCGCTGCCTGATTGCGCTCGCGCTCTCGACCGGGCAGATCGGAAAGCCCGGATCCGGGCTGCATCCACTTCGTGGCCAGAACAACGTGCAGGGCGCGTCCGACTCGGGCCTGATCCCGATGTTCTATCCGGACTATCAGCGCGTGAACACACCTGCAGCGCGTGAGCGCTTCGAACAGTTGTGGAAGACGGAACTCGATCCCGATCCCGGTCTGACCGTCGTCGAGATCATGAACGCGGCCAAGCGCCACGAGATCCGCGGGATGTACATCATGGGTGAGAACCCGGCAATGTCCGACCCCGACGTCGACCATGCGCGCGAAGCCATGGCCACGCTCGATCATGTGGTGGTCCAGGACATCTTCCTCACGGAGACCGCCTACCTTGCCGACGTCGTTCTGCCCGCCACTGCGTGGCCAGAGAAAGTCGGCACGGTCACCAACACCGATCGCATGGTGCAGCTCGGACGCAAAGCCATCGAGCCACCCGGCGATGCCCGAGAGGATTTCTGGCTGATCGTTCAGATCGCACAACGGATGGGACTCGACTGGCGGTACCAGCATCCGCGCGACGTGTTCAACGAGATGCGGCTGTGTATGGACTCGATCGCCGGCATCACGTGGGAACGGCTTGAAGAGCAATCGTCGGTCACGTATCCGTGTGTGAAGGAAGGCGACCCCGGCGATCCGGTCGTCTTCATCGACAAGTTCCCGACGCCGACAGGTCGAGCGAAGTTCGTCCCGGCCGATCTCATCTCCGCCGCCGAACGCCCCGACGCTGAGTACCCACTGGTGCTGATCACGGGGCGGCAGCTCGAACACTGGCACACCGGGTCGATGACGCGCCGCGCCTCGAACCTCGATTACATCGAGCCGGAGCCGGTGGCGTCGGTGCATCCGCTCGATCTCGAGAACCTTGGCATCGAGCCTGGCGGCACGCTCACCATCGCCTCGCGCCGCGGAGAGATTTCTCTCTACGCGCGCGCCGACGAGGGCATGCCGCGCGGGGCGGTGTTCGTGCCGTTCTGCTACTACGAGGCGGCGGCAAACATGCTGACCAACCCCGTGCTGGATCCGTTCGGCAAGATTCCGGAGTTCAAGTACTGCGCGGTCAAGGTGACCGCCGGAGGCGATGCGCCTGAGCGTATGAGCTTTGGAGGCGGAAGTATCCTCGCCGAAGCCATGAGCGCGAGGCAGTAATTCAGAATGCAAGATGCAAAATGCAAATGTGAATGCAAACCTGTTTTTTCATTGTTTGCATTTTGACTTTTGCATTTTGAATTACGCGTAGCAATGGGCCACGACATCCGGATGCAGGGCTTTGCACGGCGCCACACCGTGAAAGCGGCGCTGGCGTGGCTCGACGCGCAACTGCATCCCCTCGGAACTGAAGACATCCCGCTGCGCGCGGCAGGCGGACGTGTCCTCGCCACACCCATCGTCAGCAATATCGATGTGCCTGGTTTCGACCGCGCCACGATGGACGGCTATGCCGTCGTCGCGGACTCGACCGAGGGCGCGACCGCGTATAACCGAGTGGCACTCAAGGTCGTCGGTGATGCGATGCCCGGATTGCCATTCGCGCGAACGCTCGTGCGCGGCGAAGCGGTTCGTATCATGACCGGCGCGCCGATACCCTCAGGCAGCGACGCGGTGCTCCCTGCTGAATTCGTCGACGCAGGCGGGGCTGAAGCCCCGCCTCTACGGGTGCCTGACATCTTCGCGATCTCCACCGTCTCGCCCGGCAAGAACATCGGTCGGCGCGGCGAAGACATCGTTCACGGCACCAAACTGTTCGAGGAGAAACGCGTCCTCCGTCCGCAGGACATCGGCGTGATGAGCTCGATCGGCCTCGGCCACGCGCACGTCGTGCGCAAGCCCCGTGTGCGGCTCGTCATCACCGGCAACGAGCTCCTGCCATCGGGCTCGCAGCCGCGCGGCTTCCAGATCACCGACGCCAACGGGCCGATGCTCGCCGCCCTGGCCGAGCGCGATGGCGCCATCGTCGATTTCCCCGGTCTCGTGCGCGACGATGTGGCGGCGATTCGGGCGGCCCTTCACGCCGACGCGGACGTCGTCATCGTGTCTGGCGGTTCGAGCGTGGGCGTCGAAGATCTGGCACCCTCGCTCGTGGCGGCGGATGGCGAACTGGCGGTGCACGGTATCGCGATGCGACCGAGCAGCCCGACCGGCATGGGGCGTATTGGCCAGCGCCTGATCTTCTTGCTGCCGGGAAATCCGGTCTCGGCGCTCTGTGCGTACGACTTCTTCGCCGGGCGCGCGATTCGCGTGCTCGGTGGCCGGCCGAGCGAGTGGCCCTATCAATCCGGCCGTGCGCGGCTCGCACGGAAGATCAGCTCGCCCATCGGACGGCTCGACTACGCACGCGTCAAATTCGAGAACGGGGTCCTCGAGCCGCTTTCCGTCGCGGGGGCATCGGTTCTGTCGTCGACCACCCGGGCCGACGGCTTCGTCATCATTGACGACGACAGTGAAGGTTACGCCGCGGACAGTGAAGTCACGGTCTGGCTCTATGGGTAATCAAGAGCAGTTTCTTCAGGTCCTCGATCGCGACGAAGCCGAGCGGCGCTTTCGTGCGGCGATCGATCTCGCACCGCGAGGCATCGAGCAGCTCGCGCTGGACGCGGCGCTCGGTCGAGTACTTGCCGCCGATGTGACATCGCCCGTTGACGTGCCGTCGTTCGATCGCTCCAACGTTGACGGGTATGCGGTGATTGCCGAGGACACGTTCGGCGCGTCGGAAGAAGTTCCGCGGCGCGTCACTCTTGCCGACGAGATCATTCACACGGCGGTCGTACCGACGACCGTCGTCACACCTGGGACGGCCGTCTCGATCGCAACCGGCGGCATGATGCCGCGTGGCGCTGACGCCGTCGTGATGGTCGAGCACGCCGATGTCAGGGGGAACCAGTTACGCATCGGTCGCGCAGTGACGGCGGGGAGCGCTGTGTCGTTCGCGGGCACCGACATCACGGCAGGGGAAACGGTACTGCGGCGCGGACAGATCCTGACCAGCCGCGATACCGGAGTGCTCGCCGCGATCGGCGTCGCCAGCGTAGACGTCTGGCGCAAGCCGATCGTCGCGATCCTCTCGACCGGCGACGAAATCATCCCTCCCGGCCAGCCGATGCAGCCGGCGCGCGTCTACGACTCCAACGCCCAGGTGCTCGCTGATGCCGTTCGCGAATTGGGCTGCGAGCCCCTCCGCCTCGGCATCGCGGCTGACGATGCGGATGCACTGCGGGCGAAGGTGCATGGCGCACTCGAAGTCGCTGACGTGGTGCTGTTGTCGGGCGGCACGAGCAAAGGCGCAGGCGACGTCTCCTATCGCGTCGTCGCCGAGCTGACCGATCCGGGAATCGTCGCGCATGGTGTCGCGCTCAAGCCTGGCAAGCCAATCTGCCTCGCTGCGACCGGCGGCCGTCCGGTCGTTGTGTTACCGGGCTTCCCCACATCCGCGATCTTCACGTTCCACGAATTCGTTGCGCCTGTGTTGTCAGCGATGGCGGGACGCACGCACGAGGCTCGCGCGACCGTGCAGGCGCGCCTCGCCGTTCGGGTGAACAGCGAGATCGGGCGGACTGAATACCTGCTCGTTGGGCTAGTGGAGATTCCGGAAGGCGAATCCCGAACCCCGAACCTCGAGTCCCGGATCCCGGATCCGGATCCCGGATCCCGGATCCCGGACATTGGCGGCCTACCCAATGGGCCAGGGTTCCGGCAGCGTGACGACGTTCAGTCGAGCCGATGGCTTCACGACCATCGATCGTCACGAGGAGATCGTCGGTGCCGGAACGATCGTAAACGTGCATCTGCTCGGTCGCGAGTTGCAACTGGCCGATCTCGTCGTCATCGGCAGCCACTGTATCGGGCTCGACTACCTGCTGAGTGAGTTGCAGAAGACGGGCGTGCGATCGAAGTTCATCGCCGTCGGGAGCCTCGCAGGGCTGGAAGCGGCCAAACGCGGCGAATGCGACATCGCCGGTGTGCATCTGCTCGACGCGAAGACCGGCGAATACAACCGCCCGTTTCTGACGCCGGCGCTCGATCTGACTCCTGGCTACGGTCGTCTTCAGGGGATCGTCTATCGGAAGGGAGACGCGCGATTCGAAGGGCGCACGGCAGATGAAGCGGTCGCTGTTGCGGTCGCAGACGCGTCATGCGTGATGGTGAGCAGGAATCAGGGGAGCGGCACTCGTGCGCTGATCGATCGGCTGCTTGCCGGCGCAAAGCCTGCGGGCTATGCGGTTCAACCGCGCACGCACAACGCCGTGGCTGCGTCGGTCGTGCAGCAACGCGCCGACTGGGGGATGACACTCGACACGATCGCCCGCACCGCCGGGCTCGGCTTCATCCCGGTGCAGCACGAACAATACGACTTCGTCACGCCGAAGGCGCGCGGCGAACGCGACGCCGTCAAGGCCTTTCGCGCTCGACTGGAAGAGCCCGAGACGCGCGCAGCGCTCGCGCGTCTCGGAATGAAGCTGTAAGACTCGGCTACTGCTTCGTCGGAACGACCGACAACTGGTTGTTGATCGTGTAGCCCTCGGCCTTGTCACGAGCAATCGCTTCCGCTTCAGTCTTCTGCTGCGCCGTCGGGACCGAGCCCTTCAGCACGACGGTCTTGGTGCTCGACGAGGTGTCGACGTTGATATTGCTGGCATCGACACGGCCGTCAGCAATCAACGCGGACTTCACGTCGACCGTGTTGGCGCCTGCCGCGGTCTTCTCCACGACCTTCTCGGTATCCTGCTTCGCGCCCTTTACCGTATTGGCGCAGGCGGCCGTCAGCGACACCGCAATTACGAGGGCACTCAGGCCCGCAAAGAATTTACTCACGTTCGTTCTCCTCACGTAGCGGCAGATCGTCACCGCTAAACGTAGCGGCAGGTCGTCACCGCCGGAAGTAGCGGCGGGTCTTCAGACCCGCCGATAGAGTGTCAGTGCACGTGAGGTGCCAGCTATTTCATGAACGGCCGAGCAGATGGGAGGTGGTTTCTACGCATCCTCGCGACGATCAAGCGATGCCGTTGTGCAAATTACAATGCCTCAGGTGAGTCTCTCCTCCAATCGGGCCATCGGCGGCATCGTCCTCTGCGGCGGCAAGTCGACGCGCATGGGCACGTCGAAGGCGTTGCTTCCATTCGGTCCCGAGACGATGCTCCAGAGAGTCGTTCGGCTGCTCGGCGACGTCGTTGCACCGATCGTCGTGGTTGCGGCTCTCGATCAGGAACTGCCGCCACTGCCATCAGGCGTGATCGTCACGCGCGATGAACGCGAGGAACGCGGTCCACTCGAAGGGCTTCGGGCCGGATTGAAGGCGCTCCCGAGCACGATCGATGCGGCGTACGTGACCAGCTGCGACGTGCCCCTGCTCGAAACAGGTTTCGTGCGGCAACTGATCGACCTCGCGAGCGACTACGACATCGCCGTCATGGAGATCGACGGCTTCACGCACCCACTTTCGGCGGTCTATCGGCGGGCGACGTTGCCTTCGGTGGAAGATCTGCTCGCGAACAATCGCCTGCGGCCGGTGTTTCTCTTTGACGCGATGAAGACGAGACGTGTAAAGCCGGAAGAGATGACTGCTGATCCCCAGCTGCGCACGTTGCGCAATCTCAATACGCGAGAAGACTACGAGCAGGCTCTGGTTGAGGCGGGCCTTTAGGCCCGCCGACGGTTTACCTTCGTTTGCGCGAGACGTCCGGCACGTCTTCACCAAGCGCAGTCGCCAGATCGATCTGGTGCTCTTGCTCCTGGCGGAGGATCTCGCGGATTTCTTCGGCGAGCGCATACTCCTGCAGCGCTTCGCACTGGCCGATGCGCTCGCGGTAGCCCCGAATCGTGTCGTTCTCGTTCTCGAGGTCCGCGCGCAGCATCTCTCTCGCATCGTCGGTCTGTTTGACGGGAAGAGCAGTCGTCACCGGCGTCCCGCCGAGGTAGTCGATCTGCTTCGCAATCGTCAGCGCGTGCTGGAGTTCCTCTCCGGCGTGGACTTCCAACTCCGCCGCAATAGCCATGTACTCGGCGCCCTTCAGCACCTGTGAATACGTGACATACGCGATGATCGCTTGATATTCGCGCGCCAGGTCTTCGTTGAGCTTCTCGATGAGCAACTCGCGCGTGATCTTGGTTTCAGTGGCGGTCGGCATAGCTTGATCTCCGGCTGGTGATGTGTGTCGCGTCGGGCTTACGCAAAGCCCGTGCTAGCCGTAGAGCCGATAGTCTCAGCCGCGCTGGCCCGCGCAATGCATTGTGCGCAGCCATGAAATTGTTCACGTGTCCGAGTTGCAGCCAGGTTCTGCATTTTGAAAATACACGCTGCGAACGATGTGGACATCGACTCGCGTACCTGCCGGAACTACAAACGCTGAGCTCACTGGAGGCGGTTTCAGCAACCGCATCGAACTCGGAGACCGCCTCCTCGGAACTCGTCGCACTGGCACCAGAAGCCGACAGGCAGCACGTTCGCTTGTGCCGCAACTACGAGGAGCAAGACGCCTGCAATTGGGCGATCCCGGCGGAGAGTGAGGGACCGTTCTGCTTGTCGTGCGCGCTCGACGAAGTCATCCCGAACCTCGAGACACCCGAGGCACGGCAGGCATGGGTCCGACTGGAGGCGGCGAAGCGACGACTGATCTACGGCCTCTCGGCACTCGGCCTCCCGCTCGAACCGCGATCGGCGTCCGGTGGACTTTCGTTCGCCTTCAAGGCCAGCACACCCGAGGAACCCGTCTTCACCGGCCACAACGAGGGGCTGATCACCATTAACATCGCTGAGGCCTCCGACCCGTTTCGAGAGAAGACGCGGGAGGAGATGGGCGAGCCGTATCGAACGATACTCGGTCACTTCCGCCACGAGATCGGACACTACTACTGGGACCGTCTGATCAAGGAGAGCCACTGGCTCGAGCCGTTCCGAACGCTCTTCGGCGACGAGACGCAGGACTATACAGAGGCACAGAAGCGCCACTACGAACAAGGCGCGCCAGCCGACTGGATGTCACGATTCGTCAGCACGTACGCCTCGATGCATCCCTGGGAGGACTGGGCGGAGACGTTCGCGCACTACCTGCACATCGTGGACACGTTGGAAACGGCGCGCGCCTATGGACTGGCGATCGCGCCGCGCGCCGTGTCAGGCGCTGAAATCCCCAGCGTCGCGACGCGGCGCCTGCACTTCGACGACTTCGACGATCTCAGCGCTGCGTGGTTTCCGCTGACCAACGCGCTGAACAGCCTCAATCGGAGCATGGGCCTTCCCGATCTCTATCCGTTCGTGCTGAGCGAGCCGGCGATCGCCAAGCTGCGTTTCGTACACGATGTCGTCACCGAGCATGCCGGCGCCGCGGTGGCCCCGGAGGAATCGACGGTGAGAGCGGCAAGCTGACACGCAGCTCAGGCCGAGTCGGCTTCCTGCACTCTTGCCTGAGGAATGACGTGCGTGGGTTCGAGTTGCGCGAAGATCGCAGCGGACGTCAGCGTAACGAGACCCACGCACACGAAGCTCCATCTGAACGCGGTGAGCGCTCCGAGATGTTCCGCCTCGACGTCACCGCCACCGAACGCTCCGAGAAGTCCGCCGGCGACCGCGACGCCGAGGCTCATCGCCAGCATCATCACCATCGAGAGCAGGCTGTTGCCGCTGCTCGCCAGCTCGCCATCGAGGTCGCGCAACGCGAGCGTGTTCATCGCCGTGAACTGGAGGGAGTTGACGGCACCGAAGAACGCGAACTGCACGATGTGGACCCAGAGCGGCGTGCCAGGCTCGATCAGCGCGAAGCTCGCCATCGCCAGACCCACGAGGACCGTGTTGCCCACGAGCACGCGGCGATATCCGATGATCTCCACGAGCGGAACGACCATGCGCTTGGAAAACATGCCGGCGAGCGCCGCGGGAATCATCATCATGCCGGCGTGCATCGGGGAGTAGCCCAGCGCCACCTGCATCATCAGCGGGATCAGGTACGGCATGCCGCCGCTGCCGACGCGCGAGAACAGATTGCCCAGGATGCCGACGCTGAAGGTGTGGACCTTGAAGAGCGCGAGCGGAAAGAGCGGATGTACCGTCCGCGCCGCGTGCAGCCAGTAGGCGACGAGGCCGGCGAGACCGGCCACGGCCAGCACGACGACGGCCCCATGTTGTGGCTGGCGTTCGGACAGCGCATCGAGCGCGATCGACACGGCCACCATTCCAAAGGCGAGCAGCCCGTAGCCGAGGAGATCGAAGCGCGTCACTGGCTGACGCAGATCGGGCATCACGCGCAAGGCTGCAACGCCGCCGATGACGCCGAGCGGGAGATTGATCAGAAAGATCCAGTGCCACGATGCCACCTGGACGAGCCAGCCACCGAGCGTCGGTCCGACCAGCGGTCCGATCAGGCCGGGAATCGTCACGAAGCTCATGGCCGCGAGGAAGTCCTGTCGCGGAACGACACGAAGCACGGCCAACCGGCCGATCGGAAGGAGCATCGCGCCACCAACGCCCTGCAGCACGCGCGCGGCGACGAGTTGAACCAGGCTCCGTGACATCGCGCACGCGAGCGACCCAACGCTGAACAGGATGACGGCCGCGAGGAAGACGTGCCGCGTGCCGAACTTGTCCGCCAGCCAACCCGACGCTGGAATCACCATCGCGACCGCGAGCGCATATGACGCGACGACGGCCTGCATGCGCAACGGAGATTCGCCAAGCCCCGTCGCCATCGAGGGCAGGGCGGTGTTGACGATCGTCGTGTCCAGCATCTGCATGAACGCCGCAGTCGCCACCAGCCACAGCATCGGACGCAACGACGAACTCGTTGGCGTGATCACCTTCTCGATGGTCGGTGCGATTCGCTCTTCGGGCATCGGTGCGATCGTACTTGCCCTTGTCGGTGCGATCGAGATCCTTGTTGGTGCGACTGAGATTCTTGTCGGTGCGATCTGGGGACATTGTCGATGCGACTAAGATCCTCGTCGGTGCGATCTGGGAACATTGTCGGTGCGACTAAGATCCTCGTCGGTGCGATCTGGGAACATTGTCGGTGCCGGATCCGCAGCGGCCGAGTTGACTCGAGAATGGCAACATGAGCATCCCGCGCTGGATAGTGGGCCCAGCTGTCGCAACGATCTACTGCGCCATCAGACCAGACGAGGCGCCGCCGAGAAGCACACCGAGAACGAGGCCAATCGTGAGATTTCGCATTCACGTCGCCTGCGTTCCTCCCCTACCGAAGTAGCTGCAGGGCGGGTCTAAAGACTCGCCTCTACTGGATTCGTTCGCAAAACCTCGGTGCGAGAGCGCACGCTGACCGCTGTTCCCCTCTAGAGGTACAAGAATGTCTCAAGGGGCTAGAATCAGACTCTTATGTCGAAGGGTGCCCTCATATTTGTCATGCTCTGCACGGCGGCAGTGACATCGGGATGTATAGACTCGAGCGCCGAACAGGCCGGCGGACCGAAGGAGGCCCTCAAGGCCGTCAAGACCGACGCGGTTCGCCAGGAGTCGGTTCGACGCAGTCTCGAGGTCGTTGGCACGCTGGCCGCCGAAGACCAGGTCACGGTGTCGTCCGAGGTCGACGGCGTGGTTCGTCGCGTGCTCGCCGATCTCGGCGATCGCGTCGCGTCGGGACAGCCGCTCGTCGAACTGGATCGCGAGAAGCTGCAATACAGCCTCGACCAGCAGCGCGCGGCGCATGCGCGCTCACTCACGAGGTACGGTGCCACCGATCCGGAGCACCTGCCACGCATCGAGGACACACCCGACGTCAGGCGAGCCAACGCCGAACTGGCCCAGGCCAAACAAGCCTTCGAGCGCGCGACCGAGCTGCACAAGCGTCAACTCATCTCGCAACAGGTGCTCGATGACGCGGACACGACACTGCGCCTGAAGATGGCCGCCTATGATTCGTCGTTGCAGGAGGCGAAGAACCTCCAGTCCGACATCGATGCGGCGGCGGCGGCCATGAAGCTGGCCGAGCGTCATCTCGAGGACGCGTCGATCCGTGCGCCGTTCGCCGGCTACGTCCAGCAGCGGATGGTCTCCCTCGGCGAGCTGGTGAAAGCGCAGATGCCGGTGATGACCGTCGTGCGAGTCGACCCGTTGAAGCTGCGCGCGGAGATTCCCGAACGCATGGCGCCATGGGTGAAGGTCGGGCAGCCGTTGACGCTGCGCGTCGATGCCTTTCCGGACAAGACGTTCTCCGCCACCATCTCCCGCATCAGTCCCGGGGTGACGACAGAGACGCGCACGTTTGCCTTCGAAGCGCTCGCGCCAAATGCCGAGGCGGTGCTCAAGCCGGGCACGTTCGCCCGCGTGCACCTCGAGACTTCTCTCGTCGAACAAGTGATGACGATCCCGTACGCCGCCATGCAATACCGCTACGGCGTTTACCGGGCGTTCGCTGTCGAAGGCGACCGGCTGGAGGCGCGCGAGCTCAAGACTGGAGACCGCGTCGGCGATCGCATGGAGATCCTCGCCGGATTGAACACCGCGGATCGCGTGGCGTTGACGGACGTCGATACGCTCACGGACGGAATGAAGATCGCCGTCGACGGAGAATAGCCATGCTGTCAGAGCTCTGCGTCCGCCGACCAGTGTTCGCGACGATGCTGGTGATGTCGCTGGTCGTGCTCGGCCTCTTCTCGTTCCGCGACCTCGGCGTCGATCTCTTCCCGAAGGCCGATCCCGCCCAGGTCAACGTGCAACTGCGGCTGCCGGGCGCCTCGCCCGACGAGATGACGTCGTCCGTCATCATGCCGATGGAGAACGCCATCAGCGGCATCGCCGGCATTGATCAGATGAGGGCAACGGTCAACACCGGCGGTACGGCCAACATCCAGGTCCAGTTCGTCCTGGAGCGCGACCTCGAGGACGCGGCCAACGCCGTCCGCGAAAAGGTCGCCGGCGCGATGCGGGCGGTTCCACCCGAGACGCTTCCCCCGGTCATCCAGAAGCAGGATCCCGACGCGGATCCGATCATGAGCCTCATGCTCTCGAGCACGAGCGCCAGCCTCCGCACGCTCACCGAGATCGCCGACAAGCAGGTGATGCGCGCGCTCGAATCCGTCGACGGCGTCGGCGCCGTCTCGATCAGCGGCGATCGCGCTCGCGAAATCCACATCGTCGTCGACGTCGAGAAGTTGAATGCGCACGGGCTGTCGATCGACCAGGTGGTGAATGCCATTCGGCAGGAGAACGTCGAGATCCCTGGCGGTACCCTCGAGCAGGGCAAATGGGAAGTGGGTCTGCGCACGATGGGCCGCGTCGAGGCCACCGGGCAGTTCAACGACGTGATCGTCGCTTCGGTGAACGGCGTCCCGCTCCGCGTATCCGATATCGGCTACGCCGAGGACTCGGTCAAGAAGGTGGCGACCTCGCTCTTCACCTCTGATGGTCGCCCGGGCGTGCAACTCGACATCCGACGCGCATCCGGCGAGAACACGATCAAGGTCATCGAAGGCGTCAAGGACAGGCTCGACACCGTTCGCAAGACGCTGCCTCCCGATGTCGTGCTCACAATTACTACCGACGACTCGGAATTCATCTACGCGTCGATCGCGTCACTCGAGGAGCACCTGATCTGGGGCAGCCTGCTCGCGTCGCTGGTCGTGCTTTTCTTCATCAGGAACCTGCGCGCCGTCATCATTGCCTCGGTCGCCATTCCCGCCTCCATCATCGCGACGTTCACGTTGATGCGTGCCATGGATTTCACGCTCAACAACATGACGCTGCTCGCGCTCACCCTCGCCGTCGGCATCGTCATCGACGACGCGATCGTGGTGCTGGAGAACATCTTCCGCTACATCGAAGAGAAGGGACGCTCGCCGTTCGACGCCGCGATCCAGGGCACGCGTGAAGTGGCGCTGCCGGTGATGGCCACCACGTTGTCGCTCATCGTCATCTTCCTGCCGGTCGCTTTCATGACCGGCTACGCACGGCGCTTCATCTATCCCTTCGGCTGGACGATGGCATTCGCGATCCTGGTGTCGATGATCGTCAGCTTCACGCTGACGCCGATGCTGAGCTCACGCTGGCTGACCAAGGGGCACACGGGTGGCGGATCCGAGGACACGAAGCACCATCGGCTGTTCCGTGCGCTCGATCGCTGGTACAGCGCGTCGCTCCGGTGGACGCTCGCCCACCCGATGCGGATCATCGGCATTTCGGCGGCGCTGGTGGCGCTCACGCTGCCGCTGAACCGAATGGTGGGACGGACGTTCGTGCCGGCTGAGGACATGAACGAGTTCACCGTGCACGCCGACACGCCGCAGGGCACGTCGATCGAAGGCACGGCGGAGATCGCTCGCAACCTGGTGAAGGAGGTTGGCGATCTCGAAGGGGTCGCACAGCTGGCTTACATCGCTGGCGCCGATCGCTACACGCACTTCCATCTCCTCTTCTACCTCGAGCCTTCGAACGAGCGGACGGTCACGCAGGCGCAGATCATGACGCGGGTTCGCGAGGTGCTGGCGCGTCATCCTGCATTCGCCGCAAGCATCGTGGGCCGGAACCCACTCGGCGGCGGCGGCAACTTCGGGCTTCAGGCCGCGCTGCTCGGCCCCGATCTCGGCACCCTCTACAAGTACTCGCAGCAGATCGTCGAGGAAGCCAAGAAGACCCCGACCCTCGTTGACGCGAAATCCGATTACAGCGATGCCAGCCCCGAGGTGCAGGTGGCCGTGGATCGATCGCGTGCGGCCGACCTGGGTGTGCGCATGGCTACGATTGGCAACACGCTCCGGCTGATGGTCGCAGGTGATGACGAGATCACCACGTATCGCGAAGCCGGCGAGCAGTACCCGGTCACGGTTCGCGTGCTGGAGAGCCAGCGCCGCGACATCGACATGGTTGGCAAGCTCACGGTGACCTCGACGACCGGCCAGCCAGTCCGGATCGACAACATCGCGCGGCTCGAGCGAGGGTTCGGCCCGACGCGCATCACCCGCTCGAACCGGCAGTATTCGATCAACCTGAACGCCGACACCGCTCCCGGTCATGCGCTCAGCGAATCGTCCGCGGATCTCCGTCGCATCATCAACGAGGTCAGGCTGCCGCCGGGCTACACCTTTCAGATGCGCGGGCAGACGCAGAATCTCGACGAAACCACCGACAACCTGATCCTGGCGATGGCGCTGGCGAGCATCTTCGTCTATATGGTGCTTGCGGCGCAGTTCGAGAGCTTCGTGCAGCCGCTGGTCATCATGACCGTGCTGCCGCTCTCGATCCCGTTCGCTCTCTTCACAATCTGGGCGACCGGGCGCACGCTGAACTTGTGGAGCGCGCTCGGGATCCTGCTGCTCTTCGGGATCGTGAAGAAGAACTCGATTCTGCAGGTGGATTACACCAACGTCCTGCGGGCGCAGGGCGTGCCACGTGATCAGGCGATCATGGACGCGTGTCGCACGCGACTGCGCCCGATTCTGATGACCACGCTCGCGATCATCTTCGGGTTGATGCCGACGGCGCTCGGCGTCGGCATCGGCGGCGCTCAGCGCTCGGCGATCGCGGTCACGATCATTGGCGCGCAGTCACTCTGCCTGTTCCTGACACTGCTGCTCGTGCCCGCCGCCTACGTCAAGCTCGACGCGCTGGAGCAATCGCTCGCGAACAAGCGTCTCAGCGCGTGGCTGTCGAAGCTGCGCGTGCCCGGGCTTGGTCGCCGCGCCAGCACGGAGGGAGCGGCGAACTGACCGCCGATTCCGCCCATCGTGACGGAACGACGCATCGCTGACGGCAGCGCGAAGATGCAACGGAGCTTTGGCTTCGACGTCCTCGCGTGTCCGCGCTGCGGGAATCGTCTCGAGCTGATCGCGCTCATCGAAGACCCGAAGGTGATCCGGCGCATCCTGAGTCATCTCGGGATGCCCGCGGAGGTGCCGACACCCCGTCCCGCGCGACCCCCGCCGCTTCATCCCACGTCGCGAGGCAACGCGGGGGCCTCGCCGCCGCCCCAATCGGGCGTTCGGATCCGTGGTACGACCAGGACGTGTCGGTGCCCTGACCGCGACACCGTACTCAGATGAAAGACGGCGCGCACGACAGCGCGATCAGGAACGGTGTGTCCGCGGCATGAGTTCTCACATGGTTGTTGGACAGGCGTGTTCAAGCGCGGCATGATCCGCGCCGTGCGGACGGCAATCCGCGCTGTGCTGGCGTGAGGGCAGGGCCGCATAACGGGCATTCAGTTAACCGGGAGGGCCTTAATCGTTCTGAACTCTTCCCAGGTACTCTGTCGTACCAATCGAGCACTTCCCTGACAAGGTCGGTCCGCCGCAAACGGACGTCATGGGGTGTGTCGAAGACGACGTGACGCTTGTCGGCCGCCGACGTGCCCAGCATCCGAAACAGCGGTAGTTGCGCGCTCTCGTACGGGAACGTCGCATCGTAGCGACCGTTCACCATCAGTACGGGTTTGGTAAGCCGTGGAGCGAAGTCGACCTGATCGAGCCCCGCGAGCCCGGCAGTCTGTTGGAACAGGCCGCCGTCGAGAAGGACGACCACCCTGAGCCGATCCTCCAGCGCTGCGAGCACCACGCCATACGCGCTGCCCTGACTCACACCCAGATAGGCAATTCGATCCTTGTCAATGTCGTCCCGCGTCTCGAGGTAATCGATCGATCGGCCGACGTCCTTCCTCCAGTCAACGAGCACCTCCCGCTGCAGTGTGGGCCCGGGCAGCGTCACCGTCTTGGCTCGGCGCTCGTACAGCTTCTGATAAACGGGATAGATCACGGCGCGCCCGCTCTTGATGACGTAGTCGACGAAGTTCATGTCGCCGAGATCGGCGCTGCTGCTCAGGAAGTTCACGCGTGCGCTCGGGAAGAACACCACGGCCTGGTACGGCGGCTTCGTGTGCTTCGGCAGGAACAGATACGCCGACAGTCGTTCGCCGTCGTAGGCGGCATTGAACGTCACCTTTTCACGCGTCCAGTCCGGTGACGCGTCGGCCATCGCCTGCGACGTCGCATTGAGCGGCGTGCGGTCGTACGCGTACATGTCGCGATAGATTTTGAACGCCGCGTCATCGACAGGCTTGGCCGTCGAAAAGTCGCGACGCAGCATGACGCGAGGCGCTTTCGCGTCGTCGGGGACCGGCCCGCTGTTGCGGACGCAGCGGAAACCGTTCAACGCCGATCGATCGAATGGCGTCAGCGCTTCTGGACCATATGAGTTCGCCTGGCGTCCGAGCGTGTATCGCAGATCGTCATTGGCAGCGTTCCAGTACCACTCGCGCACGTTGCCGATCAGATCGAACGTGCCGAACGGGCCGAGCCCCGCGAACTGGCCGACCGGAGCAGGGTTGCCGGACACGTTGCTCTCCGCGACCGCGAATCGATCGAGCAGCGGCGGCATGGCCTTGAACCCCTGCGCAATCACCGGCAGGGTCTTGCCCACGAACTCCGCATAGGCGAGCGCCTCGAACCAGCTGACGCCGGACACTGGATAGTCCGCCTTCCCCTCGGGATAGCGGCCGCCCTCCCACGTCGATGGGCCGGGACGTCCCGTGGCGTCGCGAAAGAACTCCATCGCCTGGCTCCACGAGAGCTCGTGCCCATCGCGAACGAACGGCTGCTTCCAGTAACCAGGAGTCGTATAGCCCCCCTTGTCGACGAAGACCTGGTACTGGCGGTTGGTGACCTCGAAGCGATCGATGAGGAACGGCGGTAGCGCGTACGGACCAACCCACCCAAGAAATGCCAATGAGTCGATCCACGGACCGCCGCTCACCGGCACCATCCCTTCGGGTGCCTTCGCTGCGGTTTCGAGATCGAAATCCATCGTGTCGCTGGCCACCGGGGCCGAAATCAACTCGCCGACGCCTGGCTTCGAGACCTTCCATCGCAGATAGCCTGCCGGCATTCGCACCTTGTCGAGCGGAGTGGTGCCAAGCCGATGCCACCTGCCCGCGGGTGAGAGGTAATCCTCGACCTCCACGACCGCACCTGGAGGGGTCGAGCGCACCGTTGCCACGCGAGTGGCCGATGCAGCAGCGCGAGCGAGGTCAGCATCGCCGGGTGCGTACTTCTCCGCCTCTTCGATCAGCCGAAACGCAGCGACGTGCTTGTCCGCTGCGGCCAGCTTGACGATCTCTGGTGTCGCCTGCTCGCGCACCCAGTGACGACGTTCGGAGCTTCGGTAAGCAACCGCAGCCGCTCCCACTGCGACGGTGAGCGCGAGTGCAGCCGCGACGACAAGAGCACGCTTGCGAGGCCGGCTCACAACCTGGGCTCGAGCAGGCATGTCGAGCGTGCCCAGGACATTTCGGAGATCAGTTTGGAGCTCGGCAGACGTCTGATATCGATCGGCGGGATCACGCTGCAGCAGCTTCAGGATGATGCTGCGAGCATCGTGCGTCAGTTCGTCCGTGATCGACGCGGCCGGAAGCGGCGTTCGCTGAATGGCACTGATGGTCGCGACGAGGCCCTCGCCGGCAAAGGGATTGGTTCCCGTCGTCATCTCGCACAGCAACACACCGAGTGAGAACAAGTCGCTGCGCGGATCGAGCGAACGCCCGTCGATCTGCTCCGGCGACATGTACGCCGGCGTGCCGGCGACGCCGGCAATCACGGTCTCGAGCGAGCCGCCTGTCAAGATTGATCGCGTGGATTGTTCGCGCGCACGCAGGACGGCCACGCCAAAGTCGAGCACTTTGACGTACCCGTCGCGGCGGATCATCACGTTCTCGGGCTTGATGTCGCGATGGACGATGCCCTTGTCGTGCGCTGCGCCGAGGGCACGCGCCACCTGCAACGCGATGTCTACGGCGTCGCGCAGCGTCAGGCGGCCAACGCGCAGCCGCGCGCGGAGAGTCTCGCCTTCGACGAACTCCATCGCAATGAACGGCGTGGTCTCGGCCTGGCCGATCTCGAAGATGGTGACGATGTGGGGATGATTGAGAGCGGATAGCGTGCGGGCTTCGTTTCGGAATCGACCGAGGCGATCGTCGTCAGCCTGAGATGCCGGCGGCAGGAACTTGACAGCGACCGTTCGGCGCAATTGCTCGTCGAAGGCAGCGTAGACAACGCCCATCCCGCCTTCGCCGATGCGGTCGCCGATTCGATACCGCGACGCAATCAGACTACCGGCCAGGCCGGCATCGTCCGCGGCCATGATCGACTAAGTATAGTGTCGCCCGCTCTTGTATTCTCATCGGTGCGATCACACCTAGCGTTCGTCGGTGCGAGCCTCATACGCGTCGGTGCGATCCAGCTGAAGCGGGTCGGTGCTATGGCAGTATCGCTTGTTGGTGCGCCTCACCGGCCACCGGTCATCGCCCAGCATGATGGCGACTTGCATCTATTGCGACGCCGCTGCCAATGCCCGAGAACACGGGCTGCCGCTCTCGCTTGCAACGTTCGGTGAGTTGCAGATTCTGCGCGACCGGCTTTGCGACGACTGCTCTCGCGCTCTAGGTGTTTCCAGATAGGTTGTTCACTCGGGACCCTCTTGGGAAGCATGGGAGTTACCACACACCCGTCTTCTCGAAGGAGGCCCCGAGTGAGGCTTCATCGTAACGCTAAGACCACGCCCGTCACGCGGGCGCTGCTTGTCACCCGGGTTCGGCGGCAGGGCTGGACCGTCGATGCGGCGGCGTTCGCCTTTGCCGCGCACGAACCGCTTGCCGATTTACACCTGGAGGCCGGTATACGGCTGAACGGTGAAGGCGAGGAGATGACGAGGCAGGCGGAGTTCATCTTTGTGACGCCGGGCTATTTCAGTGTTCTCAGACTGCCGCTCGTCGCCGGACGCGATTTCCAGGAGAGCGATACCGGACGGCCAGTGGCGATCGTCAACGAAATCGCCAGCCTTCACCGACGCCTCGACGCTCGCATAGTCGTTCGCATTCCCGACCGAGATCTCGGCATTGCCGGCGACGCTGTCGATGTCCTTGTTTCCGGTGATCCCGGACAGCACGAGATTGCCACCGCTGAGACGCACGATGAGGTCGGAGACCCTCGGCACCTCGATCGTGGCTTGAAAGTTGTCGCCCGGCGTCTCCAGCACCGCCAGGTTGGCGCGCGTGGCGTTGCTCGTGATGTCCGCGGCCGGACGAATCGAGTAGCTCCCGCCGCCAAGCTGCATCTCAATCCGGCCGGCAGAGACGAACACTCGTTCGGTGACGTTGCCGCGGCTCTGCGCGTGGAGCGTCGTCACCGCCACCAGCGACGCGACAAGAACCAGGGCACTTCGAAATGGAGTCATAGACCGGTCGCCCATTCGGTGTACGTGAACAGGTGACGAAGTTCGGCGACGGTCATGTGGCGATGATGCGAGCCGTCATCGAGTCAACGTCCATCGGCTGGACGAGGCAGCTGCGGCCTGGTGGCGTCGGGGCTGCCTGTCATTACCGTTCAACGCCACATCTGGCGTTCGGTCCCACGAGGGAGCAGAGTATTCAGAAGCCGAAGCAGGTAGATCATCCTCGGCCGCAGCACGAGTCGTTTCTCTTTCTCGATCGCTTCGACGATTGCGGCCGCCGCGTCCTCAGGTGTCAAGGTGCGTAACCGGTGTGCGGCGGAGGGAAGCCGTTCCCAGCTTCCCGGGTTGTGTTCCCAGAAACTGCTGCTCACCTGAGCGAATCCGACGAGACTCACACCGATGCGTGAACCATACACCTCGGCCCTCAGCGCTTCGTTGAAGCCCCTCATCGCCCACCGAGCGCGGCGCCACGCCGAATGGCCCCGGGGTGCTCGTGGCCACGCTTCCTGGCGGGCCGGCGCGGTGCCAAGGCAGCCGAGCATCTCACGCAGTGACAGCTCGATCGCCGGAGTGATATCTGCCGCGTCGACTCTCGTTGTGCCCCTGGCCTTGTCGATGATCCAGTTTACGCGACGCGGCTCGCGCTCGGCCCGAGCCGCAATCGATGCCGGATCGACGGTGTACGGCGCGAGCAGACTAGCCGAGAATCCCGTCGGGCGGTTCGTCTCGATCCGCTCGATCGTTACGACGATCGCGTCGCCCGGCTCGGCGCCTTCGATGTAGAACGGTCCGGTCTGTGGATTCGGCCCCTGCGCCGCCTGTTTGCCGTTCCAGTCAACGCCGGCGGCATCAATGGTCTTCGTCGCGACCCGGTCCCCCGGCCTGATCCTCAGCGCCGGCGGATGCGCGAACGAAAAGGTGTTGTAAAAGCGTTCTGGCGTGAACCGATGCGTCACGGGCGTCTGCGCGCCGATGGCTACACTCACCACGAGAACGCCCACCGCCGCGGCGGCAGCTTGAACCCTGAGAACCATTGCGCCTCCCGAATGAAGTCAATGCAGAACAGCGGTGGAGAGAAGCCCTAGCCCAGGAGGCGCCGCGCCGGCAAACGCCCCCCGGCGCAAACAATCGGGAAAGCTACTGTGGGGCGTCGGGTGCAAATTCGCCGATCAGCGTTGAGACCGCGTTATGATCGCGCGCGGGGCGGTACTTGCCTGCAGTCGCAACAGGTGCGCACACCGCCAGCCGCCGGAGGAGTGGGATGAACGTCAGAAGTGGGATCGTCCTGTTGGCGTTCGTGCTGGCCAGTACAGCTGTATCCGCTCACCATGGCGCCGCGGCCTACGACCGCAGTGTCACGTTGACCCTGAAGGCAACAGTGACCGAGTTCGTGTTCAAAAACCCGCACATCATCATCTCGTTCGACGCACCAGACGACAACGGGAAGATCGTCCACTGGTCTGCCGAAGGCGGCAGCTCCTCAGGCCTGGCGAGGCGGGGCTGGACATGGAAGACGCTGAAAGCGGGTGATCAGGTCACAGTCGTGGGCAATCCGGCGAGAGGCATGGAAGGCAAGGAAGACAGAGTGATGGCCCTGACGCGCGTGATCTTGCCCAATGGCGAGGTAGTCGGTCAGCAGACTCTTACACCCGCGCCAGGAGAAGGAGCCCAGAAATGAAGGACGGTATCCATCGCGTCATCTCCGCGGTGGCGCTTTCCCTGGTGCTCGTACCGGTGGGTCAGGCTCAATCAACCCAGACGAGGTCGAACAACTCGGCTTCGGTCAGGCGCGATCTTGACGGGGTGTGGGCGATACGCCCGGCCACGACCACTCCACGGACGGCGTTCGAGTGCTGTCTCGTCGATCCCAGGTTGCGTCCTCCGATGACGTCCTGGGGTCAGGCGCGATTCGATGCGGCGGTGCCGTCCTCGAGAAGCCCGGGGCCGGAAGGCGATCGCGTCATCCCCGGAAAAGAGAACGATCCGACGCTGTCGTGCTTTCCTGACGGGATTCCGAAGATCCTGACATCGCCCGAGCCGTTCGAGATCATCACCGTTCCCGGGCGGGTGCTCATGTTCTTCGAGAAGGACCACGGCTGGCGCCAGATCTGGACCGATGGCCGCAAGCTTTCCGACGATCCGCCGGAGCTGCGGTTCGACGGCTACTCCGTCGGCCGGTGGGAAGGAGACACGTTCATCGTCGAATCGAACGGCTTCAACGACAAGCTCTGGCTGGACTACTACGGAGATCCGCACAGCGAGCAGCTTCACCTGACCGAACGCTATCAGCGGCTGGACAAGGACACGCTGTCGATTCAGGTGACGATCAACGACCCGAAGGCCTACACGAAGCCATGGGTCGGCAAGCCAATACGGTACTCGTCGCGGCCGCGAGTAGAAATCGGAGAGTGGTACTGCACGATCGAGGACGAAAGCCGGTTCAGCGAGAAGATACGGTTTCCGACTTTCGTTGGCGACAAGAAGTAGTCACATCCCCTGGTGGGCACGAACCGGTGATCGGGAAGATTGCGCTCGAGGAGCATTTCGCGCTGCCAGAGACGCTGGCAGATTCCACTCGCTATGCCAGCGGACACTCGTGGTCGTTGCTCGAGCAGCGGTTGCTGGATCTTCACGATCACCGCGTGTCGGAGATGGACGCGCACGGCATCACGTACGCGATCCTCTCGCTGAACTCTCCCGCGATTCAGGCGGTCGCGGATCGATCTCGGGCGATCGAGATCGCACGCCGCGCCAACGATGTGCTCGCACAAGCCGTCGCGCGCAAGCCGGATCGACTTGGCGGGTTCGCGGCGCTCCCGCTGCAGGACCCGGACGCGGCGGCAGAGGAGCTCACTCGTGCGGTCACGGAGCTCGGGTTCAAGGGCGCGCTTGCAAACGGATTCTCGCAGGTTGGAAGCGGCGAGGACGTGGTGTATTACGACCACCCGGCGTATGCCTCGTTCTGGCGACGCGTCGAAGAGCTCGACGTGCCGTTCTATCTGCACCCGCGCGAACCGCTGCCGTCGCGCGAACCGATCTACCACGGGCATCCATGGCTGCTGGGGCCCGTCTGGGCGTTCGCTGCGGAGACCGCCGTCCATGCGTTGCGACTCATGTGCAGCGGCCTGTTCGATCGGCATCCTCGTCTGACGTTGATCCTCGGCCACCTGGGCGAGGGACTACCGTACAACGCGTGGCGCATCGACCATCGCTTGCGCAAGATGCCGCGGGGCCTTCCCGCGCGCCGGACGATCACGGAGTACCTCCGCTCCAACGTCTTTCTCACGACGAGCGGCAACTTCCGAACGCCAACGCTCGTCGATGCGATCGCCGAAGTCGGCGCCGATCGCGTGCTGTTCTCGGTCGACTACCCCTTCGAAGAGACCGCCGACGCAGCCGAGTGGTTCGACAGCGCTCCGATCCCGGAGCGCGATCGGTTCAGCATTGGCTCGGAAAACGCTGCCAGACTGTTCAAGCTGTAGCTCGACTAAAGGGCGTCGACATCAACGACAGGGCGACGTGACACGCGAGCAGGCGTAGACTGTCTGCGGCGCGAATGGTCTGATGTGGCGTGTCAGAAAGTGAGCAGGACCCGTGACGAGGCGCCTCTTGACGATTGGCGTGTGTGCTGTCGTCACTGCCGTGTCGCCATGGCAGTGGCACGCGTTTGGTCAGGAACACCCGCGCGGGCTGAAACCCTCAGCGGCAGCCGATGCAGGACGGAACTATCTGCCGCTGTGCTGGCGTGAGGGCAGGGCCGCATAACGGGCATTCAGTTAAGCTGACGACAGGGCTCTATTAGTTGCTATCGTCCTCACGCGCGGTGCAACGGGTTCCACTTCCACGCCGGGTTCGTGGTGGGGGCCAGGGACAGGGTGCGTATCGAGCGCATCCGTCCTCTGCGCTGCGGCCAACGGATTGCGGAGGACTGGCGTTCGCCTAACGAACGCGGGCGCGGTGCCCGGGCGGCACGTCAATCCGGAATCCGCTACCCGAATCGCCTTCGCGCCGAAGACGCAAGAATCGGGACAGCTGAGGCGAGCTAGGCAACGGACCGTCCCACATGTAGGGGTTCCCTTGTGGGAAGTAAAAAGTGGTTCCCCCGTCCACTGCGGTATTCGCTGAAGTGTGCCGTTGGTAAGGGGTGAAGTCCATGATCGGGACCCGGATAATAGAACGGAAGAACACTGAAAGGTGCGATCCCGAACTGTGCCACGCACCCGAACCATGCGGTAGGCAATCGGGATGAGCGACATCAGCGCCACCAGCAGGACGATCGCGCGCCCCAGGCGCACTCCCGAATCCCGATTGGTAATGGTCAGCATGAGCGCAGCAACGCCTGAGGATGCCAAGGGCCAGAACAGAAACATGCCCCATCTCGGCTCCGGCGCCGTGAGGAACCATAAGACCACCCCCACCACTACCAGCGCGCCGATAACCGATGGCGCGCCCAGCTCTCCCCGCGGGGCCGCGGCGCCTGAGCGCTGCAATCCCGGCGACGCACGCCATGGAGATCGGCACCAGGAATTCAGTCGGCGTCGATAGAACCGCGGCAATCAACCAGAGTACCACCCACGGGTCGCGGCGTTTCGACGCCGGGGGATCCGACGCATCGGATCCATCTGGGTAAGAAGCGGGCGGGTTGAATGGCACCGCGGGAGGGGATTCGAGTGCAAACGTGTTCAACCATGCGGTATACTGGCCAAGCTTCTCTGGACGAACTCCGCGCGCCCCGTACCTCGCCCATGTGTCGATGATGTAAGCCTCGTGCTCGACAAGCTCAGGTGGCATCCGCCAGTCAACGTTTACGCCTAGTTCCTGGCGTGGAAAGGCCGGATAGCCGCTCAACAGGATTCCGCGAAGCGTCCAGCGTGCCGATCACAGGTTGGAAATGCCAGTAGCAGTCACCAGGACGCGCCGCACAACCGGGGCGGGGAAGCGGTGCTTCGCCAACCACCACGCGCATATGAGCACAATCCAAGCGAACGGGGCGAAGACGATTGCGGCGAGCTTGAGACAGACCGCGGTGGTGAATGCAATTGTCGCCGTCAGCACCGCGAATGGTCCAGTGCCCATCGATTCCGGTTCCTCCTCGATGGGCGCCTCACGCCAGAGTAGAATGTCGAACAACCGGCCGGTAGCGTAGAGCAAGCTGACGATTAAGGGGACATCGGTGGCCGGGGCGGCCAGATCTCTGCCAACGGCGATCGCGATGGCGGGAACCAGCATCAGGACGTTGTACGCAGCGGCTGCACGGTCGCGCGGACGGCGATCGAGGTGCAGCAGCCCCTTGCTGCGGATGATGACCTGCCAAAACAGCGCCGCCAGCAGCAGACTGTTGGCGAAATGGCTGGACCGTCCACGCAGCGGTCCGACCTCGAACAGTCCCACAAACAAAAGGCTGGAATTGTTGTATGCCAGCCGGCCGTTAAGATTGCCCAGCCCTGGAACAATCGGGAAGTCGGTATTCCACCGCACGCCTGAAAGGTGGTAATAGGCGCTGTCGACGTTGTCGACCGGAGCGGTCGCGCGGTTAGCGACCCAGACGGTGACTAAACACAGTAGTAGGAGAGAGGTCGGTCGTTTGCGGATGCTGCTCAAGCTCGTGCGCAACTCGCCGGACGCGACCGCCGACGCGAATCCCACTGCTCCTGTGATCGCAAGCGTCACCACCGCCGCGCCATTGACGGGCAACCAGAGATGCCATACCTGAAGGACGACGACGGTAAGGCAATATCCCAACCAGAATGCATCGAGCATCGACGTGGTGCGGAGTCGTAGGATGCGACCGGCGCCGACTCCCACGCCGATGAGGATCAGCGTCGCGATCCCCCAGACTCCAAGCACAAACGCCGGGCCGATGAACCAGCCCGAATCCATAGGTCAAACCACTGGTTTCAGAGGCGAACTCTACCACGCGACAACGTCTTGGCCGCGCATGTCACAGCTCATTCGTACCAGGGACGGGAGCCGTCTCGAACGTCAATGGCTTGCCGGCAACGGCGACGGCACTGATGAATTTTCGGGACAAGAGGCCTGCTTTCTTCATGAGCGGGCGCTCGTCGTTTTCGATTCGGTTCGATGAGCCGGGATATTGACGGAATCGACAGGTGCAAGGAAGCCGCCGTCACGCGGAAGCGTCGAATCCTAGAGCCAGCAAGGCCGCGACGACACGGACGAGAAGAGCCGCAGGAAGAAAGGCTGCCGAGAGAAGGGACGGCCCAGCGCACTCGTGTCCAAAACGGGGATGCTCATCCGCAAGCCCGTCGCCGAGGTCTTCGAGGCCTTCATCAATCCCGACATCACGACGAAGTTCTGGTTCACCAAGAGCAGCGGGAGGCTCGAGGCGGGCAAATTGGTGCAATGGGCTTGGAACAGTTACAGCTTCGCCCTCCCGGTGAGTGCGAAGGCGATTGAACCGAACAAACGCATTGTCATCGAATGGCCGGGATACAAGGGGCTGAGGACAGTGGAATGGACGTTTGTGTCCCTGGACGATGGTGCGACATTTGTCGGCATCACAGAGTCCGGCTTCCGCGGCGACAGTACGGAACTGGTGAGGCAGGTGAGCGACTCGACGGAAGGCTTCTCGTTGGTCTCGGTAACAGGCGCTGTCCCTTCTTGCGGTTTCTCCGCTTCGCCCCATACTTCACAGTCCATCACGACCCTGCCCACACAGGCCGTCGCGGACGACCACCTTTTGCGGGTCACTCAATTGCAGCTCGCCTGCAGATTGGCCCAGTCGGCATGGTCGTAGGCCGCACCATCCCCGGCATCGGTCACGACGAGTGCAAGCTCACTGGCACCGGTCAGGTCGACCAATACACTTCGGGCCGCGGCTCCACCCCTCGTACACCGCTGTCGTAGCGAAGTGTACCGTCCGTCCACACCTGGAATGTCACGCTGCCGTTGTCACCGACCTCGTCGTCCACTCCGACGATCGTCGCCAATGCGCTGCAGGCGCCATTGAGCGCATACCGCACGTCCGAGTACGCATGCACGCCAAGGCCTTTGGCGTAGCTCAGTCCCTCCAATGTCAGCGTTCTACCATCGTTAGCGCCGAGCTCTCCATTGCTGCGATCGCGCTCCACCGGGCCCCAGCCATTGATCGTTGAAATCCACGAGTGATCGCTCAAATAGGATGACGCCGCGGTGTTGCAATGCACATGTGCATTGGCCCAGTCGGCGTGGTCGAAGGAGGGACCATCACCGCCATCAGTGACGACGAGCGCGAGCTCGGAGGCGCCAACCAGGTTGACCAACACCGTTGCGGATGCCGTGGAACCAGTCATCACGCCGCTCGTGTAGCGCTCGATCCCATCGACAAATACTCGGAACACCACGCTTCCAAGGGCGCCGACTTCATCGTCGATACCAACCACAGCTTCGAACGTGCTGCACTGGCCAGTGAGCGCATAGCGCACGTCCGAGTACGCATGCACGCCGAGGCCTTTCGCGTAGCTGACTCCCTCGAGTGTGAGGGTTCCGCCGTCGTTGGCGCCGAGTTCTCCATTGCTGCGATCGGGCTCGACTGGACCCCAGCCATTGATCGTCGAGATCGACGACCGATCGCTCAAATATAACGGCGACGTTGCGTCGCAATGCACATGAGCAGCGACCCAGTCGGCGTGGTCGAAGAAGGGACCATCACCGCCATCAGTGACGACGAGCGCGAGCTCGGAGGCGCCAACCAGGTTCACCAACACCGTCGCCGACGCGGTGGAACCGGTCATCACGCCGCTCGTGTAGCGCTCGATCCCATCGACAAATACTCGGAACACCACGCTTCCAAGGGCGCCGACTTCATCGTCGATACCAACCACAGCTTCGAACGTGCTGCACTGGCCAGTGAGCGCATACCGCACGTCTGAGTACGCATGCACGCCGAGGCCGTTCGCGTATGGTGTGCCATTGAGCGTCAACTGCGCGCCGTCGCCGGCCGCGTACTCGCCGTTGCTGCGGTTGCGCTCAACCGGTCCCCAGCCGTTGCTCTCCGACGTCGAGACGAGGCCGGACATATTGATCGCGCCATCGTTGTTCGTTATCGACACGCGTACCATCACGGCCGCGTGTCCGGGGACGGTGGTCTCATATCGGTCTTGAACGGAGCGGACCTCGTCGGTCCAGAGATCCTTCACGTCGTACTGCAAGGCGGGAGGCAAACCGATCTCTGATGCTGTGATCGCCATTGAGGCACTTGAGGATGACCGATTGAGCAGCACGACCGCGGCCGTGTTGTCCGACATCGGCTTGTACCAGATCTCCTGCTCGCCGTCGTCCCGTATGCGGTGGCCTTGGATGCCTGCCCAGTCCTGATTCACGGCGATCACGTCGGAGTCGGTGAGGACTGCCTCCGTCTCCGCGCTCATGGAGCGAAGGTCGTTGCTGGTGATCAGTGGCGCGTTGAGAAGTGCCCAGAGGCTGAAGTGGGCGCGAGACTCATCGGAGGTGAGGCCGGGGTTTCCGGTTTCGAGCATGTCTGGATCGTTCCAGCCGCCAGGCCCCGAATACGTTTCCAGGCCGACCTGCTGATCCAGGATCCACATCACTCTGTCCCAGTTGGCGAGGATGTCGTCGGTGGTGCGCCACAGATGGCCGACATCGGAGCCCCATTCATGGACCTCCTCCTGACCCCAGTTGCACAAGCTGAAGACAATGGGCCGGCCGGTCGCCAACAGGGCGTCGCGCATTCTGGTGTAGCGCTCGATCGCGGTGAGTCCGAGGTGGTCACCGCAATTGTCGTACTTCAGGAAGTCGACGCCCCACTCCGCGAACCGAGCCGCGTCTTGGGCTTCGTGGCCGATGCTGGCGGGACGGCCCTGACAGGTGAGCGTGCCCGCGGAAGAGTAGATGCCGAGTTTCAGGCCGCGGAGGTGGACGTAATCCGCTATGGCGGCGATGCCGCTGGGGAATCGAGCGGGGTCGGGCTGCAGGTTGCCTTCGCTATCGCGGTCGTAGGCCATCCAACAATCGTCGATGTTGATGTACTCGTATCCGGCCTCATCCATGCCTGACGAGACCACGCGATCGGCCATGTCCCGAATCAGTTGCTCATTGATGTCACACCCGAAGGTGTTCCAAGTGTTCCAGCCCATCGGCGGAGTTAGAGCCAGCCCGCCGGGCAATTTCGTTTCCATTGGGGAGGTCATCGCGTAGGCGCTGCTGTCGAACGAGATGCTGCCCGCGGCCGCAACGGAGCCGACGCCTATCGCAACGGGAAGCAAAGTGGATGGACCGTGTGAGTCGAACGAATACATCACCGTATGGATGGCCTCGCCGCCGTGTCCGTCTGAAACCTTCAGCGTGTATGTCTGAATTTCCGCGGAAGGGATCCCGATACAAGGCCGCGGTACAGTGCCGACGACACGGCCTGCCTCGTCCGTCCAGGTGAATGTAAGCCAGTCCATGTCCGGGTCCGTCGCTGACCCGTTCAGGGAGAATTGCTGTTCACCGGCCGGGATGGTCGTCGGTGGCCCCGCGTTCGCAATGGGTGCCCTGTTGGCTACGGGTGGCACACTGAGGAGGATGGCTCCAGGCGACGCAATCAGGTCAGCGCTGCCATCAGCGTTCAGGTCCGATGTCGCCAGCATGTGATGCTGGTCCCCGGTGAATGCAGTCTCGGACAGTTCCTCGCTGTTGCTCAACTCGAACGTGACTGCGGCGCCGAACTTCCCATGACCGAGATTGGGCAGCACCGACACACCGTCCCACACGTGCTTCGACGTGTCGCACTGCACAGCATACGAACGATGCGTGGTTGCGACGTCCGCGCGACCGTCTCTGTTGAAGTCACCAGTAACCACGGCGACCGGACCGATGGTCGTCGGGAACTCGATCGGTGGCTGGAACGTACCGTCGCCGTTTCCCTTCAGGACGTATACGAACCCGTTCAGCCACGGCTCATGAATTCCCGCCCGGTCGGCAGCCGAGACAATAAGGTCAACTGCGTTGTCGCGCCCGGCATCCCGGTTGACGACCGCGATCCCCAGCGCCCCGTGTTCGAGAACGATGGGAGGCTTGGGCGTGAAGCCAAACTCCCTGTTGTCACGTTGCATGAAGAGACTGATCGAGGAGGGCGATCGCGTGGTGACGGCAAAGTCCAGCTTCCCGTTAGCGTCGAAGTCTCCCGCAATAACGCTGTGCGCTTCCGAGTAGGTCGGGAGCACGAGCGGCGGCGCATAGAGTCCGAATTCGCCGGCTCCTGTATACACGCGTAGCGCACTTGATTCCAACGTCGCGAAATCGGCGTCGCCGTCCGCGTCGAAGTCTCCGGTGACTGCGTCGACGATCTCGCCGTCCGCCGCGTCTTGGGCGATCAGGATAGGCCCTCGGAACGTGCCGCTGCGGTTGATCGAGAACACGTAAATATCCGGATACGGATCTGTTGACGTCACCTGAGTGACCGCGAGGATGTCGATAGACGCTCGTTGGTCCAGCAATGCGAGTGGCCTCAGCGGAGAAGAGCCGGCCCGATCGTCAACCAGAAGGAGGGAGGCGGCAGCGAAAGTGCCGTCGCCGATTCCCAGCGCCAGCAGCATCCCCCCATCGACATCCCCGCCGAGCAGGTCTGTCACTCCGTCAGCGTTGAAGTCGGCCGCCAACACGTTGTGACTCAAGCCGGGAACGTTCGTGATCGCCACGTTCGGCCGGGGCGGCACCGCCTGCGCAACAAGGTGCGCGTGGAGAAGGAGAGCGACAACAGCAGCGGAGAGCACTATCGAGACAAACGAGAGCCGACGTCCGGACATGACTTACCTCAGTGGCCATGCGCGAACGTCCGCTGCACGCGCCGATCGTTTGGAAGCAAACCGATGCGGAGCTGTATTGCGCAATTCATGCCGCGCAGCGCTAGGCCCAACGCCGCGGATAACAGCGATGAGTTGCTGTTAGAGGTGGGGTAACAGCAAAAAGATGCGTTCTATTTCAGAAAGCTGGGGAATCTTCCTCGTTCGCAGGATCGAGGTCGCGGACGATTCGCTGATAGAGGCGGTTGAGTTAGAAAGAGAAGACAGATCAATCCACGACTGTGGCCCGCGATCGGGCTCGCCGATGTAGGTGCGGATCGCGAGTGTCTCCAGATCGTGGATTGTCGTGCGGCTGTGATAGCCCTTGTCGGCGACGACTTCCTCGATCACTGCCACCGCATCATCAATGACGCGGCCACCGCGTCGAGTTGCTCGGCGGACTCGGGCAGCGTCTGCTGGATCGCGGTCGTGTCGCCTTTGTCGGCATCTTGCACCGTGACCCCGGCGATCGCGCCCGTCTCGAGATCGATCGCGTGCTCCGCTTTGTGCGCCAGATGCGTCCGACCGTCCTTCATCTTGGCGAGCCGCGTCAGAAACTCTTCGTAGCCTTCGCCGGTGTCACGCGGACGATGCTGCGCAACGCGGCGTTAGCCTCCAGGGTCGTCGCGTCGATGCCGACCGTTTTGCCCTTGACCAAACCGGCCATGCTCAAGCACTGCAGCACCCACGTGAACACGGCCCGATGCGTTTCGAGATCGATCAAACGGCGTGTCCGCGAAATGGTCGAGTGATCGGGCGGCGTGTCCTCCAAGCTGACCCCGATGAAATCACGCAAGGCCAACGAATCCGCCGCGCGCCACGCGATGCCACGCTCCGAGTCAATGCCTTCGAAGTAGCCGATCAACAGCAGCCGGAAGTAGATGCCAGGAGGCAAGCCGGGCCGGCCCATCGTCTCGGAGGGGGCGGCGAACTGACCGCTGATTCCGCCCATCGTGACGGAACGACGCGTCGCTGACGGCAGCGCGAAGACCCACCGCGGCGATCTGCGCGGCTACGGTGGCGGCCTGTGGCGCAAGCGCGGCTGCTGCACCAGGAGTCAGGGAAACCAAGGGCATAGAGACCGAAGCCGCTCCGGTCACAGCCTGGAATCAGGGCTCAGTTCCCGGGCTGACTGCTCTTTGCGCCCGCTTCGTCAGCCCGTTTCTCCTCGGCGCGGGCGCCGGCGAGAATGTTGCCCAAGCCATAGTTGCCCTCGTGGCATGCGTGCTCGAAGAGTGGGCCGATGGTCTTCGCCCACGGCACCTCCGCCGACCACGGTCTCGTCCACGTCGACGGATCGTCGACCGTAAATTGATAGCGGATCGTGTTCTCGTCCACGCGCGTGAATCGCTCGATGAGTTTCATGTTCTCGCTCGAGCCCTGGAACGGGTTCTTGCCATTGAAATTCGTCGACTCAACCACGAGCGTGTCGCCCTCCCAGCGCCCGCGGTAGCTACCGGTCCATTGCCGGACACTCGCGGGCAGCTGCGGTCGCCCATCGAGCGGGATGATCCGTACGTCATGAATCATCTCGACCAGAATCATGACGTAGCCCGGCACCTGGACGATCTGATAGTTGTTGTTGTACGCGCCGGCCAGCATCGGCGGCCCGATGCGGTCCATGATGATGCAGCGCACGCTCAGTGGCTGGTTCTGTGCCGCATCGAACGGCCCTCCCATTCGCTTTCTCAGCTCTGCGCGCTCTGCGCCTCGCCCGAGTCCCTCCGCGGTCATCGGAGGAATCCTCCCTTCCGGCGGATCGACGATGAGCGACGTGCGCAGGTTGAGCGCAAGCGCACTCTGGCTACGATCCAGCCCGAACTGCGTAAAGTCGTAGTGGACGTCCGCGACGGTTCCTGGCTCGGTCTGCTCGTTTTCGGTCACGGCCGCTCGCTTGATGTTTTCGGCCGCTTCCTCCGGCGTATAGAACGTCTTCGTGACGTTCTTCGGCCGCTCGAGCGGCACGTAGGTCGTGTTCGTCCAGAAACCCTGCAGATCTGGCTGACCGTCCGGAGTGCGCGAGAGTTTCCACGGTTTTGCCGGGGGTTCTGTCTTTGCTGCCGTGCCGGCGCGCTGGGCAATCAGGGACACAGGCGCGCCCGATGTAACGGCCAGCATTACCCCGACAATAACGACTGGAGCGAGAAGGCGAGGGGTCATCGGATGCCTCCATATCGAGCAATGCGACACGCACCGAATGGGAAGTCCGGCCGACCGACGGGAATATGGCACCTACTTTAGCTTGAAATGCCACCACCTCGCGCACGAGCCGCAAGGCGTGTCTACCTTCGGCTTGGCTCATTGCCAGGGACGACCCGCCTTTACCCGATCGCCATCAGATCGAACTGCTCATGATGGAACGCGAGCATCGGCCCCATGGCCCATCAGCCACTCCTGCTCATCCCGGCCTTTCTGGTCCCGAGCTTCGTGATGGTGCACATCGCGGCGCTTCTGCAAGCGCGACATCGGGCCGCAGCCGCTTGAGCCGCACTGCGACGGAAGGGGGCGCGGTCACTAACGACACACAGAGGCAGTGAGGCACTGAGTCTTCCTCAGCTCTTCTTGCGTTTCGAAATTCAGGCGGGTCTGAAGACCCGCCTCTACTAGAGTTCTTCACTCTGTGCCTCGGTGCCCCTGTGTGTCGTAGAGGAAACCAAACGCGGTCAACTACTGCGCTGGTTCCACTCGCAGCACTGCGCCCGCGTCTTCGTCGGTCAGCACGTACAGATAGCCGTCCGGTCCCTGGCGAACGTCACGAATGCGCTGATGCAATTCAGCCAGGATCGGCTCTCGCTGGATTGGCTGCCCCTGCTCGTTGAACGTGATGCGCCGGACGTGGCCGGTGCCGCTCGTTCGTCCCTCGACCATCGCGCCAATGAACGCGTTGCCCTTCCATTGCGGGAATCGGTCCCCGGTGTAGAAGGTGATGCCGGACGTGGCAAGCGACGGAACGAAGTAGATGAACGGCGGCTCGAAATCCGGACGTGAGCTGGTCTCGCTGACGGCGGTGCCGTCGTAGTCCCGTCCGAACGTGACGAGTGGCCAACCGTAGTTGCGTCCCGGCTTGATGATGTTGATCTCGTCACCGCCAAGCGGCCCGTGCTCCGTTTCCCAGATGGCCCCGGTCGTCGGATGAACCGTCAGCCCCTGAGGGCTGCGGTGACCGAGCGAGTAGATCTCCGGCATGTAGCCGGCGCGGCCCACAAACGGGTTGTCTGCCGGCACGCTGCCATCATCTTTCAGACGGATCATCTTGCCGCTGTGATCGCCTGGGTCCTGCGCGCGGTTCTGCTCCTGACGTTCGCCGACGGTGAGAAAGAGGAAGCCGTCGCGATCAAAGGCAATGCGCCCACCGAAGTTGGTTTCCGACTCGCTCCACGTGTTGGCGACGAAGATCTCCTTGAGATCCGCCATCGCCGTTCCGGTCCACCGCGCGCGTGCCAGCACGGTGGTCGAGCGCTTGTCCGCCCGGGTCTTCGAGTAGCTCAGATACAGCAACTGGTTCTCGCGAAACTTCGGGTGCAGGGCGATGTCGAGCAGGCCAGCCAGTCGCCCGTTGGAGACCGCGGGTACGCCCTCGACTGGCTTCGGATCGAGGACACCGTGGCGAATGATGCGCAACCGTCCGCTTCGCTCGGTCACGAGCATCGTCGCGCCACCTGCCCCGAGCGGAGTCGAGGGGTCGGGCAGGAATGCCAGGCTCCACGGATGCGAGAGCCCGGTGGCAACCGCCGTCACACGAACCGGGAACTCCGAGGTGAAGAGCGTGACTGGCAGCGACGGTAACGGTGGAGAGGCGGCGCGCGCCGGTTTCTGTGCCCCGACAGTCGTGCCGAGCGACGCGAGAACCATGACGAGGCCAAACGCGAGCCGCTTCTGCATTTCGCGAATTGTAGCAGTGTGCCAGTGATAGACTTCGCTCGCCAGCCTGCCTGCTTCGTCGAGCGGAGCCGTTCCGCATGTTCACACGTCTGACCGGAGGGCGACGCCAGCTCGCGACTGCCGCCGCCATCGCGATCGCCTCCGCGATCGCGGGCGCTCCCACACGAACCGCTTCACAGGACCAGCCGCGACCAACGTTTCGCACCGAAGCGAACTACGTGCGCGTCGATGCGTACGCGACGACGAAGGACGGCGTGCCGATCGACGATCTGCGGCGCGACGAGTTCGAGCTGCTCGAAGACCGGGTGCCTCAGACGATCGAGCAGTTCGCCACCGTGCGCATTCGAGGGGGCGGAGCGCCAACGACCCGGTCCGATCCGCGCACTCCGGAAGAAAGCCGTCAGGCCGCGACCGATTCCCGCGCCCGTGTGTTTATCCTCTTCCTCGACGTCATGAACGTCGATCGCGCGGCGTCGATCCGGATCGCGAAGCCGCTGACCGAAGCACTCAGGAACCTCCTGGGCCCCGACGATCTTCTTGCCGTTGTGATGCCAGGCATCTCCGTGCGAGCGCTCACCTTCACGCGGCAAGTCGCGACCATCGAGAATGCGCTCAACAACCCCTGGGGCGCCCGCGACAGCGTCGCACTGGATCCGGTCGAGCGTCGCTATGCCGAGTGTTATCCGGGCGTTCCCGACAAGCCGGGCGAGATCGCCCCCGATCGCGGAATCGCGCAGGAGATGATCCTCCGGCGCCGCGAGGCGCAGACGCTCGACTCGTTCGAATCGCTCGTCACGTATCTGCGCGACGCACGTGAAGAGCGGAAGGCCGTCATCACCATCACGAACGGCTGGCGGTTGTACCGCCCCAACGACAACCTTGGCCGATCGATTCGCGGTACGGTGCCGACAGTCCCGCAGGTCACGATCGATCCGCAGACCGGCCGTCTGACGACCGAACCAACCAGTGAAACGCCGCGGGCCAGTACGTGCGATACCGATCGCCTCAGGCTCGCCTCGCTCGATCACGGTGCACGCTTCCGGCAGATCCTCGATCAGGCCAATCGCGCCAACGTCTCGTTCTATCCCATCGATCCGCGCGGCATCGTGGCGTTCGACGATGACATCGTCCCGGTCGCGGGTGTCGGACAGAACCCGATGCTGAATCTGGAGGAGGAACGAGCACGCCTCGCCGAGCGCAGCACGTCGCTGCACGTGATGGCCGAACAGACTGATGGCGTTGCGGTCACGGCCACCAGCGATTTCGCCCTCGGTCTGCGGCGCATGACGACCGACCTGAGCGCCTACTATCTCCTCGGTTACTACTCGACCGGCAAGCTCGATGGCCGCTTTCATGCGATCACCGTGCGCGCGACACGTCCAGGCGTACAGATTCGCGCGCGCCGCGGCTATCTCGCAGCCTCGAGCGCGGCGCCTCCCGCACCGCTCGAGTCGTCGGGCGCTGCCGCGGGCGCAGCGGAGGCGCAGGCGGTCTCGAGTGCGCTGGCATCGCTCGGTGTCCTCACGCGGGACACACCGCTTCGCCTGCACGTGGCGGTAAGTCCTGTGTCGGCCAACACACGCACGATCACCGCGATCATCGAGATCGGGCGCACTATCAATGCCGACTGGGGCAAGGGCGCCGAGGCCGATGCCGCGCTCATCGATGCATCCGGTGCGACGGTGGCATCGACCCACCTGTCCATACTGCCTGCGTCGCTCAGCGTGCAGTGGGCCGTTGGACCACGCGCGCTGCCACCCGGCGACTACGAATTGCGCGTGCGCGCGAATGGCTGCCTCGCCCGGCTCGACGGCCACCGACTCGCTCCGCGTCACCGTGCCCACCACCGCAGACGGCGCCGGTTTTCTCATCTTCAAACGCGGACCGGGCACCGGCAACCGCGAGATCGCCACCGCCGATCTGCGCTTCCGCCGATCGGACACGCTGCGGGTTGCGATACCGGCCTCGGACTCATCGGAGTCCTCGGCACGTCTGCTCGATCGAACCGGCAAGGTGCTGCAGGTTCCAGTGCCGACGTCAGCGCGAAACGAGGCCGATGGCTCGAAATCGCACCAGGCAACGCTGTCGCTCGCTCCGCTGGCGACCGGCGACTATCTGATTGAGCTGATTGCGAGTCAGAGCACGGGCTCTGCGCGCACATTGATTGCGTTCCGAGTCGTGCCCTGATCGCGAGCGGGGGCTCCGCCCAGTGGTGTCCGCCTACTGCATACCGCCTACCGCCTACTGCCTACTGCCTACCTATTTCGAAACGTCTTCCTGTCTTTGAACTCGATGATGATGAATTCGGCCGGGTCCTCGAGATTCTCAGCCGCGTGCACGTTGCCGTCGCCGCAGCCGAGTGCGCCGGCCTCGACGGTCTCCTTCCCGCCGCTGCCATCCGGGACAGTGAAGTTCATCGTCTGATCGGTGAGATAGACGACGCAGCCTGGGAGATGGCGATGCATCGGTGATTTCTCGCCGGGGCCGTAGCGGACTCGAAGAAAGCGCGCGACGTCGTTCTCAAAAGAGACGGAGTAGTGCTTCGGGTCCGCGGTCGGCGCATCGGGATACGAGTCGGCGCTCCGCTGCGCGACGAGCGACGATGACGCGAGGCCGAGAAGGACGCCGAGTACCAGACCGATCGTCAGATTGCGCATGCCATGTCTCCTGGTCCTGTACCTCTACAGTCGCGGCTCGTGAAAAGAGATCCCCTTCTACTACCTCGTCAGACGCGCAGCGAAGAGGACGCGATTCGCGCGCTGGGCGTCCTCCAGCGTATTGATGCGTGGAGCGCCGTCGTCAGCGACTCACGACGTCCCGTTCCGACGCAGGGCCGCGCCGCCGGAGAAGGGCAGCTCCGATCGCGATTGTCGAAGCTGCGCGTGTTCGGACCTGGCCGCCGCGCGAGCACGGAGGGGGCAGCGAACTAACCAAGGGCCATTACGCTTGACATCGCCGCGTCTGTCACTACCTCACGACCCACAGAGGCAGCGAGGCACCGAGAGAGAAACAACTCCCAATTCCCAACCTCCAAACGGTAAGAACGGGGACCCAACTACTGCTTCACGAGTTGAATCAGTCTTGGCATCCCCAGTCGCACTTCTCACCGTGCCTGATCGGATCAGGCTCTTAAGTTCGGTCTCGAAAGCGGTCATCTTCGTGGAAGGCAAGAGGCTCGATAGCAGCGGGCCGCAATCATCGCAGTCAATGTCGAAATTTGCTTCGCCGTTGTTCTCATCCGTTTTCCAGGCCGCGAGGTAGGATTGAGTCTTCTCCCGCAGTCTACCGATCGCCTCAGTGTCGTCGTCGAAGAAATGCGCTGCAATCTTGCGCGAGGCCAACCTATTAGGTTCCGCACTGCCAGGAGTTCCTTGAGCAGACGCAGAGGGCTCCCTGGAACACCAGCTGAATCCGCGCCGGGACCAGCGAAGAAATCGTAGATGTGGAGTTCTTTCCAAGGCGGCTCAGGCTTGGAGAGGAAGACGGGCAACCACTCGCGCGTGTAGAGCTGGAACAGGCGCAGCTTCGTTAAAGTTCCATCGTCAAACGGGCGTTCGAAAAATCCGTCGGACGGACTCATCCAACGTTTGACGGCACGGAGGCGAGAAGACTCTGCCGAGTATCTTGGTCTGGAGCGGCACGTCGCAGGCGTATCGGAAAGGCACTGTGCACCCGACCATCCAGCCTTCGGCCTGTCTGGCTCTTACGCGGGCCACCCCATTGCTTAAAGAAGAATGGCACTGTCGCTCTGCGGCACTGATCGCGCAGATTTCGAACCCACTCCGGATGCATCGGGCGGGCAAACGGACCGCTCTCTCCGCCGACGATGACCCAATCGATCCCCCGCAGGTTCACAGAACCAAGGTCCTCAAGCAACGGTTCTACAGAAAGGAATCTAACCGCGGCATTGACCGAGCGCAAGGCGTCGATTCTCGGGATGCCCACACGCCGATTCTCGACGCTAACTCCCCACCAGATATGAGGCTGTGCTGCGGCGTCAGTGAGTCGCCCCTTCAGAAGACGCACCATGCGGTCGGCACGCTTGGTGAGCACCTGGAAGACGTGCCAGTTCGCTTTCAGCATCACCGAAGCGACTCTCTCGATGTAATCCTCGGGAACGTCCTCATGAAAGAGGTCGCTCATCGAGTTCACGAAGATGCGACGCGAAGCAACCCACTTGAGTGGATCAGCGAGCTTCTCCGGCACCAGGCGCAAGTCAAATCCCTGCTCAAAAGGATGCCCCGGTACACCACGAAAGCGCTCGGCAAACGTCTCCGCGTAGCAGTGGGCACATCCGGGGCTCACCTTTGTGCAGCCGCGAACTGGATTCCACGTGGCGTCGGTCCACTCAATCCGAGAACGATCACTCATGCGATTCAGCCATGATCGACCAGCAGTGTGACAGACCAAGTCACAGTCTGCCATGAGTCTACTCTGTGCCTCGGTGCCTCTGTGTGTCGTCGAGACGGAACGCCGGAGACTACTCCACCGGTTCAATCCGCAGCACGGCGCCCTCGCCTTCGTCGGTCAGCACATACAGATAACCGTCCGGTCCCTCACGCACGTCACGAATGCGCTGATGCAACTCAGCCAAGATCGGCTCTTCGACGCAAGGCCGCGCCGCCGGAGAAGGGCAGCTCTGATCGCGATTCAATCCGCAGTGCCTCGTTCCATTTCGCCATCCGCTCACTGCGAGCGAAGGAGCCGACCTTGAGCTGGCCGGCGTTCCAACCCGTCGCGAGGTGCACGATCGCGACGTCTTCGGTTTCGCCCGAACGCGCAGACACGATCGTGTTGTAGCCGGCCTGCTTCGCCGCATCGAGGGCGGCCCGCGTCTCGGTCACCGTGCCCGCTTGATTTGGCTTCACCAGCACGCAATTGCAGGCACCGACGGAAGCCGCGTGCTTCACGCGATCCGCGTTGGTCACGAGATAATCATCGCCGACGATCTGGACCCTGTCGCCCACGGCGCGCGTGAAGGCGATGAGACCGCGTTCGTCGTCTTCCGCCAGCGGGTCTTCGATGGACACGATCGGGTACTTGCCGATCCAGTGCACCAGCCGTTCGCACAGTGCATCCGAGTCGAGTTCCTGCTGCTCCAGCGCAAGGCGGTACCGGCCGTCGCCGCCGAACTGGGAGGCGGCGATGTCCAGCGCGATCGAGACATCATCGCCAGGCACGAGCTTCGCGCGCTCGATCGCCCGGACCAGCGCATCGAGTGCATCCTCGTTGCGTGCGAAGGTCGGCCACCAGCCGCCCTCATCGGCGACGCCCGCCATCGGCCCACGCTCGCCAATCAGCTCCCCCGCGCAACGATAGACTTCGGCCGTCATGTCCAACGCCTGCGAGAACGACTGTGCGCCCGTGGCCACCACCATGAAATCCTGCACGTCGACGCGCCGTCCGGCGTGCGCACCGCCACCGAAGATCTGGATCTGAGGCAAGGGCAGACTCGCGTTGCTCCCGTCCGCGAGGTACCGCCACAGCGCAGCGTGCTGGGTGGCCGCTGCCGCATGCAGCACGGCCAGCGAGGTCGCGATCAACGCGTTGCCACCAAGGCGCGACTTGTTCGGCGTGCCGTCGAGAGCGATGAGCATCGCGTCGATACCCGCCTGGTCCGTCGTATCGCGGCCGACAAGTCCCGGTGCGATTTCGCGCTCGATACCCGCGATAGCCTTCCGCACGTCAAGTCCCTGAAAGCGCTCCCCGCCATCACGCAGTTCTACCGCTTCCCGCGTGCCGCGCGACGCACCGGCCGGGGCGATGCCCACGCCGCTCGTGCCGTCCTCGCAGACGACCTCGACCTCCACCGTCGGCCGCCCGCGCGAATCCCAGATGCGCCGCGCGATCACCTGCCCGATCTTCATGACAGCAGCTCCCTGCCCCAGCGCATCGCGATGGCATCGAGCGACCTCGGCGAGTCATGCAGCAGTTTGATCGCCAGAGCGCGCACCCGGTCACGCGCCTGGCCGGCGAGATATTCGACCGGCGACCTCCCGTCCACGCGCGCGAGCGTGAGCCCGGGCAGGAGCGACGCCGTACGTGCTTCGAGTTCGCCCTTCGGCTCCCAGTCGACACGCGCGAAGTACGCCCGCGTCATCCTCGGTAAAGCACGCCAGCAGCGGTTCCACGTGCTGCGGCAGGTGGGCCGCCTTCAGAAGGAAGTGGTTCAGGCAGAACGCCACATCGAAAGCCGGATCGCCGAACCAGGCACACTCCGCGTCGATGAGCACCGGCCCGTGTGGCCCGGCGAGGATGTTCTTCGGACTCAAGTCCCCATGCACGAGGACGCGTCTCGTCTGAGCCGTGCGAGTGACCAGCATCAGGAGCAGCTCCGCGAGTTCCGGATGGAGGCGCGAGCTCTCAACGAGGTAGGGCTCCAACCGAATGGCGTAGAAGGTGCCGTCCGTCGCAAAGCGCGTGGCGATGTCTGACCGATCGGCGGTTGCAGAATGGATTCGGCCGAGCATATCGCCGACGTGGTTCGCTGTCTGTGCATCGATTTCGCCCGCAAGCAATTGCGCCTTCCAGTTACGAAACTCGGACCCGAGAAACTCGAGGACGAAGCTCTTGGTCTCAGTGTCCTGCCCGATCACGCGCGGCACGTGGCCGGGGACGATGTCGCCGACCGTACGTAAGTAGTCGATCTCCGAAAAGACCCGTTCGACCGGAACCTTCCACTCCTGCGCAACCTTGAGCTGGGGCAGCGCCTGCTTGACGCAAAACGAACCGGAACGCAGGTCAACCCGGTAGATGCCCGACGAGATGCCGCCTGCAAGTGGGACCGCGGTTACGTCTTCGTGCGCCTGTGCCAGGCCGAGCGACACAAAGATGCGTCGCACGGCGGCGGGATCGTGGGAGAGGTCCACGTTCGCCATGACGCGATTCTTTCATTGATGCGCCAGAATACCGGAATGGATTCCAGGCTCCCCATTGCAGTCATGGGTGCCGGCGCGGTCGGCTGCTACTTTGGCGGCATGCTCGCGCGTGCCGGGCACGACGTGACGCTCATCGCACGCCCTCAGCACGTCGAGGCGATCAATCGTGACGGGCTGCACATGGACACCACGACCTTCGATGAACACGTACGCCTCAAGGCGAGCAGCAATCCCGCCGCCGTGAAGGGGGCGCAACTCGTGCTGTTCTCGGTGAAGTCGGGCGATACCGAGCGTGCCGGCCACGACATCAAGCCGTACGTCGGCAGGGAAACAGTGGTTCTATGCGTGCAGAACGGGTGCGACAACGATCAGCGGCTGAGCGCCTTCCTCACCGAGCCTGAAGTCGCCGCGGCGGTCGTCTTCCTGGGCGCCGAAATGCGCGGACCCGGCCACGTCAAGCACCACGGCAGTGGCAGGCTCGTGATCGACCCGATCCGCCACATCCCCGACCTGGCGCAGATCCTCGAAGCGGCATCGATTCCGACAGCAAGTCTCCGACAACGTGCGTGGCAACCTGTGGCTCAAGCTGATCGTGAACTGCGCATACAACGCGATTTCTGCGATCGCACGCAAGCCGTACGGAGAGATGGTCCCCTCCGTCGGCGTCCGGGACGTGATGCGCGATGTCGTCGACGAATGCCTGGCCGTCGCGACAGCCGAAGGGATTCACGTGCCCGGTGATGTGGATGCGACCGTGCGGGGCATTGTGGAGGCGATCCCTCAACAGTATTCATCGACCGCGCAGGACATCTTGCGCAGCAAGCCGACCGAGATCGATTACCTGAACGGGCACGTCGTGAGGCGCGGCAAGGCGCTCGGCATCAAGACGCCGGTGAACCAGGCGTTATGGGCGATGGTGAAGCTGATCGAAGCGAAAGCTGAAATGTAACGACTACGCCGGCCGGATTACTCCGGCCCTTGTTCTTCGTGTTGCCTGGCGCGGTACTTACTTGGGTGTCACGTGGATCAGCGCCCCGACAGGTGAGTCTTCCAGCAGCCACAGAGATCCGTCGGGCGCTTCTGCCACATCGCGGACGCGCTTGCCCACACTCCAGCGCTCGGCGACTTTGGCACCGCCCTTTCCATCGAAGATGACGCGCGTGATCGATTGGGTCCCCAGGCCGGCGATGAATCCGTTGCCGTTCCACTGCGGGAAGGTCTGCGTTCCGCGGTAGAACATCAGATTGCCCGGTGCGATCACCGGCACCCAATAAATCGCGGGCTTCGCGAACTCAGGGCGCGTATCGGGATGGGGGATCTCCACACCGTTGTAGTTCGGGGCATACCCGACGAGCGGCCAGCCGTAATTCTTTCCCTTCTCGATCAGGTTCAACTCGTCGCCGCCGCGCGGGCCATGCTCGATCTCCCACAGCTCACCAGTCGGAGAAAACGCCATACCGTAGGGCGTGCGGTGGCCCATGGTCCACGTCTCGGCGGGCGTGTTGTTGGGACCGGTGAAGGTATAGGTGTTCACCACCTTTGCGGTCTTGGCGGCCTCGGTGTCGCTGGGCGGATCAATCAGTGGAATGGTGGCTGCGCCGGTCTTGCCGAAGTTCGGATTTCCTGGCGCGGGTTTGCCATCCAACGTGAGACGCAGAATCTTGCCGACGGGCTGATCGGGATCCTGAGCCGGTGTGAAACGCTGACGATCACCGACAGTGAGGAACAAGTACTGACCGTCAGGCGAGAAGGCGACCGCGGCGCCTTCCTGGCCGCCACGGCCCTTCGGCAACTGACGCCACAGCACCTCGAGGTTCTGCAGGTTCGTCCCGGTGGGAGTGGTATTGAGTCTGGCGCGAGCCAGTGCGAGGCCTCCGCCGTAGTCGCCCGGCTCGGCATAGGTGAGATAGATACGCTGGTCGGTGGCGTACGTCGGCGAGAGGTACACGCCCAACATGCCGTTTTGTCCCTGCCAATAGACCGACGGCGTATTGGCCACCAGCGTCTTCTGTCCCTGCTGCGTCACCAGCCAGACGGGCCCGACTTTTTCAGTGATCAGCATGCGGCCGTCGGGCAGGAAGGCGATGCGCCATGGCAGGGTAAAGGTGGTCACCGTGGTCATGTTGAACGGCACGGTCGCTTCGGGCTTCTGCTCGCCCATATTGACCTGGGCCCATGCCGTCGACGATGCCAGCGCCAGCAGCAGCGCCCCTGTTGCCAATTTCATGTCCAAGTCTCCTTCGCTCAGATTCGCATCAAGACTGATGTCGCTTCCCGAACAACTCTATTCCGTCGGCCGCCCCGTCGCGTCCGATGCCGCTATGAAATGGCCACGATCGTGTCATACGCGCGTATCCTGTGTCCATGCGCCCGGCAGCCGTATGCATGGTAATTGCCTGCGGGTGCGGAGGGTACCGCCTGAAGGCTGACGCATAATGGGCGATATCCAGAGAGGGACTCATGACGCGAACGCTTCTCGTGCTGGTCGTCGTGTTCAGCTTCGCAATCGGCGGCCGGTCCGTCGTGGCCCACCATTCGGAGGCCGCGGAGTATGACTCGAACAAGCCTGTCAAGGTGACAGGCGTCATCTCAAAAGTCGAGTGGCTCAATCCGCATGTCTGGTTCTATGTCGACGTGAAAGACCCCTCCGGTAAGGTCACGACCTGGGGCTTTTCCAACGCGCCGCCTGGAGCGTTGATGCGCAGAGGCATCACCAAGGAGGCGCTCAAGATCGGAGCTGAGGTGACCGTCGAGGGTGTGCGTGCCAAGGACGGGTCGAACAATGCCTCCGGCCGGCGCGTGATCTACGCCGATGGCACGAACGCCTTTACGGCGACGGAGGGCGCAAAGTGAACCGCCGGTGGATCGCTTCGGCTGCCCTTGCGGCAGCGCTCGCGTTCACGAGCGGGCGTGACATGTCCGCTCAAGACGTTCCCCGGATGGCGGACGGCAAGCCGGATTTCTCCGGGATGTACACATCACCGGCCACGGTGAATGGCACCGGACCGCGTGGAAATCTCATCTTCAACGCGGACAAGATGGCGCCGGTCAAGTCTGGCGCGGAAGGCTTGCTGTACCATCCGCGCACGGGCGATGCGCGGCTGGACGAGCCCCGCGCGATGTGCCTGCCAGCCGGCTTCCCTTCGGGGATGCTCTACATCCTGCCGATTCAGATCGTGCAGAACCCGAAGCACATCGTGATCATCCCGGAGCTCCAGCGTGCGGCGCGAATCATCCCGACCGACGGCCGAGCGCACCGCACCGGGATCGAACCGTCGTACTACGGCGATTCAGTCGGCAAATGGGACGGAGACACGCTGGTCATCGACACCGTCAACTTCAAGCCGTGGATCCTGGACGACTACCACTACACCGACCCGACCAAGAGCCGCTGGCACACTGACGCGCTGCGCACCACCGAGCGTCTGACACGCGCCGGCAACACGCTGCAGTACCGCATCACGATTGACGACTCCAAGATCTTCGAACGTCCCTTCTCGCAGGATTTCGAGCTGACGCTCCGGCCCGACTGGGATTCGCTCGGCCTCCTCGAGTACGTCTGCGAAGAGAACAACCGCTGTGCCGGAGGCAACTGCCGGCCGTCGGGAACTCCGTAATCCAATTTCAGGGCTTGAAGTACTTGCGTTCCCTGATGCGCCAGCCCTGAGGGGTCTTGATGTAGATGTCCTCGTAGTGACCGCCGTTGTTGCGCAGGTAGGCCAGGCCGTTCACGGTGCCATCCTTGCCCAGCGTGAGCCTGAGTCCTGACGTCCGGAATGGCTCGCCGGGTTTGCTGAGCGCGCGCGGCTTGATGTCGCCGTTGGGCTGACCGTAGACGTCATCGTAGTAGCCATGATCGTCACCCGCGAGGGCACGGATCTCGATAAAGTCTTGTGTATTCAGTCCGGCGGCGAGTTCCGCGTCGGCGATCACGGTGCGAGACTTGAACTTCCAGCCGGTTGGCGTCTTCACGTACACGTCGTCGTAGTAGCCGCCGCCGCGGCTGTTGACGATGCGAGCCCTGGCGCCTTCTGGTGCGGCTTCGATCACGGGCGTGGGAAAACGTGAAGCGGCCTCGCCATTTGGCGGTGACGGTGGCGCGGCCGGTTCTGCCGACGGCTTCGCGCCGGGCTCGCAGCGGTCGTAGCCGATCACCATCTCGATGAGCGCCTTCCTCTCACGTATTTCACCCCGCGGTGCGCTGGCGAAGTACCCGCCCGGCGTCGCGAACAGGTCGGCATAGCCATCGCCGTTGCATGCGAATAGTGTGCGCTGGTACTCGGACCACAGTCGCTGGATGTCCGCCTTGTCCTGGTCGGTGAGCGCACCGGGCGTATACGAGACTTGCGCGTTCGCGGCAGCTCCGAAGAGAGCCACTGCGAGTATCACCGTGATCACCTGTTGCACCAGCCTCATCGAGGCTCTCCTTTCTCAGGCGGATCGATACATAGTCTACGGTGCCACGCAGGAGAAACTGGCCGCGTTGCCTTCGCTGCCCGGTGCGCCCGTGAACTTTGGCCACTTCGGCCACTCACACAACGGACGCGCGCGATTCGCATTCGGGTTGCCGTCGGTCGCCGTCAGACCCGAGGGCGCCTGACCCTTCTCGACCCAGGCTTGCAGCGCCGTGAGGCTGTCGATCTTCGCGTTGAACGGACCGAAGCCGTGGCCGAAGCCGGGAATCATGTAGAAGCGGACGAAGCTGTCGACGCCCGCCTGACCGAACTGCTTCACCTGACGCTGGTAATAGAGCCTCGGTGTTGTGCGGCGTGATGAAGTCGTCCGCCGTACCGTGCGTGAGAATGATCTTGCCGCCCTTCGCCCTGAACCTGTCGAGGCTCACATCCGTGACGTCCATGATCGATGCGACGGTCGCGATGCGTGACTGATACTGCTTCGGGTCGAACGTCATCGTGTCGAGCTTCGGGTTGCGGCTGATGATGAACTTCGCGGTCTGGTCTCCGGCGGTATAGAGCAGCGGCTCCTTGCCTGACAGGGGATTCGACGGCTGCGGCACCTGTCCCCAGTTCGATCGCTCGCGGAAGAGCGCGCCCTCGAGCAGCGCCCATCGCGGGAACACATCCATGCCGGCGACCGCGAAGCCTGGCCTGTAGTCAGACGTGATCTTCGCGACGGCAGCGAGTTGCGCGTCGGACAGACATGTATCTCCGCCATCGGTTCCATTCCCGCCTTCGCCCGAGGGCTTCGGCGAGCCAGGCGCGCAGCGGAGCGTCTTCACGTCGAATGCGTTGTTGCACGCCTTCACGTTGGCGATCGTGCCGTCCTTGACGCCATCGAGGTCATCGCATTTCGCGTACACGGCGTCGGTGATCAGCTTCGTCCTGGCAGGGTTCAGCCACGCTGCGCCACCGCCCTCGTAGACGGCCCGCCCGGCATTGAGCGATCCGAGATGCAGCAGCGTCACGTTATACGCAGGATAGTGTGCGACGACGCCGTCGTAGTCATCGGGATAGCGAGCAGCGGCATCGAGTGCTTCATGACCGCCCTGCGATCCACCGATGAAATACCAGCGTTCCGGGCCACGGCCGTACGCCCTCTTGATCACCGCCAGCGCCGCGTCGTGCCCTTTCTTCACAGACTCCTTTCCGAAGTTCCGCAAGGCTTCATCGTCCATGCCGAAACTGCCGTCGAATCCGGGAGGGGATTTGTGACCACCATCAGTGCCGACGGTCACGAAGCCTTGCTTCAGCGGGTTGTCCACATTCGCCGGCTGCAGCGTGAAGCCTCCGAGCCCGGTGACGAGCGAGCCGTTGTAGCCACCACCGCCCATCTGGAGCACGCGACGATTCCACGCGAGCGGCAGGTTCACTTCGAACTCCAGGTTCGGCGACGTCGGGTTGTTCGGCTTGACGATGCCGGTGACTTTGCAGAAGTCCCCGTTCGGGTTGTCCTTCGTCGTCGCAGAGACGGTGACGGCAGTCTGCACCTCAGCACCGCTGGTTGGCAGGCGAAGCGCCGTCGCTGGAATCGACATGCCCTGCAGGCTCGCGCACGCTGAGGATGGCAATGGGGTGGCGCTCTCCTGACCATGGATCGGAGTGGCGACACTCGACATGGAAACGACAGCAACGATGCTTGCGATACGGCTCAGGGGTGTTCTCACTCTCGTCAACCTCGATAGCGAATCAGTCAGTTGGCAGGTACGAGACGTTTCAGTTCCTCGAACCAATTGACGACCACTTTGAACGGAACCAGCGCGCCGTTGGCCGCGACAGGCTTGAACATCAGAAACCGTCCGTCGACCGGTGACACCGCGTATATCCAAGAACTCCCCACAAACGGGCGCGCCACATTCTCCCCGACGGGAATAGTGCGCGAAGGCCCGCGCACGGAAATCATCGCCTGTGGTTACGGGCACGGCCTTGAGCGTACCTTTGAGGTCCCAGTAGAACAGTTCGTGGGATGCGGCCGATCCCCACAATGGTTGAATGCCGCCATCAATCGAGATCTGTTCGCGCCGGCGTTCGACGTCCGGGTACGATCGCACGTACACCTCCTCGGTGCCGGACTCATGAGACTGGTAAGCGATCCAGCGACCATCGGGTGACACCTGCGCGTTCGTCTGCTGTTGATCGATCGCGATGACACGCGGCGCCGTGGCGCCTCCGCCGAGTGGAACGATCGCGAGATCTCCCCCTCGCGTACCTTCGCCCGACGCGAATGCGATCAAGCGGTCGGGTGTCGGCATCGAGAGCGGCATGAAGTTACTCGCGCCGGCGAACTCCTTCCGCGCGGTGCCGGCACCATCGGCCGCCACCGAGAAGACCTTGAACGTGCCGCCCTCGCGATCCGACGCAAAGAAGACACGCGCGCCATCGAGACTCCAGGCCGGCATCACATCCTCGGTCGGACCGTCGGTGATTCTCGTGACGACACCACTGGCCAGGTTCCCGACCCAGATGTCGCGGTTCTTGCCCCCGCCCCCGACGTCGAGCGCGACACGCGTCCCGTCCGGCGAGATCCTCGCGTAGACATACTCCAGCGGCGGAGTAGGAACGGCTTCCTGACGTCCGTTCCGATCGACCCACGTGAGCACACTGATGCGGGGCCCGATCGGTGTCAGGTACACGAGCGTGCCGCTCTCCGACACGACGAAACTGGCGTTGAATCCGCCAGCCGTCGCGGCGATGTTCATGCCCTCGAGCGTGACAGGCACTCCGCGAACCTGCAGGCGACTCGGATCGAACGCCACGGCGTGTAGCCGACCCTGGCTTGCATACAGGAGGTGTCCGGTCCGCAGATAGCGCGCGGCGTGACCGCCCTGCAGCACACTGGTCACCTGGCGGGTCGCGAGATCGAGGACTGCGACCTTCGCATCAGCCGTTCCGCCCTCTCCGAGGATCGTAAAGAGCACGGATCGCCCGTCGGGCAGGAATTCCGGCCACGCGTACCGTACTTCACCACGCGACGAGTCCGGCTCGGCGATGCGCTCAAGCGGACCGCCTTTGGCGCTCACTCGCAAGAGCCGGCCGCCGAGCGACATCACAATCGTGTCGTCCGCTCCCCAAGTACCGCCCATTGCCCGTTCTGTTCCGGACGGCGGCGTGATTGGCTCTGATGTGCCGCCGCCCAGTCGTACCCGCTGAAGGCCTTCATTCGAGAAGAACGCGAGCCACTGGCCGTCCGGCGAGAAGAATGGCTGCTCCCCGACCGCCGACAACGGGACGTCTTCTCCACCCATCGCACGCAGACGCAACGAGGACGCCGTCGCATAGGCGAGGCGCGTCCCGTCTGGTGACAGCGCGAAATTACGGGGGGCCGGGCCGAGCGGGTCGCCTTGCACGCGCTGTACATCGAATCGAATCGGAGCCATCGTCGTGGGCGCCGAGCCAGCGCGCGAGAACAGGAACCATGCGCCGGCCGCCCCGAGTGCGATCAGCCCCAGCGACGCAGCCCCCCAGATGACGGCGCGTGCGCGGGGCGCCGCGGTGGGCAGGGTGGGGCCCGATGTCAGGAATGATTCTCCCGCGCGAACGTCCACGATATCTGCGAGGGCATCTCCGATGTGCTGAACACGCGTGCGCATCTGTCGTTCCAGACACCGGCGAACGAGACGGCGAATCGCGGGAGGCGTCGACGCAGGCAACGCGCTCAGGTCGGGATGTCCTTCGAGGATCTTCGCGACGGTCTCGGTCGGTGTTGACGCCCCGAAGGCCATGCGCCCTGTGAGCATCTCGTACAAGACGCAGCCGAACGCCCAGATGTCCGCGCGTTGGTCGACGACTTCGCCGCGAGCCTGCTCCGGTGCCATATAGGCGGCCGTGCCGAGAATGAACCCCGGTTGCGTCATCGCCATGGTGATGGTCGGTGAATGCGTCACCGACCCCGACACGGCGGGCGTCGTCTCCAGCGTCTTCGCCAGCCCGAAGTCCAGGACCTTGACCGTGCCGTCAGGACGCAGCTTGATGTTGGCCGGTTTCAAGTCGCGGTGGATGACGCGCTGCTCGTGAGCGGCCGCGAGGCCTTCAGCGATCTGCGCGGCGATCTGCAATGCCTCGTCGATTGGGATGGGCCCCTTCGCGATTCGTTCCGCGAGCGTTGGCCCCTCGACCAACTCCATCACGAGAGCGATCAAGTGCTGGCTCCGCTCCAGTCCGTAGATTGTGGCGATGTTGGGATGGTTCAACGAGGCCAGCACTTCGGCTTCACGCTGAAAGCGGGCCATACGATCGCCGTCCGAGGCGACGATCTCCGGAAGGACTTTGATCGCGACGAGGCGCCTGAGGCTCGTGTCAGTCGCGCGGTAGACCTCGCCCATCCCGCCGACGCCGATGAGCGTAGACAGCTCGTATCGTCCGACGCGACTGCCGGGAGGAAGCGCCACTCGCCTGGATTCTACCGTTAGATCCGGCGATGTTCGGCGTTACTATTGGCGCCGCGGGGCCAAACCTCGCTCATATCTGATCCTGAGGACTCTTCATGCGTTTCGCTCTCGTACGCCGGCATCATCGACTCATGCGCGCAGGCTCCGCAATTCTGATGCTGTCGATCGCAGCAATCTCGAGCGCAGTGTCCGCGCAGACGAAGCAGCTTCGTCTTGTCTCGACCGCATGGTCGCCGTTCACGAACCAGACAGGACAGCCACGCTTTGCCCTCGACCTGGTCGAGGCCGGACTCGGCCGCGCGGGGCTCGCCGCAAACACGACGATCGTCGACGCCGCGCGCTACACGCCCTCGCTGCTGAGCGGCGAATTCGACGGCAGCGCCGCGGCGTGGAAGGACCCCGAGCGTGAACAGGTGCTGCTGTACTCGCAACCCTATCTCGAGAACCGGCTGATCCTCGTCGCCAGACGAGGGGGCGATGTCTCCGCAACGACGCTTGCCGGTCTCAAAGGAAAGCGCGTTGCGATCGTCGAGGGATATTCGTACGGCGAGATCGACAGCGCAGGGCCGACGTTCGTGCGGTCGCGCAGCGAGGAGGACAGCCTCGGGCTGCTGCTCAAGAGCACCGTCGACTACACCCTGATGGATGAACTCGTCGTGCAGTACATCGTCAGCAACTACACGCACCGAGGCCAGGGCGAAGCTCCAGTTCGGATCGACTCCGCTGCTGACACGGCCGCTGTACCTCGTGGTGAGACGCGCTCTTCCCGACGCTGAACTAATCGTCAACCGGTTCAATGCCCAACTGCGGGGGATGATTGCCGATCGCACCTACAATCGCCTTCTGCACATGGACTGGATCTCGGCCGACATCGACGGAGACGGTCTCCTCGAATATGTGCCGCAGAGCGATCAATCAGGCCGGGTTCAGCCTCAGGGCGCGTACGCGCTCTTCTCGAGCGAACAACCAGCGCGTCAGCCTGGGAGCACGCAGCAGCACTTCTACATCGGCGGCACGGTTTACGACAGCTGGGGGGCTGTGCCGGACAGATACAAAGTGGACGATCCCCTGCACAAGGATCCCAGTCAACAGGTGGTCCCCTTCTTCCGATTCACCTTTTAAGAGAGCTCTCCCAGCCTTTGAACATGTCCGGGCTGCAGCTCTAATGGCGCGTTGAAATCACCCCGCTCGCGCTAAGACCAGCGTCAGCGGCGTCGGCAGCAGCGGGATGATCTCGGGCCGCTCGAATTTCGCCTCGGTGAGCATCGCCGAAAGCTCAGGCCCGGTATATGTGGCCCCGCTCGGTGTGGTGAGCAGCATGGTCATCGCAAAGAGTGCGGGCACCGGTGGAGAAACGCGGTCCTCGTTGGGCACCCATTCGACGATTGCGACCCGTCCTTTGGGCGCCAAAGCGGTGCGGGCGAGGTGCAGAATTTTCATGCAGCCCGCGCGATCGAAATGGTGCAGGAAGTTCGGCAGCAGCACGACGTCATATCCGGTGCCCCAATCGACCTCGAAGGCACTGCCCACGATGGTGTCGTAGCGGTCGCTCATCCCCGCTGCATCAGCATTCTCGCGCGCGACGGCAACTACAGCGCCCCAATCGAGACCGGTGACGTGGCAGTCGGGGAAGCGGCGGCCGAAGGCGAGGCCAAAAAGACCGTGGCTTGCGGCGATATCCAGCACGCGACGCGGCGGCGGGTCGCTCGCGTGTTCGGCGACGAGCTTCGCGTCGAACTCCATGAACGGGCCCATGCTCCGCGCGAAGCGAATCCAGATCGGGTTATCGGGTGAGATATTGGCGAGGCCCGGCGCGCCGCCGCGGCGCACTGCGCCCGCTGGATCCTGGAACATCATCGAAACGAACTCGGGTGATGCGAGGAATTCATGGATGCTTGCGATACAAGCCGGCGAGTTACGGTCCAGGAATACGGCCGCATCGGGCGTGAGCGCGTAACCGGCGGATGACTTGGCGAGAAAACCCATGACGACGAGGGAGTCGCAGAGCGCGGCGATCCCGCGCGGAGAGGCATCGCTCTTTGCGGCGAGCGCGGCCACATCGAGCGTGCCCGCGCCGATGGCAGTAAAAACATCGAGTTCGAGAGCGGCTTTTAGAACCGCCGCATTCTGGTGGCCAAAGAAAATGCGATTGACGATGTTTGCAGGTGAGGGCTCGGTCATTGCTGCTCCCGAATTGAGTTTCGACGACCTGCACCCTATCACCGTTCTGGCGCCGTTTACTATCAGCGGCTCACGTCTCCGTGAGCCAGGTCCTGAGGGCTTCCTGCACGCGGCGCTGACCGAACAGGTTGCAGTGATGGACGCCGAGCGCTTCCTCCGTGAGCACGCCTTCCGGAAGCGCGAATTCGTTCGCCCCCGCGGCAGCAGGCGGGCGATACACCAACACCCTGTTCGTCGGGAGGAACTGCGGCAGGCTGGTGAGCTCGGTGGGGCCGCGACCGATGCCCCACGCGTACGGGGTGTTGACGACCAGATCGTTCGCGCCGGCAAACAGTGCGTCGACGGCCTTATCGAGGCTCGCATCGGCCGCGGCCTTCACGATCTTCTTGAGATTCGGGACGAGGGTCGCGGGCTCGAACTCCGAACACACGACGCCGTATCTGATCCGCTGGTGATCGAACTTCGCCTTCTGCAGCCGGTTGAGGAAGCTGCCGTCTGTTGATGCCGTCTCGGGGCTCTGCGCGAGGAGGCCGGGCACGTCGCTCACGACACCTGCGGCGGCCAGCTGCGCGAGCAGGCCCGCCATTCGCCCGAAGAGTTCGGCCGAATCGATGCCCGTCATGTTGACGAGAAGGTCCGCGAATGAGCCCCAGTTGTTCGGGTTCGCCAGATCGGTGCCGCAGTTCGGCGTCCCGAGGAAGATGAGATTGCGAACAGCGTCCGCGTGGTCCATACAGAACGCGCGGCCGACAAGCCCGCCGCGACTGTGCGTCACGAGATCGACGCGTCCGCCGGTCATCAAGCCGGAGTCGAAGGCGCGCAGTTCGTTCGCCAGCTGCTCGGCGTTCTCGTCCGGCGACTTCGACAACGTCCAGTGATCGAAGCCAAGGACAACGCGATAGTTCTGACGCGCCCATTCGATGAACGACGGCCCGAAGCCCTCGACCGGGGACGCAGTCTTGCTGAAGGTACCGTGCACGAGAACGAGCGCGCGGTTCGAATGGTTCGACGATCGATCCAGCGACAGAACGACTGGCCGGAGCGAGGTTCGCGGCCGCCGCACCGTTGACGACCAGGAGCCCCTCGTTCTTCACCTGCTCGCGGTCGTACTCCCTGACGAGACCGAGCGCGCCGTCCTTGAGTCCGCTGATGACCCAGCGTCCGACGACTCGCATCACGCCACGTTTGGACGGCAATACGGCCCGAACGCGCTCATCCGCCAGCAGCTTCGCAATCTGTGAACCAGGCAGACCGTCATTGCCGTTCCCGGCGCCACGCGTGTTGCCGCCGGATGTGCCGTTCCTCACACGCCAGCGCCGGAGGCCGCCTTCTTCGATCAGATCGAGCGCCAATTCGCCCTCGGCTGGCCCATTGCCATTGCCGCGTTGATCGGACGACGACTCGCGCCAGTTCGGGCCGCGCACCCACTGCGAGACGATGTGATCCGGAGCGTGAAGGACGGGCATCGCCGCGAGCGACTTCGTGAGCCGCGACGCCGGTCCGCCGCCGAGACCTTTGATGTTGGGCGACTTGTCAGCGTTCGCCTGTCGGGATGTCCCGGCGTACTGCGTGGCTGCGGCTTGATGCGATCCGCCGGCGAGCGCCTGAAACAGTTCCTCTGTCGGATCGCCGTAGAGGACCAGGCTCGCCCATCCGAGCGAGGCCCAGGCCTGATCGACGCCTCCGTTTCGATCGCTGACGTCCGGATATGCGAGATGACGTGCGGCAGCTTTCGCGCGGCGCAGCGCCTCGCCCAGCGTCGCGCGCTCGCACAGCAGTTCTCTGTAGAAACCGAGCGCGATGTACTGCGCGAGCAGATCGTCGATCGGCCAGAGTGGCGCGATGTACGCCGCCACCCCCTGATTGATGAACGCGGTGGCCAGCCCAAAGACGTTGTCGTGATATCGGCGATTCGGACGCGCGCCGTCCATGCCCGCTTCGCAGGCGTTTGCATACACCAGCCACGGCGGCGAGGGGTGGTCGGCAAGCGTGTTCCGGATTTCGAGCGACCACAACTCGCCGTCGCTGAGGATCCACGCGCTCGTCTGGGGATCGTCGGCGCGGAACAGGCCGTGCCCGGCGAAATGCACGATGTCGTAGCGCCCCTCGCGCAGCAACGCGCGCAACTCCGCGCGCGTCAGCCGGCAGTGAATGCGGGTGTCGCGCGCGCGATCGAAATCGATCACGCTGCCCGCGCGCTCCGAATTGCTCGCGAACCAGCCGGCTACCTGCTCGGCCTCGTCACGTGCGCCCGGGAGCTGTCGCCACGTCGGCGAATCGAGAAGCGGGTCGCCGATCACAAGCGGACGAACGCGACCCTGCCGCCGCCCCGGCACGCGGCGCGCGAGACCGGTTTCCATGAACACCTGGCGCCCCATCGCGTAACGCTCACCGAGCCATTCACCGTGATGGTGCAGCAGCTCCCATGGATACTTCATCAGCTCGAGCGGAATCTGGAGTTGAAGATGGGGTGTGGCATCTGGCGACTCTTCGCGCACGGCGCGACGCTCGTCCTCGAGCCGGCTGCCGAGCGACTGGAAGATGTCTTCGCCAAGGAGACCGCCAATCGATCGCAGATCGCTCAACGACTGCGTGGTCATGACGTCGCGCTGCAGTAGATGATTCAGCTCATTGAGCGCCTGCTCCATGGTGTCGGGCTGCACTCGGCTTTCCTGCTCGGTGATCACGGCCCCCCGGCTCACCGACTCGAGCCGAAGCAGGTAGTTCTCGCGCGTCGTGTCGACGCCGGCGCGCTGCCGGATCGTTCTCGTGCGACGCTCCAGCGAGAGCGTCAACGTGGGCGCAGGCGCCATCACCTGGAACTGCTCTCGCAATCCCCACACGACCGAATCGTCTCCGGTCAAACGACGCAACACGTCGCGCCTCGTTCCTGCGGATCCGGTGGCGAGCAGCGAGCTCACCAGGCGCCACAAGGCCCGCGGATGCTGATCGATCAGGTTCGCGGCGCCGAGCAACGCGGCCCAGTGGACGCGGTGATGAAACGCGAATCGCGTGTAGCCCGCGTTCATCATGTCGTCGAGCCGGCTGGGTCGATACATCGACACACCCGACCAGCGCGGCCAGCCGCTCTCGATCGGCGGCGTCGAGCGACTGGTGATGACCAGGCCTTGCAGCTCAATCGAGGGATCGCCGAGCAGCGATCGGATCGCCGAATCGGCCTGGGCCGCGAGTCGCCTCGCCGTGTCCGCCGCTTCCTCCATGCGCCGCAGATCGAACTGTCGCTCGCGTGGAAGCAGATGGAACGCGTGCTGAATCGCCGCTTTGACTGCGGCTTCGCGCGTCGCGGCCGCCGACGCTTCGATTCTGGCCGCCTCTGCACTCGCCCCGGGCTCGAGGAGCGTGATCTGACGGCTCACGGCAAAGCCGACCGCGTTCAGGAAATCTTTCGCCGGCGCTGTTCGCAGCGTCGCGCGCAGCGCGGTGAGCAGCAGCATCAGCCGATCGCCGACCAGACGCCCCTCGCCAGTAAGCCCGGTCCGATCCACGGTCACGAGAGCGGACTCGAGATGGCGCGCGACCGCTTCGCAAAACCGATCGAGCTTGGTTCCGTTCGCGCGCTCCAGCGTCTTGCCCAGCCAACCCTGGTACGCCTCGGCCGACAGGGCCCTCAACGCACCTGCCCACATCGCAAAGAAGCTGCCGCAGTCGTAGACCGGGACGTCGCCGGCGTCCCCGGACGAATTGCTCGAGTAGGACCCGTCCGAGGGCGACGGCTCCTTTGCGAAGCTCCGCGCGAGTGTCTCGAGGAGGAGCTTGCGTGTCTCCCAGATGAGCCCCTCACCGAGTGCCTGCAGCGTCCCGATACACATCGTGTCAAACGCATTGGCCACATCGTCGAGCCGCTGCAGATCGAGCGCGGAGACGGAGCGAAGGCTCCCGCCGTCGCGATAGCACTCCGAGATGTCATCGAGCAGTGCGCTCGCGACATCCCGCGTGGTCGCTTGCTCACGGAGCGCCGCCTGCTCCTTCCATCTCGTGAGGATGCGGATGTAGTCCCACCCTGCGGCAGGTATCTCCGTCTGCGGTGCGATCAGGATGCGGACGATGTCCTCGAGCTCATACGCGAGCTCGAGGAACTGCACACGGCAACTGTCGATCGCGAGCACGTCGAGTTGATCGCGACCGGAATCCTTCAACGCCTCGCGAACAGTACCGGCCATGTCGCACACGTCGAGGTAGTTGCCGGATCCGGAATCGTGCGTGAGCGAAAAAACGCTGACGCGATCGGGGTCGCGTTCGGCGTCACCAGGCGAGACGACGAGCGGGCTGCCGAGTACCAGCGCGATCCGTTCCGAATCGCAGACAGAAATTCCCCACTGGAGAAAGTCGAGGAGTGCCGCCGTGCTGCCCGAGTCAACGCGCCCAAGCTGACGCACGGTCGGCTTGCAGGACGGGCCCGACGACACGATGTGACGGACCGCGCCCTCGGCACCGTCGTACTGCACGACGATGCGGAGATCGGAGGAGCCTCCGGCTTTCAGGATCTCGCTGAGATCGTCCCGAAGGGCCTGACCCCATTCCTCGGTGTCGCCGGCGAGATAGACGAGAAGCCCCCAGGCGGGCTGGCGCGGAGGGTCCGGAACCATGATGACCACCTCTTTCGGGCAATGAGCCTCGAAGACGATAACGCGGATGAGCCCGGTCCGCGAACGGCCGGCCTCGAGCGCTACGCAGAGTGTCGGTCGATTAAGCTCTTCTGTCAGCCCATCGGCGCTCTTTGCCATGGGCCGTAAACTGTTGTCCCGTTACGCTTGGCCGGGCAGCAGGAGACGCTCATGGCACTCGTGGTCCTTCTGAGAGGGGTGAACGTCGGCGGCCACAGAACCTTCCGGCCCAGCGCGCTCGCCGAACAGCTCAAGCACCTCGATGCCGCCAACATCGGAGCGGCGGGAACCTTCGTGATCCGGCGGGCAATCAGTCGCGCGCAACTCCGCTCAGAATTCGCCCGCAGGCTTCCCTTTGACACCGAGATCATGATCTGCGACGGCCGCGAGATTGTCAGGCTGATGTCTCACGATCATTTTGCCGGCCAGCGTGCACGACCAGACATCGTTCGCTTCGTGAGCGTCCTGTCCCACAGTCCCCGCTCAGCGCCGTCGCTGCCCATGTGCTTTCCCGCACGGGGCCGGTGGCTGCTGAAAATATTAGGCCGTGACAAACATTTCGTCTTCGGCGTCCACCGCCGCCACATGAAAGCGATCGGGTACCTCGGCGCGCTCGATCGGATTTTCGGCGGGCCGGCCACCACGCGCAACTGGAACACCGTCCTGGCGATCGCCAAATTGCTGGGCGAGAAAGGTCCTGAGCAACCCGCGAGGCCAGTTAGGATCTAGATCCCCGGGATACATGACCAAGACGCGGTGAGTCTCACGCAGAACGTCAAAGCAGCCGGTTGCGCGGCGAACGCGATCAGCGACATCTACGCGATGGGCGCCGAACCGAGGACCGCTCTGAACATCCGAGGATTCTAGTTCACGCTCGTGAGCGGCTGCAGCACTTCAGGTAGGCGTTGATAATCAGGCCCCGATACGCGTGCCCGCGGCAGGGGCGACGGGCCGTGGGTGGTCAGCGCCGAGCGGCCGGCAGGTCCGATCAACCGCTCGACAAAGGCAACCGCATTGGCACGGTTGCGGCTATTACCCGCAATCGCGACGCCCCAGGCAACCTGGCTCGCGGGGATCGTGATCGATGTCATGCTCCCCTGGATACCAAGACCAGGAATCGTGACGCCACTCGTATAGAGACCCTTTGTCGCGCTCGAGAGATCGATCTCTGCCGGCAGCGTCGCATACCGATACGACGGATCCCGCCTCGCTGCCGCCGCTGCGGTGTGCTCGTACGTGAATTGGAAGTTGAAGTCCTTCCCCAGCACCGGCGCCGGAGTCGCATTCGACGGATCGGCCACGTTCACCTGATAGTGCTGCAGCAGCGAGTTGTAGAGGCCCGGCACCTTGTAGTGCGACTGCGCCAGCTCGAAGATCATGTGCGCCCGGTAGCCACCCGGATCCATGAACGGATGCGCACCGCTGATGCGCACGCCGGGCGCCGTGAGCACCTCATGCCAGCCTCGGATCGACCTGGGGAACAGACGAGGGCGGATCGAATGACCCGCTCACCTTCATCGCGCTGGTCTTCGGATCGGTGGCGACGTACGCCAGCACCATCCGACCCGTGGCAAACACGATCGTGTAGTCGACGAGCCGTGCCGGCTTCAGCATCGCGTCGATGACCAGGTGATCGGCCGGCGCAATCACGTCGCACTCGAGGCGTCCTGCCGCAAACCGTCGCACGAGGTCCACGCTGCCACCCGATGTGTCCACCACATTCACACCGGGGTTCTGCTTCTTGAAGTCGTCCTCGATCTGCGTGAAAGCCGCGAGCAGACTTCCCGCGTGACAGACGTGCAACGTGTCCGACGATGCACCGTCGCGTGAGCGATTGAGCGCCCAGCGCGACGGTTACGCCGCACGCTGCAATCGACGGCGCAGGCACGTGCAATCAGAATGCGACCTCCATCGACGCCGCCACTGTGCGCGGCTGACCGAGGTGCGCGGTGTAGCTGCCGACGTTGGTGCCGGTGATGTTGCCCGGGCCCAGCGTGGACCAGTAGTGCGCGTTCCCGATGTTGTTCACGTTGAGCCGCCACGTCGTCGCCACGCCCTTCAAGGGATGAGCGTAGCGTACGCCGGCATCGACAACGTTGTATCCAGGCGTGTACGCCGTGTTCGCATCGTCGATGGGGCGCCGCCCGACGAGCTGCCAGTTCAGCATCACGAACGTCGCCGGCCCGGCAGGCACGCGATACTCCGTCAGCAGGTTCGACTTCCACGTCGGAATGCCGACGAAGTGCTTGTCATTCGCCTCCGGCGCCGGTGTGTTCGTCAGCTTCGGATCGAGCACAGTGAAGCCACCGTAGGTGACGAGCCTCGTGCCGACGCGGCCGGTGAGCATCGCCTCGACGCCGTAGTTCAACTGATCGCCCGTGATCCTGAAGACGTTGTCCGCCGGATCGAGCGTCGCGAACGGCCGACTCGAGTCGGAACCACGCGGTCGAGAAGTCGAGCAACGGCCACGAAATCTTGTAGCCAATCTCCTGCTGATCCGATGCGATACGGTGCGAGCGCCTGGCCGGAGTTCACCGCGGTGCCGGGTGCGACGTCACCCTGCTGCAAGCTGCTGCCGACTGTCGCGTAAACAGTCATCCGCGGTTGCGGCTTGTACATCACGCTGACGAGCGGGCTGACGCCATCGGCATCGTACCCGCCGGTCCTCACGCCGGCGTTGTTGAAGTTGTCGGTCCAGATCCAATCCTGGCTGAGCGCAGCACGCACAGACCAGCCGCCTCCCAGGACGACGTTGTCCGCGATGCTGAAACCCTGCTGATGAATCACGCTCGAGACGAACAGGTTGTCGTGCGTTGGAATGCCTGCGGGCGGCAACCCAAAGACAACCGGCGATGCAATGTTCGCCGTCCCCAGTCGTACGCTCGCCGCCGGCGGGTTCGTCACGTCGGAGTAGGTCTTGAACGTGTAGCCAGCGACGCCAATCGCGACGTCGTGTGTGACGCGTCCGGTCGTGACACGGCCATTCACGTGAGACAGATTGCTGAACACGCGGAAGCGCGGCGCGAAGCCGCTGGCGAGCGATGCGGTGTAGTTGCCGGCGTTGTCGGTCAGCGCGTTGACCTGCGTACTGATGTCGCGCTCGACGAGTTGATCGAGCACGCCGACGCTCAGCTGCCAGTTGCCATTGAGGTCGTGCTTCACCCTCCCCTGCGCAATGCGCGACTCGAGGTCCGAGGCCGGCATCAGGCTGTCCGTAGCCCTCGCGCGCAGGATCTGGCGCATCTTCGGGCACCAGGATGAACGGGCTGGTTCTGATTCGCACGTCCGTAGGTGAACCAGCCCGGAAACCCTCGCTGCTCGAGGTTGTAGTGACTGTAGAACGCCTCGACGACCGTGCGCTCGAAGGGACGCACGTCGCCCGCGAGACTGATCATCTTGCGCGTGAGATCGCCGTTGCGGACGAACGTCTCGCCGTCGCCGCCAACCGCGTTCACGCGATAGCCGAATTTCCGATCGGCTCCCACCCGTCCGCCGAAATCAACCTGGCCTGTCGCGATGGAGTTGCCGTCGTAGCTGAGAGACACGCGGCGAACGGGCGCGTCGGTCGGACGCTTCGGGACGAAGTTGAACATCCCTGACGGGTTCGCGGGGCCGTACAACGCGGCGCCGAGCCCGTTCAGCACTTCGATCTGCTGCAGCGACTCCATGCTGTTCGCGCCGGTGACGACGATGCCCATGCCGTCCATGCGGGCGTTCTGCATGTTGCTCCCCTGCATGCCGCGCGTGGCGGGACGAAGGATCTCCGATCCCTGCATCTCCTGGAACTCGACGAGCGGCAGGTACTTCGATGCTTCCTTGAAGTTCTTCACCTGCCCGTTGACCATCAGCTCACTCGGCAGCACGTTCACCGTGTACGGCGTATCGAGGAGCGGCGCGGCGCCAAGCGGCCCAAGTGAGGTCACGGTGTCCGCGCGGTACCCGGCGCGCGCAACGCCTTCGACCGACACGAAGTCTGTGGCGCCTGCGAGCGCGAGCGACACATCGCGCGTCGCGTTCTGCCCGCTCGCGACGGCAATGTCGGGGCTGCTGGTTTGCTGAAAACCGGGCGAGCTGACAGAGACTACATACGTCCCTGGCTGGACGGCTTTCGAAGCGATAGCGTCCCTGGCCATCGGTGCGAGTCGATCGCACTTCAACCTGGCCGCTGAGCAGTGCGACACGCGCATCGGTGATCACGGCGGATTGGGGATCGGTCACGGTGCCGCTGATCAGTGACTGCGCGTGCGCCGAGGACGCACACAGGAATAGAACGAGAACGATGCGAAAAGCCATGCCCATCAGGATGGGTGGGACGGGTCCCCCGGGTCTAATCGGAACTCTCTATCGCGTCATCGGCACTGTCTATCGCGGCACTGATCAGGTCTCGGCTGGCAAACTCCATTTGAAAGGGCGATGGAAATGTGGTCCCGTTAGGCTTGGTTGAGTATGGATATCCGACAGCTTCAATACCTGGTCGCCCTTGCCCGTGAGAAGCATTTCACCAGGGCAGCGCAGGCGTGCCATGTAAGCCAGCCGACGCTCTCGGGACGCATCCGCCAGCTCGAACAGGAGCTCGGCGTCCCGATCGTGGAGCGTGGCCAGCGATTCCATGGGCTCACGCCCGATGGAGAACGGGTCCTCAAGTGGGCCAACACGATCCTCGACAACTGGACGTCGCTCCAGCAAGAGATCGCGACGCTTCGGAATTCATCGGGAACGTTAACGGGTCATCTGTCAGTCGGCGTCATCCCGTCCGCGCTGCCAATGGCGGCGCTGATGACGAAGGAGATTCAGGCGCGGCACCCCGGCATCGAGCTGACCATCCTCTCGCAGAGCTCGATTGAAATCCTGCGTCATCTCGAGGACTTCTCGATCGATGTGGGGCTCACGTATCTCGACAACGAGCCGATCGAGGGGATGCGTGCCGAGGCGATCTATAGCGAGCGGTATTGCCTGCTGGTGCGCACCGACCACGAGTTGGCGAGCGCGCAGTCGGTGAGCTGGGCCGAGGCAGCAAAGCAGCCGATTTGCCTGCTCACGTCGGACATGCAGAACCGGCGCATCATCGATCGCGCGTTCCGCGAGGCGAACAGCGCGCCGATCCCCCGACTCGAGACCAACTCCGTCATCAACCTCTGCGCGAACGTGCGGCTGATGGGGTTAGCCAGCATCATTCCCGAATACTTCCTGGACGTTCTCGGTCCCATCTCCGATGTCCGCGCGGTTCCACTCACCGACCCGCTGGTCGAGCACAACGTTGGGCTTGTCGCCGTTGACCGCGATCCGATTTCCCCTCTTGTCATCGCGGCGTTCGAATGCGCGAAAGAGACCGAACCGCCGGTGAAATCACGACGAAAATAGCATGTCGCTCAGGTCGGCACGCGTTCAGAATCCGTTTTGTCGAACACCCCCTCGACGCTGAGCCCGAAGGCGTCGGCGATGCGGAACAGCGCGGCATCAAAGAAGGTCAATGGGTTCGCATCGCCAGCCGCGCCGGTGAGACTGCGCTGCGGGCACTCGTCACCGATCGTGTGGCGCCGGGCGTTGTCTATACGACGTTCCACCATCCGCTGACGCAGGCCAACGTCATCACGACGGACTTCTCCGACTGGGCAACGAACTGTCCTGAGTACAAGGTGACAGCCGTCCAGGTCGCGCCGACGACGGGTCCGACGCGTTATCAGGAGGAGTACGAGGCGTTCGCCATGAAGAGCCGCGAGATCCAGCGCGCCGGGGCCGGAGCGCCGTCGCGATGAAGGCCGAGAAGCTCGTGATGATGGCGAATCAGATCGCTGCGTTCTTCGGCGCTCAGGGCGAGGAACGTGCGGTCCCGCAGATTGCCAGTCATATCGAGAAGTTCTGGGACCCGCGCATGAGGCGGGAGATCACCGCTCATGTCGCCGCCAGTGGCGCGGGTCTGAATCCGCTTGCGCGGGCGGCCATCGAGAGGCTCAAGCCGGTCTCACTGTAAGTCGTCAGTTTTCGATTCCTCGATTCCCTGCGCCCCAGCTGGCAATTGATCGCGCCGCTTCCACGATAATGTGGTCTAGTGGGCCTCGCAGATGCACATGACGTCTTCAGTCCTCGACCTGACCGCGGGGAATTCCGGAGCCTGACAACGGGAGGCCACATGACGAACACCAATCGTCGCTATGGCGCAATCGTCGTGCTCGTCGTGCTTGGCGCAGCATGCGGAAGTTCGAGGCCTACCTCGCCAACGGTAACGAGTCAGGCCCCAACTATTCCCTCGCCGACTCCACCGCCCGCGGCAACATTTCCTCCGTTGTCCGGGCCATCGCGCACCTTCGTCTTCGATCGTGAACTGTCGAATCGCGTCAGCGACTACACGAAGAAGTCGCGCTTCGTCCTCTACGAGAACGGCGCGTTCTTGCTGCAGTTCCCGAGCGTTGGTGAGGGAGGGTATCGCGGAGGGTACACGGGCGCAGACGGTGTCATTACTTTCGAGTGGGAAGGCTGGAACGTGGTTGGCCCATGGGGTGCTACCGGCACTCTCAAAGGTGATTCGCTGACGGTTCAGTACAACGACGTCATGCTGTGGACCGACTTCGAGGATGCCGTGTACGTGCGGACTCCATGACAATCGGACGTCAGGCTGCAAACCTCAACCGCGGACAAAAGACATGACGATGACGACCGATGGTCTTGAACCGGGACGTTACACGTTGAGCGCCACTGACCTCGCGACGCTCCGCACATCATTTCGCGGCGAATTGATCGACAGGGAGCATGCCGGCTACGAGATGGCGCGGCGGGTCTGGAACGGCAATATCGATCGACGGCCTGCCCTCATCGCACGTTGCACCGGTGTCGCCGACGTGCAGTGTGTTGTCGAACTGGCGCGAGTACACGGCATCCGCCTCTCGGTACGCGGTGGCGGTCACAGCGCTCCCGGCTATGGCACGAACGACGGCGGACTGGTCATCGACATGTCGCCCATGAAGGGCATTCGTGTCGATCCTCAGACGAGAACGGTTCGGGCGGAAGGCGGCGTGCTGTGGCGGGAGTTGGACCGCGAAACCCAGGTGTTCGAGCTCGCCACGACGGGAGGCACCGTTTCGAATACGGGAATCGCCGGTCTGACACTCGGCGGCGGACTAGGCTGGTTGATGGGCAAGCATGGGCTCACGGTGGACAACCTGATTTCGGCCGATGTCGTCACCGCGGACGGAACGTTCCGGCAGGCCAGTGCGACGAATAATCCAGACCTCTTCTGGGCACTGCGCGGAGGTGGCGGCAATTTCGGTGTCGTGACATCTCTCGAGTATCGGCTGCATCCTGTGACCCAGGTCCTCGGCGGCCTCGTGCTGTATCCGCTGGACCAGGCACGTGACGTGCTCCGCTTCTATCGCGACTTTTGTCGGACCTTGCCGGACGAGGCCGAAGCGTACGCTGCACTCCTGACTGCGCCGCAAGGCATGCCGGTCGTGGCGTTGCTACTTGGCTACAACGGGCCGGTTGAAGACGGTGAGAAGGTGCTTGCGCCCGCGCGCCGTTTCGGCACGCCCATAGCCGATCTCGTGGGGCCGATGCCGTACGTCGCGCGTCAAACGATGCTGGACGCGCCCAACGCGGAGCACGGCCTGCACCGCTACTGGCGGTCGGCCTTCGCCGATGAGATCTCGGACGCGCTCATCGACGTCCTCGCGGAAGGGGCAGCGACGTTCACTTCGCCGCTCAGCGCGCTGATCTTGTTCCACATGCACGGTGCGGCGACACGACCTTCACCGACCGAGACCGCGTTTGCCGCGCGACGGTCGCAGTGGGATCTCGATGCAATCGGACAATGGTCCGACGCTGCGTCGTCCGATCAACATGTTCGCTGGGTACGCGCGCTGTGGACCCGACTCGAGCCGCACCTGCTCGGAACGGTCTACACGAACCACGTCGCCGCGGACGATCGACCCGAGACCATTCGAGCCTCTTTCGGCGACAACTACGCCCGATTGCGGCAGGTCAAGGCTCTCTACGACCCAACGAACTTGTTCCGTATCAACGCCAACATCGCACCGGTGTGAATGGCAGTGCATGGCCATCGGTCGCGGATGTGGTTGGGAGATCTAAACTAGCGGTTCTTCTCGTTCCTCCTTACCGATTCCAGGACCCACATGACCAAGACGGCTGTCAGTCTTACGCAGAACGTCAAAGCGGCTGGTTGCGCGGCGAAGCTCGGTCCTGGCGACCTGGCTCAGATCCTTCACAACCTCCCGACCTTCCATCACCCTGACGTCATCGTCGGCACTGAGACCAACGACGATGCGGGTGTGTTCCGGCTGCGTCCCGACCTGGCGATCGTCAACACCGTGGACTTCTTCACGCCGATCGTCGACGACCCGTTCATCTTCGGTCAGATCGCAGCCACGAACGCGATCAGCGACATCTACGCCATGGGCGCCGAGCCGCGAACCGCGCTCAACATCGTCGGCTTCCCGCGAGGCACGATGGACATCGAGGTGCTCGGCGAGATTCTGAGAGGCGGCGGAGAGAAGGCGCGAGAGGCGGGCGTCGTCGTGATCGGCGGTCACAGCATCATCGACGAAGAAGTGAAATACGGCATGGCGGTCACCGGCGAGATTCATCCCGACCGCGTGATTCGAAACGTCGGTGTGCAGCCCGGCGATGCACTCGTCCTCACCAAGCCGCTCGGGACCGGCATCATCACGACTGCGCTCAAGCAACGGAGAGCAACGCAAGAGAGTGTCGACGCCGCGGTGACATCCATGACCACGCTCAACGGGAAGGCATCGAAGATCATGCGGAACTTCGCCGTGCATGCGTGTTCGGATGTGACGGGTTTCGCGCTGCTCGGTCACTCGCAGGAGATGGCAGCCGGCAGCGAGGTGACCATCGTGCTCGAGTCGACATCGCTTCCGCTGTTACCCGGCGCGGAGCACCTGGCGGAAGAAGGGCATCTGACTGGTGGCTGCCGGAGGAACCGGGCCTATCTGCAGGACAAAGTCGTGGTGGAATCGTCAGTCAGGCCTGGGCTCGTGGAAATTGGCTTCGACCCCCAGACTTCGGGCGGCCTCCTCATAGCAATACCGAAGGCAGACGCTCCCCGACTCGTGACCGAACTTCAGGCACAAGGTGTAACAGCAGCGACTATCGTCGGATACGCAACGCAGAGTCAGGGAACACGAGTCAGTTTGGTGTGAATCTCATTGCGTTGCTGCGGCTCGGCTCAGCTCCGCGAACCAGACCGCATTTCGGCCACCGGTCTCGGTCACGCGCTGTCGATCACGAAGGTCGGGAAACCGCTCGATGTAGAGGCTAGACGAACTGCCAGCGATGGACTCGGTGACGATCCAGGCGCCATCCGGGGAGATCGGCCCGGCCAACGTTCCATCAGTGCGTGCGATGAACGGTTTCCAGCTTCGCTTGCCGTCAACCTTTTGCATCGACAAGGATCCAATTCGGGGTTGGGCACGATTTCCGTATGTGAAGAGCAAAGATTGGCCGTCTGGCGTCCACTTCGGAAACACATCACCACCATCCTGTTGTGGCGTCGCGATCCTGCTCCAGCCAGGCCGCTTAAGGTCAGACACCCAGACTTCGAACGGACGATCGCCGTCCTGAATCTGTGCGGCTATGCGGCTCCCGTCCGGCGAGACCTGCACCACAGAGTACCTCTGCAGCCGGCAGATCGAGCGGCGCTTCACCGCCACTTCGATCCACCCACACAAGCGACCTCAGTGGTCTAAGCCCGGGAACGTAGAGCAACGAACCATTGCTCGAGACGGCGAAGGCCAGCATCTCGCCCGATCTCCAGTGTGTCTGCGATAGGCAGCGGGTTGTTGTTCGTCACCACCATGCGCGCAGGATCGAATCCAACCGCGCGCAAGGCGCGACCATCCCGATAAACAATGTGCCCGGTGTCAACGAAGCGTGGGTAGCCGCCAACGGCCACGGGGAAAGTGACCTCTCGACGGTCGAGCGACACAACACCAACACGAGCGCTGCCGCCGCGAAACGCCTCGAAAAGAACACCGCGTCCACTGGGCAAGACTGAGGGCCAACGATGATCAATTGCTTCAGCCGTGTTTACGCTCGTGAGTCTTTCGGGATTTCCTCCCGCTGAACGGACGCAATAGATGCCTGCACTGGTCGCTGTTGCAAAGGCGATGGTCCCGTCGGGTCCCCAACTCAGCCCCAGCGGCGTTCCACCATCTGTGTTCACGACTAGCAACCCCGGCGCGAGTGCCATTGAGATTGACTCCGAATCACCTGGTTACCACGGGACCGTACCGAGTGACGCGCAATCCGATGTACGTCGGTGAGCTCGGGCTCTGGCTCGGATGGACAGTCGTGTATGGAAGCGTCGCGGTTTTGATCGGATTTGTACTGTTGAGCGTGCTGGTGCAGGTAGTGATCCTGCCGCGCGAAGAACGCGCACTTCGCGCGCACCTTGGTGATGTCTACCGCGATTACGAAGCACGAACACCGCGATGGTTCAGTTGACCTGAGGCGCCGCGCCAGTCTCGCGAATCAGGATCTCGCCACGTCCGATGGAGACGTGATCGCCGTGATACACACCGTAGCTCGCGCCGTAGTACTCGGCCGGCACCGCAAACCCCAGCGACTCCAGGCGACGAAAGATCAGCCGCAAGAAAGTGGGCTCGCACACGCAGCTCTTTTTGAATGTCACGAGCACCGAGGGCGGGTTCTCTCCGAGAAGGGCAACTGTCCCTCGACGCATCGCCGCTGCAGGCCGATTGCCGCATGCGCCGAATACCAGCACCGTGCCGGCAATCATGTTGGCGCCGACGAAGTCACCACACGCCCCGCCGATCGCTACGAGACCGCGACGAAGCGTCAGGCCAACCTCGTTGCCGGCGGAGCCGTCGATCAGAATCACGCCGCCGGTCATGCCTTTCGCGCTTCCGCGGTACGCGCTTCCGATCAGGTGTCCGGCATTACCGTGCACGTGGATCAGGCCGCCGCTCATCTCGCCGCCAACCCAGTCGCTCGCGTTTCCATGAACGTGAATCGCTCCGCCCGTCATCTCGCTGCCAACGTGACGACCGGCGTTGCCACGGACGTGGATTTCTCCCTCCGACATGTGCGCACCGATCCAGTGGACGCCGGCGAGGTTGCCTTCGAACTCGATCCGGGCATCGCTCGGCTCGCCGCTGACGTCGAAGAACTCGGCCAGCGGAACCTTCCGGTTTCCGTGAAACACCTCGACGCGCTGAATCTCGTCGAGCGAGGCGGCGCGCACCGCGGAGGGCGTCAACCCTTCGACTTCGACGGGGATCGACGTGTCAGCCTTGTAGCGGAGTGTGAGCATGCAGCGAGCGTCCTAGAGCCCCGCGCAGGCCACTTCCTCGTGGTCGTGCAGGTACTCGAGTGGCACCGGGTAATTCCGGAATCTGATCGAGTAGTACTTCTCGAACCACTCCGCGATGTCGGTCTCGATGCTGGTGTCGTACTCGGGCGACACGTAGAGCAGCTTGCCCGTGAGCGGCTCGCGAACCTCGCCGTGCTCGACGATCACGATGCCACTCTTGATCACCGCTCGCGGAAGCTCGAACATCTTCGTCTTGTCGTCATTCGGCGTGTAGATGGTGATGTCGGCGTCGGCGCCGGGCCCCAGGTGCCCCTTGTTGGTGAGGCCCAGGATCCTTGCCGGACCGCTCCGCGTAATGATGCAGATCTCATACAACGTGTACTCGCGCGTGAGATCGCCAAGCGTCGAGCGCTCCAGAACGGCCGGGTGCACGAGCTTGAGCATGTCCTGGCGATACGTGCGATCCATCAGCAGCTGGATGATCTGCGGGTAGGCCAGGAACGACCCCCCATTGGGATGGTCCGTGCTCATGACGACCCGCCACGGATCCTTCGCGAGCAGATACCACTCGAGACCAATCGCCCACTGCAGCGAATGCACCAGGCTCGTGTTCTTGTACTCGATCGGTGCGATGCCGCAGCCTGATTCCATTTCCGTGTCCGACGAGAACCACTTGCTCTTGAACGCGTTGCTCAAGTAGTAGCCAAGCGGTCCGTCCGCGGTCATCGTCGTCGTCTCGCCGAAGAGCACCTGCCCGACATCCACAGTCAGATTGGGATGCGAATTGACGTACTCGACGAGCTCCACCACCTTGCTGTTGAAGGTGTTCTCGTCCCCTTCGCCTCCGCCGTAGCTGTGAAACTGGATATGCGCGAGGTGACCGCGCGCGTCGCCGAACGTCTTCATCGTTTCGAGCGTCGTGGTCCAGTTGCCCGGCATCCCGAGGTTGTTGGCGTGCAGGTGAACCGAGTGCGGAAGCTTCAGCGCGTCAACGGCACCGCGCGATCTGCTCGATGATTTGCCGCGGCGTCACACCGAAGTGCGCAACGTTCTCGTCCAGTCCGTGCACATTGCCGCTCGGCAACTGCTTCCAGATCTCCACGCCGCCAGGGTTGACGACCTTCGGGGTGAAGCCTTTGGCCGCGCCGAGCAGCCAGGCGATGAACGATCGCAGCTTCTCCGGCTCTTTGCGATGGATCGACTCCATCACGAAGTGGTTGTTGCCCATGAGGACGAAGAACCCTTTGTCGAGGCATGGGAGTGTCTTCGAACTCTTCGTGCACGTGCCGCGCGGCAAGCGGCGGAATGGCGGCGTCGAACGCGGTGGTGTAACCCATACCGGCGTACCTGTAGCCGGTCGCAAACGTGCTCGGCACACTGCCCATCGTTCCGCTGCGCGTGTTCGATGTGCGAACGATTTTTTCGGCTTTGCGCTTTTGTTCGGGCCGCATCTTGCGAGCGGTGTTCACCTTGGGCCCCGCGATGTGGCAGTGCATGTCCACACCGCCCGGCATGACGACGAGACCGGCGGCGTCGAGCGTTCTGTCCGGCCTGACGCTCGCATCCGACGGTGGCTCGACGATCCGTCCATCCTTTACCCAGATGTCGCGGATCTCGCCATCGACTCCGTGGGTCGGGTCGTAGACAGCGCCCCCTGCAATCTTGAAATACCCGCTGCTCATGACGCGCTGAACTGGGTCGCTATCGCTTCAGCTCCGTCACTCGTCGATGGATCGCCGTGAGAACATCGAAGTCGCTCGGGTGAGTTGACGAAAGCGACGTACGGAGAAAGATCGGGACATCGTCCATGCGGTAGACCGTACCGGGGGTATTGATCCCGTACGTCGCCGTCGTGAACGCCACCGCCGCCGATCTCGTCGTCGGCGTGTCCTTTGGATCGAGAGCGACATACGGAATGGACTTCAATCGCTCGCGCGCCGGCTGGCTGAAATTGGCCATCGGATCGCAGGCCACGAGCAGCGCCGCATCGGCTTCTCCGCGCGCCAGCGTATCCGACGTCGTGTATTCGCCAGGGTTGAATCGTGGGTACCCACGCGACATGTTCACGCCGAACGGATAACCGGTCTGCCAGGTGACGACGTTGTCGGCGCCGGTGACGTTGCCATGTCCGCGCATCGGCTTGACGACGAAGCGGGTGAACGCGTTCATGTCGCGCGCCAGCGACAAGAGCGCTTCGCTGTTCAGATGCTTGCCGCGCGTCATCGTGAGCCCCATGCCGAAGAGGATCACGCCGAACTTCGCCGCCTTCATCCTCGCCATCAAATCCTGCCAGCGCGAGAGCTCGATACCGGTATCGCTCTTCACCTTTTCGGGATCGACTTCGATGCCCTTGGCGAGTGCACGCAGTGTCCACAGCGCCTCGAAGTCGCTGCGCGGCTTGATCTGAAAGAACAGATCCATCGCCTTGGCCGTCTTCGTCTTGCGCACGTCGACGCCGACAGCCGTGCGGTCCTTGCGGCCGTTGGGGACGAACATCCCTTTCGGCATCAGGCTGTACTTCGTGAAATGCCGCGGATGACTCTCAGCCGGATTGCCGCCCCAGAAGATGATCAGATCACCGCGATTGGCGACTTCGCCGAGGGTGCAGGTGACCTCGCCGACTCCCTGAAACGCCATGCCCGACGGCCCGTGACACACGCTCGTCGTCGTATCGACGGTTCCCGCGATCGCGTCGCCAATGGCCACGGCCACGCGCTGCGCTTCGGAGGTCGTGTCGCTGAGACCGTAGACGATCGGGTATTTCGCGTCCGTGAGAATACGGGCCGCACGCTCAACGCCTTCAGCGACCGATGCCGGCTTCCCATCGACGAGGCAATCCGGGCGATCGTCGGCGTCGTGACCGTAGAACCACGATTTGCCGAGCACGCACGCGCGCTTGGCGTCGGTGATGTGGTTGTCCTTGACGGTGATGTCGATGTCGTCGCACACGCACCCGCAGAACGTGCAGGTGGCGTCCGTGATCACAGTGGCCGGCGACTCGATTGGCTTGCTGACGGGCGGAGTGGCCATGTCGCTAAGCCAACTTCTCCATAGTCACGTCGAATCCTTTGCTCGTGGGCATCCCTGACCCGTGGGTCTCGCCGTCCATCAGTCGGCTCGAGAGATCGCCATACGCAATGAACAGGAGACCGGGCGGCAACTCATCGCCGGTAGCCGCGGCAACAGCCACATCGATCTGCCTGCCACTCTCAGTGGTGACACGGACACGGTCGCCGTTGGCGAGCCCCATTCGCTTCATGTCAGCCGGTGCGACCTGCAGAGTGGTGATTTCCTGCTGGTACACCTGATCGAACTTTCCCTCGCTGACACCGCACCCCTGCTTGCTCGTCCGACCGGGTATGAGGATAAACCTTTCAGTCATATGACTTTGAGCCGAGTTCGATGGTACTTGAAAACGGCGAGTCTTGGCCAGACGCCGACCTCCGCGTCGATCAGCCGATAACTGAAGTGTTCACGAGAGATTCGTGGGTTCAGCAAGATTTCTGAATCAATCCACCGTTCTCGCTGGTCAATGACTCTTCGTGAGCGTCCGTGCCTGACTCGGCAACGGGATTGAAACGGGGTTCACACTCTTGCGCTCGCTATCGCTCGCCCGATCCGAAAAACCGTCATCGATGTACCAAAGTCGTCAGCCAAGCCGGACGCAGGTCGCGCGGCCCCTCTCTACTATCCGCGCAACATCCGCGAGAGTCGCAGGCTTACAAGACTCGCGCGCCGCCTGCAGTCGTGGCACATCAATTGCGATTCTGTCGATCTTGCCAAAGGGTGAACTCTGACATGGGCCGGGTCCTAGCCATTGAACCGGAAGCGTCCAAGGCGGAAGCTCTGCGCCAACTCGTTCGCAACGATGTGGGTGCGGAATTCGTGCTGGTCACGTCCGCCTACGCGGCTGTCGTTGCGATCAACCGGCAACTTCCCGACGTCGTCCTCTTCTCCGAATCGATTTCCGATCGTCACCGTGAGCGAGTGGTGGACCATCTCAAGTCCGTCAGCCGCAACGGGACCCCGCCGACACTATCCATCCCTGCGCTCCGCAATGGAGATCGTGCCGCGTTCGCCACGCAAATCGGCAACTCGCTTGGAAGCAAGAAAGGCAAGCCCGCTGCGCCCGCTGCCGCGGCTTCGCCGTCAGCACCGGCTGCTGCGAAAGCGCCCGCACCTGCAGCCACACCGACTCCGGCTGCCAGGCCAAGTCCCGCTCCGTCTGTTGCAGCAAGACCGGCACCCGCGGCCAAAACCGACGACATCGATCCCGTCGAGCTCGAGCTGCTCTCGCAGGCGTCGGCGCTCGAGACCAGCACGACCGACGATGACGATGACGATGTGAAGGAGGTCGTCGCGCAAGCGACAGACGTGCCGCCTGCAGTCGCCTCGATGATCGAAGAGCTCACCGTCGACCCGATGTCGATCGAAGTCTCGACCTACCCGGGACTCGTAGACACACCAGCCGACGACGGGGACGAGCACGAGCCGGAAGTGAACGTCTCGATCGACGACTACCAGTCCACGCGCAGGTCAGGTGAGAAATTCGCGGCGGAAGACGCTGTCGATCCCGAGGTGCATGCCGCGGAGATCGCGCTCGTGCAGGCGCAGGCCGCTGCGAAGATGGCGGCTGAAGTCGAGCGCGTGCGCGCCGAAGCTGCTCAGCAGCGCGCTGCCGACATGGCGCGCGTCGAGGCCGACGCCGCGGCACAACGCGAAGCGGCCGCAAAGATGGCCGCTGAAATCGAGCGCGTGCGCGCCGAGGCCGCACAGCAACGCGCGGCGGAGATGGCGCGTGTCGAAGCCGAAGCTGCCGCGCAGCGTGAAGCCGCCGCGAAGATGGCCGCCGAACTCGAGCGCGTCCGCGCCGAGGCCGCCGAGCAGCGCGCCACGGAAATGGCGCGAATCGAAGTCGAATCGGCGGCACTGCGCGAGGCAGCAGTCGCGCAGGCGCGTGCCGCGGCGACGGCCGACGCCAAAGAGGCCCTGACCGCCGAACTCCAGCAGGTCCGCGACGAGGCCGAGAAAAAGCTCGCCGATGAATTGGCTCGCGTCCGCGCAGGCGCGGATGAAGCACTCGCCGAGCAACTCCAGCGCACGCAGGAAGCGGCCGAACGAGCCAAGGCCGAGCACGTGGCCCGCATCCAGGCAGAAGCCGCGGCCATGCGCGAGAGCGAACTGCAGGAGGCCAGAGCCGCCGCAGAAGAGGCGGCCGCACGCACGGCCGCCGAAGCAGTCGCGCGCGTCAGGGCCGAGACCGAAGTGCGCCTCGCTGCCGAACTCGCGCGCGTGCGGCAGGACGCCGACACGCAACTGCAAGGCGAGATCGACCGCGTGCGCGAAGAGGCCGAGCGTGGCCGGCGCGAGCACGAGGAACGAACGGCCGGAGAGGCTCGCCGCGCCGCAGAAGAAGCGGCGGCGATGGCGCTGGCCGGCGAAGTCGCGCGCGCCCGCGCGGAGGCCGAAGCGCAGATCCAATTGGAGATCGACCGTCTGCGCGTGGAAGCCGATGCGGCTCGCGCGGCGCAGGAAAAATCGCAGCGAGAGGCCGAGGCAATTCGCGAGGCCGAAGTGCTCGAGGCGCGCAAGCAGGCCGAGCGGGCCGCCGCCAAAACACTCGAGGCCGAGGTTGCCCGCCTGCGTGCGGAAGCCGACGAGAAGCTCACGGCCGAACTCGAGGCCTCACGCCAGGAAACCGAGAAGGCACGACTCGCGCAGGAGCAGGCACAACGCGAGGCCGAAGAGCGTCGCGAGGCCGCGGCGCGGGCGGCGCGCAAAGCCGCCGAAGACGCCGCCGCTCTGGCGATGGAGGCCGAAGTCGCTCGCGTGAAGGCCGAGGCCGACGCACGCTTGCGCGAGGAGCTCGATCACCTGCGCGAGGAAGCCGCTCAGGCGCAGGCGCAGACCGCGATCGAAACCAACGCGATTCGAGCGCAAGCCGCACTCGACGCGCAGCGCGCCGCACAGGAAGCTGCGGCGAGAGCCGTGGAGGGAGAAGTCGCGCGCGTACAGGCCGAGGCCGACGCGCGACTGGGCGCCGAGCTCGAGCGTCTGCGCGTGGAAGCCGAACAGGCACGCCGGGCGCAGGAGAACGCGCAGCGCGAAGCCGACAAGCGCCGTGACGAAGCGGCGTTGGAGGGCAGGAAGGCCGCGCATGAAGCCGCGGCACGCGCGCTCGAGACCGAAGTCGCCCGCGTCCGCGCCGAAGCCGAAGCCGGACTCAAGGCCGACCTCGAGCGGTTTCGCAAGGAAGCCGCCGAAGCCCGGCTGGCGCAGGCACAGTCGCAGCTCGAGTCGGAGACGCTTCGCGAGCTCGCCGCACAGGAAGCGCGCATGGCCGCGCAGGCGGTGGCCGCGCGCGAACTTGAAGCCGAGGTCGCACGCGTCCGCGCGGACGCCGACGCCAAAGTCAACGCAGAGCTCGCTCGGGTACGCGCCGAAGCCGAAACGGCGCGTCAGCACACCGAAGACACCGCCCGCGACACGGCGCGCGACGCCGAATCCCGGCGGGCTGCTGATGAATCTGCCGCGCGAGCGCTCGAGAGCGAAGTGGCGCGCGTCAAGGCCGACGCCGACGCCAACCTGATTGCCGAACTCGAGCGCCTGCGAAAAGAAGCATCCGAAGCGCGGCTCGCACAGGAGAAGACGCAGCAGGAAGTCGAGTGGCTGCGCGAGGTCGCCGCGGAAGAAGCCAGGCTGGCAGCGGAAGAAGCCGCTGCGCACGCGCTCGAGGCCGAAGTGGCACGCGTCAAGGCCGAGGCCGACGCACGACTGCAGTCAGAGGTCGAACGCGTTCGGATGGAGGCCGACGAGGCACGCCGGCTCAGCGAGCAGTCGCTACGCAACACGGACGCGATGCGCGATGCGGCCGCGGAGAAGGCACGCGCAGCCGCAGAAGAATCGGCGGCGACGGGCGCTCGAGACCGAAGTCGAACGGCTGCGCGCCGACGCCGACGCGCGTGTCGAGGCCGAGTTGACCCGCGTCCGTAACGAGGCAGAGTCCGTCAAGCGGGCGCTCGAGCAGTCGCAACGCGACGCAGCGGAGCGACGCGAACAGGAAGCACGCGAGCTGCGCGAGGCCGCCGAAGAAGAGGCGTCACGAGCGATCGAGGCCGAAGCGACACTCATCCGCGACGCGGCGGAAGCCAAACTGCGCGAAGAGACCGAGCGCGCGCGCGAGGAGGCCAATGCGCGACTCGCATTGGAGGTCGCCTCGATCAAGGCCGAGGCCGAGCAGCGTCGTACGGCCGAACTCGAGGAAGTCCGCTCACAGATGATGCGACTGCGTCAGGCGTCGGCCGAGCAGGCGCGGGTCGCGGCCGAAGAGGCCGTCGCCAAGGAAGTCGCCCGCGCAAGAACGATCGCACCATCGTCGGTGGCGCAGCCTCAGCAGACACAACTCGCCGTGCGCGAATGGCAGAACGACACCTTCATCGCCGATCGCCGCGACCTTCCGGTCGTCACCAAGCACACCAGCGGGAACAAGACCTGGATGATCGCGGCAGCCGCGGTCGTCGTGGCCGTGATTGCCGGCGGCGCGTTTTACATGTTCAAGGGCAAGAGCGAGCCCGCCCCCGCACCGGCGGCGGCAACCGCGGCGCCAGCCGCAGTTCCGCAGCCCGTGGAGGACCTCGGCGGAGAAGCCGGATCCGGAGAACTGCGAATCGAATCAGTTCCCGACGGCGCGCGCGTTGTTCTCGACGGCAAGGAAGTCGGATTCACGCCGTTGGCGCTCAAGGGTGTTCCGGCCGGACGTCACGCGCTCGTGCTCGAGGGTGACGCGGGCACGTTGAAGCGCACGGTGCGGGTGCAGGCCGACGAGCGCACGGTCGCGCGCTACGAGATCACGGCAGGATTCCTATCCGTCACCTCGCGGATCCCGGTCGAGATCTTTGATGGCACCAAGAAACTTGGCTCGAGCGACGAAGGTCACATTCTCCTCGCGCCAGGACAGTACAAGGTCCGCCTTGTGAACACGCACTACGGGTTCCGCGAGGATGCCGAGTTCGCGATCAAAGCCGGCGAGATCTCTACGCACGCCGTCACGCTGCCAGACGGTTCGTTGCACATCACGACTGAGGCAGGAGCCGAGATCTTCGTCGATGGGGAGATGATGGGGGTCGCACCGCTCGCACCATTCCGCGTCCCGATCGGAGCGCGAGAAGTGCTCGTGCGCCATGCGGACCTGGGCGAGCGGCGTCAGTCGGTCGAAGTCGTGTCCGGTCAGCCTACCGAGTTGAGCGTGGTCTTCCGCGACAATGTCGCACCAACCCCGCAGGCTCCGCCGAAACTGGCACCGCTCAGCATGCCGCCCGAGCGGCGATCGCTGGGCGGTCGGTAGCCGCTCACAGGCGGGCCTGAAGGCCCGCCTCTACATCTAGCGGCGGGTCTTTAGACCCGTCAACCCAGCCACCTAGCAACCCAGCACCCAGCCACCCAGCTACCTAGCAACCCAGCTACCTGTAAGCCAAAAACTCCAACAGATTGCCGTCGGGATCCCGGGTGTAGATGCTCGAGGCCATCACCTTGCGCGCACCGCGACGCTCGACCGGACCTTCCTCGACCGATGCCCCGACGGTGGCGAGCAGCGATCGCAACTCTGCCTCGGTTCCTTCCCACACCACGCAGAAGTCACCTGACGGAGGCTTCGTGCCCGGAGCGCGCAGCGTGTAGTTCGGGTTCTGCCAGGTCTCGGGCTGATGAAAGTTGATCATCTGTGAGCCGATGTGCACGGAGCAGGCGCGTGGAGTCTCGGTGACATCGAGCCCCAGCCCACGATAGAACGCCAACATCGCCGCGACGTTCTGCATCGGAACAGCGACGTGATCGAGCGCGCGAATCTTGCCGCTCATTTCCCGCCCGTCAACGCGCGATACGTGCCAGCCACATTTCCCGGACGCTGCTGCGCGTAGAACTCCCAATCCTTGTACGCATCCATGGTCACACTCACCTGCGCCTGTTCGAGCGTCTGGCCAGCGGCGATCGACTTCGCCACCGCATCACGAAGCTCTTCGCGATAGCGGATGTTGGCGACCACATCAGCCTTCTTGCCCAGCATGCCGTGGCTGCAGATGAAGTGCTCGAAGTCGAGCGACTCGACGGCCTTGACGAGTGCGAGCTCCTCTTTCGTCGCAACATCACCGCCGAACGGCACGCGTTTCACCGTAATCCAGTCGGACGCGAAGAGCACGCCGGTTCCGTCCACGAAACGGACGATCGTGTTGTCGTCGGCATGGGCCGTGGGCCGCGGAAGTATCTCGACTCGCTTGCCGCCCAGGAGGATCGTGATCGGATCCCGATACGTCAGGTCCGGAGGACGCACGAACGCGAGCGGACCGCGCGTCACCTCGGCGCCGCTGAGCGCGCCGTCGCGATCCTGATCGTAGAGCGCGAATTGCGCCTGCAGATTCCCCTGCGCTTCGCTCTGCTCTATGCGACCGTTGCCATTGACGTCCTGCTTCTTCGCGTTGTCCGGCAAGGCCGTGTTCGCCGGAGGCATTGCGAGCCTCGGAATCATCGCCTCATGCCCGACGATTCGTGCGGTGTCCGCATACACGGCGGCGCCCGACCCGTGGTCCCAGTGGTGGTGGCTGTAGATCACGTACTTGACCGGCACCTTGAACCGCGTCGCGAGCTCGCCTTTCAACCACGTCGCGAACTCTGTCCCGATCGGCTCCACGAGGACGATGCCGTCGGACGTCACCAGGAAAACGGAGACGTAGTCGTCCATCCGCGCGTAGTAGACGTCCCCGGTCAGCTTGCCGATCTCCTGCCCCTTGTACTGCGTCTGCTGGTAGATCGCGCGCGGCTGTGCGCCGGCGATCGAGACAAGTGCCGTGATCGAGAACACGGTGGACAACGTCGCGAGACGGAACAGGCGCATTACAGTTTCACCTCACTGATCTGAACCATCGGTGCAGCGTTGGTGTAGTTGGGGATGTCGGCGAGGATGGCGGGGCTGTGCTGGTCGAATGCCGCCTGAAACGCACCGACCGAGTCGAAGAACAAGTGACACATCGCGACGTACGGCGCAGGCGCGCCCGGCGCTCCACCGGCAAGCCCTTCGTCGACATTCATGCTCTTGAGTGCGCCACCCAGCAGTTTGCCCACCATCGGCATATGACGATCGAGGTAGTACGTCATGTCGAATTTCACACCAGCGCTGTTCGGATACAAAACACTGACTCTGACCATGTGGCCTCCTCGGCGTCGAATGCTAGCACGCGCCTGCGACTATGGCTTCCAGACACGAGCGCCTTCGGATCGAAACGGTCCCTCGAACACCTGACCGGACGGTCCGAGTGCCGTCTTCACACGCTCAACCAATCGCGCCGCCGCGTCGGCGCCGTCGACGATGCCGTAGACGGTTGGGCCCCACGAACTTTGACCTACTCCGACGGCACCCAACTCGGCGAGATGCCGCACGAGCTCGCGACTCGGACCTGACGCGAACGTCCCGCCTTGTGCCGGCGCGAACCAGCGACCGGTGACTTCCTGAATCTCGGTCAGTGCGCGCCCGAACGGCTCGAGATCGCCATCGGCAAGCGCAGGAAGGAGCGTCATGAGCACCAGATGCGACACGTGCTCGACGTCACGCTCGGATGGCTCCGGCAATCTCGCAAAGGCCTCAGCTTCGTCTGCTCCGCTGATGCCAGGAGGGCCATCGGGTACGACCACCACGCATCGCCATGATTCGGGAAAGGGCAGACGCGCGATGAGCGGACCGCATTCGTCGCTCCGGGAGCGCCGTCCTCCTTCGACCACCAGTCCCCCGCCGGTGAACGTCCACGTGCCGATCGCCGATCGCTGCGCGCGCCCCATCGCCCGCGCGAGCGCACGAGGATCGGCATCAACGGCGTAGAGCTCGGCTAATGCTCTCGCGATCGACAGCGCGAGCTGGGTTCCCGACCCCAGCCCCGCGTGAGATGGCAGCCCACGCTGCACGCGGATGGCGGCCCCGCAGGTGAGATGGTGATGGTCGAGAAACTGTCGTGCGAATGCGGTTGCGCGATCGGCGTCGTCGCCTTCGACGGTCAGTGTGTCCGCCGGAGAAGCGGACAACAGAAGCGAGGGGGCCGACGCCGACGCACCGATCCCGCCGAACCAGCGTCCACGAGAGCCTCGCAGATCGAGCACACCAAAATGCAGGCGCGCGTACGCCTCGATACAGACAGCACTTGCCTCAGGCATGGATCCGGTGCGACTCAGGCAGGTCTCCTCACCAGTGTGCCGGAGACGACCGTCGCGTGCGCGAACAGCTTCGTCGTCCCCTTGCGTGGCGTGTTGGCGTTGTCGATGAACTCGAAGTCGCCGTTGCGCAGTTCGAGAATCGAGATGTCGGCCGGAGCGCCAACGCGCAGCGTTCCAAGGTCGCCAAATGCCGGGAATGTGTGCGCCGCCTGAATCGTGGCGCGCTCGATGACCTGATCGAGCGGCATCCCGAGCGTGAGGAACTTCGAGAGCACGTTCGGAAAGTCGAAGACGTGATCCGTGCGGGCGGCATCGGTCCAATCCGACGAGATGGTGTCGGGGAGGAACTTCTGACGCAGGGCCTGCTCCGCCACATCCCATGTGAGGTGACCGACGCGGCCATTGCCGATATCAAAGCGAATGCCTCGACGGCGGGCCGCGGCCACTTCAGGCAACACCTTCCCGCTCTCGTCGAAGATGCCGTGCGGCGGCGGCGAAAAGACGTGCGTCACGATGTCGCCGGTCTTGAGGAGCGCCAGAATCGCGGACAACGGCGACGCGGTATCGCCCACGTGCACCATCACACGCAGGCGGGACGGCTCGACGATCGACTGCGCGCGACGCAGAGCCTCGAGATCGTTCGTGCCGGCCACCGATCGCGAGAGCCTGGCTTTGACACCGACGATGAAGTCGCGGTACCGGTCGATCGCCTTGCGTGCCGCGGTGACGTCCACGCGGCTGATGTCCTTGAGTTCGCCGTCGGGCAGAATGCCAGTGCGCGCGACGTTCAGCAGGATGCGAACACGGTTCGGCGCGGACTTCGCGACCGACACGACGTCTTCAATGCGATCGGCGCCCTGCGACCCGGCGTCGATGAGTGACGTGACGCCGTCGGCGAGACAGATCGACGGCATCTCCTTCGAGCGCGCATGCGTGTGGATATCGATCAACCCAGGCACGACGAGCTTGCCGGTGGCATCGAACGTGTTCACCGCATCCGTCGCCGATCCCGCTGGCAGAACGTCTGCGATCTTGCCGCCTGCGATCGCGACATCCATGACGCTGTCGAGCCGTCGCGTCGGGTCGATGACGCGCCCCCCGCGAATCACCAGGTCGTACTGAGCCGCCAGACTCTTCGCTGCTCCGGTGAGCGTAGCGACGCCAGTCGCGGCAGTCGCGTGCAGGAAGGCACGGCGCGTCACCATGCGCGAATTATAACGAACGGCCCAGGCGGGGAGGGTCACGACACGCGAATCGGGATCTCCTGGATCGCGTTGTTGCCGTACCCCAATCGGTTCCACTCGGCACGCTCGGGCTGGGTCCGACCGGCCAGATCGGTCGCGCGCGCACGGAGGATGAGACGATCTGATTTCTCGACGCGCGTGATCAACTCCCACCACTGCCAGCTGTAGCGATTGCGCTCGCTCACGAGCCGCGCGTCCTGCCAGTCGCCGCCGTTTACGCTCACCTCGATACGCGCAATCGGCGCCGCGCCGGACCATGCAACGCCACGGATGGCCAGTTCGCCCGACTGCACCGCTGTCTGTGCCGATGGCTCGGTGATCAGGGCGCGGACCCGCTGCAGCGTGACCGGCTCGCTGACGCTTCTACCGTCGCGCTCCCATTCGTACCGGTACTTGTGACCCTGGTAATAGCCAGTGAACGTCCGGTCGATGACGTCGATCTCCGTCAGCCATTTGACCGACGCAACCGCGTACCACCGCGGAACGATGAGACGCAACGGATATCCGTGTTCGACGGGCAACGGCTCGCCGTTCATGGCATAGGCGAGCAGCACGTCGCTGTCGCGTGCATCGTCGATCCGAAGACTGCGCTCGAAGCGCATCGATTCAGATCGACCGTCCACGGTACCGCCGTCAGCGCCGCGAAACAGCACCTCCTTCGCATCCGGCCGCACGCCGGCACGGTCCAGGATTTCCACGAGCGGCACGCCGGTCCATTCCGCCGTGCTGACTGCCCCCAGTCCCCATTTCTCCCCCTCGGTGGGGCGATCGAACATCGACCGGCCGTTACCGGCACACTCCAGCGTGACGACCTGCGTCTTCGAGCGCATGTTCTGGAGATCGCGGACGGTAAAACTCTGCGACCGTTCGACAAGGCCGCCGATCGCGAGCCGAAAGGCTGCCGCGTCGAGATCGGGAATGCCGAAGTTGTTGCGCATGTAGAAGCGCGCATTCGGCATGACGACGCCGCCAACGAGCTCGGAGAGAGCGGTCTCGCAGTTGAGGGGATGCGCCCGGTGCATGACCATCCCGGCGTCGATCGCCTGCTGGCAGGCATCTTCGGGATCGAGCGTGGGCACGCCGGCGTCGGCGGGCATGGGCGCCCCGCAGCCACCGCTCGCGACCGCGCGCACGCACGTCGACGCTGGATAGATGTCGAGACTGCCGGCCATCTGAAACGGATGCATAAACTCGCGCAGCCGGTTCTCGTCGTCGGCTTCCACGATCAGGTACATCGTGTGCTCGCCCTGCGCGACGGCTTCGCCTTGGATCCGCAGTCCGAACTTCCTGACGTTCGGCCGGCTCAGGTGGTTGAGCAGGCTGGCGCCCATGAACGGGTCCTGCGCAGGACATCCGTCTGCCGGATGTTGATGCCGCACGATGAAAAGAGGCATGGTGGCTCCTCGAGAAATTGTCTTACGGTCTCAATCCCTTGAACATCACGATGTCAGTAAGTGCCGACGTGTGGCTGATCGCCACACGCGCATCGACGTGGTTCGGCACGATCTTCGCTGGGCGTGGCTCGACATGGGTCGCCGCAATCGACTCGGGGAGAATCGACCTCTCCCATCCCCGCATTCGCTGAGCTGGCAAGGCGACCTCGCATGCCAGGCACTCGTTGTGATAGCGGCTCTTCTCGCCGCTGGATGCAGCGCCACCAGCTCGACCCTGAGCGCGCCAACTCCCCCTAAGTGTGTTATCACCACAACGTTGTCACCGGTCACCATTGGCGCCGAGGGTGGACCGGGGCGCGCGAGCGTGGTGGCTTCCCGCGAGTGCGCGTGGGCCGCATCGTCGGAGGCAGCCTGGATCATCATTACCGACGGTCAGAGCGGACAAGGTGACGGCTCCCTCTCGTTCGAAGTTGCCGCGAATCCGTCTTCGGCGGCAAGGACCGCGAGCATCATCGTCAACGATCAGCGTGTCGCGCTGACACAGGCGGCCGCGCCATGCCGGTTTACGCTCGATCACTCGACGGATGCGTTCGGGTCGCCGGGGGGATCGGGCGGCGTTGTCGTGACAACGGCGTCCGGGTGCGAGTGGACGGCAAGTAGTGTCGTCTCCTGGATTTCGATCACAGCCGGCGCCACGGGCGCTGGCAGCGGGACGGTTGCGTTCACCGTCGCGAGTTCATCCGGCGGCGCACGCCGCGGCGAGATCGAGATCGCGGGACGAACGTTCACAGTCGAGCAGGCCGCCGCGGTCCCACCGCGTCCGCCACCGCCAAGCTGCAGCTACTCGGTCTCGCCACGGCAGCTATCGGTGCCCGCAGCCGGCGGATCGGTCTCAACGAAGGTCGACACCCAGGCTACTTGCGTATGGACAGCCGTCAGCAATGTATCGTGGTTTACGGTCAAACCTGGCGGCAGGACCGGAGACGGGACAGTAGAACTCACCGCCACTGTAAACGCCGGCACCAGCACGCGGACGGGCACGGCAACCGTCGCCGGGGTGACAGTGAGCGTAGAACAGGCCGGAAGCCCGCCACCCTGCAAGTTCCGAATCAGCCCGACGGAGGCGGGAATCTCCCGCCAGGACCAGTCGCTCTCCGTCTCCGTCGACACGCTGGGCGGTTGCGCATGGCAGGCGACCTCGCACAATAACTGGATTGATGTCACCGGCGCGTCGAGCGGCACGGGACCAGGCACCGTCCGCCTCAGTGTCGATGACAACAATAGCCAGAACGACCGCAAGGGCAGCGTGACGATCGCCGGAGAAACGTTCTCCATCACTCAGGCAGGCCGACGCTCAGATGTTGAGGACCTCATCGAGCCGCTTGCCGCCCCTTCGCGTCCTCGATGATCCTGCTTGTGTGTCTCGCAACGGCGGCACTCGCGCAGACGGGTGTCATCGTGTCTGGGATTGTGATCGACGATCGCACGGAAGCGCCCATCAGGGCGCAACGGAGTCGCTGATGCCGATCGTGCCGTCCGGCGGCTTCGTCATCGAGTTCTGACGGACGGCTACTGCCCGGACGGCGGCAGCAGGTAGAGCGTCATCGCGAAAACCAGATACACCATCAGCACGAGCGTTCCGACAAACCACGTCGATCGACCGCCGTTCGTCACGAGCGAGGCGGTCAGCGTCGCGATGAGCATCATGACCACCGCCCCCGGCCAGAACCGCAGGTCCATTGGCGTCGGGCCCAGCACATAGCTGAGGAGCACGAGCACCGGGGCGACAAAGAGGGCGATCTGGGACGCGCTCCCGAGCGCGATCCCGACGCTCAGATCCAGCCGGTTCTTGCGCGCGCCCGAGAACGCCGACGCCATTTCGGCCGCGCCACCAACCAGCGCGACGACGATGAATCCCACGAACGCCGGGGTCATCCCGAAGGACACCGCGGCGTCCTGCACGGACTCGACGAAGACCTCGCTGACGAGCGCCACGAGCACCGTCACACCTGCCAGCGTGCCAAGCGCAACGCTAATCGGCATGGGCACGCCGTCGTCGCCCCCGTGCTCGGCGCTGGCAAAGATTTCGGGATGCGTCTTGAGTGAAAACAGCGTGCTGAGTGCGTAAGCGGTGATGAGCAGAATTGACAAGCCCACGCTCAGTTGACCGGTGAACGCTGCGGCGCCGTCGCCGCCGACGTCCTTGATCGCCGACGGCACGAGCAACGCCACCGTGGCAAGGAACAGCAGGCTGGCCTGCAGTCGCGCGCTGACGCGGTTGTACTCCTGCACGTGGTACGTCAATCCGCCGAGAAGGAACGAGGCGCCAAGCATGAACAGCGTGTTGGTCACGATCGCCCCGGCGATTGATGCTTTGACCAGCGTGTATTGGCCGGCGCGCAACGCAGTCAGAGCGATAACGAGTTCTGTCAGGTTGCCGAGCGTGGCGTTGAGCAGTCCACCGACGGTGTCACCGGTCTTCGCTGCAACCGATTCGGTAGCATGGCTGAGCAACGCCGCCAGCGGAACGATCGCCAATACGGACAGCACGAACAGCAGCGTCGGCGATTCCGCGGCGGCCCCCTCCGCGACGAAGAGCGCCGGCACGAACACGAGCAGCCATAGCAGACGGTTGTGACGGATCTCGTCGAACAGCGTCTTCACGTGGTGCGCCCTTCTGTGTGAGCCGGGCTGAACATGCGGCTGACGATCGCGAAGAAGAAGCCGGTCGACCACCCGCACATCAGGATGCCCGTCAATGCTTCGACGCCGCCAGCCAGCCGAAATTCGGTCGGCAGCACCAGGTCCCCGTAGCCCGTCGTCGTATATGTGACCGCGCTGAAATAGACCGCAGACTGCAGGTCGGGCATGGCGCCCTGCCAGACGTAGAACGACCCCCACACAGCGATCTCGACGAGGTGGAGCAGGATGATCCAGGCGGCCACGCGGGTAAATAGCCACGTCATGGGCAGGAACTTCTTCGACGGCTGTCGCAGTCTGGACAGCCAGCCCATTGCCGCCGAGACTCCGCCTGCATGGACGCCAACGCAGACGCCCATCAGCGTCCAGGCGACCAGAAGCTTTGAAATCATAGCCTTCGCGAACGGCGCGCGTTGTGGGGGTGGGTCAGGGCCTCATCATCCGCGAGCCACACGGCCTGATCAAGCTGGAAGTAGACTGACGCGCGATACACTCCAGGCGCGTCAACAAGCCACTCAAGGCCTTAGCCATGACCATTCACGTTCGCAACCGGGACCGCCGTTGGTTCCTCCGAGATTCCGCGCTCGCGGCGGTAGGGCTCGCGGGAGTCATGGGATCACCAACCGTGAGCGCATCGGTCGCTCCACAAGAGCGCGGGGCACGCCAGGCTCCCGGGGCGAAGTCGCTCAGCCGCCAGTTCGCCGAGTGGGTGGTGAGGCTGCGCTACGAAGATCTTCCTGCGGATGTCGTCGACCGTGCGAAGGGCCTCACGCTGCAAAACATTTCGTCGGCGCTCGTCGGAGCGCAGCTTCCGGCCGGTCAGCGCGCGATCACCTTCATCACTGATGAAGAAGCCGGCGTGCCGAGCGGCGCCACCGTCATGGTGGCCGGCACCAGGGTGACGAAAGGCGGTGCCGCATTCGCAAACTCCGAGCTGATGCTGGCTGGCGGAAAGTGGGACACCTTCCGGATGCTCACGCATCCGGGGACCGCCATCATCCCCGCGGCTCTCGTCGCTGCGGAAAGCCAGCGCGCCTCGGGGCGTGACTTCATCACGGCGATTGTCGCGGGTTACGAAGTGATGGAGCGCATGGCCGCCGACTGGATCCCGACCGTGATGGCGCGCGGCTTTCACGCCGGGCCGGTGTTCAGCATTTTCGGCGCTGCCATCGCGGCTGCGAAGATCATGCGCTTCGACGAGGACCAGGTGCACGCGGTGATCTCGCTGTGCACCAACCTGGCCGGAAGCAATCTTGAAAGCCGTGCGCTGCGCGAGGGTGCCGCGGTGCGGAACGCGATGCTGGCGGTCGCACTGGCGAAGCAGGGGCAGGTCAGCGGCGGCGAGGCTGTGCTCGAAGGCCCCGCGGGCTTCTATTACTCCTACGCGGGCAACAACACCGGCGAGTTGACGTACAGCTTCGCCGGTGACACTCACACGAGTTTCGACAAGCTCACCGCCAACCTTGGGACGTCGTGGATGTTCCTCGAGACTCTGTACCGGATCTATTCGATTGCCGGCTACAACATCGCGCACGTCGATGTCACCGCCCGGTTGTGCGAGGAACACAGCATCCGCTACCAGGACGTCGATCGAGTCGAGGCGGTGGTGAACTGGCTCGAGACGCAGTACCCCAGTCCGGCATTTCCGACGCGGCGCGAGGACTACGTCGGCGACGCGGGTCCCGGCAGCACACGCTATTACAGCGCGTACGGCGTGGTGAAGCGCGGGTTTCCAATGCTCCCGGGCACACCTGACCCGCCGGAAGTCCTCGAACTGATGAAGCGCGTCACGATCATTCCGTCACACCAGATGACGCTCTTCGGTCCGAGAATCACCATCTTCACCAGGGACGGCAAGAGCTACACGAGGCAAGCCACTGGACGCGAGTTCATCTGGGATTTCGACGAGGAAGCGCGCCGGATTCGGGGCATCGTCCCCGGATTGCCGATCGCGGCGGCGCAATTCGACCGGTTGATTGCGAGTTGCCGGGATCTGGAGCGAGAGCCTGCGGCCGCAACGTTGATTCAGCTCACCCTCAAGAGGTCGTAGCCTTTCACCTTTCGGGATGCCCGGCTACACTCGTCGGGATGTCTGTTGCGCGCCCGTTCGTACTCGCGCTCCTGCTCCTCGTCCTCGCTGCCGCCATCCGCGCGCAGGAACCGCCGGGGAGCCCGCTCCTCGCGCGCATCGACCACCTTGTCTATGCGACGCCAGATCTGACGCTCGGCATCGACACCATCGAGAAGGCACTCGGCGTGCGAGCCACGCCCGGTGGTCAGCATCCTGGTCTGGGCACACGCAATGCGCTGGTCGCGCTCGGACCCTCGAGCTACCTCGAGATCATCGGACCCGATCCCGACCAGCCCAGGCCTGCCGGCCGTCGCCGATTCGGTATCGACGAACTGACAGCGCCGCGCATCGTGCGATGGGTCGCCAAGAGCAACGCTCTCGAGACAGTCGCCGCGACCGCCGCGCAGAAGGGCGTGAAGCTTGGCCCGGTGATTCCCGGCAGCCGTCGTCGACCGGACGGTGTCGTGCTCGCGTGGCGTTACACCGATCCAGCCACTGAGGTGGCCGATGGACTCGTGCCGTTCTTCATCGACTGGGGTACATCGCCGCATCCATCCGCCACTGCCGCACGAGGGGCGACGCTCGTCGCCGTGCGCGCCGAACACCCCGATAACGAGCGGACGCAGAAGATGCTCGACGCACTCGGACTCGATCTTCGCGTTCAGCAGGGATCGGCACCAGCCATCGTTGCGACGATCGACAGCCCGCGAGGACGGGTGGAGTTGAGGTGACTTCCCGGGGCCCGGGGCCCGGGGTCCGGATCCGGATCCCGGATCCCGGATCCCGGAAATCAGACCCGCCGTGATCGGATGAACTCCGTCAGAAGCGCCATCGCTTCCTGCTCACTCGGTCCCGCCGTTTTGTCAACGATCACCTGCAGCCGCGCCATCTCGCTATCGATGAACTCAGGCGCGAGCAGATGCAACCGGGTCGCGTAGATCGCCGCTTCCAGCACGGCATGGCGAGCACGGTTGAAGCCGATGAACTCGCGACTGAAGCCGCGATGCACGACGCTCATCTCGATCCGCGAGCGCGGCGGAGTACTGTCGATCGAGCGAACGGATAACTCCCTCCACGAACAGCCGTCCATCAACACCACACCACGAACGACAGACGCTGACTTCGTCGGGTACTCAGGATTGGAGATTGCCGCCCGCGCAAACACCCGGGCATCGTCGACCAGATTGACGACCGCCGCCTGCATCGCGACGACATTGCGATAGGTCGCGGTATCCAGGAAGGGCTTGAGGACGATGACCTCCTCGCCCCACTCCACACCCATCGGCGCACAGTTGACGCGCCCGTCCGCGTCGACCGTCGTCACGATGCTCTCGATGATCACTTCCGCTTCAACACCTCGCCGCGTCGCATGCGGCGATAGAGATCGAGGGCCTCGGTGATGACGGTGACCGCTTCAGCGGGCCCGAGCATGTCTTCGACCACGACCTGCTTGTTCTCGAGCGACTTGTAGTCCTCGAAGAATCGCTTGAGCTCGCGCAGCACGTGAACCGGCAACTGCTGCTTGTCCGTGATGTGGTGGAAGGCGGGATCGTGCACGCTCACCGCCACGATCTTGTCGTCGATGCCCTTCTCGTCGCGCATCCGCATCACGCCGATGGCGCGTGCCTCGACGATGGTCAGTGGGTAGACGGGTTCCTGGCCGAGGACGAGCGCATCGAGCGGGTCGCCGTCGTCACAGAACGTGCGCGGAATGAAGCCGTAGTCGGCCGGGTAGTGCACCGCGCTGTAGAGCACGCGATCGAGTCGAAGGAGGCCCGTCTCCTTGTCCAGCTCGTACTTGTTCTTGCTGCCGTTCGGGATCTCGACGATGACGGGGAAGGCCTTGGCGACGAGCGTGTCGTCGACGTATGTGTCATGCCACGGATGCATGCGTCATCTCACCAGTTCGACGGGCGGTGGGATGAAGGGCTCGTCCGACTCGCGACGGAGCGCGGCCCACGGCAGGAACAGATCCGGCCGTCCTTCGGCACCGTCCGCGCGAGGAGGCAACGTTGCCGGCCGCGAGCGCGCGCCATGCAGAAATCGGTCGACGATCGCGTAGCCGTATTCGCTCGCGGCAGACTCGGGGTGAAACTGCACGCCGACAATCGGATACTCACGATGCTCCACCGCCATGACAGCGGCGTCATCCATCGACGTGGCCAGCACTCGCAAAGAGTCGGGAAGGCTCGCGGGCGCGATGATGAGCGAGTGATAGCGCGCGACACGGATCGGAGAGGGCAGGCCCGCGAAGACAGACGTTCCGTCGTGAGTCACGAGCGACGTCTTGCCGTGCATCGGATATCCGGCGCGAACGATGTCGCCGCCAAAAGCGGCCCCGATGCACTGATGACCGAGGCACACGCCAAGGATTGGCGTGGTCGGACCAAACCGACGCACGACTTCGGTCGAGATACCTGCCTCCGCCGGCGTGCAGGGCCCGGGCGAGATCACGATGTGCGTCGGCACGAGGCGTTCCACCTCGTCGATCCCCATCTCGTCGCTTCGGCGAACCACCGCCTCTTCCCCAAGCTCACGAACGTAGCGCGCGAGATTGTGGACGAACGAGTCGCGATTATCGAGGACGAGAATCACTGTTCCTATAATCGCAGCATTTGGCCCAGGTGCGCTTCCAGGAAATTCGCTTCCTCGGCTCTGCTCTTGAAAGCCACATAACCGTCCGGGCGGACCAGGAAGAGGCGGCCATCGCTGGCGCCGTAGCGTTTGGACAGGGCTGCTGACTTCGGCAGGACCTCGGTCTTCACGACGGCGCCGAAGCGCTTTGCGACCGACTCGATCGGCACCGTGCTGTCTCCATTCGGCATCACCAGCAGCGTGAAGTACTCGTGGCGAAGCCGATCGAACAGCGTGCCTCCGTTCTCGAAATCGATGTCTGGAGCGCGATCGCCAATCGCCGGCCCATCGATCTCGGTGAGCCCCTCCGGCTTTCGAACGGCATCTCTGTACGTGTACGACACACCGGAGCAGTAGTTCACGACCTTGTCCGTATACCCGGGCTCGAACATCGTCCGCTTGCGCTGCGCGATGTCCTTGCCGTGCGTCATGAAAATGTCGTGCAGCGACGAGGCTGCCCAGATGACCTGCTCGGCGACCGGCCGGCGTTCGGCCTCGTAGGTGTCGAGCAGGTCCGACTTCGCGTGTCCCTTCAGCACGAGGGCGAGCTTCCATCCGAGGTTGAACGCGTCCTGCATGCAGCAGTTCATCCCCTGGCCGCCGGTCGTCGAATGCACGTGCGCCGAATCACCGGCGAGGAACACGCCACCGTCGCGGAAGGTATCCGCGAGCCTGACCCACGTCTCCCACCGCGAATGCCACACCACGTCGCCCATGGTGATGCCGTCGTAGTGCTTCGAGAGGAGTCGCATGAAGGCTTGCTGCGGCGTGATTGTGGGATCGGCGGCCTCGCCGCGATCGCTCAACAGCAAGCGGAAGTGACCGCCGGGAAGCGGCGCCACCATGAGGAAGTGATCGGTGCCGACGCAGTAGTGAAAGTGATCGTCCCAGTCAGTGAACCCGCTCAGATGGATGTCGAGGTTCTGAAAGAAGCTCCCGGTGTAATCCTTCCCTTTCACCGAGAGCCCGAGGCCGCGACGCACGCGTGAGTTGATGCCGTCCGCCGCAATCAGATACTTGCAATGAATCAGCTCTTCCTCGTCGTCGCGATCATTGTGTGTGACGTGTGCGATGACACCGTTTCCGTTCTGCGTCAGACTGCGGAACGTCGTGTTGTAGTCGATGTCCTTGCCGAAGCGCGACGTGGTGTACTCGCGCACGAAGCCTTCGGTCTCGCTCTGGTTGTGAGACAGGATGCAGTTGTAGCGGGAGTCGACGGTCGTGTAGTCGAGACCGGGGCGGACTTCGGTGCGCTCACCGTCGCGCAGAAAGTGCATCACGTAGCCGCGGCACCACAGATCGCGATCCAGCATGCTCTTGCTCAGTGCCGGGTCGACGAGATCCATCAACTCGATCGTGCGCGCGTGGAGCGCGATCGCGCGTGACTCACGGCCGGGGCCGGGCATGCGATCGATGCAGCGATACTCGATGCCGCGGCGCGCCAGCTCCATCGCGAGCACGCACCCCACCGCGCCCGCGCCAACGATCAAGACGGGAACTTCGGATGTCGTCGCCATACAGACTCTCCCTAAGTGACTTGGCGAAGATCAATTGAAGATTGCTGATCTGTGACTTGTGATTCGTTGTCGATTGAAGATTGTTGATTCTTGATCTATTGGTGCTGCGACGGCCGGCAATCCCTATTCACCAATAAACAATCTCCAACGAATCAACAATCACACATCAAGAATCATCCAATGTCTTACCGATCTGCCAGCGCGTCGATCATCGCGCGCGCCTTGTCGAGCGTTTCCATGTACTCCTGTTCAGGCTCGGAATCGGCGACGATGCCGCCTCCGGCGCTGAAGTAGACGCGCGTATCTTGAACGACGGCGGTGCGGATGGCGATGCTGGTGTCGAGCTCTCCGGTCACGCTCCAATAGCCGACCGAGCCGCAGTACACGCCCCGGCGAGACGGCTCGAGCTCCGCGATCACCTCCATCGCTCGCAGCTTCGGCGCACCGGTGATCGATCCACCCGGGAATGCCGCGCGCAGAAGATCGATCGCATCGGTGCCCGGGCTCAACTCACCCACCACGGTCGACACGAGGTGATGAACGGTCGCGTAGTGCTCGAGCGAGAAGAGCTCTGACACGCGAACCGAGTGCGGTGCACAGACGCGGGACAGATCGTTGCGCATCAGATCGACGATCATGAGATTCTCGGCGCGATCCTTCGCGCTCTCGGCCAGCGCCTGCCCCAGCGCTGCGTCGTGCTCGGGGCCGAATCCGCGCGGCCGCGTGCCCTTGATCGGACGCGTCTCGACGTGGCCGCCGGCATCGACGCGCAGGAAGCGCTCCGGCGATGCGCTCACCACCGTCACGTCTGGAAAGTCGAGGAAGGCCGCAAACGGCGCAGCGTTGCGCTGTCTCAGCCGCTTGTAGAACGACCATGCCGATTCGTCGATCGCGGCCTCGAAGCGCTGCGAAAGATTCGCCTGGAAGATATCGCCCGCAAAGATGTAGTCCCGCACTCGCCGGACGGCAGCAAGATATCCCTCTCTTGGAAAGGAAGAACGTAGTTGGAAGGAATCGGGCCACCAGAGTCGATCGACACGATACGAGGGTGCGAAGGCACGAAGGGGCGAGGGTGCGATGGTCCGGTCCGAGGGTCCGGGGATCCGAGGGTTGTGGTCCGAAGGCCCCGCCAACCATCGCTTCACAACTGACACGCGCGATGCGGCACGCGCCTGACGTGCATCGGCCGCGCGTTCGGGAATTCCAGTAGAGATCAGCCACGCGCGAGACGACCCGTGATCCCAGGCGATGACCCAGTCGTAGAGACCAAGCACGAGATCGGGCAGGGCAAGGTCGTCATAGCGCGGCGCTGGCAGGCGCTCCAGCGTCAGGCCCCAGTCGTACGCGACGTACCCGGCCACCCCACCTTGAAATGGCGGCACGCCAGGGACCACTTCAGCCATGTGCGGCGTGATGAGCTCGCGAAGTGCGGCCAGCGGATCGCCGGTGAGTGCTCGGCGAGCACCAGTCAGTCGATCGACACACTCCGCTTCCGCGCCGCGACTGCCGACGACGGCGACGGGGTCGGCAGTGAGAAACGAGTAGCGACCGAAGCGACTCGCCGTGCTCGCGCTGTCAAGGAACAGCCGATAGGGCAGGCCTGCGAGCGCTTCGCAACAACGCGCCGGATCGGGCGTCGGCGATAACTCCTCGACCAGTGGCGTCATCGATCGTTGCGCTTGCGCTCGGTGTGCGTCAGGCGCACGTGACGCGATCGCTCCTCGGCGGGCGTGAGATACCCCCACGACAGCGTGCCTTCCTGGCGGTACGTCTTCCCCAGCGTCACCGCGAGGCTCGCTTTCGCGAGCTCCTTCCCAAGGTAGAAGGCATGCGCCGGCTCGTTCACTTCGAGCTGATCGAAGATCTGCTGGATGTCGGTCCCGCGCACGAAGCGTTCGCTGTTGAACACCGTGATCGCTTCGCGGTCGGCAAAGATGCGGTAGTTCGGGTCGGTGATGGCGGCCTGCAGCGCACGCAAGTCAGCCTCGGAATACGTCAGCACGTCGGGGTCCTTCACAGTGACCAGCCGATCGTCGATGCCCTTGGGTACGGTTCGCTTCGTGACCGCGTAGTGCATCAACCGCCGGGCCACATCGATCTCCTGCACCGCGCCATGCGCCCACGGAATCACCTCGGTCGTGAGCACGGCGCGAATCCCCAGCTCCTGGCAGATCGCGATGAGCAGCGCGTTGACACCGGTCGAGTCCGCGGCTGTGAGTTCGGTCAGGTTGCCGATGCCCATCAACATCTCGGCGACCGGCCAGCGGCGACGGGCATTCGCGTATCGCTCGAGCGAAGCCATGAAGCCCATGCCGATCGGCTCCAGGATCGGATCGATCAGATACGAGACGCCCCAGACATCGAGCTTCGCGATCGTTGCGTCAAGCGTGTCGATAGAACCGCCCAGCTCGGGCACCGCCACCCACTTCACCGGATAGGACGCGAGCTCTTTCACGATCCCGATGTTGGACTGATTCACGCTCAGGACGAACGTCGCGCCTGCCCGAACGGCGGTTCGAATCTCGTCGACGTCGAACGTGTCGATGCTCACTCGCATCCCCGCGTCTACGAGTTCGCGCACGACGTCCCCCAGGCCGGGAAACGGGCGACCCGGCGTGCACCCGATGTCGATGATATCCGCGCCGGACGCGCGGAAGCGCTCGGCCTCCTGGCGAATCCGCTCGCGGGTCAGGCGCGGAGCGTTGTTGATCTCCGCAAGGATCTCGATGTCCCAGTCGCCATACTCCTCGGTCGCCGCGGCGCGCCCAAAGTAGCGCGGGATCTCGCGGAGATCGGCCGGGCCTTTGGCCACCGGGACGCCGACCTCGTCCTGAATGACAGCAGGGTCCCCTTCGCACAACCCGGGAATCAACACGAGGTCCGTACCATCGCCGACCGAGAGGTGCCGCGCGATCCAGGTCGTCGTCATGAGCGCGGCGACCGTGATGCGTAGCGCCGCCACGTCATACGCGAACGGCGCGGCCAGGTGCGCCAGCATATTTCGCAGCGCGGGCTCGGCCAGCTGACCGGTCACGAACAACACTCGGCGCGGCTGACTCACTTGGGCCGCCTGCAGTGCAAAATGCAAGATGCAAAATGCAAAGTGCAGAACCCGTTTGCATTCTGCATTTTGCATTTTGAATTACACGAATCGATCACCTGGGATCGCCACTCCGCACGAACTTGTTCGGCGTGCCCTCGAGCGCATCGCCGGCGGCGGGCCGCCACAGCACGACGTCCTCGATTCGACGCGCCAACGCAAAGTCCTTGTCAGTAATCCCACCCGCGCTGTGCGTCGACAGCTTCACCGTGATGCGGCCCCACGTCACGGATAGATCGGGATGGTGATACGCCGCCTCAGACAGGTAGCCAATCGCATTCACCAGCATCAGCGTCGTCGGCCAGCCATCGGTCTTGTAGACGCGACGGATCCACCCGTCTTCGAGGTACCAGCCCGGAAGTTCCTTGAGCCGCTCAGCGATCTGAGTTTCGTCGTAGGTCGTCTCTTTCCTCGGCATATCAGCACTCCATCACATGACGACGCCGCCGCCCACAAGGAGCACCTGGCCGGTCATGAAGGCGGCCGCCGGCGACGCGAGAAACACGGCTGCGCCCGCGACATCCTCGGGCGTCCCCCAGCGAGCGAGCGGAGTCGATCCGACGACGGCGGCGCGCCGGTCGGTGTTCAGATCCGCTGCAAACGAGGTTTCGATCCACCCCGGAGCGAGTACGTTGACGCGCACGCGCGGGGCCACCGACCGCGCCAGCGACTTGCTGAACGCGAGCACGCCGCCTTTCACCGCGGCAAAGAGTTGCGGGTTGGTTCCGGGCATCCCTGTGAGCACGTGATCCCAGCTCATATTGATGATCACGCCACCATCGGGTTGCGCGGCAAGAGTCTCTGCTGCCTGCCATGAAGCCAGGATCGTGCCGCGCAGATCGACCGAAAGCAGAAGATCCATCTTCTGCACATCGGACATGGAGGCGGCAGGGCCTGTCAGGATGTCGGCGCCGGCGTTGTTGACCCACGCATCGAGACGACCGAGGCCGTCGTGCGCCGACGCACCGAGCGTGGCGAGCGCAGCCCCATCTGCCAGATCGATTTGAAAGGTGACGGCCCGGCGACCGAGTGCACGAATCTGCGCTTCCGTCTCACGCGCGCCAGTTTCGTTCGATCGATACGTCAGCGCGACGTTTGCCCCGGCACGTGCCGCAGCAATGGCAATCGCGCGCCCGATTCCGCTCGACGCCCCTGTGACCAGCACACCGCGCCCCTCGAGCGCCTTCACGGCCGGATCCGACATGTCTTGGAATGATAGTTCCGCGCGGTGCGACGGCGCGACGGGACGATGGTGCGACAGTCAGTGCGACGGTCCGACGCTCTGGTACGACGGTCCCGCGGACCCTCGCACTTCGGACCGGACCCTCGCACCGCCGGGCCGGACCCTCGCACGCCGCACCGTCGCTCCGTCGCACCGTGAGCACGCCCAAGCCAACGATGATGAGCTGTTCAGAGTTGTTGACAGCCTTCAGATCGGGTCCTAGAATCCGTCCACTTTCCGCCCCCACGCGTCTGTGGGAACGGCGGATCTCGCATAGACTGCACGGAACTCTGGAATTGGAGGCGAAGGACAGGTGCCCAGTCGTCCGCCGCGCCACCACGGGTACTCGCTTCTACTCCTTGTGATCGTGTTCGTGTGTGCCGGCGTTGCTGGCGGACGAACAGTCGCCGCGCCGCAGACGCCTGCGGGGCAGCCGCAGGTCACCTTCAGCGCCGAAGTGAATGTCGTCGAAGTTCACGCGATCGTGACCGATCGCACGGGCGCGTTCGTGAAGGGTCTCACCGCGGACGATTTCGAGATCCTCGAAGACGGTAGACCGCAGGCGCTGTCGACATTCGCGCTGGTCGATCTCCCGGTCGGCAGGCCCTCGACGATGAGCGGCGCCGCGGAGGCGGTGGAGTCGGACGTTCGCGCGACCACACACACCTTCGACGGCCGCATCTACGTCTTCCTGCTGGACGACCTGCACACTGATGTCACGCGCTCGCTGCTCGTCCGCGAGATGACGAAGCAGTTCATCCAGCAATACCTCGGTGACAACGACCTGGCCGCAGTGGTGTACACGAGCGGCCGTCAAGAGGCCGGACAGGAGTTGACGAGCAGCCGCCGGTTGCTTCTCGCAGCACTCGACCGCTTCCAGGGAGAGAAGCTGCCGTCTGCCGGCGCCGAGAAACTGGCGCTCCATCTTCGAGCCACGGGCGCAGCCGACGTGCTCGGCGAGAGCTCGCAGCCAATTCGTACGAACGAAGGACTTCAGCGGGCCCAGACGATACGCGACCCCGACGACGCGCAGCGAGGGCTGAATGCACAGCGGGCGCTGCAGGCCATCGAGAACGTGGCGAACTGGCTGCGCGATGTCCAGGGCCGACGCAAGGCGCTGCTCTATGTCAGCGAAGGCATCGACTACGACATCTACACGCCATTCAATCTGGCGCCGTCCGCGTCGGCGATCGTCGCCGACGTACAGGAGACCGTCGGCGCGGCGCTGCGCAGCAATGTCAACGTGTACGGCATCGACCCGCGCGGACTGAACCAGTTCAGCGGGTTGGTCGGCATCGGGGCAATGTCCGACTACCCGCAACTCGAGTACGGAACCTTCCGTGGCGCGCTCCGCGAACTGAGGCTGTCGCAGGAGAGCCTGATCTCACTGTCGGACGAAACCGGCGGCCTGGCGATCGTCAACGCCGGTGATCTCAGGGGTGGTCTCGGTCGAATCGTCCTCGATAACAGCCGCTACTATCTGCTCGGATACCGTAGCGATTCCACGAAATGGCCCAGCGGATTCGTCAAGATCGACGTCCGCGTCAAACGTCCGGACGTGACGGTACGCGCGCGCCGCGGGTTCCTTCCTCCCAATCCCAGGGCGGCGACGAAGGCGCGTGAGGTCGAGGCGAAGGCCGGCACGTCTCCGGCGCTCCGGGCTGCGCTCAGCCGACCCGTGCCGATCGGAGATCTTCCCTTTCGAGTGTTTGCCGCCCCGTTCCGAGCGGCCGGCTCCAACGGCTCGGTGCTGTTGGCGATCGAGATCGACGGTGCGGCGTTGCGATTCCGTGAGGCTGACGGGCGCTTCAACGAGAAGGTCGAAGTCTCCATTGTTGCGGCTGACGAGCGCGCTCGCGTTCGCGGAGAAGATCGGCAGGAATTCGACATGAAGCTGCAGCCGGACACCTATCAGCGGCTGCGACGCACCGGGATCCGCATGTTGTCGCGTTTGACGCTGCCGCCGGGTCGCTACCAGATTCACGTCGGGGCGTACGAAACCACCGGCGGTGCGACCGGTACGGTCCCTTACGATCTCGAAGTGCCAGACTCCTCGAAAGCGGGCTTCGGCCTCAGTGGCATCGTCCTCACGTCTTCGAGAGCGGATCTGCTTGTGACGGCCAATCCAGATCCCGTAATGAAGGATGCGCTTCCCGGCTCGCCGACTGCGACTCGGCGGTTCAGCGCGAGCGAGACCTTGAGTGCATACGTAGAGGCGTACGACGCACCGCGCCAGGCTGGTTCAATCGCGCTCGTCATGCGTGTGCACGACGCCGCCGATGGACACGAGGTGTTCGAGTTGAGCGATCGCCGCGACAGGAAAGCCGCAGAGCGGGCCAACGGATTCCGTGCGGATGTCCCGTTGAAAGGCTGGTCGCCCGGCCACTACGTGCTGGAGGTGGAGGCCACCGCGGGTGCGAGTGCATCCGCGCGACGCAGCATACCTTTCGACGTCACGAACCCCTGACATGCGGCGAATCGTCTTCCTCTGCGCGGCATCATTTGCGGTAGTCGGCGTAGGCACGGCAGCCGCACAAACGCCTTCCCGCGTCATTCGCTTGATCGATCAGCGATGCGCAGGTTGTCACGTCGACCCCCGCGCAGAGCGCGCGCCGATCGTCGAGGGTGCGCCGCCACCAGCGGCTCTTCGCAGGATGACGGCCGAGACGATCTTTGAGGCACTGACCCGCGGAGCGATGCGTGCGCACGTCGAGGATGTCGCGGACGATGTGAAGCGAGCGATGGCCGAGTTCCTGAGCGGCCGCAAACTCGGTGGCACGGCTGGTGCCGATGCTCGCGCGATGCCGAACCGCTGTTCGAGCGATCGGCGCGTCGGTGATCTCGCCGCTGGCGCATCGTGGAATGGATGGTCGCCCGACTCGGCCAACGCGCGCTTTCAGACAGCCGGTGGCCTCGCGCCGGACGCGGTGCCGCGCCTGAAGCTGAAATGGGCGTTCGGATTCCCCCGCGCGACCTCGATGTACGGACAGCCCACCGTCGCCGGCGGGCGCGTCTTCATCGGCGTGGATACCGGCTACGTCTACTCGCTCGACGCTGCGACGGGATGTGTGCACTGGTCCTTCCAGGCAGAGACTGGCGTGCGAAATGCCATCAGCGTCGGACCGGTTGACGCACCGGGTGCGCGCGAGGCTGTGTATTTCGGCGACATACGCGGTAACGTGTACTCGCTCGATGCAGCGACGGGCGACCTGTTGTGGAAGATTGTCGCCGACACCCATCCGCTCGCAGCGATCACAGGCACACCAACACTGCACGCCGGTCGGCTCTATGTTCCAGTCTCTTCCAGAGAGGAGGCGGCCGGGGGCAGCCTCAACTATCCCTGCTGTACTTTCCGCGGAAGCGTGCTCGCGCTCGACGCGAGTACCGGCCAAGCGATCTGGAAGACGTACACGATCTCAGAGCCGGCCACACGCGGCCGGAAGAACTCGTTCGGGACTCAGCTATGGACCGGTGCGGGCGCGGCGGTATGGCACGCGCCGACGATCGATCTCACTCGACGCGCTGTCTACATTGCGACGGGTGATGCTTACACAGAGCCGGCGCCAGCGACGACCGATGCCGTCATGGCACTCGACATGGACACGGGCAAGGTGCTGTGGGCAGTCCAGGATACCGAGCATGACGCCTGGTTGGTCGGTTGTGCACAGGATCGATCCGAGAATTGCCCGAAGGATCTCGGCCCTGATTTCGATTTCGGCGCGCCGCCGATTCTGCACGCGCTGCCTGATGGACGACGCCTGCTGCTGGCTGGTCAGAAGAGCGGCCAGGTGTTCGCGCACGACCCCGACCGCCAGGGCGCGCGCGTATGGACGGCAACGCTCGTCAAGAAGATCGGCGAAGCGGAGATACTCTTCGGCGGCGCAGCAGACGAACGCGCCGCGTATTTTGGGTTGGACAACGGCGTGCTCGTGGCCGTGGACATCGCGACCGGCACCGAGCGATGGTCGACGTCGGTGCGGACAACGTCTCCCCGCCGCGGGCTGACTGCGGCGCTGACGGCCATTCCGGGCGTCGTGTTCTCCGGTGGGCAGGACGGCATCTTGCGCGCGTTCTCGACCGACACCGGGAACGTGATCTGGGACTACAACATGCTCCAGGATTTCACGACGGTGAACGGTGTCGAGGCCAAGGGTGGAGCAATGGGAGCGCCCGGGCCAACGGTTGCCGGAGGCATGCTCTTTGTCGGGTCGGGATATCCGGGACTTGGAAATGGCACGCCGGGGAACGTGCTCCTCGCGTTCACTGCGCAGTAACTGAAAACTCCAACTCCCAACCTCCCGCTCCCAACTCCCAAAGTCGCCATCTTGGAAATTGGGAGTTGGAAGTTGGGAGTTGACGCGAATCCTCCTAGAAAGTGAACCGGAACCCGAACGTGGCCACGCGTGGTCCGTACGCGATGTTCGGATTCACGTCGGGCTGCAGGTACTGCGGGCTGCTTTCCTCTGTGATGTAGGTTCCGTAGTTCGCCCGGTTGAAGAGATTGTGCACTTCGACGATCCCATCGGCCGCCATGCGGCTTCCAAACCTGAACCGCCGTTGCAGTCGCAGGTCGACACGGTGGACTGCATCACCGGCGAAACTGTTGCGCGGCACGATGGAACCGTCCGGCCGCAGGCGGTTGCTGGCGTCGGCGCCGATATCTCGCAAGTCACCGCCGTAGCTCGTGTCGTATCGCTCGCCGGAACCGTAGAAGTAGAGGCCGCTCAGTTGGAAGGCCCAGCCGACGTCCCAGATGCCATTGAAGACGATCCGGTGACGCTGGTCGGTGACTGCCAGACTGTAATCATCGCCAAGGTCCGCGGCCACATCGAACGTGACTTGCGTGACGCCGCTGTGCGGCAACCCCTCCGAATTCCTGAGCGTCGACAGCGTGTACGTCGCCGATCCCTGCCACCGGTTGCGCAACCGCTTCGTCATCGCCATCTGAAGTCCGTGATAGTTCGACAGACCCTGGTGGAAGCTCATCGAAACGGCCCCCCACGCGGGGAACGCCCGGAGGGCGCGATTGGAGAATGGATTGTTCGCGCCCGTCGCCTGGTTGTAGGTGAGATTGATGTTCTGCTGCACCTGTTTCTCGTTCACGACGTGCGAGTAGACGTAATCGGCCTCGACGGCAATGTCGTCACGGACCAGCCGTTGGAAGCCGAAGGAGGATTGCCACGAGCGAGACAGGTGCGCGAATTCTGCCGGCGGCGCAAGTTCCTGCGCCGCGGCTTCCAGACAGCCAGAGGCCGGGTTGACGTGACAGAACAGCTGCTGTGCCTCGTCATACGTCGGCAGCGGCCTCCCATTGAATGGGTTCGTCGCGAAGTCAGCCCGGCCGTCATTGCGAATCTGGATCGTCGCGATCTGAACGTTGCCATACATCCAGTTCACGTCGGGGGAAATCGCGTCGCCGAAGTAGATGCCAGTGCCGCCCCGCAACACGGTCCGGTCGTTCAACTGATACGCAAAACCCAGTCGTGGTTGGATGTTGTTGGTGTCGTCGGGACGGCCCGCCTCGACGAACGGCGGGAACGCAGCGTCGTTCGCAAAGCCATTGGAGGTCACGTCGTACCTGAGACCGACGTTCAACGTCAGCGAGTCGCTGGCCTTCCAGTCGTCCTGCACCCACAGAGCCACGCGGTTCTGATTGAAGTCGACGTTGAAATCGCCGACGCCGATCGTGATTCGGCGAATGCTCGAATTCAAGGCATTGAGGTTCCACGTGTCGGCATCATCCCAGATCGGCAGGATCGCTGGCAGATTCGCAGGAGGCGGCACTCCGGCCGCATCGATCACCATGTTGGCGTTGCGGCGGTTCTGCGTCAGCTCGTGATAGAAGAGGTACTCGCCACCGACCTTCAAATCGTGTCGGCCGCGCCCCTGGAATGAGAAAGTGAAGTCATCGCGGACGTTGTACATTTCCTGAAAGCGCGTCCGCGGATGGTTTGCGTTGCCGGGAACCTGGAAGCCCTGGAAGCGAATCCGCGGTCCTCCGAGGCCATCTGTCACCGGCGCCTGGAGGTTCGTGTCCCAGGTCGTCAGATTCCAGTTCGACAGCAGAAACTTCGCGTACCCACCTCTGATATCGTTCAATGCCCGATTGCTGATTACTCGCGTGAACTGGCCAAGGAACTCCTTCGACTCCTCGACTGTCGTGCTGGTACCAGCGGGGTGATTGGCGTTCCCGTCCGTGAACGGATCCCAACGTCGGCCGGCGTGCCCCTTCCCCATCAGGCGCGTACTCGGCGACAACTGATAGTCGACACGAGCACCACCCATCTTCCGCGTGTTGGTGCCGCTCAAGTCGATGTTGAACTCCGGGTAGCGCGTGTTGAAGGCGGTCGATCGTGGCGCGCGCTCGTATTCGAAGTTGCCGAAGAAGTGCAGCTTGTTCTGGACGATCGGGCCGCCTACCGTCGTGCTGTACTGCTGATTCGAGAAGGGCAGGACGCGGTGCAGCACAGGATCGGCGGCATTGAAGTTGTCGTCGCGGAAGTAGCCGCCGAACGACCCATTGAGCCGGTTGGTGCCCGACTTCGTGATGGCGTTCACCTGCACGCCCGCAGACCGCCCCTGCGTGGCATCGAAGCGGTTCGAGATGAACTGAAACTCCGCGATCGAGTCGCGGCTGTACATCGGCTGATTTCCAGTACCGAGGTTCGATGTGATTTGCTGTCCGTCCAGATTCAGCTGGAACTCTCGAACCTCGCCATCGTTTCTGTCCTGTATCGGCTGACCGGCGCCCATGGCAGTCGTTCGGTTTCCCGGTGCCAGCAACGCGAGGTTGGCCCAGTTGCGCCCCTGCACCGGCAGCTCCTCCATCTGCTTTGCATCGATGTTGCCGCCGAGCGCTGAGCTACTGATGTCGATGAGCGGCGACTCGCCCGTAACGGTGACGGTCTCCGCGACATTCGAGAGTGCCAACTGGATGTTGATGGCCACCGTCTGGCCGACCAACAAGGTCACACCGGGACGCTCCACGGTGGTGAACCCCTGGAGGCTGGCGGTTATCTGATAGGTGCCGATGCGGGCGGGGATCTGATACTTGCCGAGTGCATCGGTAACCGAGGAGAACCGATTACCTGTTGTGTCATGTACGGCGGTGATTGACACGCCCGGCAACACTGCACCGGTGGCGTCGGTCACCGTTCCGATTATTGTCGCTTCCTGGCCATGTGCGACGACAGGAAAGGCCAGAAGCATTGCGCCGATCACAGCGAGCTGCGTCACTCGGGGCGACATCATGGACACCCTCCGTCAGTCTCGATGGAAGCCTGTTTAGGTTGGGGTCATTCTCATTCAGCAGTGAGGGATCGCGCGGCAGCCTTCTGCGCGATCCCACGATTGGGCACGTAGTCCTACTGATATGGCTGTCAGTTGCGCGAAACCTTAGCGCACGATCACGGACCGGTCAACAGAAAACTCTCGCGCACGATCGCGCCGCTGACGAATCTCAACGGCCGGACTCGCGTCGTCGTTCTCGCATGACCAGAGACAGATTGTGCCGCGTCTCGGCGGACTCGGGATCGAGCGCGAGCGCCGCCTGAAACTGTCGGATCGCTTCGTCTGTCTTGCCCTGTGATGCGAGTGCAATGCCGAGATTGTTGTACGCACCCACAAGGTTCGGCATCAACTGCAGCGTCGCGCGCAGGTGCTCGATAGCTGCATCGAGCTGGGCCTCCTGCAGGAGCACGATCGCCAGATCATATCGGGCCTGTCCATTGGAGGAATCGAGCTCAACCGATGCGCGCAGATGCTCGATTCCCTCAGCGCGACGTCCACTCGACACCAGAGCGCGCCCCAGGTGCCAATGTGCTCTCGCCGCCCTCGGATCGCGACCGAGCGCTGCACGAAACTCCTCGATGGCGTCGTCGAGGGCGCCCCTGGACGCGAGGTCGACCCCGAGGATGTCGTGCACCTCTGCCGACTCCGGCACCACTGCACCGAGGTAGGCGCTGCCCGCGATGAGACGCCCTTCGCTGCGCGACAGACGCCGTGCGTGCGCGACTTCCTCAGGTGACGCCGCGTAGGCACGATCGAGCAGCGCAAGATAGGTGTCGAGTCCTTCCACGAGCGGAACAGGTTTGCCGTTCACGAAGCAGGCAGGGCACCACGCTGCCACATCGGTGAGATTGACGACGGTAGCAGGCACCGCATTGCCCTGTTCGAGCAGTGAGCCCACGCCGTACTCCTGCACAGGGTGATCGTCGGTCACCGGCGATGCACCCTGTGTCGCCAGTGCAAGGGTCTGTGAGGAGCCGACGAACGTACCGACAATCTCTCGGGCGGTTCCCAGATCCAGCCGTCGCAAATCGCTGGCGACCGCTGGGGCGGCCGCCAGCGCAGTGGCCATCTGGGCGGGGTCGATATGGTTGTTCGGATCGTTGCTTCCGATCAGAAGTAGATCGGCTTCCGCGCCTGAGAGCAGCACAGCCTGAGGAAAGACGTCGACGAACGCACGAATCATCGCCAGCGTCGTCGCCGTCGGCACTTGATAGGCGGGCAGCCACTGGCTCATGCGGCCCCCGGACGTCAGTCGCGTCCGCGCCAGCTCGTAGAACTCTCTGGAATAGAGAGCCGCCACGCCCGCATAACCGATTGGCGGCGGCTCGAGTGTGATCAGGTCGTACGAGGCTGGAGGTCGGAGGTGGAGGTGATGACGACCGTCGTTGACGTAGACGAACACGCGCGGGTCGCTCAGCACGTCGTGATTGGCGTCACTGAAGAGGCTGGCGTCACCGAGAATGTCTCTCGAGAGATCCGCGATCTCCACGCGGCGCACGGTTGGATGAAGGGAGGCAGCGTGGACTGTGTTCCCGACACCAAATCCGATCACCAGAACCGACTCCGGACGATCCATCGTGAGAAGTGGGATATGGGCCAGCGCGCGCATGTAGCGCTGGGAGAGCCGCCGGGTGGACGACATCGGGTGACCATTGGTCACCAGTGTTCTCCCGGTTCCGGGTGACTCCGTCACGCTGATCACCTCGTTGAGCCCTTCGTGGAGCCTCACGAGCGTCTCGCCCTGGCTGAGCGGCTGCAGCGCGCGCATCACGACGTAATCGCTGGGCAGGAGCAGCCAGATCGCGATTGATGCACCGGCCGCAGCAACAGCACCCGCGCACGCACGTCGCGTCCTCGGGGAACTCGTATCCGCCGCGACGAACAATGGCACCACTGCGAATGCTGTGACCGTGGTGAGCACGCTCGCCGCAGCCTGAATCCCGAGCCACGGAAGCAGGATGAACCCGGCAGCCAGACTGCCGCCGACCGCGCCGAGTGTGTTCGCCAGGTAGAGAACACCAGCACGCCGGCCGACGACGCGCTCGGCGCGCTGGGTGATCGCGTTGGCGAGAGGAAAACTGAATCCCATCAACACTGCCGGCACGGCGACGGCGAGCAGCATGGGCCGTGCGTTGAACCACACGTCGGACATTCGCAGCGTGAGCGCGAATGGAACGCCTTGAACCTGCGCGGCGACGTAACGGGCCGCTCCTGATGCGCGGTCGACGGTTGCGACATCGACGATCGCCAACCCGAGAAGAGTGAACGCCACGAAGAGCGCCTGGATTGCCATGAGCCAGTGCGCCGGTCTGGCAATGCGACGTTCGACGGACGCGCAGATCAGCGAACCCGCGCCGATTCCGATGAGGACGACCGTCAGCAGCAGGGAGAACACGGCGCGAAATCCTCCGAGCAGGATGGTCATGTGGCGGAACCAGACGATCTCCATGCCCATCGCGGCGAAGCCCATCATCGCGAGCGCAACGGCGGTGAGCGTCAACCTCCCCTTCCGACGAAGTCGATGCCGCAGGAGACGTGACACGTCGATGGATCGATCGGCGCTGGCTCGCCTCGTCCTGGATGAACGCACAGGCAGTGCCGCTCGCGCTATCCAGAGCGCTCCAAGCCCGGCGATCACGTTCAGCGAGACGGCAACCACCTGTGTGATCTGAAGGCCCACGCGCGGTACGAGCACGAAGTCGGTCATCAGGCATCCGACCGCGGCGCCGACGGTGTTGACACCATAGAGGACCGCGATTCTCCAGCTGTCGGCTCGGGGATCGCTCCGTACGAAATGACGAATGAGAAGGGTCAGCGTCCCGCCCATGAGCAACGTAATCGGCGTGAGGAGGATCACGGCAATTCCTGCCCGCATAAGGTGGGCGGCTGTAGACAGGACGTACCAGCCGTTCGCGTCGCGCGAATAGGAAGAGACGAGTGCCGAAGCGGCGCTCAACTGCGGCAGGAGCACGGAGACGCCGAGCGCCAGCATGCCGATCAGCAGTTCGATGTAACCGTAGGCGCGAAGAAGAGAGCGCGGCTGCGCCGCGTATTGACGATCGGACCACGCGCCGAAGGCCCAGCTTCCGACGCCGAGCCCCAGCATGAACACGGCCACCACTAACGAGGCCGAGTAGATCGTGTTGCCGAAGACGTTCCCGAACTCGCGGACCCAGATGACCTGGTAGATGAGCCCGCTTGCGCCTGACAAAAGGAAGAGAAAATACACCGTCACGCGATCCTTCGCGAGCTACGATGCGGCGGGCTGGTCGCTCAGCACGCGCACCTGCGCCTCGCCTTCACGCAGCGTGCGAATGAACGCGACGACGAGGTCGCGATCGAATTCCGTTCCCGCCCGCTCCTCGAGGTAACCCATCGTCTTTTCGGAGGGCCACGCCTCGCGATATGGCCGATTCGTGCTCAATGCGTCGTACACGTCACATACATGAACCAGTCGGCTGGCCATCGTACATGTCGCGCTGATAGTGCAACTTCGGATAGCCGCCGCCGTTGAGCATGATGTGGTGTTCGTAGGCGACCACGGCAGCAGTGCCAAGATCTTCGCCGCTCGTCATGATGATCCTCGCGCCATCGACTGGATGTGAGTTCATGACCACGCGCTCTTCATCGGTGAGCTTCCCGGGCTTCGTCAGGATCTCGAGCGGGATCCTGATCTTGCCGATGTCGTGCAGGAGCCCGGCGACGCCGATCGCGCGAACGTCACGCGGGCTGCAGCCGAGCGACTCCGCCAGGCCCATCGACAGTACCGCCACGTTGAGCGAGTGCGTCGTCGTGTATTGATCGAACTCCTTGAGCTTCAGCAGCGGGAGCACCATCTTGCTGTCGCCATGCATCGCCACTGAAAGCGAACGCACGACGGCTTCGGCTTCGAGAAACGGCACGGAGCCCTCGGACTGCACGTGGGTCTGCACCCAGCGGAATGTCTCTGCTTCCTCCGCGAGCGCGAGCTCCAGCGTCGCCATCGCCAGAGCAGGGGCCGGCTGCTCCGCCCGTTCCTGACCCTCGAGGCCCACAGCGCCGAAGCGAATGCCAAGCGAGCGCATCTGTCGCGCTTCGCTCGTGTCGACTGACGAGAGCATCAGTCGTGCGAGGACTTCGTCGAGGAAGCCGGTGAACTCGTCGCGCGTGACCTTGCGCTCGAACTCCATCCGCTGGATGCCGGCCGCAACCAGGCGGCGTCCCCAGTCCCACGACTTCAGCTCACGCAGCCGCTCGCGTCCGAAGACGACCTCATCGTCGAGGAACGTGAACGTGGGGGGCCCGCCCGCTCCCCACAGGCCGTCGAGCTCGCCGAACACGGCGTCGACGACGCGCTCCCGCGACGGATGTCCGTCTGGATACAGCGTCATGACACCGAGAGCCTGCGCGAATGCGTTGAGAAAGCGGACGGGATCGCTCATGAGGTCGCGGAAGACACTGCCGCCTGGATATCGGGATCGGGAGACTCGTACGCGGCCGTAAGGACAGGAGCGGCGCGATCGTTCGACGGCCACGTCTCCGCCAGCGCGCGGAGGGCGGCCAACAGCACGGGGGTCTTCACGGGCAGACGAAATCTGCCGAGCAACGATCGTCCTCCATCGGTGAGCTCCAGCAGCATGTCGAGGACCGGAAACCGTTGCACCTTCCCCGCGACCTTCACGGCCAGCGTGCGGATGTCATCATCGAGGTCGGCATCGACGGCGAGATTGAGCACTCGCGGAAGCAGATCCTCCGGAACCGCAAACTGAAGCGCCGTCAGACCGAGGTGGACGACGCGAGGATCCAGATCTTCAAGCGCGTGCACGATCGCCTGGTCGCGTTCGTGCGGGATCTTGAGTTGGAGTCGAATCGCTTCACAGCGCACGCGCGGGTCTTCGTGCATCACCCACGGCGCGGGAGAAAACCCTTCGGGCACACGCGTCGCGCGCTCGAGCAGGATCAGCATGTTGCGCTGGACGTACCACCGCGAGTCGTTGAGATGCCGAAGCACGAGCGGACCGATGTCCATGTCGGTTCGCGACAGACGATCGACCAGCCGTCGTCGCGTGGCCCGATTCTCTGACGACGCGAGCGCGTTCAGCAAATACTCGTAGCCCTCGAGCGAGAGACGCGGCAGCAGCGCGTCGAGGCTTGCCACATCCAGCGGCTCGCGCGCCATGAGTACCTTGAGCGCGCTCGGCCGGACCAGCCAGGTCAGAAGCGAGTCCGCCACAGCAACATCAGCATTAGGCCGATTCGACAGCAGTTCGGTGACCGCTTTCGAGTGACCGTGCTGGACGAGCTCATCGACCGCCTTCTCGACGATCGGACCGACGGTACCGGTCTCGAGGCTCATCTGGACCACGCGAATCGGATCCGGCGCCTCATTCACCCTCGACGCCAGACTGGTTCGCGGCAGGGCCGTGGCGAGATGATGCAGGACCCTGCCGTAGGCCTCGGGGTTGGGATCCTGCAGGTCCCAGTTCTCGAGCAGTCGATTGACCTGCTCGCGCAACTCGGTGTCGGCGCGTGGACGCGCCCGTTCGGACCCAAGTTCGGCGTGCAACGCCAATTTCGACAGCATGCGAACGAGCCCGTGAGAAATCGTCTGCCCGCTCGCGTCGGCGGCGGCCTTGACGATCTCGATGACGGCATCGACAGCCATCCCGTGAGCCGAGTCGAACACGAAGCGTCCACGTTGCGTCGCATCGCCTCCCATCTTCAGGAGGCGATTGAGCGTCTCCGGGCGAAGCGATCCGATGAGCTGAGACGTTCTCCTCCGAAGCTCCTCGGCCTTCTCCCCCGACGCCGATTTCAGTTCCTTGGCGATCTGAAACAGGTATCCGACGATGACCTGGTCGTAGGCCTCGGCCCGAGGATGCTCATCGATCGCCCTCGCGACGGCGGCCGGCCCCGTCTCGACGTTCTCGCTCGCTTCGTCCGCCGAAAGTGCCGCGCGCGCCAATCCGATCCAGAGCTCCACTTCCGTGGATGACGGCCTGCCGCCTGGATTCTCGTCACCCGAGCCGCCATCGTCGACGAGCGCCAACCCGTCGAATGTCAGCGGGTGCAGCTTGAGATGGGGCCACTCGATCTGCTGACCGCTGCGCCTCAACCCAAGGGGACCATCGCGTTCGGCCTCGTGCGAGAGCGCCAGCAGCGCCTCACGAAATTCATCGGGCGAGACGCCCCGGCCGATACTCATCGCACCGATGTGATGTCGATGAAGGCCTTCCGCCAGCCGGCGCAGGACGACTTGATTCGGATCGGTCGCGATGCCTTCGATGATCAACTGTCTTCGCGCGACGCCAAGCGCAATCATCGGGCGGTCCAGCAGCAGCCTGTCTGCCCGTCTGACGATCGCTTCAACGGCAGGACCGAGCGAGGGATGCCCGGTCGGGTACATCGAGTGCCGGTGGAGGGCAACAGATAATTCGACGAGAAACTCGCTCAACTCGCGGGTAAGGACACTGCGTCCCGACTTAGCGTCCTCGGGCGGCACCAGAGGCAGACTAGCTGGCACGGCCGTGCCGTGCAAGACGATTTTTTTGTTTTTTACAATTCTCTCCTCGACCGCCTACGCGATATGAGCGCCGGTCGTTTCGACGTACACGCTATAGAGAGACTGACTCGCAGCCATGAACAGACGATTGCGCCGCGTGCCGCCGAAGCAGACGTTCGCGCAGGTTTCGGGAAGGCGAATCATCCCGATTCGTTCGCCGGTCGGCGCAAAGATCTGAACGCCCGGACGAGCGCCGGCCCAGATGTTCCCATCCGCGTCGCAGCGGATCCCGTCGGCCGCAGACGGCGTATTGGTTCCGGGAATATCGAACTGCGCGAAACGCTTGCCGTTGCGCAGGCGTCCTCCATCGACATCCCACACCTTGATCTCACGCGGCATGCCGGTATCGGCGACGTAGAGCTTCTTGTAATCTGGTGAGAAGCACAGCCCGTTAGGCTGGCCGACTTCGTCGGTCACCTTTGCAACCTGTCCGCTCTTGCCGTCCACGCGATAGACAGATTCCTTGGATTCCTGTTGCGCCTTGAAGCCTTCGTAGTTGCCGCGAATGCCGTAGAACGGATCGGTAAACCAGATACCGCCGTCAGGGTTGACCACGACGTCGTTGGGCGAGTTGAGGCGCTTGCCATCGAAGCGCTCCGCGATCGTCGTGACGGTTCCGTTTGGCTCGTATCGCGCCACGCGACGGCCACCGTGCTCGCAGGACAGCTGCCGCCCTTCGTAGTCGAACGTGTTGCCGTTGCTGTAACCGGACGGATTCCGGTACGTGGTCACGCGATTGTCTTCCTCGATCCACCGCATCTGCGCGTTGTTCGGGATGTCACTCCAGACAAGATAGCGGCCGACGCCACTCCACGCCGGGCCTTCCGCCCACTGCGTGCCAATGTGGTGCCGCTTAATCGACGTGTTGAAGACGATGTACTGCCGGAAGCGGTTATCGAGGGCGATGATGTCGGGATCGGGATAGGCGATCGGCTCGAGTCGAGACCAGTCGCGCGGCGTCGGCACCGGCGAAATCTGTGGCTGCCCCTGCGCGTGTGCCACCGCACGCATCGCCGCAGATCCAATCGTCGCTGCCAGGAACGTTCTCCGATCCACCATGGTCCTCACCCCTTTCGCCGTGAAATCTACACCAGTCAGTGTCTTCTGCGCGCTGCGCGCGCTCTGGACCGCGATGACTGGGCGCCCTAACGCCTGCAGAATTCTGACATGCATCGCGGTCCAGATCTGGGACAGACTACGGTGTGGTCGCAAGAATCCTCGTGCTCGCGTCGCTCGCGCTGACAGTCAGCGCGCAGGGAACCGCAGCGCAAGCGGATCGCTTTGCCGGTGCGGTGAACGCCGCCAGCGAGCTGCCCCGTCTGCACAGCCTGCTCGCGAGCTGGCGCGGTGAGATCGTGCTCGAACGCTACTTCAACGGCGCTCGGGCCACTCGCGCCGCCAACGTCAAGTCCGTCTCGAAGAGCGTCATCTCTACGCTCGTCGGTGTCGCTGTCGAACGCGGCATGGTGCCCGGCCCCCAGACACCCATCCGGACCTACTTTCCTGAGATCGCCAAAGATACAGATGCTCGCAAGCAACGCATCACCATCGAAGATCTGCTGACCATGCGCTCGGGGCTGGAGTCGACGAGCAACCGGAACTACGGGGCATGGGTGCAGAGTCGCAACTGGGTGCAGCACGCGCTGGCAAGGCCGCTCTTCGCAGAGCCCGGTACCGAGATGGAGTACAGCACCGGCAACACGCACCTGCTGTCAGCGATCCTGACGAAGGCGACAGGCACGAGCACCTGGCAGTTCGCGCAGGACTCGCTGGCGAAGCCGCTCGGCTTCACGCTGCCGCGCTGGCCGCAGGATCCGCAGGGCATCTACTTCGGCGGCAACGACATGCTGCTGACGCCGAGGCAGATGCTCGCGTTCGGCGAGATGTATCTGCGCCACGGACGGATTTCTGTGAAGGGGTCAGACCCCTTCGCAAATCTGCAGGTCGTCCCGCAGAAGTGGATCGAACAGTCGTTCGTCCCGCGCGGGGTGTCGCCCATCAGCGGCCAGCAGTACGGCTATGGCTGGTGGATGCGCGACCTCGCCGGACACCAGTCGTACTTCGCCTGGGGATTCGGCGGTCAATACATCATCCTCGTCCCCGACCTCGATCTCGTCGTCGTCACGACTTCGGCATCCACGGTGGCCGAAGATCGACGCAGCCATCGGCGTACGCTCTTCGAGCTCATCGAGGACCTCATCATCGCCCCGGTGGCGACGGCATCAGGCGGGTAATCGCAACGTGCAGCTACTGGTCAGTGTCGCCAATGCCCTGGAGGCTCGCCGCGCCGTGGACGGCGGCGCGGATCTCATCGACGCGAAGGATCCGTTGAACGGCGCGCTCGGCGCCGTCCCGCTCGCAACGCTGGCCCAGATCCATTCGGCTGTCGGTGGTCAACAGATCGTGACCGCAGCGCTCGGTGATGCCAGCGACGAGGCAGCTATCGAGCGGCTCGCGTTCGAGTACGGTCGCATCGGTGTTGGCTTTGTGAAGATCGGATTCGCGGGCGTGACCGACCTCGATCGTGTCGAGCAGCTCATCGCCGCTGCCGTCAGAGGAACGCGCGCAACCGAACATGCGTGCGGAGTTGTCGCCGTCGCCTATGCAGACACCGGCGGAACGACATCCGTCGATGCCACTGCCCTCGTCGATGTGGCAGCGCGCGCGCAGGCAACGGGCGTCTTGCTCGATACGGCGATCAAACAGGGGCCGGGGCTCCGCCAGCTCGTGGCTGCAGATCGTCTCAAGGCCTGGGTGACCGCCGCGCATCGCGTGGGGCTGACTGTTGCCCTTGCCGGGAAGTTGACTCTCGAGGATCTCTCGTTCGTGCTCGACACTGGCGCCGACATTGCCGGCGTGCGCGGCGCCGCATGCGAAGCCGGCCGCTCGAGTTGTGTGATCACAGAGAACGTGCGCGCCCTGAAAGACAGAACATGTCACGCCCTGTTGATTTGACACATCGATAAAAGCGGCAGATACTCCGCGATCGTTTCGAGCTAGAGTCCCCTCGGCGTCGTGTTCGCTGTTCGATCGGCCCTCGGCACCCGTTAACCCTCACATTTGGCGTTCACAGGGTCGGATCAAGACCCCTGCCCGTTCACATCCCGCGACGGATGAAGTGAAGGAAAACGACCATGAGAAAAGTACAGACTTTCGCCGGGCTCGTCATTCTCAGCGCGTGTCTCGTCTGGGCGATGCCAGCGCGGGCTGATGTCGTCAGCGACTGGAATGCGCAGATTCTCCTGTACTCAAACATCGGCAATGCGACGCTCGACCCTCCAATTCCGGCTGGGCGCCCCGGGCCTCCGGGACTGCTCGACATCGCTCTCGCTCACGTCGCTATCCATGACGCGGTGCAAGCGATCGAGCGCGAGTTTCAACCGTACTTCTATTCGGACCGGAGGAAGTTCAGAGTGGGATCGTCCGCGGCAGCTGTTGCGGCGGCCGCCCACAAGATGCTCGTCCTGCTCTATCCGGAGCAGGAGTCGCGCCTCGATACCTTCTACAGCGACTACCTGACCGCAAATCTGATCGACCCTCTCGATCCAGGAATAGCTGTGGGTGAGGCGGCGGCGATCACTCTGCATGCGAACCGTTACCGCCCCAACAACATCCCGTTCGTCCCGTTCATCGGCGAGGTCGCCATCGGTAAATGGCGGACGCCACCGAACCAGCCGATGGCATTTCAGATCCTCACGGTGACCGAGCCTTTCACGCTGAAGCGGGCCTCGCAATTTCGTCCGGAACCGCCGCCGCCACTGAGAAGCGTGAAATATGCGCGCGAGTTCGACGAGGTCCAGGAACTCGGAAACGCGGCCGCACATCCCAATGCCACAACCGACGTGGCTCGTTTCTGGTCGGTCAATTTCGGCGCCCAATGGAACGAGACGATGCGTCAACTCGCCGACAAGAAGCAATTGAGCATCGGCGAGAGCGCCCGCATGTTCGCCCTTGCGAATCTCGCTGCGGCCGACGCGGCCATCGCCGCGTGGGAGGCCAAGTTGTTCTACAACTACTGGCGCCCGAGCACCGCCATCCACGAGGGCGACGACGATCCCAACCGGCGAACCCGGGGCGACGTGACGTGGACTGCGCTATTCGGGCCCGACCCGCTGTACCCCGACTACGTCTCGGGCGCGAACAGCCTGACGGGCGCGTTCACGGGCGCGTTGCGGTTGCTGTTCGGAGATACAGAGAGCTTCTCCGTGAAGTCGAGCAGCCCGCTGACGGGGACGCCGGAGCGTTACTTTACCAGCTTCTCGCAGGCCGCGGAGGAAGTCGTCGACGCGCGAATCCTGCTGGGAATCCACTTCCGTTCCGCCGACGAAGAGGCGCGACGGCTCGGTAATCGTGTCGCGCACTGGGTATTTCAGAAATACCTGCAGCCTCGCCGTGGACGCTGGTAAACGAGTACGCAATTGATATGAAATCGAGGCGGGCCGACAGGCCCGTCTCGATGCTGTTCCTGCGAGCACTCATCGCGTTCCTCGCGCTGCCGGGCATCGTGGCGTTCCTGGTGCCGGCATTTCTCGCCGGACCGATCGACGCGCGCGCGCTCCACGGCGAAGGCCTCGTCGTGTTCCTTGCGGGTTTGCTGGTGCTCTTGTGGTGTGTTCGCGACTTCTACGTCGCCGGCAAGGGAACTCTCGCCCCATGGGATCCGCCGCGACATCTGGTCAGCGTCGGTCTGTATCGCTTCTCACGAAACCCGATGTACGTCGGCGTGCTGCTGATCCTGATCGGCTGGACACTCGCTGTGAGATCGAGAGGGCTGCTGATCTATACCGTCGTGGTCGCGATCATGTTTCACGTGCGGGTCGTGCTGAATGAAGAACCGTGGCTGGCTCGCACGTTTCCAGACGAGTGGCCGCAATTCAAATCGCGGGTGCCGCGATGGCTTTCGGTAGTTCCACGATCCGGTCGGCGGGGACGATCGTTGCTGTGATGTGACGAGGCAGCACACTGTTGAAGCACGGGTCCACAATGGTGGGACCGCCGGCGCCCGGTGGCTTGACGAGCACAAGTCGAGCCGCACCAACCTGACTCGCCACCCACGCCGAGATACTGTCGCTCGTCACGTCCCATGAATGTGGAAGCGGATCGGCGTCGCGCATCCACTGATAGGGAGCGAGCACTGGAATACGGCGCTCGCATAATGCCGCCTCGATCTCGTTTGGCGCACTGACCATCTTCCCATTCGTCAGACGTGGCGCGATGAGATGCGCATACTGGTCCATCGCCAGGATCGCCATCCAATGAGCCGTATGGTCGGAGAGGCCGACCTGACGATCGATCTGGCGAACCATGTCGGCGAACGGACCACCGCCGGGAACCACGAGCAGCGAGCAGTCGCGACCAACTGTCTCGATCTCGCGGAGGACGATGTCGAGGCTGCCGGTATCTGCCAGCAGCCCGCCACCGACCTTGATGACCACGGAAACCGGCGACATCTCATCGACGCTCGCGGCCTGTCAGCTTGAGGAACATCTGGTTTTCGTGGCAGATGAACTCGATTAACTCGGAGCCATCAGGCACGATTCGCTGCACGACTCTTACCGTGAACGGTTTCGTGAACGCCTTCGGATCGTCCACGGTGAACTCGATGTCGAGTTGCCCGTAGTTCACACGGCGGAAGCGCTCGGTGACCTTCATCGCTTCGGTGTACGGACTGCCACGATGATCGAGCCACCCGACGCCATGGAAGCTCGCAGGTTCGCTGCCATGAATCTCGTTCGGATCGACGCCACGGAAATTGTTCGACTCGACAACGAGCGTGTCACCTTCCCATCGCCCCACCGAGTAGCCGTGCCAGAAGGGTTGCACCGCTCCGAGTGGTGGGAGCGTCCGGCCGTCCATGTAGATCGTGCGCAGCCCGTAGTTCGATTCGTAGATGATAAGAATCTGCGTCGGGGTTTGGACGATCTTCAGCGGCTGTGGGTCGACGTGGTACTGAAGAAGACCCTGCGGAAGACACAAGCCGTCAGGATCGTTCAAACCGCCTTCCGCGGCGCGCATCTTCTGCAGGTCGGCGGCCCAGGGCTGGAACGGCAGCCCTCCTGGGACTCCCGTGCCAGCACCACCAGCGCTGATCATCCAAATCCCTGACAAGTCCGCCTTCCCATCGGCAGTCCGTGGGGCTGGTGCCGTGAGATTGGGTTTGCCATCGGCGCCTTTCGGCACGCCGACCGGATGGAGCGGCCACTGCGCGACCACGGGCGAAGTCGACACAGTCATCAACGCCACCAACGTCGCCACCAATGGCTTCATACGCAACCTCCGCCCCTTCGAACCGCTTATTTCCACACCCTCGCCACCGGCTTGCTGACGAGATAGTCCGGATTCGCGCCCTTCCGCGGGCTGAACTTCTGCACGCGTCCGCTGTCGACTTCGGCGACGTAGAGATTGCCTTCCTGATCGACGCTCATGCCGTGCACGCCCCACAGCGCGCCAGGGAACATCCCGAGCGTGCCCCACGCGTAGAGCAGATGACCTTCCTGGTCGTACTTCAGCAGCTTGTGCGTGCTGCGATCGAAGGTCCAGATGTTCCGGTCGGCGCCGATGTAGAGCAGATGGAGGCTCGATGGATCCGCATCGATGCGCCAGTCGGAGAGGAACGTGCCGTTCTCGTCGAACACCTGCACGCGATGGTTGTTGCGATCGTTGACGAACACGCGGCGGCTCGTTGGATCCACCGCCACGCCGTGCACGTTGTTCATGTATCCGGGACGCGACTCGTTGGGAGGATTGCCCTTGATGCCCCAGTCCATCAGGAACTTTCCGTCCTTGTCGAACTTCGCGACGCGCGTGCCCGTGTAGCCATCGGACACGAAGAACGTTCCGTCGGGCAGCCAGTCGATGAACGTCGGCCGATTGAAGTGCGTCGCATCGGCGCCTTCCTTCTCCGGCGTACCGATCGTCTGCACGAGCGTCTTGCCGTCGTTGGTGAACTTGTAGATCACTTGCATGTTGTCGTCGACGACCCACACGTGCTTCTCCGGATCGTACGGGCTGATGTACACCGAATGCGGACGACGAAGGAGCTTGTCCCACTGCGTCCACGTCTCGATGATGTTCCCGTTCGCGTCGGCGACGACGATGCAGTGCTCCCATTTGGCGTCGACACCGAGTTGGCGATACGGCGGCCCCTTGATACCGAGCACATCGTCTTTGCCTTCCCACGAGGTCAGCCACTTGCGCGTGTCCTGATCGGTACCGCCGGTGCCTGGGAGCGAGGCCTGCGTGGCGTCTCTCCACATCCCGGCGACCGGGAAGGTGATGCTGGGCCCGAGCTGCGGGAGGAGCGCCGCCTTCGGCGCGTCCATCTTCGGGAGCTCACCACGGAACAGCATGAATATGCGGTTGGGGCTTTCGGCGAACACGCCCTGACCCGCACCGTACGTCCACTTCTCATTCCCCGGCAGCGTGCTGATGTCCTTCGGCCAACCTTTGACGACTTCGTACGGGCCGGTCAGGTCCTGGCTTCCAACCGCACCCGGCACGGCGGCAAAACCGCCCGTCGACGGCGCAGCCTGAGCAGGCGCGGTCTGCGGCGGAGCGGTCATCCAGTTCCCGACGCCAATACCAACAATGAATGTCACGAGAATCGCGGCGGCTGTGCGCATATGTCCTTCCATCTCCCCCGATGGAAGCGGATAATACGCCCAGAAATCGAAAGGGTGAAGGGCATCATGACGAACAGGTCGCTCATCCTCGTCGGGCTCGTGGTCGCCGTCCTTGCCTCATCAGCTCCGGTACGGGCACACCACGGGGCCACGAACGTCTACGACTTCTCGAAGCCCGTCGTGATGAAGGGCACCATCACGAAGTTCGAGTGGCTCAACCCGCACAACCAGATTTACTTCGACGTCACCGACGAGAAGGGTGCCGTCTCACACTGGATCGCCGCCACCGAACCACCACAGGTCATGCTCGAGCGCGGCTGGTCGAGACGCTCACTGAAGGAAGGTGACGAGGTCACCGTCTACATCTTCGCGGCCAAGAACGGCGCCAAGGTCGGCAACCTGCAGAAGATCGTGCTCGCCGACGGCAAAGAACTGACAGCGGCTGGGCCGGCACCAGCACCAGCGGCTCCGCCGAAATAGACGACAAGCGCGAGGAGTCTTCCCATGCGAAACCGGTTGACGTTCCTGGCGACGCTCTCACTCGGTGTCGTCACCTTCTCGCTGATCGCGAGCGCTCAAAGCCCGGCTGGACAGACCCCAGCAGCGAGCTCGAAGCCGCCCGACCTTTCGGGCGACTGGGCGCCTGATGGCAGGCGTGGCGGCATCGGCCAGAGCCTCAGCATCTCCGACATCCGCGGTGCCAATCGCGGCAAGGAAAGCGACATCCCGTATCAACCGTGGGCGCGCGAAAAGACGCTCTCCGAGAGGACGTCGACGGGGCCCGATCCGCAGTTTGGCAACACCACGGATCCGCAGGTGCTGTACTGCGAGCCGCCCGGCGTGCCGCATATCTATCTGTGGCCGATCAAGACGAAGTTCATTCAAACGCCGGAAGCCGTCTACATCCTGCACGAGCTCGGGCCGTACTACCGCATGGTGCGATTGAACAGTAAGCACCCGGAGGATCCGGATCCACAGTGGTGGGGCGACTCAATCGGGTGGTACGAGAACGGCGACACGCTGGTCGTGGACACCGTCGGCTTCACCGATAAGACGTGGCTCGATCAGATGGGCCACCCGCACACCGAGAAGCTGCACCTGACCGAACGCTACAAGCGCGTGGACGCGAGCACGCTGGAGCTCCGCATGGTCATTGACGACCCAGGGGCGTACACCAAGCCGTGGAACGCAGAACGCAACTTCACGCTGTCGAAGACCGGCTTCTTGCGGTACCAGCAGATTTGCTCAGTGCGTGAGAACCGGCGGTTCGAGGAGAATCTCGCGAAGCCGGCGCTGGACGGAAAGTAACTCGATAGCGGTCCGAAGGGCCCCTTCGGACCGCTTGTGTCTACTTCCGCCTATAGACAACAAAGTACTTGTCCGGAAACAGCTGGATGTCTTCAGCCTGGGCGAGTCCTGCGTCTGCCATCCAGCCAGCCGTCTGCTCCTTGCTGACGATCAGCGACGGCTCCGCTTTGTGCGGGCTGTCACCAGGATTGAACTCGATCACAACGATGCGGCCGCCCGGCTTGAGATAGCCGGCGACGCTCTTGAGATACGCCGCGCGATTCTCAACGTGGTGCAGCACATCGTGGAAGAACGCGACGTCGACGTCGCGCGCCGGCAGCGAAGGATCGGTGAACTTGCCGAGCACCGGCACGATGTTCTTCACGTTCTCGGCCGTCGCCTTCCCGCCAATCTGCGTGAGGAACGCCTCGTCCAGTTCCACTGAGTACACGCGTCCAGAGGGTACTGCCTTCGCGAGCGGTAGAGAGAACAGGCCAGTCCCCGCGCCGAGGTCGGCCACGACGTCTGTCGGCTTCAGATTGAGCTTCGCGATCACCTCGCTGGTCCTGAGGCCCGCGATGCGCTCGGGGCTTTCGAGCGTCTTCGTCCATTCCGCTGCCGGACGCGACGCGAGTTGCGCAGTTGCCTTGTCAGGGAGAACGCACGCAACGACGATGGCTGTTGCAACGACACATACTCGATGCATCACACTGTGACCTCGCTCAGAAGGGCAGAGTCCAGATTTTACTTCTGAGCGACCCTCTAGCGCGGCCGCGTCGCGCAGTATTCCACGTAGGCAGCCACGGTGGCGAGCCGTGCCGCGCTCCAGTTCTGATCGCACTGCGGGCAGCGCCAGTCGCCGCCTGCCACCAGCGCCTCGCAGATCGCCGGAGGCGCGATGGTGTGGCACAACGGACAGTTCACCGCCACAGTCGCGTCAGCAAGGAGAGTCATCGCCGATCCTCGGTGGCGCGGATCACTTCGGCGACCGTTGGAGGCGGGCCATCGTTCCATAACGTGAGGAACACGGCCGGCGGAATCAGGGCTATCACGCCGAGGATCATCCAGCTGACACCGGACGTTGCGCCGAGCGCGACGAAGACGGCAAGGGCGCACGACGACCAGAGTGCACTTAACGACCACCGCGTCGGTGGGTATGCGGGGAAAGACATCATCAGCTGACTCCTTGGACAGGCTCACAGAACCTCCTGTCGATGCGGACCACTTACAGCAGACCGGCGCGCCCGAGGGTGAACTGCACGAGCGTCACCAGCTGTGAGAACACGACTATCAGCCCGTGCAGGAGCGTCTACGACGCAGCGTTGGAGCTTTGGTGAGAGGCCGGCGCGCCTGAGGAAAGATGGCGACCGCGAGGCTCAGGAAAGCAGAAACGGAATGCCCGCTTAGTATACGCCCTATTGTCAGAGCGTGCGGCGACCTCGTCCAAGCGCTTGCCTGACTGGGAGAAACCTGCCGCCCTGGTGACGTCGTTGCTACGAGGCGGCCTCCCGCCGTTCGAGCAGAAGGGCGACTGCAACTGCCGGCGCACAGCGAGCACCCGCCTCGCCCAGTTGATTCGAGAGCGGCACAGCCTCGAGATCCAGCGCGTGGGCGGCAGTAATCCCGAGAAATGCGCCCAGCCCCGTTACGACAGCCACGCGGATCGAGGGATGGGGCTCGAGCACGCGCTGCATCGCCGACCGAATGCTTCGGATCTGCGCGCGCGCGAGCGCATCGGCCACACGGGTGATTGCTGCCTCGTCCAGCATCTCGCGGTCGGCGCACACGACGCGCGCGAGGCGTTCGCCGACGAAGTCGCGCGTGGCGGGCCGCCCATCGGGAGTCGGACACGAGTAGTCGGACGGACGAAGATCGCCGCGCCAGACGTGGACGTCTCCTGCAAGCGCGAAGCCCTCGGCCGAGACACCCGCGAGTCCGTCACCGAGCGGAACGTAACTGGCAATCGCCTCCGCCGGCGTGCGCAGCGCGCCCGTGTAGAGCAACTCGGCTGACATCAGCCGCTCTGGATCGGTGTGACCGGCGGCGACAACCTCTCCTCCGACGATGGGAACGAGGTCGGTCGTTGTGGTGCCAATGTCCACGAGCAGCGCATCAGGGTGATGCATGGCCACGGCGCGTGCCGTTGCAGCCCAATTGGCGGCGGCAACCGACAGTGGCTGCTCTCGAGCATCCGCCGGCGACAGAAAGTGTCCATCCACGGCATAGACATGCACGCTGGCGCCAGGAAACGCCGCCTCGACGGAGTCGAGCACGAATCGCACACCCTGCCGTTTGGTCCGAAAGAGTTGTGACAGTTCGGCCGTCATCGTCACAGCGTGCGGCACGGCGTCCACGACGCCGACCTCGGCCAGCATCTCTCGAAGCAGCGGCACGAGCGCGGCAGGCTCGCGCTGGATCTCGTAGGGGCGACCGACGGCCGCGACCACGGCGCCATCGTCTACTCGGGCCACCTTCGTATTGACGCCGCCGATATCCCAGCCTATCGCGGGCACGCCATCAATCTACTCCACGGGACCGAACGGTCACTATAGTTGAGAGCACTATAGTTTGCCGTCAGGCCCGGCCTTGCCTGACCTCGTGTTCCACATCCTCCTTGCCCTTGGGCAGGGGCCTTCGCACGGTTACGCGATCGGACAGGACGTCGAGGAGCAATCCGCCGGACGGCTCGATCCCACGACCGGTGCGCTCTACCAGGTCCTGCGTCGCCTCACCGAGGAAGGACTGGTGATCCCGGTGTCGTGCGATCCGTGACAGCATCATCGGATGTGGCCAACGCCGTGCGTCACGCCAGTGACGACGTCGATCCTGACCTGGCGCTCGCGCAGGTACGCACGCTCGAGGAGATCGTAGACTGACGGTTTCAGCGCTCACACTCTTTTCAGACTGCGGCGGCGCGCATCCGCGCATCGAGGTCGCGGCCGAGGCGAACGGCAATTCCGGGACCGCCTCGACGTCATCGCGTGTCGTGTGGAAATTCACGATGCACGCACGCAGCACGTAACGCCCACGCACCAGCGCGTTGGACACGAATGCGTCGCCGCTGCGCTGGATGGTGTCGAGCAGCGCTTCGTTGAGGCGATTCAAGTACTCGTCGGTTCTGGTCTCGCCGACGCGCGATCGCAGATCGGCTGGAACGAACCTGAAGGTCGCGATGCTGAGCGCTTGCGTCACGAGCTCCAGGTCAGGTTCGCGTTGCACCGCAGCCGCCATGTCGCGCGAGAGCGCCATGTCGTCGGCGATCATCGCGCGGTAACCGTCTGCGCCCACCTGTTTGAGCGCGAGCCAGACTTTGAGCGCGCGGAAACCGCGCGAGTTCTGCGGTCCGTAGTCCACGTAGTTGATGCCCTGTTCGTCGAAGTGGTAGTACGCGGGGTGATAGGAGAACGCGGCGCGCAGCGCGGCTGCGTCACGGACCAGCGCGCACCCGGCTTCGAGTGGTGCGTACAACCACTTGTGCGGATCGACGGCAACCGAGTCCGCCAGTTTCAGCGCGCGTAGATCGTCCGGCGCATCCGACACAGCCGCGGCCATGGCTCCATACGCGCCATCGACGTGGAACCAGATCGAGCGTTCTCTGCAGACGCGCGCGATCTCGGTGAGTGGATCCACGGCCCCAGGTACTGACTGATCCTGCTGTGCCAATGACGACGAACGGCACATGCCCGACGGCGATGTCTTCGTCGATGCGCCGTTCGAGCTGCGTGACATCCATCCGCAAACGATCGTCGGTCGGAATCCAGCGAATCGCTGATGTACCAAGGCCGGCGAGATCGGTGGCCTTCTGAATCCACGTGTGTGTCTCTGCCGAGGCGTAGACGAGCAACTGCCTGCCAGACGTCGCAAGGCCGTCGCGCCTGACGTCCCACCCGGCGCGTGCCGCGCGTGCCGCGAAGAAACAGACGAGGTTGGCCATGTTGCCGCCGCTGACAAAGATCCCGCCGCAATCCGTGGGATAGCCGACGAGTTCCGCGATCCATCGGACGGTTTGCGCCTCGATCTCGCTGGCCGCGGGTGAGAGCGTCCACGCGCCGACGTTGGGATTGAGCGCTGACGCAATGAGCTCACCCAGGATGCCAATGGGCGCGGGCGATGACGTGATGTATCCCCAGAACCTCGGATGCCCGTTGAAGAGTGAATGCTCGAACAGCTGCCTCGTCGTCGAGGTCAGCAGCGTGGCGGCATCCGTTCCTTGCGCCGGCAACTTTCCATTCAACCCGAGCGCCTCGCGGACGGCCGCGGGCGTCCGGTCTTTCGTGACAGGCCCACGCGGAATCGCGTCGAGAGAGGCGGCAATCTGGTCGACGAGCGCGTGGCCGAGGGCTCTGAAGCGTTCGGCATCCATCGCGAGCGGCGCCTGGCGCCCTTGAGTCGAGGACGTATCCATCGGAGCAGTATGTCGCAGGCGGTTTGCCGACATTTGCGTCTCAAAAAACTGTCACAATCTCGGAAGGGCGTCCGCTTGACCGGACTCTCGCAAAACAGGTCAGATCGATTCGCTGGAATGGCGCAGTTTACGTTCGGCCCCTTCACCTTCGATGGCATGACCGCGCGTCTGTCGCGGGACAACGCCGACGTCCGCCTGCGCCCTCAGGCGCTGCAGGTGTTGCGCGTCCTGCTGCAGCATGGCGGGCGACCGCTCGGGTACGACCAGATGATCGCGGAGGCGTGGCAGGGCACGTTCGTGTCGCGACATACCGTCGACGTGACTGTTGGTGAAGTGAAGAAAGTCCTCGGCGAGTACGGCCGCTGGATCGTGCACCGACCCAAGGTCGGTTACAGCCTCGTGGTCCCGACGTCGGACGAGCTCGTGCGCAAGGGCTGGCATTTCGCGAGCAGGCGCACGAAGGAAGGCGCCGAACGGGCGATCGACTGTTTTCATCAGGCCGCGAGCCAGTGCCCGGGCGACTTCCGCGCGTTCGAGGGGTTGTCGACGTGTTACCTGATGCAGGCGACATTCGGGATCTGCGCGCCGGTCGAGGTCTACCCGCGTTTCATCGACGCGCACAATCGCGCCGTCGAGCAAGGCACGCTGACACCGGAGTTGCGCTGCAACCGCGCGCACGGCCTCCACATGTTCGAGCATCGCCCGCACGAGGCGGAAAGAGAGTTCCTCCGGGCGCTCCAGGACAAGCCGGCGTTCGCGACCGTGCACGTCCGGATGGCCCTGATGTGCGGGACGCTCGGTCAACTCGATCGGGCGCTGGAACTCGTCACACAGGGCTATCAGGCCGACCCACTGCTGCCGACGTTGCCGCCCGCCGAGGTCAATGTCCGCGTGTGGCGCCGCGAGTTCGACAAGGCGGTCGAGATCGGACGCAAAGCCGTGGAGTTGCATCCGTACCTGCAGATCAGTCGAGCCAACTACGCGCAGGCGCTGGAGTTTTCCGGGCGCCTCGAGGACGCGCTCGAGCAATACCAGCTCGGCGCGATCATGTCCGGCGACTTGCCGTGGATGCGTGCGCTCGAAGGCACCTGCCTCGCCAAACTCGGACGCACGAGCGAAGCCCGCGCCATCCTCGACGAGCTCGAGCATCGCCGTGACACTGACTACGCCGATGCCCTGTACGTGGCGGTCCTGCGCGATGCGCTCGGTGAACGCGATGAAGCGTTCAAGGAAATCGAGCGGGCGTTCGACGAGAACTCTGCATTCCTCTACTCCATCGACGTCGATCCCAAGATGGACACGTTCAGGGGAGATCGACGCCTGACGCGGCTGCAGAATTCGATCAGGACCAAAGGCTGCGACACTGCATAAGGAGTACGACATGACACGAACACGTTTGCTGGCGTTCCTCGCGGGCTTCGTCTTCGTTCACGGCGTGCTGGTCGTCGGCCAGGGGAACAAGCCAGCGCTGACGCCATGGGGCGAACCCGATCTGCAGGGCACGTGGACGGCGGAAGCCGAGCTCAGTGTGCCGTTCGAACGGCCGCGCGAGTACGGCACACGTCAGGTCCTCTCCGACGACGAGTTCAGACAGCGGCAGTCGCAATCAGAGCGTCAGCTTCAGAGCGACAACTCCGACTTCGATGTCGAAACCGCCGATCGCTCCAATGCCGGACAAGTGGGCTCGGCCACATCACCGCCACCACACTGGCTCGAGCGCAGGAAGATCTCCCGCCGAACCTCACTCGTGATCGATCCACAGGACGGCCGCGTGCCACCACTCACGAAGGAGGCACAGTCGCGTCAAACGCGAGCGCCCCTCTCGGGCGAGAACGGCGCCGACAGGCCACAGGACTTGAGCCTGTGGGTGCGCTGCATCAGTCGAGGAATGCCGAGCGCGATCTTCCCGACGGTCTACAACGCCAATGTCCAGATCGTGCAGGCGCCCGGCGTGGTCGCGGTGACCTACGAGATGATTCACGACACGCGCATCATCCGTACTGACGGATCACCCCACGCGGGCGCGAGCGTCAACGGCTACTTCGGCGATTCGCGCGGACATTGGGAAGGCGACACGCTGGTCGTGGACGTCAGGAACCTGAGCGACAAGACCAACTATCGCGGCTCGCGCGAAACGCTGCATCTCGTCGAACGCTTCAAGCGAGTCGGCAATGGGTTGCGCTACGAGGTCACGGCCGAGGACGCGCACACCTGGACCGCGCCATGGACCGCCGCGCTCGAACTGGAACCCCAGCCCGACGGCATGTTCGAGTACGCGTGCCACGAGGGGAATAACTCGATGCGGAACATTTTGAGCGGTGCGAGGGCAGGCGACACCAAGAACTGAGCACGACACACCGAGGCTGAGAACACAGAGAAAAACCCTTAAGTAATTCTTCTCGGTGCCTCTGTGCCTCTGTGTGTCGGAATCGACAAAAATCCCTTGCGTGTCTCCCGACGCCCGCCTAAGGTATCGCCGTTGGGGACTGTCATGAACAAGCGCTGGACTGCGTGTATCGCCGCCTCGGCCGCGTGTCTCGTGGCATCCGTCGTGTTGCGCGCCGGTGAGGCCCAACAACCACCTGCCAGCGCTTCGTCCGTCGCCACGTCTCCTCACCAAGCCACACTCGATCGCTACTGCGCCACCTGTCACAGCGACAGGGTGAAAGCCGGCGGACTCGTGCTCACCGGGCTCAACGCGGCGCGCCCGGCATCGGACGCCGCCACGTGGGAGAAGGTCGTTCGCAAACTGCGCGGACGGATGATGCCTCCCGCCGGACTGCCGCGCCCGGACGAGACGACTTACAACGCGCTCGTTTCAGATCTGGAGTCGTCGCTCGATGCGGCCGCGGCCTCACATCCGAATCCCGGCCGCACGGACACGTTCCGCCGCCTGAGCCGCGTCGAATACCAGAACGCGATCCGCGACATCCTCGATCTCGACGTCGACGTCTCGGCGCTGCTTCCGAAAGACGATGCGAGCCACGGGTTCGATAACGTGGCAAACGGCGAGCTGTCGCCAACTTTGCTCGAGCGCTATCTGGCCGCGGCACAGAAAGTCAGTCGCGCTGCCGTTGGCGGGCCGTTACCGTCGCCCGCCAGCCACGTCGTGATCCTGCCGTCTGACCTCACTCAGGAGGATCATCTCGAGGGTCTTCCACTTGGCACGCGTGGCGGGACGGCGGTTCAGTACAACTTCCCACTCGAGGGCACTTACGAAATTCAGATCCGGCTGTCGCGCGACCGTAACGAGAACGTCGAGGGGCTGACCGAGCCGCAGCAGGTCGAGCTGACGCTCGACGGGCAACGCGTGCAGATCTTCGGCGTGAAGCCGAATCGAAACCAATCCGGGATCTATTACGCCGACGAGGCGGTCGACAAAGACCTGCACACGCGGATCCACGTCAGCGCCGGCCCGCACGAGGTTGGCGTCACGTTCCCGAGAAAGACCTTCGCGCTCGAAGAAACGGAACGACAGCCGAGCCTCGCGCACTTCAACATGGACCGGCACCCGCGCGTGCAGATCGCGCTCTACTCGGTATCGATCGCCGGCCCATTCGACGCCGGCACCGTGACCGACACTCCCAGCCGTCGTCGTCTGTTCGTCTGCCAACCACACTTCCGGGATTCGGGATCCGGGACTCGGGACTCGAAAAACTCTTCGCCGGGTGATGCCGAAGACGTGTGCGCGAGACAGATCGTGTCGACCGTCGCGCGCCGGGCGTTCCGGCGAGGAGTGACGGCCGCCGATATCGACGCTCCGATGCGGTTCTACACAGAGGCGAAGGCCGACGGCGGTTTCGACGCCGGCGTCGAGATGGCGCTCCGCGCGGTGCTGGCGAGCACCGAGTTCCTGTTCCGCATCGAGCGCGATCCCAGGGGGGTGGCAGCCCAGACTCCGTACCGCGTGAGCGACGTCGAGCTCGCCTCGCGGCTCTCGTTCTTCCTGTGGAGCAGCGTCCCCGACGATGAGCTACTGGGCCTCGCGATCGCAGGCAGACTCAATCGCCCAGCGACGTTGGAGCAGCAAGTGACGCGCATGCTCGCCAGCCCCAAGGCTGATGCGCTCGTCTCGAATTTCGCCGGCCAGTGGTTGTATCTGCGGAATCTCGCGGCGGCAAGCCCGGACGCGCGAGCGTTCCCGGACTTCGACGACAACCTGCGTCAGGCATTCCGGCGCGAGACGGAACTGTTCGTCGACAGCATCATGCGCGAGGATCGCAGCGCGCTCGACCTGCTCCGCGCGAACTACACATTCGTGAACGAGCGACTGGCCAAACACTACGGGATTCCGAACGTGTATGGCAGCAGGTTCAGGCGCGTCTCGCTCGACAACGACAGCGTGCGCGGCGGGATCCTCGGCCAGGGCAGCGTGCTGACGGTGACGTCGTACGCCAACCGCACGTCGCCTGTGCTCCGCGGCAAGTGGATCCTCGAGAACATCGTCGGGACACCGCCTCCGCCGCCGCCGCAGAACGTCCCGCCGCTCAAGGACACGGACGTCGAAGGACGCGTGCTCTCGATGCGGGAACGAATGGCGCAGCATCGCGCGAGTCCCGCCTGCGCCGGATGCCATCAATTGATGGATCCCGCCGGTCTCTCGCTGGAGAACTTCGACGCGATCGGCCGATGGCGCCTTCGCACGGAATCAGGTAGCGCCGTTGACCCCTCCGGTGGCCTGCCTGACGGTTCGACGTTCAGCGGCATGAGCGGTCTGCGCACGGCACTCCTTCGCAAACCGGAGATGTTCGTCGGGACGCTCACCGAAAAGCTGTTGACTTACGGCCTCGGCCGCGGCCTCGAGTACTACGACGCACCAGCGGTTCGCAAGATCGTCACCGGCGCGCGCGCGCAGGACTATCGGTTCTCCTCCCTCGTGCTCGGCATCGTCTCGAGTGATCCGTTTCAGATGAGGATGTCGCAATGATCGTCACGAAGACGGCCCTTCCGCGTCGCATGTTCCTGCGTGGCCTGGGCACCGCCCTCTCGCTGCCGCTCCTCGACGCGATGATTCCGGCGTTGTCGCCCCTGCGGGCGCAGCAGCTCGCGAGCTCGATTCGACGCCTGGGATATGTCTATATCCCGATGGGCATGAACGCGGCGGCCTGGACGCCGGCGACGGAAGGGCGCATCTCCGAGCTGTCTCCCTCTCTCCTCGCGCTGACGCCGGTACTCGATCAGATCACGGTGGTGAGCAACCTCGAACTGCAGAACGCCTACACCACGGGGAACCACGCCTCGTCCAACTGCGCGTTCCTCAGCTGCTCGCGCGCCAAGCGCACCGAGGGTAGCGACTACGAGCTCGGCACGACGGTGGATCAGATCGCCGCGCGCGCGCTTGGCGGCGACACGCAGATTCCGTCTCTCGAAGTCGGCACCGATCTGATCGCTCAGGTCGGCAACTGCGACAACGGATACGCGTGCGCCTACCAGAACAACCTGTCCTGGTCGTCCCCGACGACACCGCTGCCGACCGAAGCGGATCCGCGCGTCGTCTTCGAGCGGCTGTTCGGCGACGGCGGGAGCCCGGAACGACGACGAGCCGAGCTCAAGAAGAGCGGAAGCATCCTCGACTGGATGACCAGCGACCTGGCACGCCTCCGGCGCGAGCTTGGCGTCAGCGACCGCGTCCGCGTGGGGCAGTACCTCGATTCGGTGCGCGAGGTGGAGAGACGCATTCAACGCGCGGAGCAGAGCGACACCGCGGCGTTGCCCGATCTCGAGCGTCCGGCAAGCGTCCCGTCTGTGTGGGAAGACCACGTGCGGTTGATGTTCGATCTGCAGGTGCTGGCGCTTCAGGCGGACGTCACCCGCGTCATCACCTTCCAGATGGCGCGCGAGACGAGCACGCGCACGTATCCGCATATCGGCGTGCCCGAGCCGCACCATCCGATCTCGCATCACACCAACAGCCCTGACAAGCTCGTCAAGCTCGCGAAGATCAACGCGCATCACGTGTCGCTCTTCGCTTACCTGATCGAGAAGATGCAGGCGACACCGGACGGAGATGGATCGCTGCTCGATCACACGCTTTACCTGCTCGGCAGCGGTATGGGCAATCCCGACGTCCACGATCACTCGAATCTCCCGATCGTCGTCGCGGGAGGACGAGGCAGCCAGTTCAAAGGCGGCCGCCATATCAGGTTCGACAAGCCGGCGCCTCTGGCCAATCTCCATCTGACATTGCTCGACAAGGCGGGCGTACACCTCGACACCTTCGTGGACAGCACCGGGCGTGTGTCTGATCTCGAACCGCTCACCGTCTAAGACCACTATGCGCATCGGTGCCCTGCTCGCGGCGGTCTGGCTCGTCGGCGGTGGTATCTCGTCCGCGCAGGATCGCCTCATCGACGCAGTCAAGGCGAACGACGTCGCTGCCGTTCGCACGCTCCTCGACACACGAGCCGACGTGAACGCGGTGCAGGCAGATGGGACGACGGCCCTGCACTGGGCGGTCGAGCGCGACGCTGGAGAGCTCGTGCAGCTCCTCATTCGAGCCGGCGCCAACGTCAAGACCACGAATCGATACGGCGCGACGCCATTGTGGCTGGCGTCGCTCAATGGCAACGCCGCCACCATCGGGATGCTGATCGAGGCCGGAGCAGACGCCTCGGCCGCGTCTGACGAAGGCGAGACGGCGCTGATGGTCGCTGCACGCACGGGCAAAGTCGATGCAATCAACCTGCTCCTCGCCCGCAAGGCCGATCCGAACGTCAAGGAACAGTGGCGCGGTCAGACCGCGCTGATGTGGGCCGCCGCCGAAGGGCATGCGCCCGTCATTGAGGCACTGGTCGCCCGTGGAGCCGACGTGAACGCGCGATCGAACGGCGGGTTCACGGCGATTCTGTTCGCCGCGCGCGAAGGCCGGATCGCTGCCGTGGAGGCACTGATCACAGCCGGTGCCGACATGAACGACTGGCTGCCGATCCGCAGACGCCAGGCCGCGAACGCCCCAACACCACCGCCTCCCGACATGGGCCCGAACGTATTCCTGCTCGCAGCGGCGAATGCCCACTATGAGCTCGCCGCCTGGCTGCTCGATCGCGGTGCCGATCCGAACGCCGCGCCCCAGGGATTCACCGCGTTACATCAGGTCTCGTGGGTGCGGAAGGCCGGCATAGCCGGCAGCAACAACCCCGCGCCCCAAGGATCCGGGACGATGGACTCGCTGACGTTCGTGCGGAAGCTCGCCGCAAAGGGCGCCACGCTCGATACGCGGGCGACGAAGAAGCCGAACATGGGCGTGACCACGCTCAATTCGATCGGCGCAACACCATTCCTCCTCGCCGCACGCACCGCGGATGCGCCGCTGATGAAGCTGCTCGCAGAGCTCGGCGCGAATCCGCTGCTCACAAATGAAGATGGCTCGACGGCCCTGATGGTCGCCGCTGGCCTCGGCACCAACGCTCCAGGCGAGGATCCCGGCACGGAACCCGAAGTGCTCGACGCGGTGAAAGTCGCGCTCGACTTCGGCAACGATCTGAACGCGGTCGACAAGAACGGCGAGACCGCGATGCACGGCGCCGCCTACAAGCACGTGCCGACGGTCGTGCACTACCTCGCCGAGAAAGGCGCGCGCGTCGATGTGTGGAATCGTCCCAACGGCAAGGGCTGGACGCCGCTCAAGATCGCCGAAGGCGTGCAGCGCGGCATGAACATCGTCAGTTCCCCGGATACGGCAACTGCTCTCCGTCAGATTCTGGCAACGAGCCCACAGGCAGCGCAGTAGAGGCGCGTCTTGAGACGCGCCTGACCTTTACGGCGGGTCTGAAGACCCGCCGCTACCAATCGGAGCGGAACAGATGCGAACCACCCTGCGTTCGTCGATTCTCGCCACTCTTCTTCTGGCCAGCGCGTTCCCTGCCGCCGCCGATGACGGCCCCACGATGTACAAGCAACTGTGCGCCTCGTGTCACGACACCGGCGCCGGTCGTGCGCCGACGCGCGATGTCCTCCAGGCGATGACGCCTGAACGAGTGCTCACGGCGATGGAGAGCGGCCCGATGCTGTCGATGGCCAGCGGCCGCACCGGCGTTGAACGGCGCGCGATCGCCGAGTTCGTCACGGGAAAGACCTTCTCGGCAGCGTTCAGCACCAAGCCGTCGCCGCAGGCGATGTGCCGCGCCGTCGCCGGCGAGTTCGCGAACCCTCTGACGGGACCGTTGTGGAACGGCTGGGGCGCGAACACGCAGAACACCCGTTATCAGGACGGCCAGATGTCCGGACTCTCCGCCGGCGATGTGCCGAAGCTCAAACTGAAATGGGCGTTCGGATTCCCTGGTGAGCTCAGCGCCGACGGCCAGCCGTCGATCGCGGGAGGCCGCGTGTTTGTCGGGACGCAGAGCGGCACGGTATACGCGCTGAGCGCGGCCACCGGATGCGTCCATTGGACGTTCACCGCGGACGCCGCGGTCCGCGCTGCGATTACGATCGCTCGGCTCGACTCCGGGAATCGGTACGTGGCTTTCATCGGCGATCGGGCCGCAAACATCTACGCGCTCGACGCGACCACCGGCGCTTTGATCTGGAAGAGCCACGTCGACGACCATCCATTCGCTCGCGTCACCGCATCGCCCACATTCCACAACGGCCGCCTCTACGTCGGCGTCGCTTCCGGTGAAGAGACCGCCGGCGCCGTCGCGGAATACGAGTGCTGCACCTTCCGCGGCAGTCTTGTCGCCCTCGATGCCTCGACCGGCGCACGAGTCTGGAAGACCTACACGATCGAGGAGCCACAGAAACGCGCGAAGAACCGGATCGGGACGCAACAATGGGGCCCATCCGGTGCGCCGATCTGGTCGAGCCCGGCGATCGACGTGCAGAAGAACGCGGTTTACGTCACGACTGGCAACAACTACAGCGGCCCGGCGAGCGATCGCAGCGATGCCTTCGTCGCCTTCGATATGACCTCCGGAAAGATCCTGTGGTCGCGCCAGATGACCGCGTCAGACGACTGGAACACGGCCTGCCGCCTGACGGACCAGACCAACTGCACCAACAAGGACGCCCCGGACTTCGACTTCGCCTCGCCGCCGATCCTCGTGTCGTTGGCCAACGGCCGGCGCGCGATCGTGGCCGGCCAGAAGTCGGGCGTCGTACACGCACTCGATCCCGATCGCGGCGGCGAGCTCCTCTGGCAGGAGCGCGTCGGCAAAGGTGGTATCAACGGCGGCGTCCAGTGGGGGTCGGCCTCCGACGGATCCAATGTCTACGTCGCACTGTCCGATCTTGCGCGCTTCCCCGTTCCCAACAGCCAGGCGACGATTCCCGATCCCGAGGCCGGTGGCGGCATGTTCGCCATGAGTCTCGACAGCGGCAGACGCGTATGGGAGACCCCCGCGCCGCGCACGTGTAAGACGCGCGATCGATGCAGCCCCGCACAATCAGCCGCGGTGAGCGCGATTCCAGGCATCGTCTTCTCGGGCGCGATCGACGGCCACCTGCGCGCCTACTCCACGACGAACGGGTCGATCATCTGGGATGTTGATACGGCTCAAACATACGAGACCACCAACGGCGTGCCTGCACGAGGAGGGTCGTTGAACGTTGCCGGGCCTGCGATCAGTGGCGGCACGGTGATCATCAACTCCGGCTACGTGCAGAACGGCATGCCGGGCAATGCGTTGCTGGCCTATACCGTGGACGGCAAGTAGGGGCAAATTCGCGCCGTCATTCCGGACAAAAGTCGAAGTACCGTCATCTTCTACTAGAATCTCTCGCACGGCCTGCACTCGAGAGCCGCGCAATGACCGAAGAAGTCATGGCGTGGCTCTTGCTGCGTTATGTAGTGCTGCGTCAAAGCGTATCAACGCTAACCGGTCACCTTCGGTGAACTTCACGGAGTTGCAATGGTCAGAGCTGCCCTCACGTGCCTTGTTATCTTCGGCGTCGTCGGTCAGGTTTGCGCCGCTCCAGATGGCCCTGCTGCGGAGACCAACCTCGTCGGAACGTACTCGTGCGAAGGAACCAATCCTGACAAGACGACCTATGAAGGGATCGTCGAGATCGTCAAGAACAGGGACACGTACCTCGTGCGGTGGACGATGCAGGACGACAGTCAGGTCCTGGGCGTCGGCATCTTCACGGGAGGCATGCTCTCGGTGAGCTACTTCGGCGGAACGCCGTCGGTCGTCGTCTATTCGGTCGGCGAGAACGGGCGCCTCGATGGCAAGTGGACGGCGGGCGGCGCCGAAGGTGAGATCTTCAAAGAGACGCTGACGAAGATGCCTGAGGGCGCGCCGCGCAAGCCGGCCAAACCGACCAAGCGCGACTCGCGTCCGAAGTCACGCGTCACGGTTTAGTCCCCGGTCCAAGGACCACGGAAAGCCCGCTTGCGGTTGACTTCAGACTTACTCCCTCGTGAAATCTAATCGAGGCGGCGAAACTTCTGCACGCGCTGTCCGGTGTTGACCTCGGTCGTGTAGACATTCCCTTGCGCGTCCACCGCCACGTTGTGCACGACGTGGAACTGCCCCGCATATCGACCGGGACGACCAACGCGACCGAGAACGGCGTTCGTCGCGCGATCGACGATGCGCATCTCGTTGTTGACCCCATCCACCATATAGATCAGCGACTGCTCACGATCGGGGGAGAACGCCAGCTCCGAAACTGAGCCGTTGAGCCGCGTGTCCCTCTCGAAGAAGGCTTCGGACACGAACGTGCCGTCCTTGCGGAAGATCTGGAAGCGGTCGTTCGTGCGGTCGCAGACGTAGAGCAACCCTTCCTTCGTCATCCTGACGCAGTGCACCGGGTTTCCGAATTGCGTGGATGGCGGTCGAGCTGGATCGTACGGTGGCGTCGCAGCATCGCTCGGCGGCTTCCCATACGCGCCCCAGTGCCGCTTGTAGGCACCCGTCTCCGAGTCGAACACGATGACGCGACGGTTGCGATAACCGTCGGCGACGTAGACCTCGCGCGCCGCGACGTCCACGTTGATATCCGCCGGGCTCCCCAGGTTCGCGGTGTCGTTGCTCCCCTTCGACTGGCCGCTCCGCCCGATCTGCAGCACGAATTTCCCTTCGAGCGTGAACTTGAGGATCTGCGAGTCCTTGTTGCCGTTGCCGGCAATCCACACGGCATCGGTGTCGTCGACGAAGACGCCGTGCTCGCTCTCCGGCCACTCGTAGCCAACGCCCGCTCCACCCCACGCGCGAACGACGTTGCCCGACTGATCGAAGACGATGACCGGCGGCGCCGCGACGCAGCACTTGCTCCAGGAGGGTTTCTGTTGCGCGCCGAGCTCGCGATCGCTCAGCGACCGCGGACGCTGGATGATCCAGACGTGGCCGCGCTTGTCGACGGCGACGCCAGAGACCTGGCCCAGAATCCAGTTGTTTGGCAGCGGCTTCGGCCAGAACGGATCCACCTGCAGCTGTGGAGCGGCAGGCGTCGTGCGCGCGGGGCCTTGCGCGGTCAATGTCGATGCGCCTGCGACAGCGCAGGCCAGTACCACCCATCTCCCGATCGCGATGATTCTCATTTTCGTGGCGCCATGTTGCGGATTGCGGCGATCTTCCAGGTCTCACCCTGACGTGTCAGCACGAGCGTCGTCCACAGGCGCTGGTCGCCGATTCCATATTCGCCATCGGCAATAGCGACACCGGGCGCTGGAAATCGGACCGCCTTGAGCGTTATGTTCCTGGCACCGGCGTTTCGCTGCGACGACTGCAACGTGCCATTGACGATCGCCTCTCGGCCCCGACGCCACTCACCAGACGAATTGAACTGATCGGCATCGTCGGTGAACAGCGCTCCGATCGCTGCCGCGTCCTGCTTCTCCCGCGCGTCGACGTAGCTGGCGACGACTGCACGCACTGCCGATTCGGCGGGTGCGGCGGTCGAGCCCTCCTGTGCCCAGGCTGCCGGGGCGATGAGAGCACACAACGAGATCGTAAAGAGCGTACGCATCCGCACCTCACCTGATTGCAATTGGCGCGACAGTGGATCCGGTGCCGCCCTGGATCTTGAGGGGCTCGACGATCAGCGCGAACTCGTGGGCGCGTCGCGCCGCGAGCTCGTCGAGCCGGAGGTTCTCGAGCAGGTGGATACCGTTGACGACCAGCATGATCTGATGCACCGGCCCAGCCAGCTGCGGGTTCGGATTCGGTGAGATCTCGACGGCCGTGTTATCCGAGCCGACGAGCATTGGGTCCTGCTTCGCGAGCCATTCGGCCGCGGCCGTGCCAATGCCGGGACTGAGGCGCTGATACCGCGCGTCGTCTTTGCCCCACAAGGTTCCCCATCCGGTGTGAACCAGAACCGCATCACCAGGCTGCAGTGTCAGCTTCTGCTCGGCCAGCGCCTGCTGCAAGTCCTGTGGCGTGATCTCGTAGTTCTCGGCGAGGACGGGCGTGCGTTTGAGTGCGGCAACGTCGATGAGTACTCCGCGCGTGACGAGCGCGCCGACCTGCTGCACGCCAAGCTTGGTGAAGCCCGTGCGGCTCGAGATGTCGTCGAGTTTGAAGCAGTTGTACATGCTCGACCCGATCATCTGGTGGCTGAACGTGTCGAACTGCGTGCCGACCTGGCCGATCTCGGCAACAACGAGCTCTTCGTTCGAGCCGCGATGGTTGGTGCCGGGATCGTTCCGCGTGCGCTTGGTGAGAATCTCGAACCGCCGGCCCGCCGGCATCGGCATCGATTCGGAGAGTACGCGTCCGAGCTCGAAGACTTCGCCGGTCTTGATCAGACGCGCGGCGCGCAGGACGGTCTCGGGCTTCATGTGATTGCCCGCGCCGCGTTCGTCGGTCGCCCCCCACTTCGACGGACAGCGCTGGTTGTCCGCGGGAGGCGTCCACGACTGCGCCGCTGCCTGAGTAGCAGACGCAAACAGTGCGAAGACACACAGCGAGAAGTTGCGCATGGGATTCCTCGTAGGCAGAACTACTGAGTGCTTCTAGCCGCATCGTTACGCACCGGTCCCTTCACGGTGCGATGCGAAAGCTGCTGCCACTGACCGTTCCGCTTCGCATAGACGCGCTCGAACCACACGTGCATGTGCGCGGCGGTGTTGTTGTTCGACTGTGGGAGATAGAAGTATCGCCCGAGCGTGATCGCTACATCGCCGTGAAGTTCAACCTGCTGGTGATCGAGATCGCGGTAGATGTACGGCAACGGCCTGCGCTTCACGTACTCGATCCAGCTTGCCTTGGTGTCGACCTTGAGCGGAGCGCCGCCGTCCACCCAACCGTCGCCGTGAGTGAACAGAAACGTCGGCGCGAGCGCGCGCTCGAGAAACGCCGTGTCGCCGCGCACGACGGCCGCTTCGGTCGCGTTTTCGAACGCGATCACTTCCGCAATCGCGGCGGACTCGGCACTTCCTGGTGCCGGTGCTCCCGGCGGAACGACACTTGGAGCGGGACCGGTCTTCGGCCGCCAGGACGTATCGCCCGGCGATTGCGCCAGCAGGCCACCCAGCGCGAGCACGACGACAAGAACAATTGACGTAAACAGCACGCGCATTCAGACCTCCCAATCTCGAAGTATGCGGTAGGCGGTATGCAGTATGCGGCGAGAGCTATTGCCTACTGCCTACTGCTGCTACTGCTTACTTCACCAGACATCCGATAGGCATCGAAGATCAACGACACAGCCCGAGCGCAGTCGCGAGCCGACGCCGGCGGTGGCTCGCCGCGCCCGATTCGCTCGAGACACTCGTGTACGACTCTGGGCCAACCGCTCAGATACCCCTCGGGTGCGCGGCGTGTTTCGTCGCGACCAGGGCCGACGATCTGCACACCCTCGCCGCCGCTGGTGGTCGCGCGCAGAAACACCTTCTGCGCCGACAGCTTCCGCTCCTGGTCTCCGCCGGTGCCTGGATACGTGTAGCTGGCCTCGTTGAGAAACACGATGCCGCTCGGCGTCTTGAGCGTGACGTGAGCGTAGTCCTCGACCTCACGCTTGTGGACCGCGTGGCTCGTCACGGCCGACACGACCTGCGGCTCCTCGGATGTGATGTAGCGGAAGAGATCGATCCCGTGAATACCGAGATTGATGAGCGCGCCGCCGCCGGCGTCCGCTTTCGACAGCATCCATGGACTCCCGAGATCCACGTAGCGTTGAACGCCCGGCTGGTTGAAGCGAAACAGCATGTGCGAGATCGTCCCGAGCTCGTTCCGCTGCCGCATCTCGAGCGCCGCCTCGGCGAACATGCTGTACCGGAAGGGCATCGGCACCGCGGCCCATGCGTGCTTCGACTCGGCGAGATCCGCCAGTTCGTTCACCGTCTTGTCGTCGATCCCCCACGGCTTCTCCATGAGGAAAGGGATCCCGGTATCGACGAGGAACCGGAACTCCGCCGGCATTGCGACGTGCTTGCCGAGCGCGACGATGAACTCGGGCTTCGTCTTCTCGATCATCGCGCGGTAGTCGGTGTAGGGCGTGCTGTAGTATTCGCCCGCCCACCTCGCCGCGACCGCGCCGTCTGGTGCGTGGACACCAAGGATGTCCACCTTCTCATTTTGCAGGATGCGCAGATAGTTCGGTGTGGACGTGGCGTGATAGTGATCGACGCCAATCACCGCGACGCGCTGCGGGCGGCGGCCAGCCGCCTTGCGAACGTTCTGTGCCGTGGTGTCCTTCGCGAGTCGATCCGCAATCGCGGCCGCCGTCAGGCCGCTTGCTGCGAGCCTTCCGGTGTGTCGAAGAAACCCGCGCCGTGTCATCGACATACACTCCTTGCGGATGACAGCTACGCTCCCTTGCGACGCGCCAGCTGTACTTTCTCGCAGGCTGACATGACGCTGACGAATCGCTGATACGAGTCGCTTCCGACCAGGAACGGATTCGGATCGCCCGGCTTGCGCTGCTTCAGGCGCGCCAGCTTTCCGAGGAAGCCGTCGTACATCGGGTGGTTCTGAATCTCGACGTCGACCTTCATCCTGCGAGTGACCTCTCCCCAGTGCTCCACCGACGAGATGTACTGCTGAAGGCCCTCATCGCTGATGCGGCCCGGTGTGAGGATACTCCCTCCGAACAGTCCCGCGATGTGTGTGGCGCGTCCGTCTTTGACCGGGAAGATCACGCCCATCGAACCGGGTGTGTGGCCTGGAATCATCACGGGAGTGAACGAGACATCGCCGACGGTGATCGCCTGGCCCTCGACCGCGACAACGTCGCGCTTGGGTGGCGCGATGGGCGCGGCACCGCGTCCGGCCGGTGGAGGAGTCTCCACGAGATCCCAATCAGGTCCCGCCATCGCCACACGCGCGCCGCGCGACTGGAAGTACCCGGCGCCGCCGAAGTGATCGCCGTGGCCGTGGCCGACGATGACGTACTTCACCTGCGCAGGATCGAGACCGAGCGTCTTCATCCCCGGCAACAGCACCGATTCGAGCTGATCGCCATAGCCGGCATCGATGAGGACGATGCCCGCGGAAGTCGTCACGGCCCACACCGCGGTGCTCGTGCGGCCGACTACGTAGAGGTTGTCGAAGACCTTCGTCGGCTCGATGACCGGGTCCGTCGGGCTGTTCGCGCGACCGGCGTTCAGCGCACAGATGAAGTCGAAGGCTTCGGCCCATTCGGTGCCTGCGTTCCTCTTCGCCGACTCGAGCAGTTGGCGAACCTCAGGCGAATCGGGTCGAGGTGCGTCTTGAGCGAATTGGAGCGCCTGCGCGACGAGCACAAAGAGGAAAGGGGCAAAGAGCAAGGCGCGCGTAGCATAACTGGGTTGCGGGGCGGCTGGGTAGCTGGGTGGCTGGGTGGCTGGGTGGCTGGGTGATGGTCAGTAACGCCAATCCTCGTGTCGCACCGGCAACTGATTGAGCCGCAACCGGTAGTGGCGCCATTGCGGCATGAGCTCGTCCATCACCGCCAGAAACCGCGCGTTGTGAGTGGCCTCGAGCAGGTGAACCATTTCGTGGACCACGATGTACTCGAGGCACTCGATCGGCTTTCTGGCCAGATCTGTGTTGAGGCGAATGGCGCGGTTACCCCGACTGCAACTCCCCCACTTGGTCTTCATTCGCTGCACGAAGAATCGATCGACCCGGACACCGACCACCGGTTCCCATTTGGCGATCAGGGCGGGAACGGCCTGCTTCACTTGGTCGCGATACCATTTTTCGACGGTCGCCTGCATTCGTTCACGCTGGGTTCCGCGGCGCACGCGCAGAAGCAAGCGGCGATTGGTCAATTCGACGGTCGGTTCATGTTCGCCGTGGATGATGGCGAGGAGATAGCGTCGCCCCCAGACGTAGTGGCTCTCGCGATCGAGGTATTCGCGAACCGTCTCTCGCTCTTGTGCTCGCAGCTTCCGCTGCTGATCCCTGATCCAGCCGATCTTCGACACCGCGAACACGCGGATCGTGTCGAGGCTCATGCGAGATGGCGCCGAAATTCGGACGTGGCCGGCGGGCGGATACACGCTGAGATGGACGTTCTTGATGTCTTTCAGGACCACGTCGACCGTGATGTCGCCCAGCCTCAGGTGCGTCGCCATCAGTACTCGCTCTGCGCCTTGATGACGAGGAAGATGCGCTCGACTTCGGCTACATCGTTGCCGAGCACCGGCAAGAGCGCGCTCTTGATCACGTTCTCACGGGCCTGAACGCCCCGCCACGCGTTGGGACGCACGCGCTTCACGGTCTCGTCGATCGCTGCGGCAAGCTCGATCGCGCTCGCACCAGTCACTGAATACCTCCCCTGGCTGTCGGATACCACAGCACCGGCGCCTCTCCCGTCACCACTCAGGTTGTGGTAGATCGCCCGCAGGCCAGGACTCTTCTTCAACAGGTCTGGCACGTCCGCGGCGTGACCGGCTTCGACTCTCTTCGCCAGGTCGGCGATGCGCTTCAAGTACTCCTCGTACTCGATCGCCTTCGCTTTTCGCGCCGCGATGATTTCGTCGAGCAGCGCCGACATCTTCTCGTAGTACGCGGGATCGGTGAGCTGCTCCTTGATGATCCGCCGGCGAACGTTGTTCTCGATCGTCTCGGCAACGGCGGTCGTGTCGCCTCTGAGGCTTCCAAGCCGCGCGACGATCGCGTCGGCGATGCCGGTCTTCACGATCAGGTCGAGCAGGCCGATGTTGTCGAACGGCGAGATCGTCCGCGGCTCGTCGGCCTCGATGTAGGTGTCGATCAGGTGACGCATATCCGCTTCGTACGGTTTCACGTCGAGGCTCTCGCCGCTGGCATTGCGAACGATGTCGCGGACGTTCACGTACTGCTTCACCTGTTCCTTCAGGCGGGCAACTTCTCCTGCACCGTATCCGGCTTTGTCCAACTCGTCTGACACGTTTGCGTACGCGCGTACCAGCGACGCGGTCCCCTTGTAGAGTGCAGCGCGCTGTGGTTCGCGCTCCAGCAAGTCCGAGGCGATTTCTGTGTTCCCGCAGAAGTAGTGGATGTATTCCAGCTCGCCACGGGGCGGCTCGACGAACTCACACAGATGGGCGAGCATTTCCAGCGCGGCCTCGAGGCGCTCGCGCCCCTTCTTCAACCGCTCTTTCAGCAACACCTCCGGCTCGACTCCGCCCGAGCTGTGATCGAGCTCCGAGGTGTACACAGCAATGGCGTTCTCGACTTTCTTGAACAGATCCTTGTAGTCGACGATGTACCCGAACTCCTTGTCGTCGTCGTCCAACCGGTTGGTACGGCAGATCGCCTGGAACAGGCCGTGGTCCTGCATCGACTTGTCGATGTAGAGGTAGGTGCAGGGCGGCGCATCGAAGCCGGTGAGCAGCTTGTCCACCACCACGAGAAGCTTCATGTTGGCTGGCTCCTTGACGAAAAGAGCTTTGGCCTGCTCCTCGTATGCCTCGGTCATTGTCATTCCGGGCCTGGCGACAACGCCCTTCAGCAGCTCCGTGTAGGTGTTGTAGACGAACTGCTTGTCGGTCTCCGTGTTCGCGCCGATCTCCTCTTTCGTCACGTCCTGCGCCTGCGGGTTGTAGGAGGTCACCACGGCGCACTTCCCCTTGAACGGCGTCTTCTGGAACAGGCTGAAGTACTTGCACGCCTCGTAGATGCTCGAGGCGACGAGGATGGCGTTGCCACGCTCGCTCGACAGCCGTGGCTTGACGCTGAAGTCGAACACAATATCCGCAACCAGCGATCCATCCGGGAGCGTGAGCTGAGCACGTTCTTCATCGTGCCCCACTGCTTCTTCAACTCATCCTTCTGCCACGGGTTCAGCGCTTTCGTTTTTGCCTCGAACCACGCATCGATCTTGTCTTCGGATCCGAGGCGTTGGTCGATGTCGCGCGCTTCGTACACCAGGTCGAGCACGACCTCGTCCTCCACCGCCTCGCTGAATTTGTAGGTGTGGATGTAACCGCCGAAGACCTCCAAGCTGGTGGCTCGGTCCTTTGCAAGAAGGGGCGTGCCGGTGAAGCCGACGAAGACAGCGTTCGGCATCGTGGCCTTCATCACGCGGTGCAGCTTCCCCTTGCTGTCGTGCGTGCGATGACACTCGTCGACGAACACGAACAGCTCACCAACGGTCTGAGTGGGCCTCGCCTCGAGATCCCTGATGAAGGCGTCGAAGTCCTCGAGGTCCCTGCGGCCGAACTTGTGGACCAGGGAACAGAGCAGGCGCGGCCTGGCCTGTTCGAGTTGCGTCAGCAGGTCACGGCCGCTGGAGGTCCGGGTGATGGCCTCTCCGGACTCCCTGAAGACGCCTTCGATCTGTTTGTCCAGTTCGTCGCGGTCCGTGATGATGATGACGCGCGCGTTCGGGTGGTTCTCGAGAATCCACTTCGCGAGGAACACCATGACGATGCTCTTGCCGCTGCCCTGGGTGTGCCAGATGATGCCACCCTTCTTCTCGCGCACGTGACGCTGTGCGGCTTTGACGCCGAAGTACTGGTGCACGCGGGGGAGCTTCTTCACACCGCTGTCGAAGAGCACGAAGTCGTGCATCAATTCGATCAGCCTGTGCTTCTCGCACATCTTGAGGAGGTACTTGTCCAGCTTGAATCGGCTGTTGTCCTGTTCGTCCTCCTTCCACGTCAGGAAGTACTTCTCCTGCGTTCCGATCGCGCCGTACTTCAGTCCCTCCGAGTCACTGCCTGCGAAGACGAACTGCACCGTGCTGAAGAACCACTCGTTGAATTCCGGTTCCTGATTCGACAGGCACTGGCGAATGCCGTCGCCGATCGACACGCGGCTGTTCTTGAGCTCAAGGACGGCGAACGCGATGCCGTTCACGTAGAGCACGATGTCCGGCCGGCGTTCCTGGTTTCCCTGGAGCGTGACTTCTTCGGCGATTGCGAGGTCGTTAAGCTCTGGCTGACGCCAGTCGATCAGGTGCACCGTGTCCGTCGGCTTGCCGGCTTCGGTCTTCACCTGCACGCCGTAGCGCAGCAGCTTGTAGACCGCCTCGTTATTTCCGTAGAGCCCGCGCGTGTGGTTGTCCGCCTCGGTGCGCAGCCTGTGCAGCGCCACGCTGATCTGCTCCGTCGTGTGCCCGCGCTTCGTCAACCAGCTGGCGAGGATTTGCTCTTCGATGTGACGGTTACCGAGGCGATCGGACCAGTTCCCGAGATACCGGTAGCCCAGTTCATCGCGGAACAGGGCGATGACGCGGTCTTGCGTGGCGCGCTCGGTCTGACCGACGTTCACCACCGCCGGAAGATCGCGCCTTCGTGCTCGAAGTCGTCGATCGAGTACTCAAGAGGCATCGGGCCCCAGTATAGGTCTCGTTACCCTCTTTATTACCCTCTTTAAGGGGTATTACCCTCTTTCACCCAGGGGGCGCCCGGACCCCGCCCCCGGCAACTGACCCGGCCAGCGGCGCGCAGATCGCGAAGCACGCGCCGCACCATGTCGCGGCTCACACCCGGGCACACGCGCTCGATGTCTGCGACGGTAAATCTGCCGGAGAAGTTGGCAATCGCCTGCTCGATCAATGCTCGCTTGACGCCTCGTCGCCGCTTCACCAATCCTGCCCGTTGCTCGAGCTCGCGACAGGCTGCGCGGATCGTCCCGAGCAGGAACAGGACCCAGGGTGTTAGATCGTGGCGACCCGTATGCCAGTTCGCCGAGCTGGCTTCGAGCGTCTCGTAATAGCGCTCCTTCTCTTCTTCGATCAGGCGCTCGATGCTGATGTAGCGGCCGACCTCGAAGTCGTGCCGGTAGAGCGCGAGCAGCGTGAGCAGGCGTGACACGCGTCCGTTGCCGTCACGAAACGGGTGAATGCAGAGGAAGTCGAGCACGAACGCGGCGGTGACGAGAAGGGGCGGCGCCTCCGCCTGGTCCACCGAGTGCCGATAGACCAGACACAACTCCTCGACCGCGTCAGAGGTGGCGGCAGCCTTGACCGGACGGAAGCGAACACGCGGGGCTCGACCGGGACGCAGCTCCACAATCTCGTTGTCGGCCTTCTTCCACTGGCCGGCATCCCCCGCGCCTGCCTGTGCGATCGCGTGAAGCTCGCGGATCAAGGCAGGTGTGATCGTGAGATCGCGCGAGCGGGCGTGAATCAGCGAAAGCGCACGACGATACCCGCGGATCTCCTCTTGCGCACGAGCGCGCGCCGGATGTCGGCCTCGGCGTTGCCGCGGAACAGCACGCCGTGCGGCAGGATGCACGCGCCCTTGCCGGTGGACTTCAGCGAGCGGACGATGTGCAGCAGGTAGGCGTAGTCGCCCTGCCTGGCCGGCGGCGTGCCGAACGGCTGGAAGCGCTGGAAGGGATCGTTGGCTGCGTCGATGCCAGTGCTCCAGCGCTTGTCGGAAAACGGCGGGTTGGCGACGACGTAGTCGAACGTCTTGAGCGTATCGCCGTCCTTGAACCAGGGGTCGGCAAGCGTGTTGCCCTGCACGATGAGGGCAGTCGCGTTGCCGTGCAGGATCATGTTCATCCGCGCCAGACCGCTGGTGGCAGCGTCCTTCTCCTGCCCGTTCAGCGTCACCGGCGTGCGCGCCTCGTCAGCCACTTTCAGGAGCAACGATCCGGAGCCGCAGGTTGGGTCATAGACCGACGTGTCGCTCGACGTCTTCGCGTCGCGGATACCGAGGATCTTCGCGATGATGCGGCTCACTTCCGCAGGGGTGTAGAACTGGCCCTTGCTCTTGCCGCTCTCGGTGGCGAAGTGCCGCATCAGGTACTCGTAGGCGTCGCCCAGGATGTCGTCGCCCTCGGCGCGATTCTTCGAGAAGTCGAGCGCCGGATTCTCGAAGATGGCGATCAGGTTGGTGAGCCGATCGACCATCTCCTTGCCGGTGCCGAGCTTCGGCGCGTCGTTGAAGTCCGGCATGTCCGACAGCCGGTTCGCCTTCGCCAGCGGCTCGATGACCTTCTTGTTGATCTGGTCACCGATGTCCGGCTTGCCCTTGAGCGCGACCATGTCCTTGAAACTCGCGCCCTCCGGGATCGTGATGGGCGCGAACGGCTGGCCGGCGTACTTGTCGCTGACGTATTTGATGAACAGCAGGACGAGGACGTAGTCCTTGTACTGGCTGGCGTCCATGCCGCCGCGCAGCTCGTCGCAGCTTTGCCAGAGAGATGAATAGAGTTCCGACTTCTTGAGGGCCATATCTCCGTAACGTGGGACCCGGCGATGGGGCGCCGGCAGAGGCCAAGCTTAGCAGCCTTCGTCTTTGTGTCTCACTGCCTCGGTGTGTCGAGATCGGCGAAACATTGGAGAATTCGCGGCGACACGGTCGCGCCATACCTGAAACTTGGTGTTTTCTCGGATTCACTTTTGGTTCAGACTTTGGAGGTCTCACGGCGGGTCTCAAGACCCGCCGCTACGGTGACAAGGGTGTGAAAGCCAAGATGCTGAAACCCAGGGCGGCGTGGCTGGTTGGCTGCGGAGCGTTGATCGCTGCGCTCGGCCACTGGCATGCCCGCCCGCACGCGGCGCTCCTCTCCCAGAACGAAGTCGCCGCGGCCGAGACACTCAAGCCGGTTCTGGATCGCTACTGCATCACCTGCCACAGCCAGAGACTCAAGACAGCCGGACTGGTGCTCGAGGGCACAGAGCTGGCCCGCGTCAGCGCTGCGCCGGACCTGTGGGAAAAGGTGGCGCGCAAACTGCGCACGCGCGAGATGCCGCCGCCGGGACTCCCGAGACCCGACGGCGATACGTACGAACGGGCGGCGTCGACACTCGAAGCCGCGCTCGACGCCGCTGCGCTCGCCCATCCCGATCCCGGCCGCGTCATCGTCCATCGCCTGAATCGAACGGAGTACGTGAACGCCGTGCGCGACCTGCTGGCGCTGGACGTCGACGGACGATCGCTGCTCCCCGCCGACGAACCGGATCAACAGGGCTTCGACAACATGGCCGGCGTGCTGTCGGTCTCGCCGCGATTGCTCGAGAATTACCTCTCCGCAGCCGGGACCGTGAGCCGACTCGCAATCGGCGACCGATCGCTCGGCACCGTCGAGAACTCATTCAAGATTCCGACGGCGCTCGTGCAGGACGATCGGACGAGCGACGACCTCCCGTTCGGATCGCGCGGCGGCATCGCCATCCCTTACCACTTCCCGCTCGATGGCGAGTACCGCATCAAGGTGCTCCTGAAGCGTCAGCTGTACCTGTATGTGATGGGCATGGGTGAGGCGCACCAGATCGACATCCGGCTGGACGGCGCGCTGCTCAAACGGTTCACGATCGGCGGTGAAGGCAAAGGCCGGACTGCGCCCGAGAGCTTCGCTGGCAACACGCAAGGCGAACCAGGCTGGGAAGTCTATATGCACACCGCAGACGAGGGTTTGACGGTGAGCATTCCGGTGACGGCTGGCGAACACCACGTCGGCGTCTCGTTCGTCAGACGATACTGGGAACCCGAAGGGATCCTGCAGCCTCCGCAGCGCGGCTTCGCGCGCACGACGAACGAGCTCTACTACGGCAACCCGGCCGTGGATATCGTCACGATCGCGGGTCCGTACTCCGCGAAGCAGACGACGGACACGCCAAGCCGCAAAGCGGTGTTCGTCTGCACGCCTGCCGCGACGACGTCCGCCGACGAGCGCTGCGCGCGAACGATCCTGTCGAGACTTGCGCGTCGCGCGTATCGACGTCCTGTCACCGAACAGGACATCGCGACGCTACTCACCTTCTATCGCGAAGGCCAGGCCGAAGACGGATTCGAAGCCGGTATCCAGCGAGCGCTCCGGCGCATGCTCGCGTCGCCAAGTTTCCTCTTCCGGATCGAGCGCGAGCCGGCGAACTCGCTGCCGGGGGCCGTGTATCGACTGAACGACATCGATCTGGCGTCGCGGCTCTCATTCTTCCTGTGGAGCAGCATCCCGGACGATGAACTGCTCGATGCGGCGACGCGCGGCACGTTGAGCACACCTGCCGGTCTGGAACAGCAGGTGAAACGGATGCTCGCCGACAGGCGATCGGAAGCGCTCGTCGACAACTTTGTGAGCCAGTGGCTGACACTCAACAAGCTGGCGGGAGTCGTCCCCGACGTCGACGCGTATCCTGAGTTCGATGAGAACCTGCGCGACGCGTTCCGGCAGGAGACGCGGCTGTTCGTCGAGGCACAACTGCGCGAGGACCGCAGCGTCGGTGAACTGCTGACCGCCAACTACACCTACGTCAACGAGCGGCTCGCGCGCCACTATCAGATCCCGAACGTCTACGGCAGCCACTTCAGGCGCGTCTCGTTCGCCGACGGGAAACGGGGCGGTCTGCTCGGACAAGGCAGCATCCTCACGGTGACGTCATATCCGAACCGCACATCGCCGGTGTTGCGCGGACGATTTCTTCTCGAGAACGTCCTCGGGGCGCCGCCACCGCCGCCACCGCCGGACGTCCCGTCGCTCAAGGAGGGCTCGACCGAGCGACCGCAATCGATCCGCGAGCAGATGGAAGCCCACCGCAAGAACCCGTCGTGCGCGGTGTGCCACGTCCGCATGGATCCGCTTGGGTTCTCGCTCGAGAACTTCGATGCGCTCGGCAAATGGCGTACGGCCGTCGACGCCGTGCCGGTCGATGCATCGGCGGCGCTCCCGGACGGGACGAAGTTCGACGGCGTCACCGGCCTGCGTCAGCTGATGGCCAGTCATCAGGAAGACTTCGCGCGGACGTTCGCGCAGAAGCTGCTGGGATACGCGCTCGGCCGAAGCATCGAGGCGACCGACCTGCCAGCGATCAGGCAGATCACGAAGACCGCAGCACCGGGCGGCTATCGCTGGTCCGCGCTCATCACGGGCATCGCGCGGAGCACGCCGTTCACGATGAGTACGGCGCGAGCGCCGCAGGGAACACCGGTGTCGACGGCCACGGCACCATAGGAGTACGGGCAGATGCTGATCACGAAGAAAGCCATTCCACGGCGTGCGGTGTTGCGAGGTCTGGGGGCAACCATGGCGTTGCCGCTGCTCGACGCCATGGTTCCGTCGCTGACGGCCCTGCAGAACACGCCGGCGAAACCGGTCACGCGCTTCGGCGTCATGTACGTCCCGAACGGCATGGTCATGCAGCAGTGGACGCCAGCCGCCGAAGGCGTCGGCTTCGAGCTGACTCCGACGCTCGCCCCGCTCGCGCCGTTCCGTAACGACCTCCTCGTGCTCAGTAATCTGGCCTGTGTGCCCAGCCCGGGGCGTCCGGGCGGCGCGCATGCGAAGGCGAGTACCCGATTCCTCACGGACATCTCACCGCCCACGAGCGAGACGTGGCTCGATGCCGGCATCTCGATGGATCAGATCGCGGCCAGGCACATCGGCGCGTCGACGCAACTCTCGTCGCTCGAGCTCGCGGTCGAGTCGACCGAAACGGCGGGAGCGTGCGACGTCGGCTTCGCCTGCGCCTACACGAACACGATCTCCTGGCTGGGCTCCGCGACTCCGCTCCCGACCGAGAACAATCCGCGCGCGGTGTTCGAGCGCCTCTTTGGCGACAGTCAGAACACCGACGCCCGCACACGTCTGGCTCGGCTCAAGCAGGACCGCAGTGTGCTCGACTCCGTGCGCGATGAGGTCGCGCACCTGCAGGGTTCGCTCGGCGCGAGCGATCGCAGCAAGCTCGTCGAGTATCTCGAGGCGATTCGCGACGTCGAGCGCCGCATTCAGAAAGCCGAGGAACACGGCGACAAGGAGCTGCCGGTCCTCGATCACCCCGCCGGCATTCCGGCAACCTACGACGAGCACGTCAGGCTGATGTGCGACCTGCAGGTCCTCGCCTACCAGACCGACCTCACGCGAGTGGTCACCTTCATGCTCGGTCGCGAGTTCAGCGGCGTGACCTATCCGCAGATCGGCGTGCCCGATGCGCATCATCCAATCACTCACCACCAGCAGGAGGCGGAGAAGATCGTGAAGGTGACGAAGATCAACCACTATCACGTGACGCAGTTCGCCTATCTCCTGGAGAAGCTGCGGTCGACGCCCGATGGCGACGGCTCGCTGCTCGATCACACGATCATGATGTACGGCACCGGGATGGGCGACTGCAACGCGCATGACCCGCGCAACATCCCGCTCGTGCTGGCAGGTGGACACTCGGTACAGCTCAAGGGCGGACGTCATATCAAGTACGCGACGGAGACACCGCTCGCGAACCTGCACCTGACGCTGCTCGACAAACTCGGCGTGAATCTCGATCGCATGGGCGACAGCACGGGCCGGCTCGACGATCGAGCTCTTGCGGGAATCTAGCGGATCATGACTGCGCGTGACTACGTCACACCGAGGCACCGAGGCACCGAGAAATCCTTTAGAGGTTTCTCAATGCCTCTGAGCCTCAGCGTGTCGCTATGGGTGTTGGTTGCATCTACCGCGCTTGTGGCGGCGACCGACCTTCGTCTCATCGACGCCATCAAGGCACGTAACGCCGAGACCGTCCGGTCGCTGATCAACGAGAAGGTCGACGTGAACGCCCGCCAGAGCGATGGCGCCACCGCCCTTCACTGGGCCGTGCATCTCAGCGACTCGAACACCGTTGACCTGTTGTTGCGAGCCGGCGCGAAGACCGACGTCGCCGACGACACCGGCGTGACCCCGCTCTATCTGGCGTGCCTCAATCGTCAGGGACCGCTGGTCGAGCGACTGCTCCAGTCACGCGCGAACCCCAACGCTGCCCTCGTGAGCGGCGAGACCGCGCTGATGACGTGCGCACGCACCGGTGAAGCCGCCGGTGTGCGGGCGCTACTGGCTCGCGGCGCGAGCGTCAACGCGAAGGAACCCGGCCACGACCAGACCGCGCTGATGTGGGCCGCGGCGCAGGCGCATCCCGAAACCGTCGCCGCGCTGCTGCGCGGAGGCGCCGACGTGCGCGCACGATCGCGCAGTTACATCCAGACCGTGACGAGCGAAGTGACGCAGCGAGCCGGCCGCGAAGAGCTGAACTACGACGTCCCGCGCGGCGGCAGCACTGCGCTCCTCTTTGCCGCGCGCGCCGGAGATGCCGAGTCCGCCCGCCTGCTGATCGCCGCCGGCGCGGATGTCAACGACACCCTCCCCGACGGCGCGAGCGCGCTCGTCGTCGCCGCGCACAGCGGCCACACGGGTGCTGCGAAAGTGCTGCTCGAGACCGGTGCTGACGCGAATGCCGCGGCCGGCGGCTACACCGCGCTGCATGCCGCAGTCCTGCGAAGCGATCTGGATCTGGTGAAAGCGCTCCTCGCGCATCAGGCCGACCCGAACGCGACCATGACGAAAGGCACGCCGGTCCGGCGCAACAGCCAGGACTTCGAGTTGCCAAAAACACTGATCGGGGCCACGCCGTATCTGCTCGCCGCGAAGTTCCTCGAGCCGGACATCATGCGCGCCCTCGCCGCCGCCGGCGCCGACACGCGCCTGCCCATGAAGGATGGCGCGACTCCACTCATGGCCGCCGTCGGCATGGGTATCACCCCGCCGACGCAGGACGAGAAACGCGGCACCGATCGTCGCGGCCTCGCGATTCTCGACGGCGGCAAGATCGAGCCTGACAGCCAGGTACTGCAGGCCGTTTCAACGGCACTCGCGCTCGGCAGCGATATCAGCGCCGCCAATCCCGCCGGCGACACGGCCGTCCACATCGCGGCGGGGCAGGGCTACGGCGACGTCGTCAAGCTGCTCGCCAGTCAGGGCGCCGATCTCAACGCGCGCAACGCCAAGGGGCTGACGCCACTCGCAGCGGTGGCGGGAAGAGCCGGACGGAAGAGCATGGTCGATCTGCTTCGATCGCTCGGCGCATCGGAGTAGCGAGCCTTCGTTGAAAGCCTCAACACAAGCGAGCTGTAGAGTAAGCCGCCGGCATCTCATTGCCGGCCTGCTCGCTTCGTGCGGGCTGGCGGTGAGCGCTGGCGCGGAACGGCGCCTGTTCGCACTCGCGCAAGCTGCATCAGGGACCAAGCCGTTCCGCATCGACATCCACCACCACTTCGCACCGCCCGCGTGGGTCACGGCCGTCAAGGGCCGGCCGCTGCTTCAACCGGCCAACACCACGTGGACGCCGGAGAAGTCGCTCGAAGACATGGATCGCGGCGGCGTCGCGGCCTCGATGGTGTCGATCACGAATCCCGGGCTGTGGTTTGGCGACGCGCCGATGACCAAGCAGTTGGCCCGGGTGTGCAACGAGTATGGCGCGACGCTCGTTCAGGCTCATCCGGCCAGGTTCGGACTGTTCGCGGCCATGCCGCTCCCTGACGTCGACGCCACGCTCGCCGAGATCGCGTACTCGTACGACACGTTGAAGGTCGATGGCGTCGGCCTCTTCACCAGCTATGGCGACATGTGGCTGGGCAACGCGAAGCTCCGTCCGGTGATGGAGGAACTGAATCGCCGCAAGGCCGTTGTCCACGTGCACCCGACGGCTGCCAACTGCTGTCGCAACCTCGACTACGCACAGGGCGTGGCACCGGGGAGCATGGAGTACGGCACGGACACGACGCGCGCGATCATGGGCGTCGCGTTCAGCGGCGACGCGGCGCGCTTCCCCGATGTCCGTTTCATCTGGTCGCACGCCGGCGGCACGGTGCCGTTCCTCGCAGGGCGCATCGAAGGCGCGTCGAACAACGCGAAGGATCGCCTGCCGAACGGGTTCATCGCCGAGATCAGAAAGTTCTACTACGACCTCGCCGGCGCCTCGAATCGCGGCGCGGTGGCGTCCCTGCTGGAACTGGTAAAGCCGTCGCAGATTCTGTTCGGCACCGACTTCCCGCCCGGTGGCACGAGCGCGGAATACGTGAAGGCGCTAAGCGAGCTGAAGCTGTTCAGCGCGGCCGACCTGCGCGCGATCGACCGCGACAACGCCTTGAGGCTAGTACCTCGACTCAAATCGTGAATACGACACACATGAGTACGACACACAGAGGCGCCGAGGCACAGAGATATCTTTTCTAGATGATTCTCGGTGCCTCTGTGCCTCGGTGTGTCGTGATCAATTACTCGTAATACGCCGGCGACTTCTTCAGCTTCGCATTCGCCACGAAGTCGTGCTCGATCCAGATCTCGGTCTTCGTCTTCTTCAGATACTCCTCGATCATCACGCGCGACGCCGCTGACTGCTGGACGTTGGCCTCGGTATCCGGCGGCGGCCGGTGCAGCGTCCGCTCCTGCGGGTAGTGATAGAGGTCGCCCGCGATCATGATGCGACCCGTCTTCGGGAGATTGAGCACCATCACCTGATGACCAGGCGAATGGCCGGGTGCCGCTTTGAGGATCACGCTGGCGTCGCCAAAGACATCGTATTCATCCTGGTCGAGGCTGATCGATTTCGAGTTCTTGATGTTCTCGAAGAACGTGCGGTTGACGCGTGTATTCCCTTCCTCCCACATGAACGCCCGTTCCGCCGGCCGTGCCAGCCAGGTCGACTTCGCAAAGAGATTGGCGTTGGCGTTGTGGTCGGTGTGCGCGTGCGAGAACGCGAAATACGAGATGTCCGTGGGTCGATAACCGACCTCCGCCAACTGGCTCGCCAGCGTGCGCGGCACGGTTGTCACGGCCGCCGACGTCGCGGTCGGATTCCCCTGCTCGCCCCGCGCGCGTGCTTCGACGGTCTCGTCGGGCAGGATCCCGAGGTCCCACATCAGCGTTCCCTTCGGATGCGCGACCAGGAAGCACGGGACTGAGAACCGCGTCTCGCCCACTTCTTCCGGCGTGACCTTGTAACGCTCGGTACCGGCGCGATTCACGTTAATCACGCCGCAGTCGAAGACGAAGAGCCGCACGCTCTGCGGCGGCTTCGCCGTCGCCTGCCTCGCGCTGATGTCAATGTTCGCCAGGCCGGCAAGCATCACCGTCGTTCCAATCCACAGTCCAATCGATCTGCAGCGCATGTTGAATCCCCGTCACTTTCGCTTCTCGGTGCCTCTGTGCCTCGCCCCTCGACTGACGCTCGGGGCGCCCTGAGCGACATCGAAGGGCGGTGTGTCGTGATCAGTTGATGATCGATTGCCGGATCGCATTCTCCACGTCGCCGCGAAGCTGGCCACCCGTTCCGCCCTGGACGAAATAGATCGACACGATCTGCTCGGCGGGCTCGACCCAGAAGCTGACCCCGGTGCCGCCCGCCCACCCAAAGGCGCCCTTCGAGACCCGGAGATCCGCCGCAACGGGATCCATTACCACCTGCATGCTCAGACCGAATCCCATCCCGCGTGGCGGACGCCCGAACTGACCATTGACCATGTCACCCGTATGGTTCGACGTCATCAGCGCCATCGTCTGTGGACTGAGGTAGCGACGGCCGTTCAGTTCGCCACCGTTGAGCATCATCTGCGCGAACTGCAGGTAGTCCTCTGCGGTGCTCATCATGCCGCCCGCCCCGGAGAAGTACACCGTTGAATCGGTGCGCGCGACGGAGCGCAGTCCGCTCGGAGTGGACTCCGACATCGTGACCACTCTCGCCGCCTTGCCTGCCGGCGCGAAGAACCCGGTGTCCGGCATGTTGAGCGGACCGAGCAGCCGCTCCTGCAGGAACTTGTCGTACGTCTGTCCAGACACGACCTCGACGACGCGACTGAGGACATCGAATCCCGCCTGTCCGCTGTATCGCCACAACGTGCCTGGCTGGAAGTCGAGCGGGACGCTCGCGAGCTTCGGAATGTAGGTCGCCAGCGTGTCAGTCGGCGTGCGCGGCGCACGCGTCGCGGCATCGGCCGCACCCAGGCCACCGCTCACGAGACCCGATCCGTGCTTCAACAGATCCGCGATCGTGATCGGACGATTCACCGAGACCACGTCGTAGGCGGGCGCGCCGCCCTGGCGTCCCTGCGCCGGTGGACCCGGCGGTGCCGCTTGTGGACCTGGCCGCGGCACGGCGACCTTGTTCAGATTGGTGAACTCGGGAATGAATCGCGAGACCGGATCGGTGAGGCGGATCTTTCCTTCCTCGACGAGCATCATGATCGCGACGCCGGTGATCGGCTTCGACATCGACGCGAGGCGGAACAGGTTGTCCCTGGCCATCGGCTTCTTCGTGTCGACGTCCATGACGCCTTGCGCCTCGAAGTGCGCGATCTTGCCGCGACGGGCGACAAGCGTCACCGCACCCGCGACGTTGCCCGCCGCGATGTGACGATCGACCGCTTGGCTGATGCGCTTCAGCCGCTCCGTCGAGAGGCCGACGTCTTCGGCTTTGCCGACGGGAATAGAGCCGGCGATGAGTGGTAATCCAGCACCGATCGCGAGAACGACGGGAAGTCCGACTCTGAGTAGTGCGTTCATAGTTGTCACGACTGGTCCGTCAGCAGTTGTCACGGCTAGTGAATCAGTAAAAGTCCTCAAGTCTACTCCCGAGCGGGTTGACGGGCGAGCGCCGGGGAAAGGACCATGATGCGCCCGAATCAAGGAGAACATCAGGCTGCAGATCATCGGCGTCCTCGACCTGCGTGGCGGCCGCGCCGTGCACGCGCGTGCCGGCGCACGCGATCGCTATTCAGCGGTGCAGAGTGCTGCGGGCTGGCCAATCGATCCCGGCAATGCGAAAACGCTCGCCGAGGTCTACACCGACGTCCTCGGGATATCGGAGATCTACGCCGCTGATCTCGACGCGATTCTCGATCGACAACCGCAGGACGAGGTGACGAGAGATCTTGCGTCGATGCCTTCGCCTCTCTGGCTCGATGCCGGCGTGCGATCGGTCGACGATGCCCGGCGCGCGATCGCGGTTGGCGCGAGTCGCGTGATCGTCGGCCTCGAGACGCTGCCCTCGTTCGAGGTGCTTTCGCAGATCTGCGGCGCGATCGGGCGCGATCGCGTGGTCTTCAGCCTCGACTTGCGCGATGGTCAGCCAATGGTGACCAACGGAGTGCAGCTCCCGAGTGCCCTGTCGCCAGAGAACATCGCGTGTGCCGCGGCGGCCGGTGGCGTTGGGACGCTGATCGTGATCGATCTCGCGCGCGTTGGTACGAACCGCGGCCTCGACGTGGCTCTACTCGCGCGAATCCGTGCGGCGGCTCCCGGCCTGAATCTCATCGCCGGTGGCGGAGTACGGGAGTGGGACGATCTGGTTGATGTGGCGAAGGCAGGTTGCCACGGCGCGCTCCTCGCCACGGCGCTTCACAACGGAAAGATCGGCGCTGTCGAGATCGCGGAAGCGCTCAAGCTCTGAACCCGGGTCCCGTGTCCCGGGTCCCGAGACTATTTCCCGTCCACAGAAAACGCGAGCAGCACGTTGCCGGGCATGAAGCCGATCGTGCTGTAGCCGGAGTTCACGAAGACCATGCCACCAGCGATCGACGCTCCGGGGCCGTTGATCGATCCGCCGCGTGCGGGCACGTCGTTCACCGTGTCGTACTCGTTGATTGTGTTCACGTCGAGCAGCACTTTTCCGTTGCTGCTGTCGTACGCCCGGAAGTGACCGTCGAGGCTGCCCGAGAACACCGCACCTGGCATCGACGAGACTGCGGCCGGCTGTGCGGTGTTGCAGCCCTGCCTTCCCGCGCATGTGTCTGCAGCGGGCGGCGCTGACCAGCGCCTGCTTCCGTCAGCGACATTGATCGCAACCAGGCCGCCTGCCTGCCCGGGCTTCTTTTCGAAGGCGCTCGAGAGAGACACGTAAGCGACATCGCGATCGACGGAGAAGCCCCACTCGATCCCGCCAAGCACGCCACCTTCCCCAACCTGCGTCTTCCAGAGCACGTCACCCGAGTCCGGGTTGATGCCGAACAATGCGCCGGACTTCTGGCCTGCCAGCAACACCCGCTGCCCTTCCGGCGTTGTCACGAGCGCAGGCGAACTGCCGAAGTCATAGTCAGGACCGTTCTTCTCAGGGCAGTTGATCTTCTCCGCGGTCGTGGTTCCGAGGCACGCGGTATTCCATGCATCGCTCGCAAGCGTCTGCCGCATCCAGAGCACCCGGCCGGTGTCCATCGCGAGCGCCATGATCGAATCGCTCTCCGGCGCTGCCGGATTCGAGTAGCTGTCGCCGGTCGTGATGTAGAGGCGATTACGTTCGGGATCGAGCGCGGGTGCCGACCACACCGCCGCGCCCGATGGAGCGTGAAGCTGCGTTCCGACGCCGTTCTTTCCAGCCGGTTCTGGCGTGCGCGGGATCGTGTAGGTCTTCCAGACCTGCTTTCCCGTCGCCGTATCGAGCGCCACGATGCTGCCGCGGAAGGTGCAGCACTCATACGACGACAGCGTAGCCGTGCCTTCTTCGAGGGACGACACCGGCACGTAAAGCCGGCCGTTATGGAAGACCACTCCGCCAGTGATCATCGCGTCGAGGTGCTCCTCGATCTTGACCCTCCACCTGACCGCGCCCGTCGCGGCATCGAGCGCGTAGACGTTGGCGTGCGCGTCACCGAAGTACACCGTCGCCGCATTCGCCGCCTGCACGACGACCGGAGTCGATCGCGTTCCTGCGTCGGCCTCGAACGCCCACACGAGACACCCAGTCTGTCGATCCAGCGCATACATGACGCCATTGCGACTGCCAACGAAGACGCGATTGCCGACGATCGACACCTGGGAGCCCGACGCGGACGCGCCGGCAAACCCGAACGACCATTTGAGCTTGAGACGCGGAATATCATTCGCGCTCAGCCCGGCGGCCGCCGCACTCTGATGACGCGTGTTCTGCAGATCGATGCCCCATCCATTCCACGACGCGCCACTCAAGGGATCGCCGGTGGACGTTGCGGCCGTGCAGTACGCGCTCTTTGGGATGATCGCGAGCGGCGCGCGGTACGAACCAGCGGGACGACCGGTGACGAACTCGGCGACTGCTCGCCGCTCCGCTGGGCTGAGCGACGCGCCCTGCCGGCGCATGCTGAATGAGGCGAGTTCGCTCTCGATGTGCTCGGGCGACATCGCTGCCAGCGCCTGACGGCTCGGCATACGCGGCAGGCTGCCATCGTGACAGCCGGCGCAACGCTGCTTGTAGACCGCGCCGCCCGATGGCGCGGACTGCTGCGCGGCGGCCAGACACGGCAGCATGAGGAGAAACGCAGCACTACAGATCGGAGCAGCCCTCATATGTCTCCTACAACGTCAGCCGATGGACAGCCGATTGCCCGAAGTTCTCCTCGACTTCCATCTCGATCGCGCTCAGGTCCTCCGCTCCCATCGTCTGCAACTCGTGCTGGAGACGTTCGGTTAACAGTTGCGCCAGCATTTCGACCGTGGTGTTGGGGATCGGCAGGAGCGCACAGTCTTTACGCGGGAAGACGTAGCGGGGTTTACCGTCGACTGAAACAGAGACGGTTTCCCCTTCCTCGACAACCTTGACGCGATCGCTCTCGAGCGGCAGCAGGACGAGATGATCGATCTCGTCGCACAGTCGCTTCATGATCCGCTTCAGCTCGACGAAGTCGAAGACGAACCAGCTTTCCTTGTTGAGCGCGCCCTCGACCGTCACACGCACACGGTAGTTGTGGCCATGCAGCCCTTCACACCGGTGTCCCGCAAAGGTGATGAAGTGCGCCGACGCGAACACCAGATAGTCCTTGGTGACCGACACGCGGAATTCACTCCGCGACATCAGAAAATCCTCCTCCGAGCAACACCACAAAGATCGCGGCCGCTGTCAGATCGGCCGTCGTTCCAGGGTTGCCGCTGTTGCGAGCGTCTCGCAGCCCGCGATCCATGTCGGCGATCGCCTGGCGCCCAGCCTCCGATCGAACGCCACCCGCCGCAAGCACCTGGCGCGCGCGCGTCGTCACATCCGCGGCCAGACCTGGACCACTGCGACGCGCGATATGCGTGTCCGGGGTAGCAGCGAGCAGCATCAGAAACGTCTCCACGACCGCATCGTCCCACGGAAGGCCGGCGCGGCGCGCACGCTCGAGCGCGGGCACGGCCACTCCAAATGTCACGTCGAACCCGGTCGCATACTCCGACGCGATCGTGTCCCGGTGCGCGGCCAGGCGCATGACTTCGACGAGCGTCATCGTCGGCTCGGTGGACACATCCTGTGACTCGGCGCGATCGAGTCCGCCTGGTCTTGCCAGTCGGATCGCGACGTACGCCTCCCTCGCATCATCGATCGACGTGGCAGCGAGCACCCGCTTGAGCGCGTGCTGAAGTTGCGTCCCCGCAAGCGACGCGGCTCGAGCCAGCGGAGCAAAGAGCAGCACAATGCCGAGATTGCTGTTCGAGCGCGTCAGCCTGGCGGTGGCTTCGATCGCCAGACGGATGGTTGAACCGACACCACGCTCGCCGGCACCAGCCATCGGCTCCCCGATGGCGAGAGCGCTCGCGAGGAAGTCCTCATATCGCAAGTCGGCGAAGTGACGACCCGGAGAGACATTGCCTGGCTTCGGTGCGCTGACCTCGAGGAGACACGCCAACTGCGCGGCGACACCAACATTGAGTGGCCGATGGTCTCGATCGACGGCGAGGAGCGCCTCGGCCAACTCGCGGTAGACGCCGCTCATGCCGGCATGCTCGCTTGCGACGGCTCCGAGCCCGCCCGAAGCTCACGCTCGAGATGCTCGACGATGGCGGCGGCAACGTCGAGTCCGGTCGCCTGCTGAAGGCCCTGCCATCCGGGAATGCCGTTCACCTCGAGTACATAGAGCGATCCATCGCGCCCAGGCAGAACGTCCACGCCTGCATAGTCAGCGCCGACGGCCGCTGCGGCGCGAAGCGCCACGTGCTCGATTTCTGGAGATACGACCACGGCCGTCGCGGACCCCCCGATGGCGACATTCGTCCGCCACTCGCCTGCTGGCGCGCGACGCTCGATCGTCCCGACTACCCGGCCTCCCACCACGAACACCCGCAGGTCACGGCCGCCGTGATCGATCGCGCGCTGCACGTAGAACACCGATCGGATCTGATCCAGCGCACGGACAACCCTCAGCGCCGTGTCCGGATCGCTGACCCTCACCATGCCATGCCCGAGCGATCCGAAGATCGGCTTGATGACGACATCGCCCATGGCGCGGACGGCGAGCATCGCGTCTTCAATGCGCTCGCAGACGACGGTCTCCGGTACGAGCAGACCCGCATCGTGCAGCAGCGTCGTCGTGTAGAACTTGTCGACCGATCGTTCGATCGCGCGCGGCGAGTTGACCACGCGCACGCCGCGATTCTCGACCCAGTGCAGGGCATCGACGCGGTGGATCACCTGTTCGAGCGAGCCGCCGGGGATGATCCGAGCCAGAACCGCGTCGGCGTCCAGGATGGAGATCTGTTCGCTGGTCAGCGCGGCGTCACCGCCACCGATTCGTCCGGTGAGGCCTTCGTAGGGCAGGACCGCGGCGAGATGCCCGCGCCCGGTCAGGGCGCGAACCAGTTCGTCGGTGTGCCAGCCGGTGCGCGCGCTCAGGATCACGACGCGCATCTTCAGCCTCCGAAAAGCGATGCTCGCAACACGTCCACGTGTGTTCGTCCGGCGTGAAAGGTGCGCCCGCTCGTCGCGCTGGTCAGCCACACTTCTGCCGGACTGAACAGCATCGGATCGATCTTATAGAAGTCGTTGTCGTATCGCTTGAAGATGTCGTAGAACGGCGTGCCGTAGTCGGGCGATGTAGACGAGGGCAGCCGTTCGGCGAGTTGCGCGAGCTCATCGTCGTCGCCGATGACTGTGTAGCGAACCTGACCGCCGTACAGCACGCAGTCGTTCGTCCGGCCAATCGCTCGAAGATCGTTCTTGGCGATCGGTGGAAGCGGCGCGGTGCCCATCGCGCTCACGACTCTCGCCACGTCGAAGCCGAGCGTGTCCATTTTGTGGAGTCCCGTCTCGATCGAACGCGCGACGACCTGGACGCCACCGGCCAGGCTCGACGTCGGAGCGATGGCGAACGTGATCCCGCCGGGCAGAATGTCGGCTTTCTTCGCGACCCACGCGGCGACAGCATCAGTCGGCAGCGTCCGTCCCTCGAGCACGAGCACTCCACGTGACGCCTGCTCGGAGTATCCGAGCTTCTCGAACAGCTCTTTCTCGACGCGCGCCTGCGCGCGCAGCGGACCCGATCCCATCGCGAAGAACCCTTCCGGATTGATCGCCCAGCCCGCGTATTGCGACGCCATGCACGATGCGGCCGGGTGGTCGGTCCAGACCTGCACGCCCGACCAGCTCTCACCCGCGAGCGTGATCGGAGCGTACGACACACGGCCGAGTCCGCCCATGCACAACTCGGCGAGCATCAACCCGGCCTCGAGGCCGCCCGGCACTTCGACGCCGGCATCGATGACACGGGCGCCCGACGACAGCACGCGCACGCCCATGCGCAAGTCGTACGCGCGCGCGACATATCGATCCGCAAGCGCCGACGCACGCTCGTTCATTCCGAGATCGCTCACTGACACCTCGCCACAACACGACGCTCACGATGGTCACGAAGACCCCGAAGAGAAGTATCCTTCGGGAATAATGCCACGCTTGACGTGCACGCTGCTCCTCCTGGGAGTGGCCCTCCTCCACATAGACGCACAAACACCGATCACGACAACAGGCCCCGTGCTGTTCGAAGGCGCGCGCCTGATCGCCGGAGACGGACGTCCTGCGATCGAGAACTCCGCCTTCGTCGTAGAGGGCTCCCGCATCACACAAGTCGGGCCGCGCGATTCAGTGCGCAGGCCGGGCGGGGCAACCGTCGTCGATCTGAAGGGCAGAACCGTGATGCCGGCCCTCGTCGACGCGCACAGCCATCTCGGTTACACCGACGCGCGCACGGGCGACACCTCCTCAGCTCACTACACGCGCGACAACCTGCTCGATCATCTTCGCCGTTACGCGTACTTCGGCATCGCGGCCACGCTGAGCATGGGGCTCGACCGGGGCGAGCTGCCGTACGAGCTGCGTGCGATGCCGGCCGATGGCAGCGCGCTCTTCCGGACGGCAGGCCGCGGCATCGCCATGCCGAACGCCGGTCCCAACGCCCTCTACTGGCGGGATGCGCCGTACGGCGTCACGACGGAAAACGAAGGGCGGCAGGCCGTGCGTGAGCTCGCGGCGAAGAAGGTGGACGTCGTCAAGATCTGGGTCGACGACAGGAACAAGACGGTGACACCCCTTCCGCCGTCGCTCTATCGTCCGATTATCGAGGAGGCGCACACACTCGGTCTCCGCGTCATCGCGCACGTCTACTACCTCGCCGATGCGAAGGAGTTGCTGCGCGCCGGCATCGACGGCTTCGCACACGGCATCCGCGATCTCGAAGTGGACGACGAGATCATGGGGCTCTTCAAGGCACGCCCGCAGGTCTTTGTCATTCCGAACCTGCCCGATACGCCGCCATTCGGCAACGATCTTGTCTGGCTCAGTGAGACCCTGCCACCGTCACAGATCGAAACGTTGAAGCGGACCGCGGCGACCAACCTGGCGAGACCCGCCTTGTTCGCCGTGCAGGCACGCAGTCTCAAGAAGCTGACGGCTGCTGGCGTTCGTATCGCGTTCGGAACAGATGCCGGTATCGGCGCACCGTACGGCTGGTCGGCGCACGCCGAGATGGCAGACATGGTGACTGCAGGTATGACACCGATGCAGGTCATCGTCGCCGCGACGCGCATGTCGGCGGAGATTCTCAAGCTCGATCAGCTCGGGACGCTTGCCGCCGGCAAGAGTGCCGACTTCATCGTGCTCGACGCCAATCCGCTCGACGACATCACGAACACGCGGCGCATCGCAGACGTCTACCTGCGTGGCCACCGCATCGATCGCCAATCTCTGAGCCGAAATTGGACTGGTCGCTAGATCGCAGACGATGCTATCGTCGTCGTCTTTCGAGCCATCGCAGGAGCGGCACGCCAGTCGCACAGTGAGTTCCCGGACGAGAAGCGGCCGATACCTGGCCGTCTCGAGCCTGGGAGGGAACGATGACGGAGAAATCGCTCGAAGAACGCGTGGCCATGCTGGAAGCGCGAGACGAGATCCTCAGGCAGTTGCCTGACCGTGTCACGATGGTCGAAGAGCAGATCGTCCAACTCCGCGACGAAATGCGCGCTGAGTTTTCTGCAACGCGCGCTGAAGCACGCGAGGGTGACGAGCGCGTCCTGCAAACACTTCGCGAGGAGATCCGTGCGGGCGACGAGCGCGTCATCCAGACGCTGCGCCAGGAAATCCACGCCGGCGACGAACGGGTCATACAAACGCTGCGCGAGGAAGTCAGGGAGGGCGACGAAGAGACACGGCGCTTCATGCGAATTCTGCACGAGGACATCGTGGAGCGTATCGAGATGTTGGGAGGGAAGCACTGAACCTCCGCGCCCTTCGCACCTGTGTATCGCTGCACAATCGCTGCGACTGCAATCGTCACGGTCGCATCCGGCCAACAGCGGCCAGACGGCCGGCAACCGCGTCGCGAGTTCGCGTCGGTTCCAGGGGTCCGACTCTGGTTCACGGACACCGGCGGCACTGGCGAGCCGATCGTGCTGATGCACGCGATCACGGGAACCAGCGAGAGCTGGGCACCGCAGATCGACGCGTTCTCGAAAGCCGGCTATCGCGTGATCGCATTCGACCGGCGCGGATGGGGTCGCAGCATCGCCGACCCCGCAAGCGGGGCGCAGCCGGGCCATGCGTCAGACGACTTGCAGGCGCTCGCTGACCATCTGTCGCTCGCACAGTTTCATCTCGTCGGCGTCGCGGGCGGCGGATTCGTGGCACTCGATTACGCTGCCGCGCATCCGGAACAACTGGCGAGCCTCGTCATCGCCGCCAGCACCGGTTCGGTCAGCGACAAAGAGATCCAGGACGTGATCGCACGGATCGAGATTCCAGGTATCCGATCGCTTCCCGGTCATTTCCGGGAGGTGGGCGCTTCGTATCGCGGCACGAATCCCGAGGGCACGAAGCGCTGGCTCGAGATCGAAGAGCACGCACGACAGGCTGGCGCGCCGGCCCAGCCACTGCGATCGCCCAATACGTACGCCAAGCTGGCAACCATCACCACGCGGACGCTGGTGGTCGCGGCGGATGCCGATCTCCTTGCGCCGCCCGCGCTCATGAAGCTCTGGGCCCGTCATGTCAAAGGCGTCCAGTGGACGACAGTGCCTGATGCCGGCCATTCGATCGCCTGGGAACAACCCGCCTTCTTCAATGAGATCGTCCTCCGTTTCCTGAAGGGCGACCGCCCGTTTCCCGCCGTGCCGCAGTAAGATCACGGCCTCTGAATCGGAGGATGTCATGCGCTTTCACGCGAAGGTGAGACGTGCCACGTGCGTGATGATGGCCGCGGTTTTGGTAACCAGCTCCGCAGCCTTCGCAGATGAAATACGAGTGCTCTCGTCGGTCGGCATCAAGGCTGTCGTCGACGAGCTCGCTCCGCAGTTCGAGAAGACCACGAAGCACAAGGTGACGATGGTGTTCGGACTTGCGGGAGCGTTGAAGGGTCAGATCGAGAAAGGCGACCCGTTCGACGTCGCGATCCTGACGCCGCCGCTGCTCGACGATCTGATCGCCAAAGGTCTGGTGCCGGCGAAAGCGATCATCGCGCGCACGGGTCTTGGACTGATGATCAAGTCAGGCGCACACAAGCCAGACGTCAGCAGCGTCGACGCGTTCAAGAAGACGCTGCTCGCGGCGAAGTCGATCACGTTCGCGTCCGCGGGCGCCAGCGGCGTGGCATTCCTGGCCACCGCCAAACAGCTGGGCATCGCCGATGCCATCAAGACGAAGCCTGCCGCATCCGGGGAAGAGGTCAATCACAACATCCTGACCGGCGCGTCGGACCTCGCCGTGCTGCCAGTCAGCGAGATCCTGCCCGTCACAGGAGCCGAACTCGGCGGCGTGTTTCCGGCAGATGTGCAGACCTTTGTGATCATGGCGGCGGGCGTCAACGCCAAAGCCAAGGGAACAGCGGCGAAGGAGTTCGTGGCGTTTCTGATGTCGTCCGCCAACAACGGCGTGATCAAGGTTAAGGGAATGGAACGAATCCAATGAAGCGTCTCGCACTCGTACTCATCGCCAGCGTTGCGCTGCTGACCACCGCGACAGCCGCCAACACCTATCGCGTGGCCCCTGACTGGCTCACGCTTCCGCAAGGACGCGAGCAACTTGGCAATCAGCATGGCGACGTCGCCGTCAGCTCCACTGGCGAGGTCTACGTCAGCGTGCAGGATCCATCAGCAGGTCTCCAGGTGTTCTCGCCCGAAGGAGCGTTCCTGCGCAACGTGCCAGCTGCACCGAGCGACTTTCATGGCTTCGTGATCCGCAAGCAGGCCGATGGCGAGTTCCTCTACGGCGCCACGCTGCGCGGACAGACGATCGTCAAGATGACCCTCGAAGGCAACATCGTCATGACGATCGGCTCGTCGACGATTCCGGATCAGTACAAGGTGAGGAACGCGCGGAGCAATCAGCTGGCGTTGTTGCTCACGGGCCTCGACGTCGCACCGAACGGCGACATCTACGTGACCGACGGCTACGCGAGCGATTACATCCATCGCTTCGACAAGACTGGCAAGTACATCACGTCGTTCGGCGGCAAGCAGGCGCCATACAGCTTCAACACGCTGCACAAGCTGGCGATCGACACCCGATTCCAGCCGGCGCGTATCATCGCGTGCGATCGCGCCAACAACCGCGTCGTGCATCTCTCACTCGACGGCGAGTTCCTGGGTGTGGTGGCGAAGGATCTTCTACTGCCGGCCGCGATCGTGATCGACGGCGACAACGCGATCGTCGGCGAGCTGAATGGTCGAGTGACGGTGCTCGACAAAGCCGGCGCGGTAGTGACCCGCATCGGAGCCAACACCGAGCAGGGCACCGGCACCAACAAGATCCCGCCCGCGCAGTGGCGTCAGGGGTTCGTGCTGTCGCCGCACGGTGTGGCGCTCAACGCACACGGCGACCTCTTCGTATCCGAGTTCAGCGCATTCGGCCGCGTGCATCGCTTCAACCGGCAGTAGACGGCAGGCAGTCGGATCATCATGAACAAATCACTCGGCATCATCGCGACGCTGACCATGGCGTGCCTCGTCACGGTTGGCGCGCAGTCGCCTGAGCCCAAGCCGGCGTTCGCCGGGCAAACGGATGCGCCGAAACCGGTCAAGCCGTCGCCGCCGTTCACCACGCAGACGATCGCCACAGGGCTGACCGGCGCGTGGGCAATCGCGTTCCTGCCTGACGGCAACATCCTGGTCACGCAGAACTCCGGCACGATGCGGATCGTCAGGCCCGAGGGCGTCGTCTCTGCGCCGCTCGAAGGAGTGCCGGGAGTGAAAGCCGTTGCCGCGCAGGGGCTCCATGACGTGGTGCTCGATCCCGACTTCGCGAAGAACCGCACACTCTACTTCACGTACTTTGCACCGCCGAAAGGCGAAGCGCCGGCGTCGTGGCCGATCGAGTTCTTCTACGAACGCGTCTGGACGAAACCGTTCATCGAACGCAGGACGATGCAGCTCGGGGCCGAGCGGGTGGCACGAGCGAAGCTGAGCGCGGACAACACGAGGCTCGAAGACGTCGACGTCCTCGCTGAAGGCGTCGAACGGCGGATCGTGATCGCGCGTGACGGCACGCTGCTCGTCTCCGGCGCCGATCGCTTCCGCTTCTACGACTCCGATCTCGATGGCGTCGAACACACGTTCGCCGACAACCCAGACATCCGGCGCAACTTCACGGGCCGTGTCATTCGCATCAACCGCGACGGCTCGATCCCGAAGGACAACCCGTGGCTCAGTCGCGCCACGGTGCTCGCCGACACGTTCGCGCACGGCTTCAAGGATCCCGAGGGCGCGGCGCTCAATCCGCAAACCGGCGAGCTGTGGATGATCGATCACGGTCCGCAGGGCGGCGACGAGATCAACATCGTCCGCGCCGGCAAGGATTACGGCTGGCCAGACGTGTCATACGGACGTCAGTACGACGCGCGGCAACTCGACGGCCGCAAGAACGTGCGCGTCGGCGACGGCGCCACATCGAGGCCGGACGTCGAGGAGCCAATCTATTACTGGGTGCCGTCAATCGCACCGTCGGGGATGATGTTCTACACGGGCGACATGTTCCCGGAGTGGAAGGGCAACCTGTTCATCGGCGCGATGGCCGGCCAGCATCTCGTGCGTCTTGTTCTCAACGGTGAGCGCGTCGCAGCGGAAGAACAGCTCCTGACTGCCGACAAGCAGCGCGTTCGCGAAATCCGCCAGGCGCCCGACGGCTCGATCTACATCCTGCAGGGGGCATCGATCGTGCGGCTCACTCCAAAGAAGTAGGCAGTACGCAGTAGGCAGCACGGCTCCTTCGCACGATGGCGCTCGATACCGGTACCCGGCTTGGTCCCTACGAGATCCTCGCGCCGCTCGGCGCCGGCGGCATGGGCGAGGTGTATCGCGCCCGCGATACGCGCCTCGATCGGGAGGTGGCAGTCAAGGTCCTCCCGGCGGGCGCCGTCTCGGCCCAGGCACTCGAGCGATTCGAGCGCGAGGCCAAGGCGATTGCTGCGCTCAATCATCCCGGTATCTGCGCGGTGTACGACGTCGGGACGTCACCCGTGCCGTTCCTCGTCATGGAGTTGCTCGAGGGTGAAACGCTGCACCAGCGTCTCGCTCGCGGCCGGCTCGATGTGCCGACGCTTCTCGAGATCGGACTCGCGCTCGCCGATGCGCTGGCAACTGCCCACGCCAAGGGCATCGTTCACCGCGATCTCAAACCGGCCAACATCGTCCTGACGCCGCGCGGCCCAAAGATCCTCGACTTCGGTCTGGCTCGTATCACCGAAACAGTCGCGCAGGCCGACATGGACGTCACGGCGTTCCCCACGCTGTCGGGACACACTCCACTGACCGATGCCGGCGTCGCCGTCGGCACCGTGGCGTACATGTCTCCGGAGCAGCTGCGCGGTGGCGCACTCGATGCGCGCACCGATCTGTTCTCGCTGGGGCTCGTGCTCTACGAGATGGCCACGGGCAAACGTGCATTCTCGGGCACGACGAGCGCCGTGACCTCCGCGGCGATCCTGCACGAGCACCCGGCAGCTCCGCGCGAACTCCAGCCGGATCTCCCAGTGCGGTTCGAGCAGGCAATTCTCACGCTGCTTGAAAAGGATCGCGAAGTCCGCACGCAGACCGCGTCCGAGCTACGTGCCGAGCTCACGCGTCTGAAGCGCGAGCTGACTGGATCGCGCACGCCGGACACCGTCACACGATCGGTGCCTCTTGCCGATGCAAGCCACAGCCACACCGCACCGGTCAGCGCAGTTGCCGCGCCGCCGAGTTCTTCGGATGCGCAACTCATCGCCGGCCTCATGAGCCGTCACCGCGCCGCAGTGGCGGGCGTCGCCGCGCTGATCATCCTGGCAATCGCGGGCGCTGCTTACGTCTTCGCACCGCGCGAGAACGGCAACGATTCGGCCGCGAGCGCGGCGCCGATCTCTATCGCCGACCTGCAGGTCGAGCCTCTCACAACGAGCGGCACCGCAGGTCTTCCGGCCATTTCTCCGGACGGCAACTACGTCGCCTACGTCGAGAACGGTGGGGGTGTCGCCAGTCTCCGGGTTCGCCAGGTGGCGACAGGCAGCAACGTCGAGATCGTACCGGGAGAACCTGGAGTGAACATCGTTGGCGTGACGGTCACGCCTGACGGTTCTTTCGTCAACTACGTGAAGCAGTCGCCGCAAGGGCAGCCCGTGCTCTGGCAAATCCCTTTTCTCGGCGGCACCGCGCGTCGCCTCTTGTCGGGAGTCGGCGGACGCGTTGGCTTCTCGCCAGACGGCCGCCAGATGGCGTTCACCCGCGCGAGCGCCCCGGGTCAGACTGAGCTGGTCATCGCGACAAGCGACGGCAGCAGCGAGCGCGTCCTGGCCACCCGCCGCGCGCCACAAGGTTTCTTGACCGTTGTGGGGTCCTTCCAGGCCTTCGCTCCGGCCTGGTCCCCGAACGGCACGACGATCGCCGCTCTTGGCGGCAGATCGGGAGAGCAGGCAACGGGACAGGTGGTGTTCGTGGACACGAAGACGGGTGCCGAGCAAGCGGTGAATCTCGGTCCTCCGCTACCGGGAACAGGTCTGACGTGGCTCGACGAGCGCGCGGTGCTGCTCAGCGCACTCGACAAATCGAGCGCGCCACTGCAACTGTGGCTGATGTCATACCCGGACGGCGCGCTCCGCCGTCTGACCAACGACACCAGTCAGTACGTCAGCCCGAGCCTGACAGCGAATCGCGGAGCACTGGTCGTGGCACGCAACGACGCCTCGTTCAGCGTCTGGACAAGTGACGCGACCGTTGAGCGGTGGACGCAGACCGTGCCGACAACACCAGCAAAAGGTCCTATCGGGTTCCGGCTCCGATGGATGGGGGACGATCTCGTGTACCCGGCAACGGCATCGGGCGGGTTTGCTCTCACGCGGTGGCGAGTCGCGACGAGGACCACGGAAGTCCTGGCGCAAAGCGCCGGGAATCAGAGCGTGAGCGCCGACGGCTCCCGGATCGTGTACTTCGACTACGACACAGGTGAGGTGTGGAAGGCGGACGGCGCGAAACGGGATCGCCTGACGTCGAGCGGCACCTTCGGCGCGGCTTCCTCCGGACGGCTGTCGCCGGACGGACGGCTCCTGGCCATGATCGATCCCACAGGGCCGAAGGGACTCGCCGTACGAGTCATGTCTGTGGACGACCCGGCCGACGTGCGCGAGATCGTGGCCACTGGCGTCCGCCAGGGCGGGGCGGAGATCTCGCCCGATGGCCGCTCAATCGCGTTCAGTTCGTTCGACGCGCAGAACCAGCCATCCGTGACGGTGTGCGACCTCGAGGCCTGCTCATCGAAGAAGACGCTACCCGCGCGTGGGATCTTAGACTCGCACTGGACGCCCGATGGGCGCGGCATCGCGTACATCGACGCTCGCACCCGATCGGACATCTGGGTACAACCACTCGACGGTGCCCCTCCGCGTCAGCTCACTCACTTCCCGTCCGACGGACAACAGATCGGAGACTTCGCGTGGTCCGCAGACGGCAAGCGCCTGGCTGTCGCCCGCGCACGGATCGCGAGCGACATCGTTCTCTTCAAAGGACTGCGAAGTAGGATCAGAAACTAAACGTCACATTGAAGCGCAGGAAGCGCGGCGGCACGATCGCCGTCGGTTGCAGCCACGTCGCGCCGCTTGTCGCATACGCGAAATTCGCATCGAACGTGGTCGTATCGTTGGTGTTGAACAGGTTATAGAGATCGACGCCGACGTCGGCCCGTGTCGATCCGAACCTCAGGATCTTGGCGAACCGCATGTCCACCTGATTAAGGCGATCGTCCGGGTAGAGCTCACCGGGCAGGAGCAGGTTGACGGTGGTCGTGCCGTTGATCAGCGAACCAGCCGGCAGTTGTCCGAGTATCTGCTGCACGACGCTGTTCGGCAGCTGGTAGTTGGCGCTCAGTGACGCGCCGTTGGTTGCGGAACCACCGCCGACGCCGCCGATGTTGTTCGGGTTCAGTGATCGGATCTGTGCGCTAACGAGCACATCGATCTTGGGTACGGTGTACGCCGCAAGAGCCCTGAAGGACGTCATCACCGGCTCGGTCACATGGCACGCCGCAGCTTGTGTCAATTGCGACGTGGCCGTGCCCGTTCCGAGGATGGTCTCTGGAAGGTTCTTGCTCGTGTCACACGTATCTCGCACGCCGCGGCCCGTGCTCGTCCCGCCCTGGAATGTCAGGCCGTTGGCCAGCCGCGCATTCACGGACACGTTCACGCCATGCCGGTCCTGCGTGCGCGCATCGCCGAAATCGGTCTCGAACGTCCTGTAGGTCTGCGCGCCGATCGCTCGAAGCCGGGAGTAGACCGTGACCGGGTACCCGCCACCGCCCGGCAGGTCCGGATGCAGCGGTGCTGTGAAGGTCCACGGCGTGTAGTCGGATGGCCCGACGAGTTGGTTGTCGTCGACAAAGAAGTTGTTGAACCAGCGCCGGTTGTAGCTGGCGTCGACCGACACGCGCGGGAGCAGTTGCTGCTGGACTGACACGCCGAGCTGCCCGTCGGCGGGACGCACGCCCCATCCGCGCAGAATGTCCGGGTTGACAACCGTCAGGTTGGGATTGGCATTGCCGAAATTCGCGTTGTCGCCGGTCAGCGCCCCGCAGTTGTCACCGCCCGTGGCCAGGTTGTTCTGGGCCGCCGGGTTCCTCAGATCGCAATCCACGACGAAGTTCCCGTTGTCCTGCCACGCGCGCGCAGGCGTCAACACGTTTCTCTGGATCCGGGCGGCCGGGTTGTTGGCGGTGTAGTTCTCGTCGTTGGTGGCATTCTGCAGGTATTTCCCCCAGTTGGCCTTGAGCGCGGTCTTGCCGTTTCCAAAGACGTCCCAGGCGGCGCCCAACCGCGTCGTGATGTCGTTGTAGCCGGCCACGCTCACCGTTCGGGGGAAAGTGATCGGCGCAGGATTGAATCGCGAGATCTCTGTGGTGCCATTGCCCTCGGCCGGTGCCCAGCTCGATGCCCGGTCGTAGCGCACGGCGCCCTGAAGCGTCAGGCGTCCCATCGTCCACTGATCCTGAGCGAAAAGCGCGGAGGTCGCGGTCCGGTCGTTCTGCTCCCACCTCGTGGCGAGGGTGTAACTGACACCGTTCAGCTGACGGTTGTTCATCGTGTAGCGCAGCAGCGTGGAATTGGCGTCCCGCGCCTGGAGCGATCGTTGATACGAGCCCTGATAACCGACCTTCAGGTTGTGCGCACCTGTGACGTAGGCCATCGACGCACGCCAGTTGTTCGGGTTCGCATCGTTGTTCGCCCATCCGAACCCGAGCGGATCGAACGTCCCGCGATAGGTGAAGTTCGCGCGATGGTCGTCGATCGCCTGTGCTTCGGTGACCGGGATCATGCTCGTCAGCGAGTCGGGCGGCGCTATTCCAAAGCCTGCCCACAGATACTGGAATCGCGAGAAGCCGGCCTCGAGCAGCACCCTGTTCGACAGCGGAGATGACCAGGTCGCCTGCGTCACGTGGTAGGGGAAATCGTGATACCCCGGCCACGTCTCTGGCGAGGCCGTCAGTGTGCCAAGGCCGATCCAGTCGTCGCCGCGTCCGCGGCAGCCCCCGCCGGCTGCGGTGATGGTCCCCCCCGAGCAACGGTGCTGATACTCGTGCGAGAAGGTGACGCGGTTCCGCGGGCTCACCTGAGCGGTCAGTTTGATCGAGAAGATGTCGCGACGATTCGTGCCGCGCCCTTCGACGGACTCATCTCGTTCGTAGTCCCAACGGGTCGCATCGCCGGCGTAGAGGTTCGCGAAGACGCCTTCGGTGAACGTGGTACTTCCAAAGTCGCGTACCGAGCCGAAAAACCACAGCCGGTCGCGGACAATGGGCCCGCCAAGCGCACCACTGACATCGTATTGATTGAGCAGCGCCGGCGGCCGTGTCAGGCCGATGCTGGCCAGGTACTCGTCGATGTTGTCCGACCGCAGGCCATCGCCGGTGCCGCTGTAGAACGCGGTCCCGTTGAAGTTGTTGCCGCCCGATCGGGGTATGAGGTTGACGCTCGGCCCGCCCGCTTCGCTTTCACCGAGCCCCCCCGACACGAGGACCTGCATTTCGTCTGTGTTCGCCACGTCGTAGATGAACGTGGACACGCCACCACCATTGAACGACGCCGCGACCGGAAGGCCATTGATCAGCATGCGCCCTTCGTTGGCGCGACCGCCGTTCGACGTGAAGAATGTCATGAACGGCTCGGTCATCGCGCCACGCGACGTGTTGTCAGTCGTGATCCCGGGAATTGCGGCGAGCAACGTACCGTAGCTGCGCGTGACGGGAAGCGTGGCGAGCGCTTCGGCACCGATGACCATCTCGCGCCGCGTGGACTGGGTGTCTACGATGGGCGTCTCGCCGGTGACGGTCACGGTTTCCTGGAGAGCGCCGATCCGCATCTCCGCGTTGATCGCGATCACGCCCGACCCGGTCACCTGCACGCCCTGACGCTGGACCGCGTTGAACCCGGCCAGAGTGAAACTGAGGTTGTACGTGCCGGGTGGCAAATCAGTAATGCGGTACTGACCCGTACCGTCACTGACGGCTCTGCGTGTCTTTTCAATGAGAACCGAACTCGAGGCCTCAACAGTGGCGCCAGGGAGCACGGCGCCTGACGTGTCGCGAACCACACCGGCCAGCGTCGCCTGGGCGTGGACGAGGGAGGGAACCATCACCTGCATCAGCGCGACACAGGCACACACCATCGCGATTCTGCCGCTTGAACGCATGAACAGACTCTCCTCTCTCAGTTGCGAGAACGTGCGCCGGAGGTCCCGTACGAGTGCGTGGGCCGAACGATTCAGGGGTGAGGGCTATGAAGTGGGCGGATCTTGAACCCGCCCTGTGGGGATGTCAAGGCAACTGGGTTGCTAGGTGGCTGGGTTGTTAGGTCGACAGAGCTACTCAGCTACCTAGTCACCCAGCTACCGGGGATTGTCGTGATGCGAACCGTCTTTGATCAGATCGAGGTCGCGCTCCTCGCAACGCGGCGACTCTTCGATCTCGCGATCGCTCAGCCATAACGCCTGCGTGCGTTCCTTCCAAGGCTCGACCAAGACAGCCGGGTCGAGTGCGGTCGCTTCGTACTGAATGGTGTCCCCGACGCGGCGCAGCCGCTCGATGACCTTGAGATCCTTCGAGTGGAACGCACCGTTGTCGGTGAGCCACGTCTCTTCGTTGAAGTTCACCGTCTCGACGACAAGCGTGTCGCCTTCATATCTTCCGATCGCATCACCCAGATAACTGGACGGCAGGTCCTTTCGATGCGCACGGCCGTCGGTCGGGATGATCCTGAAGAACGACCCATTCACATCGTCGTAGAGGAACAGAACCTCGCGCGCCGTCTGCACGATCTTCGCGGGCGGCCCGATGCGAGGGACGCCAGGAGGCTGGCACTGGAGCGCCGTATCGACCTCGACCTGCCGCTCGGCCAGATCCTTCACCTTCGCGACAAACTCCTGCTTGTACTTCGGAAAATTCGGCGCAGGTGGTGCAGCAGGTGGGCCACCGGCTCTCCCCCCGGCTCCGTCAGCACGAGCGCCTGCTCCGCCCGCGCGCGCCGCCGGCGCGGGCGGGCATCCAACGACGCACACCGAGCCGTTGTCGAGGCTCTGCGGACGCACGAACTCGATGCCACCGAGGTGGTCCCAGGTGCCGTTGAGATCGGACTTCCCGTCGGCCAGGCGAGGCGTCGGTTTCTTCGCCAGTTCGGCCAGACGATCGGCCGTCATTCGCGGCCCTTGCGCCGCCGCGGGTGAACTCACCGCAACGACCGCGGCGACGACGAGAGCTCCGACCGGGACTCGGTGCGTCATGTCCGATCTCCTCTAATCTCTGCCGAGTTGAACGTGATGGCCATCCGCATAGGTGATCTTCGAAATCCAACCCAGTTTCTTCGTCTCGTCTCTCGCAGCGATCGCGGTGATCGTGACGACTTCTCCGGGCTGCCCCTGCAGCATCTCCTTCGTCAATCCGGCGCGACGCATCATCGCCGTGGGAAGCGTTGACAGCGTCCACGTCGTGACCGCGCCATCCTTGTCCTTCACGTCGAGATGCAGGTAGATGTGCGGATTGATCCAGTCCACCTTCGAGATCACGCCGGTCAGCGTCAACGGCCTCGACGCATCGTATTGCCCGGAGACCGAATGATGTGCAGCGACGGAGCCTGCCACCACCAGGAGTGTTGCGGCCACAAGCACGACGGCGAAGCGATGTCGCATCGAAAACCTCCGAGGGCGTGAACGCAGGACGCAAGCCTATGCCCGCGTCCGGCCTCGGTCAAGAGACGTCGCCGGCGCCGGCGCCGGGCAGGTAGAGGTAAAACGTCGCGCCGCGCCCCGGCTCGCTCTCGACCTCGATGTGCCCGCCGCTCTGCTCGACGATACCGTGAGCCACGGAAAGGCCGAGGCCGCTGCCCTTCCCGAATTCCTTCGTGGTGAAGAACGGCTCGAAGATGCGAGCCTTCACTTCCGGCGTCATTCCACGGCCGGTATCGCTGACTGCGAGCCGCACGTAGCGGCGGGGCGTGAGCGTCGGATGGCGATTCGCGTGCGCGCCGCCGAACTGGACGATGCTTGTAGCGAATGTCAGTCGTCCCCCGTCCGGCATCGCCTCGCGAGCGTTGACCGCCAGGTTCAGGAGCACCTGCGCAAACTGGTTGCGATCGGCTCGCGCCTGCGCGCGATTACCGCTGCTCTCAACCGTAATGTCCACGTCAGGTCCGAGGACGCGGCGCAGAGTCTTGGCAGACTCGGCGACCTCGAGATCGATATCGAGCACCGATGGCTGCATCGCCTGACGACGACCAAAGGCCAGCAATTGGCTCGTGAGCGACGCCGCCCGCTGTCCGGCGATGCGGACCTCTTCGAGATCGTGCCGCGTGGTGTCTTCCGCGGTGAACCGGGCGAGCATGAGATCCGTGTAGCCGTTGATGATGGTCAACAGGTTGTTGAAGTCATGAGCGACACCGCCGGCCAGTTGTCCGACCGCCTCCATCTTCTTCGAGTGCAGCAACTGCTCCTCGGCGAGTCGCTGCTCGGTGACATCGACCGCAGAACCGATGTAGCCGTAGAACCGTCCCTCCATTGAACGCGGCACACCTTCATCCACGATCCGCCGGTACGTCCCATCGCGATGCCGGAGGCGGTATTCCATGGAGAACGGTTGTCGCGCATCGAATGCCTGCACATAGACATCGAAGCAGCGTTCCCGATCCTGTGGATGGACACCCTCGAGCCAGCCGTCACCCAGTTCCTGCTCGAGCGTTCGTCCGGTAAACGCGAGCCATGATTCGTTGAACCAGTCGCACCGCTTGTCGAGGCCGGAGCTCCAGATCATCACCGGCGCGGAAGCCACGTTGGAGAATCGCTTCTCGCTCTCCTGAAGCTTCACCGTGCTCTCGCGCAGGCCCTCACGTGCCAGCCACAGATCGTGAATGTCTGTCGTCGTGCCGATCCACTTCACGACGACGCCGCTGCCATCCCTCACCGGAACGACGCGCGACAGCACCCTGCGGTACACGCCGTCGTGCCGCCGGAAGCGGACCTGGACTTCGTGCGGCTCGCCGCGCTCGAGCGGCGTGCTGATCGCGGCAGCCATAGCCGCGCGATCGTCCGGATGGATCAGATCGCGCCACCCTTCGGCATCTATCCCCTGCAGTGTGCGGCCCGTGTACGTGACCCACGCCGAATTGACGAAGTCCACGGTGTTGTCGGGTCGCAGCGTCCAGATCATGCCCGGCTGCGCCTCGGTCAGCAGCCGATAGCGTTCCTCGCTCTCCTCCAGCAGCTTCTGTCCAGCGCGCAGATCCTGTTCCTGCGCCTGCAGGCGACGTCCGCGACGATGGGTGATTTCACAGAGCCAGCTGGTGAGGAGGCCTGACCCGAACAACAGCGCAACGGCGATCGCATCGCCGCGATCGTTGAACGCAAAGCCCGTCCGGTCCACGAAGAAGACCGAGGCCACGAGCGTGCTGATGACGGTTGCGAATACACCCGGCATCAACCCGCCGAGCCATCCGGCGAGGAGAATCGCGAGAAAGAACGGCCCTAACGGACCCCGTCCGCCGAGATCACCAACCGCGTGGCGGATGAGAGCCGCCGCACCGGTTCCGGCGACAGCGACCACGTAAACCAGAGCGCCAGCTGACAGTCGTTTCACTCAGCAGCCATGAGTCCGTTCTTCTTGAGGAATTGCTGGATGGTCGAGTAGATCATCGTGCGCTGCTCGGGCGTGAAGTTGCCATGGCCGCCACCCGGAATCGTGATCAACTGGTTGACGACCCCGGCCTTGTTCAGCGCTTCGTGCAGTCGAACGCCATGCTGGTATGGCACGACGCGATCGGCGTCCCCGTGGATCGACAGGATCGGCGGGAGTCCCTTGCGAACGTAATTGAGCGGGGACACCCGGTTCGCAATCTCTGTACGGTTCGGCAGACTGCCCAGCCACGTCATCGCGGCATTCGCGCGATTGGGACCATCGATGACGTCGTTCACGTCAGTGACACCGAACCAATTGATCGCCGCTGCCACCGTGGGCACCGGCGTCGCGCCCGCGCATTGACGATCGAGGCCAGCGCTTTCGGGAATCATCGCGCTTGTCAGCGCCAGATGCCCCCCGGCTGACTCGCCCATCGTCACGATCTTATTGACGTCGATGTTGTAGGTCTTGGCTTGAGCGGCGAGAAATCGCAGCGCGCACAGACAGTCTTCGACCGCGGCCGGCGCAGGAGCCACGCGCGCCAATCGATACTCCACGTTCACGACGTTCCATCCCATTTCCATCCAGGGGATCAGGGATAGCAATGATCCTTCTTTCGTTCCAGCCGCCCAGAATCCGCCGTGGAAGTACACGAGCGTTGGCTGCGGCGTGGTGACGTCGCGACGCGCGTAGATGTCCAACTTGGATTCGTAGTTGCTCGCCGTGAGGTACGTGACGTCGGGCACGACTCGATACTGATTCGCGGTGTGCGCCGCCCAATTGGCCGATGGCGACAGCTGCGCGTGACTCGTCTCGGGAAGAACCACTGCGAATGCGATCACCGCAACGAAAAGTGCAGTTCTCATGCGCGGGAGAATACACTGTTTCGCGGCCTTTTAGCCTCGCGAGACCGCCTCCCGCGACAGGCCGTGGCTGATCATGACAAACGCATCTCGCCTCGTCCTCCTCGTGGTGCTCGCGAGCACGCTCGCATCGCCCGTTCAGGCGCAGCGCTACGCCGCCGCGCGCGACGGCGACATCGTCAGGCTGACGGATCGCACGTCGGACATTGTCGTATCGATCCTTCCGTCGGTCGGAAATATCGCCTTCGAGATGCGCGTCCAGGGACACAACGTGCTGCGCTTCCCCCAGAAGACGATCGCAGAGTTCAAGGCACAACCGAACGCGACCGGGATCCCGTTCATGGGCCCGTGGGCGAATCGGCTTGACGAACAGGCGTTCTACGCGAATGGCAGGCGATACGCGTTCGACATGAGCCTCGGGAACGTCCGCGGAAACATCCCGATCCACGGCTTCCTCACGACGACCGACCAATGGCAGGTCACGGCGACGCGCGCTGACGGCGAAGGGGCGTCGGTCACGAGCCGGCTCGAATTCGCCAGACAGCCGATGTGGATGAAGCAGTGGCCCTTCGCTCATGCGATCGAGATGACGTATCGACTTGCGAACGGACAGTTGGAGGTCGAGACGGCGATCACGAACACCAGCGCCGAGTCGATGCCGGTGGCCGTGGGCTTTCATCCCTACTTCCAGTTGACCGACGTTCCGCGTGATGAGTGGACGATTGCGATCGGCGCTCGTAGGCAGTGGACGCTCGACGCAAATAAGGTCCCGACCGGCGAGACAGTTCCGGTCGTAGAGCTCTTTCCAAACCCCTCGTCGGCGCCTCTTCGCGAATACAGTCTCGACGACGTGTTCAGCGATCTGATCCGGGATGCGATGGGCCGGGCGACGATGTCGGTGTGGGGCCGCAAGCAGCGCCTGGATGTGGTGATTGACCAGGGGTATCGCTCGGTCGTCGTCTGGGCACCGAGCCCGTCGGGCACCGGCCGGGGAGGACAAGGCCCTTCCCCACCCGCTGAGAGAAACTTCATCTGCTTCGAGCCGATGGCGAGCATCACCAATGCCCTCAACATGGCTCACAAAGGGACATACAAAGAACTTCAGATGATCGCGCCAGGGTCGACCTGGCGTGGACGCTTCTGGGTCAGGCCATCCGGATTCGGAAAGTGATATTTTACGCTCCGTGAACAAGACTCTTGCGCCCGTGAACAGGACACCTCTCTCAGCGCTGATCTGGCCCGCTCTCGGCCTCGCTCTCTTCGTTGCAGTCACGCACGGGCAGGCTCCGGCCGCCGGTCAGGCACCGGCGACACAAGCTCCGCCACCTCCGGGAGGCGGCCGCGGATTCACGCCAGGCACGGAAAGCGGCTTCGCGACGTTTCAGACGCGTTGCACCGGCTGTCATGGCAATCCCGCCGTCGAACGTGCGCCATCGCCAAACGCGATTCGCGAGATGACGCCCGAACGCATCTACGAATCGTTGACGACCGGGTCGATGCAAACGCAGAGCAAGGATCTCAACGATGCGCAGAAGAAGGCGCTCGCAGAGTTCATGGCGGGACGGCCGCTCGGCAGCGCTCGCCAGGGCGACGGCAAGGGCATGCCGAACCAGTGCACCAGCAATCCAGCCCTCGCGGATCCGGCTCAGGGTCGAGGATGGAATGGCTGGGGCAATGGCCTCGCGAACACCCGGTTCCAGCCGGCAGGTGCTGCAGGCCTCACGGCCGCTCAAGTCCCGCGCCTGAAACTCAAATGGGCATTCGGCTTCCCGACCGGCGTGTCAGCCAACGCGCAGCCTGCCGTCGTCGCGGGCCGCGTCTTCGTCGGCAGCGACAACGGGTTCTTCTACTCACTCGATGCGAAGACGGGTTGCGTGTACTGGTCCTTCCAGCAGGGCTCGATCGTGCGCAACTCGCCGAGCGTTGGCGCTGTCACGGGTCAGGGTGCCGCGCGCTACGCCGTGTTCTTCGGCGACGGGCACGCCAACGTCTTCGCCCTCGACGCGCAGACCGGCCGTCAACTCTGGAAGGTCAAGGTCGACCCGCACTTCGTCGCACGCATCACAGCGGGCATCACGTACTACAACGGCAAAGTGTTCGTCCCGGTCTCTTCGTCGGAGGAGTTCAGCAGCGGGCATCCCGACTACCCGTGCTGCACGGCGCGAGGAAGCGTCGTGGCACTCGACGCGAGCACGGGCAAGGAGATCTGGAAGTCGTGGGTCGTCCCTGAAGAACCCAAGCCATATCGGACGATGCCGAACGGCGTGGTGCTCTACAAGCCCGCGGGCGGCGCGGTGTGGAATGCGCCAACGGTTGACCCGGCGCGCAACGCGATCTACGTCGGGACCGGTGACGCCACGACAGCACCGCCAGCGAAGACGACCGACGCGATCATGGCGATCGACATCAACACCGGGAAGCTGCTGTGGTCCTATCAGGCGACTGAGAACGACGTCTTCATGGGGGGCTGCAACGGACCCAACAAGAGCGAAGCGTGTCCGTCGCCGATGGGTCCGGACATGGACATCGGCAACTCACCGATTCTCACGACGCTGCCCAACGGTAAGCGCGCGCTCCTCGCCGGAACGAAGAGCGCCGATGTGTTTGCGCTCGATCCCGACAACAACGGCGCGGTCCTGTTTCGCATGAACGCCGCAGGCGGACCGACTGGTGGCGGCCGCGGTGGTCGCGGCACGATCGTGTGGGGCGGCGCGGCGGATCAGCAGCACGTGTACTATGGCGCCGGTGCTGCGGGACTCGCCGCGATCAGGCCGGCGACGGGGGAACGCGCGTGGGTCTTCCAGCCTGAAGGTCGTGGGGTTGCGCTCGGCGCCGCACCGACAGTGATTCCCGGAGTCGTCTTCCAGGGCGGCTCCAATGGACGGCTGTACGCGGTCTCCGCGGCAGACGGCAAGCAGCTCTGGGAGTTCGATACGTCGCAGGACTTTGAAACGGTCAACCGGATGGTCGCGCACGGTGGTGCGATCAGCACGTCCGGCGCGGTCATCGTCGATGGAATGGTCTATGTCGGATCCGGGTATGCAGTGGGCACTGGCGCCACTGCGGGCAACGTGCTGTTGGCATTCGGTATCGACTAAGGAGGTCAGCGATGCTCGGAATCCTCAGCCTGGCTCTTCTCGGAGCAGCAGCCCCGCCACCACACGCCTGTGAGAGTCTCGCGGCTGCCCGTTTGCCGCAGGCCACAGTGACCAGCGCGGTGGTCGTGCCTGCAGGTCCGTTCGCGCAGCCCGGCGGCGGCAGAGGCCGGCAGGGCGCGGCGCCCGAAGCCGTCGAGCCGATCCCGGAACACTGCCGCGTGAAGATGGTGCTCAAGCCGACGCCGGACTCGAACATCAACGTCGAGCTCTGGATGCCGACGGCGAACTGGAACGGCCGCTTCCTCGCAGTGGGCAATGGCGGTTTTGCCGGATCCATCCAGGGATACGGCGACATGCAGGTCGCACTGCGGAAAGGTTACGCAACCGCGGCGACCGACACCGGTCACTCGGACGCCGACGGCCCGGGAGGCGTGTTCGGTCTTGGGCATCCCGAAAAGATCGTGGACTTCGCCTATCGCGCGGTTCACGAGATGACGGTGAAGTCCAAGCAACTCGTTGACGAGTTCTACGGTCGCGCGCCCCGCTTCTCGTATTTCAAAGGGTGCTCCACCGGTGGCCGGCAGGCGGTGATGGCGGCGCAGCGCTTCCCGGAGGACTACGATGGGATCATCGCCGGCGCACTCGCCAATCGCCACATCCAGATGCACACGGCCGGCGTCGCGCGCAGCATCGAGTTGTCGCGCCATCCGGAGCGCACGATCCCGGAAGAGAAAGCCAAGCTCGTGAACGACACCGTGATGAACGCGTGCGACTCGCTGAAGGAAGGCTTCCTGAACAATCCACGTGAATGCAAGGTGGACTTGTCGAAGCTCGCGTGCACGGGTGCCGACTCTCCAACGTGCCTGACCGCGCCACAAATGAAGACGGTCGAGACCTTCTACGGCGGGCTCAAGAACAGCAAGGGTGAATTGATCTTCTCGGGCCAGGCGATGGGCAATCCGATTCCGGCCTTGCGAGGCGCGACCGGCTCGCCGGGCGGAGGCTACGACACGGTCCGCATCTGGGGCTTTCAGGACGCCAACTACGACTGGCACACCTTCGACCTCGATCGCGACATGCCGATCATCAACAAGAAGGTCGGCTTCGTCGACGCCGTGAGCCCGGACCTCCGCAAGTTCAAGGCGCACGGCGGCAAGCTGCTCCTGTACGCGGGATGGAGAGACACGACCATCACGCCGGAGAACACGGTCCTCTACTACGACAACCTCGTGAAGGAGATGGGCGAGCAGAAAGACTTCACCCGGTTGTTCATGGTGCCCGGCATGGCGCACTGCCGCGGCGGCGACGGCCCGGACACCTTCGACACGATCGCAACCATGGAACAGTGGCGTGAGCAAGGGGTCACGCCGGCGCAGATGACGGGGTCCAACCAGCGCTCAGGTCTCACGCGTCCGCTGTGCCCGTATCCGCAGTACGCTAAATACAAGGGCACCGGCGATCTCAAGGACGCAAAGAACTGGGCCTGCACGCAACCCTAGATGTCACACAGCGCAGAAGGCGGGACGGCGCCCGCACAGTCAACCATGGAACGCGGCGGCGTTCGCATCGTCGATACGTTTGCGGAAGCCTTCGGGATGCGCGGCGCGCGCGTCGTGATCACGGCGCAATCGCCGGCGTGGGCACTGATAGCGGCACGGTCGATGACCGGCTTTGCCACGTCGGTCATCGGATGCAAGGTCGAAGCGGGCATCGAAGCCGAGATGGCGGCGTCGGATACCCCGGATGGCCGGCCCGGAATCAGCGTGCTGCTGTTTGCATTCGACGCAGAGGGCCTCGGTCGCCAACTCATCGACCGCGTCGGTCAGACGATCCTCACGTGTCCCACGACCGCGTGCTTTGATGGCCTCCCGGACGCGAGTGAACGCGTCACCGTCGGTGGAGCGTTGCGCCACTTTGGCGACAAATTTCAGGCGAGCAAAGTGCTCGACGGGCAGCGCTACTGGCGCATCCCCGTGATGGAGGGCGAGTTCCTCGTCCAGGAACAGTTCGGCGTCCAGAAGTCGATCGGTGGCGGCAACTTCCTGATCCTCGCGAAGGATCAATCGTCTGCGCTCGCCGCCGCGGAAGCCGCTGTCGAGGCGATGCGCAAGGTGCGCGGCGTCGTGCTTCCGTTTCCAGGCGGGATCGTCCGCGCCGGCAGCAAGGTGGGCGCGAAGAAGTACAAGAACATGATCGCGTCGACCAACGATGCCTACTGCCCGACGCTGCGCGGGCGCGACGGCGTCACGAGCCAGATCCCGGACGAGGCGAACTCGGTGCTGGAGATCGTCGTAGACGGGCTCGATCGCACGGCCATCGAGCACGCGATGCGCGCCGGGCTCGAGGCCGCCTGCCGTCCGGGCGTCGTCGAGATCACCGCAGGCAACTATGGCGGCAAGCTCGGCAAACACCATTTCCATCTGCACCAACTGCTCTCGTAAGTCAGCCACTTCGCGAGGAGAAATCCATGACGCTGCGCGTTCACGCCTCGTGGATCGTATTGCTGGCACTTGGTGCCGCGCTCACGCCGAGGGCCGAGCAGGCGCCGCAACAAGCAGCCTCCGCACCGCTGAAATTCCCAGAGCTCCCGCTCGTGTCGCCGCTCGGCGCGCGCAACGATCTTCCGAACAGCTACGGCGCAGGCGTGAGCTGGGGACAATTGCCGAACGGACGCAAGTGGGGATCGACTGCCGGCATCGCAACGGCGCCTGATGGAACCATCTGGGCGCTCGATCGATGCGGCGCGTCAGGCGCAGGGGGAACGACGTGCGCCAGCTCGCCGCTCGATCCCGTGCTGCAATTCGACACGTCAGGCACATTCCTGCGGAGCTTTGGCGCCGGACTCTTCGTCAGCCCGCACAAGATCACCGTCGATCGCGACGGCTTCATCTGGGTCGCCGACAACGGACGCGTCGAAGGCCGCGGGCAGCAAGTCATCAAGTTCAACAAGGACGGACAGGTGCTGCTGACGCTGGGCAAGGCCGGCGTGGCCGGATCCGGACTCGACACATTCGACCAGCCGACTGAAGTGGCGGTCGCGCCCAATGGCGACATCTTCGTCGGCGACGGGCACGGTAATGCGCCAACAGCGAACGCGCGCGTCATGAAGTTCGACAAGAACGGCAAGTTCCTGAAGACGTGGGGCAAGAAAGGCACGAGGCCAGGTGAGTTCGACTGCGTGCACACGCTCGCGTTCGATTCACAGGGCCGACTCTTCGTCGGCGATCGACAGAACAACCGGATCCAGATCTTCAATCAGGACGGAGCGTTCATTGCCGAATGGAAGCAGTTCGGGCGACCGAGCGGGCTCTCCATCGATCGCAACGACACGCTCTACGTTGCAGACTCCGAGTCACGCGACGGCGCGGAAGGCTATGGCTACAACCCGGGCGCGCGGCGCGGGATTCGCATCGGCAGCGCGCGAGACGGCAAGGTGCAGTCCTTCGTTCCCGATGTCACACCGTATCCATATACGGCTGGCTCGACGTCGCCCGAAGGCGTGACGACCGACGCGCAGGGCAACATTTACGGCGCCGAGTTCACGATGGATGTGAAGAAGTACGTCAAGAAGTAGCGCTGCTCACTTCACGTGCTCTTTGAGGAATGAGACCACCTGGGGCCACACCTTGGCCGCGACTTCTGCGTTGAATGTGCCCAGCGCGTTGTGCGGACCCATGAAGGCATGACCAGTTCCGGGATGAACTGTCAGTGTGACCGTCTTCCCCATTCCCCGGAGCTTCGCCTCGAGCGCGTGCGCAGCCGGCGGTGCGAAGAAGTTGTCGTTCTCTGCCATGTGTCCGCTCACCACGGCCGTCAACTTCGACCAGTCCGGTTCGGTCGGACCTTGCGGGAAGCCATAGAACGGCACGACCGCTGTCACCTTGTCACCTCGATTGGCGGCAATGATGAACGCGAGCATCCCGCCCATGCAGAACCCGACGACGCCGATGCCCTTGCTTGTGACGGCGGGATGAGAGGCCAGGTAGTCGACGGCACCGCTCATGTCGCGGCCGGCGCGATCGGGCGGAAGGCTCTGCATCAGGTGCGAGGCTTTGTCCATCTCGTCGTGGGCCGCAAGCTCGCCGTGATAGAGATCGGGGGCAAGCGCCACGAAACCCGCCTGAGCCAGGCGATTCGCCATCTCCTTGATCCCGGAATCGAGACCCCACCACTCCTGGATCACCAGCACGCCCGGCCCTGAGCCGCTCGCCGGCTTTGCCAGGTACCCGGACGCCGTGTTGCCGTTGCTCTTGAATTCGACGGTTTCAGCCATGCGCGTAAGGATAATCTGATCGCCATGAAAACACTGTGGTCGCTCGCCGTGATTCCCATGCTGAGCACCTTCGGCGCCCTCGCTGCCGCGCAAGGCCAGCAGCCACGTCAACCAGTGGATCGATTCGTTGACGTCAATGGACTGCGCATCCACTACGTGGACTGGGGTGGCAACGGAAAGCCGTTCGTCATGGTGCACGGCCTCGATCGCGTCGCGCGCACGTTCGATCACCTCGCCGTGCGCTTCTCGCCGACGTATCGCGTGATTGCCATCGACATGCGCGGACACGGCGACTCAGGTTGGGATCCGAAGGGGCGCTACCTCGTTGAAGATCACGTTGGCGATCTCGAAGGCGTGGTGCAGCAACTCGGGCTTCGAGACCTCACGCTCTGGGGCAATTCGACGGGCGGCCGCGTCGTCCAGGTCTTCGCAGGCACACATCCAGAGCTCGTGTCGCACGTCATCTCCGAAGACGTCGGCCCCGAGCGTCCGCGACAGATTGCTGACAACTACGCGAAGCGGGTGCAACAGGAACAGGCCGGGTGGGCATCAGAAGACGAGCTCCTCGCGCAGCTCAGGAAGACGAACCCGCGCATGTCACCCGCCGTCCTCGAGCCCTACGTGCGCTACGGCACGAAGAAGCGCGCGGATGGACGCATCGAGTGGAAACGCGATCCGCAGCTCGTGAACGGATTCGTCGCAACCGATCTCTGGCGCTTCGTGCGCACCATCACATCGCCGATTCTCTACATCCTTGGTGGACGTAGCAACATCGTGCCGCCGGAGACACAGGAGGAGCTGAAGAAAACGCTGCCGAATGCGCAGCTCGTCACCGTTCCCGATGTCGGCCATTACCCGAGCGATGAGAAGCCTGATGAGGTCGTGGAGATTGTGAATCGGTTTCTGCGTCGCTAGGTCGCTGGGGTGGCACTACAACCTAGACACCTCTTGCTTATCCGGTTGTTTCAGCTGACCCCAATATGTTGCGATCAGCCGCTGGCCGCCACGTCTTGGGCACCCCGAATCCGTCGATACGGCGTCGGGGCGCGTCCAGCGCCGAGACCGAGCAAGGTCTGAAACGCCGCGGTCGGTTTCCGCCGACGGTTATGGCGAAAGGCGAACTCGTCCAGGTAGACCTGGAGCTGAGCGCGACTGACGCCATGATGGGTCCCCACGAGCCATTGCTGAAGGTGGCCAATCGCGCGGTCAGCGAGCGGCACGACCGATTGCGCTCCCTTGCGGAGCTCTCCGCGCAGTGGTTGCGCGCGCGCAACATGTGTGAAGCCGGCGAGCGGCAGACCGGTGAACTGCTTCAGGCCGTCGGTATAGATCGTCGAGCCCGGGACCACGTGCTGCTTGATGAAGGCCGTCAGCGTCGTCGCCTTGAAGTCCGGAATCACGGCCATGCGCACGCGGCCGGATGTGGCTCCACGTTTCTCGACGGCGACCAACACCAGGGCGGCATGGCGGCCCTTCAATTGGCGACTCCCGCGCAGCCCGGCCTGCGGACCGCCGATCCACGTGTCATCGATCTCCACCTCGCCGTGAAGCGGCTCGCGGGCCGCATTGACCAGCGCGCGCCGCAATTTGTGCAGCAGCATCCACGCCGTTTCGTATCGACGAAGGCCGAGCTGCCGCTGCAGCAGGAGTGCCGACATGCCGCGCGTGTCTGTCACCGTCAGGTAGGCCGCCCAGAACCACACCGTCAGCGGCGTTTTCGTGTTGTGGAGAATCGTGCCCGCGGTCAGCGAGACCTGGTACCGGCATGCCGCGCACTGCCACCGTCGGTGCTCCTTCAAGCGATACGCGCGGTGGTGCCCGCACCGTGGACAGGCGAACCCATCGGGCCAGCGACATGCGGCCAGGTAGTCCTGACAGGCCTCTTCGCTGGCGAATTGCCGCTGAAAGTCGCGCATATTCTTCGGAAACGACGGCCGCGGCACGCCGCTACACTACATATGGTGGCTTGCTGAAACAACCGGATAAGCAGAAGACACCTAGCTACCCAGCAACCTATAGACCTCGTTCGCCCGTTCGACGAGCTTCGCGTAACAGTGGTCATCGTCTGAGCCGGTCGCAAGGACAGTGCAGATCGGCTGGCCCGCGGCGATTGTGTCGCCCGCTCGCGGAACGTCGCGAACCGTCTGATCGTCGAGCCAGGCGCGCGTGTCACCGACCACAAGATCCTTTTTGGCGAATACGATCGCCTTGCCATGCGTCGCAGGTTGCGATGCGCTGACGTCGAATGCTGGAAGCTCGCCCTTCGCGCACGCATCGGCGTGCACGGCAAACATCGAGATACCACGCGCTCGTTCTACGAGCTCCATCGATGCAGACCAACGCGGATTCACTTCTACTGGTTGAAGGCCGTCTGCGCTCGCGATGACGTCGATGCTCCCGACGCCGGCGAGCGAGAACTCCGCCGTGACCGCGTCGACGAGCGCGGTCGCATCCGGAACCAGCGCCTGACCCTTCAGCAGGATATTTCCGCAATAACGACATCCAGACGACCCGAAGGCGGCGTCGCCCACGAGTTGTCGCGTGATCCCAAGCACGACGCCACGGCCACCGGCGGCGACGAAGTTGACGGAGCCAGGAGTCCCTTCAACGAACTCCTGCAAATAGTGGCCTGGCGCCACCTCTTCACCCGGAGACCAGAGTCTCACTCCGTGGCCACCGCCCGACGCTCGCGGCTTCAGCATCCAGCGTTCGCCGTCGCGGGGCAACGACGCTGCCTGGCCGGCCCCGATCACACGTGGCGCGCGTATCCCTCGCGCCGCGAAGGCTGCAACCAGCGCGTTGGGATCTCTCACACGGCGCAGGGCATCGGAACGATTTCCCCAGATCGTGCGCCCCCTCGTCAGAGCGTCCACGGCCTGCGGGTGATTCTCGAGGCTGGAGAGATAGACGAGCGCATCACCCGGTAGCTCCCTCGCCGCATTCACCACCGCTTCAGGGGAGAACGGGGTTCCGAAGTCTCGCGGCAGCGACAACGCGCGCACAGACGGGTGCTGATCGAGGTCGGCGTAGGCGTCGAGCGCGATCACCTCGAACCCTGCTCGCGCCGCTGAATCCGCGGCGGCGCGAGTAGACACGCCGACGATCAGTACGCGCACGTCTAATCGATTCCGAGTCGCCGGCGGGCCGCCTCGGGAGTTATCACGTAGAGATGATCGAGGACCGTACCCGTCGCTGCGCGAATGCCGAGTGTCTGAACAAGCTCCGCGGCACTGCCGCCCGCGAGTCCGTCGGCAAGGATCGCCGCGCCTTGTGCCGCATGCTTGCAGACCGTCGCGATGCCGGCGAGGGATTCAACAGTTCCTCCCGGCAGCGTGCGCGACAGCCGCGACATCAATCCTCCGCGAATCGTGGCCACGCGCGCGAGCCTTCCCGACAACACCACGGACCGCGCTGCTGGCGCCGAAATCGTCAGCGTCGCCACGGCCTTCACGATGGATTCGAGATACCCCTCGAGTGCCTTCTGCCGCGCCGGGGTCGTCACTTCCGCCACGGCTTCGGCGCGTGCGTCCGGCGTCCCCGCAACCGCGAGCGCACCACCCGAGAAGATCATCTGCTTCGTGACTTGCCCGGCAAGGAACGCCACTTCACCGTCGAGCGCTCCGCTCGCGATCGCACCAATCGGCCCTGAGGAACCACCAAGGCCATCGACGATGCGACCGTGTTCGACCGCGATGGCGGCAGTGAAGGCTCCCCCGAGTTCCAGGAGGATGAACGACACTTCTCTCGCGGGGCATCCGCGGCGCCGGGCCTGCTCGTGGATCGCGAGCGCAACCGAACAGACCTTGTCGGCCGTCCCCATGTCGACACGATTGATCTTTCGATGCGCAGGAACAGACGTCAGGTGCACGACGCCCGGCGTCATCACGACAGGCGCAGTCGATGTGGCCAGCGCGCGCATCAGCGACGACAACCCTCCGATGCCGCTGTTCTCGCCGCGCGGCGCCAGGCAGGCGAGTCGAATGTCCGACTCTGTGAGATCGCGTGCGTTGGTGAGCGGAAGCCCGTAGCCAGAAGGGCCCACCACGAGATCGAGCGGCGATGCGCGTTCGATCAGGTCGATGATCAGTGATGGGTCTGCGAGCGCGTCTTCAGTGGGGAACGTTTCGTCGAGAAAGACTCGATCAGCGTCGAGGCCGCAGATATCAAGACTGACTGTGCCCGGATCGATCCCTGCAACTCTAGGCATGTAATTCAAAATGCAAAATGCAAGATGCAAACAAACGAGTCCTGCATCGTTTGCATTTTGAATGTTGCATCTTGCATTACAGAGTCTCAGCCAGCCCGGCGATCGACTCGGCGTCCAGTACCAGATCGTTCTTCTCGAACAGCTTCGCAATACACGCCTTGTGAATCTTCATTTTCAAGCCGCCGATGCCCAGCGCGCCGAACGTCGTCACGCCCTCTCGCGTCGCGCCATCGTCGGTGACTTCGATGCCCTCGACACCGAGTGGCGGGACCGCGTTGACGTCGCCGGCCACCCGAAGACCCGCGCGGCCAACCCACGCGGCGCGAGGAATCAGGCAGACACCTGCCGGTCCGGCGTTGAGGAACATCTCCGCACCTTCGAGCGCCTGCACTGCACCGGCGCCGTCCGCCATCGTAGCTTCGCGAACCGAGCCGCCAAACCGCTGTGTGATCTTCCCGGCAAGCGAACCGTCTCCTGCTCGCCTCGACGTCACGGTCACGCGCGCACCCGCCTGCGCGAGCAACCCTGCCGCGCGGAGACCGACGGGGCCAGACCCTGCGGTGACGACAACGGCGCGTCCATCGAGCGTGCCTGCGGCTTGACGCATCTTGGCGACAGCGGCAACGGCGGTTGTGTTGGATCCGTTCGAGTCGAGCATCACCGAGACGCGTAGTGGACCGAAGAATGCCTTCTTCACGGCGCTGAGGAGTTTCTCGCCGAGGGCCATGTCGGTGCCGCCGATGAAGATGGCTGTCGAGTGCAGGTGCTTCGGGCCGCGCGTGAAAATCGCGCCGTGCACGAGGTCGCGGACATTGTCGGTCGTGACCCCGCCGTAGCTCATGACTTCGTCTGCGCCGGCATCGAACGCGACCACGCGATCGAAGACGCTGGGAAGTGGAGAGGAATCCAACTGCAGAAGGAGCTTCTTCACGGGAGTTGAACTAGGTAGCTGGTTCTACGTAGCTGGGTTACTAGGTGAGACTGGGTTGCTGGGTGTTTTCCCCAGCCACCTAGCTAGCGACCCAGCCACCCAGCTACTTAGCGACCTACTTGGGGCTGAACGGATGCTTGGCCGTCTTCGCGCCCGCGAGCACGTCGCTCACCGACGGCTTGCCGCCGAGCGCACGCGCGATCGATTCCTTCGTCGCCTGATAGTTGTAGTCGTAGATCTTCTTGTCGTCGGCGGCTTCCCAATGGATGAACACGCCGACAAGGATGCACAGGTCGTTGGCCTTGTCCTGCGGGATCACACCGCTCTCGACCGAGTCGACCACTGCGCGCGCGACAGCGGCCTGGGCCGGTCCGAACATCTGCACCGCCTGCTTGGCGCCCTTGATCGTCACCTTGTTGAACAGGAGCGTATCGGGCTTGCACGGCAGGTTCGGCGCGACCACCGCCAACAGCGTCGTGAAACCGTCCTTGTTGTTTGCCAGCGCGTTGCAGAACGCTGAACCCGCCGGTCCTGTCTTCGAGCCAATGATCAAGTCGATGTGCGCGACCTCGTTGCCATCGCCCACGAGCGACTCGCCCAGAAAAAAGTCCGCTGCCATGTCGACACACTCCTGTCTGAAGTGAGGGGTCTACTGGTTCTTTGAATTCAGTCGTCTACTAGTTTCTTGGTAGCGCCTTCGCTCGCCGATCCGCGGCGCCGCGAAGCCTCGCAACCCGTGCGCGATGGACCCCTGGCGCGCCCGAAACCTGCCGACTATATCACCGTCTCCTCGTATCTCCGGTGTTACAGTAATGACTTGGCCAGCCTATCCCAGGCAAGACCTTCCAAACCCAACACAGAAACTCCCGGCGACCGTCCGCTCGGGCCCGTGCTCGATTTCATGCGGCTCATGTGGGCGATCAACCATGGCCTGGATCGCGCGTCGCGCGGCATGCAGGCCAAGTTCGGCGTGACGGGGCCGCAACGTCTCGTGCTGCGTATCGTTGGAAATTTCCCGGGTCTCTCTGCGGGCGACCTCGCTCGGACGCTGCACGTGCATCCAAGCACGTTGACCGGAATCCTTCAGCGGCTCGAGGCGCGCGGACTCCTGCGCCGGCTCACGGATCCGAGCGATGCGCGGCGCGTGCAGCTCGAGATCACCGCGAAAGGAAAACGTCTCACCGTCCCGTCTGTCGGAACCGTGGAATCGGCAATCAAGCGATTGATGTCGACGTGGACCGATTCTGAGCTCAGTGTGACGCGGCGAACGCTGACGGCGATCGCCGGGGAGCTGGACGGATCTCCCACTGGTGCTCGCGCCAAGCGGAGTGCTTCGCGGTAGCTGGGGGGCCTAGGTAGCTGGGTGGGCTGGGTCGCTGGGTCGGCTAGGTCGCTGGGTGGGCTAGGTCGCTGGGTGGCTAGGGGGATGAGTTTTGCCCCAGCTACCCAGCTACCCAGCTACCCAGCTACCCAGCTACCAAAGTTACTTCGGACTGAACGGATGCTTGGCCGTCTTCGCGCCCGCGAGGACGTCGCTCACCGACGGCTTGCCGCCGAGGGCACGCGCGATCGATTCCTTCGTCGCCTGGTAGTTGTAGTCGTAGATCTTCTTGTCGTCGGCCGCTTCCCAGTGAATGAACACGCCCACGAGGATGCACAGGTCATTGGCCTTGTCCTGCGGGATCACGCCGCTCTCGACTGAGTCGACGACCGCACGCGCGACGGCCGCCTGGGCCGGTCCGAACATCTGCACCGCCTGCTTCGCGCCCTTGATCGTCACCTTGTTGAAGAGGAGCGTATCCGGCTTGCACGGCAGGTTCGGCGCGACGACCGCCAACAGCGTCGTGAAACCGTCCTTGTTGTTTGCCAGCGCGTTGCAAAACGCTGAGCCCGCCGGGCCCGTCTTCGAGCCAATGATCAAGTCGATGTGTGCGACCTCGTTGCCGTCGCCCACGAGCGACTCGCCCAGAAAGAAGTCCGCTGCCATGTCGATACTCTCCTGCGTCAAGAAATTAAGGTAGTTGGAGCCTGAGGAGTGTATCACTCAGGTGAGTCTCCGGCGTATGGCATCACCGGCGGCAATCGTGCCGAGATTTCCGCCAACATCGCGCGTCACCGCACCGTCAAGAACCGCTGATTCGACCGCTCGATCGATTCGCTCCGCGTCGCCTCGCCGACCCAGGGCGTCCAGCATCAACGCCGCTGAAAGGATCGCGCCGATCGGGTTGGCTTGATCCCTTCCGGCCAGCGGCGGCGCCGAGCCGTGCACCGGCTCGAACATCGAGGTTCGTCCAGGGTGGAGGTTCGCCGATGCCGCCATGCCCAGACCGCCCTGCAGTGCGCCACCGATGTCCGTGATGATGTCGCCGAAGAGGTTGTTGGTGACGATAACGTCGAACTGGCGGGGGTCCTGGACGAGCATCATCGCCAACGCATCTATATAGAGGTGTCGGGCCGACACGTCCGGATAGTCCGCACTGACCTCACGAAAGACCCGCTGCCACAAGGCATGCCCTTCCTGCATCGCGTTGCTCTTGTCCGCCATGCAGACTGCGTGACGCGTACACGTTCGAGCGACGTCGAACGCATGACGGATGATGCGATGGACGCCCTTGTACGTGTTGATCTCTTCCTGAATTGCGATCTCGTCGGATGTGCCGGCTTTGAAGCGGCCGCCGACACCGACGTAGAGACCTTCCGTGTTTTCGCGAAGGACGACGAAGTCCACGTCAGCCGGCGTGCGATCTTTCAGCGGACAGAGTCGCGCGTCGAGCAACCGGACCGGCCGATAGTTCACGTAGAGATCGAGCTCGAAGCGAGTGCCGAGCAGGATGTCGCGCGCGTGCCTGTTGTCGGGCACCCGTGGATCGCCGAGCGCCCCGATCAGAATCGCATCGAACGATCGCAACAGATCGTATCCACCGCCCGGGACCGTCTCACCGGTCGAGAGATAGTGATCGGCGCCCCACGGAAGGTGATGGAGGTCCACGCCGCCAAGCGCCTGCAACAGGGTGACCGCCTGAGCGATCACCTCAGGCCCGATGCCGTCACCGGGAATCACTGCAACGCGGTGCGCCACGAGTCGTATTCAATCACGAGAGACATTCCCAATCCCGAAGCCCGGATCCCGGATCCCGGATCCCGGATCCCGAACCCCGAACCCCGAACCCCGAACCCCGAACCCCGAACCCCGAACCCCGAACCCCGAATGGTTATACTGCCCAGCCATGAAGCGATTCTTTCCGGTTCCGCTCGTCCTCATCGCAATCACGATCGTCGTCTCGGCGCAATCCAATCAGCGCGGGCCCGCCCCGGGTGACTGGCCGCTCTACAGCCGCAACCTGGCAGGCGCGCGTTACTCCCCTCTCAACGAGATCACCACCAGCAACGTCGCGAATCTCGCACCTGCGTGGTCAGTACCAACTGACGCAGCCTGGAGGACGGCGCGGTGGTGGTCCAGCCCCCGCGGCGCCAACTGCACCCGCTGGACGCGGCGCGGGTGCCGCCGGGAATGCTGCGGCCGGTCAGGCACGCCCTTCGACTAACGCTCAGGGCGTCCCGAGCAGCGTCGAGGGACGCGGAGGTGCCAACGATGGGCTCGAGGCCTCGGGCAGCAATCCGCAGGCGACGCCGATCGTCGTCGGCGGCGTGATGTATCTGCCCGCCCGTGGCAACCAGGTCCTCGCGATCGAAGCGCATACAGGTAAGGAGCTGTGGCGCTACCTGATGCCGATCGGGATGGAGACGACCGCACGCGGCGTGGCGTACTGGCCCGGCGATGGCAAGCTCACGCCTCGAATTCTGCTGACGGCGGGTCCTCGTCTCGTGGCGCTCGATGCCGCGAACGGCAATCCCGTCCCTGACTTCGGCCGCAACGGTGTCGTCGACATCGGCGTGCCGTGGAATGGCGTGCCGACCATCTACAGGAGCGTTGCGATCCTCGGCGCGACAACCGGCGAGATCGCGCTCGGCGCACCGGGGGACACGCGCGCGTTTGACATTCGAACAGGAAAACATCTGTGGGACTTCCACACTGTGCCGCTGCCCGGTGAGGTCGGGCACGACACGTGGCTCGATCGCGGCTGGCGCAATCGATCGGGCGTCAACGTGTGGGCGTGGTACATGACGCTCGACGAAGAGCGCGGCATTCTCTACATGCCAGTCGCAGGGCCCGCAGGGAACTACTGGGGCGGCGATCGACCGGGCAACAACCTCTTCGCGAATTCGATCGTCGCGGTCAACGCAGAGACCGGCAAATACATCTGGCACTTCCAGACCGTGCATCACGATCTCTGGGACTCGGATATGCCGAGCCCGCCGGCGCTCGTCGACATCGTTCAGAACCCCTCGACTCCGCTCGGGGCAGGCGGCAAGCGGATTCCCGCGCTCGTGTCGGTCGGCAAGACCGGATTCATGTTCATCCTCGATCGCGTCACGGGCAAACCCATCTTCGGTGTCGAAGAGCGGCCGGTGCCGAAGGGCAGCGTCCCTGGCGAGTGGTACTCACCGACGCAGCCGTTTCCGATCAAGCCCGCGCGTCCACTCTCGCGCGTCGAGTTCAACAAAGAGCGCGACATGGTTCGCCCCGAAGACACATCGGCGCAGCATGTTGCTGAGTGCCAGGCGCTGTGGGACAAGAGCGGTGGCTTCGCGAACGCGGGTGCGTTCACTCCGTTCGGCTTTCATGCTGCGGGCGAGCCGCCGAAGAGCACCATTCAGTTCCCCGGCGGGACTGGAGGTGTGAACTGGGGTGGTGCGGCGGTGGATCCCACGAACGGTTACGTGTTCGTCAATGCGCACGACACGTCGCTCGTGGGTTGGATCGAGGAGAAGCGGCCCGGTCAAAACTACGGGAACGGGACCGCAGGGTCGACCATTCCGTTCGATCGCGGGAGCGTGAACGGTGCCGGTCCCTACTTCACGTTCAGTGCTCCACTCAAAGACGAGAGCGGTCGCACGCTCGCGAACCTGCCCTGCCAGCGACCACCGTGGGGCCGTCTCGTTGCGGTGAATGCGAACACGGGAGAGATCGCGTGGGAGACGCCGCTCGGTTTGACGGAAGCGCTACCAGAAGGGAAACAGCTCACTGGCAACAGCGGCAGCGCCGGTCCGACTGCGACTGCGGGAGGTCTCGTCTTCGTGGGCGCGACAACCGATCGACGCTTCCGCGCCTTCGACTCGAAGACCGGCAAGGAACTCTGGGTCGCGCGGGTCGAAGGTCAGGTCAATGCGAATCCGATGACCTATCAAGGTAAAGACGGAAAGCAGTACGTTGCGGTCGTCGCTACAGACACGCTGGTCGCGTTTACACTGACGAAATAGCTGGGACGAAACGCAGTCCCGCGCCGGGCCGAGGGCATTGCCCTGACCCTTGGCCGGCACCATCCCTTTCCCCTATCCCCTTCTGTTTTCGTCCCTTTATCCCGATAAGTACGGTGCCCGTACCCTATTAGGGTTGGTCCCAATTGACAGCCAGAAGTGACCAAGCGTTATCCTTGCATTACGAATGCCGACTGATCCATGATTTTGGTTCGTAATGTTGCTCCTCATGGATCTATTCGCCCCGTTCGCAGGCGTCCTGAGCAACAAGTCACAGAAAATCCAGCAAATTGCCACAGGTGACAGCTGGTACACGTTTTTCGTAAGCGGTTCCCATTAACTGAAGAGAGCAACAGCTTTACTCAAGAGAGCAAGAGCTTTTAAGGAGAGAGAACTGATGTACGCACGTATATGTGCTCTTCTTGTGGCGTTTGCGCTGGCCGTGACGGGCCTCGCAGCCGCGCAGGAACGATTTGGCAACATCACCGGGAAGGTCACGGACCAGACCGGCGCCGTGTTGCCTGGTGTCACAGTCACTGTGACGAACAACGAGACCCAGCGTTCGACGGTTGTCGTGAGCGATGCAAACGGCACCTTCTACGCGACGGCGCTCGACCCGGGACGCTATGCAGTCAAGTTCGAGCTCTCGGGTTTCATCACGCAGGAGGCACCGAGTGTCATCCTCCTCCTCGGGACAACCGCCACTGTTGATTCGAGCCTGCGCGTTGGAGGCGTGACCGAGACCGTGCAGGTCCTCGCCGGCACGCCGCTCATCGACGTGGCCTCGACCACTCACCAGAAGAACATCCCCGCAGAAGAATTCGAAGTCGATGCCCAAGGGCCGCAGCTTCCAGGCACTGGCGACGTCGCTGCCATCGGTCAACTTCGGCTCAGTCGAGGGCGGCTTCCAGGTGAACGGCGCTTCGGCGGGTGAAAACAATTTCACGGTGGATGGTGTTTCCGTGGTGAGCCAGATCCACGGCCAGCAGCGGCAGGATGCCGTCTTCGAGTACCTCCAGGAGGTGCAGGTCAAGACGTCGGGGCTCGAGGCTGAGTACGGCGGCGCCCTCGGTGGCGTGATCAGCGCCGTCACCAAGTCGGGCGGCAATACGTTCCGGGGTTCACTCTACGAGCACTACTCCGCAAGCTGGCTGCGTTCGAACAACGGCCTGGCTCAGCGTCTGCAGATCGATCCTGTCACGCAGAATTCGGCGGCGATCGTTCAGGACGACGATCAAGAGTTCAACCGGAACGAGTTCGGCGGAACCATCGGCGGACCGATTGTCAGAGACCATCTCTTCTTCTTTGGATCTGCTTCGCCTCGCCTTGAGAGCCTGACGCGGAACTACACACTCAATACGGGAGAGGTGGTACCCGTTACTCGCGATCGCACGACGCAGAGCCTGTTCGGCAAGGTCACTTACTCGCCGCTTTCGCGACTCCAGCTCAATGTTTCCGGTCTTTGGACGCCAGACAAGGCGGATGGGTCGATCGTCGGTTATGACGGAGCGACGGCGAATCGAACCACGAACGATGCGACGTTCTTCGCGGCTCGACAGGAGTTGGGCTACGAGATTCCTCAGTGGAATATGGCGTACACCGGCGACTACACGGCGACGGACAAGACGCTCATCTCGATGCGCGGCGGATACATGCGGGACGACTACTCCGACACCGGCGTCAATACGTCGCAGACGTTCGAGTTGGCGACGCCGACCTCCTCACTTCCCGCAAACCTTTTCGCCACAGTTCCAGTGCAGTATCGGCAGGCGACAGGGTACAGCAACCTCCCGCGAATTCAGATCAAAGATCACGACCTCACAACGCGGAACTTCGTCGATTTCTCCGTCACCCAGATGGTGAATGGGGCAGGTCAGCACCAATTCAAGGGTGGCTTTGGCTACTCACACGCGACGAACGATGTGCAGTTGTCGTATCCCAACCAGGGTTACGTGACCGTGTTTTGGAACTCTGTCTACACCAGTGATGTGCCTGGAGTGGGCTCAGGTACCGGTACTTACGGCTACTACACGATCGATGACATCGGTACTGTTGGTCTAGCGGGCGCCAACATCCTCAGCCTGTTTGTGCAGGACAACTGGCAGGTCAACTCTCGGCTGACGCTGAACCTGGGCATGCGGTTCGAGAGCGAGGACATCCCGTCGTTCCGGCCCGACATCCAGGAAACCGCCATCCACTTCGGCTGGGGTGAGAAGTTCGCGCCGCGTCTCGGGTTCGCATACAACCTGTTCGGCGACGATCGTGTCAAGATCTCCGGTTCATACGGTCGTTATTACGACTGGACGAAGTACGAGCTCGCACGCGGCACCTTCGGCGGCGATCACTGGCAGACTCGCTTCCGAACCCTGGACGATCCGGACCTCTCAAAGCTGAGCCGAGCGAATCTGACGGGAAGAAATCTGTGGGACAGTCAGGCTGACTCCTACAAGGACAGCCGCATCCCGAGCTTCGGTTCGGATGTCGTCGATCCGGACATGAAGCCGATGGCGCAGGATGCCTACAACCTCGGTTTCGAGTACCAAGTCCGTACCAATACCGTCGTGGGCGTGAACTTCGTCCGGACGAACCTCCTGCGCACGATCGAGGACCTCGGCACGCTCGTAAACGGCAGCGAGGCGTACATCTACGGAAACCCCGGCGAGGGACTCGCAGAACTCGTCATTCCCACAGGACAGACGCCTCCTTTCCCGATGCCCAAGGCGAAACGGAACTACACGGCTCTCGAGTTCACAGCGAACCGCCGCTTCAGCAACAGCTGGTTCCTCGGCGGTAGTTATGTACTGAGTCGCCTGTACGGCAACTACCCGGGCTTGGTAAACACCGACGAAACTGTGGCACCGGGCCGCTCATACATCGTCTCGCAGGACCCCTTCGGTGCCGTTGCACGACCAGGAGGCAATGCCACCAGAGCATGGGACTTGGATGAGATGATGTTCGACTCGCACGGAAACGTAGGTGTCGACGGTCGGCTTCCGACCGACCGCCCGCACGTCGTCAAGGTGTACGGCTCCTATCTGTTCAAGACCGGCACCAACGTTGGTCTGAACTTCTACGGCGGAAGCGGGACTCCGATCACGAAGTCGGTCAATTCCATCTACCGCTACCCGATTCTCGTCGAGGGACGTGGCTCGCTCGGTAGAACGCCGATGCTGTCTCAGACCGACCTGCTCGTCTCACATGAGTTCGGGCTGGCCGGAACGAAGAAGCTCCGTCTCGAGTTCAACGCGCTCAACATCTTCAACCAGCAGCAAGTGCGTCACGTGTTCGAGTCGGTCAATCGAATCGGCGGTAATGGCCGCGTGCTGCCCAGCTCGGCGCTGCAGCTCGCAAGCCAGAACCTGCTCAACGGGTACGACTACAACGCGCTCCTCGCGCGGACGGCTGATGCACAGAAACCGGCCGGCTCCGTGGGAGCGGGCTACCAGGACCCGCGGTACCAGATGGGCGACATCTACAATCCCGGATTCGACGGTCGCTTCACGGTTCGCTTCCTGTTCTAAACATGTGAGGCCGGTTTCGACCGGCCCTCGCAAAGAAAAAGGCCGGCTTCGTGCCGGCCTTTTCTTTTCTGGTCCCCGGTCCTCAGTCCGCGGTCCACGCTCCACAGTCCACGGTTTCTCCACCAACCACGAACCACCATCCACCAACCAGCTAAGTGTCTATCTGCGCGCGCTGCAGCTTGCCACTGAAGTCCACGTAGATCGATTTCCATTCTGAGAACACGTCAAGGGCGGCTGTGCCCGCTTCGCGATGACCGTTGCCCGTCGTCTTCGTGCCACCGAACGGCAGATGCACTTCGGCGCCAATCGTCGGCGCGTTCACGTAGAAGATGCCGGTGTACATGTCGCGCATGGCAGTGAACGCCTTGTTGACGTCGCGCGTGTAGATCGATGCGGAGAGCCCATAGGCGACGCTGTTGCCGATCTCGACGGCGTCCTCGAGCGATCGGCATCGCATCACGGAGACGACGGGGCCGAAGATCTCTTCCTTCGCGATGCGCATCGAAGGATCGACGTCGCCAAACACCGTCGGCTCATGAAACCATCCCTTCGAGAGCGCCCCTGACGTCAAGCGGTTGCCCCCCGTCACGAGTCGCGCGCCTTCGCTCTTCCCGATCTGCACGTACTTCATCACCGTTTCGAGCTGCGACTCGCTCACGGACGGTCCCATCTGCGTGCGATCGTCAAGACCATCGCCGACCCGCAACTCTCCTGCGCGTGCCGTGAACTCACGCAGGAACTCGTCGTACACCTTCTCGTGCACGACGACGCGACTCGCGGCCGTGCAGCGCTGGCCGGTCGTGCCGAATCCACCCCACAGGCAACCTTCGACCGCAAGTTCCAACTGCGCGTCGTCCATGATCATGACGACGTTCTTGCCGCCCATCTCGAGATGCGTCTTCTTGAACGTCGACGCGGCGTGCTGATTCACCACTCGACCCACCCCGGTCGATCCGGTGAACGACACCACCCTCACGGCGTCGTGCGTCGTCATCAACTCACCCACGTCTGGACCTCCGGTCACCAGGTTGACGACACCGGGTGGAATGCCGGCCTCCTCGAGCACCTTGACGAAGTTCACGGCTGATAGCGGCGTCAACGTCGCTGGCTTGAAGACGACCGTGTTCCCGCACACGAGTGCCGGCGCGATCTTCCAGGACGGAATCGCCATCGGGAAATTCCATGGCGTGATGATCGAACAGACACCGAGCGGTTGCCGTACCGACATCGCAAACTTGTCACGCAGTTCGGACGGCACTGTCTGACCGTACTGACGCCGGCCCTCGCCAGCGATGAAGTACGTCATGTCGATCGCCTCCTGCACGTCGCCGCGAGTTTCTTCGAGCACCTTTCCCATCTCGCGAGTCATGTCACGCGCGAACGCTTCCTTGCGCGCGGCAATGATCTGCGCCGCTGCAAACAGCATCTCAGCGCGCTTCGGAGCAGGCACCAACCGCCACGAAACGTACGCACGTTCAGCCGCGTCAAGAGCAGCCTCGACATCGTCGCGACTCGAGTCCTGAAACAACCCGATCATCTCGTCTCGATTGGCTGGGTTCCGGTTCTCGAACGTGCGGCGGGATTGCGAGGGAATCCACGCTCCGTCGATGTAGTTCCGGTAGATGTCCATCGCTCCTCCGTCCACAGACTGCCGTAAAGTGGCCACATCGACAAGTTTCGTCACCTCCTCGACCACGAAAACTCGGGAGAAGTTCGCAGTTGTCGTGACTTGATTTTTGCGCTGTTTCCACAGACTAAACGGCTGTACCCCATGAACTTATGACGGGGTCTTCGTGTTTGTGCGCGTCCCGCCAGGGCTCTGTCGGATGTCGTCGATCTGACGATAAGACCAGTAAGACAGGCGGTATGTACGACCCAGCCCTCGTGGCACGGATCCTGTATCAGCCGGAGCCTGAAGGGCGGGTTACCTCAATGACTGAGCCGAACCTATTCACTACGCCAGTTCAGAAGGTTGTCGTCGTCAACGGCAATACCGAAGTTCTCGGCATGCTTGAATCGGTGCTCGATGCTGGTCGCTACGACATGGTTTTCGTTGAACCAGGTGATCGTGCGTACTCGCAGATCAGGAAGGTGCTCCCCAACCTGGTGATCCTGTGCACGCGGATCGAGCGTCTCGAGGGATTTCAGATCTTGACGATGCTCAAACTTGATCCGGAGACGTGTGGCATTCCGGTGCTGACCTACACGACTGAATCCGAAGGACAGGACTTCGGCACGGTGCTCTCGCAGCTCACCGACGACGAGGAAAGCCTGTTTCCGAACCGCGCAGCGCTTCGGATGAACTAGATTTGGGCCCGCATAACGGCCTAAGGTAAATTCGCTGTAGATGTCTGACGAAAAGCGTGACGGCGCTCGAGTCGCCATGATCAGCCGACTCGAGGGCGAAGTCATGGTGTTTCAGCCGATGGTCATCAAGGAGGTCAGCCTCCGCGGTGGTCTGGTCGAAACCCGTTTTCCCTTGAACCTCAACTCGCTTCACGATCTGCGGCTGGAGCTCGGTGAGCGATCGGTCGTTGTCAAAGGTCGCGTCGTGCATTCGCAGATCGCGGACGTCGACGACGATCAACTGGTCTACTGGAGCGGGATCGAGTTCGTCGAGCCGTCGGAACACGTCTCAGTCGCGATCGCGGAATTCCTCAGAGCGGTTCGCTCGGAACGTTTGTAGGTCCGCTGAAGCCGGACGCTAGCGAACTCTCAGATACTCCAGATAGTCCCCGGATGCGATTCGCTCCGCGCGGCCAAGCGGCGCGTTGTAGAAGTACGCGGAAGCGTGGACCGTCGAGCCGTCCTCCATTCGGACGGAGGTCGTGCGGCGCGTATAGAGGCTGGCCTCTGGTTCGCTTGGGCGATGCCCTTCGAGCTCGTCGAGCTCCCTCAGGACAATTACGGGGAACGTCATCTCGTACACCTCGCCCCAGACCTGGCCATCAGGATCCGGCACTGCTGCCGGATAGATCCCCAGATCGAAGAGCGCCGCCGTAATGGTCCCGCGGCCCTTGTAAACAAGATGCTGATCGATGCGCAGACGCCCTGTGCGATTGAAGGGCATCATCAGCGTGCCGTAGAAGAACACGAGCTTCGGCATGTGTGCGTAGGTGCCTGACGATCAGCAACTACGAGCCCGGTGGGCCCGGCATTTACCGGTGGGAGACGCGCCTATTAGAGCGCGGGCGCGGCGTCCGGCTTAGGCGCGGCCGGCGTCGTCCTCGGCCTTGGTCGCTGCGCACGCAGTGCTCCGAGCGCGTCGATCATCTCGGGAGGAAGTGAAAACGAGAGGGAAACGGTCTTTCCATCGCCAGAGAGCTGGACAGAGTTGAGGAACTCCGCGATCTCCGGATGCTGCCCGGACTGGAGGCGTCCGAGCGCCATGAATCCACGGACAACGTCCTGGAGGTTCTTCGCGGAGGTCTCGTCACGTGTCTCCACGCGCAGCTGCCCTTCGACGCCACTGTTGATGAATCCCCTGGCTGACAACCAATTAATCGGGGGCAACTGGCTCGCCACCGCATCGGGGAGTCGTCCCCCCGTCAGTGCATCGAATCGCGCCACAACCCACGCATCGCCATCGTCGATATCCCGAACGAGGCGCATCACTTCGTCATTACCTTTGACGCTCGATCCGGCAGCCTTCGTATCGATCGACTTGCGAACCGCTTCGGCTCCACCGATCGCAACGAGCCCGGGCTCGAGGAACACGAGCGCGAGTTTCTTCTCATCCGCGACGATGAGCCGAGCCCCCTTGTAGTCCTCGACGACACCGCCCTGATCGCGAATCAAACCCTCGATGCGGACCTCATCGAAACGGCCTTTCGCCAGCACCAGCGGCGGCTTTCCCTGCTCGGGCTCACTCATCCCGGAAGTTGAGGCCACCACGTAGTCGACGTCGGTCTCCAGGTCGATGCCCGTCTGTTCCTTGAACTTTGAGGCGCCGTCGTTGGCGCCCTGCTGGAACGCCGAGAGCTTCCGGCGGACCTCGGACCCCATGACATCTCGGATGTCTGCATACGCGACGATGTGCGAGTCGGCAGGAACGTAAGCGAGCTCTGCGGGCCCATCCCCCCCAATCAGGGTAAGGTTCTGAAATCCGCCGACGTAAGCGGCAACGAGACCAGAACCCAGGCCCACGACGAGGATCCCTGAGGCCACCGCCAGAAACAGCCGAGTCCGCTTAGTCATCTACACCGCTCCCAAGCCCAGTATACGAGCCTTGGTGAACCCGAGTTCCCGGGACGGTTTTCTCTTCGGAAACCGACAAATATCCCTACTGCTCGAGAATATACTCTCGCTTCTCGACCACGCGCACCGCGAGCACCAGCGATGCCACAATCGCCAGTGCCAGACAGCCAAGGCTCATGGCGACCGACGGCGGCTCTCTGAAGAGGGCGCCCTGAAGCAGTGACACGGTGTCCCCGGTCGGCATGGCGTGCGGGACGAGAGGCTGGAGGTAATAGGCCAGCGTGAGACGCTTGAGATAACCGGGCAGTAACAGCGTCACGAGCTCCCATCCGAAGACGAACACCAGTCCAATGATCAGAGGACGCCTGAGCGCCGCACCGACAAATGCGAACAGCGCCCCGTACGCAGCCAGCCCCAGGCCAAGCACGCCCAAATCGACGACGAGCGAGATGAAGCTCGCCGGAATCTGTCCGAACGGCACCATCAGGAAGTACACGATCATCACCGACGGCAACACGACGAGCGTCGTGCACAACAGGTACGCCATGTACTTGCCGACAACGACGGCGCCACGACGCACGGGCCGCGTGAAAAGATACGTGATCGTCTTGTCGTCGACTTCGTCAGCGATGAGCGACGTGCCGTAGAACACGCCGAGCACGGGGACGATGAACGAGAGGAAGAGGATCCAGATCATCGCGCCAAACATGCTGACGGCGTCAACCTGAACTCCATTGACTCGCAGCGGCGCGATGCCAGCCGACTGCACGATGCGCGCGACGAGTGCCACGAGCACAGGGCTGCCAACGACGAGCGCCATGAAGATCGTGCGGCGCGACCACAGCATCTCGCCAATGGACATCCCGAAGACACGCCAGGCGCCCGTGACAAACGAGGTGGATTGAGCGGCCGGCGGCGCGGTCATTGTTTCACCAGATACTTGAACACAGCCTGCAGGTTGTCGTCGGGCGACGTGATTTCGTCGATGACCCCGGCCTCGCCGGACGCCGCCATGTCAGTCAGCCGCGTGTAGAAGGCATCGGGACGCGCGGTCTCGAAGATCACGGCGTTCGACTCGAAACGCAGGCTGATGACACCGTCTTCGACCAGTACCGAGCGCGCCAGGCGCTTCGGATCTTCCGCGCGAACGTAGACGGTATGCGGATGCTCGTCGATGAGCTCGCGTATCTGGTGCACGTTGCCTTCGGCGACGATGCGCCCATTGTTGATGAGCAGGATGTTCGACGTCATCGACTCGACTTCGTGCAGGATGTGGCTCGAGACCAGAACGCTCCTGCCCGCCCGTCCCCACTCCTTGATCTGTCGAATCGTGCGGCGCCGCATGATGGGATCCATACCGCTCAGCGGCTCGTCGAGAATCAGCAACTGGGGATCGTGCGCAATCGCCTGCGCGAGCTTGACGCGCTGACGCATGCCCTTGCTGTAGCCGCCAATCTTCCTGTCCGCCGCGTCGAGCAGGTCCACGGCACCAAGTGCGCGCCGCGCGGCCTCTGTCGTCTCCTTCTCGGAAAGACCGTTGAGGCCGACGAGCGCAGACACCCACTCGAGGCCCGTCATCCGGTCGTAGAACGCATCCTGCTCCGGGCAGAAACCGATGCGTCGGTACAGCTCGTGGTTCTCCCAGATCGGCTCACCCAGTACACGTATCGATCCCTTGCTTGGCTTGATCTGCCCGGTCACGAGTTTCATGAACGTGGACTTACCAGCACCGTTCGGACCGAGCAACCCGGTGATGCCGGGAGGCACTGACACGGTGACGTCATTCAGGCCAGAGACCTGGCCGTACCACTTCGACAGGTGGTCGGTGGCGATTGCGCTCACGCGACGATCTCCACCGGACGCACCCGGCGCTCGAGAATCCACAGCGACACCGCGATCAGCCCCACGATGACCAGGATGGCCACATACATCGGCACCGGCTGTGGCGCCCGCACGCGGAAGACCCCGTCGGTAAATACCTCCACCATGTTGCCCGGTGAAATCGCCGCCCATGCTCGACTCCCCGTAATCTGGCGGAGCACCTGGTGCATGGACGACGTGAAGAAGATGATGCCCGCGTACATGACTGCCACGAATCGACGACTCTTCGAGAGCGACGACAGCGCCAGGATCATGAAGGTGGAGAGCAGCGCTCGTACCAGTGACGCAAGCGTGATCGCCGGAAGCACGAACAGGTTGTTCGCCAGAAAACTGAAACTTCCGGAGAACACGATCTGCAGGAGGAGCAGGCAGAGCGCCGGAACCAGCGTCACTCCGAGAATCAGTATCAGCAGTGGCGCAGCCTTGCCGATGATGTACTCGACACGCGTGAGTGGTTTCGACAGATAGAGCTGCAGCGCGTTCGCTCGACGGTCGTCTGCGATAAGACCGCCGAGGACAATCGTGATGATGAACACGAAGAACTGCTGCCGGTTCAGGAAGTCTCGAAACGTCTGAGGCGTCGTCGAGGTGAATCCGGACAGTTGTGGAAAGAGCACAGGGGCGACGATGAGTACCGCGCTGACAAAGAACTGGATCCAACCGGCGAACAGCACCATGAGGAACCACCGGCGTTTGAACGCGGTGATGAGATGCATGCGCGCCATGGTCCACCACGCCCGGCCCACGGGCACGCGCGTTCCCTGGTACCGCCGATATCCCTGATCGTGGATAGGCACTAATCAACTCCCAACTTCCAACTCCCGACGTGCATCACTCCTCGCCCACCGCTTTCGCGAACACGTCTTCCAGCGTCGGGACGCTGGCGCGCAGATGCCTCACCTGCACGTGTTCCTGTGATGCCAGCTTGAAAAGAAAGGGCGCGCCGCGGTCGTCGGGCACGAAGACGCGCATAACGTCCTCGTCGGTCGAGTGACAATCGAGACCCGCTGAGCGCAACACGTCGACAAAGCGATCCGAGTCTCCTTTGATCCGCATTTCGAAGACTCGCCCGCCCGGTCCCTTCAACCCGGCGATCGGGCCCGCCGTTGCGATGGCGCCTTTGTCCATCACGACGACGTGATCGCAGGCGAACTCGACGTCGGGCAGCAGATGCGACGACAGAATGAGATTCAGACCCTTGTTATGAGCGATGTCACGAATCAGCTCGAGCATCTCGTCGCGCCCCTTGGGGTCCATGCCGTTGGTGGGCTCGTCGAGGAACAGCAGATCGGGATCGTGCACGAGTGCCTGCGCCAGCTTGATGCGCTGCTTCATCCCGGTCGAGTACTGGTCGATCGTCCGATAGCGCGCCTCCCCAAGACCGACGTAGTAGAGCACCTCGTGGGCGCGCTGCATGGCATCGGCGCGCGGCAGGCCAGACAGCTCGCCGCAATACGCGACGAACGAGACGGCATTCATCTGCGGGAAGTGCGCGTCGCTCTCGGGCATGTAGCCGATGCGCGAACGGATCTGCAGCGGGGAGCGACGGACGTCGAGGCCAAGCACCCGCATCTGGCCGCGGTCGGGTGCCACCAACCCGAGGACCGACTTGATCAGCGTGCTCTTGCCTGCGCCATTCGGGCCCAGCAGACCCACGGCGCCGGCCGGAAATGACGTCGTGACGTCCCGGAGTGCCCAGTTCTTCGCATAACGGACGTTCACGCTCTCGAGCTCGACGACACTGGTCATCTTCAGGGGTTCAATACGTTCAGCGCCGCTCAAAATGTTCCTCGCAGGCCGAGGACGTCAGCTTTCTCGCGCATGAACCGGATGACATGGCCTGCGTGCTCTTCGAGCGAGAGCCCGAGCCCCTCCGCGCCAATGCGGAGATCATCCCTCGAGACAGCGCGCGCGAACGCCTTGTCCTTCATTCGCTTGACCACTGAGGGAGCCTCGAGATCGAGCACACTTTTCGACGGACGCACGAGCGCGGCAGCGGTCACGAAGCCGGCCATCTCATCGCATGCAAAGAGCGTCTTCTCCAGCAGGCTCTCACGTGGCACACCCGAGTAGTTGGCGTGAGACAGGATCGCGCGCATGACCCATTCGGGATAGCCGCGCCGGCGAAGCTCGTCACAACCGCGGAAGGGATGGTCCTCCGGGGTGGGGTATCGCTCGTAGTCGAAGTCGTGCAGAAGCGCGACGAGACCCCAGTCCTCTTCGTTCTCGCCAGACGTGCGCGCGTATCCGCGGACCGCAGTCTCGACGGCAAGCGCGTGTTTCCTCAGGCTCTCGCTTTGAGTCCACTCCGTCAGCAGCGCCCAGGCTTCGTCTCGCGACGGCGTCACGCGCGCGACCTCGCGGCCTGCCGATCGAGCTCGAACGCCCGTTGCACGACGGACGTCGCCTTGGCGGTCAGATCGTAGCGGGCCAGATCACCTGGATCGGCAAACACCACGTCGGCGACGTCCGAGTCTGCCGTCAACACGCCGCCCGTTGGCCAGCACAAATAGTCCACGAGCACGAAGTGATACATCACCCCTCCTTGGTCATCGTGCGTGATGCGATCGAGCACCTCGACCACCGGGCCGACCCGGACTTCGAGACCAGTCTCCTCGAGCATCTCTCGCACGAGGCACGCCTCGAGCGTCTCGCCCACTTCAACAGCGCCACCCGGGAGACTCCACTGCCCTGCCAGCGGCTCGTACTTCCGCTTGACCAGCAGCACCTTGCCGTCCTGGAGGATCACCGCACCAACTCCCACATAGGGGCGATCGGGATACTTGCGGCGGTCATTCACGGATCTACTCGCCCATCACCTTGACGACGACACGCTTCTTCCGCTGGCCGTCGAACTCGGCGTAGAACACCTGCTCCCACGGTCCCAGATCGAGTTTGCCCGCGGTGATCGGGAGAATCACCTGATGCCCCATCAACGTGCGCTTGAGATGCGCGTCCGCGTTGTCCTCGCCGGTCTGATGATGACGATAATCGAGCCCCGACGGCGCCAGCTTCTCGAGCCACACCTGGAAGTCATCGATGAGCCCGCCTTCCCAGTCGTTGACGTACACGGCCGCGGTGATGTGCATCGCCGAGACGAGGACCATCCCTTCCTTCACACCACTCTTCTTGACGACAGACGCGACCTCGTCGGTGATGCGAATGAACTCCTGCCGCTTCTTCGTGTTGAACCAGAGATACTCAGTTGCCGTCGTCATACGTCCCCAGCTACCCAGCTACCCAGCTACCCATCTACCCAGCTACTCATCTACCCAGCTACGGAGCGACCCAGCTTCAACGACGCCTCCGCGTTGAGATCCCAGCCGGCAGTGGTGCCGGCGCGAAAGGCTCGCAGACCTGCGGCCGCAATCATCGCCGCATTGTCTGTCGAGAGAGCGAGACTCGGAATGAACACAGGCAGTTCGCGACCCTCACCACGAGTGCGCGCATCCGCACGCAAGCGACTGTTTGCCGACACGCCGCCAGCGATTCCGACACTGCACGCGCCATACGACCGCGCTGCCTCGAACAGTCGATCCAGAAGCGTCTCGACAACGACGCGCTGGAAGCTGGCAGCGATGTCGCGAATCTCCCGGTCCGGCAACGAGACGGCATCGTCGAGACCGAGGGCCTCGCGCCTGGACGTGACGTGTCGCAGCACCGAGGTCTTCAGCCCGCTGAAACTGAAATCACGCCGGCCGGGCAGTTCAGGCGCGTTGCGGTCGGCGTGCGTCAACCGCGTTTTCGGGAAACCGACCGCGCGGTCGTTGCCGTCGGCGGCAAGACGATCGATGACCGGGCCTCCCGGGTACCCGAGGCCCAGCAGTTTAGCGACCTTGTCATACGCCTCGCCTGCTGCATCGTCGCGCGTTCGCCCGATCAACTCGAGAGCGCCCGGCGCTCGCACGAGATACAGGCTGGTGTGTCCGCCCGAGACGATCAGCACCACGGCAGGCAACGGCATCTCGCCGTTGTCGAGCACGAGCGATTCGACGTGACCGGCGAGGTGATGCACGGGGATGAGCGGCACATTGCTCGCCCACGCCAGAGATTTTGCGAAGGCCACACCTACGAGGAGTGACCCGACGAGGCCCGGACCTTGCGTCACGGCCACCGCGTCGTAGCGCGCGTTTCCACCATCGAGGAGCGTGCGCTCGACGACTCCGCAGATATCGCGGATATGCTGTCGCGCCGACAACTCGGGCACGACACCTCCCCACTCGCGGTGGATGGCGACTTGCGAGGCGACGACGCTTGATCTGAGTCGCCACGGCACGGCCGCATCACCGGTCTCTTCGACCAACGCGGCTGCTGTCTCGTCGCACGATGTCTCGATGCCGAGCACGATCATGTCGGGCTTACTGCCTACCGCCTACTGCTTACTATCGAAGAGGAGCGGCAGCGACTCCGCGTACGGCGCGCGGGCGATCCCCTTCTCCGTGATGATGGCGCTGACGTACTTCGATGGCGTGACATCGAAGGCAGGATTCCGGATGCGCGCGCCGACGGGCGTCAAACGCGACGAACCCACGTGCGTGACCTCGCGATCGTTACGCTCTTCGATCGGAATCCCACTGCCGTCCGGCGTATTCAGATCGACCGTCGAGAGCGGCGCTGCAACGTAGAACGGAATGCCATGCTCTTTTGCGAGCACGGCGACGCCGTAGGTGCCGATCTTGTTCGCGACGTCACCGTTGGCCGCGATCCGGTCGGCGCCAACAACGACGAGGTCGACATGGCCAAGGCGCATCATCGACGCCGCCATGTTGTCCGTGATCACCGTCGTATCGATGCCGTCCTTGACCAGTTCCCATGCCGTCAGCCTTGCACCCTGCAGGAACGGACGCGTTTCATCGGCAAGGACCGCAATCTTCTTGCCCTGCTCTGATGCGGCTCTGATCACGCCGAGCGCCGTGCCATAACCGGCAGTCGCCAATGCGCCAGCGTTGCAGTGCGTGAGGATCTTTGCCTCGTCGGGCACGAGCGACGCACCATGCGCGCCGATCGCCTTGCAACTGCCGACGTCTTCGTCGTGGATCGCGTGCGCCTCCGCCTCGAGCCGTTGCTTGAGCTCGTTCACGGACGCACCGCCTTGCGCGGCTGCGGCGAACGTCCGCTTCATGCGCTCGATGGCCCAGAACAGGTTCACGGCCGTTGGCCGCGTCGCGGCCATCATGTCGCACGTCTTCTGGAACTCGGTCGTGAACTGCTTCGTGCCGGTCGCGCTGCTGCGCTTCATGCCGAGCGCAATACCCATTGCCGCGGCTACGCCGATCGCCGGGGCGCCACGGATGACCATCGTCGTGATGGCTTTGGCCACGTCCTTGGCCGTCTTGCAATTCACGTAGACCTCGGAAGCCGGGAGCTTCCGCTGGTCAATCATCACAACCGCATCGTCTTTCCACTCGATCGTTGGCAGCATCTGTCGTGATGATAGCAGCCAGTGCGAAGCGTGCGGTCCGGCGGGGCGACGGGGCGGCGTGCGAAGGTCCGGTCCGAGGGTCCGCAGTGCACCTCGCACCGCCGCCCCGTCGCCCCGTCGGACCGCACGTTTTGTTACAGCAGTCGTGCATCAAACGGGAGCGGCAAGAGATCCTTGAGCTGATGCCGTCCGGTCTCGCGGCGGAGATTTGCGAGGATCACTTCGAGGTCGCCACCGAACTCCCACAAGATCTGCCGACATGCACCGCATGGCGGCGTCGGCGCGATCGTGTCTGCCACGACGGCGACACGCGTGAACGTGCGATGTCCGTCAGAGAGCGCCTTGAACATCGCGACGCGTTCAGCGCAGATCGTCAGCCCGTAGGTGGCGTTCTCGATGTTGCTGCCGGTGATGATGGTGCCGCTCGCGGTTTCCAGAGCCGCGCCGACCTTGAAGTTCGAGTAGGCAGCATGGGCATGACGACGGGCGCGGCGTGCGGCAGTGACGAGATCAGAGGCGCTCAATGATTCCCTCGAGAAGAGAGATGAACGATCCGCGCACGCGATGCGCTGTTGCCATGACCTCGTCGTGCACGAGCGGCTGGGGCAGCACGCCCGCGGCCATATTGGTGATGCAGGAGATCCCGAGCACGTCCATGCCCATGTGACGAGCGACAATCGCCTCGGGCACTGTCGACATCCCGACGGCATCGGCGCCGAGCGCGCGGAAGGCGCGAATCTCCGCCGGCGTCTCATAGCTGGGCCCGTGAACAGCGACGTAGACACCGTGACTCACCGCCACGCCCTGCGCACGAGCGGCCTGGTCGGCGATGCTTCGAAGCCGGAGAGAGTACACCTCACTCATGTCCGGAAAGCGCGTGCCGAAGCGCTCGTCATTCGGTCCGATGAGCGGATTGCTTCCCAGCATGTTGATGTGATCGTCGATGATCATCAACGCGCCCTGCGCGAAGCCGGTGTTGATGCCACCCGCCGCGTTCGTCAGGATGATCTGTTTGATGCCGAGCCGGCCCATGACGCGCGTCGCGAACACGACGGTGCCCATATCGTGCCCTTCATAGAAGTGGGCGCGACCGGCCAACGCCGCGATGCGCGTGCCGGCCACGTTGCCGATCACGAGCTGGCCCGCGTGCCCGACGACACTCGACGCGGGCCAGTGCGGCAACTCGGTGTAGGGAAATGACAGCGAATCGCCCAGCGTTTCGGCAAAGTCGCCAAGGCCAGACCCGAGCACGATCGCCGTCTCCGGCAGCCTGCCGGCCAGCCTCTGCACCCTGGACGCGGCTTCTTCAACCCGATCGAACAGGCTCACAGCAACATTCCTGCGATCGTCGCCGTGAGGAAATTGGCAAAGGTGCCTGCGAGCATCGCCCGCAGACCCAGCCGCGCCAGATCGTGCCGCCGCTCAGGTGCGAGCGCGCCAATGCCACCTATCTGGATGCCGATCGAGCTGAAGTTGGCGAAGCCGCAGAGCGCGAACGTCGCGATCGTGAACGACTTCGGGTCGAGCATGCTTTTCAGCGGCCCGAGCTGTGAGTACGCCACGAACTCGTTGAGCACCATGCGCGTGCCGAGCAGATTGCCGACGGTTGCCGCATCGTGCCACGGCACACCCAGCGCCCACGCGATCGGCGCAAATACATACCCGAGAATCAGCTGAAGGCTCAACCCGGCACCGAACCCGGCCACTCGCTGGAGGCCGTCGCCGACGAGGCCGAGCGTCGCGTTCAGGAGCGCAACGATCGCGAGGAACGAGATCAGCATGGCACCGACATTCAGCGCCAGGTGCAGTCCTTCGCCCGTGCCTCGCCCAATCGCATCGATGACGTTGACGTCCGTCTTCTCGACCTTCAGCCTCACCGTGCCCATCGTTTCGGGTTGACCAGTCTCGGGCACGAAGATCTTCGCCATCATCAGGGTCCCGGGCGCGGTCATGATCACGGCCGTCAGCAGATGCTGCGCTTCGACCCCGAACAAGATGTACGCCGCCATGACGCCGCCGGAGATGTGGGCCATACCGGCCGTCATCACCGTCATCAGCTCCGACTCGGTCATCTTCGGAAGGAAGGGCCGGATCGTCAGCGGCGCCTCCGTCTGGCCCATGAAGATGCTGGCCGCCACGTTCAACGACTCCGCGCCGCTCGCGCGCATGAAGCGCCGCATGACGACGGCAAACAGCCGGACCACGAACTGCATGACGCCGAAGTAATAGAGCATCGCGAACAGCGCCGCGATGAAGATGATGGTTGGCAGCACCATGAAGGCGAAGATGTTGGCGTACTGGCTGCCGTCCGGACCGAGCACTCCGGTAACGATCTTGGGCCAGACATCAGGGTTGCCGAGCGGACCGAAGACAAACGACGACCCGACGTAGGCAAAGTTCAGAATCTGGGTGATGACGCCGCCGGCACTCTGAAACACCGCACGCCCGGCGTCGGTCTTGAGCACGATCAGGGCAAAGACGAACTGCAGTCCGAGGCCCCATGCCACCGTGCGATAGTCGATGGCGTGGCGCGCCGACGACAGGCAGTACGCCAGCGCGAGGATGAGCGCAAGGCCCGCAACCGGCTGCACGCGGCTGGCGCCTGCAAACCCCACCCCGATGGCCGCGACCGCGATCGCGGCCAGGCCGCCCAGTAGTGCCAGATCGAGCTTCGTCCACGGCTCGCGCGGCCGCACCTCTTTCCCGTCTCTCATCGCACCTCGCCCAATACCTTCTGTCGGGGAGCGGGCGGCTCGTCCCCGATGGAAATCGCTTCACGACACAAGGCCAGCGCCGCCTCGAGATTGCGTCCGCCCCTGTGGTGCAACTCGAGCAGCATGTCGCCAGCCTTTACAGGATCACCAGGCTTTGCCATCACGACAATCCCCACTCCGTGATCGACCGCATCGCCGACGCGACTGCGCCCGGCACCGAGCGCATGAGACCCACGGCCGATGGCTTCGGCGTGCATCGCTGTCACGTATCCGTCACGCGTGGCACGCAACAACTCGCAATCCGGCGCGGACGGAAGCAGTGAGTAGTCGTCCGCAACACGCGGGTTGCCACCCTGTCGTTCGATCAACTTCGCGAAGACCTGCAACGCCCGACCCGAGGACAAGGCCGCGTCCACACGCCGGGCCGCCGCGGCCTCATCGCGATCAACGCCCGCGAGCATCACCATCCGCGTCGCGAGGACGCGAATCAACGACGTGAGTTCCGTCGGGCCAGTCCCCTTCAGCGTCTCCAGACACTCGATGATCTCGAGGGCGTTCCCCACGGCGCGGCCCAGTGGCGCGCTCATGTCCGTGATGACCGCCTCCGTTCGAACGCCCGCGTGCGTGCCGATGGCGACCATCGACGTCGCCAGCACACGTGCATCGGCCAGATCCTTCATGAAGGCGCCATCACCGCACTTCACGTCGAGGACCAGTGCGCTGCTGCCCTCAGCAAGCTTCTTGCTCATGATCGACGCCGAGATCAGCGGGATGCTCGGGACCGTCGCCGTCACATCGCGCAGCGCGTACATCTTCTTGTCGGCCGGCGCCAACGCAGACGTCTGACCGATGATGCTCGTGCCGACGTCGCGCAGCACCTGCTTGAATTCCTCGATTGTCAGATCGATGCGATAACCTGGAATGGATTCGAGCTTGTCGAGCGTGCCGCCGGTGTGACCCAACCCGCGTCCCGACATTTTTGGAACGACGACGCCGCACGCGGCGGCGACGGGAGCGAGGACGATCGACACCTTGTCGCCCACGCCGCCCGTGCTGTGTTTGCCAACCTTGAAGCCGGGGACATCCGACAGATCGACTCGCTCACCCGACCGCGCCATCGCGCCGGCCAGCCAGCCCGTCTCCTCGTCGTTCATCCCGTTGATGACGATGGCCATCAGCAGCGCGGACGCCTGATAGTCCGGAATGGCTGCGCTGGTGACGCCGGTCACGAACGTGTCGATGTCCTCACGCGAAAGCGCCCGCCCGTCTCGCTTGCGGGCAATGATGTCGACGAAGGGCATCGGGCGCAGTATACGAAACCCCGGGGTCCGGGACTCGGGATCCGGGATCCAATCGGAAACGCCAACCCCAAATCACGGGCCCCGGGTCCCGGGCCCCGGGCCCCGGATCCCGATCCCGGATCCCGGAAGGTAAGATCGATCCCGAATGCCGCCGACACCCACAGAGCCGATGGCCATCGAGCAGAGCATGCTCCTGGCCGACTTCGCTCGCACGTGCAAGGCGGCAGCGCGTGCGGTCTCGCTCTACCCAGGTGCGCACCCCGCCATCGGGAGCTCGCTGTCGCGGCTCGTGGCGTCGGCCGGGCGTCTCGCCCGTCAGGGCGCGGTGAAGCTGGCCGTTCATCGTGACCTCCTCGCTATCGAAGGCCGTTCGCCGCTCCGCCCCGATTCCTCCATTGGTGAGCTCGCCACGCTGCTTCATGAACGACTGATCGGACGACTGACCGTGAAACCCGAGGCCGACGCCGAGGATTGGCGCGCGCTGCTCCTGCTGCTGGCTCGTTCGCCTGACGACTTGATGGCAGGGGGCGGCATCCGCCAGGCGTGGACGCTCACGGGGCGAAATCATTTCGAGATCCAGGAAATCGACTACGCCGAAGTGTTGCGCGAGCGCGGAGGCGGGTCTGACGTCACGTGGGATCGCGTCATCGCGTACTGCCTCGAAGGCAGGAAGGGAATGCTCGATGCCGGCGCAGTGACGTCGCTGCTCGAGGCCCTTGCCGATCCGGCTCGCTTCTCGCAGCTGGTCGAGCAGCTCGAGGAAGCAGTCGGCCCCGACACCACCAGGGTCGGCGTTCGCGTCGCTGCCCTGCTGCAGTTGATGCGGACGGCCATCGACGCGGCGCGAACGCAAGGCGTGGCCGAAGTCAATTCCGCCTTCGAGACGATCGCCGCGTCCTGTGCCCGGTTGAGCCCCGACACGATGATCGCGATGCTCGACCGACGGCAGGCGGCAAACCAGGAAGAAGCCGATCTCGTGTCGGCAGTCGCCAACCGGATGACCGACCAGGTCATCGCCTCGTTCATGGCACGCGCCGTGGCGGCGGATCGCAAAGGAACCGAGCGTCTGGCCCAGGCGCTCGAAGCGCTGGCCCCCGACGCCGAGCGCAAGAAGGTCATCGTCGACGTGGCGAAGGAAGAAGCCGTCCGCGGCGAGCTCGGCACCGAAGCGGGATTCGAAACGATGTGGGACGGCGTCGCCAACGCGGTGATGTCCTACACCCTCGTCTCGAACCTGACCAACGTTTCGGAGGATTACGGGAGGGAACTTTCCTCGGCACGGCGGAGCGCGATCGAGGTTGAACGCATATCGGATGATCCACCAGAGCGAGTGCAGGCATGGGTGACCACCATCACCGAGCCCGCGCTGGCGCAGCTCGACCTCGAGTTGGTGCTCGACCTGCTTCGCATCGAAGGGGTGGCGGCGGAATGGGAACCGCTCTCCGTCATCGCGATATCGGAGGCGGAACGCCGGACGCTCACCGGTGACATCGCCGGCGCCCATGCGCTACTCGGTGCGCTTGTCCGCGAAACGAAGACGGATGGACGACCCGAGTTGCGAATCGCCGCGACGCGAGCGGTCGATCGTCTCGGCGGCGGCCCAATCGCCCGTCACGTCGCGATGCACTTCCGCACGGTGATCGATTCGGAAGTGGATCGCTTCAATCAGTTGTGCCAGTCGCTCGGCCCAAGTGTCGTGGGATCCCTGGCCGACGCGCTCGCCAGAGAAGAGAATGCGGTCGCGATTCGAAGGCTCGCCGCGCTTCTTCTGAGTTTCGGCGCGGCCGGCCGCCGGTCCGTCGAGCAACTCAAGAACTCGGCGAACCCGGCCGTCCGGCGCACGGCGATCACGCTACTCCGGCGGGCCGGCGGCCAGGAGGCACTGCTCGAACTGGCGTCGATGCTCGGCGATGCGGAGCCGGAGGTTCAGCGCGAATCCATCCACGCGATGGTTGAAATCGGGACAGCCAACGCCTATTCCATCCTCCACCGCCTGCTGCTCGAAGCCGACACGCCGCGCGACAGCGCGCTGCGCGAGTTGCTCAGCATCCGCGACGACAAAGCGGTACCACTTTTCAGCTACGTGTTGACCAAGGGTGAGCCGAAAGGAAGACTCATTGGCATCCACATCTCGATGATCGAGGCGCTGGGCACGATGAGACCACGGCCCGAATCGATTCGCGCCCTCCAGCAGGTCCTGCTGCGAGGGCGCTGGTGGGCGCCATTTCGAACCACGTCGCAAAGACAGGCCGCCGCCACATCCCTTCGAAAACTGGGGACACCGGAGGCGCTGGCCGTCCTCGAAGCTGCCGCGAACACGGGGGGACGCGCCGTGCGCACGATCGCTCGCGCGCAGGTCGCGCAGTTTCCAATACGGGAGAAGAGCACGACGTGAGTGTGCCGCAGCGCTCGCGCCTGGCCGACGACCTCTCGCGCCGCCTCGCGGCGGCGATACGTGGAGCGCAGCTCTACGCGCCCGGCCACCCTCTCGTGGCGCGCAGCGCACGAGCGCTCATCGACACGCTCACGCTCGTCCATCAATCCACGTCCTCGGTCGCGATCGGCATCGTAGGCGAAGAGCTCGTCGTCGGTGACGTCCCGGTCCCGCGAGCCGCCGAGACGATGAGCGAGTTGTTGCGCCGCCTCCGGCAGCTCGGCATCGAGCGCATCGTCATCGACAAGGGTGTGCAGGAGTCCGAGGTCGAGCAACTCGTCGCCGTTGTCGCCAGAGGCGAAGGCGGCGATTCGACAGCGGCGCTCGCAAAGCTGCCGCATATCCGGGTTGGACGGCTCGAACTCGAAGAGCAGGTTTCGACCTCGAGCGGCGACATCGCGACGTTCCGCCGGCTCTACGACGATGCCGTGAAAGTGGCAGAGGGCCTGTGGGACAGCGCCAGCGCTGAAGGCGCGCCCGATGCGGATGCGGCTCGCTCGATGGTCGATTCTCTCGCGCAGGCCGTGGCGCAGAACCGAACGGCACTGCTGTCGCTGACGGCGCTGAAGAACTACGACAACTACACCTTCACGCACATGGTGAACGTCTCGATTCTCACCATGGGGCAGGCGCGCGGCGTCGGCATCGAGGGCGCCCAGCTTCGCGAGTTCGGGATGGCGGCGTTGATGCACGACATCGGCAAGGTGCAGACACCAAACGAGATTCTGAACAAGCCCGGCGCTCTCACACCCGAGGAGTTCACGATCCTGAAGCGCCACACTGTCGATGGTGCGGAGATCCTGCGCACGACGCCGGAGATGCCCGTGCTCGCGCCGATCGTCGCCTTCGAGCATCACTTGCGTGCAGACGGCACGGGATATCCCGCCGCCGCGCGGCCGTCGCTGAACCTCGGGACATCGATGGTCGGCATCGCGGACGTGTATGACGCGATGCGCTCACAGCGCGTGTATCACAAGGGGTTTCCAACCGATCGCATCCTGAATGTGCTGCAGCATAACGACGGCAAGCAGTTCGATCAGAACCTGGTGCGCCGCTTCGTCCAACTAGTCGGCATCTACCCCGAAGGAAATCTCGTGCGGCTGGACACCGGCGAGATCGCCGTCGTGCTGAAGGCCCACGCGCCGGATCCCTATCGGCCTCGGGTGCGCCTCCTCTTCACCTCAGAAGGCAAGCCGATGCCCGAGCCCATCGAGCTCGACTTGTGGGAAAGTGAGGGGGCCCAGTCACGCTCGATTCAAGCACCCGTCGACCCGGCAGACTACGGAATCGATCCGCTCACCCAGCTATGAGGAGACTTCACACAGTTCTCGCGCTCAGCTTCGGCGTGCTGACAGTTATTCCCGGCGCCCATGCGCAAGGCACACCGCGACTCGTCGTGATGCTCATCGTCGACCAGATGCGCGCGGACTACCTGCAGACGTTCAATCGCCACTGGCAAGGCGGATTCCGCACGTTGCTCAACGAAGGGTTGGTGTTCGACAACGCGCGCTATCCGTACCTCAACACGCTGACGTGCGCGGGTCATTCGACCTTAGGAACCGGCGCGTTTCCGCACACGCATGGCATGGTGGCCAACACCTGGTGGGACCGCGGATCACGCCGGCTGGTCGGCTGCACGAACGATCCGGAGGCGACCGATATCTCGTACGGCCGGCCCGCGCCGATTGGCAACAGCGGAAAGACGATTCTCGTGCCGACGCTGGCAGACGAGTTACGCGCGCAGAAGCCTGGTGCCCGTGTCGTGTCGCTCTCGCTGAAAGCGCGCAGTGCGATCGGCATGGCCGGACACGGCGGCGATGCTGTCGTGTGGTTCGATGACGAGTCGGGATCGTTTGCGACATCGCGGGCGTTTGCCGACGCCCCGGTACCCGCGGTGAAAGCATTCATCGACGCGCATCCTTACGAGCAGGAGAACGGCAGCTCGTGGACGCTGTCAGCGCCTGCGGACAGCTACGTCATGCGCGATGCGGGCGTCGGCGAGCGTCCGCCCGCAACCTGGTCCGGGTTGTTCCCGCACCGCCTCGCCGGGCGGAATGGCGCGGACGCGCTCTTCTTTCAACTCTGGCAGGCGAGTCCGCGCTCGGACGCCTACCTCGAGGGGCTCGCCGAGTCGTTGATCGACAGCCTGGCGCTCGGGCAGCGCGAAACCACGGACTTTCTCGCCATCAGCTTCTCCGCGCTCGACGAAGTCGGCCACAGCTTCGGACCCGAGAGCCGTGAGATTGAAGACGTGCTGCGACAACTCGACGTGGATTTACAGCGTCTGCTCGCACACCTCGACGCAAAGGTGGGGCGCGCCAACTACATGCTCGCGCTGTCGGCCGATCACGGAGTGGCGCCGATTGCGAGCGCACCGCTCGGAGGGCGCATCGCCAACGAAGACGTGCGCGAACGCATCGAGGAAACACTCACGACGCAGTTCGGACCTCGCGAGCAGGGCTCCTACGTCGAGGCCACAAATTTCACAGACGTGTATCTGGCGCCCGGGGTCTTCGATCGGCTGAAGGCTTCACACCCGGCGATGACGACGCTCGAACAATCACTGAAAGCGATCCCGGGCATCGAGTACGTGCTGCGGTCGGATCGGCTCTCCGACACGAGCTCCGACGTGGCAGTCAGAAGCGCATCATTGAGCTTCCGCGCCGACCGCAGTGGCGACCTTGTTCTCGTGCCGAAGAAGTACCTGGTACTTCGGCGGCAGGGCCGGAGGCGGGACGACGCACGGAACGCTGCACGACTACGATCAGCATGTCCCCTTCATTCTGCTCGGCGGCACCGCCAGGCACGGTCACATTCGAACCCCCGTCACGCCGGCGGACATCGCTCCAACGCTGGCTCGATTCGCAGGTGTTCGCCTTCCAAAGGCTGAAGGCAAACCGGTCGTGCAGTAGTGGTTGCCTCGTTCAAGCATCGCGTGCTCGCCGCTGTTCGGCGGATTCCGCCAGGTCGAGTCGCGACCTACGGCGACATCGCCGCTCTTGCCGGATCTCCCCGCGCACACCGGGCAGTCGGCACGATCATGCGCGACAACCGCGACCCGGGAATGCCCTGCCACCGCGTCATCGCAGCCGGCGGGGCGCTCGGCGGTTATGGTGGCAACCTGCAACTGAAGCGAGAGCTGCTGCGTGCGGAGTCGATCGAGGTCGGACCCAACCGGGTGCGCAATTTTTCGTCGATCCGTTGGCAGGGCCGGCGAACCTGACGCCCCCCGCAGCCGTCTTCTTCGCAGAATGCGCCGCGATGACTAGGGCGATCCCCGGGCAACCCGCCACGACTACCCGCCCGTCTAAGCCTGCAGAAGACGTGAGAGCGGTGGACCTCGAGCTGGCGCAGCGTTGCCGGCACGGCGACGCGGCAGCCTTCGAGGAGCTGTATCGCGCTCACGCCGGACGCCTGTATAACCTCGTTTTCCGGATGGTCGGGTCGGCTCAGGAGGCGGAGGACCTCCTACAAGACGTGTTCCTGAACGCCTACCGGAAACTCGGGAGCTTTCGAGGGGATTCGAGCCTTGGGACCTGGCTGTATCGTTTGGCGGTCAATCAATGCCTCGACGTGCTGCGCGGACGGCAGTCGAAGATGTCGCGGATGACCGACTCGCTGGACGATGAAGGGGCGAACGAGCCGGCGGCAGTATCCCCGGTGGTACCAACGGCCGTCAGCCGCCTCGACCTGGACCGGGCGATCGCACGATTGCCACCGGGCTGTCGCGCCGCTTTCATCCTTCACGACGTCGAAGGATTCGAGCACAACGAGGTGGCAAAGCTCCTCGGTGTGTCGGAAGGCACCTCGAAGTCGCAGGTGCACAAGGCACGCATGAAGCTGCGTGTGATGTTGAGTGGAATAGCGCAATGACCTGTCAGGACTACGAGATCGCGCTCGGTGATTACGTCGACGGGACGCTCGACGAGCGTTCGCGCATCGAGGTCGAGGCACATCTCGCCTCGTGCGAGCGGTGCCGGGCCGTCGTGGCAGATTTCACCGCGCTCCGCCAGGTGACGCTGGCGCTCAAGCCCGAGCTGCCGCCCGCTCACGTCTGGACGAAGCTCGCTGCCGCGTTCGAGGCTGAGCAGCGCCCGTCGTTCAACGGGTGGGGCTTCACGTGGAAGCAGTCGCTCGCGGCGTCGTTCGTTACCATCACACTGATCGCGAGCCTTGCGTGGATCGGCAAAGGGTTGGCACCGATCAAAGGCTCGTCGGCACGCCTCGCGTCAGCGACGCCGGCCGCAACAGAACCACCGTCGGTCAAGGCGGAATTCGATCTGGCCGAAATGCAGTACACCAATGCGATCGCCGGGCTCGAGTCGATCACCAAGAGCGAGCAATCGACGCTCGACATGGAAACAGCCGACGTGCTGCAAGCAAATCTAACCGTCATCGACGGCGCAATCACCGAGAGCCGCGCGGCGCTGCAGACGGAGCCGGACAACCCGGCCGCGCAGGACAGCCTGTTCGATGCGCTGCGCAGCAAACTCGAGTTGCTGCAGGACGTCGTGGCGCTCATCAACGAGATGCGAAAAGGCAACCCTGAAGGCGCCGCACGCATCGTGTCAGGACTCAATCAACCGGGGGCGCAACCGTGACCCGGTCGATTCCCTGTTTCTCTGGCGCGCTTCGCGCGCACGGACCGCAATGCGGCCGCAAGGCCAAAGGCGGATACATCGTAGGAGGCCGCATCGCGGTCCGATGAGCATGATGCAGAAGCTCTTGGTACTTATCATCGTTCTCGTCGCCATGCCGCGCCTCGCGGCCGCGCAGACCCGCGATTGGGACGACCTGGCAGACGACATCGCGCGTCGCATCGAGCGTCAGGTCGATCAGATCGCCCGGCACGTCGAGCGGCAGGCCGATCAGATCGCCCGGCGAGTGGAAATTCAGGCCGATCAGTTTGCGCAGTTGGTGGAGCAACGGTTCGAGGCGCAAGGCCGTCGCGGCGGCGGGTTCGGGCGCGGACCAGAGTACACGGAGAACTTTTCACGTACCCTTCGCCTCGGACGCAACGGCACCCTCGACCTCCAGAACGTCGCTGGCGACATCACGGTCACCGGTGGCGGTGGCGACGACGTCAAGATCGACGCCGTGAAGCGGGTGCGGCATCCCAACGAGGCGGAAGGCAAGGCGCTGCTCTCGGAGATCACTATTGAGGTCGCGGATCGAAGCGGTCGAGTAGAGGTTCGCACCGAGTATCCGCGGCGCCGGAACTGGTCTGGCGGCGTCGACTTCACCGTCTCGGTGCCACGTGATGCGAGCGTCTCGCTCCGCAGCGTCTCGGGCAACGTCAAGGTGACCAACATCAACGGCGAATTGCGCGCGGAGAGCGTCAGCGGCGACATCATCACGATGACGACGAAGAAGCTTCGGTGGGCGAAGACGGTCTCCGGCGACGTCGATGTCTCCGAGGCCGAGGCCGACGAGTTGTCCGTGGGCAGCGTCAGCGGTGACGTTACCGTGAGTCGGCTGAAGGGGAGCGGCTTCGATGCACAGACGGTGAGCGGGGACCTGCGCCTGACCGATGTCGAGTTCGAGCATGCCTCGCTCCGCTCGGTGTCTGGTGACATCGATTACGCCGGACGCCTCGCCCGTAACGGGCGCTATCAGTTCCAGTCGCACTCCGGCGACATTCGAGTGACTCCGGCAGATGGCAGAGGATTCGCTATCGAGGCATCGACCTTCAGCGGCGACGTGCGATCGGACTTCGCGTTGACGTTGCAGTCGTCGCCCGGCAACTCCCTGACCCCTGGAGGGCGCAATCGATCCGTTCGCGGTTCGTTTGGCGACGCGGGCGCGACGCTGACGCTGCAATCGTTCAGCGGAGACATCGTGATCGTGAAGCGGTAGCCGAGAGTGAGCATCGATCATGCTACTCTCGCTTTGATGATGCGATTGAGACGACTCTTCTGTATCGTGGCAGTACTCAACTACCTGTTTCTACTTCCTGCGTCCGCGCAGACGCCAGACACTGGCCTCATCGGTGTTGGTGCAGACATCGGCGTGTTATTCCCCGATGAGGCATTCGAAAAAACATTCACGTGGGATGCCTTTGGTGATTGGTACCTCACTCCTCGGATCAGTCTTCGCGGCATGTTCAGTTATGCGAGCCCTGGATTCGAGAATCGCACCGAAGATCACTTCCGGCAGTCCAGGTTGCTGTTCAACGGCGTGTACAACTGGAAACGCGGTGCGCTGATACCCTTCGCGACGGCGGGGGCTGGGATCTATTGGGTGCGCGAGCTGCTCGACAACCGTCCCGATCCCGACTCCGATACGCGCGGTGGACTGAACTTCGGAGGCGGCCTCGAGTACCTCGTGGGTGAGCGAGCCAGTGTCAAAGGCGAAGCGCGCTGGGACATCGTCAGCCAACCGGCAGGCTTTCCCGACGCGACGGGCTTCACGCTGACCTTCGGTACAAGCGGTACTTCTAGTCCACGGTCTTCGGTCCACAGTCTTCAGTCCTTCTCCGCATGACCGGAGACCGCGGACTGGGGACTGAGGACTGAGGACTGAGGACCAAAATTCAACGTCGTTTTTCCGGTCGCGGCCCGCGGGCATCGTGCAGCATGATCGCCGCATGATGTCCGCAGCTATTGCTTCAGTGCCAACGACCTCACTTCCATCCGTCCCGCTGCCACAGCGTCACGAGATGGAGCGCGCGTATCGACGCTCCGACGCGTCGTATGACGGCGTGTTCTACCTCGCCGTGCGTACGACCGGGATCTTCTGCCGGCCGTCGTGCCCTGCAAGAAAGCCGAAGCCGGAGAACGTCGAGTTCTTCGCCGTTCCGAAAGAGGCGCTGTTCGCCGGCTATCGACCGTGCCTGCGGTGCAGGCCGCTCGAGGGCGACGAGGCGCCACCGTGGGTGGCGCGCCTGCTCTCGCGCGTCGAGCGCCGGCCGGATACGCGCATTCGCGAACGTGATTTGCGCATGATGGGCGTGGAACCGGCACGGGTCCGCCGCTACTTCTCAACCCGCTATGGACTCACGTTCCAGGCGTACTGCCGCGCCCGAAGGCTCGCACAAGCGTTCGAGCACATCCGCCATGGCGGCTCACTGGACGATGCCGTGTTCGAGACCGGATACGAGTCGCACAGCGGATTCCGGGAGGCGTTCCAGAAAACGTTCGGACTGCCGCCCGGACGCTCTGCCCAGGCCGACTGCATTCGCCTCGCATGGCTGGACACGCCGATGGGGCCAATGATTGCCGGCGCCACGGACAAGGGGATTTGCCTGCTCGAATTCACCGATCGGCGAATGCTCGAACACCAGCTCGTTATGCTGAGGCGTCGGTTCAAGTTGGGACTCGCACCCGGGCGCCACGCTCATCTGACGACGTTGCGCAGGGAACTTGGCGAGTATTTCGCGGGCAAGCGACAGGACTTCGACGTGCCCGTCGAGATGCGCGGCACGCCGTTCGAGATGCGCGTCTGGCAGGAGCTTCAACGAATCCCGCACGGCGAAACCCGTTCGTACGCCGACATGGCGAAGCGAATCGGCAGTCCCGCGGCGGTGCGCGCCGTCGGACGCGCCAACGGCCTCAACGCCATCGCCATCGTGGTTCCCTGCCACAGGGTCGTGAACAAGAACGGCGACCTTGGTGGCTACGGCGGCGGACTGTGGAGGAAGAGGCGCTTGCTGCACCTCGAGGCGGCTGCGCGATAAACGAAAAAGGCGGGCCTCAAAGGCCCGCCTCTACCTAGCCACCCAGCGACCCAGCAACCCAGCGACCTAGCCACCCAGCGACCTAACAAACCCAGCTACCCAATCGCCATCAAATCGAACTGCTCGTGATGGAGCTGCGGGTCAGGGCGCAGCGCGATGTCACGTCCGAGCGACTGCTTGAGATCTTTGAAGACGGCGCGTTCTTCGTCGCGGAACGCGCGCGCGATGTCGGGGTTCACCCGCAGCACCAGGCTTTGTCCGTTGAGATCGGCGCCGATCTTCTTGACCTCCGACAGGATCTCGTAGCAGATCGTCGAGGCCGACTTGATCACGGCGCTTCCCGCGCAATACGGGCATGGCTCCGTCAGGACGCGCTCGAGGCTCTGCTTGACGCGCTTGCGCGTGATGATCACGAGACCGAAGTCGGATACCTGCAGGGCCTTCGACGGCGACCGATCCTTGCGCAGCTCCTGCTCCACCGTCTGGAAGACCTTCTGCCTGTTCTTCTTCTCCTCCATGTCGATGAAGTCGAGCACGATGATGCCGCCCAAATCGCGCAGACGAATCTGCCGCACGATCTCCTTCACCGCTTCGAGGTTGGTCTTGAGGATGGTGTCCTCGAGGCGACCGGCGGTCTTCTTGCCGACATAGCGCCCGGTGTTGACGTCGATGGCCACCAGCGCCTCAGTCTGGTTGATCACGATCGAGCCGCCAGACTTGAGCCAGACCTTGCTGCGCAGCGCGCGATCGATCTCGGCCTGGACGCCGTACTCCTCGAAGATCGGGTAGTCCTTTTCGTACAGCTTCACCTTGCCGGCGAGCGCCGGCATGATCCGCTCGATCAACTCGACCACGCGCCGGTATTCGAGGTCGTTGTCGATCCGGATCGCCGAGTAGTCGTCGGTCAACAGATCACGAAGCAGCTTGGCGACAAGGCTCTGCTCCTGGTAGACGACCGCCGGCGCGCGCGACGTTTCCGCCTTCTGGCGAATCTCCGTCCACACCTTATGGAAGTAGCTCAGGTCGGAGACGATGTCTTCCTTGGGACGGCCGGCAGCGGCGGTGCGGATGATCAGGCCGCCGGTGAAGCCGGTCTGCTCACGGAATTCGCGGACGATCCCGCGCAGCCGTGAGCGCTCGTCACGCGATTCGATCTTCCGCGACACGCCAACGTGGTCGACGGTCGGCATGAAGACCAGGAAGCGCCCGGGCATCGTGGCGTGCGAGGTCAGCCGGGCGCCCTTCGTGCCGAGCGGCTCCTTTGCCACCTGGACGATGATCTCCTGGCCTTCCTTGAGGAGCTCTTCGATCTTGGGTTCGGGTCCCTTTTCGCGCTCGCCCCTCGACCCTGCTCGGGGCGACCCTGAGCTTGTCGAAGGGTCGCGATCGCGGCGTCCGCCGTGGCTCGACGGCCGATCACGGCGCGGCCCGGCCTGCGAACCGCCGTTGCCACCGCCCTGACCTGCCGACGCAGCCGACACCTCTTCGTCCTCGGTCTCGAAGCGGTCGAGTTCTTCGAGTGAGGCGACGACGTCGGTTACGTAAAGGAACCCGTCACGTTCGAGCCCAAGATCGACGAAGGCCGACTGCATCCCCGGCAGCACCTTCGAGACCCGGCCCTTGTAGACGTTGCCAACCACTCCGCGCGAACGCTCGCGCTCGATGAAAATCTCGGCGACCTGGTCGTCCTCGAGTATCGCGACCCGTGTTTCGTGGGCGCTCGAGGAGATGATCATCTCCTTGCTCATGCCCGTTACTCCGAGCGGGTTGTGTCGTCGGCACTGAACGGACCGCCGCCGTACGCGCTAGGAGCAGGCACGTCAGCAGGACCCAAAGCAGCACAGTGATCAGCAACCCAATCTCCGTAGGGCGGGTCTTGTGTGGAGACCCGCCTAGTTCGTAAATCGTCGCATCCGCACGTTGAGAATGAGGCCGAATCCTGCCAGCGTAGCGATCATGGAGGAGCCGCCGTAACTCATGAGCGGAAGCGTCAGACCCTTGACCGGCGCGAGACCGGCCGACATCGTAATGTTGTACAGCACCTGGAACGTGAAGCTGGCCAGCACTCCCAGTACCGGGTACGCCCCGAGCCGGTCCTTCGCCAGCCGGGCCGCCTCGATGGCTCTCAGAATCACAAATAGATACAACCCGAGCGCCACGAAGACGCCGGCAAACCCATGCTCCTCGGCGAACGCCGAGAAGATGAAGTCATTATGCGCCACAGGAAGGAAACGCAGCTGACCCTGAGTTCCCTGCCGAAATCCCTTTCCAAACGACCCGCCTGATCCTGTCGTAATGCGGGCTTGAAGCTGTTGATACCCGGCCCCCCGAGCATCCGCCTCGGGGTCCAGGAAGGTCGACACGCGCTCCTTCTGATAGTCCTTGAGCGCGAATTTCCACGCGATTGGCGCGGCCAGCAGCCCTGCGAGCGCGATGATCCCGAAGACCCGAATCGGCATGCCAGCCGCGAAGGCCACGACAAACAAAATGGGCAGCAGCGTGGCCGCCGTACCCAGATCGGGTTGCTGGTAAATCACGAGAAAGGGCACGAATACTATCGCGCCCGCGATAATCAGGTCACTCGCGACGACGGAACCGCGCCGGCTCTCGCCGAAGTACTTGGCAAGCGCGAGGGCGACCGCCGCCTTGGCGAATTCCGACGGCTGCAGATTGAGTGGTCCGAGGTCGATCCAGCGCCGCGACCCGCCACGGACGACGCCGAAGAAGAGCACGAACACGAGAAGCGCGAAAATCCCGAGGTAGATGAGGTGCGACTTGTCGGCGAGCGTACGGTAGTCGATTGTCAGGCAGATCACCATCGCGACGAGGCCGATCGCGATCCCGTACATCTGCGTGACGTAGAGACTCGACGCTCCAGTGGCGCTGTAGATCTGGGTCACGCCAGCGAGACAGAGCGCAAGAACTGCCGCGAGCATCGCCCAGTCAACGTGGTAGTAGAGGCGTCGCTCGAACATGCCTACCTCGCGAGACCAGCGACAGCAGGACCGGCGTCGGCGGGCCGTCGTTCGAGCAGAGCGATCTCAACTTCGGCTGGTCCCTGGTCATCAGTCGGCATCGCCGGCGGATCGGGGTACTCGCGCGGACCACTGTCGCCCGCGGAGTCGGAGAAGTCGAGCCGCAGCTCCTCCGGCTTCGGCGCCGGCGGCAACGGACGGCCGTCCTGCTTCGCGAAGTACGTTTCGAGGATGTGACGGGCGACCGACGCGGCGTTTGGCCCGTGCATGCCGTGTTCGAGGAACACGATGCCGGCGATCGTCGGGTTGTCGCGCGGCGCGAAGAACGAGAACCAACCGTTGTCGCGCAGGTCGCGCTTCCCGCGCGCCGCGAGGCGACCCTGGTTCGAGATGATTTGAGCCGTCCCGGTTTTGCCGGCGACGTCTTTTCCCGCGACGCGCGCTCGTCCGCCGGTACCGCTGCCGTTGACCACCGCCCACATCCCGTCGCGGATCGCCTGCAGCTTCTCGGGCGTGATGTCGAACTTCGACTGGGCCGGCGGCGTTGGCACCGGCTTCCAGCCGCCACCGCTGCCGTCGTCCATCGCCTTGACGAGGTGCGGTGTGATACGCGTGCCGCCGTTGGCGATCGTCGCCATATAGATCGCCATCGACACGGGCGTCACCGAAACCGCGCCCTGGCCGATGCCTACGGAGATCGTTTCACCGGCGTACCACTTCTCATGCCGCGTCTCTTGCTTCCACTTGGTCGATGGCACCAGACCCGTGACCTCGTTGGGGAGATCGATGCCGCTCTTCACGCCAAGCCCGAGCAGCGTGGCCCACTTGTTGATGCGATCGACGCCGAGCATGTTGGCGACGGTGTAGAAGTAGACGTCGCACGATTGCGCAATCGCGGTCTTGAGATCGACCGACCCGTGGCCGCCCTTCTTCCAGCACTTGAAATAGCGTCCGTAGAAGTTGGCCCCGCCGCCGCAGTGCACGTGGAAGTTCGGATCGATGACGTCCTCTTCGAGGCCGGCCAGGCCGACCGCCATCTTGAAGGTCGATCCCGGCGAGTACCGCCCCTGTATCGCGCGATTGTTCAGCGGCCGCTGCTCGTCGGTGTTCAGCGACGCCCACGTTCCGCGATCGATCCCCGCCGCGAACGCGTTCGGGTCGTAGGTCGGCCGGCTCGTGAACGCCAGCACTTCACCTGTACGCGGATCGAGAACGACGGCCGCGCCTGCGTTCGTCAGCCCCGCCATGCTGACGGCGTTGAACGCTTCTTCCGTTGCCCGTTGCACGTCGTAGTCGATGGTCAGCTGCAGGCGTTTGCCTGCGGTCGGCTTCTCTTCCTCCAGGACGCTGATCTCGCGGCCCAGGCTGTTGACGACGACCACGCGCGCACCGTCGGCGCCCTTCAGCGCGGCGTTGTAGATCTTCTCGATCCCCGATTGGCCGGCGATGTCGCCGCTCTTCAGCTCGGGATCGGACGCCACCTGCGTGTCGCTGACTTCACCCACATAGCCAAACAGGTGCGCGGCCAGCGACTCGGGGTACTTGCGTGCGGGCACTTCTTCGACTCTCACGTCCGGCAGTTCGAAGTCGAGCCGCCGTGCCGTGATCGCGGCGACCTGCGCCAGCGTCGCGTCCTCGACGACGACGATCGGCCGGTAGGAGGGCTCACCGCGATGCCGCTCGATGATGTCCTGGACCTGCTTCAGGTCGAGTCCCGCCACGCGCGCGAGAAGCCGGGCCGTCTGGTCAAGATCCTTGGAGTGCTCGCGAAGGATGGAGATGGTGAAGGAGTGACGATTCTCGACCAGAACCTTGCCGTTGCGGTCGAACAGGATCCCACGCGGCGCGCGCAGGGCGAGCGTGCGCTGATGGTTGTTCTCCGCCATCTCCTCGTACTTGTCGTGCTGAGCGATCTGCAGGACCCAGAAACAGATTCCCAGCGCGGCAAACGCCACAATCACAGCAACCTGGAGCACGACCAGCCGCTCGCCGATTCGCCTGCGATTTTCGCCAGTGGACATATCGAACCGCCTACTGCCTACCGCTTACTGCTTACTTCAGGCGGGTCCAAGACCCGCCTCTACCTCTACCCGCGCGGTCTTCGCCCCGCGCGCCGGCGTTCGATCACACCCGGAAGCGCTTCCATGATCGCGAACGCCACCATGCCGACGACCGCGTTGCCAACCGCTTGACTCGCAACCGCCTTCCACGGTGCGGGAAACGTCCGCAAACCGAGGAGCACGTTCAACCCCATGAAAAGCGCCGCGTGCGCGATCGTCGCGCCTACGAACATCAGGAACCGCGGCAGAGCAGATGTCAGGATGAACTGCTGGCTGATTGCACCCGCCACGAACCCGATGACCGACTTCGCCAACCCGCCGATACCAAGCACGCCGGTCGACAGCGAATCCTGAATGAGCCCCGCGACGCTGCCAGCGAGCATCCCGCTCACCGGACCCGTCGTCAGCGCGACCGAAACCACCGCGACGAGCACGAGGTCGATCGCCGCGGTCCCGCCAACGAGCAACTGCGCCAGCGTGGTCTGAAGAGCCAGGGCCAACGCCACCGCAATCAGGACGCCGACTGCTTTCACTGCGCCTCGCCGGCCGATGGCGTCACGACGACCAGCACGGTCTCGAGCGCTGAAAACTCCACCGCCGGGCGGACCACAACGTTGGTGAATTCCCCGCTCTGGCGGTCAACTGATTCTATCTGACCGATGACAAAGCCCTTCGGGTAAATCCCCTCGATCCCCGAGGTCACCACGCGATCTCCAACCTGAATGTCGGCCGCGCCCGGGACGTGGTCCAGCCGGAAACGATCCGTGCCGGTGCCGACAACGACGCCCTGCGCGCGCGAGCGCTCCACGATGGCTCCAGCCGCAGCGTCGCGATCAATCAGCAACTGAACCTTGGCGGCTCGACGAGAGGGCATGATGATACGACCGACGATTCCCGCGGGGGCAAGCACGGCCATATCCGAGCCAAGTCCGTCGCCGGTGCCCTTGTCGATGGTCATCGTGCGGAACTCGGGGCTCGCCCCGCCAGCGATCACAGCGGCGGCGGTCGTCTTCAGTTGAACCGAGGATTTGAGCTCGAGAAGCCCCTGAAGCGAACGCGACTGCTGCGCCAGCGCGCGCTCCTGCTGAAGACCAATCTGCATCGACCCGAGTTCTTCCTTGAGCTTCGCGTTCTCGGCGCGTACGTCCTGCAGAGCGACGTAGTTCACCCAGTTGTCACGAATGGTCGCAATCGCGGATGTTGCGCCGCGCTGAATTTCAGCGAAGGTGCCGAATGTGAATTCCTCGAGCACGGGGACACCGCGCCGGGTGTTCACCTGCGCTGAAATCAACAGGATGTGCCCGACGATCACGCCCATGAACAACCAACCTGTGCGTTGTCGGATGTCGAGTACTGCCATTGTTAGTAGGCAGTAGGCCGTAGGCGGTAGGCAGCGAGACGCACCTGCATACTGCCTACGGCATACTGCCTACTAGTCAATTGAAATCTTCCGGAGCAGGTTGAAGTCGGAGAGCATCTTGCCTGCACCGAGTACCACCGAGGAGAGGGGGTCCTCGGCCATCGCCAGCGGCAACCCGGTTTCTTCGCGGAGCCGCTTGTCGAGATTCTTCAGGAGCGATCCGCCACCGGTCAGCACGATGCCGCGATCGACGATGTCCGCCGACAGCTCCGGCGGCGTGCGCTCGAGCGCCACACGCACGGCATCGACGATCACGTTGACCGTTTCGGTCAGCGCCTCGCGAATCTCTTCATCGCTGATCGTGATCGTCTTCGGCACGCCCTCAATCAGATGACGCCCTTTGATCTCCATCGTCATCTTCTCGTCGAGCGGGAACGCGGATCCGACCTCCATCTTGATCTGCTCCGCCGTGCGCTCGCCGATCAGCAGGTTGTACGCCTTCTTGATGTACTGGATGATGGCTTCGTCCATCTCGTTGCCAGCCACGCGCACGGCCTTGCTGTAGACAATTCCTGCGAGCGAGATCACGGCGATATCAGTCGTGCCGCCGCCGATGTCCACGATCATGTTTCCTGACGGCTCGGTAATCGGCATGCCCGCGCCGATCGCCGCCGCCATCGCCTCTTCGACGAGGTGAACCTCGCTCGCCTTCGCGCGATACGCGCTGTCTTTCACCGCGCGCTTCTCCACCTGCGTGATCTCTGACGGCACGCCGATGACGATGCGCGGACGCACCCAGACATTGCGGTTGTGCGCCTTCTTGATGAAGTAGGTCAGCATCTTCTCTGTGACCTCGAAGTCGGCGATGACTCCGTCCTTCATCGGCTTGATCGCGACGATGTTGCCGGGCGTGCGGCCAAGCATGTCCTTGGCCTCCTTGCCGACGGCCTCGACACGACCGTTCACTTTGTTGATGGCGACGATTGACGGCTCGTTGACAACGATGCCCTTGCCACGCGCGTAGACGCACGTGTTGGCGGTACCGAGATCGATGGCGAGGTCACTCGAGAACAGCGAAAAGAACGAGCCGAGCGGCAAGATTACCAGCCCTCCTGGGCGACGCTGACTGCACCGGATCCGCCGGTGCAGGCACGCACAAACAACGAAAGAAATAAGCCGGCGGACATGCTCAGGCGCCGTCCTGGGCGACGTAGATCCCGTCTTTGCCGGCGGCCTTCACCCGATACATGGCCATGTCGGCGGCGCGCATCAGTTCGTCGGCGGTGCGGGGTTTATCTGCTTCAAGTGTGGCGACACCGATCGAGACTGTCTGACGTACCGACAACCCGTCCGATGCCAGAAATCGCGAGGCGCGCAGCCGATCCCTGATGCGTTCGGCGACCTGCACCGCACCCTCGGTGTTGGTGTCCGGCAGGAGCAACGTGAACTCATCGCCGCCGAATCGCGCGACGACGTCCGTCTCACGCGCACAGCCACGAATGACCGCCGCTGCTTCCATCAGTACTTTGCTTCCGGCGAGATGGCCATGCTGATCATTCACCTGCTTGAAGCTGTCCAGATCGAGGAAGAGCAAAGACAGCGGGCTGCCGTTGCGGACAGATCGTTTCGTTTCGCGACGCAGCACTTGATTGAGATAGCGCGAGTTTGAGAGACGCGTGAGTTCGTCAGTGACCGACAGCGCTTCAGCGCGCTGTAGTGCTAGAGCATTATCCAACGCAATCGCGGACGGCTCGAGCAGCAATCGCAAGGATACGACGAGCGACGGCCCCATCGACGGCGTCGAACGCGACGGCTGAGGATCGAGACAGACGAGCGCACCGACACTGCGGTTGCGGCAGGTCAGTGGCAGGGCGATCGCAGATCCGCCGGATCCAGCTCCGCCGCGCGAGTCCTTGGCGAGATCGCCGGAGAAGAACTCAGCGTTGTGACGCATGACCCAGTTGGCGGCGGTCCACAGCGAGGGACCAAGGCTCGGCACCAGGCCTACATCGGCCAGAACGTTGAGATGTCCGTTGACGTCGTGGGCAATGACCACCCAGCACGGAGCCGGGACCCAGTTTTGGGCCTGACGGACCATCCATTCAGCGACTTTGCGGGGATCCTGGCTGGCGTTGGACTCGCGGACGGCCTCGATGAAGGTCTCCCGACGCTCCACCCTGAGCCTCAACGCCCGGGCGCGCGCCTTCAACCGTGCAGCGAGGTCCAAGCGCCGGGTTCCTCGCACCGGGCGCGGCGCGGCGTGACGTTTGCTCGAGATGGGTCTCAGCGCTCGCCGAGAAGACGCGGGCATCTGGTCTGTCAGAGGCAGCTCGAAAGCCGCTAAGTCCTTCTAAATGTAATAAATAATATCATGACCCCTTGACAGGGCCGGCCGGTGACATCCCTTCTGTAAATCGGTTCCGGAGGCTTCGTTCTGTAGGGGACAAGCGCGGTTAAACGATTGCCGTCGTGTCACTTCCTAGCGTACGATGGTTGTTTCGAGGACTTCTCGCCTATGACCATGCTAGACCGAATGCGTCGCCACAAGAACTGGCTCAAGTGGAGCCTGGCAATCGTGGTGCTGACCTTCGTGCTCCTCTACATCCCTGATTTTGTCCAGACCACGCCCACCGGTACCGGTGCCGGAGCGCGCGAGGTGGTTGCCGAGATCAACGGCCGCACTGTCACGGCCGGCGACTTCCAGCAGCGCTATGTCTCGCAGGTGGCCGCGTACCGCCAACAGTTCGGGGGCAGCCTGAACAGTCAGTTGATGCGGCAACTTGGCATCGACCAGCAGATCCTGTCACAGATGATCGACGAGCAGGTTGGCCTGATCGAGGCCGAGCAGAACGGCATCACCGTCAGCGATGACGAGCTCGCCCAGCAGATCTTCTCGATCCCCGCGCTCCAGGAGAACGGACGCTTCATCGGCGAGCAGCGGTACGAGCAGTTGCTGCAAAGCCAGAATCCGCCGATTACTAAGTCGCAGTTCGAAGAGACCCTGCGGCGCAGCATGGTGCTCGACAAATTGCGCGCGGCGTTGACCGACTGGATGGCGGTGTCCGATGCCGACGTGCAGACGGAGTACAAGGCACGCAACGAGAAGGTGAAGCTGCAGGTCGTGGCGTTCACCGCGACGAAATTCCGCAGCGGCGTCACCCTGTCCGACGCAGACATCGCGGCTCACTTCGAGGCGCACAAGGCGGAGTACCGCATCGGCGAGCAGCGCAAGATCAAGTACCTGCTGCTCGATCGCGATCAGGCACGCCTGAAGATCGCCGTGCCACCCTCGGACATTCAGCGGTACTACAACGACAACATCCAGCAGTACCAGACGCCGGAACAGGTCAAGGCCAGCCACATCCTGCTCAAGACCGATGGCAAGGATGAAGCCGCGGTTCGCAAGGAAGCCGAGGGCATCCTGGCGCAGGTCAAGGCCGGCGGTGATTTCGCAGCGCTCGCGAAGCAGGTACTCCGAGGACGAGGGTTCCAAAGCGAATGGCGGTGACGTGGACTACTTTGGCCGCGGCCGCATGGTGCCGGAGTTCGAGAACGCGGCGTTCACGATGCAGCCGGGACAGGTCAGCGACCTGGTGAAATCGCAGTTCGGCTTCCACATCATCAAAGTGATCGACAAGCGGCCGGCGTCCTCGACGCCGCTCGATGCGGTGCGGACGCAGATCCAGGAACAGCTCTCGCTCCAGCTCGCCGATCAGCGCATCACCGATCAGGCCGCGCAATTCGCAAGCCGGGTCAAGGACATGGCCGACCTGGAAACGGCTGCACGCGAGCTGCAGTTGACCGTTCAGGAATCGGGCTTCTTCCAGCGCGAAGATCCCGTGCCCGGACTCGGCGCCGCACCGCAGGTGGCAGCCGCAGCCTTCACGCTGCAGGGCACCGCCGCCAGCCAGCCGCTCGGCACCACGCGCGGTCCGGTGTTCATCGCCGTGTCCGAGCGCAAGGACCCGTACGTGCCGATGCTGGACGAGGTCAAGGAGCGCGTGCGCGAAGACCTGACCAAGGCACGAGCCACGGAAGCGAGCAAGGTGCGCGCGACCGCCGTCGCTGCAGCCCTCAAATCAGCAAAGGACTTTGCTGCCGCGGCCAAAGCACAGGGACTCGAGGCCAAGGACACCGAGCTCGTTCCGCGCGGAGCGGCGATCCCCGACATCGGCGTGAGCCCCGAGGTCGATCGCGTGGCGTTCTCGCTGCCCAAGGGATCGGTCAGCGATCCGATTCAGACCACGGACGGCACGGTCATCGTCCGCGTTGCCGAGCGCGATGAGGTGACGCCGGAAAAGATGAAGCAGGGGCAGGAGGCGTTCCGGGCCGAGCTGCTCAACGAGCGCCGCGCACGATTCTTCTCCGCTTACATGGGTAAGGCGAAGGAGAAGATGAAGGTCCAGATCAATACCGAGGTCGTTCGTCGCGTCCTGGCGGCGTATCTGCTGTAGGCCGCTAAGGCTTCTTATTCGGATCGTACGTCGCTTTAACCGTTCCCTTCGCCTTCGCGACCGCGAAGAGCTCCGGATAGAACTGAACGAAGGTGTTGTCGACGGCCGTGTTCGCTGAATGACAGGCGTAACACGATGCCGTCGGCGGCATCGCCGCCGCACTCTCGACCAGGCCGCCACGACTGTCGAAGCTGAAATAGCCCCACCCGCCGGTGCTCGTGAAGCGCGCGGTGTCCTTTACCGCAGCTTCCATGAACGCCATCTGGCCTTGCGTGTGCCCGCCGTTGTTGATCGAGACGTTCGCCTCCGCCCGTCGCCCTTCGAGGACGAACATCGTCTTGTCGGGCCACGTGCCTGAACGCAGGAACGCGTTGTAGGCATCGCGCGTCACGAAGACATTGTCGAAGAGGGGCGGCTGCCCTTCAGCAGGCTTTGCTGGACCGTAGGTCATGCCGAGGCCGCTCGTCACGAACACCCACGAGCGATAGTCGAGTGGACGAACCAATTGACCGGTGCTCGTAAAGGCCGGCGCAGGTTGCTGCGCCGACACGGAGGATGCAACGGCCCACGCGCACAACCCGATACACCACACTGTCCGCATGGCTACCTCACAAACGTGAACGGCATGAGAGCAAGCGGCTCTCCCCGCCGGAAGAGACGCGTGGGAGCCGACAGTGCAGCGACGGCACGACGCTCGCTCGTGCCAGCGAGCATGCTCCACAATCCCGCGCTGCCTGTCCCGCCAAACTGCTCTGTGAGCGCATCGAAAAAGCTTCGACGCTCCGGATAGACGACGAGCTGTACTTCCTCATCCGCCGGAATCCTGGCGCGCTCCTTCGCCATGGCAACCGCCGTATCGAGCCCACCGAGCGCATCGACCAGCCCGTGCGCGAGCGCCTGTCGACCTGTCCACACGCGCCCCTGCGCCACGGCATGAATCTTATCGGGCGTCGACTTACGCGACTCGGCGACCTTCCCGACGAAGCCCTTGTAGAAGTCCTGCATGAACTCCTCGACCTTCGCTCTCTGTTGCGCCGTGAACGGCGTGAACGGCGAATACATGTCCGCGTTGGCGCCGGAAATGACCGTCTCGGTGCCGACGCCCGCCTTGCCGAGCGTGCCGCCGATCACGATCTTGCCGCCGAAGATGCCGATCGATCCGGTGAGGGTCCCGGGCTGCGCCACGATCGCGTCTGCCGGAATCGCGATGTAGTAGCCGCCGGACGCCGCGAGATCCGACATCGACGCCACGATCGGTCGGCTCGGATCGGCCGTGCGCGTGATCGTCAGCTCGCGCCAGATCACGTCCGAGGCGACCGACGATCCCCCCGGGCTGTCGATGCGCAGCACGATCGCCTTGATCGAGTTGTCATCGCGAATCTTCCGGATCTGATCGACGATCGCCTCGGACCCGGCGATCGAGCCATTGACTGGATCGAAGCCGCCTTTGCCCGATGCGATCGTGCCGACGATGTAGAGGACGGCGATTCGCGAGCGCGGCCGGACACCAACCGATGCCGGCGAGATGCGCTGATAGTCGCTGCCTTCGATTCGCCGATCGCTCCCGTCGCCAAGCTCAGGGACGCGATCGTCGAGCTCGTCTTCGTAGGCGAGTTCGTCGACGAGTCCGGCTTCGAGCGCCTTCGACGCGACGAACGGCCCCTGATCGAAGAGGGTGCGGACGTCGTCCTCACTCTTCCTCCGGCCCTCCGCGACGCCGCTCACGAGCTGTTCGAACATGTCGCGATTGAGCGACTGCGCCATCTCGCGGTGCGCCGGCGTGAATCCCTTCTGCGTGTACTGATTGGGTGCCGTCTTGTAGTCGCCGATGTGCACGAAGTCGGGATAGGCGCCGATCTTGTCGAACGTGCCGCGCAGGAACATCTCGTACGACGCCACGCCCGTCAGATCGAGCGAGCTTGACGGCATCAGGAACACGCGGTCGGCAGCGCTCGCCAGGTAGTACTCGCGATCGCCACCGTATTCGAGGAACGCCGTGACCTTCTTGCCTGACTTGCGAAACGCCGTGATGGCGTCCCGCATCTCCTGCACCTTGCCCCAGTACGGCAGGTCGAGGGTCGACGGTATCAGCAGGACGTTGCGGACGCGGCTGTCGCGACTCGCTTTGCGCAGCGCATCCACGAAGCCGCGAACGGTGTTCACATCCCGTCCGAACACCTGTCCGACCACATCGTCAGGTTCAACTTCCGGCAGGTCGCCGCCCGGCCGGAGGACGAGCGTGGCTGATGACGGCACTGACGGTCCGCGAGACGCGGCAAAGAACATCAGTACGACGGAGGCCATCGAAATGACCACCGCCAAGCCGATGAGCGACAGAACCAGACGAACACCTCGGCGTGCAGCCACGACGACCTCCTGAAAGATGGAGTCACATTGTACGGTCTTCAGTCCTCGGTCCTCAGTCTCCGGTCATAACCGTGGACTGAAGACTGAGGACTGTGGACGGGCCCATTCGGAGTGAGATAATCCCTCCGTGTTGAAACCAACGAGAGCCCTGCTATTGGCCCTGCTCGTCGCCGCCTACGGCTGTGGACCGAAAGCAGAGAATGCAGAGAAAACGGAGTCAGCGAGCATGGGTCAGTCGAACATTACAGAGCTGGTCAAACAGGATGACGTCGCCGGCAGCGGAAACGAAGCCGTCGCGGGACGTCAGGTCAGCGTCCACTACACGGGTTGGCTCTACGACCAGACGAAAGGCGACCACAAGGGACAAAAATTCGACAGCTCGCGCGATCGCAACGAGCCCTTCGCGTTTCGACTAGGCGGCGGGCAAGTCATCCAGGGCTGGGATCAGGGCGTCGCGGGGATGAAAGTCGGCGGCAAGCGTACGCTGACGATCCCACCGCAGCTCGGGTACGGAAGCCAGGGCGCCGGCGGCGTCATCCCACCAAACGCGACTCTTCTCTTCGAGGTCGAGCTGCTCGACGTCAGATAGCCGCGTTGGGCGACAGACGTCGTGACCGATTTCGTCGACGTCGACATCGAATCGATCGCTCTCACGGGAGATGGCGTTGCCCGCATCGGGCGGACGCCGTTCCACGTGCCGTTCACCATCCCGGGTGAACGCGTTCGCGTTCGACCTCATGTCACGAGCGCGGACGCTACGTCCGCAACGCTCGTCGAGATCCTGCGTGCATCCCCCCATCGAGTCGAGCCCGCGTGCCGGCACTTCGGTCCTCGAGCTGAGGCCGGTCGAACCTGCGGCGGCTGCTCGTGGCAGCACATCGCTTACCCGGAGCAGCTCAGGCTCAAGGCCGACCTCGTCACCCGACTCGTCCGGGCGAAGGTGCCATCGGCGCCGGCCGCACGCGCGATGCTCGCCGCCACGCCTCTCGACGATCCCTGGCACTTTCGAAACAAGGTCCACTTCGTTGTCGAACGCGCGCGCTCCGGCCCTCTCATCATGGGACACTACGCGCGCTTCTCTCGCCGTGTAGTGCCAGTCCGGGAATGTCCAGTGCACGATGAGCGCGGCAACGCGGTCGCCTTTGCGCTCCGCGACGCCTGCCAATGGGCGGACACACGCGAGGTGAAGAGCATCGCGGTCCGCACAGGTTACAGCCGCGCCGAGACAATGGCGACGCTCGTCGTGGCGAGCGAGCGTGACAAGCGCGTCCGGCAGGCATCAAAACGAGCGCTGGCCGGATCCGCAGCACCAACGTCGCTGCACGTCAACGTTCACCCGCGCGGCGATGCCTTCATCTTCGGAAGGGACACGCGACACATCACCGGTCCCGAGCGATTGCGCGAGGATGTCGGTGGCGCGTCGTTCCTGATTTCCCCCACGTCGTTCTTTCAGACCAATGTGCGCGCAGCCGAAATCCTGGTGAACGAAGTGCTCGCAGCCATCCCACGTGGCGGCGCTGTTCTCGATCTCTACGCGGGCACTGGTCTGTTCGCGCTGCCACTGGCGGTGCGAGGCGATACGGTGGTCGCGATCGAGGAAAACAGGGCGGCAGTTGCAGACGGCGAAGCAAGCCTGCGCCTCACTCGAGTCCCGGACGGACGCTGCCGGTTCATCGCCAGGCGCGTGGAGGTGGCCCTCGCTTCCAGCGGACGTGTGGCATCGCGGGAATTCGATGCGATCGTCCTCGATCCACCCCGCGAAGGGTGCGCCCCGTGGGTCATCGACGGCGTGCTCGGCGAGGGCGGTCCGGGGCGAGCCGTGTACGTCTCGTGCGATCCGGAGTCGCTGGCCCGCGACCTTGCGCGCATCACAAAGCGAGGCTATACGATTGAGTCGATGCAACCCGTCGACATGTTTCCACACACGCCTCACGTCGAGACGGTCGTGGTACTCGACCGTGCTACGCGCTGAAGTTGGCGGATGACAGCTCGCGCGCCCAGGCGAGGGCGCTGCCGTATGCGCGCGGAAGGATCAGTTCGTCGGTGACGAACTCGGACGTGAGCGCCTCTTCCCAGGAACCGACCTCGTAGGCCATCACCGCATCGAGCACAGAGCGCAGCGGATTCCGCTCGCCGAGGAGTGCCTTGCGTGCGCTCTCGGTGAGCGGCAGATCCGCGAGCGCATCCTTCATCGGCCGGCCCGCCATCGCATCCATCAACGAGCAGAGCCCGACGAGGAACATCTCATTCGGGTCGACGTCGTCCAGATCCGCAGCGAGTAGTTCACAGGCGCGCGCTCTCAACATCGCCATCGTGGCGAGCTCGGACGTCGAGCCGACGTTCAGCTTCGCAAGACACCACACCGATGCCCACTTCCGGATCGGACCCATGCCGAGGAAGACGAGCGCCTCACGGATCGAACGCACTTCGCGGCGGATGGCGAAAGCCGCCGAATTGATGCATTGAAGGACTCGCAGGCTCAGGACGGCGTCCTGCTTCACGAGCTCTTCGAGTTCGTCCATCGTGATGCGCGGCTGGTTCAGCGCCGACAGCAACCTGAGGTGCGCAACCTGCGTCGCAACGCCGCCACCTGTGTACGCTTGCGGCTCGCAGACGTATCGCCCCTGGAAAAGGGTGCAACCGGCCTCTCGCGTCCACTCGAAAGCCTCATGGGTCTCGACTCGTTGCGCAATGAGTGGCAGCCCGCGATCCGCAAGACGCTTGGCCAGCATCACCACGTCAGGCCTCGCCAGGTCGACCACGTCGACCTTGACGAACGAGGCGAACGGAAGCAGCGCTTCGGTCGGCGAGCCCGGGGTGAATTCATCGAGCGCGAGCCGAAAGCCGGACGAGCTCAGACTGCGGCACGCCTCGAGGACATCACCATCGACGGAGATGTCGTCGCGCAGTTCGAAGACCGCGACTTCAGGACGCAGCAGTGTGGCCGCGCCGCTGAGAAGCAGCGATCGGGTCAGGTTGATGAAGGCGGTGCGGCCGTCTGTAATCGTGTCGAGGCGGAGGTCGAGCACGGCGTCAGCGAGCAGTCGCGCACCGGCGAAGTCGCCATCGGCGGTCACGGAGCGATCCTGAGGTCCCCCGCGATACAGCAACTCGTACCCAATGACGTGCCCGCGAGCGTCAAGGATGCCCTGACGTGCCACGTGCACGACGCGTAAATCCGGCCCAGACGAAGACATGGATCGTTCTCTCTCGTGAATCGGCAGACGGTGTCGAACCTTGACCATCGCCGGAAGACCATGTGGATCTGCATGTTCGGGCGGGCCTGACGCGTCTGCGCAGGTCGAACGCGGTGCAGATGCGCGCAACGACGAATCCTGTATCTGGCGCATGAAGCGCCGGAGCGTTGCCTGAGCGTCATTGATGTCACGCGGCCAGAGGCGCCGGTGCTGCTCAATCAGCTTCGCTCGCCCGCTCCAGGAGTGACGCGCTGCAATTCCCTAGCCGGACACCACTTCACAATTCGCTACTTTGCCGGCGTCGCGAGTGGCTTGCCCTTCTCGACGACGTAGGTCGCCAACACGCGGGCACGCACGGTGCCCTTGTTGGTCGCATTGTGCACCGTGCCCGACGGCGCAAAGAACGTTTCGCCGGCCTTCAGCGTCACGGGCGGCTTCCCCGCGATCTCGAAGAGCAGCGTACCCTCGAGGACGTATCCTGCCTCTTCGCCCGGGTGGGTGTGTCCACCGACTGTCGCGCCAGGCTGAAACTCCGCAAGCGCGCTGACGACTTCCTTGCCCGGAGTGGACAGGTCGCCACGCTGAATCACCGTGCGTGAGAATCCGGTCTGCTGGGCACTCAGAGCCCCAACGACGACAAACAGCGCGATCAGAACGACAACAGATCTCATGGCAGCTCCTTGGAGGTCCGAAGCCTGATTCTGAAGCCCGTCTTTGTCAAGGTGGCCGGCGGGGTAACAGCGTCTTCTGACCGGAAAAACGCGTCTCTTGCCTCCGTCGATGGGCAGCCGTGCCTAACGCTCCGCTTGCCAAAAATTTGCTGAAATGCGAGCCAAATGGATTGTCTAATGGAGTCGTATGGGTAAAGTGTCCATGAGTCGGAGAAGTGTGCCGGGCCGGCGAGCGTGCCTCGCGTTGCTGTTGTTCATTGCGACAGCGGCTCCGGGCCAGGCTGCGGACAACGACACACGGCTGGCCGATGCGGCCATGCGGCGCGACGTGACCGCGGTTCGCACGCTGATCGGGCAGAAGGTCGACGCGAACGTTCCGGGACAGGACGGCACTCCCGCACTTCACTGGGCGGTACGCGTGGACGATGTCGCGACGGCCAAGTTGCTGCTCGGAGCCGGCGCCCAGGCGACACTGGCCAATCGATACGGCTTGACGCCGCTCGCCATCGCGTCGGCCAATGGCAACGCCGCGATGATCGGTGTGCTGCTTGACGCCGGCGCGGACGCAAACGCTCCCGATCCTGCGGGCGATACTCCTCTGATGAACGCGGCACGAGTCGGCAGCATCGACGCCGTCTCTGTGCTCCTCGAACGCGGCGCGAAAATCGACGCCGCCGACGCCACCTATCAGCAGACCCCACTGATGGTCGCGATTCGCGAAAACAATCCTGACATCGTGACGCTCTTGATCTCGCGCGGGGCCTCGGTCAACGCGAAGACCAGAGTCGGTCGCGCACCGCAATGGATTTTCCCGAACTCGGTGCCGGGTTTCGGGCATGGCATCGGGATCGTGCGCGGTGGGCTTCCGCCTCGCGGCTCGCGTGCACCGATTCCCGGCGGGATGTCACCGCTGCTCTACGCCGCGCGTGATGGACGCATGGACGTCGTTCGCATGCTGCTCGACGCCGGCGCCAACATCAACGAGCGCGATGCCAACGACATCACGCCGCTCATCATCGCAATCACCAACAACCATCCGGACGTCGCGCGATTCCTGATCGACAAGGGCGCGGACATCAAGGCCGTGGACTGGTACGGCCGGACGCCATTGTGGGCGGCAGTTGAGACCCGCAACATGGACGTGGATAACGGGACGTTCGTCAACAGCATCGACCGCGCGCCGTATCTCGATCTCATTCAGGTGCTCCTCGACCGTGGCGTCGACGTCAACGCGCGCATGAAGGAAGTGCCGCCGATTCGCCGCGACTTTCTTCGCATCACGGGGTCGCTCGCGTGGGTCGACTTCACCGGACAGACGCCGTTTCTGACCTCCGCGCTCGCCGGTGATGTCACCGTGATGAAGCTGCTGCTGAAGCACGGCGCTGATCCGACCATCCCGACGTTCTCCGGTACGACGGCACTGATGGCAGCCGCAGGCGTGAACTGGGTGTTCGATCAGACCTACGACGAAGGACAACCGGCGCTGCTCGACGCCGTCAAGCTCTGCGTCGAGCTCGGCATGGACGTCAACGCGGTGAACTCGATGGGGCTGACCGCGCTGCACGGCGCGGCCAATCGAGGCTCAGACGAGATCATTCGATATCTCGTCCAGCAGGGCGCCAGGATCGACGTGAAGGACGCCGAGGGACGCACGCCGATGACGTGGGCGGAAGGCGTCTTCCTCGCCACGCATCCCGCGCGTCCGAAACCAACCTCGATTGAGTTACTCAAACAGCTGGCATCGACGTCATCGCCTGCACCAGCGCCCGCGAAACCATGAACCATCGGAAGCGAACCCTATTCGGAGTCCTCCCGCTCGCCACATTCATGTGGGCGGCCGCGCTCGCCCTCGTGTGGGGCGATACGGAGCCGTTGAACGCGCAACCACCACAGGCAGCGTCAGCGGCACCGGCAACAGCGTCGCCAGCGACGGCCTCCCCGGACGCGGCATTTCTCACGCAGTACCTGCATCGGATGCCACAACCAGCGCGCGAAGGTGGCCGGGCTGGCGCTCGATACACTCGACCTCGCAAAGGTGGGACCAGACGCCGAGACGTGGGAGAAGGTCATCAAGAAGATCCGCACCGGCATGATGCCGCCGAGCGGCGCGAAGCGACCCGAGCGATCCGCGCTCGATGGATTCGCGGTGAACCTCGAACAGCGCCTCGACAAAGCAGCCGATCCCAATGCGGCACTCGTCACGCCGGCACTCCATCGACTGAACCGCACGGAGTACGCCAACGCCATCCGCGACTTGCTTGCACTCGATATCAACGTGAACGTGCTGTTGCCTGCGGACGGGTCGAGTCAGGGATTCGACAATCTTGCTGAAGCGCTCGCCGTCTCCCCGTCACTGATTCAGGGCTACGTCTCGGCGGCGATGAAGATCAGCCGCCTCGCGGTTGGCGACAAGTCGATGGCCCCGTCGCAGGTGACGTTCTCGCCGCCGCCAGGGCTGGCGCAGGATCGTCATATCGAGGGACTTCCTCTCGGCACACGCGGTGGATTCCTGATTCACCACACGTTCCCACTCGATGCGGAGTATGAGTTTGCGCTTGGCGGGCGTCCCGGTGGTCCGGGAGGCGGGGTCGACATCACGCTCGACGGCGAACAGATCAAGGTCGAAAACCCGCGCAGCTTCCGCCTGAAGGTCGCCGCCGGTCCGCACACGATCGGGCTGTCCCTGCCGGATCGGCAGCGCGGCGCCGGCATCGACGAGATCTACTCCGACTTCCGCGTGGACGCGACCTTCACGAATCCAGGTGGCGTGCCGAACCTGGTGCTCACCGGACCGCTGAACATCGCGGGAACTGGCGATACACCGAGCCGCCGGAAGATCTTCACCTGCCGCCCCAAATCGACGGCCGATGAAGCGGCCTGCGCGCGCACGGTTCTGACGACGCTCGCGCGACGTGCTTATCGCGGACCAGTAAGTGCGACTGAAGCCGACACGCTGATGACCTTCTACAAGGCGGGACGTCAGGCGGGCGACTTCGAGTCAGGGATTCAGGAAGGGTTGGCGCGCATTCTCGTCGCGCCACGCTTCGTGTATCGCGCCGAGGAGGAGCCCGCGACGATCGCCTCCGGTCAACCGTACCGAGTCAGCGATGTCGATCTGGCTTCCCGCCTGTCGTTCTTCCTGTGGAGCAGCGCCCCCGACGATGAACTGCTCGATGTGGCGATCAAGGGACGGCTGCGCGACCCGAAGGTCCTCGATCAGCAGGTCAAGCGCATGCTGGCGGACACCAAAGCGGATGCGCTGGTCGAGAACTTCGCCGGTCAGTGGCTCTATCTGCGGGATCTGGATCACGTTCAGAGCGAGGCGAGAAACTTCGACGAGAACCTGCGTCAGTCGTTCCGCCGCGAAACGGAGATGCTGTTCAGGACGATCGTGCGCGACGACCGCAGCCTGATCGACCTGATCGACGCCGACTACACGTTCGTCGACGAGCGGCTGGCGCGTCACTACGGCATCCCGAACATCCAGGGAAGCTACTTCCGGCGCGTGCAGATTCCGCCGGACAGTCCGCGTCGAGGGCTCCTTGGACAGGGAAGCATGCTGACCGTGACGTCGATCGCGACGCGCACGTCGCCCGTGTCGCGAGGCAAGTGGGTGCTGGAGAACCTGCTCGGCACGCCTGCGCCGGTGCCGCCGCCGGGTGTTGAGACGAACCTTGGTGGCGCCGAAGCGGCCAAGACCAGCTCATTGCGTCAGCGACTCGAAGCGCACCGCGCGAGCCCGGTCTGCGCGTCGTGTCACCGCATCATGGACCCGATGGGATTCGCGCTCGAGAATTTCGACCTCATCGGCGAATGGCGCGAATACGATGGGCCGACGAAGATTGACTCCACGGGTCAGCTCGCTGATGGCACTCCCGTGAGCGGCCCCAGGGATCTGCGGCAAGCGGTGCTGAGCCGCACGGATGCGTTCATGACAACCGCGACCGAAAAGCTCTACACCTACGCGCTGGGACGTCCCGTGCACTCGTACGATATGCCGACGGTCAGAGGGATTGTGCGGCGCGCCGCGACGAACGACAATCGATTCTCATCGCTGGTGATGGGCATTATCGAGAGCGATCCCTTCTTGAAGAGAATCAAGAAGTAGGCAGTAGGCAGTAGACGGTTAGAGAGACTGACATGAGCTTCATTACGAAGACCCACCTGTCGCGTCGAACCTTCCTCCACGGCGTGGGCGTCACGATGGCGCTTCCACTGCTGGAGTCGATGATCCCCGCGGCGACCGCCTTCGGCCAGACGGCCGCCAGCCCGCGCACGCGGCTGGGCGCCATCTACTTTCCGCACGGCGCGATCATGCCGAAGTGGACGCCGGCCACGGAAGGCGCCGGTTACGAGCTCACTGAGATCCTGACCCCGATCAAACCGTTCTACGACCAGGTCAACGTCGTCAGCGGTCTGCGGCACGCGCTCGCGTACGGCAGTGGCGCCACCGCAAATCACAATCGGGCGGCTGCGGCGTTCCTCAGCGGCGCATTCGCTGAAGTCGGTGCGCAACCGACGCTCGGCATCACGGTCGATCAGATTGCCGCCCAGAAGATCGGTCAGGACACGCCGCTTCCGTCCCTCGAGCTGACGATCGAGGAACCGACCCTCAACTGCGGCGACGGGTTGAGCTGCTCCTATCGCGACACGATCTCCTGGCAGGGACCGCATGCGCCGCTGCCGATGCAGAACAATCCGCAGGTCGTGTTCGAGCGGCTGTTCGGCGACGGCAACACGGCGGAACAGCGCAAGGCGCGGCGCGATCAGTCGATCAGCCTGCTCGACTCGGTACTCGGAGAAGCCTCAACGCTTCAGAGGAAGTTGCCCGCCTCGGATCGGACACGCCTCGACCAGTATCTGACCGACGTTCGCGAGATCGAGCGCCGCGTACAGAAGGCCGGTCAGCAGTTGTCAGACGACCTGCCGATTCCCGCGGCGCCGACCGGAGTGCCCCGCGACGTCGAGGAACACATCAAGTTGATGTACGACCTGCAGGTGCTGGCGTGGCAGGCCGAGATCACGCGCGTCTCCACGTTCCTCATGTGCAAGGAGTTGAGCACGACGGTCTATGCGAAGAGCGGCGTGCGCGACGCGTTCCACACGCTATCGCACCACTCCAACGTGCCCGACAACATCACGCGCTTCGCGATCCTGAACATGTACCACGTGGCGCTCTTCGCTTATTTCCTGGACAAGCTGCGTTCCACGCCGGATGGCGACGGCACGTTGCTCGATCACTCGCTGGTGCTGTACGGCAGCGGGCTCAGCGACGGAAATCAGCACAATCACACCGACCTGCCGGTACTCGTCGCAGGCGGCGCGTCGGGTCGCCTCAAGGGCGGCCGCCACCTGCGTCAGCCGAAGAACACGCCGATGGCCAACCTGCTGGTCGCGATGCTCGACAAGCTCGAGGTCACCACGGACAAACTCGGCGACAGCACAGGGCCGATCAGCCTGTAGTCCCGGGACCCGGGATCGGCGTTATCCAACTTGGCCAGGACGATCGTCCACCTCGTTCATGGCACGTGGCCGTACAGTGTCCCCGAACATTGGGTGAGGCTGCTGCGTCGCCCGAAGAAGACCTGGTTCGACGAGAGCTCGCCGTTCGTGGAGGAATTGAGGGCGAGGCTTCCCGGAGTGGAGGTAGAACCCTTCCTGTGGTCGGGCGACAACAGCTACCTCGAACGCCATGTCGCTGCTGAACGGCTTGCCTACCGCCTGATGAAGTACGACGACGCCGACAATTCGGCACAGCAGATCGTCGTTGCTCACAGCCATGGGGGTAGCGTGGCGTTGCTTGCCTCTATGCACCCGTGGGCGCCACCCCTCGCTGGAATAGCCACCATGGCCACGCCGTTCCTCAACATCGAGCAACGGACGGCAGATACGCTGAAGAACATGTTGCTTGGCGCCATCCAGATAGTGACAGTGCTGCTGCTACTCGCCTGGACGATCGTCACCCTCTTCGCACTGCTCGACGTACTTGGCGTGCTGTCATCCAGCGATACCCGGGGATCAGCGTCATGGCCCTTCGCAAACATGGGCCCTGTCTCTGTCGTTCTGAGTTTCGCACTGCCACTCTGCGCTGGAAGCATGCTGCAGCGGCTGACCACTTTGCGCCGCGCAGTCAGCAACACGCGCAGCTGGGCCCCCAAGCGAATTGCGCCGTGGCTCATCCTCCGTGCGCCCCGTGATGAAGCGAGCCTCGTATTGGCCGGCGCACGCGCGGCCTACAAGGCGTTCGAGTTCACCTGGCAACCGCTTCGCGTCATGGTGGCGTTCATCGCGCCTGCACTCAAGCACGGCTGGCCGCTCATGCTGCTATTGCTGATAGTTTCTTTGTTCTGGACGCCCGCAGTGCTGCGGACATTCACACGGATTCTCGTTCTCGGCGAATCATGGCTCGTCGCTTGGCGCCATGCCGTTCCGAACCCGGGGCTCTTCGACCAGGGAGCGCCATTTGCGCTTGCCCTACTCGTGACGATCCTGGTGCTGGGTGGGCTCCTGCTATTTGCTGGAAGCCTGCTGTCCCCGTTCGGATGGGAATTCCTTGTAATGGGGCTCGCGTTTGAAATCAAGGGGCAAACGACACCGCCGGGCGACGCCTACAACGTACAGGAGGTGTTGCCCACGTGGCGTGGGCTCCGGCATTTCCTTTACAACTCGCCTGAGGCCAGAACACTGCTCATTCGCTGGATCGAACAACTGCCGCCAGCCGCAGCTGGTCCCGGATCGAGATACTGGAAAATCGTGACATAGAGCGTGTCGTCTCTGACGACACAGGTGACTACAGACCAGCAGCAGGCGCCGCGCTCTTGCCCATCGTCGCAGGCCAGGGCACGAGCGCACCGACACGACGACGGTAGTCTGCGTAGTCCTCGGGGAACGCCTGCGTGAGAATGGCTTCCTCGTATCGCATCCGCATACCGATGCAGGCCGCCCAACCCGTGAGCGCAATAGCAAGAGGCATCGTCGGATGCGCCATCAGAAGGCCGATGTACGCCAGGCAGCCGCCACTGTAAATCGGATGCCGCGCCAGGCGGTACGGCCCGGTGGTCACCAGGTTGCGCGCGGCGGGCTCGGTCGCAAACGAGAACCGCAGGTGCCACACCGCCCAGATCTCGATGAAGATGCCGACGAAGCCGAGCGCGATGCCGGCGAGGCCGAGTCCGGCGTTGTCGGTCACTGCCAGCCACTCGGGCCTGAACGACGTTGCGAACTGCACGAACCCGAATATGCCAAAGCCACCAGCGTAAGAGGCGATCCGTCCGACGGGATTCTGCTCTTTCCGTCGCGCTGTGTCGCGCACGAGGAACGACCCCGCGGCGACCATCATGTGAACGATTCCCGGTAAGAGGAAGAGCGTCAGCGTCGGCGTGCGCACGACGGTGAGCACCGCGATCGAGAGGTGACCGAAGAAGCCGACCCAATCGCTGACTCGTCGCCTGGGGGATGAAGCCGTGCCGGAATGTGAATTCAAAGTAAATGTGGACGGTGCACGCGGTGTACCAGCACGCGAATGCCCGTCAGTTCGCAGGGATCTCGACAATCGACCGTCCTTGCGCAACGGCCGGTCCACAGAATTGTCAGTGGATTACGAGCGGGGTCAAACCAGGCTGGCGAGCAACAGGACGACAGCAAGCGCACCCGCGGCCTGCCAGGCGAGCTCAGTCCGTTTACGAAGGAATGCGGTCCCGATGACAAGAACGGCCGCGGCGGCCATCAGGAAGCGAGGGTACAGCTCGTCGAAGCTCTCGACTTCTTTCACCACGTCCGAGCGCCGTCGCAGGCGATCGACGATGCGGAAGGCGACGATGCGATCGGGCTCGTCGCCGATTTCGAAGTACTCGCCACCACCAGCAACTGCGAGCTGCACGAGCGACGCGCGATCGAGCACCGATCGAACCACCGGCGGCGGCCTCGTACCATCCGGTCTCGCCGGCTCGGGGATCATCCCGCCAGTCGACGTACCGATGCCGACGACGTGCACCGGGATCTTCATCGCACGCGCGTTCTGAATGGCGTTGGCCACGGTGCCGCTCCACGACTGACCATCGGAGATGACGAGGAAGGCTTTGGGATTGCCATTCTTCCCGAACACTTCTTCATCCTTCTCCACGAGCCGCAGGCCCCAGCGAATACCCTCCTCGATGTTCGTATCCCACGTCGTCGTGTTCTCGAGCCGGAACGGTGAATGCCCGCCGAGGTGATCGATGAAGAAGAAGAGCGCGTTGGGATCCTTAGTCAGCCGGATCTGCGGTGCGGCGAGCTGCGCGAAGAGCGCGAGCGCGACGCGATCGCCCTGCCAGCTGAGCGTCTCCGCGAACGTTCGAAGGAACTGCACCGACCGGCGCCAGCGATCGGGCCTGACGTCGGAGACGTACATCGAGGCTGACGCGTCTTGCAGGACGACGATATCCGCACTGGCTTTTCGAACAGTGGACACAAGTGCTTGAGGACGAGCGAGCGCAACAATGCAGAGCGCTGTCGCGACGAGTACCTGCAGCCCAGAAGGCAAGATCGCCGACAGCCCCGAGCCGTTCACGTACCGGCAGCGCTCGCCGCGCGCGCAATCGCTTCAGGTCGCCACGCCGGCGAACGAATCGCCAGACCCACACCGCGAACAGGATCGCGGGCACCATGAGCAGCCACAGGTAGAGCGGCTCGGCAAACCTGAACGAATCGAACGAGACGCGCGGGAGACCGAACATCAGCCCTTTCGTTCCTTGGCCGATGCCTTGCCGGCTTCTCCACCTGTCGGGTTCTTCTCGCCCTGCTCGAGCGGGATGTAGATCTGGAAGCCCTCCTGGCTGGTGGCCGGCGTTGGCGCGCCTGACTCACCGTTGTCGGACTCTTCCTCGTTCTTCTGCGGCGGCGGAGGCTGACTGCCCTTCGCGGCCTGATCGCGAAGCCGGATGATGTACTCGTAGTTGTAAGCGGCGTCCGGATGCCACGTGTTGTTCTTCAGGACCGTGAGGTATCCGGCGGCGGACTCTTCGAGCGCCTTGACCGTCGCGGCCTTATCTTTGAACTCAGGCTGCTTGACGCGGAACTCGGAGTTCGCGACCACGAGCTGCAGCTCGACGTTCTCTTCGTCCACCGCGGCAACAGGCTCGGCGCCTGCCGGCAGGACCACGTCGTACTGACGCTGCCAGTACTGGACGGCGGCCTGGCGTGCGCGAATTTCCTGACGCGCGTCCGTGCCGAGAAATGGCACGAACCGCGAGTGGCTCGCGTACTGTTCGGCGGCGGTCAGGCTCTGTTGTGCCGATTCGTATTGCAGCGTCGAGAGCTGCTGTCCGGCGTCGGCCATGTGGCCTTCGAGGCGTGACACGCCCAGGAAGGCGAAGCCGAACAGGGCCAACACGACGGCGACGATTGCACTCGCGATAGTTGCTCGCATGTCACTCCTTACGGGAACGTCCTGAATACGCCGAAGTTCAGTTTCAATGACGCCGCGGTCAGCCACAGGCCCACAGCGACGAGCGCCCAACCTGCAAAGCGCGGACGACGGACGCTGTATTCACGCGTCTCGATCCGTCCGGGTGACAACCGATCGATCTCCCGCAACGCACGCGCGATCGACTCGTCGTCGTACGCCGCGTAGAAGCGGCCCCCCGTTCGCTCGACGGTGGACTTCCAGATCTTGTCCTGCAGGATCTCGCCCTCGCGCCGGTTGTAGGCGGTCCGCATCATGTAGACCGGAATCTTCCAGCGACGAGCCTCGGACACGACGCGCTCGAGGTCGGCCTTCTGCTGGTTCAACTGCGAGTCGCGTCCGTCGGTGAACACGATCATCAGGTTGCCAGACGCGTTGGTGAAGTCGAACGTGCGAAAGAGCTGCGTCGCCTGATCGATGCCCTCGATGATCGTCGTCCCCCAGTCCGGGAACCGGCCCCACTCCGCCGGGTCTCCGACGAGCCGCGTGCTGAGCAACACGTTCTCGTAGTCGTTGGTGAACGGCGTGACGACATAGGCGAAGTTGCCGAACTGGATGAGCGCGACGAGATCGCGATAGGGCCCATCCATCCGCCGGCGGATGAACTGCTCCGCCGCGGCAACGGCTGTGAAGAACGTCGACTCTCCGGGGCGCTTCTTCGCCGATTCGAAGCGGATAACCATGCTCGTGGATCCGTCCACGAGCAGCGCGATGCGTCGGCCCGGATACGACACTTCCTCTCGTGCGAATCCCGTCAACGGATCGGCCAGCGCGACCGCGAAGAACGGCACGCCGGCGAGGAACAGCAGCAATGGCACGTGCCGCACGAGGCTGAGCGGCGATCGGCGCATGACCGGCAGCACCGCGGGCAATCCGATCTTGCCGCGCAGCGACCCACTCCGCATGAAGCTGACGAGCAGGAAGAGCAGCGCGATGGCCAGCAAGACGATGAACACGAGCAGTGCGGTGCGGGCGTCACCGAACTCGAGCTCTGTCCAGCGAGTGCGCATCCACTCCGACCAAGTGGTGCGCAGCGCGATCAGGATGTCTTGCAGGGGTGGCACGCTGATCTATCCACCAATCGTGACTGAGCGCAACACGGCGTCGGCAGTGCGCATAGGCCAACGGGCGCTCGTCCGCAGACCGCGGATGACGTCTTTGCTCGATTCGACGGCCGCATCGAGCACCGACGAATCTGGCTTGCCGTTGCGTCCGTAGCTCGCAGCGCTGAATACGCCGAGCGCGTCGGAAATCGATTCGAGTCGCACGCGCGTTGCAGGCCGGATTCTGCGACCGTTGCCGAGATGACTGGCAATCACCTTCGACGTGACCGACGCGGAGAGCTGAACGCGTCGAGGTCTGATCCATCCTTTTCGAATGGTGACCTGTCCATCGTGCTCGATCGCATCCGGGCCAACGAAGTTCTGGGCCACAGGGCGTTCGAGCGCGACGGCACCGGCGATGCGCATCGCGGCCACCGCTCGACGCGCGAGATCCGGCGACCACCCGGTCTTCGACGCATCGGACGCCACTTCGCTGATCGTGTCGAGACAGCCGCCGAGCACCGACGGTAGCGGCAGCTTGCGAACCGCGACCACGTTCTTGGAGCGGAGGTGTCCGATGGCTCGCACCAGCGCATAGATGGCGAGCACGCCGGCGAAGGCGAACGAGACCCACGCGAGGATGGTGGCCAGCGACGCGCGGAACCGGCGCGACGCGATGCTCGCGAACGTCTGGCCGGATGCGTCCCTGATGTCGGACGCGCTCTTCGGCACGAGCGACAGGATCCGCATCGGCAACGCCGGCAGCACGTACGTCTGATCCCGCCCCTGCGTTCCGCCGGCGTTCTGGAGGTTATAGGTGACGGTGACGCCCGGAATCATCACGTCCTGGCCGAAGAAGCCGTCGCTCAACAGCCGCACCGAGTAGTCGAACTGCACGTAGCGCCATGGCGGCGCGACCATGTCTTCACCTCGTGCCCCGCTGACAACCTCGAACGGCGTGATCGACAGCGCGCCGGGCTCGAGCTGATTCAACACGGGAACGACGGTGATCGGCCCGGCCTCGATGACCGCGCAGGTCAGCACGAGCCCGAATCGCTCGCCGACGCGAAGCGCCGTCCGGTCCGCCTTCCACCAGCATTTGATGGGGTCCGATTCAACCTCCCCCTCTTTCCCGCGCGCTGGGGTCGTCTGCGCGCCGGTGGATGAGGGAAGGGCTCCGAAGATAACACCGGCCACCGTGACTACGCGGGCGAGATACCAGATTCTGCTCATCACATTTTCCGGAGGCGCCGCTCGGCGGTGAACTCCACGAGCGCGGTCTCCATCTCCCATCGGTCCAGTCCCACACGAACCACATCGAGGTCCGCGTCCTTCGCGATCCGCACGACTTCATCCTGCCACGCGTTGGCGCGCTCGGCCAGCCGTCCCACCTCCCGGCGGGAAAGCACACGCGTCTTGCCGGATTCGATGTCGAAGACATCGATCCAGCCATCCGACATCTTCGGAACGTCATACGCAAAGCGCGCATCGGCCATCACCAGGAACACGTCGTGGACCGCGTTCAGCTTCGACAGCTCGGTGAGGATGTGCTCGACGTCCGGGAACAGAAAATCAGAAATGACCGGGATGAGCGACGCGTGGCGGACCTGACTTTCGATTCCCACGATGACGTCGCTCTCGCTGGCTTCACCTTGACCGAGCACCGACTGGCGATAGAGGTCGATGCAGTAGAGCAGGTGCGAGCGCCCAATCCTCGGGCGCGCGGCAGCGACCTGCTCGAACCGATCGTTGAAGGTCACGACGCCAAAACGATCCTGGAAGAACATCGCCGAGAGACCAGCGGCTGCCACGGCGCGCGCGATCGCGGTCGCAATCAGATCGGCCTCGATGCCGCAGCGCGTCGAGAGCGATGCATCGGCGACGGCGACGATGGCCGCGTTGCTGTCCTGCTCGAACTCGCGCGTGACCAGCGGGCTGAAGTTGTTGAGCGTCGACTGTGCCCAGTCGATGTTCGACATTCGATCGCCCGGCTGCCAGTCGCGGATGCCGACGAAGTTGAACCCCGAGCCCTTGAATACGCTGGCATGGTCGCCGAGCGTGAATTCCTTCATCCGCTTCAAGATGAAGAGCTCGATCTCAGCGATCTCCTGGAGGTTTATTTCTTCCATGGCAAATGGGGTCGGGAGTCATTTGATGAGGACAGTCCTCGCAACGTGATTCGGCAATCGGAGTGTCCACAACAAATGACTCCCGACCCCCTTACAGATTTCGTCATGGCACCGGCACATTCGCGATGATGTCGTCGATCACCATCTCGACGGTCACGCCGTGACTGGCGGCGTGCGGCCCGAGCCACACGCGATGGCTCAGAATGTATTTCGCCAGGTCTTGAACGTCTTCCGGAAACACTTCCGTGCGGCGATGCAGCAGCAGCGCCCACACTTTGACGAGCCGGCCCCAGCAGATCGTCGCGCGCGGCGACGCACCAAGGTCCACGCATTTCTCGACGAGCGACGACGGCGACCGGTGGAGCCACTCGGTCTCAGCGTTGTACGGCCTCGTCGCGCCGACGAGACGACGGATGTACTTCGCGAGCGCGTCGTGCAAGAACACCTCGCGGGTGATGACCGAGCGCAGCTCGATGATGCGTTCCTTTGGGATCAACGCCTTCAGGCGCACGCGCTTGAAGTCGAAGTTGACCAGTTTCTCCTCTTCCAGCGGCGCCAGATACGCGATGTTGATCATGATCGCGAACCGATCGGTGGCTGCTTCCGAGAGCGGAAACGTGCCCTGCCCCAGTTCGACTGGGTTCATCGTCGCGATCGCGAAGCTGAATGGCGCCATCTCGTACGTCGTCTTGCCGACGGTGACCGTGCGATCCTGCAGGCCCTCGAGGAATGCGCTCTGCGACTTGAGCGGGATGCGGTTGATCTCGTCGAGCAGGATGACTTCCGCTGAAGCCAGCGGACCGAACTCGGTGATGAACTCGCCGGTCGCCGGGTTGATCATCTGGAAGCCGACGATCTCGGTGGGCTGCAGATCGGCGCGACCCTGAATCCTGGCGAACTTCGCATTGCTAATGGCCGCGAGGATGACGCCGAAGAAGGTCTTGCCGACGCCCGGGACGCCGCGGAGCAGCAGGTTCCCGGCGTTGACTTGTCGCTTCTGGTCCTCGGTGTAGGTGGTCGGGATTTCCGAGAGCAGCACGACGTTGGCGAGCGCCTTTTCCGTCTCGTAGCCGACGAGGGCGTTCCCGGCCTCGGCTACGATGGACTCGTGCAGGTCTATGGCTTCCTGAAGCTCCGTGTGCATGGACTGTGAATCATACAGCGCCACGGAAGTTCAACGTTCAAAGGGCCAAGTTGGGAAGTAACTTAACAACTTTAACCTTTGAACTTTCCACTTTCAGCGCTGTGGTACCGTGCAGGGCCGATGACGCAGCCCGCGCACTCATCTGAGACCAACTCCGTCAGGCTCGTCGCAGTAGCGAGCTTCATCGGTACCACGATTGAGTGGTACGACTTCTTCCTCTACGGCACGGCCGCCGCGCTCGTCTTCAATCGCCTGTTCTTCCCGACGTTCGACCCGTTGATGGGTACGCTCGCCGCCTTCGGTACCTACGCCGTGGGCTTCTTCGCGCGGCCGGTCGGCGGCATTGTCATCGGGCACTACGGCGACAAGATCGGCCGCAAGTCGATGCTCGTGCTCACGCTGGTTGTCATGGGCGTCGCAACGTTCCTCATCGGTCTGCTTCCCACGTACGAGCAGATCGGACCGTGGGCTGCAGTCGGCCTCGTTCTCCTGCGCGTCGCGCAGGGATTCGGCGTCGGCGGTGAGTGGGGCGGCGCCGTGCTCATGGCCGTCGAGCACGCACCTCCGGGAACGCGTGGCTACTACGGCAGCTGGCCGCAGATCGGCGTACCCGCCGGACTCGTCATCTCTACCGCTGTCTTCGCGCTGTTCTCGCGGCTGCCCGAGGAACAGTTCCTCTCGTGGGGCTGGCGCGTCCCTTTTCTCCTGAGTGCGCTGCTCGTCATCGTCGGGCTGATGATCCGCGTCCGGATCCTCGAGACACCGGCGTTCACCAAGGTGAAGGAAGAATCGCGCGAAGCGCGCCAGCCGGTCGTCGAGCTGCTCAAGACGTATCCGAAGCAGGTGCTCCTCGCCATGGGCGCACGCTTCGGAGAGAACGGCGCGTTCTATATCTACAGCGTCTTCGTCCTCACCTATGCGACGCAGCACGTGAAGATGCCGCAGCAGGTCGTGCTCAACGCGATGCTGATCGGCGCGGGCCTCGAATTGATGGCGATCCCGTTCTTCGGCGCGATGTCGGATCGCTTCGGCCGCCGGCCTGTCTATCTGTTCGGCGCAATCGCCACCGCCCTATGGGCCTACCCGCTCTTCAAGCTGCTCGACAGCGGGTCGCCTCCACTCGTCGGGCTCGCTCTCATCGTGGCGTTCGTGTTCTCCCACGCCGCGATGTACGGTCCGCAGGCTGCCTTCTTCGCTGAGCTCTTCGGCACTCGCGTGCGTTACAGCGGCGCATCGCTCGGGGCGCAACTGGCGGCAGTCCTCGCGGGTGGAACGTCTCCATTCATCGCCACGCTACTCCTCGCCAGATACGGGACGAACGCGCTGTCGCTGTACCTGATTTTCATGGCCGCCGTGAGCATCGTCGCGGTCATCCTCGCCTCGGAGACGCATAGGGATCACATAGACTAGGCTCTTCGGCTCTCGGCTTCAGCTCCCGCCTGCCCAGAGCCCAGAGTCGAGAGTCCAGAGCCATGCAAATGATGCGAGCCGCCATTCTCGAAAGCGCCCCTGGCGGGGTGCACGTCGAGGAGATCCAAATGCCCGAACCTGGCGCGGGCGAGATCCTCGTGAAGGTCAACGCGTGCGGTGTGTGTCACACCGACCTGCACGTCATGAAGGCCGAAGTGGCGTTTCCGACACCTGCCGTCATGGGGCATGAGATTTCGGGAACCGTCGCCGCGCTCGGCGCCGGCGTGAAGAGCCCGGCAGTCGGAACGAAAGTGGTGTCCGCGTTCATCATGCCGTGCGGATTTTGCACGCCGTGCGGCGCAGGACGCGACGACCTGTGCGACAGCTTCTTCGCGATGAATCGCTTGAAGGGCACACTGTACGACGGCACAACGCGACTTCGGCGGCGTGATGGATCGCCGATCGCGATGTACTCGATGGCCGGACTGGCCGAGTACGCCGTCGTTCCCGCGACCGACGTCTTCCCTCTTGCCGACGGGTTGCCTCTCGAGGAATCGGCTGTCCTTGGCTGCGCCGTCTTCACGGCATACGGCGCCGTACGGCATGGCGCCGAACTGAGAGGCGGCGAACGCGTCGCTGTCGTCGCCGTTGGCGGCGTCGGCATCAACGTCATTCAGATCGCACATGCCTTCGGCGCGTCACAGATCATCGCGGTGGACGTGAAGGACGACAAGCTCGAGGCGGCACGTCGTCTAGGCGCGACCGATGTAATCAACGCGAGCACGACTGACGCGACCGCGCGCGTGCGCGAGCTTACGGAGGGTCGTGGCGTTGACGTCGCGTTTGAGGTCCTCGGACTGCCCCAGACATTCACGCAGGCGTTCGAGATGATACGCGATGGCGGGCGCATGGTCGCAGTCGGCATCGCGCCCGGCAAGACGACGGCCCCCGTGGAAATCACCCGGCTCGTAAGGCGTGAGCTGCGCATCGTCGGCTCGTATGGCGCGAGGACGCGCAGCGACATGCCGGAAATCATCCGGCTCGCCGCGAAAGGCATCTTCCGCCCCGAGACGATGGTCACGCAGCGGTTTTCGCTGGCGGATGCCGATGCCGCCTACAAGGCGCTGGCTCGAGGCGAAATCGTCGGCCGCGCCATCGTCGTACCATAGGGGGTCGGGAGTCATTTGATCAGGACATGTCGGAGTCTCGGCACACCGGGTGTCCTCATTAAATGACCCCCGACCCCATTTGAAGGAGCAGCAATGATCGGGCAAGAAGCGTTGTTGAAGAATTTCGTCGGCGGGAAATGGGAACCTGCGTCCGCGGCCAGCGCGATCCCGGTTCGCAATCCTGCGACTGGAGATGTGCTGGCAGAGGCCCCACTCTCGAGTGGCGCCGATGTCGCCAAGGCCGTCGATGCGGCTTCCAGGGCGTGGCAGACCTGGCGGCGGACGCCTGCGGGCGATCGGATTCAGCCGCTGTTCAGGCTGAAGGCACTGCTCGACGCGCACTTCACCGAGATCGCCAAACTGGTGACGCAGGAGTGTGGCAAGACGCTCGCCGAATCAGAGGGCGAACTGAAGCGCGGCATCGAGAACGTCGAGGTCGCGACTGGTATCCCATCGCTGATGATGGGCAGCAACCTCGAAGACATCGCGTCCGGCATCGACGAAATGATGATCCGGCAGCCGGTCGGTGTCGTCGCCGTGATCACGCCGTTCAACTTCCCCGGCATGATCCCGCTCTGGTTCCTCCCCTACGCCGTCGCGTGCGGGAACACGGTCATCCTCAAACCATCAGAGAAGACGCCACTCACGATGGCTCGCGTGCTGCAACTCATCGAAGAAGCCGGCTTCCCTGCTGGCGTCGTCAACCTTGTTCACGGCGGCAAGGACGCCGTGGATGCACTGCTCGATCATCCCGACGTTCGGGCGATCTCCTTCGTCGGCTCAACGCCCGTCGCGCGCTACATCTACAGCCGCGCCGCGGCCAACGGCAAGCGCGTGCAGTGTCAGGGAGGCGCCAAGAACCCGATCGTCGTGCTGCCCGACGCCGACATGGACATGACGACGAAGATCGTGGCCGATTCGGCCTTCGGCTGTGCGGGTCAACGGTGCCTGGCGTCGTCGGTCGTCATTACCGTTGCCGATGCGGAGAAGACGTTCACACAACAGATCAGCGACGCGGCGTCGTCTCGAAAAGTCGGTTACGGCATGGACAGGGGCACCGAGATGGGGCCTGTGATCTCCGCCGATAGCAAGACCCGAATCGAAGGACTCATCGCGCAGGGCGTTGCGGCCGGGGCGAAGCCGCTCGTCGATGGACGCAACGCAAACGTCGACGGATACGGCAAGGGCCATTTCGTCCGTCCGACGGTGCTTGCCAACGTCGACCCGGCGAGCGAACTCGCGCGGACCGAGGTCTTCGGGCCAGTCCTCAGCATGATGCGCGCTGACACGGTCGATGCCGCCATCGAGTTGGTCAATCGATTGCCGTTCGGCAACATGGCGTGTCTCTTCACGACGAGTGGCGCTGCCGCGCGTCAGTTTCGCTATGAGGCCCGCGTCGGTAACGTCGGCATCAACGTCGGGGTGGCTGCCCCGATGGCGTACTTTCCGTTCTCGGGTTGGAAGGACAGCTTCTTCGGCGACCTGCACGCGCAGGGCCGCGACGCAATCGACTTCTACACGGAGAAGAAGGTGGTGGTCGAGCGCTGGCCTACGACGTGGTCGAGAAAATTCTGATTTCCGTCAGGGCGATCGTGACAGTCGTCGGTGCGAGCGCGACGTCTGTCGGTGCGACACTCTGACTGGTCGGTTCGATGGCGCTGCGATTCGTCGCGTTGGCTCTCGCCCTCGTCGTTGCGTTGCTCGCCATCCCGATGGTGCGGCATCTCCGCGAGGTGCCGCCGCCACCAGCTCCGGCACTCACGCTCACGCTCGGCGCTCCGCCGGGCACTGAACTCGGCGCAGGCGACGAACCGCTCGACGCGGCGATCTCACCAGACGAACGTCAGATCGTGTTTGTCGCAACGCGCTCCGGGACGACGATGCTATGGCGTCGCGCGCTCGATTCGGATCGTGCGGAGCCACTCGCCGGCACTGAAGGGGCACAACTTCCGGCCTGGAGCCTGAACGGCGATTCGATCCTGTTCTTCGCGAACACGCATCTGCGAAGGCTCGTGCTGGCCGATGGCATGGTCAGTGACATCGCTGACGCCACCTCGCCTGCCGGAGCAGCGTTTCTTCCCGACGGGTCGATCCTCTTTTCACCGCAAGCGACTGGTGCGATCCGGCGACTGCAGGGACAGGCACTCACAGGCGCAACGACGTTGCGTGCCGGGGATCGTGCGCATGTCTTTCCGCTCAGCACAGGTCAGGGTGCTGACTTCGTCTACACGGCGATTGGAGAGACCGGCCGTCGAACGGTCAGACTCGTGCACGACGGCCAGGAACACGACCTCGCTGTCACATCAGGGCACGGTCAGATCGTTGCGGGCCGCCTGCTCGTTGTTCGAGACGATGTGCTGCTGGCGCAGAAGGTGGACGCGGCTGGTGCGCTGCAGGGGCAGGGCACGGCTCTCATCAACGGTGTTGGCACCGCGCAAGGCGGACGAAGTCTGTTTGCGGCGTCCGCGCGCATCGTGCTGAGCGCCCCATCCGCCGCGCGGGCGCGCGAACTGGCGTGGTTCGACCTGAATGGCACTCGAACGGGCGCAATGGGCGAAGCCGGAGATCTGTGGCAGGTGCGCCTCTCACCCGATGACCAGTTCGCAGCCGTCACACATGTGGCTCCCTTGCTCCGGACGCTGGACATCACCGTCGTACCTGCCGCGGCTGGCGCGAGCAGTGAGCCTCTGACGCTGGCGCTCGCCGCCGACAGCGATCCGGTCTGGTCACCCGATGGGACACGTGTCGCCTTCAGATCGCTGCAGAGCGGCCGGCCGGCGGTCTACGCAAAACGCGCGCACGACAAGGACGCCGGGGACGAAACGGTCGCAGAGGGTGATGCCGCTCCGACCGACTGGCGCGGGTCGAATATCGTCGTCCACGCGATCGAATCAGGCTCGGCTCGCGACATCAATTCGATCGACCACGTCCAGCACACGAAGGCTACGCTCGTGAAGAGCGGCTTCAACGACACGGATGGACGCTGGTCGCCGGATGGAGCGTGGCTCGCGTATGTGTCGGACGAATCGGGGCGGCCCGATGTCTACGCGAATCGCCGTGACAGCAGTCGCGTGCGCGTCTCGTTTGCCAGCGGCACGAAGCCTCGTTGGAGTCGCGATGGGCAGTCGATCTTCTTCCTGCGCGGGTCGACGGTCATGCGGGCGACCTTGACGAGCAACTCGCCCGCGGGCTTTGCACCGGCGGTGCCCGTGCTCGACGCGCCAGGAATTCGCGACTTCGACGTCGCGCATCGACGCGATGCTCTGATTGCGATCGTCCCCGTCAACTCGTCGGCGTCAGCGCCGGTGTCTGCCATCGTCGATTGGCAGTCGCGCCTTCAGGAAAACCAGTCGACAACCGTGTCCCGGTGACCGTCGGTCACCTGCAGCACTTCATGGATGATGTCTGCCGGGAAGGCGATCAGCAGGCCGCGTCGCGGCACGATGTCGATCGATGCCCCGCCGTCTGGCAGCAGCCGGAGGACCCCTCCACTGAAACCACCAGACGGATCCGCGTCCCGCGCACTATCCAGAAAGAGAATCACCGTGAACGCGCGTTCGGCCGCAGGCGGCCACGCAGGCAGGTCTGCCCTGTCCCCATGCGGCTTGTAGAATCCGCCGGTGTCGTAGCGGAGGAGGTTGACGCCCTCGCGGCCCTCGATCGGCCAGTCGAAGAACGTGGCAATCGCATCGCGCTGAGCGTCCAGGTGAACGTCGATCAGGTCGAAGATCGCCTGCGGCACCTCGATATGCGAGGCGCGTCGCACGTCATCGACGAGCGCCATCTCGTCTTCAATCACCTCTGACGGCTCGCGAACGCCGATGTCCATCGCCGCCTGCACTCGGCGGCAGGTCGCGTCATCCATGGCACGTTCTGCGACAAAGATACGCAAGGCTCAAACATCTTCTCATTCGGCGCGCGAAGTCAGGGAACAAGCGGGGCGCTACAAGCGTCTGGTCCGTTTATGACTACCGCGCCATCCGCCGCGCCGGTTCCCCATAAACCCCTGCGGTTGTGGCCGGGCGTCGTTGCAGCCGTGCTTCTTTGCATGGTCAGATACGTCTCTCCCCTCATCTTCCCAGAGGCCGGTGCTGTCGCGCTCATTGGCGGCATCCTCGGCGCACTAGCCATCGTGGTGTGGTGGTTGTTCTTCAGCCGGGCCCCGTGGCTGGAACGCCTGGGAGCCCTTGTCCTGATGACCGTCGCGCCGGTCGTCATGATGCGCATCGTCCATGAGTCGATCGCGACCGGGATGATGGGGATGATGCTTCCGCTGTACTCCGTTCCGGCGATGAGCGTCGCGCTCGCAGCGTGGGCCGTTTCGACGCGACGTTTTTCGAGCGGACTTCGGCGCACGTCGCTTGTCGCCGCCATCCTGCTCGCCTGCGGAGCGTTCGCACTTCTTCGAACGGACGGCGTACGTGGCGCCGGCTCCGACATTCACTGGCGCTGGACACCTACCTCCGAGGAACGTCTGCTGTCGCAGACCACTGACGAGCCTCCACCGCTTCCGCTGCCGCGTTCGAGTGCCGCGGCGCCTACCGAACCGGTTGCGCCACCAACTGCGATTGCGACGCCGTTACCGGTGCCCGCCCGTGACGCGGAGAAGCCTGCGGCCGCACCGGCGACTCCGCCGCCAACCGCACTCGCTGCAAACGATGCGGAGTGGCCTGGCTTTCGCGGACCCGATCGCGACAGCAGCGTTCACGGCGTGCGCATCGACACCGACTGGTCTCACGCACCGCCCGTTCAGTTGTGGCGGCGGGCGATCGGACCGGGCTGGTCCTCGTTCGCGGTCCGCGGCGATCTGATCTACACGCAGGAACAGCGCGGCGAGGATGAGATCGTGTCGGCTTACAAGTTGAGCACTGGCGAACCTGTGTGGCGGCATCGCGATCCGGTCAGGTTCTGGGAATCGAACGGAGGCGCCGGGCCGCGCGCCACGCCGACACTGAACAACGGTCGCGTCTACGCATTCGGCGCAACCGGAATCCTCAATGCGCTCGACGCAGCGAGCGGCACCCTCCTGTGGTCGCGCAACGTCGCAGCGGAAACGAACACGGAGGTACCCGGGTGGGGCTTCGCCAGTTCGCCTCTCGTCATCGACGACGTGGTCATCGTCGCAGTCGATGCGACGTTGGCTGGCTACGATGTCGCCAGCGGCCGACGCCGCTGGGTCGGCCCGGTGCACCATGGCAGTTACAGCTCTCCGCATCGGACAACGATCGATGGCGTGCCGCAGGTGCTGCTCCTGGGCGGATCAGGCGTCACGAGTCTGGCTCCGGCGAACGGCACCCTGCTCTGGGAGCACCCCTGGCAGGGCGTTGCGATCGTGCAACCGGCGCTGACGTCAGATGGAGTCGTGATCAACACCATCGGCGGCACCGGCGGAAACGGCACGCGCCGCCTGGCGGTGGCGCACGGTGCCAGCGGCTGGAATGTCGAGGAGCGGTGGACGTCGAACGGGCTCAAGCCCTACTACAACGACTTCGTCGTGCACAAAGGCTTCGCCTTCGGCTTCGACGGCAGCATCCTCGCCTGCATCGACATGGAAACTGGCAAGCGCGTCTGGAAGGGCGGCCGCTACGGAAACGGGCAGCTCCTCTTGCTGGCGGATCAGGACGTGTTGCTGGTGCTGTCAGAGGACGGTGACCTCGCACTCGTTGCCGCCACGCCTGACGAGTTCAAAGAGGTCGCACGCATCCCCGCCATCCAAGGCAAGACCTGGAATCATCCAGTTATCGTGGGTGACGTGCTGCTCGTGCGTAACGGCGAAGAGATGGCGGCGTTGCGGTTGTCTCTCGCGAGTCGCTGACTCCGATCAGTGCTACCGTCTCGTATGCCTCTACGAGACGTGCAGCAACAGTTCGTCAGGCAGGCCATCGAACTCGCGCGAGAAGCGCGGGCTGACGGCAACCATCCGTTCGGCTCGCTCCTCACCATCGATGACACGGTCGTCCTGACCGCGAAGAACACCGTCTTCACGGATCGCGATCCGACGGCCCACGCCGAAACCAATCTCGTCGCGGCGGCGATCCGGCGTCTGTCACCATCAGAGATTCGACGCAGTGTCCTGTACACCAGCTGTGAACCGTGCGCGATGTGCGCAGGGAAACTCTATTGGGCGGGCATTCGATCGGTGGTGTACGCGCTCTCATCGGAGCAGCTCGGAACCATCGCGGGCCGCAACTTCCTGATTCCGTGCACCGAGCTCTTCGCACACGGCGCGGAGAAAGTCACCGTCACCGGGCCTCTGTTGTCGAGCGAGGCACGTGAGGTTCACGTAGGATACTGGCCACAACCACGAACGGAGGAGTCATGAAGCTCGTGCGAACCCTGACGATGATTTTGACGATGGCAGTCGTCGTGGCTGCCAATGGCGTTCCGACGGTCGTGACCTATGTGCCGCATGAGAAGGTCGCCGCGACGATGGCAAAGGGCGGCCAGATCATCGCCGACCATGGGCTCATCGTCCTGGCTCAGCGCCGCACCTCCGGTGAAGTCGAAGTGCACGAGAAAACAAACCACGTCTTCATCGTCGTCGAGGGCGAGGCGACGTTCGTCACGGGCGGAACGCTCGTCGATGTCAGAGACACCGCGCCTGGTCAACGGCGTGCGCCAAGCGTGCAGGGCGGAGAGGTGCATCACCTGACCAAAGGCGACGTGATCACGATTCCAGCGAAGACGCCGCACTGGTTCAAGGAAGTCCCGACGAAGACGATCGCGTACTACGCGATCAACACCGAACCGTAGATCTCGTGAGTCCGGCGCCCATCACGGTCGGTGTCATCTCCGACACGCACGGACTCCTGCGTCCGCAGGCGACGGAGGCCTTGAAAGGCTCGGACCTGATCGTCCACGCCGGCGATGTTGGCGGCAGCCAGATCCTCGAACAGCTGCGGGGTATCGCTCCAACGTTCGCCGTGCGCGGCAATGTCGAGACGGGCGAGTGGGCACACGTGCTGCCCATGATTCAGGTCGTCGCAGTCGGGCAGGTGCAGCTCTACATGCTGCACGACATCGCGACGCTCGATCTCGATCCGCGCGCCGCAGGATTCGCGGCCGTGATCTTCGGCCATTCACATCGCCCGTGCGCCGAGATTCGCAACGGCGTCTTGCACCTCAATCCGGGCAGCGCGGGCCCGCGGCGCTTCACGCTTCCGGTCTCACTGGCGAAGCTGCGTCTTTCAGGCGATCAACTCTCACACGAGATGATCGACCTGCCGGTCTGAATTCACCTGCTACGCAATTCGAATGTCCATTTCGTGCCGTCAGCAGACTGGACGGTCACTGCTCGCGGCTCGATGTAGAGGATCGTCGACGAGTCGACGCGATCGCCAACGCGTACGATTCGTCCGTTGACGATCGCCAGGCGACGTTGACTCGAATACAAGATAGACGTCACGACGAGATTGGGCTCGGGAGCGACCGCGTCTGCCTGAGCGCGCGGTGGGGGCTGTGGGACGCTGGGCGTGCCGACGGATGCGGCGCGCGGCGTCGAGGCCGGCACCGGACGATTGCCAGTGTCTTGCGCGGGCCCCGCACAGAAGTACCACGTGAACCCCGCCATGACACCTGCGATCACGGCAACCACGATAGACAACATCGCGGCACGCTTCTGCCCCACCACGCGAATTGTCGCGCGTAACAGGTTCGGCCGGTCGCCGCTCTCGGATGCGATGGCGATCGCCGGCCACAACGCAGCGATCGTCGCGCGGAATGTGTCCGCCGGTTCCGGAACCGCTGCGGCATCGATGCCGCTCCATGAATCGAGGGTTTCGACCGCTACGTTCAATGCGGATGCGGCTGAAGACGTCAACGCCCGAAGGTTCGGCATCCCTCCGCACAGAACGACCCGTTCGACCACTGCCCGGAATGACTGCCGGAAGAACAGCAGCGACCGTCGGAGTTCATCATTCAGCCGTTCCCGTACGGCATCGGCGGAATCGGCACACTCCCAGGGAATCTCGCGAGCGGAGAGCAACACACCGTCGCGCACGATCGTCACGCACATCGCGTTTGACTCGAGCGCCACGTATGCGGCGGTACCTGCTGATTTCGCGCGCCCGTGATGACGCGCCACGGCGGCGAGGGCCATCGCCGGCGTGCACACACCTCGCACGTTGAAGCCAGCGTCGACGAGGGGCTGAATCTCGCGCGCAATCTCGGCCTCGGCGACTGCCGTCAGCGACACCTCGCGCCGGCGATGAGTGCCGACATGAACGTCGGCACCGATCATCAAGGCAACGGCTGCTCGGCCCGCGTCGGCCTCGAGCGCTGACAACTCATGCTGCGCGTCTCTCAGGGACATCGCCTCGAGATCGGCTGTGTCGGCAGGCGGCAGGCGCAGGAACTGATGGACGGAACGGAGGCCCCAGATCGTAACCCACGCGTCGCGTGCGAGACGCTGCTCCTGACGAAGGCGAGCCAGGTCCGACGACAACGTCGAAGATATGCGCCCCCCCGCAAGCAGCGCGAATGTGTTGACGCGAACGCCGCCGGACTCGCCCTCGCGCACGCGGACGTGCACATCCACGACACGGCATTGGTCGGGATGAAGATCGATTCCTGTGCAGCCGGAGGCGGGTCGAAAGCTGAGCACTCGCGACCCGTATCGGTCGGGAATTGGGGCCGCTGCAGGATGCGCCCCCGGACCGCCCTGATTAATTAACTGCTCACCGGATTGCTCTGAGGTTGCAGCAGCACGAGCGCGCCGATCACGACTGGATCGAACTCAGCGATCCGTTCGACGGAGAGGATCTCGAGCGCCCGGTCCACGCTCACCGATAGACCGCCGACGCCGGAGATCAGCTCGTCGTACGCATCAGCCACGGCGAGGATGCGCGCACCCATCGGGATCTTCTCTCCGGCCAGGCTGCGCGGGAAGCCGCTGCCATCGTAGCGCTCGTGCGCCGACACCGCGATGTCGTTTGCGGCCGCAAGGAAGGGCACGTTCTTCAACATCGCCTGGCCATGCAGCGGATAGGCATGCAACCGCACGCGCTCTTCATCAGACAGCGTCGACTTCTCGCGCGAGAGCAACACGTCTGGAAGCGCCAGTCGACCCAGGTTGTGAAGGAGCGCCGCGCGCTCGATGTCCGACAGGTGTGGATCGCCAATGCGGAGCGCGGTGCCAAGACTGACGGCAATCCGCGCCACCCGCCGCCCGTGCTCGTACGACTCCGGATCTCGCGCTCGCAGGATCGCCAGCATCGCCTCGAGGCTGGCTGCCACGTTCAACTCGAGGTCGCTGAGCGCCTCGTCGATCTGCGTGCGACGCTGGTTGAGTTCAGCGTGCAACTCGTCGAGCGCCTGGCGCGATTTGTAAGCGTACCACGCGCGATTGAGCGCCTCACTCAAACGCTCTCGTGAAAACGGTTTGACGAGGTAGTCGACGACGCCAGACTGCATGCTGTTGACGGCCGCATCGAACTCCAGCACGCCGGTGGTCATGATCACCGCCGTCTGCGGTTGATGAATGCGGATCTGCGCGGCGAGCCAAAGTCCGTCCTCGCCAGGAAGGCGGATGTCACACAGCGCGACAGCCGGCGACTCGGACAACACCTTCTCCAGCCCTTCTTCGGCTGTTCCGGCTTCGATCACCGTTGAGCCACCCTCACGCTCGACCCACGAGCGAAGGAGCGTGCGCATCGACTCTTCGTCGTCAACGATCAATACACGTGTCGTCATCGCCCCACCCAGTCCAAGAAACTCGGGGAATCAATCGGCAGCCCACGATCAGGACTTCACATCAGGGCTCTTTCGCCGGAAAGATCGGAAGGAGCGCGGCCTGCGCACATGTGCGGGTCGTGCGCCCGCACACCCTCCGCGCACAGCTAGTTCGTGGCGTGGAGCCTGGGTTCGATTGCGCGGACCCGGCGCTGGACGTCGGCGAGCAGCGTGCCGTGCTCGGGCCCGGCGTATTGCAGGAAGGCGGTGTAATGATCGAACGCGAGAGCGAGCGCGTCGCGCTCCTCGTACAGCACCGCCAGGTTGTAGTGCGCCGCCGCGTGGCCCGGTGACATCCCCAGCGCGCGGATGAGGAGCTCCACCGCCTGCTCCGAATGCTGATCGGCCTTCTCGACGAGCGCCAGGTTGACCAGCAGATCGGCGCTTCGCGGCTCGATGTCGAGGGCGGCGCGCAGCTCGGCTCGCGCTTCGGCAAGGCGACCGGCACCTGTCAGCACAACGGCCAGGTTGCTGCGGGCCTTTGTGTATCGCGGATTGATCTGAATCGCGCGATGGAACTGGTCGATCGCCTCACTCGTCATCTCGCGGCCGTGGAACAACAACGCGAGGTTGTTACGGGCCTCCACGTTGAAATCGTTTTCGGCGAGCACTGCCAGATAGTGTTCGCGCGCGTGTTCGAAGTCGCCGACGTTCTGATAGCGGAGCGCGAGAGCGAAGTGATCGACTCGGGACGCGGGAACCGGGACCCGGGGGCCGGGATCCAGGGTCCGGGATCCGGGATCCGGGATTCGCGGCTGAGGACTCGACGGCGCGGGGAGGGCTGCTTGCGGCGCAAAAACCGTTGGCGCCTGGACCGATTGAGCGGCAGCTGATTTCGTCACCGCTCCGTCAGAGTTGAATCGACGCTCGAGCCAGACGCCCAGCAGCACGACGAGCACGGCAAGGCCAATCAGCTTGATCCGCTGACTGCGTTGGCTCGTGACCGTGGAAACGGCGGACGTGAGACCGAGACCGGCCGGGACACCGCGACTCGAAGACGTCGCGGGTGATTCCCGCCGGCGCCGCCGAAGCGCGTCGAGGATGACGCTCACCTGTCACCTGTCCGTAACACGTCAGGCCCTGCGGAGAAGCCGGCTGAAGATCGAACGCTGGGCGCGAACGGGTGGCTTCAGGTCGAGCCCTTGCGCCGCGGTGACGACCAAATCCTCATCGATGCGCGTCGTTTGCGCGGTGTAGCCACCAAGCAGCGCGCGATCGCACAGCATGTTGATCACTCGCGGGATGCCGCCAGAGTAGTCATGCACGACCCGCAGCGCGGCCGGCGAGAAGACGACGCTGCGCGCGGCGTTGGCGATGGCGAGTCGATGCGAGATATACGCGCCGACTTCTTCCTCACTCAACGGCTTGAGTTGATAGCGAATTGATACGCGCTGATCGAGCTGACGAAGCTCCGGCGAGCGCAGCAGCGGCACCAGATTGAGCTGCCCGACGAGGAAGATCTGCAGCAGCTTTTCCTTGTCGGTCTCGAAGTTCGAGAGGATGCGAATCTGTTCGAGGATCGGCAGCGGCAGGTTCTGCGCTTCGTCGATGATGAGCACGGCGCGAGCGCCCAGCGGCACGAGCGACAGCAGGAAGTCGTGCAGCGTGTTGACGAGCTCCTGCTTGCTCGGTTGCCGCGCGCCGTGCCAGGTCTCGCCGCGCGAGACCACGCCGAGGTCCTGCAGGATCGCGCGCAGCAGATCCTCTTCGGCGAGGAACGGATTCAGCAGCAGCGCGGTGAACGTCTTGCGGTCGATCTTCTCGAGGAGCGCGCGACACAGCGTCGTCTTCCCTGTGCCGATGTCACCCGTGATCACGACGAAGCCTTCGCGCCGTTCGATCGCATACTGCAGGAGCTCGAACGCGTTCGCGTGCGACTCGCTGCGATACAGGTACTTCGGATCGGGCGTGAGGCTGAATGGCTTCTCTGCAAAGCCGTAATACTGCTCGTACATCAGCGGATCCTGCCCGATCCCATGATGGTTGGCGTAAGCAGGATCACCAGATCCGTCTTCCTGCGGGTCGTCTTCCCTGCGTTCGTACTCTCGCGATCGAGCATCCATCCGGCAATCACGATTGTCTCACCCTCGCGGACTCGTACGAGCGTGTCGGCCTCGCGCCCACTGACGATTGGGTTGATGCTCAGATGGATGATGCCGTCGGCGCTGATCTGGGGCGTCACGCGGAGCGTCATGCTGTCCGTCAGCGTCTGCGGGTCCCTGATGCCGACGCGCAAGACGGCCGGTTCGTTGTTCATCGCAGTGATGAGCGGACTGGACAGGACGTTGACCGTGCCCTGAGCGGCGAGCGCATTCATCAGGGCTGTGAAACCATTCGGCTGCAGCGCGAGGGTGAGACCTTCTGCCCTTGTGGGCCCGGGCGTCTGCGAGCCCGTCGTCGAGTTGGTCAGGCCGCTCTGCACGGCACGCCAGTCGATACCGCCGGAGAACTCGTCGCGCAGCTCCACCTCGATGATCTTTCCTTCGATCTGCACCTGCCGCGTCGCGCGCAGCATCGCGGCTTCCAGATACTGTTCGACGCGCGCGAGCCGGCTCGCAGTGTCGGTGACCTGAACCATGGCCGCGATTCGATCGAGACTCATTCGGCCGTTCGCCGAAAGCAGCGTGCGGACACCTTCAGCAAGATCGGTGTACAGGACTGGGGACTCCGCCGCCCCGGTCCATCGGCTCTCGGTCCGCATGACGTAGTCGATGCTGTAGAAGCGCGTCTCCAGCTCACGCCGAAACACCCGCACGACCCTGCCGCGAACGGCATACTCGAGACCGAGAGGCTCGAGGATCAGATCGAGCGCCTCACGCAGCGTGATGTTCTTCAGGTCACCGATGAACGTCTGATCGAGCGACGGATCGGGAATCACGCTCAAGCGGGTATCCCGAACGAGCAGTAGCAGGACGTCATGGATCGGGGTGCGCCTGGCAAAACCAACGGAGATGCGCTGCCTGTCGAGATCCGGATCGGTCTGCCGGACGTCGAGCTGCGTGACCGGAAGCGTCGGCATCGCCGCCGATTGCGCACCTGCGGTTGTAGCCGCGAGGGATGCGAATACGCACACGAGGGCAGCCCGGAAGGCGTGCACAGAGTTCACTCAGCTGAGTCTCGGCCCGGTGGAAAGGGCGAAATAGGCCACTGTTGACCTTAAGATGTCAAAGTGATATCACTTAGACATCTCTGAAGGGCTTCCGCCCTTCCCTGGAGGACTTCGATGGTTCGCGAGCGTCTCCGTCACGGGCTCCCCGGGCTTCCGCTGCTCCCGCTGGTTTTGCTGCCCCTGGTCGCCATCGCCATCTTTCGAGCAGGCACCCTGGCCGCTCAGAGAGGAGACAGTGGGGCCGCCGCGGTGTACTTCTCCATCGCGCTGATCCTGTTTCCGCTTGTGTGGGTCTTCGTGATGAAGGGCTTTTTCATGGTGGGCCCCAACGAAGCAAAGGTCCTGCAACTTTTCGGCAATTACGTGGGTACGGCCAAGCTTGCCGGACTGCGATGGACCAACCCGTTCTACAAGAAAACGAAGATCTCCCTGCGCGTACGCAACTTCGAGAGTTCGCAGCTCAAGGTCAACGATCAGGACGGCAATCCCATCGACATCGCCGCGGTCGTCGTCTGGCGGGTGGTCGAGACGGCGGAAGCGATGTTCGAGGTTGACGACTACGAGAACTACGTCAAGGTGCAGAGCGAGGCGGCGCTCCGCAACGCCGCCACGAGCTACCCGTACGACTCCCACGAAGAGCACGTTGTCTCCCTTCGCGGATCGACCGCTTCAGTCGCGGATCACCTGAAGAAAGAGGTGCAACAGCGGCTCGAGAAGGCCGGGGTCGAGGTCCTCGAAGCCCGATTCAGCCACATGGCTTATGCGCAAGAAATTGCCGCGGCCATGCTGCAGCGGCAGCAGGCCGGCGCGATCATCGCCGCCCGCAAACTGATCGTCGAAGGCGCGGTTGGCATGGTGGAAATGGCCCTTGAACAGCTGTCGCACAAGGGCATCGTGCAGTTGGACGAGGAACGCAAAGCTGCCATGGTCAGCAACCTCCTCGTCGTGCTGTGTGGCGAGAAGGCAGCGCAGCCCATCCTCAACACCGGCACGATTCATCAATAACGAGACCCCGTGGCGGAGCGGAAACCCTTTCTTCTTCGAATCGACGCCGCCGTACTCGAGGGCGTTCAGCGCTGGGCCAACGACGACCTGCGCAGCCTGAACGCCCAGATCGAGTATCTCCTGAGGGAGTCGTTGCGGCGTGCCGGTCGAGCTTCGCGGGTGTCTCCCTCAAATGAGGCCTCTACAGAACCCGATCCTTCGACCGATACTTGAGTCGTGCAGATGCGTGCATCGACCTCGAGCGTTCGGCCGCTCCTGAAATGGGCGGGCGGCAAGCGCCAGCTTCTTCCAATCCTGGCGAACTACTACCCTCAGAAGTTTTCGCGCTACATCGAGCCGTTTATGGGCAGCGCCGCGGTGTTCTTCGATCTGTTGAAGAGCGGCCGCCTCGCGCGACGGGCGATCATCCTCGCTGACGTCAACCCCGATTTGATCGGTTGCTACCGCACGCTGCGCGATCGTCCCGATGCGGTGATTCGATCGCTGACGTTGCTCGCGGCCCAGTACCGCGCGGGAGGCACGGCGTGTTACTACGACGTGCGCGATCTGCGCTTCAATCCGCTGCGCGCGGCGCTCCAGGCGCGCGCCAACGATCCGGCTGACGTCGCCGACATGTACACGCCCGAACTGGCGGCGATGCTGATCTTCCTGAATCGCACCGGCTTCAACGGGCTTTTCCGGCTGAATCGCCGCGGCGGATTCAACGTCCCGGTCGGTCGCTACACGAATCCGACGATCTGCGACGAGGCGCACCTGCGCGCCGTCGCCGGGGCACTCGCGAGCCCGAGCATCATGCTGGCCTTGCAATCGTTCGACCGCACACTGGCAGAAGCTGGCTCCGGTGATTTCGTGTACTGCGATCCGCCATACGCGCCACTGAGTCCCACGTCGAGCTTCGCAAACTACACCGCGGACGGCTTCTCGTCGTTCGATCAACGCCGCCTGCAGCAGGCGGTAGTAGCGGCGTGCGCGCGCGGGGCTCACGTCATCGTCTCGAACTCGAGCGCGACCGAGATCCTGAACGCCTACACGACACCGGAAGCCAGAAAGGCGAAACTGCAGGTGAGCCCGGTGCCGGCGAGACGGTCGATCAACTCGCGCGCGTCGTCACGCGGGCCGGTTGACGAACTGATCATCTCGAACGTGCTGCAGACGGTTCGGCCGAGGATGGCAAAGGCATCTCTCAAGCCCAAACGGCGTTTGTCGCGAAGGCTGGCGTGATAGTCTGAAGAGACGCGAAAGTGGCGGAACTGGCAGACGCGCCAGACTTAGGATCTGGTACCGAAAGGTGTCCGGGTTCAAATCCCGGCTTTCGCACTCCTTCGCTCCCGCTTGGGGGCGCTCGCCCACCGAAGCGCGATGCACGGAAGCTTCGGAGTGCAAGCACCGCGCGGAGGTGGGAGCTTTCGAGACTCCCTTAAGTCCGAAGCCCGAAAGCCAATGAAGACCGAATTCACCGACGTCAGCGAGACCCAGAAGACCGTCACCATCGAGATCGACAGCTCCGTGGTCGATGCGGAAATCGATCGCGTCGCCAAGGGGTACAAGAAGGCCAAAGTCCCCGGGTTCCGCCCCGGCAAGGTTCCCGCGACGATCATCAAGAAGCGGTTCCGCGACCAGATCCTGCACGAGGTGATGCACGGTCTCATTCCGCGGGCGATGGAAGAGGCACTTCAGGAACGGGGGATCGAGCCCGTCGACACACCAAACGTGCGCGACGTCGCGCTTCAGGAGGGACAGCCGCTCCGTTTCACAGCGGCGATCGAAACGGTCCCTGCATTCGATCCCGGCGATCTGTCGACGCTGACCGGCACTCGCACGAACGTTGCAGTCACCGAGGATTCGGTCGAGCAGACGATGGAGCGGCTGCGCGAGCGCGCGGCGAAATCCGAACCGGTCGAGGGGCGTCCGTCGACCGACGGCGACACGGTCGTGGTCGATCTCGTTCGACAGGACACGTCTGGTCCCGATCGCCACGACGGCGTGAGCATCGAGATCGGCTCGAAGGCCAATCCTCCCGGTTTCGATGCGAATCTGATCGGGCTCTCGCCCGGCGAGGAGAAGACGTTCACGATTCGTTTCCCCGAGGACTACACCGTCGCCGAGATGGCCAACACCGACGTCACGTACTCGGTCACCGTCAAGGAGCTTCGGCGTCGCGTGCTGCCAGAACTGGACGACGAGTTCGCGAAGGATGTCGGGGCGTTCGACTCGATAGCGGCGCTGCGCGAGCAGATTCGCACCGATCTGCAGGCCGAGGCCGAGGAGAACTCCACGCGCCAGCTGCGCGGCGAGATCCTGAAGCAGCTCTCCGAACGCGTCACGTTCGACATGCCGGCGTCGCTCACCGAGCGCGAGATCGATCGGCGTCTCGAAGAGTTCGCTCGACAGTTGATGCAGCAGAACGTCGACCCGCGACAGGCCGGCATCGACTGGGCGCAGTTCCGCGAGGCTCAGAGGGAACCCGCGCGCGCCTCAGTGGCGAGCGCGCTCGTGCTGGATGAGGTCGCGCGGCGCGAAGGCCTGGTCGTGACCGAGCAGGAAATTGATCAGGAAATCGAGCGTTTCGCCACGAGGGCGGGGCGAACTCCCGCGGCGTTGCGTGCCCAGTTTGAAAAAGAGGGCGGAATTGGCCGCCTCGTGGCCGGGCTGCGACGGGAGAAGGCGGTTGACTTGGCCCTGTCGCGTGCTAGGATTTCGTAGCGAGTGCCCTTCATTCACCGATCGCCTACGCTAATTACAAATCACAAATGAGCCGTGCACAGCTAGTACCGATGGTGGTCGAACAGACCAACCGCGGGGAACGCGCCTACGACATCTTCTCGCGGCTGCTGAAAGACAGCATCATCTTCATCGGGACGCCGATCGACGACCAGATCGCGAACCTCGCCATCGCCCAGATGCTCTTCCTGGAGGCGGAGGATCCCGATAAGGACATCCAGCTGTACATCAACAGCCCCGGTGGCTCGATTACAGCGGGGCTGGCCATTTACGACACGATGCAGTTCATCAAGCCGGACGTGCAGACAATCTGCATCGGCCAGGCGGCGTCGATGGCAGCTGTGCTGCTCGGCGGCGGGGCAAAGGGCAAGCGCTACTCGCTGCCAAATGCCAGAATTGTCATCCATCAGCCGCTCATGCAGGGACTGGCTGGACAGGCGACCGACATCGACATCCATGCGCGTGAAATCCTGCGCATGAGGGAGCGGCTCAACGAAATCCTGGTGCTCCATACCGGGCAGACGGCCAAGCGGATCCAGGACGATACTGAGCGGGATTACATCATGTCGGCGGACCAGGGGAAGGAATACGGGATAATCGATGACGTCATCCGAAAACGGGTGTAACATCGAGTTAGGCTCGGCTTTGGGCGCCGTTTCTGGTCGTCCAGGGGGCCTCCTCTAGCCTCCAGCCGGATTGAGGCCGAAATACCATCAAGACCCTGACTTCAACCCGAGACGATCGTCAGACGCCAAGAGCCCTGAGCCCACATACACATGGTCAAGAAGAACGGCGAGACTGAGATTCTCCGTTGCTCGTTCTGTAACAAGGATCAGAACGACGTCCGCAAACTGATCGCAGGACCGACTGTGTTCATCTGCGACGAGTGCGTGGAGGTCTGCAACGACATCATCGCCGACGACAACCGGTTCGAGAACCGGGGCGTCCGCTCCTCGCTCCCGTCGCCGCCCGAGATCAAGAAGTTCCTCGACGAGTACGTGATCGGGCAGGAGCGAACGAAACGGAAGCTGGCCGTTGCGGTCTACAACCACTACAAGCGCATCGAGATCCAGAAGCAGCCGCGCAGCCGCAACGATGTCGAGCTGACGAAGTCGAACATCATGCTCATCGGGCCGACGGGCACCGGCAAGACGCTCCTCGCCCAGACGCTCGCCAAGCTCCTGTCGGTCCCCTTCACCATCGTCGATGCGACGACCCTGACCGAAGCGGGCTACGTCGGTGAGGACGTCGAGAACATCATCCTGAAGCTGCTGCAGGCCGCTGGTGGCGACATCGAGAAGTGCCAGCAGGGCATCATTTACATCGACGAAGTCGACAAGATCTGCCGCAAGGACGAAAACCCGTCGATCACCCGCGACGTCTCGGGTGAGGGCGTCCAGCAGGCGCTGCTGAAGATACTGGAAGGGACCGTCGCGAACGTGCCTCCGCAGGGCGGCCGCAAGCACCCGCACCAGGAGTTCTTCCAAATCGACACGACCAACATCCTCTTCATCTGCGGCGGCGCGTTCGTCGGTCTCGACAAGGTCATCGACCGTCGCGTAGGCAAGAAAACGCTGGGCTTCAAGGCGGACGTGAAGTCCGTCTCCAAGCGCGAGGTCGGCGCGACACTCGAAGCTGTGGAACCGGAAGATCTGATCAAGTACGGCCTCATTCCCGAGTTCGTCGGCCGTCTCCCGGTCGTCGGCACCCTCCACGAACTGGACAAGCCGGCGCTCATCCAGATCCTGACGCAACCGCGCAACGCGATCACGCGTCAGTACCAGAAACTGTTCGAGTACGAGAACGTCAAGCTGCGGTTCACCGAAGACGCCCTCGAGGCCATTGCCGAGTCCGCGTTGTTGCGCAAGATTGGCGCGCGCGGCCTCCGGATGATCATCGAAGACCTGATGCTCGACCTGATGTACTCGGTGCCGGGTCAGAAGAAGCTGCGCGAAGTCGTCGTCACACGCGAAGTCGTGGAGGCGAAGGACAAGTCGATTACTCTGATTGAAAAAGCAGGATAGTCTCCGGTCTGCAGTCTCCGGTCCCCGATCCTGACTGAAGACCGAGGACTGAAGACTGGACCACAAGGATCTAATGGAAGTCTACGAGACACTCCCCATCGTTCCCCTGCGGGACGTTGTCGTTTTCCCTCACATGATGATGCCGTTCGTGATCGGACGGCCGTCCTCCACCCGCGCGCTCGATCACGCGCTGATGAAGGACAAGCGCATTTTCCTCGCAGCCCAGCACGACGCCTCGATTGACGATCCGCGCCCGGACGACATCTACACGATGGGCTGCGTCGCCAATGTGGTGCAGAACCTGAAGTTGCCGGATGGCAACATCAAGGTTCTCGTCGAGGGCGTGGACCGTGCGCGCGCCGTCGAGTGGAAGGAAGACAAGGGCTTCTATCGGGTCGTCGTGAAGGTCCTTCCGAAGCAGAAGGAGACCTCGGGAGAAATCGAGGCGACCATGGGTCGCGTCGTGTCGCTGTTCGAGCAGTACGTGAAGCTCTCGAACAACCTGCAGTACGACGCAATGATCGCCGCCGTGCGCGTTGACGATCCCGGCAAGCTCGCCGACACGATCGCCGCGCATCTGCTCGTCGGCGTGGACGAGAAGCAAAACCTGCTCGAGATCATCTCGCCGGTCGAGCGCCTCAACCGCATCGCCGGAATCTTGGAAATCGAGGTCGACAAGCTCCAGGTCGATCGCCGCATCCAGTCTCGCGTGAAGAAGCAGATGGAGAAGGCGCAGAAGGAGTACTACCTCAACGAGAAGATGAAGGCGATCCAGAAGGAACTGGGTCGCAAGGACGAGAAGGGCAGCGAGGTCGACGAGCTCAAGAAGAAGATCGAGCAGTCGAAGATGCCGAAGGACGTCGAGGAGAAGGCCGTCCAGGAGCTGAAACGCCTGGAAGCGATGCCGCCGATGTCTGCCGAGGCCACCGTCTCACGCAATTATCTCGATTGGTTGATCGCTGTTCCCTGGCACAAGAAGACACGCGAGAACCGCGATCTCAAGCACGCCGAGGTGGTCCTGAACGAGGATCACTACGGGCTCGAGAAGATCAAGGACCGCATCCTCGAGTTCCTGGCGGTGCGTTCGCTCGTCAAGAAGCCGAAGGCCACGATCCTCACCTTCTCCGGACCTCCCGGAGTCGGCAAGACCTCGCTCGCCAAGTCGATCGCTCGCGCGATGAACCGCAAGTTCGTGCGCCTCTCGCTCGGCGGCGTCCGCGACGAAGCGGAGATCCGCGGTCATCGCCGCACCTACATCGGCGCCTTCCCCGGCCAGATCATCCAGATGATGAAGAAGGCCGGCACGCAGAACCCGGTGTTCCTGCTCGACGAAATCGACAAGATGTCGATGGACTTCCGCGGCGACCCGTCGGCGGCCCTCCTCGAAGTGCTCGACCCGGAGCAGAACAACACGTTCCTCGATCACTATCTCGACGTCGAATTCGACCTGTCGAACGTGATGTTCATCTGCACCGCCAACGTGCTTCACACCATCCCGCAGGCCCTTCGCGACCGCATGGAAGTGCTGCAACTGGCCGGTTACACCGAGCAGGAGAAGGTCGAGATCGCCAAGCGGTTCCTCGTGGTGAAGGCCGTCGAAGGCGCCGGCCTGACCTCGGAGAACATCATTTTCCAGGACGAGTCGATTCAGACGATCATCCAGCGCTACACGCGCGAAGCCGGCGTTCGGAACCTCGAGCGCGAGATCTCCTCGATCTGCCGCAAGGTGGCGCGTAAGGTCGTGTCCGAAGGCAAGACTTACAAGGAAGACGTCAACGGCGAGAAGGTCACCGCGCACCTCGGCGTGCCGCGGTTCCGCCCGAGCATGGCCGAAGAGCAGAACGAGATCGGTGTCGCCACGGGCCTCGCCTGGACCGAAGTGGGCGGCGAGTTGCTCGTCAGCGAAGCCACGCTGATGGCGGGCAAGGGCAAGCTCACGCTCACCGGTAAGCTCGGTGACGTCATGCAGGAGTCGGCGCAGGCTGCGCTCAGCTACGTCCGCTCGAGGGCCGCGGACCTGAACCTGCCGGATGACTTCCACTCGAAGATTGACATCCACGTGCACGTGCCCGAGGGGGCCATCCCGAAAGATGGACCGTCCGCGGGCATCACGATGGCCACCACGCTCGTGTCGGCGCTCACCAAGATCGCCACGCGACGGGATGTCGCCATGACCGGTGAGATCACGTTGCGCGGGAAGGTGCTGCCCATCGGCGGCGTCAAGGAAAAGGTACTCGCTGCCCATCGCGCGGGCGTCACCAACATCATCCTGCCGCGCGACAACGAGAAGGATCTAGCCGACATCCCCAAGAACGTCATGGACTCGCTCGACGTGCACATGGTGTCGACGATGGACGAGGTGCTGAAGATTGCGCTGGCCGGGCCGCTGCCGTCGCGCATTCCCGCCGCTCCCGTCGTCACCGATGTGACAGAGCCCGCAGGAGACACGCGTCCGCACTGAGCGAACGACTCTGGTTCCCGACTCCGGGCTTTGGACCATTCCATGCATCGTTCGATGTCTGTCTTGGACTGAGTCCCGACCGCTGGGACACGAGAGCCGAACGCCAGGAGCCGTGAGCCATCGATCGTGCAGATAGTCGCGGAGTTCGTGACGAGCGCCGTCGGTGCTGGTGATTTCCCGCGTGACCGGCTGCCGGAAGTGGCTATGGTCGGGCGATCGAACGTAGGTAAGTCGAGCCTGATCAACGCGCTCGTTCGCCAGCCGTTGGCGAGAACCAGCGCCACTCCGGGCAAGACGAGACTGGCCAACATCTATCGCGTGCGACGCGGATCGATGCAGACCTGTTACCTGGTGGATCTGCCGGGATATGGATACGCACGACACGCTCGCCCCGGTGAAGGGTCGGTGGAGTTCAGTCAGATCACAGACGCCTTCTTCGATCGTCCGGGACGACGGGCCGTAGTGCTGCTTGTGGATTCGCGGCATCCGGGCCTCTCGTCAGATCTGAACGCGTGGGAGTGGTTGGCGACTCGGTCGAGTGCCCGCGCTGTCGTGGGAACAAAAGCGGACAAGCTGACGAATGCAGAACGCGTACGTCACGCTCGGGAAATGGAAACCGTATATCAGATGCCGGTGGCGCTGGTCTCAGCGCACACAGGCGAAGGACTGGACGAACTGTGGAAGATGATCGCAAGCCTACCAAGAACGGCGGCGTAGGCACCGCCACCGCCCCCCCACCAGAAAAAGAGAAAGAGAAGGACAAGGCAGCCGCAGCCCCTGCTGCCGCAGTTCCCGCTGCCGCCCCTCCCGCTCAAGCCGCTCCCGCTCAGACGATCTCGCTCTCGGCGATGAAGGAGATGAGCATCTCTGCGCTCACCAAGATCGCCAAGGAGCTCGACATCGCGGGCGCGACCGGCATGCGCAAGCAGGAGTTGATCTTCGAAATCCTCCGCGTGCGCGCCGAGAAGAGCGGCAATGTCTTCTCGGAAGGTGTGCTCGAGACATTGCCCGACGGGTTCGGCTTCCTGCGCGCGCCCGACTACAACTACCTGCCAGGTCCCGACGACATCTACGTCTCGCCCTCGCAGATTCGCAAGTTCGATTTACATACCGGTGACACGGTATCCGGCGTCATCCGGCCCCCCAAGGACGGCGAGCGCTACTTCGCCCTGATCAAGGTCGAGGCGATCAACTTCGAACCGCCGGAGAAGACCAAGGAAAAGATCTTCTTCGAGAACCTCACGCCGCTCTATCCGGCGCAGAAGATCGCGCTCGAGACCGACTCCGAGAATCTCTCGGGGCGCGTGATGGATCTCCTGACGCCGCTCGGCAAGGGACAGCGCGGCCTGATCGTCGCGCCGCCACGCACCGGTAAGACGATGCTGCTCCAGAGCATCGCGAACAGCATCACGAAGAATCACCCCGAGGTGTATCTGATCGTGCTGCTCATCGACGAGCGGCCGGAAGAAGTCACCGACATGCAACGCTCGGTACGCGGCGAAGTCATCTCGTCGACGTTCGACGAACCGGCGCAGCGCCACGTGCAGGTGGCCGAGATGGTCATCGAGAAAGCCAAGCGGCTCGTCGAGCACAAGAAGGACGTCGTGATCCTGCTCGACTCGATCACCCGTCTCGCGCGCGCCTACAACACGATCGTGCCGGCGTCGGGCAAGGTCCTCTCGGGCGGCGTGGACAGTAACGCGCTCCAGCGTCCGAAGCGGTTCTTCGGGGCAGCCCGCAACATCGAGGAAGGCGGCTCGCTGACCATCGTCGCCACTGCGCTCGTCGACACCGGCTCGCGCATGGACGAAGTCATCTTCGAAGAGTTCAAGGGCACGGGTAACTCCGAGATTCACCTCGATCGCAAGCTCACCGACCGTCGCGTGTTCCCATCGATCGACATCACGAAGAGCGGAACTCGAAAAGAGGAACTGCTGCTCCAGAAAGAGGAGCTCAATCGCGTGTGGGTCCTCCGCAAGGTGCTGACTCCCCTATCGCCCAGCGAAGCCATGGAGCTTCTGCTGTCGAAGATGGGGAAGACGAAGACCAACGGCGAGTTCCTTTCGGCGATGGCGGCAGGAAAGTCCTAAGCACGACCGTTCACAGACGACACGTGTGAACGACTCGGCCCAGCCACAACGCCGCCGCCACGGGATCAGGACGGCCATGGAGTCGCCGCTCCTCTCTGTCGTCATGCCCGTGTACAACGAACTGGAAACGATCGACGAGATCGTGACGCGGGTGCTCGCAATCCCGATGCGCGTCGAGCTCGTGGTCGTGGACGACTGCTCCACCGACGGCACACGCGCCCGACTTGGCGAGCTTCAGAAGCAACACGGGTTCACACTGCTGCTTCAGCCGCACAACCAGGGCAAAGGCGCCGCCCTGCGCCGGGGCTTTGCCGCTGTCACCGGTGACATCGTCGCCATCCAGGACGCCGACCTCGAGTACTCGCCTGAGGAATTCCCGACGCTCGCCGAGCTCATCATCGAGGGACGGGCCGATGTCGTGTACGGGTCCCGGTTTCTTGGCCGGCATCGGGTCTTCCTGTTCACCCATTACCTGGGAAACCGCGTACTGACGCTGGTCACCAACGTCCTCTACAACACGATGCTCTCGGACATGGAGACTTGCTACAAGGTCATGCGCCGGGACGTGCTGGATGGGCTCGCGCTGCAATCCAACGGCTTTGGGATCGAGCCCGAAATGACAGCGAAGATTTTCAAGCGCGGCTATCGCGTCTACGAGGTGCCCATCACTTATGACGGGCGAGGATACGACGAGGGGAAGAAGATCACCTGGCAGGACGGGGTCGTCGCCCTCTGGATCCTGCTGAAGAACCGCATCAGCTGATCGACCCAGGACACGCCCGAAAGCGTCCAATCTGGTACAATTGGCGTTTCCCGTTGTTCAGAAGGAGTGGCCGTGAAGGAAGGTATCCATCCGAAGTATCAGGAGGTCGAGGCTCGCTGCGCGTGTGGAAACACGTTCAAGACGCGCTCGACCAAGCCGGAGTTGCACCTGGAAATCTGCTCCGCCTGCCATCCGTTCTTCACTGGTCGACAGAAGCTCATCGACACCGAGGGCCGGGTCGAGCGGTTCACCAAGAAGTTCGGGGTGCAGACGTCCGAGCAGCGTAAGACGGCCGCAAAGGCAGTGAAAGCCACGAAGGCCGCCGCCACCGCGGCAACAAAGAAGAAGACGACCAAGAGCGCCAAGGCCTCATCGGCCAGCGCCTGATCGGCTCGACCGCACACCTCGAGGCGGGACATTCGCGTCCCGCCGTCACTCTTCCCACTCCTTCCCGTCCAATCGCAGGTCTACTCAAGCCTTTACCCTGTCGGGTCGATTACTGACCTGCCGTGGGAAGGACTGCGCTCGACGGATTCGGCGTGTCTCGGCGCCTCGTGTTCATCAGCGTGGCGTTCACACTGCCGCTGCTCGTCGCGGTGTCGCTGCTCGTTACCACAATCAACACCGACATTCGTTTCAGCAGCCTGGAGCTTGATGGCACTGAATTCCAGCGCCCGCTCGAGGACCTGCTCGAGACGCTGACCGCGCACCGGCACCGGCAAGCAGGCGACTCGGCGCACCGGGTGGACGAGGTGTTCCGGAAGGCGCGCGACGCCCGCGACCGTTTGGGTGAAGGGCTCCGTTTCACTCCCGAGGGGTTGCGGCAACGGAAACGAGAGCACGTGGCGCTCGAGACCGCCCGCACCGAGTGGGAGGAATCGAAGTCGGCGGCAAGCGCAGCGACACTCGACGCCCGACACGCTCATCTCATCGCTGACGTGCGTACGATGATTGCGCATGTCGGTGATACCTCCAACCTGATCCTGGATCCGGAGCTCGACAGTTACTACACGATGGACGCGACGCTCATCGCGCTACCGCAAGCGCAGGAGCGCGTCTCGCACATCGTCGCCTTCGCGCAGGAGCTCGCTGTGCGGGGGCGTGCCACAAACGACGAACTCGTCCAGCTTCGGGTGATGGCAGCCTTCCTCAAGGAGGCCGACCTCGCGCGCGTGCAGGCCGATGCGGATCGTGCCCGCAACGAGGACACGAATTTTCAAGGCGTCAGCCCGTCACTGCAGAAGAACCTGCGTCCGGCGGTGACGAGCTACGCCCAAGCGACCAGCGCATTGATCGACGCGATGGAGGCATCCGCCCGCAGCAACGGCGACTTCGCCGCCATCATGACGGCCGGGGAAACAGCCCGCGAAGCAAGCTTTGCCGTCTGGCACGTCGCCGTTGACGAGCTGGACGGGCTGCTGCGCACCCGCCTCGAGCGTCATCAAGCCAAGCGTCTCTGGGCCGTCTCGCTGAGCCTGCTCGCATGGCTGGCGGTGCAACTGGTTGTCTTCGTGATCTCGCGGAGCATCACCCGGCCACTGACAATGGCCAGCTCCGATCTCGGCATGCACGCATCCGAGATCTCGTGCGCGGCCCACCAGGTCGCGGCCTCGGCGCAGTCGTTGTCCGACGGCGCCACGCAGCAGGCAGCGGCGCTCGAACAAACGTCTGCCTCGATGGAAGAAATGGCGTCAATGACGGCGAGCAATGCCGATCACTCGCAGCACGCCGCGAGGCTCATGGTCGACGTCGATGCACGTGTCAGCGAGTCGAAGCAGGCGCTCGCGGACATGGTCACATCGATGGCATCGATTCAGGACTCGAGCCAGCAGGTCGCCAGGATCATCAAGACGATCGACGAGATCGCATTCCAGACGAACATCCTCGCGCTCAATGCCGCCGTTGAGGCCGCCAGAGCAGGCGAAGCAGGCATGGGCTTCGCGGTGGTGGCCGATGAAGTCCGCAGCCTTGCCCAACGGTCGGCGCAGGCCGCCCGCGACACCGCGAGTCTGATCGAGGCGTCAATCGAGTCGGCAAAGCGCGGAACGACCAGCGTCGATCTCGTTGCAGGCGCGATCTCGGGTATCACCGACGGCGTGTCCATGGCGAAGAGCCTGGTCGATCAGGTCAGCGTCGCGAGCCGCGAACAGGCGCTGGGGATCTCCCAGGTCTCGCAGGCGGTCGGGCAGATGGAGAAGCTGACACAGAAGACCGCCGCCACCGCCGAAGAATGTGCAGCAGCGAGCGAAGAGCTCACCGCCCAGGCGACGGCGTCGACGGTGTCCGCGTTGTCGTTGAGCGAGCTCGTGACGGGAACGCGTGGGAACGACCATTCGCGTCCGCTCGATGGCGAGACGAGCCCATCGGATCAGGACTTCACGTCGCTGAAGCGGGCCAGCTAGAAGAGCGCTGGCAACGCAGGCTCGACGCGAGCGAGCTTGCGATCCAATCGGGCGAGTCGATGCTCGATCGCCTCGCGACGCGTGTGAGTCCTATCAAGCAGCAGCGATCGCATGGCCAGGTCACGCGCAGAAGGAAGACTGCGAAGCCGGTGTTCGTGATGGACGGCCAGCGCTTCTGCCGCCTCGCGCTCGAGGCGAGGTGGACAGTCCTCGAGCTCCAACAGCCGTTGCCATGCGCCGGCCGCGAGCTCGTAGCGACGCAGGCGCCGCAACAGCACAGCGTGCGCATACAGCGCCTCCGGGACCGGTCCCGGTCCCATGTCGCCGGCTCTGGCGAAACAAGCGAGCGCATCGGATGTCATCCCGGACCGTTCGTACAACCGCCCCATACCGAGCGCCTCGCGCGCCGTGGCCGCGCCCGTGACACCTTCGTCGAGCAGTTGCGCGGCACGCGCGGTGAGTAGCGCGAGCGACACGAGGTCGAGTCGGTTGTGTTCGAGCACCGCGGCGAGCGGACGTGCGTCGCCGGTGTGGACGTATCGGAAGTAGCGCGCGGGGATCTCGAATCCCGGCACATCGCCATCGCGCTCGTGTCCGAGCAGCGAGGTCTCCAGGCTGCTCAGACGATGCCCTTCATTGTCACCATGCCAGAGTCGCCGCGCGTGATGAAGCATGTCGACGTGTGGCATATCCGCGAACGGGGTCGTCAATCGGTTCAGTGAGTAGCGGGTCTCAACGAGCGGAAGGTCGAACGACTTCCCGTTGTAGGTGACGACTGCATCGACGTCGCCGGCCACTTCCCGGACGGCCTCGAGCAGCGCGCGTTCGGACGCGAAGCTCGAGAGCAGGAATTGCCGGACGTGAAAGCGGCCGCGCTCGAACCAGCCGCATCCGACGAGGAACGCATAGCTGCCGGCACCGCCGGCGATCCCGGTTGTCTCGAGGTCGAGGAAGAGAAGCCGTCCGCCACAGGGCGTCCCGGCGAGCAATCCGAGTCTCGACCAGCCTTCTTCCGGAGGAAGGCCGTCGGCGATCGAGATCGATCCATGACGGTGGCCAGGAGCGTAGCTGCGATCCACGACGAGGAAGCGACGCGACCCGGCCTGTTGCCACTCGCCCTCGAGAATCGTCGCCGGGTCCAGTGGACCGCGGGGCGCGTCTTGTTCTTTAGACCCGCGGACTTCCTTCGCTGGAGGCCGCACAATCCCGCGCAGTCGATCGCCGATCGAGCTCACGCCGACTGCTCCATTGCGCCGGCCGTGGCACTGATCAGATCGAGAATGCGTAACGCCACCGTCTTCGCCATCGGGCCGGTGTTGCCGATCGGGCCGACGCAGGTTGGACATCCGTTCTGACACTCGCAACCGGCGATGAGTTCGCGCGTTCTGCGTCTCAACTCGTCGTCGATGGCGTACAAGGGTTCGCTGAAGCCAATCCCGCCCGGATAGTTGTCGTAGATGAAGATGCGCGGCTCGTCGGACAAGGTCACCGGCTCCCCGGTTCGAGTCAGGACGGGACTGTCGCCTTCGTTACCACTCCCGATCGAGATGCCGATGTCCTGACGGTCGCACATCAGCAGAAGCTGGGCGACCTGCCGCATGGCAAACGAGAGACCCACCACGCCATCACGCCGATCGTCAGCGGCAAACGGCAATGCTGCCATCACCGTGGAAGGAATCGTCAGCCAATAGGCCGTCGTGTGCATCTGCTGTTCCGGCAGATCGAGCTCCCCTGACCCGACGTTCTCGTTGGTGTAGAACTTGATCTTCTTGAACCCAACGACGCGCGATGACACATGGACCTCGCCGTGAGACTTCGGCGCGTTGATCGCGAACGTGTCGAGCACCGTGACCTTGGTGTACGTGATCGCGTCGGTGTAGTAGTCGCAATCGATGCGCCGCACGTAGGCCTTGCGTCCTTCGAAGTCGAGCTTCTCGACCTGATAGAGGACGCCCTCGACGAGGTAAATCGCCTTCTCGTGCAGCGTGGCCGGCCCGCTCGTGAAGCTGGTCTCGCCGATGACGTCGGAGCCGTCAGTCGTGTCCACGACCACGAAGTTGTCCGACGAAATCGCGCGGAGGCTGACTGCATCAGCGGGGTATGACTCGTTGGTCCACTGCCAGATCCCATCGCCGCCGTCTTCACCCTCGGCACGGTGAATGAACCCGCTCTCCTCGAGCACACCGAGGACTTCCTGCACGTCGTGCCGGCCGTATTGCTCCGACGTCGTGAACGGCAGCTCGAAGGCTGCGCACTTCACGTGGTCAACGAGGATATGCAGGTTGTCGGGATTGATGAGCGCGTGTTCAGGAGCCGCATCGAAGAAGTACGACGGGTTGCGGACGACAAACTGATCGAGAGGTGCGCTGCTGGCGACGAGTACCGCGGCCGAGCGGCCGCTGCGACGGCCCGCGCGTCCCGCGCGCTGCCACGTCGCGGCGATCGTGCCCGGATATCCTGCCATCACGCAGGCGTCGAGCGCGCCGATATCGATCCCCAGTTCAAGCGCGTTCGTGGAGACGACGGCGCGGACGCTGCCTTCGCGTAACCCCTTCTCGATCTCGCGACGGCGCTGTGGAAGATATCCGCCGCGATACCCGCGGATCTGATCGCGCGTTCCGGGTGGGCCTGCGAAATCGTCCTTCAGGTACGTCGTCAAAATCTCTGTGGACAGGCGGCTCTGCGCGAAGACGATGATCTGCAGCCTCCGCTTCAGGAATTCGGCAGCAAGCCGGCGAGTCTCAGCGAGATACGATCTGCGGATGCCGAGCTGCTGATTGACGACGGGAGGATTGACGAACAGAAACCACTTCTCGCCGCACGGCGCTCCGCTTTCTGACACGAGCTCGAACGGTTCCTCGACGAGCGCTTCGGCAAGCTCGCGGGGATTCGCGATCGTTGCGGACGAACAGATGAACGTCGGGTTCGACCCGTAGTGCCGACAGATGCGCCGCAGCCGGCGAAGTACGTTCGTCAGGTGACTGCCGAACACACCTCGATAGGCATGCAACTCGTCGATGATGACGAACTGCAGGTTCTCGAACAGCTTCGCCCATCGCGGATGATGCGGAAGGATCCCCGAATGGATCATGTCCGGGTTGCTGAGCACGATGTGCGCGCGTCCCCGGATCGCGCGTCGCGCGTCCTGCGGTGTATCGCCGTCGTAGGTGAAGACACCAATCTCGAGATCGCTTCGACGTGAGAGCTGATCCGACAGGCCGTGGAGCTCTGCCAGTTGATCTTGCGCGAGCGCCTTTGTGGGAAACACATACAGCGCACGGGTCGCCGGATCGCGCAGCACCGAACTCAAGACGGGCGCGTTGTAGCACAGCGTCTTTCCTGATGCCGTCGGCGTCGTGATCACGACGTTGCGGCGACCCAGGGCGTGCCCGATCGCTGCGGCCTGATGTGTGTAGAGCCCGTGAATGCCGCGCCCGCGGAGAACCTCGCGAAGCCGGTCGTCGATGCCAGGGACCTCTCCGCCAAATTGTGCCTCGCGGGCGGGAAGACGGCGGACGGCCGTAACCCACGCGTCGGGTGCGTCGGGGCGCTCGACCACGCCTCCGGTCAGACGGTCGAGCACAAGGGTCAGAGCCGGATCACCGCCTTTGGCACTTGCTCCCTGCGATGCAGAGGCGACCCGGTGTGGGGAGAGTGACGCCTCTCGAGCTTCCGGCGGCATGACGGACGATCATAAGGCGAAAGCGGCTCGGGAGCTAGGAGTTTGGGAGTGGCGAGTTCCTCCGTGTTACCGTGCAGACACGCATGCAGAACGTCTCACACACCGACCGCCGATACAGCCAGACGCAGGATCGCTACGCCGCCGACGACCTGGAGACGATGCAGGAGGCGAAGCGATACGCGGACCACGTCTTCGGGCTGGTGCGTCCGTTCCTCGGATCGCGCGTGCTCGAGGTCGGCTCGGGAATCGGGACGATGAGCAGCCGCTTGGTCGATGTTGCCGAGATGGTCGTCGGGATCGAGCCCAATCCCAACTGCGCGACACGCATTCAGGAAACGATGGGCCCCCATCCGCGCTTTGCGCTTCGAGCCTGCCACTTCGAGGAGTGTGATGCCGCAGAACTCGCCAGCCAGCGTTTCGAGTCCGTCCTGCTCGTCAACGTGCTCGAGCACATCGAGCACGACGTGGACTCGCTGAAGGCGTTCAACCGCATCCTCGTTCCGGGCGGGCGCGTCGTCGTGTTCGTGCCCGCATTGCAGATGGCATACGGTCCGCTCGATGCGGAGCTCGGTCACCACCGCCGCTACTCGAAGCGGACGCTGCGCGCGGCGTTCGAAGCGGCGGGGCTCGAGCTCATTCGTCTTCGCTACACCAATCCGATTGGCCTCGCGGGCTGGATGTACAACGCGCACATCAGCAAGTCGACGAAGCACAGCCTCGCCCACGTGAAGTTGTTCGAGACACTGATCGCGCCATGGGCATTACCGCTCGAACGATTGATGCCACCGCCGATTGGTTTGTCGTTGATCGCAGTGGGGCGGCGGGTCATGTAGAGATTCTTGATCTTCGGTTCTTGAATCGTTGGTGATTGTCGATTTCGGATTGCTGATTCGTACTGTGCCGCCGCGCCAGCACACAATCATCAATCTCACATCAACAATCAACAACGAATCAGCAACCACGGATCGCCAGAATCAACGATGCAGTCAGATCAGAGATTCAACTGAGCACGCACGGGATCGAACTCGCGATCCCGCGCGACTCGCCACTTCGTGAACTCCGGCAGACGCGCCAGCGGTAATGCGAGGTGGTCGCGCGTGCCGGCGAGGTCACCGCGGCCCGCGTAGAGCGCAGCCATGTAGTAACGCGTGGCGGGATCATCGGCGCCGCTGGCGACACGTCTCTGGTGCGACTGGATCGCCATATCGGCAAAGCGATCGGCCGCTTCCTGATCGCCGCGCGCGCGCTGCAGCGCGCTGAGTTTCTGGTGCAGCTCGATGAGCGTCCGCTCGCGCAGCGCGTGATCGCTCGTCGTGAGGTATTCGAGCTCGCGCCGGTACTCCTGGTATGCCGAATCGTAGCTCCTGCGCAGGTAGTGGACATATCCGAGGCGTGCGTGTGCCCCGACGATGAGCAGACCCTCGGTGCCGGACATCGCGCGCTCCTGCAACTCGATGGCATGTCGCGCCGCCGTTTCGGCCTCGTCGAGATTGCCGCTCAGCGCTTCGAGCATCGAGAGCTGCAAGTGCGAATAGCCGCCCTCGGGGTTGAGCGCGATCGCTCGACGGAGTTCAGCGATGCCTTCCGGCACCATGCCGCGAAACAGCCAGAAGGCGCGCGCGAGCGTCTGGTGGACGTCCGGATTCTCGGGCTCGAGTCTCTGTGCAGTCCTGAGCTCGGCGATCCCCTGCTCGATGTCGCCCAGTTGCAGGAGCACACTGCCCAGCCAGACGTGCGCGTTGGCAAGCCCTGGATGCAGCTCGATCGCACGACGGAGATGCTCCATCGCCTTCTGCTGCAATTCACGCAGGCCAAGGAACTGACCCTTCAGGTAGTACGCGCCCCCGAGTGCGGACCACGCCGTCGCGTATGTGGGATCGAGTGTGATGGCGCGCTCGAACAAGCCGATGGCGCGATCCATCGCTTCACGCCCTGCCGAGCGCAGATTCAACACACCGCGGGAGTACGCCTCGAACGCTTCCACCGAGCGCGTCTCGTCCTTTTCGATGGCGTCGGCGTCTTCGCGTCCGAGCTTGAGATCGAGGCCGCGGCTTACGTCGAAGACGATCCGATCCTGGAGCTCGAAGATCTCGTCGACGCGCCCGTCGACCTTCATCGTGCGAATCAACTTGGCGGTGAGCACTTCCGTCAGTTGAACGGTGACGCGAATGCGATCGCCCAGACGTTGATAGGCCCCTGACAACACCCACCAGGCTCCGAGCCGTCTGCCGATTTCGATCGGCAACTGGTCGCTCCGGCTCTCCGATGGTCCCATCGAGTTCAGCAGCTCGGAGATCTGGGCACGGCCGATGACGGCGAGGTTCTGCACGTTCTTGAGATCGGCGGTGACGGTCTCAGCGATGCCCGTGCCGATCCACTCGTCCGCCGCGTCACGCGTCACATTCGCGAACGTCAGGACGGCTATGCTGCGCTGCCCTGCTTCGACCTTCGGCGCGCGCATGCTCCTGGTCGTCTCGTTGGTCTCGAGCCGGCGCGCCACCTGGTGCAGGTCGATGTGCAGCTCGCGCGCCGATTGATAGCGGTTGTCCGGCGACTTCTCGAGCGCCTTGCGGACGATCCGTTCGAGCTCCACGGGCACGGCGGGAACCACACGCGAAATCGACTCCGGCTCCTGGTGGAAGATCCGATCGAAGGTATCGGCAAGCGTGTTGCCTCGAAACGGCAGCCGCGCCGTCAGCAACTCGTACAGCACCACACCGAGCGCGAACAGATCGACGCGATGATCGACGACGTCCGCGCGCAGCTGCTCCGGCGCCATGTAGGCGATCGTGCCGAGCACCATGCCAGGTGATGTCACGAGGAGCTCAGGTGTCGAGCGCAGAACGGTCTCTGTCGACTGCGGACTCTCGATCTTCGCAAGCCCGAAGTCGAGCACCTTTACGAGACCGCGTCGCGTCTGTATGAGGTTGCCGCTCTTGATGTCACGATGGACGATGCTGTGGCCATGCGCTTCGTCGAGCGCATCCGCGACCTGGGCGGCGATATCGACCGCTTCCGCGACCGGCACGGGTCCCCGCGCGACCCGCTCCGACAGCACTTCCCCCTCGACGTACTCCATGGCGATGAACAGCAGGTCGCCATGCTCGACGAACTCGTAGGTGACGGCGATGTTCGGAGAGCGCAGCATCGAGGCCGCGCGTGCCTCGCGCAGCAGCCGGGCGCGGCTGTCGGCGTCGCGCTGGCGGTCAGCATTGAGGAACTTCAGCGCGACCTGGCGGCCGAGGCGCGTGTCCTCGGCGACGTAGACCTCCCCAGAGCCGCCCGACCCGAGCCGCTCGTGGACGTTGTAGTGCAGGATGGACCGTCCGGTGAGAGTCGCTGGCACCTGATCCTTTGAGACGCGACCGTCGTCGCGAAGGATCCATTTTAGTGACGGTACGAGCTGGACGGCTACTCGCCACAACCAGACTCCGATCGCGATCTTCGGCCGCGACAACGGAGCGGCCGAGAGTGATTTGGGAGGACATTCCAGTATGTGGTGGTACAGTTTCTCGGATGTCCTCGTCCTTTCGCACGAGATTACGATCCGGCGAACGGCTGATCGCGCCGCTCGTCACGCTGAATTCGCCGGCCGCCGTCGAGCTGCTCGCCGAGGTGGGCTTCGACTGGCTCTTCATCGACGCCGAACATTCACCGCTCGACACCGCGCAGATGCAGGCCCTGATGCAGGCCGCTGCCCCAACGCCGTGCGTCGTCCGACTGTCGGCGAGCGATGAGATGCACGTCAAGCGTGCGCTCGACATCGGCGCGGCTGGCATCATCGCGCCCCAGGTCAACTCCGTCGAGCACGCGCAGCGGATCGTCCAGTACGCGAAGTACGCGCCGGTTGGGCAGCGAGGGATGGGCATTGCGCGGGCGCATCGCTATGGACTGCGGGTCCGTGAGTACGTGCAGAACGCCAACGACGACACGGCGGTCATCGTCCAGGCCGAGCATCGTGACGCCGTCGCCCACATCGAAGAGATCGTGAGCGTCGAGGGCGTCGACGGTGTGCTGATCGGGCCCTACGATCTGTCGGCGAGCCTCGGGCGCCCTGGTGCCGTCGATCATCCCGACGTCCGCGAGGCGATCGCCCGCGTCAGGAAAGCATGCGATAGCGCGAACCTCCCTATCGGCATCTTCGGACTCACCGCGGACGCTGTGAAGCCGTATATCGAGGAGGGCTTCACGATGATCGTGGTCGGCGTCGACACCGTGCTGTTGGCCAATGCGTCTGCAGCGCTGCTGACGGCGGCGCGCGCGATTCAATCTCACAAACCTGTGGAGACCCGCTGACGTGACGGCAGAGAACAGGAACCCGGAAGCCGCGGCCATCCAGCTGCTCAACCAGGCCGCGCTTGGTTACGTCGTGTCCGCGGCGCTCAACGTCGCCCTCGAGCTCGGCATCGCTGACCTTCTCGCAGATGGCCCGCGGTCGACCGTCGACCTCGCGAAGGACGCAGGCGTTCGCGAGGATGGCCTCTATCGTGTGCTGCGGGCGCTTGCGAGCGCAGGTATCTTCGAAGAGCAAGGCCGCCGCACGTTCGCGCTGAACACCCCGGCCAACATGCTCCGGAAAGGACCGGCGTCGCTGCACGACCTCGGGCTCTGGATGACCGATCCCTTTCACTTCCGCGTCTATGCCGAGACGCTGCATTCGGTACAAACCGGACGGCCCGCGGCCGAAAAGGTGACGGGCATGCCGGTGTTCGAGTACTTCGCGCGCGAGCCGAAGCTGTCGTCCGTCTTCAACAACGCGATGACCTCGTGGAGCGGGCCGACGGTCGCCGCTGCGCTCAAGGCCTACGACTTCAGCGGCATCGAGATGCTCGTCGACGTCGCCGGTGGGCACGGTCACGTGCTGACCTCGATCCTGCGCCACTATCCGGCGATGCGCGGCGTCCTCTTCGATCTCGAGCACGTGATTGAGGGAGCCGGTCCACTCCTCGAGGCGTCAGGTGTGGCGGATCGCGTCGAGACAGCGACCGGTGATTTCTTCGACGCGGTACCGCCGGGCGCTGATGCCTACATCATGAAAAACATCATTCACGACTGGAATGACGATCGCGCGCTTCCGATCCTGACGAACATCTGGAATGCGTTCGAAGGACGGCGCGACGGTCGAGTGATTCTGCTCGAAGCCGTCATCCCGCCCGGCAATCAGCCCGACTTCGGCAAGCTCATCGACCTCGAGATGTTATTAATGCCTGGCGGCCGCGAGCGCACGGCGGAAGAGTTTGCATCGCTCTTCGAGAGCGCCGGCTTTGGACTGGCGCGCATCGTGCCGACCGAATCGCCACTGAGCGTGATCGAAGCACGCATCGCCCAACGAAGATAGTGGAGGCATCATGACCGTCGACCGTTACACGAAGTTGATCCTGACTGTCATCGCGCTGGAACTCGGTTGGATCGCCGTCAACGGCACCGGCGTGCCCGTGCTGGCCCAACGATCCGAGGCCACACCCGTCATCATTCGCGGCGTTGAAGGACCTCCCGGAAAACAGCCACTTATTCCCGTGACCGTCATGGGGTCGACGATCTTGCGGGTCGAATCCGAACGGCCGCTCGAGGTGATCGCCTCGCGGCCGTTCAAAATCGAGGCTGATCGTCCGATCCCCGTTGAGACGGGGAACGAGCCGCTGCTCATGCGTACGGTCTCCGATCCGCCGGCGAACCGGCCCGGCGTCGCGCCTGGCGCCTTTAAGCCGTGACCTGCTGCTCGAGCGCCGGGTAGTCGGTGTATCCCCTCTCTTCACCGGTGTAGAAGAGATCGAACTGCGGCGCGTTGAGAGACGCTCCCCGCTTCCAGCGCTCCGGCAGATCCGGGTTCGCCAGGAACGGCACACCAAACGCGACGAGGTCGACCTCGTTCGATGCGATCGCGGCATTCGCCGACTCGAGGTTGTAGCCGCCATTGGCGATAACCGGTCCTCCGAAGAGGCCGCGGAGAATCGGCGTCGCACGCACCGTTCCAGCCGCGGCAACCGCCGGTCCCGAGACGGCCTCGGCGATGTGCAGGTATCCGATGCGTCTCGATCCGAGCTCCTTCGCGAGATACGAGAAGGTCTCGATCGGCGACGAGTCCGACATTCCGAGGTTCGAGAAGTAGGGCGAGATCTTGTAGCCGACGCGTGAGGATCCCCAGACGGTGATGACCGCGTCAGTCGTTTCAAGCGCCAGCCGCGCGCGATTCTGGATGCTGCCACCATACGCATCGGTGCGGACGTTCGCGCTGTCGCGCAGGAACTGATCGAACAAGTAGCCGTTGGCACCGTGAATCTCGACGCCGTCGAATCCGGCCTCTTTCGCGTTCGCGGCCGCACGGCGGAATTGTTCGACGACATCGCGGATCTCGGCCAGCGTCAACGCGCGCGGCGCTTCCAGCGTCTGTCGTCCGTTGACGGTATAGGCGTCGCCCACCGCTGCGATGGCTGAGGGGCCGACCGGCAGCGCCCCGCCGTGGAAATCAGGATGCGACACGCGGCCGACGTGCCAGAGCTGCGCGAAGATCCGTCCGCCGGCTTTGTGCACGGCATCCGTCACGACCTTCCAGCCGGCCACTTGTTCGGCTGAGTGCATGCCGGGCGTGCGAATGTACCCGACACCTTGCGGACTGACCTGCGTCCCCTCCGTGATCAGGAGACCGGCCGCGGCACGCTGCGCGTAGTAAGTCGCGGCAAGCGGGTTGGGAACGTTGCCGGCGAGCGCGCGGCTGCGTGTCATCGGCGACATCACGAAGCGATTCGGGAGACTGAGTTCACCAAGCTGGTAGTCAGAGAAGACGTTCATGAACTAACTATATTTTGTATATCTGATGTACGTCAACTAGTCGATTGTGACTCGGAAGTTACAGTGGTATCATAGGTGTGGATATGAAGGAACGAGCGGCACACCCCCGTCCGCTGTGCTCGAAGTTCCATCGCGCCAGCGAGCTCATCGGCCGGCGATGGACCGGCGCCATCATCTTCGTGTTGATGGAGTCGGAGTCACGCTGCCGCTTCGCGACCCTGCGCAAGGAAATTCCCGACATCACCGACCGGATGCTCAGCGAACGGCTGTTCGAGCTCGAGCAGGAAGGCATCGTCGAGCGAACGGTGATTCCGGAGACGCCGGTGCGTGTCGAGTACGCGCTGACGAAGAAAGGGCGCGAGCTTGCCAACGCCGTCGACGCGATCGGAGACTGGGCGAAGAAGTGGATCGCGGCGGAGGCGCCTACAGCTGTCGCGTCGAAAACGAGCGCACGGCGAAAATCAGCATAGCGACGGTCAACCCCGCCGCCCACCACACCATCAGCGTCGTCGGGACCGATGACGTCGCGAACAGCGCTGCGCCGAAGTTGCGCAGCGACTCGGGCGGATCTGATCCGAATAGACCGCGTCCCAATCAGGTTCCGCGGCCGACAGCCACCGCACCAACCGGCCCGGCATCGCCTCCTCAACCGACATCTGGAGAAATATACGGCGGCCCAGCCGACGTATCACAACGGGCGGGGGATAATTGAGCCATGTCTTCATTTCGCGCCATGAGTCGCGCCCTCATATACGGCCTGGCCGCCGTGGTCTTCGTCGCCGCCGTCAATGGCCAGTCGATCCTCGGGCACCCAAGCGAAACCAACCATTTCATCGAGACCCCACAGGGATGGACGCAACCGAAGACGCCGTGGGGCGATCCCGATATCCAGGGGATGTGGCCGATCTCATTCGTGGGCAGCGTGCCGCTGGAGAGATGCGCGGGCGGCGGTGGCCGGCGAGGCAGTGCGCCTCCCCCGCCATGTGATTTGAACAGGGCATTCGTGACCGAGGCCGAGTACAAGGCGCGACTCGACGCCGCCGCGAAGCAGGTCGATCGCCATGCTGTCGCGATCGCCGAAGGCAACTTCGGCCAGGCGCTGCAGACCGGCGTCACCGATCCCACTGCGCCGCAGCGACAGACGTCGCTCATCGTGGATCCACCGAACGGGACGCTTCCCGAGATGACCGCCGAAGGCAAGCGCCTGTCAGCCCTCATGAAGAGCAGCTGGGCGCTACCGGGTGAGACACAGGTGTGGGACTCCTATCTCGACTTCGACAGCTGGGACCGCTGCATCACGCGCGGCATGCCGTCGTCGATGATGCCGTATCGCTACAACAACGGTGTGCGCATCATGCAGGTGCCCGGCTACGTGATTCTCGACATGGAGATGGTGCACGAAACACGCATCGTCCCGGTAGACGGTCGGTCAGCCCTGTCACCACAGATCAAAGAGTGGATGGGTGAATCGCGGGGACGCTGGGAGGGCAACACGCTCGTCATCGAGACGACGAACTTCAAGGCGGGCGCGTCAGCCACCAACATCGGTGTGATGGGCTCACCGCAGGGGAATCGGTTCCCGACGAGCGAGCAGATGAAGATCACCGAGCGCATCACGCGTCTCAACAGCGACTTCCTGCTATATGAGATCAAAACCGAGGACCCCGTCGTCCTGACGCGCTCGTGGACGGCACGCTATCCGCTGAAGCTCGATCCGTCGTACGAGTGGTGGGAGTACGCCTGCCACGAAGGCAACCGGACGATCGGCGATTACATCAACGCCTCGCGCGCGGAGCGCGCAAAACCGTAATGGGGTCGGGAGTCATTTGATCAGGACACTCTCCAGATCTGTCGCAGAGACTGTCCTCAACAAATGACTCCCGACCCCATTTATTCGGAGGCCAAGTGACACGCGTACCTGGCACGATTGCACTTGCCCTTACTGCCGCCGCTATCGCGGCATCGACGATCTCGACACCGGCGGCCATCAGCGATCCCGTGACAATCGCGACGGGACGGCTCTTTGGAGTCACGCTCGCGTCCGGTATTCGGGCGTTCAAAGGCATTCCTTTCGCAGCGCCTCCCGTTGGTGAGTTGCGCTGGAAGGAGCCGCAGCCGCCCGCGGGGTGGGAAGGTGTGAAGAACGCCGAACAGTTCAGCGACGTCTGCGTGCAGCCGTCGCAGCTGAATCGGGTGCCGAACAACGTCACGGTCGATTTGCCTGACTCACCCAGAACGAGCGAGGACTGTCTGTACTTGAATGTGTGGACGCATGCCAATCGCGCCAACGAGCGGCTGCCGGTCATGGTGTGGATCTTCGGCGGCGCGTACACCGAAGGTGGCGGCTCGAGTAAGCACAACGACGGCGAGAACCTCGCGAAGAAGGGCGTGGTCCTCGTCACGTTCAACTACCGCCTCGGGCCCTTCGGCTTCTTCGCGCACCCTGAACTGACGAAGGAGTCGGGTCACAACGCGTCTGGCAACCAGGCACTGGCCGACAGCATCGCGACGCTGAAGTGGGTCAAGACGAACATCGCAGCGTTCGGCGGCGATCCCGACAATGTGACGATTTTCGGCGAGTCCGCCGGCGCGGCGATGGTCGGCGGCCTGGTCGGCTCACCTGTCGCGAAGGGACTCTTCCGTCGCGCTATCAGCGAAAGCGGTGCGTGGATGGGACTCGGGATGGGGCCGATGACGACGCGCGCACAAGCGGAACGGCAGCAGGTGCCGGGTCCCGGACGTGGCGGTCGCGGGCGAGGCGACGCGGGGCAACCTGCGGTGCCGCCACCACCGCCTCCCCCGCTGCCTCCGCTGGCGGAACTGCGGGCGCGCTCGACAGACGAAGTGATGAAGACACTCCGCGGGTCGGGAATGATCGTCGATGGCTGGATCGTGCCGGAGGATCAGTCGATCACGTTCGCCAAAGGCAAACAGAACGCGGTGGACGTCATCGTCGGATCGAACAAGGACGAGCACACCTCGCTCGGCGGGAACATCGCGTTCCGGGACACGATGATGTGGGCGATGCGGCTCTTCGCCGAACGCCAGACCGCCATCGGCAAGCGCGCCTACTGGTATCTCTTCACGCATGAACCGCCGGTCGAGCCCGGGTCCAAGGATCTCAAGGCCACTCATGCCACCGAGATCGTGTACGTCTTCAACAATCTGTGGGCGCCGCGCGTGATCCCTGACATCAGCTCGCCGAAGCTCGCAATGGAGTCGGAGCGGGATCGGAAGATGGCCGACGAGATGTCATCGTACTGGGTCAACTTCGCGAAGAACGGCGACCCCAACGGCCACGGACTTCCCAACTGGCCGCGCTTCAAGGATCGCAACGCGCCGCCGCACATCCTGGGGGAGATCAACGCGCATCCCGGCAACGACGTACTCAACCCATACGACGCGAAGTACGCCGAGGTCATGAAGGCGCTGACGGCGGGCACGAACTAGCAGCCCTCCACCCATCCGACTACGGTGGCCGGCTCACGAGCGCAAGGGACTGCGCCAACCGGCGCTCATGACTGTGGCGCCCCATATCAGCAACAGAACGCCTGCACCGATCGCGAAATTGGTGGCCAGACTTGTTGGTTGGGGCAAGGCGAGTGCAATGCCAGTCACCACGAGACCGTGAGCAATGTAGGCAAACAGCGAGTTGAGACCCAGCGGCAGGAAGAACCACCCCAGGTAACGTCCGATGACAGTTTCATACCGTCGAAAAATCAGATAGATCGCAGCAAACCACAACGCGAACATCAGGAGACGCGGTAGCGGCAAGAGTCCCTTGTCGAAGTGCGGCGCCAGCCACACATTCCATTGCCCGAGTATGGCAGCCTCCCTCCAGCCGAGCGCAGCGACGCGAGGCTCAAGATAGAGGAGGCCGGCGTTGACGACGACCGTGACACCTGCGAGGCCAATCACAGTTGCGACGACGATCCTCTGGACCCCGCGTTGCGACCGGTGGAACCAGCGCTCCAGGGCCGGCAGATAAAAGCCGGCAATCATTCCCCCGAAAAACAGCACCTGCCATCGGCATTCGAATCGAGAGGAAGAGAGCCACACGCCTGCGCTCGCGGCCGCGACGGCCCACCACCAGTCCCGGCGGAGCAGCCACAGGGCCAGAGGGGCAGCCAGCAGGAACATGACGTAATAGGGCAGGAAATCGGTCCAACCGTACACGTTACTCGAAAGTGGCGGCGCGATAGAGGATGTGCCCATACGCCTCACGGCCAATGACGCCGGCCTTCAGGCCAGGGCGATGCTCGCCAACGGTAAATGCGACCGACGTGAAAAAGAGCGTTAAGCCGACCGCCCACAGGTACAGCACGCCCGCCCTCTTCCACATGTTCATCGCCGCGGCACGCAGGCCGCGTTTAGCGGCATCGCGGTTCCGCGCAATCGCAGTGACCATCCCGGAGATGAAAAAAAACCCCTCGGCTGCCGACACCCACATCCTGTCTCGTCCAGTCACCAGATCGAAAAGACCGGGGAACCGTCCCAAGTGGTCGATGATCATCACGAAAAGGAAATACCCTCGGAGCAGATCGAGGGTCACGACGCGCTGGTCGAATGTCAGGGCGGGAGTGCGGTTCGACGAGTGCTGCATTCGCGTACGGTCTGAGACTGACGAGTGAGACTGTTGGCGAGCCCGTGATGAGCACTCGTCAGGACCGCACCGCGTGGGGCTGCGGCACGAGCAACCTTGAGTGTAGTGCACCGAAACGGCGGGCCGCAATCCGAGTCTTGGCCAGTAACTCCCTCAGTTCATCGCTTCGAGCGAGCGCCCCCACATCCTCCTCGTACAACTTGTACGAATCCCTGCAGCGCGCCGCGTGAAATGCGTGTGAGTGACCTGCAATGATGTGCAATCCCTGACACCACCTGCGGGCCTATTCCCCGGCGATTCACAACAAGTCGCATTATCACGGCATTTCCGGGCGACTCCCGTGTCGATGACTCGCCGCACACGCCTTGGCCCGTATGAGAGCGCCGCGCTGATGGCCGGCGCCGGTGATACCCAGCAGAACTGAGGTAGGGACGACTCACCAAGCCGAAGCGAGAGTATCGTCCTCGCGACTAATTCCTATCGCGAGTCGCTTCACCGAGCGTGACCGGTAGTGCATGATCGCACCGGCATGCATCGAACTCGCGCCAACACGAATCGATATCGCACAACGAAGATCAGAACGCTCGACTTTGGCACCCGTCGACGACGATGGATGTGCCGCTGATCCAACTCGCACGTGACGACGAGAGATACGCGACGACATCGCCGATCTCCTCAGGCTTGCCAAATCGTCCGAATGGAAGCTCGCGCTTCACGAACTCGGCGATTCCAACGGGATCGTCCTGCTGTCGCTTCCACCACGATCCACCTTCGAACAGGATCGACCCTGGAGACACGCTGTTGACGCGAATGTTCATCGGCGCCAGCTGCTGCGCCATTGATTTTGCCAGGCTGATCTCGGCGGCCTTGACGACGTTGTATGTCATTCGCCCGCCGGCCTCCCGTCCATAGATTGATGCGACGATGATGATCGACCCGCCGCCGCGACGTTGCATGGGCGGCACGGCCAGCCGCGACATGCGGACCGCTGGCATCAGCGTCTGATCGACTGCGTCCTTCCAGAGCTCGTCCGTCGTTTCGAGAAGGCCGCCACCTCGAGCCGCACCGACGTTGTTGACCAGGATGTCGATGCCGCCGAATGTCGTGACCGCCTGATCGACGACCTTCTGGGCGTCGTCTTCACGGCTGACGTCCGACACGACGGCAAGCACTCGACCGTCGCCTCCGATCTCAGCCAGACGACGGCGCGCTTCCTGCAACGTCTCTGGCGTGCGCGCGCAGATGACGACACGACACCCTTCGGCGATCAACGCCTTGGCGCTGGCAAACCCCAATCCCTTGCTCGAGCCTGTCACGACGGCCACACGATCGATCAGTCCAAGGTCCATGGTCGAAGATAATATGTGCAGCGACGGCTGGAGCGTGCAGCCATGAAGTGGAGAGGTCGCGCCGGGAGTCAGAACATCGAAGATCGCCGCGGAATGTCGGGCGGCGGGATGGCGGTCGGTGGCGGCCTCGGTGGGCTCGTCCTGCTTCTGATCGTCTCCGCCCTGACCGGACAGAACCCTGCGGATCTGGTCAACACGATCGGGACGTCGTCCGACACCGTCGCACCCGGTGCCGCTCCCGCAGACGACCCGCAAGCTCAGTTCGTCTCGGTCGTCCTCGCGGACACGGAAAAAACGTGGGGACGTTTGTTCTCGGAGAGCCGCGAGGGATACGAAGCGCCGGTGCTCGTGTTGTTCAGCGGATCAACGCAATCTGCGTGCGGACTGGGGCAATCCGCGATGGGCCCCTTCTACTGCCCGGCCGATCGCAAGGTCTACCTCGACCTTTCCTTCTTCCAGGAGCTCGACGAACGATTCGGCGCGCCCGGAGATTTTGCCCAGGCTTACGTCGTCGCGCACGAAATCGGTCACCACGTGCAGACGCTCACCGGCCTTTCCGCTCGACTGCAAACAGCCAGGCAGCGAGCCGGCGAACGCGAGTCCAACGCGCTCTCGGTGCGGCAGGAACTGCAGGCCGATTGCTATGCGGGCGTATGGGGACACTACGCCGCGCAGGAAGGACTACTCGAACCCGGCGATGCGGAAGAAGGACTTCGGGCTGCGGCGGCGATCGGCGACGATCGCCTGCAGCGCCAGTCGCAAGGGACCGTCGTCCCCGAGTCCTTCACCCACGGCTCGTCGGAGCAGCGGGTCGAATGGCTGCGCCGAGGGCTCGCGTCAGGCAGCGTCGATTCGTGCAACACGTTCCAGTAGGCCTGGTCGTGCTCTAAGGACCGGCGTGCGTCTGGAGCTGGCCTTAGGGCGTTGGCCTGAGCAATCCGTATAAAATTGAGAGCGCAACACGCAGCCGGTCGATTAGTTGAATCCGGATGCGACCGGAGAGGTTCAACTGATGCGCATCGGCATTCCTGCCGAAGTCTGTCCCGGGGAAACACGCGTAGCGGCAACGCCAGAGACGGTGAAGAAGTTCACCACCGGCGGCCGTCACACCGTTATCGTCGAAACCAAAGCTGGCGCCGGCGCCAGCATCCCGGACGGGAGCTTCACCGCGGCCGGGGCATCCATTGGCTGCGCCGCTGACGTCTACGGCGCAGACATGGTCCTGAAAGTTCGGCGCCCGACGGACGCGGAATTGCCGTCGCTGCGGGGCGGATCGATCCTCATCGCGCTGCTCTCTCCGCATGAGGGCTTCGACGCCATCGCGAAGACCGGTGTCACCGCCTTCGCGATGGAGCTCCTGCCTCGCATCACACGCGCGCAGAACATGGACGTCCTTTCGTCGCAGGCCAACATCGCTGGATATAAAGCTGTGCTCGTTGCGGCGTACGAGTATGGGCGCTTCATGCCGATGCTGATGACGGCCGCCGGCACCGTGAAAGCCGCGCGGGTGCTGGTGCTCGGCGCCGGCGTCGCCGGACTTCAGGCGATCGCCACAGCGAAGCGGCTCGGTGCGGTCATCGAGGCGTTCGACGTCCGCCCCGCTGTGAAAGGTCAAGTGGAGTCGCTCGGCGCGAAATTCGTCGAAGTCACCCTCTCCGACGAAGAGAAGAAAGCACAGGAGAGCGCCGGCGGTTACGCTCGCGAGATGAGCGACGATTACAAGCGCCGGCAGGCGGCACTCATCGCAGAGCGCGCAAAGGCCGCGGACATCGTCATCACCACGGCCCTCATTCCCGGCCGGCCTGCGCCGGTCCTCCTCACCGCAGACACCGTCGCCGGCATGAAACCCGGCTCGGTCATCGTCGACATGGCGGTCACGCAGGGCGGCAACTGTCCGTTGAGCGAGCAGGACGTGGTCGTCGATCATCGCGGAGTCAAGATCGTCGCCCCCTCAAACCTTCCTGCCACGCTCGCCGCCGACTCGAGCGCGCTCTACGCGCGAAACCTGCTGAATTTCGCGACCCTGTTGCTCGACCCGAAGACGGGCGAGCTCACCCTCAATCGAGAGGACGAGATCCTCGCGGCGACGCTGGTCTGCATCGACGGCGCGCCGGTCAGGAGCTGACGTGCACGGAGTCGCAGTCGACCCAATCGTCACGAATCTGATGGTGTTCGTGCTGGCCGTGTTTGTCGGCTACCACGTAGTGTGGAACGTGACGCCGGCACTGCACACGCCGCTCATGAGCGTGACCAACGCCATCAGCTCGGTCATCGTCGTCGGAGCCATCCTGGCTGCCGGAGCCGGCCAGATCGACCGCGGCACCATCCTCGGCGCGGTCGCGGTGGCGCTCGTCGCCATCAACACCTTTGGCGGATTCCTGGTCACCGAGCGGATGCTCGAGATGTTCAAGAAGAAGGACCGCGCGGAGAAGTCTCGGTGACGATGTCTGCAAACCAGGTTGCGCTGTCCTATCTCGTGGCGAGCGTGCTGTTCATTCTTGCCCTCAAAGGTCTTTCCAACCCGCTCACGGCTCGCCGCGGTAACCGGTTCGGCATCGCGGGCATGGCGCTCGCCGTGCTCACCACACTCGCGATCACGCAGCGCATCGAGCTCACGATCGGCGCACTTGCCCTCGGCGGCATCGTCGGCTGGCTCGTCGCTCATCGCGTGCAGATGACGCAGATGCCGGAACTGGTGGCGGCGATGCACTCGCTCGTCGGCCTCGCCGCGGTGCTCATCGCCATCGCGGTCGTCAACAACCCGATGGCGTTCAGCGTCGGGGATCCCATTCCGGCTGGCAATCGCGTCGAGTTGTTCATCGGCACGTTCGTCGGGGCGATGACGTTCTCCGGCTCAGTGATCGCATTTGGCAAGCTGGCGGGCCTGGGCAAGATCTCCCGGCTGTTCTCGAGCGCACCCCTCGTCTTCAAGGGTCAGCACATCGTCAACTTGGTGTTCGCGCTCGGAATGATCGGCTTTGGCATCGCCTTCGTAATCGCCGCTCCAGGAACGCACTGGCCACCGTTCATCGCCATGACCACGATCGCATTCGTGCTCGGGGTGCTGATCATCATCCCGATCGGCGGCGCGGACATGCCGGTCGTCATCTCGATGTTGAACAGCTATTCAGGATGGGCCGCGTCCGGCATCGGGTTCTCGCTGAACAACCCGTTGCTGATCGTCGCTGGAGCGATGGTCGGATCGTCCGGCGCGATCCTGTCTTACATCATGTGCAAGGCGATGAACCGCTCGTTCTTCAGCGTGATCCTGGGTGGCTTCGGCGCCGCCGAGGGAGCCACCACCGCGGACACTCAGCAGAAGACCGTCAGGTCGGGATCACCTGACGATGTGGCGTTCCTGCTTGGGAACGCGGAGAGCGTGATCATCATCCCGGGATATGGGCTCGCTGTCGCTCGCGCGCAACACGCCGTGAAGGAGATGGCGCACAAGCTGGCGGCAAAGGGCGTGAACGTGCGCTACGCAATTCACCCCGTGGCCGGCCGCATGCCTGGCCACATGAACGTCCTGCTCGCCGAGGCCGAGGTTCCGTACGAAGAAGTGCTCGAGATGGAGGACATCAATGGTGACTTCGGCGGCACGGACATCGCGTTCGTGCTTGGCGCCAATGACATTGTCAATCCGCTCGCGGAGGAAAAAGGCAGCCCCATCTACGGCATGCCGATCCTCGAGGCGCACAAGGCACGCACGGTGATCGTCAACAAGCGCTCCATGGCGTCCGGGTATGCGGGCATCGACAACCCGCTGTTCTACATGGATCGGACGATGATGGTGTTCGGCGACGCGAAGAAGGTCGTCGAGGACATCGTCAAGGCGATCGAATAAAGAATCAGGCGCTGAACGCCTACTGGTGGTCAGTCGGTGCACAGGAGGAGGGCTGAGCGGCAATATGTCAGTGTCGACTGGTTGCGGACGTGAAAGTATCGCCCGAAGGGTAGCCACGCGATGAGGAAGATGAAGGCATACGCAACCTTCGATGAGTACCTGGAGGCCCAAAGTCCCAAGAATCAGGAAATCATCCGTGTACTTCGGAAGTTTGTGAAACGCATTGAGCCCAAGTTGAGCGAGGCCGTGAAGTGGGGAAACGGATGTTGGATCGGTAGCAACGGGCCCGTGGCATACGTGTACTCTGATACGGGGTATGTGCAATTCGGCTTTTTTAACGGATCCTCCTTGAGAGATCCAAAGGGATTGCTCGAAGGCAAGGGGCAGTACGTGCGGCACATAAAGGTCCACAACCGTTCTGCGATCGACGAGCAGGCGTTTGCGGCACTACTCCGGCAAACGGCGCGCGCACGCTAAGAGTTTCATGCGTCACCGTCTGACAACCGGTTGCAACGGACGGTCCGCTGCGCGGCCCGCCGCTGAACCGGAGCGAGGCACCAGACGATGAGACGCCGGTCGATTGCGCTGCTGCTCTCGACCTGTGCCCTCGCCGGGGGGTGGGCGCAGCAATCTCCCACGACCACGATGGTCGATCCGAACGCGACCGAAGCGGACAAGCGTGAAGCGCAGGTGTGGCGACAACTGCAGTCAGAGCTGGTGGCATTCTCGTCACACGGAAGTCTGATGATTGCCGGAGAGAGTGGGCACGACATCCAGAACGAGCCCGACCTTGTTGTGCAGGCCATCAGGAGAGTCATCGCATTGGCCGATTCGTCCCGCTAGCCACATGCGGTGTGAGGACTCCGACTCGACGACGATCTGACGAAAGGCCGCCTCACCTCGCGTTGGAGCCGGCGGCGGGTGACGATTCAGCTCGATCGCGAAGGCAGGCGTGAGCGCCTCTAAGACGTACGATCGCATCGGCTCCGACTACGCGCACACTCGCAAAGAAGATCCTCGCCTGGCCGGCCTGATCGCGAGAGAGCTCGGCGGCGCGAGAACTGTGCTCAACGTTGGTGCCGGGACAGGCTCCTACGAACCAACGGATCGGTTCGTCGTTGCCATCGAACCATCCACGGTGATGCTCAAGCAGCGGTCAACCAGGTCCGCTCCCGCGGCACAGGCGGTCGCGGAACGTCTCCCGTTTCGGGACGGTGCGTTTGACGCTGTCATGGCCGTTCTGACCGTGCACCATTGGAGCGACCCGCACGCTGGGCTGTTGGAACTCAACCGGGTGGCCCGCGAACGAATCGTGCTGCTGACGTGGGACCCCGCGACCGAAGGCTTCTGGTTGCTGAGAGATTACTTTCCCGAGTTTCTCGACGCGGACCGAAAGCGGCTCCCCTTCATCGAGCAGTTGCTGCGTTTCATGGCCGACGCCCGCGTGATCAACGTGCCGATTCCGCACGACTGCCTCGATGGATTTCTGGGCGCGTACTGGCGTCGTCCCCGGGCATATCTCAGCGCTGAAATTCGGAGCGGCATCTCCAGCTTCGCGACGTGTCAGGACCTCTCGGCGCTCCAGCGCCTGGAGGACGATCTCGCGACGGGAGCATGGCAGCGCCGGTACGGTGACCTCCTCGAAAAGGAGGAACTGGACATCGGGTATCGCCTGGTGGTCGGCCGTCCACCAGGTGCCCGCACCTGACGCGGCCCGTCGTGTCTCCAGTCACTCGAACGTGATCAACTCCTTCTCCTTCGGCCGCTGCATCCCCTTCTCGTGGTACTCCTCCCAGATCTTCGCCCACGGCCGCCCATACATGTCGGGCACCTTGAATGGAATCACGGTCCCTGCGACCACGGGCTTCGCGCGCCCGTCTACCGGGAATATCGTCTGGACGCATTCGATGAACGTGTAGGGCTCGCCGGCCTCGAAGCCGCTCGTCCGCTCGAGCGTACGAGTCATCCGGATTGGTTCCACCAGCGCCTCGGGGTCGTAGAAGACACCTTCGTGGTTAAGGCCGATGACCTTGCCATCCTTGTCACGGTTCGGCGTGTAGATCTCGATCGTCTGCAGCTTGCTCGAGAACTCAGGGTTGCCGTGCACCTTCCAGCCCTGGATGCTCGACGTCCAGGTGATAAGCGCGTCGCCATCCCAGAAACCGATGGTATCGCCGTACCACTTCGGGACCTCGGTGCCGAGATGCGGCACTCCCCCGTCCATGTTGAACGTGCGGCCGATGTGGATGTTGGTGATGAAGTTGTCCGCATCGCCAGCCAGGAACTGCACGAGCGTGGGCGTGACGATGACCGAGTGAGGCTGGTTGGTGACGGCGTGATAGTGCCAGCGCCGCATGAAGCCCTCGGGCCAGCAGTACTGCGCCGGCCATTGCGGCGCGTTGTCGTGCGCGTCGTGATACGCCTCCTGCACCATCCGGGTCTGATACTCCTCCGTGAGCAGCGAGAGGATGGTCGGATACTGGTTCCACAGTAGCTCCGCGTACCAATTCTGCCCACGATGCCATTGATAGCGCCCGCTCCACTCGCCCGGCACGGTGGCGTAGGTGTGTTGCGTTGGCCCACCGCGGTGCTTTGCTTCATCGAGCAGCGCTTCGTAGTGTGCCTGCGCGGTCTTGAACGTGTAGGGGCTGACGATCGCCTCGCGCGGGTAGTCACGATCGCAGAAGCCCCAGGCCGCCGACGCCGGCGGCTTGTCTCCAATCATTCCGCCCCGCCACTGCGACTCCAGACCGTACGGGCTGTTGCACCGGAAGTAGCGCTTGTCGGTCCACAACGCGCGGTCGGCGTAGAAGTCCTTCGACGTGAAGACGTCAACCTTGAGCGGTTCGACACCGTCGGGTGCGGCGCCATTGCGCGCGGATGCGAACGACTCCTTCAGCCGGTTACCCGATGCTGCAGGATCGAATGGGCCGACCAGCCAATGCTTCTCCGGATAGCCCTCGATCTCGGTAAAAGGAAACGCTTCGATGTCGTCAGCCTTCGCCCAGAGGTCCGCCGGGATCGCTGGCGTCAACGGAGCACCGCGGCCGGCGCTGCTGAATGCGGCCGGCGGCGGCGCTTCGCTCGTGGAGCACGACAGCGACGTGATCACAATCAGCGCAACAAGGGCGGCGCCTGCACGTTTCAACTTTCGCATCTGCGACATTCGTTATCCTCGCGCGGCATCATAGGGCGCTCGAGCCGTTCCCGTCGAGGCTGCACCTTCCCTGTGCACTGTCGTGCATGGCTCAGAATCGGCACACGAGAACGGCTGAAGTGGTCATTTCTTAGTCTGCGCAGAGGCAGACGTCCCGTCACAATTCGCGCGCGCCCGCGTGTTTCCTCGACTTTCGAAGCGGCCCGGGAATTGCCTCATCCACGGCCGGAGACTCATGGCGAAAATCCTGGCGATCGAATCGGATCCGGAAAGAATCGTAATTCTGCGACGACTGGTGCGCGACAAGCTCGATGCCGACGTCATCGTCGCGGACTCTATGGAGAACGCGATCGACACGCTGGACGACAAGCGGCCAGACGTGATCGTCACGTCGAGCCTGCTGTCGCCAGGCGACGATCGACAGCTTGCCGATCACTTGCGACAGGCACCAGCGCTCGATCACCTGCCGGTGCTGATGCTGCCGCCACTCGTTGACACAGACGATGAGGCCTCGTCACGCGGATTGCTCTCGCGGCTCTTCCGCCGTCGTTGTCAGTCGTGGCCGACCTACGATGCTGACGCCATCGCCACACGCATCGAGGATGCGCTTCAGCAATCGAAACGCGACGCGCCGAAGTACGCCGATCTATGGCAGCGCCCGGCGCGCCTCCACCTGATGGAGCCGGAAGAGATTTCTCAGGAAGAGACCGGCCTCGTCTATACGCTCGACGCCGACCTCGCGCGCTTCCTCGGCATTCAACCGCAGCAGAATCGCGCCCCACGCTGGGGACGCTCAGACCTGCTCTGGCTGGAGAGCATCAGGCTGACGTGGGGAGTCGATCTGGACCTCCTGAACATCTCGTCGAGCGGACTGCTGGTCGAGTCTGGCATTCGCATGACGGTTGGAAACCTGACGGACTTTCAGCTCGCCGATCGCGAGGATCGCGATTACGTGATGTCGGGTCGGATCGTGCGAAGCGACGTGGCGTCGGTTACTGCCCTGGGAGTGAAGTACGTCACCGCGGCGGTCTTCGACAAACCGTTTGAGGCGATCGGCCCGGACGGATCGCTGCCACCGGAACGCGCGTACAGGCGATTTCGCCGCTGGTAAGAGGACTGTAGAACTGTGAAGGGTCTGACCCCTTCACATCAGGACGCGGATCACGTCCGATCGCGTGATGATGAACGTCTTGTCGGTCTTGAAGTCGCGGATGAGGACGGCCGGATTCCCTGGCGTGATCATCGTGGCGAGCAGTTCGACGGGCGTCGAGATATCGACAAAGGGGAATGCCGGCTGCATGATGACCTCGACCGGCTCCTTCTTGACTCCAGGGTTCCGCACGATCTCTTCATAGAGATGGGCCTCGTTCAGCGAGCCGATGATGCGGCCGTCCTTGGTCACCGAGATCTGAGAAAAATCGTGGACGCTCATCAGCCGGGCTGCTTCCTCGACTGAACGGGCGGCCTCGACGGTGAACAGCTCGCCAGATACTCCACCGGCCACGAGATCGCGCGCCGTCGTGCCCGTGACTTCGAGGAACCCGCGCGCACCCATCCACTCGTCGTTGTACATCTTCCCCATGTAGCGCGAGCCGTGGTCGTGAAACACGACGACCACCACGTCGCCCTTCCTGAAGTGTTCGGCGAGCTGGACAACGCCAGCCATGGCGGCGCCTGCTGAATTGCCGGCGAAGATGCCTTCCTCTCGCGCCAGCCGCCGCGTCATGAGCGCCGCGTCCTTGTCAGTCACCTTCTCGAAGTGGTCGATGATCGTGAAGTCCACGTTGCCGGGGATGAAGTCCTCGCCGATGCCCTCCGTAATGTACGGATAGATCTCGTTCTTGTCGAAAATGCCGGTCTCCTTGTACTTCTTGAACACCGATCCGTAGGTGTCGATGCCCCACACCTTCACCTGTGGATTGCGCTCCTTCAGGTATCTTCCGATTCCGCTGATGGTGCCGCCGGTGCCCACGCCAACGACGAGATGCGAGACGGCACCGCTGGTCTGCTCCCAGATCTCCGGGGCGGTCTGCTCGTAGTGCGCGAGCGTGTTCGACGGGTTGTCGTACTGATTCGCCTTCCACGCCCCGGGGACCTCACTCTGGAGTCGCGACGACACGGAGTAGTACGAGCGCGGATCCTCGGGGTCGACGTCGGTCGGGCACACGATCACCTCGGCCCCAAACGCCTTGAGCGCGTCGATCTTCTCTTTCGACTGCTTGTCCGTCGTCGTGAAGATGCAGTGATAACCCTTGATCGCGGCCACGATGGCGAGGCCCATGCCGGTGTTGCCGGACGTCCCTTCGATGATCGTGCCGCCCGATTTGAGCTTACCGCTGCGCTCGGCATCCTCGACCATGCGGAGGGCAATGCGGTCCTTGATCGAGTTGCCCGGATTGAAGGTCTCGACCTTGGCCAGGACCGTGGCCTCGGTCACGTCTCGAGTCAACGCATTAATGCGGACCATCGGCGTGTTGCCAATGGCGTCGAGAATCGTGTTGCAGATCTTGACGCCGGCAGGTTGTCCCACGCAGTTGATTGTAGGCTACCGGCCCGCCTGCTCCGCTTGCCACAGGTGCCGGTGCTGGTGCCGCGGAAGGATCGACAAGGCGGAAAAGACGTTGTAGCGAACTTTCGCATTGAACGGCGAGGACATCTTCACGCTGTCGATCGGCAAGCCCGCGGCGGCGCGGGTCAACGCGATTTGCTCCGCCTGCAGGCGATCGAACTCGGCCATGACCTCCTCAGCAGAACGATCGCTCGTCGGCACGAACGCCGGGATCGTCTTCGACTTGAATCGCCCGGGAGCGCTGATGGATTTCCAGAGCAGCCAGCCGACCAGATCGCGACGGTAGCGGTCGCCGGACGCGCGGCCGGAACGGCGCGCGTCATCGAGGCCCTGCTGGATGAGCGGCATCATTGCGATGGCGGTCAGGTTCAGATGCGCCACGCACTCCCCCGGTGACCAGCGCTCTGGCGCCGGTCGCCGGTTCCACCGGCCGGGAGCAAGGTCGCGGTGTAGAACGCGTATCCGCGCGGAGGCGAGGTTGAACTCGGTGACGATGTCTTCGAGCTGTGGTTGCACCAGGTGGATCCTATGCGGTGTGACGGGGCGATCGTAGTCACCTGAACATCAAATACACAGCGCCGAGCAGGCACAGACCGGCCCAGAGGAAATTCCAATCCAGCGCCTGACGCATGTAGAAGATCGCAAAGGGCACGAAGACGCTCAGCGTGATCACTTCCTGAAGAATCTTCAACTGCGCCAGCGACATCGTCGTGAAGCCGATCCTGTTGGCAGGTACCTGCAACAGGTACTCGAACAGCGCGATTCCCCAACTCACGAGAGCCGCGATGAACCATGGGCGACCCGCCAGGTTGCGCAAGTGGGCATACCACGCGAACGTCATGAACACGTTCGACGCGGTCAGGAGTGCGATTGTCTGGACAGAAGGCGGCATGACGGGATTGTAGAACGGCGCCTTCGCACCCTCGTCCCATCGCCCGTCGGACCGTTGGTCAGTGCGTCATCGCGTAAAGGATCGCGTTGATCCCGACGGCATAACCCCGCGGCGAGAACTGATAGAAGTAACGCGGGTCCTCACCTTCGCGCTCCCAGGCGTCGGAGATGTCGGTGTTGTGCGTCATCAACACCATGATATTGCCGCGCGTGTCGAAGATGGCGCGGAAATGCGGCTCGGCGCTGTCCGCACCACGTTCGGAGGTCTCGTAGGGATTGCCCCGCCATGACTGAATCGAGGGGATCTGCGGGAATTCCTTGATCTGAAACTGCGAGCGATAGATCGGATGGGCCGGAGTCAGATCCTGGATGGGAAATTCATTGGGCGGCAGGACGCGGCCGATCTCGTTGACCCAGTCCGCCCATGCGTAGCTGCCCCAGAAGTCATCCACCCAGAGGAAGCCGCCCTTCTTGAGGTACGCACGCAGGGCCTCGACCTCGCGCTCGTTGAACGTCACCGTACCGACGTCCTCCATGTGGAGATAGGGGCACTGAAACAGCGCATCGTCGGTCAGTCGCACCGTGACGAAGTCCGGGCGTCCCTCGGCGTCGAACCTCACGCGCGTCCTGGTCAGCTCCGACAACCGTATCGAGAAATTGAGATCGGCATCCGGATAGTCGGTGGACCAACCCTGTCCGCCTGCTTCACCACGTGTGCTGGTGTAGATGCCGCGACAGAAATTGAACCCGGTGCCGAACGTTTCCGCTTTCGGATAGCGTGGTGGGAAGCGGCTGCGGAAGCCGAAGCCAAATCCGCGGCCGAATTGCGCGGCCGCCGCGCTCGCGAGACACAGCACGAGCGCGGCGGCCACAAGAGTCCGGAATCTCACCGCGGCGCTTGACCGAGCGACCGGTAGTACTGCTCGACGAGTTTACGGAACGACTCCGGGACCTCGTCGGATCCAGAGAGCACAATTGCGCCGGTCTTGGCGTCGAGCTGCCGACGCAGACCGAACTCGAAGCGCTTCAGGCTGTCCGCCACGAACGCCTGCAGCCGCGCGAGCTCCTCGACGTTCTGATAGACACGGTCGTCCTGAAGCTGCCGCAGTGCGTTGACGATCTCGTCGAGCTCGCGCGGATCGATCTTCTCGCCGCGCAACACACCGCGCAGGTCCTGGGCTTCGTTCGCGTACTGACGCGCTTCGTTGCGCAGCTGCCGGATGTCTTCGGGGGTCAGGCGAACCTGCCCACCCTCCCACCATCCGCCCCACGTGGCGCCACCTCGCCATGCGCCGCCGCGATCGTAACCACCTGCCGCGTTGCGACCGCCGTCACGTGCATCGCCGCCCTGCTGGCCACCGCCATTGCCGGCCTGCTGGCCTTCTCCCTGGCCCTGGCCCTGACCCTCGCCCTGCTGACCTTCCTGGCCCTGACCTTGTTGGCCCTGGCCCTGTTGCCCCTGCTCGCCGCGCGCCTGCTGGCCTTCGCCCTGTTTCCCGTCACCCTGCTTGCCGTCACCCTGCTGACGGCCGTTCTGCTGCGCGCGCTCTCGCGTGCGCTCCTGCAGCGATTCGGCCGCTCGAGCGAGACGCTCGGCGCGACGCTGTGCGTCCTCTCGCTTGTCGCCGGGCGCGCCCTGACCGAGCGACGCCTGCGCCTCATCGAGACGCTGACGCATCTCATCGATCCCGCGCGAGATATCGCCCTCGGCAGCGTTCGCCTGCTGATTCGAGCCACGGCTCACGAGCGCCTTCGAGTAGCGCACCGCATCGCGAAGACGATTGTCTCGAATCGCGCCGGCCGCCTCCGCCATCTTGCGTGACGCCGGACGCTCTTCGCGACTCGCGTCGCGCGCGGCATCGTCGAGATCGGACTCGAGCTTTCCGAGCTTGGCCTCGAGCTGATCCTTCTTTTCGTTGATCTGACGCGCGGCCTGCGTCCGCGCGGACGGATTCGCCGCGAGCTGACGCACCTGATCGGAGATCTCCTGCTGCATCCGCTGGATCTCTTCGGCGTCACGCTTCGCGTCGGCGATGTCGCGCTCTGCACGCTGCGTCAGCGATTGCTGCAGCCGCTTCTCGGTTTCACGCAGCCGCTCAAGAGCCGCCTGGCCCTGCGCCGTGGCATTGGCATCGCTGCCCGACGCCGCACGCCGCATGGCATCGGCCGCCTCGCGTGCCTGGCGCGCGGCCTCCTGCAATTCAGGCCGCTGTTCCTCGCGCGCCAATCGCTCCAGCCGACGCGCGGCTTCTTCAGCCTGTTCGGCCAGCGCCCGCTGCTGCGCACTACCACCGCCGCCACCGCCCTGACCCTGGAGCGCGCGCCGACGCTGACGCTCGGCCTCCTGCTCCTGGCGTCTGGCCAGTTCCTTCAGCTTCTCGAGCAGCTCGTCGACCTCGCGATCGTTCTGCTGCTCAGACGCCTGGTTGGCGGTCTCGTAGCGATTCGCCATCTGGTCGAGCTCCTGCTCGAAGATCTCGGCCAGCTCCTGCTGCATCGCGCCGCCGCCACCACCACCGCCGCCGCCACCCTGCTGACGGTTGACGCTGATCTGCGTCTCGTACTCTTCCTCGGCCTTCTGCAGGATCTGCAGCGCCTTGTTCTCGGGCTGCAAGGCTTGATCCGGACTCGCCGCGCTCAACTTGCCTTCCGCGTCCTTCATCGCCGTGACCGCCTGCGGCAGGTACTCGGCGATCTTCGCAAACGCCGGATCGCGCTCGACGAGCTGGCTGTTCATGCGCGTGAGCAGACCCTCGACCTGTTCGCGCAGCCGTGACTGCGAGAGCGACACGACCGTGGAGTTCTCCTTGAATTTCTGTCCGCTCAGCGACTTCCGATCGCGCTGGACGTTGAACGTCGCTGAGATGATCTGTCGCTGCTGCTCGGACAGCGCCTCGACCTGACCGGCTCCGCCGCCACCGCCACCACCACCGCCGCCCTGCGACTGTGCCTGCTTGAAGTCCTTCTTGAACGGACGAATGCGCAGGAAATAGAGGTTGCTGGACGCCGACTTCGCGCCGGTCGAATCGTTGTCCGTCGCACGCGCGTAGTAGGAAACCGAGTCACCGGTCTCGACGCCGAGCTCTTCGAGATAGAACGTGTGTCCGCCACTGACCTCCGGCAATCGAGACGTACCCGAGAACAGCTTCACAACTTTCTCAGGTCCGCCGTTCACCGAGTAGACAAGCTCGAGGTTGCGGACCCCGAAGTCGTCTTCGGCTGCCGCTTCAACGAACACTTCTTCGATCGACGACACCGACGTATCACGTCCCGGCCGGTTGAACGACACCGACGGCGCCTGATCGTCGAGCACGTCGATCGTGTATTGCGGCGACGCCGCTGCGAACTCTCCGGACGGCGCCTTGAGCTCCACGCGATACGACCCGTCGCGCTCCGCCTTGAACGACGCCGTCAGCGAGCCGTCGGCCTGCGGCGTCAGCTCGAGCGCGTCCTTGTCGTTCAGCATGATCCGCCCGCCCGGCGTCTTCATCGTCGAGAAGACGCGCAGGAGTACGTCGGTGCCGCGAAGTACCGCGATGTCACCGGCGTCCTCGATCTTCTGCGGCTCGAGCCCTGTGTACGCCGGGAAGTGGTATTCGATCTCCAGCCGCTGGACGTACGGCACGTCGACGACCTGCAGCGTGTGAATCTGCGACTGCACGCCATCGGCGACGATTTGGTACCACGTCGGCGCGTTCACATCGAACACCGCGCCCTCGTACTTCCCATCGTCATTGCGCACGAGCGGAACCGGCTCGAACTCACCGGTCGGCGTGCGCCGGACCATCAGCACGACGTCCTCGGAAGCGAACCCGATCAGCGACGCTTTGATTGTCTGATCGGCGCCCTTCGGAACTGTGGCGTCGCCTGGTGTGACCTCGATGCGATAGGGCGAGGCGGCCTGCACGCTCGCCGCCCAACTCAGCATCGCGGACATCGCGTGGCGCAAAAACGCCGGACCGACCCAGAGCGCAAGCAACGTGACCGCAGCGACGGTGCCGAGGGCGAGGGCGTTCCGCTTGAGCGGTTGCATCTCGACGCGGTGCGCCGCGTTCAAATTCGCGCAGACCTCGAGCGCCTGTTCGACGACGCGCTTCACCAGCGCTTCAGATTCCGATGGATTACCCGTACGGCTCGACTCAACCGCGCTCAGCAGCGTCGCCTGGAGCGACGGCTCGTGCTCTTCGAGGTAGAGCGCAACCTGCTCATCACTGACGCGCTGGCGAAGCGGACGGAAGAGGAACCAGAACACAGAGGTTGCGAGGGTGACGGCCAGGGCGACGCGAGCCAGGACGATCGACAGCGGACTGAAGCGATCCCACTGCATCAGGAACGCAGTAACGAGGAAGAAGGCCACCAGGATCGCGAGCACGCGGACGATACCGCGCAACGCGAGCTTCAGACGCCAGCGGCGACGCACTTCCGCAATGATGCCGAGCAGATCCGTCGGCACAGAAGCACGTCGCAGAAAGTCGAGCATGAGGGCCCTCCAGGCTGGCTCGTAGCCGGTTGCTCGTAGTTTACGCTTTCGCCATACGGTTGGACAGGAGCGTATCGGCCCCGAGCAGCAGGATTCCTGCGACGAGCAAATACCACCACAACCGCTGATTTTTCTCTCTTGCTTCGGGCGTCAACGGGACGCCGGCCGGCTGGCCTGCGGACCCATCTCCGGCGCCCACCGCCGCTGCCGTGATCTCGTGCGGATCCATCGGCGTCAGGTCAGCCTCGGCTGGATCGACGTTGGCCGCCACGATGCCGTCGGCCTGGTTGGCGTCGCCGCGGATCTCGTAGAACCCCTGCTCGGTCAACTCGAGCACGTCGGTTCCTTCATCGTCCAACGGGAGACGACGACCCGATGGGGTGAGGACCACACGCTGCGCGGCGGGTCCACGTGCCACAACCGCCGAGGTGTTGAGAACCTGCCCAACCGTCAGCCATGGCTCCGGCTCGGTATACCCCGCCAGATGACGCACGGCTTGATGAACGAACGGGAGGAACACCGGCTTGGTTGGCAGGTCGCTCCACGACACATCAAGCGTCGAGCCCCAGAGCATGACGCGGCCGCGGCCGACATTTCGTTCGAGCACCGCGGGCGTTCCTGCGTCGAAGCGCGCGAGCACCTGCGCCCCCTGGACAGCGGTGAGGTTGCGATAGCCGTACACGGGGATCGAGGAGAAGTCTCCGCTTCGTGGTGCGCGGAACGGCTCGAAGACCGGATGTCCGTATTCGAGCGCGCCGACGCGAGCCGCATCGCCGCGCGAGCGGTCGACTGGCTGTCCGATCGTCGCGGGCAGCGTGTCCACGTCCTGCGGCCAGCGCGCGCGCGGTCCGGCGGCCACGAACATCCCACCACCTTGCTCGACGTAGCGCGCGAGTCGCCGAGCCAGTGGCACGTCGACCTCGACGTCGTTCAGCACGACGACCGCACTGCGCCGCAGGTCATCGTCGGAGATCGCACCAACCTGGCGAACCACGGACTCGAACTTCGGCGCATCGCCAATCGAGAGCACGCGAGTGAGGTAGAGCGCGGACGCCGCGTTGCCACGGTCAACGACCGTGAGATGGACCGGCTCGATCGGCGAGACGACGAAGTTGAACGTGTTGTCAGCCGCGAGCGCGTCGGCCGCGAGCTTGACGCTCGCGCGCATGTTGCGGCCAGTCACTGTGAACGGATCGAACACCACGGAGGTGCTGCTCCCGCCGTCGACCGACACCGGCTTGGTGCCGAGGGTCAGGCCGCCCACTTCGAGCGTGATCGAACTTGCCTTCACCGGCTGCTCGGTCCGATTGGTGATGCCGGCAGTCACAACCAGGCGCTGCTGATCGGAGAACGCCGAACGCGCGAACGTCACGCCGGTGACGGTCAGGTTTGGTTTGTCGGCCACGCCCTGAATGGGAACCGCTGTCAGCGTCGTGCCTTCGGGGAGCTTCGCGCCTTCCTCACCACGCCACCCGCTGCGCTGGAAGTCGCTGATGATGACGACCTCGCGCTTCGGGAGCGTCGACTCTGCCAGGATGCTTCCCGCGACTTTGAGCGCCGGCGAGAACCTCGTGGACGATGGGCTGGGCGTCGCTGTGTCGACCGTCGCCTGCAGGCGCGATCGTTCAGCAGTTGACCGGAGCTGAATGTCAGCGCCCGATCCGAACAACACGACCGAGCCGCGATCCGACGCGGTGAGCTTGTTGATCTCAGCGCGCGCTGCGGCCTGCGCTTCCGTCCACCGAGTGCCGTATCCCATGCTGTAGCTGGTGTCGACGAGGATCACCACCTCGCGCGCGTTCGCCCCGCCTGTCGGCACGTTGCTCGAGTCGAGCAGCGGACGCGCGAACGCGAGAATCACCATCGCGAGCGCCGCCATTCGCACCGCCAGCAGCAGCCAGTTCTGGATCTTCCGCCGGCGCACCGACTGATACGGGATGCGCCGTACGAACATCAGCGAGGGAAACCGGATGATCTGCTTCTTCTCGCGCTGCGTCAGATGCAGCAGCACCGGGATGGCAAGCCCTGCGAGGGCAGCGAAGAAGAGTGGGGCGAGAAATTGCATGGTCTCCGGTCTACCGTATTTTCATCATCTTGGCTCGACTACCGAGATACCGGTAGAGCGCAAAGTCGAGTGGCTTTGAGATGTCGAGCATCGTGTAGTCCACACGCACGCCGGCAAAGCTCCTCGTCAGCGCGTCGATATGCGCGGTCACGAGGGACCGATACTCCTCACGGAAGGCTTCCGGCACGACCGGCATCTGCTCGCCGCTTTCGAGATCCTCGAACGGCTGGGCGTCGCTGAAGCCGAACTCCAGCTCAGTCGGATCGAGCACGTGAAAGGCGATGAGATCCTGACCCCGGAACCGGAGCGGCGAGACCGCATCGAGGATCGCCTCAGGCTCCTCGTAGAAGTCCGACACAATGACCACGACGCCGCGGCGTCCGAAGTGCTCCGCCAGCTTGTGCAACGGCTTCTTCAGATTGCCCGGCCGTCCAGGCTTCAGCCGGTCCAACACGTGCAGCACGGTCTCCATGTGCTTGGCAGACGGCGGCACGTACTCGACGACCTCGTCGTCGAAGGCCACGAAGCCGACACGATCGCGCTGGTGATGGACGAGGTTGGTCAGGCACGCGGTCAGGATCCGCGCGTACTCGAACTTCGTGATGCCGCGGCTGCCGTAGTCCATCGACTTCGACACGTCCAGCAGCACCGAGAAGTTCATGTTCGTCTCGGCCTCGTACTCCTTGATGTAGTACCGGTCCGTCCGCGCCCACAGCTTCCAGTCCATTCGGCGGATATCGTCGCCCGGCACGTAGCCCCGGTGCTCTGCGAAGTCGACGGACGCGCCGAAGTACGGCGCCTTGTGCAGACCGTTGATGAAACCGTCCGCGACCGCGCGCGAGATCAGCTCGAGGTTCCCGATGCGCGCGAGCACAGCGGGATCCATGAACTGGGCGCCGGGGACGGCGTGCGTTTCTCGCGCCATCACATACCCGAACGCGGGAGCGGCACCGACTCGAGCAGGCGATCGACGATCGCGTCGGTCGTCACGCCTTCGGACTGCGCGTGGAAGTTGGTGATGATGCGATGACGGAGCACCGGGTGCGCCAGCGCGCGAATGTCGTCGAAGCTCACGTGATAGCGGCCGCTGGTCAGCGCGCGTGCCTTGCCGCCGAGCACCAGGTACTGGGCCGCGCGGACGCTGGCGCCGAACGCCACCCATTTCTGGATGTAGTCCTTCGCGTCGGGGTTGTTCTTCGAACGCGTCGCGCGGACGATGTCGAGCGCGTGGCGCATCACCGGTTCGGCCACCGGCACGCGGCGTACGAGGCGCTGGAACGAAACGAGATCCTCGCCGCTGATCGGCCGCTCCAACTGCGGGTTCTGAATCGCCGTCGTCGTTCTCACGACGCCGAGCTCCTCGTCGTACGGCGGGTGCTCGATGATGATGTGGAACATGAAGCGATCGAGCTGGGCTTCCGGCAGCGGATACGTGCCTTCGAGCTCGATCGGGTTCTGCGTCGCGAACACGTAGAACGGCTCGGCGAGCTGATACGTCTTGCCCTGAACAGTGACGCGATGCTCCTGCATCGCTTCGAGCAGCGCTGACTGCGTCTTCGGCGGCGTGCGGTTGATTTCGTCCGCCAGCACGATGTTCGCGAAGATCGGTCCGGGCGCGAACACCATCTGCCGGCGTCCCGTCGTCGAGTCTTCCTGGACGAGGTCCGTTCCGGTGATGTCCGACGGCATCAGGTCGGGAGTGAATTGAATGCGGGAGAACTTCAGGTCGAGCACGCGCGCCATCGTGTGGATGAGCAGCGTCTTCGCCAGGCCCGGTGCACCGACGATCAGGCTGTTGCCACCGACGAACAGTGTGTTCAGGACCTGCGTGATCACCTCGTCCTGTCCGACGATGATCTTTTTCAGCTCGGTGACGATCTGCTGACGGCCCGCATTCATCTTGTCTGCAAGCGCGATGTCGTCCGGCGACTGCAGATCAACCGTGTCACTCACCATCGGGTTCATCTATGCCCCTCTTTCGTTCGTCAGCTCCCAATTCCCAAATGTCAATTCCCCCCACCGCCCCCGGAAGCCTCGATTGGGAGTTGGGAGTTGGCGCTTGGGAGTTCGGAGTTTACTTCCCTTCGGCCGCTCGAATCTCGCGAGTCTTGAGCGCGATGTCCGTGACCAGCTTTTCGAGCTCCGAACTGTAGCGCGCCGGGTCCATGCTGTCTTTCAGGAGCCGCAGCGCCTCGACACGCCGTTCCATCTCGCGGCGCTCGAGGTGCAGCGCGCGAAGCTTGGGATCCGACGGCAGCCCGTCCTCGCTCGCGTCGCCGAGCGAGAGCACCGCCGCGACCTTACCATCGGCGCCGGTCGCCGACGGATCGGGGCTCCCCTTCTTGTCCCCGTTGTCGTCGAGCATCGGGTGCTCGGTGGCCAGCAGTCCCTCGCGCTCGTACGCACGATTGACTCCTGCCTTCGCGAACTGAAACGCTTCGAGGACACTGATGCGCTTGTTCTTGTCCGCGTCGGCTTCGGGCGAATTCAACGCGTCTACGAAGTAGCCGCCGAACAGCGTCGTGTAGTGCTCAGCGCCGCTTCGAGTCGCCGACACCAGCGTGCGGCCAGGACCTGACAGCGCTTCGAGGAACGGAGCACTCGCGCTCGCGGTGTTCACGAACACAATCTGCTTCGTCGGCAGCTTCTTGAGCAGCCCATCGAAATCTTCCGGCGCCATGTCTGGCCCGGGCATGTTGAACTTGGCGGCCCGGCCGTCCCACGAACCATGACCGATGAGGGCGATGAAGACGACGTCCTCGGGACCTGCCGCACCGGCAAACTTCGTCAGGGCGCTGGTGACCTCTTCTTTGGTGGCGCGACCGGTCACCTGCTTGTCACCCTCCACCGGCTCGCCAACGAGGTACACCAGTCGATCTGCAGGCACCCCCAGGCGCTCGGAAGACTCGGCGAGCGTGTTGCTCCAGCGGTGAAACGTCTTCGCAGTCTCTGAGTCGCCGCCGAGACCCACGACGATGAGGAGGAAGACCTTCAGCATCTCGACTCTCTCAGGCCAGTCCGACGAGGCGGCGGTAGCCCCATTCCGCGCAGACCAGACCCATGAGTGCAACCAAGATGATGGGCATGTTCCACAATTCGCGTTCTTCGACCGACGTCACGCCGCGGCCGGCGTAACGGATGTCCTCGGCAAGGCCGGAGGCGTTGTCGGTGGTGTAGAAGCGGCCACCGGTTTCTTCCGCGATCCGGCGCAGCGGCGCGCCGTGCATCGTCGGGTCGAAGAACTCCGCCTCACCGGGACCCACGCGCACGAACCCCGACCCGCTGCCAACAGTCTGTCCGCCCGACCGCGTGGCATCGACGGCCACCTGATACGCGCCCCCTTCGGCGCTGACGAACGTCCCGCGGTACTCACCATCGCGCTCGCCATTCCACTGCAGCGGAATCGTCATCGTGGTGCCGCCCGGCTTCGTCACCTGCGCGACGACATTCGCGTCGTTGAGCTCAACGAACTGCTTGTCCACGACCGTGGCTTCGATCGTCACCGGATCGCCTGGCTCGACGCGATCGGGCACCCGCACGTCCACCATGTTCGGCACGCCTTCGACCAGCCATCGCATCATCTGACGCCAGTAATGCTCGTGTGTCTGATCCTCGAGCGGAATCGACGCGTGCATCTGCCACTGCCACGTATCCTGGAGCGTCAGCGCGATGGCCTTGCCGCGGCCGAACCGCTGCGACGCCAGCACGACTCGTTCACGTCCACGCTCGTCGGTCCCGTTGAGTAGCACCGTTGCTCCCGGCTTCACGGGTAGGTCTTCATTGATAGACGTCACGAGCGGCAATTCCGGCCACCGTGCCACTGATGCGGACTCAGAATCCGCGATCTGCGTCACGGCATGAGCCTGTCCGGCCCGGGTCGGGCTGACCTTCAGACGCGCGAGCGGCGCAGGATCCGAGGCGCGACGGCTCGGATTGATGAGCAGCGGAAGCGCATCGGCCACGGGCGTCCCGCCGTAACCGCCCTCGCCGAACGAACGCGCACCGCCGAGCATCAGCAGACCTCCGCCGCGTCGGTCGACGAAGTCCGCAATCATCTGCAGCTGATCACCCGAGAACGCACCGGCCTCGACACTGCCGAGAATGAGCCCGCGATACGCGAACAACTCTTCGCGCGTCTTCGGGAATCCGCCAACGAGCTCTTCCGGGTCCGGGTTGGCACCCAGAATCCGCATGTACTTGTTGTCAGCGGTGCGCTGGAGCGCGACGATCTCGAGGTTCTTGTCGTCAGCCACGGCGCGGCGAAAGAACTTCATCTCCCAGCGCGGTTCGCCTTCGAAGTAGAGGATGCGTTCCTTGGCATCGCGCACCTCGATGAGCGCTTCGCGCACGTTGTTCTGCGGAACGAGCTCACCCTCGACAGGAGCCACACGGAAGGTGAAGAGTCGAGGACCCGATTCAGCCGCCGTCGCGCGTACACGCACCGATGCCGGCGAGCCATCGTTGGGCAACGTCACCTTCTCCGACCCCACGATGCGCCCTTCGTCCTCGACGTCGACGGTCACCGTGCGCCCGTTGTACCCGGTCTGCCGGACAACGACATCGAGAAGCAGCGACGCGTCCTTCAACACCGTTCGTGGCGTGCTGACGCGGTCGATCTGAATGTCCTGAGGCAGCGCTTCTGCACCGACGCCCACCGTGAACACAGGAAGCTTTTCCGCTTTGAGCGCCAGCAGCGCCTCGTTCAATGCCGTGTCCCCGGTGTCAGCGCCATCCGACACAAGGACCACTCCCGCAACGGGAAGGCCGGCAAGCTCGTCACGCACGCCGTCGAGCGCCGCGCCAAGCTTGGTCTGCGAACCGCCGAACGTCAGCGCATTGCCGGACCCCACGCGAGTCGCGGTGGACGAAAACCGGAATGGACGGACGAGGAACCGATCCGACAGCGCCTTCATGATCGGGCTGTCGGGAGCGCCGAACTGCTCCTTCACATACGTCCCGCGCGCTTTGCCGGCGAGGTCAGGAATCTGCATGCTGCGCGAGTCGTCGAGCAGCACGGCTACGACGTTCTGCTGATTGACGGCCGCGCGGACGATCAGTGTGGGACGGAACAGACAGAAGAGGACGAGCGCGAGAGCGGCAACGCGAAGCGTCGTCAGCACGATGCGATCGCGCACACGTCCATCCGCAACCTGCACTCGCCGGTACGTGAAGATCGCGGCGGCGACAACGATGCCGACGAGAAGCGTGGCGACGAGTGAGGCACTCGTCACGTCGAAGCGGAAGTCGCCCTCTCGAAAGACGACCGGCCGATACGAGAACAGTGCCTCGAACAGGGCGTCGAACATCAGGGCCCTCAGTAGAAAGAAAGAACGGATTGTACTAGAGAAGCCGGATCACCAGCAGCGCCGCCACCCCTGCCATGGTCCAGCGCGCCACGGTCGGTTGGGCGTGTTTCAGCCAGTGCCAATACCACCCCAGCGCGGCCATCGACACCAGGAGACACGCCACGCACAGCAGCGTGGCCGCGGGACCCAGCGAGGCCGCGTAGTAGATAGCCAGGCCGGCGTTCCAGACCGAGCCGTAGACGATCATCAGGTGGACGAAGTAGATCGGCAGCGTTTCCTGCGCGACCGCCGCGAAAAAGTGCGGCAGGCGTGTCACCCGCTGGCTGGCTCGCGCAATGGCCGCAAGGATGATCAGGCAGGCGCCAATGCGGATGGCCAACTGAATCGGCATGAAGTTCCACGCGTCGGAGCCCCACGGCGCGTTCTCGAACTCCGCGAGCCCCCAGCCGAGAGCCGAGAGGACGATACCGGGCACGAGTAACGCGTACATCGCGTAGCTCGAGAGTCGGGCCGCTCCCCAGGAGACATAGATCTGTCCCATTCCCGCCCCAAAGAGCACATATGTCGCCCACGGGAAGAGCGGGAACAGCGAGCCGCGAGCTGATGACAGGTAGGCCGCGAGCCACCCTGGCAGTATCTGCCACCAATCAATCACCCAAATGGGGTGGGTGAGCGCGAGGACTGCCATCGCCAGCACAAATACGGCGATCGTGAACTCTCGCCGCGATTTCACGACGAAAACGAGCGCCTGGACGATGAGGAAGGTCGCGCCAATCAATTGCAGCACGTCCACCTGCGTGAATGATCGCCACTGTTCCTCCGTGAGCGTCGCCAACATGCTGAACCGGGACACGGGGAAGTGAATCGCGTATCCGAGCAGCAGGAACAGGGCGAAGCGGCGCATGCGCTTGAACACTGCTGGCGAGAACGACTGATGAGAGTTCCAACGCTTGCTCGTCGCGATGCTGAAGGCGAATCCCGAGAGCAGCAGGAACAGGCTCGAGGTCAGGCCGCGCTGGAAATTCCACACCTCGAACCACGCCCCCTGTTGATACGCGGGGGCCAGCAGCGCGCTGACGGTGTGGCCGTACAGCATGAACACCAGCGCCAGGAAGCGGCCCAGGTCGATGAAGATGACGCGGTGGGCATGCGCTCCACCCGTCCCGGCGGATGGGACAGTCGTTGTCACCAACCTAGTTGTACTTCGACCTTCGACCTTTGAACTTTGAACTTTGAACTTTGAACTTTTGAGCTTGACCGTCAGTGCGTCATCGCGTGGAGGAGGACGTTGACGCCGACCGCGTATCCATCGGGCGAGAACTGATAGAAGAAGGCGGGATCCTCTCCTTCACGTTCCCATGAATCCGCAATGTCCGTGTTGTGTGTCATCACGACCATGATGCGGCCGTGATCGTCGCGCACGGCCCGGAAATGCGGCACCGCGCTGTCGGCGCCGCGCTCTGACGTCTCCTTGCCGCGGGTCATACGCCAGAACTGGATGTTCGTGATCTGAGGGACCTTCTCCACGATGAACTGAGACTGGAAGATCGGGTCGTCGATCGGGACGTCCTGAATCGGAAACTGCTCAGGAGGCAGGACCTTGCCGAACTCGTGCGTCCACTGCTCCCATGCGAGCGGGCCCCAGAAGTCGTCGACCCAGAGGAACCCGCCCTTGAGCAGGTAGAGTCGCAGACGCTCCGCCTCTTCATCGGTCAGCCCGATCGTCCCGACGTCCGAGGCCATCGTGAACGGGCACTGAAACAGCTCGTCGTCGGTGAGGCGCACGACGTAGTGATTCGGTTCGCGTCCGCCCGAGTGGCTGACCGGCGTGCGCGTCAGCTCCGAAAATCGAATCGTCAGATTGATCTCGCCGTATGGATAGTCGGTGCGCCACCCGCCTCCCGACGGCTCGCGACGCACCGAGGTGTACAGCAGGCGGCACACAACGAAGTCGCGATCGGGAAACTCGCTCGGTGCCAGACGAACGGGACTGTTGAAGAATCCGCCTCGCCCGAACTGCGCGAAGGTGTAACCGGCTGACGCAAGGACCAGCGCAGCCACCAGCAGCACCCTCGTCTTCACGCCAGTGCGACGTGCCCGCACCGTCATGACTGAACTTTACCAGTAGCGTACTGCCTACCGTCTACCTCATCGGCGAGTAATCAGTGGCATTCAGAAAGACGCGCTCGACCTTCGCAACGATCTTTCCGTTCACCTGTGATTCGTTCGCGACCTTCTGCCACTCGGGGTCCTTCTGGAACGCCGCCCAGTCCTGGTCAGCAGCTTCGCGGCTGGGATGAGCGATCAGATAGATGAGGGTGTTCTGCGAGAGCGGCGCATCCATCGGCGCAAAGTACGCGATGTTCTCGATGCCATGCTTCTTGAAGATTCGCATCGTGTGGTTCTTGAATCGCGCGTGCAGCTCCGCGAGCTTTCCGTCGGGGGCCGTGTAGGTCCGCAGCTCGAAGATGCGCGCACCCTGCGCGTGCGCGACCGGCTCAACCGGAACGACACCACGGGCCACAAAACCGAGGACGAACGCGACTCCAATCGCCAGCACCGCAGATAACTTCTTCATGACACGCTCCTTCACAGCTTCGACGGAAGAGGATTCTCGGCATCGTTGCCGACAACCGTGGTCCATTCGCGCACGCGCCACTTCGTGACGATTCCATTGCGCACGTAGGGGTCCGACTTCGCAAAGGCTTCTGCGGCAGCAGGCGACGAGCCGCGAAACAGCAGCACCACGCCATCGGCCGGTTGCGCCAGGGCGCCTCCCAACACCAGTTCTCCACGGGTGACGGCCTCGCGCGCGAGACCGATGTGTTCGATTCGATATTGAGCCCGTCGTTCCACGTAGTCGTGGACGACGTCGTACATCAGCAGGTAATGCATCGGGCGCGGATGGTACCACGCCGCGGCGCGACAGGCTAAGCTAGGAATCATGCGATACCGACGGCTTTCGTGCACGCTGCTTCTGGCGACGACCCTCGCCTGCAATTCCAACCGCGAGACGGCGGCCCCGCCTGCGCCGGCGCCCGCTCGGGCAGAAGGCAGTCGCAAGTACCTGCTCGAACAGATCGACGACGCGTCGGTGGTCCAGGTGTACGCGGACCAGTTCGCGGCCCTGCCGCTGCGAGAGAAGACGCTGGTGTGGCATCTCTCGCAGGCCGCCATCGCCGGGCGCGACATCTTCTACGACCAGAAGCATCGCAGTGCGCTCGAGATGCGGCGTGTGCTCGAAGCGATCGTGTCGCACCCGACCGGTATCGATCCGGCGACGTTGTCGGAGATTCAGCGTTACGCCAAGCTGTTCTGGATCAACACGGGGCCGTACAACAACCTGACGGCGCGCAAGTTCGTGCTGAAGATCACGCCGCAGGCTCTTTCAGCTGCAGCGACATCAGCTGCCAGCGCCGGTGCGACCTTTCCGACGCAACCCAACGAATCGGTCGATCAGTTGCTGACGCGACTCGGCCCGATGTTCTTCGACGCGAACGTCGACCCGAGCGTGACCAACAAGACGCCCGGCGCGGGCAAGGACATCCTGAGCTCGAGCGCCAACAATCTCTACTCCGGCGTGAGCATGGCCGACCTGCGCGGCTTCACCGAGAAGTACGGACTCAACTCACGGCTCGTGAAGACCAACGGGAAGCTCGTCGAAGAGGTCTATCGCATCGGCGGGCGCTACGACAGGGAGATCCGGCAGATCATCGGCCATCTCGAGGCGGCGATCCCGTTTGCCACTGAACCGATGACGAATGCCCTGCGCGCGCTCATCCAGTGGTACACGACCGGCGAGAACGCCGACCGCGTGAAGTACGACATCGCGTGGGTCGCGGACAAGGCGTCACCCGTCGACACGATCAACGGGTTCATCGAGGTCTACATGGATCCGCGCGGGATCAAGGGGTCCTGGGAAGGGCTGGTCTTCTATGTGAACAAGGAGAAGACCGAGCGCATCAACAAGTTTGCGAGCAACGCCCAGTGGTTCGAGGACCACATGCCTTACGACGCCAAGTACCGCAAGGCCAGCGTCAAGGGCATCGTCGCCAACGCCATCGACGTCGTGATGGAGACCGGCGACTCGGGTCCGGTGACGCCGGTCGGCATCAACCTGCCGAACGATCAGCGCATCCGTGAACAGTACGGCAGCAAGTCCGTGTCGTTGTCCAATGTGCGCGACGCATCCGACAACGCGGTGCCCACATCGATGCGCAGTGAGTTCTCCTGGACGCCAGCAGAGGTCCAGCGCAGCGAGAAGTTCGGCGCGCTCGCCGCGGAGCTGTTGACCGACATGCACGAAGTGATTGGCCATGCGTCAGGTCAGCAGGCCGCCGGCTTCAAGGGCACCCCACAGGAAGTGATCAAGGAGCACTTCTCGGCGCTGGAGGAGGGACGCGCCGATCTGGTCGGCCTGTATTTCATGGGCGATCCCAAGCTCGTTGAGCTCGGCATCGTTCCCGCCGCCGACCTGGAAGCGGTGATGCTGGCCGAGTACGACGCCTACGCCCGCAACGCGATCGTGCAACTGCGGCGGGTGCGCGAGGGCACACAGATCGAAGAAGACCACATGCGCAATCGCCAGATGATCGTTCGCTGGCTGATGGCCAACACCAGGTCGATCGAGCAGCGGACCCGTGACAACAAGACCTACCTGGTCGTGACCGATCCGAAGGCGTTCCGTGACGGGGTCGGCAAGCTGCTTGGCGAAGTGCAGCGCATCAAGTCAGAGGGTGACTACGCCGCGGCGAAGGCGTTGTTCGAGACGCACGGCATTCATTTCGACGCGACGCTGCGCGACGAGATCGTCAAGCGCGTGGACAGCCTCAACCTGCCGTCGTACCAGGGATTCGTGATGCCCAAGCTGACGGCCGTGACAGGGCCCGACGGCACGATCACCGACGTTCAGATCTCGTATCCGATGGACTTGACGAAGCAGATGCTGGACTTTGCCGAACCACCACCGAGCCCGGCGGTCACCGGCTCAAAGTGAGCGATCCGGTCGCTCGGTCGGACGCCCCCACTCGCCTCGCACGCAAGCAAGTCGTCGACCGACGCGTAGCGATAGATAACCGGCGCCTCGTTCTGAAAATACCAGGAAGTTATAGCGTGACATGATTGTCGATCCTGATTGGTTCGATGTCGTCAGCGGGTGTGAACCCGAAGATGGCACCGTAGAAATACAACTCCGCCTCGAGACAGCGGACGATGGTCGTCGCCTTTCTGAATCCGTGCTGCTCGCCTTCGAAGGCGAGATAGGCGACGGGCAGCCCTTTCGCGCGGACGGCGGCAGCCATCATCTCGGACTGATTCGGTGGGACGACCTTGTCCTCGAGCCCCTGAAAGAGGATGAGTGAGCAATCGAGCCGGTCCACGAAGTGAATCGGCGAGCGCGCGTAGTAGACGTCCTGGGCGGCCGGATAGGGCCCGACCAGCGTGTCGAGGTAGCGCGACTCGAACTTGTGCGTGTCGTGCGCGAGCACCTCGATGTCGCTGATCCCGTAGTAGCTGGCGCCCGCCTTGAAGACGCCGGGATGAAACGTCAGCGCCGCAAGCGTTGTGTAGCCACCGGCGCTTCCGCCGCGAATCATCAGTCGATTCGCGTCGGCCCTTCCGGTCGCGACGAGATAGTGTGCGGCCGCGATCATGTCCTGCACGTCCAGCACGCCCCACTGCTGGTTGAGTCGCTCGCGATAGATCCTTCCAAACCCGGAGCTGCCGCCGTAGTTCACGTCGGCGACTGCGAAGCCACGACTCGTCCAGAACTGCACCTTGAGATCGAGCGTCGCACTCGTCGCAGTCGTGGGGCCACCGTGACTGATCACGATAAGAGGCGGTCGTTCGCGATCGAGGCCCGTGACGTCCGAATGGCGAGGCGGATAGTAGAAGGCATGCGTCCTGTGCCCATCGGAGGATGGGAACTCGACCGACTCCGGAACTGACAACAGTGTCGCCGGAAAACTGACCGTAGAGGATGACTTGAGCGTTTCGACCGCACCTGTCGCGAGGTCGATACGGACGACGGCATCCGCGGTCGTGGAGGATCCCGCCACGAGCACGACGTGCCTGCCAGTTGACGCCAACCACTCGCGAGGTTCGACGCGCTCCGCCAATGGCGCCACAGCGCCAGTCGCGACATCGAGCGTCGCGAGATGCCAGCGTCCAGCGCGCGTGTACGACACGATCATGCGCCCGTCGCCCGCCTGCACCCACGTGGACGTTCCGAAGATCCACTGCGGACGGCCGAACTCGGCTTCCGTCGAGACGTCGGCTTTGATGGGCTCTCCCTCTTCTGAGTGATACAGCTTCCACCAGCCGTCACGATCGCTGACGAAGCAGAGATCTCCGTCGGGTGTCCAACCGGGTTGGTAGATCGACTCTCTGGATCCGCCCGCGATGCGTCGCTCGTTGACCAGGGCTCCCGCGGTGCTCACATCGGCGAGCCAGAGCTCTGTGCCATCCCACGGCATCTGTGGGTGGCGCCATGACAGCCACACGATTCGCGATCCGTCGGGGCTGAGCCGTGGCGTCGAGTAAAAATCGTATCCCGACGCAATCACGTCGCCGGCGCTTGCCGGGCCCTCGAGCGGGATGCTCACCAGCGTGGTGACTGGCTCACGGTCGGGATCGGAGTGATCCTCCCGGACCGCGATGAGTCGCTTGCGTGTGACGTCGAGTGTTGCGTCGGCGAAGAACCATTTTCCGGCTGGCGTGATCGGGACCGGTGGTTCGTTGGCGACGAAACGGTAGAGGCGCTGGTCGGCGAAGTTCGAGGCATAGACGGTGCCCTCGGACACGAGATAGGCGCCTCCGCCGTACTCGTGCACACGCGTGCGGACGTTGAAGTCTGGCGGTGTGACGTCCTCGATGTGGCCGGCTGGCCGACGTCTGACGAGCGCGTTCCGGCCGCCTTCGTGCGGGCGCCCCTCGATCCAGTAGATGTCGTCGCCGTCGACGGCGACATAGGAGAGGCGAACGCCTTGCGCAGCAACGGCCTGCGCCGTGATCGGCGAGGGCCAGGTTCCGAAGGCCTTCTGCACGTCAGCGCCGGCGCTTCGATGGACGTGCTCTGCGTCGCGGGACAGACGCTGGTCGCGAACGCGCGTCGATCACTTGATCGAACTTCCGCTCCAACCGAGAGAATCCCTCGGTCATACGCTTGTCGAGGTCATCGACACGTTGATCCAGGCGTGAAAAGCTCGCCGTCATGCGCTCGTCCGACTTTTCGTACGCGAATTCGATGTACTGGCGCTGTTCGACGAAGTGCTCCTGCGTCTCGGTGAACTGTCGATCCAGCTTTTGCTCGAGTCGTTCAGACAATCCGTTCTCGGCCATCGCTCGCCTCCAAGACTACCATCGTCGGACAGGCAGTAGGCGGTAGGCGGTAGGCGGGACGCAGAGGAGGTCGGGCGATCAGCTGCCGTCGCGCATGATGCGACACGACTCGATGTCGAACGTGGTCTCGCCGATCGCGAGGCGCGATTGATCACGCAGCGAACGCGCGAACGTCAAGAACCGCTCGGCATCGGCGAAGTTGCTCGCGAGGCCGAACGACACGCGAATCGCGCCGGCGCTCTTGCCGCCACGCGCCGTCACGATTTCGAGGAAACGCGCCAGCGTCAGGTCTTCTCGAATCGCAAGCGCCGCAGTCACATCTTCGGCCGTGATCCCTTCGGCCGTCTCGCCCGCACCCGGATTGCAGAAACATCCGGTGCGAAGCGAGATGCGCTGCTCCCCTGCCAGCTCCTCGACGCGACGGTAATCGAGTAGGTGCCCCGCCGGATCGTAGAAGTTCATGGTGACAATCGCGCCACGCATGTTCGTCGTCAACGGCCCGTAGATACGAACCATCGGGCGCCCGTTTGAGTGGCGCATCTCCACCAGTTCGTGGAGCAGCCAGTCGGTCAGGCAGCGGACACGCGTCTGAATCGCATCGATTCCGATCGCCTCGAGATGGCGCAATCCGATTTCCACCGCTGCGATGGAGAGATAGTTCAGCGTGCCATCCTCGAAGCCCGCTTCACCGGGCGAGAGCAGGTGGCGAACGAGACCGACGCTGGCGAAGTTCACGGTGCCACCTGAAAACCACGGGCGCCGGAGCTTCGCGAGTGCGCTCCTACGGACCAGCAGGCATCCAACCCCCGTCGGATATCCGAACATCTTGTAGAAGGAGACGCACAGGAATTCGGGCTTGACCGTCTGAAGATCGAGCCGATTGGTCGGAACGAATGCGGCCGCATCCAGCAGCACATCCCATCCGCACGCACGTGCCCGCTCGACGAGCTCCAACGGATGCTTCACTCCAGTGAAGTTCGACTGGGCAGGAAACGCGAACAGATTGTGTCCGCGACGATCGGCCGCGTTCAGCAGGCGGTCAACCTCGGCTTGATCGACGCGCAGTTCCGGCGTGGTCAGGGGCGCGTAGGACACGGAGGCGCCTCGCGAAACCGCGAACTCACGAATGCCGTTCACTGAGTTGTGATTGTCGACGGTCAGCAGCAGGCGGTCGCCGGGCGAGAACGGGTACGACTCCGCGACGTGCTTGAGGGCTCCAGTCGCATTGAGGGTGAAGATCGCCGTGTAGTCATCGCCGGCGTTGAACCAGTCGAGCACCGCGCGACGCGCTCGCTCGACCAAGCGTGTCGCATCTGACGAGGCGGGGCTGGCTGAGTGGGGATTCCCGAGCAGACTCGACGCGAGCAGCTCGGCATGCCGGCGAACCTGCGATGCGGCGTAGATACCGGCGCCTGTGTAGTCCAGATAGGCGTCGCCAGCCTCATCGAGTCGTGAATACTCCGCGGCGCGAACGTCGTCGAGGCGACTCGTCGACGCGTACTCAGGATGCCTCGCCAGGAACTCGCGAAACCGATCGGTGGTCACGGCGATCCGTTGCCCGCGAGCCTGACGTGGTAGTAGCCGCCGCTTCGCTCTACGTGCATCGCTGCACCAAAGACATCCTTCAGTCGATCCGGCGTGAGCGCACTGCCCGGATCTCCGCTGAACGCGACCTTCCCTGCGCGCAGCAGAATCACGCGCGCGATCTCCGGAACGATCTCCTCGATGTGATGCGTCACCAGGATGATCGTCGTGCCGTCCTGCGCGAGACGACGAACGGATTCCATGAAGTGGTGGCGCGCCACAAAATCAAGCCCGGTCGTCGGCTCGTCGAGCACGAGCGCATCGGGGCGAGTGACCAGTGCGCGCGCAATCAGCACACGCCGGCGTTCGCCAGCGGACATCTCGTTCAGCGGCTTGTTCGCCAGATGTGAGGCAGCGACCCGGGCGAGTGCCTCGTGCGCGCTCGCGCGCATGGCGTCCGTGAGCGCATGATGCGAGAAGACGCCATGACTGCCGAAAAGCCCCGAGGTCGCGACGTCGAGCCCGGACACGCGGCCGCTCGATGTCTCGAGGCCGAAGTTGTGATCGAGCTCGCCGGTGACGACACCGAATCGTGTTCGCAGCGCGGAGACGTCCCAGCGCTCCTGGCCGAAGATTCGCATCGGCGCGCTGCCGTTTTCGCCGATGTGCGGTCGATCCTCGAACGTCAGCAGGCGAATGAGCGACGACTTGCCCGCTCCATTGGGACCAAGGATCGCCGTGTGCTCACCCTGATGAATCGCGAGCGAGAGATCGTCGAGGACGCGTGCGCCACCACGGACGAGCGTGGCGTTCCTCAGTTCCAGCACTGGTTCCACGTATCTATTGTCTCCCGAACTGATCAGGTCCGCCTGAGGGCGGACGCTTCGACTGACGGACGTAGCGTCCGGCTTCCGCCTTCGCTGAAGCCACGGCGACCACCATAGCCTTGGCGGCGATGGTCAGCCGGACCGTGCGAGAACTGCACCAATCTCACGTATCTGATCGGCGTGGCGGCACTCGTGCTCCGCCGTGAGCTCCACCCACTGGTAGACGTTGAGTACGCCGAAAAACCGGTGCTCCGCCGTGACCGATCCGAGCGCCAGACCGTCTGCGGCAAGAACGGCGGCCCGCACGTCCTCACGCGCGCGATCGAGATCAGCCCAGGCGTCAGCGCACTCGACGTCACCGCTCGGCATGACGAGATCGCGCGCCTGGCGGCGTTCCGTACGGTCCTTCATCTTGTTGACGATGTCCGTGGACAGTGGATTGCGGGGGTGTTGCTCCGGCCCGAGGCCGACGCCTCTCGCCTCGGTGATGGAGGTCGCGATGCGCTCGGCGAAGAAGCGATTGACCTTCGCCAGGTGCTCGAGAACCTCGGCGACCGACCAGCGATCGTGCGCCGGCCGTGTCCGGCGACTGCTCTCAGGCACCTGATCGACGGCGGCTTTCAGGACTGACCGGGAGTGATCGAGGAGCGGAAGCACGTCTTGAAGATGCGCATGCATCCGCCCATCATACCGAGGGTCCCGCGCGTGCGCCGCTAGAACCCTCTCATGTCGCTGCTGGTGCCGCCAGCGGCCGGAATATAGGCCTTGAGCACGTAGTCCATCACCATCCGGTCCGCGCTGAACCGCCAGCCGAGCGTGCGGATCGCGCGCTTGACGCGGGCGATCCATTCCCTCGGCAGCCCATCGCGATCCCGATCGTAGTACAGCGGGATGACTTCATCGCGTAGCACGTCGGCAAGCGACTGCCCGTCGCGCGCATCGTGAACCGCTGGCGACGTGTGGGTATCACCACGGCCGATCGCGAACCCATTGAGTCCGTCGTAGGCTTCCGCCCACCAGCCATCGAGCACCGAGAGATTCAACGCGCCGTTGAGGACGACCTTCTGGCCGCTCGTGCCGCAGGCCTCGAGTGGACGCCTCGGGTTGTTCAACCAGACATCGACGCCCTGCACCAGATCACGACCGACGCTGATGTCGTAGTCCTCGATGAAGACGATCTTGCCGGCGAATCGCGGATCGCGCGCCAGCTTTGCCACCTCCTGAAGGACAGACTTGCCCGGGCCATCGAGCGGATGCGCCTTCCCGGCAAAGACCAACTGTACGGGGCGGTGCGGATCGTTGACGAGCGCGTCGAGCGCGGTGAGATCCTGCAGAAGCAGGTTCGCGCGCTTGTAGGTGGCGAAGCGCCGCGCAAAGCCGATCGTCAGCGCATCGCGACTGAGCACGCGGCGCAACTGGGCAACCACACTCGACGGCTCGCCCATACGCTCCGCCTGCACCATGAGACGCCGGCGGACCTCGGCGACGAGTCGAGCCTTCAGCGTCAAATGCGCTTCCCACAACTCGCCATCGTCGATCTCGTCAATCGCCTCCCATAACGCGGGGTCACCGCTGCGCTCGATCCAGTCGGCACCGAGATGACGTTCGTAGACCAGACGCATCTGGGGCGCGAGCCATGAGTTGACGTGGACCCCGTTGGTGACGTGGCCGATGGGGATGTGTTCCTCGCGCACGCCGGGGAAGAGTCCGGTCCACATCGCGCGTGAGACATGCCCATGCAGCGACGACACCGCATTGGCGCGATGACTCGACTTGAGCGCGAGCACCGTCATGCAGAACTCCTCGCGCCAATCGTGCGGGTTGACGCGCCCGAGCGCGAGGAGGCCTTCGTGCGACAGGCCGAGCGAGTCGCGAACCGGGCCGAGATGCTCCTCGATCAACTCGGCGCCGAAGCGATCGTGGCCGGCCGGCACCGGGGTATGGGTCGTGAACACCACGTGCGACGACACGCGCCGCATGGCTTCGTCGAAGCTGATGCCCTCGTTTTCCATCCGCCGCCGAATCAACTCCAGCGAGGCAAACGCGCTGTGTCCCTCGTTCAGGTGCACGACGCCTGGTGAGATGCCCAGCGCTTCGAGCGCCTTGACACCGCCAATCCCCAGCAGCAGTTCCTGCCTGATTCGCACGCGGTGATCACCGCCGTAGAGCCGCGCCGTCAGCTCGCGATCCTCGGGGCTGTTGCCCTCGACATTCGAATCGAGGAGCAGCAACGTGTTGCGACCCACCGCAGCTTTCCAGACACGCGCGGAGATCCGTCCGGTACGCGTGTCGATATCGACGGTGATCGGCTCCCCCTTCGCGGTCGCGGGCTCCATCGGCAGCAGTCGATGATCGGTCTCGATGTACTCCTCGTGCTGCCACAGATTGGCATCGAGGCGCTGGCGGAAATATCCCTGGTCGTAGAACAGGCCGATGCCAACGAGCGGGATCCCGAGGTCCGACGAGCTCTTCAGATGGTCGCCCGCGAGGATGCCCAGGCCACCCGAGTAGATAGGCATCGATTCGTGCAGGCCGAACTCCGCGGAGAAGTACGCGACCGGCCGCGCGCCGAGCACGCTGGCGTTCTGGGCAGCCCACGTGTGCTTCGACTGCAGGTACTCCTGCAGGCGCCGATGCGCGTGATTGATGCGGCCGTGCAACGCCAGCTGCGTGGCGCGGACCTCGAGCTGATGCACGTCGATCTGCTGCAGCAGCGCGATCGGGTTGTGATCGCACCATTGCCAGAGCACCGGGTCGAGATCGCGAAAGAGGGCGACGCTTTCCGAGTCCCAGCTCCACCATAGATTCCGTGCGATGGCCGCGAGCCGCCGGTGTACCGGCGCCACGAACTGACCTTCGGTCCTGGCCTCGCTGACGAGCGGCGCGAGCTGCACGCCCAGCGTCGCGAGCGTACGCACGTCCTCGTCCGTAAACGCTCTCGGTTCGGTTGTCTGGATGACCAGCACGCCCTGGAGCACACCACGGTCCATGACGGGCACGCCGAGGAACGTGCGATACGCGTCTTCGCCGATGTCGCGGAAGTACTTGAAGCGGGGATGTCCTGTTACATCCGGCACCACCACCGGCTTCGCCTGTTCGGCGACCAGACCGGCAAGCCCTTCGGTCACTCGCATCCGTACCTGACCGACGCTCTCGGGCCGGAGGCCAACTGTGGCAGCCAGCACGAGATTGGCGCGATCCTGTTCGAGCACGTATACCGAACACACGTCGGTCGTGAACCGTTGTTGAATGAGGTTCACGATGCTGGTAAGTGTGTCTGTGGGATTGCCGCTGTGTGAGACGAGCTGACTGATGTCCTCGACGACTGCTTCTTCAGCTTTCACGCCGAACCTCCGCGCGATTGGGGACGCGATTGGGAATGGGCGCGATGAAGCAAGATCACTGCCCTCGCCCGGCCGAGCAATTTCCGGAGGATCGCAGCATTCCGCTCAATCCAGATCACACAATTCAGTATCGAGTATTTTGTATTCCTACACTCTTGTCGAACGTCCATTCGGAGCGTCCAATGCGAGCCACGCCGAAACGCTGGAAAAAACCCGCAAAGTGCGGGATCACGCGCGTGGCGTCATCTGGCCCGGAGGTTGCTCCCCCAGACGACATGAGCTTCGCAAGCGTCGTCGATCGAGTGCGCCTGGATTTTCTGGAGATGCCGGAGATGGAGTTGACTCTGCCACAGGCGGTGCGGCTCTGGTCGCTCGGTATGGATGATTGCCGGTTCGCCATTGATTCCCTCGTGGATGCCGGCTTTCTGGCGTGGACCCCAAAGCGCACGATCGTGAGAAGAGGCCGAGACCCGCTCGGTCGTCAGGACACGCAACCGATGGACATTTATGTCCCGGTAATGAAGCATTACAACAAATCTGTCTGGAATAAATAACCGGCACCGTGTCTCAGGCATCATCTCTCAAGCTCGTGTCGCCCCTTCACCCGGCGCGCCCCGGGCCTCCTGGTGGCTCTCTGTTCTCGCAGTACGGCCTCGACAAGGCGTACGACGAGATGTTCGACGCCGACTGGAAGGCGCGTGCGCACTATCGTCCACTGATCGAGGAACTGCTCGTCGCCTCGCCTGACGAACTGCGTCAACGACAGCTCGAAGCCGATCGGGCGTTCCTGACACAAGGCATCACCTTCACCGTCTACGGCGACGATCAGGGCACGGAGCGGATCTTCCCGTTCGATCTCCTGCCCCGGATCCTGACGGGCAGCGAGTGGGACACGCTCGAGCGCGGCCTCGCGCAGCGGCTGACGGCGGTCAACCTGTTCCTCAAGGACATCTACCACGAGGGACGAATCCTCGCGGAACGCGTCGTGCCGCCGGAACTCGTCTACAGCTGCCGCCACTACCGGCGCGAGATGCGCGGCGTCAAGGTGCACAAGGACATCTACGTCTCGGTCGCCGGCACCGACCTCATTCGTCTCGAGGACGGCAGCTTCGTCGTGCTCGAAGACAACCTGCGGGTCCCGAGCGGCGTGTCGTACATGCTCGCCAATCGCGAGGTCACCAAGCGGGTCTTCCCCGGGCTCTTCACCCGCTACAACGTGAAGCCGATCGCGCACTACGGCCAGTCTCTGCTGGCGACGCTGCGTGCGCTGACACCCGCGAATCGAGAGCCCACGATCGTGGTGCTCACGCCCGGCGTGGGCAACTCCGCCTACTTCGAGCACGCGTTCCTCGCGCGCGAGATGGGCGTGCCGCTGGTCGAAGGCCGCGACCTCCTCGTCCACGACAACATCGTCTACATGCGGACGACGTCCGGGTTGCGACGGGTCGATGTGATCTACCGGCGTGTCGATGATGACTTCCTGGACCCGCTGGCCTTTCGCGCCGACTCGTATCTGGGCGTGGCCGGCCTTCTCAATGCGTATCGCGCCGGACAGGTGTCGCTGGCGAATGCCATCGGGACTGGCATCGCCGACGACAAGGCGGTCTACGCCTATCTCCCGGCGATCATCAAGTTCTATTTGTCGGAAGAGCCGATCCTGTCGAACGTCCAGACCTATCTGCTCGACAACCCTTCAGATCGCTCATACGTCCTCGACAATCTCGAGTCGCTCGTCGTGAAAGCGGTCGGCGAATCCGGCGGATACGGCATGCTGATCGGTCCGCACAGCACGCGCAAGCAGCGCGAGGAGTTCCGCGATCAGATCCTGGCCTCGCCGCGGAACTACATCGCCCAGCCGACGCTGGCCTTCTCCCGAGCCGCCTGTTTCATGGACAGCGGGATCGAGCCTCGCCACATCGACCTTCGTCCCTACGTCCTGTTCGGCGACAAGGTGACGATGGTGCCAGGAGGACTCACGCGCGTTGCACTGCGCAAGGGATCGCTGGTCGTCAATTCCTCGCAGGGGGGCGGCAGCAAGGACACCTGGGTCCTGGCGGACTAGCCACGAAAGGGCATTCGGGCAGACATGCTGCTATCGCGCGTCGCGGACTCTCTCTACTGGATCAGCCGGTATCTCGAACGTGCTGAGCACACGGCGCGACTTGTCGACGTCGCTGTCGATCAGGGTCTCGGCCGCGCCTCGTCGTTCACGGGCTCGGCGGTCGAACGCTTGTATCAAAGCGTCGGGCTCGAGGCGGAGTCGCAGGACGTGTCAGCCCTCGCGGGCGGCGCATTGTTCGATCTCGCGAGCCGCAATTCCGTCGCCGCGTGCGTCACCGCAGCGCGTGAGAACGCGCGCCAGGTGCGCGAAGAGATCAGCTCCGCCATGTGGGAGCAGCTCAATGCCCTCTATCTCCGCGTCAGGCAGATGCGTGACGAGGGATCGTGGAGCGCCCGGACGCATCGCTCGACCAGCGCCATCATCGACGGCGTGCGCCTCTTCAAGGGCATCACCAATGGGACGATGAGCCACGGTGAGGGCTGGCAGTACCTGCAGGTCGGCCACTACCTCGAGCGCTCGAGCGCCACCGCTTCACTGTTGACGCTGTTCGTACCAGAGGGGACAGGCTCGCCGAGCATGCAGGAGCCGCGTGATCAGGTCGAATGGGTCACGCTGCTGGAGTCGTGCTCGGCGCACGAAGCATACTGCCGCTACTACACCGCGGACGTCCGCGCCGGACGCGTGACCGAGTTCCTGCTCCTCAACCCGGAGTTTCCGCGATCGGTGCGGTTCTCGGCCGTCAGACTCGAAGCGGCACTGCGGTCATTGGCCGGCTACAGCGCGCGCACCGCCGGTCGCGCCGAACGGCTTGCCGGACGACTCCGCGCATCATTGGAATACGCGCAGGTTGACGAGATCCTGAGCGACGACCCACAGACGTACCTGACGAACATCAGCCGGCAGTGCAGCCAGATCCACACGGCGGTGCATCAAAGCTACGTCGCGTACCCGATCGAGTCGGCGCTGCCGGCCTGATGACGTAATTCGGCAAGCAGTCGGTAGTAGGCAGCGACACCATGCGGTATTCGATACGACACATCACGCGCTTCACGTACGAGTCGCCCATCACCGAAAGTGTGATGGAGGTGCGCATGCAGCCGCGGACGGACACGCTGCAGCGGTGCCTTCAATTCACGCTGCTGACGACGCCCTCAGCGCGCGTGATGACCTATCGCGATCACGACAACAACCTGGTTCATCACTTCAACATCCCGGGACGTCATTCACGCCTGACCGTCACGGCCGAAGCGCTGGTCGAGTGCATGACGATGAGACCGCTGCCCCATCGGCTGGGGCCGGCCGCGTGGACGCGCCTCGACGCAATGGCAGCGTCCGGCCAGTGGTGGGAGTATCTGGCGCCGAGCGTCTTCGTCAAGGACACAGAGGCGCTCAAGGCACTTCGAGCGGAGATCGGACTGGAGCGTGGCAACGATCCCCTTGTCGCGCTGCGACGGCTCATGGGGGAGACGTACTCCCGGTTCGAGTACAGCCCGCGAAGCACCCGCGTCGATTCACCGATCGACGAAGCGCTCGAGACGCGCAAGGGTGTCTGTCAGGACTTCGCGCACATCTTCCTCAGCCTCGTCCGGCCACTAGGCATCCCTGCCCGCTACGTCAGCGGATATCTCTTCCAGACAGCGGGCAGTCACGACCGCTCGGCGGACGGCGCGACACATGCGTGGGTCGAGGTGTTGTTGCCCGACCTCGGCTGGGTGGGCCTCGATCCCACCAACAACCTGATCGCCGACGACCGGCACATCCGCGTGGCGATTGGACGCGACTATGCCGACGTGCCTCCGACGCGCGGCGTCTTCAAGGGCGTCAGCTCCGTGCGCAGCGAGTTGAGCGTCTCTGTTGTAGTAGGGCCTGCGCTGTCGCCGCTCTCGAACGACCTGACGCCGTTCACGCCATGGATGTCGCGCGAAGCAGTCGAACCGACGCTAGACGACAGCGAACTACAACAGCAGTAGTGAACCGATGTGAAGCGATGTGAAGGGTCTGACCCCGCACTACTGTCCGAGCTGTTCGAGCGTACGCGTCATCCCGTTGATCAGTTCGGTCTCGCGGTTGAGCGCGTCAGCGACGCGCACGATCTCCTGTTCCGCCTCGGCGAAATCCTTCTGCTCCATCGCCTCTCGCACGCCGGGCACTGTCTTGACCGCGTACCCGGTATAGAAGCCTGGTGCGTACAGCAGATGGCGATACCACGAACGACGAGGCAAGCCGGTCTCGTGCGTCAACTGGCGCTCGCTCTGAATCATGCTCTTGTTGAGTGAACGAATCGCCTCAGGCGTGAGCCTCGAGCGCGATGCATCCAGCGCTTTCTTGTAGCGCTCCGACGCCTGCGTAAGCGCGCTGGCCGCATTCTCGAGCGGCGCAAAATTGATCGACGGCGGCACGGTGTCGACCACAGGCTGCCGGAACACACGGCGCGGATCGGCAATCGACGTGAACACGCCTTCCTCGATCTGCTTGTTCAGTTCCTTCGTCTCGGACTGCTGCTGCCTCAGTTGCCCCTGCAACTCACCGACGTATGTCTGTACCGTGTCCGCGAGGCTCGTGAACTGGAATGGCAACACGTCCTCGTCGGCAAGCCGAATCACCAGGCTGCCCACCGTTTGTGCGAGCGCGCGTCCGTACGCGAAGTCGGTGTCGAGGAACTTCGTGAAGTGGAAGTAGTCGTCGTAGATCGAGTGGTAGATGCCGTCGCCGTCGTCGAGGCCGCTGAAGGACAGGTTCAAAGACGGGATGCCCGCGTGCTGGAGAAACGCCGAGTAGTCAGAACCTGACCCGAGCGCGCCGATGCGAAGATCGGGACGCGACCTCGCCTCATTGCGAGCCGGCTGCGGTCCGTAAACAATCGCCCTCGCCTGCATGCGCTTCCACACGCTGCTCTTCGTCTCCGGGTCCTCGATCTCTTTCGCGACGGCGTTGACAAGCGGCTCGAGCGCGTGCGAACCGGCGACGCCAAGGAACCCTCGCCCGTTTCCGTCCGTGTTGATGTAGGCGGCGGCTTTCTCGCGCAACTCTGCCGCGTGATGCTCGACCCATTCCGTCGATCCGAGCAGCCCCTGCTCTTCACCATCCCACGCGGCGTAGACGATCGTCCGCTTCGGACGCCAGCCTTGCTTCACGAGCTCGCCAAGCGCCCGTGCTTCCTCGAGTTCCGCCGACATCCCGCTCGCAGGATCCTGCGCGCCGTTGACCCAGGCATCGTGATGGTTTCCGCGAACGATCCACTCGTCCGGATACGTCGATCCCTGCAGCCGTGCGATGACGTTATGCACGCGCTTCAAGCTCCAGTCAAACGCGAGCTTCACGTGCACACGCGCGGGTCCGGGACCGGTTCGGTACGTAATCGGGAGGCCACCGCGCCAGTCCATCGGCGCCGGCTCGCCAGTGAGCGCTGCCAGCAGCGGTTGTGCGTCGCCGTACGAAATGGGCAGGACCGGGATCTTCGTGAGCGTGGTTATGTCCTTCAGATCGAGACGCGAGACGCCCGGCGTCGACCCCCGACCAGGTGTCGTCGGATCGCCCGGATACGTCGGCATGTCCATGACGCTGCCGCGCTGCACTCCGTCTTTCGAGCGCATCGGGCCGTCTGGAAACACTCCATTTACCCAATACCCATCGTCGCGGGGATCGGAATAGATCAGGCATCCGATCGCGCCGCGCTCGGCGGCCACCTTCGGCTTGATGCCGCGCCAGGACTGGCCGTAGCGCGCGATCACGATCGCGCCTGTGACGGAGATGCCGCGCCGATCGAGCTCCTCGTAGTCGACCGGCCGGCCGTAGTTGACGTAGACGAGCGGCCCCGTGACATCGCCGTCAACCGAGTACGCATTGAAGGATGGCAGCTGCTCTGCCTTCTGCGAGGACGTGGGATCGATCGCAACCGGCGGCTCCTCGAGCGTCAGCCGGAGTCTGGACGGCTCCACCATCTCGACCAGACGCTCTTTGGGAGTCGGAAAGAGGACGTCGTAGTTTTCGATTTGGGCATCCCAGCCCCACTCCTTGAATCGCGCGAGGATCCACTCCGCGTTCTGCTTGCCGTACGGCGAGCCCAGGTGGTGCGGCCGCGCGGACATGATCCGCACGTACTCACCGATGTTGCGAGCCTCGGGAATCGCGCGGAATCGCGCGTCCCATGCCTGACCCTGTTGGGCCGCCACGTCGAGAGACGCCAGAACGATGAAGAGCGCGATGAGTTTTCTCACACTAGAGATCCTGAAGATCGACTCCCCTGAACGTCAAGGCCGGCACCCCGCGTCCACCCGACCTGGTCTCCGTGCAATTACGGGCATGTTCAAGATTCACGGCGCGAGGTCGATCTTCTGGCAGGTGTGCTTCTTGCGCCGGGAGTGTCGATGACTGTCAGGTTTCGAATGGTGACCGCCGTCGTGGTGGTGATAAGCGCCGCATTTGGTGCCGCCAGCGCCGAAGGCCCTGAGCCGGCCCATACCCCGCAGCAGGCCCTCGGGCTGCTGAAGGCGGGCAACGATCGCTTCGTGCGGAACGCCTCGTCGCCGGTATCGCTGAGCGTGAACCGCCGACAGGAGTTGGCCGCCGGCCAGCATCCCTACGCGATGGTGCTGTCGTGTGTCGATTCGCGTGTTCCGCCCGAGTATGTGTTCAACGCCGGGCTGGGTGACATCTTCGTGATTCGCACGGCGGGAGAAGTGATCGACAAATCGATCCTTGCGTCGGTGGAGTACGGCGCCGAGCACCTTCATATTCCGTTGCTGGTCGTCATGGGTCATGAGTCGTGCGGCGCCGTCACGGCTGCCGCGCAGGCGAAGGACGAGCCGACGAGCGCGAGCATGACGTATCTGCTCAAGGCGATTCAGGCTGCGCGTCGTCAACCGAAGCAGGAGCGCGAAGAGATCAAGGGTCTGATCCTCGCCAACGTGGAGCAGGTCATCAACGATGCGATGACGGGAAGCCCACTCCTGCAGCGAATGGCCGACACCAGCGAGCTCGGCGTGATCGGCGCGTACTACGAGCTCGTGAGCGGGCGCGTCATGTTCTCGGAGATGGTCCGTCCCGAGACCTCGCCGCGTTCGACGAGCGCTGCCCCGAGCTCGGATCGGCACTGAGCATGCGGCATCGGTCCCTGATTGTTCTGGTCGTGCTGTTGTGCAGTGGCTCGACGCGAGCCGCAGCGCAAGAGGCTCATCCGCCGCAGCCGGCCACAAACCCGGGGCGCCCGACGCACGGCATCATCCGGAAGCCTCAGCCCAAGCCGCGGGCTGAAGCAGCCGAGCCAGCCACAACCACCGAGCCTGGGAAACCTGACACGACGAAAGCCGAGGCGGGAAAGGCGTCCGAGCACGCGAAGCCGGCGCCCGCAGCGTCGACTGAAGCCGTCGCGGCCGCGATCGCCAACGCGGTGCGATCGCTTGAAGAGAAAGACAAGAAGAAGCCCGAGCCCGCCCACCCGCAACCAGCGCGACCGGTGCGAGCCGTGCCACCGGCAGTGGCTCAGCGCAAATATTCGGTGAAGTGGCCGAGTCAGCGATTCGAGGTTCACTGGGCCGCTCCTGATGATCGCGTCATGCTCTCGTGGGGAGCGCAGGAAACCACGGCCGAGTACTCGCGCGACGATCTGCGGCTCGAGCCCTGATCGCGAAGCGGATCTATCCCTTCACATAGGAGAACTTCTCCGCGACCTTCCCGTCACGAACGCGGAAGAGGTCCACGCCTCTCACGTGGCCGGGCTTGCCGTCGCGGAGCCAGTGATACACCCACTGCACGACGCAGCGGTCACCAGCCGCAAACACATCTTCTACGTCGAAGCGGGCGTGCGGGGAGCGGGCAAAGAACTCCTCCCAGTAGCCGCGCACCGCCTGCTGCCCCACGAGACGTGTGCCGTCGGGCGAGGGTCTGGTGTTCTCGAACACGCAATCCGGCGTCATACAGATCATGATGGCGTCGACGTCGTGACGGTTGAAGGCGTCGTTGAATCGGTCGACGATGGCGCGTGTTCCTTCGGATGTCATGGAAGAGTGCTAATCGGGCTAAAGTATTGCAGAAGAAGGGCCGACAAGAGGAGGTAGCCATCCGCTCCGTCTAGGAAGAACCATGCACTATCGCCGCGCGTCCCTGGTCGCTGTGTTCGGGCTCCTCGCGGGCCTGACTCCCGGTATTGCCTCGGCTCAGCTCGATCAGCAGCCCCAGGCAACGTTCAAATCGAGCGTAGATCTCGTTTCGGTCACCGCCGTCGTGCGCGACAAGAAAGGTCGCGTCGTCCGGACCCTGACACCCAACGATATCGTCGTCACAGACGCCGGCCGCCCGCGAAACATCGTCGGCATGCAGGCAGATGATCAGGCGCCGGCAAGTGTTGCACTGCTCGTCGATGGCAGCGGCAGCATGCGGCTCGGCACCGCGACCGTCTCATCGCAGCAGATCTGCGAAATGATTCTCGCCAACCTGAGGCGCGACAAGGATCTGGCCGCGCTCATGAGTTTCGATACGCGATTGCTGACGCTGCGCGAGTTCACGCAGGAGTTCGATGAGATCCGTGCCGGATTGGGAGAAGTCGAAGCGTTCGGATCGACGTCGATCTACGACGCCATTGCGGGAACGGCAGCGGCAGTCGCCAGCAAGACGCAGAATCGGCGCGCGGTGGTGGTCATCACGGACGGCGCGGACAACGCCAGCACGTATACGCCTGAGGAAGTGGCGTGGATTGCCAGCACCATCGACGTGCCCGTCTATGTCTTCGCGGTGGGTGAACTGAACCCGCAGCCCGTGTCCGGCGAGCCGAGCGGACCGCAACAGCGCAATGCCCTGTTCGAGCTTGCGCGCGCAACAGGCGGCGATTACTTCTTCGCGTCGAGCCCGTCACTGGTGAGTCAGTCGACGAATCGGTTGCTCGAAGATCTTCGCCATCAGTATCTGATCGCGTTCGAGCCCGGCACCGCGACCGGCCTGCGCCGTATCGAGATTCGCGCGCGCAACAACGACTTCAAGGTCCGCTCGCGCAAGTGGTACTCCACCGGCAGCGACTAGTCCCGGGACGCCTTCCTGGCCCGTCCGCTTCGAGAGCCGCTGCAGCATCTGCGGCTCTCAGCCACCCATCCCGCAGCTCAGAATCGACCAGGCATACAATCCGCCCGTCTGTGACGAGTCGCTGATGTTCTGGCACGGCTGCAACTATCCGTGGTCGAGCGACGGAACGAACGTCTACTACGGCATGGACTTCGGCGGCAACGTCTGGGGCTCCCACGTCGGTGTCTCCACGAGACGACTCGCGATCGCCGGTGACTTCGCGCGGATGGCCAGCCTCGGATTCACCGTCGCGCGATGGTTCGTCTTCGCCGATGGCCGATCCGGGATCGAGTACGACGGTCGCGGGCTTCCGGCTGGACCCGATTCTCATCTCTTTGCTGATCTCGATGCCGCGCTCGGCATCGCGCGCGACGTCGACATCCGCCTCGCGCTCGTGTTGCTCGACCATCGGTGGATGTTCGAGGGCGTCCCCGACGTGATCGCCGATCCACTGACTGGCGCGCTGCTCGAAGCGCGATTGCCAGACGGCCGTGCGCAAGTGCTCGACACTCACAGCGGACGCCACGCGCTGATGCAGAACGTCATCGAGCCGGTCGTACGACGCTATGGCGTCACGGGCGAACGTGCCGACCTGGGCGGCCAGATTCTCGCCTTCGAGTTCATGAACGAACCCGACTTCATCATCGAAGAATGGGAACGTGACCTGAGCTCGCGCGTCGCGAGTCCTCTGCGGTTCGAGAGCTTGGCGGAGCTCGTATCACGGACGAGCCGAGTAGTCCACTTCCACACCCGCGCACTCACAACGATGGCAGCCGCTCGACTGCACAACCTGTGGGCGTGGGGCGATCCGGAGCTTGGAATCGACTTCGTCCAGGTTCACTCGTACCCGGACGTGAATCAGCCGGCACGCGACGCGGATGTCTTCGGCATGCCTGCAGCATCGCTTGGCATGGCCAAGCCGATCGTGCTCGGCGAGTTTCCGGGCAACGCGCCGGAGCAGTGCCCTCCTGGCGCAGCCCCTCCGGCCACGACGCTCGATCAGTACCTGGAGTTCGCGGTCAGCGCCGGATACCTGGGTGCGTGGCCGTGGAGCTTCAGCGGCACCGACGCGTACGGGCGATTTCCCGAGGCGCCTCTGCAAGAATTCGCGCGGCGTCATCCCGAGCTCGTGAATCCGCGGGCGCGCTGACGGAACCGGGCGGACCCCGGTTATCGTCATAGCAACCTAGACCGATGGATCTGATCACACTCGGACGGACGCTCGGCTTCTCGTTCGCGGCAGGCGTCAATCTCTACGCAACCGTCGCGATCCTGGGTCTCGCCGCCCGCTACGGCTGGGTCGATCTGCCTGCACAGTTTCAGTCGTTCAATCATCCCGTGGTGATCGGCGTCGCGATCGTCATGTATCTGATTGAGTTCTTTGCGGACAAGATCCCATACGTCGATTCGTTGTGGGACCTCATTCACACCGCCATTCGCCCGCTCGGTGGAGCGCTGATCGCGGTCGCCACTGTCGGGGACGCCTCGGCCACGGTCGAGGGCTTGATTGCACTGCTCGGCGGCACGGTGGCCGCCACCAGTCATCTCACCAAGACGAGCTCCCGAGCCGTCGTGAACACGAGCCCGGAGCCGGTGTCCAACTGGATCCTCAGCTTCGGCGAAGATCTCTTCGTCGTCGGCCTCGCCTACCTTGCGCTCCAGCACCCGATTGCCGCTCTCATCGTCGCCACGATCCTGATCGCGCTGATCCTCGCCTTTGCGACGGTGATCATCCGGACCGTGCGACGCTGGTTCGCGCGCCGTCTCGCGAGAGCCTGATACCGCCCGTCTCGACCGTAGTAACATCACCAGCCGTCAACTGTCTGCTGGAGATGCCTGATGCACCTGTCTACGGGAGATCTTCAATGAAGATGCGTGTCGGCCTCGTCGCGGTGCTCTCGCTTGCCATGCTTGGTGCATACCTTCATGCGCAGTTCGGGACGGAAGCGGCCAAGCTCGATCTGGTGAAGGTGAAGGATGACCTCTACGTCATCCACAACGACTTCGTTCCTGGCAACACCACGGCGCTCATCACCAACGAGGGGGTGGTGATCGTGGACGACAAGTTCGAGATCGATCACACGAACATCATGGCGGAGCTCAAGAAGGTCACGAGCCAGCCGGTGAAGTACGTGATCAACACCCATTTCCATGGCGATCACAGCGGTGGGAACGCGAAGCTGCAGGCGCTGAGCGCGCAGGTTGTCGCCTCGGAAGCGGCGCGTCAGAAGATGGTCGAGACCAAGATGCCGGGCCTGCCCAACGTCACGCTCGAGAATCGTCTGCGCCTTTACGTCGGAGGCAAGCGCGTCGAGGTGCACTACTTCGGCCGCTCGCACACCAACGGCGACGTCGTCGTGCTCTTCCCCGATCATCGCGTCCTCGCGATGGGCGACATGTTCACGTTCGGCGATGCCACGCCGCAACTGGTTGACTACGCCGGCGGTGGAAGCGCGGTCGAATGGACGAAGACAGTGGACGGCGCGCTCGGTCTCGACTTCGACACCGTCGTGCCCGGCCACGGCGTCGTGACGACCAAGCAGGAGGTGCGCACGTTCCGCGAGAGCACCGTGAGCCTGCGCACGAAGGTGCACGACATGGTGTCGCAGAAGAAGAGCCGGGCGGAGATCGAGAAGATGCTGCGAAGCGATTTCCACTTCGCCGATCTCCACGTTCAGGTCAGTCTCGATGGATTGATGAAAGAGCTGCAGTAAGAAACTGACGCTAGTCAACTCCCAGCGCCCAACGATCCAACTCCCAATCGGAGACCTTGGAAGTTGGGAGTTGGAGTTTGGGAGACCGTACGGGGTTGTAGATATTGATGCCTGGCTTCGTCTTCTGGTCCCTGATGATGCCCGGTTTTCGCTGGTGTTTGGGCGCTACTGCTCCGGAGTTGCTCCGTGCTGGCTGGTGATTCTGGCGGCGTACCGGGCGTAGCGGCGCGTCGCAACTCGCCTGTTCTCTTCCAGATCGATGACTCAATAGCCACAGGCCCGATTGTGCTATAAGTAGCACATGGCATCGATTGGTGTACGGGAACTCCGGCAGCGGGCGAGCGAGCTCCTGCGACGCGTCGAACAGGGCGAGACAATCGAGGTCACAGATCGAGGACGCCGTGTCGCGGTTCTTTCGCCGCTCCCGGAAGGCAACGCACTCGATCGAATGCGCGCCTCGGGCGAGATTGAGTCCGCCAAGGGCAGATTCGACGACTTGCCCGCACCGCTCGTCCTTGCGCGCGGGAAAGAGCGCCCATCCCACGTGCTCCGCCGTCTGCGGCGGGACGAGCGCTGAACCGTGGCGACGTATCTCGACTCTTCGGCTATCGTCAAGCTTGCCGTGCGCGAGCCGGAGTCGCTGGCGCTGCGCCGGTATCTCCGGCGAAGACAACCGCTCGTGTCGAGCGCGCTCGCGCGAACGGAAGTGCTGCGCGCGCTTCTGCCGGCAGGCGAAGAGGCGGTCTCCAGAGGCCGCAGCGTGCTTGAGCGGCTAGATCTGGTTCGCGTGAACGATCGCATCCTGAATGCGGCAGGTGTCTTACGTCCGTCCGAGCTTCGCTCTCTCGACGCCATTCATCTCGCGACGGCACAGGAGCTTGGCGATGATCTCGGCGCGCTCGTGACGTATGACGACAGGATGGTCACGGCGGCGAAACAACTCAAATGCAGGATCGTCCAGCCACGTTGACGGGCTGAAGGATTCAGGGCGAGCTGCGCTCTGTCCACACTCGATCGGACATTCCTACGAGGCCGACCGCTTGTAGGGTTCAGAAAATCGATCACGCCGCAACGGCGTACTCACGAAATGACTGTGGTTCTCGACAACTCAATCGGCGCTTCACCGTGGGTTACTCGACGATCCAGAACCACTAACCCGCCTTACCAGCAAATGGACGGCTGCACCGGACGGATGGTGTACGTCGTCGGAGTCTTCGGCTTCTCGGCTTCGCGCTGGTCTGCGATCTTCGGATCGACGCCCGGCGGCGCCGGGATCAGCGTCATTCCGCACACGACACGCGGCTTCAGATTCGGCAACGCGTTCATGTTGTTCGGAACAACAAGCATCCGTGGAGGCGGTGGGGCCTGTGGAGACTGCGGAACTTGTGAGACTTCGAACGGCTGCACGGGGAACAGCGACGGAGCCTCGGGTGCCCGCTGCCCTGGAAACAGCGGCTCCAGACGTTGCTGCGCCGCTAGCACCGCCGCCGACGTCGCGACGGCTGCAACAACGGTAAACAACAGGACCGAGCCTCGCCTGCGCATCGATGCCCTCCCGCTCCGGCATCGCGCCGGGAGCCAGCGTCTCCCCGTTGGACGCCCGCCGGCCCCGGCCGGTTGGCAACGAAACGATTACCGCTTTCCCTCGTCAGCTCGAGAGCCTGACAGCGTGTTCCGCATGGCGTAGTTGCCCTCGTGACATGCGTACTCGAACATCTGATAGTCCTGCTCACGCTTGAGCGGGAATGAGACTTTCCACGGCGCCGTCCACGTCTTCGGATCGTTGATCGTGACTTCATACTGCAGCACGCTGGCCGAGACCGGCGTGAAGCGCTCTTCGATCGCGATCGAGTCGCTCGGGATCAGCATCATGCCGTTGCCCTGCATGCCGGTCTTGCCATTGAGATTCGTCGTGCGGACCACGAGCGTGTTGCCTTCGAAGTGTCCCCTCGACGACCCCATGTAGGACTTCATGTCGCCGGGCAGCGGCTGGCGTTCGTCGAGCGGGATGATGCGAACCTCGTGGATCATCTCGTTGCGAAACGCGACGAACCCCGGGCTCTGGACGATCTCGTTTCCGTTGTTGTAGACGACCGGCATCATCGACCCCACGACTCCGCGGGAGATGCAGCGATCATACGGACCCAGCTCTGATGCGCTGTTGAAGCCGGTCTGCTTGACGTAGGTGCCTCCCGCGGTCTTCTGTCGCGCCGTACCCTCGGGCGTCATTGCCGGCATCCGTCCGTTCGCCGGCTGCACGATGAGCGACGATTGCCTCGACGGCACGCCGCGCTCGAGCCAATGTGGCGGCGGCGACGTCACGCCGCCCACGTCGCCAAGCGCGACGATCTCGGCCGGCGGCTTCTGCAGATCGAAGTCGAGGACATCGAGTTCCTGCTGCTTCGACGCCTGTTGCTCGCGCTCTTTCAGCTCGGCGTCGGTGAGGAACAGTCGCGTGCCGAATTGCTCCGGTCTCTCGAACGGGACGCCGACCATGTCCGTGCCCGGCCAGATTCCCTGGAGGTCCGGATCACCCCACGGTGTCCTGGGCGGCGAGTAGGGCGCCTGTGTTCCCGAGGCGGGCTGCCCCTGCGTGAACGCCACTGCTGATGCCAGCGCGATCACGGCGAGCACGGCCGCGCCGCTCACGATTCTCAACCGACGTTTCATTGGGCTCCTTCGGCCCTCCTTCGCCGCTTCGCGGCTTCGGCGGGGCAGGCATGGGCGCTCTAACAGGGGATTCGCCCGGCCACAACTCATCATATCGACAGAGTCGGCTCCTCCTGAAATACGCCGGACGCCCCGCGGACGTGTCAGCCGCTCACTCCCGGACAAGACACCAGGTCGTCATGCAGCGCTTTCCCTGCACGTTCGTCGTCTTGATGGGATCGGCCAGGCGTCCACCGAGCCGGGCGGAGATGCGAAGCAGCATGGACTCGTCAACGAGGAACCGATCGCTTCCGTCGGGCAGACGCACCTGGCGACCCGCAGGACCGACCGCCTCTTCGAGACCGATGTTCGACGCGAGCCTCGCGAAGAAGAGTCCGCCTCGGGCGAGCACGCGCCACATCTCGGTCACCATGGACGTGAAGTGATCGTCATCGTCCGCGAAGTGCAAGACTGCGCTGCAGATCACGGCGTGCATGCGTCCGTCGGGATGCGGAAGCTTCGTGACGTCGGCGACAGCGAAGTTCGTCGGCGGCAGGCCGGGAGCCAGTCGAGAGGCAAGCTGGCGCACGACGTCGATCGCGGTGGGCTGGCTGTCGACTCCGTAGCACTCGAAGCCGTGCTGAAGCAGGTACACGAGATTGCGACCGTCCCCGCACCCGGCGTCGAGCACGCGCGGGCGCGAATCGAAACGTCCGCGCAGGATCTGATCGAAGAGATAGATGTCGATGTCGCCGAACTGCCGCCGGAGTTCTTCGCCTGTTGTGAGCTGCGTCATGTCGCGTCGTATCCGGCTTCAGCCGGACCACGTGCATCAATTGCTCGTGGTCGAAGGCGCTGGCGCCGGAACTGGCGTCGGCGCCGGGGCGCCCGGACGACGTGGCATCTGCTCGTCGGTAAATCGCGGCAGCAGATCGTTTCGCATCGCCAGCTGGTACACCGCAGCGGCCATCACGATCGCTGACTTCTTCACATCCTCTTCGACGACGCGTTCGTAGGTGTCGAGGTTCGTGTGCCACGTGTACGACTGGTACTCGATCGGGTCCTGAAGCGCATTCACGCCAGGCAGGCCGGCGGCAGCAAACGAAAACGCATCAGTGCTCGCCGCCTGACGGCTGCGGGTCGTGGTCACGCCAAGGAGTCCCAGATCCGTGAAGGACGACAACGCCTCGCGCAGGACCGTCGCCGCCTCTGGCGGACCAAAGAGAGTCAGACCGCGTGCGCGCCCAGTGCCGCTGTCGATGTTGAAGTACGCAGCGAGCTTCGAGAACGCCGGCTTCTGATCTTCGAAGCTCCCGAAGTGCTCGCGCACGTACGCCTGCGACCCGAGCAGTCCCTGCTCCTCGCCGCTCCAGAGCGCGACACGGATGGTCCGCCGCGGCTTGACGCCGATCGCCGTCAGAATCCGTGCCGCCTCCATCATCACGGACACACCGATCGCGTTGTCCGTCGAACCGGTCGCCGCATGCCAGGAATCGAGATGCCCTCCGAGCATGACGACTTCATCGGCTTTGTCACTGCCCGGGATCTCCGCAACCACGTTGTAGGCAGTGCGCCCCTCGGGATACCAGCGATTGACGATGTCGAACTCGAGCTCGACGGCGCGCTTGTCGTCGAGCAACCGCCAGACGCGCCCGTAGTCCTCGTTGCGCATGACGACGATCGGTGGTGCCTTCGTCTCGTCGAAAGTGCGGTTGTGGAACGCGCGAATCTGCCCGTGATCGCGACCCGCATCGGTGATGCGAACGAGCACGCCACTCGTGGCGAGGAACGCATTGAGCTGCTCGTCGAGTTCGTTCGCCGTCAACGGACGTCGAGGAGACGGCTGGTTCTGTGCCGTGGGCGGAGGCGGCCCGCCGCCTCGCCCGGCCTGAACGCCCTGCGGCGTATTCATCTGGACGATCACGTCACTGTCTTCTCGCCGCAGCGGAGCCGGACTGAACGTGACCGGCACGACAGCCGGCGCGTTCACCAGTACGATCTTTCCCTTGAGGCTCGCCTTCAACGACTCGAGATGCGCGGCCAGCTCTTCTCGTGTCGGTTGCCGCGGCACGGTCACTTGCAGCGCGGCGCCTTTCACCGCGCCGTTGGTTCCCGGCGTCCAGGCGAGCACTTCGGCCACGAGCGTGTCTTTGACAGGCGAGACGATGTACGCGGCGAGCCGCTCGTTCGTCCATCCGGGATGACCAAAGTTCCAGGGCTCGAGGTGGCCGTTCTTCATCCCCCACGACTGCATCTGCTCGATCGCCCATTCCCCTGCCGCCTTCAGGCTGGGTGAGCCGGTGAGCCGTGGACCGTGCACATCGGTCAGCACGTGCAGCGTCCGCATAATCTGGGAATTGGCCGTCCCTTCCTGGCGGATCGTCCAGAAAACCTGCTGGTCAGGGCGCTCCTGCGCGACAAGCACCGCGCTGACGAGCGAGACACTCACGGCGACGCAGGCGAGAGACAGTTTCCGCATGTGGCCTCACTGATCGATGGATCGCGCCGTGAAGATTGACACGGAATTGGACCGGTGTGCCACACTCTTTCACAGGACCATGTCCGAACCTCAGGTCAAGATTCTCGATAAAGCCCTGCGCGTTCTGATGCTGTTCTCTCCAGAGCAGCCGGAATGGGGCGTCACCGCGGTCTCGCGCGACGTCGGCATGTCGAAGAGCACGGTCCACCGCATCCTGCGCGTGCTGGAGCAGCATGCCTTCGTCACACAGAATGCGGAGACCAAGCGATTCCGGCTTGGGCTGGCGGGCATCGAACTCGGGCGCCGTGCGCAGGCGGGGATGGAACTGCGCCGCGTCGCGCTGCCGATTATGGAACAGCTCAGCGCGACGAGCGGCGAGACGGTGCTGCTCCAGGTGGTCAGCCCCGAAGGCGATCGGGTCGTCTGCATCGAGCGCGTGCAGCAGCGCAGAGGCCTTCGCTTGATCCTCGATGTCGGCTCGACCGCGCCACTCTATGCGGGCTGCTCATCGAAGGTTCTGCTCGCTTACCTCGACAAGGAGTCGATCGACGCGGTCCTCAAGAAACGCCTGCGTCCGCTGGCGTCTCACACCACGACCGAAGCCTCGAAGATCCGTTCGCAGCTCGTTGAGATTCGTCGAAAGGGATACGCGGTGTCCTTCGAAGAAACCGACGAAGGGGTCGCAGGCGTGTCGTTTCCCGTCAGGGATTCGCGCGATCGCGTGATCGCCAGCCTCACCATTTCCGGCCCGCTGACGCGTGTGAACACCGCGACGATCGATCACTACACCGGCATCGTTCGCGAGGGTGCGCGTCGCATCGCCGCCGAACTGGGGCATCAGTCGTCGCGCACCACCCCGCGCGAGCCGCTCCAGGCGCTCAACGCCGCGCAATAGCCACAATCCCGTTCCTTTTGCGCGGCGATCCGACACATTCTGTCTGCCTGGAGGCCTTGACGACCCCAGAGGCGTATGCCACGATTTGTTTCACATACAGGTTATGTGTTCCTGTATGTGGAACGACACTTACACACCTGTTGGGTGGCACACGTGGCCTTTGCCGTCTTCGAACCCGCAACTCTGACCGAGGCACTCGGCGTCCTCGCCGGCGAGGGTGACGCCGGCGCCGCCCTCGCCGGCGGGACCGACCTTCTGCTTCGCATCCGGCGCGGCGCCCGCACGTACCGCTCCGTCGTCAACATCAAGTTCGTGCCCGGCCTGACCGGACTGACATGGGACGCCCGGCGCGGGCTCACGATGGGCGCGCTCACGACGTTCCGCGCTATCGAGCAGAACGAGCACGTGCGGCGACACTACCACTCGCTCGTCGAGGCCGCGCGCGTCCTGGCCGGGGTGCAGCTTCGCAACCTCGCCACGGTGGGCGGCAACATCGGCAACGCGTCGCCGTCGGCAGACAGCGTTCCACCGCTCGTCGCGCTCGCAGCCACCATCGAGATCGCCTCGGCCACCGGGACGCGCGTTCTGCCGATCGAAGAGTGCATCTCCGGTCCCGGCCGGACCGTTCTGACCCCTGGGGACATCTTCACGACCATCAGCGTGCCGGCACCCGCGACGCAGAGCGGAAATGCGTTCTCGCGCTTCAGCCCACGGGCGGCGATGGACATCGGCATCGCGAGCGTGGCGGCATCGGTGACACTCGACGCCAACGGCCTGTGCACCGACTGCCGCATCGCCCTCGGTGCCGTGTCACCCACTCCGCTCCGCGCCACAGCCGCAGAAGCCGCGATTCGAGGCGAACGCATCACCGCCGGCACTCGCGGAGGCGAGCGGCGAATTGGCCGCGGCCGCCACGACGCCAATCTCCGACATCAGGGGCACCGCCGCGTATCGGCGCGCGATCGTGCGAACGCTGACGACGCGAGTGGTGCAACAGGCTGCGGCACGAGCCGCGATGGCGGGTGCGCGATGACACGGCAGTACCGTCTGACTGTCAACGGCAAGACATCCTTCGTCGCGACCGAGCCTCACCAATCGCTGCTCGACACGCTGCGAGAGCGCCTGGGCCTGACCGGCAGCAAGAAGGGCTGTGATGAAGGCGAATGCGCGTCGTGCACCGTGCTTCTCGATGGCGTGCCGGTGAATTCCTGCCTCGTGCTGGTGGGCGATGCCGTGGGCAAGTCGATCGTGACGATCGAGGGCGTAGCCGGATCCGAAGGTCCACATCCCCTGCAATGCGCCTTCGTCAATCTGGGCGGCGTCCAGTGTGGCTACTGCACGCCGGGCATGATCGTCAGCGCGTGCGCCCTGCTGCGCGAACAGCCGGATCCGACTGACGAGGAAATCAAGTTCTATCTCGCCGGCAACATCTGCCGATGCACCGGCTACAACAAGATCACCGCGGCCGTCCGCTCGGCGGCCGAGACCATGCGTGCGGCCGATGGTCCCGCGCCGGCGCGGAGAACCGCATGATCACCGTCGACACCAAGACCGAACAACAAGGATTGATCGGCACGTCGCCGCCTCGCCTGGACGCCTGGGAGAAGGTCACCGGCAAGGTGCTGTACGCCGGCGACATGACGATGCCCGGCATGCTCCACGCGCGCATCCTATGGAGCGCTCACGCACACGCCAACATCCGTTCGATCGACACCACCGCGGCGCGCGCGCTGCCCGGCGTGCACGCAGTGCTCACGCATGACGATGTGCCGGGACCCAATCGGTACGGCGTCGCCGTCCTCGATCAGCGCGTGCTCGCCCAGGACAAGGTCCGCAGCTTCGCCGATGCCGTCGCGATCGTCGCGGCCGACAGTGAAGAGATCGCGCGCGAGGCGATCGCGCGGATTGTCGTCGAGTACGAGCCGCTGCCTGGCGTCTTCACCATCGAAGACGCCCTGGCGCCGGACGCTCCCCGCGTCAACGACGCGGACAACCTGTTTCAGCACACCACGGTTCGCAAGGGAAATATCGCCGAAGGCTTTGCCCAGGCCGACCTGATCGTCGAGCACACCTATCGCACGCAGTCGATGGACCACCTGCCGATGGAGCCGGAAGCCGGGCTCGCGTACGTCGACAGCATGGGCGTGCTGAACATCCTCACCGCGACGCAGTACCCCTTTCGCGATCGACGGCAGATCGCGCCGAACGTTGGCCTGCCGATGAACAAGGTCCGGGTCGTGATGTCACCGGTCGGCGGTGGGTTCGGCAGAAAAGACGACATCACCACGGAAATCCACGCCGGGTTGCTGGCACTGAAGACAGGCCGACCTGTGCGCCTGGTCTACACCCGCGAAGAGTCGCTCTTCGCGTTGACCAAGCGTCACCCGTTCACCATCCACTACAAGTCCGGCGCGCGCGCAGACGGTCGCTTGACGCGCGGTCGAGGCCAGCATCTACGGCGACAGCGGTCCGTATCTCTCGCTCGGGATGTACGTGATCAAGAAGGCCGGCATCCATGCGACTGGCCCGTATTACGTGCCCAACGTGAAGGTCGACACCTACACGGTCACCACCAACAACCTGATCGGCGGTGCGATGCGCGGCTTCGGCGTGCTGCAGATCGCCGTCGCGCACGAATCGCAGATGGACATGCTCGCCCGCGGGCTGGGCATCTCGCCGGTCGAGTTCCGCCTGATCAACTGCCTCAAGCCCGGACTCACGACGGCGACCGGGCAGGTCGTGAACGAGGGCACCGGCATCGGCGCCACGCTGACGCGTATCCGCGACTACATGACGCAACACGGCATGGAGTGGTCCAGATGAAAAAGCGCGGACTCGGCGTTGGATCGATGTTCTACGGCATCGGCTACGGCTTCAATCGACCGGATATCGGCGCCGCGCACGTCGAGGTTGCGGAAGACGGCACGGCGACCCTCTTCACCGGCGTCTGCGATCTCGGCCAGGGTATTCAGACGTTGCTCGCGCAGATCGTCGGCACCGAACTGGGCATGCCGATCAGCGCTATTCGCGTCGTGGACGCGGACACAGGCAGCACGCCCGACTCTGGTCCGACGTCAGGCAGTCGCGCCACGTTCGTGCAGGGGCAGGCCGTGAGGAACGCCAGCCTCGACGTGAAGTCCCGGCTCTTCGAGATGGCCGGACAGCTCGTTGGGGTCGCGCCCGACGATCTGGAACTGGTCGACGGCAGCATCCGCTCGCGGATCTCGCCCGACCGCCACGTCGGCGTGGTCAAGGTCGTGGACGAGATGCACAAGCAGGGCAAACGGTGCATCGGCTGGGGCTGGCAGGACATCACGACGAAAGACGTCGATCCGACGACGTCGCAAGGCGACGCCTACCAGACGTTCGGCTGGGCAACGCAGCTCGCCGAGGTCGAGGTCGACACCGACACCGGCTTCGTTCAGGTCACGCGCCTCGTGTCTGCCACTGACGCCGGCCGGGCGATCAATCCGGTGGGTGTCGAGGGCCAGGTGCAGGGTGGCGCGGTGATGGGGCTGGGCTACGCCCTCTACGAACAGCACGTCGTGCACCACGGCCGCGCGCGAACCGCGTTCGCTCGCCTTCTATCTGGTCCCGACGCCGCTCGACGTACCCGAGATCGAATGCCTGATCGTGGAAGTGCCCGATCCGAATGGTCCGTACGGCGCAAAGGGCGTGTCCGAACCGGCCACGATCCCGACGACGCCAGCGATCCTGAATGCGATTTACGACGCCGTCGGTGTTCGCGTGAAGAGCACGCCGGCGACACCGGAGCGGATTTTCGATCTGCTTCGGGAGCAGGAGGCACTGCAGGCCGTGCCCCCCTGCGCCGGGTGACCTCACAGTTGTGGCCAGCACAATGCGAGCCCGCATGAGTTGGGAAGCCGGAGTGATGATTCCGCCACCACACTCGTTCACCGAGGTCGACTTCTACATGCCCTGGCGCGTGGGTCTGTTGATTCCGTCTCCCAATTCGGTCATGGAGGTCGACTTCTATCGCAGCCTGCCGCATGACACGACGCTGCACACTGCGCGCATGTTCATGCCGGACATGTCCACGGCGAGCGAGGAGCAGATGCTCGATCAGTTCACGCTGCCGGCCGCGAGCATGGTGCGCACGGTGTTGCCGCACATCGTCGTCTTCGGCTCGACGAGCGCCTGGCTGCTTCGCGGCAAGGAGTACGACCGTGAGATCTGCGAGCGAGTCGGTGAGCTGACCGGCGCGGAACCCGTGAGCGTCGTCGAGTCGGTCACTCAAGCTCTGTTCGATGCGCGGGCGACACGCGTCGCCGTGGTCACGCCATACACAGACGACGTGAACCGCCGCATCAAGGCGGGACTCGAATCGGACGGCATTGCAGTATCGGCCATGTACGGGATGGGACTGTCGGCGGCCGATGGCGCAACCGTCACCCCGGAGTCGATCTACTCGTTCGTGCAGTCGCGGGTGGGCACGCGCGTTCCGGGGGACGCGCTCTTCATCGCCTCCACCGACTATCACGCGATGAGCGCCTTGTCGCTGCTCAAGATCGCCTACGACGTGCCCATCGTCACCACCAACCTGGCGGCGCTGCAGGCCGTGAAACGGAAGCTGCATCGGCTGCGGGAACGTGAGATGGCGCCAGCCGCACGCCGGCCCGCCACGACGTAACAGGCCACACGAGCCGGGAGACCGAACGTGCGACCGATCGTTGTCGATCCATCACGCAAACATGCAGCCATCAAGCGGCTGCGGCAGGTGAACTGTTCGCTGCCCACCTGGAGTGAGCTCGCTGAACCAGGTGGCACGAGTGATATTCCGCACCTGTCAGCGATCGATCCGGATGCGCCCGATGCGGCCAACCTCTGGCGGGTGCACTGGTTCAACGATGCCGACCGCACTCGACGCAGCCAGGTGCCGGCGTATCTCGTGCTTCCCAGCGAACTGACCGGGGTTGACTCGCCGATCGTCGTCCTCGTCGGCCGGCGCTTTCCGATGATCAGCGCGCACAAGGTGCTCGCGGCCTATGCCTGTCTCGTGCCTCGGCTCGTCACCGGGCAGTTCGATCCCGAACGCGATCGCGCGGTCTGGCCCTCGACGGGCAACTACTGTCGTGGCGGTGTGGCGATCTCGCGCATCCTCGGATGTCGTGGCGTGGCGGTGCTCCCGGCTGGCATGAGCCGCGAACGCTTCGACTGGCTGAATGCCTGGGTGAGCGATCCGGCAGACGTCATCCGCACGCCTGGCACCGAGAGCAACGTCAAGGAAATCTACGATCGCTGCGCGGAGCTGGCGCAGGATCCGGACAACGTCATCATCAATCAGTTCTCGGAGTTCGCCAACTACCTCATTCACTATCGCTGCACCGGACACGCGTTCGATCGCGTGTTCTCGCATCTGAAGAGCGCGAATCGCAACTATCGGCTCTCAGCTTTTGTGTCGGCGACCGGATCGGCGGGCACCATCGCCGCCGGGGACTATCTCAAGGCGCTGCACGGGTCGCGCACCGTCGCCGTCGAAGCGCTCGAGTGCCCGACGATGCTGCACAACGGCTACGGCGAGCACAACATTCAGGGCATCGGCGACAAGCACATCCCGCTCATTCACAACGTGATGAACACGGATGTCGTCGTCGGCGTGTCAGACCGGGCGAGCGACGCGCTCAATCATCTATTCAACCACCGCGTCGGGAGGAAGTACTTGACCGGGCGGCGGCAGATCGATCCGGAGCTCGTGTCCCGCTTTGATGACTTCGGCATTTCCGGGCTGGCCAACATCGTGGCGTCCATCAAGCTCGCCAGGCACCTCGAGCTGGGACCCGACGACGTGGTCATGACCGTGGCGACTGACGGCGCGGCGATGTACGAGACGGAGCGGCGCTCCTACGAGGAGCGGCGGTACGCTGATGGATTCGATGAGGTCAACGCTGGCGAGACCGTCGGCCGTCATCTCGACGCCATCGCCGACGACCACGTCCTGGAGCTCTCACACGTCGATCGCACTCGCATCTTCAACCTGGGTTACTACACGTGGGTCGAGCAGCAGGGCGTGCCACTCGAGGACTTCGACCGACGCCGGGATCAGCGGTTCTGGCAGAGGCTCGTCGACACCATCCCCGAGTGGGATCGGCTGATCGACGAATTCAACAACGAGGTCGGCCATGCCCCTGGACGTCGCGCATCCTAGCGCACCGCAGTATCCGCCCGAGGGCTTAGTGCCGTCGTACGCACAGCTTCGAAAGGAGCTGGCGAGCCGCGACCGCAGCCTGCGCCGAAAAGTGATGTCACTCGAGGACGCTGCGTCACTCGTCAGCGACGGTGACACCGTCGGCATCGGCGGCAGCACGATGTCGCGTACGCCGATGGGGATGATCTGGGCGTTGATTCGGGCGCGCAAGTCCCGCCTCTCCTGTGTGCGCAGCATCGTGTCGAGCGACGGTGACCTCCTCTACGGCTCGGGCATCTGCGAGCGCATCACCACGAGCTGGTTCAGTCAGGGAATCCTGTGGGGAGTATCCAAGGTGATGCGCCACCACGTGGAAACCGGTGCCGCGGCGTACGACGAATGGAGCCATATGGCTATCGGGATGCGCTTTCGCGCCGGTGCCATGGGACTGCCCTTCATGCCGATCCGATCGATGCTGGGCTCCGACGTCGTCCGGCAGCGCCCTGAAACGATCGAGATGATCTGTCCGTACACGCGCGAGACGTTACTGCTCGTGCCGGCGATCAATCCCGACGTCGCGCTCATCCACGTACAGCGCTGCGACGAGTTCGGCAACGCGCAGATCGACGGCCTGCCCTTCATGGACGTCGACCTGGCGATGGCCGCCAACCGCGTGATCCTGACGACAGAGCGGATCGTGTCCAACGATCAGATTCGCCGGGCACCCGATCACACCAGGATTCCGTTCTTCGCCGTCGACGCGGTCGTCGAGCTCCCGTACGGGTGTGCACCCCACGAGTGCTCCGGCGTCTACGAGCCGATGATGCGCCACCTGGAGTCGTACGTCGCCCAGGTGAACGCCAACCCGGTCGACGGCATGCGCGAATACCTCGAACAGTTCGTGTACGGGCCGGCGTCCTGGAGCGACTTCCTCGCAGGCATCGGCGTCGAGGAACTGATTCGCGCGGCTCGCGCGGGAAGGTCGATCGACGATGCCTAGCGAATCGACGACAACCGCATCCGAGCTACTGGCGATTCTGAGCGCGCGGCAACTTCGAGATGGTCAGGTCGTGTTTGCCGGAGTCGGGATTCCGCTGCTCGCCGCCACGCTTGCGCAACGTCTCCGTAGCCCCGGTCTCACAATCCTCTTCGAGGGCGGCGTGATCGGCGCGTTCATCGAGCCTGGCCGGCTGCCGCCGTCGACCAATGATCAGCGCTGCACGGCGCGGGCAAACATGGTGCTCGGCAGCGCCGACGTGCTGCTGCTGCTGCAGCGCGGCTACGTCGATATCGGCTTCATGGGCGGCGCGCAGATCGATCAGTACGGCAACCTGAACAGCTCGTTCATCGGTGATCCGGCTCGCCCGAAGACACGGCTGCCTGGGACCGGCGGTGGCAACGACATCTCGAGCCTCACGGCGATGATCGTCGCGATGAAGCACGAGAAGCGCCGCTTCGTCGAGCACGTCGACTTCATCACGAGTCCGGGCTGGCTGCGCGGGCGCACCTCACGATGCGAAAGCGGCCTCGGCACTGGCGGCATGTTCCGCGTCGTCACCGATCTCGCGGTCTTCGACTTCGATGAAGAGACGCGGCGCATGCGCGCCATCGCGCTCAATCCCGGCGTGAGCTGCGAGCAGGTGCAGGCGAACACCGGCTTTCCGCTGGCGTTCGCGCCTGACCTGCAGGTGACCGAACTGCCGAGCGCCGAGGAGCTGGCGATGCTGCGTTACCTGGATCCGGAGCAGAAATACACGGCCTAACGATGACGACACACCGAGGCACCGAGGCACAGAGCCGAATCTTCAAAGAGTTCTCGGTGTCTCGGTGCCTCTGTGTGTCGTTTACAGCATGGGTGTGCGTCACAGCGTGACAACACGACGAGGAAATCAATCATGAGCCTGGCAGGAACGTTCGGGATCGCCGCACGCAACTTCACCACCTACCCCACGCTGCCGGATGCGCAGGCACTCGTGGACTACGGCGTGAGGATGGAGGAGTTCGGCTTCGACTCGCTGTGGGTGTGGGATCACATCCTGCTCGGCGTCGATCCGAACTTTCCGATCATCGATTCGTTGACGCTGCTGACGGCGATCGCGGCGCGCACGACACGGATCAAGCTCGGCACCGGGATTCTGGTCCTCCCCCTTCGCAACCCTGTGGTGCTCGCCAAGCAACTCTCCAGCATGGACCTCCTGTCGAACGGTCGCCTGCTCATGGGCATGGCGTCCGGCTGGTACAAGCGCGAGTTCGACGCCGTCGGAGTGCCGTTCGATCAGCGCGGCCGGATCATGGACCAGAACCTCGAGGTGCTGACTCGTTTCTGGACCGAGGACATGGTCAAGGGAGATTTCGGCTGCCACAAGATCCCGGCGGGCGTCATGTATCCGAAGCCGGTGCAGAAGCCGAGGCCCCCGATTCTCATCGGCGGCTACGTGGACAAGGTGCTTCAGCGCGCGGCGGTCACCGGCGACGGATGGCTCACCTATTTCTACCGCCCTGAGAGCTTCGCGAAGTCATGGGAGAAAATCCGCCGCTTCGCGCTGGAAGGCGGAAAAGATCCGGACACGCTGCTGAACGCCGCCCAACTCCCAATTCGCGTGGGCCCGTCACGCGTCGCCGTGGAAGCGGGGATGATGGAGTGGCTCGGCAAGGAATGGGACTACGCGTCCTGGAGCGACTCGACCAAGGACAGCGCCATCCTCGGCAGCGTGGACGAATGCGTGGCGCAGCTCAAAGAGCACCTCGCCGTCGGCGTGCAGAAGATTATCTTCGTGCCTTACAAGTACGAGATGGAACAGATCGAGATCATCGCGAAAGAGATCATCCCGAGGCTCAAGACCTCAGCGCGATGATTGCCGGGACCTCGCGACGCGGCGCGAACGACGCCACGGAGCGCTCCTCGGGTGCATCCCCGTAGAGCGTGGTCCGCTGCCGCGGGATCCGGCCGATCGAATGGATGATGGCTTCCATCCTGGCCGGCGTCATCTCCTGACCGTGCATCGCGCCGGCTGACCGTGTGATGGTCTCGTCCATCAGCGTGCCGCCGAGATCGTTGGCGCCCGATTCAAGGCAGACCTTCACGCCCTCCGGACCCATCTTCACCCACGACGTTTGAATATTCGTGAGCACCGGGTGCAACGCCAGTCGCGCGACGGCATGCATGAGGACTGCCTCGCGGAATGTCGGACCGCGGCGTGCGCGCCCCTTGAGATAGATCGGCGCCTCCATGTGAACGAACGGCAGCGGCACGAACTCGGTGAAGCCACCGGTCTCGACCTGCAGCGCACGGACGCGAAGCAGGTGTCTCGCCCAGTGTTGGTAGCGATCGACGTGCCCGTACATGATCGTCGCCGTCGTCTTGAATCCAGTGCGGTGAGCGGTGCGCATCACGTCGAGCCATCGATCGGTGCCGATCTTGTCGGGGCACAGCACGGCGCGCACGTCGTCGTCGAGGATCTCCGCCGCTGTCCCTGGCAGCGTGCCGAGGCCCGCCGATTTCAAGGTGGCGAGGAAGTCACCGACAGGAACACCGAGCGTCGCAGCGCCCTGGTGCACTTCCAACGGCGAGAACGCGTGAATGTGCATGCCTGGGGTTGCCGCGCGAACCGCGGCGCAGATGTCGAGATAGGTTCGGCCCGTGAAGCTCGGCTCGATCCCTCCCTGCATGCAGACTTCGGTCGCCCCGCGATCCCAAGCCTCGCGCGCACGCCTGGCGATCTCGTCCATCGACAGCGTGTACGGCCGGCCGCGCAGGTTCTCGCTCAACTTCCCTTTCGAGAACGCACAGAACTGACACTTGAAGTAGCAGACGTTCGTGTAGTTGATGTTGCGGCACACCACGTACGAGATGACGTCGCCGTTTGCCTCACGACGGACCATGTCAGCGGCTGCGCGCACAGCGGAGAACTCGTCACCCCGGGCTCGAAACAGTCGAACGAGATCCTGTTCCTCGAGCGGCACACCAGCACCAACACGCGAGAGAATCGCTGCGATCTGGCGTGCTGATGAATTGACGATCTGTGGCGCGACATGCGGTAGCGCTCCCGCCATTCCGGGCGACCACTCGTCTGTCCGCGGCCAACCCTCGGCATCCACGCTGTGCAGCAGGATCGTCTGCAGGCTCTTATCCACCCACTGGTGCGCTGCTCTCGCGTAGGCGGGATAAATCGCGAGCCGTTCGACGAGTTCCTTGCCGGCCGCCCTGGTTGCACGCTCGAGCACTTTGAGGTGCGGCCACGGCGCTTCGGGATTGACGTGATCCGGCGTGACCGGAGAGACACCACCCCAGTCATTGATGCCGGCGTCGATGAGCGGAGCCAACGCGCCGGCGCTCAGGTTCGGCGGCGCTTGAATGTTCATCGACGGCGGAAACAGGAGCCTTGCAACGGCGATCGTCCACAGATGCTCGTCGAGCCCGACAGCCGGCACGTCAACCATCTTCGTCCCGAGCTTCGGACGGAAGTTCTGGATGATGATTTCCTGCAGATGGCCGTAGGTCTCGTGTAGCGCTCGGAGGGCGAGCAACGCTTCGACGCGCTCGCGGCGCGTCTCACCGATGCCGATCAGGATTCCGGTCGTGAACGGAACGCGCTGCTCGCCGGCCAGGCGGATCGTCTCGAGTCGCGTGGCCGGCACCTTGTCCGGCGATCCGTGATGCGGTCCCCCGGGCTCGCACAGTCGGTCGGACGCGCTCTCGAGCATGATGCCCTGCGAGATCGACACGCGGCGGAGCGCCGCGAGATCCGATGCCGTCATGCATCCCGGGTTGACGTGCGGCAGGAGTCCCGTTTCGCTCAGCACCGCATTCGCCGCTTCCACCAGATACGAGAGCGTTGTTTCGTGACCGAGTGACTCGAGTGCCCTGCGCGCGGCGGGGTAGCGCAACTCAGGCTTGTCCCCGAGCGTGAACAGCACTTCCTTGCACTGAGCCGCCTGCCCGGCGCGGGCGATCGCGAGCACCGCGTCGATCGACAAATACGCGGGTGTGTTCTCGGCGGGCGCCTGGGCAAACGTACAGTAGTGGCACACGTCGCGACAGAGTTGCGTGAGCGGGACGAAGACTTTTCGCGAGTACGAGACGATATCGCCATGGGCGTCATCGCGACGGGCGGCAGCCACCTGCATGAGGTGCTCGACATTGCGATCCTCGACAAGGGCTCGCGCCTGATCGTCCGTGAGCGCCGTGTCAGGCGACAGATCGGCGACCGCGTCAGTCATGGGTCGCCACCTCGCAACCCGTGCGGACGAGACTCAGCGCGCTCGCAGGGAGCGTCGACAAGCGTGTCTGAATGTTCAGCCTCGACAGATAGTCGTGGGTCAACGTCGGAGACTTGCGCGAGACGAAAGCGGCGAGATCGTCGCGCCGATCGATGTCGAGGCTGAGATGCGGCGCACAGTACACGGTCGGCGTCATACCCGTGCGCACGGCGGCGTCACAGTGTGCCTTGAAGCTGTCGGGACCAAAACTGGCGGCGATGACACCCGCTGGACGGCACGCGAGAAGATTGGTTCCACCGTCGCTCGATCGCACGAGTGCCATCGCCGGTGCGCGATCGATCAGGTCGATCATCTCTGCGATGTCGTCCGGCGACACGTGCGGGAGGTCGGCGGGCACGACGACGATTCCCGCGTCCAGGCTGCCGGTCAGATACGTGACGACACGCGCCACAGCCGCATTCATGCCGACGGCCGCGGTCTCCATGAGCACGATGGCTTCGTGCCGCCGCGCCACGGCGGCGGCCGCGCGATCCGCAGTCACGACGATCACGCCGGCCAGGCGCTCGCATGCATCGACTGCCGTGAGCACATCCTCCAACATGACGCGGGCGAGCTCACTGCGCTCACCAGCATCGAGCACACCGGCGAGCCGCTGCTTCGCGAGCCGGAATGGCTTGACGAGCACCACTGCCCAGACGTCCCGACCGCTCATGCGTACACCCCCGCCGTCATGTGACGCGCGACCACGCGCGCGAGACGAGACGGCGCCAGCGATTCCGCGAAGGCGAGCGCTTCACGTCCCAGGCGGGTGCGAGCAGCGAGGTCCTGCATGAGGGTGCGCGTCACATGCACGGGCAAATCGATCGACGCGGCATCGTCGCGATCCACGGCGTCGACGATGAGTCCGTCGATCAGCCCGTGATAGTGCTCCGCGATCGAGACATTGGTCACCGGCGTTCCCAGCTCGGACATGATCTTGGCCGTCGGCCCCTTGACTGCCTCGCCGCCGATGATCGGCGAGACCGCGACGATCGGCGCGGCCGCCTGGTGAAGCGCGGCGCGCATCCCCGGAATCGAGAGAATCGGGTCGATGCTCAGATACGGGTTGGATGGACAGATGATGATCGCGCGCGCGGCGTCGAAGATGGCGTGGCTCACCGCGGCCGACACACGCGTTCGGCAGGCGCCTGCGAACCAGAGCGATCGCACTCGCGGAATGCAGCGCTGCTCCACGAAATACCGCTGGAACTCCAGCGAGCCCTCGTCGGTCTCGACGATGGTCCGGACGTCTTCGTCAGTCATCGGCAGGACCCGTGGGCCGACGCCGAGCCGATGCGCCACCTGCTCGACGAAGTCCGTCAGGGTGCCACCGCCGCGCAGGTATCGCGTCCGTTCGACGTGCATCGCCAGATCGCGATCGCCGAGCTGGAACCAGGTCTCGCCGCCGATCTCGCGCAGCGACGACATGAAGTTCCACGTCTCGTCGGCGCGACCCCACCCACGCTCCTGATCGGAAAGGCCGGCCAGGGTGTACAGCACGGTATCGATGTCGGGCGAGATTCTGAGGCCGAGGTGATCGAAGTCGTCGCCGGTATTGACCAGGATCGTGAGATCGCTCGCGCCAAGCGATCGAGAAAGGCCGAGGGCTAACTTGGCGCCACCAATGCCTCCGCACAGAGCCAGCACGGATCCAGTCATCGGAACATGTCCATTTCTCTCGGCCTGACCAATGAGGAGGCCGGGACGCACTCCGCCGGCCACCTGAGCCCGCGGATGTGCACGGCGGGCAGGCCTTCGTCTGCCTCGCCCATGAGGAGCGACGCGGCAGATGCGATCTGGTCCGCGAGAGCCACTTCAGTGACACGCATCTCCCGGCCACACAGGTCGGGTGCGCCTACGAGACTCCAGAGCGCCGGTATCCCTGCGGCACCGAGCGCAACGCCCACGACACCGTTGCGCCATGGCCGCCCGAAGCTGTCGTTGATGACGATGCCGACATCCACGCCAAATTCCTGATCGAGACGTGCCTTGATTCGCGCCGCCGATGCGTCTGGCGCACACGGAAGCAGCAGCACGCGAGAACAGCCCTCGCCTCCGACGTTGGATTGATCGACGCCGGCGTTCGCCATCACGAGGCCGAGGCGATGGGCGACGATCAACACATCCTTCTTGTGACGCACGACCTCGGTCGACTCGCGCAGGATCACTTCGACGAGCCGCGCGTCCTTGTCGACCTCGCACGCCAATGTGCACGCACGCGCTGAGGGCTGGACATCCTCGAGGTCGACGATGCGCCCCTCCGCCTTCGAGACGATCTTTTGCGCGACGACCAGGATGTCGCCGTCCTGCGGCGCGATCGACATCTCTCGCAGGGCACCTGCGAGCAGCCCGGCGAGGTCGTCGCCAGGAGCAATGAGCGGAAGCCCCTCGAGCGCACAGAGCGCGAGCCGCCGCGCGCTCATACGGCCCCTTCGCTCGCGCAGGGAAGACCGGTGATTCGAATACCCGCGCCAGAGACCTTGTATTTCCGGTTGATCGCGATCAGGACCGAGGTCAGCGCCTCTGCGGCGACCGAGTTGGCAAGGCTGCCGCCATCAACACCGCGCGTCGCCACGAGGCCGGCCAGATCGATCACCCGTGCGCGGGCCTCCGCATCGTCGCTGAAGACGAGCACGTCGCAGTCGGCCGGTTCGGCACCGTGGAGCTTTTTCGCGCCGACGTTGTGGAAGGCCGACACCACGCGCACGCCGGGTCCGAGCATGCGCTGCGCAACGATGGCTGGCGATCCGGCGGCCGGAAGCTGTACGACCGAGACCTTCGGTGGCACGAGTGGAACGGCGGCGTCCACCACGATCTTGCCCGCCACCGCGCCGCGGATCTCCTCGACGATCGCATCGTGGTTGGCGTATGGCACCGACAGGACCACGATGTCGGCAGCGCGTGCGGCGGCGGCGTTCCCGTCGCCGCGGACGCACCCGCCATCTCCGCAGAGCTCGCGCGCCGTCGCCTCGGCCTTCAGCCTGTCGCGCGACCCGATCACGATTGGATAACCCGCACGGGCCCACAGCCGAGCGAGCCCCGATCCGAGGTCGCCCGTCCCGCCGATGATCGCGATCGTTGGTGTGTTCGACATGCGATTCACGCCCTGAATCGCTTCCAGTCGATCCCGTACTTCCGCACCTTGTAGTTGAAGACTCGCCCTGTCGTCTTCAGCAGGCGCGCCGCCTTCGCCCGATTGCCGCGCGCGCTCTTGAGCGCGTCCTGCAGGATGTCTTTCTCGAACGCCTCCGTCGCCTGCTCGAGCGAGTGCTCGATCACGGTGCCGGTCTCCTCCGCTGTCTGGAGCGTGGGTGGCAGATGGTGCGAGTGCAGTACCTGCTCGTTGCACACCACGATGCCGCGCTCGATGGCGTTCTCGAGCTCGCGCACGTTGCCGGGCCAGTGATACGCCATCAGCATGTCGATCGCCGGCGTCGCGATGCGCTTGACGTTCTTCCCGTGTTGCGTGGCGAACTTCTCCAGGAAGAAGTTGGCAAGCTGCAGCACGTCGGTCTTGCGATCGCGCAGCGGCGGAATGAAGATGGCGAAGACGTTCAGGCGATAGAACAGGTCTTCGCGGAACCCCTTGGTGACAATCGCAGTTTCGAGATCCTTGTTGGTCGCGGCAATGAGACGGATGTCGGTCTGAATCGTCTGCGTTCCGCCGAGGCGTTCGTACTCGCGCGCCTGGAGCACGCGCAGCAGCTTGACCTGCGTCGCCAGGTTCAGCTCGCCGATTTCGTCCAGGAACAGCGTGCCCCCTTCGGCCAGCTCGAAACGTCCTTTCTTGGGCGCGTGGGCGCCAGTGAACGCGCCCTTCTCGTATCCGAACAGCTCCGACTCGATCAGGTCGTGCGGCAGCGCCGCGCAGCTCACCTTGATGAATGGCTTCTTGGCGCGCGCCGAGTTGTGGTGGATGGCGTGCGCGATCAATTCCTTGCCGGTGCCCGATTCGCCGCGCAGGAGCACAGTGGTGTTGGTCTTGGCGACCTGCGCCACCTGTGCGTACACGTCCTGCATCTGGCGGCTGGCCCCGACGATGTTGGCGAAGCCGTAGCGCTCGTTGAGCTCGAGCCGCAGGTGGGTGTTCTCTTCGACCAGTCGCTGACGATCGGCTTCGATCAGGCGATGCACTTTCATCGCCTGTGCGATCATCGCGCCGACGACCGCCAGAAACGTCACCGTGCGCTCGTAGTCGCGGTTCGGCGTGCACTCCAGTTCGACGTCGAGCTGGCCGATGGTCTGGCCTTCGTACGGGATCGGCACCGCGATGTAGGTGACCTTCTCGCGGCTCGACGACCGTGCGCTCATCTGCGTTGGGAATCGCAGCTCCGGCCGCGCGACGGGTACGACGATCGGCTTGCCATTGCGAACCGCGTCGCCGACGAGGTGCTCCCTGAACCCGGGTCGCACCGGCTTGGCGCGTTCGAGCCGCCGTCCCGACGACGCCTCGACGTCGATCTCTCCGGTCTCCTGATTCAGCAGGACGACACGGCTCGACAGGGCACCGAACGACACACTCAGGGTCTCGAGGACGCTCTGAAGCCCACGCTTGAAATCCGCTGCCGCCAGCAGTGCCTGACTGGCACCCAGCAGCGCCGAGAGCTTTCGGATCTCTTCGTGAGAATGCGTCCAGTCCAGCGCTTGTGCTGATGAGCCAAATGACATGGGACGCTCCGGGGCTCGAAGCGCCTCCGCCGCAGGGACGTCGGGCCCTGCCCTGGACGCAGCAAACGGCAGTCCACGTTCGAGCGATCGTCGCCACGCGAAAACGTTGGCGTTTGGACGGGTCACGCGATCGCTACCGATCGCATCGCTACATCAATGTCTGGAAACAAATGGTTGTCGACAATGATGTGCGACGCGTCTCCTACCCACACCAATCGTGAATCGTGAGCGCCAGCGTCTTGGTCGCGATCACGAGGTTCTCGAGCGGAAGCCATTCGTTGGTCGCGTGCATCTGAGCCGTGACGCCCGGGCCAAAGATCACGGTCGGGGTGTCGCCGTGGCGAATGAGGAACCGCGTGTCTGCGGCTCCCATGCGGCCGCTGTAGACCGGAGCCTCACCGGTCACTTCACGAAAGCCCTGCGCAACCGTCGTGACAATCGGGTGATCGCGTGGGATCTCGGCGCCTTCCGCGATGAGACCTTCGAACCAGACCTCGGGTTGATGGGTAATGAGCCAGGGATCCTGGTCGCAGACGTGACGGATGAAGGTCTGGAACTCCTTCTTGACCTGCTCGATATCCTCCTGTGGCATGAGCCCGATGCTGCCGCGCAGGATCGCGCGGTCGGGCGTCGCGCTCGCGTAGTGCCCCGCTTCAAATTTGCCGACTGCGCACGGTAAAGCGCCACGATTGTCGGGAAAGAGCGGATGGGTCAGCGTGTTGATGCGCAGCCCCTCGAAGTCCTCGATGGCTTTGGCAATCTTGTAGCCCTTGTCGAGGGCGTTGATTGCCTCCCAGCGCCGCGAGATGCCGGCCGGTTTCCCGCGCACGTCAACCACGAACCACAGGCGACCGATACACGCTGGCTGCACGTGCAGGTCGCTCGTCTCGAGCGAGATGCCGGCGTCAGCCTTGTAACCACGGGTCACGCACGCGAGCGTGCCCAGCCCGCTCACTTCTTCGTCCATGACGTACTCGAGGATCACGGTTCCTTTGGGCGCAAGACCGATATCGAGCAGCGTCTTGAGCGCCATCGTCATCGCCGCCAGCCCGCCCTTCATGTCCGATGAACCGCGGCCCAGAATCCTGCCGTCCCTCAGCTCTCCACAGAGCGGGTCGAACTGCCAATCGCTGACTGGCGTCCACGGGATCGTGTCGACATGGCCATTGAACAGGAGCGAGCGCGCCGCGGGATCGCCGCGATGGATGCCGACCACGTTGGGCCGTCCCGAGAAATCGCGACCCTTGGCCGGGTAGAACGCAGGATGCTTCTCGAGCTCGGCGAGGTCTGGCACCCACTGATCCACCTCGAGCCCCATCGTCTTCAGGCGCTTGGCAATGAAGTCCTGAATCGGACCTTCCTTGCCTGTTTCACTATCGAACTTGATCAGGTGCCTGAGGAACTCCGCGATCTCGACGGTCTTGGCATCGACAGTTTCGAGGATCTCTACTCGCTTGTTCGTCGCCACGGTCGGCATCGTTCGTCTCCCATCACAATCGGAACAACCGGTTGATCTTCACCACGAGCCCGCGCGTTTCGAGGTTGACCCGACCGGGAACGAACGTGTCCCGGCCTTCGGTGAAGACCACGAACAGCTCGCTGCCCGGCTGGTATTCCCACCGGAAGCGGACGTTGGTCGAAAGCGTCGTCGTGCTGGAGCTGTACTGCACCAGTGCGGCCGCATACATCCGCGGTGTCACGGTGTAAGTCGCGCGACCGCCGACGACGGTGTTCGTGAACGCTCCCTGCGGGATATCGATCCAGTTGAGCGAGACGCTCGGTTCAACCGCCAGTCCGCCAACCATCTGGACGCGACCCTTGTAGGTCGCCGTCGTCTTGTCGCCGTCGTAGAAGCTGCCGACCTCGAACGTGGCTGTGCCGCTGACGCGATGCTGCTGCCCCAGCGTGTAGGTGCCAACGAGCGTGTCGAAGTTGTAGCCGCCGACGGGGATCCGCACGCCTTCCGAGATCAGGAACGGCTGCGGAATCAGCTCGTAGCTCTGTACGTAACTCAGCGACCACAGATCGCTGTTCTGCTGCTCGATCCGAAAAGTCCCTTGTAGTTCCCTCGACTCGAGGCGGTTGTTGTTGTCGGTCGTGTACTCGAATCCGGTCTCGTAGCTGTATTTGCGAACGACGCGACTGTCGGCCGGGCGCGGGCTGAAGCGCGCGAATCCGTAGTTACGCCGGAAGTTCTCGCGCCGCAGGAAGCCGACTTCAGGGTTGAAGTTGTCTTCGACGACCAGGCGATCGATCTGTAGCCCGTAGCGATCGGCGTTGTAGTTGACCTGACCCCGATAGCTCAGATCATCGCCATGAAGACCGGTGGTCCATGACTTGGCAATGTAAGTGTTGAGCGCGAGGTTCTGATAGAACTGAAACTGTCCCTCGACGCCAGCCACTTCATTCGATCCCGGCGTGACTGTCGAAACCGACCGCCGCGTCATCATCATGCCGACGACGCTGCGGCGCAGCACATCGCGACGCACGCTCGCCACGGTGAAGTTGGTCTGACTCGCCAGCGCCGCGGGATCGTCGTCGCTCGTGATGTTGAGTGCCCCGACGTTCCACTTGCCCGCCTTCCCGGTGACGCGGCCACCCGCGATGATGGGGATGGGGCGGTTTGCGCTCAGGCCAATGCGTCTGCTGTAGAAGATCGCCGGGTCGTCCGCACCGCCAGTGCCACCGAAGCCGAATACGCCGCGCCCTTCGAGGAAGAACTCCCGCTTTTCCGGATACGAGAGGTTGAACCGCGTCAGGTTGACCTGTGCTTCGTCGTCTTCGACCTGCGCGAAGTCCGTGTTGTAGGTGAAGTCAGCGGTGATACTTTTCGTCAGACCGTACTTGACGTCGAAGCCGGCGTCGGGATCGAAGTCGTTCGAGCGTGCGGGGCTCGCGAGAAAGTCGGTGGACAGGCCCGCGATCGCATACGGTTTAATCTCGAGGTTCATCGCCGCCGGCGGCGCCTCGAGACCAACCAGCGTGGCCGCCGCCGAGAAACGCGCGATCGCCGTGCCGCCCCAGGCGGCCTGAACCGGCGCGAGATACGAGTGCTCGTTCTTCGAGCGCACGGTCCGGCGGAAGTTGATGCCCCAGACCTGCTCACGACCCGGGCTGTAGCGCAGCGACTTGAAGGGAATCGCGAACTCCGCGATCCACCCGCCCTCGAACCGGCCCACCTTCGCGTCAACAACGGTGTTCCAGTCCATGTTGAGCGTGCGCTCGTCGCTGATCGCGATGTCGTTGAAGCCGCCAACCGGCGACACTGAGAACAGGTAGCCGTTGCGATGATCGTGAAAGGTGTCGAGACCGACGCCGAAGTTGTCCTGCGACCGCAGGTTCGAGCTGTCGCGCCGCATGTCGTTGGCCACGATCCGTTCGGGATGTGTGTCCCAGCAGCGGCACGCGACGTACAGGTTGTCGTCGTCGAAGAGCACCCAGGCTTCGGTCTTCTCTGTGGCCGGGGCGCCCTCGATCGGCTCCTGCTGAATGAAATCGCTGACCGGCTGGACCTCGGTATACACCGGGTCGTCCAGCCGGCCGTCCACCGCCAACGGCTCCCTGATGCGGGTGGCACGCACCGTCAGACGATCGCCGCCCTGCGCACTGATGGGCGGCGACTGCGCAAACGCCGGGCACGCGGTCAGCAGCACGCTGAGACAGACTGCGAGACGCGACGTCACAGCGCTTCCGACACCGTGGTAGATGACGCTGTCACCGTCGCGACTTCGAGGCTACGTGTCTTCCGCGCCGACAGCCATCGCCGCGCGCGCTCGATGTACACGTAGTAGACCGGCGTGATGTAGAGCGTCAGCAGCTGCGAGACGAGTAGTCCGCCGACCACCGCAAGGCCGAGCGGGCGTCGCGACTCGGCACCCGCTCCAAGACCCAATGCAATCGGCAGCGTCCCGACGAGCGCCGCCGCCGTGGTCATCATGATCGGGCGGAAGCGCGCGAGGCAGGCTTCGTGAATCGCCTGGTCTGGCACCTTGCCGTTGATGCGCTGCGTCTCGAGCGCGAAGTCCACCATCATGATCCCGTTCTTCTTCACAAGACCGACCAGCATGATGACGCCGACGAAGGCGTACAGACTCAGCTCCGTTTTGAACAACACCAGTGTCAGCAGCGCACCGAAACCGGCGGCCGGCAATCCGGAGAGAATCGTCAACGGGTGCGTGAAGCTTTCGTACAGGACACCGAGGACGATGTAGATGACGACCACGGCCATGAGGAGGATCAGGCCGAGTCCCTGCAATGAATCCTGGAACGCCTGCGCCGCTCCCTGAAAGCTCGTCGTCATGCTGGCGGGAAGCGATTCAACGGCCATTGTCTGAATCCGACCGACGGCATCGCCGAGTGCGAAGCCGGGCGCGAGATTGAACGTGATCGTCACCGACGGAAGCTGACCGTAGTGACTGACAGAGAAAGGACCGGTGGTGGTTGTGATCCTCGCCACCGACTCGAGCGGAACCAGGCGGCCTTCCGTCGATCGCACGTGCAGCAGCGACATCGCGTACGGGTCGCGCTGGAACTCGGGCGCGACCTGCATGATCACCTGGTACTGATTGTTGGGCGCGTTGATCTGCGAGATCTGGCGCATGCCGTACGCGTTGTAGAGCGCGGTCTCGACCTGATTGATGGAGAGGCCGAGCGCCGACACCTTGTCCCTGTCCATCTCCACGCTGACCTGCGGGTTCTTGAGCAACAGGTCGCTGCTCACGTCCTCGAATCCGCGCATCTGGCGAATCTTGTCTTCGGCCACCTGCGCCCACCGGTAGAGCTCCGCCGTGTCGGTGTGCTGCAGCGTGAACTGATAGGTGGCGCGACCACCGTTCTGGCCGCCGAGATTGATGGGCGGCGGGTTGGTCATGAACACGCGGAGCCCGGGAATCTCAGCGAGCGTCGGCCGCAGGCTCGCGATGATCTGATCCGCCGACTGATGTCGCTGTGATCGCGGCTTGAGATCGACGAATGTGCGACCGGTGTTGCCAGGGCCGACTCCAGCGAGGCCCACGGTCGCGCTGACCGCTGCGACATTCGGATTTGCCATCAGCACGTCGTTGAACTCGAGCTGATGACGCACCATCGCATCGAAGCTGATTCCCTGCATGCCCTCGGTGTTGACGACGATGCGGCCCTGATCCTCGCTTGGCAGGAAGCCCTTCGGCACCTTGTTGAAGAGGTACGCCGTGCCGCCAATGAGCGTCGCCGAGAGCACCAGCATCACGGCCCCATGCCGCAGCGCCAACGTGAGCGTCCGATCGTAGACACGGACCCACACGTCGAAGACGCGCTCCGTCCACTGATAGAGCGCCCCATGGTCAACCGCGTGCAATGGCTTCAAGAATCGACTGCACAGCATCGGCGTCAGGCTGATCGACACCAGCCCGGACACGAGGATCGCCACGCCAATCGTGATCGCGAACTCGTGCAGCAAGCGGCCGACGATTCCACCCATGAACAGCACCGGGATGAAGACCGCAGCCAGCGAGACGGTCATCGACAGAATCGTGAACGCGACTTCCTTCGACGCGTCGAGGGACGCCTGCATCGGCGACTTCCCCATCTCCATGTGCCGCACGATGTTCTCGAGCATGACGATCGCATCGTCGACGACAAAGCCGACGGACAGCGTGAGCGCCATCAGGGAGAGGTTGTCGAGGCTGTACTCGAGCAGATACATCACCGTGAAGGTGGCGATCAGCGAGGCTGGCAACGCGAGGCTGGCGATGATCGTCGCCGAGGTGCTGCGCAGAAACAGGAAGACGACGACAACGACCAAGACGATCGAGAGCACGAGTGTCAGCTTCACGTCGTGCACTGACTCGCGAATCGGCCCGGACCGGTCGCTGCGAATGTCGAGCGAGACGCTCGCGGGCAATTGCTCACGAATCGACGGCAGCATCGCCCTGATCGCGTCGACGACCTGCACGACGTTGCTGCCGGGTTGCTTGCGGATTGTGAGGTAGATGCAACGCTCGTCGGCCATCCACGCGGCGGTCCTCGTGTTCTCCACGCCGTCGTAGACCCGCGCGACCTCGTGCAGCCGAACCGGGTTGCCGTTCTTGTACGCGACGATGGTCGGCTCGTACGCCGCCGCCCTCAACAGTTGACCGTTGGTCTGGACGACGAAGGTACGATCGTCCGCATAGACGGTGCCTGTCGGCGTATTGCCGTTGGCGTTGGCGATGGCGGTCGCCACCTCGTCGATCCCGATCGATCGGGAGGCGAGTTGTCGCGGATCGACATCGATGCGCACGGCGTACTTCTGCGAGCCGGGAACGTCGACCTGGGCGACGCCCTTGATGGTGGAGATGCGCTGCGCGACGAGCTGCTGTGCGTACTCGTCGACCACCGACAGCGGCAATGTCTTCGAACGCAGGGCGGCGAAGATGACGGGCTGATCGCCCGGGTTGACCTTCTGATACGACGGCGGGGCCGGCATCTGCGCCGGAAGACTGCGGGATGCCCGGCCGATCATGGCCTGCACGTCCTGTGCGGCCGCATCGATGTCGCGATCGAGATCGAATTGCAGCGTGATGCTGGTGCTGCCCTGATTGCTGGTGGAGTTCATCCCGGTCAGGCCCGGGATACTCGCGAACTGTTTCTCGAGTGGCAGCGCCACCGACGAGGCTATCGTGTCCGGGCTGGCACCGGGCAGAACGGCCTGGACCTGGATGGTTGGGAAGTCGACGGCCGGCAGGTCGGAGACCGGCAGCTCGCGATATGCCATCGCGCCGAACACCATCACACCCAGTGTCAGGAGCGTGGTGGTCGCGGGGCGGCGGATGAAGAGAGCGGATAGGTTCACGGCCGGTCCAATTGGGTTCGACATGAACTGCCGTTCACGCGTTCGGGTTGCGTGAACGACAGTTCCCCCGTTTGATTCACGGCCCCTGCTAGAAGCCGTAGCGGAAGTTCAGCTGCGCGGTCCGCGTCGCCCCGATGGTCGAGGTGACTTTCATGAACGTGCCGATGATGCGGATGTCATTCGCCGGCGTATTGAAGTTCGCGCGATCGGTGACGTTGAAGACGTCGAGGAACGCATCGAACGTTCGCCCACCCGGGAGGTTGATGCGATAACCGGCACGCATGTCGAGCGTGATGTAGCTCGGACCATACGCGCCGTTGCGGCCGCCTTCGTAGTCCACCGTGAGCGCGTCGTCGCCAACACCCGAGTAGCTGCCGGGCGCCAGATACTCGTTGGCCGTCGAGCCGTTCTGATCCATGTCGACCGCGGTGTTGAGCAGCGTGTAGGGCAAGCCGCTTCTGGCGGACAGAATGCCGCTGACCCGGAGGCCCTTCGTCTTCGGCACATCCCATGACCCGCTCGCGGACAGGATGTGCGGACGATCGACGCTGGTCGGCCCCTCTTCGGCGTCGAGCCGCAGATCGCCGAGATACTGCGAGTTGCTCGCGCCTTCGGCGCCCGCCGTCGTGTTGCCGGTGGCCTTCGAGTATGCGTAGGACACGCGCGCCGTGTAGCCCTTGCTGAATCGCTTGTTGCCCGAGAACTGGATGCTGTTGTAGTTGGCCGAGCCCGCGTTGGCGAGCGTGTCCACGCGACCAGCGAACTCTCCCACGCTGCCGACCAGCGGGTTCGTGCGGGTCACCGCGCCGGTCGCCAACTGGTTCGCCCGGAGTGGTGGATTCAGATCCAGCAGCACGAACTGCCGGCGCGATTCCGAGTGCACGAAGTCCACGCCAACCGCGAACGACGGACCGAGTTGCGTGGTGTACCCAACGCTGTACTGCCGGGTCCAGGGCACATCGCGATCGGGGTTGTCGAAGCGCACAGTGCCGGTGTTGCGCGCCAGAGTGCCCTCGGGATAAAGCTGGTCGAGCAGCGCCCGATTGACCGTCGGCCCGTTCACGAGCATCGGATCGGTCGGGAAGCGCCCACTGCGCGGACCGGGGTCGATGTTGTTGAGCGGGAAGTTCGCGAGAAATGAACTCGTGTAACGGCCGCTGGCCACCATCGGCGTCAGCGGCGTCAGCACCGTGCGCTGATAGAAGAGGCCGAAGCCGCCGTGCATCGCCGACTTGCCCTCGCTGTCGAGCGCGTAAGAGAAGCCCAGACGCGGTGCGAAGTTGTTCAGATCCTTCGGATAGTCATTGGAGCGCCCCTCGAACAACGGGTTGTCTCCGTTAGGCGTGGGGATGAACTCCGCGTCATAGCGGACACCCACGCTCACCGTCAGGTTGTTGCCCATCTTCCAGCGGTCCTGCGCATACGCGCTGGCGTAGGTCCCGTGCATGCGGTACTCGGACGTTCCCGGCACGCGAACCTGCAGGCGCTCGGGGTAGCTGAACGCGTCAGCCGAGTTGAAGTCAGTGTCACGCGAAAACGAGAACTGGCCGTTCTCGGTACCGAAATCCTGGAAGTGCAGCGGGATGTAGTTGTAGAAGACGCCGAACTTCAATTCGTGATCGCCCGCCTTGTTGGGCACGAACCACGAGAAGGAGTCATCGATGCCGTACCCGAACAGCCGCCTGATGCTCGCCGTCGGGCTCTGGCCATCCTCGAACGACGGGTGCACGAGCGTTGGCAGCAACGCCTCCTGATCGAAGCCGTTGTCGAGAAACGTCGGGTTCGCGAAGTGCAGGATCTCCGACGTGTAAGAGAGACGCAGCGTGTTGACCATGGTGCTGCCGATGACCGAGCTCAACGTGCCCAGGAAGGTCTGATCGACGTCGGTCTCTTCCGCATTGCGCGATGCGGTCCACGTCTCGTTGACCTGCTTCGGCTGCGGCGAGGCTTCACGCAGCCAGCGGAGGCCCCAGGTGTTCGACGAGTTGAGTTGGTTATCCAACCGGATGAACGTGTTCCAGTTGCGCGACACGCCGAACTCGTTGCGGTTCAAGTCGGGCCGCGTCGGGACGTTTACCGTGACGCCGTTGTCGAACAGGATGCGCTCGAGGCTGAAGAAGAAGTGCATCTTGTCGCGAACGATCGGGCCGCCGACCGTGCCGCCGTACTGCTGCATCGTCGTCGGCGCTTCCGTGAGATTGCTCTTCTTGGCGAAATAGTTCTGGGCACTGAGGTTCTGGTCCTGATAGAAGGCGAAGCCACTCCCGTGAAAGATGTTCGTGCCCGACTTGGACACGGCGTTGACGATCGCGCCAGAGGTTCCGCCGTACTCGGCGTCGAACTGACTCGTGACGACCTTGAACTCCTGCACCGCCTCGATCGGGACGCGTGCCTGAGAACTGGTGCCGCCACCGGTCAACCCGTCGTTGTTGTCCGACCCGTCCATCGTGTAGGCGACGTTGCGCGCGCCCTGGCCGCCGACGCTGATCGTGTCGCCGCCGAACGTTGACGTGGAAACCGTCGACACGATGCCCGGGACCATACCGAGGAAACCCGAGAAACTGCGATTGAGCGACGGCGTGTTGACGAACTCCTGAGCAGAGACGCTGCCGCCCACTTCCTTCGAGGTCGTGTCCACGAGCGGCGCCTCTGCCGTCACCGTCAGTCTTTCCTCGATACCACCCAGTTCCAGCGTGACGTCGACCGTGATCGTGCGGCCAACCTCGAGGCGCACGTCTTTGCGCTCATAGGGACGGAAGCCGTCGAGCATGGCCTCGACTTGATAGACGCCCGGATTCATGGCGCTGACGAAGAACGATCCATCGACGCCGCTGACGGTGGTGCGAAATGTGCCGTTCTCCTGGTTGCGGACAGTCACGGTCACGCCAGGCATGACGGCCTGCTGGGAGTCGACGATCTTTCCGCGAAGATCGGCTGTGCCTTGCTGAGCGTTGACGGTCGCGGCCATGGCGATCAAGACGAAGACCGCTCCAACGGTGATCCTTCTCATTGACTACTCCTCGAATGGTGAGCACGCTGAGGTCCGCGTGTTGACGCGTGCGAAGAGCAAGAGCAGGGCCACGCACCGTCGCGGTGCGTGAGTTCAAAGGAATCTGCGTTTCTGGTGTGCTCGCGCGCGACTCGCGATCGACACACGATCGTGAGAACGAACAGATTTGTTGAAAACACGGGTGCGTGCTGCGACAGGCTTGTTCACAACGCGGCGGCAGTGCGTGCTGGCGCACGGGATACGCCTTTTGCTGGCGTTCTTGCGGCGACGCGATCCTTCACGAACGTCGACGAACGATCGACGGGCTGCAGATTTGTCGGCTGCAGTTGTGAGAATGCCGAAGATGTCGTTCGCGTCTCATCGCGATGAATCCGCCGGCGCCAGGTACTGACGGGCGACTCGTCGGGCGCTGTTCCGGATCGCGCGCGTGGCGCTGCCGATGGTGATCGATGCGCGCGATACGGCATCGACGTCCGCACCCACGCGGAAGCGGTCGCGGACATCCTTTCCCTTGAATTGCGCCGAAAACTGCGGCGGCTCGATCGAGAAGTTCCCGTACGGCTCGTGGTGCTCGGTCACGACGATGCCCGCAAGGGCACCCTTCATGTCGATGCCGACGAGAATCTTGATGGGACCGTCGTAACCGCGTTCGAGCGGCTCGAGTTCCGTGGTCCAGAAGGCCAGACCGACGACGGTCTTCCCGTCGACGCTCAACGCTTTGACGTGTGGCGGATCGCCCCCCTTGGGCGAGAACGACGCCGCCGTCGGAAAGAGGCGTTTCAACAGCGCTGGATCGATGCCCGGCTGCGCTGCGGCATTGACGATCCACAGAGCCGTCAGCACGGCCCCGCACACAAGACGGCGCCGGGTTCCCTCATGCGAGGGTCCTACTCCACAGGTTCGCATTCGCCGTAGTGCTGCGACACGTTGGGCTCTGCCACGTAGCCGGGAATCGCCATCTGCAGGTAGTCGTGTCGCGAGCGCACGGCTCTCATCTTTCCCTGGGGACCCTTCTGTGCCAGGACGGTAATCATCGTGAGACTCCCCGCCATCGTTCGCTCCATGAAATGAACGCTGTTCTGCGTCAGGAGCGCAGTGGTGTGAGTCGTTCCGATCTTTGCCGTGCCGCCGTCGATGTCGATGTCATCGATGACGAGCGTCAGCTCGGGCCCTGCCTGGATGTCCGCTTTCGGCGTCCAGTCTTTCCACGATCCTGTGGCCGAGACTGGAAAGGAGCACTTCAACACTCGAATGTCGGCCAGGGCGTTCTTCTTCTCGCTGGCCTGAGCCCTCACGAGAACCGTGTTCGCGACCAACAGTATCCAGAGGAGTGCGAGAGGTCTGCGCCGGCACAACACGACCCGGCCTACTTGATCTCGTACGTACCATCGGGTGTCTGGACCCGATGTGCCTTGTGGCAGGCCACACACGTCGCACTGACAGCACTCGACGCGGCGACGAGATCGTCGTAGCTCTTGTCCGTCGCCGCCTTCTCGAGATCGTCGACGCCTTTGAGCCCGGCCTCAGTCACCGCGATGGCGTCGGATACCTTCTTGTCGCTCCAGAACGCGAGCGTGGTCTTGAACGCGGCTCTCAACGCGGACACATGCTTGGTGAGCGGTGTGTAGTCCGGGTAGGCACCGGCGCTCTCGATCGTCTTGACCTCCGCTCGCAACGCCTGGGCGCTGCCGCCAAGGTCCTTCATCGCCTTCTGGTAAGCCTCAGTGGGCTTCTCGTCCGCTCGCGCGACGCTGACGGCAAGAGCACAGACAAAAACGAGGACGACACTGCTCCGGAACATAAACCCCTCTGACCAACCGTGGACCGTGAACTACTTGATCTCGTACGTCCCATCGGGCAGCCGGACCCGATGCGCGGTGTGACATGGTGCGCAGACCCCGATCGCACCGATCTCACCTGACGATGAGGCGCCGGCAATCGCAGCCTGGGCCGCGACGACGTTGGGATGATTCTGGGCCTTGGCTGCGGCCTCGAGATCAGTGGCCGCCTTGATGGCGTCCTGCGACAGCTTGATCGCATCGTCGACCTTCTTCTCCTGCCAGTAGGCCAGGACGGTTGCGAAGATCGCCTTCATCGCAGCGGCATCCTTCTCGATGGCTGCGAAGTCGATATCCTTCAAACTGTTGCGCAGGTGGTTGTTGACCTGGCCCAGCTCCTTCATCGCTTTCTGGTACTCGGGAGTGGGCTTCTCATTCGCCTGGGACGGGAGTACGAGCAACACCGACAAACACAGCGACAACGTGAGCAGTCTTGCTCGCATACTCCCCCCTTTCACTTACTCCTGGGCGCCGAGACCGGCCAGCACCGTCGCGATCTTCTCGTCGCCGATCTTCTCGCCGTTGTCTCCACCGGTGATGAACTGCCGGCCTGGGTGCTTGGCGATCTGCAACGGCGTCAGGCCGCGGCGATCCTTGACGTCGGTTTTCGCACCCTTGCTGATCAGGAACTCGATCACCGTCGGATACTTGTCGGCCGCTGCAATGTGCAGTGCCGTGTCACCCACGTCCCTGCCGACGAGCGTTCGCGAGTTGCCGACGTGATACGTCGTGAGCGCACCGCGCGCCGCGTTGATGTCCTCACCACCACTGAACTCCACCGCCAGCTTCATCGTCTCGAGCACCCTGGCCTCGGAGAACAACCGCTTGCGCTGGAAGTAGGCCGTGTTGTCGCCCTGGGCACCCTTCTCGCCAATCTTGACGAATGGAATGAAGGTGAAGACGCCAGGGAACACGCCCATCGAGGCCATCGTCGGCGTAGTGCCGTCCATCATCGGCGTCTTCGGATCGGCGCCAGAAGCGATGAGCACGCGCATCGTGTCGGTTTCGTTCAGCGCGGTAGCCAGCAGGTACGGCGTCGCACCGAGGAGATACTCCGGCAACTGGTTGTAGCGAAGGTTGCCGTCCGGGTCGGGCTGCCCCTTCGTGAGCCGCACGTTGACGTCCGCCTTGTGCGCGATCAGCGCTTTCACGAGGTCGCTATTCTTTCGCGCGACGGCGAAGTGGAGCGCGGTGTGCCCGGCTTCGACGATGTTCGGGTCGGCGCCTGTGTCGAGCAGGAACAGCGCCACCTCGGTGTGGTCGTTGTGCGCGGCGAGCATCAGGGCGGTCTCGCCGATGCCAGTCGTCGCATTCAGGTTGGCGCCGGCGGCGGCGAGTATCTTGACCGCGCCGAGATCACCGTCTCTGGCTGCGAAGAGCAACGGGGTCAAACCGCCCTTGTTGATCCAGCGGAGTCCGGGTCGGGATCCGTTCGACTCCAGCGTGTGATCGGCAATTCCTGTCAGTCGACCGCCCTGCGGGTTGCCTCTGGAGAAACTGACGAACTCGGGCCGCAGCTCCGTCCGGGCGTTGAGATCGGCCTTCGCGTCGATCAGCAGGCGCATGACGTCGTAGTGCTGCTGAACGACCGCCCAGTGCAGCGCCGTCTGCTCGCGGCCACCGCCCTTGGCGTTGACGTTCGCGCCGGCGACGATGAGCGCCTTGATCACCGCGATGTTTCCAGCGCGAACCGCGGTCATGAGCGGCGTCTCGCCGGTGGAGGTCGCGATGTTGACGTCAGCGCCGGCCTTGATCAGGCGCTGCACTGTGAGCAGGTTCGCGTTCTCGGCCGCGAGCGAGAGCGCGGTCACCCCGTAGTCGTTCCTCGCGTTCACGACGGCGCCGGCCGAGAGCAGCAGTTCCACGCTCTCCATGTCATCCCAATGCGTAGCCCAGTGGAGCGCCGTTGCGCCATCGGCCTGCGGCGCGTTGACGTCCCCCTTCTGCTTGATGAGCGCGCGAATCGCCGCCCGGTCCTGCTGCCGGGCGGCGTCTGCAAGCGGACTGGCTGCGGCGAACGCCATCGCCGGTGCAGCCAGTGTCAATCCAAGAGCGAATGCCCAGTTCCGTGGTGTTTTCATGTTCGCTCTCCTAGACGGAAATTCCCTCGAGCTTGCCCGTGCTGTTGCCAAGGTTCTCGACCTTCACGCCGAACTTGTCCATCAACGTCATGTGCAGGTTGGCCAGCGGCGCACCTTTCTGCATCACGTGCATGTCGCCCTTGAGGACCGTGCCGCCGCCACCAGCCACGACGATCGGCAGGTTCTGCGGCAGGTGGATGTTGCCGTCGCTGAGGCCCGACCCGTAGACGAGCACGGTGTGGTCGAGCAGCGTACCGTCGCCGTCCGGTGTCGACTCGAGCTTCTTCAGGAAGTACGCGAACAATGACACCTGGTAGGTGTTGATCATCGTGATGTTCTCGAGGCGCGCCGTGACGTCCGGGTTGTGCGTCGTCGAGTGGTGCGGCTCGTTCATCCCGATTTCCGGGAACCGGCGACTGCTGGTCTCGCGTTCCATCATCAGCGTGGACACGCGCGTCGAATCGCTCTGGAAGGCGAGCGTCATCAGATCGAACATCAGCCTTGCGTGGTCGCCGTAGACGGGCGGCGCGCCGGCCGGTGCTTCCATCGTCGTCGGCAACGCGTTGTTGTCCTGCTCAGCCTTGCGGATGCGGCGCTCGACTTCGCGGACCGCCTGCATGTATTCCTGCACCTTGGCGCGGTCGCCGTTGCCGATCTTGCGCTCGAGGTCGGCGACGTCAGAGGTCACCGAGTCGAGCAGGCTGCGATTCGACTCGATGCGCGCGCGACGGGCTGCCGGCGTCGTGCTCTCCGCGTCGCCGAAGAGGCGCTCGAAGACCTCGCGCGGGTTCGTCTCCGCTGGAAGCGGGGTCGTCGGCGTGCTGTACGCCAGGGTCGTGAGGTAGCCGCAGTTGGCCGCCTCGCAGTCACCAACCATGGCCAGCGATTCCAGGCCGAGCTCGAGCGAGGGCAGCTTGTTCTCCTGCCCGATCTGCTGCGCGATGAACTGATCCATCGACACGCCCGCGTGAATGTTCGCGCCGCCACGTGCGCGCACGTCGGTGAGGAAGGCGCTGGCCGCGCCAGGATGGCCGATGCCCGCGTTGTCCAGACCGCTGACGACGGTCAACTGCTTCCGGAACGGCGCCAGCGGCTGCATGATCGGCGTCATCTCGAAGCCGGCGCCAATCGTCTTCGGCGTCCAGTTCTCCATGACCATGCCCATCGGCACGTACATCGCCGCAAAGCGCATGATCGGCTTGGCTGGCAGCCTTGCCGAGCGCACTGAAGGCCGGCACCATGCCGTCGAGCAGCGGCAACGCGAGCGTCGTGCCGATACCGCGCAACACCGTTCGGCGGCTGATTGCTTTCCTCGTGATGAACATTACTCGGCTCCCTTCGATTGATACTGGAACGGCATGCTGTTGACGATTCCGAGAATGACCGACGACCACCGGTTGTTGTGTTCGGCGGCCTCCTTCGTGATCTGGCGGAGCGCGGGGCGGTCGTAGTACTCGACCGGGCGTCCGAGCGCGTAAACCATCATCTTTTCCGCCACGGTCGTGACGAACTGATCGCGGCGCGTCGCGAGGATCTGCTGGACGCCGACGGGCCCGTCGACCTTGGTGCCATCGAGCAGCGCGACCTTCGTATCGATCGGCTTGCCGCCGTCGGTGGTGCGCCAGCCGCCAATGCCGTCGTAGTTCTCCAACGCAAACCCCCAGGGATCCATCCGCGCATGACAGTTGGCGCAGACCGGATTGGTCCGATGGCGCTCGAGCGCCGCACGGATCGACAGCGGTGCGCCGTCGTCGTCTTCCGGCTTGAGCGTCGTGTCGATGTTCGGCGGCGGCGGCGGGACCGGCGAGCCGAGGATGTTGTTGAGTACCCACTTGCCGCGCAGCACCGGCGATGTGCGATTGGCCTGTGAGGTGACGGTCAGGATGCTTCCATGACCGAGCAGACCCACACGATTGGCCGGCATCGTCACTTTGCGGAAGCGATTGCCGACGATGTTCGGGATGCCGTAATGACGGGCGAGCCGCTCGTTGATGAACGAATAGTTGGCGGTGAGGAGGTCGCCGATCGGCCGGTCCTCACGCATCATGCCGTCGATCAGACGCTCGGTCTCTTCCTTGAACGCCAGTCGCAGCTCGCCATCGAACGCGGGATACACGTCCTCAACCGGAGTCGAGCCTTCGAGCCGTCGCAACTCCAGCCATTGAGCCGAGAAGTTATCGACGAGTGCACGCGACCGCGGGTCGCCGAGCATCCGCTTGACCTGTGCGTCGAGCACAGTCCGGTCTCGCAACCGGCCCTTCTCTGCCAGCGCGAGCAACTCGTCGTCAGGAATGCTGCTCCAGAGAAAAAACGACAGTCGCGACGCGAGGTCGATGTCGCTGAGCCTCGACACACCGGGTGCGGCCGGCTTCGACGCTGGTAGTGTCGAGAGAGTGGCCGGTGCATCCTGAGCACTCAGCATGAGACCTCGCGCTGCCACGGGCATCGCCGCCACCGGACCGGCGGCGCTCGCAGTCTCGCTGTTGGCCGGAGTCGGGACGCGGAACAGGAAGTGCGGGCTGGTGAGGATGCGCTCGATGCCGGTCTGAATGCAGCCGTCGAACCCCTTCGTCAGGCCCGCGCGGCAGAACCGCATCAGCGTCTGCACCTCGCCGTCGGTCACCGGACGCCGATAGGCGCGACGGGCGATGCCGGAGAGGATCTTCGTGGCGCACGGCTCGAGCTCGGCGTCCGTCGTCGGGCGGCACGCGAAGATCTTCTTGCGGCTGGCGCTCTCGTCTGACGCCTTGGCACCGAATGGACCGGCGATCTCGACAGTCTTGATGGCGATGTTGCCGCCGCGCTCCTCGTCCGGGTTGGCGCCGGGCGGCAGCACGAACGATTCATCGGCGTCCCACCGGCGCGCTGGCAGCGCCAGGGCCAGAACGTGACTGCCAGCAGTCGCGAAGAAACGCGCCTCGAACACGGAGTCACCGTCGAGCGAGTTCTTCTCGAAATCCGGGTCGCCCAGATCGTCCTGCGTGTAGCCTTCGGCGGGCGGCGTCCCTTTCATCAGCCCCGCCTGGTCGAACAGCTTGACGCGAGCGCCATCGAGCCTTACGTCGATCGGCTGCGCGTGACGGCCGAGGCCACGGATATATTCGTTCTGCGTCCGCTTCAGCCGCAGCTGGACGGTGTACTCGCCATCGAGCGGGAACGAGTGGCGAACGGTGATCCCGCGCGCGCCGAACGGGAGATCCTCGCTCGCCCGGTCACGTTGTTTCAGCGATCCGTCGATGCCGTAGAGTACCGGCGCCACCATCATCGTCGAGTCGCCTACGGCAAGGCGGCTGACTTGCCTGCCAAGCGACATGTAGCGCTCGAGCAGCATCGGCGAGACCGTCAGTGCCTCCGCGATGTTGTCGAAGCCACCAGTTGCGTTCTCGGTCGGCAGGAGCGAGACCGGAATGTCCAGCCCGAGCAGGTCACGGACGGCATTGGTGTATTCCGTCCGGTTCAGACGATGAGGTGCCACCCGGCCAGTGCTGGGAATCGCAGCCGCCGCTTTGTCGAGCTCCCCTTCGAGGTAGGACGCGAGGCCCATCGAGACCGCCGGCTCCGGCCGCGGCCGCCCGGCCGGAGGCATGTCGCCGACGCGTAGCTTGTGCGCGACCTTCTCCCAGATGTCGGGGGACATCGACGGATGCTCGATGTCAACCTTGTCGAGGGAGAGTCCACCGGTTTTCAGCCGCTCGTTGTGGCACGCGACGCAGTACCGATCGACGAGCGCGCGTGGCGATGGAGCTGCTGACTGTGCCGCGGCAGTGGACGGTGACTGAGGATGCGGGCCAGGTGCTGCCGCAGCTTCTGGCAGCCGTTCCGCAGATACGCTGAAGTAGCCTGCGCCGACCAGCGCGATGGCCAGTGACGCCACACTCATTCTCGAGAGAGTCGACATGCCGGTTGTTCCTCCTCCGCGGCCGGCCTCGCACGATGGTCAGCCCGGTCGCGTCGGTGTTGCTTCGCTCGGCGCACGGAGCAAGATGAGGACCACATGCGTCGCGTGCGCGACAATCGTTTGATTTCCTAGCGAAATCGCGCATCGTCGCTGTCGTCGCGACGACGTTCGTTTCTCGCGACGCACGGACTCGACATTCATGTCGATGAATGAGGGAAACGCTGCGACATCAATGTTCACGAGACGAGATCGACGGGAGACCCTCGTCTTTCCTTTGAGCCGCAAGCAACGGACATTTGTGTCGATCGAAGATCGAGAACCCTGACGGAAGTGTCTGAGTGTGAGGAGGCGCGCGTCCCTCTCTCATCCGGGAACCGACCGTCTTCGCGCGCAAAACACCCGAGAAGTCGGCGCCAAGCGCGCGAGCGCCGTCGCACGAGCGAGTGAGCCTCTGGTTTGCATGGGACATGGCAATCGCCCATGACAAGACACCTCGCTCTCGTTGCCGTCGCACTATTCACATCACTCACCACCTGGTCCTGTGCGGCGCAGGCAGCCGACGACGTTCGCATCGGTGCGCCTCTCGCGCTGACCGGCAGTCTCGCTGACGAAGGCAAGAAGCAGGCGCTCGCGTACGACATGTGGCTCACGCGCGTCAACGCGGCCGGCGGAATCGACGTCGATGGGCAGAAGAAACGGGTGACGCTCGTCACCTACGACTACCAAAGCGATAGCAAACGCGCGCAGCAACTCGCGGAAAAGCTCATCACCGACGACAAGGTGCACGTGGTGATGGCCCCGTTCGGATCGGGCCACACCAAAATTGTCGCAGGCGTTGCCGAGCGCTACGGGGTCCCGGTCATCGCATCGGTCGCGTCATCAGAGTCGGTCTACGACCAGGGCTTCAAGAACCTGTTCGGCACGCTGGCACCGAACTCCGGGCTCGTTGATGCGATGCTGACGCTCTTCACTCGCGAGCAGCCATCGCTCAAGAAGGTCGCTATCCTCGGACGTGACGATGTGTTCCCGCGGGATATGGCCGAGACGATGAGAGTGCGCGCAGGAGCGGCGGGGCTCGAGGTCGTGTACTCCGAGTTCTACTCGAGCGGCACGATCGACCACTCGGCGGCGCTCGCCAAGATCAAAGGGCTCTCGCCAGACTGGATTTACATCACCGGCTACTCGCAGGACCTGATCCTGGCGCGGAAACAGATGCACGACATCGGTCTGACGGCGCCCATCGTCACGATGATCACCGGACCTGCATATCGCGAGTTCATTGAAGGGCTCGGACCGCTGGCGGAAGGCGTTACCAGCGTGACGTGGTGGCATCACACCACGACCTACGATTCCGACGATGTCTGGGGCTCCACGAAGGCGTTCTACGAAGACTTCAAGTCGCGCGAGTCGTCAGACCCCGACTACATTCACGCCTCGTCGGCCGCCGCGCTCGTTGCTGTGCAGAAAGCGATCGAGACCGCCGGCTCACTCGAGCCGACGAAGATCAGCGGCGCCCTGCGGACGCTGAACACGATGACCTTCTACGGCCCCATCGTGTTCGACGAGCACGGCATGAATGCCGCGCGCGACCTTCCCATTCTGCAGGTCCAGGGCCAGGAGGTGAAAGTGCTGTTCCCTGCGTCGATTGCGCAGGCAAAGCTGGCGACGTTCAAGTAGTCACTTCGGCAGCCGAGGCGGCATGGACGTCCTTCAGATTCTCGTGAACGGCCTGATGTTGGGCGCGCTGTACGCGTGCATTGCCGTCGGGTTCTCGCTCGTGTGGGGCGTGTTGAACGTCATCAACATGCTCCACGGATCGTTCATCGTGCTCGGCGGGTATCTGGCTTTTTTCGCCTGGCGGGACCTCGGCATCCACCCGCTGATCTCGCTCGTCGGCGTCGCGGCGCTGCTATTCGCGCTTGGGTGGGTCCTGCAATACGGCCTCATCAACCACATCGTGGCGAGACCAGTGCTGACGACACTGACCCTGACGTTCGGCCTCGACATGATTGTCTACAACTTCATGACACTGGCGTTCACCGCCACACCCCGGCGGGTCGCGCTCGATCTTGGAGTAGTGCACGCGCTCGACGTGGTCGTGCCGGTCGATCGGATCGTCGCCATGGTGCTCGCGCTGGTGTTGACGGGACTGCTTTTCCTGCTGCTCAGGTCGTCGGCGCTCGGCCGTGCCATCGTCGCCGTGCGGATGGACCGTGACGCTGCATCGCTCATGGGCATCCGCGTCGAGCGTATCTATGCCGTCACCTTCGGTATCGGCGCATTGATGGCCGGCGCCTGCGGCAGCCTGCTGGCCGTCGTCTATCCGGTGACGACGATGATGACCGACCAGTTCCTGGGTAAGGCCTTCGTCGTGTGCGTCATCGGCGGACTCGGCAGCGTGCCGGGCGCGCTGGCGGGCGGGCTCGCGCTCGGCTTGATCGAGAGCGTGTCCGGACACCTGGTCGGGCCACAACACGCCATGACGATTGGATTCTCACTGATGATCGTGCTCCTGATGACGCGGCCGACGGGCCTTCTCGGCACACAGGGGTATGAATGAAGCGTGGCCTGACGATCTTTGTCGCGTGCACCGTGGTGCTGGCCGCTGTCCCGTTCATGGCTGACAACTATGTCGTTCGCTTGTGCACATTCTTGTGCATGTATGCGGCGCTCGCGTTGTCGTGGAATGTCATTGGCGGCTACGCCGGCTACCCGTCGTTCTCAACCGCCGGGTTCTTTGGCCTCGGCGCATATGCCGGCGCGCTGATGCAGAACGCCGGTGCGAATCCCGTTCTCGCGTGGCTCGCAGCGACGCTCGTCGTCGGCGCACTGGCGGCCTCGATCGGACGGTTCATCCTGCGGATGAAGGGTCACTACTTCGCAATCGGCTCGCTCGCGATCGTCGAAGTGCTTCGACTGACTGCCTCATCGTGGGCCTCGCTCACGGGGGGAGGCGACGGCCTGAACGTTCCGATTCTCACAGGCGGCCCGGACTTCGTCGGGCGCGTGTTCCTCTTCTCCATGATGGCGATGATGATCGTCTGCTTCGTCATGACGATCCTCGTCGATCGCACACGCCTCGGCTTCGGCCTGCGCTGCATCAAGCAGAACGAAGACGCTGCCGACATGGTCGGTATCGATGTCACGTCCTATAAGGCAGCAGCATTCGCCCTTTCGGCGATGTTCTGCGGGACGATCGGCGCGATCTACGCCTCGTGGGTGGCGTACATCGACCCGTCCGACGCCTTCAGCACGCTGCTCAGCCTGAAGGTCCCGGTCATGACCATGCTGGGTGGGCCAGGCACCGTGCTTGGACCGGTTGTCGGTGCGTGGCTCTTCGTCGTGCTCGAAGAAATGATCTGGGCGCAGTTCCTCGAGCTGAATCGCGCCATTCTCGGTGTCGTGATCGTTGTGCTGATCTTCACGCTGCCAGGAGGACTGCTCGGCCTGCGGCTCCCGGCCTGGAACTGGCGCGCGCTCGTCGGCCTGCGCAATCGAGTACCTGAGGCGCCATGAGCACCGCCGTTCTCGACGTAGACAATCTGTCGCGCGCGTTCGGCGGCGTGCAAGCGGTCGATGGTGTGAGCTTCGCGCTGCATCCGGGTGAGATCGTCGGACTCATCGGGCCGAACGGTGCCGGCAAGACGACGCTCGTCAACCTCGTGACCGGTGTCGTCAGCCCTTCTTCCGGGACGGTGCGATTCAACGGTCGTGATGTCACGCGGCAGCGACCGTGGCAGGCGGCACGAAATGGACTCGCGCGCACCTTCCAGATTGTTCAGCCGTTTCCCGAGATGACGGTGTTGGACAACGTCGCAGCAGGCGCATTATTTGCCGGCCAGGCGTCGAGTCGGGCAGAGGCCGAGTCCGCGGCACGCGAGCACTTGTCGTTTGTCGGTCTCGGAGGCGAAGCGCACCGGCCGGCCGCGGCGCTGCCACTACCCGGTCGCAAACGGCTGGAGCTCGCGAAGAGCCTGGCGATGAAGCCGAAAGTGCTGCTCCTCGACGAGGTCAACGCCGGTCTCAACACCGGCGAGGTCGAGCATGCGCTGACACTGATGCGCGCGATCGCCGACCGTGGCATCACGATCCTCATCATCGAGCACTTGATGAAAGTGGTTCTGAGCCTGAGCCAGCGGATCCTCGTGCTTCATCGCGGGAAACTTGTCAGCCAGGGAGATCCGAAGACGGTCATCCAGGATCCGGTCGTCGTCGAGGCCTATCTCGGTCGCAAGTTCGCCGAGCGTCAGCTCAAACTGGCACATGGCTGAACCACTCCTGCGCGTCCAGAATCTGTGCGCCGGCTACGGGCAGGTCCAGGTGCTGTGGGGGGCCGACCTGATCGTCGAACGCGGCAGCATCGCGTGCCTCGTCGGTTCAAACGGCGCAGGGAAGTCGACCCTGCTGCGCGCGATCTCTGGTCTCATCAAGCCGACGTGCGGGCGCGTGCATCTCGGCAATCGCGATCTGACACAGGCGACGCCGGACGAAGTCCTCACCGCAGGGATCGCGCATGTTCCGGAGGGGCGACGCCTGTTCAAAGGCCTCAGCGTCCGCGACAATCTTCTTCTCGGCGCGTACCTGCGACGCGAGCCGCTCGTCGATCTCGAGCGCGATCTCGAAAAGATCTACACCTTGTTTCCGATCCTCGGGGAGCGTCAACGCCAGGATGCGACGACGCTCTCTGGCGGCGAGCAGCAGATGTGCGCGATCGGCCGCGGCATGATGGCGCGCCCTCGCCTGCTGATGATCGACGAGCTCTCCCTCGGCCTCGCCCCACGCGTCGTCGAGCGCATCGCCGAAGTGCTGCGCGAGATCAACCAGTCAGGGCTGACGATGCTGCTCGTCGAGCAGGACGTGCTCACGGCCTTCGAGCTGGCCGACCACGCATATGTTCTCGAGACCGGCAGGATCTCAATGGCGGGCGCGACCAGCGCATTGGCGGACGACCCGCGAATTCGTCAAGCCTACCTCGGCATGTAGGCAGTAGGCCTACTTCTCCTGCAGCATCAAATCCGCGCTGCGCTCGCCTTCATGACACGCTGATTCCCAGGGCTCATCGTCTGGAGAAGGCTTCACACGTGTGTTGGGAATCGTGATCTTCCAGGGTCGCGTGAACACCTTCGGATCCTCGATGGTGGCTTCGTACATCAGACGCTGACCGTCGAGAAACGTGAAACGCTCGACGAGGCGCGCAGCAGGGCTGAGGAAATCACCGTCGTGACTGAGGCGGTTCTTGCCATTGAGGTTCGTCACCTCGACGACCAGCGTGTTGCCTTCCCAGCGGCCACGGGCGTCACCGCCCCAGAGCGCGATCCGCGACGAGATGCGCGGCCGGCCATCCACGGGGATCACCCGGAAGGTGTGATAGGCCTCGTTGATCAGCACGACCTGGCCTGGCGTCTGAATGACCTCGTTCGCGTTGGCGGCCTGGCGGATGGCCCCCAGGATGAAGCAACGCGCTTGCGTGTCGATGTGATCCTGCCTCGTCGCGATGTTCTCGTTCTCGATCTGATGCTGCCGCAGCGCCGCGGCCCACGGCTGATACGGCACCTTCCCGTCCGCAGGATCCGACACACGGCTCGGGTTCTTCTTGCTCACGCCCTTCGTTCTGTTCGCCTGCTCCTCCACTGACCCAGGCACGCCGGGATCCTCGAGGCTTCGTCCACCAGAGATCTGAGGCCGCCACGTGCCCTGCACGTCGGGTTGACCGTCGGGCAGGCGAGGCCCCGTCCACGCGCCTGTCTGCCCGCTTGGCGCCTGCGCACCGACCGGCATCGCCACCTGAGACGCCAGGACCACGCCGACCAATGCGACAGCCGTTCGAATCGATACACGCATCATCAGGAGCTTCTCCTACCAGAGACCGGGATAGGGGTAGTACTTCTCCCAATCGAACGCATAGCACTCGTACTCGAGGAGCTGGGCGTTGGCCTCCACCCGTCGATACAGCGGCATGCGCATCTTCCACGGCCGTGTGAAGACCTTCTCGTCTTCAACAGTGACTTCGTAATCGATGTGGTCGGGACCTTTGGGCGTGTAGCGTTCCACCAGGTGAAGCGCATCACTGTGGAAGTTTCCAGCCCGGTCGAACCAGGTGTCCTCGTTGAAGTGGACGACGTCAACGACGAGCGTGTCGCCTTCCCAACGCCCGCGAGAGTCGCCCAGCCACCAGTCGATGTGTCCCTCGGGATGACTCTTCCCGCTCATGTGAACGTAGCGAATCGCGTGCACGTACTCGAAGAGCATCGTCACGCGATCGGCGCTCTGAACAATTTGAAACGGGAACGGCATGTACATGATTCGTGGTACGCCGGGAAGGAAGCACTTGCCCTCCGGATCGGCCTTCATGCGGCTCTCGTAGTTCTGCTTCTGCTTCTCGACAGCCCAGGGCTGATAGGGAATGTCATCTCCATCCACCACGCCGAGGCCTGCAGGCATGCCCTTCTGCGCGTGATGTCCCTGGATGTTCCAGGCAGCGGAGTTCATCACCTGCCACACGCCTGACAGGTCCGGGTGTCCATTGGCCGTGCGGCGCAAGGCGGGGGCATTCGCAGACTGTCCACCGGCGGTGAGTAGGCCGGATGTCAGCGCGATCGCAGCGATGACCGCTGGAACAGCGTGTGTCCTCATGTCAGCGCGCCCCGGCTACGGATTCTGAGCAGCGCCTGGCGTGCCGGAGCTGCCCAGGAAGAAGTCGCGTCCATCCTGAAACGTCACCGTCTGTCCGTTGGCGACACGCCGGCCGTTCTTGGCCTGGAATCCTTTGATGACGACCTCTGTGCCGACCGGGAAACTCGTCTTGCGAAGACCGCGCTTGAGGAGTGTGTTGGCGGATCCCGCCTCGACCGCCCAGTTGGTAATCGATCCGTCCGGGTTCTTCACGTCGACGTAGATCCATCCGTGCGGGTTGATGATCTCGATCTTCGTCAGCGTCCCTTTCAGCGTGATCGGTTTGTCGGCGTCGAACTCCGCGGCAAACGAATGATGGGCGTGCAGAGCCGACGGCAGCAGCAGGAGCGCTGCAAGGAGTGAGAGAGTGCGGCCTCTTGTCATAGCGGCCGTTCGAGCAAGACGAAGGCCACCGGCGATCAGCGCTCGAATCGCAAGAGTATCCGGGCGAAATCACCTGTCGCACCCGGATATCTGTGAGCGTGGCGCGTGAGAACGGACAATCGCGTCGATCCTCCGCCCGTGACGCGAACGGAATTGTCCGTTACTTGATCTTGATCTCGTACGCGCCATCCTCGGTTCGTACGCGATGCGCCATGTGACACGACGCGCACGTCTCGTTCAGCGCCGTCGATGCCTCGAGAACCAGGCGGTAGTCACGCTCCTTCGCACCGGTCTCGAGAGCCGCGACGTGTTTGAGCGCTTTCTCCGTCAGTGCGATCGCGCCAGCAACCTTCTGTGCCTGCCAATAGGTGAGCGTCGTGGCAAACGAGGCCTTCATCGTCGCCGCCGCCTTGTCGAAGGGATCGAAGTCCTGTGCGCCGGCGCCGGACTCCTCGAACTCCTTCGATGCAACCCGGACCGTCCTGGCGGCATCACCGTTGTCGCGCATGGCTTTCATGAATGCTTCGGATGGCTTCTCGTTCGATTGCGCTGACACCGTCGCGACGACGAGCGCAACGCCGGCAACGACAATGAGACTTCCTCGCATGGCTTCTCCTTGAGAGATGAAAAGAGGAGAATGCACGGTCCACGAATCGTGCCAGCGAGCGCGCAGATGAATCATGAGGTTTGTGCGTTCACATCTTTGCCGTACGACGAAGTTGAACGCCCAGACCTGTCGATACGACAAAGAAGTCGGGCGGGCTCAATGAACGAGGTCTTTGTGCTACGGTAACGCGAGTTTTCCTGGAGCGGGCCATGATGCCCCGCTCGCGCCCTGCGAAGCAGGGCAAGACAAACACTGTGACTCGCGAGGCGTTGCATCGCGAGTCAGGCGTCCCGAGTCGTGCGCCATGACCAGAACCTTTGCCTGCACCGCGACGGCTGTTCTCCTTGCCACCTCGCTCGTGACCGTCGGCGTCGACGCGCGCGCGGACCGTCCCAGTCTGATCGTCAGGGTCTACGACACGACTGACACCGCGTCGAACGCCCGATCCGCGGCGATTCGCACTGCCGCCGAGATCGTGGCTGCGGCCGGCATCTCCGTCGAATGGCGGGATTGCACCAACACCAGCACGGAGTCTGGCTGTCAGGACGTGCGGCCCGGGCGCGACCTCATCGTACGCATCATGCCCGAGGTCACTCCGAGTGCCTCATTCCGCGGGAGTGCCCTTCAGCTGCGCACCGTTCCAGGCAGGAGTCTCCAGCTCGGGGTCGCCATCATCAACCCGCTCACGCTGTCCGGTGAGATGGCGACGATCTTTCACGAGCAGGTGCGCGCGGTGGCCCGGCGAAGCGGAATCGACGATAGCGAGCTGCTGGGCCGTGCGGTCGCGCACGAGGTCGGCCATCTGCTCCTGCGCGTGCGCGAACATAGCGCAACCGGCATCATGCGGGGTGCCTGGAGCCTCGAGGAATTGACCACGAACCGCCCCGAGGACTGGCAATTTGCGCCGAGCGATCGCGAGCGGATTCAGCGAGCTCAGAACCCGTAGTGACGGAGGCGGTAGGCAGTAGCAGTGCGGTTAATACCAGGCATATTGCTTACTGCCTACGTCGTTTCCCGCCAGCCCGCGAGTATCGCGCCCGCAATCTGATCGACGCCGATACCGTTCGTCACCTGCGCAAACAAGAACGGGCCCGAACCACGCATGCGCCGTGAGTCGCGAGCCATGACCCCGAGATCGGCGCCGACAAGCGGCGCGAGGTCGGTCTTGTTGATCACCAGCAGATCGGACTGCGTGATGCCGGGTCCCCCCTTGCGCGGAATCTTGTCCCCGCCCGACACGTCGATGACATAGATCGTGAAATCCGCGAGGTCACGGCTGAACTGCGCCGCGAGGTTGTCGCCTCCACTCTCGACGAACAACAGATCGGGGTGGAACTTCCGCATCAACCGGTCCAATGCATCGAGATTCTGGCTGACGTCATCACGAACGGCGGTATGCGGACAGCCCCCTGTTTCCACCGCGGCAATCCGCTCGGCCGGCAGCGCCTGATTTCGCACGAGGAACTCACCATCCTCTTTCGTGAAGATGTCGTTCGTGACCACTGCCAGGCTGTACTGATCTCGCAGATGCCGGCACAGCGCCAAGAGCAGCGCTGTCTTGCCACTTCCCACCGGCCCACCGATGCCGACCGTGAACGCTCGCGAGCGAAAGTCGCGCCTGATCGGTGATTCGCGATCCTCGAAGAGTCCCGGACCCTCTGCCTCTTCTTGCAGGTGCGAGTGCGGCTGGTTCGACATGAAGTGCATCGTCAACTCCCGTGAGCCTTATGACTGAAAGAGTCGCGAGTACAAACGGTCGTGCCCGGCGTGGAGGATATCGAGCACAGGCGCCGTCTGACACACGTCGTCTGCATCGAGCGCGTTGCATCGCTCGAGCAGTTGCGAAAGATCGCGCCCGGCATCGTGATGCATCCGCTGCGCCTCGTAACTGCCAATGATGCCGAGGCGGACCGCTGCGGACAGCACACCGCGCGCCGTTCCAAACAGCATCGCCGTCCGCGCGGTCTCGAGCGGCAACCCAATCACCTGGAACACGACGCCCGAGAGCGGCGCCACGTGCGCACATCCGCGATCGACTGCCACGGCGAGCGCGGTCATCTCGTCGGACGGCCAGACGCGCCCGGCTGTGGATAGCAACGTGCGCCCCTGCACGCGGCTCGCGCGATTGGCAACCGGGTTGGCAAGAAACGCATCGGCCAGTTCGTCGAGGGCCAGCCATCGATCGGGCTGGCGGTACGCCGCATTCAACAGCGGCAACGCGCCGAATGCGGTCTGCTGAACAGAGGCGGCAAGAAAGCGCTGAAGACTGGAGAGGTTCGCTATCTCACCTTGCTGCCATGCGGCTTCGAGTCCCCAGGAATGCGCGAACACACCGGTGGGAAACGCCGAGTCGACGATCTGCCACGCGAGCCAGTCAGAAATGGGGTCGGGGGTCATTTGATCAGGACAATCGAAGGGCTGATTTCATCCAAAGTGTCCTCATCAAATGACCCCCGACCCCCTAGAACAGAAAGTAGCGCTGCGCGAGCGGCAGCACGTCGGCCGCCTTCGCGCGAAGCACTTCGCCGTCTGCAGTCACCGTGTAGGTCTCCGCATCGACATGAATGCGCGGCAACGCGTCATTCAGCTTCATGTCGCGTTTGGTAACCGTTCGGCATCCACGCACCGCGGAGAATCCTTTGCGCAGTCCATACGTGTTGACGGCGCCGGCCTCGAGCGAGAGTTGCGACACAAACGCGAGCGACGTGGCCGCCGATGCGCTGCCAAAGCCACCGAACATGGGACGCATCAGCAACGGCTGCGGGGTGGGAATCGATGCGTTGGCGTCGCCCATCTGCGCCCACGCGATGAAACCGCCCTTGATGACGATCTCGGGCTTGACGCCGAAGAAGGCCGGCTTCCACAGGACCAGATCGGCGAGCTTCCCTGCTTCGACCGATCCGATCTCGTGCGACAGCCCGTGCGTAATCGCCGGGTTGATCGTGTATTTCGCGATATAGCGACGAATCCGCTGGTTGTCGTTGTCACCCTGCTCGCCCGCCAGCCGTCCGCGCTCATCGCGCATCTTGTGCGCGGTCTGCCACGTCCGGCAGATCACCTCGCCGACTCGCCCCATCGCCTGGCTGTCGCTCGACATCATGCTGATGGCGCCGAGGTCGTGGAGCACGTCTTCGGCAGCAATCGTCTCGCCCCGGATGCGGCTCTCCGCGAAAGCCACATCCTCGGGGATGTTCTTGTCCAGGTGATGACACACCATGAGCATGTCGAGATGCTCATCGAGCGTGTTGACCGTCAGCGGACGTGTCGGGTTGGTAGAACTCGGTAACACATTGGGCTCGCCGCAGACCTTGATGATGTCCGGCGCGTGCCCTCCGCCGGCGCCCTCAGTGTGATACGTGTGAATCGTTCGCCCCTTGAACGCGGCGATCGAGTCGTCCACATAACCTGACTCGTTGAGCGTGTCGGTATGGATGGCGACCTGGACGTCGAAGCGATCGGCTTCCGTGAGGCAGCAATCGATTGCGGCCGGCGTCGAGCCCCAGTCTTCGTGGAGCTTCAAGCCAATCGCGCCGGCGCGGATCTGCTCCTCGATACCCTCTGGCAGCGACGTGTTGCCCTTCCCGAGAAAGCCGAAATTCATCGGAAGTGCATCGGTCGCCTGCAACATCAACTCGATGTGCCGTGCGCCCGGCGTACACGTCGTGGCATTCGTGCCGGTCGCCGGACCAGTGCCGCCGCCGACAAACGTGGTCACGCCGCTCGCGAGCGCTTCGTAGATCTGCTGCGGGCTGATGAAGTGAATGTGCGAGTCGATGCCGCCGGCGGTGAGAACCAGTCCCTCTCCGGCGATTGCCTCCGTTGTCACGCCGACCACCATGCCGGGCGTGACACCGGCCATCACATCGGGATTCCCCGCCTTGCCGATGCCGGCGATCCGCCCGCCCTTGATGCCGACGTCCGCCTTCCGGACGCCACTCCAGTCGATGATCAGCGCGTTGGTGATCACGCAGTCGAGGGCGCGTGCATCCGAGACGCCGGCAGCCTGACCCATCCCGTCCCGCAGGACCTTGCCGCCGCCGAACTTGCACTCGTCACCGTAGACGGTGGCGTCGTGCTCCACCTCCGCGACGAGACCGGTATCACCGAGTCGAACGCGATCGCCTGTCGTGGGACCGAAGATGTCTGCGTAATGCTGTCGCTTGATCGAGTGACTCATAGCCGTGGCACGTTCCTCAGGTCGGCGCCGGCCACAACCGGGCCGTTCGCCCACGCGTTGCCACCCCGAATCACCTTCTCACCCGCGATCGACACGAGCGTGACGGTCTTGGTCTCACCGGGCTCGAACCTCACCGCCGTGCCTGCGGGAATATCGAGGCGGAAGCCGTAGGCGCGCTGACGATCGAAGACGAGCGCGCGATTGGTCTCGACGAAGTGATAGTGGCTACCGACCTGGATCGGACGATCACCGCTGTTGGAGACTTCGACCTCGACGGTCGGCCTTCCTTCGTTGAGCACGATCTCGCCATCGCGAACGAGGCGGCTGCCAGGCGCGGCATCGATCGCAATCGCCGATCGACCAACACTTCCACGGCTCACCGGCGCAGGTGTCAGGAAGCTTCCGTACAGTGCCAGCGACAGATCACCGCGCTCCGCCACAACCGGATGGTGGACGGTCACGAGCTTCGTGCCGTCCGGAAACGTGCCTTCGACCTGGACCTCGTCGATCATCTCCGCGACACCGTCCATCACATCGTCACGGCCCAGCAGGCGGCGTCCGAGATCCATGAGCTCGGCGACGGATCGTCCGTCCCGAATGAACTCGAGCAACTGCGTCGAGATGAGCGCGACCGCCTCGACGTAGTTCAGTCGAAGCCCCCTGGCCAGGCGTTTCTGCGCGAGAAACCCGGCTTGATGCAGTACGAGCTTGTCGACTTCGCGCGGTGTCAGATGCATGGAATCTCTCCTCGCCGCGATGTGGCGCGTCCCCATATCGAGAGTGCCCGCTTCCCCACCGTAACTACCATTTGCGCGACCAGGGATCGTCTCCGAGCAACGCCGGCACAAATCGCAGGAGCTGCCGAAGCCGGCGACCGACTTGTTCGACCGACCGTCCGGCGATGCGCACGATGCAGCCGCTGTCACCGAGTGGAGCGGCCGAGATGAGGAGGTCGGACCGGCGGACGATCGGCTGCTGGCTGAGGCTCTTCACAATCGCAGCAGCATCCATCAAAAGGGGTTCGCCCACGATCACCATTAACGCGAGTACGTCGAAGCGGCCAATGCGGGTCGCGAGGTCGCTATCGGATGAACGGAGGGCAGTCGCGTCATGAAGCACGAGCCGGCCGCGATGCCGCACGATTGTGCGACTGACGTACTCTTCGAATTGCCAGCGCTCTCCCGACGCGCGCCGGCCGGACGAAACCCAGTCGACCAGAACCAGACCAGCGTCCTCGGACACATCCACATGCTGTGCCTGCCGATATCGTGAAGCGGCAAAGCACACCACCGGATCCGGCACGGCCACGAGCACACCAGCGCGCTCGACTGCGGCGCGCATCTCGACGTCGCTGCCACGCGGCGAGCGATACACTTTCGTCGAGGCTTGGGTCGAGAGAAACGCGGCCGCCCTGGGCGCCACTCGTACGCGCAACGAAATGTCGTCGCCGTCCACCAGGCCGCCGCCAAAGGTCGACGTGTAGATCCACGCCGCATTGCCATGATTACCCGGCGTCAGCAGACGCAGCGGGCTCATCGCCAGCGCGCGACTGACCACGCTTTTCTGCGGGCCGCGAACGACCTCCAACGCGCCAAACCCGGATCGATTGAACGATTCGGGGGCGTGGGACTCGACCTGAGCCAGACGATCGACACTCCAGACCCCAGCTCGCCTGGCAGGATCAAACGCTGAGATGCTCGCGGACAATGTCATCGCTCAGATCACCGATCGCGCCGGATGCCGCACAGCGCCCTTTCTCGAGAATGCGGAACTCACTGCCGACGCGCCGGGCGAACGGCAACTTCTGCTCAACAAGGAGCACGGTCACACCCGATTCCTGATTGAGGCGGAGGATGATATCGCCGATCTCGTGCACGATGTTCGGCTGAATGCCTTCAGTCGGCTCATCAAGGATGAGCAGGCTCGGCTCGAGTACGAGTGCACGGCCGATCGCCAGTTGCTGCTGCTGTCCGCCCGAGAGATCTCCTCCGCGGCGTCCGAGCATCTGCTTGAGTACCGGAAACAATTCGAAAATCTGCGCCGGGATGGTACGTGTCGGCTGCTTGCGAGCCGCGAGGCCCACTCGAAGATTCTCCTCGACGGTCAGCTGCGGAAAGATCTCACGCCCTTGCGGCACATACCCGATGCCGAGGCGGGCACGACCCTCGGCCGGAACGCTGCGCAGGTTCGTCTCCTTGAACGTGATCGAACCTGACGTCACCGGCAGCAGGCCCATGATGCACTTGAGCAGCGTCGTCTTGCCCATGCCGTTGCGACCCATCAGGCAGGTTCGCGACCCGGCCGCGACGTCGATGTCGACGTCCCACAGCGTGTGACTCCCGCCGTACGACTGATTCAGACCTTTGATGGACAGCAGACTCATGAGCCGAGATAGACCTCGATCACCTGCTGGTCGTTCTGCACGCGGTCCATATCGCCTTCGGCAAGCACGCGCCCTTCGTGAAGCACCGTCACCTGCGCGGCGATGGATCTGACGAACTCCATGTCGTGCTCGACGACGATGACCGTGTGTTTGCCGGCGAGGGAGAGCAGGAGTTCTGCGGTGCGCTCCGTTTCCTGCGGCGTCATGCCAGCGACCGGCTCGTCGACCAGCAGCAGCTCCGGCTGTTGCATGAGGAGCATCCCGATCTCGAGCCACTGTTTCTGGCCATGGGAGAGCGCGCCCGCCAGGACGCGCTGTTCTTTCACCAGGCCGATGACGTGCAGGACCTCTGCGATCCGTTCGCGCTGGGCCGGCGTGAGACGCGCGACCAGTGTTCGCCAGAACGATTTGTCGTCAGCCAGCGCCAGCTCCAGGTTCTCGAACACGGTCAGGAATTCGAAGACCGTCGGCTTCTGAAACTTGCGCCCGATGCCTGCCTGTGCGATCTCCGGCTCGCTCATCGACAGCAGATCGGTGTTCTGACCGAACCACGCCGATCCTTCGTCAGGACGTGTCTTGCCAGTGATCACGTCCATCATCGTAGTCTTGCCGGCGCCATTGGGTCCGATGATGCAGCGCAGCTCGCCGGGATCGACGTAGAGCGTCAAGCCGTTCAGCGCCTTGAAGCCGTCGAAGCTGACGGTGAGATGCTCGAGATAGAGGATCTTCCCGAGCAGCGGTGGTGGCGCACGCTTCTTCGCCGCCTCGCGCAAGTCACGCCAGGAGCGCCGCGCGGTGCGCGCACCATTGGGTCGACCAGGTGAGCTCATTTGCTCGTACTCGTCGCCGGCAACAACCCCGCCAGGCCGCGAGGCAGAAACAGTGTGACGCCGACGAAAATCGCGCCAAGAGCGTAGAGCCACACGTCCGGCAGCGCCGCGGTGAAGTAAGTCTTCGCGTAGTTGACGAGCGCCGCGCCTGCTGCCGCACCGAAGAGCGTGCCGCGTCCACCGACGGCGACCCAGATAACCACCTCGATGGAGTTGATTGGCTCGAACTCGCTCGGGTTGATGATGCCGACCTGCGGCACGTAGAGTGCCCCGGCGACGCCAGCCACAATGGCCGAAAACACCCAGATCCAGAGCTTGTACGACTCCACCCGATACCCGAGGAAGCGCGTGCGGCTCTCAGCATCGCGAATGGCACGGATCACTCGGCCTGCGCGCGACGCGACGATCGCGCGGCACACGCAGTAGCTGACCGCCAGCGCCAGCGTCGTGATGACGAGCAGCACTGAGCGTGTCGTGTCTTGCTGAAGATCGAAACCCAGGATGTCCTTGAAGTCGGTGAACCCGTTGTTCCCGCCGAAGCCCATGTCGTTGCGAAAGAACGCCAGCATCAAGGCATAGCTCAGTGCCTGCGTCATGATCGACAGATACACGCCGGTGACTCGCGAACGAAACGCGAGCCACCCGAACACGTACGCGAGCACCGCCGGCACGATGGCCACCATCAGCATCGCGAACCAGAAGTGGTTGAATCCGTACCAGAACCACGGCAGCTCACTCCAGTTGAGGAACACCATGAAGTCGGGCAGCACGGGATTCCCGTAGACGCCACGGGTCCCGATCTGACGCATCAGGTACATGCCCATTGCGTAGCCGCCGAGCGCGAAGAACGCGGCGTGCCCGAGGCTCAGGATTCCGCAGAATCCCCAGATCAAGTCGACCGTGATCGCCAGCATCGCGTAACACAGGTACTTGCCGACCAGCGTCAGCACGTAGGTGGAGATATGAAATGGGGATGACGCGGGAACGGCGAGATTGAGCACCGGCATCGCGACCGCAATGATCGCGAGCAGCGCGAGAAACACAATCGACGTGCGATCGGTGAACGGCAGCCGCAGGCGGGCTGCATCCTCTTTCATGCGGCCTCCGCGGCACGGCCGGTCTGTGGGAACAACCCCCGCGGCCGGCGTTGGATGAAGAGGATCAGCGCCACCAGCACGAAGATCTTTCCGAGGACGGCGCCGGCATACGGCTCGAGCAGCTTGTTGATGACCCCGAGCGAGACGCCGCCGATGAACGTCCCCCACAGGTTGCCGACGCCACCGAACACCACCACCATGAACGAATCGATGATGTAGGACTGACCCAGGTTCGGCCCGACGTTCGTCAACTGACTGAGCGCCACACCGGCGACACCCGCAATGCCGGCTCCGAGACCGAACGTCATGGCATCGACCCACTCGCTGCGAATGCCCATGGCGCGCGCCATCGCCCGATTCTGCGACACCGCTCGAATGTCGAGGCCGAGACGCGTGCGCTTCAGCACGGCCAGCAGGATACCGAACACGATCACCGTGAAGAGGACGATGTAGAGACGGTTGTAGGTGAGGGCAAGGGCATCGTTGATCTGCAACGTGCCGCTCATCCAGGACGGCGTCACGACGGATCGGTTGTTCGCCGAGAACACCGAGCGCACGAGTTGCTGAAGAACGAGGCTGACGCCGAACGTCGCCAGCAGCGTCTCGAGCGGTCGTCCATAGAGAAACCGGATGATCGTTCGCTCGATCAGCACTCCCGTAAGGCCGGCCACGAGAAACGCTGCTGGAATCGCCACGAACACCGACGACTCGATGTGCCCGGGCATCAGCGTCTGCACGACGTAGGTCGTGTAGGCACCGAGCATCATCAGCTCGCCATGGGCCATGTTGATGACGCCCATCACGCCGAAGGTGATGGCCAGCCCGATCGCGACGAGCACGAGCACGGAGCCGAGACTCAGACCGAAGAACAGCGTCTCGATGCCTGCGTACAAACTCCGCTTCGTATCGATGCTCTCGATTGCCGCCGCCGCAGCCGAACGAACGGCCTGATCGCTCTCCGCAAACGTCCCATCGTCGGATTTCTCGACGAGCGCGCCGAGCCGGTTTCGTACGTCGGCGCTCAGTCGACTCGCGAGCGTTCCTACGGCTGCCAATCGTGCGGCCGGATCGCCCTCGTCGAGAGCGGCCAGCGCGAGTGCCGTATCGATCTCATGGCGGACGCGCGAATCGGTTTCCTGCTCCCTCCGCTGGCGGAGCAACTCGACGCCTGATGCGTCGAGCGCGCGCAGGAGCTCCTTGACGGCGTCGAGCCGTACATCCGCGTCCGGGCTTGCCAGCGCGAATCTGGCGATGGTGTTGCGCAGGACTCGGCGCAGGCGGTTGTTCGTGCCGATCTTCGTCAACTGGTCGGCAGGTGACGATCCAGAGGGTTGCAGCGTCACCGGGTCGATCAACTCGTACGTCGTCAGTGTTTCTTCGACCGATTTGGCGATGAAGATCTGCTGGTCGGCTGTGACGAAGAGGCGATCATCGAGCAGCGCCGTCAAGACGGGGCGCGCGCTCATGTGACCAGTGGCAATCAATCGCTCAGCGATGGATTCCTTGTCTGCGAAGCTGGCTTCACGGAGCTCCGCCAGCGCGGCTCGAAAGGTGTCGTCCGCGGTTTGAGCCGATGATGGCAGAGCAACCAGACATACGGCGAGCAGCAGCCACGAGAGCCGCCGCCCGCCGAACGTCACACACGTCACTTGTAGTTTTGTCCCGAGCACGCTTTCGTCTTGGTGTTGTAGTTCCCGCACTTCAACTTGACCCAGTCAGCCTCGGTGTCCTGGCTGACGGGGAGATAGTCGGACCACGCATCGCCCGGCACGGTGGTCGTCGTCTTCCAGACCACGTCGAACTGGCCGTCCGCGCGCACCTCGCCGATGTACACGGGCTTGGTGATGTGATGGTTCGGCAGCATCCGCGCGACGCCGCCCGTCAGGTTCGGCGTCTCGAGACCGGGCAACGCGGTCAGCACCGCGTCAACCGACGTGGACTTCGCCTTCTCCACCGCCTTCACCCACAGGTTGAAACCGATGTAATGCGCTTCCATCGGGTCGTTCGTCGTACGGTCGGCCTTCTTGATGAAGGTCTTCCACTGCTTGATGAAGGCGGTGTTGGCCGGGGAGCTGATGCTCTCGAAGTAGTTCCATGCGGCCAGATGGCCGACCAGCGGCTTGGTGTCGAGACCTGAGAGCTCTTCCTCACCCACCGAGAATGCGACGACAGGGATATCCTCGGCCGAGATCTTCTGGTTGCCGAGCTCTTTGTAGAACGGCACGTTCGCGTCGCCGTTGATCGTCGATACCACCGCCGTCTTCTTGCCCGCCGAGCCGAAGCGCTTGATCGCTGCGACACGCGTCTGCCAATCCGAATGACCGAACGGGGTGTAGTTGATCGAAATGTCCGCCGCCGCAACACCCTTCTGCTTCAGGTACGCCTCGAGGATCTTGTTCGTGGTGCGCGGGTAGACGTAGTCCGTGCCTTCGAGCACCCAGCGCTTCACGCCGACTTCCTTCATCAGATAGTCGACAGCCGGAATCGCCTGCTGATTCGGCGCGGCGCCGGTGTAGATGACGTTCTTTGAAGACTCCTCACCCTCGTACTGCACCGGATAGAACAAGAGGCCGTTGTTCTTCTCGAAGACCGGCAGAACCGACTTTCTCGAGACCGACGTCCAGCAGCCGAAGACCACGGCGACCTTGTCCTTCTCGAGCAGCTCGCGCGCCTTCTCCGCAAACAGCGGCCAATCCGAAGCCGGATCGACGACGACCGCTTCGAGCTTTTTTCCGAGCAGACCGCCTTTCTTGTTCTGCTCGTCGATCATCATCAGGATGGTGTCCTTCAGCGTCGTTTCGCTGATGGCCATCGTGCCGGAGAGCGAATGCAGCACACCGACCTTGATAGTGTCCTGCGCACGAGCAACTGTCGGCAACGCCATGCCGACAGCCACACAGGCTATGAGACAGACGTATTTTAGTTTCTTCATGTTTGACTCCTATGGGGAACGAAGGGGGTTACATCTGGATCTGGAGGCCGACTCCGAACTGCAGGGAGTCGGTGCGGACAGCGTCGAAACTCGTGTCTTTGATGAACATCATCACGCGCGCGTTGAACTGCTTGATGACGTAGTTGAAGTCGAACTCGCTGGTGTCCTGGTCGTAGTCGATGTCGAGCGGCGTGACGCCGTCGCGGAAGCGCGCGTGGGCGTACTTGCCGAGCACTTCGAAGCGGCCGGGGCCGACCATCTGCGGAAAGAGAAACGAGCCGAGGACGTAGCCGCCGTCGTTGCTGGTGTAATTCGGGCTGTAACCCCCGAGCGAGTTGTACGCCGCCCACTCGGCTTCGACGGAGAACGCGCCGCCCCCCTTGACCTTCCGTTCCAGGAGGAAGTCGGCGCTGTAGGCGCCCTTGTCGCTTCCCTGCGCCTGTCCGGCAAAGCCGATGGCCAGCAGGTTCTTGTCACCGTAGTAAGTCCCGTTCAGGTAATAGCCGCCTTCCGGATCCCAGAAGTCGACCTGCACGCGGCCGGCGCTGATCACGGTGTCGTCGCCGGTTGCCGACTCGCCGTCGAAGACACCGCCGGACAACTTGACCTTGCCGAACTGACCCCAGTACATCGCGCCGTTGTCGCGTCCCTGGAAGATGAAGGGGTAGCCGTCCTGCACGCCGTCGGTGAAGACCGACCAGTGATGCGCGTAGTACGGACCGTAGAGATTGGCGCGGTCGCTGGGTGGCAGGAAGCGTCCGAACCAGACGTTGAACTTGGGCGAGAACTCGATCATCGCGACGGCATCGAGCACGCCGATGTCGTTGCTTGCGCCGTTGTACTCCGTGTTGAACATGAACTTGACGTTCTTGGTCGCCGAGCCGTTCACGTAGAGGCGGGCGCTGTTCAGCTTGAAGGCATCGGTACTGTCTGCTCCATCGGGATCGTCGTGGACAAAGCTGGTCTGAAGACCGCCGCCGAGCGTGACCGGCGGCAAGGGAGCATCCTGGGCACGCGCCGGCAGGGCGACCGCACCAATGAAACACGCAACGATCATGAGCGTCCAATTCGAGCCTCGAATAGACACAGGTATCCTTTCCGCAGCGCACCGCGCGATGTCCTGAATCCCGTTGTGAAGTCGATCGCCTGTCGGCGCGCCATGCGCCTGATCGATCGAAGGTGTGTTGCTCAGCGGTCGAGCAAATTCAGCGCCACGAACGGTGGCATGCGCGCGAGTGTCGCGATCAGCGAAAAAGAGGCCGAGTTACTTGCAGTTCACGCATCCGCAATCGATCCGTTGCCCGCGGGCCCGGTCACACAATGTTGTGGGAAGTGCCTATCACGATGAACGTTTCTGTTGGATTGAGCGAGCGATACGCCGCGCGTCAGAGCGACGCGCGGCCAGTGTGGGCTGTGAATGAACAGAAGTGTCGTTTTCAATTTTGCGTGCGACAGGAGCGTCGCTCGCTCGTTGGGGCACTCAACTCACATGCTGATACACGCGCTCCTCGACACCCTGCAGGATCTTGATCGCCGCGTCGTCGTAGAACGGCAGGATCTGCATCAGGACGATCACGCCGATCTGGCTCTCGGGATCGATCCAGTAGAACGTGTTGTTGATGCCCGCCCAGTTCATGCTCCCCGGACGGCGCATGTTCGGCGCGGCCTTGGATGGCGCCGCGATCTGGAAGCCGAGACCCCAGACGTCTTCGCCCGCTCCGAGCGGGTACGGCTTCGAGCGCAGTGGCTCAGCCGTCGGCTGCAGCCGCACCTTGACATTGCCGGTCTGGTTGCGCGACATCTCCCGAACCGTCTGCTCCTTGAGGATGCGCACGCCACCAAGCTGACCGTGGTTCAGGATCATCTGCACAAAGCGGCCGTAGTCGGCAGCGGTTGAATACAACCCGCCATCGCCACGGATGGTCGGCGGAATCGGATCGGGGTTCGGGATCTCGACGATCTTGCCGTCGGTGCGCTGATTCCGGTTCACGACGCGGGCGGTCTTCGAGGACGGCACGGTGTAGGTCGTGTCCTTCATTCCAAGCGGACCGAGGACGCGTACCTCGAGATACTTGTCGATGGTCTGACCTGAGATCTTCTCGATAACCATGCCGAGGACTCGCGTGCTGGCGCCGTACGTCCATTGCGCGCCAGGCTCGTTGACGAGCGGCAGATCCAGATCGGCTGCACCGGTTTTCTTCTGTACCAGGGCAAGCCCCGGATCCGACCAGGAGTAGCCGATCCCGGATGTGTGCGTGAGCAGTTGGCGAATGGTGATAGGCCTGGCCGCCGGGCGGGTCTCGTAGGTGCCGGCAGCGAGGTCCACCTTGCTCAGCACGTTCGGGCTCTTGAAGGCCGGCAAGTACTTCGACACTTCATCGTCGAGGCCGAGCTTGCCTTCGTCGACGAGCATCATGACGCCGACCGACGTGACCGCCTTGGTCATCGACGCGATGTTGAAGATGGTGTCCTTCTTCATCTCGAGGCCCCTGGCGCTGCTCATCTTGCCGAAGGCCTCGTGATAGAGCACGCGGTCCGGTCCTGTGACCAGCACAACGACGCCGGGGACGTCGCCGCGGTCGATCGCCGTCTTGAGGAACCCCCCGATCGCCGCGCCGGCCTGCGTGTTGAGCGCAGGCGGCGCCGCGGCCGGAAGATGAACGACGAAGAGGAGAAGGGCGATGACGATCACGGCACGATTCATGGCTTTCCTCGCTCGGTAACGTAGGGCGAGTCTTGTTCTTCAGACCCGCCAGGAGTCGCTACACCAGTTTCTGTTTCGACAACGGGAACTCGCGCACACGCGTGCCCGTGGCTGCGTGAATCGCGTTACACAGCGCTGCGAGGACCGGCGGAAGCCCTGGTTCGCCGACACCAGTGGGCAGCGCATCGCTCTCCACGAAGGAGACGTTCACCTGGTACGGCGCATCAGCCATGCGCGCGACCTGGAAATCGTGGAAGTTGCTCTGCTTGATGCGACCACCGGCGGCGGTGATCTCCCCCAGTCGCGCCAGGCCGACCGCCATCACCGCGGCACCTTCCATCTGCGACCGCACGCGATTGGGGTTGACGATGACGCCCGCATCGACGACCTGCTCGATGCGCGGCACTTTCACGACGCCCTTCGCATCGACTTCGACCTCGACGACCGACGCGACGTACGTGTTGAAGCTGCGGTGCGCGGCGATTCCCATGCCCCAGCCGTTTCCAGCCTTGCGCTTGCCCCAGCCCGCCTTCTCGCCGGCGACCTCGAGCACCTTGCGCAGCCGCCGCGTGTCGATTGGGTATTTGTCGTACGGCGCGCCGTAGTTCGAGTAATCGACGCCTTGCGACTTGAGATCGATGACCTTCCCGGGCCCGAGCAACTCGAGGAGATATTCGAGCGAGTCGCGTCCAGCGGCCTTCGCCATCTCGTCGGCGAAGCTGTGCGCGGCAAACGCGTGGAAGTTGTTGCTGACTGCCCGGAACCAGCCGATGCGCACGTGCGCGTCAGCAGGACCGTTCTCGGCTCGGATGTTCGGCACGTCAAACGGAAGATCCGTGAGTCCCAGATCGAGCTCGAAGCTGAGTGGCTCACGAGCGCCGGGCGCGAACGTCGAGGCAATCGGAGGAAAGGCCGATCGATGCAACCATGCCGTCGGCTTGCCGCGACCGTCCACCGACGCCTTGTGGTACACGGCGGCAGTCGTGTGGTAGTAGTCGAACTTGATGTCGTCCTCGCGCGTCCACACGACCTTGACGGGCTTGCCGAGTTTCCGCGAGAGCACCGCCGCTTCCGCCGCGTAGTCCGGCTTCGACTTGCGACCGAAGCCGCCACCGAGCAGCGTGACGTGACAGATCACGTCCTTCTTGTCGATGCCGAGCACCGCGGACACCGCATCCTGCACGGCCTGCGGATTCTGCGTCGGCGCCCAGATCGTCGCCTTGCCATCGCGCACGTCGGCCACGGCAGCGGGTGGCTCCATCGACGCATGCGCAGCGAGCGGCGTGTAGTAGGTCGCCTCGATCACCTTGCCGCCCTTTGCGAACTCGGTGTCGACGTTGCCAAGGTTTCGGACCACCTTCGCAGGCTGACCGACGGTTTGCACCAACTGCTTCTTGAACGCGTCGGACTCGAACACTCCGTGGCCGCCGTCGTTCCAGTCGACCTTCAGCTTCCGCCGGCCCTGTAGCGCTGCCCACGTGTTGTTCGCAATGACAGCGACACCACCGAGCGGCTGGAACAGATGCGGCGGCTTGAACGTGTCGAGCGTCACCGTCTCCTGCACACCCTTCACCGCGCGCGCATCTGTGTCGTTGACGCTCTTCACCGTTCCGCCGAGCACAGGTGGATGCTCGATCGAGGCGTAGACCATGCCGTCACGGAACACGTCGAGACCGAACTGCGCTTTACCCGTCACGATGTCGTGCTGGTCGTACGTGGACGTCTGCTGACCGACGAAGCGCCAGGCGCTCTTCGGCTTGAACACGAGGCTTTCAGCCTTCGGCACGGAGAGCTTCGCGGCCGCCGGCACGAGCGCGCCATAGGCAAGCGTGCGCCCGCTGGCCTGATGACGCACCTGATGATTGGCCGTCGTGATCTCCGAGACCGGCACGTTCCACTGCGCCGCAGCAGCGCTGATCAGCATCGAGCGGGCGGATGCACCAGCCTGCCGGAACGCGACGTAGAAGTCGCGGATCGATCGCGAACCGTCGGTGTTCTGATCGCCGTAGCGCGCATCGCCGATGCCCTGCTCGATGCGGACGCGGCTCCAATCGGCATCGAGCTCGTCGGCCGCCACGAGCGGCAGGCTCGTGCGGATGCCCGTCCCCATCTCCGATCGGTGGGTGACGATGAAGACCGTGCCGTCAGGCTCGATGCCAAGGTAGACGCTGGGGTTGAGCATCGCCGTGTCCGCCTTCGTCTTGACGGCGGGCCCTGCTGCCTGTGCCCACGCGGACTTCGGCAAGACCTGTGCGGCGAGGACGAAGGCGCCGGTCGAGAACACGCCTCCGATGAATTGACGACGGCTGACGTTTTCGATGACGCTCATGCCCGCTCCTGTGCCGCGGTCTTGATCGCCGCTCGAATGCGCTGATACGTGCCGCATCGACAGATGTTTCCCGTCATCGCGCGATCGATCTCCTGATCGGTCGGGTTGGGTGTGCGCGCCAGCAGCGATGCCGCCTGCATGATCTGGCCGGTCTGACAGTAACCGCACTGCGCAACATCATGCGAGACCCACGCCTTCTGGACGGGATGGCTGCCATCAGCGCTGAGCCCTTCAATGGTCACCACGCGCTTGTTCTGCAGCGTGCGCAGCGGCGTCTGACAGGAGCGGACGGCGGTGCCGTCCAGATGCACGGTGCACGCGCCGCACAATCCAGCGCCGCAGCCAAATCTCGTCCCCGTGAGCCGGAGATCGTCACGGAGATACCAGAGCAACGGCATGTCTTCGTCACCATCAAAGGTGCGGGCCGTTCCATTCACAGTGAACTTGATCATTGAGAGTTAACTCCAAGAGCCCCAGGCGAGCCTAAAGGCTCGCCTGGACGAACGGTCTTACGAACCACTCACCACCAACCACCAACCAGGTCAAGCTCCTGGCGCCTTGTATTTCACCGTCTTCTTGCCTGCCGCGTCTATCTCCTCCGGGGTGATCAAGGGAATCGTCGCCAGGCGAACCACGCCGGACGCATTGACATGCAGACTGAGCGCGATGCCCGCTGTCGCATCCGGCAGGTCCGCGATGATGAACGCATCGTCATCACCCCAGGCATAGTAGAAGGCTTCGAGCTTTCCTCCCATGCCCTCGATCAGTTTCTGCACCACGGCTCTCCGCTTGGACCCACCTTCTTTGAGGAGTCCGCGGACACCATCCGGGTTGTACAGACGCCTTGATCATGAACTTGGGCATGCAGCCTCCTGTGACGGGGATGGTAGCACTCGCCCTGCTCGGTTAACAGCGGCCGGCTCGCGCCGTGAGAAGCGTACTTGTCCCACCCGTGGACACGTCGTACAGCGTGAACCATCCGCTGGCACCAGATTGCCCGCGCATCACCCAGATCGATCGACCGCGATACGAGATGACGCCGAGAGGCGTGAGGTCTGGGCGACTCGGACCCGCAGGCAACCCGTCCTGCTCCCACCGCAGCTCACTCTTGGTGCCAAGCGGCGTCAGTCGCCCCTGCGCGTCGTGAAGGAAGCCCGCCACGGCGATTCGAACAGTGCCGGGAGGATCAGTATCGTGGTCGACATCGGGCGACGCGCTCGACACGCGGCGCGACGCTTCGAAGTAGTACATCCGCTGCCCGCCAGCCTCGGTTCCGTAAATCCAATCGATCGCTCGCGGAGCATCCGAGGTGCGGTCCGACAGGCGCTCCTCGCGCTCGCGGCGTTCGAAGAGTCCGACAATCGTCGGCGCCAGTCGAAGCCACTCCTGCGAACCGGGCACGACCGCTCGCAGCGACGACTGACGAATCTCCCCGCTGACTCTCAAGGACTCGGACGTCGCGGCGTTGCGCGACTCGGTCGGCACGCACTTCACGTCCGAGATCCATTTGCCGTCCGACACCCGCGCGATCGGCTCGATACGATTTCCATCCTCGACGCTTAGCGCACCTTCGCCGCCCTGGGCCCGAACGGACGTCCCGACGCCCATCGTCAGAGCGAGAAGACACGCGAGAGACTGGCGCGGGTTGATCACAATTTCGCAATCCAATGAGAGGCGATCACCGATCCATCGCATTGTTGATCGACTCTGTCGGTCATTCAGAATGCTCCGGTGTCTAACGCCACAGTCAGGGTAAACGGAGGCACGAGCTTTGCGATGTGCCTCGGCCATCGCCGATCCGGATCGACGACAACAACCGCCTGCCTGGGAGGTGAAGCCATGCGTATTCGCATCTGGGCTTCTATTGTCGTCGCTGCGTTCATCGTCCCGCTCCTTGCCGCGCAAGTCGAACTCGCTGCGATCGCGGGAATCGTCACTGACGCCAGTGGAGCCGTCCTGCCCGGCGTAACCATCGAGCTAACCGGGCCTGAAAGACACACCGTACTGACTGACGCTCGCGGTGAGTTCTCGATCGCGAGACTGCGTTCTGGCGAGTATGACGTCCTCGTCACCCTCGCCGGATTCACGAGCGTCCGCGCGAAGGTCGTGCTCGCGGGTGGACGCACCGAGACACTCGCAATCCAGATGCGAATCGGTGGCGTCCAGGAGACGATAACCGTCACGGGCCACACACCCGTCGTGGACGCGCAGTCGAGCCTCCATCGATTCGCGGGCGTCGCAGGGACTCCGGGTGGCGTCGTGGGAGGCGTCGTCGGAGGCATTCTACCCGGGCGTGAGGGCTTCAACACTGAGGCGTACGATCAGATCGAGGAAAACCGATTCCGCCGCGTCGAGGCCGATCCGCTATCGACGTTCTCGATCGATGTGGACACCGCGTCGTACGCCAACGTGCGGCGGTTCATCACCGGTGGCATGCTGCCTCCTGCCGGCGCCATCCGCATCGAAGAGCTCGTCAACTATTTCCGCTTCGACTATCCACAGCCAGCGTCGAACGAGCCTTTCTCGATCACAACTGAGCTCACGCCGTGCCCGTGGAATCCGCGGCATCGACTTGCGCTGATCGGCCTGCAGGGGCGCGACCCTGGCGACCGCGAACCGTTGCCGCGCAACCTGGTGTTTCTGCTCGATGTCTCCGGCTCTATGATGCCGCCGGACAGGCTGCCCCTGGTGCGGACCGCGATGCGCATGCTGACCGACGTGCTCAGCGAGCGCGACCGCGTTGCGATCGTCGTCTACGCGGGCGCAAGCGGCCTCGTGCTGCCGTCAACCACTGGCGACCACAAGGACCGCATCCACCAGGCGCTCGCGAAGCTGGAGGCGGGCGGCTCGACCAACGGCGCATCCGGCATCACGCTCGCGTATCAGGTCGCGCGCGACAACTTCATCGTCGGCGGCGTCAATCGCGTGATCCTCGCTACCGACGGCGATTTCAACGTCGGCGTCACCAATCAGAGCGAGCTGATCAGCCTGATCGAACGCGAGCGCGAGAGCGGCATCTTCTTGTCGGTCCTCGGTGTCGGCACCGGCAACCTCAAGGATTCGACCATGGAAAGGCTGGCGGACAAGGGGAACGGAAACTACTCGTACCTCGACACGCTGCACGAAGCGCGAAAAGTACTCGTTCGTGAAGCCGGCGCGACTCTCGACACGATCGCGAAGGACGTCAAGATCCAGGTCGAGTTCAATCCGCGAGAGGTCTTCGCCTATCGGCTGATCGGCTACGAGAATCGCGTGCTGAAGAACGAGGACTTCAACGACGACAAGAAGGACGCCGGCGAGATCGGCGCCGGCCACTCGGTCACGGCGCTCTATGAGATCGTGCCCGTTGGCGTGAAGGTCGCGACCTCCGACGTCGATGCGCTCAGGTACCAACGCGAGACGCGACCCACGCGTGCCGCATCGTCGGGTGAGCTGCTGACGGTGAAGGTGCGCTACAAGGCGCCCGACGGCGACACGAGCAGCCTGTTGACGAGGGTTGTCATGAATCGCCCGGCGACGATGTCTGCCAACGTCGGCTTCGCATCCGCGGTCGCAGAATTCGGCATGGTGCTGCGCGGATCGCCCGAGAGTGGCGCCGCCAGCTTCGAAGCCGCTGTCGCACGAGCACGCCGATTCCGCGGACGCGACAATGAGGGTTACCGCAGCGAGTTCATCGTCCTGGCCGAGCGCGCCTCGTTGTTGCGCAACCGCGACGGCTCGATTCAGTCGCGACGGTAATCGACTGAGAAGCTAACGCCAACCTCCAACTCCCAAACAGATCGATCGTGGGAGTTGGGGATTGAGGTTGGGAGTTATCCGGGATCACTTCGGTTGTGCACGTTGCTGCGCCCGCTGACGCCGTTCTTCTTCGATGGCGCTCAGGCGCTGCGCCCGGCCAGACTCGAGTGCCGTACCATCAGCGCGCACCAACTTCACAAAGGCCATTCGCTGGTCGCTCTTCCACGCCGGGTTGCCCGTGACTTTGACGTGTTCGCCGGGCTTGATCGTCTGCGCGTTCCAGCCCGCTTCCTCGAGGTTCAGCCGCCCCGCGAACTCAACGTTCCAGGTCACGACCTTCCCGGTCTTGTCCTTGACCTCCATCAGCATCATCGCGTGCGGGTTCACGAACCGGAACTGGGTGACCACACCGTCGACGGTGATCGTGCGCTTGCCGTCATAGACCGGCGAGAACGCGTGATGAGCGCTGGTCGTGACCGCGGCAAGGACCAGCAGCGAGAGAACGGGCAGGAATACGCGGAGCAGTCTCATGGCTCGCTCGTCCCTCTCTTGACGTCAGTCGCGGGCTCGCAGGCATCGTACGGCGTGATCTTCTGATCGGGCGCCCACCGCCAGATCTTCCTGGCCACTACTGGTTCCTTCAGGCTCCCTGGATCCTCGATCGTCGCCGTCAGATTCAACGTATTGCCGTCTTCGGAACGCGTGAACCGTTCCACCACTCGGAATTGGTCGCTGTGCTGCCAATTCCACCCCGTGATGCCGGCGGCCACGCGCGATGTCTCGACGACCAGCGTGTCACCCTCGAAGCGTCCAATGGAGTGACCGAGGCGGCTGGCCGGTTGCTCGGCGGGAGCCGCGCGGCCATCGAGATAGACCGTGCGCACGGCTTCCCATTCGCCGTAGCGAAGCTCGATCCGATTCGCATCAACCCGGCGGACTTCGAACTGGTGTGGCGCAAACATCTGCTTTGCGAGCCCCCATGGCTCGCAGCGCAGGAGCCCCGGGTCGTCTGCTGGATCGAGCGGATAGGTTTTGAGCGCCGCCTCAGTTAGTCTCGGGCGCACGTAGTTGTCGGTTTGATACTTGGCGGCTTCTGCTTGGAGTTGGGGAAACGGACGTTTGTCGTTGGCTGGATCGTCGAGCAGTGCGTTCAGCTTTTCGATGCCTGCGTCCGTGCACGCGAAGAAGCAGAACGTTCCTACCGCCGTCGCCGGCGGATCGCTCCACATCCCTTCGAGCTTCGACGGCACTGGCGCCGGCTGTGGTGGAGGTCCCTGCGAGCAGGCGGCGATCGCACAAACAACAAGCAAGACTGTTCCGAGTCTCATCACCATCGGTGCATTACTCCGGATCCCGGTGAACTGTATCAGGAGAGAAGGCCGGTAGACACACAGCGATGTACTCGGCGCCCTCCGGCTCCGGACTGCTGTAACGAATCCACTCGCCAGGAGCGGTGACGACTGCCTGGCCGGCGCGGACGTCGATGACACCGCCTTCGTGCTCGACGCGAACCATGCCCCGCAGGACGACGGTGATCTCCTCGAACTGCGGCCGCTGCCCCGGCTCGAGCCAACCGCCGGGCGACACCATGCGTGCCACGCTGACGCCGCCATGTCCAGAGTTCACGCGCCCGGCAAATTCCTGAATCTGCTTCGGTTTGTTCCCCGCGGCCTGCACCACCGTGGGCCGTTCGATGAGTCTCGGCATGGCCTGCGATTTTACAGAGTCCGCCACGACTTCACGGATCTTCCTCACCGGCTCACATTCTCGTGCGATGCGCCGATTCCCTATCTAATGCCGCTCCCCGCAAATGCTCTCCAGACGTCGTTCAACGATCGCCTCGAGCTGTACGTCCGCCGCGTCGTCGCGGGCAGCGACCTGCCGATGTTCTCGAAGCGCCTGATCGAGTTGCTGGCGCTCCCGAATTCGGATCAGACGTCGGCCCAGAAGCTCGCCGCGCTCGTGCTCGAGGACTACGCCCTGACGTTCAAGCTCCTTCGCATGGCGAATTCCTTCCACTACAACCGATCGAACAAGCCGATCGAAAGCATTTCGCATGCGATCGTCGTCCTCGGCATGCGCACGGTGCTGAAACTCGCGGGCACGCTGACGTATCTCGAGTACTTCGAGCGCCACACGGGCGAATTGCGCCACCTGATGATCAGGTCGATGCTATCGGCGCACGTGGCGGCCATCGCCGCGGACATGCGCCGCTTCGGACAGCGTGAGGAAAGCTACCTGGCGGGGATGTTCCAGAACCTCGGCGAAGTACTCGTCGCCCATCATTCGCCGCTGCGGCTCGCCGCGGTGAACGACGCCGTCGCTCAGGGCATGTCCCAGGACGAGGGCTGCTTGAAGGAACTCGGCTTCACGTATCAGCGGCTGGCCGCCGAAGTCGCCGGACACTGGAAGCTGTCGCCATATCTCACGTCACTCTGGGATCACGACACGCCCCCAACCGAGCTGACACAGTTGGCGCGATTCGGACACGAGCTGACGCGACTCATGTGCGTCCGCACGGCCGCGCACCAGGAGCCTGGACTCAAGCTCCTGGCGATGAAGTACGGGGCGTCCCTGCAGGTGAACGTTGACGGAATCGCAGACATCTGGGAGCGGGCAGTTGACGACACCAAGGCCACGTTCTCGAATCTTGGTGTGTCGACGAAGCTGCTGGTGCCGCCCCTCTGTTAGTACTGCCGGAAAGTGAGATTGATGCGCCCCGCCAGCTCTAGCTTGGTGGGTGCGGTGCCCGGCGCGATGCGCGAGACTCCGTGATACCGAAGACGCGCCTCGCCTCCGAACACAAGAACATCACCCGACTCGAGCATCATCGTCTCGACCGGTTCGCGACGCTTGAGCCCGCCAAACAGGAAGCGAGCCGTATCGCCTATCGACATCGACACGACTGGGAACCCTGCGGCGAGCGACACTGCGCTCTCGTCCTTGTCCTGGTGTAACCCCATCCGGCCGTCGGCCTGGTAGAAGTTGATCAGGCAGATGTCGGGCGTGCAGCGGAAGCCCGCTTCGAGCGCGGCAGCAGACGCCAGAGTCACCCACTCCTGGGGTACGGGACCCACAGGGGCGTCGTCATGATCGGCGCGCGTCGATTCGTATGTGTACGTCAGCGGATTCCAGTGACGCCCGAGACACATCATCTCAACGTGCATCTTGCCGCCGCCGCGGACCGTCGGTGTGTACCCGCCACCCGGTCCACTGAGAAGCGAACGACATTGCTCGACCAACTGTTTCTGGAGATCGAGCGAGAGCCAGTTGCGCAGCCATACTGCGCCAGGAGCGACGGGCACGAGCGCGCGTTCGCGCGGCACTTCGGCGAATAAGCCCGGCATGCGATCAATTGTTGTTCTTTGATTCTTGATTGTCGAATCGTCAAGATCGACTGGGACCGAGTAATCACCCGTCGGCGCTTCCAGATCAAGGCATCGACGATGTAGTGGTGGAAGTTGATGCCCATGTAGATGCCGACGGTGATCGCCACGCCGCCGCCCATGGCAGACACGGCGCCGCCGAGACCCAGATAGATGACGGTCGAGATCGCAATGCAGCTCAGGAAGTAGGTCACGAGCCGCCCGGGCTGGCTGATGCGCGAGAGGAACCGCGCCGCAGGATCGATACCGCCGGCGTACTTCTTCGCGTTCATCATCCAGACGACGAGCACGTACTGGAAGTTGTGCCAGACGTTGATCGCCAGCCAGCCAGTGTTGGCATCCTCAATGGCGACGTACGCGACGAGGAAGATGGCGATGTGAGAGAGCACGAACCCGGCATAGAGCGGATCGAGCGCCCCTCGTGTGAAGGCGACTGCGCTCCGAACCGCCCACATGGTGCCGGCAACTGCGGCAGCAAAGCCGAGCGCCGTGATCGCCTCGCTCGGCAGGACGAGCGTCTTGACCGGCAGCTCCAGAAACGTCGACCCCATCATCGCCGAGCGTGCGGCGATCGCGTAGATCGGGACGAGATACACGACGAGGTCGGTCGTGATGTCGCGTGACCCGGCGACCTGCCCCTCGGGCGTCGCGCGGAAATACATGCGTGCCAGCCCGTAGCCCTGACGCATGTAGTGGAACCACTGCAGGTACAGAAACGCCGTGGCGACCACCCAGGCCCCGGCCGTAAAGGCGAGCCCGAGGGTGGCGACGGTCATCAACAGCAGCAAATCGAATGCGAGAAACCGGTTGCGGCGAAAGGCGTCCGTCCCGAAGGCGAGTCTGGTATACGTCGCCACGACGTGGTGATAGCCGAGCAACCAGAGATCGGCCACCAGCAGCACGGCAAAGAGCCTCGGGGTCGACAGAACGGCGGCCGCCGCCGCCAATCCAGTGGCGAGCGGCAGGATCACGAGACCAAGGTCGAACGTCTCGCTCTTGATGCACGCCCGCGCGGCACGGAGCGACACCCTGCCCGTGTGAATCGTGGTGTCGAGATAGAGCGCCATCCGAGCGACAGTCTGTGCAAGGCCGGTACTCAGCGCGACGCTGCTGTACCGTGAAACCGCAGGCAGGCGCGGAACGATCGCCGGACAGATCTGAAAGTCACGTCACAATCCTGGCACGCTATTCCCAGCGGAACATCCGGCTCGAGATCGCGGTGAAGGCAACAAAGAAGAGCGTGAGCGCAGCAACCTCTCCGAGATGGGCAGCCCATCCTTCGCCCCGCCAGATGCCGTCGAGCAACGACACCGCATAGCCGAGCGGGAGCACTTTCGCGACCAGCCTCATCCACTCTGGTAACACACTCACGGGAAAGAACAGTCCCGAAACGACGATCATCGGGTACAAGATCACCGCCGCCAGCGGTTGGGCAAAGCGCGCCGTTGGAACGACGCTGGCGATGAGGAACCCGATCGACAGGATCGACCAGGTCGTGAACGTGAGCGCCACACTGTACGAGAGCAGCGGCACCGGCGCGCCCGGAGGGAAGTACCGGCGGCCGAGAAGAATCATGATCACGAGCGTGAGGATCGTGAAGACCAGTTTCACCAGCACGTGCGCCGAGAGGATCACGGTTGGCGAGAGTGGCGTGGCGCGCAGGCGCTTGAGGATGCCACCTTCACGGTAGATCGAGACGATCGTGACGAGCGACGAAATCGCGCTGAGCGCCATCAGGATGGACGCCAGCACCGGCAACACTGCGGAGCCCGGTCCTCCGCCCGTCTGAATCGCCGTCCGCGCGATGCGAGGGCCCATGAGCCGGCTGGCGATGAGGAACACGGCGACCGGAATGGCGATGGTTCCGATCACGCCCATCGGCTCGCGCACGAAGATCTTGATCTCGAGCCACGTCAGCTTGAGCAGCGCGCGGATCTTATTCACGGATCGAATGCCCCGTGAGCGTGAGAAAGACGTCTTCGAGATTCGGCAGCTCGGTCTTGAAGTTCGTCACGCGAATGCGATGCTCGGCCAGACACTGGATGACGTGCGTGACAAGGTCGCCACCACGTCCCCGAATCGTGCACTGTGCGCCTTGCCACGTCACTGATTCGACGCCTGGAATGGCCTCGAAATGTTGCGCCGCCGAGGTATCCGTCGTTTCGAGCACCACCGTCTCGTTCTGGCAGTGCCGCCGCACGAGACCCGACGGCGTGCCAATGTCGATCACGCGGCCGCGCTCGACGATGGCCACGCGGTCGCAGAGGCGCTCGGCCTCCTCCATGAGATGCGTGGTCAGGAGAACCGTCTTGCCACGCGTACGAATCTCGCGCACAAGATCCCAGATCGCACGGCGGGCCTGGGGATCGAGACCAGTTGTCAATTCGTCTAACAGGACCACATCGGGATCGTGAATGAGCGCGAGCGCGATGAAGAGCCGCTGCTTCTGTCCGCCCGAGAGCGTCATGAACCAGGCCTGCCGCTTGTCGGCGAGTCCCAGGCGCTCGAGCAGTGCGTCTCCATCTACCGCACGTGGATACAGCGAGGCCCAGAGGTCGATGGCTTCGCGGACCTTGATGCGCTTCTGCAACTGCGCCTGCTGAAGCTGCACGCCGACCTTCTGCTGCAGCGTGCGCGCGTCGCGCATCGGATCGAGGGACAGCACCGAGATCGACCCTCGATCGGGACGCCGCAACCCTTCGACACACTCCATCGTCGTCGTCTTGCCCGCACCGTTCGGCCCGATGAGACCGAAGATCTCGCCTTCCTCGACTTCGAACGACACCTCGTCCACCGCAATGGTCGTGCCGTAGGTTTTGCGGATTCCCGCAACGCGGATGATCGGCGTCACGCTACAAACCGAAGACGCGCTCCGCGTTGGTCTGGAAGAGCTTCTTCTTGTCGGCGTCGCTGATCGGCACGGCATCGGTCGCCGTGACTTCGTCGGGCTCGAATTGATAGGGATAGTCCATCGCGTACATGACGCGGTCCATGCCAAGCACGGACTGAACGAAGGTAATGACCGGTGCCCAGGGCATGCCGCTCGTCGTCACGTACACGTTCTCGCGCATGTACTCGCTTAACGTGCGCTGCAGGCGGTCGGTTCCATTGCGGATGAACGGACGGGCGCTCCGATTCATGTAGTCGAGGCGATACAGCCAGAACGGCAGCGCCTCGCCGGCGTGACCGATGACCAGCCGTAACCGGGGGAAGCGGTCGAGCGCGCCACTTCGGAGGATCGCCAGCACGTGCAGGCCAGTCTCCGCGGCAAAGCCCCACAACGCACCTTCGAGTCCCTTCTCGACGTATGGAGCAGACATCGCCGGAGGAGGCGCCTGCGGGTGGATGTAGAGCGGCACGTCGAGCGACTCGGCGGCCTCGAATATGTCCCAGAACTTCGGGTCGTCGAGGAACTCGCCCTTGGTATGCGAGTTGATGATGATGCCTTTGAGTCCCAGCGTGCGGACGGCGCGTTCGGCTTCCTGCGCTGCGCGCCCGGGATCTTGTGGAGCGACGGCTCCGAGCGCAGCAAACCTGGTCGGATGCTTCCTGACGGCCTCGGCAACTTGATCGTTGGTGCTGGCGGCCAGCGCGGTGGCGGTGTCGGCGTCGAAGACCTGGACGCCCGGTGAGGTCAGCGACAGGATCTGCAGATCGATCCCGGAACTGTCCATGTCTGCGATGCGGCGCTCACCGATATCGGCGAGCCGTTCGGACAACTGGCCACGGGCGCCGAGGCGGTTCCAGAGGACGATGAAGCCCGGATCGTCGATCGACTTCTTCGCCGCCATCGATCGATACGTATCCAGCAACTCGGCTGGTGCCCAGGCTTCTTCCGTGGCTATTCGTTTGTATCCGACGGCCATCTTTTCGGAACCCGGGCCCAGCCCAATCTACTTCAGGTGCTTCCCTACAAGCTTCGTCATCTCGAACATGTTCACAGAGGACTTTCCGCCGAAGACGGCCTTCAGCGAGGCGTCGGCGTTGATCATCCGCTTGTTCTTCGCATCCTGCAGCTTGTTCTTCTTGATGTAGGCCCAGAGGCGCTTGGTGACCTCCGTGCGCGGAACAGCCTTGGACCCGATGACCTCCGCCAGCGCGGGGCTCGGCGAAACGGGTCGCATGAATGCGGCGCTCGGTTTGCGCGCGGACTTCTTTTTCTTTGCGGTCTTGGTCGCCTTCGCCTTCTTCGCCTTCTTCGCCATCTGACCTCCTCGGAAACGTTCGAGCGCCTAGTGTAGGGTTGGGCCGGATGGTAGCACGGCCCGGCGCGCACAGCGCGCCAAAGCAGACGCTGTGAGGCGGCCAACTGCTTCGACTGGACACGCGCACAGCAGTCGTCGCACGCTTGGACGGAGATGTCGACACCGCTCTTCCACATTCGCGACCTCGCGAAGGTCTACCGCATGGGCGAGGTGGAAGTGCACGCGCTGCGGCACGTCACGCTCACGCTCGACGAAGGGCAGTTCGTCGTGCTGCTCGGGCCGTCGGGCTCCGGCAAGTCGACGCTCCTCAACATCATTGGCGGGCTGGATGTGCCGACGAGCGGCCGCGTGCTCTATCGCGACACCGATTTGACCCAGGCAGACGAAGGCGCGCTGACGGCTTACCGGCGTCAACACGTCGGCTTCGTCTTCCAGTTCTACAACTTGATTCCGAGCCTCACGGCAGTCGAGAACGTCGCGCTCGTCACCGAGATCTCCACAAATCCCATGGCACCGGCAGACGCACTTGGCCTCGTCAAACTCGAGGGACGTCTCGATCATTTCCCGGCGCAGCTCTCGGGCGGTGAACAGCAGCGGGTCGCGATCGCCCGGGCCATCGCCAAGCGGCCCTCAGTCCTCCTCTGCGACGAGCCCACCGGTGCCCTCGACATCTCCACCGGCATCGTCGTCCTCGAGGCGCTCCAGCGTGTGAACACCGAGCTCGGCACCACCACCGTCGTCATCACCCACAACGCCGCGATTGCATCGATGGCCGACCGTGTCGTCCGCCTCGCTGACGGCCGCGTCGTCTCTGTCGAGGACAGAACGGAGAAGCTGGAGCCGAAGGAGCTGGCGTGGTGAGCCTCTCCGCGCTGAACCGCAAGCTGCTTCGCGACCTCTGGCTGATGAAGGGGCAGGCGCTCGCGATCGCGATGGTGGTGGCGGCGGGCGTCGCGATGTACGTGATGTACCAGTCGAACTTCGCCTCGCTCAGCGAGACCCGTCGCGTTTACTACGAGCGGCAGCGATTCGCGGACGTGTTCGCCTCGCTCAAGCGCGCGCCCCAACGCCTCGCGGCTGATATCGCGGCCATCCCGGGCGTCTCGGCGATGGAGACACGCGTGGTGTCACGCGTAACGCTCGATCTCGATCAGCTCGACGAGCCCGCGGGCGCGCAACTGGTGTCAATCCCGGTCAACCGCCGGCCGCGGGTCAACGACCTCTACCTCCGAAGCGGTCGCTGGATCGAGCCCAACCGCCCCGACGAGATCCTGGCCAGCGAAGGCTTCGTCATCGCCAACAAGCTCCAAGCTGGCGACCAGGTGCCCGCGGTGATCAACGGCCGTCTCAGGCGGCTCACCATCGTCGGCGTCGCGTTGTCGCCTGAGTACGTCTACAGCATCCGGCCCGGTGAGCTCATCCCGGACGACCAGCGGTTCGGCATCTTCTGGATGGACGAGAAGGCACTGGCGGCCGCCTTCGACATGGAGGGGGGCTTCAACGACGTGGCTCTCGCGTTATCGCCTGGAGCGTCGAGTGAAGAAGTCATTGCACAGATCGATCGCCTCCTCGAGCCGTACGGGGGTCTGGGCGCAATTCCCCGCGCACTCCAACTGTCGAATTGGTCGGTCGAGAACGAGCTGTCACAGCTTCAGAGCTTCGGCTTCCTGCTCCCGCTGATCTTCCTGCTCGTCGCCTCCTTCATCCTGAACGTGGCCCTGACGCGCGCGCTGGCGCTGCAGCGGCCGCAGATCGCAGCACTGAAGGCCCTCGGCTACGACAACATGGCCATCGGCTGGCACTACCTGAAATGGGCATTCGTGATCGGCGCCGTCGGCGTGGTGATCGGCGTGGCCGGGGGAGCGGTTCTCGGCACGCTCATCATCGGCCTCTACAACATCTACTTCCGTTTTCCGGATTTGCGGTTCATGGTGCCACCGAGGGTCATCGTCGGCGCGGCCGCGCTGACGTTTGCGGCGGCCGGGGCTGGCGCCTTCGGCGCCGTCTCCCGTGCGGTCAAGATACCGCCTGCCGAAGCGATGCGCCCCGAAGCGCCTGCGAAGTACCGGCGCACGATACTCGAGACGCCCTTGCTCTCGAGATACCTTGGAACGGCGGGACGAATGGTATTGCGCAACATCGCCCGCCATCCCTTTCGCGCGGGCGCATCCATCTTCGGTATCTCGTTCGCGGTCGCCATCCTGATGATCGGCTTCGTCTTCAACGATGCGATCGAGCGCCTCATCCTCACGCAGTTCTGGGAGGCCGAGCGGCAGGATGTCACCGTCAACTTCGTGGAGCCCCGGAGTGACGACGCCAGGCACGCCCTTGCCCGCCTCCCCGGAGTCATCGCCGTTGAGCCTCAACGCACGGTCGCCGTTCGCGTACGAGCTGGACATCGTGAGCGTTACCTCGCTATCACCGGCGTGCCTCCCAATCCCCGATTCAAACGGATCGTCGATCGGAACGGTGAGCCGATCCATCTGCCCCCGGGCGGTGTCGTCCTGTCGTTGACGCTGGCAAAGGTGCTCGGCATCACGACGGGAGACATCGTCACGATGGAGGTGCTCGAAGGCCTCCGTCCCACCCGGCGGGTCGAAGTGTCCGGGCTCGTCGACGATGTGCTCGGTTTGTCGGCGTACATGGACATCGACGCCTTACACAAGTTGATGCAGGAGGGTGACGTCACGACCGGCGCCCTGATGCTCATCGATCAGGCGCAGGAAGCGAAGCTATCGACCACGCTGAAGGGCATCCCGAGCGTGGCAGGTACCGGGTTCAAACGCGCAGTCCTGAGGCGGTTCAGAGAGGTCATGGCCGCAAACATGGGCCTGTCGATCTTCATCAACCTCGTGTTTGCGGGTGTGATTGCGTTCGGTGTCGTCTACAACGCGGCGAGGGTCTCGCTCTCCGAGCGCAGTCGCGAACTGGCCAGCCTTCGCGTGCTCGGCTTCACGCGGGCGGAGATCTCGCTCATCCTGATGGGAGAGCTCGCGCTGCTGACGCTGGTATCGCTCCCGGTGGGAGGCTTTCTCGGCTACAGTCTGGCTGCCGTCATCGTGGGATCGATCGACAGCGAGGTGTACCGGTTCCCACTCTACGTGTCTCGCCAGGCCGTCGCCTGGTCATTCCTTGGCATCATCGGCGCCGCGCTGATATCGGGGCTGATCGTCAGACGAATGCTGGATGCACTCGATCTGGTCGCAGTGCTGAAGATCAGGGAATGATTTTCGAGGAAATGGGACAGGACTCGGCATGCGCTTTCTGAAGAACAAAAAGCTGATTGCTTCTGTGCTGGTCGTTGCGGCGATCGTCGCCCTGGCCATGTGGCCGCAGTCGATGGAAGTGTCCGTCGTCCGTGCGGAACGTGGACCGATGCAGGTCACCGTGGACGAAGACGGCGAGACGCGCGTGCGTGACAAGTTTCTCGTCACCGCCCCGGTCTCCGGTCGCGTGCAGCGCATCGAGATCGAACCCGGCGACAGGGTCGTGCGCGGCAAGACGGTCCTTGCCCGCATCACGCCAGCGGAATCGCCTCTGCTCGATCCGCGAACGCGAGGCGAGCTCTCGGCCTCCATTGACGCGGGCACAGCAGCAGTCGGACAGGCACGCGCCGAGCGGCAGCGTGCGGTGACCGCTCTCGACCGCGCACGCTCGACGCTGCGCCGCCAGCAGGAATTGATGAAGGCTGGCGCGATCTCGAGCGACGATCTCGAATCCGCCGAGACGGCCGTTGCCTCTGCTGAGGATGCGCTGCGCGCGGCCGAGTTTGCCGAGCGACGTGCCGAGGGCGAGCTTCAACTGGCGCGTGCCCGGCTGGCTGCGCCGAGTGCATCAGGGCGATCGGTGGACGTCGTCGCCCCGATCGACGGCACGATCCTGAAGCGACTGCGCGAGAGCGAGGGTGTCGTTCCGGTGGGTGAGCCGCTGCTCGAGATCGGTGAGCCGGGCCGGATGGAAATCGTCGCTGACCTGCTGTCGACAGATGCCGTTCGCGTCTCGCCGGGAGCCGAGGTCCTCATCGAGCAGTGGGGTGGCGGGCACACACTGCACGGACGCGTTCGACGAATCGAGCCCTCTGGCTTCATGAAGGTCTCGGCGCTCGGCGTCGAGGAGCAACGCGTCAACGTCGTCATCGACTTCACCAATCCTGGCGAAGCGGCGCGCCTCGGCGACGGCTATCGGGTTGAAGTGCGCATCGTCTTGTGGAAGGACGACAACGTGCTCAAGGTCCCGGTCGGAGGATTGTTCCGTCAGGGCGAAGGCTGGGCGGTGTTCGTCGTCCAGGAAGGACGCGTGCGCCGTCAGACCGTGCAGCTCGGTCACCGAAACGAGAACGACGGGCAGATCATGAGCGGCCTCGAGGCCGGCGCCACGATTGTCCTGCATCCGCCCGATACATTGACCGACGGCACGCGCGTCACCGTGCGCGAGGGTTAGGACGGCCAGATCCCAAGGAGTCGCCGCACGAGCACGATCTGACCGATGTGATACGCGGCGTGATCGACCAGGAGCAATACCGCGCGAATGTACGTCTGATGCGGACTGCTTCCATGCGGGATACGGGCGAACAGATCCGGCTGCGTCCGCACCAGCTCCTTCATCTTCTCCAGCTCCCGCTTGTACGCCGCGACGCTGTCATCCCATGCCTTCGCGTTCGGCGGCGCACTCGCCGGCCAGTAGTCATCCGGCCACTTCATCTCCGTGTAATTCGGGTTCACGCAGAAGTCGTGGATGTCCTCCTGCGCGATTCGCAGGTGATCGAGGAGTTGCCACGGCGAGTGAGGGAATCCAGGAGGCGTAGCGCCGCGCTTGTCCGGCGGGATGCCGCCGATCGCGCCGTCGAAATCGACGTGCGCCTCTTTCCAATCAAGGAATCGAACGAGCTGGTCGCGAAGTGGATCCGACGTGGTCATGACGAAAACACCCTTACATCAGACCGAACTCTTGCATCAGACCGAACTCTTGTTTCGGACTGAACGCTCTTACTTCAATTGATCCGCCACCTTCGCGATGCCCGCCTTCGCACAGGCATCGTCCTGGGTCTGGCTTGATCCCGAGCTGCCCACTCCGCCAATCACTTCGGTGCCGACGAGGATCGGCACGCCGCCACCGAGTGCCAGCATGTCGGTCACTTCCCGCTGCGAGGTGTACGCCGGATCCTCGGTTCGCTTCTGGAACTCGAGCGTCGTCGTACGAAACATCCGCGCCGTGTATGCCTTCCGGCGCGACATCTCGAGAGTGTGGAGTCCCGCCTGTTCGTCGCGCAGGAGCACGAGTGGCTGGCCCGAGCGATCGACGACCGCCACAGAGGTGTGGAAGCCTTTACCCTGACACTCCGCGAGCGCCGCTTCCGCAATCGTTCGCGCAAGCGCGAGGGACAGGTTGCGCTGCATCACAACGCCCTGCGCGTGTGTTCGAACACCAGCCATGCCAAGGAACCCGAGCGCGATCCATGCCGCCGCCGTCCGTGCCATGCCGTACCTCCTGACCCGCAAAGACTATCGCTTCAGAGCCAGTAAGACCACGCCTACTGCGACGAGCGTGATGCCGAGCCAATCTTTGGCCACAGGCCGTTCGCCCAGAAACGCGACTGCAAAGAGCGCCACCAGAACGACACTCAGCTTGTCTACCGGCGCGACGTTCACTGCATTCCCGATCTTCAGCGCACGGTAGTAACAGACCCATGACGCGCCAGTGGCGAGCGCGGAAAGCACGAGAAACAGCCCCGACTTCCCGGCGATCACCGACAACCCCTGCCACTTGCCGGTCGCCAGCACGAACGCGCCGAGGACGAAGACGATCACGAACGTCCGGATGAGGGTCGCGAAGTCCGAGTCGACGCCTTCGAGTCCGACCTTGGCGAAGATGGCGGTGAGCGCGGCAAAGACCGCCGACAGCAACGCCCAGGGCAGCCAGTTCGCCTGAATGGGCATCTCGTTCATCGTGTGCGCGCGCTCCGTTCTTCGCTCGCAACCGGCATGGGCCGCACGTCAACCTTACCCGACCACAGCTGCTCGATCACCGATGCGACCTGCTCTGGCGATCCCGTCGTCCAGAACGTTTCGGTGCCAACGTGAGACTCCGGTGCGAGCAGACCGTTCATCTGCAGACGACGGCGGACCTCGCGCGCGACTGGACCGGCCGAGTCGATGATCTTGACTGCCGGTCCAGCGACGTCACGGATGACATCGCTGATGAAGGGGTAGTGCGTGCATCCCAGCACGATCGTGTCAGCGCCCTTGTCGAGCATCGGACGGAGGTACTGTTCCACGAGCGAGCGCGTTGATGCGCCAGTCATTTCTCCGCGCTCGACCTGTTCGACAAGGCCAGGGCACGCCTGCGTCAACACCTCCACGTCGCCGGCATGCGTGCTTACGAGCTTCGCGAACTTCTGCCCGGCCAGTGTCTGAGTCGTCGCCAGCACGCCCACGACGCGCGAACGCGTCTGGGCAGCAGCCGGTTTGACGGCCGGCTCGATCGCAACGATCGGCTCAGTGTAGCGAGCGCGCAACGCATCGACCGCGATGCCCGTCGCGGTGTTGCAGGCGACGACGACGGCTTTCACATTCCGAGCGCGAAGGAACTCCATGATCGCAATCGCGCGCCCGCGAACGTAGTCCTCGGGACGATCGCCGTATGGCGCGTATCCGGAGTCCGCGACATAGATCAGATCCTCCGCGGGCAGTTCGCGTCGAATCTCGCGGAGAACGGAGAGACCACCCACGCCCGAGTCAAATACTCCGATGGGCTCGGTGTGATTCATGACTGGGTGGCTGGGTCGCTGGGTCGCTGGGTCGACAGCTAGGTGGCTGGGTCTACCCAGCAACCCAACTACCTAGCAACCTCACAACCTATCTCCCCCCAACCGTCGACACGACGCACGCGAAGTTTGCGGTGTCATCGGTGCTACCGGTGCCGCTCCATCGTGCGACCTGACCGAGCGGGCAAAGCGGGCGAGTACGATCGACCACACCGTTCGTCACGTGCGAGGCCTCGATGCGGGCTGGCGCCGAGCCCGTCCTGATCCACTCCTCGAGCGCTCCCACCTTATCGAACACGTCTGTCCCCGGGCCTCCCTGGCAGTGATTCATCCCGGGCACCATGTACAACTGCATCGACGTGCCGACGCCGGCGCCACCCTGCGTCGCGAGCACCTTGTGGAAGAAGTTGATGGTGTTGTACGGCGTGACCTGCGGGTCGGACCAGCCGTGATACATCAAGAGCTTTCCGCCACGCGCGAAGAAGGGTCGCAGGTCCGCACTCGTCGAACCGAGCCCATCGTCAGGATCCGAGGCCAGCGCGACATCGAGATCTGTTCCCGCGTTGAACCGCGACGTATCCCACGTGCTGTCTTTCATGAACACGTACTTGTAGGTGTCGATCGCGAGGCTGAGCGGCTGCGTGCTGCCGAGGACGTTCCACCCGAGTTCGGCGCCGGGCGCAAGACCCGGGACCACGAGTTGTTTGGTCGCTGGATGACTGGCGCCGGCGTACATGCTCTTCGCGGATTCAACCTGCGCGGCCGAGAGGCATGTCGCGTTGTCATGCGCCGAACACTGCAGCACCTTCGGGTCGAACGTGCACGCGCCCGGGTTTTCGAGAACACCGTCCGTTACGCCGTCATTCGCGTCGCAGGCCGCGAGCACGGCCTGATGGATGAGTGGATACTTCGTCGCGGGGATCACGCTCGCCGGTGTGACGTTCATGGATCGATTGAGCGCGACGCGGCCGGCGTGGAGATGCACGAAGTTGACGGCAGGCGCGCCGACGACGATCCCGTCGAAGTCGGCAGGATACCGGACGGCCTCGGTCACACCCTGCCGTCCACCCTGCGAGCATCCGTTGAAGATCGAAAGCGTCGGCATCGACCCGTAGAACGAGTCAACGATCGACTTCGCCTTCACGGTCATCTCGTGCACGGCTCGGTAGCCGAAGTCGGTCAACTTCTCCGGATGCCCGAGTGCGAACGAGGCCGTATTACCGACATGGCCGGTGTCGGTGCCCGCTGTGGCGTAACCCGCCACGACAGCGTTCGCAAGCGCCGCATACGGGATGTTGCCGTTCCATCCACCGTTGCCCACCGCCTGGAACTTTCCGTTCCATCCCGCTGCCGGCAGCCACACCTCGATCTTGATGTCGGAATCAGTTGTCGGCGTCAGCGTCGCTGTCACGCGACAGAACGCCGGCAGCTTGGCGTAGACAGGCGCCGCAGGGCCTGCCGGACCAGGAGGAGTGAATGCGCCCGGCGCGACCTGCTGCGCCGTCGTGACCTTTGCACTCGGCAGGCTCAGGGCTGCGATCGATTCACACGTCGCTGCGGCTGCGCCGCGCACGGAGACCACGAAGAACGCGAAGCACACGAAGAGTAGGACGTTGAGACGGGCCAGCGTATTCTGCATTGTCTTCGCGTCCTTCGTGATCTTCGTGGCCTTCGTGCTGCAACTCAGATCATTTGCAGACGAAGTTTGCCGCGTCGTCGATGCTGCCGTTACCCTTGTAGCTCGCGACCTGCGGATACGCACACAGCGGGCGCGTGCGATCGACTTTCCCGTCCTTCACGTGCGAGGCGGGAATCATGTCCGGCGCTTTTCCCTGCTCGACCCACTGCTCGAGCGCCGTCAACTCGTCGAAGTCGTTCGGCCCCTCGCCGCCGCCGCAGTGCGCCATGCCGGGCGCCATGAACAGGCGATACGACGAGTGCACCTTCGATCGGCCACCGTGCGCCGCGGCGACCTTGTCGTAGTACGAGGTGCTCGCGAGCGGTGTGATCTGCGGGTCGGCCCACCCGTGGTACTGAATCAGCTTGCCACCGCGATCGAAGAACGGCTTGAGGTTGGTATCGCGCGCGTCGATCGCCGCGATGACACTGTTCTCCGTCAGACGGGCGACGTCGGTTGCGACGTTGAACTTCTGCACGTCCCACGTCGGGTCGGCGTACACCAGGAACCTGAAATGATCGAGCCCGGTCGCGCGAGCGGACGCGGACCATCCCATGTCGGTCCATCCGAGCTCGCTTCCGGGCGCGAGGCCGGGAATCTCACGCTTCGTCTTGGCGTCGACGATCGGCGAGTAGATCATTCGAGCCGTGTCAACCTGCGCCTGGGTGAGGCAGGCCGGCTCCTCGCCGCCCTTGCAGACCAGCACGCCAGGATCGAACTTGCACGCAGCAGGGTTCTCGATCAACCCGTCCTTGAGGCCATCGAGTCCGTCGCACGCGTTGACGACCGCCGTGTGCAGCACCTGCGCCTTCGCGGGGGTGAACCGTGCCTCCTCCTTCTGCAGCGCCTGCGCGATGCGGACCGCCTGCGCCGTACGCCCGGACCAATCGAGACCTGGTGAGCCGGCGATGATCCCGTCGAAGTCAGCCGGGAACATCTGCGCCTGCTTCATCGCCTGGCGGCCGCCCGCCGAGCAGCCGTTCCAATAGGAGAACTTCGGCGCGCTGCCGTAGAACGTGTTGACGATCGCCTTCGCCGTCACCGTCATCTCGTGCTCGGAGCGATAGGCGAAGTCGGTCACCTTCTCAGGATGGCCCATGCCGAAGCTCGCGCTTCCGCCGACGTGACCCGTGTCGGTCGAGCTCGTCGCGTACCCGCGCCGGAGCGCTTCGGCCATCGCGGCGTAGCCAATCGAGCCCTGCCACGCGCCGTTGCCGACTGCCTGGAACTTCCCGTTCCAGCCGGACATGGGCAGCCACACTTCGATCTTGATGTCCGAGTCACTCGAGGGCGTCAGCGTCGCGGCGACACGACAAAACGCGGGCAAACCCGCGAACGCCGCACCGGGATTTCCGCCGCGTGCGCCCGCTCCCGGAGGCGCGAAAGCTCCAGGCGCAACTTCGGTCGCCATGGTGACCTTCGTATTTGCGAGATTCAGCGTCGTCACGTTTTCGCATGATGCCGCGGAAGCGTGGACGGCCGGCCAGAGACAGATGATGGCGAGAGCCGATAGAAAGTAAGCCGTTCGCTGCATACGTCTTATAACTCCATTACTCAACAGACTCGCTTGTGTCGATTCGTTGGGCCTACGCCGGCTTCGCGAGACCGGCCTGATGATCAGCCCATATATGGCCAAGGACGTCCCACACAAGCGAGATGCAATGTAAATCCGGCTGCAGTGTGGCACCGGGGGCGGAAACGGTCAACTCGGGATTCGGGGTTCGGGATTCGGGGTTCGGGGTTCGGACTCGCGATTCGAGGTTCTAACGTTCAGGCGCGACCGTAATCCCGACTACTCCGCTCCGTTCAATCGATGTTTTCAGGAAACCTGAGCGGCGGACTTCGTCGATGAACTGATTGGCGGCATCGAGCGCATCACGACGGCCACCGGGCACGATGATCGCCTGCTCGACACCGTAGAGGTCGTCGGAGAGCAGACGCACGCCTTTCGCGTCTTTCGTCCAGTCAGTCAGTCGCTGCCGGTTGGAGCCGTACGCGTCGATCGCTCCATCGCGCAACAGGCGATCGATCGTGTCACGGCTCGTGTCGTCGAGCTCGATCAACGTCCCCACCTTCAATGTGCGGCGAAGATACAACGCGATCGAGTCCGCTCGCGTCGCGCCGAGCTTCCGCCCCTGGCGATCGATGTCGGCGATCGATTTGATCGGGGAATCGTTCCTCACCATGAACGTCTGGTTCACGAGCAGGTACGGCTTCGTGAACTCGACCGGTCCGGCGCGTTCGGGGTTGTACGCGACGAAGCCGATCTCCGCCTCGCCATTTCGAACCGCATCGATCACGCCTTGCGGATTCGGCCGACCGATGAGCGTGACCTTCACGCCTCGCGTCCGTTCGAGCTCCCGTACCAAATCCGGAACAACACCACGCACCTCGCCCGTCGCGGGATCCTTCGTCGCCTGCGCGGGATTCGATGCGAGATAGGCCGCGCGAACCATGTCGTCCTTGGAGAACGGTGTTTTCTGCGCGGCCAACGATGACGCCAGCAGAACGAGCAACATCAATGTCAGTAGCGAACGCATGAAGACCTCGCCCACTGTCGACCGCATACCGCCTACTACTCGATTCCAAACGCCAGCAGCACATTGCCCGGCGCGCCGCCGAACCGCATGTAGCCGGAGTTGATGAACACCATGCCATTGACGACGACCGCTCCTGGGCCGTCGATGGCGCCTCCGCTTCCTTTCACGCCGTTCACGGTCTTGTAGTCCTGCACGGTGTCGAAGTCCCAGAGGATCGATCCGTCGCGCGTCGAGTGCGCCCGCAAGTGACCGTCCTGCGATCCTGAGAAGACGACACCCGGGATCGCCGTGAGCGCCGCCAGTTGCGCCGGACTGCAGTTGGGTCTCGCGCCACATACCGGTGGCGGAGCCTGCCACGCCTTGCTGCCATCCGCGATCTTGAGTGCGGTCAGCCCGCCACCCTGTCGCGGGTCGAGCTGCCTCGCGGTCGGCGTGCGAATGACGACGACGTCGGACGTCGCGGCGTAGACCTGTTCGCCATCGGCCGCCATGCCCCACTGCACACCGCCGTTGATGCCGCCTTGCGCGACGCGCGTCTCCCACATGATCTCGCCGTTCTTCTCGGGATCGACCGCCCAGACGATGCCCGACTTCTGCCCAGCGAGCAGCAGCTCGCGTCCGCCAGTCGTCGAGACGAGGATGGCCGGCGAACCGAAGTCGTAGTCTGGCCCGCTCCCTTCGGGACACGTTGGGCCCTTCGGCTCCGTCGAGCACGCAGAGTTGTAGACGTCATCCGGGTGCAACTGCTTCGACCAGATCATGCGGCCCGAGTCGAGGTCGAGCGCCATGATCGAATCGCTCGTGGTCGTGACTGGCGATGAATAGTTGTTCCCGGTCGTCACGTAGAGCCGTCGCCGTTTCACGTCGAGCGTCGGCGTGGACCAGATGCCGACTCCCGATGGACCCCATGTCTCGACACCCGACGGCGTCTTCCCTGTACGCGCGGGCGCTTGCGCAATCGTGTGCGTCTTCCACACGACGCTGCCGTCGCGCACGCGCAGCGCCGTGACGCTCCCACGGAACGTGCAGCACGGGTACTCGGGATTGAGCGCACGTGACTCTTCCCATGACGATGCGCCGATGTAGGCGATGCCGTCGACCACGAGAGGCGGCGCACTCAGGCGAACCGCCTCATGTTCCTCGGGGCGTTTGCGCCAGATCTCTTTTCCGGTCGCCGCTTCGAGTGCGTAGAACCAGCCGGTGAGATCGCCGAAGAGCAGGACAGTCCGGCCGTCGATCGGCGCGGCCACCAGCGCAGACCGAATCGATCCCGCGGCCTGAAATGTCCATTGCAGGCAGCCGGTGTCCGCGCGCAACGCGTGCACGACGCCACCCGCACTGCCGATGAAGACCTGATTGCCGATGACCGTGGGCTGCGCGAACGCGGAGATGTCGCCCTCGAACCCGAAGGCCCATTTCAGTTTGAGCTTCGACACCTGCTCAGGGGTCAGCTTCGCGAGGGCCGCCGGAGCGAAGCGCGAGTTACTGGGCGAAGGACTCCAGCCGTTCCAGATGGGTGAGCCACTCGTGTTGATCGAGACCGAGCGATCGCTGCAGAAAGCCTCCGCGCGTGGCAGCGGATCGCCGCCCGGCTTGCCGAGGAATCGCGCGACCGCGTCGCGCTCGACTCGATTCAACTGATACGCGATGGTCATCATCGCGCCGAAGTCGAGCGTGCGCACGATGCGCGAGCTCGGCATGTTCCGCAGCGTGTCGACGCTCGGCGTCCTGCCATCGGCAGGGCGCTCGTGACATGCCGCGCAGCGCCGCTTGTAAATCGCTTCGCCTGACACGTCCTGCGCGAAAGCGGAGATCGGCGCCAGCGCGGAGACGAGGAATGCGACGACCAGCACGCGCATGATCGTCACTTGCCTTTGCCTGCGTACTGCTCGTCGCTGACCTTCTCCATCCAGTTCGTCGCGCCGAAACTCAGGGACACCTGCGTCAGCGGCTCGTTCGGCATCGCGCCATGCCAGTGCTTCACACCGGCTGCGGTCACGACCGACTCGCGCGGGCCCATCTCACGCATCGCGCCGCCAGCTTCCTGCACGCGCGCGTGACCTTTCTCGATCAGGATCACCTGCCCGCCTTCATGGCTGTGCCAGTTGGTGCGTGCTCCGGGCTCGAAGCTGTATCGCAGCATGCGGATGTCGGTCGTCGGATGACCGGTGACCTTGCCGACGAAGTTTTCCGGATTTGGTTGGGGCACCGCCGCGGGGGCCGCCGCCGGCTGCTGTGTGGCCTGACTCCAGACCGCTGATGAAAAACCAATGAAGACGAGCGACGAGAGTAACACCAGTCGTTTCATGTGAGACACCCTGGAGGTCCGGCAGAAGCCGGACGCTACGTGGAGGCCTGGGCAACGTAGCGTCCGCCTTCAGGCGGACTGTTTCATTCGCGCAGTGCGAAGGTGACGAGCGAGTTGCCCGAGATCACCGCGACATACTGCTTGCCGTCAACGGCGTAGGTCATCGGCCCGTTGGCGATCTGACCGCCGAGGCTCGCCTTCCACAGCTCAGCCCCGGTCCGCGCGTCGAGTGCATAGAAGTATCCCTCACGTCCGCCGGTGAAGAGCAGGTCCGTGGCGGTCGTCAGGTTGCCGCTATCGGTCACGTCGAACTGCTTGAAGGTCCATTTCTTCTGACCCGTCAGCGGATCGATCGCCATGACGGCGCCGTTGCCTGCAGCATCTGTCCAGGTGTTGACCGGTGTGGCGCGTCCGACGCGCACGCCCGGTGCGCCCTGCACGCCCGTGAAAGGCGTCCCGCCTCCGCCGAGAAAGTTTCGTCCCGGCACGTACTCGGCTTTCTCTTTCTTGAAGACCGAGGCGTAGCCCTCCCACGCGGAGATGTACATCAGCCCCGTTCGCGGGCTGAACGACGGCGAGTACCAGTTGGTCCCCCCCTGAACGCCCGGCCATGTCGGCTGCCCTTCAGGCTGCGGCGTGGGAATCGGCCGTCCATTCGCGTCCAGCCCGCTCGCCCAATTGACCTTCACGAAGGGAGCGCCGAGGAGAAACTTTCCGTTCGTCCGATCGAGCACGTAGAAGAATCCGTTGCGATTCGCCCAGAGGATTGCCTTCGTGGGCGTGCCCTTGAAGTTGATGTCCGCGAGCACACCGACCTGGACGGAGTCGTAGTCGTACGGGTCGTTCGGCGAGAACTGGAAGTGCCACTTCATGGCGCCGGTGTCGGGGTCGAGCGCCATGACTGAGTCGGTGTAGAGGTTGTCACCGGGACGCTGATCGGGATTCCAGTCGGGTCCGGGATTGCCAGTGCCCCAGTACGTCAGGTTGAGTGCCGGATCGTACGAGGGCGTCACCCACACCGATCCACCACCGGTCTTCCACGAGTCGCCGCCCCAGGTGTCATTTCCCTTCTCGCCCGGGCCGGGAACCGTGTGGACGCGCCAGAGCTCCTTGCCGGTCTTCGTGTCGAACGCCGCGATGAAGCCGCGAATGCCGTACTCACCGCCGCCGGACCCGACCAGCACCTTGTCCCTGACGACGAGCGGAGACATCGTGATCGAGTACCCGAGCTTTGGATCACCAACGGGCGTGTCCCAGAGGGAGCGCCCCGTGGTGCGATCGATCGCGACGAGATGTCCGTCGAGCGTGCCCATGAAGAGGCTGTCGCCGAGAATGGCGACGCCGCGATTGTTCGCGCCGCAACACACACGCGCGTCGGGAGACACGGTGTAGCGGTACTGCCAGAACACGCGACCCGTCTTCGCGTCCACAGCGAGGACGTCGTTGGGACGCTGTGTGATGTACATCATCCCGTCGACGACGATCGGCGACGACTGCCACGCGCCGAACACCTGGTTCGGCAGAATCCATTTCAGCTCGAGGTTCTTGACGTTGGCAGGCGTGATCTGCGTCAGCAGGCTGTGTCGCATCCCCGCGTACCCGCCGGAGTACGTGATCCAGTTCTGCGGCTCCTCAGCGGCTCGCAGCAGACGATCGGCCGTGACCTGTGCGAGTGTCCTGACACTCATCACACTCGCCAGAATGGCCGCGACGATCACGAAGAACCCAAAACGCCTTTTCATCCCGATCTCCAAACTGTGAACCGTGAACTGTGAACCACCTGCTGATTACTGCCTGCGAAGTGTGAGCAGATACGCGACGACATCAGAGATCTCGCTGTCGCTCAGCTTGCCTGCGTACGCTGGCATCGCCGACTCTTTCGCGACGTCCATGGACCGCACGTCTTTCTTCACCACCGAGACGAGTCGTTCCTGCTCGTCGATGATCTGCACGGTGTGCGTGTCCTCGTTCAGGCGGCGGCCACGTATCGTCTTGCCGTCGCGCATCACGATCCGGACCGGACGGTTGATTGGAAGCAGCCCGGCCGATGGTTCACGGATCGAGCGCTCCAGTACGGCGGGTGCGCGCGCGATCCCAATGTCGCTCAGGTCGGGCGCAGATCGCGGGCCCTTGCCGGCCACGCGGTGACACATCATGCATTCGCCCTTGCCTTGAAACACCGCGCGTCCCTTCGCCGCGTCACCCACTCTCACTGACGCGCTCGTGTCAAACCCCGCGCGAATGTAAGCGACGATGGCGGTGAGCTCCGCCGCATCCAACTTGAATGGCGGCATCCCGCCCGGCGTGCCACGCGTGATCGTCTGCGCCAGGTCCTCGTCGGACTGCGAGCGTCGAAATTGACCGCGCCGAAGATCGACCCCCGAGATCTGGTCACCGTCGCGGCCGTGACACGCGAAACAGTTGGCGTTGTAGAACAGGCTGCCCCGCCCGATGTCTTCCTGGGTGTATTGCCCGGGATGATCGATGGTCAGGAGTTGCGCGCTGGCGGGTGCTGCGAGGAGGGCCAGCCCGACAGACGCGAGCAAAAAGGCTCGAAACGGCATGTCGGCACCTTGTACACGACGGCGCCGGGGATGTCTAGCTGGCTCCTACAAGAGCAAGGACCTAGCGAGGCGCAAAGAGATACTTCCGGACGTCCTCGTTGTCCCGCCGCCAGATCACGTTGTCGATGAAGTAGTGGTGGATGTTGATCCACATCACGAAGATGAAGACGAAGACCGACGGGCCCCACATCGTCTGATCCGGCGTCAGGCTGATGTCGAAGAGGATCGGCAGCGCGACGAAACCGATCCATCCGAGCACCATGCCGCCGACAACGAACTTCGCAAAGCGCTGAAGGACGGGCCGCGAATGTGCCGGCGGCGGCCCCGCCGTTGTCTCGAATTCCGACGATACCTTGTTCAGCTGGTAGCGCCAGGTGAAGAGCAGGTACTGCAGCGAGTGAAACGCAGGGATGAAGATCGCAAAGATCAGGTCGTAGTGAAAGGCGAGCAGCCAGAGGTAGAGCGCGGATGCGTAGCCGACCACGCCGTTCCAGGACACAGATTGCTTCCTGACGAGCACGCGCACCACGAACGCTACGACGACCGCTGCCGTCGTCAACACGGCGGCCACTGCACCGATGGTCAGGAGAGTCGACGGCACTTCGAACGTGAAGAACCTGACGCCGTAGAGCGTGTCCTCGTGCAGTGTCCGGTTGAGCACCATCCACGAGTAGATCCAGACGACGTAGCCGTTGACGAGCAGGAGCCGCTTCTCGATCTCCGAGTAGTAGATGCGGCGAATCGCCGAGAGCACCGCAATCACGCCGTAGCCCTGCTTGACGTAGTGCCAACCCGTCGTGAACGCCATTGCATTGGCGGCGTAACTCAGCATGCGAACATCGCCCACGGCGTACGCCGCGAACATGAAGCCGCCGATCAGCACCGGCGCGACGAAGCCGGCCCAGACGTAGCGCAGTCGGACCTTGCGAGACGACCCGGCCCCGAAGATGCGTCCTCCGATGCCGGTATAGAGCAATTGATACGAGTTCGCGAAGTGCGGGAAGTTGAGCACGTTCGAGAGCGCGAACCCCCACGCGAGCGCCGTGGCCTCGATGGCCTTCTTGTCCTGAATCAGCAGGATGATCGGGAGCGCCAGCAGCATCGAGCCGCCACCAGCGAGCAGGAAATCGATGAGGGGATGAAACAGGTATCCCGCATGGCGGGTCGTAGCGCTCGGAGTCGCCTGCGCGACCGCATCACCGGTTCGAATTGCTGTGGCCATGGGGACTCCTCGCCGGGGAGCGGGTCACCTCTCGTTATCGGTGGCCCGTGAGTCCGCCTTGAGTCCCTGCTCGATTCTGCACGGAGCGGCGTTCAAAGCCACGCTAGAATCCACGCGATGCCGCTTCAGCCCGGTGCGCGCCTCGGCGCCTACGAAGTGATTTCGCTGATTGGCGCAGGCGGTATGGGCGAGGTGTACCGGGCGCGAGATACGGCGCTCGGACGCGAGGTCGCTATCAAGGTCTTGCCGGCGGCCTTTGCCGACGATGCAGATCGACTCGCGCGCCTCGAGCGCGAAGCGAAGACGCTGGCCGCACTCAGTCATCCCAACATCGCGGTCGTCCACGGGCTCGAGAAAGAGCGCGGGACGTGTGCGCTCGTTATGGAGTTAGTCGACGGGCACACGCTCTCTGAGCGTGTGACGACGGGTCCCCTTGCGGTGGATGAAGCGCTCCCCATCGCCCGGCAGATCGCTGAGGCGCTCGAGGCGGCTCACGAAAGAGGCGTCGTCCACCGCGACCTCAAGCCGGCCAACATCAAGGTTCGATCTGACGGCACCGTGAAGGTGCTCGATTTCGGGCTGGCAAAAGCGATGGAGACTGGCGCGCTCTCGTCTGGCGGATCGCACTCGCCGACGATCACGACGCCCGCCATGACGCAGGCGGGTGTGATTCTCGGTACCGCGGCCTATATGAGCCCGGAGCAGGCGCGTGGTGGCCAGGTCGACAAGCGCGCCGATATCTGGGCCTTCGGTGTCGTGCTCTACGAGATACTGACCGGCCGCCGCCTCTTCGATGAAGCCACGGTGTCGGACACGCTCGCCGGCGTCCTCAAGAGCGATCTGAAACTTGACGCGCTCCCGCGCGAGACTCCTCCTGCTGTCAGACGCCTCATCGGCAGATGCATCACTCGCGATCTCCGGCGACGACTGCGCGACATCGGCGAGGCGCGCATCGCGATCGATGATGCCCTCGCACATCGCGATGCCGACGCGGCCGAAGACCGGGCAGTGCCGCGCAGACCGCAGCCGATGTGGCACCGCGTGCTGCCATGGGCGATCGCAGCGGGTGCGGTCGCAGTCGCCGGAGCGGTTCTCTGGTCCACGTCGCGCGTGCCTCCTCCGTCACAGCCGGTGATGCAGCTCACGTCGGACCTGGGAGCTGATATCAGTCTGGCCACGTCTGCTGGGAGCATCGTCCTCTCACCAAACGGGCAAGTGCTCGTGCTGATCGGAAGTCCCCGTGGTAACGATCGGCCACGTCTGTTCGTTCGACGACTCGATCAACGGCAGGCCGCCTCGCTGCCAGGAACGGAGGGTGCCCGCAATCCGTTCTTCTCCCCCGACAGTCAGTCGGTCGGATTCTTTGCGGACGGCAAGCTGAAGAGAATCTCCGTTGCCGGTGGCGCGGCCGTGACGCTCTGCGACGCACCGGACGATCGTGGTGGAAGCTGGTCCGACGACGGCTGGATCGTGTTCAGTCCGAGATCCGGCGAGTCACCGTTGTTTCGAGTGTCGGCCGAAAGTGGCAGCCCGGAGGCGTTGACGACGCTCGAAGGCGGGGATGTCACGCACCGTTGGCCGCAAGTGCTCCCCGGCGGCCGCGCCCTGCTCTACACCGCGTCCGCCGCCACAGGGAACTACCAGGACGCCAAGATCGTCGTCCGATCGCTTACGAACGGGAACGTCGCGACCGTGCACCGTGGTGGATATTACGCGCGATACGTGCCGACCGGACATCTGGTCTACATCAGCCAGGGCAAGCTGTACGCGGCTCGATTCAATCTTGATCGCCTTGCGATCGAGTCGCAGCCGGCACCGATACTCACCGATGTCTCGAATTCCCCCACCACCGGCACTGCCCAATACTCGATATCGTCGACCGGCTCGCTGGTCTACGTACCCAGCGCCGGCGAAGCGGCGAACCCGTCGATTTTCTGGTCGGAAGCAAACGGAGGGATGCCACCGCTCCGAGCCGTTCCGGCTGCTTACGACACGATCCGGTTCGCACCTGACGGCGAGAGACTGGCGACCACGATCACCAATCCGCAGCCAGACATCTGGACCTACGACTGGAGCAGGGACGTCATGTCGCGGATCACGTCTCATTCAGCGCTCGATTCCAACCCGGTCTGGTCTCCTGACGGGCGCCGCATTGCGTTTCGATCCGCGCGAAGCGGCGTCGACAATCTGTACTGGCAGCGAGCAGATGGGACCGGTGAGGCTCAACGCCTGACTGAAAGCAAGCTTCCACAGTGGCCGAAGTCGTGGCACCCGAATGGCCGGCTCCTCGCGTACGAGGAGATCGGCCGCGAGCGTGACGTGTGGATCGTGCCGATCGAGGGCGATGACGCGACGGGATGGCGAGCCGGAAAACCCCGCGTCTTCCTCTCTGGTGCGTCCAGCGAAACAGAACCCGCTTTTTCCCCGGACGGCCGCTGGCTGGCCTACACGTCCAACGAGTCGGGCCGAACCGAGGTTTACGTCGTGCCGTTTCCAGAATCGGAAGGGCGATGGCAGATTTCAACCATGGGGGGCTCGTTCCCGCGATGGTCCTCCAACGGACGGGAACTGTTCTATCTCGACGAGAATCGCAGGGTAGCAGTGACTTCGTACTCGGTAGAGCGAGCCGCCTTTCGCGCCAGCAGGCCGCGAGTGTGGTCAGAGGTCACGGTAACAGCCTTCGATCTTCACCCTGACGGCAAACGCATCGCCGTCTTGAAGGCTCCGGTGTCACCCGCGGCCAAGCGGCCGGGCGATCTCGTGTTCATCGTCAATTTCTTCGACGATCTCAGGCGGTTGACGGCCGAATAGGATCTCGCTGTTTCCGATCGCCCTGATTCAGGACTGGCGCAGCCGTCATCGCTTCGCGCCGATCGCAAACAGGCTCGACGCACCACGCACGTACATCACGCCCTCGGAGAGCGCCGGCGTCGCCATCAACAGTTCGCCTATCGAGTTGGTCGCCACATGTTCGAACGTCGGTCCCGCACGAATGACGAGCATGTCGCCGTCTTCGTTCGAAAGATAGATCTTCCCGTCTGCCGCGACCGGCGAGGCGCTGAAGCCGCTTCCAACCAGCGGCAGCCGTTGACGGTAGATCTCCTTGCCACTCTTCAAGTCGTAGGCATCGAAGACGCCGTTGTTGGCGAGCACGTAGAGCAGCCCTCTGTACGCGAGCGGCGTCGGCATGTACGAACCGCGTCCGGAACGGCTCCAGGCAATGGCGTCGCTGGCGGTCTTGTCGCGCGCGAGCGTGAGATCGCCTCGCGCTCCCGGCTTGACGACGAAGATCGGCCGCTCCGGTGCGCGCCCGCTCGCCACAACGATCAGATCGTCGGCAAAGATCGGCGTCGGCGCGGTGATCTTCGAGGAGCCACCCAATCGCCACAGCTCGCGTCCGGTGCGTGCGTCATACCCGCGTATGAAATTCGACGCGTTCGTCACGAGTTCTGGTCCCATCATCGTCGCAGCCACCGTTGGTGTTCCCCACGACGACAGCTCGTCTCGTGACGTCTTCCAGACAACTTCGCCGGTCTCCAGTTTCAGCGCGAGCACGAACGAGTCGGTCTGCGTGTCGCACTGCAGGATCAGTAACCCGTTCCAGATGATTGGCGAGCTGGCCGGACCCCATTCGTACGTCGGAATGTCATAGGCGCCCATATCGACGCGTCCAAGATCCACCTGCCACAACGGCGCGCCGTTGACGTCGAACGCGTGTATGCCTTCGGATCCGAACCATGCGACGACGATGCGGCCGTCTGTGACGGGAGTCGCGCTGGCGTAGGTCGACTTGATGTGACGCTTGTTGCGAGGGGCGCCCTCGCGCGCGACACGCTCCCAGCGAATTCGACCCGTGCGCTTGTCGATGGCGTAGAGCATCCACTTGTGAATGGAACGATCCTCTGATGCGTCGCCGTCGCCGTAGAGCCCTGGCTTGAAGGTCGCGTCCGTGCGGCTGCTGATTGCGCTGGTGACGAAGACGGTGTCGCCCCACACGATGGGGCTCGAGTGCGCGAGTCCAGGAACAGGCGTCCGCCACAGGACGTTCCTGCCCGTCGCGCCATCCCACGCGTCCGGGAGCCGCTGCCCCTCAGCGACACCGGAAGCATCGCGGCCGCGGAACGATGGCCAGCTACCTGTCACTGCAGCTGCACGCGGAAGTTGGTGTGCGCCCGGAGCAACCGTACGCGTGATGTGCCGCTCCGGTACAACAATCGTCTCACTCGCCGGTCGCCACTCGCTGCGATCGAGAATCATCCGGCGCTCCACGCAGGGGTCGCTGACGAACGCGAACGTCACGTGCTGGCCGTTCACAGCAATCGTGTAACGAGCCGCGCCGGTGCACTCGGGAGGCGCGCCAATAAGACGCAACTCGATCTCCGAGCCGTTGCTGGTCCACGTCCCTTGCATCGAGGGCCATCCCTCGCCTGCCAGAGAGAAGGTGCCGTCGCCACGAAACTGAGCGGAGAATGCGCCGAAAGCGAGCGGCGTGTCCGGAATGGATACCCCGGTCTGTCTCGCACGGGCGACAGCAGAGCCGACCACGACTGCGCAGACGAGTATGGCCGCAAGAATGGATGCACGCATCGGTTCATATATATTGAGGCCATTCTCGGGAGACGAACGCCATGACCAGATCCCTCAGTCGCCGACGGCTCTTCAAGAAAGGCGCTGCCGCCGCGGCAAGCGCCGCACTGGTGTCACAGACCGGGACCGGGTTCGGTCAAGCGCCGGCTGTCGTGACAGCGCGGACGTTTCGCGCGTGGATCTCCCGCGGCAACGGCCGTGGACGCACCACGCTGCAGGACGTTCGGCTGCGTCCGGTGACCGGAAGGCAGGTCGTCGTCCGCACCGAGGCCTGCAACCTCTGTTACTCCAACGTGGGCGCGGTACTCGGCATTCAGGCTGCTCCACCCACCGGCGCCACACAGGCCACACCGGCCAACGCGGGTCTGACCGGCCTCAACACGAACGACATGGCGCTCATTCAAGGTCATGGCGGCGTGGGCGTTGTCGAAGCCGTTGGTCCTGAAGTGCGACGCGTTCAAGTCGGCGATCGCGTCTGCGTCTCGGGCACTCCGCAGTGCGGCTCCTGCTATCACTGCCTGCGCGGGCGCGCGGACGTGTGTCAACTGCTCGGTCGAAACCTCGCGGCTGACCTCGCGCCCGTCGCCGACCTGCGCGATGGCACGCCCGTCTACTCGAACTCGCACATCGGCGGCCTTGCCGAATTGATGATCACGCCCGAAGAGTGGGTCGTGCCCGTCGTGACGAAGGCCACGGCCGTGGACCTGGGCATGGTCCTGAGCTGCGTAAGCGTGGCAGGACTGGGCGCGACCACGTCCGGAACGCTGGCCACCGTTGCGCCAGGATCGGTCGTCGCCGTCGTCGGGTGCGGACCGCTGGGCCTGAGCGCGGTTCAGGGAGCGCGGATCGCCGGCGCCTCGACGATCATCGGCATCGATCCGATCAAAGCGCGACGCGATCTGGCGCTGAAGGTCGGCGCCACGCACGTCTTCGATCCAAACGTCGAAGGCGACGGGATCATCGAACGCGTGCGGAGCCTTTCAAGTGGACCGACGAATCGAGCGTGGAGCGGCGGTCGCGACTCCGGAGGCCGGCGCAGCGGCTCGGGCGCCGACGTCGTCGTCGAGGCTGCTGGCGCGGAGTTCGTTCGGCCGAAGCTCGAATCGGGTCCGGATCCGACCGGCATCCTGCCGATGCAGCAGGCGTATCAGATGGCGAACGCCGGCGGCCACGTGATCACCACGGGGCTCGTACGCGGCACCATCACGCTGCCGGCGTTTCTGTTCGCGATCGGCGGCGTCACCCACTCCGGCGGCCAGGCCGGCGGCGCCAACCCGATGCGGGACATCCCGCGATTCGTCGCGATGCTCGAGAGCGGCCGCTTCGATGCCAAGGCGCTGGTGACGCGCGTCGTCGGGCTCAAGGACACGCTCGATGCCTACGAAGAAGTCGCGTATCGCACGACCGTCACTGCGATCATGACCGTGTAGAGGTCGGGAATCGATCGGTCCCTGCGCGACGCCGGACGAATCCGTCCCACGATCGAACAGGTCGACACATCACCGGACTGTAAACCATCCGTTTGCGCTCGACGTCTGACTCGCCGGTCGCTCGACGCCATGGCACGAGCTTTGACCTGAACTTCCCTCGCCTGGGACCGTATTGGGGCAGCAGGAGGGCGTTCATGAAACATAGAACCATCGGTTTCGCGCTCGCGGCGTTGCTGCTGGCTGCATCCGCGTGGGCGCATCACAACATGTCAGCCCTTTTCGACTTCAAGGATCGAGTAACGCTGACCGGCACGCTCACGAAGATGGACTGGAGGAACCCGCACATCTTCGTCTACGTCGACGCCAAGATCGGCGACAAGGTGCAACCCTGGTCGATCGAGGGACCGCCACCCAATTTCTTCCGCACGCGCGACATCAACAAGGTTGACGTCGAACAGGCGATCGGCAAGGTCGTGACTGCGGAGGTCAGTCGCGCACGGGACGGATCCAACGCCGGGCTCTTGCGCACCCTTAACCTGCCTGATGGGAAGGTGGTGTCGGCATGTCCGCAAAATTGTTGAGCTCGATCACTCTCGCGGGCGTGCTGCTGGCGCCGCTCAGCGGCGAAGCTCAGCTTCCGCGCGATCCGGTCGAGCGAGCTCGCGTGATCGCGCAAATCATGGAGGCGCAGTCTCGCCAACTGACGCTGTTCGATCGCCAGGGCCAGACGATTGGTGTCGTCGGGCCTCGGGACCTCTACAACCAGCCTGTCTTCTCACCCGACTCGAAACGCGTGGCGGTGATCAAACCGGACCTGGACAAAGAGACAAATGACCTGTGGGTCATCGATGTGGCAACGGCAAAGGCGATTCAGGTGACGTCGAGCCAACCGCGCGAGGGAGCAAACTCGCCCGCGTGGTCACCCGACGGAAGCCAGGTCGCGTACGTCGCATTGCGCGAGGGTTACTTCGGTCTCTATCGGAAGGCGTCGAACGGCCAGGGCAGCGAAGAGCTCCTTTACAAGAACTCGGCGCCAATGACGCTGACGGACTGGTCTCAGGACGGACGTCATCTGACGTACTTCTCTACCGATCTATCGGGCGGTGGGTTGTACGCGCTGCCGCTGAACGTCCAGGGAGAGCGCAAACCGATCGATGTCTTCCGCAGCAAGTCGCAACTGCAGGGTCCACGTCTCTCGCCAGACAACCGGTTCATGACGTTCGTGTCCAACGAGACCGGGCGCTTCGAGATCTACGCGATCCGCTTCGATCCGGCCGCAACGACCCCGGCAACGCCAGTACGGATCTCCGATCAAGGCGGCACGGGGATGGTCTTCTGGCGGCGTGACGGCAAGGAGCTCTACTACCTGGCGGCGGACCGCGGAATCATGGCAGTGGAGGTCGGCGGCGATGCGTCACCTTTCGCCAAACCGACGCTGCTGTTCCGTGCTGCTTCGGACATCCTGCCGGGCGTGGGACCGGGAACCGCCAGTGTCAATCGCGATGGCGATCGATTCGTGATTGCCGTTCCTCGTCCGCAGCTGCGGCAGTTGACGATGTACGACCGGGAGGGAAAGGTACTCAGCAAGATCGGTCAACCCGGCTTCTACAACCAGCCCAACCTCTCTCCAGACGGAACGCGCGCCGTCGTGATGCGAAACGACCCGCAGAGCGGCAACGTGGACATTTGGACGATCGATCTCGCCAGCGGCACGGGCACGCCGATTACCAACGATGTCTATCCGCAGAACGCGCCGATCTGGTCTCCGGATGGCAAGCAGGTGGCGTACGTCTCGACGAAGGACGGCCTGTCCGGCATCTATCGAAAAGCCGCCGACGGAACTGGCGAAGCCGAGCTCCTGTTCCAGTACACGCCTGGGGCAGGAATGGTCCTCACCGACTGGTCGCCCGATGGCAAGTTCCTGACGTTCTTCACCGGCGTCATCGTCGTCGTGCCTATCGGCGACAACAAGAATGGGCTGGAGCGCAAGGAGATCGACTGGCTGCGCGAGGACTACGACGCTGGGCAGGGAAGGTTCTCTCCCGACAACCGCTTCCTCGCGTACCTCTCGAACGAAGCCGACGTCGATCGTGGCGAAGTGTACGTGCGCCCGTTCGATGCGAGCAAGCCCGAGGCGCCGGGACCGGGTCCGGCCGTGCAAGTGTCGAAGGACGGCGCCATCGGGATGGTCACGTGGCGTCAGGACGGCAAGGAGCTTTATTTCATGACTCGCAACTGGGAGGTCATGGCCGTGGAGGTGACCACGAGTCCGACGTTCAAAGCGGGGGCACCTCGCCTTCTGTTCAGCCTCCCGGGCCCGCTGCCGGGAAACGCGCTGCAATGGAAGAACGTGAGCAAGGACGGCGACCGGTTCCTCTTCGCGATGCCGACGACAGCTCCGGCACCACGTTGAGATCTTCATGCCAAGCTGGCCGAGCCGGCTCCTCTGCGGGGTCACACCCCTTGAGTCGAACCGTGTCGAGGGGTCTGACCCCGGCCGTCCTAGCGGACGGCGGGAGCTGACTGCGTCTCTCTAACCGCTTCTGAAAGCCTCTTCACGCCGTCGTCGATCTCTGCCGGTGAGAGCGCGCAGAACGGCAGACGAATGAAGCGCTCGCCACCACCCTCGGGGAAGAACGCGAGACCATCGGCGAGATTGAGACCCTTCGCCGTTGCCTGCGTGCGAACCGCAATGGTGCTGACGCCTTCAGGCAGCGTCAGCGAGATGAAGAACCCGCCATCGGGTTTGGTGGCTTTCGCATCCGGCATGTACTTCGCGATGCCGGCAAGACACGCATCCAGCCGCGGGGCATACAACTTCTTCAGGCGCTCGATCTGCGGCGGCAACAGTCCTCGACGGCACCACTCCCAGGTGATCGCCTGCGCCACGTACCCGGGAGAGATGTAGGTGTCCTCGGCGACCTTGGCGAGCTTGCCGAGAATCGCCGGGTCACCGAGCATGAAGCCGCAGCGAACACCGGGCGCAATGAGCTTGGTGAACGAGCTCATATGCAGCGTGCGCTCGGGCGCAAGCTCGTAGAGCGTCGGCTCTTCAGTCCCGCGATACCGCAGCATCCGGTATGGAGCGTCTTCGACGAGCAGCACGTTGTACTGGTTCGCCAATTCGACGATCCGCCGGCGCTTCGGACCGGAGCAGGTCGCGCCTGCCGGATTCTGGAAGTCGGGAATCAGGTAAAAGAACTTCGGCACCGCCTTCTTCAACGCGCTCTCGAGCGCATCGATGTTCGGACCGTCCGGCTCCATCTCGATGCCGATGACACGGGCGCCGTGACGGCGAAGCAGGCCAAGTGTGCGGTCGTAGCTGGGTGACTCGGTAAACACGAGATCCCCCGGCTTGATCATGTGCAGGCAGAGGAACTCGATCAGCTGCAGCGACCCGTTGGCCGTGATCACACGATCGACCTCGACGCGCTGCCACTCGGCGAGCCACTGGCGCAGTGGCTCGAAGCCGCGCGACGGACCGTACTGCAGCATCTGGTTCCCGTGCGACGTGAAGACGGCCGTCGAGGCGTCAATGAGTTCGGCAGTCGGGAACGATTCGTTGGCGGGCACCCCGCGGGTGAAATTGATCGTGTCCATACCGCTCCTATTTTACTGGTTCGTGGATGGTGGTACCACTAACCACCCACCACCTACCAGTCAACAGGCTTGTAGTCCTTGAGAAACTGCCCCCAGATATGGGTGCCGGTGTTGAAGCCGCTGATGATCGGGTCCACGATGCGGGCGGCACCGTCGACGATGTCGAGCGGCGGATGGAATCGCTGCTCGGCGGTCTTGCGGGCGGCGATCTCGACCGGATCTTCGTCCGTCACCCAGCCGGTGTCGACGCTGTTCATGTGAATGCCGTCGTGGTGGTAGTCGGCGGCCGCGGTGCGGGTCATCATGTTCAGCGCGGCCTTCGCCATGTTCGTATGCGGATGGCGCGTCGTCTTGAAGTTCCGATAGAACTGCCCTTCGACCGCGGACACATTGACGATGTGCTTGTCGCCACCGGGAGTGCGGAGCATGAGTGGCTTGAGCCGCGCGTTGAAGACGAACGGCGCGACGGCGTTCACCAGCTGCACCTCGAGCAACTCGACCGTCGACACCTCCGCGAGGAGCAGCCGCCACGAGTTGCGACCGCGCAGGTCGACCTGCTGCAGATCCTGGTCGAGCCGCCCTTCAGGGAACAGATCCTTCTGCGCCGTCAGCTCCTCAGGTAGCAGCGCCACCTGCGACAACTCCGCCGCGTGCGTAATGCCGGTCAATCCGGCCACGCGCGCGACCTCCTGGGCGTGGTTCGCTGCGTCAGCCGGGTCCTGCTCGGCGCCTGCTTCAGGCAACATGTGATAGCCGCGCAGTCCTTCGTAGCTGCCCACGAGCCGGCGCACGTGCTCCGGCATGTGGCTGAGGGCCGCGGTCTCCCCTTCCATCATGTGCGCGTAGAAGTCGGGAGGCCGGCGCACGGTCTGGCACGCGTTGTTGATGATGAAGTCGAGACGATCCCGCGTGTCGAGCATCTTCCGGCAGAAGGCCTCGACGCTCGGCGTGTGGCGCAGGTCCAGGCCAAAGATCTCGAGCCGATCGCCCCACTGCTCGAAGTCAGGCTCGTTCGCGTATCGAGTCGCCGCATCGCGCGGGAAGCGAGTGGTCACGATGAGCCGCGCGCCACAGCGAAGCAGCTTCAGTCCGGCCTGGTAGCCGATCTTGACGCGACCGCCAGTGAGCAAAGCGACACGCCCGCGAAGATCCGCACGCTCGCTACGCTTCGTGAAGTTCAGCGCGGCACACCCGGGACAGAGCTGATCGTAGAAGTCGTGGATCGTCGTGTACTTCTGTTTGCAGACATAGCAGTGCTGCAGTTCTCGGGATTCGGGATTCGCCCTTCGACTGTCGCTCAGGGCGTCCCGAGCAACGTCGAGGGACGGGACTCGGGCTTCGGACGTGGCCTCCTGGTGAAAATCGCGGGCATCGAAGCCATCGGCAATGGACAGCGTCGGGAAAACGTTTGGCGTGTGAAAAACAGGCCTGCGCCGGAGTGAGCGGATACCCGTCTCGTGCAGCACGTTTTGATCGCTGCGCACGCGGGCAGCCTTTCGGTCTCGTGCGACGACCTTTGACATCCGACGCCGCTCGACACGGTCCGGGCTATACACGTGTGCGACGGCCTGCAGCAGCCGCTTTCGCTCCTCGTCCGGAACACCCGCGAGGACCGTGCGATCGGCGGCAATCGACTCGAGGAGATCGATGGTCTCGCGCAGGCGCGCGAGCAATTCCGTGCGATCGGCCGTGGTCGAGCCGCCCATCCCAACAGCGTACCTCACGTCTGAGCCCGGCTCAGACCATCGACAAGCCGATGAGCAGGACGGTCATGAAGCCAACCCAAAAGACGACGAGATATGTCGCGCCAAACCCTACCAGCTTGACGAACGTCATCCATCGCGATCCGCCGTAGACACGCCGCAGCGCAATGGGGAGATAGGCGGCCAGCCAGCCCAGTAGTGCAAAGCCGATCGACGCTCTGACCGTGCCCGGCAGCACACCACTGGTGTGGCTCATGAGAAACAGGGCTGAAAACACCACGAAGACGAAGGCGTGGTAGTAGAGCGAGAACACCAGGTGATCGACGTAGTAACCCGCGCGACGGTAGAACAGCTCGAGCAACCCGGCAACTCTTCCTCAGTCGTGAAGACATCGATCTGAGCGCCACTCGGAAAGACCGTGAACAAGCCGAAGAACACGAGCGCGGAGATCAAGTACGCCTTGAGTGGCGGTACATGCACCACGCGATGTCCCGACAGATACTCGCGCGTGACAAGACCCGGCTTGAACAGCAGCGGCCGCAGCGTGCGAACCAGACGCGCGTCGACGCTCAGCGTCTCCTCGATGGTCTGCGAGATCAGCTCCCGGACAGGACGATGAATCTCGACGGCCTTCTGGCCACACGTAGAGCAGTACGGACCATCGAGCGCCCGGGCGCAGTTCGCACAGCGGACCTCACTCACCGGCGCATTCTACGACTGAGAGTTTATCCAGATGAAGACGAGCGTCGCCAGCACCGCCAGCAGCACGAGCAGCGCGATCTTCCAGAAACTGAGTGGATGACGCCCGGCGATTGCGCCGGTATAGCCGTTCACAATCACCTGATACGGCTTCGATCCGTAGTCGTAGTTCAACAGCCACACTGGGACCAGCACGTGCTTGAAGGTGCGGCCCGAGAACTCCGGGTAGGTCTGCAGGTTCCGATGCGTGTCGCCGGGAATCTGTCGCGCGCACAGCACAACGAGTTTTGCGTTCATTTGCTCCAACGACCGCTGCCCTGCATCGAGCAGGACAACCTGATAGTGCTCGACGACGTGACCGGAGAGGAACGCGGTGTCGTACGGCACGACCTCCTTCGTCGGGAACGGCTCGACCTTGCGCAGCAGATCCACCGGCAGGCCCTGCGTCCCCGGTACCGCCTCATCGTCGAAGAACGTATCGACGACGCCAGCGGCTGGCTCCCAGCGGACGCGTCGCTCGCGACGGACAACCGTCCGGCCCTTGTTGTCGACGCCCGGAACATCGACGTAGTAGTAGTAGCCCGCCTCCGCCGTCCACGGACAGTGCACCTGCGCGTCGAACGTCCAGTACGGGATGTAGAGGCTCTTGATGGTGTCGACGAGCGCCGACAGCGCGAGCTTACCCGGCGCGAACCATCGGCTTCGCCACCAGCGCTTGATGTCGTCGCGAACGCGGCTCGCGTCGATGCGAAACGGCAGCACGCCCTGCGGACGGATCGGCGATCGAAGCTCCTGATAGTCAACCAGCGCCGGTGAGCCACAGAACTCGCAGTTCTGTCCTACGCGAGCCGGATCGAACACCATGACCGCGCGGCAGGACTGACATTGCACGCTGCGCCGCTCGGTATTCCAGCCGCGCTCCTCTTCCGGCAGCTCGCGCAGCGCCTTGACGAGATCGAGCTCGACGACCTTTCCCTGCTCGCGATCGATCGTGTACGGCGACTCGGTTCCGCAGAACGGACACACCAGCTTCTGCGTGGCCGGATTCCACTCCGCCTGCGCACCGCAGGCGGGACACTCATGTTTTTCGAGTGCTGCGACTTGGGTGCTCATCGGTAATTCAAAATGCAAAATGCAAGATGCAAACAGTGTCAGCGCGAAAGCCGCCTCCTATGTTTGCGTCAGTGATTTGCATTTCGCATTTTGACTTTTGCATTCGCGCGCAGCGCGTCAAGACATGTAGCTCGTGATCGCCGCGCGCGGGATGCGCCAGGTCGATCCGATCTTCCGGCCCTTCAACTCACCGGATTCGAGGACGGCCATGACATCGGCCTCACTGACACCAAGAACCTGAGCTGCTTCGGCGGGACTGAGGAGCTCCGGCATGCCCGCGGCCGGCGCGGACGGCGCACCCACTGCGACGGTCGGTGTGGCATGGCCACCCATGAAGCCGTCTTTCATCATCTGCTGCGCGATCCCGAAGCCGACCGCCAACTCCGCGGCCGTGCCCGCGGCACCGCCACCGCCGCCACTTTCGAGCCCCTTGCCCATCTGGTACTTCACGAAGTCATTGAGATTGCCAACGGCGGCCATGCTGGAGCGCTTGTCGATCGCCTGCTCCACCTCCGGCGGCACTGACACGTTCTCGACGATGAAGCTGCCGATCTCGATGCCGTACTTCGTGGTGATGGCCGGGTTGATCAGCGGGAGGAGCGCTTCGCCGAGCTCCGTGTAGCGTGACGCCACATCGAGCACGGGAATCTTCGCGCTCGCGATCGCGTCGGTGAAGATGCTCACGATGCGGGACCGCATCGTGTCGGCGAACTCGTCGAGGCGGAAGTTGTGATCCGATCCGGCGACCTCCTTCAGGAAAATTTTCGGATCGACGACCTTGAAGTCGTAGGTGCCGAAGGCACGCACGCGCACGATGCCGAAGTCATTGTCGCGCAGCATCACCGGGTTGGACGTGCCCCACTTGTTGCCGGTGAAGAGGCGCGTGGTGACAAAGTAGATGTCCGCCTTGAACGGTGAGTTGAAGCCAAACGGCCACGACTTCAGTTTCGTCAGGACCGGGATGTTGTCCGTCGTCAGCGTGTGCTTGCCCGGCTTGAACGTGTCGCCGAACTCACCGAGGTAGACGAACTGCGCGACCTGCGACTCGCGGACGATGAGCTGAGCGCCGTTCTTGATGGCCTTGTCTTCGTCAGGGTACTGCCAGGAGAGCGTGTCCCTGGAGTCGTCGGTCCACTCGATGACTTCGAGCAGTTCGCCCTTGATGAAATCCATGATTCCCATTCGTCGCTCCGCTCCTCTAACGAAATGCAAAATTCAAAAGGCAAAATGCAAAGATCAGATCCGGGTCGCTGTTCGCAGTGTTCCCTTTGCATTTTGCATCTTGCATTTTGGATTACGAGCCTTTCTTGAACCACCTTGCCACCGCCGTCAGACCGGCGCCGACGAGGTCGGTCGACATCACATCCTTGAACCACAGATCACGATCGTCGATTCCCGCAAAGGCACGCTCCGTCTCGCGCCGCACGCGCAGCAACTCGATCGGGAGTGCCGGATCGATCGGTTGATGTATACGGTCTTCGGCCTTCTGGAGTTGCGCCACCAGCTTCTCGGCCTGCTTCATGTCCAGCATGGACAACGGCGTTGCGCAGTGCGAACAGACTGCGCCCTTGCTCAAGTCGACCGGGCCGCCGCAGTTGGCGCAATTCACCGAGCCGACGTTCTCGCGCAGCTCGGCGATCTGCTGCGGTGTGAGCGGACGAATGAAATCCTTCTCGCGCAGGAAGTCGAAGAAGCTGACGAGCCGACCATGCCCGTTCGGGCAATTCAGATACTCGAACCGCGTGGCGCGCTGCATGTCCTGTGTTCGCCGCAGGCGTCCCCTGCAGCGCGGACATCTGGCGAGCTCGGAGTCGGTGTGCCGCGGTCTCTTCAGCTTCTCGCCGATGACACGAAACAGCGCCAGCGTCGCGCCCGGCGTGAGCGCGACGCTCTCACGAGCATCGAACCAGAATGATTGGCACGCATGGCAGATGTCGATCGCCACCGGCCGTGCCTGGTGGCCGTCGAAGGTCGCTTCCTCCATCGACGTGTCGCAACGGGGACACTCCACGGGGAGCATTTTGCCAGATCGAGGTTAACGGTGCGCTTCGACGTCGCGGCGACAGCCGATGATGGCGAGGGCAGCACGGCGCGCGCCGACTGCCGACTCATCGGAGCCCTCGTGTCTGGACTCATTCAAGGTCTAGAGCGGAAGCATGACGATCGCGTTTCAAGGCGAGCGCTCGGTAGTGAGAATGGCGTGTCGGTGTTTACCGCGCTTCAGGAACAGTGGGGATTGAAGCTCGAGCCCGCCCGCGGACCGGTCGAAATTCTCGTCATCGACCAGGCCCAGGCACCGACCCGGAATTGAGCCAGATCTCGTTGAACCGCTCGATGTCGCCGTGAGACAGCCATGAGCGGCTCGGGATGTCGTCTCGCGTTTGCAGCGGATGACGATGCCGCTCGTAGATCTGAAGCGTCACGCCGTTGTTGCCGGGCCACATCACGTCGCGTGGATTGTCGCTGTGGCTCAGGCCGAGTGCATGACCGATCTCATGCAGGCAGACGTAATAGAGCACGACGTCGCGCAGGAGCGGGTCGGCTCGTACTTCACGCCTGACGGTCGGGCGGAACTTGGCTTCGTCGGGTCGAACGATGATAGCCGCGGCGTTGCGCCCATTCGTCGTGTCAGGCTCCATGCGCCCGAGTGAACCCTCCTCCGCCCAGGGTAACCAGAGGAACCGAAGCTGCGCGGCGTCCTCCCGCTCGACACGCTCAAATCGCAGAGCGCCGTCCGTGCTTCGCGTCCACTCCTGAAGCGCCCACTCGGCCAGTTCGCGATCGCCGGGCCGGAAGCGCGATCCGTCTACGGCTTCGGTGATGAAGTACGGAATCGCGCCGCCCGGATCGAGTGGCCTCACTCTGAACCGCGGCTCGGGCTCCGCCGCCGCCATTCGAAGAGCGACCATGCCAAGCAGCGCGGCGACGAGTGCGACCCTCTTCATTCCGCTTCTCCGCTCGGAGCTTAGCCGAGCCGCCGGAGAGGCTTCAACTGCCGCGGCCTGTCAGCTACACTTCACTCCCGTTGGGTGCCTTCTTTATGAACATACTGATCCGTTTATTCGCTCTCATCACCGCGCTCGTCGTCATCACCGCCTCGGCATCTGCCCAATGGCCCGACCAGAAAGACCCGCGGGCAACGCGAACGCCCGACGGCAAGGTCGACCTGAACGGACCCACGCCGCGCATGCCCGACGGCAAGCCTGATCTGTCCGGCACCTATCGCAACCTGACCCGCGACGCCAAGGAGCCCAAAGAGGCGTTGAGCCTCGACGAGAAGCCGACGGCGACGTTCCGTGACATCGGCGCAGGATTCAAAGACGGGCTGCCGCTCAGGCCGTGGGCAAAGGAACTGCTGCAGAAGCGCATGGCCGACAACAGCAAGGACAACCCTGATGTGTGGTGCCTGCCGCTCGGGAATCAGCAGTTCAATGTCCACACGTTCCCCAGGAAGGTCGTGCAGTCTCGCGATCTCGTGCTGCTCCTCTACGAGACCCACCAAGGCATCCGTCAGATCTTCACCGACGGACGCTCCATCCCGAAGGACGATCCGCAGCCGTGGTTCTATGGCTACTCGGTCGGCCGCTGGGAGGGCGACACGCTGGTCGTGGAAACGAGCGGATTCCGGGATGGTGGCTGGCTCGATATCAACGGCAGCCCACTGACGGAACAGGGGCGGACGATCGAGCGATTCAGGCGACCGAATTTCGGCACGATCGAGATCGAGCAGACGATCGACGACCCGAAGGCGTACACGCGTCCCTTCACGACGAAGCTCACGTGGCGGCTGATGCCCGACACCGAGATCATGGAGATGATCTGCCTGGAGAACAACCAGTCGATCCATCACCTCGTTGGTGCGGATGGGCCGGTGAAACCGAAGCCCTAAAGATCTCAGGACCTACCGCAGCGACTCCTTCTAGAAAGTGAGATCCGCTCTCGCGCTGAGTCGCGGACTCATTCGGCTCAGCGCCGAGAAGTAGAACTTGCCTGCCTTCAAGTCGGTGACCTCGGCTTCGGTGAGCGTCACCGTGCCCGAGATCTGTGGCGCAGCCGCCTTGGCCAGGACATAGGCCACGCCGCCGTTCTGCCGCATCGCGCGTCGATGCAGATACACACCGGCCACGTCCTCGCGTTTTCCCGTCAGCCGAACCTCATAGCCGAGACGACGTGTCGGTTCGTGGAAGGTGAAACGAGCGACCGCCTGATAAGGAACGTCCGATGCGGGAATCGAACGTGCACCCGTGGCGGTCACCTCGATCGTCACGCCACCTGACACCGCCTCGGCCGGCACCGGAGTCATCGCCGGCGGATGACGATGATGCGTGGCGCGCTCGAAGTCGTATGCGAGCGTGAGCAGCGTGGCCTCGGCAAAACGACGACCGATCAATTCGATCCCGACAGGAAAGCCACCAGGTGCGAAACCTGCCGGCACCGTGATCGCGGGGAGGCCGGAATTGGCAGACAGCGCCGCATTGCTTCCGGGCTGCGCGCCTCCAACGACAGGCGCGATGCGGCGAATCGTCGGATAGGCGATTGCGTCGAGGCGTCCTGCCTCCATCGCGTCGGTAACGGCCTTCGCCAGCGTCTCGCGTGCGGCAAGGCGGCTTCTGTAATCGTCACTCGACAGGTAATCAGCAGCGATTCCATTTGCCACGTCGAGGATGCCCTGCAGGCTGGAGGAATGAAGGCCAGTCTCGAGCATCTCCTCAATCGAGGCCGCGTACCCACCCGCGGCCTTCAGGTAGTCACCGAGATACACCTTCAACTCCTGCGTCAGCAGATTCGCCGCCGCGACCAACTTCGCCAACTCTGGAATCGCGACGTCGACAGCCGTCGCACCGCGCGCCTTCATCTCCTCCACCGCCGCCCGCACGACGGTGGCCACCTCCTGATCCTCTGGCGCGGTGCCGAAGAACTCTGCGAGGACGCCAATCCGCGCACTCTTCAGCGATCCGTCCTTCAATGCCGTGGTGTAGCTGCGAGGGATCCGCCCGCCGCTCGCCTGCGTCGTGGAATCCGCCGGGTCGTATCCGGCCGTTGCGTCGAGAATCAGCGCGATGTCTTCGACTGATCGCGCCATCGGTCCACCCGTATCTTGCGTGTGTCCGAAGGGGATGATGCCTGCTCGACTCGACAGGCCGGCCGACGGACGAAGCCCCACCAGGCAGTTGTGGGAGCTTGGGATGCGGATCGATCCACTCGTGTCGGTGCCCATGGTGAAAGCCGCGAAGCAGGCAGCTGCCGCGGCGCCAGAGCCGCCGCTCGAGCCGCCAGGCGTTCGCGTCACGTCATAGGGATCGAGCGTCTGCCCACCGAACGAGCTGACGCCAGTCAGACCGAGCGCGAGCTCGTGAAGATTCACTTTGCCCAGAAGGACAGCGCCCGCCAGTCGCAGCCTGGCGACCTGAAACGCATCACGCGCCGGCACGACTCCGCGCAACGCAAGCGATCCACCTGTCGTCGGCATGTCCCTGGTTTCGAAATTGTCCTTGAGCAGCACGGGGATGCCGTGCAACGGGCCGCGGGCCCCTCGTGACCTCCGTTCTTCATCGAGGGCGCGTGCGGCCGCAGCGGCGTTCGGGTTGATGTAGATGACCGAGTTCAGTCGAGGTCCAGCCTGGTCGTATGCAGCGATGCGAGCGAGATAAAGTTCGACCAGCTTTTCGGAAGTGACGCGCCCGGCGGCCATGGCCGCCTGCAGATCGCGGATGCTCTTCTCGCTGACGTCGAAGGCCTCGGCGGCCTGCGCGTGCGTGTGCGCGCGCGCGAGCCCGACGCCAACCAGCGTTGCGCCGGATGCCTGAATGAACTCGCGTCGCGTCGATCCCTTCATGTTCCTATTCCCGCCGGCGCAGCTCGTCGAACAGTGCGGCACCACGCGGCGATAGACGATACCCGACCTCGAGACTTTCGGTGAGCCCGAGCGCCTTCAGCTTGCGTACGTTGAGCTTGAAGGACATCTTGTCCTGGCCAGCCATCGTGCAGAGGTCACCGGCTCGCCGCGTCGGATGTGCGTGTATCAGATCGAGCACGCGGCGAGTCCATGGCGAACCTCCTGATCGAGCATCCAGCCGATCCAGCCGGACGATCAGTTCCTGCAGCTCTGAATCGCTCGCACGCGTCTTGCGAAGCGCAATGCGAGGATCGGGCTCGAGCGCGCCGAGCTCGATGCGATACAGCTTGCCGTCGCTCCGATCTGTCAGTTCATCGACCAACGCCTGTCGACTCTCGTAGCCCGCACGTCGAGCGTCCGTGTTCGAGATGCTCTCCAGCGTCACTGGGCTTACGTCGCAAATGTGTAGCAAGCCTGCCGCGGTCAGCAGCGTGCCTCCTGCTTTGACAGACGGTCGTCGCCACCGGCGGAATGCGACCGTGATGCTGCCCTTCTGAATACCCTCGAGAAATTCCTGACGAAAGATCACGGCCTACTTCTGACACACTGGACAGAAGAAAGTCGACCGTCCAGTTTGCACGATCCGCTTTATCGTGCCCGGGCAGCCACGCCGTGGGCAGCGTCGCCCGTCCCGATCGTAGACGCGAAACCGATCGTTCCCTTGATATCGATTCCCGTTCGCGATCGCCTCTTTCAGCACCGCCTGGATCGCCTCCGTCAGCGCCTCTGTGCCGGGTCGAGGCTCGCCGGAGGCAGTCGCGAGCGTCGATGCCCGCCGCTTCGGTGACAACTGCGCACGATGGAGCGCCTCGCACACGTAGATGTTGCCGAGCCCGGCGACGACGCGCTGATCGGAGAGCGCAGCTTTCAGCGTCGTCTTCTTGCCTTTGAGCGCGCGCGCGAGGATCGTCGCGTTGAAGCTCCGATCGAGCGGTTCGGGGCCGAGCGACTTCAGCACGCGATTGCTGGCCAGCGTGCCGGCCTCGATGATGTCCATCTGGCCGAAGCGGCGCGGATCGTTGAACACGATCGTGACGCCAGACGACATCGTGAACAGCACGTGGTCGTGCGCATCGAGGCGGCTACTTTCGCGCCCCTTCACGACGCGAAACGAGCCAGACATACCGAGATGCATCAGCAGCGTGTCGCCCGACTCGAGGTCGGCCAGCAGATACTTCGCGCGGCGGCGTAACTCGTTGACTCTCTGTCTTTCGAGGCGCGCTTTGAAATCGCGCGGGAACGGCGAGCGGAGATCTGCACGTCGCGTCTCGACGCGCTCGATCCGAGCGCCTTCCATCACGCGGCGCAGTTGACGACGAACGGCTTCGACTTCGGGGAGTTCGGGCACGGGCGGACTCGGGATTCTTGAGGAAGGCTACTACGTCCAGCATCCGCGTTGTGCGTCGCGGGCATGCCGGCCATCTCGCCTCCCGGCTACGCCTGCCGGAAATCGCTCTGCGCTCGTAGTCTGTCGCATGCGCCGCGAGTAATGCCTCATGCCACCGCCTGCCATCGCGGCAGGTTCGCAAGAGCACGAGCGGCAGGAGCTTTCCCGGCGTGCGGAGCGGCGCCGGATGGCCGGCACGTCCGCGACGCCGTGCGAGGTTCGGCTGAAGCCGCACTCCAGCTCGCGCTACGATATGCAGTCACTTACCCAACTCTTGGCGAGAGAAGGTGGCGCGATGAGGTCTATGCGATTCCGGAGTCGCGGATATGCCGCCCTGGCATTGGCGGCAGCATTTGCCGCAACTGCGGCCGGGCAGGTAAACCTGCCGTCTGAATCGATCGGCGGTCCGCTCACCAGCCAGCCAGTAATGGAAGCGCCGTTTACCGCGGACGCCACGACTACCGTGTACGCCATCATGAGGGATGGCACGCGACTCGATCAGAGCATGACGGATCGGTACTACCGTGACTCCCTTGGTCGCGTGCGCATCGAAAGACATATGGAAGGTCTGCCTGCGCCGAAGACGGTGTCTGAGCGTCACTCTCGAACCATGATCGCACCTGACCCGAGCCGTTGGCCTGATGTCTACACTGTCGATGAGGAAACAAGCACCGCTCGGTTGCTACCACCGCTCGGCACAAAGCGCATAGCAGGGGTCGAGGCCACTGGACGCCGCGTCACGATCGTTGTCCCGCCAGGCTACCGTCACTACGATCAGTGGACCGAAATGGTGGACGAGCGCTGGGAATCGACTGAACTTCAGCTGCTGATTCAGTCACGGCACTCGGACCCGCGAAGGCACCATTGAATACCGCGTGTCGAACATCCGCCGCACGGAGCCACCCGCGCACCTCTTCGAGCTACCGGAGGACTACGAGAAGCCGTTCACGTTCTCACCGAAGGAGAAGCCCATGTCGTGGATGGCAGCCGAGAGCCCGCGCGCGGGTGCATTCCGCGACGGAAAACTGCGCTGAATCCGAACTATTTTCGCTGTGACCAGGCCGGCCCGAAACGATCGGGCACATCGAGCGCCGAGAAGATTCCCAACGGCTCAACTGCCTCCACGAGCTCCCGGCTGCGTTGCTCGAGCGAAGCGACTGCGTCGGATCGGAACGCTCGATGCTGCTCGTACACGAGCATCTCACTCCAGGTACTCGACGACGATGTATCGAGAAGAGCGATTCTGGTCGCGAAGAAATGAGCTGCCCAGATAGGACCGCGAGTGGCGATTCATCGCAGTCCATTCGCCCTCGACACCGTACAGCTGCTCGAATTCGTCCTCGCGTCCGTGCTTGACGTCGAATTGCCACATGATTGCGATCATAGGGAGATAGCTGGAGATCGTACCATCTCCGAGCGCTATCATTCGTAGGTCTCCTGGAGCCGAACATGAAGCATCAGATTCTTGCCCTCTTCGTTACATTCGTCCTGAGTTCTGCCGGCGCTTTTGCCCAGCAGCCGTCGTCCACCGATACAAATTCGGCCGGTACCCGCGCCCCCGTGCTGCCGGTGCCTCAACCTGCGGCGGGATTCGTCCAGCCGAAAACGCCGTGGGGGGATCCCGATCTCCAGGGGTTCTGGCCGGGTGTGGACATGGTGGGTGTGCCGCTGCAGCGGCCGGCGCGATTCGGCACGCGCAACGTCCTCACCGAAGAGGAGTTCGCGAAGCGCGCCAGCGAGATCAAGAACGAGGAGGAGTCGCTCCTCGCCGAGATCGACGTGTTCACAGCCGACGTGACCACGCCGTGCGCCATCCGCTGCCCGACGTCACCGACACCGCACTGGCAGGAGACCGGCAAGCCATCCCTGCAGGCATCGCTCATCATCGACCCGCCAGACGGGCGCCAGCCCCCGTTGTCGCCCGAGGGCCAGGCGCGCCAGGCGCAGCAGCAGGCAGATGCCAAGGCACGGATCGCGCGACTCCAGGGACGCGAAGCGGACACCTATCTCGATCGAAGCCTCTACGACCGTTGCATCACGCGCGGCATCATGGGATCGCTGCTGCCGACCATCTACAACAATGGCAACGAAATCGTGCAGGGGCCGGGCTACGTCGTGATCCGCAACGAGATGATTCACGAGGCGCGCGTTGTCCCGCTCGACGGACGTCCTCCCCTCTCGTCGAACGTGACGTCATACATGGGTGACTCGCGTGGTCACTGGGACGGGAGCACGCTGGTCGTCGTCACGAAGAATCTGAACGGGATGACCGGCGTCGGCGGGAACGGTGGTGGCCGCACGAGCGGCCGCCTCACGATCACCGAGCGGTTCACGATGCTGGACGCGAACACGCTCCAGTACACCGCCACGATTGACGACCCCGGGACGTGGACGCGGCCCTGGACGCTGTCGTTTCCCTGGAAGCGCGAGGCGGTCTACGGGATGTTCGAGTACGGTTGCCATGAAGGCAACTACGCGATGCGCAACATGCTGAGCGCGTCGCGCGCCGCCGAGGCGGGCGCGAGCAAGTAGCGCGAGACGCCCAGCACCTCCACGAACGATCGGCCAAGATCCTCACCGCACTTTGCCTAACCGTCGTTGGCGGTCAGGACACCGCGCGCTTCTCGGTCGGTGTGAAGATCGCAGGCGTGCCGAGCAGGTCAAGAAGCGCTCAACGTGGGCAAGCACGCGATCGCGTCACGGGCATGCCGGACAGGCCGGCACGCCCCGCGACGCAGTGTCAGACTCCTCAAAAGCTGAACTTCACTCCGAGCTGGAGTTCGCGCATCGGCGTTCTCGTGGTGCTGATCGTGCCGAACAATGCCGGGTTGGCCATCGAGAGGATCGGGTCACCCCAGACCGGGTTGGCGAGGTCAAGACATTCAGCGCCGTTCTGTTGATTCGATGCTCGCGCGCTTGACAGGCCGGCGGCGCGAATCATAATCGGCGGGGAAATTCGGCCGCCAACCCTCAACCACTCACGAGGAGAAATGCCATGAGGACGAAACTGGTTCTGCTGGCGGGCCTGGCTGCTGCTGTCGTGACGGGGATGTCGGCCAGCGCCCAGCAATCGCCGTCTCCCGGAAATGCCGCGGTGCCGGAGATGCCGAAGCAGACGACCCGCACAGGCAAGCACGTCAATCGCGTGATCGACTTATGGCTCAAGGGTCAGCCTGTCTATTACGCGCAGATCGGCGGCGGTGGGTACGACCAGGGAAAACAGATGGCGGCGACCAAAGCCGACTACATCACCTACGAAATGGAGCATGGCCCACTCGACTTCAAGGAGTTGCGTGAGTTCATGCGCGGGCTGCTCGAAGCCGGCCCGACACGGACCGGCCACCCGACCCCGCCGGTAATCGTCACGTTGCCGATCGCGGGTACGACCGACGCCCTGCGCGCCAACGCTTGGATGATTCAGCAGGCGTTGGCCGCCGGCGTGCACGGCATTCTGCTGTGCAACGCCGAAAGCCCGGAAGCCGCTCGTCTGATGATCGAGGCTGCCCGCTACCCGTTCGCCCCTCGCGTTGACGGTCTCGCGCAGGGTACACGAGGCAACGGTTCGCAGGCGTATGCGTCGCGGATGTGGGGCATGAGTGCCCAGGAATACATGCGCATCGCCGATCCGTGGCCGCTGAACCCGGATGGTGAACTCCTCTTCGGCCTCAAGATCGAGAATCCGCGCGCCGATGCGAACGTCGAATCGTCCGTCCGAGTGCCGGGCATCGCGTTCGCGGAATGGGGGCCGGGTGATCATGGCTTCTTCCTCCTCGGGCGCCCCGGTACCTACACGGGAGGTGGAGAAACGTCGCCGCAAATGGCGGCGGTGCGCCGCCGCGTCCTCGATGCCACCAAGGCGGCAGGGATCAAATTCCTCAATGCGTGCAACGAGAACACCGTGATCGATCAACTGAAGGAGGGCGTGATGATCTGCACGGGCGGAGACACGCCGGCGGCTGACAAGGGGCGTGCCTTCACCAAGCGCACCGATCCCTGGTGAGCTACGGTGGCAGACTCACAGGACCCGGGGATGCTCTGCCTGATCGCCGATCAGGACCGCGACGTTGCCAACCTTGTGACCGCTATCGGCGTAGCGGTGCGCTTCGGCGATCTCGTCGAGCGCGTATCGTCGCCCGATCACGGTGCGCAGCTTGCCGGCGTCGATCAACTCCTGCAGGAAGACGAGATCGGCCTGCTTGGGCTCGGCGGCGCCGGTGACGAATCGTGCTCGTCCGAAGAGGTGTACGAACCCGCCAGTCAGCAGCGCCCGTGCAATCCCCGCGAGTCCCCCTGAAAAGCCGACGAGCAGGTAACGTCCACCGGGCTTCAGCGCGCGCAAGCTGCGCGGGAATCCGGCCTTGCCGAGCACGTCCACGATCACATCGTGGACCGGTCCACCACCTGTGAAGTCCTGCGTCGTGTAATCGATCACGTCGTCGGCCCCGAGCGATCGGACGAGGGGGACGTTGGCGCTGCTGCACACGGCGGTCACGTGCGCGCCGAAGTGCTTCGCCAACTGCACGGCAAACACGCCGAGGCTACCGGACGCTCCATGGACGAGCACCCGTTCGCCAGGCGTCACGTTCGCCCTGCGCAGGAAGTACAGCGAGCACGCCGCGCCCACGAACACGGTGCCGGCTTCCTCGAACGTCATGGTCGCGGGCTTGCGCGCGAGGAACCCATCCTCCGCCACGCACGCGAACTCCGCATGGGCGGCGAACTTGTCGCCGCGCGCGCCATACACCGCATCGCCTGGCGCGAAACGCGTCACGCCTGGTCCGACGGCTTCAACGGTGCCGGCGAGATCGACGCCCAGAATCGGGTGCCTGGGCCGATACCCGCTCAGTAGCCGAATGAGGAATGGGCCGCTTCGGAGCATCCGGTCGCCAAAGCAGACGCTCGACGCGCGAACGCGGACGAGCACCTCGTTGTCGGCGGGCGTCGGTGCCGGTACCTCCCGCACCTCCACCATCTCTGGAAGTCCGTAGCCCGTCGTGACCGCGGCCCTCATGGCTGGCAGATGCGGCAGAGTAGACCCGCCCCCACCTGTCGTTCGACCTTACTCGCCCCAGATGATCAGTTTCATGCGCGTCTCTCCGTTGTCGCGCTTACGCGCATCGATCCAAGGAGCGGCGTTGAGCCGCTCCGCCAGATAGCGTCAACGACATCAGGCACAGCCTGATGTCGTGCCGCAGTTGTGGCACTTGTAGCAACTGCCGCTGCGGATCATGATCGAGCCGCACGTGCTGCACGGCGGCGCATCCTCCTGATTCCGCAGCGCACCGAATTCTGACTTCTTTGCGGCCGGTTCGGCCTTCGGTTCGGTCCGGGCTGGCGCGACCTGTCCTGATACAGGAGCCACGCTCACGGGGCCGGTGTCGTCCGCGGGTTCCTCGCGCATGTTCACGCCGGCGCGGAACTGCGCCTCCGGCGACAGGAACTTCGTCGCCATCCACCGGAAGATGTAGTCCACGATCGACTTCGCGAAGCGCACCTCGGGATTCTTCGTCATCCCCGACGGCTCGAACCGCGCATGGCTGAACTTGTCGACCAGCGCCTGCAGCGGCACACCGTATTGCAGTGCGTACGAGATCGCCTGGGCGAAGGCATCGGCAAAGCCCGAGATCGTCGAGCCCTCTTTTGCCATCACCAGGAAGATCTCGCCAGGCGTACCGTCCTCGAACATACCAACCGTGATGTAGCCCTCGTGGCCGGCCACGTCGAACTTGTGCGTGATCGCGCGACGCTCGTCCGGCAGCTTCCGCCGCTTCGGCGTCTCGATGATCTTCACGACCTCCTTGACGACCTCTCGCACCTCGCCGATGTTGCGCGTATCAGTGACCTGCGCCTTTGACGTGTTGAGCGGCTGCGTGCGCTTGCTGCCATCGCGATAGATGGAGATCGCCTTCGCGCCGAGTCGCCACGATTCGAGGTACGCCTTCTCGATGTCCTCGACCGTCGCGTCGCGCGGCACGTTGACGGTCTTGCTGATCGCGCCCGAGATGAACGGCTGCGTCGCGCCCATCATCCGGATATGACCCATGTAGTGGATCGAGCGATCGCCGTTCGCGGCCTTGAACGCGCAATCGAACACCGGTAGGTGCTCGTCCTTGAGGAACGGCGCCCCTTCGATGGTCTCCTGCTCGTCGATGTGATGAACGATCGCTTCGACTTCAGGCTTGGTGTAGCCAAGCTTCTCGAGCGCCATCGGCACCGTTTGGTTGACGATCTTCATCAGCCCGCCGCCCACGAGCTTCTTGTATTTCACCAGCGCGATGTCGGGTTCGACGCCGGTCGTGTCGCAATCCATCATGAAGCCGATCGTGCCGGTCGGCGCGAGCACCGTGGCCTGCGCGTTGCGATAGCCGAAGTCTTCGCCAAGCTCGACGGCCTCATCCCACGACTGCTTCGCACCGGCAAACAGATCCGCTGGCACCTGCTTTACGTTGATCTCGGAGACCGCATCACGATGCTTGCGCATCACACGCAGGAACGGCTCGCGGTTGGCCTCGAACCCGGAGAACGGCCCGCCATGGTCGCGAGCGACCCGCGCTGACTGCGCATAGGCCTCACCGGTCATCACCGCGGTGATCGCCGCCGCGTACGCGCGACCCTCGTCGCTGTCGTACGGCAGGCCGCGCGACATCAGCAGCGCACCGAGGTTCGCGTAGCCGAGACCGAGCGGACGATACTCGTGCGAGTTCTTCTCGATCGACTTCGTCGGATAGCTCGAGTTCGGGACGATGATCTCCTGCGCCGTGATCAGCGTGCGGCAGGCCGCCTTGAACGCGAGCACATCGAACTCGCCATCGTCCTTGACAAACTTCATCAGGTTGATCGACGCCAGGTTGCACGCCGAGTCGTCGAGGAACATGTACTCCGAGCACGGATTGCTCGCGTTGATGCGCGCCGTGTTCGGGCAGGTGTGCCACTCGTTGACCGTCGTGTCGAACTGCATACCGGGGTCGCCGCACACCCACGTGCCCTCAGCGATTCCGCGCATCAGATCGCGCGCCTTGTAGGTGTCCGCGACGTTACCGTCGGTCACCCGCTTCGTCTTCCACTCCCCGTCGTCGAGCACCGAGCGCATGAAGTCGTCGGTCACGCGCACGCTGTTGTTGGAGTTCTGGAAGAACACGGACGTGTAGGCAGTGCCGGTGAAGGAGCCGTCGTAGCCGGCGTCGATCAACGCCCAGGCCTTCTTCTCTTCCTCGACCTTGCAGTTGATGAAGTCCATCACATCTGGATGGTCGATGTTGAGAATGACCATCTTCGCCGCGCGACGCGTCTTGCCGCCGGACTTGATGACACCGGCAAACGCGTCGTACCCCTTCATGAAGGAGACAGGACCCGAGGCCGTGCCGCCACCAGCAAGCAGTTCTCTCGCCGAACGGATCGACGACAGGTTGCTGCCCGTACCCGAGCCGAACTTGAAGAGCATCCCCTCGGTCCTGGCCAGCGACAAGATCGAGTCCATCGTGTCCTGCACGGAGTTGATGAAGCAGGCCGAGCACTGCGGCGCCTTCTCGAAACCGCAGTTGAACCACACGGGGCTGTTGAACGCGGCCTTCTGATAGACGAGCAGGTGCTTCAGCTCGTGGCTGAACGATATCAGCGCGTCCTCGCTCGCGAAGTACTTCTGCGCCCGCGCCCATGCGGTGATCGTGTCGACGACGCGGCCAATGAGCTGACGCACGCTGCGCTCGCGCTCCGGCGTGCCGATCTGTCCGCGGAAATACTTCGAGACGACGATGTTGGTTGCCTGCTGGGACCAAGTCTTGGGAATCTCGACGTCGCGCTGTTCGAAGACGACCTTGCCCTTTTCATTACCAATGACTGCGGAGCGGACCTCCCATTCGACTTCGTCGAAGGGATCAACGCCGGGCAGGGTGAAATAGCGCGGGAACTCCAGACCGGGCACCAGCGGCGCCTTCGGCTCGGCCTTCTTGGTCCGAGTCGAGGGGTCGAGCGCTCCACTCTGAGTTGCCTGCTGACCAGCGGCGGCAGCTTCGCGGGCAGGGCCTCTTTCCATTGCTTCCCTCCGAATGACAATCTCAATGGGACGCACCTACCCCTTCGGTGACGCCCGAAAATCTGTTTGTGGTTGGCGCGCGAGACGTTCTGTGGGCTTTCCCGGCGGCTGGAGGCTGGGAGGCATCCTGCCTTCGTTACACCTCGTTGAGCGCCCGGAAATAGTGCGCTCCGTTTACCGCTTTGTCAAGCCTGAAACCACAACATATTGCGCCTTTGTTTTAGGGCACGCGCAATATGTTGATTTCATTTTACCGCGGACCACGAGCGATTTCGCACAGGCTAGCGGCTTGATGATGTTGAAGTTAGCGGTAGCTGAGCTAGCGGGTACCCAGCAGCTCAGTGGCCAGCTTCGCGGCCTTGTCGGCGAGCGTTTCAGCGAAGACGTAGTTGCGTTGGGAAAGCGCCTCTCCGGCCTGCTCGCCAAAACTCTTGGCGTTGTCGTATTGCTCACGCCCGGCGACCGAGAGCTTTTGGTAGTCGACGTTGCCCAGATTCCGCGATGCCGTCAGCAGGAGCGCGCGGATCTTCTTGTCGGCTTCGGCATCGGCTGGCGTCGATGCCGCGCGCAATTCGCGCGGCTGCTCGGGGGCAGGTTGCGCGGGTTGCGGACTGGGTTCGGCTTTCTCGGGCTCCGCAGCGGCTTGCCGAGGTCGCGGCGGGCGACGCTGCGGAACTTGTGGCGCCTCCGCCGTCGGCGTCTCGGGAACTGCGGGCCCCGCAGCGAGCGGTTCTTCAGGACCGATGGGCGCAAACACACGCGGTGGAGGCACCGGCATCGCGAGCGGTGGGCCATCGGGCACCGTGGCTGCGCGCGCCTTTGCGCAGCCACCGGCAAGCAGCGCGCAATTCAAAATGCAAAATGCGAAATACAAGAACTTTCGCTGCATCGTCATACCCCGGTGGCTCGAGGTAACAGCACGCGGAATGTCGTGCCTCGACCTGGCGTCGACTGCACTTCGACTTCTCCATCGTGCATCTGGATGATGCGATACACCATCGACAGTCCGATTCCCGTTCCTCGCTCCTTCGTCGTGAAATACAGATCGAAGATGCGGCTCAAATGCTCTGGCTTGATCCCAACGCCCGTGTCCTCTATACGGATCTCGACCCGCTGACGTGATGCGGGACCCGCCACCAGACGCAGGCTACCACCTTGCGGCATCGCCTGGCACGCGTTGATTGCCAGATTGAGAAATGCCTGACGCAACATCGAGGCATCGCCGTTGACGCTCGGCGTTGACGCCCCGACGTCAGTCGTCACCTTGACGCCGTTCTTGGTCGCCTCGGTCTCGAGGATCGGCAGGATCTCCTCGAACATGGCCATCACACGGACGGGCTGAAGCCTGAGGTCTTCGGGTCGCGTGAACTTCAGGAATCCCTGGACGACCTCATCCAACCGCCGGATTTCGCTCTCGATGATTTCGACGTGCTCGAGCGCCCCCTGGACTGGAGCAGGAAGGGCGGTCGCCCGCGAAGGACCGAGTCCCAGCGTGCCACCCGCCGCTCCGACAGCCTCAGGCTGCAACAGCGTCGTCGCCAATCCCCGGACCTTGGTGCGCAGGAGTTCGAGGTGAATCATCATCGCGTTCAGCGGGTTCTTCACCTCGTGTGCGATGCCTGCCGTGAGACGCCCGAGCGCCACGAGCTTGCGTGAATACGCCAGCGTGGACTGCATGCGCGAGAGATGCGCGAGGTTTCGCGACACGAGCAACACGCCCATGAGCTCGCCGTGCGTGCCCGGGATCGCATGCGTCACCACGAGCTCATCGTCCCCGGGCTTGGACTCCTGCTTTGGCACGAGGGGGCCGGTCCCCGCCGACGCACGCGGGATCGGGCCGGTATCACTTGACCGCCCGGGCACCTGCACCTGTTCAGTGGGATGACCCTGGATCTGGATCGGACCGCGCGACTTGCGCGTGGCCAGCGTTTCCTCGACGAGCGTCCTGTAGGGGTGCCCGTTGGGAAGCAAACCATCGAGCACACGTCCGATCGCGTCGGCAGGGAGCGTGGGCTGCATCGCGGGGTTGCTGAAGAGCAGTTCGCCCGACGGATTGAACAGCGCGACGGCATCCTCGAGGTGTTCGACGGCCGATTGCAGATTGGCTTTTTGCCCGGCGAGCAGCGTGCGATCCGCAGAGAGCTGCTGGCTGACGGTGTTGAAGAAGTCACCGAGCTCGCCAAACTCGTCGCCGGAAGGAAGATCGAGGGTGACGCCAAACTCGCCTTTGCCGAGGCGCGTCAACCCGCTTCGCAGGACGTGGATCGGCCTCAGCAGGAGCTGCGCAAAGATACCCGCGACGAAGACCGCAACCGCCAGCGCCGCGGCTCCCGTGAACAACGCGTCGTTGAGCAGATCGCGAAGCTGGCTTCGCATCAGCAGGGTCGAGACGCCGATGCGGATCGATCCGAAATTCTCGCCCCCGCGCTTCAACGTCTCGCGCACTTCAAGGGTCTGTCCGTCGCCGGCGAAGATCACCCGAAGCTTGTTCAGCGGCGTGTCGTCGATCACCGCCTCGAGATCGGCCCGCTCCGCGAGCGTCCGTCCGACCTGTGCCCGGTTGTTGTGAACGATGACTGTGCCGCTCGTGCCGACAATCGCCGCGAAGCTGATGTTGTCGCCGTAGATGCTCGACTCGAGAATCGATCGGAGACCTTGATCCTCTCGCAGCGCCAGATAGGGATCGACGTCACCAGTGACGATCCCTCCGGCGCGATGAAGGATCGTGTTGGCGAGCATCTTTCCGCGGGACAGACTCTCCCTGAGCACCACATTGGCCAGACGATTCGTGTAGAGCGCACTGAGCGCCACGACCGCCAGTCCGACGATGGCTGTCACGCTAACGATCTGTTTGACCCGAATGCTCAGGCGCATGGATCAGAGAGTCCGAAGTTCATGGTTCACAGTTCACAGTTCACAGTTGAACGACGCCGTCCCTATTGCGGTACCGATTCCTCCTCGGTACGTTTGCCCCGTCCGCGCAGCTTGTTGAGCTTGTTATGCAACGTCTTGAGACTGATACCCAGGATTTCGGCCGCGCGTGTCTTGTTATCGCGCGTGTGCTCGAGGGTCATCAGGATCAGACGTGTCTCGGCCTCTTCAACGGTTGTGCCGGGAGTCAGCGACAGCGTCGGCTTGACGACGTCAGGGGACTCGGTCACGAGAGGCGGAAGCAGCTTCGGGTCGATGAACTCGCCGGAGCTCAGGATCACGGCTCTTTCGATGACGTTGCGCAGCTCGCGGATGTTGCCCGGCCAGTTGTACTGCTCCAGGATGCGCATCGCCGCCTGATCGAGCGCCGAGACCCTCTTGTTGTTGCGGGCGTTGAAGTCCGCCAGGAACGACTGCACGAGGAGGGCGAGATCCTCTTTCCTCTGGCGCAGCGGCGGCAGCTCGATCGCAAACACGTTCAACCGGTAGAACAGGTCTTCGCGCAGTTTGCCGTTTTTCACGGCATCACCGGGATTGACGTTGGTCGCCGCAATCACCCGCACGTCGACGGTCTCCTCGCTGCGTCCGCCCAGCCGCCGGAACTTCCGTTCCTGGAGCACGCGCAGCAGTTTCACCTGCGTGGACGGCGTCATCTCGGCGATTTCGTCGAGGAAGAGCGTCCCGTGATCGGCAAGCTCGAAACATCCGGCACGCCTGTCCACTGCGCCAGTGAACGACCCTTTCTCGTGGCCGAAGATCTCGCTTTCGAGCAACGTCTCAGGGATGGCCGCGCAGTTAATCGGGACGAACGGCATCTGCGCGCGCGGACTGAGTTGATGGATGGTCTGCGCGACGAGCTCTTTACCCGTGCCCGACTCGCCCGAGATCAGCACTGAGGCTCCCGTCGGCGCCGCCTGCTCGATGATCTGGTAGACCTTCCGCATCTGCGGGCTGCTGCCAATCATCTTTCCGTACGTGCCATGCTCGCGCAGTTGCTTGCGCAGGACTTTCACCTCGCGCAGCGTGTCCTGCCGCTCCACGATCTTGTCGAGGAGGATCTTGAGTCGCTGCGGCTCGATCGGCTTGGTCAGGTAATCGTAGGCTCCTTCTTTCATCGCCTCGACAGCCGTCTCGATAGTGCCCTGCGCGGTCAGAATAACTACCGTGTAGTCGCCTCCATCGTCTTTGAGCGATCGCAACAGCTCGAGACCGTCACGCCGCGGCATGACCAGATCGCTGATGATGATCGACGGTCGGAAGACAGTGATACGTTGAAGCGCCTCCTCACCGTCGCCGGCGGAGTCCGCAGTGAACCCCCACGTCCGCACAAGTTCGGTCAGGCCGACCCTGGTGCTGGGTTCGTCCTCGACAATGAGGACACGTTCGCTGGGTGATGGGGACATTCCTGTTGCCTCGTCTTGATGCGAATTCTACTGACTGGTCATTTTTACATGGTCGGCGCCCTGCCGTAGACTGAAAACCTTGACTGACGACCCTGGCCCCGGAATAGAGGCGCCTTTTCCAGCAGAGCTGGTGCCACGCAACGACCAGCTCACCACCTTGCAGCAACGGGTGTTGGCGCTGCTCGAAGTCCTCCTGTGCTCCAGCTTGCCCACGCAATTCCTGATTGCCAGCATCCTCGCGGGACTCGGCATCTCACCCCGGATCGGGGATCAGCTCTCGCTCACCTTCGTCTTCATCCTCTCCGTGACCGATACCGCCGTCCTGATCGGATTGATGGTGGCGCTCACCCGCGCGCACGGCGACAGCCCGTGGCTGCTCTGGCGGGGTCGCGCGCCACTGAGAGGCGAGATCGTTCTCGGCCTGATGCTCGTGCCGGTCGCCGTGTTCATGGTCGCGTTCCTGATGGGGATCATCCGTACGCTGGCTCCCGGTCTGCACAACGTTCCAGAAAATCCCCTGGAGTCTCTCGCGACCGGCGGTGCCGGTGGGGCCGCGCTCTTCGGCATCGTCGCCATCGTTGCCGGCGGCATTCGCGAGGAACTGCAGCGCGCATTTCTTCTTCAGCGATTCGAGCGGCACCTGGGCGGTGCGACCCTCGGTGTGGTTGTCCTGAGTACCGCGTTCGGTCTTGGACACGCATTACAGGGGTGGGATGCCGCGATCGCGACCGGGGCGCTGGGCGCGTTCTGGGCGATCCTCTACCTGCAACGGCGCAGCAGCATTGCGCCGATGGTCAGCCACGCGGGCTTCAATTCGATCGAAGTGCTTCGCGTCGCGATTGGCGGCGGAGCATAGTCCGCATCTCTCAACCCGGATTCGCACTTCCAACGATCACGACGTCGGCCCTCATCCGCAGATCGCGAACCCACTGGTCGAGCGTCATGCGCAGCCGTTCCGCTGACGCCCGCTGCCGCGCCAGCGTCTCCGCTTCCTCGAACGGCATCCGCACACCATCGCGCGTGAATGCTGCGGGATGGTCATCGTAGTACTTCCGCGCCTCGTCTTCGGTGACCTGTCCGGTCGTGCCGAACCGTTGCGCGATGTACGCGCGGATGCGAAGCGTTTCGCGCGCAAGTTGCTGGAGACGGGCCTCGTCCACCCCGGTCGATGTCAGCAGCGCGGCCAGGCCGGCGCCCGCCCGCATCTTCATCGCGGCCACCTCTTCGGAGACCGCTACGGCGGATGGTTCCGGCGGAGAGAACCTCGCGACTTCATTGAGCTGAAGCTGACGCTCGATCGCGCGCTCGAGGGCAACGGCTTGCCGGTCCTCTCCTGGCGCAGCATCAACAAGACCCAGTTCGAGCGCAGCGCGAACGTCGGTCATCGTCACCGCGTTTGTTCCGACTCTTGCCAGAACGCGATCGATGAGTTGCTGGGTCTGAACTGTGACGCCGTAATTCAAAAGGCAAAATGCAAAATGCAAACACAACCCGATTCGTGCGGTTGTGGCGCTCATGATTTGCATTTTGAATTTTGCATTCTGCATTACGAGGGTCAGAAGGGCTGCCCGAGCAGGATATGCAGGACTCGGCTTCGTTCCTGGACGCCAGGATGAAGCTCGCGCGGGTCGAGGTTGAATCCAAGGTCGATCCGAATCGGTCCAACCGGTGACCGGTACATGACGCCAAAGCCTGCGCTCGTGCGGAGATTCGTGAAGTCGAGATCGCTCGCCCTGAGGAACACGTTGCCGGCATCGACGAAGCCGGTCGCCGTCAACGGCCCCAGCACGGCGATGCGCAGCTCGCTGTTGAGGACGATCACGCTGTTGCCACCCGTCGGAAACCCGGCTGGCGTGATGGTCTCCTCGTCGCCGAGACGATCGAGTGTGAATCCACGTACCGTCGTATCGCCGCCAGCGAAGAACCGCTCGCTGGCTGGTAGGTCTTGAACGATCTCGCCAGCGAGATCACGCAAGAACCCGTGCGCCAGGCCGACGCGGGCTCCGAGCGCGAGGACGACACGACGCTGCGCTGGCAGCCGGTGATAGGAGAAGCCCTGCATGTAGGTCTGCACAAAGCCGACCTCGGATCCGAGCGCACGCGCGGCGATTTCGCCGTCAACAATCATCATTGTCCCCACGGACGGATCGAGCGGGTCATCGCGCTTGTCGCGAATGAGCGAGGCGGAGACCTTGGACAACCGCACTTGTGGGAACAGGCGATCGATGAGCGGCGGAGGCGCGTCCGGCGTGAAGCGCTCATTGAGCAGCGATATTCGCTGAAACGAGTAGAGGCCGATCGCGGTGTAGACGCGTGAGAGGCGAAAGCCCGCCTCGACTCGCGCTTCCTTTCTGATGAAGTCAAAACTCGAGCGCCGAGCCTGCTCCGTCAAGCCAGTGACTACCACGTCGGCGGGTGTGTCGAATGCCTTCGGCTCGCGGAACTGGCCGAGCACTCGATACTCGTAGAAGCGGCCGCCGGAGTCGTCACGTAGTGCAGGAAGACTTGCCTCGACTGCCGGCGGATCGAGAGGTTTGAGCACGAGCCGAGTGAACAGATCGACACGGCGATTCTTGCCCCACAGGTTCCGTCGGCCGATCTGGAAGAAGCCGCGTGGCGCGACCTCCCAGCGTTCCTGGGCCAGGCCATTCTCGCCGGTCCGCAGCACTGACCCACCTTCGAGGCCTCCCCCGAAGCCAAGTTCCGTAGGCGGCGACTCTTCCACTTCAACGAGTACGTCACGACGCGGCTCGCCACTGTGGCCGAGCGCCTCGATCTGCGCGCGCCGGAAGAGACCGAGCGCAAACAGCCGCTGCCGGCTCTCGACGAGCGCGGAATATCCGAGCGGCTCCCCCTCGCGCAGCAGCAGCTCGCGCTCAATGGTTCGCGTACTGATACGCCGATTCCCGACGATGATGATGTGGTCGATGACCACCTGCGGGCCTTCATTGACCTTGAACACGACATCCGCTTGCGCGTTGTCGGCGACGAACATTGATTCCGATGTCACGACGACGTCGTCGTACCCACGGTTGCGATACTCGAGATCAATCCGCTCGCGCCCGGCGACCATCTCCGATTCGGAATAGGCCTGGCCGGGCGACACCATCGTGAGGCCGCGCAGCGTCGGCTCGTCGATGGCCGTGTTGCCCTCGAAGCGCACGGTGCCAATGAGCGTTCGCGGACCCTCGACGATCGCGATCTGCAGGTCGATCGGCCGATCGGGATCCGATGCGCTCTCAGGCACAAGAACGCTCTCGCCAGACTTCACTTGGACGCGCGTGAATCCACGCGTCCGATACAACCGCTCTATCGCCCCGATGCCAGTCCCGACGGTCGCTCTGACAAAGGGTTCGCCCGGCTTCAGTCTGATCAGAGCGAGCAACTCCTGCTCCGCTACCGCGTCGTTCCCGGTGATTGCGACGTTGCGAACCAGGTAACGGGGACCGCGATCGACTTCAAACGTGATGACGAGCTCGCCGTTCTGCTCCTGGTTCGTGTAGAGGGCATTGGCGTCGCGGTAGCCACGTGTGTAGAGATACGACTCGATCGCGCGGCTTGAATCCTCCAGCAGGTCTTCGTCCGCCGAGCCTTCGGTTCGAATCGGCACCAGCCGCTCGCGCTCGGATTCAGGCAGGGAATCGCCGATAAATTTGACCGTTACATGTGGTCCGCGCGTCAAGGTCACGGACACGATGGCGCCTTCGTCGGTGATCTGAGTGCCGTGACTGGCGCGCGCCTCATAGAAGCCGCGCGAGTGCATGGTGTCTTCCCACGCCCGCAACTCGCGTTCGACGACATCGTCATCGTAGGGCTGGCCGGCCTTGATGTCGGGCAACTCGGTGATGGTGCCCTGGACATCGGCGTCACGCTGGGTGAAACGCCGGTCGGCGATGGTCAGCCGTCTTTCAGCGCTGATGTCGAAGACGAGCGTCGCCCGATCGGGATCATGGGTCTCGACCAGGCGAGAGGCGACGCGCGCGTTGGCGTACCCGCGACGGCGGTACTCCATCCGCAACGCTTCGATGATCTCCGGCGTGCGAGCCGCGCGTGGGGACGAGCCAAACCGATCGACGACGACCCGCAGCAGCGCATCCTCGGAGAGACCGAGCATCCCGTCGAATTCGATGCGATCCACCGGATGAAGCGGCATCAACACATAGCGCACGCGCACGCCGGCGGTGACCTCTTCAGACGACACCTGCACATCGTCGAAACGATTGAGGCTCATGAGGTGGGAGATCGTCTGGCGGACCTCCTTGGCATCGAGCGGAGAGCCGACCTGCGTCTCGATGAGCCCCGTGATGACCGGATCGATGACCGGTCTCCCTTCCTGCTCGACAGCGACCTCAGCGATCGGACGGCCGATTTGCGCTTCAACGGGAAGCGCGTAATTCAAAATGCAAAAGGCAAAATGCAAAGCCACTGCGCGACGCAGCCACATCCGATTTGCATTTTGCATCTTGCATCTTGCATTACAGCTCATTTAGAACGTTCGCCTCACCCGCAACTCGATGGCGTAGGTCTTGTCTTCGTTGCGTGACAGGAGCCACGAGAACCGATCGGTCTGATCGTATTCGAGCAGGATGATCTGGTCACGGGTGGTTGACGAGAGACTGCGCGAGTAGGTCAGATACACTCGATCGGACACGCGTTTTCCGATCGTGACACGCGCCGCCAAATCCATTCGCGAGGATTGCGCGTTGGGATCGATGATCGACGGCGTGATCTGAAAAGTGTCGACACCAAACGTCTGCTCGACGACGCGACCCACCTCCGACGACACCGGACTCGCCAATGCGCGGGCGGCGCGCTCGCGCACGAGCTGCTCTTGTGGAGTGACTCCGGTCTGGTATTGACGGAACTCGACATCCTGACCCGGCGCTACATCGCTCAAGAGCAACGCCAGCAGTTCCGGCTCGGGCAGTGGAGGATCGGCAGAGAATTCCAGTTTCGGCACCCACGGGCCGGTCGCCCGAACATTGATGCGATACGTCTCCCCAGGCACGCGCACGCGCGTCTCGGTCTCGAGATCAAAGAACGGCTCGATCTTGGTTGGGTTGTTGAACTCGATCGTGCCTCGCGTCAGCACGTAGCGGCGGCCTTCGAAAAGAAATTCACCGCGCTGGGCGTCCGCCCGGCCAAAGAGCAGTGGACGATCGAAGGTGCCCTGCAGCTGAAGATCGGCGCCCGCAGTCAGGCGCAGGCTGCTGTTGCGCACCTGCAGCTGTGGCGCGGTGATACGGATGTCGTAGCGCAGCGGAATGGTCGGCTCAGCAGGCGCCGTCGGCGGTGTGGCTTCGCCAGTCGCCAGATCGAGGAGCCCGCCGTTCGACGAGAACGGGCGCGAGTAGACCGCGTCATTCACCGTGACACGCCCCGAAAGCGTCGCCGCCTGCATCGTGCCCTGGAGCGACAGCTGCGCATCCACCAGCGATTGCATGCCCTCGGTCAGCCGCAGGCGCATGCCTGTGCCGATCATGTTGATGTCGAGTTGACCGGGCAGGTAACCCTGCTTGTCGATGCGGCCGCCGAACGTCACATCGCCCCGCGCCAGCCGTCCGGAGAGGCCGTCGAGTGTCACGCCGCGCGTGTCGAACTTCAGCGAGCCGCTGATGTTCTCGAGCGCGTGCGGCAACGCGAAATGCCTGATGCGGCCGTTGGTGATGTCGAGCGTGCCGCTGACGGACGGATCCTCGAGTGGTCCCTCCAACGTGGCCGAGAGCGCAGCCATGCCGGAGCTGCGTACATCGGCGACGAAACCCTGCAGCACGGCGAGGTTGGCATCGCCGGTCGTGCGAATCGCGATGCGTGAGTCGCGGAGATTGACGAGACCTGACACATCGAGCTGCGTATCCTGCCCAACGATGCGCATGTCGGTGACGCGAACAGCATTTCGATCCAGGGCAATGCGGATCGGTCGCGCGTTGCGCAGCGCGTAGTCGAAGAGCCGCACGTCGAGCCGTTCAACCGTTGCGTCGACAAGCAGGTGATCGATGTTGGCGAGCTCGCCGACCACGCGGATGGAGCCGCTCGCCACTGCCGTCGTATAGGGAGACAACTGCGGCTGGAATGCGCGCACGTAGGGATCGAGCGACGTGTCGCTCACACTGATCGTGAGCTCCGAATCGAGCTCTGGTGTGAGGGCAATGCGGCCGGATGCGGAGACCGCGAGGCGTGGAGAGGCCGCCTCGAGCCGAACGGTCATCAGCTCGTTGTCGATGCTCAGATTGCCGACGATCTGACCGATACCTTCGTCGGCGACGAACAGGTCGCGCACCGTTCCGCGAACGTCATACCGCGGTGAGTCGAACGTTCCGCTGCCGCCCGCTGTGAAGTCGATGAGGCCGGCAATCGGACGCGGCGAGCTTTTTGCCGCGGCGAGCGACTCGGCGGGAATCGAGCGCGCGTCGAAATTGAACGAGTAGGTACCGTTCCACCCGACGAACGCCGCGCCGGTACCGCGACCGCCGCCCTTGACCGCCTGGATGTTCTCGAGGCGCGCGCCGTCCCCTTCGAGGCGGACGCTGGCCGTGGCCGACTCGAACGGCTCACCGTACGCAACACCGTCGGTGATCTCCATTCGGCCAAAGCCGGTCGGGTTGAGGTACTTGCCGTTGATGTGGAACTCGCCCGTGAGCGTGCCGTCGAGGTTGTAGTCGTCCAGCGTGAAGGCGTGCCGGAGATCCGAAACCGGCCGTTTCGTGATCTCGATCCGCGCGTCGATCTCCTCGCCGCCGTCAGCGCGCGGGTAGCCGATCGAGAAGCGGCCAGCCGTTCTGATGCGCGACTCGCCGGACGTGATGACCACGTCATCGACGTCGACGTAGTTGTTCTGAATGAGTGCATGACCCTTCGTCGATCCCCACACCACATCGAAGGCGCGCATCGACTCGCCGGCAAAATCCCCTTCGATTCGCGGGCGTCTGAAGGTCTCGGTCATGACACCATCGAACGTCCCGTATCCACCGATCGGAATCGCGCGCGTCCGCACGCCGAAGGCCGTGAGTATTCCTGCGAAGACGCGATCGCTCTCCTGCCAGTCCGCGCTCGAGACGTGAAACGGGATCTGCGAGTCGCCGCCATACGCCGTCCGCCCCGCGAACTCGACGAGCGTCGACTCGGTGGCCCATCGGCTCGGCCCGATGTCGACCTGATCGCGACCGTATGTGTAATAGAGGTCAGCGCCCGTCGGCACCGGCTCGAACGGCGTCAGCGGGCTGAATGGTCCGGCAGGCCGCCCGCGTTGCTCGACGGCGCGGATGCGCTCGAGCGGCATCTCACGCGTCATGAGCGTCGCACCATCGGGTGGGGTGACGTGCAGCTCGCCCTTACCGGCGTGATCGGAGAAGTGGCGCATCGGCCACTCGAGCAGGTTCCGGCCGGACAGACGGCCGGCGAGCTTGATGCCGTCCATCTTCATCACGTCGCCGAACGACGTCAGATCGACCTTTTCGTACGCCGCATCAAAGCGCGCCGTCGGAATCACGCCCGGCGCATTGAGCGGCATCATGCTGTAACTGAATCGCGCGTTGCCGCCGTACATCTTCGTCGTTGCTTCGGTGACGCGGAGGACCTCAGGCGTCCAGCGAACACCGCCAGCGAGGTCGCTGAACCTGAAGTCATTCACTCCGGCCGTCGTGCTGAAGAACGTACCCTTGAGCTCACGCCCTGTCCTCGTCGTGCCGTTGGGCATCGGCTCCTTGAACATGTGAAAGGTGCCGGTGAACTGACTCTTGCCGCTCAATCTGAACATGTCACCTGCGAAGAAGAGCTCGCGCATCTTCGGCAGATCGATCGTCGACTTCACCTGCATCATCAACTCGGGCCAGTACGTCAGGTTGGCATCGCCGATCAGAACGGACTCCGTGCCCTCGGTTTTCAGGTTGATGCGATCGAAGAGCACGCGGCCGTTGTCGATCTTGAAGGTGGAGGTCATGTCCGTACGGAACGGCACGTAGCCCTGGATCGTCGTCAGACCATCCGAGAACCGCGCCTGTCCGACGTACTCGCTGCCGGGACGCGCCACAGTGACATCGAGATTGCGCGCAACGATGCCCCACGGTGTGTTGTGATCCTGATAGGTGAACGTGCCGCGACCGGCGTGCACGTACTGCAGTGTCGTTGTCCACGAGCTCCGGCCTCGCGGCCCTCGTGGTGTGAGCTTCGGAAAGCTCTGGCGTCCGTCACGGCGCGACTCGGCGTGCATATGCCAGTCGTTGAGCTCAATCGTGTCGAACACGATGCGCCGATTGAAAAGTGTGCTCCACGGCATCGAGAGGACGATGCGCTTGGCGGTAAAGAAGGGAATCGACTCGGGGTCGAGCCCCTCGATCATCAGGTCTTCGAAGATGTAGGAGCCATCCCAGAGCCGGACGTGCATGCTGCCAATGTGTAGCGGCCGCTCCATGTACCGTGTGCCCTGCTCCTCCGCCTGCTTTCGCAACACCGGACCCAGATCCGCAGAGATCGTCGTGACGAAAGCCACTGCGAGGATCACGGCACAGACGATGACCGTCCGGCGCACGAAGGTGCGCAGCGTGCGGGTCACGGGATGAGCGAGGATTTGCGCGTACGTCACGTGATCACGACGAGCACGGCGTTGGCATCCACAGGCGTACCTTCGCGGACGCGCACGTCGGCGACCGTCCCGGCCCGGGGAGCACGCAGCTCGTTTTCCATCTTCATTGCTTCGACCACGACCAGGCCCTGATGCGCCAGCACGGCATCGCCCGGCGCCACAAGTACCTTCACGACACGGCCCGGCATCGGCGCGACGATCGACACCGGGCCTGTCGCACTCGGGCCATCACTGTGCGACCCAGACCGGCCTCGTCCTGGAACGCGCAGTGTCACCGGCACGACGTGCCCATTGACGTGCACGATCTGCCGGCCCTGCCGTCGCGGCTCGATCGCGACTTCGTAACTTGCCCCGCCCACCAGCATCGACCACCGATCGCCGACGCGGGAAAAGTCCACCGGCACCGGACGCCCGTCCACCGTGACGGTCCAGCCACCGTCTCCAGAACGTCTGACTTCGATCGTACGTCGTTGGCGGCCTGTTTCGACCTCGAACCTCACCGGCGCAGGCCCTCTTTTCGCGCCAGAGCCGTCCAGCTCCGTTCCAGCGAGGACGCTGCTCCCTTTAGTTCGTTCGACACTGGCGAAGCGGCAGCCGCGGACGCCTCAACCAGGCATGCAGCCATGGCAGCGACCTCTTCGAGGGACGGATCGAGGTCGTCAAACGGTTCTCCCGCGCGCTGCTGCAAGAGCTCGTCCAAGATGTGTGTGTGGAAGCGGGCCTCGACAAACTCGGGGCGCGCAAGCAGCCATCGCGAGAACGGAAGCGTCGAGCGAACGCCCCTGATGTCGTATTCGTCGAGCGCACGCCGTAAGCGTGCAGTCGCCTGCAGCCGGTCCTGACCCCACGCGATGACTTTCGAAAGCAGGGAGTCGTAGAAGATGGGAATCTCGCTGCCCTCTTCGACCCAGCCGTCGTTGCGGATACCAGGGCCCTCCGGCGCACGCAGCGCGACAATGCGACCGGGGGACGGCAAGAAACCGGCGTCAGGATCTTCCGCATAGACACGACACTCGATGGCGTGCCCAGTCGGTGTCAGCGTCTCTCGAGGCGAGAGTGTCAGCCGTTCTCCACTCGCGATGCGAATCTGCCACTGCACGAGGTCGACGTGGGCAACCATCTCGGTGACCGGATGCTCGACCTGGAGGCGGGCATTCACTTCGAGAAAGTAGAAGTGACCATCGGCGTCGAGGAGGAACTCGACGGTGCCGGCATTCGTGTAGCCAGCCGCCTTCGCCACCGCGACCGCGGCATCGGCCAATCGCGCTCGCAGACCAGGGTCAGCCGCAGGCGACGGCGACTCTTCGAAGACTTTCTGATGCCGGCGCTGGATCGAACACTCTCGCTCGACGAACGGCACGACCGTGCCGTGATGGTCGGCCAGGATCTGAATCTCGACGTGACGCGGACGCTGCACGCAGCGCTCGATATAGACGGACGAGTCGCCAAATGCCGATCCGGCTTCCGAACGCGCCAGCCGAACCGCGCTGTCGAGACTCGTCGCGCCGGTGACGACCCGCATGCCTTTGCCGCCACCACCGGCCACGGCCTTGATCAGTACCGGATATCCAATGCGCTCCGCAGCTCGAGCGATGTCAGCATCGGCAGCGTCCGGTCCGAAGGGCTCTTCCGTTCCGGGCACGACCGGCACACCAGCGGAAGCCGCGATCTTCCGCGCGGTCGTTTTGCTTCCCACGCGCGCCACCGCTTCCGGTGCCGGGCCGATGAAGGTGAGCTTCGCATCACGACACGCGCTCGCGAAGTCCTCGTTCTCGGAAAGGAACCCGTAGCCGGGATGCACGGCGTCCGCGCCGGTGGAGCGAGCAGCATCGATGAGGCGGTCGATGCGAAGGTAACTGTCTGAGGGAGCATTGCCGCCGATCGCGACGGCTTCGTCAGCCATTCGGACGTGACGTGCTGTGCGATCGCACTCGGAGAAGACCGCCACCGACCCGAGGCCGAGATCGCGGCACGCGCGAATGACGCGTACCGCGATCTCCCCGCGGTTGGCGATCAGGATCTTGTGCAAGATCCCGGTGATTCTACCTTACGCACTTGCACCGACCGGTGACCGATGATCGACAAACGGCATGTCGATCCCGGCCAGACTTTCGACGACACCAGCCACATCGATCGCGTGATGCACCCGGACCGACGCGCCCGGATCCTCGCCGGTCCGGTCGCGATCGAGCCACACGTGCCGCACACCAAGGGCGCGCGCCGGTGCGATGTCGTGGTACCAGCTGTTGGCCACGTGCACCCAGTCCGGCCTGACAACCTGCGCCAGCATCTCGAATCCCCGGAAGTGCCATCGCTCCGGCTTGTATCCCCGCACTCGCTCAGCGGTGAGCACCAGATCGAACGGCACCCGGAACAGACGATGAGTGACCGCGAAGAGGTCGTCGTCGCAGTTGGTCAACACCGCGAGCCGATACCCTCGCGAGCGCAGCGTCGCCAGCATGTCCTCCACATCGTCGAACACACGCATCGACGCCCATGCCTGCGTCAGGATCGTTCGCGCATCCTGCGCCGGCAGGCTGATACCGCGCTCGGCCATTGCGCGTGAGAGCGACATGGCAAGCACGTCCTTGTACGACCGATGTGGGTAGTCACGCTCGACGACGCGCTCGTGCGCGTGGTAGGCGCGGATCACATCTGCTACGGTCTCGCTTCCCAGCGGGCCGAGCACCTCGGTCAACCACGCTTGCCAATCGACCAGCGTTCCGAAGCAATCAAAGCTGACCCACCGATGACTGAACGACACGACGAACCTCCTCGTTACAAAAAGCAAAAGGGCCATCACCCTGCTCGGATGATGGCCCTTCGAGATCTCGAAGAAGGTATGTGGTCTTACATCATCCGAACGAACCTGGCGGCGCCAGATCGATCCAGCCGTCCGCCTTCGCAATGCGTGCGACAGCCGTGCTGGTGAACAGCGGGGCCGGCGCTTGCGCGCGATCGATGGTGACGGTGGTCAGGTGCACAGGCTTCTCCGAACTAATGCGCTGCCTATGATAACGCGATTCCAGGAGAAACCGAACAGGGTTGCGACGAGCGGCGAATTCCGAGTCCTCAGGCCTCTTCCCAGCGGAATTTCCACAGGGTCAACGCACCGAAAACCACAGAGAAGAGCAGCATGACGAAGGTCGGCAGCAGGGCGGCCTGGAGACCAAGGCCTCGCCATGTCATGGCGTCGAGACCGTCCACCGCCCACCGCGCCGGGATCACGACCGTCACAGTCTGAAGCCAGGCCGGGAAGATGAACGATGGCACCCAGGCACCGCCGAGCATCACCATGATGAGAACGGCGAGTGTGGCAACGCGTCGCGTGGCCGCTGCCGTTCGCCCAAGCGCCGACACGAGCAGCCCGAAGGTTGCCGCCATGATCGAGCATGCAAGAGCCACCAGTGCAAACCCCGTGATGCTTCCTTCGATGCGAACACCAAACACGGCCATCGCAAACGCGAACGACACGATGAGCGTGAGCAGCGTCAGCAGTGTGCCGCTCATCGCGCGGGCGCCGAGCATCGTGAAACGCGACACCGGGGCGCTCCGGAACCGCTTCCAGAGTCCGCGCTCGCGCTCGAGCAGAATTCCCATGCCCAGCTCGATGCCCGCAAACAGCAGGAACTGGACTCCCATTCCCGCAAACGCGTGAGCGTACGAGTTGTAGGCGACGTTCGTGCCGGATGTGACCGCGTTTTCCTTGACGGTGTAAGGCACTGTCATGAGGCCTTGCGTGCCAGTGCCTGCACCTGTCTGGTTGAATCGCTGGACTGACTGCAACAGGCTGCGAAGCGTCTCGCGCTGGTCCGTCGGCAGGTTGATTGCATCGATGTTTGCCAACGCCTCGCCAACAAGCGCGCGTCCCTGCACTCCGCTGAACATCTCCTGACCGACCGCTTCCATCACGTGTCCGGTGAGCATGCCGCGGACCATCGAGACCTCCGCCGTTCGCGAGGGGTCGAACAGCACGCCGATCTCGGGGCGCTCGGCCCCCGCGAGAAACGCCCGCCCCGCGGCCGCGCCAAAGCCGGGAGGGATGACGACGGCCACCGCCGTGGTCCCGCTCTGGACGGCGGCGCGCGCCTGGTCCAGCGGCAAGGTGGAAATCTTCAGCGCCGAATCCTTCTCCATTCCCGCCGCGATCGCCTTCGAGATCGCGCTCCGGTCGTCGTCCACCACCATCACCGGAATCTTCGCCGCTTCGGAAGCGCCGCCGCCTCCCGCACCGCTGAAGATCGCGCCGAAGAACGAGGCGATGGCTATCGGCATGGCGAGCGTCAGGATGACTGCGCGACGGTCACCGAAGAAGATCTGGAGATCCTTGCGGACAAGCGCGACGTAAGCTCCCATACCTGTCAGTCTCTCAGGCTTCGGCCGGTGAGTTCGAGGAACAGCGACTCGAGCGACGCCGAGCCGTCCGCGGCGCCGGCACGTCGCGATCGAAGGCCGCTCAGCGTGTCGTCGGCCAGCACGCGTCCGTGGTCCATCACGACGATGCGATCGGCGAGACGTTCGGCCTCCTCCATGTAGTGAGTCGTGTAGAGCAGCGCCTTGCCGCTCGCCTTGAGCTGCTCGAGATTCTCGAAGATGGCATTGCGGCTTTGGGGATCGACACCAACCGTCGGCTCATCGAGCAGGAGCACGTCGGGATCGTGGAGAAGCCCGGCGGCAAGATTCAATCGGCGCTTCATCCCGCCGCTGAAGGTCTTCACCCTGTCGTGCATGCGATCGGCGAGGCCAACCAGGGCGAGCGTCCTCGAGATCGAGTCGGCGAGAGCTCGTGACGAAAGGCCATAGAGCGATCCAAAGAGCTGCAGATTCGCTCGCGCGGAGAGCTCGTCGTAGAGAGCCAGATCCTGCGGAACCAGCCCGATACGTCGCTTGACCGGATCGGTGTCCCCCGAGAGGCGCACGCCGTCAATCGTGACGGACCCGTGATCCGGGGTCACGAGCCCCGCGATCATCGACACCGTCGTGCTCTTCCCTGCCCCGTTCGGTCCAAGCAGGCCAAGCAGCCGCCCCGGTTCGAGGCTGAACGACACACCGTTCACTGCAACGATTGAGCCGTATGCCTTTTGCAACTCTGAGATGACGAGCACGGTCCTCTCCAGCCTCCCCATGAGACGAAATGGGGGTGCGCCGGGTTCACCCGCAGGATTGCCGCCCTAAAGCGGGATGTTGCCGTGCTTCTTGGGAGGATTCCGATCCCGTTTGGTGTTGAGCGCCGCAAGTGCGGCGATCAGCTTCCTGCGAGTCTGCCTGGGAACGATCACTTCGTCGATGAACCCACGTTGCGCGGCGATGTACGGGTTCGCAAACTTCGCTCGATACTCCGCCACCCGTGCGGCGCGAACCGCATCCACATCGTTCGCCGCATCCAGCTCCCGCCGGTAGAGGATATTGACTGCGCCCTCGGCACCCATCACGGCGATCTCCGCGTTGGGCCACGCGAAGTTCACATCCGCGCGAATGTGCTTGCTCGACATCACGCAGTACGCGCCGCCGTACGCCTTGCGTGTGATGACCGTCAGTTTCGGGACCGTCGCTTCTGCAAATGCGAACAGCAGCTTGGCACCGTGCCGGATGATCCCGCCCCACTCCTGCGCGGTTCCGGGCAGGAAACCGGGCACATCTTCGAAGGTGACGAGCGGAATGTTGAACGCATCACAAAAGCGAACGAAGCGCGCCGCCTTCACCGAGGCATCGATGTCGAGCGTGCCCGCCAGGTGCACGGGCTGATTCGCCACGACGCCAACCGGACGTCCCGCGAGCCGCGCAAATCCGACGACGATGTTCTTGGCGAAATGCTCATGCACCTCGAGCAGCTGGCCATCGTCCACCACTGCGTGGATGACGTCGAGCATGTTGTACGCCTGGTTCGGCGCGTCCGGTACGACGGCATCGAGGGACTCGTCTTCGCGATCGGAGGGATCCGATGTGTCGCGGCGCGGTGGATCGTCAACATTGTTACTCGGGAGGAACGACAGCAACTCACGGATCAACTGAATCGCGGCTTCATCGTCTTCGGCGGCGAAGTGCGCGACGCCACTCTTCTCGTTGTGTGTCAGTGCGCCGCCGAGCTCCTCTTTGGTGACCTGTTCATGGGTGACGGTCCGGATGACGTCAGGCCCCGTGACGAACATGTAACTCGTGTCCTTCACCATCACCGTGAAATCAGTAATCGCGGGGGAGTAGACCGCGCCGCCCGCGCACGCTCCCATGATGGCGGAGATCTGAGGCACCACTCCTGACGCGAGTGTGTTGCGCAGGAAGATGTCCGCATATCCGCCGAGCGACAACACACCTTCCTGAATGCGTGCACCGCCGGAGTCGTTGAGGCCGACGACGGGCGCGCCCATCTTGACGGCAAGATCCATGATCTTGACGATCTTCGCGGCGTTGGTTTCCGAGAGCGATCCGCCGAAGACGGTGAAGTCCTGCGCGAAGGCGTAGACGAGGCGGCCAGCGATGCGGCCGTGTCCGGAGACGACACCATCACCGGGCACGATCTGTTCGGCCATGCCGAAGTCGCGGCACCGATGCGTGACGAATGCGTCGGTTTCTTCGAAGGTGTCGGGGTCGAACAGGAGGGTGATACGTTCGCGCGCGGTCAGCTTACCGGCAGCGCGTTGTCGACGAAGACGATCTTCGCCTCCGCCGGATTCGGCCTGGCGACGCAAGTCGGCCAACCGCTCCAGCGGATTCGGTGTGTCCGGCGTCACACCTTGGCTGCCTGGGCCTTCTCCCAGTCCTTCAGGAATCGTTCGAGTCCGAGATCGGTGAGAGGATGCTTGAAGCACTGTTCGATCACGGCGGGAGGCGCAGTGACCACATCGGCACCCATGCGCGCGGCTTCGATGACGTGAATCGGATGCCGCACGCTGGCGACGAGGACTTCGGTCGAGAAGTCGAAGTTGTCGAAGATATCGACGATCTCGCGAATGAGATTCATCCCGGTGGTGCCGACGTCATCGAGACGTCCGACGAACGGGCTGACGTAGCTGGCACCGGCCTTCGCGGCAAGCCACGCTTGCGTCGCTGAAAAGATCAACGTCACGTTGACGCGAATGCCGCTCGACGCCAGCGTCTTGCACGCCTTGACGCCTTCCTTCGTGAACGGCACTTTGACGACGATGTGCTCGTCGATGGCGGCGAGACTCCGGCCTTCGGTAATCATGCCGGCCGCGTCGGTTGCAACGACCTCAGCACTCACCGGCCCCTGAACCGTGCGACAGATCTGCTTGAGAATCTGACGGTAGTCGCCGGCCTCCTTCGCCATCAGCGACGGGTTGGTCGTGACGCCGTCGAGGATGCCGATGGCCGCGAGCGCTTCGATGTCCTTGAGATTGCCTGTGTCGACGAACAGCTTCATACCATGCTCCGAGGTCAGTGTGTCATCGGCGGGGTTGCCGTGCAAGGGCGGCTGTCTTCAGAACTCCGACACACCGAGGCACCGAGACACAGAGGATCCGAAAGATTCTCTCTGTGCCTCACTGCCTCGGTGTGTCGCAGAGCAGACCTCGAGGGTTCCTACGTCGTAGCTCTGACGTACTTGTTGAACCAGTCGATCGTGCGCTTCCACGCCTCATCGGCAGCGGCCTTGTTGTAACGCTGCGGCGTCGCGTCGTTGTTGAAGCCGTGAACCGCGCCCGGATAGATGTGCCCCTCGTGCGTGACCTTTGCCGCGGTCATCGCCTGATCGTAGGCGGGCCATCCATCCACGAGCCGCTTGTCTTCGCCGCCGTGGTGCACCAGGATCGCCGCTTTGATCTTCGGCACGTCCTCGACCGGAGGCGCACCGCCGTAGAACGGCGCGGCAGCCTGAAGGTCTGCTCCCATCCGCACGGCCAGAGAGTTGGCGATACCGCCACCGAAGCAGAATCCGGTGACACCAAGGCGGCCGGTGCTGTCGGGTCGCGACTTCAGCCACACTGCCGCGGCGTACAGGTCCTCCGCCATCTTCGCGCGATCGACTTTGCCGAACAGCTCTCCACCCTTCACGTCGTCGCCAGGATAGCCACCGACTGAGGTCAGACCGTCCGGTGCGAAGGCCATGAAGTTCTCGAGCGCGAGACGTCGAGCGACGTCTTCGATGTGCGGATTGAGTCCGCGGTTCTCGTGCACGACAAGAATGCTCGGGAGTTTGTTGGTGCCGGCGCTCGCGGGTCGCGCGAGGTACCCCTTGATGCTGCCGTTGCCGTTCGGTGACGGCACGGTGGCGTACTCGGTCTTGAGGCGCGTGTCGGTCGGCGCGACCTGCTGCGCCGCCGCGTAGTTCGGCATCAACTCATTCACGATGGCCGCGGCCGCGACAGTCGATACGGCCACCTTGTTCACGCGGCTCATGAAGGACCTGCGGTCGATCTCGCCGTGGATGTACTGGGTATAGGCTTCCACTGCCTCGGCAGGTATCTGAAGTTTCGTCTGCTCCATAGCCTCTGACTCCTTTCGAGGCGCGCGGAGCGCGCCAGAGAAAAAGGTGGCGGATGAATTGCGGCGAAGAATACCACTTCCGCGTGGCGGCAGCCGTCTTGCAGCCTACGGCTGAGACACGCGTGTAGCGATCTGCCGGATTCCTGTTTTGTCGTTACGGCGCCAGACCTGTAATCGCTTCACCTCTCTTCTCATGCCCACATTTCGACGACCCCGCTGGCCACGATCGGCGCGTCAGGCGAAAGGGCACGCCATTCTCGTGGCGGTCGTCCTCTGGATCGCGGCGGGGGTTGTGAGCTTCACCGGGACGAGCGATCGCGGAATCGCAGGGCCGTTGAAGGGTGCGGACTTCGTGCAGTTCTACACGCTCGGATATCTGGCCAGTTCGCACCGAATTCATCCGATGTACGACCCCGCTTTGTTCCATGACGCGCAGGCGGAGCGACTCCCGGAGTCGGCGCGCGAAATCTATCCGCCCGTGTACCCGCCGCAGGCGGCGGTGCTGTTTGCTCCCCTGGCGGGGCTCTCCTATCAGCGCGCGCTTTTCATCTGGAGCGTGATCACCATCGCTGGATACACGCTGATGGTAGGGAGTGCATGGAGAGCGGTCGCCGATCGTCTTCCCGATCGAACGTTCATCATCGCCGCGGCCGCAGCCTTTCCACCGTTCTGGAGCCTGATCCTCCACGGTCAAGTCACGGTGATCGTGCTCGCCGCATTCTGGGCGGGATGGCTCGCGCTCGAGCGCCACCGTCACTGGCTCGCTGGCGTTGCCTTTGGACTGCTTGCGATCAAGCCGCAGTTCGCTATTCCGCTTGCCGTCGTCGTGCTCGCGTCCGGTGAGTGGGCGATGCTTGCCGGCGCCCTGACGTCAGTCGCAGCGCAGGCAGCGGCCGTGTGGCTGGCGCTCGGCTCGGAGGCGTTCACCGCATTCGCGGCGAACATCCCGACGACGATCGCGTACGCAGACCTGCTCGAAGCCAAACCGTTCATGAGTCACTCGCTGCGAGCGCTCACGCGACTCACGCCCAACTGGATCGGCCTCCCGTTGTGGGCGACGCTCGCCGCCATCGTGCTCTGGCACACCATGCGCGCCTGGCGAAGCGAGGCTCCCGTGGGCGTGCGCCTCGGGGTCGTCGTCCTGGCGGCAACGCTGGTCAACCCGCACGTGATCATCTACGACCTCACGGTCCTGGCTCTGCCGCTGATCTGGTTTGGTTCCTATATGCAGGACCCGGCACGGCAGGACGATGCGGGGCCGTACTGGACCGCGGTGTACTGGCTGTTCGTCTTCACCTTCATGCCCACCGCCGCAGCCATCGGCCTGCAGGCGTCCGTCTTCGTCATGGTTGGCCTGCTCGTGCTCGTGAGCCGTGCGATTCGGGCCGACGCACACACGCGACCCGCCACGACCAACACGCAAATCGCCGCGTGATCGGCGAGTCCGAAGAACAGGACCCGCCCCACGTCTCGCGTCCGGCCGCCATCACCGGAACCTCGTCCAAAGGACCGTGATCAGTGGAACTTTTCCCAGCCTCGCTGCAATCACGTCGCAGATGCGCGACGCGACGCGTGCCACCGACGGCGATCTCGCCGACGCCGACCTGATGCGACGGACCGCCGCTGGCGATCGCGAGGCATTCACCGCGCTGTACCAGCGTCATCACGCGATGGTCTATCGCTTCGCCCGCCTGATGACTGGATGCAACAGCGCCGCGGAAGACATCGTTCAGGAGGTGTTCCTGGTCGTCATGCGCGACGCCGCCCGCTACGATCCGGCGCGTGCGGCGTTGTCGAGTTATCTGTACGGCGTCGCACGCCACCACACGCGCCGGCGCCTCGCGCGCGAGCGGCAGTTCGTGACGTTCGATGGCGGTTGCGCCGACGCGACACCGCGTGTCACGCAAGACGATGTGAACGCGACGCTACAACGCCGGCAAACATTGCAGCGATTGCGTCGCGCGATCCTGTCGCTGCCGAGACGGTATCGTGAAGTGATCGTCCTCTGCGATCTGCAGGACGTGAGCTACAACGACGCCGCCGTCGCCATCGGATGCGCCGTGGGAACGATTCGCTCCCGACTTCATCGCGCCAGGAACCTTCTCTCGCAGAAGATGGGAAGCGCGATCTCGAGCGACGAAGACAACCAGCGACTGAGCGAGAGGTGTGCGGTATGACGTCAATGCGACACGAAGACCTCGGCCTGGCCGACGCGCTCGAAGAGTTGTGTCGAGCCGAGGCGCGCATGGAGACACCGCCGCATATCGAGGCGGCGGTGCTCGCCGCATGGGACATGGCGCACGCGCCGGGCATGGCGAGTCGTCCGCGCACGTTCTGGCGTGATGCGGCCGCTGTGGCCGCGGCGCTCACGATCGCGGCCGGCCTGGCGCAGTTGGGTCAGCATCTCGAGCGCGCGACTCAGAGCGCGACCGCGCAATCAGAGAACAGCCGCACGCTGCTGCTTGTTGGCGAACCGATTCTGCAGGGAGAGCCGGTTCGAATGGTCCGCATGCGCGTTCCGGCGTCGACGCTGACGGGGCTCGGCGTCCGGCCGGTCACTGGCACTCGGGGCGAGCACATCGACGTCGATGTCATCGTGGGTGAGGACGGTGTCGCGCGCGCGATTCGGGTTGGCAGGTAAGCCATGACACAGGACGTGATTCACGTGATTCAACGGAGACTAAAGGCCATGACTTTTCGTCGATTGTCGATGCTGTTCGTGATGCTCGTGGGAACTGCCGTCGCGAGCGAGGCACAACAGACGGACACGCTGTTGACGCTGCAAACGGGAACCGCAGCGTTTTCCCCTGTCGGCGTCATCGAAGCGGTGCCACTCGAGCCCGTGACGAACGTGCCCAACGCAGCGTTCTCGGCCGACGCAGAGACTGAGTTTACGCAAGTGCTCGGGGATGGCAATCGCATCGAGCGGCGGTACTCGTCGATGGTCGCGAGAGACAGCCAGGGGCGGACGCGACGCGAAGAGGAGATCGCCCTGGTCGGCCCACTCGCAATCGACGGTCCCTCTCCTCGCCTGGTGACCATCGTCGATTCCGTCGCAGGCCAGTCGTACACGCTCGATGACAAGCAGCGCGTGGCCTATCGCAATCCTGTCGCAATGGCGAGGTTGCGTACGGGCAATGCGGCGGGATGGGCAGCGACGGAAACACACATCATGACCTCGACAGGCCCGGCGACAGGGACAGGCGCGGGCAAGCCGCCGCTGACGGTGACAGCGGTGCCCGGACAGAGGGTCTCCGTTGGTGAGGGCGGCGCGACGAAAGTGACGACCGAGTCGCTCGGCGCGAAGTCGATCGAGGGGGTGATGGCCGAAGGTACGCGCACGACGTCGACGATTCCCGCCGGCGCGATCGGCAACCTGATGCCGATCGAGGTTGTCAGCGAACGCTGGTACTCGAAAGAGCTGCAAATGCCCGTCCTGATCTCGCGACGCGATCCGCGCACGGGCGACTCGATCTACCGGCTCCGCAACATCGTCAAGGCAGAACCGCCCCAGGATCTGTTCACCGTCCCCTCTGACTACCAGATTCGAGGCGGCGCGCTCGGTGAATTCAGCGTCGGCGAATTCAAAATCCTCAAGAAGGCCGATGAAGACAAGGAGAAGGAGCAGGGCAAGCGGCGGCAGAAGGAGTTCTGATCACGCCGGCTATCGAGCCGTGACTTCGACTCGTTCGGATTGCGCGCTGACATTGGGAAGCGGACTCTGATTGTCGACAGCGGTCACGGCGTATACGTATCGCACGCCTGACTTGACGCCCTGATCGGTATACCGGGTTTCCTTCACGACCTCATTCGTGATCCGCGTCAGCGTTTCACTGCCGTCTTCACCACGGAAGACGTGGTAGCCCTGGAGGTCGCGCTCGGAATTCGCCTCCCAGACCAGACTGATGGCACCCTCGACGGCGATCGGCGATACACCGGTCGGCGCGGCGGGAGGAAAGATGTCCACCGTCACCACGCACGTGGCCTCCGACGCGTGGCCCTCCACCGCTCTTCCTGCCGCTCCGCGAACAGCGGACACCGAGTAACAAAGACGACGACCGTCGCTCTCCCGGGGATCGTTGAACGTGAGACCATCAACGGGCGCAGCACTCGCGAGCAGCGGCATCGCCGCAGGCGCAGGCGTCTTCACGGCGTCAGCCGTATCTGTCTTGGGAGGCGCCTCGATCTCGCGATAGACGTTGTAGCGAGTCGGTCCTGCCGGCAGCGTGCCTCCCGCAGCGACCGGCGGCCCATCGTCGACAGGCGACGCTGACGGCAGCGCGCCTCCGTCCAACAGGAACCCGAGAATCCCGCCTGACGGATCCCAACGCAGCGTCACCGCGTCGGCGTTGTACGCCACGCGCACGTTGGCCGGCGCATCGGGCAGCGGCGTCAGCGGCAGCTCGACGACCGGGCTTGGCGGACCTGACCGGCCGCGAATGTTGTACGGAACCGCCATGTAGTAGCGCTTGAGAGGCGCGCGCACATCGTCTCGAACAGGCGTATCGCTCGCCCGCGGAGGAATTGTGCTCGTCAGCTGACGGCCTTCAACCAACTTGTCCGGCGTCAGCGTCTCGCGCAGCGTCGTGGCAGCCGGCGTTTCCGCGGTCGTCTCGATCATCGCCACGCGGTCCGCCACTTCGGGGAAGCGCACTGCGGGCGGCGCGCTTCGACCCGTGTATGCGTACACGTCGACACGGGCGAGGCTGATCGGCGCTGACTGATCGATATTCTGCGTCGGCAGGGCGAAATTGATGACGACATCGTCACCGACTCTGTGAGCAGCAAGCTGACCCACGGCGGCGGGGACTCGAACGAACGGCGGGAGCGGAGGACCCTTCTTGCCACATCCACACATGAGCCCGATCAACACCCAACTCCCGACTCCCAACCTCCACACGGCCTTTGGGAGTCGCGAGTTGGAAGTTGGGAGTTGTCGTCGAAGGTTCATTTAGGAAGAGGCAGCCAACGGCGCTTCCCGCACGATGTCGCGTGCCCCAAGGTCGCTCGACGTGCGGCGCGCGACATCCGGAGTCTTGAAGCGACGGACATCGATGCCGTATCCGCGCACCTTGTAATTGAGGATTCGCTCGGTCGTGTCGAGCAGGCGGGCGGCCTTGGCGCGGTTGCCTCGCGTCGTCTTCAGCGCATCGATGATCATGTCTCGCTCGTAGCCGGCGACTGCGTCCCTCAACGAGACGCGCGTGACCGTGCCCGACGAGTCGGCAGTTTGCAGCGACGGCGGCAGGTGGTGGCCGTGCACGACGGCGCTGTCGCAGACGAGGACTGCGCGCTCGAGTGCGTTCTCGAGCTCGCGAACGTTGCCCGGCCAGTGATACGCCGTGAGCATGTCGATCGCCGGCGTCGAGATGCGCTTAATCACCTTGCCGTGCTCGCGCGAGAACTTCTCGAGGAAGTGATCGGCCAGCAGCAACAGGTCGGCCTTCCGCTCGCGGAGCGGCGGTACGAAGATGGTGAAGACGTTGAGGCGGTAGTAGAGATCCTCGCGGAACGTGCCGTCCACGATCGCCTTCTCCATGTCCTTGTTTGTGGCGGCGATGAGGCGCACGTTGACCTTGACGGTCTCGGTTCCGCCCAGGCGCTCGAACTCGCGCTCCTGCAGGACGCGCAGCAGCTTCACCTGCGTCCCCAGATTCACGTCACCGATCTCGTCGAGGAAGAGGGTCCCGCCCTCGGCCATCTCGAAGCGCCCCTTCTTGCGGGCATTCGCGCCGGTGAAGGCGCCCTTCTCGTAGCCAAAGAGCTCCGACTCGATCAGCGTGTCGGGCAGCGCCGCGCAACTGACTTTGACGAAGGGCTTTTTCGCACGCAGGGAGTTGTAGTGAATCGCGTGCGCGATCAACTCCTTGCCGGTACCGGACTCGCCGCGAATCAGCACCGTCGTGTTCGTCTGCGCGACCTGCGCGACCTGCTCGTACATCTGCCGCGTCGGTCCGCTCGTACCGATGATGTTGGAGAAGTCGTAGCGCTCTTTCAGCTCCTGGCGCAGGTGCGTGTTCTCGTCGAGCAGCTTGCGGCGCTCTTCTTCGACGATGCGCTGGATGTTGAGCGCCTGGGCGATCATCGAACTGACGATGCCGAGGAACTTGACGCTGCTGTCGTAGTCGCGATCGGGCTGAAAGCGCAGGTCCACGGCCATCGCCCCGACCGCCGCGCGGTTCAGCATGATCGGCACGCAGATGTAGCTCAATTCCTGCTTCAGGCTCTCCGGTCTGCGCGGTGCGAGGTTGAGGAACGCGGGCTCCTTGCTGACGCGCGGCACGACGATCGGTTTTCCGCTTTCGACCACCTTGCCGGTGATGCCTTCACCGATGCGGATGCGAATCGTGCGGGCGCGATCTTCGAACCCCTCGACCGCCTCGACATGCAGCTCGCCGTCGCGTAGCAGGGTGACCATGCCGCGAACGACGCTGTGATGGCGCATGAGCGTGACCAGCACGCGCTGTAACGCAGATTTGAAATTGAGCGTGCCCGAAAGGGCTTGGCTGATTTCGAGCAGCGTCGAGAGCCGTCGCGCGTCACGCGCTCCGGCATTATCGGATCCGAGTCTGGCGGCAGGCATATGCGTCTCCTACATTTCTGCGCGGTGATTCGACGTTCGAACCAAAGCTGTCGTCGCTCGATGCGAGGAGCAACGCGTTTACCCGCCAGCGCGTCTTGGGGCCTGCGGCCGGGGGACTGACCGTCCCACCGATAAGGACTTTTCTGTAGTAACGAAAAGGTCACACCACGATTCTGTGTCTTTTCGTGATCCTCTTCAGTCCCTGCATTCTACCGGATCTTGCGAAGAAAGCCAGCAATTGGCTGGAATCCTCGGGAAAATCGCCATGGCGCGCGCTTTGCCATTCCCATGGCGCAAGATGACTCCCACACCGGCGCGGATTCTCCTCCTCTTCACGTTCCTGGTCGCAACAGCCCCGGCATCGACGGCGCAGACATTCGACGAGGGCCCTCACAACCACATTCGGACAACAGACAGGCGGTTGATTCGACTGCTGCACGACGGCGTGCGTGCCTCGGAGACGTTTCGCCGCATGGTCGATCGCATTCGACAGTCCGACGTGATCGTGTACCTCGAATGCGGTGGCGGAACGCGATGGGCCGACGGGCGCCTCACGTTCGTCTCGTCGGTCGCCGGCTTCCGCTATGTGCACATTCGCGTCGCACACCTCGCATCAGCCGAAGTGCAGATCGCCCTCATCGGCCACGAATTGCGCCACGCGGTCGAAGTCGCGGACGCCCCCACGGTCGTCGATGACAAGTCGCTGGCTCGCGAGTACGAGCGGATCGGATTCCTGAACGCCCGCCACCTCGCCGGCACCTCGTACGACAGCGACGCCGCAGTGGAAGCGGGCTATCAGGTGCTGCGCGATCTGACGGGACGAGTCGCAAGTCTCCCGAGCCCCAACTTCCAACCGCCGGGTGCGTTGTACTAAGTGGGCGGTCAGTGGCGAGAACCACTGCCCTCTCTCTAGAGAATGTAGCGAGAGAGATCCTCGTTCTTGACGATGTCGGCGAGCATGCGATCGACGTAGGCCGCGTCGATCGTGATCGACTTGTCAGAGAGCTCCGGAGCGCTGAATGACACCTCGTCGAGCAGCCGCTCCATGACCGTATGCAGCCGTCTGGCACCGATGTTCTCGGTGGTGTCGTTGACGCGTGCGGCGAAGTCGGCGAGGCGCTCGACGGCCTCAGGCGTGAAGGTCAACGACAGATCCTCGGTGCCGAGCAGCGCCGTGTATTGCTTGACGAGGGCGTTGCGCGGCTCGGTCAGGATGCGCACGAAGTCGTCGCGCGTGAGCGGCTCGAGCTCCACCCGGATCGGAAAGCGTCCCTGGAGTTCAGGGATCAGATCGGATGGCTTGGAGACATGGAACGCGCCGGCGGCGATGAACAGAATGTGATCGGTCTTCACCATCCCGTGCTTCGTGTTGACGGTCGTGCCCTCGACGATCGGCAGGATGTCGCGTTGGACGCCCTCGCGACTCACGTCCGGCCCGCGTCCCCCGCCCCCGCCGCCGTCGCGGCTCGCGATTTTGTCGATTTCGTCCACGAAGATGATGCCCGTCTGCTCGACGCGCTGAACCGCGGTCCGGCTGACCGAGTCCATGTCCACCAGCTTCGACTGCTCTTCTGCCAGGAGGTGCTCGAAGGCCGCAGGCACTTTCAGTCGGCGGGTCTTGGCGCGTCCGCCTCCGAACATGTTGCCCATCATGTCCTTGAGGTTGACGCCGATCTCCTCGACCGACGATCCCGCGATGATCTCGAACGACGGCATCGCGGTCGCCTGCACGTCGAGCTCGACGACGCGTTCATCGAGATGTCCTTCGCGAAGCTGCTCGCGCAAACGGTCGCGCGAACGGCCTGACTGTTCGCGCACGACTGACGGATCCTCGCCCGGCATCGGAGGCCGCGGCGGCGGCAGCAACAGATCGAGCAAACGATCTTCGGCGGCGCTGCGCGCCTTCTCGCGAACCTCCTCGCCCTTCTCCGCTCGCACCATGTCGACGGCGAGCTCCACGAGATCGCGCACCATCGACTCGACGTCGCGACCGACGTAGCCAACCTCGGTGAACTTCGACGCCTCGACCTTGATGAATGGTGAGTGCGCGAGTCGCGCAAGCCGGCGCGCGATCTCGGTCTTGCCGACACCGGTCGGCCCGATCATCAGGATGTTCTTGGGCGTGACTTCGTCCGCGATGTCCGCCGCCAGGCGCTGGCGACGGAGACGGTTGCGGAGGGCGATGGCCACGGCACGCTTGGCCTTGGCCTGACCGATGACGTACTTATCGAGCTCGGCGACGATCTCGCGCGGCGTCAGTGAGCCGACGGCGGTCGTCGTGCGTTCGGGAAGAGAGATAGCCATTTACTCCACAGCTCGGGTTAGAGCTCTTCGATCGTGAGATTCGGGTTCGTATAAATACAAATGTCGGCGGCAATCCGCATCGACTCTTCTGCGATCTGCCGCGCCGTCAGCGGACTGTGCCTCACGAGCGCGCGTGCCGCGGCCATGGCGTATGCACCGCCCGATCCGACCGCCACGACGCCATCGTCAGGCTCGATGAGATCGCCGGTGCCCGACAGCAGAAACGTCGACTTGCGATCGGCGACAATCAACATCGCCTCGAGTCGCCGGAGGTAGCGATCGGTTCGCCAATCGCGCGCCAGTTCGACCGACGCCCGCTCGAGATTGCCGCGATACTGCTCCAGTTTGGATTCGAAGCGGGAGAAGAGCGCGAAGGAATCGGCGGCCGACCCGGCAAATCCCGCCAGGATCGTCTCGTTGTAGAGCCGCCGGATCTTGCGGGCGCTCTGCTTGACGACCGTCGCGCCCAGCGTGACCTGGCCGTCTCCCGCAAGGACCGTGTGGTCCTTGTGCCGGAGCGCGAGGATCGTCGTGGCGTGCATCATTGCAGTATATAGACTCGTCCTTCGCGCTCCCGGGTTCACGACGCGGGATGCAGCCTTAAGACTGCCCAGCGTTGACCTTTGGACTGTCCTGCTCGGTTAGCGTTGGAGAGGACAACCGGCGGCCCTATTGAAAATGTCGCAGTGTTTCTGGTCAAATCCGTTCGCTGGGACTGGCAACAGTGTTGCTCAAAGCGCAGGTATGCGCGTCAAACCACTCCTCGTCGCAGCGGTCGTGACCATCTCGTCGGCGCTCGTGTGCCCGACCGAGGGCGCTCAGCGACAGCGATGGCCGGGCGGAGAATCGCGCTCCGGTGGCGGAGGCGGTGGACATCAGGGTGGCGGCGGTCAGGGGAGTGGTGCTCAGAGCCGCAGCGCTCAGGGCGACGGCGGCGGTGGTACTGCCCAACGTCAAGGCGGAGGCCAGGGCGGCGGAGAACACCGTGCCGAGCCACGCCGTGGCAACAACGGCAATGGCAATGGTGGAGGCCGTCGACAGGCCGCGGCCCAGCCCGAGTCGAGACCACCCCAGGGCATGCGAAACTCCGGCGAGCGCCAGCAGACCGAGACGCGGCAACAGGCCGGGAGTACTCGACCGGCCCAGCCTCGCCGAGTACCTAATGCGAACGCCGACCTGAGACGCTCCACCAGCGAGCGATTCGATCAAGGACGCGTGGGCGAGCAGCCGCGTGTAGCCGTGCCTCGTCAGGGGCCGTCATATGCCGGCCGCAACGGCACCTGGAACAACAACGACGGCAATTGGAATCGCAACGGCTATCGCGTGTACTCACCGCGATACCGGACGTACAACAACCGCTACCACAACGGCTATCCGTACTACGGTCGCCCGCAGCCGTACCTACTACTATCCATACTCGTTCGGCTACGGCCCACACGGTCGCGGCTACTTCTACTTCGACCTCCACTACGATTCGTACGTGTTCTACCCTCCGACGGTCGCGCGCTACGACAACTACGGCACGTACTATGGTGACTACGGATACCCGACGGGTGAGTTGAAGTTGCAGGTGCGTCCACGCGATGCCCAGGTGTTCATCAATGGCGCCTACGCGGGCACCGTCGACGAATTCGACGGCACCTTCCAGTCGATGAGACTCGAAGGTGGTGAGTATCAGGTAGAGATCGTGCTGCCCGGCTACGAACCGCTCGACTTCGACGTGCACATCACGGCTGGTGAGAAGGTGACGTACAAGGGGGACCTGCTGCCAGAACAGCAGCCGTAAGCCGCTTTCCATATAATCCGCGGGTGACCACGACCACCACTTCATCTCCGATCCTCGAGCGGCGGCTCGGTCCCTTCGACGCAGCGGCCATCATCATCGCCAACGTCATCGGCGGCGGCATTCTCTTTCGATCGCCGGCGGTCGCCGCCGCAGTGCCTGACGCGCCCTGGTTTCTGCTGGCGTGGGTCGCCGGCGGGGCACTCGCGTTCATGGGAGCCATGGCGTACGCCGAGCTCGCTGCGCTTCGCCCGAAGGCGGGCGGCGAGTATGTGTATCTCCGCGAAGCGTACGGGCCGCTCGCCGGCTTCCTCACCGGATGGACGTCGTTCGTGGCAGGGTTCAGCGGCGCGATGGCGGCGAGCGCCGTCTTTCTCATCACGACGCTCGATCGATTCTTCCCAGGAATCGCGAATTCGACTCCGCTGCTCGCGATCCCGATTCCGCTCACGCCGATCGTCTTCTCGTTCTCGACACACACGCTGGCGGCGAGCGCGGTAGTCGCCAGCGCCGCGTTCATTCACATCCGCGGTGTCGGACCTGGACGGCTCGCCAGCAATATCCTGACGACGCTCAAGATCACCGCGTTCGTCCTGTTCATCGCATTCGCGTTTACGGCCGGCACCGGGGAAAGCTCCAACCTCACGCAGTCTGCCGGGGCAGTCAGCGCGACGGGATGGATTTTCGCGCTCATCCCGGTGATGTTCACGTACTCGGGGTGGAACGCTGCCGCATACATGGCCGAGGAGATTCGCGATCCCGGCCGCAATGTGCCGCGCTCACTGCTGCTCGGAACGGCGGTGGTGACCGCCATCTACCTGCTGATCAACGTGCTCTATCTCTACGTGATTCCAATCGGAGAGCTTGCGAAGATCCAGGGCAGCGTGCTGGACGTCGTCGCCGATCGACTGCTCGGAACACGTGCCGGCGACATCATGGCGGTCGTCGCGATCGTCAGCCTCGCTGCCGGCATCAATGCGTGGACGTTCGCAGGACCACGCGTCTATTTCGCGATGGCGCGGGACAACGCGTTCTTCAAGAGCGCCGCGCGCGTGCATCCGAAGTACAAGACGCCAGCCGCGTCCATCATCGCGCAGGCGGCGTTCACGATCGTACTGATTCTGATTGGCAGTCTCGACGCGATCGCCAACTACGTCGGCTTCGCGATCACGCTGTTTGCGGGAGCGGCGGTGGCCGCCGTCTTCGTGTTGCGCGCGCGCGACCCCGAGGCGCCGCGTCCATTCAAGGCGTTCGGATATCCGTGGACGCCAGCGATCTTCGTGTTCGTGAGCGCGGCGATCGTGTTGAACGCGTACTATTCCGATCCTCGGGTCACCGGAATCGGAACACTGATCATTCTTGCCGGGATCCCGGTCTACTACTTCTTTCAGAGAAAGAATCAGTCAACTATTCGGTAAGTAGCTGGCGGTCTATGGTGTATTCGCCGATCTTCACCCAGTTGCGCGAGCCGTGCTTGCCGAAGATCTGGACGCGTGCGTCGACGAACTCCTTGTTCTGCAGCATCTGCAGACGCGACTGCTGACCGGTATATCCGCGATCGGAGCGGAGGACCAGCTCGTCGCCTTTCGCGCCGGGCGACAGACCGTCTGGCCCGATGCCACGAACGAAGTGCGCATCCCACTCCTCGGCCTCGCCGACGCGCCTGAAGACCGCGTTGATCTGTACTCGGGCAATCGCTTCGGATGAGACGTTCTGCAAACGGAGCGTGATGCTGGGAACCAGCTTGTTCTGACCGTCCACGACACCGACGTCGTACCAGCCGGTGTGGATGTCAGTGATGGCGAGGTCCTTCTCCACCGCGCGCGATCGACACCCCGCAACGAGGAGGACCAGCCCCAGGCAGATGGTCAGGCGAGTCAGCATGGCGGAATTGTACATAGCCACTCATGAGACACCGTGGCGTCCACCAGGTTCCGGCCGCCTCAGGTACTCGCGAACCTCGACCTTCTGCCGGGCTTCCTCGAGGGTCATCCGGCCGGCACGGAAGGCCGCCAGGTCGCTCCCCTTCACGCGGAAGATGATCGTGCTGAAGTCGGCCGTGTCGCCGGGACTGAGCGGGTCGCGAGGAACGTTGTCTCGAGCGGCAACGGTCAGCCACTCCTCCGGACCAAGCGCGAGTGGTCCGCTGTTCTCAATCATCGCGTCGATGAGCGCCGCCTTGACCTCTCGCGTGTAACCCTCAGCCGGATTGTCGAGCACGCGTGAATCGACACTCGGCGGAGCCACTTGCAACTGGCTGGCTGTCACAGTGCCAGGTCCGCGCAGCGCAAACGCGTTCTGCGCCTGGGCCCGCAGCTCGAGCCGGCGCACGGCCTGCGCGAACTGCGGCTGATACCTCGCATCCATCTGCGCGACCAACTGCTTCAGTTCGGCCGCCACACTCTCGAGATCGCGGTTATCGCTCGTCATCAACGCGCGGAGCGGCCAGGTCACCGGGAGGCGCAACATCGGCACACCGACGTCGAAGAAGATGCCGTAACTATCCAGACGGAAACCGTGAACCTCGGGGTAGCCGGCGAGCATCGGCGGATCGGGCACGGCCGATCTGACCTGACGAAGCAGGTTCTCTGCGCCGATCTTGACGGCGCTCTCGAGCGTCCCCTCCATCATCGCGATGCGTTGCCGCGCTCGCACCTGCGAGTCGTCTGCTTGCTGCGCGACGACGACGCTACCAGTCAGCATCATTGCAATCCCTAGAGTCGAGATTCTCACCATAGCCACTTCCATCACACCGAGGTTGATATGAGGGCCTATCGACCCTGCAGCCCCACCCGCATGAGGCTATTGATTCGATCTATCGCTTCGCGCTGCTGCCGTATCTCGGTGCCGGTCACGCCCTGGAACTGCCCGACCGCCTCTCGCACGGACGCCATGTCCACGCGCCGTTGCGCCTCGAAATCTCGCGCCATTTCTACCGAGCGGAGCGTGAACTCCCGTCGCTGCCGCTCCTCGCTCTGCGCCAGAAGCGCCTCCACCTTCTTCATCGTTTCGTCATCGGACGAGGCCACGACCTGGCGGACCGGAGCTGCGGTGCGCAACTGAGCGATCTCCGACTTGATCCGCTCCTCAAGTTGCACGAGATCATTGCTCGTCGGGCCGTCGGTCACCGCCGGCCTGACGTCGGCAGGAGGTTGGCTCGAAGCAGCCTGCGGTGCGGGGACCGGGCCGCGCGCGAGACCAACTGACAGGCCGACGCCAAAGATGAGGAGCGCGGCCAGAGCCTGTGCCCACGCGGGCATTGGCGCGCGCCACCATGGCAGCCGCGCCTCCTGGGCTGGCACCGGCATCCGGAACCCGAGCTCCGGCATGGGAGGTGTCCATACCTCCAGGCGGTGGCGAGTCCACCCGAGACCGTCGATCTCGTTCGAGCACGAGTCGCATCGAGTCAGGTGGCCGGAAATCACGTCTCGCAGTTCCGGCTCGCACTCCTCGTACAAATACGCGACCAGTGCGTTCTTATCTCCACACTCGAATGTCAGGCTCATGTCCGTCTCACCAGTTCAGGCATCCTGTGGCCGCGCCGCTCGAGTTGCCTCCGCAACTGCGACAGCCCTTGATACAGCCGGGTCTTCACCGTGCTCAGCGGACACCCCTGCATGTCCGCAATCTCCTGGAACGTCATCCCGTGGTACTCCTTCAGGATGATCGCCGTGCGCTGCTCGTCGCTCAGAGACTTCATGGCCTCGGCGACGATCGCGCTCAACTCGCGACGGGCGACCAAATCTTCGATCGATTCGGCCGGCTCGGTATCGGCCATCAGTTCCGCCGGATCAACGTCCTCCGGCATCTGCGAGACCGGCGCACGCTGCTGACGGCGGATCCAGTCGCGACACAGATTCAGCGCGATCCGGTACAGCCACGACGAGAACTTCGCCTGTCCCTTGAAGCCGGGCAACGCCCGGTAGGCGCGGAGGAACGTGTCCTGACAGACATCCCGCGCGTCCTCTTCACGGCCGAGGACACGATACGCCAGGGCATAGATCGGCCGCTCCCATCTCACGATGAGCTGATTGAAGCTGTCTACGTCGCCAGACTGCGATCGTGCGACGAGCTCCTCATCATCAGTGCGCGTCATCAGCAAGGAACGAACAGTCCGTCTGCCTGTAAGACGGTGGCAAGCCTCACCCGGCCGTCTCCCCACGATCATACGACCGCACGCCCGCCCGTCCGCAGCCGGGTCGAAGGACGGCATTTGCACTCTAAGTCTTTCAGGCGTTGTGGTTTAGACCGTCTGGCGCGCGGCCGGCGGTGTACAATGAGCCATAGCGCGGGAGCGAGAAACCAGTGCCCCTCAACCTGCCGACCGACGAAACCTTCCTGACGACCGAGGAGGTCCTCGAGTACCTCAACGTCAACTTGAGAACGGTGTATCGACTCATTAAGGCCGGCAGCATTCCCGCCGTGCGTGTGGGCCGGCAGTGGCGCTTTCGCAAGCGCGACATCGATCAGTGGCTCGAGGGCCAGCGACATACCGAGATCAAGGGCACGGGCGCTGCCCGCAGTCGAATCCTGCTCGTCGACGATGAGGAGAGCATTCGAAAGCTGCTGTCGAGGATGCTCGAAACGAACTATGACGTGGAAGTCGCGGCCGACGGCGACGCGGCGCTCCGCCTGCTGCGCGAGCCCGACGCGCACTACGACCTGCTCATTTCCGACCTGAACATGCCTGGCATGGATGGCCTGACCCTGATTCGCGAAGCGCAACGCATCGATGCCGCGCTGTCTACGATTGTGATCACCGGTTATTCGACGGAGTCGAGCGCGATCGAGGCGCTGAACCTCGGTGTCGCCGGGTACCTGACCAAACCCTTCGGCACGACCCAGGTACTTGCGGCGGCGGCCAAAGCCTTGGGTGCGCGGCCCGCGTGATCCAGCTTTCCGACCTCACGAAATCTTTCGGCGACCGCGTCCTGTTCGATCACGTGACGTGGCAGATCGGCGATGGCGAACGTGTCGGCCTGTGCGGCCCGAACGGCGCCGGAAAGACGACGCTCCTCAAGATTCTGGGCGGAATCGACGACGCTGATTCGGGCGGTGTGGTAAAGCCGGCCGGCCTCTCGATCGGATACCTGCCGCAGGACGGTCTCAGCCACTCGGGACGCACGGTCTTCGAGGAAGCGAGCAGCGCGTTCCAGCCGCTCCTCGACAAGAAAGCAGAAATGCACGACATCGAGCACAAGCTCGGTGATGCCTCGATCCCTCAGGACGAACACGATGCGATGCTCTCGCGCTACGCGGAACTTCAGGATCGATTCCGCCTGGACGAGGGCTACAGCATGGACCTGCGCATCGCATCCGTGCTGCGCGGTCTGGGATTCAGCAGCGACGATGCCGGTCGGCCATGTGAAACGTTCTCCGGCGGCTGGCAGATGCGTATCGCGCTCGCGAAGCTGCTGCTCGGACGCCCCAACCTTCTGCTGCTCGACGAGCCGACCAATCACCTCGACCTCGAGGCGCGGAACTGGCTCGAGGAATATCTCCATTCCTATCCGTACGCCGTCATCCTCGTCTCTCACGACCGCTACTTCCTCGATGCTGTCGTGACGCGGATCACCGACGTTCACCTGCGGAAGCTGACCGACTACGTCGGCAACTACAGCAAGTACATCGAGCAGCGCGACGCGATGCTCGAACAGCTTCGACAAGCCAAACGCGAGCAGGACGAGGAAGTCGCACGCGTCAAGATGTTCATCGACCGGTTTCGGTACCAGGCGACGAAGGCTGCCCAGGTGCAGAGCCGGATCAAGATGCTCGAGAAGGTGGTGCCGATCGAAGTACCGCCCGAGCGCAAGCGCATTCACTTCCGCTTCCCTGCCTGTGCGAAGAGCGGGCGCACGGTGCTCGAAATCAAGCACGCGGCCAAGCGATATGACGCCCTCACAGTGTTCAGTGATCTCATGCTGCACATTGAACGCGGCGATCGCATCGCGCTCGTTGGTCCCAATGGTGCAGGCAAGTCGACGCTCATGCGCATGCTGTCGGGCGAGGAAGCACCTGATACCGGCGCGCGGATCGTCGGACACCAGGTCGTGGTGGAGTACTTCGCACAAGACGAGGCCGTGAGGCTGGATCCGGCGCTCACCGTGTACCAAACGCTCCAGTCCGGATCGCCCAACGACATGGTGCCGGCAATCCGGAACATTCTCGGCGGCTTCCTGTTTTCTGGAGACGACATCTACAAGAAGGCAGGCGTGCTGTCTGGCGGTGAACGCACACGCCTCGCGGTCGCGCGAATGCTGCTGCGGCCATCGAACACGTTGCTCCTCGACGAACCGACCAACCACCTCGATCTTGATTCGAAGGACGTGCTCCTCGACGCGCTCGAGGACTACGGCGGCACGCTCATCATCGTCTCGCACGATCGCTACTTCGTTGAGAAGCTCGCGACGAAGATCATCGAGATCGGCCACGGACAGGCGCTCGTCTACCCGGGGACCTACAAGGAGTTCCTCTGGCATAAGGAACACCCCGACGGGATTCGGGATTCGGGATCCGGGATCCGGGGCTCAGTGGTTCAAGGACCGGCAAAGTCCGACGGCGCAAAACCGAAAACCCACAGCCCAAAACCCAAAAGCCCGAATCCCGAACCCCGAGTCCCGGATCCCGAGTCACGCGAGGCCCGCAAGGCTCAGGAGGCCGAGCGTCGCAAGAGAGACCGTGAGGCCCAGGCCCTTCAGAAGCGGATTACCGACCTCGAGAGTCGGATTGCCGAACGAGAGATAGAGGTGAAAGGGCTCGAGGCCCTAATGGCGAGCCCTGGTTTTTACGATGACAGGGAGGGGGCCAAGCAGGTCGTAGATCGTCATCAGGCCTTGATGTGGGCGGTGGGCGACCTCATGGCCCAGTGGGAAGCCCTCCAGGAGCACGCACAGGAAACCCATGGCTCCTAACTAATTGCAGCGATTCATCCTCCGAATCGTAACTGGTTCGGTTCCTTCCCGACGGAAAGCGCAGTAGACTTACAGTTCTGTAATTCCAGTTGTTCAATCCCTGTTCAGATAACGCTCGAAACCGCCGATTGGTGAGCGGATGCCAAAACTCGGCAGCAGGCACGCGCTTTGCCTTTTCCGGACTGGCTTGAGGTCTGTTTTGTGGAGCCTGGTGTGGTAACCAAACCCCGTCCTCGCGTAGCGCCGGCGTCTTCCGGCCGGACTGCGTCGAGTTCTGTCCGGGAGGCAGACGGCGTGCCCACAACTCACGCACAGGGGACCAATGATGCGTTTTTCAGACACATCGTGTCAGGAATGCGCAATGGCGTCCTCGCGATTACGCGAGACTTACGACTCGCGCTGATCAACGACGAGGCGTATCGGATCTTCAGTGTCGCCCCTCGAGCTGACGACGTAGGGCGGCCGATCGCGGCAGTGCTCAACGAGCATCCTGACGTCGTCCGCGTCCTGACGGGCGCCTTCGATCTGCACCTGCTCCCGAACCGGGTCGAGATGCGATTGAAGCCGTCGAACAGGGTCATCGGCTACACGGTCACATTCGTACCGGACGACGCCGGACGCGTGATCGGGTTGGCGATGTTCTTCAAGGACCTGACGCGCGTCGAGCAGTTGGAAGAGCGCGAGCGGCTCCGGGATCGGCTTGCAGCCGTCGGCGAGATGGCTGCGGTCATCGCCCACGAGGTCAAGAACCCGCTCGCCGGAATCGAAGTCATGGCCGGTTTGCTTCGCCGAAAGATTCCGGACGCACCCGACGCGCAGGTGGTGCTGACCGACATCATCAAGGAAGCCAAGATGGCCAACTCGATCGTGCAGGAAGTCCTCGACTTCGTGCGACCGATTCGGCTGCAGGTGGAGCACACCGCCGTCGCCGACGCGGTTCAGGGCGCCATTCAGCTCGCGGATACCAAGGCCCGACGGGGCGACGTGCAGGTGTCCGTCGCGATCCCCGATGGCCTTCCACAGATTCAGGCGGATCAGCACCAGCTCACACAGGTCTTCACCAACCTGCTGATGAACGCATACGAGGCGATGGGAGGCTCGGGGCACGTGAGTGTCACGGCCAGCCGGCTGCGACTCGAAGACGGCTCTGATCCAGCCGAGGCCGTTCTCGTGCAGGTCGCCGACGATGGCCCGGGGATTCCGCCGGATGTGGCGGAGAAAGTCTTTGACCCATTCTTCACGACGAAGCCGCAGGGGTCAGGGCTGGGACTGGCAATCGTTCGCAAGATTGTCGATGCACACGACGGACGGATTGACCTGCGGACGGCCGTCGGTCAAGGCACGACCATTCGAGTGACGCTGCCGGTATCGGGCGGCGACGAGGACTAGAGGAAAACAATGGGACGGATACTGATCGCCGACGACCACGACTCGCTCCGCCGGGGCCTTGCCCAGTCGGTGGCAGAAGCCGGCCACGACGTCGAGGAGGCCCCGAACGGTAACGCCGCCATCGAGAAGCTCCACGAGGGATTCTTCGATGTTGTCGTCAGCGACCTGAAGATGGGTGGCAGTACCGGTCTCGAGGTGCTCAAGACGGCGAAGACGCTGCATCCCTCGTCGGCCATCATCCTGATGACCGCGTTCGGATCGGTCTCGACGGCAGTCGAGGCGATGAAGTCTGGCGCGTTCGACTACGTGCAGAAGCCGTTCGAAATCGAGGAGATGGAGGTCAAGATCGAGAAGGCGCTCGAGATGCGCCGGATGCAGAACCAGATCGACTACCTCCGCCACGCGGCCGGCGACATCTACGACTTCGATCGCATCATCGGCTCGAGCGGTGCGCTCGAGAAAATGCTCGCCGTAGTCCGCAAGGTCGCGAAGAGCAACACCACCGTGCTCGTGCGCGGTGAAACCGGCACAGGTAAAGAGTTGATTGCCGGTGCGATCCACCACAACTCGCTGCGCGCTGCGCGCAACTTCGTCAAGGTGAACTGCGCCGCGCTGCAGGAAAACCTCCTCGAGTCGGAGCTCTTCGGACACGAGAAGGGCGCGTTCACTGGCGCGGACAAACAGCGCATCGGCCGCTTCGAACAGGCTGACGGCGGCACGCTGTTCCTCGATGAAATCGGCGACATGAGCGCCAACACCCAGGCCAAGATCCTGCGCGTGCTCCAGGAGCACGAGTTCGAGCGCCTGGGCGGTACTCGGACGCTCAAGGTGGACGTGCGACTCATCGCGGCCACCAACCGCGACCTCCCGACGATGGTCGAAGCCGGCCAGTTCCGCGAGGACCTGTACTACCGGCTCAACGTCGTGACGATGGAGATGCCGCCGCTGCGGGAGCGCAAGGACGATATTGCGGAGCTGGCCAACTTCTTCATCCGCCGCTTCTCCGGCGAGCTGAAGAAGAAGATGGTCGGGCTCGAGGCCGAGGCACTGAAGCTCCTCATGCGCTATCAGTGGCCCGGCAACATCCGTGAGCTCGAGAATGCTATCGAGCGCGCGATGCTGCTCGCGGAAGGCAGCCACATCGCCGTCGACGATTTGCGGCTCGGGGACTTCGGCACGAGCGGTACCCCGCGCGAGGGTGCGTCAGTGGTGAAGATTCCGCCGACCGGCATCCCGCTCGAGGAAGTCGAGCGCATCGCGCTCGTCGAGGCGCTGAAGATGTCGAACTGGGTGCAGAAGGACGCCGCGGAATTGCTCTCGATCAGCCCGCGTGTGATGAACTACAAGATCAAGACGCTCGGCATCGACTTCCCACGCAGCCGTCGCGCGGCGCTCCAGCACCACGAACCCAACGCGCTCACTGCCTGAAAGGCAACGGTCCGCGCGCGTGGCCCGCGACGTCGATCGCGCGGAGGAACGCCACGTCAGGAGTCACGTTCGCTTCGCGCGTGGATGTGCCTTGCGGTAGACATCGAGCAACTGTGCGGCATTGACGTGCGTGTAGCGCTGGGTGGTGGAGAGTTGCACGTGCCCAAGCAGCTCTTGAATCGCGCGAAGGTCGGCGCCGCGCTCAAGCAGGTGCGTCGCGAAGGAGTGTCGCAGCGCGTGCGGGCTGATCCCGAATCGCGTGCTGCACAACGAGACGTAGTGCGCGACCAGACGCTGGACACTTCTCCCGGTCAGGCGGGCGCCACGGAAGTTCAGGAAGAGAGGGTCTCGGCTCTGGGCTCTGGGCTTCGGGGCCCGGGCCCCGGGCCCCGGGCCCCGGGAATACTCTTGGCTCGCGCGCAGCGCAACGCGCTTCGCCAGCCACGCGCGCAGCGACTCCTCCGTCGCTGAATTGAACGGCACCAGGCGCTCCTTCGCGCCCTTGCCCATCGCCCGAACCATCCGTGCCTGCAGGTTCACATCGTCGAGATCGAGGCCGACGAGTTCGCTGAGCCGCAAGCCTGACGCATAGAACAGCTCGAGGATCGCGCGGTCGCGGCAACCGAGCGGATCGGAGACGTCAGGCATTTCAAGCAGGCGCTCCATCTCACCGATCGACAGATGTGCCGGGACTTTCCGCTCGCGCTTCGGCGACGCGGCCAGAGTTGCCGGATCGGTTTCGATCAATCCCTCGCGTTTGAGGTAGCGGCCAAGGGCACGAAGAGCCGACAGCTTTCGCGCGACCGACGTACGCGCATGGCCCTGTCGATACAGGTCCGCCATAAAAGCACGGATGGTTCCCAGTTCCAAGTGTCCGGGTTCCAGGTTCGCATGACCGAGATACTGCGCGGCGAAGTCGAGGAATTGTGAGATGTCGCTCTCGTACGCGGCGGCCGTGTGGGCCGAGGCGTTGCGATTCAGGCGAAGGTGCTCGATGAAAGCGGCAAGCTGGGCTCTCAAGATGTACACTGCTCGATCCATTCATCGAGCGCAGCGAGGGCTCGTGTCGACGTGGCGGTCTTGCGTTCTTCCTTCTTCAACCTGCGGCCGGGCATCGCGTCAGACGGCGGCATGATGCCGAACGTGATGTTGGTGGGTTGATACCCGTGCGGGTCGGCGTGCGAGACGTAGTACGCCAGCGCGCCAATCGCCGTCGTCCTCGGAGGCACGCGCGGCTCTTCTCCTCGCACGAGCGCGGCGGCATTTCGCCCGGCGATGAGCCCTGAAGCGGCTGACTCGACATAACCCTCGACGCCCGAGATTTGCCCCGCGAACAGCAGGTCTGGCCGCTTCCTCGTCTGCCATGTCTCTCGAAGCACGCGCGGCCCGTTGATGTACGTGTTGCGGTGCACCATCCCGAAACGCACGAACTCGGCCTGTTCGAGGCCGGGGATCATCTTCAGCACTCGCGCCTGATCGCCCCACTTGATCTGGGTCTGGAAACCGACGAGGCTGAAGTGATCGCCGGCGATGTTGTCCTGTCGTAGCTGCACGGCGGCGTACGGCGAGCGTCCCGTCCGCGGATCGACGAGCCCAACCGGCTTCATCGGCCCGAACCGCAGTGTGTCGCGGCCGCGATGGGCCATCACTTCAATCGGCAGGCAGCCTTCGAAGAATTTCTCCTTGTCCAGGTCGTGAACCGTGGCGGATTCCGCCGTCACCAGCGCGTCGTAGAAGGAACCGTATTGCTCTTCCGTCAACGGACAATTCAAGTAGTCGCCTTCGCCATCGTCAACACCGCAGGCGACAACAGGCGGGCCTGAAGACGCGCCCGGGTAATCGCGTCCGCGAAGACTGCGCCCCCAGCGCGACGCGCGAAACACCTTGCTCATGTCCAGGCTCTCAGCCAGGACAATGGGGCTGACGGCGTCGTAGAAATACAGATGCTCGGCACCGACGAGCGCGGCAACGTCCGCAGACAGCGATTCCGACGTCAGCGGCCCGGTCGCGATGATCAGCGGATACATCGCAGGATCAGTCGGAATGGACGTGACTTCCTCGCGCGCGACTGTGATGAGCGGGTGCCCGTGAATCGCGTCGGTGACGGCTTGCGAGAAGCGTTCGCGATCAACGGCGAGCGCCGCGCCGGCAGGGACGCGACTCGCATCGGCGGCACGCATCACCAGCGAACCGAGACGCCGCATCTCTTCCTTCAACAGACCGACGGCGTTATCGAGCTTGTCCCCGCGGAACGAATTCGAGCACACGAGCTCGCCGAGCCGATCGGTCTTGTGAACTGCAGTCGGACGCACCGGCCGCATTTCGTGAAGGACGACAGGTACACGGGTTGATGCGGCCTGCCAGGCAGCCTCGCTACCAGCAAGCCCGCCGCCGATGATGTGAATCTCCAAGGTCCCGGGCGATCTTACGCCCCTACAGCTTTTCTTCGAGGCCGGCCGCTGGAGGCCTTCGCCTTGACGGCGCGCGGCCGGGCACGCCCTGCTCGCGGACTTGGCGCGGCGTCTCGACGCGCGGCGAGCAGTTCGGTGGCCTGCGCATAGGTCAACTTCTCGGGCGACGTGGTCTTGGGAATCGAGGCATTCGTCGTGCCGTCGGTCACGTACGGACCGTAGCGCCCCGCGAGCACTTTGAGTGTGGTGCCGTTCTCGGCCAGCTCGCGCAGCACCTTCTTCTGTGCCGCCGGCCGGCGACGCGACTGCTTCGGCGCACGTACCAGCGCGAGCGCCGCATCGAAGGAGATGTTGAACACGTCGTCTTCCGATTCGAGCGATCGGAATTCGTCGCCGTGCTTCACGTACGGACCGAAGCGACCGAAGTTGGTCGTGATCGGCTCGTTGTCGTCCGGATGCAGGCCGACGACGCGCGGCAACGACAGCAGCTTGAGTGCCTCCGGCAGCGTGACGGTCGAATCGGTCATGCCTGCCTGAAGCGACGCGCGCTTCGGCTTCTCGGCCTTCTGTCCCTTGCCCTTGGCTTCCGGCGTCTCGCCCAGCTGGACGTACGCGCCGTAGCGGCCGTTCATGACGTAGACGTTCTGACCTGTCGCAGAATCAACGCCGAGCGTTCGCGGCCCTTCGGCTTTCGCACGAACAAGCTCCATGGCTCTGGCGACCGACAGATCAGCCGGGGCAACATCTTCCGGCAACGACGCGGTTCGACCGGGCCCACCCTCGGCCACCTGGACGAACGGGCCAAACCGTCCGATGCGAATGCGAACAGTTTCCCCGCTTTCGGCATCGGTGCCGAGGTCGAGGACCGGATAGTCGGCCTTCTCAGCGCCATTCTCGACGGCGGGCAACAGGCCGCGATGCTTGCGGTCACCGTAATAGAACTGCCGGAGGAACGCGACCGACTCACGCTCGCCGCGTGAGATCTCGTCGAGGTCGTCCTCCATCTCGGCGGTGAAGTCGCTCTCGACGAAGTCGCCAAAGTGCTCGCGCAGCAGCTTCGTGACGGCGAATGCCGTGAAGCTCGGAACGAGCGCCTTGCCCTGCCGGAAGACGTAACCGCGTCGAACGATCGTCGCGATCGTCGGCGCGTAGGTCGACGGGCGGCCGATGCCGAGCCGCTCCAGCTCCTTGATCAATGACGCTTCCGTGAAGCGCGCGGGAGGAACCGTCTCGTGTCGCTTTGGCTCCGCGCCGACGAGCGTGATCGGCGTTGTGCCGTTGCTATGAATCCGATCGCCGACGCTGCACTGCGGCAGGATGGCTTCCTGTTCCTCGAGCTCCGCCGCGGGATCGTCACTGCCTTCAACGTACGCGCGGCGGAATCCTGCGAACTCGATCGCCTTGCCGCTCGCCGTGAAAATCGCGGTCTCACCCTCCGGACCCTTCGCCGAAACTTCGAGCGTCGTCCGCAGCACGCGCGCATCAACCATCTGCGACGCCATCGTGCGCTTCCAGATCAACTCGTAGATCCGCAGGTCGTCGGGATCGAGCACGCCTTCGAGCTGGCTCGGCGCCAGGCGGAAGTCCGTGGGACGGATCGCTTCGTGCGCTTCCTGCGCGTTCTTCACGCGCGTCTGGTAGCGGCGCGGGGCATCGTAGTAATCGCCGCCGAACATCTCGCGAATCACGCGCGCCGACTCGTTGATCGCCTTGTCGGACAGTGTCGTGGAGTCAGTTCGGTGGTAGGTGATGAGACCTTCCATTTGACCGTTTCCGGTGTCCAGGCCCTGGAACAGCCTCTGCGCCACCTGCATCGTCCGCTCGGTGGAGAAGCCGAGCTTTCTGCTCGCCTCCTGCGTCAGCGTCGACGTGGTGAACGGCGGTGCCGGACGCTCCACGCCCGGCTTCTGCTCGATGTTGGTGACCGTCCACGGAACGTTCGCGCGAACGGCCTCGACGAGCTTCTGTGTCGTTGGGCCGTCGAGCAAGCGAGCACTCTGATTCTTGAGCGCGCCGGTCTGCGCGTCGAAGTCCTTGCCGGTCGCGATCCGCTGATCGTTGATACGTACCAGCGTGGCAATGAACTCGCGCCCTTCACCCTTCATGGGCGCTTCGACGTCCCAGTACTCCGCAGAGCGGAACGCGCGGCGCTCTTCCTCGCGTTCGACGATCAGTCGAACTGCAACGCTCTGCACGCGTCCAGCGCTCAACCCGGTCTGGACCTTCTTCCAGAGCACCGGAGACAGCGTGTAGCCGTAGAGTCGGTCGAGGATGCGGCGACTTTCCTGCGCACGAACCAGGTTCTCGTTGACGTCGCCGGGATTGTCGAGCGCTTCCTTGACGGCGTCTTCGGTGATCTCGTGGAAGACGATTCGGCGGACAGGAATCCGTGGCTTGAGCACCTGTGTCAGGTGCCAGCTGATCGACTCGCCCTCGCGGTCGGGGTCGGTGGCGAGCAGCAGTTCGGATGCGTCTTTGACAGCAGTCTTGAGGTGCGCGACCTGCTTTCGCTTGTCGCTTGGGACAACGTAGTAAGGCGTGAAGTCCTGTTCAACATCCACACCGAGCCGGCCCCAGTCTTTCTCCTTGATCTCCTTCGGCACCTCGGATGCCGACTCCGGGAGGTCGCGAATGTGACCATAGCTCGCCTCCACCCGGTATTTGTTGCCGAGGAAGCGACCCAGAGTCTTCGCCTTGGCGGGCGACTCGACGATAACGAGAGGCTTTGCTGCTGCCATTTCCTACACGATGCCGTTTGGTGTCTTGCCGATGACACTAACACGTTCAGAACGACCGCAAGAAGCGACCTCCGCCGGCGCGACGCACAAAACCTCGCAGCTCGAGATCGAGCAAGCGAGGCAGTAAGCGCTTCGGTTCGAGCCCGGAAAGCCCGGTCAACTCGTCCACGTCATAAGGCTGACCGGGCGCCATCTGTTGAATCAGGGGATCACCAGAAACCGCTTTTTGACAGCGGGTTATCTCGTCTCCCTGGGTTCCGTCGGGCACACCGCACCAGCCGAGCTCCCTCACGATATCGTCCGCAGACTCGACAATCTTTGCGCCATCCCTCAAAAGGGCGTGCCCTCCCTTGTTCCTGCCGCTCAACACATTTCCGGGGACAACCATCACGTCTCGGCCCTGCTCGAGCGCGCACGAGGCGGTAATGAGCGAGCCCGACTTGTCCGAGGCCTCGATAACCACGACCCCTTGAGACAGCCCGCTGATCAAGCGGTTGCGCATGGGAAAATGATGCGGGAGCGGCGGCGCTCCGGGAGGAAACTCGCTCATCACCAGGCCGCTCTGCGCGATCTCCTTCGCGAGGGTCACGTGCTCGGCTGGATACACGCGGTCCAGGCCCGACCCGAGGACGGCGATCGTGCGTCCGGCTCCAAGGGCCGCGCGGTGCGCTGCCGAGTCGACGCCGCGCGCGAGACCGCTGACGACCGTAATGCCGGCAGCGCTCACGTCCGCGGCCAGCCGCGAGGCTGTCTCTATGGCCACCGCCGACGCAGCCCTCGATCCGACGATCGCGATGGCAGGCAGCTCAGTGGCAGACAAATGTCCCTCGTACCACAACACAGGAGGAAGGTCTGTCAGCGTCGTGAGCGCAGCCGGAAACCGGGCGTCGTCCCACGCGACGACGTGGATCCCCGCGCGCTCGGCTCGGGCTCGGATCGCACGAGCCTGGTCGAGCAGAGGAGAGGCGAGTAACAGGAGATCAGGGTCGTTCTTGAGCCGATCGGTGAGGTTGACGCGGGGAAGATTCTCGAGAAGCGACAGCGCGACGGCGTGATCGAGTGTCATGCACAGCTCCCATCCAGCCCTGACAGGCCGAAGGCCGTGCACCCAACCCGATGTCGCGAATTATAGGCACCGGCCTCCTCGAATCGCAACGCCGACACGAAAAACGGTGGACATCGATCGAGCCGCGATGGCGAATACCTGCAAAAATTCGCGATTTCCCGTGGTACGTGGCTTGCTCCTGCCTGCTAAGCTCTTGATCGGTAAACTACTTGCACCGCGCGAGAGCGAGTGACTATAGTGAGGCCACCTCCAATGCGCACCGCTGCTATACCGCTAGTGCTCTTCCTTCTCACGCTCGTTGCGGTTCCGCTGCAGGCAGACGCGCGTTCGGATGCGAAGAAGCAGGTCGAGTTCGGTATCTCGGTGGCGCAACGCGGACTCTGGCGCGAAGCGATCTATCGCTGGGAGAAGGCGGCGCAGATCGATCCGAGCTACGCGCCCGCTCACAACAATCTGGCTATTGCTTACGAACATGAGGGCGATCTCGCGAAGGCACGCGCGGCGTACGAACGGGCGCTCGAGCTCGAGCCCGGTAACGCCCTGATCAAGCAGAACTACGAGCTGTTCAGAGAAATCAATGATCGCACGACCCGTCAAGGCGCTCAGTAGTCTCGTCGCCGTTCTGCTGGCCGCTGCCTGCACGAACTCCTTCGAGATCCCGATCGAAACGCCCATCCGGCCCAAGCTGGATGTTGGTGCATTTCAGCGCGTGCTCGTTGCCGGGTTCATCGCCGGTGGCACCGAGGACGTCGACGGAAACCTTGAAACCACGCGCCTGCTGCGTAGCCAGTTACGTACGAAGTCTCAGCTCCGCGTGATCGATTCTGATGTTCTGCCGCTCGTGGACGTCGCCGCCGAGGGACGTGACTCTGGTGGTGCGGCAACGGCTCCGCCTCCAATCAAGGAAGAGAAGGACCTCGAGGCGTACGAACACGTCTTCGCGAATGTCGAGTACTGGAAGAAGATCGGCGAGGAGTATCAGCAACCGCTGATCGTGACGGGCACCGTGATGTTCACGCCACTGCAGCGCAACAGCATCGTGCAGCGCGAGCAGGAAGTGTACGATTCGTTCGGCCGCCGGCGCGTCGTGCCGGTCCGCACGTACATGGAGCGCAAGGGCTTCAGCCTCGATGGCCGGTTCATCTTCATCGACGGCCGCAGCGGCGCGACCTTGCACTCGGAAAGCTTCGGCGAGCAGATCCTCTACAACGCCAACCAGACCACACCGGCGTTGTCGTCGTATTTCGAGCTGATGGATCGGCTCATCCCGACCTTCCTGAGCACGCTGAGCAGCCAGAAGATCAAGGGCACCCGTATCCTGCTGCAGTAAGCCTGAGGGCGGGCGGGTCTAAAGACCCGCCTCTACGTAGGTAGCGGCGGGCCTTCAGGCCCGCCGGCACTGATAAACTTGCCCGTCTCAGGGCCGATCTGCTAACCTCAATAGGTTGTGCAGATGGAGGAAATGCCCGTGTACGCCATCGTTCAAGCCCGTGGTCGACAAGTAAAAGTCACGCCAGGCGCGGTCATCGAGGTCGATGGCGTTCCGGCGGAGGCGGGATCGCCGTTCACCTTTGAACAGGTCCTGCTCGTCGAGAAAGACGCGGGCGACATCGTTGCCGGCGCTCCCTTCGTTGCTGGAGCCAAGGTCGTCGGCGTCGTGGCCGGCGAGGCGCGCGGCCCCAAGATTCGCGTCTTCAAGAAGAAGCGACGCAAGGGCTTCCGCAAGACGCGCGGTCATCGCAGCGTCTTCACGCGCGTGCGCATCACGGAGATCGTCGCCTAGTAGGGCGGGTCCTGAGATGTGGACCCGCCGAGGATCGTTCAATGGCTCATAAAAAAGGTCAGGGCAGCTCACGTAACGGCCGCGACAGCAATTCGCAGCGACTGGGCGTGAAACGGCATGACGGCAACCTCGTCACGGGTGGATCGATCCTGGTTCGTCAGAAGGGCCGCCGCTTCGAACCTGGCTTGAACGTCGGGCTCGGCAAGGATCACACGCTCTTCGCGAAAGTGACGGGTAAGGTCCGCTTCGAGGACCACGGTCAGCACGGCCGCAAGATCTCCATCATCCCCGTCGAATAATCACTCCCGGGCACGATGTTCGTCGACGAAGTCGACATCCACATCATCGCCGGCTCTGGTGGCAACGGTTGCCTGAGCTTCCGGCGCGAGAAGTTCGTCCCGCGCGGCGGACCCGATGGCGGCAATGGTGGCTCCGGCGGTTCGGTCTACGTCACCGCGATCGCCACGAAAAACACGCTCGTCGACTTCCGCTTTCATCCCGATTTCAAGGCACGCCCCGGACATCACGGCCAGGGTTCCAACCGGACAGGACAGTCCGCCCACGATCTCGATGTCACAGTGCCCATCGGCACGCTCGTCTTCGAGAAGAGCGACGGTGAAGTACGACTGATCGCGGATCTCGCGCAAGAGGGCCAGCGTGTCCTGGTCGGGCGCGGTGGACGCGGTGGACGAGGCAACGCGGAATTCGTCAGCTCCACCAACCGCGCGCCGCGACGGACTGAACCCGGAGAGCAGGGCGAGGAACGGTTCCTGCACCTTGAGCTCAAGCTGATCGCCGACGTCGGATTGATCGGATTTCCCAACGCCGGGAAGTCGACGCTGATCTCGCGAATCTCCGCTGCCAAGCCGAAAATCGCGAACTACCCGTTCACGACGCTCGTGCCGAACCTCGGGGTCGTCAGCCTGAGCGACAACCGCAGCTTCGTCGTCGCCGACGTCCCCGGCCTGATCAAGGGCGCGCACGCGGGTCATGGCCTCGGCGATCGATTCCTCCGCCACGTCGAACGCACCAAAGTGCTCGTGCATCTCGTCGATGTCTCTGGCGCATCCGGGCGTGATCCGGTCGAGGACTTCGATACGATCCAGGACGAATTGCGACTCTTCGATCCGCAAGTCGCCGCCAAGCCCCAGATCGTCGCCGCGAATAAAATCGATGCGCTCGACGATGCGGACGCGCTCGAGCGACTCAAGAAGCACGTGCGAGCCCGCAAGTTGCCGCTGATCGAGATCTCGGGTGTCCGGGGAGACGGACTGAACGAGTTGCTGGAAGCGGCCTGGCGCGAAATCGCGGGTGCGCGCGCGAGCGTCGCCAGCGAGCCGGATCCGGAGCCTCCGGCTTCCGAGCACATCGATCTGCTCACACCGTCGCGCCCGCGACGCGATGCATGACCGCCACGCGCACGATCGGGGTGCTCGGGGGAACATTCGATCCGATTCACCTCGGTCATCTCGACGCCGCGGAGGCCGCCCGCACCGCTCTCCACCTCGATGAAATCCGGTTGCTGCCTCTCCGCGATCCTCCGCATCGCAGTGCAAGCCCGATGGCCGGTGCGTTCCACCGCTTCGCCCTCGTGGCGCTCGCGATCGCGGATCGTCCGACGTACCGCGTCTCGGAAATGGAACTGACTCGACCGGGCCATTCCTACACCGCTGATTCCCTACGTGCCATGCACGCGGAAGGCTGGACGCCGTCGCAAATTTTCTTCATTCTCGGTGCAGATGCGTTCGCAGAAATTTCAGCGTGGCGCGAATTTCCGGCGGTCGTGGATGGCGCGCACTTCGTCGTGATCGCCCGCCCAGGCACAAGCCTCGACACCGCGATGGCGCGCACGCCGGAGCTGCGTCATCGCTGCCATCGTCCTGAAGAAGCGATCCCGAGCGACGGGCAAACCCGAATCATTCTCGTCGAAGCACGAACACGCGATGTCTCGTCCACGATGATCCGCGCGCGACTGAACGCGCACGAGCCGATCGCCGATCTAGTGCCCGCCGCCGTCGCCAGACACATCGTGGTTCATCACCTGTATGGAGCGGTAGGCGACTTGCATGGCAACGACTAAGGGACGCAAAACCAAGACGAGTCGTGCGACTGACACAAAGAAGCCGCGCCTGCCCAGGGACGTCGCGGCCGCAGTGGCGGCGGTCTGCGACAAGAAGGCCGAGGCCGTCGTCGTGCTCGATCTTCGCAAGACAGGCGGATTCACCGATTACTTCGTCATTTGCACCGCGGCGAATACGCGGCAGATGGCGGCAATCGCCGACTCGGTTCAGGACACGCTGCGAGAGTCGCTCGACGAGCGGCCCGCGCTCGCGGAAGGCGTCGACAAGTCGGAATGGATCCTGCTCGACTACTTCAACTTCGTCGTGCACGTCTTCAGTCGCGAGTGTCGCGCCTTCTACGCGCTCGAACGCCTGTGGGGCACCGCCGAGCGGCACGAGATCAGCTGACATACGTCGCCGACGCCCTCGTGGCGGCGATCCTCGCGCCACAGTGCGCCGCATGCGCCTCGACACTCGAATACCCAACCCGCGGCCCGGTATGCGGGACGTGCTGGACCGAGGTGGAGTCGCTGATTCCACCGGTAACCGACAGCAGCGAGCTCGGCGCCGTGGCTCGATCGAGATCAGCAGGCCGCTACGACGGCGCCCTTCGTCAGATCATTCACGCGTTCAAGTACGAAGGCCGTCGCACGCTGTCGGTCAGGCTCGGCAAGGCGCTGCGCGAATCAGGCGGCGATGTGCTCTCCGATGCGCACTGCGTCGTGCCGGTGCCGCTGCATCCGTGGCGTCGGCTGACGAGAGGGTTCAATCAGGCCGCCGACCTCGCTGCATGTCTCGAACTGCCCATCGTTCATGCGCTCTGGCGAACGCGAGCCACCGCTCCGCAGACGGGCCTCACTGCGGCCAGGCGCCGTCGCAACGTACGCGGCGCGTTCATGATGTCGCCGCTGCTTTCGACTCGTGTTCGGAAGGCCATGCTCGATGGTCGCGTCGTCGTGCTCGTCGATGATGTACGGACGACGGGCGCGACTCTGGATGCGTGTGCGCGGGTACTGAAAGAAGGGGGAGTAGGCGAGGTGCGAGCGCTTACTCTCGCGCTCGCGGAGTGACCTCGATTTCGAAGAGCCGCGGCCACAGCTTGCCGGTCACGAACAATCGCTTGCTCGTCGCGTCATAAGCGATGCCGTTGAGCACGGCCTCTGAGTCGAGCTTGAAACCTCCCGACATGAGGCCGCGAAGATCGATCCAGCCGATGACTCGTCCCGTCTCCAGAGAAATCCGCGCGATTCGATCGGTGTGCCACACGTTCGCCCAGACCTGACCGTTGACGTACTCGAGCTCATTGAGATCAGTGACTGGTCTTCCCTCGTCTGTGACCTCGACGTGCCCGATCTCGCGGAACGCCATTGGATCAAAGAATCGCAGGCGATTGGAACCGTCGCTCAGGATGAACTTTCGCTCATCGTGTGTCAGCCCCCAGCCCTCGCCGGAGTAGGCGAACGTGCCCCGCGGAGCGAAGCTCGCGAGATCGTAGACAAAGGCTATCTTCGACTGCCACGTCAGCTGAACGAGCTGACCCTTCCACTCGGCGAGGCCTTCGGCAAAGTGGGCCTCGAGGCCGGCACGCCGCTGGACGACGACTTCGCCCGTTTCCAGCTTCACCTTCCGTAGACTCGACTGGCCCCGGACGCCAGTGCTCTCGTAGAGGAATCCGTCCCGGTAAATCAGCCCCTGAGTAAATGCCATCGGATCGTGTGGATAGACCTTGACGACGCGATAAGACTCGACGGGCGCTGACGCTCGCGCTTGCGCTGGCGCGCCTGCCCACGGGGCGAAGGCGCAGCACACGAGGGCGACGAGAGCGCACGAGAGGGCGTAATCGCGCGAGGCTCGAGTCATGGCTGTCTCAATTCGCGGTTTGGCGCAGGGTCTCTTTCCACGCGATGTAGTTTCCGTCGGCGTTGGTGGAGCTTGATCCAAATACGTCTACCGTGTCGCCGCTGATTACGTAACTCACCTCGACAAACTTGTCACCGAACTTCATGTGGTAGTGACACACCCGGTCGAACACGTAGCCGTTGCCGACGGCTGCGCCGGCGACGTCCACGCGAAAGAGGCTGGGTGCGATCCAGGTCATGGTGAAGCGCGCTTCGACGACGGTGGCGTCATCAAAGTCGTGCCTGAACGCCACGTCGAAGCCATCGACTGTCGCGACGTTCGTCTGCCTGATCTGGTATGCGGCCGACTTCCCTGCAGAGTCGTACCACGCCCCGGATCCATCGAAGGTTCCAAGCAGCCCCTCGATTGCGCTCACGCGACTCCTCCGATCAGAGCAGCGATCGTACTGCGTCGAAGACGTCGTCCGCCACTGCGCCGCGGTCGCGGTCGGCATCGAGACGAACCCATCGACCTGACGCGGCCTGGCGAAGATAGCTCGCGCGCACCCGCCCGAGAAGCCCGAAATCGCGCTCGTATTTGTCGCGATCCGTCGTCTTGCGGCGAGCCGACACGTCGGGGTCGATGTCGAGCAGGAAGGTGATGTCCGGCTCCGGCAGGTGTCGCTGGACGTCACGCAGCCATGCCGCGTCGAGGCCCTGCGTCTCGCCGTACGCGATGCTCGAGGCGACGTAGCGATCGCAGACGAGGACCGTGCCCTGGGCCAGCTCGCGCTCGATCATCGGCCGGGCCTCGTAGCGATTTGCGATGTAGAGGAGCTGCATCACGTCCGCACCCCAGTCGCGGGCGCCGGCAAGCGCCTGACGAATCTCGATGCCTATCGGCGTCTCATACGCTGGAAACGACAGCAGCCGCACCTGACGTCCGGCCCCGATCAAGCGGTCGCGCAGCCGCTCCGCCTGTGTCTGCTTGCCGCTCTGGTCGAGGCCTTCGAACGCAATGAGCAGTCCGCGCATCAGCTCTCGAGCGCGAGGACATCGTCGAGCGTCTGCCGGCGACGAATGATCTCGAAGCGATCGTTGTCGACAAGTACTTCAGGCGCGAGGAATCGACGGTTGTAGTTGGAGGCCATCACCGCGCCGTACGCACCGGTGTCGAGCACCGCCACGAGATCGTCGACGCGGAGTTCCGGCAGCGACCGATCACGCGCGAAGACGTCGCTGCTCTCACAGATCGGCCCGACGATGTCCCAGGCGCTCTCGGCACCACCACGTGGCGCCAGCGGCAGAATCCGGTGAAAGGATCCGTAGAGCGCCGGGCGCATCAGTTCGGTCATCCCGGCGTCGAGGACCGCGAACTGCCGGCCGTCGGGGAAGCGCTTCACGTCAACCACTCGAGAGACGAGCGCACCGGCATTTCCCACGATGGCCCTCCCCGGCTCGAGTACGACCGGAATGCCGATGTTGCGCAGTTCTGGCACGACGGCCGCCGCGTAGTCCGACGGCGTCAGCAGCGGACGTCCTTCGTAGCCGATGCCGAGGCCGCCGCCCAGATCGACGTGTTCGAGCGCAAAGCCGTCCTCGCACAGTTCGCGCGCGAGTGAGACCAGTGCGCGTGCCGCGCGCGCGAGCGGCTCCGCCGTCGTGATCTGGGAGCCGATGTGAACGTGAACGCCAACGAATGTGAGACTCGAAAGATGCCGACGCTCAGCGTAGATGGCGCGTGCCTCCTGGATCGCCACCCCGAACTTGTTCGACCTGAGCCCCGTGGAGATATTCGGATGGCTCTTCGCGTCGATGTCAGGATTGACGCGAAGCGCGACTCGAGCCACGCGTCGCTGCTGCGCAGCCACAGATGCGATGCGATCCAGCTCGCCCGCCGACTCCGCGTTTATCGTCCCGATCTCGGCAGCGATCGCTGATGCGAGCTCGTCGCGCGTCTTCCCTACGCCAGTGAACACGACGTCTTTCGGCTCGAAGCCGGCGCGCTGCGCCACTTCGATCTCGCCCCACGAGTTCGCGTCGGCACGGCTGCCGAGCGAGCGCAACAGACGCAGCAACCCCAGAGTCGAATTGGCCTTCAGCGCATAGTGAATCGCGTGCGGATACTCTGCAAACGCCGTATCGATGTCCTGATACGCGCTCCGAATCGCGCCGGCGCTGTAGACATACGCAGGCGTGCCAACGGCCTCGACGATGGAAAGCACGCTGACGCCGTCGCAGAGAAGACCTGCTGAAGAAGGCTGGAACGGTAGGTACACGAGCCTTGGCATGTTATCATGCGCGCATTTCCTGCATTTCAGGCTCGAACGCCGTAACTCACAGCTGCGATTGCCCGTCTTGCGGTTCTTCGCCTCGCGCGCGAGCACATGCGCGACCATCTCTCCGTGATGTCTCCTGACGCGCCCTCCCCAACACAGGTCACCGACGAGATCATCGAGCGCTGTCTGACCGGCGACCAGGCAGCGTGGGAATCGATCGTGCGGATGTACCGGCGGAAGGTCTTCAATGTCGCGTACAAGTTCGTCGGCCGTCACGATCAGGCGGAGGACCTCACGCAGGACGTCTTCCTCAAGCTGTACAAGTCGCTCGATACCTTCGACCGCCGCGCAAACTTCCAGACATGGCTCATCAGCGTGAGCCGAAACCTGTGCATCGATCACTACCGCGCCGTCCGCAAGGAGCGCGAAACCATCAATCGCGATGTCGATCCGAGTGACTTTGCGCCAGCCTCTGGGGACACGCGCGTCGACACGCAACTGGAGCAGCGCGATCGCGTCAAGCTGCTGCGCAAGGCGCTCGACAAACTGGCGCCGACCCTGCGCACCGCGGTGATGCTCAGGGACATCCAGGAACTGACCTATCAGGAGATCGCCGACCAGCTCCACCTGCCCGAGGGGACGGTCAAGTCCCGCATCAATCGGGGCCGGACCGAACTTGCCAGGCAGATTCAACGTCTGCGTGAAGAGCAGGATGCTGTACCGAGAACCGGAGTATCAGGATGAATCTGACGACCGAACGCAACCAGAACGTCGCCATTGTCCGCGTCAACGAGACCCGGCTGATGTATCCGATCCTCTCGGAGTTCGCGAGCACGATTACCTCGCTTATCGGAAGCGGCGACAAGAAGTTGCTCCTCGACCTCTCGACCGTGACCTACGTCGACAGCGCCACCATCGGCTGCCTCATGGACCTGTACCGGCAGGCCAACGCCGCAGGCGGGGCGCTCAAGCTGTCGGGCGTCCAGAAGCGCGTCGAAACCATGCTCTCGATGACGGGAGCCCAGAACTTTCTCGAGATTCATCCCGACGAGGCGTCGGCGATCAGGAGCTTCGGGGTATGAGCACTCGAACCATCACGACCACGACCGGAGCCGAGATCCCGCTCGACGGCGACCTCCTCGCCGTCATGGAAGCCCTGTACCGCGAGGTCACCGCGCGCCGCGAGCTCGAACGGTCCTTCGAGGACATGGTCAGGGAGATCAATCACCTGATCGAGCAGATGGACGACAGCGAACGTCGTGCCTATCTGCTCGAGAGCCTGTTTCTGAATACGGTGAAGTACGAGAACGACAAGCTCGAGGCCTACATGCGAAGGATTGCCCGGTAGAGACCAGAGTACCTCGAGCCTGGCGCTAGTTGGCCTGAACGGGCTCGGTTACCGGGACCGGCACGGCCTGAGCCGCATCCACCCCGCCATCGACCAGCATCCACGCCTCTGATTCTTCCAGCACCCGCGCCGCAAACGCGGTGTGCAGCGCGTGCCCGCCCCGATGTGCAACCAGATGGCCGATCATCGGGTAGCCGACGAGCGCCATGTCGCCAATCACATCAAGAATCTTGTGCCGCACGAACTCATCGTCGAAGCGCAGGCCGTTGTTCAACACGCCCGTGTCCGAGATGACGATGGCATTCTCGAGCGAGCCACCGAGCGCGAGGCCCTGCTGACGCAGCATCTCGACTTCCTTGAGGAAGGTAAAGGTGCGCGCCGGCGCGATCTCGTCGATGAAGGCATCAGCCGTCAGGCGGATGGTCCGCGACTGGTGACGCAGCATCGGGTGATCGAACGCGATGCTGTAGGTGACCTTGAAGTGATCGGACGGGTAGATCGCGATCCGCTTGTCGCCGCGCGTCAGCGAGATCGGTCGGAGAATCTTTAGATACCGGCGCGGCGCATCCAGCGTCTTCACGCCAGCTTCCTGAATCAGATAGACGAACGGCGCCGCGCTGCCGTCCATGATCGGCACCTCGGGCGAGTTCAACTCGACCGTCACGTTGTCGATGCCGAGGCTGACGAGAGCGGACAGCAGGTGCTCGACCGTATCAACTTGAACGGCATCCCGCATGAGGCCTGTCGCATAGTTGATCGCGCCAACGTGATTGACTTGCGCCGGCAGCTCGAGCCCACCAAGGTCCAAGCGGCGAAAGCGAATCCCCGAACCTGCCGGGGCAGGACGGAGAGAGAGGGTCACCTTACGGCCTGAATGCAGGCCTATCCCCGCGCAGGAGATGGCGCGGCGAAGCGTTCGTTGCGAAGAGATGCTGGTCACGGTGTGTTCAGGCTAGTGGCCCATAAAGCAAGCCAGATACCATGGCCTTGATCGCGATCAAATTCTTGGATAACCCCTTAATGGTCAGGCCATTGCCTGAAAATGAATGCTTAAGCTGCAAATACTCGAAAGCATTCACTTGTGGCCTTAATGACACAAATTTTTGGACGAGTCCTGTGGCCCGTGGACCACATCACGCCGAGTGCCCGTTGAGCAGTCCCGTGAGAAATTGACCGGTCGCAGAGCCCGACATGGCCGCAATCGCCTCAGGCGATCCTGACGCGACGACCTGCCCTCCCGCTGCGCCTCCCTCCGGCCCGAGATCGATCACATGGTCCGCGCATCGAATGACATCCAGGTTGTGCTCGATCACGACGACCGTGTTGCCCTGATCGACCAGCTTGTTGAGCACGTCGAGCAGCTTGCGCGTGTCCTCGAAGTGCAGGCCGGTCGTCGGCTCATCGAGGATGTAGACCGTTCGTCCCGTGCTCCGGCGCGACAACTCACGCGCCAGCTTCACCCGCTGCGCTTCACCCCCGCTGAGCGTGACCGCTGATTGCCCGAGCTCGATGTAGCCGAGCCCGACGTCCTGCAGCGTCCGCAGCTTGTTGGCGATCGGAGGAAAGTTCTCGAGCAGCGGAAGCGCCTGATCGACGGTGAGGTCGAGCACTTCAGCGATCGACTTTCCGCGGTACTGAATGTCGAGCGTCTCCCGGTTGTATCGCCGCCCCTTGCACTGTTCGCAGGTGACGTAGACATCGGGCAGGAAGTGCATCTCGATCGCGATGACGCCATCCCCCTGACACGCCTCGCAGCGTCCGCCCTTCACGTTGAACGAGAAGCGGCCAGGCCTGAATCCGCGCGCCTTGGCCTCGGGCATCATCGCGAACAGCTCGCGGATGAACGTGAACATCCCGGTATACGTCGCGGGATTCGATCGCGGTGTGCGGCCAATCGGCGACTGATCGATCTCGATGACCTTGTCGATGAGGCCGATACCATCGATGCGATCGTGCGCGCCCGGCTCGGCAGCGGCGCGATAGATCGTCTTCGCCAGCGAGCGATACAGGATGTCGTTGACGAGCGTCGACTTGCCGGAGCCACTGACGCCGGTGACCGCCGTCAGCGTTCCCAGCGGGATCGCGACGTCGATATTCTTCAGATTGTTCGCACGTGCGCCGCGGATGACGATTTCGCCCCTCGACGCCGGGCGTCTCGCAGCCGGCGTCGGAATCGAACGTTCACCTCGCAGGTAGGCGCCCGTCAGCGATCCGTGACCGTCGGCCATCAGCTGCGACGGCTCGCCCTGAAAGATGACGTGACCGCCATGCTCGCCGGCACCGGGCCCGAGATCGACCACGTAGTCCGCCGTCCGAATCGTCTCTTCATCGTGCTCGACCACGACCACGGTGTTGCCCAGATCGCGCAGCCGCGACAGCGTCGTCAGCAGACGCCGATTGTCGCGCTGATGCAGTCCGATGGACGGCTCGTCGAGCACGTACAGCACGCCGGTCAGGTTGGCGCCGATCTGAGTGGCCAGGCGAATGCGCTGACCTTCGCCGCCCGACAATGTCGCTGCGCTGCGGTTGAGCGTGAGATATCCAACACCCACGTCGTCGAGGAATCGAAGGCGCTCGCGAATCTCCTTCAGCACGCGTCCCGCGATCAGCGCCTCGCGCTCGCTCAACTCGAATGATTCGAAGACAGCCAGCGTGTCGCTAATCGGCAGGTTCACGTACTCGGCGATGCCTCGTCCCTTCACCTTCACCGCGAGGCTTTGCGGCTTCAGCCGCTGCCCATGACACGTGGGGCACTCGCGCAGCGTCCGGTACGGCTCGAGATCTTCTTGAACCGCCCACGACCCCTCCTCGTACCTGCGGCGGAGATTGGGAAGCACGCCCTCGAAGTTGCGACCGAACGGATCGGATTCCGACTTCCCTGCCGATCGACGACGCGGGAGCTCGAACTCCTCGTCGTCCTCTTCATCCTCTTCGTCGGCTTTGGCCTGCTGCGTCGCGGCTTTGGCTGCAACCTTCTCCTGCTTCGCCGCTCCCGCCGGTCCGAACAGCACCAGCTCGCGATGCTTGCGCGGCAACTTGTTGAAGGGCAGCTCCGGATCGAGTCCGTAGGTCCGCGCCAGCGTCATCACGGCCTCGCGCACCAGCTTGCGATCGCCGCGCGCCCAGGGCGCAATCGCGCCGCCGAGCAGCGACAACGACTCGTCTGGCACGACGAGCTTCGCGTCGAAGTCGTAGGTCGCGCCGAGCCCCTGGCAGGCCGGGCAGGCGCCGTGCGGCGAGTTGAACGAAAACGCGCGCGGCGTCATCTCCGGCATCGAGATCCCGCACTTCACACAGGCGAGCCGGCGCGAGAAGAGTTGATCGCCCCCGTCGAATGTGTTGACGACCACGATTTCATCGGCGAGCGAGAGCGCAGTTTCGAGTGACTCGGATAGACGGCGCTCGATGCCCGATTTCACGATCACCCGATCGACCACGACCTCGATCGTGTGATTCCGTCGGCGATCGAGCTTCAGGTCTTCTTCGAGCGATCGGAACTGACCGTCGATCCGGGCCTTCGTGTAGCCACGTTGCCGCAACGCCTGCAGCTCTTTCTTGAACTCGCCCTTTCGACCGCGCACGATGGGCGCCATGATGTTGATGCGCGCATCGGTCGGATAGAGCATGACGAGATCGAGAATCCGCTCGAGCGACTGGGAGGAGATCTCACGCCCGCAGTTGTAGCAGTGCGGCGTGCCGGTGTTCGCAAACAGCAGTCGAAGGTAGTCGTAGATTTCGGTGACCGTGCCAACTGTCGAGCGCGGATTGGAGCCGGTCGTCTTCTGTTCGATCGAGATCGCTGGCGAAAGGCCGTCGATGAGATCGACGTCCGGCTTCTCCATCTGCTCGAGAAACTGGCGGGCGTACGCCGACAGCGATTCGACGTAGCGCCGCTGGCCTTCCGCGTAGATCGTGTCGAAGGCAAGCGACGACTTACCTGAACCGGACAGGCCCGTGATCACGACGAGCCGGTCACGGGGCAGATCGACGTCGATATTCTTGAGGTTGTGGACGCGAGCCCCGCGGACCGCAATCCAATCGTGTGCCATGAGCACCCAGTGGGAACTTCCGAATGGTCCGAAACAACGATTGTACCTCTCGGCGGGTCCGAAGAACTACCTGTCCCGGCTGGCCCGTAACTGTGAGTGCCTATAGCCGTAGAAGGCGTAGATGACGGCGCCAATGACGAGCCAGATGCCAAACCGCTCCCAGGCCGTTCGCGGCAGCCCCAGCATCGTGTAGAAGCACGCGAATGCGCCGACGAGGCTGACCGCCCAGACCAGTGGCACGCGGAATGGCCGCGGCCTGTCCGGTTCCGTGTATCTGAGCACCAGCACGCCGATGCACACGATCGCGAAGGCGGAAAGCGTTCCGATATTGGTCAGATCGTAGATCTCGTTCTCGTCGGCGACGAGTGCGCCGAGCGCGACCACGATCCCCGTTGCCCACGTCGTGATGTGCGGCACCCGTCGTTTCTCGCTCACCTTTGCCGCCCACGCCGGAAGGAGTCCGTCACGCGCCATCGCGTAGAAGATGCGCGGCTGCCCGTACTGAAAGACCAGCAGCACCGCCGTAATCGAGACCACCGCGCCGAACGACACGATCCAGCCCGCCGTCTTCAGCCCCGCCACATCCAGCGCCTTCGCGAGCGGATCGGCCGCCCGCAGTTCCATGTACGGCACCAGCCCTGTCGCCACAATGCCGACGATGACGTAGATGAGCGTGCAGATCGCCAGCCCGCCGAGGATGCCGATCGGAAGATTGCGTTGCGGATTCTTTGTTTCTTCCGCAGCAGTCGAAATCGCATCGAAGCCGATGTAAGCGAAGAAGACGATCGCTGCGCCCTGGTGAATGCCGGCCCAGCCGTTCGGCGCGAACGGGACATAGTTGGCCGTGTCGATGTGAATCGCACCGACGACGACGAACAGCCCGAGCACGAGCAGCTTGACGACAACCATGATGTTGTTCGCGCGAGCGCTCTCCTTGACGCCGAGCAACAAGACCCAGGTCACGAGCATGACGATGGCGAACGCCGGGATGTTGAGGAGAACCGGGATGCCGCCGATTCGAGGAGCGGTCTCGAGCAGCGCCTGCACGGCGGGATCGGAGCTCAACGTCACGGCCCTGTAGCCGTGCGTCAGCCAGCCCGGAAACGTCACACCGAAACCGCTCATGAACGAGTTGAAGTAGCCACCCCATGCCACGGCGACGGCGATGTTCCCGACGGCGTACTCGAGAATGAGGTCCCAGCCGATCACCCAGGCGATCAGCTCGCCAAGCGTCGCGTAGGAGTACGCGTAGGCGCTGCCCGCCTGCGGGATCATCGCGGCGAGCTCCGCGTAGCACAGCGCGGCCAAACCACACACGAAGCCGAGTAGTACGAACGAGAGGATCAGCGCCGGACCGGCCGCGGCGCGAATGACCGTCCCATCGGGACGAATCTCTCCGGCTGCGGCTGTGCCGATAGACGAGAAGATGCCGGCGCCGATGACGGCGCCGATCGCCAGCATGATCAGGTCGCCAGCGCCGAGGGCGCGCTTCAGCGAGTGCGCGCCCTCCTCAGGTTGCAGATCAGATATGGGCTTGCGAGCGAACAGGCTCATGAGGACGCAGACAGTATGCAGTAGACGGTAGGCAGTATGCGCCTACCGCCTACTGCCTACTTTATTCCGGCGACAGCGATCCGACGTACGCCGAGATATTCAGGATGTCCTCGTCGGTCAGCTGCATCACCGGCTTCTTCATCAGCGCCGCGTCGGCACCTGCCCTGCCGCCATCCTTGAAGAGATGCAACTGACGCGCGACGTAGATCGGATGCAGGCCGGCGATGCGCGGCACCTGCGCCAGCCCCTTCATGCCGTCCCCATGACAGATGTTGCACGCAATGGTCTTGCTGCCTCCGCCGGTTTCCGCGAGTGCCTTGCCCTTGGCGATGCTGCCGGGCGGCACGTAGGACACGAAGCCAGATCGCGGATCGCGCAGGCGCGCCAACTCCTGATTCTCTGGCAACGTGATGATCCGGTTGCCAATCGGCTCCATGCCCTTGTCCTTCGGATCGAGGAACCGCATGCGTCCCTGACCGACAAACGTCTTCGGCACCATCGCGGCTTCGACGACCCTCGACCACTTCTTGCGTGACAATGACGCGAACCATTCGGCAGCCTCGCGCGCCTCCTGGTCGGAGACTTCTTTCGAGATGCCGTTCATGCGCGCGTAGTCCTTCCGCGTATTGTTCTTGAAGTCGATCATCTGCTGGACGATGTAGTCGGCCGTGAAACCAGTGAGGTCGGCGGATTCGGGATGGCCAAGGCCCGACATCAGATGACAGGAACCACAAGCGAGCGCAGCACCACGGCCCTTCTGCACGATGCCCGGCGCAGGCTTGTGTGCCTCTGGGAACCAATCGGGTGGGGCGAGAAGGTTGTCGATCTCGGCGGGCGTGTACTTCTTCGTGCTCCCCTCGAGTGACTTCGGCTCGGGCGATTCTGCAGGCAGCGATCCGGCCTGTACCGGGAACGCCCATGCCGGCTCGCGCTGAGGCGGCGATGGGAGCGCGCTGGCAGGGGCCGACGGTTGCTGCTGCGAATGGAGACCGACTGAAGCCGCAGCGACAACAGCAATGACCAGCACCGACAGACGTGTCTTCATCGCGTTTTCCTCCGTGGGCAGTCTAAACGCGCCTCGGGTTTCGCTCAAGTCTCGGCACGTCTGGCGGTATGCTGCGAACCCTGCAGGGCAGCCTGAGACTGCCGGGCCTCGCTCATGAATGAATCTCTCCAAGTTCGACCGTTTGCGGGACGTTCTTTCAGCTGTGCGTCGATCGATTCGTGAACGAGTTTTCGCTCGAGCGTCTCTACTGTGAGCCGTATGCGGAAAACCCCGGGCCTCATCGCGTGCTGCTGAACTCTCAGTTTTGCTTCGTGAAGCGATACCGCACGGTTCCGGGAGCCTTGAACTTCGAGCAGGACGTCAACCAGTACGTCCGGCATATTCGCGAGCCCTGTGGGAAGCGGCTTGGGATTTCCGCCGTTTGATGGCAGGATCGGCGCACATCCCGCGTCCCCGTTGACGTAAGGAGGCCCGCGTGCGGTTGACCACTTGTCTCACGGCGGCGTGCGTCGCTCTGATTGGACTGTCGGCCTCGGCCCATCACTCTCACGGGCAATACGAAGAGACCTTCAGGGATATCGAGGGCGTCGTGAAGGAACTGCATCTGCTCACGCCGCATTCCTGGCTGTACATCGAAGTGAAGGACGGGACCGGCGCGCCGCAGGTCTGGGCGCTCGAGGCGACGACGCGCGGCCAGCTGGAAAAGATGGGCGTGTCGCGTGACTCGCTCAAGACCGGCGAGCTCGTCAAGGCGCGCTGCCATCCGCTCAGGGACAAGACCAACGGCTGCCTCCTCGGATTTCTGAAGACGGCCGACGGCTCGATCAAGGATTGGGACGGCGGAAACGCTCCCGCACCAAAGGACTTCTGAAGGAGCACACATGCGCCTGAGAGCCATCGTCTTCGGGTTGCTTCTCCTTGGTCCGCACGCGGCACTCGCACAGGATTGGGACGAATACACCAGTCTCCAGGATGGCTTCAGGATGAATTTTCCAGGCAAGCCGACGATTACTGAGACGACGTGGACGTCGCAGTTGAACTACGTCCTTCCGGCACGCGTGTACTCGGCCACCAAGGATAAGGAGCGCTACTCGGTTACCGTCGTCGATTACAGCAGCATCGAGCAACAGGGGATCGAGCGGGGCAAATCATGTCCGCCGGGAAATGCGAACTGCCGCGCCAATGCGCCCGAGGCGCTTGGCGCCGGCTACGCGAGACACGACGAGCGGGGAGCCATCGTGTACGCGACGTTCAAGCTGCTGCAGCGTGACGCGAAGCTGAACTTCCTCGGGTACGACTGGCAGGATCTGGTCGAAGGCAACATCATCCAACTCACCAATAACGCCGATCAGTCGCGTACATTCGCGTGGGTCGGGATGCACCAGCAGAAGCTGTACATCCTCGAAGGCACTGTCCCTGCGGATCGCCCCGAGCCTGGCTTGTTCCAGCAGTCGATGCAATGGGTGGACAAGGACGGCAACGGGATTCGCTACAGGTCGATCTACTCCAACTCGTTTCACGGCATGGGCGTGTATCCGCCTCCCGCCATCGTCGGGCGTGATGCTGCCCCCGCCGCCAGTCCCGCCAAATGAAATGCGTCATCGCCGCGGCGATGGTGGTCTCGCTGTCGAATGCGGCATTCGCGCAGGAGTGGACTGAGTTTGCAAGCCGCGAGGATGGATTCTCGACGAACTTTCCTGGTGCTCCGACAATTACGGAGTCGACCTACCGGTCACAGTTCGGTGGGGACCTTCCCGCTCGCGTCTACTCCGCCGCGCTCGGGCGCAGCCGCTTCTCGGTGACGGTCGTCGACTACAGATCGATCGAGAAGATCCTCACCGAGAAGGCGAAGGCCTGCCCCGCCGGCGCCGAAACATGTCTGGGCGGTGCCAATCCTCGCAGTTCAACTGGCGCAGGGTACTGGAAGGCGGACTATGCCGGGGCGCTGATCTACGCGACGCGTCAATTCATGAAGCGCGATGCGGCGATCACCGAGTTCGTCTGGACGAACATCGATCTGGTCGAAGGGCACATGCTGCAGTTGACCAACACGGATCAATCACGAACCTACGCATCGATCCTCATGCACGCGGACAGGCTCTTCATCGCCGAGGCGACAGTGCCCGCCGGCGATCCGGAGCCGGGGCTCTTCCAGCAGGCACTTGGCTTTGTCGACGCGGACGGCAACAGCATCCGGTATCAGACGCTCTACCATCACGGTCAACCTGTTCCAGCGCGCGGCCGGTGAACGACGACGGCGAGGCGAAGGCTCGCCGCTCACTGGCACCTCGACGCCCCCGCCGTGTTTCCTTCACGCGTACCATCGCGATAGACCTTGTGGCAGTTCGCGCACGACTCGTTGAGTCGATCGGCAATCTTCACCACCGCGTCGACGTTGCGCGTCTGCGCTGCGCGATAGGCCTCCCGTCCTACGTCCATGAGCGCCGCCGTGTACTGCTTCCAGTCGGCGCGATCGATCGGGACCGGCTTTCCGTTCTCGCATCGTCGTCCTGGCAGCAGAAAGAGCGGCGCTGTCTCGACGAGCGCGAGGGCCGCCTGATCGACCGCCTGCCACCCGTAGTACACCGTTCCGCCCCAGGCGACGTAGTCGAACGGCATCGGGATGGCTGGCTTCTCTTTGCCCGGGTCCTTCACTTGCACGTTGAACAAGATGTTCGCGTTCGGAAAGGTCACCCCGCGCATCAACTGCGCCAGATTACCGGCGACGGCGAATGACGAAGCAACGCCGGGTGCACTCGCAGGTTGAGGCCCTGCTGGGAATGCGGTCCCCGACAGCGTCGCCGCCTGCAGTTCAGTCTGTCCGGCCGGGAACTTGCCAGCGCTCAGCGTATACGCTGCCACGTCGATCGCTTGCTGCTGAGACACGGAGCCAGGCGCCTGGGGCGGCATCGTCTTCTGGATCTTGTCGACGAGATCTGCCAGCGAACGGGAACCCCAGACCGCGAGAAAGCTGCTGCCGGTGAGGGGCGGTCCCACGACGCCTTGAAGCGCGTCGCCGTGACAGGCAAGGCATTGCCCCTTGTACACAGCCTGGCCGCGCGCGGCCTGAGCGTCGGAGTAGACGCGGTCCGCAACCGTCCGCGACTGAGCGGTCAGCTCAGCGACCGAAGGCACGCCGAGGAGCAGCCCGAGCAACCCGGCAACTACCGCGCGACGAAATGACGTGGACCTCGAGGGAAACGCAAGCATATGGCACTCCCACCGTTGGCGGTCTCAGGCCGCGGATTATAGCTTGCACGCCCCCTGCGTTTTGGGCAGTATCTCGACACTACTGGACTATCGGTGCCGCGTCTGGAGCCGAGGAGGAACCATGCGCCTGATTCCATTGATTCCTGCGGCGTTGATCGTCTCGCTCGCTCAACCGGTCTCGGCCCAGGACTGGACGCGCTTCGTCAGCACTGAGGATGGCTTCAGCGCGAACTTTCCCGGTCAGCCCAAAGTCGAAACGATCACTTACACCACGGAGTACCGCCAGCAACTACCCGCCAGGGTCTACAGCGCCTCCGACCCGCTGGGACGCTACTCCACGACGGTCGTCGACTACCGGAACATCGAGAAGCTGCATGCCGATCGAGCGGCGAAGTGCCGGGCGGCGCAAGGTGACGGCGATTCCTGCCAGAACGACTTCCGACTCGATCTCGCCGGCGCCACCGACCACGAAGTGTGGAATTTCATGCAGCGCGACGGCGTCAAGATCACGCACTACATGTATTACTTCGTCGAGCTCGTGTCGGGGCGTCTCCTGCAGATGAACAACCCGGACAAGACGCGGACGTTTGCGGCGATTCACCAGCACGCCGGCAGGCTGTACATCCATCAGGCCACTGTTGACCTCCGGAATGCCGGACCCGATCCTGTTCATGCAGGGGCTGGCCTGGGCCGACGACAAGGGACTCGCGATTCGCTACCGGACGATCTACACCGAGGGCTACGGGGAATGGAAGTTTCCCCGCGAGATGCCGCCGTTTACCGTGCGGGACCTGAACACATCGATTGATGGCACCATTCCACCGAAGAAATGAGGGGCGACATGCGACTCAAGTCCTTCGTCGTTGCGTTCGCGTGCGTGTCGTGTCTGACCGCCTCTGCACTTGCCCATCACTCACACGGCAACTATGACGTCCAGACGTGGACGATCATGGAAGGCACAATCAAGCAGGTGATCTTCATCGTCCCGCACTCGATCATCTATCTGGACGTCAAAGGCGAGAAGGGTGACACGACTACGTGGTCGCTCGAAGCCACGAACCCGCAGGGCATCTTCCTGAAGGGCGTCAAGAAGGAAGACGTGCTGGTCGGCGACAAGATCAAGGTGCGGTGCCACCTGCTTCGTGACGGCGGCAAGGGCTGCCTCCTGGGATTTGTTACGCCGATGCATGGCGACAAGGCGCGCGGCCATGGCGTCGAAATCGAATGGGACTAGGACGCCGTCGATATCTTCAGACTGATGGCAGTCGGGTCTCCATCAGGTAGAACAGCAGGTCGGTCGACGGCGGCGCGACGCCAAGCTGTCGAATCATGCCCACGACTTGGCCGCGGTGGAGAGTCGCATGATTGACGACATGCTGCATCTGCTGACCGAGCGGCAGTGAATAGGGCTCGCCGGTGAATCGCGTGTAACCCAGCTCGCGAGCGAGATCCGCATCCGAAATCGTCCCCAGGTACTCCTTGCGTCTCTCGATGACCGGCTGCCACTTCTCCCGTACCTGCTGCAGGCTACGCGCGTCGGCAGGTGTCCATCCCGCCCAGACATCGGGGCCCACGGGAGAGTGACCGAACCAGCGTTCGAGCCATATCCACTCCGCACCAGCCATGTGCAAGAGCGTGCCGAGGATCGACTTGTAACTGATGTGGACGTCGCGCAGCCGTTCCTCGGGCGGCAGCTTCTCCGCAGCATCCAGGACACGCGCGTTCGCCCATTCGGTGTAAGTGAACAGATGACGAACTTCAGCAGTGGTCATGGTGGGCGGGTCCTCCAGTGTCAGACGTATCGCATCCACGGACGCGGCCGTGTCGCCTTGACGTGCATGTACCAGCGGCACGCCACGTAAAGAATCGCGACGTCAATCGCGAAGACGAGATACAGCAGCGACAGGCTCCACTGCTGGTGCGGATCCGGAATGAACACGTACGGAGCCGTTGCGAATCGCTCGGTGCCAAACGCACCGTCACGCAGATACCAGACGACGAGCGCCGTCACGTGGATGAGAGGGATGTGCAGCAGGTAGTAGAACAGCGGCACACGTCCAAACGTATCGAGCGCGGCCGCGATCCCGTTGCGCGCTCGTTCCGCAAGCGGCAGCAGCGCAATCGCAGGACCAAGCGTCATCAGCAGGAACATCGGCGAGGCGGGATACTTCTGCTGATTCAACAAGCGAAACAGCGCCGGCATCCCATCGCCTGAGGGTACCGCCGTGAACACCATCACGCCGCCGACGACCAGGAAGAGCGCGGTCGCCGCGACGCCGAGTCGCAGCAGGATGCGCTGACGCGCGGAACTCTCCATGACAATGACCGCGCCACAGGCGTAGCCGAGAGCCATGACACCAATCCACGGCACGAGCGTGTAGAGGATCGTGATCGTGGGACCGTTCTCACCAAAGCGGACGTCCCCCCCGAAATAAAGGAACTGCCACAGCCACTGGATCGACGCACCGCTCGCCGACACGATCGCTGCCAGCCGGTTTTGTCCCACAACGATCAGGAACCCGACACATCCAACGGCCCACGTAGGCAGCCAGGCAAGGGCTGCCAGCAGCACCATGCACCAGCCGAGCATCCAGATCACGCCGGCAAGAATGAGCCCGCCGTAGTCGACGTTGAACGTCCACGCTGTTCTGATCACCGTCAACTCGAGCACGACGAGCATCAGGCCGCGCGTCACCAGATACGTCGCGAGCGCTCCTTTGGCACCGAGCTTGCGCAAGTGCAGGAACGCCGCCGTGCCAGCCAGGAACACAAAGACCGGCGCGCAGAAATGGGTCACCCAGCGAGTGAAGAAGACACCCGCGCTCGGCCCGCCAGCGGGGACGCCCGAGTAGACCCGGACATGATCGATCGCCATGAGCACCATGACGGCGCCGCGAAGGATGTCGAGCGACGCGAGGCGGGAACTGGCTGTTGACGTCCGAGAGGCGACGTCGACGGCTGTGCTCGCGGCCATGAGGCCGATCAGGATACCCGCGGCGTGAGTCGATGTCGAACCGCGCCTCTCTCGTTCGACGTTTCTGTAGAGACAGCAACTTCAGGGATGTGGAATGGTGCAGAGACGGCGCGATGACCGTGTCGCAGGTCATGCCCATCGCGCTCGAGATGCTTGCCGCGCTTTCTGCCCTCCACTCCCGCGGCATCGTCCATCGTGATCTCAAGCCGTCGAACGTCTTCCTCACGCCCCACACTGACGCTCAATCCACATCTGTCGATCGCGCACAAGTTCTACGCGAATCTGGAGGCCGACATCGGTCAGCCCGTGCGAGCGGTCGTGCGGCTGCTGAATGAGGCCAACCGTCACGGCAACGACCCCGAGCTTTTCGCCGGTCTCGTTCATGCGTGCCGTTACTGCGGACTGTTCAAAGAGTCGATCGCCGCGCACGTCGAAGCACGACGTCTCGATCCGAACGTGCCGACGAGCCTCGAACAAACACTGCTCATGGCCGGAGCTCGACGTGCTGATGAGCGTCGAGCCGGCAGTGCTTGTCGCGGGCGCCGATGAGGGCATCCGCGTCATCGGGCTTAGCCTTTCCGGCCGGCGCGACGACGCACGCAAAGCGCTTATTCGCATGCGACGCGCGCACATTCCGGCGTTCCAGTCGTGGTCTGAGTTCAAGGAAGCGGGCGGCGAACGTCTGCTCGGACGACGAGCGGCATCCGAGTCTCACATCGCTGCTGGAGACTGTGACCACCGCAAGAAACCGTGAGTGGCCTGCGCACCCGATCTTCGGACAGATGTCCGAGTCAGCGTGGATGCGATGGGCGTACCTGCACGTCGACCATCACCTCCGGCAGTTCGGCTTGTAAGGGAGTCTTCGTGGCACACGCGCCTGGACCCGCGAGCGGACTTGCCGTCCCGCGTGAGAGCGTGTCTGCGTTGCGGATGGGCCTCAGCGAATTGCGCTGAGCTTGGAGAGCACCCTGCGGACGTAGTCGCGTGTTTCACCGTACAGCGCGGCCTGTCCGCGCGCGTACCGTTGCGCGTAACCAGGACCACCGTTGTAGGCGACCAGTGCGAGCTCGAGGTTGCTGCCAAACATTTTCAGCAGCTGCGAGAAGTATCGAACACCGCCTTCGATGTTCTGCTCCGGCACGAACGGATTGACGCCGAGCTCGCGCGCCGTCATCGGCATCAACTGCATCAGGCCGATCGCTCCCGCACGTGAGAGCGCCGCGGGATTGAATGCAGACTCCGTCTCCATGATCGCCCTGACGATCGACGCTTCGACCTGATGGAGGTTGGCGTACTTCTCGATCAAGGAATCGAATGCCGTCGTCCTCACCGGTGCGCCCCCTGCGCGTCGTCGAGGCAGGTTGCGCGCGGTCTGGAGAGCGACGATTCGTTTGTATTGAGAGTCGAGATAGTTCGCCGCCATGTCCTTCGTCTGACCCACGGCGAGCATCTGACGCGCGGTGTCGAGCGCACGCTGACTGATACGGCCGCTCACAACGTCTGCGGTCTCACGCGCGGAGTATCCGAGAGCCAGCAGCTGATACGCAGCCATGTCGCGAATGGCGACGCCAGCCGTCGCAGCCACGCGCGGGCCATCGCCACTCGTTGCGGCAGTTGCGAGCTCGTCGAAATCAAAGGGGCCGACCCTGGAGTCGCCGATGACAGCTTGCGAGACCAATGAGAAATCTGCCCAGGCTGCGGCCCGTTCACCCTCGGTCATCGTGACGCGCTGTCGTGCGAGCGCATTCACGAGGCGACGGATCGCGGCGAGATCGAGGAGTCTGATGTCGGGACGGCTGCCGGTGGCCGGCCGAGCGACAGCCGTCGCGGTCAGACCGGACGACGCGGTCGCCAGCGTCACGAGAAAAATGGCGGCAAACGGGGCCATCGCGCTTCTGTAATCGATCTCCCAGCTCCAGGGCTGCAACCGGAGAGCCAGAACATCGACGCACAGAACTGCACGGACCAAGAACTACGCATTACGGATCGAGGACCACGTCAGGCGCCGACGGCTTCGGCGAGGGCGGGTGCGCTGACCAGCGTTGCCAACTGCGCCGCGAGGATCGTCGCCGCAGCGCGCACACATTCGAGTCGCTCGCCGCCATGGCGGAGTTCGAGGGCGAGCACACCCGCGCATCCGGTCGCTGTGAGCAGCGGCACCACCACCGCACCTGTCGCCACGTCGTCTCCGTCGACCACTCGCGCTTCAGAACTGCGGAAGGCGCGGGCGATCGCGTTGTCCGAATCACGGGAGACGCGACCGAGTTGCGCGGTCATCTCGTGTGAGTAGCCATGAGTGAAGACCGGCGTCAATTCGTTACCGTGGCGATCACCGACCCACAGGATCAGTCCGACAGCCCGAGCACTCGGGCGGCCTCGTCCAGCACCGGAGTCACATCGCAGACATCGAGGGCACGCGCGAGCCGAGTGCACAACTGGGCCACGTCCGCGAAGTCCACGCCTGATCTCTCGTGGGCGGGCGGAGCCTCTTGGACAACCTGCGTTTCTTGGACTACTTCGGTCGCCAGGGTTAACCTGGGCTCCAGGGTTACCGGGTCTCCTGGGTTACCTGGGGTTGTGGGCTCAGGTGGGTTCCGCGGCGCCAGGTCGCTGGTGGGGAAGCCACTTCGGCGATCGGCTCTGCGACGGGGCCCATCCTCTCGGTCCTGACCCCGGACGGGGTGCTCTTGAAACTCGGCTGGAGGTTCAGGGCCGGCAGCGCGTTGACGGCCGAATCAATCAGGCATCGAAGCCGCGTGGGGGGCCGTCGCGGCTGGGTCAGCCGGGCCTGTGCCAGCGCTTCGTTGACGTCGTCCTGAGTATCGGGGTCGGGGTAGAGCGCCTGGAATTCGCGTATCACCCGCTCGGGTTCGAGCCCAATCGCGCTCGCGTAGGCGCGGAAATACGAGCGACGGAATATTCCCGTGGGCCACCGTGACACGTCGTCGCGCTCGAGCCCCTCGAGTAGTGACAGCTTGATCTTGGTCTGCTCCGCGATCGTCGCCAGCGGGATCTGCTGTTCCTCGCGCTGGAGCCGGAGCCTCGTTCCGAACGATTCATTCATTGATTGCACACCCACCGGCAAGTCCATTGCACACCCCACCGGCACACATCCGGCCGGCCACACGGGTTTCTTGTTACGAGGGAAGTCGTGAACGTCGGGGTTCGTGGCCGATGTGGGATGGGTGCCGCACAACCTCGAGCGGAACGAGGTGCCCCCGTGCGGGAAGGACCACGAATTTCGTCAGAGTAACAAGTGTGACGGACCGTCGCAAGCGCTGATTGACCTGAACCGTTGCACGCGACCGCACCGGTCAGTGTTCAACGGGCAAGCCCCTGCTGTCGTTACATACGCATGGCAACGCGCTTTGACGGTCAGACCTTCACGTTCACGCAACCCGATGGCACCCCGATTCAGCTGCGTGGTTGGGGCGACCAGTACTTCGCCGTCTTCGAGACCCTCGACGGGTACACCGTCACGAAGAACCCTGCGACGGGTTACTGGGAAGTCGCCCGGTTGGCGTCGGATGGCAACGCACTGGAACCGGCTCCACGAGCAGGCGACCGGCTCGATGGCACGCGCGCGGGCGTCCCGAAAGGGCTCCGTGTCCGTCGTGAAAGCGCCATGGCCGCGGCCCGCGAGTCGGCGCTTCGCGCGTCGGGCCGGCGCTGCGAGCAGCGGCGGCGGGAGCGACGGGAGCAGCAGCGCGCCATTCGCGCGATGGCTGCCGCGGGCGGTCCGATGCTGGCGCCACCCCAGCGCCAGACCGTCGGTGACTTCGTCGGCCTCTGCCTGCTGATCGATTTCAGTGATTCGCCCGCCACGATCGCACGGGAGGAGGTCGAGCGCTTCTGCAATCAGGTCGGCTACGCCGGTTTCGGCAACCATGGCTCGGTCCACGATTTCTTTCTCGAGAACTCGATCGGCCGGTGCCGCTACACCAACGTCATTGCCCCGTACTACCGCGCGCTCCATCCCAAGGCCTACTACACGGACCGCACGATCCCGCAGCCTCAGCGCGCCTACGAGCTGATGAACGAGGCGCTCGCCTTCCACAAGGCACACAGCTTTGACTTCTCGCCCCTGACTGTCGACAACCAGGGATTCGTCTATGCGATGAACGTCTATTATGCGGGGCCAGTGACGAACAACTGGGCCGAAGGGCTCTGGCCGCATTCACATCACCTCGGGAGCCCCGTGCAGCTGCGACCGGGGATGCGAGCCTTCGACTATCAGTTCACCGCGATCGGCTCGGAGCTGGAGCTCGGGACCTTCTGTCACGAGAACGGTCACATGCTGTGCGACTACCCGGACCTCTACGACTACGGGTACGAATCGAGCGGCGTCGGCGGTTATTGCCTGATGTGCGCCGGCAACAACGTGAGCGAGAAGAACCCGATTCCGATCAGCGCGTACCTCAAGCGGCTTTCGGGCTGGGCGCGGAACACGACGCCGGTGACGCACGGCGCCACCATCACGCTCGATGCCGGCACGAACGACTTCGCGATCTACTCACGCGGCGGTCGCGAGTACTTCCTCATCGAGAATCGCCGTCGCGCCGGTCGCGATGCCTCGCTCCCCGACGAGGGTCTCGCAATCTGGCACGTCGACGAGGACGGCGACAACAGTCACGAGCAGATGACGAGCGGCAGTCACTACGAGCTTTCACTCGAGCAGGCGGATGGGCTCTTTCAGCTCGAGCGGCAGCGAAATCAGGTCGGCGATCCGGGTGATCTCTTTGCCGGTTCCCTCGCCCGCTTTGGCGACAACACCGTCCCCGACAGCAAGTGGTGGAATGGCACGTCGTCCAATCTGACCCTCGAGCAGATCTCTCCTGCCGGCCAGTCGATCACTTTCAGATGTCTGCTCGCGGACGCGGTCACGCCGCCCACGACGCTGAAGAGAACATCGACGCCAAACAGTGCGATTCCGGAAAACAACCCGGTCGGCATCACCGACGTGATCGACATCTCGGAGGCGATCACGATCTCGAGCCTCAAGGTCAGCGTCGACATCACGCACACCTACCGCGGCGATCTCAATGTCACGCTGACGACGCCAGGGGGAACGGTGGTCGAACTCCACCCGAAGGGGCGCGGCGGCAACGCGCACGACCTGACGTTGACTTACGACGAGACGACGCTGCCGGCGTTGGCCACTCTGCGTGGGCAGAACGCGCAGGGCACGTGGACAGCTGGTGGTCAGGGACCTGGCACCGGGGGACACGGGACAACTGAACCAGTGGACGCTGGAGGTATCGTCAGTCGGTGCCGTCCTCGGGCCAATCGAGCTGAAGGAATCGCCCGGCACCAAGATTCCAGATGCGCCAAGCGGCGGCATCGTCCGCTCGCTGGCAACGACGAGCGCGGCCAGGATCGGCAGCGTTGAAGTGTCGGTGGACATTACGCACACGTGGATTGGGGACCTGCGCGTGAGCGTGCGCTCCCCGTCCGGCACCGAGGCGGTGCTCCACGACGGGACCGGAGGATCTGCGGACAACATCGTCCGCACGTTCACTGCGGCCACTGCTCCCCCACTCGCGGCCCTGGCGGGACAGCCAGCAGGCGGTACGTGGCAACTGAACGTCGTCGACCGGTCCGCTCAGGATGAAGGCAAGCTCAATGCGTGGAAGCTCCTGATCAAGCCGTCTGACTGAGCCCTGTTACTTCGTGTTCCTCGTGAGGGGCGGCTCACTCCTGACAACGTAACCGCCCTTCATCACGAACCGCACGCGCTGCATCTCGCTGATGTCGGCGAGCGGATCGCCAGACACTGCGATCAGATCGGCGAACTTCCCCTTCTCGATGCTGCCGATCTGCTTGACCCAGTCATAATTCAGCATCGTCGCCGTCGGCAGGTACGGCATCAGCAATGCCTCGCGCGGCGTCATCCCCCACTTCACGAAGTGAGCGAACTGGTCCGCCTGCTTTCCGTGCGGGACGTCGGCTGATGTCGCACCACTCCCAAAGACAAACGGGACGCCGGCCGCCTTCGCTTTCCTGAATGCCTGCTCCGCCATCTTGAGGCGGCTGTTCCTGCCACCCGTTCGTCGCAGGTCGGCTGCCTCGAGCGCGACGAGATCGTCGATCGTCAACTCGAACGGCAGCTTCTTGTCGACCAGCAGCTTCAGCGAGGCATCGTCCAGATCGGTCAGGTGATTGGGGGCATCGACACCAGCCTTGAGGCAACTGAGCTGGCCTTCGCCACCGTAGGTGTGACACGCCACCTTGAGCCCCAGTCGATGGGCCTCGTCCACGACCGCCATCACTTCTTCCTCGGTCAGCGATGGGCTGTTCACGAGGGTACCATCCGGCTTGAACACGCTGTACTCGTCGCCGACGAAGTCCTGGGTGGTGTAGATCTTCACCCAGTCGACGCCGTGCAGCTTGGCTTCGCGCACCGCTGCACGCGCGAGCCACGGCGAGTTCGGGTTCTTGCTCTCGGTGAAGCGATCCTGGAACCGCTCGAAGAACGACGGATACGACGTCGTCGCGCGTTGATTGAGCGACTGCCCCACGACCTGCATGCGCGGCCCGAGCACGATGCCGCGATTGATCGCGTTGCGGAGGTCGACCGTCCCGTAACCGCCGCGCGAGTCCATGTCGAGGACGGTGGTAAAGCCGGCATCGAGATCGGCCTCCGCATTCGCGACGGCGACGAGCGTTCGCGTGGTCTGTGAAAGATCGTCCTGCGGATAGACGTGTACGTGCGCGTCGATCATCCCGGGCATGACCGTGGCCGCGCTCAGATCGATCACGCGCGCGTCGGATGGGATCGGAACTGAGGAGCCGATGTCAACGATGCGGTCGCCACGAATGAGGACGATCTGATTTGTCACGAGCGACCCCGAGCGCCCGTCGAACAGCCGGCCCGCCCGAACCGCGATGACCTGCTGAGGAGAGGCCAGAAACCGCGCGCTCGCGCTCGCGATGCCTCCCTGCCCGCGCACGACGGCCGAGAGACCGACGGCGATCAACGCCACGACCGCCAGCACACGCGTCACGAATCCCATATCTCCTCCGTGGCTAACGAGTTTCGCCGCGATTCTGCCCCCAGCTCCACTTATCGCCTCGTCGCTCAATTCTCTTGAGGCGAACGCGGTTGTCGTTCGGGTTGCGATTCGGTGACGCCCAGATGCGCACCCAGTCGCCCTCGCGCAGTGTGCGCTTCGTGATGCCGTCGCGCTCGAGGCGCGAGACGCTCGCCCACTCGACTGAATAGACCTTTGGGCGCTTGAACGGGTCCTCACCCTGGACGTGAATCCACGAATGCGGATTCTTATACTGCACCTCGAGGATCTGGCCTTCGACTTCGATGGTGTCTTCCTCGAGATAGAACTCCGCGAACGAGTGGTGTCCGACGAGCGGAGTCGACAGGCTCACGACCGCGACGACGAGCGTCATCCACAACCGGGCCATCGTTCAATGTGCTCCCTTTGCGAGCGCGAACAGGTCTGCCTTGGTGACCGTCCGATCCGGATTGGGTGTGTGAACTGGAATGTGCCGGTCGAAATCCAGTTGAAGCCGTTCGATGTTGGCGACGAGCGTTGGGATCGAGGGGCTCACCGGTTGCCCCGGTGCGGGAACGCCGAAGTCCGCCGTAAAGAGAATGCGCTCCTTCGGCAGATACGCGATGAGCATCCCGTCGCTGTGCTCGAGATTCATCACATGATGCAGTTCCACCGAGTGCGCATCGTCCTTGAGCACCAGCTTTTCGACAACGCCCTCAACCTTTGGTTTCTTGCCGGATTTCGCCAGCGCGTCACCGACCAGCGTCCGCGGTGAACCGAACGCGTTCTCGAGGAAGAACTTGTTGTTGTCGTCCGTGAGAATCGTGACGCCTTCTGCGGCGAACGGGCCAAGACCTCCCGCGTGATCGAAGTGCGGATGCGTGTTGACAACGTAGCGGATGCGTTTGTTGGGAAACAGTCGCTTCGTTTCTCCGAGAATCGCCAGGCCGCGAGCCTCGTTCTGCCCACCCTCGAGCACGACGACGTACTCCTTGAACTCGATGGCAAGCGCAACATATCCGCCCGTGATGCGGTAGACACCCTCGGCAAGTTTCTCTGATGCGACCGCGGGCTGCGCCTGCGGTGCCCCTTGCGCACCCCGGCCCGGCCCCGGCGCTGCTCCCGCAACAGGCGCTGTCATCAACTGTTCGAGGTGTGGAGGATTGGCGACGGCGGCGCTGATGGCCGCGACGAACGTCTCCATTCCGACCTGGCGCTGCGCGATCCGCGTCGGCACCTTGAGTCCGCCGAAGTCCCGGTACTCGCTGTATCTGAACTCGACGTGCATGTCGCCCAGGATCGGGTGCTCCACCCAGGTCTCGACACGCTCGACGATGTTCGCGCCATTGAGATAGCCGACGACTTTGTATGACTGACCGGACGGCGCCTTCTGCGCCGGGCTCCATGTCACGACGCGATAGGTCTCACCCTCGATCTTCCGTGAGCGAACGGTGGCCATGTTTGCAGCCGCGCCTCGAAGGAACCCCCACGGCGTGAGCCAGATCTGCATCTGTTGCGCCCACGCCGGCGTCGCCGGCGTGATCAACTGATCGAGCGTTCCCGGTTGCGGAGGTGGACCGCCGCGGACTGCCGGAGGCATCGTGGAGCCCGTTGCGCGTGATGCGGGTTGTGCGAAGTCGATCGTGCGCGTGTACCCGCGCACCGACGTCGAGGAGAGGCCGAACGAGATGGTGCGACTCTGACCGAAGTTGGCCGTCGCGGCTATTCCTGAATACGTAATCGACGTCAGACCGACCGCGCCCAGGGCTTTGGTCGCATCCTCGATCGTCGTCCTGGCGTCCTGCGCAAGCGCGATCGCTGGCAGAAGCATCCAGACAAGTGCTGTCACCGCAGATGTCGTTCGCATCCGGGGACATGCTCCGACCAAGCGGTGATTACGTCAAGGGGCGATTAGAGGCCGGGAACCAGTCCGACGTAGGCGATGAGCCGTCCGGCAATGATGGCCCCCGCCCAACATGCGAGTGACGCCCAGGCCAGCACCCTGGCGCTCCCGGGAATGGCAACGCGGTCGATCTCCGGGTTGTCGAACACTCTTCGACGAATGACGACGAGCAGCACCATCCCGGCGAGGACGAACAGCAGCTTCACGTAGAGATCCAGGTTGATGCCGTATGTCGTTGCGTCCTTCATGAAGATCGACACGCCGGTGATCGCGTTGAGGGCGAAGCCTGCCATGAGCACCGGGAAGACATTCTTCAGGGCCTTCAGTGAGCGTCGCGGCCAGAACCCGAGGAGCGCGAAATCAACGCTCGCGCTGCCGCACTCGCCCGCGACCTGCGCGCCGCGCGCCTGAAGGACCGGTTGGAGACATCGCTCCCGACCCGCCGCTGCATGCAGCGGCCAAAGTCGAGGTGACTACAGTCAGGAACAACCCGAGTCTAAACGCTACTCTTCCTCCCGGATACAGCCGAGACGGCTATCCACAGGTTAGGACAAGACTCCGCCCGAGCATGGGCTGGACGCGGCTGCTGCATACAACGCGGCCTCGACGCGAATCGCACCTTGACATCGTGTCCACTCAGCGATATCCACTGCGTGGTTTCGTCCGTTTCAGTCGCGTCGCTCGTCCCCCCACGGCACTCACAGATCGCAGGCATAGGCAACCCGGAAAGCCAGAGGACAAGGCAGAAGGAGCAGCCAATGGTACGAACCCTCGGAGGTTTAGGCGTCTGCGTCGTCGTTTGTACGCTGCTGTCACTGCCCGCTGTCGCGTCGGCACAGCAGGCGTCGGCCAGTGGAATCGCAGGGGTCGTCAGAGACACGTCAGGCGCAGTGCTGCCTGGCGTCACCGTCGAAGCGTCGAGCCCGGCCCTCATCGAAAAGGCACGCAACGTTGTTACCGACAGCGAAGGCCGGTACAACATCGTCGATCTTCGTCCCGGGATTTATCTCGTGACCTTCTCGCTCTCCGGCTTCAACGTGTTCCGCCGTGACGGGATCGAGTTGACGTCAGGGTTCACCGCCACGGTCAATGCCGACATGCAGGTCGGCGCGCTCACCGAGACAATCACCGTGACCGGGGAGTCGCCGCTGGTCGATACCCGCAATGCCCGCAAACAGATCATCGTGACCGACGATCTGCTCAACGTTCTTCCAAGCAGCGTGAAAAACCTGAATAACCTCGTGACGCTCACGCCGGGATTTCGCGGCAACGAAGGATTCGACGTCACCGGCGCGTACAGCGGTCAAATCGGCGGAACGTTCCACGGTAAAGGCGGAACGAACGTGCAATTCGATGGCATGGGCATCCAGCACGCATCCGGCAACCAGGGCTACAACGCCAACGCCGAGACCGTGCAGGAAATGGTGATGTATACCACCGGCATAGCCGCCGACAGCAATGCTGACGGCGCGATCGTGAACATGATCCCGAAGGAAGGCAGCAATCAGTTCTCGGGCAGCGGTCACGGGGCTCTTTTCCAACGACAGCCTGATGAGCGACAACCTCAGCGACGACCTGATCGCTCGTGGTCTCAAGAGCGTCAACTGTCTGAACTACATCTACGACGCGGGATTCACGCTTGGCGGTCCGATCATGAAGGATCGCCTGTGGTTCTTTGGGTCGTTTCGCGAGTGGGGCAACAAGCGACAGGCCGCCAACAAGTTCTACAACGCCACACAGCACACGCCGTTCTACACACCGGACCTGTCTCGACCGGCGTTCGCCAAGGAATGGTACGAATCGAAGGCGATCCGGGTGACGTGGCGGGCGACAGAAAAGAACAAGTTCAACTTCTTCGCCGATCCGCAGCGTGACTGCCACTGCCCGGCACTCACCGCCAGCGGATCGGTCAATGCGCCGGAAGCGTTCTTCAGCTACAACCTCAAGCCGGCCGGACTCTATCAGATCACCTGGACAAATCCCACTCACCAACAAGCTCCTGCTCGAAGCCGGCGTCGGGCGTGCAGACGGCAGCTGGCCCATCTACCGCCAGCCTGAGGTGACGCGCGACGACGTCTCGATCGTGGAGCAATCAACCGGCATGCGCTACAACTCGGGCACGCCGACGTTCGGACCGCTGTACTACACGACGCAGCTCGTGCCGCGATTCAGTCAGCGCGTGTCTGCGGCGTACGTCACGGGCGGTCACAACTTCAAGGTGGGTGCTCAATTCGAGGAGAGCTACCTCGAGATCGAAGCGGAGAACGGCACCTACAACGTCGAGTACGCATTCAACAACCAGGTGCCAGTCAACCTCACGCAGTGGGCGACGCCGTACGGGCTGAAGGCGCAGAACAAGGACTTCGCGTTCTACGTCCAGGACCAGTGGACGCTGCAGCGTCTGACGCTGACCTACGGTATCCGCTACGAATACCTCAACGGCTACGTGCCGGCGCAGCACGTCGATGCGACGCCGAACGGGTGGGTCCCGGAGCGCAACTTCGACGAGGTCAAGAACGTCCCGCTCTGGAAGGACGTCGATCCCGGATCGGCGCCGCCTACGATCTCTTTGGCAACGGCAGAACGGCGATCAAGGTGGCGATCGGGCGATACGTAGGAAAGACCGCCATCACCATCACGCAGAACAACAACCCGATTCAGACCTCGATCAACTCTGTCAGCCGCACCTGGAACGATTCGCTTCTACCCGGTAGGCGATCCGCGTCGTGGCAACTACGTTCCCGACTGCGATCTGGCCAACCGCGGCCTGCAACGGTGAGTGCGGCGCGATGGCGAATCAGAACTTCGGCGGCATCACCACGTCACCACTCGGTACGCCGACGATGCCCTGCTCGGATACGGCGCGCGCGGCTACAACTGGGACTTCACGACCGAGATCCAGCACGAACTGCGGCCCGGCGTCTCGTTGACTGCGGGCTACTACCGCAACTGGTTCGGCAATCACCTGGTTACGGACAACGTTCTCGTGACGCCTGCTGATTTCAGTCCGTTCTGCATCACGGCACCGAGCGATTCGCGCCTGCCCAATGGCGGCGGCTATCAGGTGTGCGGCTTGTACGACATCTCGCCGGCGCAGTTCGGTCGGGTCAACAGCGTCATCCAGCAGGACGAGAACTTCGGGAAGATCTCGCGCGTCAACGACTTCTTCAACGTCACGGTGACGGCGCGACTCAAGGCGGACCTGCTGCTCGGCGGCGGTGTCGACACAGGCCGCAGCGTCAACGACGCCTGCTTCGACGTCGATTCCCCCGGCGCGGTTGCCACCTCCCTTCCCGGCAACCTCGCCCCGGGGGGCGCCGGCGTGCTCTCCACGCCCACACCGTTCACGAAGACAACCATCGATGGAAAGAGCATCTGCCGCATCGTCACGCCGTTCAAGGGGCAGACGCAATTCAAGGGATTCCTGACGTATCCATTGCCATGGGACATGATCGTCAGCGCCGTGTTCCAGAACATCTCCGGACCGACGATCACGGCGAACTACGCGGCATCCAACGCGCAAATAAGCCCGTCACTCGGTCGCGACCTGGCCGCATGCAGAGGCGCGGCCACCTGCACCGCGACGGCAATCGTGCCGCTGATCGCTCCACAAACGATGTTCGATGATCGGCTGACGCGACTCGATCTTCGAATTGGGAAGCGAATGGCGCTCTCGGAGCGCATGCGCCTCCAGGCCAACGTGAACATCTACAACGTGTTCAACGGCAGCGCGAGCTCCGTCCTGAACGTCAACTACGGTCCGCTCTGGTTGCAGCCCTCGTTGTTGCAGGACGGCCGGATGCTGCAGTTCAGTGGCTCGCTGACGTTCTGAGCGAAAGCAAACTCGAACTCCCAACGCCCAACGTCCACAGCACTGCGTGCTTGGACGTTGGAGCTTGGGAGTTGGGAATCGACACGTTTCTCTACAATCGCCTACGCATCGCGATGAACACACCTGATCAGTTTTTGTGTATCATCCAAGCGACCGACGATGCAGCAGGACGATCCCGGCCTTGAACAACGGTTGTCTCGCTTCGAGGCGCAGTTGGATCGTTTCAGCCTCGCCCTCAATCAGTGGCAACACACTCAGAGTCAGACGCCAGCCGATCCCTCCACTGATCTCGATGAGCGTATGCGCTCGCTCGAGGAGACGATCTCGCGGGAAACCCAGGCCTTACGGCGTCTGCACGAAGAGCCGCTGAAACAACTGCAAAGCCACGCGGAATACCTCACGGAGATCTCGCGCAACCTGCAGGCGCTCGTCGCGGATCTGCGTCTAGGTGCGGGGGCTCAGGTCGCGAATCAGGGCTCGGCCGGCAACTGGCCGCTCGATCGTGTGGTCAACCTTCACGACGAACTGCGCCGAACCGCCAACGGAAACGACGACGGCCAGGACTCGTTGCCGGGTGACTCCGAACGAACGCTCGCCCGTCGCGTGCATCTTCTCGAAGCCGCACGCGAACAGGAGGCCGAGCCACAGCGTGTCGAGAATGATCCGGCGAGGCCGCGCTGGGTGTACGTCGCCAGTGCCGCGGGTGCCATCGTCGCCATCCTTCTCGTCGTCGTTGTCGTCAGGTGGGTCGAAGACCGGTTGAATGCTGCCTCCGCTCGCGTAGCCACAGCCGAACAACAGGTCGTCACGACGACGCAGACAGCCACGCGCGAGGTCGCCGCCGCGCGCGAGGTTGCGGATCGCCAGATCGCCGAGGCGCGCCAGTTGGCACAGCGGGCCGAGACGGTTGGCGTCATTCTCACGGCGCCCGATCTCATTCGCTTCAATCTGACGAGTGGCGAGACTAACGGATCCTCGGCGCAACTGCTCTGGAGCCGGACCCGTGGGCTCGTCTTGAGCGGCTCACGACTGCCTGCCGCCCCGCCCGAAAGCACCTATCAACTCTGGCTGGTCACAGACACACAATCGGTGGGTGCCGGGCTCTTCGTGCCCGACGATGCCGGCCGCGCAACGCTCGTCGTCGATGCCCCCCCGAGAGTGCCGGGCGCGGTTGTTGGAGCAGCCGTGACGGTCGAACCGAGCGGCGGGCGGACCACGCCAACGGGACGCACGCTTCTCGCCCGCTTTCCCTGATCCTCGGAATCGAAGCGTTATCGCTGGAGATTGACCGCCACGCGGGCTGGCGTGTCCGGCCGTATGAGCGTCCGTTCGCGCCGTTCCCCGAGTTGAGGGTGTCGGAAGACGATCTCGTGCTCCCCTGGCGCAATCGAAAGATTCCCGAGCGGCGTATCGCCGTAGGCAGTGCCATCAATCCAGACGCTCGCCCACGGCGTCGCATTGACGTTGAGCCGGCCGTTCGGAATCGCGACCGTCACGGCGGTGAGTTGACCGGCTTTCACGTCGACTTCGCGACGAACGCGATACCCGATCACGCTGTTCACGAAATCGAACTCGCGACGCCCTGCCCCGGTGATGATCGGGCCATCCTGGCTCGACCCGAGCAATCGTTCACCGTCGAGCACGTGAAGCTCGATCGGCGAGATGATCCGGAACCCGCCGCTGCGCGGAGGAACGGCAGCAGGAAGCTCCGGTTTCGTTGCCACGGTCCGAAGGTCGTCGACGATGGGCTCCTCGGTCGTGGGCGTCTTTGCAGGGAGCACGCGAACACCAGGCATTTCCTGTTTGACTCTCACAGCCAGTGGAGTGACCGGCGGCGCCGCCTCAATTACCGCCGCCGGGGCTGCTGTTTGAGTCGCGTTCGAGCCCGAGTACATCAATCGCCCGATGATGATTGCCTCCGCCAGGGCGACGACACCGGCCGCGATCGCTGCCCATCGAACGGCATTGCCAAATCGACGTTTCGGTTGAACCGGGACGATTCCAATCGGTGCAAGCGGATGCTCGCGGTCGGTCGGTGGAGGAGTCGCCTGCGCCGGTGGCTGCGGTGTCGGCGGCGGAGCAGCCTCCGGTCCTGTTGCGACTGGAGGCGCGAGCCGGTGTACGGGATGGCCAGCATCTTCGCGCTGACCCTCATGCTTCACCTCCAACAGCGCATCGGTCGCCTCGCGCGCCGACCGGAATCCGTGATCGTTGAGATACAACGCGCGCTCGAACCAGTGGCGAAGCGATGCGAGCCGTGCGACGCGATCGAGGAGCTCACCAATCGTGTGCGGATACTCGTCGAGCACGATCCGGCGTCCCGCCATCAACGCGAGAGCCACCAGCGCGAGTTGCGCGACGTCACTCCTGGGGTCCAGTGGCGGACAAACCAGGCGCGACAGCGGCGTCAGGATTCCGAAGTTCGACCACAACTGGACCGCTGACAGCTCAATCGCCTCGATTCCCGATCCCACCATGTGCTCGCGAATCGTCAACCGGCCATCACTCGTGAGGACGACACGATCGAGCGTCACAGCACCGTGCGCGATGCCGTCCGAGTGCTCGTGGAGCGCGGCAAGCGCCGGCATCAGCTGCCGAAGTAGATGAACAGCGAACTCCGTGCTGCGCGGCTTCTTCAACGCATCCGAAAGCCGCATCCCCGACATGTAGGTCGAGACGACGGCGAGCCCCTCCTCCTGCCCGAACTCCTTAATCGATCGGACGACCGGAAACGCCGGATGCTGAAACGTGCTCAACGTCTCCATCCGGTGCCTGAGCGCGGTCGCGAATCTCAGATCTCGCGCGAGCTCGGGCTTGAAGCGAAGGATTTCCCACGACGGCGCGGTCGTGTTGTCAAACATCAACAACCGATCGCCGAGGCCATCGGAATGACCTTGCGCGTACCACGTCGTCAGGCGCGTGCCGCTTTCAGCCGACGGGGGAAGCTGATCGACGATCAGATCGCGGGCTGTACTCATGGCGCCAGCCTCCTCTGGGGGCGGTGCCGAAGCGTCAGGGAATCGATGCTCAACGTGTGCGGGACGCCCACATTGTGCACGAACCGCGGCCGGAGTTGAAGAGCAGAAGTTCAGCGCTGCGTCGCGCGCGCGCGCGCGGCGCCGACGAGCGAGCCCTGAAACGACGACTCCGGCGACCGCGTGGTCATGCCGATCGCAGAGTTGAGGAACACGCCGGTGCTGTCACCCGACTTCAACATCTTCATCAATCGCGCAGAGACGAGAGCGGCGTGATCGGACGACGCGCCGCACAGCAACACGGCGATCTCTCGATCGCTGAGCACACTGGCAAAGTCGCCCGCGCGGAGTTGCGCTCTGATTTTGCCGACGAACGCCGCCAGCAAGCCGCCGCGCCCCGCCGCTTCATCGACGGAAACGACGACGACAGAGGCCTGGCGGCCCGTTGCGATCGCGTTGGCAGCGAGTTGATCGAACACGGAGTCGATCGGCCGAAAGCGCCGCCGCCGCTCGCCGTCACTCGATCGCTGAAGGCCGGTCTGCATCCAGCGGTGCACGACGGCCATGCCGGCCAGGATCGTTTCCCGATCGAGCGCCGTAAATGGCGACTGCTCGCGCTGGAAAACGACGGTCATGACGCTATCGCCATCAGAAGATCGCACCACCAGCCGATTGGCCTCGGCCTCATCGGCTCCCGTGAGTAGGTCCGTCAAACCGACCACCAGTGCGGGTCTGCCACCGCCGGTCAAGGCGAGCCCCCCACGCGTGGCATTGACGGCGTCCATCAACTGATCGAGCGCAATCTGACCGGAGGTCTCAGGCGGTTCGTTCGTCGGACGCTGTGGCCTCGACACATCCGCCACCAACCGGCTCGTCGCTATCGTCGTCGCGTCGTTCAGCGATTCGCGAAGGATGTCGGAGTACACCCTCAGGCGAACCTGCTCGCGGTCATCGATCATCCCGGAAAACACCAGCAACCATGCGATGTCGCCGGCAAGGACCCGCAGCATGAGCGTATCGCCGGGTTCCGGGACGATTCCGAGGCGTTCGACCTCAGCTCGCGAGAGACCCACCATCCGGCCGTGCGCTGGCGCTACCACGTCGTCGAGCCGATCGTGTGTCGACGGTGGCGCCGCCAGTGCCGCCCCGTACGGGACGAAACCGCCATTGGCTCCGGCGACGTAGCAGCGGGCTCGTACGTCGTCCCAGACGCTCAACGCTTCGACGAATGCGCCAACGACTTTGCGGGCGGACCCGCGCGGCGCGGCTTCTCGAAGGATTCGACGGAACGAGACAATCCGATAGGGTTCAACGCTGATGGCGCTGGTCTGTGCGAGTGTCGCGTCGATCGCGCCCGTCAGCCAGTGTGCGATGGCCTCGAGATCCTGACGGCACTCCTCGACTGAGTCGGTGTTCGGTCGCGCGACGAAGAGCACACCGCCACTCGCCAGCGAGCAACACACCGCCTGCAGACTTCCGACAGACACGAAGACCGGCTTCCGCGACTCGAGAACGTCGGACACCGCAGAGCGGATCGTCGGCTCATCGGACGTGAGCGTCGTCCGGAACTGCTCCGCTTCAGGGGTGGATCCGACTGGAAACACCGGTGCCTGATGCTCATCGACCATCTCGATGATGATGTCGAGCCTCGGCGCTAAATCGACGAGCCACTCCCACGACTGGCGACTGGCCGCGCTCTCGAAATCTGTTTGCTGCATGGAAAGACCGCGTCCGAAGTTAATGCTGAGGCGCGCATTCAGGGATGACGGCAATTTTAGGACGAATGCACTCAGATCAAGCTCGGCTGGACCAGCTCAACCGAAATTTAAGTGCTGAGGTGTCCCCCCGAAAAGCCTTCCCCTATAGAACGACGATCGCCTCGATCTCGATCATCCAGTCAGGGTGGGCAAGCGATGAGATCTCGACGAGCGTCGAAGCTGGTCCTTTTTTCCCGAAGAACTCCTCGCGAATCGGAGCCAGGTCGATGCGGTAGTGCATGTCGGTCAGGTAGGTCGTGATCTTGATCACATTCGCCATCGTGCCCCCCTGCGCTTCGACCAGGGCCTTGATCGCTTCGTATGCGCCTCGTGCCTGTCCCTTGAAGTCGCCGCGACACGCGACCCCGCCGTCAGGGGTGTAGGCCACCTGCCCAGACAGAAAGAGGATCGTCTGGGCCTGTGTGACCTTGACTCCCTGGCTGTACGTAGCCGGCTCGAAGACACCTGGCGCACCGAACTTCTCGATGTTTGCCATGGACCTACCGTTCTCGAAGACCGAACGTGTAGAGCGAGTTGCCCGCCATCACGCTCACATACTGTTTGCCATTGATCGCGTAGGTCATCGGACTCGACGCGACGGATGGCCCGAGGTTGGTCTGCCACAGCAGCTTGCCGGTGCGCGCGTCGAGCGCATAGAACGACCCGTCCCGTCCGCCGCTGAAGAGCATGTCTGACGCGGTCGTCAGAATGCCCGCCTCGGTCATCGGTGCCGAAAGTCTGTACGTCCATCGCTTCATGCCGGTCTTCGGATCGATCGCCTGAACCGTGCTGTGGACGTCGTCGGTGGACGAGCCGGGACGCGGAAAGATTCCCGTAAAGCCCTGACCCTCGCGGAACTGGGGCGGCGTATCACCCTTGACGTAAGTCGTCGAGGTGTTCTCCCACGCCGGAACGTAAAACAGACCGGTGCGCGGGCTGAACGAGGGGCTATACCAGTTCGTGCCGCCCTGATTACCCGGGTAGATCAGCGTCCCTTCCTTCGTGGGAGCCATGCCGGGCACAGGGATCGGGCGGCCTTTCTCGTCGAACCCGTCAACCCAATTCACTTTCACGAAGGGCTGCCCCTTGAGGAACTCACCGTCGTGCGATCGAGGACGTAGAACAAGCCATTGCGATTCGCCCAGAGCATGATCTTCGCGCGGTTTGCCCTGCCACTCGAGATCCGCGAGCACCGGAACCTGCGTCGAGTCCCAGTCGAACTCGTTGTGCGGCGAGAACTGGTAATGCCACTTGAGATTTCCCGTGTCAGGATCGAGCGCGATCACGGAGCAGCTATACAGGTTGTCGCCGAGACGTCCTGCGCCGTCCCAATCGGGACCGGGATTGCCTGTTCCCCAATACGTGAGATTCGTCTCGGGATCGTAGGAGCCGGTGACCCAGATCGGCGCCCCGCCATTCTTCCAGGAATCGCCGCTCCAGGTCTCGTAGCCCGCTTCTCCGGGGCCAGGCACGGTGTTGAAGCGCCACACTTCCTTGCCCGTCTTCACGTCCCATGCGGCAATGAATCCGCGGACGCCGAACTCCCCGCCCGCGCTGCCCGCGATGACCTTGTCCTTCACGACGAGCGGCGCATGAGTGAATGCGTAGCCTTGCTTGGGGTCAGCCGCAGGCTCGCTCTTCCAGAGCTCGCGTCCCGTCTTGGCGTCGATCGCGATCATGCGGGCGTCGAACGCTGCCAGAAAGACCGTGTCGCCCGAGATCGCGACACCACGAGACAGCCGACCGCAACAATTCTTGGCCGCCGGATCCGGCGCGTACTGGTAGATCCAGATCTGCTTTCCCGTCGCCGCATTCAGCGCGACCACGTCGTTCGGGCTCTGGATCGTGTACATCGTCCCGTCGACAACGAGCGGCGTGACCTGATGCCGTTCGAGCGACCGCGACTGGAACACCCACTTCAACTCGAGGTCGCGCGCATTGCCCGGTCTGTATGGCCGTCAGCTGGCTGTGTCGCTGACTCGACAGCCCACCCGAATAGGTCAGCCAGTTCTGTGGCTCCTTGTTGGACTGCTGAATGCGATCGAAGGAGACGTTGGGCGCCGGCACTTCGCGATTCGGTGGCGGCGCGCCGAACGGCGGAGGCTCTTGCGCGACAACCACGGCAGAGAGAAGGAGATACACGCAGACGCGCAGTGTCATCAACGGCCACCTCTTGGGTTGGACGGTCATCTTAATACTTAATGCCGGCACGGGCTCGCACACGCCCCTAACATCTCGACGCTCCAGAGCCGAGAAAGTACCGGGGGACTTCCGCATGTGGAATCAAGACGACGCGCGACAGGACAAGTTCAAGCCAGTTCAACCCGTTGATACATCAGCAGCTTCCAAACCAAAACCCGGCGACAGCACCGAACCGAAGACGGCGCAGTTCGGGCGATCGATTTGCGTCAAGGGTGAAATCACCGGCTCCGAGGATCTGACCATCGACGGCCAGGTCGACGGACGCATCGACCTGCCCAATCACACTCTTACCGTCGGACCCAACGCAACGATCTGTGCCGACATCACGGCGAAGTCGGTCATGATTTTTGGAACGATGCTCGGGAGCGTCACCGCTCACGAGCGGATCGAAATCCGCCGGAGCGGATCGGTCGAAGGCAACGTCGGATGCGCCCGCCTGGTTGTTCAGGACGGAGCGATTCTGTGCGGCAAGGTCGAAACGCGAGGCGAACGCCGGCCGCGCGACGACCACAGACGGAAGCACGACGGCCCTGGTTCTGGCCGTCGCCTGATCGAACGACATACGCGGCGCGGTGAACGGCCCCCGTGCTCACCGCGCCGCCACGTCAGATCGCCGCGTCTGCTGCATGATCGCCTCACGTCGACTGCGCTGCGCCGCCTGAGATCGTGGTGCGCGAATTCGACGGTGCCCGTCGGACTCACCCAGGATTCGCGCGAGCGTCGCCTTCAGCGTCGCGCCGTCATCGTCGAAGCCACCGTGGGTCGTCGAGCGCGACGATCCGGGCCGGCCCTCCGGGACGGCGTTTGGCGAGAGCACCCACTCCTTCGGGCGATCGCGATCGGGCAGCTTCCGCACGAACTTCTCCATGCCGAGCAGCGGCTCACCGTCAGCGTCGCGGAACCACGGCTTGCGCAGCTCCTTTTCGAAGGCGTGTGACACGAGGTACAGCAGCGACTTGTGGTAGATGTTCGCGCAGTTGTCGTCCTGCTCCGCGCGATCGGTGAGCGTGAAGATCGCGAACTGCTTGATCGTACCGCCACGAATGGCCGGCAGATAGTTCTCTCGATAGAAGTCCATCGTGCACGCCGGCGCCCACATCGTGCAGGTCGAAAACTGGACGGGCTTTCCGCCGGCGGCCTGATTGGCGCCCGCAAGTCCGCCGAGAATAATCGAACCGGCGCTGTGCCCGACCAGGTGCACCTGCAGCTTCGGATGCTTGGCGAGGAGCTTCTTCACCTCGTTCAACGCCACGAGCAGGCCGCCGTTCTTCTGACTGGCGAGCATCGCGTTCTGCTGCATCTCCGACCACACGCGATGACCGCCCGCGGCTCTGGCGATCGGCTCGAGGCCATCGTCCAGTCGATCGAGCATGAAGTCCTTCGCGCTATCGAGGAAGCCCTCCGGCCGGCGACGCGTGACCGCGTCCTGCAGGATGTTGCCGATGGTGCTCCACGAGATCAGTTCTCCAGATGAAGGAGATCGGATAGACACCGGCGTCGAGCAACGTCGGACGCAGGTCGGCCACCTTCTGAATCGCGGAGTCTTCTGCCGTCAGCCCGCCGTGCGCGTAGAGCAACAGATGCTTGATGGTTGACTCGGTGGCGGCGACACGATCCGAGAGCTGCGAGAAGATCTCCTTCACGTCATCTTCGGATGTCCCGTACGTCCCGTCTGTCTTCAGCAGACCGTTGTTCCCGAGGCTGATGATGTGCGGACGGAGATCGCAGAACACGTAGCTGCGCGAGCCCTGCGATGCCACGCCAACGCTGCGTGACACCGACTCGCGCGCGCGCAGAATCACGGGCGCGCCGAGGCGCGCGACCCAGATGTCACTGCCGTTCGCGAGCCAGTCGTCGTACGAGATCTGCGCGTATCCGTCCTTGCCCCAGTCGTCCGCCCACGAATTCTGAATCCAGAAGCCCTTCTGGTCGTAGGCGACGATGGCGAAGGCGTGTCCGCCGATGATCTGAGACTCCGGCGTCCACTGGATCACGCCGTCCGTGCCCACGTTCTGCCAACCCTCGTGAACCTGGGAAGTCGCGTAGAGAATACCGACCTCGGTGATCGCGGCGTGCATCGCGATGAGGTCCTTGTGGTTGACGCGGAAGTAGGCGCCGAGCGGCCGGCGCAACGCATCCTCGAACCGCTTCGCGAAGAGCTTGCTGTCCTGCTTTTCGAGCTTGCGGTCGTAGATCCAGTGCGGGCGTGAGCAGACGCCGTGCTTGTGCCAGCCTTTCATCGCGCCGCGAGCGCTGGAGCCGCTGTATTTCTCGCCCGGCCACTCGTCATAGCGCCGCGCCATGTCGTAGAGCATCCGCGGACTGACCTCGTCATCGTCGCGAATCACGTCACGCGTGCGCAGCAGGAAATGCACGACCGTGGCGAGGCCGAAGCCCGTGCACGCACCTTCGGTGCCCTGATCGAGGATCGGCACTTTCATCTTGCGGTACTCGTCGAGCGGCCGCTCCGTCTGCACCTCGACCAGCGTCGGCTCGAACATTCGATCGCGGAAGTCGAGCGTGTCGGGCCGCGCGTCGAGGATGCGTGTCTGTGCCGACCCGCGAGCGGATCCCTTCGAGCGAATGACCGGCGGTGTGGTGAGAGCTCCGCTCTTCACGGATGAGGTTGTACTTGCGCGCGCGCGTTTTGTTTTCGCCATGACGCGCAACGGTGCGGCATTGCGAAGATCAAGTCAAGAAAACTTCATGCGCGCGATACGATCGAACCGTGAAACGCTCGGGCGTCGCCGATCTGCCTTTGCACGGCGGGCGCGTACCTCCGTGGCTCGCGACGCGAATGGTCACCCTCGGAACGGCGATCGTCGAGAGCGTGCTCTATCACTACGATCGCTCGGCGCTGCTCTCGCGACTGAGCGACCCGTTCTGGTTCCAGGCATTGGGGTCGGTGATGGGAATGGACTGGCATTCCTCCGGCATCACGACGTCAGTCATGGGCGCCTTGAAGAAGGGTCTCAATCCGAGGGCACACGAGCTCGGTATCCATGTTTGCGGTGGTCGCGGCAGGCAGTCCCGCAATACGCCGGCGGAACTCCGTGTCATCGCCGCGCGCACGAGCCTCGATGGCGACGCGCTGGTTCGTACCAGCCGGCTCACGGCGCGCATCGACAACAACGCCGTCGCCGACGGCTTTCAGATCTACCTGCACTCGTTCGTGCTGACATCGGATGGCGAGTGGGCGATCGTCCAGCAAGGCATGAACGAGTCCACCCGCACCGCGCGCCGCTATCACTGGCACTCCGCAACCGTCCGCGACTTCACCTCCGATCCCCACGCCGCAATCGTCGGGCAGCACGTCGGCACGGTCATGAACCTCGTCGATCGACAGGCGCGACCAGCGCAGGACGCGCTGCTGACGATCGCGCGCGAGGATCCCGAACGCACGCTGGCCGATGTGCGCCGGCTCGAGATGCCTGCGCGTCACGACGTGCGAGCCGCCGATGTGAACGAGAAGCGGCTTGGTGCCGTCCTCGCGCTCGCGCACGAACGTGACCTCTGCGATTTCGCCTCGTTCCTGTTGGTCGAGCAGCTCGGACCTCGCACGCTGCAGTCACTTGCTCTCATCGCCGAAGTCGTGCACGGCAGCGCCAACACGTTTCGACGACCCTGCGCGCTTCGCGTTCGCGCATGGCGGGAAGGACGGCCATCCATTCCCTGTGCCGTTGCGCGTGTACGACGAGTCCATCTCTGTCCTGCGCCGGGCGCTCGATCTCGCCAAGATTGGACATTCAGAGAAGCTCGATGGGATGTCCCGGCTCGACGCGTTCGTCCGTGGGATCGAAAAGCGACGGCGCCCCGAGGCCGACGTCGACGCGACGATCGCGCACGAGCGCGCCATCTCGCGCTCGCTTGGCGGCCGCACTGTCCGCGATGACAGGAAGCCTCGCACGGGCCAGCTGGATCTCTTTCTTACAAAGCCGGCGAAAGTCTGATGAGGCGGGTCTGAAGCGACCGTGGCTCGCAAGATACCTGAAATTAGGTAGCAGCTCAGGCACATCGCGGCGATTCGGAGACATCTCTGCTATCGTTCGCCTCGTGGTGCCCGCCCGCCTCGCGCTCGCGCTGAGCTTGCTCTGTGGCGTGATTCTCTCAGCCGCAGATTCGCCTGCTGACGGCATACTCTCCGGCTACTCCTTTACATCCTGGAACGAGGGCGCGGGCCGTCCACTCGGCTCCGTCTACGCGATCGCGCAGACGGACGACGGCTACCTCTGGATTGGCGCGGATGCAGGACTCTTGCGCTTCGATGGGTGGCGATTCTTTGTCTGGGACGGCTTGAGCGACACGCCGGTTCGTGGATCGAGTCAAGACACTTGCGGTCGCAAAGAGCGGTGGGCTCTGGGTCGGGATCGGTGGACCCGGCAAGCGTCGGGAGAATTCACGACGGAAAACTCCAGCGCTACGACGCCGGCCTCGAGGGACTCGAGGCGGTCACCGCTGTCGTTGAAGACGGCGCGGGCACCGCCTGGGCGATCGTCGATTGGGATCTGTATCGCTGGGACGAGAACAGATGGAACAGGGTGACGCTGCCCTGGAAGTCGCGTGCCGGTCAGGTGCGCCACGTGTTCGTCAGCCGCGCGGGCACGCTCTGGGTCGGTACTCGCTGGGGCGTATTCGAACAGATCCCAGGCGCAACGGGATTCCGCGTCGCCTCCGACGACCACGTATGGGGCATCGACGAAGACAGCCAGGGACACATCTGGACGACCGACGTCGCAGCGGGGTTTCGTCAGCTCGGCGCCGCGCATGCACCTGCGCACGCACTAGAAGCCGCGGGTTATCGCCTCTTGCACGATCGACAGGACGTGCTGTGGGTCGGCACGTTCGGCGACGGCCTGTGGCGTGTTCGCTCCCCGGACAAGGACGCGGCGATTGAGCGCGCGGCACTGCGGACCGGACTCTCGAGCGACTCAGTGCTCTCGATCATGGAAGATCGAGACAGCAACGTCTGGGTCGGGACGACGGTCGGTCTTCACCGATTGACGAAGCGTGCCGCTCACACCGCTCGAGGATGTCGGTTTCGTCCTGACCGTCCTGCCGTGGCAATCGGACGGTGTGCTCGCGGGCACCACGAAGGGGCTCGTGCAGTTGACGCAATCACCAGCCGGATGGCGGCCGGTGCACTTCGGGTCGGCCGCACCTGAGATTCGCACGTTCTTCCGCGACGACAAGGGAACGCTCTGGATCGGCGCTGCGGACGGACTGTGGCGGCTCGTCGATGGTCGCGTCATCCATGAAGACCTCGGCTCACGAGGCGAGATGCTGGTGCTGTCGATCTCACCAGCCGCCGGAGGCGGGTTCTGGCTCGCCGACGGTCAGTGGGTCTATCGCTGGACCGGTGGAACGCCTGTTCCCCTGACGCTTCCGCCACATGCTAACTTCGAGACGATCACGTTCGCTCGCGCCGACCGCCGGCAACGCCTCTGGATCGGCTCCGGCAAACAGATCGGCGTGATCGAACCGGACGGACAATTCCACGTGCTCGGATCGAGCGACGGGCTCGTCGCCAGCTCGAACGTCGCGCTCTACGACATGTTCGAGGACGACGACGGTATCGTGTGGCTCGGCACGAGTACCGGCCTGAGTCGATTCGCAAACGGCCGCGTCACCTCGGTAGGCTCGGCTCAGGGCCTTCCCGGTGATCGCGTGTGGTCGATCGTCCAGGACTCGATGGGCGACCTCTGGCTCAGTCTCGATCGCGGCATCGTTCGACTCTCGCGCAACGACGTCGCGTTGGCAATGGCCAGCTCCGTCTCGTCGCATCTCCTATCAGATGTACGACCCGAAGGACGGACTCGCCGGCTGCGGCGCTCGGAACGATCAATTCGGCGCGCGAGCCGAACGGCCGGCTCTGGTTCGTGCGCGGCGGTGGCGTGACCGAAGTGGATCCCGACCGAACTCATGCCGCGAACGGGACCGCCGGTGATTCGCATCGAGGAAGCGATCGCCAACGATCGCCGGATGGACCTCAATCAGCACAGCCTTCCGGCGGGAACGCGGCGCCTGGAAGTCAGCTTCACCGTGCTGACGTTCAGCGCGTCCAATCGCATTCGCTTCCGCTATCGGCTCGACGGCTTCGACACCGACTGGGTGGACGCCGGTCCGCGGCGCACGGTCTTCTATACGAACCTCTCGCCACGCGACTACCGATTCCGCGTCGAGGCGCACGCAGAAGACGGCACATGGAGCACGTCCGCAGCCGATTGGCCGTTCACGATTCAGCCGGCGATTTACCAGACGCGCTGGTTCTACGCGCTGGTCGTCGACGATGATCGTCGCGTGCGTCGTGCTCGCATGGCGATTCCGTCTCGCGCTCGTGCACCGTCAGTTCTCGCTGGCGCTCGCCGAACGTGCGCGTCTCAGCCGCGAGATTCACGACACGCTGCTGCAAAGCCTGGTCGGCGTGGCGTTGCAGTTCGATGGCATCGCGAACGCGCTCGGCCCCTCCTCCGTCAATGCACGCGAACAGTTGACGCGCATTCGACGCCAGGTCGAGGCCTACATCCGTGAAGCGCGTCAATCGATCTGGGATCTCCGCTCGCCGATCCTCGAGACGCACGACCTCGGCGCCGCGCTCCGCGCCTTTGCGAAGGAGTCTGATCGGGGACAAGCCGTGCGGTTCACCTCACATGGTGAGCGGGACCGACTCGATCCGACCGCCCAAGGTCGACAACCAGTTGCTTCGCATCGGGCAGGAGGCGATTACCAACGCCGTCCGCCACGCAGAGGCCCGGCGCATCCACCTCGAGATCACGTTTGGCTCGCGACGATGGTGGTGCTGCGTGTCGAGGATGACGGGCGCGGCATCGACGGGCTGCGTTCGCACGGCGACGACGCAGGTTCACTACGGGCTTACGACGATGAGGGAGCGTGCAGAGGAACTGGGTGGCACGCTCACCATCACCTCGTCTGCCGGACGAGGCACGGTGATCGAAGCGGACATACCGCGTTCCGGTCACGCGAGGAATAGCTTGCCCGCCGCCATATGAAGACCCCTTCTTCGATCCGGGTGCTGTGCGTCGACGATCATCGAATCGTTCGTGAAGGAATTGCGCTGATCCTGGCGCGCGAACCCGACATCGAGGTCGTGGCCAGCGCTGCCAATGCCGAGGAAGCGGTGGCCGAGTTCAAGCGGCATCAAGCCTGACGTCACGCTGATGGATCTTCGCCTCGGCGAACGCAACGGCATCGACGCGATCAAAGAGATCAGGCGCGACTACCCCGACGCCCGCATCGTCGTGCTGACGATGTACCAGGGCGACGAGGATATCCATCGCGCGCTGTCAGCGGGCGCGGCGACCTATCTGTTGAAGGATGCGCTCTCCGACGACCTGATCTCGTGTCGTGCGCGAAGTGCACGCTGGCGGGCATCCGATCGGCCCTGACGTGAGAGCCCGGCTCGATCAGCGTGCCGCGCAACCGACGCTTACGCCGCGCGAGATCCAGGTGCTCCAACTCGTCTCACTAGGGCAAGCGCAACAAGGAGATCGCGGCCATTCTCGGCCTCAGCGACGACACGGTTCCCGTGCACGTGAAGAACATCTTCGCGAAGCTGAGAGTGAACGAACGAACCGCCGCCGTGAATGTCGGCCTTGCGGCGCGGCATTATCCACATCGAATAGCCCAGCTGGTATCGCAGCTCTCCAGCGCAGTCTCTTCACTACCTGTTTTTGGGTATTGAGAGCCTTCGTGGTCGAGGTCAAGGTTACCCCCACAAACGGAGGTGTTTGGATGTCTCGAGTCTTGAGAGTCGGAGCGCTGTTAGGGTGTCTCCTTCTCGCGCCCACGTCTGCTCTACGCGCAAGCACAAGCCTCGATCACCGGCTCGTCAAGGACACGTCAGGAGCGGTGCTCCCCGGTGTCACCGTCGAGGCCGTCGAGCCCCGAGTTCATTGAAAAAGTCCGCGGCGCGATCACCGACGCCACCGGTCAGTATCGAATCGAGAACCTGCGTCCCGGCCGCTACACCGTGACGTTTACGCTGGCGGGCTTCAGCACCGTTCGCCGCGAAGGCGATCGAGCATCGCCGGCTCTGCGACGTTCGCCGTCAACGCCGAACTGCGGTCGGGCACACTCGAAGAGACGATTACCGTGACGGGCGAGTCGCCGATCGTCGACGTGCAGACCGCGCGACGCGAATCCGTCGTCTCGAGAGACGTCATCACCGCACTGCCGACGGCAGGTGGCTACTCGTCGATCCTGTCGCTTGCGCCGGGCATCGTGGGTGGCTCGCAGGACATCGCCACCGGCCCCTGTGCCTGCACGTTCAGCTCGCACGGTGCACTCCTCGCCGGCCGCGCCAACGAGGAAGGCCGGCTGTTGCTGGACGGCCTGCTGATCTCGGTGCCGCAGGGAAGCTCGTCGAACTACTTCTCGGACTCGAGGAACTCGCAGGAAATCTCCGTCACCGTGGCAGGAGCACTCGGTGAAACCGAAACGGGCGGGCCGGTGTTGAACATGGTGCCGCGCACCGGAGGCAACTCATTCAGCGGCAGCTTCTACGCCGGTTGGGGACCAGAAGCGCTGCAGGGCACCAACCTGACCGACGAGCTCAAAGCCGCCGGTGCCGTGGCGCCGACGCCGCTCATCACGAACTACGACATCAGCGCCGCCGTCGGTGGACCGATTCGCCAGGATCGACTCTGGTTCTTCGGATCGACGCGACGGCAGGGCACCGCGCAGCTCTTCGACATGTTCTACAACAAGAACGAAGGCAATCCGAACGTCTGGACCTACGAGCCAGACCTGAGTCACCAGGCGATCATCGATCGCGAGAACCACAACTTCGGTCTGCGTCTCACCGGGCAGGTGACGCCACGCAACAAGGTGAACTTCTTCTGGGACGAGCAGTTCATCTGCAAGAGCTGCGAGAACGGCAGCCAGCAGGCGTTGTCCTCACCGGAGTCGAGAGCGGCAGGCGACCAGTGGCCGGTGCAGGTGGGGCAGCTCGCGTGGACGTCGCCGATCAACAACCAGATCCTGGTCGACGTGGCGTTCGGTTTGTATCGCGCCGACTGGGGCGGTCGCGCGAAGAACGATCCCTACACCGGCGATCTGATCCGCATGCAGGAGCAGTGCACGGCCGGCTGCCCCGCCAACGGCAACATCGCCGGATTGATCTATCGCTCGCAGAGCGTCGACCTCTTCATCAGCGGCCGCAACAAGAACCGCATCTACAACTGGCGCGCGAACATGGCGAGGGTCACCGGCGCGCTGTCGTTCAAGGCCGGCTACCAGGGCAACCTCCTCGGCGACATTCGCAGCACCAATCGCGCGCCGAACAACCTGCAGTATCGCGTGAACAACGGTGTGCCCAACCAGCTCACCATGTTCATCAACGACTACCCCAACGACCTCTGGATGCGCACCGACAGCCTCTACGTGCAGGGGCAGTGGACGCGCAATCGACTGACCGCTGCAGGGAGCGCTGCGCTACGACAAGGCGTGGAGCTGGAGCCCGGTGCAGCAGGTTGGTCCGGCGCCAGTTCTTCCCCAATCCCGTGACGTTCCCGAAGACACCGCTCGTCGATTCGTTCAACGACATCGGTCCGCGCGTCTCGGTGGTCTACGACCTGTTCGGCAACGGCAAGACCGCGGTCAAGGGAACGTTCGGGCGCTATCTCGAGGCAGCGTTCACGGGACGGCGGTATGCCTTCGCGAATCCGACGAGCCGGATTCCGTCGAGCGTGTCGCGCGCATGGACGGACGTGGACCGCGACTTCGTCGCGGACTGCGATCTCCTGAACCCCAACGCGCAGGATCTTCGAGCGTCTGGCGGTGACGTCTGCGGTGCATACGCGAACCGGAACTTCGGTAACGCAAACGTGTTCAGCAACACCGTCGATCCGGACATCCAGCACGGATGGGGCGTGCGGCCGTCGGACTGGAACTACGGCGTCTCCGTTCAGCACGAAGTGATCCCGCGAGTGTCCATCGATGTCGGTTACGTGCACCGGGTGTTCAAGGGCTTCAACGTGACGGACAACCTGGCGATTGGACCGAACGACGTCACCGAGTTCTCCGTCACGGCGCCGCAAGACTCGCGGCTGCCCGGTGGTGGTGGATACCAGGTGAGGGACTCTACGACGTCAACCCGAACGTCTTCGGCCAGACCAACAACTTCATCACCTCGTCGGACAAGTACGGCGATCAGTACGTGTTCTTCAACGGCATCGACTTCAGCGCCAACGCCCGGCTTTCGCGATCTCACAGTCCAGGGCGGCTTCAACTTCGGCCGCACCACGTCCGACAGCTGTGAAATCCGCGCGAAGGTTCCGGAGACGGCACTCCTCGATCCGTACTGCCACGTCGTGACCGGCTACTTGCCGTACTACAAGGGACTGGCGACGTACAACATCCCGAAGAGTCGACATGCAGCTCGGGGTGACCTTCCTCAGCAAGCCGGGCATGGTCGTGAGCTTCGCCGGCACGCCCACCAACGGCGGTCACCTGCGCGCCAACTACACGGTGTCCAATGCCGCAATTGCGCCGATCCTCGGTCGTCCGCTGTCGGGCGGAGCGGCCAACGCGACGGTCAACCTGATCGAGCCGGGCACGAAGTACGGCGAGCGGGTCAACGAGCTGCACTTGAGGGTGGCGAAGATCCTCCGCCTTGGCGGCATGCGCGCCAACGTCGGCGTGGACATCTTCAACATCATCAACGCCGCGCCTGGTCTGAGCTACAACGAGAACTTCATCGCCAACGGACCGTGGCTCACGCCGACGACGGTGATGACCGCGCGGTTCGCGAAGCTCAGCGCTCAGATCGACTTCTAAAACACGAAGGCCGCGAAGAACACGAACTTCGTGGTTGAGTTACTGGAGCCCCAATGAATCGCTTCTTGTTCTCGTTTCTCACTCTCGCGGTCGTCGCTGGCGTCAGCGGCTTCGCACAGAGCAGCCGCCCGGCTGCATCGAACGGCACCAGCCATCCCTACGTTCCCGTCACCGACGAAATGCTCTGGAAGCCGGACCCGGCGAACTGGCTGTCGTGGCGACGCACACTCGATGGGTGGGGCTACAGCCCGCTCGATCAGATCGATCGCAACAACGTCGCACGCCTGAAGATGGTGTGGACACGCGGCATGGGCACCGGCACCGTGGAGGCGACACCGCTCGTCTACGACGGCGTCATGTATCTGCCCGGGCCCGGCGACGTGATCCAGGCCATCAATGCCAAGACCGGCGATCAGGTGTGGGAGTACCGCCGCAAGCTCCCGGAAGGGCATCAACGGCGGCACCAATCGCAACATCGCGATGTGGGGCAGCACCCTGATCGACGGCAGCGCCGACAATCAGATCTACGCGGTCGACGTCCACACCGGCACCCTGGTGTGGGAAACCGCGGTGATGGAAGCGAAGAAGCGCGCGCGATCGAGCGCGGGTCCCATCATCGCCAACGGCAAGGTCATCACCGGACGGCAGTGCCAGCCGGATGCGGGCAACGACGCGTGCATCATCACGGCGCACGACGCGCAGACGGGCAAGGAAGTCTGGCGCACGCGGACGATTCCACTGCCAGGCGAACCGGGATACGAGACGTGGGGTGACGTGCCGATGGCGGAGCGATGGCACGTCGGCACGTGGATGGTACCGAGCTACGATCCAGAGACCAATCGCATCTTCGTCGGCACGTCAGTCACGATTCCCGCGCCGAAGTTCATCCTGGCGGGCAACGACAAAACGTATCTCTACCACAACTCGACGCTCGCGCTCGACGCCGACACCGGCAAGATCGTCTGGCATTACCAGCACCTCGTCGATCACTGGGACCTCGATCATCCATTCGAGCGACTGCTCGTCGAGACGGCGATCGCGCCAGATCCGAAGGAGGTCGCGTGGATCAATCCGAAGGTCAAGCCGGGCGAACGGCGCAAGGTCGTCACCGGGATTCCCGGCAAGACCGGCGTCGTGTACACGCTCGATCGTCAGACCGGCGAGTTCCTCTGGGCGCGCCCGACGATCATGCAGAACGTGATCAAAGGGATCGATGGCGCGACCGGCGTCGTCACCGTGAATCCCGAGGCCACGTTCTCGAAGCTCGGTGAGTCGAAGATGATCTGCCCCGGCGCTCAGGGCGGCAAGAACTGGCCGGCAGGCGCGTACAACCCGAAGACCAACGTGATGTACATGCCGATGCAGAACCTGTGCGGCAACTTCACGACGAATACAGACAAGCGCGATCCGTCGAAGGTCTACGGGCTCGACTTCCCGACCATCATCGCGCCCGGCACAGACAAGGTCGGTGCGGTGTGGGCGATCTCGGTCGAGACGGGGAAGACGCTCTGGAAGTACGAGCAGCGCGCCGGCGTCTTCTCGCTCGTATCGACCGGCGGCGGACTCGTGTTCGGCGGCGACGCCAACGGCCGCTTCCGCGCCTTCGACGAACGCACGGGCAAGGTGCTGTGGGAGACCAATCTCGGCGCGCCGGTGAGCGGCTATCCGATCACGTTCTCTGTCGATGGCAAGCAGTACGTGTCGGTGGCGACTGGCCCCTCGGGAGTTGCGAACGCGACGCTTCGCGTCACGCCGGAGCTCCATCCGAGCACGGCCGGGCAGGTCTACGTGTTCGCCTTGCCGTGACACGTGACGGCGGGTCTAAAGACCCGCCGCTACGCGGGGCAGATCGTCCCGAACTCGAAACCTTTCTCGCGTAGTTTCGGGATGAGCCGATCGACCGTCTCGATCGCATAGCGACGATCCGATCGGGGATTCTCATGGTGACCGTCGTGAATCACGATGATGTCACCCGGTGAGGCATGGTCGGCCAGGCGCGGCACCAGGTCGTCGGCGTTCCGCTTTTTGAACCAATTGAAGTCCCACAGCATCCAGCCCCAGCCGACAACGAGGTACCCGGCTTTGCCGGCGCCCTGAATCATCGGAATGCTTCGATTGCCGCCATGTGGACGAAACGCGCGGCACGCCGCATGCCCAGTCAGGACCTCCATCCGCGCCGCGGCCTCCTGAAGTGTACTCGCCACGTACACCGGTCTGCGAAACATGAGCTCGCGTGAATGCCAGTGGAGAGCGACAGCATGTCCCTCCTCGAAGGTGCGGCGGACGATGGATGCGGTCTCATGTGTAAGGTGCTTGTCGATGACGAAGAACGTCGCGCGGACGCCGTGGCGCGCCAACACGTCGAGCAATTGCGGCGTCGCCTCTGGGTTGGGACCGTCGTCAAAGGTGAGATAGACGGTTGGCGTCGCCGTCCGCGGCATTCTCCAGACCGTCTCGTCGGTGACGTCGAAAAGGAATGAAAAGGGTGCGACATGCGCCAGCACGACCGCACCGATTGTGACGATGAGTCCAAGCACGCTCGCTAAGATAGACGAAACCGCCTGACGCGGCGGTCTCGGACATCCTGGGAGACTGTTCGACTTTCCAGCCGCGCATGCGCGTGTGGCAGATCTGGGAGCTCGAGACCCGCCGGCAATCGGTCGCCAAGCGCGCAAGACGTCATGTCACGCGTCCTGGCGCGACAAATGCACACATCGAGCGTAATGTCGCGCAAGTAGCACCGCCCTTCACTTCCCTCGCTGGATGGATTCGAGATACTTCACGAGGTTTGTCATCCGGAGGGCTCCTACGGCTCGGTCCGTGGAACAGAACACTTGTCCCCAGATAGGCATATCGGTCGTGCCGTGAGCTGGTGTGGCGATCTTGCCGGTCCCCCTTACGATGTACTCCACGGCTGGGAGATCGAACTTGCCGCCGTTACGCATAGCAAGCGTCGTGAGATCGGGGACGGGGGCTTTCATTGCTGGCGCGGCAGGCCCACCGCCTCTGGCGTCTGCGCCGTGGCACACCGCGCAATAAGCAGAAAAGTTGTCCCTGCCTTCAACCGACGGAATCGGAGTACACGGCGCAAGTCTGACCTGCGGAACTGGGGTCTGGGCGACTGACGATCTCGCTTGTCCTTGCGCTGCGGGACTGGAGAGGAGCACGACTGCTCCTACGAATAGATACGTGCGCCATTTCATCCCCATGGAAACCTCCTCTGTGCCGATGGAGTTTCAGTATTCAACGCACCTGTTCTGAGAGGTGATCAGATGCACCACACGGCCCAACTTGCCGCAGAGGGGACAGAGACCATGCAACATATAAAAGAGGCCCATGCAGCATATGAGCCATCGCGATCCTACTCACTGCGGCAAGGAGAGCGGGTAGTGGCGGTTTGTGAAGGGAAATATTCCCCTACTCACGGAAAAAAGCCGGGGCCAGAATCTTGATCTGTTTGACCTACTTCGTGCGCGTGAACCGGCGACCTTGCGAGAGCACCATTGCACCAGCGAGCACGAGGAGGGCTGTAGCTAGAGATCAGCCCTAACAACACTCCCTAGCGCGGCGCGGTCGATCGCGGCAGGCACCGGTTCGCCTTGTTGGCCGGATCGGTCGGGTCCAGCGCCGCACGACCCCGGACTCGAACGTCGCGATAGGCTTGGTGGCAGGCCGCGCACGCATCGGACAGATCGCCGGTCGCCTCTGAAACAGCGTCCTGCTTCCGCGACTGCGACGCCTGGTAGGTCTTCCGCGCGACCGCGATCATCTCCTCGGTGTACTTGATCCAGTCCGGCTCCGTCACCGGCGCCAGCCGGCCGTTCTCGCATCGGATACCTGGCGTGAGCATCAACGGAGACGCATCAGCGAGCGCGATCGCAGCGTTGTCGACCAGTTCCCATCCGCCATAGATCCCGGCTCCCCATTCGACGAACGAGAAGCCGCCCGTCTGACCTCCGCCAGCGACCGGTTGCGGTTTCTCTGCGGGATCGTGCGTCTGCACCGTGAAGATCAGATTCGCATTCGGAAAGAAGATGCCGCGCATCAACTGCGCCATGTTGCCGAGCGGAGGAAACACGCGACCGGGTCCGGTCGGCGCGGCAGCGGCGACGAGCCCTTTCGGCCAGCCGATTCGGCTCAACGCTGCCTCGTCCGACGCCAGCTCGGTTGCTCCGGAAGGAAAACTGCCGACCTTGAGGATGTGGGCAACGAGATCGGCGGCTTGCTGGTGGCGTGAGACTGCCCGGATTGCCAGCAGGCATCGTGTTGCGGATCTTGTTGGCGAGATCAGAAAGCGGCTGCGCCTGCCAACGGCCAAGGAACACATCGGTCGTCAGTGGCGGACCCTGCACACCTTCGAGCTTGTCGCCGTGGCACGACGCACACTGCTGGCCGTAGAGGGTGGCGCCGCGCGCGGCCTGCGCGTTGCTGTAGACGCCGTCCCGCACGGTGCGTGTCGCCTGTGCGTGCACGAGGGTCGAGACCATCGTGAAGAACAAGAGTCCGAACACCTGCACTCGCACTGACATGGTCCCTCCCTGTTTCCTCGAAACCGTGTAGCGCAGGATACACCGGCTGGCTTGTATCCTTGACTCGTGTCGAACGACTCGAGCACCACAGCCCAGGCCAGTCGCCTTTACCTGGTTGACGGCACCTACGAGCTGTTCCGCTCCTACTTCGGCGCGCCCAAGGCGACGACCGCAGCGGGCACGGAGGTCGGCGCAACCCGCGGCATCCTCCGCTCGCTCTTCGCGCTGCTGCGCGAGCCCGGTGTGACCCACGTCGCCTGCGCTTTCGATCACGTCATCGAGTCCTTTCGCAACGATCTCTTCGCAGGCTACAAGACAAGCGCCGGCGTACCCGACGATCTCATGGCGCAGTTCCCGCTCGCCGAGCGTGCGGCGCACGCGCTCGGCATCGTCGTCTGGCCGATGGTCGAGTTCGAGGCGGACGATGCGATCGCCGCGGCGGCGGAGCGATGGCGAGATGCTCCTGGCGTCGAGCAGGTCGTGCTCTGCACGCCTGACAAGGACATGGCACAGTGCGTTCGCGACGATCAAGTCGTGTGCCTCGATCGTCGTCAGCGCCGTTTCATGAATGTGGCCGGCGTGATCGAGAAGTTTGGCGTGCCGCCCGCCTCGATCCCGGACTGGCTCGCGCTCGTGGGCGATGCCGCGGATGGTTATCCAGGCGTACCTCGCTGGGGAGCCAAGTCGGCTTCTGCCCTGCTCGCGCACTACGGGCATGTCGAATCGATTCCCGATCGCGAGTCGGAATGGCGAGTCAGCGTGCGGGGAGCTGCGGCGCTGGCAGCGAGCCTTCGCGAGCATCGGGATGATGCGTATCTCTATCGCCATCTCGCGACGCTGCGAGTCGACGTGCCGCTCAGCGGAGCAACTCGAAGATCTGCAATGGCGCGGCGCACGACGCGACGAATTGACGACGCTCTGCCGCGAGATCGACGACGAAGAATTTCTTCGACGCGTCACAGTCTGGCGCGATGAAGCAGAGTAAAACGGTGTCAACACGGTCCGACGCTAGATTCGCCGATCCAGAAACATCTCCAACAACACCTCGTCGTCTTCGACTCCATCGATCACGACCTGCTTGCTCAGACGGCCACACTCGACGAAATCCCAGTCTCCGATAGAACGACAGCGCCGGAGGCGTTGGAGCCGCGCACAGTGATCACCGCCTTGCGATAGCCTTCGGACACCGCAAAACGCCGCGTGAGCTCGAAGAGCGCGGGCCCGACTCCTTGCCCGCGCCACGAGGGGAGCACGAACGTGCCGACCTGCGCGACGTGCGACATGGTCGTCAGGACCGTCGAGTACAGCTCCAGGCTCTGACAGCCCACGATCTGCCCTGAGCTCGCGATCGCGACGTGGAAAGCCTCGCGACTGGACAGCGACTCGAGGTAACGGCGCTCCTCGTCCGCCGTCCAGGCGCGATCGATTGCCGAATGCACGCGTTCGGCGACCACGGCGTGCATCACCTCGCAATTCCCTCGGCGTCGTCGGCGACCGCCCTGCGAACCTGAAATGCCTCTGGCATCCGTCTATTGTGCCCGACCGACCGATGTTGACGTGTCGCCTCGATTTGGCGACAGTGTCCATCGCGATGATTGGACTCCTGATCGTCCACGGCATCGGCGAGCAACGCCGCGGCCAGACCACTGAGAAGCTGCTGGTGGGACTGAAGGCCGCGTACGGCGAAGCCTTGGATGTCCAGCGCGATGCCGACAACCACGCGGTTGCCGTGACTGCGAACGGGCAGACAGTCCGGCTCTATGAGGTGTACTGGGCCGACGTCCTCTCCGCAGAGAAGTCGCGCGGGACATTCACCTGGCGCATTCCCAACACTCTGGTCTGGCATCCGACGTGGTGCCGCCGACTCGGACTGCTGCCTTCGCCGGAGTACTCCACCGCACTCGTGTGGTGGCGCGTGTGCACGCTCGTCCCACTCGTGCCCGCAGGCTACCTTCTGTATCTCGGTGCGCGATTCTTCGCGCAGATCGTCGATCAGCCGCGACGTGAGGCGTTCGAGAAGCAGTTGCGAGCACAGAAGCTCTCGCTCGTCGAACGTTCCAGGGCGACCGCCAGCTTCACGGCGGACACGCCCACGCTCATCGACGAGGTGCTGGATTCTGTCGTCGCCGACATCCCGAACTACATGGGATCGATCGTCGCGGGCAACGGCCCGGCGTTCGAGATCCTCGCACGTTTTCACACGCAGATGGCGCGAGCGCAGAGGATGGATGCGACGAGATCCATGTGCTCGCCCACAGTCTTGGGACGGTCGTCGCGTTTCACGCCTTGAGTGGGTTGGGCACTTCCGCAGGGCGCGGCTGCGCCTGCCCCGAAGCGCTTCTTCACGATCGGCAGTCCGCTCGAGAAGATCCGCTTCTTCTGGCCGTGGACCGTTCGCGCGACACAGCCTTCCACAGATCCAGACTTCACATGGATCAACTTTCATCATCGAGCCGATCGCGTCTCGGGCGATCTCAGGAGGTTCGCTGCGTTTTGTGCGCTTCGTAACATTCGCCTCACTGGAGGAGGCGGGCTGCTGCGCTCTCACGTGGTCTATGAGCGATCTCCGGAATTCCTGAGCGTGCTCACGGGAGCGCTCTTCGGCGACCCGGCGACGCCGCGGCTGAAGCCGCTCGAGCGCCTGAAAGACGTGACATTGTCTTGGGGAGAAAACCTTCTTGGGCCTCTGTCAGCTCTCGCAGCAATCGTGCTCGGCCTGGCGTTTGTCATCGCCGTCGTCTTGATTCCGGCGTGGCTCGTCGCGTGGCCGTTCCGATGGTTCGGAGCCGAAACGCTTGGTCTCCGAGTCCAGAACGGGATGGCCTGGTTCACCCTGTTCGGGTGGACGACGGGGATGCTGCTGCAGATGCGAGACCGTCGCAACGAGGCGAAGCAGACGTGCGAACGCGCGCGCGGACGCGCTGGTTAGTGCAGGACCTCGTCTCCGGTGACTTCGTCGAAGTATTCGATGTGGGGAATTTCGAGCGAACGCACGGCCTGAATCGCCGCCACCAGTGCCTCATCGGCCTGGCTGGATCGCCCCCGCTTCGGCAGTGTTCGCCTGGCGGCCCTCAACGCTCGAAGGACTTGCGCGCGATCGAATCGCTGCCCTGCACAATGCTCACAGAAACCCATTCTGGTGCTGACCTCGTCATCAATATTACTGTCACATTTTTCCTCTCACACTGTCCTTTCAGTAAGTGACGGCAAATGGAGTCCCTCAACCATCTCGTCGTAGCAGCTCAGGCGGGTGACGTCGAAGCCTGCGGCCGACTCGTAAAGGCCACACAGACCATGGCCTACGGCGTCGCCCTGGGCGTGCTGCGCGACCGGACCGTCGCGCAGGATGCCGTTCAACAGGCCTATCTGAGAGCCTTTCGCCGGCTCTCCGATCTGCAGGAACCAGCGGCGTTCCCCGGATGGCTTCGGCGGATCGTGATCACAGTGGCGCTGAACATGAAGCGCGCCACGCGTCTGACACTGCTCCGGCTGGACGATGTGCCGGAAGTGCCGGTGCTGGATGAGGCAGAGACGCGATGGTCGGAGCTGCAGCGGCATCGGCTTGCGGCCGCGCTGCTGACGCTCGCTCCCGAGGAACGTCAGTTGTGCGACAGGCGCTATCACGGGGGCTGGAGCGTCGCCCGCCTCGCACACAGTGCCGGCGTGGAGGAGGCTGCGATGCGCAAGCGCCTTCAGCGCATCAGAGACAGGTTGCGCAAGGAGATTGAGATGGCAGAACAGCGTGGCATTCGCGAAGAAGACATCAGGGAGGACCTTCCCGCGAAGGTCGTCGAGTTGCTTGCGCGGCCGCAGTTGACGGACCTTCCCGAGAATCCGGTGGGCCGGATTCTTGATGACCTGCGACAGGTGTTCCCTGATTTCAAGGAGCAGCCACTCCCCGAGGTCGTCGACCTGGCTGAAGCGCGTAAGACGATCGCCAACGACGCGATGTATGTCGAGCCAACCGAGCTTCACCGCATCGACGACGGCCGTATCCTTCGCTACGACCTGACGCTGCCGATTCTCCTGACCGTGCGCTATGCGGGCGAGCCACTGCAGCTCTTCGCATCTGGAAAGGCGTATCGCCTGTGCCAGGTGAGCGAGCACCTCGAAGCGTTCCATCAGGCAGAAGTGCTGTGGCTCGACGATCGCGATCGTCTCAACCCATGGCAGGCGACGGCGCGCGTGCTCCAGTCGGTCGATCGCGTATTGCCCGGCCGCACCGTGAAGATCGTGCCGACGCAGTACGCGATGTGCAGCCAGGCGTGGGAGCTCGAGGTCGAGACCGAGGGGCACTGGTCCGAAGTGCTCGCGTGGGGTGTGTTCACCGATCGCATCGTGAGTCACCTCGGTGGCAATCCGAGGCGACACACGGCGATCGGGATCGGCTACGGCCTCGAACGGCTCGCGATGCTGCGATACGGGATCGACGACATTCGAAAGCTCGACGTCGCGAGCGTCGCGTGAACCGTGCTAGCGGGTGCCCGTCACGCCATCAGGCCGATTGAATCGGATGATGTACGCCGAGCGCCCGCTCATGAAAAAGCGCGCCTGCTGCCCGGCGAGCTTGTCGGTGCCGGCGCCCGCCTCGAGACCGATGACCTGCGGATACCACTGGCCCCCGTCCAGGATCTTCGTCGGCGCGGACCAGGATGGCTCGTCGAGACTGGCGCTCATCGACACGTAGATCCCGTCCTGATCGAAATGCTCGTCGGATGCGCGGTTGAGGAGCATCACGTAGCGCTCGAGATATTCGTTCCAGTGGACTGTCGGGCCCCAATAGGCGTCGACTTCGTTGTCGGCGTCGTGCCAGAGACGGGTCGTCGGGAAGATCGGCGTCGCGTCGGCTACTTTCGATCCGTGTAACGGCAGCCACACGCCATCGCTCCACACATCCAGCGTGCCGCTCGGCTTGTCCCGGTTGGCCCAGACCATTCGTGCGATTGCCACACCCTGGTCGGCCACTGCGCGCCCGTACTGCGAGAAGAACAGATAGAGGAACTGGCCGTTGCGATCGAGGGCGACGGACAGATCGCCAACACCGCCGGCAAAGTAGTGGTTGTTCGTGTTGCACACGAGCGTGGTCTCCGGCGCTTCGAGGATCACCCCGAGGTCGAGCCACGTGGCTCCGCGGTCTTTCGACCGCGCGGCACCAATACGCGGCACCACTTTGGTCGTCGAGTCACCGCAAGTGGTCGCCACGCGTTCGTTGTGATAGTAGCCATACCAGGTCCCGTCCGGCGCCGCGACGATGGCCTCGAACCACACCCCACCACCTGGCCACGGACGCAGCCGGACCGGCATTGGAGGCGTCAGCGCGTCCAGATTTCCAAGGGCACGACTCGTACGGCCGCCGAAAGAGGTCAAGACGACCATCGTCGGCTGTCCGCCAACGAGATCCCAGACCGCAGGACTGTTGCTGTCGACGGCGCCGGTCAGTTCGAGTGGTTCTGCGGGAACGAGTCCCACGAGCAGCGAAGTCAGGTTCGGGCGCGCCCCCTCGTTGAATCACGTTTTCCGATGATCGAGATTGCGCCCAGAGGACCTGCGAGGTCACGACGAGAACGAGAATGAGTACGAACCGTTTCATGAGCGGTCTTACGACTGAGACGTGGCGAAATCAGTACCTGGCGATGAAGAATTCGTGACAACGCCATCGTCGTCTTTGATACAACCGTTTCCATGGACGAGACGAGGACGGAGCCGACGTTCGCGATCGCCAGGCCAGTTGAACCCATGCTGGCGAAGCTGGCGGAGGCGCTTCCGGAAGGCGGAGGGTTTCTGTACGAGCCGAAGTGGGACGGGTTTCGCGCGATCGTTTTCCGCCATCAGTCCGATCTGTTCATTCAAAGCCGCGACCTGCGGCCGCTCGATCGCTACTTCCCGGAACTTCGGGAAGCGCTGCTCAACAACCTGCCTATTGACTGCGTGGTCGACGGTGAGATCGTCATTCCCACGACACATGGGCTTGACTTCGACGCGCTGCAGCTCAGGCTTCATCCCGCCGCGTCTCGTGTGGCTAAGCTGGCAAAGGACATACCTTCGGCATTTGTCGCATTTGATGTGCTCGCGCTTGACGGACGGGATGTCAGGGACAAGCCGCAAAGCGAACGAAGGACATTACTCGAGCGCGCGCTCGCAAACGTTGCCTCACCTATTCATGTGACTCCGATGACGCGCGACCGTGTAGAAGCGGCTGACTGGCTTTCGAGATTCGAGGGGGCCGGCCTCGATGGAGTGATGGCCAAGCCGGAGAACGGAACCTACGAGCCAGGCAAACGCGCGATGTTCAAAGTGAAGCACGCGCGCACCGCAGACTGCGTGGTTGCCGGGTTTCGCTGGCACAAGAACGGACCGGGGACGTTGATCGGATCGTTGCTTCTGGGGCTGTACGACGATCGCGGCCGACTACATCACGTCGGTGTCACGTCCGCATTCAACATGGACAGGCGTCGCGCTCTGGCGAGCGAGCTCGAGCCGCTTCGCGAGCGCGCACTCGACCAGCATCCGTGGCGCGAGTGGGCTGACGCAATGGGCGACGGAACCCGAATGCCCGGCGGACAGAGCCGCTGGAGTGCCGGCAAGGATCTCTCGTGGGAACCGCTGCGAATCGAGCGCGTGTGCGAGGTCAAATACGATCACATGCAGGGCGATCGCTTTCGCCATGCCGCGATCTTTCTGCGCTGGCGATTTGAGAAGGCACCCGCTGAGTGTCGTTACGATCAGCTCGAGGTGACGACGCCCTTCGAGCTGGAGAGGGTGTTTGGCGCAGGCCGCTCCGGCTGAGGTGAAAACTCTTCAAAACACGCGAGATTCACGCGCCTGGAGCCGGCATCTCGCCATGGTGTACGTCTTGCGAGACCGTTCCCCCATCTGAGCTCGAGCAAAAAGGGGGGAACGTCATGAACCATCATTTGACCGGGATGAAAGTGGCTGCGCTGGTTGAACACGGCTTTGAACAGTCCGAGCTACTCGAACCTCGGAAGGCCCTGGAAGCTGCCGGCGCACGGGTGGACGTCATCTCACCCGTTGAAGGCGCGGTCAAAGGGTGGCAACACGGCACCTGGGCCCAGGATGTCACAGTCGATCAGCCTCTCGCGGATGCGCATCCCGAGGACTACGACGCGCTGCTGCTGCCGGGAGGCGTCTTCAATCCCGATCGCCTGCGCATGAACGAACGCGCCGTGCAGTTCGTCAAGGCGTTCGCGATGGACAATCGGCCGATCGCGGCGATCTGCCATGGGCCGTGGACGCTGATCGAAGCTGACGCGCTGCGCGATCGACGCGTGACTTCGTGGCCGTCGCTCAAGACCGACCTGAGAAACGCCGGTGCGATCTGGGTCGATGGCGAAGTGATCGAAGACCGCGGGCTCATGACCTCTCGAAACCCGGACGATATCCCCGCGTTCAACCGGAAGATGATTGAAGTGTTCGCGGACTCGATGAAGACGCGAGCGGCCGAGGCGCGTCGCTAACCAAGCCGGCCGACGAATCCGCTGAGGACAGGAACGCGCCGGCCCGCCGCCGCGGCGGCGACGTCGGCAGCGACCGATGGATCGATCTCCCCGAACGTTCGAAGCATGTCGCCTTCCAGCGCAGCCAGAGGAATGCCGTTGCGATAGACAATGCGGTTGCCGGCAGCGGTGCGGAGCCGCTCCGCACCGGTGATGATCCCGGTGAGATTCAAAGGATCGGCGGCGCTGATGGTCATGAGCGTCTCGTCCGGCCCTGATCGACGAAGCTCGCGCAGACGATCGACGGCGTCCGGCAACGCGAATTGCTCGCCAGACATGCCGGACACGAATCGCCCACCGCGGATCTCGCCGCGTGCCTCGAGCGTGCGATATACACGCGCGAGGTCTCGCCACGGCACACCCGATGATTCGCGGGCGAGCACGCGACGGAACACGACGCCGTAGCGCGCGAGCAGCGTCCAAGCCAGTGCGTGCACCGCGTCCTCACGAGCGACAGCCGACTCCCGTCGCACGATCGACCATCTCCCGGCGGTGTCTGCGCCTCCCCGTCGTAGCGAGGTCTGCCTGACGATCGCTCGCACGCCTGCGAAGCCGTCGGACGCGACACGTCCTGCGGCGACGAGCTCCGCCAGCGCCTCGCGGCACGCATCGTCCGTGAGATCGCAAGCCGTCTTCAGCTCATGTGCGAACAATGCGCCCTGTGATTGCAGGCGGTCGAGAATCCTCTGCGCGACGTCTGTCAACGGGACTTCCGCTGCGGTCTCACGCAGCGCCCACCAGTCGTCGGCCCGCTCGCGCAGAAACAGCGCGATTGGTGTCGCGCCGACAACCTGCGTTGGGCCGCTCGAGAGTCGCGCCCAGCCGACCTCTCCGCTGAGGCACAGCATGTCGAGCATCGAAGGCTCGTAACGTTCGAGCCGTCGCCGGCAGCACGTCGCGTTCCCACGCGCGCGCGGGAAGGTCGAGGCCATCGAGTTGAGCGAGGACGGCGCGTAGCCCCTCCGGCCCAGCGAGCCGATTCGAAGGTTCCACGTGCTGCCATGTGAAGAGGAACCGCATGAACTCGGCCGGGCTGACCGGTGCAATCTCGGCACGGAGCCGGTTCAGCGTATAGCGGTGAATGCGAGCGAGGAGGCGTCTGTCGCACCACTCGAGCACGCGTACGCTCGGCGTGAATGTGCCTCGAAGGATCGCGCCTTCCGATTCCAACGCGAGCAGCGCCGCATCGATGTCTGGTTGCGGAACTCCGGCGCTCTCCGCCAGCGCGTGGACCGTCGTCGGGCCGACGATTGCCATGCGGCCCCGGAGGATCTCGACGAGCGCCTCTGCCCGGGTCCAGGTTCTGGCCGCTCGCGACGCCGGTGGCGTCACAACCGGTTCGAGCGCGGCCGACGGATGAATCGCCAGCAGTTCGGGCACACGCTCGGTCGCGACCCACATCGCCGTGCTGTCCGGTGAGCTCGCCGTTCGACTGTAATCGAGAGATGCGACCGAGACCCACCAGCGTCGCGCACATCCCGGGATCGACTTCTGCGCCCAACAGGAAGCCGGCTGTCAGCAGCGCGTCGTGTAGTTCGTCGGCGTCGCGCGGATCGGGCCGCACGTCGTCGCACACTCGCTCGATCGCGGATCTGTCGAGTGCGCCGATGTCTGACGCGCTCGCGCGCACTCGTCTTGTCTGAACTGCCTGCGTCCGCCTCTCCTCCAGCGGCGCATCGTCCACGAAGGCATACGGACGCGCGTTGATGATGTCGTGCGAGAAGACCGACGGCTCGGGCGTGTCGCGAGACACGCAGGTCAGCTCGCCGCGGTGGATGCGGCCAAGGATGTCCTGGAGCTGCTCGAGGTCCATCGCCTCCTCGAGGCAATCGCGTACCGTCTGGTTGACGAGCGGATGATCCGGGAATCTGTCGATCGCCGGGGATGTTCTCCAGGCAGGCCGCAGCATCGGGAAACACGGCGGCCATCAGGTCGTCAGCCTGCATGCGCTGAAGCTGCGGCGGCACTTTTCGTCCGCCACGATTGCGCGGCACCGCCAGCGAGATGGTCGCGTTCCAGCGCCACCGTGTCTGGAAGACGGGCGCGTCGAGAAAGGCTTGCACGAGGATGTCGCGCACACTCGCTGGATGCAGATAGCGGAAGACATCCGCGAGCGGGAACGAATGCTGCGGGCCGAGCGACAGCAACAGCGCGTCTTCGGTGGCCGCAGCCTGCAGCTCGAAATTGAACTGACGGCAGAAGCGCTTGCGCAGCGCGAGCGCCCACGCTTTGTTGACGCGGCTGCCGAACGGCGCGTGCAGGACGAGCTGCATGCCGCCGGATTCGTCGAAGAAGCGCTCGAGGACGAGCGTCTCCTGCGTCGGGATCGCGCCCAGCGCCTGACGCCCCGCAGCGAGGTACGCAATCGCCTGCTCCGCTCCGCCCGGATTCAATCCGGTCTCTGCAATCAACCACTCGAGCGCGGCTCGTCTGACCTCGGAGGGCTCGGCTTCACTGCTCAACTGCCCGTCAGCGCCGCGACGAAGATCGGACACGGCCCGCGAGAGCTCGTCGCTCCTGGCCGGCGCCTCACCAAACCAGAACGGGAATCGTCGGCGGTGCGCCGTGCGCGTCGCGCACACGGACAGTGCCCGACACGACCTGCGTGATCTGCCAGGAGGCGTTGCCGAGCTGAAAGATGTCGCCGGCCATACTCTCGATCGCGAAGTCCTCGTTCAGCGTGCCGATGAACGTATCCTCCGGCTCGAGCACCACGCGATAGTCGGCTACCTCCGGGATCGCACCTCCGGACGTGAGTGACAACATCCGCGAACCTCGTCGGCCTTTCAGCACCTGGTTCACTTCGTCGCGGTGAACCAGGGCGGAGCGACGCCCGCGGGGCGTCGCGAATCCATCGGCCACCATCGACACCACGGCATCGAAATCCGCGCGCGCCAGATCGCGATAGGGCCATGCGCGACGGACGAGTGCATGCAATTCGTCCTCGCCATAGGCGTGACACGAAGTCTCGGCAGTGATCTGTTGCGCCAATACATCGAGAGGCGCGTCGTGGGTCACGATGCAGTCGAGATCGCCCAGACGGGACGCGCGCAGGAGCGCCGCGCATTCCACGAGATCGTCGAGCGACACCGGCAGCATGCGCCCCTTCGGCCTGCCGCTGATCGTGTGCCCCGACCGGCCAACGCGCTGAAGCAACGTCGCAATGCGATGCGGTGACCCAATCTGACACACCAGATCGACATGCCCGATGTCGATGCCGAGCTCGAGCGATGCGGTCGCGACAAGCGCCTTCAGCGCACCGCTCTTGAGACGATGCTCGGCGTCGAAGCGCCGGTCCTTCGAGAGACTTCCGTGGTGAGCGGTGACCGCGTCTTCACCGATCCGTTCGCTGAGATGTCGCGCGACGCGTTCCGCCATCCGCCTCGTGTTGACGAACACCAGCGTGGTCCGGTGTTCCGCAATCAGCGCGGCAAGGCGATCGTAGTACTCCTCCCACACTTCGTGGGACATGACGGCATCGAGCGGCGACTGTGGAATCTCAACGGCGAGGTCGATCTCGCGCCGGTGGCCCTCGTTGATGATCGCGCAGCCGCCGCGATCGTCACTCGTGCCTACGAGATATCGGGCGACCTCGTCGATGGGCTTCTGTGTCGCCGACAGGCCGATGCGCTGCAGCGGCCGCGGGCTGCCCGGCTGGGACGCACATAACTCTTCGAGCCGCTCGAGCGTCAGCGCCAGGTGCGCTCCGCGCCGTGTCCCGATCACCGCGTGGATCTCGTCGACGATGACCGTTCGCGCGGTCTGCAGCATCTGGCGGCCACGCTCTGCCGTCAACAGCAGGTAAAGCGACTCGGGCGTCGTCACCAGGATATGCGGTGGAGTGCGCAGCATGGCCGCGCGCTCGGACGACGTCGTGTCACCGGTGCGGACGGCCGCCGTGATGCGCGGGATCTGGACGCCGGTTTCTTCCGCGAGCTTGCGCAGTGCGCGTCGCGGCTCGGCCAGGTTCTTGTGAATGTCGGCGCTGAGCGCCTTCAACGGCGAGACGTAGACGACGCGGACAGCATCGGGCAGCGGCGAGTCGAGGCCGTCACGGACGAGAGCGTCAATCGACGTCAGAAACGCGGCGAGCGTCTTGCCGGAGCCGGTCGGCGCAGCGATGAGCGTGTGACGCCCTGAGCGAATCGCCTCCCATCCGCGGCGCTGCGCGGACGTCGGCTCTCCGAGCGCTGCGAGAAACCAGCGCGACACCAGCGGATGGAACCCGGTCATCATGTATGGGAACGTCCAGGTGGATCGCTCGTCTCACCGACACGCGCGTCAGCGCGAAGGCAGACGATCCGATTCTATCGGATCTGTCACTGCGCGTCGGGTAGCGTGACGAGCCGGTCCTCACGCGACTGACTGGGATCTCTCGCGAACCATTCCGAACGGCAGCTGAGATCGGCGAGTCGGCGATCGAGTTGGACGTACTGGCGATACAACGTGAGCGTCCTGGCTCGAACGCTGTTGAGCAAGTCGTCGTGCGTCTGAATCCGCTCTGACGAGATGAGACCGGTATCGAGCGTTCCCGTCAGCACGGCGCGATCCCACACGCGGACAAGCTGGGCGACGCCGTTCAACGAGTTGATGTAATCGCCGTAGTCGGTGATGAGCTTCTCCGGCGAATCGCGAGGCTGCAGTACGCCGCCACGCGGCGTCAGCATCAGCGCCTTCAGACTGGTGGTGAGATCCAGCGTCTCCCGATACACCGTGGCGACCTGCGCAAACAGACTCGCACGCAGTCGCTCCTGATCGGCTCCCGCTCCGAGCGCAAGCCAACCGGCGAGGTTCACGAGCACGATCGCCCCAAGGGCCACGAGCCCGTCGATCGAATGCCACGATCGCTTCCGCCAAACGAAGAACACGGTGGCTCCGCTGAGGAGTGCCAATCCGCCGAGCACGATCGCGAGCGTCTTCATGACCGCCGCATCGCTCACCGGCTGCGACGCCTGCTCTGCGACGTCGTATCCCTCGAACTGTTCGCCGATCGCAGTCGCGAGCGTTCGCTGCGACTGCATCCGCTCCTGGACCCTCATCGTCGCCTCGGCAAGGAACGGGACGTTGGACGAGGCGGGACATTCGAGCGCCTCCGTGCGCTTCTCCCAGCGCGCGTGATGGACGAGGAGATCGTTGACGTCCCACGTCATCTTGTAGAGCAAACCGGGTTCGTCCCATGGTCCGCCGCGGTGATATTGCCACTCGGCCTGCAACAGGTTCGCGATCGACGCCTCGTGGCTGTCGTATTTCGACTGGAAGGCGGTGAGATCAGCAGACGGTTCGGCAACTGCGCGCAGGTCCTCGAGTGCGCCACGAACGTGGACGCTCCCCGCAACGAACCGCATCAGCGGTTCATGCACCTTGACGAGCTGATTCCCCTGATTGAGGCCCGTCGCGCGAGTCACCGCCCAGCTCGCCCCAACGGCAAGCACCACGCCCGCCAGCAGGATCCCGGTCGTGAACAACGCCGTGGACTGTTTGATGGCCACGAGCGCCAGCGCCCACAGCACGAGCAAGCTTGCGAGCACGGCACCAAACAGGCCGCCGTACCACAGGACGATCGGCAGAACGTTGCTCATGTGTGCATATCCCGAGTTGTGCCTACGACAACGACCCACCACTGTACGACGGCAGACGCATGTCCCTCATTGTTCTCAATCCAGGCGCCGCTGAGAGCACAGCAGGAATCGCGTTCACCGCGATCGAGGCCGTCGCGATATCGCCGTGCACGCCGTCGACGATCATGTGGGGATTATACGAACGGTGCGAGGGGGCGAAGGAACGAAGGTGCGAGGGCCCGGTCCGAGGGAGCGAGGGGACGACGGTCCGGCTGCAAGGTACAATTCGCGCTCAACATCCCGTAACGCTGATGCACACCCTGCGGCCTTTCGCAGCCGCCCTCCTCTTGTGCGGCGCGATCCTCGTCGCCCTCACTGCGCAGCAACAGACGCCCGTCGAGCAGCCGGCCGCCAGCGGAGCCACGAGTACGAACGCCATCCCGGCCGACGCGCGCTCGCCAAGAAACGCCAACTACGAGATCGACGCCCGTCTCGATGAAGGCGCGAAGACGATCGACGGGAAGGCGACGATTCGCTGGCGCAACATCACCGACGACGCCACGACCGAGTTGCAATTCCATCTCTACTGGAACGCGTGGCGCGACGCCGAGTCCACCTGGTTGCGCGAGCGCCGGATCGCAGGCCTCTTCGAGCCTCCGCCGCCGGATGCTTGGAGCTCGATGGACATCACGTCACTTCGTGTCCGCGACGCGTCCGGCGGAATGCGCGACCTGACGAAGGAGATGCGCTTCATCGCCCCCGACGATGGGAATGTGCGAGACAGAACGGTGATCTCCGTTCCGCTCGGCCGGCGGGTGGAACCGAACGAGGGCGTCGAGATCGACATGGAATGGACCGCGAAGATTCCGCGGCCGTTCGCGCGCACCGGCTGGATCGGCGACTACTACTTCATCGCGCAGTGGTTCCCGAAGCTCGGTGTGCTCGAATCGGACGGATGGAACACGCACCAGTTCCATGCTGCGACCGAGTTCTTCTCCGACTTCGGCGTCTACGATGTCCGCCTGACCGTCCCGCGCCGCTTCGTCATCGGCGCCTCCGGCCGCCAGACGGCGCGCACGGACAACGCTGATGGCACGACGACGCACCGATACCAGCAGGAAGACATCCACGACTTCGCGTGGACCGCGAGCCCGGCTTTTCTCGATCAGACGCAGCGGTTCGAGCATCCAACACTGCCGGCAGTCGACGTCAGGCTTCTCCTCCTCCCCGAGCATCGCGGGCAGGCGGATCGCTACTTCGCAGCCGTCAACGCCGCGCTGAAGCGATACGGTGAATGGTTCGGCGCGTATCCGTACGGCCACATCACGATCATCGATCCCGCATTTCAGAGCGAGAGCGACGGAATGGAGTACCCGACGCTCGTGACTGGCCGGGCGCGATGGCTGGCGCTGAAGACGACGCAACTGCCAGAGAGTACGACGGCTCACGAAGTCGGACATCAATGGTGGTACGCGATGGTCGCCACCAACGAGTTCGAGCACGCGTGGATGGACGAGGGATTCAACACCTACGCGACGGCGCGCGTGATGGCCGAAGCGATGAATCCCAATCGGATCGAGTCGAGGTACTTCGGAGGATTCGTCCCGTGGTCGTTCCGCGACATTCCGGTTACGCGAATCGACAACGATCGGCTGGCGGCCTTTCGCGTGAACAGCGAGGCCGACGCGCAGTGGACGCCCACGTATCAGTACTGGCCGGCCACGGCGTCGATCATCAGCTACAACAAGACGGCGCTCTGGATGCACACGCTCGAACGGCGCCATGGCTGGCCCATGATGCAGCGCATCATGAGCACGTATTTCGAACGCTGGAAGTTCAAGCATCCCAGGCCGTCGGACTTCTTCGACATCGTGCGCGAGGTCACCGGCCACGGTCACTACTGGTTCTTCGACGAGGTGTATCGCAGTTCCAACACGTTCGACTACGGCGTGCAGGAGTTTCGCAGCGAGCGCATCGACGACAAGACGTTTCGTACGGGGTGGTCGATCCGGCGTTACGGAGAGGCGACGTTCCCCGTGGATGTGGTGACGACGTTCGAGAACGGCGAAACAATCACGGAGACGTGGAACGGCCAGGAGCGTCGCGCGATGTACGTCTACGAACGACCGGCCAGGGCCGCGACCGTTCAGGTGGACCCCGACCGCGTCCTGCTGCTCGATGTGGCCTATACGAACAACAGCCGAACGCTGACGCCGAGCACCGACAAGGCCAGTCTCAAATGGAGCCTCACGTGGATGGTCTGGCTTCAGGACTTGATGCTGACGTATGGATTCTTTGTCTAGTTGGCGAGAGGGATGGAAGCGCGTTCTCGCAGCGCCATGCGATCGCGCTTGGCGTGTTCGTGCTGACGTTCCTGCTCGCCCTGCCGCTCGCCATCATGATGCGCGACGCACTCGCGTCGCATCTCGGCGGGAGCCTCGCGGCCGATACCGCTGCGTCAGGCATCAACTACGACTGGTGGCAGGAGTTCACGGCGCAGGCCACGGGACTGGGAAGCACGTTCACTCCAGGCATCATCGGGTTCGCCACCGTGCTCGACAACATCAGCGGCGTGCTCGACGCACGCGCCCGCGTCACGACGCTCGCCGCGGCGCTCATGCTCTACCTCGCGGGATGGGCTTTCCTGTCCGGCGGCATCCTCGATCGATACGCCCGGCAGCGGCCAATCCGTGCGCACGGGTTCTTTGCGGCGTCGGGCGTGTATGGCTTCCGCTTCCTGCGACTCGCGCTCGTCGCCGGGCTCGTCTACTGGTGGCTCTTCGCCTACGTGCACCCGTGGCTGTTCGACGCGCAATTCGCGAAGCTCACGCGCGGCATGAACACCGAACGCACCGCGTTTCTCGTGCGTGCGGTCTTCTACCTCCTGTTCAGCGCCATCCTCTTCGCCGTCAACCTCGTGGTCGATTACACGAAGGTACGGATCGTCGTGGAGGATCGTCGCAGCGCACTCGGCGCGGTCGGCGCCGCGCTGCGATTCATCCGCAACCATCCGCGTCAGGTAATCGCGCTCTACGGGTTGAATAGCCTGACGTTCCTTGGGCTGATGGCGCTGTGGGCGCTGGTTGCGCCTGGCACTGGCGGCGCCGGCCTCTCCATGTGGGCCAGCTTCGTGCTCGCCCAGTTCTACATCGTTGCGCGACTGCTGATGAAGCTACAGTTCATCGCCTCTCAGATCGCGCTCTTTCAGGCGAACCTCGCACACGCCACGTATGTGTCCGCGCCAGTGCCCGCGTGGCCGGACTCGCCTGCGGCCGAGGCGATCGGACCGACCCGGCAATCGGCATAGCCGAGGTCGTGCCCACCCCATTCGGTGGTAGGGTAGCGAGAGGGAAACGGCATGGCGATCCGCATCTCGTCCTGGCTGTCACGGCCGTGGAGCCTTCGTTCGCTCCTCGCTCAGGCAAAGCTCGCGTTCAGACTGTTGCGCGAACCGCGAGTGCCTGTGGTGCTGAAAGCTGTACCGCTGCTCGCTCTTCTCTACGTCATCTCACCGATCGACTTCGTACCTGATTTCATTCCTGGACTGGGGCAACTCGACGACCTGGGCATCATCCTCGCAGCGCTCGAGCTTTTCGTGCGGCTGTGTCCGGGCGGTGCACAGGCCTTTCATCGAGACGCCATTCATCAACGCCGACGCTACTCCCCGATGACGGCGACCAACGACATCATCGAAGCGCAGTGGCGTCACGGATAGAAGGAGGTAGCCATGCATGTGCGTTTCATTCCGTTGATCGTCGCCGCCGCGCTGGCGATCGCTGCCCTTCCGGTCGCCGCGCACCATGGGTGGGCCGGCAATGGAGAGGAAGAGTTCGAACTCAAAGGCACCGTTGAGAGCGGCGTGAGCCTCGCCGGTCCGCACGCGACGATGAAGGTTCGCTCTGAAGGACAGATATGGGACATCACGCTGGCGCCGGGAGCTCGCACGGCTAACTCCGGCCTCAAGGAAGGCGTGATCCCGGTTGGCGCGCAGGTCACGATTCACGGGCACCGCAACAAGGACCTGAAGAAGTTCGAGGTCAAGACCGAGCGCGTGACGTGGAACGGGAAGACCTTCAACGTCTATCCCGATCGCAAGTAGCCGTCCACCAGTCGCACGCGGCATTCACACGCAACGTGGCCGATTTATTGGCGTGGCTCGAGGGTTCCTCCCTTGGCCACGCCATGCGTAACGCCGGAGTCTGGGCCTACGGCATCGTCAACCTGACGCACATCCTCGGCGTCTCATCGCTCTTCGGCGCCGTCCTCCTCCTCGACCTGCGGCTGCTGGGACTATGGCCAAGCGTCCCGCTCGCATCGATCGCCCGGCCCACCGTGCCAATCGCGATGATCGGTTTCCTCGTCGCGGCGACGAGCGGTCTCTGCCTGATCTCGACCAACGGCAGCGAGTACGTCGGCAATCCGTTCCTCCTGATCAAGTTCCCGGCGATCTTCGTCGGCCTGCTCAACGTAGCGGCGCTCAGCCGGCTGCCGGCGTGGAGGGCGCGTGACGTGCGAGCGCTTACCGCGATGGAGCAACGCCAGTTGTCCGTATTCGGCGCGATCTCGCTCCTCTCGTGGCTGACGGCAATCGGCGCGGGTCGCCTGATCGGCTACTGGTAGGAGTGAGAATCGTCGACGCGATCGCTTCAGGCAGGCGTCGACACCCGTCAGGCCGACGCGATGTCGGTCTTTGCGAAGTCGTCGCCCACGAACAGCAGCGTGTCGCCAAGCGACCTGGCGGTCGCGTAGGCGAGGCAGTCGCCGAAGTTGAGCGCCGCTGGATGCCGGCCTCGTCGGAACTTCGTGAAGGCAGCGACCGCTAGCCGCCATTCAGGTTCGCCAAATGGCACGACGGTGACGCCCATCTCCTTGACGAGCTCTTCCACTTCATCGCGGGCGGGTGTACGGCGACGCCCGCTGAGGACCAGGCTGGCCTCGACGAGCGTCGGCGCACCCACGCGAACGTGGTCTGCTTCCAGGATGCGGTCCACGAGATCGAGGTACCCAGACTCGGCGAAGAGGACGGCGATGAGCGCCGAGGAATCGAGCGTCATACGCCGCGCGGACCGTAACCAAGGATGGCGTCTTCCTCTTTTCGCGAGAGCCGTCGGCCGAGCTCCGATTGCGGCACTGTCGTCCACACCTTCTTCTCGAGAAACCGGAGGACCCTCGTGCGCCGATCGCTCGTCGTCGCGCTCTTCAGGCGACGCCGACGCTCCTCGAGCGCCCGGCGGATGGCCTCGGTCTTCGACTCGCCGGTCAACCGGGCGACTTCCGTGGCCAGCCGCTCGACCTCGGTGTTCTTGATATTCAGAGGCATTACACCATGGTATATCACCTATGGTGTAACGGTGTAATCGCGAGAGCAGCCCTTCGCACCCGAGATTTTATTGGCTGAGCTTCACATGCGTCTTGATCCCTCGGAGGCGCTGCGATAGCGTGGCGGCCCATGAAGAAGATTCTTTGCGGCGTTCTGATGCTCGGCTGGATTCCAACGCTCGCCGTCGTCGCGGGGGCGCGCTGGACCGAGGTGCTCTTCGCGCAGGGAAAGACGCCAGTGAAGGTCACGCGGATTTACACCGGACCCGACGGAAAGACGAAAGCGGAAGAGATCACGCTTCCGATGAAGCCGCGCGATGCCGGTAGCGAGTTGACTGGATCGATTCCGGTCACCAATCTGCAGTTCCGGCACACGACTCCCGCTTACAACCTCGATTGGCATACGGCGCCGCGGCGGCAGCTCGTGATCACGCTGAGCGGCGAAAGCGAGATCGAGCTCGAAGGCGGCAAGACGATGCGATTCGGTCCGGGACACATCCTGCTGGCCGAAGACACGACCGGTCAGGGACACAAGTCGCGCGCGGTCAAAGGCACCGACCGGATCGCGATCGACATCGCACTCGCCGAGGGTGCGACGCTGCCGAAGTAACAGAGAGACATGCATGACGACGAGCGACCGGTGGGCCGGATTCTGACTCGACGGGAACTGGTCGCTTTCTTTGGCGCGGCAGCGGCTGCATCGCTGGCGCATCGCGCCGCGGCGCAGACCGGGACGCGCGAACCTTCGACAGTTGTCCCCAGTTGCGTCGTGCATCCGCAGCAGACAGAAGGGCCCTTCTTCGTCGATGAAAAGCTGCTGCGATCGGATGTGCGCTCGGATTCACGAACCGGCGCCGTCAGCGCGGGTGCACCGCTCGAGCTCGCGCTGTCGATTGCACAGGTGAGTGCTGCCGGGACCTGTTCTCCGCTGGCGGGAGCGCAGGTGGACATCTGGCACTGCGACGCGGTGGGCAGGTATTCCGACGCGAACGATCGCCGAAACAGCACCAGCGCGCAGACGTTCCTCCGCGGTCATCAGGTCACTGACGCGAGCGGCAACGTGCGGTTCACCACGATCTATCCCGGCTGGTATCCCGGTCGCGCCGTCCACATCCACTTCAAGGTACGCACCGCGGCGAATTCGTCGGCCGCGTACGAATTCACGTCGCAGTTCTACTTCGACGAGCGCCTGACCGATCGCGTTCATGCGAGCGCCCCGTACTCGACGCACACCGGTCAGCGGATGCGAAACGACAGCGACGGCATCTTCCGCGACGGCGGTAAACAGCTCACCTTGCCGGTGACGGAACGTGGCCAGGGCTACGCCGCCAGCTTTACAGTCGGTATGCGCCCCGGCGACCCAGCTCCGCGTGGGTCGGGCCGGGGACGATGGCGGCTCTGAAATATCTATTCCCAGTACCAGACGAAGATCGCACCCTTGGCGCCGATGCCGAAGGCGTCTGATCCTCCGGCTGCCGACACTGAAATGTTGATCAGGCGTTCGCGACCCTTCGACGTCGCGAATGCCGTGGCTTCCTCGATCAACAAGTCCCACGACTTCGTCGTGCTCTGAAACAACCTGCACTCGACCTTCATTCACGCCTCCTGAACTGTTAACCGTTCTCGTCGCCGGCCGTTATTGGTGGCATGGACGGAAGTACGACGCTTGGGGTTCTCTTCGGTCTGGGCCTGGGGGCGGCATCGTGTCTTGTCGTTGTCGTAAACGGACAGACACCGGCGCCTTCTCAGGCTCCTGTGTTCGAAGTCGCTTCGATCAAAGAAAACGTCTCCGCCAGCGACAACGCGTCGGTGCCGGCGCAGCCAGGCGGCCGCGTCAGCGTGAGCAACAACTCACTGCGCAACATCATCCGGAACGCCTACAACGTTCAGAACTACCAGATCGTCGGTGGGCCCGACTGGATCAACACCACGCGGTGGGACATCTCGGCGAAGGCACCAGACGATGCCCCGCCGCAGGAACTGCTGCTGATGCTGCGGACGTTGCTGGCCGACAGGTTCAAGCTGGTCGTCCGCCACGAGGCGCGAGAGTCTCCGATCTACGCAGTGGTCCTCGCCCGCACAGACGGCACGCTCGGCGCACAGGTGCGAGCGTCGAGCGTGGATTGCGCGGCTCTTTTCGCAGCAGCGAAGGCCAAGGGTGAAGCGCCACCGCCGACCACCAACGGCCGTCCCACCTGTGGGACGCGCGTCACGCGCGGCAACATGATGACGACCGGCGTTGCCATGTCAGATCTGGCCCGCAATCTCAGTCCGTTCGCGGGACGACCTATGGTGGACAAGACAGGGTTGAGCGGTGTCTACGACATCGATCTCACGTGGACGCCCGAGCAAGGACCGCCCGGCGCAGATGGAACCGCATCCCAGGCTGCGACGTCTAGTGACAGCGTCTCGCTCTTCACCGCCGTCCAAGAGCAACTCGGATTGAAACTCGACGCACAACGCGGCCCGGTGGACGTGTTGGTCATCGAATCGGCCCAACGACCTGTCGAGGACTAGCGCGAGGACGCATCCATGCTGCAGGACATTCGCTACGCCGCCCGGATGCTCGTCAAGTGGCGATGGATGACGGCAGTCGCTGTCCTCGCGCTGGCACTTGGCATCGGCGCCAACAGCGCCGTCTTCACGTTCGTCAACGCCGTCCTTCTGCGTGGCGTTCCGTTTCCCAACCCCGATCAGGTCATTGCAATCGGGACCCAGGACGCACGCGGGCGGCGATCCGGCGTGTCGTACTACGACTTCCTCGATTGGCGAGAGGCGGCAAAGAGCTATTCGGATATCGCGCTGACGGCGCAACCGGCATTCAACGTCAGCGAACAGGGGACGTCACCCGAGCGTTACAACGGCGCCTACGTCTCGGCGACCATGTTCCGGCTGATTGGCGCCCAGGCACTGCTCGGCCGCGGATTCATTCCGCAAGACGATCTCGACGGCGCTACACCTGTCGTCGTTCTCGGATTCAACGTCTGGCAGTCCCGTTATGCCGGCGACAAGGGAGTGCTCGGCAAGACCATCAAGGTCAACGATCTCCCGGCAACCGTCGTGGGTGTGATGCCGCAAGGCATGCAGTTTCCGCCGAACACCGATCTGTGGCTGCCGTTCGGAACAGCGACAATCAACCGCACCCAGAGCCGTCAGGTGCGGAACTACCAGGTCATCGCCCGTCTGGCCGACGGCGTCACCATTCAGCAAGCACGGAGTGAGCTGGCCACGATCACTGGGCGCCTCGCTCGCGACTACCCGCAGACCAATCAAGGCATCGAGCCGACGATCGTGACCTACAACGAGCGCGCGAACGGGCGCGAGATCAAGCTCGTGTTCTGGTCGCTGATGGGAGCTGTCGGCTTCGTCCTGCTGATCGCCTGCAGCAACGTCGCGAACCTGCTTCTGGCGCGTTCGGCGGAGCGTGCGAAAGAAGTCGGCGTTCGACTCTCGCTCGGAGCAAGCCGCGCGCGTGTCATCCGTTCGTTGCTCGTCGAGAGCCTGATGCTTTCTTTAATCGGTGGGCTCCTCGGGCTGCCGCTGGCCTATGCCGGGGTTCGCCTCTTCGATTCACTGACTCAGAACGTCGGCAAACCGTATTGGATGGAGTTCTCGATCGACCCGACTGTCCTGGTCTTCTTCTTCGGTGTCTGCTTTGCCACCGGCATCATCTTCGGACTGGCCCCGGCGCTGCACGTGTCGAAGACGAGTCTCAACGAGGTGCTGAAGGAGGGCGGGCGTTCCGGCTCGAGCGGCATCAGGGCGAATCGCTGGACGAACGGGCTGCTCGTCGTGCAGGTCGCGCTCACACTGGTGCTGCTCGCGGGCGCCGGGTTCATGATGCGGAGCTTCCTCGTGCTCTATTCCCTCGACCTCGGCTTCGAAACGCCCCGCCTCCTGACGCTGCAGATCAACCTGAACGATCGGAAGTACCCGACATCCGAGCTGCGCAACAACTTCGCTCGCCGACTGACTGAACGCCTGCGCGGGATCGGAGCGCTCGCAGACGGTCACGACCGCGAGCAACTTCCCGCTCGGTGGTGGGGCTGGCCTGGAACTGACGATCGACGGCCGTACCGATCCGAACGCGCGTAAGCCCACCGTCTCGATGGTCAGCGTGAGTGCCTCGTACTTCAACGCGATCGGGATCCCTGTGCTGCGCGGCCGCGATTTCACCGAAGCCGACGAGACTCCAGGGCGTGGCGGAGTGATCGTGAACCAGCGCTTCGTTGACATGTATTTCAACGGCGAGGATCCGATTGGGCCGCGCGATCACGCTCACTGAAGAACGGCAGAACGGCATCGACATCAGGTCGCAGACCATCATCGGCGTGTCCACGACGGTGCGACAGCGCGAGATCCAGGGTCTCGAACCGGACCCGGTCGTGTACGTGCCTTACTTCACAGGCCCGGACCTGGGGCGCACCGTTGCCGTGGTCACGCGCACATCAGGTGAGACAGCCGCTGCCGTGCCCCTGATCCGGAAGGCCGTGCTCGAACTCGACCCGGACCTCCCTGTCTCCAACGTCCGAACGATGGACGAAGCGCTGGCGCAGCGGCGCTGGCAGTATCAAATCTTCGGTGGCATGTTCGCCGTCTTCGCCGGTATCGCGCTCCTGCTGGCTGCGATCGGCCTGTATGCGGTGATGGCGTACTCGGTGACGCAACGTACACGCGAGATCGGCGTGCGAATGGTGCTTGGCGCACCGCCGCGTGACGTTGTCTGGTTGTTTCTCCGGCGCACCGTCGTGCTCGTCGCGATCGGGCTCACGATCGGGATGAGCGGTGCTTTCGGTGTCGGGCAGCTTCTGCGCAGCATCCTGGTGCAGTCCAACGGCCGTGAAGTCGCGGTGCTCCTCTCCATCGCGCTGCTGATGGTCATCGTCTCGGTTACCGCGTGCGTCTGGCCTGCCCGTAGAGCGACGCAGCTCAATCCAGTGGTTGCTCTCAGGTACGAATAACCGGGACTCGGGATCCGGGATCCGGGATCCGGGATTCGGGATCCGGGATCCGGGGTTCGCAAGAGTCGCGTACTTCGACTGCGAAAAGCAGCGCCCGTTCTGCGACCTCTAAAGCGACCCGCGGTGATTCCCTCGCAAATCCGCTCGGCAGAGTCTTCGCAATGACGATGCTAAGATGCCATGCGAAGCAAGCGAGCGATGTCCGAGAGCACTCACCTGGTCACCGCCGAAGAACTGGCCCGACTGCCGGACGACGGGTACCGTTACGAATTGGTCGAAGGCCGACTCGTTCGCATGAGCCCGGTCAATTTCGATCACGGGCGAATCGTGATGCGGATCGGCTTCCTGCTGAGTCGTCATCTCGAGCAACACCCGGTCGGGGTGATCGGCGCAGAGATCGGCTTCAAGCTGGCCACGAACCCCGACACGGTGAGAGGACCCGACATCGCTTTTGTGCGAAACGAGCGCGTGCCGTCGTCGACAGGGCGACGCGGATTCGTCAAGGGTCCGCCTGACCTGGCGATCGAAGTCTTGTCGCCAGACGATCGCACAAGCGAGGTGCACGCGAAGACCGAGGAGTATCTGGCGAAGGGTGTGCTCCTCGTTGTCGTTGTCGATCCGGACGACAAAACCGTTGAGGTGTTCCGGGCTGGCGCAGCGAACATCACCCTCGAGTCCGAGAGCGACATCCTCGATCTCGGTGACGTCATCCCAGGCTTCCGCTGTCAGCTTCGCGAGATCTTCCAGTAGCCGCTCATCCGCGGCACAATCCTCACGTGTCCTCATCGTTCCCCGAATGGGTCGTTCCCGATGGCGGCGACCCTGACCGACAAGCGCTTCACTGGTCCTGAATGGCTCTTCGAGCGCAAGCTCGATGGCATCCGGCTGCTCGCGTTCAAGAAGGGCCGCGACTGTTCAGCTGTTCTCACGCAACCAGCTCGAACAGCACAACCCGGCCATTGCCGACGCCATCGCCGGTCTGCCACACAAGAGCTGATTCTCGACGGCGAAGTCACTGGCGTGTGGGGACCGGCATCGACGCGCGAGGCTGACAAGCCGCGCGGCCTCGCGTATCACGTGTTCGATGTCCTCTGGATCGATGGGCGCGACGTGATGTCCCTCCCGCTCGACGAACGGCGCGCGCTGCTGAAGACGCTGCCCCTTCGTGCACCGCTGCGACGCGTCGCCGCGCTCGACGAAGACAAGCCGTGGGAGCACGCATGCGCCGAAGGCTGGGAAGGCGTCATCGCGAAACGCCGCGACTCGGTGTACGAGCATCGTCGATCGCCGAACTGGCTGAAGATGAAGTGCGAGGCGAGCCAGGAACTGGTCGTGGGCGGCTTCACCGATCCACAGGGCGCGCGAGTCGGTCTCGGCGCACTCCTTGTTGGTTACTTCGCCCCTCGACCAGGCTCGGGGCGCCCTGAGCGAGAGTCGAAGGGCGAGGGAGACGACTTCGTCTTCGCGGGCAAGGTCGGCACCGGCTTCGACACGAAAATGCTCCTGGACCTCCGCGCGAAGCTCGATCGCATCGAGATCGACAAGCAGTCCATTCACGAAGGCCACAGGTCTTCCGCGCCTCCGCGCGCATTGGGCGAAGCCACAGATCGTCGTCCAGGTCGCCTTCATCGAGTGGACGGTTCACGACAAGCTTCGCCACCCGCGACTCCTGGGGATTCGCACGGACAAGTCCGCTCGCGAAGTGGTGAGGGAGCGTGCGTGATCACACATCCCGAGAAGGTGCTGTTCCCCGACGATGGGATCACCAAGGGTGCGCTGGCGGCCTACTACGAGGCCGTCGCGTCGATCATGCTTCCCCACATCAAAGGGCGGCCGATCACGATGGAGCGCTACCCGTCCGGCATCGGGCACAAGGGGTTCATTCAGAAAGACGTGTCGAAGGGATTCCCGTCGTGGCTCGAGCGCGTCGAGGTGCCGAAGAAAGACGGCACGGTTCACCATCCCGTCGTCAGCGACACGCGCTCGCTGCTCTGGCTCGCCAACCAGAACTGCATCACGCCGCACGTGTGGACGTCGCGCGCACCCGACTTCACGCACCCCGACATCTGTGTCTTCGATCTCGATCCGTCGAAAGAGGATCCTGAGGCGCTTCGCGCCGCAGCGCTCGCACTGCGCGATCTGTTGAACGAGCTCGGGCTCGAGAGCTGGGTCAAGACCTCCGGCTCCAAGGGCTTTCACATCGTCGTTCCGCTCGACGGCAAGGCTGGCTTTGGCGACGTCCATGAGTTCGCACACAAGGTCGGCACCGTGCTCGTGTCGCGCGATCCGAAGCGACTGACACAGGAATTCAGCAAGGCCGACCGCGGCGGACGAATCCTCATCGATACCGGCCGCAACGGCTACAGCGCGACATTCGCGGCGCCGTATGCGGTTCGGGCCAGAAAAGGCGCGCCGATCTCTGCTCCATGTACGTGGGAGGAAGTCGAGAAAGGGCGAGGTCGCGCCGCAGACCTATCACGATTCGGACGATCGCCGATCGGATCGACGCCGTCGGCGACCTCTGGGCCGACATGCGCAAGCGCCGATACTCGATTGTCCGCCGGACAACGAAGCTCAAGGCCGAATCGCGGTAGATTGAAAGTGAAGGAGTCAGATCATGGCCGCGTTCGATCACCTCGTGGCAAATGAGCAGGACCTGCGGGCGATCGTGGGTACGCCGGGCGTGCGCTCGCTGCTGAAAGAACAGAAGTCGCTCGACGAACACACTCGCGCGTTCATCGCGCAGTCGCCGTTCCTGCTGATCGCAACCTCCGACGCCAACGGCCGCTGCGATGTCTCACCGAAAGGTGATGCACCAGGCTTTGTCCAGATTCTCGACGACCACCGCCTCGTCATCCCGGAGCGCCCGGGCAACAAACGCCTCGATGGCATGCTCAACATGCTGGCGAACGCGCACGTCGGGCTGATCTTTCTCATCCCGGGCCGCGTCGAGACGCTGCGCGTCAACGGGAAAGCCTGGGTTACAAGCGACCCCGACCTGCTCAATCGCTGTGTCGCGCAAGGGAAAGTGCCACTCGTCGCGATCGGCGTCGAAATCGAGCAGTGCTTCCTGCACTGTCCGAAAGCGTTCATCCGATCGCACCTGTGGCAACACGAGGCCTGGCCCGCGGCGGAAGCGCTGCCGTCGATGGCGTGCGTACTGTTCGATCAGATCAAGCCGTCAGACGCGACCCTTCAGGACTATGAACGCGCGGTCGAGGAAGGAAATACGAAGGGGTTGTATTAGGCTCTAGACTCCAGGCTCTGGACCCGGAGCCCGCAGTGATGCGCCACTTCATTCTTGCGCTCGTGCTCCTCTCGGCCGGCTGCGCTGCTCGGACAGCGCCCGCTGTGCCGGCCACCTCTCCGCGCTCGCGTTCGACGATGCCGCGGACAAACTGATTCGCCGGGGCTGCTATCGCTGCCTGGAGCAGGCCTTCGAGCTGGCGCAGAGTCATGGCGCGCGGATACAGGCCTTCGAGGCAGCGACGCTGCTGACGCTGCGCTCGAAGGAACTGGGATTGCCGAGCGAGGAGTGGCTCGATCGCGCCCGCACTCTTGGCAGGGACCGACGCCTCGCTGTTGCCCTACATCGAGATGGTGGACGTCATCCCACCAGATCGCCTGAGCGAGAACCGCGACGCACTGTTCGACATCCGTAGACGCACCCGTGTCAAGAGCTCGCTCGACCTGTGGCGCACCTACCTGCACGACGGCGCCGGCTCCGATGCCTTTCGCGCCTATCTTGATGTCTCGCTGATCTGTGCCTTCGGGACGCTGAAGGAAACACCCGAGAGCTTTTCGACGACGCTGGATCCGGTGGCCGCTACTCCACTCTTTCAGTACGGGGTCGGCGCCTGCGATGTGTCCCACGCAGCGCGCCTGTCTGCGCTTCGCGCGTCGGATGCGGACTTCGTCGATGCCGACTACGCGCTGGGCCGCTATGCGCTCGACGATCCGCTCAACCCGAATGCCGAAGAAAGCCTGCGGCGGTGGCAATCCGCGGCGGGCGCATTTCCGCGTTCGCCTGCGATTGCGACCCATATCGGCAATCTGTTTCGGATGTGGGAGGACTGGACGCCGGCGCTCGCCGCCTTCGATGCTGCACTGGCAGTGGCCCCGACTCATCCCGAAGCCACGATTGGCCGTACGGTCAGCCTCTCCCGCCTCGAACGCTCGACAGAGGCCATCGAAACCGCTACGCGGCTCATCGACGGCGGGCAATGGCTGCTCGGCGAGGCGTACTACTGGCGCGGGTGGAACTATCTTCGGCTCGAGAACCTCCAGCAGGCGCGTACCGATGCCGATCGAGCGCGGATGTACATGTCGAACTCCGGTGTCATGGTGCTGTCCGGGGTGATCGAGTGGCGGCTCGGACGTCTCGAGAGCGCCGAGAAGGATTTCGAGGGTGCGCTCGCGATCGACCTCGGCGAGTGCGAGGCCGCGTTCGATCTCGGGGTCGTGCGCGATCAACTCGGCAAGATGGTGGAGGCGCTCGCCGCCTTCAAGCAATCGGGGCAATGCTACGACCTGTCGATCACACTGCGCCGCGAAGCCATTGAGAAAATCAAGAGCGGACCCGGAACCGAGACGCTCAAGGCGCGCGATTCGGCGCGTCACGAGCGCGTCCTCGTCGATCTCGCCGAACGCCGCCGCGAGGTCACGCGCATCGTCGAGACGATCGAGAAGGCTCGCGCTCCATCGGTCCCGTAGAGGCGGGCTTTCAAGCCGCCTGCCCTATCGACAGATCAGCCACGCGCTGACGGCAACGAGCACACCGAGCAACGAATCGACGAGATAGTGATAGCGGCCGAGCACGGTCGCGGCCACGATCGCCGCTGCCACGAGCGCGAACACGATTCCTGCGGCAGGCATCACATCGGCAACCGCGAGCGCAATCGCCACCGCGCCCGCGGCGTGACCGCTCGGGATGGTGTTCACCTGGATGCTGCCCCTGCTGAGGATCGCAGCGTTGAATTGCCTGACTGCGGATGGCGGATGGATCACACCAGCGGCGGTCTCGAGCGCGCGCGGCGGACGCGTCTGCAGCCACGGCAACATGCCGTAGCTGACGAATTCCGCAAGCAGCACCGTGGCCCAGAAGCGAGGCACGGCGTCGAGACGGCCGCCGATCGCGAGCGTCGCAACCGCGGCCGGGATCACCGGGTAGACGAGCACGTACGCGGTCTCGAACAACTCACGCACGATTCGCGGGCTCGCCGCGTACGCTGCGAGGATGCCGGGGCGCTGGAGGAGCCGTTCGTCCACCCTCAAGAGCCATTGTTCGACGGCGCGCATCGGCGTGACGAAGAACTGGCCTGAGAGCCAGTAACCAACCAGCAGGATGACCAGCGGGACCACGAACGCGAACGCGAGCTGACCAACGGCTGGACCGAGTGGCAACCACGACTGCGCGCCGATGACAACAACGCCCGCGACCGTTCCCGCAAGGGCAGCCGTCCTCGCGCGCGCGAATCGGCTGATGGTGAGCGCCACCACCAACAGGTACGCGTAGTACCCGACGGCGATCCATTCCCATCGCAGTGCGCTCACGACAGGCCGTCTTCTGATTGGCCTACGACCGGTGCGGCACGAAAGATGAGCCGATCATTGATCCAGAAGTTCGCGAAAGACGCGAGCACGACCGCGATGATGTTTGCCGGTACGACGGAGAGGCCGGTCGCCGTCATCACGATCATCGTGATGCCCAGGTTGGTGAGCACCGACACCAAACCGGTCGAGACGTGAAAGGCCAGCCATCGATCGAATCGCTTTTCACGCGGCAGGTTCGGCCAGGTGAACCGTTCGTGCCAGACGAAGTTGTGCGACACGGCGGCCAGCACCGCGATCGTAATCGCGACGCCAGCACTGAGACCGGCGCCTCTCACCAGCAGCCACAGCGCCAGCGTCTGCAGCGAGAACCCCATGGCACCGACGAGATTGAACCGTATCCATCGCGTGCGTGCCCGATGCGCGGGCATCAAATTGCTCACACCGCCCCCACGTGGGCTCGTGGCCAGGACCGAAGCCACAACGCCCCGCAGAGGAAGGTGCGAAACGGATGAGAACCGGCTCACGGCATCACTTGACAGCCTGCCGAGTCATCAGAGTTGCGGGCGATATGTGCTGAATCCCCAGAGAAAGCCCTCGAGATCGCGCAGCCAGCAGCTCCGCGCCCCGTAGTGCGTCGTCGCGGGCGCCTGCACCACGACGGCCCCTTCTTTCGTGCACCGGCGAAGAGCGCGTCCGGATCGTCAACGCGCACGCTGATGGCTTGCGTGAGTCCGTCCTTCGAAGACGGCGAGTCACCGAGATTCAGCATGACGGTCGAATCGCCGAGACGCATCTCGACGTGGAGCAATTTGCCATTGGGACCCTGAATCTGGACGGCCGGATGCAATCCGAACGCAGTCGTCAACCACCCGACGGCGTCCGGTTCGTGCCGGTACGAAAGCTCCGGAAAGATGCGAGGCTCTCCGGACGGCGAACCCATCGGATAAGTCCCGAAGCCCCATAGATGGCCCTGAACATCCCACGCTGAATACTCGCGGGATCCGTAATGAGTGTCGTAAGGCGGTATCGCGATGCGAGCGCCGGCCGACTTGCGCCCGCGCGTGATGCACATCCACGTCGTCAATCGTCGCGTACACGCCCTGGAGAACGGACGACCATGGATTGCTCTCGACTGGCGGCGTCGCCGAACTGACCCCGACGACACCGCCTTCCCGACGGAGCTCGGCATGCACGATGGTCCCGTCCGGTCCCGGGAACACGACGTGTTTCTCGAAGAGAAACGCTCGGCAGAGCCACTCGATCGCCGCCGGCGCGTCCTTGTAGCGCACGACTGGAAAGATGGTTGGTTTCATGAGGGCAGCGTAGCCGGGCCCTGGCGGCGAGGTCTTGGACGAAACTTACCTACTCCGAGGAGAAGCCACCGTGACTGCCAAGCGTGGTCAGCAACTCGGTCGGCGTCACGCCGGCGAAGGCGCGAAAGTCCCGGTCGAAGTGCGCTTGATCGTAGTAGCCGCAGTCGAGGGCCAGATCGGTCAAGCTCGCGTGATCCCTGCGGCGCAGTCGATCTACGGCGGATCCAAATCTCATCACGCGGGCAAACATCTTGGGCGCGAGGCCGATGTGTTCCCTGAACTGGCTGATGAGATGTTTCTGACTCCACCCGGTCTCGTTGACCAGCGAGCGAATGGTCACGAGACCGCTGCTCTCCACGATCCGTTTCCACGTGCAGAGCACTTCGCTCGCGGGTCGCCGGGCCGACGCGATGCGCATCGCGATCTCGCGGTCGAGCAGATCGAATCGCGCCTCCCATGTCGGCGCATCGTGCAACTCAGACGTCAGCCGGCGCGCAGCCGATCCGAAGATGTCTTCGAGTGAGATGCCGCGGTTTGTCAGATCGGCGAGCGGCCGGCCGAGAAACAGCCGCATCCCGAGAATCGTGAAGTCGATCTGAATGCCGCCCTGCGAGCCGTTCGCCTCGACGACAACGTGCGCGTCGTAGGCACCGGTGGCAAAGCTGCCAAGTGCCGTGGATTTTGTGCGGTCGTCAACGTCGAACAGCCGGATCGGCGCACCGAAGCTGATGATCAGCGGGACTTCAGCGCTCGGCAGCTCCCGTCGATAGAGCGGCGTCGTCCGATGCTCCCACCATCCGACATAGCGGCGGACATGCGCACGGAGCGACACGTGCGGGGCGGCCGTGACCATTCCCCATCGATGCGCTTCCTGATCTTCGAAGACCGCTCAGCGACCGCGCCACGGCCCGATCATACCGGCCGGTCCCGCCGGCCTAGCCAACCAACGGCTGGGAGCCCCGTCTAAGTCCTCAGAATGCACGAGAGCGACGACGCGGCCGTCGCCGAGGCCAGAAACGGCGACCGAGAGGCCTTCCGTACGCTCGTCGAGCGTCATAGCCGCTATTTGTTCCGCATCGCCTTTCGGCTGACGCGAAACACCGAGGATGCACAGGACGTGGTTCAGGACACCTGGCTCAAGGCGCACGCTCAACTCGACCGGTTCGAGTCGCGATCGAACGTGCGGACATGGCTGACGCGCATCACCATCAATTGCGCCATCGACCACCTGCGCACGTCCCGTCGTCGAGAGCCGGCGTACGACCCGATGCCTTCGACCAGGAGCCCACGAGCGATTGGATCGAAGCGACCGACGCGGAGCCGGATCGTCTGGTACTGGCAGGTGAGATAGGAGCCCGCGTCGATCAGACGTTGCTGCGGCTGACGGCACTCGAGCGCGCGGCCTTCATGCTGCGCCACATCGAGGGGATGTCAATCAGTGAAATCGGTGGCGCACTGGGCCTCAACACCAGCGCCACCAAACACAGCATCTTTCGCGCAGTGCGGAAGATGCGCGCCGCGCTGGCGCCGTTCAAGGAAGGGGTCGGATGTTGCCGGAGCCGTTGACGGGCCATCTGACGGATGGAGAGCTGCTCCTCGACTTCTACGACGAGAGCTCCGTGATCGATCGTACGCGCGTGCGGACGCATCTCGCGCAGTGCGAGGAGTGTCGCGCGCTCGATCAGGACTTGCGCGCGGTGCTCACGGCCGTCGATACGACCCCGATCACCGAGCCGCCCAATGGGTTCGAACGTGACATGTGGGCGCGGATCGAGCCACTACTGCCGGTTCAACAGAACTGGCGTACGCGTTGGCAATGGATGGTGCCGCGACTAGCTGTCGCCGCGAGCATCGGTGTGCTGCTGGTCGCCGCGTTCGCTGCCGGTCGAGTGTGGGACCAGCCCACGCCATCTTCGGATGTCGCGGTCATTGACGCGGCGATGCCCGAGCGACTGCTTCGCACAGAAGTGGAAGACCACCTCGAACGATCGCAGCGGATGCTCGTGGAGCTGGTGAATGCTGACTACTCGAGTGGAACGCCGCTCGAAGGCGATCGCGCGCGCGCTGCCGATCTGGTCGCCGCGGGACGCTTGTATCGCCGCTCGGCCGAACAAGTCGGTGACGCCGAAATCGGCAACCTGCTCGAGGACCTCGAACGGGTTCTTGTGGAAGTCGCAAACGGGCCGGCGGATGCCGCGCCGGCGGAATTGGCTCGCTTGCGCCAGCGCATCGACGATCAGGACCTCGTGTTCCGCGTGCGCGTCGTGGCGAGACAGATGAATGGACAGGGATGGTAGCTATGACATGTCGAAGGGGTGGAGATTGGATCGTTGCCGTGACGATGGCCGCCGTGCTGGTCGTCCCGTGCGCGGCTGCGGCCGGACAGAATTTCGCGCTCGACGAGCAGGTGCGGCAGCGCGACGAGAGCGCTCGCGAACGAGAGCGTGAAAGGGCCGAACAGGACCGGGAACGCGCCCAGGAAGCGCGCGAGCGCTTCGAGAACTTTTACGAGCAGGGCCAGAACGCCATCGAGCGCGCTCAGTGGCAACGAGCCGTCGAACGGTTCACGGTGCTGGTGGACTCCAAGGCACCGCGCGCGGATGCCGCTCTCTACTGGCGGGCGTACTCATTCGACAAGTTGAACCGCCAGACCGAGGCGCTGACGTCGGTCGCCGAACTCCTCAAGGGCTATCCGTCAAGCCGGTGGATAGCCGAGGCTCGCGCGCTCGAGATCCAGGTGCGGCAGCGCGCGGGGCAACCTGTCTCTCCAGACGTGCAATCCGATGAAGAGCTGAAGTTGTTCGCGATTATGGGCCTCCAGCATCAAGACCCCGATCGGGCGATCCCGATGCTCGAGAAACTGTTGCAGAGCACCAGTTCGCCACGCATCAAGGAACGTGCGCTGTTCGTGCTCGCGCAGAGCGACGCCGCTCGTGCACGTCAGGTGATGACCACGGTCGCACGCGGTGGATCCAATCCGGATCTGCAGATGAAGGCGATCCAGTACATCGGGATGACGACCTCGCAGCCGAATCGCCAGTTGCTGACCGACATCTACACGTCATCGGATGACATCGGCGTGAAGCGCCAGATCCTCCGCGCCTACATGATGTCGAACGATCGCGAGCGGGTGCTCGCCGCGGCCACGAGCGAGAAGTCGCCACAGCTGCGCGCCGAAGCCGTGCGGCAGCTCGGGATGATGGGCGCGCGCGACGAGGTGTGGCAGCTCTATCAGAAGGAGACCGACCCGCAGGTCAAGAGCCAGATTATTCAGGGCCTCTTCATGGGCGGTGATTCGACGCATCTCCTCGAGGTCGCCAACAACGATACGAACATGGACCTCAGACGCCGCGCGATTCAGCATCTGGGCATGCTGGGACGCGATCGAACCGGCGATGCGATCCTGAACATCTACAACCGACAGACAGACGTCGGGCTGAAAGAAGCGGCGATCGATGCGCTGTTCATTCAGCAGAACGCCGAGACGCTGGTGGCGCTTGCGCGGAAAGAATCCGATCGCGATCTCAAGCGTCGCATGGTCTCGAAGCTGGCGCTCATGCCGTCACCCGCCGCCCGCGACTACATGCTGGAGCTGCTCAAGTGAGGATCCCTGCCGGCGTCGTGGCCGCATGCGTGCTCCTCGTTGCGCCTGCGCTGGCCCAGACGCCGGCTGTCGTCAACGGCACGCTGGAATCACGCGCAACGACACAGCCAGTGGTGCGAGAAATTACCGCGATCATGTCGCGCGGGTCTGGGCCGGCGTGGGTCGGCTACGCCGTTCCCGTCAACCGTCGCGACAGCCAGGATGGATGCTGGACATCCGGCGATCCGGTTGGGCGGACGCGAGTCGGGTCCGGTGAAGCTCGAAGGTTCAGACTCGGTCTTCGTCCTCTATCGGATCGCCGATGGCAACATCCAGCGGATCAGGATCGCGTCGCCGGAGTGCCCGCTCGACACAGACGGACTGACGCTCCACTGGCTGACCGGTGTTCGTCCCGAAGACAGCGTCGACTGGCTGTCGACTCTTGCAACCGGCGATAGCTCTCGACGTCTCGCGAACAATGCCACGATGGCGATGGCATTGCACGCGAGCCCGCAGGCGACCGATCGGCTGATCGCGCTGGCGCGCAATGGCAAGAGCGGCGACGTGCGTGGAACCGCGCTGTTCTGGATTGCGCAGCGCGCGGGAGACAAAGCCGTCGGCACGATCACGCAGGCCCTCGAAGACCCGGAGACCGAGGTGCGAAAGAAGGCGGTGTTCGCACTGAGTCAGCTACCGAAGGATGAAGGCGTGCCGAAGTTGATCGAAGTCGCGCGTGCGCATCGTGATGCCGCGGTCCGCAAGCAGGCGATGTTCTGGCTGGGGCAGTCGCGCGATCCGCGCGCGCTGACGTTCTTCGAACAGATTCTGACGCAGTAGTTATGCAGGCGGGCTTAAAGGCGCGCCTCTACGCAGCACATCGACATCGTAGTAGCGGCACGTAGCGGAGGTCTTTAGACCCTCCGTCTAGAGAACTCGCCGTGGCTATTGTGAGGACGATTCGCTCGGCGCCGATTGCTTCTCGATCCGGCCGGACATCAACCCGCCGACCTTCTCGTGCTGCCAGGTGCCCGCGTAGCGATCCTCGTAGAAGATCAGGCGCACCGTGAACGTGCCAAGCGCCGGCAGGCTGGTGTCGGTCATCATGATCATCGGCGTGTCGCCGACGAAACGCATCGGCACGACGACCGGAATGACGCCGTTGACGCCGCAGCATTTCATCCCGGCGTTGAACTTCCAAAGGTCGTCACCGACCTTCTCGACGCTCTCGATATCGTAGCGATCCTCTCGCGGCGTCCGATTGCTGCCTCGGCCTTCGACCGTGAAGTTACCGATCAGCGAAGCGCCGCGCATGCGCTCGACGAACTGGCGCTCCGCGTTCGTCAGCGTCGCCGGGTCCACCGCTGCATCGCCGATGCCGAACCGGCCAGTCACCCACCCCCGCCAAACACGAGTATCAGCACGATTAGAGCGGCCACGAAACCAACGACACGTCGAACCACGGCCATGAGTGCACCTCTATGTGCTCACCTATTTATCAGATCTCGCCCTCATTCACATGAGAGAATCGCGCCTCACATTTCAGTGCCGTCCCACCTGCGTGAGGGCCTCATCATGTCGAAGGCATTCTCTGCTTCTTGCTCGCCGTGATGCTGACTGGCGTCGTCGTCGCCACCCAGCGCCAGTTTCCACCCGGATACCTCGATCCCGTGCCGATTCTGACCGCTGCGCGCCAGGCCATCGGAACCGACAACCTTCGCTGCGTCACGATTGCCGGAACGGCGTACGCCGGCGCGCTCGGACAGGCCAGGGAATCGGCGCGCAACACCGACTGGCCCCGCATCGACTCTCTCGCCAACTACACGCGGACGATGAACTGGGAGAACTGGTCGATGAAGGAGGAGTTCGATCGAAAGCCCGGGCTCAGCCCGGCAGGATGGAAGTACGGGATTGGCTGGGAGGATGGTCCGCTTCAGAAGAACTCTGCATCAGACGTTCATGCTGAACGGCACGCACGCGTGGTACATGGACGGAGCGGGATCGCCTGCTGTCCCCTTGCCGCCGGAGTCCGGCGAGATCTTTCCTGTCGAACTCGTGCTGAACCCACATGGATTCCTCAAAGCAGCCGCACTGCCTGGCGCGAACCCGAAAGCCGTCTGGCGCTGGGAGCTCGGCGAGATGGGACGCGACGGACCCGAGGTGTCGCCCGAGCGCATGCGCGTCGTGTCGATCACGTGGGGCAGGTATCGCGTCGACGCGACGATCAACAAGGAGAACCTGCTCCAGCGCATTCACACCTGGGTCGCCGAGCGAAACGCTTGGCGACATGAACTACGAGCACGAGTTCACCAACGACAGCTACGTGAATCTCGGGAACGGCATTCGATTCCCCACGGGCTGGCATTCGCATCAGGGGTGGGACGACAACTTCGGCGCGCAGGCCGTGAGCGCGGGCCACAACGCATTCGGCGGGACGCTGAAGGACGTCCGAGCCAACGTGTGTCCAGACGCCGATCGCCGTTCCCGACGCGGTGCGCGCCGCGAGCTTTCCGATGCGCGTCGAGACCGAGACGCTTGCCGACGGCGTCTACCTGATCGCCGGTGGCACCCACAACAGCATCGCCGTCGAGTTCGCCAGCTTCATCGCCGTCTTCGACGCGCCGCTCAGTGAAGCGCGCAGTCTCGCCGTCATCGAAGAGATCGTTCGCCGCATTCCCGAACAAGCCGATCCGCTTCGTCGTCAACTCGCATCAGCACTTCGATCACACCGGAGGGCTGCGCGCCTACAACCACATCGGCGCCACCGTGATCACGCACTGGAAGAACTTCGACTTCCTCAATCGCGACGTCATCAACTACACGCCGCGCACGCTGCGACCGGACATGGTGTCGCTGTGGCCGCCGACCGAACTGGCTGAGGGCTACTACTTCGAAACGGTCAGAGAGAACTACGTCCTCACCGACGGCAACCGCACGATGCAGATTCACTACGTCAATCCGCTGCAACACGCCGAAGGAATGCTGATGGCGTATCTCCCGAAAGAGAAACTGCTGCTCGAGGCAGACCTCGTTGACACGTTCGAGCCACTGCCGGCGCGCGTCTCGGGCGATCAGCGCAGCTTCTTCAACGCCGTGCAGAAACTGAAGCTCGATGTGGCGCGACTCGTTCCGGTCCATGGTCGTCCGATCCCGTGGGCGCCTTTCGACGCCGCCGCGCGCGCGCCGCAAAACTGACGTCGCGCCAGAACGGGTACGGAAGCATCCGGTCCGACGGGACGATGGGGCGACCGTGCGACGGTCAGGTACGAGAGTCCGATGGTCCGGTGCGACGCGGCCACGCGGCGCAGGCGGACCTGACGCACCTCGGATCGAGGACGTCGGACCCTCGTACCCGGACCGGACCCTCGCACCGTGGTCCCGTCGCACCATCGCACCGCACGAAGCATTGTCGGGACGCTGCGACACCCATCATTTGACAACTAGTCTGCAAGTACTATACGACTAGTAGTCATATGACCCGGCCACTACCCGCCCTTGGCGCGCAGGAGCTCGCCATCATGAAAGTCATCTGGCGACTCAAGGACGTCTCCGTCCGCGAGGTCTACGAGACGCTCCGCGAACGCCGCCCCGTCGCCTATACCACCGTCATGACGATGATGAACACGCTGGAGGGGAAGGGGTACCTGAAGAGGGAACTCGATGGCCGCGCGTTCCGGTATCGGCCGGCCGTGCCCGAACGCCGCGTGGTCACGAAGATGGTGAAAGAGTTCGTCGAGCGTGTCTTCGACGGATCGACGGCTCCGCTGCTCGCGCATCTCGTCACGTCAACCGAATTGTCCGATGACGAGCGCGAAGAGCTTCGGCGCCTCATCGATGGGGCGAAATGATGGATGCCCTTTCACTGGCCATCCTGATCTACAGCAGCCAGATCCTGCTCGTCGTGTCCGTGGCTGCGATCGCAGAAGTGCTCCTGCGCATGGCAAGGCCGACGGCCCGTCTGGGCTATTGGCGCGCGATCGGAGTCCTCTGCGTCGCGCTTCCGTTGATCGCCGCCGGCGCGACGAACTCTCCTGCTGCCTCGGTCACCTTCAGCGTCATTCCCGCACAGGATGTCGCGGTTCAGGCAGTCGCGAAGTCGCTTCCGACCATGGGCCCGGTGGTTCTGTCGATCTGGGCAGGCGGGACGATCGCCGGGCTGGCCTGGTTGCTCGCAGGCGCTTGTCGCATCCGACAGATGCGGCGGAGGAGTGTCCCGGCGTCCCTCGGTCCGGACCTCGACGACCTGCGGATCGCGTTAGCGCCGCGCGCCGAATTCCGCTGGTCTGACGAGGTGCAGCAACCGGTGACACTCGGAATCCGTCGCCCGCTCGTGCTGCTGCCGCGCCGTTTCGATGAACTGACGGTAGACGCGAAGCGCGCCGTCGCATGTCATGAACTGCTCCACATCAAGCGGCGAGACTGGCTGTGGACCGTGCTGGAGGCCCACGTTCGCGCGCTGTTCTGGTTTCATCCCGCCGTCTGGTGGCTGATCGATCGCATGCAGCTCCTGCGCGAGCAGGTGATCGACTGCATCGTCGTCGAGCGAACGTCCACGCGACGGGACTACATGCAGGCCCTGATGATATTTGCGGATAGCCGGCGACCGGCGGTGTTGTCGAGCGCATTCCTTCGCCGGCGGCATCTGAGGTCGCGCCTGGGACAACTGGTGAAGGAGAACCACATGTCTATTCGACGCCTGGTCTGCACGATGGCGGCGCTGACGCTGATCGTCGGCGGCGTGACGATGGCAACTGTCAGGGCTCTGCCACTCGAGATCGGAGCGCTCGCACAGACGGGCGCGCCCAGTCGCATGGTGATTCGACTGGCGGAGACGGCGCCTGCCGCCGGCCTGCGAGAGGTCGACGTGCCAGGTTCGAGCGACAAAGTCTACTTGCACGCCATGCCGCTCGCCACCTGGGAGGATGTCTCCCTCGTGAAGATCATCAACGACAGCAACTTACAATTCGGCGTTGCCTTGACCTTCGAACGTGCAGCGGCCTTGCGGATGGCGAGTGCCACGGCAGCACATATTGGCAAGCCACTCGCCATCCTTCTCGATGGCCGTGTCGTGTCCGTTTCGACGCTCAAAACGCCGATCGGTGACAGCGCCATGATCACCGGGATCACAGCGGCGTTGGCGCAGCAACTCGTCGAGGCGAATCTGGCGTGCCACACCAACCCGGCGCAATGCGCTGCCGCGGTGCTGCCCGTTCCGATTCACCAGGAGAGGCCGCAGTACACGCAGGCCGCTATGGCGGCGCAGATCGAAGGCCAGGTTCTGCTCGAGACAACTGTGTTGGCGGACGGATCCGTGGGGGACGTCAAGGTGGTTCGGTCGCTCGACTCGGAACTCGGACTCGATCAGGAAGCCGTCAAAGCCCTCAAGCTGTGGACGTGGAAACCGGGCACGCGCGGCGGGCAGCCCTCGAGTGTCTCGGTCCAGATCGAAATGACTTTCACGCTGAAGTAGCGGCGATGCTAGTCAACAGTCCACAGCGTCAGCGAATTCACATCCTTGACGAAGATACGCTTGCCGGAGAGCGTCGGCTGCGCCCACGTGGCGCTGTCGGCGACGGTGTAGCGCGTCAGTCGGCTCGAACGCATCCGGGTTCGCTCGCGCCACGATTAGTTCGGCATTGTCGTTGAGCAGGAACAGCAGGCCGTCGGCCTTGACGACGGCGGTGTTCGTCGCCTGGCGCGGCGGACCGAGCCACAACACCTTGCCGGTCTTCGCATCGATCGCGAAATACTGACCACGATCGCGCTGCGAGAGACCGAAGATCGTGTCACCAACGACGACGGGGTTGCTCAAATAGAAGGTGACGTCGCTGGTCTGCCAGAGCGTCTCGGTCACCCACGTGCCATCTCTCTGACTGGGCCTGAACGCCATCAGACCGTTGCCTGCCCCGACCAGGATCGTGTCGCCGTACGCGATTGGCATCGTCCCGCCCATGCCACCACCAGCCCACGTCTGCTTCCAGAGGACAGCACCGGTGTCCAGGTGACACGCCGATCACGTCCTGCTGCGTGACGGACACGACTTGTGAGACTCCGCCGAGCGTCACGATCAACGGGGACATGAAGAAGCCGCCGGCTCCGGCTCGCCATTTGACTGCCGCCGGTGTTGACGTCGAACGCCGTGAGCGGTTCGTAGTTGCCGGGATGAACGATGACGATCACCTTTCGCACCAACTGGTGAAGACGCTGCGCTGTAGAACGGCACTTCGGCAGGTGCCGCGGTCTGCCAGAGTCGCTTACCGGTCTTCGCATCGAACGCCGAGAGGATGCCGCTGATGCCGAGCGTGAAGAGTTTGCCCTCATGAAACAGCGGCGTCGCCTTCGGGCCGGAGCCGTGCGCGACGGTCGGACTGCTCGGCGTGTACGGCAGTGGATACGCGGATCGCCATCGCTCGGCACCGCTCGACGCATCGATCGCGAGCAGGACTTCGTTGCCATCGCGACGCGCGAAGACGTAGACCGTGTCGCCGATCACGAGTGGCGTCGCGTATCCTTCGCCGACGTCGATGCGCCAGCGTCTGGTCAATGAGTCAGGCCACGTCGATGGCGCGACGAACGCGCTCGCGGATCCGTCGCCGCTCTTGCCTCGCCACTGCGGGTAGTCCTGTGCGGCGTTCTGACCAGCGGCCGTCGTCGCCGCAACGATCAGCGTGGCGAACACGAGCGCGACGCGACGCGCGGCTTGATCGCGACCTCGACTCCGACTACGGTTGTTCATGGTCACTGCTCTCGCGTCCGTTGTCGCACATGCCCTCCCGCATCTGTCTGCGATCGCAGATGAGGCCGCGTCGACGAAGCCCGCACCCAACAAGTGGTCGAAGAAGGAAATCCTCGGTCACCTTGTTGACTCCGCGGCAAACAACCATCAGCGCTTCGTGCGACTGCAGTTACAGCCGGAGATCAGCCTGCCCGGATACGACCAGGACAACTGGGTTCGTCTGAATCGCTATCAGCAGAAGGCCGTGGGCCGAGATCGTCACGCTCTGGTCCGCCTACAACCGGCACCTCGTGTCGGTCATCGAGTCGCTCGACGACTCAGCGCTCGGTCACGTGTGGCACGCACCTGACGGTGACGTCACTCTCGAATTCATCGCGACCGACTACGTGCGGCACGTGAAGCACCATCTCGCTCAGATCGGCATCCACGTCTGAAGTCTGGGCTTAGGCTCGACGCGTTCCTCGTTCGCGGCTCGCCTCCGCGAGGATGTACGCGGCCGGCCACATCATCACGAGCGACAGAAACCACAACGGACGCGGATCGTCGGCAGAGACAAGAAATCCGTCTGGCCCTGGATCCGCTGGAACCAGACCACCAAAGACCAACGACCGCTCGAGACCCTGCGCGACGAGGAACGTGGCGCCTGCCAGCACGGCGACGCCAAGCACGGTTGGGCCGAGAGGCAGCGACGAAGCCTTGCTCCCGCGATACGCGCCCCACGCCAGCGGGTAACACCACGAGAAACGTTCGGAAGAAACGCGGAAGCACCACGAAGACCACGTGGTACCTCAGTGACGGATTCTCCGGAGGCTGGCCCGCGATGACTGTCCCCAACGTTCCGAAAAAGACGACGACGGCGAACATCAACACAGTCAGCCAGACTGTTCGTCGAGAAACGCGTCCCAGGACGAACCCGCACGTCCACGACCAACCGACGAGCGCGAGGCACCCGCTCCCGATCCGCACGGCCACGTCAATGACGTCGCGTCGCCAACCCGGGACTGCGAGGTACGAGAAATCCCAGAAGCGCCAATAGATCGAGATGTCGTGTTGCGGAGGTCACACCCCACGAGCGTGATGCATAACTGAGCAGCAGCCCGATCGGGATCACCACGCTCGCCATCACGAACCAGGGCCGCCAGTCACACCACAGAACGGCCTGACGTCGAATGACGAGCCCGATCACCTCGCGCAGCGCGTGCGCCGCGCTCGTGCCGCATTCCGCGAGGTCACCTCGTACGACCTCGCGCTCGTCGTCGTCGAGCAGGCGCGACAGACTCTCGACCATCCACCATGCGATTCGCGTCATGGCACGCTCCTCACTTCGTCGCCGACCAGGCGACGCCGCGGCTCACACGCATCACGGCGTTGTAAAAGGTTGACGCGGCCTGCGCGCCTTTCGGGGTGATGCGCACCATGCGCTTGGGCCGTCCGCCGCGCTGCGGGGTCGGATCGCCCATCGACGTCTTGACGAGACCCTTCGACTCGAGGCGATCGATCGTCGTGTAGAGCGCGCCCAGCGAGCACGGGCGACCGGTCGCATCCTCGATTTCCTGGCGGATCGCGACGCCGTAGGCGCCGTCTCCGAGACGGGCGACGGCGGTGAGCATCAGGTATTCGAACTCGCCGAGCTGCATTACTACCACATTGTAGTTCTAATCACGGCGACGTCAAGAGCGATGCAGTCCGCGGCGAGTGCGGTGAGCGTCAAATGTGCGCGAGAAGGAGGTTCCATGCGAACCGTTCTTATCGCTCTCGCCGCGCTGCTTGTCCTGTCAGCGGCCAGCCTCGCCGCCGCCCAGAACCGGCAATGCCTCCACGATCAGCTCGAAACACAGCGCGAATCGCGCCCGACGGGAGAAGGCGCTCGAGCTGGCAGAGGACATCAACAGGGCGCAGGGATTGGCGCGTCGTTTCGGCGCACGCGCTCAGGGCGATTACAAGCCGCTGGATCAACTGACGAATCTGCCCGACGTGCCCGAGGGATTCCGTGTGCAGCTGCACACGGATGGGACGTCCTACTCATTCTCGATCAAGGACACGCGCGATCCGTGCGGCTATGCCGTATTCTCTGACCAGAGTCTCGACATCTACGAGGCTGTTCCGTCCCCCCGGCAAGGTGCGTTCCAGACTGCTGACGCAAGAGTGAGGAGCGACGCCATGCAGCGGCTTCCGGCGCGACGCGTGACCCGGTGGATCTACTTTGCCGTCATCATCGCGAGTGCGACTTCTGTCTCGAGCGCACAGGAACGAACGCCGGCACCTCCGCCCCCATCGTCCGAGACCGAAGTGAAGTTCGAGGTCACGTCGGTCAAGAGGAGCGGGCCGCCAGGACAGGGCTTCCTTCCGTTCCGATTGCAGGGCGGACGCTTCAGCATGGGACAGATGACTGTCGGGTCGCTGATCACACTCGGCTACGGCATTCAACGGTTTCAGCTGATTGGTGGCCCAGCGTGGATGAACACCGATCGCTTCGACATCAACGCAGTGTCTGAAGACGTTCCTGTGCAACCGACACTGCCCGGTACGCCGAATCGAATGCAGCTCCTGGTGAGATCGCTCCTCAAGGAGCGCTTCGCACTGAAGACTCACAACGAAACGCGCGAGCTGCCGCTGTCTTACCTCGTGATGGCGCGCGAGGACGGCAAACTCGGTGATCGCCTGCGTCCCTCCACCGTTGACTGCCGCGCCCTCATGGCCGAACGCGCGAAGGCGGCGAAGGAAGGCGCTCCGCCAGCGCCACCGGTACCTCCCAAACCTGGCGAGATACCACCATGCGGGATGAGGGGTGGACTGGGACAGATCACGGCCGGAAGCATCGCGCTGTCGAACTTCGCGCAGATGCTCGGTTCGATGCTGAATCGCCCCATATACGACCGCACGAACCTCACGGGCAACTTCGACATCCAGCTCGAATACACGCCCGATCAAATGCCGCAGATTCCAGCCGGCGTGACGCTGCCTCCGGGACTCACACTTCCTTCCCCGGATGGCCCTTCGCTCAACACGGCGCTGCGGGAACAGCTCGGTCTCAAGCTGGAAGCCACGCGCGGGCCCGTCGAGGTGCTCGTGATCGACTCAGTCGAGCAGCCCATGCCCGACTGAGGCTGTTGAACGCCCGCCGCGCCCCGGCCATAATTCTGCGCACTCGTACGGCCACGTCCTTCGACAGGAGACGTCCATGAAGACCGCTGTCCTCTGCGCACTTTCTACTGACGGTCCTTGTTTTGCCCGCGTTCACCGCTTCACCGACCGCCAAGCCGGAGGAAGTCGGGCTGTCCGCCGAGCGCCTGGCGCGCATCAACCAGATGATCGAACGCCGCATTGCCGCCGGCGACCTGGCCGGCGCGGTCACGATCGTCGCGCGCAAAGGCAAAGTCGTTCACCACTCCGCACAGGGTGTGATGGACCTGGACTCGAAGAAGCCGATGGCGTCGAGCTCGATGTTCCGCATCGCCTCGATGACCAAGCCGGTGATCGGCGTCGCCGTCATGATGCTCGTCGAAGAGGGCAAGCTTCACCTCAACGATCCGGTCAGCCGCTACATTCCTCAATTCAAGGACATGAAGGTGGCGATGCCGGTCGACGACGCCGGCGCAGGGCGCGGGCGGCCGCGCGGGTGGACCGCGAACTGAGCGCCGCGCTTCTACACGGTTCCCGCTCAGCGCGACGTCACCATCAAGGATCTCCTCACGCACGTGTCGGGACTCGGCAGCGGACCGATGGGCAACAGCGACATCGACAAGGTCGCTCGCAAGGACGGCGAGACGCTCGCGGACTACATTCCGCGCCTCGGATCCACCGCGCTCGAGTTCCAGCCAGGCTCGCGCTGGACCTACAGTCCCGGCGCCGGCTTCGAGACTCTGGGCCGCGTGATCGAGGTCGCATCCGGCACGAAGCTCGATCAGTTCTTCCGCACGCGCATCTTCGATCCGCTCGGCATGAAGGACATCACCTTCTGGCCGACCGATGCGCAGATGCCGCGCGTCGCCACTGTGTACGCTCGCGGAGCGAACGGCCTCACCAAGACCGCGACGCCGAACGACACGATGTCGCGCAACGTGTACTTCCGCGGATCGGGCGGGCTCTACAGCACTGCCGAAGACTACATCCCGCTCGGCATGATGCTGGCCAACGGTGGCGAGTTGAACGGCAAGCGGCTGCTCAGTCGCAAGACGGTGGAGATGATGAGCGCCGCGCACGTCAAAGACACGCTTCCCGGGCCGGCCGGCCGGCGAAGGCTACGGCCTCAGCGTCCGCGTCGTCACCGACCACGCCGTGCGCGGAACGATGCTGTCCGACGGGACGTTCGGGTGGACGGGCGCTCAGGGCACACACTTCTTCGTCGACCCGCGCGAGGAGCTGGTGGGTGTGCTGATGGTCCAGACATCAAATGGTGAAATCCAGCGCGAGTTCGAAGATCTCGTCGCGCAGTCGGTGGTTGACTGACATGCTGAACAGATCACGGAAGGTTTCATTCGTCTTTGCCGCGTGCCGGTGCTCTTGCGCTGACGCTTGGCGTCGCCGCACAACAGGGCCAGCCGCAGATCGGCATCGCGCCGGTCACGCTGAGCGCGGGTCCGTACACCTTCGATACCGCCGAACAGCACAAGATCCGCGTCGTCGTTGTCGCGCGTGGATTGGTGCATCCGTTCAGCCTGGCGTTTCTGCCGAACGGTGATGCGCTCATCACCGAGCGCGGGACGAAGCTTCGCATCGTGCGCGGCGCGACCGGGCCGCAAGGCAACGGTCGATCCCGAACCGGTCGCCGGCCTGCCGGCGTTTCCGCCGTTCAGAACGGGCGGACTGCAGGAGGTCGCGCTCCATCCGCAGTTCGCGACGAACCAGTCTGGTGTACTTCACCTACAACAAGGCTGGCGCGGCCGGACAGAACCCGAATCAGCGTCAGAGCGCCGTCACACTCGCGCGCGGACGATTCGATGGCAAGGCGCTCACCAACGTCGAAGAGCTGTTCACGGGAGACTGGAACAGCGGCGCCAGCGGATCGCGTCTCGCCTTCAGCCGCGGTTTCGTCTACATGACGACTGGCGCGCCGTTCGACGAGAAGGCGCAGAGCACCGACACGGTCTACGGCAAGGTTCTTCGCCTCACCGAAGACGGAAAGATCCCGCCCGACAATCCGTTCGTCGGGAAGGCCGGCGCGCGGCCTGAAGTGTTCTCGATGGGCCATCGCGATCAACTCGGGCTGACGGTGCACGAGGCGACCGGCACGGTGCTCGCCGCCGAGCATGGGCCCAACGGTGGCGACGAGATCAACGTCATCCTGCCGGGCCACAACTACGGCTGGCCGAAGTTCAGCTTCGGTCGCACCTACGAGGGGCCGCGCATCTCCGAAACGCCGCTCGGTCCGGGCATCGATCAGCCGCTCGTGCTGTGGATCCCGTCGATCGCGCCGACCGGGCTCACCTTCTACACGGGCGACAAGATTCCCGCATGGAAGGGCAACCTGTTCGTCGGCAGCTCGCGGCGTGGCGAGGTTCCGCGCACCGGTGGACTCGAGCGCGTGGTGGTGAACGACAAGCTCGAAGAACTGCGCCGCGAGAGCCTGCTCGCAGACCTGCATCAGCGCATTCGCGACGTGCGTCAGGGACCGGATGGATTGCTCTACGTCATCACCGACGAAGACGACGGCGCGTTGCTGAGGATTGAGCCGGCGTCTTAGCGCGTAGCTGCGAGTCTCTAGCTCTCTAGGTACGACGTCTGGGTAGCTGGGGAATTGCGGCCCCAGCAACCGAGTCACCTAGTACCCAGCAACCTAGTGCGCCGCCGCGGCCGGACCGGCGCTTCCCTTCGGCCGGCGCATGATCATGCACGAGCGGAATCAGCACGAGGAACAGGAATCCGAGCAGGCGGAAGATATTCACGAACGCCACCATCGCCGCCTGCCGCTGAATCATCCCGTAGAGCGCGACGTACGCCTGGTTCGTCGCGCTGACGATGTCCGCGCCGCCGGTCATGAAGCCGGCCTTCAGTTGCTCGAGCATCGTCGACGTCGTCGGATCGTAAACGGTGACGTGCTCTCCCAGCAGCGCGCTATTCGCCTGCCGCGTCCGCGCCAGCATCGTGCCGGTGATCGCGATGCCGATGCCGCCGCCGATATTCCGCATCAGATTGAACAGGCTGGTCGCGTAGCCCATTCGCTGCGGCGCAATCGTCGCCATCGACACCGTGGTCAGCGGCACGAAGAGCAACGCCATGCCGGCGCCCTGCAGCAGCTGCGGCCAGAAGATGTCCCAGTAACCTGCCTTCAGATTGAGCTGACCGAGCCAGATCATCGTGATGCCGCCGATGAACAGGCCGAGCGCCAGCAGCTTGCGCGCATCGATCTTGCTCGTCAACATGCCGACGATCGGCATCATGAAGAGCGACCCGATACCGCGCGGCGCCATCGCCTCGCCCGCCTCGAGTGAGGGATAGCCGAACAGCGTCTGCAGCATGATCGGCAGCAGCACGAGGCTGCCGTACAGCACGAAGCCGAGCACGGTCATCAGGAAGACACCCACCGAATAGGTGCGATCGGTGAACAGGTGCAAATCGATGATCGGCTCCTTCGACATGAGCTGTTGCACGATCAGCGCGATCAATCCCGACGGCCGAGATGATGGCCAGCGTCGTGATCATCGTCGACGCGAACCAGTCCTCCTGCTGCCCCTTGTCGAGCACGAACTGCAGCGCACCGATGCCGACGACCAGCATACCCATGCCCCAGTAGTCGATCCCGCTTCGACTCGCGCTTCAGGTACGGCGGATCGAAGACGTACAGCTGCGTCATGATCAGCGAGACGATTCCGACCGGCAGGTTGATGTAGAACACCCAGCGCCAGCTGTAGTTCTCGGTGAGCCAGCCGCCGAACACCGGTCCGAAGATCGGTGCGACGACGATGCCGAGGCCCCAGAAGCCCATCGCGCGTCCGCGCTCCTCCGGCTTGAACGACTCGAGCAGCACCGCCTGCGACAGTGGCTGAAGCGCTCCGCCGGTCGCGCCCTGAATGATGCGGAAGATCACGAGCGACGCCAGGTTCGGCGCGACGCCGCAGAGAAACGACGCGAGCGTGAAGCCGGCAGTCGACCACATGAGCAGACGCTTGCGGCCGAACGTGCTCGCCAGCCAGCCGGTCATCGGCAGGATGATCGCGTTGGCGACGAGGTACGACGTCAGCGCCCACGTCGCTTCGTCGGTCGTCGCCGACAGACTGCTCGCGATGTGCGGCAGCGACACGTTGACGACAGTGGTGTCCAGCACCTCCATGAAGGTGGCGAACATCACCGCGAACGCGATGAGCCAGGGATTGACCTGCTTTCTGTGTCACGTCAATTGTGCGGGGTCAGACCCTTCACATGTGAAATCGCGTGAAGGGTCTGACCCCGATTCTCCATTACCGGATGTAGACCGTCGGAACCACTGACATCCCGGGTCGCAGCAGATGCTCGGGATCCTGCCCTTCATCGAGCAGAATGCGAACGGGCACGCGCTGCACGACCTTGACGTAGTTGCCGGTCGCGTTGTCGGGCGGCAGCAGGCTGAAGCGCGAACCGGTCGCGGCCGCAAGACTCTCGACCTTTCCGTTGAACTCACGTCCGCCGTACGCATCGACGTCGATCGTCACGCGCTGACCTGGTCGCATCTTTTCGAGCTGCGTCTCCTTGAAGTTGGCCGTGATCCAGACGCGGTCGAGCGGAATCACCGTCATCAGCGGCTGCCCCTGCTGAATCACCTGCCCCACCTCGACCCCCTTGCGGCTCACCACTCCCTTGATAGGAGCCTTGACGGTCGCGTACTCCAGATTCAACTCGGCCTGTTTGACCATGGCCTCGTTCTGACGCACCTTGGCTTCCGCCGCCGCCAGTCGCGCACGCGACGCCGTGACCTGCTCCGGCGCCGTCTGCGCCTCCTTCAATTGAGCCGATGCCTGCTGACGTCCTACGCTCGCCTGCGACAGCTTGCTCTCGGCGACGCGGATGCCCAGCTCGGCTTCCTTGACCTGTGCCTGCGTGGAATCGGTCGCGGCCGTGCTCGAGGCGGCCGCCGCAACCGCTGCGTCGTACTGCTGCTGCGAGATCTCGTCCTTGGCCAGCAGCGGTTTCAGCCGCTCGACGTCCTTCGTCGCCTTCGACGCATTCGCTGCGGCCTCTCGCTGCCGCGCCTGCGCCGTGACGAGCCGCGTGCGCGCCACTTCGACGCCCTGCTGCGCCTCGAGGTAGGCAGACTCCGACTGCTCGACTCCTCCCTGTGCCGTGACCTCGTTGCTCGAGGCTGTGGTCGATGTAATCGGAACACCGGCTCTGCGCCGCCGTCGCACCTGCCTCCGCATCGGCGAGCTCGGCACGCGCGCGCTCGAGTGCAACCTCGTAATCACGCTTGTCGATCTCGACGAGAACAGCGCCCGCCTCGACCTCCTGATTCGCCTCGACAGGGACACGGAGCACCGTCCCGCCGACACGCGCCGCAATCGGCGTGATATGCGCATCCACCTGCGCATCGTCGGTCGACTCGCGTCCCGCAGCGATCCACCACCAGACGCCGGCACCGATAGCGATGAGAACTGCGACGCCGATAAGAATCCGATACACGCATGCTCATTTGGTCACCGAGCCTCCGAGGTACTTCGCCACGGCCTCTTCGGCCGTTCCGAGGGATCGCGCGAGCATGGCTTTCGACACGTTGAAGCCGTAGAGCGCGGCGATGTACTGCTCGCTCGCCTGCGCCACGGCCTCCTGCGACTCGCACCACCTCGATGTTCGACGTCACGCCAGCGGCGAATCGATCGCGCGACTGCGTCAACTGCTGGTCGGCCAGCTCTCGCCCGCGAGTGGCCGTCTGCAGTGCTTCTTCGGTCGCCTTCAGATCGAGGAAGGCCGTCCGCACGTCGTAGTAGATCTCTGCCTTCGCGTCCTCGGCTTGCGCGCGCCTCGTCCGCAGCTCCGAATCGGCCTCCGCGAGCCGCCCCTGCACGCGTCCGCCTTCGAAGATCGGAACGCTCAGCGCTCCGACGATGCTGAAGGTGGGAAGGGCGCTGCTGATGTGCAAGCCGATCGCACCGTAGTCGGCAGTCACCCGCACCGAAGGAAGTGCCTCGCCAACGATGGCGCGCCGCGCGGATTCCGCGGCCTGCACGCGCTCCTGTGCGGCCAGATAGTCAGGCCGCTCGCGGTACGCCCGCGCGAGCGCTTCTTCGAGCGTCATTCGGGCACAGGGATAATCGGGATCTCCTGAACGAGCTCGAACGTCTGTCCCGATCGGCAGACCGATGACGCGCGCGAGTTGCAGCTTCGACTTCTCGAATTCGTTGGTCGCGACCGTCACACGCTGCCGCTCGGTGCTCAACCTCACCTCCGCACGCACGACGTCGATCCCAGCCACGAGTCCGCTCTGCCGCAGACTGAGCGCCTGCTGATGGAGCGACGTCGCCGTGTCGAGCTGCGCTCGAGCGGTCTACCGCGCGTGCCCCGGTTGCAAGCGTCTGCAGATACAGATTCGCGGCAACCAGGACGACGAGATCGCGCGCGCTGCGAGCCGAATGCCTGGCCGCCGTGACCGAATGGTCGGCCGCGCGGAGGTCATTGACGGCGCTCATGTCGATCACGGTCTGCGAGAGGAAGACGCGCGCATCGAACACGCTGAATGGGCCGACGATCCGCGGGAACTCTTCGCGCAGCGGGAAGCCGAACGCCTCGAGGTTGGTCTTCCGGCGCTCCTGCGAGACCCTGCCACTCACGTGCGGAAGGAGGTCGCTCAACGCAACGGCGCGATTGCCTGTCGCACCATTGGCGCCTTCCTCGGCGAGCATGACGCCGAGGTTGTGATCCAACGCGCGCTTGATCACATCGAGGACGGAAAGCTTCAGCGTTTCGGAGGTGACCGTCCCTTGCGGGACACCTCCACGCAAACGGACTATCGGGCGGCAGCGACGGCCGCACCTGAGCAAACGACGCGACGGGAAGGAAGACGCAGGCGGCAATCGCCGCCACTCGAAAATGCTGTCTGGAAGTCACGGAGACGTGCCTCAGTGAGACCGCGGATGAGAAGCAACCGGCGGAGATCTGAGTATGGTTCAGAGGCTGTCTCTTGAACAACCTGTGGCGCGGTCAGTGGTCCCACCACCAACCATAGGGTGAGCTACGCGGGCTTGGCCTTCAACACACCGATCTGGACGAGCAGCCCGGTGAAATCGTAGATACGGCGCTCGCGGACGATCTTGCCGTTTTCCAGCTGGTAGAAGAAGACAGCGGGCATGATGAAACGCTTCCCGGTCGGGGGCATACCGAGAAACTCGCCGATGTGAGTTGCCTCGATCGAGACCACGGTCACGGCGTTGTTCCCGTCGATGATGAGGCTGTTCGACCTTCGTGGTCAGGTCAAGGAACGCGCCGAATACCACGCGAAACGTGCGCTCCGCGGCCTCTGGGCCCGGTGTGCGTCCCGGCCGTCGGGCTCTCGATCACCGCGTGCTCCGCGTAGTCAGCGGCGAGCGCGGCGGCGTCGAGATCGTCGTACGCCTCCTCGCGATGCTTGAAGAAATCAAGCATCTGCTGGCGCGTCATGCTGATCTGGGCTTCTCCAGCGCCTGCAACCGTCGGCTGATTGCTGGTCATGATGCCCCTTTCATCACTGGACTGAGCGGATAACGGGCGGATTATACCGAAAGCCCATCCATCCGGGATCTGCGACTGTGAGTTTGATCGAAAGCAAACCATGCAACTCTGCCGTAGCGCTGTTGCTAGAATCGGCGAGATCGATGGCAAATCAAGGCCCTCTGGCACTTGCCCGCGAGATCGACGATTTCCGGAAACAGTTCGAACAGATCTCCGCCGACGCAGATGCCCTCGTCGACGCCACTCGGCGAGGAGCAATTCGTCTGGAAGCCCGGACCGAACCGCTGGTCGATCGCCGAGTGCCTCGAGCACATGAATGCGACCGCTCGAGCGTACCTGCCAGCGATCGACGAGGGCATCGCCGATGCGATCCGTCACGGCGCCTACGCAGAAGGACCGTTCCAGTACAACCTGATCGGCCGCATCTTTTCCCGGCTGATGGAGCCGCCGGCGCGGTTTCGCATGCGCGCATCGATCGACAAGCAACCCGGGCCCGAGCGCCCCAAGCGCGAGACCCTCGCCGGCTTCCGTGCCTACCAGGTGCAGTACGTCGATCGGCTGCGTCAGGCGAACGGGATCGATCTGTCGCGCTCGTGCGTGCGCTCGCCACTGGCCTCGTGGATTCGCATCCCGTTGGGGTCTGCGTTCGCGTCGATGGCTGCCCATGAACGTCGGCACCTGTGGCAGGCGCGCAGGATCACGCAGACGGCGGGGTTCCCGGCGGCGACCTGATCCCGGAGGTCACTTGAATCGAGCGTGAACGACGGGTCTTCTGCGCAACACAAATGACTCAACGTATGGCTTACTGCTGGCTCGATGTCGACCCGGACTCGAGCGCGACGGCCGCATGTGAACGCCGCGGGTCGGCGCCCCCTTCAACCTGTCCGTGCTCTTCGTCGATGAGCGCGCCCGACGCGAATCCGTAGCGCAACTCGCCCTTTCGTCCGATCTTCAGGAATCGATGGCCGCGCGACGTAAGTGCTTGCACGACCGAGCGCGGGAATCGATCTTCGATCTCCACTCGTGCGCCTCGCCCGCTCACGTCTATCGGGTCGCGGCTGATCAGGAAGCGAGGCGCCTCGATCGCCTGCTGCATCGACATGCCGCCATCGATCACGCCGGTGACGATCGAGTAGGTCGACGCAGGAATCCAGGCATTGCCGGCCGACGCTACGGCCAGGCGCGGCGTGAGCGTACCGCCCTTTTCCCTGAACGCCAGGATTGGTACGTTGGCGGTACTCGATCGGGTGAGCGGCTTCAGCTGTGCGTACGAACCAGGGGTGGTGCGATTGGCTCGCAGATGGTTGTTGTACAAAAAGCCGAGGCCGCGCGAGACGTAGAACGATCCGCCCCACGTGCTCAGCGTCTGGGTGATCGCGATGACGTTGCCTTCGACATCCGCGACGACGAAGCCGCTCGTCCCGCTGCCGATGCGCTCGGGTCCGCCGCCGATCTCGTCCGAGTCCTCAGGAAACATCTGTGCGCGATGGGCGTCGATCCTGTTGAACAGGTTCGCGGCATGCGACGGCTCCAGGTGCTCTTCGAAGTCGACGGGCCACTGGGCAGGATCAGCGATGCGCGCGGCGCGATCGCGCGCCTTCCACGATTCGATCAGGTAGTGCCAGTAGTCTGCATCGGTGGCGGGTGTCGCATGCGCATTCGGCTTGTAGTTGGCGAGCACCTGAAGTGCCTCGAGCAATGTCACTCCCGTGCCGACCGGAGGGCCACCGGTGAACAGCACGTGGCCCCGGTAGTGCCCGGTGATCGGCTTCCGCTCGATCGCACGGTACTGCGCCAGGTCGTCGTAGGTGATCAGGCCGTCGTTGGCCAGCATGTCCGCGGCGATGCGACGGGCGATCGAGCCGCGATAGAAAGACTCTGCCCCTTCGGACGCGATCGTACGCAGGGTCGCGGCGTAGTCGCGATTGAAGAATCGATCGCCAGGTTTGGGCACCCGTCCATTCGGCAGGAAGATCCGCGCCGCGGCGTTGTACTTCTGGAAGTACTGCCGACCCTCGGCAACGCTCGATGGCAATGTCTGGTCGAGCACGAACCCCTGCTCTGCATACGCCACGGCAGGCGCAATGAGCTCGGCCCATGAGACGCGACCGCTGCCGTACTTGGCGTAGAGGTAATCCATCCCGGCAACGACGCCAGGAATATTGGCGGCGAGCGGTCCATCCCCGACGAGTCGGCCGTTTCTAAAAATGCGCGGGTTGTCCAGCGTCGCGGCACCCGCCGTCTGATCCTTGAAATCGATCACAGACGGCTCGGGCATTCCGTTGAGGAAGAAAACAGCCTGGCCATCCCCTCCGATGCCCGACGCATCAGGCTCGACGACACCGAGCACGAACGACATCGCGATCGCCGCATCGACCACGTTTCCGCCGCGCGCCAGGACGGCGCGGCCTGCCTCCGACGCAAGCGGATGCGCAGACACGACGACCGCGCGTGAAGACGTGACCCGCGGCTTCACCAGCGGCTGCCGCGCGACCATCTGATCGATGACATCCTCGAACCCGCTCTCTGACTTCGCCTGCTCCGCACGCGGCTCGAGTTCGGTGCGCAGACGATCCCACTCGCGGGCGCTCTCGCCGGTCTGGTAATACATGCGCCCGAGCGTCGCCCACACGCTCTCGAACGCGCGCCGGTATGGCGCAGTAGGAAGCGATGCCGGCGCCGCCAACGCACGCGTCCCATCGTCGACCGCGCGAGGTGCGGGCACGATCCACAATCGATACGCGCGTCCATCGCTGAAGAGCGGCGGCGGCTCAGCGCGATCGCGCCGCGGATTGCCGTTGTAAATGGGATCGGGCTCCGGGATCTCGCCGATCGCCAGCAGGTGGCTGTCTGGCGACCAGGTCAGCGTACCGCCGTGCCGCGACACGAGCACCGACGGCGAGACCGGGCGGCCAGCAGAGAGCGAATCGCCCTCGATCAACGGGTCGACGCCGGTGACCCACGTCGACCCGACGCCATCGCGCACGGAGTAGTACGCGAGCCGCGTCCCATCGGGCGACCACTCTGCGAACCCGTCGTATCCAGGCTGTCGCGCCAGACGCACCACCGGTCCACGGCCGCCACTCGACGCAGGCGTCGACCGATCGAAGAGCCGCATCAGCCAGATGTCGAAGTCGCCGTCGTCGCTGTTGCGATTCGAGGTGAACGCGATCCGACGCCCGTCTGGCGACACGCGCGGCTGCAGTTCATCGTCGGGTGATTGCGTCAGCCGCAACGGGATGCGCTCGGGCTCCGGTCCCATCGCATCGACCAGAAACAGATCCCACTGCAGTTCGTCCGCGGACCGATGCGCGAAGACGATGCGGCCGTCGGGAGTCCACGACGGCGTTCGCTCATCACCTTCGAGGTCGAGCACGCGCTCCGGCAGAGAGCCACGCACGTCGGTCAGATAGAGATCGAAGCCTTCGCCACGATCGGCGGCGAAAACGATGTGCTTTCCATCAGGAGACCACGCCGGCTCGCGTTCGGACTCGGGAACGCGCGTGAGCTCGCGCGCATCGCGGCCATCCGGCGTCGTCGTCCAGATCCGATCGAGGATGACGACGGCGAGGCGCTTCCCGTCTGGAGACCATGCGGGATCGCGCATGCCAGCTGGCCCCGTCTGCGCGCTGGGCGAGAGCGCCAGCACACACAACAGAATCGCCGTGACCAGGAGGCGGCCTGCACTGGCATGTTTGTGCGGAGATGTGGTCAGGCCGGCCCTTCCTTCTGTGGTCATTATAATGACCGGGTGCTCGCGCTGCGGTACGTCTATGTCCTCGCGCTGGCCCTCTGGCTAGGCGGGATGGTCGTATTGGGCGCGGTGGTCGCGCCTCTTCTCAGTGGCGCGGTCTTTGATGCGATCCTCTCGCGATTTCACTACGTTGCATACGGCGCCGGAACGCTGGCGCTCCTGTCGCTCGCAGCGATGGCCCTCCTTGGACCCAGGCCGCGCGGCTTCGCCGTTCGCTCGGCCATTGTCGGGTTGATGCTGCTCATCGCTCTCTACTCGGGCTTCGTCGTGCTGCGTGAAGCCGATGCCATCCAGCAGGGAATCGCGGTCTGCCCTCGAGCTTGCCCGCCGACAGTACGCGGCGCGCCAGATTTGACGAGCTGCATCAGCTCTCGACGCAATTGATGATGGTCAATATCATCGCTGCACTGGTGCTTCTGTATTGGGAAGCACGCGAGCAATGAAGCACACCATCACGCTGATTCCAGGGGACGGAATCGGCCCCGAAGTCACCAACGCCGTCGTCAGGGTCCTCGAAGCCGCGGGGCTTCAGGTCGAGTGGGAGCCACACGCCGCGGGCGTCCTGGCCGTGGAACAGCACGGCGATCCCCTTCCTGCGACGCTCATCGATTCCATCACACGCACGAAGGTCGCGCTGAAGGGTCCGGTCACAACGCCTGTCGGTGGTGGCTTCACGAGCGTCAACGTCGGCCTGCGGAAGGCGCTCGGGCTCTACGCGAACCTGCGTCCGGTCTGGAACATCCCCTCGATCCCGTCACGGTATACCGGCGTCGATCTCGTGATCGTCCGCGAGAACACCGAGGACCTGTACTCCGGCCTCGAGCACGAAGTTGTCCCTGGTGTCGTTGAGAGCCTGAAGATCATCACTGCGGAGGCATCAGAGCGCATCGCAACATTCGCGTTCGAGCACGCGCGCGCACATGGACGCAAGCGCGTCACCGCGATTCACAAAGCCAACATCATGAAGATGGCCGACGGCCTCTTCCTGAAAAGCGTGCAGAAGATCGCGAAGCGATATCCCGACATCGTCTGCGACGACCGCATCATCGACGCCGCGTGTATGCATCTCGTGATGAACCCCTCGCAGTTCGATGTCCTGCTGCTGCCCAACCTGTACGGCGACATCGTCTCGGATTTGTGTGCAGGCCTCGTCGGCGGGCTCGGGGTCGTCCCGTCGGCGAACCTGGGCACTGAGATCGGCGTATTCGAGGCGGTGCATGGCAGCGCTCCCGACATCGCTGGACAAAACCTTGCAAACCCGACTGCCCTGCTGTTGTCCGCACTTCTGATGCTGCGGCACATTGGCGAGGGCGCGATGGCGGACCGCATCATGACCGCGCTCGGCGCCGTGCTCTCCGAGGGAAACGTGCGAACTCGCGATCTGGGCGGCACCGCCGGCACGAGGGAATTTGCCGACGCGATCTGCGCCAGACTCGCCGGTTAGACCGCCTCGATACTCAGGATGTCCGGGTAGCTTGGGTGCGGGGTAGCTGGTATAGTGCTTTGCACCCGATGGTCGACGAGATCACCCGCGCCGTGCTTTCCAGAGAAGAGGTCGCGCGGTATCTGCAGGGCGGCCATGGCGAAAGCGCTCGCGAACGGATCGAAGCGTACGTCGACGAGCTCCGGACCACGCAGCGGTATTCCATCTATCGCGCGCTGAAACACCCGCTCTATCCCATTCTTCGCAAGATCGAGCGCATCGGCGAACGCTACGAGGCGGTCAAGGCGGCGACGCGCGGTGGCCGTGTCGTGTATGCCTCGAACCATCGGAGTCACACCGACTACCTGGTCGAGCCGCTCGTGCTCGATGACAACGGCATCAGACCGCCAATCATTGCGGCAGGCATCAACCTCTTCGGCGGACCACTCGGGTTGATCCATCGTCACGTCACCGGGGCGATTCCGATTCGTCGCAACACCAAGGATCCTGTCTACCTGATCACGCTGAAGGCGTACGTCGCCGAGCAGCTGCGCTCGCACGACTTCTTCTTCTATCCGGAAGGCGGCCGCAGCTACAGCGGCGAGCTGAAGATCCCGAAGACCGGCCTCATGCACGCGGCGCTTCAAGCCGAGCATCCGGGCCTCGTCGTGGTCCCAACGTCCGTGTCGTACGACCTGGTGCTCGAGGATCACGTGCTCGCCCGTCAGCGCGTCAAGGGATCGCAGCGTCCGTTCAGTCACGAGCTCGCGGAGATGGTGCGCTATGCGGTCGGATACCGGTCACGCGCGTTCGTCACCTTCGGGACACCGATCGATGTGAGTGGCGTCGATCCCAATTCGCGCCGGGCCGTCCTCGATCTGACGCACGCGGTCATGAAGACGGTCGGCCGCCTCTACAAGGTCCTGCCACCGACGGTGGTCGCTGCCGCGATGCGGCCGTCGATCACGAGGCGAGAGCTCGAGCAGCGCGCCGATGCGCTCATCGACGCGCTCCGGGGCTGTGACGCCAATCTCGGCGTCGAGAGCGGCGAGGAGGCGGTGGACGCCGCCCTCGAACCGCTGGAAGCACGCGGGATCGTCGTCGTCAATCGTGGGCGCGTTCGGGTGCGCAATCGCAACGTCCTGCGCTATTACGCCCGCTCACTCGACCACTTGCTCAAGTCTCCCTCCCGGACTCACTAGCGCGCTGCGGCCGCGTCGAGCCGATGTTCACTCTGCTGTCGCGAAGCACCACTCTCAAGCGTCTGGCCTCGTCGTACGGAATGGCCACGAACACGAGCTTCGCGAGACGCTTCATCGCAGGTGAGCAGATCGACGATGCGATAGAGGCGGCGCGAGCGCTTCAGGCGAAGGGACTGGGGCTGACGCTCGACTACCTCGGCGAGAGCGTCGCGACCAGGGATCAGGCCACGTCCGCGACGCGCGAATACATCCGGTTGATCGACGACATCGTGGCCGCCAACATCGAGCGCAACGTCTCGCTGAAGCTGTCGCAACTGGGCCTGGCCATCGACCGCGCCACGTGCGTGGACAACATGCGCCGGATCCTCGAACCCGCCCGCCGGCACGAGTTCTTCGTGCGCATCGACATGGAGAGCTCGCAGCACACCGAGGTCACGCTCGAAGTATTCGAGACGCTGTGGAATCTCGAGTATCGAAATATCGGCGTCGTGCTGCAGTCCTGCCTGTACAGGACTGAGCGCGACTTACGGCGGATGAACGAGCTGAATACGCGGGTGCGCCTGGTGAAAGGCGCCTATCGGGAACCGGCGTCGGTGGCGTATCAGCAAAAGGAAGACGTGGATGCCGCGTACCTGCGTCAGATGCGGCTGCTGGTCGACCACGGCACCCATCCGGCCTTTGCCACGCACGACGTGGCGCTGCTGGACGAGATCAAAAGCTACGCGGCGGAGCGCGGACTCGCGCGCGACAAGTATGAATTTCAGATGTTGTACGGCATCCGGCGGGACCTCCAGGCCTCGTACGTCGCGGACGGATACCGGATGCGCATCTACGTGCCGTTCGGTCGCGAGTGGTTCCCATACTTCATGCGCCGCCTGGGCGAACGGCCGGCCAATGTCTGGTTCGTCATTCGGGCAGTCCTGGGCGAGAAGGGGTGAACGAACGCGCGAGATTCACCAGCGCGTCGCGACAACGGCAGACGTCCTCGACGAACACGTACTCTTCGATGCTGTGAAGACCGGCCCCGCCAGGCCCGAACAGCACGGTTGGAGTTCCGGCGGCGCCAAGAATGGCCGCATCGGTCCAGAAGGTCATGCCGACGCGCTGCGCTGAACATCCTGCGGCCGAGGCCGATCGGATCAGCGCCTCCGGAAGAGCACTCGACGGATCGATCTCGTACGCGTCGCGACCGAAGACCAGTTGCGCATCCGCCTCGAACTCGGCGTCCTCGTGCCGGAGCTGATCGAGAATCGCGAGGACCTCATTCAGACCGGCCTCAGCTGACTCGCCCGGCAGCGTGCGACGTTCGAATTGCAGTGAGGCTTTGGCGGGGTAACTGCTCAACTCCTCCCCGCCATCGATGATCGACGCATGCAGCGATGCGGTGCCGAGCAGCTCGTGGCTTGCGCCGTCGCGAAGCCTTCGCTCGAGGTGCTCGAGGCGAGAGAGGACTCGGCCCATGCGGATGATCGCGTCGCGCCCGTCCCTCGGTCTGCTGCCGTGGGCCGCGCGCCCTCGCGTCTCGACGGCGATCCACTGGAAGCCTTTGTGCGCAACGGCGACGTCGAGGTCAGTGGGCTCGGTCACCACGGCCGCATCCGCGCGCCACGATTTCACGAGCATATCCGCCCCGAGACTCGAGTGCTCCTCGTCCACGACCGCGGCCACGATGAGCCTGCCCTGCTCCAGGCCGCCGCTTTCGGCGATGTGACGCGCGGCCCCGACCATCGCGGCGACGCCGCCTTTCATGTCCTGCGATCCACGGCCGAACAGCTTGCCGTCGCGAATCTCGGGATCGAATGGGCGCGTCATACCGGCGACGCCAACGGTGTCCGTATGCCCGCACAATATGAGCGAGCGGCCGCGCTTCCGCCCCTCGAGCACGCCAACGACGTTCGGCCTGCCGGGCGCCGCATCGGTGATCTCGACCGCGAGGCCGCACGCGCGCAGTTCATCGGCCAGCCGGCGGGCGACGTCCGCTTCGCCACGCGCGCCAGGTACCAGCGTGGGATTCACCGAATCGATAGCAACGAGATCACGAAGCAGCGCGATGACAGGATCGTTGTGGAACATGGAACGTGGAACCGGAACATGGAACCCGGAACACAGCACCTGGAACTCGGAACCAGAAACCTGGCAGTGTTCCAGGTTCCGGGTTCCGGGTTCCGCTGATAATCGAGTCGTGCACGGTACTACACCTCCCGCCCTCGTCACAGCGCTCGCGTCCGGCGTGCGAGACGCAGGTGGTCGTGCGATTGTCGTCGGCGGCTGGGTCCGCGATACGTTGTTGCGCGCATCCCGTTCCCCGAATCCCGAATCCCGAATCCCGAGTCCCGGAAAAGACATCGATATGGAGGTGTTCGGGATCGCTCCCGAAGCGCTGCCTGACCTGCTCGCCTCGTTCGGTCGCGTCGAAGCTGTCGGACAGAGCTTCCCTGTTTACAAAGTTGTCGGCGCTGATACCGTCGCGATCGACGTGGCGCTCCCCCGACGCGAATCGAAACACGGCCGCGGTCACAAGGGATTCGAGGTACGTGGCGACCCGTTCATGTCATTCGACGAAGCCGCGCGACGCCGCGACTTCACGATCAACGCGATCTCGTGGGACCCTTTGACCGGCGAGTACGTCGATCCCGTGAAGGGGCGAGCGGATCTCGAGCGGCGATTGCTTCGCGCAGTCGATCCTCTGACGTTTGCCGACGACAGCCTTCGCGCGCTGCGCGCGGTGCAGTTTGCCGCACGGTTCGAGTTCACGCTGGACGCCGGCACGGCCGACCTGTGCCGGCGAATCCAGCTCGATGACCTTCCGCCGGAACGAATCTGGGGCGAGCTGGAAAAGCTGCTCCTGCAGGCCGCACGACCATCGATTGGATTCACACTCGCCCGCGACCTCGGCATCGTCGAGCAGGTGCTCACCGAGATGACTCCGCTCATCGGCTGCGAGCAGGAGCCCGAATGGCATCCTGAAGGCGATGTGTGGATTCACACGCTGATGGTGATCGACCGCGCACGCGAGCTGAATGACGATCTCGATCGGCCTCGCCTGTTGACCGTGATGCTCGGCGCCCTCTGCCACGACCTTGGCAAGCCGTCAACGACGGCGTTCATCGACGGACGGATCCGATCGCTCGATCACGAGCAGGCTGGCGTGATGCCAACAATCAGCCTGCTCAATCGACTGAACGTTCACACCATCGATGGCTTTGATGTGCGGCAACAGGTGATCGGATTGACGGCGCATCACCTCAAACCGGGCATGCTTCACAAAGCGGGCAACGTCGGCGACGGCGCATTTCGCCGCCTCGCGCAGAAGGTCGACCTGGAGCTGCTCGCGCGACTCGCCCGTGCCGACTGCCTGGGTCGCACCGGCAGCTTCGACTGTTCGGCGATGGATTGGTTTCTGGCTCGCGCGCGTGCACTCGGCGTCGAGCATCGACCACCGGCACCGCTCCTCCTCGGCCGGCATCTCCTCGATCTCGGGCTCAAGCCAGGTCCTCGTATGGGCGAAGTGCTCAAAGAGGTGTATGAAAAACAGCTCGATGGCGAGGTCACGGGCATCGAAAACGCGATCGCCGAGGCGAGGCGCATCCTGGCGGCGCTGCCCGACCGGTCCGAATAAGATCACGAAGGGCACACTCGTTCCCATCATTCTCTTTGCCGCTGGACTTTGAGCACCGGAACGTACTCGAGGGTCACCTCTGACGATTGAGATACGCCGCCAGGCCTGCCAGGCCGCCGACGATCACCAGGGCGCGAATGACGCGGATCAGGCTGAAGAACCAGGCGATGCCGATGCCCAGCGCGGGCCACTGCACCCACCAGTGTCCCGGCGAGGTCATCAGGTTGATCAGGAAGAGGAACGCGAGGATGAGCGGCCCCTTCACGAGAAAGCCCAACGCGTGCAGTGTTCTCATGGTCTCAGCTCCATGTGACGAGGCGAAGGGTCTGGCGGTTCCGGAGTGCCTAAGGGCTTCAGGCTCTGGGCTTTAGGCTAGCTTTAGGCTTGCTTTAGGCTCTGGGCTCACCGGATGTAGCTGGCAAAGACGTCCGGGTCCACGTTGCCCCCGGATACTACCGCAACCGTATCCGGCTCGTTCACCCGCAGCGCCGCCGCCACCGTCGCCGCTCCGCTCGGTTCGGCCACGATCTTCGCCTCGTAAAAGAGCCATTTCATCGCCGCCGCGATTTCTTCGTCGGTGACCGTGACGACCTCGTCGACGAAGGCCTGGACGTGCGCGAACGTGAGATCGCCTGGGCGCAACGTCAGAAGTCCGTCTGCGATGCTGACGGTCGTCGCGAGTGCGACCGGAGCTCCCGCGGCGAGCGACGCCGTCATGCGCGCCGCATGAACCGGCTCGACGCCGATGATGCGAACCGAAGAGCGCATGCGCTTGACCGCTGCGCTGACGCCTGCGATCTGTCCACCGCCACCCATCGGTACGAAGATCGATCGCACTTGCGAGTGCTGCTCCAGAATCTCGAGGCCCGTCGTTCCCTGGCCGGCGATGATCCACGGATGATCGAATGGCGGGACGATCGTGAGCCCGCGTGCTTTGGCGATCTCTTCCGCGCGCACCTTGCGATCGGTGGACGTCGTTCCGGCGAACACGACTTCGGCACCGTGTCTGCGTACGCCGTCGACCTTCACGCGCGGCGTCGTCTCGGGCATCACGATCACTGCCGGAGCCTTGAACGCTTCGGCCACGATCGCGACCGCCTGACCGTGATTGCCGGACGAGTACGTGATCACGCCAGCCGCTCTCGCGTCAGGTGGGAGCTGCGCAATCATGTTGCACGCGCCGCGAATCTTGAAGGCGCCACCCGGCTGGAAGCATTCGCACTTGAGATACAGGCGGGTCTGCTCTCGACTTCGCTCGACCCAGGGAAGACCCGCCTCTACTTCCAGCAGCGGAGTTCTGCGGACGAGCGATCGAATGCGCCCCGCAGCCAGCCGAATGTCGTCGAGTGAGACCAGCGTGAACTCACGAACGCCACCTCGAGTCACGAAGCCAGTATAGTGTGCAGGATGCTGACGCTCAGATTCGCGGCCGCGTGTACGCTTGTCGCCGCAGTCGCGTTCGCCGCCTGCGGTTCGCCCTCGTCTGGTTCCGGCGGTTCCAAGCGGCGACTCTCGATCGCGACGGGAGGAACCGGAGGCGTGTTCTATCCCTACGGCGGCGGCATCGCCAAAGTGATCACCGAACATCTGCCGAATACCGAGGCCACCGCGGAAGTGACGGCAGCGTCGGTGGACAACCTGAAATTTCTCAAGCAGGGCAACTCGGATCTGGCCTTCACCATGGCCGACATGGCGCAGGACGCCGTGAAGGGAACCGACGTCTTCTCGGACTTCGGCAAGGTGCCGGTGCGCACGCTCGCCGTGCTCTATTCGAGCTACTCGCATCTGGTGGCACGAGCCGACGCCGGCATCTCTGGCATCGCAGACCTGCGCGGACGCGTCGTCTCCACCGGTGCGGCCGGATCCGGAACGACGGTGATCGCTCGCCGCATGCTGCAGGCCGCCGGGCTCGATCCGAGCCGCGACATCCGCGAGCAGAGCCTGGGCGTGGCGCAATCGGTCGATGCCATCAAGGACGGAAAGATCGATGCGTTCTTCTGGAACGGCGGTCTGCCGACAGCGTCGATCCTCGACCTCGTCAACACGCCGGGCGTGAAGGCCAACTTCATCCCGACGGACACACAACTGCCGCGCCTCGAGCAGATGTTCGGTCCTGGGCTGTACTATCGCGACATCATTCCGAAGTCGACCTACAACAACGAGGCGGAGATTGCTGTCGTCGCCGTGGCCAACCTTCTCGTAGCGTCCGAAGACATGCCTGAGGATCTGGCGCACGACATCACGCAACTGCTCTTCGATCAGCAGTCAGAGCTCGCCGCGATCCATCCGCAGGCGAAGACGCTGTCGCTCAAGACCGCGCTCGCCGGCTCCCCGGTTCCCTTCCATCCTGGAGCCATTCGCTTCTACCGCGAACGTAACGTGTGGACAGCGCAGTAGCGGATGACGGGACGACGGGGCTGACGAGCCGCGCCGGAACGCGCGGCATGCTCGCGGCTGTGCTTGGATTCGCGCTTGCCGCCTACGCGCTCTATTGGGTCGTGGGCATCGTCGATCCGCACGTCTATCGCATCACCTTTCTGATGATGGCGATCGTCTTGACGATCGTCGCGCACCCGTCGGGCTCAACCAGGCTTCATGTCGCGTGGGACGGACTGTGGATCGTGCTGGCCATTGGCGCGTTCCTCTGGCCGCTCTCCGACATCGACGCGTTCGTGAACCGCGCCGCGACGCCGAACACGATGGACGTCGTGGCCGGAGTCATCGCCTTGCTTGTCGTGCTCGAGGCGACTCGACGAACGACGGGATGGGTGCTGCCGATCACTGCACTCGTCTTCCTCGCGTACGCGGTGACCGGTCCGCTGCTCGATCGCATCGGCCTCGATCTGATCGCGCATCGTGGCTACGGCATCGCCCGGCTCATCGGCACCATCTACATGACGCTCGAGGGGATCTTCGGCGTCCCTCTCGATGTCGCGACGACGTACATCGTGCTCTTCACGATCTACGGCGCCATCCTGGAGCACAGCGGCGCAGGCCGATTCTTCGTTGACTGGACGACTGCGGCGATCGGCCGCTCAGGAAAAGGCGCCGGGCCGGGGCGCACGGTCACGGCTGCTGGTTACCTGTTAGGGGCGGTCTCCGGCAGCGGCGTCGCCAACACCGTGATGCTGGGCACCGTTACCTGGCCGCTGATGAAACGCGCGGGTTATCCGGCTGACACGGCAGGTGCAGTCCTGGCGGCCGCGGGAATCGGCGCCATCCTCGCGCCACCGGTGATGGGAGCAGCGGCATTTCTCATCGCCGAATTTCTCCATATCTCCTATCTGGAAGTCATCGCCACCGCGGCAATCCCGGCCGCCCTGTACTACCTGTCAATCTTCCTGATGGTCGAAACCGACTCCCGCCGGCTGGGCCTTCGTCCGATCGAGACCGAGTTGCCGTCGCTCGGTGTGTTGACGAAGCAGGGTTGGTTTCATTTCGCGTCGATTGCGTCGATCGTCATCCTGATGTTGCGGGGCTTCACGACGTTCCGCTCGGTCTTCTATGCGATGGTTCTCGCGACCGGCCTCAGCTTCGTGAATCGCGAGACGGCACTCACTCCACGCCGACTCGCGGTCGCGCTCTCGTCAGGCGGCCGAGGCGTGTTGCCCGTAGCCGCCACCACCGCCGCCGCCGGGATCATCGTGGGGGTCGTCACGCTGACAGGGTTGGGGCTGAAGGTCGCGGGCTTGATCGTTGCCCTCGCCGGTAGCAACCTGCTGCTGACGATTCTTTACGCCGGGATCGCGGTCTGGATGCTTGGGCTGGCCATCCCAGTGACCGCGTCGTACATCATCGCTGCCGTGATGGTCGTGCCCGCGCTCGTCCAGGTCGGCGTCGCCGAACTTGCCGCGCACATGTTCGTCTTCTACTACGCCGTGCTGTCCGAGGTCAGTCCGCCAACCGCGCTCTCACCGTTTGCGGCGGCCGCCATCACAGGTGGCAGTCCGTTCCGCACGACGATGCTGTCGTGGAAATACACGGCGCCGGCGTTTGTGGTCCCATTCGCGTTCACTATCGACCCACGCGGACTTGGTCTGCTCCTTCACTCCACAGCGGGCAACGTCGTGTGGGCCACGGTCATTGCCGCCCTCGCGCTCGTGGCACTGGCTGTGGCGACGAGCGGATGGATGCGACGACGGCTGTCACCGGCGGAACGTGTCCTCGCCGCAGTGGCCGCAATCCTTCTTTTCGTACCTGGAGTGGCCTCTGCTGCAACCGGAGGAGCCGTCCTCCTCCTGCTCGCGGCTCGTCAATGGCGACGAGCGGGAGCTTACGAGATACCCTAAAGATATGGCTCGCTATACGCTCGTCTACGGTGTTCGGATCGTTCCAGAAGGCTCACTCGTCGACGCTCACGAGGGACGCCTCACGCTGAAAGACGGCGAGACTGCCGGCCTGACCCTTCATACAATCGACGGCACGATCCCGCAGCTGCGCCGGGCGCTCGACCGGAGCCTTGATGCGTTTTTCGATTTCCTGCCAGGGGTGAGCGAAGAGGACAAGCGCGACTTCGACGATTCTTAGGCCGCTGCTTCTTGCCCTGAGCGGAATTCCTCGATCAATCCAGCGACATTGCCTGCGACCGAGTGCAGGGTCGGCGCCCATCCGAGCGCACGGGCGCGCGGACTGCGCACGATCTGATCGAGCGCGAGTGCGTCGGCGTACTGCCCCATCTTGTTGCGCGCTTCTTCGATCGGCACGTGCCGCACGTCGGGCGGCACCATGAAGTGCCGCGCGATCGCCTCGACGATGTCGGAGACGCGCTCGTCGGCTTCATCATTCGCGTGAAAGATGCCCGACGCCTCGGGATGCGTCGCGATTCGAACGTACAGATCCGCGAGATCGCGGTCGTACACGCACGGCCAATGGTTGCTACCGTCTCCGACCACGCGAACCAGCCCGTTTTTCGCGTTCTTCAGCAGGTCACTGATTATCCCGCGCGCGCCGCCATAAACGATGCCAGGGCGGACGATCGCAGCGCGAACCTGCGCTGAACGCGACAGGCTCTGCACGAGCGCTTCGTGGGCAGGACGCCACGCCACGAGTGACGTGGGGTTGATCGGAGCGTCTTCGGTCGCGGGGCCATCAGTGTCCCCCAGCACCCAGATGCCGGAGGTATAGATGAAGGTCGCCGCGCGGCCCGCGTCGACGCGCCTCCCAGCGGCTCCGATCAGCGTTTCGATGGCGCGGCGATCGACGTCAACCGACTGCTTCGTGCGATCGTACGCCGCGTGCACGATGACATCAGATTCTTCGGCGGCGGCAATGTACGCGGCGGGCCTTCCCAACTCACCGACGATCGGACGCCCACCGCGGAGCGTCACATGTTCAGCCTTCTCGGGGTCTCTGACGAGCGCCGTCACCTGGTGACCAGAGCGGAGTGAGGCTTCCAGGATCGACGACCCGACGTAACCTGTCGCGCCCGTTAAGAAAATGCGCATGGGGGAGCCGCCTATTCTAGCCGGTCTTGCCTTTACTCTACAGCTCGCTTGTGTTTGGAGGCTTCAACTTCCAGGATCGCAAAATCACCAGCCGTCCCGATCAGCCCGAGCACAGGCAATACCACCGAACACAAGCGACTTCTAATCTTAGATATCCCAGACGCGCTCGCCATCGAAGAACGTAATGATGCCGTCTTCGCTGACCTTGAGCACGGGACCGAACCTGCTGGCGGCCAGTGCGGCAGTAGTTCGCGCACCTTCGACAACGCCGCTCGAGTCAGACTCAGGAGTCGACGGGTGCCTCAGGATTGCGCCAGCCGCGAGCAACCTGCCTGCCCGATCCATCACGATCGCCCCGTCGAGCGACGCTAGCGCCGCAAGCACGTTGGGATCCAGGTCGGTGATCGAGCGTCCCTCGAGCAGGTGAAGCAGGTCCAGCCGAGACGGACCTGAGCCATCCGCAAGGTTCGCAAGGTTGCTGTGCAAGCTGTCGAGCCGGTCCGCCGGGGCGACCAGTTGCGACACGGCTGTCTGGGCGTCGCGCGCAACGACAAAAAGGGCGCCTTCCCTGGTATCCGCCAGATCAAGCGCGGTCTGAAAGATCCGCATCGCCAGCGCATCGTCGCCGACCGCCTCCGCCCACAACCGGTACTTGGCCTGTAAATCGAGGAGGTGCCATCGCGCACCCCTGAACGTAAACAGCTCCGCCCCTTCGGCGAACACCTTGATCTCGCGTGACGGGCTGAGCACGGCGCAGATATGGCCGTTCTGCAGTGTCGCGCGCGCGTGCGGTTGAAACGCCTTCGCGCACGGGACCTGCAGGATCTGATTCCGGCAGGCCTGGCTTCCCCATCGCTCGATATCGATGAGATCGAGGAGGCGTCCTTCGGAGTTGGCGAGGAACACGGTGCGCATGCCATCGGCCAGCCGGTAGAAACTTTTGATGGTGGTGAGCGACTCGGTGTATGCAGGCGCCGTCGACGGCATCGCGATGCCCGGGCGCAACGGGTCCTCGGAAGTCCCGAGGAGCAGGACGCCAGTCGAGATCGGCCGGTTCTCGTAGCTCGAGAGGGCGGCGACGCGCAGCAGCTCGATGATCGACGCCACGCGATCGGCGCGCGCCGCGCGAGCCTCGATGGCGTACGATCGCTTGTCCAGGAACGCGCCGACGTAGCGATCCTCGATGGCCCCGCGGAACAGGTCGCCACGCTCGGCGATGATGCGGGGGTTGAGGATCGCGCTGAATCGCGCTGCGAGCACGGCTCCGATCGCCTGTGCCAACCGCACTTCATGTGCGGTAAACACCCACCGCCCCGGCACCCGCAGCGTGTACCTGGTGCCAAACCAGCGCACAATCAGCGCCGCGGGATTCGCGGACGGCTCGATCGCGAGCCGGCCGTCGGACGACACTGATGGCGTCATCTCGGTGTCGAGCGTCGCGCGCTCGAAGAACTGCCGCAGCGCCGATTGCAGCAGCGAATCGTAGGCGGCGCCGACGGCGAGCGTCGGTGGCGGTGAAGGTGATGACATCAGGTCAGGTTCTCCGGATCATAATTCACAGGTGCGCCGGGACACGCTCGTCGACTTCTTTCAGGACTTTGCCCAGATCGGCGGAACGTTTCTCACGTTCGACGATGGCTACCGCCGGCGTGAGTATTCCTACGGAGACGCCGGCCGCGCCGCCCGTGGGTTTGCCGCTCGACTCACCACCGCGGGGCTCGTCAAGGGTGACAAGGTCGTGTTCTGGGGTGAGAACAGGCCTGAGTGGGTGGTCTGCTACTGGGGCTGCCTGATCGCGGGCATTGTCGTCGTCCCAATCGACTATCGCTCGACGACGGAGTTCGTCGAGCGGGTTAACAGCCAGGTTCGAGCTCGCGTGATTCTCGTCGGCGACGACGTCGACGGCGATTCGCCAACGAGCTTCCAGCAGGTGTGGCGATTGGCCGACCTTGACTGGACCGCCGACGGTACCGATGCCGGAAGCGTCCATCACCCGTGACGATGTGATCCAGATCATCTTCACATCGGGAGCCACCGCCGAGCCGAAGGGCGTCGTCATTCGACATCGGAACGTCCTCGCCAACATCGTCCCGGTTGAACGTGAAGTGCTGAAGTACCGGAAGTACGCGCGTCCGTTCCACCCGCTTCGCTTTCTGAACCTGCTGCCGCTCAGCCACATGTTCGGGCAGTCGATGGCGAGCAGCATCCCGCCAATGGTCCGCGGGACAGTCGTCTTCACGCGCAGCTTCAATCCGCATGACATCCTGAGTCTGATTCAGCGCAGAAGGATTTCAGTGCTGGTGTGCGTTCCGAAGATCCTCGGGGTGCTGCGTGAGCACGTGGCACGTGCTTTTCCCGAGGCCGCCGAGCCGCCTCCATCTGGTATCTCGATTCCCGGCCGCTGGTGGAAGTATCGGCGGGTTCATCGTGCGTTCGGTTTGAAGTTCTGGGCATTCGTCGTCGGCGCGGCACCGCTGCCGCCGGATCTCGAGGAGTTCTGGCGGCGGCTTGGCTTCGCGGTCATCCAGGGATACGGGCTGACAGAGACGGCGCCGATCGTCACGCTGAACCATCCGTTCAAGACGAGCAAGGGATCCGTGGGAACGCCGATCGAAGGCGTCGAAGTCCGCATCGCCGAGGATGGCGAGATTCTCGTCCGCGGAGAGAACGTCACTAGCGGCTACTTTGATCCGGGATCCGGGATTCGGGATTCGGGATTCGGGGCTCAGAACGTCGAACAAGATCGAATCCCGAGTCCCGAGTCCCGAGTCCCGACAACCGAGTCGCGCGTCCTTGACTCCGAGGGTTGGTTGCATACCGGCGACATCGGCGAGCGCGACGCGCAGGGTCGCCTGTTCATCAAGGGACGCAAGAAGGAAATGATCGTGAGGCCCGATGGGCTGAACGTCTTTCCCGAGGATGTCGAACGTGCGCTCGATGCGCAGGCAGACGTGCGCGAGTCGGCTGTCGTTGGCGCCGTTGAGGGTGCCGAAGAGCGCGTTCACGCCGTGCTCGTTCTCGAGCCCAACGCTGATCCCGGCGCCGTAGTCCGCCAGGCGAACGCGCAACTCCAGGATCATCAGCGCATTCGTACGTGGTCGATATGGCCTTCGTCAGAGTTGCCTCGAACCGAGGGCACCAGGAAACTGAAGCGCCGAGCGATCCGTGACTGGGTTCAATCCGGAAGCTCGAGCGCCCCCGTAGCAACAGCCGACACCTTCGAGGCGCTGCTGGAACGATTTGCGCACGGTCGCGCGCTCGGGGGGTCGACCACGCTCGAGGAGCTTGGCTTGAGCTCACTCGAGCGCGTTGAGTTAATGGTTGCGCTCGAAGATCGATTCCAGACCCGCATCGACGAGGGGCGCTTCTCCGGAGTCTCGAGCATCGGCGATCTGAAACAACTGGTCGAGCGCGGCACGACGACCGAACTCGTAGACGAGCCCGTAGATTTTCCGACGTGGAATCGCCGCTGGCCGGTCACGCTGATTCGCCGGCTGTCGCAGGCGACGTGGATTCTTCCCCTCGCACGCGTGTTCGCGCACGCACGAGTCGAAGGTCTGCAACACCTGGACGGCCTCAGCGGACCAGTCGTGTTCGCATCCAACCATCAGAGCCACATGGATGTGCCGGTGATTCTGGCGGCGCTGCCGGGCCGGTGGCGCTCCAGGATCGCGCCGGCGATGGCGAAGGAGTTCTTCAAAGCCCACTTCTTCCCCGCGGGCTACGCCTGGCGGGAGCGCTTTACCAACGGGCTCAACTATTACCTCGCTGCGTTTTACTTCAACGCCTTTCCATTGCCACAGCGCGAAGCGGGCGCACGTCAAACGCTCCAGTACATCGGTGAGCTGACGGGTGGCGGCTGGTCGATTCTGATCTTTCCAGAGGGAATGCGCTCATCGACTGGCGACATCAAACCGTTCCGTGGCGGTATCGGCATGATCGGATCTCGCCTCGACGTTCAGGTCGTGCCCGTTCGGATCGACGATGTGGACAAGCTCCTTCCAGTGGGCGCCACGTTCGTGCGGCCCGGTCGCGTGCGTGTGGCCTTTGGCGCGCCTCTTCGGCTGCAGGGGTCCGACTATGCGGAGTTGGCGTCTCATGTGGAGCGAGCGGTTCGAGCTCTGTAGCCGCCCTCTCTCGCCACGCGTTTTCACCGACGATCATCGACTTTTAACCGCTGAAAACACGTCACTTGCAAGCGACTGCGTGATGTGGCACCCTGTTTGCTACTTTGGTTCGGCCCAAGCCGGACATTTCTTCGGCCAGAAGGACCCCTGATTGAGCAAAGACGATCTGATAGACATGCAAGGAACCGTAGTTGCGGTTCATTCGGGCGGTTTGTACCGCGTGCAGTGCGATGCCGGACATGAAGTGCTGGCGCAGTTGAGCGGCCGGATGCGCCGGTTCCGAATCAAAGTTGTTCCTGGTGACCGAGTCACCGTCGGCGTATCCCCATACGACCCGGTCCGCGGCATCATCACTTTCCGCGCCAGATAATGCAGGCAGTTTGAGCAGTACCCCTTCACCATCGAAACGGCGAGGCCGCAGGCAGCCGCCCCATCATCGATCGACGCGGCCGCACAAGGCGCCGGCGCCCGAGCCGGCAGTGCTCGCGTACGAGCAGGAGGCCTTCGATCCGGCTCCCATCACGTTCGACAAGCTCAATCTCGACCAACGGCTGCTGAGCGGAATTCGTGATCTGGGTTGGGTCGATACACGCCCTGTGCAGAGCGGTGTGATTCCGGTCGCGCTCGCGGGCGGCGACGTCATCGCGTGCGCGGAAACCGGCACCGGCAAGACCGCCGCCTTCCTCGTTCCCATCCTCCAGCGTTTTCTCAATGAGCCCTCGCCGCAGCCACCGCGGACGCGAGCGCTCGTTCTGGCACCGACACGTGAGCTGGCAGTGCAGATCGAAGATCAGGTCCAGGGCCTCACGTATCACACGACCGTGTCGAGCATCGCCGTCTTCGGTGGAGTGCCGATGGATATCCAGGAGCGCTCGCTCCGCGCCGGCGTGGACATCGTCGTCGCCACGCCGGGCAGGCTGATGGATCACATGCGTCACGAATCGGTCGACTTCGGCGCCCTCGAAGTGCTGGTGCTCGACGAAGCCGATCGCATGTTGGACATGGGCTTCTGGCCGGACGTGCAGCGCATCCTCACGGCGCTTCCGGGAAAGCGTCAGACGCTGCTCTTCTCGGCGACGATGCCCGGGGAGGTCCTGAAACTGACGCAGGAGTTCCTGCACGAGCCCAAATACATCCAGGTTGGACGTCGAGGCGGACCCGCGCAGACGATTTCTCACGCCGTGCAGACGATCGCCTCAGCCGAGAAAACGCAGTGGTTGGCGCGCTGGCTCCGCGACGAGGCGATCGGACCTGTGCTCGTTTTCTGCCGCACCAAGATCGGCGCAGAGCGATTGGCGCAGCGATTGAGCGGCATGGGCATTCGAGCCGCATCACTCCACGCCGATCGCACACAGCAGCAGCGCATGGCGGCAGTCGAAGGGTTCAGGACAGGCACATACCCTGTCCTGGTCGCCACCGACGTCGCCGCCCGCGGCCTCGATATCGACGGCATCGCTCACGTCGTCAACTACGAGGTGCCGGATACGCCCGAGGCGTACGTGCATCGCGTCGGGCGAACGGGACGAGCCGAATCAACCGGAAGTGCCCTGACGTTGGTGGCGCCCGAAGAACTACGCGCGCTTCGCGCGCTGGAGAAAGCTGTTGGAGTCCAACTTCAGTAACGGTCCGATGGATCCGCCCGCCGAGGATCCACCAGGCGGCGAATCGCCTGGGCAGCCCGCCGCCCCGGCCGAGCCCACGGGCGCTGTGCGATTCAATTCGTGCCGCTGGCAGCAGCCGGCCGAAGACGGCAACGCCGCATTCTGCACGCATCGCGAGGTGAAGCCCTACGCGGGCACGACCGGCTTCGATCCTGAGGCGTGGTGTGTGGACTGCCAGTATTACAAGCTTCGGCGGGCGCCGAAGAAGCGGAACCCCGACGAATACCGCTATTAGTCCGAGAACTCGCGCGCCAGGTGCACCCAGTCGCCGTTGGGCGCGAGTTCCTGATACGCCTTCCAGTGCAGGCGCGCTTCCGGTGACATGCCGCTCTTCTCGAGTGACACGGCCAGGTAGAAGTGCGCGTCCGCGTAGGTCGGATTGACGCGGAGCGATTCGCGATAACACTCCTGCGCCTCAGCGTAGCGACCGAGGTCGTGAAAGATGTTTCCCAGGTTGAAGTACGACTCGAAGACACCTGGGTCGAGCGCAATCGCGCGCTCGTAGAGCGCCTGTGCTTCCGCCATCTGGTTGCGCGCGTAGTGAATGTTGGCCAGATTGATCAGCGCGGGCACGAGATACGGATCGATCTCGAGCGTCCGGCGATAGGCATCGAGCGCCTCATCGTAATGCGCCGGATCGCCGTCGTCCAATGTTGACGCGAACGCGAACTCCTGCTCGGCGGCGCGTGCCTCGTCGGGCGTAGAAGCTCCCATGAGCGTTGCGAGCGGCGGCGCTTCAGGCCGCTTGAGCTGAAGAATCTTTGCGGGTTGCGCGTCGAGCCTGAAGTCGAACGCCAGCTGCCCGTGTCGTGACGCCAGCAGATTGCGGATAACGGTCCGGAAGCTGACGCCCTCTCCCAACTCGGCATCGGCCTGCCGAATCGTCGAGAGATCCCCGAATGCGTAGAAGACTTCACCCTGCGCACGATGCGGCAGGATGAGTCCCCACTTCTGCATGTAGCGAAGATGGTCATCGCGCAGATGCGGGTGTCGCTCGAGAACTTGACGACGCGAAACAGCGCTGGGACCAGGAGAGGCCACGGCGCCACTCACTATAATCCACTCATGGTGCTTGCGGGGGATGTTGGTGGAACGAAGACGCTGCTGGGACTGTTCGAACCGAGCGTCCGGCGGCCCATTGCGAAGGCGGCGCGCAGCTACGAGACGACCGCCTATTCCTCCTTCCTGGAGATCCTCGACGCCTTCCTGCGCGACGTCCCACCGTCCGCCCCGTTGCGCGCGGCCGCGTTTGGCGTCGCAGGGCCGGTGGTGCATGACCGTGCGAAGCTGACCAACATCGGATGGACCATCAGTGCCGCCGACATCCGTTCTCATCTCGGTACGCCGCACGTCGTACTGTTGAACGATCTCGCGGCGATGGCGCGCTCGATCGAGGTGCTAACGCCAGACGAGCTGCTTGTGCTCCAGGAAGGAACACAAGACGACGAAGCCAGCGCTGCCGTGATTGCAGCCGGGACAGGCATGGGTCAGGCATTCCTGCATCGACGTAACGGTCGACTGGTTCCTGCTCCGTCAGAAGGAGGGCACGCGGACTTCGCCGCCCGAACCGATCGGGAGCTCGAGCTCGTGCGCATGGTGCGCGATCGGGAGGGACGGGCCGAAGTGGAGCAGGTGCTCAGCGGTCCTGGCCTGGTCAACCTCCATCGATTTACGCACCGCGGTGGGGAGTGCGAGATCGTGACCGACCTCGATTCGCCCGACGCTCCCGCTGCCGTTTCCAGAGCGGGTCTTGGCGGCCGCTGTCAGGGTTGTGCGGAGGCACTCCGCATGTTCGTCAGCGCGTACGGTGCCGAAGCCGGCAACCTGGCCCTCCGCGGCCTGGCACTTGGCGGCGTGTACATCGGAGGAGGCATCGCGCCGAAGATCCTGCCTGCAATTCAGAGTGGCGGATTCATGCAGGCGTTCCTCGACAAGGCACCGATGACCGACATGCTGCTCAAGGTGCCTGTGAAGGTGATCCTCAACGCCGAATCAGGACTTATCGGCGCCGCGACACGCGCAAACGAGCTTGCGCAATGACGCGGCGCCGTGCGTGGACTGTCTGTCAGACAGAGCTGACGACGACGAAGCTGCCGAGCGCAACAGTCTCTGAATCGAACGTCTCGAACACGGTCGACAATCGACAGATTGCCATCAGATCCTGCACCTTCTTGGTCAGGTTCAGCAGCTTGATGTGACCGCCGTGTCGCGTCACCGTCGAGTGCGACGACACCAGTTCCCCAAGGCCGGTGCTGTCGATGTACGACACCTCGCCCAGGTTCAGCACAATCTGCACTCGTCCCTGCAGCATCAGGCTGTTGATCTTGTCCTTGAGCCGCCCCTGGCTTTCGCCTGCGACGAGCTTTCCCGCCATGTCGAGGACTACGACGGGACCGACGGTCCGTTCTTCAATCCTCACGACGTCCTCCTTCTGAATCACGACACCAGTCGAGCGCCTGTCTCGGGCACCGGTTGTTTCGGTGCGAGCGCGTAGCCAAGCGATGAGTCCGGGAACAGGACGCGCAGGGCCTCGGCGATGTCAATCGGGTGCGTCCCGCCATTGAACGCGTGCCGGATCACGTCGAAGCCGTGCAGGATCAAGCGTCCGTTCTCGTCCATGTCGGTGTCAACCAGGAACACCGTGCGTCCGTCCTTCTTCGCGCGAGCCACCGTCAACTGGAGATTGGCCCTGGTCTCGCGGGTCTTCACGCTTGCGGTTTGCGATATGTCGGTCACGCCGGGAATCGCCTCGAGATTCCTGATGTGCCCTCGAACGACCTGTACGCCTCTATAGCCGCCCATCGGCTCGCGCGTCAGCGCCTGGACCCTCGACCAGCACTCCTCATCGACCACCGCAAGGAAGCGCTCTCGAGTCGCGTAGCACAGCTCCTTGACGAACGTGAACCAGGGAGTCGTCGTGCCCGGCGCCGGCTCAATCGCGAGACGCGAGTACAGATTCAACAGGCTCATTTTGGCCAGGCTCCGTGACTCATCGGCCGGGTCGACGGCGTCGTAGCGACCTTCGATCAGCTGCTCGGAGTCCGATGCGCGGCCGAGGCGGAACGCAGGTGACGCTTCCAGCTTCCCCTTCAGCTGTGCGAACGGCTCCCCGAGACTACGCCACTGGTTGAATGCCGGCAGCCATTCCGACGATCGGCGCGGGATACGAAGCTCCGGCGGCGCGATCGTCCCATTGCCGTCAACGGTGCAGAAGAGTCTGCTGTCGTGGTAGCGGCTGGGCGTGAGTCGAAGCTGCAGGACGGCACCGGCAGGGCGCTCCATGAAACGCAGAGCTGCTGGAGCGGCGGCGAACGCAATTTGCGCGGTGACGGTTCGGACTTCGTTTGTTACCCTCACGAAGCTGTTCGGATCCACTATCGGGCGGCCGTCTACGTCGACCACACGCAACTCGAACGCAAACACTTCAGCCATTTTCTTTCAGCCCAAAGGGCCCTCCAGCCGGAACGCCGGAATCGTCGCCTCGCTCAGGGGCGACACATAGCACGACGTCTCCTTGTGCAGAACGTCCGTACTGTATGAAACGGAACCAGGGGGCTGATCTGAACAGACGAACCGCTAGGCGCTGGTCGAGGGCCGATCGGTATACACAGTCCACTGGTTGTCGAGACGCTGTGAAAGGTCAACCGGATCACCAACGCGCACGGACCCGCGCGCGACTTGGTACGCCCACACCTGGAAGTAGGTCAATGTGGCCCCGCCGTAGATGGTCGAAAACGCGCCATCTACCGCGTCCTGTCCGCACGAGACTTTGATTCGGCCTATTCGCGGCACATGGAAGCGGGCGTCGGTCGTGAACCAGGTGCCTCCGATGTACACCTCGCCGTAGGCGTGGAAGTCCATGTGACCGTCGGGATCGGGAACACCGATGTCGGGCAGATGCCCAGTCACATACCGGGCCGGGATGTTGAAGGAGCGATTCAGCGCGATCGCGAGATGGGCAAAATCACGGCAGACCCCATAACCGCGTTGCAGGACGTCCCACGCCGACAAATCGGATCGGCCCGACATGTAGCGGTACTCGATGTTGTCGTGAAGCCAGCGACTGATGGCCTGGACGCGCGGCATGCCGTGTTCGATGTGGCCGAACTGCTGCCACGCGAAATCGGTCAGTTTGTCGGAGTCGCAGTACCGACTCGGCAGCGTATACCTCAGCACGGGGAGAGGTAGATCACCTGGCACTTGCGGAACCGTGGCGACCAGGCCGCTGTTGTCGGGTCGGGAGGGCACCGCGACAATCGCGTCATGCCGGAAGCAGTTGGTGCCAGGCGCGAGCGTGACACGACAGACATGGTTCCCGTGGCTGTCGACGAAGTCTTCGAAGGGAAGGCCGTTGCCGAGCGCCAGGGCCTCGAACAGCACGGCGTGGTTGCGGTCGGGATGCAGCTTGAGATTGAGAAGCAACGAGGCCGTGCCGGTGACTTCGTAGACGAGACTGCAACCGACACGCACGGTGATATCGAAGTGCGGCGGGATGTTCTGCGGATGCATGCCCGATCGACGGTACCACGATACGAGGCCCGAAACCGTTGGGCACTTCGAAGGCACGAAAGTGTCGTTCCGCCTGACTACTTCCTCATCTCATCAAGAGCCCTCACGCCGGACTTCATCGAGAGCCACCAGGTGGCGATGCAGATGGCCACCGCCGCGGTGAAGCTGGCCACGATCATCGCCTGTCGCTCGGGCGTCAGCCGGAAGCGGAACTGACCGCTCTGTGACATCAGATACATCGACGATGGCCAGCCGACGAGAACGATGGTGACGATGATCAAGGCCACGGCGGAGATCATGAACATGACGCCGCCATACGAGCCTGCCGCCTGGGTCGCGTCGGCGTTGAAACGCGGATAGCGCGCCCCCAGGCCGGAGGCGAGACCGACGAGCGCGAACGTCAGGAAGAGGATCGAACCTGCCGCCACGAACTTCAGGAACGGGTCCACGCCGAGCAGCTGATTCGCCGCGATCGTCAACGCCTCGGTGAAGAGGAACACCGGTAGAAGCGCGGTCCAGAACTTCGACCACAGGAAGTCGTGCATCGAGATCGGCGACGTCCGGATGATCCAGAACGCGGCGCCCTCGCCGGACACCGCCGGGAACACGAACCGCACCGCAACGGTCGCCATCACGAAGCCGGCCATCCCGAGATTGATGAACGCGTACACGTTCTTGACGAAGCCGCTCATGTACGGAATGCGATCGAGATCGAGCACGCGGAAGTTGTAGAGATACAAGAGCACGAGCGCCAGCAGCGGCAGCAACTGCACCCACTGACTCACATCGCGCAGGAAGATCTTGATGTCCTTCACGAGCAGTTGCCGGCGGACAGGCGAGAGCGGCAGCGCAGCGGCGAAGAGGTCGAGCGTGCGGAAGTGCGCGAAGCGCGTCTTGGGCGCCTCCTGGGATCGGCTGTAGCCGGCAAAGTGCCACCGCCCATGTGCCGCACCCAGCACTATCGTGAACGCGCCGGCCGTCGTCCAGAGTGCGCTCTGGTGAAGCCAGTCAAAACCACCCTGCACGGCTGCGAACAGCGCCTCACCCGCCCAGAACGACGGCAGCATCGGCGTGATCGGTGACTGAAGCGTCGCGAAGAAGTCGGTGATATCCGGGAGCGACTCGACCCGCAGCAGCCTCTCCGGCTGAATGAATCTGAGAAGCAGGACGACCGCTGCCGCGAACACGAGCCCCATCAACATCAGCAGGTCGCGCGCGCGCCGCGCTGGAAACACATTGACGACGAACAGCGTGCAGGCGGAGCCGAGCGCGACAGGGATGATCGAGAACGGAATGATCGTCGCGATCATCGTCGCGTAGAACGCGTACGGCGCGCAACGGCCGACGCCCACGCCGAACAGCACCGGCGCCATGAAGATGACGACCATCCACGACGCCGAGCCGACGGTCCGCGCAAAGCGAGCGAGGAACAGGCGTCGCGCTGAGACGGGACTGGCCATCAGCAGCCGGAGATCGTCGGAGAGGAAGAACGTCGAGAGTGCGGTCACGACGCCGCTGAAGGCAAGAAACGCGAGGAAGCTCAGAAAGAGCCACGACAAGCCGAGCCGCAGCAGGTAGTCGCCGAACTCTTCGTACGCGGTCAGTTGCGACGTGACCCAGTAGGCACCGTAGAACAGCGCGCCGGACACCAGGACACCAATCGTCCCGAACACGATGCCGCGAAGCGCGTCGCCCTTCTCACGCCGGCGCACGCGGTTGCGCGACGCCCATGCGTGCGGCAGCAACAGAAAGGGGAACGGCTGCGTCATCGATCAGATCTCGTCGATTTCCTGCAGCGCGCTGCCGCCGGTGAGCTTGAGGAACACCGACGTCAGATGCTCGTCGGTGCTGCCCCCCGCCATCTGCTTCACCTGGTCGACCGTGCCATGCGCGATGATGCGTCCCTTCTGAATGATGCTGACGCGGTGACACATCTCCTGCGCGACTTCGAGCGTGTGCGTGCTCATCAGGATCGCGACGCCGCGCTCGCTCATCTTCCGGAAGACGTCCTTGATCAGCCGCGCGCCGCGCGGATCGAGACCCACCATCGGCTCGTCGACGGCCACAGCCCGCGGACGATGGAGGAACGCCGAGGCCATGACGAGACGCTGTTTCATCCCGTGCGAGAAGCTCTCGATCAGCTGATGCTCCCACTGCCTCAACTCGAAGAGATCGAGCATCTCGCGCACGCGCTCAGGCACGTTGCCGTTGCCGAATCCGTACAGCCCCGCATGGAACGTCAGGAACTCGCCGGCGGTGAGCTTGTCGTAGATGAATGGCCGGTCGGGGATGAAGCCGAGCGTTCGTTTCGCGGCCTCAGGCTCGCTCTCGAGATCGTGGTTGTCGACGAGGATGCGCCCGGACGTCGGCTTCAGCAGCCCTGCGATCATCCGCAGTGTCGTCGTCTTGCCGGCACCGTTTGGACCGAGGAATCCGTGAATCTCACCCGGCTTGACGTCCAGCGTCACGCCATCAACCGCCCTGAACCGCCCGTACTCCTTGACCAGATCCTGAACCGCAATCATTGGGTGCTCCGCGTGTCCGCGCTCTGCTTCACCGATCCACACCGGCAACCGCTCCCCGCCGGACGCGGGATGTCGATCGGAACCGGGTCCGCCGCAGCCGCGGCCTGCTCGGTCGCGCGTCCGACGATCACTCGCTCGGTACCGGGCACGAGTTCAAGCTCCGTGATGGTCATCTTGAGGCGGCCGATGAGAGGCAGGATGGCCGCCTGTTGGTCGAGCCCTCCGCGCGCGAGCCGCAGGTGGGTCGTGTCAGCGGGAAACTGATTGAGCGTCGGATCGACCGGCAACCAGAGGCCGAAGCCCGGGCGCTCGGTGACATACACCTCGGGCCACGCGTGATAGTAGAAGGCGCCGTGCATGAACACCAGTCCGACGGCGATGCGCGCGGGAATGCCCACCGATCGCGCCATCGCGACAAATAGCGCCGTATGCTCGTTGCAGTCGCCAACCTTCGTCCGCAGCACTTCGCGCGCTGACGGCAAGCTGACTGTCGGCTTCTTGTCGAGGAGCCCGTTGACATGTCGCGTCAGCCTCTCCGCCCGCTCGCGATCAGTGCCGGCGCCGCGAATCGCCTGCTCGGCCTCGGCACGAATCAACGGATCGTCGCTCTCGAGCAGCGGTTCGGCGCCGAGATACTCGCGCGTCTGCGGATCGGCCACCGTCGCCTCCAGCAGCCGCGGATCCGTCAACTCGATCACGTTGCCGTCGATCGTCTGGCCCACGCCGTCGATGTCCTTCACCGACAGCGGAGCTCCAGCGAGCCTGAGCCTCAGACGACGTACATCGCGTGGCTCGTCGATCCGTTCAGTGGTCAGCGGGACGACGGCCGCCGCCTGGAGCAGGTCGGCCTGCATCCGGCTCGACACGGCGAGACCCTGCGCTCGTTCGGCGGGCTCGCGCACGGTGATGAGACCAAGCGGGCTCTCCTCGCGCACGACTTCGCCAGTGTCCGTCACCCACGACGTGGTCTGCAGCCCACGAAAGTCCATCTCCACGCGGAAGGCAGGCACCATGGTGTCGCTGGCTCTGACGATCGAACGGTCGCCAACTCGAATGACGACCTTGGCACTCTGAAGCGTCGCCGGATCGAGCACGGTCCACTCGTGCTGCGTGCCAGGCACGAGGCGCTTGTTTGCGAGAAGCCGCGAGAGGTTCTGCGACACCACGGGCGCCTCAGGAAGGTCGCGCGCCTCGTTGCGCGTGACTCCCCCGGATGTGATCGCCAGATTCAATCGCCACGTGTTCGTCGACGATGGACCATCGACGGTTCCTCTGACCTCGATCGGACCGGTGCCGGGATCGAGCGAGAACTCGAAGCTGCGAAGTGTAAAGCTGTTATCGACGCGCGCGGTCGTGCGGATTCGCGCCGCCGTGTCCTGGCCAAGGAGGAGCATCTGGAGCCGGCCGTCCTCCTGCAGCTCGAACCCGTCATCTGTCCTGGTTGTCTGGCTGACGGTGAAACCGATCTTCTCGCCGCGGTAGTAGACGCCACGCCACACGGCAGTGGATCCATAGCGCGCAAGGTCGGTGGCGAGGTTGGTCTGCGACGACTGACCGTACGATCTCGCCACCAGCGTCGCCATCGTCGCCACCCAGGCAACGAGAACGATCCACGCGATGGGTCGCGTAATCGCCCGCGGCAGAGGTGTAAGGATGTGCATCGACACCGATATCCAGTCGGAGTATCGGTGGGGGGAACTGGGCTCTGTAGGTAGCTGGGTTTCTAGGTAGCTGGGTTTCTAGGTAGCTGGGTTTCTAGGTAGCTGGGTTTCTAGGTAGCTGGGGCTCACCCAGCAACCTAGCGACCCAACTACCCAGGTACCTTAAACAGCGTCAGCGCGAAACGCGCGTCCTCGTCGATCCACTGCTCGCCGTCCTGGAATCCGGCCTGCCTGCCCTCTGAGAGCACCTGCTCGGGTTCGTACTTGTACGAACTCTCTGTCCAGATCCGTTCGTCCTTCTCGAACTCGATCTCGAGATCGGCGGCAGCGATTCGGACAAGCTGCCGACGGGTGCTGACGAGATGCATCTCGACCCGGCTGTGCTGTGGATTCCAGAGCGCGCAATGCGCGAAGCTGTCGAGATCGAACGTGCCGCCGGCTTCATCGTTGATCCGGCGCAGCAGGTTGCGATTGAACGCCGCCGTCACCTGCAGCGGATCGTCGTACGCGAGCTGCAATGCGCGCGGAGACTTGACGAGGTCGGTGCCGAGCAGCAACGCGTCGCCTTCGACGAGCGATCCGCGAATGCGACACAACATCTCGCGCGCGGCCGGCGGATCGAAGTTGCCCAGGTTCGAGCCGAGGAACAGCACGAGCCACGCGCCCTGGCTGCGATGTGTGGCGAGCCGGGCGAGACCCTGTTCGTAAGTGCCGTGGAACGTCGTGACCGGGTTGGCCGGGAGCGTCGCCAGTCGTGCACGTGCGCTCAGGAGGGCCGCCGGAGAGATGTCGATCAAGTGCACGCGACGGAAACGCTCGCCACCGCGCTCGAGCAGAATCGCAAGCTTCTCCCCGTTGCCGCACCCGAGCTCGGAGATGTTGAGCGGCCGCGGCAGCAGTTCGAGGATCTGTCGCGCGTAGCGCGAGAGCAGCGCCGTCTCCGCTCGCGTGACGCGGTACCAGGGCAGCCGGCAGATGGCGTCGAAGAGCGCCGAGCCGAGCGCGTCGTAGAAGTAACGGGATGGGAGCTGACGCGGCGTGCGCTGAAGATACTCCGCGACATCCGCGACGAAATCGGTGCGCGCAGAAAGCGTCACTCCTTCCGATGGAAACGACATCACGCCTCCCCCGCGCAACGAAACGTGGCATAGACGTATGGATAGCGTGGGCGGAACCAGTTGCGGAATCCGCGACGCACCAGCGTCCGTGCCGTCAGCGGCGACGCACCTTTCATCACGAAGTGGTCACCGTCGAAGAATTCGGCTGAGTACTCCGGGTAGGTCGGCAGCGGCTCGAAACCAGCGAATGGCCCGAACGTCGTTGACGTCCACTCCCACCCGTTGCCAATCAGATCGTGGACACCAAACGCGCTCGCGCTTTCGGGACGAGAGCCCACCGGTTCCGGATCCCATCGCACGAAGTCGAAGTTACCCGGCACCTGACTGCCGAACGTCTCGCCCCATGGATACCTGCGCTCGCGACCTGCGGGCGTTCCGAATGCGGCCCTGTGGTACTCCGACTCGGTGGGAAGGCGCAGTCCGCGCCAGCGCGCGAACGCATTGGCCTCGGCCCACGTGACGTAGACGGGCCAGTCCATCGGCAGCGCCACGCGTTCGAACATGCCGCGCCAGAACCAGCGATCGCCATCACGATCCCAGAAGGCGGGATGTGCGACGCGCGCGGACTCAATCCACGTCCAGTCCTCGGAACGCCACCACTGCCGCGCCCGATAGCCGCCAGCCCGGACGAATTCCATGAACTGCCCGTTGGTGACCTTGTGCGCATCGATCCCGAACGTGTTCACGTGAACCTGGTGCACGAGACACTCGTTGTCCCACCCGAACGCGCTTTCGTGAGGGTCGGTGCCGAGTGTGGCGATGCCCTCAGGGATGCGAACGTGAAAGACGGGCACATCCGCCTGGAACTCCGCTGGTGTTTCAGTGCGGTAACCGGCTGGCTTGCGCTTGCAGGAGTACGGCACCTGATGCCAGATGTAGCCGAGCGTCTCCTGATGCATCTCCTCGTGCTCGAGGATCGTCCAGAGCGCGCGCGCCTGATCGAGCATCGGATCACCGGGGCGCTCGAGATCGGCTGACGCGATCGCCGTCTCGATCAGACGGTCAGCCGCGTCCACATATTGATGCACTTCAGTGCGCGACGGCCACGCCGGGTTGCCACGGGCGACCGACGTCGCTTCGTTGTCGGGATCGATGCCGCGCGCGAAGATCGTCTCAAGATGCGCGTCGATCCCCTGCCACCCGAGCGCCTTCTTGATCAACGTGTTCACGGAGAACGACGGTATGTGTCCCTCGTAGAACACGACCGGGTTGCGCAGCGAGATCGGACGCGTGTAATAGATCGACTGGTCGAGCAGATCGAACAGTTCGCGCGTCCGGCGCCGGTTGGCTGCGTAGCGCGCCAGGACGTCGGCGCGATTGAGAACGGTCGGTGATCCCAGCTGAGGCATCGCAATTAACCCGAACGATCCGAGCTTACCTTGACTTGCCGGAATAGCGGGCGGTAGGCTGAATACGCAAGGATTTCCACTATTCGACGCTCAGTGGTCGAGTCTGGTTACAGTGACCATCACCCTCAACGGCGAACGCTTCGAGCTCGACAACCCACTGTCAGTGACTGCGCTTCTCACGAAGCTCGACATCGATCCGCGTCGCGTAGCAGTTGAACACAACCTGAACATCATCAAGCGTCAGACGTATCCGGACGTCCTCATCGGCGAAGGCGACACCGTGGAGATCGTGAACTTTGTTGGGGGTGGTTAGTTGACTGACATGCCGTTTGTCATTGCCGGTCGAACGTTCAAGTCCCGCCTGATCGTTGGCACCGGCAAGTACTCGTCGCACGCGGTGATGGCACAGGCACACGCAGCCTCAGGCGCGGACATGGTCACCGTGGCCGTGCGTCGTGTGAACATCTCCGATCGCTCGAAAGAGTCGCTGCTCGACTATATCGACGACTCGATCTTCCTTCTCCCCAACACGGCCGGCTGCTACACCGCCGACGATGCGATCCGAACGGCGCGACTGGGTCGCGAAGCGGGCTTGTCGAACTGGGTGAAGCTCGAGGTCATCGGCGACGAGCGCACGCTCTTTCCGGACAACGAAGCGCTCATCGCAGCGACCGGCGTCCTCGTAAAGGAAGGCTTCATCGTCCTGCCCTACACCAACGACGATCCGATCGCGTGCCGGAAGCTCGCAGACGCAGGTGCGGCGGCGGTGATGCCGCTCGGCGCACCGATCGGCTCGGGACTCGGCATCCAGAACGCGAACAACATCCGCATCATTCGCGAGTTCTCGAAGGTGCCGATGATCGTGGATGCCGGCGTCGGCACGGCGTCGGATGCTGCGCTGGCGATGGAGCTTGGCGCGGACGGCGTGTTGATGAACACGGCGATCGCTGGCGCCGAGAAGCCGGTGGCCATGGCCGAGGCGATGAAGCATGCGGTGATCGCCGGGCGGCTCGCCTATCTCTCCGGCCGCATCCCGCGCAAAATGTACGCGACCGCCAGCAGCCCGCTCGCAGGCGTCGTCGGAACGTAGGGCACTCGCAGGGGCGGGGCTCAGCCCCGCCGAATCACTGAAGCCCCAGCAGCTTCGCTGGATTCTGCTTCGACATCACATCCAGATCGCGATCGCCGAAGCCGCGCGCACGCAGCGCCTGGATGAACGCGCCGAATCCATCCGGCGGCAGCGGATTGCCCTGCTGACCGAGGTCGGACGAGAGAATCGACGACGCAACACCAACCTGGCGAATCGCGTCCGCGATACCATCCAGCCGCGCCGCCGCTCCCTGACCCTCCGGATTCCCGCCGACGAACTCGATGAACGCGCCGAGCGACGCGGCTTCCTTCATCTGCGCGACGTTCATCAGCACCGGGGACTGAATCGCGTGCGTGACGATCATCTGACGCACACCCTGCTGCTTTCCCTCTCGCAGCAGCAGCAGTCCTTCCGCCGGCGACGAGTGCCCGGTCGCCAGCACCAGGTCGTGTTTGGCGATGACGCCGATGACTGCCTTCACTTCGGGAAGCAACTCTCCGTTCTTCGAGACGGACACAAACGCACGGCTCTCCTTCGACACCCGCACCTGGTTTTCCGCATCGAAGGTCGGCATCCACACTATCCTGCCGAAGCCGCCCGTGACGCGGGCCATGTGATCGACCGCGGCGGCGTTGATGCCACCAACGGTCAGGTTCAACGCAATGCCGCCGAACACGTCGAAGTCGGGCACGACCTGGCGCACGAGATACGCCATGCCAGCGGTTGACTCCCAGTGGTTCTTGAGCACGATCGCCCGCATGCCGCGCATCTTTGCGAGTGTCGCGACGTCGATGGCGTGAATGGACCTCGGTCGATCGTCTGGATAGCTGTGTACGTGGACGTCAATCGTGCCCGCAGCAGCTCCGTTTGTTACAGACGGCGCGCCTTGCGCAAAACCGATCGTCGAATGAGCGCTCCATGGATACCCGAGCGCTGAAGCCGCGAGCACAATCGCAATTCCAATCGCACGCCTCACACGCCCTCCTTGAGACTCACAACTTCGCCACCGGCCAGCGCGATCAGCACGAGCGAACCGGCGACTGCGCCGGTCTGGCGCGCGTCAGCGAGGAGTCCAGGTCTTCGCCGCCGGGTTGGGCGAACCAGACAGCGTGGCGATATCCGAGTCGACCATCATCGACACGAGGCCCTCGAACGAGACCGTTGGCTCCCAGCCGAGCACACGCTTCGCCTTGGATGCATCGCCAATCAAATGGTCGACTTCTGCCGGCCGCAGGAATGCCGGGTCGATGCGGACGTACTTCTGCCAGTCCAGGCCGACATGACCGAATGCCGTTTCGACCAGTTGACGAACCGAGTGCGAGACACCGGTGGCGATCACGTAGTCATCGGCCTGATCCTGCTGCAGCATCATCCACATCGCGCGCACATAGTCGCCCGCGAATCCCCAGTCGCGGCATGCGTCGAGATTACCGAGCGGCAGATGATCGGACAACCCGAGCTTGATGCGCGCGACGCCGTCGGTGACTTTCCTCGTCACGAACTCGAGCCCGCGCCGCGGCGACTCGTGATTGAACAGGATGCCGGACACCGCGAAGATGTTGAAGCTCTCGCGGTAGTTCACGGTGATGTAGTGGCCGAAGACCTTCGAGACGCCATAGGGACTTCGCGGGTAGAACGGTGTCAGCTCCGTCTGCGGCACTTCGCGCACGCGGCCGTACATCTCGCTCGAAGAGGCTTGATAGATCTTGATCGCGGGGTCGAAGTGCCGGATGCACTCGAGCAGCCTGGTGACACCCATCGCGTTGTAGTCACCGGTCAACAGCGGCTGATCCCAGGACGCCGGCACGAACGACATGGCCGCAAGGTTGTAGATTTCCTGCGGCTTGACGTCCTGAATCAGGCGCAGCAGCGACAACTGATCCAGCAGGTCCGCTGGCCGCAACGACACGCGATCGAGCAGGTGCTGGATTCGCCACAAGTTCGGCGAGCTCGAACGCCGCACGACGCCGATGACTTCGTAGCCCTTGTCGAGCAGGAGCTCGGCGAGGTAGGAACCATCCTGCCCGGTGATGCCGGTAATGACCGCGCGTTTAGCCATGAATGCTCTTCATTCTACTTACGTCGTAAGCGCGCCGCGAGTCGCGAGCCACCGGCGCAGCGCATCTTGCCATGGCGGCATCTTGAACCCCGCCTCCTCCAGCTTCGCAACCGACAACGCGCAGTAGCGCGGACGCGGCGCCTTCAACTTCAACTGGTCCATCGTCACTGGCGTGATGCCCGGCCGGTCGTTTCCGATCAGCGAGGCCACTTCGCGAGCGACGTCGTACCACGTCGCGTGGCCGGAGTTGACGCAGTGATAGAGGCCAGGCGACGCGCCAGAGGTCACCAGGTGCCGGGTGGCGGCGGCGATATCCACGACGTAGCCTGGCGAGACGACGCGATCCGTGAACGCGCGAACTTCGCGGCCTTGCTGCAGGTTGCTGAGGATGCCGTCAAACGTACCGCGACGGCCGGTCCAGTTGAGAGGAGAACCGAAGAGACTCTCCACGCGAAGCACGTATGCGTGCGGCGCTTCGAGCGCGAACCACTCGCCCAGCAGCTTCGACGTGGCATACGTGCCACGAGGCGACGGGCGAGCATCCTCGGTGTACGGCGTGGTCGCCGAGCCATCGAAGACGAAATCGGTGCTGTAGTGTACGAATCGAGCGCCCGCATCCTCGGCGGCGCGAGCGAGGTTGCGAACCGCGAAGGCGTTGACGGCAAGGGCCTCAGAGGCGCGGTCCTCGGCGCCATCCACGTCGTTGAAGGCCGCACAGTTCACGATCAGGTGCGGCCTGGCCGCCTGCACCGCCTGAGTGACTGCTGCGGCAGCGGTCACGTCCAGCGTCTGCCTGGTCTGTGCCGTGACTTCGAGTCCTTCGAACATCTTGACCACGGCTGCACCGAGTTGCCCGTGAGCGCCCGTGATCAGGACGCGCGTGATGGTTCCAGCGGCCGTGACTGGTACACTGTGATCCCGAAGCGGCGAGGACATCTCCTCATCCTAATCCAGCCGTTGCGGCGTACACATATGGAACAAATTGACGTGGCAGTTATCGGCGGCGGTGTGGTGGGTCTGGCCGCCGCTCTGGCGATAGCCAATCGTGGACGGAGCGTCTGCATCCTGGAGCGCGAAGCGCGCCCGGGACTCGGCACCAGCACTCACAACAGCCAGGTCATTCACGCCGGCATCTACTATCCCAAAGACAGTCTCAAGGCGCTCCACTGCCTCAACGGCGCGCACATGCTCTACGAGTTCTGCGCGCACCACAACATCCCCCATCGCCGAAGCGGGAAGCTGATCGTCGCGCAGGATGAGCATGAGGTGATGGCGCTCGAAGGCTTGATGGCGCGCGCGATGGACAACGGTGTCCAGGGGATGGAGATCGTCGAGCAGGCGTTCATCCGCGAGCGCGAGCCGCACGTCAAGGCGAGGGTCGCACTGTTCTCGCCGCACACCGGGATGCTCAACGCCGAGGCGCTGGTGCACACGCTCGCGCGGCTCTGCAAAGAGAAAGATGCGTTCCTGCTGCCGGGGTCGCCGCTCGAGGGCGCCGACGTGACGGCAGATGGCATCGAGTTGCGCACGCCGGCGGAATCGATCACGGCGCGCTCGGTGGTCAATGCCGCGGGACTCTATGCCGATGAAGTCTCGGCGATGCTGGGTGGAAGAGAATTTCGGATCTATCCCTGCCGGGGCGAGTACGCCGAGCTCGTGCCGGCAAAGCGCAACCTCGTCAACGGGCTGGTCTATCCGCTGCCCCACACGCATGGACTCGGCGTGCATGTCACCAAGACTGTCGCCGGCAACGTCACGCTCGGGCCGACCGTCAAGTACCGGGATCGGAAAGACGACTACGAAGACGATCGCATTCCGCTCGAGGACTTTCTCGAGCCCGCGCAGCAACTGCTTCCTGAAATCACCATCGAGGACCTGCGGCTCGGCGGCAGCGGCATCCGGGCAAAGCTCCACCCTCCTGACGTGTCGTTCTCGGATTTCATGATTGAGCGGGATGATGTCAACCCGCGCCTGATTCAGGCCGCGGGCATCGAGTCACCGGGGCTGACGTCGTGCCTGTCGATCGCGGAGCAGGTGGCGGGGCTGGTCGAAGAAACGCTCTAGCGAGCGACGAACTCGAGCGCGACGACGCCTTCGCCCGGCAGCGCGTCGATCGAGGGATAGGTCCTGAAGTGCCGGCCCATCATGTAGCCTTCGCGCCAGAAGGGATACGGCAGGCCGCGCATTTTCTGCTGAGCGTTGCGCCCGAAGTAGCCAGGCTCTGACTCACCGTAGACGGTCATCTGGCGCGGTTCACCAAGAATCGAGAACACGCGGTCGCGCAGCGACGAGGCGTCATAGAAGCGCTGGAAGAAATAGCGCCCGTCGGCATCCGGTTTCGCGAGGTTGTACTCGTCGTAGTCGCGAAACTGATCGTAGCCCTCCGCCGTACACGGGAGCGTGACGAGCAAGGCCCCGCCAGATGCGAGCAGGCTCCTGACTCTGGCGAGCGCGGGTCCCTCGTTGGCGATGTGCTCGAACACGGAGATCGACGTGATCGCATCGAAACGCTCACCGTCGAGTCGAGACGATTCGATCGGCTCGTCACTGAAGCTGCACCGGCCCGAGAGCGACAGCGCATCCGCCCACCGCCGCGTCGTCGCGAGATCTGGCGTGTCTGGGTTGACCAACCATGCCCGTTCCACATCCGAGCGCCTCACGTAGGAGAGCGGAAGGAGCCTGGGCGACGAGATATCGAGATAGTTCCGCACGCGGCGCAACCGCTGGAGCCGCGACCAGATCCAATCGAACTCGAAGTAGCGAGTCGAGTCCATCGGATACAGCGCCAGCCGTCCCGCTTGCGCAACGAGCCCGCTGCCGCGCGTGACCAGACGAATCGCCGCGCTCAGAGCCTCGAGATGGAACCGCATGCCCGGCGTACCGATCGCGGTGGCTGCCAGGGCGTACGAGGGCACGAGGACCACGCTCGCGAGCGCGTTCGCCGCAAGCGTCAGCGTGCTCGGCGTCCGACGCTCGACGCGGTGAACGAGCACGCGTGCTTCGTAGCGTCGGCTCATCGCGCGATCACTCCGTCACTCCACGAAGCTGCCACCAACACCGCACGCCAAGAAGTGCGCGCGCGAACAGGCGCCTGGGATTGCGCGCGCCTGGCGCCACATGTGTCGCGTAGTACAGATACGCGCTCTGATGGAATGCACGTATCGACGAACGCCTCGCCGTCCGGCTCGATTGACCGACCTTGTGCACCGCCGTGGCACCTGGCGCATATCGAATCGAGTAGCCCTGCCCGCGCAGGCGCCGGCACAGATCGGCATCTTCCCAGTACATGAAGAACCGCTCGTCGAATCCGCCGGCGGCGAGAAATGCCTCACGCCGCACCAGCAGGCAGGCACCAGACAGCCAGTCAACGACGACGTTGGACGAACCGCTGCACATAGCCTCCTCGACAACGACATTGCGCCGCGCGACGGGAAGAAAGGGCAGCAGGTTCCGCAGCGCGCCCGTCCGGCCGAAGAGCCCGGTCAGCATGTCCGGATCGCCGCGCGCGCTTCCCTGCACGGCGCCATCAGGATCCAGGATGCGCGGCCCGACGATTGCGCATGCAGGGTCCGCGTCGAGGGCCGCTCGCAGCGCCGCCGTGGCTCCTACCGCGAGCTGACAGTCCGGATTCAACAGAAGCAGCAGCGGTGCTTTTGACGCGCCGACTGCCTGGTTGACGGCGCGACCGAAGCCGACGTTCGTCGCATTGCGAATCAGCGTGGCCTGTGGAAACCTGTCCACGACGGCCGCGCTTCCGTCCGTCGACGCGTTGTCCACGACAACGGCCTCCCACGCGATGCGGGAGTAGTCTGCCTGCGCCGATCGGAGCGCGAGCTCGAGTTCGTGACCGGCGTTGTAGTTCACGACGATCGCCGAGATCTCTGGCGTCACCGGCCGCTCCCGGCAAGCTCCCCATCGAAGCGCTTCTCACGCAGCTTCGTCGACAGCCATCGCGTCTCGAGCAGCGGCTTGATCTGTGCGGCATCGACTCGGCGCGTGCGCTGAACGTGCCTGCGCTTTCGCAATGCATTTGGCAATCCGGCGATGGCGGCGAGCTTCGCGCGCACGAACGAGCCGAGCGCGCCGACGCGTGTGAAATGCACAGCCGCCGCGGCCACGTACACCACATGACTGGGCAAGGTCGTCAGCAGCAGCGAGGGCGGCGTGTTCTTCAGGTACAGCCATTCGAGATTACGCTGGCCGTGAAAGACAGCGAAATCACTCACTCGCCCGATGGTTGCGCTTCCGTGATGGCGAACGACGGCGTCCGCCACATAGAGGCACCGATACCCGAGCAACCGCGCGCGGTACGAGAGATCGACATCTTCATGCGAGGCGAAGAAGTCCTCGTCGAACCCTCCCAGTTCGTCGAACACGCGCTTCGGCATCAGGCAGGCTGCGCCACAGACGCCGAAGACCTCGACGGACTCCCCCGCCATCTCGACTCGTGCTCCATGGTGTCGCTTGAATGCGCCGCCGGACAACAGGTAGCTGTCGCCGGCGCTGTCGATGATTTGCGGGTCGTGCATGTACACGATTCGCGACGTCACGAGCGCAAAGCCAGCCTGCTCGTCGATACCGGCGAGGAGCGTCTGCAGCCACGTCGGCTCCGGTATCGTGTCGTTGTTCAGCAGCGCAACGAATCGACCTCGGGCTTCGCGCACACCGGCGTTGTTGCCACCGGCAAACCCGCGATTCTCGGGCAACGACACGACTCGCACCAGCGGAAATCGCGCACGCACGTACTCGGACGTGCCATCTGCCGACGCGTTGTCCACGAGGATTGTCTCCGTGCGCATACCGACCTGCGCAGCAACGGCGTTCAGGCAGGCATCGAGATACTGCCGGCCGTTCCAGGTGACGATGACGACGGAGATGAGCGGGTCGGATGTCATCCCTGCGCCACCCGTTGGTAGACATCGAGCGTTATGCGCGCGGTGCGGTCCCACGTGAACATCGCGGCGCGCGCGCGGCCGTCAGTGCGCAGCCGCGCTCTCAAGACTGAATCGGTCATCACGCGTACGATCGATTCTTCCCAGCCCTTCGCATCGTCCGGATCGAGAAGCAGGGCAGACTCTCCGACGACTTCGGGGATGGATGCCGCGCGCGCGGCGAGCACCGGCGTTCCACTCGCCATGGCTTCGACCAGCGGCAGCCCGAAGCCCTCGTAGCGGGACGGATACACCAGCGCGGCGGCGCCGTGATACAGCGATCGCAAGGCCGATTCCGAGACGGCTCCCAGCCGAACGATCGTGTCTGGCGCACCTCTCTCTGCAGCCTCCGCCACGAGACGATCGCCAACCCCGCGATCGACACCCGCGAGCACCAGCGAGGGAGCTGGCGTCTCGAGCCGTCGCCGCGCCTCCATCAAGCCCTGCACGACCACCGGGAGATTCCGTCGCTCGTGAAGATCGCCTACGTGCAGGAGGTACGGTGCGACCACTCCCGCTGGCAACGACACCGGTGCGCTGCCCTCGTCGAAATCGGCTGCGGCCCCCAACGGCGCTACGGTAATACGATCGTGAGCGATGTCGTAGGCCGCTGCGATCTCGCCGCGCGAGAACTCGGAGTCGGTGAGGATGTGTGCCGCGGCGCGAGCGCTCCGCCGGTAGAACGCCCGCCGCAGCCAGTCACGGCGATAGGGATACCACTCGGGATGACGTTCGTAGCTGACGTCGTGAATCGTCAGGACGACGGGCACGGCGGAATGGAGCGGCGCCGTGTAAGCAGGGGCGTGAATCAGATCGACGGCCGCGCGTCGCGCCGCACGCGGAAGACCAACGGCGGCCCACCCCAGGTTCGTCGGCGGGTGCCACGGCTCGGAGACGTGCCGCACTCCCGCAGGCTGCGATCCGTCCGACCCGCCGAGCGCGATCACGTCGATCGGCGCGCCAAGCGAGAGCAGCGCAGGCACCAGCTCCGACACGTACCGGCGCACGCCGGCTGCTGGTGAGGTGAACGCTCGACCGTCTATTCCTACTCGGAGCTTACGCAAGTAATTCAACAGTCAAAATGCAAAATGCAAATCGATCAGAAGACATCTGGGTGCAGTGTTTGCATTTTGAATTTTGCATCTTGAATTACCGAGATCAGGTGATCTTCATGTCCAGCCTGCGGACCGGACGCTGGAGACGTGTGCAGATATCACGGATGCGAACCTCGAGCTTCCCGTTGATAGACGGGCTGCTCAGCAACACTTCGTCCACGGAATACCGGTGCACCGTGTGCTCGAGCTCTTCGATCGAGCCGCGGACGGGCACACCGACGATCCAGCGGTGCGCCTTCATCGGGTCGTCGTCGATGAATCCCACCGGGTTCATCTTCCACGCGGGGTTGGCGCGCATCTCTCGCACGAGCATGCGGCCGTATCCGCCGGCGCCGTACACGAGCACGCGACGATGCCGCCTGTTTCGTGATGACGCCACCTGGTTCATCGTCCTGAACGACGCGCGCGTCCCGAGGATCGCCAGCGTCAACAAGAGACCGTCGACGACGAGGACGACGCGTGACGATCCCTGGCCGCGATAGAGGTAGTACGCAACCGCCACGGTGAGCAGCGATCCCATGCCGACGCCGCGCGCGACGGCGGCGAGGTCACGAAATCCGAACGTCTCCCACGACCGTCGATAGAGACCAGAGGTATACAGCGCTGCAAGCTTGACGCCGAGGACAAGCGGGAGCGACGCGGTGAAGTAGGGCAGAAAGGCCAGAAGCTCGTCGCCTTCGAACCGCAGCCGGAACGCCGTGTAGTAGCAGACCGTGATCAGGACGAGATCGAGCAGCACCTCGCCGACGTGGTACTTGAACGCGAGATCCTTGAGGAACGGCGCGAACGACGATTTCTGCAGCGCCTTGAAGTCTTCCGCGTTGTAGGCCGGGACGCGCGCGAGGTAAATGCCAGTGAGGATGACGAGCACTCCAAACACCGCCACCACGAGCATCGGCTCGATGGTGTTCCACCTGACCAGGACCCACGCAGTCAGCCCGCCGAGGAGACCGAGCGCGTAGAGAATGCGGACCGCAGTCCGTTCCGAGAAGCCTACCGACACCAGACGATGCGAGACGTGATCGGTTCCGCCACGCGTGGCGCTGCGTCCCGCGAGTCGCCGTAACACGAGAACGAACGCGGTATCGAAAAGCGGCACGACCAGGATCAGCGCAGCCAGCACCGTCGGGCTGACGAAGGCGATCCGCGCGTGGAAGACCGGAACGAGTGAGACGCCACCGAGAATCGCGCCGATGAACAGGCTGCCGCAGTCGCCCATGAACAGCCGCGCCCGCGGGCGGTTCCAGTAGAGAAAACCAGCAAGCGCCCCGGCCAAAGCGATGAGCAAGACGAACAACCCGACTCCGAGCGAGGGTCCGAGCAGCGCAGCCACGAATCCGGTCGCGATGAGCGCGACGCCGGCCGCCAGACCGTCCATGTTGTCGAGGAGGTTGAATGCGTGACACAGGCCGGCAAACCAGATCGTGCCGATCAGCGTGTAGCTGGATGGCAGCGCGCCGTCGGGCTCGATCCCGGCCAGCGCAAACACGAGGAATGCGCCGACAGCGAGCGACGCGACGAGCTTGGCGACCGGTGAGAGCTGAAGACGATCGTCGAAGAGCCCGACGGTGAACATCGCCAGGCCGGCCACGAGCACCGCCAGCCACTCGACGAGGTCGACCTGGAGCAACGGACCCGCCGCTCCAACGCTGAATCCTGCAATCGTCGCCACCACGATGGCGATTCCGCCCATCGTCGGCGTCGTCGCGCTGTGCCAGCGATCGGGCCGGGGCGGCACGACCGCACCGAAGACTGGAGCCAGGCGTCGCACGCCCGCGCCGACCGCTACAGCGGTCGCGGTGGCGACGAGGAGGCTGATGAGCGCAATCACTCGGAATCGATCACGGGCTGACCAGCTCGGACGGACGCGATGCGGTACTGTCTCCGAGGACGAATGGCGTCCCTCGCAAGATGCCGTTGCAGATGGTATCCAATCCCGCCGACTCGCCGGGCAGAAGATGACGGAGGCTGTTCAGCCTCAACCGGTAGATCGAATTCCCTGCATGCGGCTCGATGAACGCCAGCGGGATCATGCGATTGAAGAAGAAGTGGTAGGCGTAGCGGCGGGCCCGCGCCATCATCCCGGCATCGAGCCTGGACGCGAATGGAAGCCCGTCGAGAATCCTGAAGTACTCCTCCGGCGAACTGGCGTCGCAGGTGAGGCCCTTGTTGCGAATCCACGCTTCGCCCGCGACGATGACCGGGATGCCCCGGCTCGTGAGCTCGACGCCGGTCTTGGTGCCGTAGATGATGACGCTGTTGCACAGCGACATCAGCGCATACGTACTCAGCGCACTCTCGGGCGGTACCACGACGATGTTGGGCGAAAGGTTCGGGATCACCTTCTTCAGCTCGCCAAGGACCGGCTGTCGTGACGGTGGGAACCCGCTGATCTCCGCCGGATGCACGCGAATCAGCAACTGCAGATCGCGCCGTGTCTCGAAGTACCGACACGTCTGCACGAGCCAGTCGAGCATGCTGTCGAACGCGTTGGCCGGATAGTGCAGCTGCGCGTCCCACGCCACGTTGGTGAGAAGGCCAATCACCGGCTTCGATGAATCGAGCCCGATCAGTGACGGGAGCTCTTTGGGATCGTTCTTCTTTGCACGATGGAACACGATCCAGTCAAAGAGACCCTCACGCCGGCTCGAGAGGTAGTGCATCAGCTCCTGATCCTGCTGCGCCGACAGCTCGGTCTCCTCCCACCGCTCACGCGGCTCGCTCATCAGGGTGTGATGGTAGGTGTCGTTGTGGCTGAAGATGAATCGCCGCTTGCGGTAGGCGACGTTCCACGTCGAGACCTGTACACCCTCCTGCCGCGCAACCTCGCCGACGATGCCCCACGGCACGTAGATGCCGTGTGTGAAGACCGCCGACGAGAACGGGATCGATCGCAGCAGCCGGCGTGTCGCCAAGGCCACGCGCAACGCAGACTCGAAATACCGACGCAAAATCGGTTCCGCCATCGGCTCGTCGTCGAGCGCGCCGGTCGCGAAGAACCTGAGCGTGCCGGCATGCGCATGCTCTCCGATGACGAGACCATCGAGCGTGTAGGCGTGAATCTCACTCGCAGGGATCGCGTTCGCGATGCGTTTCGCTTCGGCACGATCGTCCGGGCGGAGCCACTCGCTGAACTTGTGAACGGTGATGCCAAGCTCGCGGTACACGCGCTCGGCAGGGGAGAAGCAGTTGCGACACAGGTCTTCAGCGGGACCGTGTTCGGCGAAGCGGCTCAGGTCCGGATAGAGCGATGCGTCGCACTCGGCGCATGCGGTCATTGCGCCGTCGCACAGCAGTGCGTGCACCTCGGCGCCACGGAACGTCAACGCGGCCGACAGCACGCTTTCGAGCGTCGCGGCGTGCGCGTACGACCCGATCGCGGTCGCCATCAACACACGCGGCCCACCCTGAGCGCCGGCGCGCGCAGACTGCCATAACTCCGCTTCGGGCTCGATCAGCGAGCGCCAGTCCGGATACGCCCCGGCGCGCGCGGAGTACCAGCGCCGCGCCAGCCGTGAAGCGCGCCAGAGGCGTGGGAAATGCCGGATGCCTCGCTTCATGCGCGAACGGGATCTTCCGCCCGCCCGGCGCGGGCTTCGTCGATCAATCGGATGAACTCGTCTGCGGGAGGCAATTCGGGAAACGCACGCCACGGGTGGTGCGACTCGAGCTCGGCGAGGGAGTATCCGCCCGTGGCCACGGCGACGGTACGCGCACCGATCGCGTTCGCACAGTGGATGTCGTGAGGAGTGTCGCCGACGACAAACACGGCATGATCCAGGATCGGACCCGCGCGTCTGGCGAGATCGAGCGCTCGCCCGGCAATGACCGATCGCTCGCTTGCGTCCTCGGCGAAGGCACCATCGGGAAAGTACCTGAACAGGTCGTAGTGCGTGAGCTTGGCTCGCGCGCCACCGCGGGTGTTGCCCGTCAGCAGGTACGAACGGACATCATCTCGGTGTTGAAGCGTATCGAGAATCTCCCGCACGTTGGGAAGCACACGCCCCTGCTTGCGCGGCAGCGCCTCGGGAAGCAGATCCTCGTAGCGTTTCACCATGCGGCGGATCGTGTCCGCGCTGGCCTCGACGCCGAGTAGCTCGAACGTACGGACGGCGATCTGGTAGTCCGTCAATCCGGCAATGCGAAATTTGGCCAGCTCGAAGTCGCGGCCGACGACTTCCCTGACCGCTTCTTCCCAGGCAGGCACGCCTGCCTTACCGGTGGTCAGGAGCGTGCCGTCGATATCCCAGAACAGAACAATCATGCGATTTGCGGGACGACGTAGCGCATGCTCTTCACGAGGCTGGCGACATCCAGCTTGTGATGCGCGAGGACTTCGTCGTTAGTACCGCACTCGGGGAGCGCGGTCACGCCGACACGAAGGATCCGCGGCGTCGGCTCGAGCGCGAGCTCGGCGATGGCGGTCGCGAGCATCTCGCCCTGACCGCCTTTCAGATAGTGATTGTCGAGCGTCAGGATGTAGCGGCGGCCGCCGATCACCTCACGCAGCCATCGCGGATCTACGCGGTTGAGCCACGGCAGGTTCACCAGGCGCACGCTCGCGCCCGAGCTCTGCTCGACCTCCTCTGCGGCTTCGAACGCATTCGCCAGGAGCCACGGACCATAGCCGAAGACGACGGCATCGTTGCCGTCGCGCACGACCCAGCCTCGTCCCGGCTCGACTTTGTGCTGATGCGGATATGCGAACGGCACCGGCCACTTCACCGACACCAGACGCAGATACATGCTGTCGGGTGCGGCGTTGACGGCGTAGTCGAGTAGAGACTGCACCTCGGCTTCGAGCGCCGGTTCGACGAGCGAGAGGTTCGCGACGCCGCGCAACGCCGAGATGTCCCGCACGGACTGGTGTGAGTGGCCCGGGCCTCCAGGAATCAAGCCGGCAAGCGAACCGACGTAGACGACCTTGGTGCCCTCGCTGCACTGGTTGTAGATCTGCTCGTTCGGTCGCGCCGACAGGAAGCAGGCGAACGAGTGCACGATGGGGAGCGCACCCGCGCGCGCGAGGCCTCCCGCCATCGACACCATGTCCTGCTCGGCGATCCCGCACTCGATGAATCGATCGGGATACTTCTTCGCGAACGACACGAGGCCGCAGTCCTTGATCAAGTCGGCGTCGAGCGCGACGAGATTCGAATGGCGATCGCCCTGCCGCACAAGTGCCTGCTCGTACGCGGCGATGAGGTTCTCGGTGGTCCTTGGTTCGCGCCTCGGGTTCCTGATCGTCGTCTGTGTGGTGACAGCACCAAGACCCAGCGCGGCGAAATGCGAGTTCGCCGCCGTCAGCAGTTCGGCAAGCCCTGCGTTGTAGGCTTCCTCTTTCGGAGCACCCGAGTGATACGCGTAGAGCTCGCCCGCCTTCAGCGCGGGCCCCTCCATGAAGGAGACGCCCTTTCCTTTTACCGTGTCCGCAATGATCGCCTTCGGCAGATTCGTCACGGAATCGAGCGCCCGCAAGGTGCGCTCGATTGCGGCGACGTCATGACCGTCGCAGCGCGAGACGTGCCAACCGAAGGCGCGGAACTTGGCCTCGAGATCGCCGAGCGGGCTCACGTCCTTCACCCACGTGTCGGACTGAATCTTGTTGTGGTCGATGATGGCGACGATCTCGCCGAGCTGCCTCGTGACGGCGGTTCCGAGCGACTCCCAGAACTGACCTTCCTGCAGCTCGCCGTCGCCCGTGAGCACGAAGATACGGCGCTTCCTGCCATCGAGTCGGTCGGCGAGCGCCATGCCCTTCGCCTTCGACACGCCCATGCCGAGCGATCCGGTATTGGCCTGGACGTACGGCGTCTCGACATGCGGATGCCCCGGAAGACCCTTCAGGCGACGCAGCTGGTGAAGCAGGTCTTCGTCGAGCAGGCCGAGACCGATGAGGACGTTGTAGAGTGCCGGCGCATCGTGCCCCTTCGACGAGAAGAAGATGTCGCAGTCGTCTTCGCCCTTGTCCAGATCACGAATCTCGTTGAGGAACAGCCAGCTCATGATCTCGAGCGAGCTGAAGCTGGTGCCGATATGCCCCGACCAGGCGCCGGCGATCATGTACAGCGTGTTGATGCGCGCGAGCGCGGCAAACGCCGCAGCGCGAGCCGCCGCCGACGCCGATGCCCTCAGCAAGCGCTGGAACTCGCTCACCGGCACATAGTGCAGCTCGAGAGATTCGCCCTGATCGGTTTGTAGATCACCCATTGGTCCGCCTACCGCCTGCTGCCTACAACGTCGATTGACGGCAGCTGTACAAGCCCGTCCGCAAGCAGCCGCTCGGCCACCATCCAATCGTACGTGTCGTTGATGTCGAACCCTTCGAAGCCCTCGGTCAGAAACGGCACCAGCACGTCTCCGGCAATCGATCGCCGTTCGCGCACGACGCGCATCCACGCGATCTCGAGCGAGGCGTTCTGCACGTAGACCAGCGGCAACGCCTGATAGGGCGTGCTGTGCCACGGCTGCGTCTCGGGACCGAACGGGAGCAGCGGAAACATCCGCTCGCCGCGCACGACCCACATCTTCCCCGGATGCTGCGCGCACCTCTCGACCGCGCGGAGCGAGTCGACGCCGTCCTGCGACGTGAAGAGCGCCCATGCACGACGGATCGTGTCTGCCGTGCGAAACGGGCTCGTCGGCCGCAGCAGGCTAAAGCAGTCCCACGCGCGCCCGCGTCGCCCGAGCTCCACAATCGTGTGCTCGAGCCACTCGATGTCCGGCGAGGTGTCGCCGGAGAACTCGGCCGGTCTCAGGAACGGCACCTCGGCGCCGTACTGCCGGGCGATGGTAGCGATGTCTTCCGTATCCGTCGAGACGATCACCGACTCGAACACGCTGCTCTCGCGAGCGGCAGCGATCGTGTAGGCCAGCATCGGGTGCCCGCCGAGCATCCGCACGTTCTTGCCTGTCACTCGCTTAGAACCGCTTCGCGCGGGAATGAACGCGACGGCGCGCGGTGATGGTGTCGTGCTCACTTCTCGCTTCTATCTTCTCAGTTCGCGTTCAGGTTCGGTTCAAGGTTCGACGTTCGTTGTTCGACGTTGGTCGCGAACCTGAACACGAACCGAGCAGTGAGAACCCTGAAATTCGAACACACGGGTTCAGACAGCAGCCGGATTGTGATTGATGTAGATCGTCTTCAGATCCGAGTAGACGTCGAGCGCCTGCGTGCCCGCTTCACGCCAGCCGTTGCCCGACTGACGCAGGCCACCGAACGGCATGTGCGGTTCGCTGCCGTAGGTGCCGCCATTGACGACGGCGACGCCGGACTGGATCCGCGAGAGAAACGTCATCGCCCGATTCAGACTCTGTGTGTGAATCGACGCCGTCAACCCGAACGGTGAGTCGTTCGCCAGCGCGATCGCTTCCTCGAACGTCGACACGCGATACAGGCACGTGATCGGTCCGAACAGCTCGGCTCGCGAGATTTCGTCCTGGTGACGGACGTCTTCGATCAACGTCGGCGCGACGAAGAAGCCGCCACCGTAGGATCCGCCGCTCAGCCTCTGACCACCTGTCAGAACAGACGCGCCAGACGCCTTCGCTCGCGCAACTGCCGCGAGCATGTTCGTCATCTGCTCCTCGTTGATGACCGGTCCGAAGTCGTCAGTGTCCGCCGTTCCGACCTTCATCCGCCCAACGGCCTCCACGAGCATCGCCTTGAAGCGATCGTAGACCGGGTCGAACACGATGATTCGACTGCCCGCAGCGCAGCGCTGGCCTGCGTTGCTGAATGCCGAGCCCAGCGTCCACGTCACCGCATTCGCCAGATCCGCATCGTCGCAAACGATCAACGGGTTCTTGCCGCCAAGCTCGAGGCAGGTCTTTGCCAGCCGGCGACCGGTGGTCTCCGCGATGTAGCGACCCACGTCGCACGAACCAGTGAAGCTCACGATGGCGACATCAGGATGCTCGACAAGAGGCGCACCTGCCTCCTCGCCGAAGCCGTGCACGGTCGCGTAGACGCCCTCAGGCACACCAGCTTCATGGGCCAGCACACCAAACGCCCACGCCGAGAGCGGCGTATCCTCGGCGGCTTTGAGAATCGCGGCGTTCCCGCAGAGCAGCGCGGGAAACGCCTTCCAGGCCACGTTGGCAATCGGCGTGTTGGCCGCGATGATGAGACCCGCAACCCCCAGGGGTTGACGGACGATCATCGCGCTCTTGTTCGGCACCGCGCTGGTCGTCGTCTGCCCGTAGAAGCGACGCCCTTCGCCGGCGACGAAGAAGCCCATCTCGATTGCCGCGTCGGTCTCCCCGAGCGCGTCCTTCCGCGACTTCCCCGTTTCGCGTGCCACCAGATCGGCAATCGATGCGCGATGCTCCTGCATCAGGATGGCGATGCGGCGCACGATGTCGCCGCGCTTGACCACCGTCGTGGCCGCCCATGCCGGCTGCGCCTGGCGAGCGCGCTCGACAGCCACACGGATGTCAGCCGCCGTGGAGCGAGCGACCTTGCAGATCTCGCTACCGGTTGCGGGATCGATCTTCGCGAAGACACGGCCCTCCGCGGGCGGCGCATCCTTCCCGCCGATCAGGTTCGGGATCACGGACGGAATCGACGAGAGATCGATCCGGGCCCGGTCAGGAGTGGTCGACAGCACTTAGAGTCGTACCACGGGTCGCAGCTGGGTCACGAGCTGCTCCCATCCATATTCGGCGTGCGCGATCTCACGCGCCGCGCGACCGACCCGCTCCGCGTCGGCCGCGTCCGGGAGCCGCTCGCACCGGTTGATGTCGATCACGTTCTTCATGTGCACGAGGCCGGTCGGCGAGTGGTCATCGAGATTGGTGATCACCGCGCATCCACATTCCATCGCCGCGTTCACCGTCGTGTTGTTGGCGCGCAGCCCCTTCTCGAAGAACGCCGCGAGGAACGTGCAATCGACGAGATGGTTGAACACTGCGGTGTCGGACAGGTATCCCATGAAGTAGACCTGCCCGTTGAAGAGTGCCTGCAACTCCTCGAAGCGCACAACGAACGATCCGTCGAAGCTCGTGTTCTCGTGCAGCGCCGTCGAGACGTACACCGAGTAGCTCTTTCCCGTCGCCTCGAGCAGATCGCGAAGCCGGCGGTAGAGCGGCACGCGAATCTTGTGCGCCATGCCGAAGGTGAAGACCGACAGCTCCGTCCGCTGGAAACGCTGCGGGTTGAGCAACGTGCCTGGACAGAACAACTCGACGATGTCGGGCCGTGCGGGTGCCAGATCATGGGAGAGCTCGCGGTTGCCGCAGTACACCTTGGCGGCCGAAGCCATCAACGTCTGTTCGATCTCGGTGCCGTCAAACGCGTGCAGGAACAACTGGTACTGCTCCGGGTGCGCGAGAACCCACTCGTGGAGATCTCGTGCATCGTCGGTGGTGAACTCCGACATCTTCAACGACAGGAGCGGGCGACGATAGTCCCTCAGATCGGTCGACCCGATGCCAACTACCGGCAGGCTCAGGTGCCGCGCCAGAATCGCGTTGAATTTGGCGATGCCACACGTCCAAGGGTTCAGGTGGTATCCGGCGATGCAATCGATCATCAGTCCTCGGCGGGTGAGAAAACTCTATTCTACTGTCTCCGGTCACTGGCAACCGCCGCCGGCACGTCATCCGCCTTCGCGACCGCTTCAATCGTGTACAGCGGCCTCTTCCGCGATGCGTCCAGCCCACGCCACACGTAATGCCCCAGGATCCCCAACGCAATCAAATGACACCCAAACAATCCGATGACGAGCGCGGTCATCAGCAGAAGCGCTGCATTCAGTCCTGAGGAGGCCACCACCGCCAGGACAGCCGGAACCAGCGCCACGACGATCGAGGCGGCTCCGGCATACGTGAACCACCAGATTGGAAAGTCTGAAAATCCGACGATCGAGTCGACGACGAGCCTGAGCCTCTTGGCCAGCGTCCACCCGGAGCGTCCTCGTGTGCGCGGCTGCTTGTCGAACTGAATGAACTCGCGGCGGAAACCAAGCGACATCATCAGGGCAAAGATGCTCACGTGGCGATCGGCTGCAGCGAGGAACGCATCGATGACGACGCGATCGACCAGGAAGAAGTCTGCCCCTGTGGCAGGCATGTCCTTCATGCCGACGAGATTTCGCATGATCCAGTAATAGAGCTGCGTTCCTCTGCCGTCACCGGGTTGCCGACGGCGGACGGCCCACACCACCTGGACGCCGCTCCGCCAGCGGTCCAGCATCTGAATCAGCAACTCGGGTGGATCCTGGAGGTCGGCCACCATGAATGTCGCCACGTCGCCCTTGCAGTGCTTCAGACCGCAGGTGATCGCGAGATGCGATCCTGAGTTGTACGCCAAGCGAAATCCGCGTATCCGAGCATCGATGTCAGTCAGGCGTTGAACCACCTCGAACGTGTCGTCGCGCGAGTGATCGTCAACGATGATCCACTCCCAGTCGAGCTGACCAAGCACGCCGGTCAAACGCTCGTGCAACATCGGGAGGTTCGCGCCTTCGTTGAACGCCGGCGTCACGATGGAGATCACGCACGGGCTCCGGCGGCGCGAGTGAGTTCGTCGATCACTCGATCCTGATCGGCCTCAGTCAACTGATGAAAGAGCGGCAACACAACAGCGGAGTCCTGCGCCGCTTCGCTCTCGTGCAGCGAGCCGGCGGCACGCCACGAGCCCGCCGGGTAGGCGGCTTCGCGGTGGCTGTTCATCGCGCCTCGACGCGTCGAGATCCCGGCGTCGAGCAGCTTCTGCATGATCTGGCGCTGGCGGCCTGCATCGACGCGAACGACGTAACTTTGCCAGTTCGTGCGCGCCCAGTCTGGCTCCGCCGGTGTCGTCACTCCAGGGACCTTCGCGAGTCGTTCCCGATACCGTTCCGCAAGCGCTCGTCGGCGCGACACGATGCCTGGCAGCCGTTTCAATTGCTCACGGCCGATCGCCGCCTGGATGTCCGTCATCCGGTAGTTGTAGCCGAGGACGGGATACTCCTCCTGGATCACGGTCGATGCGGAATGCCGCACGGTGTCGGAGACGCTCATCCCGTGATGCCGCAGCAGACGAAACTGCCGATCGAGATCCGGATCGGCAGTCGTCAACATGCCGCCGTCGCCGGTTGACAGCAGTTTCCGTGGATGAAACGAGAAGCAGGCGACCAGCCCGCGTGGGCGCCCGACTCGTTCCCAGCGATCGTTCCAGCGGATCTCGCTGCCGGCCGCGCACGCCGCATCCTCGACGACAGCAATGGATCGGCGCTTCCCGATCTCCACAATCGCCGCCAGGTCGCACGGCATCCCGAACTGGTGTACGGCCAGGATGGCCTTCGTGCGCGGCCCGATCGCCGCCTCGACGAGCGCAGGATCGATGTTGAAAGTATCGCGCTGGACGTCCACGAAGACCGGTGTCGCGCCGCAATAGCGGACGGCGTTCGCGGTCGCGATGAACGAATGACTGACCGTGACGACTTCGTCGCCGTCCGAGACCCCGCACACGGCAAGCGCGAGGTGCAACGCCGTTGTGCAGCTCGACACCGCGCAGGCGTGTGGTGCCGCGACCGCTTCGGCAAATTCACGCTCGAATGCGGCGACCTCCGGGCCCTGCGTGACCCAGCCGGAGAGGATTACTCGCCGCGCCGCCTCGGCTTCGCGCTCGTCCAGTAATGGACGGGCGACCGGAATCGTCGTCGTGGTCGTCACACTCGTACGCGCTCCGTTCGCCACCACTTCACGAGTCGCGACAGACCCTCATCCAGCGGCACCGACGCAGTGAAGCCAAGCATGCGCGTCGCTTTTTCGGTGGAGGCCAGTCGGCGCGGAACGGGATTCACCGTGCGCTCGGGACCATATTCGGGTGCGACGCGCACTCCCATCACCCGGCCGAGCGCCGCGGCGAGATCGTTGAGACTCGTCTCAACCCCGGTCGCGACGTTGAATACATCATCAGAGACAGACGATGCCAGCGCCAGCACATTTGCGCGTGCGGCGTCCTCCACGTAGACGAAGTCCATGGTCTGTGTGCCGTCGCCCAGGACGAGCGGTGGCTGGCGGCTGTCGACTCGCTCCATCCACCGGATCAGGACCTCTGTGTACTTCCCGTGCACGTCCATACGCGGGCCGTAGACGCTGAAATAGCGCAACGCGACGTACGGCAAGCCATACATGTCGTTATACGAACGTAAGAGTCCCTCGAGCATCATCTTCGACGAGCCGTACCACGTGCGATTGCCGTACGGATGATGTGGCTCCGTCGTCGGAAATTCCTCCGCCATCCCGTAGACGGACGCGGTCGACGCCGCCACGATCTTCTTCACTCCACTGGCCTGGGCAGCCTCGACAACGTTGAACGAACCCGCGCACATCACCTCGAACGCAAGCCTCGGCTCCGCGGCACAGGCAGTGATGCGAAGCGCCGCCATGTGAATGACAGCGTCTGCACCAGCTATAACGCGCGCCACGGCCGAGCGATCGCAGATATCACCGTCGACGACTGAGACTCGAGGGTCTCTGAGCGCGCGTTCGATGTTGGCGCGGCTGCCACGTGAGAAGTTGTCGAAGATCACCACGGAGCGCGGGTTGTGCTCCTCGAGCAGCAGGTCTACCGTCGTCGAGCCGATGAGACCCGCGCCACCCGTTACGACAATTGTCGATTGATCGATTTTCACAGCCTACCTTTTGCTGGTTCGTTGCGGCGCCGGACAAACCGCGCCGGCACGCCGGCGACGATCGAAAATGGTTCTACGTCAGTGGTCACGACAGATCCGGCTCCGACGATCGCGCCACGACCAATGGTGACACCGGGCAGCACAACGACGTTCACACCAATATCTGCCCAGGCGCAGATGCGGACCGGTTTGATCTCGAGATCGGTCTGAATGATCGAGCAGGTCCGCTCGCGAATGATCCTGTCGCAGCCCCTCAGCCAGCGCGACCTCGTCGGCGGGATCAGGTGTGACCTCCCGACGTCCGTGAACGGCTGGAACGATCCGCGACCCTTCTGCCTGCGCCATCAGACTGCCATCAACTTGTCGACGTTCAGCCTCGCGCCTGTGCCGTCACGGAGGCGCGGCAGACACCCACGATCGTCTCCGTCTGCTCGTCCGTCAACTCCGGGTAGATCGGCAGCGACAACACGTCGCCTGCGGCACGCTCGCTGACAGGAAAATCTCCAGCGGAGTACCCGAGGTCGCGATAGGCAGGCTGCAGGTGTACGGGGATCGGATAGTGCACGCCAGTCTGAACGCCGGCATCGGTCAGGCGGGCGCGCAGGCCGTCACGATCGGAGGCGCGCACGACGTAGACGTGATACACGTGCCGAACACCCGGTCGTTCAAGGGGCGGGACGATCCCCGTATCCTTCAGCGCCCGCTCGTATGCCGCCGCGCGTGTGCGACGCGCCTCGGTCCACGACTCGAGGTGCTTGAGTTTCACTCCGAGGACCGCGCCCTGGATGCCGTCCATCCGGTAATTGAAGCCACGGTACTTGTGCTCGTACCGCGTCTCTTCGCCCCACGCGCGCAGCAATCGAACCTTCGTCGCGAGCGCTGGATCGTTGGTTACGACGGCACCTCCCTCGCCATACGCGCCGAGGTTCTTGCCAGGATAAAAGCTGAAGCACCCAATCCGTCCCATCGACCCGCATCGCCGCCCGTGGTACTCGGATCCGTGTGACTGGCACGCGTCCTCAATCACGGGAATGCCATGCTTCGCTGCGATCGCGAGAATCGGATCCATGTCCGCCGGCTGGCCGTAGAGATGGACCGGCATGATCGCCTTGGTGCGTGCCGTGATTGCGGCCTCGAGCTTCGCCGGATCCATCGTCCAGTAGTCGGGCTCGACATCCACGAGCACAGGCTTGGCGCCTGCGTACTCGATGGCTGAAACGGTGGCGACGAAGGTGAACGGGACGGTGATGACTTCGTCCCCCGGGCGAACACCGACAGCGAGCAGCGCCAGATGAAGCGCGCTCGTGCCGCTGTTCACGCCGACCGCTTCCGTCGTCTGGCAGAACGCTGCGAAGTCACGCTCGAACGCGGAGACCGCGGGGCCAAGGATGTACTGCGATTCGTCGAGGACGTGCTGAATGGCTCGATCGATTTCCGGTTTGATCGACCGATACTGTGCTTTCAGATCAACGAAAGGAATCATGTCGTTGCTGCACTCTTGAGACTCACAAGACGGCCGCGGTCCGCCATCGATTCATTTGCCGCCTCGAGCAGACGCACAACGCGAAGCCCGGCCTCACCGTCCGTGATCGGACGGCCGCCGGTGTTGATGCAATCGGCAAAATGCGCGGCTTCAACGCTTAGCGCCTCCGTCACGTCGATCTTCGGCGCCCACATGTCACCAGTGCGGTACCCGACGAGCATCTGATACACGTTCTCGGGGCTCGAATTCACCGAGATGCCTTTGTCGTAGATCTTGAGCTTCTCGCTCGCCTCGAGATCGTCGAACACCAACATACGCCGGCTGCCGCCGAGCAGCGTTTTCCGTACCTTCACCGGCGCAAGCCAGTTTACGTGCACGTGCCCAATCAGCGGACCGTCGAAGAACATCGTCATGTAGGCGATGTTCTCGGGTTCAGTCCGCACATGGGCCAACCCTGTTGCCGAGACCGCCATCGGCTGTCGGTTGAGCACGTAGTCCATGATCGACAGATCGTGAACGGCCAGATCCCATAGCACGTTGACGTCGTGCTGGAACAGGCCAAGATTGATCCGAACCGAGTCGTAGTAGTAGATGTCGCCCAGCTCGCCCTTCGCGACGAGGTCATGCATGGTCCGCACCGCGCTCGTGTAGACGAACGTGTGATCGACCATCAACACAACGCGACGCCGCGCAGCCTCGTCAATCAATCGCGACGCCTGATCAGACGATGAGGCAATCGGCTTCTCGACGAGTACGTGCTTGCCTTCGCGAATCGCAAGCATCGCCAGATCGAAATGGTGCTCGACTGGAGTGGCAATCACAACCGCGTCAACCGTGGGGTCCTTAATCAACTGTGACGTGTCGGACGTCGTGAGAATACCCGCGTAGCGCCGCTCCGCGGCCGCAAGGCGCTCCGGACGCAGGTCACTGACGGCGGCAATCCGCGTCTGCGGGCAGTCGGCGAAGTTCCTGACGAGATTCGGACCCCAGTACCCGTACCCGATGACACCCACGCGGATCATGCCCGTCGCTCCTGTCCGAGACTGCGCAAGACGACACGCGCGGGCACGCCAACAACAGTGTCGCCGGGCGCCACGTCACGCGTGACGACCGCGCCGGCGCCAACCATCGCCTTCTCGCCGATCGTGACGCCGCAGAGAATCGTCGCCCCGCTGCCGATTGACGCGCCCCGGCACACTCGGGTGGGAACGACCACCCAGTCGGCTTCGGTTTGCAACTCGCCCGCGGACGTCGCCCGCGGATGAGGGTCGTTGATGAACATGACGCCGTGGCCGACGAACACTTCGTCCTCGATGGTGACGCCCTCGCAGATAAAGGTGTGCGACGAGATCTTGCAGCGGCTGCCGACGTGCGCGTTCTTCTGAATCTCGACGAACGAGCCAATCTTCGTGTCGTCGCCGACATGACACCCATAGAGATTGACGAGGTCAGGATGAAAGATGGCGACCCGTTCGCCAAGGACGACGCTGGAGGCAATCGGCATTATCGATAGCCGCTGTCTCGCGCGGTGGCCCACGACGATCGCGCCGTGTCTCCCACCCCGGCGATCAGGCGTTCTTTGGTCTCTTCGTCGACGCCGAACTGCACTTGATACAGGAAGCGCTCGACGTTCGCAGGCGCGTTCGAGGGAATCGACGCACCGTGCGCGCCGGTCGAATTCAGAAACACTATCGCCGTATTCCGGAGGGCTGGCACGTCTTTGACCAATTCGCACTCCGAGCGATCGACCCAGAGCGGCGAGCTGTGCGTCACCTCGGGTTCGCGCCGCAGCCGATACAACTGCGTGCCGTAGACTTGGTGATCGGATGTCTGGGGCAAGTATACGAGGCACGTGAGAAACGCCCAGCGTGGATCGCGGTGCGGCTTGATGACATAGCCGGGGCGCCGCAGCAGCAGGCGGGAGTTCGACACTCGCAGCGTGATGCCCGCCTCGGCCATCGAGCCAAGCTCAGGCCAGTGCGTGCGGAGAAAATCATCCAACGCCGGACGGAACTTCTCCATGATTGCCGGCACCATCGCCTGCGCGATGACCCTGTGGAAAAACGTGTTCCACATGACACGGCTGTACTCGGGCGCGAAGACGAACGGGACCTCCAGCTCCTGCCGCGTCAGATCTTCCGTCTTGAAGAACGCATTCGAGGGCAGGGCACGAATCAGCTCCGAACCGACATCGTCAGGCAGAAGGTTGGCGATGACGATGTGTGGAAACGGATCGAGCTCGAGCTGTGCTCGTGCCACCGCCGCTGCGGCGTGCGCGGCAATTCCCTCTCCGTCTCCCAGCTTCGAGCGAAGCGCCGCTAGCAGGTCGCTCTGACGGGCGTCCTTCGTATAGGCCGTCACTGATCGCCGGACCTGCGCCTGAAGCTCCGGAATGGTGTCGAGAATCTTCTGCTGGCGGTTCAGCGTTTCTTCCAGCTGTTCGAGCTGACGCGAAATCGTCCGCAGCTGACGCGCCATCTCTTTCTGGTCTTCGCGCACTTTCTCCCCGAGAGTCCGCAACTGAGGTACCGAGTCGACGGTGCGGACGATTCGAAGGGGATTCAGACGCTCAAAGATCGACATGTCTGCGTTACGTCAGGCAGGGCCACTCGTGCTCACCAAACCGCCTCACGACCGCTGCGTCCTTTCTGAGGAAGACCTGATACCGCCGTCCGTTGTCTTCGATCGCGCCTATGAGCTCATAGTTGCGATGCACGTAGTCCACCACCCTGGGATAGAGCGTTCGCGTGTAGGTGTCGAGCTCTCCGGTCGCGTAGACCAGCGGTGGAGCGTAGCGCGTGACCTTCTCGAACGAGAGCCGTAGCTCCTGCTCGATGTCCTGGTATCCGGAGTCGTAGAACAAGTGCCGTGCCGCTATGAGACGGTCGGCATAGTAGTAAATCTCGGGGGCGAACCATAGGACCAGCAAGCGCTCCGAGGAGGGCAGGCACTCGGACGCGAACTGAGCCAACTGGAGTTCGACCGACTTCGGTTTCCCGTTCCAATACGACAGCGCCGGCTCCGCAAGCAACCGGTCGTGCACTTCGCGCCACGCGCCTTCCATGCGTGACAGCGAACGTCCCTCGCCCGCCAGCCACGCCACACGGTCCGCGAACTCGCCGGCCACCGCGACCGTCTTGACGGTCAGCAACGAGAACATCACCGCCGCAATGACAAGCGCCGCGCGCATCACACCACGTGACGCCAGCGCCGTTCGCATCAGCGCAGCCACGCAACAGCCGAACAGAATCGCGGGAACCACCACGTCGTCCACCGCCCGCACCTCGTACGGCGAGCGCATCAGGCCAAAGGCGGTGACCACCCCGAAGAGACCGAATCCGATGAGTCGCGACGGCGTCGCCCTCGGCCGCAGGTAACGGTGCAACCACGGGATTGCCGTGACGATCACGATGAGCGGCAGGGTGTAGAACAGTGCGGCAGCGGCCTCGCCCGCATTTTCGTGCTCGTTCACGCCCGTGAACAACCTCAAGCGAAGCCACCAATGAGAGAATCGCAGGCGCTGCCAGACCGGATATGTCGACCATGAAAGTTTCGACTGGCCTCGATCGATCCCGTTCGTATCCGCCACGATCGGCTCGCTGATCAGCGCACGCACGACACTGGCTGACTGATCCGATACGCGGACCACCTGCACCTGCGGGCCGTCATCCGAAACCGGTGTGAGGTCATATTTCGCCAGCACGGCAGCCCGTGCTTCAGTCGAACTATCGTCGGTCCAGCGCAGGCCGACGACAGGCGCAAACTCCTCTGGCCCATCCAGACGAATCACGTCGCTCACACGACGGATCGGCCATTTCGGCCAGGTGTGCGAGCTGGTCCCGGCATGCTGCATATTGACGATAGCCGCCCCGCCGCGGGCGTAGGACAGCAGGCCGACCGTAGACGCTGCGAGGATCAGAATCGGCGAGACCGTAAGCATTGAAACCGCAGCCGCTTGCGCGAGCCTGAGCGTTGCCAGTCGGCTGAAGCCATGAGCGCTGACCATCGCCAGCGCCACGCCGATGGCGATGTACGCACCATGGTCGACGCGCCAGTAGAACGCGGCCGCCGACCACGCGCCGAGTACGAGTGCCTTCGTTCGAGTCGGCTCCTTCACGTACGCCCACCACAACGTTGCGGCGACTGCGTACACAAGGACTTTCGGATACGAGTAGCCGCGAACACCGGCGACCATGAGGAGTATCGCAGACAGCACGGCGGCTGCGGTCGAACCGGTCAGCGAGCGAACCAGTCTAAAGACGAGGTACGTGCTCACCGCAAGCGCGCCGCCGACGATGACAGCTTCCGACAACAGGCGATACCCGAACAGAAGCCTTCCGAGTGCACTCGCCCCGTACATGAAAGGGCCGTAGAGATCGAAAAAGTCCCGGAACGGCCAGTCGCCCGCCAGGATCTGATTCGCGATCGCCAGGTGCATGAAGTCGTCGTTCGTCGGCCTGCTCGCGATGACAACCTGGTGCACGCCCGCACATGCGGCCAGCGTCAGGCCGATCGCACGGCCCGACCTCACGCGCGGCGCGATCGCCGCCGTCGACCTGGTAATCGGTTGAACGATCACCGGGACGTGGCTCATCGACCGGATGAACCGTACAAGCGAGGACTGTCGTGTCAGCACGTCACGAACGCGTTTCGGTCACTTCGGATCGATGCTCACGATTCTTCGACTGCGCGAACTCCTCGATCGCCTCCACCATGAATGGTGTCGCCGGGCGATCGATTCCCTGCGGCCGCAGGAACTCTTGGATGAAGCCTCGGATCGCGCGTGGATCGTAGTCGCCACAGACCGCGGCCGCCAGCTGACGCCGGTGCGTGTCGAAATCCGGCGCCACCTCGACAAAGCCGCCGTGTTCTTTCAGGAGATAAGAGAAGTGGAGCGTGCCCTGCTGTCCGTCGCTGAACTCCGGCGCCAGGATCGTCAGGACGGGCCGGCCGAGAATGCCGGCTTCGAGTTGTGCGCTCGTATTCAGCCCAACCACCGCCGCACCGTGATACACCGTGTCGAACAGCGTTGGATCGGCGTTCATCGCCTGGGGCCGGGCAATGGCCACGCGCGCATCAGGGACTGCAAATTGTTTCCACGGCTTCTGCTGCCGAGGATGCGGCCGAATCAGAATGTTGCACGAACGCAGCGATGGCTCGCGCCGCACTTCATCGATCCAGCGGCGCACGAAGTCGACCTCGCCTCCCGCAACAAACTCGGACGAGCACAAGTAGACGACGATCGGCTGACGCGGCTCGAGGCCGTGGATGGCGCTGAACTGTTCGCGCGTCGTCTCTGGCGTCATCGCGAAGAACGGGTCGAACCGCGGCGCGCCAGTCACCACGATTCGCTCAGGCGATACGCCGTGCATCTCGATAGCCTCTGTCCGCTGGCGTTCGTTCCACACGAGCACGCCGTCTGGTTCGACGTGAATCAGCCCCTTCGTGGAGAGGTTGTCCCAGCTGAAGACGGGATAGACCACCGGTATGTGAAGCGCCTTCGCGCTCTTCACGAAATCCGCCTGATACGATCCGAGGTTGACGAGCGGCGAGACGAGCAGGAGATCGGGCTGCTCCGCTTTCAGGAAATCCTCGAGAACCGTGGCGCTCGGGATCGTGCGCTCCATCAACGCCAGCAGCTTGTCGAGATTCTTGACCCCGTGCTTCCCGAATCCGCGCAGCATTTGACCGACGTCGTCGTCGACCAGCCGCGCATCGCACTTGGGACAGCGGTGCACGAGGTGAGCGCGCTCGTCGTGCGTGACGGCCTTGACGGCGGTGCGAAGCGCACGTGCACGCAGCTTGGTCGCGGACTTGAAGCGCCGGTCGAGATAGCGCACGTAGTCGCGCAACGCCCGTAACTCGTGAATGGGAGCCGACCAGTCATCGCCACGGCGACCCGGGCTCGTGATGAATGCGACACGCGGGTGCTCTACCAGTTCAGGGGGTGGCTGGATCTCCGGACTGCGATGCGACGCAATGCGTATGGTATGACCGCGGTCCGCGAGCGCGAGCACCACGCTTTCGAAGTGCCGCAGCATCGTCGTGAGCGTGACATGAAACAGGATGCGCATCGGTGCGGCCTTCATCGTCCTGCGACGGAATCCGCCTCTCGCTCGCTCGCGGTGACGTGCGTCGCGGCCAGCGCTTCGATCGCGTCGGCCACACGAGGAGCGACCGGCACGTTGAGCCCGTGCGGCCGCACGAAGCGGCGCACGAACGCGTCCATCACATCGCGTCCATACTTGCCCGCAAGCGCGTCCGACAACTGCGCCGTGTGTTGAGCGAAATTCTCGGCGAGCTCGACGTGTCCGCCGCGCCCGCGCAGCAGGTAATGGAAGTGCAGCGTCCCCTGCTGCCCCTTGGCATTGCCATCGAGGATCGTGAAGACAGGACGCCCGACAATCGCCGCCTCGATCTCGGCGCTGGTGTTGAGGCCGACGATGGCCGCGCTGTGATGGACGGTGTCGTACAACACGACATCCGCGTTCTGCATCGGGGAGTTCATCACGACTGCGCGGTCGTCGCCGAACGGTCGCGACGCCGTCGCCTTCTCACCAACCTTGGGCCAGCGAACGTCCACCGAGTTGTCGGCATGCCAGTTCTTCTCACCGGCGGGATGCGGCCGGATCAGAAGACTGGCCCCGGCAACTGCCGGATCGGAACTGCCTCGGAGCGCGGCGATCCATTGCGTGACAAACGCCTGCTCTGCCGCGGCAACGAACTTCGACGACCCGAGATACGTGATGATCGGCCGCGACGGGTCGAGTCCTGCAAGCTGACAGAACTCAGCCCGCGTCGCTGCCGGCTGCATCTCGAAGAACTCGTCGAACCGGGGCGCGCCGGTGATGACGATGCGATCCTGAGGACACTTGTGCAGCTTGACCGCCTCGCGCATCTGCGTGTCGTTCCACACCAGCACACGATCGGGCATCTCGTGAATCAGCCCTTTGTTGCTCAAATTGTCCCAGCTGAAGACGAGCATGGCGGACGGAATGCCAAGTGCTCGCGCACTCTTCACCAAGTCCGCCTGGGTGAAGCCGATGCCGACCATCGGCGACAGCACGAGCGCGTCGGGACGCTGCGCGGTCAGGAACTCGTCGATGTCCGGATCGGCCGGGATGGCGGTTTCAATCTTGGCCAGCAGGACATCGAGTCGCTTCTGATCCGTCTTGGGCACATGCAGGAGGAACGCGCTCCACTCTGGCCCCACGGTCTCCGCCGAATCGGACACCGACCCGATCATCTTCTCGAAGGCGCGCTCCCTCAGCAGGTTCGCCGCCGCATAGCGAGGATGGAGATACCTGATGTAGTCACGCGTGCGCCGGACCATCGTCGCCGCCGCACCCCAGTCGTCGCCGCGGTTGCGCGGCGCCACGACCGCGCGGATACGCGGCTGGCGCGCCAGCACGCCCCACAACTCGACATCGTCGTCCTGCGACGCCAGGCAGACGTCGTGCCCACGATCGGCGAGAAGACGGACAGCGCGATCGAAATGGCGCACATGCGCCAGACGATTGACGACGAACAAGACGCGCATGAGAGGCTAGTTATCGTTCTGATGCGGCGCGGCAACCTCGCCGCCGGCGGATGCGATGCTGTGTTGCACGGCAAACTGGCGAACGGGATCGCCCTTGTATCGCTCGAGATCGAACGCGTTGCCACGCTCGCGCGTGGTGCAGTACTGGATGTAGAGACAGAGCCGGAACGAGCCGGACCGGACTCGGCTGCCCATGTGCAGACATCGCGACGTGTCGACGGCAACGCCCGATCCTCCCGCACCCGTCACGCGTACGATCGTGTCGTTCGCACCGACCGCCGAGATCTCTTCGTCGAGATAGCGTCCCTGGTGCGGTTTGCCCTGCTGCTGCCGCAGCACGCTCACGTCGCGGATGATGCGAGCGGTGTCGTCGGCTGGGATGAAGGTGAACGGCCCCTCGCCTTCACCGACGTCAAAGACGTTGATGAAGAACTTGACCTGCGTCAGCCCCTCCGGGTCGACGTGAAACAGCTGGCTGGATACCTTGTCGTCGCTCCCTCGCGCGATTGAGTACAGCAGGTCGACTCGATTGAGATACGGGATCGTGCCGAGGTAGCTCGACGCCATTCCCATGGCCGCGTCGCTCAACGCGAAATCAACCAGCTTCGGGTAGTGACGGAGGTCGTCGTTGCTCAGGAGGTTGCGGAGGTAGTCACCCTTCATTCGCCGGCCGCCGAGGTGACTATCAGCCGTCGGCGTCGAGCTGTCGTCCCCGACGCGCCCACCTTTGTCCGCGAAGACCTGCCGGCAGGTAGCGATGACCTCGGGCATGTCGGCGAACTGGTTCGGCGGCATCAGCAGGCATCCACGATCACGTGACATCTCCGCGTGGGCCACGCTCGTCGTGAACTCTTTTGCCAGACGGCTTCGTTCGCGCGTCTCACGCGGCGCGGCGACAAACGCGCTCGCCTTCCACACCGAGACGCCCCATCCGGTCCACCGGCTTCGATGTCGAAACCCCTTCCACGCCTGGCGCCGCCGCTGAATGGCGTGCCGCACGACCTTCGTCGCCTGATGCAACAGGCGTTCGCCGCGACGGAGATGACTGCGAACCTTCATCCCCTGACGCACGACCTTCGTCGATCGATTGACGACGCCCATGACCACCCGTGCTGGCAAAGATGGCCTGGCGGGACTCACCACGCCGTGAAACCCCCATCCACCCGCAGCTCCGCTCCGGTGACATACGCGGAGGCATCCGAGGCGAGGAATTGCAACGGGCCGATCAGGTCCTGATAGACGGCCATGCGGCCGAGCGGCACGCGGCTGCAGAACTTCTGCTTGAACTGGTCGTCCTGTGCGCCGAGCACGCCGCCGGGCGACAGCGTGTTCACCCGGACGCCATGCTTCCCCCACGTCGTCGCCAGATACTTCGTCAGGTTGACGATGGCGGCTTTTGACGCACCGTAGGCCGGCGGTTTGAGGAAGGGTGGATCGCTCACGATGTGATCGTAGAAACGCGGATCGGGAGAGACGGACGCATAGAGCGATCCGATGTTGATGATCGATCCGCGACCGGATTTCACCATCTCGGTGCCGAAGATCTGAACGACCTGGAAGAGACCCAGGGTGTTGACCTCAAAAATCCGGCGGTTGACATCGAAGGGAATCTCGTCGAGACGATAGCCGCTACCCGAGGGTGACGGCGGCGCGTCGATGCCCGCGTTGTTGACGAGCACGTGCGGCACGGCGGCAGATGCGACGATCTGATCGCGGGCCGCTTCGAGTGCGGCGCGATCGGTCACGCTGGCGGCGATGAGTCTGACTCGAGACTCGCCATAGGTCTCTTGCAGTTTGACAAACGCGGCGTTCGGTTTCGCTGGGGGAAGGTCGAGGCCAACGACAGTCGCGCCGGCCTCGAGCAGCCCTTCAGTCCAGACCGGGCCGAGATTGCCGAGCGCCCCGGTGACGACGGCGACGCGGCCCTCGAGCCCGAAGCGACCGCTCACACGCCTGCCGCGGCGCGGTCGGTGGACGCCTTGAAAGACTCGAGCGTGAACGATTCGTCCGCTCGAAGATCGCGCGCCAAGGTCTGCCCGAGCAACTGATCGAGGTGATACGGCGCCAGACCGTCACCGGGGCTCTTGATCGCGACGTCAGCCGCCGTCAGCACATGACCCTCACGCAGATCGCGGGCCGCCACCAGCTTCTTGCCCATCTTGAGCACCGGGCCCGCCTCGCTCGCGTACACCTTCTTTCGTCCGTCGCCGAGCGCCATACGCGTGCGCTGCAGGTCGCGGATCATCTTCTTCATCCCGACCGGCTCCAGCGAGAAGCGATGGTCGGTGCCGCGCATCGCGCGGTTGAGCGTGAAGTGCTTCTCGATCACGCGTGCGCCGAGCATGTAGGCGGCAAGCGGCATCGCAATGCCGTTGTCGTGACCTGAGTATCCGATCACGACCTCGGGGAACTTCTCGCGATAGGTCGCGATCACGCGCAGATCGAGCTCGGCGAATTCAGCGGGATAGCCGCAGGTGCACTGCAGCAGGCACAGCCGAGGATTAATCGGCATCACCACGTCATAGGCGCGCTGCACGTCGTCGAGCGTGCCACCGCCGGTGCTGACGATCATCGGCTTGCCCAACTTCGCGACGTGCTTCAGCAGCGGCGTGTTGCGAAGGTCGCCGGAGGCGATCTTGTAGGCCTGCGCACCGAGCTCGGCGAGGAAGTCGGCGCTCTTGATGTCGAACGCCGTGGAGAAGAACGCCATCCCGAGCCTGTCGGCCTCGGCCTGCAGCTCCCCGTATTCGGCCGTACCGAACTCGAGCGCTTCGCGGTGCTCTCCGTAAGTGGCGCCAAAGCTGTTCTCGTTGTCGTACGGCTTGTCGAACATCTCCCGCGTGTAGAGCCCGCGGTTATCGCGCTTCTGCAGCTTCGCGGCGGAGACGCCACATTCAGCCGCTGCCTGGAACAGCTCTTTCGCGGTCTTCAGGCTGCCCTGGTGGTTATGGCCGATTTCCGCGATGACGTATGCCTCACTGTCGTCGCTGATGACTCGATTCGCGATGATGAGCTGCCTCATTTCGACTCCAAGATGTCTTCGATCTCCAGTCGCCGGTCCTCGGTGAACTGTGAACTACTGCCTACTGCCTACTGCCTACTTTTTCATAGACGAGCACGCGTCCCTTGCCCATCCAGTCGATCCTGTCTTCGAGATCCTTGCGCTGCTTGAACCCTTCGAGGACGAAGAACAGCCGGAGCAGATCCTTGTTCATCATCGTGATGTGCGAGGGATCGAGCTCGTCCTGCGTGCTGACGTCCAGCAGCGTGTGCGGATTCTGATGAAACCGCGTCGTCGCGTAGGCGAAGCGAGATGACATGCGGCAGATGTTGCGCACCGCTTCGCGCACTTCGAGGACCGTCATGTGCTCGAAGACTTCCCGGCACAGCACGAGATCGTAGGCTCCTGACGGAATATCCGGCGTCCAGGCATCGCCCAGGATGATGCGATCGCGGACTTCCGGCGGGGCCATCTCGCGCATGCCAGGTGCCGGGTCGACGCCGTCAGCCACGACACCGACTTCGTGCAGCAAATACATCAGGATGCCAGGGCCGCACCCGACGTCGAGGACGCGCGCCGGGTTGAACACGTCCTTCACGACCAGCGGATGGCGTCCCTCGATCTCGCGGCGCTTCTCGATGGTGTAGACGTTGCCGGCCTGACGCCACTCAGCCTTCCAGTAGTCCTCATCGTAATGAGTGGCCTCGACGCGTTTCTGTGAGAACACGAGGCTCTCGAACGCGGTGACGTCGGCCTTGCCATTGCGGCCGGTCTGAAACGTCTTCAGCAGTTGCGTCGACGAATCGCGAACGGTGTCGAGGAAGACGATCTCGATGCCTTCCTTCTCGCAGATGCGAACCTGCTCCGGCGGCAGGCGGCCTTCCCAATCCTTGCCCTTGATGTAGTGCGTCGGCTGCAGCTCGCGCAACACCGTCTCGGTGTCCACCGGGCTCACGTGCGTGTAGTCGATCGACTTGAGCGCATCGAGCACCTCGGCGCGCTGCTGCGCCGGCAGAAGCGGCGGATGCTTGACGGCCGTGTAGGAATCAGGGGCGATGTTGACCAACAGCGTCCCGCTGACCTCTTTCGCCCGCGTGAAATACTCGATATGACCGTGGTGCAGCGGGTCGAAGGCGCCGTCCACCATGGCGACCTTCTTCCGGTACTGCTTCAGATCCTTGTATCCAATAATCATGCGTTCACAAGCGGGCCTACAGGCCCGCCTCTACGAGCCACACGCTCCGCAACCGGCGGAGCGGCCATGGAAGTTTATCGCGGACCGGCTGAGGCTGCAGGCAGCCGCTCGAAATGCGGCGTCGACTCAGAGGCCGGACCGGACAAGCCAAGCAGCATCCGCAACATGCCAGCACTGCTGACGTGCAACGCCATCAGCGGCGCGCCCATCGTCTTGCCGAGCCGCCAGCCCACGTCGAGGTGCGCAGGAATCAGTTCGGACTCTGCCGAGTAGAAGCCCACCGACGGGACGCCGTAGAACGGACCCAGATAGGCGAGGCCGCCGTACGATCCGACGAACGCGCGCGCCGCGCTGATGATGCGCGTCTGGATCTCGAGATTCCGCTGCGGCGTCATCAAGTGATCGAGGCGATACACGTTCTTGTGGTTGCCGCTGTCGACATCCTCGTGATCGTCGAGGCTCAACCCGGTGTTCAACAGCACGACAGGGATGTCGCGGGCGATAGAGCGAATGACGTCGGCAGCAAATCGCCGATTCTCCGGCGTATCGGGGAACGACGGCCGGAAGTAAAACCTCACGGCCACGTACTCGCGCGGCAGTCCTGCCATGACTTCGCCGTCCGGCTCCGCCGTCAGTCTCTTATAGTCGGCATGCTCGGTCAGCAGCCGCACGCTCGCCTTCTCGAACCAGAAGAAGCGAAGCAGCTTGTACATGACTGACGGGTGCAGCCATTCGACGCCCGCAAGACCGAGCTTCTGTTTTGCACGGTCGACGATCTCGCGCTCCATCGGCGTCACGTCGAACTGTTTCTGGTTCCCTCCTCGCGACCAGCGCTCTTCGTTGCGGGCGCGATACTCCGCCACGCTGAAGAGATCGAAGATGTCGACGTACTCCGTCGTGAGGTGCTGATACCAGAGTCTCGCGCCGCCTCTCGAGACGACGATCAACCGACGCTCGTCGAGACCGAATGCCTTGATCGCCCAATTGAGGAACGGGATCCAATAGAGCACCTCGAAGCCGACCTCCGAGATCCACGGCCCAATCAGAATTGGTCCGGACGACGTGCGCAGTCGTTCGAGATCTTTCGTCATCGCCGTCACGATCGGTGCCGCCGGAACCTGATCGAGCTGCGCCTTGAGGAGCGAGGGAATGACGCGCTTCCGCACGAGAGGAATCGAGCGCACCATGCGCAGCAGCGCGAGGCCCGGTCCTCGCACGGCCCGCGACGATGCCTGGCGGGCGCCCTTCTTCATCCGCGACACGGCCTTCCGTCGTGCCTTCGCACCGAGGTATGGCTTCAGTCGATTCCCGGTCCAGTCCACGACCCCCTGGCGATGAAGCTCACGCGCCGCGAGCCGCAGCTTGCGCTCGTAGGGCCGCACGCGACCGAGTCGTTCGAGCACGTCGATCCGCAGGGCTCGTAGTTGCTGCCAGACATGGAACAGGCCGCTCGAGACCAGGTACTTCGCCCCAAGGATCATCCCGGAGATTCGTGTGACCGCCGGCAATCCTTCCTGCTTCACGCCGAAGGTCCAGAACAAGCTGACGCCGTGGCTCATCCACCAAGGCGCCCACATGTAGAGCGGCCGGCCCTCGGGGAAGAAGCTCTTGCGCTGGCGATTGAGGCTGAAGATGCGGCCGTACCAGCGCCTGAACCACAAGACCTGCGGCACCTGCTTGAACTGACCGTACACCGCCAGTTCCGTCATCAGCAGTCGATCCGGGACGAGCACGCGTCGATAGACACCAGCTCTCGCCAGCAGAGGCACGCGATACAGGCCGTACACCATGTTTCCTGCCGACATCTGCCTGATGCTGACGCTCAACCGTTTCCACGAATCAGAGATGCCGAAGGTGTCGAATGCCCATGGCTTCCGAGCGAGGACTTCGCCCGACGGGCCGATGCGGCGATTGAGCGGATATGCGAGCACAACGTCGGGATGGCGATCGAGTGCGTCAACCAGTTCCTGCAACCAGCGTGGATGCCAGAGATCGTGATCGCTCGCCCAGGCGAAGTACTCGGCGTCGGGGTATCGCTCACGCGCGACCTCGAACGACCGGCGAGCGTTGTCCACCAGCCCGCGACGCTGCTCGTTCACCTGATAACTGACGCGACTGTCGAGGGCCGCATACTCCTTGGCGATCTGCGGCGTCTCGTCGTTCGAGCAATCATCGACGAGCACCAGGGCGAAGTCGGTGAACGTCTGGCCGAGGATCGACTCGATCGCCTCGCGAAAGTCCTTCGCGTGGTTGAACAGCGGCGAGCCGATGATGACGCGAGGCATACTGCCTACTGCTTACCGCCGACGTCCGTTTTCACTCGTCTCCACCCGATGATGTGCTTGTAGTCGTGAGCTGAAGGCAGCTCGTCCATCATCTTGGTGTACGGCACCGGCAGCACGGCGACCTCGCGCGGCCAGTAGTAGCGCGAGATGACCTCGCTGACGCTCGTAATCTCCGGGTTGTACGCCGACTTGTCGCGATTCAGGCTGTAGACGAACGGGCAGTTGAGCTCGTGTGCCTTCGCGACGTAGGCGTCGGCCTGGGCGTCGGTCATCTCCTGGAACGACACCATGTTGATGGTCAGGTCCAGGCGTTCCGGCTTCATCTCCGCAAGCGACGTGTTCGAGAGGAAGATGAAGTCGTACTCACGCCAGCGCGCGAGCAGACGCTCGGTCGAATCCTCACCCCAGAACGCAACTTTCGCGCCCGGGAAGGCCGTCATCAGGTAGGTCGCCGAGTAGAGGAACAGCTCGGGGAAGTCGGTGATGACGTAGGTCACGTTCGGACACACGGTCTTGAACTGATACGGGAACCCGCCCCATCCGGCACCGATCTCCCACACGAGACGACGCTCGGCGTTGTTGCGGAATTCCGGGAGCACGGCTGCGCGATCGAGCGCGATCAACACCTCGTAGAACTTCGCCGTGTCGAGGTTGAAGAACTTGCCGTCGTGCTCGAAGCCATACCCACCCAGGGAACGCCATTCGGAGACGAACAGATCGGGCAAACCGAGCGCGAGCAGCGCCTGAACTTTCTCTGTCAGCCTGACCTTCTGGCGCTTCCGCTGCGAACGGTACTCATAGGCGCGGATCCCCGTGATCCAATGCGTGTGATGCCGCAGCTTCTCGATCACCAGAGGCGACGCATCGAGCATGTACTCGAAAGTCGATAGCTCTTCTTCCCAGTACGCGCTCGGCTTGTGCTCGGGCGACGCCGCGATCTGCGCCCGCATCTCGAGCACGCGCTCGCGCGCGTACTCGTAGTTCTTGAACGCGTCGCTCGCCCGCAGCCGGGCCAGCCGTTCCTGCAGTGCGGCAGACGCGCTGATGATCCCGCTCTCCATCAGCTATCCGACCTTACGTCTCGGCACGTCGGTCCCCGCGCGGTCATCATCGACACGCGTGGGCGGCACACGCCTCAGGCGCTTGCGCGCGTTGTGTGTCTTCTTGCCTGCGATCCGCCACTGCTTGCGCGCCACGTTCCAGATGCGCTGCGGGTAGTACGACACCATGCCGCTGACCCAGAGGAATGCGCTCAGCGGATACAGCAGGACCGGCATTCGGGCGCGCGTGCTCGTCTTCGTCGCGAGACGCTCGAGCGCGTCAACCAGAATCGGCGTCGTCTGGACATCGATCCCGTGAGGACGCACAAAGGTCCGCACGAATCGTGCGCACGCCTCCCGGCCGATGTCAGGCGACGCGAGTGTCTCAGCCACGTGCGTGGCATGCTCGGACAGACTGCCGGCGACGCGCAGAAAGCCGCCGTTCTCCGACAGCAGATAGCGGAAGTGCAGCGTGCCCCCCTGCGTGTCCTTGAACTCCTCGGCCAGCACCGAATGTACAGTGCGTCCGACGATCGCCGCCTCAATCATTGCAGTCGTGTTGATCCCGACGACCGCCGCGCTGTGATACAGCGAGTCGAAGTAGTCCTGTCGATCCGATTCGTTCACCGGATTCGCCCAGTGCGGGTACACCGCCACGTTGGGCAGGTCGCCGGCGTCAGCGTCGCTCCAGTGCCGCGCGTTGAACGGATGCGGGCGCACCAGGATGCTGATGTTGGCGAGCGCCGGATGCGCGCGCAACGCCGTGATCCAGCGTCGCACGAACGTCAGCTCGGCATCGGGCGCCGAGATGGACGCCGTAGAGCCGACAAAGAGCACATACGGGCGATCTGAAGGCAACCCGACCTTTGCGCAGAACTCCTGGCGCCCGGTCGGCTTTCGTTCGAACCAGCGATCGAAGGGCTGCGCGCCCGTGACGACGACCGATGACGCCGGGATGGCGTGGTACGCGAGCGCTTCTGCTTTCTGCTCTTCGTTCCACACCGAAACAAGATCCGGTTGAACGCGGATGAGACCTTTCGTCGTGAGGTGATCCCAGCTGGCGACGCACAGCGCGGTCGGGACACCAAGGGCCTGCGCGGCCTTGACCACATCGACCTGCGGTGAGCAGTCTGTGACCAGCGGCGTGACGAGTACCGCGTCTGGCTTCCGCGACGCAAGCAGCTTCTCGACCGCCGAGCTGCTCGGGATGGCACGCTCGCACGTTGCGAAGAGGCTCGTCAGTCGCTCAACGAATGCCACGCTCCTCGTCTTGCGATCGGCGAGGAAGCTGAAGATATCCGGCAGCGCCGTCTGCATGCGGTCGCGCAGATACGGCGTGTCGGCGAAGTCCGGATGCAGATACCGCCCGTAGTCCATCGTGCCGCGGACGTCGCGCGCGACAACGGCCCAGATGTCGCCACGCGTCGGCATGCGGCCGATGACTTCGACCGAGCCTTCCATGTCGCTGATCGCCTCGGTGCCCTCTGACTGTTTATCGGGATTGTCGAAGATCAGGTCGATGTGATGGCCATGAGCGGCAAGCAGACGGATCACCGAGTCGAAGTACCGCAGGTACCCGGATAGTGCATCACGAACAGGAAACGTCGCGGCGTCACGGCATCACCTGACGACACCTACCGGTCGATCCTGCCGGGACTTGCGCTGACCATCCGGAGATGCGGCGCGCGGGCGCGCGACAGGCCGCTCGGTCTTCATCCGCGCCGCCACGGGATACAGGACGATTCGCAACAGGGCTGACCCCAGGCTCGCGCGCGCGGGCGCGCGCGCCGGCAATCGCGCGAGGCCCTCGATCGCGTCAACCAGGAGCGGCGTCGCGGCCACATCGAGACCTCGAGGGCGCACAAATCCCTTCACGAACTCGCGCAGCCGGCGCTCATCCTCTGGCGTGCGGTCGAGAGCGCTCGATAGTGCGCGCGCGTGCTCCGCGAGCGTCGGCGACATGTGGAGTAGCCCGCCGTTCTCATTGAGCAGATAGTGAAAGTGCAGCGTTCCTTCCTGCGTGGTGACGTACTCGGCCGCCCGGATCGAATACACCGGCCGGCCTACAATCCCGGCTTCGATCTGTGCGCTCGTGTTGATTCCGACAGCGGCAACCGAGTGGTACAGCGAATCGAAGTAGTCGTTCCTGGAATCGGTATCTACCGGGTTCGCACCTCCAGCAGGCCACACGGCGACATCGTTCGGCCCGCGCAGTTCCGGTCCATCGAGCCCTTGATTGTCGCCGCGGGGATGAGGCCGCACGAGCACCGCCGCCTCACGAACTCTCGGATCGACCGCCGAGCGCAACGCCTGAATCCATTGCTTGACGTAGTCAGCCTCGCGCGGAGCAATGAACTTCGACGAGCAGAGATAGAGGAAGAAAGGACGCTCCGCAGGCAACCCGACCTTCCGGCAGAACTCTTCGCGCGTCGTGCTCGGACGACGGACGAACCATTGGTCGTAGGTAGGTGCGCCCGTGACCACGACGTTCGCGTCAGGAATCGCATGAAGGTCGACGGCCTCCCTGCGCTGCGCCTCGTTCCACACGAACACGCGATCGGGAATCGCGTGAATCAATCCCTTGTTCGTCAGGTTGTCCCAACTGTGCACGCACAACCCCGATGGGATGCCGAGCGCCTGGGCCGCCTTGATGTACTCGACCTGGTCCGACCCGAGCTCGATGAGTGGTGTCACCAGCAGGAGGTCGGGGCTGTGACGTGCGATCTGTCGAACGATGGCAGGGTCTGGCGGGATGGCACGTTCGATCGAGCGCAGTCGCCGGGTGACGAAGCGCAGTCCGCCTCGCGAGCGTACAACCGGAAGTCGCGAGAACGCCTGCACCGCCGGCGACACTCTCACGGCCGCGCGCTCGTAGAGCGCAGCAGCGTCGCGGTACTCCGGCGTGCGATATCGCAGGAAGTCAGCCGTCGATCGTGTCGCGCGGGCCAGCCCGAGCCAGGCGCGCTTCGATACCTCTGCCAAGTCGTGGGTGATGTCTGGATACGTTCCGGTGAGGACGTCGAGCAGCCGCGGATCGGCCAGCTTGTCGCGCTTCATGAACGTCAGATGAATCTGGTGTCCGCGCTTCGCGAGCTCCTCCACCGTCGACGAGTAGTTTCGCAACGCACCCGGGTGGCGCATGGAGAAGAGAATTCTCATCGTGCGCTTCCCGCCATGATCATCGCGCGCTCACGCCACGACTCCAGCGCCGTCGACCTCGACGAGCTTCAGGCCCGCCTGATCGATCTTGGTGAACACATCGTCGAGGTCCATCCCCTTCGGCGCGCGATAGCCACGGCTGACTTCGATCGCGGAAAGACCTGGTGCGACGTCGCTCCTGACGAAGAACGCATTCACGCGCTCGGATGCGACCAGGCGGTAGCCCTTGCGCCGTGCGAGATGCGTGAGGGCGGCGAGCGACGCGCCGCGATACGCGCGCGTGGGCGCCTGGTCCAGCCTGAACTGCGGGTCGTACGGGATCGTCACGGCCCGCTCCGGGCCGAAGAGCCAGTTGTATTCGAGCGCCACCACGCGAGGAGAGCAGGCCGCGAGCGCCTCCCACACCCAGTAGTCGTTGCCGTCGATGTCGAGGCTCAGGAAGTCGAGCTCGCCCGTGAATCCGTGCATCTCGAGGATGCCGTTGATGTTGTCGGTGGTCACCCGGTGCTTGTGGGCAATCACTGCGTGCCCGGCGTAGCGAATCCTGACGGTTTCGACCTTGTGACGATCGGCGTCGACCATCAGACCGGACCAGCCACATTCCCCGACGAGGAATCCGGAGTTGCCGCCATTCAGTCCACAGCCGATTTCGACGCAGCGACGATCCGTCGTACCGATGCGCTTGAAGAGCGCAAGCAGCAGACCGTCCTCTTCGTTCTGCGAGCGATATCCGAACCGCTCCGCGAGGAGGTCGTAGGGATACGGGAGATCGGCATCCTCGAGGTACAGCTTCCGCACGATTGCCGGCAGCATCTTGATGTCCGGCTCGAGGTTGGCGATCGAGTCCTCGATCTTGGACAAGCGATCCGAGATTTCCTTCAAACGCTGCTCGGTGTGCGCCACGTCTCCGCCAGCGACGGCTCGCCGCAGACGCCCAAGCAGCGTCACGAGGCCACCCCGATTGCGGCCCACCGATTCACTGCTGGCTCCACCAGCGTCGTGTCGCCTCGATCGAGTGCGACGAAACCTCCGGGCAGCATTCGGTCGAACACGCGCTGCGCCAAGTCGAGATGGTGGGCTTCGAAGCCACGGCGCGAGAAGAACGACAGCGACGGAACCCCGATGAACGGCGCGAGATACGAGAAGCCGCCGTACGTGCCAACAAAGCCTCGCGAACCCGCAATCAGCTCGGTCTGACGCTCGAGATTTTTCTGCGGTGTCGCATGCGCATCGACAACGAACACGCCGGAGCCGGACGCCGACTGGTAGTCGCTGTGCTCGTCGAGCCGAACCGTTGTGCTCAACAGAGCAACCGGCACCTGGCGGCTGATCGTCCGAATCATGTCCGAGATGAACGCCTTGTTCTCGACTGTCTCCGGAAACGCCTTGCTGAAGTAGAACTTTGCGACGACGTAGTCCCTCGGCAGGCCGGCGGGCCGCTCCGTCGACGACGGCCGCATGAGCGGCTGGAACCGCGAAAACGACTGCACCAACTCGATCCCGACGCGCCTTCGCCACAGCCCGACAAACAGCCGGAACATCACCGCCGGATGCAGGACATCGACGTCGTTGAGGCCGAGCCGATCTCGTGTCTTCTTCAGCAGTTCCTTGTCGACCTCACGCCGCGAGTCGTACTGCTTCTTCTTGCCGGCAGTTCGCTGGCGGAATTCGTCGGGCGTCATCAGATCCAGGATGTCGATGTAACGGTTCGTCAGATGGCGGTACCAGAGTCCGGCGCCACCTCGTGACACGACCACGATGCGCTGGCTGTTCAATCCCTGGTCGACGAGCCACGTCAGGAAGGGAATCCAGTACATCAGCTCGAAGCCGACCTCTCCTGTCCACGGGCCGACGATGACATCGCCATCGCCCTGCACGACCGAACGCGCGCGCTGCAACGCCTCCTGATGAACGACTGCGATGCCGTCGCTCATCGTTCGAGAACCACCTCCGTACGTTCGATCGCCTGCGTCAACTGGCCACGCTCGCCGAACGCGAGCCCGAGAACGTCGATGTCGCTCGTGTCGAGCACCACGTACGATCCGCGCTTGAAGTTTCCGAAGACGCGGCGCGCGAGCTCCAGATGCTGGGGCGAAAACTTCTCCCGATGCGAAAAGAAGGCGAGCGACGTGACACCGTACATCGGCGCCAGATAGGACAGCCCGCCATAGGTACCGACGAAGGCGCGTGCCCGGCTGATCACCTTCGTCTGGATCTCGAGGTTGTTCCGCGGCGTCATCAGGTGATCGACGCTATGAATGCGCGGGTTCTTGTCGACCGTCATCTCCCAGTGGTCGTCGATGCGCAGATCGGGATTGAGCAGCACGACGTCACCGGCGTCGGTCAGAGTCTGAAGCAGACGCGTGACGAACAGCTTGTTCTCTTCCGTGTCTGGGAACGACTCGTTGAAGTAGAAACGCACCGCGGTATAGTCACGCGGCAGCTCACCCGTGACGTCGCTCGTGTCGATGGGTGGTAGCCGCTCGAACGTGGCGAACGTGTCGACGAGATTCATCGAAACCTGGCTTTTCCAGTAGGGATAGAACAGCCGGTACATGTACATCGGGTGCAGCAGCTCCACCTGCTTGCTGCCGAGATGCTGATAGGCCAGCTTCAGAATCTCGCGGTCGAAGTTCGTGAGCGCCAGGTGTTTCTGCTTGTTCTCCTGCAAACGGTCGGCGTTCTTCGTCCTGAACTGCTCGGGCGTGAAGAAGTCGAAGAGGTCGACGTAGTTCTTCGTGATGTTCTGATACCAGATGCCGGCGCCGCCGCGTGACACCACCAGCATCCGTTCGGCATCGAACGGCCGGTAAGTCTTGACCCAGTTCAGGAACGGGATCCAATACAGCAGTTCGAAACCGACTTCGCTCAGCCACGGTCCCACGACGATGTGCCGCGGGCTGGCGGCCATGCGCTGAAGGATTTTCGGGACCGCTTGCATTTCCTGCGTCGGCTGGTCGCCGGTCATCATCTGCGGCAGCACGCGCGGAACGATGTAGCGGCGCGCGAACTTCTTGGCAGGACCCCACCGGAAGAAGTCGCCGGTGATGGCGGCAAAGCGCTTCTGGAAGAAGCTGGCGATGGTCAGTGGCCGCATCTGCCGTTCGCGCTTCCTGGTGAGGCGCGAGAAGCCGCGCACGACCTTCATCACGACGCCGACCGGATAGAGCAGCCACCGGATCAGGAGCAGCCCGATGCCGGGACGCCACGGAACCGGCTTCGGCATGCGCGCCAGGTCCTCGACGGCGTCGGCAAGGATCGGAGTCGCCGGCCGGTCGAGGCCTGCGGGCCTCACGAAGCCCTCAACGAAGTTCCGCAGCCGTCGATCGTCTTCCTCAGTGCGATCGATCGCCTTCGTCAGATCGCGCACATGCTCGTCGAGTGTCCCGGCCATGTGCAGCAAGCCGCCGTTCTCGCTGAGCAGGTAGTGGAAGTGGAGGGTGCCCTCCTGCGTGCCGCTGTACTCGGGCACGCGCACCGAGAACACCGGATGGCCGACAATGCCCGACTCGATCTGCGCGCTGGTGTTGATGCCAACCGCGGCAGCCGAGTGATACATCGAATCGAAGTAGTCGTTCTTCGATGCCTGATCGACCGGGTTGGCGCCGCCGCGCGGCCAGAGCACCGTGTCTTTCAGATCGGACTCGTCGAATCGCTGCCACGGCTGCACGTTTTCCGGGTGTGGGCGGATCAGGATGCCGAGCTGGCGCACTCGTGGATCTGGCGCGGAACGGACGGCGCGCACCCACTTCTCGATGAACACGGCCTCGTCGGGCGCGATGAACTGAGACGAGCAGAGATAGAGCAGGAACGGCTTGTCAGGAGGCAAGCCGACCTTGCGGTAGAACTCCTCGCGTGTCGTGCTTGAGCGGCGCGCAAACCACTGGTCGTACACAGGCGCACCGGTCGCGACCGCCTGCTCTGGCCCGACGCCGTGCATCGTGATCGCCTCGCGCCGCTGCGCCTCGTTCCAGACGAAGACACGGTCGGGAACAATGCGAATGAGCCCCTTGTTGGTGAGGTTGTCCCAACTATGGACGCACAGCGCGCTTCGTATCCCCAGGGTCCTGCTCGCCTTGATGTACTCGACCTGATCGGACCCGATATCGACAAGCGGTGTCACGAGCACCGCGTCGGGATTCTGCTCTGCGATGAGCTCAGTGATCGACTGATCAGCCGGAATCGCTCGCTCGATCAGGTTCAGCATTCGCGACACGAAGGCAAGCCCGGCACTCGATCGCACGACTGGCAACGTGAGGAATCCGCTGAAGATCGCCGGCACGCGCTCGGCCGCGCGCTCGCGCAATGCGTGCGCGTCCTTGAACTCCGGAGTACCGTAGCGGACGTAGTCGGTCGCCGACCGCACACCACGCGCAAGCCCGAGCCAGAAACGCCACGGCGTCTTCTTTCCGAGCTCGCTGAACGTCACGTTGTCGTGGTCGTTCGTGATCTCCCACACCAGGCGCCCATCGCCGAGCTTGTCCGCCATCATGAACACGAGATGGACGTGATGCCCGCGCCGGGCAAGCTCGCCGATCGTCGAGGAGTAGTTTCTCAGCGCCCCCGAGTGACGCATGGAGAACAGGATCTTCATGTCACGTGTGGTTCAAGTTTCTCGGTTCTCAGTGCTCAGTTCGTGTTCAAGTTCGGTTCTACGTTCGGGGTTCCGGGTTCGGAGTTCGGGGTTCGAACCTGAACACGAACCGAGAAGTGAGAAGCCAGAAATTCGAACGAGACGCGGCCTCTACAGCTTGTCTATTGAGGCCGCCTCCTCCCGATTGAAGAACCACATACCCGAGATCATCGTGACCGTGATCAGCACGATCGACGTGATCAGGCTGGGAGCGGTGATGTGCGCCTGCCCGAGCGTGCCCCACTTGAACAACTCGACGATCGGGGCCATGGGATTGAGGGCAACCAGCCAGCGCCATTTCTCCGGAATGGCAGTGGCGGGATAGATGATCGGCGTGAAGTACATCCAGAACGGCATCACGTAGCGAAGTCCGTAGCGGATGTCGCGATAGCGCGCCTGCAGCACTGACGTCCAGAGTCCGACCGCAACGGTGAACGTCAGACTGAGCACGATCGCCGCAACGGCCGCGAGCAGCTCCGGCCGCAGCGTGACGTACCAGAGGCCTTCTTTGCGGAAGTAGTAGATGACCGTGGCGACGATGACGATCAACAGGATGGCGAGATACAGCAAGCCTGGCGCGACCGCGGACATCGGGAGGATCAGTCGCGGAAAGTACACCTTCGTGATCAGCTTCCGGTTGCTCTCGAGGCTTCGGGTCACGAACAGCAGCGACCGCTCGAACAACACCCAGGTCGTCGTGCCGCACAGGAAGAACAGAAAGTACGGTGGCCCGCCAGACTCGACGCCCAGCATGCCTCCGAAGACGACCGCATTGAGGCCAACCGGGCCGGCCACGCGGAGCAGCAGCCAGATCCATCCGAGCTTGCTGCGCCGGAACATGCCGGTCATCGTGTCCGACGCGAAGAACCACCAGAGATACCTGTAGCGCCACAGCTCGCGCGCACGGTCGAAGACACCGTGCTGCCGCGGCTCGATCTCCCACCACTCGGCGCCGGCGTCGATCGCCACGTCAGGCGCGGATGGCATAGGGCTTCATCTCCATGCTCCATTCGAGCCGGGGATCGATCACGCCGGTGCGATGGAGCGTGCCGGACGATTCCTCGCTGTTCTCGCGATAGACCATGAACGCAAGCGCCTTGTTGACGACGAGCGCATGCTCTTCTCCCTCACCGCGAATCAGCGTGATGCCTACGCTGATCGTGTAGGTCGTCTCCGATAGCAGGTTCGCCGGGATCTTGGCGACGGCCTCGTACGCCATGTCAGGACCGACCGGCGTCAGCTCGGGCTGCGCCGACCGGAATACCAGCACGCCTTTCGAGAACAGGTCGAAGGCACATCGCACGCGCGTCTTCGCGCGATACGTACGGAACCGGATGCGCACGAAGATGTCCTCGGACCGCGGCGGTGATCCGATCTCGCGGCCGTCAGACGACAGCAGCTTGACCTCGAGGATCTCGCCGTAGCGCCCGGCGTGACTGCTCCCCTTCGCTTCAGGCTTGTCCGCAGACGTGAGCAGCTCCCACGTGGCGTTCTGGTACTCGGTGACGACGTCCTCGGCCTCACCGGCACGATGCAGGGTGCCGTCCTTGACCCAGATGACGCGATCGCAGATGCGCGAGACCGCCTCCATGTCGTGCGACACGAAGAGCACCGTCAGGCCGGTGTCTTTCGCCAGCTCGCGCACGCGCTGCAGGCAGCGCTCCTGAAACGACATGTCGCCGACGGCGAGGATCTCGTCGGCGAGCAGAATCGACGGCTGCATGTTGATCGCGACGGAAAACGCCAGCCGCAGATACATGCCGCTCGAGAAGTACTGCAGCGGCGTATCGACAAACTCCGGAATCTCGGCGAAGTCGATGATGTCGTTGAACCGTTCGAGCGCGACCGCCCGCGGAATGCCGTTGATGGCGGCGTTCATGAAGATGTTCTCGCGCGCGGTCGCTTCGTCGTCAAAGCCCGCCCCGAGCTCCAGCAGCGAGACGACTCGCCCTCTCCCCCTGATCCTTCCGGTCGTCGGAGCGATGACCTTGGAGATGACCTTGAGGAGGGTCGTCTTGCCGGCACCGTTCCCGCCGATCACGCCCAGGACGGTGCCGTGCTCGACGTCGAACGATATGTCCTTGAGCGCCCACACCTCCTGCGCGCCCACGAGCTCACGAGCCAGTGGCACGGAGAAGAAGTTGCGGATACGGTCGAGGCGGCTCTCAGTCGTTTCCGACTTCTGTGCCTTCGGCACCCAGTACCGCTTGCTGACACCTTCGACGATGAGGCCTTTCATAGTGCGATGGTGCGACGGTTCGGTGATAGAGACAGCTTCGCCCTCTCAGTCACACGCGTGATCGTGAGACCGCGGTCAAGTGACTGCACACGCTGCACTAGGCGCGCACGGTGTCCCTCACGACCACCCTCTCAGCTCCAAAGCTTCTTTCGATGCGTGGACCACACGACCGCCCTGGCAGGACGCTGCCGAGACAACCGTCGGATGAGAAGGCAGGCGGGTTGGGATTTGGCACCGCTTATCAGTTGGCCGCCACCGGGCGTTTTCGCGCCAACGGACGGCCACTGGACGCGTACAAACGCTGCACAGTGTACAGCATACGGGGAGATACCCGCAATGACACACCGGGCGCGTTTACCCTAACGCTCGCGGGTGTTTGAGGCTTTCGACGAGAGGCATGGGGAGAGTTCTGCAGTGAGACCGACTACGGCGTGGCAACGCCCTCGGTCTTGATGAAGACCGTCGTGTGCGGGGTACGGTCGTCCTCGGCTGGTGCGTCGACCGTGTAGTAGTAGAGGGCGAGAGACTTCCGCGCCCGTTCTTCGGGACACTGAAGCGGGCGCGGATGCCCGTGGTAGCTGAAGTTCGACGTATCGAAAATGACCGCGCGGTTGAACAGCGGCGAGAAGCGCTGCACGCAGCGTTTACCCTCGCGGTCCCAGAACTCGAGATCGCCGCCCCAGGCTTCCTGCCAGTCTTCGTTGAGGTAGATCAGCAAGTTCAGGCGGCGATACAGGTTCAGCCGCGGGTAGAAGTTGAAATCCGCGTGGACGCCGAGCGCGCCTCCCCGCTTGATTTCGTGGAGACCGCCGCCGCGCAGATGCGGGTCGGCAATCAGCCCCTGGACACCGGTCAACTCCTGCAGGAACCAGAGAAACGGCGCCGCATTGAGCTGGTTGAAGACGTTGCGCGTGATCGGCCCGAAGTGGCGAAAGTCCTCAGTCGAGTACTTTCGCTCGGTCTCGCGCTCGGTGTAGTGCCACCCGGCGCGATCGAACCCATCGAACTCGGCGAGAACGGTCTTCAGCAGGCGCTCATCCAGGAAGTCATTGATGACCGCGTGCGGAAATGGATCTGCGGATCGGTACGCGTCGGTATGGAGGCGCGCGAGCTCTTTGTAACGTCCGTGCGAGATGAGATGGGTGTTGACCTTGCGCGCGAAGTCGCGCTCATCGCGCATTCGCTGCAGTTCGTCACGCGTCGCGGCCAGCCGCGCCTGTGCCTCGCGAAGCGCGGCAAATGTCCGAATCACCGGCAGCCGCCGACTCCAGCTGGGCCACATGCGCGCGAATTGTACACCTAGCGACTCAGTCCCTAGCGACCTGGCAACCCAGCTACCCAGCCACCTGGCAAACCCAGCTACAGCTGAGCCCCAGCCAATATACTGACCGTGCCCGTGAAGAGTCCGCTCGCCATTGGAATCCATTTCGGTCATGACGCCTCCGTCGCCGTGTGCTCGCCCCAGGGGATCCTGTTCGCACTCCAGGAAGAGCGCGTCTCGCGAATCAAGCACCATTTCGGCTTCCCGCGCCAGTCCATCGAGATCGCACTCGGGCATTGCGGGCTGACACCGCACGACATCGGCCTCGTCGCGTTTTCGACCGCCCAGGCGCTTTTTCCCGAGCGCCGGAACGCCTGGATTGTGCCCGCCGAGGGCGACCGGCTGCCGGCAGACGCGCACTCGAACGCAGCGGCGCGCGACAGACTCCCGTCCGCCCAGCGTGTCGCCCAGTTGCGCGGGAAAGTGCGCCGCACGTGGAACGAGTTTGCGAATCGCCATTGGTGCGAGCACGTCGATTTCATGGAAGAGATCGGTCTTCTGCGCGATCCGGTCGTGCACTATCACGTCGCACACCATCGTGCGCATGCAGCATCGGCCTTTCGCGTGTCGGGCCTCACCGAACCTGCTGCTGTCCTGACCTGCGACGGAAAGGGCGACGGACTCTCTGCCACGATTTACCACGGTGAACCTGATGGCCGGATGAGATATGTCCGCGGCTCACAGGCGGCGGACAGCGTCGGCATGTTTTATCAAGCCGTGACGGAGGCGCTCGGCTTCGTTCCGGTCGATGGCGAATACAAGACGATGGGGCTCGCGGCGTTCGGACAGGTGAACGGTCGCCCGAATCCCTTCGAGGGCATCGTCTCGGTGCACGACGGCACCCTGGCCTCGCGACACAAGTGGAAGTCCGCCAGCTACAACGACCGGCATCCCGACACGAAGGTCAACAACCCACTCGGGTCAGTCGCGCAGGCAGATGAATTCCAGCGCCTGCTGGATCAATTCGCGGATCACGACGTGGCCGCGTTCGCACAGGCGCACTTCGAAGACGTCATGCTGAAACTGGCAGACGAGGCGATGCGCCTCGCGCAGAGCAGGCACCTCGTCACCGCCGGCGGCGTGATGCTGAACGTCAAGGCCAACGCGCTGATTCGCGATCGTCTGAGCCCGGCGTCGTTCTTCGTGTTCCCGGACTCTGCGGATGGAGGCCTGGCCGCAGGCGCCGCACTCGAGGCGCTGTTCTTCGAGGGCCACATCTCGATGGCAGCCGCGTTCCGCGATCCCTACCTCGGTCACGAGTTCTCGGACGAGCAGGTGACCCGAACACTCGAGCGCTGGAAAGGGCAACACGCGCTGACGATCGAAACGGCCACGCCGGAAATGGTCGCCGCGCGGATTACCGAAGGCAAGGTGATCGGCCGCTTTCAGGGACGGCTCGAGGTCGGCCCGCGCGCGCTCGGCAATCGATCGGTGCTCGCAGACCCGCGCAAGCCCGAGGTGAAGGATCGGATCAATCTCCTGCTGAAGGGCCGCGAGCCGTTCGTGCCGTTCGCGCCGTCCATCCTTGCCGAGGACGCATCGCGCTACTGGGATGGCTCGACCGACTACCGCTACATGACCTTCGCCGTGCGCGCATCGGCGCACGCAACACGCGAGGTGCCAGCGGTCGTTCACGTGGACGGCACGCTGCGACCGCAGGTCGTCTCCGATGACCTGAATCCCGGTTACGCCGAACTGATTCGCGCCTTCAAGCGCGCCACTGGCGTCGGCGTTCTGCTCAATACCTCGTTCAACCGGCACGGCCATCCAATCGTCGGATCACCCGACGATGCACTGATGCATTTGACAAGTCGGTGGGTAGACGGCCTGTCGATCGGGAAGTACTACGTCGAGCGCGGCGCTTGAGGGCGTAATCCCGGCACGTCACTGAACAGTGTCCGCAGCAGCCCCGCCGTCTGCGTGTGAAGCGTCGTCACGGCGACGCCCATTTTGCGCCCGAGCCGCCAGCTGACGTCGATGTGCGCCGGGATCAACTCGTCCTCCGTGGAGTAGAACGAGATGGACGGCACGCCGTAGAACGGTCCGACATACGCCAGCCCGCCGTAGGTTCCGACGAAGGCGCGGGCGTTGCTGATGATCTCCGTCTGAATCTCGAGGTTCTGCTCGGGACGCATCAGCTCGTCGACGCGGTACACGTTCTTGCCGAGCACGCTCAGATCCTCGTGATCGTCGAGCCGCAGCCCCGTGTTCAACAGAACGACCGGGATCTCCTGACTCAACGATCGAATGACGTGAGCCGCGAAGCGCTGATTCTCGGGTGTGTCGGGAAACGAGGGCCTGAAGTAGAAACGCACGGCGACGTAGTCCGACGGCAGATCCTTGAGGGCAGGACTGCGTTCGATGGGTGAAAGGCGCCGGTAGTCGGTGTGATGATTGAGCAGGCCGGTGCCGGCCTTTTCGAACCAATAGAAGCGCAAGATCCGGTACATCAGCGACGGGTGCAGGAGCTCGGCCTGCTGCAATCCGGCCTTCTCCTTCGCCCGCTCGAAAATGTCGACGTCCATCTGCTCGACGCGGTACTGCTTCTGGTGCCCCGCCTTGCTCCAGCGCGCTTCGTTTGCGTCTCGATACTCGTCGAGCGTGAACAGGCTGAAGACGTCCACGTACTCACGTGTGAGATGGCGATACCAGTGCCGGGCTCCGCCGCGTGACACGACAATCAGCCGGCGATCCTCGAGCTTGTACGTCCGTAGGACCTGATTGAGGAACGGAATCCAGTACAGCAGCTCGAAGCCGACCTCGCCGACCCAGGGTCCGACGACGATTGGCACCTTCGACGTCTGGAGCCGCTCGAGCTCCCGTCTCACGGCATCGACGGCATCCGATGCCGGAATACCATCGAGCTCCTCTTTGAGGAGCGCCGGGATCAGTCGATTGCGTACGACTGGAATCTTGCGCATCGTGTGCAGGAACATCACCCCGGGGCGCCTGACCGCCTCGAAACCGAGGTGCGTCACGCGGCGGCGAAGCTGCGCTACGGTTTTCGCCATGCGTCGGCCGCTCCGAACTCCTTGAGATGCGCCATGATCCAATTCACCATTCCCTGACGCGCGATAGCGCGGCGCATCAGGTGCAGCCGCTGCCAGAGCGCGCCAGACCTCGCCAGCCACCAGGCACGCAGCTCCCGCATCCGCTCGTGCCCATGGACACTCCCCGCCAGCACGACGTATTGCGCCGACGCGGCAAGACCGGCGGCGCGTGACACCTGGGGCCTGCCCGTGCCTCGAATCGTGAACGTGTGCAGCAGGCTCACCGCGTGCGCGATCCACCACGGGCAGTACGAGTAGAGCGGGCGTCCGCGAGGGAAGAAGTTGGATCGTTGCCGCTCGAGGCTGAACACGCGTCCGTACCAGCGACGGAACCAGAGCACCTCGGGTACCTGCTTGCACTGGCCGTAGAGCGACAGCTCAGCGATCAACAAACGATCGGGAACCACCACCCTGCGATATACGCCCGCGCGCTCCAGCGATCCGACGCGGTACAGGCCGTACACCATGTTGCCGGCACGCATCTCGCGAATGCCCGATCGGAGACGCGTCCAGCGGTTCGTGACACCGGAGGTGTCGAAGCTCCAGGGCTTGCGCTTCAACAGATCGCCTGCCGGTCCGATTCGCCGGTTCAACGGGTAGGCAAACAGCACGTCCGGATTGGCGTCGAGCGCATCCACGAGCTGCTGCAACCACCGCGGATGCCACAGATCGTGATCGCTCGTCCATGCGAAGTACTCGGCCTCTGGATGGCGCTCCCGCGCAATCGCAAATGCCTTGCGCGAATTGTCGACCAGGCCGAGCCGCTCCACATTCCTGACGTAAGACACCCGTTCATCACGCCCTGCGTACTCGCGCGCGATCTCCGGCGTCGCGTCGTTCGACACATCGTCCACGAGCACCAATTCGAAATCGGTGAACGTCTGGCCGAGGATCGATTCGATCGCCTCCCGAAAGTGATCGGCGTGATTGAACAGGGGCGAACCGATGATGACTCGGGGCATCAGGAATCCTCGAGATCATACTTCGGTGTTTCTGGTGCAATGGAGCCAACGGCTCCGCCGGATCTCGAGGGCGGACCCCTTGGTTGGTATGCTGTAGCGGTGAGCACGGGACAGAGCACGATTGCCGGCCGCGCGGTCGGGCTGATCCTGCGGCGCGTCAAGACCGCCCGCAAGCAAAGCAAGCGGGGCGTCAAGCTTGTTCAGAACGTCTTCCGGCGCGTGCGGCAGGCCGAGAAGAGTCTCTTCTTCCGCCTGCGCGATTCAGAAACCGGCCGAGTGTTTCTCAGGGCTGCCGGCCTGGCGCGTTCACCGCGGGACCTCAGACATCGCACCCAGGTTGCCGGGCCTTACGTCACTCGACTGGGCACGCAGCCATCGGTGATCGATCCCACCAAGGGATACGGCTTGCTGTCGCCTGACACGCTCGGCGACTTCGCCCACGTCGTGGACGCGTCCCGGCGGCTGTTCGAGGTCAAGAAGGCAGAGATCGATGCCGAGATGACCGGCTTCGAGAACTGGACGCCCGAACAGCGGCAGAAATTTCTCACGCGGAAGCAGTCGTTCCTTCGCTACCTGCTCGATGATGAGGATCTCCGCCGCAGCCCGGAGATCGTGGACTTCGCGCTGAGCGACGCGATGCTCGGCTCAGCGACGCGCTATCTCGGAATGGTGCCGTACCTCACTCGCATCGACCTGATGTACTCGCTGCCGCGAACCGGCAAGAACATCGAGAGCCAGCTGTTCCACCTCGATCACGAGGGCATCACGCAGATCAAGCACTTCATCCACCTCTACGACGTCGGTCAACGCGAAGGCCCGTTTACCTTCATCCCCGCCGACGCCACGTCGCGCATCGTCCGTGATGTTCGCGAGCTTCGACGCAAGCAGAAGACCGGGCAGGACATTGAACTGCGACGGTATTCCGATGAAGAGATCGCCGCAGTCGGTGGAACGGCCGACATCGTGACCGTCACCGGTCCGGTCGGCACGGGTGTGGCTGTCGATACGTCGCGCTGCCTGCATCTCGGCAGCCGCGTCGATCCGGGATCCTTCAGGCTGTGCCTCTACACTCAATACTGCACGACGCACGAGATCACGAACGTCTACGACGTGAATCGATTCAAGGACGACCCGATCCGATATCTCGCGGTGAAAGACAGCGTGGCGCCAGGCCGCGCGAAGGCAGTCGACTATTACGATCAGATGATGGGTTAGATCTCCACGAGCGGAACCCTCTCCCGCTCGGCGTAGCGATACACGTCCTCGCCCTGCTCCATCAGCACGTCGTACTTCTCCAGCAAGCGGAACGCACGCACCGGCTCGCAGGCCGGGATGTGCTGCGCGAGATCGTTGCGGAGGAAGAACGCATTCACGCCGGTCGGCTCGACCGCTACAAGCCGGTAACCCTTCCGGGCGCTCACACGAGTGAGCGCCGTCAGCGACGCGCCGTAATACGCGGTGTGATAGTTGTGGCGATCGAACTTCGCGTCGTAGGGCACCGTGACGGACCGCTCGGCGCCGAACATCGAGTTGTATTCGAGGATGACGACGCGAGGAGAGCAGGCGGTCATCGCCTCCCAGATCCAGTAGTCGCATCCGTCCAGATCGAGGCTGAAGAGGTCCACTTCACCGGCGCAGCCGTTGCCGGTGATCAACTCGTTGATGTTCTCGCGGGTGACCCACGCGGCCACGGCTGTCACGCCGGGAAAACGCCGCCCGACCTGGATCATGTGCTTCAGGTGACCGTCGACCATCAGGCCGGACCATCCACACTCTCGCGCGAGGAAGCCGGAGTTGCCTCCGCTCAGGCCTGACCCGATCTCGACGAAGCGACGGCACGTGACGCCGGCTTCGCCGAGCAGCGCCAGCGTCAGCCCGTCTTCCTGGTTCTGTGAGCTGATGCGAAATCTCCGCGCCGCGAGCCGCTCCGGATACGGCAAGTTCTCAACATTGAGAAAGCGCTCTCGCAACAGCGCCTGGACGGCGGGCTCGACATGCCGCGTGCGCTGCCAGATCTTCTCGACCGACTCGAGCTGACGCTCGATACGCGCGAGCCGGCGGCCGATGTCGGCGATCGCCTCGTCCTGCGCTGTACCGCCAAGAACGCCGCGCACGCGGTGCGCCAGTTTCTGTATCAGGCTTTGCGGCGGTTTAGCCATGCTCTACTGCACGATCTCGAAGCGCCCGGCATCGATTCGCGCGCTGTCTTCCACGCCGGGGTGCAGCACGATCGCACGAACGCGATCGCGAGTGGGCGTGCGCAGGCGATACTCCCAGGTTCGGCCGCGTGGATCTCTCTCCACGCGCTGCGCATCGATCAAACCAAGCTCCGCTTCGAGCTGACGTCTCGTCGTGTCGTCCACGTCCTCTTTCCACCTGATGTCGAACGGCGTCGATACCGTGGCGACTGCGCTGTCCGCCGCTGCGTCCGCGGGAGCACGCGTCACTCCGTCTTCGCGAGAGAACCGGCGCTCGAACAGCGCGAACGTCCAGGCTGGATCGCGTCGCGGATCGGCCGGCATCGAGCGAAGCGCATCGGCTCGCAGCGCCTGCAACAGCACGGTCTGCGGCTGACTGCCACCGAGATCGGCGTAGCGCTCCGTCCACTCGGAATGATAGTCCCACGCCGTGTCACGGAGTTGGGCGTAGGCTTCGACGACCCGCAGATTCCAGGCAAGAGCGAGCGCGCACACGAGGCCAACCACCGACGCTCGCCTCCAGCCCGCCGTCTCCTGAAGACGATCGAACGCCACGGTGAGCGCGACGTACAGCAGTAGTGCGTAACCAACGCCCGCCGAGAGCCCGATCCGATCGCGCGTGTAGAGAAATCCGAGCCCGCTCCCGAAGACGAGCAGCACGAACCCAGCCAGCCGGAGCAACCGGTCGCGATCGGAGAGCGGCCGGTACAGGTAAAGAGCGACAGTGATCAGGGCGGTTGTCAGCAGCGACGAGCCGACATGGAGCCACTGCCAGAACGGCGTCTCCCCCGAAGGAGCGACGCGAAGAACTCGTAGACTCCCGCCCGCGGCTCGGACGCAAGCACCGTGAGAACGCTCGCGATCACGTTGTAGACCCAGAAGAGCCAGGGGGCATGCTCGAAGACGTTTCGCAGTGTCTCGGGTGTTGCCTGCGAAAAGCCGAGTCCGGATCCGACGTAGCTCGAGGACAGGGACGCCGGTCCGCCGAACGAGAACCGAACGGCGAGGTAAAAGACGACAGCGGTGAGCATCGCCGCCACTCCCCGCCAACTCACGCCCGGAGCCTTGCGCCACCACAACCCTACGATGAGCGGGACGATCAGAAGACTCGACTCGAGCGTGAAAAGCCCAACGAATGTCAGCGGCAGCAAGACCCAGTCGTACGCGCGCGCGCGCGGCTCGAGGGCGAGGACCAACGCGAGGAGCAGAAGAAGCAGCGCGCCGGAGTACGCATTCAACGGGATGAACAGAAAGAAGATGCGGCTGGTATGAAGGCCGACCAGGCAACTGAGCGCCACACCAGCGGCGAGACCATGCCTCGAATCGCGCGGCTGGCACGCCCAGAGCAACAGCGCCAGCGCCGCCGCGAACTGAGCAAGCACGAGTAGCTGATAGACCCAGAGGTGAAGCCCGACGATGTCGTAGGCTCCCTTGATCGCGATCGTCAGAAGCGGTCGATATTCGATTCCGTGGCTGAAGGCGTAGCGGACGTACCGTCCCCATCCCCAGCTCGTGGCCTCGCGCAGGTTGTTGTGAAGGTCAACGTAAGGCCAGGAGACGGCGAACAAGGCCGCGCCCAGCACGACGAGGCACGCGACGGTCCATGCAATCGGGATCCACGAGATCCGCGATCTCGCGTCCCCAGCGATTAGCGGTAACACGGCCAGCGTTCTGCTCCGTACTCGCGCACGGGAGTTCGATCGGTCCTCACCAGGATCTGATACGGATCCTCATCCTTCACCGAGCCGGCGACGTGATAGTCGCGCGCCAGCAGATCCATCACCTGGGGGAAGGCCTTGCTGACCGGGCGCTCCGACTTCGCTCGCGTGAAGACAACCGCGGGCGGCCGGCGTCTGATCTTGTCGATCTCCATGTCACGTTCGGCGGGGAGGTTGCCAAACTCCGAGAGAAAGAACGCGTGCCGTGTCGCCATCAACCGATCGGAATAGTAGTAAATCTCCGGTGCGAACCACAGCACGAGGATCCGCTCCGACTCGGGCACGCACTCGCGCGCGTAAGCGGCCAGACGAAGCGTGACCTCGGGATTGCGTTTCTGCCAATAGTCGATCGGCGGACTCGACATGAGACGGCCGACCACCTCCTCACGAGCCGCACGCGACCGATCGAGCGACTCCCACTCACCTGCCACCCAGCTGACTCGTTCGGCAGACTGACCTGCTCCCGCAAGGCTCTTCACCAACAGCACGATGACGACAGCCGTCGCCCCTCGTGCGAACCACTTCGTACGGACACGCGACTCCCGCGTGGCACGTACGGCCATCGTCACGAGGACTCCCAGAATGATGCCCGGGAGCACGATGCCGTCCCCGACTCGTACATAGAACGGCGCGCGCAGGACACCGACGTTGACAATCAGTGCGAACACCGCGAAGCACACCATCTGGGTGGACGTGACGGCCGCAGGCAGGTACGACCGCAGCGGCACGGCGAGGGCGATCGCTGCCAGAGGCAAGGCGAACAGAAGAATCGCGCGAGATCTCTCCGCCCTCGACCTGCTCGTTTAATCGCGGCAACACGTTCAGCCGCAACCACCAATGATCGAAACGGCGACGCTGCGAAGGCGGCCAGGTGGACTCCGAGATTTGCGCGGCACCGCGGTCGATGCCGTCCGTATCCTCGACGATCGGCTCGGCGATGAGGGCACGGACGGCGTCGATGGTCCGCTCGGACACCCGCGCCGTTTGCGACACGTCGTCGCGCGTCGATACGACGGTAAGGCCGTATCGATCGATGACCTGCTGGCGCGACTCCGCCGTGCTGTCGCGCGTCCAGCGAAGCCCAATCGATGGCGCGTACGCTTCCGGCCGATCGACGCTCACCACATCTGACAGTCGATTGAGAGGCCATCGCGGTATCGTCTGTCCGGCGATGTGCTCCTCCACGGCCGCAGTCATTCCGCTCTCGACGAATTTATCGAGCCCGCGCATCTCGACGGACGCAAACACCAGCCATGGGGCAACGAGCGCGATCGTCACGAGGCCGGCGCGCACGCACTCTCCCAACGTCCGCGCGCTGACACCGTGAGCCGCAATCATCGCGAGCGTGACACCGATGGCGACGTAGGCGCCGTGATCGGGCCGCCAGTAGAAGGCGATCGCGGTCCACACACCAAGGGCGATTGCGCGCGAAGTGGCCGGCTTCTGCACGTACTGCCACCACAAGACGGCTGCAACGGCGTACACGATCAACTTCGGGTAGCCGTAACTGCGCGGCATTGCGACCACGAACAGCACGGCTGACAGAGTCGCGGCGGCGGTGGAGGCCGTGAGGCGTCGAACGAGATCGAAGACGAGATACGTGCTGACTGCGACCATGATGCCGATCACGATCGCTTCGGCGAGCAGTCGGTAGCCAAACAACATCTGCGCCAGTGCGCTGACGACGTACATGAGGACCATGCCGTAGTCGAAGAAGTCGCGTATCGGCCACTCACCCGCGAGAAGCTGCAGCGCGTACGCGCGGTGCATGAAGTCGTCGTTGACGAGCACCGACGCGTACAGCATCTTGTGAAGAGCGGCGAGAAGGGCGATCACCGCCCCGAGGGCAGAGACTGACACTCGCATCACGCGCTGGCAGCGTATCACTGGTGCGGCCGGCGGCTCGACTCCCCGCGACGCCGACGCGATCAGGCGTGCGTTAGGATTAGCACGTGCGCCATCGCGCCTGGGCCACCAACCTCCTCATCACGGTCCTCGGACTGATCCTGTTTGCGGTTCTGAACGCGCGATCCGGCCGGATCGAGGCCAATGACGGTCTGGGCGCCGATGGCCGTCAGTATGCGCACATGGTCACGGCGCGAATCGTCGACGGTACGGTCGCGACCCAGACTAGACCCCTGATGCCCTTCCTGACCCGTGTGCCCTACTACGCCGGGCTCGACATCATCCCCTCATTTCAGGTGATGAATTTCTTCTACGCGGCCGCGCTCTACTTTTTTCTCTGCCTGATCCTGGATCTCTACCAGGTCGCCGCCATCTACAAGGGGTATTTCGTCGTCACGGTGGCGTTGTGCATAGCCACATCGAAGATGTTTGCCTATTACCCGACGCTCATCGATCTGGGAGCGCTCGCGGCGCTGTGTGGCTCCACCTACGTCGTGCTGACACGCGGCGGATGGATAGCTTGTGCAACGGCTCTCGTCGCCGTCAGCGCGAGAGACTTCGGCGTCGCGCTCGCGTTCTTTGGGTTTCACCGGGAGCTCCGGCAGGGGCGGGGTTTCGTTCGGGCGCTGGTGACATACGCGCCGGCCGTCATCGCGTTATTCGTGATTCGGCAATGGGCGAGCACGACCAACCTCGGCGATCGGCGGCGTACGCTCCTGACAGCGGGCGATTTCATCGCCAACCTCGAACTCTGGCTCGATCCACCCTTCGTCGTGTTCTTCGTCTACTTTCTGATCACGATTCTTGGTGGCGTCACGATTCTCCTGATGCTCCGGCCGGTGTGGTGCGCCCGTCAAATGGTCAAGACGCCGGAGCTATTCACCTTTTTCGCTCTGATCGTGGGCGCGGCAGCGGTCGGTAACGCCGACATCTGGCGCTATCTGGTGTTCCTGCTTCCGGCGATCGCGATCCTGTTCGCCGTTTACGTCCGCGACTTCCACCCGGGGCCAGCGATTCTGACGGCCGCATTGCTCCTCACGCTGATGACGCAGCAGCCCTTCACCGAGATGGACATGGCGCACTACTTCCGCGACTGGTTCCCCGCCTACGTCTATCGCACGGACGATGCGACCCCGGTGTTCTGGTCAACGTGGTGGGTGCGAGTTGCCGTGACATCTGGTGGGGCTGTTGCGCTGGCCCTCGTGCAGCGAAAGGCGCTCAGGGCGCAAACGGGTTCACTCGCCCCTTGCCCTCCCGGTCAAGGCAGTCAGGAGCCTGGTTTTCAGGGAAAACCCTGACCGGCGAATCACCTTCACGATGCGCGCCGGACTTCGATAGACCGCAACGAGCCCGCACAGCCAGAGCACGGCTCGCAGCGGGTAGCTCGAGAGCGCAACGTGCACGTGTGGTCGCGGTCCCGATGCGGCCAGTTGCTCGAGCGCCGACACAAGCACGGGCGTTGCATCGACGTCCATCCCATTCGGTCGAATGAACGCGCGCACGAACCGCTCGCACGCCTCGCGTCCGACGGTTGGATTGGCGAGCGTCTCGGCAAGCTGCGCCGCGTGCTCGGGCAGACTCTTCGCGACACGCAGGAAGCCGCCGTTCTCGGCCAGCAGGTAACGAAAGTGAAGGGTCCCGCCTTGCGTGTCCTGGAACTCGTCGGCCAGCACGGCGTGAACGGTGCGTCCCTGGATCGCGGCTTCGATCATGGCGGTCGTGTTCACCCCCACCACCGCTTCGCTGTGAAACAGCGAGTCGAAATAGTCCTGACGATCCGATTCGTTGACCGGGTTGGCCGATCGTGGATAGACCTCGACGCCAGGCATCCTCGTCAGATCCGTATCGCGCCAGTGGAGTGCGTTGTAGGGATGTGGCCGGACGAGCACGCCCACGTCGGCCAGCGCCGGCACACGACGCAGCGCTTCGATCCACCGACGAACGAACGCGACTTCGGCCTCGGGCGCCGAAATCGAGGCGGTCGATCCGACGAACAGCACGAACGGCTTCGCAGGATCGAGGCCGACCCTGGCGCAGAACACGGCGCGCGGCGTCGGCTGTCGCTTGAACCAGCGGTCGAACGGTTGTGCACCCGTGACGACGACCCGATCGCTGGAGACGTCGTGGAACTCGATGGCCTCCGCGCGCTGCTCCTGGTTCCACACCGACACCAGGTCCGGCTGCACACGCATCAAACCCTTCGTCGTCAAATGATCCCAGCTCGCCACGCACAGACCGACAGGGATGCCGATCGCATGCGCGCTCTTCACGAGATCGACCTGCGTCGATCGGTCTGTCACCAGCGGCGTCACGAGCAACACGTCGGGCTGTCGCGATCGAATGAATGACTCCAGGATTGGGCTGCTCGGGATGGCGCGCTCGCAGGCGAGAAACGGAGCAATCGCCCGCTTCGTCGTGGCGACGCTTGCCGTTTCCCAGCGACCGAGAAACGACAGCACCGGCGGAAGCACGTCGCGCATGCGGCCACGCAGGTAGTTCGCACCAGCGAACTTCGGATGCAGATACCGGAGGTAGTCGATCGCACTGCGGACGGCCTTGCCCACAACGCCCCAGACGTCATCGCGCCGTGGAGTCTGGCCGAGCCACGTGATGCCCTGAACACCGTCGAGCGCTTCGCTCCCCTCGGGCTGCTTGTGTGGACTGTCGAAGACCACGTCGACGTGGTGCCCACGCTCGGCCAACAGGCGAACGGTCGAGTCGAAGTACCTCAGATATCCCGGGTATTGCATGACGAAGAGAAATCGCCGGCTCTGTCCGCGTGAGTCGCGCGTCATCGTCATCGAGGGCGTCGTCTCCTCGACAGCCCCGTCCACACAACGACGGTGAGGACCGAGAGACCCAGACCCAGACGAAAACTGGTAGGCGCGTAGCGCAGCTCGAGCTGGTGTGATCCGGCAGGGACCGGGACTGCCGTGAATGCGAGGTTCGCGTGCACGGGCGTGACACGCTGACCGTCGACGAGCGCCTCTCGCTCCGCGTAAAACGGCTCGCTCAGGAAGACGTAGCCGGGCGCGGAGGCGTCGACGCTGGCGATCACGCGACCGTCCGCTCGATCCTGGACGCTGATATCCGTCGTACCCGTACCCGCGCACGTCCGTGTACCGGTCAGCATCTCGTTGCCCACATCGCTGGCGCCCACGTCTGTCGCCGTCGGTGCCTCCGTGATCGCGCCAGTGACGCGATCGACACCGTGCGTATCCTCGACGGCGGTGTCGCCGAGTAGCGACATGACGTTGGCCGTCGACCGATCCTCGAGCGAGTACCGCCAGGTGTGGTCATCGAGTGCAACGCCGTCCGCCAGGCTGCGCCCCCGCTCGACACCGTGCCGGCGATCGGCGGTCACATCCGGGGCCCACCTCACGTTGATGTAGGCGCGTGGCAGCAGACGTCCCTCACGGTCGTAGCGCGAGCGCAGAATCTGCGCCGTTGCCGCTGCCTTCGTCATCATCTGCCCTTCACAGGTCCAGAACGCACGCGGGCGCACCGCATCGTTTCGATAGGCGTAGATCTCGTCGACGTGCGACACGAGCGTGAGCGACGGAGCCTCGAGCGGCGCGCACGAGTAGATCAGCGCGACATTGGCGACGTCCAGCAAATCGCGCCGGGCCGGGAGAACGCCCTCGCTGTCGATCCCATGGAACTGACCGTCGTGAGGCAATGGATTGCCCGAGGACGCCACGTCGGCCCAGTCGGCGTAGTCGTTGAGGATGATTCCCGCGAGACCATCGAGCGCGGGTTGCCCGTTGCGAAGCATCTCACCCGAGCTGATGCGGTTCTCGCACGTCGAGATGGCGCGGCCAGAGTTCGGCTCGCCCATCCAGTGGCGGACGCGATCCATGGGCTCGACCGACACCGGTGCCATCGCGCCTGACGTGAACGCCGCGATGTCGGTCGCCACCAGGGTGAGCACGAGTGCGAGTGCAACGGTGGTTCTCGAGAGGCCAGCGAGAACGCCAGACGCGACGACTCCGATGATGGCTACGACCGGAAGCCAGGGCCACGCCGGCGCAGGCGGCCGTTGGTTGATCCCGGAGAGCACGATGAACGCGGCGACTGCGATCGCCATTGCACCAGGAATGAGCCCGGGCACGAGCGAGCGCCAGCGTCGTGCGCTCGCCATTGCGACAAATCGCTCGAGGCCTATGCCCCCGAGAACCGCCAGACTCAGCGTGGCCAGAAACAGGATGCGGCCTGGAAAGCGGAATCCGGGAAACATCACGTGGTGCAGACGGTAGAACGGCAGATCGACGCTGACGAGCGCGAGAGCGATACATGCGATCCCCGCCAGGAAGATCGCGATTCGGCGACGAGCGCTGTCGAAGAACGCGAGGGGAATCATCGGCGTCAGGACCCAGCCGACGTAGGACACGGCTTCGGCCAGCTCGCGATGCGGTGTGTTCGACGTGATTCCGTAAAACGGGAAAAAGAAGCTCAGAAAGTTCGGCGCGTACCAGCCGCCTTCAATCGCATCCTCGTACGGGATTCCCGCGAAGCGCGCCGCCTGTGCCACGAGGCGCGCCGTCGGGAACAATTGAAAGGCGCTGACCCCAAGAGACAGCAGACCAACAACCACGAGCTGTCCGATCGCTCGAATCCGCGACCGGGAATCGCTCGGCGAATCCGGCCACGCTGCGCTGTACGCGTAGTACAGGCACACCACTCCGACCAGATAGAAGCTGCCTTGAACGTACCCAGCCAGGAACTGAAGCGCGAGCACGATGACGAGTGCCGGATGCGGCCAGACAGATGCGCGCCGGAGCGACACAATCGAGTAGCCGAGGGCCCACGGGAGCCACGCCGCGCAGTACAGCAACAGCAGGTGGCCATTGTGAAGACGCGCGCCTGCACTGCCTCCGAGCATGCCGGCCACGGCTGTGGCAGCTGACGCCAGCCATCCGAGACCGATGACGCGCGCCAGGAAGAGCACGCCTGCGCCAGCGATCCACACGTGCAGCGCCGCCATCGAGGACAGGAACGCGCCAGGCGGCAACCATCGCAACAGCATCGCTGGTGGATAGAGCACCGTGGTTTGAACGTCGGCGAGATGTGGGGTTCCGGCGAAGTGAAACGGATTCCAGAACGGCAGCCTCCCGGTCGCGAGAGCCGCGCGTGTGTAAATCTCCCAGACGTACAGGTTCACCGAATCGCGTCCCGGCAGCACATCGTCTTCGGCGACGAACACGTCGCGGAGCGTGAAGACGACGAGGATGGCAAGGCCGCAGAGGATCGCTGCTGCTGCCCATCTGCGCTCGCTTGTCACGCCTGCCGGCGTCGATCGATCGAACATCGCGCGTATTACACTACCCTCTCGCTTGTGTTGGGTGCCTTCGTCCACCGTGTGGAACGGCCCGCCGGCCGCCCCCCCAAAGAACGATCGACGCAAGAATCACCGACACAAGCGAGCCTGAGAGGTAGATTCTATCCTGCCGGATCCGCCGCGTCGGCTACTGCGAGATCTCGAGGCGATTAGGATCGATGCCGGACGTGTCTTCGACCGCCCGATGCTCGAGGAGCGCGCGGACGCGATTGGGTGTCGGCGATCGCAGGCTGTAGGACCATGTGCGATGGCTCGGATCCCGTTCGACCGGTCCGAGCGCAGTCAGGCCGAGCTCGACTTCGAAGCCCTGACGATCCCCATCAGAGGTGCCTGGCCGCCAGCGGATGTTGAACGCGGACGACACCGGTAACTCGGCGACGTTCGACTGACTCACGTATCCGATCGCCTGGCCCACCGGACTTGCCAGCATGATCAGACCGGCAGCGACCGCGAGTGCAGCGACCTGAGGACGCAGCCCATACGCGACCGGCGTGGGCGGCGGACTGTAGTCGCCGCGGACTCGAGCCCTGACGCGATCGAAAGGCTGCTCGACGAGCCGGAACGTCACGTACGCGAGCGCAGTCGATCCCGCCAGCACCGCAAAACCAAAGGGCAAGGCTCCTGGAAGGCCAAGGACGCTCGTCGCACCCGCCCGCAGAAGCAGCCCACCAACGAGGAAATGATTCAGATAGACGCCGTAGCAGAGATTGCCGGCGTTGGCGTCGAACGCACGCAGCTTCCTGACGTGCGCGAGCGAGACGAGCCCCGCAAGTAGCAATGTGAGCCACAGGTACTGCGAGAACACCGCGGCAGAGCGCTCCGGTCCGACTCCGATACTGAGGGATGGAATCGTGACCACCGCCACCCACGCCAGCATCGGAATCGCGATCGTGAGCAGCGGCAACGGCTGCCCCCATCGACGACGCAGGTAGTAGAAGGCGCCGCCCATGAAAAACACGACCGCACTGGCCACGGCGTTCTTGTAAACCACGGTCTGGAACAGATCGAGATCGATCCCGGCGGTGCGAACACCCCAGAGAAACGCCAGCAGCCCGGCGCCAATCCACACGGCCAGCCACCGCGCCCGTCGTCTCGTCGTGAAGACGACGAGCGGTGCGAGCAGATAGAACGTGCCCTCGACACCGATCGACCACCCTTGCGGAATAAGCGTCGGCGTGAACTGCAGGATGGGCATCGAATCGACCATGCCGATGTCGGGGCCGAAGGTGGCGGCTTCGTAGAGCAGCTCGATGTTGCCGCGATCGGTGCCTTGCAGGATTCGCCGGCCGGCTGGGTCGACGATGGCCTGCGGGCCGAGACCACGCACCATCGCGAGTGTGAGGACCGTATAGACCAGATACAGCGGGACGAGTCGCACGAATCGATTGCAGAAGAAACGAGGGATGCCGCGCGACTCGCTCAGGTAGACGCGATCCAGCACCTGGAAGATGAGGAAGCCGCTGATGCCGTAGAAGGCGAAGACGGCGATGCGGCCGACGATCCAGCCCAGCCCTCCGAAGTGAAACAGGACGACGAGGGCAGCGAGCAGGAACCGGAAGATACCCATGACTCGGCGGTCTCGGGATGTTACCGCCACTTCGCGGTCATCGAAAACACGGGAACGATGTCCCGGCAAACGTCTCGGTGGCCCGCCTGTCGCGTTGCACCCACACAGAGTAGCCGTCCTGCTCAATATCGACATCGCCGAAGTCCGAGGTTCCCGCCAGCGAATAGTGGTCACGAATGTATGAGTCGATCTGGGGATAGTCCTCTCGAAAGCGCTGGTCACCACCCGTGCGCATGATCACGATCGGTACAGGCTGCGACGCCAATGCTTCGACAGTGCGACGTTGGAACCTCGGCTCGGACCAGTGGCTGCCGAACAGGGCGACGATGCGGCCCGCGAATCCTCTCTGCGCGTAGAAGTAGAGATCAGGGACGAACCACGTGGTGAACAATCGATCCGTCGGTGCCGTGCATTCGCGCACATATCTCGCAAGACCCGCGATGGCGCGATTGGGTATGGCATCGAACGGAGGCGGCGATGCGGCCCAGATGGCGATGGCCTGCACCAGCTGCGACGGCCGAAAGATCTCGGCCCTGAACCGCCCTCTCCAGTCTGCTGACACACAAGCACTCGACACGGTCAGCGCGAACAGCGCGACAACGACCAGCCGCGCCGGGCTCCATGCGCGCCACGCGCGATGCGCGATCCAGACCGTCAATATCGCAACGGGTCCAGCCATCCCACCAAGCCTCGCGCCAATGGGATCCCTCAGGATGAATACGTTCAGGCAGACGCAGAGTGTCAACAGGCCGACGATGTGCGCCACCAGTTCTCGAGACCCGCGCCGCGCGCGCAGATCGAGCACCAGGACAAGCACACCCGCGAGCGGCATCAGACGCACGAGATGAAACAGGAACACGTCGGCGTTGTTCGTGGACGCCAGGTCCTGAAACGACTCGAAGACGAATCGTTGCGCCGCGAGTTGCGTGCGTGTTGTCTCGCGACGGCCGTAGGTGATCATCTGGTCGATCGCATCCGCGAGGCCGATCTGGAACTGAATAAACACCAGAACCGGCAGCGCCAGGCAGGCGCTCGCGACCAACAAGTGGCCGATTCGTTTGGCGGCGAATCCCCAATCATCAGTGTGAGCGACCCCAATCGAGACCACCATCGCTGCGCCGAGGAATACACCGTTGTCGTAGCGAAACAGCGCCGCGACCACGAGACCAGCGGCACAGGCCCAGATGCGAGCGGCGACGGGACGGTCGACGTAGTGCCAGCACAGCATGAGCCCGAGTGGATAGAACAGCACTTTGTCGTAGTCGTAGGCGCGCGGCAGGACCGCCAGCGCGAGCGCGGCGCTCGCGATTGACACCGCGATCGATCCCGTCAGACGCCGCGCCAGCAAGAACACCAGCAGTGTTCCTGTCGCCATGAAGGTCGTCGTGAGCAGGACCTCGCCGAGCAGGTTGTCTCCCAGCACGCCCATGAGTGCCGCACTGCTGAACTCAGTCAGGAAGTAGCCGGGATCGAAGTAGTCGCGGAATGGCAGCTCGCCAAAGACGGCGATCTGACGCGCCGGAGAGATCCGCCCGAAGTGGTCGTTGAGGAAGACCAGTGTGCCGAGGGAGAACCAGAACGCTCCCAGCCACACCATGACCGCAGCGATGCGCCCGCTGCCTGTACCGCGGGTCGTCGTCACCCCACGTCGACGAGTTCACGGCCCGACTCGCGAGCCCACTTGAACACGTCCAGCTGTTTTTCGCGAATCAGCTCGTTGTATTTGTCGGGAATCCGGTAGACGTGTGCCGGGTCACACGCCGGAATCTGCGGCGCCACGTCGTTGCGCAGGAAGAACGCGTTGACGCCGGTCGGCTCGACTGCGACGAGGCGATAGCCCTTGGTTGCCGACAGTTGCGTCATCGCAGACAACGAGGCCCCGTAATAGCAGAAGCGATGATCGCGGCGATTGAACTTCGGGTCGTACGGCACCGTCACGGCGCGGTCCGGACCGAACATCGAGTTGTATTCGAGCATCACGACGCGCGCGCTACAGACGGTAATCGCCTGCCATACCCAGAAGTCGACGCCATCGACGTCGACGCTGAGCAGATCCACTTCGCCGGTGTAGCCATGCTGGGTGAGGAGATCGTTGACCGTGTCCGGGGTGATCCAGGCGCACACGGCCTTCGCGCGTGGAAATCGGCGGCCGGCGTATTCGACCTTCCCCTGATCGCCTTCGACCAGCAGTCCGGTCCACCCAAACTCACCGGCGAGCATCGCCGCATTGCCACCGGTCGCACCACTTCCGAGCTCGACGAATGTCTTGGTCGTCGTCCCGATCTGCTGGAAGAGCGACCACAAGATGCCGTCTTCCTGATTCTGCGAGAGCAGACGGAATCGACCGGCAGTCAGACGCTCGGGATACGGCAGGCTCGAGGGATCGATGTACGCGGCACGAACGAGACCATCGATGCCGGCCTGCAGGTGGCGAAGCTGGCGAGACATCGCATCGTGCTGCTCGCCAACCGCCTCGGTCAGCGTGTGGAGATCCTTCTCGATCCTGTGGATGCGCCGGCTGATCGTCAGCTCGGACTGCGGCTGCATCCACTGCGCGAGACGCGCTCTCAAACGCTGAAACATGCGGACTACTCCACTCCTCGCCCTTCGCTGACGGCCTCAACACCAGCGAATCGTAGAGTAGTATCCCCTTTTTCTCATATAGTCACTTGCGCCGGCACGACCTCTTCGACATGCCGTGCTACCGTTTAGGACCGTGAGCGAATCGATCTCGGTCGTAGTGCCTGTTTACAATGGCGCAGCGACTCTGCCGGCATTGATCGACCGGCTTCGGGCCGTCCTCGCTCAGCTCGCATGGCCGTACGAGATCGTCCTGATCAACGACGGCAGTCGTGACACCAGCTGGGCCACGATCGAATCTCTGGCATTGAGGTATCCAGAAATCATCGGCATCGATCTGATGCGGAACTACGGGCAGCACAACGCGCTGCTGTGCGGCATCAGGCGCAGCCGCTACGAGGTGATCGTCACGCTCGACGACGACCTTCAGCAGCCACCCGAGGAAATCCCACGGTTGTTGACCATGCTCGACGAAGGGTTCGACGTGGTCTACGGCACACCGAAGCAGGAGCAGCACGGGCTCCTGCGCAACCTGAGCTCTCGCGTGACGAAAGCCGCCCTCGGAACCGCGACGAGCGCCTCGGTTGCGCCGATGGTCAGCGCGTTTCGCGCGTTCAGGGCCTCAGTCAAACCGGCGTTCGAGATGTATCGAAGCCCGCTCCTGTCAATCGATGTTCTGCTCACATGGGCCACGACCAGCTTCGCGTCAGTTCCTGTTCGGCACGAGCCTCGGCGCGCAGGCGCCTCAAACTACCGAATCCGGTCGCTCGTTCGCCACACGATGAACATGATGACGGGCTACAGCCTGCTGCCGCTTCAGCTGGCGACCATGATCGGATTTCTCTTCACACTATTTGGGATTCTCGTACTGGTTTTTGTGGTCGGCCGGTATCTAATAGTCGGCGAAACCGTCGCGGGCTTTCCATTCCTCGCCTCGATCATCGCGATCTTTTCAGGTGCGCAGCTGTTCGCGCTCGGCATCATCGGCGAGTATCTCGGCCGCATGCACCTGCGAATGATGGAGCGCCCGCCCTACATCGTGCGGGCGGCAACCTACGTGCGAACGGCAGCACAATCTGAACAGGCATGATCCAAACGGGGACACTGTGTGTGCGCCTCGAGTGGGATTCGGGGTTCTTCGGCATGTCCATCGCCCGCGCCACGCCGACGCGGGTCGACGCGGAGACATGCGGGGCGATGCTCGACTGGTGTCGCGCAGAGAGAATCGACTGTCTCTACCTCCTTGCAGACGAGAATCCTGACTCGATGCGCGCGCTCGAAGACGCGTCGTTCTCGCGCGTGGACGATCGCGTCACGCTGGAGCTGCAGCCGATTCCGCCGGTCCCGGCGCCACCCGCCGATACGCGGCCGGCACGCGCGAGCGACATCACGGTTCTGCGCGAGATCGCGGCACTCGCTCACCACGACTCGCGCTTCTACCGCGACGGCCATTTCGACCGGACACGCTGCGACGAGCTGTATCGCGTCTGGATTGAAAAGAGCTGTCGCGGATGGGCCGACCATGTCGTCGTGGTCGAACGGAATGGCAACGCGATCGGCTACCTGACGGTGCACCTGCGCGACGCGAACTCTGCGTCGATTGGTCTCGTCGGTGTCGACCGCGCACACCGTGGCCAGGGCATCGGCACACGTCTCATGGGCGGCGCACTCACATGGATCTCGGGCCAGCCGGTCGCGCGCGTGTGGACCGCGACGCAGGGACGCAACGCTGCTTCACAGGGATTCTTCCGGAGCGCCGGATTTCAACAGATTGGTCACGCGATCTGGTATCACCGCTGGTTCACATCACCGACCGGCGGCAACGCATGAATTACCGGATCCCGTTCAACCGGCCCACCCTGATACCTGACGCTATCGGCTGCGTGTTTGAAGTGATTCAGGGCGGCAGGCTCTCGGGCAACGGACCATGCACGCACCGCTGCGAATCGCGCCTGACGGAGATCACGGGCTCGCGGACGGCGCTGCTCACCAGCTCGTGTACGTCGGCGCTCGAGATGTCGGCGCTGCTCCTCAACGCACGCCCCGGCGATGAGGTGATCGTTCCTTCGTTCACCTTCGTCTCCACGGCGAACGCCTTTGCGATGCACGGCTTCAGGCCGGTATTCGCCGACTGCCGTCCTGGCACGTTGAATGTCGACGCGACAACGATCTCCCCGCTGATCGGTCCGCGCACGAGGGCGATCCTGGTCATGCACTACGGTGGTGTCGCCTGCGAGATGGACGAGATTCTCGCGCTCGCCCGTCGTCACAACCTGGTCGTCGTCGAAGACAACGCGCATGGACTTTTCGCGAAGTACAGAGGGCAACCGCTCGGCAGTCTTGGCGCGTTGGCCACGCAGAGCTTCCATGAAACGAAAAACGTCACCTCTGGTGAAGGCGGAGCGCTGCTGGTGAACGACGCCGCGCTCGTCGAACGCGCGGAGGTGTTACGGGAGAAGGGCACGAACCGCAGCCGCTTCTTCCGCGGTGAAGTGGACAGGTACACGTGGGTCGACCTCGGCTCCAACTACCTCGCGTCGGAGATGCAGGCGGCGTACCTGCTGCCGCAACTCAGAGCGAGCGACCTCGTGCAATCGATGCGCGCCGCCATCTGGGATCGCTACGATGCGGCGTTGGGCGACTGGGCCCGAGCCAACGGCGTCGACCGACCAACGGTACCGTCACACTGCGAGCACCCGTCGCATCTGTACTACGTGCTGATGCCCACAGTATCCGCACGTGCGCGTCTCATCGATCATCTGAAGACCCAGGGAATTCTGGCGGTGTTTCACTACCTTCCCCTCAACCTGTCTCCCATGGGCCGTAAGCTCGGAGGGACAGAGGGTGCCTGTCCCGTCGCCGAGGACGTGAGCGAGCGGCTGCTGCGGCTGCCGTTCTACACGAACCTGAGCGCGGACGAGCAGAACGACGTCATCGCAGCAATTCATCAGTTCAGAGTGTGACGGTTCCGACTACAGCAGGCCGATTCCGCTGCGTGCGCTGCGGAGGCGAAGCAATACTCCCGAGCAAGGGCGACCCGGCGCGCTGCCTCGCCTGCCAGAAGCTCTACTCGATTACTCACGGCATCGTCGCGTTGACCGAGGCGGTAGACGATCGAGATTACCCGGCGGCGCTCGTCGATCTGGTTGCCAGCGTCGAGCGACGGCACTTCTGGTTCGCCGCCAGAAACGACGTCATCCTCTCGACGATACGCGGCGTCATTGGCACAGTCTCAGGGCTGCGCGTTCTCGACATCGGCTGCGGCACAGGGTTCGTTACCGCAGCACTCGAAAGAGCCGGCATGGACGCGTGGGGCATCGACATGCATCACGCCGCGCTCATGCATGCGCGGCCGCGCGTCCGCGGGCCGCTCTTCGCGAACGGTGCGACCATGCTGCCTTTCTTCCAGGACTTCGATCTGGCATCGCTCTTCGACGTGATCGAGCACCTCGACGACGACGTGGGTGCGTTACAACAGGCGGCGACGGTACTGAGGCCTCGCGGGTGTGTCGTCGTAACCGTGCCGGCGGGACCGCACCTGTGGACGAAGTACGACGAAGTGATCGGTCACAAGCGTCGCTACGATCGACCGAGCCTGGCAAATGCTGTACGGAACGCTGGACTCGAGCTGGTCTACGTTGGCTACTTCAGTTGCCTTCCGCTCCTGGCGCAGAGGGCCCAGCGTTGGATCGCACCCGCCATGCGCCCGTCGTCGAGCGATGCGATCGAAATCGTCAGGCAGACACTGACGGTCCCGCCCGAGCCACTCAACATGCTTTTTCGTTGGTCAATCGGCCTTGAAACGCCGCTGAGACAGTTGTCCTGGGTGCGCGGGGGCTCGCTCATCGCAGTGGCACGCCGCCCGGACTGAACCGATTCGCTACCTCGATCTCGCCTTGACGGCTGCGCGCGTTTCGCGGTCTACCTCGCGGCGGCGAATCGTCTCGCGCTTGTCGTGCGCCTGTTTGCCCTTCACGAGTGCGAGCGCAACCTTGACACGTCCCTTGTTCAGGTACATCCGCAGCGGCACGAGCGTCAGTCCCTTTTCGACGACACGGCCCATGAGCTTCTGGATCTCGTGACGGTGCAGGAGCAGCTTCCGCTGCCGGCGCTCGTCGTGGTGGGCGTAACCGGTGTGACTATACGGGCTGATGTGCAGGTTCATCAGCCAGACTTCCCCGTTCTCGAGACGGGCGTAGCTGTCGCGCAGGTTCACCGAGCCTTCGCGAATGGCCTTGACCTCGGTTCCGAGCAACGCGACACCTGCCTCCCATGAATCGAGCACGTGGTAGTCGTGCAGCGCCTTGCGATTGTCCGCGATCAGGCGCTGCGCCTTCTCGCGGTCGGTCTTGTCGGTTGCCACAGAGTCGCGCGGATCGTAGCACGCGCCGGCAGCGCGGCCTTCTCCTCAGCGCTTGCGCACGTATTGACTCGGGATGGGTCCGCCGCGCCTGGCGGCAGGTAACACGACTCCGCGCAGATCAACGAGAGATGGAACAGCCTCCCAGGTGAAGTCGAGCCGGACGGCTCCGTCCTCGAGTCGTCGTGCCGGCGCCCGCTGGAGCCCCCACGTGGGCGGATTGACGTAGCCCACTCCTCCGGAATGCCAGCGACGGTCCCCCCAGGGCGCCTCGGTCTCGCGCCCCTCGTATGCGCGAGGGTTCAGACGGTAGCTGCCTTCGTGGTTTTCGTGGTACACGGGACCGCCGATATCGGCGATTGTGAAACCGCTCGACAGCACTTTGACGAGTAGGTTCCGGTCGATTCCGATGCGCGCCACGCGGTAGACCTCGTTGAAGCCGCTGATCTCATGAAATGACTCGCGATCGAGCATCGCAAAGTCGCCGGTCGCGCTCCCCATGAACGGAGGCTTCAGCACGTGTGCCGGGCCCGCGAGGCTTGCAGGATCCTCGAGCGTCTCCCAATCGGGAACAGACGTCGCAGGCAGGTTCAAGTCGTGACGCGGCGCTCGATAGAGCACGCGTGCCTTCAACTCGCTGGCGGCGATCGCATCGAGCACCCGCCGGCCGAAATACACGTCGCAGTTCGATGTCAGCACGAACTGGCCGCGCGCGCGTCTCACGCCGACGTTTTTCGCCAGGAACTCGAGGTACTCGAGGCGCGGGTTGAGCGAGAGCGCTGTTTGGTACATCGGGTCGACGACGTACCACGCAAACCGTTCACGATCGAGTTCCGGAGCCGCGTCGAACAGTACGTCCCTGAGTGACGGGCGCTCTACAGGCGGCGCCCACTCGACGAACACGAACTCGTGTGTGATGCCACGCGCGACGAGCTCGCGATGATTGAAGCGGAGCGTGCGCAGCAGCCGTGCGTGGAAATCGCCGCCATAGCCGTCGTTGCGGCCGGTGAGCACGATGCTGAGGCGAGGGTCGTCAGGCCCGTGCACTCGTCTGATTGTGCGGTTGGGAAATCGCAGCGCGCGTCCTGACGTCGAGCACGTTGGCCGCGCCTTCGAGGATGTCGAGCTTCACCTCGATCGCCATGAGATGCTCGCGCGCGACCATCAGCTCTCGCTCGGCCTCGATAAGTCGCGTTCGGAGACTCTCGCGCCGTTCACGCAACTTGGTGACGTAGAGCTCGGACCTTTGCGCATGACGTGTCTGCTGCTTGAGATCTGCCTCGAGCTTCCCCGCGCGCGCCATCGACTCACCGGCCCTGGCTTTCCATTCCTGGGCCGCTCTCTTCGCCTGCTCCACGCGTTCCGCCAGTAACTGGTGGCGTCGCGCCGGCACGAGGCCAAACATGGCGAGCAGCCCGCTGATCATGCGTTTCATCGTGGGAACGATGAGTATACTAGCAGGGTTGAGCCTCGCAACTCCTGAGTCGAAACGCGTCCTCGAGCTGGAACGGATTCTCGCGCACGACCGGCGCTCGACGCCGGCCCGCGGCGAGTCGCAGACTGATCCTGCGGCGCTTCATCTGACCGAGATGCCAACTGAACGCATCCGTCGCTTCACGCATGCGTTAGGCACGACGGGTGGCAATCTCGACAACGACGCGATTGACTTTCTGACCATACGGTTACTGCTCAACGACTTCACCAGTGCCGTCGGACACCTCCGGGCGGTCGCGAACATCGCCGCATCGCTCATCGACAACGCCGCGAAATCAGTTCGCGAGTCGCAGGATGTGATGAAGGTCGAAGACGGACGCGAGGAAAAGATGCGCGCGCACGGCGGGTCGGACTCCGGCGCCTCCTAAACGGAAGCGGCACGCGTTCCGAAGGCAGAGCCTGGCACAGAGACTCGCGCGAGATCGACAATCGGGCCGATCGCATTCCACGAAAAGTCAATGAATGACGTGCACGCGTTGAGTTGTCGCTCCGGCGCCCCGCCGAGTCCCCACTCAGGTCCGTTCTCGTAAATCACGGCGCTCTTCCACCGGCGATCTCCCCACGGCGCCGATCCCGGCTGACTTCGGTAGAGCCCCGCCTGCGCGCGGTAGGTTCCCCGCCCGACGTGATAGACGGGCCATCCGATATCGACGAGCCGGACAGCGGACGCATACGCTTTGCGACAGAAGTTGCTGTCGATGTGGATCTTCGACACTCGATAGACTTCGTTGAAACCTCGCAGCCGGTGATAGCTCGGCTGATCGAGCAGCAGGAAGTCGCCCGACGCGTTCGTGAACAGCGGCGGGCGTATCACGTTGATGATGTCGTAGTTCCGCTCGTCCTCGAGCTGGTCCCAATCCAATCGGCTCACATCGCTGTGCGACTTCAGATCGCAGCGAGCCGCCCGGTAGAGAACCCCTCTGTCGAGCGAGCGCGATGCCAGACAGCCCAGAACGCCGCGACTCAGATAGACGTCGGTGTTCGTCGTCAGCACGAAGTGTCCGCGCGAGCGACGGACGCCGACGTTCTTGGCGATGAACTCCTGGAACTGCAGGCGCGGGTTCAGACTGAGCGCGTCGTGATAGGTCGGGTCCACGACGTAGGACCGAAGACGCGACGGACCCAGATGAGGAAACTCCCGCTCGAGTAGCGATGCGAGGTACGGGGCCCCTGCGATCGGTCTCCACTCGACGAAGACGAGTTCGTATGAGACACCGGCGCGCGTGAGTACGTCGTGATTGAACTCGAGTGCTCTGAAGAATCGTCCGTTAAAGTCGCCGCCGAAGTCATCGTTGCGTCCGGTAACAACGATGCTCAGATAGGGTGACTCTGCAGCCGTCATGCCGGTCGCGGCGCCTCTCCTTCAGGACAGCGGGCAGTCACGCAGAGGTGCCATCCGAGCCGCTGCTCGAGGGCACGCATCGCTGGTGCAGGCAACCAGCTGAATGGCCACGCCTGGACGTAGCGGTACTTGACATAGTCCGGCACGCGATAGGGAAAGATGTGGTCGACGAACACGTTTTCGACATCGAATCCGGACTCGTTCAGCAGGCGCTCCACCGAGTGTCGCGTATACGTGTACGTCACCGGACAGCCGGTCTGCGCTTCTGAGCTGCGCGCAACGGCTTGGTCCAACTTCCAGAAAGCGCCGTGCGCTTCACTCAACACGATGGCAAACACCTTCCAGGCCCACCGGTAGTACACCATCATCTTGAACGTCGTGCCCGGGCTGGCGAAGTTCCGCCGAATCTGCTGGAGTACACGATCCGGGCGGGGCGTGTGATGAATGACCCCAAAGGAATACACGAGATCGTATTCAGCGGGTTCGACGAACTCTGACAGACGCTCTGCGTCCGCTTCGATGAACGTCACGTGATCCTGAACACCAAATACCTCGGCGCGTTGACGGGCGAGATCCAATGATCGACTCGACAGATCGACCGCAGTGACGCGGGCGCCCGCTCTGGCAAAGTTCATCGTGTCGGTACCCAGCCCGCACCCGATCTCGAGCACCCGCTTGCCTGCCCAGCGCGGGAACTCGGCGAAGCCCGGGATATGCGGTTCGACCAGGTACTTTCGCGCCTCGACCTGATCGAAGTACTCGCGCGATCCCACTGGCGCCGGCGAATGACGCAGGTTGCACGGGCGGCTGTTCCAATACTCTCGAACTCGATCGATTGACGTATCGGTGAACGTCGTGGCGTGACCGGCCATTGTCTGTTTTATAGCACGGGCTGGCGAGGCGAGGTCCGCGGAGACATCGGCCGCGTTGCCAGGAGCAACAGGGTCACATGAGAAGTCAAACCGATGTCGTCCAGCACTGCGGGACCGAACTGCGTCGAGGGGTCGAGAAACACGAGCGACATGGTCTCGAGGTCACCGGAGTCAGGCGCGCTCACCTGCGTGCAGCCGGTGGCGCGAAAGAGATGGACCGTGTTGCAACCCTGGTTCGCGTTAGTGACGAAGGTGCCCAGTCGTTCCCACTCGGTCGCTGCGCATCCAGTCTCTTCGAGAAGCTCGCGTCGCGCGGCATCGAGAGGAGCCTCGCCATCGTCAATGGCACCGCCGGGGAACGTCAGACACACGCGCCGCGGACCGTGCTTGTACTGGCGCAGCATGGGCACCGTTCCATCGGCCATCACGCCGTAGACGAGCACATAGTCCGGCAGACGGACGACGTGGTAGTCGGAAATCGTGCGCCCGTCCGGCAATTCGACGACCTCGAGCGCGACCTCGCGAACCGGTCCACTCGCAAAGACCGTGCGGCGGCTACGCGTGCGCCAGGCTGTGTGATCGCTCATCCGTCAATTGACCATGTCCGCGAGGGCCGCCTATACTCTTAATGCTTTCATTGGCGTTTTCAACAGTTCTCGCATGAAAATCTCAGTCGTTGGCTTAGGCAAACTCGGCGCTCCCCTGTCAGCCGTCTTGGCCAGCAAGGGGTTCACAGTCGTCGGAGTGGACCTGAACCACGAGCTCGTCAGCGCGCTGAATGAGGGTCGTGCTCCAGTACACGAGCCGCGACTGCAGGAACTCATCGACCAGAACGCCCCCCGGCTGTCTGCGACCGGCGATATTCAAGAGGCCGTTACGGCCACTGATGTGACCTTCGTGATCGTTCCAACGCCGAGCGATGCGACCGGCCGTTTCAGCAATGCGGCCGTCGTCTCAGCGATGAAAACGATCGGCACGGCGCTCGCCGCCAAGCAGGGTTACCACCTCGTGGTCATCACGAGCACGGTGATGCCGGGCTCGACCGGCGGGGAGATCCAAGCCGCGCTGGAGCAGCATTCCGGCCGCGACATCGGCCCCGAACTCGGCCTGTGCTACAACCCGGAGTTCATCGCCCTCGGCAGCGTCGTACGCGACATGCTGCAGCCGGACATGATCCTGATTGGAGAGTCCGACGCGAAAGCGGGCGACCTGCTCGAGGGTATCTACGCACAGAGCTGCGAGAACTCGCCCGCCATTCGACGGATGAATTTCGTGAACGCCGAGCTCACGAAGATCGCCGTCAACACGTTCGTCACGACGAAGATCTCGTACGCCAACATGCTGGCCGATATCTGCGATCGACTTCCTGAAGCGGATGTGGATGTCGTGACGAGAGCCGTTGGCGCGGATTCGAGAATCGGCGTCAAGTACCTCAAGGGGGCGACGGGATACGGCGGCCCCTGCTTTCCGCGAGACAACGTCGCCTTTTCGGCGCTCGCGCGCGGCCTCGGTGCGCGAACGGAATTGGCCGAAGCCACGGACTCGATCAACCGCTATCAGATCGAACGAGTGCTTGGAGCGATCGACGCACGGGGAGTCGAGAGCGGGCCGATCGGTGTGCTCGGATTGTCCTACAAGCCTGATACGGCGGTCGTCGAAGAAAGTCACGGCGTCGCCCTCGTTCAACGACTGCTCGACCTCGGGCGCCGCGTCATCGTCTTCGATCCACTGGCGATCGGAGCGGCATTGACCGTGTTGCGCCGTCCCGTCGAAGCAGCTTCGTCGGCCGCCGAGTGCGTGCAGCGCTCGTCGCTGGTCGTCGTCATGACACCGTGGCCGGACTTCGGTCGGATTCCGGTTGATGCGTATCGCCGACAGGGCTCGCGTCTGCCAGTGCTCGATTGCTGGCGGATGACGCCGGAATCGATACGCGAGGTCGCCGACGTGGTCTATCTTGGACAGGGCGCCGTTGTCGGTGCGGCTGTCAGCAGGTGAAACACTCAGGGGTCTGATGGAAAAAGACGATCTCGTTCTCGTGACCGGCGCGGGCGGATTCATCGGAGGACATCTTGTCCGCGAGTTGCGTCAACGCGGTCATCGTCGCATCAGGGCCGTCGACATCAAGCCAGAGGCTGAGTGGTACCAGATCTTCGACGATGTGGACAACCTGACGCTGGACTTGTCCGAGCGTCAGGCGTGTGAGCGCGCCGCGCAGGGTACCCGCTACATCTTCAACCTCGCAGCCGATATGGGCGGCATGGGCTTTATCGAGTTGAACAAAGCCGCCTGCATGCTCACGGTCCTCATCAACACACACATGTTGATGGCGGCCCGCGCCGCCGCGACCGAACGCTTCTTCTACTCGTCGTCGGCGTGTGTCTATGCGGCTGAGAAGCAAGTGACGGCGGAAGTGACGCCGCTACGCGAAGCCGATGCCTACCCCGCCATGCCCGAGGACGGCTACGGCTGGGAGAAGTTATTCAGCGAGCGCATGTGCCGGCACTTCACCGAAGACTTCAAGCTCGTCACCCGCGTCGCGCGCTACCACAACGTCTACGGACCGCTTGGCACATACGACGGCGGACGCGAGAAGGCGCCCGCGGCGGTGTGCCGCAAGGTCATTCAGGCAAAGTTATCCGGTTCCGGCGAGATCGAGATCTGGGGTGACGGGGAGCAGACGCGGAGCTTCACGTACATCGACGACTGTCTCAACGGCACGCTCTTGTTGATGGACAGTGCTGCTGAGGAACCGCTCAATATCGGCAGCGATCAGCTGGTGAGCATCAATCAGCTCGTCGACATTGTCGAGCAGATTGCCGGAGTCAAGCTGAAACGCCGCTACAAGCTCGACGCGCCGAAGGGCGTTCGCGGCCGTAACAGCGACAACACGCTCATCAAGCAGCGCCTTGACTGGGCGCCTTCATTGAGGCTCGAAGAAGGCATGCAGCGGACGTACGCCTGGATCTTCGAACAGATCTCCGCCGACGTCCGGCGCCGCGTGTTCGTCTAGTCGTCGGATACTACGATCGGCCACGCTTCGAAAACCATCTCTCGACAAAGCGAAGAGGCCACGCGCTCGATCCCTGTCGCTTGCGCAGCTGCTCATCGCGGGCGCGAGTGCGTTCGCGCAACTCCGCATTTCGGCGTTTCAGGGCGCGGTTCTGCTGCTTCAGCTCGTTGACCTGCACGCGCAGATTTCGCACCTTCTCCCCGTCATCAGCTTCCGGCTTCTTCCGCGTCCTGACCCGACGCCCGACCGCAGCGGCAACGATCGGCGCAGTGGGGTTCACCCACGTCTGGACGCCATCGCCGAAGTGGATCGAACCGTAAGGGGTTTGCGAGGTGGATTGACCGGGATAGTCATTCACCATCTGCCAGTTATGCGTAGTGAAGAGATCACGCAGTTGCTCCTCGATCCGCAGAGAATGAGTGCCGATGTGAAGCCGGCGCACTCGCGTGTTCACCAGATCGATTGCTGAAGCCAGCACTTCGTACTCCGCGCCTTGTACGTCGAGATCGATCAGATCGACTCTGGGATACGGCGCGATGACGTCGGCCAGGGTCACGCATGGAATCCAGGTCACTGAGCGGTCGTTGTTCGTGGCCACGGGCGGGCGACCAAGAACGGAGCGTGCCTTGAGGCGACGGCGAGTGCTGACGTCGGGGAACGGAGGCGTTTCGCCGGCAACCTCAATCGCCTGTCCATACCATCCGTCTGCCGCACCCACCCAGAACGGCACGAAACCGGGTGTCGCGGCCACCGCGGCCCAGATCAAATCGTGTGCGCTCGGATCGATTCCGTTGTCGCGGAAATGGTCGTGTATCCATCGGAAGTGAGCCGGCTCCGCTTCGACGGCGACACACTGCAATCGACAATCAGGCTTTCGACTGACGGCAGCGGCGGCACGAGCACACCACCGGCCATATCCGGCGCCGAGTTCGATCATCACGAACGTCTCGGATGCCTGATCGACGGCCTCGAGGATGTCGAGCCACTCGAAGTACTCCTCGTTGAATGGCGGGTAGGTGGGTGGCCGCGGCGGCAACTGAGGCGCTTCGACCAACATCCCGGAATAGAAGGCAGGGCGTGTCCTCACTCCGAGGAAATCGCAGTCGAAGCCGGACGGACACGAAACCGCACCAGGGTCGTGGAGAGCGATCAGTGGATGGTGACGCACCTGTGCGGCATCGTGATGAGGAGTACTCGATTGTTCAACCGCCGTTTCAGGCACAGTGAGCCCACGTCGACCATGTATGATAATGCGATTGACTGCAGTCGGGACGATTCGATGACACACTCCGTTCTTGAACCTGCGCGCTCTTCATCCTTCTGAATCTCGCGGCTCTACCAGCTCTCCAGGGGATGACTTCACGATCAGTCGACATCGGCCTCGACACACCGAAGCGTCACGCCGGGGTCGTCCACTCGAGCACACTGCTTAGCGTCGAGACTCCCGCCGCACAGTGGTCGTACTCGGTGAGCATCCCCTTGCGAGCCGGTGTCCATCCACATGGTCCTTTGCGTTTGCCCGTGAGGGTGGTCGCGACCGTGTCAGTGAAGACCGGCACGCTGGGATGCCTTCTGGTCGGTCCCGACTGGACCACTGTGCTCGGGCGCTTGCCGCCGGCGGTCGGACCGGGCCTGCACACCATCACTCTGCTCCTGGAACATGCGTCCCCGAGGCCTTATCTGGCGTTCCGCAATGCGGGCAGTGGCAACCGTAAGTGTAGATTCACCATCACGTCGGTCTCGCTGTCGCCCGACCATGGCGACACGCTTCAGTGGGCGACCACGCTTGAAGACGTGATGGAGGGCCCCCCTCCACGTGTGGTCGTCGCCAAACTACTCGCAGCCATCGACACCCGCGATCGCTGGATCACCGATGACATCGCGGTGCTCGATCGGCTTCGTCGAAAATGGAGCACGGTGCCAGCGGGCCTGATGGACCGTCGAAGCACGGTGGATCTACTCAGGCTGAGCGATGCCGACTTACGTGAGTTCTGGGTCTCCACTCATCGTCAGACGACGACCGGAAGTGGATTTGCCGTGAGGGGCTGGTACCAGCATCTCTATCGAGACGTCCTGCGCGGCAAGAAAGTGCTCGAGATCGGGTCTGGTATGGGTATCGACGGAATCGAGTTCGCTCGCCACGGCGCGGCGATCACGTTCGTCGATATCGTCGAAGACAACCTTCGGGTGATGCGGCGTCTATGCGAGATTTTCGGTATCACCAACGCACAGTTCGCCTATCTGCACTCCCTGCGTTCCCTCGATCCGCTTCCCAGTGACTACGACGTTGTGTGGTCGCAAGGCTCGCAGATCAACGTCCCGTTCGAGTTCGCGAAGCACGAGTGCGCGATCATCGCGAGTCACCTCAAAGCCGGTGGCCGCTGGATCGAGCTCGCCTATCCACGGGAGCGTTGGGTTCGCGACGGGTCGCCACCATTCCGTCTCTGGGGAAACCTCACCGACGGTGAAGGGACGCCATGGATGGAATGGTACGACCTGGAACGGCTCCTCAATCGGCTCGCTCCGACTGAGTGGCAGCCTTTGCTGGCGTTCAACTTCCACCAGGACGACTTCAACTGGTTTGACCTCATGAAGGTGAGTTCATGAGCGACGCTCTGTTTCTCGAAGTGGTTGCAGTCGGCGAGCTTCACGAACGCCTCGGCCTGGCCACACCGCTCCTGTATCCACAGGCGTCGATGCACAAGAGCATGTCGGACTGGAAGATGGAGGTGGATGACGCCCCGATTCTGCGCTACCTCTATCATCACAAGAAGCCCGCCCGGCATCTGGAATTCGGAACCTGGGAGGGTACCGGCGCGTGCTATTGCCTCGAAGAGTGTGACGCCCACGTATGGACGATCAACCTGCCCGAGGGCGAACGAGTAGACGGCCAACCGATCTACTACTCGACACCTGCCCAGATTCCGGAAGGTGCCGTTCCGACCGAAGTTCGAGGCGAGCCGGTCTATCAGACCGATGCGGGAACGTTCGTAGGACACCACTATCGGAATGCGGGGTATTCACACCGCGTCACCCAGATCTACTGCGATAGCCGGCAATGGGACACCTCCGCGTTCTCAACGGGCTTCTTCGACACCGTGTTGATCGATGGCGGCCACTCGGAGGAGGTTGTACCGAGCGACACCCACAAGGCACTGAGCGTGGTGCGGCCTGGAGGCCTGATCCTCTGGCATGACTTCTGTCCAGACCCGTCGGTCTTCAGTGCCATGCCTTCGGTCGTGGGCGTTGTCGGCGCGCTCTCCCGGCATTGGCCGGACATCGCGCGTCAACTTCGCCAGGCATTCTGGATTCGGCCCAGCTTTCTGCTGGCCGGGGTACGTTCGTAACGCCTCACCCTCGACGAGCCGCGTCGCCGGAGTTCAATTCACGATGTAGGTTGTTTGGGCCAGAGCCTGGCTCGCGTCGACCTTCACGCCAGCGTTCCGCGCCCAGACCGCAACGGTGTATGTACCGGCGGTGCCTGGACGCCAGTTGAATGTGGCGTTCGAGCTCCAGTTCTGACCGACACGCCACGTCGCGCCGTCGAAGACCCACCACTTGAACTCGTACGACCCCTGGCCTCCGCTTGCCGCCGTTGAAAACGTGACGGTGCTGCCGGCAGCCTGCGGGCTGGCCAGGTTACTGGTGAACAAGGTGATCGCCAACGACGGCGTGGGCGCCGTCGTGACGATCGTGTACTCCGTCTGCGCCAGAGCCTGGCTGGCATTTACGTTCACGCCGTTGTTCCGACCCCAGACAGCCACAAGGTAGCTGCCCGCGTTCGTTGGACGCCAGGCGAATGTCGGGCTGGTACTCCAATCCTGACCGATGCGCCAGCTCGTGCCATCGAAGATCCACCACTTGAATTGATACGGCGCGCTGCCACCTGTTGCCGTGGCAGAGAACGTCACCGTCGTCCCGAGCATGCTCGGGCTCGTGGCGTTACTGGTAAGGCTTGAGATTGCCAGCGGCGGCACCGTGGGGCCGTTCGTGATCGTGTAGAAGACCTGTGCCATCGCCTGGCTGGCCTCAACCGTCACGCCATTGTTCCTGGCCCAGACCGCCACCATGTAGTTGCCGGCCACCGTCGGGCGCCAATTGAGTGTGTTGCTTGCGCTCCAATTCTGCGCCACTCGCCACGATGTGCCGTCGTACACCCACCACTTGAACTGATAGGGCGCCTGTCCACCTGCGGCAACCGCATTGAACGTTATCGTCGTCCCCGCCACCCGCGGGCTGGCGACGTCGCTCGTCAAGCTGCTGATGGACAGTGGAGCCGTCGGGGTCGTCGCCGTAATCGTGTAGGCGACCTGAGCCAGCGCCTGGCTGGTGTTCGCCTTTACGCCATTGTTGCGACCCCACACCGCCACCTGATAGTCGCCCGGCGTCGTCGGCACCCAGTTGAAGGTGGCATTCGTGCTCCAGTCCTGCCCCATGCGCCACGCGGATCCGTCGAAGACCCACCACTTGAACTGATACGGCGCAGTGCCTCCGGACGCAACTGCTGAGAACGATATTGTCGTTCCAGCCACGCGCGGGCTGGCCAGATTACTCGACAGGCTGCTGATCGACAGCGGGACCGTCGGGGTCGTCGCCGTAATCGTGTAGGCGACCTGCGCCAGCGCCTGGCTGGCGTTCGCCGTTACACCATTGTTGCGACCCCAGACCGCCACCTGATAGTCGCCAGGCGTCGTCGGCAGCCAGTTGAACGTGGCATTCGTGCTCCAGTCCTGCCCGATGCGCCACGCGGATCCGTCGAAGACCCACCACTTGAACTGATACGGCGCGGTGCCTCCGGACGCAACTGCTGAGAACGATACTGTGGTTCCAACCACGCGCGGGCTGGCCAGATTACTCGACAGGCTGCTGATCGACAGCGGGGCCGTCGGGGTCGTCGCCGTAATCGTGTAGGCGACCTGCGCAAGCGCCTGTGCCGCGTCCGTCGTCACGCCCGCGCTGCGCGCCCACACCGTCACGGTGTAGGTACCCGCCGTCGCTGGCGTCCAGGTATAGGTCGCTGCCGTGCTCCAGTCACGCACCATCTGCGCGCTGCCGCCCGAAGGCTGCACCAGGAACTTGTATTGAAGCGGACCCACCCCGCCCGCACCAGCGGCCGTGAAGGTGACCGCGGTCCCCGCGTTCTGCGGCGTCGCGACATTCGACGCCAGCGTCGCACTCGTCACCGGGGCCGGCGGCGCCGTGTTGATCACATACGCCATCTGCGCCGACGCCTGCGCCGCATCCGTCGTGACACCGGCGCTGCGCGCCCACACCGTCACGGTGTAGCTGGCTGCCGTCGTCGGCGTCCAGTTGTACGTCGTGGTCGCGTTCCAGTCACGCACCATCTGCGCGCTGCCGCCCGAAGGCTGCACCAGGAACTTGTATTGAAGCGGACCCACCCCGCCCGCACCAGCGGCCGTGAAGGTGACCGCGGTCCCCGCGTTCTGCGGCGTCGCGACATTCGACGTCAGCGTCGCACTCGTCACCGGGGCTGGCGGCGCCGTGTTGATCACATACGCCATCTGCGCCGACGCCTGCGCCGCATCCGTCGTGACACCGGCGCTGCGCGCCCACACCGTCACGGTGTAGCTGGCTGCCGTCGTCGGCGTCCAGTTGTACGTCGTGGTCGCGTTCCAGTCACGCACCATCTGCGCGCTGCCGCCCGAAGGCTGCACCAGGAACTTGTATTGAAGCGGACCCACCCCACCCGCACCAGCGGCCGTGAAGGTGACCGCGGTCCCCGCGTTCTGCGGCGTCGCCACATTCGACGCCAGCGTCGCACTCGTCACCGGGGCTGGCGGCGCCGTGTTGATCACGTACGCCATCTGCGCCGACGCCTGCGCCGCGTCTGTCGTCACACCGGCGCTGCGCGCCCAGACGATCACGGTGTAGCTGGCTGCCGTGGTCGGCGTCCAGCTGTACGTCGTGGTCGCGTTCCAGTCGCGGACCATCTGCGCCGAGCCACCGGCTTGCTGCACGAAGAACTTGTATTGACGCGGACCCACCCCACCCGCACCAGCGGCCGTGAAGGTGACCGCGGTCCCCGCGTTCTGCGGCGTCGCCACATTCGACGCCAGCGTCGCACTCGTCACCGGGGCTGGCGGCGCCGTGTTGATCACATACGCCATCTGCGCCGACGCCTGCGCCGCGTCTGTCGTCACACCGGCGCTGCGCGCCCAGACGATCACGGTGTAGCTGGCTGCCGTGGTCGGCGTCCAGCTGTACGTCGTGGTCGCGTTCCAGTCGCGGACCATCTGCGCCGAGCCACCGGCTTGCTGCACGAAGAACTTGTATTGACGCGGACCCACCCCACCCGCACCAGCGGCCGTGAAGGTGACCGCGGTCCCCGCGTTCTGCGGCGTCGCCACATTCGACGCCAGCGTCGCACTCGTCACCGGGGCTGGCGGCGCTGTGTTGATCACATACGCCATCTGCGCCGACGCCTGCGCCGCGTCTGTCGTCACACCGGCGCTGCGCGCCCAGACGATCACGGTGTAGCTGGCTGCCGTGGTCGGCGTCCAGCTGTACGTCGTGGTCGCGTTCCAGTCGCGGACCATCTGCGCCGAGCCACCGGCTTGCTGCACGAGGAACTTGAATTGACGCGGACCCACCCCGCCGGCACCAGCGGCCGTGAAGGTGACCGCGGTCCCCGCGTTCTGCGGCGTCGCGACATTCGACGTCAGCGTCGCACTCGTCACCGGGGCCGGCGGCGGCGTGTTGATCACATACGCCATCTGCGCCGACGCCTGCGCCGCGTCCGTCGTGACACCGGCGCTGCGCGCCCACACCGTCACGGTGTAGCTGGCTGCCGTCGTCGGCGTCCAGCTGTACGTCGTGGTCGTGTTCCAGTCGCGGACCATCTGCACGCTGCCGCCCGAAGGCTGCACCAGGAACTTGTATTGACGCGGACCCACACCGCCCGTACCAGCGGCCGTGAACGTGATCGCAGTGCCCGTGTTCTGCGGCGTCGCCACATTCGACGTCAGCGTCGCACTCGTCACCGGTGCGATCGTGTAGTTGAGCGTAATCGTCTGCGTTGCGACATTACCTTGCGTGTCAGACGCATCGACCGTGATCGTATTGGCGCCAGGCGAGAGGGTGACTGCGCGGCTCCACGAAGCCGTCGCGTTGCCGGCGGCCGTACCACCAGTCGCTCCCTGGGCGTTTACTGTCACGCTCGCGACTCCGTTGCCACCCTTGCCGCTGTCCGTTGCCGTGCCCGCGATTGTTGCGGACGCAGAACTGACGGCCTGACCATTCGTGTGGCTCGTGATCAAGAGTGTCGGCGCCGTGTTATCGACCGCCGGCGTCGTGATCGTCCAGACGAAGGAACGGGACACCGTCACCAGGGAATCGGTCACGAAGATCGTGACGTTGTACGTGCCTCCAGCCGATGGAGTTCCGGTGATTCGACCGGTTGTCGAGTTAATCGCCAGGCCTGTCGGCAACCCGGTATGCGTGAAGTTCAACGTTTCGCCGTCGGGATCGCTGACTGAAAAGTTGAGCGGAGTAATCGCCACGCTGATCGGACTACTTTGATTCACCGGCTGCGTGAATGACGGAATCGAGAACGAGGTCTCCGTTGAATACGAACCCGCACCGGAGGCATTGACTGCTCTCACCGCAACGTAGTGAACGACACCGCCCGTCGGCGAGAACGTGTGCGTCGTCTGTGAGCCGTTGACTGATGCGAGCTGAACGTTGCACGACATCGAGGTCGTGCCGAGGCAAACCTGGTAGTTCGTGACCTGATCGCTCGGCGGACTGGGGTCCCACATGGCCGTCACGGTCTGACCGTTCGCTACAACCGGCGACGAAATCAGAATGAGCGAGAACAGTGAGGCAATTCCATACCTCACACGATGAGTCCAAGTCCGCACATCTTGCATGCCATACTGATGGGCAAAGCAGCGGCCAAACTCGGCTGGTTGAATAAGTGGCGCAAAATGCGGGACTTACTCGATTTCAATCCGCCAGACTGTCGGCGACTCGAACACGCTGACGGTTAGCTGACTTACCGTCTTGTCGTTGACTCGACTCGTGCGCCCGAAGTCGATCGACAAACAGTTAATCGGCTCAAACCCAATCGAGCCACACGGGAGTTGTGATCACAGACAACACAAACGTGATCGTTGCTGCACCGAAAATGAATGTAAGAAACTACTGCGGTGTATTGATCGCTTTCCCGCGGTTGTCACACCTTACTCGAGCGTTCGCGGTTTGACGCCTGGCAGCGCTCCCGACGCTTCAGCGGGTAACTGAGGAACCCGAGTAATACGCGTTGGCGACATTCGCTTCGGTCGTCGAGTCGCCGACCCAAACACCGACAAAGTAGTTCGAACCGCGGCGGTTGTCCGGTTCAACGTGACTCCGAGCGGCAAACGGTGTGCGTGAAAGTCAGCGATGACCCGTCCGGATCATTGACACCAGGATCGATCGTCGCTGGGATCCCAGACGGCAACACAGTCTGCGTCTGCGCGTTGCGATCGTCGGGAGAATGAACAGAATCCAGGCGATGGATGCTAAACGCCCGATCGCTCGGGCACACGTACCGACACGTTGAGCACGTGGCGGCGGGGTGCAAGGCGATTGCATTTAGGAACTCGAGTCAGCGACTCGCCCCTATGACGGAATTACGCAAAGCCGACAGAAGGGCCACGCGCGGCCCTATGTCACAATCCATTGGAATGAGCTTCTCGATTGCGATCGCGCAAGTGAATCCCATTGTCGGCGACGTTGCGGGTAACCTCGCGATCGTTCGCCGCGCCAGGAACGAAGCCGCCGCCCTCGAAGCAGATCTCGTGGTCTTCCCAGAGCTCGTGCTGGTGGGTTATCCACCCGAGGACCTCGTGCTCAGGCCAGCGCTGGTCGAGGCCGCGGCCCAGGCACTGGAGTCACTGACACAGGAAAGTGTGTCGGGTCCTGCTTTGGTGGTCACGCTTCCCTGGCGTGAAGGAGGATGCCTTCATAACGCAGTCGCGCTGATCGCGGAAGGCCATCATCAACTGCGCTTCAAGCACGAATTACCGAACTATGGTGTCTTCGACGAAAAGCGTGTCTTCTCGTCGGGACCGCTCAGTCAACCAGTCACACTCCGGGACGTCCGAATTGGTCTGCCAATTTGCGAAGACATTTGGTTCCCTGACGTGTCAGCCAATCTGGCACAGCTCGGCGCTGAGTTGCTTCTCGTTCCTAACGGCTCGCCATTCGAGGTCGGGAAGCTGCATCAGCGTCTCTCGCTCGCGCGGGAGCGGGCCAGCGAAACGAATCTTCCGCTCGTGTATGTGAACCAGGTCGGAGGGCAGGACGAGCTGGTCTTCGACGGCGGCTCGTTCGTCGTCAACAGCGATGGGACGCTTGCGCGTCAGTTGCCGCTGTGGCAGGACACCGTCGCGCTGACGCGATGGACGCGCGAAAACGGTGCGCTTCGATGTGAGGGCAACGACGAGTGGAGTGAACCGCCGCGCCTCGAAGCGGTCTACAACGCGATGATGCTCGGGCTGCGCGATTACGTCGTCAAGAATCGTTTCCCTGGCGTCGTGCTCGGCATGTCCGGAGGCATCGACTCCGCGCTGACTGCGGCCGTCGCCGTCGATGCGCTTGGACCCGAGCGCGTGCGCGGCGTTCGCCTGCCATCACGCTTCACCAGTCGCGAAAGCCAGGACGATGCGGCTGATTCGGGACGCCTGCTGGGCATGCGACTCGATACCGTGGAGATCGGATCCACGGTCACCGCTGCCGAAGCAGCGCTCGCCGATGCATTTGCCGCTCGCGAGCGTGACGTCGCCGAAGAGAACCTGCAGGCGCGCGTTCGCGGTCTGTTGCTCATGGGCCTGTCGAACAAGTTCGGCGAGATGCTCGTCACGACCGGCAACAAGTCCGAGATGTCGGTCGGCTACGCGACCTTGTACGGCGACATGTGCGGCGGCTACTCGGTGCTGAAGGACATCTACAAGACCGAGGTGTACGCGCTCTCCCACTGGCGCAACAAGAACATGCCCGAGGGTGCGCGCGGGCCAGCAGGACGAGTCATCCCGGAGTCGTCCATCACGAAAGCGCCGACCGCAGAACTACGCCCGAATCAAACCGACCAGGATTCGCTGCCAGCGTACGACGTGCTCGATGGCATTCTGAACGGGCTCGTCGAAGAGGAACTGAGCGTGGACGAGATCGTCGCTCGCGGATTCGCGCGCGAGCTCGTCGTCCGCATCCAGCATCTTCTTTATCTGGCGGAGTACAAACGACGGCAGGCGCCGCCCGGCGTGAAGATCACTCGCAAGAGTTTCGGTCGCGACCGCCGGTATCCGATCACCAACGGCTTCCGCGAGCGCACTCGCACCTGAGTGGGGTCTGACCCCATGTGAAAACGTGTGAAGGGTCTGACCCCGTCCGTTCAGGGCGTGATTGTCACGAGCGGCAGGTTCGCTCGTTCGAGCTTGTCGAACACGCCTCGGGCGTTCGAGATATTGAGCGGCGCTCGATATCCCTGCGCCACGTCGATCTCGCGAATCTGCGGAGCGATGTCATTGCGCAGAAAGAACGCGTTGACGCGTTCGGTCGCGATCAACCGATAGCCTTTTCGTCGGCCCAGATGCACGAGCGCTGCGAGTGACGCACCGTGGTAGGCGCGATTGCCCACCGCGTGGACGTTGAAGTCGGCACTATACGGGATCGTCACTGCCCGCTCCGCACCGAACAGCCAGTTGTACTCAAGCGCAACGAGCCGTGGATTGCACGCGGTCAGCGCTTCCCAGAGCCAGAAGTCGATGCCGTCGATATCGATGCTCAGAAGATCGAGTTCACCCGCGAAGCCCTGCTCGGTAATGAACGCGTTGATACCCTCGCGGGTCAGAAGCTGATGCCTGGCGATCACCGGGTGACCCGTGTAGCGCACGATGATCTTCCTGATCGCATCGTCGCGCCCATCGACCATCAAACCGTGCCATCCCATCTCGCTCGCAAGGAAACCGGAGTTGCCTCCGTTCATCCCGCAGCCCAGGTCCACGAATCGCCGGGTGGTCACGCCGATGCGCTTGAAGATCGCCAGCACCAGCCCGTCTTCGTCGTTCTGCGAGGAGAAACTGAATCGCTCCGCCTGCAGATCGTACGGCGGCTCGAGTGCGACGCCTTCGAGATACAGCTTGCGTACCAGTGACGGCACTAGATCGACGTTCTGCTTCAAATCCCTGATCGCCCGTTCGATGCGCTCGAAGCGCTCGGACAAATCACGTATGGCGGCGACCGTCGCTGCGGCCTGCTGATCGGCGCGCGACGGCTTCCTTCGAAATGGATTCATGCGGTCACAGAATACCGCGGGTGGCGAGTCTCGCAGCGAGCAGCGTGGCTTCGATCATGCTCGATGGATCGGCCACGTTCTTCCCGGCGATGTCGAACGCCGTACCATGGTCGACGGATGTGCGGATGATCGGAAGCCCCAGCGTGACATTGACGGCACGTCCGAACGCCAGCAGCTTCACCGGGATCAAACCCTGATCGTGATAGCACGCGATCACGGCATCGAACTCGCCGCGTACCGCACGCCCGAATACCGTGTCTCCAGGGAAGGGGCCATCGATCTGAAGGCCTCGCTTCTGTGCCGCCTCGATCGCCGGTCGCAGCACCATCCGTTCCTCGTGCCCGAGCAGACCGTCTTCACCCGCGTGGGGATTGAGACCGGCAACGGCGAGCCGCGGTTGCACGATACCGAAGCGTGGCAGCTCCCGCGACGACAACTCGATGATCTCGTCGACGAGCTCACGAGTCAGCGCGCCCGGCACCGATGCCAGCGGGATGTGGATCGTCGCGAGCACCACCTTGAGTGGCTCCGACCAGAACATCATCGCGACTCGCGAACTACCGGTCAGATGGGCCAGCAGATCGGTGTGACCCTTCCAGGGTAGCCCCGCGCGTGAAAACGCCAGCTTGTTCACCGGCGCGGTCGCCACTGCCGCGACTACGCCGGACAGCGCATCCTTCACCGCTGCGCAGAGCGTGTCGTACGCCGCCTTGCCCGCGTCGGCCGACAGTTCACCGAGGGTGAAACACGCACCTGTCGGCGGGCCGTACACGACCGGTTCACAGGCCTCTCGGACGCGAGGATCGTCCGCCGCCTTTTGCGCAATCTCCGGACCGATGCCTGCGGGATCGCCGGACGTGATGGCGATGCGCGGTTTCATGGCGATCATTATTGCTTGTGTGGAGGCGGGTCTTCAGACCGGGACTCGCCGATTACAACTGCAGCACCAGCCAATCGGCAACGATCTTCGGGCTCGCGTTGCGCTCGAGAGCATTGAGCGCCTCATCGACGGCGGCGTACGCTTTGAGGCTTCGCCTGTGATCGAAGGAACCAGTCAGCTTCTCGAGTTGTGCCTCGAGGTCGCCGTTGGCCAGCGTTCGGCGATCACCATGACTCGCGACGATCCCGAGATCTCGCAGCAGTGCGGCGAGCGCACGCAGGCACGCCGCCATTTGATCGCGATCGCTTGCCGACGTGCCCCTGGTCCCACTGAAATCCCGGACGACCTCCAGGCGCCGCGCCGGATCGTCCGTTCGCGCGGTCTGCTCGAGGAGGCGGCACGCCTCGTCTCTGGCCTGGGTAAGGTCGGCCGAATCCGCAGACAGAGCGCGACCGACGCTGCCATCGGCATCCGCGGCCGCCGCGCGCGCATCGGTCTCCGAATAGCTATGATCACGAGCGAGCGCTTGTGCGACCTCCGCGGCCGACAGCGACCCAAAACGTAAGCGCGGACAGCGCGATCGCACAGTGGGCAGCAACGCGTCCGGGATCGACGATACCAGCACGAAGATCGACGCGGTCGGCATCTCCTCCAGCGTTTTCAGAAGAGCATTCTGTGCGGCAGGCACCAACGCTTCCGCGTCGTCGATGATGACCACGCGGCGGCGCGCTTCGAAGGGACGAAACCCAGCCCGGTCGATGGCGTCGCGAACCGCCTCGATCTTGATCGAGCCGTTATCCCCGGGCTCAATCACGATGACATCGGGATGAACGCCTCGCGCAATGCGCCGACAGGCCGCGCATGTGCCGCACGCATCGCGTTCGAACTCGCCCGTCGAACGTGGCTCGAGGCAGTTGATCGCGCGTGCGATCGCCATCGCGACGCGCCGCTTCCCGACCCCTGCGGGTCCGGCAAAAAGGAGCGCGGGCGGCAGCGTGTCGCGAGCGATGGCACGGGACAGCAACGCCAGCAGGCGGCGATGGCCATACACCGAGCTGAACATAGAAACTTGAACGTGAACCTGAACTAAGAACCGAACCTGAACACGAACAAGAAATGAGAACTCTGAAGTTCGAAGGACAGGTCTTTTGACAGTCTACTTCTTGTCGCCGACACCGAAGACCTTCGACCAGAACCCGCGCTTCTTTGGCTGCTCAGGCTGTTGCGGTGCGGGCGGTTGCGGGGGCGGGGCTGACTCGGCCACGCGCGCCGGTGGTGGCGGAGCGGCCGACTCCTGCGCAGGCGCAGAGCGCGACGGAGAGATCAGTTCCGCGAGCGCCCTGAACGGCGATGAGATGATCCGCCGATGGATGGGGCACGATTCAGTCGGCTCCGTGCCGGTCACGAAATATTCGGTGTACACCGTCGATTGGCTGGTCGTCGCGCCGTGCGTGTCCGTTACGTTCTCATGGCACGAATCGGTCGCGAGCTTTCCGCTCAGACGGCAAATCGTCGCGGAGGTGATGTTGGACGGCGTGCTGAACCACTCCGGGCGATCCTTGCTCGTCGCCGCCGCCATGAAGCGTCCCCACACCGGCACGGCCAGCACTGACGCATAGCCGCCACCGATGATGGTTCTCGGCTGGTCGTATCCAACCCACACGCCCGCTACCAGTCGAGGCGTGAACCCGACGAACCACGCGTCGTGATAGTCGTTGGTCGTTCCGGTCTTGCCCGCCGCCGGTAGACGGAAGCCGACGCTGCGCGCAGCCGCACCAGTTCCCGCATTGACAACGTCCGCCATCATGTTCGACATGAGGAAGGCCGTCTCTTCGCTGACACCACGCTCCGGTTTCTGTTCGGCGTTGAACAGCACTTCGCCGTCGGTCGTTTCGACGCGGCGCACGAGTATCGGCGCCTGCACCATGCCGCCGTTCGCGAACGCGGCATAGGCAGCCGTCATCGACGACAGCGTGACCTCGCCGGATCCCAGCGCCATCGACGGCACGCTTGGAACAGAACCGACGCCAAGCCGCTTCGCGAATTGCACCGCCACCGGGATGCCGACGTCCTCGAGCATGCGAACCGCCGCGCGATTGCTCGACGTCTTCAACGCCGTTCTCATCGTCATCGACGAGCCTTCGCTGTGTTCGTCTTCAGGTACCCACTCGCCCTGCAATGTCATGATCGGTTGGTCGAGGTTTTCGATCATGCTGGCTGGCGAGTAGCCATGTTCGAGCGCCGCCGCATAGACGAACGGCTTGAACGCAGAACCGGGCTGCCTCTTCGCCTGCGTCGCACGGTTGAAGTTGCTCCGCTCGAAGTCACGACCTCCGACCATCGCCCGCACTTCGCCGGTGCTCGGGTCCATCGCGACCAGCGCAGCCTGCAAGGGATTCGACTCGTCTTCGTTCTTGCGGCGCTGACGCTTCTCGATCTCAGCAATGCCACGTGCGACTTCCGCCTCGGCAGTCTTCTGCATGCCGAGGTCGACGGTCGTGTAAACCTTCAGGCCGCCCTGGTAGACACGCTCCCAGCCGAAACGCTCGACAAGAAACCGCCGGACTTCTTCTTTGAAGTACTGCCCGTACGCCTCACCACGTCTGAGAGCGTCGTCGAGCTTCACCGGCTCCTTCAGCGCCTGCTGATACGCAGCCGTGTCGATCATCTCCGCGTCGAACATCGCACGGAGCGCAACGTTGCGCCGTGTCGTCGCCTTCTCGAGGCTCACCGTGGGCGCGTAACTGGACGGGGACTTGACGAGGCCAGCCAGCAAAGCCGCTTCCGCGACAGTAACGGCCGACGCCGGCTTGCCGAGATACCCCAAAGACGCGGCCTCTACACCGTACAGGCCGTCACCGAAATAGACCTTGTTGAGATACAGCTCGAGGATCTGATCCTTGCTGAACTGCTCCTCGAGGCGCGCAGCGACAACGATCTCCGTCAGCTTGCGCCGGTATGTCTTCTCCGGGGTGAGAAAGCTCTGTCTTGCCAGCTGTTGAGTGATCGTGCTGCCGCCTTGAGCCATTCGGCCTTCGCGGAGATTGCTCAACGCCGCGCCTGCCACCCGCACAACGTCCACTCCGTTGTGATCGTAGAAGCGCTGATCTTCGATCGCGAGAATGGCGTTCACCAGGTGCGGTGATATGCGCGCGAGCGGCACATCGATGCGCTGTTCCTTGAAGATGGTGAAAGCGGGCTTGTCCGTGCGATCGAACAGCGTCGTCGCCTGATCCATCGAGCCGATGCGGCGCAGTTCCTCGACGCCCGGCACCGACACCACGATGCCGTGGGCGTACCAGATCGAACCGAAGACCGCGGCCCACACCCCGAGCGACATCACGACGACGCCAGCCAGAAAGAGCGAGGGATGACGACGGAAGACGGCGGGTAGTTGGGGGGAAAGCTTGATTCTAACCTTCATCTTCTTCATAGACTGGCAACGACCGTGCCACGACCGAGCAGGCGCCGACGGCTCAGATCCACAGTCTGGATCAGAATACTCGACTCCGGCGACGACGATCCTGTGTCAGCTTTTCACGGCGGCGGTAAATTCGGCCCAATTCCCAGGACTGCCCACGAAAGCCGACCTACTCGGTCAATGCGATCAGCGGATCGATCCTCGTGGCACGACGCGCCGGCACGGCGCACGCTATCAGCGCGACTGCGGCAAGCGCTGCGCTCACGACGATGAGCACTGCAGGGTTAGTGGCAGTCACACCAAACAATTGACTCTCGAGCGTTCGGCGCAACAGTAACGAGCCGATCCCACCGACGAGCAATCCAGCAGCGACGAGTACCAGCCCTTCGCGCAGCACGAGTTGGAAGACACCTGCCGCGCTGCTGCCGAGCGCGACACGTATTCCGATTTCTTTCCTGCGCTGTGTCACGAGATACGCAAGCACACCGTAGATGCCGATCGCAGAGAGGAACAAGGCAACGAAGCCAAACGCGATCGACAGCAGCGCCGGCGAGCGACGACTGGCGAGCGATCGATCCGTCCAGTACGACATCGGCTGCATCTCGAACACCGGGAGCTGCGGATCGATCGCGGCCACTTCACGCCGCAGGGCTCCGGACAACGTGCCGGGATCACCATCGGTCCGCAGTACGAATGTGAGTCCCCCCTGTGGTTCCTGTGACAGCGGGATGAAATAGGCACCCACCAGCTTGTCGCCGTCCGTGAGGTTGCGGAGCTTCATCTCGCTGACAACGCCGACGACAGTGAGAAATTCCGTCTTGTCAGTAATCGCAGATGGGTCACCGGCTTCGTCGCTCGGACGATACATGCGGCGGCCGATCGGATTCTGATCTGGCCAGAAGCGACGAGCCAGGCGGTCGTCCACGACGATGGCGCGCGTGGCGCCAGGGGCATCGCGTTCGGTGAAAAAGCGACCGGCAACGAGCTTTGCGCCGATGGCCTCGAAGTACCCATCCGAGACTCGGACCTCGGCGGGCGCCAGGGGTGATTCTCCCGGCCTTGCCTGATATCCCTCCGCGAAGATGGCGGAAGCGCTGGCGCTGTTTCCCAGCGGCAGGCTGTCAGTCGCACCGGCGGCTCTTACTCCAGGCAACGCGCGTACGCGGCGCACGGCCTCTCTCGTGAAACGGCCGAACGCCTCGGCATCGACGTATCGAGCATTCGGCAACGACACGGCGCCCGTGAGCACTCCCCGCGTTGTGAATCCCGGATCGACCTCGAGCACCTTCCGGAAGCTGGCGAACAGGAGTCCAGCGCCAATCAACAACAGGAACGCGCAGGCGACCTGCATGACGACGAGCACGCGCCGCAGCGACCGGGCACCCCGGCCGGTCGTCGCCGTTCGCCCTTCCTCTCGCAACACCCCAAGCACGTTTGCAGACAGAGTGGCTGCAACGGGAATCAGTCCGAGCACCAGACCAATCGCAATGGCGACGGCGATCGTAGAGAGCGCGACGATCGTGTCCAGCCGGACATCCTGCGAACGCGGAAGCTCCTGCAGGCTCAATGCACCCATCGACTGCAGAGCGACTGCGCCGAGCGCGATACCCACAACGGCAGCGCCACACGACAGGATCAGATGTTCAACCGCGAGCTGCCGCGCAACTCGCCAGGTGCCAGCCCCGAGAGCCAGCCGCGTCGCGAGCTCCTTCATCCGCACACGCGACCGGACGAGCGCCAGGTTGGCGACGTTGACGCAACCGATCAGAAGCACGAAGAGCGCCCCTCCCCACATCAAGTACAAGGTGGCTCTGACGTCCCTGACCATCTGGTCCTGCAGTCGATTGACGACGGTGTGAAAGCCCGCGTTGACGAGCAATTCCCTGAATGCGGGGAATCGATCGAGGTTGGCAGCGTTCAGCACATCGATCTGCGCCTGCGCCTGTTCGAGCGTGGCACCTGGCTTGAGCCGCGCGACATACGCGAGTGTGTTGCTGTGCCGGGAGTCGTCCGATCTTTCCCTGGGCGTGAAGACGATCGGCGTCCAGAGCTCGATGTCGTCGTCCGTCGGGTTGAACCCGCGCGGCATGACACCCACGACGGTGTAGGGACGGCCATCGAGCCGAAGGCTGCGACCGACGACTGCGGGTTCGCCACCAAAGTGATTTCGCCAGAACGAATCACTGATCACCACTGCGAGCTCGTTGCCGGATTCGGCCTCCTGCTCGGTGAAGATGCGACCCATTTGAGGCTCGACCCCTGCAACCCTGAAGAACGAGGGCGTCACGGTCATGCCTTCCACGTTCACCGGCGTGCCACCCTGATCGACGCTCCGGTCGGCACGTCTGAACACGGCCTGCTCCGCGAAGGCGGTGATGTCGCGCAGGCGATCGAAGTAATCCGTGACCGCCGCGCCAATAGCGTCGTGCACGCCCGCTCCGGGATAGACATTGCCGGCCATGACCACTCGATCGGCATCGGGCATCGCGAGCGGCTTGAGTAACACGCCGCGGATGACTGAGAAGAGCGCGACATTGGCGCCGATGCAGACGGCCAGGGTGAGCCCGGCCGTTACCGTGAAGCCCTTGTCTCTCCGCAGCAGCCTGACGCCGACCCGCAGATCCGCCAGCAAGGTATTCATGTCGATCGTCCCTAGTCGTAATACGCAGGGGACTGCTTCAAGTTCGCGATCGTCTTGAAATCGTGCTCGATCCAGATTGTCGTCTTCGTCTGCTTCAGGTATCCCTCGATTGCGGCTCGCGACGCAGCAGACTGCTGCACATTGAATTCGTTGTCTGGTGGTGCGCGCCGCAACGTTCGCTCGGGTGGATAGTGGTAGAGGTCGCCACCAAGCATCACCCGGCCGGTCGAGGCGAGCCTCAGGACGAGCACCTGGTGTCCTGGTGTATGGCCCGGCGCAGCCTTGATGACCACGGTGCCATCGCCGAAGACGTCGTATTCGTCTTTCTCGATCGAAATGGATTTGCTCTTCTCGAGCTTGTTGTAGAAGGACGGCTCCACGCGCTCGTTTCCCGGCTTCCACATGAACTCACGTTCTGCCGGCGTGACCAACCATGTCGACGCCGCGAACTGATTCAGATTCGCAGAGTGGTCCTTATGAGCGTGCGAGATGGCCACATAGGTGATGTCAGCCGGTGTGTACCCAAGCCCAGCCAGCTGACTCTTCAACGTTCGTGTGACCAACGCGGCCGCGGTTGAGTTCACGTCATACCGCGCGCCGCCTGCGGATGCCTGTTTCTCGACTGTCTCGTCTGGGATCACACCGACGTCCCACATCAATGTGCCCTTCGGATGCACAACCAGGAAGCACGGCACCGGCATGCGCGCCTCCCCGACTTCGGCCGGTGTCACGTGATAACGCGTCACACCCTCCGTCGAGATCGTCAGCATGCCGCAGTCGAAGACGTACAACTGAAGACTCTTCGGCGGTGACGGCTTCGCGCGCGAGGGACTCTGTGCCGAAACGGAGCTACCTACAACGAGCATCCCGACAATCAAGTTTTTCAGCATCGCGCCACCCTTCAAATGAGTCGCTGAGACGCGTAGGGTACCGCAGTTCCTGCCGACGCTGGTGTCCTGCCGCATCGCAGGAAGTGCGACGTCGTAGCTACCGGGCGCCGCGGGCGCCGCCAACTTCGAACAAATCCGGCGCCGGCTCGCATGGCATCCCCACTGCACTATGGGATGCATGCTGATCAAGGTCTATGACGGCACGAAATCGAACGGCGGGCGAAGCCTGTGCGAGACCTGTCGCAACGCGACCATCACGCGCGGCCCAAAGCTCGAGGACGAGATCGTCCGATGCGAGGCGCAGCCGATGACGACGCCCGTCCTCATCAGGTTCAAGGTGACAGAGTGCTCGGCCTACGTCGACGCCCGACTCCCGACCTACGCGCAGCTGCTGGAGCAGGCGTGGATCCTCAAGCCGACGAGCGGACGCCGCCAGGCCGGCTTCGTGCGCAGCAGCGACCTGCGCGACGACGAATTCAGGCAGCTGCTCTCGGAGCTGCACCACTCCGAGTAGCCGCGGTCCGCGTTGGCGCTTGACCGGCCGAGACAGTCCAGAGTAAGTATATCCACAATGGTTACATCCACTGTGAAGCATGTGGCACAGCAGCCCGCCGAAGACGAGGCCGCCGCGGTCCTCACACCGGCGGTCTTTCACATCCTGCTGGCGCTCGCTCACGGCCACTCGCACGGCTACGGCATCATGCAGGATGTCGCAGCGTTCACGAGCGGCGAGCTTCGGCTGGGGCCGGGCACGCTCTATCGCTCCATTCAACGGATGCTCGTCGATGGCTTGATCGAGGAGCTCGAGATCGCGCTCCACGACGAGTCAGACGCCGATCGTCGGCGGCACTACCGGCTGACGAAGAACGGGCTCGAGATCGCGCAGCGAGAAGCCAGGCGGCTGGCGGGGCTCGTCGACATCGCGCGCGCGCGCAACCTGCTGGTCAAACGGGCGGTCACGCCTCGACCGCCATCGCCACGAAAAGGGGGCCGGCGTTGATGGCTCCGGTCCCCGAGGACTTTCACACCATCACCCCACAGCTCGTCGTCAGCGGTGTGGCCGGAGCCATCGACTGGTACAGGCGTGCGCTCGGCGCGCACGAGATGCTGCGAAACATGGCGCCCGACGGCAGTTCAGTCATGCACGCCGAGCTGCTGCTCGGCGACTCGCGTTTCTTCGTCGTCGATGAGTTTCCCGGGGCGATGAAGTCGCCTGCGACGCTGGGCGGTACGGCGGTCACGCTGCACCTCTACGTCCGAGACGTCGACGCACTGTTCGGCCGAGCCGTCGACGCCGGCGCGACCGTGCTCATGCCGGTCGCCGATCAGTTCTGGGGCGATCGCTACGGCATCCTGAGCGATCCCTATGGCCATCGCTGGTCGATCGCTAGCCGGATCGAGGACCTTTCACCGCGCGCGCTCCAGCAGCGCGCCGCCGACTGGACAAAGCAACAGACAAAGGATCAACAGTCATGACGCGCACGCGAATCGCCCTGACGACCTTCGCCGCGTTCTTCGTCTCGCAGGTCATGGCCGTGCTGATTCACGGCTTCATGCTCGCCGCTGACTACGAGCCGTACGACGGTACGCTGCTCCGGTCGGGTGCGGACGCGTGGCAGTTCATCTTTCTTCCCGTCGCGCACCTCGCGTTCATCTGCGGGTTGATGTGGGTCTACACGCACGCTCAGCTGACGGGATCGCGCGCGCGGCAGGGCACGACACTGGGTGTCATCGGATGGATCATGGGACAGGCTCCCGTGTGGTTGTTGTGGTACGCGGAGCAACCCTGGCCCGGCTCGCTTGTCGTGAAGCAACTCGGACTCGAGCTCGTGTCGTCGCTGCTGATTGCCTTCACGATCGTCTTCATCGCGCGTTCGGCTGCTACACCGATACTCGCGACTGCACAAAGATGAGCCTACACCCGTCCCCTTACTTGTGTACGACGAACTCCTGGCTGATGCTCCCCAACGTCGTCCGGGAGCAGCGGGCCGCGAGTTTCAACAGGCGAAGGAGCACCTGCGCGGTGATGAACGCGTCCCCACCTGCCGTGTGGCGGTCGTGTGGGATCACATCGAACATCTCGCTCAATGCGTCGAGCGTGAACTGACGAATCGGCGGGCGGCCGGCAAAGGCGCCATCCTGCTCGAGGTGCAGCGTCAAATCCATCGTGTCCATGCTGCGGTTCAGCAGCCGCATTCCCCAGTGGCGCTCGTAGCCGGCATCGAAGGTGGCGACGTCGTGACCGATGTGGTGGCCCACGATGACACCGTCGCGGACGTAGTCGAGAAACCGTTCCAGCGCCTCCGGTTCCTCGATGCCACCGCGGCTTTCGTCGCGGGTCACGCCGTGCACCGCGACTGCACTGGTGTTTTCGTCGACTCGAATCAACGCGTCGAAGCTGTCGTCGATCCGAATCTCGCCTGCGCGCACGGCCACGCTTCCGATCGTGATGAGTCGATCGTGACGAGGATCCAGACCGGTCGTTTCGGAGTCGAGGACGACGAAGCGGACCTCGTCGACGGGAGTGTCGTCAGCCCACGTGGTTTCGAACAGAGCGCGGTAGCGAGCGATGAACGAAGGCTCCATCAGATCTCATCCAGCCATTTCGAGTCAGATGCGAACTCGAGCAGTCGATGGATGGCCGGGAAGCCACTCTTCAGGACGTGCCGATCGTGGCGGCTCAGAAGCGCTGGCGGCAGCACGGTGCCGTTGGTCCCCTGGCTGATGCCGACGCGCCCCTGCTGCCAGAGCACGATGCGCAGGGTCTCGGCCGCATCACGGAAGATCGCTTCGTGCGCCGGCCACAGACGCCGCGCCATGGCGAAGCGATCGAGCGTGGATGTTCCCATCACGTCTCGCGCCGCCATGCCGAGCACGCGCCCGAGATCGACCAGCGGCCGGAGCGCGCTGTGTTCGAGCCGGAACACGGTCGTCTGCTCGCCGCTCTGCTCGATGACTGCGTCCTGGAAGAACGTCAGCGGGGGCAGGCTCGCCAGACAATCATGCGCAAGGACGCGGACGATATTTCGATCGACGGCTCGGCCGACATTATCGCGAATCTGCTGCCACAGTGACCGGTCACCGAGGAACGGACGCAGATCGAAGAAATAGCGGTTGCGCGACATGCCTTCGATCACAGGGTTCTGGATCCACGCCTCGTAGCGACGGGTCCATTCGGCCGCACTGGCGACTTGAAACGAAGGCTCTGGTCCGGCGCTGTGTGGAAGGTAGTCGCACTCGAGAAGTCCTTCGGTCACCTTTGCGTACACGTGTTCGAGTCGGCGGTGATCGTCGCCGTCGTCATGAACCAGGGCGACACGCGGCTGGCGTCGCACAATCGACTCACCGCGGCCGGATGCGCCATACACGCACCAGCAGCCCGGCGCAGAGTCTGCGGCACTCAGCGCGACAAGGCGGCCGAGAATCGCCAGATCGACGGAGTCCGTGAATCGGGCGATCCATTCGCTGGCTGTGGCGCTGGTCAGATGCTGAAGCGCACATACTCGTGCGCGCCGGTTCAACGATCGAAGCGACGAGATGTCAGAGGCGCGGCGAATTTCGCGCAGGATCAATGCAGGCTGATCGCCGAACACGGGAGCCAGATCGCGAGTCGTCAGCACCGCCAGCAGCTGTCCTGAAGGCGTACCATCGGTCGTCATCGCCACGGCACCCGCCTCGCTGTTGCCCATCGCCATGACGCCGTCCGCGACTGACGCGTCCGGGCCAAGCGTGGGTGGCATCTCGATCGGCATCTCCGACAGCGACCGGTTCGTGCTACCGCCTCCGTCGGCAATCCAGGCAAGCAACGTTCGGGGAGTGATGAGTCCCAGGATCTGCGAGCTGCCGTTGGCGACAGCCACGGCCTCCGCCCCGGTGCGCGTCAACATCCGGGCCGCATCCGCCAGGCTCTGATCGACTTCGCAGGTCTGAAGCGGACCGGCCACGTACTGGAGGAACATCCGTCGCGGGTCTGCTCTCTCGTCGGTCCGCTTGAAATCAGTCACGACCGACCCCAATGCGGACACGAACTGGCGCGCGTACGGATACTTCGTCAGCAGCTCGCCGAAATCGTCGGCCCTGAGCCCGTAGACGACGACATCGCTGGTCGAGCGCGCCGAGAATGGGACCGACGGCGCTCCGTTGAATTGCTCGACACCGAGCAGGTCGCCGGCGCCGCGGACGTCACGCAACTCAGCCTCGCCGCTCCGTTCGTCCCACAGCGAGACCGTGCCCTGCTGAATGACGAACACGTGTGACTTGTGCGGTTCGCCCTGCCACAGGATGAATTCATTGGCTTCGTAGAACCGGACTCGACCGTTTTCCGCGAGCGCGATCAGATCGGCGTCCTCCATTGCATTGAAGGGCGGATGCTGTTTGAGGAAATCTGCGACGCGGTAGCGGATGGCGGACGTTTCCATGAATCAGCCCAGCATATCGCGCGAGATCGCGGAGGAACGAGGGGCCAGACGAAGGCTACAGTCTCGTCGGCCTCGGGCATCCCTACACAGAAATGTCTGACTTTAGAACGGCACGGAGTGCCCACGCATCTGTTCGACAAACACGTCTCGGGCGACTACCGATTCGACCGCCGGAAGTAGTGACGACGACCGGCATCACGTAGATTCTTATGACGTCCACGCGTCACCTCTTTGTCGCATAACGCGCCGCTTTAGCCGCGGCGGCTCAGGATGGTACCAGTCGTCGCGACCGACACCGTTCACCACGGCGACGCCTGTCAACTCGATGTAGAGTCTCGACAATGGTCGGTCGCACGTTGATGCACTACAAGGTCGTTGCCGAGCTTGGCGCCGGCGGGATGGGCGTGGTGTACGAAGCGCTCGACCTTCGTCTCGATCGCCGCGTGGCGCTCAAGATCCTGCCGGCCGACAAGAGCGACGACCAGCAGCGTCGCGCACGCTTCCTGCACGAAGCGCGGACCGCGTCCGCGCTCAACGACCCGCATATCGTCACGATCTTCGACATCTTCACGGTCGACGACACCGACGTGCTCGTGATGGAGCTCGTGCCTGGACGCACGCTCCGGGACATACTCAACGACGGTCCGCTCGCGCTGGCGAAGGCACTCGACATCGCCCTTCAGGTGGCCGAAGGCGTCGGCGTCGCACACACCGCCGGCATCGTGCACCGGGATTTGAAACCGGGCAACGTGATGGTCACCGAGCGCGGCCGCGTCAAGGTGCTCGACTTCGGCCTGGCAAAGCTCGTGGGCAGCGGTTCTCTGGCCGATCAACCGACAATGCTGGCACCGGCAACGGTGGCTGGCATGCTGCTGGGAACCGTCGACTACATGTCGCCCGAGCAGGCCAGGGGCGATCCGATCGATGCGCGAAGCGATGTGTTCTCGCTCGGCGCGATGCTTTACGAGATGATCGCCGGCGCGCGACCGTTCACGTCGGGCCACGCCCTGGGCGTGCTCCACGAAATCGCGTACGGCGCGATTGTCCCGGTGCGCACCAGGCGCCCGGACGCGACCGCCGACATCGAGCGGATCGTGTTGCACGCGCTGGAGCGAGACGTAACCCGGCGATATCAGACGATGGAGGCTTTCAGCAGCGACCTGCGGCGGACGTACCGTGACGTACTGGCGAACGCGCCAACGGCCGTGGACGCGCCGGCGGCGGTCCTCGTACCACCGCCGCTACCGCCGCATGCCGCTCAACCAACTGTCAATCAATCCGGTTCGACGTACCGAGCCGTTGCCGGCACCATCCGGGTCCTCTACTCCATTCACGATCACCCCCGCCCCGCGCGCGATTCGGCGAGGGCGGCGGTCCGGCCGCCGCGTTCGCAAGGGCCGCTCCTTCTGGACGAAGGCCGCTATCGTCATCTCGATCGTGTTCATGTTCAACTGGATGCGCACCTGGATGTTCGACACGCCTCGGGGTGTGACCGGCCGGCCTGGCGCAGGCGAAGCGCAATCAGAGAAGCTGGACGACATCGGCCAGACCATCGAGGACGCCGTCGCCTCAGGCCTCTTGCGGATCGGCTCAGGGTCGGCCGAGATCCAGATGGCAAGCGCGAAGATCTACTGGAAGCGCGCCCAGCAAACGAAGGATCTGGTTTCGATGAAGAAGGCGGAGGATGCGTTCAACGAAGCGATTCGGCTCGGGCTGAAGGACGCGGCCGATCAAAGCGAAGCCCGAGACGCGCTGCGCCAGATCGCAGCGCTGAAAACGCCGACCAAGGACGCCCCGACCGGTGACGAATCGCCACGCCAGCCCGCGACCGACGCACGAGATCCGCGGTAGCGCGATACACCTCGCGCAGAGCCATGTCGGCTCATGCAGATCGACTCCATCTCGGCGTGCCAGACACGCGACCGTGCCCGAGGTGACAGCTGCCGCGCTAGTGCGGCGCGGCGACGCACCGTCCAGACTGCAACGCCGAGTCCACGCGCTGGAAGATGACGGCGTGGCCGGCGTCATTGGGATGGATACCATCTCCGGAATCGTAGGCCGGCAACAGCCGGCCATCGGCCGCGGCCAGCGGCGTCCGGATGTCGACAAAACAGTCGCCGAAGGTCGGGGCGAGCCGCGCATCGATGACCGGCAAGGAAGCTCGTGTCACGTCAGGCAGATCTCGAGGCTGCGTCGACAGCATCAAGACCGTCGCACCGCCGGCGACCGCGATCGCGCGGATGGCGAGCAGGTTGGCCACCGTTTCGTCCGGGCTGTATCCCACGGCGAGATCGTTAGTGGTGGCGTTCAGCAGCAGCAACTTCGGCTGCTGCGCCATCGCGGCATCGATGTTGTTCGCCGGGAAGGGTGCCATCCGTCCCGGCGGTACCGGCGCCGAGAGCGACATCCAGTTGTAGGTGACCAGGCCCGGCTGCGCAAGATTGACGATCGTGACGCCGTTTCCAGCGACGGCGGCCTGAAGCCGCGCCACCCATGCCTGAGAGGGGGCGCTCGCCGAGAACCCCGCCGGCGTGGACGCGCCGAGAACGGCCCACGTGCCGGGTGCCACGCGCGGCGCGGTGGCAGATGGTGGCTGGCCCGATGGCGACGCAGGCGACTCACTGCAAGCAGCGGCGCCGAGCGCAACAACCACGGCGATGACGTAGCGGCCTATCATTGGCAACCGCCGCTCAAGGTTGAGCCCCACAGCCACCGACTGGGCCTGACGCGACGCACGCGCATAGGGTAGGCAAAGCACGAAGCCGACACCGGTCGCTAGGCGTGCGCGCGCCTCGTTCCAGGAACTGTTCGAGAGGAACCATATGCTCAACGCGATCGCGACGACCGAGATCAGTGGCCCAGCCGGCGCAATTGACCCTGCTTTCTGGAATCGATGCCGTGTTCGAGCGCGCGGCCCGGCGCGACACCTTCGAGGATGTGACCGTCATTGACCACGACGGTACCCGCCACGACGAGATATCGCACGCCCTCACCGGTTCGGTAGGAGCTCGAAAGGTCGCACGGCCGACCCGGCTAGCATTGTATAAGTGGACGGCGCCAAATGCTGGCGTTTCCCAGGCGGCCCTGCGGGATCCTTCGCGCGGCTTGCCAACCGTAGCTCTGAAATGAATCGGGATGGCCCACCTCCGCCGCGAAGCGGCTATGGTGGGCATCTTCGCGTGAGTCATGAGCCAAGGTGGACGGGACTCGAACCCAGTTCACCGCGCTTCGGTAATCACCTGACGGCGTGCGAGTTGTGGTCGCAACCCGTTGACGGACTCACCCTTAACGACAGAGATCGAGTGCGCGCGATTCCCCGCTCGTCTTCCGAAATCGACCTCCGTCGTGGAGATATTTTGGAGACGGGATGAAATGGATCGATACGCGGATCACTCGCCGACCGTCGCAAGAATCGCTGCTTCCAGCCGTGAATCGACAAAGAAATTCGCTTTAGCTCGCAGCGATTCGATCTCCGGCTTGATCAACTTCACCTGCCCGTCGTGTTTGGCGCGCAGAAGCACTCCGAGCACGCCTGTGACGCTCAGTCCGAGCTGGCGGGCCGCGATGCGTCCATCTCTCTCGTCAATGAGCAGTCGCTCGGCGTTCATCTCCAGAGCAAGCGCGATAGCCTCTGCTTCGCCTGAGTGAAGTTCCACTGTCAGCAGGCGTATCAGCGGTACATTCGACGCCGGGCGGGTCTTCAGCCACCCGGATCGCTTGGCGTCGATGACCAGCTGGCTGACGGCGTCCTGCGGAATGCGCTGCAACTCCATCTCGACGGCGGGTGGAATCCAGACCTCGCCGAATTGCTGCTGAAGGAGATTGAGCCGTTGGATGCAGGCGAGGTTGAAGATCGGCGAGGTGTTACTGACCGCGACCATACTCAGTGTCGTCGGTCATCTCCTCGTCGCCATAGTGTCGGGCGATTCCTCGCTGGGCAAGCGCCTCTGCGAAGTCGAATCGGCTGAGACCGGCGAGTTCCGACGCCTTGCCAAACGACAGCAGATCGCTCGCGTACAGCGCCGCAGCCAGCTCCTGACGCAAGCGCTCTTCCGCTTCCGCCTCAGGGATCCGGAGACTGCGGGCCACCGAGTCGGGAATGTGAAGCGTGAGATTCATCGTGCGTCCGTCTCGACCGATGGTCGATGGGCTTCGGTGAACGCGTCTTCGATGCGCTCGCGCGCGGTAATTTCGCTGTCCACTTCGTCCTTGTGTCCGAGGTAGAACGTGATCGCGCTGTACACCTGCTCGAGGGTCAAGGTGGGAAACGCCAAACGAATCGCTTCCGGCGATTGACCGTCCCGGAACTCCCGGACAATGGACGCCAGCGGCACACGGCTTCCGGCAAGGTAGAAGCCCTCGTCACGACGCTCGACGAACTGCCGATCCACAGGGTCCATTGCGGTCTCGATTGTACCGCGGTGGCCCACAAGGAGCGCTCTTCGCTTCCGCCTCAGGGATCCGGAGACTGCGGGCACCGAGTCGGGAACGTGAAGCGTGGGATTCATCGTGGAATTTCAAGACTGCTGCAGGACAGCGTGGTCGGCCTGGCGAGCCGCGTAGGCGAGGGCGGCCTTGATGTCGTCCGGTTCGAGGTAGGGGAAGTTGCGCAGGATGTCGTCCTGCGTGGCACCGCCCGCGAGGCTTTCGAGGATGTCAGTCACCCGAATGCGCATCCCCCGGATGCACGGGCGACCGCCGCACTTGTCGGCCTCGATCGTGATGCGCTGAAGAAGCTTCACACGATGATAGTGCCGGCCCCGGCACGCAAAATCAATGGCCGGTGTGCAGCGCGAGATTCACGGGGACACGGATCCAAACAGGACCGGGAGACTCCTCCCGTCCGTTGAGTTCTTCCCGAGTCCTCGCGAATCCACCCAATTCGTGAAGATAATTTGAAGACGGGCAACGCGTCAGACCCGCGAACCCTTTCGCAGGCTGGCCCTGACGGGCGCGGGGACTTTGATCGCGACGAAGCGATCTGCGGAGAACAGATAATCCTCGCCGCTCTGGTCGACGACGCGCAGGTCGCCATCCCGCTCGGCGTCCTCGTCGGGAAGCACGGTGTAGATCTTGTTGCGCTCGAGCGACGCCTCGTAGCCCTTGTTCTGAACACAGACCGCAAACCTGCGCTGCTTCGCAGCCGGTCTTCGCGATCTAGTCGAGGTACCTCTTGCGCTTGAACCCTTTCTTCCCGATGCCATTTCTATCGAGTTGAAGGTCCAGGAAGAACTCGAGAGCCGCGACGGCTTGCTCGCGTCGCACTGACGGGAACTGCCTCAGGAATTCATCGAGCGTGTCGCCACCTTCGAGGTAGTCGAACAACGACTGCACTGGCACGCGAGTCCCGACGAACACGGGCGTGCCGCTGAGGATCTCCGGGTCGCTGTGAATCACCGGGAGCTTGATGAGCATGATCCTGTTTCCGCTCCAATATATCGCCGCGCACGCCACGGCCGGCGCCCCAAAGCCTAACCCTGTGCTCACCCGGGTCAAGGCTCTCGCTGCACGCTCGACCCCTTCGGGGCTTCGGCCTTGACCCGGCCTCCGCGCAGGGCTCTATCAGCACTTGCGCCGGCCGGATCGAATGCCGTTCGGTTCTTCCTCACGAAGACATCGCTGATCCTGCGGCGTTTGCTCCATACCGTCCGTGATTCAGCCGGCTGTTCGGGACGGACTTCGCAACCAGTGACAGGCCACCCGACGCGATGGAGTACTGAATACGCCGACGTCTTAGCGCGACTGATCTTCCGGCGCGACGTCCAGCAATTGAGCGGAAGCGATTAACGCAGCTCTGAGAAAGAGCTTCTCGGGTATCCAAATTCGGTTGGACTCGCAGGAGTTGGTGTCAAAGGATTCTTGGTCTATCTCTCTGACCTCGAGCGTCGGCTCAATGCTCAAAGGACGGAGCGTCTCCTTAAGGTTACTGACTGCCTGCTGCATCTCCTGATACGTGGCGCTGCGGCGATCACACGTCTTCCCGTCTGGGCTTACGAGTCGCTGCCACACTATCGGTAGTGATTTCATGAGCAACCCTCCGCGGTCCCGGCCTCCCGCAACAATCGCGCCTCTCTCTTTAGAACTCGCGGCCCAGGTTGTGTGCGCGCGCAAGGTAACCTTGCCTCGTCGCCTCGTCGGCGCCGTGCACGGCATAGAAGTACTCGTGCTCGACGCTCTTGATGCCCGGATACGTCAGCGTGAACTCGTCAATCACCATGCGCATGGCCTCGCGGAGGCCCGCGTCGTAGGCGCGTTTGTCGAAGATCGTCGTCTGGATGATCAACGCCTTCTTGTGGGTCAGCTTCGGTTGACGGCCGTTGATATCGCCCCGCCAGGCTGCCTCCGTGAGGTCGTACGCAAACCCCGGCGTCCATACGCGATCGAGCCACCCCTTCAGGATCGCCGGAAAGCTGAGGAAATGCACCGGTGCGACGAACGCTAACGCCTCGGCCCGCGCGACCTTCTGCTGCTGCACGAGCACGTCCTTCGGCTGATAGCGCTCGCGCAGTAGCCGGATGATGCCTCGCGCATCCCGATCACCAACGAGGCGTTTCAGCGCGAAGCGTTTCAGAGGCCCACCAGCCTCATCGAGGAGGTTCTCGCGCAACCGCATGCGGTCGAGCATGTCATCCGGGATGGTTTCCGTCAGCCAGCTCGGGGTGTCGCGCGCGCGCAGGATCGGATCGAAGCCGATCGCGTAGAGGTCCACGATCTCGTTCATGTGCCCTGCGTCACGGAGACCAGTGTCAAAGCGATCGAGGACGGCGTGGCAGAACGACTGCGACCCCGGATGGGCGAAGACCGTTAACACGTTCATGGGCTAACCTCCAGCCTGTTGCGGAGCGGAAATTGTTCGGAGAGTCCTCGGACGGCGCGTTCAGCCGACTGCAATACCAAACAGCCTTCCGACGGCGGCGGTCGCGAGCATCGCTAGAACACCCCACACCGTAACCCTCGCCGCGCCGACCGACATTGGTGCGCCACCGACGTGCGCAGCCGTTGCGCCGAGGGCAACGAGGCACACCAGCGACACCGCTGCCACGGCGACTAACAGCGCACTCGCGGGTACCAACAGGATCGTCAATACCGGCACGCCTGCTCCCACGGCGAAGGTCGCCGCTGAGGCGAGCGCCGCCTGCAGCGGCCGCGCCGCGAGTTCCTCCGTCAGGCCGAGCTCGTCACGCGCATGGGCGGCCAAGGCCCCGCTTGCAGTGAGTTGCCTGGCCACCGTGCGCGCGAGGGCCGGCTCCAATCCCCGACGAACATAGATGCCCGTGAGCTCGTCCTCCTCCGCTTCTGGCTGCGTCGCGAGCTCGTGCCGCTCGCGTTTCAGGTCCGCCTGCTCCGTGTCGGCTTGAGAACTGACCGACACGTATTCGCCCGCGGCCATTGACAGCGCGCCGGCGACAAGACCTGCCACGCCAGCAACCAGCACATCCTGCCGGGCCGCTTCCGCGGCAGCGACGCCGATGACGAGACTCGCCGTGGACACGATCCCGTCGTTTGCGCCGAGCACCGCTGCACGCAGCCATCCAATCCGCTCGCTCCGATGACGCTCCCCATGTGCCATAGCGCATCCTCTCTCGTCTCGATTGTAGCGGCCAGGACCAGCCGCTTAAGGAAGCCATAAGGTTGCGCCGCCAGACTGACCTCGATGCTTCAGAACAAGGAGATTAGTCATGCAACTTCCAGCACGTCGATCCGTCGTCATCATCTCCGGTCTGCTCACGTTGCTCGTTCTGTGCGGTGGGACACTGGCCGTTGCGTTCCATAACGGTTGGTTGCGAACCGCCTCGGATGCGCCGAGCCGCGAGACCGTTGTCGCGAACGCGCAGCCAAGAGACGCCGCCAACGATGGGGTAGCGCCGGTCCCACTCACCCAGTCATCGCCCGCTGCTCCGGCTCAGGGTGGGACTCAGGACGAGGTCGGCGTCTACCGACAGAGACTCGAGGAGGCCTACCGAGCCCTCGACGACGCCTATGCGCAGATCCACGCGTTGCAGTCGCCACAGCCCCAACTCGCTTCAGCCGGTGATGGCGATGACGATCGTCGGGAACGCCGGTCTGGCCGTCGAGAGTCACACGACGAATGATGAAGGAGAGGCACCGTAGCCATGCGGAGGTCAAGCCGATGAAGACCGCAAGTACAGGCTCAGGGAGTGTGGCGCGGGTTCAGAAACCGCCCTGTGGCTCCGCTGCGAACAACCAATGGTGGAAAGCGTGGGCGCTCCTGATCAGTCTGGGGGCAACCGTGTTCGGGTGGATGGCTTTTGCGAGCGGCGAGCCGCCGGTAGAGAAGAGCGCCATTGTCGTGCCAGAGGCGCCGTTGCCGACTCGGGTTGCACCCGTGTCTCGCGTCACCGAACTGGATAAACCGAGCCCAATCCCACCCGGCGCTCGGACGCTGCCGGCCATGCCATCAAAGCCCGTGTTTCAATCGCCAGTGACGCGTACGCGCCGGTCATGATCGCCATGCTTCACGAACATCACTTCCGCGCGATGAACACGGACGTCGGCGTCTGGGTGTGGTCCACACGCCATGAGCGAGCAGCATTCGTCCGCTGGTCTCTCGGCTGGGCCGCGGACGTCTTCGCCCGCGTGGAAGACGAACTGAGCCGCTTCCGCGGCACGTCCGGCGTGAGCCGATTGAACCGCGCGGCGGGCAACGGGCCGCACGCCGTGTCGCCTCTGCTCTGGACGGTGCTGGGGGCGGCCATCGACGCCGCAGATGACAGCGGTGGAATCTACGACCCGACCCTCCTGCGCACGATGGAGCAGATCGGATACGACCGCACCTTTGAAGCTCTTGACGAGTGCAGCGATGTTGAAACCATCCTTGATGTACCCAGGATGGGATCATGGCGCCGCATGCGGTTAGACAGCGACGCCCGTGCCGTCTCGCTACCAGCGGATCTGGCCCTCGACTTTGGAGGCATCGCGAAAGGCTGGACTGTCGATTACGTAGCGCTGGCACTCGCTCCGCTGGGTCCAGTCCTCGTCGATGCCGGCGGCGATCTGCGAGTGATTGGCGCTGCTGAGAATGAGCCTTGGCCGATTGCCGTGCAGGATCCGTTCGAGCCAGATGTGGACCGGGCGCTCATACGCCTGCGTGACGGTGCGCTCGCCACCAGCAGTATCGGGGGGCGCCGCTGGCATCGAGGCAGTCGAACGCTTCATCACGTGATTGATCCGAGGACCGGGACATCGGCCAAGAGCGACCTCCATTCGGTGACGGTGCGCGCGCCGAGGGCCACGATGGCCGACGTCGCAGCCAAGGTGGCGCTGGTGCTGGGCAGCGAATCCGGCACCTCGTACCTCCTGCAGCGACGTCTGTCCGGGTTGTTGACCAGTTCTCAAGGTCGCGAGATTGTCGTCGGCGATTTCTCGCGAGAGGAGGTCGAGCGACATGGATCGTTCCACTGTGCCTGAGACGGGCGATGTGGCACCGGGCAGCGTGCTCCTGAGCACGGTGGTGGGCGTCGCGCTCGCGACCGGGGGCTTTGCCATCGGCCTCGGAGCGACGGGCTTGGTTCAGGGTTCCACATCGTTCTGGTATCTGAGTCGGGCTTCGGGGTTCGTCGCGTACCTTCTGGTGTGGGGATCGGTGGTGTGGGGCCTATTGCTCAGCACAGGAACGGTCCGCGGCTGGGTGCGCCCGCCGCAACTCCTCGACGCGCATCAGTTCCTCAGTGCGGTCGCCGTGGGCTTCGCCTGCTTTCACGGGCTGATTCTGATGGGGGATCGCTACGTGAGCTTTCCACTCCGAGCCGTCGTGGTGCCGTTCGCTGCGAGCTACGAGCCGCTGCTCGTCGCCTGTGGACAGATAGCGCTCTGGCTCGCGCTGCTCCTGATCGCCAGTTTCCATGTCCGTCGTTATATCGGGGGACGAGTGTGGCGACGGTTGCACTATGCCAGCTTCGCGGCGTTCTGGCTGGCCTTCGTCCACGGAGTATTCCTCGGCAGCGAAAGCGCAACCGTCTGGGCCACCTTCCTGTACCTGGGCACGTCGGCCACGGTGATGTTCCTGTCCTTTCACCGCGCGCTGTCGACACGCCGCCTACAAGCCATGCTTATGCGTACAGTTGCCATGCCTCAGTCTTAATGGCGGCCGTTAAGGGGGCTGTAAGGTTCACTTCCTACACTGGCATTCGAGGTTGAACACTCGGAGGCCATATGAACACGAAGCATAACGGACACGGCTTGCGGAACCTGACGAACCGGGTGATGGCTGTCATTGACGATGCCGGGAATGCGCAGGCAGCCGTCGAGACACTCGAACGGGTCGGCATTGCGGAGCGGGAGCTCGCCGATCTCTCGGGAATCGAAGGCATGCGCCAGGTCGACGCGGAGGGCGTTCATAGCGGGGGGCTGACACACGCACTGCGAGCGCTGCAACGCCTGTCGATCGAAGGCGACCATCTTCGGCGGTACGAAGCGGAACTTGCCAGCGGACACCACGTCGTCGATATACGCGTTCATGGGAGCGGCAATCGCGAGTCCATCGTAAAGATTCTCCGCGGCCACGGCGCGCACTTCATCAACGCCTATGGGCAGTGGACAATCGAGCGTGTTGCCGCCTGACCAAGGAGCCCCATGCGTGTGCTGATTGTCGAAGACGACCCGCTGCTTGGTGACGCCCTTGTGGCTGGACTGAAGCAGCGGGGGTTCGAACCGGACTGGGTGCAGGATGGCCGCGAGGCACAGACCGCGATCGGCATCGAGCCATTCGCGGCGATCGTCCTCGACCTCGGTCTTCCTGGTCTCGGCGGCCTCGAGATCCTGCGACACGAGCGCGCTCGAGGCAACAAGGTTCCGGTACTGATTCTCACCGCGCGCGATGCCGTGCAAGACCGTATCAAGGGTCTGGATGGCGGCGCCGACGATTACGTGGTCAAACCGACGGACCTCGATGAACTCGCGGCGAGGTTGCGCGCGCTTGTGAGACGCTCCAAGGGCGCGCCCGCTCCGCTCTTGAGAGTCGGACAGCTGACGCTGGATGCGGCCGCGAGAAGTGTCACGCACGATGGTCAGGCGATCGACCTGCAACCGAGAGAGTTCACGCTGCTCCAGGAGCTGATGCTCAACGCTGGCCGCGTGCTGTCGCGCGAACAGCTCGAGGAACGCATGTATCGTTGGGGCGAGGAGGTCGAGAGCAATGCCGTCGAAGTGCATGTCCACCACCTGCGGCGCAAGCTCGGGGCGAATATCGTGAAGACCATTCGAGGCGTGGGATACGTGATGCCGCCAGGCGAACATGGCTAGACCGCATCAACGCTCTGTTCGGCGTCAGCTGCTCATCCTCCTCCTGACGGCCGTGTCAGTTGCCTGGATTGCTGCCGCGACAGTCAGTTTTCGGGACGCTCGACATGACGTTGCGGAGGTGCTCGATGCGCATCTCGCGCAGACGGCATCGTTGATTAGCGTGCAACGGGATGGCGACGATGGCGACGACGAAGTCGACACTGAGCACGCGCCGGTACTGCACCGCTATAGCCGCCGCGTGATGTTCCAAGTGTGGAAGAACGGGACGACGCTCGGCCTGCACTCGCAGCATGCACCGGACACGCCGCTCTCGAGGGTGAGGGATGGATTCAGCGACACGACAATCGGCGGCGCCGGCTGGCGTGTCTTCAGTACATGGGACGCCGAAAACCGTGTTCTCGTGCAGGTGGCCGAGCAGAACTACGAGCGCGACGAGCTCGCGACCGCGGTCGCGCGCAACTTCCTCGTGCCGCTCGCCATCACCCTGCCCATTCTCGGGTTGATGATCTGGGCGGCAGTCGGCCGGGCGACGCAGTCGTTGACGCACGTCAATCAGCAGGTGGCGTTCAGGGCAGCCGACAACTTGACGCCCCTCGACGCCACAGACGCACCCTCAGAGATTGGCGCGCTCGTATCGAACCTCAACGTGCTGTTCGGGCGTGTCCAGGGGTTGATTGAACAGGAGCGGCGGTTCACGGCGGACGCCGCACACGAGCTGCGGACACCGCTCGCGGGCATCCGCGCGCAGGCACAGGTCGCGCGGGGAGCCACCCATGACTCTGAGCGGGCCCGCGCCTTGGATGGCGTGATGGCCGGCTGCGATCGTGCGACCCACGCCGTCGAGCAGATGTTGACGCTCGCACGACTGGCGCCGGACGCGGTGTCGTTTCAACCGACATCGGTCGACCTGCGGGCCGTGCTCAAGACGACGATCGCCGACCTCGCACCGTTCGCCCTCGCGAAGCACATGGACATCGAATTCAACGACGGCCGTGCCGGATCCGTCTCCGGCGACCCAGGGCTTCTCGCGATTCTCTTCAGAAACGTGATCGATAACGCCATCCGGTACAGCGCTGCGGGTACGAAGGTCGACGTGGGCATGGTGATAACTGCCTCTGAGGTACGCGTGACGGTCAGAGATGCAGGCCCCGGCATCCCGGTCGAGCAGCGTGCGAACGTCGGTCGTCGTTTCTATCGAACGCCTGGCACGCAGGCACCGGGGAGCGGCCTTGGGCTGTCGATCGTGCAACGGATCCTCGACCTACATCGAGGCACGATCCGGCTCGACACGCCGGCTACGAAAATTGGACTGCAGGTCACGATTGCTCTACCGCGTGTTGTGGGATGAGCGCGCCTGACCAATGCGACAGGAGGGTGCTCAGCGCCGTGCTGCTCTCGCTCACAGTGATCGTGGGTACCTACGTCGTCTTCCCACCTGATCTTGATAGCGCTGGGTGCTTGGCACCTTTCCGCCCGTCTGGGCACTGCTGTAAACGCGACGAGTCTCTGACTGCCGGTCTTGTGTTGTTCGCTCCTCAGCCCGCGACTGGCCAGAGAAGCCACCGCGGCTCCTGCGGGTAACGCGCCGTGGTTCAGTAGTCGCTGAGCTCGCCCCCGGGAACGGCGGCGCGCAACGCATTGAGTACCGCTGCCAGATCGATGACCTCCTGGAAGATGGCGCCGCCGACTGGCGGCAGCCAGCCGCCGAAGGCGATCAACATCCCGACGATGCTCAGCGCCATCCCGCCCACGGCGCTTTGAAGCGCAATCCGCCGCATGCGCCGCGCCAGGTGAAACAGTTCATCGACACGTTTCAGTGAGGTGTCCATGATGACCGCGCCAGCCGCTTCGGCCGTGATCTCGCTCTGATGACCGAACGCCAGTCCGACTGTCGCCGTCACCAGTGCCGGCGCATCATTGATGCCGTCGCCAATGAACAAGGTGGGGGCGCGACTGGTTTCCTCACGGGTGATGGCGACCTTCTCCTCGGGCGTCCGTCCCGCGTAGACCTCGTCGATGCCGACGTGTTCCGCGAGGTACCGCACTTCACTCTCCCGATCGCCTGAGACGAGCAGGACGCGCTCGAGTTGGTGCCGAGGTCCAAGGTGCCTGATAAACGATCGGCTGTCTGCGCGCGGCGCGTCGTGGAACCGGTACGTCGCGGCGTACCGACCGTCGAGCAGGACCACGCATTCGAGGCCCGTCGACACTGGCGGCAGCGCACTGCCGTGTCCCGCCGCCTCGGCCTGGCGGCGTCCGATGATGCGCACCTGCCGGCCGTCGACCTCGCCCTCCAGACCTTCGCCCGGTCGCTCACGAACCGCGCTCGCGTCGAGCAGCACCAGACGCTCCCGCGCTGCCGCTTCGAGGATGGGTCTGGCCAACGGATGCTTCGAGTATCGTTCCACGCTCGCGGCGGACTGCAGCGCCAGCGCATCGTCCATGCCTGGGGCAGGAAGACGGTCGGTCAGGGTGGGTTCCCCGTACGTCAACGTGCCCGTCTTGTCGAGGACGATCGTGCGGCATCCGTCGATGCGCTCCAGCACCGCCGGATCGCGAATGATGATGCTTCGCTTCGCCGCGAGCGAGATGGCGCCGATGATGGCCACCGGGATGCCAATGAGCAGCGGACACGGCGTCGCCACGACGAGCACGGCCAGGAATCGCACCGGCTCGCCGCTCCACATCCAGGCCGAAATCGCGAGCGCCAGCGCGATTGGCGTATACCACGCACCCAGTTGATCACCCAGTCGGCGGAGCTGCGGACGCCGTTGCTCCGAGTCACGCATGACGTTCATGATGCGGGCATAGCGCGAGTCAACCGCCAACCGACCTGCCCGCAACGTCAACGCGTTCTCGCCGTTGATGGCGCCGGAGAACACCTCGGATCCAGGTGCCTTCGGCATCATGAACGGCTCGCCGGTGAGATACGACTCGTCCATGACGCCGTGGCCGTCGATGACGACGGCATCGACCGGGCAGATCTCATGCGGGTACACGATCAGCTCGTCGCCGATGCGCACCTCGTCCAGCGGCACCTCGAGGACCTGCCGATTGACGCGGCGATGTGCGACGAGGGGCATTCGGCGCGCGAGCGCCTGCAGCACCGAGGACGCGCGTCCGAGCGCGAACGCCTCGAGGGCTTCCCCGCCCGACAGCATCAACACGACAAACGCGCCAGCGAGGTACTCCTCGAGCAGCACCGCGGCGACGATGGAGATGCCGGCCAGCAGATCGGAGCCGAACTGTCGCCGAACGAGCTTGAGCGCGAGAGACAGCACGAGCGGTACACCGCCGGCTGCGAGCACGACGTACAGCGGCAGTTCGCGTGCGGCCGGCGATGTATCACTGCCCCAGCGCAATGCCAGATGCGCGACGATACCGGCCACCGCAAGGGCAGCAATGATCGATGCGCGCACAGTAGTACTTGGCCACCACCGGCGTGGCGGGGAACCGGAGCTGTGCCGCACTGCGATGGATGGACTCGCTACGTTCATGACAGACGACCACGCGTCGGGACGTCCACGCACCCGCTAGCGCTCGCGCTCGTGCGCCTCCTGTTGCGGAGAGCCGCCCAGGGTCTTCGCCAGGCCCTGCGCGAGGCGGTCGCGGTCCGCACGGCTGAGGCGAGCGTGCGCATGCATCAACAGGTACGCTGCCGGCGGCATCTCACCTTCCAGCAGTTCTTCGGACGCTTTGCTCGCCTCCTCCTGCGGTCGCTGCCACTCCGATAAGTTCAGTACGGCGCGACCTTCGTCCACGTCGCGCTGAACGAGCCACGATGCTGGCGCGATGCTCGCGTAGGCGGGCCACTCGGTCTCGTTGCTGTGGCAGTCGAAGCACGCCTGCTTGGCCAAGGCCCGGGTCGTCGGCGAATCCCAGGGCGGCTCGCTCCTCACGGGCGGGTTGCTGTGGTCGCGACCGTACGGCACCAACTGAATCGCCAGAAGGGCGCCGAGCAGGCCAAGACCAACCCGGAACAACCACCGCCGGTTGAGAACCTTCATAGACACCTCCACGGAATGCAGTCGGAGGCCGCGCCGCATGAGAGAGCAGATCGCGTGCCGGCCTCGGCGTTCTGTTGGTCGACCGTCAGGAAGGGCAGCGGCGCCCGAAGCGGTGTCGCTCGGCTTCGAAGACCTGCGAAGAATTCCATGGTGGCGGGGAATCCTCCTTGTCGGGAACATCCGCCGCAGCTATGAACGGCAGCGGCGTACGACAGAGACCATCAAAGGCGGTCTCCCCACAGCGAAGGCGTCGGTCTTGCGATGAGAGAGGTGGCCTTGACCGACCTGCGACATTCTGTCGGACTGACGGGGTTCTACGAAGTCTGTCCGGAAGTCGCGTGGATGCGGTGTCGCTGCTCGCCACGCTCTACTCGCCGTACGGCCCGCCGCCGGAGGATGGTGTGCTTCGCAGAGAGTACGGAGCCGCACCGCTCTCAGGGTTGCTGCAGTTGCGGCTGTACTTCTGAAACGACGAAAGGAAGGCTGGTGGTTATGTCGCAAAGTCTTGGAATCGACGTCGAGCTCCCGCTGCCAATTGACGAAGCTGTACGCGTGGTCAGAGACGCGCTCAAGCAGGAAGGGTTCGGCATCCTGACGGAAATCGATATGCAGGCCGCCTTTCGGGAAAAGCTGGGCCGCGAGTTCCGGCCGTACCTGATTCTTGGTGCGTGCAACCCGCCACTGGCGTTCGCAGCGATCAACGCGGACCCGGCGATCGGGCTGTTGCTGCCGTGCAACGTCACGGTCGAATCTGTCGGCGAGCGCCGGACGATCGTGCGGCTCACGAATCCCGAAGCATTGCTCAGCAACGTAGCCCTCGCGAGCTCGCCCGATCTGGAAAACGTTGCTCGAGACGCCGGCAGCCGCATGGCACGTGTCGCCCAGACACTCAGACAAGTCGCGTCCGTGTCATGACTGTCCGTCAGCGGTGATTTGCCGGCGGTTCCGAGAATACAGCCTCCGAAAGATCTCCCAGGCCTGCGGAAGATCCCGAAGTAAGAAGGCGGCCTGCGGGCATCCCGTCGTTCTTTGGCTGCAAATGCATTAGGCATTCTGGTGGGGAGAGCCGAATGCAAATAGCCGTCGGCACGGTATACCGCTTGCTGTCGACGGGCGTCAGAGGTCGTCAGTGAACTTTCGAGTTGCCTGTCTGCTCGCTGGATTCGTCACGTTTACTCAGGCCGTCGATGCGCTGGCGCAGGCGACCAGAACCGGTCCGCAGATCTACGAGGCTGCCTGCGCGGCGTGTCACGGCAGCGACGGTCGTGGGGCACCGGCACTGGCGTCCGACTATCCACTGGTGCCGCCGGACTTCAGCGACTGCAGCTTCGCGACCAGAGAGCCAGCCGCCGACTGGGTGGCCGTGAGCCATGCGGGAGGCCCCGCGCGCGCCTTCAGTCGCCTGATGCCGGCGTTCGGCGAAGCGCTCTCTCGCGCCGACCTCGAGCTAGCAGTTTCACACGCCCGAAGCTTTTGCTCGAACGACGCCTGGCCAAGAGGCGAGCTCAACCTGCCGCGCGCACTCGTCACCACCAAGGCATTTCCCGAAGACGAGGCTGTGCTGACCGTGATCGCGGACGACGGGACAGTCACGAACAAGTTCGTGTACGAGAAGCGGATCGGTGCACGCAGCCAGTACGAAGTGATTGTGCCATTGGCGTTCTCCGAGCGCGCGCCGGGTGACTGGACAGGCGGCGTGGGCGATTTGGCGTTCGCGTTCAAACGTGTGGTCGCCCAGAGTCTGAGGCGCGGCAGCATTGTCAGTGTGGCCGGCGAGCTGGTCGTCCCGACTGGCAGCACAGAGCGGAACATCGGCGCGGGAACGACGGTCGTCGAGCCCTTCGTCGCCTTTGGGCAGCGTCTGCCAGGCCGCGTTTTCTTCCAGGCGCAGGTGGGCGGCAGCGTGCCCTTCGACCGTGACCACGCCGACGAGGCGTTCTGGCGAACCGTCGTGGGCCAGCAGTTCCGTCAGGGCGAGTTCGGTCGCCTGTGGGCGCCGATGGTCGAGATCCTGGGCTCGCGTGAACTGACGTCTGGAGCTCCGGCGCACTGGGACGTGCTGCCGCAGATGCACGTCACCCTGAGCACGCGCCAGCACATCAGAGCCAACGTGGGCGTCAGGATACCGGTCAACGAACGCACCGGACGATCGACGCAGGTACTCGGCTACTTCCTCTGGGAATGGTTCGGTGGCGGACTGCTGACCGGCTGGTGACGCGCTCAGATGGGACAGACAAGGATGCACATGCGCAACATCGTCGTCTCGTTCATCGTGTGCAGCACCACGCTGCTTGGCGTCGCGTTCATGTCGGCGGTGAGCACCGCTCAGGCACAAGGAGGTTCCGCTCCGACTCAGACTGGCGCGCTGTTCCAGCCGTCGACTCAGTGCATGACCTGTCACAACGGCGTGATGACTCCCGGCGGCGAAGACGTGTCGTTCGGCACGCTCTGGCGCGCGTCGATGATGGCGCACGCCGCTCGAGATCCGTACTGGCACGCGGGTGTGCGTCGCGAGGTCATGGATCATCCGCGCGCGCAAGCGGCAATCGAGAACGAATGCTCGCGCTGCCACATGCCGATGGCCCACGTTCAGCAGCACGCCCTCGGGCGCCAACAGACTGTCTTTCAGAACCTGCCGGCCGCAGGTGCGGCAGCCGACCCGCTCGCCGTCGAAGGTGTGTCGTGTGCCGCTGTGCCATCAGATACGCAGTGACGCGCTCGGCTCGAAGTCCAGCTTCACTGGCGGGTTCGTGATCGACACGGGCACCGCCGCTCGAGAAGCGTCAGATGTTCGGGCCGTACGAAGTGGATCCCGGCCGCACGGCGGTGATGCGCTCGGCAACCGGCCTGCTGCCGACGCAGGCCACGCATGTCCAGCAATCAGAGGTGTGCGCCACCTGCCACACACTCTACACACACGCGCTGAACGCCGCCGGCGAAGCGAGCAGCGAGTTTCCTGAGCAGATGCCGTATCAGGAATGGCTCCACAGCGAGTTCCGCACCACGCAGAGTTGCCAGGCGTGTCATATGCCTGTGGTCGCACAGCCGACGCCGATCACCTCGGTGCTCGGGGAGCCGCGAGAGGGGCTGTCTCGCCACGACTTTCGAGGCGCGAACTTCCTGATGCTCGGGGTGCTGAACCGGTTTCGGACGGCGCTGGGCGTGGTCGCGCGACCGGCAGAGATGGATGCGGCGATCGCCCGGACGAAGTCCTTTCTGCAGTCCAACACGGCGACCGTCGTGATGGAGCATGCGGAGATCGCGCGGGGTCGCCTCGAAGTCGACGTCGCGGTGCGCAACCTCGCCGGGCACAAATTGCCGACCGCGTATCCCTCGCGCCGCGCATGGCTGCGCGTCACCGTGCACGACGGGCAAGGACGTCTGGTGTTCTCCTCGGGCGCCGTGGAGCCGACCGGCGCGATCGTGGGCAACGACAACGATCAGGACGGCACGCGTTTCGAGCCGCACTATCGCGAGATCCAGTCGGCCAGACCAGGTGCAGATCTACGAGGCCATCATGGGTACGCGAGAAAGGGGCCGTGACGACGGGCCTGCTGTCGGCCGTCTCATATCTGAAGGACAACCGCATTCTGCCGCGCGGGTTCGACAAGCCCACGGCGCCCGGCGACGTCGCCGTGCATGGTGAGGCGTTCGCCGATCCGGACTTCGGCGCGGGAGAAGACAGGGTGCGGTACCTCATTGATGTCGCCGGTGCACCAGGCCCGTTCGTGATCGAGGCCCAGCTCTGGTACCAATCGATTGCGTATCGCTGGGCCGAGAATCTGAGGGGCTATCGCGCGGCGGAGCCGCAACGCTTCGTCTCGTACTACGATCAGATGGCGTCCGAGTCGGCGATCATGCTGGCGCGGGCGGCACGCACTGTGGCGCCGTAGCCAAGTGGCCCCAATGGTGGAGCCAGTCGCGATCCTTATCGCTTGATTCTTCGAGCGAACAGCATGAAGCCGAAGACGGAGATCGTCGCCGTTGCGAGTACTGCCCTGATGACTGCAACAGTGGAATCGGCTGGAACTGGGGGCGACGGTGGAGTTGTCGGGACAGGGCCGGACGGGGGGAGTGACGCGGCCCACCCAGTGGGCGCGGGCGCTGCCGGACCACTGGCCGTCGCCTCGCCGTCGCCGGCAACGAGCAGGATTCGGACGCCGCTCTCCGCTGGGATCTCGAAGTAGTCGGACTCGAGACGCTGTCCATCAATGGTCGCCGAGGCGCGCACCCGGGCGCCGATCGGGAGATGAGCGAACTGTGCGCGACCGTCCGTGCCCGTGCGTGAATGTTGGGAGGTGGCGCCAGTGACCTCCAGGTCGACGACCTGGTCGGCGAGGTTGTGAGTGAAGGCGCCCTCGACGATGCGGACCGTGAGCATGCCGGGAGCGAGCGACCCGTCGTTGAGCGGCATGCCCGCCGCACGCACCATGTGGGGGGCTTCTGTAGCCGAACCGAGTGAGGGCGTCTGTCCCGCGGAGATCCCTGGGACGAGTACGATCAGCAGCAACGCAACAATTCTCATGCTCCGTCTCCGATGACATTCCTACCTGACACGGTACGACAGGCCCGTCAGAATCCGCAGTTCGTGCAGTTGCCCGTCGAGCGTGTAGTCGAGCGTGCCGAGTAGCGAGAGCGACCGGCTGAGAGTGACTGAACCCGATCCGCTGAACCGCCGCGTCGACGGACGCGTCTCGATGACGACGCCATCACTGCGCAGGAAGCGCACGACCGAGAGTGACGTCGAGTAGTCCGCCGAGACGTACGTCGATCGGCCAAGGCTGTGTCCGACGGACAGATACGTGGAGTGATACGGCTGGTTCGGCCGATTGATGCGTGAATCGGAGCCGGATACGTCGAACCCCGTCCCGAACACGTTGCCGGCGTGGCCACCCAACGTCACGCGCCCGGTGGCCGCATCGTCCCGATTCGTGCGGTCACGTGTGTAGCCCCCATAGAGATACACGCTACGCACGACTTCGACCGTGAGGCGGCCTCCCACGGACTCGTACTGGAGGCCTTCGACGGCCTGTGGCGTCAACGGCCGGCCGCTGATCAGGTCGTCGGTGAGTTGGCGCGCGTCGAGCGAGCGTCCGCGATTGTAGTTGCCGTTGACATCGACACGCGACGAGGGTGTGACACGTACGTTCGTCAGGAAATACGAGAGCCCGCGCGGGGCGGCACCGTCAGCCGGACCCTGGACCTCGAACTCCGCGGCCTGATAGGCGTAGAACGACCGCCCGCCCGGAATGTAGTTGGTGACCGAGAGGACCGAGCGCTCCGTCAACGGCCCGTGCGTGACCGTCGTGTAGCCCACGACGTGACGTCGCAGGCTCCCACTCTCGTACACGGCGTAGCCGCCGAGCTTCCGCACGTCGGGCGCGTAGCCGGTCTCGTAGATCTTCGGCTCCAGTCCGGTGAAGAACCCGACGCGGAACAGTCTCTCGGTGCCCGGCATCCGATGGCCCACTTCGATGAGGCCGCCGGCCAGTGAGCCGATCGTGCCCAAGTCCTGAAGCCACATGTGGCCGGCCCGAACCCGTACCTGCGTCACCTCGCCGAAACGACCGCCGGCAAAACCGTCGTAGAGGGACAGGCGGTCGGGGCGAACACCGGACACATAACGGGTGTGCCTCAGGTTCAGGCCGTATTCGACGCCGTTCTCATCGGAACGTGGAGACTCGAGGCTCACACCAGTGGACAGCTCCGTGTCTCGTTGCTGGTTGCCGTCGTTCCAGGTGCGCCCCGCCGTCGTCACGTGAACTGACACGTTCCCGGTCGGACGGCCGGACGAGGATTGCGAACGCGATGTCGCTGGGACGGCAAAGAACAGCAGCCCGATCAGGCAGGCACTCCAGCGCATCGAACGCGGTGTCATGGCATCCCCTCTCAATGCCGTCCGTTCGGGTGGCAGCTGTAACAGGTCAGCGAGTCGTATCGATAGCCGGCCCGGTTCTTGTGCTTGTCATCCATTTCCGTGCGATTGTGCTCGTGGCAGACAAGACAGGTGAACGTCTGGAAGCTGCCGCCCCCCTGATGACACGTTGTGCACGACTGCCGGTGCGGACCTGAGGTGATCGGGAAGCGATGGTTGAACGTGCCCTGCGTCCATGCCGTGTCGGTCGGACGATGACAGCTGTCGCATGTGGTGGGGAAGCCGGCGGCCGCATGGCTGGGGCTCGTCGTTCTGTCGTAGAGCGAGCGATGGCATCCCACGCAGTCGCGCGCGGTTCCGCGGTACACGTTGTTGACGTGGCAGCTCGCGCACGCTGCCTGCGCGTGGCGACCCACGAGGGCGAACACGGATGAGTGGTTGAAGCCGGCGCCCTGGAAGCTCGGGTCGGTCGGCCGATGACAGTTTTCACACGTCGTCGGGAACCCCGATGCCGCGTGATTGGGCGCGGTCGTACGGTCGTACTGACTGCGATGACACCCGACGCAGTCGCGCGCCGTGCCGCGATAGACGTTGTTGACGTGGCAGCTCGCGCACGCCGCCTGCGCGTGGCGACCGACGAGGGCGAACACCGAAGAGTGGTTGAAGCCGGCGCCCTGGAAGCTCGGGTCCGTCGGCCGATGACAGTTTTCACACGTCGTCGGGAAACCCGATGCGGCGTGGTTGGGCGCGGTCGTGCGATCGTACTGGCTGCGATGACACCCGACACAGTCGCGGGCAGTGCCGCGGTACACGTTGTTCACGTGGCAACTCGCGCACGTCGCTTGCGCGTGGCGACCGACGAGGGCGAACACCGATGAGTGGTTGAAGCCGGCGCCCTGGAAGCTCGGGTCGGTTGGCCGGTGACAGTTCTCGCACGTGGTCGGGAACCCGGCTGCGGCGTGATTGGGCGCGGTCGTGCGGTCGTATTGCGCCCGATGGCACCCGACGCAATCGCGGGCTGTGCCGCGGAAGACGTTGTTCGTGTGACACGACGCGCAGGTCTGCACGGCGTGCACGCCAACCAGCGGGAACGCGGCGGCGTGATCGAATCTCGCCTGCTGAAACGTCGCGTCCGAGGTGCGATGACAGGCCTCACAGCTGGTCGGGAATCCTGCCGCCACGTGGTTCGGTGTGCGTGCCGCCTGGTAGTCCTTCTGGTGGCAGGAGTAGCAGTTGGTCTGCGTGGTGCGGAAGGTGTCGTTCGTGTGGCACGCCTGACAATTGAGCTGTCGATGGGCGACGCCCAGGGCCATACCCGTCATGGTCGTGTGATCCCATTGCACTGCGCTCCACTGCGTCGGCTTGTGGCACCGCTCGCACTGCGCCCCGAGCTGGAGTCTGAAGCGATCGTCCTGCCGCCGAACCCAGTGGCAGTCGAAGCACGTCGTCGGCGTGCCCTTGTAGACGTTCTGCTGATGACAGGACGCGCAGGGCACATCTCGGTGGCGCCCATCGAGCGGAAACGACGTCTGGTTGTGGAACTGCCGATTGGCCGTCTCGAACTGCGCATCAGCGCGCGAGGTCCAGCCGAGGCAAATCGCCAAGACGAGGAGCAGCAGGTGCCACGAGCGGTTCGTCAGAAGCCCTGTCATGGTTTGTGGCAAGACTCACAGCGTGGGCCGAGGGCCCCCCGGTGGACATCCATGTGGCAGGTCGTGCATGCCGTGGACACGCGATGCGTGGCGAGGACCGCGGCGCCCGCCGCAACTCGCTTCTGACCTCTGTTGTGACACGCGGCGCAGCCAACGATGTGGCGGCCGGTGAAGAACGCTCGCAGCGATCGCGCGTTGAGATGCGAATAGCGCGTGACGGCAAACGTCTCAGTTGTGTGACAGCTCTGACACTCGCGTCCCAGCTCGGCGTGATGCGGGTCCTGATGACAGCTTGCGCAATCGCTGCCGATACCCGTGAGCCGTCGCGCCGTGCCATGTCCCGCGGGGAAGTCCTGCGTCGTCACGGCATGACATGCCTCGCACTGGAGCGGCGCATGCTTCCCGGTCAATGGGAACCGGGTGTTCGCATGCTGGAACGTCAGCGTCGCGAATTTCGGCGCCTCGACGGTGTGACACGTCTCACATCGGGTCGCGACCTGTCCGAGGTGAACGTCCTTGTGACACGAGACACACGTGTCTGACGTCTGTGTGAAACCCACGCGCGGCACCGCCGCCCTCGTCGAGATGCCGTTCGCTCGTACGGCGGCAACGGCGGGTCTGGCGTTTGCAGCTGTTGCTGTCGTTGGCCCGTAGCTGGAGGTGTGACACTGCACACAGCGAAGCGCTGCGTGCTGCCCATTGAAGAATGGACGCTGGCGCGCGTGTGTGAACGCGTTGACCTGGAACGTGCGCGCGGTATGGCAGGTCTCGCATGCGACGCCCAGTTCGGCGCGATGCACGTCCGTGTGACAAGAGGCACACTGGGTGCTCAGGCCGCGGAAGTCGGCAGTCGTCGTGACACTCCCGGTTGCAGTCGCCCTTGGCGCCGCGCGGCCAACTGGCGTGCGAGGCGCTGCGGCGGTCGTGCGAGCCGATGCAGCCGCCGTCTGGGACTTGTGGCACGCGGCACAGGCGAGGCCGGCGTGCTTGTCCACAAGCGGAAACCGTGTCGACGAATGATCGAATCCGTTGCTACCCGGCTTCTTGAACGTCGTCTCGGTATGGCAACTGCTGCAGTCTTGCTTGAACACCCCGCGATGCGGATCGGTGTGACACGAGGCGCAGGTCTCTGCTTTCGGTTTGACCTGCATCGCTGGCTTCGCATGGCACGACATGCACGTCACGTTGGCGTGCTGGCCGCGCAGTGGAAACGTCGTGCGTGAGTGATCGACTCTGGTCGTTCGCCACGTCTGCGCCGTATGACACGTCGCGCACGACGTGCCGAAGCGGTCCCGATGCGGGTCCATGTGGCAGCTCGCGCAACTGGCGGTGACGCCCTTGTAGTTCTTGTTGGTGTGGCAGGAGGCGCACGCGATTGATGCGTGCCCGCCAACCAACGGAAAGGCCGTCCGGCTGTGATCGAATTTCGTCCGGCTCTCGGCGAAACGGACCGTCGTGGTGTGGCAGCTCGCGCAGTTCGCGCCGAGCGAACCCTTGTGCGCGTCGGTGTGGCACGACGCACACGACGGACTCGCCGCCAGGAATGACCGTGTCTTGTGACACGCTACGCAGTTGCTCGCGAGCGGGGCGTGCAGACCGTCGAGCGGAAAACCGGTGTCGGTCGCGTGATTGAAGCGCTGAACGTTGAATGGGCGTAACTCGGCATCGACGCCTGCGTGCTCGACGTGACACGCGACGCAGTCGGTCGTCACCGCCTTGTGAACGCCCTTCTTCTGAGCGATGCGTTCCGCGATGGGCTTGTGGCAGGTCAGGCACTTATTCGCTGCGACTCCTCGCCCGGCCGAATGGCACGACAGACAGTTGGTGATGCCCTCGAGCGACGCGTGCGCGCGGCTGAGCCGTCCCGGTGATACCAGCGCCCCGAGTTGCGCCTCCGCCTCGCGAGGTCCGGTGCCGACAAGCACGAGTGCCATCAGCACAACACCTCGCCACGCTGCTGCGACTCCTCGCCCCATGTCAGTTCAGGACAAGCTCGCATAGCCGAAAAACAGTGCGATGCCCACGTGCAGCACCACGATGACGAACAGTCCGTAAACGAGCGGGCGATGGAACACGTGCCACAGCTCGAAGAGATGCCGCGTCCGCTGCAGGTGAGCCAGCCGGCGGGCAAGCGTCGCGCGCTCCGCAGCGCGATCCACCAGGGACGTGATCGCTGCAACGTCGACACCGGCGTCGCGAAGATGCCGGCGAAGCAGCATCAGCCGTGTCCGAACGCGAAGCTCACCGAAGAAAAGGTCGATCGCGCCAGGGGCGCGCCCGCGCGCAGGAGAGACGGCGAGCTCGAAGGCGTCGAGTTCCTGCTGAACCGAGTCCGGTAGCGGCTGCGCCTGCATCTGCCGCTGCACCAGGCTCAGGCTCTCCTCGACCTGCGCGACCGACAGCTCAACACCGCGGATGCTCTTGGGAATGCGGACGTACAGGTAGCGGCCGATGAATCCCGACGTCCAGACGGTCATCATCAGCCAGTAGCCGACCGAAATGATGCCGTTGAACTTGAACGAGGTGTGCAGCGTGATGAGCACTGGCCCGACGATGCCGAAGAAGATGTGCACCTCGAGCCACTGCTTCACCGTGCCGACCCGCGCGAGCGCCTTCCAGCGCTTGCGGACGTAATAGGGCAGTGTCATCAGCATCGACACGACACCGGCCACTCCGAGCGTGAGTCCTACTGGTCCCGACGGCCGCAGCAGCAGGTGCTCGGGAAGGTATCCGCGCGTCGCCAGCGGCGCGCGGTAGTACTCCCAGCCACCTAGCCCGAAGAGCACGACGGCGCCGACGAGCACACAGAATGCGACGGCAATCGTCAGCACGTTGCCGAGCGCCTTTGCCGGAAGTGACGCGTCGGAGGTGGAGGCGCGCACGGCGGGAGCGGCCATTGACGCGGAGGTGGCGTTCACGTCAGGCCTCCAGCACGCAATCGCTTTGCGCCCAGCTCACGCATGGCAGGATGAAACCGGCCGCGCGGTCCTCGGCGTCGAGCACAGCCGACCGGCAATCGACGTCGCCATCGGCCAAGCGTGTACGGCACGCCTGGCACACACCCGATCGGCAGGAGAAGGCGATCGAAATGCCCTCGGTCTCGGCTGCTTCGAGCAGCGTCTGAGATCCTGGAGTTCGCAGCGTGCGCCCGCTCGTGGCGAACCTGATCTCGAAGTTACCGTCCGCACGCGTGCTGGGTGCGTCGTGGACGGCCGCCGGTTGCGGGTTCAGCGCAGTTGCCGCCATCGCTGTGTCGAACTTCTCCGATCGCACTTGGTCCGCAGGCACACCTTCGGCGATGAGCATCTGTTCCATGGCGCTCATCATGGGCTGCGGACCGCAGACGCAGAAGATCGTGTGTGACGGATGCGCGACGTATTGCCGAACCATCGAAAGGTCGATATGGCCCGATCGCCACGGCGCCGGCGGAGACGGCTCGCTGACGGTGATGCCGATCCGGATCTGCGGGTGACGGTCAGCCAGGACGCGCAGCTCCGGCAGAAACGCCATCGCCTGACGATCCCGTGCGCAGTAGAGCAACGTGATGGGTCGCGTGGGATCCGACGAGATGCCGTAGCGCAGCATCGACAGCAGCGGCGTGATCCCGATGCCTCCCGCAAGAAGGACGAGTGGCCGATCGTCGCCGGCCGGATAGACGAACTGACCTGCGGCGCGGCCGATCGCCAGTTGCGAACCTGTGCGCAGTGTCGCGTGGAGCGTCGTGGACACCAGTCCCTGCCGGCGAACGGAGATCTCGAGGTAGGCGCGCGAGTCCGGAGAAGAGCTGATCGAGTAGCAGCGGACGTGCGGCTTGCCGTTGATGGACACGCGAACGGGAACGAACTGTCCTGGCGTGAAATCGAAGCCCTGCGGCCGGGCCAGGCGGAAGGTCTTGATGTCGGTGGCTTCCTCGAGCACGGCCAGGACGGAGGACGACGTAAATCCGCTCGCGTCCCTCGGCGGTGCAACGGTGGCTGGGCGCGACTGAGTGGATGCCGTCTTCGCCGGAGCGGACGACGGTGCTGCGCAACGCGGTGGAACGGCTGGAGCTGGTGCCAGGATTTCACAGAACAGCACCCACACCATGTGGGCGCCCAGCGCCACGATCAGACCGAGGATCGATGGCCAGATCCACGGCGTGACCGCAAACAGGAACGACGGCAGGACGAACGGGCTCAGCCACGACGATCGCGCGCGATGGTGGCGCAAGGCCGCGATCGCGAGGTGTGCAGCCGTCAACGATGCTGGAATGGCCGAGTCGATCACAGAGTGCTCATTAGACGGAGAGCGTCCTGAGGCGGAGATTCAAGCGACATTCCAGTCACGGAGAATCAAGAAACGGCCTGAAGGAAACGCGGTGAGAACTTTTTCGCTTTAGATCCCGCGACAAGAATGAAATCAGCGGTAGGTAATTGTCGGCGGTGAAACAGTCAGCCCTCACTCGCTCACCGATGTTGCTATCGGTCGCAGTCGCGCGGGGCTTTTGTGCGAGCGCGGACGCGATGAACAAGAGACGTGCGAATGAGACTCGTTCTTAGATCATCGGTCTCGAGTGGAGCGACTTGGATCTGGTGAAACGTCAGATGTGCATCCAACGGTCGGAATGGCGTGGCCACGTCACGGTTCCGAAAGGCGGGCGGCTGCGATACGTGCCGTTGACCGCACGATTGGCGTCGGCCCTACGCGAGCATCGTCACCTGAAAAGCCCGCGAGTGCTCTGTCTGGATGATGGCTCGCCGCTCACGCAGGATGTCGTCGGCGAGTACGTTCGGAAAGCGGGGCCGGAGGCGGGTGTTCCAGCGAGTGGAGCGCATCGACTTCGTCACACGTTCTGCTCGCACCTGGCGATGCGTGGTGCGCCAGCGCGAGCGATTCAGGAGCTCGCCGGACATCAGGACCTCACGACGACACAGCGGTACATGCATCTGAGCCCGGCGGCGCTCGAAGGCGCGATCAGATTATTGGAGCGTGGAGATATTTTGGAGACGGCGGAACAGCGATCGGGTAAGTCGCTGTCGTAGAGAAATTTGAGTGGCGGGGTGGACGGGACTCGAACCCGCGGCCTCCGGCGTGACAGGCCGGCGTTCTAACCAACTGAACTACCACCCCACGGGGAAACTTGCACTCCGCCTTCGCGCTCCGCGCTTCGGCGCACAAGCCGTCTTGGCTTGCCAACCGAAGCTCGCGAAGCGAGCGAAGGTTGGTGGGCGGTGCAGGGTTCGAACCTGCGACAGCCGGCGTGTAAAGCCGGTGCTCTACCACTGAGCTAACCGCCCCGCCTTCGCTCGCCGTGTCACCGAGCACGAGCTACGGCGAGGCAGGCCGCCCTTGCGTTCGCGGCCCTGCTGCCTCCGCTCACGCTTCGGCGGGGCGAGCCCACGCCTCTGTCCCCCGCCATCGCGCTCTGCACCGCGCACTGGCGTGACCGCAAAACCCGATTATATTGGCGTCACGACTCTCAAGGCAAGGAAGGCAAAGCCAATCAGCAGCCCCACAACGGCTCGATATTCCTTATTGCGCCACGCGCGCGCCGTGCTGAAACGCCGGTCCATCTCCTCGCCTTTCGAGCGGCGGTACTCGTCGTAGGCCCCTCCAAAGCGCCCGCGCAGGAACGCCTCTTCGGTCCGAACCGCCGCCGTCAGCGTCGCGACCATGTAGATCACGGCGAGCGCACCCGCAATGACACTGTTTGCCGCGATCACGACGCCGAGAGCCATCACCGATGAACCGACGTAGAGCGGGTGCGCGCTCCATCGATACGGGCCGGAGCGCGTGACCTCGCGCCCTTTCTCCAGATGCCCGGCGGCCCAGATCCGAATCAACTCACCCACGATCGCAACCAGCAGGCCAGCGCGCCAGCTTGTCTGGGTCGGTCGCGCAAGGATCGCCGTGACCACGGCGGTCACGAATCCGAGCGGCACCCGCTTTCGTGCGAGGAACCGCAGAAGCGAATTGGCACCTGCGTCAACCACGGGCAGCAACCCGAGACTCCGCGGCGGAGACGACCTCGTCGACCGCGATGTCATTGATGCACGGCTGCTGGAGCCGGCACTTGCGCTCGTAGTGACAGACACATCGCGCGGCGCGGGAGATGGTGATGTCGTCGCTCGACCACGGACCGTTGCGCTCGGAAAATGTCGGCCCGAACAGCGCGACGACGGGAGTGCCGACCGCTGCGGCGATGTGAAGCGGTCCTGTATCTCCGGACACCATCAGCTTCGCGCGCCTGGCGAGGGCGAACATGTCGACGATGCTGGTGCGCGGAGAGAGTTCAGCCGCGCCGCGCGACGAACTGACGACGAGTGAGGCGACGCCCTCCTCGCCTGGCCCCCACAGGACGAGCGAGCGCACGCCGATTCGCTCGCGGATCTCAGCCGCAAGCGCGCCGAACCGTTGCGGCGGCCATCGCTTGTTCGGCCACGCAGCGCCAGGATTGATCAGGGCATAGCCTTCCGGTCCGAACCCCGCCGCGGCCGTATCGCCTGTGACGGTTCTCGCCAGCTTCAACGGGAACGCGACGCGCAGATCCTCGACGCCGAGCGCGCCCATCAGCGCGAGGTTCTTGCGAATCACATGCGCCTCGGCTCCCGGGTCCGGCATCTCGTCGTAGAAAAACCTCGATGCGGGTTCGCGCAGGTGCTCTCGTGGAAACCCGACCACGCGCCGTGCGCCCGCCGCTCGCGCAAGCACCGCCGACTTCAGCAGTCCCTGAAGATCGACCGCGGCGTCATAGCTTGCGCGACGTAGCCGACGAATCGTGCCAGGGAGCGCCGCGACGCTCGTCCTCGGGTTGACCGGGATCGCGTCATTCAATCCTTCGACGAGGTGGAGGACCGATACGTATCGCGGATCGACGAGCCAATCGATCTGCGCATCCGGATACCGCGCACGCAGCGCTGCAGCCGAGGGGATCGCGTGAATGACATCTCCAAGCGACCCGAGGCGGACAAGCAGGAACTTCGGCGACGGCTCGGTCACGGCCTCGACGCGATGCGCGTGAGCAGATCACGCGTGGAGTGATCCTTCGGATCGCCCACGATGGCGATGCGGCCTCCGTACGCACGCACGACGTCGCGCTCGGGCACGGTTTCGACCGTATAGTCGGTGCCCTTGCAATGGACGTCCGGGTGCAATAACTCGAGCAGCGGACCGACCGTGGGCTCGGGGAACACAGTCACGTAGTCGACACAGCGAAGCGCCGCGACAAGCTCCGCGCGATGCTCTGCCGCCAGAAGGGGGCGGCCCTCGCCCTTGAGCGCCCTGACTGATTGATCGTCGTTGATCGCCACGATCAGCACGTCTGCTTCCTGCGCAGCTGCTTCGAGGTACCGCACATGACCGACGTGGAGCAAATCAAAGCAACCGTTGGCGAACGCGACCGTCCGGCCCGACGCGTGCGCGTCCTTGACACGTAGCGCCAGCGCCTCTCGCGAGACGACTTCACCCACCTCGTACCGCCTCGCGGATCTCCGCCGCGGACGCGGTCGCCGTGCCCCGCTTCATGACCACGATCCCGCCGGCGTAATTCGCCAGCCGCGCGGCAATCTCAAACGTCGCTCCCGCCGCGAGCGCCAGCGCCATCGTCGCCATGACGGTGTCTCCGGCACCGGTCACGTCGGCGATCTCGTCGGAGCCGAAGATGGGAATGTGGACCGTCGGCATGTCAGGTACGAAGAGCGCCATGCCTCGACTGCCGCGCGTGATGAGCACCGCCTGCATCCCGGTGCGTTGGAGCACATCGCGGCCGGCCCGCTCGAGCACGCCGCGGTCGTCGTTGATGCGCACGCCGAGCGCCTGCTCCACTTCGGACTCGTTCGGGGTGCACGCCGTCAGACCTCGATAGTCGAGAACGCGATAGCGGCTGTCGACGAGCACAGGGATGGGATGCCCTTCGCGCGTCAGCACTCCACGCAATTTCGACACGACGGCCGGCGTCACGAGCCCTGAGCCGTAATCGGAGATGAGGACGGCGTCCGCGTTCATCGCGGCGTCGAGTGTTCGCCGCTCGAAGAGTGCGCGCGTGTCTTTGGTCACGGCGCCGTTGACCGCACGATCGATGCGCACGACCTGCTGCTTGGCCGAGTGAATACCGCCAGCGAGGATTCGCGTCTTGACGGGGGTGTGGTGACGAGCCGCGCGCACGACCCCGCGATGATCGACCCGCTTGCTCAGAGCTTTCATCAGGCGGCGCGCGGGCTCATCGCGACCGACGACCCCAGCAAGGATCGCGCGTCCACCGAGGGCTGCGACATTGTTCGCCGCATTACCACCCGCCCCTGGTACGACGTCCGTCGAGTCGTACTCGAGGATGAGCACCGGCGCCTCGCGCGAGACGCGCGCGACACGGCCGTACACGAATTCATCGGCAACGATGTCGCCGATGACCGCGACCGTTCGCTCCTTCAGCGCGTCTACAACCGCGAGGAGTTGCGCAGAATCCAACCAACCGCCTCCATCAAGTTGTTGAGAATAGCATCGGCGTGAACGTCGTCTGGCGCATCCGACCGGTGCGGGCCGGAGCGCACGAGCACTGCACGCGTGCCCGCGGCCCGCCCGCAGGCAACGTCGAGCCAGCGATCGCCGACCATGACCGATCTCGCTGGATCGAGGTCCATCTCCCGGCAGGCCTGCTGGATCATCCCCGGCGCGGGCTTGCGACAGAGGCACTCCTGCCGGTAACGCTCGATCTTCGATTCAGCAAAGTGCGGACAGTAGTAGTAACGGTCGATGCGGGCGCCGGTGCCCTCGAGCCGGCGATCGATCTCGCCGTGAACCTTCTGGACGAAGTCTTCCTCGATGATGCCCCGGCCCACGGCTGCCTGATTTGTGATGACGACGGTCGCGAATCCCGCCCGCCTGATCAGGCGCAATGCGTCCACGGTCCACGGAAACAGCGTCAGCTTGTCCAGGCGATCGAGGTACCCGCACTCCTCGAGGATCGTGCCGTCGCGATCCAGAAAAATCGCTGGCCTACTCATGACTCGGCACTCGGGACTCGGGACTCGGGATCCGGGGCCCGGGGCCCGGTGCCCGGAGTTCGGGGTTCGTCATCAGGTCAGTTACCGCGCGCATCACGCGATCGGGCGAGAGCCCGTTCATGCAGCGATGATCGAGCGGGCACTCTCGCAGCATACATGGACGGCACCACACGTGGTTGATCAGCACGTCGGTACGGCCACCAACTCCGGAAAGCGGCGACGTCTCGCGCTCGCGCGTCGGGCCGAACAGTGCGGCCAGGGGAACACCCACTGCGCCCGCCAGATGCATCGCTCCCGAGTCGTTCGACACGCAGGCGGACGCGAGGCGCAGCACGCCCGCCAATGTATCGAGGGACGTCGAACCGGCCAGATCGATCACCTGCGCACGCCCGTCGTCGGGCACCAGCGCACGCACCCGACTCGTCGTCGCTGCATCCGCCGACGAGCCGATCAACACGCAACTGAGCTGCTGATGGCGAATCATCTGCAGCGCAACGTCCGCGAAATAATCCGACGGCCAGCGCTTGGCTCCGCCGTACGCCGCACCAGGCGCCATCACGACGAACGACCGGCTTCCATCCCACCCGTTCGACGCGAGCAGCGTGCGGGCCTCGCTCAGGCTGTGCGTTGAGACGACGAGTTCAGGAGAGAGAGAGCCGTTCTCGATGTTCAGACCCTTCATCAGCCGACGGTAGTACTCCGACTGATGAACACGTATCGCCGGACGCGGCACCGCGCGAGACAGCAAGCGATCACGCAGATCGGCTGCGTAACCCCATCGCTCGCGAATGCCGGCGCGCTTGACCATCCACGCCGATGCGAACGAGTTCGGGAGCACGACGCTGACGTCCGCGCGCAGGGACCGCAACTTCGCAATATCAGCGTGCCGCTGCGCGCGTGCCCACAATCGGCCGGGCCACTCGAGCACCACGACCTCGTCTGCGAGCGGCGTCATCGAAAACAAGCCGGCGACCGACTTCCGCGCGGCAACGACCAGACGCGAGCGTGGAAAGTGTCTCCTGAGGTCACCGATGGCCGGCAGCGCCATCACCGCATCGCCGAGCCAGTTTGGCGAAACCACCAGCAGGCGCTCCACCTCCATCGTCATGAAGCCTGTTCAGCGGGAGCAGGTTCCTGGTCCCGCCATCGCCGATGCATCCACAGCCAGAGATGCGGATCACGTCGCACATACATCTCCAACACGTCGGTGCAGCGCTGCGTGAACTCACGAATCGCATCCGGTTCGTTCGTCTCGGGAGCCGGCACGGGACAGTCGCAGATCAGGCGATAGCGGCCGCCAGGAAGGGGAAAGGCAAAGACCGGAATCACCGGCGCGCCGGTTCGCAGCGCCAACGCCGCCAGCGCAGACGTCGTCGCCGCCGGGCGGTTGAAGAACTCCACCGTCACCGCATCCGAATGAAGATGCTGATCGATCAACATCGCCACGCCGCGGTTGCTTTGCAGTTCGCGCAGCACGCGTCTGAGACCACCTTGCCGATAGATGACCGTGTTACCTGTGCACGTCCGGATTCGTTCGAGCATCGCGTGCAGGAGAGGATTGTCGAGCGGCCGCGCCACGACTGAGATCGGCTCGGCGTGTAGTGCAAAAGCGATGGCCTGAATCTCCCAGTAGCCGAAGTGACCGGTGAAATACAGAACGCCCTTGCCCTGCCGATACGCCTGCCGGACGTGCTCCTGCCCTTCGACCTCCACGCGCTCCAGCATCTGCTCTGGTTGGAGTGCGCTGAACCGGATCAGCTCGAGCAGCAGGCTGCCGAAATGCCTGAACATCCCGCGGCACACCAGCGCGTTTTCCCCTTCAGAACGCGATGGAAATGCGTGCGCCAGATTGTTCAACGCGATGCGGCGATGGAAACGATCGACGACGGACACCATCGCGCCCAGCGCGCCGCCGCAGGCCCGCACGGCCGTCATCGGCAGGAGGCGCAGGCACGCCTGCACGCTGCGGGCGAAGGCAAACTCGAGGCGATGCCTCACAGCCGCTCCCGCAGCCATGACGAAAAGCGCTCTGCCGGCTCGATGACTGCCGTCATCGGCAGTACCGCCCAGCCTGCCCGGCCCAAGCCGGGCGAAGGCGGGCCTGGTTGAGGCGCGACGCGCACCGCATCCTTCTCGGTCGTGACGACACGATCGGCGCCGGTCTCTTTCGCGATGGCGCGAATGCGATCGAGATCGCCTGCCGAATACCAATGGTGATCCGGAAAGCGCACCTCGCGCACCAGGTCATAACCCTGTCCGCGGAGCGCCGAGAAGAAGCGCTCCGGCCGGGCGATGCCCGCCACGGCAACGACACGCGTGCCCGAGTGCGCGGATGCGACGTGACCCTGCAACGGTCCGTAGTGATTCGTCACGCGGAACACCGGCATGCGATCGAACGTCGCCGCCACACGGGTCACGTCGTCATCCGACCCCGGCACGAGGACACAATCCGCCGACGATACGGCATCGAGCGGTTCACGCAGCCGGCCACTGGGCAACACCGCTTCATCGAGATCGGATGCCGGCATCACCAGCACATCGACATTCCTGCCCAATACGAGATGCTGAAACCCATCGTCGAGCAGCATCACCGTGCAGTCGAACTGCTTCTCGGCGAGTCGTCCGGCGAGGTAGCGATCGGCACACACGAGCACCGGCACGCGTGGCAGCGCACGGGCCAGCATCTGCGGTTCGTCGCCGGAGCGCTCGACCGGCTCGAGCACGCGCGTCCCGTCGCTGACGACCACGACGCCGTCGTTCGTGCGGCGTCGCGCGTATCCCCGGCTCAGGATCGCCGGCCGCTGCCCCATCTCGATGAGCAGGCGCGCCAGCGCGGCAACGACAGGCGTCTTTCCGCTGCCGCCGACGGACAGGTTTCCGACGCTGATGACAGGACGCTCGAGACTTCGTCTCGATTGCGGATGCCGTTCGTACCACGAGCGTCGCATCCGAGCGACATGTCCGTAGGAGGCGCTCAGAACACTCAATGGATCACACGGAAGGGGCGGACAACCGCTGGTGGCTGACGCGGGGGAAGCAGATCGGTGAGCACCCTCAGCGTGGTGTCCTTGGCGCCGCGATTGGCATCCACGAGCGCGCGCGCCGCTGCTCCGAGACGGGCACGTCGCACTGGATCCGCCATCAGGCCGACGACGACATCTTCGAGCTCGCGGGCAGTACGCACCTGCACAGCCGCGCCGTTGGAGAGGAAGGCGCCGGCGATCTCGGCGAAGTTCTCCATGTGCGGACCGAACACGATCGGCTTGCCATGAACGGCCGGCTCGAGGATGTTGTGCCCGCCCATCGGCACGAGACTCCCACCGACGAACACCGCGGTCGCGATTTGATACAGCTGCGCGAGCTCGCCGATCGTGTTCACGATCACCGCATCCGCGCGCGGCTCGGAGTCGATCGGGAGGTCGCTGCGGCGAATCGTCGACAGGCCCTCGCGCTGGCACAGGCGCTCGACATCATCGAACCGCTCCGGATGTCGCGCGGCGAGAATCAAGAGCGCATTCCCTCCAACGGCCGTCGTTCGCACGCGATTGAACGCGCGAATCACGGCTTCCTCTTCCCCTTTCGACGTGCTACCGGCCACGAGCACGAGGCGGCCTGGCGAAATGCGGAAGAAGCGAAGCACACGCTCGCGTCCGCGCCCAGGCGCCGTCGAGGGATCGAGTGAGTCGAACTTCAGGCTTCCGGTCACGGTGATGCGAGCCGGCTCTGCACCCAGCTGCCGAAGCCGACGAGCGGTCTCCTCGCCCTGCACGCACAGACGGTCGATGTCGCCGAGCACGCGACGGATGAACGGACGCACGAGTCGATAGCGTGGAAACGAGCGATGCGAGACGCGCCCGTTGACGAGGGCCGTCTTGATTCCACGACGACGGCATTCGCGCAGGAGGTTGGGCCAGATCTCCGTCTCAACCATCACGAAGAGCTTTGGCTTGACGATGTCGAGCGTGCGTCGGATTGTGAATGTCCAGTCGAGAGGCAGATAGAACACCGCATCCGCGTCAGGTACGCTGCGACGCGCGACACCCTGCCCCGACAGGGTCGTCGTGGAGAGGAACACGCGCAGTTCGGGATAGCGCGCACGCAGGCCGGACACGATCGGGCGCGCGGCGAGCACCTCACCGACAGACACGGCATGGATCCAGATCGATTCCTCGGCGTCGAGGTTGAACGACACCGGCAGATAGCCGAGGCGCTGACCGAGGCTTCCCACGTACTTGTTGTAGCGGAGAGCCTGGTACAGCAAGTAGGGTGAGAGCACGACGAGCGCGAGCAACGTCGCGAGGCTGTAAAGGAGGTACACGCTAAATTGTAGGAAATGTGGGCCTTACAATCCTGAAAGTATAGCCGCGCGATTGACCCTGTTCAAGGCTGGTCACTACAATTCGGATCAACACGACGTTCACGAAGAACACGAAGCTCACGAAGACATCAGCGGAGGAGTCGCAATGGCCGTCAAGGTCGGCATCAATGGGTTCGGGCGTATCGGGCGCAACATCATGCGCGCGGCTATGGGATCGAAGGACATCGACTTTGTCGCCGTCAACGACCTCACCAGTGCCGCCACGCTTGCGCACCTGTTGAAGTACGACTCGGTCCTCGGCAATCTGCACGCTGACGTCAAGGCGACGAGCGACGGCATCAGCGTCGACGGCGACGAGTTCAAAGTTCTGTCGCTCAAGGACCCGGCACAGCTTCCGTGGAGGGACCTCGGCGTCGACGTGGTCTTCGAGTCGACCGGGATCTTCACGAATCGTGATGGCGCCGCCAAGCATCTCGCCGCCGGGGCAAAGAAGGTGATCATCACCGCGCCGGCGAAGGGACCGGACATCACCCTCGTCCTTGGCGTAAACGACGACAAGTACGACCCCGGCAAGCATCAGATCATCTCGAACGCGTCGTGCACCACCAACTGTCTCGCACCGCTGGCCAAGGTGATTCACCAGTCATACGGCATCAGGAAGGGGTGGATGACCACCATCCACTCGTACACGAACGACCAGCAGTTGCTCGATCTGCCACACAAGGATTTGCGGCGAGCACGCGCGGCTGCGCTCTCCATGATCCCGACGACGACGGGCGCGGCGTCGGCGGTTGGTGAAGTGCTGCCGGAGCTCAAGGGCAAAATGGACGGGTTCGCGATGCGCGTGCCGACGCCGAATGTCTCGGTCGTCGACCTGAACGTTCTCGTCGACAAGAAGACCACCGGCGAAGACGTCAACAACGCGCTTCGCAGTGCCGCCGGCGGGCCGCTGAAGGGGATCCTCGAGGTCTCCGAAGACGAGCTCGTGTCGATCGATTTCCGCGGCAACCCGAATTCGTCGATCGTCGACGCCGCCTACACGAAAGTGATGGACGGCGACTTCATCAAGGTCCTGTCCTGGTACGACAACGAGTGGGGTTACTCGAGCCGCTGTGTCGATCTGCTCCGGCAGCTGGTCGCTCGAGGGATTTAGGCTTTCGCCTTCAGGCTCTCGACTCTCGCCTGTCGGCTCTCGGTTGTAGTCTTGTGATGGCCAAACGAACGATTCGCGACCTCGACGTGAAGGGCCGGCGCGTGTTCATCCGTGTCGACTTCAACGTACCGCTCAAGGGCGGCGTCATCGGCGACGACACGCGCATTCGTGAGTCACTGCCGACGATCACGTACGCGCTCGATGCGGGCGCCGCGTGTGTGATTCTCGCCTCGCATCTCGGCCGGCCGAAAGGGAAACCCAATCCCGACATGAGCCTCCGTCCGGTTGCGGCGCGCGCCGCTGACCTGCTCGGCCGCGCGGTTGGCTTCGCGGAAGACTGCGTCGGTCCTGCCGCTGAGTCCGCAGTGAAAAGCGCACCGCCCGGCGGGATCGTGCTGCTCGAGAACCTGCGCTTCCACGCCGAAGAAGAGAAGAACGATCCCGGCTTCGCGAAGGGGCTCGCCGCGCTGTGCGACGTCTACGTGAACGACGCGTTCGGTGCAGCGCATCGCGCGCACGCGTCGGTCGAGGCGATGGTGCGCCTGGTTCCAGAGGCGGCCGCGGGCCTCCTGATGGAGAAAGAGCTGCGTTATCTCGGCGCGGCGATCGGCAATCCCGAGCGCCCGTTCGTCGCGATCATCGGTGGCGCGAAGGTCTCGGACAAGATCGAGGTCATCGAAAATCTGATCCCACGTGTCGATCGTCTGCTGATCGGCGGCGCGATGGCGTACACCTTCTTCAAGGCGATGGGCAAACCGGTCGGCACGTCGCTCGTCGAAGATGACAAGCTCGATTCGGCGCGCGACGTCATGGCGCGCGCACAGGAGCGCGGCCTTCAATTGTTGCTGCCCGTCGATCACGTGGTCGCACCGAAGATTGAAGCAGACGCTCCGTCAGAGACGCTGAGCGTCGATGACACGGCTATCGGCGAGCGAATGGGGCTGGACGTCGGTCCGAAGACTGTCGCGGCTTACGCCGGGGCGCTGGCGGATGCGAAGACGGTCGTCTGGAACGGACCGATGGGCGTGTTCGAGATCGACGCATTCGCCAGGGGCACGATGGGCGTGGCGCAGGCCGTCGGGCAGGTGAAGGGCACGACGATCGTCGGCGGTGGCGACTCGATTGCGGCGATCAAGAAATCCGGCGTGAGCGATCGCATCACGCATATCTCCACCGGCGGCGGTGCGTCGCTCGAGTTCCTCGGCGGGCAGACACTCCCGGGTGTTGCAGTTCTTCCAGACGCGTAGCGAGGTCACATCGCCATGAGACTCCCCTTCATCTGTGGGAACTGGAAGATGTACAAGACGGTGGCCGACGCCGTGAAATACGTCAAAGAGTTTCGCGGCCTGGTGAAGGACATCAGCGACGTCGAGATCGTGGTGGCACCCACCTTCACTGCGCTGCATGCCGCAGCCGAAGCCGCGCGCAACAGCAACGTCGTCGTCGCCGCACAAGATCTCTACTGGGAGCGCGAGGGTGCGTTCACCGGCGAGATCAGCGCGCCGATGATCCGCGAAGCCGGCGCCGAATACGTCATCGTCGGGCACTCCGAGCGGCGGACGCTGTTTGGTGAAACGGACACGACCGTGAACCGCAAGGCCGGCGCCGCATTCGCCGCCGGGCTCACGCCAATCGTCTGCATCGGCGAGACGCTCGACCAGCGCGAGCGCAATGAGACATTCGACGTGCTCGATCGCCAGATCAAGCTCGGGCTCGATGGCCTGACGACGGAGCAGATGGGGCTGCTCGTTCTCGCCTACGAGCCGGTCTGGGCGATCGGGACGGGCCGAAACGCCACGCCCGCGCAGGCGGCCGAGGCGCATGGGCATATCCGGCAACGCTTGCGCCAGTGGTTCGGCGGCGAGGCGGCGGACCAGTGCCATGTCCTCTACGGCGGGAGCGTCAAGCCGGACAACATTCGCGATCTCATCACGCAGCCCGATGTCGACGGGGCGCTCGTGGGCGGCGCCAGCCTGGACGTCCGCGGGTTTTTCGAGATCGTGTCGCGCAGCAGGCCCGCCACTGTATAATGAGCGTTCGGCTTACTGAAGGATTTCGATGTACTACGTGGTCGCGGCGCTCTTCGTCATCAACTGTTTCGTGCTGATGTTCGTCATCCTGCTCCAGCAGGGCAAGGGCGGCGACATTGCCAGCGCGTTCGGCGGCGGATCGAGTCAGGCGGCGTTCGGCGCGCGCAGCGGCGCCACTGTGTTGTCGCGGGCGACGACTGTGTGCGCTGCGCTGTTCGTCGTCGGCGCGATCGTGCTCGGCATTCTCGGACAGCGCGGTCCGGGATCGGTTATCGGTGGCCGGGCGCAGCCGGTGCCCGCATCAGCGCCCGCTGCTCCGGCACCGGCGGCACCAGCCCCGGCAGCGCCCGCACCAGCGAAGTAGCAACGTTTCGTAGAGGCGGGTCTTCCCTGGCCTGAGCATTGTCGAAGGCAGACCCGCCTACCCTCCTTGCGGAAGTGGCGGAATTGGCAGACGCACCAGCTTGAGGGGCTGGCGGTAGCAATACCGTGGGGGTTCGAGTCCCCCCTTCCGCACCATTCGACTCGCCTTCCAGCTCGCTACGCGAGCCGCAAGGCTCGCTCATGGCGAGCCATCCATCATGTCGAATGTCCTGAGCGAGCGGTTCGCCAGCCGCAGGCTGGCAAAGCGCGAGTCGAAGGACTTGCTGACATCACAAAGACGATGGCATCGTCGTCAAGCGGTGCATTACGTCCACCAGCTACGTTGCGCAGACAACAGTCTGTACGTGGGCGAGACTTCGAACCTACAGACACGCGAGCAGGACCACAACGACGGACGCGGAGGCAGCTACACGGCTAAGAGAAGGCCGGTCCGCATCGTCTATGCCGAGAGGCACAATTCGAAACAAGAAGCGCTGACGCGTAAACGGCAGATCAAACGGTGGAGTCTGCAAAAGAAGGAGCTGCTCGTAAGTGGCGACCTTGCGGCTCTATCAGGTGTCAGCCAGAGGGCTCGCGTCCGAACCGGATTCACGTGGAGCGACTGGCTGGTCCGGCCAACAGAATGACAGCTACTTCCCGTTCGCCCGTGCCTGACACTCGGCCGTCGGCGCTTCGCGCCTACCGTGGTATGTCGATCAAGACGATGTCTGAGTTGTCGTTCACGCGGTCGAAGACGATCCGCTTCCCATCGGGAGTGATATCGAAGCTCGGTGTCGCGTATTGACTAGTCAAGTGCGCCAGGTGCCTCTTCGTCCTGGTGTCGAGATCCTGCAGCCAGACGTCGAGAAACTCGCCCGTCGCCGCGCGACCCACAGGGGTCTGTAGATACACGAGGCCCTTCCCTTTCGGCAGAAATCGGTGCCCTTGGTCGCCGGGAGCGACTTGCATCGGCGGCAACTCGACCGCCGTGCCGTCGGGTTGCACAGCCGCGAGCGGCTGGCGGCCGGCAACGCTCGTACCCGCGTAGACGATGAGCGATCCGTCCGGCGACCAGACGGGGTTGATGGCCAGGCCCTTGGCCAGACGTACGGGCGTCCCACCGTCGATCGGGATCCTGAAGAGTCCGAGGCCCTGCTCGTCGCTGCCCCCAGTCACAATCGCGCTGCCGTCGGGAGCCCAATCAGCGGCGCCTTGGGCATCGATGGAGCCCGCCAGCGTCCTCGATTCCGAGCCGTCCGCGCTGACCAGGATCAACTGTCCTTTGCCGCCCTTTCTGATCATGACCACGACGCGGCTTCCGTCTGGGGACACAGCGGGCGGCTCCCGCAACGCGCCGTCCGAGCCCTTCCAGATCTCCGTCGCTTGTCCGTCCAGAAGGCGCCACAGACCATCGCCGGTACCGCGGGCGGACAGATAGAACATCGACGTCCCGCGAAAGCGGGGGCCGAGCGCGCGCACTGTCGGCACTGAAAACGCCTCGACGTCCGGGTCTTCGGCCACGCGGCTCAGGAGCGGCACGCTCCAAAGACTTGCGACCGGATTCGCAACCGTTGCCACCACGCGACGTCCATCGCTCGCCGCGGCCACGGTCCTGTACTGCTCGAGACCGGCGCTCACGCGGTGCGAGGCTTTGCCTTCGATGTCGAGAGCCCAGAGCCAGGGGCCCGAGCGATCCTCGGCTTGCGCAACATAGAGCAGCGTGCGCGGATCGAGCGGTGTGACGAAAGTGATGGGGGCGCCCTGGTGCGTAAGCCGTTCGGGAGTCCCCCCGGAAGGCCGAATTCGCCACACGTCCATCTCCTCCGAAGCGTCCAGCCCGTGTACGAAGTAGATCCATTGGCCGTCGGTTGACCAGACCGGATTGTGATTGTGCAGGCCGGGCTGGTCCGTGAAGATCTCACGCGCGTTAGAACCCTTGCGATCAGCGATGGACATCGGATCGCCGTCCATCCCCTTCACGTAGACCAGCCGGGTGCCATCGGGCGACCAGGACGGCTGCTGCGCCGTTGGCTCCAGAAACGGTCGCGGCATGCCCCCGATCAAGGGCATCAGCACGCGCCTGCCGCCGGTCAAAAACGAGACCTCGGCCCCGTCTCCGGAGAAGCCTACCTGCCTGACGTTCAAGTTGAAGGCCAGCGGCGGAAGTTCTTTCGTGAGGTTGGCGAAGCGGCCGGTGTCGACCTGACTCCACCAGAGGTTGAAGGGGCCGTCCCGATCGGACCGAAACGCCACGAATCTCCCGTCGGGCGAAATAGTGGCGAGCGTTTCGGTGCCCGGGAAGTCCGTGAAGCGCGTGAACTGCGCGTTGGCCAGCGGGTTGACCCATGCTCCCTCGAGAGGCGCACGCGACCCCAATCCCACGACGAGCGCCACCAGTCCCGCGACCGCGACGACGCCGGGCGCGATCCAGCGCCGCCAGGTAAATCTTGCCGACCCACCGGCTGGCGTGCCTCGCCCGCTCGGCTTCGTGATCGCATCGTCGATCTCGATCCTGGCGTCGCCAATGTCACGCAGCCGCCGTTTCGTATTTCTGTCCAGACACCGCTTCAACAGCGTCACGACGCTGGACGGAAGGCCATCAGGAAGGGCCATCCAGTCTGGTTCGCGATCGAGAATTGCGGCGATGAGGTCCGACACGGTCTCTCCCGCGAAAGGCCTCCGCCCCGTGAGCATCTCGTAGAGTACGCAGCCGAACGCCCAGATGTCGGCGCGCTTGTCGACTGCGTACCCGCGCGCCTGCTCCGGACTCATGTACGCTGCGGTCCCGAGGATCACACCCGCGCGCGTCATCACGGGTGACGTGATGGTTGGCGACATTGACTGACTCGGCGACACGTCTTGGATCGGCTCCATCGCTTTGGCCAGGCCGAAGTCCAGAACCTTCACCGTCCCATCATCGCGAACTTTGATGTTCGCGGGCTTGAGATCGCGATGGATGATCCCCTGTTCGTGCGCAGCTTCGAGCGCTTCGCCGATTTGCCGCGCGATCGGCAATGTGTCGGCAATCGGGATCGGCCCGCGCGCGATATGGTCGGCGAGCGTCGGCCCCTCGACCAGTTCCATCACGAGGCCCTTCACGCCGTCTGCATCTTCCAGCCCATAAATCGCCGCGATATTCTGGTGGTTTAGCGAAGCGAGCGTACGGGCCTCGCGCTCAAAGCGCGCCAGACGCTCGCTGTCCTGTGCGAAGGCTTCGGGCAGCACCTTGATCGCGACATCGCGCTGAAGCCTGCCGTCTCGGGCCCGATACACTTCCCCCATGCCGCCCACTCCGATCTGAGCGGTGACTTCATAGGGGCCGAGGCGAGTGCCGGGGGACAGGGCCATCTGCGCGAGGCTGATTATAGGAAAAAGGTCGGTCCCAGCGGCGTGTGCGAATTTGTGCGAATAGAGTCGTCGCAGGCGTTCGCTGGAGCACACTCCCGCCCAATGTCCGTCAAGAGGCTCCGCGGCAGATCACGTCAGCACGCGATTTCAACCAGTTTGAGGGGCTGGCGTAGCAATACCGTGGGGGTTCGAGTCCCCCTTCCGCTGGCCCGGCCAACAGAATGACGGCCACTCTCTTCCGTCCGGTCGCAACTCTCGCGAGCGAAGTCGTGTCGAGATAGTTCTTGCCGCTGCGGCCCTACTTCGGGGGCGCCGTGAGCGGCTGGAATTTTTGGTTCTCGAGGCAGATGAATTCCAGCAAATCCGTGTCAACGAGCAGGTGCTGGTTGATCGTGACGGTCCATGGAGCGGTGTAGGCCTTCGGGTCGTCGACGGTAACTTCTATTTCCAGATTGCCGTAGCTCGGACGCCTGAACCGCTCGGTGATTGTCGCGGCATCAGTCAGCGGATTGCCATTGAGGTCTGCCCATTGGTCGTCGCGGAAGCCGTTCGTGCGCACGACCAGCGTGTCCTTCTCCCAGGTGCCCGACGAGTAACCGAAGAACGACGGATTCGGATCGACAGGCAACGGCCGTCCATCAGTAAAGATCTGTCGATAATCGACGCCCTTCTCGTAGAGGATGACGACCAGGCCTGGCACCTGAAGGATCTTGGAGGGAAACAGGTGCGAGTGCAGCCACAGGTTGCTGAGCGGTAGACATCTTCCGTCGGGGCTGTCCTTCATGTTGTCCGCCTGCCGCGCGTTCGTTAGATCGCGCGCCCACGGTCGATAGGGCAAGCCGCCTTTGAGCCGCGCGCCGATGTCTCGGAATAACGGAGGGAGTGGTGCGCCGGTGAACGACACACCCGTTCCAGTCTCTGGGTTGGCCAGCCACACTCCCGAGAGGTCAGGTGTGCCGTCGGCGGTCTTGGGCGGGGGAGCAGAGAGGTTGGGCTGACCGTTGGGCAGGCGTGGAACTCCCGCCGTCGGATACCGCAGCCACTGCGCCTGAAGTCCGAGTGCAGGGGCGAGGACGACGATCACGATCGCCGCGATCCAGGCCGTTCTGCTCATTTGCTTTCCTTCAGTGAGTCGCAAGCAATAGGCCTGGCACTCGGAGGGTCGCCACCAGCTTGAGGGGAGCCCTTAGGTACGGTCCTCGCGAGCTACGACGACGCCTGATCAAACTTCACGATTACGACGGTGATATTGTCGCGGCCGCCCGCGTCGTTCGCCTGCGCCACTAGCGTCTTGCAGGCAGCCGCTGGATCCGATTCCGCGCGAAGAACCGTTGCGATCGCCTCGTTGGTCACCATGTCGGTCAACCCGTCAGAACACAGCAGCAGGCGATCACCTGCATGCACGTCGAGCGCGTGCGCTTCCACGTAGACGCCGGCTTCGCTGCCGCCGACCACGTTCGTAATCACATGGCGGAGCGGGTGCTGGGCGACTTGCTCGGGCTGGAGCTCGCCCCGGCGGACCATGTCCCCGGGAACCGTGTGGTCATGCGTGATCTGGCGCAGCGCGTCGCCTTCGAAAATGTACGCGCGACTATCGCCGACGTGGACGACACATACCCGGCCGTCGAGATGATAAGCCAGCGTCAACGTCGTGCCCATGCCGCTCAGCTCCGCATGCTGCAACGATTCCTCGACGACCCGATAGTCGGCCTGATGGAGCGCTGTCTGAAACTGCTTGAGGGCACTCTGGGCTTCGGGTTTGTCCGAATGGAAGAACCACCTGAACGTATTGAGCGCGAACTGCTCGATCGCGACGACGGCCAGGGCGCTCGCCTGTTCGCCGGCGCGGTGGCCTCCCATACCGTCGGCGACGAGAAACAAATGACCGCGCTCGTTTCCGAACTGCGCCTTTGGCTCCGGCAGGCTCGTCTGCCAGATGCGCATGGTCTTGGTGAGCTCGGCGATCAGAAACTGATCCTCGTTCGTCGGGCGCACCCGGCCGGTGTCGCTGATGCCGAAGGCCTTCACAACCAGCGAGGAGAGTCCAATCTGCGAATCAGGCTCGTTCATCGACGTTGCACGAATCGACCTGACCGTGGTCGCGAGCGCGCTGCCTCCATTCATGAGTGACACACTGTACCGGCGTTCTCATCTTCTGACCGTCCAAGACAGCACACCGCTGCGCGACCACCGTGGCGAGTACGGAACGCCCCATACGCTCTGGCGGGGCCGACGAGATGGGCTACGAAGCGGCCGGTCCCGAGACGGCAGCGTTCCACGATTCGCCGGCAGCGAGCAGCTTCCTGTACTTGATCAGCGCGCGCGGCTGATTCAGAGCGAGACACGCCACCAGGCGATCGCCGCGCCGGTAGAGCGCCGTCAGTCTTCGGTCGGCGAGCGACCCGTCGACGATCACGATCTCGTCGTGTGGCGGTCCGCCACCGATGAACTGGATCCTACGGTCGTACTGGTCCGACCAGAAGTACGGCACGGACGAGAAACTCGTAGACGCCTCGGGGCCGGCGAGCGCGTTCTCGGCGGCATGCACTGCTTGCTCGACCGCGTTGGTCCAATGCTCGATTCGCGGTGAGTCGCCGTGCCACCGGTTTGCGACCCGCGCCACGTCGCCGGCCGCATACACAGATGGTGCGGCTTCACCGGAGCCGTTGCAGACGATGCCGTTGTCGATCGTGAGGCCGCTGCGTTCGAGCCATTCCGTGTTTGGAGTCACGCCGATGCCGACCACCACTACGTCAGCGTCGATCCGTGAGCCATCGGAGAGCGCGACCCCCGCGACGCGCGACTCGCCGAGGACGTCGGTCACGACAACCCCGGTGCGAAGGTCCACGCCGTGGTCCCGGTGCATGGCCGCGACCATGTCGCCGAACGTCGGCCCAAGTATTGGGGAAAGCGGGACGGGAAGCGACTCGATCACGGTGACTGGCAAGCCGCGAGCGCGGCAGGAGGCGGCGACCTCGAGACCGATGAACCCTGCGCCCACGATCGCGACACGGGGCGCGTCCATCATTGCCCGCCGCAGCACGATCGCATCGTCCAGACCCCGTAACGCGAGCAGGCCTGCCCGTGGTGCGATGGCCGAGAGGGTCCGGACGCGCGCACCTGTCGCGATGATCAGACGGTCGTAGTCGGCGAAGGTGCCATCGGCAAGGGCGACGCGCCTGGCGCGGAGGTCGACCGACGCCGCGCGCACGCCAAGCCGCATGTCGAGCGCGAGCGCGCCGTATCCGTCCTTCTTCCGGAAGAAGGTCTGCTCCGGCTCCCAGGCGCCTTGGAGCACCTGTTTCGAGAGCGGCGGGCGGTCGTAGGGGCGATGTGGCTCGTCGCCAATCAGCGTGAGCTCACCATCGAAGCCTCGGTCGCGCAGCGCTTCGGCCGCACGCAGGCCCGCGAGCGAGGCGCCAACGATGACGATGCGGCGCAGCATCGGAGCACGTCACTCTTCGATTGAGATCGCACCTGTTGGACACTCCCGCACGGCCTTGTCCACTTTCGCGCGCAGCCCGTCAGGCGGCGTCTCGATCAGGACGTGCAGTGCACCGTCGTCGCCAATCTGGAAGACCTCAGGCGCTGCTTCCACGCAGAGCCCGTGGAGGTCGCACATGCTCAAATCCACAACGACCTTCATGTCCTCTCCCTCCGCTTGCTCCGTGTCGGTCATTATGCCTCGTGGCAGCGAGGGTGCGCCGACAGACAATCGATGGGCGTTCTTCACGTCGTTCCGTACCGGCCCAGCGGCGGCAGCCACGATCCATGTGGAGGCTCATCCAGGGGAAGACTGTGTGCGAATTTGTACGAATAAAGTCGTCGCGTGCGCGCGCTGCAGCACGCTGCCGCCTATCACCCGTCCGCAGGACGCGCGTCAATCCGCCCCCACGCAGCAAATCATCCAGCTTGAGGGGCTGGCGGTAGCAATACCGTGGGGGTTCGAGTCCCCCTTCCGCACCAACCTTCGCTCTCGAATGCAGGCGAAGGTTGCCCACCGTAGCTTTAGCGAGGTGGGCCTGTCTCATTACATTGAGAGCTTCGGTTGGCAAGCCACGCGAAGGCTGTCTCGCCGAAGCCCGTAGGGCGGAGGCGGACCCAACGACAGCAGGCCACGCGAGCGAGCTTCGTCTAGGCAAGCCGGGCAGCACGAAAGTGGAAGCGGCGCAGCCGCGAAAGCGCACGGATACTCGGCGGATGGGTCGAAGGATCTGTTACGACTTATCGACCAGTTGGGAACCTTGGTCCTGACGCAACGGAATCCGCAGCAACACCAACGTGCCCGTAGGCTCCCGCTGGCTGACCACGCACTCGCCGCCTAGCCGGCGGGCGCGCTCGCCCATGCCAAGTAACCCGAGCGAGTGGCCCCGGGACCTGGAGGGGGCAGGCCGACCCCATCGTCGGCCACCTCGAGCACAACCACGGAGCCCTCGAATCGGAGGTCGACGGTGACCCGCGAGGCTTGGGAGTGGCGGATGACGTTTGTCAACGCCTCCTGAAAGATGCGGAACACGGCGGTCGCCAAGCTGGTGTCCAGCTTCAGGTTATCGAGCCGGGCGCGCAACTCGCAGGTGATTCCGGTCTGCCGGGCGAACTCCTGGCTCTGCCAACTGATCGCCGCTTCCAGTCCGAGGATGTCGAGGACGGCGGGGCGCAGCCCGGCCGAGATGCGCGCAACCGACTGTATGATGCCGTCCGCGATCTGATTCATCTCCCCGAGCTTACCGATCATCGCTGAGTCACTGGCCAGCCGCCGGGCCAGCCAGGAGATCTCCAACTTCAGCACCGTGAGCGACTGGCCCAGCTGGTCGTGGAGCTCACGCGCGATGCGCGTGCGCTCGTCCTCACGGATCACCTCAGTCCTTTCGGACAGCGCCAGCGCCCGTTCGTCGATCTTGCGGCGCTCAATGGCGATGGCGGCCACATGCGCCACGCGCGAGACGAGATCGACCACCGTCGGGTCGGCCGTCCGCGGCTGCCGGTAGTACACCGCCGCGGTGCCCAGGACGTGACCGTCGGTGGCCAGGATCGGAAATGACCAGCAGGCACGCAGCCCGCAGGAACGCGCCAGATCGCGATACGGTTCCCACAGCGGATCAATCTCGATGTCGGTGACGAACACCGGTTTGCGGCGGAACGCCGCAGTGGCGCACGAGCCGGCCTGAGAACCGATGACACTGCCGTGGATGGCCCGGTTGTACGCGTCCGGCAACGAAGGCGCGGTGCCATGCTGAATACGGGTCCCGGTGTCGTCCATCAGCAGGATCGAGGCGATGGCGTCGGGCGCCATCTCCTCAACGAGCCGCACCAGTTCGGCGAGGACGTCGGGTAAGGGCGCGCCGGTAGCGAGCATCTCCAATGCCCGCTGTTCGCCCGCCTGCACACGCCGCGCGAACTCGCGTGGATCGTCCGTGATGTCGCGACATGTGCCGATCAGCGAGACCGGACGACCGTGGGCGTCGACCAGAACCTCGCCGAGGGTGTCGAGCTTGCGCACCGAACCATCCGGCCGGACGATCCGTTCGGTATGGCCGAACGGACCGCCACGCTCCACGGCGGCGGCCACCTGGCGCTGCACGCGCTCGCGATCGTCAGGGTGAACACGCGCGAGGAACTCCTCCAGTGTAATCGCGCACGATCGAGGCGCCAGCCCGTAGATACGGTACAACTCGTCGGACCAAGTCACCACGCCAGTGGCTAGGTTCCACTCCCAGCTGCCGATGTGCGTGATTTGCTGCGCGGCGTCGAGCTGACGCTCGAGCCGCATCGCAACTTCGGCCTTCACCAGAACGTCCTGCCCCATGTCCGCCCCGCTCGTCATCCACCGGCCTCCCCGAACGCGCACATACTAGGAGCGTGTCCGAGTAATCGTCTCTGACATGACTATTCTCACGCTGCGCGCCACACGAGGGTTGTACCTACACTGCGGGCGATGGCCAAGACCTATCGCCCCTACGTGCCCGAGCAGGATCTGCTGCTGCCGCCGAGCCTACGCGAGTGGTTGCCCGAGGATCATCTGGCATTCTTCGTGAGCGACCTGATCGATCAATTGGATCTGTCGGCAATCACGACGGTGTACGAAGAGGAGGACCGGGGCTACCCGCCGTATCACCCCGTCATGCTGACGAAGGTGTTGGTGTACGCGTACTGCGTCGGGGTCTTTTCGTCGCGCAAGATCCAGCGGCGGCTGGCCGAAGACATCGCGTTCCGCGTCTTGGCCGCTGGCAATGCTCCGGACTTTCGGACCATCGCCGATTTTCGCAAGACGCACCTGCCCGCGCTGCGCGGATTCTTCGAGCAGGTCCTGCGGCTGGCGCGGGAGCTGGGCGCGCCGCGGGTGGGCCGCGTGGCGCTCGACGGCAGCAAGATCAAAGCGAACGCGTCGAAGCACAAGGCGATGAGTTACGGACGCATGCGCGAGAAGCAACGGCAGCTGCGGGATGAAGTGAAACAGCTGCTCGATCAGGCGGAGGCGGCGGACGCCGCCGAGGATGCGGAGTACGGACCGAATCGACGCGGCGACGAGCTGCCGGCGGAACTGCAACGGCGAGAGAGTCGGTTGAAACGGATTCGCGACGCCAAACGGGCCCTGGAGGCTCGCGCGAAGGCGGAGGCCACCGCCGCAGGCAAACCCAACGAGTCGGCGAAACCGGATTCGAAGGCGCAATACAACTTCACGGATCCCGAGTCGCGAATCATGAAGGGCCCTGACGGATTCGTCCAGGGCTACAACGTGCAGGTGGCGGTCGACGAGCTGCAACTGATGGTGGGCCACGCCGTGACGCAAGAGACGAACGACAAGAAACAGCTGATGCCGATGATCACGACCATCGAGCAGCAGTCGGGCGACACGCCCGCGCAACTGCTCGCCGACGCCGGCTATTGCTCGGACGTGAACTTGGCCGCGATCGCCGACACGGAGATTGACGCGTACATCTCGACGCGGAAGCAGAAACACGGCGAGCGGCCGGGGCCATGTCCGCGGGGACCGCTGCCCAAGACCGCCACGATCGTCGACCGGATGTCACGCAAGCTGCACACGAAGACCGGCGCGGCGGTCTATGCCGCACGCAAAGGGATCGTCGAACCGGTGATCGGCCAGATCAAGCAGGCTCGCGGCTTCCGACAATTTCTGTTGCGGGGATTCGAGAAGGTGCAAGGGGAATGGTCGTTGGTATGCACGACGCACAACATTCTCAAGCTGTATCGCCTCTGTGTCTGATGGCGAGCCTGAAACCGTCGTCGAGCTCGGGCACGCGTTGGACGTCGATGCGGCCATCGCCGAGAGCGGTGACAGACATTCTGGGCGCGCAACACGAGGAAATGTGACTATCACGGCGATTACTCGGACGGACTCCTAGCACCCGACATTGAAGTCACCGACAGGCGAAGGCTGTCCGCTGCCGGTGGGCGTGAGTCGTGCGGTGCACCTGGCAATGTATCCCCGCATGTGCGAATTTGTGCGAATAAAGTCGTCGCTGGCGTTTGCGCCAGCGCGCTTCTGCGCAACACCCGTCAGGTGGATGCGCGTCAGTTCGCGTAGTCACAGGAGTTCGGCCAGCTTGAGGGGCTGGCGGTAGCAATACCGTGGGGGTTCGAGTCCCCCCTTCCGCACCAACTAAGTTCCGTCCATGCAATGTGTTGCAGGACTCGTTTCGAAGAACCTTCGACGAACTGTCGTTCCCCCTTCTGCATATCCAAATAGAAGACCGACCCGTCGCTCTATTTACTTGTGTGAAGTCCCGATCTCTTGAAATCGTGGATCTGTCTCGTCCGGCAGCGCCTTGCATTCCGCGTCGACGGCCAGTGCAGATCCCGGATGCGCTCGGGATCGCGTGTGAGCAAGGATCATCACGGTAACGGGCCCGCCCACGAATCAGCACGCTTCGTTCTCCACGGCCAATCCAACTTGAATCGCCTCTAACGTTTCAAACCTGCGAGGGCTGCCTTCCGGCCCTATTTGATGGAAGAAGGAAGAGAGTCCGAAGGAGGTCCTGACGTTCGGATTGCTGAGCGCCTCGAGAGCGTGTTGCAGTTCGTGACCGATCGAGCCTATGAGCTCACACCCAGGCGCTCGACGGGGGTTCACGAGGATGCGCAGGAGCCGGTTCTTCCCGGACAACTCGAGGGACATGTGAAGGCAGGCACGTACGCCCTGCCCACACGTGCCTTCCAGGACGTACACGAGACCGTCGGTCGCGTCGATGGCCTCGATCAGACGACGGAAGGTTGCCGACCGCTGTGCGCCTTGAGCGATGGCGGCGGAAAGCAGCGGGTTCTCGGCGCGCACTCGCGGAATCGCAGGTCCCTGATGCGCCGGTGTGCCGTGGACGGTGAGCGAAAGACAGACGAGCGCGATTGGGATGACCGCGAGCATCCGGCGTTCGACAAGACGGGGTTGTGAGGTCGTTCGGGCCACTGCGTCTTCCTCCTCGCGCACGGAGGCGGAAAGCGCGATGGAAACCTAGAAACGGCCCGAAAAGGCGTAAGATGCGCACATTGCTGGACATCTTCCCGATGTAACGAGCTTGCTGCTGGCGTGGCGAGGTGGCGACGAAGAAGCGCTGTCGCGCCTCATCCCGGCGATCGAACGGGAGCTCCATCGGATCGCGCGGCGCTGTATGGCTGGGGAGCACGCCGGTCACAGCCTTCAGGCGACGGCGCTCGTGAACGAGGCATACATCCGTCTGATCGACATCAGGCAGATGGATTGGCAGAACCGGGCGCATTTTCTGGCGATGGCTGCCCGTGTCATGCGGCGTATCCTCGTGGACTCGGCACGGGCCAAACGCAATCAGAAACGTGGCGGTGGCGGTGTCAGGATTACGTTGGACGAGAACCTTCTCGTGGCCGGTGACACTCCTCTGGATCTCGTGGCGCTGGACGATGCGCTCCAAACACTCGCACAAATGGACGAGCGACGGAGTCAAGTCATCGAGCTGCGATTCTTTGGTGGCTTGACGGTGGAAGAGACCGCCGTCGTGTTGAAGGTGTCACCGGACACGGTGATGCGCGATTCGCGATTGGCCAAGGCCTGGTTGGCGCGCGAGCTGTCGGGCGGAACACGACATGACGCCTGAGCGCTGGAAGCAGATCTCGCTGATTTACGAGGGAGCCCTGACGCGCGCCGCGGGCGAACGCGTGGCGTTTCTCACCGAAGCGTGCGCTGGCGATACGTCACTGCAGGGCGAGGTGCAAGCCTTGCTCGACCAACCCACATCGCCGAGAGGGCTCGAGGGCCTGACGCCTTCGGCGATTGCGCGGGCGATCGGAGACGATGCCGGCGCCGGCCTGACCGGCCGTCGGTTCGGCGTGTATCTCGTCCATGAGCGGATCGGCGTGGGCGGGATGGGCGAGGTGTACCGGGCCCGTGACACGAGGCTCGGCCGCGACGTGGCGATCAAGGTACTGCCGCCGGCGTTTGCGAACGATGCCGATCGACTGGCTCGTTTCGAGCGGGAAGCCCGCGTGCTGGCCAGCCTCGATCACCCGCATATCGGCGCGATTCACGGCGTCGAGGAGAGCGATCCTGACCAGTCGGGGCAGGGGTCAAAGCACTTGTGCTCGCGCTCGTCGAAGGCGAGACGCTCGCGGAGCGGATCGCGCGGGGACCGATCCCGATGGCCGAGGCGCTCGAGTACGCGCGACAGATCGCCGACGCGCTCGAGGCGGCGCATGAGAAAGGCATCGTGCACCGCGATCTCAAGCCGGCCAACATCAAGATCACGCCGGCCGGTGTCGTCAAGGTCCTCGACTTCGGCCTGGCGAAGGCACTCGGTCCGTCTGAGGCCGGACACGACGCTCCCGATCTCACGCGGTCGCCCATGATGACCTCGGGCGTCACACACGAGGGCCTGATCCTGGGGACCGCCGCCTACATGAGTCCGGAGCAGGCGCGTGGCCTGAAGGTCGACAAGCGTGCGGACGTCTGGGCCTTCGGGTGTGTGTTGTACGAGATGGTCACGAAGCGAGTCGCCTTCGACGGCGAGACCGTCTCCGACACGATCGCCGCAATCCTCGGGCAAGACGTCGACTGGAACGCGCTGCCGACCTCAACGCCTCAGTGCGTCCGCCGGCTTCTGCACCGCTGCCTCGCGAAGGATGTCACTCGTCGTCTTCGCGACATTGGAGACGCGACGCTCGATCTCGACGAAGGCAGCGAACCGGTCCCGTCCGCGGGTCCGCATCAAAGACCGTCCTGGCGGGGGCGTGTTGGATGGATTGCTGCCGTTGGCGCTGCGGTCCTTGGCGCGATCGCGATCGGCTTCCTGGCTTCCGCGCTGTATTTCCGTCGCGCACCGGCCGACGCGACCGAGATGCGCATGGAGATTGCGACGCCCGGCGCAGACAACTTCCTCGGAGAATTTACGCTCTCGCCAGACGGGCGAACTTTCCTGTTCGTGGCGGCACCCGACGGGACGCCACAGATCTGGCTGCGCCCTCTCAACGTCGAGAGCGCGCGGCCGCTGGCGGGAACAGAGGGTGCGGCACGTCCCTTCTGGTCGCCCGACAGTCGATCGATCGGGTTCTTCTCCAACGGGCAGCTGAAACGGATCGACGTGGCCGGCGGACCGCCCGTGGCGTTGGCGTCCGCGCCAGGCAGCCAAGGGGGCACGTGGAGCACGAACGGAGAGATTGTCTTCAGCCCGCAGAATTCAGGTCCGTTGTACCGCATTCCAGCGCGTGGTGGGGAAGCCGTCGCCGCGACGCGCATGGATCCGACTCGCATTCCGGGCCATTGGTTTCCGGTCTTCATGCCCGATGCCCGCAGTTTTCTGTTCCTGGGCTGGGGCTCGCCCAACGAGAAGGGCGTGTACCTCGGCTCGCTCGGTTCGACGGATACGCACCGACTCTTCCTGGCAAACTCCAAAGCCGTGTTTGCGCCGCCGGACCACACACTGTACGCGCGACAGGGGGCCCTCGTGGCCCAGCGCCTCGACACGAAAACATGGCAGCCGATCGGCGACCCGCTGCGCGTCGCTGATGCCGTTTGCAGGGATTGCATCGCGGCGTCAGCATCGGGGCTGGTGGCCTACCGGACCACCGGGCCAGCGCGCCAACTCGTGTGGGTAGACCGGTTGGGCCGACAGGTCGGCACGCTCGGGGAGGCTGACTCGGCCCGACGTCTACAGTTCCGTGCTTCACCTGACGGCCGGTCCGTGGCGTTTGAGCGCGATGATGAGGTACTTCGACATCTGGCTGCTCGATGTCGCGACCGGTGTGAAGCAGCGATTCACGTTCGAAGCGGCAGACAAGGTCGCCCCGGTGTGGTCGCCCGACAGCCGCCGTATCGTGTACGCGTGGAATCTCGCGGGCGTCCTCGACCTCTACATCAAGCCGGTGGACGCCTCGGGAAACGGGGCGCTGTTGTTGTCGTCTTCCGAACCCAAAAGTGCCACTGACTGGTCCGCGGACGGCCGCTTCATCCTCTATATGAGCTCGAGCATCAAGACCGGCCAGGACCTATGGGCGTTGCCGCTCGCGGGCGACAAAACACCTGTGGCGGTCGCGCACTCGACATTCAACGAAACGGGCGGACGATTCTCACCGGACGGCCGTCTGGTGGTCTATTCCTCCAACGAGAGCGGGCCGGTCGAACTCTACGTTCAGCCGTTCCCAGGACCTGGCGGCAAGAAACAGATCACGAGCGGCGGCGGCGCCTTCGTCGAATGGGCCCGCGACAGCCGCACGCTCGTCTACCGGGAGGCAGGAAATTCGCGGGCCGTGCCCATCACGCTGAACGGCTCCGTCGTCGAAGTCGGCAAGCCGATCGCTCAGGAGGCGCGTCCCTTCGGCATCATGCAATCACCTGACGGGCAGCAGGTCCTTCAGGAACGGATCGTCAAGCCAGCCGCGCCGGTGACCATTCTCCTGAATTGGAAGCCCAGGTGACACGCGACGCACGATGACGCCTGACCGGTGTAAGCAGATCTGTGTCCGCAGTCGGAGCCCGCGCAGCTGCGAGTAGCGCGGGTTGCCCCTCCCAACCCCTTCATCGCGAGTAACGCCGTCGTGTCAACACAGAACGTCGTGTCAACGTTCGTAGAAGCTTGGCTCTCTCTCTCTAGGTGACGGGGGCAATATGGGGGTCCAACCCGGCTTTCGTGCGGATTCGTCGTTTCTGACGGATTGCGACCATCAGAAATCGTTAGATTTCGGCCTGATCTGAAAAGCCTGTCAAGAGCGAGTCCCCCCTTCCGCACCAACCTTCGCTCACGCTTGTAAATGCCGAAGCGTGAGCTTCGCCCTAGGCAAGCCACCCGATTGACGTCTATCGGCCCGTTGTGTTGCACGCTTCGCGGCGGACGTCGAGGCCGGCGCGCTGCGCCGCCGCTGTCTCGAACCTGCCACGGTCCGAGATCGGTCCACCTGGGGCGATGCGTTCGAAGAAAGAGAAGGCGCTCACGCCATCGGTGACGTGCGGATCGCTCAGGATTTCGATCGCGTGCTGGAGCTCGTGGCCGATCTGCGCCATGAGCCCGCAATCCAGCCGACGCGCGTCAACCTTGATCCGGAGGACACGAAACGGACCCGAGACCTGGACGGCCAACAGCAGGCAGGCCGCCACGCCGTGTCCACACGTGCCGTCGTCCACGTAGACGAGGCCGTCGGTGCCGTCGATAGTTGCGGTCAGCCTCCGGAACGTCGCCGATACGTCGGACGCGCGGCGGATGAGCGCGCCGACCTCCGGATTGTGGGAACGCACTTTGGGGACGCGCGTTCCGGTGGTGTCTGGCTGTGCCGAGTGGACACGGCCGAAGGGTCCTGCCCCGTGACCGAGGACCACGTTGAACGTCAACATGAGCAGCGCCAGCTTTCGCATTTCGTCCCCCTGGGCCTCCCGGCCGGGCATGAGCGGGAGGTGGGTCGAAACGCGGAAAGTGGGGGTAGACTGCCTCATGACCGCGCCGGAGGCGGCCAGATGCCAGGGTCGCTGAGGGTCATGGACCAGACAGAGGGTCAGGCCGGCGCTGTCAGCCGCTTACTGAAAGCCTGGGGCGGCGGCGACCTGCAGGCGCGCGACGATCTGGCGCCGGTCGTCTACCGTGAACTGCAGCGACGGGCCGGCGCCTACCTGCGCCGCGAACGGCCCGACCACACGTTGCAGCCCACGGCGCTGGTTCATGAGGCGTTCATGCGGCTCATGGAGCAAGACCGCGTCGCCTGGCAGAATCGCGCGCACTTCTTCGCGATGGCGGCGCAGATGATGCGCCGGATCCTCATCGATCACGCTCGCGAACAGCAGGCGGCCAAGCGTCCTGGAGCCGGGGTGAAGGTCATGCTGGACGACCGCATCGGCGCCGTTCAGCCACGAGAGTGCGAGTTCATCGCGCTCGATCGAGCGCTCGTCGAGCTCACGCGCATCGATCCCCGGCAAGGGCAGATTGTGGAGCTCCGCTACTTCGGCGGACTGTCGGAACAGGACGTCGGCGAAGTCCTGTCGATCTCGCGCGCGACCGTCACGCGCGAATGGCAGACCGCGCGCGCGTGGCTCTATCGCCGGATGACGGCGGGCCCGATGGGGAAGAAGGCGTGACCTCCGACGCGGCCGGCTGGGATGGCGTGAAGCAGGTGTTTCAGGCCGCTCTCGAACGGAGCCCTGAAACGCGACACGCGTTTGTCGACGCGGCCTGCGGTGACGATCGATGGCTGCGCGCCGAGGTCGAGTCGCTGCTGCGCGCGCACGAGCAGGCGGGGAGCTTCGCCGAACGGCCCGCCATCGACGCAGTGACTGGCCGTCCACTGCAGCGTGGTGACCGCCTCGGCCCGTACGACATCGTGGAGCTGGTGGGCGCCGGCGGGATGGGCGACGTCTACCGCGCGCGCGACACGAAGCTCGGACGCGACGTCGCGATCAAAGTCCTGCCGCCGCTGTTCAGCACCGACGCCGAACGGCTCGCCCGCTTCGACCGCGAAGCCCGCCTGCTCGCCTCACTCAATCATCCGCACCTGCTCACGGTGCACGATATCGGGAATGTCGACGGCCGCCCGTATCTCGTCACGGAATTGATCGATGGCGGCACGCTCAAGACGTGGACGCTAAGCGATAAGCGCACGTGGCGGCAAAGCGTCGAACTTCTCGTCGGTGTTGCCGATGGCCTGGCCGTCGCGCACGCGGCGGGCATCGTCCACCGGGACGTCAAGCCGGACAACATCCTCATCTCGAAGAACGGCTACGGCAAGCTCGCCGACTTCGGGCTGGCCAAGTTGTTCGAGGGCATCGACAGCGCAACGGCGCCGGACACGATCGCTGCGGCGCGCACGCAGCCGGGCATGATCGTCGGAACGATCGCCTACATGTCGCCCGAGCAGGCCGCCGGCAAACCGGCCGATACGCGCAGCGACATCTTCACGTTTGGCGTCGTCCTCTACGAGGTGCTGTCCGCGCGTCGGCCGTTTGTGGGAGCGTCCGACCTCGAAGTGCTGCAACGCGTGCAGCACCAGACCGCCGAGCCGCTGGGCGAGGAGATTCCGCCGACGCTGCGAATGGTGATCGAGAAGGCGCTGGAGAAAGATCCGGCGGAGCGCTACCAGTCGATGCGCGACGTCGTGATCGATCTCAGAAGGGTGACGCGTACGCCTTGGGGAGAGGCGCACGACGGCCACAACGCCGACGCTGCCAGGAGGCTCGATCGCGCCGGCCGCGCTGGTGGTCGTGCCGGCAAACCAGACCAACCACGACACACGCGCCGGCGCATTCGCTCGCTGGCCGTGCTGCCGCTCCAGAATCTCTCGCGCGATCCGGACCAGGAGTTCTTCTCCGACGGCACGACAGAAGCGTTGATCTGCAATCTGGCGCAGATCCGCTCCCTCGACATCATCTCGCGCACGTCGGTCATGCGCTACAAAGGCACGACCAAGACGATCCCGGAGATCGGCCGCGAACTGGGCGTGGACGCCATCGTCGAAGGCTCCGTGCAGCGCGTGGGAAGCCGTGTCCGGATCACCGCCAAACTGATTCGCGCGTCCACCGACACCCATCTGTGGGCCAGCGAGTACGAACGTGATGCCGCCGATGTCCTGAAGCTCGAGACCGAGATCGCGCGGACGATTGCCACGGAAATTCACGCGCACCTCACGCCCGAGGAAGCCCGTCGACTGGCCAGCGCCCGCAGCATTAGCCCGGAAGCCCGCGAGGCGTTCCTGCTCGGACGCTATCATCATTTCAAAGACAATGAAGCTGACTTGAGGCAAGCGATCGAGTACTTCCAGCGAGCCATCCGGCTTCAACCCGACTACGCCGCGGCATATGCCGGCCTTTCGCTGACAGCGCGGTTATTCAAAACCCGGGGGTTCACGCACGAGGAAGGGTCCGCGCGGACGGCCGCGCTGAAAGCGATTGAGCTGGATCCGAACCTCGGCGAAGCCCATGCGGCCATGGCCGGGCTCAAGTTCGACGATTGGGATTGGGCGGGTGCCGAGATCGAGGCTCGGCATGCGCGCGAGTTGAATTACGTCGACGAATACTATCCGAGTCTCTTGACGATCACGGGGCGTCATGATCAAGCGATTGCTGTGGCCGAGCACGTGGCCAAAGTTGACCCGCTGTCTCCAATAAGACAAAACACGTTCGGGATCGTTCTATACCATGCACGCAGGTATGACGACGCGGTGGCGCAGATCAGACGGTCGATCGATCTCGATCCGCGCAACTACGCGGCCAACCTCATGCTGGGGGTGATATACGAAACGTTGGGGAAAGCGCAGGAGGCGTTAGCCATATTCGACAGCCACGCCGACTTCCGGGAGTCCCCATATATTGCGCGAACGTATGCGATGCTCGGACGGCGCGACGATGCGCTCAGGATCCTGAGCGGTCTCGTCAAGCGAGGGGGCGCGTTCGACCGTCATCATGTGGCCGTTGCCTATTTTGCGTTGGGAGACAACGACCGTGGCTTCGAGTGGCTCACCAAGGCGTTCGACCAGCGGGCCGGCTATGTGCCGTGGGCGAACGTCAACCCGGCGTTTGACGGCATCCGCGACGATCCGCGCTTCAAGGCGCTCGTGGCCCGCCTGAGGCTGCCGGACTGAGCTTGTTGACCTGATCCTGCGCTCGCAATTGCCTGCGGCGCGTGCGAATTTGTGCGAATAAAGTCGTCCTCCTACGGCTTTCGCAACAGCGCTCGCAATGGATTGTCGTGCTCGATGGCCTGCAGTTCCGCGTCACTCAAACCAGCGTTTCGGAGACCGTCCACAGTATTCGTGATTGGGGCAAACGGAAAATCCGAACCAAAGACAATCTGCGAAATCCCCACCAGGGACTTCAACCCTTCAATCTGGATGGGATTCGTGGTCCCGGCCGTGTCGTAGTAGAAGCGTTTCAAATGATGCAGCCGAGAGTTTGATGCGGCCGTTCGTGCGAGACTCTCCGGGCGAGCGCCTCTGCCGAGGAATCGGCCCACCAGGCCAAGCAGGCTGCCACCACCGTGCGACCAGATGAAATTGATGTCGCTGTACCGCGTCGCCTTGCTTGAAGCGGTCGGGGCGACATCACCGGGTGAAACCGGCAGGCCCGTTGAAGGATCGGTACCGTCGTTGATGAGATTCCAAATCGCGCGGCTCGTGTCGGTGTTGTACTCGACGACCTGGGGGCCGGTGTTCGGCAACAGATTGTGGCAGCACGGCCCGTCATGGGGATGCGAATACACGGCCGCTCCGCGCCGATTGAGCTCAGCGAACACCGGATCAAACCCGTCGTCTCCAAGCCATTGACGGCCATAGCTCGTACCGAGCCCGACGCCCTCTGCGCCAAGCGTGTCGAAGGCATACTCGATTTCCCCGAGAGCGCCGTCGACGTCGATCATCGGCAAGGCGGCCAGGAGACCAAAACGCCCTTTGTGGTCGACGACTAGTTTCGCGCCAAATTCATTCGCCTCTCGGCAGAACACGCGTGCCTCGGTCCGGACCGCTGCCGGGTCATCGCCAAACGGCACCGGACACGAAAGCATGGCTCTCGTCACGCCCGCTCGATCCATGGCCTCCAGCGACCGCGCAGCCGTGTAACCGAAGATCGGCCCCGGCGCTGGGGCATCGCCCATGAATCTCTTCAGCAATGGTGTCTGAGGGAAAAAGTGATGATGCAGATCGACTCGGCCAGTTGTCAGCTGGACCTGCGCGTCGAGCGGCGTCGGCGCGGCCAACGCGACGCCCGCGAGTCCGAGAAGTTGGCGAAGCGCGTCACGTCGCGAGCAGCCGGAGTCAGTGAAGAAATCGCTCATCATGATGGCGACCTGGCTTGCCTCTGAGGCGGGCGACCCGTCACCGCAAACGCAATGAAGCCGCCGGCGGCCAGAGCGATGGCAGCGCCGACCCGCAGGACTGCGGCTCCCTGCATTGCCTCCCATTCCAGAACGACACGGGCACGTTCTGGTCCGAAGGCCATCGCTGCGAATCCCTGCATGCACATCAAGGCTCCCAACACACGCAGAGTCTTTGGCGCACGAGAGGCCGGGGCACACAGGATGACGACGAGCCCCATAGCAACGCGAACAGCGCCGGCCGCGTACAGTCGCACCGGCGTCGCGAAGTACAGCCGTCGAACCGCCGTCAGACTGTCAGGCGACACGAGACCTGCGGCGCCGACGACGATGACCGAGAGCGCGACGAGCAACGCTGCGGCTCTCGTCTTCGTCATTGGACCGACGTCACCGTCGCCTGACGGATCGCCAGTTTCCAGCGTCCGCCATACTGTTTCCAGATGTCGGTAGAGCGGCGCCGAACGCTCTTCCCAGCGTTCGGCGCATTGGGGCCGGGCCGGAAAGTCTCCTCGGCCATTACCACCACGGAATCGCCGCGTACGCCCACAAACTCGACCCGCCTCTCGGCACTGGTCGGCTCGGCGCCGATCTGCCCGCTGCGAAACCTCGCCATGATGTCTGCAAGCGCGACGACGCGGTTGGTTGGGGAATTCACGACAACATCCGGTGCAAAGAAAGCTTCGACTGCTTTCCAGTCGGCCCGCCGAGCAGCATCGGCAGCTCGCTCCAGTGCCTCGAGAACTGCCTTGATCCTGGGATCGTTGGCTGACGGCTCGTAGATCGTCTGCCCCTGCGAATAGGACGGTGCGGTGGCCACCAGCACAATCATCGCGATGAACGTCTTGCGAGCGAGCCACTGTTTCACGCGTGCATCCTCCATGTCACCGAGTGTCAAACCCGCAGTGAACTCAAGGTACCGTCGCGCGCCCCATCATGGCCGTTTCACGCAAGGCCGTGTGTGCAATTCAGAACTACGAAATCAAAGCGGAGGGCTCATGGATCGAGCGAGCTTCGTCTGGGCAAGCCACACACACCGGCGAGCATGAGGGAAGTCTGTCCCGCCGGAGCCGCGCAGCCGCGAAGGCGAACGTTCCAACTGCGCCATAATCGCCGCCGTGGCGATGCCGTCGTCGAACGCATACTACGCCGCGGACGTCGCGGCGCTGCTGCATGCGTCGCCCGAGGAAATCATCGGCGCCCTTCTGGCCAACAGCTGTTTCTCCGTAGAACCCACACAGCGGGATGCCTGGCTTCTTCAGATCACCATCCTGCAGTCCGCTCTCGTCGGCCTTGACGGCACGCTGTTCCTCGAGTTCGTCGTTCCCCGCATCGGCAGCCGCCTCGATGTCGTCCTGCTCTCCGGTCCAATTATTTTCGCGATCGAATTCAAGGTTGGCGAATCGGACTACCGTCGAGCCGACATCAATCAAGTCTGGGACTATGCGCTGGACCTGAAGAATTTTCACAAAGGCAGTCACGACGCACCGATCGTCCCGATCCTGGTCGCAACCGAGGCTCTTTCGTCTGACATGAGCTTGCCAGTCCCACACGCGGACGGTGTCTATTCACCCACCCGGTGCAACGGCGAAGGCCTGGCACATCTCATCAAAGAAGGCCTCGCCCATGCTGCAGGACGCTCGCTCGATGCGATCGCATGGGACGAGTCACCGTATCAACCCACTCCCACCATCATCGAGGCTGCGCAGGCGCTTTATTCTCATCACTCCGTCGAGGCGATTGCCCGCCACGACGCTGGCGCTCGCAATTTGAGTGTGACGTCGCAACGCGTGGAGGACTTGATCGATGAGGCACGGCTTCATGGGCGCAAGATCAACAGTCCCCGTATCGCGAAGTCCTCATCCTTGGTCACGATGACGGCTCCGACGCTGGCGGCGTAGTCGCGGATGACGTTGTCCGATGCCGACGCCATTCCACGGTCGGCCACGTGCTCGGCGGTGTGCCCAAGGGTTTCGAGTCGACGAGCCAACGCGGGCGGCAGCTGCGCGTCGACGACGAAGCGCACTTACGCGCTCCGCAGGACGGGGTGGTCGTTCTGGCGCGCGGCGAACGCCAATACCGCAGCGATGTCGTCAGACTCCAGGTAGGGGTAATCGGCGAGGATTTCGTCGTGGGTCGCACCCGCCGCCAGGAGGTCGAGGACGTCTTTCACACGAATGCGGAGGCCACGGATGCAGGGGCGTCCTCCGCACACAGCGGGATCGACGGTAATGCGATCGAGTGCGCTCATTTCGGCTCCAGTGGCTGTCCTTCGTCCACCCAGTTGAGAACCACGCGATGTTCGACATGTCCCCGGACGGGATTTATTGGGAACGACTTGCGGTCGGGGTCCGTCTTACTTCAACTCGTCGAACACGACCTGAACGTTCTGCAGCAGTCTCACCGGAGTCGGCGTCGCATAGCCCGCGTACTTCGCCGGAATCTTCCAGGCTTTCGCCACCTCGTCCGCGGACTTGCCGGCGGCCTTCCCCGCACGCACGTCGTTCGCAAAGTCACGATTGAACTGCGCATACTCGCGGAGATCCGCGACCGTCATGGTCCGGCTGTGCCCCGTGATGATGGTGTCGATGTTCCTGACCGTGTCGGCGGCCTTCGTCAGCGTGTCGGCGATGGCGAGACCGCTTCCGCCGTTGACGGCATCGAGGCCCGGGATGTTCTTGCCCGAGAAGATGTCGCCTGCGTGCATGGCGCGCAGCGCCGGAAACACGACCCACGCATCGCCGTTGGTGTGACCCCGGCCGAAGTAGTACAAATCGATGCGGTCGGCGCCGGTCCCGATCGTCATCCGGTCCTTGAAGGTCTTCTTGGGCATGCCGCGGCCGTTGTTGGCCTTGAAAATGTTCGGCGGCTGACCGTTCGGCGCGGTCTGCGTCGACGCGCGCATCTCCTGCATGTTTGCGGCGGTGTTCTCGTGCACGACGACCTCGACGGTCGCCGGAAACTCGACGTTCCCACTCACGTGATCGCCATGCGTGTGTGTATTGATGATGGTCGTGATGGGCTTCGGCGTCAGTTCCTTGATTCTGTCGAGGATCGGCTGACCCCACCCGGGATTCTTCGTATCCACCACCACCACGCCCGACGCGCCGACGAAGACAGCCGTGTTACCGCCCCCACCGGTGAGCATGAACAGGTTGTCACGGAGCTTCTCGACCTCGACGACCTTGGGCGCGGCCTGCGCCGTCGCACCGGCGGCCGGCTGCTGTGACGCGGCGACCGCCAGCGAGAGTGCACCGACTGTCAGTAGCGTGGCGAGAACGATACCCCTCTTCATTCAGCTTCCAATCCGGTGCCCAGTGCCACGCGACTTCTACGCCTCGGGATTCCAGTCTGCATCCGGCCCCTACTTCTGTGACGCGGCGTCCCGCAGCAACGCGCGAATCTCGGCTGCAGTCACGGGGTCGACGGGTCCGCCAGCGCCGCCGCGACCTCCGGCACCGCGCCCTGCAGGTACTGGGCCCGGCGGCTCGGCCCGCGGCAGCCCCGATATCTAACAGATCGATCGGCTTCTTGCCATTGGCATCGACGAGTTCGGGCGTGGCTTTCTTCTCCAGCAGGTACCGAACCAGGTCCGCCCGGCCCGCCTGCACCGCTCCGTGGAGAGCCGATGTCCCTTCTTTGTTGGGAGGTGGATTGTAGGAGATCCGCATGGAGTACGACCTCGTGCCGGTCACCTGCGTATTCACGTCGGCGCCGTGTTGAATCATCAAATCCAGAAGCGTGGTGTCGGGCGCGCTGCCGCCTCCACCAGCCCCTGGCGTGACGCCTGCCGCCACCAGGAACGGCGTGAACCCCATGCCGTTGATATTCGGGTTGGCGCCCTTGGCCAGCAACGCTCGAATGACTTCCACGTCGCCGGCCTCGGCTGCGCGATACAACGCCGTGCATCCCGTGCCCAATTGTCGGTCGGCGAAGCGTCCGCTGTTGCCGCCGCGGCTGGGGCGATGCATGTTCAATTCGGCATTCACGTCGACATCTGCGGCAAGCAACCGGTTGATGATGTTCATGTGAGAACCCGCCGGGCCAGAGCCGCGAGCCGGCGGGGCCGCTCCGCGTCCACCTCGCCCACTAGCCAGGGCTCCCTTTCGATCGATGACGATCCAGAGCGCCGTGCGTCCCCACCAATCCGCGACATGCGGATTGGCGCCGCGATCCAATAGCAGTGTGGCAACGTCATTGTGATCGTTATCGAGGCTGACCATCAGCGGAGTGACGCCTTCCGGCGTCGGCACATTCACATCGGCGCCGGCCCCAATCAGCGCCTCCACGCAGTCGGAGCAGCCGTTGCGAGAGGCATACAGCAGGGCGGTCAATCCCCCGACCGGACGGTACTGACCGCGAGGCTCCGAGGACAGCTGGTTCGGCCAGTCCGTGTACAGAGCGCGAGCCTTGACGTTGGCGCCTTTGGACAGCAGCAGCCTGGTCATCTCGGCCGCGTGTTTCGACGCGGTCACTGCCCACATCAACGGCGTTTGGCGTTGAAACTCCTCGACCGCATTGACGTTGGCGCCGGCTTTGACCAGCATCTCAACGATCGGCAGCTCGCCCGTTTTGACTGCCAGCATCAACGCGGTCTGTCCGCTTTCACCCGCACGATCGACTCCCGCGCCGGCATCAAGCAGCATCTTCACCATCCGGGCGTCGGCCAGCTTGACCGCTTCGGCAAGTGGAGTGGAACCGAACTCGTTGACGACGTCCACGGTCGCCTTCTTCGCGATCAACGCCGCGATCAGCTCGTAGTCCACCTTGTAGACCGCCCAGTGGATTGGGCGGGTGCCGTCTGGCTGCGCTTCATTCACAGCCGCTCCAGCGCGAATCCTGTCGAGCGCCGCCTTCCGGTTTCCGGCTTGAATGAGATCGGCCAGGGAACTGCTGGACTGACCAAGAGCCGGCCCCACGACGGCCAGCACGCAGACACACGCGAGAGCGAAGCGCTTCACGCTGTCTCTCCTACACGACACCGCTTTCCTAGACAACATTGGGGCCCAGCTTGTCGTGGTGCGCCCACAAACCCTTGGCCGCGTCATACAGGAACCTGTAGGGATCGTTCCAAGTGCGCGCGAGGCCCTTCAGAACGCCACGCTCCAACATGTCCTTGGGGCCGTCGCCTTCCCGAACCTGATCGAACAGGCGCTTCCGCACCTCTTCCATCACGTCCCGCTCGGCCTTGAATTCCGCCTTCGACAGCACGGGCCCATATGCCGGCACGATCCGCGTCTGCTCATTCGCGAGCGTCAGGAGGACATCCATCGCATCCACGCGGCCGCCGATCCAGGCTCCAGTCACGTAGTCGAGCGCGGGATCGCGCAGCGGCGACGCCACGTCGCCCACCGCAAGCACGTTCGCATTCCTGAAGTGGACGTAGATATCGCCGTTCGTGTGGGCCAGGGGCAGGTACCCATAGTCAATCTGCTCGTCTCCCGTTTTCAGCGAACCGGTGGCGAGAAACGTCTCCGTGGGACGGGCCACTTTCGGGCGGGCGGTTTCGTAGCGATCCTCAGACTGAATCCAGTGGTCGGCCGACATCCACTCCAGCGTGCGCTTGTGCGCAATGATCGTCGTTCTACCGGAACGCCTTAGCGGCGTTCCTTGGGTCCCCCTCGAGAACATTTCATTGTTGCCGGTCTGATCGACGTGATGGTGAGTATTGAAGAGCGTGTCGACCTTGGCGTTCGCGCCAAGCGACGCCATGACCTTGTCGAACGACTTCGGAGCGCCCCCGTCCACCAGCACGAAGCCTTCACCGGTGAAGAAAGCAAGGACATTGCTTCCGCCTCCATCCACCAGCGTCATCTGGTCCGTCAGGCGACGAACACCGCCGAATGCCTGTTGCGCGCAGAGAACACGAGAGGACGTCCACGTGGCGAACACGCCAAGAGCGCCCTTCAACACATCCCTGCGATTCAGCGACACCGCCATCACCTTTCAAAAACCACTAGATGTCCGCGATCGTGCCAGTGCTGTCGCCGAACGTGTCGCGTTCCACGCCCACCCTTTGAAGCAGCGTCAGATGGAGATTCGCGATCGGCGTGCGCTCCGGCAGCACGATATGCCGGCCGCCGAGCCTTATCTTGCCGTTGCCGCCGCCGACCACGATATTCGGCTCCGGGTAATTGTCGTGCCTATCGCTGTTGCTCATGTTCGATCCGTACATGAACATCGAGTGATCGAGCAGCGATCCTTCACCGTCTGGCGTCTCCGCCATCTTCTTGACGAAGCCCGCAAACTGCTCGAGGTGCCAGGTCTGGATCTTGGCCAGCTTTTCGATCCTCGTCAGATCGTTGGCGTGGTGTGAGACGGGATGGAACGAATCCGGAATACCGATGTGGTTGTAAGTCCGGTTCGTGCCTTCCGCGGCCATGATGTAGGACGCCACCCGCGTCAGGTCCGCCTGATACGCGAGCGCGACGAGGTCGAACATCAACTTCACCTGCTCGGCGAAGGAGTCCAGCTCCCCCACGGGGGCCTCGGGAATCGTGAACGCGGAAAGGTCTTTCGCCGCCGCCTTCTGCGTTCGGCGTTCGACCTCGCGAACGCTCTCGAGATATCCGTCGAGAACGGCCCTGTCCCCATTCCCGAGGTTACCCTTCAGGCTCTTCGTGCCCTCCAGGATCAGATCCAACAGGCTGTTGGTGCGTGTGTTGATGGTCGCGCGCTCCTGCGGCGTGTCGCCCTCACCGAACAACTGGAGAAAGACCTTCCGCGGATTCGGCTCCATCGGCAGCGGCGATTCCGCGTCGCGGAACGAGAGCGTGGAATAGTAGCCGCCGCTACCCGCCGCCGACTGCACGGTGGTTTCCGCGGCGACTTCGAGCGAGGGCAGAGGCGTCTCCTGCCCGATGATCTTCGCGATTACCTGATCGAGAGTCGTGGACATGTGCGCGCGGGGCGCGCCGGTATCAGGACGGGTCGCGCTGAGCCACGTGGCGGGCGTGAACGAATGAACCGAACCCGTCGTGGCCGCGTTCTGCAGATTCCCGAACGACGACACGTACTTCTTGTACGGCTCCAGCGACGCAAGGATCGGACTGAGCGTGAAGGTGGCACCCGAACCGGACGGCGTCCACTTGTCCAACGACGGACCGTGCGACGTATTCCCCATGATCGCGCCGTGGGGAATATAGAAGAATCCGGTCCGCAGTTTCGGAACCGCCGCGGTCTGGGCGAGCGCCGTGCCGGCCGGCACCATCGCATCCAGGAACGGCAGAGCCAACGAGACTCCGGCGGCCTTCAGAACGGCCCTGCGAGGAACATGCTTCTTCGTGATGAACATAGTTCGCGCAACCTTACTTTGCCGCGTCCACACCCTGCCTGCGGAACGCGTGGCTGTTGACGATTCCCAAGACGAGTGACGACAGCGTGTAGTTGTCTTTCGCGGCCGACCGGACGATGCCGCGAACCTGCGGCATGTCGAAATACTCCAGCCGTCGATTGACGGCGTACATCAGCAATCTCTCCGTCACGGTCCGCGCGAACACGTCCGGACGCGCGGCCAGTTGCGTGCGGAGGTCTACCACACCGTTGATCGCGACTCCCGTCGGCAGCACGGTGCTCGCATCGATCGGAACGTCAGCCTCGCTGTCCCGCGTCCGCCATTGCCCGATCGCGTCGAAGTTTTCCAACGCCAGGCCGGTCGGATCGATCACGCCATGACACATCCGGCACGACGCCTTGTCGCGATGCTGCTCCAGCCTCGCGCGAACGGTCTTGGGCTGCTCGCCGGCCTTCTGTGACAGGTCGGTCGCGGTATCGGGCGGGGGCGGCGTCGGCGGCGTGCCCACCAGCTTGTCGAGCACCCACGCTCCACGCAAAACCGGAGACGTGCGGTCGCCATACGACGTCCGCAGCTGGACCGCCGCCTTGCCCAGCAGGCCGAAGCGCGTCTTGTCCGTCAGCGTGACCTTCCGGAACTGCGGGCCGGTCACGCCGGAAATACCGTAGTGACTCGCGAGACGGCCATTCAGGAATGTGTAGTCCGCCGTCAGGAGCTCCACCACGCTTCGATCCTCAGAGAAGACGCTGCCGATGAAGGCCTGCGCTTCGGTCGAAAAATCGCGCCGCAGTTGCTCGTTGAATCCGCGGAACAGAGTCGGGTCGGGGACGACCTGATCCAGCGTCGTCAGATTCAACCACTTCATCGCGAAACTGGTTACCAGGCTGGAGGCCCGGGGATCGGCGAGCATGCGTCTCGCCTGTTTCTCCATCACTCCCGGACGGGTCAATCCATTCGATGAGGCGAGCGTCAACAGTTCCTCGTCCGGGCCTGTGTTCCATAAGAAGAAGGACAGCCGGGACGCGAGTTCCAGATCGGTAAGAGAGAACTCAGTGGTGGGCGTCACACCCTCGGGCCCGCGGATGCTGCGATAGAGAAACTGCGGGCTGACCAGCGCGGCAGCCACGACCTGCTCGATTCCCTGATCGAAGGTTCCGCCGTTACGGCGTTCCGCTTCATAGAACGGCACGAGCCGGTTCACGTCGTCCGTGGTGACCGGCCGCCGGAATGCGCGACGCGCCAGGTGTTCCGTGATCTGTCTGGCACAGGCCGGCTCGCCGACCTTCTTGGGATCGCACACGAAGATCAGGGAGCGGCTGGGAGTCATCGACACGCCGGCAGGATTGAACGGTCCGGCAACCGCGACGCCGTCGAGCAGATGAGGCCTGCGGTCAGTGGGCGCCGCGCCGCCGGTCAATCCGCCGTAGGGTTGAAGCCGAGCGAGGTTTTCGCTCGTCTCCACTTGTGGGCGATCGACGAAGGCCACCACAACGTCGTGCACGCCGGCTTTCACCTGAACGGGGATCTTCGAGAAACGATCCATGACCTGAGAGCGTCCGGTTCCCGCCGTGCGATCGACCAGAGAAAGATCCGCGGGTCCACCGATGGACTTGCGAAACACGGTTCGGCCATCGATCAAGATGACCACCGTGTTCTCGCGCTCCAGCGCATTGCTGTACGGGCCCACCGCCAGGTTCGTCAGGGTGATCTGATACTCGCCGTCGGCCGGGAAGCTGTGTTTGAACTTCATGCCGCCCCACGTACCCAGAGGTGGCGGGTCGTCTGGATTCTGGTTGGCGTCGATCGGGTACTTCACGCTGGACACGCGAGGATTGGGATTGCCCACCGCGATCTGGGCGATCTGCCGCGCCGCGGTCACGTACTGATCGAGGAAGGCGGGCGATACGCTCAAGGCGTCCGCGATGTTGTCGAAGCCTTCCACCTGGATGTCCTGCGGCAGAACGTCCTTCGGGTTCACGTCCACGCCCACCAGGGCCTTCACCGACGCGGCGTACTCCGTGCGGTTCAGGCGCTGGATCGGCAGATAGCCAGCCTTCGGACCCTTGGCGTTGGTGTCGAGCGTGTTCTCCATCCAGGCGACGAACGACTCGACATCCCGCTGCGGCGGCTGCGGACTGCCCGGAGGCGGCATCTGACTTCCGCGCAGCTTGCGCAGCGCCTTCTCCCAGATCTCCGCGTTGTCCGCCGCGGTCTGAAGGTTCAATCCTTCCAACGCAAGACCACCCATCTTTGCGCGGGTGCTGTGGCAGGTGACGCAGTACGTCTGCACCATCTCTTGGTGCCGATTCGCGGCGGTCTGCCCGGCGGCACGGGTCTCCAAACACACCGGCAACGCGATCAGCACCAGAAGCGCGCTCAACGAAATGAAGTGCTTCATGGATCGCGCCTTTCTTATCACGAAACACAGGCGGCCAACCTTCACCCGCCTTCGATCGCAGACACGATGTCGATCTGATCGCCGGATTCCACCGCGGTCCCGATCTCCGCGTCGCCAAGCTGGCGGTCGTTCAGGAACACCACCATGACGGGATTGAGCGCGCCGTCCTTCGCCCAGACGAGCGGCGTCAGGTTGGGATGTCGATCGGTGAGCGCGCGGAGCGCCGACTCCACCGTCGCGGCCGGCACGTCAACGGAGTTGACGCCGCCGATGCGCTCGGCGAAGAGGGTCGTGAATCGGATACGGGGCATACAACAGTGCGCAGTCCCTAGATAGCGAGGCCGGTCAGGCCTTGGCAATCTCGTCGATTTCTCTGTCGAACACAGCCCAGACCCGATCGCTGAGCTGCGAGAAGAACTCGCGGGTCACGAACGGGGGTACGCCCAGGTTGGGGTTGGGCCGGTCGAACACTTCCGACGGCATCGTGTAGTCCGATCGATCGTACCCCTGCTTGCGCTCGAGCCACAACGCGCGGACGAACGCGCGCCGCACGGCGGCCAGCAGCTCCGCTGACGTCATCTCGAACCCGCTCTCGTGCTTCAGGCTCTCGACGACGTGGTCGCCGGTGACACCGGCGAACTTGCAGAGGCCGAGCAGGTCGTCGCGCACGAAGTACAGACCGCGTTCGGTGATCAGCGTCGCCCAGTAATCGAGCGAGGTGTTGCCCTCGAGCGCCAGCGCCATGTAGGTGGCCATCGACATGTGTCCGCCCGCGATCGCCCACGGATAGCCGGGGTTTGTGTCGGGCTGGTACGCGGGGAACTCCAGGCCCTTGCAGTGCATGGCGTACCCAGTCTCCCCGAGGCTCTCCGACAGCCGCTTGACGCCGCGGCCCACCTCGGGAAACTTCCCCGTGGCCGCGCCCTCGACGAGCTCGCGCGCTTTGTCGAAGTCTCCGAAAGTCGCGCCGTTCAGGATCGGTGCGTCCGGATGCCGCTCGTTGTAGTCCATCACGTACGAGATTGTCGCGCCCAGGGAGATGTTGTCCATCCCGAGCCGGTCGACCAGGCTGATGAGCGTGGCAGCCTTGCGCGGATCGTGGATCCCGAGATTGGTTGAGAGCAGGTTCACCGGCTCGTAGTCAAACTTGGCCAGGAAGGCGCCGCGCGTCCCGTCGGCGTTCTTCTCGTAGACGTTCTTGTGGCAGTTGATGCCGCAGCGAAAGCACGACTCGGCCTTGACGACGAACTCCGGCTGCACGTGATCGCGGAACATCAGCTCCGGCTTGCCGTCGCCCGTGGGCCGGAAGTTGTTCTGGGGGACGAAGTGGAACTTCTCGAGCGGCTCGTAGTTCGACCAGGTCCCGCCGAGCCCTCCTTTGTCCTTCTCGCGGAACTTGCGCGATCCGGGGCCGGTCGACGCCGCCTTGTTGATGTCGCGGATTTCCGGCTTCAGCTTCGCGATGCGGTCCGGCGCCTGCGCGACGATCGCTATCACGCGCTTGTACCCCATGACGGCGCCCATGCCGCCGCGGCCGGCCCATCGGCACTTGTCGTCGCCCGACCTGAGCTGGTTTTCAGTGCTGAGCGCCACCGCCGCCATGTAGCAATCCTCGTAGCGCTCGCCGGCGGGGCCGATCGCCGCGAAGTGCGCGTCGGCGTACCGATCGCGCAGCCACATGATCTTCTCGTGGCAGGTGAGCCCGAGCAGATCGCCGGCGGGCTCGAACCCAATCTGGGGACCTTGCTCACTGTGCCGAATCACCAGGTACACGGGCACGTCGGCCCGGCCCTCCAGAATCACCTCGTCGAGCCCGGTCCATTTGAGCTTCGGGCCGAACTTGCAGCTCCCGGCCGACCATATCGCGGCGGGCAGGCCTTTGTTGGAGACCTTGAGCGGGCTGTAGGCCGAGAAGTACGTCCGGAGCCCGGTCATGACGTTCGACGCCGTCAGCACGCCGGTGTTGACGATGAGGGGATTGTCGGGCGTGAACGCGTGCGTGATGGTCCGCTCCGCCAGGATCTGAAACGATCGCCCGAATCCCCCCAGCACATCCTCGAGGTTCCGGCACGGCACGTCTTCGATGCGGACATCCCGGGATGCCAGGTCGATGGTCGCACGCGCGTAGACGACTGCGCGAGGGTCGCTGCGGGATCCGTTCAACGAGGTGCGCATCGCGACAATCTATCACTGTGAAGTCGCGCGTCTCCACCGTAGCTTTAGCGGAGGTGGGCCGTCTCAGTACACCGAGGGCTCTTCGTCTCTTTCCATGTAGCTGGAATCGCGTTTCTCCCTCGGAGTGGTTGAAAGTAGAGTTGTCCCCTACGCCGTCGAAGCAGCGAACGTGTAGCACCACGCCTCGCCCTCGAGCACGGTCGTGCCGTCGCTGCGCGTGATCTGCACGCGTAGCTGTGTCACCGGCTTCGACGGATGGATGGAGACGACCTCCGCTTCGGCAGTGATGGTGTCGTCGATGTAGACCGGCGCACCGAATCTCCAGTTCTGACTCAGAAACACTGTGCCCGGTCCCGGCATGTCCATCGCCACCAGCGCATGGAGCAGCCCGGTGGTGAGTCCACCCTGCACGACGAGCCGCCCGAACTTCGTGCGCGCCGCGAATGCGGCATCGAAGTGCAGCGGGTTGCGATCGCCCGAGAGCTCGGCGAACGTGCGCACGTGATCCGCCGTGAGCGTCAGGCGACGTGAGGCGCGCTGGCCGACGATGAGTGACATGTGAGTGGCTCCAACGCAGCAAGCGCCTTCACCTCGCGCGACATTTCGCGGCTGAACTCGCGATGCAGCGACTGCAGTTCATCGTCGGTCCAGGCAAAGGACGCTATTTCGTCGGTCAGTTCGAACAGCCGGCGAGAGAGCGCGTGCCGCGTCGTCTCGTAGTTCGCGAGGGCGGCCGTTGTCCCTTGCACGATCGCGCGCGTGAGTAATTCCGCGTCGCGCAGCGCGTCCGTGATGCCGTGGGCCGTAAGCGGGTCTTTGAAGTAGCCAGCGTCGCCAACGAGCGCCCAGCCCGACCCGACGCCCTGCTTGATGAAACCGGCGTGCCCGCCGAATCCTCGTACCGGCTCCACCCGTCGCGCGCCGTCGAGCCGCGCCTCGAACAGTGGCGATACGTCGCGAATCAGCCGGCGGTAGGCCGACGGGGGGGCACGCTGAATCTCGGATCGAAAATGCTGCGATGGTATCGATGCGAACACACACGTGGCACCATCGTTTGTGGGAATCGCGCCGATACTCCCGCTCGGGCGGAATCGCCAGTAGTAGCCGTCAACCGGCAGGTTCTCCCAATAGCTGTAGAGAACGCCTGTCGCGTGCCGGCCCTCGACGAGACGCGCCGCTCCGACGCGCTGCGCGATCGTCGAATGCAGTCCGTCTGCGCCGATGACGATGTCCGCTTCAATACGTTGACGGACGCCGTCCGCGACCGCGGTGATCCCGCGTACGCGGCCGCGGTCATCGGCGATGACATCGTCGACACGAACGCCGTAGCGTACGCGTGCCCCGCTGGCCTCAGCGGCGTCGACCAGCGTGCGATCGAGCAGCGCCCGGCGCGGCGCGTACAACGCGTCGACACCGACTCTCGGCTCGATCGGCACGACGACGTCATGTTCGCGGTAGCTGAACGTCGTGGAGTGCACGGCCGGTGTGCCCGCCGCCACGATGCTCGGCAAAATCCCCCAGCGATGCAGTTGCAGAACGCCGCCGCGCATGAGGGCATGCGTCGACAGCGTGTCGGTACCGTACACGCCTCTGTCGACCAGGAGCACGCGCGCGCCCGCGCGCGCAAGCAGCATGGCGGTCGCCGCTCCTGCGCAGCGCGCGCCGACGATGACTGCATCGACTCTCATCGGAATGCTCCTTACGCGACGCGCGCCTGTGTCATCGACCGAGCGATCTCGTGCGCGATCACCCACGCGTCGTGACCGACGCCGTCGATGAAGCTGGAGTTTCGCCGACGCTGAAAGTTCAGGCCGAGCACGTAGAGACCGGCCTCGGCCGTGATCCCGCCGGTGTGCCTGATCTCGCCACGTGCATCGAGGACCGGGACGCGCAGCCACGGATATGCGCGTCGGCACCCGGTTGCCCAGATCACCGTTTCGATGCCTTCGGCTTTCAGATCCAGTTCGGCAGGAACGTCAGCGGCCAGCGGCCAGGTCGGCGTGAACGGCTCACGCGGATCGGCATCGATGCCCGTTGTGGCGATGAACTGATCGATCCGGGTGAGGATCTCGGCCATCTTGATGTCTGCCGCGGCCGTCGTCGACATGAAATCGTCGGCACAGCTCACGCGATGCCCGTTGATGCCGCGGATCCTGCCCACGAAGCGGACGCCCCCTTCATTCAGCACGGCCAGGTCGAGCGACGCATGATCGGATCTGCCGACCAACTGCATCGACGGCTGGTGGCGCGAACGCTCGATATCCTCAACGCCATCCGCACTCTGGTTCAGCACGCCGAGTCGATCCAGCCACCACAGGATGTCGCGGCCGCGATGCGATCGAGGCAACCGTGTGTGACGTCCGACAGCCAGCGTCACCTGCCGTCCGGAGTGCTGAATCTCGTCGGCGAGTTGGACTCCAGTGGCGGAAGCACCGACCACGAGGACCCCACCGGCGGGCAGTTGCTCAGGGCGCCGATAGTCGGGGGCCGCGATCTGCAGCACCGATGGCGCAAGGCTTCTGCTCGCCGCAGGAATCGCGGACAGAGCGCAATATCCGGTGGCAACGACCACCGAGGAAGCCGACCAATCACCGCGGCTGGTAACGACACGGAAACCGTTCACTGAGCGCTCGACGCTTTGCACTGCGGTGTCGGTCACAATCGGTGCGGCTGACGAAGCGGCGTAGCGTTCGAAGAACGCAATCAATTCCGGAACGGACATGAAGCCATCCGGGTCGTGGCCGTCGTACTGGAATCCCGGAAGGCGCGTCATCCAGTTGGGCGTCAGCAGGTGCAACGAATCCCAGCTCTGGCTGCGCCACCGTTGCGCGAGCTTTCCGCGCTCGAGCACGACGTGCTCGACCCCGAGCTCGGACAGACAGCGGCTCATCGCGAGCCCTGCCTGTCCGGCGCCGATGATGAGAGTGGTCGTGCGCGTCACGGTACGCCTCAACGAGTGTTGACGGTCATCTCGACTGGCACACCGTTGGTGAGCACGTCGTACACCGCCGAGCGTGCGCGGGACTGCTCGACGATCTGCCGCAGCTTTTCCGGCGGCGCGTCGCCCGCTATCGTGAAGGTGATGCGGATGCGTTCGTAGCCGTTGCGAACCTCGTCGGATAAGCCCAGGACGCCCATGACATCGATGTCGCCCTCGACTTGCGACTCCACCGACGTCAACGTCACGCCCCGGGCAGCGGCGATGTTGCCGATGCCCGCGGTGATGCACGAGGCCAGCCCGATTAGGAGGAATTCGACCGGCAGCGGGCCGCGATCCTGGCCAACGAGCACGGCGGGATGGTCGGCGGTGTAGCGGAACTCGGTCTTGTGCGCGTGCTCGCCGCCCGCGCCGAAGAACGATTCGACGATCGACTCACTGCACGTGCCATCCACCCAGCGGCTGCTGGCGCGGAAACGGAATTTCGCCAGCGTGGGTGTTTCCTTGACGGCGTTGATCGTGGCGAACAGGGTTGGCGTATCGACACCGTTACGCGGTTCGCGTGGCGCACGGGTTGCGACGGCGGTGGTTCCTGACATGGCCTGTCTCCTTTCGACGCCGCGATTGCGGCGGCTCATCACTCGAAGTCGGCGGCTCGGATTCCCCTCGATTTAGGTCGCGTGAGTGGGGAGCACGTCGACAGCAGATCCGATGGGCAACAGACATACCGCGTCGCCTGTCGACGTCAGGCCAATGGTTTCAACAAGATGCCGCATGATGGTGTGGCGGAGGCTGATGACAGGTGCCGAAAATTGGGCGGCCTCGACAGCCCACCTGGCAGGGCCTTTTCAGATTGGTTGGCATCGCGCCGGTGAAGAAGGCGGAGCTGCGCCACGAGCTGTTACGGTGCGGCTGTTCCGAAGGCGGCTTCCTCGACCGTAAACGACCAATTGAGGTTCGCTGATTCGACCACGATGTGGAAGACTCGCGGGTCATCAGCCGCGTAGGCCGTTCCCTCTCCCGGCCCCAATTCATCGACGAGATCCTGCAAAGCGCGACCGCTGATGGCGCTCTGCAGAATCACTTTGAACCTGCCCTGGCCCTGCGGATCCTCGTGAGTCGTGCGCCAGTGCAGCCGAAGCGACCCTGTCAGTCCCACGAACGATTCGGTCTGAGCGTTTCCGCGGCCCGACCACGAGCCAAGTTGCTTCCATAGAACGACTTCCTTCCGGGGAGGCTCCGGGCGCGGCGGGCCGCACGCCCCGCTCAAGGAGAAGGCCAGCGCGAGCGCGACCATACGCCCTCGAAAGCTCGCCTTACGCAGCCAGGTCTGCACGACGGCGCATTGTACGGGCTACCCCATTCTTTCGTTGCGTTCTGCGTCACTCGGCGCTACCTTTTGCCTGCCTCACCACAGCCCGTATGCCTCTTTCAATTGAGGTAGCCATTCCATGGAAGACAAGACGATGACCGCCGACACACCCAGGAACGTCTCGCGCCGCAACTTCATCAAGGGTGTCATTGCGTCGGGAGCCGTGGTGTCATCGGCCGCATACCTCTGGCGCTCCACGTCGGTGCTCGGCCAGCAGCCGTCTGCACCAGGCAGTGTCGAGCGGCTGATCACGCTCACGGTCAATGGCCAGGAGCGTCGCGTCGACGTGCTGAAGCAAGAAACGCTGGCCACGACGCTCCGCTACAAGCTGGGGCTGACCGGCACCAAGCTCGGATGCGATCGCGCCGAGTGCGGGGCGTGCACCGTGCTCGTCGACGATGTGCCGCACTATTCGTGCTCTGTCCTCACGCACGCCGTGCGCGGGAAGAAGATCGTCACCATCGAGGGTCTGGCGGCAGCCGACGGCACGCTGCACCCCATTCAGCAGGGCGTGGTCGACGAGCAGGGCTTCCAGTGCGCGTTCTGCATGTCGGGCTTCATCATGGCCGCGGTGGGGTTCCTCAAGACGAATCCCAGCCCGACGCGCGCGCAGCTCGCGCACGGGATCTCCGGAAACCTCTGTCGCTGTCAGGACTACGACAAGATTCTCACCTCGCTGATGCGCGGTGCTGAGAACATGCGGAAGGCGTGACATGGCTGACAAGCTCGTCGGACAGAACTACACCACTCCGGATCTCATCGCGAAGGTCACAGGCAAGAGCAAGTACGCAGAAGACTTTCGTGTAGAGGGCATGCTCTTCGCGAAGCTCCTGTTGAGTCCGCATCCGCACGCGCGGGTGACGCGCATCGATACGAGCGCGGCGATGGCCGTGCCTGGCGTCAAGGCGATCCTCACGGCCGACGACCTTCCGGCTCCGGCCGACGCCGTGAATGACAACGGTCAGTTGATTCTGGCCAACATCGACGGTGAGGTCGCGCTCACGAAGGAGCCGGTCTACCAGGGTCAGCCGATCCTGGCAGTCGCGGCGGTCGACGAGAGCGCGGCGGCCGAGGCCATCGAGCGGATCGAGATCGACTACGAGCCGCTGCCCTTCGTCGTCGATCCGTTGGTGAGCCTGCGTCCGGACGGCGCCAATGCTCGAACGAAGGGAAACTACTGGTTTATTCCTCCACCCGCGCCACCCGGGGCTCCGCCGCCGCAGAGTCCGCCGCGACCCGAGATCAAAGAGATGAAGTGGACCGCGGCGGAACTGGCCGAGGCCGACGCGGGCCGCCTGCCGATGATGGAGGGTGCACCGGAAGCCTGGGCGTACGGCGATCTCGATGCTGGCTTCAAGGAAGCGGCGCTCGTGCTGGACGAAACGTTCGTCACGCCAGACACCAGCCACCAGACGCTCGAGACCCGCACGGCCATGGCGTACTGGCAGAACGGGAAGATTCACATATACACGGGCACGCAGAGCACGGCGCAAACCGTGCTCGGCGTATCGCGCTGGGTTGGCGTCCCACCCGAGGACGTCGTCGTTGTCAGTGAGTACACCGGCGGTGGGTTCGGCAGCAAGATCACGGGCGCGATCTCGCTGATGATTCCCGCGCTCCTCGCAAAGAAGGCCAACGCGCCGGTGATGATGCGCATCACCCGCGAGGAGGAGCACTACATCGGCCGCGCGCGTCCGGGCGTGCGCGGGCGGATGAAAGTCGGCTTCGCAAAGGATGGCAGCATCACGGCGCTCGACATGTGCTCGGTCAGCGACAACGGCCCGTTCGAGCGACAGGGCGACTGCAACAACACCGGTGTGATCGCGTCGTTGATGTATCAGCCGAAGGCGATGCGCTTCCGCGGCATTTCGGTGTTGACGAACACGCCGCCGAGAGGTCCGCAAAGTCAGCCGGGAGGCACACAGTCTCACATGCTGATGGAGCCGGTCATCTCGAAAGCTGCGCGGAAGCTCGGGATCGATCAGGTGGCGATTCGCCGCATCAATGCGCCCGCCGGCAAGGCGCTGTTCGGCCCACCTGGAGGACCGAAGCAGGTCCGGCAGTACGCGACGAGCGCGTTCGTCAAGGAGGCGCTCGACAAGGGCGCGGCCCTGTTCAAGTGGGACGAACGCAAGGCGCAGAGCGGCAAGCGCGACGGCACGAAAGTGCGTGGCATCGGCGTCGCGGTCAGCACGTATAGCGCGGGCTCCACGGGCTACGATGGCCTCTTCGTCATCAAGCCGGATGGGCGTCTCTACATTCAGTCCGGCATCGGCAATCACGGCACCGAGTCGGTCACCGACTGTCACCGTGTGTCGGCTGAGATCCTCGGCGTTCCCTGGGACAAGGTGGAAGTGACCTGGGGCGATACGGCGAAGAACCTGCCGTGGACGTGTAACAGCGGCGGCAGCCAGACCATCCACGCGATGACGCGCGCAGCCCACGCCGCCGGGATGGACGCGAAGAAGAAACTGCAGGAGATCGCGGCCAAGGATCTTGGCGGCCGCCCGGACGATTACGAGGTCGCCAACGAGCGAGTCTTCCGCAAGGGCGGCGGCGCGGGCATGACGCTCGCGAAGGCCGCGCAGCGCGCGATCGAGCTCGGCGGGGCGTACGACGGTCACGCCCTGCCGAAGGACATCAACAGGTTCACGACCGCATCGGCCACCGCGCTCGCCGGGCAGGGGCTGATGGGCGTGGCGAAAGACAACTACCCGCGTGACGGCCAGTCACGCTCGTTCGTTGCCGGGTTCGCCGAAGTGGAGATCGACGTCGAGACCGGCAAGTACTACGTCCTCGACTACCTCGCCGTCGCCGACGTCGGCACCGTAGTCCACCCACGCGCCCTCGGTGGACAAATTCTCGGGCGATCGATGCTCGGCATCGGACACACGATCGGGCAGAAGTGGGTCTACGACCAGCAGTACGGTGTGGCGCTGGCGCGGCGGTTCCATCACAACCGGCCGCCGACGATCCTCGATGCGCCGGAGCAGATGGCGTGGGCGGCCCTGGACATCCCGGATCCCGAGACACCGGTCGGCGCGCGCGGCATCGGCGAGCCGCCGGTCGGTGCCGGCGCCTGCGCGGTTCTGAACGCGATCAGCGACGCGCTGGGCGACAACATCTACCAGCGCGCCCCGGTGACGCTCGACATGATTCTGACTTCGCTCGAAGCGGGCCGGCCGACGATCGAGCCCTTGACTGCACATATCTGAAGGAGAACGTCATGGCCGTGATTCACGACGTGATGCCCGCGTTCGAGCTGTTCCAGCCGGAGAGCACGGCTGACGCGGTCGCGCTCCTCGATCGGTACAGCCCGAATGCGTGGGTGATGGCCGGTGGGATGGATTCCTTCGACTGGCTGAAGGATCGCATCAAGCGCCCGAGCGTGGTCATCGAGTTGAGCCACGCCGCGGAGTTGCGCGGCATCAAGGAACGCGACGGCGGCCTCGAGATCGGGGCTGCCACGACGCTGACGGAGATCGTGGGGAGTCCCCTGGTGCGCGGAAAGTTCGCGCTCCTTGCCGAGGCCGCTGAACTCGTCGCCTCGCCGCAGATTCGCAACCAGGGATCGCTCGGGGGCAACGTGTCGCAGGACACGCGTTGCTGGTACTACCGCGCGGGATGGAGCTGCTACCGCGCCGGCGGCAACATCTGCTATGCGGACACGCCGACAGCCATCAATCGGGAGCACGCCATACTCGACGCTGATCGCTGTGTCGCCGTGAACCCCTCCGACACCGCGCCGGCGCTGATCGCACTCGACGCGCAGATGGTCATCCAGAGCGCGCGAGGCCAGCGTGTGGTCGAGGCCGAGGAGTTCTTCATCGGCCCCGGTACTGACATCACCCGCATGACGGTTCTCGCCCCCGACGAGCTGCTGACGGCGATTCGCATTCCGGCGACGTGGGCCGGCGCGCAGTTCTACTTCGAGAAGGTGCGCGATCGAAACGTGTGGGACTTCCCGCTGCTGAATGTGGCAGCGGCAACAGCCTACGCGAGTGGCCGGATCGAACGCATCCGCATGGTGGTGAATGCCGCCGCTGCCCGGCCGCTGCGCCTGCATGCGGTTGAAGCGGCCGTCGTGGGTCAGCCCCGCAGCGAGGAGACGGCGGAACGCGCCGGGCAGATCGCCATCGACGGAGCGCAGGCGCTTCGCTATAACGCCTACAAGATCCCGTTGATGCGGAACCTGGTGAAACGCGCCATCAGGGGGCGGACTGACACCTAGCGGTTAGCTGTCAAACGAAATGCAAAATTCAAAATGCAAAATGCAAAAACTGTGTGTTTCCCGGAATTTTGAATCCATTTTGCATTTTGCCTTTTGCATTTTGAATTACGAGTTGGAGTGACCAATGGATTTCGTGAAGTGGGGTTTGAACCCCTGGGGTGAGAGCATCCTGACGCACGTCTCGTGGACGCTCTTCTGGGCCTCGCTCGTTGCCGGCCTGATGTTTCTCGTGGCGCACGGCAGCTACATGCTGCTCTCGGCGCATCGCAAGCGCCCGGCAACCGAGACCGACCAGCTCGAGGCCAAGTTTGCGAGCCTGCCCGAGCGCATCGAGCGGCACTCGCTGATGGCACGGATGTTCCACTGGGTGATGGCGGCGACCATGTTCGTGCTGCTCTTCACCGCCTTCCTCCCCGTGGCCGGAGTGAAGTTCGCGTGGGTCACCTATCACTGGATCGCCGGCGTGGTGCTCACGGGCTCGATCGTCTTCCACATCATCCACGCGTCGGTGTGGCTCGACTTCTGGTCGATCTGGGTCGGGCCCAAAGACATCCCCGAGCTCAAGGCGGAGTTGATGCGTGAGCTGGGCCGCGACGTGCCCGGGCCGAAGTCAGGCAAGTACCCGCTCGGCAATCGTCTCTACCACACCGCTATCGTGGTGACCGCGCTCGGCGCGGCGGTCACGGGTGTGCTGATGATGTCGCGCGTCCGCACGCCGATCTTCACCCGCAACCCGTACCTACTCGGCGACGCGACGTGGGGTGTGACCTATGTGACCCACGGCCTGGCTGGCGTCGCACTCGTGGGCCTCGTCATCGCTCATGTCTACTTCGCGGTCCGTCCAGAGAAATGGTGGATCACGAAGGGGATGATCCTCGGCTGGATCACGCGGCGGCAGTACCTCGAGCACCATGAGCCGGAACGCTGGCGCGTGGCGAATCCGCCGACGAGCCGCTCGTGAGCGAACCGACTCCAACGGCGTCATCCTCTTCGGCGTCCGCGCAGCACGATCAGAAACGATCCGAGCTTTCTGGGCGCTGCGACGCGATCGAAGAGGCGTACGAGTTCATGCTCGCCTACGCCGCGCAGGGACTCCCACACGAACAGGGGAGCACATCGGGCAGCCAGATCCGCGACTTCCTGCGCAAGTGTGAACACGCGCTCGACGGCCTGGCCGAAGCCGCTGCCCGCTCCGTGCGTCAAGTGGACGTGGAAGACCGAGCTCCCTATGACGAGTTCGTGAGCGTTCTCGATCACGATGCGCGAAACGCCAGGGCCGTGGTGCGGCTCGTGCTCGCTCAGCCCTCGATCGGATCGCAGCTCGTGGACAACCTGAACGCATCGAGCCACGTGCGGGCCGTTCTCACCGACTTGTTCCTGCTCGACGAGGCGCTGAAGCGATAGCGGCTCCGGAACCAACACCCAACCTTGACAGGCTCGCGTTCGAGGCGTATACCTCAGCCGCTCAGGGAAAAGAGATTCGCATATCGAAAAACTCCCCGGTGACTTTCCATGACGACATGGAGGACAGCGATGCGGAGACCAACGCGCGGAGTTCTGCGACAGTACGCACCAATCCTGCTCCTGGCTTGTGGACTCGTGAGCGTGCCGTGTGTCAGCGCGGCACAAGTGCTCGGCAGCGTCGCGGGTACGGTGAGGGACGCCTCAGGCGCGGTCCTGCCCGGCGTCACCGTCGAAGCATCCAGCCCGGCGCTCATTGAGAAGATCCGGACGGTCGTGACTGACGGCACGGGTCAGTATCGGATCGTCAACCTTCCTCCCGGCACTTACGTCATGACGTTCACGCTGTCAGGATTCAGTACCGTCAGGCGTGAAGGTGTGGAGGTGTCGATCAACGTCACGTCCAACATCGACGCCGAACTCCGCGTCGGTAATCTGACCGAGACCATTACGGTGAGCGGCCAGACGCCGGTCGTCGATCTTCAATCGACGTCACAGACCACGGTGGCTGACGAACGGACATTCAAGGAGCTCCCGTCAGGCGGATCGTGGGTGAACATCGCGCAGCTGGTCCCGGCGATCAACTCCGCCTTTTTCGGGGTCCGGGACGTCGGAGGGCTCCAGGGCGATCAGACAGGAACACAGGTGTCCGTGCACGGCGGTTTGCCTGGTGACGGCGTGTCGATGATCGACGGCATGCGCATCGGCAATATGTATCTCAGCTCGAACCTGACCAACATGAGCCTCTCCGCGCTCCTCTACGACGAGGTCAACATCTCGTTCTCCGGACAAACCCCTGAATCGGGGACCAACGGCGTCATCATGAACGCGATTCCGAAGTCGGGCGGCAACACATTCAGTGGCGCGCTGCTCGCCAACGGATCCGCGCCGTCGCTCCAGGGCAGCAACGTGAACGATCGGCTTCGAGCCAGGGGCGCCTCCGACACCGACTCGCTGAAGAAGCTGTACGACATCAACGGGGCAATCGGCGGACCCATCAAGCGCGACCGGCTGTGGTTCTACTACACGTCGCGTTACTTCACGAACGAGTACTACCAGGCCGGGCTGTACTTCGCCGTCGATCCGTCGGCCTACGTGCGCACGCCCGATCTGGCGCGGCAGGCGTTCGCCGGCACATGGACGGCTGACAACAACATTCGCCTGACGTGGGCGCCCACGTCGAAGCAGAAGGTCTCCGGCTGGTACGCGTACCAGCGTAAGGACGATCCGCACTGGCTGTCGCAGCTTCTCTTCATGTCGCCGGAGGCGGCGCAGCTCGTCCAGTGGCCGACGCAGTTGAGTACCATCACGTGGACGTACACCGCCACCAACCGGGTGCTGATCGAAGCGGGGGCCGCGCCGGGCGAGAGCCCTGACACGATCACGCAGCCGCCAGACAAAATCGCGGGCGTCCCGATCTTCGAACTGGGCGGCCCGGACGTCCCGTTCAGTTTTGCGCATCGAGCTTCATGGTTCAGCAATAACGACGACCGTCTGCCGTCGCAGACCTTCAAGGGTTCGTTGAGCTACGTCACGGGCAGCCACAACTTCAAAGTCGGCTCGCAGCTGCAGCGTGGACACTTTGAACGGCGCGACAGCAACCACGCACAGGGCGACTACTACATCGTCTCGCTCAACGGCGCGCCACTCCTCGCGACGATTTCGTCGCCCCTGGCGGGCTGGGTGGACCGGTTGAACTACAACCTCGGAATCTACGCGCAGGATTCGTGGACGACGAAACGCCTGACCCTGAGCGGGGGCGTTCGTCTCGACTTCCAGAACGAGTCGGTCGACGCCTATCACTACGGGCCCGGTCCGTGGATCCCGAACCGGAATATCAACTACCCGGAAATCAAGAACGTGCCCAACTGGAAGGACATCGACCCGCGGATCAACGCCAGCTACGACGTGTTCGGCACCGGGAAGACGGCCATCAAGGCGAGCGTGAGCCGCAGCGTCCTCCAGGACTCGATTGGCGTCGCGCGCGCCAACGATCCGGCAGCCAATGCCCTGGTGACATCGACCGACCGCCTGTGGTTCGACAACAACGGCAACAGGACGCCTGACTGCGACCTGTCCAATCCGGCTCCGCAGAATTTCTTCGGGCCCGGCTTCGATCCCACCAAGGACTTGTGCGGACCCTGGAACAATTCGAACTTCGGCAACCCCGCCCTCGCCACAACCTGGGACTCCGGGATTCTCAACGGCTGGGGCGTGCGGCCGTACAACTGGGAATACTCGGTGGGTGTCCAGCAGGAAGTCATCCCGCGCGTCTCTGTCAGCGCGGGCTTCTTCCACCGCGCGCTGGGGAACTTCTGGGTGACCGATAACGAGCTCGTGAGCGCGTCGGACTACACGTACTACAGCGCCGTCGTGCCCACGGACCCGCGTCTGCCCAACTCCGGGCAGGTCATCCCCGGCGTCCCCGATCTGAATCCCGACAAGCTCGGTCTGAGCCGTAACGTCGTGAAGGACGATTCGCAGTTCGGCGAGCACATCGAGCACTTCGACGGCTTCGACGTGACGGCGAGCGGCCGGTTCAGCAACCTGTTTCTCCAGGGTGGCATCAGTAGCGGGAGACGGCTCACCGACGTTTGCGCGGTCCGCTCGCAGGTGCCGGAGTCGTCGTTTCTCCCGATCACCGGACAGGCGACGGCGGTGATCTTCCCGTTCTGCCGCGTGAGCGAGCCGATGCAGCACAACATCAAGGCGTACGTTTCGTACGGGCTCCCGTGGTACGGCATCAGAGTGAGCGGGACGTTCCAGAGCGTGATTGGTCCGATTATCAACGCCTACAACACGTACGCTGCCACGGCGCCGGGACTCGGACGACCCTTCTCGTCCGGCTCATCGACTGTCAACCTGGTTCCGGGATGGGTTGATGCGTTTTCGTTCAGGGGTGTTCCGACTGGCACCGAGTTTGGCGACCGCCTGAACCAGTTCGACCTGCGCTTCACAAAGATCTTCAACGTGGGCAAAGGGAGAGTCGATGTGAACGTCGACCTCTACAACGCGTTCAACTCGGACGCGATCCTCCAAGAGGTACAGAATTACGGCGTGGCCTGGCGAAACGCGACGTCGGTCATCCAGCCACGGTTCGTGAAGTTCGGGGCACGGTGGGACTTCTAAAGAGCCCGTGTGAAGGCGGGCGCTCGGTTTGAGCCCCGCTTTCCACGTCACACATTTCTAAATTACCGCTCGTCCGAACCAGCAATAACATTTGAGGTGATGGACGAGCCGCGGTATCACATCGTCGAAGTCATCGGCCGCGGAGGCATGGGAGTGGCGCTCGGCGCCGATCCACATCTGACCACGCATCGTTCGTATGGCGTGCCTCGACCGGAGCCGACTCCTGAACTGGCGCAGATGATGGAGAACACATACATCAATCCCACCGGAGAGCTCCCGGCCCCGCTGCCCGTGGCGGCCGCTGCCGCGGCTCTGGCCGCGCTGGACGGCTACCAGATCACGCCGACCGATCGGCGCGATCAGGAACTGACATCGAATCAGTTGAAGGGCCAGTTCCTGATCGACCGCGATGGCATCGTGCGATGGTCCCACATCGAGTGCGGGAAAGAGGGTCTGTCGGGGATTGGCAAATCCGCCTCACCGAGGAACTGCTCGGAGCAGCGAGTTTCGTCATCGACAGCTCGTCACGTGCCGGCACTTAGCGTCAAAGCAATTTGTCGTCCACGATCATGACACCAAGAAACTCTGCTAGACCTGTCCGAGGGAAGGGCGTAGAATCCACGCGGAGGACAGAAGCGTGCGTCGAATTATTGCGACACTAATCGTGATCGCGGCGACCGCGTGTGCGATGCCGGCGCAGGCCGAGGTCACCGTGATGGCGGTGCGCCTCGGCGCAAGCGACGTGGTCGCACTGGCGAAGTTCTACGAGGCCGCCTTCGGTCTGAAGGAAATCGACCGGGTCGGGAATCCTGCGACGGAGATCATCATGCGCTACGGCGCGACGGTCGCCGAAGCGAAGGCCGGTGCCTCGCCAGAGTTCCTCGTACAGAAACGCGAGGCCACAGCGGCCAAGGATCCCATGCACCATGCGATCTTGCGCGTCTCCGACATCAGGGCCTCAGTGGCCGCGGCGAAGGCCGCTGGCGCGACGGTCGAGCGCGATGTGATGACCGCGCCAATCGGGGGCACTCCGATCAAGATTGCGATGCTGGTCGATCCTGACGGCAACGCCCTCGAGCTGATGGAGCTGCCGGCGACCCTCACCCATCTCCCGCACTGACAAGAACAGCCCGTTCGGATCACTCCGAAACGGGTCGTTGGTCACTCGCCGGCTCGCGATCAGTGTCGCAGCTGGTTCGTGATTTCGTTTGTTTCGTACACCTCGCAGTTGGCGCGCTCCGCAACAACGCCATCGCCACCGAATGGGCGCAGGACTCGCGTCGGCATCACCCAGGGCTCGACGAACACATCGGGGTCTTCGACGGTGATGTCGTAATACAGTTCATCGCCCTTACGCGTGAATCTCTCCACGATGCGCATGTTTGCCGAATGGAAAAGGCCTCCTCGCCCCAACCACGTCGAATCGACGAACGAGATGGAGTCGAGCACGAGCGTGTCGCCCTCCCAGCTCCCCACCGTATATCCCATGTACGTGGCCTCGAGCGCCTTCTGTTCGTTGTGCTTGCGGCCGTCGGTTGGAATCGAACGAAATTCCCTGTTTCCGCCGCCGTAATCGCTCGTCGTATACAGCATGGTGATGTCGTTGACCGTTTGGAAGATGCGGCGGGGCGTGAGCGCCCGTGGAAGCCCCATCGGCTGGCACGTCATGATCGGGTCTTCCTTGTTCGTCCACTGATCGAGTTCCTGCACCTTGTCCCAGAACTCGGGTTTGTAAATTGGACGACCATAAATCCCAAACCGCGATGGCGAGATCCACTCGTAGTCCACCCAGAAATTGTCCTGCCCGGTCTTACAGTCTTTCTGCGTTGGGCCGCATCGGCGAGTGCCGCTACCCGTAATCGGATTGAAGGCGCCACCCCAGGTTCCTGTCAGATCCGGCTTTCCGTTGGATAGCCGCGGCGTGACGGCGGCTGCAGTCTGCGTTGCGGGCGCGGGCGCGGTTGGCAGAGTCCAGGTGGGCGGCTGATTCGTCGGCTTGATCGCCGCCTTGATGCTTGCCGGGACGGGTATCACGACATACATCTGCCCCGTTTCCGTCAGCGTCGTCGTGATGTCGCGAACGACGGTGCCGTTCTTCTTTTCGATCATCCTGCCGGCGTACAACGCCTCGGCCGGATTGAGCGGATTGTTCCAATCCTTGTAGTCGCTATACGTGAACTCGTACGTGTTCGCGCCATGTTTCACCACGACGCTCTCGGGCATGAATTTGGCGTCGAGTGTGGTGGTCGCCGTGGCAGTGGGAACGCCCGGGATCGGGTACGTCAACACCGGCTTGTTGGCTACCCATGCGAGCGAGGTTTTGCCGACTGTCGTCACATCGGCTGGTATCAGTTGCGGTCGGGGCGTCATTGAAGGTTGGATCGCGGTCCCCGCGAACGCCGCCTTGAACGCACCCTGCGGGCCAGACCACAGGCGAATCATCCGATCCTCGACGGTTGCCGGCATCGGCGTGGCCTTGCCTTTGCCCGGGATGAGCTCGGCACCGAGAACGTCATCGTTCCAGGCATACGCGCCACTGAGGACTTCGATCGCGGAGCAACTCTGGCCATTGGGCCGAGTGCCGGTGATGCGAATCCGCTCACCCGACTCCTGATAGCTGATGTCGCTTCGGTACATCGTCACGTTGCAGGGCTGTCCGCCCACTTGCATCGTGCCCTTGCCCGAATACGCGAGCGTCATGAGCAGGTCGTATTCCTCGCTGCTCCGCAGCATGCCGGTGTACCAGCCCCAATTGAACATGACGGACTTCAGGTCCTTCGCGCCCGGCGCCGGCGTGAACGGCGGAGCTCCGCGTCCGCGTCCACGACCCTGCCCCTGGCCCTGGCCCGCCGGAGCCTGAGCCGCTGGCCCGGGTCCAGCCCCAGCCCCCGCCGCCTGCGCACCGGCCGTGGACGGCACACCGATTGTCAGTGCGGCCGCGAATGCGACGCTTGTCCAAATGAGAGCTCTTCGGAAGGTCATGACCATCCCCCTATATCGTTTTCGTGCCGCTCGATTCTAGCTGCGATCGGGGCGCGAAGTTGTAATATCGCGCTTCCCAGTACCCGGCGCGGGCATCTCGTCTCATCGAAAAGGAGTTCCCATGCGAACCACGACAGCCTTGGTGGCCGGTCTTGCGCTGGCGATCACCTTCTCCAGTTGCAGCAGGCCGAGCGGCGCCGCTGCCGCTGCCGATGCGATGGGCGCGACGAACTTGACCTCCGTCCAATTCTCCGGAAGCGGGACCAACTACGCCTTCGGGCAGGCATACGCTCCCGGCGGAGCGTGGCCGCGCTTCGAGGTGAAGACCTACACGGTTGCCGTCGACTACCAGACGCCCGCGATGAAACTCGACATGCTGCGCGCGCAGGGCGAGCATCCACCGCGCGGAGGCGGCGCACAACCGTTCGCGGTCGACCAGCGGACCACTCAAATCGTGAGCGGGAAAAACGCGTGGAGCGAAGGCGGCGCGCAGCCGGCGCCGAATCCCGGTGCCATCACCGAGCGCCTGCGACAGATTCTGGCTGACGCCTCATGGCGTCGTCAAGGCCGCCCTCGCAAGCGGCGCACCAACAGACAGCAACGTCTTCACGTTCAAAGCGGAGGACCGCGACGTCAAGGTCACGCTCAATCAGAACAACCTCGTGGAGAAGGTCGAGTACTTGACGACGAACTCGGTGGTCGGCGACGTGCCGGTGGAGGTGACGTACTCCGACTACGCGCAGTTCGGCACCATCCAGTTCCCGAAGCACATCGTCGAGAAACAAGACGGGTACCCCACGCTCGATATCACGATCAACGACGTGCAGCCGAATGCCGCGGTCTCGCTGCCGGTGCCGAACAACGTAGCGACAGCGCCGGCTCCGCCTGCCACGCCGACGGCTACCATCGATAAGGTCGGCGACGGTCTCTGGTCGCTGAACAGCGCGGGCACGCGCAGCCTCGCCGTCGAGTTCGCCGATCACATCGTCATGCTCGAAGGGCCGACGAGCGATGCGCGCTCCAAGGTCGTCAACGATCTCGTGCGCCAGACGGTGCCGAACAAGTCGATCCGGTACGTCGTGAATACCCATGCCCACTACGATCACGCGGGCGGCCTGCGCGAATACGTCGCCGAAGGCATCACCGTGATCACCCACGAGAGCAACAAAGAGTTCCTGGAGAAGGCGTGGGCGAGGCCGCGAACGATCGAAGACACAGCGCCGACGTCGAACAAGCCAACGATTGAACCCGTGGGCGACAAGAGAGTGCTGAGCGACCGCACGCGAACCGTGGAGCTGTATCACGTGCCGGGCAGCGGACATCACACGGGACAGCTCATTGCCTGGCTCCCGAAAGAGCGCATCCTGCTGTACGGAGACGCCTACAACCCACCGGCCGGCGACGAGATCAGGAACCCCGAGCGCGGTCCCGACTACGCCGCGCAGATGGTGCAGAGGATTCAGGAACTGAAGCTGAATCCGGAGCGCATCGCGCCGGTGCACGGCCGCGTCGTGCCGTACAAGAACCTGCTGATGGCGTTCAACCTGCCCTAACGCTTGTCCAGATTGTTCTCGGCGAGGAACTTCGAGAGCAGATCCGCCACGGCGACGTTGTTCATGTCGGCGAAGGGGATATGCGTATTGCCCTTCAGCCCCGCGTCGGTCAGCCTGAGCACCTGCGCCTTGCCGCCGTACTTGTTGATCTTCTCCGCGAACAAGATCGACATCTTGTACCGTTCGGCGTAAGTGGCGACCTTCTCGACGTTGTCGCCCCACACGATCTGCAGTGGGATCTTCGTCAGCTTCTTGAACTCCTCGAGCGTGACGGTCATGGGACCGAAGCCGGTTTCCGGAACGCCAGGGCCTTCACCTTCCGGATAGAGGTAGCCGACGTTCTCGTACATCACGATGCCAACGAGGTTGGTCGTCTTGAGCGCCGTCAGAAGAGCACGCATACCGCCCGCGGAATTCGTGAGCGCCACGCTCGGACCGATTCGGTCCATCAGCTTGGCTGCTGCCTCCGATTGCATCCGCGCGTTCTCGATGGTGTCGAACTCGAGATAGCGCGCTCGTGACGCCTGGTTCCACGCCTCGGGATCCTTCGTCGGAAACTGCACACCCTCGAACCAGTTCGGGTACTTCTCACCGAACCGCCATGAAACGAAGTTCCCCTGATCCCGGCCGGTGCCCGGCTTGTAGACGTGTTCGGTGCAACCCCAGTTGGCGCGGCCGACCTGCGGGCCGTCCCAGATGTAGACGGGGTAACCGCGGCGTAAGAAGATGCTCTGGTATCCCTCGCCACCGTCCCACCGATTCAGCCACGCTGTCGCGGCAGCGCTGTGCCACATCACGAGGTTGATCCGGCGCGGGTTGACTGGAATCTGATAGTCCACGTACCCGTGATCGCAGTGCAGTGAGCTCGTGTCAGGGTCCCCGACAACCTTGCCGCCCACTGCAAATGATCCCTGCCTCTGGATCGCGATGGGTGAGCCCGATCCTTGCCGCTGCGCCGTCACGTGGCCGGACGCCATGACAGCCAGCGCGCCAGCCGCCAGAACGCCGCGATACAAATTATTCACGCTACTCATGATGCTCCCTGCGCAGACGGGTTCCTACTTACACCGGTTGTCCGGGGTCCTGCGATCGCGCCACTTGCGATGGCAGTTGGCACACGACGCGCTCAGCTCTTCCGAGGTCTCGATCATCTTGTCTTGATCTTTGGCCTGTGCGGCCTTGTAAGACTTCATGCTGGCGTCACGAACCTGCTGCACGAACATCGCCCATGAAGGGTCCTTCGTCGGAACGGAGACGCCGTTCGAGCACTTCCGTTCCGGGATCAACACCAGGTTGGTCGACTCTGCGAGCGCCAGCGCCGCGTTCTCGATCGCCTGCCACCCCCCGAAGGTACTCGTGAGAGGGTCGGTCGACATCGACGGGTCGTGGCCGGGGACGAACTTCACGTCTGCGGGATTGTCGGCTTGCGCCGAGAACACCACGTTGGCGGCGGGATACAAGACGCCGCGCATCAGCCGATTCAAGTCGGCGTACACCTGCGTCGTCGCATTCGCCGCCGGCGTTTGCGCGACGAGCGACGGCCCACCCGCCGCCAGCAGGAGGGCGACAGTCAGTACGGTCTTGTACATGCGCCTAGATTAGATGGGGAACGTGGACGTGGCAATGACGTTCATCGTCAGGCCGACACAGGGCTCATGTCTCGAGCTGTTCTGCCGATTCTTGAACCATGCGCCGCGTCTTTCTGGCTGTCTGCGCAGCGGTGCTGGCGATCGTGGCCGCGACCGCGCTGGTGTGGCCACCTGTACTCTGGTCGCTCGTCGTGCTCGTCCCCCTGATCCTGGGTGGGATCGCCGACATGCTTCAAACCAGACAGGCGGTGCGCCGCAACTTTCCGTTGGTCGGTCACTTCCGTTACCTGCTCGAGCAGATCCGGCCCGAGATCAACCAGTACTTCATCGAGAGCAATCACGACGGCCGTCCCTTCAGCCGCAACGATCGATCGGTCGTCTATCAGCGCGCCAAGGGCGAGCTCGACACGCTGCCGTTCGGCACGCAGCGTGACGTCTACGCCGTGGGCTATGAGTGGATCAACCATTCGCTCGCCCCGGTGCATCCCGACGACGCAAGCAGCCGCGTGCTCGTCGGCGGCTCCACGTGCACGCAGCCATACTCGGCATCGATCCTCAACGTGTCGGCGATGAGCTACGGCTCGCTCAGCAAGAACGCGATCCTCGCGCTCAATGCCGGCGCGAAGGCCGGTCGGCTTTGCGCACAACACCGGCGAAGGTGGCTTGAGCCCGTATCACCTCGAACCAGGCGGCGACTTGATCTGGCAGATCGGCACCGGCTACTTCAGTTGCCGTACGCCTGATGGCCGTTTCAGTCCCGATGCGTTCGCGACGCGTGCCACTCTCCCGAACGTGAAGATGATCGAGGTGAAGCTGTCGCAGGGCGCCAAGCCCGGACACGGCGGCATTCTGCCGGCCGCGAAGCTGACGAGCGAGATCATCGAGATCCGCGGCGTCGTGCCCGGCGAAGATGTGATCTCTCCGCCGGCACACACCGCGTTCACCACACCGCTCGGTCTGCTGCAGTTTCTGCAATTGCTCCGCGAGGCATCGGGCGGCAAGCCCGTCGGATTCAAGCTGTGCGTCGGCAAGCGCCACGAGTTCTTCGGCATCGTCAAGGCGATGCTGGAGTCGGGGATTCTTCCCGACTTCATCACGGTCGATGGCGCCGAGGGCGGCACCGGCGCCGCGCCACTGGAGTTCTCCGATTCCGTGGGGACACCGCTCAACGAAGGACTGGCGTTCGTGCACTACGCGCTGGTGGGTGCGGGACTGCGCGACCCGATCCGCTTGATCGCATCGGGCAAGGTCAACACGGGATTTCAGATCGCAACAAAGGTGGCGCTCGGCGCCGACATGTGCAACGCCGCGCGCGCCATGATGTTTGCACTGGGCTGCATTCAGGCGCTCCGCTGCAACACCAACAGGTGTCCCACTGGCGTCGCTACTCAGGATCCCGATCTCGTGCGCGGTCTTCACGTCGGCGACAAGTCCGCGCGCGTGGCGCGATTTCACCGCGAAACGGTCAAGAGCTTCTTCTGAAGTGCTCGGCGCCGCGGGCCTGCACCATCCACGCGAGCTCAAGCCCTGGTACGTGATGAGACGCGTAAGCTCCGGGGAAGTCCGAAGCTACAACGATATCTACCCGCCGATCGAAACCGGTGCGCTGCTGGCCTCGTCGATCAACGGAAGCATCGGACACGCGTGGAACGCGGCACGGCCCGACAGGTTCTGAACCGGGCCGAGCCTGATCAGAAGTCGAACTGCGCGCCGAGCTTCATGTAGCGCGGATTCGTGATCCTCGTCGGCGTCAGCCACGTGCCGCCCGGCACGAACGAGTTGTTGTAGGCGAGCACGGTGTCCGCGTTCGTGAGGTTGTAGCCATCGATCGACACGGTGAGCCGCCTCGTGCCGAACCTCTGGACCTTGCTCAGGCGCATATCGAAGTTGTTGCGCCGTTCGCCAAACATCGTGCCCGGCTCGATCAGGTTGACCGTGACATTTGCGCCACCCGAGAGCGGTCGGCCGAGCGGTTGCGGTCCCGACGCAATCCACGCATTCGTCGCGACGTAGTTCGCGGCGATCTCGGGTCCGGGGTTGCTCTGCCACGTCAGGCTCGCCTGGACGCCAATCTTGGGGATCAGGTACGTGGCGAGGCCCGTGGCCGAGGTCTGGTACGGCGTGACCACGCGGCAGTAAGGGTTCGTCAAGCTAGACAGCAGTCCTCCGGCCGGGACGATCGCCGTGCTCGACGTTCTCTCCGGTACCGCCTCGCGCACGTCGCAGGCATCCGTCAGCCTGCGGCCAGTGCTCGTGCCCCCTTGCACCAGGAGTCCCCAACGCAGGCGCGCGTTGACGGTAACGTCCACGCCCTGCCAGTTGTTGGTCATCTCGCTACCGGTCACGGACGCGAGCTCATGAAGGTTGCTGACCTGGCCGACCTTGTTCGGGTTCAAGTCGTAGAGGCTGCTGACGACATACCCGCCGCCCCCTGGCAACCGCGGATCGGCCGGCGCGTTGATGCTGTACTGCGTGTAGTCGGACGCGCTCGTGAGGGTGTTGTCGACCATGGACAAGTTCCCCCACGAGTTGCGGAAGAAGCCGACCGTCAACGACACGCGTGGCACGAGCTCCTGCTGAACCGATACCCCCAATGACCAGACATCGGGGCGGCTTCCCCAACCCGTCACCATATTGGGGTCGTAGTTCGTGGTGAAGAGCTCGGTCCCGAAGGACTGATTGGCCATCGCCCCGCAATCGCGCTGCGCCGCGGGGTTCGCGAGATCGCAGTTCGGGTTGTTGGTGAAGTTGAAACTGGTGGGATTCAACCACGGACGCGTCGTCATCGTCGGAATACGGAAGATCGGGTTCATATCCAGCCCGAACAACGAGCTGAGACCTTCCAGGTATCTGCCGGCGTTGAACTTGACTGCTGTCTTGCCGTTCCCGAACAGATCGTAGGCGACACCAACGCGCGGAGTGACGTCGCTCCAGTCGATTCCCTGTGTCGATCCGGTGGGAAACGAGACTTGCTTTGGCATGAGGAGGTAGTCCGGTCCGCCGATCGGGTCGGACGTGTAGTTCGTGATGCCGTTGTCCCAGCGCACGCCACCCTGCAGCGTCAGCCGGTTCTTCGTCCACTGATCCTGCGCGTAGAAGTTGACGGGGATGACGTGGCGGCCCGTCCGAAGCCAGCCGGGATAGGCGAGGTTCTCCGTGATCTGATTCGGAATACCGTTGTTCGTCCGGACCTGAATGACGGTGCTGTCGTAGAAGTAGTTCTTCGTCGGCGTGCTGAACCCGCCCTGGTAGCCGAACTTCATGTTGTGCGAACCGGTGACATACGACAGGGACGCCCGCCATTCGCGGGTGCCGACCTGGCTATGACTGAATCCACCGTTTGCGAGTCCGGGATGCCTGGAGATCAGGCCCGGGATCGAGCAGCTGCAACTCGGGATGTTTCCCGTTTGTTCCAGTTGCTGGATCATCAGCGGGTTGTTGACGCCGCCGATACCGCCGATGCGTGGGCCGCCACCCCCGCTTTGGTCGTACGTGCCGAAGTAGGTCCCAATGCCTGCCTCCGCCAACAGCTTGTTGCTGATCGTGTACGTCCACGTGAGCTGCTGGATGCGGGACGGCTTGAAGCTCGTCAAGCCAGTACCCTCGGGCGTCTGCGTCGGCGTGCCGCCGCCTTCCTTGCCGATGTAGTTGTGCTGCTCCTGCCAGTAGCCTGAGAGCTTGTGGCGTTGCGACGCCTGCCATGTGAGACGCAGGATCTCGTGCCGGTCGTTCGTATCCGTAAAGGCCGGCTGGTTCAGATCGAAATCCACGGCCCACGAGTCTGGATTGTTCGCGTTCTTGTTGACCCACATGCCGGGAACCGTGCTCTCCGACGCGACCTTGCGAACGGTCAGGTAGAACCACAGTTTGTCGCGGACGATTCGGCCGCCACCCATCGCATCCACGTCGTACAAATAATTCAGTTCTGACGGCGTCCTCAGGCCCTGGTCCTTCAGTGACTGCGTGAAGTTGGAGTCCTGCATCCAGCCTCGCGCCGTGTTGCCAAACACGGAGCCACTGAACGTATTCGCTCCGTCTCTCGGGATGATGTTGAGTGTGACGCCCATCCCCTCGGCCTCGCCCAGGCCACCGGATGTGTTGATCACCACTTCCTGCGCGCCGGCCGTGTTCAGGAGCTGGCCGCCGGCAGAGGCCTGACCGGTGAAGTCCGTGTTGAGGCCATCGGTCTTGGTTCGCGAACCATAGGTGTTCCCACCGTGGATCGTCCCGGCGAGACCTCCCATGCCGCCCGCCACGCCACCGGCATCGCCGCCACCCACGGAGACGCCTGCCTGTGTCACGTTCAGACCAGGAATCAATGATTGGAGACCGGCGGCGTTTCGCGAGCTTGGAATCGCCGCGATCACCTCGTCGCTCATCGTCTGCTGCACCTTCACGCTCTGAACGTCCACGACCGGCGTTTCGCCCGTGACGGTGACTGTCTCCTCTAATTGGCCGACAGTCAGATCAGCGTTCACCGTTGCGACGAACGTGCCCGTGAGGACGATGCCATCGCGCTTGACGGTCTTGAAACCCGTCAAGGAGAACGTCAGCGAATACGAGCCCGGCCGCAAATCGACGACGCGATACTGCCCCGATGCGTCGGTGGCAACCGAGCGCACTTTCTCAATCAGCACGGGGCTGGCCGCTTCAACCGTCACGCCGGGAAGCACGGCGCCAGAGACATCCTTGACGACCCCGGTAATCGCCGCTTGCGCGAGGGCGACCGACGGAACGAGCAGCAGTGATGACACGAGTACTATTGACCGCGCGACAACTCTGGAAACCATCCGGTTCCTCCTGAAACGCCCACGTCCAACAACCGAATACCTCGGTTTGGGTATCCGCTGTGGAAGCGGCCGCCGTTCGGGATACGCGATTGTCGGAGCGTGCCTTCGTTCCCCGTAGCGACATGAGGTGTCACGACTTGCACGACGCGTGATGGCACCTAACGCCGCTTAGTGTCGTGGTCGCCACGACGTGTGCATTCGCCCAAACCAGCCACCGCGCGCTGTTGAAGCGATACCCCGACACTTGTAAGATCCGCGCGAAACACCATGTCAGACGCGAATGCGTCCTCGGCCGCGGGGCTCGCGCCGCTTGCCACCGCTGACAACCGCCTGGACTCGTGGAAGGAAATCGCCGGGTACCTGAAGCGCGACATCAGGACTGTCCAGCGCTGGGAGAAGCTCGAAGGTCTACCGGTACGGCGACACCAGCATCAGAAACGCGGGTCCGCCTTCGCATACCGGGACGAGCTCGACGCGTGGTGGCTACACCGGGGGCACGAAGTCGATGTCGCGCTTCCGCCGGATGACATGGCGCATGCGCCATCCGTCGAAGTCGGTACAACGGAAGGCGAACCGCCGTCCGAGGCCATCCCGGGGCCAGCAGTCCGCCGCCGTGTCCTCAATGCCCTGCCCTGGCTGGTGGCGTGTACGGCACTTGCGATCGCAGCCCTTTCTTTTGTGGCACGTGGCGCGTCGTCCAAATCACAACCAGCCGTCGCACGCTTCCAGTTGCTCGCTCCTCCTGAACACAGCCTGACGCCCTCGCGCGGACTCGCAATATCGCCAGACGGTCACCGCCTGGCAGTGGTCATCCACGATCGAATGGGGGTCCCGAGTCTCTGGCTCCGTGAGATCGGCCAACTGGAGGCGCAGCGTGTGCCGGGCACGGAAGGAGCGTCGTGGCCCTTCTGGGCTGCCGACGGCTCGGCGCTCGGATTCTTTGCCAGCGGCAAGCTGAAACGGGCGGATCTGGGCGGCGGCGCGCCGCGTACGATCTGTGATGCTCCGAGTGGACGCGGGGGAAGTTGGCAGGGCGATGTCGTCCTCTTTGCTCCCACGATGAGCGGCCCCATATTCCGTGTCTCTGCATCGGGTGGAACCCCTGAAGCGGTAACCGTCATCGAGAAAGCCAAACAGGAGAGTGCTCACAGGTGGCCGCAGCTCCTCCCAGACGGCCGGCATTTCCTGTTCTTCATTCAAAGCGATTTGGAAAGCGTCCGAGGCACGTATCTCGGCACATTCGGTTCCTCGACGCGTACTCTCGTCTCGAAGGGTGAAACAACCGGGGCGTATTCGAACGAGCACCTCGTATTCCTGCGTGATGGCGCACTCGTGGCGCAGCGATTCGACGCTGATAGCGGGACGATCGAAGGCGACGTGCTGCACATCGGCGACCGTGTGAGCTACGACCGCACCCACGGCATCGCCAACTTCACTGTCTCCAAGTCGGGCATCCTGGTGTATCTCGCCGGGAACTGGAAGCGAAGCCAGTTGGCGTGGTACGACGAGATCGGTCGCGACCTCGGCGCGGTGAGTTCGCCAATGCCCGCCGTACCGTCGGTGGCGCTCTCACCCGACGGCCGCCTCGTCGCCATTCAGCGCTGGGACCCGGAGCGCCAATCACACGCAATCTGGATTGGCGATCTGTCGCGGGGCGGTTGGTCGCGCCTGACCTTCAGCACGCGCGGCGAAATGTGGCCTGTCTGGTCGCCGGACGCGCGGCGCGTCGCGTTCGCGTCATTGCAGGAGAGCGGACTCCCGGCGATCTACGAGAAGACCGTGGGCGGTCAGGTCTCCGAAGGCGTGCTCGTCCGCCAGCCCACCGTGCTCACGCCCACCGATTGGTCCAGTCAGTACCTGCTCTTTCATCGCGTGACCGAGGGGCAGAATCGACGTATCAGCGCGTTTCCAACATCTGGATCGGGCGAGGCCATTTCGCTGCGCGAGGCTGCGTTCGATCAAGGCGGCGCGCGACTGTCGCCCGATCAAAAGTGGCTCGCGTACGAGTCCGACGAATCCGGTGTGCGTGAAGTCTATGTGGTCGCGTTCCCGTCGCAAGGGCCGCGCTATCAAGTCTCGACGAGCGGGGGCTCACAGCCCCGATGGCGGCGCGACGGGAAGGCGCTGTTCTTCGTTACACCCGATCGTCGCTTGACGACTGTGACCTTCGAAGGAACTGCCACGCCGCGATTAGGGATCCCGCGCGCGCTCTTCGAGCTTCCCATCGAGAATCCAACGCTGGGCTTTTCGCCCAGCTCGTACGACGTCGATCCCTCCGGACGCAGGTTCCTCGTGAGCCGCGCGCTGCCGACGCTCCCTGAAGTCCTTACGGTCGTCACCGATTGGCAAGCGACGGCACAGCATTAGTCGCGTGCGTGCCCGCCTCACCGCGATCGATGCCATCTTCCTGGCCACGGTAGTCGCCATCGGAACACATCCAGTCGCCGCGCAGTGGCCGCGCCGTCCAAGCCCATCGATCCCGCGCACGGCGAGTGGTCAGCCCAATCCGGACGCACCATCACCGCGCACGGCGGAGGGAAAGCCGGACTTCTCCGGCGTCTGGGTCGGCATCACTGGACCGGCCGGTCGGCGCCCGATCAATCCACCACCAGGACCGCCGATCGCCGTCTACCGCGAGATCGGACAGAACCTGCCCGATGGACTACCGATTACACCGTACGGCCTCGATCTCCTGAAGCAGCGGATTGCGGACTCGAGCGCGCACAACCCCGAAGCGCAATGCCTGCCGATGGGGATCGTGCAACTCCACACACAGGGCGCGCCGCGCAAGTTCATCCAGACATCGCAGATGCTCGTCGTGCTCTACGAGGCGGGCAGTGAGATGCGGCAGATCTTCACCGACGGCCGCCCGCCGCCTCCGCGCGACGCGCAACCATGGTGGAACGGCTACTCGGTGGGCCATTGGGACGGTGACGACCTTGTCGTGACGACGACGAACTTCCGCGACGGCGGATGGCTCGATCTCATCGGAAGCCCGCTCACCGATGCGGGGACGATCATCGAACGGTTTCGCAGGCCAACCTACGCGCAGATGCAGATCGACGTCACCGTCGAGGATCCCAAAACGTACACCCGGCCGTTCACCGTTCGTCTCTATCAGGAACTGATGCTCGGAGACGAACTCATCGAGTACGTCTGCCTGGAGAACCAGCGCTTCAAGTAGAACGTGGTCTCTTCAGCGTACGGCAGCTTCCTTTTCCTGGCGGCGTGCACCAGCGAGGATGCCGGTCATCGCGATGTTTCCTTCGTGACACGCGTACTCGAAGACGGTCAACTTGTCTGCCTCGCGGCGCATCGGCCGCCCCACCGTCCAGTCCTTCACGTAGATCGTCGGGTCGTGCATCGTGAAGCGGTAGTCGATCTCTCCCGCTGACGTGCGCGTGTAGCGTTCGGTGAGCACGAGTGCCGGCGACGAGCCGCGATAGCTGGAGCGCGGATCGAAGTTGCGCGTCTCCACGACGAGCGTGTCGCCGTCCCACCGCCCGCGTGAGTCGCCGAGCCACTGCTGTACGTCAGGCGGTAGACCGTCCCGTCCGTCGACCGGGATGATGCGCGCCTCGTGAATCAGCTCCTGCAGGATGACGACGTAGCCGGGAGATTGGAAGATCTGGGTGTTGCTGCTGTAGTTGCTGCCGATGCCGTTCCAGCCACGCGTGATGCAGCGTGTCCAGGGCGGCAGATCCGCGTAGCTGTCCGCCGGCCCGCGCTTCGCGCGTTCGGCTCGCTCGGCTGCGAGCCGCTGCTCGGCCTCCGCCGTGTACGCCGGCACTCGCCCATCCGGCGGGTCGATGATGAGCGACGTCCTGTTCACGCCTTTCCCGCGATCGAACCAGAACGAGTTGTACGTTCCCGGATCGCCGGCAGCTGGGGGACGATCGCCGTCTTCGAGATGCTTCGCCTCGAGACCCTCTGCCTCTTCGTCGGTCAGTGTCTCCTTCCCCGCCAGCGTTCCTGTGAGCGGACGCTCGAGCGGGGTCGATGTCTGGCTGTTCCACTGGCCTTGTAGATCCGGGTCTCCCCACGCCGTGCGGGGCGCGACGTACTTCGCCTTGCCGGTGTCGCTCTTCTCCTGCGTACCAGCCTGGCCGTGGAGAAGCACTGAAACCCACGCGACCGTCACAACCACGACCAGACCGCCCATCAACGCGAGCGTTCGATTACGCATGTATCGCCTCGTTTCTGCCTGTGTGTCTCGCGGTCACGGCTTCGGCGGTTTGTTGAGGTGCCCGTACATCAGCTCCTCGGCGAACTCGACGCACTTGTATTCCATGAGCCTCGCGTTCTTCTCGGCGCGGCGATACAAGGGCATGCTCATCTTCCAGGCGCGCGTGAATACATTCCGGTCTTCGATGGTCGCTTCGTACTGAATCACGTCCGGTCCGAGCGGTGTGTAGCGCTCGACGACGTGCAGGGCGCCGCTGTGGTAGTTGCCCGCTCGATCGAACCACGTCTGATCGACGAAGCCGGTGACGTCGATGACGAGCGTGTCGCCTTCCCACCGGCCGTTCGACCATCCCATCCAGGCTGTCGACCGGGCTCTCCTGATGTGTGCTCATGTGGACGATGCGGCTCGCCGACGCGAACTCGTACGCGATCAGAATGTCGTTGGGCTCGGTCGACTGCACGATCTGGAAGGGATACGGCATGTAGGTCGCGCGTGGCAGACCCGGGAGATAGCACTTCACCTCCGGGTCGTTGGCCATCCAGTTCCTGGCGTTGTGCATCGCGCCTGGCAACAGCATCGGGCTTATAGGGAATCTCACCGCCCTCGACGACGCCGATGCCACCCGGCACGCTGAACGCAGCGCCAAGCGCGGTCATTGGGCCTTGCTTCGCCGGATGGGTCTCGATGTTCCAGTTGGCCGTATTGCTGGCGGCCCAGATGCCGTTCAGGTTTGGCTTACCGTCTCCCATGCGCATGAACTGCGCGGCAGCCGGTTGCGAGGCGCCACGCCATGCTCCCGTGACGACGAGCATGACCAGGGCCGCAACGAATCCGCCACTGACGAGTCCCTTGAGCCACTGTGACATGCGGCGCAACATATCACTACTGAACGACGCGACCACTCACCCGAAAGAGGTGTTGTTCCGCGACACGAACGATCCCATAATCCGCCGCGGCGGCAGGACGCGCCGCAGGAGGGTCCGATGCGGTCAAGCTTCGTTGGCGTGGTCGTGGCTGCGGTTGTCCTGGCAGCCTGTGCCGTGTGGTTCTTTCAGACCACAACCGCAGGCCAATCCTCACGTGGCCAGGCCTTTCAGGCCGCGCGCACAGCCGACGGGAAGCCCGATCTGAACGGGATCTGGCAGGCGCTCAACACCGCGAACTTCGACATCCAGGGGCACGCCTCGCGGCCGGCCCTCGCGCTGATGCCAGCCGCTCCGCGCGGCGGAGTACCGGGGCTCGTGCGGGCCACGCACGTGGAACTTCCCCACCCGTCAGTTCGACCGCTCGGAGCTGTGGGCGGTGTGCCCGCCGGAGAGAGCGTTGTCGATGGCGACGAGATCCCGTATCAGCCGTGGGCCGCCGCGAAGAAGAAAGAGAACGCCGAGCGCTGGCTGGAGCGCGATCCCGAGATCAAGTGCTACATGCCAGGCGTGCCGCGCGCGACCTATATGCCGTACCCGTTCCAGATCCTGCAGGGCACCGACAAGATCGTGATGGCCTATGAGTTTGCCGGCGCGTCGCGCACGATTCACCTCGACAAAGTTTCTGACAGTCCCGCACCGACGTGGATGGGATGGTCACGCGGCCGCTGGGAGGGCGACTCGCTCGTCATCGAAGTGACCGACTTCAACGAGGACACCTGGTTCGACCGGGCCGGCAACTTCCACAGCGACCAGTTGCATGTGACCGAACGCTACACGCCGACGAGCGCCGACCACTTGCTGTATGAGGCCACGATCGAGGACCCGAAAGTGTTCACGCGCCCGTGGAAGATTCGCATGCCGCTGTACCGGCGCGTCGAGCCCGGGAAGAAACTCCTCGAGTACAAGTGCGTCGAGTTCGTCGAGGAGCTGATGTACGGCCACCTCGGCGTCGTCGATCCGGCGACTGGGCAAAAGAACAAGTAGACAGAGGGACTGCGACATGAACGCTCGCCACACAGTTTCGACGCTCGCTCTTGCGGTGTTCATCGCCGTCGCTATCGCGACGAGCGGAGCGCAGCAAACCACCACGGCGCAGCCCGACTCGACCTCTTCATGGAAGCAGGCGACGACACCGTGGGGCGATCCCGATCTGCAGGGTGTCTGGCGGTACGAGGCCGCGATCCCGCTCGAGCGCCCGGCACGCTTCGAGGGGCGCGAGTCGCTGACCGACGAGGAAATCAAAGAGAGTCAGCGGCTCGAGGACGAACAGGCCGAAGCAACGTCTGGCGGGCGCCGAAGGCGCGGCGGTGGGACGCCGGTCGGTCGCCGAGTCGCCGATCCGCGGGAACGAGTACAACAGCTTCTGGCAGGACCACGGACGGCCGCGGCAGTTCTACCGGCAGACCTCTCTCGTCGTCGATCCGAAGGATGGCCGCCTTCCGTATACGCCTGAGGCCAGGAAAGCAGAGGCGCGAGCGACGGCACGCTACGGTGCCGGGCCGTATGAGTCCTACCTCGATCCCGATACCGGTGAGCGCTGTCTGACAGACGGGGTCACGGCGCTGATGTGGCAAGGCCCAAACGGTGGACACAACCGGATCGTGCAGAGCCCTGGCTACGTCACAATCCTCCACGAGGAATATCTCGACCGGCGAGTCATCCCCACCGATGGACGCAGCCACGGCAGCATCCGGCAATGGTTCGGCGACGCTGTCGGCAAGTGGGAAGGATCAACCTTCGTCGTTGACACCATCAACTTCATCGATCGAACGAACTACGAGTGGGCGTCGATCTTCACGCGTCCGTCCGAGACATTGCACATCGTCGAGCGCTTCACTCGAACAGGACCGGACGCGATGGAGTACCGCGTCACGGTCGAGGATCCGACGACGTTCGAGAAACCGTGGACGGCCGTGATTCCGATTACGCGGCTGAGTCATGAGACGCAGATCTACGAGTACGCCTGCCACGAGGGCAACTACGCGATGACGAACCTGCTGGCAGGCGGACGCGTGGACGCCGCCAAGCGATCACGGTGACATCATGCAGAGACCTTTCGCGATCCTGTTCCTGGTCGTGAGCGTTGTGTCGGTGCCCGCAGCGGTGCTCGCACATCACGCGTTCGCGGCGGAGTTCGATTCCAGCAAGCCGTTCAAGATCCGCGGCACCATCGTCAAGATGGAGTGGATCAACCCGCACACGTGGCTGCATCTGGATGTGAAGCGGCCGGACGGCAAGACCGAGCGATGGATGATCGAAGGCGGTCCGCCCAACGCGCTCTATCGCCGCGGCTTCAACAAGGACTCACTCCCGCAGGGCGCCGAGCTCGTCGTCGAAGGGTTCCGGGCCAAGGACGGGTCGCTCAAAGGCAACGGCCGGGAGCTGACATTCGCGGACGGCAGACGGCTGTTCGTCGGGTCGTCAGGCACCGGCGCACCCGAGGACGGCAAGGATCCCCAGGGGGGGAGGAAATAACGCGCAGGCATGAGTGCAACCGAGCACCGCAACCCCATCGCCAGCGGAGCGAGCATTGCTCACTACCGCGTGCTCGGTCTGCTCGGTAGCGGCGGGATGGGCGACGTCTATCGAGCCCACGACGTCAAACTGAATCGCGACGTTGCCATCAAGGTCCTGCGCGGGTCGTGGACGAACGACGAAGATCGCCTGGCGCGATTCCGTCGCGAGGCGCAGCTACTTGCATCGCTCAATCATCCGAACATCGGCCAGATCTATGGCCTTGAGGAGCTTGACGGTACCTGTGCGCTGGTCATGGAGCTGGTCGATGGCCCGACGCTGGCCGATCGGATCGTCGCAGCTCGCTTCTCGGTCGTCGAGGCGCTCCAGATCGCCTCGAAGATCGCCGAGGCACTCGAGACCGCGCACCACCAGGGGATCATCCACCGCGACCTCAAACCGTCCAACATCAAGGTACGCGACGACGGCATCGTCAAGGTGCTGGATTTCGGGCTCGCAAAGCTGGTCGAGTCCACATCATCTGCCGCCAGTAACGCCACGATGTCGCCGACTGTTTCCCTTCACGCGACGCGGGCGGGCGTGATTCTCGGCACCGCGGCCTACATGGCGCCCGAGCAGGCACGCGGCAAGGCGGTGGACAAGCGCGCCGACATCTGGTCTTTCGGGTGTGTGTTGTTCGAGATGCTGACCGGAAGGCGTGCATTCGGCGGCGATGAAATCAGCGACACGCTGGCATTCGTCATCACGAAGGACCCGGAGTGGTCGGCGCTCCCTGCGGACGTGCCCGCGGCGATTCGCAAGTTGTTGCGCCGGTGTCTGGAAAAGGATCACAATCGGCGCTTCGCTGATATCGCCGACGTGCGGTTCGAGATCGAGGATGCGCTGAACGCTGGACCGGATGCGACGGCTGCAGTGATGTCCGCGCCATCAGCCGGCCGTTCGAGTCGCCGCATCCTCGCGATCGGGTGGCTTGCCGCGGCCGTTCTCATCGCGCTCGCGTTCTGGATCGGCCAGCGGCGAGCCGCACCCGAGACCGCCGCACCCATCGCGCGATTTCTCGTCAGCGTCGCGCCCGCTGAGCGATTGCTCGCTGCGCCGGAGGATGGAGCTGCCGGCGAAGGCCGTCCGAGCCGCACCGCAATGACCTGGTCGGCGGACGGCCGCTCGATCGTCTTCAGCGCAGCGGAGGGCGATCGGCAACAGTTGTACATCCGCACCATCGATCGGCTTGGAGCCACTGCATTGCCAGGAACGCAGGGCGGGTCTCTGCCATTCGTCTCGCCCGACGGACGGTGGGTGGGGTTCTGGAGTTCCGGCGCACTCAAGAAAATCGCGATCGACGGGAGCGGACCGGCAACGACGATTTGCGAGACGACGCTCCCGTACGGTGCGAGTTGGGGCGCCGACGACGCGATCATCTTTTCCCGCGGCCGCGACGGATTGTGGCGCGTGCCGGCCGCGGGCGGCACTCCGCAGGCCGTCGTGAAGCCGGACACGACGAAGGGCGAACACAAGCTTTTCTCACCCCAAATCCTTCCGGGCGAGAAGGAGATCCTCTTCACCGTCATCCACACGCCCTTGCCGACGTGGGATCTCGACACCGAGATCGTCGTGCAGGTGTTGGCAACGGGCGAGCGGAAGGTGCTCGTGCAGGGAGGTGCAGACGGACGCTACCTACCGTCCGGTCACCTGCTCTACCTTCGGAAGAGCACCTTGATGGCCGTGCCGTTCGATCTTCAACAGCTCGCCGTAACCGGCGGACCCGTCGCGCTGATCGCGGATGTGATGCAATCAGCGAACACGCCGAACGAGACGTCCGACAGCGGGGCGGGTCAATTCAGCGTCTCCGCCGCCGGGTCGCTCCTCTATGCGCCCGGTGGGATCTTTCCCGATCCGGAACGTTCGTTGGCATGGGTCGACAGGAACGGCTCGGCGGATCCGCTGCCGTTATCCCCACGTCCGTTTCTGTCGCCGCGTCTCTCACCCGACGGCCAACGCTTCCTCGTCTGGACGCAGGGAGACCGCAACGTCTCGGTGCACGATCTCTCACGCGGCGTGACCACTCGGCTGACATACGAGGGCAGGAACGCGCGCGCCATCTGGTCGCCGGATGGCACCCACATCACATACGGTTCCGCAGTTGCTGGCGCGGAGAATCTCTTCTGGCGTCGTAGCGACGGAAGCGGGCCTACCGAACGTCTGGCGTCGAGTGCGGTTCAGCAGGCGCCAGGTGCTTGGACGCCCGACGGTAAGACGTTGTTGTTCATGCAGTGCGAAGGGGCATTGGAATGCGACATCTGGACGCTCTCGCTCGAGGGCGATCGCCAGGCGCATCCCTTTGTGCAGACCCCCTTCAGTGAACAGTACGCGGATCTCTCCCCGGACGGACGTTGGCTCGCGTACGTATCGAACCAGTCTGGACGCGTTGAAGTGTACGTTCAGCCCTACCCTGGACCCGGTGCGCGGCAGCAGATCTCAGTGAACGGGGGGACCGCGCCGGCGTGGTCGCGCGATGGTCGAGAGCTTTTCTTTATGACCGCGCCGTCAGTTGGCGGGCAGGCGGCGCTGACCAAGATGATGGTCGTCCCGGTTCAGTTGAAGCCAACCTTTACTGCCGGCACGCCTCGGATGCTCTTCGAGGGCCGGTACGGGGTGACGGCAAACATTCGCGGGTACGACGTCGCGCCGGACGGCCAACGGTTCCTGATGGTCCAGCAAAAGGAGCGTCCCGCGACGCGCCTCGCGGACATGATCATCGTCCAGAACTGGGTCGAAGAGCTGAAGCAGAGAGTGCGCCCGAAATGAGATCGTCAGCAGCCTTCTGCCGCGACCTCCTTCGTGACGCGCGTTACGGCGTACGAACGCTGCTGAAGTCACCGGGCTTCGCCCTGGTGACGATCGCGGCGCTGGCTGTCGGCATTGGCGCGAACCTGACCATCTTTGGCTTCGTGAACGCGCTGCTGCTGCGGCCGTTGGCCGGCACCACGGATCCACATCGACTTGTGCGCGCCGATCTCAGCGGACCGAATCCGATCGAGAACAACGTCGTCTACGACGACTACGTGGCGTATCGCGATCGCAACCAGACGCTGTTACAGCTCGCGATGTTTCATCCGGGTGGCCTGCGGCCGGTGCGCGTCACCGGCCGGGCGGCCGAGACAATCCATGTGATGCCCGTTCTACCGGCCACCGTCGTCGGCATCGCCGCCGATAGCAAGTACGAATCGATCAGCGAGGAAGCAAAGGCGTTCGTGTACCGGCCATTGGCTCAGAGAGCATCGCCTGTGTTCGATGCGACCTTGTTCGTCAAGACGAGTGGCGATCCGCGTCGCGCAATCCCACTCGTGCGCGGCATCGTCGCAGATCTGGATCCGACCCTCGTCCTTTCGAATCTGAACACGCTCGATGATCGACTGGCGCTCGCGTTCCTGCCCAATCGGGCAGCCGCAATCACCTCCGGTCTGCTGGGCGTAATCGCGCTTGGCCTGGGCACGATCGGCACGTATAGCGTGATGGCGTTCCTCGTGCTGCAGCGCCGGCGCGAGATCGGCATTCGTATCGCGTTGGGCGCGTCGCCGCGCTCGGTGGTCGGCATGATGACGCACCAGGGGGCACGATGGATCGCCCTCGGCCTCGGGATCGGTACAGTCGCAGCGATAGGAGCCGTTCGCGTTATCGCAGGACTTGTTCTTGGTGTGTCCGCCGGCGACCCTGTTCCTGCGGTCGTGGTTCTGCTCCTGCTGGGCAGCGCGGGCTACCTGGCTTGCTTCGTACCGGCGTGGCGAGCGGGCAAGGCCGACCCCGTCGAAGTGCTTCGAGAGTGACACTCCAGCCTCTCTTTGCTCTCGTCCCTTTAGACCGAAGCCAGCCTCTGCATCTCGAGTTGGCCGGGCGTCGCTCGAGACCGCGCAGAGGCCTCAGTGGCGCAAGCCTTTGAACAAGACGATGTCGTTCGTGGTCACCGAGCGCGAGATGGCCAGGCGTTTGCCGTCGCGCGACCAGGCGAAGTCGGTGATCGTGCGCCCGTCGGTGAACTTCGTGAGCTGATACGGTGCCTTCCCATCGATCGGCAGGCCCCACACGTTCGACAACGTCGTGTCGATATAGGCGACCGCTCGGCTATCGGGCGTCCACTTCAAGCCAACGGCCGCCAGATTTGCCGGTGCCATCAGACTTCGACGGGCCGTACACGCCGGGAAATCGCAGACCACGACAGTCGGTCGATTCTGCGCATCAGGAGTGCCGTAAAGGAGCAAGGCGCCGTCCGCTGAGACATGCGGCGTGACGGCGAGCCCGTTGAACAATTGCGTCGGCATACCGCCCGCGAGGGGCACGGTGGACACGCCTGGCACGCCAGTTCGAAGAGAGACGAAGACAACCTGGCGGTCGTCCGGCGTCACGGTGACCCAGTTTCCCGTGCTCGCGATGTCGATCATGATCGGGCCCGACACGAGCTGAGTGGCGTGGCTGCCGTCGCGGTCCGCCTTCCACAAACCGGCATTGCTTCCAGTCTCCTTGGAGACGTACACGATCGTGCGCCCATCAGACGTCGCGCCTGGGCCGATCCCTTTCAACCCGATCTCTTCCGGTATTCCGCGGTCAGGTGCGGCGCTGACGATCGATGGCTGGCCGGCGATAAAGCTCGTGTAGACGAGTCGATCTGCCGCCCACGCGACGTCTCCCCTGCTTCCAAGCACGGGCTGCACGGTCTCGGCGCCCTGCGTCGCCAGACCATCGCCGACCCAGATGCCGACGCGCGTCACGCGTTGTGCTGTGACCAGACTGCCACGATCGCCGGTGACGCTCACGCCCGCATAACTATTCAGATCGTTCGTCAGCCGCGAGAGCTTCCCTTCAGGATAGGACAGCCGCCACAACTGTAACGCCGCACTCTGCTCCGTTCCTCGACTGAGCACGAGCGACGCATCGTCGAGCCACGCGAGAGTCGACACGCCATCGACCGGAAAAATCCGCTCCATGCCTGTCGCGACCTCAACGGTACACCAGATGCACGGAAGACAGATCGGTTCCGGTCAGCGCAATCGTGTCGCCACTCGGAGACCACGCTGGCTGCTGCATGGTGCTGACTGGAATCACGTTGAAATAGGTCGGTCTGCGTCGGACAGCCAGGACACGCTCGTCATTCCCATCCGGGCCCGCCGTGATCAGAGCTGTGGTGGTTTCAGAAGTGGCTGACTTCGAAAGATTCCTCACGAAGGCCATGCGCCGACCGTCCGCGGACCACGCGACAAGACTACCGATGTCGTCGACGATACGCTTCGGTGTACCACCGAGGAACGGGACGCGCCACAACTCGATGTTGAGTCTTCTCTCGCTGCGCACGAAATCCACGTAACCACCGTCCGGCGTCACGGTCGCGCCAAGCAACGCGACGCCTGGCTGCGCCGGCACGATCTGCACGTTGCTCGGCGTGGCGATCTGACGGATCCACAGGCTGTCATTGTTTCCGTCGTGTTGGACGTAGGCGACGTACTTGCCGTCAGGCGACATGGCCGGCCGGTCGGCGTTGCCGCTCGTTGTCAGCTGCGTGACCTGCAGATCCAGGATCGACGAGGCTGTCGTGTCCAGCGACGACACCGAGCCAGAACGCGAGCCTCTGCATCCATGCGTAGACGCCGCCTGCGATTGCGAGGATCACGAGCGCGGCTATAACCCCGAGACCAGTCGCGGTGGCGCTTGATCACGTCCGCGACCACCTGGACGTCGGACGACGAGCCGACGGAGGCGGCCGGCGGATGCCCCGATACCGCAACACTCCCGGTCTGTCGTGGCATTTCCGTGTTGACGCTCGTCATCGCCTGACGGCTGGAACCGAGGTCGCGCGTCAGGCGCTTCAGATCGGCCAGCAGCTCGCCCGCGGTCTGCGCTCGAACGTCGCGCACTTTCTCCAGTGCCTTCCCCACGATGCGATCGAGCTCCGGCGGCAACTCCGGTCTGAGCCGCAGTGCCGGGATCGGTGTGCTGCTGAGAATCTCGTGGAACACGACACCCGGCGTCGCACCCTTGAACGGCAAGACTCCCGTGGCCATCTCGTAGAGGACCACACCGAACGAGAACAAGTCGCTGCGCGCGTCGAGCGGCTCCCCGCGCGTCTGTTCCGGCGACATGTACGCCACCGTGCCGAGCGTCGTCCCCGGGCTCGTCAGGTGCGCCTCACCGGCCATCGTCGGTAGCACTGACGCATCGTGACCCACGGCCGCTTCGATCTTGGCGAGCCCGAAGTCGAGGAGCTTGGCGGTCCCGCGTTGCGTCACGAAGATGTTGGCCGGCTTGACGTCGCGATGAACGATGCCGGCCCGGTGGGCCGCGTCGAGCGCGTCCGCGAGGTCGGTGGCGACGGCGAGGAGGTCGGCGATCGGCAACGCGCCGGCGCCCAGCCGATCCTTCAGCGACTGGCCATCGAGCCATTCCATGGCGATGAACGGCGCCCCTGCGTGCTCGGCGATTTCGTAGATGGTGCAGATGTTCGGATGGTTGAGCGCAGAGGCCGCCCGCGCCTCGCGCCGGAACCGTTCGATCGTGGCAAGGTCGGTCGTCACCACCGAGGACAGGAACTTCAGCGCGACCCTGCGTCCAAGCGTCAGATCCTCAGCGAGATAGACAACGCCCATCCCGCCACCGCCGAGCAGCGACTCGATTCGGTAGTGACTGACCGTGTCACCCCGATTCATGCGATTGACCACATCAAACTGAAGCCACTCGCAGCGGCTTTGGTCCGCAGTGCTTCCTGACGACCTCCTTGACGACGTCGACAAACAGCGGCACAAGCTCGCTCGTGGACTGCGGTTTGTACGCGAGCGCGATGTGCATGTCGATGTGCGGCAGGGCCGGGGTGACCGGCCGCAACACCATCGACGATGTCGAATGGCTGTCCTGCACGCCGGCGGGCACCAGGCACACGCCGAGCCCGGCAGCGACCAGCGCGCACGCGGTGTAGAGGTTGTCCACCTCGTGGGCGATGTTCATGCTGAAGCCAGCCTCGCGGCATGCGGCCAGCACCGCATCGAAGAAACGCGGCCCGTTGCTGCGCGCGAACATGATCTGAGGTTCGCCCGAGAGCGCTTTCAGCGGTACTCGCTGGCGACCGGCTAGAGGATGGTCGGGTGGCAGCGCGATCATGATCGGCTGCCGCATCACTGTCTCGGTGGCCAGCCCCGCATCGTCAATCGGCAGCGCGACGAACCCGACGTGCAGCCGCTCCTCGCTGATGGCGTGCGTCTGATCCAGGCTGCTCATGTTGCGCAGCACGATGCGCACCTTCGGGTACTTCTGAGCGAATGTCCGGAGGATCTCGACGAAGATGGGCGCGTCAGCCGGCCCCGCTACGCCCATCGTGAGCTGTCCGACCTCGCCCTGATCGATACGTGACGCAAGGTTGGCGGCGTGCGCCGCCTGCGCCAGGATGACGCGCGCCTCCTGCACGAACATGCGGCCCGCTTCGGTAAGCTGTACCTGGCGCTTGGTGCGGTGGAAGAGCTTAATCCGGAGCTCTTCTTCGAGCTGGCGGACCTGATGGCTGAGCGGCGGCTGACTGAGATGCAGCCGCTCGGCGGCGCGGCCGAAGTGCAGCGTCTCAGCCAACGTGACGACGTAGCGGAGGTGACGCAGCTCCATTCTGGCGGCGAAGCTTACTCCATCCGGGCGATCCGGTGATACATGGCACGTCTTAATCGCAATGAAATATGTATTTCCGCGAATCTTGGCTTTTTGGTACCACCGGTCCCGGAGGAACTGCATGAGCCGATTGTTCAAAGGGATCCTCGTTGTCCTTAGCCTTGTCGTGCTCCCGTCCGCCGCGTTTGCTCAGGCGTCAATCGTCGGAACTGCGCGCGACGCTTCAGGCGCGGTGCTCCCGGGCGTCACAGTGGAAGCATCCAGCCCGGCGCTCATTGAGAAGACTCGTTCGGTCACTACCAACGGCGTGGGTCAGTACTCGATCCAGGATTTAAGACCAGGCACGTATTCCGTCACCTTTACGCTGCCCGGGTTCAACACGGTGAAGCGCGATGGCATCGAGCTCACCGGTAGCTTCATCGCGACGGTGAACGCCGACCTGCGCGTCGGCGGCGTGCAGGAAACAGTCACAGTGACTGGCGAAGCGCCGGTCGTGGACGTCACGAGCGCGCGCACCGAGCAAACCATTGACGGCAAGACGGTGGCCGAGATTCCAACGTCGCGCCTCTATTCCTCGCTCACGCAGCTCGTGCCCGCACTCAACGTGCAGGGCAACGACGTCGGTGGGTCGCAAGGAAACGTCTTCAGCGTGTTCCAGATTCATGGCGGGCGCCGCAACGAAGGACAGGTCCTCGTGGACGGCATGAGCGGCGGCTACCAGGGCATGGGCGTCTCGGGGTATGCACCCGAGGTCGGCACCGCGCAGGAAATCGTGTTCTCCCTCAGCGGTGGTCTGGGAGAGGCCACGACCGGTGGGCCGCAGTTGAACATCATCGGCAAGCAGGGCGGTAACCAATTCGCCGGAAGCTTCTTCATCAACGGCTCGGGGAGCGCGTTCGTCAACGACAACCTCTCGGAGGACCAGAAGGCAAAGGGGCTGTCAGCGCCACTCAAGCCCAAGCAGCTGTATGACATCAATCCGTCGTTTGGCGGCCCGATCAAGCGTGACCAGTTGTGGTTCTTCGCCAGCTTCCGCTACCAGCGGAACATACAGACCGTCGCGAGCATGTGGGACAACCTGAACGCGGGCGATAACACCAAGTGGACGTACGCTCCTGATTTCAGCACGCAGTCCGAAGACGACGGCGAATGGCGGAACCATTCCGTCCGCCTGACGTGGCAGGTGACGCCGCGTAACAAGATCGTCGGCTGGACGGACTACCACATCAACTGCCTGCATTGCGACTCAGGCGGTTCGAGCTCCGGCCTCACCTTCACCGGTCTCATTGCCACGAGGGAGGCGCTGCAGAGAAATGAGAACCACCCCAGCAGCCTGACGCAGATCTCCTGGACGTCGCCGCTGACCAATCGCGTGCTGCTCGAGGCCAACCTGCAGATCGGACCGAACTTCTGGTGGGGCGCCCAGCAGAAGAACTCGTACGATCCGACGACGATTCCAGTGCAGGACGATGCGCTCACCATTCAGACCCCCAACGGCCCGGTCACGTACGCCGGCCTCAACTACCGGTCGGCCAACTGGTCGGGGCACACCGGGTTCACTCGGGTCATGCAGGGCGCTGTCTCGTACGTGACCGGATCGCACTCGGCGAAATTCGGTGCGCGCTATCACAAGAACGACTCGTCGTTCCCGAAGAACTTCTACAACAACGCGCAGCTCAAGTACAACTTCCGCGGCGGCGTTCCCTATCAGCTCACGATGTACGCGGACCAGGCATCGGACCAGAACCAGCAGCAGCAGATCTTCGCGATCTATGCGCAAGATCGCTGGACGCTGAACCGCCTGTCACTGCAGGGCGGCCTGCGCTTCGAGCACCTGGGCGACTACTTCGGCGACCAGCAGGTCGGGCCGAACATCTTCGTTCCTACCGCGCTGACGTTCCCAAAGGGGGATGGTCCGCTGAGTCTGAACGATATCCAGCCACGACTCGGGGCATCCTACGACGTGTTCGGCAACGGCAAGACGGCGGCGAAATTCTTCCTGGGCCGCTATGTGACGACGACCAACACCGTCGACGAGTGGCTGTTCTACAGCCCCGCAGGAAACGGACACCTCGGCGCAAACACGAACAGAGCGTGGACCGACACGGACGGCGACTTCGTTGCGGACTGCAATCTGTTGAACCCGGCGGCCAACGGCGAGTGCGGCGCGTTTTCGAACCCGAATTTCGGAAAGACGAGCAATCCGCTCACCGTCGATCCCGAGACGACGAGCGGATGGAACAAGCGCGAGTACAGCTGGGATATGACCCTGGGCGTGACGCAGGAAGTGGCTCCGAGAGTGTCGGTGGAGTTCAACTACGTCAGGAGGACCTGGGGAAATCTCAAGACCACCATCAATCGCGCCCTGACGCCGGCCGACTTCGACACGTTCACCTACAACGTGCCGCGTGACACGAGGCTTCCCGGCGATGGCGGATATCCGCTCGTGTTCCGCGACGTGAAGCCTGGCAAATTCGGGATCCTCGACAACTTCCAGACGTTCACGGACAACATCGGGGGATCCTCCAACAACTACAACGGCGTGGACTTCAACGTGAATGCACGCCTGCGCGACGTGACGATCCAGGGCGGCACCAGCACCGGCAACGTCGTCGAAGACGAATGCGGAGTGGTGGCGCAGCATCCCGAGATGTACATCTTCGCCGGCTGGGGCGGGACGCTGGATTTCTTCAAGCAGTTCAACCCATCGCTCGGTCAGTGGCCGCAGTCCTTCTGCCATCGTGAGTCCGGATGGCAGACGAACTTCAAGGGGCTGGCGTCGTACACGGTGCCGAAGATCGACGTCCTGATCAGCGCAACGTGGAAGAGCGTGCCCTACCCCGGTAACAACTTCCCAAGCGTCACCAGCCAGAGCCTCGGCGGACAGGTGCTCGCGGTGCCGATCGCGGAAACCGATCTTGGACGCCCGCTCTCCAGCGGCAACGTGATCGAGTTCCTCAACATCGTCGAGCCGGGCAAGCTGTACGGCGATCGCTTGAACCAGGCCGATCTCCGCCTGGGCAAGAACCTGAGGTACGGCCGCACGAGGACGCTGGTGGCCCTCGACATCTTCAACCTGTTCAACTCGAACACGCCTGACGTGTATCAGACGAACTACTCGGCGCCTGGGGCAACGTCAACGTATCTGAACCCGTTGTCGATCACCGTGGGTCGCTTCTTCAAGATCAGCGCGCAGTTCGATTTCTAACGGGACGAAGACCACGAAGATTGCCAAGATCACGAAGAGGGCCCGGTTGTCCGGGCCTTTTTCTTTTCTCGCTCTCGGCCATTCTCCTCGTCGGTAGTCTGGTCACGATGGCGTGCGCGGCGCGGCGCATCGCGGCTCCCGATTACGGGATCCCAGCGTGTCCGGCGGCCGCACAACGGGACTTGTTCTCTCCCGACGCGCTCCAATGCTGGTTCATCGCGCCTCACGGCCGCTGGCGCAGGCTCGACCATCAGTCACACCTCGAGGCGCTCGTCGTGTTCGTCGAAGCTCGCGAGGTCCGTGATGCAGAAACAATCGCGCGACTGCTGGTTGAGGACCCGGCGGCCAGGGCCTACGCCGAGATTCTCACGTATGTGCATCCCGAGAGGCCTGACATCACGTCGCGCCCACGATCCCGTCTCTCGCCCTCAGGCTTTCCGCTGGAAGACTCCGTACCAGACGCGCGTGACGGCGTCCTTGCCGTGCTTCCCCTTGTGAGTGCGTGCGAGCGCAAATCCACTTCGATCGAGCATCGCCATCACCTGCTCGGTCTGCGACTCATCGATCTCGATCAGGATCGAGTGGAGCGTCGGACTCGCGAGCGTCTGTGCCGCTCCCCGCAGCACCTCGATCTCGCCACCATCAACGTCGACCTTGAGATGGTTCGGCGCCGGCAGTGAGAACGTCGAGATCGCTGAATCGAGCGTCATCGACAGCACCGGTTGCAGGTAGCGTTTCGGAGTGTCCGCTTCGTCCGCGTCCCAGGCGTCCGGCTTGAAGTCGTGCCGGCTCTGTCCTGGGTCGAGCGACAGGTACCTGAAGCTACCAAGCCCATTCGCGCCGGCCACTGCCAGCGGCACCGGGATGATGATCGCCTCGCAGCGGTTGAGGACGATGTTGCCGCAGAGATGCGCGTACGACGCGAAGCCTGGCTCGAACGCAACGACGGTTCCCCGCCGCGCACACACCTTGGCCGCTACGAGCGAGAAGGTGCCGACGTTGGCGCCCACGTCGTAGAGCACGCCGCCGCCGCTCATTGACTCTTCGATCCACGCGACGGTCCACGGCTCCTTCTTGCACGAGCGCGCCCGCCATTTCCGCTCCATCGGCGACGTCGCCAGCAGACGCACGGGATGCGCGGCGTAGTCCAGTGGCACGACGGTGGTGTTGCCGTCTCCGAGTGTGGCCAACTTCTCCGGAACGTCTTCAGCGACCGGACCCATGAATTGGCGCAGACGTTTTGCGAACGCGTTCGAAGTCAGCAATGCCATCAGCTCACCTTATCACTACGATGCCATCGGTCTGCCTTGATACAGTATGAGGACTTGGCTCGCATACATATTGGAGGCGCTGGTGGGGCGCCTTCGAACAACTTCATTCGCTCGCTGCGCGATTCGGCGCGTGGGCACTATCTCATCGGAACTTCGTCGGTACCCTCAGACCTGATGCTCGCCGACGTCGACGAGAGGCACGTCGTGCCCTACGCGACAGCGCCGGACTACAGACAGTGCATCCTACAGTTGCTGGCGCGCACGCGGCCCGCGTTCATGCACGTGCAGAGCGATTACGAGGTGCGCGTCGTCTCCAGCATGCGGAATGAGATCGAGGCGCTCGGCGTCCGACTGTTCCTGCCGGCGCCGGACACGGTAGAAACGTGCGTGGACAAGGGGAAGTCGTACGCCATCTGGTCTCGCGCGGGTCTCCCCGTGCCGCGCACGATTCTCCTGAACACACCGGCAGACCTCAAGGGAGCGTTCGACTCTCTCGGTGAGACGATCTGGATCCGTGCGACGGTAGGAGGGGGAGGGCGAGGGGCTCTGCCGGTCACGAGCGTCGAATTTGCACGAGCGTGGATCGATCAACACGACGGATGGGGAGAGTTCACGGCCGCGGAGTTGCTCACCAGCCGGACCGTGACCTGGCAGTCCATCTGGTATCAGGGTGAACTGGTCGTCGCTCAAGCGAGACTCCGGCATAAGTGGAACTACGGCAATCGAACGCTCTCCGGCGTCACGGGAATCACCGGCGTGGCCGAGACCTGCTCGGACGAGGACGTGACCCGGATTGCGCTGGATGCCATTCACGCCGTCGACTCACGGCCTCACGGGATCTTCTGCGTCGACATGACCTACGACAGCAGCGGCGTCGCTAATCCGACCGAGATCAACATCGGCCGGTTCTTCACCACTTCCTATTTCTTCACCAAGGCTGGCCTCAACTTCCCCGAGATCTACTGCGACCTCGCCCTCGAGGGGCGCTTCCCCACGCTCGATCGGAAGATCAATCCCCTGCCCGACGGGTTGATATGGATTCGCGGCATGGACGTCGCGCCCGTCCTCACGACGACCGCGGAGTTGGCGAAGCTGGAGGCCAACCAGGCGAACAGGTGACTAGGACCATCCTGGTGAGCGGCGCACGCGGATTCATTGGCGCCGCCACCGTTCGCAGACTCGCCGGTATGCCGGACACGACGGTCGTCGCTCTTGCGCGATCTCGGCCGGACGGCCCAACTGATCGCAACGTCCACTGGATCGAATGCAGCCTCGAGGACCTGCGGCCATCACATTGGAGCTCCGCCGGCTGGACGACCTTCGATGCCGTGATTCACCTCGCGGCCTTCACGCCGAAGAGCGGTGCGACGCGCGATAACGCGCAGGAAATCATCGCCGCCAACGTCGTCGGCCTGCAGACCCTACTCACGAGTTTCCCCAGCCCCCCGGCAGGTTCGTCTTCTGCAGCACGCTCGACGTCTACTCACGCCTGGCTTTCGAACACGTCGTGAACGAGCGCAGCCCGGTAGGCCCGGCAGGTCTGTACGGCTTGTCCAAGTTGCTCGGGGAAGGGCTGGTCGAGGCGCATTCGCGCTCGGCGGGCACGGAGTGTCTGACGCTCCGCCTCGGGCATATTTTCGGCCCGGGGGAAGAACGATACGCGAAGCTCGTTCCTGAGACGATTCGTCGAGTACTTGCGAACCGTCCTCCGCGGATCGCGGGCGACGGCGGCGAGCGGCGCGACTTGCTCTACGTCGATGACGCGGTCGAGGCGCTCGCTCGATCCTGCACGGCCGCGTTGAATGGCGCGCGCATCATCAACGTCGCACGGGGCGCATCGCATTCGATTCTGGAAGTCGTCGACACGATCGCGGCGTTGGCCGGGTATAGCGGCGCCCCGGAGCAGTTGCCGCGACCAGCGGATGCGTACTCCACTCTTTTCGATACGTCGCTCATGAAGCGCGTCCTCGGCGAATGGACGTTTGTCTCGTTAACCGAAGGATTGAAACGGGAGATCACGCAGTTCAGCGGCGTGTCCTGACGACAGACTATGGAACGAACCACCGAGTACACGACCGACTTGCGAAGATAGCGTCGGACAGCTGGTACGGCAAAGGCGTCAACTCGACAACCATCGCCTACAGCATGCGCATCTTCTCCCGCTATTGGAGACCAGGATCCTGCCTCGAGCTCGGTCCGGCCGAAGGTTTGGCCACGGCGGCGCTTGCCAGTCATTTCGACGATTTCACCTGCGTCGAGGGTGCGGATGCTTTCGCGGTCGCGCTGCGCGAGCGTCATCCAGGCATCCGAGTCGAATGCGCGATCTTCGAGGACTACGTGCCTGGAAGGACCTTCGACAACATCGTGCTCGGCCACGTGCTCGAACATGTCGAGCGCCCGATCGAGATACTGTCGCGCGTGAAAAGCTGGCTCAGCGCGAACGGCCGGGTATTTGCCCTCGTCCCCAACGCTCGCAGCCTTCACCGGCAGATGGGGGTGGTCATGGGCCTTCTGGACAGCGAGCACAGTCTCAATGCTGTTGATCTGCATCACGGCCATCGTCGTGTGTACGACCCTGACTCCCTTCGGCGGGATTTCGACGCGGCCGGCTTTCGAATCGAAGTCTTCGGCGGGTACTGGATTAAGACGGTCGCGAATAGCCAGTTGGAAGCGCACTGGACGCCCGAGATGATCGAGGCGGCAATGGTCGTGGGCGAGCGCTATCCGGACATCGCAGCGGAAATCTACGTTGTCGCCGAGCACTCGAACTCAGTGTGACCCGGTGGGTCGCTATTGCGAGATCGGAACACCGACACGATCCCACGGTGAGGGATCACTGACGAAGCAGGGCCATGCCTGCGCGCCGAAGCGTGCCACCGGTGTCCGATCCTTCCGTGTGAAGACCAGGTAATCCTCCCCGCTGCTCTCGACTGTCGCTGCCACTTGATACTCCCGCTCGACGTATTCCACCACGCGCGGATAGGCGGCTCGCGCCGTTCGATCGAGGGCGGAGGCCATCGCGAACGCTATCGGAGGCTTGTAGCGCGTGATCTTCTCCATCGTGGCATTCTGCTCGTGCGCGAGACTCGCCCAGGTGAGAGGGAAGACATAGTGTCGTTGCGCGAGCAGGCGTCCTGAGAAGTAGGGAATCTCCGGCTCGAACCAGAGGACGAGTATCCGATCGATTGGTGGGATGCAGCCACGCGCGTACGCCGCAAGCTTGAGTGTGATTCGCGCCGGCCGGTCAACATAGTGCGCGAGAGGAGGTGACGCCGTGAGTTCGGGGCGGACGCTGGCCCATGCACCTGCGATCGGGTTGGTCGCCCAATGTCCAGTGAGGCTGTCGAGGATCTGAGCGAACCGCCCCGAGACTGCCACGTTCATCGTCGTCACCAGCACAAGTGCGATGGCGACAGCTTTGGCAGCAATCGCCCGCATCTGCCCGCCGGATCCCGTACGCCACAGCCACACGGTACACAGACTGAACGCGATCGCACAGAGAACGACAGCGTCGGCAAGGCGTGCAGCGAAGGGCTCCCGCAACATCCCGAATGCCACAGTGAATGCAAACGCAGCGAATGCAGACAGGCTCCACGGCGTGATCCCGGGCACCAGACGCGGAGCGATCCACGGACTCGAGACAAGCAGCACGAGCGGCAGGAGCAAGAACAAGGCGACGGAATACTCTGCCGCTCGATCACGCTCGCTGAGACCGGGAAGGATCTGCAGACGCATCCAGGCGTGCTCGAATTTCCTGCGCTGTGCCTCCGGCCAGCGGGATTCTTCAAGCGTCCCGGAGGACCGATTGATTCCGGCGGTGTCTTCGACGATTGGTTCGCGAACGAGCCGCGCGAGATCCGAAATGGACCGCGGTGGGAGACGGAAGCGTTCGGAGTCGCCGTCCATCTCGACCGGGGTCAGCCCGTACTTCTCACGGATCGCCTGCCGCGCCGCCGGCTCACTCTCTGCTTTCCAACGAACGGAGACGACCGGCGCGTACCTGTTCCTGCGGTTCCGGCACGAGCACCCTTCCGGCGAATCGAAGGATTGGCCACACGTGCGCGCCATGCGTCTCGTGCTCCTCTCCCATACCGGCCACGCCGGTGCGGACGTAGTTCGGCAAACCGACGGTCGAGTGGATGTACACCCAGGAGGGCACGACGAGCGCGAGCGTAATGGCACCGGCCAGCGCGACGCGCGTCAGCGTCTCACGTCGAAAGCCGTGCGCCGCGACGGCCGCGAGCGCGAGCGCGAACGCGGTGTAGATCCCGTGGTCCGGACGCCAGTAGTACGCCACCGCCACCCAGGCGCCGAACGCCGCGATCGTCGTCACTCTCGGGCGTCGGACGTAGGCCCACCACAACACCGCGGCAACCGCGTAGACGATCCCCTTGGGATACGAGTAACTGCGCGCACCAGCGACGATGAGGAGCAACGCGGCCAGAAAGGCCGCGGGCATCGAGTTCGTCAGCCGCCGCACGAGCACGAAAACGAGATACGTGCTGATCGCCCAGGTCACGCCGACAACCAGCGCTTCCCCCAGCAGCCGATCGCCGAACGTCAACTGCGACAGCGCGCTGAGCGAGTACTGGAGCACCCAGCCATTGTCGAAGAAGTCACGGACAGGCCAATCGCCTGCGATCCACTCCTGGGCCATGGCCATGTGCATGAAATTGTCATTCGCCGCGCCGCTCATCAGAATGACGTGCCAGATCAGGGCGGCCATCGCCATCGCTGCGGCACCGGGATCGACCCGACGCGTCACACGTGCTCTTCGACGATCGACGCGCCGACGCGTGGTGCGATGACTTCGATCGAACTCACGAGGTATGACGGCCTCCCCTTGGTATTCTCGGAGATGCGCCAGACGTAACCACCGAGAATACCCAGGCCGAACAACAGAGTGGAGAACGAGAAGAGGACCGCAAGCATGATCGCCGTGTAGCCGGGCACGTCCACGGCGTGAGTGAGGCGCGCCACGAACAGGAGCGCAGCAAAAACGGCCGCAACGCTGATGCCCAGAACACCCGACGTCATCATGACCGTGATGGGCAGGTCTGAGAAAGCAAAGATCGTGTCGAACGCATAGCGCAGTCTCCGCGCTAGCGTCCATCCGCTGCGACCGCTCTTCCGGACGCCGCGTGGATAAGACACAGTAGCGCGGCGGAACCCAACCCAGAAGAGCAACCCAAGCAGATTGACGCTCGCCTCAGGCAGCGACATCAGAATGTCGCGAACCTGTCTCGTACACGCGAACGAATCCACTCCCCCGCGCGGAACCTTGCGATCGATAAAACGCCGGTACATCGCCCAGAACAGGTTCGATGCCAGACGCGATGACCATCGATCGTCACGCGACGCGCGCTCGCCAATGACGATGTCCGCGCCGGCATCGAGCGCTTCGAAGAACTGATCGATCGATGTGACCGGCTGTTGAAGATCAGCAACGAGGATACCAATCGAGTCCGCGTCGGCTGTCGCCATCCCCGCACGAATGGCGGCATGCGCTCCGAAGTTTCTGCTCAGGCTTACGAGCTTGGAGCGGAATGGCATCGTGGGCAGGTGCGTCCGAAGCAACGCGTACGAGTTGTCGGGGCTGCCGTCGACGACGAAGATTCCCTCGACCTCCGGATGGCGCTGGTGCAAAGCGGCCATCTGCCGGAGCAGGTCGGGGAGGCTCTCCTCGTTGCCATAAACCGGCACGACCACGGCGCGCCTCATCTCATCGAACGCTAGACTGGTCTGCGTGCGATTGTCAAACGTCGACACGTCCCGGATCGGAAGAGAACGCGCAGACGGGATCGGTCGCGCGAGGGCCTTGAGGTCAGAGGGGTGTCTTGCTACGATCCGACCGCATTCACAACATTGGAGCAGCAACGATGACCACACGGATTGTTCGGCTGGTCGCCCTGTGCGGATTCCTGACGGCTGGTGTCGGCGTGCAGGCGCATCACTCCCTGGCGGGCGTGTACGACCTGGCGCACGAAACGGTCGTCGTGGGAACGCTCGAGAAATTGAATTTCACGAACCCGCACTCGAGTATCGAACTGAACGTCCAGAACAAAGACGGCTCGATCACCAAGTGGACTCTGGTCACCGCCTCCAACACCGTGCTCACTCGCCAGGGGGTGACCAAGTCTTCGATCAAGCCCGGCGACGTGCTCAAGATCACCATGCTCCCGGCGAAGAACGGCAACCCGCTCGGATTCATCAAGTCTCTCGATCTGGGCGACGGAAAAGACATCAAGCTCTTTTTCGAAAATCAGCAGAACTAGCGAGACGCCGACTGGAGCAGGGTATGCGTTTTCGACCATTCATCGCGGTGGTAGCGCTCACGGTCGTGGTCGCGATGAGCGGCGTGCTGGCCGCGCAGTTTGGCCCGCCACCGAAGCTCTATACGCCCGAGCCTGGCGCGAAAGACATGAAGGCGGTGCTCTTCAACTGGACGTGGCACATGGGGATGCTGCGCGGCGTGTCCGAGCCCGAGATCGTGGCCACGCTCGAATATCAGGGGAAGGGCACGATTCAGGTCAACGGTCAGCCCTGCACGCTGACGAAGTACCGCGTCAGCACCAACTACCAGACGCCTGGACAGCGCACGCAGATCGAGTGCTCGCAGTCCAACGGCCAGAAGGTACTCGGCCATCGAAACGGTGAGCGGGGAGTACTCCTGGAACGAAGACATCCCAGGCGCAGAGATCGTTGCCGGCAAGGGGAAGGCGACGCCGATGCCCGCGACTCTCCAGGAACGGCTGATTCGACTGTGGGCTAGTCCACAAGGCGCGCCGAAGGCTGCGCTGGCAGCTGCGGCAGGCCAGCCGCTGTCCGAGACGTTCGCGCAGAACCCGGCCATGCTCCTCGACAAGCCTCGTGCGGCAGGAGCCGGAGCAGCGACGACGTTGTCATGGGACACAGGACAACCGGTTCTCACGTTTCCAATTCCAGGGGTGCCCGGCGCGGTCGCAACGGCCACACTCGATAGCAAGGGCTTCCTTGCGGAACGAGTCGCCGTGAAGCACGGGGCGAACACGACGGAGTTCGTCTACGGCAAGTACGAAGACTGGAACAACGAGTTGAACAAGATCGAGGCGCTGTACGCCGGCACGATCGTCGAGCGGCGGAACGGCACCGTTGTCCGCGATCTGACGACGGTCCAGACCGAAACGGGTCAGGTGTACGTCGTCATGCCTGTTCCGAACAGTGTGAAGAAGGCGGGCACCAAATGAGATGGGGTCAGACCCCTTCACAGGGTTTCACACGCTCGAGGAGGACTCAGCCATGAGGGAACAGCGAGTCATGCTGGCGCGGGTGTTCGCGTGCGTGACGATGCTCCTCGCGCTCACTGTCGCGTCCGGCGTAGCACAGGGCCCAGCGCCGGCTGCTGCGCCGAATGCGCCGACACCGAGGCTGGCCGACGGAAAGCCGGACTTGAGCGGCGTCTGGCAAGCTGTGGCTCCCAGAGGTCTTGCCTACGGGTTCCGCCGCTGCAGTCCGTATCAGGTCGAGTGTCTCGAGTGGACCAACCAGACCGAGGACTTCGAGTTCGAGGCGCCCTCGCGACTGGGACCGAATCGTCCCCTCTACAAGCCCGAGCACTGGGACAAGGTCCAGGAACTCGACATGTGGACGAACCGGGACGATCCGGTCATGACCTGCCAACCGCTCGGGATCCCGCGCCAGGGACCTCCCGCGCGCATTTACCACTCGACTCAGGACATCACACTTCTCTACCGAGGCGGAATCGACGGCGGCGGCGGCTATGCGGAGCATCGTGTGATCCCGACGACTGGAGGCAAGCACGATCCCAAGCGCGCGCTCGAGTACACGTACAACGGCTACACGATCGGCCACTGGGAGGGTGACACGCTGGTGCTCGACTCCATCGGGTTCACCGATGCGACGTGGTTGGCGCGCGGCGGCTTCTTTCACTCCGACCAGTTGCGCGTCGTGGAGAAGTTCACGCGCACCGGGAACGACGTGAAGTACGAAGTCACGGTCGAGGACCCCGAAGTGCTCGTCGAACCGTGGGTCATGGAACCGCGGACGCTGCGGCTCGTCGATCGCCCTGGCGCGGGAATCCTGCCAGAGCGAGCCAATTGCTCAGAGATCGAAAAGGGAGAGGCGGCCTCTCAGATTCGACACTAGGGCGTCGGTCCACGTCGCCGGACGAAGTTGCCGGCCACGCCGCAGTCTTCGGTGCAGGGTGGAGGCGGAACGTACGTGTCCTTGATCGTCTTGCGGTACTCCGGATACAGCGTCTCGCGATAGCCGAGCACGGCTTCGCGCGGCAGGTTGTACAGCTTCATGAACTCGTCGAGGAACGGGTTCTGGTCCGCGGCAAAGTGCGGCACGCCGTCGCCGGGCTCACGCCCCTCGTAGCCGGGGACACACGGGTCGCGGAAATCGAGCGGTGCCTTTGAAAGCCGGAAGCCTTTCGAGATGATCTCGGGCTCCGCGAGATAGACCGGATCGCGCGCCACCATCAGCACGGTCAGCACATCGCCGTGTCGGAAGAACCGCCAATCGATGATCGCCTGATCGCTGAGCGGCACACCCGTCTTGCGAATGAAGCCCGCCTGCATGTGCGTCGTGCGCGCAGCCAGCGCGCCGCCTTCCCACCGGCCTGTCGTGAAACCCGCCTGCGTATGCAGCGCGTGCTCGGACGGACGCGGACGACCGTCCATCCAGATCGTCATGCCCATCCAGTCTTCCCACGCATCGATGGTGTATGACACCAGCCGATTCGTCGCTGGATCGGTCTGGCGCGAGATGCGCAGACCGAAGGGACCGAGTACAGCATAGGAAGCGCCCCATCCCTGGCACTGCCGCTCGATCATCGACTTCTGTGACTCGTCGTACGACAGCGCTCGCGTCCGGCCTTCCTCGGTGAGTGCGAGCCCGAGGTAGTCCACCGGCACCGAGTCGTTCTGCACGTCCTCCGTGCCGATCGGCCCCCACGAACCCGCAAATTCGAATTGACTCGGGAGTACGTCTTGACCCGTAGGGCGGGTCCTGTTTTGCGGACCCGCCGCGTCAGCCTGCGCCAACGCCACGCGAGCGACGAGTACGGTCAGTCCGAGCCCGAGTGCCAATCGACGCGCTACCAGGTCGATGAACATGGTGTGGGGTCCCACTTGGAACCGTCAGGCTCCTTCTTGAAGTGCGGGCTGGTGACGTATGGCGCGGTCAGGTACACCGGATCCTCGACGGCGGACGTCACGAGGAGGAGTTCACCGCCATCGGGGAGCGGCGTGATATCAAAGTGCTCCGAGACGGTTGCGCGCTCGCTATAGGGCACGCCGTTCTTGCGCAGATAGCCCGCACGCATGTTCGACGTAACGACGCGGAGGCTGCCACCCTTGTCAGGCGCGGCCACCTGCTCCCATTGTGCAACCGACTCGCCCTGCCACGTGGGCTTTGTTGCTGACGCCGACACGCGCGCAGCGAAACGAAGGAGCCGCGTCTGCGTGCCCGCGTCGGTGTCGACGCGCAGCGTATCGGCATCCTGCCAGGTGATGTGCAGGCGGCCGGGCACGTTCATGATGGCGCCCGCGCCATACGACTTGCACTGGTTGCCCGCTCGTGTGTCCGCGACGGGATCCCAGGCGTTGATGATCGGCACACCGGCGGGCGAGACCGGAATCCGGCGGTACTCGCCTTTCGCCGGCGTCACCATCCGGTAGCGCCAGTTCTCGGTGACGTAGGACACCCAGTACCCAGTGAGATCGATCGGCGCGACGTCACGCGCACTCGGAGACGCAGCGCCACCCGGCCGCTGCGCGTGAACGGAAGCCGGCACACCCAGAGCGAGCGCGGCCACGACGAGCGCGAGGAGCTCGCGCCTCACGGTTTCTCCTTCACGAGGCTCTTGTAAACCGCTTCAACAAACGTGTCCGTCGTCCAGTCGCCGCCATCGTTGCCATAACGACCGGCGTAGCCCTTTGCCGGCGCTGCGGCTTTGACTTGTTCGAGCGATCGGCCGGCATCGACGAGAGCGCGTACCCGGTCGCTGATGATCGTGATCATGTCGCGGTATTCGACCACGTCGAACTGATCGCAGAGCCTGCCGTGACCGGGAATCACGATCGTGCCCGCTTCGCGCGTGACGACGGGCACCGACGCCACGGCGAGGTCGGCCAGACGGTTCAGCGCCGCGATCTCACCGTCGATGCTGCCGCCGCGCCCGACATCGATGACGGGGAAATGGCGTGTGTCGATCACGTCGCCGGCGACAACGACGTCCGATCGCCGGAAGAAGACGACGGCGTCGCTGTCGGTGTGCGCCGCCGGCTGGTGCAACACCTCGATCGCCTCGTCGTTCAAGTAGAAGGTCTTTCGCGCGTAGTGAAACGATTCGGTTGGCAACCCGACTGGCGCGCTCGACGACTCCGTCATGTGGCGCAGGACGCCCTCCGTCGCCAGGATCGAGGCAACCGATCTCAACGCATCCTGCCTCGCTCCCGCGGGGCGTGTGCCTGGATAGAACTGATCGCCCGCCTTCGACAGCACATCGTTGCCCCCGACATGATCGGCATCCGGCCCGGTGTCGATGACGTAGCGAATGGGCTTCGGTGTGATCCGCTTGATCGCGGCAACGACGGCGGAAGCGCTGGCAGCCGAGCCCGCGTCAACAACAACGACGCCGTCCTCGCCAACCTGGACGCCGATATTTCCTCCGGCACCCGCGATCATGAAGAAGTTCTTGCGAACTTCCAGAACCTCGAGCCCGCCCGACGCGCTCGAGGCCAGCGCCACACGCGGACCCTGCGGCTCGACAGCTGCACTACGAGCGACAGACCAGAACGCCGACACCGCAATCGCGATGACGAGCGGAAGGCGACGGACTCGATTGCCTCGTGTGGGTGTCACGGCCTTGTCTTCCGTTGCGTCCCGCTACCGGCCGCGATCGTCGCCGTTGACGCGCTCGAAGACACGCTCAGGCGGCGGCAGGCCCCTCGCTGCATTCTCCGCGGCTTGCTTCTCGTACGCGCGTTCCGCGCTCAGGGAGTTCGCGACAGAGTGGTTCCCTTCATGACAGCCATACTCGAAGATCTCGTAGCCGGGCTGACGTGTGAGAGTCATGCGGAGCGTCCACGGCGTGACGTAGGTCTTCGGGTCGTCCACACGCAGCTCGTAGTCGATCATCTCCGGATCAATCCTGGTGATCCGCTCCGTCATCTTCATCGCCGCGCTATGCCTGGGGCCACCACCGTTGGGACCGATAGATGTTCGATCGGTGAAGTTGGTCGTCTCGATGACGAGCGTGTTGCCGTCCCAGTGGCCACGTGAGTCGCCCATCAACTGTTGGATACCTCCGCCAATGTGCGGACGACCGTCGAGCGGAATCACTCGTGTGTCATGCACCATCTCGTAAGAGATGATGACCGAGTCGGGCGTCTGAACGATGCGCGCGCCGTTACCGTACACGACTGGCAGCCACGAACCCGCCAGGCCTCGCGTGATGCATCGGTCGTAGTTGTTGAAGTCCTCGACAGCGTTGAAGGGACCGACGCCGTTGGTACCAGGGATAGGGCGACGCGCGCGAGCGTCCGGCGTCAGCGCGGGTACGCGGCCGTCCGCAGGATCGACGACGAGAGAGGTGTAGCCGAAGTCGCGCGACCCTTCTTCATTGCGGAAGGTGCCCGTTCGTGCGTTGTTGAAATCACGCGCCTTGCTGCGATCGCCCGCGCGCTGCGTGAATTCTTCGTCGGTGAGGTATTTGCGCGTCCCAAACTGCGTGGGCCTCGACATGGGCACACCGCGCATGTCGTCGCTCGTCCAGATGCCCTCGAGGTCGGGATGGCCCCACGTCAGCTTCGACGGTATCCACTTCGGATTGACGAAGGCAGCTGCCGACGCCTCGGCCGACCCCTGGGCCTGCGCCTGGGCTGGCACGGCCGTGCCCAGGAGTCCAGCCACTATCATGACGCCCGCAATTGAATGATGCCGCATGCGGCAAGATGCTACCGCACAAATGGCGCGTCAAGGCGAGATGGACTACTTCGCGCGCCCGGTGTAGCCCTGCGCGATCGTCGGGATGGCGATCACTTGATTGCGTGCGCTTGCGGTCCCCCAGGTCCCATAGAAGACGATGGCGTAGAGCGTCTTCTTGTCGCGGCCGCCGAAAAACGTGCCGTGCAAACCTTGCGGCCCGGGGATGGTCCCCAGGAAGTCGCCGTTCACCGCGAAGACATCCACCGACGATCCAGTCGCCACGTACACTCGCCCCTCGTTATCGACAGCCGAGCCATCACCCGCTTGCCCGCCGTGCAGCTTTCCGAACTCGCGCTGGTTCGTGAGCGATCCGTCCGGCTGCACGTCGAAGGCGACCACGACTCCGCCATTCGTGACGTAGAGCGTCTTCTCGTCACGGCTGAGGATGATGCCGTTGGCGCCGGGAACGTCGCCGTATTTCGAGAACACTCCCTTCGGGTTCGCGTAGAAGAGTCCGCTCCCTGATATCGCGAGGTAAACGCCGCCGCGAGCATCGGCGACGAGGTCGTTCAATACGCCGCCGACGCATTCGATCGGCTCACCGTTGAACGAGTTCGCGAACATCTTGCGCTGCGGCTCCAGTTGCACGACGCCGCCGTTCAGTCCGCGCGATGCGACGAACAGCGCGCCGTTCTTGCTGCGCGACAGCGCGCCGCCAGTGTTCGTGTCAGCGTGGACGATCGTCGCCAGGCCCGTGGCCGGATCGAGCTTCATCACGTTGCTCGCGTCGTTGTTCGCGAAGAGCACCATGCCGTTGTCGCCGGCAATGGGACCGTCAGCGTTGTTGCCTTCCCATGACCAGACAGCCTTCCAGTTCTGCCCGGCGGCGATCACACCCGCGATTGCCGTCGACGGACGAGACGTCGGTGCTGGTGGTGCAGCAGCGTTTGCGTTCGACGCCGCTGCGCCTGGAATGGAGAAGGGCTGCGGCGGTGTCTTGCAGCTGGCAAGCACGCTCTTCAGTCCAGGATTCTGTCAGGACTGCTGGCTGCTCCCGCGAGGAAACGATGACGAAGGACTCTGGGCGGAAACAGCTGCGACAGCACAGCAAAGGACAACAGCGACAGTGGCGTGTGTCATCATCATTGGTGAATCCCTCGTGATCGCGCTCGATGATCACATAGTCACGCCTTTACGAGGCGGAAGACACTGAACTAGACTCCGTTCTTCATGACCATGGTGCCCGGATCAAGGATCGGTCCGTACGAGATCCGCGGCACGCTCGGCGCCGGGGGTATGGGCACGGTCTATCGCGCCCACGATCCTCGTCTGGCGCGCGACATCGCCCTCAAGGTCCTTCCGGAGAACGTCGCTCGCGATTCGGAGACCCTGGCTCGGTTCGCACGCGAAGCACGCGCCGTCGCCGCCCTGAATCATCCTCACATCGTCACCATCCACTCCACGGAGGAGGTCGACGGCCAGCCGTTTATCACGATGGAGCTCGTCGAGGGCCGTTCGCTCGACGAACTGATTCCCGCGACCGGCGTCTCGCTTATCCAGTTCTTCACCACCTCGATCGCGATCGCGGAGGCCCTGACTGCTGCGCATCAGAAGGGGATCACGCACCGCGACCTGAAGCCTGGGAACGTGATGGTCATGGCGTCGGGTCTCGTCAAGGTGCTCGATTTCGGGCTGGCACGCGGCGGTGCACTGGACGACCCGGCCGATCAAGTCACGCTCATGACGCAGGCTGGCGCGGTGCTGGGCACCGCGCCCTACATGTCACCGGAGCAGGTCGAAGGGCGACCGGCCGATCCGCGTTCGGACGTCTTCTCTTTCGGCATCGTGATGCACGAGATGGCAACCGGATCGCGGCCGTTCACAGGCCAGACGGCGCCCTCGCTCATGCTCTCGATTCTCAAGGATGACCCACCGGCCATATCCGAAGTGCGGCGCGACTTTCCCGATGGCGTCGCACAGTTGATCGGACGGTGCCTGGAAAAGAATCCGCGCGACCGGGTGCAAACGACGCAAGAAATCCTGATCGAGTTGAAGGCGCATCGCCGGATCTGGGAATCCGGCCCTACGGGATCGAAGCCGCGAACGTCATCGGTCAGGCTCATCGCCAACGAGAGCCGCTTCCGAATCGCCGTGCTGCCGTTCCAGTCGCGCACGACTGGAGGCGACGCGGAAGCACTCGCCGATGGCCTGACCGACGACATCACCGCGGGCCTCGCTCGCTTTTCCTATCTCCACGTCGTCTCACGGCCCGATGCCGAGGCGGCCAAGGGGCGCGCCGCGGACGCGCGGGCGGCGTCACTTGTGGGCGCGCGATACCTGCTGGAAGGCGGAGTGCGAACGGCCGGCAGCGTGACCCGCGTCAACGCGCGCCTGATCGATGTCGAGACGGGATCACACCTCTGGGCGGAGACGTTCGATCGACAACTCACGTCATCGAACATCTTCGACATTCAGGACGAGCTGACCAACCGCATCGTGGCAACCATCGCGGATTCGACCGGGGTGCTGGTGGGCTCCATGGCCGCCCCGCTCAGGGATCGGCAAGTCGAGGAATTGACGCTCGACGAGCTCGTCCTCCGCTACTACGCATACACGAACACACTCAGAGCGGACGAGCACGCGTCTCTCCGCGCCGCCTTTGAACGAGCGCTCGAGGCGCACCCGACACACGCCAACGGCTGGGCGTCACTCGCAAGCTTGTACGACCACGAACAGTCTCTGAATCTGAATCCCCTCCCTGATGCCGCGACACGCGCGCGCATGGCTGCCGATCGGTCTGTCGGACTCGATCCCTCGTGCCAACTCGGGTGGCGTCAGCTGGCCATCCGCAGTCATTTCGACCGCGACCTTGCTGGATTGCGCAAGGCGGCCGACCGGACGATCGAGCTTAATCCGTTGAGCAGCGCGGCCGCGTATATGGGGACGCTGCTTGCCACTGCCGGGGACTGGGACCGCGGGGTCGCTCTGATCCGGCGCGCGATCGATCTCCATCCGCACCACTACAGTGCGCTCTATCACCCTCTCTCCATGGATCACTATCGCCGCGGGGAGTACGACGACGCCCTGGCGCAGATGAAGCGGTCGACCTTGTCGAATTTCATCGGTACACCGATTCTGATCGCCGCCGCCGCCGGCCAACTGCACCATGTCGCCGAGGCAAAGGCAGCGTTCGACGCACTGAGACGCGCACATCCTGCGTACGTCGAGCCGGAGAAGGCGAGGGCCGTCGTTGCCAGGTGGGTTTGGGACGATGCGATTGTCGACCACGTGATGGAGGGGTTCCTGAAAGCCAAGGAGCTCGACGCACGCCGCTGAGGTTGCGGAATACCAAACACTTGGAATTGCGTTTACCACCCAGATCATCTACACCTACGCCTCCAATCTGTCGTCATCGTTGACAGACCGTCGGGCCGATCCGGTACCTACTCCATCGTTGGGACTCTTCGTGCGGATACCACGCAACAGGAGACCAGGACATGAGAGCTTTGCGGCAACTGGGCTGGGGGTTGATGTGTGTGCTGGCCGTATCCTCTACGGTCTCAGCGCAACAGAGCGCAAGTATCAGCGGCATCGTCACCGACATGACCGGCGGAGTCCTGCCGGGCGTGACCGTTGAAGCCACGAGCCCGGTGTTGATCGAAAAGGTCCGCACCACGGTGTCCGAAACAAATGGCCGGTATCAGCTGCTTGATCTGCAGCCCGGGATGTATCGAGTCACGTTTACCCTGCCCGGCTTCTCGAGCGTACGGCGCGAGGGCATCACGCTGACGGCAGGCTTTGCGGCGTCGATCAACGTCGAGCTCAGCACCGGCACGCTCACCGAAACGATCACCGTCACGGGCGCGAGCCCGGTCGTTGACGTCCGTAACGTCGCGCAGACGCAGGTCCTGACGCGCGATGTGCTGGACACCACGCCGAACGCACGCGTGATTGGGAGTCTGATGACGCTGGTACCCGGCGTGACGATCACAACCGCCGGTGGACCGAACGTGGACGCCGGAGGCACCGCCGGTTACACCTATGCAGCAGCGCAGATTCACGGGAGCAGCCAGTACGACCAGACGATCGGCACATACGGCATCCCGATGACGCTGATCGACAACATCGGCAAGTCGCGCATCAATCTGCCCGACGGCTCGGTGCAGGAATACGACATGCGCTACTCGTCGCTGCCGGCCGAACTCGCGTACGGCGGATTCACCGTCAACGCGATTCCGAAAGTGGGAGGCAATTCGTTCACCGGCTCGATCTTCCTGACGGGTACTGGCGGCGCCCTGCAAGCAAGCAACCTCGACGACGAACTGCGCGCTCAGGGACTGACGGCCGAAGCCAAGGTCAGGAACATGGTCGATTTCAACCCGGTCGTGGGCGGACCCATCGCCAGGGACAAGATCTGGTTCTTCGGCGGGTTGCGCTACCAGTACACGGACAGCTTCATCGGCGGGATGTGGTACGACAAGAACCCGTCGGACTGGATCTTCGAACCGGATCTCGACCGGCCGGCCAACGCCGATCAATTGAGCTACGACCTCAACGTCAACACGACGTGGAACGCATCACAGAAGGACCGCATCAACGTCCTGCTGATGCGGAACGTGACGCACTGGTATCACTCGTCAGTGACCGGCACCGTGGCGCCGGAAGCAGGACAACAGTGGTACGCACCGGGACATGTCGAGCTCGCGAAGTGGACCTCCACGCGGTCCAATCGCCTGCTGCTCGATGTCACGGGATCGCGCTACTTCCATGATTTCGTTCGCAACCCAACGGACACATCAACCCGGTCCCAGATCGTGGACCAGGGGTCGGGGATCACGTTCGGCGGCCTGGCCACGTCGGCGTACACCGGACAGCTCGTCTACACAGTGCGCGCGGCCCTCTCGTACAGCACGGGCATGCACAATCTGAAAGCCGGCTGGGACTGGGCGGCGCAGATCAAGCCGGACGACTTCATGACGTTTTCAATGCCGGGAACCCGCGAGCAATGCGGGACGACTGGCGCGCCACGCACCGACTGTCTGGCCGAGGATGCCAGCTACCGCACGATCAACGGCGTGCCGAATCAGGTCACGTTCTACACCACACCGTGGCCCGATCCGCAAACGATGAATCCGGCTGGCGTCTACGTGCAGGACCAGATATCGCTGAACAAGTGGACCGTCAACGCAGGCCTGCGCTTCGACTACCTGAATTCGAGCTATCCCGCGTTTGATGTGGCTCCGAGGCGGTACGTTCCCGTCGCCGAGCACTTCGAGGGGGCCGACGTTCTCAGTTGGAAGGATCTGAGCCCGCGTATCGCGGTCTCCTTCGATCCGTTCGGCACCGGCAAGACTGCGTTGAAGGCGGCGGCCAGCCGCTACGTCATGCAGGAGCGCCTGACGCAGTCGACCGCGCTCGTCATACCGACGCGTGCCTCGGTCAGTCAGGTCAGTCGCACGTGGACAGACCTCGATCGCGACTACGTCGTGGACGGTGATCCGCTGAACCCCGCGCTGAACGGTGAGCTGGGCGCATCGCCCAACGCGAACTTCGGCAAGCGCGTCACGAACTTCCGCCTCGATCCCGACTGGGCCACGGGCTTCGACACGCGCCCGTACAACTGGGAGTTCATGGGGGCGATCCAGACGGAGCTGGCAGCGAATCTCTCGCTGCAGGCTGGCTACTATCGCCGCGTCTTCGGCAACTTCATCGTCACCGACAATCTGCTCGTGTCTCCGTCGGATTACGACCCATTCTGCATCACGGTGCCGAGCGATTCGCGGCTGCCGGGTGGCGGTGGCGGTCAGTTGTGCGGTCTTTATGACTTGAATCCGACCAAGCTCGGTCTCGTGGATACGATTCAGACGAGTTCTTCGAACTACGGGAAGCAGCTGGAACACTACGACGGCGTTGACGTGACGGTGAACGGACGCCTGCCGCATGGTGGTCTGCTGCAGGGCGGATTCAGCATGGGCAGGACCATGACCGACAGTTGCGATGTGATTGGCAAACTGGACAACCCGAGTCTCATGCCGCAACCCACGAACGCTGCGGGTGGCCCGGCACCCCTGATATTGGATCCTGAATGCCACAAGCAGGGCGGCTGGCTGCCTCAGGTGAAACTGATCGGCTCGTATCCACTGCCGTGGGCATTCCGCGTGAGCGGGACGTACCAGACATTGGTGCTCGATCCGATTACCAATGGCACGAGCAACCTGGGGTTCATTGCGAACTACGTCGCGGCGAACGCCGTCGTCGCACCATCGCTCGGGCGCCCTCTTTCAGGTGCAGCGAACGTCACCATCAACCTGCTGGGAGCCGGAGAGCAGTACGACAAGCGGACGCATCAGATCGACCTGCGGTTCACCCGAACATTCGAACTGGGGCGGAACCGGCTGCAGGCGAACATCGACCTCTATAACGTGCTCAACGCGAACTTCGTCGCGACGCGCAACGGCAACTATGGCACCAACGGCGCAACGTGGCTCCGCCCCGGCGCCATCCTGCCCGCGCGGCTACTGAAGTTCGGAGGGCAATTCACCTTCTAGCGCGCGTTTCACTTCGATGTCGCGCGCGAGGCACAGAGACACCGAGAAGTCCCAAGAAACTCTCGGTGCCTCTGTGTCTCGGTGTGTCGGAGAAGTGAAAGTGCTCCGCGTTAGCACGCGAGCGTCGCTTTGAGAGCCGCCTGCGATTCGTTCACGAAGCGACGCGACTTGAATCGCCAGCCCTGAGGGGTCCGCACGTAGACGTCCTCGTAGTGGCCGAAGTGATCGAGGGTACCGGTTTGGCCGCCTGGTTCGAAATCGATTGCCTGCGCGTACTGGATGCCCGTTGCCCCTTCAGGTGTCGGCTGGATGATGGCAGGTGCTCCGTAGTTTCGAACGTAGAGTGGCCCTCGGCGCGGCCCGCGCGGCAACGCCGCGAGTGCGTCGCGCCCCTTTGTGTCGTTGAACGTGCCGTCGGCAGCGAACAGGTCCGCGTAGGTGTATCCGTTGTTGTCGGCGGTATCGAGCGCAAACGCATAGCGCGCGACGAGCTGCTGGATCTCGACGTAGTCCTCGCTCGTGAATGCGGTCGTTCCTCCCGTGCGATTGACTGTGGCCACACGCACAGCCGCCGGCATCGGCTCCGACGGCGGCAGTGCAGACGATGCCTCGGCGCCGAGGTTCGCGGTGAAGAGCGTCCGCGATTTGTAGCGCCAGCCGTCTGCCGTCTTCACGTAGATGTCCTCGTAGTGACCGCCGAGGAACAGGCCGCCCGGCTTGCCACCCGCGGGCGGATCGATCACAACCAGGTACTGCTCACCGGTCGCTCCTTCAGGAGATGGCGCGATCGTGACGTTCGTGAGGAAGTGGCGGACGTACTTGGGCCCGTGCGGCTGGGCGCGAGCAATCGCCGCAAGAGGCTCGAACCCCTTGAGGCGCCGGAACGCGACGCCGTCCGGCGTGAAGAGGCCGGCATACGCGGGACCGTTGTCGGCCTGCGCGAACCCGTTGTCGAGGGCATGGCCGTAGCTCGCCACCAGTCGCTGGATCTCGAGATAGTCGAGCGCAGTCAGCGTGGTTGCCGTGCCGGTGCGCTGCCGCTCGACGATCACAGGCGACTGAGGCCCGGAGACCGGAGGCTCTGGTATCGCCGCCTTGTCGGCCTCTGGCGTCGTGATGGCCGGGAAGAAATCGCGCTTCTGGATCTTCCAGCCAGCTGACGTCTTCGTGTAGGTGTCCTCGTATCGGCCGGTGCCCGTGATGGTGCTCGGCTTGCCGTTCTGACCGACTGCGAAGAGCACCTCGTAATACGTCGCTGCGGCACCATAATCCGTGGCCGTGATGACGACGTTGCTGAAGAATGGTCGGCTGCCTGTGCGGGTCGTGAGCGCTTTGCTGGACTGCGTCACGAGCTGCTGGATCTGTATGTGGTCATCCGCAGAGAGCGGCATCGTGCCGGACCCGCGCTGCGCGTCAGCCGGCAGCAGCGCCAGCACGACGGCACCGAGCGTCAGCCCTGACAGAACTCTGCTGATCCCATCGCTGTCTCCTTTGCTCCCTCAAAACCAAGGCACAACGGGTTGATCGGTGACGCTGTTCCTCCGGGAAGTCTCAGCGGCGCCGTCGTCAACAGGTAGTCCCAACGACCCAGGCGTTCGCAGGTGCTCGCCAACTCCGTCAACGCAGGCCAGTCGAGAATCGGCAGACCCATCGACGCCAGTACGATCATGTGCACGGCTGACGTGAAGCTCTCGCTCGGATACGGGAGCTTCTCGATGCAGTCGCCTCCGTATACAGACACCTGTCGGATGTGCATCCACTCGACGCATTCGGCATGAAGTCCGGCACGCGGGTAGATGTCCTGCTCACCAAGCTCCGCCTCCATACGCTCCATGCCAGTGCGCACGAAGATCGCGTCGCCAGACCCGACGCGCAGACGCTGACGTTTCTCCGCCGCTTCACAGTCGGCCACGGTCACGTACTCGTCGGGCTTGTACCACGACACTCCGCGCGCAGCGGCAACATCGAGGAGCACCCCGCGCGTGAAGATCCCGTTCTTCTGGGCGTGAATCGATCCCCACTTTGCACCGCTCGCTGTCAGCGTCTCCGATCGCTTTCGCCCGTTATAGAACTGGTCCTTCCAGGAGAAGTGACACAGCGCGTCCATGTGCGTGACGACCATCCCGTGCGGGGCGATCGTGAAGGAGTCGCCACTGCTCGGACTGTCGGCGGTGAACGTCATCACGTGCACGACCGGTTGCCCATTCGTCTTGGACTGTCGCGTCGTCAAATCCCGGCCGACGGAAACCACTTCGCCAGTCTTCACCAGTTGTGCGGCGGCGATGCGCTTCGCGGGCGTGATGTAATTCAGCGTCCCCAGTTCGTCATTCGGTCCCCACTTGCCGGTGTTGGAGCACCGGCGAAACATCGCCTCGAGCTCGCCATCCGTCAGGTCGCGTGCCCGGGACGTGGCGCGCGGGGCGGCGGCACGGGTTTGCCCCGGCGCCTGACTTGCTGTCTGCGCGGCCGCCGCGAGCGGAGGGACCACCGCGGCCAGACTGGCGGTCTCGATGAAACGTCTGCGCGTGATTTCGTCCATTCCTGCCTCGCTTGTCGCTCGAGGACGCATTCTCCCCCATAAACGGGTAACTGCGATCAGACGAGCCGGCGGCCTAAGATTGGTGTCAGGGTCAGGAACACTCAGGGTGCCCAGAGGGGATCACGCATTCATGAACGGATTGACACGGGGACTGGTCACGGGGCTTACGTTAGCCGCCATCGCTGCACTCACCGCGGCTACGCCATCGGCGCACCATTCCTTCGCGATGTACGACCAGTCGATCAAGTACGTCTTCACAGGGGTCGTCGAGCGCATCAACCCCGACGCCGCTCACCTTCAGATCGCCTTCGTGCCGCTCAACGAGAAGCGAGACGCGCTGGTGCGCGATTCCAGTGGCAAACCGGCAACCTGGCTCGTCGAGATGGGCGGTGCCGCAGCAATGGCGCGCGAAGGCGTCTCGATCAACGACTTTCCACGCGGGACGGTCTTCAGCGTCGGCCTCGTGCCACTGCGCAGCGGGCAGCGCGCCGGGGCGCGAGTCGAAGGACTCTTCAAGTGCCCCACGGGCAAGACACCCGCACCGGGTATGCACTGCGACTCCGTCGAGGGCGCAACCTCGCACGGCAACGGCGCACTCGTGAAGCCAACGGCAGCCTGGAAGCCTGAATAGGAATGCACATGAAGATGACCTCGACGTTTGTCCGCAGGACCAGCGCCACAGTCGCCGTTCTCGTCGTTGCCATCTGCGTCCTGGCGTCGCTACGCGCGAAGGCGCAGGCGCCCGCGCAGGCGACAACCCAGAAAAGTGTGGGACGTGGTTGGCCGGTCCCGGTGCCGCTCAAGCCGTACAACGTCTACCCCGAGAACGACTTCGTCGGCGCCGTCACGCCGTGGTACTACACGACGAATACGACGGCCACAGGCGGCAAGGCACCCGCGGGCGTGCAGCCGCTGCCGCGCGACATCTTCACGTCGAAAGACTTCTACGTCGATCGCGATCTCTGGATGGACAAGCGCTACTACCGCTGCAACAGCCCGATCGCACTCGACTCCATCTGGGGTGACTACTCGAGCGGTCCCAAGGCGCTCGACAACGGCGATCCGAACACGGCGGCCTGGGGACACTGCGAGCGCGACTACCCGCGCGAAGCCATCATCAGCCCATACCCGTTCAAGACCGCGCGCGAACAGTACGAAGCACTGCTGGCCGAAACGAAGGCGCACGGCGGTCCAACCGAGTACACGAGGGCGACGGCACCGGACTGGAACGGTCGGTATACCCGCAACCTGAACCTCGCGTTCGGGCGCGGCAGGCGCGGGGGTGCAGGCAACCCAGCCCCGGCCGAATTCGCCGAGCCGCCGCAGTGGGTGATGGGGTGGGCCAACCAGATGCCCACGATCCTGTCGCTGCTCACACCGGAGTATCAGCAGCGCTACGTGCAGCAGATGTATCACAAGGTCAACAGCAACGCGGCGCAGTTTTCGTTGATGTATTGCCGACCCGAAGGACTGCTGCGATGGTGGTCAGGGCCGGGCGGCCCGAGTCAGCTCGATGTCATGGTCGTCCCGGGACGCGTGCAGTTCCTTGGCGGCACGGACAACGCGCTGCGTCACGTGCAAATCGGCCGCTCGTTCGATCTCAAAGGCAAGGTTCCGCATCTGGGTGCGGAGGTTCCGAGCTGGCTGGGCGAGACGGTCGGCTTCTGGGATGGCGACACGCTGATCACGTGGACCTCGAACGTCCAGGCCTGGTTCACGCACAGCAGCTGGGAGTACAGCAACCAGATGCAACTGATCGAGATCTGGACGCCGCGGAAATTCGCCGACGGCAAGTTCGCCGGCCTCGAACACGAGACGATCTTCTACGACCCTGAAGCGTTCGTACAACCTGTGCGCGACATCCGCTTCTTCTCGCGCCGCGGCGACCTCAGCGACGCTCCGCCGTTCCATCTCGATCACTGCAACCAGACCATCTTCGTCGGCGACGACGGAAGAGGCACACAGGTGCCACCGGGAACTGAGATCAAATACAAAGTGCGCGATCTCTACGATCGCCCGTGGGCGCGGATCTGGGAGGAGTACTTCGAGAAGGGCATGAAGCGTCCCGCGGACGCTGATGGTATTGGCGGATTCAAGTAACGCGATGAGCAGCCCGCGCTGAAGCCAGCGCGGGCTGTTCGCTACCGCCTGTACATCATGAGCCGGTAGTTGTCGATCCCGACTTTCGTCGTACTTCCGCTGGCGCCTGACTGGACGGCCTGCAAGCGCATAAAGCCAACCTCCATGCGACCACCACTGGTCGAGAAGTCCGGGTGGTCCGCAGCAGACGCGATCGTCCTGAAATCGCTCTGCGTGAGCCCGGTCAGCGAGTGATTCGTCCACGACGTTTCGGGTGTCGTGAAGGCTTTGCCACCCGGAACGAGTGTATAGAGCTTGCCGTTCTGTCGGACGGCGGGCGCACTGTACTGGCCGTTACCACCGGATTGATTGATCGACGATTCTGAGTAGTCGATCGAGAGGATCTCTCCGTCAGTCGACGGGAAGTACACCGCTCCCTTCTTGAAGGAGAACACTGCCACCTGGGCCGCGGAGCCGCTCCCTGCGCTGCTCACGTTGATGGTGACCTGACGGTAGTAAGCGCCTTGCTGACCCAGGTAACTCAGGCGACCTCCGCCACCATCACCACCCGCACCGAAGGCCTGAACTACGTCTTCCCATTGGCCCTCGTCGAACTCGGTGTCCTCGGTGACCGAGGTTCTGGTCGCGCCGCCACCGCCACCGGCACCGCCTCCGCCACCACCGCTGCCACCTGACGGCGGGGGTGTCGGACTCGCGGGATCCGAACCGCTGCAATGTGTCGCAACGACACAAGCCAAAATCACCAGCGCACGTATTGCGATCCGTCGCATGTCAATCGCTATCGGGCGGAATGCGATCGATCATGAGGGTTGTTCGGGACCAGAAGGAAACCGTGACTCGATTCTTCGCAACTCTCGCCGCTCTGGCACGGCTCCCTCATCGATCGCGGCGATGGCTCTTGAAGAACTGCCACATCACCGCCGTGGTATCGACTTCTTCTCTCGTCCACCGGTGCCCGAGGCCGTCGATGCGAATCATGCGTACCTCGGCGCCATCGGCGCATCCGGCATAGCGCATCGTCGAGAGCGGACCTGGCGGATCCTCGAGGACGACGTCGCCCTTGCACGAGTTGTGACGCGCCCAGCTCGATAAGGCATCCGGAACGCTTTCCTCCCACTCGCCTCCACGTCCAGGCACATGTCCGTCGTAGGTGTTCTGTGGATCCGCGAGTCCGTGGAACGTCAGCACCGGAATGGCACGGCCGTTACACGGACCAGGGAAGCGAAGCCCGGAGACTGGCGCGATCGCAGCGAGACGCGAGCCGAGTTTGCACCCGAGCAGCGACGACATCCGCGCCCCACCAGAAAAGCCGGTCGCGTACACACGCGTGTCGTCCGTACAGACCTGTTTCGACACGCGATCGATCACGTCGCTGACGTACGCGACGTCGTCTGGGCGACTGTCCTGCACGGGCACATTCCAGCGCGCGTTCTCGGCGTCGAGCGTCGCGACGATGAATCGTTCGCTGGCGCTCACAGTCTCGAGGCCGCTGTTACGCGCCTCACCGGCGGAGTTGCCTCCGCTCCCGTGAAGATCGAGCACGAGCGGCAGCCGCTGGCGGCCGTCGTAGCCGGGCGGCACGAATAACCTGTAGGCCCGCTGCCGCTGACCCGACATGAGCTGTTCCGTCGACACACCCGACGCGTGCGGCAGATCGCAGGACGGGGCGTTCGTCGCAGCACGCTGGGCGTACGCAGCTGTCGGGCCGAACACGATCAACAACGCCGGAACCATCTGCAGCAATCGCATTCTGATCTCCTTCGCTTCTCTCATGACCCCAGATACAGTCCGCCGTTGACGCCGATCGTCTGGCCGGTAATGTACGGGTTGCCCGCCAGCAACACGGCGACGTCGCCGCACTCCTCCACCCGGCCGAAGCGGCCGACCGGAATCATGTCCGGCTTCACATTGGGATTCGATGCCACCATCTCAGTCGCGATGAGCGCCGGAGAGATCGCGTTGACCGTCACGCCCTCCTTCGCCAGCATTCGCGCGTAGCTCTTGGTCGCGGCGATGACCCCCGCCTTCGCCGCCGAGTAATGCACGGCCACTGTGCTCCCTGCCTGGGCCGCGACAGACGTCAGGTTGATGATGCGCCCCCACTTGCGTGCACGCATCCCCGGCAGAGCCGCCTGCGTCATCAGGAACACGGACGAGAGATTGACCTGGATCATCTCGTTCCAGCTTGCCTCGGACATCTGCTCGATGCTCTCGAACGCGACACGGCCGGCATTGTTCACAAGGATGTCCACCGGGCCGAGTCCTGCTTCGACCGCCGAGATGAGTGCGGCGACGTCCGCACTCTTCGAGACATCACCCCTGATTGGCAGTTCGCGACGACCCTTTGCCCGGACCGCTTCGCACGTCACCCGGGCGTCGGCCTCGCGGCTGACGTAGTTCACCGCCACATCGCAACCCGCATCGGCCAGTGCCAGCGAGATCGCCTTTCCAATTCCGCGCCCCCCGCCAGTCACGAGCGCCACTCTGCCCGACAGTGCAGCCTGTGTCATGCGTCTGATTCTTGTCGATAATGCGGTGGCCGTCGACCACCGGCGACTGTTGTGATCGGTGAGTCTACCGGGCGCGCCCGCGCCGGACGTTCTAACAGAATCCGGATTCACCTACCTGACCTGTAATCGCGGACGACGCTCCAGCCCGCTGCCGCTGGCAAAACCGCGCCGTTTCGGCGTGGCCCCGATCTTGCCCCTTGCCCCGAGGCGCTCACCCACCCTCGAGGATCACGATGTCAGAACAGAGCCAGTTCGTCTCGCGACGAGAGTTCTGCGCTAACGCCTGCCAGGTGGCGTCCTGCGCCACTCTTGCGACGTTCATGTCCGCCTGCAGCGGTGATGGATCGCCCACATCACCGGGCGGCGGAGGCGGCGGCGGGACGTCGCTTCTCCCCACCCTCAGTGGTCAGTTCGCCAACTCGCGCGTCCAGGTCCCGACGACATCGGCGCTCGCCAATGTCGACAGCACAGCGCTCGTCGAGTCGATCGCGGGTGTGTTCCTCGTTGCACGGACCAGCGCCACCACGTTCACCGCCATCGACGCGACCTGCACGCACGAGGGATGCACGGTCAACGGCGTGAACGGTGCGATCTACGTCTGTCCGTGCCATGGGTCTCGCTACAACCGCAGCGGTCAGGTGATCAACGGTCCGGCCAAGGCATCACTGCGTCAGTACTCGACCTCCTTCGCCAACGACGTTCTGACAATCACCCTCTGAGCGCGCGATGGCCACAGTCAATCCAGAAATCGACCACCTCCTGCGACGCGCAGGCTTCGGCGTCAGCGCCAATGACGTGGACATCTATCGCGACATGTCGCACACGCGAGCGGTGGACTACCTCGTGGACTACGAGGGCCGGCCCGACGATGTGGACGAACGCATGGGACGTCCGGACCACGCGCTGATCGCGACGAAGGATCTCTTCGCACCAGACATCGACATCGACGATGCGCGCCAGCGGTGGCTCTTCCGCATGATCCATTCGCGCCGCCCGCTGCAGGAAAAGATGACGATGTTCTGGCACAACCACTTCGCCACGGCCTACAGCAAGCTGGCGGTGGACTCCGGTGAACGGCAGGCGGCGAAGATGCTCGCGCACAAGCCGGGCACATTGCGCGGTCCGCAGGGACAAATCGAGCTCTTCCGCCAGTACGCGCTCGGCAACTTCCGCGATCTGCTGATTCAGGTCGCGCAGGATCCGGCGATGGTGATCTGGCTCGACGGCAAGAGCAACACGAAAGCCAAGCCGCAGGAGAATTTCGGCCGCGAGATCATCGAGTTGTTCACGATCGGGGTGGACAACTACGTCGAGTCGGACGTCTACGCCGCCGCGCGTGTGTTCACCGGGTGGAACCTGCGCGGGTCCGATGACTACCGCAAAGACGAATACGGCGACCTCAACGCCTATCAGGAGTTCGTCTACAACGCCGACCAGCACGATACCGGCGACAAGACGTTCTCGTTCCCGGTCTACAGCAACGGCAGCCGGACGATTGCATCACGTAGCGAATCAGCGGGCATGCAGGACGGCATCGAGCTGATCACAGCGCTCGCGACTCACCCGGAGACGGGCCGCCGGCTGGCGCGCAAGTTCTGGAGCTTCTTCATCAGCGACGTCCACGCGCCCGATCCCGCGTTCGTTGAGAGCGTGGCGACGGTCTACCTGCAGGGCAGGACCGAGATCCGGCCCGTCATTCGCCACATCCTCAATTCGCCGTGGTTTACCAACCCGGAGGTGCAGTTCGCGCGCTACTCATGGCCGGCCGAATACGTCATTCGATCGATCAGAGAAGTCGGATGGCAGAACTTCTCCGTGGACAAGGTGCGATCGCCGATGGCGGCGATGGGACAGCAACTCTACGAGCCGCCGAACGTCGGTGGCTGGCCGCCCGGCGCCGCGTGGTTCTCGACGGGAACGATGCTCGCCCGGACCAATTTTGCCGCGACGCTCGCCGCCAGCCAGAAGCCGTTCCTCGCCGCCACGGTGACTCCACTGGCGGGATCGCCGCAAGAGCTGCTCGACGCCATGCTCGTGCGCGTCACGCCTGCGCCGCTCGACTTGCTTCCGCGGCAGGCGCTCATGTCGTACCTGGCCGCCGCGGGATCGTGGACAGGCGACGGTGAACAACTCAACACCCGCGCCGCAGGTCTCGCCCGTCTCCTGATCGGCTCTGCCGAGTATCAGCTCGTTTAGAAGGCATCATGGATCTTTCTCGACGACTCTTCATCCGCAACGGCGTCGCGACCGTCACGTTCGGCATTGCCGCGCCCTCGTTCCTCACCGCGATCGCGGAAGCACAAGGCATCCGCACGCGGAACCTCGTCGTCGTCTACCTTGGCGGCGGCAACGACGCGCTCAACACGCTCATCTCCTATCGCGACGCGGCGTACTACAGCCGCCGGCCGTCGATTGCCGTGCCTGCTGGCCAGGTGCTGCAGGTCGGCAGCGATGCGGCCGGTCAGGCGATGGGGCTGCACCCGCGACTCGGCGGCCTCCTGAACATCTTCAACGAAGGGCGACTCGCGCTCGTGCAGCGCGCGGGATATGCCAACTCGAGTCGATCGCATTTCGAGGCCGGCGACATCTGGGGCACCGCCAATCCGCAGCAGTCAACCGGTTCGGGATGGCTCGGGCGATACCTCGATGTCCTCCCTCGTCCGCTTGACGCGCTCGCCGCGTGGAACACGACAGCGGAAACACCGCGGGCGCTGATCTCCGGCACGAGCGGTGTGCCTGCGATTCCAAACGCGAGCACGTACACGTATGCGAGCCCGAATCGCGGTGCCGCGGCTACGCAGGAGCGCACGGCCGCCCAGACGATGGCGAGCAATCCCGCGAGCGGACGCCCGCATCTGGCGTTCGTCAACAGCACGGCGCTCGGAGCCATCGCCACGCTCGATCGCGTGGCGCTTGCGACGTCTTACACGCCGACCGTCGCGTACCCGAACGGCGGCTTCGCAGACGCCCTGCAGACCGTGGCGGGCGCTATGGTGCGCGGCATCGGCTCGCGTGTGTTCTGGCTGCAGACCGGCGGCTACGACACGCACGCCGGCCAGGGCGGCGGTGGTGGTGGCGACTACGCGAACCTGATGGGCACGCTTGGCGACGGACTGTGGGCGTTCTACAGCGACGTGCGCAATCAGGGACTCGCGGGCGACACGACAGTGATCGTGTTCTCGGAGTTCGGACGGCGCATCTCGGAGAACGGCAGCGCGGGCACTGATCACGGTGCCGCCGGCGTGATGATGGTGCTCGGCGGGTCCGTCCGTGGCGGGCTTCACGGCACAGCGGCCTCGCTCGCGCCTGGTCATCCCACGCTCGAGAACAACTCCGGCGACGTCCGCTACGAGACCGACTTCCGATCCGTGTACGCGAGTTTGCTCGATCAGTGGCTGGGTGTGAGCTCGGTGCCGATTCTCGGCGGTGATTTCCGTGCCGGTGCACCGGCCATCTTCTAGGTGAACAGCATGAAACGATTTGCCCTGACGGCCATCGTCTGGTTGACACTGCCTGGTGCGGCGTTGGCGCAGACCACTGCGAAGACACCGGCGACGGCCGCATCCGCACAGACCCCTGCGAAGATGGCCGCTTCCACGCCCGCACCCGTGACCGCGAAAGCAGCGGCAGCCGCTCCTGCGCCGGCACCCGTGAGAACGGCGGCCACGTCAGCGCCGGCACCCGCTCCCACGCTCACGTCGGAAGAGACACTTCTTCCGCCGAGCGGCGCGACGCCAGTTCCAGAGTCTGCACCGGTGAGCGCAGCGGCGGCAGCGGCCGCGGCGGCACAGGCGCCCGAGCGCCCGGGCGCGACACCTGTGAGCAGCAGCTTCCCGTCAGTGACGTTTGGCATCCTGACGTTCCTGCAGTATCAGGCCCAGTTGCACGAATCGAACGGATACAACGCGTTCGACGTCACGCGCGGCTACCTCAACATTCAGGCCAGGCTCTCCGATCGCATCCGCGTGCGCTTCACTCCAGACGTGCGGCCGACGACCGACGCGAGCCTCAATCAAAACCTCGCACTGCGACTCGAGTACGCATCGCTCGATGTGCAGGCCACTGACAGCATCGCGATCATGTTCGGCTTGCACGAAATGCCCTGGCTCGCGTTCGAGGAAACAGTCAATCGCTATCGCGTGATCGGTCCGTTCTTCTCGGAACGGCTCGGATTGATTCCCGGGACCACGGACCTCGGCGTCAGCGCCAGGTACAGCGCCGAGCGCACGGAGTTCCACGTCGGCATTTACAACGGCGAGGGTCAGGGACGCGCCGAGATCGATAGTTACAAGAGCATCGACGGTCGGGCGACGTTTCGTCCCTTCTCAGAGGACGGCGAGCTCGCCAACGTGACGATCTCGGGCTTCTATCAGTTCGGCTGGTACGCGCGCGATCGACCGCGCAACGTCGCCATCGCGATGGGCAGCTACGAAAATGACAACCTCGTGCTCACGGCGCAGTATCTGTCTGCAACGGACAATCCGTTTGTTGCCGTGGATATCGAGCGTCGTGGCTTCTCGTTCTTCGGTGAGGGACGGCAGGGTCCGACGGGCTGGTCTGTCATCGGCGGGCTCGATCTCTACGATCCGGACGGCTCGAACGACAGCGACTCGCAGCGACGCCTGATCGTTGGCGGTGCGCACTGGAGCCAGATCTCACGCGCGCGGTTGGGTGTCGTCATCTCGCTCGAGCAGGTCCATCAGAGGTCCAACTCGCAGCTCCTGGATCGCAGGCTGCTCGCCCAGACGCACGTCGAGTTCTAGGAACGGACCCAGGTTCCTGACCCTCCGCGAGCGACTACAATGGCGCTCGTGGAGGGTCGTATGCGTTCATGGCTTGCCGGTCTCGTCGTGGTTCTTTCATCCTCGTTGACGTTTGCACAGCAGCCGGCGGCCCCGGGGGCGAATGCCCGGACGTACGTCTCTGCCGCTGACGTGACGGCGCTCATCGCCAAGGCGAAAGCCGATCGCAAAGACCAGCCGCTGCTCGCACAATCGCTGATCCAGCTGGCGCCGTACAACGTCAGCCTCGAATATCGTGCAGCCGTCGGGAACGCCGCCGTGCACGAGACCGAAGCCGAGTTGTTCTACGTGGTCGACGGCTCGGCCACACTCGTGACTGGTGGCAAGCTGACCAAGGAGACCCGGACCAACGCCGAAAACCTGACGGGCGCAGGCATCGACGGCGGGACATCTCGTCGTGTGGCCAAAGGGGACTTCATCATGGTGCCCGAGGGCACCCCCCATTGGTTCAGTGCCATCGACGGTACCGTGGTGCTGATGTCGCTTCATCTTCCACACGGACAGAAGCGGTAAGACCGTGCAGAGATGGCCGCAGACCCACGGACGAGGTTCGTCGTCTAAACTGGGAACAATGAAACGTCTGATTCCACTCGTCGCTTTGCTCTTCGTCACGGCCTGCGGGGGTGACAACGCACCCACACTCGCACCAACAACCAGCGCACCGTACTCACAAATCGACCTTGTCGTCGGGACCGGAACCATCGCCCAGTCAGGCAATCAGGTGACTGTCGCGTACACGGGATGGCTTCACGACTCGAGCAGGCCCGAGGCCAAGGGCACGCAGTTCGACTCGAATACCAACTTCTCTTTCCGACTCGGAGCCGGCGCAGTGATTCGAGGTTGGGATCAGGGTGTGGTCGGCATGCGCGTTGGCGGGCAGCGCCGCCTCGTCATTCCACCGGAACTCGCCTACGGCGACAGAAGCCCGGGCAATCCAATTCCAGCGAACGCCACCCTGGTGTTCGACATCACTCTGAACAGCGTTCAGTAGCAACACCTCACGCAGGCGTTGCTCTGAACGGACACGACGATCGCCGGTCACCAGCGTCGTGCTGGTGTCGGCGCATCTTCGGTGGTTATGCAGAAACGGTCAGGAAGAGAACGGCGACCGAGAGGAAGATCAACGCGAAACCGACAGGAATCCACAGCAGTCCGAAATCTGAGTCCATGTACCTTTCCGATTGTGTGAGGTTGATGAGACGTGCAGCGGCGAGTACAGACTCACCGTGGGAACGATCGTCCCTCTAAGTGTACATCGGCATCTGCGAATCAGCCCTGCAGGTCGTGCGGCGCGCCAATCAACAGTCGGTTTTTCGGCGTAATGTCGCTGGAAATCGACTGAGTCCAGGTCCGGTATCCCTGCTGCTTCAAGCGCAACACCCGTACGACGTCGACCGCCAGCGGCCGGTCGATCCACCCTGCTAATCCGCCGTCATCGTTCACGTCCAGATCGTGGCAGCACGGTAAGACGGCGACACGTGCGCGCGCGGACGCCGCGCGATCGAGGACGACGTCGCTGAGGCCTCCACACGCATGCACAGAGACGACGATGTCGCTCGGACGCAGGTCCAGGTCCTCCATTCGCGCGGTCAGGAACGCCACGCGACCGGCCAGCCGAGGCCACGTCTCCGTCAGGCTCGCCTGAAGCCGCCCACTCGACGGGGGCAGTGAGGTGTCGACGACGATCGCGTCGGCTGAAGAGTCGTCCAGCAGAAGCATCGCATGAGCCAGCAGCCCATGACCGCCGGCGACATCCACGATGCGGCCTCCACGAAAGAGACGCCGGACTCGGCGCGCGGTTTCCCATGTCTCGAAGAGCTCCTTGCGAGGCAGGCACCCCGCGTGACACACGGCACGGGCCAGCCGATGAAAGAGCGTGTCGTCTGGGAAACGACCGAGATCGTAATCGGTCAGTCGTCCGCGAGAGGAGAGCGAGAACGCCATGCCTCTAGTATCGCGGTGATCGCGCGGCGCACAGGGGCGAAGCCGAAAGGCTTACGCCAGCGCCCGCTCGACTGCGCGCAGGAGCTCGTCGACGGTAAACGGCTTCTCGAGCAATCCACCGACAGCGACCACATCCGGGATCGCGCTCTGCGAGTACCCGGACATGAACAACACCCGTGTCCGTCCCTGGCCGATCTCTCGAGCGAGATCCACGCCGCTTGCACCGGGCATGACGACGTCGGCGAGCAGGAGGTCCGGGAGCGCACCCATCGCACGGATGCGATCATGGGCCTCGCCGACGTCGGCTGCCGCGTCGACCTGATAGCCGTGCCTCGAGAGCGCGCGCACCACGAGCTCGCGGATGCCATCGTTGTCGTCGACGACAAGAACCGTCGCACCAGGACGCGGCCTCGCCTGCGGCGCTTCGCGCGGACGATCGCGTGGCGGTTCGCTTGTCGTGGGGAAATAGAGACGGAAGGTCGTCCCCGATCCGATCTCGCTGTAGACCCAGATGAAGCCGCCCATCTGCTTCACGGTGCCGTAAACCATCGGGAGACCGAGTCCCGTGCCTTTGCCCGGCGGCTTTGTCGTGAAGAACGGCTGGAAGATCTGCGACCTCGTTGCCGCGTCCATGCCCTGGCCCGTATCACTCACGATGAGCACCGCATAACGTCCCTTTGACATCGTCGGATGCTGCTGCGCGTCCTCGTCGGTCAGCTCCACGATCGATGTGCCGATCGTCAGGCGGCCGCCGTTCGGCATGGCGTCGCTCGCGTTCACGGCGAGATTCGTGAGGGCGTTCTCGAGCTTCTGCGCGTCGCCGGTGATGACCGCCGGTTCGCCGTGGAACTGGAGGTCGATGGCGATGTCCGCGCGCAGAACCCGACGGAACAGCGTCCCGAGATTCCTGACGACCTGATTGAGATCGATCGGCTCGACGCGAAGCACCTGGCGGCGGCTGAACGCGACGAGCCTCAGGGTCAGGGCCGCGGATCGTTCGACCGCGGAGCAGATCGCCTCCAGGTCGGTCCGAATGCTTTCGTTCTCCTCCCCCTCGAGCAGCAACTGCGCCACGCCCTGGATGAGCGTGAGCTGATTGTTGAAGTCGTGAGCGACGCCACCGGCCAACTGGCCTATCGCATCCAGACGTTGCGCGTGGTGCAGCTCCAGCTCTGTTCGGCGCAAGTCCGTGACGTCGAGGGAGAGGATGCAGATGCCACCGGGAATTGTACTGATGGCGAGGTCAAACCATCGCTTGTCACCGGAAGGGAAGGTGAATTCGTTGGCAAGAGTCTCACGCTGCCCATTTGACATGACCCGCTCGAGCACGTGGAACAAGTCGGTGCGCTCGATACCGGGGTAGCACTCCATCATCGTCCGGCCGACGAGCTCGTCTGCGGTACGCTGGCCGTGCCTCGCGGCCGCCGGATTGACGTACGTATAGCGCCAGCTGCGATCGATGATCTGGACGCCTTCGAGTAAGTTGTCGACCGAAATGTGGAGAGGAGTGCCTGATGGGTCCGTTGGATTGATCATCCCCTGCGGTCCTTGGGAGCTCCTTCCCGGGTATCGGCACACCGATACGCCGGTTCAGACCCAGAACGCCGCCGCGGCCGAAACGGTACAGTCCCGGCCGCGTGACGAAGGGGAGAACGGTGGCGTTACCGCTTCACTGGCCTTCCGTACACCTCGATCCGTCCCACGTTCACGTAGCCACCCGGGCCATGGCCACTCCCGGGCATCAAGTCGGCGAAGCCAACCTCATCGACCTTGCTGAGGTCAACCTGATCGATCCAGTTTCCGACGGCGACGACGCGTCCAATGTCGAGCTTCAGCCAGCGCAGATCGGCGATTGAAATATCAGTCTCGTTGAAGTCGGTAGACGGCCCGGTGGGCCGATCGCCAACCAGCCACGTCCCGTCGGCGAGCTTGACGACGGGCCGGACCTGGTGGAACCCGGACGTGCGCACAACCCAGCGAATCTTCGCAAGCGGGTTCGTGAGGTCAACGAAGTTGCTGCGATCGCGAAGCGTCGCCGCGCTGGGTGATGTCGTTGTGCCGGTCCACAGGTTGAGCGGATACAAGTCCGCGCTACCACGGACGGCCACCAGCTGAATCTCCTTGCCGGACGTCCCGTGCAAGGTCAGTTGCAGGTTCGGGCTCGCGACACCCTGCTGCGATGCCGGCCACGCGCCATGATCGTCTGGAGGCGTGGACAGCGTCTTCCATGACTCGCTCAGAAAGAGCGGCGGGCGCGCCTGCGGTGTTCCCTGCGCAAACATGCCACTGGCGAGGAGAACGACCATCAACGCAGCACTGACTATCACTCGTCTCACGATGCAACCTCCAATGGACCGCTAATCCGCGCTGACCGCTCGACGATCGTCGCCATAATGCGCGCCGTCAACCGTTCGATGTGAGAGATACAGCCAGCGCCCCTCGCGCTTCGCGTAGACCTTCTGATACCAGACCGAGAACCACCGCCGACCCGCCGGTGAACTCGGGATGTTTCCAACATAACGGCCGTACGTGATTGCGACATCGCCGTGCATCTCGACTGACTGGACGTCGTAGTCGTGAGCCGCGTAGGACTTGCCTGCGATCCGGCGCATGAAGCTCGCCTTGTCGTCGACGAGCGCCGGCCGCCCTCCGCTCGTCCAGCCGTCGCCGTGAATCATCACGAAGTCGGCCGCCGTCACCCGATCGAAGTAGGCCGCATCGCCGCGGATGATCGCGGCCGCGATGTCCCGCTCGAGCGTCAGCACGTCGTGACCTGCGGCGGACTGATCCGACGGTGAGATGACAGGCGCCGGTAGCTGGCGCGCCGATGAACCGGGCGCCTCGGGCGATTGCGCGCGCACTGTGGCGACAACAAGGAGTACGCCGAGGATGACAATGACAGGATTCAGGAGGCGCATAAGCTGGCCCTCATCGGTGCGCGAACGCACGAATTTCACCACGTTGCCGCGTCCGCGTCCACCTCGGTCCGTGCACGGGCATCGGGCGTAGAATGCCCGTCCAGAAGGCATCCGGGAGGGAGCGAACATGCTCAAGTGGAAGGCTCTGGCCATTGCAGGCATGGCATTCGGACTGGCTGGTCTCGGCTGGGGCTACGCCCAGCAGCAGACGTTCCCAGGTTTCTACGAGCTGCGCATCTACAAGGCGCAACCGGGCAAGCGGGATGCCCTTGCGGCGCGCTTCGCCAGCCGGACGGCTGCCATCTACGCCCGGCACGGGATCACCAACGTCGGCTACTTCATCCCGCAACAGAGCGATCCCGAGCTCGGGATCGACGCGTCCGACACGTTCATCTACATCCGCGCGTACCCGTCGAAGGACGAACGGGACAAGCGACTCAAGGCTGCGCAGAGCGACCCGGAATTTCGTGAAGTTGTGATTGCGCAGGAGCGCGATCAGAGCGCGAGACTGATCGTCAAAGCCCACAACATCGACATGACGCCGAGCGGTTCGTACACCGCCATCGCCGTCGTCCCCTAGCGATCGAAGGTCGGCTTATGCGATGTCTTTCACTCGACTCGCGTCGGTGGCTCGTGATGGCTGCGCTGGCCGTTGGGTGGGCCTCGGTCCTCGCCGCTCAGCGGAGCGCATCTGATCCAGCGGCCGACGTGCTCGCACTCGAGCAGAAGATCGAGGATGCGATCGTCCGCGGCGACGTGGCATTCGTCGACCGCGTCACACCAGCTGACTTCAGCTTCGTGCATGGAGACGGGTGGACGCATGGAGGACGGCCGTTGATGTCGGACGACAAGGCCGCGTTTCTGAAACGCGTCGCCGACAAAGAATACCTGGTCCACGATCTCGATCAGGTGAAAGTGGAACTGCACGGAGACGTGGCGATCACGTCTGGGCGCTACGTCAGCCTCTTCGTGCCTGCGAACCGCAACCCGGCGAATCCTGCGCGGCTCAACTCGATCTGGTTCGAGCGCGTCTATGCCAGGCGGAACGGTGGGTGGCAGTTTCTCTCGCATCGGACCGTGCACGGCCCGAACGCCTCGCCGGCAGGCGTCGATCCAACCGCCACTCGCCCGGAGGGACGCTGACGCGTTCCTCGTCTAACGCGTCCCCGGCGCCGAGGGTATTCCACGCATCGTGGCGTACACGGCCTCGATGTGCGCCTCGCGTATCGTGTCCCACCGTTCAAATCCCTTGTACGCATCGAGCGTCAACGTCTTCTGAATCTCCGCGAGACCGCGCCCTGCGCCGACGCCCGCAGCAACACCCTTCGCGATGTCTTCCAGATACCGTAGTGAGTCAGCAGCGTCCTTCCTGGTGCCGGCGAGCGCATGGCCAGTCAGGGCATGCTCGAAATCGAGCGCGTTGACGATGGTCAGCGCGTCGATCCAGGCGCCCACGTGCGGCGCCAGTCCACCAGGCAGGCGCTTGACCTGCATGATGTCTGCGCTGAACACGGCGCGCTCGTCTGGAAAGTGCAGCACGGAGCTGTCGTCGGCATGAGCGATACCGAGATAGGTCATCGTCACGCGTTTCCCGCCCAACGTCACGGTGTGCCGGTCGACGTAGGTCGTCGTCGGTGGATAGACATCGCTGATCGAGCCGCGCGCGATCTCGGCACCACTGACGACGCTATCGCGGTTGTAGTCGAAGAGATCGAAACGCTCGGCAATCGCGCCGGTGGCTTCCGTGCGCTCAACCAGCCCATTGCGGTTCGCGTCCATCTTCACGGTATCGGGCGCGAGCGGCGGATTACCAGCCGGCGGCGCAAGCGCCGTCAGCATGTTGCGATGGCCGACAAACTCCGCCGTATCGGCAAACACGACACCGCCGGAGGCGTGATCCCAATCGCGGTGCGTGTAGAGCACGTAACGGACCGGCACCTTGAAGCGTGACGCGAACTCGGCTTTCAGCCAGCGCGAGAAGTCCCGATTGATCGGGTCGCTCATGATGATGCCTTCCGGCGTCACCAGGAACACGGTGTAGTGGTTGTTGTTCTGAGCGCGATAGAGCTGACCGGTGACGTTCACGATCGCGCGGGTCGCGGGCTGCTGGGCTGCGGCAGCCGACACGAAGCCGGCCGACAGGCACAGGGCGACAACGAGAGAAGTCCTGAATCGCATGGAAGCCTCCAGCCGGGGCGGTTTTGTAGTCTTACGGTTGGGAGCCTCGCAGTCATTTACCGGCCGAAGCCGGGCCAGGCAACGGAGTGCTCGTGATAACCTCCTCCTCGCGGAGGACTGAATGATTCGGCAATTTCTCGCGGCGGTCGCCCTGTTCGCGGCCTGCACCCTTTTTTCCACGTCACCGGTCGCAGCCCAGGCAAAAGGATCGGCAGACGCGTCAGCCGCCAAGCGGACCAACCCTCACTGGAAGGCGCCGCGTAACGCGTGGGGTCAACCGGACCTCGAAGGGATCTGGACGACCGACGACATGCGCGGTATTCCGATGTCGCGCCAGCAGCAGTACGGCACGAGTGTCTACCTCACCGATGAGCAGTTCGCACAGCGCGCCAAACAGCGCGGCAACGCGCGCGACGTCGACAATGCGAGGACCGGCACGTTCCGCAACGAGGAAGGCAGCCGCGACTTCAGTTACACCTCGATGGTGATCGAGCCTCCCGACGGTCGCGTGCCCGCTCTGACCGCGGAGGCGCAGAAGCGCCCTCGCGCGCAGGGCTCGTTCGGTACCGGACCGTGGGAGAAGGTCCAGGATTTCGGACTCTACGATCGATGCATTACCCGCGGCGCGATCGGATCCTTCATGCCCGCCGTATATGGCAATGGCGCCCGCATCATCCAGACGCCTGACTCGGTTGTGATCAGCTACGAGATGGTGCACGACACGCGCGTGATTCCGCTCGATGGCCGGGCACCCATCAGCAAGGACATCCATCTCTGGATGGGTGACGCACGCGGTCACTACGAAGGCGACACGCTCGTCATCGAATCGCAGAACTTCACGGACCGGACCGCGGTCGGTGGGACGCAGCACAGCGAGAAGCTGCGGATGGTCGAGCGCTTCACCCGCATCGATCCAGAGATGATCGATTACGAAGTTCATGTCGACGATCCCGCGACCTTCACGAAGCCGTGGACATTCCGGATGACGATCACGAGCCAGCCGGGATATCAGATCTACGAATACGGCTGCCACGAAGGCAACAACGCGATGCGGAACGCGCTGACCGCCGAGCGCGCGTACGAGAAGGCTGCCGAAGAGGCCAAGGCCAAGGGGCTGCCACCGCCGGAGCGCGTGTTCGAGCGAGTCAACGGTGACGACCGCGCCAGATAACGACCTGATCGCCGAGCCGCCTCTGAGCGTTATACGCGCAGGGGCAACGGAAACGGTTGCGGAACTGGAATAAAGGCGACCACCTCACCCATCGTTTCAACCCGGATCTGGGAATCGGGCGAGTCACGGCCATCGAGGGCCGTGCGCTCGTCGTCGAATTCCCGCGCTCCGGCACGACGCTTCGCCTCGCCGCCAACACCGACGCACTGATTCCCGTCGATCCGGGCTCGCACCCGGATCTCGAGCATTCGCTCGTCGAGCGCCTGACGTCCGGACGCCTCGACGAGGTGAGCGATTTCCTCGCGCGACTCGACGCCCTTCATCTCCTCGCGTTGCGCGAGGCCGACGGGCTGGGCTCGTTTCTCGGAGGGCGCGTCCGGCTCTTTCCTCATCAGCTCTACGTCGCCGAGCGCGCGACGACGAGAGAGCCCGTGCGCTGGCTGCTCGCCGATGAAGTGGGACTCGGGAAGACAATCGAAGCCGCGCTGGTCCTGAACCGACTGGTGCACGCCGGCAAGGTCGAACGCTGTCTTGTCGTCGCACCGGATGCGCTGACGGTTCAGTGGCTGGGCGAGCTGTGGCGGAAATATCACCAGACCTTCACGCTGCTCGACGCTCCACGACTCGCCGACGTCGCGCGCGACTTCGGGAAGGACTTCAACCCGTTCGACGTGCACCGCCGCGCGATTGTCGCGCTCGAGATGCTCACCGCGCACCCTGAGCTCACGACGCAGGCGGTAAGCGCGGGGATCGACTTACTGGTGGTGGATGAGGCGCAGCGGCTTCGACGGCCGCCCGGTCACCCCGGCGAACCGGCGTGGCGAGCCGTCGCACCCATCGCGGCGCTCGGCCGCCACCTGCTGCTCCTCAGCGCGACGCCGCTCGAAGACGATGCGCACGGGTTTTTCCGGCTGCTGCAGTTGCTGCGCCCGCAAGAATTCCCGGATGACATGAGCTTCGAGTCGCGGCTCACGTCCGGGACACCATTGCCCCCGTGCACGAGCTCGACACGGCGTTCCGATATCGGCGGCCTGCCTCCGCGAGTGGGGATTCCGATCTCGATCGAGAACGGTCCCGGGTGGACACTTCGGCGCGAAGTCGAGACGCTGCTGCGGAGCGCACCTGCGGACAATGCGGTGGCGCAACGGAAGAAGATCGACCGCATCCGTCGCGCCCAGGCATCCGGCGCGGCGCTCAGCGCCGTGCTCGGGCCGGAGGAACGCGCACTTCGCGAACGGGCGGACGCGATGAACGCGTCTGACCCTCGCCTGACGTGGCTGGTGACACAGGCGCGACGCTGGAAGGACGCCAACGAGAAGACGCTGGTGTTCGTCGCACACCGCGAGACGCTGGAGATGGTGCGCACGGCCTTCAGTCACCGCGCGCAACTCGCCACTGGCGCATTCCACGAGGAGCTCTCGCCTGCGAGACGGGACACAGAGGTCGCCCTGTTTCGAAATCCCGATGGACCGAGCGTCCTCGTGTCGACTGAGGCTGGCGGTGAAGGCCGCAACTTCGAGTTCTGCCGTCGGCTCGTGCTCTTCGACCTTCCATGGAAGCCAGCCACCGTCGAGCAGCGCATCGGCCGCCTCGATCGAATCGGACGACGGCTACCGGTTGAGATCGTCTACTTCCGGCCAGCGGACGGGATCGGTGCCGACGTCGTCCGGCTGCTCGAGGCGCTCGACGTCTTCATCGAACCATCGGCCGGACTCGAGCCGCAACTGGCGCACGTCGAGCGCACACTGGAGGAGATCGCTCTCGACCCGGCCGCCGCGCTCACCGGCGCGCGACTCGAGACGCTGATCGCCGACGCCCGCGCGGCGCGCACGCGCATTCGGGAAGCGGCGTATCAGCAGCTTCATCGCGAACCCTATCGCTCCGAGATGGGCGCGGAACTACTGGCACGCATCCCCGCCGATCTCGACGCGCTCACCGAGCACGTGATCGCCACCGTCTGCGCCCGCCTGGGGTTTCACGTCGAGCACACGCGCGGCCGTCGAACGTTCGCGATCGAACTCGGGAGCGAATCGCTCGTCGACAGTCTTGCGGGCGTGCCCGGCGGCTCCAGCTACATCGGATCGTTCGATCGCGCAGAAGCGGTGGAAGACGAGGCGATCGACTTCTTCGCCTCCGGACATCCGCTCGTCGAGGGGGTTTTTGCCCACATCGAAGACAGCCAGATGGGGCGTGCCGTCCGGATCGAGATTGAGATCGGCGGCGACCGCGGGCTCGGTCTCGTGGCGATCTACAAAGACGGCCCGGGGTTCGATGTGCTCGCTCGCGATCACTCGGGCCGCGATCGCCCGGACTGGGCTGCTGTCTTCCGGCGACGGCCGCTGCGCGCACGACGCGTGGCGGTCGACATCGACGACAGAGAGTGGGCCGACGTCATTCGACGACTTGCCGCTCGACTCGATCCCGCGCGACGTCCGTACGCGCTCGCCGCCGTCATCGTCAGGCCTGAACGGTAAGCGCGAATAGACTAGTACGGGACCTGATGCTCACCAACAGTCACGAGTCGCTGGCCGTTGTGTTCGACAAAGTGTCGTTCGCCTTCGACGATCACGTCGTCCTCAGGGACATCAGCTTCAGCGTGCCCAAAGCGAGCATGGCGATCCTGCTCGGCGCGAGCGGTGCCGGGAAGTCGATCGTCCTCAAGCTCATTCTCGGATTGTTCCGGCCCGACTCGGGCACGATTGTCGTCAACGGACAGCGGATCGATTCCATGCCCGAGCGAGACCTGCTGCGGCTGCGCACCGACATTGGTATGTCGTTCCAGGAGATTGCGCTGTTCGATTCGCTGACCGTCGCCGAGAACGTCGGCTACCGCCTGTACGAAGAGGGCGACTTGCCACTCGAACAGGTGAACGGCCGCGTCACCGAAGTTCTCGGTTTCGTCGGGTTGGGTGAGTACGGCCATCGCATGCCGTCGGAGCTGTCGGGCGGACAGCGACGCCGCGTCGCGATCGCTCGTGCCATGGCGACCAAGCCCAGCCTTCTCCTGTTCGACGATCCGACGACAGGCCTCGACCCCATCATCGCGTCGAGCGTGGACGATGAGATTGTGAAGCTGAGGGACCTGGAGCACGTCACGTCGATCATGGTGACGCACCAGATCCGCGACGCGTACTACATCGCCATGCATGAGGCGACCAACTCGAACGGGCACGTGCAGATCCGCGAAACCGAAGCCGAGCATGCCCGCTTCATGGTGCTTCACGAGGGGCGCATCTACTTCGAGGGGAGCGGAGCCGAATTGCGCGCTGCACAGGACTCCTATCTGAAGGAGTTCCTCTTCATGACGCTGCCCCCCTGGTAAGCGAAGGCGGGTCTTTAGACCCGCCGTAAACCGCGTGCTATGCTGCCCCCCTTATATGAATCGACACGCCCTCTTAAGGCTCCTTGCGACAGCCCTCGCATGTGTCCTTCTCGGATCGGTCACGCCACTCTCCGCGCAAGACCTCACGATCACGAACGCGCGCATCATTGGCCCTAACGCGACCGTCATTGAGCGCGGTTCGATCGTCGTACGCGGCGGCAAGATCGCGTCTGTCGCCGCAGGTGCGCCAGCGTCAACGAGTGGCAAGGTCATCGATGCGAAGGGCATGAGCGCGATGCCCGGCTTCATCGACGCGCATCGACACATCAACACCGGACCGAACGAGAAGGCGCAGATGCAGGCGCAGCTCGAGGCCGGCTACACCACGATCCTCTCTGGCGGCGGTCCTGGCGACGGCAACATCACGCTGAGAGATCACATCGAGTCGGGCCAGATCAACGGACCGCGCATCATCCCATCGGGCCAGCTGCGACTGAATCAACTGACGCCCGAATCCGCGCGCCAAGAGATCCGCAAGATGGCCGCGGCGGGAATCAAGTTCACCGGCGAGATCGCGCTGACGCCGGTACCCGGTCCGACCGAGCAGGAGATGCAGGTCCTCCGCGCGGTCGTCGACGAAGGCAAGAAGGCCGGCGTGATGGTGCAGGTGCACGCCGTGAGCACGCCTGCGATGATGGCCGCCGTGAGCGCTGGCGTGCCGCTCCTCGTGCACCTTCCCAACAAGGACTTCACGAGCGTCGAAGATGCGAAGAAGCTCGCCGCGTCAGGGCACGAAGATCCTCGCGACGATCGGTTTCGGCGCCCCGGTCTTTGGCGTGTTCGCCAACGACAACAAGCCGCGATTCCGCGACGGCAAGGACTGGCCGCAATCGATCGTCGGTGGCGTGCGCCTCGGTGAAGAAGCCGGCTTCATGCCGGTGAACGCACGCACGGTGTGGGACGCGGGCGCCATCCTCGGCTACTGCACCGACACGACCTACGATCCGCTGGCCGGGCTCGAGCACGAGCTGAAGTCGTTCAACATGATGTTCTCGATGAAGGACATGATTCAGATCATGGGGCCGAACACGGCGTCCTACATCCAGATGGGCGACCAGCTCGGCGCGATCGAGGCCGGCAAGACCGCCGACATCATCCTCCTGGACGGCGATCCCCTCGAGGGGTACTGGAACTGGCTGAAGACGAAGGTCACGATCAAGGGAGGCGTGGTCGTCGTCGACAAGCGTTAATCACGCGCATCTGGATTGGCGTCGAATGTCGCGGGTGCGGCCTTGTCATGCCGACGATTGATTTCGAACGCTTCTTCGACCTGTCGTCAGAGCTCCTCTGCATCCTCGGAGAGGAAGGGCGGTTCGTGCGCGCCAATGCCGCCTTCGAGCGCAAGCTCGGATGGTCTGCCTCGGCGCTCGATGGACGCGACTTCGTCTCGCTGATTCACGACAGCGACACCGCCGCCGCGGCTGTCCACCCGCAGACGATGTCGTCAGCCGAGCCGGGGCACTTCACGATCCGGATGCGTCACGCCGATGGAAGCCACCGGCGCGTTCGCTGGTCCACGAGCCGCGCCGATCGCGGCAGTCAGTTGTTCCTGGCGGGGACGATCGTCGACGAGCACGTCGCCTCCACGCCGGAAGATGTCGGCGGCGACATCCTCGGCGAGCTGGCCGACTACATTTCCGACTTCGTGTGGGTCCGTGAAGCGGAGAGCGGAACAATCCTGTATCGCAACGATGTGTGGGAGCGAATCACAGGGCAGTCGGTTCCTGTTGGCGCCCACTACACCGAGTTCTTCAAGTCAACGCACCCCGAAGATGTAGAGAGGGCGAGGCAGGCCGGCCAACTTGCGGATCGTGGCGGCTACGATCAGCTCCTGAGAGCCATGGATAGAAACGGTGCCGTCCGCTGGATGCGGGTTCGCACGTTTCCCGTGCACAACTCCGCTGGCGAGCTCTGGCGTGTCGTCGGCGTCCTGGAAGACGTCACCGAGCTGAAGCAAGCCGAAGAGGCACTTCAGAACAGCGAGCTGAGGCTGCGGTCGCTGCTCGAGTGCTCATCCGACCTCATCATGCTGATCGACGGTGAGGGCCGAATCACGTACCTGAATCCCTCCTTCGCCACCACGCTCGGTTTTCCGGTCGACGAGTGGCTCAATCGTTCCGCTTTCGATCTCGTCTGGCCAGACGATGAACGCGAGGCGCGCAACGCAATGAGTCAAGTCCTGCAGTTGGCGCCGGACGTGGTGATGCCGTGGCAGCTGCGCGCGCGCAGCGCGGACGGCTCGTGGAGATGGCTCGAAGGGACGACGACAAACCATCTGGACGATCCCGCCATCCGTGGGATCGTCGTCAATTGCCACGACGTGACCGATCGCAAGCGGCTCGAGGGACAGTTCCGGCAGGCGCAGAAGATGGAGTCGATCGGCCGGCTTGCCGGCGGCATCGCGCACGACTTCAACAACCTGCTGACCGCCATCAAGGGCAATCTCGAGCTTGCCATGATGGAGATTCAGCCGATCGATCCGCGCTTCGAGTACCTCGCCGACGCGGACAAGGCGGCCGACTCCGCGTCCAGCCTGACGCGCCAGCTGCTGACGTTTTCCAGGAAACAGGTCATCGATCCCAAGGTGATCAACCTGAACGACGTCATCACGCACGTGCGGAAGCTGCTCGCGCGGCTGATCGGCGAGGACGTGACACTGGAACATTTCGTTGAGCCAGAGCTCGCCTCCGTCCGGTTCGATCCAGGCCAGGTCGAGCAGATCCTGATCAATCTGGCCGTGAACGCACGCGATGCGATGCCGAACGGCGGCCTGTTGACACTCGAGACGGCCAACGTGGATCTCGACGAGGAGTACGTCAAGAGCCATCCCTACGTCGAGGCCGGCCCGTATGTGATGCTCGCGGTCTCCGACACCGGCGCCGGTATGACCGACGCGATCCGCGCCAATCTCTTCGAGCCCTTTTTCACGACCAAAGAAGCGGGCCGCGGCACAGGTCTCGGCCTGGCGATGGTGTACGGCGCCGTCAAGCAGAATGGCGGGCAGATCGAGGTCTACACCGAGCTCGGACACGGCACGACGTTCAAGATCTATCTGCCGGCCGTAGAGCAGGACGCGGCTGCCGCGCTCGAACCAGGCAGCGAGCGCCGCCCGCCCGGCACCGAGTCGATCGTCCTCGTTGAAGACGAGGAGCACGTCCGAGCCATTGCCTCGCGCATGCTCGGGCACCTGGGGTACACGGTCCATGCCTTCGCGGACGGACCATCCGCCATCGCGGCGATCGCACAGATGGCGGTGATTCCACCGCTCCTCGTCACCGACGTCGTGATGCCGGGGATGAACGGCCAGGTCCTCATGGAGCGGCTGCTGGAGCTTCGACCCTCGATGAAAGTACTCTTCACCTCGGGTTACACCGCGAACGTCATCGTGCACCACGGAGTGCTGCGCGAAGGGATTGAATTCCTGGCCAAGCCGTATTCACTGGATCTGCTCGCGCAACGTGTGCGAGAGGTGCTCGACAAGTGAGGAGATTCGTATGCTTCGACTGACCCGAATCAGCGCCATCGTGCTCGTCGCCCTGGTCATCGTCGCTGGTTCCGCCGGCATCAGGTCGAAGGAACTGCCGCTGTCCAAGCCGGAAGAGGCCGGGCTCTCGAGCGAACGCCTTGCGCGGATGGACAAAGCGATCCACGACTACGTCGATGCCGGACGCACACCGGGGGTCGTGACGCTCATCGCCCGGCACGGCAAGGTCGTGCACATCGATGCCTACGGAAAAGCCGACCTCGCGACGGGCCGCGCGACTCGCTCGGACGACATCTTCCGGATGTACTCGATGACGAAGCCGATCACGTCGACGGCGTTGCTGATGCTCTTCGAGGAAGGCAAGTTCCAGCTGACCGATCCGCTGTCGAAGTACTTCCCGGCATTCGCCGATGCGAAGGTCTACGCCGGCAGCACACCGCAAGGCGGCATGCTGCTCGATTCCGCCAAGCGTCAGATCACGGTCCAGGACATCTTCCGCCACACGGCAGGCTTCTCGTACGGCTTCGGCAACTCGCCCGTGGACAAGATGTATGGCGACGCCAACGTCTTTGCGACCAACCTCACGGGACTGATCGAGAAGGTCGGCAAGATGCCACTGCTCTACCAGCCCGGCGATCGCTGGGTCTACAGCGTCGCGCACGACGTGCAGGCCGCGCTCGTCGAGAAGCTGTCGGGGCAGCCGTTCGACGAGTTCGTTCGCCAGCGCATTTTCAGGCCGCTCGAGATGAGCGACTCGATGTTCAAGATCCCGGCGGACAAGAAGTCGCGCGTGCCAGCGCTCTACACACTGCGCGACGGCACGCTCGCCGTCGACAAGAATCCCATCGGTGGTGCCGACTACGGCGAGCAGGTGTTCGGCGGTTACAGCATCTCGACGACGATCGGCGACTACGCACTCTTCGCGCACATGCTCCTGAACAAGGGGCAGTTGAACGGCGTCCGCCTGCTGAGCCCGAAGACGGTCGAACTGATGGCGACCAACCATCTCCCCGCCACCGCGCTTGCCAACGGCGGCGTCGGTCCCGGCACGGGTTACGGGCTTGGCGTGTCGGTGCTCATGAGCCCAGCCGAGAGGGGGAACATCGGCTCGGTCGGCGAGTTCGGCTGGTCGGGCGCGGCGTCCACGCACGTGCTGATTGATCCGAAGGAAGACCTGGTGGCTATCTATTGCACGCAGTTGCTGGGAGGCGACTTTACGATCCGGTCGCACTTCGCGACGATGCTGTACCAGTCCATCGTCGGCAATTGATGGCCGCGAGCCCGACCGGCGCTGACATCCTGGCCATCGAACGGCCGCATCGCAATCTCTTGTGGCTCTATGTCATTCGTGCGGTGCTGACCGGGCCGGGCTTCTTCGTCGCGATGCCCTTGCTCTTCTTTCGCTACGAAACGATGGTCTACCGTTTCGACGCGGAAGGGATTCACATGCGATGGGGCATCCTCTTTCGACGGCAGATCAACCTGACGTACGCCCGAATCCAGGACATCCACCTCACGAGCGGGTTGATCCAGCGCTGGCTGGGGCTGGCCGACATCAAAATCCAGACGGCGTCGGGCTCGTCTGGCGCGGAGATGACGCTCGAAGGGCTGATGGAGTTCGAAGCGGTGCGCGACTTCCTGTACTCCCGCATGCGCGGCTATCGCGACCGGCCATCCAGTGCACACGTGGAGCCGTCGCACGGTGGCGGAAGTGGCAGCGCAGAAGTCGTGGCGCTGTTGCGCGACGCTATCGACGAACTCCGCGCGACCCGCATCGCCTTCGAACGGCTGGCGGGTCGTGACCGATCCTCGGAGCGGCGCGATGTATGAGTCGCTGAAGTCGACGCTTCTGTGGCTGCTGAAAGTGCCGCCTGAACCACACGACCCGATGGGTGACGTCCATAGCCTGTGCGTGTTTCGCGCAGCGCCAGGTTACCTGCGCTATCTCACCGTCGGCTGGGTGCTCTCGGAGCTGGGTATTCTCCTCAGCGGAATCCTCATCCTCGTCCCACTCTCAATCGCCGCCGGCTCGGGCATCGCGACGATTCTGGTCACCGTCCTCGGCGTCATCGCCGCGGCGATATTCATCGCGCAGGCAGGCCTGACGTTTTTCTCGCTGCGCCTGAACTACGAGATGCGCTGGTACAAGGTCACGGACCGCAGCCTCCGCATCCGTGCCGGCGTCTGGAACGTCCACGAGATGACGATGACGTTCGCCAACGTTCAGAACATCACCGTCTCGCAGGGACCGCTCGAGCGCGTGTTCGGGATCTCGGATGTGAAGGTGGATTCGGCTGGCGGAGGAGGCAGTTCAACGTCGCACGGAAAAGGCGAAGGGCCGAACCTCCACGTCGCGACGTTCAGGGGCGTTGACAACCCGGAGGAGATCCGCGACCTGATGCTGCAGCGCCTGCGGCGCCTGCGTGACGCCGGGCTCGGCGATCCCGACGATGCGGCTGCACAGAAAGCCGCACCTGCCCAGGCACTCGCGCTTGCCAGCACCGAGACGCGCGATCTGCTCGCGGCCTTTCGCGACGAAGCGCGGGCGCTACGCCACGCCGCCGAAGCCGTTCGTACGCGGTAAGCCGGCCATGCACGAACGAGCATCAGAAACCATTCCTCAGCAGGTCAACACACCGGGCCAGGTACTGTTCGCGAGCCTGATCGGAACGACGATCGAGTTCTTCGATTTCTATATCTACGCCACGGCGGCGGTCCTCGTTTTCCCGCGTCTGTTCTTCCCGACGTCGGATCCGGCCTCCGCCGTGCTCGCGTCGCTCGCGACGTTCGGCATCGCGTTCGTGGCGCGGCCGATCGGATCCGCGCTCTTCGGGCACTTCGGCGATCGCATCGGCCGCAAAGCCACGCTCGTCGCCGCACTCCTGACGATGGGCGTCTCGACGGTGACCATCGGCATTCTTCCCACCTACGACACGATCGGGGTCGCTGCCCCTGCGCTGCTCGCGTTGTGCCGCTTCGGCCAGGGTCTCGGACTCGGCGGCGAGTGGGGCGGCGCCGTTCTGCTCGCGGTTGAAAATGCACCACCTGGAAAACGTGCGTGGTACGGGATGTTTCCGCAGCTCGGAGCGCCAATCGGGTTTCTGTTTTCAGGCAGCTCGTTCCTCGCGCTCTCGGAGTGGCTCACCGACGATCAGTTCCTCGCATTCGGCTGGCGCATCCCGTTTCTCGCGAGCGCGGCGCTCGTGGCGGTTGGACTCTACATTCGGCTCACGATTACCGAGACGCCGGTGTTCCAGCAGGCGGCCCGGCGTGAGGAGCGTGCAAAAGTGCCGATGCTCACCGTCATCAGGGAACACCCGCGCACGCTGGTGCTCGGCACGCTGGCGTCGATCGAGACGTTCGTCCTGTTCTACCTGATGACCGTCTTCTCGCTCTCGTGGGGCACATCCGTCCTCGGCTACAGCCGCAATACGTTCCTCGTCATCCAGCTCGTGGGCGTCGTCTTTTTTGCGCTCGCCATTCCAGTCAGCGCGATCATCGCCGAGCATGGACGCCGAAATACGCTGATCTGGGTCACGGTCGCGATTGGTCTGTTCGGCCTGATCATGGCGCCGCTGCTGACGTCGGGTCTCGTGGGCGCGACGATCGCGATGATCGTGGGTCTTTCGCTGATGGGCCTCACATACGGGCCGTTGGGCACAACGCTTTCTGAGCTCTTCCCCACGCGGGTGCGCTACACCGGCAGCTCGCTGACATTCAACCTCGCCGGAATCTTCGGCGCCTCGCTCGCGCCCTACATCGCCACATGGCTGGCGCAGAACTACGGCCTGCAGTTCGTCGGCTACTACGTCGTGGCTGCCGCGTTGCTGACGCTCGTCGGGTTGGTGGCGATCAGCGAGACCAGGGACCAACGGCTGTAACGCTAGCGCTGCAGGGGTTCGAACTTCTGAATCCGCTTCGCCTGCTCGACTTCGCCAGTGTAGATGTTGCCCTTCGAATCCATCGCAATCGCGTTGATCCAATGGAGCTGACCGGCGTAGCGGCCGTTACCGCCGAACGACCCCAGTGTCTTGCCGCTCTGGCGGTCGAGGATCCACACGCGGTTGTTCGTTCCGTCCGCGACGTACAGGTACTTCTGCCCTGCGTCGCGTGAGATCGCGAGTTTATAGGTCGTGCCGCACGGTGGCATCTTCGTGTTGTTCAGCCCACCGCACCCGTCCCCGCGCGCCGGTGTATTGGGCGAGACGTAGAACTCCTGCAGGAACTTCCCGTCGGTGGTGAATACTTCGATCCGGTTCTGCCCGCGCTCACCGATGTAGACGCGCCTGTCCTGTGAGATCTCCACGAAGTGAAGATCGGGCACGAAGTTCTTCTGCTCCGGAGGAGGCGCGCCGGTCCACGTGTAGGGTGGAATCGGATCGTTCGAGATCTCGCTCAGAGGCATACCGTGACCGCCCCAGCCGCGTTTGAAGGCGCCGGTGTTCATGTCGTAGACCAGCACGCGCTTCAAATTGATGATGTAGATTTCACCCGCGACCTCGTCGATCTGGAATCGCCCTTTCGATCCGAGGACATCGGTCTGCTGATTGTTCTCTGCGAGCGGCGCACCCTGCGGCGGACGGTGCCCGAAGTCCCAGACGAACGTACCGTCGCGCGTGAACTTCAGGATGCTGTCCTGCGGCGCGGTGCCACCCACCCAGACGAATCCCTTCCGGTCCGCAATCACGGTTTGCAACGCTGTCGGCCAGAGCGGGTGATGGCCGGAACCACCCCACGCGTGAACGACATTGCCCTCTTGATCGAGCTCGACGACCTCGGGCCCGCGGACGCAGCAGTCAATCCTCGGCGGGGTGCCGTCGCCGCCGATCTCGTCTCCTTCAGCGGCGGCCGCACGATTGAGGAACCAGATGTGGTCTTCGTGATCGACCTGAATACCGGTCACCTGCTGCATGCTCCAGCGGTTGGGCAGCGGCTTCGGCCAGAACGGATCGACTTTGAACAGCGGCGCGCCGTTGCCGTCCACCGACTGGGCGCGCGGCTGTTGCGCGCCTCCTGTGATTCCGGCCACGAACATCAGGACACTCAATCCGAGAACAGCGATCCGTGATTGTCGCAATACCATGACGCTCGCTCCTCCTCAGTCGGGTTGCGGCCGGCTTCCCAGGACGGCGCCTCGCAGCGTCGTCGACGTGGCTTCGCTCAACGCCATTCGCAGTGCCTCATCGGAGGCGTAGCGCTCGTGATGAAGCACTTTCGCGGCGACATCGAGAGGAATCGCGGCCACGTCGAAGGGATCGGGCGCGACCACGACGTTCGCTCCGGACAGGCGGACGGTCCAGCCGCCAAAACTCTGCTCATCGGTCCAGCCAGCGCAGAACGTCAGCGAAATCAAATCGGCCAGGCGCACGAACGTGTAGTCGAGCGCGAGATCGTCGAGCGTCCCTCCGCTCGCGCCCATCATCTCGTCGCGCAGTGCCTTCATCCTCGCGAAGAACGGCGCCCACCCGGGTTCAGTGCGATAGCGGTCGTAAACCTTCATCGCATGCTGTGCGACGAGCGCGGCGGCCCATGGATCGTGTGCCAGCCGCTGCACGCCTCGCGGCCAGACTGCCTGACGCACGGCTTCCGAAGCGTTGACGAAGTCTACGATCTGCCCGGTGGCGGAATTGACCCGTGGTGCGGCGTCTTCCTCGGCCCACCCGTTGTCGTGCTCGGCGATCGCGTGAAGGATGGCGTCTCGCCGTGGGCGTGCCGCGAGCGGCGTGCAGTGCTCCATCACCCGTCGTGCGAGGTGCGCGTGATCGGGCTGTGTAATCAGCTGAATGCCGCCCGGGCCGATGCGGACGATCACGGGCTCTTGCGAACGGCCTTCGTCTCCGCCACGTTGCCGCGCACGATCAGGTGCGTCACCTTCCCCTGGGCATCCTTGACGAACTCGAAGCCGGCCGGTGTCGCAGTCGACATGAACTGCGTCTGCGACGTCGGGATCAGCGGAAGCTTTGGCTCGTTCAGGCCACGCACGAACAACAGACCATCGACTGCCGTGAGGACGACCTCGCGACCGGGTGCCAGCTCGTAGGTGCCAGCGTAACCGGCGATGACGGCCGGACTCACGCTGACGCTGGTGTCCACGACAAAGCGCGATCGCGAGCGCTCGTTCTCACAGACGTCCTCGAGCAGCTCGGTATCGGCCTGCAGCGTTCGCTTCGTCTTGATCGTGAATGGCTTCGTGAAGGCCTTCGGATCGTCGATGGTGATGTCCCAATCCATGTGACCGAAGTCGCTCCGGTGATACCGCTCGGTGATGCGCAGCGACTCGGTCTGCGGATGACCGGCGCTGTCGAGCCAGCCTTTATCGTTGAACCCGGCGGTTGTCACGACCAGCGTATCGCCTTCCCATTTGCCGACCGAGTAGCCCATGTACGTCGGATTCGGATCCTTCGGCAGATCGCGGCCATCGAGGAACACCGTCCGATTCGGGCTATTGGGCGACTCGTGCAGGACCACCATCAGCGTCGGTGTTTGCACGAGGCGCGTCAGGTTGAAGAACTGGTGATACGGGAGGCTGACCGGCATGCACTTCGCGAGCGGGCTGTCTTTGCGCGACTCTCTGACGCGCTGCAGGAAGAGCGCTTCTGCCCACGGCAGAACTTCACCGGGCTGCAGGTCCTGCGCGATGTTGTAGCGGTACATGGGACCCGCCCCGCTCCAGATGCCGTTGAGATCGGGCTTGCCGTCCGCTGCTTTCGGCGCAGGCGCCGCCAGATTCGGTTTGCCGTCCGGCAAACGCGGAATACCGGGTGTTTTGTAATCGAGCCACTGCGCGTTGGCCATGGCCGGGATAAGCGACGTCAGCACAACCAGAACAGCGACGCCGGTCAGACGAGATCTCATGAAGGACCTCCGAGGGGCGGATTATAAGTCACGCGCGCTGCAACAAGGGGCGTAGCGCGCGAATCTCCTTCAGACTCTCGAGCGCGAACACCGCGTCAATCAGCTTCTGGGCCGTTGCCGCCCCGACGACAGGCGCGATCAGATCCCTCGCCTTGTCGACGACCTCGGTTCGGGTCATCGGGTTGCGCACCGTTCCCCGCACAGCCTCCACGCGATCGGACAGCACCGTCCCGTCGTTCAGCGTGACCTCGACGATCGCGACGCGCGCGGGCAGCAACGTCGCCAACGCCTGGTCCGGAACGTACCTCACCTTGCTGCGCTGACGAAGCACCATCGCATCCTTCATTCGCGCTTTGTCGTGCGCCGCGTGGAACGATGCGGTCTTGTCGATGAGCATCACCGCAACCATGTGCTGCAGGCAGATGTCCGGGATGTCGCGGTTGTCCACGACGGCGCCCACGCTCGGCGCCAGCCGCACGGCCACGTCCTTGACGTCATCCGCCTCGAAGGGCCGCTTCCTGCGCAAGTTGTCGATCGCGTCAAGCGGCGCCTGAATCGGTGTGCCAACTGTCCACTTCTTGATATCGGTGTTGACGATCTCGAAGCGCTCGCCGAGGCCCTGAACGAGCACAGCCGCATTTCCCTTCGGGGCATTCACCTGGAAGAAGTTGTCTGCCCCCGAGAACACATCGTCGACTCCATTCCAGCCCGAGCGAACGAGCACCGCCGCCGTGACGCCGTTGCGCGCCGGCATGCCGCCGAAGACAAATCCCTTCTCGATGTGATCGGTGTCGCGACCCCAGATCGCATAACCCCCGGCCTGCTGCGACGCGTAGTCGAGCAGCCAGCGCATCTGCTGTTGATCGAGTCCCGCGACGCATCCCGCAGCCGCCGCGGATCCGAACGTGCCTGCGAACGCGTGCGTGCTGCGGCGCGTCTCGTCCCTGAACGCCGGGCCGCCGAGCGCCATCGTGAGACGAGGACCGACGTCGTATCCAAGCGTGACTGCTCGCAGGTAATGCTGTCCGCTGATGCCGATGTCTTCGCCGAGCGCGAGGGCCGCCGGCACAATCGACGCGCCCGGATGCGATTGCGACTCGCCATGCGAGTCGTCGGTTTCGTCCGAATGCGCCAGCAACCCGTTGACGAGCGCTGCGTCGATCGATCCCGTCAACACGCTCGAACCAACGACCGTCGCGACGGGCCGGCCCGCCTGCGCACGCGCCAGCGCGAGTGCGGCCTGGCCAGGCGGCAACTCCGAGCCCGAGAGCATCGCCGCGAACGTATCGAGGATGTGATGCTTGGCGTTCTCGACGACATCAGGAGGCAGCGCCCGATCCTTTGCGCCGGCCATGTATCCGCTGAGCGTGGACATGACCGGGCTGATGGTTTGCGCTCTGAGTCGAACTGACGGCAGAGCAACGGCACCCAGCGCCAACGCACTGCGAGCGATCACGTCGCGCCGCGAGAGTCGCACGCGCGGAGTCACACGATCCCTCGACTCTGTTCGAGCCGCGCGCAGGCCTTGGTCACCACCGCCCGATGTTCGTCGAATGTCAGGCGCTCAATCGCAGCGTCGCCTGCGAGCCACGCGATCTTCCGGCCCTCGCTGTTCTTTTCTTCCGCAAGCCGCTCGAGCACGTAGTACTCGATCTGTTGCGCGACGCCGCGCACCACTTGCTGCGAGGTGAGCAGGAACTCGACAATGCGCGCCCTGACGCCGGCCTCTTCAAAAACCTCTCGCACCGCGGTCTCGTCCGACGACTCACCGGGCTCGATGTGCCCCTTCGGGAGGACCCAGATCGACTTGTCGTAGCGTGAGCTCACGAGCAGCAGCTCGAGCGTCGCATCTTTCATGCGATAGACGACGCCTCCGGCGTGCGTCGATCCGGCATCATTCGGCTTCCTCTTCGTGGCCATGTGATCTCGCCAGCGCTAACCCTACCTGATTGGCGGGATAGCAGCCAGGCGCACGATGTTACCCCGCGCGTTGTCGAGCTGGATCCCAGCATTTGACGTGGCGACGCCTCCTCCGTTGCAGTAGATTCGGTTGTAGCGCCCACCGTGGTCACGGGCGCGGAAGGGCTGTTATGCGCACCTTCAGTCGACGAGCATTCGTGGCAGGGTTGGGGATGCTGAGCGTCCCGCTGTTCGCCCTCGCGCAGGAGAGAGAGAAGAACGAGGAGAAACGCGAAGAGAAGAAGGAAGAAGCGGAGGAGAGAAAGGAAGAGGCGAAGGACAAGGCTGAGGATGCGGTCGATGACAGGGATGTCGACGTCGTCGATGGCCCCGGGACCGATAACAGCCAGGACCGGCGGCAGGATCGACGCCGCGATGGAGACAGGTGACGGCGCACTAGCGCCTATCCCCTGACTGATTGACCGACAGGCAGTCGCGGACTACACTCCGGCCTCCGAGCGAAAATCTACCTCACGGAGACTGCACATCATGAAGGTCAATTCCAAGATCGGGGCCGTCGTCGCCCTGCTGGTTGGCATCGCATTCGTCGTCTCCTTCACGGGGATCGGTGCCCAGGCACAGACCGCACCGCGCTATCTCTTCGATCCGGGCTGGCCGAAACCGCTGCCCAACAAGTGGAAGATCGGCGGTATCACTGGCCTCGCCGTGGACAAGAACGACGACGTGTGGGTCTTGAACCGTCCGAACGACTTGACGGACATCGAGTTGCATGCCGAGCTCACGCCGCCGGCTGCGGATTGCTGCGTGCGTCCGCCGTCGATGATTCACATCAGCAAGAACGGCGATGTCATCGGCTCGTTCGACGCGCCGCAGGGGCACGGCATGGATGTGGACAGCCAGGGCTTCGTCTACATCGGGCAGGACACGGTACGCAAATACGATCCGAAGAGCGGCAAGGTGGTCGGCGAGGTGGCGCGCGTCCCCGAGACCGAAGGCGGCGGACCTCCGGGAGGCCGCGGTGCCGAGCCGCGCGTTCCGGGTCGAGGCGGCCGCGGGCCGGTCTCCGGTTTCCTCGGCCGTGGTGGCGGTAGCTCGGCGGAAGGAGCCGCGCGCGGCGGGGGTGCTGCAGCCTTCCGGGCCAAGTATCCCGCGACGACACCGATGATCGTCGGAGGCATCGAAGAGATCCGCATCGACGAGCCGAACAACGACATCTACGTTGCGGACAGCTATCTCGGTGGCCGCGTGATGGTCTTCGACTTCAAGACGCTCGCGTTCAAGCGTGGATGGGGCGCCTACGGGCGGCCGCTGTCAGAGGTCTCGACCAACGACGCCGACCGTGCGTACACGCCCGGCGGTCCGATGCCGAAGGAGTTCCGCGGGCATCTCACGATCAACGTGTCGAACGACGGTCTCGTGTACGCGGCCGATCGCAACGCGAACCGCATTCACGTGACGACGCGCGAAGGCAAGTTCCTCAAGGAATTCAAGCTGGCCGAGAACACAGGCGTCGGCGGCGCGACGGGTGGCGTCGGCTTCTCACAGGACAAGCAGCAGCGTTTCCTCTACATCTCGGATCTGACCAACAACCACGTCTACTTCCTCGACCGCGAGAGTGGAAAGGAAGTGGGCCGCATGGGCAGCATGGGTGAAAGCGGCGGCTCGTTCTGGGGCCTCCACATGATCGCCGTCGATTCGAAGGGGAACATCTACACTGGCGAGGTCTTCGCTGGGCAGCGCATTCAGCGTTTCGTGCCGGCCGAGAGTCCGCGCGGGAAAGTTCTCGATCAACTCTCTCGCACGGGGCTATAGCGAAGACCCTTCAATTGATCACGACACACCGAGGCACTGAGACAGAGAGAATTCTGGGTCTCAGTGCCTCTGTGTCGTTGTGTCTGTGTGTCGTAGACCACCAGGGTCAGGGAACGAGCATTCGAATCCAGCCGTCCTGTCGCGATGTGACGAACAACTCGCCGTCGCGACTCTGGCTGATGTGCAGGTCCGCGCGCGGAAGCTTGGTCCCCATCGCCTTCGTGATCAGATCGGGAAGCGAGACATCCATCCGATTACCACTTCCGTCCCGCACAAAGAGCTGAATCTCCTCGACCGGCGCGACCGTCTGCGGCACCCCGTCGTCCGCCTTCTTCAACGCTGCGATGTCTGATGCGAACAGCCGCCCGCGCTGGACGTCACCAAAGATGAATTTGTCGCGCAATGCCGCGATGCGGCCGTGATACGCGAAGCCGCCTGAGACAGCCTGCCCCTCGTCGTGGTCGTAGATGGCAACCGGATACGTAAACTCGTCCTTCTTCCGTCCGTCGAGGATCTCTGCCGGCAGCGTGAACAACGTATCGAGTGAGCCGCCCGGCCTGATCATTCCGTTCTCGAAGAAGCCTTCGCGCTTCATCCAGCCGTAGTTCTGGCCGTTGCGGACGATGTTGACCTCCTCGATCTGGTTCATCCCGATGTCGGACGCGTACATCGTTCCATCGGTGAGATCCCACGACATCCGATGCGCATTCCGGAAGCCGTACGCATAGATCTCGCCGAGCGTCTTTGGATCGTCGTCGGCGGCGAACCTGTTGCCAGGGGGAATCGTGTAGTCGCCGAGTCCCTTGGTCCCCTTTGACACTGATGGACTGCGCGGATCGATGCGCAGGATGGCGGTGATCACGGAGTCGAGGCGCTGCGTCTGACTCGGGTTGTTCGCGTTGGGTCCGCCACCGTTGCTGAAGCCGGTGTCGCTGCCGCTCGTGTAGAGCAGACCGTAGTCGGGGCTCCCGGGCCTCGCAGTCGGGTTGAAGCCGACAAACCCGAAGGGATGCGTGAGGTTCATCACGACGTGTGCGACGCGCAGCAACTCACGCCGTGTACCGTCGAACGTGTTCGCGGCCGGATTCTTCGCATGCCACTCCGTGATCACGTTGTGGTACGTCACATCCTTCTCGGTGTATCCCGGCGGGATGAAATTCAGCTTCGACGGGTTGCCCATCGCGCGCTCGCCGTGCACGGTGTAGAACAACCCGTTCTTCGCGAACTCGGGATGGAAGTCGAAGCCGATGAAGCCGCTCTCGAGGCGGTTGTAGATCGCGAACGGGAACGCTTCGGCAACGTTGGCGTACACCGTCGGCTGGTTGTCCTTGTCGAGCAGGTAGAAAATCCCGCGCGAGTCGTTGACGAACCGGCGGCCGTCCGGCAAGTCGCGGACGAACTGCACGCGCGCCCAGCCCGCAGGGTTCACGTCCTGGCCGGCAGCGAGCAGCGCGCGCGTATCCGGCAAGCGCACCAGATCGCGAATCTCGACGGCGAGACCCTTCTTCTCAACAGGCGCTGGCAGCGGATTCGATTTGATCTGCGCGTACGTGGCTACGACTGTGGCAACTACGGCGACGGCAACAACAATCGGCATTCGCGGGCGCATATGGCCCTCCTGTGTGTGAATGTATGAGTCCGGTCGCAACGACTGTAGATTATCGACCAATCAGGACGATATCACCGGCTCTTCACGTCCACCGCCCGGCAGGAGAGGGCGGTCTTCAGACCCCGGCTCCGCTACAATTCACGTCCTGGAGACGTTCATGTCCATGATGACTCGTCGATCCCTTGCCACGTTCGCTGGGACCGTGATGGCCCTCGGTGTGACGGTCTGGCTCGTTGCGCCCACCAGCGCTCAGCAGGCCAGCACGCTCAAGGTACCGACGTTCGAGCTCGACGCGAAGTGGCCGACGATTCCAAACAACTGGGTACTTGGCGAGGTGACGTCGATCTCGGTCGACCGCAACGACAACATCTGGGTGCTGCATGTGCCCCAGTCGATTCCCGAGGACAAGCGCGCGAACGCGGCGCCGCCGGTGCTGAAGTTCGATGCATCGGGGAAGCTGCTGACGAGTTGGGGGGGACCTAACAACGGGGCCGCGTGGCTCGGCCGCGAGCACGGCATCTTCGTCGACGCGAACGACTTCGTTTGGATCGCCGGGCGCGCTGGCTGGCCGCGTGCAACCACGCCCGGCGTCAGCGACGACATGATCATGAAGTTCACGATGAGCGGCGAGCTGGTCATGCAGATCGGCCGAAGCGGACAGAGCACCGGCAACCTCGATACGGAAAACGTCCATCAGGCCACCGACGTCTTCGTCGACACGCAGGCGAAGGAGGTCTACGCCGCCGACGGCTACGGCAACAAGCGCGTCATCGTCTTCGACTCGGAGACCGGGAAGTTCAAGCGGATGTGGGGCGCGTTCGGCAACCCGCCGCCGCCGACGTTCGCAGCGAACGCGCCGACCCCGCAAGCGCAGACGACGCCCGACGGGCCGCCGGAGTTCGGCTTGCCGCACGCGATCAAGGTATCGCGCGACGGCGTCGTCTACGTCGCGGATCGCATCAACAACCGCATCCAGCTGTTCACGCGCGACGGGAAGTTTCTGAAGCAGGTGCGCGTCACGAACGAAGGCAGCGACGTCGTGCCGGTGCCGGCCGGCTTCGCGTTCTCCCCCGATCGCAAGCAGCAGTACCTGTACGTTGTAGACTCCGGACCGATGCGGGTCGTCGTCTTCGATCGCGAGAAGCTGACGCAGATCGGCGCAATCGGCATGCGCGGACCCAAGCCGGGCGACTTCGACATCGTTCATCACATGGCGGCCGACTCGAAGGGCAACCTGTACACGGCGGAGATCGTGACGAACCGCCGCGCCCAGCGATTCGTGCTGACCGGAGCCCGCTAGATGTGCCAACAGCTCGTGACGCCGCATGACTACGACACACAGAGACATCGAGGCACAGAGAAAAAATACCTCACAACCTAGCACTGTCGTGGGCGTAGGCTAGGTTACGTCACGTACGGGCGGCTAATGTTGCACTGGGAAATGGTTACGTCCGACAGCGGCTTGAACGTGTACCGCACCAAGGTCCCCGGCGGTTGGCTCGTCTTCACGTACTGGGGCTCTGCCTATGCTGGGATGACGTTTTATCCAGATCCGAACCATCAGTGGGACGGATCAAACGAACCCACTACCGACTACTAGTCAAACTGATACGGTGCCCACAATCTTCTCAGTGTCTCACCGCCTCGGTGTGTCGTATTCATGTTGAAGCTGCCTCGTACCGCCACCCTCGTTGCCCTCGCGCTCTTCCTCGCGACTCCCGCTCGCGCGGACGAGATCAAGGTGATGACCTCAGGTGCGTTTACTGAGGCCTACCAACAACTCGTCGAGCAGTTCCAGAAGACGTCGCACCACAAGGTCGTCACGACCTTCGGGGCGTCGATGGGTGGCGCGAAGGATTCGATCCCGGTGCGACTCGATCGCGGTGAGCCCGTTGACGTGGTCATCGTCATCGAGGCCGCACTCGAACCATTGATCAAGCGCGGTCACATCGTTCCTGGGAGCCGCGTCCAGCTTGCGCGTTCGATGATCGGGATTGCCGTGCGGAAGGGCGCACCGAAGCCAGACATCAGTTCCGTCGCGGCTCTCAAGCAGACACTGCTGCAAGCCAAGTCGATCGCATACTCGGCGAGCGCGAGCGGCACGTACGTGTCGACGGAGCTGTTCAAACGGCTCGGCATCGCCGAGCAGGTGAAGGACAAGGCGACGCGCATTGAGAGCGAGCGCGTGGGCGCGGTCGTGGCGCGCGGCGATGCAGAGATCGGCTTTCAGCAGGTCAGCGAGCTTCTGCCCGTCGCCGGGATCGACTACGTCGGAACATTGCCCGCCGAGGTTCAGCAGGTGTCGATCGTCAGCGCGGCGATCGCCACCAAAGCGACCGCTCCATCAGCGGCGAAAGCGCTCATCGAGTTCCTCGCGTCGCCGGCAGCGGCGGCCGTCATCCAGAAGACAGGGCTCGATCCGATCGATCGAGCAACGCCGCACAAATAATCTGACGCTTGACGCGCGGACGGCGAGCCACTCATGCTGTTGGGAATGCAGCGCGTCCATATCTCACCCGGCAAGGCTCTCTGCAGGTTCTGCGGGCAGCAGGTGGCGACCAATCGCCTCTCCACGCACATCGCCCAGGAACATCCTCGCCCTAGCCCCATCGACATGTCGCCTACGCTCGTGCGAACACGCGCAACCGTGAAAAAGCGACCTTCGAAGTAGCAGGCGATCGGCGCCTCGGGTCGAGCTGCGGGCATGACCAAACCGAAGGCAGCGATTTCGTGGAGCGGCGGCAAAGACTGTTGCCTCGCCGCGCTGCGCGCGTGGGACAGCGTTGACATCGTGGCGATGATCACGATGTTCAACGAAGACGGTGAGCGAAGCCGTTCGCATGGTTTGCGGCCCGCAATGGTCGCGGCACACGCGGCGCGGCTCGGGCTGGAAGAGTTCTCTGCCCGGTGCAGCTGGGACACCTACACCGACGAATACATCGCGACGCTGGCGCGCCTGCCTGAGCGCGGCATCACCCACGTCGTGTTCGGCGACATCGTTGGTGACGGACATCGCGAATGGAACGAGCGCGTGTGCCGGGCGCACGGCCTCATGCCGATCATGCCGCTCTGGGCGCAACCCACGGCCCACCTTGTCCGCGAGTTCATCGCGCTCGGTGGAGAGGCCCGGCTCGTGACAGTAAGGACACCGCCGCTCGATCGATCCTGGCTGGGATTGCCGCTGACCGAAGAGACCGTGCGTCGTATGGAATCCATCGGCGTCGATCCCTGTGGTGAATTCGGCGAGTACCACACGATCGTGACCAACTGTGGGCGCTTCTCTTCGCCACTGGCCGTGGTGACCGGCGAGAGCGTCCTTCGCGGGGATTGCTGGGCCCTGGATATGAGCGTCGACGAGACGGGATAGGGCGACGTTCATGCGAGCGCGCGATACCGCAATCGGATCAGGCTCGCGGCAATCAGCACGGCACCGACGCTCCCGGCGCCCCAGTCCAGCAGGAAGAAGTACAGCGAACGCCGCATGATGTCGTAGACGACGAAACTCGTCAGGATGAATCCGAGCAGCGCCAAGGCGCGCCACCCGTGAGGCGTGTCGCGCCACCGATCGACCACGCACATGTATGCGGGTAGCGCCAGCAGCAGCACGTAGTCCCAACCTTGCGGCGAGAGCAGCGGAATGAGGACGAAAAAGTACGCGCCCTCCAGGTAATTCGGCTCGGCGACTGCCTTGCGGCGCTGGATCACGAATAGTCCGGCGCCGGCCGTTGCGACCATCGACACGAGCGCGAGCAGCGATGCCAACGGACCAGGGTGAAGCCACTTGGCCCACATCGACGCAAACGAGATGTTCTCGTGCGCCAGCAGGTTCGGAGCGGTCGTGTCCGTGACCGTTCGATACCAGCCTTGAAGCAGCGCGATGTTTCCTTCCCACCCGTACGAAACGGCGGGCAGCGCGAGACCCGCAGTGACCACGATGGCGAACGGCATCAACGGCGGCCACCCCTGAGTCCAGACGAGCCACGGCAGCAGGATCAGCGCGTACGGCTTGATGAAGACGCCCGCGGCGATGAGACCGCCCGCGGCAAGTCCACGCCCGTTTCGCGCCGCGATCACGGCGCCCAGCAGCAGCAGGCCGAGCGGCAGGTTGAACTGACCGAACGCCAACTCCTTGGCGAGGAACTTGCCCATCAAGAGCAGCGTCAGCCACGACAACAGAGACATCGACATCCGGCGCTCGGGGAGCGTGTGGAGCGCAAGTCGCAGAAATGCCCATGCCATGGCGACGGTCAGAGTGAACCAGGCTGCCTCGGCCACCGGCTTGGGTGGCCACGTGAACGGCACCATGAGAGCCGCGAACGCTGGGAAGTACTTGAACTGGTAGTGATCGTCCTCCGGTCGATACAGCGGCTCGTGCGCCAGGAATCGCATGGCCGCGACGCGTGGAACGGCGAAGTCGATCAGGTCCGGGCGAGCGAGCCGGACCGCGCCATAGCCGGCGGCGCCAGCGACGAGAATGACAACGAGTCTCCAGAGAACGGGATTCAGTCGGAGACGCACTGAGCGAAGAGTACAGTAATCAGCTCGAGGTCCTCATGCCGCCAATCGATTATGCGCGCTGGACAACGACGCTACTTGTTCTTCATCCTGCTGCCGGTGGACAGCCCGTACTACCTGTTACCGCGCCTGGGCCCGCCGCTCTCCGGTCACTTCTTCTTCGATCTCGTTCATCAGCTGTCGGCGCGCGGCGGCGCACGCGGTGGCACGTTTCCCAATGCGCACGTGTCGGGCGCGGTCGTCGTGACGGCGTGTCGACATATCTCTCCAGCCGTGTGCCTGCAAGAATCTTCAGCTCTTTGACTTGGATTTGGATCAATCACCTCTTGTTCACCGTTACCATATCCTCGCGCTCAAGAGTCGTCCGCACGGGAGATGCTGACCGCTGACGAAGGCGGCGTCAGTAGCCGCCACGCGAGGAGCCCCCAAAGAGGTGTGACAGGTCTTGCGTTGCGGTTTCGGCAATGTCTTGGGTTGGCGCAGGGAAGGAAAGTGGCCACGGAACGGATCGATTTTCAACAGCGTGAACAGCTACTGAATCGCGAACCGGCGGCTCGAACAAACGCCGGACTAGTAGGACTCTCCGCCGGGGCGGCCCTTCGCACGGTGGGCTACGTCCTGACGAGTGCCGTCTGCTACTACGCCGCCACGCAAGTCGCCTGGGCGCTTACTTTCCCAGACAGCAAAGTCTCACTCTTTTTTCCCCCGCACGCGGTTCTGCTTTGCATCCTGCTGCTCGTCCCCACTCGGCACTGGTGGGCCTACGTACTCGCTGCCGTCAGCGCTCATTTTCTGGCGACCCAACAAGAGCACTGGCCGCCGTTGTACGCACTCACCTGCGAGGCTTTCGATTCGTTGAAATGCATCGCCGCAGCGGCGGGGATTCGCTTTCTCATTAAGTCTCCGCTCAAGGTGATCACGCTTCGTGACGCGATTCTCTTCGTCCTGATCGTCGTGGTGCTCGTTCCTTTCGGGGCCGCCTTCTGGGGTGCTTCCTTTACGGTGTCCTGGGGTTACGGCACTCGCTATTGGGTTGAATGGCGCAACCTGGGGGTCTCGAACGCGGTCACGGCCGTCGTCCTGGTGCCACTCTTTTTGCTGGGTACGCATCATCTAGTCGCCAGACGCCCGAGAGCCCTCTCCCCCCGCCGCGTGATGGAAGCGGTTGTCCTCGGCGGGTGTACGGTGGCGGTAGGAATCTTCGTGTTCGATCAAACGCCTGCGGGTCCCGGCGCTTCACCTGCTCTCTTGTATACGCCGATTCCCCTGCTCATCTGGGCGGCTCTCCGCTTCGGCCTTGGTGGGATCAGCGTCTCGATGTTGATCATTACGGTCCAAGCGATTTGGGGAACGATGCGCGGGCACGGCCCGTTCCTGGACCAGACCCCGGCTGAGAATGCGCTGGCCCTGCAACTATTCCTCCTCGTGACGGCCACTCCCCTGATGTTGCTCGCGGTCGTGATCGAAGAGGAAAGACGCTCGAAAGAAGCATTGGGTGAGAGTGCGAACCTGATGGGTCTCGCCGCGGCAGCAGGAAACCTGGGCATGTGGGTGTGGGACGTTTCGGGCAACGATGTGTGGATGACCGAACGGGGCCGCTCTCTGCTTGGCCTCGAGTCGGACACGCACCTCGATTTTGCAGCAATTGTGGATCGCGTGCACCCCGAGGATCGCACCGCGCTTGAAGGGGCTATCAAACAGGCGCTCGAGACACGAGGCGAATACGAAATGGATTATCGCCTGCAGCACGCGGATGGCATGGCCCGCTGGATTCATGGGCGCGGTCGTTGCGTGGGGTCTGACGACGGCACCAGCCCAAAGCTGTTCGGCGTTTCGATGGATATTACGGCTCGCAAACAGGCGGAGGCGTCTGTCGCGCAAAAGCGGGCGGAACTGGAGCACGTCGCACGAGTGGCCGCACTCGGCGAGCTCACCGCAACCCTGACGCACGAATTACAGCAGCCACTCGCCGCGATCCTCACCAACTCGCGTGTCGGCGTGCGCTTGCTCGACGCACCCGAGCCCGATCTCCATCAGTTGCGCAGCATGCTCGCCGACATCCACGAAGTCACCGCGCGCGCCAGCGAAGTCCTCGGCGGGATGCGCATCATGCTCAAGCGCGACAGCCGGACGGCGGGTTTGACCAACGTCGATGTGAACGATGTCGTTCGCATCGTCGAACGCATCGTGCACGGCGATGCCAATCTGCATAGGGTCACCGTCCACCTCGACCTGTCGTCCGACGTCCGCCCGGTCAAGGGTGACAGCGTCCAGCTTCAGCAGGTCATCTTGAACCTGATGCTCAATGCCTTCAGCGCCATGAGCGGAACCGGACTCGACGACGCGCGGCGTCTGGTTGTGCGCACGAATTCGATCGATGAATCGACCGTGCTGGTTGAAGTTCAGGACAGCGGCACTGGAATCGCCACGGACAAGCTCGAGTCGATCTTCGATCCCTTCGTCACCACCAGGCCGGAAGGACTGGGGATGGGCCTTTCGATCTGTCGCTCCATCATCGAGCGCCACGGTGGCAAGATTTCGGCTGCGAACAATCCCGACCGCGGCGCGACTTTCTCGATCACGCTGCCGGTCGCCCGCGCGTGATTTGACCGTGCGGCCTCGCCACGGAACAGGTTGCGACATCGTCAGCAAATGCCGCAGCGTTTATCAGGGTCGTCGGGCGTGCCTTCGTGGTTACGACACCGCCTTGAGACCCAACAGCCGTTCCGCGTTGCCCGAGTAGATGCGGCGCTTGTCATCGACGCTCAGATCGAGACTCTCGATGACCTTGATGGTCTCGCGCATGTAGAGTCCCGGCGTCGGATCGAACGGCATGTCGCTCGCGAACAGCACCTGACCCGCGCCGAAAAACTCCAGGCCGCATCGCGTTGCCGCGCGCGCACCGAACATCGCCGTGTCGGCGTGAAACATGCGGAAGTAGTCGACAGGACGCTTCTTCATCGACTGCCGAAGCGCCGAGTAATCGACCTTCGACGTACGCGCGCCCAACTGATCCCACCCGTAGCCGACTCGGCCCTCGAGATACGGGACGATGCCGCCAAGATGGTGCGTCATGATCTTCAGGTTTGGATGTCGGTCGAAGACACCTGAGAACACCAGACGCGCCATCGCCGCGCCTGTTTCGTACGGCCAACCGAGTGCCCACCAGATCTCGAACGCGGAGGACTCCTCGCTGCTGTAGTCCGGCATCGCCGCACCGCGTGCGGGATGCAGCAGGATGGGCACGTCACGCCGGGCAGCTTCCGCGAAGAGCGGCCGAAACTGCGGCGCATCGAGTGGCGTGCCGGCGACGTTCGTGTAGATCATCACGCCCTTCGCACCGAGTTGATCGATCGCGCGAGTCATCTCGTCGAGGGACGCATCCGCGTTGTTCAGTGGGAGCGACGCCGCAAATGCAATGAATCGATCCGGATGTTTCGCGACGAGCTCCGCCAGCCCGTCGTTGGCCTCGCGTGCAATCGCAGGTGACTCGCTCGGACCGCCAAGAGCTTCGATCGGAGGCTGGCCCAGTGTGATGACCTGCCGTACGTCCGGGAACTCATCGAGGATCCGGAAGCGTTGCTCGAGATCGAAGCCGATCGTGGCATTCGCCATGCGCTTGCCGATTTCCTTGCCGGCCGCGCCGCTGACGATGTATCGGTCGAAGAAACTCTTGGGAAAAACGTGATTGAAGATGTCGATCTTCACTTCGGGTCTCCGCGGGTGATGGAAGCGATGGCAGCTGCCGCCAATGTGGCGATCAAAGCAGGAATGGCTGCGGCCCAGAACACCCGTCCAATCGGCGTTCCTCGCGCCAGCAGCAGTCCTCCGAGAACGGGACCGACGATGGATCCGATGCGGCCAATCCCGAGCGCCCATCCCACGCCGGTTGAACGGATCGTCGTGGGATAAAAGCCGGCCGTGAGTGCGTGGCAGGCGTTCTGACCTCCGATGATACCCAACCCCGCGGAGGCGATCGTCAGACCGAGCATCAACGTGGACTGGCTCGACGCCCCGATGAAGAAGACGCACACCGCTGCCCACAAGTAGCACACGGCAAGGATCCAGAACGAGAACACGCGATCGAGCAGCGCACCGAGCACGAGTGCACCGCCAATCCCGCCGATCTGAAACAGCGCTGTCAGCCTGATGGCCGTTGCCACCGGCACGTTCGCGTCGGTGATGATCGTCGGCAGCCAGCTGTTGAGAAAGTACAGGTTGAGGAGGTTCATGAAGTATACGACCCAGATGAGGATCGTGCCCATCGCGCGCCGTCCGGTGAACAGCCGCGCGACGGCGAACGCGCCCTGCGGCGCGCTCTCATCAGGACCCGCAGACAGCGTGCGCGGAAGAGATGCGCCCGGCGCGATTCGAGCCAGGTAGCTCCTGGCTCGATCCTCTGCTCCTCCCCTGACGAGGAGAAACCGAATCGAGTCTGGCAGCCACACGGATGCCGCCACCGCGATCAGCAGCGGCGTGACGCCGCCCACGACGAACACCGCCTGCCATCCGAAGCGAGGAATGATCGCCGCAGCGACGAAGCCACCAACCGCAGCTCCCAGCGAGAACCCGCAGATCATCGTCGTCACCGCCGTACCTCGACGACGATGCGGCATGTATTCGGAGGTGAGGGCGATGGCGTTCGGCATCGCGCCTCCCATGCCGAGGCCGGTCAGGAGGCGGAAGCCGGCGAGCGCTTCGACCGATTGCGCAGTCGCCGTGAGCAACGAGCCGACGCCGAAGATGATGGCACATCCGATCAGCACCGGCCGGCGACCTACTTGATCGGCAAGCGGGCCGCTGACCATGGCGCCGAACATCATCCCGACGAGCCCGCTGGAGATCACGGGGCCGAGGACGCTGCGCGGGATCTGCATCGCCGAGCTGAGCGCGGGCGCGACGTAACCCATCGCCTGCGCATCGAACCCGTCGACGAAGACGATGAGCGAGCACATCGCGGCGACCATCAGTTGGTAGCGGCTGACAGGCTGCTCGTCGATGAACTGGCGGACGTCGAAGGAGGTCGCGCGCGGCATAGGCTCGGGCATTGTTGACTGGATCTTCTGATATGCCAAGCGCTACACTGCGTCGGCTAGCGGCACTGCCGCGCGAAGGAGCGTGACTCGTGACCTTGATGCGCACCCTGTCGTGCAGCGTCTACCGGAGCGGCGTCACGCTGCTCCTTGGTCTTCTCCTGGGCACGGCACCCCTCTCTGCACATCACTCGTTCGCCGCTCAATACGACGCGGACAAGCCGATCACGCTGTCCGGCACGGTCGTCAGGATCGAGTGGACGAATCCCCACTTCCACTTCTACGTCAACGTCAGGGACGACACGGGCGCCGTCACGGAGTGGGCGTTCGAAGGCTACCCGCCGAACATGCTCGTTCGACAGGGCTGGAAGAAAGACGTGTCATTGAAACCGGGCATGGCCGTCACGGTGCAGGGCTGGCGGGCGCGGGTGGAACCGCACCTCATCGCCGCGCGTGAGGTGACATTCGCGGACGGATCGAAGCTGACGGCCGGGCCACCGGCAGGAACGGGCGGGCAGTAGACATGAAGACACACCATGCCGCGTGGATGGCGATCGCCCTTGTAGCCGTATGCCTGACTGGCGCGCCGAGCGCGCAGACTCCGGCCAAGGCAAAGCCCGCACCGCGTGCCGCCAATGGCAAGCCTGACCTCTCTGGGATCTGGATCGCTACTGGCGCGCTCCGCCTGATGGCAGGTGACGCCGAGCTCGCCGCCGCGCGTCAGTCAGATGTCGACGAAGGCCGGCCCGCGCCGCGCACCGAGCCTCCGCCGTACAAGCCCGAGGCGGAGAAGCAGCGCCAGGACCATCTCGATCGCCGTGGCATCGACGATCCGATGGCGCGCTGCCTGATCTCCGGCGTGCCGCGTATCAGCTTCAGGCCGCTGCCCTTCCAGATCATCCAGATGCCGGATCAAGCGGTGTTCCTCTACGAGACTCATCACGCGTTTCGCGTGATCCCGACCGATGGCCGCCCGCATCCCGAGGATGTCGAGTCGTCCTACCTCGGAGATTCAGTCGCACGCTGGGATGGCGACACGCTCGTCGTGGACGTCACGAGTTTCAACACGAAGACGTGGCTGATTGGTGTGGGGACCGTGCACAGCGAGAGGCTGCGGGTGACCGAGCGCTACACGCGCGACAGCTACAACACGATTCGTTATCAGGTCACGATGGACGACCCTGAGGTGTTCACGAAACCGTGGAACGCCGAGGAGATCTTCCGGCTGCGGCCGGGCGAACGCATCCGCGAGTACGAGTGCATTGAGAACAACGAGGATCTGCAGAGAATCGAGAGGCTCCTGCAGAATGAATCGGTCTTCAAGCGCCCCTCAAATTGAGGACGACACACCGAGGCACAGAGGCACTGAGAAGACCTCTAATAATCTCTGTGCCTCACCGCCTCTGTGTGTCGTGATCAGTGGGACTCATTTCGAGTCGCGGCACTTGCCTCCCTCACAGCGGTTGTTCTCATTGCAAACCATCTCGTAGAGGCCGGTCTTCTCCCACTCGGGGTGCCGCTTCATCTCCCACTGCACCGACCAGGGCTTCGTGAAGATCTTGGGATCGTCCACCGTGAATTCGTAGGAGATCGTGTCGGCATCTACCCTGCGCAGGCGTTCGATGGAATGGAACGCCTCGCTGTGCATCCGGTACTCTTTCGGGTTCTGGTAGTACCAGTCGTCCAGCGACCAGCGCTTGTAATTGCGGCCCTCGATGACAAGCGTGTCGCCTTCCCAGCGACCGACCGGCTCTCCGTAGAACGTCGGTTCGATGTCCGTCTTGTGGGCACGGCCATCGAGCGGGATGATTCGCGTGACGTTCATGAACTCGGTCGACATCACCAGGTACTGCGGCGTCTGGATGAACTGCACGGGATACGGACCGAGGAAGGCCGACGGAAATCCCGACGGCATGCAGAACGCGCGCGGCTCGTCGTGGCGTGGATCGCCGGTACGCGGCTCGTAGAACAGCGCCTCGCCGCCGGGGACGAACGGCGCCATCTTCGCCTTGTCGAAGACCGTGGCCGGCGAGCGAGAGCCAGGCTCTTTCGGGTTGTCCCACATCCCGCTGAAGTCCGGCTTACCGCCAGCCATGCGAGGAATCTGACCGGCCGGCTTCGACTGCGCGTTCAGCATCACGACGAGTGCCACTGCGAGCACACTGGCAAGCGCGCCGACGTTCATCTGTGTCTTCGACATGACAGCCTCTCTAGCGCGGAGCCTTGTCCTCGTTCGAGGCGGTGAACACGCTTCTGCCGTCGGGGAACGTGACCTTGCCGCCCGACGCGTTGTTCGATCCGTCCCGCGCGCGGAATCCTTCGACCACCACGACGTCGCCGGCCTTGAGTGAGTTCCTGCTGATGCCACGACGCTGGAGCACTCCTGGAGGCCCGCCGGAGAATCCCCAGCTGGTGACCTTCCCCTGCTGGTCCTTCACGTCCACGAAGAACCAGATGTGCGGATTCTGCCAGTCCACTCTCGTCACAGTCCCTGTGACCTTCACCGGCTGGTTGGAGTCGTACTCCGCGGCGAATGAATGATGAGCACGGAGCAGCGGTGCCGTGCCGACGAGCAAGCCGAGCGTCAGGGCGACCAGACGTGTTCGCATGGGGGGATTGTAACTCCGGTCCTCGGCCTTCGGTCCGCGGTCTTCAGTCCCCGAGCCGCATGACCGTGGACCAGAGATTGAGGACTACTTCGTCAGCGCGAACGAGACCGTCACCGTCATGACGAGCGGCACGGGCTCGCCGTTGAGCAGCGTTGGCGAGAAGCGCCACTGCCTGACCGCCGTGATGGCCGCCTCCTCGAAGAGCGGCGCCGGTCGTAGCGTGTGTACTTTCTGAACGCTCCCGTCCTCCGCAATCAGTGCCTCGAGAATGACGAGCCCCTCCTTGCGTGCCGCCAGCGCGATCGGCGGATAGATTGGGTCGACGTGAACCAGCTTCAACGGAGGAGAAATGCGGCCGCCAACGTGGACGGGCTCCTTAGGGCGGGGCGCGGGCAGTGGGGGCGGCGGCGGAGAGACCAGTTCGCCGCCGGACACAATCTCTCCGAACGGTACTCCGCCCGGCACGGCGCGATCGAAGCCTGGGTCAACTGGCTCGACGATCGGTTCTGGCTGGATCCCTTCCGGCGGTGACAATGGTGTTGGGATCGAGCTGGGCGCCACCTCGGCGCGCTGTGGCCGAACAGGCGGTGGCACCGGGATCTCGGGAGTGACGAGGATCCACGCGCTGGTTCGTCGAGGCTCGGGAAGATCGTCGGTCGCCAGCGCAGGAGCGATGATCATCGCGGCCACGGCAATCGCGTGAGCGACGATCGAGAACACAAGCGTGTACTTCCGCATAGGCCTCCTTCGAGCAGGGGGCCCTCGCCGGCGAAGGCGTTCACTCCGTTCGACACCGCCAGCGAGTCGCGGTTCCCTGGGGATACTGCTTACTTCTTCTGCAGTTCTTGATAGGCGATCTTCAGGTTCGCGAGCGCGCCACCGAATTCAGGATTGGCACTGACCTCGTAGCCCTTGAACCGCGGCGCAACCTTGTATTCGCCCGCGGCCTGTTCGGCAGTCTTCCCGGCCTTCACCGCCGCGCGCGCAAAGTCCACGAAGTCCCTGGTGAAGTCAGCGTACTCACGCAGGTCGCTGAACGCCCCCACCGGGATGTGCCCGTTGATGATCGTATCGACGTTCTTCACCGTCGCCGCCGCCTTCGCGAGCGTGTCAGGCTGTTCGACGACGCTGCCACCGTTGTCAGGGTCCACATAGGGCAGCGCCTTCCACGCGAAGATATCGCCCACGTGCATCGTCCGCAGCGCCGGGAAGACGACGAACGTGTCGCCGTTCGTGTGACCGCGGCCGAAGTAGTAGAGATCGATCTGATCCTTGCCCGACCCGACCGTCAGCTTGTCCTTGTAGGTGCGCTTCGGGATGAACTGTGCGTTGGCGCCGCCGAACTCCGGCATCTTCGCCATGTTCGCTCGCGTGTTCTCCTGGACGATGGTCTCGACCGAGGCGCCGAAGGAGGGATTGCCGCCCGTGTGATCACCGTGGGTGTGCGTGTTGATGATGCGCGTGACCGGTTTGTTTGTAACGGTCTTGATCCGCTCGAGGATCGTCGGGCCGAATCCGGGCAGCTTGGTGTCGACAAGCGTCACACCCGCATCGGTGATGAACACAGCAACGTTGCCACCACTGAATGCTGCCGTATCTCCCACGCCTGAGCCCGTGATGATGTAAAGGTTGTCTTTGACCTTCTCGATCTGCGTCGCTTTGATCGCGGCCGCCGACGGTCCCTGAGCCTGGCCGGACACCACCATCGAGAGCGCCGCTACACCGATCAACGTTCCCAACACGAGTCCGCGCCTCATGACACTCCCCTTCCTCGGGTCATTACGTTATCACTCCTGCGACTCGGCACGGAACGCACGGAGCGACGCGAGAAACTGTTGCAGCCGAGCGCGCGAGTCGGCCGTCAGCGCATCGATCCGTGACTGGAAATCCTCGCTCACAATCTGATGAAGACGCGCGTCGATCGCGTGTGAGCGCTGGACCGATTCGAGATCCGCTGCACTCGGCACATAGCTCTCTCGCTCGGCCCTCACGAGACGATTGCCATAGATCGCGAGCGGAAGCCCTTCGATCTCGTGCAGGAGATAAACGAATTCATCGAACGCCTCCGTGTAACCCACCAGGGTGTATCTGTCATGAAGTCGCTGACGAATCTGATCGGCCGAGAGCCTGTCGTAGTCGTCACCAAGCACGATGCGGCTTTGATAGTTCGATGGGATGTACCGCTCTGCGTACTGGGCGAGCGACATGTGCTCCTCGCGGACATCCGGCCAGAGCTTCTCTCCACCCTCATGGAAGCGCGCGTGCAGATAGGACGAAATCGCTCGTTCGACGGGGGCTCGCACGACGGTGATGAACCTGGCGCCTGGCAACTGCGGACGCATGGAGTCCGCCTCATGTCCTGCTACGACGCGAATGCGATCCCGTTGCGCAGGAGGGAGCGAGAGAAACCGCTGACGGTCGCGTGCGTTGGTCTCGCCGCCGCCGAGAATCCAGCGTTCCGCCGCGGGCAATGCCGACGTCAGATACGAGCGCCGGAAGGTGGTGCCCGCCGTCTTGGGAATGTGATCGAAGACCAGCAGGCCGTGTGTGGTCACACGCGTAGTGTATCGAACATGAAAACGGCTCTCCTGCTCGCCGTCCCCATCTTGCGCACGCTTTACGGCTGCAGGACGGTAACCGTGTAACCAGCCACGACCATAGTTGTGGAACGGGGAGCGCCGGTGTTTGCAGCTACCTCAAAGCGGACCGATCCAGATCCCGTTGTGCTGGCTCCCGAAATGAACGAGATCCACGATGCGCCGGTACTGGCTGTCCACGTGCATAGCGCTCCTGAAGCGGAAATATTCAGCTGCAGCTGTCCTCCTACTCTGGGGGCGTTGACGGTCACTCCATTGATCTGGAACGTGCAGGATGTGCCCTGTGACACGGAGAGCGTCTGCCCCGCAATTGTAAGGCTCCCATTTCTCGCGTTGGAAGGATTGGACGCGACGGTGAAACCGACCGAGCCATTTCCATTGCCACTGAGCCCAGAAGTAACCGTGATCCATGGATCGTTGCTGGCAGCCGTCCACGCGCACCCGCTTCGCGCTGAAACGCTCACGGTCGGCCCTACTCCACCGCCTGGTCCTACTGCATGGCTGTTGGGAGTGATGGCATACGTGCATGGAGGCGGTGCTGGGGAAGGGCTTGGGTTCGGATTCGGGCTCGGACCGGAGGCCAACTGGTTGATAGTGGCGAACTGATCCGCGATCTTCACCGTGCCGACGCGTAACGGGCCTCCATTCGACGCCGCGCTCAACCTGATGGCACCATCGCCGGTTCCCGATGGCGTGCCCGTGATCGTGATCCACGGCACGTCGGCGACACCGTTCCAGGAGCACCCAGCCAGTGTGTTGACGCTGATCGTGCCCGGTCCGCCCTCGTCGCTGATGGTCAGGTTCTTCGGGACGATCGAGTAGGTACACGGTGCTGCTTCCTGCGAGACGTGAACCTTCTCCTGATTGATGAGGACGTCAGTTTCGCGAGCGATGGGGGCAGGGTTGGGGGCGACCTGAAATTCCAGCATCGCGGTGCCTTGTCCCGCAGTGGGCGCCAGGGCCGTAATCCACGTCGCCTGCGTCGATACGTCCCAGCCACATTCCTGCGGAGCGGTCACCATCACGCTCGCCGCGCCACCCGAGGCGACGATGGCGCCGAGGGTGCTGGCTGTGACCTGGCACTTGTCGGACGTGGGCCCGCTGGTGACGCTCACAGACTGGCAGCCCGTCACCACGGCAGCAATGAGCGGGACTAGCATCACCAGCTTGCATAGCGACCAACTCTGTCGATTCATGCTCTCTGGTTCTCTAGAGCTTGCCGATCAGATCTCTCTGACGCGAGACGCGGGACTCGCGATCGCGCGCGAAGCGCTGGATGCGCGAGAAGATCGACGCCGGATCGAGGTGCGCTTCGGCAATGACTTCCGGCTCGAGGCCGCTCGTCAGCCACTGGTTGTCCCAGTCCGACGTCATCGAGTACTCGTCCGTCAGCGGACCGACGTCGCGCAGCGGCCACATGCGGCGCGTGCCGGTTGAGACCACCATCAGATCGTAGTACGCCTCGCGCGGCAGCACGGCGTTGCGATACGACTCGGGCTGCCGGTCGAACAACTCTTCGCTGATCGCGGCGATGACTCGGACGTTCACGCCGGCCGCCTCGAGCCTGGGCAGCACGCTCACAAGGTTGACGGTCGAACTGGACCCCTGCGTGATGACGTAGCCGTGACGCGGCCCGGTCTTGAAGTCGCGAATGACGTAAAAGCCCTTCGCCGCGGCGAGCAGATCCTTGTCGGCAAACGTCGTTCGATCGGCAACCGCAAAATCCGGACGCGCGACTTCGAGCGTGATGATGCCCACCTTCTTCTCTCGCGCCGCGATCTCGGCCGCCGCGAAGTACGCCGGCGCCACGTCGTTGTAGTCCCAGAAGTTCAGATGGATCGTCTGTCCCCGTGGAAAGAGCTTCCACACTTGCGGCGCGAAGATACCAAAGTGCGTGCGACCGTCCGCGGCGGTCTCAGGCCCGGAGTGGCCGACGAGAATGTGCAGCACGCCCGTTCTGAACGGGCTGTCCTGATTCTGCTGGCTCCACACGCGCGCGGGCGTGTACATGAGCGGCGTGAACGCTCCGTAGGTCCCGCTGATGGCCCAGACGCCGGCGAACTTCTCGGGATCGAGCGACGCGCTCTGACTGACGAGGCCGATCGCCGTCGATACGTTGCCCGCTTCCTGAATCGCTGCCTTCAGTCGCGTGCCGGCCACGTTGGTCTCAGGGTCGTAGTGACCCCAGAGGCTGCCGTGTTCGAGGTTGATTGACTCTGACAGATCGGCAGCCGCGGTGATGAAGCGATTGCCGGTGACGTAGTTGACCCACTTCACGATCTCTGAAATACCGCGACGCGTGCCGGCCACCTCGCCAGCCTTGCGGAAGAGTGCAATCGAGACGTCCTTCTTCGCGCCGGTGGCCACGTTCGTGACGGAGACCTTTTGCGGCTCGACCGGCAGCTTCGCCACACGAAGCCGCTCGTCCTGAAATGGATCGTCGTTGACCTGCAGCCGCAGCGGCATCGAATCGGGCAGCGACTCGCCGTTCTCCACCAGCCGATCCGCGAGCCAATCGCCGATGCCGTTGCGATCGAGCAGCGACATCACGACGTCGACGTTGGTCTTGAACTGAATCAGTCGCTCGCGCGGATCCTTGACGGCGCCGTCGCGAATCCCCTGGAACTCCACGCCGTAGCGCTTCTCGAACGTCTTGGCGAGCGCGAGGAAGTACTCGGAGTTCATCTTCATCGCGTACGGGTGGCTGGGATAGCCGACGATCTGATCGCCAAATTCAGGGATCTTGTGATCAACCGCCGCCGGCCAGTAGCCCTTCGTCGTCTTCCCGATCACCGCCATCGGCCGGCGGTCCGCCGGATCCCAATGCTCCATCGTCTTCAGCACGGCGACGACCTGGTCGTAGGCGTTGCCATCCTGGACGACGAACACATTCCAGCCGTACGAGGTCCATTGATCGACCAGCTTGTAGCCCTCGTACTTTCGATCGACGACACCGCCGATGAGCGAGTCGTCGATGCCTGCGTTGTTGTCCGAGATCATCACGCGGAGCCGCTTGCCGACCTTGAGCGCGAGCGCCTGGGTCTTCAGCTCCTGCGCATGACCTTCGGTCATCGCAAACTCACCTTCAAAGGCGATGATCTTCGGCGCGTTGATGCCCGCGCCCATCACGTCCCAGAAGGCCGCCTTACCCGCCGCGGTCGCAATACCGATGCCCGACGGACCGCCGTTGACGTCGTTGGTCACGTCAGTGCTCTCGGCATGTCCGGCCAGCGCGCGGATGCCGCGTACCTTCGCCTGCACGAAGAGCGGATGTTCCGCAAGGCCGTTGTCCTGGAGCAGCGTCGCCATCGCGCCGGCGCCGCGCCTGAAACCGAGCGCATCGACCGGCAGAATCGCGACGTGCGGATCGGCGTAGTAGCGCTTGTGGCCGGTTGCCTCGTACTTGCGCGCAAGTGCCTGCCCCATGATCATCCACAGCGCGTAGCACGTGGGGATGCAGTGGCCGCCTGCGAGCATGAACTTGTCGCTGTAGGGATGCTTCGGCCGCCGGTAGTCGAAGCGCAGTCCCCCCAGATCGGGACCGGCCAGGTGTGTCGCCACGTTGTAGGGCGTGTAGGCCAGTGGCCCGCCAAAGTGCCCGGTCTGCGCGTAGTTGCCCAGGAGCACGAGGGCCATGCACGTCATGAACCCGACGTCTTCGAGACGCTCCCGGTCGTACGGCGCGGTCAGGGGTTCAACAACGGACAGTGTTCCTGTAGCCAAACATTCCTCCGTGGCTTTAGGCTCTGGGCTTTGGACTCTCGGACAAGACGACTTCCGGACAGGGCCTTTTTAGGGCCAGAGCCCAGAGTCCAGAGCCGAAAGCCAAATTAGTGTATTCGATTGCTACTCGAGACCCGATGCGCGGGCCTGTTCCCGGGCGAGAACAGCCTGATCGCGGTCGCCGTCACCGTGCGCGACGGCGCCGAGGAGGCGCTCGTAGTAGACGTTGTGGCTCGGTAACGGGACTCGCGCCAGATCCGCCGCGGCTGCGATCAGACCGGCATCCTTGAGCCCGACAAAAATGGGCGATCCCACCTGGTCGTAGCTTTCGTCGACCATCTTCTGGCCGTACACCTTGTAGGCCGTGGCGGAGAACAAGCCTTCCGTCATCACATCCTGGAAGACCTGCGGCAACACGCCGTACTTGCGCACGAGCGAAAAGCCCTCGGCCATCGCAACCATCGCGCAACCGAGCACCGCGTTGTTGGCGAGCTTGATTGCGGTGGCGGATTCAGGCTTCACACCGGCGGGGAAGGTCTTGCGGCCCATCACGCTGAGGAGCGGCACACACGTTCGCACGGCGTCTTCGGGACCACCGGCGACGATGCCGAGCTGACCGGCGGCGGCGAGGTCGGGACGACCGAGAACTGGCGCCGCGACGAGTGTCTGACCCGCTGCGCGATGCCGCTCTTCGAGCTGTCGAACCGTCGCCACGCCGTGCGTGCCCATCACGAGGTGGATCGCGCCGCGCGGAAGTGAGTCACACAACCCACCGGCACCAAGTGCGACGTCGACGATCGCCTTGTCCTCGACGAGCATCGTCACGACCACTTCACGACCGGAGCAGAGATCGCCAATGGAGGACGCAACACGCGCACCACTCTCTCCAAATGGCGTCGTTGCGGCAGCCACCATGTCGAAGACAGAGAGTTCGTGTCCGGCTTCGAGGATGCGCCGCGCCATCCCCTGACCCATGCGACCGAGACCGATGAAACCGACTTTCATGGTTGGCCCTCAGCCCACTTACTTATCTACTTTGAACTTTGAACTTTGAACTTATACAAGTTGCCCCTTGACCCACTCGAGCTCGCGCGTGACGTAGTCGACGATGTCGCCCGTCTTGAGGTGGGCGGGGAGGACGTCCCAGGTGTAGGTCTCGATCTCGAGGTGCGTGGAGAGCGGGGTCTGCTTGTGGACCGCGAGCGCCTCCTCGAGCGCGAAGCGCGTCGTGCCGAAGGCCCCGCCCAGATCGGTGAGGAAGACCGGCACATGGAAATGCGTGCGCCACTCGCGCGGCCCGGGATCCTTCTGGAACGCCTCGAAGGCGTCTTCGAGGTTGAGGAACCAGGTCATCTTGCCGTCCTTCTGCTGACAGGTCTGGGAGAGGTAGATCGTCTTCGCGAAGGTCTGCAGCGCGTCCACGGTCTGCTGTGTCACCTCGGGGATGCGCATCGAGGCGGCTTCCTGCAGCTTGACGATCGGCACGCCGGCCGCGACCAGTTTGTGCAGCGACGCCGGGATGTCTTCGTAGCCGACCGACTGATGCCCGATGTCGAAGACGACGCCCATGTGTTTCTTCATCGCCGTCGCCGCATCGGCGGCATGGAGGCCGGTGGCTGTCGCAAGCCGCTCCGCGGTCTGCGGGGAGAAGAGGTGGTTCGCGAAGTAGGTGATCGTCTCGTCGGTCGTCTCGAGGTAGCAGCGCGGCTCCGGCTCGAGGCCGAGCGTCACGACCTTGCCCGTCTGCTTTTCCAGTTGAATCAGATGCGCGACGACGTCGATCACGTTGCGGGTATAGGCCTCGACGACGTCATCCCCGGTGACTCGGGGCTTGAAACCGAGGGGCGCCGTTTGAATCGACGGGTTCACGCCGTCCGGGGCGACTTCAGCAAGGAGGTTCGCGACCTGCTTGGTGTACTCGCGACGCTCGGGCGTCCGCCAGTCCGGCTCGTAGACGTCTTCTTTGATGACCTGCTTCTTGAAGACGCCGTAGACGAAGGCGTTGGCAGTATAGAGGTAGAGGTCCTGATCCGCGAAAAACTGTTTGAGCTGGGCGCGCTTGGCGGGATCGGCCGAGAGGGCCGCGGCCGAGGGCGCCGACGTGCGCAGGCACACCCCAAATTTCTCGTGCGGCGCCATGCGCGCCTTCACCGCCGGCAGATACGTGTTGACGCTTTTCCAGAGCTGATCCCAGTCGTCGGTGGCGTGCACCAGCGTCGAGTACGTGAGGTGGCCGAGGCCCTTGCCCAAATCCATGGAAATGCAATCCTTCCTGATCGGCGGGTCTGAAGACCCGTCGCTACGCCACTACGCGACCTTGACGACCTGCCCGCTCGCGGCTGACTGCACGACCGCCTCGGTCACGGCCGCGCCGTGGATCATCTCGCTCGTCGGAATCAGATACGGGGTGCCTCCGGACGCCGCCGTGGCAAACGCCTCGAGGCACGCGCGCGTGACATCGAGCCGCGCCGCGTCCCAGATTTCTGCCGGTCCCTTGATCGGTTGAAACTTGCCGGTGCTGAAGAGCCGCGTGCGGCGTTCTTCGGAGGACGCGCCGGCGACGTGCGTCATCCCTTCCAACCTGACAGACCCTTTGGAGCCAAACACCTGGAAGCTGAAGCCGGGCCCCGTCGCGGTGATGGTGCCCAGATAGCCGGAGGCGCCGTTCTTCAGGCGGAAGAGCATCGACGTCGTGTCGTCGCTGTCGACCGGCACGACGCGATGAACGCTCTGACAGTAGACCTGCTCGATCGGGCCGCCCAGATCGATCATCCCGTCGATGGCATGCACGCCCATCGGCGTCAGCCCGCCGCAGGGTGTTTCCTCTTTATCCGCGCGCCAGGCGTCCGGCTTCAGAAACAGCGCATTCGGGAACGTCATCGTGGCTTCGAAGTGCAGGAGCGTTCCGAGCGCGCCCGACTGGATCTGCTGCCGCAGCTTCGTCATCTCGGGATGGAACCGCCGGTTGTAGCCCAGGCCGAGCGTGACCCCGGCCTTGTCGGTGGCGGCAACCGCGGCTTCGGCATCCGCCTTGTGCAGCGCGAAGGGTTTCTCGCAGAAGACGTGCTTGCCGACCGTCGCCGCCGCGATCGTCTGCGCCGCATGCAGTGAGTGCGGTGTGGCCAGCACCACCGCATCGATGCTCGTGTCGGCCAGCAGCGCGTCGTAGCTGTCGACCAGTCTCAGGTGCTGCGTCTCGCTGAACGCCTGCACCTCGGGCGAGACCGTCCGTGTCGCGCCCGCGACGAAGCGAATCTGGTCGCTGTCCGTCTGCACCGCTTCGACCAGCGTCCGGCCCCACCACCCCATGCCTACGATTGCGGCTTTAATCATTCCGACTCCCACTTCCCTATGCTTGATCACGACACACCGAGGCACAGAGGCAGTGAGGCCTCACTGATCACGCAACCGCGGAGGCGCGGAGACGCGGAGCGCCACGGGGTGGCCGCGCCGGCTCGTTCGATCCGCGCGCCGGCCCGATGGGCCGGCGCCACCCGTGGCGTCCAAATCCTCGGTGCCTCAGTGCCTCGGTGTGTCGAAATCTCCCTCCGCGTCTCCGCGGTTCGTGATCCGTCACGACCGCCGCGATCTACCTACGTCGTCCGGATCAACGAATACTTCGGATCCGCCCCGAGGCTCTCCGTCACCGGCAGCCCCAGCTCCTTCTTCACGATGTTGGTGCCCTGGACCAGCGACACCATCTTGTAGAAGGCATGCCGCCGGCTCATCCCCTCACGCCCCATGCCGCAGTCCGAGCTCAGCACCAGGCGCTCCGCGGGAATCACCTTCAGCGCCTCGCGAATCAGCTCCGCCACTTCCGTCGGCGCTTCCACCTGCAGCGTGTGATGGTCAATGGCGCCCACCGCCACCTTCATCTGCGTAATCGCCGCGCCAATCTCTTTCAGGTCCATCAGGTTCGAGCTCTTCATCTCGAACGTGATCACATCGGCATCCACCTGGTTCAGCAGCGCCAGCGCCGGCTTGTACGATTGGACGGAGCCAAACATCCGCTGCTGCGACGGGTTGCCCCAGCACGTGTGGCACCACACTTCCGTCTTCGCCCGCAGGCCTTTGACGGTGTTGTTGAACACCTGCAGCATGAACTCGGGGTTGATCACCGGGTCCTTGTACCCGCGCGCCGCCAGCAGATGGATCTGCGGCTCCTCCATCTGAATCACCGGACACCCGGCATCCGCCAGGTCGTGCAGCTCCTCGTTGAACGCCTCGCTCAAGGCCATGATCCGCTCCGGCAGGCTCTTGTAATGCTCGTCCTGCACCGCGAACGCCACCAGCTCCGGCGTCACCGTCCCGAACTTCACCGGCTTGCTCGTCATCCGCTGCGCCGCCTTGAACATCTCCGCATACTGCATCTCGCCCCGGCTGACCGGGCCGACCAGCTTCGGCATCACCCGCGCTTCGAGGTAGTCGTGCAGGATGTGGCCGCGCGGGAACCCGATGCCGCCCGCGCCGACCTTCGCCAGCTTCGGGTGCGTCGTCTCGAACCCCGCCATGTGATGCGGTGGATAGCTCGTCCAGCTCTGCCCCCCGATGTCCTGGTCGAACCGGCAGTCCCCGTCCGTGACGATGTCCAGCCCCGCCACTTCCTGCTCCCGCAGATACACCGACAACGCATCCACATACTGTTCCCGGAACCGCGACGTCACCATCGCATCCAGGAACGACCGCGTCCCCAGGTTTTCCGTATACCAACTGGGCCGCGGCAACGACCCCGTGATCGTCGTCGGCAGCATCTTTCCGGCGGTGGCTTTCAACATCAGCGTGTCTCCATCGTTACCTTGCGGGAGTGAACAACCTTCGAACAGTACAATGTCGGCGATTACCCGGTCAACGAGGGTTCATTGTTGATCTTTGATTTTTCCGATCTCTGATTCCTTGGTGATTGGTGATTCTTGATTGCCTCGATTGGGCGACTGTCGAGCCCACGACCCGAACAAATCGAGAATCAACGATCAACAATCAGCAACGAATCAATAATCAACAGTCAAAGATCGCCGAAATAGAGATCATATGGTTCGCCTCGGCTCGGATCTTCTTCTCGGATCGCCGCGTCTAAAGGGCGCGCGGGTTGGCGTCGTCTGCAATCACGCCTCCCTCGATCGCGGCTTCCTGCACGTCGTCGACCGGCTGGCATCTGCGCCGGACGTCACCCTGGCGGCCATCTTCGGCCCGCAACACGGGTTTCGCTCGGACGTCCAGGACAACATGATCGAAACCGCCCACACGGACGATGTGACGCGGAAAGTGCCGGTGTATTCGCTCTACAGTGAGACGCGCGAACCAACGGCGGCGATGCTCGCCGGCCTCGATTTTCTCGTCATCGACCTGCAGGACATCGGCGCACGCATCTACACCTACATCTACACGATGGCCAACTGCCTGCGCGCCTGCGCACGGCACGGTGTGCAGGTGATCGTCTGCGACCGGCCAAACCCGATCGGCGGCACGGACGTCGAAGGCGCGCTGCTCGTCGAAGGCCTCGAGTCCTTCGTCGGACAGTTCCCGATCCCGATGCGCCACGGCATGACCATCGGCGAGCTCGCGCGACTCTTCAACGAGCACTTCGGCATCGGTGCGTCGCTCGAGGTCGTGAAGATGGAGGGCTGGCGGCGCGAGATGTATGCGGACGCGACCGATTTGCCCTGGGTGATGCCGTCGCCAAACATGCCGACGCTCGACACGGCCATCGTCTATCCGGGGACTGTTCTGTTCGAAGGCATCCTCATCTCCGAAGGACGCGGCACGACGCGACCATTCGAGCTGATCGGCGCACCCTGGATCGAGGCCGAGAGCTTCGCGCGACGCATGAACGCGCTCGAGCTCCCGGGCGTGTACTTCAGGCCCGCAGTCTTCGAGCCGACATTCCAGAAGCACGCGAAACAGACTTGCGGCGGCTGTCAGATTCACGTCACGGATCGCCGGACGTTCCAGTCGGTACTCGTCGGCGCTGCGCTAATCGCGATGTTTCACCAGGTCGATCCCGCACAATTCGCATGGCGTCAGCCGCCATACGAGTACGAGCACGACAAGATGCCGATCGACATCCTCGCGGGATCGGAAACGCTGCGTCGTCAGATCGAAGCCGGCACCTCGGCACGTGACATCGCCGCAAGCTGGAAGAAAGACGAAGAGGCCTTTCGAAAGCTTCGAGCGCCGTTTCTGTTGTACTGAGCCCAGAGTCCAGAGCCGATCAGGATCGTCGTCTTCGCAATCCCCGGCGCCTTCATCTCCTGCGCGGTCGGCGGGAGCAGGTGATGCTCGGTGAGATGCGCCTTGAGCAGCGCAAAAGCCTGCTCGGGTGAATCCGCCCGCTTGATCAGATCGATATCTCCCGGGCCGATCGCTCCCCAATCGGCCATCGGATCGAGGCTGAGGATCGGATCCCAGTACTCGGACCCGTACAGGATGATCTGGATCTGCTTCGCCAGCTTCTCGGTCTGCATCAGCGTCAGGATCTCGAACATCTCGTCGAGCGTGCCGAAACCGCCAGGAAAGATCACGAGCGACTTGGCGAGGTACGCAAACCAGAACTTGCGCATGAAGAAGTAGTGGAACTCAAAGTGCAGACCCTCGGTGATGTAGCGGTTCGCTCCTTGCTCGAACGGAAGCCGGATGTTCAGCCCGATCGTCTTGCCGCCGGCATCGGCGGCGCCGCGATTGGCCGCTTCCATAATCCCGGGACCACCGCCTGACGTCACGACGAACCGATGGTGTTGTGTGTCGAGCGCGGTCGACCACTCCGTAAGCATCCGCGCCAGCACACGTGCGTCGTCGTAGTAGCGCGACCACTCCACCGCTTTGCGACTGCGTTCAAGGTGAGGATTCGACGCGCCCCCTGGCTGAAAACGCCGCTCGAGGCGTTCGAGCGCCTCACGCGCCTGCTCGGGGCTGTGAATGCGCGCGGAGCCGAAGAAGACCACGGTGTCCTGGATGTTCTCAGCCTTGAATCGGCGCAGCGGCTCGAGATACTCGGCGAGGATGCGAAGCGGGCGTGCTTCTTCGCTCTCGAGGAACTCCTCGTCCCGGTAAGCAAGTGGCTGGGGATACATGTGGTGATTCTATCGGTCCTCAGTCCACAGTCCACGGTCCACAGTTCGAAGACAATAGACTGAGGACTGAAGACCGGGGACCGAGGACCAGATGAAGGAGTTCAATCACAGCTTGACCATCCAGGCACCGCCGGCGGCCGTGCTCGACGCGTTCTTCGATGCCGATGCGCTCGCGGCGTGGTGGCGCGTCAAGCGATCGCTCTGCGTGGCCCGGCCGCTCGGTGTGTACGCGGTCGAGTGGGAGCCGACCGAGTGGCAGGATGAGATGTTCGGGCGACTCGGCGGCGCATTCCGGGGAACGGTGATCGAGTTCAAACCCGGTCGCGAGTTCTTTCTGGCCGATCTGTTCTGGCTGCCACCCGACGGCGAGCCTGTTGGGCCCATGGCTCTCGAGGCCACATGCACGCAGACCGGCAACGCCACGACTCTTCATATCCGCCAATCCGGTTGGGAAGACAGCTCACGCTGGTCGAGATACTACGAGCTCATCGCAACCGGCTTCACCGTCGCACTCGACGAGATGAAGAACTACGTCGAGAGGCAGTCGCGGGACTGAGGACTATATCTTCTGCAGCTTCACGAAGTTCGTCGGACCAGGGCCGAGCTCCTCTGACACGCTGACAAACACCACAACCGCACCAGGCTCGAGTGTGTGACGAGCCAGCAAGTCGTCGCTGATTCGTTTGCCTGTCGTCGCAACGTCTTCACCAATCTCTGTCAGGATGGGGACCACACCCCACGCAAGGGCGAGCCGGCGCGCGATCTCCGGTCGATCGGTCGCCGCAAAGATCGGCACGCGAGTTCGAAGCGCGGACAGCACGCGCGCCGTCGTCCCGCCGCGCGTGACCGCCACGATCGCAGCCGCGTCTCCGCGCTCAGCCAGCGTCACCGCCGCTTCGCACACCGCGTGCTGATGACCGCTCAGCAAACGAGGCCGCTCGAGCTGCAACCGGCTCGACGGCATCGACTCGGCCTCGCAGATCACGAGATCGAGCGTGTGCACAGCGCGCACTGGATACGCACCCGCCGCCGTCTCGCCCGACAGCATGATCGCATCCACGCCATCGTCGACCGCGTTGGCGGCGTCGCTCACTTCCGCGCGAGTGGGCCGCGGTTCAGTGCGCATCGACTCGAGCACCTGCGTCGCGACAATCACGGGCACGTGAAGAGCTCGCGCCCAGCGCGTCACGTCCTTCTGAATGCGAGGGACACGCTCCAGCGGCAGCTCGAGTCCCAGATCGCCACGCGCCACCATGACGGCGTCGCTCGCACCGAGAATCTCCTCGAGGCGCGAGATCGCTTCGGGACGTTCGAGCTTTGCGATGAGCGGGATCGGCGACCCACCAGCCTTCTGAATCTCCTCGCGCGCCTGCCTGAGCACGGCTGCGTTCTGCACAAAACTCAGCGCAACGTAGTCGACGCCTGCGCGCACACCAAAATGAAGGTCGTCGATGTCCTTCGCCGTGAGGCCCGTCGTGGGTAACTCGACGCTAGGCACATTGATCCCCTTGTGCTCTCCGAGTGGCCCACCCTCGACGACAATCGTCTCGATCTCGTCACCGGCGACCTTCTTGACGCGCAACTCGAGCTTGCCATCGTCCAGCAACAGAGTGTCGCCGGCATGGACGCCTTTCGGGAGATCCGCATACGTCGTCGAGACGTGCTGCGCGTCACCCTCGATATCGCCGACCACGATGGAGAGTGGTTCGCCGTCTTTCAGCGTCACGGGACCGCCGCCACGCAGCTTGCCGATGCGGATCTTCGGGCCGCTCAGGTCCTGGAGGAGGGCGACGATGCGCCCGGCGTCGTTGGCGATGCGACGCACCTTCTCGATCATCGCTGCATGGCTGTCGTGGGAACCGTGCGAGAAGTTGAGACGAAAGACGTCGACGCCGGCTGCGATCAGCTCGCGAATGCGGGTATCGCTGGCCGACGCCGGTCCGAGGGTCGCGATGATCTTGGTTCTTCGCACAAGAAATGAAGATGGATAAGGAGAACCTTACCCTGAAAGGCGGGCGATCAGGGAGCAGAGTCCATGAGTAGAATACGACCCTGTCTGCACGGAGGGACGTGAATGTCGCTGTCAGCCGGTGATCGGCTAGGTCCCTACGAGATCCTGGCCCGAATCGGCGCCGGCGGTATGGGCGAGGTGTACAGGGCCCGCGACACGCGCCTCAATCGTAGCGTCGCCATCAAGATCTCCAGCGAGCGCTTCAACGAACGGTTCGAACGAGAAGCACAGGCCGTCGCCGCGCTGAATCACCCAAACATCTGCCAGTTGTACGACGTCGGACCGGACTACCTGGTCATGGAGTTTGTCGCGGGCCACCCGCTTACCACGGTCGACAGCCCGCGCAAGCTACTCGATATCTCAGTGCAAATCGCCGACGGCCTGGCGGCGGCGCATGCCGGCGGGTTCATCCATCGTGACCTCAAGCCGGACAACATCCTGGTGACTCCTGAGGGTCGCGTAAAGATTCTCGACTTCGGCGTGTCGAAGCAGGCGGGACCCATGGATCCCGACGTGACAGAGGCAAGAACCGCCGCCGGCGTTATCGTCGGCACGGCTGCGTATATGAGCCCGGAACAGGCTCGCGGCCTGACTGTTGACGCGCGAAGTGACCAGTTCTCGCTTGGCCTCGTCCTCCACGAACTGGCAACCGGACAACGGACGTTTCAACGAGATAGCAGTGCCGAAACGCTGAGCGCCGTGATCCGAGACGATGCAGCGCCACTGCCGGGACACATACCCGCACCGCTGCGATGGGTCGTCGAGCGCTGTCTGGCCAAGGAGCCGTCGGATCGCTACGACTCCACCAGAGATCTGTATCGAGAGCTGCGGCAGATTCGCGACCGCCTGTCGGACACGACGAACCTGGCCACTGGATCGCCCACTGTGGCCGCGCCTTCGTTGCGACGTGTAGCAGCGCCTCTCGTCGTCGGCATCATTACGCTCATGGCCGGTTTCGCCGCTGCTGCCCTGTGGCCCATACGGGTGCCCGCTCCCCCGAGGGTCATCCCGTTCGCGACTGAATCCGACCTGCAGGCGATGCCGCGGTGGTCGCCCGACGGCGGCCGCCTCGCGTACGTCGCCGCTGCTGGCGGTGTGCTGCAAGTCTTCACGAAATCGCTCGACTCGTCGACTCCCACTCAGATCACGCAGGAAGTCGGCTCGGCGTGGGCACCACTGTGGTCGCCTGACGGCACGCGGATCTACTACCTGACCGGAGTCCGGCCGACCACGCGCCTGCGATCGATCGCCGTCGCGGGCGGCATGCCTCAGACAGTCTTGGAGGGCGTCTACAAGGCCGACTTGTCGCCAGATGGGACGACGCTTGCTGCCATCGTTGTCGACGGGAGCGGCCGGTACGCCCTGGCACTGTCGTCGCCCCCCGGGGCGGCGCCGAAACCGATCCCAGGGATATCCTTCGGCGACGTGGCGCTGACCGAGTTGAGATTCGACGACGCCGGCACAGCACTGGGCGTCAGCGGTGGCGGCCGATTCTGGAAGGTCCGGCTCAGTGGCGAGCCTCCCGAAGAGATCGAACAAGGGGCTGACCGCATCGCCGGGCACTTCACGTGGTCGTCGAAACACGGCTGGATCATCAGCGACACGGCGGTAGGCTCAGCGCGACCGCGCCTGCTCTTGACTGATCTGGGCTCGGGCAGGACGCGATTCATCACGACAGGCGCATCGGTGGATGCGTATCCGACGCTGGGGCCAGACGGTACGCTTGCGTTCCAAAGTGGCGAGTTGGGCTTCGACGTGATCCAAGTGCCACTCGACGGCTCGTCGCCCACGACCATTGTTGCCACATCTCGCGTGGAAACGTCGCCAGCTTGGGTACAGGACGGCGTCCGCTTCGTGTACGTAACCGATCGAACGGGGACTCCTGAAGTGTGGGTGCGGAATCAGGCGGACGGTTCGGAGAGTCGTATAGTCAGCGTCGATCAGTTTCCCGGCAGCGACCGGCTGTTCGATTGCGCTGTGTCGCCTGACGGACGCCGAGTGGCGTATCGCGTGCAGGGCACCACTGGGCCAGCGATTTGGATATCGCCGATGTCCGGTGGGGCGGCTGCCCCGCTCTGGAACGACCCCAGCCGGTCGCCGCAACGCGGGCCATCGTGGTCGCCGGACGGCAACTGGATCGCGTATTACGGTGAGCATGAAGGCAGAATCGCTCTGATGAAGGCCCGCGTCGGAGGGGGCGAGCCCGCGCAGCACGTGGCGAACATGGCCAGGAATTTTCCCGTCCGCTGGTCTCCGCGCGGCGATTGGATCGCGTTTCGGGACAGCGATGGCCTGCGCGTCGTCAGCCCTGAATCCGGTCAACAACGGCTCGTCAGCCCAACCATCTGGGAGACTTACGGCTGGTCGACCGACGGCACCAAGCTGATAGGCCTGACCTACGACGACACTCGGCGCTTGATGCTCAGAGAGGCTGACGTCGACCGAGGCAGGGAGCGGACGCTTGGAGATCTCGGCGCCGTGCCCGAGGCGTTCGATCTCGCCGACAGTCTGAACGAGTTCGCCTATCGGGGCTTCAGCCTTCACCCGGATGGCAAGAGCTTCCTCACCTCGATGCTCAAGATCCGCACACAGATCTATTTGATGCGCGAGTTCGATCGCACGATCAGCCTATGGGGCCAGTGGTTTGATTAGACTAGATCCATGGATCTTCTACCGAGCTGGCTGGAACACAGCCTGCAGGACGCCGATCGCCGCCAGCTACCCGCATTGATCCCCTTGCTCGAAACCCTTTCGCGCTCGACCGCGCTTCTGCGGGCGGCGGACTGGAACCTGGAGGCGACCGATCAGGCCGGACGCACGTCGGAACATGTCGGTTGAATTACGCACGGTGGCCGACCTTGGCCGCCGGTTGAAATCGAAAGAGATCACGGCGCAAGCAGCGACCGAGGCCTGCCTGGCGCGGATCACCGAACGTAATCGATCGCTCAATGCGTACATCACCGTACTCGTTGACGAAGCGCTGGCGCAGGCGCAAGAGCTCGATCAGGAAACCGGGTCGGGTCATTCCCGCGGACCGCTGCACGGCGTTCCGATCTCGATAAAAGATCTCATCGACGTCCAAAACACGCCCACCACCGCCGCGTCTCGGGTGCGCGAGGGGCACGTCGCGCGCCGCGATGCGACGCTCATTGGACGCCTCCGCGCGGCCGGCGCGATCTTCATCGGCAAGACAAACCTTCACGAATTCGCGCTCGGCACGACCAACGAAGACTCGGCCTACGGTCCCGTCCTGCATCCGTTCGACGACACCCGCTCGCCTGGCGGCTCGTCCGGCGGATCAGCGGCATCGGTGCTGGCGGGAATGGCGTACGCATCGATTGGTACTGACACTGGCGGATCGATCCGCATCCCGGCGGCAGCATGCGGGCTCGTCGGTTTGAAACCGACGATCGGTGAGATTCCGATCGATGGCATCGTTCCCCTGAGCGAGAGCCTCGATCACGCCGGGCCGATGTGCCTGTCCGTGGAAGATGCAGCGCTGCTTTATGGCGTGCTGCGCGGCGTCCCGAATCCCGTGGCGCCCACACCCCGAGCGACCAGCGGCCTGCGCTTCGGCATCCCGCGGCCGTACTTCTTCGATCTGATCGACCCTCAAGTGCTTGCGCGTTTCGACGAATCGTGCGATCGACTGAAGTCTGCCGGCGCGATTCTCGAAGACGTCGCCATCGCACACACGAAAGAGATCGCGGCCATCTACGTCCACATCGCGCTGCCCGAAGCGGCTTCGTACCACGCACCGACGCTCGAAAGCCGGCCGCAGGACTACACGGAGAACGTACGGCTGCGACTCGAGATGGGGCGTTACATCCTCGCTGAAGACTACGTGCGCGCGCAGCGTGGCCGGCAACTACTGACCCGGGAAGTCAGAGAGGCGCTCGGCGGGCGCGACGGCTTGCTGCTGCCGTCAATGCCGGTGCCGGCGACCAAGATCGGAGCACCAACGGTGTCCATCGGCGGGAGCGAAGAGCCGGTGAGGAACATCACGCTGCGACTCACCCAGTTGTTCAACATCACCGGGCACCCGGCCATTTCCTTGCCGTGCGGGAAGACGGTCGACGGCCTGCCGGTCGGCCTGCAGATCGTCGGCACACGAAACCGCACCCCGGAACTGCTGGAAGTTGCTGCCGCGGTAGAAGGAGTCCTGGGGCGCGCGTGCTAGCACCATTCTTCCACGCCTGGGAGCGCCGCCTTGCGGATGTGTCGAAGGACCGCGTGGTGCGGCCGTTCGACTGGGGCCTCGACTGGCTCGCTCCAAACGGTCACCATCAGGCGCATCCCGAGGAACGCATCGCGGCCTGGATCACCGAGGTCATGCGGGATACGCCGGCGTTCTTCGCGACTCCGCCGACCTCCGACTACGCCTTCACGGAAGCCTCGCCCGAGCGACAGAAGGGCGGCGAAGCCGGCACGCTTCGCTTCCCAAGCGCGCTCGTCACGCCGCACCCTGAGAACAACACCGTCGTTGGCCGCTGGTTTCCGGCCGAGGGTGAGTCGCCTGTCGGCAGACGCAAAGGCCGTGGACGCGCCGTGGTTGTGATGTCGCAATGGAACTCGGACAGCGAGGGTCACATCGGGCTGTCGAAGCTGCTGGCGCGCTTCGGCGTGTCCGCGCTGCGCGTCAGCCTGCCCTATCACGATGCGCGCATGCCGCCCGAACTGTCGCGCGCCGACTACATCGTCAGCTCGAACATCGTGCGGACAGTGCAAGTGTGTCGTCAGGCGGTGCTCGACGCACGGCGAGCCGTGGCATGGCTCGCGTCCCAGGGCTTCGAACGGATTGGCATCCTCGGGACGAGCCTCGGCTCGTGCCTCGCGCTGCTGACCTCAGCGCACGAGCCGCTCATCCGGGCGCAGGCGCTCAATCACGTCTCTCCCTGGTTCGCAGACGTGGTGTGGCGCGGCCTCTCCACGCGTCACGTACGCGCCGGACTCGATGGGCACATCGATCTCGATCGCCTGCGGTCGTTGTGGCGGCCAATCGCTCCATTCGAGTACCTCGAGCGCATACGCGATAAACGCACGCTGCTCGTCTACGCGAAGTACGACCTGACGTTTCCCGTCGATCTCTCCGAGATCCTCGTCAAGGAATTCCGCAACCGACAGCTGCCACACGAAGTCTTCGCGCTGCGCTGCGGGCACTACAGCACGGGTGCGGCGCCATTCAAGTATGTCGATGGTTACGTGCTGACCAAATTCTTGCGAAGTAATCTGTAGTCCCCAGTCCACGGTCCACGGTAGGTTCGATGTTCTTGGTTGGACCGTAGATCGAAGACCGAGGACTGAGGATCGTTACAGATACTCCAACAACCCCGACAGCGCGTTGTAGATCACCTCGGCGAGCTGACGGACGAGCGGCGAGACCTCTCCCTCGTCCAGTGCGTTGGCCACTGTCACGGGATCGGTGAGCACGAGCCAGATAGTGGCGCCGGCGATGATCGTGGCGAGGACACCAATGATGACCGCGACGCTCGTGACGCGATCGAAGCCACGCTCGAGATCGTGCTCCTGGGGCGCCTGTTCGAGTTCAGCGCTCACGGCAGAAACTAGCCTAGCACGCGTTTTTGACGCGGCCGTGTCTCAAAACCCGGCCGCGTGCAGCTGCGGTTCGCCCAGATTGAGGCCGCGCAACGACTCTGCAATAGCAGAGTAGTCACCGACGACGAGCGTCGTCAGCTTCGCCGGATCGAGATGCCGTGCCGCCGCGTCCACGACGTCCGCGCTCGTCACGGCATTGACGTTCGGCACGAACTCCTCGAAGTAGGTGTCCGGCAGCCCGTAGAGCGAGAGCGCAGACACCGATCGCGCCACTTGCTGCGCGGTCTCGAAACCGCGCGGATACCCGCGCGTCAGGGATGCTTTGGCCAGCGACATCTCGTCGTCGGTCGGCGGACGCGAACCCCTGACGCTGGCGATCTCCGCGAGCGAGTCAGCGATCGCGTCTGCCGTCGATGCCGTGTGCACGCTCGTCTGGAGCACGAACGGCGAGATGCCGCGCCGCCAGTCGAAACTCGTTCGCGCACCGTAGGTGTACGCCTTCTCCTCACGGAGCTTGAGGTTGACGCGGCTGACGAACTGTCCGCCAAGCACCGCGTTCATCACCAACAGTGCCGGGTAGTCAGGCGTCACGCGCCGCGTCGACAGATGCCCGATGCGCAATTCGGACTGCGCGGCCGATTCCCGTTGTACGACTGCGAGCCTCGTTGCCGGGCCAGCGAGCGGCTCGATCTCCGATGCGACCCGCTCACCGTTCACGCTCCCCCCCACGACCGACCATCCGCCGAAGGTGCCCTTCGCGAGTTGCAGCATCTCATCGTGCGTCATCGCCCCGCAGACGATCAGCATCGATCGTGACGGCTGGAACGCGCCCGCATGAAACGACACCACCTCGTCCAGCGTCACGCGCCGAAGCGCCGCGTCGTTGCCAATCGCGAGATGCGCGTACGGATGGTTCCCGTACATCAAGCGCAGGAAGGTCTGCTCGGCGACGGCGGAAGGAAGGTCCTTCAACTGACGGAGTCGATCCAGGCGCATCTGGCGTACGCGCAGGAACTCGTTCTCCGGCAGACGAGGCCGCGTCACCATGTCGGCCAGGAGAGACGCCCCGCGCGCCGCGAATCGCGTCAGCGTCGTCAGCGAGAAATCCGTGGCATCGCCGCCGACATCGACGTCGTAGTCGGCGCCGATTCGTGACAGGGCATCAGACACGTCGAGTGCTGAGAGCGCGCCGGTGCCTTCATCCGCCATGTCCGCGGTCAGAGCGGCAAGGCCCTCGAGGCCCGCGGGATCCGCCCCCGATCCGCCTGCGACCTGCAGGTTGAGCGTGATGACGGGCACATTGTGGTGCTCGACGGTACAGATGCGCAATCCGTTGGCGAGCGTGTGCCGGCGAATCGCCGGGAACACGAATCGTGGATCGGCACCGACGTCGGGAAGCCGCGAACGATCGATCCGCGTCACGACACCGACACCGCGGTGGAGCCGTCGATCGCAAGCGCGTGCTGGCCGCGCGGGATCACGCTGAGGACGACACGACGATCGAGCGGCAGGTATGCCTGAGCCGCAGCCTGAAGTGAGTCACGCGTCGCGTTGCGATACCGACTGAGGTCCGCGGCGAAGAAGCCGGGATCGCCTTTCATCACGTTGTACGCATTCAACTGGTCGGACTTGCCACCGAAACCGCCGACCGTCTGCAGCCGGTACATGAAGTGCGCCTCTGCCTGCGCCATCGAGCGCTCCATCTCCTCGACTGATGGCCCACTGTCCTTCACCCGCCTCATCTCATCGTCGACACGAGTCTGGATCTCGGTCAGTGTATGGCCAGGCGCGGCCGTTGCGACGAGCAGGAAGAAGCTGCCGATCTCGCGAGAGCTCTGATACGCCGACACGTCGAGCGCGATCCGCAGGTCGTACACGAGCGTCTTGTAAAGACGCGACGTCTTGCCATTCGCCAGCAAGTCGCCCACGAGATCCATCTCCGCGTCGTCGGCAGCAAACATCGCAGGAGAGTGCCACGCGAGATAGAGGCGCGGAAGCTCGACACGATCCTCGAGCAGCAGCCGTTGCTCCGACAGGAGCACCGCGCCGTTCGAAACCGGCTGCGGACGCACACCGCCGGGAATGTCGCCGAAGTACGCCTGGGCGAGCTCGAACGCGCGCTCGGTGTCGATGTCGCCTGCCAGCACGAGGGAGGCGTTGGCCGGGTGGTAGTACGTGCGGAAGAATTCCTGGACGTCCTCGAGCTGCATCGCGCGGATGTCATCGGCCGATCCGATCGTCATCCAGCTATAGGGATGGTCTGGCGGATAGAGAGCCGCGGACAGCGCCATCATCACCATGCCGTAGGGACGATTCTCGTAGCTCTGTCGGCGTTCATTGAGCACGACGTCGCGCTGCGTTTCGAAACGTTCACGCGTGAGCGCCGGCAGCAGGAAGCCCATGCGATCCGATTCCATCCAGAGCGCGCGATCGATGGCGCTCGTCGGAACGACCTCCCAGTAATTCGTCCGGTCGGAGTTGGTCGATCCATTCAGGAGCGCGCCGGCCTGCTGCAACGGCGGAAAGTAGCCGGCGTTGTAGTGCTCAGAACCTTCGAACATCAGATGTTCGAACAGATGCGCAAAACCGGTGCGACCCGGACGCTCGTTCTTCGAGCCGACGTGATACCACACGTTCACCGCAACGATCGGCACGTGCCGATCCTCGTGGACGATCACGTCGAGCCCGTTGGCAAGCGTGCGCTTGGTGAATGGGAGATCGATAGCGAGATCAGTCATGATCGAGGGAGTCGAGGCGTAGGGCTATCGCACGGGGATGAGCGGAATCTTGCCCTTGTTCGCTTCAGCCGTCTTGTGCGCGGCAATCGAAACCTGCGCGGCCGTACGCTCGGCCACCGTCAGGAACGATCGCGCCGCCGCGGAACCTGGCTCGCTGATCACGAGCGGCACTCCTGTGTCTCCGCCTTCACGAATCGGCTGATAGATCGGCAACCGGCCAAGAAATGGCACGTCCATATCCGACGCCAGGCTTTCACCGCCGCCGTGCCCGAAGATGTCGGTCTCGTGATGGCAGTTCGAACACGCGTAATAGCTCATGTTCTCGACGACGCCGATCGTCGGGATGTTGAGCTTCTGATACATCCTGATCGCGCGGCGACTGTCTGCGAGTGACACCAGCTGCGGTGTCGTCACGACAATCGATCCGACGACCGGCACGGTCTGACTCAGGCTCAGGGCGACGTCACCAGTTCCCGGCGGCATGTCGACGATCAGGTAATCGAGATCCTTCCAGGCGACCTCGCGGAAGAACTGCTGCACCGCGCCGTGAAGCATCGGCCCGCGCCAGATGATCGGCGCATCGTCGTTGGTCATGAAGCCGATCGAGACGACCTGCACGCCGTACTTCTCCGCCGGCACGATCTTCTGCCCGTCGGTCGCGAGCTGCGCGCTGAGCCCCAACATGATCGGTATGTTCGGTCCGTAGATGTCACCGTCGAGAATGCCGACGCGACTGCCGCAACGCGCCAGCGTCAACGCGAGATTCACGGCGACAGTCGTCTTACCGACGCCGCCCTTCCCCGCTCCCACCGCGATGACGTTCTTCACGCCCGCGAGAGGTGGCCGCCCGGTCTCCGGGGCCGACGCCGAACGCACCTTGGCGGTGAGCTTGACGTCTACGTCAGATACGCCAGGCACGCCTCGAACGGCCGCGACTGCCTGGTCGCGCAGTTGGTCTTTCACGGGACACGCAGGCGTGGTCAGTTCGATGGTGAACGAGACTCGTGCACCGGCGATCGACACGTCCTTCACGAACCCGAGCGACACGATGTCTTTGCGAATGTCGGGGTCGATGACAACACGAAGCGCGTGAAGGATCGCGTCCCGGTCCAGTATGGCAGACATATCCTTGTGATTTTACCGCGCGGGCTCGAAGAGGCGTCGTCCCTCGTCGGTGAGGAGAATCCACAAGGCATACACGCCAAGCGCGGTACCGAACGGCAGCACCAGCAGATTGACGAGAGCGAGCGCCAAGGTCAGGACCCTACCGAGGGGACGCCGACGCCTCAACAGTGTCGACGCCCAGGCGTGTGTTCCACCCCACAACAGTGAAAACGCACCAATTCCCGCAAAAATCAGCGTCGTCAGGCCCGCCGCAAACTCCACCGCGGTGCCAAGCGATTGCCGGAATTCCGCCCATGCGCCCGCTGCGAGGAGGAGCAGCGACGCGCCGACCAGCATCGCAAGGCCGCCCCACAGCCCGACGAGAATGCGCAGCAGTCGGACGTGCCGCTCCACAGGCGCCTAGATGACGCGAACCAGCAGTTCGATGCGGGTTGGTGTGTGATGCCGTGGGACGACAGTGAAGTAGAAATGGTCACCGTCGATGACTCCGGAGGGAATCGTCACCTGAACGGTGTGGTGAAGGAGTTGCGTGCCGGTGCCGCTGCAACGCGAGCAGTGCTCGGCCCACGACTCTCCGCGTCCACCGCATTGATGGCACGTCAGGCGGACCGGCACCTCGATTGGTGTCGTCACACCGCGACGCGCCTCGGTTGACGACACCTTGACCGTCGTCTGCCACCGCGGCGGCGGCTCGTCGACCATGAAACCTCTGCGGATACGATCGACGGCAAGCGCCACTGACGGGAAGTCGATGACCACTTCGTCGGCAAAGCAGCTCACGTCCACTCGAGTGTCGTCGGTTGACACGAGCGCCACTGGTTCGCCGCCGGGATGCCGGAATGCGTCTCCACTCATCGGAGTGCTGGTACGATAGGTATCGCCTCAGGAGAAGTCAATGCCCGGCAAGGACTGCCCAATGTGCGGCGAGTTGATGCAGCTGCGTGAAAGTCAGATCACTGATCGTGTGCCGGGCACACCTCAGACGAAGACAGTAAAAGTCGTTGAGTGGGTGTGCCCGGAATGCGATTACTTCGAAGACGCGGAGGCCGAGGACCTTGAAGGCGGGTAGTCGGCGCGCACCTCAGCGGGCGCCGAGTGTCAGCAACAACTCTCGTCGGACGGCTTCGTCGATCTCTTCGAAATTCAACGCGGTCTCACACTCGTCGCACTGCACCTCGAGCACGGCCGGACGCCCTTCCTCGGACACCTCGACTCTCGAATCTTCAAGATGCACGACATGCATCTGCAGTGTCTTCACAAGGAAGTTCTGGTCGTTCCCACAACTGGGACAGGTCAGCGCCACGCGGATATCCTCTTTCGTCGTCAATCTGAACTCTCCAACTCTCGATTTTATGGGAGCAATCCAGCATGCGCAATGCAGAATTGCACCGAGCGCTCATTCAGGCCGATCGTTCCCTCTGATCTGCACATTTCCGGTGCAGAATCGAGCAGCACGCGTTCATGCGGCCGTCCCCGACGTATACACGAGTCGGCTTTCGACAGCGGCAGCCGGGAAGATCGCCAGGGCCGCGAGTCGGTAAACCTCGGCCTGAGCCTGATGCTCCGGGCGTGGTCTACCGGTCTTGAACTCCAGCACGGTCACTCTATCGGACGATGCCACGAGGCAATCGATAGTGCCCCGCACGATTTTTCCATCAACAACCATCGTGAAGGGGACTTCGTGATACGGACGGCCCGAGCGGTACAGGTCACGGACGTCGGCTCGCGATGAGATCTGCCTGAAACCTGTCACGGCACAGTCGAGAACGAGCGCAGGATCAGCAAGCTCAGCTAAAACGGCAGCATCGAGCATCGCCCGCGCCATCTCCCGGAGTCTATCGTCGCTTGGTTCGGCGATGAACTCTTCCCGCTGCAAGAGTCGATGGACCAGGATGCCGATCCACCTGCCCGATCGATCCCCATCGGCACGACGGTCGATCGAAACATCGACATCGCCTGTTAACTCAGACACGCTGACACGTCGCATGGTTTCATCGTCCAGCGGTGCAAAGTCGGATTTGCCTTGTTCCTCGTAGCGGCGGGGCTTTCCTGGCCTGAGCGCAGTCGAAGGCAGCCCCGCCTCAACATGACTCTCTTCCAGGCGGGCCTTGAGGCCCGCCGTCGATGTCGAATCCTTACAGACGCGCATCGTGTGGACTTGCGATGCACCCGTCCACGACACGCTCGTCACGCCCGCCGCCGCCTCGACGAACAAGCTATGCATCGATGACGGCAGCACCTCACCGAGACTGCCTCGCGTCGGCTGAAAGCGCCCCTCCTTCACGACCGACCCGAGATACAGGCGATCGCGCGCCCGCGTGAGCGCGACGTAGAGAAGACGCTTGGTCTCCTCGCGATCCCGTTCCGGTTCGTCTTCGTCCGCTCGCGATTCGAAGTCGCCGACCGAGACCGACACGTCATCAGTGGTCTCGCCCGCGATGCGAATCGCATCACGCCAGTTCCCCGTGCCGCGCGACAGGTTGACCACGAAGACAACGGGAAACTCGAGGCCCTTCGAGGCGTGCACGGTCATCAGGCTCACGGCATTCGTCGCGTCGATCACGGCATTGGCCTCGTCGCCGACCGCGAGATGATCGAGATGCGTCACGATGCGTTCGATCGTGCCGTATCCGTGGTTCTGAATCCGCCGGATGATGGCGCGAATCTTCTTGAGGTTCTCCCGTGCCTGCGCGAGGCGAACGCCCTTGAGCTCCATCGCGTACGCCGACTCTTCGATGATGCGATCGAGCAATTCCGCTGGCGGCAGCCAATCGGCCAGCGCACGCCATCTCGCGGTCGCCGCTCTCGCCAGCCGAAGCGCCTTCGCGTCGTCTTCGTCGAGGTCGACATGTGCGGGGTCAGACCCCTTCACAGTATTTCGCGACGCGAGCGCCTCAGCCAGATTCGGCCCGAGCCTCTTCAGCGCTTCATCCGAGATGCGGACGAAACGCGATCGGAGGAGCGCGGCAGCCCGGAGATTCGAGACCGGATCGGCCAGGTACCAGAGCATCGCGAGCACGTCCTTCACTTCGTCGGCGTCGAAGAACCCGAGGCCCTTGTAGACGAACGCCGAGATGCCACACTCCTCGAGGGCGCGTTCGTACTCACGATGACTCTCACGCGTGCGGAACAGAATGGCGACGTCGCCAGCCCGAACCGGCCGGTGGATGCCAGTATCGCGATCGCGAACCAGGATCTCTTCGCGAATGAGCCGGGAGATCTCGGCGGCAGTCGTGCGCGCACATGACTCGAACGAATCGCCCGCGACGATCCCCAGCACGGGCGACTGCTCGTCCTGAGCGCCCTCTACAGGAAAGCGATCCTGCTCCTCGTACAGGAACGCGTCACGTCGAGCGGGAAGTTTGGCAACCGCGTCGCACAGGTCGTTGACGAACGACAACAGCGGCGGTACCGACCTGAAGCTGCGCGAAATCGACCGCCGCACATCCCCACCGGGCCTGAGTCGCCCCATGGAGTCGCTGGCCTCGCGGAAGAGCGAGACGTCGGCATCGCGGAATCCATAGATCGACTGTTTCCGATCGCCGACGATGAAGATGGATGGAGGCAAGGCACCGGAGTGCGCGAGGCCTGCACCCTCACCCCATGTCTGCACGAGCAGCGACACGAGATTCCATTGGGCGCGGCTCGTGTCCTGGAATTCGTCCACGAGCACGTGGTGATAGCGCGATTCGAGCCGGAAGCGGCTCTGTGCAAACTCCTCCATCTGACGGAGCAGCCCAATCGTCTTGAGCAGCACGTCAGGAAAGTCGAGCAGCGTCCGGGCGTCGAGCGTCCGTCGATACTCGGCCTCGGAAATCCGGAACATCCGCCAGACACCGCGCGACACCAGCACATTGAGATCTCGACGCCATGCGCGATGTGCGTCGAGCATCTCCTGCGCGTAGCCGACGACGAACTCTTTGTGAGCGTGCCAGTCGGCGACCGACGCGAAGGTGGCCTTCTTGTACTTCGCCGGGAGCTGCTTGCGGGGCTCCCCCTCCTGCGTCAGGAAGTGCTCGCGAAGACGGCGGAACGACTCCTGCACCGCAGTGGGATCGATGTCGCCTTCGCCAGCACAGTCGCGTTCGAGATCGCGAAGCTGGCGCAGGAGCATCCGGAAAGACGGATGCAACGGACCGGTCTCGAGAAAGCGATCGAGGCCGCCGCGCATCGAGTCGAACACCGCGAGAAGAGCCTTCGCGCCATGTCGCGCGGCTTCGGCGACGGTGAGGTCGCGAGGACCGGAGGAGAGATATCGACCGAGGATGCCAGGCGCCACGATCCGGCGATTGAGCAGCGCTGCCAGCCCTCGGCGCGCCCGCCGATCGCCGAGTTGCGCGAACACGAGCGCGACGTGCTCGTCCTGTCGGGCGATGCTCCTGCAGACGCGCAGCGCCCGATCGAGCGCCTCGTCGACGAGTCGGGGGACTTCGGTCTCGTCGGCCATCTGGAAGCCCGGATCCAGATCGGCCTCGAGCGGGAATTCACGAAGCAAAGAAAGACAAAACGCGTCGATCGTGCTGATCGACACATCTGCCGTCCGATCGCGCAGCTCCCGCCACCGCGAAGCAGAAAACTCGCCGCGCGCACCAGCCAGGCGAAGTGTCGTGATGATACGCTCGCGCATCTCCGCGGCGGCCTTGCGCGTGAACGTGAGCGCCAGAATCTCGGACGGATCCACGCCTTCACGCAGCAGGTTCACGTAGCGATCGACGAGGACGCGCGTCTTTCCTGTCCCTGCCGACGCTTCGAGCGCCACATTGAATCGCGGATCCACCGCCCGCTCGCGGCCCTCACGATCGCGAGCATCGATGCGCGACTCGGCGGTGACCGGCTCCTCTTCGAAGGGAAGGCGGCCATCAATCATGGACGTAGTCCTTCCGGCACACCGCGGCATACGCGCAGAAGTCACACAGAATCTCGTCGGTCGGCTGCGGCGGGAACTCACCCTTGGAGACGCGATCGACAATGCCGAGCAGTCGGGTGCGTGCGGCCTCGAGCGCTTCGTTCGAATCACGGTCGCCTGCCTTGACGACGGGCGCCTGCGACCGCTTGCCACTGAACGCGAGGTAGATCGCCTCGGCCACCGGCCAGGCCTGACCATCACGCTCGCGCAATCGCTCCTGCGCGCACAAGGCATAGATCGCGGCCTGAAGCGCCCGGGACGGATTGGGAGCGCTGCCCGACTTGTAGTCGACCACGCGCAGCCGGTTGTCGGCGAGCAGATCGATTCGATCGGCCACGCCCTTCAGGGCGACCTTGCGGCCGTCAGGTGCTCCCAACGAAAACTCACCTTCGAGCCGGTACTCGAGCCAGCGCTCACGCACGTCCAGCGGTGCAGCAGCTTCGTGCCCGAACACAATCTCCACCGATCCCGTCGAAATCGCCGACCCGAACAGACGCGCACGCTCGAGTGCGGCGTCGGCGTCCGGCAGTCGCGCAAGCAGCGGCTCGGCGACCTCGGACATCAGCGCACGCGCCTCGTCGAGCCGCTCGGTCGTGAGCGCCCCGCCGCCGCGACTCTGCCACGCTTCGAAGAAGCGCTGAAAGACTTCGTGGATGAACCGGCCCCGCGCGCGCGGCGACATCGTTGACTCGTCTTCCGGTACCTCCTCGAGGCGCAGCACGTCGGCCGCAAAGAACTTGAATGGGCAGTCCTGATAACGCTCCAGCGCGCTCAACGAGTACGGGCGCGGCGCCTGCGGCGAGGTGAATCCGCGGAAGCGCAGCACGGGAAGTTCCGCAACGCGCTGACGTCTGTCGAGCCACTCGCGCGCAAACTGGCTGAGCGGAGTCGTGTCCGCCGGGTCGTGATGGAGCGCTTCGTCTTCGAAAATCCGATGAGGCGGGACCACTTCCTCGATCGAATCGAGACCGGACTGCTCCACTTCATCGACCAGCGGAGAGGCACTGACGAGCGCATCGGCTTCGAGCAGGAAGGTTGACACCGACACACGGGAGGTCGGCAGCTTCAGGAGGTCCGCAAACGCAGTACGCGCACCCGTCAGTCGATCGGACTCAGCCGGCCAACCGAGTTCACGCAGCACCGCGGGTGAATAGAAGATGTTTCGTCTGGGTCGATCGGGCCATTCGTTCTCGACCAGACCGAGGATGTGTACGTGCTCGAAGCGTCCGAAGCGCGCGCTGTCCGCGTCCACGAGGTGCACGCCGTCATGACCTGTCTGTGGCGCGAACGTCTGTCCTTCAATCCACCGTCTCACGAGCGCTGCCACCGCGTCCCCGCCGGCCGGCGCCGAATCGAATTGAGCATACGCATCACGCAGCAAGCCGAGCGTGGCGAACACCGCACCGCGCGCTCTGAGGTGGCGGGCGCGCAGTGATTCGTCGGGGACATCGCAGGATTCGTGTGCCAGCAGAAACGTCTGCAGGACGGTGAGGTGATCGGCGACCGGAGCATTCGATCTCAAAGGCGCGAGCTCGCGCGCCATCGTCAGCAGTTGCTCGCCCGCTCGAATGGCACGCTGCACACCGCTGCGCATCGGCTCCGCCTGCCGCCACACACCGAGGAGTCGCTCGAGCGATTCAATTCCGCCGAGATAGCCGGCTTCAGCGAGCGATCTGTCGAGCGCCGAGACGTCCCGCGGTGCGCTCAACTTGAAAAGCGGGGAGCGCAGCAGCGCCGCCGCCGGCACACGCCCGAAGTCGGCGCTGACGCACGACAGCACGAGATCGAGCGCCGCCGCATACGGTTCGGCCGCCAGTGGCAACGCATCGAAGGTCTGACACGGCACACCGGCCGACCGAAGCACTTCACGCGCGACGTACACGTACGGAAGACGCTGACGCACGACCAACGCCGCGTTCGAGGGAGACGTCAACGCGCCTTGCCGCACAGCGTGCTTCACGCGGCGTGCCACCCCTGCGACTTCCTCTTCGCGATCGCGAGCCACGTGGACCATTCCGCCACCAGCCGGCGCATCTGAAGACTCCTCGCCAGGAGGAATGATCAGGACAGGCAGGCGGCGATCGATCGGCGTCTCGCCGTGGATCTCTTCGATCCCTGGCAGCATCCGATGCATGCGTTCGTGCAGGGCACCGGCGAGCATCGTGTCCGTGACGACCACATCGAGGCGCTCGAGGCCGGGGATGCGCGTCAGCAGATCCCAGTCAGCCGGGCCAACACCGTACTGTTCGAATGCGTCATCGGTCACCGTCAGCACGACATGCCGATACGGTCGCGGCGACGCTGCGGTCACCAGCCGCGTCCGCAGCATGTGCTCGTCGTCGCCACATTCCGCAGATCGGCGCTCGAAGTCGCGAAACGCAGCGACCAGAAATCGTGTCTGCCGCACCAGCCGCTCGGCGCCACGGTCGTATGCAGCCCCCGGCTCCAGCACACCCAGAGCGCGGCGCTCGAAATCATCGACGTTGTTTTGACGCCGCTTGAGCTCGTCGTACAGACGAAGAATCTCGGCGATGAGACCGGGCCGCAACTGGAACGGCGGCTCCGCCCCCTGCTCGTGCGCGACGCGACAGGCCACACCGAGGAGCACCTCCCGTTGCGCCGGCGTGAGCACCGGGCGTGAGTGGCCAAGCCGCTCGCTGAGGCGGGCCACGAGTTCACGAGGCGTGGCGAGATCGGGAAGCGCCAACGCGTGCGTCGATGCGCCGAGCACGGCGTCTTCGATGGAGCGGACGAGCAGCGAAGCCGCCGCTCGCGTTGGCACCACGACCATTCGATCGCGGGCGTCCACCGGAGAGCCCAACGTCGCAAGCCCGATCACGGTCTGACGAAACGCCTGAAGATCGGGAACGCGGACGAGACGGGTGCTGCGAGGAGTCGGGCTTCGATCCACTCGTTACAGGCTACCAGCTACACGCGTACAACGGCGCGCCGAACACGAACTGGAAGCAACGAGACCGGGACCGGAGACTGAGGACCGAGGACTGGAGTTACTGCTGGAGGCGCGGCGGCGTGAGGAGATTCGTGAGGTCCTGCTGCACGCGCGCCAGCATCATGAGCGCACCGGCGGCAGACGACGACGCTTCCCACGCAGCGGTCGCATCGGCGCGGGACACGGCATCGAAACGCGCGCGGACCGCATTCTCTGCAAAGCGCCAGGCGCCGACCAGCCGCTCGTGGACATCGCGCAGATATTCGGGCGTGCGCATGCGCTCGAGCCGATCGGCGCCGCCGCTCAACTGCGACTTGAGCAGGACGAGCTGCTGCGGATCGGGACCGTCGAGCGTGCGGATCGCCCTGAGTGACGCCGTCGACTTCGCCAGCAGCAACATGGACGATCCCACTGAACTCTGATACTGCCGATACGTGTCGCGACGAAGCACCCACTGATCGCGAAGCAAACGAAGTCGTCTCGAATCGGCCAGCTTGCCCTGCAACGAGGCATTCAGCGCCTCGACCGTCTGCGGCCTCTTCTGCCCGATCTTGGTGTCCTCTTCGCGCACGCGCGTGACGATGCGTTCAATCGCCGAACTGTCTGCGCGCTGTGCGGCTTTGTCGGCCTGATCGAGCGATCGTCGCGAGAGATCCGTGTAGCGCTTGTCGATGCCGATCTCTTCGCGAATCGCCCGCTCGACATCGGTTCGATAGTTCATCGCGTCGATCTCCGACAGCTTCGGCGCGGCTTCAGTCACGAGTGCCATTGCTCCCTGAAGGAGCGCCATCCGTTCGGTCGGCGCGGTCGTGACCGATGCCAGGCGCATCATCTGATCGAGCTGCTCCTTCACGTTCGGCATCCCGAGCACCGGTACGACGTCGGGCGGGCCGGCCATTGCAACCAGTGACAGCTCGAAGGGATTGCCACCGGCAACCGCTCGCAGCGACGAGATGGCCTGGTCGAGGAGCGAGACGATCTCGCGAATGTCGTTCTGGCGATATCCGAAATGCGCCTGCGGCCACGCGGCAACCGTCACTCGCGCGCGTTCGGCAATCACCAGCGCCTGTGCCCTGTCGGTCGTGAGCGCGATCGTGTTGAGGACGTCAGCGACCTCGTTGCTCAGTCGCAGGTAGTCTTCTTCGCCGCGGGTTTCCGCGTACCGCTTGTAGCGTGCGGACGTGGCGTAGCGATCCGTCTTCGGCCAGTCGCACGAGTTTCGTCTGGACCATCGCGACCTGCAGGCGCGGCTGATCGGTCGCCCCGCCAACGGGCATCGAGAAGATCACGTTGTCGTCCAGCTTGACGAACTCGCCGTAGCTGACGAAGGAACTGCCATCGAGCATGAAGATCCGGAAGATCGTGGCATCCGGCTCCGCCCACACCACTCCAGGAAGGGCGAGGCAGGTCAACACAAGCAGCACACGATGTACCCGGGTCATTCGAGTGAAGGCGTTCATTCTATCCGCTGATCGGTTTTCGGCTCGAACAGTTCATTTCCTACGTCTCTGTGGAAAACCTGTGCATGAATCGTGCAAAACCTGTTGAGAAGCTGACAGCGAAGATTTTTCTTCTGACAAATTGCCAGACGATTCACTTTTGGCCGCCTGTGGACGCCGGCTTCGCGCCCCGCTTCGCTTGACCCTGCGTAACGTCCGCGTAAGATCTGCGCTTCCGTCTTCACACAAGACAGCGACTTTTGTGACTTTTGTGAACATTCATCGCTTCCAACACGATATCGGCGGACGCGCCTATCAAATTGAAGTCACGCCGGTTGGCACGAAGTGGCGGGCGCAGCTCCGACGCCTGGCCGGGATGCCGACAGCGTTGATGCCGTTCTACGGCGCTACCCCTGCAGAGGCCGCGGATCTGCTGACCCGTTGGCTCGTCCTGGCTCACTCCCGTCAGACGTCCCAGACTGTGCGGCCGGCCGGACCTGCGGCCCATGACCTGGTTGCCGGGTCCACGCCCGTGCGCTACGATTGAGTGTTAGGCACGTCCCAACCTTCGCTCGTGAATACAGGCGAAGGTGGCACCTTGCCAACGAGCTTCGATTGGCAACCCAGTGGGCCAGTAGCGCAGTTGGGAGCGCGCATGAATGGCATTCATGAGGTCACCGGTTCGATCCCGGTCTGGTCCACCACTCCTTTCATTTTCCGTCGTCGATTTCCCGCAAGTAGCTGCAGGCCGGTGCGGTTACGGCGGTTCCAACAAAGCCGTTTCCATCGAACGCGATTCCGTCTGGAAAGAACAGTTGTTGGAACCGCTGCCGCTGTTCGAGTGACGCCTGCACCCAGAGGTCGGCGGCGCGCGGCAGAACGCGTTCGGCGAACGCCAGGATGCCCTCTACGTCGAGTTCATCGAGCTGGCCTGAGTGACGGTCGATCCGCGCGAGCGTCAACTCCTCGCGCAGCTTCTCGGCGTGACGGTCGAACGTCTCGATGTCGATAGAGCGTTCGAAGAGGAACGCTTCGTCCAGCCGGTCCACTTGTTTTGAATGGACTTCGCAGCTCGCTCAGCACTGTCGATCTCTTGACGAGGTCGAGCACAGCTCGATCCTGATCGTTGTGATGGCCGATTTCTGATGAGAATGATCGTTGAGAAGCACGTTGGAAAGTGCAACGCGTTTCGCATGGGAGCTGCGGCGGGTTCCTTCGTGACAATCCGCGTGCATTCTACGCGCAGATCGCAGCGAGAACCCGCGAGCATTCCCATCAGGTTCTCTCGCGGTTTCCACGTCGAATTCACCGCGGCTTCCAAGTGGACCGACGGCGCTGGCACGGGGCGCCAACACCCCTTCAGCGGTGGCGTGAGCGACCATGTCGCTGGCCGCAGGCTTGGCAGGCCAAGCGGCCATTTCGGGTGGTCGCGCACGCCACCGATGCCTGTTGGCGACGCTCCGGCAGTGGCGCCACCAGGCGGGCGGCACAGAGCGCCGCCCGACGACGGCGGCGTGTAAACCGCATGGACAGAGTCGGATATCTTCTGCACTCGGTGCGCGGCGAATGCTCGATTCGACGTGCACGATTCCTTCAACGCTTTGCCGTCCAGGGGGGAACACCTCGCGCGGGGGCCCTGTTCCCCCTCCGTGTTCCCCCTTCGGACGCGTTACATTGAGTAGAGTTCGCTCAGTGCGATACCCGTTCGCGCTGTAGCCCAGATACGTGCTTCAACCGACTGATGTGCAGTTCGACGGCGGGTCGCACGGCACCGGTGAGCGCTGAGAGTTCAGGGCGTGCGCACCCGCACCTGGAGTACCAGTGGCTGATATCAACCTGACGCAAGAGGACGCCGACGCCCTACTCGCTATGGAGAAGCACAAGGCGGATGACGCCGTGTACGAGTATCCGAGCCTGGGCGGCGGGATCCGAGTGCCGCTCCTGAGCCCAGACAAGCGCGAGTCGTTCTTTCTCGACGTCACGAGGAGTCAGATCAAGCTGACGAAGGGAACGTATCAGAACCGAGCAAGGGGCGTGGCGATTCTGGCTCGGCTCGACTTCGGCGGTGCCCCTCATCGAAACCCAGACGACGAAGAAATCCCGTGCCCGCACCTGCATCTCTACCGCGAAGGCTATGGAGATCGATGGGCGACGCCCCTGCCTGCTGAACGGTTTTCAGACGCTGGTGATCCCTGGCTGCTGCTGTTAGAGTTCATGCAGTTCGTGAACGTCACGATGCCGCCGGACATCCGACGAGGGCTCTTTACGTGATTGACGAAATCCGCGGCTTGCTCGACCAGTACGCGCAGTGGGTTCGCGACAAGAGCGTCCTGCGCGAGGTGAACGACCAGTACGTCGAGATCACGACGCCATACCTGGACCGGCACAACGACTACACGCAGATTTACGTTCGCCGGGACAACGGCGCGTTCTTGCTGACCGACGGCGGCGAGACGATTCAGGACCTGCGCGCGTCCGGCTGCGACTTGGAGACGTCCAAGAGGAAAGACCTGCTGACGTCGACGCTCAACGGTTTCGGTATCCGGAGGGATGGCGACGCGCTGCTCGTCAAAGCAACGCCGCAGGATTTTTCTCTCCGAAAACACAATCTCGTCCAGGCAATTCTGGCGGTCAACGATCTGTTCTACCTGTCGGTTCCTGTCGTCGCCAGCCTCTTCCTCGAGGACGTCACAGCCTGGTTGGAACTCCACGACATTCGCTTTACGCCGAACGTTAAGTTCACGGGACGCAGTGGGTACGACCACACGTTCGATTTCGTGGTCCCGGCCTCGCGCCGGGCGCCGGAACGGCTGATCCGCGCGGTGAATCGTCCCAGCCGCGATCTCGCAGAATCGCTGGCTTTCTCGTGGGTCGACACGAAGGAAGTGCGTCCGGCAGAGTCGAGGTTCTACGCGTTTCTGAACGATGAGAATCGTGCTCCCTCAACCACGATCGTCGATGCATTGCGCAATTACGACATCGTGCCCGTCATTTGGAGCGCGAGGGACAGCCTTCGCCAAGAATTGGCTGCGTAGCGGCTGCGCGCCGCGATCCGCCCGATCGTAGGACTCGCAACCGCCCATGCCGGCGTTTCCTCGCAGTTCGCGGCTACAATCTCGCCATCAGGCGCCCGACTTGCGGCGATAGCGTCTTGTTTAGAGGTTGACGCCAGATATGTAGACTGGACTCCTCGAACAAGGATTGCGATAGCGCCTCGCGCGCCGCACAGGAGTCGACATTGTGTCCACGCTAGCGTCCACGGTTTCTCCAGCGGACGGACTGCGCACGGCGCGGAGCCGGACACGCAGCAGCTTCTTCTTCGGCATGTCCGCCCTGTTGTTAGCGATCGTGCTGATCGGCTTCGCGCCCACGCTGTACCTGCGTGCCTTCTTCGACGTGCCGCCGATACGCCTGCATCTCTATGTGCACGGAGTAATCGTCACGGCTTGGTTCGTTTGGCTGTTCGTTCAGGCGACGCTCGTGAAGACGCGTCGAATTGCCGATCACCGCCGGCTCGGCGTCATCGGTGCGGTGCTCGGCCTTGCGACGGTCGCGGCCCTTCTGCTCGCCACGCTCAACGCCCCCTCCGGGATTACCGAGGCAGGACTCGACTTCGATGCGGATGTCAGCGCGATCGGTGTCGAAGGGCTTGGAACCGGCCCGATCATCGCTGCCGTATCCGGCGGCGTCTGGGGGAATCTAGGAAGCGCGCTCGCGTTTTCCGTCCTGCTCGCGGCGGCGATTCTGCTGCGCACGCGCCCCGACTCGCACAAGCGTCTCATGTCGCTCGCCTCACTCGCGATCATGGCGCCGGCCCTAGGACGGATATCCCGCTGGCCGATCTTCGGCGGCGAGCAAGGCCCGTTCGTCCCGACCGTCTTGCTGGGCCTGCTGCTCGCGCTGATCGGCCACGACTTGCTCTCGACTCGGCGCATCCAGCGCGCAACCCTGCTCGGCGGCGGGCTCGCCATACTCTGCATCGGCGGCGGGTTGATGATCGGCGCAACTGAGTGGGGGCGCGCCGTCGTGCGTGCGCTGGCGTAGAGCTGCGGACTCGCGTCCTCGTCCAAACTGCGATCTGTTCATCGAGAACGTGGAGGGATTGATGTCGAGGTCGGCTGGGCGGGGAGCCGAGGGTGGCACGGCGCCGGCCAAAGGGCCGAAGGTTTCAGGGTCGAGCAGTCAAGAGAGGGTGGCGGCGGTAGTGGCGCCCAATTCAATCCTCCGAAGAACGGGTTCGAATCACCGGAAGAAAGAAAAAGAAACAGTCAAGCGGCAGCCCGCAAAGCATCAATCTGGCACAACCATGACATGACCCGGTTCCAACTGGCGCTGCTCTGGTCCACCATCCTTCGCTCGCCCTTCGGGCGAGCTTCGGATGGCAGGCCAAGCCAGTGGCCAGCCAAGCGAGCTAACGACAGGCGAAGGATGGTGTCCTCCGTAGCGCACGCGCGAAGGAGGACGACTTAATAACGAACTTGACCGTTCCTGATTCCGGGCAGTTTGCCGCAGTGCTTGATCCCTTGCGGCGTCAGCCGTTCCACTATAATTCGGCGCCGTGGGCGGCGGAGAAGCGGAGATGAACCGATTCTTGGCGACGTCAGTGCGCTTCTCCGTGCGTGGAGCGACGGTGACCACCGCGCCCTCGACGCGCTGACGCCTATCGTCTACGCCGAGCTCCGCCGGCTCGCCCACCGGTACATGCGGCGCGAGCGAGCCGACCACAGCCTCCAAACCACCGCGCTGGTCAATGAGGCCTACATCCGGCTGGTCGACTACAAGCGGATGCGGTGGCAGAGTCGAGCGCACTTCTTCGCGGTCTCGGCGCAATTGATGCGTCGCATTCTCGTGGAGCGAGCGCGACGGCACAACCTCAAACGTGGACGCGGCATGCAGCACGTCCCGCTGGACGAAGCCGCCGTCGTCAGCGAGGACTCGCCCGTCGATTTCGTCGCTCTCGACGATGCGCTGCGCGCGCTCGCCCGCGTCGACCCCCGAAAGGTCCAGATCGTCGAGATGCGCTTTTTCGGCGGTCTCACGGTCGACGAGACGGCGGTGGTGCTCGAGATTTCGCCGGTCACCGTCAGGCGCGACTGGAGCGCCGCGAAGATCTGGTTGTACCGAGAGCTGACCGGTCAGCTCCCGCCTAAACGCTCAATGATTCTGCTCTCGACCGCGCCCGAGCCCGATGGGCGGGCCATGTCCGCCTGGACTATCCTGCTCCAACGCGACGACCCTTCGACGGCACGGGTCGCCGCGCTGACAACCACTTGCTCAGCGTCTTCCGTGCTTTGTGCGTGTCGTCATGTAGATGTCGTTCGCTCCGAAGCCACCATCGCGCGTCGAGGTAAAGAAGAGCGTCTCGCCGTCGGGCGAGATGGCGACGAGAAAATCGATAGCCGCGCTGTTCACAACAGTCCCCAAGGACTCGGGCGCGGACCAGGGCTCGAGCACGCTCTTCCGCACCGACGAATACAGGTCGTTCCCTGCACTCCCCGTGCGGTTGGAGTGGAAGAAGACCTCGAGCCCGTCGGCCGTAATCGATGGCTTCGAGTCGTTCCCCGTGCTGTTCAGTTCGTTCACCGGCACCGCCGAACCGAACGCGTCAGCGACGTAGATGTCGCTAAGGGCGCCCCCGGGCCGGACACTAGAGAAGAAGAGCTGCGGCAATCCCCGCTTCCTGTTCTCGAAATAGCCGGGTCCTGCCTCTGTGTCGGGGGTGTTGACCCCCGGACCGAGGGGTACCGGCGACTGCCATCCGCGGTCTCCCAGGTCATCGTGAACGTTCTTCCGGTAGGAAACCCAAATCTCCCCTGAGGTTCGATTGAAGAACAGATGGTGTTCATTCCGAGAAAGCGCCGGGAAGCCTTCGAAGGCGGCGGTGTTGATCATCGCGCCCAGATTCACGGGCCAGCCCCAGGGATGGTCCACGCTCTCGCGCCGGGCGACGTACAGGTCGTTATCACCGAAAGCGTCGGGAGGGACGCCTGGGCGATTCGAAACGAAATACAAGGTAAGGCCATCCTGGGAGATGGCTGGGGCCGCTTCGCCAAATGACGTATTGATGCCCGCCCCAAGGTTGACCGGTGCCGACCACTCGGACCGATTCGAATGTCGCGAAGCATTGGTCGATGGCATCAGCATTGTGACCACCGCTACCGCTCCACACGCTGCTACGAGTTGTCGCCTCATTTGAGTTTCCTCCCGGTTGTGTGTAACCTCCGCGGCCCCGCTCGAGGCCCGCCTGTCCCTTTAGGCGCAGAACCGCCGCGAATGCGCTCATCGCACGGTCAGACTCGACATAGCGGATAATTCGCGGGCAGCCGATGGATCCGGACCGATTCAGACAGCTCGACGGCCTCCTGCAGTCGGCATTGCAGTTGTCTGCGGCGCATCGGGAGGTGGTTCTCCGTGAGTTGAGCGCGAGCGATCCAGGGCTCGAGCGAGACCTCCGATCGCTGCTCCTGCTGGAACAACCAGCCGGCGACTTCCTGGAGCGGCCAGCGATCGAAATGGCCGGGTATCGAACCGAATCCCTGGTTGGCCAGCGAATTTCCCACTATCACGTCGTCGAACAGATCGGCGGCGGTGGCATGGGCGTCGTGTATCGGGCCGAAGACACGCGACTCGGCCGCCCGGTGGCGCTCAAGTTCGTCTCCGACGAGCTCTCGCGCGACTCCGAGGCATTGAGCCGATTCGCGCGCGAAGCGCGGGCGGCGTCGGCGCTGAACCACCCGAACATCTGCACCATCCATGACATCGGCGAGCAGGACGGGCGTTCTTTCATCGTCACGGAGTACCTGGAGGGTACGACGCTGAAGGATCGGCTTGCCGCCGGCCCGCTCGACTTGAATGCGCTGCTCGACGTCGGGATCCAGATTGCCGACGCGCTGGACGCCGCGCATACCGCCGGCATCGTCCATCGCGACATCAAGCCCGCGAACGTCTTCATCGGACCGCGCGGTCACGTCAAGATCCTCGATTTCGGTCTTGCCAAGATGCGAGCGCCGATCACACACGACGGGGACACGAGAGCCGGTGTCACACAGGGCATTGTGGTTGGAACCGCCGCCTACATGGCGCCGGAGCAGGCTCGCGGCGAGGCGGTCGATCACCGCGCCGACATCTGGAGCTTCGGCCTGGTCCTCTATGAAATGGTCAAGGGGACGCGGCCCGCGCCCGCCGTCCGGCTGCGCGTCGAGGAGTCTTCAGAGCTGGAACGAATCATCTCGAAATGCCTCGAGACTGATCGCGATCTCCGATATCAACACGCGGCCGACCTGCGAACCGATCTCGAGCGCTTGGCGAGCGGATCCGACCCGGTGCAGACGACGAGTCGTCAGCTGTTCGGCAAGGCACGAATACGTCGGACACTCGTCGGCGCTGTCGCGGCCGCGATTGCGCTCGCCGCCGGCTACGCGTTCTTCAACCGGACGCCGAAGCTGACCGACCGAGACACGATCGTGCTCGGCGATTTCACCAATACGACCGGCGATCCCGTGTTCGACGAGGCGCTGCGACAGGGACTCGCGGTCCAGCTCCAGCAATCGCCGTTCCTCAGCCTGATCTCGGAAGAGCGCATCCGGAAAACGCTGGCGCTGATGCAACAGCCCTCCGACGCGCGCCTGACGTCCCAGCTGGCTCAGGATGTGTGCGTCCGCACTGCGAGCGCCGCCGTGCTCGATGGATCAATTGCGAGCCTCGGCACCCAGTACGTCATCGCATTGCGCGCGAGAAACTGCAGTACCGGCGACATTCTCGCCGACGAGCAGGCGCAGGCGGCTCGAAAGGAAGAGGTCCTCGGTGCACTGAGTCAGATTGCAATCCGGTTTCGGACTCGAGTGGGGGAATCGCTCGCCACCATCGAGAAACACTCGATGCCGCTCGAGGAAGCGACGACGTCGTCGCTCGAAGCCTGGAAGGCCTTCAGCACCGCGTCGACAGCCTACTTCACAGGCGACGCCGCCGCGGCCCTGCCGCTGTTCAAGCGTGCGGTTGCGATCGACCCGGACTTTGCGATCGCCCATGCACGGCTCGGAATCCATTACAGCAACGTCGGAGAATGGACGCTCGCGCGGGAGAGCACGCTCCAGGCGTACCGCTTACGAGATCGGGCGAGCCAAGTCGAGAAGTTCTGGATCGATACGTTTTACGACCGTCAGGTGACCGGCAATCTGGAGCGTCAGCAGCAGACCATGGAGTCGTGGGCGCGGACCTATCCGCGCGATCCGGCTGCTCCCGGATTGCTGTCGGGTATCGCCACGATAGCCACTGGCAAATACGAGTTGTCGATCGCCGCAGCGGACAGGTCACTCGCTATTGATCCTGATCGAGGGTCCCCATATTCGAGCAAGGCATCCAGCGAAATCGCCCTGAACCGCCTGGCCCAGGCCGAAAACACCATCCGTCAGGCGACGGAGCGCAAACTCGAGTTCACCCAGTTTTTTCTGCTTCGATACTTCATCGCCTTTTTGAACGGCGATAACGAGGACATGAAGCGGAAGGCGGCAGTGGCAAGGGGAAAGCTCGCAACGCAAGACATGATTTCACACGTCGAGGCGCTTGTCCTGGCTCGCTCCGGTCGACTGCAGGAGGCGAGACAGACGTCCGCGGTCGCCGTCGACATCGCGCGGAAGGCTGGTCAGCGCGAGCGGGCAGCCTTGTTCGACGTGGCAACGGCGGTGTGGGAAGCGTTGTACGGGCGCGCGGCCGCGGCCAGACAGAAGGTTGCCACGGCGTTCGACCTCGCCAGGGGCCGCGACGTGGACTATGCGGCCGCGTTCGCGCTGGCCGTGTCAGGTGATGTATCGCGATCACGAGCGCTCGCCGAGGATCTGGCGCGCGACTATCCCGACGATACGTCGGTGCAATACATGTATCTGCCGACGCTGCGCGCGCTGTTCTCGGTGAAGGCGAACGATGCAGCTGCCGCGATTCAAACGCTGCAGTCCGCCACTCGCTTCGACCTCGGCATCGGCGGGATCGGGATCAGCGGGTACTTTGGCAGACTCTATCCCATCTACGTTCGCGGCCTCGCCTACCTTGCGGCGCATCAACCCGCCGAAGCCGCCGCCGAGTTCCAGCGGATTCTCGATCATCGAAGCATCGTGCTCGTCGATCCCATTGACGCGATGGCGCGCCTGCAACTGGCGAGAGCGCTCGCGCTCTCGGGCGACACCGTGAAGGCGAAGAGCGTGTACGACGATCTGTTTGCGCTGTGGGAGAACGCCGACCCCGAGATTCCGGTTCTCAAGGGAGCCAGGGCAGAATATGCGCAACTGCGGTAAGCGGCGCATTCCTTTACGGGAGTCGAGCCGAGTCACCCGCGTCCGAGACCCACGCAACCTCAATCGCTTCCTTTGACTACGCATCGAACGAGGTATGCGGATTGCCGATCCCCACAGGCATGAGCCTGCCGAAGCGCGTTGGCTAGAGCCGCGACGCAGCCGACTTCAGGAGCGCAATGGCTTGATCCTTCTGTTCCCGCGCGACTGAGCCATCGAGGTGCACCTCCAGGATGCGGCCCTTCAGAAACGCGGTTGCCGTGGCGTAGTAGGGCGAGTCGGACTTGAACACCGCGGCTTCGCCGACATCCGAGATAACCGCCTCGCTCGTTCCTGGTTTGACTGACTGCACGAGCCGCTGCTTGATCTGGTCGGGCGTCATCCCGGGAAACGTCCGGGACGCGTCGTGGACGATGACGGCGAGTTTGAAGCGGCCAGTGCCGATACCCCACGCATATCGACAGGTCGCGTAGTTGAAGGACGGTAGTGAGCTCGGGACGCCTTCGCCGACGCTCGCGTTCGACGCGAGTGACTCAATCTCGTCGGTCGTTAGGAGCGCGCACGGGTTCGGCGCCTGGGCCGAGACCGTGCCTTCAACACCGTCGAAGCCGGACACCCCGGTGGCAACCATTGCCAGCGCCAGGACGAATGCGGAGGCGAAACCGTATCCGGCCCGTGGACGACGAAGAAGCCGTGTCATGTTCATCATGCCCATATTATTTGAAAAGCGGCTCAGGCGTCGTTCGTGACGCGTCAGCAACTCCGAACCGTTAGCCTTCAACACCGAGCAGCGTCTTCCCTCCGGCGTTCACAAACGCCGCGTGCGCCTTTTCATGGTTGTGTTGAGCGAGTTCCAGAATCGCGTCGAAATCCTGACGGCCCCGCAGCGGATCGAGCCACGCGTGGCGCATGAACGTTCGTACGGATAGAACCCCCGGCCCACGGCCTCCGCCAGGATTTCGACGGCGCGATCGAGATCCCCGGCGTGAGCCAGCTTGATGGCTTGGAAAAACAGGCCTTCGGGATCGCGAAAGCCTGACGCGATCAGTTCGTCGACGGCCGCGCGTAGAAGCGCACAGTCGCCATCGAGACTCCATAGTCGAGGCGGGTAGCTGTGGCTTGAGTCTAGGCCTCGCCGCGACCGCTTGTGAGGGAAAAGACCTGCGTTTGCGCTTCTTCGGTTAGGAGGCGGCGATCCAGCCGTTGATTACCGAAAAAGGAGCCTTATGAAACCCAGTTGTCTTCAGAACCGCTTCGTCGTCTTTGCGATCGCAGGCGTGGTCGCGTTCCAGTTGTCGCCGGACCTCGCTGCTGGCGGGCTTGGCGAAGGGAACCAGATCTCACCCGGCCTCGTTGCCGCCGGCTCGGGCGCGGGGAACAAGGAGTCAAAGACCCTGACAGTGACAAAAGAATGCGGTACCGCCACGCTTGCACCAGGCGAGCTGGGCTACTGTACAGTCACTGCCTCGAACTTCCGTCCGCTCAGAGGTGCAAAAATCCGCTATTTCGGGCCCGGGTTTTTCACCGGGAACCATCCATTCCTCGATAGTTGGGTCGTCATCGAAAGTGACCAAGGCGGTGGTGGCACCGCGTTTGGGCATTGCCTGGTCAGAGGGGTCCCCGAGGTGCTGGGAGCTTGCCAGTTCACTGGGGGCAGCGGTTCGCTGAAGGGCTTCAAAGCCGACGTCACCGTCACCACCGTGGACGGCACGATCTGGCACTGGAGTGGCGCAGTTTCCAGCAGCGATTGAGATCGAATGGCCGGGATGTTCGCGACGGCTTCTGCGCGCGAGCATTCCGGCCCCCGGGCCGATCGCAGGCAACCGACGCCCGACAAGGAGGACAACTCAATGACGCACCATCCGCCAACTGTGGTTGACAGATTCGGTTGGCCACCACCCTTGACCCTTCCTGATTCTTAGCGATTTGCCTCGGCACGGACGTTGCCCGGCGCTCCGTCGTCATGCCGCCGAAACGATTCGTCTACGTGCTCCGGAGCCTCAGCGATCGAGATCGTTACTACACTGGCGTCACGTCCGACGTGCAGGGACGATTGTGCGCACATAACGCTGGTGAATTTGTTCACACAACGCGACATCGCCCATGGGAACTCGACATCGTGATCGCATTTCGCGATGAGACACGTGCCCTGGCGTTCGAGCGATATCTGAAATCGGGTTCCGGTTGCACATTCTCCCAACGGCATTTGCGCTGACACCAAGCGAGCCAACGACCGGCGAAGGTGGACCGGCCACAGGTCAGGGCCGTTGAGCCATGTTGAGGATCGCCGTGAGCGGTTGCTCGCCCGCGACAATCTCCGGAATGACCACGAGGAAGCGCTCGCCGTCGGGCGACACATCGAAAGATGTCCAGCGTTTGATGGCCATGGCAAAAAGCGTCGTGGGTTTCCCCAGCACCACCTCCGGCGTTGTCTGAACCGGAACCGCCATCATTCTCAAGTCCGGCGATACATAGACAATCTCGCGGCCGCTGCGACTCCACCGGGCGTCGAACCCACCACCGGTCGAGACGATGGCCTTACCGCCCCCGGACAGGCGTGACACGTACACTTCATTTCGCCCTGATTCGTCGGAGCTGAACGTGTAGTGATCGCCGTCCGGAGCGAAACGAAACCGTGCCTCGTTGAATGCCGACTCGCGGATCGGCGCAGGCACCGGGGGACCCGTCAGAGACAGCGTCCAGAAATTGTACGTCCCCTTGTCCGTCCGCTCACTGTAGACCAGTCTCTTTCCGTCCCGCGACACATCCTCGGTGCCCTGCATCTGCCGCCCCTGCGCCACGACCGGCTCGTCGCCGCCTGTGCGCAAGTTTCGCCGTATCAGACGCGGCGCACCGACACGCGCGGCGGCGAAGAACATGGCGTCGCCCCCTGGCACGATGATGCCCTCGATCTCAGTAGCAGTGTCGTTGAGCGTCACTCGCGTTTCGGTGCCGCGGTCGAGATCGAACGACCAGATGTCGAAGGTCCCTGTGGTGGAGAGCGTGCGGCTGGCCACCGCCGTTCGTCCGGACGGGGCGAGGCGCACGTCGAGATAATTGCCTGGCGAGCCGACCGTCCCCACCTCCTGCCCAGAACGGTTGAGCCACGCGAGTCGCGATTGATCGCTCTGAGACTGGAAGACCAGCGAACCGTTCGGAGACGTGGAAAAGTGCGCGGCCGATGTTGTGAGAAAGAACCGGACCGAGGCCGCGATCGCCGCCGGCTCACCGGCCACCTTGCCGGTTGACGCATCGAAGGACTGCGCCACGAGCGCCCCGCCTTTCGCAAACACCAGGGTCCCGGGCTCAACGTACTGCGCGTTGGATTCGATCGGCATGATCGTGCGTGGGGCACTGCCGGGTTCAGCGATCATGAGCACAGACGCATCGTCGCGGTGGCGCAAGAGGTAGAGATAGCGATTGCCGTCCGGGAGGAACGAGGGAAACACGACGCGAGCCTCATCTCGCGACGAGTCGGGTTTCACCAGGACCGTAGCCTCGCCGCCAGACGTGGACACGCGATAGATGGCCTCGCCCGCGATCGTGGCAAACAGAATTTCTCCGCGTCGGCTCCAGGTGGCGGTGATCCCGATCCCGCTCGGGACCGTGCAGACGGCCACGGCCACACCGGAGGCGAGTTCCAGGCGTTTCATCGTGTCGCCGGCGACGAAGCCAATCGAACGACTGTCGGGCGACCAGAACACGGCCGAGGCTCCATCCGTGCCGGTGACAGGTCTGGCCTCGCTTGATGCCAGCGGCCGCATCCACACTCGATTGACGGCTCCTGGTCCGGTCGCGATGAAGGCAAGCTGCTGCCCGTCTGGGGACACGGCGAAGCGGATGGTCTCGACGTTGTAGATCAGGCTAGTGCCAATGGGAGCGTTGATCTGCAATTCGAGCCGCGGCGACGGCGCGACGTTCGTCTGGCTGAAACGCGTCGTCAGCCCCACCGCCGCGACGGCCGTGGCCACGACCACGCCGGCCCACGTGAGCCACGCCGCGGGCCGTCGACGCACGGGCGCGCGAGTCTCGAACTGGCCACCGGCATCTCCGCTCACCGCGAGTTGCAGCGCGACATCGTGTGCCGATTGCCAGCGACGATCCGGATCCTTCGCGAGGCAATTGAGGACGAGGCGATCGAACGATGGCGGCACTTCGGGCCGGATGGAGGACGGCGGTGGCGGATCCACGCGCAGGATAGACGAGGTGATGCCCGCGGGTGTATCGCCCGGAAATGCCCGACGACCTGTCGCCATCTCGTACAAAACCGCACCGAGCGCAAAGATGTCGCTTCGCGAATCGACGGGGCGTCCGTCACATTGCTCGGGCGCCATGTAAGGCGCCGTGCCAAGCCACATGCCCGGTGCCGTCAGTTCCACAGCCGTCGGCAGGTCGGCCGCACCGACAGGTACGGCCGGCGGGCGCGAGTGTCTTTGCCAATCCGAAGTCGAGAAGCTTGACGCCGGAGCGCGTCACCATCACATTGCCAGGCTTGAGATCTCGATGGACGATCCCTGCACGCGCCGCCGCCGCGAGCGCGTCGGCGATCGCGCCGCCGATGCGAAGCACCTCCGACATCGGAAGCGGGCCCTGGGCGACAAGCGACGTGAGCGTTGCGCCGTCGAGCAGCTCCATGACGAGGTACGACGTGTCGCCTTCACGGCCGACGTCGAACAGAGCGCAGATGTGAGGATGCGAGAGCCGAGAGATCGCGCGGGCCTCGTGTTCGAATCGCTCGCGCGCGGCGCTCGACAGCGCCATGGCGGGTGCCAGAATCTTCACGGCGACCAGCCGATCCAGCCTGCTGTCGCGCGCCTTGTATACCTCCCCCATACCGCCAGCACCGAGCGCCGCGAGCACCTCGTAGGGACCGAGGCGCGTGCCTGGAGCCAGACTCATGAGGATGCGGCATTGTACCGCCCCTGCCGTCGCCTCGGGCACACATGTCCCGTGAAAAGCGAAATGTCAGGTATCGGATCGGCAGGCGCACGCCGAAAAGCCAGTTAGCCCACTGCCCAACGGCCTGCGGTTGAATACGTCCAATCGGCAAAGAGGGATTGCTATGACTCGCTACTTCGCAGTGTGGCGATGAGCATCGTCAACCACTACATCGTGACGAAGGACGTGCAGATCCTCCTCCGCAACGTCGATCAGTTCGAGGAGCTTCTCAGTCGAGTGCTTCTCGCCGGGGCGAATCACATCTACGACGTCGACTTCAGCACGTCGGAGCTGCGCAAGCATCGCGACACCGCTCGCGCCCTGGCGATGAAGGCGGCGCAGGAGAAGGCCAACGATCTCGCCGCGGCCGCGGGCCTGAAAGCGGTGGGCACTCCATACGACGTGGGCACGTCCAGCTACGGTGGCGGAGCGTCGTACGGACGGCGCTCGCGTGGCTACGGGTCGATCGCTCAGAACGTCGTGCAAGAAGATGGAGGCGGGTCTTTCCTGGCCTGAGCGCAGTCGAAGGCAGACCCGCCTCCACATCGCTTCACGCGCGGGGTAGAAACAATTCTCGGCTCAATCGATCGAGCTGAAGCTGTACGTCCCTTCCCAGTGCCAGTCGTCTCCCGGTCCAGACGGCGGCGTGACCTTGACGCGGGCGTTGAACCCGGCGAACTTACCGGTCCCGTCCGAGAACGTGCATAGTCCAAGGCCGGTCTCGTAGTCGACCGTGCATCGGCCAACAGCCCTGTTGCCACCCCCCGCATCGAGAACGACGGCGCTGTCCTGCAAGCCCAACTCAAGATTCGGCGGGTCCACGTAGTAGACCCTCGAGCCGACCTTGATCCTCCCGAGGTTCGAAGAGGTGATCGTGCAGAACTCCCAGGCGCCGACGGCGCCTCCGACGCACTCCTTCGTCACATGGAGAGGTCTGCTTCGCTCGCCGGACGCCGATACCAAGGCGGTTCCCGTGCTCAGAGCAAGAATCAGGGCGGCAACAGGTACGAGCGGGAGGATCGGAGTCAGAGTCTTCAGCTTCATGTGTCTTCTCCTTTTGTATGGAGATCGCGCAAGCAGCGGCCCTAACGGGTCACACGCCTTCTCCTGGTGCTATGCTCTGGGCTCCAAACCAGCTGATTGAGGAAGGCTCCGATGGTCTCGCCTCGCAACGTCACGGCGCTGCTCGGCGACTGGAGTCGCGGGGACCGGACTGCGCTCGACGAGTTGCTGCCACTCGTCTACGAGGAGCTCCGGCGTGTTGCCGCCCGACAGCTTCGCCGCGAACGGGCTGACCACACCCTGCAGCCGACGGCACTTGTAAACGAGGTGTTCATACGGCTCGTCGATCAACGGCAGGTCGACTGGCAGAACCGGGCGCATTTCTATGGCGTCGCCGCGAACGTCATGCGCCGCATCCTGGTCGATCACGCCCGTCGTCACCGGGCGAGCAAACGGGGCGAAGGTGTGCGCTGCGTGTCAATCGATGAAGCCAAGGACGTACCCGCATCGAACGAGATGCCCATCCTGGCGTTGGATCAGGCGCTCGATCGCCTGGAAACCGTCGACGCTGAACTGGCCAAGATCGTCGAGCTTCGCGCGTTTGGCGGACTGACGATCGAGGAAGTGGCACATGTCCTCAGCGTCTCTCCATCGACTGCCAAGCGCGACTGGCGCACCGCGAAAGCGTGGCTCAATCGTGAGCTCGGCTCCGACATTCGACCGTGACCGACGAGCGATGGGAGCGTGTGAAGGCGCTGTTTCAGGCCGCCGTGGAACGGCCGCCCGCAGAGCGCGCGGCCTTCCTGGCCGCATCGACTGGCGACGATGCGGCGTTGCGCCGTGAAGTTGAATCGTTGCTCGCGTCGGATACGTCGCACGTCAGCTTCCTCGATCGGCTCCCTGTTGCCAGTGCGTCCGTGCTTGCTGCGCTACCGTCGTCGATGGATCCCACGTCGTCTCACACCGCGCTCGCCGCGGGTCGTCGCGTCGGTCCCTACGAAGTGGTCGCCCCACTCGGGGCGGGCGCCATGGGCGAAGTGTATCGCGCGCGCGACACGAAACTGAATCGCACCGTCGCCCTGAAAGTGTTGCCCGAGCGTTTCGCTCTCGACCCCGACCGTCTCGCGCGGTTCACCCGCGAAGCGCAGTTACTCGCCGCGCTCAGTCACTCGAATATCGCCGCGATCTACGGCCTCGAAGAGTCGAGCCCTTCGACAGGCTCCGGGCAAGCGACGGTGCAGGCGCTGGTGTTGGAGTTGATCGAGGGGCCGACGCTCGAAGAGCGAATCGGATCGCTCTCGGTGACAGAGGCGCTGACCATCGCGCGCCAAATCGCCGACGCGCTGGACGCGGCGCACCAGAAGGGCATCATCCATCGCGACCTCAAGCCGGCGAATATCAAGATCGCGCGCGACGGGGTGGTCAAGGTGCTCGACTTCGGGCTCGCCAAGGTGTGGGACGGCGCCCCACAGGCCGACGTCTCGGCGTCGCCGACGCTGACCGCGCATGATTTCGGCACGCGGACCGTCCTGGGTACCCCGGCCTACATGAGCCCGGAACAGGCGCGCGGCCAGTCGCTGGACCGGCGGACGGACATCTGGTCGTTCGGCTGCGTGCTCTACGAGATGCTCACGGGCCGCGCGCCGTTCGCGGGCGAGACCGTCTCCGACACCCTCGCCGCGATTCTCGAACGCTCGCCAGACCTGACGATGGTGCCGGCGACGGCGCCTCCGTCGATTCGGCGCCTGCTCCGCCGCTGCTTCGAAAAAGATCGCACACGCAGGCTCGCCGATATCGCCGATGCCCGACTGGAGATCGATGATGCCCTGAGCGGCTCAGAGATTGATGCGCCCACGGCCCCTTCCATCTCGCGGACGCGTGAGCGGCTCACGTGGGCATCCGCGCTCGTGCTTGTCGGATTGATTGCGGCGGCGGTGGTGGCCTGGGCCACACGCTCCGTGTCGATCCCTCCGGAGACGACGCGCACGATCCTGAGTGTCGCACCCACCGGTGACACATCGGGGGCGAACCCACTGGAGCAACGAGTGGGAAGCGCGCGACCGACCCGGACCGCGGTCGCCCTCTCGCCCGATGGTAAGACGCTGGTGTTCGGCGCGATCTGGGGCGGCCGTCAGCAACTGTACGCGCGCGCGATGGACCAACTCAGCGCGACACCGATGTCGGGCACGAGCGGTGCCTACAGCCCCTTCTTCTCGCCCGACGGTCAATGGGTCGGCTTTGCCGCGGATGGCGAACTCAGGAAGGTTCCTCTCAGTGGTGGACCCGCGGTCTCGCTGTGCAAGGCGGCGGCGCTCTTCGGAGCGAGCTGGGGCGACGACGGTACCATCGTGTTTGCGACAGCGCGGAACGGGGGCTTGTGGCGTGTGCCGGCCGCCGGAGGCACTCCCGAAGCGCTCACGACGCTCCAGCCAGGCGAGTTCAGTCACCGGCTGCCTCAGATGTTGCCCGGCAGCCGGGCTGTGATTTTCACGATCTCGAAAGCGGCATATCTCTGGGACGACACGCAGATCGTTGTGCGGTCCCTCGAGACGGGCAAGCAGACCGTCCTCGTCACCGGGGGATCGGATGGACGCTACGTGTCCACGGGACACCTGATCTACGTCCGTCTGGGAACGCTCATGGCCGTCCCGTTCGACCCTGTTCGACTCGCTGTCACCGGAGGAGCGACAGGCGTCATCGACGACGTGATGCAGGCCGCGAATCGGAACCTCAGCGACATGGAAAACACGTTGGCAGGCCAGTTCACCGTTTCCGATACAGGGGCGCTCGTCTATCTGACGGGTGGCGCGGTGCCTGCCGCCGACCGGTCGCTGGCATGGGTGGATCGGGACGGAACGAGTCAGGCGCTGCCGGCGCCGCCGCGCCCATATTTCGTTCCACGGCTATCGCCCGACGGCCAGCGCGTGGCTGTGTCCACTACGGCTGTCCGCCAGGTATGGAGCTACGACATCGCACGCAGCGCGCTCAGCCCGGTCACCGTTGACGGGCAGAGCGGCTACGGCATTTTTGCGCCAGATGGGAAACGGATCGTCTTCCGCTCTGGCGCGGCGGGCGGTGAGGACAACCTGTATTTGAAAGCCGCCGACGGGAGTGGAGCCGTCGAACGCCTCACCACGAGTGCGCGCAGCCAGACGCCAGCGTCGTGGTCATCCGACGGGTCGACGCTCGCCTTTGTCGAAGAGGGAGACTCGACGGGGTTCTTTCAGTTCGATATCTGGGTGTTGTCGATGAGCGATCGCAAGCCTCGCGCGGTGATCCACACAGCCGCCAACGAGATGACACCCGAATTCTCCCCGGATAGCCGATGGCTGGCGTACGTGTCCAATGAGTCTGGACGCCACGAAGTCTACGTGCAGCCATATCCGGGCCCCGGCGAGCGTCATCTGATTTCCACCAGCGGCGGAGAACAACCCGCGTGGAGCGGGGACGGCCGGGAACTCTTCTACGTGCAAGGCGGGGGATTCGACAGCGGCGGCGGTGCAACGACACTCATGTCCGTCAGCGTCGCGACGGCCCCGACGTTCAACGCGGGAACGCCGAGGGCGGTATTCGAAAGCGTGGCTCTCAGGACCGCCTGGGGAAGAAGTTACGACGTGGCGGCGGATGGACGTCGGTTCTTGATCACGCCTACCAGGGAAGCGACAACGAATCTGGCGCCGGCACAGATGGTCTTCGTGCAGCACTGGTTTGAGGAGCTGAAGCAGCGCATGAATGGAAAGTGACGAGACCGTCACCTGTCTTCAGCAGGAATCGGATCGGACTCGGCGCGCTCGCGGCGAGCCAGCCACATCAGGGGAACCGCGACCCCCTGAATCGCGGGCGGTACAGAGATACGACGAGCAGGAACAGCTTGTTGATAGCCCAGATGAACGACGCTGCCAGGGTGTGGAGCAGCATCAGGATGAGATACACCCTCTGCACGTGCCGCGACTGGCCGGTCATCAAAGGAGTCAGATCCGCGCGGTCGAGTCCGTCCCGATCTGCGCCCGCTCGCGATCGGCGGCGGCAAAGGCGCGCTTGAGCAATGTCGGCGTGACGATCGTCGTGATCATGCCCATCAGCACGAGCACGGAGAACAACCCAGCTCCGATCAGGCCGCTGCTCAGGCCGATCCGCGCGACGACGAGCTCCATGATGCCGCGGCCGTTGAGTCCCATGCCGAGCGCCCAGCTCTCGGCCGGGCCCATTCCGGCGAGCCATCCGCCGAGACGTCCAGACAGGATCTTCCCGACGAACGCCACGACTACGACGCCGACGGTGAGCCACACGTCGCTCAACCCGGACGGATCGAAGGCAAGGCCGATCGACGCGAAAAAGAGCGGCGCCAGGAAGCCCATGCTGACCGCGGACGCCGTCTTACGCGCCTGCTCGAACTGCTGCGGGCCGAGCAGTTCGTGACTGAGGAGCACGGACCCGAAGAACGCGCCGACGACGAAGTGAAGGCCGAGGGCTTCAGCTAACGCGGCGAACACGATCACGAAGAGCAGCGTGGCAGCGAAGACCGGCTCCTTCACGCGCAGGCGACTGCCGATGCTCTCGCGCAGGTTGTCGAGGTGCGCCATCGCAGCAGCCTTATTGATCGCCTTGCCCGCCAGCACGACCGCCGCCATGAACAGGACGACCTTCGCGGTCGGCATCCCGGCAGACGCCACGACCTCGCGCCAGCCCGCTTGACTCTTGTTGGCGTTGACGATGACGCCGAGGACGAGCAGCGCGATGACGTCGTTCGCGATGGCAGCGCCGATGATTCGCTGACCGATCGTTGTCTGAAGCCGCCCGATGTCCATGAGAATCCGAATGCTCACGGGCAGGGCGGTGATCGAGATGCACAGTCCGACGAAGATCGTTCGATGCGCGTCGAGCCCGAGCGCCACGCCGAGACCGAGCCCGAGCGCGAACGGGACGACGAATCCCATGATCGAGATCCAGAGATTGCGTCCCGTGAACGCGTCGAACAGCTGGTCGAGACTGATCTCCATGCCCGCGAGCAACACCAGCATAAGTAAACCGATGTCGGCGATGGCGGTGAGCTCGGGCGACTGCTGAATGAGGCCGAGCAACGCGGGGCCGAGGATGAGCCCAGCGGTGATCTCGCCGATCATGGCGGGCTGCCCAACTCGCTCGGCGAGTTCCGCGGCGACGCGCGAGACGATCAACAGGAACAGAATTGCGATGATCAGGGTCATGGTCGATTGCCGGGGTCGTCGGCCAGCGCTAAACTCCTCGACGCGCTGTTCTCATAGTGGGAGGAATCATGGCTCGACGGATGGTGGTCATATTCGCGATCGCGCTCATTCAAGCCACGCTGAGTGCTCAGTCCCAAACACCTCGCAACGATCTGCCGCAGCCGTATAAGACTACTCGTGACTGGGGCCAGCTTCCTCCTGGTGTCGCGTGGGCGGCAGTCACCGCAATCGAGCCTGCACCCGACGGAACCATTTACGTGATCCATCGCTGCTTCGAGAACTCATGTGCAGGACGCAGCGAGGCGCCGATCCTCAAATACGACGCGAACGGGAAGATCCTCGCCACGTGGGGACAGGGGATGTTCGTCTTCCCGCACGGCGCCACCGTCGATCGGGAAGGCAACCTCTGGGTGACCGACGCACGCGGCGAGAACGGCAAAGGCCATCAGGTCTTCAAATTCAACTCACAGGGCAAAGTGCTGATGACACTCGGCAAGGCGGGCGTCAGCGGCTCCGGCCCGGATCTCTTCGATCAGCCCACGGACGTCCTCGTCGGTCCGAATGGCGACGTCTTCGTCACGGACAGTCATCGCAACGGCAAGAACAATCGCGTGGTGAAGTTCACGAAGGACGGCAAGTTCCTGAAGGAGTGGGGCAAGAAGGGATCGGGGCCAGGTGAGATTAGCGAGCCGCACACGATCGCAATGGATTCGCGCGGGCGCCTCTTCGTCGGCGACCGCGAGAACAATCGCATCCAGATCTTCGACCAGGACGGCCGCTACCTGGCCGAGTGGCGTCAGTTCGGCCGACCAAGCGGCATCACGATCACCAGCGACGACACGATCTACGTCACCGATTCGGAGTCAGGTCCCGACACCGGCGCGCGCGAACTGCCCGGCATCAAGAAGGGCATTCGCATCGGAAGCGCGAAGGACGGAACGGTCACCGCGTTCATCGAAGACATGGAATCGACGGTCGCGGACCATTCCGGCGCGGAAGGCGTCGGCGTCGATGCGAAGGGCAACGTTTACGGCGGCGTCGTTCGTCGCCGGATGCTGGAGCGCCACGTCCGCGCATCCAAGTAACTCCTGCGCGAAGGTGGTCTACTGGTCGCGCAAGACCAGCATCGGGTCAACGCGCCGTCAAGATCGAACCACTCAGGTAGCCCATGACCCATCCCATCTACCGGGTCGCCCGCGTTGACGTCGTCGGGCCGTACCAGCTGACCGTGATGTTCACGGACGGGACGAAACAGGAAATCGACTTCCGGCCCGTGCTGCAAGGCGCTGTGTTCGGACCGCTACGGGATCTGGCCATCTTCAACGCCGTCACGCTCGATCAAGAAGCAGGCACCTTGACGTGGCCGAACGGTGCCGACTTCGATCCGGCAACACTCCACGACTGGCCAGAGGTATGCGACGAACTTGCGACGCGGGCTCAAACGTGGGCGGAACCAGCTCGAAACGACGGACCGGCCAACACCCGAATGGAGCCGACGCGTCGCTGAATCGTGACGCGCGCGACTCATTCGCAACGTTGGGCAGCCCTACACCTCTACCAGGTCTCGTGGATACCCTCTTGCGATCGCGAGGGCGACAACCTGCTCGATGAAATGTGTCTTGGCCGCAACATAGTGTTCCTGCGCCTCCGAGTCTGCTGACGCGATTTGAGCGGCTACGTTGCGTTTGAGATCTTCGTACTCGCGTGCCACGTCGGGATGGTCACGAAGATAGTCGCGAAACGCAAGTGTCCGTTGTTCTTCCCGCCCGCCCCTTTCGACGACGTGCACGTGATGACTGTGGGGCCACTGAATTGGCCGGTGGAAGAACGGACAGAACGAATCGTCGGCATGTGGCACGTGAACGTACTCAATGGCCTCGAGCTTCCTGCCGTACGCCGACAGTGGCTGAAGTGTCGCCACAGATATCTGAATATCGATGATTGGCTTCGCGCCCAACCCGGGGATCGCGGTCGAGCCGTGATGATCAATTCGCAAGGCCACGGTTTTCAGCGCAGCGCGAAGGCGAGCGGCCTCGGCTTCGAACGCGCCCGGCCAGTCTGAATCGTACGGGACGATTTCAATCCTGCTCTCTTGAGTCGACATCTTCCATCGTGTCGTTAGTCTGCCCAACGTCAGCGATGAGCCGCGGCGCGCCAGCGTTAGTTCACGCGCCGACGGCTCCATCGCGTTGTTGGGCAGCCCTTCGACGACGAGGCTTGGCGCGACGTGTCGTACGGCTTGGCGATGCGTCGACCACAACCCGACCGGCCTCACGTTCGTGTTGCCGTATGGTCGCGGCGATTCGATCGACATCGAAGTCATGAGCCCGACCGATTCGCTCTCGGAGCTTGTGGAGGTCTTCGACGATGGAGTCTCGGCGCTTCATGACGGCTTCCTCGCGGGCAGCTCCTCAGGTGTGCAGATGATCGGCGGCCTCAAACCTTCGGAGCGGCAAACGGCTTCGATCGTACCACGCATCGTGGCGTTCGCCAGATGCTTGCAGTTCCACGTCAGCAGGTACGTCACCTCGTGGGCCGCCGCAACCCCGATATGAAACGCGTCGACGGTGGCCTTCTCCGGCAAAGCCCCTTGCCGCACCAACTCCCTCGCAAGCCGGGTTGCCGCGTCAGTGAGCGAGAGGACGGGAATGCCTCGCAGCGCGCGCAGTCGACGCGCTCGCAAGAGTTGATCGCCCGCCGCAGCCTCGTCGAGAACGAGCTGTGACACGCGCAATTGAAAGGCCGAGCGCCCCCGCCACCAATCGCGTGTCAACGTCTGGTGTGCAGCGAGCACCACGTCTCGACTCGGCCGGGCTGTCAAGTAGCTGACGATGGTGGTCTCGACGTAAACCGTGGACACGAACGAGATGATCTCATATCGGTGTTTCGCTCATCGCGTCGGTCTGCCCAACGTCTGCGGCTCACCCGCGGCCGCTCACCGACAGTCACGCGGCCGTCGGGTGCAGCCGCCTGTTGGGCTGCGCCGTCGATGACGTACCGAATTACGTAATACCTGTACTGCTGCGCGTCCATCCCACTCTCTCGACCTGGTGTCCTGTCGAATCGGTTGCGAAGACGCGCTTCGGCTGACGACGCGACAAACGCCCAAGATTCTGCTCTACACGAGACAGCCTTGCCGAATCGCTTTGCAAAGCGACAAACCAATTCTCAACTGCCTGCTTCGTGTCCGCTGCTATCTGCACCACATGCACGTTCAAGATCGAGCCGTCGGGGCTCGTCGTGTTGTGAAGCGACACGTCGAAGCCATCGGGATCGATGTAGCTGAAGTGCGTATAGCTACTGTGGTGCTTCTTGCCAAGATTCTGAGCCGTCGCGCTGCCCGCATGCAGCAGTGCATTGCGCATCTGGTATCGGTCGGCACCGGATACAGTCGCGCTCGTCGGCAGATGCTTTGAACACCAGTCGACGTAGCGGTCGCCTACTTCCGCTCCAGGACTGGCTTCGAGTGACGCACAGACGTCCGGTAGCGCCAACAGAACGTGCAAGAGCGCCCAGTGACACTTCGTTTCGAGGCACCGATCGACCTCATTGACGTACAGAGTGAAGTCGCCTCGAAGCTGTTCGATCGTTCTCATGGGTTTTATCCGACAAGTTGCCGGGCCACCCGGTTGGTTTGTCCGTCAGCGCAACTAATAGTAGGCCGACCTGCATATCTGGCCCGACCTTGCGCGGCTGGCAGCATAACGCCAGGCCCGCCGCGTCTGTGATCTTGCGGAAGTCACGCGCGCACACGCAATTGGTGCGGATCACGGGGTTCGTCTGGACGCGTGGTTATGCCGCCTGCATAACGCCACGCAGCCCACGTGAGCCACGCGCGGAACGTGCCCCCGAACGCCCTGGTGTAGCAGTTTTCCCGTCCCAATAGCTATCCCAGAGCCGGGTTTGCGAGGTGATGCGCACGGCAGTACACTCCGCTCGCCCGCACGAGAGGCTCGCGCGTGGCGATTGGAGGCTTCCGATGCGACGCACGCGCCTTTTCTGCGGCACCGTGGTTGGTCTGCTGGGTTCTATCGCAGCCGTCGTCGCACAAAACCCGGGACCAAGCGCTCCACCGCCAGATCCCAACACCGTCAAGCTCGTGGGTGATCGCTTCAAACCGCTGACGTATCGCGAGATGACGCCCGAGCAGAAGAAGATGTTCGAGAGTCTGATCCAAGGCGAGCGACGCGGCGCCGGAGGCCCGTTCAACGTATTGCTGCGCAGCCCGGAAATGGGCGACCTCGCGCAGAAGTTCGGCGCCTCGATGCGGTTCCACTCGTCGATACCGTCGAAGCTGAACGAGATGGCGATCATCATCACCGCGCGCCACTGGACGTCGCACTACGAGTGGTACGCGCACCGCCGTGCAGCCGCGAATGCGGGACTCAACGCGGCGATCATCGAAGCGATTGCGGCCGGCAAGCGGCCGACCGGCATGGCGGCCGACGAGGAAGCGGTCTACAACTTCTGCACCGAGCTGCTGACGAACAAGCAAGTCAGTGACGCGACGTTCCAGGCGGCGAAGGACAAGTTCGGCGAGCGCGGAATCGTCGATTTGATCGGAGTGACGGGGTACTACCAGGTCGTGTCGATGTTGCTGAACGTCGATCGCTACCCGCTGCCGGACGGCGTCAGCCGGAGTTGAAACCATTGCGGTAGTGCCATTCCAATGTTCGGCGCACCAGGAGTGAATCGACGTCGGCGGGTCTTCGTTCGACTGACGATCGCACTCCTGGTGGTGTGTATCGCCGGTAGCGCCGCCGCTCAATTCCGCAGAGGGTTCGGGAACGTGCGACTGGCGAGCGCACGAGACTTCGACGGCCACTTTCACTTCTGCCGCCTCGTGTATCAGGGTAACGGGCGCGGTGGCAGTTGGACCACCGACTTTCCTCGCGCCGACATCAACATGTCGATTCGGCTGTCGGAGCTCACGCGTACCAAGGTCAGCTTCGACGCCTCCGGCCAACCCAATCATCTGCTGGTGCGTGCGACGAGCGACGAACTGTTCCAGTGCCCGTTTCTCATCATGGCGGCGCCGGGCAGCGCCGTGTTCAACGACGAGGAAGCGGCGCGTCTGCGTGAGTACGTGCTGAAGGGCGGCTTTCTCTGGGCAGATGACTTCTGGGGCAGCTACCAGTGGGAGCAGTGGGTGTCGCAGCTTCGCAAGGTACTTCCGGCCGATCGCTATCCGATCGTCGACATCACACTCGATCACTCCCTTCTTCGCGGCCAGTTCGAGGTCGCGGCGATTCCACAGATTCCGAACATCGGCTACTTCACGCGATCGGGAGGAGATACATCAGAGCAGGGCGCCGACAGCGCCGAGCCTCACGCTCGATTCATCGCCGACGACAGCGGCCGCATCATGGTCTTCATGACGCACAACACGGATATCTCTGACTCCTGGGAACGTGAGGCCGACGACCCCACCTACTTCTACACCTTCGGTCCGCGTGGCTACGCCTTCGGCATCAACGTCTTACTCCACGCCATGACGCACTAATTCGGAGAGCCTTGTCGGTGCGATCGTGATCCGCGTCGGTGCGATCCTGATTCGTGTCGGTGCGATCGTGATTCGCGTCAGTGCGATCCCGACTCCGGGTCGGTGCCGTTCAACGTTCGCGGCGTTCGTCTGCTCGCGAGCCGCTGAGAATGTTACGGAGTCCGTAGTTGCCCTCGTGGCACGCGTACTCGAACATCCCATATTCCGGTTCCAGCTTCAGCGGAAACGCCATCGTCCATGGGCGCGTCCAGATGGCGGGATCGTCGATCGTCACCTCGTAGTGAACCGTGCTCGCGCTCACTCGCGTGAAGCGTTCAGTCAGACGAAGCTTCTCGCTGTGGAAGATGGCGCGACCGTTCGCGCCCGCTCCCGTCTTGCCAGTCAGGTTGGTCGTCTCGATCACCAGCGTATCGTGGTCCCAACGCCCGATCGAGTCACCCATGTATTGTCGAATCGATGGCGACAGATGGGCACGGCCATCAAGTGGGACGATGCGGGTTTCGTGGATCATCTCGTTGCGCAAGGCGACGTAACCTGGCGACTGCACGATCTCGTTGCCCGCGTTATAGCCGACTGGCAGCATCGAGCCGACGACGCCGCGCGTGATGCAACGGTCGTACGCGCTCAAATCGGTGGGCGCATTGAATGGACCGCCGCCATCGTTGTCGTAGTACCACGTCTTCGGTACTTCAGCGGTCCGGCGCTGACCCTCTGCAGTCATGGGCGGGATTCGCCCGTCCGTTGGATCGACGATCAGTGACGTCTGCTGTTGCGGTTGACCGCGCTCACCCCAATGTCCGGGCGGCCCCGTACCAGCGCCACGCCCGGCTGGAGCCGGCGGCACGACCTGACCGCGATCGACGAGCTGGCGGGGGCGCTCGATCGGCACACCCATCATCGCGGTGCCGGGCCACACGCCCTGTAGATCGGGGTCGCCCCACGGCGTGCGCGGTGTGACCCACCCCGAGCCAGACTGCGCAATGAGACTCTCGAGCGCGAAGACGAGAACTGCACTCACGATCGCCGCGGCTGCCAGCAGTGGTCGTCGTATCATCGCACCCCCTGGTTGCCGATCATCTTAACGCCATGAACGAGCCGGTGGTTGCACCCCAGGTGACGAGTGAACGATCCACACTCTTGTGGAATATGTACTTGGGGCGTAGGCTGCGTTGGAGGACGACTGATGCGTAGAGCAATTCGGTACTCCGCAACATTTGCGATGCTGTTCGGCGTGATCGCCGGCGCGGTCGCACTCGCGCAATCCCCGCGTGCGTGGACCGACGTTACAAAAGAACGGCTGCTCAAGCCGGAGTCGGGCGACTGGATGTCCTATCGACGGACGTACGACGTCACAGCATTCAGCCCGCTGCGTCAAATCGACCGTACGTCTGTCCGGCAACTGCGCCCGGTCTGGTCCTTTGCGATGCGCGACAGCCGCCGCTGGCTCGCGGCGCCGATCGTCGCCAACGGCCTGATGTACGTGCCCGAAGGCAGCGGCCGCGTGACGGCATTCGACGCCGTATCCGGTGATGTTGTCTGGATCCACGATCGCCAGTTCCCATCGGACATCTCGATCTCGGAGGGCTACGCCCGCACACGCGGCGTGTCGATCTACGGCGACACGTTGTATTGGGGCACGGCCGATTCATACCTCGTCGCGCTCGATGCCCGCACGGGCAAGCTGCGATGGGAGGTCAAGACCGGCGATTACCACGACGGCGGAGGACACGCACATCCGCCACTCATTGCCGACGGCAAAGTCTTTCTGGGACACGCGGGCGGTGACAACGGGTCGCCTGGAAGATTTCGCGCGTTCGATGCTGAAACCGGCACTTTGCTGTGGACGGTCAATACCGCGCCGGGCCCGGGCGATCCGGGCTACGAGACCTGGACGAAACGCGATGTGCCGCCGCTCGGCGGCGCGCCCTGGAACACCGTCAGCTACGATCCCGAGCTTCGTCTCGTGTATTTCTCCACGGGCCAGCCGGCGCCGTGGTCCACCGCGTTGCGCGGGCCGGGCGATGCGTTGTACACGAACACGGTTCTCGCCGTCGACGCATCAAGCGGCAAGATCCGGTGGCACTTCCAGCTCAATCCTGCCGACGACTGGGATCGCGCAGGCTACGAGAACATGCTCGTCGATCTCGCGATCGACGGACGCACGCGCAAAGCGCTCATCCAGACTGGCAAGATGGGATGGGGCGTCGTTCTCGATCGGCAGACGGGCGAGTTCCTCCACGCATTCAAGACGGCGTACGACAACGTTGTCACTGGATGGACTCCGAAAGGCCGGCCGATCGTCAACCCGGCCTTGGTCCCGACAGTCGGCGACATCGATTCCGGCAAGGTGTTCGAGGTGTGTCCGCATCTTCACGGCGCCCGAAACCTCCAGGCGCCGAGCTACAGCCCAATCACGCGGCTCTATTACCTCGGTATCAACAACAGTTGCATGGACGCGAAAGTCGTCTCGGTCCCCTACGTCCGCGGACGCGGCTACACCGGCGTCACGATCACGGCGAAGCGCGCGCCCGGCTACGACTTCGTCGGCGAGTTCGTCGCGTTCGATCCGATCACCGGCAAGCGCGCCTGGACCTACCGCTCGCCGACAGGTGCAGCGATGACGGCATCGGCGCTCGCGACGGCGGGCGGTATCGTGTTCGGTGGCACAGCCGATCGCGAGTTCTTCGCACTGAACTCCGAGACGGGCGAGCGGCTGTGGCAAACGCGTCTGAATGGCGATGTGTCCGGCGCGCCGATCGCCTTCGAGGTCGGCGGGATGGAGTTCGTGGCGATTACGGCAGGCGGGCGCACGGGTCCGACGACGTCGTTTGGTCCGTTGACGAACGTGACGCTCTCGGAAGGGAGCGGCGCTGTCTGGGTGTTTGCTGCTGGGGATACAGATTCACTCCTATCTCAGCGCCGTGGTCTCACGCCGCCCATCATGTCCAGATCCGGTGTCTCTGAGCCGGCGCCCCGAGTCGCTGTTGCCGGCAATTCACCAGCATCGACACCCCCGCCCGCGGCGCGCTCCTCAGCAGACGGTGTCTTCACGAGCGCGCAGGCCGCTCGCGGTGGACAGACGTTCAAGCAGACCTGCGCGACGTGCCACTCGATCGAAGAGCACGCCGGCAGCCTGCGCGCGAAATGGGGGAACGGCACGTTGCGCGATCTCTTCACGACCATTTCGACGACGATGCCGCAGAACAATCCTGGCAGCCTGCCAGCGGCGGAATACGCGAGCATCGTCGCCTTTTACCTGCAGCAGAGCGGGCACTCGCCTGGCTCGACTGAGTTGCCAGGAGATCCAGCAGCGTTGGGCGGTATGCGCATCGCTCCTCGCTGACTCCGGGCTGCTACCATCGGCGTCATGCGCGTTGTCGTTCTCTCGTTCGTAGTGGTGATGTTGGTCGTCGCAGCGTGGCAGGCAAGGTCGTTCGCTCAAGCCACTCCCGGAGCCCGGAGTGCGCCTGTATACACCACCGCGCAGGCCGCGCTCGGGCAGACCGCGTATCGCACATCGTGCGCGTCGTGCCACGGCGACAATCTGGACGACGGCGCGTTTGGTCCGGCGCTCAAGGGCGTGGCGTTCATCCAGAAATACGGCGGTCGCAGTGTCGAGCCGCTGTTTACCGTGTCGGCGACGCGAATGCCGACGACGGCTCCAGGCTCGTTGGCGCCGGCCGTCTACGCGCAGATCGTGGCCTACATCCTTCAACAGAACGCGATCGTTGCCGGCACTGAGGAATTGCCGTCGGATCCCGTGCGCCTGGAAAGCATGACGATTCCCCAGGGCGGATTCAGCTTCATGGCGTTCTCGCCGTACACGCCGCCGGCACCGAAGGTCGTTCGTCCGAACCCGCTCGATCGCTACACAGCCGTGACCGACGAGATGCTCGCCGCGCCTGCGGCCTCTGAGTGGCTCGGATGGCGTCGCACCTGGGATGCGCACGGGTTCAGTCCGCTGAATCAGATCACGAAGGCGAATGTGTCGAGCCTGCGAGTCGCGTGGAGCTGGTCGTTGCCGCCCGGGTCCAACGAGGGAACGCCGCTCGTGCATGACGGTGTGCTCTTCGTGCACGGCATGGGCGACCGCGTTCAGGCGCTCGACGCACAAAGCGGTGATCTGCTCTGGGAGTACCGCCGCCAGTTACCGCAAGGTGTGGCGCCCACAGTGAAGCGCGGTATGGCGCTCTATCGCGATCGGTTGTACATCGGGACGTCAGACGCCAACGTGATCGCTCTCGATGCGAGGACCGGCAAGCTCGTATGGGACACGCGCATCGGCGATACGAAGGTGCGCGAGGGCGTGGCGGGTGGTGTCCTCGCGGCGCGCGGAAAGATCATGGTCGGCACAACTGGGACAGGCGTCGGTGCGAAACCCGGTGGCCCACAGATCGTCGGCCTTGATGCTGATACCGGAAGGATCGCGTGGCGCGTCAACACGATCGCGCAGCCGGGCGAGCCGGGAGGCGATAGCTGGAACGACATCCCCCTCGAGCGTCGAAGCGGCGCTTCAGTGTGGACGACGGGCAGCTACGAGCCGAGCACAGGGCTCGCGTTCTTCGGCACCGGTAACACCTACGACACCGGTCCTCTTCTGCCGCCGTCGAAACGCCCCGGTGTCACCAACGAGGCGCTCTACACAAACACGACGCTTGCGATCAATCCCGACACCGGGAAGATCATCTGGCACTTCCAGCATCATCCGCGCGAGCTGTGGGATCTCGACTGGGCGTTCGAGCGGCAGATTGTCGATGTGCCGGTTCGGGGTCAGGTGCGCAAGCTGGTCATCACGTCCGGCAAAATCGGCATCTACGACGCCGTCGAAGCCGCGACGGGACGCTTCGTGTTCTCCATCGACCTCGGACTCCAGAACATCGTGACCGCCATCGATCCCGAGACTGGGGAGAAGTCGATCGACGCGAGCCGAATTCCGGACGACCGCGGAGTGAAGTTCGTGTGCCCGCATGGTGCGGGTGTGAAGAACTATCCGCCGGCGGCGTACAACGCGGCGACGAAAGTCGTGTTCGCACCGCTGACCGAAGCCTGCATGGACGTGTTTCCCATCCCTGGCGGCGCCGGCCGTGGAGCGCTGTCATCGGGTGTGAACTGGGGAATCCGTCCGCACGAGAACAGCGATGGAAAGTACGGACGCCTGGAAGCGATCAATCTGGAGACACGCAAGCCGGTGTGGATCACGAGGGATCGCGCACCCATGACGTCAGGGGTTCTCGCGACCGCCGGTGGCGTCGTCTTCGCAGGCGCGTTCGATCGATTCTTTCGTGCGTACGACGAGGCGACCGGGAAAGTGCTCTGGCAGACGCGGCTGAACGATGTCAGCAGCGCGACGCCGATGACGTTTAGCGTGGGTGGTAAGCAGTACCTCGCGGTGATTACGGGACAGGGCGGCTTTCACGCCGCGAGCTATGCCGTGCTGGTTCCCGAGCTCGTGAGCCCGCCGGATCGCAACGCGATGCTGTGGGTGTTCGAGTTGCCGTAGTCAGCGAAAAGTCGTGAGCGAGACCAGGCGCACGGCCGGCGCAGGTCCGGCGTCGGCCATCAGATAAACATCATCGTCGTCGATCGCCGGTCCGCGGTGTGCCTCGAGCGGCACGTCGGTGTGGAAATACTTCTTGTAGGCGGCAATCCAATCCGCCGCCATATCGCGCTGCGCAGTGGCCAGATCGAGCTGACGGCTGCAGACGAGTTGCGGAAGTAGTCGTTCGAGCTCGTCTTTCACGCGTGCATTCCACAGCGGCGACACATACTTCTGCGGCCACAGATTCCGTGCGTCGGTGGCGCCACCGAGCTCCGGGGTCACCAGATAGTCGAGCTCATACTGATCCGACGGCACGCTCTCGACGCCATAGGCGCTCAGGACCTGCGCGCGCATCGAGGCCGTGATCGGGCGCACGCGAGGCGAGCTGGAACACAACTCGTCGAGGCTCACCTCCCAGGTTGCGCCAGGCGTAATGGACGCCACCGGCAGCGCCAGCCTGTGAATAGCGGCGCGTGAATCGGTCCTCGGCGCGCTCTGCAGGTAGATCGATGCCGTCGCGGCCAGCACGACGACTGCCGCCATGGCGACCGCTGGAGTCAAAGCCAGCCATGAGCGCGCGGGCACCGCGGACTCGCGCGCAAGAGCGACCTCGAGCCGGGCACGTGACCGCGCAGCGGAGAGGTCGCTCGAGGTCGTCGACCGGTAGTATGCCGAGCTCGCAGCGGCGGTGGATGCCATCGCAGCGTGACGCTTCGAGCAGGTCCCGCATTCTGCGAGATGCTGATCGAAGGCAGCCAGCCGGGCTTCGGTGAGCTCTCGATCGAGGGCCTGCAGGATCTCTCGATCGGTCAGATGGCGTTTCGAGGAAGACATCGCTTTACTCCAGGAACTCCACGCTAACCCTCATCGACATTGGTGAGACGTGTCATCGTTCGGGCGAGCGACTTGGCGACAGCCCCCAGCGACACGTCGAGCGTCTTCGCGATATCGCGGTAACGCAACCCTTCAGAGCGCAGGAACAGACACTGTCGATCGCGCTCGGGCAACGCGAGCACGACGGCACGAAGACGGCGCGTGCGGCGCTCGTCGGCCAGCTGTTGTTCCGGATCTGCAGCGGGATCCATCACGCGATCGACGAGCGTGACGTCCCACGTGCCTTCCCATCGGTGACGTCTTGCTGCCTTCTCGCGTTGTCTGAGCGCGAGATTGTGCCCCACGCGAAAAATCCATCCCTGCAGGTTGGCGCGCGAGCGACCCAGCCGGAGATGTTTGAACAACTGCAGAAAGACTTCCTGCACGACGTCTTCGGTGACTTCGACCGTCAACCCGAACGCGCCGACGTAGCGACGCAAGCCAGGTGCGCACTCGTCGAACAGCCGAAGCACCTCGCTCTGCGCAAAGGCAGCCGATTCGCCATAGCCCACGAAGGACGCTGGCAATGAGAGACCGAACGTTGAGGGATCTTTCGACGACATGCGATCAGCGCCCGACGATTCTACATGCCGCGGATGTGCGCACCGCGTGGCCAGGCGCAAAAAAATAGAGTGAACAAAACGCCGGCGTCGGGAATATGGACAGTAGCATCCATATGATCTCTTCGCGATACGCCCTCGGCCTCGCCTTGGTGATGACCTCGGCTGCTTGCAGCAGTCCTCAGCCGGTCCAGGAGACCACCTCGACAGCTACGCCGGCGCTGGCACCAGCTGCTGTCGCGCCGCCGCCCGTCGGCGTCTACGTCACGAACGAATCGTCCGGGGACCTCTCTGTGATCGACACCGCGACGCAGACCGTTGTCGCGACGATTCCGCTGGGAAAGCGTCCGCGGGGCATCGCAGTGAGCCCGGACAAGTCCACACTCTATGTTGCGCTCAGCGGATCACCGGCCGCACCGCCTGGCGTCGATGAGAGCAAGCTCCCGCCGCCCGACCGCACCGCCGACGGCATCGGTGTCGTCGATATCCGGCAGCAGAAACTGGTCAAGGTTCTTCCGAGCGGAACTGATCCAGAGCAGGTTGCAGTCAGTCACGACGGTACGCGTGTCTTCGTCGCCAACGAGGATGCCGGCAAGGCCAGCATCGTTGACGTCGCCACGGGCAAGATTCTCGAGACGTTCGAGACCGGCGAAGAGCCGGAAGGCGTCTCAGTCCAACCCGGTGCGGAGCGCGTCTGGGTGACGTCCGAAGAAGACGGCACGGCAGTCGTGTTCGATCTGACCCAGCGCAAAGTGGCGAAGGCAGTCCCCGTCGGTTCGCGTCCGCGATCGGTCGCGTTCCTGCCGGATGGCTCTCGTGCCTATGTGCCTTCGGAGAACGGCGCGACATTGACTGTCGTCGACACGGCGAAGCTCACGGTCGTCACGAAGATCGATCTGGGCAAAGGCATGCGCCCGATGGGCACGATCGCATCGCCCGATGGACAATTCATCTACGTGACGACGGGACGCAGCCGGATGCTGCTGATTGTCGACGCATCGAGCAACTCGGTCGTAGGATCGGTTGATGCCGGGGACCGACCGTGGGGTGTTGCGATCAGTACCGACGGCAAGAGCATCTTTACCGCGAACGGTCCTGCGGACACCGTGTCCGTCATCGATGTCGCGACCCGCACCGTCGTCAAGACGGTTCCTGTCGGTCGCGGACCGTGGGGCGCTGTGCTCGTGGATCTGCGCTAGCCGCCTGACTGCTACCAACGAGAAGAACAAGAGGAGCCCGGGGAGATATTGATGACAGCGTCGCAGATTGTCTGCTCGATTGCGCTGATAGTGGCGCTCACCTCCAACGCCTCAGCGCAGGGCTCCTCGCAGGACCCGCAGGCGCCGTTACCCGCAACACCAAACACCACCTTCACTGTCACGGTCGTCGGGACAACGCCACTCGAGGGCGTGGAGTTACCCGTCGGCCAGATTCCCGCGCCCGTGCAGACGCTGACCGCGAGCGACATCGACAAAAGCGGCGCACTCGACCTCGCGAGCTACATGAACCTGCGGTTGAATGGCGTGCACGTCAACGAGACGCAGAACAATCCCTTTCAACCAGATGTGAACTACCGTGGCTACACCGCCTCGCCACTGCTCGGCACGCCGCAGGGACTGTCGGTGTACATGGACGGCGTGCGATTGAACCAGCCGTTCGGCGAAGTGGTGAGCTGGGATCTGATTCCGCGCGCGGCGATCTTCTCCGGCGCCCTGATGCCTGGCTCGAACCCGCTGTTCGGCCTCAACACGCTCGGCGGCGCCCTGTCGATCCAGACCAAGGACGGTCGCAACGCCCCGGGAACGAGAATCCAGGCGATCTACGGCAGCGACGTCCGTCGCTCCCTCGAGTTCGAGCATGGCGGCAGCCGCGCGAGCAATGGCGTGGACTGGTATGTGGCGGGAAACGTTTTCGCTGAGGATGGCTGGCGCGACGACTCTCCGTCTGAAGTCGGTCAGGTCTTTGGCAAGCTCGGATTTCGACACGCTCGCGGCGAGGTCTCCGTCACGCTCGCCTACGCCGACACCTCGCTCACCGGAAATGGTCTGCAGGAGATCGGGTTCCTCGATCGCAACTTTTCGAGCGTCTACACGAAGCCTGACGAGACCGACAACCGCTCGGTGTTTCTCAACGTCGCCGGGCGGCGCACGATCAGCAACACAATCTCCTTCTCGGGCAACGCCTACTTCCGCCACATCGGAACCGATACGCTCAACGGCGACATCAACGAAGAATCGCTGGACCAGTCCGTGTATCAGCCCAGCGCAGCCGAACAGGCGGCGCTTTTGCGAGCGGGGTACATCACGGCTCCGGTCGTCGGCGCCAACGCCAGCAATACACCGTTTCCCTATCTGCGTTGCGTCGGCAACGTACTCCTCAACGATGAACCAGCTGAGAAATGCAACGGCCTGATCAATCGTTCGGAGAGCGATCAGAACAACGGCGGCTTCTCCGGACAACTCACCCTGCGCGACTCCGGCGGTCGGCGCAACCTCTTTACGGTCGGCGGCGGATACGACGGGAGCGGGGTGGGCTTCGTCCAGTCCACTGAGCTCGGGTATCTCAACCCCGATCGCAGCGTGACCGGCACGGGTGCATTCGGCGACGGCGAGACCGGCGGCGACGTCGACGGTGAACCCTTCGATACGCGCGTCGATCTGGACGGAAGCGTCCACACATGGAGCGTGTTCGCCACGGACACGTTCGCATTGGCTGAGCGGTGGCATGTCACGCTCTCGGGTCGATTCAATCGGACCACCGTCAACAACACGGATCTGATTACGCCTGAAGGCGAGCCCGGTTCGCTGACCGGCGAGCACGTCTTCAGCCGCTTCAACCCGGCGGTCGGCGTGACCTTCGATCCGACACCTCGCGTCAACCTGTATGCCGGCTACAACGAAGGGAGCCGCGCCGCCACGTCGATCGAACTGGGATGCGCGGACCCGGAGCAGCCATGCAAGCTGCCGAACGCGATGGCCGGCGACCCTCCTCTCGATCAGGTGGTCACGCGAAGTGTGGAGGCGGGGGTTCGCAGCCAGGTCGGCACCGCGAATTGGCATGCTGGCTACTTCCGCGGGCAGAACAACGACGACATCCTGTTCGTGACATCAGAGCAGACCGGCTTCGGATACTTTCGGAATTTTGGTGAAACGCGCCGTCAGGGCATCGAGCTCGGATTCAACGGGCAGGCCGGCCGCGTCACATACGGTGCTGGCTACACATTCCTCGATGCGACATTCCAGAGCGAGGAGACGGTCAACGGCGAGAGCAACGGATCGAACGAGGAAGCCGAGGCGGGCGCACCAGGACTCGAGGGCACGATCGAGATCGAGCCAGGCGATCGCCTGCCGTTCATCCCGCGCCATCAGATCAAGCTGTTTGCTGACGTTCAGATCACGAGCGCGTTCGCTGTGGACGTGGACATCGTCGGCTTCTCGAGCAGCTTAGCGCGCGGCAACGAGAACAACCTGCACGAACCGGACGGAACCTACTATCTTGGCGATGGCACATCACCAGGTTACGGGGTGGTCAATCTCGGAGGGCGCTACAACGTCACGCGGTGGTTGCAGATCTTCGGGCAGGTCAACAACCTTTTCGACAAGACCTATTACACCGGGGCGCAGCTTGGACCGTTGGGATTCACCGACCAGGAGACGTTCATCGCGCGACCGCTGCCGGCGATCAATGGCGAGTTCCCGGTGAGGCACTCGACGTTCTATGCCCCGGGCGCGCCTACTAGAGGCTGGATCGGGACAAGGTTCACCTTCTGAGCCTGAACCCGTTCAGGAGGTTCACGGGTTCCGTCGGTCCTGTTCTATGGGTTCTAAGGTTCAGGAACCCACCGAACCGGTTGAATAGGACCTTCTGAACCGGTGAACCAATTGAACCCCATGAACCCAAGGTTCACCTAGGTTTCAGCGTCAGCTTCTGCACTCGCCAGTTCGTGATCTCGCCCACGTAGATCTCGTTCTCGCTCTTGCAGTCCATCTCGTGCACTGAGCCGAACTCTTTGATCAACTTCCCCGCCGTCCCGAACTTGCCGACGATCTTTCCGTCGAGCGTCATCTTGTAGATTTCGCCGTTGTCCATCGACGTCGATGGGTTCGAGTTGGACGCGTAGAGGAACTGACGCGGCCCCGGCGTGATGCAGATCGCAGACGGCGCGCCCACGTTCACGTACTGCGTCTTGAAGGTGCCCTCGCCGTCGAAAACCTGAATGCGGTTGTTCTGTCGATCGCCGACGTAGACGAGCCCCGCCGCATCGATCGCCATCGTGTGCGGGACGTTGAACTGACCCGGCGCTGACCCGCGCGAGCCCCACGACTTGATGTACTTGCCGTTACGATCGAACTTCGCGATGCGCGAGTTCCCGTAACCGTCGGCCACGTAGATGTTGCCCTGCGCATCCCAGGCCACGTCGGTCGGCCGGTTGAAGTTGTCACCGGGCACGCCCGTTCCCTGGGGTGGCGGAGGACCTGTCGGGGCTGGACCGGCGGCGCGTCCGCGGCCACCGCCACCACCTTCTTCGCCACCACCGCCGCCCGCACCGCCCGGCACGGTGATCGCCTCAGGCTTCCGTCCCATCGTCATCACGACCCGGCCCTCGGGATCGAACTTGATCACCATGTTCGCGCCCTCGTCGACGACCCAGATGTTGTCCTGTCGGTCGACCCGCACCGTGTGCGCGAAGAGAAAGCCGTAGAGCCCCTGCCCGATCTCGCGGATGTACTTGCCCGACGGATCGAACTCGAAGAGTCGCGCGCCGCCGCCGCGTGAAAACGTACGGCGTGTACCGAGGGTGGAGAAGGGAGTGCCGGTCCGCGTGTAGACGAAGATGTTCCCCTTCGAGTTGGTCGCGACGCCGACCGCCTCGCCCAGGTAGATATCGTCGGGCAGCTTGATCGGATCGACGGCATCGTAGGGAATCTCGGGGATCGAGAGCTGCGCTCCGACTGGTGCAATCGCCAGGACAACCGCGAGCGCTGCGAGCTTCAGTGCACGTGTCATAGGACCCTCACCTCTCGCGCCACTACCTGGTTGATGACGGCGTGATCGGCTTCAGGCGAATCTTCTGCGCCCGCCACGCGGTGATCTCGACGACAATGAGTTCGTCGGGGTTGCGGCAGTCGATCGCGTGCACCGTGCTGAACTCGCCGATCTGCTTGCCCGGCTTGCCGAACTTGCCGATCACCGTGCCGTCCAGTTCCATCTTGTAGATTTCGCCGGCAACCGCTGCGAGCAGCGAGTTGTTGTTGTCCGGGTTCGAGTTCGAGCTGAAAAGATATTGATGCGGCCCGGGGCTGATGCAGACGGCCCACGGAGCGCCAACGTGGTCGTAGATCGCGCGCAGCACCAGGTTGCTGTCGAAGACCTGGATGCGACGGTTGTTGCGATCGGCGACGTAGATGTTGCCGATGGCGTCGGCCGTGATCGAGTGCGGCGTGTTGAACTGATACGGCTCGGTGCCACGGACGCCGATCGACTTCACGAAGCGGCCGTTCTTGTCGTACTTCGCGACGCGCGAGTTGAAGTAGCCGTCGGACACGAAGATGTTGCCCGCAGGATCCCAGGTGACGTCGGTGGGTCGATTGAAGCGATACGGTTCGCCGCCGCCTGGTGCCACACCGGGTGTGGGCTCGACGCCTTCGACCGATTCGGGCCGGCGGCCCATGGTCATCAGCACGCGCCCTTCCGGGCTGAACTTGACGACCATGTTGGTGCCTTCGTCGACCGTCCAGATGTTGTCCTGCGAGTCGACGCGCACGCCGTGCGCCATCGCGAAGCCGTAGAGGCCCTTTCCGATCTCGCGGACAAACTTTCCATTCTGGTCGAACTCGAAGAGCCGCGTGTCGCCGCTGCGCGTGAAGACGTAGATGTGTCCCTTCGAATTGCGCGCGACGCCGATGCCCTCACCCAGATACAGGTTGGGCGGGATCGTCAGGAAATTCGGCACCGACTCGAACGGGATGTCCGGTGCGGTGGCAAACGCGGTGGCACGCGGGGGCACCTGCTGTGCCGACGTGGGGACGGCCAGGATCACGCTCGCCAGTGCCAGTGAAAACCCGATGAAGCGCTTCATTGCGGCCTCCGTGAAGTTTCGCGGAGGAATAGTAACCCTAGAACGCTCGCTCTGCGACCGTTTCGGGGCCTCGCGTCGACCGGACGATGCGGTAGAGCAGCCAGCCGGCCGGACCGAAGAGAAACGTCAGGACGAGACACGGCAGGACCAGCACGTACGGGACGTTACGAGTGCGTGCGTCACGCATTTCCCAGTTCCCGACCAGCAGATCGAACACCAGGTAGTGGGTCCACCCGGCCAGCAGGATCCACGGGTTGCTGAACAACGCAGCGACATCGGCGAGCGACGAGAATCCACCCTCGCTTCCCGCCCACGTGGCAACGACGATGGCCGTGTAGACCACAGCAAGAACGACGGGAACGGTCGCACCGGTCACGGTGCTCGTCCAGCGCGGGAGCCTGGGCGACAGCAACAGCAGCGCCCAGGCAACGAGAGCAATGAGGTTCAGGATGTCGAAGGCCTGATTCGGAGTCATGGGTTGATCCAATTCAATGAGTCATCGGCAGCGTGTCTTTCCGACCGGGGACGAAATGGCCACACCGCCAACCCCGCGGTCAGAGCTGCCCAGATCAGCAGCGCAGTGAGCGTGAGTGCATCAGGGGTGATGAGAGCCTGTCCGCGCAGGGCCTGCCAGGTCAGGATGATGAACAGCGCTGCGTAGCTGCCTCCCGCGACGACGGCAAGCCGTGCGCGTCTGGCGTCATCGATGCGCTGCCACGTCAGCAGCCACCCCAGGAGCGGCAGCACTTGAAGGGCGTGGAGCCCGAGGAAATGCGGCACACGAAGATCGCCGTGCTGAGCACTCCATCCGACGCCCGGCAGGCCGGGACCGCCATCAGGCCCGCCGACCGTGTGAGCTCCGATGATCGACGACGCCTGGTGTGACGCCTTCATCTGCGCGAGTTGCGCGTCAGTCGGCCGCGTCATCAATCCTCCCGTCGACGCACCCGCGATCGTAATCACCATGCCGAGCCGAAGCGCCCAACCAAGCGCTTGATTGTGAAATGACTGTCGCCACAACGCGACTGCCACAAGGGCGCTCAGGAGCGTCTGGGTCACGATGGCGCCGCCCATGAACGAGAAGATCGCGGCATCGAACGGCGTCGAGAAGTTGAAGTGGCTCGTCGTGCCGCGCCCGGCTTGCAGCGCGATGACGACCACCTCTGCGACGAGGACGAACGCGGTCGCGCGCCCGACCAGACGACGCATCCGCGGCCACTCGCTCAGGTAGGTGAAGACCCAGGCGAGCGTGAACATGTAGATGGCTGTCGAGAGGGCAAACTTGGCGGGCTTCAGCCAGGCCGGTGCGCCCGTGATCACACGAGGATCAATGGCCAATCCGACGAGAAAGGCCGCGAATGCGCCCAGCATCAGCACCGCGGATACGGTCAGCGTTCTGTCCGACTTCCACACCCGGCTGAGTCCCTGTTGAACTGCGGTCACCAGTGTCATATCCAGCTCCTTCGATGTTGCCATCGTCAACATCAATCTACCCCCTCATGTTGACTATGTCAACATGTCGCGTTATGCTGAGGTATACATGGCTGTTGCCGCAGTACGTCCACGGCGGAAACCGCGGGATCGCTACCACCACGGCGACCTGCGCCGGGCCCTGCTCGATCAAGCACTGCGCACCATTCAACAGGACGGCGTCGCCGCGCTCACGCTTCGCACCATCGGTCTCAGGCTCGGGGTGTCACGGACTGCCCTCTATCGCCATTTCACCGACAAGCGAGCGTTGCTCTCCTCCGTGGCGACAGAAGGATTTCGCCTGCTGACCGAACGGCTGCTCGACGCGTGGAAGGCGGGCGGCGTCCGCGGATTCAACGCGATGGGTCTCGCTTATATCCGATTCGCCATGGCCAACCGGTCTCATTACCGGGTGATGTTCGGTGGCTCCGTTGACCACGCGCCACGCGCCGAAGATCTGACGCGGGAATCGACCGCCGCTTTTCAGGCCCTCGTCGACGCTATCGTCGCTCTCCAGAAGGACGGCACGGTCAGGAAAGACGACCCGGCACAGCTCGCTCGCTTCATCTGGGCGACCGTGCACGGCGTCTCGATGCTGATCATTGACGGCCAGCTTCCGCACCAGCAGGCGGAAATCGACGATCTCATCCAGTTCGCCGTCGAGCGCCTCAACACCGGGATCGCGAAACCCACGCGCCAGAATGATCGATAATCGCCGCAGTTCCTGCAGTCTGTGAAGAGACTGATCCCATCTACCCGTGTGTTGGGTACTTGAAGTGGGGTGTCTGATGACGACACGACTGGTCGCGCTGGCTGCCACCTCGGCTCTCGTGGCGCTCGGCTTCGCCTCGCTGGCCGCTCAGAACACGACGCGCACCGCGTCTGCCTACACGCCTCCGCGCACCGCGTGGGGTGACCCCGACCTGCAGGGTGTCTATACGAATTCGAATGAGTACGCGACGCCGCTCGAACGCCCCAAGGAGTTCGAAGGCAAGCGGCTTTCAGATCTGAGCGCAGACGACATCGCTCGAGTCCGTCAGCAGGCGACGAAGCAGGCAATCGCCGGCCTGGCCAACGGCGACGTTCGAGGGCCCGATGAGTGGTGGCTGCAGATCCTCGATCTCGGCAAGCGGAATCAGCCGTGGCTGATCGTCGATCCTGTGGATGGACACGTCCCTCCGCTGACGCCGGCGGCGGCGCAACGACTCAAGGGAATCCGAACGAAAAGCAGCTTCCTCGGCGGGCCGTTCAACGGTCCTGACGATCTCGGCATGCTCGAGCGCTGCATCTCCCGCAGCGTCCCGGGCTCGATGATCCCGGTGATGTACGGCAACAACTACCAGATCATCCAATCACCCGGCCTCATCGTCATCACCTACGAAATCATTCATGAAGCGCGCGTCATCCCGCTCGACGGGCGACCGCATGCCGGCGCCGGCGTGCGCACGCACATGGGAGATGCGCGAGGACGCTGGGAGGGCAGCTCACTCGTCGTGGAGACGACGAACTTCACGGCCGCGTCCGCGTATCGCAACGCCAACCCAGAGACATTCCGCGTCATCGAGCGCTTCACGCGCGTGGCGGCGGATCGCATCGAGTGGACGGCGACACTTGACGATCCGAAGACATGGATCCAACCATGGACGATCGCGATGCCGCTCACGTCCGATCCGAATCAGATCTTTCCGTTCGAGTGCCACGAGCACAACTACGGCCTCAGAAACATTCTGAGCGCGGCAAGAGCGGCAGAACGAGAGCACTGACGGGACCGCGTCTAACGCGGCATATTTCGATAATCGTCAGGAGTATCGACGTCGACGAGGCATCCCTCGTCGTCCACTGGCACGTTGAGCAGATCGCGCTCGTGAGCGCGGACGACGGTCTTTGCGCCCCCATCGATCGGAGCGCCGCGCAGCGCGGCCAACACTGATCTGTCAAAGATGACGGGATGGCCATGTCGATCGCCGATCGCCGGCCGCACGATCGGTGCATGCGTATGCTGCCATGCAGTGACGACACGCGTCACGGTCGAGACCGTGACCATCGGCACGTCAACGAGCGTGACGAGAATCCCGTCGGTGTCTGGTCCGACAACCAGATCCATACCGACCCAGAGCGACGAAAGCTGTCCGCGTGACGGATCGATGTTGCGTGCGATCAGTGGCTGTACGCGCGCGCGGCTCAGTACATCTACGAGGGCGTCGTGATCGCGACCAGTCACGACGACGAGCTCGGCGATGCCCGCTTCATGAAGTGTCTCGACGATTCGCGTCACGAACGGACGACCGTCCGGGCTCGGCAGAAGGGCCTTCGGCGATCCCATTCGTTTCGAATCACCGGCGGCGAGAACGATTCCAGGCAACACACTTCAGTCTAGTCCCGCCCCGGCCATGATGGCGCAAATCACAGAACCGTAACGAGTTCTGGCTTGCTTGACTTCCCGCTGGCTACGCTCCTACACTGGCCCAGCTTCCAGGCCGGTGCGCGCGGATCGCTGCAAGTTCCCGAGGCATCGGTGGATGTCCCCGCACAGCGGTCCGGGAGCGCCTGGGATTGTCCCAGGCCTTCGTCATCGGAGGGATACGGCTATGCCGACCGGCACCATCGCACGCCTGCTCATCGACAAAGGCTTCGGCTTCATTCGCGACGAGGGCGGGATCGAACACTTCTTCCACCGCAGCGCCGTGCGGCAAGCGGTATTTGAGCTGCTACGCGAAGGGCAGCGCGTCGAGTTCACGGCGGAGGAATCCAGCAAAGGCCCCCGCGCCGGGGACGTTCGATTGATCGAAGGGTAACCTCTGGCCGTCGCCCGGCCCCAACCGGGGCCGGGGTGACCGACTCGCCTCGCGAATCCCTCCCACGTTCTTTTCAGATCACGAAAACCAACGCCGCCAGGAAGACGCCGGCTTGAGCGCTCCGGTTGCGGGCTCGAGCACGAGCACTTCTCTCGCCACGGCTCGCGCGAACGACTGATCCGCCGTGAGCACGATGCTCGCGACGCCACGCGCCGCGATGATCCGCGACATATCAGTCGCGAGAGCGGACGCCTCCTCCGCCGACAGCGTCGCGTTGGGATGCTCCGCGACGAAGACCCTCGGGGCGAGCGCAAGCGCACGGCCAAGACGTATGCGCGCGCGGAACGCCGGGCCCAGCACGCCGGCCTGACGACGAAGTTCGCTCCCGAGTCCGATCTCAGTCGCAAGCTCGCCGACCCGCGCGCGGATTTCTGGCGTCATGTCTTCGACGGTAATCGACAGTGGAAGCGCGAGGTTCTGTTCGACGGTGAACTGCTCGACGAGCACCGCGCGTTCCGTGAACAGCCCGAACTGATCGAGGGTCGTGAGCCAGCTGCCTGGATCGGCAATGGACGACGTGTGCTGGCCGAAGGCAATGACGTCTCCGCTGTCCGGGAGGATCGCGGCGGTAATCAGATCGACGAACACCTCTGCCATCGTCTGATCGAAACCGAGGAGCGCGAGCGAGCGACCAGGAGTGAGATCGAGCTCGGCGATCCTCAGCGGGCGGAGACTGCGGTAGTCCTTCGTGACTCCACGCAGGCGGAGGAGGACGTCATTCGACGACATGTCGGCAACGCGCCGCACTGAGACGCTGCCATTCGGCGAAGGGAAGTGTGGACGCACCCGGCTCGATTCCGTGCGTCGGGTCACCGTGAAAGTCGGAGCCGCCGGTCATCAGCAATCCGAGTTCAGACGCCATGCGGTGATAGTGCTCGATCGTCGGCTGGTCGTGATCCGAGTGATAGACCTCGAGCGCATCGAGGCCTGCGCGCGAGAGTGCCTTGATGCGCGAGTCGATGCGAGTTCGTCCCGGGTGCGCCAGCGAGGCCACGCCACCTGAGCGATGAATGATGTCGATCACAACCTCTGGCGGCGAGCCAGGGCGCGACACGAACGCGGGGCCGCCGTTGCTCAGGAATCGATCGAAGGCTTCCTTCGTATCGGCCACATGGCCGGCGCGCTGGAGCGCGCGCGCCACCTGTGGGCGGCCAATGGAACGGCCAGCATTGCGCAGCGCTTCATCGAGCAGCGCCCGCAGATCGATCGGGACGCCGAGCTCGGCCAGTCTAGCGGCGATCACCTGCACGCGCTTGACGCGCGTCTCGCGCTGTACGCGCAGGAACTCGACCAATCGCGGCTCGGCCGGATTCAGGAAGTAGCCAAGCATGTGGATGTCTCGACCGTCTTCGACCGCCGTGATCTCGATCCCGGCGTGTGCTTCGATCCCTCGCGCCTTCGCGTGCGCCTGCACGTCGTCGACGGCGGCCATCGTGTCGTGGTCGGTCACCGCCATCACGGTGATGCCGGCGGCGACAACGCGATCGACGAGCTCAGTCGGAGTACAGCGGCCATCCGAGGCCGTTGTGTGCATGTGCAGGTCCGTCATCCGGCGGAGCGCTCAACGGCAGGCCTGTTGTCCGGGAAACTCACCGAGCGCCCGCGCGGGCCGGGGCAGTGGTTGTCGGGCGTGTCCCACGGCGCACGCGACCCTGGCGCTTCACGAGCGCGCGGTACTCGCGGATGAGCAGGTCGAGATGCTCGCGCTCCTCGTCGGCAAACTCGAGGAAGATTTGTTTGCCCTCGGAGTCCTCGAAGCGCTCGCCGTATTTCTTGAAGAAGCGGTGCGAGCCGCGCTCGCATCGAATGCCGATCATCAGCGCCTGCTGATCATTGACGCCACGCATCAACCGCTCAGCCCCTTCGGCGAAGAGACCGTTGGCGGCGCCCTTGAAGAACAGGAACGTCGGGCGCGACTCGAGCTGCGGATCGCGTTGCAGCAGCTCGCCGTAGCGTGCTTCGAGCTTGCCGAGATGTTCCTTCTCCTCGAGCGCGAGATCCTGAAAGATCTTGCGACCGCGCGCGTCCTTCGTCACCTTTGACGCCCGTGTGTAGAAATCGAGCCCGCTGCGCTCGGTCGCGATGGCGATGCGCAGTGCGTCGCGCGCGAAGACGAGATCGGTGTGTCCCTCGGAGCTCGCCATCGACGCGCGTCCGGTGCGGCACTCCTCGCAGGTGCCGTAGATCTGAACTACGCTCTGAGACGCGGCGAAGCTGCGCGCCGCAGCTACTTCTTCGATGAAGGCCTCGATGTCCGAGCTGAGGAACTCGAACGAGCGATGGCAGGTCTTGCAGATCAGATGGAAATGGCGGGGCTGACGGTAGGAGTGCTCGAACCGGAATCGCCCCTCGCCGAAGTCGACCTTGCGGGCTATGCCGGCATCAACCATCCACTGCAAGGTGCGATACACCGTTGCACGGCTGATGCGGTGATCCTCATGTCGAATGAGATCGACCAGATCATCGGCGCTCAGATGTCCTTCCTGACGCAGGAAGACGTTGACAATCTGCTCCCGTTTGCTGGAGCGCTTGCCACCGGTTGGCTTCAGCCGATTGAAGTCTGGAATAGCGTTCAAAGGTACGTGCCCACCTTTGTCTCTTGACCTTTGACGCGAGACGAGCGCGCTCTCAGGCGCTGAACGACTGTCCGCATCCGCACGTTGACGTGGCGTTCGGGTTCTTGATCGTGAAACCGCCGCCGGTCACCGTGTCGACGAAATCTACCTCGGCGCCCTTGAGATAGCTGATGCTCACGGGATCGACGAACAGCCTGACTCCGTTGGACTCGTAGACCTGATCACCCGAGCCATTGCTCTCTTCGATCATCAAGCCGTACTGGAAACCCGAGCAGCCGCCACCCTGGACAAATACCCGCAGGCCGCTGCCGACCTTGCCCTCTTCCGCGAGCAGCTCGTTGATCTTGGACGCTGCTGTTTCGGACACGTTGATCATGTGAGACTCCTACCAGAATTATAGTGTCCTGGGAGGGTTTGGGCAAGCACACGCATACATCTGCGCAACCGTATCTATCAGACCTGCCGTCACTTAGCCGAACAGGCTCAACGGCCCATCGTGGCAAGAGCCTGTCCTGATTCCTGTTCGACGTCTTTGTGCAGGCTGTTACCGTGCGCGTCCATCGTCACGATCGCCGGGAACTCCTCAATCGTGAGATGCCACATCGCCTCGGGCGTTCCGAACTCCATCAATGAGACGCCATCCACGCTCTTGATGGTTCGCGCGTAAAACTGAGCTGCACCACCGATCGCGTTGAGATAGACGGCGCCGGACTTCTGCAACCCGGCCAGCGTCTTCGCGCCCATGCCGCCCTTGCCGATCACGACGCGCACGCCGTTGCGCGCGATCACATCTGCCTGATACGGCTCCTCGCGGATGCTCGTCGTCGGTCCCGCCGCAGTCACGCGCCAGCCGTCGCCTTCTTTCGCGACGACCGGTCCGCAGTGATAGATCACGCCGCCGCGCAGGTCCACCGGCGCGTCGTGCGACATGAGGTGATGGTGAACCGCGTCACGACCCGTATAGGCGCGACCGGAGAGCAGCACCACATCACCAACCTTCAGCGCGCGCACCTGCTCTTCGGTGATCGGCGTGCGCAGCGCGACTTCACGTCCGGTTCTCGGGAACCCGGACTGATCCGCCATGTGAACGACCGGGCTGGACGCGTCGCGATAGAGCCAGCGCTTGATCTCGCCGGTCTTGCTGTCGAGCACGACGCCAAGTCTTCGATAGGCCCAGCAGTCGTACGCCACTGAGACGAAGAAGCTCGCGGGCAGCCGATTGAGCGCGCCAATCTTGCATCCGATCAACGACACACGACCGCCAAATCCCATGGCGCCGATTCCGAGCTTGTTGACCTCGCCCATGATCGACGCTTCGAGCTCCGCCAGGCGCGAATCCGGGTTCACATCGTCGAGCGTACGGAACAGTTGCTCCTTCGCGTTCACGTAACCCGAAGTGCGGTCACCGCCAATGCACACGCCAATGGCCCCCGGCGCGCATCCCTTGCCTTGCGCGTGCCACACCGCGTGCAGGATGCACTTGCGTACACCTTCGATGGAACGATCGGCGCGGCCGAGACCCTGCAGTTCCGCCGGCAGCGAATACTGCGCGTTCATGTTTTCGCAGCCGCCACCCTTCAGGATCAGCTTCACCTCGATCTCGTCGTCGTTCTCCCATTGCTCGAAGTGAATGATCGGCGTGCCGGGCCCGAGGTTGTTGCCCGAGTTGTCACCTGTGAGCGAATCCACCGAGTTGGGTCGCAGCTTGCCGCGCTTCGTCGCCTCGGCAACCGCCTCGCGAATCTGCTTCTTCAGGACGATCTGATTCACACCGACCGGCGTCTTGACCTCGAAGGTCGGCATGCCCGTGTCCTGGCAGATCGCGCCCTCGCCGTCAGCTGCGAGATCGATGTTCTGCGCGATCACCGTCAGCGCCTGCGACGACTGAGTCCCGGCCTGCTCCTGGCCCATGGCGACCTTCATAGCCGCGCGTACATCAGGTGGAAGATCGGTGGACGTACGAACGACGAGAGCGAGCACACTATCGAGAAAAGCTGCGGGCATTCGATCAGTATAATTTGGCAAAAGGGGGTCGGGAGTCATTTGATCAGGACACTCCTGGAATTGCGCTTCTCTCGCGGGAGTGTCCTCGTTAAATGACTCCCGACCCCATTACATTCCGCGTCGAGCACGATCCTCTCGGCGAACATACGGTCCCCTCCGACGCCTACTACGGCATCCAGACGGTTCGCGCGTCCGAAAACTTCCCGATCAGCGGTCTACACGCCCCGTCAGACCTCGTCCTGGCAACCATCCTCATCAAGCGCGCGGCCGCGCGCGCAAATGTGGAGCTCGGACGCCTCGAGCCACGCGTGGGCGAGGCAATCATCAACGCCGCCGACGAGATCGTGAACGGCGCCTTGCGCGACCAGTTCATCGTCGACATCTATCAGGCGGGCGCGGGCACGTCTCACAACATGAACGTGAACGAAGTGCTCGCAAACAGGGCCAGCGAGGTGCTCGGTGGCGCCAGGGGCGAATACCGCCTGGTGCACCCCAACGATCACGTCAACATGGGACAGTCCACCAACGACGTGTTCCCCTCGGCTACGCGTGTGGCCCTCTTGCTTGGGCATGCGCCCCTGGTGGACGCGGCACGCGCCCTGGCGGCGTCCTTGCACCGGAAGGCTGATGAATTCTCCGGTGTCCTTAAAGTCGGGCGCACGCATCTCCAGGATGCTGTGCCGATGACGCTCGGGCAGGAGTTCGGCGGCTACGCCGCGTGCATCGAACGCGGCGCCGACGATGTGGCGCGGGCGGCGGAGCAGCTGAAAGAGATGAATCTCGGTGCGACTGCCGTGGGTACTGGGCTCAATGCCGGTGATGACTTCAGCAGCCGCATGATCTCCTACCTCGGTGCGAGCGTCACGATGGATCTGGCGCCTGCGGCAAACCGCTTTCGAGTGACGCAGAGCATGGGCGACGTACTTGCCTACTCCGGCGCGATGCGGCGACTGGCGATCGAGCTGGGAAAGATTGCGAGCGACCTGCGGCTTCTGAGCATGGGTCCGCGCGCCGGTCTTTCCGAAATCGCGCTGCCCGCCGTGCAGCCCGGGTCGTCTATCATGCCGGGCAAGGTGAACCCGTCAGTGCCCGAGATGGTCAACCAGGTGTGCTTTCAGGTCGTCGGTTGCGATACGACTGTCTGCATGGCTGCGGAGGCGGGACAACTCGAGTTGAATGTGATGATGCCGGTCATCGCATGGAACACGCTGCATGCGTCCACGATTCTGCGCAACGCGATGCATACTCTCACCGTGCGCACCGTGGACGGCATCACCGCCGACGAGCCGCGCGCCCGCGAGTTGCTCGAGCGAAGCACAGCCCTGGCCACGGCGCTCAGTCCGCATCTCGGATACGAGAAGACGGCGGAGATCGCGAAGGAGTCGGTCGCGACAGGGAAGCCGATCCGACAGATCGTTCTCGAACGGCGTTTGATCGACGCGGGCGAGCTCGATCGAATCCTGTCTATCGAAGCGATGACTCGACCCGGAATCGCGGGAGACACGCGATGAAGAAGGTCGCGGTGCTCGCCCTTCTGCTCTTGAGTTCAGCGGCAGCGTCGCACGCGCAGCAACTGCAGCAACCTCCCCCGCCGCAGAGCCACGGTCGACTGTTTCCACCGATCGATCTCGGACTGCTCGAAAGCCCCGACCGCGCCGCGTGGCAGAAGCCCGAGCAGATCATGGACGTCCTCCATGTCGCCGACGGATCGAAGGTCGCCGATATCGGCGCGGGCGCCGGATGGTTCACGATTCATCTGGCCCGGCGCGTCGGGCCGAACGGCGTCGTCTACTCACAGGACGTGCAGCGCGAGATGCTCGAGGCGATCAAGCGACGGGTCCAACGCGAGGGACTGCAGAACGTCCAGACGAAGCTCGGCTCGGGGAGCGACCCGAATCTGCCGGTCGCTGGCCTCGACGCGATCGTCGTCGTCGATGCGTACCAGGAGGTCGAGGATCGCGTCACGTTTCTTCAGAATCTCGCTCGTGCGCTCAAGCCCAACGGTCTGATCGGCGTCGTCAACTGGAAGCCTGGACGCGGCGGCCCTGGACCTCCGGAAAACGCCCGAGTCGACAAGGCGTCGGTGACGGCCGATGTGCGTGCCGCGAAGCTCAGGATCGTGGACGAGGAGACGCTGCCCTATCAGTACATGCTGGTTCTGGCAAAGTGACCGGAGGGCTGAAGTACAATTCGCGGGCATGGCTGCGTCCTCATCGACCACACTCGTCAGTGCACTCGCGGCGCGTGGCGGATCCGCGGAGACCGCACTCGGCATCAGGATCGCGTCGGTCCTCTTCATCACGGTCCTGACGATCGTGGCGGCGCAGCTCAGCATTCAACTGCCGTTCACCGCTGTGCCGCTGACACTTCAGCCGACAGTCGTCCTGCTGGGCGGACTCGCGCTCGGCTCTCGACTTGGTTCAGCGAGCCAGATCCTGTATCTCGCTGCCGGCATCGCCGGGCTTCCGGTTTTTGCCGCGTCGGCGGTGCTGCCACCGGGACCGCTGCGGCTGCTCGGGCCGACGGGCGGTTACCTGATGGCGTACCCGATCGCGGCATTCGTGACAGGCTACCTTGCGGAGCGAGGATTCGATCGCAAGTACGTCACCTCGGTCGTTGCGATGCTCGTTGGTCTCCTCGTGATCTATGCCGCGGGTGTCGCGTGGCTCGGAGTGTTCGCCCGGAGTGGTGACGCAGGAGCACCGGGCCTGAGCGCGGCGTTCTTCGCCGGTGTTTACCCGTTCATCGTTCCAGATCTGATCAAGCTCGCCATCGCCGCGGGATTCGTACCTGCGCTGTGGCGTCTGCTCGGCCGATCTCACTAACCTCTGATGCGTACGGCGCTGACCATCGCGGGCAGCGATTCCGGCGCGGGCGCAGGCATTCAGGCGGACCTGAAGACCTTCGCCGCCCACGGCGTGTATGGCACGAGCGCCATCACCGCGGTCACGGCGCAGAACTCCCTGGGCGTGACAATGGCCGAAGCGCTCCCCGCCGATCTCGTGACCGCTCAAATCGAGGCCGTCGTCTCTGACTTCGGCGTGCATGCCGCGAAGACCGGAATGCTGGCGAGCGCCGCGATCGTCGAAGCGGTGGCGGCCGCCGTACGCGATCTCGAGATCCCGCTGCTCGTCGTGGATCCCGTGATGATCGCCAAGAGTGGCGACCGCCTCCTGGACGACGAGGCGCTCGGCGCGATGAAGATGGAGCTGATTGCCCAGGCGTATCTCGTCACACCAAATATTCCCGAGGCCGAGACGCTGACCAACATCGAGATCCGGACGGACGACGATCGAAAAGAAGCGGCAAGACGGATCGTAGACATGGGCGCGACGGCCGTCGTCATCAAGGGCGGTCATCTGCCGTCAGACGACATCTCCGATCTACTGTTGCACGAAGGCGAGTTCGTCGAATTTCGACACGCACGGGTACCAGGGAGGCATACCCACGGAACGGGATGCACGTTCGCCGCGGCGATTACGTCCCACCTGGCATTGGGCCACGGACTTCGTGACGCCGTTCGTGATGCGCAGCGCTATGTCGCAGAGGCGATCCGGCACGCTCCCGATCTGGGTCGAGGGCACGGACCCTTGGGACATTTCTTCGCGTTTACACGCTGACGCTCCTGGTGCGTCAGACGTCAGAAAGTGAGGAAGCGATGAAGCACCGACGGTTGACTCACCTGTGTGTGATTGCATCAGTGGCCGTCGCCACGATGACGCACTCAAGGCGCAGGAAACCCCGATGACGACGACAGGCTTCGTGGAAGATCAAGAGGGGCTGACGTCATCGGTGCATTCGTCGATTCGCTCAAGCTGCTCATGCTCGAACACGGAATCCGCGTCGCGTTCCAGGAGAAAACGCGAAGCCAGCTCGGTGGTCCGTTCTGGGAGGACTACAAACGATCAGTCCACATCCCGGACCAATGGGAAGATACCGACTCGTGGCCGGTCAACTACATCGGCCACCCAATTCACGGCGCCGCCGCTGGATACATCTGGCTCGACCACGACCGCAATGCTCCTCTCGAGATCAGCCTGAGTCGCAGGTACTGGGCGACGCGGGGACAGGCGGCTGCCTGGGCCGCCGCCTACAGCCTGCAGTTCGAGTACGGTCCGCTGAGCGAAGCGTCGATCGGCAACGTCGGACTGAATCCCGCGACGAATGGATGGGTCGATCACGTCGTGACACCGCTCGGTGCCTTCGGCCTGATCGTGGCTGAGGATGCACTCGACAAGTACTTCGTGAAATGGGCGGAGTCGCGCACCACGAATCCGCTCTATCGTTTCGCGTTCCGCATCGTCTTCAATCCGGCACGCACACTGTCCAATACCGCCAGCGGCAGGTGGCCGTGGCATCGGGACGACAGACCGTTGCGCTGGCGACCAGACGAAAACTAAACGGTTCTGCCATACTCAATCGATGCCTCTCGTTGCCGTGACTCCGGCCGCCCTGGACCTTCCGGCACTGACGCACGACGTCAGCAGGTCGCGCGAGGGTGACGGCGCCGTCGCGTCGTTCATCGGGCTGGTTCGCGATCACAATCAAGGGCGGCGCGTCTCGTTCCTCGACTACGAGGCGTACGAGCCGCTCGCCGTTCGCGCGTTGACGCGTATCACTGAAGAAGTGCGCCAGGCCTGGCCGGACACGCGCGTTGGCGTGCATCACCGAACAGGCCGGATCGAGATCGGCGACGCGAGCGTGATCATCGTCGCTGTGTCGCCACATCGAGCGAATGCGTTTGCGGCGTGCCGCTACACGATCGAGCGAATCAAACAGATCGTCCCGATCTGGAAGCATGAACACTTCGAGGGCGGAGACGTCTGGCTGGAGGGCGCCACTGCCGATCCCGACGATGAGTCGGCCCGGCAGGCGGCGTATCGGATCGCGTGCGCGTAACCGTCCGGTTGTTCGCCCGGCTGCGCGACCTGGCGGGATCGGGGGAGCTGGTCCGGGACGTCCAGGCTCCGGCGACCGTCCAAAGCGTGTGGAAGGCTCTCGTCGCCGAAATGCCCGCCCTCGGTGAGTACGAGCGGACGATGTCGGTGGCTGTGAATGCGGACTACTCGCGGATGTCCGCGTCGGTCAGCGAGGGCGATGAAGTAGCATTCCTCCCCCCCGTGTCGGGAGGATAATTAACCTAGTGTCCGGCGCGGACCGGACCCAACACCAATGTTCGACAAACTGACTTCGGTCGAATCACGTTACGACGAGCTGATGACCCAGCTCGGCACCGTCGAAGTGCAGTCGGATCCCTCGGAGTACAAGAAGGCGGCGAAGACGCTCTCGGAGCTCGAACCTCTCGTCCAGAAGTTTCGCGAGTTCAAGAGCGTGGAGCTCGATATCGCCGGCGCCGAGGAACTGTTCCGCAGCGCTGACACCGACATGCGCGAGCTGGCCGACGAGGAGCTGAAGTCGCTCAACGCTCGTCGCGAGGCGCTCCTCCATGAACTCAAGATCCTTCTCATACCGAAGGATCCGAATGACGAGAAGAACGTCATCCTCGAAATTCGGGCCGGCACGGGTGGAGACGAAGCTGCGCTCTTCGCGGGCGACCTGTTTCGTATGTACACGCGCTATGCCGAACGTCAGGGCTGGAGGCTCGACGTGATGTCGAGCAGCGAGACCGGCGGCGGCGGGCTCAAAGAAGCGATCGTGGCGATCGATGGCAGGGGTGTCTACAGCCGCCTGAAGTACGAGAGCGGCGTGCATCGCGTGCAGCGAGTGCCTGCCACGGAGGCGAGCGGACGCATCCACACGTCGACCGCGACCGTGGCCGTGTTGCCTGAGGCCGAGGACGTCGACATCCAGATCAACGATAAGGACCTGCGCATCGACACGTTCTGCTCCAGCGGTCCCGGTGGCCAGAGCGTCAACACGACCTACTCCGCCGTGCGCATCACTCACCTGCCGACGAATCTCGTCGTCTCACAGCAGGATGAGAAATCGCAGATCAAGAATCGCGCAAAGGCCATGAAGGTGCTGCGCGCGCGCCTCTACGAGATGGAGATGCAGAAGCAGCAGGACGCGATCGCAAAGGAGCGGCGCGGCCAGGTTGGCAGTGGCGACCGTTCCGAGAAGATCCGGACCTACAACTTCCGCGACAGTCGCATTACCGATCATCGCGTCAACTTCACGACTCACCAGCTCCACAACGTCCTCGATGGAGACATGGGCGAGCTTGTGGAACAAGTCACCTCGTTCTACAACGCCCAGAAGCTGAAGGAAGTCACCACCGTCGGCCCCGAAGAATGACGCTTCTGCACGAGCAGTTGACGGCTGGACACGAACGTCTGGTCGCCGCGGGTATCGAGCCGTCATCGGCAGCGATCGACGTCGACCTGTTCGTGCGCACGATTCTCGGCTGGGATCGCGCGCGCGTCTTGACCGCTCGAACCCAGCCGGCGCCTGACGGACTCGAACCGCAGTTCTCGGAATGGATTCTTCGGCGTGCCGACCGCGAACCCACGGCGTACATCGTCGGCAACCGCGAGTTCTGGGGTCTCGAGTTTCGCGTCACACCAGACGTCCTCATCCCGCGTCCCGAAAGTGAGTTCATCGTCGAGGAGTCACTCGCGATTCTGAACACATTGAACCTGACGTCGCCGCGACTCGCGGATATCGGCACCGGCAGCGGCTGCCTGGCGGTCAGCCTGGCTCACGAGGTCCCGAGTGCACACGTCATCGCAACCGAGGTCTCGCGCGACGCTCTTGCCGTCGCGCGCGACAACGCGCGGCGCCATCGCGTGAGCCGGCGAACGACGTTCGTAGAGACATCCTTCCTCGACGGAGTCGTAGGTCCCTTCGATTTGATCGCGGCCAATCCGCCCTACGTCAAAGCCGGTGACAAGCCGGCCTTGTCGCGTGACGTTCGTCACGAGCCGGACGTCGCGCTCTTCGCGGGTGAAACAGGTCTGCTGGGAGTTGAGGCCGTGCTCGACGCCGCGGTGCGCACGCTCACGAGCGGTGGCTGGCTGGTGATGGAGTTCGGGTTCGGTCAGGAAGAGGATGTGAGACAACTCGTCGCGGCGCGATCGGCACTGCGCATCGATCGCGTGCGTGCGGATCTGCAAGGCATCCCGCGAACCGCAGTCGTGCAACGGTCATGAACGATTGCCTCTTCTGCAAGATCATCGCAGGACAGATCCCCGGACGCTTTGTCCATGAGGATCACGAGATCGTCGCGATCCGGGATATCAACCCACAGGCGCCGCTGCACGTCCTGATCATTCCGCGCCGCCACATCGCCACACTGAACGATCTGGGCCCGCACGACGATGCGCTGGCTGGAGCGATGCAGCGTGCGGCGGCGGCCATCGCGAAGGAGCAGGGATACGCCGACGAAGGCTATCGGACGGTGTTCAACACCAACCGGGCTGCCGGCCAGACAGTCTTCCACATCCACCTGCACCTGCTCGCAGGGCGTACGCTGACCTGGCCTCCGGGATAGTACCGGGGTTCGGGATCCGGGATTCGGGATCCGGGATCCGGGGCACGGGGGTTGGGAATAGTTCGATCTACTCGCGCGCGAGTATGATTCGCGAGGCTCACCTCACCCCCTCAGAGGTGATAAGGGAAAAGGAAGGCAGCCATGGGACTTCTGGATGGCATCCTCAGCAACGTAGCGGGATCAGTTCTCGGCGGCGGTCAGACGCAGGGAGGTAGTCCGCTCGACGCATTGGTCAACAGTCTTGGCGCGGGTAATCAAAAGGGCGGAGCGGATCTGGTCGGTGCCGTGATGGCGATGGTCCAGCAGAACGGCGGGCTGCCGGGCGTCATCGACAAGCTTCGCGCCAGCGGCCTGGGACAGCAGGCCGATTCGTGGGTCGGCACCGGCGCGAATGCAAGTGTGTCAGCCGATCAGTTGACGCAGGCGTTCGGCAACACGGGCCTGGGCAATCTGGCCGCACAGCTCGGCACGTCGAACGGCCAGGCCGGCTCGATCCTTTCGCAGATCCTGCCGGAGCTCGTGAATCAGCTCACGCCGAACGGACAGGTTCCCGACAATCACAGCGACCTGCTCTCACAGGGCCTGGCGCTGCTCCGACGTTAGTTGTCTCGGGTGCGGCCCTGTGGACGCACCCCCTCGCGACATGGCCATCACGCTCAGTCCCGAAAACAAGAAGCAGCTGCTCGCGTCCATCAAGCGGTACTTCGTCGAGCATCTCGACGAAGACATCGGCGACCTCAAGGCAGGCCTGCTCCTCGACTACTGTCTGCAGGAGATTGGGCCGGTCATCTACAACAAGGCGATCGGCGACGCGCAGGCGTACTTTCAGGAGCGTGCCGTCGATCTCGAAGGCGTGTGCTACGAGAAGGAGTTCACGTTCTGGGCCCCGAAATCAGGGGGGCGCTCGCCGCGTTGATCGCGTCAATTGATCAACGCAGGAAGCTCTGACATCGAGCGAATCACCGGGACGACTGCCGTAGGCACCGGATCATCCGATCGGTGCACGAGCACGCCGCGCATCCCGACTCGGCGCGCACCGTCGATGTCGTGCGCAACGCTATCGCCCACCATCAGCGAGTCGCGGGCCTCGACGCCAGCCAGTGTCAACGCCGCTTCGAAGATGCTCGGGTGCGGCTTCATGTAGCCATGCTCCGAGGAAGACACGGCCGCGGTGATGAGGCCCTGAAGCCGGAAGTGCTCCTGGAACGAGGCGAGGCAACGATGCGAATTGGAGATCAGTCCAATCTTCAATCCTCGTCTCGCCAACTCCTCCAGCACAGGCGCCACATCGTCGTAGAGGAAGAAGTGCTGACAGGCGGCCCACTCGTTGTAGATCTCGGTCGCGCACTCGTCGAGTCGCGGACCTGATCCCCCCATCTCCTCGATGATGCGCCGCGTGTAGCAGACGAAAATGTCCGGGTCGTAGGCATGATCCTGCGCGGCATCGAGAATCGACGATGCGGCGCGCACGGCCTGCGGGAAGCGCGAGGGATCCACCGTCATGCCGTAGCGCTCGCAGAAGGCCGCGTAGCCCTCGCCCTGAAACGTCGGCCCCGGGTAGATCAGCGTGAAGTCGACGTCGAAGAACACGGCAGAAACCGGGCGTCGGCTCACGAGAGAGGTCCTTCAAAGGGTCCTGCGACGACGACGGTCGCGTTGGCGGGATCGATCGCGCGGCGGGCCGCGTTGTGCACGTGCTCGGGAGTCACGGCCCGCAGAAGATCTGGCATGCGTACGTCGTAGTCGAGGCCAAGCCCAAAGAACTCCACCGTCTGCAGATACGTGGCGATACCCATGTTGGTTTCGAGTGTGCGCGGCATCGATCCGATCAGATACTGCTTGGACTCCCGAAGCTCCTGTTCGGTCGGGCCTGTGTCGACCAGCTTCTGGAGTTCCGTGTCGATCGACGCAACAGCCTTTGTCACATTCGCCGGACTGACGCCGGCCCTGATGACCAACGGGCCTGGCATGAGGTTCGCGTCAAGGGAGCTGGAGACGTAGTACGCCATCCCTTGCTGCTCGCGAATACTGTCGCCGAGGCGACCACCGAGCGAGTATTGGCCGAGGATGTTGTTCATCAGCGAGTACGCGTAGTAGGACGCGTCCTGACGGGTGATGGTTGCGAATCCGTAAGCGATGTCGGTTTGCGACTTGTTCATCATCGACACGAGGCGGCGTTGACGCCCCGATGCGGGAGAAACAGACATACCAGTCACATCGACGGCCTCCCCTCCTTTCCAGGCACCAAACGTCGTGCGCGCCGCATCGACCGCGCGGGACGGATCGATGTCTCCTACGACGGCCAGCGCCAGTCCCTTTGGAACGCAGTGTGCTCCGTGGAATCGTTGAAGCATCTGCCGATCGATCAGTTCGACGCTGGCGAGAGTGCCGCGCGCGCGACGGCCATACGGGTGCGACCCGTACAGCACCGACATCAACGTCTCGACGGCAACTGCCGCAGGGTTGTCTTCATCCTGGCGGATGAGTGTGACGATCTCGCCACGGCGCCGATCAACCTCGACAACAGGAAACGACGGTCGCATGACGACTTCGGCAACCAGGCCAAGGACATCGTCCAGGTCTTCGACGAGACACGTGCACGCGAGCGAGAGCGTGTGGCGGGTGACCGAAGCCGCAAGCGTGACTCCGCGGCTATCCAGCTGCTCGGCGAGTTCGTCAGCGGAATATCGCTCGGTGCCGCGGTCGATGGTTCGCGACATGAAATGCGCAACCCCCGGCAGCTCCGCGGTGTCATGGACGGAGCCTGCGCGCAGATTCGCAATCAACGTCACCGCCGGAGTCGTCAATGTCCGTTTGGCGAGAACCGTAGCGCCGTTGGCGAGGACCTCTCGTGTCGGCGCCAGGCCTGCGATCATTGAATCGGCTCGAAGCGACCGACGGTCCGGCTCGTCGGCGTGAGACGATGAGCGGCCACACGGTTGACCTCCTCGACCGTCACAGCCTCAATGCGCTGGGCAAGGTTTGGATACAACGTCCACGACGCGACGGTTTCGAAGAAGCCGAGTTGATGCGCGATGTTCGTGATGCTGTCGTTCTCGAACACGAATCGAGCTCTTAACTGGTTCTTCGCCTTCTGCAGTTCCTGCGGCGTGATGCCGTTCGCGCGCGCGCGTTCCGTCTCGGCCAGCGTTGCGGCCTCAACACGATCGAGCGACACGCCATCAGTGGCCGTCACCGAAATCGTGTAGAGAAACGGCTCCGCCGTCGGCATCAGCGCACCGTTCGCCGCCGATGCCAGGCCTGTGTTCACCAGCGCCTGATAGAGACGTGCACTCCGCTGAGACGGCTGAGTGCGGAAACTGGCCCACAGGTTGAGGCCCTTCGCGCCGGTCAGCACGGTGTCGAGCACGAGCAGCGGAAAGAAGTCGTCGCGCGTCACGCCTGGTGCGTGAAAGCCAACCTTCAGATAAGCGGTCGTGCCTTCCTTCGAGATCGTCATGCGACGCTCGCCCAGCTGTTCGGGCTCGACCGTCGACGATCGGCGTCTGACATCACTCGGCTCGAGTCTGGCGAAGTGCTTCACGACGTGACGCATCACGTCCGCGCGGCTGACGTCGCCGACGATCACGAGCGTAGCGTTGTTGGGAGCGTAGAAGCGCCGATAGTGAGCGTACAGATCGTCTCGCGTCATCGTCTGCAAATCAGACAACCAGCCGATCGTGGGATGTCGATAGCTGTGGGCGCGGAACGCGGTAGCCGTCAGTTCCTGATCGAGCAACTGCTCGGGGTCGTTCTCTCCGCCCTGCAGCTCCGAGATGATCACAGTGCGCTCGGATTCGCAGTCAGCGGGATCGTAGAGGCAACTTCGCATGCGCTCGGCTTCGATGAACAGCATGTGATCGAGCGCGTCGCGCGTCGCGGTCTCTGTGTACGTCGTCTGGTCGATCCAGGTATAGCCGTTCCAATAACCGCCATACTTCTCGATGATGCCCTTGATCTGATCGCGGGGAATGTTGGCCGTCCCCTTGAAGTTCATGTGCTCGACCCAGTGCGACACGCCTGTCAGTCCGGAAATCTCGTCCCGTGAGCCGACGCGATACCAGCACCACACCGTGGCGAGGGGAGCGGTGTGCACCGACTGAATCAGCACCCGCAGTCCGTTGTCGAGTACTTCCTCGTGGACCACGGAGGCGCTCTGGCGGTTCGGTTCGAGCGCGGCCATCCGACGAATTATAGTAGTGAGTGAGCCCATATGCCCGAGTGGAAGGACACGGTCAATTTGCCGCGGACGGCTTTCCCGATGAAAGCCAGCCTGCAGACCGCCGAGCCAGAAGCGTTGGCGCGGTGGAAAGCCATGGATTTGTACGGACAAATCCGTGCAAAACGTCGCGGCGCGAAGAAGTTCGTTCTGCACGACGGTCCTCCGTACGCCAACGGTCAGATTCACCTGGGCACGGCGCTCAACAAGATCCTCAAGGACCTGGTGGTCAAGTCACGCACGATGGCGGGGTTCGACTCGCCCTACGTGCCGGGATACGACTGCCACGGGCTGCCGATTGAGCTGCGCGTCGATCGCGAGCTCGGCGCGAAGAAGCGCGAGATGTCGATGGCCGACTTCCGCCGCGAGTGCCGCGCGTATGCCGAGCGCTATATCGGCGTGATGACGACGGAGTTCCAGCGGCTGATGGTGTTCGGCGACTGGGACCATCCGTACGTCACCATGAGCTTTCGCTATCAGGCGGACATCGCGCGTGCGCTTGGAAAACTCGTTGCACGCGGGCTCGTCTACAAGGGCAAGAAGCCGGTTCACTGGTGCATCCACTGCCGCACCGCGCTCGCCGAAGCGGAGGTCGAATACGACGATCACTCGTCGCCATCGATCTACGTCGAATTTCCATTGAACCCTGCGAGCGCCGAGGAGCTGCGGACCAGGGTGCCGGCGCTTGCCGGCCGCGACGTATCAGTCCTGATCTGGACGACCACGCCCTGGACGATCCCGTCGAACCTCGCCGTCGCGTTTCACCCCGAGTTCGACTACGCCGCGTTCGACGTCGATGGCCGCGCCGTGATCATCGCCGAGGGCCTTGCCGAAACGGTCGGCCGCATCGTCGGCCGTGCCTTCGATCGACCGGTCGCGCGCATGACGGGCGCGGAACTGGAACACATCACGTTTCAGCACCCGCTCTACGATCGCGACTCGCTGGCAGTGCTCGGGGACTACGTGACCCTCGAGCAGGGCACTGGCGCCGTTCACACCGCGCCGGGTCACGGTGCTGATGACTTCCTGACCGGCATCAAGTACGGCCTCGAGATCTACGCGCCGATCGGCCCGGGAGGACATTTCCTCGACAGCGTGCAACTGTTTGGCGGGCAGCGTGTGTTCGACGCCAACCCGAAAGTCGAACAGGCGCTTGCCGATCGCGGGCGGCTGTGGCACCGCGAGACGTTCTCGCACCAGTACCCGCACTGCTGGCGCTGCCACAACCCGGTGATCTTCCTCGCGACGTCGCAGTGGTTCGTGCGGATGGACGGCGACGCGTCGGTGACGTGCGATGACGGTCAGTCACGCACGTTGAGGGAAGCCGCGCGCCACGCCATCGACAACCAGGTGAAGTGGATTCCGTCCTGGGGACGCGACCGCATCTTCAACATGGTGTCGAACCGCCCTGACTGGTGCATCTCACGTCAGCGCGCGTGGGGTGTGCCAATCCCGGCGGTGGACTGCACGAATTGCCGCGAGGCGGTCCTCACGCCAGAACTCATCGAGCGCGCTGCGGACATCTTCGAACAGCACAGCGCCGATGCGTGGTACGAGCGTCCGATTGAAGAGTTTCTGCCGCCGGGGCTCACCTGTCCCTCGTGTAGCGGCAAGACGTTCGAACGCGAGCGAGACATTCTCGACGTCTGGTTCGACTCAGGCTCGAGCCACGAGGCAGTGCTCCCACGCTACGACGAACTGACGTGGCCGTCGGACATGTACCTCGAGGGCAGCGATCAGCATCGTGGCTGGTTCCAGAGCTCACTCCTCGTGGCGCTGGCCACTCGTGGACGACCGCCGTTCCGGGAGGTGCTGACGCACGGGTTCCTGATCGACCTCGAAGGCCGCAAGATGTCGAAGTCGCTCGGGAACACGATCGTGCCGCAGGAGGTCATCAAGGAGAGCGGTGCCGAGATCATCCGCCTCTGGGTCGCGATGACCGAGTTCACGGAGGAACTGCGCGTCAGCAAGGAGATCCTCACGCGCGTCGTCGACGTCTACCGCAAGCTGCGGAACACGTGCCGCATCCTCGTCGCGAACCTGTACGACTTCGATCCGGCAACCGATCGCGTGCCGCTCGAGCAGCTCGATGCGGTCGATCGATTTGCGCTGGCGCGCTATGGACGCGCCGCCGAGCGAATGCTGCGCGCCTACGCCGAGTACGACTTCTCCACTGTCTCGCAAGCGATGAACACGCTGGCGACGGTGGACCTGAGCGCGTTCTATGTGGACGTGACGAAGGATCGGATGTACACGCTCGGGGCACGCTCGCGTGAGCGGCGGTCGACGCAAACGGCGATGTACATCATCTGCGAGGGGCTGGCGAAACTGCTCGCGCCGATTCTGCCTGTGACGGCCGACGATCTGTGGCGCCATATCCCGGGCTCGCGCGCCGCGTCCGTCCATCTCGAGGATTTTCCACGCGTCGAAGGGCTCATCGATCAAGCTCTACTCGATGAGTGGGACGAACTGATGGGTGTTCGTGAACAGGTCAACGCCGCGCTCGAGCAGAAGCGGAAGGACAAGATCATCGGCACATCCCTCGGCGCGCGTGTCACGTTACGGGCACAGGGCGCGGTTGCGGCGCTGCTCGACCGTCATCGCGCCAGGCTGCCGATGCTCCTGAATGTCTCGGACGTAACAGTGACCGTCGGCTCGACGACAGGCGAGAGCCACGTCGACGTCGACGTTGAGAAGGCGCCGGGTGTGAAGTGCGCGCGCTGCTGGCGGTTCGTGCCATCGGTCCGTTCCGAACCCGAGTGGTCGGGGATCTGCGACCGCTGTGTCGAGGCGCTGGCCGAGCCGGTGAACAGCTGATCGTGACGCGCCCACGACCCCTATACGTCTGGATCGCGCTCGGCGTGATCGTCCTGGATCAGGTCGTGAAGGCTGCCGTACGGCCGCGCTTGAACCTGTTCGACAGCATCGACGTCATCCCCGGGTTCTTCAGCCTGACGCGCGTCCACAATACCGGCGCCGCGTTCGGTCTCTTGAACGCGCTCGATATTCCGTTCAAGTCGGCGGTCATGGCTTTGGTGCAGACGACTGCTCTGGTGGGTTTGGCAATCTATGCGGCAACGCTGGCGCCTGGTCAGCGTCTTACCAGGGTAGGGCTCTCTTTTGTGATTGGTGGTGCACTCGGCAACCTCATCGACCGGGTCTCTGCGGGGTACGTGCTCGACTTCTTCGACTTCTACTGGCGCGGCTGGCACTTCTGGGCCTTCAACATCGCCGACGCCTCCATTACGATTGGAGTAGCGCTGATGATCCTCGATCTGCTCGGCGCGGGACGCTCACGTGTATCCGGAACTGTTTAAGCTCGGCCCGCTCACCGTCTATTCGTACGGCGTCCTCCTGGCCGCGTCGTACCTGCTGGGGCTCCGCCTCGCGATGACTCGCGCGAAGCGATGGGGGCTCGACGCCAATCGCGTGCTCGACCTCGGCATCTACATCATCATCGCGGCGCTCGTCGGCGCGAAGCTGATGCTGCTGTTCGTGGACTTCGACCAGTTCCGCCGCTCGCCCTGGGAACTGCTCGCGCTCGCGCGCTCCGGCGGTGTGTTCTACGGCGGGCTGATCCTCGCCGTGGTGGTGGCCTTCTGGTACATCGCCAGGCATCGCATGCCCTTCTGGACGACCTGCGATGTCTTTGCGCCCGGCATCGCGCTCGGACACGTGACGGGTCGCCTGGGGTGCTTTGCGGCCGGATGCTGCTACGGCAAGCCGACCGATGTGCCGTGGGCGGTGATCTTCACCAATCCCCTGGCCGCGGCCAATGTGGGCACGCCACTCGGAATTCCGCTGCATCCGACGCAGCTCTATGAAGCGGGCGCGGAGCTGCTGATCCTGGTCCTGTTGCTCGTCACCGAGCGCAAGGGCAAGCTCTTCGCCGGCAGGACCTTCTGGTCGTACATGTTCCTGTACGCCGTCTCGCGCTACATCATCGAGATCTATCGCGGCGATCCGCGAGGAGCGCTCCTCGGGTTCTCGACCTCGCAATTCATCTCTCTCGTCCTCGCGCCGCTCAGCCTCATCATGTTGACCTGGCTGGCAAAGACGACGCCCGAGGCGCCGCAGGAGATGCGCGGCCGCAGGCGAGCTGCAGCGTAGGACTTATTGGCGCAAGCCCAGAGCCACTCATTCACCGTTTCCGAAGAGTTCGACGGGCAGCGGATCGACCGCGTGCTCGTCGCCCTGCTCGGCGACCTCTCACGCTCGCAGATCCAGCGCCTGATTTCGGGGCGCCACGTCGACCTTCAGCGGCCGGGACCCAAGGGGACACGATCGCCTGAAGTGAAGCCGAACCTCGTCGTACGCGAGGGGGATCAGGTGAGCGTCGACGTGCCGGAGGCGACAGCGTCAACGCTCTCGAGCGAAGCGGTTCCACTCGACATCGTCTACCAGGACTCTGACCTCGCCGTGTTGAACAAGCCGGCCGGGATGGTCGTGCATCCCGGTGCGGGTCACGCCTCGGGCACAGTCGTCAACGCATTGCTGCACCATCTCCACGATCTCAGTGGCGTCGGCGGTGAGCTCCGTCCCGGCATCGTCCACCGACTCGATCGCGGCACCTCGGGCCTGATGATCGTCGCCAAGAATGACGCGGCGCATCACGAGCTCGCGCGGCAGTTTCAGGACCACGAGATCGAGAAGGAGTACATCGCGCTCGTGTGGGGCGTCGTGCAGGCGGGCCGCCGCATCGAAGCTGCGATCGGCCGCGATCCATCGAATCGCCTGAAGATGTCGACGCGCGCGAGCCGCGCGCGACACGCCGTCACGCGGATCACTCGCGCGCATCGCCTGGCAGGTGTCACGCTCTGTCAGGTCGCGATTCACACGGGGCGTACGCATCAGATCCGGGTGCACCTGAGCGCGATCGGTCATCCGATCGTCGGCGACTCAACCTACGGAGGCGTCCATCGTCGAGTGCCCGGGGACATCCGCGCCGTTCAGCGACTCTCGCGTCCGTTCCTTCATTCGGCGCGCCTGGCGTTCACACATCCGAGCGACGGACGACGGATGCAGTTCATCGCACAGCTGCCGGATGATCTGACCAGCGTCCTCGACGATCTGCCCGGATGGCCACCTGAAGACACGGGCGAGCAATGAGCGACAAGCCGATCGTTCCGAAGGAGATTCGCACCGTCTTTGCGGGCCGGGTCTTCACCGTCCGCGTCGAGACGATCGCGCTGCCCACAGGCGGCGAACTGCAGGCGGAGATCATCCGGCATCCTGGATCGGTCGTGATCGTTCCGGTGACCGCGCAGAACGAGATCGTCCTCGTGAGGCAATACCGCCCGGCGATTGGCACATGGGCGTGGGAGTTACCGGCAGGAAGCCTGAAGCCTGGCGAGGATATCGAGCACGCCGCCGGACGTGAGTGTCAGGAGGAGACAGGCCAGGTCGCGTCACGCCTCGAGCGACTGGGATCGTTCTTTCCAACACCCGGGTACTGCGACGAGCAGATGACGTTCTTTAAGGCGACCGGACTTCGCGCGCCTGGCGCTGGTGACGAAGAGGCCCATCAGGACGAAGACGAGGACATCGAGGTGCGCCCCTTCGCCCGCGACCAGCTTCAGCGCATGATCGCTGCAGGGGAGATCATCGATCTGAAGACAATCGCCGGGCTCTCGCTACTGTAGCGCGGCCTGCACCTTTCGACTCGTCTTCCGATCGGTCCGCGCCTTTGCCGCCGGCAGCAACGCGAGCAGCAGGACCTCGTCTACCGTCTGGACGTAGTGGATCGTCAGGTCGCGCTTCAACTCCTCTGAGAGATCCTCCTTCACGTTCTTCTCGTTCTGTCGAGGGAGGATCACTTCACGGATGCCGACGCGACGCGCGGCGAGCACTTTTTCTTTGATACCGCCAACCGGCAGCACACGACCTGACAGCGTCACTTCGCCGGTCATGGCGATGTCGCCGCGCACCGCACGCCGCGTCAGCTCGGACGCCAGCGCTGTGGCGATCGTCACGCCGGCTGATGGACCGTCCTTCGGGATGGCGCCGGAGGGCACGTGCAGATGGATCTCGGCGTTCTTGAAGAAGTCAGGATCCGCGCCATACGCGGCCGCGTGCGCGCGGAACCACGAGAGCGCCGCACGAGCGGATTCCTTCATCACGTCGCCCAGCTGCCCCGTCAGCGTGAGCGTTCCAGTACCCGGCATCCGTGACGCTTCGACGAGCAACACATCGCCGCCAGCCGGCGTCCACGCGAGGCCGATTGCGACACCGGGATCCTTGGTGCGCTCTTCGATCTCTTCATCGAGGAACGTCGGCGCTCCGAGCATGTCCATGACGATCGCTGGTGTGATCGTGAGAGAAGCCTCTTCGCCCTCCGCCCGGCGGCGAGCGGCCTTGCGACAGAGCGCGCCAATCTCGCGTTCGAGGTTTCTTACACCGGCCTCGCGCGTGTAGCCCCGAATCACCGTCCGAAGCGCATCGTCAGTGATGACGAGCTGCTCGGCGGTGAGGCCGTGATTCGAGATCTGCTTCTGCACCAGGTGGTCGCGTGCGATGGCCAGTTTCTCTTCCTCGGTGTAGCCGGGAATTTCGAGCACTTCCATGCGATCGCGCAGCGCCGGCGGAATCGGGTGCAAGACGTTCGCCGTGGTAATGAACAACACGTCGGAGAGATCGAACGGCACGTCGAGGTAGTGATCGCGGAACGAGTTGTTCTGCTCAGGGTCGAGCACTTCGAGGAGCGCCGACGCGGGATCGCCACGGAAGTCCGCACCGAGCTTGTCGATCTCGTCGAGGATGAAGACCGGGTTTCGCGACTCAGCGCGACGCAGCCCCTGAATGATCTGGCCGGGCAGAGCACCGATGTACGTCCGTCGGTGCCCGCGGATCTCCGCTTCGTCACGCATTCCGCCGAGTGACACACGCACGAACTTCCGCCCGAGCGATCGCGCGATCGACTTCGCCAGTGACGTTTTTCCGACGCCGGGAGGACCCGCAAAGCAGAGGATCGGACCCTTGACGTTTGGATTCAGCTTGCGAACGGCCAGGTACTCGAGGATGCGGTCTTTCGCCTTTTCGAGCCCCGAGTGATCGGCGTCGAGGATCTCTTTCGTCTTCGGAAGGTCGATGACTTCGTCCGTATGCTTCTGCCACGGCAGCGTCACCAGCCAATCCATGTACGTCCGCGAGACCGTGTACTCCGCGGCCGCGACCGGCATCCTCGCCAGTCGATCCAGCTCGCGCAGCGCTTCCTTGCGAACGACCTCGGGCATTCCTGCCGCGTCGATCTTCTGCTGCAGCTCCTCGATGTCCTTGGTCTGATCGTCGCCTTCACCGAGTTCCTTCTGGATTGCCTTGAGCTGTTCGCGAAGGAAGTACTCGCGCTGGTTGCGCCCGACTTCCGATTGCACCTGCGATTGAATCTTCGATCCAAGCTCGAGAACTTCGAGCTCCTTGATCAGGATGCGATTCAACGCGTCCATGCGCTCGCGCACGTCGAGCTTCTCGAGCACTTCCTGTTTCACCGCGGTCGTGATCGTGGTCAGGCTCGACGCGATGAAGTCCGACAGGCGTCCCGGCTCGGTGATGTTGGCGGCGAGCGTCTGCAGGTCGTCCGAGAGCAGCGGCGACAACGACACGACCTGCTGAAAACTCGTCTTGATGTTTCTGAGGAGTGCATCGATCTCGAGCCGCTGCCCCTCGTCGAGCGATTCGGGCGTCGGCGAGACGCGACCGCGAAGATACGGATGCGTGGACGTGATCTCGTCGAGCGTCAGCCGTGACAACCCCTGAACGATCAAGCGCAGGCTGCCGTCCGGCAGCTTGAACATCTTGTGCACGTGGCTGGCCGTGCCTACCGTGTGGAGATCGGTGATCGTCGGCTCTTCGATCGACGCGTCGCGCTGCGTGAACACGCCAATGAGCTTGCCACTCGACATCGCGTCGTCGATGAGACGGACCGAGGCCTCGCGCGCAACGGCGAGAGGCATGAACGAGTTTGGAAAGAGGACAGTGTCCCGCAACGGCAGGATCGGCAACTCGCTTGGTACCGTTAGCGGCCGATCGGTCGTTACATCCAGGTCAAGCAGCTCGTCGCTCATAGAAGACGGAGGGGCCTGAGGCTATCACAAGAAAAAAGCCCAACTCCCAGAGTTGCTGGGAGTTGGGCCGCAGGGTCAGGGACGCAGCCGGAGCGCGTCAGTTCGACATGTCGTAGAAGAGCGTCGACGACCCGCGCTTCTGCGCGGCCGCCCGCTCACGACGCTCGGCGGTCTCGCGCGCTTCCTCGCAGTCCTTGCAGCGGACCGCGAACGGCAATGCGCGCAAACGAGCTTCAGCGATTTCCTCGCCGCACTCGAAGCAGTCGCCGTATGTCTTCTCTTCAAGACGACGCAGGGCCGCGTCGACCTTGTTGAGTGTCTCCGACTTCATCTGGATGAGCGCGAACTCGATATCTTCCTGGATGTCCACTTCAGAGCTCTCGCCTTGATCCAGGACGTCGCGTTCCTTGTTGCCGTCCGCTCGGGCGTCGCGAATCTTCTCGTGAACCGAGTTCAGCAACTCCCGACGGCGATCCTCGAGCATTTTCTTCAGCTCGTCATAGCGGCTCGTCTTTGCTGCCGCTACCTTCCTCTTCGTCGTCGTCGCCATGATGCCCCGCTCCCTTCCCCGTGCGCCTCTCATTCGAGGCTTTCAGTTCCTATGATGACCGCGGCTATGCAATCGAAGTGCCTAACTGTAAATCGGCCCGGCCGCTTTCAGAGAACCACTCTGTTCTGAGCCAGGTCGAACCCGATGCATAGTTAATGAAGTCATTTCCAGTCAATAGTTTAAGAATAATCGACTCGTGTGTTTCATGCCGTCGAACGTTTAGACGCCGATTCGTGCACTGAGGTTTTCGTCGGGCTGTCCTCTTCCGATCACAACCAGAAACCACGAAATCATTGACCATCTCCACGGGTTTCAGCTGTTCCGGGGTGAAGGATTTTCGTCGAGCCGCCTCACTCTCCGAGGTGACGTGCGACCGTAAACATATCTGCCAATTTGATTTACTGACGATACTTCAGGCAGGATCCGACGACCGCCCAGCGGGCATATCTGGTCGAAGACTTCCGGTGTCAGCGTCCAAACCTCTACAGTAGAGGCGCCTCATATGTCGAATTATGAGCAGTACGTCGATATTTCTTCATCACAAAATTTCAGACGTTCGTGCAGGGAGGAGTCGAGATTCAGTCACGGCTGTCGGACTGGTGGCCGCATTGCCTGGTCGGACAACGTGTGCGAAGCTCACGGTGATGACCTGCCCTTCATGCGGTCGCCGGAAGGGGCGTCGTGACTGCCCGGCCCTGCGGGCGAGCATCTGCACGATCTGCTGTGGAACGAAGCGCCTGGTCGAAATCAACTGTCCGGAAACGTGCGTGCACCTGACCACGGCGCGCGAGCATCCGGCAGCGGTCGTCAGGAAGCAGCAAGAACGCGATGTCGCTGCGCTGCTCCCCACGATCAGCCATCTCACCGAGCGACAGCATCAGCTGTTCTTCCTCATTCACTCCGTCATCGCGCGACACAAACCCGAAGGGTTCAGCCGTTTGGTCGACGAGGATGTCGCTGAGGCGGCGGGCGCCGTCGCAGCAACGCTGGAGACTGCTGGTAAAGGCGTTCTTTACGAGCACACCCCTGCCTCGCTGCCGGCGAAGCGGCTCGCAAGCGACATCACGGCGCTGTTGGCCGAGGTGCGGTCGAAGGGGACCAGGATCTACGATGGCGAAGTCGCGATTTCACTGCGAGCGATTGAGCGGGGCGCCCGGGAGACTCACAAAGAGCAGGCCGAGGACACGGCCTACCTGTCACTCGTTGGGCGCCTGCTTCACGTCAGAAGCCAGCCCGCGCCCGAGGAGCCCACGGCCGGGAGTTCGCTCATCCTGCCCTAAGCCTGCTACAATGTGGGGTTTGTGCGCCCGGCCAAGTAGCACGCCGGGTGAAATTCGATGGATTCACCGGAGCGGCTGTCGCACCGGTTCATAGCGAGACAGAAACATGGCGAAGCGATGTGAAGTGTGCAACAAGGGTCCTGCGTACGGACGGACCGTGTCTCACGCACACAACGTCAGTCCCCGGCGATTCGAACCCAACCTGCAGACGGTGCGCGCCGTCGTCAAGGGCGCGACGAAGAAAATTCGCGTCTGCACGCGCTGCCTGCGAGACGGCAAGGTCATCAAGGCGGCCTAGTGATCAGAGAGGTCATCAGCGCACCCGACGCGCCCAAAGCCATGGGTGCATATTCACCAGCGATCAAAGCCGGCAATCTGCTCTTCGTGTCGGGTCAGATCCCAATCGATCCGGCAAGCGGTGCGCTCATCGACGGCGATATCACGGCGCAGACCGAGCAGGTCATGCGAAATCTCGGCGCGCTCCTGCGCGCGGCCGGCGTCGGATTCGAGCACGTCGTCCGAACGACGGTGTTCCTTGCGGACATGGGTGACTTCGCCGCCATGAACGAGGTCTACAGCCGGCACGTTGCGGCTCCGCCTCCAGCGCGAGCGACCGTGCAGGTCGCGCGGCTGCCGCGCGATGTGAAGATCGAAATCGACGCTATTGCTGTTCTCTCGTAATTCACGCCCGCGCAGCTCTCTCCACTCCCAACACCCCCTGCACGCCTTTGATCGACTTGATCACCTTCTCGAGGTGTTTCACGTCGCGGATCTCGACCGTCATGTCGATGCGGGCCTGACGATCGTCGCCGGTGCGCGCCTCCATGTTGGTGATGTTAGTGTTGATGTCCGAGACCCTCGCGCTGATCTCCGCGAGCATGCCCTTGCGGTCCTCCACCTGCATCGTCAGGCGAACGACATACGGCGCCTGATCGGTGCCTGCGCTGTCCCATTCGACGTCGATCCGTCGCTCGGGATCGAACATCAGGTTCAGCACATTCGGACAACCGAGTGAGTGCACCGACACACCCTTGCCGCGCGTGATGTACCCGACGATGCGCTCGCCGCGGATTGGATTGCAGCACTTCGCGCGAAACACCATCACATCGTCGGTGCCACGCACTTTGATCTTGTCTGACGCGGAACCTGGCCGAAGCACGCGACGAACCACCGAGACGACGGCCGAGTCTTCGTGAAGCTGTCCGTTGGGCGCTGACTTCTGCAGCACTGTCCGCGCCGCGAGCTTGCCGTAGCCAATGTGTGCGAGCAGTTCCTCGGACGACTTCGCACCGTACTCCGACGCAAACTTCGCGAGCTCGGGGCTCTCGAGCAGCGTCCCTGGATTGAGACCGTAGCGTCGCGCCTCTTTGTCGAAGAGCCGCCGTCCGAGATCGATGCTGCGTGAGCGCTCCTCCGACTGCAGGACGTGCTTGATCTTGCTGCGCGCCCTCGAGCTGACCACGAACGACAGCCAGTCGCGACTCGGCTTGTGGCCAGTCTGTGTCACGATCTCGACGATGTCGCCGTTCTGGAGAAGGGTGCGGAGCGGCACCATGCGGCCGTTGATACGGGCACCCACACACTGGTTGCCGACGTCCGTGTGGACCATGTACGCGAAGTCCACCGCCGTCGCGCCGCGTGGCAGCGAGCGCACTTCACCCTTCGGCGTGAAGATGTAGACCTCCTCGGGGTAGAGGTCGATCTTCAGATTCTGGAGGAATTCCTGCGGATCACGGACCTCCTGCTGGACCTCGAGCAGCTGCCGCATCCACAGGAAGTAGCGCTCGTCACGGTGATCGCCGACGCGCCCTTCCTTGTATTTCCAGTGGGCGGCGATACCCTCCTCCGCGCGCCGATGCATCTCCTCCGTACGGATCTGGACCTCGAATGGAATGCCGTGCTCGCTGATGACCGACGTGTGGAGCGACTGGTATCCGTTGGGCCGCGGCATCGCGATGAAGTCCTTGAAGCGGCCGGGAACCGGAGACCAGGTCTGGTGGATGATGCCGAGCGCTGCATAGCAGTCCTTGACCGATTGCGTGATCAGTCGAAGCGCCACGAAATCGTAGACGCGCTCGAGGTCGATCTTCTGGCGCATCAACTTCAGGTGGATGCTGTAGAGACGCTTGAGCCGCCCGTCGAGCGTATCGATCGGAATCTGTGCCTCGTCGAGCCGCGCGCGCAGCGTGCGCGTCAGCTCGTCGATCACGCCCTCGGCGTACTTGCGGCGCCCTTCGACTTTCGTGCGAAGCGCTTCGTACGCTTTCGGCTCGAGGTACTTGAACGACAGCTCCTCGAGTTCGTTCTTCACCTTGCTCATGCCGAGCCGGTTGGCGATTGGCGCGTAGATGTCGAGCGTCTCCTGGGCGATCTTGATGCGTCGTTCTTCCGGGAGATGGTGGAGCGTCCGCATGTTGTGCAGGCGGTCGGCGAGCTTCACGAGGATGACGCGAATGTCATCCACCATCGCCAGCAGCATCTTGCGGAAGTTCTCGGCCTGCCGCTCTTCGCTCGATGAGAACGGAATCGCGCCGATCTTTGTGACCCCCTCGACGACGTGCGCGATCTCCTTGCCGAAGAGCTCCTGGATCCGCTCGGGCGTCGTGAGCGTATCCTCGACCACGTCATGCAGGAGGCCGGCGGCAACAGCGACCACGTCCAGCTTCATGTCCGCCAGCGAGTCTGCAACCTCGAGAGGGTGCACAAGGTAAGGCTCGCCGGAGTGACGCACCTGCCCCTTGTGTTCAAGGGCCGAGAACACGTAGGCGCGACGGAGAAGCTCCAGGTCCGCCTCCGGACTGTAGCTCCGCACCTTCTCGAGCAGGGTCTCGAATCGAATCATGAAGAACGGTGTCTAACGCTGTACGACGCCGGTTGGTACCGTTGAGTGCCCTGAAAAGGGCCGTTATGTTCATGATAGCCGGACCCTTGACTGGCTAGAAAACGGATCACTATACTGGCGCGTTTGCCGGGGAGCAGTCCCGTCCCAGCCTGGCTGTCGGGGCCGAATTTGCGATAGTCGTTAAGGGGAGATCTCGAGATGCACAAGTTTTCGTCAAAGGCCTCCGTGAGCGTGCTGTGCGCAGCGCTCGGCCTCGCCGCGGCAGGCTGCGGCCAGATCAATAGCCTGAAGGCGACCATGGCCTTCAAGGACGCAAATCAGCTGTACAGGGGCCAGGATTTCCGGGCCGCTGTCACGAAGTACCAAGAGACGATCGACTTGTGCAAGGGATCGGATCCGGACTGCGTGGATCCGAGGTTGACGCCTGCGTACTTCTTCCTCGGGAACAGCTACGACAACCAGTATCGCCCGGCCCGTCGCGGCGAACCGGCCAATGACGCCCTGCTGACGAAGGCAATTGAAAACTACAAGAAGGCTGCAGAAGTGGTCACCGAGCCGCTGACGAAGCAGCGGGCCATGGAGTATCTCGTGGCGGCGTATGGTCCTGACAAGCTCAACGAGCCGGCCGAGGCGGAACCGATCCTGCGGCGCATGATTGAGATCGATCCGTCCGAACCGAGCAACTACACCTATCTCTCGAGAATCTTCGAGGAGAACGGCGACTATGAACAGGCCGAACAGCTCCTCGTGAAGGCGCGCGAGATGAGGTCGAACGACCCAGGCGTCTATATGACGCTGGCGACCTTCTACAACCGCCAGGGCGAGTTCGACAAGAGCATGGAAGCGCTGAAGGCGCGAGCCGAGCGCGAACCGAACAACCCGGAAGCCTTCTACACGATCGCGCAGTTCTACTGGGAGAAGGCATATCGTGATTTCACGATTTCCGACGGGGAAAAAATGAAGTTCGTCGTCGCCGGCAACGAGGCGATCGACAAGGCCATCCAGCTGAAGTCCGACTACCCCGAGGCGCTCACCTATAAGGGACTGCTGCTCCGAGTGCAGGCCAATCTCGAGAAAAATCCCGCGCGGCAGCAGGAACTGGTGAAGGAAGCGGCGACGTTCAGCGAGCGGGCCGCGGCGGTTCAGGCGAAGCAGCGCGCCGCTGGTACGACCGGCGGCCGTTCGGGCGGATAGGTCGTCCGTTCTCGGCTGACACATTCGAGGGCCGTTCCCACCGGGGGCGGCCCTTTTTAGTTGTAGAATCACCGACGAGCCACGCCGCTTCTGTGCCGAGACGCGTCAGTCAGCCTTCTCGTTTGTTTACCTTTCCGAAACAGCTGCTTGGTACGCTACAGCTCTACTTTTGTTCAGGTCCTATTAGAGAAAGGATTTTGGCAATGACGCACGTGAGCAAGGCAGTGTGCGCGCTCCTCGTTCTCACATTGTTCCTCGCCGTACCCGGCGTGGTACGAGCCCAATCACAGGCGACGACCGCGGAGATTAACGGCCGAATCGTCGATCCCCAGGGAGGAGTACTCCCCGGCGTCACCGTGACGGCCACGAGCCCCCTGACCGGCTACATGCGAGACACAGTGACCAATGCGGAGGGTCTCTTCTCATTGCCGTTGCTGCCGCCCGGGGCGTACGAGGTGACCGCGGAGTTGTCGGGGTTTGCGACGTTCCGGCAACCGGGAGTGCGAGCGACTGTTGGCGCAACCGTCACGATTAACCCCACCATGACCGTGGCCGGCGTGCAGGAGGTCATCACAGTCGAAGCCGCGACTCCACTCGTCGAGACGGGCTCGTCGATCCGCACGAACACCGTTGACGAGGAGGCGATTCGCAACCTGCCCATCAACGGACGGCGCTTCCAGGACTTCCTGACGCTGACGCCGACCGCCCAGGTCGATACCAGCCGCGGCCAGATTTCCTTCGCGGGACAGCGTGGCATCAACTCCAACGTGAGCATCGACGGCGCGGACTACAACCAGCCGTTCTTCGGCGGCATCCGAGGTGGTGAACGATCGAACAACGCCTTCACGATCCCGCAGGAAGCGATCCAGGAATTCCAGGTCGTCGCATCAGGTTACTCTGCGGAGTTCGGCCGCTCGACGGGCGGCATCGTGAACGCCATCACGAAAAGCGGCACCAACAGCCCGCGCGGCTCTCTGTTCTATGTCAACCGCAATAAGGATTGGGCCGAACCCAACGCCTTCGGTCAGAACGCAGCGCCGACGCAGCAGCAGTGGGGCGGGTCGATCGGAGGGCCGATCGCCGAGAATCGACTCTTTTACTTCGTTGCCGGTGAGATGCAGCGCCTGAAGAACACGCGTAATGTCGTCTTTTCGCTGACGGGCATCACGCCCGACGCCAACACCGCTGAAGCCTATAACTACTTCAAGAGCCTGGAGGAGCCGTTCGACGCGACCAACGACGCCGAAGCCATCCTCGGGCGCGTCGACTATCAGATGCCCGAGGGCGATCGCCTCGCCGTCCGCTACAGCTTCAGCAACAACAAGGCGCTCAACTCCAACGCCACCGGCAACGCCCTCTCAGACACGACGATCAGCGCCGTATCGAACAATGGCACGGAACGCGATCGAACGAATACGGTAGTTGGTGAGTTCACGTCGGCATTCCGTTCGAACGCGCTGCTCGAAATCCGCGGGCAGTATTCGCGCGAGCAGCGGCCACGCGACGCCAACACGTTGCAGCCGCTCCTCACCGGCACCGTCGGCAACGTCGGCACGGTCAGCTTCCTCGGCGAGAACATCCAGCGCGACTGGCGCGTCCAGTTCGCAGCCAACACGACCCTGGTCAAGGGGAACCATTCGACCAAGGTCGGAGTCGAATACAACCACGTCGACGCGTCGCAGTTGTTCGGCTTCGATCAATTGAGCACGTATCAGGTGTTCGGGACCTCTCAGACGATGCTCGAGGTACTCTCTGTGGGCGGCCCGACGGCCAACCGCTTTGACCTTCCATCTTCGGGCGTCCAGTTCCGGCGACAGATCGGCAACCTTTCCACGGCGCTCGCGACGGACGAAATCGCTCTCTTCGCCCAGGACAACTGGAGGCTCACGCCGACATTTACCTTCAACTATGGATTGCGCTGGGAAGGCACCCGCAACCCAACTCCTGAAGCAGACAACCAAGCCATCCTGAGTCAGCTCGACGGCCGGACGTTCCCAATCGGCAAGCAGATCGACCCCACACAGATCCCGAATCAGATGAACCAGTTTGCTCCACGCATCGGGTTTGCCTGGAACCCTGGCAACTCAGGGACAACCGTGGTTCGCGGCTACAGTGGGATCTACTACGCGCGGACGCCGATGCTGATTTTCTCGGATCCAATGAGCGGCTTCCGGGTACCGCCGGGCAACCTCACGGTGACGCTGCCGTTTCAAGTCCCTGTCGGCAACCCTAACAACACGCTCTACAGGCAGTTGCTTCTTATCGGCATCAACCTCAATAACACTCCGCTCTCGAGTCTGCCGCAGCTGACACAGCAACAACTGACTCAGATTGCGACCGCACTCGGCATCACCCCCAATCCCTATCTCGGCGTCAACGTGACGGGAGTCGACACGGAGTTCAAGAATCCACGCGCAACGCAGGTCGGTGGCGGAATCGAAAAGGAGTTGGTCACGAACTTGAGCGCCGGAGCTGACGTTGTGTATGTGAAGACCGACCACCTGGAGCGCAATCGCGACCTCAACATCGGCGTGCCCACACCGGGGCCGACCGACCCGGCGCAGCGACCCATCTTCCCGGCTCGCCCGCTCTCGACGCTGAACCAGGTGCAGATTCGCGAATCGAGCGCGAGCTCGGAGTACACCGCCATGACGCTGACCACCCGTCTGCGTCGCAACTGGGCGTTGTTCAACGCCAACTACGTGCTCAGCAAGTCGATGTCCGACGACGACAACGAGCGTGACTCCGGCGGCGTTCTCTACGAGAACGCGTTCGACCTCGGGCCCGAGTGGGGCCCGGCACGTCTCGACCGCCGTCACCAGTTCAACGGCTACGCCGTCTTCTTCCTGCCGCTGAACGTGGACATGTCCGCCAGCTTCCGCCTAATGAGCGGGCTGCCGATCGACGCAGCAATGGGACGCGACGCTAACACCAGCCTCGGTGGCAGCGATCGCCCCTACAGCGCACCCGGCGTACCATTCGAGCGCAATGGCTTCCGCGACCAATCGTTCACGGAAGTCAATTTCCGCACGCAGTGGGGCCCGCGATTTGGCGGAGACAATCGCGTGCTCGTCACGTTCGAGGTCTTCAACCTGTTCGACGCCGACAACATCCGGCTCTCGGGCGCAACGGTGACGAACTACTGCGCCGGCACTGCGCCGGCCGACTGCGGATTCGGCTCGCCCACCAATCCGAACTTCCTGCAGGTCAAGGACGCCAACGGCAACTACATCACCACCAACATCCCTGGCGCCCCCAGACAGATCCAGCTCGGAGTGCGGTTCGAGTTCTAAGGCCTGAGTCTGCGTTTCGTGGAAGGGCTGTCATGAGTCAAGCACCCGTGACAGCCCTTTCACTTTTTGGTCTTCAATGGTGATCGTCGAGCGCCACGATACACTCTTATGAGTCGCCGGCTTGTGCTGCTGCTCCTGCTCCTCGGGTGGTGGGCAGGCGCTGGACGCGCACAGGCACCCGCGAGCGATCTCAAGCCCACAGTCATCCTGATATCGCTCGATGGATGGCGTTGGGACTACGCGCAGAAGTATCCGGCGCCCGCTCTGACGCGCCTGATGAAGCAGGGCGTCAGCGGCGTCCTGATTCCCAGCTTTCCGTCCAAGACATTCCCCAACCACTACACCATCGTGACCGGTCTGTATCCCGGTCACCACGGCATCGTCGCCAATTCGATAAAGGATCCCGCGACCGGCCGGCGACTGACGATGTCGAACCGGAAGGAAGTGCAGGACCCGATGTGGTGGGGAGGTGAGCCGATCTGGGTGACGGTCCAGAAGGCGGGACAGCTCGCGGCACCGTTCTTCTGGCCCGGCTCCGAGGCGCCGATCATGGGGGAATGGGCGCGGTACTGGGCGCCATTCGACGAACGTGTGGCCGCAAACAAAAGGGTCGACCAGATACTGGCGTGGCTCGATCTGCCGACGGATCAGAGACCGACCTTCCTGACGCTGTATTTCAGTGACGTCGACAGCGCAGGCCACGACTTCGGACCGGGCTCGAGGGCTGTGGCCGACGCCGCCCGCCGGCTCGATCGCTATCTCAATCGCCTGTTACGCGGCCTCGCGAGACGACGGTTGCAGGATCGAGTCAACGTGGTGATCGTCTCGGACCATGGGATGAGCGAGTCCAACACAAACCGCGTCGTCATCCTCGATGACTACTTGTCGCTCGACGGCATCGACATCGTCGACCTCAATCCGACGTTGGCGATCTTCCCGCCGGTGGGGAATGAGGAGGCGGTCTATAAAGCGCTCAACGGCGCTCATCCTCGCCTGAAAGTATTTCGCAAGGCTGAGACTCCCCTGCACTGGCACTATCGCGACCACCCCCGAATTCCACCGATCGTCGGCGTCGTCGACGAGGGATGGCAGATTCTGCGCCGCTCGACGTTCAACAACCTGATCGCCAAAGGCGAACACGGACCCTTCGGCGTGCACGGATACGACCCGATGGAAGCGGAGAGCATGCGCGGCATCTTCGTGGCGGCGGGCCCGGCCTTCAAGATTGGCGCGAACGTCGCGCCCTTCGAGAACGTGCACATCTACGACGCACTGGCGAAGATCCTGGGCGTCACGCCGGCGAAGAACGACGGCGACCCTCAGATCGCGCAATCGCTCCTGCGGTAAGACAAAAAAGGCCGTCCCGTGGAGGGACGGCCTTGAACGAACCCGGGTGTCGTCGGGCTAACCGCCCGCGCGACGCATGCCTTCGGTCACGATGCCGACCTTCTCGACACCTGCGCCCTTGGCCAGGTCGATCACCTCGACGATTTCACCGTAGCGCAGCGTACCTGCGCCCATGATGAACATCGTCTTCTCCTTGCGCTCTTCGAAGACGCTTCGCAGCTTCTCGCCGAGCTGACCAAGGGGCACGTCCTGGTTGTTGATGGAGATCTTCTTGTCCGCCGTATAGTTCAGCACGATCTGGCTGAGATCCGGCGTTGCCTGCTTCGGCTGCTGCGTTTCAGCAGGCAGGTTGACGTCGAGACCGCGCTGGTTGAGCGGGAGGGTCACCATGAAGATCACGAGGAGCACGAGCAAGACGTCGATCATCGGCGTGATGTTCATCTCCGCGTTGGCTTCAAGCTTCTTGCCCTTGAAGACGCGCTCGGCACCGTGATGTTGATGGACAGCCATTACTCGCCTCCCTGTCCCGTCGTCGACGTGCGGCGCGGGTCGGTGATGAGCCCCATGTCCTCGATGCCGGTTGCGCGCAATTCGTCCATGGCATCCATCACCGCGCTGTACTCCACATCCACATCGGCCTTGATGATCACGATGCGATCCTTCTTGCCCTCGAGCACCTCTTCGACCTTGCGGCGAAGATCGCCGGTCTGCACCGGCACGGTGTTCAAGTACAGGCGCTTGTTTGAATCGATCGCGAGCACCGTCTGGTCCTGCGTGTCAGGCTTCTCGGTCGTGTTCGCCGCCTGCGGCAACTTCACGCTGACGCCCTGCTGGAGCAGGGGCGCCACGATCATCATGATGATGAGCAACACCAGCATGACGTCGACGAGAGGCGTGACGTTGATATCGGACTTGACTCCACCGCCGCCGCCTAATTGAACTGCCATAGCTCAGACTCCTGAAGTCGAAGCGTCCTTACGCCGTCTTCTTGATGAAGTAATCGACGAGCTCGGACGAGGAGTTGTCCATCTCGACGTTGAAGTACTCGAGACGGCTGGTCAGGTAGTTGTAGAACCACACCGCCGGAATCGCGACGAAAAGACCGAGTGCGGTCTCAACGAGGGCTTCAGCGATACCAGCCGACACGCCCGCGATACCACCCGAGCCGGTGGACGCGATACCGACGAACGCGTTGATGACGCCGACGACCGTGCCGAGCAGTCCGACGAACGGAGCCGTCGAGCCGATGGTGGCGAGGGTGTTGACGCCCTTTTTCAGATCGTTGCTGGTCAGTGCCGTGGCGCGCTGAATCGAGCGGCGCACGGTGTCCAGAACGTCATCGCGATTCAGGCTGGAGCCGCTCTCCTGCTGGAACTGATACTCCTGGAGTCCGGCAAGAACAACCTTCGCGAGGTGGCTATAGCGATAGTCCTTGGATGCCGACAACGCGATGGCTTCCTTCAGACGGCCACCCTGGAGGTGCTTGGCCACCTGCGGCGCATAGAGCTTGGACTGCTTGCGCGCCTGGTTGTAGGTGTAGATGCGCTCGATGGCGATACCGACCGACCAGAACGACATGATGAACAGCACGACGGCCACACCCCAGGCAACGGGGCCCATCTGGGCAAACATGTCTACGAGGTCGAGACCAGCTCCCTGACCCTCCTGGGCGAAGGCCGGCGTGCTCAGCAAGGCAATCCCCGCCGCTCCACAAACAATCTGCCCGAACTGACGCATGTTCCGAACTTCCATTACTGCATCCTCCGCATCCCTATTCAGGTTGCCTGTCTGTGACGATGGTGGTCGTCTAACTGAGTGTGAACTGCACCGTGACGGTCATGATGACCGGCACCGGAACGTTGTTGAGCAAGGTCGGCGTGAACTCCCACTGCTTTACGGCATCGAGCGCGGCCTGGTCGAGCAGCGGGATCGAACGAAGCACCCGAGCATCCTGCACCCTGCCATTCGGACCGATCACCGCCTCGATGATCACGACGCCCTGGACACGTGCTGACTGCGCGATGGGTGGGTACTGCGGATTGACATGCTTGGTTTTCGTGGGCTGCTTGATCTGTCCGCCCACGCGGACCGGCTGAGTAGGAGGCGGCGGGGGCGGGGGCGGAGCCTCCGGCAAACCACCGACAACACCACCCACGACACCGCCGGGAATACCACCCTCGACGCCGACGTTCCGGTCGAAGTTGGTGTCGACCGGCTCAGGCTTGATTTCTTCGGGCACATCGACCGGCGCCGCGTTCGGATTCACGACCTCAACCGGCTTCACTTCGGCCGGCTTCGGTGGCGGGGGCGGCGGAGGTGGGGGCGGCGGCGGGGGCGGAGCTGCCACAAACGCCATCATTGACGGCGGTGTCGGCAGAATGTCCGCTGCCATCAGCGGGATGATGACCATCGCCGCGATGACGGTCGTTTCAATGAGAATCGTCATCCCAACCGATTTGCCCTGGTTGTTCCCGAGCTTCACCGTCGGGTTGGCGATATCGCCGAACATGCGTTCATCACGTGGCACCGGTCTTCACCCTCCCTGGAGACCCCGCGCAGCCGCGCAGAGCGGCCGATTATAGCTAGGCCTTAAAAACAGTGTCAACGAAACCTGCAGTCTCCGATGGATGGCCCAGCAGAAACTTAGACACCAGTTCCCCAAAAGTGCTCCGGACTCCTCAGCCTTTGGAGACCGCGCATTCTATCCCGGATCGTCCCCATTGCAACGAGGATGACGCGGTGGCTGGCGCGATCTGAATTAATCCCCGGCGCCGATGCGCATCCCGTAGAACGAGCGGTAAACAAACACGACCGACACAAGAAAGAAAGCGGCCGCCAGCATATGGCTGACGCTGGCCCCCACGTCGGCGGTGAGCCGCACGGCCAGCGACACGGCCAGCAACCCGAACAGCGTCGTGAACTTGATCACGGGATTGAGCGCCACCGACGAGGTGTCCTTGAACGGATCGCCGACGGTATCGCCCACAACCGTTGCGGCGTGCAGGGGCGTGTTCTTCATCTTCAGTTCGGTCTCGACAATCTTCTTCGCGTTATCCCAGGCGCCACCGGCGTTGGCCATGAAGACCGCCTGATACAGACCGAAGAGCGCGATCGAGATGAGGTAGCCGATGAAGAAGAACGGCTCGACGAAGGCAAACGCCAGCGTCGCGAAGAACACCGTCAGGAAGATGTTGAACATGCCCTTCTGCGCGTAGAGGGTGCAGATCTCAACGACCTTCTTGCTGTCTTCGACAGATGCTTTCTCCACGCCCTCGAGCTTGATGTTCGCCTTGATGAATTCCACCGCGCGGTACGCGCCCGTCGTCACCGCTTGCATCGACGCACCGGTGAACCAGTAGATGATCGCACCTCCCGTCACCAGCCCAAGCAGGAACGGCGGATGCAGCAACCCGAGCTTGTCGACATTCACGGTCAGCTTTTCCGTCAGCTCCACGATGATCGAGAAAATCATCGTCGTCGCACCCACGACGGCTGTGCCAATCAGCACGGGCTTGGCGGTCGCCTTGAACGTGTTGCCAGCGCCGTCGTTTTCCTCGAGCATCGCCTTCGCGTGCTCGAACTGTGCGTTGATCCCGAAGTCCTTCTTGAGTTCCTGCTGGATACCCGGAATGCCTTCGATCACCGACAGCTCGAACACCGACTGCGCGTTGTCGGTGACGGGGCCGTAGGAATCCACGGCAATCGTCACCGGACCCATGCCGAGGAATCCGAACGCGACCAGACCGAACGCGAAGACGGCCGGCGCCAGCATCAGCGCCGTCATCGACGTGCCGAGGGCGCTGACGAAGTACGCGATCGTCATCAGCAGAACGATGCTGAGGCCGATCCAGTAGGCGCTGAAGTTGCCCGCCACCAGACCCGACAAGATGTTGAGCGAAGGACCGCCCTCTCGAGATGAGGTCACGACTTCCTTCACGTGACTTGACTCAACCGAGGTGAAGACCTTGACCAGCTCGGGAATGATGGCGCCCGCGAGCGTGCCGCACGTGATGATGGTCGACAGCTTCCACCACAGCGTGCCGTCTCCCAGACCCGAAATGAGGAGATACGACACGACGTAGGTCGCCGCGACGGAGACGAACGACGTGAGCCAGACCAGCGAGGTGAGCGGCGCCTCGAAGTTCATCTTCGACACGTTGCCGTAGCGCGCCTTTGCGATCGCCTCGTTCAGGAGGTAGGAGAAGGCACTCGCGATGATCATCATCACGCGCATCACGAAGATCCACACGAGGAGCTGAATCTGCGTCGACGCCTCGGGCACCGCCAGCATGATGAAGGTGATGAGCGCGACGCCCGTCACGCCGTAGGTCTCGAACCCGTCCGCGCTCGGACCAACCGAGTCACCAGCATTGTCGCCCGTGCAGTCCGCGATGACACCAGGGTTCCGCGCGTCGTCTTCCTTGATGTTGAAGACGATCTTCATGAGGTCCGACCCGATGTCGGCGATCTTCGTGAAGATGCCGCCCGCGATGCGCAGCGCGGCCGCGCCGAGCGACTCGCCGATGGCGAAGCCGATGAAGCAGGCGCCGGCGTAATCGCCGGGAATGAAGAGCAGGATGAACAGCATGATCAGCAGCTCGACGCTGATGAGCAACATGCCGATGCTCATGCCGGCCTTGAGCGGAATGGCGTAGACCGGATAGGGCTTGCCTTCCAGGCTGGCGAAGGCGGTACGCGAGTTCGCGTAGGTGTTCACGCGAATCCCGAACCACGCCACGCTGTAGCTGCCGAGAATGCCGACGACGCTGAAGAGCAGAATGATGGCCACGCGGAAGAACTCCATCCGCTCCAGCACACCGAAATACAACACGATGATGACGGCGATGAAGATCTCGAGGATGGCGAGAAACTTCCCCTGCGTGACCAGATAGGTCTTGCAGGTTTCGTAAATCAGCTCCGATATCTCGCGCATCGACCGGTGCACGGGCAGGTTCTTCAACTGGTTGAGGATCACCAGCCCGAACAGAATGCCCAGCGCTGAAATCCCGAGCCCGATGAAGAGCAGCATTCGACCGTCGTAGCCGCCCACGTCGACGGTGCCCAGATCGGGCAACACGAGGTTGGCTTCGCCGCCTCTCCTCGCTTCCCCTCCAGGCTGTCCCTCAGGTTGCTGCGCCATCACGGCGGCCGGAGCCGCCAGCATCAACAGCAGCACCAGCCCCATGGCCAGCAACGCCGCTATTCGGCCGAATCCCTTCATCACGGTTTCTACTCCTCTCACATTGCGCGGCCGCGAGCCGCGTTCAGGACTTGCTTTCGATCCGACCGGGCATCGACATTCCGCCGGTCAGAAAAATTCGAATCCCTTCCTCGACGGTGAGGTCGGGGAACAGAGCTCGTTCGCGTGGATACATCCGCACGTCGCCCAGATAGAGGTGGTTCGTCGGTACGTACACAGCAATCATCATCTCGGGAGACGCGGCCCCAACGACCGTGAACTCCTTCGTCAGAAACCCCATGACCCAGCCGCGGTCCGGATCCTGGACCATCACGACGCGCTTGAATCCATACTCGTTGTCTGGCGAGAACGCCGCAACGAGCTGTTTCACGGGCGCGTAGATCGTCCTGAACACCGGGATCATCGTCAGCCAGCTTTCTGCCCGCGAGAGCAAACGCCGACCGATGACGTTGGTGGCCACGGCTCCCACCGACAAGATAACCAGCAGCGTGATGAGGACGCCCAGTCCCGGCACTCTGCGACCCAGAACCCGCGCTGCCACTGGGGCCGTGAAACCATCAATGATACCGAAGATCCACACCAATGCGGCAACGCTGATCACGAGCGGCACGGTGACGAAGAAGCCCGCCAGAAACGTGCGCCGCAACCAGGCCATCACAGCCAACCGCTCCTGACTGCGGCCAGAATCAGCACGCCCACGACGATCCGATACCAGGCGAACGGGGCAAACCCTGAACGGGCGACGAAGCGAAGAAACGGTTTGACCACGATCAAGGCCGCCAGGAAGGCCAGCACAAAACCCACTGCAATTTCCCCGGCGCGTTCGGGGGCCAAATGATCACGCACTTCCCACAGTTTGTACACGAACGCGGCGACCATGGTCGGCATCGCCAGAAAAAACGAGAATTCTGCGGCGGCGGCGCGATCCAGGCGCATCAGCAATCCGCCGACAATAGTCGCGCCGGAGCGCGACACACCGGGGATGAGGGCGAGAGTCTGAAAGAGACCGATCCCGAACGCACGGGAGATTGGAGTTTGATCGGCCGCAAGAATCATCGGCGCGCGAACGACTCGCTCGACGATCAGCATGACGATGCCGCCGAGGATGAATGCCCAGGCAAAGACGACCGGGCTCTCGTACAACACTGACGACACGAAGTCGCCGAGCAGCAGGCCGGCGAGGACCGCAGGCACGAACGCGACGAACAGCATGATCGCGAAGCGACGCGCCTCGGGCCGTGAAAGAAGCCCCATCACCACAGAGATGATGCGCTCGCGATAGAGCCACATCACCGCCAGGATGGCCCCCAGCTGAATCAGGACAGTGAACACTCCGCCGGGATCGTCGTGGCCAAGCAGTTGTCCACCGATGAGCAGGTGTGCCGTGGACGAGATCGGCAGGAACTCGGTCAGTCCCTGAACGATGCCGAGAATTGCGGCTTGAATGTAAGTCACGTGAAGTAGGCAGTATGCGGTAGGCAGTATGCGGCGAGGCAGCTCGAATTCACTGCTTACCGCCTACTGCCTACTGCCTACGATTACGATGCGCGAGCGCGGCGCTGTTTGCGCCCGGGACGTTCTGTCGTTGCTTCGCCAGAGGGCGCAGTTGCGGCCTGCGTCTTTCCAGTACCGCCGCCCTTCCGCTGGCTGAGGATTATCGCGATCGCCGACGCGATGAACACCGTCGAGTACGTGCCGCTGATGACACCTATGAGCATCGTGAACGCAAAACCCTCGAGCGCTTCACCGCCGAACAGATACAACGCCAGCACCGACAGGAAGGTCGTGCCGGCCGTGATGACGGTTCGTCCGAGGGTCTGGTTGACGCTCTGATTGACCACCTGGCTCAGCGGATCTCGTCGGCGCGTGCGCAAGTTCTCCCGGACGCGATCGAAGATCACGATCGTGTCATTCACCGAGTAGCCGGTGATCGTCAGGATGGCTGCGACGACGTTCAGCGAGATGTCGTACTTGAAGAACATCAGGAACGCCAGCGTCACGAGCACGTCGTGCAGCGTGGCCACGATCGCACCAACGGCGAACGAGAACCGGAAGCGGAAGCCGATGTAGATCGTGATCGCCGCGAGCGAGGTGAGCACCGCGTAGATCCCGCGGCGCTGCAGGTCGGCGCCGATCACAGGGCCGACGATCTCACGATTGTCCACCTCGAACGACGGCAGGCCGGCGCTTTTCAGCGACGCCTCGGCGCGCTGGGAACCCTGCTCCAGCGCAGTGCCCTCTTCGACGCCCTCCTGCTGCGGGAGACGGATCAGCACACGGTGCTCGGACGGATCGCCGAACTGCTGGACCACTGCTTCGCCGCCCAGCCCGGAGATTGCGTCGCGTACCTTGTCGAGCGTCACCTCCTGGCTGAAGCGCACGACGAGCGAGGTTCCGCCCGAGAAGTCGATGCCGAGCGGCAAGCCGCGCGTCACCATGAGCCCGGCCCCCGCGAGGATCACGACGAGCGAGAGCGTGAGGGCGTGCCACCGCCACCGGATGAAGTCGTAATTGGCGTTGTGGAAGATTTCCATCTCAAATACTCAATGTCTGCGCCTGTTGCCGGCGCGCCAGCACCGCTTCGAACATCGTGCGCGACACGAAGACCGCGGTGAACACGTTGGACAGGAGCCCGATGATGAGCGTCACGGCGAACCCGCGAATCGGGCCGGTGCCGAACTGCAACAGCAGCAGCGCGGCGATGAGCGACGAGACGTGTGTGTCGACAATGGTCCACCAGACGCGGTCAAAACCGGCGTTCACGGCCGACCGGGCCCCACGCGCGGTGGCCAGTTCTTCTTTGATCCGCTCGAAGATCAGCACGTTCGAATCGACGCCCATACCGATTGTCAGGATGAACCCAGCTACACCGGGAAGCGTCATGGTGACGGGAATCGCTGCCATGAGCCCGAGCAGGATCAGCAGATTCACCACGATCGAGACGATCGCATTGAGCCCGGTCAGCTTGTAGTAGAAGATCATGAACACAACGACGAGCGCCAAACCAGCCAGCGACGCCGTGACACCCGCACGAATCGAGTCCTGGCCGAGCGATGGTCCGACCGTGCGCTCTTCGAGGTAATCCATTGACGCCGGTAAGGCCCCCGACTTCAGCGTGATGACCTGGTCGAGCATTTCTTCACGCGTGATGCCCGTGATCTGACCGCTGTCGGTGATGCGCCCCTGAATCGTCGCTACCGACATCACTCGGCCATCGAGGATGATCGCCATCGGGCGGCCGATGTTCGATTCGGTGAAGCTGCCAAAGCGCACCGCAGCGTCCTGCTTCAACGTGAAGTGAACGGCCGGGCGATTGAACTCGTCGAGCGACTGCTGCGCGTTGCGGAGATCGTTTCCCGCGACAGCCGACACCTTCTTGACGACGTAATACGCGGAACCAGCTGTCCCGCCGGCGCCCGACCCTTCCTGCTTTCCGGGCATCAGCTCGGAATCCGCAGGCAGCGTGTTGTTGAACGCCTGCAACGCCACCTCTTTGCTCGGGAAGGGCCCCTGATCGACGAGCCGCAACTCGAGACGGGCAGTCGAGCGGATAATGTCTTTGGCGCGGCGAACGTCGCTGACCCCGGGAAGCTGGACGAGGATCTGATCGCGTGCGCCGTAGCGCGCGACGATGGGCTCGGCCACACCGAGTTCGTTGACGCGGCGCTCAATCGTCTCGAGCGCCTGCGTGACGGTCTCATCCCGGAGCTGGTTGGCGACGTTCGGCTTCATCCGATACGAATAGCCCCCCGCCTCGGACGATCGGTCGTACACGCTCTCGGCATCGCCCGCCTGCGCGCGGAATCCGGCGTCGTCGGTGAGGCCATCAACTCGAAACTCGGTCGCACTGGAGGCTTCGAGCTTGGTGAACGCCACGCCTGCACGCGTCAGCGAGTCGCGCAGTCGATCCACGGTCGTGTCCGTCTCGACCTTCAGCGCATCGTCTGTTTTTACGCGCAGAACGAGGTGCACGCCGCCTTTCAAGTCGAGACCGAGCTTGACCTTTTGTTCGGGCGGAACGAACGCCCACACGGAGAGACCGATCACCGCCACGATCAGGCCGATCCGCCATTGCAGGTTCTTCATCATTGCTGGTTGCCCTCAGGGACGACTGGTTCCTGGCCCTGGAATCCGACGATGGCTGGACGAGAGACTTCGATACGTACGTTGTTGGCGACCTGGAGCTGGACCGATTGTTCGCTCACCCGCGTGATCGATCCGAAGATCCCGCCCGAGGTGATGACCTTGTCGCCCACCTTCAGCGCGCCCTGAAAATTTTGCACCTTCTGCTGACGCTTCCGCATCGGCAGGATCATGACGAAGTAGAAGATCCCCAGAATCAGAACGAACGGAATGAGCTGCAGCCACGGACTGGGGTTGCCACCCTGCGGAGGGGTTCCCAGCGCGATCAAAAAGGGATCAACAAATGTCATGAGTCGTGAGCCGGGCGGGACACCGATCGAAGAAATTCCTGCCTGAATGTTTCGAAGGTCCCAAACGCAATAGCCTCTCTGATCCCCTTCATGGTGTCAAGGTAAAAGGTCAAATTATGCAACGTGTTAAGAGCAGCTGCGGTCATTTCACCTGACAAGTGGAGATGCCGCAGGTACGCACGCGAATGACGCCGGCAGGTGTAGCACCGGCACTCTGGATCGGGCGGGTTGTCGTCCTCGGCGTAGCGCGCGTTCCGTATGTTCAAACGCCCCTGGCTGGTGAACAACTGTCCGTTCCGTGCGTTCCGAGTCGGAAGCACGCAATCGAACATGTCGACCCCTCGCGCCACACTTTCGACGAGGTCCTCCGGCGTCCCGGCCCCCATGAGATATCGGGGCTGTGCGTCCGGAAGACGTCGCGTGGTCTCGCCGACGATCTCGTACATCAGGTCGATCGGCTCCCCAACACTCAGTCCGCCGATGGCGTAGCCCTCAAACCCGATCGCCTTCGTCGCGTCGGCGCTCTCGCACCGGAGATCCGGAAACACCCCACCCTGGACGATGCCGAACTGTGCCTGGCCAGAGTTGCTGACCACCACGTCCGGGACGCGCGCGCAGCGAAGGAGCTGGAGGCGGCTGCGGCAGCGCGCGGCCCAGCGAACCGACCGCTGCATCGACACGGCTGCCTCTTCCCGGGTGGCCGGATAGGCCAGACACTCGTCGAGGACCATCGCGATGTCCGACCCGAGTCGCGTCTGGATGTCGACGGCGCTCTCAGGCGTGAGGTTGTGCTTCGAGCCGTCGATGTGCGACTGGAATTCGGCTCCGTCCTCCGTGATCTTGCGACGTTCGGCGAGGCTGAAGACCTGATAGCCGCCGCTGTCGGTCAAGATCGGGCGGTCCCAGCCGATGAAGCGATGGAGTCCGCCTCGGCGCGCGATGAGCTCGTCACCCGGTCGCAGGTGCAGGTGATAGGTGTTGCCTAGGATGACCTCGGCGCCGGCGTCCTCGAGGTCCTTGAACAGCGTTCCCTTCACTGCGCCCTGCGTGCCCACGGGCATGAAGGCGGGCGTGTGAACGACACCGTGCGGCGTGCTGAACTCGCCGAGGCGGGCGCCTCCGTCGGTGCGCAGCAACGAAAACGTAAAGGGGTCGGGAGTCATTTAATCAGGACAGTCCTATGGCTAGTGAACGATACCGAGAGTGTCCTCAACAAATGACTCCCGACCCCATTTATTATGATTCGCAAGCATGAAACTACGCGTCGGCGTGATCTATGGCGGCCGATCGGGAGAGCACGAAGTCTCCGTCGTCTCGGCCGCATCCATCTTCAAACATCTCGATCGCAACCGCTTTCAACCGGTGCCGATCCGTATCGACAAGGACGGTCGCTGGGTGCTCGGCGCAAAGGAGCCGACCGCGATCTCCGCGGGTGATGTGCAGGACAGCGGAACGGTTGGCGCGCTGCAGGTCACCGAGCCAACCGCCGCAATCGGCGGAGGCATCGACGTGATCTTCCCCGTCCTTCACGGGCCATACGGGGAGGACGGCACTGTGCAGGGGCTCCTCGAGCTCGCGAACGTCCCCTACGTGGGCGCGGGAGTGCTCGGCTCTGCACTGGGCATGGACAAGGCCGTGTCGAAGACCGTCTTCGCCGCGCACGGCCTTCCCATCGTTCCCTACGTCACCATCACCGCGCGCGAGTGGGAGAAGGCACCGAGGGACGTCACCGATCGTGTGGCGAGCAGCCTGCGCTATCCGGTGTTCGTGAAGCCGGCCAACCTCGGATCGAGCGTCGGCATCTCACGAGCCGCCTCCGACAGCGAGCTCGCGACCGCGATCAGGGAGGCACTCGATTACGACCGGAAGATCGTTGTCGAGTCAGGCGTGCCGAATGCGCGGGAGATCGAATGCGCCGTACTCGGCAACGACGAACCAGAGGCGTCGCTGCCTGGCGAGATCGTCGTCACGCACCCCGACGGCTTCTATTCGTACGAAGCGAAGTATCTCGATCCGACTGGTGCTACACCACGAATTCCTGCGGATTTGCCTCAGGAAACGACCGATCGCGTGCGTCGCCTGAGCATCGACGCCTTCAAGGCACTCGACCTCTCCGGCATGGCCCGTGTCGACTTCTTCCTCGACGGCCGCGACGGTGTGCTCTATTTGAACGAGGTCAACACCATCCCCGGCTTCACCGCGATTTCGATGTATCCGAAGATGTGGGAAGCGACCGGCGTCTCGTATTCAGAGCTTCTCAGTCGACTCATCACGCTCGCGATCGAACGGCACGAACAGAAGCAGCGACTGCGCACGTCGCGAACGTAGCGCGCAATTCAAAATGCAAAATGCAGGATGCAAACGCTGTCTTGCATTTTGACTTTTGCATTTTGCATTTCGTCGCGCGCATCGGCTGTGTAGCCATCGCGCGCATCAACCGACACTTGACTGTGTGGGTGCGATTGAACGTGGCATCGGGTATCGCGATGTCGCGATCTTTTGACAACGAGAGCGATTTTGTGCTTGACACAGTAAAAATCTCACCCATAATCTACATCTGGTATGAGGGTGGATGGCTCAGCCCACCAGTTGTGACGGCCGAGTGGTTCGTCTGAGGCTGGGTCGCTAATCCTGAGGAGAAAACAATGGCGAAGAAGGCTGCCAAGGGCGCGAAGAAGAAGGCCGCGAAGAAGCGGTAGTTCTTCCGCAGCTTCAAGGGGTGCTCGATGGAGCACCCCATTTTTTTGCCGCAAGTTGTTGCTCTCCTGACGCACGCGTCAGCGTGAGCCCGCAAGGCGAGATGGCCAGCACCCGAGCCGACGTGCCAGGCGGCAGAGTGCCTCGGGTGTTGCGGCGAAATCGCAAATCCAATCCAGGCGAAGGGGGGGATTCACATGGCGAAGAAAGCAAAGGGCGCGAAGAAAAAGGCCGCGAAGAAGCGATAGCCTGCCCGCGAACCCCCGACTCCCAACTTCCAGAACGCTGGGGGTTGGGAGTTGGCGTTTAGTCTGGATTCACTCCGTCCCGCACTCGCACTCGCCGCACCGTATCCCCCGGCACCAGACGATCCACGACATCCATTCCATTTACCACCTGTCCGAAGACCGTGTAGCGGCCGTCCAGATGCGGCTGCGGTGAGTGCGTGATGAAGAACTGACTCCCGCCGGTATCCTGCCAGTCGAGCGCCATGCCGACCGTGCCGCGGAGGTAGGGGTGCTGGTTGATCTCGTCTCGAATCGTGAAGCCCGGGCCGCCCTCACCGTCACCACGCGGATCGCCATCCTGCACGACGAAGTCGGGCACCACACGATGGATCTGGATGCCGTTGAAGAAGCCTTTGCGTGCAAGCACCATGAAATTGCTCACCGTCAGCGGTGCATCGAGCACGATCAGCTCGAGCTCCACCGTTCCCCTGTCGGTATCGATAAATGCACGTGGAGAAAATTTCGGCGCGACGATCGAGAGCCAGTCAGGACTATCGACCGGCCGGCCGGCGACCGCAGGCCGCATCGTCTCGTCCACGCCGGTCACGCCTTGTTCGCCGAGCAGCTGACGAGCGCGAACACGAATGGCCCAGTCACGATCGTTCAGCGCCTCCTGGAGGACGGGGCGGGCCGCAGCCGCATCCAGCGTCGCAAGTGCGCTGAGAACGGCACCTCGTGCCACGTAGGTCACATCGCCGCCTGCGGACGCGCGATAGGCCTCTGTGAGCGCCTGCGCGGCACCAGTGGCTTTGATCTCGGCCAACCCATTGGCGGCGGCCGCGCGCACCACGAAGTCATCCGACTTCAGGCGCTCGAGGAGCACCTTCTCCGTGCCAGCCGCCCTCGACGCGACCAGCGCATTCAGGACCGCGGGAATCACGCGGTTGTCCCTGTCCTGAAGCATGATGGTCAGACGCGGAACGCCCTGCTCAGCGGGCAGGCTGCCAAGCGCCGTGGCCATTGCGACACGCACATTCCAATCGGCATCCGCGTCCAGGCCTGCCAGCACAGACAGGAGGGTGGATGGTTCGACCCGCGCGAGCGCCGTGAACGCGCTGCCGCGCACGAAGGGAACCGGGTCCGACACGAGATCGAGCAGGAGGTCAATCCCACGCGGATCGATCACCGTGGCGAGCGCCGTCATGGCTTCCTGCCTGAGCGGCCCGGTGACGGCGCGATCGGTCACCATCTTCGTGAGGTACTGGCACAGACGCCTGGTCTGCGAGCGCCGCGAGCGCGCGAATGGCCTGAATCACCACGGCCGGATCCCGACGCCGGTCGGTCACGATCTCCCGGAGCGGACCTGAGGCCTGTGTGGCTTTCGTTGACGCAAGGCCCCGCGCTGCAAAGGACGCGGTGTAACGTCCGGGAGTCCCGAGGAGTGTGAGCAGTGTCGGTGCCGCACGGGCGTCGCCGACGCGCTGCAGCGCGTACGCCACCGGCCACCAGCGCGACACAGGCTGCCCTTGCTGGTCGAGCACGGCGGCCGCCAGCGCATCGTAGGCACGCAACTTCGTCAGCGCATACAAGCCGAGACGCGTGGCCTCGACAGGCGGGTCGAGTGGGTAGGAAAGGTCGTCGGGCTCGATCTTCGCGATGGCGCCGGCGGAGATATGACGCCGCACCATCGCGCCGATCGCATCCGCATCAGCACGATCGCCAATCGAACCGAGGGCCTCTGCGGCACGGCCCTGGACGAGCGGCTCCGCATCGTCGAGCGCTTTCACCAGTGCCGGACGCGCGGAGGAATCGGCGAGGAGGCCGAGCGCGAACGCGGTCATCTGACGGACTTCGAACTCTTCGTCCGCCAGCAATCGCGTGAGCGGCTCGACGCCCGCGGCCAGTCCCACGCGTCCCACGGCCAGCGCGGCACGGCGGCGGACGCGCGCTTCGGAATCGTTCAACAGGCGAATGAGATCAGATGGCTGGGGCGACGCGACGAGCGCCGGCTCAGTTCTCGTCGCAGGTCGAAGGATGACGGGAGCGGGTGGATTCGTTTCTCGAAGCAGGCGCTGATCCTCCAATCGGAGGATCCATCCGAGCTTCTCTTCCCAGGCGACGGGCGTGACGGCAGGCGCGGGCGCGGGCGCAGCACTGGGCAATGGCGCTGCCACTGGCGGCGCAGAGGCGCATGACACGCTGAATAGGGCGATGACGAATGCCCAGGGCTTGAGCATAGCTCCGGCCGTTTGCTCCATGAACTCGCTTGTGTTGGTGACGTTTGCAACGCTCATGCTTCATGGACCAGCCGTCCTTGTCAGCCAAGACGTGGGCCCGGGCTCCCAAACACAAGCGAGCGAAACAGTAAGATAGCATGCGGCCTGTCGGTCGAGCCGGCGCCCACCACACATGCCGTTTCAGTACATCGCCATTGAAGGACCGATCGGCGTCGGCAAGACATCCCTCGCCGAGCGCCTGGCCACAAGGCTCGATGCCGTCACCATCCTCGAGGAGACCGAGAATCCGTTTCTCGCGGACTTCTATGCCGGACGACCGGGTTCAGCTCTGCAGGCCCAGCTGTTCTATCTGCTGAACCGGCACCGGCAGCAGCTGTCGATTCAACAGGGCGATCTGTTCACACAGTCGACAGTGAGTGACTACCTGTTCGACAAGGACAAGATCTTCGCGTACCTGAACCTCGACGATAACGAACTGTTCATCTATCAGCGGCTGTACGACCTGCTCATGAAGGACGTGTCAGCGCCGGATCTCGTCATCTACCTCCAGGCCCCCACCGACATCCTCACCCGAAGGCTGCGGGATCGTGCCTCGAAGACGGATGGCGAGTCGCTCGAACCGAGTCACGAGTACCTGCGCGAGCTCAACGAAGCGTACCAGCACTTCTTCTTTCACTATTCGTCGACACCGCTGCTCGTGGTCGAAACCTCACAACTCGATCTCGCCGGAAGCGACGAGGCGCTTGACGATCTGATCCGCCAGATCAACGCAATGGGGAGGGGGACGCAGTACTACGTGCCGCGTAAGTAGCCGCGGGTGTAATCCAAAATGCAAAATGCAAAATGCAGAATGCAAAGGGGTTCTGGGGTTTGCATTTTGACTTTTGCATTTTGAATTGCGTTAATAGCTCCTGACATGGCGTGGTTCAAGAAGACCCGGAAGTCGATCGCCTCGCAAACGGCTGAAAAACCGAGCCGTGTCCCGGAAGGGCTCTGGGTCAAGTGTCCGGGCTGCACCCAGCTGATCTACAACAAGGACCTCGAAGCCAGCCTGAACGTCTGCCCGAAGTGCGCCCATCACTTCCGGATCGGCGCCGCCGAACGGCTCGCCTCGCTCTTCGATGATGGTCGATACGAAGAGCACTATCCGAACCTGACATCGACGGATCCGTTGCAGTTCGTAGACACGAAGCCCTACCGCGATCGGCTGCGCAAGACGCGTGAGGCCACGGGCCTCAAAGACTCGGTGATCGTGGCGACCGGACGTCTCGAAGGACTCGACGTCGTCGTCGCCGCGATGGAGTACTCGTTCATCGGGGGCAGCCTGGGTGTCGTCGCCGGCGAGAAGATCACACGCGCGCTCGAGTTGGCGCTGGAGCGGCGGCAGCCCGCGATTATCGTCTCGTCCTCCGGCGGCGCGCGCATGATGGAAGGCGCGCTGTCGTTGATGCAGATGGCGAAGGTGTCGGCCGCCCTGGCGCGACTGGATCGCGCGCGGCTGCCGTTCATCTCTGTCCTGACCGATCCGACGACCGGCGGCGTCACCGCGAGCTTCGCGATGCTGGGCGATCTGAACATCGCCGAGCCCAAGGCGCTGATCGGCTTCGCGGGTCCGCGCGTGATCGAACAGACAATCAGGCAAACACTCCCCGAGGGTTTCCAGCGAAGCGAGTTCCTCCTCGAACACGGGATGCTCGATCTCGTCGTCGATCGGCGCGACCTGAAGGCGTCGATCGCTCGCGCACTTCGGTTCATGCGGGCGACTCCCGCGCCATCGCCCGAGCCGGCACCGGCGCTCGCCGGCGTCGGTCGTGAATCGACCTAACTCACCAGTCACAGGGCAAAGGTCACAGGCGACCTTGACCTCTTGAACACCACCTTCGACCGTCTTTTCGCGCTCGAGAACTTCGGCATCAAGCTGGGCCTCGAGAACATCTCGCGACTGTGTGAGGCGCTCGGCCATCCCGAGCGTGCGTTTCGGTCGCTGCACGTGGCCGGCACGAACGGCAAGGGATCGGTAACGGCGATGACGCATGCGGCGTTGCGCGCCGCCGGGATCCGATCCGGCCGATATACGTCGCCTCACCTGAGCGATCTGACCGAGCGATTCGTCATCGACGATCATCCGGTCGACACGGCGCTGCTCGAATCGACGGTGGAGGATGTGCTCGCATGCGCCGATCGGCTGCGTGCGTCCGGCGCGCTACCCGTACACCCGACGTTCTTCGAAGCGACGACGGCCGCGGCCTTCGAGCTCTTTCGCCGCTCAGGTGTGGCGATCGGCGTGATCGAGGTCGGACTCGGCGGCCGCTTCGATGCCACCAACATCATCGCCCCTGTGGCCGGAGCGATCACGACGATCGATTTCGATCACCAGCAGCACCTCGGCGACACCCTAGGCGCGATCGCGTTCGAGAAGGCAGGGATCATCAAGCCCGGGATGACGGTGGTCATGGGGAATCTGCGACCCGAGGCTGCTGACGTGATCCGCCAATGCGCAGGTGAGCGCGGCGCAGCGCTCGTCGAGGCCGCACGCGACAGCCGGTCGCAGGCCGAGACGGTCGACGGCCGTGCCCGGGTCACGTTGACGACGCCGTCAGGCTCGTACGGACCGGTCACGCTCGGCCTGCGCGGCGAACATCAGGTCGGCAACGCGATCGTAGCGGTGCGGTTGCTCGAGGTCGCGGCTGCACGCGGCATCGCGATCTCGCGAGATGCGATCGAGCATGGCCTCGCGGTCGCGGCGTGGCCGGCCCGACTCGAGCTGCTGACGCTGGACGGTGGACGCCGTGTGCTGCTCGACGCCGCGCACAACCCGGAGGGTGCGCGCGCACTCGCCGCGTACCTGACACGCTGGCACCCCGAGCGCCCTCCCCTCGTGATTGGCGTGATGCGGGACAAGAACGTCAACGACATCGCGCACACCCTCCTGCCGGTGGTCTCGTCTGTGATCGCCACCGCGGCGCCGACGCCGCGAGCGATTCCTGCCGCCGATCTGGCCCGTCATCTGCGTGCCGCGGGCGCCGTCGATGTGCGATCGGAACCAGATCCACTCATTGCGATCGAGAAGGCCTTCGAATCGGCGGATACCGTTTGCGTGGCGGGCTCGATCTTCCTGGCAGGTGCCGTGCGTGACGAGCTCAAGCAGCGGGCGAGCCGCTGATCTGCTGCGTGCTATCCTCCGGTAATTCCCTTGGCGCCATGCTTCGCGCGCTTCTGTCCTCCTGCGTCGTGTGCCTGCTTGCGCAGGGAGTGGCTAACGCCCAGAACGCCAGCGCGCCGCAGGACGTGACACAACTCTCGACCCTGCTCGAACAACAGACATCGTGGAAGTTCGAGTGCTCGGGGAATCACTGCATCCTCAACGGTGACGTCGAGCTGCCGCTGCCTGGTGGTCAGGGGAAGTTCTTCGCCGATCAGATCGAGCTCTTCGCGGACAAGGATCTGCTGGTCGCCACCGGCAACGTCGTGTTCGCGAATACTGAGGGCCGTCTCGCCGCCGAGAAGGCGGAGTTCGACCTGAAGAAGAAGACCGGCACGTTCTACACGGCCAGCGGCACGATGCCTCTTGGGTCGGCCGCCGATCCGCGACAATTCGGAAGCCAGCAGGCCGACGTGTACTTCTGGGGCGAAACGATCGAGCGGCTTGGCGATCAGAAGTATCGCGTCTCGCACGGTGGCTTCACCACGTGCGTGCAGCCCACGCCGCGCTGGGAACTCTTCACCGGCTCTGTTGTCCTGAATCTCAACGACTACGCGGTCGCGAAGAACACCGTCCTGCGCGTGAAGGGCGTGCCGGTGATCTACATGCCGTGGGTGTACTACCCGATCCAGGACGATGACCGGGCGACCGGATTCCTGCTGCCGACCTACGGAACGTCAACGCTGCGTGGTCAGGCGATCAGCAACGCCTTCTTCTGGGCGATCGGACGAAGCCAGGACGCCACGTTCTTCCACGACTGGTTCACCCGCGCCGGGCAGGGTTTCGGCACGGAGTACCGCTACGTGGCGGCCGCGCAATCGTTTGGCAACGTACGGTTGTACCGGATCGACCAGAACGAACACGAGTACACCGACAACGGTCAGACATCCACGCTGCCAGCGAGCAAGAGCTTCGAACTTTCCGGCAACATGAATCACCTGATTTCGCGCACCATCCGTGCGCGCGCGCGGGTCGAATACTTCTCGGATGTCACCGCGCAGCAGATCTATTACCAGGATGTCTACAAGGCCACGCGAAACAACCGCGTTATCGAGGGCGGCCTAACCGCAGCGTTCGGTCCAACGACCACGAGCCTTCTCTACCAGCGAAGCGAGTACCTGAGTGGTTCGACCGGCAACAGCTCCACCGTCTACGGCAGCACACCGAGAGTGACTGCCGCCATCGCTCCACAACGGATCTTTGGCTCGCCTGTCTACGCCTCGGTCAACACCGAGTACGCCTACCTGCCGAGCCGCTCGCTCACAGACGGCGAGGTGACCGCGGATGACAGCCACGGCCGCTTCGACCTGACGCCAACGCTGCGAGCCCCCCTCTCGCGCCTGACGTTTCTCACCGTCAACACGAGCGCCAACTACCGCGCGACCTATTACTCGCGCAGCGCGGGTCCCACCGGCGGCACGGTCAGCGATCCGTATTTTCGCCAGTACATGGCGATGCACACGGACATCGTCGGGCCGGTGTTCACGCGGATCTGGGACCGACCGACGAGCGTGTTCGCCGAGCGCCTGAAGCACGTCATCGAGCCGGCGTTCAGTGTCGACATGACCAGCCGGATCGCGGACTTCGCGAAGACGCCGGTCGTGAGCGACGTGTCAGAGTTCGTGGTCGGGAGCGCGGCGCAATTGACGTACGGGCTGACCAATCGCTTTTTCGCCAAGGGAAAGGCCGTCGGAGACACGCGCGGGCAGACGCGGGAGTTTCTCACGGTCGGCATCCAGCAAACGACCTATACCAATCCGGACTCGGTGCGCTACGACAGCGCGTATCAGAGTACTTTCGGATATCCTTTCCAGCGCGATCGATCGCCGGTGGCGCTCACGACGCGCGTGTCGCCGACGGGAACGCTCGACGGCAACCTTCGCGCAGAGTACGACACCTACGGTCTGGGTCTGCAGCTGCTGTCGGCCGGGGGCGGCGTCAATTCGCGAAGGGCATCGTTTGCGGCCAACTACAGCTGGCGGGACTTGAACGACAGTAATTTCATGTCGGCGTCAAGCACCCTGCGCTGGTTGGACGGACGGGCGAACGCGACGTATTCTCTCAGTTGGGATATCGCGCGGTCCTACGTCGTGAGCCAGTCGATTGTCGGCTCGTATCTGGCGCAGTGCTGCGGGCTCCAGCTCGAATTTCAGAAATTCAACTACCCCGAGGCGACGGGCATTCCCATCGCGTCGGACACGCGTTTCAATTTCGGGTTCGTCCTCGCCGGCCTGGGGACGTTCTCGAACTTCTTCGGCGCGTTCGGTGGCCGGTAAGCATTTCCAGGAACGCATGACAACACCTGTTTCGTACACGAGCGCGGCGGTGAAACACCCGCGCATTGCGGGAGTGAAAACCAAGCCGCTCCGTCTCATCCCGGACGAGCGCGGCTGGTTGATGGAAGTCCTCAGAGCCGACGAGTCCGAGCTGTTCACTAAGTTCGGCCAGGTGTACGTCTCGGCGACCTATCCAGGCGTGGTGAAGGCGTGGCATTACCACAAGGTGCAGGTCGACAACTTCGCGTGCATCGCGGGCATGGTGAAGCTGGTCCTGGTCGACACGCGGGACGGCTCGCCCACGAAGGGCGCCGTCAACGAGTTCTTTCTCGGGACGCAGAACCTGACGCTGGTGCAGGTCCCGAACCTCGTCTACCACGGGTGGAAGTGCATCAGCACGGATCTCTCGATGGTGCTCAACGTGCCGAACGAGCCGTACCACTACGTCGATCCTGACGAATTCCGCCTCGCCCCACACAACACGCTGGACTACGACTGGGCGCGCAAAGATGGTTGATGTCCTCGTGACCGGCGGCGCTGGATTCATCGGAAGCAACTTCGTCCGGCACGCGCTCGGGGCCCATCCCGATTGGCGCGTGACGACACTCGACAAGCTCACGTACGCGGGACGACGAGAGAACCTGCATGACGTGATGGACAACCCGCGTCACGCGTTCGTGCACGGCGACATCGCGGACGCCGCGCTCAGCGCTCCGCTCGTCGAGCGTTCCGAGATCGTCGTGCACTTCGCGGCGGAAACGCACGTCGATCGCTCGATCATGGGGGCCGGAGATTTCATCCGGACTGACGTCGAAGGAACGTTCGTGCTGCTCGAGGCCGCGCGCCGCGCGAAGAACCTCAGGCGGTTCGTACAGATCTCCACCGACGAGGTCTACGGCAGCGTGCCGACTGGGGCGAGCGTCGAGACCGACGAGCTCAAGCCGCGGAATCCCTATGCAGCGAGCAAGACGGGAGCCGATCGCCTCGCCTACAGCTACTGGGCCACGTATCAACTGCCCGTCATCATCACGCGCGCGTCGAACAACTACGGCCCGTATCAGTTCCCCGAGAAGGTCATCCCGCTTTTCGTGACCAACGCGATCGACGACATCCCGGTGCCGCTCTACGGTGATGGCAAGAACGTGCGTGATTGGCTGCATGTGCTCGATCACTGCCGGGCCGTCGACATGCTCATCGATCGCGCGACCGACGGTGAGGTCTACAACATCGGCGGCGGCAACGACGTCATGAACATCGACCTCACGCACCGAATCCTCGATGCGCTCGGAAAGCCCAGGTCCCTGATCAAGCCGGTCGCCGATCGCCCTGGTCACGATCGCCGTTATTGCCTCGACACCACCAAGCTTCGCGGGGTCGGATGGACACCGCAGGTGCCGTACCAGTCCGGCCTCGCCGATGCGGTGAAGTGGTATCAGCAGAACGAATGGTGGTGGCGCCCGATCAAGGAACGCGATCCGGCGTTCAAGGCGTACTACCAGGCTCAATACGAAAAGCGGTAAGTGGAGCTCCGCGGCCCTGTTCTGATCACCGGTGCGACCGGTTTCGCGGGCGGGCACCTCGTCGAGTCGCTCGCGGGCTCGCAGCGGCTCGTCGGCTGGGGACGATCCACACCACGACCGGAGATTGCGCGCCTGATCGAATCACAGGCTGTTGACCTCCTCGATCGCGAGCAGGTGCAGCACGCGATCGCCAGTCTTCGGCCGGCGACGGTCTTTCATCTCGCGGGCGCGCCGCAAGTCGCCGAGTCATGGCGCGACACCACCAGGCCGCTCGCGGGAAATGTTCTGGCCTCTTCACATCTCTTCGGCGCGATTCGCCGGGCCGGTCTGAGCTGCCGCGTGCTCGTCACGGGATCCGCGGCCGTATATGCCCCCTCGGACACGCCGATCACCGAAGAAGGTGCGCTTGCGCCTGGCAATCCGTACGCGCTCAGCAAGCTGGCGCAGGAACAACTGGCGATGCGGGCGTGTGCCGATGACGGGTTGGATGTGGTGCTGGTCAGGCCGTTCAATCACACCGGGCCGCGTCAGCCACCTGCGTTCGTCGCACCGAGCATGGCGCGACAGATCGCGCTCATCGAGAAGGGCGATGTCGAACCAGTGATTCGCGTCGGGAACCTCGACGCTCGTCGCGACTTCACGGATGTCCGCGACGTGGTGCGCGCGTACGTGTCTCTCGCGCGGTTTGGCAGAAGCGGAGAGATCTACAACGTCGGCTCAGGGGTTGGACGCAGCATTCAATCGCTGCTCGATGCGCTCAGGGCGCGGGCGCACGCGGAGGTTCGCGTCGAAATCGATCCCGAGCGGCTGCGTCCCTCTGAGACCTCGGCACTCGTCGCCGACACCACTCGACTTCGCGAGCGGACCGGCTGGCAACCTCAGATCCCCTTCGAATCGATGCTCGATTCGCTCCTCGACTACTGGCGATCGGAACTGCGCGCGAAGTAGGCCGTGCAACTCGCGTCAGCCTCTGATAGGCTAACGGCGAATATCAGGCGAAAGACCACTGAATCGCCATGGAAATCGCCCCACTCCTCTTCGACCTCGGCACGTCTAAACCCACGTCCCGGCAGGTCGCGGATCTGGTCAAGGCGGGCGGTGGCGCCGACGCGCTGACCGAAGCTATCCGTCGCGCCGACTCCGCCCGCTACCAGGAGATCCGCTGCCGTTCGGCGCTCAACTCCTGCAAGGGGATGCCGTTCAACTGGACGCTCAATCCCTATCGCGGATGCACGCACGGGTGTCACTACTGCTACGCCCGTCGCTATCACACGCAGTTCGAGCTCGGCGCCGACGATGAATTCGCCTCGGTGATCTTCGTGAAGACGAACGTGGTGCAGGTGCTCCGGCGCGAGTTGCAGCGACCGGGTTGGGACAACGACCTGGTCGCGCTTGGAACGGCAACCGACTGTTACCAGCCGATTGAAGGGTTTTACAAACTTACTAGAGGTGTCCTCGAAGCGTTCTGCGCCTTCAGCACACCGACGGGCGTCGTCACGAAGGGGCCGATGGTCGTACGCGACAAGGACGTGCTCGTCGATCTCTCGGCGAAGACCGATGTCACCGTCTGCATCAGCGTGCCGTGCGTCGACGAAGACGTCTGGCGTGCACTCGAGCCGGGCACCGCGCCTCCCATTCAACGCCTGCGCGCCGTCAGAGAGCTCGTTGACAGTGGAATTCGAGCAGGTGTCCTCATGAGCCCGATCGTTCCGGGTATCTCGTCGAAACCCGCTCTGATCGAACGCACCGTGAAGACCATCGCGGACCACGGGGCCCGCTTCATTGGTTCCGACGTCATGCACCTCGAGGAGGGCACGCGCGATCACTTCATGCGTTGGCTTGGTCAAGAGTACCCGCACCTCGTGGACGGGTACCAGCGGCTCTACGCCGGCAAGTATCCGCCCAAGGGGTACAGCGACGAGGTGAAGACTGTCGTCGGAATGATGAAGCAGAAGTACGGAATAGTAGGCAGTAGGCAGTAGGCAGTAGGCAGTAGGCAGTAGGCAGTTAAGACGCTTGAAGTTCTGCGTTTCTGACTGCCTACCGCATACCGCCTACTAGTTCAGACCGCAATCGCCTGATCCGACGCCGCAATCAGTCGAGGACCGGCCGCTTCCACGGTGACCTGGCCGTCTCTCAGCACCGCGCGGAACGTATTGGCTTCCTTCCAGTGCTGGCTCAGTGGCAGCTTGATCTGATCGTCGATCACGCGCTTCAGGAACCGCGCACCGTAGGCCATGCTGTAGCCGTCCGCCACAATCTTCTCGAGCGCGTCGGCCTCGACGTGCAGCATCTTGTTCCATCGCCGCAGCGACGCCGTCACCTGATCGATGTACTTCACCGCGATATGGCGAACTTCGTCCTTCGTCAGCGGCTCGAACACGACGACCTGATCGATACGGTTGCGGAACTCGGGCGGGAATCGCCGCTCGAGCTCACGATTGATGTCGGACTGCACCTGGCCCATCGACGTCGAATCCTGGGCTGAGCGGAATCCGAGCGGGCTCTGAAGCTTGCGGAAATGCTCCGAGCCGGCATTCGACGTCATGATGACGATGGCATCGGACAAATACACGCGCTTGCCGCGTCCGTCGGTGATCCATCCTTCATCGAAGGCCTGCAGGAACAGGTTCAGCAGGCTCGGACTCGCCTTCTCGATTTCGTCGAGCAGCACGACGGTGCAGGGGTTGTCCTTCAGCTGATTGGTAAGGAGGCCGCCGCGCTGACTTCCAACGATGCCGCGTGGCATCCCGATCAACTTGTCGATCGACACGCCGCCGTCCTGGTACTCGGACATGTCGATACGGATCATCTTCTTCTCGTCGCCGAAGAGGAATTCGGCGGCGGCCTTCGCGAGCTCCGTCTTGCCGACGCCCGTCGGCCCGAGGAACAGCAGGACACCGTCCGGACGATCGAAGCCGTCCTTCAGCGGTCCCTTGTTCATCACCAGGCGATGTGCCAGCGCGTCGACCGCTTTTTTCTGGCCGATGACGCGCTTCGCCAGGCGCTGCTCGATGTCCTTGAACCGATCGCCCACGTCGCGGAACACCATGTCCCGTGGAATCTGCGCCGCGTTGGAGATGACATCGACGACATCCGCGGCGGTCACCTCCCAGCGGCGATCGATCTCCGCGCGCACAGCGGCAGTATCGAGCCAGCCAATCACTTTGTCGGGCATGTGCAGGTGCCGCTGGTACCTGGGCGACATCTCCAGAGCCGTCTCAATCGCATCGTCCATGAGGCGGACGGAGTAATTTCGTTCGAGGCGAGGCCGGATGTTGTAAAGAATGCGCCGCGACTCCTCGATCGTCGGCTCGCACACGCTGACCGTACGGAAGCGGCGGGCGAGCGCTTCGTCTTCCTGGATGTATTCCTTGTACTCGCTCAGCGTGGTGGCGCCAATAATACGCACTTCGCCGCGCGCGAGAACCGACTTGAACACATTGGCGGCATCCGACGGCGCGCCGAGCGCCGACCCGGCGCCCACCATCGTGTGCGCCTCGTCGATGAACAGAATCAGGTTCGGCCGCTCCTTGATCTCGCGGATGACGTTCTGGATGCGGTCTTCGAACATCCCGCGCAGCATCGTCCCCGCAACCATCGTGTTCATCTGCAGGTTCACCACCTGGCAGTCACGCAGGCGCACTGGCACCGAATCCGGCTCGAACTCAATGCGGCGCGCGAGACCTTCGACGATGGCAGTCTTGCCAACACCGGGTTCGCCGACCAGCATCACCGAGTTGGAGCGTTCGCGGTGGCAGAGGATCTCGAGCACCTGCTGAATCTCGAGGTCGCGGCCGTAGACCGGCGCGATCTTGTCCTGCCGTGCCAGCAGGTTCAGGTTCGTTGCAAAGTTCTTGAGGAACGGCGGCAACTCGAATCGCTTCCGCAGATGCTCCTCACGGACTTCGTTCTCTCGCATACGCGCTGTAATCCGTGACACAAGTACTTCCGGCTCGACTCCATGACGACGAATGATGGCGACGGGAATGCCCTGGCTTTCTTCGAAAATGGCAGAGAACAGATCGCCGGACTCGATGGTCTGACGGCCGCCGCGGCTGGCTTGATGAAATGCCAGTTTCAGCACGAGCTTTGTCGCAGGTGCCACACGCAGGTCGCGAACGGAGGTCTTGCGCAGCGAGTCGAGGTAGCCCTCGAGCGCGTGCACGATCTCGTGCGGGTTCAAGTCGAACTCGGTGATGACGTGAGAGAAGGTGTCCCACTCGACCTGCGCAAACGCCAGGAAGATGTGTTCATTGGTCACTTGTGCGTGGTCGCGGCGCCGTGATTCCTCGATAGCGCGGTCGACGACCCGCTGTGCTGATTCGCCGATCTTGCTCGGCGCGATGTCGAAATCTTCCATAGCCCGATTCCTCCTCGCCTTCGGCCGGAACCTCAGGCTTGCCGGGGTACTTGGCAAGATGCGATCCATCGGGATCGCGCTAAAAACAGCCCGGCAACGATCTATGGGTGTCGGAAATACGTCCATTGTGCCATCCGGAGGCTGCAGGTTGACCAGGCACCCGACACGAGGAGAAGTACGGCATCTGAGATAAACGTTCTTATAATGAGTTCAGTGCATCGATTCGCTGTCGTGCTGGTCGCGTGCGTTGTGATGTCTGCACACTTTCTTGCGCAGACGCCGCAACCTTTTCCGCGTCCGGGAACGAAGCCGCCTCCGAAGCCGGCGCAACCCGCACTAGGGGCACCGCCATCGACGCAGCCACCGGCGACGACACCACCTCCGTCTCAAACGACTCCGCCCCGCGCAACACAACCACCGTCCACGACAAAGCCGTCACCAGAGGTAAGTGCACCACCGGCCACCGAGGTGTTCTTTCCAATTTATCCGGCGGCCCAGTTCTTGGCGTCGTACGACGCCGGACGCGGGCAGCGCTACTACATCTACGGAGCGACGGCGCCGTTTGCGAACGTCGTGACGTACTACCGGTCGCAACTTGACGAAAGAGGCGAGCTCGTCTTCAAAGACCCGCCGACCCACATGTTCGAGGTCGGCCGGTTCCGCGATGAGTCGATGGCGTTCCCGCCGGGCGTGACCGTGAAGGATTGGACGTGGGGAGGATCGCAGGGCTATGTGAACCCGAAGCCGAAGGGTCAGCCCCAGCGATTCCCCACCATCGTGATGATCGTCCCGCCCGCACCGGGGTCGGGACGTTAGCCTCTACTCACCAGCAGTCGACGTGGCGCCTTCGCGAATCGCCTTGAGCGCCAGCCGCTCGGCATGATTCGGATCGTTCACGACCTTGCAGTCGTTCCCGAAGACCATCGTCGGATAGGTGCGTGCGTCGAACGCGGGCCACTTCGCCAGATCGGCGTGATTCGGGTTGCCCGATTTGGCGAACGCCGCGAATGCCGCGCTCATCTTGTGCGCCAGCACGTAGCGTTCCTGCATCGCACCGGTCATCGATGCGGCCTGATCGATGTTGTAGAGCGCGAACGGAATATCAAGCGTGTGGTACGCCTTCATCTGACCCTTATGGACCGGTGAGCGCCAGTTGAAGAAGTAGAGATATGCCGGCGCTTTGCCTTGCGCCGTCTTGAGCTCGCTCAAAAGCTGCGCATTCGCGCGGCGGGTGTTGTCCGCGTTCATGATCAGCCACACGTCAGTGTTGCTGATCCCCTGGTGTGTCTGGCGGTAGAGAGCCACGAGCTCGCGCGCCTTCGCCTGGTCGCCTCGCACGATGCGAGACACGCGCGTCAGCATCTCGTCCTCGGGCATTTCGAGCGGTGGCGGCGGATCGTTCCAGGCGTCCTCGGTCTCGGTCGATCCCATCATCAGCGGCACGTCTGCGGAAAACACCGGCGCGTCGGGCGACCACTGATCGCGCGGAAGCGAACCGCCATCGACAACGGGGCCGCCGGCGAGTCCCTGAATCCGAGGCTCGCTGTAGAACGCCTCATGCAATTGTCGCCACGGCATCGTCTGCAGACGATCGAGCAGCTTCGAGGTCAGCCCCAGTTTCGTGAGGTACTGCTCCGCCGCGCGCGTCGCGGCGCCGCGCTCGGCGCCGCGGACCTGCGCTCCGCTCATCGCGATGGCCCGGTGAAAGAGTCCCTTTGCCGACGGCATCGCCATCAGCGTCGTCACCTTGCTGCCGCCGCCGGACTGGCCGAACACGGTGACATTGCCCGGATTACCTCCGAACGCCGCGATGTTGTCCTTGATCCACCCCAGCGCCGCGACGATGTCGAGCATGCCGACGTTGCTCGAACGCGCCCACTTCTCTCCCGCGCTCAGGTTCGAGAGATGAAGGAAGCCGAACAGATTCAGCCGGTGCGTGACCGACACGACCACGACGTCCTCTTTGCGCGCGAGGTTGGTGCCTTCGTACAGAAGCCAGTTGCCAGATCCGCCAGCGAAACCGCCGCCATGCAGCCACACCATCACAGGCCGGCTGCCGGTCAGCGCCGGCGTGAAGACATTCAGGTTGAGACAGTCCTCACCCATCGGCTCCTGTCGATCGAGAGCGAAGACCTCCGAGATCGGTCCGTCGGGATCCTGCGGCGCGCGATTCCCGACCTGGAAGCAGTCACGCGTGCTGGCCCATGGTGCGTGTGGAACCGGCGGCATGAATCTGTTCGCGCCCTCAGTCGACGCCGAGTACGGCACCCCCCAGAACTGATTGATCCCGAAACGGACGACGCCGCGCACTCGACCCGCCGTCGTGGCGACATCCTTCGTGAGCGGAAGTCCGCGGACGTCCTGCGCCCAGAGCGGGCTCCCCCACCCGTCGACCAGAACACCGGCGGTTGCGAGCGTGCTGAAGCCAAGAAATGTGCGGCGATCGACCTGCAACATGGAGTGCTCCTCGTTTTCAGGCAACGGGAAAATGGTGCGTATTGTGACATGGCAGAAGGCACATGTGCAGTGGATCCAGAATTTTCCTCCGCTGCCGATTACCCCCCGAGAGAATGGCTCAAGCCACGCAGCAATCACCGACCGCTCTGTGCGTCGCACGCCAGCCCATCCTCGATGAACGTGGGCAGGTGTTCGGTTACGAGCTGCTGTACCGAGGCGCGCCCGGCGACACGACATGCGCCGTCAGGGGGGATCTCGCCAGCGCGAGCGTAATCACGAGCGCGATGCTCGATCTGGGTCTCGATACGCTGACGAGCGGACGACCCGCATTCCTCAACGTGACCGGGTCACTCGTCATTGAGAAGATCGATGCCCTCGTTCCGCCGAGCCATGTCGTCCTCGAACTGCTCGAGACGATCGAGATCACCGACGAACTCGTCGCCGCCTGCCGCAGGCTGAAAGCGAAGGGATACGCACTGGCACTCGATGATTTCGTCGCAGGGTCAGCGGCCGAAGCGCTTCTTCCCTATGTGTCCTTCGTCAAGGTTGACGTGCTGAACACACCGATGGCGGAGGTCACGGAGCTCGCCACGCGCCTCAAGCCGATCGGCGTGACGCTGCTGGCCGAAAAGGTCGAGAGTCGAGAAGTCTACGAGCAAACTCGCGAGGCAGGCTACACGCTCTTCCAAGGCTACTACTTCTGCAAGCCGGTCATTCGAATGGGCGCGGCAATCCCCGCGCATCAGTTGGTCTACATCCGGTTGCTTGCTGCGCTGAGCAAGCCAGACCTCAGCATGCAGGAGCTCGAAGCGCTGGTGAAACAGGACGTGTCCCTCAGCCTGCGCGTCCTCAGGTTCGTCAACTCCGCGGCGGTCCCTATCAGGACCGAGGTGGGATCGATTCGACAGGCATTGCTGCTGATTGGAATCGAACCGATTCGCAAGTGGGCGTCGGTGTGGTGCCTGGCAGGTTTGAATCCGGGAGTGACGCCGGAGCTGACGACGCTGGCACTCGTGCGCGCACGATCGTGCGAACTCGTCGGCGAGAAATCGCGTCTGCTCGACGCGTCAGAGCTGTTTGTCGTCGGTCTGTTTTCGCTGCTCGACGTGCTCTTGAGCAGGACGATGGCGGACGCGCTCGACAATCTGCCGCTCCCGCCGTCGACGGCCGATGCGTTGCTCGGCCGCGACAACAAGGAACGATCGGTTCTCAACGCGGTGATCGCCTACGAGAACGGCGAATGGGACGGCGCGTCACATGCCGCGGCGAACGCCGGTGTCGACGCCGCCGTGCTACCGGCGGCGTACACCACGGCGCTGCGCTGGGCTCAGGACATCTCGCGAAGCGGGATTACCGCGCCGCGCTCTGCTTGATGAACGTGCCTCGATTCAGCTCGTCGAACGCGAGCTGAAGTTCGGCCCGTGTATTCATCACAATCGGGCCATACCACGCCACCGGCTCTTCGATCGGCTTCCCTGAAACGAGCAGGAACCGGATCCCTTCATCGCCAGCCTGCACGGTGATCTCGTCACCGCTGTCGAACAGCACAAGAGATCGGTTGCCGACAGTGCTGGGAGTCGCGTCGCCGTTGCCGCCGACGAGGTCTGTGTTGACCGGGCGTGGATCAGACGCGTCTCGAAAATCGCCGGCACCCGCGAAGACATACGCAAAACCGTGGCGACCCATTTCCACGGGAAGGCGCTTGCGTACTCCAGGGGGAACGGACACATCGATGTAACGCGGATCGGCAGCCACGCCATCGACCGGTCCCTTCTTGCCCCAGAACGTGCCGCACACGACCCGCACCCTCGTCCCGTCGTCGTCCACAACCTCGGGCACGTCCTTGCCCGCGACGTCCTGGTAGCGCGGCTCGGTCATCTTGAGCGACGACGGCAGATTCGCCCACAACTGGAAGCCGTGCATGCGTCCCTGAGGATCGCCTTGCGGCATCTCCTGGTGGAGGATCCCGCTGCCTGCTGTCATCCACTGCACGTCGCCGGCACCAAGGCTGCCGCGATTGCCGAGGCTGTCGCCGTGTTCGACCGTTCCTGCGAGGACGTAGGTGATCGTCTCGATGCCACGGTGCGGATGCCACGGAAAGCCCGCCAGATATTCGTCAGGGTTGTCGTTGCGGAAGTCATCGAAAAGCAGAAACGGGTCGTATTCCGACGGGTCACCGAAGCCGAACGCGCGCCGCAACTTGACGCCTGCGCCTTCGAGAGTCGGTTTGGACTGGACAACATGCTTGACTGGTCGGATAGACACGGCGAGCTCCTTCTACTTCGGCATTCCTTCGAGTTTTGCTGCGAAATCCTTCAAGTATACGACGCTGCCCGGGCCACCGGCGTCCCCGGGCTGGCGCCAGAAATGAACATTGTTTAGAATATTGAACGATGTTCAGTCCTACCGAGCGTAACCAGGACGAGCCTCTCAGCCGAGAGGAACGCCAGCAGCACGCGCGCGCGACGACACGACGAGCGATTCTGGACGCGGCTCTCTCGCTGTTCGTCAGCGACGGGTACGCGCAGGTGTCGATTCGCAACATCGCGGCGAAGGTCGAATACAGTCCGGGCGCGATCTACAGCTACTTCAAATCGAAAGACGAAATCTTCTTCGCCCTGGCGGAAGAGGGCTTTCGACTGCTCGGAGCGTCGCAGCTTCAGCAAACACCAAGCGACAACCCGCTCGACGACATTCGAGCGGCCGCGTGGCGCTTCTACGAGTTCAGCAAGGCGCAGCCGCAGTACTTCGCGCTCGTCTTCCTCGATCGACGGGTGCCACGAATTGGCCGTGAGTACGAGCGCTTCGCGTTCATGTCGGATCTGAAGAGCCGCTTGCTCGCCCAGATGCAGCGCTCCATCGATGAAGGCATCTTCCCTTCGACGGTGGACGCAGATGTTGGCCTTCGACTGATCTTGGCACCCATCCTGGGGATCGCGGCACTTCGCCTGTCAGAGCGACTCAGGCCCGAGGATGCGGACGACCTGATTCTCGACGCCATCGACACAACGATTGCCGGCTTGCAGGCGGGTGCGCCAACCCGCGCGCGCCGCCTGCCACCCTTCGGTTCGTCTCACCCGGCCGTCGTGCACACGAGCTGAACCTTCGGAGTCCCTCACATAATGCGCGGAACGATTCACGTCACCCTGCCTTTGCTTCTTGCTGCCGCTATTGGCTGCGGAACAGGTGTCAAAGGCGAGTCTTCGAATCCGGGCGAAGCGCCCCCGCCGATCTCCGTGAGCAGCGCGGCTGCCATCGAGAAGCCGATCCGGCGATTCCTCGAAGTGACCGGCACGCTCGCCGCTCAGGAAGAGGCTGAAGTGGCCGCGGAGGTACAAGGCCGCGTGATTGCGACACCGGTCGAGCGCGGCACTCGTGTTGCCGAAGGCGATCCGCTGATTCGAATCTCCTCAGCTGAAATGGAAGCGCAGGTCGCCGAGGCCGACGCCAACGCTGCGCAGATCGTCGGCCGGCTCGGGCTCGCTGATGGCTCGGAGTTCGCGGTCGACAAAGTGCCCGAGGTCGCCAACGCCCGGGCAAACCTGAGTCTCGCGGAAGGCGATTTCGAGCGCGCGCAGATGCTCTACGACAAGAAGCTTCTGTCCAAGGCCGACTTCGATACGCGGACCGCTCAGGCCGAAGTCGCCCGTCGTCAGTACGACATCGCTCGCAACGGGGCCATGCAGCAGTATCAGGCGCTGCTCGCCGCACGCGCGCGTCTGAGCCTGGCGAACAAGTCACTCGCCGACACCGTCGTCCGCTCGCCGTTTGCCGGGGTCGTGGGCCAGCGGCTGGTCTCTGTCGGCGCTTACGTCACTCGTGGCACAAAGGTCGCGTCGGTGATGCGGACGAATCCGCTGCGCGTCAACCTCACCGTGCCCCAGCAATACTCCACCGAGGTCACGATTGGCCGCCCGGTGTCGCTCGCGGTCGACGTGGCGCCGGGCAAGACGTTCGAAGGGCACGTGCGCTATGTGTCGCCCGCCCTTCAATCCGACTCACGAACGCTCATCGTCGAAGCGCTCGTCCCGAATGATTCCGGGGTACTGAAGCCAGGATCGTTCGCCACGGCGAGGATCGAACAAGGCTCAGAACGCCCAGGTATCCTCGTCCCGAAAGCCGCGGTGCGAACCGTGACCGGCACATCGCGCGTGTACGTCATCTCCGGCGAACGCGCAGAGGAACGTATCGTGACCGTAGGTCAATCGGCTGACGATCTCGTCGAGATCACGACCGGCCTCAAAGCCGGCGAGAACGTGGCGACCAGCAACGTCGAGAAGCTATCCGACGGGTCGCGCGTCACAACACAGAAGTAGGTGCTCTCATGCAATGGCTCGCTGAACTCTGTGTCCGTCGTCCGGTTTTTGCGTCGGTCCTCATCCTCTCGCTGACCGTCGTCGGCGCGTTCGCGTTCGGTCAACTTGGCGTCGACCGGCTGCCGCAGGTGGACTTCCCGACGGTTGCCGTCACGACGCGTCTGCCTGGTGCGGCCCCCGAGCAAGTGGAGAGCGAGGTCACCGACAAGATCGAGGAAGCGGTCAACACCATCAGCGGGATCGACCAGCTCAGCTCGAACTCCGCTGAAGGCATCTCACAGGTCATCGTCACGTTCCGTCTGGAGAAGAACGCCGACACCGCCGCGCAGGAAGTCCGCGATCGCATCAACCGGATCCTGCCGCTGCTTCCGCGCACGATCACGCAGCCAACGATTGAAAAGCAGGATCCTGACGCCGCACCGATCCTGACGCTCGCCGTCACGGCGAAGAAGCCCATTCGCGACGTCACCGAGTACACGGACAAGGTGCTCCGTCGGCGCCTCGAGAGCACCGACGGCGTCGGCCAGGTGCTCGTGCTCGGTGGACGCAAGCGACAGATCAACGTCTGGGTCGATGCCGACCGGCTCCACGCCTACAACCTGACCGTCAACGATGTCTCGCGAGCGTTGCAGGCACAGAACGCCGACGTCCCGGGCGGACGAATCGATCAGGGTCCGCAGTCGATCACGATGCGGACACGCGGACGCGTGGACACACCCGAGCAATTCGGCAACCTCGTTCTGCGACAGGTCGACGGGCACCCGGTCCAGGTCAACGACGTCGCTCGTGTCGACGACGGCGTGGCTGACGTCACGACACTCGCCAACATCAACGGCGATCCAACCGTGCTCCTGCAGATTCGCAAGCAGTCCGGCACGAACACGGTGGAAGTCGTCAACAACGTCAAGGATCGGCTGGAGGAACTCAAGGGGGCGTTGGCTCCGGGCTATGAACTCCGAATCGTTCGCGACCAGGCGGAGTTCATCGAAGCGTCGTTTCGCAGCGTCCAGGAGCATCTCATCGTCGGATCGTTCCTGGCTGCGTTCGTCGTATTTCTCTTCCTCGGCAACTTCCGGTCTACCGTCATCGCCGCTATCTCGATCCCGACGTCAATCGTCGCGACGTTCGCCCTCATCTGGTACATGGGCTTCACCTTGAACATGCTGACGATGCTCGCGCTCACGCTCGCCGTCGGCATCGTCATCGACGACGCCATCGTCGTGCTGGAGAACATCTACCGGTTCATCGAGGAGAAGAACATGCCGCCCATGCAGGCGGCTGTCGAAGGCACGAAGGAGATCGGGCTCGCCGTGCTCGCGACGACATTGTCGCTCGTGGCGATCTTCGCGCCCGTCGGGTTCATGAGCGGCATGGTCGGCCGCTTCCTGAAAAGCTTCGGGCTGACGATGGCGTTTGCCGTCATGGTGTCATTGCTCGTCAGCTTCACGTTGACGCCGACGATGTGCGCGCGGTGGCTGAAGGTGAAGCCGCGTGAGGAAGACGAAAACCATCACGTTCACGATTCGAAGCACTCCGTGATCTTCGGACCGGTCGATCGGGTGTACACGCGCATGCTGGAGTGGTCGATGGCCCATCGCTGGGTCATCGCAACGCTCGCCGTCCTGGTGCTCTTCTCGAGCGTCCCCATCTTCCGGGTCGTCAACGTCAACTTTACGCCGCAGGACGATCAATCCGAGTTCGACGTCAGCCTGCGTGCGCCTGAAGGTGCGAGTCTCGAAGCAACCGAGGTCCTCGCCAATCGCGTCGCGACCGCGATCCGTGAACTGCCCGAGGTCGTTTACACCATGGTCTCGGTGGCGGGCGACTCTGCCGGTACGCTGAACACGGCTTCGATCTACGTGCGGCTCAAGCCGATCGACGATCGCGAGCGCGACCAGTTCGTGCTCATGGACGAAGTACGCAACAACATCCTGCCGAAGGTGTCACCGGAAGGTGTGCGGACAGGGTTGCAGGCGCCCGGGATCGCCGGCGGTGGTGGCGGCGGCGGTGGGCAGGGACAGGGCGACGTGCAGTTCGTCATGCAGGGACCGAGCCTTGCTGAACTCGAGCGCGCCAGCAACACGCTCGCCGAGCGGGCGAAGACCATCCCGGGACTGGTCGACGTGGACACCTCGTTGCGCGTCGGTAAACCAGAGATTTCAGTCAGGCTCGATCGGCCGAAGGCGGCGGATCTCGGAGTGCAGGTCTCGGATGCGGCGGAAGCGCTGCGCCTGCTCGTCGGTGGCGATCAGGTGACGACCTACAACGAGGCTGGCGAGCAGTACGAAGTGCACCTCCGCGCGGAAAGCAGGAACCGCGACACCGAGGCGGCGATCGGCCAGCTGACGGTGCCCTCGACGCGGCTCGGCAGCGTCCCGCTGGACAACATCGCAAGCTTCGCCCACGGCGCCGCGCCGTCAGATATCCGCCGCCTCAATCGTCAGCGCCAGGTCACGCTGTCGGCGAACATGCTGCCGGGTACGTCGCAGGCCAGCGCTCAGCAGGAAGTGCTCGCGGCCGCGTCACAGCTTGGGCTCGGCCCCGAGTACCGTCTGGCGTTCGCGGGTCGTTCGCGCGAGCTCAATCGAACGGCGAGCGCGTTCCTGCAAGCGCTGGCGCTGTCGCTGATCTTCATGTATCTCGTGCTCGCAGCGCAGTTCGAATCGTGGCTGCATCCAGTCACGATTCTTCTGTCGCTGCCGCTGACGCTGCCGTTCGCGCTGATCTCGATCCTGATCTTCGGGCAGTCGCTGAACATCTTCTCTGCGCTGGGCATGCTCGTGCTGTTTGGCGTCGTGAAGAAGAACTCGATTCTGCAGATCGATCACGCCAACCAGCTCCGCGAAACCGGCCTCGATCCGCACCAGGCCATCGTGCAGGCGAGCCGCGATCGTCTGCGGCCGATCCTGATGACGACGCTGGCGTTTGTGGCGGGGATGATTCCGCTCGTGATCACGCAGGGCGTTGGCTCGGCGACCAATCACGCCATCGGCTTCGTCGTGATCGGCGGCCAGACACTGGTGCTCACGCTGACACTCGTCGTGACGCCGGTGACGTATTCACTCTTCGAAGATGCGCGCGAGAAGCGGATCTTCGGGAGAGGCTTCGGCTGGATTCGATCGAAGCTGCCGCTCCCGAATCCGGTCACGCCCGTCTGAAGTCTCTCGTCTCTAGTCGGTGCGATCGCACTATCGCGCGCAGGTGCGATCTGTCTTCGATTGTCGGTGCAAACCTGAGGCTTGTCGGTGCGAGCTCAATACTTGTTGGTGCGATCAGGCTAACCCTTGTCAGTGCGTGTCTATTTTCTACGTCCCGTCACCTTGGCAGAATCCAGT
>CAVYZF010000008.1:0-555293 GCA_963772955.1 uncultured Acidobacteriota bacterium | reverse complement strand
GCGGGATTCGTTCCCAGCTGCCCCTTGAGCGACTCGATCTCGCGGTGCTTGCGCCGCACGCGCAGCGCGAGCTGGGCCTGGCGGAACTCGTGCGCCGCCGACTCGGCGTCGAGGTTCGTCTCCAGCGCCGAAGCCTGCGCGCGGAACACGATCTGCTCGTACTCGCTGCCGTTGAAGCGGTCCACCAGCATGCCGCCGCTCGGCGCCTCGTGGCCGACGAGGTCCGCGGCGATCGCGCGCAGCGCGTGCGCTTCGGGCATGCCCGGGTCGAGCAGCTCGCCCTCCAGCTCCTGCGCCAGCGCGGGGTTGGCGACCACGCAGCGCAGCAGGTGCTGCTCCTCCGTCCTTGGAATGGCCGATTCGGCTCGCGGCGCGCCGACCCTGCGCGGCGTGGCGGCGGCCTCCACGGCGAAGTAGCTCTCGGCATAGTCCGGGGCGATCTGCGCCAGCGGCGCGAGCGCGCGCACCAGCTGCATGCGCAGGACCGGCGCGGCGAGCTGCTGCACGAGCGGCCTGGCGCTCACCTGGAAGCGCGCGCGGCCTTCGGGCGTGGCGAGCTCCGAGCGCGCGCGCAGCTCCCCCAGCAGGTAGCCGGTCAGGGTCTGCGACTCGCCGATCAGGCGCTCGAAGGCCTGCCGGCCGTGCGCGCGCACGAACGTGTCGGGATCCTCGCCCTCGGGCAGGAACAGGAAGCGGATCAGGCTTGGTGTCGGTCGCAAGCGGCAGGCTCACCTCGAGCGCGTGCCAGGCCGCCTTGCGGCCGGCCGCGTCGCCATCGAAGCAGAACACGAGCTCCGCGCCGTCTCGCGCAGCTCGCGCAGCAGGCGCGTCACGTGCACGGGCGTGGTCGCCGTGCCCAGCGTCGCCACCGCATAGCCGACGCCGTGCTGCGCGAGCGCCACCACGTCCATGTAGCCCTCGACCACCAGCGCGCGCCGTGCCTCGCGTATTGCCGCGCGCGCCTGCGCGCAGGCCGTAGAGCTCCTCGCCCTTCTCGAACAGCGGCGTCTCGGGCGAGTTCAGGTACTTCGGCTCGCCCGTCGCCGATCACGCGGCCGCCGAAGCCGATCACGACGTCGCGCCGGTTGAAGATCGGGAACATGACGCGGTCGCGAAAGCGGTCGTAGCGCTTGCCCTCGTCGCCCTCGATCACCAGCCCGCACTCGACCAGCGCGCGCATCGTCGTAGTCGGGAAACGCGGCCTTCAGCGTCTGCCAGTCGTCCGGCGCATAGCCGATGCCGAAGCGTGCCGCGACCTCTCCGGAGAGGCCGCGGCCCTTGAGGTACTCGATGGCCTGCGGCGCTTTCTTGAGCTCGTGCGCGGTAGAACGCCATCGCCTTTCGAGCAATGCCGCAAGGCCGCCCTCGTGCTCTTTCTGCTGCGCCTCCTGCGGCGTGCGCGGCTGCCAAGTCGGGCACCTGCATGCCGACGGACGCCGCAAGCTCCTTGATCGCGTCGACGTAGCCCATGCCGCCGTAATCCATGAGAAAGCCGATGGCGTTGCCGTGCGTCTCGCAACCGAAGCAGTGGTAGAACTGCTTCGCCGGGCTCACCGTGAAAGACGGCGTCTTCTCGTTGTGGAACGGGCACAGCCCCGAGTAGTTGGCGCCCGCCTTTCTTCAGCTGCACGTAGCGGTCGACCACCTCGACGATGTCGATGCGGTTGAGCAGGTCCTGCTTGAACGATTCCGGAATCACGGCGGTCCGGGGAGGGAGGCCCGGCTTGCAGTGTAAGCCGCGCGCGCGCGCTTGGGGCATCGGCGCCGCGGCGCCGAACACCGTGCCGCGCCCATCCCCGCGGCGCGCGCCGGGGAGCCTCTGGCTTATCCGCCGAGCTTGGCCTTGACGAGGCCGGAGACCTTGCCCATGTCGGCGCGGCCGGCGAGCCTGCGGCTTGAGCAGCGCCATGACCTTGCCCATGTCCTTGACGCCGCTCGGCGCCGGTCTCCGCCACGGCGGCGGCGATCGCCTGCGGCGACTTCGGCATCGCCCAGCTGCTGCGGCAGGTAGGCCGAGAGCACGCCGATCTCGAATTTCTCCACGTCGGCCAGGTCCTGGCGCGCCGCCTTCTCGTACTGCGCGATCGAGTCGCGGCGCTGCTTGAGCATCTTCTCGATGACGCGCGAGCACGTCGGCGTCGGCGAGCTCGATGCGCTCGTCGACTTCCTTCTGCTTCATCGCGGCGAGCAGCAGCCGCACCGCCGAGAGGCGCGCCGCGTCCTTGGCGCGCATCGCGGCCTTCATGTCTTCGTGTGATGCGTTCTTTGAGGGTCATGGGGGACTCCAGAAATGCAAACGCCCCGGCACGTTGCACCGGGGCGCGCGTCGGGAAATCCGGTCGAGCTTAGTACAGCTTCGGCGGCAGCATCTGGCTGCGCAGGCGCTTGTAGTGGCGCTTGACCGCGGCGGCGAGCTTGCGCTTGCGCTCCGCGGTGGGCTTTTCATAGAACTCGCGGGCGCGCAATTCGGTCAGCAGGCCGGTCTTCTCGACGGTGCGCTTGAAGCGGCGCAGCGCCACTTCGAAGGGCTCGTTTTCCTTGACGCGTACGGTCGGCATCCAGTTCCCCGGGGCTATTCGGAAAAGGGCGGCATTGTAGCAGATGCTCCACAATGCACCCATGCTGATCCTGGGCATCGAGACCTCCTGCGACGAGACCGGCGTGGCGCTCTACGACGCGCGCGCCGCGGCCTGCTCGCGCCACGCCGTGCACTCCCAGGTGGACATGCACGAGGCCTACGGCGGCGTGGTGCCGGAGCTCGCCTCGCGCGACCACGTCCGGCGCCTCGTGCCCCTCGCCCGCCACCTGCTGGCGAAGGCCGGCCGCGAGCTCGCGGACCTCGACGCAGTGGCCTACACCGAAGGCCCGGGCCTCGCCGGCGCGCTGCTGGTCGGCGCCTCCTTCGCGCACGCGCTGGCGGCCGCGCTCGGCGTTCGGGCGATCGGCATCCACCACCTCGAGGGGCACCTGCTCTCGCCGCTGCTTTCGGCGCGCGCCCCGGCGTTTCCCGTTCGTCGCGTTGCTCGTCTCCGGGCGGCCACACGCAGCTGATGCGCGTCGAGGGCGTCGGCCGCTACGAACTGCTGGGCGAGACGCAGGATGACGCGGCGGGCGAGGCCTTCGACAAGACCGCGCAGCTGCTCGGCCTGGGCTACCCGGGCGGGCCCGCGCTGTCGCGGCTCGCCGAGCGCGGCACGCCCGGCCGCCACCGCCTGCCGCGGCCGATGCTCGCGAGCGGCGACCTGGAGTTCAGCTTCAGCGGGCTGAAGACCGCCGTGCTGCTGCTGGTGCGGGGCGCCGATGCCAACGAGCAGTTCCGCGCCGACGTGGCGCGCGCCTTCCAGGACGCGATCGTCGAGGTGCTGGTCGCCAAGATGCGCGTTGGCGATGGAGACCACCGGGTACACGCGGCTGGTGGTCGCGGGCGGCGTCGGCGCCAACCGGCAGCTGCGCGCGGCGCTCGATGCGCGAGCGCGCGCCGCGCGGCTTCGACGTGTATTACCCGGAGCCGGCGCTGTGCACCGACAACGGCGCAATGATCGCGCTCGCGGCGGCGCTGCGCCTGCGGGCAGGGCTCGCGGCGCCCTCAGGCCACGCGTTCAGCGTGCGCCCGCGTTGGGATCTTCAGGCTTCGGGCTGACCTTTGCGCCCACGCGGCTCTCCTCGCCGCGCAGCAGCCGCCCGATGTTCGCCCTGTGGCGCCAGACGAGCAGCGCCGCGATCGCCGCCACCGCCGGAAACACGGGGCGCAGCCCGAACAACCAGAACGCGTAGGCCGGCGCGAACAGCGCCGCCACCAGCGCGGCGAGCGACGAGATGCGAAAGAACGCCAGGATCGCCGCCCAGGTGGCGAGCGTGCCCAGACCCAGCCACAGATCCAGGCCGAGGAGCGCGCCGGCCGCGGTGGCCACGCCCTTGCCGCCCTGGAAGCGATGGAACAGCGGGAACATGTGCCCTACGACCACGGCGAGCCCGGCGAGGGGCAGGTCGGCGCCGGAGAGCGCCGTCTGCCCCGTCGCCTGCGCCGCGGCGAACACCGCGAGCCAGCCCTTGCCGCCGTCGCCAAGCAGGGTCAGCGCCGCCGCCGCTTTCCTGCCGGTGCGCAGCACGTTGGTGGCGCCGGGATTCTTCGAGCCGTAGCTGCGCGGATCGGGCAGCGCGAAGAGGCGGCTCACCACGATGGCGAAAGACACCGAGCCCAGGAGATACGCGCCAAGGACGACCCATGCCGTTTGCATACGGCGGATCTTAGCCGCTAGGGAGCGTGAAGTAGAACGCAGCGCCGGCGCCGACCGCGCCTTCGCCGCGCACGCGGCCGCCATGGCGCTCGACGACGCGCTTCACCGTGGCGAGCCCGATGCCAGTGCCTTCGAACTCCTCGGCGTGCAGCCGGCGAAAGGGTTGGAACAGCCCGTCGCTGTGGGCCGGGTCGAAGCCGGCGCCGTTGTCGCGCACCATGAACTCGCCGGCGGCGGTCTTGCCGAACTCGATCACCGCCCGCTCGGTCTTGCCTGTGTACTTCCAGGCGTTGCCGAGCAGGTTCTCCAGCACCACGCGCGCCAGCCCGGGGTCGGCATGCGCGGCAAGCCCCTCGGCGAGGCGCCACTCGACGCGCCGCTCGGGTGTGCCGGCTTCCAGTTCCTTCGCCACCAGATTCGCGAGCGCGCTGAGGTCCACGGCGCGCTTGTGCAGCGCGGCGCGGCCGATGCGCGAGAACGCGATCAAGTCCTCGATGAGCAGCCCCATGCGCCGGGCCGCCGCGCGCACCCGCTGCACGTAGCCGCGCGCCTCCTCGTCCAGCGCGGCGGCGCGCCGCTCCTCCAGCATGCGCGAGAAGCCCTCAATGGCGCGCAGCGGCGCGCGCAGGTCGTGGGACACGGAGTAGGTGAACGCTTCGAGCTCGTTGTTGGCGGCGTCGAGCGCGGCAGTGCGCTCGATCACCTTGCGCTCGAGCTCGACGTTGAACCTGCGCAGGCGTTCTTCGGCGCTCACCTGCTGCGTGACGTCGCGGCCCGTGCCGTGGTAGCCGAGGAAGCGCCCCGCTGCATCGTAGAGCGGCCGGCCGCTGATCGTCGCCCAGTGCACGCGCCCGTCGGGGCTGCGCCGCTCGAGCAGCAGGTCGCGGAACTCCTCGCGCCGCTCGAGCAGTGCACGGTGCGCGGCCCAATCGGCTTGCGTCAAGTTGAGGAAGCCCATCTCCCAGCGCCGCTTGCCGTAGTCGGCGCCCGGCTGCAGGCCCATGCGGTGCAGGACCTCGCCTTCGCGAAACGTGAAGCGGTGCTCGGCGTCGGTCACCCAGTACCAGTCGGAGGACAGGTCCACCAGCGCGCGGAAGCGCTGCTCGTTCTCGCGCAGGGCCTGCTCGGCGCGCTTGCGCGCGGAGAGGTCCAGCACGATGACCAGGACGATGCGCTCGCCGGCCTCCTCGATCATCTCGGCGGACACCAGGCTGTCGAAGATCTCGCCATTCCTGCGCCGCGCCTTCGACTCGAAGTCGATCACGCGGCCCTTGGCCGCGAGCAGCTGCTGGAAGCGCGCGCGGTCCTCCGGGTCCACCCACACGCGCAGCGCCGCCGTGCTGCGTCCGATCGCCTCGCTGCGCGACCAGCCGAACAGGCGCTCGTAAGCGTCGTTGACGTCGATGACCACGCCGTCGGGCTGGCGCACCAGCGCGATCGCCGCCGGGCTGTTGCGGAACAGCTTCGCCAGCAGCTCCTGGCTGCGGCGCAGCAGGTCGTCGTCCTTCATCGAGGTCGATCTTACCCTCCTGCCCCTATAATCGGCCGCCATGGACGCGATCCTGGTCCGCGATCTGCGCATCGAGTTCCTTATCGGCATCCACAAGCGCGAGCGCTGCGTGGCGCAGACGGTGTCGATCGACCTGGATATCGGCCTGCCGGGCACCGCGGTGTTCAAGAGCGACAAGGTCGCCGACACCATCGACTACGAGCAGGTGACCCTCGGCATCAAGGCCCTCGCCGCGAGCGGGCACTTCCGTCTCGTCGAGACGCTCGCCGAGCGCATCGCGCGGCTGCTGATCGACGAGTTCGGCGCGCCCTGGGTGAAAGTCTCCGTGGCGAAAATCGGCATCCTCGCCAACGCCAAGTTCGTCGGCGTGACGATCGAGCGCAAGAAATAGGAACAGGGGGCTGTGCGCCCCCCCGTTACCCCCGCGTACTGCAGCGAAGGCGGCGCTCGATTCAGTCCTCCAGCGCCACGTCCACCAGCCGCGGCGCGAGCGTGCGCTCGAGCTCCGCGGGTGCGAGGCCGACGAGGAAGCCGCGGCGCCCGCCGTTGATGTAGATCTTCGGCAACGCCGAGGATCGAGCGTTCCAGGTACACGGGCAGCTTCTTCCTCGTGCCGAAGGGCGACGTGCCGCCGACCTGGTAGCCGGAATGCCGCTGCGCCGCCTCCGGCTTGCAGGGCTCGACGCGCTTCACGCCGATCTGGCGCGCGAGGTTCTTGGTCGATACCTTGCGGTCGCCGTGCATCAGGACGATGAGCGGCTTGGCGTCCTCGTCCTCCATCACCAGCGTCTTCACCACGTCGTGCTCCGGCACGCCGAGCTCGCGCGCCGACACCTCGGTGCCGCCGTGCTCGACGTAGGCGTAGCTCGTGCTCCGTGTAGGCGACGCGGTGCGCCTTGAGGAACATGGTGGCAGGTGTGTCGGCCATCCCCGGGGACCTCCGCGCTAGCCGCGCGGGTGGTGCTTCGCGGTGCAGCGCCTTCAGGCGCTCGCGCGCCACGTGGGTGTAGATCTGCGTGGTCGAGATGTCGGCGTGGCCGAGCAGCATCTGCACCACGCGCAGGTCGGCGCCGTGGTTGATGAGGTGCGTGGCGAAGGCGTGGCGCAGCGTGTGCGGCGAGAGCGGCTTGCGCGGCACCGCCGCGCGCGCGTAGCGCTTGATCAGGTGCCAGAAAGCCTGGCGCGTCATCGCCGCGCCGCGCGCGGTGACGAAGAGCGCGTCGGACTTGCGCTCTGCCCGAGGAGCAGCGGCCGCGCGTCGCGCTGGTAGCGCTGCGACCCAGGCCGACGGCCTCCTCGCCGAGCGGCATCAGGCGCTCCTTCGACGCCCTTGCCGAGGACGCGCACCACGCCCATGTCCAGGTTCACCTCGACGGTCTTCAGCGCCACCAGCTCCGAGACGCGCAGCCCGCTCGCGTAGAGCATCTCCAGCATCGCGCGATCGCGCAGGCCCAGCGCGCGCTCCGACGTCCGGCGCGGCGAGCAGCGCTTCGACGTCCGCCTCCGACAGCGACTTGGGAAGCGAGCGCGGCGCTTGCGGCGAATCGAGCTCTGAGCGTCGGATCGGCGCGAGCGCAGCCCTCGCGCAGCGCGAACTGGTAGAAGCGCTTGAGGGAGGAGAGGCGACTGGCGCGCGGCGCTGGTGCTCCTGCCGCGGCGCGCCGGCGAGGTGGCGCGAACAGGTCCGCGCGCGCGCCTGCCGGAGCGCGCGGCCCTTGCACGCGAGCCAGCCGCGAACTGCGCGAGGTCGCGCCGGTACGCCTCCAGCGTGTTGCTCGCGAGGCCGTCCTCCAGCCACAGCGCGTCGGAGAACGCGTCCACCGCCCGCGCGTCCGCGTCGCTCAGGGCCGGAGCGCGAACGCGTCCGCCTGCGCCTCATGCTGCAGCAGCCAGCGCTTGGCCTCGATGCAGATAGCCGCCGCGCGGCGTGCCCGAACCCGCCGATGCCGTCCGCGGCGACGACGCGATGGCAGGGGACACGATCGGCAGCCGGTTGCGCCGCAGGCCTGGCCGACCGCGCGTGCCGACGACCGCCGAGCTCGGCCGCCAGCTCGCCGTAGGTGCGCGTGCGCCCGCGCGGGATGCGCGCATCGCCTCCCAGACTGCCTGCGTGGATGCGGTGCCTTCTACGAGCAGCGGCAGGTCGAACGCCGCATCCGGATCGTCGAGATAGCGCTCGAGCTGGCGCGCCGGCGCGGTCGGCGAGCGTGTTGCGCGGTGGCGGCCTCGCGGCACCGCGAGCGGAGGTAGCGGATCCCGCTGACCTGGCCGTCGCGCGTCGTCGCCGCGACTTTCATCTTCGGGAATGCGATGACGGCGGAATAACCGGGGTCGGCAGCAATACCGGGGTGCGGCAAACCGGGGTCAGAGACGTTTCCGTGAGGTCATCAGCGATCCGCGGCCTTCTGGAAACGTGGCTCTGACCCCACGGCGAGCTTCTCGATCCGCGCCAGCAGCTCGTCGGCGATCTCGATGCCTTCGGCGCGCAGCTTCTTCTCGGAGGCGAAGCGCTTGGCGCCGGGCAGGCGCACGCCTTCGTCGGCGAGCATGGTGCGCACCACGGTCTCGATGCGCTCGAAGTACACGGTCCATGCCCGCGAGCGCGCCCGGATCGATGGCGAGGAACGCCTGGCCGATCCGCGTGCTTGTTGCCCGATTCGGAGAAGAACGAGTCGGCCTCGAGACCGATCGCGGCGCCGGTGAGCGCGGCGCACACCAGCTCGAAGGCGAGCGCCAGCATCGCGCCCTTGATGCCGCCGATCGGAAACAGGCTCCCCTGCTCGATCGCCGCCTTCGGATCGGTCGTGGGCTTGCCGTGCCGGTCGAGCGCCCAACCCTCGGGAATTTTCTCGCCCTTTTGCATCGCGACCATGATCTTGCCGCGCGTGACCGTCGTGAGGGCGAGGTCCACCACGATCGGTTCCGCGCCCTGGCGCGGAAAGGCGAAGGCGACCGGATCGGTGCCGAAGAGCGCCTTTTTGCCGCCCCACGCGGGGATGGCCGCCGGGGAGTTGGTGAAGGCGACGCCGACCATGCCCGCCTGCGCGACCTTCAACAGGTGGATGCCGAGCACACCGACGTGCGCGCTGTTGCGGATGCCGGCAAAGCCGATGCCGTTGCGGCGCGCGCGCTGGATCACCTCCTCGATGGCCCAGGCGGCGGACTCGTAGGGCAGGCCATCGGCGTTGTCGATGAGGCACACGGCGGCCTTCTCCGCCGCCATCGAGGGCTTCGCCCTGCCGTCCGCGCGGCCGTTCCTCAGCATCGAACAATAAAAGGGCACCCGCGACATGCCGTGGGTGGGCAGTCCCTGCTCCTCGGCGCGCACCAGGTGCTGCGCGGTGCTCTCGGCCATCGCCTCGTGCGCGCCGGCGTTCAGCAGCGCCTGCTTCGCCAGACGGAACAAATCCTGCGCCTTCTTCTTCATAATGGCGATTCTAACCGCACGTTTTCCAGGAGGAGGTCGCATGGGAAGCATGATCGAACTGAAGGCAACCGACGGACACAAGCTCGCCGCGTACCGTGCCGAGCCCGCCGGCAAGCCACGCGGCGGCGTGGTGGTGATCCAGGAGATCTTCGGCGTGAACAGCCACGTCAAGTCGGTCGCCGACGGCTACGCGGCCGACGGCTATCTCGCCATCGCGCCCGCGATGTTCGACCGCCTGCAGCGCGGCTATGACACCGGCTACTCGCAGCCCGAGATCCAGGCGGGCATCGAGGTGATGCAGAAGCTCGACTGGAAGCAGACGATGCTCGACGCAGACGCGGCGATCGCGGAGGCGAAGAAGGCGGGCAAGGTCGGCATCGTCGGCTACTGCTGGGGCGGCACCGTGTCGTGGGTGGCGGCGGCGCGCGCCTCGGGCCTGGCGTGTTCGGCGCCCTATTACGGCGGCGGCATGCCCGGCTTCATCAACGAAAAGCCGAAGGTGCCGACGATGTGCCACTTCGGCGAGCTCGACCAGTCGCCGACGCTCGAGCAGTCCAAGGCCATCGCCAAGGCGCACCCGGAGATCACGGCGCACTTCTATGCCGGCGCCGGCCACGGCTTCAACTGCGACCAGCGCGGGTCCTACCACGCCGCGAGCGCCAAGCTCGCGCGCCAGCGCACGCTGGAGTTCTTCCGCAAGCACCTCGGATAAGGCGCGCACTTGCCCCGCGCTGGCGTGAATCGCCAATTCCGCCTCGCGGCGCGCCCGGTCGGGCTGCCCAAGCGCAACGACTGGCAGTTGACCACCGAGCCGGTGGCGGAACCCGCCGAGGGCCAGGTGCTGGTCAAGGTGCTGTACCTCTCGCTCGACCCGGCGATGCGCGGCTGGATGAACGAAGGGCGCAGCTACATCCCGCCGGTGGGGATCGGCGAAGTGATGCGCGCGGGCGGCGTCGGCACGGTCGATCGCCTCGCGCATGCCGGCGCTTCGTCGCCGGCGACCACGTGCAGCGGCAGCTTCGGCGTGCAGGAGTACTGCCTGGTCGACGGCGAGGACTCGGCGCGTCGGCCTGTCGAAGATCGACCTGCGCCTGGGCCGCTGTCGCTGTGGCTCAGCGCGCTCGGCATGCCGGGCATGACGGCTACTTCGGGCTGCTGGACGTCGGCGAGCCGAAGCAGGGCGAGACGGTGGTGGTCTCGGGCGCGGCCGGCGCGGTCGGCCGGTGGTCGGGCAGATCGCGAAGATCAAGGGCTGCCGCGCGGTCGGCATCGCCGGCGGCCCGGACAAGTGCGACTATCTGGTCGACGAGCTCGGCTTACGACGCGGCGATCGACTACAAGTCGGAGGACGTGAAGGAAGGCGCTGCGCGCGCACTGCCCGAAGGGCATCGACGTCTACTTCGACAACGTGGGCGGCGAGATCCTCGATGCCGTGCTCGCGCGCATCTCGCGCGCAAGGCGCGCGATCGTCATCTGCGGCGCGATCTCGCAGTACAACAACACCGACGCCGATGAAGGGCCCGAGCGAACTACCTGTCGCTGCTGGTCAACCGCGCGCGCATGGAAGGCATGGTCGTGTTCGACTACGCCGACCGCTATGCCGCAGGCCGCGACGCGACATGGCGCAGTGGATGCGCCGAGGGCAAGCTCAAGTCGCGCGAAGACATCGTCGACGGGATCGAGACACTTCCCCGAGACGCTGATCAAGCTCTTCAGCGGGGAGAACTTCGGCAAGCTCGTCCTGAAACTCGCCGACGCGTAGGAAAATTGGGGTCAGGGCCGCATTTCCGCTCGCAAGGGAAATGCGGCCCTGACCCCAATTTTCTACCGCAGCAGCGTCTCACCCGGCCTCACGCGCGTGAACGCCACCGGCTTCATCGCAATCGCGAGCTTCCCACCCGGCGAGCCGCACGCTGGTGTAGGCCGACGTCTCGAGCGGACCGGCTTCGGGGAAGTCGCTCGCGGATAGTGCGCGCCGCGCGAGTCGTCGCGCGCCAGCGCCGCCGCGGTGATCGCCCGGCTGGTCGCGACGAGGCTCTTCAGGTTCAGCCAGTCGTGCCACGTCAGGTTGAAGCGCGGTCGGCGTCCGCGACGCCAGCGTGTTCGCATCGAGCTCGTCGGCAATCGCATCCGAGCTCCTGCAGCGGCCGAGTTCGCCCGCGCATCGCGGATGATCCCGACTCTTGTTCCACATCACCTCGTAGAGGCGCTCGCGCACAGGTTCGAGCGTCCGTGCGCGCCGCGCGCGCGGTCGGCTCGCACGCGCGCGACTGCCGCGTCGATCGCCGCCCGATCGGGCTCGCGCAACGCGCCCTCGCTTCTTCACCCACGCGGCCATCGCGTCGCCCGCGACGCCGCCGAACACGGTGGAGTTGGCGACGCCGTTGCCGCCGAGGCGATTGGCGCCGTGCACGCCGCCCGTGTCCTCGCCCGCCGCGAAGAGGCCCGCAGCTCGGTCGGCAATCGGCGTCGAACTCGACGCCGCCCATCATGTAGTGCGCGGTGGGCACGACTTCGACGAGGCCGCCCGCGAGGTCGAAGCCGCAATCCGCGCAGCGCTCGACCATGCCCTTGAAGTCCTTGCGCACACCTTGCCGGCCCGAGGTGCGCCATCGAGATGTACACCCCGCCGATCGGCGTGCGGCGCCCGGCGCGCATCTCCGTGTAGATCGCGCGCGAGACGATGTCGCGCGTGGCGCGTTCGAGCTTGCGGGTCGTAGCTTCGGCATGAAGCGCTCGCCTGGCGCCGTTCAGCAGGTAGCCGCCCGCGCCGCGCAGGCCTTCCTCGAGCACGGTGCCGGTCATGCGCGTGTGCGGGCCGGCGAGCAGCCCGGTCGGATGGAACTGCACCATCTCCATGTCGCGCAACGGGAGCCCCGCGCGCAGCGCCATCGCCAGGCCGTCGCAGCTCTTGTCGCCCGAGGGCGTGTGGTAGCTGGTACATCGTCGGCCCGCCGCCGGTGGCGAGCAGCACCGCCTTGGCGCGCACGAAGACGAACTCGCCCGTGCGCATGTCGATCATCAGCACGCCGGCGAGCGCAGCGCCCGCTCGCGTCTTCACGAGCTCGACCGCGCGGTGTTCTTCGAGCCGATCGACGTTCCTCGCCCACACCTGCTCGGCGAGGCGGTTGATGATCTCGATGCCGGTGAGGTCGCCCTTGTGCACGGTGCGGTCGAAGGTCTGGCCGGCGAACGCCTTCTGGTGGATGCGTGCCGTCGGGATTGCGGTCGAAGAAGCAGCCGAGCTCGTTCTCGAGCTCGCGGATGCGCTCGACCGCGAGCGTGACCAGCGTCCAGGCGAGGTCCTGGTCGGGCAGCCACTTGCCGCCCTCGATCGTGTCCATGAAGTGGCGCTCGACCGAGTCGCCCGCGGCGAGCGCCACGTTGTAGCCGCCCTGCACCATGCGCGTGCAGCCGCACTTGCCGAGCAGGCCCTTCACCGCGATGGTGATGGAGAGCGCGGATCGGCGTGGTGCGCGTGCAGCGCGGCGAACAGGCCGGCGCCGCCCGAGCCGAGGATGAGGATGTCGGTGTCGAGCTGCGCAAGCGAAGATCGGGCGCTGACCCCGGCATCTCTTCGAGCAAATCGGGCTCGACCCCGATTCCGCCGCAGCCATTGCGTAAACAGCACGACCACGACCATGGCGAAGCCGATGACGTCGACGGGTCATCGGCGGATAGACGAGCAGCCCGCCCGCGACGAGCAGCATCGCGCGCTCGAGCGCGTCGGTGCGCTGGAAGAGCCAGCCCTGCAGGCCCGCGAGCGCGATGATGCGATCGCCGCGAAGAAGGTGACGAGCACGATCCAGCCCCAGTCGGCCAGTGCCGCGCTTGCGAGCCGCTTCAGCAGCACGCCCGCGCCCATCGGGTCGAGCACGAAGAAGAACGGCACGACGAACGCGGGCATCGTGTACTTCCACGCCTGCAGCGTGGTCTTGTAGGGATCGCCGCCGGTGATCGCCGCCGCCGCGAAGGACGAGAGCGCCGTGGGCGGCGAGACTTCCGAGAGCAGCGCGTAGTAGAAGATGAACATGTGCGCCGCGAAGTCCGGCACGCCGAGCGTGATCAGCGCCGGCGCGGCGATCACCGCGCAGATGATGTACGAGGCCGTCACCGGCACCGCGAGGCCGACGATCCACACGATGAGCGCCGTGTAGAGCGCGGTGAGCGCGAGTTGCCCGGCGTAGTCGATCACGATCGAGGAGAACTTGAGGCCCAGGCCCGTGAGCGTCACCACGCCCACGATGATGCCGGCCGACGCGCAGGTGGCCGCGACGTTGAGCACGCGCGTGTGCCGCCGTCCATCGCCTGGACGAAGCGGCGCCGGAAGTCGCCAGACGGCGCTTCGCCAGTGACAGGTCGCAGGAGACAGCGCGAGTCGCGCCGAGGAAGCTCACCACGAAGGCCGTCACCGTCGCCCAGAACACCGAGAGCGTGGGCGAGAAGCCCATCAGCATGAAGATGACGATCGAGACGAGCGAGAGGAAGTGGAACCAGTAGCGCTTCGCGAGCGTCCAGGCGGTCTCGACCTTCTCGAACGCCGCGTCTCTTCATGCCGTACTTGCGCGCGTCGAGCTCGACCATCAGGAAGAGCGAGAAGTAGTAGAGGCAGGTCGGGATCATCGCCATCTTGATGACCTCGAGGTACGAGATCTTCAGGAACTCGGCGATCAGGAAGGCCGCCGCGCCCAGCACCGGCGGCGAGAGGATCGCGCCCAGGCCGCCCGCGGCGAGCAGGCCGCCCGCGGCGTTCTTGTCGTAGCCGGCCTTCTCGAGCATCGGGTAGGCGACCGAGCCGATCGTCACCGTCGTCGCCACGCCCGAGCCCGACGGCCCGCCCAGCAGGAACGAGGAGAGCACCACGGCGCGCCCGGCGCTCGTGGGCTTGCCGCCCAGCAGCGAGAAGGAGAAGTCGAGGAAGAACTTGCCCGCGCCCGAGTACTGCAGGAACGCGCCGTAGATCGTGAACAGGATGATGAGCGTGGCCGAGACGTCGACCGCGATGCCGAAGATGCCCTCGAGCGTCATGTACATGTGGCCCACGAGGCGCGGGATGTCGTAGCCCGTGCGTCCAGGGCGCCGGCAGCCACGGGCCGCAGAACGCGTAGAGCGAGGAAGCACCGTGATCACGATCGGCATGATCCAGCCCGTGGTGCGGCGCATCGCCTCGATCACCAGCGCGAGGCCACGCCGAACACCTTGTCCCAGCTGGTTGGGCACGATCGATGCGGTCGGTGAAGTCGTCGCCGCCGGCGATCATGTAGACGACGGTCGCGACGCGACGAGCGGCGAGCACCACGTCCCACCACATGAGGCGGTGGCGGAAGCGCCGCGCGAGCGGAAACATCATGAACGTGAGGAACAGCACGAGCCCGACGTGGATCTCGCGCAGGTGCTCGGGGACCATCGGACTGAGTGAACACCACTCAGCGTGTTCAGCAGCGAGCGAAAGAACACCATGGCACGCTTTCTCATCGAAGTACCGCACGACCCCGAAAGGGTTGCGTGCGCGCGGGTTGTCGATATCTTTCAGAAGAGCGGTTCTCACTGGGTGACTCACGCAGACTGGGGATGCAGGGACGGGAATCACCAGGCATGGCTCATCGTCGACGTCGACGGTAAGGACGAAGCGCGGCAGATCGTACCGCCGGCGTTCCGGGCCGAAGCGAACATCACGGGTTTGAACAAGTTTACCGTCGAAGAGATTGACACCATCCTTAGGGAACACGACTGACGTCCGACGGCGGCGCGTCGCATGAAAGGCGGTCGTCTTTTTCGAGACACACCGACGCGCATCACGGATTATTCGTAGAAGTGCCGCTCAGAACTGTGTAGAAACTGTGTAAGGTGACCCCCGAAAACGCTGACAAACAGCGCCGTTTACGGGTTCACATCGAGAAGCATTCTGTGGTGGGAAGTTGTTGAAGCGATTGTGCCAAGAGGTGTTTCCGCATTGCTCAATGAGCCTCGCCGGATTCGTTTTCCAAGCGAGCGCCTTCAGCCACTCGGCCATCTCTCCCTTTTAGAATCAATCACTTACGCTCGTGACCCGGCGAATTGTGTAAGACCTCCCAATGTGATGCGATCACTTACGGCCGTTTCAGTATAGCGGCTGGCATCAGAGACGGTTTGTGAATGGCTCGCCGCCCTGGACGATTTCCGCAACTGGTTACAGCTGGGCCTCCAGCCCGCGAAAGGCTATGAAAATCGGAGGCAGGTCAGAATGTCGCCCGGTGGGAGCGGCGAGGTCGGGATTAGCCATGGAGCAAGCGAGGCCGAGCAACTGTTTGACCCGGAGCGTGCGTGATTGACCGAATGATTGAGCGTCGTTCGTTCTTTGAGAGGACGACGATAGCTCGCGACCCTGAGTGATGCGACGAGGCACGCTCTCCGCTCTCCCGAAGGAGAGACCGATGCCGTACCGGATCGCGGGAATCGACGTACATAAGAAGATGCTGGCAGTCGTGGTGGCCGACGTTGAGGTCGACGGCGACTTCAGCTTTGAACGTCAGAAGACCGGCACGACGCCGCGCGACCTGCGTCACCTGGCTGACTGGCTAGTCGAGCGCGAGGTCGAGGAAGTCGTCATGGAATCGACCGCGCAGTACTGGCGGCCGGTGTGGGAGGCACTCGAGCAACATTGGCGTGCCCGTCGCCGTGCGCGAGACAGCGCGCCACGGCTCGCGGGCACACTTCATCTCGCCCAAGCGCAATCGAATCGAGGACCCGGCGGACGCAAGAAGGACTTCCCCGATGCGGAGCGGTTGGTGAAACGTCTGGTCGCGCAGGAGCTCACCTTGAGCTTCGTGCCCGACGCCGAACAACGGCTCTGGCGCACCGTGATGCGCCGCAAGTACCAGGTGACCCGGAATCGCGTGCAACTCCAGAATCGGCTGGAGGCCCTCCTCGAGGAAGCGCACATCAAGGTGTCGAGTGTCGTCTCAGACCTGCTGGGCGTCAGCGCCCGTCGCATGCTGCAAGCGCTCGCCGACGGCGAAACCGATCCGGCCGCCCTCGCACCGCTGGCCGCCCCGCGCTTGCGCGCCACGCCCGAGCAACTGTGCGATGCCTTCCACGCGTCCGCGACGCTGCATCCGGTCTACCGTCGATTGCTCACGCTCACGCTGGAAGAACTGCGCATGATCGAGGAGCACCTGGGCCAACTCGATCAGCAGATGGCCGACCTGCTCACCGCCCACCACGCTGCGGTGCAGCGTCTCGCCGAGGTCCCCGGCCTCGGCGTCGATTCCGCCCAGCAGATCATCGCGGAGGTCGGCGCGACCGCCGCGACCTTCCCCTCATCGAAGCATCTCGCCTCGTGGATGGGCGCCTGCCCCGGTAACGAGGAGAGCGCCGGCGTGAACTACAACCACCGCTGCCCCAAAGGCAATCGGCAGATGCGACGCATCCTCAACCAAGCCGCCAACGCTGCGGTGAAAGCCAAGGGGACGATCTTTGCCATCGTCTACCGTCGGATCGTCCCACGCCTCGGACATGCCCAAGCGATTGGGGCCATCACCCACCGACTCTGTCGATTGATCTGGAAGATCCTGCACGAGCGCGTGCGGTACGAGGAACGGGGGCCGGCCGTCAGCGAAGAGGCGAAGAAGGTGCGTGCGCGCAAGATGATCCGCGAACTGCGAAGTCTCGGCTATCACGTCGAACGTCTCCCGGCTCCATCGAGCAGCCCGGCATGATCGGAAGATTTTCGACCCTGGCTAATTCGCGAGGCCGCCTAACCGACCTCAGGAATCAAATCCAAATTGGTCGTCATAGTTCCAGATTGCCAGTGAGGGCAGCGACGATCGGTCGCCGTCAGCCGCTCAGAGGCGCGCGGATTCACCGACATCGAGCGTCGTGAAGGCGGCATCGTCGATTCCGGCAGCGGACCGCGCACGGCCGAGCGCGGCCACCGGCTCATTCGGTCCTTCGGTCGTCAGCCGAAACGTGCCGAAGTGCATGCCGATGCTGCGGCGAGCTCCGACGTCCATATGCGCCTGCACGGCCTCCTCAGGATTCATGTGAATGTCCTTCATGAACCAGCGCGGTTCATATGCGCCGATCGGTATCAGCGCAAGATCGATCCGCGGAAAACGCCGGCCGACCTCCAGGAAATGGGGACCGTACCCGCTGTCGCCTGCGAAGTAGATCTGCTGCTCGTCGATCGTGATCATGAAGCCGCCCCATAACGCGCGATTGCGATCGAAGGGCGTGCGGGCGGAAAAGTGCTGCGCCTGGGTCGCGGTGATCTCTATCTCGCGTCCAGGGGTGACGCCCGGGTCGAGCGTCTGCGCACCCCGCATGGCTGACATTTCAGCTGGCATGCGCTGCCACCAGTCGAGTTCGGCGATCCGAGTCACGCCGGCCGATCGCAGCAGCGTCGCGTTTCCCTGCAGTGTCACGATGCGCGGATGATCGCGGTGCTGCAACGCCCGCAGTGTTTCCAGATCGCAGTGGTCGTAGTGATTGTGACTCAGGAGTACGTAAGCAATCGGAGGCAGATGGTCGAAGCGAATGCCAGGCTGACGCACGCGCCGTGGCCCTGTCCGCCCGAACGGTCCGGCGCGCTCCGCGAAGACCGGGTCGGTGATGATGTTGCCGGCGCTCGTCTGAATCAGAAAGGTCGCGTGACCAATGAAGGTGATGACGATCTCGTCGCCGCTCGTCGGCGGAAGCGAGGTCCGCTGCACGACTGGCACCTGCGCCGGCCATGGCGTGCCACGCTCGAACAGCATGCGCGGCGCCTTCCAGATTGGCTGTCCGTTTGCGCCGTTCGGGTTGAAGAACCGCCCGTTGTCGAAATGATCGCTCATCTCTTCGCCTGGATGCCTCTCGTCACTGCCGGGTTTCCTCTCGCGGAGATCAGCGTGGACGATGCTGCTCGATGAGCTTCGCGAACCGCCGCAGACCGATCGCGTCGGCAGCGGACGGCGACACGGCGTTCGCGAGCGTGAGCATCCTGAGCAGCCCTCCGCCCATGATGTGGGCGCGACGTCGCTGGCGGATGGTGGCGAGGATCTCGCGCGCGACCACGTCGGGCTCGCAGAGGGCGACGCCCATCTTGCGCCACATGTCGAAATATGGGGACTCCGACTCGGTGTTGGAGGGCACAGGCCCGAAGAACGAAAGCACCACGTCGGTCCCGGCAAGCTCGCGATTGGCGCCTTGCACGTAGCTCGCCAGCGCGCCGCGGGTCGCCGCGTAGGCGCTCATGAACGGCAGCGCCACCCGGCCGTCCATGGCGCCGCCGAGGTGGACGACCACGCCGCCGCCGGCTTGCTTGCGCAGCCCCGGCAGGAATGCCTGGGTCACGAAGATGGGCCCCTTCACGTTGACCGCGAGCAGCGCGTCGACGTCGGCCGGCGTGTAGTCCTCGATGGCCTTGCGCGGCGAGATGCCCGCGAGGTTCACCACCGCATCGATCCGGCCGAGGTGCTCGAAGGCCGCCGCCGCCAGCTTCTCGAGGCTCGCCGGATCGGTGACGTCCGCGCGCAGGTAAATCGCCGAACCGTCGCTCCGGCCGGTCAGCGCCGCGGCGTCGTACTCGCGCCGCGCCGCGAGCACCATCCGGAAGCCCTCGGCCGCGAGGAGTCTGGCCAGGGCGTGACCAAGTCCTCCGGTCACCCCGATGAGAACGGCGGTGGGCGCATCCATGCCCCGCTTTGCTGCGGCTCCGCCGGTGATCACAGGGGTCTTTCCATTCAGTCTAGTCATCTCGTGTTCCTTTCGGTGAATATTGAGTTACGATAAAAGTATCTATTGTGAGCAAAAAAAAGCTAACCGGACCTGGCCCTGATTTTCGACACCACGTCCGCCAATGTCGTCTGCCTCAGATCCCTACGGACGGCCTCCTGAGTGCCAACCAGCACGTCGCTCATGACTTCCTTGATGTTACAGCTCACGACACACTCCTTCGTTTTGGGATAGGCATGGATGGCAAAAGCATCTGGAGGGTTGACCGCAGAGTAGATGTCTAAGAGGGAAATACTCTTTGGGCTTCGTGCCAGGCCATAACCACCCGACCTACCAACAGTCGTCTTCGCCAGCTTCGCCTTCGAGAGTTTAACGAGGATTCTCTTAACGAACACCGGGTTCGCATTCACGCTGCCTGCGAGAATCTCCGACGTGAAAACTCCCTCGTGATGTGCGATTGCCGCCAGTACGTGGACGGCGATCGAAAATTGAGTGTTTACGGAAGCCATTTATGGATACTATATTAGTATCCATATTGAATGCAAGAGCAAAATGTGGTCCCAGTGCCCGCGCACCCGAACGCTCGCCCTCTAGACGCGCAATGTCTCGATGAGCGCTGAAACGCTGACGGAGGAAGGATCCGGGCCGCGCACTGCGTACTCGGTGGTGCGCGTCCACGTGCGCTGCTGTAATTGGTCGGCGGAACTGTGTAGAAACTGTGTAAGGTCACCCCGAAACCGCCGACAAACAGCGACGTTTACGGGTTCACATCGAGAAGCATTCTGCGGCGGGAAGTCGTTGAATCGATTGCGCGAAGAGATGTTTCCGTATCGCTCGGTGAGCGTCGCCGGAGTCGTTTTCCAAGCGTGCTCCTTCAACCACTCGGACATCTCTCCGTTTTGAATCAATAACTTACAGTCTCGAGTGAACGGCGATCTCGGCGATTGTGATAAGTCCTCCAATGTCCGCGATCATTTACGGGCTTTCCAGTATAGCCGTGGCGTCGCTGCTCCCTCGGTGAAACGACCGGCGCGCGCACCCTGACCGCGCAAAAGGGGCATCGGTCGAGACCTCTGGGAGGGACCTTCCAGCACGCAACCGACCGACTGCGCCTGCGGAACCTGCCGAACTCCTGCCTCCCCCCGGCGACTTCTTCACGCGCGAACCATACCATCGCTCTCTAATCGTCGCTGCGTGATCAGCGAGGCCGTGAACAGTCACAGAACACCGGATCGACATCCCCACTTTAGCCTGACGCAGAGAGGTAAGCATGCTTGGACTAGATACGCTTGCGCGCCGCGCGTTGCTCGCCGCCGTTGTGCTGACGGTTGCCACTGTTGGCACTCTCCCTCAGGGCGTGACTGCCAGCGCCCTGAGCGACGGGCGCTGGATCGGCAGCTGGACCACGGCCACCCAGGGTGTGGTCGGTGCGCCATCGCAGTACAGCAATCAGACCCTCCGCCTGATCGTGCGCACCACGATTGGTGGCAATCAGGTGCGAGTCAGGTTGTCCAACGAGGTGGGCACCCAGCGCATCGTCATTGGTTCGGCACACATCGCCCTACGGAGTGTGGCGGAGAGCATCGATCGCAACGACCGATCGCGCGCTGACATTTGGCGGCTTCGATTCGATTACCGTTCCGGCGGGTGCGCCGGTGCTGAGCGATCCTGTGGAACTGGATGTCCCACCCTTGTCGGAGCTGGCGGTCAGCATCTACCTACCCCATCCAACGCCTGTGAGCACCGTGCATCTGCTTGGGTTGCAGACATCGTACGTGTCCGCGCCCAACTCGGGGGATCTCACGGGCGCTGCCACTCTGTCTACGTCCTTCCCCATCGGATCGTGGCCGTTGATCACAGGCGTTCACGTCAAGGCGTCCAAGCGGGCCGGCGCGATCGTCGTCTTGGGCGATTCGATCACCGATGGGGTTGGTTCGAGCGTTGATGCGAACCGACGATGGCCGGACATGTTGTCAGAGCGTCTACAGGTTCGACCGGACCTCGATCAGCTTGCGGTGCTCAATCAAGGCATCATAGGGAATCGGCTACTCCGTCCAGGAACGGGTGCGGTGGCACAGTTACTGGGCGCAGCCGGCCTCGCGCGGTTCGATCGCGACGTTGTCGCCCACCCTAACCGTACGTTATGCAGTCGTGCTTCTTGGTATCAATGACATCGGTGCGCCCGCTTCGGAGGCCGTCACCGTCGATGAGCTCATTGCAGGGCACCGCCAGCTGATCGAGCGGGCACACCAGCGAGGGATCACGATCTTCGGCGCGACTCTTCCGCCGTTCGAAGGCGCCACTATGCCAGGCTTCTATACACCCGAGGGGGAGCAAAAGCGCCAGGCGATCAACGAGTGGATCCGTAGGTCCGGTGAGTACCGATGGAGTAATTGACTTCGATCGTGCGCTGCGCGATCCCCATCACCGCACGCGATTGTTACCCCTTTACGACAGTGGGGATCACTTGCATCCCAACGACGCAGGCACGCAAGCAATGGCCGAGGCCGTCCCACTGCGATTATTTCGACTGGACTGAGTCTGACCCTTCGGATCTCAGAGCTTGCGAGGCACGGCGGTGCGAGTCGAATACTGCGCGCTGACCAGCGTCACTGTCAATTCAACCGAACCGAGTCGGATGACATCGCCATCACCGAGCGGCGTGGGACTGCTGGCGGATCGGTCGGCGACGAACGTTCCGTTCTTGCTCCCCAGATCTTCGATGGTCGCGTCGGTGCCAGAGACGGTGATCAATGCATGACGCCGCGACACACTAGGAGAGTCGATGAACAGCTCGAGCTCCGGATCGCGGCCGAGCACGTGTTGACCCTCTCGCAGACCTGCGCGGCCGTCGGGCCAACGCAGCCGAAAAGGGACGCTCGCGAAAGGAGCCAGGCTTTGCTCGGCATTGGCTGCGGCTGGTTCTCGAAATGCGTACCCGAATCGAGGGATGGTCCTTACAAATCGGGGGTGTGTCGCATCGTCACCGAGCGCGGCACGAATCTCGGCGACGAGATTGACGAGGTTTTTCTCGACCACGAACGTGTCGGGCCAGAGACGTTCCTGGAGCTCCATCTTAGAGAGGGCTTTCGGTCGCTCAGACACGAGGATATGCAGAAGCTGGTACGCCTTCGGCGACAGCGCGATCGACTCGACGCCCCGCCGCAGTTCACGGGCATCGAGATCCAGCACGAAATCGCTGAAGCGGTACTGCTCGCTCATCTCAGGCCCTCAGCCACGAACAGATCGCCCAGTCGACGCGAGAAGGAATAGCAGTACGATGATCCATCCGCGGCGACTACGACCGATGCACGATCGACCTCGACCCCCACTGGATCGGACGGCGTGAGGGTCTTCCAGTGAGTTCGGCGTCCGGTCACGATGTCCACACGAAACAGGTCAGCGGCAGATCTCCCAGGTTGACCTGGTCGGTCCGAATTGTCGATGACATAGACGACCCGACCCTTATCGCTCCATCGAATCGGGATGTCCGTTACGGCGATCGCGGGCACGGGCTGCGCGCGTCCGTCTTCAATGGGATAGAGAGCCCACCCATTGCCGGATCGACCCAGCACCGACGTGTCCTCGCGGACGGCGGCCTTGGCGGCCAGGACCACGCCTTCGGGAGTGATCGGACGAGGGATGCCGCTGGGGATGTCCTGAATATGTCCCTGAGGCCTGTTGTTGCCGGCATCTCCCGTGAACACGATCCGCTTCGAGTCGCTTACCCATGCGCCGCCGCCGACTCGCACAAGATTGCCTCTTGGTAGATCGACCACAGGACCGGAACCAGTCGGCACAAGGATCAGACTCTCCTTGTGCAGGGCGAGGACCCACTTCTCGTCCGGCGAGATCGACTGCGGGTCGCCGACGCCTAGACGCACGGCTGCAGGTCCATGGAGCTCCCGGCGATAGGTGAGCGCGGTGGTGGAGTTGAGATCGTTACCAAGTTGTTCCCTGAAGATCAGCGTTTGCCCATTCCCGGACAAATCCCGAACGGTTGCACCCCAACCCCAGCTGAAGTCGCGTTCCGCCGCTTCGCCCGTCACTTGGCAGACGACGTTGACGCGAATCGTGTTTCGAGACACAAGGACGCGCCCATCGGCAGAAATATCGTGGACCACGAGCCAATCTGGCGCGCGCTGGATCGCTCGCTCCACTCCTGCCATGGAGACTGCGTGCAACCACGGCGCTTGTCTGCTGCCGTCCGTAGCCGTAAACCAGATTTCGTTAGTCAGCCGCGACCAGGCCAGACCGATTCCAGCCCAATTCCTCGAGAGTGTTGATTTGTGACCGGATCGATCAACTACGGTAATCATCGCCACTGGCTCGGTTGTGAACAGACCTGGCCCCTCGAAGAAGGCGACACGCGTGCCGTCTGGTGAGACGCGCAATGACCAAGCCGCGCGCGCTTCATGGACGGCCGTTCCCACGGGGAACTCGATCCTCCACGGGCGGCCATTCCCAGGATCGCGGACAACGGCGACTTCGTTGGTCCCAGCGATCCAATCGGCGTCAACAACTCCATCGAGGAGATCGCGTCGCGCGCCGCCCGCCAGCGGAATTCGCGCGAGCGTTCGAGCACCAAACGCTCGCACTACGTTCTGTGGTCCGAAGAGCACCGCCATCTCATTCGATGGCGAGATCGAGAGAATTCGTCCCGCTTGCAGCGACAGGTCACGCGCATCAAGACCATCGGTCCGGCCGAGAAACACGTTGTACGGGTTTCCCTCCCAGCTCGCGCTGTACACAAAGCTCTGGCCGTCACTGGTGAACCGCGCCGACGACACAGCGCCGTGTCGGAACGTCACTCTCGTGAACCGAGCTACAGCCTCGGGTCGCGGAGCGAGCACCATCATGGCGAGCCACACGAGACCCGCCATCGATATGGTGGCAACCAGACCGACCAGAACGATCAGCGAGCGTCGTGGGTGTGCGGAGGGCGACCGCACGGCTCCGGTGGGCGCTTCAGTCGCAATCCATTCGAGTTCCGTGGCGAGGTCGCGCGCGGTTTGCCACCGCCGCTGCTTGTCTTTTGCTAGACACCGCTCGATCAGTCGCCCCAGCGGCGGTGGGATGCTCGGCTGCAGACTCGACGCCGACACCGGTTGCACGCCGACGATGGCGGCGATCAGTGCCGAACGCGTGGTCCCGCCGAACGGTCGTCGGCCTGTCATCATTTCGTAGAGCAACACCCCGAACGAGAAGATGTCGGTCCGCGGGTCGATCTCCTGTCCTTCGATTTGCTCCGGCGCCATGTATGGCAGAGTTCCGAGCAGATCGCCTCCACGAGTCAAGGGCACGGCGTCGGTGGGCTCCCGGGCACGTTCTCGGTAGTCTCCATCGCGGAGTTTCGCGAGACCAAAATCCAGCAACTTCACGCCGTGCGGCGTGAGCATCACATTACCGGGCTTCAGGTCGCGGTGAATCACGTCCTTGGTGTGGGCAGCATCGAGTGCCTCGGCGACCCGTGCGGCAATCGCGACAGCTTGATCGACCGGAAGCAGGCCGAGCTCCAAACGCTCGGCGAGTGTTTCCCCCTCAAGGAGCTCCATCACAAGGAACGGAATACCCTCGTGTTCGCCGACATCGTGTACCGTGCAAATGGAAGGGTGGTTCACCCGCGCAATTGCACGAGCCTCACGCTTGAACCGATCGAGTTCGGAGCGCTCGACACCACGCGCACCGGTGAGCACCTTAATGGCCACGGACCGGTCGAGTCGGGAATCCCTCGCGCGGTAGACCTCGCCCATCCCTCCGGTTCCGATCAGGGCCACAATTTCATACGGACCGATTCGGGTGCTCACGTCCAATGACATGCGGTCCTCAACTGCAGGCTCTGGCTGTCGGCCATCATGATGTTGCGCTCCGACTGCGACTGAAGAACCAAGGACCGCGCCGCCTTGGAGCTCCTGCAACGGAGATGCGACCTCGCGACACGTCAAGCGCTTACGAAAACGGACTTCGACGCTCGCGATTCTACCGCCGCCGCGTTGCAACACTGGACGGCAAATCGTCGTTCAGCTTCTCGGCCATCTTCGCCTTTCCACGCAAATCCTAGAGCGTTTCAACCACTTCGTCCATCGAACGACAAAGCTTCTCTGGATGCCAGGTTTCCGGGCCGGCAGGGCAATTTCAGGACAGTTCTCCCAAACCGAAGGCATCGATCAGCGCGGGCCGTCGCGCTCACGATTGTTCTCGAGCAGACGCTGTACGTTGCACTCTTGAGCGCGGTTGCCATCGCCATGAACAACGAGAGCGAGTCGCTCTGTAGACGCCCTGGTGCTCTCGGCCCTACTCACGACATGCCGATGATCGGGCACAATCGGAGTGCTCGTCCGAGCGCTTGTCCTTCAGCGGGAGACCAGCGTCTGCTGCTGCTCGTTGTACCTGGTGCACGATCGAAGTGAGACCCGCAGAGGCGTGCGCGCGCGCCTTCTACCCTAAGTTACTAAGCAATCGCCGGTGGTGATCGAGAGGTTTTGTCGGAGGAGTCCGGGACCAGTGGCCCTCTAAGGTACGGAACGGATTGTGATAGGACTGTGATACGTGGGCTTCAAAACCTAGAGGAATATGGAGGTTTACGGGGTCACACCGAGGGATATTTCCAAGCGGCTAATTCGTTGAGGACGTGCGCGTTGAGGTCTCTGCACGTCCCTCGGTGTTCCTCGCAAGCTTCGTTTTCCAAGCGTGCTCAATCGACCACTCTGACATCTCTCCGTTTAGAATCAACTTACAACAACGCGTGGACGGCGATTACGGTGATTGTGATAGGTCCTCCAATGTGCCGCGATCACTTACGGAGTTTTTCAGTATAGCCGCGCCGTTACTACTCTCTCGGCGAAACGACCGAGGCACGTCAATCCTGAAACTGAACAAGCGCAATCTCGTGGTGCGTTACAGTCCCATCGACGCACAGTGAGCTCAACAGCGAACTGACGCTGAGGTCCGGGACGTCCGACAAAGGCAGCGGGCGACGTGCCGAAGGTCGCCGTGAAGTAGTCCGTGTTGGGGAGGTTTCGCGCGTACGCGGCGACAGCCGAGCGACGGTGTCTGGGGCCGTATTCGACGCGGGCGCCGAGAAGACCATACGGACCTTGTCGCTGGATGCTGTCATTCAACGGTGTGTAGAACACCGTCGATTGGGCCGTTGCGTCTGCTGCGATCAACAGCCGTCGCGATCGGCCGATGTCGCCGCTCCACTCGATCCACAGTCGCCCCGCCCATTCCGGGGCATTGTTCAACCGGTTGCCCACCACGTCTCCGGTGACGTTGAAGTTATCAACCGCTATGTATTGATCGCAAGTGGTGTCAAGCCTGCAATGACTCTTCGTCTTCGCGAGCGGCCTTCAACCTCAAGCGCGGCACGCGCTCCAGGCGACTGCGTGAGCGCCCGAGGCCACGCGAGCGTGCTGCGCGACGACCAATGGTCCGTCATGGGTCGCCGCGCCGCTCACCATTTGTTCAACGTCTTCGGTGCTCGGTGCGCGTCGTCACGTAGATGTCGTTCGATCCGAAGCCACCATCGCGCGTCGACGTAAAGAACAGCGTCTCGCCGTCGGCGGATCTTCGAGCGGCGCTGGGCGCTGTCGGTGCTCGACAGAGTCGTGGACAGACTCCGTGCCGAGTTCGTTCAACATGGACGTCTGGACCATTTCAACCGGTTGAAGGTCTTCCTGCTCGATCAAGCCGACGCGCCGTATGCCACACTCGCACGAGAAATGGGCACATCGGAGGGCGCGCTCAAGGTCGCCGTTCACCGGCTTCGCAAGCGGTATCGCGACCTCTTCCGGCAAGAGATCGCGGAGACGCTGGCCGATGGCGAAGATGTGGAATCCGAACTCCGATATCTGGCGGCTGCGCTGACGCAGCGATAGTGGCAGCGATATGCGCTGCCCGGCGCCGCCGCCATCTCAGGACGTGGCCGCGTCGACAAGCGCTCGCCGAAGGCAACAACTGGATCTCAACAGCGCTCTGGCGGAGAAAGATCGCGCAGGCCTCAGGCGCCATGTAGGCGGCGGTGCCGACAATGATCCCCGCCCGTGTCAGCGCTGGAGTCGTGATGGTTGGTGACAGCGATGGGTAGGCGTGCCCCGCCGAAGTGCCGAGGGCGGCAGGATCTTGATCGCGACCTGGCGTTTCAGCTTCCTGTCCGTCGCGCGAAACACTTGCCCCATGCCGCCTTCGCCGATCTGCGCAGTGACTTCGTAGACGCCGACGCCCTGATCGCGCCGTTATCGGCTGGCGAGCGTGCCTACCACGCCTCCCGACGGAGACCCGGTACCGCGTCGAAATGTTCATCGCGGCTCATGACGGGCAGATGATGCTGGAGCGCGAGAGCGGCGATCCAAGTGTCGTTCGCCGGAATGGGACGCCCGAGTTTCTTCAGCGATGCCCGAACGCGCGCGTATGTCAGCGTGGTGGATTCGGTCACGCTGAGGATCTCGAAGTGGGACAGATGCTCCGCCAACCACCGCTCGTACTTGTCGCGGTACCGGGAGCCGGAGATGCCGTACCGAAATTCTCCGAGCACGATGACCGGAATGGCGACCTGGCTTTCAGCCGATAGCCTGACGCCGACGGCGGGCTCGCCGTCGATGAAGGCCGACAGCGCGTTGGTATCGAGAATCACCGGCGATCTTCTGGCTCAACGACCTCGAACTCCTGGTCGATGACACGCTGAATTCTGGCGGTCTCGCGGCGAAGCGGCCGGAGTTGTCCGAATCCATTCATCCACGGAGCGTGGTCCTTGCCTGATGCGGCAGGGCGGCCCGAGAGTTTCTCCTGCAGGGCCTCAGTCACAAAGGCTCTGAGGGCCTGTCCGCGCTCAGCCGCTTTCGCCTTGGCCCGGCGAAACACCGCATCCGGAATCTCAAGGGTTGTTTTCATGCTCACCATATTCCCATATTTATGGCTACGCTGGCAACGAGACCGGCGACGGCCAGAACACCTGCCCACTTCGACTTGCGTCAATCTTGGGCGGTGATGTCGTAGACGAGGAGGTGAATACCGGGCGTGAGGGCCAAGTTGGTTGATCATATGGGCCGGACGGCCATGCGGGACGGACAGGTCCTCGCCGGTACGTTTACGTCGCGCGCGTCACGCACGCGGGCGACGGCGGGATACGACGTTGGCCCCGAAGTTCGCGCGAAACTCTGTGTCAGAACTGTGTCAGATGCCCACGGACGGCCCAGCCGCTTCGATACAACAAGCTTCGCCTCGAGGTGACGCTGGGCGATAGCGGCGATGACGCCAGCGCCAGGGCGATAGTGGACATCGTCGATCTGCAAGGCGTCGTGGTGGGGTCGCGCACAGGCAGCGCCAACTTCGTGCGCATCCCGTTCGAGCCGCTCGAGTAGGCCGCGATCTTGACGGGCAGTATTGGCCCACCTGTTCCAGGAATGATTGGCGAAGATGAAAGAACGTCGGGCGCCATCGCGACACACCGCCGGAGCTATATTGGTGGTCCTCACGTCAGATGGGCGGACTGATCATGAGTCAACGCTGGGGGCGAACCCGACCAGCCAAGAGGCTCGGCCCATTGGCTGGCCGCCAGTGTGTCTTGGCGCGCGTCGCACGCCTGGGAACGGTTGCCGCCGCATTACTCCTGGCCGTCGTAGCGGTCCAGGGCGCAATCTCCGCGACCCAGAGCCCGCGCCCGTCCGGCGCGCTCCCGGCATTCCGGGACGTCGCGCGACAAGCAGGGATCGACTTCGTCCACACCAGCGGCACGAGCGAGCAGAGGTTCTTTCCCGAAATCGTGGGCTCGGGTGGCCTCTTCTTCGACTTTGACAACGACGGCTGGCTTGACGTGTTTCTCGTGGACGGTGGTTCGTTGGCTGATGCGACGGTCGCTCGTCGCGCGCGCCACCGCTTGTACCGGAATCGCGGCCCTTCGGCAGGCTCAGGGCAGGCAATGCAGTTCGACGATGTGACGGCCACGTCGGGCATCCAGCATCGCGACTATGGCATGGGGGCGTGCGCGGGTGACTACGACAACGATGGCCTGATCGATCTGTATGTCACCACGGTCGGCGCGAATCAGCTCTATCGCAACGCCGGCCGCGGCCGCTTCACGGAAGTACCGAACGCTGGCGGCGCCAATCCGAATCTCTGGAGCACCAGCTGCGCGTTTCTCGACATCGATCGTGACGGCGACCTCGATCTCTTTGTCACCAACTACGTCGACGCGACCCATGGCACGAACGAGTTCTGCGGCATCACCGGCCCGCCGGCAGTCAGGGATTACTGTCACCCGCTGATTTATCCGCCGTTGCACAGCGCCCTCTATCGAAATATCGGAAAGAGCTCGTTCGAAGACATCAGCACGCAAAGCGGCGTCGGATCACTTCGCGGTAACGGCCTCGGAGTCGCCGTTGCGGACGTCGATGACGATGGTTGGCCGGATGTCTTCGTGGCGAACGACGCGATGCCCAACTTCCTCTTTCACAATCAGCGGGACGGGACGTTCACTGACGTTGGCGGCTTGAGCGGGGTTGCGGTGGCCTCCGATGGAAAAGCCAAGGCTGGCATGGGGACGGCCTTTGCAGACTTCAGTGGGAACGGACGTCTCGGATTAGTCGTGACGAATCACGAGACCGAGATGCACAGCCTCTTTCAAAACGTGGACGGCAGCGTCTTCTCGGATGTCACGCTCCGAAGCGGGATCGGGCCGGCCACTCGCCCGTATGTCGGCTTCGGCGTGGTGTTCCTCGACTATGACAACGACGGCCGCCTCGACATCGCCATCGCGAACGGCCACGTCATGGCGAATGCCGCGCTCGTGCGCACTGGCGGCACATTCGCTCAGCGCAATCTGCTCCTGCGCCAGGTCGACGGACGGTTCCAGGACATGAAGGATCGAGCAGGTCCCGGCTTTTCGATCGAGCTCGTGAGCCGCGCGCTGGCTACCGGCGACATCGACAACGACGGCGACCTCGATCTGCTCGTCACCAACAACGGCGCCGGTGTGAACTTACTGCTGAACGAGGGCCTGGCCCGCCGACCTGTCCGCCGTAGCTTCAGCGAAGGCGGAAGCGATGCGGAGGCGGCCGGCAGCGGCAACGCCTTGCTGGTGCGCGTGATCGGTGCGAACAGCCCTTCGACTCCGCTCAGGGCAAGCAACCGCAGCGGCATCGGCGCGCGGCTCACCTTGACCACGGGCGAGCAACGACAGATCCGAGAAGTTCAGTCTGGGTCGAGCTATCTTGGCCAGAACGATCTGCGCGCGCATTTCGGACTCGGCTCGGCGACCAGGTCCGATCGCCTCGAGATTCGCTGGCCCGGCGGCACGACTGAAGTGATCAGGGATCTTCCCGCCAATCATGTTGTGACAGTCCGCGAAGGTGAGGGTGTCGTTGAACGCGTGCCGTTCCGCCTTCGCTGACGCTACGGCGGACAAGTCCGGCGCTGACCGCTCTGACCGACGTTGGGCCGCGCGCAGTGTGGGGCTCATGTCAACGCTGGTGCTCGCGCAGCTCGTCGTTCCTTCCACGGCCGTCGCCCAGCGTGACGAGTTCTTTTCCGCCCTGGTGAACTTCCACAAATCGTCGGCGGGGCTCTATGGCGACGAGGGACCACAGCTCACGTCTCATCTCGAGGCGATGTCGACGGCCCTCGCTCGGTGGGACAGCGAGATCCGCGATGCCGAGCGCGCGTTGCGGTCGCAGTTGACGGCTGCCGACGTTCCGACGCAACTGCAGGTCCATACGGTCCTGGCGTCGCTGTACGTTGAGCGCGGACGTCTCGCCGATGCGGTTCGCGAGCTCGACGAAGACATTCGGATCGATCCGCGGCGCGCCCCGTTTCATCGGTTGAAGGGCATCGTCCTGCAAGCGATGTCGCGGCCGGTGGAAGCCGCCGACGCGTTCCGCGCCACCTGGCTGCTCGAACCAGCCGATCCACAAAACGCCTATCGGCTCATCGCGCACAGATCCGCTCAGACGAGCGCACAGGAAATCGAACGCGCACTTGAGACATTGGCGAACGTTGAGCGCGAACTGATTCGACGCGAGCGGCCCCGTGCTGACCCGCCGTTCATCGACGTACACGGCATCATGGACGAGGCGGGCGGTGCCATGGCGTTTGTACCTGCCACCTATGCGCGCGGCTTCTCGTACATCCTGCAGGGCGAGTTCGACAGCGGCCTCGCCGCGCTACGTACCGCTCTCGCCACCGATCCCTTGATCGCCGATTCCGCATCGCGGCGAGAACCAATGGCTCGCGGGAGCGCTGCGCTGCGGCAGGGACTCGTTGGGGCGACGCTCGAACAACTCGAAACGGCCCTGGCGACAGCTGGTGAATCATCCGAGGCGCACAGAATTCTCGGTACGGCATACCTGATCAGCGGAGACATCACGAGGAGCGTTCAGCACCTGAGCGACGCGGTGCGTCTGAATCCACGGGACGAGCGCTCATGGCTCGCGCTGGCACGCACGCTCGACGAGGCCGGCCGCACTGCGGAGACCGAGGACGTGCTTCGCAAAGCCGTGAACGAACTGCCGGACGCGGGCGCGCTGCGCTGGCGCCTATCGACGACTTTGGAAAAGCGGCAGCGTGCTGACGAGGCCGATCTCACTCTGATCGCCATGGCAGATCGGTTTGTCGTGCTGGTGGGACGCGGCGAGTTGTACCGCGCCCTCGGGAAACTGGCGCAGCGGAATCTGAACTACGAGGCCGCCGTCGGGCTGCTCGAGCACGCCGTTGCCATCATCCCGAACAACGCAGCGGCACATCAGACACTGGGCCGAGCGTATGTGGAGAACGGCCGCGAGACGGAAGGATACGCGGAGCTCGTCGTTGCGCTGCTGCTCGACCCGGACGCTGTCGACACGCTCACTGATCTCGGACGATTACATCTGACGGCTGGGCGGCCCGCACGCGCCGTCGAGGCCCTCGAGCGCGCAATCGGCGGCGACCCAACGAACGCATTGGCCGTCCACGCGCTTGCTGATGCGTTGATACGCGCCGGCCGGATCATCGAGGGCAAGCAGCGCCTGGAAGAGTCCGAACGACTCCAGGCACGCGCGATCGAAGATGAACGGCGCGTGCGGACCGCAGGCGTCCTCACGCTGCAGGCCGAGGTTCGCATGGGAGCGCGCGACTTCAACGTGGCCATCGACCTCTGGCGGCAGGCAATCGCAGCGCAACGCGGAAGCGCGGTGAGGCAGCTGCGGCTGGCGGACGCACTCGTCGCTGCAGATCGTCGGGACGAGGCAGTAACGGAGTACCTCACTGCGATTTCACTCGGCGCCAGCGCCGAAGCACATCGTCGGCTCGCGGAGCTGTACGACGCTCTCGGCCGCGCTGCCGAGAGTGCTCGTGCGCGGGCGACCTATGTCGAACGACGGTTCGCGGAACTGCGCGAGCGCGCCGATGAAGGCGCGCCCGCCCGGTAATCAGAAATCGAATTGCACCTGGAGTCGTGCGAAGCGTGGGCTCAGCAGCGTTGTCGCCGCGCCCCAGGGGATACCCGTCGAAGAGGCCGGGTACGTGTCCTGATAGATCCTGACCGCGTCGTTGTTGAACAGGTTGTAGACGTCAACGCCGACGTTCAGCCGCTTGTCACCGAACCGGATGTTCTTGCCGACCTTCATGTCGATGATTGAGTAGCCTTCGCCGTAGAGATCTCCCGGATCGAGCAGGTTGACGATGTACGTGGTTGCCGTGACGGTGGTTCCGGTCGGCACGAAACACCCAACCTGACCAGCCTGCGCGCCCGTGCACGGCTGCGTCGCGCGATAGGCACTGCTTGGATCCCACGCGACCTGCTCTTTGCTCAACGTCAGGTTGGCGTTCCGCGCGACGCCCGGTCTCCACTGGAAGACCGTGCTCACCAGCAGATCGATCCGGGGAATCGTGTACGCGGCGCTTCCCCTCACGTTGGTTTCAAAACGCTGATAGGGCCGGCACGCCGGCGCATTGCCATCGCGCGCTTTGACGTTTGGAGCATCCAGCTCCGACGTGCTGGTTGCCGTCGTGGTGGAGCCGGAGCACTGGTCACGCACGGCGCGGCCGGTGCTTGTCCCACCGTTGACCCGTATACCCAACGGGGCATGCCATATGAAGTTCGTATCGACAAAATTCGACGAGTAGGAGACCTCGTCCATGATGGTCACTGCCGCGGGGCGGCCAACCGGGAACGTCGCTTTCGGGTTGGTAAACCCGCGAACGGTGTAACCGCCACCATCGGGAAGGTTCGGGTCGGAGGGCGCGACGACAGTGAAGAAGTCGGTACTGCGGACTCTTGTATTGCAGCTGATCGTTCAGACACGTCTGCAAGTCGCCGGCGTTGTAGCGATCGCAGCCGATGCCGAGCTGATCGCTGACCGTCAGGTTCGAGTACCTCCGGTAGTTGTATGTCACCTCCGCAGACAGGCGCGGCAGGAGCTCGTGCTGAATGCCAAGACCCAACTGCCATTCGGCGCGACGCTTGCCCCAGCCGTCAATCAGCGAATCGCCGTACGTTGCGCAGTACGCCTGGACGTCCGCAGGGATGCCCTGCTCCTTGCGTCCGCACTGTGTGGTTGCCAGACCGATCGGCGTCCCCGCCGCGTCCAGGCTCAGCGGGTCGCGTCCATAGCGAGTCGAATCCTGCGCGGCCACAGAAGTGGGCCCGCCACAGATGTCGCCGCCCCTGGTGCTGTTGTCCTGCGTGTTGAAGTTCAACAGGTCGCAATCCACCCTGCGGTTCCCGTTCGTGTCCGTCCAGGTCCGGGTGTACTCATTGACTGTGCGCAGGGCCGGGTTGGCGTCGGAATAGATCCCGCTGATCCCCGCGCCAGCCAGATACTTGCCCATGTTCCACTTGACTGACGTCTTGCCTTTGCCGAACGGATCCCACACCACGCCCCATCGCGGCGTGACATTGTGGTAGGAGACGCCGTCTGTCGGCGGCGTGCAGTAGTGACTGCTGCCGGTGTAGGTGCCGCCGTTTTGCACGGGTACGTAAGGGTCAGGGCCAATGCACGTTTCAAGATAGTTGCTCGTGGCGTGGTCGTAGCGGATGGCGCCGCTCAACGTGAACCGTTTCAGCGTCCACTGGTCCTGTAAATACAAGGCACCGTATGTCACCTTGGAGGCGATGTCAGCAATGCCGGTATTAATCGTGACGCGCGTCGGTACCGGTTCGCGCCCCTGGTTGAACGGATCGCTCGGGAAGTAGAGGCTCGTATTGCCGCAGGAAGATGCTACGGGATTGGCCGCGTTGAAGCAGTTCGCGGCGGGCGTGTCGTAGCGATAGGTCAGGCGCGTGTTGCCCGCCGTGTTGTGTCTGTTCTGAGAGAAGAACCCGCCGTCATATCCCAACTTCGCAGCATGCGACCCCGTGACGTACGAAATCGAGGCACGCGGGCGGTAGTCATCGAGGTTCCGATATTCCGCCGCGCCACCGGGACCGTTGTTGAGATTGGCGGACTGCAGGCCGTTGATTCCATTTGTCGCGGCAGAGTTGACGCCCTCCGCGACGTCGTCCTTGCCGACCGTCGAACCGTATTCGACCACACGCGGGATGTCCTGATGACCCGGGACGTAGCGATGGTATGAGAAGTCGTACAACTGGGTGTTCGCAGCCAGGCCGGCTTCGAGCAGGATCTTGGCGGCGATCGGGTTGGTCCACGACACCTGCCGCAGTCGGGCGGGGTGAACCTGACCAGACCAGTTTCCGTCTCTCGGCGCCCACGCCGCCACCGCACCGTCACACGGGTCCTGACAGGTCAGCCCCTCGTCCCAGAAGAAGTTGAACTTGTTCTTGGCTGTGGCCTGGTACGTGAAGCGCGCGTTGATGCTGCGCGTCATGTTCGTGAACGTGAGCGCATCCGTCGTTCGATCCGGCTGATAGTTCATGCCCCAGATGCCCGCGTTCTTGTTGTCCCAGATCAAGAGCCCCTGGCCGTTGAATGCCTCCTTGCCCCACATCCGTCCGACTGAATAGAACCACAGCCGGTCACGCTTGATCGGCCCGCCGAACGACGCCGACACGTCGTGGTCGTCGATGAGCGCGTTGACCACACTGACTTCGCTATGCGTGCCGTTGTTCTTGTCGAACCAGGCCTGGCGCGTGTAGCTGGTGAAGTAGTTCCCGGCGAAGCGGTTGCCTCCGGTGCGCGGTATGACGTTGAGCGCCGCGCCGCCCGTTTCCGATTCGCCGAGGGCGCCGGAGACCTGGACGGAGATTTCCTGGGCGTTGGCGATGTCGACGACGTAGCCGCCCGTCATCCCCATAATCCCTGCGCCGCCGCCGGTGTTGATGATCGTCCCGTCCACCATGACGCGCCCCTGCGTTTGGCCGACCGTGTCGTCCGCCGCGGTGTGCGCACTGAGGTTGTAGATGTTGTTGTTGCACCAGACGCCGGCGCCACCGACGCAGTCCGCGCCAAGTCCGGTCGCAGTCAAACCTGGTGTCAGCGTGAGCAGACTCCTGAGGTTGCGCGCTGTCGGCAAGTCGCGTATCTCGGCCCCGACAAACGTGGTGACCTGACGCGCTGTCTGGAGGTCGACCGTCGGAGTGGTCCCCACCACCGTCACGGTCTCCGCAACCTGGCCCACCGACATGGTCGCGTTGACGGGCGCAGTGAATCCGCTGGTCAGGATGATGTCGCCGTACTGCTGTCTGGTGAACCCTTGCAGAGTGAACGTGACCGAGTAGGTACCAACGGGCAGGTTCGTGATGCGATACTGCCCATTGCCGTCACTCGTCGTGGAGCGCACCTTCTCGATGAGCGCGGCGCTCGTGACCTCCACGAGCACCCCGGGCATGAGCGCACCCGACGCATCCCGGACGATGCCGGCGATCTGGCCTTCCTGAGCACGAGCGACGGCTGGCAACAGCGCCAGGACCGACGCGATCAGCAGAACTACTTTGGCAGGTCGTTTCATCCCTCGCCTCCAAGTTCCAGGAGTACCAACACCAGGGTTCGAACCGATGATGGCGACGACGCGAGTAGAAACTGACGAACAAATAAATGGCGGACGTCGTGGGATGACGCTAGGCTTCTTTTTTTGGAGGCAAGTGTATAGACCCGTGGCCAAAGGTCAAGGGCGAAACTGCCGTCACGCAGTCCTTGTCGCTGCGAGTGCCGCAGCGCTGCTCGTCGCAACCCCTGTCGCAGCATCAGGTCAGATACGGGCATTTACGGATGGGCTCGGCGAGCTGACGGCGGCGATCGCAGGCACGTTCGGCGATGAGGGCGGACGGATCGCACCGGCCCTGGACAAGATGGACGCGGCGCTCGCCGAATGGGATCGGACGATTCGTCTACTCGAATCGCACGTCGCATCTGAGTCATCGCGCGCGCGGCCGAGCGAAGTCTTTCAGATGTATCTCGCGCTCAGCGAGACCTACGTGGCGCGGCGCCGACTTTCCGATGCGTTGCGTACGCTCGAAGCCGCCAGCCGCGTCGAGCCGCAACGCGCCGAGCCCCATCTGCTTCGCGGGCTCGTGCTCGACGCTACGGGAAAATCCTCAGAGGCCGGCAACGCGTTTCGTACGGCGTGGAGCCTGGACGCACGCAACCCTCTCGCGGCGTACTACGTATTTCGTCACGCTGTGTCTGCGGGCGCCACCGACGATACGCGGCGAGCCCGCGGCGCGATAGCCCTAGCCTATCGAGATCTGCTCAACAGTGGCTCACGCACAAGAACCGAACCATTCGTGGAAATCGAGCCTGTCTACCACAGCATCGCTGACACTCTGGTCCTGACTCCAGTGGCGTATCAGCAGGGGTTTGCCCATCTTGCAAGCGGTGACTACGCCGAAGCCATTTCGGAATTCCGGCGAGCCGCATCAATCGATCCCCTGGTCGTCGATCCGGCGGTGCGATCCGATCCGATGATGCAGGGCGCTGCCGCACTGAGGCAGGGGCGTCTCTCAGACGGGCGCGCGTTGTTCGAGCGTGCGACCGCAGTGCAGGGCTCTTCAGAAGCCCGTCGCATGCTCGGGCTGACCTCCTGGGCCGAGGGTCAGGACGACAAGAGCATCGAGCAGCTCGAGATCGCGATTCGCATGAACCCGCGTGACGAACGTGCGCGGCTGGCGCTGTCTCGCGTACTCAGTTCGGCCGGACGGGAGTCAGACGCCGAACGCGCGCTGCTCGAGACGCTTCGCGTGCTCCCGGATTCAGCGCAGGCGCATTGGTGGCTTGGATCGAGCTACGAGCGCGCGAACCGACTTGCAGACGCGCGACCGGAGTTCGATCGTGCCGCTGGTGGTCTCGTGTCCGGCCACAGCGAGCTGTACGCGATGATCGGCCGGCTGGCGGAGCAATCCGCCGATTTCACCGGATCCATCACCGCCCGTGCGCGCGCCGTCAACGCACGGCCGAACGATCCATCGACGCGCAAGTCACTCGCGGGCGCGTACCGGCAACAGGACCGCACGGACGAAGAATTCGTGGAGCTCGTTGCCACTGTCCTGATCGATCCGCTGGATGCCGATGCGCATGCCGGCATCGGGCACATTCATCTGAATGCGGGGCGGTATGACGACGCCGTCAGGGCGCTGCAACGCGCGGTCGAGGTGTCGCCGAACCACACGGAGGCGAGATACGCGCTCGCGACCGCGTTGCTGCGGACTGGCCGCGATCAGGAAGCCGCGCGCGAACTGGATCGTGTGGCGCAGGAACAGCGGCAGACGCTGGCGGAGCAACGGCGCAATCTCACCCTGGGTGTCTTGAAAGAAGAGGCCACGCTCCACGCTGCCGAAGGCAGGCCGGATCGCGCCGCGGCGCTCTGGCAGCAGGTCATCGAGCGCGAGCCAAGACAACTATCCAACCACGTCGCGTTCGCGTCGGCTCTGGCTGGCGCGGGACAGATCGATCGCGCGATCGAACAGTACGAGATCGCGTCAACGCTTGGCGCTGATCCCAATGTCTACCGCCGGCTCGCAGCCCTGTACGCACAGGTCGGGCGCATCGAGGACGCCGCGCGCGTCAGAGCGATGTACGAGAAGGCGCTGCGATGAATCCGATGACGCCGTTTCTGTACGGCCTCGCACTGGCCTCGTCCGCGACAGTCCTCGCGCTGAGCGCCCCATCGTCGGAACAGTTCGTCGACGTGAGCCGTACGTCGGGCCTCGTGTTTCAACACACCAATGGTGCCAGCGCGGACAAACACCTCGTCGAGACGATGGGATCGGGCGGCGTCTTCTTCGACGCCGACAATGATGGCTGGATCGACATCTTCCTCGTCGATGGTGGATCGCTGGCCGATGCCGCTCGCGCGCGACGCGCGCGGCATCGCCTCTATCGTAATCGGGGCAACGGGACATTCGAGGATGTCACTCCGCGATCCGGCATCACCACCCGCGACTACGGAATGGGTGCCTGTGCGGGCGATTACGACAATGACGGCTGGGTGGATCTCTACGTCACCGACTATGGGCCGAACGTCCTGTACCGCAATCGCGGCGACGGTTCATTCGCCGACGTGACGTCTGCGGCAGGTGTGGGATCGCGGTTGTGGAGCGCGAGCTGCGCGTTCACCGACATCGATCGGGACGGTGACCTCGACCTGTTCGTCACCAACTACGTGGACGCCAAGGTCGAGGACACGCCGTTCTGCGGAAACGCGTCGCGAAAGATGCGAGTCTACTGTCACCCACTCACCTTCGAGCCGTTGCCGAACCTCCTGTATCGCAACGACGGCCGAGGCGTCTTCACCGACGTCAGCACCGAGTGGGGCCTGGCCGCACAGCTGGCCAATGGCCTGGGCGTGATCGCCACCGACTACGACGATGACGGATGGCCGGACGTGTTCGTCGCCAACGACAGCATGCCGAACTTTCTGTTTCACAACCGGGACGGAAAAAGCTTCGAGGAAGTCGCCCTTCGCGCTGGCGTCGCCGTGGCCACCGACGGGAAGCCGCGAGCCGGGATGGGCGTCGATGCCGGCGACTACGACGGCGACGGACACATCGATGTCGTTGTGACCAACCTCGATTTCGAGACACACAGCCTGTTCCGCGGGATCGGCGATCGATTATTCGCGTACGCCACTGTCGAGAGCGGCATCGGGTTCGCGACGCTCCCGTTCGTGGGGTTCGGCGTCGCATTCTTCGACTACGACAACGACGGACGCCTCGACATCGCGATCGCGAACGGCCACATCATGGACAATGCGCCACTGGTTCGACCGGGCGTGACGTACGCGCAGCGCAATTTGCTGTTCCACAATCAGGGCGGCGCACGCTTCCAGGAAGTGGGGCTCTCTTCCGGTCCTGGCTTCGCGCTGGCGAAGGTCAGCCGGGGACTCGCTTCCGGCGACTTCGACAACGACGGCGACCTCGATCTGCTGGTGACGAACAACGGTGAGACCGTGGATCTACTGCGCAACGACACGGCACCCGGGCAGAACGCGATTCTCGTCCGCACGGTTGGTGTCAAGAGCAACCGCGACGGGGTGGGCGCGCGACTGAAAGTGACGTCGGGCGGGCGGACGCAGATACGTGAAGTGAAGACGGGGTCGAGCTACCTCAGTCAAAACGATCCACGCGTGCACGTCGGCCTCGGTGCCGCGACCCGCGTCGATCGCCTCGAGGTGCGATGGCCGTCAGGCCGAAACGAGATCGTGCGCAACGTACCCGCGAACCAGGTCGTCACGATCCGCGAGGGTGACGGGATCGTCCGCGCCACACCGTTCACGCGCTGACAGGCGCAAGTCAGATGTATCCGAACAGCGGCGGAAAAACGATCACGACGACGGCCGCCCACGCGGAATAGACGGGCAGGTAGTCTGTCTGCCATCGTTCCAGACGCGAGAATGACCGGCGACCGCGCAAGAACTGGACGTAGAGCACGGCGGACCACGACAGGTTCACGAGAAGAATTACGTTCACACCCAGCCCGGCCACCCGGTTCGGGCTGAAGCCGAACTCGGTGATCCGCGCGGCGATGGCCCACAGCGCAACCAGGTCAGCGACAAGTGCACTCACAACCAGGGCGACTTGCGCCAGATCGAAGACGTCGGGCGAAGACTGCGGATCACGAGCGGAGACTGAGTAGAGCAGAAGGCCGATGACCACCAGGAGCAACAGGTCAAAGGCGATGAGCACCTCGCGCTGGATGTCGACGCCGCGCCCGGTCCACACCAGGGTCCCCAGGAACATGATCAGCATGGCGGCAAACAACGGTGTGAACAGGCGCGTCAACATCGGCGCGATGTTTTCGACGACGCGCTGCTTCGCCTCCACCAGCCAGGAGGCAACGATCACAGCACCGGCCGCTCCGCAGGGTAACAGCCACGACGCGACGAAGTCGCCGACGTCGATCCCGATGGCCCTGAAGATCGCCGCCATGAACCCCGTGAAGACGCCACCGCCGAGGGCGATCAGGACGTAATAGATAAACAACTCGCCCGAGAATCGGACGAAGTCCATGCGGCCCGCCACCTGGCGCCAGCGACCGCTGACGTGCGCGATTCCGACCAGGAGCCACAGCGCAATCGGCAGGTGCAGCGCCGCGAGCATCACAGTCGAACCGTCCGGAGTGAAGGGGTATACATTGACGATCACACCGGCCGCAGCAAACGCCAAGGCAAGCCAGCAAAGCGTGCGCACGGCGAGGTGCCGTTTCCAGACGAAGTAGCCGGTCAGAAGCGGCAGCACGAACAGACTCAGGTTGCGGGCATAGAAGCCCACGGTGTCCTTGTTGTCCTCGTTCCACTCCACACCGAATAGCACGGGCAGCTTGACGGCCACGGCGGCAGCGACGGCAAGACAGAGCGCCACGACGGCGTCCCCTCGACCCGACACGAGCGACTCCGCCGAATCCGATACCCCGAGCACGAGCTGAGTCCAGAGGCGGTTCGCGTGCTCGCGAGCGAACTCACGAGACGGGGCGTCGGTCCTGCTGATGCGCTTCACCGCCACCAGGAACGCTTCATCGGTCGCGAGCCCCGCCTTGACAAGACCGGCGACATCAGCGCGCAGCTGATCCTCGAGCTCCGCGGCATCGACCGAGTGAACGGTCTGCCGACGAAGGAGGTAGCTCCTCCACTGTTCGATTTGCGCCTCGAGCGATACTGCGTGACCTGAAGTCGGCATTCAGTCTCCCCATAGCACGTGGTGCACTCCTTCGAGCGTGCCCGAACGCACGGCGGAAGTCCTCACCGTTTGGTGAGCGCTTGGTGAGATTCGAATGATTTGCGCGGCTCTGAGTTCAAGAAGCGAGGGGAGGTCCTTATTGCGGCGGACGCCGCCACACGGACGGATCGAGCTTCCACACGCCGCGGCAGCGGCGGCACTCGCACCAGAGTCCAGCGGAGCCGAGGCCCAGACTCCGTACGTCGGTGCTGCCACAGCGCACGCACGACACCGGTCGCTGCGGATCGGTCGAGCGGCGGCCACCTCGCATGATGTTCCGCCGATCGGGTATCGCCGGATTGCGTCGATCGATCTCGCTCACACGTCGAATATATCCGGAAGAAGACGCCTGGATCGATAAGGAGGTGCCCCAACTCGCGGTCTCTGTGAAAGGCGCGAAAATCTGACCAGTCCTGCGCAGGCGGTTAATCGAGCCTGCGGCGTCCGGACGTATGATATCGGCGTCTACCGACGCCTTTCTCACGAGCCGCTCTTATGACAGTCGCACGAGTCTGCCGCTACGGATTGATCGCCTTCCTGGCCTGGCTTCCTGCGTGCTCGCCGGTGCCGGCGCCACCAAGCGAAGCTGATGTCAAAGCGGTCGTCGACGCCTTCTACGGGGGGGTCACCGCGGGCGATACCAGCGCCGTCATGCGCCTGATCGCACCGGACGCAGTGTTCGTGGAGTCCGGGAAAATCGAAACCCGGGCTGAATACGAAGCCAACCATCTGCCGGCGGACATCGAATTCGAGAGCAAGGTGAAGGCCGAGCGCGGCCCCCTGCGTGTGACGTTCGACGGCCGCGAGACCGCCTGGGTCATCTCCACCGCGGAGTACGACGAAGGCAACCCGGAGAAGTACATCAACACGCAGTTGATGGTGCTGACACACGACACGGGCGACTGGCGCATCCGCAGTATCAGCTGGTCATCGAATCAGCCATAACATCGTCTGCTGTCATTTTCCTGGAGTCATCATGACCGTTCGTCGCTGTGTGCTCATCGTCGCGGCAACACTCACCATCGGTGCAACAACCCTTGCAGGCCAGATCGGTGGCCAGCCTCAGGGCGGGGGACGAGGCCGGGCAGGCGGACCGCCACCACCGCCAGCAAACCTCCCTGACATACCGACGGCAGTGGCACTGCCGACGCTCTCGGCCGAAGTCACCGGACCGGGACCGATGTTCGACTCGTCGCCATCACTCGCACCAGGCAAGGGGCTGGCTGCCTTCAACTACGAGATGCACGAGTACTTCATCACCGGCACCGCCAACGGCGAGCCCTACGCAACACGGCTCGTGATCAGGAAGCCGGCCGACAACTCGAAGTTCAGCGGCCTCGTGCTCGCAGAGGCGATGCACGGCAGCGGCGCCGCGCACATGTTCGAGTTCACGTCGATCTACACGATGGCCTCAGGCCACGCGGCCGTCGAGATCCTGACGACGCCGCCGGCACAGTTCGTCGCGCTCAACGACGCGCGTTACAAGAACATGAAGCTCAATGGCGCGCAGACGAACGAGATCCTCGCGCAGGCGGGTGCGCTCGTTCGCAGCGGCAACCTGGTTGGCGGGCCGGTGCGGAAGATGGTGCTCGCGGGCACATCGATGACCGCCGGCGTGCTGATCAACTATCTGCCGGCGCATATGGTCTATCGCACGCCGCAGATGCAGCGCATCTACGACGGCTTCCTGCCGATGTCGAACGGCGCGATGATTCGCGACATCGACGTCCCGATCATCCACGTGCCGACGATGCACGAAGTGAGCGGGAACATCACGAATCGCCAGGACAGCGACGAGCCTGGTAAGCAATACCGGCTCTACGAGTTCGCTGGCATGGGACACATCGACACGCGCGACAGCGTCCGCATGAAGCCGAACCCGTGCGCGCTGCCACTCAGCCGGTACCCGGAACAGGCGTTCATGTCGGTCGCGCTCGATCACCTGTTCAAGTGGGTGGACCAGGGCAAGGTGCCGCCGCGGGCGGATCGCATTCTGCTCGACCGCAACGAGTACAACGACGGCTCGATGATGGCGCTCGACGAGCACGGAAACGCGAGAGGCGGAATTCGCAACACGTACGTTGACGTCCCGACGGCGCGCTACACGATTCGTCCGGCCGCAGCGACGCCAGTGGTTCCCAATGCCAGCGAGTACATCGCAAAAGGTGGACAGCAGGCCGCCAACCTGATGTGCGGGCTGAGCACGTCGCAGACCGACTTCACGTCCGCACAGCTCAAGACGCTCTACAAGAGCAAGCAGGTGTACGTGAAGGCGGTCGAAACGCGGCTCACCGAGCTCGAGAAAGCCGGCTGGTCGCTGCCGCTCTACCGGGAGATGATAGTCGGCGATGCGACGAAGGTGAATTTCTAGAGGTCCGGCGCAGTACCAACTGCGCCGGACCCCTTGCCTGTGACGCCGCCTAGAACGTTACGTTCACGCTGAACTTCACGAAACGCGCGGTCAGAATCGACTGCGGTGCCAGCCACGCGCTCGACGCGCTTGCCACAGGCACCGCGTTGTACGTGCTGTTCACCGCGAGCACAGGATTGGCATTGAACGCGTTATAGAGATCCATGTTCGCCGTCGTGCGGACGGAACCGATTCTGAACGCTTTGCCAATTCGAACATCCAGTTGATTGATGCGGTCACCGTACTCGGTACCGGGGGCGACCAGGTTCACCGCCACCGTGGAGTTCAGGTTCCCTCCCGAGATCACGCGGCCGAGTGACGGCCCATATGCGCTGAAGGGCGCGTTATAGGTGCCGGAGATCGCCACGCCCGGTACGTTCTGGTACGTTCCACTGACCTGCATGTCGATCCGCGGGATTTGATACGACGCGAGCATCTTCACTTGCGTCAACCAGTTGGTGTCCTGATGGCAATACGGCGCTCCAAGCGGATTCACTTCCGGCGCTGCAGCGACGATGTCGCAGTTGTCTGTCGAGGTGCGACCTGTGCTCGTTCCGCCTTGCACGAGAAGATTTCCCCTCAGGCGTGCATTGACGTTCACATCCACACCGTTCCAGTGCTGGATTTGCTTGCCGTAGTTGTCCGAGAGCGTTACGTAGTTGTCAGCGGGCGTCGTGAACTTGCCCGGCACGACGTTGTAAAGAGGGCCGACCACATAGTTGCCGCCGCCTGGCAGTCTTGGATCGGCTGGCGCTGTAATCGAGAAGGTGTCGAAGTCCGATGCGCTCAGGGCACGGTTGTCGGTCACGAGAAAGTTGCCGTACCACCGCCGGAAATAGCCAACGTCAACAGCGACTCTCGGCAACAGCCGCTGCTGGACACTCGTCGAGAACTCCCAGTTGTAATTGCGGTTGCCCCAGCCCTCGACGAGATCAGGATCGAAGGTCGATCCGCGGACGACGGTGCCGAAGTTGGCGTTGCTGATCGCGAGGCATTCCCCGTTAGCCGCGACGTTGACCAGATTGCAGTCGGGCACATAGTTGCGATTCGTGTCGCTCCATGTGCGCGTCGCGCTGGTGACGAGCGTGCTGATCGGGTTCAGTTGGCTTGCCAGCCCGGTCAGTTGCCCCTGCAGATACTTGCTCATGACAACTTTGATCGCCGTGCCGCCGTTGCCAAAAAGATCGTAGGCAAGACCGGTCTTCGGCGTGATGTCGTGCCAGCTCAGGCCCTTCTGAGCGGGAAAGACCGTGTCGCGGTTGGGCACGAGCGCACCCGGACCCAACGGCTGCTCGGGAGTGCTCGTGTTGGTGAAGTCGTAGCGAACGCCGAGATTCAGAGTGAGTCGTCCGAGCGTCCACTTGTCCTGAGCGTAGACACCGAGGTCGTTATCGAGATCGGTCGTATTCGAATACGGCGTCGCCCACTGCGTCAGCGACTGAGGCACACCGTCGCGGAAGGTGTAGCTCACCGGCTGAAAGTTGTAAGTGTGGCTCATGGTGGAGCCACTGCCATTGTTGAAACCAACCTTAAACGAGTGGGCGCCGGTGACGTAGGAGGCGGCAACGCGGTAGTACAGCGCCCAGTTCTGTCCGTCAGCGTAGGTCGTGGCCGCTCGATACACCAGTCCTGGAATCGCGCCGGCCTGCTCGGTCACCGAGATCATCGCGGGATTCAGACCGGAGAGCAGGTCCGACGGTTGATGCACGAACGACGGGTTGTGGGTCCATCCCTCGATGCGATGCATGATTCCGCCATCGATGAGCAGCCGGCTCGTCGTCGGAAATGTCCAGTCAGCCTGCACCGATCGCTGCAGTGGGAATCGCCGTTCGCGGCCGGCCTCTGGCGAGGTCGTTGAGTTGATCGCGTTTGGACACTCGCACAGGTCCTGCTGATCGTACGTGACAGCCAGTTTGTGACGCCGTGTAACCTGCGACGTGAGCCGAAACTGCGCCTCCATCCAGGTGTTGTCGTTCGAGACGGGCGCATCCGGATCGGGATCGTAGGTCCACTTCGTGGGGTCGTTCGCATTACGGTTGTAGACCATCCCGGGCACGTAGTTCCAGGAGCCGTTGCTTCGCACCGACGTGTAGAACCACAGACGATCGCGCTGCAGCGGACCACCGATTCCAGGATTGAAGTCCCAGATGCGTTTCATCAGGTTGGGATAGCGAAGCCCCTGATCTTTCAAGTCCTGAGAGAAGTTATCTCCCTGCAACGAGCTGTTGGTGAAACTCCCGAACACGACGCCCGAGAATGTGTTGCCGCCTTCCTTCGGGATGAAGTTGATGCGCACACCGCCAGTCGCCATCTCGGCGGACACGCCGGAATAATCGAACGTCCATTCCTGCACCGCTGAAGCATTGGGCACGGCGCCGCCACCGTACCCGCCGGCGAGGATCGTTCCCAGGGTGATTCCGTTCTGCGTGACGCGCTGCGAGTCCGCGGTACTGCCGTGGATCGTCATCGCGAAGGCCGCATCAAGTCCGGCACTGCCGCCGACGTCCTGTCCACCTGAGACCGACGCCCCTGGAATGAGTACTCCGAGGTTGTACTGGCTGCGGCCGGTCGGAATGGCCTCGATGATTTCGGCCGTGAGCACGCGCTGCTTCGTGATGCTCTGCACATCGACCACCGGCGACGCGCCGGTCACCGTCACGGCCTCTTCAAGCCCCCCGACCCGAAGCTCGGCATTGACGGTCGCGACGAAGGACCCGGTGAGCTCGAGCCCCGTTCGAGTCAGCGTGCTGAACCCGGCGATGGTGAACGTTACGGTATACGTCCCGGGACGCAGGTCGATGATGCGGTATTGCCCGGTGCTGTCCGTCACGCTGGCCCGCGATCGTTCGATCAGCGCCGGACTGGATGCTTCGACGGTCACGCCGGGCAGCACCGCTCCCGACGAGTCGGTCACGATGCCGGTGATCGTGGCTTGAGCGTGGGCAATGGCTGGGAGAACGAGGAAGAGTGCGACAAAGATTGCCCCGACTATGGATGTCGTTTCGCGCTGTCGTGTCATAGGAAATGCTCCCGAGAGTCCACAGGGAGTGGGCTGAGGAATGGGATTTCGCGATGAGAAATGAAATGCGTACGCCGGAGCGGTGTATACGTCCGCTACCGGCGTGTGTCAATTACATACGGAGGGTATGCCGGGCCGGAGCCGGCTACTTCTTCGCGTCCTTCGAGTAGTCGAGGAATCCCTTCTCCTCGCACTTGTCTGGCTTGTACGGAAGATCGGCCACGCCAATCACATCGCTTCCCGTGAACTGCCCTTTGAAGTACACGGGATCCTCCGCGCTGTAGCTGCGGGTCAGCAGCATCTTGTCGGTGTCGAGCGTAAAGCGCTCGACGACGCGCAGCTTGTCGCTGTTCATGATCGGCGGCGACAGCACACCAGGCGCGAACCCAACCGTGTCCACGATCAGCACGTCCTTCTCCCATCGCCCGATCGAGTGGCCCGCGCGAGTGCCTGTGATGTTCGCGGGGTGGTTGGCCACGTTCATGTGAATTGTCCGCGTGAACCCGAGCTGACCGTACTGCAGGACGATCGTGTCCTTGTTCTGCGTGATGCGATTGACCGGGCCGTCGAATGCCCAGTCGAAGATGACACTCGTGGTCTCACAGCGCATCCGAGGATTGTTCTTGTCGAACAGCACCGCGAACTGCTCGGCGCTCTTTTCGCCCTCAGGCGTCAGCGTGGCACCTTGAATCACGCGCGGGCCACCGCCACCGGCACCACGCGGCCCGCCGATCCGCCCCTCGCCCGGTTTGAAGTTGCTGACCGTGCTCAGTGGCACAAGCGCACCACCGCGCCCACGCGGATCGGTCATCACGAGTTGCTCCGGGGCCCAATCGCCCGTGATATTCGGCTCGCCGGTTGGACGCCGCGGCGCACGCTTGGCCGCAGCAGGCGCGGCTGTCGGTGCGCCCTTCGTGAGCTGCCCGTAGCGATCGACGCGCTTGCCGTCCGCGAACACGATGGTGTTCAGGTAACACGAGGTCGGGTCCCGGCGATCTGGTGATCCTTCGAAGGTGAGTTTCTCGCCCTTCTTGAACATCTCCGGGCTCCAACCCGACCGGCGTAGCACGGTTGCCGCGCGCATCTCGCATCGATACTTTGTGACCTTCCCGTCAGGACCGGTCACGTCGAAGTAGATCCAGGAATGGGGGTTGATCAGATCCAGCCCGGTAAACGTGCCGGTCAGCTTGAGCTCTTTCGAGCCGTCGAACGTGCCGCCGCCATGGTGAGCCGCGGCTGGCCCGGCCAGTGCCAGAACAACGGCGACGACCAATGCCACTCGAATCATGCGCACGCTCCTCGGTCGGCATGGTTATACACCGTCGCGCGGTGCGACAGAGCGAGGGTGCGGTGTGCGACGGTGCACTGTGACGGTGCGAAAGTCCGAAGGTACTGTGCTCTGGCCCCCGAACCCTCGGACTGGACCCTCGGACTGGACCTTCGCACACCGCACCGTCGACCCGTCGTACCGCTTCGTGAGCTACATCCCCGCGATATGATCGGGCAATGGCGCAGTGGCTTGTAAAAGAAGAGCCTGATCACTACGGATACGACACGCTGGAGAAAGACGGGAAGACCGTCTGGGCCGGCGTCCGAAATCCGCTCGCCCAGAAGCACCTGCGTGCGATCCGTCGCGGCGATCGCATCCTCTACTACCACACCGGCAAAGAGAAGGCGGTGATTGCGATCGCGAAAGCAGCAAGCAACGCCTACGTGGACCCCAACGATTCATCGGGCAAGCTCTCCGTCGTCGACGTCGTCCCGGACAAGAAGCTCAAGCGCCCTGTGACGTTGGCAGAGATCAAAGCCGACAAGAGCTTCTCGACGTTCCCGCTCGTGCGGATGTCACGACTGTCTGTCATGCCCGTGACCGACGACGAGTGGGCACGGATCGAAGCCCTCAGCCGCTCGTGAGGCCACGGCCCTTCGTTCGACTTCTAGCCGTCCTCGGAGTGTGGCTCGTGCCGATCCTTGTATCGGCCCAGGAAACCAGGCCGCCCGACGTCCTCGTCTCCCGCCAACTCGCCGAATCCGAAGGCCTGACGGTCGGCAGCGCGGTCCGTCTTTCGACCGATGCCGCCGGCACGCACGCACGCGAGTTTCGCATCGCGGGCATCTACGAGCCGACGCCCGATCCGTCGCGACTCGGACAAGTCCCGCGCTCGGTTCGCCTCCACCTGCCCGATCTTCTGGAGATGACTCGCCCGGTCGATGTTCCCGCCGGCGCCGAGTACGTCTCGTCGGTCAACGTCGCACTCATGGATCCAAAGGATGCGGACCAGTTCGCCAGGGATGTGAACGCGCGGCTGCCAGGAGTGCTCGCGCTTCCGTCAGGGCAGGCCGCTGGATCGGCAGGGCCCTTTCGTGTGCTCGAGCGCTTCCACCTGGCCATCGCAGTCGTCACGATCATCGCCGCGACGGTGTTTCTGCTCGCGCTGACGATCATGCTGGTGGATGAACGACGAGAAACCGTCGGAGTGCTCCGACTGATTGGCCTGCCTGTTCGCCGCATCCTCGCTCAGATTCTGCTCGAGGGGCTGCTCGTCGCGGGCGTGGGCGCGGTTTTCGGCTTGATACTCGCCGTCCTCTCCGAGCAACTCATCAACCACTTTTTTCAGTGGCGGTACGACACCGCCCTCGTCTTCGTCCGCATCACGAGAGATGTCGCCCTCACGTGCGTATCGATCGCCGTTCCGCTCGGCGCTTCGGCAACGGTGGTCGCGTCGTGGGCACTGCTCCGTCGCGGTGGACTGAGGCTCGCACGACGATGAACGCGATCGGATTTGCGTGCCGAAGCCTGGTGCGCCAGCCTGCGCGAGCGGCGCTCGGCATCCTTGGTGTTGCCGCGGTCGGAGCGCTGCTCTTCGACATGCTGCTGCTGTCGCGAGGCTTGATCGTCTCGATGCAGGATCTGCTCGACCGGGGCGGATGGGACGTCCGCGTCAGCGCTGGCGAACTACCGGGCAGCGGCCTGCGCATCCCGAACGCCATCGACACCGCAGACGCGATCTCGCGGCTGCCCTCAGTGCAGGCAGCACTCGTCGTTCGAACGGCGAGGGTGCAGATCGACCGCGCGTCGGGCCAACCGATCCGCGCGTCGTTTCAGGGTGTGGCTACGCGTTCGACCGATCCGGCAGGCTCGCGCCTGCGCGCCCCGTGGACGATCCTGCGCGGGCGCGATGCCGAGGGTCCGAACGAGGTCGTCATCGACGAGACGATCGCGTCTGAGTCGCGCCTCGAACCGGGCGGAGCGATCACGCTGCGCGCCTCGTGCGTCGCCGACCTGGAAGCGTTGCCCGCCATCCGACTCACGGTGGTCGGCGTCGCCGAGTTCCCCTTTCAAAGCACGAACGAGAGCACGACAGGCGGGACATTCGATGCGCTCCAGGCTGCCTGTGGTGGAAACGTCGGCAGCGAGGCCGATCTGATGCTCGTGACATCAAGAGGCGACGCGGACGGAACAGCCGCAGCCATTCGCATCCTGCGCCCTGAGATCAGGGCTGCGACCAACACCGAAGTCGTCGGCCGACTCCAGCAGACAGGCTTCACATACTTCCGTCAGATCTCGAGCGTGCTGACAACGGTGACCGTGTCGTTTGCGGTGCTGCTCATCGCCGTGTTGCTGACGGTATCTGTGAACCAGCGCCTTGGCGAAATCGCCGCGCTTCGCGCGCTCGGTTTCTCGCGCATGCGCGTCGTCAAGGACGTGCTGTCCGAATCGGCGCTGATCGTCGGCATCGGCGGACTGCTGTCGCTGCCGCTCGGCCTGCTCCTCGCCTCCGGCCTGGATCGGATTCTCAAAGGGATGCCCGGTATCCCGGTCGCCCTGCACTTCTTCGTGTTCGAGAGGCAGGCGCTTGCCGTTCACGTCGCGCTGCTCGTCGCAACCGCGATCATCGCAGCGCTCTACCCGATGCGCATCGTATCGACGCTACCGATCGCGGCCACGTTGCGAGACGAGGTGATCGGGTGAGCGCCAACGGGCTGATCGTCGACGCAAAGAACGTCAGCCGCGTCTTCGCGATGGCGGCGGGCCCGGTCACCGCCGTGCGTGATGTCACGTTGCAAGTCCACAACGGCGATCACATCGCGGTGCGGGGGCCTTCCGGATGCGGGAAGTCCACGCTGCTGCACATGCTCGGCTGCGTGGAGCCCCAGACCTCGGGAACGCTGCTCTTCGATGGACAGGACGTCAGCCGGCTATCCGATGCGCGACGCAGCCTGCTGCGCCTCAAACAGATCGGATTCGTCTTCCAGCGCTTCTTCCTGTTGCCGATGCTGACCGCGCTCGAGAACGTCGAGTTGCCGATGTCGGAAGCAGGCGTTGCGAAACAGGCGCGACGGACGCGAGCAAGCGAGTTGCTCGAATACGTCGGGCTCGCGCCACGCGCCGACCATCGGCCATCGCAACTCTCCGGCGGCGAGATGCAGCGCGTCGCGATCGCCCGCGCGCTCGCGAACGGGCCACGTCTGCTGCTCGCCGACGAACCGACCGGCGAGCTCGACGAGGCCACTGGTGCGCAGATCGCTGCACTCCTCGACCGTGTCAATCGAGCAGGCACCGCACTCGTCATCGTCACGCATGACCCCGCCCTGGCCGATCGCGCGGGGCGAGTCTTGCTGATGCGCGACGGGCAAATCGAAAGCGAGCGCGTCCGATGATCGGCAGGCTCGCTTTCCGGTCGCTCACGGCTCACCCGGTGCGCAGCGCCGTGCTTGCAGCGGGCTTCGGTGTCGGCGTCGCCGTGATGGCCATCCTCCTCGGGGTCGCGGCCATCGTCCTCGAGCAGGCGCAATCACCGGCGCTCGTCGGAGGCGGTGATGTCAACATCCGGTTGTCACTCGCGGTGCCCGCGCGCATCGTCCTCTCGGGGACGCTGCAGTCGGACGCGCTGCGACCGCGCGTCCGCGCGGCTGCTGCATCGCACACGACGGATCTCTTCCTTCTGCACAACGGCAAGGCGACGCGTGTGGCTGCACGAGGCGGCATTCCGAGTGTCGAGCGGGAGCTTGGAGATCCAGAGGTGACGGGCATGGAGGCGTGGCGTGACACTCGGGAGGATTCCGAGTGGACTCGCCAGTCGCCGGAGACAGTGCTGCGCCAGATCGACCGGTTCCACGGTACGCCTGACGTTCCCGAGTGGTCGGACTCGTGGGCCGAGTGGCTGTACTTCAACGGCCGATCGAGCGACGCGCGTTTCTATCTGACGTTCATGACCGGCCCGCGCACGAAGTCAGGGAACCGGGTCGCGGGCGTCCGACTGCAACTCGAGCACAACGGACAGATGCGGTCGTATTCTGCAAATGCAGAAGCGACTGACGCGGAACTCGCGAACGCACCTGATCTCACGATCGGCAAGAGCTCGGTCCGGCTGGACGGGCTCGTCTACCGGATTCATCTCGATCTCACCGATTCATCTGGCACGCGCGCCGTCGGCGACCTCACACTTCAGGCCTCCGCCGGGCGACTCGTGCCGCCAATTGAGATCACCGGCGCTCGTGGCTGGCGAACGGGCTACGTCGTGCCGGTGATGTCAGGCGCGATCGATGGATCGCTGACGCTGGCCAACGAGCAGGTGTCGCTGGCCGGAGGGACTGGCTATCACGATCACAACTGGGGATTCTGGAAGGGCGTGTCGTGGCAGTGGGGACAGGCGCAGCAGGGTGATCTCTCCATCATCTACGGGCGCGTGTTTCCCCCTCCCGAAGCCGCCGATCCCGAGCGGATCCCGGGCTTTGTGGGGGCGCTGGGACCTGACGGTCCGCTCGGCTACTCCACTGATGTGCGCATCACCGAAACGAATGACGACAAGGGTCAGCCGAAAATGATCGCCATCCGCGCGCGCAGCAGTTCCCTGTCGCTCGATGTGCGGTTCGACGTCGCATCGATGGTGACGTCACGCATGCAGGGCGCACTGGCGAACGGCATCAACTTCCTTCAGATGCGCGGCCAGTACACCGTGTCCGGCGAGGCGGGCGCGCGTAAGATCGCGTTCGCCGCACCCGGAGCGGCAGAGACCTTTCGCGGGGACCAGTAAACCCGGCTCCCGCCTACCGCATACTGCCTACCGCATACTTCTAAAGATCTCCCAGTGCATGACGCGCGGCGATCTGCGCCCGACGACGACGCCGGGTCAACGCGCTGAGCCTCGCTTCGAGCGGAAGCTGCGTCTGCTCGCCATTCCAGCCGCGAGCCATGCGAGCGGCAACGTCCTGCCGCCATGTGACCTCCATCCTGAAGCAGTCGAAGCACAGCGTGCGTGGCCGCAGGGCCGCTGGATCGTCACCCTGATCGCGGAAGCCGTAGCGGGCTTCACGCGTCCGGCAGCCCGCGCACAACGGCGCCTGCCGCTCCGCCGATCGACGCGATGGCCGGACACGCACCCGCGCCTGCGAACCGCCATACAACGCCAACTGCCCCTTGTCTTTTCTCAGTGCCTCGGCCATGTCTCGCCCCCCTCGTTGAATCGAGAGTATCTGGGCGGTGTGACAGACTAGGTCACGTGGGAAGAACCGAAGACGACGACATCGACGCCCTCTTCCAGTTGTCCCCTCCCGAGTTCGTCGCCGCACGCAACGCGCTCGCAACTCAGCTCAAGAAAGCAGGACGCGACGTTCTGTCCAGCCAAGTAAAGACACTGCCCAAACCTTCAATTTCTGCGTGGACCGTCAATCAGCTGTACTGGAAGCATCGGGTCGCGTTCGACAAGCTTCTGGCCAACGGCGAGCGCTTCCGTCAGGCGCAGGCGTCTCGACTCGCGGGCAAGAACACTGACATTCACAAGCTGCTCAACGAGCGACGCGAGGAGCTCTCGGCGATATCGCGCCTGGCTGCCGAGATTCTGCAGCGATCGAGCGGCGCGGCACCGCCGGGAGTGATGCGCAGGATCACGGCGACACTCGAGGCGCTCTCGGCGTACGGCACGCTGCCAGGTGCACCGCGTGCGGGTCGTCTTGTCGAGGACGTGGACCCGCCGGGCTTCGACGCGCTCGCGGCACTCGTACCCCGCGTTGGCGATGGCTCACGCGCCGTCGTTCTGAGCAAGGTGCTGACGTTTCAAAAAGAACCGAAGGCACGAAAAAGCAAGTCGAAGTCGGCCGAGGTCAGAGAGCAGGAGAAGCGCGAGCAACTCAAGGCGGCGCGGGACGCGAAGCAGGAGGCGACTCGTGAGCTCGCGTCTGCGAAGCGCATGGCGTTGCAGTCCCAGAACGCGCTGAAGAAAGCCGCGACTCACGCCAGGGAAACAGAAGAGACGATGGTCGAGACCGAAGCGCGGCTGCAGAAGGTAGCCGAGATCGCGCACGAGGCCCGCCAGCAGGCGCGGCGAGCCGCTGTCGAAGCTGAATCCGCGGCGCAGGCTGTCGAGGAGGCGGAACGGACGCTGGAGCACGCGACGGAGGCGCTGTCAGATCTCGAGGACGCGTGAAACTCTGTGAAGGGTCTGACCCCGCACATCTAGTCCGTCCCCACTCCCATCTCACCCACCCACCGCGCAGACCCACTGACCTCGAGACCGAACTGGTCGAGCATTCGGGCGACGCTGTAGTCAACGATGTCGTCGATCGTACGGGGATGGTTGTAGAAGGCCGGCAGCGGAGGCATCAGCATCGCTCCCATCCGGGCGAGCGTCAGCATGTTCTCGAGATGAATCGCGCTGAGCGGGGCCTCGCGGACGGCGAGCACCAGCTTGCGTTGCTCCTTGAGCACGACATCAGCCGCGCGATGAATGAGGTTCTCGCCGAAACCGTGCGCGACCGCCGCCAGTGATTTCGCGCTGCACGGGGCGATGATCATGCCGTCGGTCCGAAACGATCCGCTCGAGATCGATGCGCCCATGTCGCCGGGTGCGTACGCCACGGTCGCGAGCGCTTCGACCTGTTCGCGCGTATAGGGCGTCTCGTGCAGCAGGGTTCGAGAGCCCCAACGGCTGATGACCAGATGCGTTTCGACGCCGGCCTCGCGAAGCCGCTCGAGCAGGCGTACGCCGTAAATGGTACCGGTGGCGCCGGTGATGCCGATGATGAGGCGCAAATGCTTGGTCCTCGGTCCTCAGTCTACAGTCCTCAGTCTACCTTCTTCGGCGCAGGACTCTGGCGGGTCCGAAGAGTCAGACCCGCCTACGATTACCGTGGACTGAGGACCGTGGACCGTGGACCGGATATCATCGTCATCTCGTGTTCAAGCGCCAGACCTCAGGCTCCGTGCTCTGCACGTCGTGCGGCGTACTCGTGGGAGTCAACGACGAAACCTGTTACAACTGCGGCCGCCGGAACCCGGGATTGTGGGGCTATGCCCCTGCCTTGCGTGCGCTGGGGACCGATCTGGGCTTCGTGCCGTTGGTCATCGGCACGTGTTCGGTCCTCTACGTGCTGACGTTGCTCGCCTCTCGAGGCGACATCGGGATGAGCGGACTCTTCGGCTTCCTCTCGCCTTCAGGTGAGTCGCTATTCCTCTTCGGCGCCACCGGCCCCGGTCTCGTCAGGCAATTCGGGCGCTGGTGGACGATCTTGAGCGCCTCATGGCTGCACGGAAGTGCGGTGCACATTATCTTCAACATGCTCTCGGTCCGTCAGCTCGCACCGGCAGTGGCGGAGATGTATGGGCCTGGGCGCATGGTCATCATCTACACCGCAGGCGGTGTGGCCGGCTTCGCGCTCAGCGTGTTCTGGGGACTCTATCTGCCGCCAATCCCGCTGTTGGGCGGGGGCGGGGGCATTACCATCGGTGCCTCGGCCTGCATCACCGGCCTGCTTGGCGCGATCTACTACTACGGTCATCGCAGTGGCAGCAGCATGGCCCGCAGCTACGCGACTCAAACGATTATCTTCGTGCTGATCCAGGGGATCTTCCTCGGTGGGATCATCAACAACTTCGCCCATATTGGCGGCATCGCCGGAGGTTACGCCGCAGCACGGGTGCTCGACCCCTTGAAACCGGAACGCGTTGACCACATCGTCATCGCGCTGGTGTGTCTGGGCGTGTCGCTGCTCTCCGTCATCGTGTCAGTCATATTTGGATTGCCGCTCTACTTGCGCTTGTTGAGTCAGAGCTAGCCGCAGCACTTAAATCTGCAGAACCGATCGAAGCGGAGAGTCAATTGTGAGAATTGCGTATCAGGGAGAACCTGGGGCATACAGCGAAGCGGCAGCGCTTCATTTCGGCGGCTCCGATGTCGAGACGCTGCCCTGCAAGACGTTCGACGACGTCTTCGAAGCGGTCGTCAAGAAACGAGCGACGCATGGTGTCGTACCGCTCGAGAATTCGATCGGCGGCACCATTCATCGCAACTACGATTTGCTGCTCGATCACGAACTCGGGATCACCGGCGACGTCGAGCTCGATATCGTGCATTGCCTGCAGGCACTTCCCGGCACGAGCATCTCCGACGTCAAGGTCGTCTACTCGCATCCGCAGGCGCTCGCGCAATGTGAGAGGTACTTGAAGGGACTCGGCGTCACCGTCGAAGCCGTGTACGACACCGCGGGCGGCGCCAAGCTGGTGTCCGAGCAGAAGCTGAAGGGCGCGGCCGCTCTTGCCTCGCAACGCGCCGCGCAGGTCTTCGGCCTCGAGGTGCTTCAGGAAGCCGTTCAGGATTTCGAATACAACATCACCCGCTTCGCGATCATCGGTGGCGTCCCGCCCGCTGACGCCAACAAGACGACGATCGTGTTCGCGTTGCCAAGCACGCCGGGCGCGCTCTTCAAGGCGCTGAGCGTCTTCGCTCTGCGCGACATCAACCTGACCAAGCTCGAAAGCCGTCCGATGCGCGGCCGTCCGTGGGAATATCTCTTCTACGTCGAAATCGACGCACGCCGCGACGACCTCGGATGCGCGCGCGCGCTGACTCACCTCGCCGAGTTCGCGAAGTGGACCCGCATCCTGGGGAGCTACAAGGGGGCAGAGAGGAAGACCGCCACATAGTTCCGCACGGTCCGACTGGGCGACGGGGCGAGAGTGCGAAGGTCCGGTCCGAAGGTCGCGAAGGTCCGGTGCGACGGTCCGGGCGTGCGAGGGCCCCGGATATAATCCGCACCATGCGCCATTCGACCGCGCGGCTCGCCCTCAGCCTGATTGTCGTTCTCGCGTCAGCTTCACTCGCCCATGCCCAGGCGCCTGACGGCGCCGACCTGTACAAGCGAACCTGCTCGCAGTGTCACGACACGGGCGCCAACCGTGCTCCCGTCCGCGATGCGTTCCGCTCCATGCCGGCCGAACGCGTCATGGCAGCGATGGAAACGGGCTCGATGATCACGATGGCCAATGGCCGAAACGCCGACGAGCGCACGGCCATCGCCGAGTTCCTTACCGGCAAGTCGCTGTCGAATCCCGTGGTGATCGCGCCCGCGCCAGCCGCGATGTGTCCCGCAGGATCCGCCGCATTCAATTCGACGACAGGACCTCACTGGACCGGCTGGGGACAGAACACGAACAACACGCGTTTCCAGGACGCGGGCTCGGCAGGACTGACGGCTGCAGACATTCCCAGACTGAAATTGAAGTGGGCCTTCGCGTTTCCGGGTGATCTGCAGTCCTACTCTCAATCCAGCATTGTCGGCGGACGCATCTTCGTCGGCAGCTGGGGTGGCACGGTGTACTCACTCAGTGCTGCGACGGGATGCATCCACTGGTTCTTCAATACCGGTCAGGGCGTGCGGTCTGCCGTCTCGGTCGTGCGAGCGGACATGCCCGGCGGTGCGCGCGACATCGCGATCTTCGGAGACGCCTCCGCCAACGTCTACGCGCTCGATGCGTCGACGGGTAAGCAGCTGTGGAAGACGGACGTCGACGACTTCCCCGTTGGACGCATCAGCGGTTCGCCGACCTATCACAACGGACGGATCTACGTCGGTGTCGCATCGGGGGAAGAGGCCACTGGCGCCGTGCCCACGTACGAGTGCTGCAAATTCCGCGGGAGCGTCGTGGCGCTCGATGCCGCAACGGGCAAGCAAATCTGGAAGAGCTACACGATCGCAGAGCTGCCGACACCGACCAGGAAGAACTCCGTCGGCACGCAGCTCTATGGCCCATCGGGCGCGCCGGTCTGGGCCACGCCCGCTGTCGATGCCAAGCTGAATCGTCTCTACGTCACCACCGGCAACAACTACAGCGACCCGACATCCACGATGAGCGACTCGTTCCTCGCGATGGATCTCGATACGGGCAAGATCCTCTGGTCCAGACAAATGACCGAGAAGGATGCCTACACGGCGGCGTGTCGCCTGCCGGACAAGACCAATTGCGCGGACTCGAATGGGCCGGACTTCGACTTCGGCGCGTCACCGATTCTCGTCACGCTTCCGAGTGGCCGGCGCATGCTCGTCGCCGGACAGAAGTCAGGCATCGTCCATGCGCTCGATCCGGACAAGAACGGCGAGGTCCTGTGGCAGACGCGCATCGGCCGCGGCGGGACGATGGGCGGCGTGCAGTGGGGATCGGCGGCGGATCAGTCCAACATGTACGTCGCGCTGTCGGACATCGGGCGCATCATGCTGAACTACAGCAACAGCACCGATGCCGATCCGAAGCAGGGCGGCGGGATGTTCGCGCTGCGACTCGAAGACGGCGAGCGCGTCTGGTATACGCCTCCTCCCGGATGCGGCACACGTCAGCGCTGCAGCCCCGCGCAGTCCGCTGCGGTCAGCGCACTGCCAGGCGTCGCGTTCTCGGGCTCGGTCGACGGACACATGCGCGCCTACTCCGCCGTCGACGGCAAGATCATCTGGGACTTCGATTCGATCCAGACCTACAACACGGTCAACGGCGTGCCGGGTCGAGGGGGTTCGATCGACGGGCCTGGCCCGGCGATTGGCGGCGGGATGGTCTTGTTCAACTCGGGCTATCCCACCGCCGGCGGCACGCCCGGCAACGTTCTGCTCGCCTTTTCAGTAGACGGCAAGTAGAGATCTGTAGTGCGAATTTCTCGGTGCTCGGTGCTCGGTTCGTGTTCAGGTTCGGTTCGGGGTAGAGGGTTCACAACGTTCGCGTCTGGCCGCCGTCGGCGTCGACGATCGCGCCCTGGCAAAAGGCCGCCTGCGGCGATGCCAGGAACGCAACGAGGCGAGCGATCTCGTCCGGCTGACCGAAGCGCGCCACCCCGGATGCGCGCGCCATCGCTTCTTCAGCCTTGCTCAAGTCGATGTGACGCTCCGCGGCGAATGTCCTGAGTCGCGTCTGCAGCCGATCGGTGGCAATGCCTCCAGGATTGATCGCGTTGACGCGCACACCGTCCTTCACGCCGCGATCCGCGAGCACCTTCGTCAGGTTGAGCATCGCTGCGTTGACCGCTCCACCAATCGCGAATTCCGCCTGACCGGTGCGCCCGCCAATACCAACGATGTTCACGATCGTGCCGGACGTCGAGCACAGATGCGGCCAGGCGGCCCGGCTCAATCGCATCGCACCAAAGAACTTCAAAGCGAACCCATCGGCCCAGTCCGAGTCGGTCAGCGCGAGGAAGTCGCCCCTCCTGGTCGCGCCGGCGTTGTTGACGAGGACGTCGATGCGGCCATACTTCGCCATGGTCGCCGCCACGATCGCCGACGGCGCATCAGGGTTCATCAGATCGATCGCCTGAACGAGACAGGCATCTCCCAGCGGCGCGGCCAGTTCGTCGAGCTGATGGCGCGAGCGCGCCACGACGACGATGCGCATGCCCTCCTGGGCGAGCGTCTGAGCGATCGCGCGACCGATGCCCTTGCTGGCCCCGGTCACGATTGCAACCTTGTTCGTCAGTTGAAGATCCATGGCTTTCGGTCTCTCGGCTCTGGGCGGGTACTACTGCTTTTGTTCCAATGCCGAGAAGGGTCCGGCAGCGTAGACGATTCGTCCGTCGACCATCGTCAGCACGGACTCGAGGCTGCCGATCTTCTCGGTAGGGATCGTCAGGTAGTCGGCTGAGAGCACTGCGAGGTCGGCGAGCTTGCCCACGTCGAGCGAGCCGCGCTGTGTCTTCGTCGAATGAGAACCAGGCGCTCCCGAGTGTGTAGAACTTCAGTGCGTCGATACGACTGGGGAGCTCCGCGGGTCCGCGCATGGCAACGCCGCCGACCGTCTTTGAATCGAGCAGCCACTGAAGCGCGGTGAACGGGTTGTAGGACGCCACTCGATGCGCATCAGTGCCAGCGCCGACGACGACTCCCATCCGCCGAGCCGTCTCGACCGGAGGCGTGCGCCGCGCCGCATCCGGCCCCGCCTGCTTCAGGAACTGCTCTCCTCCGAAATACATCGCATCCTGCATCGTCCAGCCGACGCCCATTGCCTTCATCCGGCGGAGGCTGTCGTCAGAGGCGTCGTTGAGGTGCGCGATCGACCAGCGCAGCGACGCGATCGGGATCTCGGAGTTGACTCGCTCGAAGATGGAGAGCAGGTGATCGACCGAGGCGTCGCCGTTCCAGTGCATCGTGAGCGACATCTTGCGCTCGGCCGCCCACCTGACAATCTGGTAGTAGGCGTCCTTGTCCGCCTGTGACGGCGCATTGTTGTTGTTCATCGCGACCGTGATCCGCTCTCCCAGTCCGTTGAAGTGCAGCATCTGGTCGCCGGCACCCATCGGCCGCTCGCTGGTCAACTCGCGGAGTTCCTCGAATTCCTTTCCGGGCGTCTGGCCGTTGAACGTGTAGGCCACGCGCACGGTCATTGCGTTGTCACGCCAGACTGTGAAGAGCGCTTCGTAGTCAGGCGCTGTCAGGTTGTTCCCGCCGGGATCGACGACACCGGTCAGCGCAAGTCGATTGAGCTCGCGGAAAAAGGATTTCGTTCCCTCGACCTGCTGTTCGAACGTGGGCCTCGGCAGGCGATCGAACAGCGCGACGATCGCACCTTGCGCGCCGGTGACGGCACCTGTCAGCGCGCCACTGCTGTCTCGTTCGAAGCGTCCGCCGGACGGGAGATCGGATTCGTTGGTGAGGCCGAGCGCTTTGTGCGCCTGCGGATTCAGCATCGCCCAGCCGTAACCGAGTTGCACGTAGACCGGATTGTTCGGAGCAACAGCAGTCAGCTCCGCCTGAGTCGGCCGGCGATTCTCTTCGAACTGCTGAACATTCCAGCCGCCGGCAACGATGAGCCACGATCCTGGCTTCATCGTGCGTGCCGCGGCGCGGATTCGCCCGAGTCCCTCTTCGATCGAGCGCGCACCGATCCAGTTGACTTCAGTGCTGAAGCTCAATGCCGCGCGAATGGCATGGAGGTGTGAATCGATGAGCCCCGGGATGACCGTGCGGCCGCCCAGATCGATGACGCGCGTCGACGGCCCTGCAAGCTTTCTGACGTCATCGTTCGATCCGGCGGCTGCGATCCGCCCGCCGGCGATCGCGAGCCCCGCTGCCACGGTCGAACGAGAGTCGAGCGTGACGATCTTGCCGTTGACGAAGATGGTGTCTGGCGCCTGCGCCCGGGCGGGCGTGGCGAGGCCGAGAACGAGGGCGAGCAGGCACAGGACGCGCATGCTCGCGAATTGTAGCTGGGTTGCTGGGTGGCTAGGTTGCTGGGTGGCTGGGTGGCTGGGTTGCTGAGTGGCTAGGTTGCTGGGTCGCTAGGTTGGGCCCAACTACCTGGCTACCTAGCTACCGAGCTACCCAGCTACCCAGCTACCCAGCTACCTAGAATCCCTTCCCCAACTGCTCCTGCAGCTTGTCTCGATAGCCGCGACTGAGTGGCAGCCGCGCGCCGTTGCGCAGCACGACGACGTACTCGCCGTTGAACCAGGGCTGCAGTTCCTTGATGCGCTCGGTGTTGACGATGCGCGAGCGATGGATGCGCACGAAGCGCTTGGGATCGAGCCGCGACTCCATGCGGTTCATCGTCTCGCGGAAGAGATGTGATTCCTCGCCCAGGTGCAGGCGCACATAGTTACCTGCGGCTTCGATCCAATCGAGGTCGCCGGTGCGGAGGAAGAAGACGCGACCGCCGGACTTGACGATCAAGCGATCGAGCTTCGGAGCCTCCGGCTTGATGTCGTTGACGAGGGCGAGCAGCCGGCGACCGAGATCGCCGGCGCGCCGGCGCTCGAGGTGCGCACGCGCGTGGGTCAGCGTCTGACGGAATCGATCGCGACCGAAGGGCTTCAGCAGGTAGTCGATGGCGTGCACTTCAAATGCCCGCAGCGCGTACTCGTCGTACGCGGTGACAAAGACAACCGTCGGCATCTTCTCCGGGCCAATCGCCGAGATGACGCCAAAGCCATCGACTCCGGGCATCTGTACGTCGAGGAAGACGAGGTCGGGGACCTGGTGCTGAATCGCGCTGACGGCCTGCGCACCATCGCCGCACTCACCTACGACTTCGACGTCCTCCTCCTGCTGGAGGAGCGAGAGTACTCGCTCGCGCGCGATCGGTTCGTCGTCGACAACCAGGGTTCGGATCCGGCTCATGCCACGCTCTCCATTGGGTCTTCCGGGCTCGCGACTCGGGCACGGTCCAGCGACTCCGGATCGTGTCCCATGGGTATGACGATGGTCACAAGGAGACCGCCGCCGGGCGGGGTTTGAAATTCGAATCGATGGCGGTCGCCGTAGAGGTTCTCGAGCCTGGATCGGGTGTTGGACAGGCCAACCCCGGAATGAAACGCATTCAGCTTGTCGGGTGACAACCCGACGCCGTTGTCGCGCACAGCCAGCGTCAGCAGTCCGTCGGCCTGGTTCGCGCTGACGTCAATCCGGCCCACACCGATGCGCGGACCGACCCCGTGACGGAGTGCGTTCTCGACGAGCGGCTGCAGAATCAGGTTCGGCACCGGCGCATCGAGGACTTCGGGATCGATATCGATGTTGACGATCAGGCGATCGCCGAACCGCGTCTGTTCGATCTCAACGTACTTCTTGAGGAAGTCGACTTCGTCCTTGAGCGGCACCTGCTGGGTGCCGACGCGATCGAGCGTCAGCCGCAGAAGGTCGCTCAGTTGTACGAGCATCTCGTCCGCCGCGTGGACGTCGCGGTGCATCAGCGCGGAGATCGTGTTCAGCGTATTGAACAGGAAATGCGGATGCAGCTGTCGCTGCAGCGCTTCGAGCTGGGCCTCTGCGAGCTGTGTTTGCAGCTGCGCGGCCGCCAGCTCGCGCTCCTGCGATTGACGGTGGTAATCGAGCGCGTGCACGAATGCAACGAGCGCCCAGTACGTCATCATCTCCCAATCGAAATTCAGGAAGAAACCTTCGCGGAAGTACATCCACCAGCTGAACGGCCGCTCGGTCAACTGCGTCGTGATCACCCCGCGTGCCGAGACCGACAGCGCCACGTGAGCGGCAGTGAAGACGGTGACACCCACGACGTGAACGACTGCCGCCGTCTTCCAGGTCTGCCGCTCGAAGCGGTAGCGGCGCGCCATCCACATCACACCGGGAACGAGCAGCGCCCACGACCACCAGTACGTCAGGTTGAGCCCCACGAGGACGTACAGGGGCTGCTTGTGCTCAGCGGTCAGGGCGACGTAGTTGTACGCCTGCAGCCCGGTGAGGACACCAACGACCGTGGAGATCGTGAAGATCGTCAGCGGGCTTGTCGCGCGCGAAAGGCGTCCCATCAGTGAACTATCAGCCCCCGTTACGAAAGCCGTCAAGCAAACGTTTCAAGGAGGAAAACGGCGCGAACTTGTGCCGTCACGACTGTCGAGCGCCTTAGCCACGCGCGACCGCATTCGGTCACATCCTGACCGCATTTCACCCCATCGCGTCCCACGACACGTATCTGCGCGAGGCGGCGAGAGTTCGCGGAAAGAAGGCCAACAGTTGAGCGAGGTACGATTCCGCTGTGACAGTCGTCCGCATCGAATCTGACGCCGACGAGCGGTTGTCGGACTTTCGGAACATTCCCGACCCGGATCTGCTGGTACGGCGGGGACTGTTCGTGGCAGAAGGACGGCTCGTCGTGACGCGACTGCTTGCCAGCGGACTCGAGACCCGCGCGCTGCTCGTCACGGATGCGGCGCTGGCATCAATAGGAGAGTCGGCTGTCAACGGCGGCATCGTGGTCTACGTCGTCCCACAGACAGTGATGAACAGCGTGGCCGGCTTCAAGTTCCATCGCGGCTGCCTGGCCATCGGCGTGCGACCTCCCGCGCGAGATTGGCGCGAGATCGTCGCCGGGGCCGGTCGCCAGGAACCGGCCCTCGTGCCGAAGCTTGTCGTACTCGAGCGCGTGGGCAACGTCGACAACGTCGGCGCGATCTTCCGCAACGCCGCTGCGTTCGGAGTCGCCGGCGTGCTGATACAAGCCGACTGCGTAGACCCGCTCTATCGCAAGGCGATTCGCACGTCGATGGCCGCATCGCTGACGGTCCCGTACGCGACGGTGCCGTGGCCCGACGCGCTGCACGAGCTCGGCAAGGCAGGATGGGCAACGATCGCGATGACGCCGGCGCATGACGCGCCGCTGCTGCAGAGCGTTGCGGCGGCTCTCGTCGATCGCCCGATCGCGATCGCGCTCGGGCACGAAGGCGACGGGCTGACCGCCGAAGCCACAAGCGCGTGCACGCATCGAGCTCGCATCCCGATGGCGCACGGCGTTGATTCAGTGAACGTGGCAACAGCAGCCGCGATCGCCCTGTACGAAGTATGTGGTAGGCGGTAGGCGGTAGGCGGTCAGTTCACGGTTCACAGTTCCCAGTTCACACTGACCGAGGACTGAAGACCGCGGACCGACCGTCAGGAAAGTGCGAGACCGATCACGCGAGGATCGCTGGCCTTCGGCCCCATGTCTTCAGGCATGTCGCCGGTATCAACGCGCAGATAACGCCGCATCGACGGCTTGATGGTCGAGAGCAGTTCCCTGCGACTCTTGATCGTCAGTGGGCGTCCCTCGTGAATCTTTCCAAGTCGCGCCATCAGGTTCTCCGGCAGCGCGCTCGCGAACATGAACAGCGGCCACGTGAACGACGGGCCGTTCATCTTCCGTAGCCGAAACACCCACAACCCCAGCGCACCCAAGCGCCACGCGGTCGGTGCCCACCAGCTGTTCTGTCCCGGCCGCAGGTTCATCTTCCAGCACTTCATCATCAGCTGCCACTGCAGGGGCGAGAGCAGACGCGTCTCGGTCACGCCCTTCTTCTTCTCCATGCGCGTATCGTGGAGCGGCGTGAAGATCGACGGGATGAAGAATGCGAACAACCCGCGGCGCTCCACCTCGCAGATCAGGTCGATCGTCGCGCGCACATCGTCGTCGTTCTCGTCGGGACTGCCAACGATCAGGGTCATCGCCGGGAACCAGTTGTTCTTGTTGAGAATCTCGAGACCGCGAATGACGACGCTCGGCCACTCGTCGATCGGGAACGGCACGGCCTTGCTGGGCATGATGCGCTTACCCGTGGCCACCGATCCTGTCTCGAGGCCGATCAGCGGCACCAGCGCTTTGTGCTTCGGATGGCTGCTCAAATACGGCAGGTGAATCGGGCTCTTGTCCAGCAGACTCTCCGAGAGCTTCTCGATCAGAACCGGGTCGACCACGGCGGGCGCGATCGTCGCGTGACTGAGCACGTGCTGCTCGACCCCCGGCGTGTTGACCACGTCGTGGAACAGATCGAGCAGCGCCTCGCGATTCGGGAAATAGAACGGTGTGGACGTGTGGACCTGTCCCCAGATGAACATGTCCTCGGTCGCCAGCGAAATCTGCTTGTTGCCTTCCCGCACGTTGGCGCGCACGTGCGCCAGGATCTTGTCGCGCGGCAAATCGATCTGCGGATTCAAATCAGGCACGCAGAACTGACAGCGGCGGCCACATCCCGTCGTCATTTCGACGACGCCGAACGTCGTCCGTTTGTCGGGGAAGAGAATCGCGTCACGCGTGACCGGGTGGCTCACGTCGACCTTGAGCGGAACCGGATCCCCGTTGATTGCCTTGTGGAACAGTGTGAAGGTCTCTTCTGATTCGCTGCGCCCCTCGACAACACAGTCAACGCCGAGCTCTTCGTACGAATTCGTCTGGCTGATCTGCCACCCGCCCGAGCCGCCGACGATGACGCGAAACGACGGTCGCCACCGGTTCGACTTGACGCGTTCGAACATCTGACGCGCGTAGAACGAATTGATCGGCTGCTTGGCTGAGCCAAAGATGGAGGTATACACGCCGGCAGCGAAGGTCACGCCGAGCGGGTTGTGCGTCGAAACAGCCACGATGCGAGTTCGTGGTCCGATGAATTTATCGACATCGTCCGGATAGCAGCAGGCGATGTCGGCAGCGGAGTAGCGTCGAAGCAGCGAGGTTTCGAGCACTCGTGCTCCGGCAGGCATGTAGCGCGCGGTGCCGTCGTCGTTGTACTCGAGCCGGCGCCAGTCCGGGTATTTCTTGTTGAGGATGCCCTCGAGCCACATCGGCAACGAGGCCATGCTCATCTGGATGAAGAAGCCGGCGTGGTCGATGATCTCGGTGAGCGGCGCCGTGATGACGATGAGCCGGCCGCCATCCTGAGACGCCTGCGCGCCCGCGGTCTCAGTCACGAATTGTCCTCTTGCAAATAGTGGACGAGGGACGTCGGGAACACTGTAAAGGGAGCGACGGTCTACCGTGCCTGTGCCTGCCGGCGGCGCAACAACTGACCGAGGCCCGGGCGCGTGACTGCGGCCTGACGCACATGCGCGAGGAATGCCTGCCGAAGTTGCGGCAACTCCCGCGGCGATGCAGCGACGACCTGCAAGCCAATGCTCCCCATCTCGTCGTTCGACTCTTCGCCCCATGTCACTCGAACAGGTGGCCGACTCGGGTTGCGCTTGTTCGCTGACGTGTTGTCGTAGGTCATTTCGGCATCGAGCCGCGTGCCTTGTGGCAACGAGACGTAATCGGCGAAGCGATACCGCTCCTGCCACGAGAAGTCCCAATCGTCAATACGCAGCAGCGTCTTCACATCGCCATTCGGCAGCGTTGCGGTCAGCCGCATCTGCTTACCGAGGTAGTGCGCATGCGCGCCGACGCTGAACGCGCGGACGTCGATCGGGATCACGAATGAGTCTTTGATCGTGTAATGCCCTTCGTCCGCCGGGATATCCAGCCCTTCGAACACACCGAAGATAGGCGGCAGCTGAATCGTGGTGAATGCCTGTGTCGGCGGACCAGAGGCGAAATACAGGCCGACAGTGGATTTCTCTTGCTCGACCTTTCCCGAGGGATGGAAGTGTGTTGAGAGAATGAGATCGGATCCCTTCGCGACGAAGAACGCCAGCCCCGGGGGCAACTCGGTCGCTCGCCCGCCGAGCGCCCATCCGCCCAGGCTGCCGGCGACACGGGCCACGGGATCATCGTCAGGAGAATTCGCGGCACCACGCGCGCCCAGCAGACCCGCGAGCGCGCCGCGGCCACCACGTCCGCCGCTCGCCACTCGCCCGCCGCCCATGCCGCCCGGAAAGCCAGGCAGCGGATCTTCTGCATCTCGCTCACGCGCACCGCCCGTGGCATCGAGGAAGAACAGGCTGTGATGCACGACGCTTCGAGCGGACGGCCTGAACTCGATCGCGCGCACCCACGTGTCTCGATCGAGATTCAACGGCACGACGAAATTGCGATAGACATCCGCCCCGCGGGCCGGGACCTCGAACGCGTCACGCATCGACACCGTCAGATCCGGAGGCCCAAGCTGCCACCCTTCTGTGAATCTCGGGAGCGGTGGCAGACGAGCAGGATCGCCTTCGAGCGCACCATCAGCGACCCACTTCTGAAGGGTTGCAATTTGATCGGCGCTCAGTTGCCTGGCGTTCGCGAACTGATAGTCGCTCGGGCCAGCCTTCCACGGCGGCATGGCATGCGCGGCGGTCGCTGACGCGATCGCCTTGGCCAACGGCCTCGCGTCGCGGTAACTCATGAGCGAAAATGGAGCGGCTTCGCCGGGACGATGGCAGGACGTGCAGTTCGCGAAGACGATCGGCGCGACATGCTCGCTGAAGGTCACGGGCGCTTGCGCGCTCGGCACAGCCTCGGAGCGCGTGACGAGCACACTCACGGCAACGACCACACTGGCGAGGCTTCCAACTCGCTGCAGCGTCATGGCGCTAAGTGTACGACCAATCGCCGAAGCGCTCCTATACTCGATTCGTGACTGCACCGCGTGTTGACGTCGTCGGGATTGGCGAAAACTCGGTCGATCTCGTTTACCGCCTGCCAGGTGCCGCGGCCCCGAACGCGAAATTTCGAGCATCCGCGCACGCCGTCTCGTGTGGCGGACAGGTCGCGACCACGCTCGCTGGCTGTGCGGCACTGGGGCTTCGGACCCTCTACCTGGGCACGTTCGGCGACGATGGCCATGGTCAGCGGGTGCGCGACACGCTCACGGACGCAGGAGTCGATCTCTCACATGCCGCGGTGCGACATGCACCTAATCGTCACGCGGTCATCCTGGTTGACGAGAGGAATGGCGACCGGACCGTCGTCTGGCATCGCGAACCTGAACTGGTGATGCGAGTCGACGACATTCCTGCTTCAGTCGTGAGCCATGCGCGCCTGGTACACGTGGACGACCTCGATGAAGACGCATCGATCGCAGCGGCGCGAATCGCCGTCGGCGCGGGTGTCCCGGTGACGAGTGACATCGATCGCATCACCGGACAGACGCCTGCCCTCATCGCGCTATCGACGGTGCCGATCTTCTCGGCGCACGTAGCCTCGGCGCTGACCGGTGAGCGCGACGCAGAGCGCGCGCTTCGCGCTCTTCGTCAGGGTCACTCCGGCTGGCTGTGCGCCACGCACGGTACGGATGGCGCGATGCTGCTCGATGGCGATCGCCTGCATCACGTGCCGGCGTTCGGCGTAAAGGCCGTCGACACGACAGGCGCCGGCGATGCCTTTCGCGCGGCATTCATCTACGCGCTCCTCCAGAATAAAAGCCCGATCGAGATACTGCGATTCGCGAGCGCCGCGGCCGCGATCAGCTGCACGCGCGAAGGAGCCATCACGAGCATGCCCTCTCTCGAAGACATTCAGCAACTGATCTAGCGCAGACCGTGCTGCTTCTTGAATGACGCCCACCCCGACTTGAACTGGAGAAACTCGGCTTCGTTCGGGCACAGGAGGAACGGGTTCGTCGATTTCTCCAGTGCCATCGTCGACGAGGGACGCGCGCCGTAGTCGTGTCCTGGCCAGACAGTCGCATCGTCTGGCACCTCGGACACGAGACGCTGCAGGCTTTGCCATTCGGTGCGGGCGTCTTCGTCTGACGACGTGCCGCCGACTTTCCCGACGAAGAGCAGGTCGCCTGTGATCAACAGGCGATGGGTCTCTTCGTAGACGGCGATGTGGTCCAGGCTGTGCCCTGGCACGAACGAGCATCGCAGCGTCAATGCGCCGATCGTCAGCGTCTGACCATCCTCGAGCGGAAGGTCCGGGCGAAGAAGCGGGTGTGCGACCACGACGGCGTGCGTCATCTCCACCGCGCGCGCGTTGCCATTGACGTGATCGGGATGGCCATGCGTGTTGATGACGTGCGACACAGTCAGCCCTTGATCGGCGGCGCGAGCCACGAAGGCTTCAGGCGAGTACGACGGATCGATCAGAACGGCGCGCCTGGCTGAGCGATCGCCGAGGAGATAGCCGAAATTGCGATCGCCGCCGGCGCGGATCTGTTCGAAGACAAGTTGCATGTGGGGATTGTAAGGCGGCCTGAAGGCCTGCCTCTACCAGAGCCTGTAGCGGCGGGTCTTTCGACCCGCCGGCGGGCCTACCGCCGCAAAATCGAGTTCGCGGGAGTCAGCGCCGTACTTCGGGACGAGCGCCACACGAACAGGCCTCCAGCAAGCAGAGCGCCAACAATCACCGACGCCAGCACGAACCAGCGGAGATCGGGCAACCCGAGCAGGACGGTGATGATCGCGCCGATAACGAACAGCAGACCGCCGATGTCACCCGCGACGGGAATCGACGAAAGATTGATCTCCGCATCCGGCTTTCGCGAGCTCGGTGCGAGCTCGCTTGGATGACGCGTGTTCCAGCGTCGCAACGCGATCGCCATGATCAGGCCGCCCGCGACGGCCGCCAGCACAAACCAGCCGAACATCGACCAGATCGCAGCAAACAGCGCAACGGCAAGCAGTGTCAACAGCGGGTCAGCCGCTCCGCCGCGCGCATTCGGATGACGGTTGTTCCAGAGCCGCAGCGCAATGGCAAGCACGATGCCGAGCGCAATCACCGCAACAGCGAACCAGCCGAAGAGCGGCCGAATCGCCGCGAACAGCACGAGTGCGAGCACGAGCAGCACGTTGCCGCCGTACTTGCCGGTCACGAACGTCGTCACCGGACTGCCCATCGGGGCGGACGGGACGATGAACGGAGCCGCGACAACAAGTCGTGCGAAGGCAGCGTAGCCGCGCAGGTGCGCCGCCACTTGCTTGATCGAGCTCGCGCCCGCTTCGCCTAACTCCTGTTGATAGTCAGCGAGAGCAGGGATCACAAACGTTGAGCGCGTGGGCTCGTCGAACATCAGCGTTGCCAGCTTCACGAGCCGTTCACCAGGTTGTGGACGATCCAGGGCAGTCATGGCTGCACCTCCGGCAAAAGTGCCTGCGCCATCTGACTCCACGCAGTGAGCACACGCTCGCCGAGAGGCGTGGGATAGGTACAGGCGACGAGGCAACCCAATGGCACCGGGCAGCATGGCTTCCTGTTCTGACCTGATGAAGCCCTTGGCTTCCATGCGACCCAGCGTGACGTACACCGTTCCCCGCTTCAGCGCGCCGTCGGACAAGGCCACGAGCTGAAGGCCAAACAGCGAGCCCTGCGCCAGCAGCAGGTTGAGGATCAGCCGCTCCTTGGACGGCAGGCTGGGAATCGGGTAGTTCGTCACGAGAGGCATCTTACCAAATGTAAGACCGATAAAACAAGGGCTAATTTCACTCAAATACCAGAGATTGGGGAGCCACGATCTGGCCCCATCGCCGGGAACGCAGTGCTACTATGCGCGCCGGACTCATCTGGATCGAGGCGCTATGAACAGACACTTCTCGAGAAGCGTGTGGCAATCCGTGGCGGTCGTCCTGCTCGCCCTCCCCGTTTGGGCGCAACAGGCCGCGCCGGCGCGCGATACCAGTCCGCAGATCCTTGACGTGCAAGGCGGCAAGATTCGCGTTGTCACCGTCGCGACTGGACTCTTTCACCCGTGGGGCCTGGCGTTCCCGGACGCCAACACCATTCTCGTCACTGAGAAGAACGGTGCGTTGCGCATGATTCGCAACGGCGTGCTGCAGCCGCAGCCGGTGTGGACGTCGCCGACTCCTGCCGGACAGGGAAGCGACGCGCTGCACTTCGTCACGTTGCATCCGAATTTCAAGGACAACCAGTACGTGTACGTCTCGTATCCGAAGCTGGGTCCCAAGGGATCGACGCTCGCCGTCGCACGCGGACACCTGAAGGGATCGTCGCTCGGTGACGTCGAGGAGATCTTCGTCGCCGACGCATGGGAAACGGGTGGCAACATCGCGGGCCGCGTCTACTTCGGCAAGGACGGCATGCTCTACGTGACGATTGGCGATCGCGACCGCATCTGCTGCAACGCGCAGCAAAAGCGCGCGGACGGATCGGATGACAACACCCTTCGCATGAAGTCGCAGGGGCTCGACAATCACGTCGGCAAGACGCTGCGCCTCAAGGACGACGGCACGGTGCCATCGGACAATCCGTTTGTCGGCAAGCCAGGCGTCAAGCCAGAGATTTACACCTACGGTCATCGCAACGGCTACGGCCTGGCGATCAATCCCGAGACCGGCGACCTGTGGCAGGCCGAGATTGGTCCCATGGGTGGTGACGAGGTCAACATCCTCGCGCCGGGACACAACTACGGCTGGCCGCTCGTCTCGATGGGGCGCAACTACACGGGCACGCTCGCGTCCGATCAGCCGTTCGCGCGTCCGGGCATGGACAACGCGCGGATGTTCTGGGTGCCGTCGATCAGTCCGTCGAGCATCATGTTCTACACGGGAGACAAGTTCCCGCGCTGGAAGAACAACCTGTTCGTTGGCGCGCTGACGACGAAGCAACTCCTTCGCGTCGCCTTCGGTCAGCCGTCGCAGGCGGAGCGACGCGAGGGACTCCTTATCCCTCTCGGCGTGCGCATTCGCGACGTGCAGCAGAGTCCCGACGGCTACATCTACGTCGCCACGGAAGGCGCGAGTGGTGGAACCGCGACCGACGGAATGGTCCTGAAGATCGAGCCGGCCGACTCGCCCGTAGCGGCGAAGTAGTCAACGGCAGATCTCGTGCGATCATCACGAGATGCAGTACTCCCGTCTCGGTGATACGGGGCTGGTCGTCTCGCGACTCGCCTTCGGCAGCATGACGTTCGGGACCGCCACCAGCGGTCCCTTCACATCGGTCTACAAGGTCGATCAGCCGGGCGCAGACGCACTCGTCGCGCGCGCCATCGACGCTGGCATCAACTTCTTCAACTCGGCGGACGTGTACGCGGGCGGAGAATCCGAGCGAATTCTCGGCAAAGCGATCGGAAAGAAGCGCAAGGAAGTCATCATTTCAACCAAAGTCGGCAACCGCATGGGACCCTCGCTCGTCGAGACAGGCCTCTCTCGCCGCCACATCCTCGATGCAGTCAACGGCAGCCTCGCACGCCTCGGCACCGACTACATCGACGTGTACCTCGTTCACAAAGTGGATGCGATCACTCCGATCGAGGAAACGATCGAAGCGCTCGAGGACGTCGTGCGCCAGGGCAAAGTGCGCTACGTCGGCTTCTCCAACTGGCCCGCGTGGATGGCAGCCAAGGCGGTCGGTATCCAGCGCGCGCGTGGCTGGAGTCAGTTTCGCGGCGCAGAGATGTACTACTCGCTGCTCGGCCGTGATCTCGAACACGAGCTCGTCCCTCTCTGCACAGACGCCGGCATCGGGGTCATGGTGTGGAGCCCGCTCGCAGGAGGATTCTTGAGCGGCAAGTACTCGCGCACGCAACCGAAGGGCGAGAGCAGCGATCGTCTCTCCGGGTTCGACTTCCTTCCCTACGACCGCGAACGCGCCTACGACGTGATCGACCTATTGCGATCGATCGGCGCCAAGCGCGGCGCCTCGCCTGCACAGATCTCGCTCGCCTGGCTGCTCACGCGGCCGGCCGTGTCGTCGATCCTCGTCGGCGCATCGAGCGTCGCGCAGCTGGACGAGAACCTCAAGGCGACTGATGTGAAGCTAGAGGCCGACGAGTTGATCGCGCTGGAGGAGGCGACAAAGCCCGTACCCCCTTACCCGCAGTGGTTCACTGCTCGCGTCGTGGACAGTAAGGTCTACGAGGCGCTGGGCATGCCGATGGCGGTGCGGCCGGTGCGCTAACGACGATCCTCGTCGGTGCGATCGCGATCCTTGTTGGTGCGATCGTGGCTCTTGTCGGTGCGATTCAGACTCGTGTTGGTGCGAAGTCAAGATGAAGCCTACTCAGTCCGCAACGCGACCAATGGATCGATGCGCGTCGCGCGCCAGGCAGGCGCCGCGCACGCAAGAACCGACACGACAATCAGCACAAGCGGGACGACGAGGAAGCTGAGGGCGTCGCGGGTCGAGATCCCATAGACCAGCAATGACAGTGACTGCGAAAGGAAGAACGATGCGGCCAGTCCAGCCGCAAGACCGACGCAGGTGATGACGAGCGCCTGCTCGCCCACGAGCGCGAGCACATCGCGGCGCGTCGCACCCAGCGCGGAACGCAGACCGATCTCACGCGTCCGCTGCGATGTCGTGTACGACAGCGCGCCGAACAACCCCACGCCGGCGATCGACAACGCACACAACGCGAACCCGACGAGAAACACCGCGTAGCTGCGGGGACCCGCCAGGCTCGCCGCCACGCGGTCCTCCATCGTGAGGATCGAATCAACCGGGAGTGTCGGGCCTTCTTCGCGGACGATGGTGCGAGCACGGGAGGCGAGGGCTGCCGGATCGCCGGTGGTGCGAATCACGACGATCACATCGTCGATCGGAAACGGCCACTGGCGATGCGAGATGAAGATCTCGGGCATCGGCGGGTCGAGGACGCCGCCAAAAGTCGACGCCTGATTTCCACTGGGGCCGAGGCGCATATCATCCACGATCCCGACGACCTCACTCTCGCGTAGGTTCGCCAGCCCGAGATCCAGCCGCTGCCCGAGCGGCCGGTCTCCGAGATACCGGGACGCGAATGTACGATTCACGACAATCGATGTCGTCGCCTCTGCGTCCAACGACTGGAATGTACGCCCCGCGGCGACGCGGAGCCGCAGCGCGCGAAAGTACTCGGGAGTCACGACATGGATCGCCGATTGAACCTGCGCCTTGGTGGCCGGGTCGCGCGGGAGGTAGATATCCATCCCGCGATAACCGCCGGGCGAGACGAACGGCAGCGCGTTGCCGAACGCAACGTCGGTCACCGCAGGCAACGCCGCCAGGCGCTCGCGAAGGCGTTCGAGCAACGTCATTCGTTGCTCGAACGTCGTCTTCGGCGGCTGCGGCAAACGCATCGTCAGCAGCCCGGTCGGATCGAATCCACGATCGACCTCGACGAGCGCGTTGAAGCTTCGCGCGAGCAACGACGCCCCGACGAGCAGGATGCATGCGACCGCGATCTGTCCAGCCATGAATGCCGTCCGGACTCGGGCCGCCGGCGTCCGTGTCACCGCTGGCGTCGATGCGGCGCCCTCGCCAAGCGCGTCGGTGAGATGGTCCCGTCTGGCGCGAAAGGCTGGAACCATTCCGCACGCAAGGCTGACGAGCATCGCGACGAGGCACGCGAACATCGCCACACGCCAGTCAAGGCGCACATCGTCGACACGAGGGAAACCCGCCGGCAACACGGCCGGCAGTCCACGATGCAGCAGCACCGCCATCAGCAGCCCCGACGCGGCGCCGATGACGCCAAGCAATGTGCTCTCGACGATCCACTGCCGGACCAGTCGCACGTGGCCGGCGCCGATCGCGGTGCGGACGGCGATCTCACGGGCTCGCCTCGCGACGCGCGACAGCTGAAGGACGACGAGACTCGCCGTAGACGTGAGGAAGAGCAGTGCAACGGCAGCGAGCAGAATCAGCAGTGCGGGGCGCACCTCTGCTGTCATCACGTCGCGCGCCGGCAATGCGGTGATTCCCGCAGGACCGTTGTTGCCAAATAGTGCGATGGCCGTCTGCTTCAGATCCGGCGCGCTGCGGGCGCGTGCTGTTCCCTCGGAACTGGCCCGCTCCGCCGTCATGTCTGGGCGCAGGCGTGCGATCGCCGAGAAGACCATCAGGCTGATAGAGCCGTCCGGACGGTTCACGGGCACCACGATCTGTCGCGTCCACGCCTGCACTTCGCGATCCGGGAACGCGAAGTGCTGCGGCATGACACCAATGACGGTGTACGGCTGGCCGTCGAGGCGAACGATCTGACCGACGATGTCGTGGCGGGATCCGAAGCGTCGCTGCCACAGGTCGAACCCAAGGACGATCGGGTTTGGCGCACCCGCTGCGTCATCACTATCGAGCATCGTGCGGCCGAGCAGAGGACGAACACCCAACACGCGCATCAGGCTCGTCGTGACACCGCCAACGAGAAATCGCTCTGGCTCGCCTTCCGAGTCGAGCGTCATCGGCCGCCCCCGGAACCATCCGCCGACGTCCTCGATCGTTTGAGGCTGTTCGCGCCACGCCAGATACGCGGCGTTGGAGATCGTCCACGGCACGCGCGATATCTGACCGCCACGCGTCTCCTGAAGACGAACCAGGCGATCGGGCTCCGGCCACGGCAGCGGTCGCATCAGTACGCCGTACGCGAGGCTGAACAGCGTCGTCGTGGCGCCGATGCTGAGAGCCATAGTAAAGATGACGACAGTCGCGTACCCGGGGCTCCGGGCAAGCATTCGCGCCGCGAACCGCACATCCTGCCGCGCATCATCGAACCACGCCAACGAGCGCGCGTCGCGATGCAGGTCTCGTGTGAGCGCGACGCTGCCCATCGCACGTCGTGCGGCCAGGCGCGCCTCGTCAGGGGTCAGGCCGCGGCGGACGTGCTCGTCTTCGAGCAGAGCGAGATGCGCGTCCATCTCGCGCGCGAGTTCGGCGTCGGCAGGCTTGCCTCGGACGACGTTGAGCAAACGAAGGAGTAATCGCCTCATCGTCTCCCTACGCTCACTCTGTTCGCAACGCCACCACAGGATCGACTCGTATCGCCCGCCTGACGGGAATCGCGCATGCGGCGATGGCCACGATCGCGATCGCTCCCATGAGAAACACGAGTGCACCGGTATCCGTCAGCCTGACCGGATCAGTAGGGTCGGGAACCGAGAACGCCCGATCGAAGGCGTAGGTACAGGCGACGCCGACGACCAGACCAGTCGCGAGCCGCGTCAGCGCCTGTCGCAACACCATCCACGCGACCCCGCGCGGCTGCGCCCCGAGCGCAATGCGAAGTCCGATCTCCGGCCTCCACCAGTGAACGGCGTGTGCCGTCACGGCATAGAGACCGACCAGAGCCATGAGCAGCGCGATGACGGCGATGTTCTGCGCCACCACTTCCGCCATCCGTCCATTCCATCCCGACTCGTCCATGGCCTGCTGAAGCGACATGACGCGGTACAGAGGCAGATTCGGATCGAGACGACGAAGCGCCTCGCGAATGACGGGCGCCAGGGCGGGAGGCTCCCCAGTCGCGCGGACCACGATCGCGGCTGTCGCCGGGGCAGACGATCGATACGGAAGATAGACGACCGGGTCGGGGTTGAGACCACCGGGCCGCTGTCGAATCGTCGGCGCGACACCCACGACTCTCGCCCACGCTCCCGAGACCGTGGAACCCAGCCTCCCTACGCGAACGAGCTGACCAATCGGATCACGGTCTCCGAAGAACATGTCTACGAGTCGCTGGTTCACGATCGCGGTCTCCTGGCCGGGCGTGCCGTCGAGCCCACTGAACGTCCTGCCACGTACCAACGGTATGGCGAGCGTTGCGAAGTAGTGCTCGTCGGCCCCGACCATCACGACAGTCGGAAGCGTGCCGGCACCCGGCTCGTTGCCGGCGATTTCGAACTGCACGGGCGCACCACCAACGCGAGGCAGGTTGGTGACGATGGCTACCGATTCCACGCCCGGAATCGACGTGAAGCGCTCGGTGACCGCATCGTAAAAAGCGGTCCGTGATTCCGGCGACGGATAGGACTGACCTGGCAGCGTGACCCACATGCTCAGGAGCCGCATCGAGTTCAATTGGAACTCGGCGCGCTGATCGACCCACTGTTGGCGCACGCCGCCGAATACGACCGAGAGCAGGACGAGCGTCAAGGCGAACTCCACCGCCAGAAATGTCGTCGTCCAGCGACGGGCGGGCACTCCAGCCGTCCCCGGCCGGCCGGAGTCCTTGATGATTTGATTCACGTCCACGCGAAGCAGGTGGAGTGCCGGAGCCAAGCCGAACATGACGACGCTGACGATGCTCACGGACACCAGCACGGCGAGCACCCGGCCGTCTATCGTAGGGGTCATCCAGTATTGAAGCGCCCCTGAAGGCACCATGCCGGACAGGAGTCGAAGGCCCATCAGCGACAGCGCCACGCCGGCCACGGCCGCGAGCCCGGCCAGCAGCGCGCTCTCGATCAGCAGCTGCCGGACGAGCCGGCTGCGTGTGGCTCCGATAGACGCGCGGATTGCGATCTCGCGGCCACGGGCGACGCCTCGCATGAGCAGCAGGTTCGCAACGTTTGCGCACGCTATGAACAGCACCAGGGCTCCGGCGGTGATGAAGGCCAGCCAGGTGGGGTCCGAGATGTCTCCGTTCATCGCCTCGTTGATCGGAACGGCTCTCGTACTGATCCCGCGATTGCTCTCAGGAAACTCACGAGCCCAGACACGTCCGAGTGCTTCCACCTCGGCGACAGCCTGCCCCACGCTGACCTGCGAAGCGAGCCGGCCGAACACGAACAACGTCCTGGCGTCGCGCCGCTGACTCGCCAACCCGGGCATCGTCCCGAGTGGCTGCCAGACCTCGGTGTTCTGCAGGAAGCGGAATCCGTCCGGCATCACGCCAATCACGTTGGCGGGCATCCCGCTAACGACAATCGTCCGACCGATGATGCCCGGGTCTGCCGCGTACCGAGTTTTCCACACGCCACTTCCGATCACGACCACCGCCGGTGCGCCGGGGCAGTCGTCGTCGGGACGAAAACCACGGCCCAGAATCGGGACCTCACCGAGCAGATCGAACCCTGCTGCAGAGATATGCGCCCCCATCGCGCGTTCTGCCGCACGCCCCTCGTCGGCGAGCGTGACGGGTGCGTTCGTGTACGCGGCGACGCCGGCAAAGCTCCGTTGCGCCGATCGCAGTGCGTCGAACTCCGCGTACGACAAGTTGTTGTTGCGACCCTGCGCGTCACGCGTCCCGAGAGACAGCACGCGGTCCGGCGACTCGATCGGCAACCCTCGCAAGCAGATCGCGTTGACGATCGTGAAGAAGGTGTTGTTGACGCCGATCCCAAGACCGAGGGTGAGGACGGCGATAACGGTGAACCCAGGCGCCTGCCGCAGTCGCCGCGCCGCGTGTCGAATGTCGCGTCGCAGATCGTCCAGCCACACGAACGACCGCGCATCGCGATGCGCTTCGTGCACGAGCGCCAGGCTGCCGATCGCGCGCCGTGCGGCAAGACGAGCCTGGTCTGGCGTCAAGCCGCGACGGCGGTGCTCTTCCTCGAGCAGTGCCAGATGCGCCGTAATCTCGCGATCGAGCTCGTGAGCGGCGTCATCACACCGGAAGAGGTTTCGCAGTCGATGAATGAATCGTTTCATCGCCGTGGTTCACTCCGCCCTTAACGCCGCCAATGGATCCAGCTGTGTCGCCCGTCGTGCGGGGCCATAGGCCGCCACGAGCGCGACCAGCGCGAACGTTACTGCGGCCACTGCGTAGGTGACTGTGTCGAACGGCGTGACCCCAAACAGCAGGCCTTCGAGATAACGCGACAACATCGCCGCGCCCCCGATGCCCAGCGCGACACCGATGACGATCTGCACGGCGCTCTGTCGCACCACCAGCGACACGACAGCGGCGGAGCGCGCACCGAGTGCCATGCGAATCCCGATCTCGCGAGTCCGATGGGTGACGATGAACGCGAGGAGACCGTAGATGCCGATCGCAGCGAGTGCGACGGCAACAGCAGCGAAGCCGCCCAGGAGTGCGGCATACAGCCTCGGGCCAGACACTGCGTTCGACACGATCTGCTCCATCGTCGCCACGTTGTCTACAGTGGCGGAGGGGTCGAGTTGGCGAACGAGCGTGCGGACATCGGCACTAATGGCGAGCGGCGACGCCTTCGTCCTCACGGCGAAGTACGTCCCTCCGAAGCCGGGTGGCGCCGTGATGAAGTCAACGATGAACATCTCGGAGCCTGGCGTCCGATCGAGATCGAATTGCCGGACGTCCTCGACGATGCCGACGACTTCCCACGAAGAACTGCCTCCGTAGATCTGATGCCCCAGGGCTGGGCCATCGAAGAACCCGCTATTTGCAAATGTTCGGCTGATGAGCGCTTCACGACGCGCCACTTCGCCGACGCTGAACGTTCGGCCCTGCACGACACGTAACCCGATGGCATCGGCGAAACCCGGGCTGATCGCATGCAGGCTGGGATACGGCCTCGGCGCTCTTTGGCCTGGCGCCATTGGCTGCGCGCTCACATCACGCGCGAAGCCCTGCTGAATCAACGGCAGGTTGTTCGAGTATCCAACTGCCGTCACACCAGGCAAGGAAGCCAGTCGCGAGACCAGACGATCGGCGAACGCCAGGTTGTCTGCGCGCACCGGGCTTTGCGGCGCAGCCTGAAACGTCAGCACGTTCGCAGGGTTGTATCCACGTTCGACGCTCGACAGCCGCAAGAAGCTGTGAATCAATAGCGCGCCGCCGACGAGCAGCATCACCGCCATGGCGATCTCGGCGACGACCAGCGTTCCTCGAACGCGGGGGCTCACGTGCTTTTCACGGAGGACATCCGTCTCACGCTGACGCGACTGCTGGATCGCGGGAATGAGCCCGAACAGGAGGCCAGCGACGAGAGCAACTCCCACCGCAAACATCAAGACGGAGAAATCGATCCCGATCTGATCGAGGCGCGGCAGGCTCGCGCCGCGTGCGAGGTCGCGTCGATTGAGGTTGGTGGCGAGTATGCGAAGCACGCCGATGCCACCAAAGGCGAGAAACGCACCGAGCACGCCGCCGAGGAGTGAGAGCAGTGCGCTCTCAGTGAGCAACTGTCGAATGAGCCGGCCTCGCGCCGCACCGACGGCACGGCGAACCGCCATCTCCCGCTCGCGAGTCGCCGTGCGGGCCAACAGCAGGTTAGCCACGTTGACGCATGCGATGAGGAGGACGAAGCCCACGGCACCGGCGAGCATCAGCAACGCCGCCCTTACGGGCCTCACGATTTCGTCATGCACCCGCGAGAGCTCGTAGCGTCCCTGTCGCTGTGGATTGACTGCCCCGTTCACGACGTCCTCAGCCGCACCCAGCGACACTCCTGGGGCAAGCCGCGCCATCACGGCGACATTCAGGCGATTACGGGAATCCGGCGGCGGCGGCACGTACGGCACCCAGAACTGCGCTTGAGGATCGGGAAAGTGCATCCCGACTTGCGAGAACGCGCCGGGCATCACGCCGACGACTGTTCTGGCGCGCCCATCGAGGGTGATGATCTGGCCGATCAGCGACTCGTCGGCGTTGAAGTATCGCCGCCACGTGGCCTCGCTGAGCACGACGACCGCATCGGCGCCGGCGGCCTCCGCCGCCCGTTCAAAGGTGCGGCCACGAAGCGGAGGAATGCCGAGCATCGGGAAGGCCGCTGCGGAGACTTGCGAGCCCACGAGGCGAGCGACGTCACCGCGGCCAGTCAGTGTCAGCGTGGTCGGCATGTAGCCCGCGACGTGCGAGAACGCACGGTCTGTGAGCCGCAGCGCTTCGAACGTCTCCGACGGGAGATCGACCATTCGAGACGGAGGACCATCGATGCCAGCGATCGGCGGCGGCGGGCCGAAGACGCGCACGAGGCGATCGGGATCCGGATATGGCAACGGCTTCAGCAGCACGCCGCGAACCACGCTGAACACCGCCGTCGATGCGCCGATGCCCAGCGCGAGCGTCAACAGCGCGACGACAGTGAACCCAGGGTTGTTCGTGAGCATCCGCACTGCGTGGCGGAGATCACGACGAAGATCGTCGAGCCACGCGAACGAGCGCGCGTCGCGATGCAGGTCTTTGGCGTGCGCCACACTGCCGATCGCGCGGCGTGCGGCCAGCCCCGCATCATCCGGGGTCAGACCCCGGCGTCGATACTCGTCCTCGAGCAGCGCGAGATGAGCAGCGATCTCGCGGGCCAGGTCGTCGTCGGCCGTCTTCGGCCGGAATGTATTGATCAGTCGAAGTGTGAATTGGCGCATCGGCTTCACTCGTAGGCCGGGTCTTGTTCTGTAGACCCGGCGGGTCCGAAGGGCGGACCCGCCCTACGTCTCGTTGAGCAGCAGCTTGTCAACCAGCCCCGCCAGTCGACGCCACCGCTCTGCCTGCTTGTCGAGTGCGCGCGTACCCGCCTTGGTGATGGCGTAGTACTTCGCCTCGCGGTTGCTTTCCGTGCGCTGCCAGGTGCCCTTGATCCACCCCTTCTGCTCGAGGCGAACGAGCGCGGGATAGAGCGTGCCCTGATTCAGCATCAGCGGGTGCTCGGCGACCTGCTCGAGGCGCGAGGCCAGGCCGTAGGCATGTTGCGGACCCATGGTGGCGAGCGCGCGCAGGACGATCAGGTCGAGCGTGCCCTGGAGCAATTCGACGCGTTCAGTCATTCCACTACCCATCCAAGTGAAGTAGAGACAGAGCGTGCCACGGGCTCTACTGGCGCGTCAAGTGGAGTCGCCTCCTGGGATCCGGGACCCGGGATCCGGGATTTGGGATTCGGGGTTCGGGGTTCGAAGGCCGTGGACTGCAGACCGTGGACTGAGGACTACTTCTTGAGCAGCACAAACCCGAGCGGCGGGACGACCAGGCGGACGGACTGCGGATAACCGTGCGCAGGTTGTGATTCGGTGTGGACGCCGCCGCTGTTGCCCAGATTGCTCCCGCCGTAGAGCGCGGCGTCGCTGTTCAGGACCTCGCGATACCAGCCGCCTTCGGGCACGCCGATGCGGTAGTTCGGCCGCGGCACCGGCGTGAAGTTCACGACGATCACCGTGAAGTCGTGCGGATCGTGCGCGCGCCGGATCATCGAGATGACGCTGTTCTCGTTGTCCTGACAATCGATCCAGCTGAAGCCCCGCGTTTCGAAGTCGATCTCGTGGAGCGAGCGTTCGTGCTGGTACGTCCTGTTCAAGTCGCGCACCCAGCGCCGCAGCCCTTCGTGCATCGGATCGTCGAGCAGGTGCCAGTCGAGGCTCGAGTCGTGATCCCACTCCCGCCACTGGCCGAACTCGGATCCCATGAACATCAACTTCTTGCCCGGGTGCCCGAACATGTAGCCGTAGAGCGCGCGCAGCGTCGCATGCTTCTGCCAGGCATCGCCCGGCATTTTGTCGAGCATCGACCGCTTGCCGTGGACGACTTCGTCATGGGAGAACGGCAGCACGAAGTTCTCGGTGAACGAGTACAGCATCGAGAATGTGATCTGGTTGTGATGCCAGCGGCGGTGGACCGGGTCCTGCCGGACGTACTCCAGCATGTCGTGCATCCAGCCCATGTTCCACTTGAAGGTGAATCCGAGCCCGCCGACATACGTCGGGCGGCTCACTGCCGGCCACGAAGTTGATTCCTCGGCGACCGTGATCGTGCCCGGCAAGCGGCCGTGGGTCACGGTGTTGAGCCGCTGGATGAAGTCGACGGCTTCGAGGTTTTCCCGCCCACCGTACTGATTCGGGATCCACTCGCCTTGCGATCGCGAGTAATCGAGGTAGAGCATCGACGCCACCGCATCGACACGAAGACCGTCGATGTGGAACTCCTGCAGCCAGTAGAGCGCGCTGCTCAGAAGAAACGACCGCACTTCCGTTCGGCCGTAGTTGAAGATCAGCGTGCCCCAGTCCTTGTGCTCGCCCTGGCGCGGGTCGGCGTGCTCGTAGAGCGCGGTCCCGTCGAACCTCGCGAGCCCGTGCGGATCCTTCGGGAAGTGACCCGGTACCCAGTCGAGAATGACGCCAAGTCCGTTGCGATGGCATTCGTCGATGAAGTAGCGGAAATCATCGGGCGTGCCGAACCGGCTGGTCGGCGCAAAGAAACCGATGACCTGGTAGCCCCACGATCCCGAGAACGGATGCTCCATCACGGGCAGCAGCTCGATGTGCGTATAACCGAGCTCCTTGACGTAGGGGATCATGTCGCGAGCGAGTTCGCGGTACGTGAGGTAGCGGTAGCCTTCGTCCGGCACGCGGCGCCACGAGCCGAGGTGCACTTCGTAAACCGACATGGGCAGGTCGTGCCACCCGCCAAACGACGTCCGCTGGTCCATCCAGTCGTCGTCGCGCCAATCGGTACTCGCCGCTCTGCCAGATGATCGATGCACTGTTCGGCGGAACCTCAAATCGCTGCGCGTACGGGTCGGCCTTCTCGAGCAGGTGCCCTGCCGATGTCCGGACCTCGAACTTGTAGCAGGCGGCGAGCGGGAGATCGGGGACGAACAACTCCCACACACCAGAGGGCACGAGCCGGCGCATCGGGTGCACGCGCCCGTCCCATCGATTGAAGTCGCCAATCACGCTCACGCGCTGCGCGTTCGGCGCCCACACCGCGAAGTGGACGCCGGTGACGCCGTCGATCGTTGTCACGTGCGCGCCAAACTTCTCCCAGGCCCGAAGATGCGTCCCCTCGCTGAACAGATGCAGGTCGTAGTCAGACAGGATCTGGCCAAACTGATAAGGATCGGTGATCTCGCGCACGGCGGTCTCCTCGTGCACGCGGAATCGGTAGGCGAAATCAGACGCGGGCCCGTCGAGCGGAAGCCGCGCCTCGAACAGGCCATCGGAATGCCGGCGCGGCATCGGCGTCACCTGGCCGTCGGTGATCAATTCCACGGCCGACGCCGCCGGCTGCATCGTCCGCACGATGACGGCCGGACGCTTGTCGATGGTGACGACGTGCCGACCGAGGACGGCGAACGGATCGCCGCTGGTCCCGGTGGCCACCTCGGCGATGTGCTGATCCTCGACAGTCTGTAAGACGCGGGTCACCAGAAAAGTGTATCCCGCCGTGTGCTGGATAGTGGATATTGGTTGGTGGGCAGTGGAAGCAGGAGCGCCACTACCCACCATCCACGATCCATCAACCAGGAGAGTACATTGGCCGTCTACGCACAGTTCGAAACAACTGAGGGCAACTTCACGATTCGTCTTTTCGACAAGGAGGCGCCAAATACGGTGGCCAACTTCGTCGGACTTGCCGAGGGGACCAAAGAGTGGACCGACCCTCGCACGAACCAGAAGGTCACACAGCCCTATTACGACGGCATCATCTTTCACCGTGTGATCGACGGTTTCATGATCCAGGGCGGCGATCCGCTCGGCCAGGGCATCGGCGGGCCGGGCTACAAGTTCGCTGACGAATTCCACCCCAGCCTGCGCCACAACAAGCCGGGCATCCTGTCGATGGCCAACGCCGGTCCGAACACCAACGGGGGTCAGTTCTTCATCACGCTCGGACCGACCCCACATCTCGACAACAAGCACTCGGTCTTTGGCGAGGTCGAAAACGGGCTGGACGTCGTGCGCAAGATCGGAAGCATCGCGACCGGTCCGCGCGATCGACCCCTCAAGGACGTGGTGATCACGAGCATCAAGATCGAACGGAAATAGGGGGTCGGGAGTCATTTGTTGAGGACAGTCCGCGACGCCTCCAAAGGAGGTGTCCTGATCAAATGACTCCCGACCCCATTTCAGACCTGATGCCGCTCGTCTACGAAGAGTTGCGGCGCATCGCTGCCAACTACGTCCGAGGCGAGCGCCCGGGGCAAACGCTGCAGGCAACCGCGCTCGTGAACGAGGCCTTCGTACGCATGGCCGCCGAGCGCACACGCCACTTCAACGGACGCACACACTTCCTGGCGATCGCCGCCTTGTCGATGCGGCAGATCCTCATCCAGCGGGCGCGCGCGAGACGGGCCCTCAAGCGCGGTGGTGCACCGGCGCGCGTCACGCTCGACGATGCGCGTGTCGCGCCGGACAAGATTCAAGCCGGCTTCGCTCCACCGGATCAGAATCGCCACAACGACATCGACGTGCTCGCGCTCGACGAGGCGCTTCAGAAGCTTGCCGCCCTCGACGAGTCACTCGCCCGCATCGTCGAGTTGCGCTACTTCGGCGGGCTGACCGTCGAAGAGACCGCGGAGGTCGTCGGTGTCTCACCTGCGACGGTCAAGCGGCAATGGACGCTGGCGCGCGTCTGGCTGAAACGCGCACTCGAGGGTGAGGCGGCCCCCGGCATGGACGATACTGCGTCGTGACGCCTGAGCAGTTTGCACGGCTCAAGATCGTGTTCCAGGAAGCGCTCGAGCAACCCGGTGCGGTTCGACGCGCGTGGCTCCGCGAGGAATGCGGCGGCGATACAGCGCTGCTGCGCGAAGCCGAGTCGCTGCTCGCGACCCACGATTCCGCGGGCGACTTTCTCGAACAACCCGCGCAGGTCGATCCGAGCGATCTCGATGCGCTTCCGCACGGGGCCCGAGTCGGCTCGTACGAAATCCTCGAAGAAATCGGGCGCGGCGGGATGGGGATTGTCTATCTGGCACAAGACGAACGACTCGGCCGGCGTGTCGCGCTCAAATCACTGCCAGCCGGCGCCGCGATGGAGCCGGAGCTGCGTGAGCGTCTCCGTCGTGAGGCACGTGCCGCAGCGACGATCTCGCATCCCGCGGTCGCGGTCGTCTACGCGCTCGAGGAAGTCGGCGAGCAACTCTTTATCGCATCCGAGTATGTGCAGGGCGAGACATTAAGGAGCCTGATCGCACAGGGCCCCTTGCCGCAGGAACGCGCGCGGACGATCGCGACGGACATCGCCGGCGCGCTCGCGGCCGCGCACGACGCGGGCGTGATCCATCGCGACCTGAAGCCGGAGAACGTGCTGATCAAGTCGGATGGGAGCGTCAAGGTCGTCGACTTCGGGATCGCCCACGTCGGCGGGACCGATGTCTCGCGACTGACGCGAACGGGTTTTGCGCTCGGCACGCCTGCCTACATGGCGCCGGAGCAACTGCTCAGCGCGGCGATCGATCCGCGTGCCGACGTGTACGCCTGGGGCGTCGTGTTGAGCGAGATGCTTCACGGGCACCATCCGCTGGATCGCGTCACAACCGACACTCCGGCGAGACCTGTATCGGGCGCGTGGACCACACTCATTGACCGATGCCTGCAGCCTGACCCAAACGCACGCCCGAACGCGCGCGAGCTGGTGCAGGCATTGGGGTCAGACCCCATCACACAATTGCGCACGGGTCCGTCGGCCGAAAAGCGCCCGACGCGATGGTGGTGGGAGTTTCACCAGGGCATAACGGCGCTCATCTACTGGGTGATGGTGATTCCGGCGTGGTACGGGCGCGAACATATCGGAGGAGCGTGGGGACGCGTGTTCTTCATCACGCTGCTCGCGGCGGTCATCGTCGCCGCGAACCTGCGTCTGCACCTCTGGTTCACGTCGCGGTTCTACGAGTCTGAGCTGGCCTGGGTCCACGATCGCTCGGGTCGCTGGATCAGAGCCGCCGACTGGGTGTTCGCCGCGGCGCTGATTGCCGGAGGCATCTTGATCAGCGAACGCTCGGCGCTGTCCATCGTGCTGCCCTCGGTCGCGGTTGGCGCGATTGTCGCCTTCCTGTTAATCGAACCGGTGACCGCGCGCGCGGCATTCGGTCACTCGAACAATCCGTAGCTCACAATGGCAGATGAAATGCCCCGTCTACGAGTGGAGATGCGACGATGAAACAGAAGAAGCTCGCCGTCCTCGTACTGGCTGTCGTCGCGACGACGTCCCTGACAGCACAATCGCAGCGCCCGCCGTTCACGCCAGTCACCGACGCGATGCTGCAAAAGCCCGACCCCGCGAGTTGGCTGATGTGGCGGCGAACGCTCGACAGTTGGGGATACAGCCCTCTCGATCAGGTCAACAGGTCGAACGTCGCGCGGCTCCGGATGGTGTGGACGCGCGGCATGGGACCGGGCAACGTGCAAGAAGCGACGCCGCTCGTTTACGACGGCGTGATGTACGTGCCCAATCCGTCCGACTACATCACCGCGCACGACGCGCGAACCGGCGATCTGCTCTGGGAATATAAACGCGACCTGCCGGCCGACCTCGGCAAGTTCATGCCGGTCTTCGCGATCAATCGCAACCTCGCGATATACGGCTCGACCATCATCGACACGAGCGCCGACGACTTCGTCTTCGCGCTCGACGCGCAGACCGGCAAGCTCGCGTGGGAGACGAAGATTCTCGACTACCACAAGGGAGCACAACAGACGTCAGGGCCGATCATCGCCAATGGCAAAGTGATCTCGGGTCGCGGCTGCGAGCCCGAGGGCGGACCCGACGCCTGCGTGATCACGGCACACGATGCGCGCACAGGGAAGGAACTGTGGCGGACGCGGACGATTCCGGCACCAGGCGAGCCCGGCAACGAGACATGGGGCGATGTCCCATTCGATCAGCGCTATCACGTCGGCACGTGGATGGTGCCGAGCTACGACCCGGAGCTGAATTTGATTTACATCGGCACGTCAGTCAGCTCACCGGCGCCCAAGTTCCTGCTCGGTGGCAATCAGAACAAGCACCTGTACCACAACTCGACGCTCGCCCTGAGCGCCGATACGGGCAGGATTGTGTGGTACTACCAGCACACCGTCGATCACTGGGATCTCGATCACCCGTTCGAACGCCTCGTGGTCGATACGGTCGTCGCACCGAATCCTAAAGACGTGACCTGGATCAATCCACGGCTGAAGCCCGGCGAGAAGCGCAAAGTAGTGACGGGCATCCCCGGCAAGACCGGCATCGTCTACACGCTGGACCGCCAGACGGGTGAGTTCCTATGGGCACGGCCCACGGTGAAGCAGAACGTCGTCTCGAAGATCGATGGCGCCACCGGCGAGGTGACGGTGAATCCGGAGGCGTTGTTCAGTGCGCAGGGCGACGAGCGACTGATCTGCCCGAGCATGAGCGGCGGTAAGAACTGGCCGGCGGGCGCGTACAGCCCGCAGACCAACACGATGTACTTCCCGCTCCAGAACACGTGCATGGTCGCCGTGGTGACGATCGACAAGCCGCAGCCGGAGAAGTCGCTGTACGGCATCAGCAACAAGTCACGCATCACGGATGGCGAGAAGACCGTCGGGGTCGTGCTGGCGATTTCAGCGGAAACCGGGCAGACAATCTGGAAGCACAATCAACGTGCCGGTGCGCTGTCGCTGGTTGCGACCGGTGGTGGGCTCATCTTCGGCGGCGATGCCGTCGGGTTCTTCAGAGCGTACGACGACAAGACCGGCAAAGTGCTCTGGGAGGTCAATCTCGGATCGGCAGTCAGTGGCTATCCGATTACGTACGCAGTCGACGGAAAGCAGTACGTGGCGGTGAGCACAGGCCCGTCGCTTGTGGCCAGCGGCGTGGCGAACCTGACACCCGAATTCAAGCCCGGGACGAGCAATCAAATGTTCGTCTTCGCATTGCCATGAAACTGTAATGGGGTCGGGAGTCATTTGATCAGGACAGCCGCGGGACGACTAACCGACATGTCCCCTTTAAATGACCCCCGACCCCATTACAGTTGCGGTACACTCACCGCCGCGAGAGGAAACTTCATGAAGCGCTTCTACATCCTGTGTGCGTTCGTTCTCATCGCGTCGGCCGGGCTGACCCTCGTCGCCCAGAGCCAGGAAAAGCCCTTCGTCCCCGTCACCGACGAAATGCTGTGGAAGCCGGACCCGGCAAACTGGCTGATGTGGCGGCGCACGCTCGACAGCTGGGGCTACAGCCCACTCAACGAGGTCAATCGCAACAACGTGTCGCGCATGAAGATGGTCTGGACCCGAGGAATCGGGTCAGGCCGCACGCAGGAAGCGACGCCGCTCGTCTACAACGGGACGATGTACATCCCGAACCCGGGCGACCTCATCATGGCGATGGACGCCAAGACCGGCGATCTCAAGTGGGAGTACAAACGGAAGTATCCCGAGGGCATCAACGGCGGCACCAACCGGAACATGGCGATTTGGGGGACCACGCTGATCGACGCCGGCGCGGATAACGCCGTCTATGCGGTTGATGCGCGGACAGGCAATCTCGTGTGGGAGACGCAGGTACTCAAGGCAGGCGTTCCGGCCAACGCCAGCTCGGGCCCGATCATCGCGAACGGCAAGGTGATCACGGGACGTCAGTGCCAACCCGCCGCCACGAGCGACTCGTGCATCATCACTGCGCACGACGCGCAGACCGGCAAAGAGGTCTGGCGCACGCGCACGATCCCGCGACCCGGTGAGCCAGGTTCGGAGAGCTGGGGCGATGTGCCGATCGAGCAGCGCTGGCACGTCGGCACGTGGATGGTCCCGAGCTACGACCCCGAGACCAACATGATCTACGTCGGCACGTCGGTGACGATCCCGGCGCCGAAGTTCACGCTCGGGGGCAACGACAAGCAGCACCTCTATCACAACTCGACGCTCGCGCTCGATGCCGACACCGGCAAGATCGTCTGGTACTACCAGCACATCGTCGATCACTGGGATCTCGATCATCCCTTCGAGCGCCTACTCGTCGAGACCGCGATCACCCCCGATGCGAAAGAGGTGGCGTGGATCAACCCGAAGATCAAGCCGGGCGAACGGCGCAAGGTCATCACCGGCATTCCCGGCAAGACGGGCATCGTGTATACGCTCGATCGTCGAACCGGTGAGTTCCTCTGGGCGCGGCCGACGGTGCAGCAGAACGTGGTGCAGACGATCGACGGCGCGACCGGCAAGGTCACCGTGAATCCCGAGGTGATCTTCACGGCGAAGGGACAGACGAAGCTGGTGTGCCCGGGCAGCAACGGCGGGAAGAACTGGCCGGCTGGCGCCTACAACCCGACCACCAACACGATGTATTACCCGCTGCAGAACCTGTGCATGAACGCAACGACGACTGTCGATACGCGCGACCCGTCGAAGGTCTACGGGCTCGAAATGCCGGGCGTGATTGCCCCGGGCGCCACCAACGTCGGGAGCGTGTGGGCGATCTCGGCTGAAACCGGCAAGACCGTCTGGAAGCACGAGCAGCGCGCGGGTGCGCTCTCGCTCGTCGCGACCGGCGGCGGACTCGTGTTCGGTGGCGATTCGAACGGACGCTTCCGCGCATTCGACGATCGCAGCGGCAAGGTCCTCTGGGAAGTGAACCTCGGATCGCCGGTCAGCGGCTTCCCCGTGACGTTCGCCGTCGATGGCAAGCAGTACGTCGCGGTGACGACGGGACCGTCGCTCGTCGCGGGATCTGACAACCGCGTCGCATCCGAGTTGAAACCCAGTAACGCGGCGAACGTGTTCGTGTTCGCGCTGCCCTAGGCTCTGGACTCTCGGCCCTCGGCTCTGGGCTCTGGGCTCTGGTATTCAAGGCGGGCCTGAAGGCCCGCCTCTACTCCGCATTTCTCCCCATTTCGTAGCGGCGGGTCTTTAGACCCGCCGTCCTCAATTCTTCTTCCAGGTGTCCCACGTTCGCAGGAGTTGTCCCGCGATGCGGTCGGGATTCGCGCCCGAAATCGGCTCGAACTTCTGCACGCGGCCGTTGAAGCAATCGGCCAGATACATGTTCCCGAGTTGATCAGTCGTCATTCCGTGCGAGCACCCGAGGCGTCCCGCCTGCGGGCCCGGCGCGCCCCAGCTGTAGAGGAAGTTGCCCTTCTGATCGAACTTGAGGACCCGCGCCGTCGGCGCATCGCCCACCCAGATGAACCCCTTGTCGTCGATGAAGTGATTCACCATCAGCGTGTTCTGGCTCGCCGGCCAGTCGGGCGAGCGCAGCGGCCACATGTCGAGGAACGTGCCGTTCTCGTCGAACACCTGCATGCGCGCGTGTCCCCGATCCACCACGAAGAGCTTGCGGTCGGCGCTGATGGCGATGCTGTGAACAGTGTTCCACTCGTTGGGGCCAGGGTTCTTCGGATCCTTCGGCGCCGATCCCCAGTCCATGATGAACTTGTCGTCGGGGCCGAACTTCGCGACACGGGTGCCGCCGTAGCCGTCGCTGATGAAGTACGTCCCGTCGGGCAGCCACGCGATGTCAGTCGGCCGATCGAACGTGTTCGGACCGCGGCCTCTCTTTCCCAGCTCGCCCAGCGTGTGCACCAGCTTGCCGTCATAAGTGAAGCGGTAAATCACATGCAGCTGGTCATCGATGATCCAGATGTGCTTCTCCTTGTCGTAGGGACTGATCTTGATCTGGTGCGGACCGCGCCCGCACGGCAGCTGTGCGAACAGCTTGTCGAGATGCGGCCACTGATCGACGAGGTCGCCGGCCTGATTGAACACGATGATCGAATGCACGAAGCGACGTTCCCACCCGCGCTTCGGCTCGGGCTGGCAGGTCGCCGTGATCCCGTCGCCGTTGCCGGTGGAATTACCGCGCGGTGGTTGCAGCGCGACGTACGGTGTCCACGGTGCCGCCCCTGGAGGCAACGGCAACTCTCCGCGCATCGCGACCCAGATTCGGTCGGGGCTCTCAGCGTACACGCCGCCAAACGAGCCCCACGTCCAACCTGCGTGCGAATGGTCTGTGTCGGGCAACGGCTTGGGCCAGCCTTCGACGACCTTGTAGTCGCCGGTCGGCCAGTCCTGGTGACTGTTGCGGGCAGCCGGCGCAGACTGCGTGGCCGGCGCTGACGCTGGCGCGGGCGCGTTGGACGTGCCACATGCCGCGGTGACGATCGAAACGATGAGAGCAAGAGGTAGGTGTCTCATATGCGGCGTCATTCTACTTGGACCCGAACTCATCCCACAGCTCATTCAGACGCTCCGGCGGAAACGGCCAACCCAGGTCGTCCGTCTTCAGTTTCGCGCCGAAATCCTCCTTCTTCGCGCCCGATTTCACGACTTCACCGATGCGCTGACGCAGCGTGATCAGATTCTGTCGGAACGTGCGCACGTTGTCTTTGGTCAGGACAGGCCCGTGCCCCGGAATGGCCATGTCGAAGTCGAGCTTCAGCACACCGTCGAGGGTCGCGATCCATTCCGCCAGGCTACCGCCGCTCGCGCGATCGACGAACGGTGTGAGCGTGGTTCCGTCCGTACGTTTCCCCCACACGACGAGATCGCCGGTGTGCACCGTCCGCAAATCCGGGAAGTAGATCACCGCGTCGCCGTTCGTGTGGCCGCGTCCCATGTAAATCGCCTGCGCTTCGACACCGCCAAGGAACACCGACGCTTGATCGCTGAAGACGACGCGCGGCGGCGCCGCCAGCTTGCTGCGCACCATGTTCGCGCGGTTGTTGCGGTGCGCGATGATCTCGGCCACCTTGATGAACTCCGGATGTCCGCCGGTGTGATCGCCGTGACCGTGCGTGCTCAGGACGTACTTGATCGGCTGGGGCGTCACCGACTTGACCTTGCTCGCAATCTGCGCAGACGAGGGCGGAAGGCGATCGTCGACGATGATGGCGCCATCGTTGGTCACGCGAACGGCCACGTTGCCACCTGTCACAGCGCCGTCGTAGCCAGGGATCACATACAACCCATCCTTCAGCTTGCGGATCTCGGTCGAGAACGGATCGCCGGTCGGTTGCTGACTGGCCGCGAAGGGAATCGTCACGAGCGCCGTTGCCGTCAGAGCCAGCATCACCATCAGCCGCGCATGCCGCATAGATGCCTCCTGTAGCCGGGAATCGCGAATGTCATATGCTTACCTCGCCTGGAGGAATTGGAAATGTCACGACGACTTTACGTCAGCCTGGCCATCGCGGTGGCCATCGTCGGCACCACGTATGCCCAGCAGCCCCCGTCGCCGGCGCCGCAGGCTGGCCGAGGCGCTGCCGCCGCCCGCGTTACACGTCCCGCGCTCTTCTTCAGCGAGCAGTGGAAACAGACGCCGGCCAACGACGAGCATCCTGTCACACAGCAGTCAATCGCGAACCCATCGCTCGAGCTGAAGCTCTATGGCAGCACGTCGAAGGAGATTCAGTTGACCGGGGCGTTGAACAACGAGAACAACCCGATTCACGTGTGGACCGGCATGTGCTCGACGCCATGCGCGCTCGCCTTCCGGCACAAGGACAGTTACGCCGATCTCAGCGGCCTCGCACGCATCCGTTGGAATACGAAGACGTCCGGCTTCCATCAGATTCGCCCGATCGTAAAACTGGCTGACGGCACATGGCTCGTGGGCGATCGCACCGACGGAACCACGCGCGACTGGCTCGTCACCGAGTTCAATGTCGCCGACGTGCATTGGCTCAAGCTCGATATCGAGCGCGTCGTCACCACGGGCAATATCGTCGAGCGCCCTGACTTGAGCAAGGTCGATGAGATCGGTTTCGTCGATCTGATTCCGGGAAGCGGCCACGGCGCTGGCGGCTGGTCGGATGTCGCGCAGGTGGACGTTTTCGCGGGCACGGTGCCGCGAACCGGCGCGTCGACGCACTAGTCCTTCGTCCCTGGTTCTTGGAGCTTGGTCCGACCAAGCACCAAGGCCTAAGCACCAGGGACCAAGCGACCGCGTGTGACCACGTCTGTCCATGGCGACCGGCTATCATGTGACAGTCCACACGACATGTTCATGAACGAATCAGAAGCTGCTGAAGAACTGCAGCGGCTCACGCGTGAGCTGGAGAACTTTCAGGATATCGCGCAGCAGCTCGTGCCGCTGCCCGGTGAGGTGCCGACGCTCGAGGGCTTCGACATCTGGGGCGGATCGCTCCAGGTGAGCGGATCGGTTGGCGGCGACCACATCACGTACGTCGACTTCAAGAAGCGCTTCGATCTGACAGCGCGCATCGATCGGGCACGTGCCGAAGGCCGTCTCGATGTTGTTGAAAACCTGGAACGCTGCCAGCACAAGGGTGGTGTCGCCTTGATCGACGTCGCCGGTCATCGCATGACCGATGCCCTGCTGGCGGCGATGCTGCACCAGGCGTTTCTGCTGGGCGCGATCTACGAACTGGACCGCTACGGACAGATCACCCGGCGACTGTTCGAGAACCTCAACACGCGCTTCTATCAGTCGTCAGGGACCAACAAGTTCGTGTCACTGATCTACGGCGAGATCTCCGACGATGCGAAGTTCCGCTTTCTGTCGGCGGGACAGCCATATCCCTCGGTGTTCTCGCGTCAACACGACCGGTTCATGGAGGTCAGCCCGCATCTCTGCCTGTCGTTCCCGCCGCTCGGCATGCTGCCCTCGTTCAACGTGATCGATCGCAGCACGACGCCGAGCCTGCTCGGCTTCAAGGAGCGCTACGAGATGAACGAGTGGACGCTGATGGGGCGCGGCGACATTCTGCTGATGCACACGGACGGCCTCACCGAGCACGAAGGGCCGAACGGCCGTTACTTCCCCGGCGCGCTCGAGCAGAAGCTGCGCGAGGTGAAGCACCTCACCGCGCGCCAGATTTACGACGCCGTCAAAGCAGACCTCATCGCCTTCGCCGATCCGCTCGACGATGCGAGCGTCGTGGTCATCAAGGTGAAATGACGCCGAGCGAACCAGCTGACGTGCGATAGTGAGACGACGGCCGGGCACCCTGGCCGAGCGTCTTAGGCTGCATGAGGCGACTGGCTCTGCTCGGCGCCTGCGTGTTGTGCCTTGCCCCTGGTCTCCGCGCGCAAGAGGCGGATGGCCGAACCGGGCCCCATCCCATCGAAGACGCAGCGCTGCGCATCGCGCGCGAGCACTGGCCGTCCGACATCGCCATCTTCACAATCGCTGAACAAGGCCAGCCGCGGTTTCGATCGGGCGTTACCGCCACTCTGCCTCCCCCGCCATGGCAGCCCTCGTCGGAACCCGAGCGAGATCGTTATCGCGGCGCCATTTCCCATCGCGAGATGCTCAGGGTGATGACTCCGCAGGAATTCTCGACACCGCTGATCAGCGGCAGCGTGGACCCGGGCGATGTCACCGGCAGCATCAAGAAGGCGTGGCGCCAGAGGCAGGCGCGGCGCATCCACGAGCGCGTGATGAAAGAGGTCGAGGAACTCCAGCGGTTGAACGCGGCAGCCGCCGCCGACCAGTAGCTGGCGATTGGGCCTAGACGTCGAGCAGACCCGTGCTGTCGCCGTGCTGGGCCTGATCGATCCCAAGCTTGTTCACGATCGAGAGCAGCAGGTTGGACATCGGTGTATGCGGCGCCGACTGGACGTGACGTCCGCCCTCAAGCTGTCCGGACGCGCCACCGGCAAGAATCACCGGCAGCGGATCGTGATCGTGCTGGTTGCCGTTGCTCATGCTGCTGCCGTAGAGCACCATCGAGTGATCGAGCAACGTGCCGTCGCCATCCGGCGTCGCCTTCAGCTTCTCGAGGAAGTAGCCGAGCATCGACACGTGGTAGCGGTTGATGATCGCGAAGCGGTCCATCTGCGCGCGCGCATTCGAATGATGCGACGCCACGTGGAAGCTCTCGCGCACGCCGCTCTGCGGGTACACCGACAGGCTCGTATCGCGCGCGTACATCATCGTGGCGACGCGCGTGATCTCCGCCCGGAACGCGAGCACCTCCAGGTCGTACATGATCTTGAAGTGCTCGTCGAACGACTCGGGCACGCCGACCGGTGCGTCGGGGAGCGCGAGGTCGCTCGGGAATTGCGTGTCGGCCTTCTCAATCCGCCGCTCGATCTCGCGCACGTTATCCAGATACTCGGTCAGGCGAACGCGATCGCCAGCCGGGAGATCGTTGCGCAGCGTGGCAACCTGACCGAGCACCGAATCGAGCAGGCTGCGGCTTTGCCGGCGTCGAGCCGCTCGATCGGCGTCGTTGCCGCCGTCGCCAAACAGCTTCTCGAAGACCACCTGCGGGTTGTTCTCCATCGGCAGGGGCGTCGCCGCGTTCTTCCAGGAGATGGTGTTGGAGTAGGCGCAGGCGTAACCCGAACCGCAGCTGAGCGCCACGTCTTCGATCGACAGCTCGAGCGACGGGAGCGGCGTGTCCTGACCGATCTGCCGCGCGGCGATCTGATCGATGGTCTCGCCGACCTGAATCGAGTCGCGCGCCGGTTGCGCGCCGCTCAGGAACACGGCGGCCGATCGCGCATGATCGGCGCCCGCGTCCGATCCAACCGCGCTGGCTTTGGCGTGCGCCAGGTTCGAGACGATGGTGATGCGGTCGCGGAACTTCTCGAGCGGCGTGAGGATCTCCGTGAACTCGAAGCCCTTGCCCGTCGCCGCCGGCGTCCACTTGTCCATGGTCGCGCCGTGCGGGACGTAGATGCAGCTCAATCGGCTTTTCGCGGCTGCCGCCGTCTTCCGAATCGGCGTCTGCGCCGCGACCATCGAGTCGAGCAGCGGGAGCGCAATCGTCGCGCCGACGCCACGCAGGAAGGTTCGCCGCGGAAGATGTTTCTTCGTGATGAATGCCATACCTAGTCTCCGGTCCCCGGTCTTCAGTCCTCGGTCCTCGTCCTGCCTCTCGCGGTGAACCGTGAACCGCTCCGGCCTACCGCCTACTGCTTCCCGTCTACGACCTTCATCTTCATCTGAAACGGATCGCTCTTCACGATGCCAAGCACGAGCGATGAGAAGCGATAGTCGCTCTTCGCCGCGTCGCGAACGATCTGCCGGACGACCGGCATGTCGTAGTACCTCAGCGCGCGGGCCGTGCCGTACGTCATCAGCTTCTCTGTCGCGGTTCGCACGAAGACATCCGAGCGCGCAAGCAGCGCGTTGCGCAGACTGACCGGACCGTCGAGCGGCGTCCCGTCGAACAGCTGACTGGTCGCATCGATGAGCGCGTTGCCGTCGCGTGTCCGCCATCGGCCGACCAGGTCGAAGTTCTCGAGCGTGAAGCCGATCGGGTCCATGATGCGGTGACACGACGCGCACGCCGGATTCCCGCGATGCACCTCCATCTTCTGACGGAGAGAGGACGCTCTGGCGGCCTCAGGGCTTTCATCGATCGCGGGCACATTTGGGGGCGGCAGGGGCGGCGGGACGCCGAGCAGGTTCTCCAGCACCCATTTGCCCCGCGAGACCGGCGACGTGCGATTGGCGACCGACGTCACCAGCAGGAAGCTCCCCTGCCCCAGCAGGCCGCGCCGCGCCTCGTCTGTCACGGCGACGCGACGGAACCGGCTGCCACGCACGTTCGGGATGCCGTAGTGCTTCGCGAGCGTCTCATCGACGAAGGTGTAGTCGGCGTTCAGCAGATCGATCACGCTGCGGTCTTCTCGCACGATGCTGTCGAGCAGCATCTCCGTTTCGCGACGCATCGACCGACGGAGATTCTCCGTGAAGCCCGCCGCTTCCGGCCGCGCGTTCTTCAACTCGCGAAGGTAGAGCCACTGCCCACCGAAGTTCGTCACCAGCGCCCTGGCTTTGGGATCGGCCAGCATGCGGCGCGTCTGCTGCTCGAGGACTGCAGGTTGATGCAGCGTGCCTGTGATGGCGACGTCGAGCAACGCATCATCTGGAATGCTGCTCCAGAGGAAGAACGACAGCCGCGACGCCAGCTCGAGATCCGAGACTCGATACGGCTTGCCGTCAACGGCGTTCGCAGGCTCGCGCTCGAGGCGGAACACGAATCGCGGATCGACCAGCACGCGCGCGAGCCCCTGCTCGATGCCCGCGTCGAATCCGCCCATCTTCCGGCCCTCATCGAAAAACTCGACGAGCGCCTGAACGTCGGCGTCGTTCACCGGTTGACGGAACGCCCGACGCGCGACCGTCCCAAGGATCCGCTTCGCGCATCCTCCGTCGCTCGCGTCGCTCGCCGGCGAGCTTCGGCGAGACGCCGCCGAAGCCTTGGCGGAGGCGGGTGGTCCTTCCTCGGCCGGCAACTGAGGACGACAGACGAAGAGTCGTTCCCGGCTCGGCGTGTCGCCCAGCCCGGTCGGCGCAAGCGGTCCCGTAATCGCGACGCTCTGCACGCCCGAGTTCGCCGCAAAGATCTCCCAGACATCGTCCGCGCCGGGCGGCGGCTTCCTGACGAACGTGACGCCGAGCGCGTGCGGGCCCGCCTTGATCGGCAACTTCAGATCGATGGTCGCCGTCGCCGGGACCAGCTTGATGCGCTCACCGTCGAGCGAGACCTCGATCTCTTCTCCCTGCAGGTTAGCTGCTGCAAGACCAATCGCCGCGCCCCTGACGCGAACCCTGAATGAGTACTCGGCGTCGAGCGGGAAGGTGTGCTCGATCAACGTCCCGCCCCGTGTTCCGAGCGGTAACCCGTCGATGTGACTTGATTGCGAGAAGTCACCGGGCACGCGATACGTCGCCGTCGACGCCGTAAGCAGCACGTTCCCCACGGCAAGGCGGCTGACCTTCACGGCCGCCGATGTGTATCGCTCCACGAGCGCAGGCGATACGCGCAGCGCGTCCGCAATGTTGTCGAAGCCCTCGCTCGAATCGTCCGCCGGCAGCAGCGTCGTCGCGTCGATCTCGAGATGGAGCAGATCACGGATCGCGTTGGCGTACTCCGTCCGGTTCATCCGATGAAGAAGATGACTTCCAGGATTCGGTGTGAGGGCCGCGGCACGATCGAGCTTCGTCTCGAGGGTGGTGGCGAACGCGTCCAGCCCCGGTCGGTCGGGGCGAGGCATGCCGGTCGGAGGCATCAATCCTGCGCGAACCTTGCGCACGACCTTCTCGAAGATCTCAGGATGATCGCCGGGCTTCGACGCATCAAGTCCGGCAAGGCTCACATTGCCCGACAACGTTCGCGCGTTGTGACAGGTGACGCAGTACTTGTCGACGAGCGCCTGTTCTACGGCCGGACCAGGTGTCGCTGGCGCCTGCGCCTCGAGCAACACGCCGCGGGAGCTGCCGGCGACAACGGCAAGAACCAGCAGGCCGCCGAGCAGAAGTGAACGTGGCGTCATTTCGTTCCGCCAACGGACCCGCGCTCGCGGGAGTACTTCTCGATCAACGCAATCGTCGGCGGCTTCTCTTCGGGCGGGTGCAGCGCGATGAACTCGCCCCTGGCCCATCGCAGCGGAGTGCGCCCCTGCGCGTCCTGGACGTCGAGACGCCCACCCGCCTTGAGGAGTACCTCGAGGATGTCGTCCCATCCCTTGTTGGCGGCGCCCATGACGGCAGTGAACCCGGTCTCATTCGCGGCGTTCACATCGAGGCCGAGCTCGAGGCAGAGCTTCACGGCTGCCATCGACGATGCTCTCGACTCGACGAACGATTGCTGCACCGCGACGTTGCCACCCGCGGCGGTGACAAGCGCCGTCGTGCCGCCGACCGTCGTGATCTTCGGATCGGCGCCGTGCGACAACAGCAGCCTCATTGTCGTGATGTCGCCAGACATGGACGCGCGAATGAACGGGGTCTGCCCGATCATGTTGATCCAGGTGAGATCGCCAAGCGAGGTCACCCAGCGCCGGATTGGCGCGATCTCTCTTGTCCGTGGATTCGGGTTCGCTCCGCGATCGAGCAGGAGCGTGACGATCTCGAGCGCGGCGTCGCGATCGATGCCGAACTCGTTGCCGCGCGTGATGTCGCGATTGCGAATTTCCACGGCGGAGAAAATCGGCGTACGACCCCAGAAGTCGGCGGCGTTGATGTCGGCCCCCCGCTCGATCAGCAGGCGGGCGACAGCCATGTGATCGTTCGTGAGCGCCATCAGGAGCGGCGTGATGTCATTGGCCTCCGCGCGATTGACGTTCGCGCCGGCGTCGAGCAACGTGCGCGCCAGCTCCAGGCGCCCGTCTCGCGCGGCATACAGCAATGCGGTCATCCCGCCTGGCGTCGCCGCACGGGACCCGCGCTCCGGCCATCCACCACGAACGATCCCGAGCCCGTGCGAGCCGCCGCCCGCGTTCGGCGACACCCACGCCGGCGTGGCTCCGACGCGCGTCGCGGTGTCGATCGTGGCGCCGTGTTCGAGCAGCATCTTCGCGGCGGGGAGGCTGTTGGACCGCACGGCCCACATGAGCGGCGTCGTCTGCGTCGCGGTGTCGGTGGCATTCACCGCCGCACCCCGTTCAACCAGTGCCGCCACTGAGTCGATGTTGCCGGTGCGCACGGCGGTCATGAGCAGCGTTTCGCCGCTGGCATCACGCGCGTCGGGGTCGGCGCCCGCGCGAAGCAGACGCCCGATCAGCGCGACGTTTCCGTTGGACGTGGCGAGATGAAGCGGAGTGACTCCGTAGCGATTCGCCGCCTTGACGTTCGCACCTGCCTGCAGCAGCAGGTTCACGCTTTCGAGATCGTCCGCCTGCACGGCCCAGTGCAGCGCGGTGGAACCGTCAGCGAGCGGAGCGTTGACGTCGGCTTTCTGAGCGATGAGCGTCCGAATGGACGAGCGGTCCTCGCGTTTGGCCGCTTCAGCGAGGCGCGCGTCGACTTCCGCCGCCGATGTGAGCGCGCTGGACGCGAGCAGGCCCAACCCGACGTAAACCCAGGAACGCGTAGACATCTACTCTCGGAACTCGCTTGTGTGTGGTGATGTTGCCGACGCCGATCCCCCTACGACCGGCCACAATCTCACCACAATTGTTGCCCGAGCCGTCGAACACAAGCGAGCTGCAGTGTAAGCCCTCCGGCTGACCGAAAAGCCTAGCAGATCCGGCCCGTGCGGCTCGATCCTTCGCGCATGGCTCGAGGAACCGGGGGCCACCCTGATCTGGGTAAGGAGAATTACCCTCCCGCACACCGGCCAATCGATGCATGCCTCCGGTCAGACTCTTGACTGCATCGGACGCCTCTCGATCGCGGCGCGTGCGGATCACAGGGTGCGCTCGACCGTTTTCACAATCGTATGAAACCACGACGGATCGTGAGCGGTTTCATCACATCCACCTAGAAAATCGAACAAATTGACGTTGGTCTGGCCCTTGCCTACAAGCCAGCATGGCTTTCCGAATTCTCGTCGTCGAAGACGACAATGCCACGCGGCGTGGCATGGCTCAACTCCTGACGGGCGCGGGATACGACGTCACCGAGACGGCGTCGATGACCGAGGCTCTCAGCATGCTTTCCTCGGACACTCCCGACCTGGTCATCACGGATCTTCGGCTGGCGGAGTTCAACGGTCTTTACCTGGCAGCAGTCAACCCGCAACGGATCCCCGTCATCATCGTGACTGGTTACGCCGATCGCGGCCTCGAGGCCGAGGCCCGGGAACTGGGTGCGGATTTCCTGCTGAAGCCGGTCAAACCGTCGCAGCTGCTCGCAGTGGTCGAACGACGCCTCCCGGTGAGTGACGGCAACGAGAGTTTCTCACTCGCACGACGCTGGCCGCGTCGTCGCCCAACCAGCGAGTTGAGCGCGCGTGTCGACGACACGTTCGTTCGGATTCTGGATGTGAGCTATGGCGGGCTGCGCTTCATCGCGAAGCGTGACGCCAGCGCGCTCGCGAAGCCGTCGTTCCGCATCACATTCCCGAAGGCCGCCATCTCGGTTCCCGTGCGAGTGGTCTGGCAGCAGGACAGCGAATCGAATCGTCTGTGCGGCGCCACCGTACCGGACGAATGGCAACTCCATTGGCGCCACCTCGTCGATAGCGTCGCCTGACGAGTACCAGCTCATCAACCGATCCTCCGTAGTCTTGTGCGCCATCTTGAAGAGGCGTACAGTCGGATTCACGGAGGGTCGACATGGCTGGAACGATGAAGTGCGCTCATCCCGCCTGCAACTGCACCGTCGAGCCGAAGGGACCGTTCGGGAAGTACTGTAGCGATCACTGCAAGCAGGCGGGCGACAAGATCGAGCTACGTTGCGACTGCCAGCATCCTCCCTGTCGTAACGGCTGATCCTCAATTGTTGATTTGGCGATCTTTGATTGCTGAGAATCGGCACATCCTCAATGCGTTTACGGATTGGGCTTGAAGTTCAATGCCACCCCGTTGATGCAATAACGCAATCCTGTCGGTGGAGGACCATCTGGAAAGACGTGACCCAGATGACCGCCGCACCGGCTGCAGTGGACCTCAGTTCGCGTCATCCCATAACTGCGATCGACCGTCGTACCGATTGAGCCTTCGATCGGCGCGAAGAAGCTTGGCCAGCCGGTCCCGCTTTCGAACTTCCGCTCGGCGACGAACAGTGGCTGATCGCACGCGGCACACGAGAACGCCCCCGCTCGATGCTCTGTCAACAACGCACATGAGCCCGGAGATTCGGTGCCGTGACGTCGGAGCACCGCGTACTGCTCCGGCGTCAGTAGCTTCCGCCATTCCTCATCGGTCTTCGTCACCGGGAACTGCTCTTTACTCATCATCACGCCTCGGAAAATCTGGAATCACTGGATTCTGTCCCAAAAAGACACGCGTACGCCTCGCGCCCGCTCTTTGATTATCCCTGTAACTCCAGCGATACGAGCACTCTAACTCTCTGCTCATATGCTGGCGCCTGGGTTGCTGTTACCTCCGCAGAGGACAAAATGGCCAGCGCGGAATTGCACAGAGCTCCCCTGCAAGTCGTCTGCATCGCCGACGCGCTCGATGTGTCTGTCGAACCCGGTGAGAATCGTCGCATTCATGAACGACTGAGGGCCAGCGATCTGCGCTGGCTGCGCGGCGCGCGCATCAAATACGGCGCCGACATCCGAATCCTGGACCTCTCCGCCGGCGGCATACTGCTCGAAACATCGAGCCAACTCGCTCCTGACGCGAATGTCGTCGTCGAGTTGCTCGGACCCGACAGCCCGATCCTCGTTCCGTCACGCGTGCTGCGCTGCCGCACGGCATCACTCGGTGAGATTCTCAAGTACCAAGGCGCGTGCGCGTTCAAGCGGCCGCTGACCATTCCCGAACTGAGCGCGCGCAGCGTGGTGCGTCAGGAGGCGCCCGGCACGCGACCGGTTGCCGCGGCTCCCAGCGTCGGCTGGCAGAAGGTGATCGCGCGTTTCATCGACGGGCGCATCGTCGGTGGCTACACCAACAACTTTCATCCGTCGAAGCCGCAACTGCATCTGTTTCCCAATCCGCGGCAGGGCGAGTCGACGTTCATCCCGCTCGCCCAGCTCAAGGCGCTCTTCTTCGTGCGCGAGTTCTCGGGCGACCCGACGCTGGTCGAGAGCAAGGACTTCATCGACCCACCGCAGGGACGCAAGGTCGAAGTGACGTTCCATGACAACGAGATCATGGTCGGCTCGACCCTCGGCTATCGCGCCGAGGGCAATGGGTTCTTCATTCACCCGGCGGATGGCCGCTCGAACAACCTGCGCGTGTTCGTGACCGCCTCGGGCTTGCGGCGCATGCGCTTTCTGTAACACTTCGCGTCGCTGCACCCGTTTGAACCGTCCGGCACTCTCCTCCGTCACATTGCATTGAGCGGCCGGACCCACGATAATCGCCGCAACTCACATGACCTGGTGGTATTGGCTCTTGCTCGGCCTCGTCCTGATCGCCGCCGAAATGGCGAGCGCCGGCGGCTTCTACATCATCTTCTTCGGTGTGGCGGGCGTGGTGGTCGCCCTCCTCGCGGCGACCGGCCTCGTCGCAGCACTATGGCTGCAGTGCCTGCTTTTTTCAGTGCTCTCGGTCATCTCGCTCCTGCTGTTCCGCAACCCCATCATGCGAAAGCTGAATTTCGGAGCGGGCGCCGACGACATCGATACGCTGGCCGGCGAAACCGGCACGGCGCTGGACGACATGGGGGCAGGCGCTAATGGCCATGTCGAACTGCGCGGCACGACGTGGAGTGCGCGCAACACTGGATCGACACCGCTTCCACGTGGCCACCGCTGTGTGGTCGTACGCGCCGACCGACTCACGCTGCTCGTGAAGGCCGAGGAGGCCGCCTGATGACTCCCAGTCTCGTGGTGCTGTTGCTTCTCGCGATCGTAGTGCTGATTATCGTGGCCAAGACTGCGGTCGTCGTGCCGCAACAGAACGCCTACGTCGTCGAGCGTCTCGGCCGCTTCTCGGGCACCCTCGGCGCGGGGTTCCACGTACTCCTGCCGTTTGTAGACGTCATTCGGTATCGCCTCTCGCTGAAGGAGGCCGCCTACGATATCCCCGCACAGGTGTGCATCACACGGGACAACGTCCAGGTGGGCGTGGACGGCGTGCTCTATCTCAAGGTGCTCAACGCCGAGCGTGCGTCGTACGGCATCGCCGACTACCTCTTCGCGATCACGCAGCTCGCGCAGACGACGCTGCGCAGCGAGATCGGCAAGATCGATCTCGACAAGACCTTCGAAGAGCGAACCAACATCAATCTGTCAGTCGTGACCGAACTCGATAAGGCGTCGGAGCCCTGGGGCGTCAAAGTTCTTCGCTACGAGATCAAGAACATCACGCCGCCGCACGACATCCTCGCAGCGATGGAAAAGCAGATGCGCGCCGAGCGCGAGAAGCGCGCAGTGATCCTGACCTCCGAAGGCACGCGCGACGCTGTCATCAACTCGGCGGAGGGCTCCAAGCAGGAAACGATCAAAGCGTCGGAAGCGCGCAGGCAACAGCAGATCAACGAGGCGGAGGGGCAGGCTGCCGCGATCCTGGCCGTGGCAACTGCGACGGCCGAAGGGATCAGACGTGTCGCCGACGCGATGCGGACCGAGGGCGGTCTCGAAGCCGTCCAGCTCCGCGTCGCCGAACAGTACATCGCCCAGTTCGGCGAGCTCGCCAAGACCACGAACACACTCATCCTGCCGGCCAACGCGGGCGATGTGGGCTCGATGATCGCACTCGCCATGAAAGTCATCACCGGCACCGCGGCGAGCGGTGGTACGCCACCGCCGCTGAGACAGTGAAGCGGTATGCAGTAGGCGGTAGGCGGGAACAAGTTCCGGGTTCTTGCCGCCTGCCGCGCCTACTGCCTACCGCCTACTGGCTTCCGCCTACGGTTCGTCACTTCATGCCGTCCCGGCGACACATCGAACAGCCGGCTCAACCGCACAGTCGCCCATTTCTCCCCGCTTTTTCGCAGATTCGCGCACTCGGGGGTCCCCCCTGCATCCTGGCGTTGGGATTGCCGAGAACACCGGCAGGAGAGAGAATCGCCATGCTGGCGCATCACGTGCTCACGACCACTGAGGCACCCACATCGGAGCGACGCGCTCACCGCCGATTCACGGCGAGCGAGCTGCGCGGCCTGCGCACGGCTCGGGTGAAGTACGGCCAGGAAGTCAGCATCATCGACCTGTCCGAAGGTGGCGCGTTGTTCGAAACCACCGGCGAGCTGAAGCCGGACTCGACCATCGTCCTGGAGTTCGCGGGAGCGACGCGGACGTATCTCGTCCCGTCTCGAGTACTTCGCTGTCACGACCTCGGCACGTTCGACAACAACCCGCGCCTCGAAGGCGCGTGCGCTTTCCGGCGTCCGCTGCCCCTCGGGGACCTCGTGGGCGCGGCGCTCGCGCCCGAGCCGGTCACTCCGAAAACGACGTCTGCTGACTCCGCGTCCTGGACCGGATGGCAGCATGTCGTCGGCAAATACCGTGATGGCCGCACGGTGCGCGGCTACACGAACGACTTCAGCCCGACGAGACCGTTCCTCCACGTATCGCCGACGCCATTCGCGGACGAGACGAAGTTCGTCTCGATGATTCACCTCGACGCGCTGTTCTTCCTGCCCGATCCGCACACGACAGCCACAGAGTGGGACAGGATGGAGCAGGCAGCGGTGGCCACGCGCGGACGGCGAGTCGCGATGACGCTCCCGAATGGGAAGGACATGATTGGCACGACGCTGACGTACAGTCGCGAAGGCAGCGGTTTCTTCGTGCGTCCGCTCGACAGGCACGCCGGCCCCACCCGCGTGTTCGTCACGCAGAGCGGCATCCGCAGCATTCGTTTCCTCTAAACACAACTCCAACGTCCAAATCTCGAACGTCCAACGACCTGATTGCCTTGGGAATTGGCGGTTGGGAATGGGGAGTTGCCGAATCACCTACATTTGTAGTAGATCTGACCACGTCGATAGGAGATGCCGTGGTCCTACCTCGCCTGACCAAGCTCGAACTGCAAGTCATGGACGCGCTCTGGTCGAACGGCTCGCTGTCCGTGCGCGAAATCCAGGAAGCTTTCCCCGAAGCCGACCGCCCCGCCTACACGACGGTGCAGACGATGGTCTACAGGCTCGAGAGCAAGAAGGCGATCCGGCGCGTGAAGAAGATCGGTAACGCCCACATCTTCGAAGCGCTGGTCACCCGCCGCGCGGCTCACAGACGACTCATCGACGAACTGCTCGATTTCTTCGGCGGCAGCAGCCAGCCGGTCGTCGCGCACCTGATCGAGTCTGGCAGCCTCACCCTCGAAGACGTGAAAGAGGCCGAGCAGACTCTCAAGAAGATCCGCGCAGAGCAAACGAAAGCGCGTGGTGGACGATGACCATCGACCTCGTGACCGATCATCTCTGGCAATCGACGCTCGTCGCGGCAGCGCTCGCGCTGCTGACGCTGGCATTGAAGCGCGCGCATGCCCAGGCGCGCTATGCGATCTGGCTCGCAGCGTCGCTCAAGTTCCTCATTCCGTTTTCGGCACTCACGTTACTCGGTGCCCAGCTTGGATGGCGAGACGCGCTACCTCACACACCGCCGGAGTGGACGGCTGCGATTGCAACGGTGCGTCAACCGCTCTCGACTCCACCTTTGGGCTTTGTGTTGCCGCAAGCGCTTCCCGCGAACACGGGCATTCCTCCCGCCGCGGCAGCCGGCGCGGTCTGGGCCATCGGCTTCGTGACGTTGACCGGCCTCTGGCTCGTGCGCTGGCGGCGCGTCGCGCGAGCGGTTCGCACTGGAACGCCGATCGTGTCCGGACGCACGCACGACACCTTCAAGGATCTCGCTGCGACGACCTCGCTGCCGCTGGTCGCATGCGACACCACGCTGGAACCTGGTGTCTTCGGCATCCTGCGCCCGGTACTCCTCTGGCCCCGTGAAATCGACACGCGTCTGGACGCTGCGCAGGTGCGCGCAGTGCTGGCGCACGAACTGACTCACGCTCGCCGGCGCGACAACCTCACGGCCACGATGCACATGTTCGTCGAGGCGGCGTTCTGGTTCCATCCTCTCGTCTGGTGGATCGGCACGCGGCTCGTTGACGAACGCGAGCGCGCATGCGACGAAGAAGTCGTGCGACTCGGCACCGATCCTGACGTGTACGCGGAAAGCATCCTGAAGACCTGTCACTTCTTCGTCGAGTCGCCCCTGACGTGCGTGCCCGGCGTGACGGGTTCGAATCTGAAGACACGAATCGAACGCATCATGTCGCATCGCCCGGGCAAACATCCGAGCCGGATGGCGAAGGCCTGCCTGATCGGGGCTGCGACTGCGACGATCGCAGCGCCTGTAGGCATCGGCGCGCTGACGACTCCGCCGCGTCCAGCACCGGTGGGTCTCTCGCTCTCGAACGGCGGCCCGAGGTTCGCAGTCGCGAACGTGACGGCGAACACGACCGGCGCCATGCGCGTGACGATGCAGGTACGGCCGGGCGGCGAATGGGAAGCCACCAACGTGACGCTCGAGTCGATGATCCGCCTTGCGTACCGGATCCAGGAATCGCAGCTCGCTGGAGGTCCGGCCTGGATCTACAACGATCGCTTCGACATCGTCGCCACGTCGCCACAAGGCGCTCCCGGACCCGAGTTCGGGCTCCGCATGCAGTCGCTGCTGGCCGACCGATTCGATCTCACACTTCACCGCGAGACGAGAGAGCTCCCTGTTTACGCATTGCTGAGCGGCGGCGCCCAGGGGCCTCGACTGTCGCCGTCAACGGTCGCTTGCGCCGCGTTCGCCCGCGGCCGAAACGATCAACCGCCTCGTCCCTCGCCACCGGGAGAGCGGCCGACATGCGGGATGACGGCAACACCGGGACGACTGACGGGCAGCGGCGTCACGATGGCGCAGGTGGCGCAAACGCTCGCGCGCTACGCCGGGCGCGCGGTCATCGACGAGACGGGGCTCGCGGGCAATTTCGATTTCGCCCTCGACTTCAAAGCCGACGGCGCACTGCGCGGCAGAGGACCGGGCGGTGGGCTTCCACCGGGGCCACCGCCTCCCGGAGCAGCGCCAGCCTCCGGCGGCGTTCCGATCTTTGCCGCGGTGCAGGAGCAACTTGGCCTGCGGCTCGACGCCCGACGCGCGCCCGTTGACGTGCTCGTGATCGACTCCGCTGCACCACCGGCGGCGAATTGAACGAAGGGGACACCCGTGCTCAAGCGAATCGCGCTCGCCACTCTTTCAACAACGATGGGTCCCGTCGTCATCATCGCGGTGATGGGATTGCGCCTCGAAGCTCAGATCACGCCGCCGGCGTCGGATGCGCCGACGTTTGAAGCCGCGTCAGTCAGGCCCGCTGCTGACACCGGACGCCGAGGCGGACGCGGAACGCCCGGGCGATTCCAGGGGATCAACCTTCCGGCGCGGCAGCTTATTCGCCAGGCGTACGACGTTCACGACGCGCAAATCGTCGGCGGCCCGGACTGGCTCGCGTCGGACGGGTTCGACATCAACGCGACAACGGGTGACAAGCCGCCCGATCAGATGCGATTCATGATGCAGTCGCTGCTGCGCGATCGCTTCAAGCTCACCTTCCATACCGAGAAGCGTGAGCTACCGATCTATGCGCTCGTCGTCGCACGCAGCGACGGCAAGATCGGTGCAGGGCTGAAGAGAATTCCCGATGGAGAGTGCCCGCCGCCCGGAGCGCGTCGCGGTGCTCCGCCCGCTGGAGGTCCTCCTGCCGCCCCACCGCCACCAATCGATCCCAACAACCCGCAGCCGCCGTGCGGTGGGATGATCTTTGGGCCGGGACGACTGGTCGCTCACGGCGTTCCGATCGATCAGCTCGCGCGATCCATTGGCGCCCTGCCAGCGATCACCTCGTTCAATCGAATCGTCGTGAACGACACGAAGCTCGAGGGTCAGTACGACTTCGACTTCAAATTCGCGAATGAGTTCGCTGGACGCGGCGGGCCACCCGTTGGAGCGACTCCAGCGCCAGCGCCGGGCGACGAGCCGACGATGGTCACTGCGCTCCAGGAACAGCTCGGCCTGAAACTCGACGCGCGCCGCGCCACGGTGGATGTCCTGGTCGTGGATTCTGTCGAAAAGCCCTCGGAAAACTAGTGCACTCCCCGCAGGAACTCCGTGCGAGACTCGGTGTCGAACACTGAAATCGTCCGTCCCCTAGCGAACCAACCAGAGGGGCTGGACGTCATAACGTGCGTTCGCCCCCTCGGCAACAGCCAGCCTGCCGAGTCTCGAGTGGTACCGCCCGGAGACCAGCAATGAGACGACTGATCCTGATGGCGACCGCGTGCGCCGCATTCGTGACACTCGCGTTTCTCGGCGGCCCCTCTCTTCGCGCGCAAGCGCCCGCAGGCGCTACGTTTGAGGTCGCGTCCGTGAAGCCGAACAAGAGCGGCGACGGCCGTGTGATGGTGGGCATGCAGCCAGGCGGCCGTTTCAACGCGAGCAACGTACCGCTGCGTCTCCTCCTGCGTCAGGCCTTCAACATGCAGGACTTTCAGATCGTTGGCGGCCCTGACTGGATCACCTCGGATCGGTTCGACGTCGTCGCCAAAGCGCCGGACGGTGTCGAGTTCAGCGCCGACGCCATGAGGCCAATGCTTCGATCGCTGCTCGTCGAACGATTCAAGTTCGCCTTTCACAACGAAACGCGCGACATGGCCGTCTATGCACTCATGAGGGCGCGACCGGACGGGAAGCTCGGCGCCGGTCTCACTCCTGCCACTGTCGACTGCTCGGGGCGAGGACGCCGCGGCGGCGGTCCGCCGCCGGCGCCACCGCAGCCGGGACAGAAGTTGGAGTGCGGAATGATGATCGGACCAGGCAGGTTGAACGCCGGCGGGATGCCGATGTCCAACCTGGCCACGGCCCTTGCACCGCAGGTGGGCCGCATCGTCCTCGATAAGACAGAGCTCTCGGGTAACTACGACTTCGAACTGAACTACGCGCCCGAAGCGATTGGCAGCGTCGGTGGTCCTCCCTTGATCAACGGCGGTCCAATACCTGTTGATCCCAACGCACCAAATCTGTTCACGGCGCTGCAGGAACAACTTGGGCTCAAGCTCGATTCGCAGCGAGGACCTGTGGATGTCGTTGTAATCGATCGCATCGAACAACCGGTTGCTGATTGAGCGCTCCACGCGCATGCACACACGCGGAAGCCGAGCCCTTGCGTATCTCCTGACGGCCGCGCTCGTCGCCGGATCGTTTCCCGTCCCCGTGAGCGCGGCGGCCGAGTCCTACGGCCAGGTCATCTTCGGCGGCGTGGCTGTCCCAGGTGCGCAGGTGACCGCGGTGCAAGGCGACACACGGCTCACCACGTCAACCGATGCGCAGGGCGTGTTCCGTATCCGCGACATCGCCGACGGCGGATGGACGATGCGCGTCGAGATGCGTGGCTTCGAGACACTCACGCGCGAGGTGATGATTGGGCCCGACGCGCAGCCGATGATGTGGGAGCTCTCGCTCCTGCCATTTGAGGAAATCAGCCGCGGACTGCCATCGCCTGCACCGCGTCCCGCTCGAGCAGCTGAATCAGGGAGTCAATCATCATCGACGCGCGCGCAGTCGGACGCGCCGAAGCCGGCCACACCGCAAACCGGTTTTCAGCGCGCTGGAGTGGCCCCGTCACAAACGCCACCACGACAGGCGCCCGCTGCGCCGCCTGCGGATGATCCGCCCGCGGAGTCAGCCGCCGCAGCGGATGGATTCCTGATCAACGGCAGCGTCAATAACGGCGCGGCCTCTCCGTTCGCGCAACCTTCGGCCTTCGGCAACAATCGGCGACGTCCCGGTGCGCTCTACAACGGCATGGTCGGCGGTCTCTTCAGCAACTCGGTGTGGGACGCCAGTCCCTATTCACTCACCGGTATCCCGACGCCGCGGCCCGACTACTACAACGTTCACGTGCTGGGAACCTTCGGCGGTCCGATCACGGTTCCGCGCCTGCAGAATCGAATGAACGTCTTCGTCGGATTTCAGCGCACCGCCGACGACAACGGCGTGACACGACCGGGTTTGATGCCGACCGCGCTCGAACGCTCCGGCAACTTCTCACAGAGCCGCGATGCGTCGGGGCGCCCGATTCAGATCATCGATCCGCTCACCGGCCTTCCCTTCCCCGGCAACACGATCCCCGGCGCTCGCATCAGCCCTCAGGCATCGTCACTGCTCGGATACTACCCGCAGCCGACGCGCGAGTCGGATGGCCGATACAACTACGAGGTACCGATCCTCTCCGCGATGCGACAGGAGAGCCTGCAGGCCCGCCTCACCCAGAACATCAACCAGCGGAACCAGGTCTTTGGCAACGTGTCGTATCAGCAAACCTCGACCGACGCCAATAACCTCTTCGGCTTCGAAGACGAAAACGCATCGTCTGCCGTGGACGCGCAAGTGAACTGGAACCATCGCATCGCGCAGCTCATGTCAGTGCGTCTCCGCTACCAGTTCACTCGTCAGACGACAGAGACGACGCCGTACTTCGCGTATCGGACGAACGTGTCCGGCGACGCCGGAATCACCGGGAACAATCAAGAGCCGGTCAACTGGGGACCGCCGAGTCTCAACTTCGCAAGCGGCATGGCTGGATTGAACGACGGACTGCCACGATTCACGCGCAACCTGACCAACGCGGGGGGTGGCGACATGTTCATGAGCCGCGGCCGCCACAACTTCACGATCGGCGGCGACGTGAAGCGGAACCACGTGGACATCCTTTCGCAGCAGGATCCACGCGGCGGCTTCGCGTTCACTGGAGCGCTGACCGGATCCGACTTCGCGGATTTCCTGCTCGGCGTTCCGGCCACGAGTCAGATCGCATACGGCAACGCCGACAAGTATCTCCGCGGCTTCGCATACGACGCCTACGTCACCGACGACTGGAGAGTGGGGCCGTCGCTGACGGTCACGGCGGGCATGCGATGGGAGTACGAGTCGCCGTTGAGCGAGCGATACGACCGTCTCGTCAATCTGGAGATTGGTCCAGGGTTCAAGTCGATCAGCCCGGTCGTGGCATCCGACCCGGCAGGCTCACTGACCGGTGAAACGTTCCCGTCCTCGCTGATGCACGCGGACTGGGCCGGGCTGCAGCCTCGTCTCGCCGTCGCGTGGCGGCCGGTGCCGGGATCATCGGTCGTGGTTCGCGCGGGATATGGCATCTATCGCAATACGAACGTCTATCAGTCAATCACCACGCTGATGGCGCAGCAGCCACCGCTCTCGCGCGCGCTGAGCATCGCCAACTCGCTGGCCAACCCGCTGACGCTCGCGAATGGCTTCGTCGCACCCGAAGGCGAGACGCTGAACACGTTCGCGGTCGATCCGGATTTCCGCATCGGATCCGCTCACAACTGGCAGGTCTCGATCCAGCGCGACCTTCCGGCCTCGCTCACGGTCAGCGCCACCTATCTCGGCACCAGGGGAACCGGCCTGATCCAGGAGTTCCTGCCGAACACATATCCTCCCGGCTTTGCGGACCCGTGCGTGACGTGCCCGTCGGGCTTCGCGTACCTGTTGTCGAACGGCACATCGTCGCGTCACGCGGGTCAGCTGCAAGTCCGGCGGAGATTGCGCAACGGTCTCACGGCGACGGTGCAATACACGCTTGCCAAAGCCACCGACGATGCCGCGTCGTATGCGGGTGCGAATCTGAGCGGGACCGCGTTCGCGCAGAACTGGCTGGACCTCGAGGCCGAGCGCGGCCCATCGACCTTTGATCAGCGTCACCTGCTGTCGGTGCAGTTCCAGTACACGACGGGCGTCGGCGTGACAGGAGGTGCGCTCGTCGACGGCTGGCGCGGATCGCTTCTGAAGGGCTGGACGATCACCAGTCAGATCACGGGCGGAAGCGCGCTGCCTGCGACGCCGTACTACCTGACCACGACGCCCGGCACGGGATTTACCGGCGCCATTCGTGCATCGCTGACGGGAGCGTCAAGCGATGCGCCGGCCGGGTACTATCTGAACCCGGCGGCGTACACGACGCCTGCGTCGGGCGAATGGGGCGATGCGGGTCGCAACTCCGCGAGGGGCGCGCCGCAGTTCGGGATGAATGCGGGCATCACGCGGACATTTCCGTGGGGCAACCGCCTCAATATGGATTTTCGCATCGACGCCACCAACGTGCTCAATAGCGTCACCTACTCGAGCGTCAACGCGCTCGTCGGCAGCCCGCAGTTCGGCCTGCCGAGCGCGGCCAACCAGATGCGACGCGTACAAACGAGCCTGCGTTTGAGGTTTTGAGATGCGTGATCTGAACACGACACACAGAGGCACAGAGGCACAGAGGCCATTCATTCTTCTGCTCTGTCTCTCGGTGTCTCTCGGTGTCGTGTTCATGAGCGGGTCGAGTGTACGAGCACAGCAACAGGCCGCGCAAAACCAACAGCCGGTCTTCCGAACCACGACTCGCCTCATCGTCCAGACCGTCACGGTGAAGGACAAGGACGGCAAGGTCATCGAAGGGCTCACCGCGAAAGACTTCGCCGTGACGGAAGACGGCGTGCCGCAGGACATCGCGTTCGTCGAGTTCCAGCGCATGGGCGCAGCCACGCCTGCACAGACGCCCGCAGCGGCCGTCAATGCACAGACGCCCACTCCGGCCGCTGCTGCGCCGCAACCTGCCGCAACGCCGGCACCAGCCAACAACAATCAGGTCGAGCGCGCGACGGCTACCGCCATCGCCGCGCCTCCCGCCGGCGACATTCGCTATCAGGATCGTCGTCTGCTGGTGTTCTACTTCGACGGCGCGGCGATGGCGCCACCGGATCAGATCCGCGCCTATACCAACGCGTTGAAATACATCGACACGCAGATGATGCCGGCCGATCTGATCGCGATCATGGCGTTCCAGGAGGGCGCGGTCTCGGTCAAGAGCGACTTCACCGACAACAAGGCCGCGCTGCGCGAAGTCATTCAGATCCTGATCTACGGCGACGATCAGAACAACGACGGCATCGCAGATCACCCCGAGGGGACGGCGTTCGGACAGAACGACGCCGAGTTCAACATCTTCAACACCGATCGCCAGCTTGCTGCGCTGCAGACGGCTGTCTCGATGCTCCGACCGCTGCCGGAACAAAAAACGCTGATGTACTTTGCGAGCGGCCTGCGCCTGAACGGCGCCGACAACCAGGCACAACTGCGCGCCACGGTGAACGCCGCCATTCGTGCGAACGTCACGCTCAACCCGATCGACGCACGCGGTCTGGTCGCCACGCCGCCCCTTGGTGACGCATCGCGTGCCTCACCTGGTGGTGTCGGCATGTTCACGGGCAAGCTCGCCGAAGCCGCGGTGACGAACTTCCAGCGCTCGCAGGACACGTTGTACTCGCTCGCCAAGGACACGGGCGGCAAGGCGATGCTCGACTACAACGACCTCTCGCTCGGCATCGTCCAGGCGGCGCAAGCCGTCAGCGACTACTACATCGTCGGGTACTACAGCACGCACACGGACGCCGACGGGAAGTTCCGTCGCGTGCGCATCACGTTGAACGGCGGGAAGGCTGGCGAGCTCGCGTACCGACAGGGCTACTACGCCGACAAGGCGTTCAGTCGCTTCAACGACGCCGACAAGGAACGGCAGCTCGAAGAGGCGCTGATGCTAGACGACCCGGTCACCGACATCGCGATCGCGCTGGAAGTGAACTACTTCCAGCTCAATCGCGCCGAATACTTCGTGCCGGTCGCTGTGAAGATTCCTGGCAGCGAGCTCGAGCTGGCGAGGAAGCGTGGCGCGGCGCGCACGCTGATCGATTTCATCGGCGAGGTGAAGGATAACTACGGCTACACGATTCAGAACGTCCGCGACAAACTCGATATCAAGCTGAGTGAAGAGGCGGCGAGCCAGTTGGGCACGCGCCCGATCCAGTACGAGACCGGGTTCACGCTCTTGCCCGGCAAGTACGTCATCAAAATCCTCGCGCGTGATTCGACGACGGGACGAATCGGGACGTATCAGGCGGCGTTCACCGTTCCCAACTTGATGCGCGAGGAGCTCCGGCTGCCAATCAGTTCCGTGGTGTTGAGCAGTCAGCGTGTGGCCATGGCCGACGCACTGCACACGGTGCAGAACGGCGCAGCGCAATTCACTCACCCGCTTGTCTACGACGGCGAGAAGCTGTTTCCGAGCGTCACTCGCGTCTTCAGTCGCACCCGGGAAATGTACGTGTATCTGCAAGCCTACGAGCGCGGTGCGGAAACGACCCAGCCGCTCGTTGCATTCGTCACGTTCTTCAAGGGCAACGATAAGGTCCTCGAAACTCAACCGCTTGCCGTAACCGACGGCCTCGATGCGCGGTCGAAGGCAGTGCCCGTGCGCATCAGCATTCCTCTCGATGGCCTCGCACCGGGCCGCTACGACTGTCAGGTCAGCGTGCTCGAGCCAAACGGTCGCAAGGTCGCCTTCTGGCAAGCGCCCATCGCGATCGTGCCTTAGGCACGAGCAGTGGCTGGCGGAGAGAAGGGGAAAGGAGGACTAGCCGATAATCCATTCATGCACATCCTTGGCGCCCGCAAGCGGAGGCTGGCAGGTCTCGCTCTCTGCGTTGCGGCCATCACAGCCGCAAGTGTCGCATCGGCGCAGATCACCGCCCCGGCTGGCAAGAGTTTCCTCTGGAAGATCCACTCAGGCACCAAACTCGTGTACCTCGCGGGGTCCGTCCACGCGCTCAGCGCCGACGTCTATCCCCTGAGCCCGGCATTCGAGCAGGCATTCAAGGCCTCGGGCACGCTCGTCGAGGAGATCGATCTCGGCGAGGCGGAGATGCTGACTGCCGCGCCCGCGATTCTCGCCAAAGGCATGTTTCTCGATGGGCGCCGCTTCGACAGCGTCGTGTCGAAGGAGACCGCGGCGCTCGTCAATGCGCGGCTCAAGGATTCGGGCCTGCCGGTCGAGATGTTTCAGGCGATGAAGCCGTGGATGGTCATGCTGACGGTCGCCGCACTCGACGCGCAGAAAGCGGGTCTCGACCCGACGCTCGGCCTCGACAAGCACTTCTACGACCGCGCGAAGGCCGACGGTAAGGCCGTCATCGGTCTCGAGACCGCCGAGTCCCAGATCGATCGACTCGACTCGATGTCCAGCGATCTGCAGGAGCAACTGCTGCGAAGCTCATTGAGCGAGGCCGACACGACCAAGAACAGCCTGAAGACAATCGTGTCCGCCTGGCGTCGTGGAGACAGCACCTTGCTGGAGAAGACGCTGCTCAGCGATTTCACCCAGTATCCAGCCGCGTATCGCTCGCTCATCGTGGAGCGCAACAACAACTGGATTCCACAGATCGATGCCTGTCTCGCCCTCCCGCAGCCGTGTCTCGTGGTTGTCGGCGCCGCGCATCTCATCGGGCCCGACGGGCTGCTGACGCTGCTCCAGCGCAAAGGCTACAAAATCGAACAGCAGTAGTCGAACACGATTGTGTGAAAGCGGCTGTTCGCCGCGGCGCCCTCCTGTCGTTGACACCTGAAGCAAGCACAGGAGGGTGCGGGGATGGCGCTCTATGCCTTCGACGGGACCGGACACGAAGACACGGATCGATCCAGCCGGGACAGCAACGTCCTGGACTTCTTTCGCGCCTACGACGGCGGACCGAAGAACGAAGATCCCTCGCTCAGGATCGGAAGCCTGTATGTGAAGGGCATCGGCAACCGGGCCCGTCACTTCGTCGGTCAGAGTCCGGCGGAGGCGTTCGGCGTCGGCGGGCACAGGCGCGTCCGTCAGGCCATCGATCGACTCGAGAACAACTTCGAGACCGGCGACACCGTCGTGGACGTGACCGGCTTCAGCCGGGGCGCGGCGCTCGCGGTTTCATTCGCAAACGAACTCGCAGGCAAGCTTCCGCGCGTCATCATCCGCTTCATGGGCCTGTGGGACATGGTGGGACAGTTCGGCATGCCCGGCCGCCGGTTCAACGCCGGCCACGACCTCGGGATGCCGCCGAACGTCATGCGCTGCTATCACGCGATGGCGCTCGACGAAACGCGACTCGCGTTCCCGTTGACGCGTCTCTCCGAGACCGATCCCGATAACGGCAGGTTGCTCGAAGTGTGGTTCCGGGGCGTGCACACCGATATCGGTGGCGGCAACGGCAACCGCGGTGTCAACTGGATCTCGCTGAACTGGCTGTTCGAGAACGCGCGGCGCGATGGCTTGCCGATCAACAGGGCCGCGATCCTCGCAAACGCAGCCGACGGCAGGCTCCCTCAACAGATCGGCGTCCATGACGCCGAGGAGCATCGACGCACGATCCTTGCGACTGATCTGCTTCATGCCAGCGTTCGTGTTCAGGGCGGCAGCACGGAGCGACCCTGCAACAACCCGTCCTGGCCGCTCGCGCGGATCGATGATGCAGGGCGGATCCAGGAAGTAATCTAGCGGTCCGAAGGGGCGACGGGACGATGGTGCGACGTCCGGTCCGGAGGGCGACGGTCCGGTGCGAAGGTCCGAGGTGCTATGAAGCGGCGCGCGCAGGTGCTTTCGGCGCCTGGCCGGGGCCGAGGCGCCGCTGCGCGTTCGTCATGTAGTTGGTTTCGAGATACTCGACGCCATCCACGGTGATTTGCAGCATCGAGCCGTCGGATCGCGTGATGAGCTTCTTCTGGACGAGGAACCAGATCGTGAATTCGAGATGTTCACGCGCGCGGCCGGTCAGCTTCTCCAAATCCAGCGGCGACAAGCCGGGGTTCTCGAGCTCGAGGCGACGACGGGTGTAGAGGACTTCGAGGACGGTCAGCCGGATGCTGCGCTCGGCGTCGAAGTTGTTGTCCGCTTCGGCGCCGGTCGCGACCAGACGCCAGCGCTCCTGCCGCAGCTTCGTGTGCACCACGTCGTATCGGGCGCGCTGCTCAGGGTCGCTGAGCACGCGATACGCGTCGCTCAACACGCGGAAGTGAGCCTCGTTCCCGGTCTCGGTGTTGTCGGGATGGAAACGCTGGGCCAGCAGCCGGAACACGCGATGGACGGTTTCGGGCTCCGCGTTCGGACTGATTTGAAGAATTTCGTAATAATCGGCAGCCTGATTCGACGACACACTGCCCTCCCAGCTGAAGCTCGCTCCAGCGGGTTATCGGCCCGGGCCGTCGATCCGGCCAGCCGGAGCAGAGACCCCAGCGGTTGATGTGCGAAATTTTGAGCCGAACGGTATACCCTATGGGGTCGCAAATCACGTCATCTTCTTCCGGGAGAGAAGCACATGTCAGTACGTCACGCGCGTCGACTTCTGGCCCTGTCCGCGGCCGTCTTTCTGATCGCCTCTTCGGCATTCGCCCAGGCGCAGACCAAGCCTTTCGAGCCCACCGTCGGCCAGGCCGGCAAGGACGTCGTCTGGGTTCCTACGCCGCAGTCGCTGGTCGAGCGCATGCTCGATCTTGCGAAGCTGACGCCCCAGGATTACCTGATGGACCTCGGCTCGGGCGACGGACGCACGGTCATCACCGCGGCCAAGCGTGGCGCGACTGCCCAGGGCATCGAATACAACCCTGATATGGTGGCGCTCTCGCAGCGCAACGCGAAAGAGGCGGGCGTCACCGCCAAGGCCACGTTTGTGAAGGCGGACCTCTTCGAGACCGACTTCTCCAAAGCGCAGGTCGTGACGATGTTCCTGCTGCCCTCCATCAACCTTCGGCTGCGTCCCAAGATCCTGGAGATGAAGCCGGGCACGCGCGTTGTGGCGAACACCTTCACGATGGACGACTGGACGCCGGACGAGACGTCGAGCGTGACGGAAGACTGCACCAGCTGGTGCACCGCGCTTCTGTGGATCGTGCCGGCGAAGGTTGAAGGCACGTGGGCGATGCCGCAGGGGGCACTCACGCTGACACAGAAGTTCCAGATGCTCACGGGCACGCTCGGCTCGACGCCGATCAGCGACGGGCGTCTGCGTGGCGACGAGATCACGTTCACGGCCGGTGGTGCGAAGTACACCGGCAAGGTGAACGGGAACTCGATGAGCGGAACAAATGGCGCCGGCGCCAAGTGGTCGGCCACGCGCAAGTAGCGCGTTGCGATACACGGTAAGCGGACGTGAAAGTCTGGCTGCTTCTTCTGAGTGCATGGCTGGCGTCTGGACTGGGCCTTCAAGCCCAGCCCGACCCACCGGTCGATTCGACCTTCTATGCCGTCTCGTACTTCGAGACGAGGGCATCCTCGGCGACAGTCGCCGCTGACGCTCTCCACAAGTATCGTGACGCAAGCCGTCAGCTCCCGGGCTTCGTCCGGATCGACTTCTTCGAGCAGATCGGCCGCCCCGGCCACTTCGCCGTGTTCGAAATCTGGCGCGATCAGCCGGCGTTCGACGGCAGAGACGCGGCCATCCAGAAGACCCTCCTCGCGGCACTCGAGCCAATCCGCGTCGCCGGCTACGACCAGCGGCCATACAAAACGCTGACGCTCGGAAATGGATCGGCCAAGCCCGATTCGCAGGCGGTGTACGTCATCTCGCACGTCGACGTGGCGCCCAACCTTCCGGGACCGCCACCAGGCCCGCTACTGAGGACGCTGGCTGAGGCGAGCCGCAAGGAACCGGGTAACGTGCGGTTCGACGTCGTTCAGCACACCATGCGCGCCAATCACTACACCGTGGTTGAAGGCTGGCGGAATCTGCAGGCCTTCGACGCCCACGTGGCCGCGACGCACACGAAACAGTATCGCGACGCGCTGCAGCCGATGACCGGCAGCCCGCTCGACGAGCGCATCTACAAGGCCATCGAGTAGAAACCGCCGGAGGAACCATGTTGAGTGATGCGACGATTGCCGCGTTCAAGTCGTCCCTGCGCGGACAGCTGATCACGCCGAGCGACGCGCAGTACGACGAGGCGCGCAAGGTCTACAACGGCATGATCGATCGTCGACCCGGGCTGATCGCGCGCTGCGCCGATGTCGCAGACGTGCAAACGGCCGTGAAGTTCGCGCGCGAGCAGAACCTGCTCGTATCGATTCGTGGCGGCGGCCACAACGCCATCGGTCTCGGCGTGTGCGACGACGGGCTGGTGATCGATCTCTCAGCCATGCGCTACGTCCGTGTCGATCCGAAGAAGAAGACCATCCTCGTCGGCGGCGGAACGCTCTGGGGCGATGTCGATCATGCGGCGCACCCATACGGCCTGGCCGTGCCCGCGGGGATCATCTCCACGACAGGTGTGGGCGGCCTCACCCTGGGAGGAGGCATCGGGCACCTCACACGTCAGTACGGCCTGAGCATCGACAACATCCTCGCGGTGGACATGGTCCTCTCAGACGGCCGGTTGGTGACCGCAAGCGCCAAAGAGAACGCGGATCTCTTCTGGGCCATTCGCGGCGGCGGTGGCAACTTCGGCGTTGTCACGGCATTCCTGTTCAAGGGGCAGCCCGTTCACACGAACTTTGCCGGGCCCATGCTGTGGGAGATGGAAGACGCGCCTGCGATCATGAAGTGGTACCGCCGCTTCATCAAGAAGGCGCCCAAGGAGTTGAACGGCTTCTTTGCCTTCCTCACGGTTCCACCCGGACCGCCGTTCCCCGAGCATCTGCACAACAAGAAGATGTGCGGCGTCGTCTGGTGCTACACCGGACCGCTCAAGAGCGCGCCAAAGGTGTTCAAGCCGATTCGCGCGGTCAAGACTCCGGCGCTCGACATGGTGGGGCCGCTTCCGCACCCGGTGATGCAGAGCATGTTCGATCCGCTCTACCCCCCTGGCGATCAGTGGTACTGGAAGGCGGACTTCGTTCACGAGCTGAGCGACGAGGCGATCGCGCTGCACGTCGAGCACGGCAACAAGCTGCCGACCTGGCAGTCGACGATGCACCTGTATCCGATCAATGGCGCGGCCGCGAAAGTGAAAAACAAGGCAACGGCCTGGGCGTATCGCGATGCCACATGGGCGGCGGTGATCGTTGGTGTGGACCGCGATCCGGCCAACAAAGAGAAGATCAGCACGTGGGCGCGGGATTACTGGGACGCGCTGCATCCCTACTCGGCGCCAGGTGCGTACGTGAACTTCATGATGGATGAAGGCGAGGATCGCGTGAAGGCGACGTACGGGAAGAACTACCAGCGGCTGACCAAGGTCAAAAAGAAGTACGACAAGAACAACCTGTTCCGCTTCAACCAGAACATCAAGCCGGCGAAATAAGAACTTCCGTGACCACGACACACAGAGGCTCCGAGGCACCGAGGAAACACAAAGTTTCTCTGTGCCTCAGTGTCTCGGTGTGTCGTAATCGTTAGAATGGCAACTATCTGGTCATGGTTGGGGCTCGGTGCACGCGAGCCCCAGGAATCCTCTGCTCTCCGTGATGTCGTCAACGCGCTCGATCGGCTGGAGCCGGATCGGGCGCGCTACGTCGCACGGTTCGCGTACCTCCTCGGCCGTGTTGCCAATGCCGATCAACATGCGAGCGCTCGAGGAAACGTCGGTAATGGAGCGCCTCGTGCGCGACCAGGGCGCCCTCACACAAGAACAGGCGATGCTGGTCGTGAGCCTCGCGAAGACGAGCAATCTGCTGTTCGGCGGGACGGCCGATTTCGAAGTCGCGCGAGACTTCGCCGGGAGCGCGACCTACGATGAGAAGCTCGCGCTCGCGCGATGCCTGTTCGCGGTGGCCGCGAGCGAGGACTCCATCTCCATGACCGAGGAGACCGAGATCCATCGGATCCTCAACCAGTTGAAAATCCAACCGAACGACCTCACTGCCATACGCGTCGCCAACCGCGCGCACCTGCCCGGCATCGCCCCCAGGAAATAGCCCGTAAATTCGCTGCATCGTTACACGAGGACGATGGCGAGCTGGGGCCACGCCTGTTGTCAGTAAGCCCGGGTGTCCTGAGTGTCACGGACGCCGCGTTCCGATCACTAGATTCAGAACAGCTCATGATTCACGCACGCCGTTCGTCCGCGGCCGCAACGCTCTGTCTGCTGGCCAGCGTCATTGCGTCCTCGTTCATCCCCGGATCGCGCGCCGCGTCCCTCACGGTGGTCATCAGCCAGGTCTACGGCGGAGGCGGAAACGCTGGCGCCCCGCTCACCAACGACTTCGTCGAGCTGCACAATCTCTCTGACGTTGCGGTGTCGGTCGATGGCTGGTCCGTGCAGTACGCGAGCGCGACCGGCACGGGCAATTTCGGCGCGACCAGCACCCAGCTGACCGAGCTCAGTGGCACCATCGCTCCGCATGGCTATCTGCTGGTTCAGGAAGCAGGCGGGGCAAACGGGTCGCCGTTGCCAGCCGCCGATGTGACCGATGCGACGCCGATTGCCATGGCGGCGGGCGCGGGCAAGGTCGCTCTCGTCAACACGACCACCTCACTCGGATGCAACGGTAGCGCAGGGGCGCCATGCAACGCGGCTGCGCTCGCGATGATCGTCGACCTCGTTGGCTACGGCAATGCGAACTTCTTCGAGGGTGCGGGAGCCGCTCCTACGCTGAGCATGACGACGGCTGCCATTCGCGCGGACGGCGGCGCTACTGATACTGACAACAACAACTTCGATTTCACCTCCGACGCACCGGCTCCACGCAACGGCGGATTCTTTCCACCACCTCCGCCTCCGAGCGGTTGTGGGGTGCCCACGTCACACGAGATCTCGGCAGTTCAGGGCGCGGGAGCGTCAACGCTGCTCGCGGGACAGACCGTCCGGGTCGAGGGCATCGTCACGGGTGATTTCCAGGGTCCCGGGCAGCTTGGCGGCTTCTACATTCAGGACGACACGCCGGACGCGGACCCGAATACCTCGGAAGGACTCTTTGCGTTCGCAGCGGCAACGTTCCAGGACGTTCAGGTAGGCCAACGCGTCCGCGTCACCGGCCGGGCGATCGAGTTCAACGGTCTCACCGAACTGTCCCCGGTAGCGGTCGTCGACACCTGCGGAAGCGGAACAATCTCGCCTCTGTCAGTCGACCTTCCACGCGCCCCGGGCACGACATTCGAGCCGCTCGAGAACATGCTCGTCACCTTCCCCGACGACCTGAGTGCGACCGAACACTTCGAGTTAGGCCGCTTCGGTGAAGTCACGGTGTCTGTGGATGGTCGGATGCTCCAGCCGACGGATCGCGTTGCGCCAGGAGCGCCCGCGACCGTCCTTCAGGATCTGAACAACCGTCGAAGCCTCCTGATCGACGATGGGTCGAGCGTACAGAATCCAGGAACAGTTCCGTTCGTTGCGCCAGGCGATGCGTTGCGGCTCGGTGATACGACGTCCGGAGTGACAGGGGTGCTGACGTTTGGCTTCGGAGAGTACCGTCTCGAGCCCACGCAGCCGATCTCGTTCACGCGTGCCAACCCTCGGCCTGCAGCGCCGGCACCGGTGGGAGGCGACATTCGAGTTGCGAGCTTCAACACACTCAACTACTTCACGACACTCACATCGGTGAACCCGAATGCCCGCGGCGCTGATACAGCGCAGGAGTTCGCGCGCCAACAGGCGAAGGAAGTCGCTGCCATCCGCGGGCTCGACGCCGACGTGATTGGACTGATGGAAGTCGAGAATAACGGCTCGACGGCGATCGGCAGCCTCGTGGCGGCGCTCAACGCCGCGTCGAGCACCGGACGCTACGCGTTCATCTCCGATCCGGTGCTCAATGCACCAAACGAGTTCGGCGGGACGCTCGGCACGGATGCCATCAAGGTCGCCATCATCTACAAGCCGTCAAAGGTCACGCCGGTTGGCAACGCACTGTCATCCGACGATCCCCTTTTCAGCCGGCCACCACTGATCCAGACGTTCCAGCGCGCGGGCGGGGGTGAATCGTTCACGCTTGTCGCCAATCACTTCAAGTCCAAGGGATGCGGCGGCGCCACAGGGCTGGATCTCGATCAGGGCGACGGACAGAGCTGCTTCAACGCACTGCGCGTCGCACAGGCGACGACGCTGACCAACGTGATCGGCTCCCTCTCCCTCAGCAACGTACTCATCGTGGGCGACCTCAACTCGTATACCGAGGAGGATCCGATCCATGCACTGGAAACGGCCGGCTTCTCCGGGCTCTCGGAGTTGTATGTGACCGATGCCGAGCGCTACAGCTTCGTGTTCGATCGCCTGTCTGGCGAACTCGATCACGCGCTGGCCGCTCCCGAACTCGTGGACAACGTGACCGGCGCAACGATCTGGCACATCAACGCCGACGAGCCGCTGATTCTCGACTACAACACGGAGTTCAATCCGCCCGGGTTGTATGCGCCCGACGCGTATCGCACGTCGGATCACGATCCGATCCTCATCGGTCTCACGCTGAATGCCGCGCCGAGCGTCGATGCTGGCGGGCCCTACTCAGTCGTCGAAAGAGGTACGGTGGCTGCTACGGCATCAGGCAGCGACCCTGAAGGAGCACTCCTGTCGTATGACTGGGATCTGGACGGCGACGGTGTCTTCGAAACGCCGGGCCAGAGCGTGACCTTCCCTGCGAACGGGATCGATGCCCCGGCAACGCGAACAATCAGCGTGCGGGTGACCGACGATTTCGGGAACACGGCGGCCGATACAGCCAACGTCGCCGTGATTTGGAACTTCACAGGAGACGTGGCTCAGCCTTTGACGACGTATCCTCGCTTGAGCAAGATGTCACGCACGCGCTCACGAACATCGCCCTGCAGTTCGACGCCGCCTTCGACCACTGCCCCGCCGGTACCGCACGCCTTCTTGAGCTCCTGGCTCAGTTCCTTCAGGAACTGAGCGTTTTGTGGGAGGTCGTAGACCACGGTCACGGTCTTCCCTCCGCGCCCCTTCTTTTCCATTCGGAGCTTCGCGACGACGCGCGTGGGAATGGGCGCGTTGGCCGCGTGCCGCGTGCTGCACTGGCAATTTCGCTGAGGCCATCCGCACACGGGGCACTTGCCGGAGTCCTCTGTGGAGTAGACAAGGCGCGCGTTGTTCTTGAGACTCACGAGATCATGATCTGCGAAGCGGACCTCGCCTCCAAATGGAATGGACGCGGGAAGACGGACAAGACGTGGGCCGGCTCATGTCGCCAGCTGCTCATCAAATTGCTGGACGGCACGAACCACATCGCAGAATTTCGATTCGTGAAGTCAGACGCGGCAGCATCGCCCCTGGAGTGCACGCATCGCACTCCGGTGTAGGATGTCCCCGTTCTTCGGTGCCGCATCGAAGTTCTCGCTCGCCTGGATGCAGACTCATGAGGAAGAGGTGTCTCAATGAGGTCGATGTCGCGTTCGTTGCTTCTCTTTGGGTTCCTCGTTCTCCCTGCCTTCGCACATGCACAGACGACGTTAGCGGGAGTGGTTCGGGACCCGTCCGGCAGTGTGTTGCCTGGGGTGACGGTCGAAGCGAGTAGCTCGGCCCTAATCGAAAAAGTCCGCACCGCCGTCACCGATGGATCGGGCCAGTACCGGATCACCGATCTGCCTCCGGGAAATTACTCAGTCACATACGTGCTGACAGGCTTCTCGAGAGTCGTGCGGGACGGCTTGACGCTGTCCGGTTCCGGCGCTGCGACAGTCGATGTCGAGCTCCGACTGGGAGCGCTGGAGGAAACGCTCACCGTGACCGGGGAGGCGCCGGTCGTTGACGTGCAGACGACGCGTCGAGAAACAGTGCTGAGCAACGACGTGCTCCAATCGCTGCCAGTCACGCGCAGTTACACGGGCATCATGACCAACATCGCGTCGCTGATGCCGACCGGTGGCGTCGGCGCGGAGACGAACCCGGGACAGATCAACCGCTTCACGGCACATGGCGGCCGTCAGAACGAAGGACGCATCTCAGTCAACGGCCTGCTGGTGACCGAGCCGGGCTCCGGTGCGGGCGTCTCGTCGCTGGCCTACGACGTCACCAACGTCGATGAGATTCAAGTGCTCGTGTCTGGTGGCCTGGGCGAGGCCGAAACCGGCGGCCCCATCATGAACCTCGTGCCGCGCTCGGGGGGCAACACGTTCGCGGGGTCTGCCTTCTATAGCGGTGCGGGGGAATGGTCTCGCTCGAACAACGTTGACGACGAGTTGCGCGCGATCGGAATTCTGGAACCGTCTGCGCTCATCAACGCGTTCGATGTGAACGGGGCCTTGGGAGGGCCGATTCTGCGAGACCGCCTGTGGTTCTTCGGCAGCGCACGCACGTTCGGGCAGACGACAGGGGTCTCGGGGGCCTACGCCAACCTCTACGCCGGAGATGCAACGCATTGGGACTACGCGCGCGACCAGGCGGTCGTCACGCGTAACGCGTCGCGCTACGACATCTTCTCGATCCGTTTGACCGGACAGTTGACGCCGCGCAACCGCGTGTCGTTCTCCCAGGAGAATCAGTATCGGTGTCAGGGGTCCACGCTCACAGAAGCCGGTGAGGGCTGCCGGGCCCGAAGTGGGGACTGGATCGGCGTTGGAAACGCGACCAACTCGCCGGAGGCGTTTCCTGGCTACCACGACCTGCCGTACTACGTGACGCAAGCGACCTGGTCGTCTCCGGTGTCGAACCGGCTGCTCCTCGACGCGGGATTCTCGCGCTTCCACTACCGGTTCGCGGGCAACGGTCAGGTGCCACCCGATGGCCTCACCGACCTGATACCGGTCACCGAGCAGTCCACTATCTATGGACTGGCGAATTTCAGCTATCGCGGCCTTTACGATCCGAACGCTCACGCCTTTGCAGACAACAAGGCCAGCTCGATCCAGTGGCGGGCGTCGGTGTCACGTGTCAGCGGCGCGCACAACTTCAAGATCGGCTACATGGGTTCGAGCCTGGAGCAGACGTCCGGTCGAGTCGCCAACGATTCGCAGTTGCGATACACGTTCAACAACAGGAATCCGATCAGCTTTGGCTACGTCCTCGCGCCACGGTGGGACACGACCGATCGCACGATGACGACGGCACTGTTCGCCCAGGATCAGTGGACGCTGGGCAAACTGACGCTGCAAGGGGCGATTCGCTACGACCGCGCCTGGAGCTGGGCGCCCGCCGAAGGTAACGGCACGATGGAGACGTCGATCTTCAATCCACAGCCGATCTCGTTCGAGCGCACCGTGAGCGTCAAGGGCTACAACGACCTCACACCGCGCATGGGTGTCGCCTACGATCTGTTCGGCAATGGCAAGACGGCGATCAAGGGCAACCTCGGAAAGTACCTCAAGAGCGCCGAGGTCGGTGGCGTCTATGCGGCGAACAATCCAGCCGTGAAGACCGTGACCCGGATCACGGCGCGGCCGTGGACCGATGGCAACCGGAACTTCCAGATCGACTGCGACCTCGGCAACCCGCGACTACAAGACAACCTGGCGTCTGGCGGCGATCGGTGCGCTGCTCTCACTGGAAATGACCTCAATTTCGGTAATCCGAATCCGAACCTGACGATCATCGACCCGGCCATTCTGGAAGGGTGGAGCGTGCGGGAATCGGACTGGCAGTTCGGCGTCTCGCTGCAGCAGGAAGTGCTGCCGCGCGTCGGCGTGGAAGTCGGTTACAACAGGCGCTGGTTCCAGAATTTTCTCGTCACCGACAATCAGCTGATCGGGCCGGCGGATTACCAGCCGTGGACGTTGACGGCACCGCTCCATCCCGATCTTCCTGGTGGCGGCGGTTACCCGGTGACGTCGTACGATCCCACGCCGACGGCAGCCGCCAGGGGCGCGCAGAACTTCCAGACCTTCGAGACCAACTTCGGGGCGGCGCGTACCTGGTACTGGCACGGCGTCGATGTGACGGCCAACGCGCGCTTGAAAGGCGGGGTCATGCTCCAGGGAGGTACGAGCACCGGGCGTGGTGTGCAGGATCGCTGCGAGACCGTCGTCAACATCGACAGCCCGGACCCGCGCGGATGCGCCGTGACGGAGCCGTGGATTACCGCAGTCCGTGGGCTGGCGAGCTACACGGTTCCGAAGATCGATGTCCTGGTGAGCGGAACCTTCCGCTCGCTGCGCACGACCATTCCGTTCTTGCAGGCCACCAACTCGGCCACTAACGGGGCATCGCTGGCGGCGAACTACAACGTGCCCAACACGGTCGTACGGGATCTGCTTGGCAGGCTTCCGTCCGGGTCCAACGCGAATGGCACGACGACGGTGAACCTGGTCGAACCGGCGGAGGTGTACGGCGACCGCGTCACGCAGATCGACGTGCGGTTTGCGAAGGTGTTGCGGTTCGGGCGGCGACGAGCGGACATCGGCGTGGACCTGTACAACCTGTTCAACACCAACGACCCGGCTGGCTACGAGCAGACGTTCGACTACGCCACACAAGGTGCGAGCTGGTTGCGGCCGACGTCGATCGTGCCGCCACGTTTCGCGCGCGTGAACATGACGTTGAACTTCTAGATGACGGACACGTCGTCTACACAGGACGTCACCGGCCTCCTTGTCCAATGGCGACAAGGACAGAAGGAAGCGCTCGATCGTCTGGTTCCCGTCGTCTACGAGGAGCTCAGACGCCTGGCTCGCGTGCGCTTGCGGTCGGAACGGGAAGGACACTCGCTGCAGACAAGCGATCTGGTCCATGAGGCGTTTCTGCGACTCGTCGGCCTCGATCGAATGACACTGGAGAATCGCTCGCACTTTTTCGCGGTCGCCTCGCGACTGATGCGGCAGATCCTCGTCGATCATGCCCGGCACCGCGATGCCGGGAAGCGGGGTGGTGGCGCGACGTTGGTCAGCCTGGGCGACGCGTCACCGGCCACATCGCCAACCGATATCGACATTCTCGAACTAGACCAAGCGCTCGACGCGTTGATGGCGCTCGACCCCCGTCTGTGTCGCGTGGTGGAGCTCAAGTACTTCGGCGGCCTCACGATCGAGGAAACAGCTTTGGCGCTGGAGGTATCCCGGGCCACAGTGGAACGCGACTGGGCTGCCGCGAAGGCGTGGCTGTACGATCGCTTGTCGATGTCCCGTCCCTAGCCGGAAAGAAGATTCGCCGCCTGCGTGAGGGAGGTTCTCGTCGTTTCTCGCTTTAAGAGACGATGAGCAGGACGCCCGGGCAAGACCCCGTACGGCATGGCTCGCTTTCCGTCGTCCTGATCCTTTCGATACTCGCCACGCTTGGGGGCGACACGACGGGGGCGATGCCGACGCTCCGCTACAACGGGCCGGACGGCTTTGCCGGCGGCAACAATCACGAAGCTGCAACGTGGATATCAGACGGCCTCGATGGCATCATTCACGTCTACGACTTTCGGCCGTTCCGCGGCGATTTTCAGCGTGACTTCCGGCAGCTGCTCTTTCGCGACCGAGTATCCGCGGTGTATCGGGAAGACAGAATTCTCGCACCCCCGGTGTTCAGGCCGCTGGCCGTGAAAGGTGCAGAGGCGGCGATTGTGGCGACCTTCAGCAACTTCAATGGAGGAGCACGGCGCGAGCATCTTCGAGTCGCGATTCTTGCCGCCGGTTCGGTCGCACTGGTGGACATCAGTGCGAGCAGCCCGGAGGCGTTCCAACGCAACTGGCCGAGCGTATCGAGACTGCTGAACTCGCTCTATGTGGAGTGAGGCGTCTATCCGGACTTTCACACCGGTGACAGGAGGTATCCTCCGCACACCATGGACATGACCTCACTTCGTCCCGACGAGTGGCGGCGTGTGCGGGATATTTTCGAAGGGGCTGTCGCTCTGCCTGTCGGGCAGCGCCGCGGCTTCATCATGGAAGCCTGCGTCGGAGACGAGCGACTACGTGCTCATGCCTCGACGCTGCTGGACGCACACGAACGCGCCGGCGATTTTCTCGAGACGACGTGCGTTGCGTCTGGTGCCGAGTTGCCGGACGACAATCTGGAAGGCGCGCAATTCGGTCCGTACCGCCTGGAATCCCGGATTGGCGGTGGCGGCATGGGCGAGGTTTACCGTGCGCGCGACACGCGACTCGGAAGGATCGTCGCGATCAAAGTGCTCGTCTCGCACGTCGCCGTCGATGGGCCCGCGCGCGATCGTTTCGAGCGGGAGGCGCGCGTCATTGCCGGACTGAATCATCCCCACATCTGCATGCTCCATGACGTCGGCACGCACGCGGCGGCGGGCCACGCACCAGTGCCTTACCTCGTCATGGAGTACCTCAACGGGGAGACACTCGCGGACCGGCTTGCGAAGAGCGCACTCGCTGTCGAGGACGCGCTCGATTGTGCCATTCAGATTGCGTCGGCACTCGACACGGCTCATCGCGCCGCCATCGTCCATCGCGATCTCAAGCCGCGGAACGTCATGCTGACGTCTGCCGGCACCAAGCTCCTCGACTTCGGACTTGCGAAAGCGACTACGCCTCTCGCCGTGGGAGCATCGCTCACCCCCGACTCCGATCTGACGACGCCAGGCACGATCGTCGGCACGCTGCACTACATGGCTCCCGAGCAACTCGAGGGTCTGCCGACGGACGCTCGTACCGATGTATTCGCCTTCGGTTGTCTGCTCTACGAGATGCTCAGCGGAAAAAGGGCGTTCCAAGGCAGAAGCGGCGCGAGCCTGATGACGGCCATCATGGCGCAGGAGCCGCCACCGCTTCGTGAGCTCGTCCCGTCGATACCGAGCGGAGTCGAAGCGCTGGTGAGCCGATGCCTGGCCAAGAGTCCTGCCGATCGATTGCAGTCCGCGGGGGATCTCCTCGGAGAGCTACAGCGAATTGCCAGTGTCCTGCGCTCGACTCGTGAGGCCGGTTGGTTGCGCCGGTTCATCTCGGAACACCGCGTAAGCGCAGCCGCCAGCGTGGTCGCGTTGCTCGTGTCTGCGGGTACGGCGCTGTTCCTGTCGGCACCGACACTGCGTCTGGTTTCACCCACACCCGCGGCCACCGTCCAACTGGCTGTTCTCCCGCTCCGCATGGTCGGAGACGCCCGCGGCGACGAGCATCTTGGCGTCGGGATCGCGGACTCGATCATCACTCGACTCGCGGCGACTCGCCAGATCGGGTTGCGCCCCACCGCGGCGGTGATGCGTTACGCGGATGCGCCGGCAGAAACGGCGACGGTCGCCAAAGCGCTTGACGTCGGGTATGTGCTCTTCGGAACAATCCAGCGGAACGCCGACGCGTATCGCATCACTCTTCAGCTCGTCCAAAGTTCTGACGGCGCGGTGACGTGGGCACGGAGCTACGACGTGCTGCGAAGTGCCTTGACGAATCTGCAGGACACGATCGCCGATGAAGTCGTCGGCGCGATGCGCGTGGAACTGACCGCCGACCAGCGCGAACGCGTTCGACGGCGCTACACGGACAACGCGCAGGCCTATGACCTCTACCTGCGCGGTCGCGCGTCATTCGTGAACTACACGGAGCAGAGCATGAAGGCGGCGATCGCGGACTTCGAGCGAGCGCTGGCGCTCGATCCTGACTACGCGCTGGCACGTGCCGGCCTGGCCATCGCATCCGCCTGGTTCAGCATTCGCTATGCGTACGAGACCGAGGCGTCCGCATGGGGCGCGCGTGCCGAACGTGATGCCAAGGCTGCGTTGGCAGCCGACCCATCGCTCGCCGAAGCAACGCTTGCGATGGCCAGTGCCGCCGGGACGTTGCACGGCGCCTTCAACTGGCCTGAGGTGATCGCGGACGCGACTCGTGCGCTGGCGATCGATCCCACGCTGGAGCTCGCACACGTCGTGCGGATGCGCGCGTTCTACCACCTGGGACTCCTCGATCGCATGAAGGAGGAGGCCGAAGCCGCACATCAGCTGAATCCCCTCGGAAACGTCGAAATCGCCAGGCTCGAGGTGGTTGGGAGCCTATTGAACGGATCCTACAAACAGGCTCGTGACCAGGCGGCAGCACTCCTGGCAAGGTCGGACGCGCCGGTCATTCGCAACTACCTCGGGTTGGCGCAGTTCTATTCAGGCGACGTGGCCACCGCGCGCGCCACACTTGCCGCGGTGCAGCGCTCGCCCGGACGCCCGGACATCCGTTCGCAAGCCGCGCTCGCGGGTGTCGAAGCCGCCGCCGGCGATCACGCCGCAGCGCGCGCCCGTGTCCTCGGCATCGAGCACGGGCCGTACATGGATCACCACGTTGCCTACAGCCTCGGTGCCGCCTGGGCACAACTCGGCGACGCCCGTGCCAGCATCAAGTGGCTTCAGCAGGCGGCCGACACAGGTTTCCCCTGCTATCCCTGGTTGATGCGAGACAGTCTGCTCGATCCCATTCGCCGCGATCCGGAATTCACGGCACTCCTCGATCCGCTGCGCCGGCGCTTCGAGCGCGATGGCGCTCGATACGGCAGCTCAAAGTAGGGTCGCCACTCCGTTCGACCCCGGATGAGGGGATTTCCGTCGCTTTTGCGCCCTTAGATCCAGACGCCACACATGCATGGACGTTCGCCTGTCAGCGCGCGCCTGGAAGGATCTCTCGATGCCAACAAAGCCTCGTCACCGCGGGCCGGAATCCGAGCATGGTCGCCGCACGGTGATCGCCCTGTTGTGTTCGATCGTCATCGCATCTCTGACGAGCGTCTCCGCTCACTGGGGCCATGGCCCCTGGAAGGGCGATAGCATCTGGGTCGCGAACCGTGACCAGGGGACGCTCACGGTGTTCGACACCGACACCGGGAAGGTCGTGAAGCCAAGCCCTATTACCGTAGGGGCGGGCGTCCACGATCTGGTCGTGTCTCACCGGACGCATAAGGCGTTCGTGACCAATGACGCAGACAGCGTCTTCGTGTTGTCTGCTTCGACCCTCGACGTTCTCGACACGATCCAGTTCGGCGCGGGAACGCGTCCCCATCATGTCGAGTTGAGCCCGGACGAGAGGACGGTCTACGTGGGGCTATTCGGGACCAACAGAATTGCCGCGATCGACGCGCGCACTCACGACGTTCGCGAATACACCTCCAGCACCCAGTCCGGCCCCTTGGCTCACGCGCCTCATCCCTCCCCTGACGGCCGTTTCATCTTCGTGCCGCACGAGATGGGAAATCTCATCACGAAGCTGTCGACACGAACTGGGCGCATCCTGAGAAGCCTCAGTCCAGGTGACACATCGGGTGGCCAGCCGAGCGAAGTGTTGTCCACGCGGGACGGAGAACTCTTGTATGTGTCGATGAGAAACGAAGGGAAGGTCAAGACGGTTGATGTGGACAGCTTCGTCGTCACAGACGAGGTCTCCATGGGCGCGGTGGACTTACAGCCCGAGTCGCTGATACTCACCCGCGACGAACGCACACTCATCGTCAGCCTTCGCGGCAAGCCACCAGCGCGCCTGGCGTTCGTGAACACGCGGAACCTCACGCTGAGGGGCACCGTCGATATCGGCGGCGAGGGAACGTTCGGCGACCTCGCCGTCGATTCACCTGACGGCCGATACGTCTACGCGACGTTCGACGCCGGAGCAGCCGGCCAGGGCGGAGTGGCACGGGTGGACCTGGATCGCGGGAAAGTCGAGACGTGGCTGTATCCCGGCACCGGTCGCCCACACGGCATCGCCTACTCCACCGAGAGGCTTCGAATAGACTGACGCGAGCGATTCGTAAGGAGGCAGGACATGGGCGCTCCGCGTTTTCTGCGAGGACGGCATCTTTGGCTCCAACTCGTGGTGGCGGGCCTCTTCCTCGGCTGCGCGTCCGCCGTCGACGCGCAGCAGGCGATCTTCGTGCTTCGGCATGCCGAACGAGCGGAGTACGAATCGCCAGACGGTGTGCTCTCAGAAGCCGGTGAGGCTCGCGCGCGTGTGCTCGCTCGCCTCCTTGGCGACGCCGGCATTACCGCCATCTACACCAGCGATCGGAAGCGGACCAACCAGACTGCGCAGCCACTCGCCGAGTTGCTGCACATCACTCCAACGATCGTCAGTGGCCAGGATCAAGTGGAAGCCACAGTTCGGCTCATACGCGCGCGCGATGGTAACGGAAGCGCGGTTATCGTTGGTCACAGCAACACGGTGCCGCGCCTCCTCAAGGCTCTCGGCCATTCGGGCGAGGTCGCGATCGGGGAGCGAGAGCACGACGACATTTTCGTGGTGCTTCCAATCGGCGATGGTCGGGTGACGGTCTTGCGTCTGAACTATTAGCCCGGTCGATCTGGGTCACGTCGTGGTATTCGATCATGCCCGCGATGTCAGGCGAACCGCTGTCATCGCGTCGGCGGCTTCCAGTTCAGGATGACGGTGATGGGGCTGGCTTGCGACACGACGGCAGTGACCAGAAACCGCTGGCCGTCTGGTGAGGGCTCGTAGCTCGACGTGACCGGCCTCGTCACTCTCTTTCGCGGTGATAGCGAATGAGTGCGAGGAATCGGTAGAGGGCGTGGACGAACTTGCCGTAAGGCAGCGTCAGCAGAAGGACGAGCACGACGGCGAGGTGAACAATCAGCAGCACACCCATCGCCTGGCTGTGACGCAAGGCGAGTAGTGCGAGCCCAGTCAGGCTGGTGAGAAAAAGCAGCGCGAGGAAGAGGCTATCGAGTCTGCCGCTCTCGTCATCGCCGAGCGCGGGATCGCGCGTTTGTCGAAGCGCAGCCAGCCCCAGGGGGCCGACAAGCAAGCCGAATCCGCCCGCCGCTCCGAGCAGCACTGGAAGGCTGGTATACGCGTACGGCGCATGCCAGCCGAACACACCGTGATAGATCGCCGCGACCGTCGTTGACGCGAAACAGAGCATGAATCCGTAGAACGTGCAGTGATGACACCACCGCCGCCACGGCATGCGCACTTCCAGATTCGAGGTGCAGTCCTGCCCGCTGGCGTGCAGGTGACGCAGCGTCAACGCATCGCGCACGGCGGAACCGATGCCCGGGCCGCGAGAGGTGGCGACGGCATTCACATCACGCCAGAATCGCGCGCCGGAAATGAACAGCGCGATCGCCACGAAGATCGAGGCCGCGCCGAATGTCGTCACCATCGCGCCGTGCGGAATGACGGCGTAGAAATCAGCAGAGCCATCGGCCGACACGATCGCCTGCCCGTCGGCGATCGCGGCTAGCAGCAGAAGCGAGAACACCACCGCAAGCGCCGCCAGACCCGTTCGGAATCCATGACGACGAAACGTTCGCCCAAGTGCCGGCGGCCACGCGTACTCCTCATACGAACGCGTGCGGACCTCCGCGAGCAGCGATGGGACGTTGATACCAAACTCGTGCGGAGGCGCGAACTGACAGGCGTAGAGACACTCGCCGCAGTTGTGGCACAGGTTCGCGAGATACGTGAGATCGGGGGCGGCAAACGTCCGCCGCTTCTCGAGCGCTGGAAACACGGGGCAGTACTGTTCGCAGTAGCGGCACGCGTTGCAGATGGTCAGGACATGCTGGCCATGCTGGACAACGTTATCGGGCAGCATGCCGCGAGGCCTCCTCACCAGCGATGCGGCCGAAGACCGTGCCAATCGTCATCCCGAAGCCGGCGAGGTAACCCTTGAGAAGGATGTTCCCCGCCATGACTTCCCCGGCCGCGTAGACGTTCGCAGATGGCTGACCGTCTGACATCAGTACGCGCGTGTGCGTATCCACCTTGAGACCGAGATATGTGAACGTGATGCCGGGCCGGAGCGGATACGCCCAGTACGGCGGCGTGTCGAGGCGCTGCGCCCAGTGCGTCTTGTCCGGGCTCAGCCCCTCGGTTCGGCAACCGTCGAGCGCGCTCAGGTCGAGGGTGCCGGGCCGCACGGAGCGGTTGAAGGTCTCCACCGTTGCTGCGAGCGTCTCTGGCGGAAGAGCGAGGAGACGCGCCAACTCGCCAATCGAATTCGCGACGATCGGCGGATACACGGACGGCATGAACTGGTCGGCAACCTTTGCATCCACGATCGAGTATGCAATCTGCCCTGGCTCTCGAGCGATCAGCTTTCCCCAGATCGCATATCGCTTGGGCCACACGTCCTCGCCCTCGTCGTAGAAGCGATGGCCGTGCGAGTTGACGACGATGCCGAATGGGATGCAGTCGAGCCTGGTGACGATACCGCCATCGAATTTCGGAGCGCGGGCATCGACCGCAATCGCGTGGCACTCGCGCGGATCGCCGATTGATTGCGCACCGGCCTCGAGCATCCGTTTCAGTGGCACGCCGGTGTTGTATGGTGTGCCACGCACGATGAAGTTGTCGGCGACCTCACCCCAGACGTCGCGCAACCAATCGAGGTTCGCCTCGAATCCGCCGGAGGCGATGACAACGGCTGCGGCGCGGATCGTGCGCACGCGGCCGGCTGTCTGCACATCGACCGACTCGAACACCCCGTTCGCGACACGCAGATCGACGACCTCCGCTTCGTAGAAGACATCGATGCCGAGGCGCTCAGCGGAGGCGTAGTAGCTGTTCATCAACGCCTTGCCCCCGCCGAGGAAGAACAGGTTCGTACGGCCAAGCTGCAGAGTGCCGTGAAGCGCCGCCTGAAACCGCACGCCTTCCCGTGCCATCCAGTCCGGGCACGTGGCCGACTGCTGGATCGCGATGCGCGCGAGCGACTCGTCGATGTCTCCACCGTTGACACTGCGCAGATCGGAGAGGAACTCGTCCCTGGTGTACATGCCGGTCAGATACTGACCGGGCGAGTTGTGCAGGCACCGGAAGTTGCGCGTGTGGCGACTGTTGCCGCCGCGAAAGTCGCGTGGTGCACGCTCGAGCACGACGACGCTCGCGCCTGCACGCCGCGCCGCGATCGCCGCACACAGCGCGGCATTGCCGCCGCCGACGACCGCGACGTCGTAGTCAGGGATCTCCTGCATCTCTCTTCAACGGCGGGTCTACAGACCCGCCTCTACGGTTGTCAGTTTTCTCGTAAGCAATCTCGACCCGAACAGCACCATCACGGCCGCCAGCAGCAGGACCACCGAGATCGGCCGCGTCACGAAGATGGTGATGTCCCCTTCGCTGATCGCCATCGCCCGCCGGAACTGGAGTTCGGACAATGGACCGAGGACGAGTCCCAACACCGCTGGAACGAGCGGGACGTCGTAGATGCGCATTGCGCACCCGACCGCTCCAACGAGGTACAGAATCGCGAGATCGAGCAGCGATCCATTCAGGCTGTAGGCGCCGAGCGATGCCAGCACCAGGATGCCGGCGAAGAGCAGGCGGCGCGGCATCAACATGACGCGGGCCCACACGCCTACGAGCGGAAGATTGAGCACCAGCAGCATCACATTGCCAATGTACAGGCTCGCGATGAGCGTCCACACGAGATCCGGTCGCGACGTGAAGAGCAACGGGCCTGGCTGAAGCCCGTACTGCTGAAACGCCGCCAGCATGACCGCAGCCGTCGCGGATGACGGAAGACCGAGCGTGAGGAGCGGCACGAGCACGCCCGCGGCCGCCGCGTTGTTCGCGGCCTCAGGCCCGGCCACGCCCTCGATCGCGCCGTGCCCGAACCGCTCCGGCTCCTTGCTCAATCGCTTCTCGGTCGCATATGAGACGAACGTCGGAATCACAGTACCGCCACACGGGAGAACCCCCAGCGGGAATCCGATCGCCGCCCCGCGCAGCCAGCTCCCCCACGACCGTCTCCACTCCTCGCGACTCATGCCGGTGAAGTCGTGCAGCACGACGGCTTCCGGCTCGCTTCGACCGTACTGCCAGGCCTGATAGAGCGTCTCTCCAACCGCGAACAGGCCGATGACGAGAATCACGACGTCGATGCCGTCGAGCAGTTGCGGAATGCCGAACGAGAAGCGGGCGTCGCCCGTGAGCTGATCGATTCCAACCAGGCCGACCGACAGACCGAGAAAGAGGCTGAACAGCCCCTTCACACGAGACGGCCCGAGCAGGAGCGACACGGTCGTGAACGCGACAACCGTCAGCGCGAAGTACTCGGCCGGACCGAAACGCAGCGCCGCCCTCGCCAGCGCCGGTGCGAAGAACGTGAGCGCGATCGTCGCCAGCGTACCGGCGACGAACGACCCGATCGCAGCGGTCGTGAGCGCCGCAGCGCCGCGACCTTGCCGCGCCATCATGTAGCCATCGATCGCGGTCGCAATCGATCCGGTCTCACCCGGCGTATTGAGCAGGATGCTCGTCGTCGAACCGCCATACATCGCGCCGGAGTAGATCCCGCCGAACATGATGAACGCGGAGATCGGGTCGAGGTTGAACGTGACCGGCAGGAGCACGGCGACCGTCAACGCCGGGCCGATCCCAGGCAGCACGCCGATCGCCGTGCCGAGTGTCGTGCCGACGAGCGCCCACCCGAGATGATGGAGCGCGAATGCGCTCGCGAACCCGGCGCTCAGGGCGCGAAGAGTATCGAACACAGACTACTTTTCCCCCTCGCTTGTGTTGGGCTTTGCAGCCGGGACAGTTCCCTTTGGGACGGGCCGGTCCGCCATCACCACCGAACCCTGAGGCACCAAACACAAGCGAGCGGAAGCGAAAGCCAGCCCTCTAACGGGCCGGCCGGCAGGGGAAGCTGAAGGAGACGTCCGAAGAGCAGATACGCGCTCGTCGCCATGATCACCGCGAACACCGCATCCCGGATCGGATGGCGATCGTCGAATGCGCGTGCAGCCAGCCAGAACATCGCCGTCGAAGCTGTGACGAACCCGATAGTCTCTGCCATCACGAGGTTGGCGACGAGCGCAAGCCCGATCCACCACACGGTGCCGGTCTCGCGACTCGGGGTTCGGGATTCGGGATTCGGTTCAGAGACGTTGGCTTGAGGACGGCGAGCAGCGGCAACGCCCCGTCCACTGCGCCCGACAACGAGGGCGGCGATTGTACAAATCGCCAGCCCGCTCAGGACGAAGGTCGGATACGCGCCGACTGACGCCAACGTTCCGCCGCTGCCCTGTCCGGTATCCAACTGCTGCAGCGTCGTCCGCACTCTCATCTCTTCGCCGGCGACGAACTGCGTGAACTTCTCACCAGGCAGATACCGGTCGATCCATCGATACCGGGCCAGCGCGTCTCGCCACTCCGGCGTAACGACCATGGCAGCAATGACCGACTCGACACGCTGACGTTCGCTCGATCCGATTCCCGGAGGAGCGACGACCGATCGCCAGTTCTCGAATTCGAGGTCAACACCCTGCTCGCGCAATGTCGGCACGTCGAGACCCGACAGACGCTCTGCGCTCGAGACCGCGAGCGCACGCACGGTACCCGCCTGAATCTGTGGTTCGAGCTCGGCCAAGCCATTGATGCCGAGCGAGACCTGACCGCCGAGAATCGCCGAGAGCGATTCGCCCCCACCTGAGAACGCGACGTAGTTGATGCGTCCTGGCGGTACGCCAACAGCTTCCGCAACCAGGCCCGCGAGGATCTGATCGCTGCCGCCCGCCGATCCGCCACCCCACGACAGTGCCTCTGGTCGCTCCTTCAACGCGCGGATCATGTCCGCCAGCGTGCGAAACGGAGAGTTCGCGGGGACCACAATCGCTTCGTACTCGCCCGTGAGGCGCGCGATCGGCGTCACCTCGTGCAGCGTCACCGGCGATCGGTGCATGACGATGCCGCCGAGCATGATCAATCCGCTCACCAGGATTGCGTCGCCTCGCCCCTGCTCTGAGCCGACGAATCGCGCCAGACCGATCGTGCCTGCTGCGCCGGGAATGTTCTCAACCGGCGCGGTTCGAACGATGCCGGTCCGCTGGAGGACCTGCTGCATCACCCGCGCGGTCTGATCCCAGCCCCCGCCGGGGGCAGCGGGTGCAATCAATCGAAGCTGATCGAGGTGTGGCTGCTGCGCCGCGGCGACACCGCTCGCCGCCAGGCAGAACACAATCGACGTCAGCGCTGGATGTACGCGAGACATCGAGGGCATTCTAGTCTCTGGAGTAAATGAAGGGGGCGGTGATCCGTTTCTTCCGTCGCCTACGGTCCGGGGAAGCAGCGGCGGCCGATGTCGGCTTGCGGAGATTGAGTAGGTTCGGTATTCGTCCCGTCGCGGCCCAACCAGATTGATCGCGGCCCTCGATAAAGCGGCGTCCAACCCTCGGCGACGAGATTCGAGACGACAGGCAGATCAACCGGCAACCAGATGTAATCGGGGAGCGTCTCCGCCAGGAACACGTCGCGGGACGCGGGCACGTAGTAGAAGTTCAGATGCTTCTGCATGACCTGATCCGAGTAGACCGTCTCGCGACGGCCATCGATCGAGACCAGCAGATCCGGTGCGAAGTGCCAAATCGCGTATTCGCCCCAATCGAACCAGACGACGAGCCGTCCCTGAAGACCTCGTTGCTTCACCATCGCGACGGTCTCCGGCTCGGACTGATCCGCCGCCATGCGCACGCAGGTTACGTTGCTGGCCGACACGACCACTCCGCCGACGATGAGCGTCGCGACGATGACGATCGTCAACGCCGCGGCGAACCCTCTTCGTTTCGCCTGAGGAGCAGACGATGGACTCCGCCGCGCCCTCAGCGCTGCCGCGATGTCCGGACCAAGGAGCAGCACGACTGCGATCGCGAAGAACGCCTCGAGGCGGCTCACTTGAAACGACGCGACGGCGAGCACCACGACCACGACGAGTCGGCGCAGTTCCCACGTCCGCGATCGCCAGGCGTGCATGATGCCAACGATGGCAGCGAGCGAGAGCACGATCCAGAGCGCGACGTATCCCGAACCGAGGCGATAGAGCGGCTGCCAGTCAGTGATCTCGGCCCTTCCAAACCCAACGGTCGTGCTGAGAAACTGCCACATTCGCAAGCCGTAGGGGTTGGCCAGCGTGCCAACCAGCGCCATTGCACCGGCGCCAAACAGAAGAACCCCCTCTTTACCCCACGAGAGCACGGCCCATAGTGCGAGCACGCCGCCGCCGACGATCCAGCCGCCGTGGAAGTTGACCCACGCGGCAAAGAGAGGCGGAATCAAGAGCAGCCGGCGCGGCGATCCTCGGCTTTCGAGAATCCATATCAGTGCCGCGAATGCGAGGACCGAGAAGATCTGTGGCCGAACGTGATTGAGCTGCGGAAACGTGCCGACGACGGCGAGCGCCATCAAGAGGTCGCGCGTGGCCGGATCCACCTGCTGCCGCTTCAATCCGTTCCACAGGAGCGCCAGCATCCCGAACACGACCAGCACCTTGAGAACGACGAGGCCAGGGCCGCGGCCAGCCGCGAACGCGATGTACATCGCGCACTCGGCGAGCCATTCGTGGTTGATCCATTCGCGGTCGGACGTGAATGCGTACGGGTCGAGCCGCGGAATGGTCGCTTCAGAGACGATGTCGCGGCCGAACTGGACGTGTCCCCAGAGATCAGGGTCGGCGCGCGTGTGAGTGATGACAGCGAGCAGGACGATGCCCAGCGCCGCCCTGATGAGGACCCGTTTCCGGTCCGTCATGTCGTCGCCGGCACGATCGCGTCGAGCTCCGCGAGCAGGTAGTCGCGGAAGAGCGGATAGTTCTCGATCATCGGAAAGTGTCCGATGCCCTTCATGACGGTGACGCGTGAGCCCGGGATCGCTTCAGCGACAGCCAGCGTCATCTCCGGCGTACAGGAGTAATCGAACTCACCCGTGAGCAGCGACACTTTGCACACGAGCGTGTCGATTCGTGTGATGTCCTGCCGCCCGTCCCAGTCGTTGCTGTAGTAGTGAACGTCGCCCGCGTAGACGCCGGGACCGGCTTGACTGTAGTACCACCAGTTCTCGCGCGCGTTGACTTCGGGGCTCTGCGGCGCGCACAGCCCGTAGGTGTACGACGCAGTCATCTCCCCGCCATGAATCGCGGGGTGATGCAGGTAGTCGTTGTACCGCCCAGGTGCGTAGGCCGTGCTCTCGAGGCCGACGATGCCACGCAGCTCGTCCTGGTATTCAGCGGCCAGCTTGAGCACGATTGCGCCGCCCATCGAGCAACCCAGCACCACAGGGCGCTCGAGCGCGAGTGCCTGCCACACCTCGCGTATCAGGCTCAGATATTCGTTCGTCGTCAATGTGAACTTCTTCAGCCACCAGCCAGATGGTGGAGTCGATCGGCCGTGATACGGGAGGTCGAACGCGATGACACGAAATCGCTTCGTGACCTCTGCGTCGTTCAGCAGATGCCGATACTGCCGGCTGTCCGCGCCTGCCGTGTGAAGGCACAGCAGCGGCACACCATGCCCTGCCTCCTCGAAGAAGATCCGGTAGTCCTGCTCGTTGTAGCGAAGCTGCAGGTAGCGACCGACGATTGGCTCGAGATTCACGTCGCACCCACCAGGCGCATGACCTTCATCACGCGATGCAGTGCCCGCGCATGCTGCATGGCCACGAGCGAATCACCCTCGAGCACGAAGCCGGGCACGCGCATCAGCATCGCGAAGACGTCGTGATAGAGCGGCTCGGGAGGGTGGCTCAGGTACTTCCGCCAGATGTCCGGATTCGCACGAAAGCCGAACACGCACGGCACGCCAAGCTTCGGCGACACGAACCACTGGACCAGACGGCCGCGCTCGAAGCGGATGATGCAGCGATCGTCACCGCTCGTGAGCGACATCGAGAGCGTGAACCAGTCGCCGACCACTGTCATTTCGGGATCGGCGGCGAGCAGGTCGCGAAAGCGTTGCAGCCAGCTCTCTGAGAACACTAATGCTTCGCCTTCGCCGCGACGTGCGTGTCGATCCAGGCGATGACCATGTCGGCGAGCTGAAGGTTGTTGCGGTCCTGCATCAGCATGTGGCTGTTGCCACGGATGCCGAGCTTGGGCAGGTACATCATCTCCGCGTCGCCGCCGGCTGCCTTGATCTTCTCGACGTAGCGTTCGCAGGTGGCGAACGAGTCCGCCCAGTTCGCGGGACCACCCTTCACGTCGCCGAGATGGTCGCCGAACATGATCAGGTTGGGAATCTTCGCGAGCGTGCCGATCTGCTCGGCGTTCAGGTCAGCGCACGGCATCTCGATCGAGATGAGTCCACGAACGCCCTTGGGATCGATGAGCGCCGCCTGCTGCGGGAAGAAGCCGGACTCCGAGTGTCCCATGAGGATCGCGCCATTCAGCTGGACGGCGAGCGCCGCCATGTTCGTCCACGACGGATTCGGCATCGGGAGGATCGAGTTGAAGTCGGGAATCATCTGCTTGTACAACTCGTCCGCCGCTTCAACCGGAAACTGTCCATCCGGGAAGGGCTTGCCGTACTCGGGTCCGAAGCGAAACACCGTCCACGCGATCTGATTGCTCGCCTGCAGCACCGTCGGCAACTGGCTCGGGGGAGCCGCGCCCGCCTTCACAGCGTTGATCGCCGAAGCGTCGAAGCCGGAACGCGCGCGCGAGACCTGATCGGCCAGATAGACCGGGCGATCGCGCCGGACGAAATACTCATCCCACCCCATTCGTCCATCTGGCGTCGTTTCCCATGTCTTGCTACTGAGGCAACAGCCGTGCACCATCACGACCGGGACGTGACGGTCACCGTTGGGCGGGATCTGATACTGCACGTACATCTGGTTGACCGTGATCTCGCCACCGGCCGGCGCACCTCCGCGTCCACCGGGTGGCGGCGCGGGCAAAGCCTTCTTCTCACCTCCGACGAAGAAGCTGCCTTGCTTCGCGATGACGAGCGGCTTTTCCAGATCCTTCCCGCGCGGCCCTTGCGCGAACGCAGTCATCGTCGCGACAACGCACGCCCACGAAGCAACGGCCACTTTCAATCGCGTCATGTCAGCTCCTTCTTCTGCCTACCGCCTACTGGAGATCGCGCAACCCCTCCGTCAACTCGATCGACACACCCCACGGATCGAGCATCCTCACAGTCGGCAGGTTGTTCATCGCAGGATCCTTGCTATACGGTTTCGCGAGCTTGATGCCTTTCGACTCGAGCTCCCTGCTGAACGCCTCGAGCCCTTTGACCTCGAATCCCACGTGATCGTAGACACGGCCGGCGGTGGGCGTGTGAGTGATGGTCCGATCGCCCTCCCACCGGAAGAAGTTGAGCATGTACCCGACACCGGGAAGATCGGCGCCGGCGAAAAAGTCGGTGAACGTGTTCGGCCCCGTCCGGGCAGTGGCGTTGAGCGCTTTGATGTACCACTGCTGCATCTCCACGTACTCCTTGTTGATGAAGTGCACGTGGTGATGCGTGATCGGCGGCGCGTTCGGCGCCATGTTCGTAACGAGTTCCACCTTCGCGCCATCAGGCCCGAGGAGATACGAGAAGCGTCCGTAGTTGCCAGCCGTCGGCAGCGCCGCCTTCTCTCCCGGCTTCGGCTCCCGTCCGGTTGTTAGCTGATAGCCATTCGCCACGATCTTCGTCGTCAGCGCCGGCACATCAGGGACCGCGAAACCGATGTGATCGAAGGCGGTGCCGTAGGCCGGCCCCGTGGGTTTCTGGACGTGGAGGAAGAGGTAGACGTCAGGGAACTTGACGACGTCGGCGTTCCCGATCTTCGTCATCGTTCCACCGAGCGTGTCTACCCAGAACTTCTTGTGGGCGTCGAGGCTGGTGACGTTCAGGTGATAGTGGCCGACGATGATCGGCGCTTCTTTGTTGAGCAGCTGCGCCGACACGTGCGGCGACACGATCAGCATCGACATGGCCACGAGCGCACAGACAATTCGATTCATCGGTGTCCCTTCGAAGATCTCACGTGGTTCAGTTTGCATTTTGCATTTTGCATTTTGCATGACTTCAAGTCCATTCAGGCACTGAAGGCACCCGCAGCCGCTCGACCTCCGGCAGGTCGAACCCGAAATGATCGATCAGAAGTTGCCGCAGTTCTGCGCGGTTCACCATTGTCCGCGTCCTCTGCCCGCTGGCGTCACGCACGGTGACGTCCTGGTTCATCATCGATACGCGAACGGTCGGCGTCAGGGCGCGCAACATGAGGCGCGTCACGAACGGCGACTCGGGAAACGTCGACACGAAGTGGTTGGCCATGACGAAGTCGACGGGCTCGGCCGGCTCGAACGACGATGACCAGAGTGCCGTGGGGACGCCATCGATCCGCGCTTCGAGCGCCCAATCGCCACCCTGCTGAACCATGCGATGGACGTCGTATCCCTCCCGTACTTCCTCGCCCGTCAGCGGCACCGGCACTCGCGGCGCATGCCCACCGAAGCCCGGGTCCAGCACGAGCCTCTTTCCTTCCACTTGCACGGTGAGACACATGTGCGTGAGCGGTGCTTCGGATCGCGGTCGCAACTGGATGACACGAGCGGCGTGCGCGAGCGGCTGAAACCCGAGCTGCTGCAACGCCTCGCGCAGCAGCGTCCCGTGCTCGAAGCAATACCCCCCGCGCCGCGCGGTCACGAGCTTGGCGTAGACGCTGTCGAGATCGATGCGGATGCCGCGGCCGAGGAGCACGTCCAGATTCTCGAACGGCACCATCATCATATGAGTGCGCAGGACGGACTCCAGCGTGGCGCGTGTCGGCTCACGCCGGCCGTCCCACCCGATGCGCGCGAGGTAGCCTTCGAGACTGAATGTCGTCAATTGAGATCTGGCGTCTGCAGCAGCGGGTTGTGCCAGGCCTTGTCACGGACGTGCGTGCGCGACTGAATCCGCCATCCGGCCTGCGTTCGCACGTAGACATCCTCATAGCCGCCATGACGTTCGATCGTCCCGGGGCCCTTCATGCCCATCTGCACCAGATAGATTCGCCCCTTTGCGCCTTGCGGCGTCGGCGTGATCTCGTGGTTCAGCATGAGGTGACTCCAGTCGGTCCACACCAGCTTCGTCTTACAGCCGCGCGATCCGCCACCAACGAGCGTCGCCAGCGCGTCGCGCCCTTTCGCGAGGACACGACCACCCGCTTTGAATCCGGCATCTGAGTTCTTGTCGATGAAGGCGCCGTCCGGCGTGAAGACGTCGGCATAGTCGTAGCCGTTGTTGGCGCACGTGTCGATGCCGTACGCGTACCGGTTGATCACCTGCGTGATCTCCTGATAGTCGAGCGCCGTGAACGCGCGTTCCTGCGCCTGAACCGGTATCGCTCCAAACTGGATTCGTCCAGCCATGAACGACACGAGGCACGCGCCAACAAAGACCGCAACCAGTTTCAAATTCGACATGACGTCTCCATGAGGCACACGTGCAGCGGGATTTATCTGTGAGGAATTATGAGGCGTAGACCAGGCGCTTTAACGCAGGCCACCCTCGGGAATCGGCTGGCCGCCGACGGTGAGCGCGCCCTGAATCGGCCGTCGCGGACGAACGATGCCACGTTTCGCGTCCTCCTCGACCGCCTTGTCCTCGGCGCGTTCGCCACCGAGTCCTTGAAGCACCGCAAGATTGCCTTCATGGCAGTCGTACGGCAGGACCTGGTAGCCCTTCGGCGAGGTGTACGGGATCGAGATTGTGAACGGCTTTGTGTAGGTCTTTGGATCGGTGATCGTCGCCTCGTACCGAAGCAGATCCGCCTCGACCCGGGTGATGCGCTCGACGATCTTCAACTCGGTGCTCGCGAGCACGGGGTTGCCGGGCACCGTCGCCTTGCCGTTGAAGTTGGTCGTCTCGATGACGAGCGTATCGCCCTCCCAACGTCCGCGTGAGTCGCCGAGATAGCCGCGCACTCCCCCGCCCACATGCGGACGGCCATCGAGCGGGATCACGCGCGCCTCGTGAATCATCTCGGCCATGATCACGGCGTATCCGGGCGCCTGCACGATGCGATAGCCGTTGCCGTAGATCTTCGGCGTCATCGAGCCAACGACGCCGAGGGTGACGCAGCGGTCGTAGAGCGTGAAGTCAGCGGGGCTGTCGAGCGGCCCGTTGCCGTACGTCCCTTGTGGTGTGCGGCGCTGTTCGGCACCGGCCACGAGCGCCGGCGCCCGTCCATCAGGCGGATCGACGATGAGTGAGGTCTGCCTGAAGGATCGGGTCAACCACGAGTTGTCATTGCGGAAGGAGCCGACGGCGTTCTCCGCGCGCGTGCGGGTTTCCGTGTCACGCTTCGTCTTGTCCGCGAACTCCTGGTCCGTGAGCTCTGCCTTCGTCCCGAGCTCCACTGGTCGCTGGAGTGGAATGCCGAACGCGGAGTCGCCCGACCAGACCGCCTGCAGATCCGGATCGCCCCAGGGCGTCTTCTCAGGTGTCCACGTCTTGCTCGCGGCCGTCGACGTCGCGGCGTTGGCAGCTTTCGCGTCGCGCGTCTGCGCGAACGACGTTGAGGCCGTGAGCGACACAGTCAGCCCGCATGTCACGAAGAATCGGACGGTCATCACGCCTGCTCCTCCCGCCGCCACGAGCGTGGGGCGGTCGCATTATCGCTCCGATCGGGCTGACCCGATCCGGGAGACCTCGCGACACGTCACTTCTCAACAGCCGCTAGCTGGACTTGCTCGTCGTGCTCCCTCGCTCCTTCTTCAATCTCAGAAGAACGGCATTGAAATCTGCCGCACTCAGTCGTTGGCCGGCAGTCAGACCCGGCGGTGCCGGCTCCAGCGGGATGAAGATATCGCTCGGCGATTTCGCGCCCACGCCTTTCAGCCAGAGTGCGATGACGAAGAGCGCGGGAACACGGAGCACTGCGAGCTCGAACTGGCCGGTCTTCGCCTCGGGAAGTTGTTCGGCTGCCTCGATTGCCCGTGCGGTCGAATCGACGAACGGCCCTTCGTTCGTGTTCGAGAATTGTGGCTTCGCCGACGAGGTCTTTTGGATCGCTTCCGCGGCGGCTATGACGGTGCTCCCTTCAAGCACCAGATACCGCCACGCCGTCGGCTTGGCCTTGGCCGTCGACTTGGCCCCCTTGATGTCGGTCAGGCCAAGGTTGTACACGCGATGCGGGGCGGCCAGAGCCAGGCTCGCCGGTGCGGCAATACTGAGACGTTTGGTTCGGAATCGTCCCAACGTCGAAATTCGAGTCAGGTGTTCACGGATGACGTTGGTTACTGCGCTGGATGGAGTGACGACTTTGATCGGCATCAGCCTGCCTCCCTCAGCCGCGCCACTGTTGGCGGGCAATGTTGCGATTCCAGCACACCATGTAGACTCCGCCGTCAGTTCCGGCATCAAAGCCATCGAGCGACCATGGACTTCGACTCAGGAGTGTCGTTTCGATTCCCTGCTGGCAGCTGCCCTCACCGATGCGCCACCAGCCTCGCCACTGCGCATTGCCGCTGAATTGATCCCACGCGGCTGTGTACAGTTTCCCATCGGTACCGATCGTCATGATGTCGAGCTTGTTCGGGTCGCGAGACGCGCATGAAATCACCGAGCGGAGCTGTGCGGCTCCCCCTGCAACAGGCCACCAGCCGCGCCATGCGCCGTTGGCGACCGCGGCATCCCACGCCGCGGTATACACGCGACCGTCGTTCCCGACAACGAAACAATCCAGCTTGTTTGGGTCGCGACTGATCGCTGTCACCGGTGCACCCAACGGAGCCGATCCACCGGCAACACGCCACCATCCACGCCACGCAGCATTGGAGACTGCAGCATCCCACGCCGCGGTGTAGATTCCGCCATCGGTGCCGACGACAAAGATATCGAGCTTCTGAGAACTACGAGCGACGGCAGAGATGTACGCGCCAGCTTTGGCTTTCCCCTGCTGGATATGCCACCAGCCCCGCCAATTGGTGTCTCCCGTCTGCCACGCGGCAGACATGACGTTGCCGCTGACATCGACAACAAAGACGTCGAGGTGATCGGGGCTCCGTGAGACAGCCGCGATGCGTGACCCCTGCGGGGCGGTCACTTTGCCGATCCGCCACCACCCACGCCACGCGCCGTTTGCCACACTCTGATCCCACGCGGCGGTATAGATTCCGCCATCGTTGCCGACGACAAAGACGTCGAGTCGATTCGGGCCGCGGTTCACACATGCGATCGGAGCGCCCGGCTTCGCGCGTCCTCCCTGGATCTCCCACCACCCGCGCCACGGACCGTGATCGAGATTGTCATCGGTGGCAGCGGTCAACGTGCGTCCGCCCGTGTCCACTACGAACGCATCCAGCTTGCCGGCAGCGCGAGACACGGCGGTGACCGCAGCGCCAGCCGGAACCGTGGCAGTCAGCAATCGAATCCGATTCGGTTTGACCTTATACGAGTGGGTCCACGTGCCAGAGCCCTGGTACATCGTCAGGAACGTGCTCAAGGTCACGTCGGACTGGCCGTAGATTGGATCGTCAACGGCGACCATCTTCGTGGTGTCATCGAGATAGCCCTCGACGCAGATGAAGTGGGCGCCTCCTCCGGACCACGCCGTTCGACATCCGAGCGGATGCCCCGTGTCAATTTCGCTCTTCGTCGCATCCCAGGCCAGGCTGCCATTCACGATCGGCTCACGCAGATTGCCGAGGTCCGTGAGCGCGTCGTCGAGGAACCAGGGCTTGTTGACGTTGGAGTCGGTGGGACTGGTGCACGCGTCGGTCCGCGGAAGAATTGTGTTGGCGGCCTGGCACTGCGACAGCGCCGTTGTTGGGTCGTAGTATCGACGCACGGACAGCGACGTGGCACACCAGCACCAGTTGGACTGCTCCTGATGAAGCATCGCGAAGTCAAGACGACTCCACACGGCTGCTCCGCCAAGCGGACTGATCGCCTTCGGGCGCACGGCGCCTGCCTTCTTGCTCTTGGCTCTGGACTTCGTCGCGATGAGCGGCTCGGCTGTGCGCGCAAGCAGCGATGAACCTGTCATGAGTCTTCCTCCTGAGCTCGATCGAATGCGGCTGTAGCAGTCGGAGTCCCGCCAGAAGGCTGGGATTGTACGTCGCCAACCTCATGGCTGCGGCGATTCGCAACAACGAGCGCTGCTGAATTCTTGGCGAGGAATCGATGGATGAGCTTTGCCGGACAGCGTCACCACAGCGCCGCAGTATTACAGCCCCGGGTCTGGCCTCGTCGCCGCATCTTCGGCGATCCAGCGATCGCCTGCGTCGACGTAGATGGGCGCGAACGACTCCTGGATGAACGCGCGGACGCCGACCGCCATCGCCTCGTCGACGAGCAACGCGGAGAGATGCTCACGAATGCGGTCGTTCTCTTTCCATGCCCGCCGGAAGAACATCCCCAGGCTCGAACGCGGGATCGACGTTGCCAGATTTGCGATGGCGTCGTGGCCGACGACGGCCCGCTTGATCGCCTCGCGATCGAACAGGTCGAGCACAACGGTGGAGGCGCCTTGATTCGCGAGGTTGCGGAGACGATCCGGCGAACGGCCGACCGCCGTCACGCGGTGACCCTCGCGAATCATCAGCGGAACGGCCCGCCGGCCAACGACACCTGTTGCCCCAAAGACGATGACTCGCATTGTTTGTCGGTTCTACAACAGGCCGGCCGTGCGGCGATGACCAAGCAGTAGGCGTACCACGCGGGTCAGTCACGAGCGCCAAGGGTTCGTGGGCGTACAGGGTTCTCATGAGTAGGCGCGGCGACCGCGACGAGCACAAAATGCGCAAGGCATATCAAGCATTCCTTCGGACGACACCCTAGAGTCACTGGTGATGAAGCCGGACACTCGCTCCTTCTACGCACGAGCCGTTCAGGCCGCGATCGAGCACATCGCGATGCATCTGGACGACGCGCTGGAACTGGAAGCGCTGGCGCGCGTCGCGTGCCTGTCGCCCTTTCATTTCCATCGTGTCTTCCGCGGGATGGTCGGTGAGACGCCGCTCGAGCTGACGCGAAGGCTGCGATTGGAGCGTGCGGCGTGGAGGCTGAGAGACAAGGAGCGAGCGGTCACGGAGATCGCCTTCGATGCGGGCTACGAGACGCACGAGGCATTTACGCGTGCGTTTCGATCCAGCTACAGCGCGTCGCCGTCCGGCTTCAGGTTGCGGAAGTACCCGCGGATCGAGATCGCGGCTCCGTGCGGCGTCCACTACCGCGCCGACGGAGCGATCGCGCAATTCATTGCTCGAGACTCAGGAGGACTCACCATGGAAGTCGATATCAAGGACATGCCGAAGCTTCGCGTCGCGACGGTGAGGCACGTCGGCCCGTACAACCAGATTCCGAAAGCATTCGAGCACCTGGGCGCGGTCGCCGGACCGGCGGGGCTCGTGGAGAAGGCGAGCGCGATGATCGCGATTTTTCACGACGATCCCGAGAGCACGCCGCAGGATCAGCTTCGCTCCGATGCCGCGCTCGTCGTGCCCGAGGGCGTAAAGATGCCGGATGGACTCGTCGAACAGCACATCTCTGCAGGGCGCTATGCGCGCACTGTCCACGTCGGACCGTACGAACAGCTTGGCGACGTGTGGGCACGCCTGCTTGGCCAGTGGGTCCCGGCGAGCGGAAATCGAATCGGCGACGGCGTGAGCTACGAGGTCTACACGAACACGCCGGGCGAGGTACCGAAGGAACAGTTGCGAACGGAACTGTACGTTCCGTTGGCGTGAACGGACGGCGGGTTTAAAGACCCGCCTCTACCTGAAGCTACTGCACCAGCGTCGTCATCGGCAGCGTTCCTGGCCGCGGCTTTCCGAGACCCTTGTAGAGGAAACGCTGGAATCTGCGCGCGTCGAAGTTCTCGCCGACGTAGATGTTTCCCTTGCTGTCCACGGCGATCGCGTGCGGCACGTTGAGGAATCCGCCCCACAGTCCCTGCTGGCCGAAGCGCGCGATGATCTGAAGCGTGCTGCGATTCAGGATCCAGACGTGATGATTCGCGCCGTCGATCATGTAGAGGAATCGTTGCTCGGGATCCGGTGACAACGCGAAGCCGGACGCGGCGCCCTGCAGGAGCGTCCGCTTCGAAATGAAGACCTCCTTCACATACGTGCCGTCCTTGCGGAACACCTGGATGCGGTTGTTCGGCCGATCGGCGACATAGACGAAGCCGTCGCGCGAGATCGAGATGTTGTGTGGCAGCCGGAACTGCTGCGCGGGTGGAGCGTCGGGATTGTATGGACCGAGATCCATGTCGCTCGGCTTGTTGCCGTACGCACCCCACATGCGCTTGAAGGCAAAGCTCTCGCCATCGAGGACGATGACGCGTCGATTGCCGTACCCATCCGCGACGTAGACCTCGTTGGTCATCGGATCGACCACGAGATTGGCGGGGCCGCGCATGTTCGACGTGTCGTCGCTCCCCTTGCTCATGCCGGCCTTCCCGAACTGCCGAAGGAACTTCCCCTGCTTTGTGAAAGTGAGAAGCTGATGATCCTTGGCGCCGTTGCCCGCGAGCCACACGATGTCCTTGTGATCGACGAAGATGCCATGCTCCGACTGTGGCCAGTCGTATCCCTGCCCCGGACCGCCCCACGAGTTCACCAGCTTGCCGGTCTGATCGAGTTCGAGAATGGGAGGAGCCGGAATGCAGCAGTCAGCCTTGGGCGGCTTGTCGTCCGAGCCGGAAAACCGCTCGTTCGTGAGCAATCCGCCCGGACGCTGCGCAACGAAGAGATGATCCTGTCGATCGACGGCGAGCCCACCAATCGGACCAATCGCCCAGTTTTCGGGCAGCGGTTTCGGGAACGTCGGGTCGTACTCGAACATCGGGACCTGCACGCCCTGCGCATCCGGCACCGCATCGTCTCCCGCGGCCAGCCAGAATGCGACGAGACCCACGACAACTGCCCCAGCGATTCGCGTCCGATTCATACGCCTCCTGATCCGCGTGCGGATACCGAACGGCTCGATTGCCGGACGGTAGTCTAATCAGTTCCGGCTTAACAAGCCTGGCATTCCTGGGATCGCGGCGATCAAGGCTCAACCGACTTTAGGGACGCGCGTTGCGGGATCGAGCCGGGGCGGCCGCTTGCCTTGTCGAATCGCACCAGCGACGGGGATGTAGTCCAGTTCCTCCCCGCTCGCGGCGCAGCGGAGCATGAGCCCACCACGGCTCATGTCGCCGCGGCCGATGAAGGACGGCGGAAAGAGCAGGCGATCGCCGAAGATGGGCAACAACACCTCGACGTACTTGCCGGAGGCGATGCTGCCGAGCAGCACGACATCGCAGTCCGGCCCGATGCTGGAGCAGAGCGCGCGTGCGCCCTGCTCGAGCGGGCGCCGGTAGCGGGCGTTGGCGAGATCGATTGGCTCACCCGCGAACGCCTGAATGGACTCCCGGGTGACGGCGACGTCGGCGGCGCGCAGTCCGGCGTTCGGCGTGATCACGAGGACACCGCCGGCCACGACACGATCGGTGGGATCCGGCGGATTGCTGAACCGTCGCGCGTATGCGAGCTTGCCTCGAAAGTACAACCCGCTCACGAAGCTGAACACCTCGCCGAGCGACGCGCCCGCGGGCGTCCGCAACTGCTCTGCCAGCGGGAACTGCGCCGCATCCGACACCACACGCTTCGCCCGGGTTCCACCGCAGTTGGCCGGCGACAGCAGAAAGATGCGGTTGCTCATCTAGCGAAGCAGATCGAACTGTCGGATGTATTTGACGATAAAGGCGCGGTTAATCGGGCCGAGCCCGTTGAGGCTCTCCGTATCGTTGTAGACGACGAAGAGACCGGTGCCGGCAGTTTCGAGCACGTGGAACCTGAAGTTCGTGGACCAGCGGTCCGTCCTGTCATTGAACTGAACCAGGCTCTGGATGAACACCAGCGGCGTGAAATTGTAGGTCACGCGCATATTCGCGAGGTTGGTGTGAAACGCACCCTCCGGCAGAGCGATGTCGCGATACGACCACGTGCCGTCCACTGTGAGGCGGCCGCCGTCGCGAACAGTCACCTGAAACGTTGGACTGTTCTGATCGCCGGTGAGAAACCGGCCAACGTCCCACTGCAGGCGAGCAGACAGGTTCTTGCGCTGGTCGGTGTTCGAGTTCAGCCGGAACCGGAGCCCTCCGTGCTCGCCCACCGGGATGATCACGCCCGGATAGATCTCGAACGGAATGCGGAAGCCTTCCCAGCTCCCGTTGAGCGCGGTATCGACGCGATACCCGTTCTCCCAGTCCCAGTGATTGTCGATGTGCAGCTCCGCGTTGTTGAGCCCACCATCGAGATAGTCATACCGCGTGTAGTTGATGTGCGGCTGCCATTCGCGGAATCCCCAATCCCGAATCTTCTGCTGGCGCATCGTCTCGTGGAAACGAAACAGCATGCGACGGTAACCCTCTTCGTTCTCGAGGAATCCCACTTCAGGGTTGAAGTCCTCGCCGGTGCGTCCGTACTCGAAGCCGATGCGATGCCGCGAGTCGTTGTATTCGGAGTCGACGTTGTACGCGTAGTCACGGCCGGTGAGGCCGGGCGTCTCCGTTCGCGCGGCAAAGCCAGCCATCGTGAAGTACTCGCCGAGACCGAGGCGCGCGTCGGCGCCAAACGTGCGATTGTAGTCGTCCGAGCGTGAGTCACTCCCGGTTGCGGTGCGATTCACGAACATCGCACCGATGCCGGAACGGTTGGGCAGTTCCCTGCTGACCCGCATCACCGTGAAGTTGTTGGCCGGCACAGTCAGCGTGTCGTCGGTCTGCATATTCAGAACGCCGACGTTGACGTTCGCGACCTTGCCTGTCAGACGGCCACCGGCCTGGATGGGGACGAGCAGTCCGTTCTCGTCGAGACCAATGCGGCGGCTGAAGAACAGATCCAGCTCGTTGCCCTTGCCGATGGTGAAGAGGCCGGAGTTCTCCAGGAAGAACGGCCGCTTCTCCGGGAAGCGCAGGTTGAAGCGCGAGAGATTGATCTGTTGAGTATCGACTTCGACCTGGGCGAAGTCTGTGTTGACCGTCACGTCCAGGTTCAGGCTCGGAGTGAGCCCGAACTTCGTGTCGAGGCCCAAATCGCCGTCGAGAAGCGTGGACGCACCCGGCGCGAAACTCCGATCGGCCGATCCCACGACGTACGGCAGCAGCTTGAAGTTACGTGGCGTCGAGAGCTGCAGACCGCGCAGTTCCCCGGCCGATGTCAGGCGACCGAGATCGTAGACGCGCTCGAGCGGAGACCAATACGTCCGCTCGCGCGTGCGCTGAATGTTGCGAAAGAAGTTGACGCCCCAGGTCTGCGGTGCCGGTCCATACCTCAACGTCCGCAGTGGAATTCGAAACTCGGCGCTCCACCCTTCGGGCACCATGCTCGTCCGTACGTCCCAGCTGCCATCCCAACTCGTCGCCGGATCGCCTTGATCGCGCACCTGCGCGTCGTACTGAATGCCGGCGACATTGGTGCCAAACACGAATCCGTTCTGCTGATCGTGGAACGTGTCGAAGATCATCTGGAACGAGTCCATCGACCCGAGGCCGGCATCGCGGCGCGTGTCGGTGGTGATGATCAGCGAGGGATCGCGGTCGAAGAGCGTGACGCCGACGTAGATCGCCTCCTCGTCGTACAGCAGGCGGACCTCGGTTTTCTCCGAGCCTGGCATCCCCTCGAAGGGCTCGGCCTGGACGAAGCTGCCGAGCGCTAGCGCGTCCCGCCACATGCGTTCATCCAGAACCCCGTCGATCGCGGGGGCCTCGGTGACCTTGGTGGCTGACGCGGCGAGACGCAGGGTCGCGACGTTGAGTGGCATCGGCGATGACGCGGGCAACTGCGCCAATGCCAGGGAAAGGCTACCGCAGGCCAGTACGAGGCTGACCGCGCACACGGGTATCGAGAATGAAGACATCCTGGACAAAACTTCATTATGAACGAGGCCGGTTCGCAGACCCGCATGTGGCCGTGCTTGACACGCCGCGAACGCCCTTCACTGATCTGCACAGACGCCAGCGCGGCCCGTAGGGCTACGTCCGAAGGTCGACGGCGTCGGGGGCGTGGGTCTCCCACCATTGCCGGGCCCGATCGTTCGTCCAGGGATCGGCGCATGGCACCTGTAAGAGCTGGGACTCGAGGTGGAGAGCAGAAGAAGGGCGCTTCGCGGGATTCTTCTCCAGGCATGACATGAGAATCGCTTCAAGCTGCCTGGGAACGGGCAGTTCCGACCTCTCCGAGATCGGGACTGCTGGCGTTTGAACGTGCTGCAACAACATCTGTGCGGGGCTGCTGGCCTCGAACACCGTATGGGCCGTAAGCGCCCAGTAGGCGGAACACGCCAGTGAGTACAGATCTGCGCGGCCGTCAATGCGCTTTTCGCCCAGCACGATTTCCGGGGGCATGAAGGCCGGCGTGCCGTGCACCATACCCTGATTCGAGAGCATCGTCGCATCTTGTCCGGGCTGCTCTTTGACGACACCGAAATCCAGGATCTTGACGTAGTCGTATTCGGTTCCCAATCGCGTCAGGAACAGGTTCGCCGGCTTGATATCTCGATGCACGAGCCCGCGCTCGTGCGCCTCCGCGAGCGACCGGCATGCCTGCCGCAGAAGCATGACGATGCGCTCGGCTGGCTGGGGCCCAAATCGCGTGACCATGTGATGAAGATCGACTCCGTTGAGAAACTCCATCACGTAGTAGAAGCTGCCGGTGTCGTTCACGCCGAAGTCGTACAACTGCACGGTGTGGGGCGATCGCAGTCCCGCTGTCACGTGCGCCTCGCGCTCGAAACGCCGAACGAGCTGCTCGCGCGATGCGCCAGGCGCAACGTCGTGTCGAATGAGCTTCACGGCGGCTGGCCGCACGAGGAACCGGTGCCTGGCGAGCCACACCTCGCCCATTCCGCCAGAACCGAGCGGCTTGACCAGGCGGTAGCTCCCCACGGCGAGGGACTCATTCAACTGATCTTCGTCGACGTCCAGTACGGTTCCCTTGCTGATCAGGACCGCACGCTCCAGTACCTGTCTTCAGCTCGCGGATGTTTCCGGGCCACGCATACGCCTGGAGCCGACGCATCGAGTCGGGCGAGACGATGTCGATCACCTTTCCCAACCTGCGCGCGTGCCGGCGTACGAAATGCTCGACGAGCACTGGTATGTCCTCCCGCCGATCGACGAGCGGAGGCACCGCGACACGATTCGCTACAAGCCATTGCAAGAACGGCGGGAGGCCTCCCGGCGGCGGCTGACGCTCATCGTGAGTCGTCGAGGCGATCAGCCGCGCACGACCTGCCTCGAACGGACGCGCTCGATCCTGTTCTAACGTGGCATGAATGGCGTGCTGAAGATCCGGTGGCAGCTCGTGCACTCCATCGAAGAAGACCGTTCCGCCAGACGCCAGTTCGAACCTGCTCGTGATGAGAGACGCTTCGCCGGGTGTTTTCGCGGCCGCCGCTGCGTCGCCAGGATGCCGGGACTGCGTGTTCAACTCGGCGCAGCTGACGAAGATGAACGCGCCGGTCAGCCCCGATGCGTCGTGGACGGCGCGCGCGACGGCTTCCTTGCCTGATCCGGCGGGGCCCGTGAGAAGAAGCGGCTCGCTCGATCTGCCTTGACGCGCGATGGCATCACGCAGCGCTCGAACCTGGGCGCTGCCACCGAGCAGCGGTCCCTCCACCCGGCTCCGAGCGTCGTTGAGGAGCGCCTGTGCGACACGCAACTCTTTCTCGAGCGCCGCGGTTCTCTCCGCGACCCTGGCTTCGAGCGAGGTGTTGGCCTCCTGCAGTTCAGCGGCCGCGAGTCGGCGCTCCTCGTACAGGCGCGCGTTGTTAATCGCGCTCGCAATCTGGTTGGCGATGATTGACACGAGATCGCGCTGGTGCTCGTCGAAGGAACGCGGGACAGGACTCTCGATCGAGAAGACCCCGATGAGATCGTCGCGGATGAGCAACGGAATGGCGATCTGGCTCTCGGCGTTTGCCAGTCCCGGCACGGGGATCGCCTCGCCGAGCTGGGCATGCCTGCCGGCTTTTTCCATCTCGCGTCGCTGTGCCGCCGCATACGCGCGCTGATGTCCCAGGTTGTTGACGTGCATGATCTGGCGCTTCTTCGCGACCATGCCGATCACCCCGGTCCCGACCTGGACACGGCCACCGGTCGCCTGATTCTCGTAGCCCCGGCTCGCGATCGCTCTCAGCGTCGTGCCATCCGGCTCGAGCAACAGGATGTTCGCGTGGTGGAACTCGAACAACTCGTCCATCGTCCGCAAGGCGACGTCACAAATCTCGCCGAGATCGAGTGTGGAATTGATGTCCGCCGACACGCGCTGAAGGATTCTGACCTCGGCCGTCTTGCGGGCAAGTTCTGCAGCGTGTGCTCCAGAATCCCGATGTGACATCAGCGAGCCCGGCTTCTGATCGGTTCCGTCAGCCATCAATCAGCCACGGGCGCGGCAGGGCCGATCGCGGGATGCGGCACTCTCTTGACCGAGAGCACGCGGTAGATGTCGGCCGCACGCAGCTTGAAAATGCCCGACATGCCGGTCATCGAGGCGATGGCTTCGATCTGCATATCCATCGCGTCGAACACTGGCCCATGGGTTTCGGAGCGCTCGAACTGGAGTTGCAGCTCCCAGTGTTCCCGCCCCTGGATGTCGAAGACACATACGTAGGCGCGCGGGTTCTCCCGGACATTCCGGATTGTCTTGCTGAAGAACTGGAACGAGAGCGCCGCGTGCGTCTCGTCCACGTAGTAGACCTGCGAAATGATGGTGGTGTTCGGCTTTCCGTCGGTCGAGCAGGTCACCATGACACACGCCGTTCCGTTGTCGAGTACCTGACGAATCTCCGGCGGAAGGCGGGTCATGGCCATCTCACCCCTCAGTCGGCGGGATGAGGCGGGTCCCGGCGCCCGGTCCTGGTGTCTGCAAATAGATCTCCTGCACCTCAAACTCGACGGCCAAAGATGCCGGCGATACGAACGCTCTCAGAACGTCTTCAGGTACGTTGTGATACAGAGCCTTGAGACTCCGCGCGAAACGCTGCCGAATGCGATTCACAATATCGAGGTCGTCTTCGTTTACCTCGCGGTGCTGCCGGTATCGCCCCTTGAACTGATACGTCTCGTGCGAGGAGATCTCTTCTACCGTGACTGCCAACTCTCCGTTCTGCTGTAGCAGCTCGATCAAGCCCTGAAGGAAGTCGTCAGGAAAGAAGATCGTGATCGTACGTTGATCGGCGCCGACGCGCCATCCCGACACGCGGTGCCCGGACGGTACGAGATCGCGATCGCGCACGCCGGCAAAGGCCACCGTGGCGTGCTGCTCCAGGAACCTAACGAGTTTGCCCGGGATCACGATGTCACAGGCTATGAAATCCGTTGCACGCGGGTCAAGGCGACCGTCGCCTTGCTAGTCTCGCAGTCCGAAGACCAAAATCGGCGTGACGGGCGACGCGACGCCCTCGTTGATGCACGGGCACTGGCGACAGCCGCACCCGCGCCCCTTCGTTCCTTCGGACCGCGAGAGGCTTCAGAAGGTGTACTTCACCGCAAGCTGCAAAACCCGCGGATCGAGAGCGGTCGTGATTGTTCCGAAGTTCGCCGCGCCTAGCTGCGATGCCGGTGCACCGAAGTTGGTGGTGTTCAGAAGGTTGAACACCTCGGCGCGCAACTCGAACGCGCGCTCGCCCTTGACGCGGATGAGACGCATCACTGCGAGATCGACGTCGCGGTATGACGGACCGCGCACGGGATTGCGCGACGCAGTTCCGATCTGGAATTGAGTCGCTGTCTGGAACGCCGCGGTGTTGAACCAGCGGTTCTCGTTCCTCTCGTCAGCGGGCAGGTCTGGATCGCCAACCAGATTCGGCCGCTGCGTCGTGAAGCCGGCGTATCCGAGCGAATTGGCCTGCGTCACCGCAACGGGAACGCCCGACTGCAACGTGACCACCGTGGCGACACTCCAGTCACTGGCCAGCACACCGATGAACCCGCCCGGTTGTCTTCCACGGCCTTCGCCGAATGGCAGATCCCAGACGACCGAACCGCCGAAATAGTGCGGGATGTCGCCAGTGGAATAGTCGTAGTCTCGATCGAGATTGTGACTGTCCGCGACGGCGGCGTTGGTCAGCGGCCCCGTGAGAATCGACGCGTCGAACACCGACGAGGCCGTGTCTTTGAGCGTGGAGTAGGTGTAGGCGGCCGAGTAGGTCAGCCCTTTCGAGAAGCGCTGACGGATGCTGAACGCGACGCCCTGGTAGTTCGTCACGCCAACATTGTTTCGATAGAAGCTGACCGCGGTGTACTCCGGGTATGGCTTCAGGAGCTGCGCGCGTGTCACCGTCGGATCGCCGATCGAGGATGAGCGCGGAACGATCCCGAAGTAGGGGTTCGGGACCCTGACAAGCAGCGCCGACCCGAGTGCCAATTGCTCCTCGGTCAATTGATTAATGTTGCTGTCAGGAATGCCGACGTGAGTAATCTTCGATCCGAGGTACGACACCTCGACAACGGTGTTCGTCGTGATCTCGCGCTGCACCGACGCGTTCCACTGTTGCGCGTAACCAGACCCGAGCCCGGCATCGACCGTGAAGACGCCTTGACCGAGGCCAGCGGTCGGGCTGTGGTCGATCGGGGCCGTCGTCGGGCCGTTCGCCAGGACGAACGCGGGAGAGATGTTGTCGAGCGTACGGAGCGTGGCTTCCTGCAGGAACGGAAACGTCGGCGTCGTGAACGGCGTGGTGATGCCAGCCATTTCGATCCAGATGAGTCCGTAGCCCGAGCTCAGGACCGTTCGATCCGTCAGGGAATACACAGCACCGAAGCGGGGGCCGAAGTTGTTCTTCTTGAGCGGCCGCACGGGATCGGTGCCCGGATATTCGAGCAACCGCGTCTCCATGTTGAGCACCGCGGTCTGTCCGTTGATCTCCGTGGACGGGAAGTTCAACGTGTAGCGCAAGCCCGGATTGATCGTCAGGCGGTCGGAGATCTTCCAGTCGTCCTGGATGAAGTACTCCTGGATGTGCGCGCGCTCCTGGATTTGGTCCTGCTGGAAAGAGATCGCAAAGTTCTGCACCTGGCCGAGCAGGAAGCTCGCGAATGCGTTGCCGGTGCCGGTCACTCCGGGCAAATCGCTGCCCACGGTGCTGAACGCGAAGTTACCCGTCGGCCAAGGCGGCTGAACCACATTCAGCCGCTCCCAGCGCCAGTCGAGACCCATCTTCACGGTGTGCCGGCCCTTCAGCCAGGTCAGCGAATCGGCGATTTCCGTGACGCTCGTGCCAAAGTCCGATGCGGTGTTCGTCGGAGATCCGATCTGCTGATACCCGTTCGGAGCGAAGGTCGGCAGCGTGTTGGCGAACGCTCCATTGACCGGGATACCCGGAATGTTCAGTGCACTGCCCGCTGGTGACGACAATGCCGCCGCGCCCCGCTCGACCGAGCGACGCGTGTCCCCAATCCGCACTTCATTCAGAAGGGTGCCCGAGAACTGGTGTTGATAGTTCGAGGCAAATGCCCACGCTTTCGTCTTTTGCGGTCCCACCGCAACGCTGCCAGCCGCAATGACGCCACTGCCTTCTGGAAACGCGGTGACCGGGTCGGCCTGGCCGCTGGAGTACGTCAGTCGTCCGAACACCTGATCCTGGCCGGACGCGAACTTGTGATCGAGGCGCACGTCGCCTTGATCCTGATTGTCGAGTTCATTCGCCGTCCGGCTGTAGTTGTTGGAGGTTCCGGCAGACGTCGGCAGCGGGTAGCGATCGAGCAACGAGAGCGCGACGGGATCCATCGCATCTCGCGGAATTGTGTTGTTGGGAAACGGCTGGCGTGTTGACCCGACCGTGGTTCGCGGATCGTAGATGGTCGGAACCCGCCCGGCAATCGCCTCGGAGAAGATTCCCTGCCGCTGCAACAGCGTGGGAACGACAGAGGTTACCGTTCTCGCAATCGACTGGCGCTGTCCCTGATAGTCAACGAAGAAGAACGTCCGGTCTTTCACCAGAGGTCCGCCGAGCACTCCACCAAACTGGTTCCGGCGGTAGTCGGGCTTGACCGGGTTCGACCTCTGAAAATAATTCCTGGCGTTCAGGTTCTCGTTACGAAAGAACTCGAACAGCGTGCCGCGAAACGCGTTTCCCCCGGCCTTGGTGGTGAGGTTGACTACGCCGCCATTGAACCGGCCAAACTCTGCGGGCGGGCTGTTGCTCTCGATCTTGAATTCCTGGATGGCATCGACGATGGGGTAGTACGCAACCTGCCCGGGCTCTGGCTGCAGCACCGAAATGCCGTCGAACAGATACTCGTTCGTGCGAGGTCGTCCACCGTTGATGCGCGGAAGTAGGGAATTGGGCGGCAACGCCACGCCCGGGGCGATGGAGGCGAGCATGATGAACAAACGGCCGTTCAGCGGCAGCTGCGTGACCTGTTCGTTCTCGATCACCGTACCGAGGCTCGCGGTTTCAACGCGCACGACCGGCGAGTCCCCTGCAACCGTCACCTTTTCCTGAACGCCCCCGACGCGGAGGTCGAAATCGATACGCGCCTTCTCACCAGTCGTAATCCGGATTCCCTCGCGGCGCACCGGAGAGAAGCCTGAGAGTTCAACATCTATGCTGTAATCCCCCGGCGCCAGACTCGGGGCGGTGTAGACACCATCCTCGGTGGAAACGGCCACTCGTTGCCGATTTGTCCGCATCTGCGTGACCGTGATGGTCGCGCCAGGGACAGCGGCACCAGCCTGGTCCTTCACGACGCCGGTGATTTCACCAGCTGCCACCTGGGCGTGCACGGGCAATACTCCGGCGAAGCACACACAGGCCATGGCGAGGAAAATCGCGACACGGGTTCCTCTCATCCAACCTCCAGAAGCTTGCAAAGGTAGATCGGATTGAGGCGACTACTCAAATCGACTTGATTCGTATTGATTAGGAAATTTCTGAGCCTGCCACGTCAATCGAGACCGACTTGATCAGGGCGTAGACCCTTGCGCCAACGCTTATTCCCAGGCGGGTGATCGCATCGCGCGTCACTTCAGCGAGCAACAGTACGCTGCCGACCACGAGTTGCACGATGACGTGATCGCCTGCACCGTCCGCAGCAATCGCCGACACGGTGGCAGGCAATGCGTTGTGCAGGCTCAGGCCTTGCGGTTCGCTGGTCGCAAGGATCACGTCGCGCGCGGCAATTCGTAATCGGACAGTCGTACCTGCCTCGAGCGCACGATCGGCTGCGAACAACGAGCCTCCCTCAAATGCGAGCTCGAGAAGACCACGCTGGCGGTCCCGAGCCACGACGCGCGCCTCGAACACACTCCCGAGGCCAACGGCTTCGCGAAGCCATGGCAGGTCGGTGCGGCTGGTGAGATCCGTCAGCGCTCCACAGGCGATCGCCTTCCCTTTCTCGAGGATGAGGAGCCGCGTAGCCAGCCGCACGACGTCGTCGAAATCATGCGTGACGAGCACGAGCGGGATATCGAGTGTTCGCCGCAACTCGTCGATCTCGTCCTGCAGCCGTCGTCTCACCGTGCGATCGACTGCGGCAAACGGCTCATCGAGCAGGAGCACCGCGGGCTCTCGTGCGAGTGCGCGTGCGAGCGCGACACGCTGACGTTCACCGCCCGAAAGCTGGTGAGGCCGTCGATCCTGGTGATCCGACAAGTGCACGAGCCTGAGCAACTCCTGGGCTCGCGGCCGCCGCTCGGAGGCCTGACGATGACCGAGGGCGGTCATCACGTTGCCGAGCGCCGTCAAGTGCGGAAAGAGCGCGTATTCCTGGAACACGATGCCGACCGCGCGACGATGGGGCGGAGCGAACGCCTTCGATGACGTGTCGCTCCACGTTTCGTCGCCCGCGCGCACCGTGACCTGCTCCGGCCGATACAGTCCCGCGATACCGCGAAGAATCGTCGTCTTGCCGCTGCCCGACGGCCCGAAGATCGCGAGAACATCGCCAGGATCGCAGGTGAATTCGACATCGAGCGGAATCGGCGTCCGCTGGCGCATGCTCACCGACAGCCGGCGATCAGCCACGTCGCAGACCCACGCGACGAGAAAGCGTCGTCGTCAGCATCAACGTAACGACCGCGATCGCGAGCAGCGTTGCCGCCATGATTCCCGCGCTGCGGTCGTCAAAGGCCTGCATCCGATCGTAGATAGCCACGCTCAGCGTGCGCGTCTCACCGGGAAGGTTGCCGCCGACCATGAGGACAACGCCGAACTCGCCCAGCGTGTGGGCGAACGTGAGGATTGCGGCAGTCAGGATCCCCGGCCACGCGAGCGGGACTTCGATTCGCGCAAAGCGTTGCCACGGCGTGAGACCGCAACACGCCGCCGCGTCACGAACGTCGGATGGAATCGCTTCGAAGCCGCGCTGAATCGGCTGGACGACGAAGGGGATGTTGGCGATCGCGGAAGCGACCAGCAGCCCCTCGAACGAGAACGGCAGTGACTGACCGAACACCGATTGAAAGGCCTGACCGAGCGGCGAGCGCGCACCGAACAGCACCAGCAAATAGAAGCCGAGCACCGTGGGCGGCAGGACGAGCGGGACCGTGACGAGCGCTTCGACCAACACCTTGCCGCGGAACTGATGGACGGCGAGCAGGCGGCCGAACCACACGCCGATCGGAAGAAGAATCGCGATCGTGCCGGCGCCGAGCCAGAGCGAGACGCGCAGCGCCGTCCAGTCCATGGGCGGCTATTGTGGCACTCCGTACCCGTGCTTTCGAAGGATCGCTTTCGCGGTCTTGCCCTGAATGTAGGTGTAGAACTGCGTCGCCGTCTCCCCTGCCCGCTTGAGCAGCACCATCCGCTGGCGGAGCGGAGGATGATCGCTTTCCGGGATCACCGCATACATGCCGCGCTCGGCGAACCCGGGACCAAGCACCAGCGAGTACGCGACGATTCCTCCGACGGCATTTCCTGTCGTTGCAAATTGCGCTGCCTGCGCGATCGTGTCGCCGAGTACGAGCTGCGGCCGAATCGCGTCCCACAATCCCCGCTTCTTGAGGACCGCCTCCGCCGCTTCGCCATACGGAGCGACGGCGGGGTTCGCGATCGCTAACCGTCCAGCCTTGCCGCTCTTCATCAAACGAGCCAGGCCGTCGAGCCGCTCATCGACGGTGAGTGGTGATCCGTTCGGCGCAAAGATCACCAACCGCCCTGTCGCGTAGACCACGCCCGCGTCGCGAGTCAGACCAGCCTTGGAGAGTTGATTGGGAAAATCCTCGTCGGCGGCGAGGAAGAGCTCGAACGGCGCGCCGTCCTGGATCTGTCGCGTCAGTGTGCCCGAGGCCCCGAAGACAACATCGACCGCCGTGCCGCGGTCAGCCTTGAACTGGTTCGCGATATCGGTCAGCGCGAAGTTCAGATTGGCGGCCGCCGCGATTGTCGGCGGACGCTGAGCCTCCGTCCCCTGGCTCAGAGCGGCGAAGACTGCCCCTGCCAGAAGCGCGCTGATCCAGCGTCGCATCGACTCGATATTGTCCTGTCTCAGAAATTACGTCAAATCGGCTATTCAAACCGCTCTATATTGGCTCGATCGGCCTTCGCAATTCTGTGAACGTCGTCGCCGACAGCGTATGATTACGATTTGCAATTTTCCGCAGCCTCATGCGCTGCATTCATACGGAGACGATGATGAAACGGTCTGTGCTTGTGGCGGCAGTCGCCATAGTCCTTGGTTCAACGCTGTATCTGACCGCTCAGCAAGGTCCCGCGCCGGCGGGCCCTCCACCCGGCCGCGGCGGCCCTCCCGGAGGCGGACCCGAGAACGGCTTGAACCAGCGCCCGCCCAACGCCCCGGATCAGAAAGCCGCATTCGCCGGACAGACGCGTGCGCCCGAGCAGAAGCTCGGCGTCGCCTTCAACGTCGTCACAGTGACCGAAGGGCTCGTCAACCCGTGGGGCATGACGTTCCTGCCGGACGGCAAGATGCTCGTCACCGAGCGGCCGGGCCGCCTGCGCGTCGTCAGCGCGGATGGCAAGACGATGTCGGAACCGGTGGCGGGGCTGCCGGTGGTCGACGGTCGTGGACAGGGCGGGCTGCTCGACGTCGTGCTCGATCCGGCGTTCGCGACCAACGGCCTGATCTACTGGAGCTACGCCGAGCCGAAGGACAACATGATGAACAACACCGCGGTCGCTCGCGGGAAGTTCGTCGATGGCGCGGCACCGAAGGTCGAGAACGTGCAAGTCATCTTTCATCAGGCGCCATCGCTCGCATCACCACTCCACTTCGGCGGCCGCCTGGTCTTCAATCGTGACGGCACGCTCTTCATCACGCTCGGCGAGCGATCGATCACTGAGGGCCGCATGCAGGCCCAGCGGATGGACGGACTGCTCGGCAAGATCGTTCGCCTGAATCCGGATGGCTCGATACCGAAGGACAACCCGTTTGTCGGCAAGGAAGGCGTGCGCCCGGAGATCTGGTCGTACGGTCATCGCAACGTGCAGGCAGCGGCGCTCAATCCGGCAACGGGCGAGTTGTGGGAGGTCGAGCACGGCACGCGTGGTGGCGATGAAGTGAATGTATCGCGCAAGGGCAAGGACTATGGCTGGCCGACGATCGCGTATGGCATCGAGTATCAGGGCCCTCCGATCACCGGTGGCATTCAGCAGAAGGAGGGCATGGAGCAGCCGCGCTACTACTGGGATCCCAACATCGCGCCGAGCGGGATGATCTTCTATACGGGCAAGCTGTTCCCCGCTTGGCAAAACAGCCTGTTCGTCGGCGGCCTGGGCAGCACGAACCTCGTTCGCCTGACGGTGAAAGGGGAGCAGATCACGGGAGAAGAACGGCTGCTGCAGGATCTGCAGCCGTCGCGCGAACGCTTCCGAGACGTGCGTCAGGGGCCGGATGGCGCGATCTATCTGCTGACGGACAACGCCAAGGGACGCATCTTGAAGATCGTTCCGAAGTCGTAGGGTCAGTTCGGCGGGCCTGAAGGCCCTCCGCTACGTGTAGAGGCGGGTCTTCAGACCCGCCTTTATCGTTTTACCCGCCTCTATTTGATCACGTCCGCCTTCGAGCCGAAGCCCGTACGCGGTCCCTTGTTGTCGCGCTCGAGCGTGCGCTCGCTGTTTGCAATCGAAAAGCCAGCCTCGTAGACCAGTTGCGCGATCCGCGCCATCTTCGGGAACACGATCTTGTCCACCGTATCCGACACCTTGTGATAGTCCGGGTGCAGGCCGGTCGTGAAGAACGCGACTGGAATGCCCTTCACGGCATAGCTGTAGTGATCGCTTCGCGTGTAGACGCTCTCTGGATCGAGCTGATCGTTGAGCTCGAAGTCGAGCGTCATCGGCTTCGACGTGGCGGCGTTCGTGTTGACGATCACGTTGTGCAAATCGGTGCTGATGCGATCGGCCCCGACGACAAAGACCGAGTTCGTATAATCGCCCTCGAGGTTGTTGCAGTCATCGCGCCCGACCATGTCCATGTTCAGCACGGCCTGCACCTTGTCGAGCGGGACGACGGAGAAGTCAGCGTTGTAGCGTGAGCCTTGTAGTCCACCTTCTTCAGCAGCGTGCCACACGAAGACCACCGATCGTTTCGGCTTCGGTCCCGTCGCAAATGCCTTTGCAATGGCCAGCATCGCCGTTGACCCCGACCCGTCATCGTCGGCGCCGTTGCTGATGAGGTCACGCTGATCGAAAGGAGTGGGCGTGGGCGCGGAAGCCGCAACTGGCGGAGTACCGCGTCCGCGCCCCGGATTCTGAACAACCTTCCCGGCGGCCTTGACGACGGCTTGCGCCGCCTCGCTGCGCGCACGGCAGCTCGTCGCAGTCGGCAGCACGCCGGCACCGACCTGGCTGTAGCCGATGTGATCGAGATGCGCGCCGAATATCACATAGGTGCTCTTGAGCGTCGGCTCGGTGCCCTCGACCAGGCCGACGACGTTTCGCGTGCGTTGCTCGGAGACAGTCTCGAAGGTGTTGTCGATGTCGATCGTGATGCCCGTTGGCAGAGAGGTGGCCGCGAGCGGCTCACCCTTCGATGCCTTCGCCTTGAGCTCGGCAAATCCACCCGGCGTCCCTGCGAATAGCGCTTCGAAGAACGCCTCGTCGCCGACAATCTGCGGAATGACCGCAGCGTCCACACGCTGGGCGGTTGTGAAATCGGGTGTCGGAAACGCGCCGGGTCCGCGTCCGCGCGCACCCGCGCCGCGACCTTGCAGTTGCGCTTGCGCCTGCTGAACGGCCTCCGTCGCTTTCTGCAACGCCTCCCGTGCCTGGGTGAGTGCGCGCTCGGCATCGGTCGGAGCCGGCGTCGGAACGAACCCGATCGCCGCAGCCGCCCGGTTCGTGTTGATCGCGATTGCGGCACCACCGCGTCCACCCGCTCGCCCGCCCGTCTGCGCCGGAGCGAGGTTCGGCAACCACACCACGAGCTTCCCCTTCACGTCGCGGTTCTGGAGATCGGCGGCTTGTCCGTAGCCGATGAACTCGGCGCTAGAGAAGGTCAGCGTCTGCTTGCCGCCAGGTCCGTTTGGAAACGTCACGTGATCGCCATGCTTGAACGTTTTCGACGTCCCGTTCGACGTGATGGTCAGCGTCGAGTTGCGCGTGGCCTTGTAGCCTCTGATGCGAACGCTCTCGAAGTACGTGCCGTTGTCGCCGAGGGGCTTCACGCCCCACTGTTTCAAGAGCCCGGCGACGTAGGACGCGGCGAGGCCATAGCCTTCGGTGAATGTCTGCCGCCCCTGGAGATCGTCCGACGCGAGATACCCGAGCCACTCTTTCATGTCCTCGGGATTGATCTGCGCGAACCTGACTGCCTTCGCGCGCTCTGGTGCCTGTGCGAGGAGGATGCCGCCGGCGGTGCCAGCGCAGACGAGAGCTGAAGACACCGCGAGTTTCAGGAGCCGCACGAGACCGACACGCGCCATGGGGGAGCCTCCGATCACCAGAGCGATGATTCTATGTCGGCGGCCAGATCAGAAGCCCCGGAAGGTCAGATAGGCCTGCACAGCGCGCCGCGCCTTCGCAGGATTACTTCCTCCGGGCGCGTTCTGGGCCATCACGGCGAGCGACGCGCGGACACGCGGCGACGGATCCACCGGTGGCGTCGCCGCGTTGCAGGCGGCGACGATGTGCGCATCGAATTTGTCGAAGAGCTCCTGCGAGAACTGCTCACGCTGGGCCAGCGTGCCGGCTTCCTGCTTCTGGATGAAGAAGCCCACGAGCATCGTGCGGCCTGGATAATCGGATACTGGCATCGCGTCCCCCTCTACAAACCGAATACCCATCCAAGGCCCACCGACCAGTAGTCCTGCTGCGATCGCAGCTGCCCGTAGGGATTGACACCGTGGTAGAACTGCACGAAGTACTGCTTCAACGGTGTGCCGGTGGTGCCGATCTCTACTGCGCGGCCGACCTGGATGTTCCACGACCACTGCCGATCCTCCGGGTTCTCCGGCGTCTGGTGGTAGTTGTAGATCAACTTATTTCGCACGTCGGCTGAGACGTACGTCTGTCGTCCACGCCACGCGCGCAGTCGATACTCGACGCCGAAGCTCGGCTCGTAGTTCTTCATCGACGGCGTCAGCGTCGCCACATCGCTACCCAGCAAGTGGTCCGAGTAATAGCCTTCGGCGTTCCATGGCCTGAGGCCGCCGTGCCGGATCGTCCAGTTGTCCTCGTCGTTGAAGAGGCCGCCGCCCTCGAGCGAGATCCCGTACTCCCAGTACTCGTAGCTCACGTTGATGCGCTCGAAGGACGGATCCTTGACCGCTTCAATCGTGTACTCGTCACCGAGATGCGTGCTCTCGTGCGCCCACGGCACGAAGCGAAAGCCGAGTCTCATGTTCTCGAAGCAACCGCACTGGAACTTCGTCATGAACCCGAATCGATAGTCGGTGTCGACGATCGGAGCGGAGTCGTCCTTGAAGTCTTCGATGACGTGAAACGACACCGGGATCCAGAGTCCAAGGCCCCACCGCCCCTTCTCCATCACGCCGGAGGACTGCTGATTGGAGAGCGTGAGGATCGGCAACTCGTCGCCGAGGCTGATTTGCCACGCGAAGCGATTGCCCTCTTTGACCGAGTCCGGGAACTCCTCCGACCACCCGGGCACGAGCAACATCGTGCGGGCCGGTCGGGGCTCGGCGAGCAGCGGTTCGTAGAAGGGGTGATCGCGAAAGAACTCGGTAGACAACGCGTCCTGCGCCCTCGCCGGCCGCCAGAGAACGCATTGGATCAGTACCAACATTGCAACGCAGCACGGTCGTCTGCACATGACGTTCATCCTGTTCGGGCGAGGGGATCGTGGTGTTTAACGTCCCTGCCCCTCTGGATGAACAGCGCTGAGCTGTGCGGAAAGCGGCGCGCCTCCTACCGGTCGTCGGCGTGGGTTCGACGAGCACGGCTCGGGTGAGAGCCGCCAGCAGATCTTATTCAGTAGGGCGCGGCGTTGCTGACGAGGCGGAATCCCAAGTGGTTCGTGCCGGTATCGGGGTCGCCTTTCCCTCGCGTGCCGACCATGTAGCGCGAGCAATACTGGTCGGTGCACAGGAACGACCCTCCACGGTGTACGCGTTTCTTGACGCCGGGTTCGCTCGGATCGAATGACGTATCGGGACCCGGCGGGTTGCGGGCGATCGCGCCGCTTGCCGACAGTTGCTGATAGTAGTCAGGACGATACCAGTCGCTCACCCATTCCCACACGTTCCCTGCCACGTCGTAGAGCCCGTAGCGATTCGGCGGAAACTGCGCGACCGGTCCGACACCGACAAACGAGTCCTCGCCGGTGTCGTGATCCGGGAAGTGACCCTGATGAGTGTTCCCCATCCAGTGTCCATCCGCATGGAATTCATCGCCCCAGGGATAGAGCTGTCCCGACAAACCGCCGCGTGCGGCGAATTCCCACTCGGCTTCGGTTGGCAGACGCTTCCCTGCCCAGGTGGCGTACGCTTGCGCGTCCTGATACGCAACGTGCACGACCGGCAGCGAGCTTTTGCCCTCGATGGAACTGTCGGGACCTGACGGATGACGCCAGTTTGCGCGCTTCAGGTAGGACCACCATTGAAGATGATTGTTCAGCGCGACGGCGTGATCCGGTGGTGTAAATACCACTGAGCCGGCAACAAGGTTCTCGGGCGGTGCACCCGGGAAATCCTCGGCGCGCGGCGTGCGCTCAGCAACGGTGACGTATCCAGTCGCTTTCACGAACGCCGCGAACTGCTCGTTGGTGACTTCGGTCTTGTCCATCCAGAAGCCGTCCACGTACACGCGATGGATCGGACGCGAGTCTGTCGTCGCCTGCATCCCGACGTCGTTGTGGTCGATGCCCATCGGATCGGCCGCACCCATCGAGAACTCGCCGCCTGGAATCCACACCATGCCTTCAGGAGCGGCTTCGGAACGAGTCGCCGTGTTCGGAACGGTCTGACTGAAAGTCGAGGCCTGCATCGGTGCGCTCGCCACCGGCGCCGACGTCGGCTGCCGACGCGCAGCGCTCACGGCATACAACGCCACTCCGGCAATCAGCACGACAACGATCCACATCCGCCATCGGTGGACAGGTGACGTAACCGGCGCGGACCTGGATCGCTTACCGCCTGATTTGCCCATTGAGTCTGTATAGCGGCCCTTCCTCTAGAAAGCCAGCGCGCGTCGTCAACTGCCCGTGGTGCTACTTGAGTGCCTGAGCCTCCTTGAGAATCGTCGTGTCGATGAAGCCCGCCAGCTCAGCGCGGCTCCGCGGCGTGCGATTCTGCTTCGCCGCCACCCACTTCTCTTCTTCGGTGATGAGGTTCAACAGGTCCGGCGCGACGCCCAGCGGGAAGCCGTGGTGCTCCCAGCTGCGGGCGATCTGGTCCTGCGGGTGCTTCGTCTTCTCGCTGATCAGCGGGAAGTAGCGCTTCGGATCCTTCTGGAGATCCGCGGCCGCAACGAGCGTGGCGCGCACGAACTCGATGAGCTCCTTGCGCCGGCGCGGATCGTTGATGACGTCCGTCGTCGAATACACGCTGTACAGCTCGCGATAGACCTTGTTGTCCTGGAAGATGATGGCGTCGCTGCCGAGTGCACGGGCGGCGTTCTCCGACTCCGGCTCCCACATCGAGATCGCATCCGCGTCGCCCTTCACCAGCGCAGCCGCCATCGCCGTGTTCGGCGCCGTCACCAGCGTCACGTCCGACTCCTGTAATCCCGCAGTGCGCAGCATGGCCACCAGGTAGTAGTTGGCGGAGGTGTTGGCCGGCACGACGACGCGCTTGCCCTTGAGATCGGCGAGGCTCTTGATGCCGGCCGAGCGCTTGGCAACGATTCGGTAGTTGCCGTTGACGAGCGTGAAGAGGAGCCGCACGTTCGGGTTGTCTCCGAGTACGCGCAGCATCTGCGTGGTGGCGTTGCCGGCGGCATGAGCACCTTTGAGCGCCACGTTGCGGACACCGCCGTCGATCACGCGAAACCCGGCACCGGACGGGCCTTGGTCTGCGATGTGAATCGGCGCCGCTTCGACAACCGCCATTGCGACCGACACGGTGAACATCGCATCGGGCGCGAGTGGAGTCACCGGTGCCTGAGCGGCGGGGACCGGCGCGGGCGCCTGCGCGGTCTGCGCGGTCAAGGCGATTGGGGTTGATAGGACAAGCAACAGGAACAAACGCCACACGATGGATGTGCGCACAACGTCTCCGCGTGAAGGGTTCTTTTGTGCGGATTGTAGCTGGAATGACGGTGGATTCACGAGGTTCAATGGGTTCATGGGTTCAATGGGTTCAATGGGTTCAATGGGTTCAATGGGTTCAATGGCAAAAAGCCCTGTTCAGTTGGTCCGGGTTCAGGCGACCTGCACGTCCCGTTCACTTCTGGAGCGGGTAGATCACTTTCCAGTCGCTCTTCATGTCGACGAGCAACCAACCACGCTTCGGGCCCCCGTCCAGACCGCGCACCAGCTGCCCTATGTGTGAATCGCGGTCGTAGGCCCACTCGCGATCGGCGTCGGTGTGATGGACGATCACGCCAAGGCGCGGCCCCTTCGCGCTTGTCGTCCACTCGAGCATCTCGAAGTCGCCGTCGGAGTTGCCGAATGCAATCGTCGGACGACGGCCGATCATTTGATGGATGCCCACGGGCTTCCCCGCCTTGTCGTCGATGAGATCGATTTCGGGGAGTCGCAGCAGCACGGGGGTGCCGTCTCTGACTTCGTACTTCACCTTGGCGCGGCTGCCGACAACCTGCTCGGGTGGAATGCCGTACACGCGCTCGACCCAGGGGCGCATGAACTCGACGCCGCCCCCCGACACGATGAAGGTCTTGTAGCCGTTGGCGCGCAGGTAGGTCAGGACCTCGAGCATCGGCTGATAGACCATCTCGGTGTAGAGGCGCTTCGTAATGGGATGCCGTGCCGACGCGATCCAAGCCGTGACGATTGCTTCGAACTCCTCGGTCGTATTGCCCACGTGGCTGACCGTCAGAATCTGCATCAACGCCTTCTCGCCGCCTGCGAGCACGGCCTTCATGTCACCCTCGATGACGCCCTTGAAGGGCTGAGTGTTCTTCCACTCTGGATGCTGTGGGGCCAGCGCCTTGATGCGATCCAACGCGAACGCGAGCTGGAAGTACATCGCTGCTCCGACCAGAGCGTGCCGTCGTTGTCGAAGACCGCGATCCGTTCGGCGGGCGCGACAAAATCGGGCCCGCCCTCTGTCGTCGTCCGGGCAACGAAATCGACCATTGCCCTCCTGGCCGCACCGTCGTTCCAGGAGGGCAAAGGATCGGCCGCGGCTGGCGCCGTCGCTTGCGCCGGCTGCGTGTCCGTCGTCGGCGCGCTGCACGATGCCGCGACGATGCAAAGCAAAAAGAGAACGGTTCTCGAGGGCATGGCCTTTCCTCGTGCAACTCTGACGCCCGGCTCCGCGTGATACTTCGCCCTGTATTGCCCGTGGCCGGCCGTTTCAGGCGATCGAGCCACGTTACGGGCCCGGGCCGCGGTATGTCGTGACGCACGTCCCACACCACGACGCGCCACGGCATTCAGAACCGATGGGCCAGCGAGTAAATGAACCCCGCCTCGCGAGCGCGAAGTGTTCGCACATCTGATCAGCGGTCAGTTGAACAAGCAGGTCGGGTTCGACCTGGGCATCTCCGAACGCACGACCAAGATTCATCGCCGCCAGGTTCTGGAGAAGATGGAAGCCGATTCGATCGCCGACCTGGTGCGCATGGCTTCCGATCTCGGCATCAACCCCGAAGGACAGGTGCGGTAACAGCTCCGCGCTCAACACCGACCAGCGTCCAGCCAGACGCTGCACGCCGGAAGAAGAACGTCGACGGATTCGTCCATCCCGGCTGCTGGGCGTGCACGGCCGTGACGCTCACGCCGATGAAATCGCCGGCCAGCCCATTGGGCATACGAGCGGAGCCGGTCGAAACGCGCATCACGTCACCCGCGGTCGTACGTTGATCGGTGGCGTTGTCGAATCGAAACCAGTTCAGCTCGTATCGCTCCGGTGCCGTGGCAGCTTTGGCATCGACGGCCGCATTCGTGAACGCGAGCGTTCCGTCGGCGGACAGCGTGACGTCTACAACGGGACACACCTGGTTGAGCCAAGTCGCCACCACTTTGTCGCGACGAGCGACGATCGTCTTCGTCAGGTAGTCGGTGGCCGCCGAATCGGTGTATTCGGCTTTCTCGACGACGGCCCGAATCGCCGCGTCGGAGAACTTCGACACGATGCGCGCGGCCCAGAACGTATCGTCCGGCCGCATGTTCGCGAAGGCGGCGTTGGGATACTCGGGCTTCCACTTCACCGGGTCGAAGCGCTCGGCTTCGAGGCGTCCCACTGACTTCGGCACGTCCGGGTAGTCGATCGTGATCCACGGCCGCACGTACAGACCGAGCGTCGCCATCGTGAGCCATCCCGGCCTCTGCTCGTAGATGTACTCGTTTCCCGACCGGTGGCGTTGCGCGAAGATCGTCCCGCTGCCGAGAATCGAGCCGAAGTCGAACATGTAGTGCTTGACCCAGGCGCGGCCGTCCGTGCGCTCGAGCATGTCGAGGCTGTTGATGCCGCGGGAGTCGTCGTGATTCAACCACGCGCCGAAGATGCGAGCGCCGCGCAGCTCGCGGCGATGCTCGTGCAGAACGAGATCGTTCGGATCGTCGGGACGCCTGCTGTAGTAGCGGAAGTTGCCGAGAGGCGTGCCCGACGCGAAACGACTGACGAGGACGCGGTAGTGCCCGTTCTTCAGGCGCGCAGCGCGATTGAAGACATTGTCGAGGTCGAACTTCTTCATCTGCCGGCGCCGGCCGTTGAGCGGATCGCGAATCGTGGCGCCGTCGGCGATCACGAGCGCGTCGCGATCGAATTCTGCGAGGTAGACGTCCACGACGTTGTAGCCGATCGCGTGGTAGAACGCCGTGCCGATCATCTCGGCGCCGCTCGCGATCTCCGGATTCGACGGCGGGTCCACCTCGATCTGATAGATCTGCCCTTCGGCGTCAGTCATACGGAAGCCGGGCTGCACACCGGCGCTCTTTCCGCCCGACACCTTCCAGCCGGAGATGTTGAGGCGCTCCGCGCGATCGGGACCTCGCTTGATCGCCTCCACGCTCATCGGCGTGCGGCCAATGCGATTGGTGAACCAACTCGAGTCGGGCACTTCATCAACCGTGTTGACGTTCAGTGCACGAACATCTCGCCGCTCACCAGGATTGCCGATCGTGTTGACCACGAAGTCGTACGCGTTGGAGTCCTCGATCGGCATCACGTTCGAGGCATCGGCAACGCGATCGTTGTCCGTCCAGAGCGGATCATCCGGAAAGAAGCGTGGCGACGCCGACTGCGGCAGTACCGAGTGCGCACAGCGCGAGAACGCCGGCCGTGGCGGCTCTAGAAAACACCGCCGACCACGATATAGAGGTGGTTGCCATCGTTGCTCCCGAACGCCGCATCCACGCGGAACATCACGCCGTTGTTCGTGTTGAAACGGAATCCGACGCCGTAGTCCGACTCGAGATCCTTGAAGTTCAGATCGCTGCGTGTATCGGCGACCTTGCCGGCGTCATAGAAGAGCGCGCCATCGAAGCCGCTCCAAATCTCCCAGCGATATTCGGCCTGCGCGAGAACCGCGTGCGGCGCGCGGAAGCGATACTCCCGGAAGCCGCGTAACGTGTCGTTGCCGCCGAGCGTCGGCATGAAGAAGAACGGCATCGTCTGACCGTCCTCGGTATCTGACGTCGACGCGGCAAGCCGCAGCGCGATCACGCGACGGCCGGCCAGAAAGCCGAAGAACTGGCGGACGTCGGCATCGAATCGATTAAAGGTGAACTGGTCCGTCGTGCGATCCTCGTAATGCGAGAAATCGAAGCGATACCAACCGCCTTTCTTCGCGTAGATCGGCTCACGATAGTCGACCTCGACGAACGCCGCAGACCGCATGAAGTCGGAGCGGGAGTCGATCCCGGGCACCTGGGACGGCGGGAAGATCACAGGAACGTCCGGATAGAGATCGTTCTGCCCCGCACCCAGTCGCGGCTTGAGATACTCCGCCGTGCCGCCAACGAGCAGATGCGGAAAGGGCCGGACACCGGCGCGGCCACCGAAGTGGTCCGTACGAATCGCGTAGTCGGATCGATCGTCGCGATTCGAATCGGGGCCGAGACCGAAGAAGTTCTCCTGCGGGTAATCACGACGGCTCCCCCAGGCTTCGAGATGCAGATGGTTGTTGGCCAGCCGCGGAAACGTCATGCGCGCCTCGGTGGCCCAGTACCGCTTGATGCTCCCGGCGGCCCAGATTTCGAGGGCGCCGCGATTGGAAAAAAGATCGCGATCGCGAAAGCCGACGCCGTAGGCGAACCCGCTACCGGTGGTCAACGAACCGAACTTTGGATGAAACCCTTCGCGGTCGAGGATGAAGATGGCCCTGTCTTCGGCGAAGTCGAGCGCCTTCTCGAGGCCGTTCGGTTTGTACGCCGTCGCTTCTTTCGCCTGTTGCTCGCGGCGCTGCCGGTCGGCTTCTTCGCGTGTCTGCGGCTCCTGGGCCGACGCGGCGCTCGTCACGATTGACAGAAAGGTCAGGCACAGTCGTACTACGCGGCGCATTTCAGCAGTCTACGACGACAACGGCTCCTGCCTTTACGACGACGTAACACTTACGTTAACGTCGCAACGCTGGGAGGATCCGTCATGGCGCGAACTGTCCGCTACGCGTGTTGGGCGGCGATTTAGTTGAGAAACCTGTCGAGCAGGCTTTCCACCTTCGACGACGCCCTTGGCGCCTCCAGCGCCTCGACGAAGCGGAACCGTTTCACCGCATCCGCTCCCCAGAATCGGCCCACGGTGATCAGCAGATCGAGATCGGGTCGAACGGCATCCGGCACCAATGTCTTCGAGTCGATCTCCTGCAGCTCCGTGTAGGTGAGTTCCCGCAGATGGATCGTGTGCCGTCCGAGCTTCACCTGATGGTCCGGCACGGGCACGTATTCGACCAACGCGTTCAGCAACCTGTCGCGCCAATCGCCGGAGAGCCGGGGAAGCACGGTGCGAAACCACATGACGGACATGAGTTTCTTCACCTCTGCGCCGTCAATCGGGATCGTTGAGGTCGCGCCGTTGCCCGCCAACGCGAGCGCTGCGGGATCGGAACGATTGACGGCGACAGCAAACTCCCAGAACGTTGCGAAGCCGGGTGCGCGCACCGGCTCGGCGACCTGACGCTCTTCCTCTTGTTCTGTCGGTTCTGAGGACTCGGCGACCATCGGTGCGGGCTCATCGGACGCGGCAGGTTCGCTCTCGCGGCGCTGAGAACTGCTCGTTGCCGTTCGCACGGCTCTTTCGAGTGCCCAATCGACTTCGAGCGGCGGATGCGGCCCCGTATACTCCGCAAACAGCGTCGTCACGCCCCATGGCTTCGGTGCTCCGACTGCGCGAGCGTAGAGAGGACTGTAAGGACTCCTGGAATCGACGCCCATTGCCGTGGCAAGGCGCCCCTTAATCTTTGCATCGACGACATTCGACCAATCTCCCTGAATGCAGATCAAGGAGGTGCCCGGCGGCTTGCGGAATGCGTAGAACGGGTTGTCGCAACAACGCCGAGCCGCGTCGTCTACAAGTTCGTCGCTCGGTTCATTGCCAGCCGGAGGATCGATCTCGGCGAAGCCGATTCGCAGTCGGCCGTTTCCAGCAAACAGCACCGAGAGGTCCGACGGATCGACCTGGGAGAGATCCCACAGCACGTAGATCAGACCACGCAAGCCTCTGGCGATCGGCAGGTTCATCCGCTCCCACACGATCGGCTGCGACTGCGGGTCGCTTTCCACGTAGCCGCGATCGTTCAGGATCTCGATCAAGCGGATCCCGGCCGAATCGAACTGCTCGATCACGCGTACCGCATGGTCGTAGTGGCGCTTGTCCACTTCGTGGCGCTCGAATGACGGCCGCACGAAGATCGGAATGACCAGTTTCTTCTGCTCACGTGCGATCTGCGCCAGCGGAAACATCGTGCCTGCGCCGGTGCCTTTTCCCCCCGTGCCGACGAGGATGACGATCGAATGCCGACTGAACAGCGCTTCGACTTCGCTGCGTGATTCGTTCAGCGCGTGTCGAGCCACGTCCGGGTCGTGCCTCGCGCCAAGACGGCCGGTCGTCTGCGTCCCGATGATGAAGCGCTCGTCCTTCGGCACGTCCGACAACGCGAACTCGTTGGTGTCCAGAAACCGGGTAGTGACCGCGCGCCGCAGTCGCTCGGCGTACCTCGAGTCCGTCTGTTGTGTCACCACGAGGTCACGCTTGAACGACGCCTTCAGCGATCGCAGGATGTTTCCGCCGCCGCCGCCAGCGCTCAGGAGGAGGATGTTCATGACACACCTGTGTGCTTCTGACCAACGTTGAATCGAAACGGCACGACGACCCATTCCGCGTGCGTGTAGACGGGATCGCTCACGAACGAGTCATCACCGAGCAATCTGACGATGCGAACGACGTCGTACTCCAGGTTCTTCCTGTGGTCCGAGAGATTCGGATAGCGGCGTCCTTCACCCGGCGCGAGCAGAATGTCCACGCGTCCTCGCACCGGGCTCAGACGCAAGCGCGCTCGCAGCGGAAGCTCCGCCGGCTGATGGATCAACGGCCGTTCGAACTCGCGAACGAACCTGTGCGCGTAGTGCCGCATGACGATCGACACGGCCTTCCGGCGAGCCATGTAGTCGTCCGCGACCTTCCAGACGAAGAGTGGCAAGGCCAGTGCGGTGCCCAGCCATACCAGCGTGAGGTCAACACTGTTTGCCACCGGGCGAATGACGCCGGCCACCACAGGCCGCGGACTTCCGCCCGCGACGACGGGAGCCTCGCGGTTTTCAGGTCGAGTAACGGACTGGACGCTCACGCTCTGAACCGTCTCTTTGACGATGCACGCGCGCCAGCCGGGACGGATGCGATCGTATTGCGACTTGGGAATGAATCTGGACGAGGCGTCCATGATCTGAAACCACGGCTGATACGTGTTCCGGCTGTTGCCGGTGACGCGCCGGGCCAGTTGCGAAGCGTTTTCACCGCCTCGAATCGAGTGGCAGACGGGTGTCTGCGAGAAGGCGGACCACGGGAAGGCCACCATCCCAAGGACGAACAGCAAGGCGCACCGAGCGATCGTCGTGATCGGAGACCCGCAGCTCATCCGCCCTGTCACCCTCCGACTAAGTGGTGGGCCTTACTCAAGCCGCGTGCCAGCATGGCGATGCCTCCAGAGTTGGTCACTTCGCCATCATCGCTGGTGCGGTGTGACTCGTTCGCCATCACTGTCCTGATGTGAGGTCGCGCAGGCACTCCCCCTCCGGTGTGCTCGATCGTTGCCAGCATGCAGTATCCTGTCGCGCCATGCGCGACCTCAACTTCCTTTCACGTCGGGACGTGTTGAGAATGGCCGGCGCGGCCGGCGGCCTGGCGGTGGCCAACGTCGGCGGGCTCCTGGCTCAGTCCGCGAGAAAGATCGAGTCACTCGCTCCAGAGCTCGATCGCGTCATCGCGACGAGCGAGCCGATCAGCGACGACGCCACGTGCGCGCCTACGACCTGCAGGCGAACGGCACGATCGGCAAGGAGACCAGCCGGGTCTTCGTCGATCTGAACGGCACGGAGCCCGGTGTGCCGGACGGCATGAAGGTAGACACCGCAGGCAATGTCTATTGCGGTGGCAGCGGCGGCCTCTACATCATCGACCCGAAAGGCAAGAAACTCGGGCGCATCGTCCATGGCCAGGCTGCGACAACAAATGTCGCGTTCGGCGGCGACGATTGGAAGACGCTGTATTTCACGACTGCCAGCACGCTCTTCTCCGTCAACGTCAAGATCTCGGGTGTCCCGGTGCCCGCGAAGAAGCGAGCGACGTAGGAGCCTCGGACCGGTTGCCGGCTCAGACACACGGAGCGCGGGCACATCCCCGGAGCACTGAGTAGACCGGCTCTCTCAGCGCCATATCCCTGGGATCTCCCTGAACAGCATGTCGAGCGGACGAGGCTTCGTGCAGTGGTGGAATTTCCGCGGCGCGCAAGTCCTCTATCATCACAGTGCGACATGAACGGACTCTGGCCGCTGCTTCTCATCGCCTTGCTGCATCAGGCTCCCGGCAACGGGCCGGCGAATGTCGGGCGCCTGTTCGAGAGCGGCAAGACCTGGCCGCAGTTCCTCGCCAGTGTTTCTGCGCAACGAGAGTTATGGATGAAGACGGAGTCGGCCGTGGCTGTGCCGCCGGACTTCGTCGAGCGGGCGGCGAAAGCGAGTCGAGGCCTGCAGCTGCTCGTGGTCGCGGAAGACTGGTGCCCGGACTCCGCATACTCGATTCCCCACATTGCTCGACTGGCGCAGTCCGCGGGCATTCCGTTGCGCCTCGTCGATCGCGTGGCCGGTGAACCGCTGATGCGTGCGCATCCGACGTCAGACGGCCGCACGGTGACGCCGACGGTCGTGATGTGGCGCGACGGTCGCGACGTCGGTGCGTGGGTCGAACGTCCCGCGGAGCTGCAGCAGATGTTTCTCTCGATGTCGACCAACCCCGAGAACGCGAAGCGATTCGCCCAGCGCGGTCTCTGGTACGAGTCGGACGGCGGCCTCGCTGTGTTAAAAGAGGTCCTTGCGCTCATCGAACAGACAACTGACAAGAAGTAGCGCTCTCCTCTTCCTCCTTCTGTTTGCCACGGTCGCGAAGATGGAAGGAGGCCCCCAGCAACATGAGGCGCATACACAGGGCACGCCTGCGTCCGACGCGTGGACGTTCGCGTGGGATGGCGTGTTGTTCGGGACCTTCAACAACCAGGGCGGTCATCGCGGCGAAACGGATTTCCGCGCGCAGAACTGGCTGATGGCCGCCGCAACCCACCCACTCGGAGTGGGAACCCTCGGGCTCAACGGGATGATCTCGATCGAACCGATGACGGCCCCGGGGCGCGGGTACTCGGAAATCTTTCAGGTCGGCGAAGCCTATCAAGGCCTGCAGATCACCGATCACCAGCACCCGCACGATCTCTTCATGCAGCTGTCTGCGTCGTGGAGCGTGCCGCTCGGGAGTCGAAGCCGTCTCACGTTCGTCGGCGCTCCAGTCGGCGAGCCGGCGCTTGGGCCAGTCGCGTTCATGCACCGTGCGTCGAGCGCCGAGAATCCGCTCGCGCCAATCGCGCATCACATCTTCGACTCGACGCACATCGCGAGCAGCGTCATCCTTGGCCGTGCCGATGTCGGCATCGTCTCCGTGGAAGGTTCGGTCTTCCACGGCCGCGAAGCCGACGAGCATCGTTACGACCTCGAGTTCGGGACGCCCGACTCATGGGCGGCCCGTGTGTGGCTCCGGCCGACACCCGCATGGCTGATGCAAGCCTCGTACGGGTTTCTCGAAGAGCCTGAAGAACTGGAACCCGGCGATCAACACCGGATGAGCGTCTCGGCATCGTGGTCGCACCATCGAGCAAACGGCTTCACCGCGATCACGGCGGCGCTTGGAGAAAACGAGCGGCAGTACAGCCGTCTGCATTCATTCCTGATCGAGGCCACGCACAAGTCCGGGCGATCGTCGATCTTCGGCCGCTTCGAGCGCACGGAAGTCGAAACGGAGATCCTGCTCTTCCCGCAGATCGTGCACGTGCCTCACCCCGGCGAGCTCGTCGATCTCGTCAACGCCCTTACGATCGGCGGCGTCCGCGACATCGCGACGATCCGTGGCGCGGCGATGGGCGTTGGTGGCGACGTCACCTTCTATGGCGTGCCGCTATTGCTCCGAAACACGCACGACGATCATCCGGTGTCGTTTCAGGTGTTCTTCAGAGTGTCACGCGCCGACCACACACGGCGCATGTGGGACATGACGATGGGGCAGCACGGTGGCGGCAGCCACCAGCACGGAACTCACTGACGACGAAGAGCGAGCACGACCGACTCAGGAAGCGGAGCGGCACACGCACCCGAGCCCGAGGACTTCGCCACTTGACCGCCGGTCAAACGCAACGAATCGGCCCCGACATTGCCAGTGACTTCAACCACACCCAGGCAGGAGCCGAGTTCGAACGATAGGAGCCCGGTGTAGGAATCCTTACCCGCGAAGCCGCTGAGCGCCCCTCGGGCATCGGAGGAACTGCTTCGCCACGTGCCGTCAACACAATTGGCGAACTGCACGACCGTGAGCGAGACCTGCTGAACGCCACGGTCTGGAGACTCCAGCGTGCCCACCCACGTTCCGTTCATGTCGACGACATCGGCTGGAACTCCAGTTGGCGCGGTCGGGCTGGGATTGTGTGGCATCGATGACGAAGGCGACGATCCCCCACAGCTCCCCGCGAGGACCGACAGGATGAGACCGGCGGCAAGTCGCCACCGCCAGGTCCGTTGGTGAGACATCAGCTGTGTGAAGCGAATACCGTGGTCTGCCCGGCTTTATCGAAGGCGAGGACGTCGTAGGCCTGCGGCTTGACGTTCGCGACTTCCATTCCTGGCGATCCGATCGGCATGCCGGGCACGCCGATGCCGACGATGCGCGGCCGTTCCTTGAGCAGACGCTGAACGTCGGCTGCCGGAACGTGGCCTTCGATGGTGTAACCGTCGACGACCCCTGTGTGGCACGACCTCGCCTGACGCGGAACGCCATACGTGTCCTTGACGGTATTCATGTCCTGAACATCGCTGACGGTTGCCGAGAATCCAGCCTTGCGCATGTGGTCGACCCACTGCGAGCAACAGCCGCACGTCGGATCTTTGTAGACCTGAATCGCGGGACCCTTCTGTGCAGAAGGACGCATCCCGGTTGCAGCGAACAGCGCGAGCGCACCAAGCAGTTGTCGACGTGTCATGAGGTTCATCGCTTTCAAGAGAGCTGTCCTAAGAGCATAACCCCATCGGAACCCCCCCCGATCGCACAAGCTGATGCTAGACTCGGGAGGTAGTGCGGTTGATCCTCGCGGTCATCGTAGGCCTGCTGACGTTCAGCGCGTCAGGCGTCTCGGCGCTGATCGTTCCCGAGCCGTGCACGGCATTCGAGCAACCCGGGCAGGAAGACGGCGCGTGCCCGCCGACCTGCGTCAGATGCGTGTGCTGCGCCCGGGCCGCTGAGACGGTGATCGTGCAGTCCGGGGATTCACTCGAAGTCACGATGGCCGAGTTCCAGATCGACGAGCTTCACCTTCTGGACGCGCAACCCCGCGACATCCTCCACGTTCCCAAACCCCGCCTCGCGTAGTTCCTTCTCTTCGACCTCGTTTTAGGCAGGGCCGACAGGTGTCGGCAAAGGAATCCGCATGCGCATGGGTACAACCATCGCGGTGTGCGCGATCGTTTGCGTGTTCGCAGACGTCGCCGCCGCCCAGGGCAGAGCCATGACTCTGTCGGACGTCTTGGTTCGCGCACGCGAGCAGGCGCCTCAGATCGTAAGCGCCCGGCTCGCGCTCGAGGAGACGCGCGCGCGAGTGATAGGCGCATCGCTCCGCTTTCAGAGCAACCCGGAGCTGGACGCGTGGGTCGGCAACCGCAGCGGCTCGACCGATCGGTTCACCGACTATCAGTTCGGGCTGACGCAAGTGTTCGAGCCAGGCGCTCGACGATCAGCGCGCGTCGAAGGCGCCAACGCAGCGATGGCCCAGGGCACCGCCACCATCGACGAGGTCACACGAACGGCATTGCGGCAGGCGGCGACGTCGTACTACCGTGCTGTACACGCGAGCGACCGCATCAGGCTTCTGAATGCGGTCTTCGAGCTTGCGACCAACGTCTTCGCCGCGGCCGATCGCCGCTACAGAGCCGGTGACATCGCCATCCTCGACGTCAACATCGCGCGTGCTTCGCTCGCGCGCGTGAGAGCCGATCGCGAAGGTGCGGAGGCCGGAAGGGCGTTAGCCCTTGGCGAGCTCCGGCAATTGCTGCGCGTCGAAGACGCGACTGTCGAGGACACCCTCGCAGCGCCGGCGCCAGCAGACCTGGCCGTCTCACTTGAAGCGGCTGCTCAACGGCCGGAGCTCAAGGCACTCACAGCGGCGATTCAAGAAGCCGACGCCGAACTGCGACTGGGCCAGAGCTCCGCGAAACCGCAGTACGGCTTGGGCGTCAGTTACTCGCGCGAAGAGGGCGATCAAATCGTCCTTGGAGGAATGACCATCGCTCTGCCTTTCTTTTCGAAAGGACAGGAGCAGCAAGCCGCCGGTTCCGCGAGGGCCGCGAGGCTGCGAGCCGAGTTCGAGGTGGCGCGAACGCGGATCAACGCGGAGGTTCGCGCGGCGTTCGACGCCTACAACCGCAGGCTCGCTGCCCTGCGGATTCTCGAAGCCGACGCGATCACCGGCCTTGACGAAAACGAACAGCTGACCACCAGAAGCTTCGAAGTGGGACAGCTCGGTTTGCCCGACCTACTACTCATTCGCCGCGAGACGCTCGACACCCGCTTTCAGTATCTGGACGCTCTCCTGGAGGCAGCGTTGGCCCGGATCGATCTGGACGCTAGCGCCGCGATGCTGCGATGACATTCAAAACAATTGTGATATGCGCCGCGTGCGCCGCGCTGGTTGGGTGCGGGCGACGAGCCGACGGGACCGCGACGCAGGCTCCGGCCGCGTCGGGCGCGGCGGAGGTCCCGCACGAAGATGCACCGAACACCGTCGCAGTCGATGCAGGCATGCTGCGCGACCTGCGGGTCACGACACGCCCGGTCGAGTCACGAACCGGTGGCGATCTCGTCGTGCTGCTCGGAGCACTCGAGGTCGATCAACGGTCGTATGCCGAGGTCGGCCCCCCGGTGGCGGCGCGAGTCACACGGCTGCTCGTCAACGCCGGCGACACCGTTCGATCCGGCCAGGCGCTCGCGGAGCTCACGAGCCCTGACTTGGGGCGCGAGCGAGCTGAGTACCTGTCCGCGAGCGCTCGACTCACGTTGGCCGAAGCCGCGCTCGAGCGCAAGCGGAACCTGGCCGCAGAGAGGATCGCGCCGCTGCGAGAAGTACAGGAAGCTGAGTCCGCGGTTGGTGAGGCCCGCGCCGCCCTTCGCGCATCGCGGGCAGCGATTTCTGCGTTCGGCATCGAGCCACCTACTGACGACGGCGACGAAGCACGGGCGTCGCTGTTCGATCTGCGAGCGCCAGTTGCCGGCGCGGTGATCGCGCGGACCGCCGTTGTCGGACAGATGCTCGACCCGGCCACTCCAGCATTTCGCATCGGCGACCTCTCGACGCTGTGGCTGACCGTGCATGCGTTCGAGCGCGACGCGGTTCGCGTCAAGCAGGGAATCTCTGCACGGCTCGCGTTTCCGGCGCTGCCCGGTCAGGACTTCGAGGGCACCGTGACCGTCGTCGGTCAACAGGTCGAGCGCGAGTCGCGCACGGTTCCCGTCCTCATCGACGTGAGGAACAGGCAGAACGTCTTGCGGCCCGGTATGTCAGCCTCCGCAACACTCCCTGTCGGCGATATGGGCGCGGCAATCCTGACCGTCCCGGTCTCCGCTGTTCAGCGTGTCCGAAACGAGTGGTGCGTGTTCCTGCCGAAGGATGCGAATCACTTCGAGATCCGCCGCATCGGGCGCGGCCGCGATCTTGGCGGCGAGGTTGAAGTCCTCTCGGGACTCACTGCCAACGAAACGATCGTCGTCGACGGCGCTTTTCTCCTGAAAGCACAGGCGGAAAAGGGCGAAGCCGATCACGACGAGCACTGAGGAGCGCGATGACTAGCCGGCTGATTCGCGAGTCGTTTCACGCGCCGCTCCTGACCGCGCTGCTCATCGCGGCGGGAACCACGATCGGCGCGATCTGGATGCAGGACCTGCGGCGGGATGTCTTTCCCGATCTCTCCGCGCCAGTATTCAACGTCATCACGCAGAACCCGGCCATGGGCGCCGAGGAGCTCGAGACCGCGATTGCCATACCGATCGAAGTCGCACTCGCGGGGCTGCCAGACGTGCGCCGCGTGCGCTCCAACTCGCAGCTTGGCGTGGCGCAGGTGACGATCGAGTTCGATCCCGGCGCTGACTACTACCGCTCACGCCAGTTCGTCGCGGAGCGAGTGGCGCAGGTCGCTGGTCAGCTGCCGGCGGGAACCGATCCGCCGCTGATCTCGAGCCTCACCGGCCGGCTCAATGAAATCTTCGAGTTCACGCTCGAAGCCGACCCTGGAGCAGCCGACCTGATGACGCTCCGCGACCTCGCAGAATTCGAAGTCAACAATCGCCTGCTCGCGGTGCCCGGCGTCGCGACGGTCGAACGTCTCGGCGGCTACCTCAGACAGTTCCAGGTACAGCTCGATCCAGAGCGGATGTCGGCGCGTCTCGTCAGCCTCGACGATGTGATGCACGCGGTGGAAGAGTCGAATCTCAACGCTTCCGGGGGAGTCGTCTCGCAGGGCTCGATCGAATGGACCGTGCGCGCGCTCGGCAGAGCACAGACGGTGGACGACCTTCGCCGAACGGTGGTCGTCACGAAGGGCGACGTCCCTGTCCTGCTTGGCGATGTCGCCGACGTGCGCGAGGCCGCGGCGGTCAGACGAGGCCTCGCGCATCGCCTGAAGGGCGAGGTCGTCAGCGCACGCATCGTCAAGCAGTTTGGCGCAGACACCGTCAGCGTCGCGGATGGAATCCGCCGAGCCATCGAAGACATCAGGAGGACGCTGCCAAAAGGCGTGCAGCTCCGTATCGTGTACGACCAGTCGCAGCTGGTGTCTTCCGCTCTCGGCGGCGTGGGCCGCGCCGTCATGCTGGGCGGCGTGTTCGTCGTGCTCGTGATCCTCCTTCTGCTCGGCAACGTTCGCGCGGCTCTGCTCGTCACGCTCACGATTCCGCTCTCGATCGCTCTGGCTGGACTGCTCCTGAAGCCGCTGGGCGTCGGTCTCAACACCATGACGCTCGGGGGGCTGGCGATTGCCGTCGGCCTCCTGGTCGACGCCGCGATCATCATGGTGGAGAACATCCTTCATCGACTGAGCGGCGCTGAGACTCGTCGCGAGCGACGGGAACGCGCACTCGATGCCGCGATCGAGGTTGCGAAGCCAATCGCATTCGCGACGCTCATCGTGATCGTGGTGTTCCTGCCGCTGTTTGGTATCGCCGGCATCGAAGGCCGCATGTATCAGCCGCTCGCCGCGGCGGTGATCGCGGCGATGGCCGCGGCACTGATCCTGGCTCTGACGCTCGTGCCCGTGGCAGCGGCAGCCGTCCTGCGACCGTCTCGCGCAGGAACGGCCGACGACGTGGCGATCCTGCGAACGGTGAAACGGTGGTACGCACCGATTCTCGACCGATGCCTGCGCCATCCGGTACTCGTAGCCATAACGACGTTGCTGATCTCCCTCCCGATTGTCGGCGTCGGTCTGCGCATCGGCAGTGACTTCATGCCCCAGCTGGACGAAGGCGCCTTCCTGTTGCAGACGATCCTTCCGGCCGAAGCGGCGCTCGACGAAGTCGATCGGCTGAATCACCGGGTCGAAGATGTTCTGCGCGAGATACCAGAGGTCGAGGACGTCGTGCGGCGCACCGGACGAGCGGAGCGTACCGAAGATCCGATGCCACACACAGTGTCGGACGTGCTCGTGGTGCTCAAGGCCAATCGCGTTCGTGAGCTCGACGAGATCGAGGCGGACATGCGCCGGCAGCTCAATGGGATGCCCGGCATCACGGTGTTGTTCACGACGCCGCTCGGCATGCGCATGGACGAAGGGCTCGGAGGCACGCCGGCGGATTTGTCCGTGCGGATATTTGGGCCGGACCTCGACGAGCTCTCTCGCCTTGCCGGCCAGGCGGAGGGCCTGATTCGCGATGTGCGCGGTATCGCCGATCTGCGCACAGAACAGCTCACTGGCCTGCCGCAATTGCAAATCGCTGTGAATCGCGAGGCCACGTCACGAGTTGGGCTGGCGCCGGGAGATGTGGTTCGCGCGATCAGTGTCGGCCTCGTCGGCGAAGAGAAGTCACAGATCTGGGTGGGACAGCGCCGGTTCGATCTCGTCGTGCGGTTGCGCGACGATCGTCGCGACACCCTCGACGCGATTCGCACGCTCCTCATCGATGGTCACGACGGCCGCAAGATTCCGCTCGGGCAACTGGCGGACGTGACGCAGACCTTCGGTCCGGCGGCGATTCGACGTGAGGCTGGGACGCGGCGCATTGCCGTCGAAGCCTCGGTCAATGGACGCGACCTGGGGAGCACGGCGGCCGAAGTCAGGCAGATTCTCTCGGATCGACTGCAACTACCTGCCGGGTACTTCTTCGATCTCGGCGGGCGCGTGGAAAGTCAGGCGCGAGCTTCGCGTGCGCTGGCGCTTGCGATCGGCGCAGCGCTGTTCGGCGTGTTCGTGCTGCTGCTCGTGGCGCTCGGATCGGCGGTCGAGGCGGGCATGATCCTCGCGACAGTGCCGATTGCCTTTATTGGAGGGATTCTCGCGCTTCTGATAGCCGGCGAGACGTGGAACGTCTCCTCCCTCGTGGGTCTGATCGGACTATTCGGCATCGTCGTGCAGAACAGCCTGGTGCTCGTTACGCAGACTCGAGGGCTGGTTGCTGACGGGCGAACGTTGCGTGACGCTGTTCGCGAGGCGAGCATCGGCCGTGTGCGCCCGAAGCTCATGACAGCTGGCACTGCCACGCTCGGCCTGCTGCCGCTGCTCGTTCTTCAACTGCACGGCACCGAAATAGAGCGACCCCTGGCGATCGTGATGATCGGCGGCCTCGTGACGTCCACGCTGTTCACGCTGCTGGTTCTACCAACGTTCTACCTGCAGGTCCACGGCTGGCTGGAGCGTCGAGCGGAATCGGTGTCCTGACCACGCCTCGGCAAGGACCGCGCTCCACCTCGGAGAGCACTTGTCCTGTCTGATCGGTGATCCTGCCTGAGACTGTTGCGGTGTCGGTCTGGGCCAGACCTGGAGTGGCCGACGAGAGAACTGCGATCAACGCACCCTCCGACTCTCAACTCCCAGGCCGTTGCCTGGGAGTTGAACGGTTGGAAGTTGGATCGTTGGGAGTTGGGAATCGACAGTCGAAGGATCCTGCTAGTGCCGTATCTGCGAGGTGATGTCGTCGAGCTCGTAGACCTCGCAGTTACCGCGCTCCGGTAGCAGGCCCGCGTCGTTGTTCGCGCTTAGCTGCAACATGCGCGGCGTCATCACCCAGGGCTCCACGAGCACCTCGGGATCCTCGACGGTGACCTCGTACTTGATCTCGTTGCCCTGACGCGTGAGCTTTTCGATCACACGCATCTGATCGGAGTGGAAGAAGCCGCCGCGCGCGAGCCACGTGGAATCGACAAACGCGATCGAGTCGAGCACCAGCGTGTCGCCCTCCCAACGGCCGACCGTGTACCCATAGTACTTGGTCTCGATCGCGCGCTGCGGATCGTGCTTGCGGCCGTCGGTCGGGATGATGCGGTATTCACCCTGACCGCCGCCGCCATCGGCATACTGACCGTAGAAGAAGATGATGTCGTTCGCCGACTGGACGATGCGACGCGGCGGACCGTGGCGCGGAAGGCCGAGCGGCTGGCAGGTCATGACCGGGTCGTACTTGTTCGTCCACATGTCGAGCTCGACGACTTTGTCCCAGTGCTCGGGTTTGTAGAGTGGACGATTTGGTCCGAAGCGTGACGGCGCCTCGAACTCGAAATCCATCGTCTGGTTGATCGCGCGAGTGCATTCGACCTGCGTCGGACCGCATCGACGATTGCCGTAACGCCAGTTCATCCCGGCGGAGTTCCAACTGCCGGTCATGTCAGGCTTCCCGTTGGCCATCCGCGGTGTCTGTGCCTGCGCCGCCGCTGCTTCCTGACTCTTCGCCGCTGGCTGTGGCGCCACCGAGATCGACTTCTTCACGCTCGCCGGCACGGGCATCACGACGTAGACGCTGCCCGTTTCCGTCTCGGTCGTCGTCAGATCGCGAGCGACGACACCGTTGCGGCGCTCGATCATCTTGCCGGTGTACCACGCCTCGACCTTGTTGAGCGGGTTGTTCCAGTCCGCGTAGTCGCTGTAGATGAACTCAGTGGTCGTCGCGCCGTTCTTGACCACGACCTTTTCAGCCATGTACTTCGCGTCGAGCGTGGCGCTCGCCGTCGCTCCTGGAACGCCAGGGATCGGGAACGTGACGACCGGCTTGCCGCCTTCCCAGGTCAACGACGTCTTGCCAACGGTATCGATACCGTCCTTCAGCAAGGTGCCAGGGTTGGGAGCTGAATCGGTGCTCACCGCAGCCAGCCCCGCGATTGCGGCCTTTGGCGCGCCTTGAGGACTGGCCCAGAGACGAATGAGTCGCTCCTGCGCCGCGTTCGGCATCGGGGTGGCTTTACCTTTTCCGGCAATGATCTCGGCGCCCACGATGTCTTCGTTCCAGGCGTACTGCTCGCTGAGGACTTCGATGCTCGAGTACGCCTGTCCGTTGGCGCGCGTGCACGTGTACTGAATGCGCTGACCCGGGAGCTGGTAGTTCGTGCTCACGCGATACTTCGTCAGCGTGCACGGCTGTCCATCCACCTGCATCGTGCCCCTGCCCTGATACTCGAGCGAGACGATCAACTCGTGCTCGTCCACGCCGCGCAGCATGCCCAGGTACCACGTCCAGTTGAAGAGCACTGAACGCAGATCCTTCGCATCCTTCGCGGGTCGATAGGGTGGAGGGGGCTCCTGGAAACCGCCGCGCCCCTGCCCGCCGGCCGGAGCCTGCGCGCCAGCGGGCGCCTGTGCGCTGGCCGTTGACAGCGCGCCGATCGTGACGACGATGGCGAGCGCAACGGCTGTCGAGATGGCCTTTCGTCGAAAGACCGTCACGACGCTAGTCATTCGCGTTACCGGCGGAGATCACGACCACGCGTCCATCAGGCATGGTCACTGACTTGAGGAACCCGAGCGGGCTGCCGTTCCTTGCGGGGATGAACTTCACGCTGATCTCGTCACCAGCATGAAGTGCGTTCGGCCCGGTCTTACCGACGCCTCTCTGCGCGAGAGCAGTGGCCGAACCGAGCGTGAATACCCAACTGGTCATCGTACCGTCAGGGTTCTTGACCGAGAGCGTCAACGACCCGTGGGGGTTGACGAATTGAATCTTCTCGACCGCCCCGTGGACCTCCGATTCCTTGTGCATGTCGTAGACGCCCGCGAGGGAATGATGAGCCTGCAGGGAGCCAGCGCCCAGGAGCCACCCGCACAACACGACACCGCCTAAAGTTCGCCGACTCATTGGTGCGCCTCCATGATTTTTGAGATCCGCACGACATGCGGTCGTAGAGCTACCGCCGGAAAAACCCCAACGTCAGAGGGTAGCACCCCGGCCGTCCGGGCTCAAATGTGGACTGAATCTCAGTTCCGGCCAGAACTGGGATGTCAGACGAGCCCTATTCATTGGCTCGACGTGAAGTGAGTGCCTGTACAAGGCGTGTCCCGCCTCAGGGAGATTCTTCATCCGCCGCGAAATTCTTCGCATGCGATCGCCTCTGCGGAAAGAGCTTGCCAATCTCGCGACATCTCGCATGCCTCACCGCTCGCGCGGTTCTTGCATCGTGCTGTTTACGAAGCATTCCAGTCACGCGGTCGTATCGAATCGAGCCCGGTCGCCTCGCACGGCCGGGAGCGTGACACGCCGCGGGACCTGCAGCGCTCGAGGAGGGTTCAAATGTTTGCGCGCATTCTCGTCCCGACGGACTTCAGCGACCCCTCGGAGGTCGCGCTCACTTACGGCCGCGCCCTGGCGACCCGGTTCGGCGCCGCGCTCTATCTGATTCACGTTGCCGAGAATCCATTCCTGCGCGCCACAGTCGCCGACCGGCGCTCGATCGAAGAAGCGCCTGCGCGCTGGCTGCAGGAACGCCTGACAGACGCCGATCGACGACGGGGTGCGATTGCGACGGTGCAGCAATCAGACGAACCTGCGAAAGAGATTCTTCAGTACGCGAAGGCCGCCGATATCGACCTGATCATCATAGGCACGCACGGACGCACAGGTCTGGCTCGAGTGGTCCTGGGCAGCGTGGCCGAAGCGGTGGTTCGCGGAGCGCCATGTCCGGTGCTCACTGTTCACGCGGATGGCTCGGCCGCCGTGATGGCCGTCAGGAAGGCTGAAGCCGCTAACCGAATGTGAAGGCGAACGCCTCTACGCCCGGATCGAGGAATTCGATCTCGAACGTCCGATCGACGATAGGCCCGGGCTGGCGAATCAGCTGATACAGCCGCTGTTCGACAACCGTGCCGTTGCCCGCGTCGTCGACGTCGAGACCGCGTGAAGCGGCGGGCGGCTGGCCATCGAGCGAGACACGGACTCGTATCGGGCTCTCACGTCGTGGCGGCCCCATCACGAGATGCAGATCGCGTGCGTGAAAGCGATTCACGAGTCGCCCGTCAGCTTTGTTGAGAGTTGTGACCTGATTGCCAACCGTCCAGTCGCCGGCGAGCGCCCAGTTGTTGATCGCCAGTCGCGTGGGCGCTCTATAGACCTGACGTCGATCCGGTTCGACACCACCGGGCGACGCGAAGTTCTCGGTGCGCTCGTGCCCGAGGTAGTTCTCGGGTGACTTCAGGTTGGCCCAATCAGCCGTCCATTCCACTCCATTTGCAGCGACGGGTACGACACCGGCGCTGCTGCTGGCAACGCCCGCGTCCATCAGCAGCCGTCGAATCTTGCTCTCCGATTGTTCGTACTCGCCCTCACCGAAGTGACGATCCCGAATGCGTCCACGCGTATCGACGAAGTAGAGCGCGGGCCAGTACTGATTTCTGAACGCGCGCCAGATCGAATAGTCGTTGTCGATCACGATCGGATGGCTGATCTTCATCTGCTGCACGGCGCGACGAACGTTGCCGAGGTCCTTTTCGAATGGGAACTCGGGCGTGTGCACACCGAGCACCACGAGGCCCTGCTTGTACTTGTCCGCCCACGCACGCACATATGGAAGCGTGCGCAACCAGTTGATGCAGGTATAGGTGCAGAAGTTGACGACGACGACCTTCCCCAGCAGATCTGACGGAGCGAGTCGCGGCGAATTGAGCCACTCGGTCGCACGGCCGATGGCCGCGAGCTCGCGTGGCACGTCGTCCTGTGCGTTCGCCATCCCGAGCATACCCAGCTGCGAGGCCGCAATCGTCATCGCCGCGGAGCCCACGAAACGACGACGATCGCGGTTGACGTGACCCACCTGCTCACTCTACTTGCGCAGCGCTCTGAATCCCGTGCGCATTTCCTCGGACAGGAACGTCGGCTGCTCCCATGCCGCGAAGTGTCCGCCCTTGGGCAGCTTGTTGTAGTGGATCAACTTGGGATACGCCTGCTCCGCCCAGCTCCGCGGGGCTGGATAGAGCTCGTCGGGGAAGACGCTCACGGCCGTCGGGACCGTGACGCCTTTGACGCCAAAGAACGACGCTCCCTTGTTCTCCCAATAGAGACGGCCCCCTGAGACACCTGTATTCGTCAACCAGGTGAGCGTGATGTTGTCGAGGACGTCGTCTCGTGTGAGGCCTTCGCTCGCTCCGGCAAAGACACGTGCGATCAGCTCATAGCTGCGCGCGTCGTGGTCGAGAAAATAGGCCGCCAGGCCGACCGGTGAATCCGCGATTGCGTACATCGTCTGCGGTCGCAATCCCAGCTGGAAACCATAGCCGATGCCCTTCGCATAGACGAAGCTCAGTCGCTCGAAGGCGACCTTCTCGTCGGCGGTGAGATGCGCTGGTGCCGGCGCGCCTGAAAAGGCCAGCTTGTCGATATCGGGTGGAATGACGTTGGCCATGTTGGTATGAATACCCAGCAATTCCGGTGGCGCCTGCACGCCCATCAACTCGGTGACGATAGCCCCCCAATCGCCACCCTGCGCCACGAACTTCGTGTAGCCGAGGCGCTTCATCAGCACGGTCCAGGCACTCGCGATGTGGGCGGGGTCCCAGCCCGTCGCGGACGGTCTGCCGGAGAAGCCGTAGCCGGGCATCGACGGAATCACGACATGAAACGCGTCAGATGCGCTTCCGCCATGCGCGGTGGGATCGGTGAGAGGCCCGATGAGCTTCATCTGCTCGAGGATCGATCCGGGCCAGCCGTGCGTGACGATGACCGGCAACGCGTTTTCGTGTTTCGACTGGACGTGAATGAAATGAATGTCCAGTCCGTCGATCTCGGTGATGAAATTCGGCACGGCGTTCAGCTTCGCCTCACACGCGCGCCAGTCATACTCCGTTGCCCAATAGCGCGCGAGATTCTGCATCGTCTCGAACTGCACACCTTGGGATGCATCCGTGACCGTTTCCCGTTCGGGCCACTGCATCGCGTTGATGCGCCTGCGTAGTTCGATCAGATCCGCTTCCGGGACGGTTGGTGCCTGAAACGGACGAATGGCGGTTGCGTCCACTACAGCTGTGAGCTTCGTCATGACGAATTCCTTTCTCGCGCGATCCATTCCCGGATGTAGGCCGGGCAGTTTTTGAGTTCAATGCCATTGGCTTCGGTGGTTGCCAGGAGTGTCACGGCCGCGCGATCGACCAGAGCGACCTCCGCAAGGTCGATGGCGACGACACCACTTTCCTGTTCGAGCGCGACGCGGAAGATGTCCACGCCTTCGCTGGCAATTCGCCCGCTGACGCGCAACACGATTCGATCGTGTTCAACCGTGACCCGGTCGATCCTGCACGTCATGGTGGTATCACCTCGCTCGTGACGTCGCTGGACGAGAGCAAACGAAAGGCCACGCCTGATCGACTGGAATTGCCACAGAAGGACCGGCATGCGATCGATCGCCAGCCGGTGAATCAGGTGAAAGTGGTGAATGCGGCGAATCTGGTGGGCAGGCGGGACGCTTCAGCGAAACTTGAACGTCGTCTTGTCGATGTTCAACGCCTTGATCCGATGCTCGAGGGTTGACGGTGGGATCCCCAGCTTCGCCGCAGCTCCCGACGGCCCGGCCACACGACCTCGGCAGTCGACGAGCGCCGCTTCGATGATCGCGCGCTCGCTGCGCGACTCGGACTGAAACGGCGTTGACGGGGCCACGCGGGCCGGTGATTGAACTGATCGCCTTGACAGCCACGACTCGTCGACGGCAAACACGTCGTTGGAGCTCAGAATCACCGACCGCTCGATCACGTTCTGCAGCTCACGGATGTTGCCTGGCCAGTCGTACTCCAGCAAGAGATCCAGCGTCTTCTTGTCAATTGAGCGGATGCTCTTCGCTGCCCGCATGGCATAGCGCTGAACGAAATACTCGACGAGCATCAGAATGTCGCTTCTCCGTTCCCGGAGCGGCGGTACTTCGATCGGGAACACATTGAGCCGATAGTAGAGATCCTGGCGGAAGCTCCCGTTGGCCACCGCGGCGCTGAGATCCCGATTCGTCGCAGCAATGACGCGAACGTCGACCGCGATCGGCTGCGTTCCCCCGACTCGTTCGAATTCGCGTTCCTGCAACACTCGCAAGAGCGCGACCTGCGTCTCGGGCAACAGTTCGCCGACCTCATCGAGGAAGATCGTGCCGCCATCAGCCAGCTCGAAACGCCCGAGCCGTCTTTGTGTGGCGCCCGTGAACGCGCCTCTCTCGTGGCCGAAAAGCTCCGACGTGATCAGCGTAGGCGCCAGTGCCGCGCAGTTCACGCTGACAAAGCCCCGTCCCGATCTCCGCGATCGTTTGTGGACGGCGCGAGCCATGAGCTCTTTCCCCGTCCCTGTCTCTCCCGCGATGAAGACGGTGGAATCGGTGGGAGCGACTTTGGCGATTCGCGAGAGGACTGCCTTCAGCGACGCGGACGACCCGACAATTTCCTCGAACATCGAGGTGCGATCGACCTCGTCCCGCAATGCCAGATTTTCTCGATACAGTTGATCCTTGAGGGCCCTGATCTCCGCTTCGGCGCTCTGGAGCTCACGATACAACCGGCTCGTCTCCGCCAGCCGCTCCTCACTGGCGTGCAGTCGCTGTCGCTCGAGCTCCGCCTCGCCGCGCAGCCGCTCTTCGCGTTCTGCCGTATCGCGACGAAGCCTGGCCAGTTTGAGGTGTGCCTCTACTCGCGCCAGCAGCTCCCGCGCCGTGAACGGCTTCACGAGATAGTCGTCAGCACCGGCCTGCAGTCCTTCCACGCGCGACTCTTCGCCGGCCCGTGCGGACAGCAGGATGATCGGCATGCTGGCGAGTGTCGCGTCGGCTCGAACCGTGCGCAGCACACCAAATCCATCCAGCTGCGGCATCATGACGTCGGCGAGTACAAGTGCAGGCCGCAGGCGACGCGTGGATTGCAGCGCCTGGACACCATCCGAGACCGTGTGCACGTCATAGCGCCTCCCCAGCAGGTGCCTGAGGTACTGGCGCATGTCGGCGTTGTCGTCAGCGACGACGATCAGTTCGCGATCCGCCGACGGTTCCGCCGGTGGCAAGGGCGCATGCGGTGCCAGTTCGGGAAGCAACGCGACATCGTCCGTGCTCAAGTCGTCCGGCAACCACCGCTGTGCTTCCTCGGCGTACGCGGCGGCGCCTATTCCGGTTGATGCGAGCGACCGCGCGGCCTGAATGCGCTCCGGCGGCAAATGTTCCGTACCGCGTGGAATCGTCACGGTGAACGTGCTGCCCTGACCGATGGTGCTTTCCACACGCACACGGCCGCCGTGCAGTTTGACCAGTTCCTGAACGAGCGCGAGTCCGATGCCGGTGCCCTCGTACGTGCGCGCCTGAGTGCCCTCGATTCGATGAAACCGCTCGAACACACGGTCGCGCTGATCCTCAGGGATTCCCACTCCGGTGTCACGGACCTGCAACTCCACGTCGCTGCCCACCGACTGCAGCGTAACGGTCACCGCGCCTGCGAGCGTGAACTTGAACGCGTTGGAAAGCAGGTTCGATACCACCTTCTCCCACATGTCCCGGTCCACGTACACCGCTTCGGCGAGTGGCTGGCATTCGACGGAAAATTTCAGGCCGGCGTTCTCCATCGCTGATCGGAAGACGCTGGCAATCTCCGAGGTGACCGTGGACAGATCCATCGCCTCATAGACTGCCTGCATGCGGCCGGCCTCGATGCGCGAGAAATCCAGAAGCGTGTTGACGAGCTTCAGCAATCGGAGCGCGTTGCGACGGACGGTGACCAACTGCTCGTGGCGCTCCGGACCGAGGCGCTCGTGCGCGTCTGGCAACACTTCCTCGAGCGGACCGAGCATCAGCGCGAGAGGTGTCCGAAACTCGTGGCTGACGTTGCTGAAGAACGCGGTCTTCGCGCGATCGATCTCGGCCAGCGCCTCCGCGCGCTGCCGCTCCTGTTCGTACGCGCGTGCGCCGGCCAGACCGATCGCGATTTGATCGGCGATCCTCCGGACGAATTCGCGGTACGTGTCGTCGAACGCCCGGCCTGGATGAATGCCCAGCACCAGGAATCCTGTTGCGTCGCCATGCTCGCGTAGTCGGATTGGCTGAACGGCCGCGTTCTGCGGAGGCAACGACCACCCCGGGATGGAGACGGCAGATGCGCGCTGCCCCAGGTCGAGCACGAGGCCATCCTCGGCCAACGCCATATCGAATCGCCAGAGACTCTCGCTGGTGCCGCAGTCGATGACCGGCGGATGCAACGCGTCGCTTGTTTCCGTGCTGATGCCCGCCAGGAGCGCGTGGCGGTCGGCCGGCTGGTACTCATACAGGAATGCGAATGGGACGCTTGAGCGATGCTGGTGTTGGCCAAGGATCTCCGCGCTGCCGCGCCAGACTTCTTCCTCATGGCGTGCTTCAGCCGTTCGCGACGCCAAGTCACGGAGAACCTGCCGGCGCCGGTCCTCGATGACGCGTGCGGTCATGTCGATGGCGGTGGTCAACACGCCTCCGACATGGCCGTCGTCATCCGGAATCGCGCTGTACGAGAACGCGAAGTAGCACTCCTCGAGGTAGTTGTTGCGATGGAACGTGAACAACTGGTGAGTCAGCGTGCTGAATGGTTGACCCTGTGTGAAGACCGTGTCGAACAGCGGCCCGATGAAGTCCCAGGCCTCGGCCAACACCTCGCGGCAACTGCGACCGAGCGCCCCCGGGTGCTTTGTTCCGACCACCACGCCGTACGCGTCGTTGTACAGCATCGTGTAGTCAGGGCCCCAGGAAATGAGCATCGGAATCCCGGAGCCGAGCACGATGCCCACACACGCGCGTAGGGATTGCGGCCACTGCTCCACCGGGCCCAGCACCGTCGTCGACCAGTCGACGGCGCGCATGCGTGCGCCCATATCGCCACCGCCGGCGAATACCGATTCAATCAACTGCGTTCTGGAGAGATCCACAGCAGAGTCCCGATCTGGAGCCGCGTCGCTACTTCCTGGGTCCGGACGCCACGTCCCTGTCGTAACGAGGTGCCGGAGAACTGCGCGACAGGTTCGGGACCAGTTTCCGTCGCGCCGCTTCGTACGCCTCCCAGTCGGCGAGGTCCGGCAGCGATGGAATGGTCACGACCTCACCGCCGTCCAGTCCGACGAGTGCCGCATCCACCATCGCATCGGCGTCCATCAAGATTTCCGGCGGCAGCATCGCGATGTCTGTGCCGGCTTTCTCCCAGATCGCGGTGCGGACCGCGCCGGGCAGTACGACCTGTATCTGGATCGCCCTGTCAGCGACTTCCTTCCGCAGCCTCAACGTCAGATTCAGCAGATACGCCTTCGTGCCGCTGTAGACGCCGTTGATTCGCTCCGGCATGAGCGCTGTCGCTGAACTGATGTTGATGAGCGTGCCGCTGCCTCGCGCGACGAATTGCGAGATCGCTGCGGCAGCCAATCGCGTGGGGGCGAGCACGTTGAGCCGGATCAGCATCTCGAGGCGCTCAGGGTCCGCGTCGGCAAGAGTGCCGCCCATTGCGCTGCCAGCGTTGTTGACGAGCGCCGTGACGCTGGCGTCGGTTCGCAACACCTGTTCGACGCGAGCGAGATCCGCGGCGTTGGTCAGATCCGCAGCAATGATCTTCACTGAGCGGCCGGTCTCTGAGGAGATGGCGCGGGAGATCTGTTTCAACTGATCCTCTCGCCTCGCGACCAGCATCAGATCGTAGCCACGCTTCCCAAGACGATCAGCGTAGACAGCCCCGATGCCCGAGGAGGCGCCCGTGATCAGAGCTAAGCCCTTGGAGCTCATCTGCTTGTCCTCTCCGAACGCATGACCAAACGGGTCGCGCCTGAATTTACCAGACGAAGGTATGCTTGGCCTCCTTCATTCACGAGCAACACGGAGATCGGTATGAGCACACAAATGAGCAGTGACCATCTCGATACAAAGCTCGAGGTCATCACCATCCCGGTGTCCGACATCGATCGCGCCAAGAGCTTCTATGAGGGCCTCGGGTGGCGCCTCGACGCAGACTTCAAGGGTGATGGCTGGCGGGGCGTGCAGCTGACTCCTCCCGGATCGCCCTGCTCCATTCACCTTGGGACGACGGCCGTACCGGGCACGGCGCAGGGCCTGTTTCTCGTCGTTGACGACATCGAGGCAGCACGGGCCGAGCTTGGGAGGAAGGGTGTCGAAGTCAGCGAGCCATTCCACTTCGCTGGGCTCAGTGGACCACGCTTCCTGCCTGGCCTGGATCCCAAACGTGGCTCCTACCAGTCGTACGCCTCTTTCAAAGATCCGGACGGCAACGGCTGGCTGCTCCAGGAGATCAGGGCGCGGTTTCCCGGACGCGGACTCAGCCTCGACGTCACGACTCTCACGGACCTTCTGCGTGAGACGGAGAAGCACCACGGTCAGTACGAACCAACTGCTCCGAAGCATCACTGGTCCGATTGGTACGCCGCTTACATCGTCGCGCGCGAGCGCGGGAGAACCGAGGAAGACGCCGCCAGGGATGCCGCACGTCATATCGAAGGCTCAGGCACCACAGTGTCGGTGTAGAGGCAGTCGTGCGACACGACATCATCCCGGGTGCCGTTCTGCCCGACTACGAACTGTCCGACCACCGCGGCACACGCCGTACGATCTCCGAGTTACAGGGAGGCGATCCGTTGGTGTTGGTGCTATCCCGCGGTGGCTACTGTCCGAAGGACAGGAGGCAGCACGAAGGCCTCGTGCAACTTCACCGCGAGATGCAGGTGGGTTACTGCCGTCTGGTCACGATCTCGACGGACAATCTGCTCGCGACGAACGAGTTTCGTACCGGCGTCGGCGCCAACTGGACGTTTCTCTCAGACCCCGGGCGCACGATTCAGAAGGATCTCGACATTGCTGAGTACACCGACACACACAACAATCCGATGATCCCTCACACGCTCGTGCTCGAGCCCGGCTTGCGCGTCCACAAGATCTACAACGGCTACTGGTTCTTCGGCCGGCCGACGGTCGAAGAACTGCGCCTCGACCTGCGCGCGGTGCTGCAGCGCTGCCGCCCTGACTGGGACATCACCAGCTCGGAGCATCGAACGGCCTGGGAAAATGGCGACAAGGAAAAGTTCTTTCCGTACGGAAAGACGCAGGCGCAGGTTCTGGCGGAACGGGACTGATTCGGTGGGGATTGATGCACCAGGACGGCACGACTGAGGACGAGAGCCCTCGTCGTGCCATCCTCGTGAGTACTAACCGCGGCGCGATGCCGACTATTCGTCGGGCGACCGGAAACGAAGCGTGTGCCCGTCTGGATACGTGATCGCTGACAGAAGCCCGATCGGACTCTTGCCATCGGCCGCCGGCACGCACGTCACGGTGATTTCATCACCGGCCTTGAGCGCATTCGGTCCGGTCTTGCCAATCCCAAGCCTTGCGAGCTGCTGGACGCTACCGCCCACGAACGACCACTCGATAACGTCGCCCTTCGGCCCCTTGACCTCGAGCTTCAACGACGAGTGGGGATTGACGAGCCTGAACGCCACGAACGCTCCAGTGACCTTCGCTTCTTTTCCCAACGCGTACATGCCCGCGAGGGAATGGTGCGCCTGCAACGACGCACTGGCCATCAGCAAGCCGCACAAGACGACGCATCGCAAAGTCCACTTAGTCATGAGTGCATTCCTCCTGGTGCCAAATCTGCTTAGTGCCGAATTTGCGTGGCGGCGGCATCCGTCTCGAAGCTGGTCTCGCAGTTGCCTCGCTCGCGCAGAAGTCCTGCGTTGGGATTCGTGTTGCGACGAACCACTCGTGTCGGCAACACCCACGGTTCCACCAGCACTTCAGGATCTTCGACCGTAACATCGTACAGCAAGGCATCACCCTGCCGGGTGAATCGTTCGACGACGTGCATCTGATCGGAGTGGAAGAAACCGCCGCGTCCCAGCCAGGTCGTGTCGATGAACGAAATGGAGTCGATCACGAGCGTGTCGCCTTCCCAGCGTGCCACAGAGTTTCCCATGTAGGTGATATCGAACTCCGCGTTCGCATCGCGCTTGCGGTTGTCAGTCGGGATGATGCGGTATTCGCCGTATCCGCCGCCGGCATCACCACCAAGATAGATGAAGGTGACGTCGTTCTCCGATTGGTAGATGCGTCGCGGTGGCCCCTGCCGCGGGACTCCCAGAGGTTGGCACGTCATGACCGGGTCGTACTTGTTCGTCCACATGTCGAGCTGCTGAACTTTGTCCCAGTGCTCCGGCTTGTAGACTGGACGGTTCAACTGGCCGAAGCGCGAGGGTGAGTAGAGCTCGAAGTCTTCGGTCTGATTAACGCTTCGGTTGCAGCCCTTCTCCTGAGTCGGACCGCAGCGGCGTCCGCCGCCAGTCATGTAGTTGCCGATCCAATCGGTGTGGGCCCAGTTGCCCGTCAGGTCGGGTTTACCAGCGAGTCGTGGCGTGGGTGCTGATGTGTTCACTGCAACTTCCGGCTTCGCCCAGACTCCGCGGGGGATTTGCGCCGTGCCCGCCATCGCCTTCTGCACGCTGGGCGGCACAGGCGCCACGACATAGACGTTGCCCGTCTCCGTTTCTTTCGTCGTCAGGTCGCGCACGACCGCGCCGTTCTTACGCTCGATCATCTTGCCGGCGTAAAACACTTCGATCTTGTTCAGCGGGTTGTTCCAGTCTTGATAGTTGCTGTAGGTGAACTCGGTGGTCGTCGTCCCCTGCGTGACCACCACTTTCTCGACCATGTACTTCGCATCGAGCGTGGCTGTCCCGGTCGCTCCGGCGACGCCCGGAATCGGGAACGTCACAACCGGCTTCCCCGCCTGCCATACCACTGAGGTCTGACCCACTTTGTCGAGACCGTTATCGAAGAGCGTACCTGGGTTGGCTCCCCACAAGAGTTTCTCGCTCGTCCCGGCCACCGCGGCCTTCGGCGCGCCCTGAGGACTCGCCCACATGCGGATCAGCCGCTCCTGGACAGTGGTCGCCATCGGGGTCACTTTGCCTTTCATCGGACCAATCTCGGCTCCGACGGCATCTTCGTTCCAGGCGTAGAGCCCGCTCACGACCTCGATGTTCGAGTACTTCTGTCCGTTCGCCCGCGTGCAGGCGTACTGAATCCGCTGGCTGAAGGTCTGGTAGTTGGTGCTCGCTCGAAAACTCGTGAGCGTGCATGGTTGCCCTTCCACCTGGATCGTGCCGGAGCCCTGGTATTCGAGCGAGGCGACCATGTCGCGCTCGTCATGCCCCTTGAGCATGCCCTGGCCCCACATCCAGTTGAAGAGCACGGCCTTCAGGTCTTTGGCGTCCTTCGCGGGGGTATACGGTTCAGTCGTGCCCGCGCCTGGCGGCGACTGGGCGCCGACCGTCAGCGGCGCCCCGATCATGAAAACGAGTGCGAGCGCGACGCCTATCCGATTAAGCCTTCGATGAAAATCCATCGCGGTTCTCCCTTTTGGCGAGTAATCCGCGTGGAGTCTGCCCCTCCGGAGGGCCGAGGTCAAGGCCTATGTTGAGGCCTATGTTGAGGACCGCCGCGCAAATCCACGTACGATGGGGAGCGTTGTGGTTGGCGAATCGTTTCCTGGCCCGGTGCCGTTTCAGGCACATCTCGAACTCCTCCAATTCTTCCTTGCCCATCGCGATGACATCGTTGAGCGAATCCAAGGGTTGTTGAACGCCCAACGAAAGCCGATCGAATACCTGCAAGACGGCTCACTTCTGTCTCGTCACTTTGAGGATTGCTTCTTCACGCTCCCTGCGGTGACTCACAGCCCGTCGCGCCTCAGGGGGCAATTGGAGGACGCCCATTGGGCAAATGGATTCAAGCCTCGTGAGCTTCCGGGACTGCACAACGGCCTGATCGATCCCGCGGAGATGATGGTCCGCGGCTTTCATCTGTGGCGGCAGACGCGTTGGCCGGGTCGCAATGGTCGAGTCCGTTTCGCGCACACGCTGTTCAATTTATATGTGATTCGCTGCCTCGAGCTGTTGAGTATGCGCGTGTGGGATGCCGGGTCGAGCAGCGCCGGCGATCGGCTCTCGTACGTTCAAGGCGTGCTCGACCAGCTCTGGAAAACCACACCGGCCGATCAGCCGGTGTTTGTGCGTGATGCGCGATGGCTGATCCAGATGGCGCAGAGTCCCGCGACCGATGCCTTGGGCGCCTATTTCGAAGTCGCCGAAAAGATCGCAGAGACACTGTCGGAAGAGGACCGGATTGAGATCCACAAAGCCGGCGTTCGACTGGTTGCCGGGCACTTACGTTCGCAGATCCGCTACCACTCCGTGAAGAAAGCTGTGTCTCTCGATGAGAGCAGCCTGGTTCTGAGTACTCGCAACTCCAATGCGCTCGATTTCGCCCTGCTGATTCAAGAGCTCGTGCCGCTGCTCGAGGCGTATGAACACGCCTGTCACAGTGAAGATCGACAGAGGAGGCTCGAACTGGCGGACGCCATCTGTCAGGGCATCTCTCCGGATCCAGAGTTGTTTCTGAATCGCCCCGCGTTGTTAGGTGCTTACAGCATGATCGAGCATCTCTTCATCACGACAGATGGCGATGGGCACGCGGTCGTATACGCCCATGGGACGACGACACATTCTGCTGCTCCAGGAGTACGCAGCACGGATCGGTCGCGTGTCGAAGCCGTTGCGTGACGATTGTCCACACTTCCGGCCAGTTGCCGGCGCGTATTCTCCCTATGGGGTCCTCTATGGGTTCTCAACGGATCTCGTGGAACACATGGCGCTCAAGACATCACAGCCCGATCCCGTCGCACGCTTTGGTCTGGAAGATGTCTTTGTCGGTGAGGAAGCCAACACCGGCAAGCTTGCGTGGGTAAGCGGCTGGCGGAAGCTACCGCACCTCAGGCCGGAAGTGCAGAAGCTGTTCGACTACCCCCAACAGTTTGCCGAAGAGATTTTCGATCGGATCGAGGATGCGCTCGGCAGACGCGCCTCCGATGAAGAGGCGGACGCTGCTGCTCAGACCGGGCGTCTGTTCATCGTGCCCGAGAACCATCTACAGACTGATTCGGAGGCGGCGCTGATTCCGGACCTTCCGGTCCGGTACATCGAATCGTCGGACAAGCAGCTTGTGGCTGCGCGCAAAGCTGAAGCGTATGACGAGGCGCGTCTCCTGAGCGATCGGCGAGAGGGGAAGTGCGTTGTCAGTTACAAGACGCCAGGCGGATGGGTGGCCATTACAAAAAGCATCCTCACTGAACTCCTGGAGGCGGGGCGCGATGTGAAGATCGTTGGACTGCCACCTGCGGCGGCAGGCGTGTTGAAGTTGATGTGTCCAACGCTGGTGAGTTTTCGGGAGTGAGGGACGCCGCCGACATCGGGGGTCCTACAACGTGTCGAGAAACTCGAGGAGTGCGGCTCGCGCCCTCCGCGGCAAGTGTCTGAACCGCTCGCGCGCGCGTCCCGCTTCGCCCCCATGCCAGAGAATGGCTTCTTCCGGCGACCGCGCCCGTCCGTCGTGCAACAGTCCACTCTGGCCACTGACGGTCGAAAGCAGTCCCAGACCCCACAGCGGTGGCGTGCGCCACTCGTGGCCGGACGCCAGTCCCTCGCTTACCGCGTCGGCCAACTGCGGACCCAGATCGTGGAGCAGCAGATCGGTATAGGGCTGAATCGCCTGGCGTTTAAGCTCGGGCCAATCTGGTAGCTCGCCCGTGATCATCTGACGTCGATGGCAGGCGGCGCACCCGATGCTTTCGAAGAGCGCTGCGCCCTCGCGCACGGCCGGCTCCGCCCATCGTCTGCGCGCCGGCACTGCGAGCGCTCGCATGTAGCCGACCAGCGCCGTCACCTCGCCGGCATCGATCTCTGGGTCGCGTTCCTGAGTCTTCCCGCGAACGCGACCGGTCGCGCTCGACGTGCCCGGGGGTATGACACCCAAGTCCGCCATCAGTGCCGCGGCGGACTGCGCGGCGAGCGAGGGCTGCGATGCTTTCCAGCCGAAGCGGCCCAACACGCTGCGTCCCGTCACAGCGTCGCGGATCTCCTGCACGGCTCCGGACACACCGTCGCCGTCCGCATCGTCGGGATCGGCGACTCTGCGGATCTCCTGGTCCGAAACTGCTTCGAGCAAGCCGACGCCGAAAACGGCGGGAGGTACGCGGAGCGACATTCGCGTTTGCGAATCAAGTGGCCCGTACGCGAGTTCGCTCACGTGAATGGTCGGACGACGCAGCGCGTAGCTGTCGCCGTCAGGATAGCGGCCGCGAATCTCTTCCCATTCCACGCGTATGTGAGCGGGAGCGGGCACGCCGTACCCCACGCGCCTGAGTTGAATTCCATAGACGGGATCACCGCCGGGCGACGGTCCGCCGAGGCGCACGAGATTGACGGGGCCGTCCACCTGATCGGCGCGCGGCCCTCGGCCGTCGTGATAGTGGCACTCGGCGCAGGAGACCGCGTCCGCCCACGGTCCGCGTTCCGGCCACTGACGCAGGAAGCGCTCCTTGTCGGCACGGAACTCGTTCCAGCGAAGCGGATCGAGATTGGCCAGCGCCCGGCCGAAGGCGGTCGGTCCCTCGTCGAAGACCGTGGTGTCGCCACCCAGATATTCGTCTCGGGACTGAGTCGAGGGAACCGCGGAGAAGACCGCCGCGGCCCCGAGCACGACAACAGCCGCGGCGGCCCGGCGGAAGGGCCGCGAGAGCCGCCGGCGGTTCATCGCAGGCTCTCCGACAGGATCGCGAACGACGGGGCGTCGCTCCGCATCACCATCGTGTCGAAGCCCAGATACGGATAGTGGCCGGCGGGGCGCACTTCCTCCACCAGACGCAGCTCGTTGCCCGTGACGATGGTCCCGTTCGGAAGGCGGATCGGGACGGCTCTGGACCCGACGATCTTGACCATGCACGCGCCGTCGTCGAGCGTATGGAACTCGGCGGTGATCCGGCACAACTCCGGGACAAACGTGCAGATATTGACTGGAACGTAGATCAGCCCGCTGGAGGGCTGACCTCCGACTGCACCCACCAGTCGCCCGTCGTTGTAGACCTGTGCGGAGAAAGTCGGCGCGGTCGTGGCGCCGGTGAAGACGCCACTCATCTCGAACGTGTCGCCATTCTGGCGCAACAGACCGCTGCCGATCCGCCGGCCATCGGCGAGCGCGCTCCATGACAGGTTCAGCGGCACTCCGGCAACTGGCACCTCGACGCGCGCGGTCCAGCTCGTCGACCCATCCTTCCTCACTGAGACTCCGTCCTTGCCCGTGGAGCCCAGGCCCATGACGTCGAGCGCCCCGCGCGCAGGGTCGAGTCGCAATGCGGCATAGCCGACAGGTGTATGCGGAAGGCCTTGAAAGACGACCGGCGGCGACTGCGCGTGGGCGAGAGCCGCACCGGCCATCAGGACGGCGACGATCCGGGACGACACAGCAAGAACTTGAAACGATTTCGACATGGCAATCACTCCTTCTCAGGCCGCAGAGCGGGCGTTCCTTCCATCCGCAAAGCGGCCTGGCGAGCCCGCGTCGATGGCGATGCTGTGAGAACGAGCGGGCGAGGCGATTTCCCTCATCTCGTTCAGTCGCGATGCGCACCATGTCCGAACAACGCGAACTGCGCCTTCCGCTCGATGCGTCGGATGCTGCCGCTGACGAGACCGTCGCGTCACCGCCAGCCGAGTCGCGGTGGACCGCACTTGCCGCGATGATGGCGCGGGCGGTCCGCAGGCAGTGTCCGGCCTGGCTCAGCGACTGTGCGGATGACATTGCTCAAGCCGCGTTGATCAAAATCATGGCAGCCGAGCGGCGAGCTGAGGGAGAACGCCCACTCTCGTCGTTCTATCTCCACAGAGCAGCGCACAGCGCGCTGGTGGACGAGATCCGACGGCGCCAGCGGCGGCAGGAGATATCGCTGGAAGGGAGCAGGGAACCTGCAGACCACGAGCCCCATTTCGAGCCGAGCGCGCAAGGTGATCCCGAGATCAGCGCGTCGTTCCGCGAACTGGGCACGGCTGTCCGGGATTGCCTCTTGTGCGCGAAGCGCGATCGTAGGCTGGCAGTCGCGCTGTACCTGAAAGGCCACTCCGTGCAGGAGACCGCCCGCATCCTCGGGTGGGAGACGAAGCGTACAGACAACCTGATATACCGCGGTCTCGCCGACCTGCGGCAGTGTCTGTTGAGGAAAGGGCACAGGCCGTGAGCGCAGAAGAGCCGAAAGACGTCGCGCGGCTGCGCGAGGCGTTCGCCTCGATCGAAGGCGATGGCGCCAGCGATCCCGTCGACGCTGAACGCATCTTCGATGCGCTCCATGGCGACATGAGTCCAGAGGAGCGGCACGCCGTCATCGAGCAGCTCGTGACCAATCCGGCAGCTGCGGGCGCGTGGCGGTTGGCGCGCGAGATGGGACCTGACGCCGCACAGACGACCGCGCTCGACCCTGTCTCGAGGGAACCCGGGCAGTTCGCTCGGTGGAGATGGGTGTCCGTCGCCGCGGCAGCGGTGCTGGCGATCGGCTTCGGATGGCAGTTGATGCCGTCGCGCGAAGCCGGTGCACCGACCTACCGGAGTGTCGAGTCGAGATCGATCACGTCGGCGCTGGAGCCAGGCGCTGATCTCTCGCGGGAGCGACCGGTCCTGCGCTGGACGGCCGTCGAGGGTGCGCGGTATCGCGTACGCGTGCTCACCGCCGATCTCCAGGTGCTCGAGGAATCGCCAGAGACGTCGGCTCCTGAATACACGCTCAACGAGGAGACGCTCGCGCGCGTCCCGCCGACTGGCCAAATCCTGTGGCAGGTCGACGCGCACATATCCGGTGAGGTGGTGATCACGTCGCCGACGTTTAGTAACCGTGTGCCATGACGGCATGGGGCGGACAGCGCCCGAATCCATCGGCGCAATCGATGCCCGCGCCACGAGGTGATAAGGTCATGTGGAACGATCACAAGTCCAGCCAGGGTCAAACGCGATTGGATCGCGCTCGTCGGTGGTTCGCCGTGTGTGTGCTCACCGGCGCCCTGCTTCCCGCGCTCGGCACCGCACAGACGTCAGGTGGTCCAACCGCCGTCCTGAAATCAGGCCTGCACTCCATCTTCGAAGGGCATACCCTTCTGCTCATGGTCACCGAAGTCGGATCGACGGCCTCGACGTCCACGGTGACCATCGAGTTCCTCGATGCGTTGGATCAGCGCCGCGGGTTCGCGACGGGCACGATGAAGCGTGGTCGGCAACCGGTGCAGCTGGCCGTCGCCATTCCTGCCGGAGCCGGTTATCAACGGCTGCGTACGATCGTGACGATCACATCGCTCACAAATGCCGAAGGGAGCGAGCCAATCGTCGGACTCGAAGATCTCGACGCCACGGCATTGACCGTCACACCAAGGGCGCTGTTCTCGTTTCATCCCGTAGGAGGCTCAGGCGCCGAAGGCGATTGCGGTGGCTGGCAGGTGAACCGCTTGACGCTCGGGCAGCCCAACCCGTAGCACGAGGGGCTTGTGTTGTTCCCGGGCACTCGTTCGTCGCTCGCGTGGCGCACACTGGGAGCGTCGCTCGTCTGTCTCGCCTCGGCGGTGATCAGTCGTGAGCCCACGCTCGTCGCCGCCGCTGGTGTGATGCCGACGTTCGCCGCCTGCGAACCTCCAGCCGGACAGCGCTGGTCGTACGACAACCTGATGTGCCTGCGGCAGATGGGCACGACTCACGATGTGCGCGCCGAGGTCGTCCGCCGGCTGCGCGCGATGGGAGCCGGCGACGCCGAGCATCCGTGGCCGACACTGGTGCTCGCCCACGTCATGCTCGACCAGTTGCAGCGCAGTCCAGCCATCGCGCTGTATGAAATGGCGGCCGCGGGGTTCGCGCGATCGGGTGAAGCCGAGGGCGAGGTCGTCGCGCGGCAGAATCTCGCGAACCAGTTCCGGCTGCGCGGCGAGATCGACATAGCCGCCGGCCACGTCGCGAGGGCGGTGGCTGCGGCGGAGACATCGAAGGATCCGCTGATCATCGCGCGCGGGGGTGTCATCGAGGCGGTACATTCGATGGCCACCGGCGGCGACATCGGCCGCGTGCATCGCGTGCTGGTACGGGCAGATCGGCTGGTGCCGCCCACCGCGCCGATCGGCCTGCGCCGCACCATACTTCTCAACCTCGCACAGGCCGGCTTGTATCTGGGCTACGCCGATGCAGCGATTGACGCACTGGAGCGCCATCGCGCGCTGCGCGCCGAGGACGGATCAGCGCAGAACGCGGCGGCCGTGGAGTTCAACCTCCTTGCCGCCCGCCTCATGCTGGCGGAACAGCGCCCGCTGGCAGATGCGCGCCATCGGCTTGTCGCCAACGCCGAGGCAGTGCTGGCCGAGGCGACTGCCTCGAGAGAGCCGCTGATAGAGGCCCATGCACATCGCGTTCTCACCGAACTGCTGGCGGCAACCGAGCCGGAGCGCGCCGCGCGCCACGTGCAGCGATGCCTCGACATCGAGGCGGCGCTCGGGTTTCCAAGCCTGCGTGCGGATTGCCTGTGGTCGCTCTCGCGACTCCAGTCCGCGCGGGATCCGAGCCTGGCCGAGCAATCGAGCGAGAAGGCGCTGTCGCTGCTCGATGCAGACCATGACCGCACATCGCTGGCCTATGCATGGCAAGCGAGACTAAGGCTGTCGTGGCGCACCCTGCCCGAGGATCAGGCCATCGCACAATCGCGGGAAGCGCTCGACGCCATCGAACGCTTGCGCTCCCGCCAGGCGGGTGAGAGCAGCCGCGCCGGGCTGTTCGGCAACTGGACGCGCGACTACCAGTGGCTCACGGGTCAGCTGCTCCAGGCACGACAGCCGCGACTGGCAGAAGCCTTTGAGGTTGGCGAACGTTTGCGGGCGCGCGTGCTGCTCGAACGGCTGGCCCGGGCTGGCGCGACGAGTGGCGGCGCCGACGGACCTGGGTCGAGCGGCCAACTGCAGCCGCGCATCGCCGAAACACAACGACGGCTGATCTCGACGCTCGCCGAATCCGATCGTCGTGTCTTGCTCGACCAGTTGCGGCTGCTGGAGCTCGAACAAGAGGAACTGACCGAGGGCCGTTTCCCCGCCCTTCCGGAGAGCGTCGTTTCATTCGCCTCCCTCGACACGGTTCAGCGGACGCTCGACGAGGACGAGGTCATGGTCTGGTTTTCCATGGCCCCATCGAAAGATGTGTACGAGGAGTTCGGCGGCGGCTCCTGGAGCGTGACGATTACACGCCGCACGGCGACGGTCCATCGACTGGCGCCCGGCGAAGACCTGGATGCCCAGGTGGCGGGTCTGCTCGGCCTGTTGCGCGAGCGCGGTACCGCGCCGAATGCATGGGCGCCCGCCGCCCGCCGCCTCGGTGAGGCGCTGCTCGGTGGCGCGCTCGCACAACTGCCGCCGACGGTCACGCGGCTCATCATCGTGACCGACGGAGCTCTGCACCGGATGCCGTTCGAGGCGCTCTCGCTCGAGTCCGGTCCAATGCTGGGTGAGCGATTCGACATCAGCGTGACGCCGTCCGCCACGTTGTGGGCGCGCACGCGAGCGAATCGCGCGTCGTCTGGCGTCCGAGTGCTCGTGCTCGCCGATCCGGACGTGCCTCGTGGCAGTCCGGATGGAAGCGTGCATCTTGCCGCGCTACCCGGTGCACGACGCGAAGCGCACGCGATCGCCCGCATCCTGAATCTGCCGTCGAACGACGTGCTGCAAGGGTCCGCGGCATCCGAACGGTTTCTGAAGCGCGCGGCGCTCGACGCCTTCGCCGTCGTGCACGTCGCGGCGCACGCGCGGGCCGACTCGATATTTCCCGAACGCTCCGCCGTGTTTCTAGCTCCCGGAGACACGGCCGAAGACGGATGGCTGCAGCCGGTGGAGATCGCCGCGCTCGATTTACGGGGCCGGCTGATCGTCCTGTCCGCATGCGATTCGGCGGAGGGATCACTGCTGGCCGGCGAAGGCCCCTTGAGTCTGGCGCGCGCCTTCTTCGCCGCTGGCGCGCGCGCCGTCGTGGCCGTGCGCTGGCCGTTGCGCGACGACGATGCCGCGTTCATGATGGAACGTTTTTACAAGGCGCTCAGTGAAGGCGCGAGCACGTCCGCGGCGCTTCGCCGCGCGCGCCGCGATGCGATCGAGGCTGGCCTGCCCGCGGCAGCATGGGCCGGTGTGGCCGCGCTCGGCGACGGCCTGCTGCACCCCGTTGCACCGCCGGCCTCGAGTCTTGCCTCCCCGTTGCGTATGGGAGTTCCGCTCGTCCCGTTCGTCGCGACGGCCCTGTGGCTCAGACACCGGCGCCGGCGTCACGAGCGTGAGGGGAACCCGTCCTCCGGATCGTTCTAGACACCAGCCCGAGGAGGTGTCTCATGGAACGTCGGTGGAATGTCTCGACAATTGCAGTGATAGTCTCGACGATCGTGATCGGCGCGCGGATCGCGCCTGCGTCAGCGGCGGCGCAACGCACGCCATCGCGGTGCTTGCCTGCCGATGCGAAGTTGATCGGCGCTCCCTACGCGCTCGAGTATGGCCTGACTGCGAGCGAACTGCAGTTGCGGTACTTCGGCAGCAGCAGCAATCCCAATGATGGCAGCTTCAACGACAAGAACTATCGGCCCGTCCGCCTGACCGGCTACGTGGACGACGGTGAGGTTCGCTTCGCGACGAAGTGGGTGCGTGATGGTGGCCCGGCATGGAGTTCCCTCTTCGGGCTGACCGGCGCCCAGTTCGCGGCGCGTTACGCGACGATGTCCGCTGACGGCTATTTCCTGCTCGACGCCAGCGGTTACAACACCCCGTCGGGCCTTCGCTACAACGACATCTGGCTGAAGAACACTACAAAGGTCGGGTGGGCGGTCTCGCGGGATGTCCCCGCCGATCAGATGGACGCGCTCAAGCTGGCCAAGCGCCTCGAGGGACTGGCCCCGACACACATAGAGGGTTACATCGGCCCCGATCTGCAGCCGCGCTTCATCGTCACGTGGATCGAGTCGTCATGCGAGTGGGAGATGGAAGAGCAGTTGACCGGCGACGAGTACCAGGCGTTTTTCGATGCGCAGACGCCGACTAAGCGCCCGGTGCACGTCGACTCGTACGTGTACGACACGTCGGTGGTGCGTTTCGCGGGCATCTTCTGGCGGCAACCCGGACCGGCGTTCCGGGCGACCCACGGCCAGCATTGGTATGGCTTCCAGGCGACAGTGAACCACAACGTCTGCGACGGCTTCGAGCCCGACAGCCTCTACGGCGTGGAACTGCCGGACCAGTGGAACGCATTCGGCTCGGTCTGGAGCTACGCGGGGAAACCGTCGGTCAATGCCGCGTCCTCGCTGAACACGCGCGTGAACTACCACGTGAACTGTGCGCCGGGTCGTGCGGGGGCCGCGCTCATCAACCTGACGAGGGGCGAAGCCGTGCTCTCGCATGCCGATCAATGGTTCGGCACGGCGAGCGCGTGCAAGGTATGGGTACTGTACGCCCTGCTGCGCAAGGCGGACGCCGAGGGCATCGATCTCGACACGACCGTCGTGGCCAGCAAGACGCTGACGACGCTTGCCACCGAGATGATCGTCAACAGCAACAACACGTCGACGAACACGCTCATCGACTACGTCGGAATGACTGACATCAACGACGAGCTCGCGGCGCTCGGGCTCGAGGTGAGCGGGATCCAACGGCACCTGACCGGCGGCGCGAGCGTCTACGGACTCGGCAACTGGTTCGACGATTTCAAGGCCGGCTACGACAACTTCACGACACCGCGGGAGCTGGCGACGTTCTGGCAGATCGTGTATCAGAACGGCGGGCTCCTCAGCGCCGATGCCTACAGTCGCTTCCTGGCCATTACGGGAGCAGCGCCAACCACGGCGGCCGTCGCGTTGGATGCCGGCTACGATCCGGCGTTCGTCGACTTCTTCAACAAGGCCGGCGCCAAGACGTACACCGGCAGTGTCGGCGATTTCGCCCATCGGCCGCAGCTCGGGACTCATCGCGTGCGCTCGGAGGGAGGCGTCATGCAATTCGCCGGCGGCGACCTCGTGTTCTATGCCGTCATCAGCGACGAGGCCGATCCTGTGTTGATCGACAACACCATCGCCTGCGTGAGCTGGGAAGCGGTGAAGCAGTGGGGCGCGACCGATCCGGGCACGAGTGGCGGCGCTTGCCCATACCCGTGAGGTCGTGCACAGCGAACGGCGAGATCCGCGCCGACTTGAAGAAGCGAGGCGCGCTGGACCTCACGCTCGTGACAAACAACACGGCGGAGTTCGAGCGGGTGAGCAAACTCAAGCTCGAAAACTGGACCCGGTCTCCGCGTTCACGCAAGTGAGGCTGGACGCGTAACATCACGGAGCCACCACTTGTCAGTAGATAGCGCACACCACCATCGGTAAGGAATAGCCCGCGGCCTCCCGCTCATCTGATTCCGTCCCGGAGTACTCGTTCACGGCAATCCGAAGCTTCTGCTTCCATCTCTGAGGTAGCGATCTGGCGGCCGCACGCCCGCGAACGCCGCGCGTCGCACACGGTGTCCGGTCCCGGCGCATGACTGCGTAGTTACCAATGAAGCAGCTTGCGATGCGGTGCGGCGTGCAAAGCCGGCCGTTGATCGCGCCGGCCTCGCCGCAGAAGCGACATCAGTAAGTCGCTCACGTACGTGACGGGCGGAGCTCTGTCGACACCGAGTCAACGGCAGGACAGTCACCGGTCCGGACAATCCTGCATGACAACAACGGGCCGTGATCGTCAAGGCAGGAGAAAAGAAATGTCATCAATCAACCATCGTGCAATCGCTCTGGCGATGGCGGTGCTCGGCGCGGGGCCAGGGATCTCACACGCCGCGGACTGCAACTGGACCGTCAAGGGCAGGCTGAAAATCGAACACCGTCTGTCGGAGTTGAAGACCGCCTACGGCACCAGCCCGCTCGAGAACATCGAAGTGAAGGTATCGGCGAAGGAGCAGGTGCCGGTGATCGGGTGGGGCACCTGGAATGGCTGGCCGACGGTCCGCACGCGGTCCGACGGCTCGTTCACCGTGACCAATACCAAGAACTGCGACCAGCGCCGCTTCAAGGTGGAGGTCCAGTTCACGGACGACGACCTGGAGGTGCGGCACGAACACGCGACTTCGTCGGTCGACAAGGTGAAGTGGTACACGATCATCGACGAGTCCAGCGGGGAGCACGCTGCCGGGACGACGGACTACGGCGACAGGACCTTCCGCGCCAGCGGTGCCAACGATCTCAACAACGATGAAGCGTGGTCGCACGCGGATATCTGGTTCCTGTATAAGAAGGCAATCGCCAAGGCTGCCAGCTACGGCAGCGCCTACGCCTTCACCGGCCAGGTCAAGGTCAAGTATCCGCACAATAGCGCCGTCGCCGGCGACCAGGTCGAAGCCAGCTACTCGAACCCCACCACCAAAGTGATCTACATCTTCAGGAGCAACGACGGCAGGGAGGACCACTTCTCGGTCGATACCCTATTGCACGAGATGGGGCACCGCTGGGCCTACGACCACACCTCCGGCGAAATCTGCCTCACCGAGACGCTGCTTCTCAACGGCAACACGCACGGCCTGGTCGACGATCACTGTGTCGCGTTTCACGAGGGGTGGGCCGAGTTCTTTGCCAACGAAATGGAGCGGGCCCTGCTCGGCGGCACCAAGGTGCTGCCGTTCAGCCGGCCGGAGCTGAACGACAACGGGGGCAGCGTCTCGCCGGCCTTGACCAGCACGAGCCTGGTCCAGCGGCACGACGACGGGTGGTTGTCGGTGCTGCACACGTTGACCACGCCGGCGCTGTTCATCTACAAGTTCGGGACGCCCGGCGACACCACTCCGAAGCCGAAGATCGAAGCGCTTCCTGTCTACGGCGTGGCCTGTCCCAGCCCGAATGTGTCCTTCAAGGACGTGATGTCAGTGTTCAACGCTGGTGGCCAATATCCGAACAAGCTCTCGCGCAGCGAAACGACGATCGACGCGTTCATCGACCGCGCCGCGGCGCGGCTCGCCAGCCTCAGCGTCGAGGACGCGGAGACGATCAAGAAACTGGTCAACCCAGCCAGCTCGGTGCAGCCGCTGGACGAGTTGTGCCGGTAGCCGCGGCCGCGTGATCTTCGCAACGGCAACCGGAACCCCGCGAGAAGCGCAGCGCAGCGGGTCGAGCATGTTCAGTCCACGGGTTCGATCCCTCACCGTGGACTGAACATCTGACCGGTTTAGCGGATGGCGGAGAGGGTGGGATTAGTCCGCGGATCCCTAATTCGCCGCAGGAGCAAGGCACAGACCCGCCTTGCCTATCTGAATGCTCGCGATTCCGGCCGACGCATTGTCGGCAGTGCGGCTCAGCGTGACTTCTACATAGTAGGCGTATGTCGAGAAGTCAAAGCCTTGGCCGCAGCCGACAGTTTGATTCTGATAGAGGTTGGACGCGCCAAAGTTGTTGCTGTCGATTGTCAATAGCGTCGATGTCGCCGACGTTACTAAGTGGGTTCGTCTTAGACGAACGATGACTCGGCTGTTGTTGCCCGGATCGAGAAAGCGCGCTGCCATCGAGGTACTTGTCGCGAGGAACGGGAGGTCGGGATCGGTCGCGAAAAGTCCCTCCGTGGCAACGATGTTGTACCGTACCGTTCCAGAGTCCGCATCAAGAACGGCAGCCGTGCCGGCATCAGTCACCCCGCCGCCCATCGCCACGCCCGCCGACCCGATGGTGGTCCATTGCTGGTTGCCAAACCCAACGGCATGAGACACTCCTGGCGCCGCTGCGATCAAAACAAGCGCCACAGCCCCGGCCGCACCGGCGCGTTTCCCAAACCCACTCGGATGAAATTTCGAATTCATGATGCGTTCTCCTTCCGCGTTGTGCGGGTTCTTCGGTCGACGTGCTGTCGCCCGACTCACCGATAGAAACGACCGGGGTGGGCACATTCCCTCAACAGTGAGGGGCGACACGAATGAAGGTCGCGCATCGAGACATGTCGCGCATCGAGACATGACGGCCGGAGTGACTGGCAGCCACCGGCAGTTTGACGAGCCAGTCCCTTACCTGCGGGTGCAGCAACGCCCGGCGGTTCAGAGCAACGTCGGTGGTGTCGTCGGCGAAACACTCCGGGCAACGACCAAGGATCTCCGGCTTCAGTTCGAGGATGGGCTCCGGCGCGTACGCCAAGACGCCGTCGGCAGACGGGTAGCGTTACAAATCGACCCGTTTCATGAGCGGTATTCCAGGACAATGATGCGACGCGCTCGAACGTCGATCGTGTCGGATCGCCGCGCCCGTCTCAGGATCTCGGCAAACGCTTCGAATGTGGTGCGCTCCTCGCCCTCGACGCGGGATTCCGCGAGCACATCGCCGATGCGCAGTTCGAGGTCGGCGATGGACATCCGCTCGTCGAAGGCGACGAGCGCACGCCCGTCGGCGAGCGGGACCAGTTCAGCGCCGGTCTGCGATTCGAGAACCCCAGTGGACGGCACGGTGATGACCGCGCGCCGGCCGAACCTCGTCACTTCTGCTGCGGCGTGAAGCGCCCCGGGGACTGACGCTTCAACGAGCCGGACAATAGCCTGGCTCAAATCGGGATCGATGGCGTGCAGCACGCTGATGACGTCGGTGGGGAGCGTAACGGCTACTGCGCGTGAGGGTTTGGCGAACTTCTTCGGCCGCCCGCGCCGCGGTGAATGGGAGTCGCCGGACATCGCCTGGTTCCTCTCGAGAAGAATTCCCGTTATTACAAGACTGTTTTCCGCGCCGCGCTCGGGCACGCATCAAAATTCTCCAAAGGAATCTCGCCGGATCGCTGACCTGCGCCTCATGCTCGAACTTCAAGAGGCGCCATTCGAACTGCTTCCGCTCGCGGCGTTTTACGCCTGACGAATACAAAATTCCTCGAATTTCCCGCGAAAAACCTCTGACGCCTCGGACACAAATTTGCATCGTTTCGACCGCGGCTGCGCCACGAGGGTGCCCCTTCGTCAATGAACTACGTCGACCTCACGAACGCCTCACGCTCGCTCGACTACACCGATTGTACCCGCACGGTCCGCATCGCGCTGATCTGCGACTCTACCGCGCAATACATGACGCCGCTCTTCAAGACGCTGCTCTGCCAAGGCGGTATCCGCGCGGATGTCTACGCGAGCGCATATGGTACTGCAGAGCTGGAAATCTTGAACCCCGCCTCCGGTCTCTATGCATTCGAGCCCGATGTGGTAGTGCTGGCAAATTCGGTTCTCGCGCTGCGCGACCGCTACTACGCGTTCACGGGAGACCGTGCGCGGTTCGTGGCTGATCAGACGGAAACCATCGGTTCGCTCTGGACGGCACTTCGTGCCCGCACCAACGCCGCGATCATCCAGACCAACTACGTCGTCCCCAACGAACAACTGTTCGGCAGCTACGACGACCGCGTCGGTGTGTCGTTCACATGGGCCGTCGCCCAGCTCAATCACGGCATCGCTGAGGGCGTGCGACACCAGAACGATATCTACCTCTGCGACATCGACCACGCCGCGGCTTATCACGGCCGCAAGCACTGGCTCGACGAGAAGATGTGGCTGCTCGCCAAGACGTTTTGCGCGTTCGAGTACTTGCCGCACGCGGTGAAGAGCGTCGTGGACATCATCCTGTCGCTCAACGGCAAAAGCGTGAAATGCGTGGTGCTCGACCTCGACAATACGCTGTGGGGCGGCATCATTGGAGACGATGGGCTCGAAGGGATTCGCCTGGGCCATCTGGGCGACGGCGAGGCGTTCGTGCGGTTTCAGCACTTCCTGCGCGCCCTGCGCCAGCGCGGGGTCCTCCTGGCGGTGTGCAGCAAGAACGACCCCGAGACGGCGCGTCTGCCATTCCGTCACCACCCCGAGATGGTCCTCAAGGAGGATGACATCACCGTTTTTGTCGCGAACTGGGTCAGCAAGGCCGAGAACATCAGGCAGATCGCCGACATCCTGGACATCGGGCTCGACGCCATGGTTTTTGTCGACGACAACCCGTTCGAGCGCGGCGTCGTCCGCGAGGCGCTGCCGGAGGTGATCGTTCCTGAGCTTCCGGAAGACCCGGCGGACTACGTCCGCTGCCTGGCGGAGCTGAACCTCTTCGAAACCACGAGCTACTCAGCGCTCGATGCCGGCCGCGCGGACCTGTACCGCATCGAGGCGCAACGCCGGCTGGCGCAGCGATCGTTCGCGAATCCCGAAGAGCACCTCAAGTCGCTGGAGATGAAGATCATCTGCCAGCGGTTCGAGACCTTCCATCTGCCGCGCATCGTTCAGCTCCTGCAGCGATCCAACCAGTTCAACCTGCTCACCCGCCGTTTCAACCAGGCGCAGTGTGAAACGTTCATGCACGACACGGTGAACTCGCTGCCCGTGTATCTCAGCTTGCGTGACAAGTACGGCGATCACGGAATCATCGGTGTCATCATCGGGCGCGTCGATGCTCAGATCTTGTCAATCGAGGAATGGGTGATGAGCTGCCGTGTGCTGGCGCGAGGTGTCGAGCAGTTCGCGATGAACTTCCTGGTCGCGGAAGCCCGCGCGCGCGGGGTCGAGAGCATCCGGGCGCGCTACGTGCCGACCGCCAGGAACGGCATGGTCAAGAACTTTTTCGGAGGCATGGGATTCCGACGGACCAATGAAAGCGCCGAAGGCGTCATCGACTGGGAGCTCGAGACCTCGGCTTACCAGCCGGGGATTCACTTCATTGCAGTCGACGCCGGGGACGCGCTCCATGCAGTCCGCTGACATCAAGCCGAACCTGACTGCCGTCTTCCGTCAGGTGTTCAGTCAACCGTCACTGGACATCCAGGACGACATGACCGCCGCCGACGTCCCTGGCTGGGACTCGCTGACGCACGTGACGCTGGTATTCGCGATTGAACAGCGGTTCGGCGTGAAGTTCTCGACCCGTGACGTACTGGTACCTGAAGACGGTCGGAGACCTCGTCCGGCTGATCGAGCGCAAGACGCGGAGCTGAACCGGCCATGCTGTTCACCTCGGCGTGGTTCTTCGTCCTCCTCGCTGCGACGGTGCTCGCTTGCTCCATCGTGCGGCCAGCCGGGCGTCACGTCGTCCTTCTCGCCGCCAGCTACGCGTTCTACGGTGTGTGGAGCATCCCTTATCTGCTGCTCCTGGCGGGAGCCACACTGGTCGCGTACGGCACCGCACGCCTGATTGATGCCGCCCGGACCGATGCCGAACGACGGTATGCGTTGGTGGCTGGAGTGCTGATCCTCCTCGCGACGCTGGCGGCGTTCAAGTACTCGGGCCTGCTGGCGTCGCTCGCCTTTGCCGCCGGATCGCAGAATGCCGCATCCGTGTTCTCGCGGATCGTCATGCCCCTTGGCATTTCGTACTACACGTTCAAGTTGCTCAGCTACGTCCTCGACGTCTACTGGGGAAAAATGGAGGCCGAACGCAACCTCATCGCCTTCGCGCTCTACCCCGCGTTCTTCCCCCAGATTCTGAGCGGTCCCATTCAGCGAGCCGACGATTTCCTCTCGCAGATCAAACGGCCAATCGTGAACGACCCCGACGCCATCACGAGCGGTCTGCGCCTGATGCTCTTCGGCTATTTCAAGATGCGGGTCGTGGCCGAGCTGCTCGCGCCGATCGTGAACCAGACTTTTGCCGAGCCGCACCTGTATTCCTCGTGGGCCGTGCTGATCGCCAGTTACGCGTTCGTCTTTCAGCTCTACGCCGACTTCTCGGGACTGACCGACATCGCGATCGGCACGGGCCGGATTCTGGGCGTCGAATCGCCGCCCAACTTCAACATGCCGTTTACCGCGCCGAACATGCAGGCGCTCTGGCGGCGATGGCACATGACGCTGACCCGCTGGCTCGCCGACTACGTGTTCCTGCCGCTGCGCATGGCACTGCGCAGTTGGGGCACTTTCGGCATCGCCGTGGCGATTACCGTCAATTTCATCGCAATTGGGCTGTGGCACGCGGCGAGCTGGACGTTTCTTGCGTTCGGACTATTGCACGCCGTGTACATGTGCGTCTCGGTCTTCACGCTGCCACGGCGCGATGCGTTTTTCGCACGTTACCCGGCGCTGGCCATTGGCCGGCGCGCGTGGGCGCCGCTCGTCACGTTTCAGCTCTGGACGATCAGCGAAATTCTCTTTCGCGCCGACTCTCTGAGCCACGCCGGCACCGTGATCGGGTCGATTCTCGCGTTTCGGACGAGCGGACTCGGGGCACCGGGATCACTCGCACTCGCCGTGTCAGCTGTCGCTATCATGGAGATTGTGCACTGGATCCAGGCACGCGAGCAGGGCCTGCGAATTCTTCTGGCGATGCCGATCGTACCGCGCTGGTGCCTGTACTACGCATGTCTGTTCGCGATCATGATCTTCGATCGCCAGGACTCGACCGGGTTCATCTACGTCAAGTTCTAAGCCCGATGTTCCGCCTGATTGTCCGGCTCGCGATCTTTCTCATTCCGCCCGCGCTCGTGATTGCTTTTCCGGCCTGGGTGCTGCACTCGTCTGGAGAGCTCGAGTCCGACGATGCGTTCCTGCAGATGCGGCGCGAGTCCCGCCGGTTTCTCTGGGGCACGGCGTACTCCGACACGTCGGGCTACCAGAAACTGAGGACGGTGCAGACCGAAGCACCCGAGATCATCACCCTCGGCAGCTCGAGGGTCATGCCGTTCCGTGACGAGGGCTTCAACGGACGGTTCTTCAATGCCGGGAGCGGCTTGTATCACCAGTTCGACGACCTGCTCGCGTTCGTCCGCCGCATACCGGTGGGCGGCGAGCCCAGGCTTCTCATCGTCGGTCTCGATCACAAGTTCTTCAACGTGCGCTGGACCAGTCGAGTCGACGATCCTTTCAATCCGCGCACGCGCGAGCGGCTCTGGTGGCCGATGGTCCGGGCCCGCTGGCCTGACGTCTACAGGGACTATTTCGCCGGGAAGTTCAGCATCGCCGATCTCACCCGCACGCACGCCGATGGTGTGCGGAGGATTGGGCTGCAGGCGGTCGCACGGAACCGCGGGTACCACGACGATGGCAGCTACACGTGGGACCGGTGGGACTCGTACGACGGAGATCTGCGCCAGATCGCCAATGACGAAGACGTCTACGTCTACGGCAGTGGAATCTCCGATGAAACCATGGCCGAACTGGAGACGCTGTTGACGGAGTGTCAACGGCGCGGCATTCACGTTGCCGGATTCCTGCCGCCGTTTGCGCCACCGGTGTATCAGGCACTCAAGCAGCGCCGTGGCCAATACGGATACATGTTCGAGCTCCCCGCTCGCCTCGTACCAGTGTTCGAGCGGCTGGGAGGCTCGTTTGCGGACTTCACCAATCCGGCCCGGTGCGACATTCAGCGCGATGGTTTCTACGACGGGCAGCACGCCTCGTCGCCAGGCTACCGGCGGCTCTGGAGATGCTGGACGGAATCCGATCCGCGGTTGCTCCGGTTCTCATCGTCCGCGGCACACGTTGCGCCGCGTCACGAATCGGCAACTCGCGAAGGGCCTTCATTGGGGAAATAGCGGCAGCGTGGGACGCAGGAATGATTGCCGCAAGGAATGAACACCCCGCGAGCGAAGCTCCGGAGTTGGAACGATCCAGGAACGGTGCATTTCGCCGACACGTCGCGACGTTCGGAACTGATGGCAGCGCGATCATCGCTAGCCGCCGAGTAGGCCCAACAACGCGCGCGGGGTCACGATTCGGACGCCCTGGTGCTCTTCGACCACCAATAGATCGGGATCACCCGTCACGACAAGTGTCGCGCGCCCCTCGAGCGCTGCGGCCAGATACTTATCGTCGTCTGGGTCCACGCTGGCCGCGCTCATCTCGTAGTCGCCGGCCACCAACTCCGCGAGGAGGACGATATCCTCGAACCACAGTTGAGGATCGACGGTGCCCCGGACATACTTCCGAACTTTCGCATACGTGAGGGCGCGGAGCGTCTCTTCGACAATCGCAGGCGAGACCACGATCTCGAACGCGGCGTCTCGTAAGAACCGTTCAATGACTCGGCCCGGCGGTCCCTCGGGGCGGATGATGGCGCTGACGTAGACGTTGGCGTCCAGCACGACTCGGAGCACGCGCTACTTCGCCGTGGGTCGCGGTTTCCGGCTCCGCTTCCGGGCCCAGGCCTGCGCTTCGAGGGACAGGTCGGTCGCGGTCCTCTCTGTCAGACCTCCGCCGCCCTTCTGCTCGGTCATAAAATCGAGCGCCTGCCGACGTGCGAACCGCCGCATCTGCTCGAGCCGCTCGACGGGCACCAGCGCCGCCAGGGCCTTGCCCTTCCGCTCGATGACGAACTCGTCTCGGCGGAGCGCAACCCGGTTGAGCATGTCGCCGATTCGCTGCCGCACGTCGATGGTGGAAACCTTTTCTGACATCGCGCAACACCAGCAACCATTCTACTTGCTATGGATGCGTCAGACAACCCGCGCTGACGAATGGAGTGGATTGCGCCGTTCAGGAGAATGGCGGAGAGGGTGGGATTCGTCCACCTTCGCGCCTACGGCGCTCCGGCGGATCTCATCGTGTCGGGGAGCCAACCCTCGCCTGTCGGTGGCGTGAGCTCGCTTGGCTTGCCAGCCGTAGCTCGCTTCAAGAATGCAGGCGAGCGAAGGCTGGCGGAGAGGTGGGATTCGAACCACTGCCGGATGTTGGAAACAAAGAACTTAACTCATGTCAGCTTCAGCACAAACGGCTGAATACGCTCAAAAGCCCTGGTAGAGACACGTATTGAGCACGTGGCGGCGTTCTCCCTATGTTGAGGCGTTGGACTTCGTCGATGACGCGGCACTCCACGACGCCGAGGTCCGCGCCGACCTGAAGAGACGAGGCACTCGCGCGCTGCGCCTCACGCTAGTGAGACCGTTTCATTAGCGTCTCTGCCTTCCACCGAGGAGGCCAGTGAGTGCGACAAGCAGCACCGCCGCGCCAATCAGGGCCTCGCCACGAAATGTCGAGTGGGCCAGCCACTGGAGCGCGGGCAACCCACTGCGCGCCTGAGGGGCGACAATCATCCAGAGCCCGAGCGGCAGCAGTGCGGCGGCCACCGCGCGGATGACGCGCGGGTACGGGACCCGATCGGACGCGATCGACGGCATTGGCAGACTCATGTCGGCGGCATCCCAGTTCATCAGCCGATCATTGACGATCGCGCCCACGAACCCGTCATCGGTCGTGTTGCCTGCGGTGGTCAGCATCGGGATGACACCCGAATACAACGTCACGAACGTCGTCACGAACAATCCTGAATCCGGCACGGCGAGCAACGACGCGATCACGGGCGACATGAACACGGCTGCTCCGCCAGGGACGCCCGGCGACTCGAGGCCAAGGAGCATGACCGGCAGGATGAGCACGCCGATCTGAATCATGCTGATGGGCACGTTCAAGAGTGCGCACGTCGGCACCGTCACCAGCAGCACCGCCATCGTCGCGACGTTCTTATTGAGCACCGTCCCTAGCACGATCGAGACGCGCGCGACCTCCGGGCGCAGCCCGAGATCGCGCTCGGCGGACAACAGATTCACCGGCAGCGTCTCGTACGAACCGCCCGTGCCGAATCCTGCCGTGTACACCGTCGCGAAGTACTTCCAGATCTGTTCCCAGCTTCGCTTCGTGATCACCCGTACCAGCAGGATCATCGCCGCCGACCAGACCACGGACACGATCGCCAGGTTGAGCGCGGTGCGCCCGTAGATGGCGAGGCCGTGCGTCCCGAAGCGTGCCGGAATGAAGATCGCCAGGCAGCCGATCATGATCGGGTAGTACCAGAGCAACCTCGAGAAGCCATTCAGCGTCCATTCGGAGCAGCGAATGAGTGCGTGCGCGATCGGATGCAAGGCGCGCAGCAATCCTGTCAACGTGCCGATGAAGAACGATGCCACGAGGACCTGCATCAGAGGCTGCTCCGTGAGTACGGTCGAGAACGCCGTCGCGATCCCGTGGAGCCAGCCGGTAAGTCCTGGCAGAGGCTGCCCGGGATCGCTCATTGGCAGGCCCGTGAGCGTGGGAATCCATGCCGAGGCGTAGACAACCGACACAAACCCCATCAAGACGTACAAGCCGATGACGTAGAAGAGAAAGCGGCCCGAACGGCGGTGCGTGAAGAGCGTGTTGGCGAGCGCCGCCGACATCAGGATGAAGATGATGGCCGTCGCGAAGGTGACGATGGTCTTGGGAAACCAGGTTCCGCTTTGCGCAACGGCCAGCACGACGCGATTTTGGGGAAAGAAGAACCCGAGAGTCAGCCCGCCTGACAGGCAGCCGAGAATCCGTACCGCCGGGTAACGCGCGAGCCCCGAGAGAGACAACGTCGTCGGTCTCAGCGCGGGCGATCGCCTTTGATCGTGACTCGCCGCCCCTTGCGCTCGTTCGGCCAGTAGTCCCAGACCGCGTGGTGCATGACGCAGCGGTTGTCCCAGAAGGCGACGTCGTTCAGCGCCCATCGGAACCGGATCTGGAAGTCGATCTGTTCGCAGTGATTGAACAAGAGCTCGAGGACGGCATCGCTTTCCGCCTCGCTCAGCTCGTTGATGCGCGTCGTGAACGTCCGGTTGACGAAGATCGCCTTCCGACCGGTCTCTGGATGTGTGCGAATCACTGGATGCGTCGCCTTCGGATAGGCCTTGCCCTGGTCCTCCACGCCTCGATCGGAGTAACGGCCACGGTAGACGTGCTCCGACTCGTGCAGGGCCGTCAGCCCGGCAAGCATCTGCTTGATGGGTGCCGACAGCGCGTCGTAGGCCGCGTACATGTTCGCGAACAGCGTGTCGCCGCCGATGTCAGGCAGCACATGAATCTGCAGCATGGTTCCAAGCGGCGGTATCTCGTCGCACGACACGTCCGAGTGCCAGAATTCGCCGTTGGCTACCTTTGAATCCCGATGGGTGTGAATGACGAACAATTCCGGGAAACCGGGCATCTGCGGTGCCGCCGGATGCATGTGCAGCTCTCCGAACATCCTGCCGATCGCCACTTGCACAGCAGGCGGAATCTCCGACTGGCCTTTGAAGAACAGCACCCCGAACTGAAGAAATGCCGAACGGATCTCGCCGTAGGTCTCATGGTCCAGACCGTTCGCCAGGTCGATGCCCCGTACTTCGCCACCAAGCGCCGGCGCAAAGGGAGTTACCTGCAGCAAGACATCTCTCCCTTGGCGATCGCACCCCGCTACCACACACCCGGCCAGGGCTTGCCCACGAGAAACTCCGGGTTGGCGCCCTTGCGCGGCGTGTACTTCTGGACTCGGCCGGTCCTCACTTCAGCGGTGTAGAGATTGCCCTCTTTGTCGGTCGCGAACCCGTGCACGCCCCACTGGCAGCCCTGGCACGTGCCGAACGTTCCCCATGAATAGAGGAAGTGTCCGTCGGCGTCGTAGGCGAGGAGCTTGTTCGATCCCTGGTCGGCGGCCCACAGGATGCCGTCGTTGCCCATGTAAATGCTATGGATGTTCATCGGCGGGCGCGGGCCGAAATCCCACTGATCGAGGAACTTGCCGTTTTCGTCGAACACCTGGAGGCGTCCGTTGTTGCGGTCGTTCACGTACACACGCCGCGTTTTCGGGTTGACGGCGATTCCGTGGACGCTGTTGAAGTAGCCGGGGCGCTTCTCGTTGGGAGGAGTCCCTTTCATTCCCCACTCCAGAAGCTTCTTGCCGTTCGTGTCGTACTTGATGACGCGTGTGCCGTCATAGCCGTCGGCCAAATACCAGGTGTTCTTGTCCATGAAGGCCATGAACGTCGGCCGGCTGAAATGCGTATCGTCGGTGCCCGGGACACCGGGCGTGCCCAGCGTCAGCAGCCGCTGTTTACCATCATGCGAGAACTTGCTGACGAAGTGGTTGTCGGCATCCACGATCCATACGTTCTTTTCCGGATCGTAGGGGCTGATCTCCACGTCGTGTGGCCGGCTCCAGATCTTGTCCCACTGGGCCCAGTTCGCTTCATCGATGATCTTGCCGTTGCGATCGAGCACATAGACGACGTGCTCCCATCGCCAGTCAATGCCGGGACGGCCATTGCTTCCATCAGCCGCGGCTTTGCCGCCGCTCGGTGTGGCACTGGCGGTTTCGCGTGTCGGCAGGCCGCCGCCGACGGGGAACTTGATGCTCGGCCCAATCTGCGGAAGCCAGGTGGTCCCGCGCCCCAGCTGAAGGACCGGCAACTCGCCCTTCTGCGTCACGAAGACACGGTCGGGACTTTCGGGAAAAACGTCAGTGGACTGTGACCAAGTCCACGCCTGATGGTCGGGAAGGCTCTCTCCCAACGGCTTCGGCCAGTTCGCTACTGGATCATAGGGGCCGAACACGTCGTGCCCGCCTTTGAGTCCAGGGACCGCGGCGAATCCCTGTCCGGGCGTCCTCGTCTGCTGTCCCTCGACAGTGCCCATTCTGTTGCTCAACAGGATGACCGCAGATACAGCGATGCACACTGCCGCGATCTTCATGAGACGCTCCATATCGATGCCTCCGCGATTCTCGGATTGACGCTGCGATCATCCTCCCGCGCGTTCGAATGTCAAGACTCCTCTCGCCGGTCCCACGGGGCACGTTCGCATTGCGACGTGGGAGCCACAGGGTCTCGTGCGCGAGGTGCAATCGGGGACTGGGCGCTTCTTTTCGGCGTCGCGCTCGTCTTCGGTGCGCTGAACGTCGCCGTTCGACCCGTCCTGCTGATCCTGACGCTTCCGTTCCTGCTGGTCACGCTCGGGCTCTTCCTGCTCATATTGAATGCCGTGATGCTGCTACTGACGAGCGCGGTGTCGGACGCGCTGGGGTTGGGCTTTCACGTCGAGGGGTTCTGGTCAGCCTTCCTCGGGGCGCTCGTCGTCAGCGTCGTGAGCTTCGTGCTGACGCTGTTCGTGGGGTCTGAAACACGACACGCACATCGGTAGTCGGTTCGTTCCTTCTCAATCGAGGAGACGCCGAGCGTTTTCGACACGGCGTGGAAAGCGTGGCAGGGACGCTCCCGACGAGCACTCCGATCTCGCTCAGGGTTTCCTTCAACACAAAACCCCTCGAACTGGTGGAAGGACAAATGCAGGAGGGATAGGTCCCAAGCGCGAAAACGGTTCGACAGTGAGCATTTGTTACGCCGCGATTGAAACGGTCAAACCCTCTCGGTGATCGCCGCCACCAACAAGACTGGCGGAGAGGGTGGGATTCGCGCGGCGCCATATACGATTGGTATATGGCATAATGGCGATGGAGGTTCGTTTCCCATGCCCCGCATCGCCAAGGTCTTCATGACCAACCGTAGTCAGGCTGTCCGGCTGCCGAAGGAGTACCAGTTCTCGACAGACGAGGTGTTCATCCGCAAGGAGGGCGAGGATGTCATCCTCTCGCCTCGGCCGCGGGACTGGCGCTCGTATCTCGATTCGGCCCCGGTGGCCTCCGATGCGTTCATGACCGATGTCGAGGACCTGCCTGTCCAGGAACGCGAGGGGTGATGCCCCGCTACATGCTGGACACGGACACGTGCTCGTACATCATGAAGCGTTCACATCCGACGGTGCTCCAGCGCCTCCACGCCGTGCCGGTGAGCGACGTGTGCATGTCGGTCATCACCAAGGCGGAACTGCTCTACGGCGTCGAGGTCTCGCCCCGGAGCACCCAGGATGCCGCGGCGCTCGACGCATTCCTCCCTTATGTTGACGCAGTGGACTTCGCCGATGACGCGGCACTCCACTACGCCCAGATCCGCGCCGATCTGAAGAGACGAGGCATGCTCATTGGCGCCAATGACCTGTTCATCGCCGCACATGCTCGCGCGCTGGGCCTCACGCTCGTCACCAACAACACGGCGGAGTTCGAGCGGGTCAACAAGCTAAGGCTCGAAAACTGGACTCGGCCTTCGCGTTCCCGTAAGTGACGTGCGTCCATGTCGGACTTACTCAGGCAACTCGCAGAGATGGCCGCTGCTCTCACGGCGGGCGACGTGGTGACCGGCGGCCTCGCGGCCGCAGCCTTACTCGTAGCGGTGCTCGGATACAAACACCAGCAGCGGACCGCGAAGGAGCAGCAGAGGCTTGCAGAGCAGCAACTCGAGCAGGACAAGGCGAAGCAAGAAGCGGCAGAGCGCGAACTCTCGCGACGAGAAGATCCTGAGCCTGGGGTGTGACGTCCAGAAAGAGATCGGCGATGACGTGTTCCTTGTCGTGTCCGCGCAAAACAGCGGCACACGAACGGCAGCACACGTTTTCTGGCACCTCCACACGCCGAAGACACCCGACGGGTTAGTGAAGGACTGTATTCCTCACGCCGGACAGGCCCTGCCAACCGAGGTCACCATCGGTGGACAGGTCTTCACGGAACGTTCCACGCAATTGGCCGCACCGGTCCACGCGAAGACGCAACTGAACTTCGCGACGATCGTGCTCCACAAGCCCACACTGGTGCAGCAGCCGTGCGATCTGCTCTGGCGTTTCTCCTCTGAGGCCGGCCCCTTTCCGGAAAAACCGCAAGGCACCCCGCGCCTCCACAAAGCATGGCCAGTGAAGCATCTCTCTATCAAGGTTTTTTGCAGAATGGCGGAGAGGGTGGGATTCGAACCCACGTGCCGGTTACCCGACAAGACGCTTTCGAGGCGCCCCCGTTACGACCACTTCGGTACCTCTCCGGTCGTGTGCGTGCAGGAACATTTCATTATACCTTCCCCGTCCCCACCGCCCCCGCGCGCCGCTTCTCCCGGAAGAACGCCTGGATGATCGAGCGGCACTCATCCTCGAGGACACCGGCCGTCACAGCGAATCGATGATTCAGCCCGGGTGACTCGAGCGCCTTCATCGCCGACACGAGCGCGCCGGCCTTCGGCTCGGCCGCGCCGTAAACGACCTCGCGCACGCGCGCGTGCACCATCGCGCCCACACACATCAGGCACGGTTCGACGGTGACGTAGACCGTCGCATCGATCAGGCGATAGTTGCCGACAGCACGGGCCGCTTCACGCAGCACGAGCACCTCGGCATGCGCCGTCGGATCGCTCGCGGTGATCGGCTGGTTGAATGCGCTCGCCACGATCGCGTCGCCGATCACAAGCACCGCCCCGACCGGCACCTCCCCCGCGGCGAGACCCTGACCCGCCTGGTACAACGCGGCTTCCATGAACTCGGCGTGTGACACGGCTCCACGCTATCACGCGCCCCGAGACACGGAGGTAACCTTTCGGAACCCGCCGCGTATCTGAGTCAACCGAATGGACCGGTTCCGCGACCTGTACGAACGCTACTACCCGGACGTCTTCCGGTTCGCCCTGTTCCTCACCGGGGACGTGGCGCGCGCCGAAGATCTGACCGCTGACACGTTCGTGCGAGCATGGACGGCTCGCGATCGCATTCGGCAGGAGACGGTTCGCGCCTATCTCCTGACCATCACACGCAACCTGTTTCGCGACCACCTGCGGACGGCACAGCCACACGTGGCGCTCGACGAACGATTGCAGGACGGCTCACCGATGGCGGACGTGCGCATCGAACGCGCCTCGGCACTTCAGCAGGTGCGGGCCCGCCTGCGCCACGTCGCCCGCGGCGATCGACGGGCGCTGCTGCTTTACGTCGTTCGTGAAATGTCGTATGCGGAAATCGCTGCCGCTCTTGGCGTCAGCGTCGCCGCGGTGAAGTCGCGCATCTTTCGTGCACGCGAAGCGCTGGCCACGCCACCGGCGCCCGGCCATGGAGACCGCTCATGAAGATCACCCGTGACGTCATCTACGATCTGCTGCCTGGGTATTTCGCCGGTGATGTGAGCGCCGACACGCGCGCGCTCATCGACGAGTTCCTCGTCACCGATCCTGAGTTCGCACGCATGACATCGCGATTCCAGCGGTTGTTCGACGAGCGTGCGGCGAACGGTGGCGAGCGCGGCCAGGAACGGAAAGACCTGGAGCGTGCACGCGGCCGGGCTGAACGCCGGCAGATCTCGGCGGCGTTTGCGATCGCCTACACGCTGGCAGCCGTGTTTCCCCTCGCGATGGACCTCCTCAGAGGCCAGCCTTTCCAGGGCAAGTCTCTCTTCATCTCCGCCGTCTTCGCTGTCGTCGCATTCGCGTCGACGATTGGCTGGCTCACGACTCGACGTGCGGCGATGTAAGACGTCAGAACAGGATTGCCGACTACCTTCGGCGCGTTCACGGCAGACTGAGCGCCACGAACTCGGCAGGATGCTGGCCGCCGATGGCGAAGACCACGTACTGCTTGTTCCTGTGCAGGTAGGTCATCGGCGCGCCGGTGGCGCCGGCCTCCAGCTCGATTTCCCACAGCGCTGCACCGGTCGTCTTGTCGAGGGCGCGGAATTTCCGTCCACCTCCCCCTGGTGGCGTGCGCACGTTCACCTGATCGCCGACCGTGACGAAAAGCAGCGTCCTGGTTGCGAGTACGGCGGATCGCGCGGCGTTGCCGAGTGGACCGAGTTTCAGGTGCGCGATCGCGGGATGGTCGCGCGGCCCGTCGCCATTCGGCACCATCCACACCTGCTCGCCGCGGTTCAAATCAAGAGCGGTGACGCGGCCGTACGGCGGCTTGAGCAGCGGCAACCCGCGCGGCCCTTGGACAAGGGCGCGAGTGGAGGCGCGGAATCGCAGGTCCGTCTGCGCCGGATCTCCAGGCAGCAGATTCGCCACGAATGGATTGGTCATCGATGGCACGTAGAGCATGCCCGTCTCCGGGTCGAACGCGGCGCCCGTCCAATCGGCGCCGCCGACTGATCCCGGTAACTGGATGGTCCCCTTCGTGTCGTTGGGGCCAAGACCCGCAACCGACGGTGGGGTGAAGACAGGTCCGGTTCGATAGTGCTTCACAATCTCGAGCGCCTCGGCGCGCAGCTCGGGCGTGAAGTCGATGAGGTCGTCCTCGGCAATGCCCTGTCGATCGAACGCCGGCGGCCGCGACGGGAAGGGCTGTGTGGGCGATGCTTTTTCGCCGGGCACTGTCGACGCAGGCACGGAGCGTTCCTCGATCGGCCAGACCGGCTTGCCGGTGACGCGATCGAGCACATAGGCGAACGACTGTTTCGTCACCTGCACGAGTGCCTTGATCCGCTGGCCGTTGACGGTCACGTCGGCCAGAATCGGCGCCGCCGGATTGTCGTAGTCGAACAGATCGTGATGGACGGTCTGGAAATGCCACACTCGCTTGCCTGTCGCTGCGTCGAGGCAGACGACCGACGAGCTGAACAGGTTGTCGCCGAGCCGATGGCCACCGTACATGTCATTGGTGGCGCTCGTTGTCGGCAAGTACACGTATCCGAGCTCGTCGTCGGCGCTCATGAGCGACCAGACGTTGGCAGCACCCGTGTACGACCAGGAATCGTTCTCCCACGTGTCGATGCCCGGCTCGCCCTGACGCGGAATCGGACTCCAGGTCCATCGCGGTTTTCCGGTTCGCACGTCGAACGCACGGACCACTCCGGGAGGTCCGTCCTTCCGCACCGCCGAATCCTGATCCGGTAACGACCACCCGAGCACCACCACGTCGCGGACGACGAGCGGAGCGGCAGTCGACAGCCACGTGCGTGCGCGAGGATCCATGCCGATGGTCATGTCGACGCGTCCGCGGTCGCCGAAACTCGGGATCGCCTTGCCGGTTTTCGCGTCGAGAGCGTAGACGAACTGGTTGCGGAAGGTCAGGATGCGGCCCGCGTTCCCGTCGTTCCAGTACGCGACGCCGCGTGCGCTGGCAGACCCGCGCAGCGGGTCGTCACCTGGCTCCTGAACCCAGATCGTCTTTCCCGTTTCGGGATCGAAGGCTTCAGCAAGACCGAGCCCGTTCGACGCGTACAGCACGTCTTCCACCATGATGGGCGTCGAGCGGAAGTTGTTGTTGAGCCGCAGGTCAGGTGTCGCAGCGAGGATCTCTGGTGGTGCCTGCGGCCGTCGCCACGCGATCTTCAACCGCGTGACGTTGTCTTTGTTGATTTGATCGAGCGGCGAGTACTTCGTCGCGCTGTTGTCGCCGGAATAGACACGCCACTGACCGTTCAGCGTGTCGCGCGAGTCGGCGGTTACGGTGAGCCCCAAGGCGACGATCGCTCCGAGCAACATCATTCGGCGTGCGAGTCGACCACGCATCAGCACCTCCCGTTGGCGGTATCGTTGCCTGTGGCGCCTCATGAGAGGGAGCCAGCACTGTCGTGCACGGTTCCGACGGCAGCTTCTTTGTAGACGCGGTAGGCTTCTTCGAACATCTGCTCGCGGCTCGAGAACCGGCTCTCTTCCCAGCAGGCCAGCGGCTGCAGCAGCGCGTTGACGAGACACTTGTTGCAGTACGTGCAAGGCCGATCTGACGCGTCCTTCCCCTGCGCGAACTGCTCCACCATGTCGGGGTTCGCGAGCAGACCACGCGCGATCGAGGCGATGTCGCAATGCCCGGCCGCGAGCGCTTGCCGGATGCGGCTCGCCGTCTGCCAGCCGCCCACGCAGATGACCGGCAGGCCCGAGGCGGCCTTGATCTTCGCCGCATCATCCTGGTTCATGCCTTCGATCTTCTCCGGGATCAGGCGGCCGTTGCGCTTGAACGGCATGCGCCGGCCCCAGTTCCACTCGAAGATACGCCGGAACACCGCGAACTGCATGAGGAAGAAGGTCAAGGGGACGCGGGTGCCCTCGTAGAAGAGACCCGCCAGGCTATAGCGGGAGTCATCGGCTGGCAGCAGCCCCGCAGGGACGAGCGGGTGCGGAAACGAATCGCCCTGCGAGACATGAACAGCGTCGAGTCCCGCGTCGGCCAACCAGCGCGAGAGTTGCATCGTGTCCTCGATCGTGTTTCCCACCTGGCGGACGAACGGCGCGCCGACGGCGTTGTGCTCGTCGCGTCCGCTCAACTTCATGGAGACGAAGAAGTCCCGGCCCACTTCGGCACGAACTGCGGCCAGCACGTCGAGCACGATTCGCGCGCGCGTCCTGAGGTCGCCGTTGTATTCGTCCGACCGGTCGTTGATTGCGCCCGAGAGGAATTGATGGAGCAGGTAGCCGTTGCACGCGACGATCTCGATGCCGTCGGCGCCGGCTTCGCGCGCGCGCCGCGCGGCGTCCGCATACGCGCGCACGACGTCGTGGATCTCGGGGATCGTCATGCGGCGGCAGCGTAGCCCGTACAACAAATCGGGCCTATCGGTCGAACTGGGTGGATGGATGCCGATGTACTCCTTGCGCGGCAGATCGCGCTGCCGGCCCGAGAAGTGAAGCTGGATGATGTAGCGGCAGTCGAAGCGGTGAATTTCCTCGATGAGCGCGCGCCACGAGGGAATCGTGCGGTCGTGATCGATGCTCGCATAGCCGGGCACCGCGATCCCGTCGGTCCGGATGCCCACGTTCGAGGAGATGATCGCGCTCACGCCACCGCGTGCGAAGCGACGGTCCCAGGCGATGCGCGCGTTCGACATCGACCCATCGTAGTAGTCGACGCGTCCGCCGAGACTCGAGCGCACGACTCGGTTCTTCAAGGTCAGCCGGTTGATGGTCAGTGGCTGGAAGATGGGATCGTTGGCGGACGTAGTCACCTGGCCTCCTCGGTGCCGCGGCGTTAAAGTTCTAAGGATGAGTTCGATCTCGCTGTTGTTCAGGTCGGCGGTTACTCATATCATGCTCTCGTAATTCCGCGTCCCTCCCTCGATATCAAGGCGAAACGATGCCCAAGGTTGCCACAACTGTGATTGCGACAATCGCTGTACCGAGAAAGGCGTTCTGGACGTGGCTCGTGCCTGGCGTCTTCTTCCACGAGCTCGACAGCGTGTTGCGCGATGAAGCCGGACTGCCCGGCGTCACGAAGACGACGGGAACGACTGGGCCGTGGGACGTCGCAGGTTCGACCCGCATCGTTCATCTGACGGACGAGACCTTCGTGCGAGAGACCGTGAGAGTTGCGACCGGACCCGACTACTTCGCGTACCGGCTCACGGAGTTTTCGAGCCGGATCATCGGCATGCTCGTGCGAGAAGCCGGTGGCCAGTGGTGGTTCACGGACGACGGCTCTCGCACACACGTGAAATGGACCTACACAGCCGAGGGCCGGACATGGCTGGCGATGCCCATCCTGTTCCCGGTCATCAGGGTCTTCTGGAACCGCTACATGCAGACGAGCATGAGACTGATCAAGGAAAGGGCTGAAAAGGAAGTCGGGGTGGCGGCGCGATGACACAGTGGGACTTCGACCTGGTCAAGCTTCACGGGCCGCAGGAGATGACGGCCGAGGATCGACGCTATCGCGGGTCGCGATATTCGGAGGTCCGCGGGGCGCTCTACCAGAACCCATATCGCGGTGGCGCCAGCGGGCAGGAGCCCGGCCCTCTACCGCTGTTCAAGTCTACGATCCGCAATGCGTGGCGCGGGCTCTTCTCCGGCGAAAACAAGTTCCGGCAGGCATCGGCCCGGGCGATGGATTCGCAGGCCGATCTCCGCTGGGGGCCGGACGGAAAAGGATGGCGGCGGATCATCGCGCCGAACGGCATCTGCGTCCTCGGCACGTGGGAGATCACCGAGAACAACCCGTACACCGGCTACTTCGTCAAGGGATCGAAAGGGTTGACCATCGGCCGGTTCTCGTCCGACGGCAACGAAACGAAGCGCGGTCAGCGCCGGTCCTTCAGTCTCGGCATGAAGATCTACCCGACGATGGATCTTGAGCATTCGACGCCGTTGATTCCGGCCAGCGTGATCGTGCAGGAAGACCTCGGCGGCATGCACACTGACTACATCAACGACGCCGAGTTGGTAAACGCGCCGAGTGTGCACTCTTACCGACGCGGGATCTACTTCCTCGTCATGCTTCGCGCCGGCCCGATCTTCCAGACGCTCGACAAGGTAGCGGACGCGCGTCAGGTGTATCAGGTGTCCGAGCTCGGCAAGGATCCGTCGGTGCCGACGAATGGTCCCGATCATCTGCTGTTCAAGATGGCGCAGGGACAGCGGCGAGTCGAGGGGCGCCATCTCGACTTCCGCGACGAGATCTACGGGCACATGTTCAACCCGGGCGACAAGGAGCCTACGGGCTCGATGGTCTTCGACATCTCAGTGTCGAGTTACGGGCGCAAGAGAGGCGTGCAGGGGCTCTCGCGCGTCACCGTCGACGACTGGCAGCGCATTGGCACGCTCCGGTTCACCGAGGCGATCTGCTCGGTACAACGGCGACCACGTCATCCAGTTCCATCACCCTCGCTGGCGCGACGATCGCAACGATCCCGCGACGTATATTCGCGTCAACGAAGAGCGCGTCCGCCGCTGAGCCGCGGCGATCGATTACGGCATGCCCACATCCTTCGACGCGATCGTGATCGGCAGCGGCTTCGGCGGGGCCATCATGGCCCGCCGTCTCGCGGAGAAGGGGATGCGCGTGCTCGTCCTGGAGCGCGGCCGGCGGTGGGAGCCCAGTCAGTATCCGAGGAAGCCCACCGACCCGTGGATCTACAACGCCGATCGCCCGGCCCGTCACAACGGCTGGCTCGACATGCGCTTCTACCACGGGATGACGGTGGCGCAGGCGGCCGGCGTGGGTGGTGGCTCGCTGACCTATAGCAGCGTGGCCGTGGAAGCCCACCCCGATGTCTTCACGCGCGGATGGCCGAAGGAGATCACGCACCAGGAGCTGAAGCCGTACTACGACACCGTCGCGCAAGAGATGGGTCTTCAGGTGCTCCCGGACGGCCAGCTCACGCGGCGTTTCCAGCTCGCTCGCGACGCAGCGCGAAACCTGGGCTACGCGGATCGTTTCTCGAAGGCGCCGCTTTCGGTCAGCTTCTCGGAGGACTGGAACTACCAACTCGAGGATCCGTTCAATCACAAGCACTCGCACCAGTTCGTCAACGCGCACGGACAGCGCCAGGGCACGTGCATCCACCTCGGGAACTGCGACATTGGCTGCGACGTGCGCGCGAAGAACGGCCTCGACGTCAACTACATCCCGCGCGCCGAGCAGAAAGGCGCCGAGGTCCGCCCGCTTCACCTGGTGCGAACCATCGAGCCCGCTGGCGCCACCTACCGCGTTGTCTTCGACCGCATCGAGCGTGGGCGGCTGGTTCGCGGCGAGGATTACGCCCGGCGCGTCGTGCTCGCGGCGGGGAGTCTCGGCAGCACGGAGCTCCTGTTGCGTTGCCGCGATCAGTTCCGGACGTTGCCCGCGATCAGCCAGACACTCGGCACGCGCTGGAGCGCGAACGCGAACTTCATCTCGATGGCGGTGTACGACAAGGAGGAACACGTCAGGCAGTCCACGGGCCCGACGATCTCCAGCATCCTGGATTTCGCCGACGGCGGCTTCAGGAACCAGCGCTTCGTCATCGAGGACGACGGGTTCCCCAATGCGCTGCTCAACGCGATCAAGGCGTATCTCGACGGTGGCGTACGAACGCCGTTCGGCCAGCACCTTCTCAAGGAGCTCGAGGAACACGTGCGCGACGGCACGCCGCTCCGCAACCTGCTGCTCTGGCTGGGCGCCGGCCAGGACGCGGGCGACGGCCGGCTCTCGCTCAATCGGCGGTGGTTCATGCCGTGGAAGCGAAGGCTCAACCTCGCGTGGCGAGTCGCAGGTTCGGAGGGGGTGCTCAAGGCGATGGAAACGATGCACCAGAACCTCACCGACGCGACTGGCGGCCGTTCGATCGCGCTTCCAACCTGGCGCCTGTTGAAAAGTCTGCTGACGCTGCACCCGCTCGGAGGCTGCGCGATCGGCAACTCCGCCGCGGATGGCGTCGTCGATCACCTTGGCCGCGTGTTCGGCTACACGAACTTGATGGTCTGTGACGGCGCGGTGGTGCCGACGCCGACGGTACGCAACCCATCACACACGATCGCCGCGCTCGCCGAGCGCATGGCCGCTCACGTTCAGTAACGAAGGAGACATCGATGCCTCCAGACCACAAGGGATTGCGCGAGCTGTTCTCGTATCCGCTGATGTCCGCGATCTTCGATCGGCGCACGCGACGCGTCGCTCGCGGCACGTCGATCGTCTCGGGGTCGCTCGGCTACACCAGCACGAACAAGCCGGCGCCGCTCAGCCCGCTGGAGGAGGCCGTGCTCGTCGTGTCGACCGGCCTGACCGGCAAGACGACGATGCACGATGTGCCGGCGAAGAACAACGACGGCACCGACCGGTTCTCGGCCCCGCTCATCAACATCCTCGCGCGATCGGCGAGCAGCATCGACAACGCACACGCGGTGTCGTTCTTCCTGATCAACGACGAGGGCACGTGGCTCATCAAGCACGCGCGCAATCGTGAGGCGCTCGCGCTTCTCAGCCAGTTGCCGCCACGCTGGGAAGACTGGAACGAGTCCGACTGGCTGGGAGCGGCCAAGACGCTGAAGCACCAGTTGTACAGGGAGCGGCTCGACTTCCCGCGCCAGTGGCCCTACTACTTCATCTGGAACCGGCAGATCTCGAATCGACCGGGAACGTCGATCCTGCTCCCGATCGTCGATCTCACGCGGCAGTTCATCAACGTCATCATCAGCCTGCTCTCGGAGGAGGACGGACAGCGCCCGCTGTTCGTGGACGACTGGCAACGGTTCCGGCCGCGCACACTACTCGACTGGGGTGCGTGGATCGCAAGCAGGCTCGGCTTCGTGCCGAATATCTCGTATCACCTCATTGGCGGCGCACGGCGGGCGCGTGGCAACTGGCTCTCCACCGAGTTCCCGGCGCCCATCGGCTTTGCCAACACGCTGCGGACCGACTACGAGACGTTCTTTCAACTGCAGAACCTGATGCTCATCGCTCAGGGGATGGGTCTCGGCGCGTGGATCCACGCGGCCGTCGGTTCACCGTACGTGTTCGAGCGCGATCCAGCGAAGGGAAAGTTCGGCATCGAGTTCCGGATGCAGAAGCCGAAGCAGCGGCACCGCTGGCAACGCTTCCCACCGCTGCCGACGACGCTCGACAATCCGATCGGCATCGACGGGGTGCTCGAATCCTTGACACCGCCGTACGTGAAGTCGATGGACGAAGCGGTGGACCGGGTGATCGAGGAGAAGTACGGTCCGGCCGGCACCTACGGTGACAACTCGATCTTCGATCGCGCGTACAAGAAGAGCGAATACGGTGACGCCTTCCTGAAGATGGCGAGCCGCCGGCCCACGCCGCAGGTGGTGGAGTACGCGAAGGAGATCTGCAACTACATCTACGACACCTACGGCCGCTTCCCCGCGCACGTCAACGCGTTCCACCTGCCTGGCGTGTGGCTGCAGTTCTCGCACCTGGAGTTGGAGTTCTACGAGAAGTACTTCGACACCGATCTCTATCACCGGCAGGCGGCACACGATCAATTGTGGGGGAACCACTGATGGCGGCGGTGCGCGCGGTCAAGGTCTACAAAATCCTGCTGGCGATCAGCATCATTTCCAATCTGATCGTCGGCATCATCATCTTCTTTTGGCCCGACTCCTTCACGAGCTTCGCCGGGCAGCCCGAGGCCTTCCCGAAGGCATGGCCCCGCCACTGGGGTATGCAGTTGTGGGCGATCGATTTTCTCTACTTTCCGGGCTTGTGGGATCCGGAACGGAATCGTTGGCCAAACTGGTGTGGGATCGTCATCCGGCTCACATTCGCGGCGTTCTTCCTGAGTCAAGGTGACGGCTTCACGCCGATGGGAATCTACGACGGCACCTCCGGCCTGCTGTTGCTGCTCGCCTACCTTCCCGTGACGCGCGTCACGAAAGTCACTTAACGCGTCTTGAGATATTCGAGGAGCGCCCGCTTCTGATCGGCGGTGAGCGTCGTGCCGTACGTGTGGCCGCCATTGCCGTTGCCGGACTGCGCCACGTCGAGCAGCGTGCCGATACGCCGCGCCTCAGTGTTATCGCTGACAAATCCCACGCGCGCCTGATCGTAGACGTCGTAGCCTCGCCAGAAGCGCGTAGGACGGCTTGCCGGAGGCTCGAGCAGATCGCTCAGCGTCGGCACTGACCCGTTGTGCAGGTAGGGCGCGTTCAACCACACGCCGTCCAGCGGCGGCGCGACGTAGCCGGACGAGGACTCCCGGAACTTCGAGAAGCTCCACGCGTGCCCCGCGCCGAACGCATTGAATGCGGCCGCCGATCCCGCTTCCCATGCATCGAGGCGGCTGCGATCGGTGCCGATCTCGGCAATCGGGATCGCCTCACTGGCGCGCGCGCCGTTCGCATCGTGGCATGACGCGCAGTTGGCCGCGTACGTGGCCGCGCCGGCGGCGGCCATGGTCGAGTCCACGGCAAACGGGTACTTCGGCGGTTGCAGATCGTTCAGGTACTCGAGGACTCGTCTCAGGCTGGATGGCTGCTTCGGCGCCGTCCGTTCCCACATGACGGTGTCGATGTCCATCCAGCGCATCGATGCACCCTCCACGACAGCGGCTGATCGGACGACCTCGCGCAGCGACGTGTTGGACCGGTCCCACAGAAGACCACTCGCTTCGCGGCGTTGCAGGTGCCACAGCGGCATGGCGTCGGTGGTGCCGACGTTCTTGTCAGGTGGGCGCTGCAGGATGGTGAACTTCACACGGCTCACCACGTCGGTTCGCCCGCGACCCCACGCCGGCCGCGTCGCCGTAGCACTCTCCTCGGAGAGTCCCAACAGCGTCTGCTGCGCCTTCGGGATCAGCACGAAGCGATAGAGCAGCCGCTCCGCGAACGACAGCTTCACGTTCCGGGCGATCTCATCGAGGATGGTAGTGGCGGAGAAGCGCGGATCCGACGCCGCCTGGAGGAGGAAGCGCATGTACTCCTGCGGGCCGCTCTGGTGTGCGGCCGCGCCGGGGTAGAACATCGGCGGATCGCCCGCCGTGGCGCGGACTGTCGCGGTGTGGCAGAAGGCGCAGTTGACGCCGACGCGCGGGACGCCAATCTCGACCTTCGAGAGGCCGATCGGCATCTCGTGTCCGTCACGCGCGCTGATGCCGATCGCCGCGTATCCGCCCGGGTTGGGCAGATACTGCGGAAAGAGACGCGGCAGCACCAGCCAGATCCAGTAAGGGACTCCCCGATCGGCCTCGGTGCCGATCGATCCGTAGAGAAAGTGATCTTCGGCCGATTCGAATTGCGCCACCGGCGCCACGCGAGACAGCTGGTAGTAGCCGTACAGGCCGGCGGCGCCCATGAGCAGGACGACCACGAACAGGAACCATCCCAGGCGCGACATCAGCAGATCACTCAGAAGGTCTTGAGGTACTCGACGACGGCCCGCTTGTCGTCGTCGGAGAGCGTCGTCCCGTAGACGTGTCCGCTGTTGGAGTTGCCCGGCACGCTGGTGTCGTAACGCGTGTAGACCTGGCCATCGGCTTCCGGAACATCAGAGACGAAGCCGAGCCTTACGTGATCGTAGACGTCGTACCCGCGGTAGAACGCTTTCGGTCGCAGATCCGGCGCATCCAGCAGATCTCGCATCGTCGGCACCGAGCCGTTGTGCAGGTACGGGGCCCGCAACCAGATGCCGTCGAGCGGGTGGTTGGCATAGCCGTTGGTCTTGCGGAAGTGCGTGAACCGGTACGGCGAGTCGGGGTAGAGACTGTACTGATTGGAGGCGAACACCGACGTGTACGAGTTGAGGCGATAGGGATCGGTGCCGATGAGGCCGATCGCTTCGACCTGCCCCACGCGCGAGCCCGAGATCACGCCGTCGCGAAAGCGGTGATCGGCGTGGCAGTTCACGCACTCGCGCTGATAGATCGGCGCACCGCGCGAAGCGAGTGCCTGGTCGATTGGGTACGGGTACTTCGGGGCCGGCAGCGTCCAGATCCAGTCGCGCACGCGCTTCAGGTTGTCGTGATCCACAGTGACCGGCGTCACACCCGCGCCGAGCGAAGCGCTCAGGTTGCGTTCGTCAACCGAGTCGTTGTCGCCGTCCCAGTGCAGGTGCATGCCGTCGCGCGGCTTCTGGTTCCAGATCGATGGGTAGTCCGAGGCGCCAATCAACTCGTCGTGTGGGAGCTTGCTGAGATCCCAGTTGAACTGGACCGACTTGTATGGATTGAACGTGTCCACGCGTCCGCGGCCCCATCGCGGCACCTTGTCAGCGAGGACAGGCTCGATGCGATTCCGCAGGTTCTGCGTGGTGTTCTGCAAACGCCCGATGTACCCGACCTCCAGGAGGGCGCGCTCGAACAGCGACGGCCCGCCTTTCTTCGGCAGCCTCCCCTTGATCGCTTCTACCGTCATCCGGTTGTCGAGCGAGCACTCGAGCACGAACTGAACGAAGGCCTGGAGGTCGAGCCGGTTGGCGGGCATGCCGAGCACGATTCTCGGTTTCGCGGCCGGCGTATCGCGCACCGTGCTTGAGTGACACAGGGCGCAGTTCAACCCCACCTCATCGAGGCCGAGACGGCGTCGGCGGGAGACGCCGACAGGCAGGTCGCGGCCCTCCTCGCTGATGAACCCGAACGTCGCGTACCCGTTCGGCAGCTTGTCGCTGCAGATCGATGGCAGCGACTTGAAGACCCAGTACGGCGGCAGTGCGCCGCCGATGGGGGCGAGCAGGCTTCCTCCCGGCTCGCTCCCGATCGATCCGTATTTGAAGTGGTCCTCGATCGACTCGTACGTCACTGGGCGATCCGTGGTCAGCGAGACGACCGCCCAGATGCCAGCGATCGCGCCCACGACGAGGACGGCGAGGCCGAGGAGAGCGAGCAGCCGCCGAACCATCACGAGAAGGCGGGCGGATGGAACACCGACATCACGTCTTCGAGCATCGCCTCGCGGCTCGGGAACCGGCTCTCCTCATAGCAGCCAAGCGGGTGTTCGACGACGTGCACGAGGCACTTGTTGCAGTAGGTGCACGGACGCTCCGCGTGATCGCGCCCGGCGGCGAACTGCTTGACCAGATCGTTGTTGGCGATGAGCGGCCGCGCCATGCTCACCGCGTCGCAGTCGCCGTCGGCGATCGCCTTGCGGATCACGGATGCGGTCTGGAACCCGCCGGTGCAGAGCACCGGGACGGAGACCGCCTGCTTGATCACGTGCGCGTCGGAAAGCGACACCCCTTCGATCTTGTCTTTGGGCACGCCGGCCGCATTCCACGCCTTGCGGAATGTCTCGCCGGTGAGCTCGCCATGGAAGAAGAGCAGGTTACGGAATGTGTTGCTGCCGCTCGAGGCGAGCTGCGCGTACGTACCGGCGAGCAACTTGACGTCGATGTCCGTGCCGGCCGGGTTACGAGGATGAGGGAACGCGCTCCCTGTCGATACGTGGATCGCGTCTACGCCCGCCTCGACGAGCCACTTACAGACCTGCGCCGACTCCTGGACCGTGTTGCCGGAGCCTTCGAGCCTGAGGAAGAGCAGCGCGTCGTTGAATTCGGTGGCGCTGATCTTCATCTGCAGGTGGAAATCGTTGCCGACGCGCGCACGGATGGCCTTGACGATTTCGATGACGAAGCGGGCGCGGTTTTCGAGTGAGCCGCCGTACTCGTCCTTGCGGTCGTTGATCGCTGAGCTGAGAAACTGCGTGATGAGGTAGCCGTTGGCACCGTGCAACTCGACGCCGTCGAGGCCCGCTTCGCGGGCGCGGCGGGCGCCCTCGGCGAAGGCGGTGACCACTTCCTGGATGTCGGTCTTGGTCATCGCGTCGCATTTGAACCCATGGAGCGGGTCGCTCTTACTCGTGGAGCTGAGACCCTTCTCGTACTTGAGGTCGGGAATGTCGCGCTGGCGTCCGCCGTGGCTCAACTGCAGGATGTACTTACAGTCGTGCTCGTGGACGGCTTTGCCGAGGGCGCGCCAGAAGGGAATCCGGTCGTCCCGGTGGATCGTGGCGTAGTTGGGGATGATGCGGCCGCGATCGTGGACGGGCACGAAGGACGAAATGATGGCGCCCACGCCACCCTTGGCGAACTTCAACTCCCAGTTGATGCGCACCTGGTTCCCAGAGCCGTCGTAGTTGTCGAACCGCCCCGCTACGTTGGAGCGGAAGATCCGGTTCTTCACGGTCAGGTTTTTGAACTTCAGCGGTTCGAAGATGACGTCTGACATGCAGAGCCTCGCGGTGGCCATTCAAACACAGCGCTTCAGTCGTACCAAGCGGATTCGCGTCGTGCGCCACCTCAGCAAGAGCGCGTCACGGTATGCTCGCGCTGACCAAACTGACCGATTGCACGCGGCCCGGGTGGCGACTGAACGAGGAGCACGCTCATGGCGCTGTACGCGTTCGATGGCACATGGAACGAGGGGAAGGACGGCGACGATCCGAAGTTCGAGAACACCAACGTGTTCCGCTTCAAGAATGCGTACGCACGCGCGTCTGGCACAGAGCCCTGCTACGTCGCCGGCATCGGCACGCGGTTCGACAGGGTCGGACGAGTCCTCGGCGGGGCGTTCGGGCTGGGCGAGCTGCCGCGTTTGCTCGAGACCTACGATGCGCTCTGCCGTACGTGGATCGGCGGCGATCAGAACATCGACCTCGTAGGGTTCAGCCGGGGTGCCGCGACCGTGCTCGATTTCTGCAATCTCGTGCAGGCGAAGGGCATTCGCAAGCCGGGCACCGACCAGGTGGTCGAGCCGAGCCCGAAACTCCGCTTCGTAGGTCTCTGGGATGTTGTCGCTGCGTTCGGCCTGGCGAATCTCGGGAACGAGGCGCTCAACATCGGCCATCACCTCTGGTTGCCAAAGAAGAGCGTCGACTTCTGTTTCCACGCCATGGCGCTCGACGAGCGGCGGCCGTCGTTCATCAACACGCGGGTGCCCGGTGCGCGTGAGGTGTGGTTCCGCGGGGCGCATTCAGACGTCGGCGGCGGCAACGGCAACCAACCGTTGAACGATGTCGGGCTACGCTGGATGATGCGCAAGGCCATTGCCGCAGGCCTTCCGATCGACCCCGCGGATGTTCCCAATCCCGACATCACGCACCTCGAGCCAAAACATTCGAACAAGCTGCCGGTGAAGATCCGGTTGATCCGTGCGGTCGATCGCAGCCACTACACCGTGACCAGGATGGAAGAGTGGACGAATCCGCCGGACACCAGCCCAACGGAGACTGAAGCCGATGAGCGAACGGCGAATCCGGTTGGCGATTCCGGCATCGCGTTGGGCGACATGGAGACCCGCAGGCGAGTGCTGGTGATGTGGGAGACGGCGCTCGACATCGTGGCCGGGACCGACTTCACGCTCGACCCGATACGCGAGCCGTTGCTCACGCTGTTCGAAGCTCGCAGCCCGCTCGTGACCGACGACGAGAAGCTGCAAGCCGCCCGCAAAGCTGTCGCGCGGCTGATCACCACCACCATCGCCGGGGCTCGGCAACGTGGATTTCATGTGCTGGACGAGTTCTTCCTCAACGAAGCGCTCTTCAAGATGCCGCGGGTCTTCCCCTTGACCGATTGAGCAACCGCGCCCGCGGCCTCTGTTCCGCGGGCTCTTTCGCGGTGCCGAGCGTGCACTGTGCGGCGTTTATTGGAAGTAAGCTACGCAGCCACATGGCGTCTGAAGTCACTGCCGAAACACGGCCACGCTGGAGTCCGCCGGACTGGTCTGGCGATCCGGCCCCTCACATCGAACAGTTGCGCAGCTACGCCGAGGAGTCGATCGAAAGCGAGCTCTTGTGGTACGTGCGCAAGAAGAAGGGGCGCTCCTCGGTCTCTCAGGCCATCCGGTTCGCAGCGCTCGTCCTGACAGTGCTCGGTGGGCTAGTCCCTCTGCTGATCGCCGTGTTCGAGACACCGCCCAATTGGTTGTCGTGGGCGTCTGGAATGCGATTCGGCCAGGTCGGTTATGTACTGCTCGCCCTGGCTGGCGGCCTCGTGCTGCTCGACAAGTACTTCGGGTTCTCAACGGGATGGATGCGCTACATCGTAGCGATGCAGGCGATCGAAAAAGCCCGCGAGTCATTTCGACTGGACTGGATCGGCCTCCGCAGGGCCTTCGCGAACACGCAGCCGCACACGGCTGAACAGGCCGAGGTGATCGAGCGGATGATCCTGCGTGCGCGGTCCGTCATCCTCGAAGTGAAGGAGCACTCCGAAAAGGAGACCCAGGCCTGGATCCTCGAATTCCAGACGAATCTCTCACAGTTCGAGAAGGACCTGAAGTCACAGATGGAAGCGAGCAAGCCGGGCGGCATCGACGTTGAAATCGTCGACGGACATAAAGCCGACTCGCAGATTGAACTCGCCCTCGACGGAATGATTGCCGATCGCTTCACGGGCACGGCAGGGAGCATCGGCTTCGTAGCGCCAGGCCTTCATCGAGTGACCGCGAAAGGACGAAAGGGCGAGCGCGACTATTCCGCGTCGTCGCTCGTGAATATCGGGCCCGGGCAGATTTGCGCGGTGAAGCTCACGCTGAAGATTCCGTAGCGACCCCCTCAGCCCAGAAAGAACTTGTATGCCGGGTTCTCGTACTCAAGCGTGTAGGGATACGCGAGCTCGTCGAGGAACGCACGGAAGGCGGGCAAGTCACCCTCCTCGACTTCGAACCCTGCGAGGACGCGTCCGAAGTCCGCGCCGTGATTCCGGTAGTGGAACAGGCTGATGTTCCAGCGGCCGCCGAGTTTCTCGAGAAACTGCGCGAGCGCGCCCGGCCGCTCGGGGAACTCGAATCGACACAATCGCTCGTGACGCACTTCGGGCGCATGGCCGCCAACCATGTGCCGCACGTGCAGCTTCGCGAGCTCGTTGTCCGTCAGATCGACCGTCTCGTAGCCGGCTGCCGCGAGCTGCGACGCGAGCGTCGCGCCGTCCTGCCTCGACTGTGTGGCGAAGCCGACGAAGATGTGCGCCTGCTGCCGGCCGCTCAGACGGTAGTTGAACTCAGTGACGGTCCGGCGACCGATCACCGAGCAGAACTTCTGGAACGATCCCGCCTTCTCCGGCAACGTGATCGCGATGAGTGTTTCGCGCGCTTCGCCGACCTCGGCTCGCTCGGCGACGAATCGCAGTCGATCGAAGTTGATGTTGGCGCCGCTCAAAATCGCGACGAGCGATTGATTGCGCGCGCCCTCGCGTTCCACCCACGTCTTCATCCCCGCGACCGCGAGCGCACCTGCGGGTTCCATGATCGTGCGCGTGTCGTCGAAGATGTCCTTGATCGCCGCGCAGATTTCGTCGTTGGTCACGCGCAACACTTCGTCCACCGTCTGACGTACGATCTCGAACGTCCGCTCACCGACCTCGCGCACGGCGACGCCGTCCGCGAAGATGCCCACGTGATCGAGCTGCACGCGGCGACCGAGCGCGAGCGATCGGTACATCGCATCAGCTTCGAATGGCTCGACGCCGATCAGCTTGACGTCCGGTCTCAGCGACTTGATATATCCGGCGATGCCGGCAATCAGCCCGCCACCGCCGACCGGAACGAACACCGCGGACAACCGATCCTGGCTGTGACGAATGATCTCGGCGCCGATCGTGCCCTGCCCTGCGAGGACAAGCGGATCGTCGAAGGGATGGATGAACGTCATGCCCGTCTGCGCCACGAGCGTGTCGCAGTGCGCCTTGGCTTGATCGTAGCTATCGCCCGCGAGTACGACCTCGGCACCCATCGACTGCACCGCATCCACTTTGATCCGCGGGGTCGTCAGCGGCATCACGATGATCGCCCGCAGACCGAGCTTCTGCGCCGAGAACGCCACGCCTTGCGCGTGATTGCCAGCACTGGCAGCGATGACACCGCGCGACCGCTCTTTGTCGGTCAGATGCGCGATCTTGTTGTAGGCGCCGCGGAGCTTGAAGCTGAAGACCGGTTGCAGGTCCTCGCGTTTGAGCAGTACTTCGTTGTCGAGACGCTCGGACAGGCGTGCGGCTTTGTCGAGCGGTGTCTCGCGCGCCACATCGTAGACGCGACTGGTGAGCACGTCGCGAAGAAGCTGCGACAGTTCGGCGGTGACGAGCACCGGCCTATTGTATCCGGTGCGTTTGGCTAGAGATGTGCCGCCGGGGCCGGGCGGAGCAGGCCCCTCATGAGATCCTTCGCCATCAACTGCCACAGGAGTGTGGCCGCGGTGACCACTGAGAGTGGCTCGGCGTGAACCTCGACACGCCCCTTCCTGACTGCCTCACAAATCGCCGCGGCGTCCGGTGGCGCATCGACGAGTGAATACGTGGAGCCCAACTGACAGAGCCGGTGCACGTCGCCATTGCCGACCATTGGCTTCCCATGCGCACGCGCCCACCGCTGTGCCTTCCGATTGAAATCGAGCACCCGGGTAAACATCGCGTTGCATTCAACGACGTCGAAGAGATCGGCGTGACGATCCATCATGTCGCCCAGTGCCACAACAATAGGAAAGAACGGATGCGGCGCGATGACCAGGCCCTGTGGTTCCCGCGCCTTCAACTCCCTCAGGTCGGCGAACGTATTCACCCACTCGGTGGCAGGAGTGAAGTTCAAGAGCACAACGTGGCAGCCGTCGATCGTCCGCTCGATTCCCGGAATCAGCGTGATACTTCTCTCCGCCGCGTAGTCGACGAAGGGGCGCAGGGACAGCTGGCGCTCGTGAAGGGTAATCGCCAGCGCGTGATACCCAAGCTGCGCCACGCGATCGATCAGCTCATATGTCGAGTAAGGAACGCTGTCGATTGGATCGTCAGCTGTGTGCGTGTGGAGATCGACTTTCAGCACGCCCGGGGATAGTCAAATTCCTTGCCGCAAGACGCTCGCGGAAATGCCCCATCTATTCGCTGAATTGCGCGCCAACGCCAGACGAGGACTGAGAAAAGCCGGACAATTGTCTGCCTTCAGACCATCTGCGCCGCCGGCATGCCGAACTCGGAGGCGATCAACGTGTAACAACGGAATCGCTCCATCCGGCCGTAAACGGTGGATGTGATCATCACCTCGTCGGCCTGCGTGTCCGATGTGATGTTGCGAATCAGGTTCGCCACGATTTCCGGCGTGCCGATGAAGTGGCGCGCGCGGTTCATCTCCACGACGACGCGCTCTTGCGGAGAGTACTCGTAGCGACGGGCCTCCTCGGGGCTGGGGAGCGGGAGAAACTCACGCCGATGGAGTCGGACCCAGCCAAGATCCGAGGACGAGGCCAGGTAGTCTGCCTCCTCGGCGGTCGGCGCGCAGATGATCGACACACCGAGGATGACGTGCGGCGAGGGGAACTGCGCCGACGGCCGAAAGTGCTCGCGATAGGCGCGAATGGGAGGGCCTGGCGGAGTCGGGCTGAAGTGCCGCGCGAAGCCGTAGCCCATGCCCATCGAGCCGGCGAACGCCGCAGTCGCGCCGCTCGAGGCAAGCACCCAGATGGGTGGCAATGTCACGCCCTCGGGGACGACGCGCACGTTGGCGAACGGATGCTCGGGCGGAAACTGCCGCCGCGAGAGCGCCAGCATCTCCTTTACCTGCTCGGGGAAATGCTCGCCGTCAAACGGCCTGAGCGCCCGCGACGTCGCCGGGTCGGTACCGGGAGCCCGGCCGAGGCCGAGATCGATGCGATCCGGATGCAGTGTCTCGAGCGTATGGAACACCTCCGCCACGCGGAGGGGTGTGTGGTTCGGCAACATGATGCCGCCCGACCCGACGCGAATCCGTGATGTCGCCGACGCGACGTGCTCGATCAGGATTTCCGGTGCCGAGCTCGCGATGCTCGCCATGCCATGGTGCTCGGCAAACCAGTAGCGCACGAAGCCGAGGCGCTCCACCATGCGCGCCAGATCGACCGACTCCTGCATCGCCTCGCGCGCGGTGGCTCCGCTGCGGACAGGGACGAGGTCAAGAACCGAAAGTGTAAGGGGGTCGGGAGTCATTTGTTGAGGACAGTCCGGTCTGAAACTACCGTGCCCAAAGTGTCCTGATCAAATGACTCCCGACCCCATTTACCCCATTTAGAACGCTTCTACAGCGAGAAACGCGTAGAGAACGAGCGCCGCGCTGAGCACGACGTTCACGAACACGCCGTTCCGCGTCGCGCGTACGTTTCGCGCGTTGTTCAGCCAGAGCAGTGTCGAGATCACAAACGGGAAGAACATCGACCCGACGACGGTGTACGCAAAGACGAGCCAGACGGGTCGTCGAATGACGAGCGCCGAGATCGCGGCCAACGCAAGATAGGCCGCCCAGGCTCTGTAGGGCTTGCCTCTCTGTCCGAGCGCAGGCTGCCGCCGCCAGAGGTGCAGCATGTCGTCGAAGAGAAACGGCACGCCGTGATACACGCCGAGCACTGACGAGAACGCGGCGCCCCAGAAGCCAAGCAGGAACACGCCCCGCCCAATCGGGCCGATTTCCTGACCAATGCGATCCGCAAGCAACAGACAGAGCCGCGGCCCTTCGTCGAGGATCTGCCCCGTCCAGGTGATCTGCGTCGAGAGAAAGATCATTGAGATGCAGAAGATGAACACGAGGGCGAACGACAGCGTGAGATCGTTGCGCGCGGAGGGCATTCGCTCGGCGCCGGACCAGCCAGCCTCGCGCATCCAGTAGCCGTACGACAGCAGCGTGACCGTGCCGCCTACCCCGCCGATCAGCGACAACGTGTAGGCCGTCGAAAACGGCGATCGCGCGCCGAAACCCGACCAGTCGGCACCCGACCACAGCACGATGAGCAGCGCAGACGCGATGATCGCGCCGAACTTCAACCCGATGAACCACTTGATGATCTGAAGAAATCGGTCGTAGCGGCCGAACCACACCATTGTGAACGCCGCCACGGCATGAATCACTCCCCACACCGGCAGCGGCACGGACGGGATGATCGCGGCCGGCACCAGCGCACTCGCCGCGACGAGCGCGCTCGAGACGAAGTAGCTCCAGACGATGAAGTAGACGAAGAAAGCGAAGACCGCAGCGCGCGGAAGGTGATCGCGCCAGCCTTGAATGAGCGTGGTCCCGGTGCCGAGCTGCCACCGCGCCGCACCCTCGGTGATCGCAAACTTGAGGACCACGCCGGCGGCGAGCGCCCACACGAGCGTCAGCCCGTACTCGGCCCCGGCAATCGTCGACGAGACCATGTCGCCCACGCCAATGCCGGTGGCCGCAAGCAGGAGCCCGGGGCCGATGTCCGAAAGCTTCACGAGGTGGGCGGCATTGTAGCCGGGATCAGGCGTGCGCGAATGGCGTGCTGCGAAGGCGCCAAGCCCGCCGGATCCGTCACCACGAATATGGCATCGGCGTGAACGAGACGAGCGAGCACGAGCAGCAGGCCGGCGTGTAGTACGAGCCCGACGTACCCGCGGAGCATCACCCACCGCGGCCTGATGATCGACACGACGTCGCGAATCATGCTCGCCAGCATCAATGCCACCAGGATCGGGCTCACGACACTCCAAATCGGCGCAAACCCGTACGGAAGTGGACTGCTTCCCACCCACCGATTGAGACCGGCAATCCACGATTGAACCGGCATCACGCCGACCCAGAGTGCCAGGTAAAACGCCATCGTGACCAGGGACGAGATGGCCTCCCATCGTGGCGTCGGCGCGGGTCGATCAGGTGACGGCAGATGGCGCGGATCCCAGTCGTCCGCCTCGGCTTGCGTTCCTGTCATCCGCTCGATCCGCGCGAATACCAACGTGATGATCGCGAAGTTCGCGAGGCCAATCACCACGAAGATGAGGAACTGCGTCGCCGTCTGCGAGACCGGGTGGTCCGACAGCAGCATCGTGAGGAGCAGGGCGACCGCTGCCAGGGGACCCAGGACCCACGCAAGCAACCTGATTGAGATCAAGAACGAGGGGTACAGCGCCGGACCGATCAGATACCCCGAAGTCGTGTATCGCGCAGCAACGGTGATCGGCCTGCCGAAGCGCTTCAGGATGGACGCGACCTCATCGACGATGTCGTCACGCTGATTGCGGGGCAGTCGATTGCGAACTGCGAACAGGTAGCGATCGAGCAGCGTCATCTCACACCTCACGCAACTGAGCGCGTTCCACCGGCAATGCGGTTCACCGCGGCATTGATCGACTGCCACTCGGCCAGCAGTTCCTTGAGCACCGACTTGCCGGTCGGAGAAAGCCGATAGAACCGCTTGTTGCGCTTGCCTTCTTCTCTCCACTCGCTGACGAGCAACCCCTGACTTTCGAGCCGGCGGAGCAACGGATAGAGAGTGCCTTCGTCGATCTCCAGACCCTGGTCGGCCAGATCCTTCTTGAGGGTGTAGCCATAGTGCTCACGGCGCAGTTGCGCGAGGACCGCCATCACCAGACAGCCGCGGCGTAGCTCGAGTCGAAGCGATTCGAATTGATCGGGTGCCATGAGTCCTGTGTGCTATACAGTGTGCGTCACACACCGTATGTCACACAGTATTAACCTGTCAAGCCTGTCGGTGGTTAGCCTGTCGGTGGTTAGTGGTGGGTGGTTAGTGGTGGGTGGTTGGAGGACCGTGGACCGGAGACCGAGGGCCGTGGACCGCTACTTCCCGACCATCAACTGTGGCGCCTTGTTGTTTTCGTTGCAGATGAACTCGATGAGCTCACCGTCAGGCATGACGCGCTGGTTCACGCGGACGCTGAACGGTTTCGTGTACGCCTTGGGATCGTCGATCGTCACGTCGATCTTCATGACGCCGTAGTTCAGCCTCCTGAATCGCTCCGTGATCGTCGCCGCGCTGGTGAACGGGCTCCCCCAGATATCCAACCACCCATCGTCACGGAACCCTGTAGTCTCGACGACCAGCGTGTCGCCTTCCCACTTGCCCGTCGAGTAGCCATACCACCAGGGTTGCGGGTCGTTGCTCGGGAGCGGCCTGCCGTCGGTGAAGATCTGGCGGACGCCGGAATTGCCTTCGTAGAGGATGACGAGGACGCCGGGCGTTTGAATCATCCGGCGCGGCTGCGGGTGCTCGTGGAACTGCATCAACCCCATTGGCAGGCAGTGGGCGTCGGGATTGTCCTTGCTGTTCTGTTCCTTGCGTTTCTCCATCAGCTCCTTCGCCCAGGGCTGAAACGGGAGGCCGTTCGGGAAACCAGCACCGATGTTCGCAAACGTCGAAGCCGGCGGCTCGCCCGGCGGTGAGACCGGCGGCTGCTTGACCTGCCCGCCGTAGAACCACTCGTTCAACCAGACCCCACTGAGATCGGGCTTGCCATCGGGAGTTCGTGGCGTCGGGGCATCGAGGTTCGGACGGCCGTCGGCCATTCGCGGAACTCTTGAATCGGTATACGCAGGCCACTGAGCCCGAACGGACGTCCCACCCAACAGTGACGCGAGCGCGAAGCCAACGAGGACCCGACTGACGGTCATGGATGCCAATGCTAGCCGAACGCCCGGATCCGCAGAGATGTGAATTTCTGGACCGTGTCGGTCGATAAGAAAGACTGTGTCACGGCCACGCAAGACTCGTCGATAATCAGCAAGCTCCACCATGAGACTACTGGCCTTTTTTCTCGGACTCGCTACCCTTGCAAGCGCGAGCTCAGCCATTCAGGCACAGACCGCGCCCGATTCCACCAATACCCCGGCGGCCGCGCCGCCCGCGGCGCTGGCTGCGGCCGAGTACTCACGCGCACGGCTCAGCCAGGACATCCAGGCCGTGGAGACCCACCGGCCGGAGTATCAGTTCTGGCAATACATCTTCACCATCCCGGACGGACGGATCGCGTTCGGCAGCGCGAACGACGGACGCCTGATTGCGACGTTTCCGGCCACCGGCGATTGGACACGTGATGCCGTCTGGGAGGAGCAGGGACTTTCTGGATTCCTGAACGGGCGGACCCTGCCGAAGCAGTTGAACGAGCGCCGTGACGAAGTCGCTCGACTGCTCGAGCCGCTCACGGGTCGGCTCGTGCACAACCCCACTCGCGGGCTGTTTCTCATCCCGAACGCGCAGCGCTATGGAAGCTTCCTCGATGAATGGGGCGCCATCTACGAGCGATTTGGCGTGCCATCGGAGATCGGACTCGCGCAGGCCATCCTCGAATCCGGCCTGGACGGCCGCGCCCGCTCGCGCGCACGCGCGCTCGGCTTCTGTCAGTTTCTCAGCCGCAACTGGGCATTCCTGAACAAGCTGTCACCAGCGGTCATCGAGGCCTACAACCAGACGACGCAGGCGCCTTACTGCGCAGCGTATCTCACGATCCTCGCGACGATGTACGACAGCTACATTCCCGCGCTGTCCGAGCATCACGCGGGCGGCGTGAACGTCGGGCGCACGGTGATCAACGGCGAGCGGCTCGGTGGCGTCGGCTCGCGCGAGCAGTACCTGATGGGCTCGGACTTCGCGGCCAGCCTGCGCGATATCTCGATTCAGCGTTATCGCGATCTGTTCCGCACCTATGGGCCGCGATCGTCGCTCTACGCCGAAATGGTGTTCGGCAACACGATCAACGTGCGGCGGATCGTGGCCGAGAACCCGCAGTCGCGCATCTTCGCGATGCGCACCTCAGAGTCGCTGCGCGCGCTCGATATCACCGCACGCACCGGGCTCAAGCTCGACGAGGTAAAGCGATTCAACCCCGCGCTCGGTGTTCGAGTGCCGGCGCAGGCCAACCTCTATCTGCCGTTCTACGTGAAGAACTTCGGCAAGGACGTGTCGTTCTGGCATCGACCGCCGACGCCGCAGTACGCGGCGGCGCTCAACGACTTCCTGAGACTCCCGAGCGGGATCGAGAAATGGCACGAGGCGGAGTTCGAAACGACCCTGCGTGCGTTCCAGGAGCGTTTCGAAGCCACCAACACCGAAGAGGGCACGGTGATGGCGTCGACGCTCGCGTACGTGATCAGCGATCTGCGAACCAGCCGCCGCGCGGCAATCCTCGAGGAGTTCCGCACCAGCACCAAGATCCTCGACCTGTTCAAACAGGGTGTCGAGGAATTGGGTGGAACCAAACGGGGCTTGTAATCCGGTAGGTGGATGGTGGTTACGCCGTTCCCCCGCGCAGCTGCTCTGCCTTGATCGGCAACGAGTAGACTCGCCGGCCCGTTGCAGCCGCAACGGCGTTGACGAGCGAGCCCGCCGCCAGCGCGGTGCTCGGCTCGCCGATACCGCCGGGCGCTTCGGTGCTCGGAACGATGTACACCTCGATCTCGGGCATCTCGTTGTGGCGCAGCATCTGGTAGTCGCCGAAGTGCCGCTGCTCCACTCGCCCGTTCTTGATCGTGATCTCACCCTTCAACGCGGCAGTCAGGCCGTAGACGATGCCGCCTTCCATCTGCGCCTTGATCGTGTCTGGATTGATCACCCAGCCCGTATCCACGGTGCAGACGATGCGGTGAACCCTGACCGCGCCGCGCGCATCAACTGACACTTCGGTGACCTGCGCGAGATAGCTGCCGAACGCATCCATCACGGCGATGCCGCGGAAGCGTCCTGCAGGAAGCGGCTTGCTCCAGCCCGACTTCTCAGCGGCGAGCTCGAGCACCGCCTTGTGACGAGGCGACTTACCGAGCAAGTCACGCCTGAACTCGAACGGATCCTTCTTCGCCGCCGCCGCCATCTCGTCGATGAACGCCTCGACAACGAAGCCCTGGAATGAGGCGCCGACGGACCGCCAGAAGCCGAACGGGATGCCCGGATCGTTCTCGGTGTACTCGACGCGGATGTTCGGGATGTCGTACGGCAGATTCGCCGACCCATCGACCGAGATGAAGTCGACGCCGTTCGGCGGCAATCCACCGATGCGCTTCATCAGCGACTGCTGGACGATGTGCTGCTTGAAGACCGTGGGCTTGCCAGACGTGTCAATCGCGGCCCACATGCGCGCGTAGCTGATCGGACGATAGTAGTCGTGCTGCATATCGTCCTCGCGGCTCCACACCACTTTGACCGGCTTGCCGACCGCCTTCGACGTCTCGACGGCATCGATGACGAAATCGGCTTCGCCACGACGGCCGAACCCGCCGCCCATGTAGGTGACGTGAATCTTGACCTTGTCCGCCGGCAACCCTGACGCGGCGACCGCCGCCTGATGCGATGGCGTCTGCCCCTGCGTCGGCACATACACATCGCAGCCGTCTGCCCGATAGTCCGCCGTACAGTTCATCGGCTCCATCGTCGCGTGCGCAAGGAACGGCGCTTCAAATGTCCGCTCGAAGGATGTCGAGTTGGCGATCGCGGCGTCGGCATTGCCATCGTTGCGCGCGACCTTGCCGGGTTTCTGCGCGAGCTCCTTGTAGCGAGTGAGGATGTCAGCCGTCGTGAGGCTGGCGAGTGGCCCTTCATCCCATGTGACGTCGAGCGCCTGCGCACCGCGCGAGGCGGACCAGTAGTTGTCGGCCACGACTGCCACGCCGGTGCTGATCTGCACGACCTGCTTCACGCCGGGAACGGCCTTCGCCTTGTCCGCGTTGAAGCGAGCGACTTTCCCGCCGAAGACCGGGCACCGGACGACCTTCGCCGTCAGCAGCCCGGGCAGTTTCACGTCGATGCCAAACACGGCGCTGCCATTCACCTTCTCGGGCACATCGAGACGTGCGAGCGAGTTGCCGAGCAGCTTGAAGTTCTTCGGATCCTTGAGCGCGACGGCCTTCGGTACTGGAAGCGCTGCGGCCTTGTCCACGAGCGCGCCGTACTTGAGCCTGCGGCCGCTCGCCTGGTGAATGACTTCGCCTTTGTCAGTGGTGCAGCTGTTTTCAGTCACGCCCCACGTCTGCGCGGCTGCCGAGACGAGCATCACGCGCGCAGTCGCGCCAGCTTCGCGCAGGACTTTCCACATGCCACGGACGCTGTTGCTGCCCGCGGTGAGCTGCTGACCGCCGAAGTTCGGGTTGCCGTACTTGGGATCGGCGCCCGCCCACTCGGTCCTGATCTTCGTCCAGTCGAAGTCGAGCTCCTCGGCAACGAGCATCGGCATCGACGTCATGACACCCTGCCCCATCTCGAGCATCGTGAGCATGATGCGCACGGTGTCGTCGGCGTTGACCTTGATCCAGACGTTGGGCTCGAAGACGCCGGCGGCCTCGAGCGTCTCGCCGTCGGTGAACGACGGGAGATACGTGCCGACGAGGAGACCTCCGCCTGCCGCGGCGGTCACCTGCAGGAACCTTCGACGATCGAACGTGGCTGACATCGTCATCGCAGTCTCCTACGCCTGTGCCGCGCGACGGATCGCGCGCTTGATGCGTTGATAGGTTCCGCAGCGGCAGATGTTGCCGGTCATCGCGGTGTCGATCTGCGCGTCGGTCGGACGCGGTGTCTTCGCAAGGAGCGCCGCGGCGGACATGATCTGGCCCGACTGGCAGTAGCCGCATTGCGGTACCTGCTCGGCCACCCACGCGACCTGCAGCGGGTGCGTGGATGTCGGCGAGAGTCCCTCGATGGTGGTGATCTTCTTGCCGACCGCTGTCGAAGCCGCCGTCAGGCAGGCGCGGGTCGCGGTGCCATCAACATGGACCGTGCACGCGCCGCATTGACCGAGGCCGCAGCCGAACTTCGTGCCGGTCAGCCCCAGGGCATCGCGAAGCACCCAGAGCAGGGGCATGTCGGGACTGACATCGACGTCATGGCGCCGACCGTTTACGTCGAGCGAAATCATCGGAGGCTCCTTGATAAGCGCGTCCATTATCGCTCAGGCTCACATCGGCGACCCACATGCTTGGTCACACCGAGACACTGAGGCACGGAGATTTCTTCGGATTTCTCAGTGCCTCGGTGCCTCTGTGTGTCGTTGTTGAAGGGGTTTTAGAGGTTTTCTAGGTACCGACGCTGACCCGGTCGTGGACGTCCGTCCTCGTTCTGCGATGTCCGCGTATCATTACCTGCTAAGCAGCTAGACGGCAGGCAGTAGCCGGTTCACAGTTCACGGTTCACAGTCGGAGGGTTCATGTTCGTAAGGGTCGGCGTCCTGTGTGTCGGACTCATCGCGCTCGCCGCGCCCGCACGGGCGCAGCAGGCACCGAACGGCGAAGGCGTGTTCAAGCAGTCGTGCGCAACCTGTCATCGCGAAGGACAGAACGACGCACCCACTCGAGACGCGCTGCGACAGATGACGCCCGAGTCGATCTACAACGCGCTGACGCTCGGCCGGATGATTCTCCAGGCCAGTGCCCTCAGCGACGACGAACGGAAGGCAGTGGCCGTGTTCCTCACGGGCCGACCGTTCGCGCCGCCGTCACCGCTGGTGGTCGTGAACCGCTGCACCGCTTCGCCGCCGATGCGCGATCCATCGAGCGCGGGAGGCTGGAATGGCTGGGGCAATGGCGTCGCGAACACGCGATTCCAGTCCGCCGCCAACGGTGGACTGACAGCGGCCGACCTGCCGAAGCTCAAACTGAAGTGGGCATTCGGATACTCGGTCGTGACATCAGCCCGCGCGCAGCCGATCGTCGCCGGCGGACGCCTGTTCGTCGCCAGCGAGAACATGGAGATCCACGCGCTCGATCCAAAGACCGGCTGCACCCACTGGACCTACAAGGCGCAGGCCGGTGTCAGGACCGCGCTGTCGGCCGGCCCGTACAAGGGTGCAAACGGATCGGGCTATGCGGTCTATTTCGGCGACTCGCGCGCGAGCGTCTACGCCATCGACGCGAACACCGGCAAGGAGATCTGGGTCCGCAAGGTCGACGATCATCGGTCCGCGGCGATCACCGGTGCACCAACGGTGTACGGCGGCAAGGTCTTCGTCGGCGTGCAGGGACTGAGCGAAGAGGGACAGGGCGGCAACGCGAAGTACGAATGCTGCACCTTCCGTGGCAGCGTGTCCGCGCTCGACTCCAACTCCGGCCAGGTGCTTTGGAAGACCTACACGATCGAAGAATCGAAGCCGAGAGGGAAGAACAAGGACGGCGTGCAGCAGTGGGGTCCTGCAGGTGGCGGGATCTGGTCGTCTCCCACGATCGATCCCAAGCGCAACATGGTCTACGTCGCCACTGGCAACAACTACGCCGATCCGTCTCAGCCGACGACCGACGCTGTGCTCGCGTTCGACATGAACAGCGGCACGCGCAAGTGGGTGAATCAGATCACACCAAACGACAACTGGACGCTCGGATGCGGACCGGTCAACCCCGACAACGCGAACTGCCCTGCGACACTCGGGCCTGACTTCGACTTCTCCGCGTCACCGAGTCTCGTCACGGTCAATGGCCGCGACCTCCTCGTGTTGCCACAAAAGTCAGGGATGGCGTACGCGCTCGATCCCGACAACGAAGGTCACAAGGTGTGGGAGTACCGCATCGGCCAGGGCAGCGGGCTCGGCGGCCAGTGGGGCGGCGCCGTCGACGGCCAGAACGCATACTTCGGTGTGTCCGACCTGCTGACGCAGAAGCCCGGCGGCATCCGCGCCGTGAACCTCGCAACCGGTCAGCTCGCATGGAGCGTCGAACCGCAGACGCGTCTCTGCGACACGTCCAAGCCGACATGCCGCGCCTCGCAGGGCGCCGCTGTGACAGCGATTCCTGGCGCCGTGTTCTCCGGCTCACTCGATGGCGGGATGCGCGCCTACTCGGCGAAGGACGGATCGATCCTGTGGACGTTCGACACCAACAAGGAATTCCAGACGATCAACGGCGTGAAGGCGAATGGCGGTGGCATCGAAGGCCCCGGTCCCATCGTCGCCGGCGGGATGCTGTTCTTCAACTCGGGCTACGGCGGCTTCGTCGGAAATCCGGGGAACGTGCTGCTTGCATTTGGAATCGATTGATCACGGAGACGACATGAAACCTTCGTCAGTCCTCATCGCGTTCGTCCTGTTCCTCTTCGTCGCGGCATCGCCTTCGTCGGCACAACTGCTCGCCGCGAAGGAGGGTCCAATCGTCTACGGGCATCATCACGTCGCGGCGTCCGACATCGCCGCGCACAAGAAGTTCTGGGCTGACACGCTCGGCGGGACGGTTGGAAAATTCGGTAACAACGCCGAGATCGTGAAGTTCCCGAACGTGTTGATCTTCTTCAGGGATCAGAAGCCAACGGGCGGGACCATCGGAACGACGGCGAATCACATCGGCTTCTCCGTGCCGAATCTGCGCGCGGTCGTCGACAAGGTGAAGGCCAACGGCTACAAGATGATCACGAGCACCGAGGTTGCCGCCGGACAGAAAGTCGTGGACGACATCGCGCCGGTGAATCCCACAACCTCGATCGCGTTCGCGCTGGGACCCGACGACGTGAAGGTGGAACTGCTCGAGAACAAGCAGCAGGCCGTTCCGATCACGCTCCATCACATTCACTTTTTCGGCCAGCAGAACGCGGAGATGCGCGCGTGGTACGCCAAAGTGTTCGGCGCCAAGCCGCGTGACGCCGCGAACTTCCTCGTCGCCGATCTCCCCGGTGTCGCGCTGAACTTCTCCCCCTCGCCCACGCCGGTGGTCGGGACGAAAGGGCGCGCGGTCGATCACATCGGGTTCGAAGTGAAGAACCTCGAGGCGTTCTGCAAGCGACTCGAAGAGATGGGCATCAAGCTCGACACACCATATCGCAACGTGCCGGCAGTCGGTCTCGCGCTCGCGTTCGTCACCGACCCGTGGGGCACGTCAATCGAGCTGAACGAGGGACTCGATAAGATTCAGTAACACAACTCGATCGTTGATTGGCGATCTTTGATTGTTGATTCGTTGTTGATTGTTGATTTGTGATCTTCGATTTGGTTCGAATCGAACGTGTATCGCGAATCAGCGGCAATTCAGCAATCACAGATCGCCGATCGAAAACGATTCACCAATCAACGATCACGCAATCAAGAATCGATTATTTCCGCTCAGGCGGGCGCTCGACGCGAATGGTGTAGTCGAACCACTCCTTGATCTTGCCGTCTTTCACGAAGAACACGCCCACGCCTTCCCACGTCAGTGGCCGAGTGGTCGAGACAAATCGATCGATCCGGTGATTGATGACCATCGGCCCCCTGGCAAACGTCTCGAGGATCTTGAATTCGATCTGCTGAGACGTCTCAAGCCAGGAGTCGAGCCTCTCCCGCACGCCCGCAGGACCGACAACCGGTGGTGTCGTCTCTGACATTCGGTACACGGAGTCACTCGCGAGGAATGGCGTGATCTTCGCCATGTCACGCGTCGACCACGAGGCACAGAAGGCCGTCACGAGATCGACGTTTGCTTTTTCTGCGGCGGACAGTTCAGCGCCGGCGGCCGGAACCGCCGAACCGAGCGCGGCGATGCCCGCGAGTCCCGCAATGCTGACGAACGAGCGACGATCGACCTTACTGTCGAAGTGTGTAGGCATAGAGCGTATTCCCCGCCGCAATGGCGACGTATTGTCGGCCGTTGATCCCAAAACTCATGGGCGCGGCCTGGATGATTCCAGCCACCGGCGCTTTCCACAACAGCTCGCCCGTGCGCGCGTCGAGCGCATAGAAGAACCCTTCGCGTCCACCTGAGAACAACAGATCAGAAGCCGTGGTCAGGATGCCGGCGTCGGTCACGTCGGACATCGTGAACTCCCACTTCTTCTCGCCGGTCTTTGGATCGAGCGCGAGCACCGCCCCGTGGCCGCCAGACGGCAGGCGACGGTTGCTCTGCGTGCCATTGATGCTCAGCTCAGTACCGACTGGAAATGTGCCCAGGAAGGATCGCCCCTCGACGTACTCCGCGGGGCGGTTCGCGAAGATCGCAGATCCGTCCTGCCACGATGGCACGTAGAACAGCCCGGTTCGCGGGCTGTACGACGGCGAATACCAGTTCGTCGCCCCCGCGAGATGCGGATAGACCCGAGTACCGTCCGCCGTCGTGTTGACGACGTTCTGCGGACGTCCCTTCGCGTCGAGCCCGGTCGTCCAGGTGACCTTCGCGAACGGCTTGCCTGACAGGAACTCGCCGTTCGTGCGATCGAGGACGTACCAGAATCCGTTTCGATTCGCCCAGAGGATGACCTTGCGCATCCGCCCCTGAAATTCGATGTCGGCGAGCACGGGGACTTGCGTCGAGTCGTAGTCGAAGATGTCATGCGGCGTGAACTGAAAATGCCACCTCATCACGCCCGTGTCGGGATCAAGCGCGACGACGGAGTTGCTGTACAGGTTGTCGCCGGCTCGCTGGTCGCCGCTGAAGTCAGGCCCGGGATTGCCTGTGCCCCAGTACGTCAGGTTCAACTCGGGATCGTAGGAGCCGGTCGTCCAGATCGCGCTGCCACCGACCTTCCACGATTCGCCGGCCCACGTGTCGTGTCCCTTCTCGCCCGGTGCGGGAATGGTGTTGAAGCGCCACAGCTCTTTTCCAGTCTTCGGATCGAACGCGGCGATGAAGCCGCGCACGCCGAAGTCGCCTCCCGCCGGGCCTGCGATGATCTTGTCCTTCACGATGAGCGGCGCCACGGTGAACGTGTAGCCGGCTTCTGCGCGCGCGCCCGCGACACCCACGTTCCAGAGCTCGCGGCCGCTCTTCGCATCGAGCGCGACGAGGCGACCGTCGATCGTGCCCATGAAGAGCGAGTCCCCCAGGATCGCGAGCCCGCGATTGACGCGTCCGCAGCACGGGCGAGCCTGCGGCGACGGGCGGTACGTGTAGGTCCAGAACGTGCGGCCCGACGCGCCGTCGATAGCGACCACGTCGTTGGGAGGCTGCACCGTGTAGAGCACGCCGTTGAGCGCAATCGGCGTCGCCTCGAACTTCTCGAGCGACAGTGCCTGGAAGGCCCACGCGAGCTCGAGGTTCCTGACATTCGCCGTCGTCACCTGCGTGAGCGGCGAGTGACGATGACCCTGGAGGTTGCCGGAGTAGGTCAGCCAGTTCTGAGGCTCCGATTGCGAGCGGAGGATTCGATCGAAGGACACCTGCGCGCCGAGCGAGGCGCCCGCGACAACGACGAGCATCAACACGAACGCACGCTGCATCATCGGCGGCCTCGCATCGTCGTGAGATACATGACCAGGTCGGCCACTTCCTGGGCGTCGAGCGTGCCGCGATATGACGGCATCTCGGACGTCTGGTTGATCACGAACTCGCGCAGGTCTGCCTTGTTGAAGCCTCTCAGGCTCTGGGCAGAGTCCATGATCTGGACCGAGAACGTGCTCTGGTTGAGGAGCCGTCCCGTCACAACCGTTCCCGACTTCGTGACGGCTCGAACGTAGCGATACTCCGGGTGCAGCTCGGCGCTCGGATCGAGAATCGACTGTTCCAGCTCGAGTGGACGCCGAAGCACGCCCACGTCCGCAAGCGAAGGCGCCGTCCTCGACTCTGGGTTATGACAGGTGGCGCACTTCCCCTTGCCCTCGAAGAGCGCCTTCCCGCGAGCCAGGTCACCAGGAGTAGCCGTGACGCTGTCGCCCGCAGCGATGCCGCGCAGATACGCGACGATCATCCCGGCTTCGAGCACGGAGTAGTTGTTCGGCGGCATCGAGGTGCCGGGAATGCCCTCGATGATGATCTTGACGAGCTGTTCGTCGGACGTCGCGCGCTTGTACTGTCCGCTGAGCAGCGCAACGCCGCGAACGGCATCGCCCTTCGGGCCGTGACACGTCGCGCAACTTGCCTGGAAGAGCCGCGCGCCATTCTCCACCTCGGCTCGCGTGTAGCCATGCTGTGTGGAAACGGCAGCACTGGCTAGAACTGCCAGCACGACGCCGAGCGGGTACCTCATCATCGGTCTCACGACCGATGATGATATCCCGGGGTCCGTGACCCGGGACCCGGGGTCCGGGATCCGGGATCCGGGATCCGGGATCCGAAATTCGGGCTTAGAAGCGCAGCCGAAGTCCGCCGCCGACTTGCAGACCACCGGCTTTGACGTCCGCCGTGCCTGAGGGCACGGTCATCTGCACCGTCGCGCCGGAGTACTGCACGGTGCCACCGACACCGACATTGGGCGTGAAGTAGTACGCGACATCGCCGCCGATGTTCACGCCGACCGCCGATTCGGATTGGCTGGCCGCAATGGCCCTCGTGAACGTTGCCGTGTCGAACGGATACGATTCGGAGAATTCGAGGTCGCTGACGATATCCTGCTCGACCGAGAAAAACGATGGCCCGCCGAAAACCGTGACGAGCATCTTCGGACTGACGGGAATGAGCCACCTGGCCTGGATGTGCACGGCCGTTTCGCTCCGGTCACCATCGACCTCGCCTGTCACTGTGCGCGGTTGATTGAAGAAGAACGGATGCGGCACCTGCGCGTTGATCGTCGTCGTGGTCGACGCGGAGAACAGCGTCAGGCCGACTCCGACGGCCAGCTGTTTCCACACGAGGTACGACCCTGACACGTCGAAAGCCAGCCCGCCGCCCACGTCGTACGCGGTGTCGAGCCGTCCGTTCTCCGCGTTCCTGCGGAACGTCGAAGAGTCGTCAAAGTCGTTCGAGTTGACCTGAAAGAGGAGGCCGGCCGAAAAGAACACTTTCTCATTGATGACAGACGGGCGGCTCGGCGGGGCGTTGCGAGGCGGAAGCCGCGTGGTTTGAGCCTCGGCAGCGGCGCAGAAGGCAAACGTCAGGATCACGAACAGCAGGGCACGCGACTTCATGAGCATCCTCCTCAATTGACGCCAACAGCGGCCCAGGCCTGCGTGATGGCCTGCGTTGCCGCGCTGCTCGCCCCGTAGAGATCGGTCGCTGCCTGTATCGTCGCGGCACGTGCGGTGGAGAACGTTGCCGAGGCCGGGAGCAGGAAGACAAACGCGCGATAGAAGACCTTCTCGATCTGTTCACGGTTGGCGGCGCCGACACCCGTCACGTTCAGGTTGGAAACGCGGTTGCGTCCACCTTCGATCGCCAGATAGAACGCGTGATTGACGATCGATGAATTGAAGTGGACACCTCCGTTGTCATCGGTTCCGGTGTACCGGAGGCTGTAGTGGTCGGGATAACCGAAGGCGGCCGGATTCGCGAGCGAGCGGGTCCCGTTGCGTCCTCCGGGGCTGGGGCTGCGAAACGAATCTTCGCCGAGAAGATAATCGGCCTGGCCGACACCGGGACCCACCGGCTGAAAGAAAAATTCAACGCCGGTACCCATGACGTCCGAGAAGGCTTCGTTCAACGCTCCGGATTCATTCAGGTAGATCAGATTGGAGGAGGAACTGGTCACACCGTGTGTCAACTCATGAGCCACGATATCGATGGAGGCTGAGAGCGGCAGGATGTTCTGCCCGCCCAACGTAAAGGTCGTCGGGATGCCGTTGCCAAAGAACATCAAACCAACCCCATTGGGCCCGCATGTGTCACACCAGAAAGCGTTGACGGCGTAACTGAAAAAGAGCTCGGGCGGCAGCGACAGTGCTGCTTGAGGAGTGACGGGGTTCACCAGCGCGATGAGCGGCCGATCGCGATTGTCCAGGCCACGCCGACCGTGACGCTTGTAGTAGTAGTCGTACGTCCAGCCGATGTAGGCGTGGGCATCGACGACGGGACCATCTGACCAGTCGTTGTCGGTATCGCTCGCCACGTCGGAGACGAACAGCGGTGTGCCCAGAAAGGCCACGTTGAGTGCGCGCGTCAGGTTGCCACGCATATCGAATGTGGTCAGGACCGGAGGCCGCAGTTGATCGTCGGCCAGGAACGCGCCTCCCTGCTGCAGCACGGCAAGCTTCTTCGTGTCACCATTGACTCCACGGCCTGTTCCGACGCTGCTTTGCGTTTCGATAGCTGAGTAACGAAGGAGCTCAGTCCCTGAGTTCGCGTCGATGAAGACGCGCAGCACCTCATTACCACCCGAGACGACGGCTGTGTAGGCAAGCCGATGTTCCCCGGTGGCCAGCGGCAGAACAAACAGGTCCGGCTGACGCACGAGTGTCGCACCCGCCGCGGCACGGGACAGCAGCGTCTGGGCCGCTGCGTCACGCGTCAGAGTCGGTTGTGTGTCGAGCGTGAATTGCGCCGAGAGATCACCGAATACCGACACCGCGACGCCGCTGTCGGAATCGCGCACGGCCTCGGCCCCCCAAACCGGAACACCCTGGTAGTACTGCTGCATCCGTTCCACGGTTCGCGAGGGCATCGAGGGGTCCTGGGCGACTTGTGTCACGCGCAGTCCTCCCGATCGTTCCTGCGCCGTGACGAACTGATCCCACGTCCGCAGATCGTTGGCGGTCGTCGCGCTGAATCTCAGCGATGATGGTTGCTGCGCCGACCCAACTTGGAGTGACAGGAACAGCGCTGCCGCTGCCGTGGCTAAGGCCATCACACGTTTCATAAGCACTCCACTGGACCTACCTGTTTGACGGAGGGGACTCGCCTATCTTAGACGGTAGTAACGTCGGAACCGCGACATTGGAACGCGATATTCGACAAACCTTGCAACGGGAAACTAGAATCGCGGGACGTGAGTACACCGCTCGAAGTAGGTCACCCCGCGCTTCATCGCGAGGCCGCGTCGGATTTACCGTGGTATCGACAAGTCACGCGCGACCAGTGGCGCGCGTTCTGGGCGGTGTTCCTCGGCTGGATTGTCGATTCGTTCGACTTCAACATCCTCGCCTTCATCATCATCGACATCCAGCAAAGCTTCACCGTCGACCGCGCGCTGGCCGGCCTTCTCGGCACCGTCACGTTGATGATGCGACTCGTCGGCGGCACGATTGCCGGCACCGCGGCCGACAAGTGGGGACGCAAGCTCCCATTGATGCTGTCGGTGCTGTGGTTTTCGATCTTCGCCTTCCTGAGCGGGTTCTCCACTTCATACGCGATGCTGTTCGCGCTGCGAGCGCTCTTCGGCCTCGGGATGGGGGGCGAATGGGCGGCCGGCATGCCGCTCGTCTTCGAGCACTGGCCCGCGAAGTATCGCGGCCTCGCCTCGGGCCTGATGCTGGGCGGCTGGTACTGGGGTTATCTGCTCGCCGCCCTGACGTTCCAGTTCATCTATCCCCTCTTCAGCGGCACACCCGACCTCGCCTGGCGCGTGATGTTCTGGGTGGCTATCCTGCCGGCGCTTTTCACGCTCTGGATTCGCTCGCGCGTACCGGAGAGTCCGATCTGGCTGAAGCGCAAGCAGGCGGGGACGACGACCGCGAAGATCTCCGTCGCGCGCATCTTCCAGCGCGATCTGATCTGGACGACGATCCACACGACCCTGGTGATCGGATCGTTCATGTGCATCTACTACTCGGTGAACTACTGGTATCCGACGTTCCTGCGCGATTCCGGCCGATCGACGCTCCCATATCTCGCGGCGTTCAACATCGGCGCCATTGCAGGAACCGCCATGTGGGGTCGCCTGTCGGAGACGCGTCTCGGCCGTCGCGGAGCGACGACGATCACGATGATCCTTGGCATCGCGTCGCTGCCGTTCTACCTGCACGCCACTGACTCCCTGACGCTCGGGTTCGGCGCCCTGATGATGGGGTTCTTCGGCATGGGCATCTGGGGCATGGCGCCCGCGTACAGCAACGAGCGCTTCCCAACTGACGTCCGCGGTGTCGGCGCCGGCTTCAGCTATCACGCCGCAGCAGCGATCGGCGCCTTGATGCCATACGTACTCGGAGCGCTGCAGGATCAAGGATTCAAACTGGTGAACGCCATGAGCGCGGCGATGGTGCTCTCCGGTCTCACCGCGATGATCATCTGGCTCGGCCCGGAAACCCGGGGACGCGATATTCATTCCTGATGACCAACGACATTCACGAGGTCTACGCCGTCCGCTACGCGCACCACGATCGGCCGGCTCACGAAAACTACATCGGCGGCGATCCGCACGACACCAACGAGCCGCTCGCCTACTTCGTGTGGGTCATCAAAGGCACTCACGGCACTTTCATCCTCGACACCGGGTTCGATCCGGCGATGGCTGCCAAGCGTGGACGCACGATCGTCAAGCCGGTCGCCGAGGGCCTGAAGGCGATCGGCGTCGATCCCGAACAGGTCACCGACGTCATCATCAGCCACCTGCACTACGACCACTCCGGCAACCACGATGTGTTTCCGCGCGCGCGCTATCACCTGCAGGATCGCGAGATGGAGTACGGCACCGGCCGCTGCATGTGTCACGCGCACCAGCGCATCCCGTTCGAAGCCGACGATGTGGTGGCGATGGTCAGGAAAGTCTTCGACGGGCGCGTCGTCTTTCATGATGGGCAGGACACCGTGGCGCCGGGCCTCACGCTCCACCGCATCGGCGGGCACTCGAAGGGACTGCAGTGCGTGCGCGTCAACACGCGCCGCGGGCACGTCGTGCTTGCCGCCGACGCGACGCATCTCTATTCACATGTGAATGAAGGTCGCGTGTTTCCGATCACCTACAGCGTGGCCGAGACGCTCGAAGGGTACGCGACGCTCAAGCGGCTGGCGGACTCACCAGACCACATCATCCCCGGGCATGACCCGCTCGTCCTGGAGCGCTACCCGGGCGCTCGACCGGGACTCGAGACATGGGTCGTTGATCTCACGGTAGGCGGTAAGCAGTAGGCGGTAGGCAGTTCACGGTTCACGGTTCACAGACCGGCGTCGTGAACGCGGACGTTGCCCGTCTCAGATGCATAGGCAAGGATCTGCCGATCGGCTGTGACAAACACGGCATCGAGATGACGCGCCGTGGATACCAGAAGGCGATCGAGGGGGTCGGCCAGCGCGGCGCGTGGAATCGATCCGGCATCGATCGCAACCGACGGCGTCAGCTCCGCGACCCGGACACCTGCCGCATCGAGCGACTCTCCCACCCACTGCTCGAGCGGCCGAGACAGGCGAAGCCTACCGGACGTGTGAAGCGCGGCGACTTCGAAGATCGTCACCGGCGACACGCGGATCGCTTCTCGCCCCTCGGCCTTGAGCAACAGCGATCGTGAGCGCGGACCGACCCGGCGTGTATCGCCATCCGCGCTCCAAATCCAGACGTGTGTGTCGAGCAACAGCACGACTCACTCGTTGATATCGTAGGCGCCATCAATCGGATCGAACGGCCGTTCGTACTTCAGCACGCTCCCCTTGAGCGAACCGAAGAACGATGGCCTGGCATCCTCGGTGAAGGGGACCAGCTTGGCAACCGGCTTCCCATGCTTCGTGACGACGTATTCGACGCCCGTCTCTCGGACGCGATCCATCAACTCCAGGCATCTGGCCTTGAAATCCGCGGCCGCATATCGGCTGGATCGTTTCCCTCGGGGAGTCGGATGGACCCGCGTCTTCCTCGCCATGACCAGAAAATTATGACTAGTTTTCGATGAGGACGCAAGCCGCCGCAGGACGCGGACCCGGGGGCCCGAACGACCGAGGACCGAGGGCGGTGAAACCTACGCGACCGTGCGCGCGCTGGGCGACTGCGCGCTCATGGAGTGGAAGAACTCGAGCATGCGATCAACGGCGCGTCGAGCGGACGAGGCCGTGCTGAACACCTGCATCACCGAACAGTGTTCGTCCTGGATGACGAGGACCCACCCGTGCTCGGTCTGCGCGATGCTGTGACGAGGCGGACTGGCTACCGACGTACTGACCATGCGCTCTAGCGGAGGCAAGGGCTATACCGGGGCCCGCGTCGTCAGGAATGCCCGCAATATCGAGCCTTTCGTGTTTTCAGGCGGGCCGCGCGTCACACCAGAGATGACGGGATTTCGGATCTGTCAGCGCTCCGTGCGCCATGGTCCGCGTGCAGTCTCGTGCAGGTTCTGTCCGAGGCGATCGATGATCACGACCGCTGGAAACGCCGTCAGCTCGAGCTCGAATAGCGCTTCGGGCCCGAGTTCCTGATACGCCCGGACTCTGGCCGCGCTGATCTGTTTCGCCAGCAGTGCGCCAAGTCCTCCGATCGCCGCGAAGTACACAACACCATGCGCGATGAAGGCGGCCATGTCGGCGCCGTGAAGCTCTCCCTTGCCGATGATCGCACGCACACCACCGGCGAAGAGCGTCGGCAGATACCGTCCCATGCGTGCCGTGGTCGTCGGACCAGCCGATCCGATCACCTGGCCCGGCTTCGCCGGAGATGGTCCGACGGCATACATGATTCGATGCTGAAGCGGGATTGGTAGCGGCTCGTTTCGTTCGATCGTCTGCGCCAGCCTCGCTGCGCTCGCGTCGCGCAGCGTCAGCACACTACCGCTCAACTCGACAGCATCACCCGCTCGCAACGATGCCAGATCGGGCTCGGGCGCTTCGATCTGCCAGGCGATCGCGCGAGCGGCGCTCATCACCGGCCGACGAGCGTGTTGAGCGCCCCGAGAAACTTGTCCGGCTCCTGTGGACTGAGCATGACGCCATATCCTTCGGTCGTCTGAACGTAGACCGCTTTGGTGCGATCGGTGAGATACAGCAGCGCGCGATCGCCGTTGCGCAGGCGGAACCAACCAGCCTGATAGCCAGGCAGTCCCGTTCCCATCGTCCGGCGCCCTGGGGTGAGTTCAGGGGACTGGGCGAAATCGACTCGCTTCGCCGTCCCTCGCACCAGATGGCTCGCGGGAATCAGTCGTCCGTACCAGTCGCCTTGAATGCGAAGGCCGTCAGTGGACACTGCGAACGTCGATCCGCGGGCGCCACTGATGCTCGCGGTGAGAATTGCGCCCACGAGCACGAGGACGAAGATCGGAATCAGGCCAATCATCCACAGCATTCTCGTGTCCGCGGGCGCGATGCCGAAGACCTCCATGCCCTCTCTCCTCACAATTCGATCTCTGCGCGACGAGTGGAATGACATCCCAGGTTCACGGCCACGGGCAGCCCGGCAATGTGCGTCGGCTGCACCTCGATGTTGACGGCGAGCGCCGTCGTGCGCCCGCCGAATCCCTGCGGTCCGATGCCCAGACCGTTGACGCGTTGCAATAACTCACGTTCGAGCTCGACAAGATCGGGCCGAGTGTGACGCCGATCGATCGGCCGCAAGACCGCCCGCTTCGCGAGCAGCGCGGCTCCGTCGAATGTTCCGCCGATGCCGACGCCGACGATGACCGGCGGGCACGCATTGGCACCGGCGCGATCGACGGTCTCGACGACGAAGTCGCTGATGCCTGGCACGCCGTCCGCAGGCACGAGCATCCTGAGCGCACTCATGTTCTCTGCGCCGAATCCCTTCGACGCGACTCTGAGCCGCAGACGGTCGCCCTCAACCAGCTCGATGTGAATTGCGGCGGGCGCAGCATCGCCGGCCATCTTGAGCAGGCGTGCCGGATCGCCTGTGACTGAGGAGCGCAGGTAACCCGAGCGTGTGCCTTCGCGAACACCAGCATGCACCGCGTCCGTGAGCGAGCCTCCGACGAGATGAATGTCCTGTCCGATGTCGAGCATGACGACGGCGACACCGCTGTCCTGGCAGACCGGCACACGTTCGGTCGCGGCAACCTCGTAGTTGCGAACGAGCTGTTCGAGTGTCTGTCGGCCGAGCGGCGACGGTTCGGACTCGATCGCGCCCTTGAGGGCATCGAGGATGTCTGGCGGGATGACGTAATTCGCTTCGACGAGCAGACGGGCGACGGCCGCGCGGACCGACGCGACATCGATTTCGCGGATCAACCCCTTCGAGGCTCCGGAATGCGCGCGCGAGCGTTCGCAGGAACCTGTCCGCGCTTGTAGACCATGAAGGTGCGAAGGAACTCGATCACGATCGTTCCGTCCTGCTTGAAGCCGGTGGTGCGAACCTTGACGATGCCGACGTTGGGCCGCGACTTCGATTCGCGCTTCTCCAGCACCTCGCTACGAGAGTAGACCGTGTCGCCTTCGAAGAGCGGGTTCGGCAATCGCACTTCGTCCCAGCCAAGATTGGCCATGACGTTGAAGGACAGATCGATCGTGGATTGCCCGGTCACCAGCGCAAGGGTGAAGGTCGAGTCGACCAGCGGCTTACCGAACTCCGTCTGCGCGGCATATGCGTGGTCGAAGTGAATCGGGTTCATGTTCTGTGTCAGCAACGTGAACCAGCTGTTGTCCACCGGCAGCACCGTTCGACCGAGCGGATGGGGGTAGATGTCCCCAACCTCGAAGTCCTCGTAGACCCTTCCCGTCCACCCTTCTTTCACTGGCATCTGTCCGTGCCTCGTTTCAGGACGGGGTCTGACCCCGTCTATTTCCGCATCGCGTAGTTGCCTTCGTGACAGGCGTACTCGAACACGTCCGGTTGATCGGATGCCTTCAGGCTGAGTGCAGCCGTCCACGACTGAGAGAACGTCGCCGGATCCGCAACGGTCACCTCGTAACGCACTGTCGTGGCATCGACCCGCGTGAAGCGCTCAGTCACCTGCAACGCACCGGTCGCGCCCCGATAGTTGACCATGTTCGTCGGGAAGTTCGTCACCTCGACGACCAGCGTGTCGCCTTCCCAGTGTCCTCGCGAGTCCCCAAAGTACTGTCGAATGGTGGACGACAACTGCGGCCGGCCATCAAGCGGAATGACACGCGCGTCGTGAATCATCTCGTATCGGATAGCGACGTACCCCGGTCCCTGTACGATCTGCGATGTGTTGTTGTAAATCGTCGGGAAGATCACATGCGGCAACCCACGCGTGATGCAACGGTCGTACAGATCCATCGCCTGCGGTCCGTCGAATGGACGATTGCCGGTCGTCCTGGCGTTGACGGCGATAGCGGCGCGCTTGCGTGCTTCGTCGTTGAGGTACGGGATCCGACCGTTGGCAGGAGCGATCACAACTGACGTTCGGCGCGACGGCTGTCCGCGCTCGAGCCAATGGGCCGGAGGACCGGTCCCATCGCCACCGCGTCCTGCGGTTCGCGGGGCAACGAACTCTTCGGAATCGACCTCTGCCTGCCGCACCGCCTGCGTCTGTCGAGTCGCGAACTCCTGTTCGGTCGCCACTGCTCGATCGCCGAACTGCTCCGGCCTCTCGAACGGAACACCGAGTTCATCGTCGGTCGTAAAGAGCCCCTGGATGTCGGGATCACCCCACGGCGTATGGAAACCTTGATCGGCGCCGGGCTTCTGCCCCTGGGCACGCGCCGGGCCCGAGAGCACGATTGCCACTACCAACGCGAGCCCACCCGCGAGCGCGAGAGTTCGTCTGGTCATGTGATCTCGCCTTTCGTGCCTTACCATACAACAAGCCAACATCCTCCCACATGCGCCCTCTCGCTGGAAAAAGCGCCCTCATCACTGGATCCGTACGTGGCCTCGGCCTCGCCGCCGCTCATCGCTTTGCGACAGCCGGATGCCATCTCGTGCTGAGCGGATTCGACGAAAGCCGGGACATCGCCGCGCTTCGCCGTGAGCTCGAAGAACGTCACGGCATCCGCACGATCTACGACACGGCAGATCTGCGTCGGCCGCAGGAGATCGATCGCATGGTCTCCGCCGGGCTCACCACCTTCGGCTCGATCGACATCGTCGTCAACAACGCGGTCGTTCGCCACACCGCGCCAGTCGAATCCTTCGGGGTCTCTGAATGGGACGACGGCATCGCGGTCAATCTGTCGGCTGCGTTCCACACGATCCGATTGACTGTTCCGGGCATGAAGCAACGCGGCTGGGGCCGCATCATCAACGTGTCGTCGATCTACGGCCTCCGCGGCGCCGCCAATCGCGTGAACTACGTCACCAGTAAGACTGCCTTGATCGGCCTCACGCGCGCGGTCGCCCTTGAAACCGTCACGCACGGCATCACGTGCAACGCAATCTGTCCAGGCACGACTGAAACGCCAGTACACGAAGCGACAGTGCTGGCGTCGATAGCGAAGGGCTTGTCGCGAGAGGAATCGGAACGCCTGCTCCTGGCCGGAAAGCAGCCGACAGGGAAATTGATCGCCGCTGACGATGTGGCAGCCCTGATGGTGTTTCTCTGTGGGCCAGAAAGCGCGAGCATCACCGGCTCAGTGCTGCCGGTTGATGGAGGATGGTCGAGCACGTAGAGCACCTTGCGGTCCGACGGGGCGAAGGGACGATGGGTCCGACTTCCTACGGCATCATGCTGGGGCGTCGTCCCGTGCGCTCGGGCTCAGTTGATGTGCCCCTGGGCCTTCGAAGCGGGCGGAAATTGTCGCTGTCGTTCGGATCCTGTCGCGAACGCCGATCCTTCACGAACAGGAAGATCGCTGCCACCACGCCCACGAGCGCGACAAACAGCGGGAAGAACTCGAACAGCAGCACCCTTCCATTGTAAGGTCGGCCCACACCCACCTGTTAACCGTCATATCCAGTCTCTAGAGGCAATGGATTCATCGCCCCTCGTAGACGTAGACACGCATCACGGCTGCTGCCGGACAAGTTCATAGTCTCCCCGCCGTGCTCCTTCGCGAACCACCCATCCCGGCGCGCCCTTGACCGTCCAACCATCGCCATCAACCGTGACGTCGTCGCGCCGCACGGGTGCCGGCAGATGACGCCAGCGGCCATCGCTCGAGACGAGCACGCCTTTATCCGCCTCGAGCGAGCCCCACGCCCCGGTCATGCGGTAGGGGCCGAAGTAGATGGTCCCGACGTCGGGAATCACTACGGCACCGAGAGAATTCGAGAGACCTCCGCCCCCTCCGGGCATCACGAGCACCGGGCCACCGACGAACTGCCGGCGCAACTCGGCGATCCGTGCCTGCCGCTGCTGATCACGCTGTTCTTCGGCCGCGCGGAGCTCGGCTCCTCCGTATCGCGCCGCCGCCGCCGCCGCGTCCGCGACTGGTTGGGCCCCGAGCGCACGCATCAACATCACGGCCGGGTCGTCGCTGGCGCGCACTTTTCGTGTCCAACCGGGAGACGCAGCATCGAGCAGAAGGCCATACGCGGGCCCGGACGCGTACGCAAACGTGCGCACCAAGCTTTCCCCTCCTTCCCCGGCGGTCAGCTGAACGAGGGCACTCGCGATCGCGTCGGACTCGGATAGCGCGGGAAGCACGGCCTGCGTGTACGAAGCGAGGCCTTCGTTGATCTCCAGGGCACGCTCGCTGTCGACCTTGTCCGGAAATCGCGCATGACGAGCCTGGCGGAAGGCCAGCGCCTCGCGAATGGCCAGCGCGCGCGGCTCTCCCGATTCCCGCAGCGCTCGTGCGAGCGCGCGCCATTCGAGCCGCATCCAATACCTTCCATCCACAGTATCCAGATGCTCGGCCGATACCGTCTCTACGGCTAGTCCGAGCCGCATCTGGACGATGTGGAACGACTCGTGGATGAGCATCCCGCTGCGAGCGCGAGGCGTCTGGGGGACCACCATGTCCCACATGAGCGCCGCCCACATGGTGTCGCCCCACTGAATGGGCCCGTTCAGAAGACCGATGAGTCTCGGGCGCGGCGCATCCGGCGGGGCCTGGCTGGTGGCAAATGTCTGTGTCCGTGCGTCGCCGATCACCATCGGCATGCAGATAGACACGCCCCAGAGGCGCCCCCCGTCGCGCTCGCATACTGCCTGGGCGTCCTTGAAGAACTCTTGTGCGCGCTGTGGATCGACCTGCGCAATCGCAGGCGACGGATGGCCGATAACCACGCACGCCAAGACTGCTGTGGCAAACACTGGCATCCGCATCGTCCACTCCCTGATCTACTTCTACGTCACGAGCGGCCTGCTAGACGATACCCGCGCGCCGCCAGGATGCAATTGTGCCGGCGTCGAAACCAAGTTCGGTAAGGATGCTGTCCGTGTGCTCACCGACCTCAGGGATCTTCCCCATTCTCGGCTCCACATCGTCGAACCCGAATGGTGGTACCAAGGCGCGGAGCGGCCCTCCTGGCGAGTCCACCTCGCGCCACTTGCCGCGTGCTGCAAGCTGCGGGTGATCGAGAAACTCGTCGACGGTCCTCATTTGCGCGTTGGCGATCTGCGCAGACTCCAGTCGCTCGACAACCTGCTGCGCGGTCTTGTCAGCGAAGGCGCGGACGATGATCGCCTCGAGCTCGTCGTGGTGCTCCACGCGCAACGCGTTCGAACCGAATCGAGGATCGCTCGCCAGGCCAGGCTGCCCGAGCACGTCGGAACAGAAGCGTGCCCACTCGCGTTCGTTCTGCAGTCCCAGATACACCACGTGGCCATCGCCGGCAGCGTACGGGCCATACGGAGCAATCGCCGCATGTCGAGCACCTGTTCTCGGCAGCGGCGATCCGCCGTAGCCTGTGTAGTACGCTGGATAACCCATCCATTCCGCGAGCGCATCGAACATCGAGATGTCGAGCAACGCGCCTGTCTCTGTCTTCTCTCGCCGCAGGAGCGCAGCAAGAATCGACGAGAACGCGTACATACCCGCCGCGATGTCGGCGACTGAGATGCCGACCTTCGACGGCGTCTCGGCGGTGCCGGTGATCGAAACGAGTCCAGCCTCGCTTTGCACCAACAGGTCGTACGCCTTCTTGTCGCGATACGGGCCTGACGCGCCGTAGCCCGAGATTTCGCAGATCACAAGCCGTGGATACGCCTCGCGCAGCGCGGCGGATCCAAATCCAAGACGACCCATCGCACCCGGCGCAAGATTGTGAAGGTAGACGTCAGCGCGCGACACGAGACGCCGCAGCACGTCGATGGCTTCGGGTCGCTTGAGGTCGAGCGTCAGCGATTCCTTCGACCGGTTCGTCCAGACGAAGTGACTCGCCTGCCCCTTCACGGTGTGGTCGTAGGCGCGGGCGAAATCGCCAACACCCGGGCGTTCGATCTTGATGACCCGCGCACCGAGATCCGCGAGCTGCCGGCTGGCGAAAGGCGCTGCGATGGCCTGCTCGACCGATACGACGAGAACGCCGTCGAGCGGCAACTGAGACGTCACGTCGAGATGAGGCGCTGGCGCTCGAGTGTCGTGCGCGCCATGCGGACGTTGGCCGCGTCGATCATGCGGCCGTCGTGCGTGGCCGCGCCCTGACCAGCGCTCACCGCCTTGTCGTACGCTTCGACGATGGCGGCAGCCTTTGCGACTTCGGCATCGGAGGGCGAGAAGACAGCGTTGACCGTCTCGAGCTGCGCCGGATGAATGCACTGCTTGCCGTCGAAGCCGAGCGCTTGCGCCACGCGACTGGCACGCTCGAGGCCCGCAGCGTCCTTGAATCCCGCATACGGACCGTCCATGCAGCGAAGTCCGTTGGCGCGCGCGGCGGCGACGATGGTGTGCATCACGGCGTGCCAGCGATGCCCGGGATAGATCTCGTCGTGCGCGTCACGCTCGCCGATAGCCGCTGAGGGCATCCGCATCGAGGCGGCGTAGTCGCCCGCGCCAAAGATGAGCGACTCGAGCCTGGGCGACGCCTCCGCAATCTCTCGCGCGTACAAATAGCCCGCGGCCGTCTCGATCTGCGCCTCGATCCCGATGCGTCGAGGGGTTCGCGTGCTCGCTTCGATCTGCGACAGCAACATGTCGACAAAGACCACGTCGCGCGGTGACCCGACCTTCGGAATCATGATCAGATCGAGGCGATCGCCTGCGACTTCGACGATCTCGATGAGATCGCGATACGCGAACGGCCCGTCGAGTCCGTTGATGCGAACCATGCGCACGCGGCGCCCGAAGTCGATCTCCTTGAGCGCGCGTACGACGTTTGCCCGGCTCGCAGGCTTCTCGTCAGGAGCCACGGCGTCTTCGAGGTCGATGCAGACGGAGTCGGCCGCGCTCGTGGCGGCTTTCGGAATCATCGCCGGACGCGACGCCGGCACGAACAGCATGCTGCGCGTCAATCTTGTAATGGGGTCGGGAGTCATTTGATCAGGACAGCAGCATCAAACTATCGCGTCTCGAGTGTCCTCATCAAATGACTCCCGACCCCCTTTTAGAAGGATCGTGGCATGCCGAGGATGTGCTCACCAATGTAAGACAGGATCAGGTTCGTGGAAATAGGCGCGACTTGGTACAGCCGCGTTTCGCGGAACTTCCGCTCGCAATCGGTACTCGGCGGCAAACCCGAATCCACCCAGCGTCTGAAGACAGGCGTTGGCCGCTTCCCAACTGGCGTCGGCGGCCAGCAGCTTCGCGATATTGGCTTCCGGCCCGGCAGTGCCACCAGCATCGAACAGACGAGCGGCTTCGTATCGCATCAAGTCCGCGGCACGGATGTTCGCGTACGCGCGCGCCAATGGAAACTGAATCCCCTGGTTCTTTCCGATCGGCCGGTCGAAGACGATGCGCTCGTTGGCGTACTGCCGTGCCTTGTCGATGAACCAGAAGCCATCGCCGATGCACTCGGCAGCGATGAGAATCCGCTCGGCGTTGATCCCATCGAGCAGATAGCGGAAGCCCTGCCCTTCTTGTCCGACCAGATTCTCCGCCGGCACCTCGAAGTCCTCGAAGAACACCTCGTTGGTCTCGTGGTTGACCATGTTGCGGATCGGGCGCACGCTCATGCCACGACTCTCTGCGCCGCGCAGGTCGACCAGAAACAACGACAAGCCCTCGGTCTTCTTCTTCACCTCCGGCAGCGGCGTCGTCCGCGCCAGGAGCAGCATCAGATCGGAATGCTGAATCCGCGAGATCCACACCTTCTGGCCGTTCACGACGTAGCGATCGCCCTGGCGGACGGCAATGGTCTTGGTCTTCGTCGTGTCCGTGCCCGTGGTCGGTTCCGTGACGGCGAACGACTGCAGGCGAAGACGCCCCGCCGCAATGTCGGGCAGGTAGGCGCGCTTCTGTGCGTCGGATCCGTGGCGAACGAGCGCCCCCATCACGTACATCTGCGCGTGACACGCGCCCGAGTTCGCACCCGATCGGTTGATCTCTTCCAGGATGACCGAGGCTTCGGTCACGCCGAGCCCGCCTCCGCCGTACTCCTCTGGGATCAGCGCCGCCAGCCAGCCCGCAGCGGTGAGCGCCTTCACGAACGCTTCGGGATACTCTGCGCGTTCATCGAGCGATCGCCAATACGTGCTGTCGAAGCCTGAGCACAACTCTCGAACAGCGCGGCGGTAATCCGCGTACTCAGCGGATCTTGGATTGATATCACTCACGGACATCTTAGAAGCCAAGGTAGTTCAGCCAGGGAACGGCAATGAGTAGGTAGGTCGTGAGAAAGAAGATGCCAAGGATCAATCCAAGCACCCAGAACGCCTGCCGGCTGATGTAGCCGCTCCCGTAATAGATCGGGTTGTGGCCAGCTGTGTAAGTCGTGAGAACTCCCATGAGCCCGAGCGGATACGACAGCAGCAACGCCCATTCCTTGTGCGTCAGGCCCGGGATCGTGATGGCCAGGCCGATGAACACGGGCAACATGCTCGCTGCGTGCGCAGTGATGCTGGCGAAGAAGTAGTGGAGGAAGAAGTACACGGCGACCACCGAGACAACGGCGACCTCCGGGCTGAAATTCCGGAGCGTAGGCGCGAGCGACTGCACGAGCCAGTCGAGAAACTTCGTTTCGGCCAGTCCACCCGCGAGTGTGACGAGCGTCGCGAACCAGACCAGGATGTTCCACGCCTGTGAGTGCCCGATCACGTCGTTCCACGACACAACCCCGCAGATCACCATCAACAAGACGACCAGCATCGCCGTCACCGCTGGATCCACGTACGCGGTCGCGCCAATCCAGAGCGCGAGCGCGGAACACACGAGGACGAGGAGGGTGAGCTCTTGGCGGGACATCGAGCCCATCGCGCGAAGCTGTTCCCCCGCCCAACGCGGCACCTCGGGTGCGCTGCGAATCTCTGGCGGATAGATCTTGTAGAGCAACAGAGGCGTGAGCGCGATCAACGTGAAGCCGACAGGCGCGAAGCCGATGAACCAGTCGAACCACGACACGGTCACGCCCGCGGTCTGACGCATCACGCTGACCGCCAGCGTGTTCGGCGCGAGCGCCGTGACAAACATGCTGCTCGTGATCATGCTCGCGACCAGCGCTGTGTAGAGCACGTACGCGCCCAGCTTCCGCGCTGTCCCATCATCCGGGCGCGAGGCATACAGCTCGGGAATCTGACGGACGATCGGGAACACCGTGCCGGCGCTGCGAGCGGTTGCGGATGCCGTGAAGGGCGCAAGGGCGAGATCGGCCAATGCCACCGCGTAACCCAGACCCAGCGTGCGGCCGCCAAGCAGACGAACCAGGTGCAGCGCGATGCGCCGTCCCAGTCCGGTCTGGGTATATCCAAGCGTGAACATGTAGCCCGCGAAGATCAGCCACACGGTCGCATTACCGAAGCCACTCAGCGCCCATTGCGCTGATTGTGCCGGCGTCTCGCGCACCAGGCCAAACGCCGCAGCGACAATGACGCCACCCATGCCGATGATCGCCGGCGGGATCGGCTCAGTGATGAGCGCAACGATCACCGTCGTGAAGAGCGCAAAGTATCGCCACGCGTTCGCGGGCACACCCTCCGGTACGGGCGCCAACGCGATGATCGCTCCGATGGCGAGGGGGATCGCGGCGTTGATCCACGAGTGCGAGCGTTCAGCGACTGGCACGGCGCGCCAGCTTAGCGTGTCCCTTTTACGATGTTCAAGATTGCATCGCCGTAGCTGGCGAGTTTGGCCGGGCCGATGCCAGGGATCGAGCTCAACTCGCCAGGCGAGCCTGGCAGCTCCGATGCGATGGCGATCAGCGTGCGATCGTGCAGCACAACGAAGGGCGCGACGGCATTCCGCCGAGCCTCGTCGAGACGCCATGCGCGAAGCGCATCGACAACCGGCTGCTGCGGCTCCGATGACGATGCTATCGCATCCACGCGGGCCTTACGGGATTTCTTTCGAGCCGAGCGCGCCGGCTGACTTCTGGGTGCTGCGATGAGCACGTCCTGCACACGGCCGGTCATCACGTCACGTCCGGACGTCGTCAGCGAAAGCGTCCGATACTGATCGTCGGACGCACTCAACAAGCCGGCTGCCATGGCGGCATCGACCCAACGTTCGACGATTGCGACCGGCATCTCGCGCAGCAATCCCGTCGTCGACAACCCGACCAGCGGCTCAGGCAGATCGGTGACTTCGCCAACCAGCATTGCGGCAATCTTGCGCCGGCCATAACGCTCACCCGCGCGCGCGACACCGGACAGAATCTTTCGAACAAGCAGCCGGTCATCGTCGCCGATTGGCTGGAGCCGGCCGCAGTTGGCGCACGAGCCGCACGGCTCCTTCGCGGCCGCGTCACCAAAGTACCGGAGGATGGTCGCCCGGAGACATGCCGACGTGTCGGCGTAGGACACCATCCGGCGCAGCTTGCGGTGATCGAGATCCTTCCGCCGCTCGATTTCAGCCGGGTCCGGGCGCCGGGACTCGCGCTCCGCGTCCTCCTCGTTTTCCCGGTCGATCAGGAACTCGCGCGTCCTCACATCGACGTAGTTCCAGAGCAGCGTCGCGCTCGCCTGCCGTCCATCGCGGCCGGCGCGGCCGATCTCCTGGTAGTAGGCCTCGAGCGAGCCGGGAATATCGAGATGCACGACGGTCTCGACGTCGGGGCGATCGATGCCCATGCCGAATGCGTTCGTTGCACAGACGATGCGGAGAGAGCCGGCAGCGAAACGCTCCTGGACACGTGAGCGTTCCATATCGATAAGGCCGGCGTGATATGCGGCTGCGTCGATGCCGGCAGCCATCAGGGTCTCCGCTGCGGCCTCGGCCTTCTTCCGCGTCGCGGCATAGACGAGTGCTCGTCCGCCTCCGATCAGCTGCGGCAACAACTGGTGCTTCTCGATGTCACCCGACACCGGGCGCACCGAGAGCGAGATGTTCGGGCGATCGAATCCGGCAACGACGATGTGCGGTTCCGCAAGGCCGAGGAGCTGCACGATGTCCTCACGCACCTCCGGTGTCGCAGTCGCGGTGAACGCGGCCATCGGCGGACGGCCGGCGCCACCGTCTCCGCGGCGACACACATCGGCGGCTTCTTTCAGTCGCCGGTAGTCGGGCCTGAAGTCATGACCCCACTCCGACACGCAATGCGCCTCGTCGATGACGAAACGAGAAATCGGAATGTCCTGGAGCGTGCGAACGAAATGGTCGGACGCGAATCGCTCCGGCGCCACGTAGAGCAGTTGACACTCGCCTGTTCGCGCGCGTTGAAGAGCGTCACGCCGCGCATCGCTCGACAAGGCAGAGTGCAGGGCCGACGCGCGGATCCCACGGCGATTCAACTCATCAACCTGGTCCTTCATCAGCGAGATGAGCGGCGACACCACGAGCGTCGTGCCTTGCAGCAGAAGTGCCGGCAACTGAAATCCAAGCGACTTGCCGGATCCAGTCGGCATCACCGCCAGGAGATCCTGACCTGCGAGGACCGTTTCGACGAGCGCCTGCTGTCCGTCGCGAAACGCGGAGTGTCCGAAATGCTGATGAAGGGCGCGGACGAGATCGTTCATGCTCAGCGCGAGGTCTTGTCCTCTTCCCGCGCGATCTTGAGCATGTTCCGCATCGCGTAGTTGCCCTCATGGCACGCGTACTCGAACGGGGGCTCCGTCGTCTGCGTGAGGTTCATCGCGAACGTCCACGGTCGCGCCCACGTGTGCGGATCATCGAAGGTCACCGCCCATTCGACGACGCCCGGCGCACGCATCGTGAAGCGCTCGGTCAGCGTGAGGTGCTCACTGGAGCCCCGATAGGGCACTTTGTCGGTGAAGTTCGTCGTCTCGATGACGAGCGTGTCGCCTGCGAAATGTCCGCGCGCGTCGCCCATGTAGGACCGGATTGTGGATGCGACATGCGGGCGGCCATCGTCCCTCGACTGCGCTCGGGACGACCCTGAGCTTGTCGAAGGGTCGAGCGGAATCACGCGTGTCTCGTTCACCATCTCGTACCAGATGGCGACGTAACCCGGGCCCTGGACGATCTCGGTACGAGTTGCCGTAGATGGCCGGCATCATCGAGCCCGGCAGGCCACGCGTGATGCAGCGATCGTAGAGGCTGCGATCCTCGTACGAGTCGGCATCACCGCGACCCCGTCTCGCCTGCGCTCGCGCAGTCGCGCGAGCCTTCGCCTCGGCTGTCTGTGGCGGAATTCTGCCGTCCGGCGGATCGACCACGAGCCACGCACGACTGTTCTTCGGGTTGTGGTTCTCGAACCAGTGGAGCGGGCTGCGCAGCTCCCAACGCTGCTTGTCCGCCTCGATGCGATCTTCGTTGCGTTGTTCGGTCAGCTTCTCGAGGTCGGCGGCACTGATGTCCGACAGCGTCTTCCCGTTGAGCGCATCGGGACGCTCCATCGGGATCAGGCTCTCGTCGCTGTTCGTATAGGCGCCCTGCAGATCCGGATCGCCCCACGGCGTTCGCGGTGCCTGGGCCGAAGCGGAGCCGTGCCAGAAGAACAACACGGTGCAGGCAGTCAGGACGAATGGAAGCCGGCGAGTCATTCAACACCTCTGATGGACAATCCAACGAGACTCGAAACGTCTGAAAGATTCTCCGTCCGTCCGATCTCGTGCGCAAGACGGTCGCGCTCCTCCTGCGTCAGCACGTCACTGGCGTTGTCATCGAACTTCGCGCGTAGTTCGGACTCGGTCATCGGATTCTCGGCCGAGCCGCGGTTGAACTCCTCAATCTCGGTGAGCACCCGGCCATCCTTGAGCGTCACCCGGACGGCGCCCTTGAAGCGGCCCGGCCCAGGGAACTCAGGGTCGACGTAGTAGTCAACCGTGCGGGCCAGCGCGAGAATCTCCTTGTTCAGTCGATTCTTGTCCTCGTAAGCATCGCGACCGAGCCTTCCGCAGTAGAGAGCCTCCGCCAGAGTGTACTGGAGGCACACGCGGCAATGTGCCTGCGATGCTGGCGCACGCTTCTCCTCGACGGGCTCACACACGATCGACACGTTGAACTCGGCAACCGGGCATTCAATGCGCGCGACGTCCGACGGCTTGAGCCCTTGATCTCGCAGCCGAAGGATCGCCGAGATGTACGGATGCAGCACGTGCGCGGCGGGAAACGGCTTGAAGGACGAGTAACGGCTCTCCCAATGAGTTCCGAGCCCGTCGGTGATGCGCTCGAAGCGCTTGATGGCGGCGGCATCCTGGAGGTGAGACGCGAACAACCCGAAGCGGCCCTCGAACACCTTCGGCGGTCCCGTGACGCCGGCCTTCGCCAACATTGCCGCTGACAAGCCGCTCTGCGCCGCCCACCCCGAGTGCAGGAACTTCGTGTCGGTCCCATCCACCCAGCACTCGAGCAGGCCCGCGGCGAAACTCCCGCACGTGCCTGCCGCGTAGGCCAGCGTTGATGCATCGAGGCCGAGCAGCTTTCCTGCTCCATACGCGATGCCGAATGGAGAGAACAACCCGGTCGGATGGAAACCGCGTCGATGAAACTGCCCGGGCGCGACGACGCCGACACGACACGCGATCTCACTCGAGATCGCGATCGCGAGAATCGCGTCTCGCCCGGTCACCGCTCGAGTCTCAGACAGCGCGAGCACCGCCGCCACTGACGGACTGCTCATGTGCACGATCGACTCGTTGTGCGTGTCGTCGAACTCGAGCGCCTGAGGGAACGACGCGTTGGCGAACGCCGCGTGCGTCAGGCCGACGTTGTCTCCGCTGCCAAGGATCCGGCACGGCCCCTGCGGCGAAATGGCCACCGTGCCCGCGCGAATCGCCCGGCCGAATCTCGTCCCTTCCCCCGCGAGCGCCAGGCCGATCACATCGAGGATGCGAGACTTCGTTGCCTCGACCACATCGGGCGGAAGGTCTTCGAATCGTACGCGCGAGACCCATTCTCCAAGCTGACTGGCAAGCGTCACGATCACTCCCCGGGGGCGTAGCGGCGCAGCGACCACGCGAGCGCCGCGGCCAGGATCAGGAACCCGCTCATCGCCAGCAGACCTGCGTTGAACGATCCGGTCTCGTCCGTGAGCCACCCCATCACGTACGGCCCGACGAATCCACCGGTCGTGCCGATGGAATTGATGAAGGCCAGGCCGCCAGCGGCAGCCATGCCGGTGAGGAATCGCGGCGGAATGGTCCAGAAGATTGCGCGCGCGCCATTGATGCCCGTAAGGGCGATGGCCATCATCGCCACCGACACCCAGAAGTTCCCCGAGAACAGAATCGCCCCGAGGAATCCGCACGCCGAGAGCACGCACGAGAGTGCGAGGTTGACGACCTTGCTGGCGCCACGGTCAACATGGCGGGCCCACAGGATCATTCCGATGACCGCAACGACATAGCAGCCGCTGCTCACGAACCCGATCTCGACGTCGGTGAGCTTGCCTTCGCGCAGCATCAACGGCAGGAAGATCCCGATGGCGTACGAGCCCACCAGAAAGCCGAACTGCGTGAGCGCGAGGAGGATCACGCGCACGTCGCGTATCGCCACGCTGAGATGACGAACCTCGCGCGGACGTCGTTCAGCCTGCAGCCGATCGCGGACGACGCGGCGCTCCTCGTCCGACAACCAGGACACGTCCTCGGGTTTGTCGGCGAGCAGCCAGAGCAGGCTGATGCCGATCAGCACGACCGGCAGCCCTTCGATGATGAACAGCCACTGCCATCCCGCGATGCCGGCGACGCCGTCCATGCCCAGCAGCCAACCCGATACTGGTCCACCGATGACCGATGACACGGGAATCGCCACCATGAACCACGCGATCATCCGCGTCCGATACTGCGCCGGAAACCAGGTCCCGAGATAGAAGGCCACACCGGGGAAGAAGCCGGCTTCGGCCGCGCCGAGCAGCAGTCGCAGAGCGTAGAAGCTGTTGGGCCCAACGGCAAAGGCCGTTGCCGCCGACGCAAGCCCCCACGAGATCATGATGCGCGACAGCCACACGCGCGCACCGACCCGATAGAGAGCAAGATTGCTGGGAACCTCGAGCAGGCAGTAGGCGATGAAGAACACGCCGGCGCCGAAACCAAGCTGCGTCGCCGTCAATCCAATCGCCTGGTTCATCGTCAGGCCGGCAAAGCCGACGTTGTTGCGATCGAGGTAGTTGAAGATGTAGGCGAGGATCAGGATCGGCATCAGCCGCCACCCGATCTTGGCGAAGACGCGGCGTTCCGCGTCCGCTGCGGCCGTGGTCGTCCCAGTTTGGGTCAATGGTGTCCGAAATTCTATCCGAGGCCCGCTGTCACGGCGTCTAGATGAAGTCCACGAGCTCGTCACCAGCGGCCATACGTCAGGACGGCGAATAGCCCTGTGCCGACGGCAGGCGCTTCAATCCGGCTTCGATCCCGACCGGCAGCGTGTTCTCGCGTGGCGGCAGCGGACACAGCGTGTAGCGCGAATACGCGCACGGCGGGTTGAACGCGAAGTTGAAGTCCAGAACGGTCCACTCCCCGCCGTTCACGACTGCAGGCGTCAGGATTCGATACCCGCCATAGGTCGTCGTCTGGTTCGTCTCGTCCTTGAACATCACGAAGAACTCGCCTCCGCCCGGCTCGCCAAATGCCGTCAGGCGATGCTCGCGCCCGTCCAGCCGGAACACCAGCTGACCGAGCGCCAGGAAGTGCATCGCACCGCCGCGAACATCGGAGACCTGCACCGGCTTCGGTGACTGGAACGCATCGAAGCGGGCCGAGACTCTCCACTTCGCGTCGAGTGGATACATCTCCAGTGCCGGCGCGTTGGCGATGGCCGGATGCTTCATGTCACGCGCGGTCAGCCAACGGCGATCGTCGCCGGCGTCCGACACGTAGAGCAGCAGCGAATCGAGCCAGACCTCCTGTTCGAGCGTCATGGCGTCCCTGACAGGTCTACCGTCCGCCAATCGAAGCGCCGAGTCGGCCGCCGGAACGACGCTGATCATCGCGCCATCGCGTCGCAACACACCCGCGCGATTCGCCGGGCCGCTCAGAGGAAGAACGATCGGGAGCGTCGCATCGGAGCCGAACGCCGTCTCGCCCTGCTCCAGCGGCCAGACACCAACAATCGAGAGTACGTCGCTGATCAGTGCCTGCTGCGACTCGCGCCACGCGCGATAGTCAGCCTCGTACTTCGGCTGCTCGACGGCGGGCGGACTCGGCCATTGCTCGCTCCCGCACGCCGCTATGAGCGCCCCGACGACGAGCGCGAAGAACGAACGCCGCACGGCTTACACGACAGCAGCGGCCGCAGGGACGGTCGCCGCCACCAGCTCACCGACATCGTCGAGCTGATCGATCTTCCAGCACAGTTGAATGACCGACTCGACCTCACGCGCCGGCAGGACGAGGATCGCCTGATCGCGGAACTTCTCCTCGAGCTGCTTGTCGGTCAGCGGACGATGGATGTTGCCGAGCGATTGCGCGACGAACTTCGAGAGCTTCCTGCCGTCACGCAGCTCGATCTCGACATTGACCTGGTCTTCGGTCACGGACGGATCGCCCGTGGCCGTCGTCAACTCCCGCACGCGCCTGATCGCCGGATCGTTGACCGCTTCGTCGGTGTACTCGCGGAGGCCGCCCTTGCCGCGCACGAGCCCGACGGCGGCGCCGTGATACACGGAGAACTTGCCCTGCAACCCCTTCGTGATGTTCTGCTGGTTGCACAGGTCGAGCACGAGCGGCGCCACACGAAGCCTGACGGCGACGATCGACGCGGGGTCGGGGTGATGCTCGTTGTGAATCTGAATGGCGCCGTCGATCGTCGGGTGATTGACGATGCCGCACGGGAACGGCTTGTAGGTGTTCTCGCGCAGATCGAAATCGACGCCGAGGCGCGTCGTGATCTTCGACAGATCCCGCGTCGCCGCCAGCACGTGTGCGAAACCTCGCGGGCCTTCGATACCGCGCTCGCCCGCGGTGAAGCCCGCCTGCGCCAGGAGCGCGGCAGCGTAACCGTTCTGCGCCGACCGGCCGGGGTGAAACGCCTTCCCCATCGAGCCGAACATCTCGCGCAGGCCGGCGGACTGCGTTGCGGCAAGGCCCAGCGCCCACACCATCTGCTGCTCGTTGAGACCGATCAGCCTGCCGATGGCCGCCGCAGCGCCGAACACGCCAATCGTGCCGGTCATGTGCCAGCCGACGTCGTAGTGCGCCGGATACACCACGTTGCCCACTCGCGACGCCGCCTCGAAGCCGAGGACGAACGCTTCGACGAAGTCACGGCCACGCACGCGATTGGCGCTCGCGTACGCCAGGAGCGCGGAGCTTACCGGCGAGCTCGTGTGGCTGTAGTTCTTGGGAGTCGTATCGTCGTAGTCCTCGACGTGCGAGCTGATGCCATTCATCAGTGACGCATGAAGCGGATCGAGCCGCTCGGGGCGACCGACGATGCTCGCGGTCCGCTCACCGGAGAACGGTGAGAGCGCGCGAATCGCCGTCGTCACGGCCTGATGCGGGCTGCCTCCGATGGCGCAGCCGATGACGTTGATCAGCGATCGCCTGGCTTCGTGGCGGACGTCTTCGGGGATGTCTTCCCAGCGGTTCTTGACGATGTAGGAGGCGAGAGTCTTGGTTTCGTTCATGACTACCTTTGCTTTTCCTCCGCGCGCGCCGCGCTGAGGATGTTCTTCAAACCGTAGTTGCCTTCGTGGCACTCGTAGTGCGGCATCGGGTTGGGATCCGCCGTGAGCGGAAGCGAAAACGTCCACGGTCTGGTCCAGGTTGCGGGATCGTCGACCGTCACCGTCCAACGAACCTTGTCGGGCGCGACACGCTGGAAGCGCTCGGTTAACGTGAGCGTGTCCGCGTTGGCGTTGCGGTACACGCTCCGCTCCTTGAAGTTCTTCGTCGTCACCACGAGTGTGTCGCCGTCCCAATGGCCGCGCGCATCGCCCATGTCCTGCGTGATGTTCCGGCCGATTGACGCGCGATTGTCGAGCGGAATCACGCGCGTCTCATGGATCATCTCGTAGAGGATTGCGACGTAGCCAGGCCCCTGGACAATTTGATACTGGTTGCCGTAAATCGCCGGCATCATCGAACCGGGAAGACCGCGCGTAATACAGCGATCGTAGAGACTGCGATCTTCGTACGAGTCGGCCGGCCCGCGCGTGCTCGCCTTGCGAGCCGCGGCACGGGCCTGCGCCTTCTTCTGCGCTTCCGGCGTCAGCGACGGAATCTTGCCGTCGGGCGGATCGATCACGAACCAGGCCTGGCTGCCGCGATCGAGATACAGGTTGTCCTGCCACCAATTGTCGGGCGCGTGTTCGGGACCGAGGAACGCGCCGATCGTCCGCTTCTGAATCGCGCGCCTGATGTTGGCGAGCTCCTCGCCCTTGACCTGGTCGAGCGTGCGCCCTGCGAACTCGTCCGGCTTCTCGAGCGGCGTGCCGCTCTCATAGGTGTTGGTGTACGTCCCCTGAAGATCGGGGTCGCCCCACGGCGTGCGTGGCGCGCTCTGCCCGGAGAGCGGCGCAACCATCACGCTCACGAGCGCAGCGGCGCATGCCGCGGCCGAGCCTGACACGAGATATCGAAGGCGCATCGGACTACCTCCGCCTGGATGTGGGAGACGCGGCTCTGAACGACTCCGTCAACGAGATCGTCGTGCCCCACGGGTCGGTCAACACGGCCCCTTCGTCGCGGCCGCGGCCATAGGGCACATCAAAGCGTACACCCGAGTGATTCGAGCCGCAGGCAGAAGGCCGCGAGGTTTTGGATCTCGAACCCGATGTGCATGAGCATCCGATCCTTCAACGGCACCGTCGGCTTTGGCGCCTCGCTGAAGTTCAAGTTGACACCCGGCAGGTCCACGGCGTCGTAGTTCGAGCGCTTACCGGGCACACCGCCAAACATCGTCGTGTACCAGGCCTTGGCCTCTGCCACTTTCCCGGCCGGCAGGTACAGGTGGATGTGATGGAAGGCGATGGGAATCGGGAGCGGGCGGTTGTGGCGCTCGGCCAGCGGATCCTGATAGCCGGCATCCTGCGTGAACGTCAGATTCGTCGCGCTGTTCTCGAACAGCTCGATCCGTTCACCCTCGGGAGTCATCGTCGAACCCACGCCGGGGAAATTGGCAAGTCGGGTGACTTTCAGGCCGGCAGCCTCGACTGTCGAGAACGACTGCACGCGAAACGCCACGTGATTGACGACCGATCCTTCGGTTCCGCCCGTCGACTCGCCGGGTGTGAGCTGCACAAAGACATCGGAAAACTGGAGCAGGGCGGAATTGCCGTCGATGAGCACCGTTCCGCCAAGCGCCATCCAGAAGCGTTTGTTCGCCTCAACGTCCTTCACGATGTAGTGAAGGTGCCCCATCGAGACGCCAGCCTTGTTGGGCGAGGCCAATTGTGCCCACGCGGAAGCTGGGGCAAATAGCAGCGTCAAACACAGAATCCGACACACAGAGGCACCGCGGCACCGAGATCCAAACAAAAGAATTCTCTGTGCCTCTGTGCCTCGCCCCTCGACTGACGCTCGGGGCGCCCTGAGCAGCGTCGAAGGGCGGTGTGTCGTGGACACGCATGTCTGACCTCAATTCGCTGGTTCAATGCGCAGCAGCATGCCTGCGTCTTCATCGGTGAGCACGTAAAGCATCCCATCAGGTCCTTGCCTTACATCACGGATGCGCTGTCGCAGTTCGGTGAGGATCGGCTCGCGATTGATCGGACGCCCCGCTGCGTTGATCACGATGCGCTGGATATGACCCGTGCCCCGTGTGCGGCCTTGAAACATCGCGCCGACGAACACGTTGCCCTTCCACGCCGGGAAGCGATCGCCTGTATAGAACGTCAGTCCTGAGATCGCAATCGACGGAACCCAATACACGAATGGCGCCTCGAGATCGACGCGCCACGTCGAATCGCTAATCTTCGTGCCGTCGTAGTCGGTGCCGAATGTGACGAGGGGCCAGCCGTAGTTCTTCCCCGCCTGGATGATGTTCAGCTCGTCGCCGCCGAGAGGACCGTGCTCGTTCTCCCACAGGGCGCCAGTCGCGGGGTTCATTGCCAACCCTTGCGGGCTTCGATGTCCCAACGAATAGATTTCCGGCAGGTAACCCTGCTTCCCAACGAACGGATTGTCAGGCGGCACACTCCCATCGTCGCGAAGGCGCAGCACCTTGCCGCCGTGATCGCCCGGCTTCTGCGCGCGATCCTGTTCCTGACGTTCGCCGACGGTGAGATACAAGAGGCCCGCTTTGTCGAACGCAATGCGTCCACCGAAATTCGTCGTCGACTTGCTCCACGAGTTCGCGACGAAGATGTCCTTGACGTCGTTGAGTGACGTGCCATCGAAGACACCGCGCGCGAGCGCTGTGGTCGTGAGGTTGTTCTCACCCGCCTTCGAATAACTCAGGTAGATGATGTGGTTCTGCTCGTACTGGGGGTGCAAGGCCACGTCGAGCAGGCCAGCAAGAACTCGTGCGAAGACCTTGGGCGTCCCTGCGATGGGAGTCGGATCGAGCTTGCCGTTCTTTACGATTCGCAGCCGCCCCTCTCGCTCCGTGACCAGAATTGTCACGCCACCTGCCCCGAGCGGAGTCGAGGGGTCTGGCAGAAACGCGAGGCTCCATGGATGCGAGAGCCCCGTGGCCACAGGCACCACGCGGATCTGAAGCTCCGACGAGAAGAACGTCTGCGGCAGCGCCGGGGGTGGTGGAGAGGAGCGCGGTGCCTGTGCAAATGCGAACGATGCGACGAGTGGCAGCGCCGCAAGCAGAGCGACGGACTTGAGCATTGGGTGTGGCGAGTTGGTCATTGGCGGTTGGAAGTTCGGAGTTGCCTACGGCTCCATCAACCCGAAGGCCATCAGCGTATTCCCCGACGGCAGAAGAACCAGCTGACGCTTGTCGAGCATGACCGTTGTCGGCGCCGCACCCCAGATGAGGGAGCCCGTGCGATACGACCAGAGATGCTTGCCCGTCTTTGAGTCGAAGGCGTTGAAGTTCCCCTCGTTGTCTCCTGCGAATACCAGACCCGAGGCTGTCGACATGACCCCGGCGAGCGATGGCGTCGGCAGCTTGAACTCCCACTTGATCGCGCCCGTCTGAACGTCGAGCGCGCGCACCGCGCCGTAGTCAGGTTCCGGCAGCTTGCGCATCCCGCCGCTCATGAACACACGGCCGGGCACCATCTCCTGCTTGATTGGCGTGTAGATCGCGCACGTCTCTCGCGCCATCACGAAAAACAACTGCAGCGCCGGATCGTACGAGGGCGGGTTGAAGTTGGTGCCGCCGCGGAAATCGGGAACGCACGGCGGTTCCTTCGTCTCGCCCGGGAAGATGGCGCCGTTGCTCAACACGATCGGCTTACCGTCAGGTCCGAGCTCGCGCGCCCACTGCGTGCCGTTGTACGGCTTGCCCAGAATGAGCTTTCCCGTGACGCGGTCGAGCACGTAGAAGAAGCTGTTGCGATTCGCGACCATCACGACCTGGCGCGCGCGTCCGCCGATCATGGCGTCGGCGAGCACGGGTACGTGATTGGAATCCCAATCGTGCAGATCATGCGGCGTGAATTGGAAGTGCCACTTCAGCTTGCCGCTATCCGCGTCGACAGCGATGAGCGAGGCCGTGTAGAGGTTGTCGCCCTGTCGATCGAGCCCGTAGTAATCGGGCTGGGGGTTGCCGGTGCCCCAGTAGATCGTATTCAGCTCAGGGTCGTAGCTCCCGGTCATCCACGTGGCGCCGCCGCCGCGCGGTAAAACGGCCGCGTCCGACCACGTCTCGCTGCCAGGCTCGCCTGCCGCAGGAATCGTGTAGAAGCGCCAGATGCGCTTGCCGGTCGCCGGATCGTAGGCATCGAGAAATCCGCGCGTCGGCAAATCACCGCCCGCGTTACCGACGATGACCTTGTCCTTCACGACGAGCGGCGCACCGGTGATCGCGTGACCGGTCTTGAAGTCGTCGACCGCGACATCCCAGAGCACTTCACCGCTGTTGCGATCGAGCGCGATCAGATGGGCGTCGAGCGTGCCCATGAACAGCCGATCGCCGAGGATCGCCATTCCGCGGTTCGCGGGATTGCCCCCTCCGTAGGTCAGCCCCGGCGGAAGCACGCGTCGATACCGCCAGATCTGACGGCCGCTGCGCATGTCAACGGCCCAGGCGTAGTTGCCGGTCCCGCTGACGTACATGATCCCGTCCTGAATGATCGGCGTCGCCTCGAAGCCGCGACCGATCGCCATGCCCTCGGCCTGGAACGTCCACTGCGGCACGAGACGGCGAACGTTGTCGGGCGTGATCTGTTTCAACGGGCTATGGCGTTGCCCGCTGTAGTTGCCCGAGAACGTCAGCCAGCGCGAGGGATTCTTGAATCCGTCGAGGATGTCTTGCGACGTGACCGCCGGAAGCTTCGGATGCGGAAGCGGCGGGAGCTTGGTGTCTGGCGGCGGCCCCTGTCCGGCGAGTGGAACAGCGATGACAATGGCGAAGGCGAGGGCGACGACGATCCTGGCAATCAGGCGCATCACTTCTTTCCCAGATACTGTTCGTCGGTGACCGGATCCTTCCAGTCGAGGGTGCCGCTGTAGACGCTGAACTGCAACGCGGCCTGATCGGGTGCCGCACCGTGCCAGTGCAGCACGTTCGGCTTGGTCAGGACTGGTTGGCCGGCAGCAATATCGACGATCGCGCTGCCCATCTCCTGAAGGCGGCCTTTACCTTCCTCGACGAGCAAGAGCTGTCCTGCCGAATGTATGTGCCAGTTGGTTCGCGCACCGGCCGCGAACCGGATGCGAGACATGTTCATGTTCTTGGTGTCGCCGACTTCGATGTTGCCGGTCATGAGCGACGCGAGCCCGCGGCCGCGGCCGCCTGCGGGCGGCGCCTGCCCCGGAGCCGGCTGCTGCGCAGCCGCACCACCGATCATCACAGCGAGTCCCAGCGCGACGAGCCCTGTCAGTACGGCACTTCGCTTTGTGCGCATAACTTTGACCTTCGAACTTTGACCTTTGAACTTTAGTTTCAACGCGCGGTGAACTGTATCTGTTTCAGGCCGCCTGATTCCACCGGCAGGTCGCTGGTTCCGGCGGGGCTCCCGCTGACGCTCAGTAGATAGCTCACGAGATCGACATAGGCGGGCGTACCGAGGCTGTCCGGCGCATCCTGCGGCATCGATCGGCGGATCGTCGTCACCAGGTCGTCAACGTTCGATCCGACCCAGCGCTGCGAGAACTCAGGTCCAGCAAGTGGCGGGGCAGCCGATTCGCCCAGCAGATCGGCCTTGTGGCACGATGCGCACGATTTCCGGTATTGATCGCGCCCACGATCGACCTGCGCCTGCGTAAACACGCCGTCCCAGATTGTTCGCGTTGACGCGGGCGCCGTTTGCACGGCTGGAGTCTCGAGCTCAGGACTGTGTGTCCTCTCGGGAATCGGAAGCCCACGGTCGCGCATCGCTGTGCGCAGCAGCGCGGCCGCTTCCGGATAGCGCTTCAACACAGCGGGCGTGTATTCGACACCGTCCGCGACCGTCAGTGGAATCCATCCCTTTGCGTTGCGCACATCGAGCTTTGCGCCCTTGTCGATCAGGAATTGAATCGCAGCGATGTTGCCACCTCGATAGACCGCGCCGTGCAGCGCGGTCTCGCCGTCCATGTCGACGTCGTTGACTGCGCCACCGCCGGCGGCGAGCGCGATCGTCATCGCCGCCAGGGCCTCTTCGTGCGTGCCCGGATTCTCGCCAGGCGCCCAGATGCCGACACCGGCCGCGACCATCAAGGCCGTCGTCCCGCGGTTCGTCGTGATCGACGGATCCGCGCCCACGTCGAGCAGCACTCTCATCATCGGCACATCGTCGTTCTTCGCCGCCATGAGAAACGCCGTCGAGCCGATGCGGTTCAACATGTTGCGATTGCCATCGCGCGGCTCTTTCGTCGTGCGCGCGTTGACGTTGGCGCCGCGCTTCACCAATTGCCGCACCAGGTCGAGGCTGTCGAGATTCCCCGTCTGCACCGGACCAGGCAGGTTGAAGCCGGCGTTATGGCGTCGCGACCAGGCGATCTGATGGAGCGCAGTCCAGCCCTGAGCGTCGGCATTGGGGTTTGCACCGCGGTCGAGGAGCAGGCCGGCAAGCTCGTAGTGCGCATTCATCACTGCGAGAACCAGCGCGCTCGTCCCGTCGGAGAGCGGCTGGTTGACGTCCACTCCGGCGTCGAGCAACGCGCGTGACGCGGCCAGGTGTCCACCGCGAATGGCAAAGAGGAACGGCGTGAACGCTCCGCCCTGCGAACGGCTGTCGCGGTCGGCGCCCGCTTCGATCAAGGCAGTAACGGCTGCGGCATTGTTCTCGGCCGCCGCCCACATGAGCGCGTCCTGCCCCTTACGTCGTTCGCGCGGGCGGACGTCGGCACCGCGGGTCACGAGAGCCTTGATCACGGCGACGTCGCCGGTGCGTGCCGCCGTCATCAACACCGTCTCGCCGTCGGGGAGAGCGGTGTTCGGATCGGCGCCCGCGTCGAGCAGGCGCGCAACCGTCGCCGCGTCGCCGTTGGCGCTGGCCAGATACAGCGGCGTGATGCCGTAGCGATTCGCGGCTCCAACCTTGGCGCCCGCCTTGAGCAGGAGATCGACGGTCGCAATGTCCGCGCGACGCACGGCCCAGTGAAGCGCGGTCGTACCGTCCGCCTCTGCGCTGTTGCCATCGGCCTTGGCCTGGAGCAACGCTCGCACCGTCGCCGCATCACCGTTCTTGACCGCGTCGACCAGCGTGACATCCGCAACAAGGCTCACGCCCAGTGACACGAGCAGAGCGGCGAGCGTGAATCCCGAAACCCGAATCCCGAATCCCGGCTTGTTCATACTTCTGATAGCAACTCCAGCCGCCCTGTGCTGTCTCCGATTTTCTCCGCCGGGACGCCCGCCTTCTCGAGCAGGCTGAGCAACAGGTTCGTCATCGGTGTTTCGGTGCGATAGGCGAGGTGCCGGCCTCCGCGCAGCGTTCCTGCGCCGCCGCCGACGACCGCGATCGGCAGATCGTAATGCGCGTGCAGATTCGGATTACTGAGGCTCGCACCGTAGAGGAACATCGAGTGATCGAGCAGCGTGCCATCGCCCTCGGGCGTTGACTGCAGCTTGTCGAGGAACCAGGCAAAGAGCTCGGTCTGATAGGTGTTGAGCCGCGCGTACTTCGCGAGCTGCGCCGGGTTGTCCTGATGGTGCGAGAGCCCATGATGCCCTTCAGTGATCCCGATCTCGGGATACGTGCGGAAGTTCAGCTCGCGGCCCAGCATGAATGTGACGACGCGCGTCATGTCGGAGCGGAAGGCCAGCCACTGCAGCTCGTACATCAACTTGACGTGTTCGTCGAAGCGGTCGGGCACACCTGCTGGACGCTCGAGCGTCGGCAACTCGGACGCGTCGCGCGATTCGATGCGCTGAATGCGGCGCTCGACCTCGCGCACCGAGTCGAGATACTCCGACACCGTCGTTCGATCGCGCGTGCCGAGCGAGGCCTGCAGCTTCGCCAGGTCCGCTGACACTGAGTCGAGAATGCTCTGGTTACGCTTCGCTTGCGCGACGCGCTGTTCCCGGGTCCCGCCATCGCCAAACAGCCGCTCGAACACGATGCGCGGATTGTTCTCGGTCGGCAGCGGAGTCGTATCCGAGCTCCACGCGAGCGTGTTGAGATACGCGCAGCTGTAGCTGTTCTCGCACTGCCCGCCAAGGAAGTTGAGATCGATCGCCAGCTCCAACGACGGCAGCGCCGTCTCCTGACCGAGATGGCGCGCGGCAATCTGATCCGCAGAGACGCCGTTCTTGACGTCCGCTCCCTCGGTGCGCTTGCAATGCACGCCCGTGAGCCATGAGCTCGTGCCTCGCGTGTGATCGCCATTCGCACCATCGTCGAACGCATCGGCCTGGTGTTGCGCCAGCCCGCTGACCACAGTCAGACGATTCCGATACGGCGCGAGCGGGCTCAGGATTGGTGACAGCTCGAATCCAGTCCCTTCGCCAGTCGGGGTCCAGTAGTTGATGCCCGTGAAGTTCCGCGCGACGCCATTTGGCAGGTAGATGAAGCCAAGCCGCTTGACTGGATTGGCGGGCGTCTGCGCGAGCGCGGACATCGCCGGGACCATCGAGTCGAGCAGCGGCAGGCCGAGCGTCGCACCCATGCCCCGAAGGAACGTTCGTCTGGGAAGCGCTTTCTTCGTTATGAACATGGCCTAGAGCCCTTCAGCTTTCCTCATCTTGAACGGCGCACTCTGAACGACCCCGACAATCAGCGATGAGAAGCGATAGTCATCCCGGGCCGCTCCTCGCAGGATCGCCCGCACCGACGGCGCATCGTAATACTCCAGACCGCGCCCAAGTGCGTACGTCAGCATCTTCTCCGTGAGCGTGGACACGAATCGGTCCGATTTCAGCAACGTGCTGCGTAGCCCATCAGGGCCATCGAAGCGGGTCCCGTCCGGCGCCATTCCGCTTGCGTCGATCGGCGCCGACGACTCGCCAAGAGTCCGCCACTTCCCGGTCGCGTCGAAGTTCTCGAGCGACAGACCGAGCGGGTCCATCATCGAGTGACACGACGCGCAGACCGGATTCGACCGATGCCGTTCCATGCGCTGACGCATCGGCAACACGACGCCCGAGGTATCTGTCGCACGCAGCGGCGGCACATTCGGCAGCGGTGGTGGTGGCGGCGTCCCGAGGAGGTTTTCGAGAATCCACTTACCGCGAACGACCGGCGACGTGCGATCGGGATACGACGTCACCGTCAGGATGCTGCCCTGTCCCAGCAAACCGCGACGCTTGCTGTCGGGCGGCAGCGTCACACGTCTGAAGTGCTCGCCTTTGATGTTTGGAATACCGTAGTGCGTGGCCAACCGTTCGTTGACGAAGGTGTAGTCGGCACGCAGCAGATCGAGCGCGCTGCGATTCTCTCGCACGATGCTCTCGAAGAAGAGCTCGGTCTCGCGGCGGAACGACTGCCTGAGCGCGTCATCGAAATCAGGGAAGACGCTCTGCACCGGCACGACCGCATCGAGGTTGCGAAGGAACAGCCACTGCCCCGCGAAGTTTCGAACGAAGGCCTCTGCCCGTGAATCCGCCATCATTCGTCGGACCTGGCGTTCGAGCACGGCGGGCTGCTTCAGCTGACCCTTCGACGCTAAGTTCAGGAGCTCATCGTCAGGGACGCTGCTCCACAGGAAGAACGAGAGGCGCGACGCGAGTTCGACGTCGCTGATCGCGTAAACCGCGCCCGCTGCGACGCCCGCAGGGTCGCGTTCCACTCGAAGCAGGAACTCGGGGCTCACGAGGAGACGCCTCAGCGCGTTCTCGATCCCGCCATCGAATCCGCCCTGCGCACGCCCGTCTCGATAGAACGCCATGAGCGGATCGACGTCTGCATTCGTGACGGTGCGCCGATACGCGCGACGCGTGAGCGTCGTCAGGATCGTACGCGCGCACGAATCGCCATCAGCGCCAGAACGTGGAGCGCACGTGAAAATCCTCTTGCGGCTCTGGCTCTCGCCCGGGCCGCTCGCATCGTACGGACCGGCAATCTCGACGCTGCGCAGGTACGCGCCCCGTCGCGTCTCCGGAATGTTGACGCCGGCCGGGAACGGCCGCTCGAACGGCAGACGCGGCGTCTCTTCGATCGCCGACACGCTATTGATGAACGTGACGACGAGATCGCGGGCCCCTGCCTTCACGGGCACGCGGAGGTTCCACGACTCGTCCGCTCGATTGCGCGCCGCCCTCTCGCGCGCACCCAGGCGCACGGCCTGTTGAATTTGAGAGATGGCCGGACGGGCCGGCTGAGCCTGCGTTCCGGGATTCGGGGTTTGGGGCTCGGGGTTCGATGCTGCCGCGGATCCCGGGTCCCGGGTCCCGGATCCCGGAATTGCATCCGGCGCCGGTTCCGAGCTCTCTGGAACCGTATTCGCAGCACCGCCGATACCTGGCAACGTGTAGAGGCCAACGCGTGCGCCGTCGATACTGATCTCGATCTGCTGATCTTCCTTGTAGAGCGGCAGGCTCTCGTTCAAGTCACGGGTGAGCCGCGGTCTGATCTCATATTCGCCGTCCATCGGGAACACGTAGCGAATCAGTGTCCCGCCGCGGGTCCCGAGCGGAAGGCCAGGCAGATGCTCGTCCTGCGAGAGATCGTCGGTCACTCTGAAGTAGTCGATGTTCGGTGCAGGAAGCGGTGTCCCCACGGCCACGCGACTCACCTTCTGTGCGGCGGCAAGGTATCGCTCCAGCAACGTCGGAGACATCTTGAGCACGCCGGCGATGTTGTCGAACCCGTAGCTCACATCGTCGGCAGGCAACAGCGACGCCACGTCCACGTCGAGGTCGAGGATGTCGCGAATGGCGTTGCGATACTCGGCGCGGTTCAGACGATGAAAGGGCTCTGTGCGGCCGGGATTGGGGTGAGCAGCGGCGTTGCCATCGAGCTCGGCCTCGAGCCACGAGGCGAAGGCGTCGTGAGCCGCCTTGTCAGGTCGCGGCGCGCCCGCGGGTGGCATCAACCCCGCGCGCATCTTCACGACGACTTTCTCCCAGGTCGCGGCGTTCGCACCAACCTGCGCCAGATCGAGCGAGTCGAGGGCGATTGGCACAGTGCCACGTTCCTTGAGTCGCTGTGTGTGGCAGGTCAGGCAATAGCGATCCAGCAGAGCTTTTTGCGTCGCGACTGGTGGCGTGGATATGGGTTGCTGAGCGGCGTGCGTGGACCAACTGAACGGAAGTGTGCCCAGGCACAAGGCCAGAAGCACGCAGCCGGCAGCGTGGCGCACGCGGACCCGCAACAGCATTGGGTAATCCTAACGCCTTTCACACACGGTCGAGCCATACCCTGAATTGGTTGGTGGGGGCTCACTCGCCGTGCATCACCATCCGGGGATCGGTTCGCGAGGCGCGGAGCGCGGCAGGGAGGACGGCGCCGACACCGGTCGCCGTGAGGACGAGCCCGGCCACACCGATGCTGAAGAAATCAGCCTGTGCCGACATGAAGATCACCCCGCTGAGCGCGTCGACCGCCCAAATTGACAACACGCTTCCGAGCGCCAGTCCGATGCCCACCATCGCGACGCCCTGTCCAAGCGTTGCTCTCACGATGCGCATCGGATGCGCGCCGAGCGCCATACGGAGCGTCAGCTCGGTGCGCCGGCACGCCACATCGTGCGCCGCCACGCCGAAGAGCCCGATCGCGCTGAGCACAACCGCCAGGAGCCCGAATGCGGTGAAGGCCGCGGTCAACAATCGGCGAGCCGGCAACCCGGGCGACCCGGCGACGACCTCGGTCATCGAACGCACGCGGTACACGGGGAGACTCGAGTCGAGGCGCGCCACCTCTTCGCGCACCACAGCGGTCACCTCCGAGGCGGGGCGTTCGCTCCGGACGACAAGAACACTCGAGTTCGAGGGCTCCTGTGCCATCGATACGTACATGGTGGGTATGGGCGTTTCATCGAGTGTGCGGTGTTTGACGTCGCCGGCCACGCCAATGACATCGGCCATCTGCCCGGCCTGGACGAGCCAGATCTGGTGGCCGACAGGCTGATCCGAAGCAAACACGAGGTTCGCGAGTGATTGGCTGATGATCACGCGGGGCCTCACGCCCACGGCTCTGTCCGTCAACTCGAACGATCGCCCGGCGACCACGGGGATGCGCATCACGTCGAAGTAGTTGGCGCTCACGGCGCGCACGATCGCTTCACGCCCCACGTCGTCTGAACGGGCGCCGACGAGACGACGACCGGAAGCTCCCGTCAGCGGAAGTTCGTCGACGACCGCAACGGCGCGAGATCCCAGACGTTCACCCAACGCGGCCTGCAGTGTCGAGTAAAACGCCGCGACCCGCTCGTCAGTGGGATATCCCGTCTTCGGCAGCGACACTTGCAGTGCCATGACGCCTTGAGGGTTGAACCCCGGTTTGACCTCGAGCAGGTCGAACAGACTCCTGCCCAGAAGCGACATCGAGACAAGCAGCACGAAGGCCAGCGTGACCTCGCCCACAACGAACGCGCGCCGCACGCCACGCTCACGCGCCGTTGGCGTTAGTCCGCGACGCAGAAGGTCGATCGCGTTCCCATGCGCCGCCGGCAAGGCCGGCAGCCACCCACAAATCCCCGCACACGCACACGCGAGTAAAGCCAGCCCGCCAACCACCCGCCAACTGAGGGTCACGTCACGGATCGCGAACTCGCCGACTCGTTCCAATGCCAGGTTCGCCACCACGGGTGTCATCCACCAGGCGAGCCACACACCGCAAATCATGCCCAGCGCGACGATCGCACCCGACTCGAGCACCAACTGACGCACGATTTCGCCAGGACGTGCCCCAAGTGCGGTCCTCACCGCCAGCTCTCGACGACGATCGATCGACCGCACGATCAGCAGGCCCGCGAGATTGGCGAATGCGATGAGCATGGCGAGACCGACCGCACCTGAGAGCAGCGTGAGTGTGGTGGTTCTATCGCCGGCGATCGCGGTCGCCACGCTCGTGGTCACAACCCGTGCGGATGGCCTGGAAGCACGGCTCACGTCATCCAGTGCCGCAGCCACCTGCTCCGGCGCCGCTGCCCGGTTGAGACGCGCGATGACGAGCACGCGCACACCCTCGCGGGCTGCCCGCGTTGACGCAAGGGCAAGCGGCCGCCAGATGTCGGCGACGCCAAGAGCAAATACAAACCGCTCGGGCAGGACACCGATGACCGTGTGTGACCGGCCGCCGAGCACAATCTCTCGGCCGATGATGTTCGAGTCGCCACCAAGTCTTCCGCGCCAGAACGCATGACTGATGATGGCGAGCGACTTCCCCACATCGTCGGGCGCGAACGTCCGGCCGAGTACAGGAGATACGCCGAGGAGCGCGAGAAAGCTGGATGTCACGTCCGTGGCAGGGACTCGCTCGGCCGGGCCGACCCCGGTCAGCGTCAGATTCGTTCCATCGAATGCTTCCAACGATGCGAGCGATCGAGCGCGGTCGCGCCACGCCTCGAACGTTGCAAATGTCACTGCTCGTGGCGCGGTGACCGCGCGCCCGTCAATCGGCACCTCACCGACAGTGACTAGCGCATCGGGGTTCGCGAACGGCGGTGGTGTGAGGAGCACCGCATCCACGACGGCAAAGATCGACCCGGCTGCACCGAGCGTCAGCGCGAGCGTGACGATTGCGGCGAGCGCGCTGATTGGGGAACGCCGCAGGTGTCGCACGAGGTGGAGAAGGTTGACACTCATAGACCTCCTACTTCGTGTCGCGCGTGGAGCAAGAGGGGTACCACGTCGACATGCATTGAAGTCATTCGTTACAGAGCGTCCTGCCGTCAGATCGCGGCTCACTGTGCGACCGCACCGTTCGGAACCGGGACGTCATATACTGCCGCTCGCTTCCTTACCCAATTCATAGAGGACACCATGCGCAGACTCTTGATTACCGTCGTCGGCATCGCGACCGTGGCGGCATCGGCCGCATGCGGGCCGCGCGCAGGCACACTCGAAGCGGCCAATGCTGCGCTCGGCACCGCGCAGATCAACTCCATTCAGTTCTCAGGAACCGGACGGTGGTACCAGTTCGGCCAGGCCCCGAACCCCACCCTGCCGTGGCCGCAGTTCGACGTGAGCAACTACGTTGCGACCGTCGACTACGCCGCTCCTGCCGCGCGCGTGCAGATGACGCGTCTCCAGACGGTCGAGGCCGATCGCGTGCGACCCACACCGGTCGCGCAAACGCCGGATCAGTACGTGAGCGGCACGACCGCGTGGAACATGGTGGTGCCTGCCGGCGCGCCCGCTGGCGCAACACCCGCCGCGCAGCCGCAGCCTGCCGCCGTCGAAGAGCGCGTCATGGAGATCTGGACGACTCCGCACGGATTCCTCAGGGCCGCTGCCGCGAACAACGCGACGTCGCAGCCGGCCGCGGGGGGATCCGAAGTGTCGTTCTCAGTCGGGAAGAACAAGTACGTCGGCACGATCAACGAACAGGACGAGGTCGTCGTGGTGAAGACGCAGATCGACAACCCCGTGCTCGGCGACACGGAAGTGCAGTTCAACTACTCCGACTACAAGGACTTCGGTGGCGTGCGCTTCCCATCGCGCATCGTGCGGGTGCAGGGTGGACACCCGGTGCTCGACATCACGGTGTCAGCGGTCATGGCCAATCCAGGACTGACCGCAGCGGCCCCGACGTCGGCTCCAGCGCCCGCGCCTGTCGCCGTCACAGTTGAAAAGCTCGCCAACGGCGTCTACTACTTCAAGGGCGGCACGCATCACAGCGTGGTCATCGATCAGAAAGATCACATCGTCGTGGTCGAGGGACCGCAGAACGAGGAGCGATCGCTGGCGGTCATCGCCAAGGTCAAGGAGACGATTCCGAACAAGCCAATTCGCTACTTGATCAACACCCACGTGCACTTCGACCACTCAGGCGGAATGCGCACCTACGTCGACGAAGGCGCGACGATCGTCACGCATGAGATGAACAAGCCGTACTACGAGCAAGCCTGGGCGGCACCACACACGCTGAATCCCGATCGGCTGGCGACATCGAAGAAAACGGCGACGTTCGAGACGTTCACGGACAAGAAGGTGCTGACAGACGGCTCGCGGACGATCGAAATCCATCAGATCGCGGGCGGCGGTCACAACGACGCGTTCGCGATGGTCTATCTGCCGACTGAGAAGATCCTGGTCGAAGGCGACGCGTACACGCCCGCGGCGGCCGATGCGCCTCCGCCGGCAATGCCGAATCCGTTCTCGGTCAACTTGAACGAGAACATCGTGCGACTGAAGTTGGATGTGCGCCAGATCGCGGCGCTGCATGGTCCCCGGCTGACAACGATGGCCGACCTGCGCACGGCGATCGGCCAGGGCGCGCCGGCGCGAAGCACGAATTAGGTCGATGGGTAGCTGGGTGGCTGGGTCTCTGGGGATACCAAGCAACCCAGCTACCTAGCAACCCAGCTACCTAGCAACCCAGCTACCTAGCAACCAAGCTACCCAGCTACCTAGAATCTCAGCAACCGATTGATCTTGACGATGAGCGAGCGGTTCGCCAAATCGGGGAACCGTGGCGACAGCGTGTCGCGCTGCTCGTTGAGGACCAGGAACAGCTCGCTGCCGGGGCGATACTCCCACCGCAATCGGACGTTCGCCGACACCGAGTCGATGCCGGTGTTGTATTGCACGAGCGCGCTGACGAACATCTCCGGCGTCACCGTGTAGGTGACGCGCGAGCCGATCAGGTGCGTCGTCGAGGAGTCTTCAGCAACGTCGACCCAGTTACCCTGATACGTTGGCTCGATCGACAACTGCGGCGTGAAGTTCACGCGTCCCTGGCTGATCGACAGCGTCGTCTTGTGCCCGCTGTAGAACTCACCGGCCTCGACCGACACGTTGCCTGAAATGCGTCGCTGCCGCCCGAAGTTGTAGGCCACGCGCGTCGTCGCGTAGTTGTATCCGCCCACGGGAATGGTGATGCCCACGATGCGCGAGGGGACGGGGATGTATTCGTAGGTATCGCCGTAGCTGGCGGCGAAGGTGTCGCTGTTCTGGAATTCGATGCCAAACTCGCCACGCGCGTCACGCATCTCGACGCGCCCGGCGTGATTCTCGGTATACGCCATGTGGGCGGTCCACGAGTACTTCCGGACGATGCGGTTCGATTGCGGACGCGGACTGAACCGGAGCTGCCCCTGTGACAGACGAATATCACTGCGACGGACGTAACCGATGTCCGGCCTGAAGACGTCGCCGATCACGAGGCGCTCGACCATCACGCCGTACCGATCGCCCGCATAGTCGAATTGCGCGCGATAACTGGTGTCCTCACCCGAGACGCCGTCAGTTTGCGTGCGGGCCCAGTAGGTGTTGATCGCGATGTTGGCGAAGAACGCGAACGTTCCGTCGACGCCGTACGCCTGGTTGTTCGCCGTCCCGCCCTCGACGTTGGAACGGCCGGTCGCGATCAGGCCGATACTGCTGCGACGGAGCACATCGCGCTTCACGCGTACGACGGAGAAGTTGGTCGCGGGTGAGACCGAACCGTCCTCTTCCTTCGTGCCGATGTTCAGCATCCCGAGGCTGTATCGACCCACTCGACCCGTGACGCGCCCGCCTGCCTGGATCGGCACCTGGCGTCCCCTGTCGAATCCGATCCGCCGGCTGTAGAACAGGATCGGTGTGTCGCCGCCGCTGCTCGTATCGACGCCACCGAAACCGAACAGGCCGCGGTTCTCGAGAAAGAACTCGCGCTTCTCCGGAAAGAAGAGGCTGAAGCGCGTCAGGTTCACCTGCTGCTCGTCGGCCTCGACCTGGGCGAAGTCCGTGTTGTAGGTGAAGTCCGCGGTCAGGTTCTGGGTCAGGCCGTACTTCACATCAACGCCAATGTCGCCCGACACATCGTTGGCGACGGCTGGAATCACGTTGGCGTCGCTCGTCAGGCCTGAGACCGCGTATGGTTTGATCTCGAGGTTTCGCGATCCCGGCGGCGCTTCGAGTCCGACAACCGTTGCCGCGAGCGACGACTGAAAAAGCGCACGTTGCCCCAGCGCGCGCGGCAACTTCGTGAGGAAGGACGTTTCGTTCTTCCCCTTGTTGACCCGGCGCGCGTTGAAGCCCCAAATCTGCGCGCGCCCCGGGCGGTAGCGAAGCGACTTGAAAGGGATGACCAGTTCCACCGTCCAGCCACCCTCGAAGCGGCCGACGGAGAGATCCCACACCGGATTCCAGTCGGCGTTGAATTGCCGCTCGTTCGTGATCTGCCCATCCCATCGCCCACCGATAGGGTTGATCGCGAACTCGAGACCGTTACGGCGATCGTAGAAAGGGTCGATCAGAAACGCGATGTGATCGTTCTGGAAGATGTTGTTGTTGTCGCGACGCATCTCGTTGGCAACGAGATCATCGGGCCGGCTCTCCCAGCACCTGAAGGTCACATAAATGTTGTCGTCGTCAAAAAAGAGCCAGCCCTCGGTCTTCTCGGTCGCGACCTGACCCTCCACCGGCTCCATCTGAAAAAAGTCAGTGAACGAGGGCGTGGCCGAGTAGACCGCTTCATCGAGCTGTCCATCGAGCTTGATCGGAACGGACAGACGGATCGCCCGCAACGTCGCACGGCCGTCGACATCACGCGAGATGATGCCGGGCGCGACAGGCACCGGCGGACCGTCGAAGGTAAACGGGAGATCGAGCGATGGATCGCCGCTCGAACCCGCACTGTCAGCGGTTCCGACCTGACCGGCTCGAGCGATTGAAGTGAGAAGGATGAAAACAGCCGCCACCGTGGCGGCGCGGGACAGACTCGACACCAACCGCAGTCTATCAAGCTCTGCCCGAGCGTTCGACGCTTGTCGAGCTTCGGAACCTTCGATAGGATGGGGAACGCAAGGCAGGTTGCGCCCCGTCCGCGGGAAGGGATGATCCCACCTGCAGGTTCTTCTTGATCCGAGAGCATCGACTCTCTTGCCTGCGAGCGGACGCCGGGCCTGAGGAGAAGTCATGTCTCGCGATCTGCCTGCACGCCCCAACCTCGATCACCTCAGGAAACAGGCGAAGGAACTGCTTCAGAAAATGAAGCTGCAGGACCCGGATGCGCAGTTGGCCGACGCGCAACACGCACTCGCCCTGGAGTACGGGTTTGCGAGTTGGCCGCGGCTCAAGGCGCACGTGGAGAGTGAAGCCACCACGCCGAATCCGTTCGTTGGCAAGTGGACGGCCGACCTGTCGAGGTCGAAGCTGCATCCGCTGAATCGCCTTCAAGCTGCGTCGATTGGATTCGACATCGAAGGCGCGGACGTGACGATTGACTACGTGATGGTGGACGCGTCAGGCCGAACCAATCGTGGCGTGAACTCGTTTGTGGCCGACGGCAACGAGCATCCGTCCAGGCATCGAGACGATTTCACCATGCGCGCCACGTGGCTCGGCTCGCACAGCCTGGAGGCCGTCGTCACACGGCACGGCGACGGCGACTTCGAGGGTCGGGTGGAATACGTGGTGTCGCCCGACGGCAGTACGCTGACGCTCTCTGCCAGTTGGCGCGGCGGAGTCGAGCAAATGAGCGTCTTCACTCGCGCCGATCTGTGAAGGGTCTGACCCTTCACGGTTTTGCCCACCTGACAGGGACGCGGCCGGAGGGGTAGACTCTCTCGTTTGGAGAACGCCCTAATGCGGTCGACCCCGATATCTGTTCTGGCATTCTCAGCCGCACTGTTCGTGCTCGCCGATCGCCCTGCAACCGCGCAGACGGCTGCAGCGAAGTCTCCTCCGCCGACCGCGGCGGACTGGGCGGCTTTAGCCAAGCTCCCTGACCTCACCGGTGTCTGGGAAATCGGACCCGGCGGCGGCGGTGGACGAGGCCGTGGCGCCGCTCCTCAGGGACCATCGCTGACACCGGCGGCCGCTGCCAAGCGCAAGGAACTGCAGTCGCTCGGACGCGAAGACAATCAGACCGCGAACTGCGTACCTCCGGGCATGCCCGGCATCATGGGACAGCCGTACCCGATGGAGTTCCTGCTGACGCCGGGCAAGGTGACAATCGTCATCGAGGCCTACACGCAGGTCCGTCACATCTACACGGACGGGCGTCCACTTCCCGAGGATCCCGATCTCAAATTCCATGGCACCTCAGTCGGACGATGGGAAGGCACTGCGCTGGTGGTCGACACGATCGGGTTCTCGCCGCTGACCGATCTCGCTGCCAACGTGCCTCACGGCGACAAGATGCGAATTCGCGAGCGTTTCACGCTCACCGGTCCTGACACGTTGAGCATCGAGACGACGGTCACCGATCCGGACGTCCTCACCGCGCCGTACACGACGACGCGCACGCTGCAAAGACATCGGTCGTGGACGATTGCTGAGTACGTCTGTCAGGAAAACAATCGCAACTTCGTGGATGACAAGGGCAAGGCCGGCATCCGTCTCGACGATCCGGCCAAGACCTCAGGCAAGTAGGGGCCTCTCATGCGCAGACTCACCCTGGCAATCGTCGCGGTCACGCTTCTGGCAGCGGGTGCTCGTGAAACCGCCGCCCACCACTCGTTCGCGCCGTTCAACCTCGAGGCTGAGAAAACGATCAGCGGCACGATCAAGAAGTTCGACTGGACCAATCCGCACACGTGGATCTGGATCGACGTCAGCGGTGACAACGGGAAAGTCGAGACGTGGGGCATCGAAGGCATGAGCCCCAACTATCTTGGCCGGCGCGGGTGGAGCAAGAACTCGCTCAAGCCGGGAGACAAGGTATCGATCGTGATCCGGCCGATGCGCGATGGATCGCCCGGTGGCATGTTTGTCAAAGCCACACTCGCCGACGGCCGCGAACTGCGTCCGACGGGACCGGCGGTCGAGTAGCATGGATTACAGCCAACTGGTGGACCTGTCGCCGGACGGCATTTTTCTCAGCCGCAACAACGCCATCTTCTTCGTCAACGCAGCCGCGGTGCGGCTGTTTGGCGCTGCATCGCCCGACGAGATCCTGGGCCAGTCGCCGCTTCGCTTCTTTCTTCCCGAACGTCACCCACAGATCCGAGAGCGAGTCCGTCAGCTACTCATGGGCAAGAACGTGCCCGCCGTCGAGGAGACACTCGTAGGGTTCGATGGCTCGATCAAGGACGTCGAGATCATGGGCACGCTCTTCGACGATCCACCCGACCGCGCAATCCAGATCATCGTGCGGGACATCACCGAACGAAAGCGGACCGAGTCGGCGTTGCGCGAAAGCGAGGAACGTCTCTCGCTCGCGTTCGCGGGCGCACAGGAAGGTGTGTGGGACTGGAATCTCGAAACCGGCGCAGTGGTGTACTCCTCCCACTGGAGGAAGATGCTCGGCTACGGCGAGGACGAGATCGAGCCCCACGTCAGCGTGTGGGAGCGGCTACTGCATCCCGACGATCGCGCTGCGGTTCGCGAGGTCGTGGACGGCGTACTGCGCGGAGAGCGCGACTACACCCTCGAGTTCCGGTTGCGACACAAGGACGGCCACTACGTCCACGTTCTCTCTCGCGGGTTCCCCGTACGCAGGAGTGATGGCTACGTCGGTCGCATCGTCGGCACACATTTCGATCTGTCGGAACGCAAGCGTTCTGAGGAGGCGCTCAGGCGTGCGCACGAGCAGCTCGAGATTCGCGTCAACGAGCGAACCGCGGAGCTCGCGCTGGCCAACGCGTCGCTGCGGGAAGAGATGCAGGAACGCGAGCGCGCCGAACGTGCACGAACCGAGCTGCTGTCGCGCCTTGTCTTCGCGCAGGAAGACGAGCGGCGGCGTATCGCGCGTGAAATGCACGATCAGTTTGGCGAACAGTTGACGGCACTCGGGCTCGGCATCCGCGCGCTGAGGGATAGTTGCGGGAGCGACCCGCATCTCGCGCCGCAGGTCGGCGCTCTCGAGAAAGTCGCCCAGCAGCTCGATCAGGACGTCGATCATCTGGTGTGGGAGCTGCGCCCGACCGCGCTCGACGATCTTGGGCTGCGGGCGGCGCTCGCCAATTACGTGCAGGACTGGTCGTTGCGCGCCGGCGTGCGTGCCGATCTCCACACGACCGGACTGAGCTCCGTTCGACTGACGTCGGAAGTCGAAACCACCCTCTACCGCATCGCCCAGGAAGCGCTCAACAACATCGCCAAACACGCCCGCGCGGAGAACGTCGACGTGATCCTCGAGCGGCGACCCGACTACGTGTCGCTCATCATCGAGGACGACGGCGTGGGATTCGATCAGCCGGCCGCGGGACATCCGCGTCAGGGTTTCGGGTTACTTGGCATGCAGGAGCGGGCGGCGCTGGTTGGCGCGACCGTGCAGATCGAGTCGGCGGCAGGTGAGGGCACCGCGGTCATCGTTCGAATGCCAGTAGTCGTTGAACAGGACCCGGCGACCAATGACTGACACTCGTCTACGTATCCTGCTGGCGGACGATCACGTCACCGTGCGCCAGGGGCTGAAAATGCTGATCGAAAGCCAGGACGACATGACCGTCGTCTCAGAGGCGAGCGATGGCGCCGCAGCCGTCGAACAGGCCCGTGCCCTTCTCCCCGACGTCGTCGTCATGGACATCTCGATGCCGGGGATGAACGGACTGGTGGCTACGCGCACGCTGAAACAGATTCAGCCGGACTCGGTGATCGTCATCCTCACGCGGCATGGCGACGATGCCTACCTGCAGGAATTGCTGCGCGCGGGCGCCGATGGCTACGTGCTGAAGCAAAGTGCTGCGTCCGAGCTTCTGCAGGCGATTCGGGCAACCGCCGCACGGGGCCAGTACCTCGATTCGGCGCTCACCGCCCGCGTCACGGCGGGGTTTCTGTCCAAGACTGGACGGAAAGCGCAGGGAACCGGCGCCAGCCTGAGCGAGCGGGAGTCCGAGGTCCTGCGACTGATTGCCGCAGGCTACAGCAACAAGGAGATCGCGGCGCAGCTCGAGTTGAGCGTCAAGACGGTCGAAGTCCACAAGGCCAATGCCGCCCGGAAACTCGGCCTCAAAGGGCGGATCGACATCGTCAAATACGCCCTTCTCCAGGGCTGGCTCAGCGACACATAGCCTTCGTCCGGCCTTCCTTCCGCCTCTGTTCGATCGACCTGCCTGGTGCGTTCTTAGATACGTACCGTGCGGAGGCAGTCATGAGCGACGACACCCGCGATAACACGATTGACCTCGTTTCCAAGATCAAGGCCGGCGACATCGAGGCCAGGTATGAGCTCCTCGAAAGGGCGGTACCCCCTTTGCGGAGATGGGCACGTGGGAAGCTGCCGCAATGGGCTCGAAGCCTGGCGGATACGCAGGACCTCGTTCAGGACGTCGTGACTCGGACCCTGCCACGGCTTGACGGAATCAAGGTCGAGTCCCCTGAGTCGTTGCAGAACTTTCTCCGGAAGGCCGTGAAGAACCAGATCATCGACGAAGTTCGCAAGGCGCGATCGCGACCGCGGGATGACACCGCGCTCGAGCGGCAGGCGGATCCGGCGCCACCACCGGTGCACTGGGTGATGAAGCGCGAGGACATGCGGAGGTACAAGAAGGCGATGCAGACACTCGAAGCCGCGGAGCAACAGATGATCCGCGCTCGGAAAGAGGGCAGGGACTACGCTGACATCGCCACAATGTTTGGAAAGCCGACCGCTGCCGCCGCACGCATGGCAGTGAACCGGGCGATCGCGAAGCTCGCTAAAGCCATGCTGGAAGACCATTAGGGGATTTCCCTTACACCCCCCGGCATGATCCCAATAGCGACGTTGCACACTAACGCACTAGAGTCGTCGCTTCTCGTGACAGAAACTTCGATGCATATGTCGTCTGGAAAAAGGCCTGAGTCGAATTTCACGAAGGCCGTGCACCTGACCAGTCTGATCGGGCAGGACCGAGTTCCCGTTGACGCGCGACGCGCCAGCGCGAACGGCCAGACGGCTGCCGAGGAGTTCCCGTACTTCCTGCGTGTGAAGCCTGATCGTCGTCGAGTGAAAGCGGTTTACCCGCCACATCTCGAACGGCGACGAATCACCTTCTCGTAGGCGGTCGCGAATAACCGGCGGCTGTTTCGGTTTCGCAAGTTCAGCGTCTCTGGTTCACGCCTTTCCGACCATTGCGTCAGCGCTCGACAAGAGAGACGCAATACCGCCGTACCGATCGTTGGGCATCGGAAACGGCGCTGCCGCGGTACCTCTCATGGGTTACCGGATCGCGATTGGATTTCCAGGGGACCCTGTTGCTCCCTTCAACCGTAGCGGAGCAAACATGTACACGAACTCATAAACGCTGTCGCGAGCCAGGTCCGCGGTGATCAGGTTCTCGTGGAGATAGATCCCATTGCGTGCCAGGAACAGCTGGTGCACCGGAGCCGATAGCGAGCTGTCGGGATTCGGCATCACCTCGACGCCCCACGTGTCGGCGCCTACGACCACGACCTCCGCATTGACCAGCATCTGACCGGCGGCCAGGCCGATCCCCGGCTCACTGTCGGCGAACTTGGCGTTGTCCTTCATCCACAGCGAGCCCCAGCCGGTGTGGATGATGACCATGTCACCGCTTCGGATCTGGACGTTCTCGCGCTGGAGAGCACCTGTGAGATCGGCTGGCGTGATCTCGTAGCGCGGCGGCAACTGGTCCACGCCTTTGAACTTCGCGACGTCGATCAGTATGCCGCGAGTCACGATGGCGCCGACGTTCTCGATTCCGAGCTTCTGCAGTCCTTCGGCTTGGGCGAACTCCGAGCGGCGATTGCCGTTGTAAAAGAGATCGCCGATGCCGAGGTGACCGAGGCCGTCGAACTGCGTCCCGATCTGCCCGAGCTCTCCACTAATGATTTCGTCGTGATAGACCGCTTCGTTCTTGCCCGGCATCTTGAACGGGTACGGGATGCGCAGGCTGTAGTGCCGCGTGCCGTACATCGGCATGCCCGGCTCGTACACGTGACCGAGCTGATAGACGACACCTTTGGTGATCGCGTTCTTCGCCTCGAGCACCTTGGCCGGTGTCAGCCTATTCGCTGCGCCGCGCTGATCGTCGGCGCCCCACCGCGACGGATACCAGCGATCCGTCTGCCCTAACGCACTGGAGCACGCCAACAGCACGGCGGTCACGATCACGGCACCGGCTGCCCACACACGTCGGTCTGCGAACATCAGAGCCTCCACGAACTGCGAACAGGAGCGGGACCCGGGACCCGGATCCCGGCCGGCTGAAACTACTTCGCGTCGATCTTTTCGAAGACTTCCTTGGCGGCGCGGAACGAGTCCACCCCCGCAGGCACACCAGCGTAGATCGCCACCTGCATGAAGATCTCGCGGATCTCATCGCGCGTGACGCCGTTCTTGAGCGCGCCCGCGATATGGAGCCGGAGCTCGTGCGGCCGATTCAGGCAGCTGATCATCGCCAGGTTGAGCATGCTCCGCTGCTTCTTGTCGAGACCTTCGCGTCCCCATACCGCGCCCCAGCAGTACTCCGTGACGAGCTCCTGCATCGGCATGCTGAAGCTGTCTGCCGCCTTGAACGCCGCGTCCACGAACTCCTTGCCGAGCACTGAGCTGCGAATCTCCCGGCCCTTCTCAAACGTCGCTTTATCCATTTCGTCTCCAGTGGATTGGGGTCAGACCCCACACGCTTTTTCACATGCGAAAAAATGTGAAGGGTCTGACCCCTTCACGTTACTGCCTACGGCCTACTACTTGATCTCGATACCCGCCCACTCTTCAACAACCCGGGCGATCGAGGTGAAGTCGGAATCAGGTCCGAACTTCGCGTTGGTGATGGCGAGCATCTGACGCACCGCCGCTCCGGCCACCATCGGAACGCCGAGCGCCTCGGCCTCGTCGAGGCACAGACGCACGTCCTTGTAGGACAGGCCCGTTGCGAAGCCGAAATCGAAGGTGCGCGGGATGACCGACTTCGGGAACTTGTCCTGCGTCGCGCTATTGCGTCCGCTTCCCGCATTGATGATGTCGCAGAGCGTCTGGGCGTCGAGCCCGGCTTTCACGCCCATCGCCAGCGCTTCGGACGACAGCACGATCGCCGCGGCGGCCAGCAGGTTGTTCGCCAGCTTCGCGATCTGCGCCAGGCCCGGCTTCTCGCCAACGTAGAACGTCTTGCCGAATGTCTTGAGCACCGGATCGACCACCGGGAACGTGTCCTTCTTGCACGACACCATTACCGCCAGCGTGCCCTTGGTCGCGCCGCCGATACCACCACTGACCGGCGAGTCCACCCACGCAACGCCTCGCTCCGATGCCGCCTTCGCGACGATACCGGCAACCGTCGGTCCCGTCGTCGAGAGATCGATGAGCGTCTTGAGCCGGTTCCCCTTCAGGATGCTGCCCACACTGACGGCCTGCACGATCGGTGGCGTCGGCAGACTGATCAACACGATGTCCGATGACGACGCCACGTCTTCTGCGGACGAGGCTACTTTCGCACCCCTGGCCGCCAGCGGCTTCACTGCCTCCGCGCTCGTGTCGAACACGCACAACGAATGGCCGGCGTCGAGCAGCCGATTCGCCATCGGCCCGCCCATGCGGCCCACACCTACGAAACCAAGAACTTGATCCATGTCTCCTCTTCTGGTTGGTGGATGGTCCACTAACCACTAACCACCAACTACTTTTGAATAAACGGATTCGCGACCGTCGTCGCCGTCGAGATCCACACACTCTTCACCTGCAGGTATTCCTTGATCATCTCCTGACCGCTCTCGCGTCCGATCCCCGAACGCTTGTAACCGCCGAAGGGCGACAGGTAGCTCACCGCGCGATAGGTGTTGATCCAGACCGTTCCAGCCTGGAGCTTCTCGGCCATCATCAGCGCACGGCGCATGTTCTGCGTCCAGACGCCGGCCGCCAGACCATACACCACGTCATTGCCGATCGCGATGGCTTCCTCTTCGTCCTTGAAGGGAATCACCGAGAGCACCGGCCCGAAGACTTCTTCCTGCGCGATGCGCATGCCGTTGTTCACCCCCTCGAAGATCGTCGGCTCGACAAACCAGCCGTTACCGCATTCGGCACGGGTCGCGCGCGATCCGCCGAGCACCGCACGCGCACCCTCACCCTTCGCGATGTCGATGTAGTTGAGGATCTTCTCGAACTGCGGCCTGTTCGTCACGGGTCCGATTTGCGTGTCCGCATTCATCGGGTTCCCCATCTTCGCGGTCTTCGCAAACGCGACCAGCTTCTCGAGAAACTGATCGTGAATGCTTTGCTGAACCAGCAGTCGCGAGCCGGCGATACATGTCTGACCTGTGGCCGCAAAGATGCCCGAGATCGCGCCCTTCACCGCATTGTCGATCTCGGCATCGTCGAACACGATGTTTGGTGACTTCCCACCGAGCTCCATCGTCACGTGCTTGAGGCCACGCGCCGCAGCCTCGTAGATCCGCTGACCGGTGAGATCCGATCCGGTGAACGCGACCTTGGCAACGAGCGGATGCTCGACGAGCGGCGCACCAACGTCGCCGCCGAAGCCGGTGACCACGTTCACGACGCCAGCCGGGAAGCCCGCTTCCTCGATCAGCGTCATGAACTCGAGCACCGACGCCGACGTGAACTCCGACGGCTTGATCACGACGGTGTTGCCGGCGGCAAGTGCAGGCGCCAGCTTCCACGTCGTCAGGAGCAGCGGGGAGTTCCAGGGGACAATCGCGGCGATGACGCCGAGCGGCTCGTACTTCGTGTAGTTGAAGGTGTCGGGCTTGTCGGTCGGCAGGACCGCTCCTTCGATCTTGTCGGCAAGGCCACCGTAGTAGTGGTACCACTGCGCCATATACGCCGTCTGCATGCTCATCTCGGCGTACAGCTTGCCGTTGTCGCGGACTTCGGTCTCGGCCAGTTGCTTCGAGCGCTCGGTGACGAGGTCGCCAAGCCTGCGCAGCAGCGCACCGCGCCGCGATGCCGTCAGCTTTGGCCACTCACCAGACGTGAAGGCTTTGTGGGCGGCTCGCACAGCTCGATCAACGTCGGCCGCGGTTCCCCGCGGAATGAGCGCCCACGGTTCCGCACGAAACGGATCGTCGCTTTCGAAATGGCTGCCCGAGGACGCATCGACCCATTGCCCGTCGATGTACATCTTGTACGTAGTGAGAGTGGCGGTGGCCGGCACGTCGTGATCTCCAACCGATCACGTTAGTCGGGAATGCGTGACCGGTGCAAATCGGCTTACGTCCAGCAGTATCACAGTAACGACACGTGTACTTGCCGTCGCCGTGCCTCTCGTCGTCATCGACAACCCGATCCTGAACTCGCCGTTTCGTGAGCCGTCGCGTCATTCCAGTTCTCCGATGATGGCATCACGGATCAGGCGGTCGATGGACGACGAGAGAGAGGATTCCGCGACGCGTTTCTAATCGTGACACCGGGCATTACGATCCGCGATCGCCTGCGCGTGCTGTTACCGACCGACCCGGCGAACGACTACCGGATCCAGCACCGACGCGACGTCGGGTGCCGACTGATGGGCAAGCGGACGAAGAGTCCGGCGGGGCCGACACCGGTCGACTCCATCACGCACAAGGACACGCGCAAGAACATCCCCACCGAGGAGCTGCGCGACTTCGTGGCGGCAGACGAGGCCGCCCCGGCCAAGATGCTCTACCCGCGCGACCCGTCGCTCGACCCGCAGCTCGTATGGAAGGGGAAGGACGAACAATGGGCGTGGCCACGCCGGCACCTGATCTGCCTGATTCTTGACACATATACGCATACGATTGATGATGCTTCGTATGCGCACGACGCTCGATCTTCCCGCCGATCTGCTGAACGAGGCGCAGAGCGCGCTCGGCTTCACCTCGAAGACCGACACCGTGATCCTGGCGTTGCGAGAGCTTGTCCGCCGACGACGGCTGGATGAGCTCAAGGCGCTGATGGGCCGCGTGCGGCTCGATGTCGACGTGGACCGGAGCCGCCGGCGACCGCCGGCATCCGCGCGGCGACGCTCGTGATCATCGTCGACACGTCCATCTGGATCGCGGCGCTGCGTTCGGAACGAAGTCGCGAGGCACACGTCCTCAGCGCGCTGCTCGACACCGACGAGGTGGGACTGCCGATCCCCGTGCGTGTCGAGATCCTGTCGGGAGCTTCGCGGACGGACCGGGCGCGGCTTCGCCGTGCGCTGTCGGCGCTGCCGCTCCTCTACCCGACTGACGCGACCTGGACCCTCGTAGACGGATGGGTCGAGAAGGCCGGCGACGCTGGCGAACGATTCGGGCTCGGTGACTTCCTGATCGGCGCGCTGGCGTCAGAAACCGGATCGCTCGTCTGGTCGCTCGACGCCGACTTCAGGCGCATGAACCGACTAGGTTTGGTCGAAGTGTACGAACCCTGAACGACACCGGGCGCAGAAGGGCCTATCGATTGTCCTTGTCGGTGAACGTGAAGTCCTTGAACTGCGTACTCCCTTCCGGTGTCTTGAACACAGTGTTGTTCGGGTTCTCGAGACAATCCCAGTAGCGAATGCGCAACTGCTTGTTCTGATCGCCGACCTTCGAGTAGCGCTGCTTCACGTACCACGGCTCGACGAGCGCCGGCGGGTCGTAGATCCAGACATCGACCTCGATCGTCCGGTCATCGACCTTCTCCCAAATCTCCACGGCCTCAACCTTGTCGGTGTACTCGGGGTTTCCCCGCTGATAGACGCCGGCTCGGAGCTGGTTGGTGTGGATCGTCAACGTCTGGTTGTTCCAGAAGCCGATCGAGTCGCCGTAATAGAGCGGATAGCGATCCACTTCGGGAATGTGGTCGCGGCCGTCGATGTAGATGCGACGGACGTTGTTCACCGTCTCACTCGTGAGCCACGCCTGGTCGGGCGTCACGATGAACTCGCGCAGAAACGGAATCGCCAGCCAGCGGGGAAAGCCAGGAGGCGCGCACGAGCTGATGGGGTCGTACTCGATGCCCTTGTTGATGCGCGCGATCTCGTCTTCGAGCTTGCGCTGATACTCAGGCGTCAGTTTCGCGGTCGTCACCACACCTTCAGGCGTGTCGGGATCGAAGAGGAATCCGCGACTCGAATTCCACACCCAGAGACCGGACCAGTCAGGGACCTCATTCCGCGTAGGTCGCGTTCCCCCGCCGGCATTCATTCGCAACGCCTGATAAAGGTCCCACGCAGTTTTGTGCTGAAGACCGAGCTGCCGCATGGCGTCTCGTTCGCGTCGCGGCGGGCCGGGCGACTCCACAGGAGCGGAGCAGGCCGCGCACCCCATCACCAAAGTGCACAGGACGACAGCGGCGCGGCGCACAACGTGATGTCTCGACATGTTCAATTCTTAGATTCGACGCTCCAGTGAGGACGGCTGACTCTAAGACTAATGCAGTCAACATCTTCTCCTATTCACTCGCCTTTTCCAGTGTTCCGAAACGGCGCGTGTTCCCCCGCGACGCGACCCCGACGGTCAAACGAGGCTTCGCCATGTAACGTGTCCTGCTGCCACGACTTAGCAGGCAGGCAGCGGTTGCGGCCGTACTCTGGTGCACGAATTGCTCTCTGTCTCACACCGAGCGGAGGAAGCATGGTGCGTATGTCCTTGAGTGTGGCGGTCCTTGCGGCATTGCTGGTGACGTATTTCGTACATCCGACGGCGGCGTGGGTTGCGCTGTTTGCGGTCTCGACGTTGGCGCTCGCCCGGCATATCCGACAGCGCGACGAAGAGGCGGAAGCCGCCCTGCAGCGCGTCGAAGAGTAGAGCGACACACATAGGAGGGGGGTAGGGCCTTCTTCCTGGCTCCCCCCTTTCACTTTCTCGCCATCGTCTTCTCGAAATCACGTCACGAGTTCATCCAAACCTCCGCTGAAGCGGAACGCGAGCAACGCTCCCGGGGCTCGCATACGTCTTAGACTCCAGATTCCAGCCGCCCCCGAAGTTACGCGAGTTAGGATTGCCTGAGCGAGAGGCTGCAGCTGTATGGACGTCGCACTTCGCGCACTCAATCGATTCGGACTTGGCGCCCGCCAAGGCGAGCGTCAGCGGATCTCCGATCCGAGAGCCTGGCTGAAGGCGCAGCTCGATGGCGGCGTGCCTTCATTGCACGCGAGAGACATCCCTTCACCGGGGGCAATCGGCGACGCCGTCCGTGGCCTCCGCATGCCAGGCCAGAGAGATGAACAGCAGCGCCGCGAGGCTCGTCGTCATCTCATCGAGCTCTCGACAGGCGAAGCGCGCACGGCGCTCGAGGCGCGCATCTCGAGCGATCGCCCTTTTGTCGAGCGGCTCGTCGCCTTCTGGTCGAATCATCTGTGCGTCTCGTCAGGTTCGAAGATCCTGGTCGCGCCGCTTGCCGGGTCCTACGAGCGTGACGTAATCCGGCCGCACGTGCTTGGGCGATTCGAAGACATGGTCCTCGCATCGGCGAAGCACCCGGCGATGCTCGCGTACCTCGACAACTTCCAATCAATCGGACCGTCGTCGCCCGGCGCGCGGATCGGGCAACGAAACAACGGCGCGAAGCGCGGGCTGAACGAGAACTACGCGCGAGAGCTGCTCGAGTTGCACACACTGGGCGTCAACGGCGGCTACACGCAAACGGATGTTCAGGAGCTCGCGCGTGTGCTGACAGGCTGGACGATCGACGGGATCGGGGGAGCGGGCGCCCGCGCACCGCAGGGCAATCAGCCGCGTCGCGGGAATGGTGCGATTGGTCGGGCCCGGCCTGAGCCCGGAAGCGCGATCGGCTTTACCTTCCGGGAGACACTGCACGAGCCAGGAACCAAGACGGTTCTCACGGAGCGATACAAGGAAGACGGCCTTGCCGAAGGCGAGCACGCCATCCGCGCGCTGTGCCGTCATCCATCCACCGCGCAGTTCGTCGCAACGAAGCTCGCGACGCATTTCATCAGCGACGATCCGCCGGCGGCCGCAGTCGATCGCCTCGCGCGCGCATTTCGTTCGAGCGATGGCGACTTGAAGATCGTCGCACGAACGTTGATCGAAGAGCCCGCTGCGTGGCGCGAGGACGCGCGCAAGTTCCGCACGCCGCAGGATTGGTTCATCGCGGTCATGCGCGCCTTCGGCGCGAACGAGGTCAACCCGAATGCGCCCGTCGTGCTGCGGCAACTCAGGCAGCCGCTGTGGTCGCCGCCATCGCCGAAAGGCTTCGGCGACGCGATGCAGGAGTGGGCGGACCCGGACTCGCTGCTCAATCGCGGAGAGCTGGCGCGCACAATCTCGCGGCAGCCAGCCGTAGCCGCAGTCGACCCGCGAGCGCTGCTCGATGTCGTCGATGTGCCCACGGGAAATCCTCTGCACGCGTTGATCGCGGACGCGTCGATTCCGGCACCAGAGCGAGTGGCGCTCGCCATCGCGGGGCCGGCGTTTCAATGGAGATGACGATGGACCGCCGAGAGTTCGTTCGCAACATGTGCTACGGCGGGTTCGCGACGTTTGCGGCTCCGCGCATCAGCTTCGCGCAAGTCGCGCAGAGCGGCCGGCTCGTGTTCGTGCTGCTGCGCGGCGGGTTCGACGGGCTCGCTGCCGTCGTTCCCTCCGGCGATCCCGAGTACACGGGCCTGCGCGGCGCCTTCGCGTTCAAGGAATCGGAACTGACCCCGCTCGACGACACGTTTGGTCTGGCGCCGGGACTCTCACCGCTGCGCGTGATGTGGGATAGCAACGAGCTCGCCGTGATTCACGCGATGGCGATCCCTCATCGAACGCGCAGCCACTTCGACGGCCAGGCAATTCTCGAAACCGGCCTCGATCATCCTGCCGGCGCGTCGGACGGCTGGCTCAATCGATTGCTTCAAGTCATGTCCGGCCGTCGCACTGGAATCGCGATCGCCGCGGGGATGCCGCTCTCGCTCTCTGGTCCCTTTCAGGTGGAGAGCTGGTCGCCGACGCAACTCGGTGCGGTGGACGATGCGTTCCTGGAACGGCTGGCGGTGCTCTATCGCGCCGACGCCGCGCTCCACAATCGATTCGAGGCGGCACTCCAGCAGCAGGAGCTGGTTGGCGAAGAGCCGATGGCTCGAGGCAACGCGCGACGTGGCGGCATCACGCCGCTGATGCAGGCCGCGGCCCGAATCCTCCGGCAGGATCAGGGTCCCAACATCGCCGCGATGGAATTCAGCGGCTGGGACACGCACGCCAATCAGGGAATGGCGGGTGGCGCGCTCGATCGTCTGCTGGGACAACTCGCCGAAGGCCTCGTCGCGTTCCGAACAGCGATGGGTCCTGCATGGCAGACGACGACCGTTGTCGTAATGACCGAGTTCGGTCGCACGGCACGCCCCAACGGCACCCGGGGCACCGATCACGGAACTGCTGGAGCGGGATTCGTTCTCGGTCCGCGAATCACGCGCGCGAAGGTCATCTCGGATTGGCCGGGCGTTGGACAGAACGCGTTGTACGAAGGACGCGATTTGAAGCCGACGCTCGACACACGCGCGGTACTCAAAGCCGCGCTGTCCGGCACATTCGATCTGACAGCCGCGCAACTCGACCGTGTGTTCCCCAACTCCTCTGCTGTGCGAGCAACATCGGGACTGATGCTGTAGCGATCCGGCTCGACCGTTCGCTCGGTTGCACACTGATCGCGTGCAAGCTCGCTCAGCAGCGTCACGACACCCCTCTCAGGCCTTGACTCGAGTACAGCCGGAGGTTAGCGTCCTCCCCTCGGCATGACCGGTCATCACGCGCAAGGGGCGCTAGACCCGTGAAACGTTGCCTTCGCATCATCGAGATGATCGCCCGAACTCCGGCTGCTCTCGACAATGGCGACGACCTCGTCCTCGCGCACGCTGGGAATCCTACCGAACGGTCGCACGCCTCGCACGACAGGGCTCCATGGCCAGAGTGCCGGTCGTGCGTGGCGTTCGCGCCCCTCAATTTGTCAGGGCTCGTGCTTCGGACGAGGAGGTCGCAATGCGTAAGTTACTTGGTGGTGTTGGCGCGTGTCTGCTGCTGGCGAGCGTGTTGTCGTCCGCGCAGACGGGGCAATCTGTCCCAACGCTCGATAGCGAAGCATCTGGGACCTGGTTCGTCGAACTGGCGAGCCCGCCAACAGCCGATGGTACCGCCATCGCGACGCTCGAAGGCGAGGAAGCACGCTTTCATTCCGCCGCCGCGAGCGCGGGTGTTCAGTACTCAGAACGGCGACACTTCAGAAGGCTCTGGAACGGACTCACGGTTCGAGCATCCACTTCCAACATCAACAAATTGCGCGCGCTCGCAGGAGTGCAGGCGGTGTACCCCGTTGTGAAGATCGCCCTCCAGCAAGTCGAGGGGCAGCCGGGGGCCTTTGCCGACCTGGTGACGGCGCTCGCGATGACAGGCGCTGACGTTGCGGGAAGTGAGCTGGGACTGACCGGCCGCGGCGTCAAGGTGGCCGTCATCGACTCAGGAGTCGACTACGATCATCCTGACCTGGGTGGATGTTTCGGACGTGGTTGCCGGGTCGAAAAGGGATTCGACTTCGTCGGCGATGCGTTCAACGCCGACGACGCGTCCCCCGATTTCAGCCCCACGCCGGTGCCCGACCAGGACCCCGACGACTGTAATGGCCACGGCACGCACGTGAGCGGCATCATCGGCGCGAACGGAGGGCTCAAAGGCGTCGCACCGGGCGTAAGAATTCACGCGTATCGGGTATTCGGGTGTGACGGTCCGACAACGGCTGACGTGATGCTCGCCGCCATGGAGCTAGCGCTCGACAACGGCGCCGACGTGGTCAACATGAGCATCGGCAGCGCGCTCACGTGGCCGCAGTACCCGACGGCCAAGGCCGCCAATAACCTCGTGCGGCGCGGAGTCGTCGTCGTCGCATCGATCGGCAATGAAGGCACCCTCGGACTCTATGGCGCCTCCGCGCCAGGAATCGGCAAGGATGTCATCGGCGTTGCGTCGTTCGACAACTCGCATGCGAATCTGACTGCCTTCACCGTCTCCCCTGATGAGGCCCAGATTGGATACGTCGCCGCGACCGGTGCCCCGCCTCCGCCGCTCATTGGATCGTTCCCGATGGCTCGTACCGGCACGCCGACGTCTACCAACGACGGCTGTGTCGCGTTGCCTGCAGGAAGCCTCACGGGAAACGTAGCGCTGATTCGGCGTGGCACGTGCTCGTTCTATCAGAAAGCGTTCAACGCAGAAGCAGCCGGCGCGGTGGGCGTCGTGTTGTACAACAACGCCGCGGGTTTCGTCTCGCCGACTGTGGAGGGCACGCCACCCATCACGATTCCAGTGGTCAGCATCAGCGCAGCAAGCGGCGTCCTCATCGACGGGCGCCTCACGAGCGGCGACGTCACAATGACATGGACGTCGCTCATCACGAGCGAGGCTCAGCCAACCGGCGGCCTCATATCCAGCTTCTCGTCCTACGGCCTCCCGCCCGATCTCAGCTTCAAGCCTGATATCGGCGCGCCCGGCGGGACGATCAGATCGACGCTGCCTCTCGAACAGGGCGGCTACGGAAACCTGAGCGGCACGTCGATGGCATCGCCCCATGTCGCTGGGGCCGTCGCACTGCTGCTCGAAGCACAGCCGCGCATCACACCAAGAGAAGTGCAGCAGCGGCTGCAGAACAGCGCGCGCCCGGCCGTGTGGGCGGGCAACCCCGGCCTTGGTTTCCTCGACAACGTCCATCGCCAGGGTGCCGGCATGCTGAGGATCGACGCCGCGGCAACAGCCGACGCCATCGTGTCGCCGAGCAGCCTCGCGCTCGGTGAGATCGAGGCTGGCGTGGTCACGAAGGGACTGCGCATTTCATTGACCGAGCTCAATGGATTCCACGGTCGACACTGGGGACACAAACACAACAGACGCGGCCGCGGTCACGACGACGATTCGGTCACGTACACGCTGGGACATCAGCCAGCGCTGTCCACCGGTCCCAATACGTTCACTCCCTCGCTCCGCGATAGCTTTGCAACGGTCACATTCAACAAGACCTCCATCACGCTCGGCGGCGATCGTCATGACGATGACGACAACGCGAACGTCTTCGTGACGATCGCGCCACCAGCTGGCGACGCGACCACGCGTCTCTTCGGCGGCTACATTACCTTCACCCCGAGCGATGGCGGAGCTGTACTCCGTGTCCCATACGCCGGGTACAACGGCGACTACCAGGCCATCTCAGCGCTGGCACCGACGCCGTTCGGGTTTCCGTGGCTTGCACGGGTCGACGGATCGGACCTGGTCAATCAGCCGGGCGGGGCATCCTTCACCCTCGAGGGCGACGACGTCCCGTTTATCTTGTTCCACCTTGATCACCAGGTCCGAAAGCTGAATATGGAGGTCATCGATATCAGTACCGGTGAGTCGATGGGCTTCGCCGATATCGAGGAGTTCCTGCCCCGGAACAGCGCGGCGACTTCCTTCTTTGCTTTCACGTGGGACGGCACCACGATGAGACGGGCCGGTGGTAAGTCTCGACCCGTTCCAAACGGCGCGTACAGCATCGATCTGTCCGTACTGAAGGCGCTCGGCAATCCGCGCAATCCGGCGCACATCGAGCACTGGCCGTCGCCGACCATCACCATCAACAGAGTCGATACGCCGTAACTCAACTCCCAAAGCCCAATGTCCAACTCCCAACGCGAACGTTGGGAGTTGGGAGGTCTGTGTTTAGCGGGTCAGTGTATCGCGGGGACTCGTCCGCAGAGCTGAGAGGCACCGATGGGGGTCGGCGCGGTGAGCAGCGTGACGAGCAGGTCGGTGGCGTCGAGGCCGCGCTGGTCCGCGGTGCGGAGCACACTGGCGAGGACCTGCTGACTGTCGGCGCCGCGGCGCGTGCGATTGCCGCCGCCGCACATCTTGCGGGTGACGACGGCGGGGCGCAGGGCGTGTTCGGCGCGCCAGTTGGTGGCGTCGAGCGTCGGGTCGAAGAGAAAGCTGAAGATGGCGTCGAATTCGACGATGAGGTGCCGTTGAAACCGCCGCACCGCGAGCCGCCGACTCGGCGTGCGTTCCAGCAGCCGGCCGAGTCGCTCGACGTAGTGGCCGCGCGCGACCGCGAGCCCGTGAGCCGACACGGTGCCGGCGTGATAGCGCGTCGCGCGTGCGCCAGGGCCGCCTGCAGGATCGCTTTGACCGCCCCGACAAACGGGTGCTCGGGATAGTCGAGCAGCAGCACGCGACAGCGGCGCAGCAGATGGGCGAGACAGGTCTGATGCGCCGCGGCGTGAAACTGCCGATACGACTGCCAGCCGTCGCGCTGCAGCACGCCCGCGATAGTCGAGCGCCGATCACGTGCGGCCGCTTGCGCGAGGCCGCGTCCCGGTTGGATCGCGTAGACGGTCGTCTCCGGCGTGACAAACGCCCAGAGCCACTGCAGGTCGGCGTCGACGCGCCAGCTGGTTTCATCGGCGGTGACGACCGGACTGCCGCGCACCGTCGCACACAGCGCGTCATACGTCGGCTGCGCCTGGCGCGCCGCGCGATGGACCGCGTGCACCAGCCCGCCGCGCGTGACGCGCAGCCCGAAGCGGTCGCGCAGCAGCGCGGCGATCTTGCCGTAGGGCAGCCCGAAGCGTTTATTGAGGAGCACGGCGAAGGCGACGGCCTGCGGCCCCAGCTGCACGGCGGCGGCGCCGAGCGCGTCGGAGGTCTGCAGCGGATGGCGACCTTGGACGCGCCGCCGGCACTGCGTGCACCGACCGATCGCGACGTGAAACGCGCGGACGATCGGGCGCTGCACCGGCAGCTCTTCTTGATACTGCGTCGCGACGCGCACGCGGCGCACCGCGCCGTGCACAGTGCGGACACTGCGCCGGCAGCGGCGCGTCGTAGATCTCGTCGATGTGCGTCGGCGGCCGGCGATGCGCGCGCGCGCCCATACGCGGCTCCCGCCTTGCGGCCCGGTCGCTTCGGCGCCGCGACCCGCGTGCCACGCGAGAACGGCGCCGCCTGGCGATAGACGCGCGGCGCGCCGCCTCGAGCTCGTCTTTCAGCTTCTCGTTTTCGCGCCGCAGTCGCTGGCGCTCGGCTTCCGACCGTCGCAGGTCCTCGCGCAGTCGCTCGATTCTCGCGCGCTGCTCCTCGATGATCTGCTGGGGATCACGAGCTGGTGTGGCTTCGTCGCGGTGCGGCACGCGCCAGTTATGCCAGATTCCCGCGTGCCGTACAAGAGGAAACCCTCGGTGCCTCAGCGCCTCAGTGTGTCGTGATCACAGGAAGCGGCGGGCCAGCATGGCGCTGACCCGCTAAACAGATACGTTGGGAGTTAGTTAGAACTTGGGAATTTGCAGGAAATCTACCGATTGGCGGGTGCGGCCTGCGCCATCAACTTCTTTAGCAGCGTTGCCGTGTCTTCGTGCACGTCGATACGAGCGCCGCCGCGGCTGTTGCCGCCCGCCTTACCAAGCGCTGAATCCACCGGCGTATTGCCCTTGGCGTCCTTCGCGTTCAGATCGGCGCCGCGCGACGCGAGGAACGTGACGACGTCATTCCAGCCCCAGCGTGCGGCTTCATGCAGTGCCGTCAGGCCGCGCGAGTCCTTCGCGTTGATGTCGCCGCCGGCATCGAGCAACAGCTTCAGCGACTCGATCGATCGCTGCTGTGTGTCTTCACTCAGATAGAAGCCGCGCGTATCCGCATCGACCGATCCCAATCCCGCGGCCGCCATCGTCGGCGTCATGCCACGGCTGTTGGTCAGCGTCAGATCGGCGTTCTTCGCGAGCAGGAGCTTGAGGGCCGGCGCGTCCAGTGCCTTCGCCGCACGCAGCAGCGGCGTCGACCCTGTCGTCAGCATGCCGTCGAGACCGCGATCGTTGCCGACGTTGCGAAACGGAGGCGGCAGGCGCAGGCGCGCGTTGGGATTCGCGCCGGCGTCGAGCAGCAGCTTGATGACATCGAGAGCGCTGGTGTCATCGAGCGACGGCAGGTCGGGCCGTCCGCCGCGTGGAATCGTGTTGACGTCAACCGCCGCGTAGAGTGGCGCGCGACCCCAGAGATCCCACTGGTTCGGATTCGCCCCTGCGCCAATCAGGTACGCAGCGGTATCGAACTGCATGTTGATGATGGCCGTGAGCAGTGGGCTGAGCGCCTCGGGATCGGCGAGGTTGATGTCGGCGCCTTTTTCGACGAGCGCACGCGCGCACTCGACGCATCCTTCGCGGGCCGCATACAAGAGTGGCGTCAGTCCGCCAAATGGACGGTAGATGGCCCGTGGTTCGGCGGTGACCTGGCGCTGCCAGTTGTTCACCGTGGAGCGCGCGTTGACCTGCGCGCCGCGCGCGAGGAGCTCGCGCACCATCTCCGGCTGGTGTTGCGCGACGGCCCACATGAGTGCGGTCTGCCCGCGCCACTTCTCCACGGCGTTGACGTTCGCGCCGCGCTGAACCAGCAGTCGGGCGGCGTCCACCTGGCTGGTGCGCGCGACGACCATTAACGCGGTCTGACCGTCAGCGTTCGCCGACTCGACGTCGGCGCCGGCCTCGAGCAACGCACCCAGCAACGCTGCATTCGCCACGATCGCGGCCTCGGCCATTGGCGTCGAGCCGTAATCGTTCCTGGCGTTGACTTTCGCACCGGCGCGGATTAGGCGAGTCACCAGATCGATGTCGTTCTGCTGGACTGCCCAGTGCAGCGCCGTCGTGCCGTCGGGTTCTGTTGCGTTGACGTCGACGCGTTTGGTGATGAGGGCCAGCGCCGACGCGCGGTCGCCGGCTTTGATCGCGTCGATGAGGGGAGGGGAGCCAGCCGCAACGAGAAGGGTGGTTGCGAACCCGCCAAGAACGAGAAGGCCGATCGAAACAACTCTCGACATAGTCAGTGGCCTACTGAACACGACACACCGAAGCGCCGAGACACCGAGGCAAGTTTTGTCTGAGAATTGTCTCCGTGCCTCTGTGTCTCGGTGTGTCGGATGGTCGCTAGATCTCAGAGAACAGCTGCGTGCTGTTGCCGAACTTGTCCATCGGAACGCCCGCGCGTTCGAGCAGCGTCAGGTGCAGGTTCGCCAGCGGCGTCTTGTCCTCGTACTTCAGGTGCTGTCCGCCCTTCAGCTTGCCGCATCCGCCGCCGACAACGACCGTGGGCAGCGGGAACTCGTCGTGCTGGTTGCTGTTGCTCATGTTGCTCCCGAACAGCAGGATCGAGTGATCGAGCACCGACCCATCGCCGTCGGGCATCGCCGCGAGCTTGGTCAGGAACTTCGTGAACGCCTGGACGTGGTACGTCTGGATCTTCGTCAGCTTGTCCTTGCGCGCCTTGTCGTTCTGGTGATGCGACAACGGGTGGAACGCGTCGGAGATCCCGATGTGGTTATAGGTGACGTTGCTGCCCTCGCCCGCCATCATGTAGGTGTACACGCGCGTGAGATTCGCCTGATACGCCAGCGCGATCATGTCGAACATCAGGTTGAGCCGCTGATCGAAGTTCGTCCCGACCGGCACGTCGGGGAGGTCGAGGCTCGAGAGATCCTGCGCCTCCATCTTCTGCACGCGCCGCTCGATCTCGCGGACGCTCTCGAGATAATCCGCAAGCTTCGCGCGATCGGGTGCGTCGAGCGTGCGCTGGAGGTCGTTCGCTTCCTGCGTCACGAGATCGAGGATGCTCGCGTACTGCTTGGTGATCGCCTTGCGCTCCTGCGCGGTGTCGCCCTGCCCGAAGAGCCGTTCGAACAGCTTGCGCGGATCGGATTCCATCGGCAGCGGCGTCGTCGGCGACCGGAACGAGATCGTCGCGCCGTAACTGCAACCGTAGGTGCGATCGCACGCGCCGTTGCCGCCGCGACCTTCCGTCGCCACTTCGAGTGAGGGTAACGGCGTGTCCTGGCCGATGTGCTGCGCGGCGATCTGGTCGATGGTCACACCGCCGTGCGGCTCCTGACTCGCTTCCGGCGTCACGCAACTGAGCCAGGTGCCCGGGTTGAGCGCATGCACCGGGGGAGCGATGGCCGGCTTGTTCTCGAGCCCGCTCACGATCGTGAGCTGGTTCTTGAACGGAGCAAACGGTTGGAGGATCGGCGACAGCTCGAAGCCTGTGCCTACCGCAGCCGGCGTCCAGTTCTCCATGATCGCGCCGTGCGGCAGGTACATGAAGCCCATACGCGGCTTGGGCGAGGCGGCGGTGTGAACGAGCTGCGTCCATGCCGGGACCATCGCGTCGAGGAGCGGCAGGCCGACGACGACACCAGCACCACGAAGGAACGTGCGACGCGACAGATGCTTCTTGGTAATAAACATAAGAGTCCTCGGTCTACGGTCTTCGGTCCTCGGTCCTCGTCAACGACGCGGTCGACGTCGGCGCCCGTTCCGGCAGGGGCACCATTCGCATGCGGAAGGCGTCGCTCCTGACGATGCCCATCACGATCGACGAGAAGCGATATTTGTCGCGCGCCGAGTCACGCACGATCCGGCGCACGGTCGGCATGTCGTAATACTCCACCGTGCGGCCAAGCGCGTAGGTCATCAGCCGCTCGGTCAACGTCTGAACGAACTGCTCGGGACGCTTCATGAGCGCGACACGAAGATCGGCGGGACTATTCACGGCGGTGCCGTCGATCAGCCGGCCCGACGCATCGATCGTCGTGCCAGCGTATCGGTCCTCCGCTCGCCACTCTCCAATGGCGTCGAAATTCTCGAGCGCGAAGCCCAGTGGATCCATCACGCCGTGGCAGGCGTTGCAGGACGGCTTGGCGCGATGCTGCTCCATGATCTCGCGCACCGAGCGCGCCTTCTCGCCGTCCTTGTTCTCCTGAAACGCTTCGACGTCAGGCGGTGGCGGTGACGGCGGCGTGCCGAGAACGTTCTCCAGTATCCACGCGCCGCGCAGGACGGGTGCTGTGCGATTGGCGTATGACGTCGTGAGCAGCACGGCGCCCTTGCCGAGGAGTCCCCAGCGATTCGCGTCGGCCAGCGTGACGCGGCGGAAGCGATCGCCCCTGATGTTCGGGATGCCATAGTGCAGCGCCAGCCGTTCGTTGACGAACGTGTAGTTCGCCGTCAGCAACTCGAGGACGCTGCGATCGTCTCGAAGGATGCTGCTGACGAACAACTCCATCTCCTCCCGGAACGCCGCGCGCAGGCTGTCGTCGAAGTTCGGGAAGATGATCGGGTCGGGATCGATATCTTCGAGCGCGCGCATCTTCAGCCACTGGAACGCGAAACTGTTCGTGAGTGACTCCGATCGCGGGTCGGCCAGCAGTCGCCGTACCTGCGCTTCGAGCACCGCCGGCGTCTTCAGCGTGCCCTTCTCTGCCGCAGTCAGAAGCTCATCGTCGGGACCTCGCCCGATCAGGAAGTAGGACACGCGAGAGGCGAGCTCGATGTCGCCGATCGCGTGAATGCTCCCTGGTGCGAGGCCGGCGGGCGATCGTTCGGCGCGATACAGGAACTTCGGGCTCGCGAGAATCGTCGGCAGCGCATCGCGAATCGCGGTGTCGAAGTCGCCAAGCGCCCGCGCCGCGCCGTAGAAGCTGAGAGGCGCCTCGAGATCGGCTTCCGTGATGGGACGCCGATAGGCCTTGCGCGCCAGCGACGACAGGATCCTCTTGGCGCACGCAGCCTCTTCGCTTTGAGTCTTCGGCCGGCACACGAAGACATGAGTGCGGCCGGGTGTCTCACTGACGCCGGTCGGGTTGAATGGCCCCTGAATCTCGAGGCTGCCGATCTTCGGAATGCGATCCTCGCCAGCACCCGGACGGAACTGATGCAGCACGTCGTCGGACTCCGCATACGTCCTGGCGATGAACGCGGCTCCGACCTTGTGCGGTCCCGCGCTGACGTTCACGGGGATGTCCAGGAAGCGGCTGTTGATCGCGGCGACCGCGGGCGCCTGCTGCTGATCGATCGCCCTGATGTCCTCTTCACCGCCGATCGTGTTCTGGAAGACCTTCACACCGTCGATGGTCACGATCAGCGTGTGCGTGTATTCCATTCCCCGCACGTAGCCGGCGATGGCCATGTTCGGGATGTTCAACTTGTAGTTGCCGTCAGCGGGAAACAGGTGCTCGACGATCAGGCCGCCGCGCGTGCCGAGCGGAAGACCATCGACGCGCACGGCCTGATCCGTCCCGCGCGCGGGACGATACGTCATGCTTCCGGGCCGCGCGCCGGGGTTGCCGATCGCACGCGCGCTGACAACCCGCGCGGCGGAGATGTACTGATCGAGGAACGATGGCGACACGCTCAGCACGCTCGCCACGTTGTCGAATCCCTCTGCCTCATCGTCCTTGGGAAGGAGCGCAGCGGCATCAATCTTCAGCCCGAGCAGATCCTCGATCGCAGCGGCGTACTCCGCGCGATTCAGCCGATGCAAGGCGACGCGACCCGGATTCGGATGGGCGGCTGCGGCCTCGTCGAGCGAACGCTCCAGCCACGACACCATCGAATCGGCGCTGGCCTGATCGGGCCTGCGCACGCCGGGCGGCGGCATCATGCCACCGCGCAGCTTGCGGACGGTCTTCTCCCACACGTCGGCGTGCTCGGAGAGCTTCGCCAGGTCCATCGTGTCGAACATCAGACCGGCCGTTTTGGTCCGCTGGTTGTGGCAGGTGACGCAGTAGGTGTCGATCAACGCGCGCGGCGCGAGCGGAGCCGCGGCCGTCGTCGCCGTGGCACTGGCCTGCTGGGCCGACAGCGTCGCGACGTCTGAACGCGACGCCGAGATCGCGACGATGAAGGCAGCGGAGAGAAGAAGGAGGGTCCTCACACGATTCCACCCAGCTCACGCACGTGAAGCCACAGTCCCCGATAGGTGATGTTCACGAAAAGCCCGGGATCGCCGCAGCGCGCGTCGAACTCTTTGGTCGCGCCCGCGGCGAGCATGTCCTCGGCGCCCATCCCTTTGCGCATCATCTGGTGCAGGCGCTCGCGCAGCGTGACCAGCATCTCGTGCTGCGTCTTGAGATCGGCTCGAGTCTGCACGGGGCCAGCGCCGGGGACGATCTTCGTCTGCTCGTTGGTGAGATCCAGCAGCGTCTTCGACGCCGTCATCAGTCCGCCGAGCCATCCGCCGCTGATGTAGTCCGCGATCGGATAGGTGCCGACCGCGAGCACGTCGCCGGCGACGAGCACGTTGGACTCGGGGAAGAAGACGTAGATGTCGCCGTCAGTGTGGGCCTGCCCGAGGGGAGCAAACTCGATTCGCTCGCGACCGAACGTCATCTTGCCGGCGTTGTATGAGGTCTTCGTTGGCCAGGCCACCTTCGGAAGAGCGTGGTACGTCCGATGCTGCCACTCGAGGAAGATGTCGTTGGCCAGGTACTGCTTCGTGTTCTCGTGCGCGACAATCTGCGCGCCCGCCTGTCCCAGCAGCTCGTTCGACCCGGTGTGTTCCGCGTGCCAGTCGGTGTTGAACAGATAGCGGACCGGTTTACCGCCACCGATTTCTGCGACGGTCTTCGAGAGATCCGCTGCGTGTTCGCGCAGGCCGCCGTTCACCATCGCCACGCCGTCATCTCCGGCCGCGACGACGACGTTGCCGCCGCCGCCGGACACCAGCGTGATCGTGTCGCTCAGTCGAGTGGAGGTGAGTGCCGTGTGATGGCTCTGCGCGTACGCACGAAAAGGCGACCCGACCGGAAGTGACAGAACGGCGGCACTTCCGATCAGTGTACGGAGCACGTCCCGGCGACGTGGCGCGGGAGCCATGGGCAGAGTCTAACGTGAAATTGCGCCGAAAGGCAGCCTAAGGACGAGTCAGGGCGCACCGGCATCGTCACGCGAGAGATACGACGTGAGCATCATTGCCCACGTGATCAACACGATGAACGACGCGGTGACGCCCAGCCGGGCACGTGGGAGGAGCCAGCCTGACATTCGCAGCCGGCAGTGAGCAAGAACGGAACCATGCTGTGTTCGCCCAAGAATCCCCACACAACGGGCGGGATTCTTCCGGCAGGAAGACTGATGACTGCCAAGGGGGTTTTCCGGTCGAGAATATTTCCGTCCCAGCTGATGACTTTGGCTAGCCTCGCGCGACGAGCGCTTCGATGTCGGCTGCCGGTCTGACACCGGAAAAACGCGAGACCTCCTTTCCGCCCCGAAAGACTGCGAGCGTCGGAATGGACAGGATGCGGAAACGTTCCCCCAACTCTGGGAGGCCGTCTGTGTTGACTTTGATCACGAGCGCGCGGCCAGCCATGCTCCGTGCGGCCGTCTCGAGTTCCGGTGCCATCATGCGGCACGGCGCGCACCACGGCGCCCAGAAGTCGACGACAACCGGAACAGACGCGCTCTGAACGATGGCATCGAACGACGCGACGTCCGACGCTTCGACCGGCTCGGCGGGCGGATGCAGAGTCGCGTGACAGTTCCCGCATCGGATCGCGCGATCGAGGTTCGCGTACCGCAGGCGGTTCGTCCTGCTGCACGACGGACACCTGGCGAGTACTCCCAGACGATCGGAATGCAGAGTCGGCATGTCTAGGACGGGTTGCCGGATTCGATTCGACGACGGACGATGTCGAGTCCGCTCGTCACTTCGCTGACGAGTCTACGTTCGACGAGCGAGCGCTTCAAGCTGCTGAACATCCCACCCAGTCTGTCCAGCCTGGATCGGTTCAAGTACACCAGGTAGCGCGTCTTGCCGGCATCGAGCACGGCGGTCGTGCCGAGCGATCCGTCACGATAGTGCGAGGCAAACACGTCCTGTCCGAGCACAACGACGGCGGGCAGCGAAGGACCCACAGGTCGCACGATGTGCACCTGAGTGACCGCGACGATCGGCTTGCCGTGCTTGTACTGCTCCTTCGACCAGTAGAGGAACGACTCCGCATTTGGGACCTCGGCGCGAGGATAGTCGCTCAAGCCGTCCGCGACTGCCGGGAGGTAATTGCGAAGATGTGGCGAGCGCGCCAGGATTCCGGCGAACTCCGCTTGCGGCCGCGTCGGCTCGCTCCGATCGACGTAGGGAGGCAGGCCGGCAAGTCCCTCTGACTGATACTTCGTCACGCGCGCGAGAAGGAGGCGCCGAAATTCCCTCTGTACTGCGGATTTCCAGTCACCATTGGCGCTCGCCGCGGATTTCAACACATCGATCTCCTGAGCGGCGAGCTTCACGCTGCAGCTACCAGCCTCACAACGACGAATGCCATCGAGGTCAACGTCATCGAGTACCAGGGCATCCAGATCGGAAAGGACGGGTGGATGAGAGAACCGCCGAATGCTGACGACGAAGGGACTGCGCTTCAGCGCCTCGATCGCCTTGGTCCAGCGCACAAGCGCTTCAGGCTCGGCGTCGAATCGTGACGCCGCAAACACGGCTACTTCACTGTCACGAGCCGGCAGGATACGCACGAAGACTTCGCCGCGATCGATTCGTTCACGCTCCGCCGGGTCAATCGAGACGGCTGGCGAGAAGAACGCAAAGGGGTCGCCATCCTGCGGCCGAGACAGCCCGCTCACCTCCGCGCCCGCCACGAACGCGGTGGCACACGCAAGGCAGAGTGCGACGCGGAGTGTCAGCACGCCTTCCCGGGGCTGCAATATGCAGACCGATCCTTCAGGCTTGGCATTAGGCCACCGGGGCGCTACACTCCGCCGCTGCGGGGCCCGGAAATTACCAAATCGCAGGCGCGCGATCCGGAAAGAGGGATCTATGGTCCGACTGTTACACGCAGGCTGCCTGGTTGTGCTCATCGGTGTGCCGGTCTACGGCCAGTCGTCACGATCGAACGACAGCGCATCCCTCTCAGCACGGCTGCAGAAGTTCGAGGACAAGGAAGAGATTCAGAATCTTCTGCTCGACTACGGCCGTCATCTCGACAATCGCGATTTCGCGGCCTACGGGAGTCTGTTTGCAAAGGACGGCGAGTGGGTTGGCGGTTTCGGAACCGCCTCGGGCGGACCGGCGGGCATCAAGGCGTTTATGGAGAAGAGCATGGGCACCGCGCCGAATCGCGCGAAGAACTATCACCTGCTCTCGAACTTCGTGATCACCGTCAACGGTGACACGGCGACCGCCTGGTCGCGCTGGGCTTTTGTCGTCCCCGGTGAGAAGGGTGCGGTCATCTCACAGGCCGGGCGATACGACGACATGCTCGTGCGCGAAGACGGCCACTGGAGATTCAAGCGACGCACGGCCTCGAACGACACTCCAGGTCCGGCCCCCGCCCCAGCCCCCGCGCAAACACGCTGAGGACGATCATGAGAACTTTCTGGTTGGCGTGCCCCGTCTTCGTGACTCTGTTCGTCGCCGTCACCGCCGGCCAGCAGGCGGCGCGCATCGACGATGCCGCGCTGGCAAGAGCGGGACGAACCGGCGATGACTGGCTGACCTATGGAATCAGTCAGGCGGAGACGCGCTTCAGTCCTCTCACGCAGATCAACACAACGAACGTGAAGAGCCTGGGCCTCGCCTGGTCCTACGACGTGGGATCGGGCGGCGGCGGCCAGGAGGCGACGCCGCTCGTGTCCAACGGCACCATCTACGGCATCACGAACTGGAGCATCGTGTTCGCCGTCGACGCGCGAACAGGCAAAGAGAAATGGCGATGGGATCCGCAGGTCAACCAGGGTGCCGTGCGGCCGGAGATCTGCTGCGGCGTCGTGAATCGCGGGCTCGCGATCTACAACGGGATGATCTTCGCTCCCGTCATCGACGGCCGGCTGACGGCGATCGATGCGAATACCGGCAGACCCGTGTGGGAAGCGCGCGTCGCCTACGCGCAGGATCACTACACCATCACGATGGCGCCGCGCATCGCGAAGGGCAAGGTGATCATCGGCGCGAGCGGCGGCGATCGCACGACACGCGGCTTCTTCGACGCCTATGACGCGACGACGGGACATCGTGCATGGCGCTTCTACACCATCCCCGGCGATCCGTCGAAGGGGTTCGAGAACGACGCGATGCGGAAAGCGGCAGCGACGTGGGACGTCGAGAAGAAGTGGTGGGAGTTCGGTGGCGGCGGCGCAGTGTGGGACGGACTCGCGTTCGACCCGGAAGCCAATCTCGTCTACGTCGGCACCGGCAACGCACAGCCCTGGACGTACCTCCATCGCTCGTCGAAGGACAAGGACAACCTGTACGCCGCATCGATCCTCGCGGTCGATGTCGACAGCGGTCAGCTCAAATGGCACTACCAGGTCGTGCCGGGCGACAACTGGGACTTCGACAGCGTCCAGCATTTGATCCTGGCCGACCTGCAGATCGGCGGGCGCGCGCGCAAGGTGATCATGCAGGCCAACAAGAACGCCTTCTTCTACGTGATCGATCGGATCACGGGGCAGTTCATCTCCGCGCAGCCGTTCTCTTACGTCACGTGGGCCAAGGGCATCGATCAGAAGACCGGGCGGCCGATCGTGAATGAGGAGGCTTACTACGGCACCGACGCGATCCTGATTCAACCGGGAGGCGGAGGTGCGCACAACTGGTCGCCGATGTCGTTCAACCCGATCTCAGGTCTCGTCTACATCCCGACCTCGACGAACAACAGCTTCTCGTATGCGGCCGAGGCGAAGTACGAGCCGCAGCCCGGGCGCATGACCGGAACGGTGCGGCCAGCGCCCACACCCGTGCGTCCGCCTCCACCGGCGATCGGACCGCAGCCGATCGAAGGGCCCGGCGGACGTGGTGCGCTCGTCGCGTGGGATCCGGTTGGGCAACAGATGCGATGGCGCATGCCGGGAGGCGGTGGCATCGGCGGCGGCACGATGACGACCGCGGGCAACCTCGTGTTCCAGGCGTTGAGTGACGGACGCCTGCTCGCCTACAGCGCAGACAAGGGCGAGAAGTTGCTCGAGATTCAGACCGGCTTGAGCAGCGGCATGGGACCGCCGATCACGTATCGCCTCGACGGCAAGCAGTACATCGCACTCATGGGCGGAGTCGGCTCCGTCGCGCTGGGAAACGCCGGGCCGGGAAACAGCGCGACGCCGTTCTCACCCAAGCTGCTGACGTTCGCGCTCGACGTCCCGGGAGCGGCGTCCGGTCAGAATCAAAACTGAACGCAGGCGGGTCTCAAGACCCGCCTCTGCCTACTCCGGCGGTTCAACATCTATCCGCCAGTCGTCGTGTCTGTAGGAGAGGTTGGGGTTGTAGTACGGATCTCCTCGATCCAAGAGGTTCTTCCAGCGCTCCTCGAAGACTCTCTCGTCGGGCGGCGGATGCAGCTTTCCTCGGCTCGAGCCCTCGTAGTGATAGAGGCTCGCGTCTGGAGTGAAGACAACGAGGTAGCCGCGTCCCCGAATCTTGAGGCACAGATCCACGTCGTTGAGCACGACGCGCAGATCCTCGTCGAAGCCGCCGACCTCGTCGAACACGCGGCGCGGCACCATCATGCATGCGCCGGTCACCGCGCTGCAGTTGCGCGTCAGATCGGCGAGGCGCAGGTTCCCGATCGTCTCGCCCGGCCAGGACCGGAACGCGTTGGCGGCGACGCGATTGATGCCGACGACGACACCAGCGTGCTGGATGCGCTCATCTCCGTAGAGCAATCTCGCACCGACCGCACCGACGTCGGGGCGTTGCGCGTGCTCGAGCATCGCCGTGAGCCAGTCAGGACGGATCACCTCGACGTCGTTGTTGAGGAACAACAACTGCTCTCCGCGAGCGTGGCGTACACCAAAGTTGTTCAGCGCCGAGTAATTGAAGCGCTGGCTCCACTGGTGCACCTGAACCCGGGGCGGCAGTGATGCCAGATACCGCACCGCCTCGGCATCCGTGCTCTGGTTGTCGATGACGATGATCTCGTAGTGGTGGTAATCGGTGCGCGCGCAAATGCTGTCGAGTGTCGTCTGCAGCAGCGCCTGTTTGTCGCGCGTGGGAATAATGATTGACACGAGCGGCTGCTGTCGCAGGTCGAGCCGCGTCGTGTAACCACGCGGCCCCTTGCGGGCAAACAGCGCGCTCGTTCGTCCCGGAGTGCCGCGACGGACCAGCGCCTCGACCAGGGCGCGCGACTCGTCACGGTTGGCCGCGTGCCGCTCCAGTACCGTGCTCGCCGATGTCGGCTGACGATGGCTGTGATACAGCACCTTCGGCACGTGCGCAACGCGGCTCGTGGCTTCTGTCAGTCGCAGCACGAGGTCGTAGACCTGGCCCTTTCCTGCAGCGGCTCGAAACCCGCCAATCTCCGCGACGAGCTGCCGGCGGAAAATGCCGAAGCGCTCGAGGTAGTTGAACGACAGCAGCAGGTCGGGGCCCCAGTCCGGCTTGAACAGCGGGTCTTCGCGGCGCCCCGTCTCTGACAACCAGTCCTCGTCCGAGTAGACGATGTCGTCATCCGAGTCGTTGAGTCGCTTGACGAGCTCGAACAACGCCTCGGGCGCCAGTTCGTCGCCGGCGGTGATGACGCCGATGAATTCACCCGATGCCGCGCGCAGCGCGTCGGCATACGTCGGCGATGGTTCGCTGCCCGTGATCGTTCGCACGCGTGGCTCAGCGGAGAGCACGTGATGCAGATCTGCGCTCGAGGATGTCGATGACCCAGGTGGCACTGCCACGCACAGCTCCCAGTGACCGTACGACTGCGCCTGCAGCGACGCCAGCACCCGTTGCACCTGCGCGACATCAGGCCTGTCCAGGCAGAGCAGCACCGAGATGACTGGCCGGTTGCGGAACTGTCCGATCGCCGCTTGCATGGCGTCGGGGCTGGGAGCCGCGCCCTGACCGAGCATCCACTGCTCGTACTGATCCTCGATCCGCGGCGCGCGGCGGTCAGCACCCTCCACGAGGAAATTTTGCCCGCGCACAGCAAGGCTGGCCTTGTGGCCTGCGCGGTTGAAGATCATCAGAAAGCCTTCGTCAATCCAGATCTCGAGCACGCGATACACAGCGCGATAGATCTGGCGGACCACCGGCATCGACAGCATCCATTTCCGCAGCGGGTTCACCCGTTGCTGCAGACGCCATCCGATCGCCTTGGAGTGGAGATCGACTTCCCGGCTCAGCGCGGCGATCGTCCGCTCCTGATGGTCGACAATGCGCCCGAGGCTCTCGACCTCCTGACGCAGGCTCGTCTCGACCTCGCGACGATCGTCTCGAAACTCGATGGTCATTGGACCGCTATGCGCCTCGTTGTGGAAATTTTGTATTCATTCTGACTCGCATAGCGGTCCACGCGCGCGCAGCGCGCCAGAAGATACTGTCGCCAGCCAAGGGTGAAGGGACGAGCCCTTGGCTGGCTCGTTCATTGGGCGTGCACCGCAATGGACACCGGCAACGACACCTTGCCATGAACGACTTTTCCCGACTCCGGAGGCAGCACGGTGATCACGAGCGCATTGTCGACCCAGTCGTAGTAGCTTGGCTTGCTGCGGTCGTACGCCAGGGCCGTGCTGACGCTGTAGGTGCCATTGGCCAACGGAAGTCGCTGTCGAAAGTCGACGACAACCGTGCTGCCGGCGAGACGCGGCGGCAGCGGCATGTTTTCCTCATGAGTATTGCTGCCGACGATGTCCGTGCCGGTCTTGTCGCGGATGCTGAACCCAAGAATGCTGAATGCCGCGTCCTCGTAGTACTGCACGTGGACCCGCAGGATCACTTCGTCGTCGAACTCCACGGAGTTGAGCGGGCGCCCCTGGAGATCGAGAAGTTCGACTTGCCGGATTCGCGCAGCGCCTGTCCCGTGGCGGAAGACGCGGACGCGTTCGTCGAAGCCTGAGTCCTCGCGGAACACCACGGCAGCGGCACCGTCTCCGTCGCGTCGCGGACGGGCGCCGCCATTCACAGCCGCTTCGATGGTGGCCGTCTTCGCATGATAGATGTTGGCGATCGTCGCCGGATCGTCGTGCGCTTCGATACGCCCGCGATCGAGGAGGATCGCCTCGGTGCAGATCGACCGCATCATCCCCATGTCATGGCTCACGAACACGATCGTCGTCCCGCTCGCCTGCATCTCACGAATGCGCCGGATGCACTGATGTTGAAAGAGCACATCACCGACGGCCAAGGCTTCGTCCACGAGCAGGATGTCCGGGCTGACGTGAATCGCCGCAGCAAACGCCAGCCGCACGAACATCCCGCTCGAATACGACTTCACCGGCCGGTCGATGAACTCTCCGATGCCGGCAAACGTCCGGATCGCCGGAAGGCGCTCCATCGTTTCCTCGCGCGACATGCCCATCACGATGCAATACAGCTCGACATTCTCGCGTCCGGTGAACTCCGGGTTGAAGCCGGCGCCAAGCTCGAGGAGCGAGGAGACGCGCCCGTTCACAGCGATGCGCCCGCTCGTCGGCACCATGATTCCGGCAATCAGCTGGAGCAGCGTGCTCTTGCCCGACCCGTTGTTTCCGACGAGGCCCAGCGTCGCCCCCGGTGCGATCCGGAACGAGACGTCGGCCAGTGCCCAGAAGTTGGTGTGATAGGTCTTCGTCCCGAACGTCATCAACTCCAGTGCGCGATGACGGGGAGTCGGATACAGGCGGTAGGCCTTCGAGACGTGGTCGACCTCGATCGCGGATGAACCCATCAGAGCAGATCGGCGAAGGTCGGCTTGGTACGCATGAACACCCAGTGCCCCGAGACGAACACGATGAACGCCACGGCCGCGAACAAGGCGAACGGTGCGAGTGCGGGCAGCTGATTGTCGAGAAGCGCCGCGCGATACGCGTCAACGATCGCAGTCATCGGGTTGATGTGGAGCACCCACTGGAAGCGTGCCGGTACCATCGATGCGGGATAGACGATGGGCGTCAGGAACATCCACAACGTCAGGACGAGGCCGACGACCTGACGAACGTCGCGCAAGTACAGGGCGAGCGTCGCGAGCAGCCACGCGATCCCGGTCATGAACAAGAACTGCAACGCCATCACGACGGGCAACAAGAGCAGCGACCAGCCCGGCAGCCGCCCTCCGATCAACACGACTACCAGAAAGACCCCCAGGCCGATGATCTCTACGATCAACGCGGACAACACCAGGTGCACCGGCAGGATCTCGGTGGGAAAGACCACCTTCTTGATGAGCGGAGTCTGGTCCAGAAGAATCGACGACGAGCGGGTCAACGCGTCCGCCACCGCGAGCCACGGGAGCAGTCCGCAGAAGGCGTACAACGCGAACTCCCCCGTCGTGCCGCTTGCGCTCAGACGCACGCTCATCACACTCGAGAACACGAACGTGTACAGCGTCAGCAGCGCCAACGGCTGAATGACGGCCCACCACAATCCGAGAGCGGAGTTGATATAGCGACCGCGAATGTCGCGGTTCACGAAGATCTGGATCGCCTGCCGATGGGTGATGAGCGCCCTGAAGGGAGCGAGCATCGTGGCCATCAGTATAGTTTGCCCGAGGCCTGCCACCACGGCTGCGGATGCCGTGGCGGGAAGGCGAGCCACAAATCCGCTCTCGTCAGCGACAGGTTCGGGTTGTAGTACGGGTCGGCCGTGAGCAGCCCTTGCCAGCGGTCGCGCATCGCCTGCGATTCGGCGAGGAACCGTGGAAGATTCGCGTCCTTGAGGTCATCGCCACGGCTGATCGACTCGAAGTGATAGAGCTCGGCGAACGGTGTCCACACATTGCGGTACCCGCGTGCGCCGATCCGCAGGCACAGATCGACGTCGTTGTACGCGACGGCGAGTGTCTCGTCGAAGCCGCCCACTTCCGAGAAGACGGATTTGCGGAGCACCATGCACGCCGCCGTCACGGCCGACATCGTCTGGGTCAACGCCGCACGACCGTAGTTGCCGGGCATGCCACGGCGCTGCCCGCGATGGGCGTGCGAGGCGATTCCTCCCATTCCCAGAACGACGCCCGCGTGCTGCATCGTGTTGTTCGGATAGTAGAGCATCGCTCCAACCGCGCCGACCCCTTCCCTCACCGCGAGACTCATCATCTCCTCGAGCCAGTCAGGAGAGATGACTTCAGTGTCGTTGTTCAGGAAACACAGGAACGGCCCGCGCGCGCCGGCGGCAGCCACGTTGTTGATCCTGGAGAAGTTGAACGGCCCCTCGACGCTCAGCACCGTGACCTGCGGGTTTTGCTGCACCTGCTCGAAGTAGGCATGTGACGCTGGTTCCGTACTGCCGTTGTCTACGATGACGACGTCGAAGGACCCGTACGTCGAACGCGAGACGATGCTGTCAACACACCGCGACAACAACCCCACCCGATCCTTCGTCGGGATGATGATGGTGACGTGCGGCCGCAGCTCGGGAAGTTGGTAACGGATGCGCTGATAGTACGGCGCGCGCGGCGCGGGCTCGATCGTCGCCTTGATGCCGGTCCGGGAGAAATGGTCCTGCACCGCGAGACGAGCCGCGTCAGTCGCGTATGTCTTCTGGTGCACGTCGAGCGCAGCCGATCCCGGAATCGCCCGCCAGTGATAGAGAATGAGCGGAATGTGCCGGATCCGCGCTGGTTGCGTCTGCTCCACCACGCGCAGCGCCAGCTCGTAGTCCTGGCTCCCCTCGAAGCCGGCGCGAAACCCACCGACCCGTCGCACCATCGACGTGCGATACACGCCGAGATGGCTGATCAGGTTTTGCCCGTAGAACAGCTCGGGGTTCCAGTCTGGCTTGAAGTAGGGGTCGTAGCGCCGCCCTGACGCGTCCAACCGATCTTCGTCGCTGTAGATGATGTCGGCGTCGGGATGCCGGTTGAGCTCGTGAACAACAGCGCTCAATGCATGCGCCGGCAGCAGATCGTCGTGATCGAGCAGAACGATGAACTCGCCTGTCGCCAGCGCGAGCGCGCTGTTCGACGCCGCAGAGATGTGCCCGTTGACGTCGCGAAAGTGGAGCTTGATACGCGAGTCTCGCGCCTGATATTCGCGAAGCACGTCCGCCACTCTCGGATTGGTCGAGCAATCGTCGGCGATGCAGAGCTCCCACTTCGTGTAGAGCTGACTCTCGACCGATTGAATCGCCGCACGCAACCAGCGCTCGTCGCTGTTGTAGACCGGCATGAGTACCGAGAGCAGCGGTTGATAGGCCAGCTGCTCGATGCTCTGCCGGATCGCGCGAATCTCTGGTCGGCGCAACCGATCGAAGCGAGGGATCCACCTGCGCTGATATTCGAGGCGGTAACGCACCTCACCGAGGCGCTCGCGAATCCAGGGGTTCAGCGGGTTGCGGGAGCCTTCACGCGCGAGGTCGTGCACGCCCGCGTTGATCGTTCGAAGAAGCCCGTGCGGCCCGGACTCGAGCAGGACACGCCAGGTGGATCGAAGCGCGCTGGCGACGTCGCGCGGCTGTGGCGGGCGTGCCCACCACCGGAACAGAAGCACGCGGGCGGCGGTCAGGCGGACACGTACGATCCGGCTCGCACGGACGGCCCACGCTGTGCTGATGCGCGAGTTCAACTCGACAGACTCATCGCGTGTTTGCCCGTCATCTCAGCGAGTCAGTATAATTCGCGCTCACGCCGCGACGGAGATGCGGCCCATTCCGTTGATGACACGCCCACTTCCCTAGTGACCGCAGCCGGACGCTGGTTCGTTCTCGCAGGACTGTTGCTGATGATCACAGGCGACGGTCCCGCTTCGACCATTGGCGTATCGCGATGGCCGACGCCCTTTCCGTTTCTGGCGTGGCCCTGGCTGTATCTCGTGATCCTTGCGCTCGGGGCGATATGCCTGGTCGCCGGAGGCACGGTGCGGTCGTGGCGAGTCCCGCACCTTCGCGGCCTCGCGACGCCGCTCGCCGTGTTGATTGGCGCCTTCCTGTTGTCGGCAGCCGCATCACAGGTGCACACGCTGAGCGCGACGGCCTTTCTCGCCGTGATTGCGATCGTGGCAGCCGGATGGATCTTTGCCCTGGTCGTCGCGGACGACGGTGTCAGGCGTGGGATCTGGCCGGTCATCGCCGTGGCGGTCCTTCTGCTGGCCGTTCGCGTCATCCTGTGGCGACGCGATGAAGGGCTGAACGTCGTCGCGTTTCTGGTCCTCAACAATGCCTGGACCGGCAAGCTTCAACTGGCTTGGGTGTTCAACCTCTTCGCTCCGTTGCTGCTCGCGCGCGCGATGGGTGAATCACATCGAGGACTGGCCGTGCTCTACGGCGTGACGTGGACGATCGCCGGCGTCGCAACCTATCTCCTCTTTTCGAGAATGGGGACAATCGTCTTCGCCGTCACGACGGTCGGTGTCTGGATCTTCAACCCCGGTCAGTGGCGCAGAGTCGTGCTCATCGTGATTGTCGGCGCGGCCATCGGCGGGGCACTCGTGGCACGCAGCGACAGGATGACCCGCTACGTGGTGTCCACGATTCTCGAACCCGACCGCAACCCGGGCGTCGGGCTTCGACTCGGTGTGTGGCGCGATGCGCTGCTGCTGTTCCGGTCGCGCCCGATCACGGGCACCGGCCTTGGCACGTTCGACGAAATCAGTTACCGGCTCGAGCACAACACGGGCGATCCCTTGTTCCGTCAGAACGGCTGGCACGCACACAACGTGTATCTGCACCTGCTTGCGGAAACCGGCATCCCTGGACTGCTGGCCTGGTGCTATCTGTGGTACGCCATCATCGTTCGGCTCCTGAGCGCGTGGAAGCACGGCGACGCACAACACCGGCTCTATTCGTCCGGGGCGCTGTGGGCTGTTCTCGCATTTCTCGTGCTCTCGATCAGCGAGGTCCTGATCGGCGCGCGAGTACACGCCAGCTTGCGCATGAACCTGACGATCGGCCTGATAGTCGTGTTGGGGCTGCACGTCGCAGCGGAAATTGATCGAAGGCGCAGCCTGCACTAGGATGGCGGCGTATTCTTCTGTGTCTGGAGGATCCATGCAGAAGTGGCTCACCTCAGTCCTCATTCTTACGCTGGCCTTCGTGGCGATCGGCCACGCTCAACGCGGCGGCCGCGGAGGACCGCCTCCGCCACCACGTCCGATCGCCGGCAACGGCGTCGAGGTCCCGGGCTGGTGGGGTCGAATGGACGATGTGAAGGAAACGAACAAAGGTCTGAAGTTCGCGCCGGCAAACGGCGGGCTGCATGCCACGACGGGGCCGAACATCATCTTCTGGGACCCGCAGCAGACGGCGATGGGTAGCTACACGGTCAAGGCGACGTTCACCGTGACCAGGCAACCGAGTCACGAGGTGTCGTACGGGCTGTTCATCGGCGGCGAGAGCCTCGATGGCGACAAGCAGAAGTACAGCTACTTCCTGATTCGCGAGAACGGCCAGTTCCTGATCAAGAAGCGCAATGGCAGCGGGACGAGCAACGTCGCCGGTGACTGGGCCCCGAACCCGGCAGTCACCGCAATCGCCGGCGGCACCCAGAAGAACGAGCTGTCAATTCAGGTGACGGCCGACCGCGTGAGCTTCATGGTAAATGGGAAGGAAGTGGCGAGCCATCCCAAAGCATCGATTGACACCAATGGCGTCGTCGGCCTCCGCATTGGCCACGGACTGGACGTCCAGATCGACGGGTTTGCTGTAACTCAGTAAGTCGGTAACGGTCAGCGAGCTGTTTGCAGCTGCTGACCGTCCACCGTGTACGTGAAGAAGCCAATCATCATTTCTTCCCACGTCTGATCGCCCCAGCGCACGGCCTTGGTCGGATCAGGATTGCTGCGATTGGCTGCGGAGTTATCGAAATGCGCGCGCACGTGCAGCTTCGATCCTTTCGGCAGTGAGAGCGGCTCGTTCAGCCAGTAGTCCGTCTGCCAGCCGAAGTCGAACTTCGGCACCTGCAGCACGATCTCGTTGCGGCCATCGGGGTAGATGACGGTGTAGGTCATGTCCTTCCCACGCAGGTGCATATGCGGGTGCATCGTCCAGACCCTGACGTTGTCCGAGAAGGTGGCCTCGGCTTCGACTTCGTGATTCGCTGCACCCGGGGGAATCGTAAATACCGGGTTGGCGATGATGCCCGTGCGAATCTCCTGACGCGGAGGCTCCTTCGCAAAGATCAACCCGATGCGCGAGCGATCGACACCGGCCTTGCCGTTGGTCGTGTAATGCACCTGGAAGATCAGTGTCGACCCGGCGGGAATGCGCTTCGCCGTTCCCGGCAGATAGACCGGCGCATCCTCACCCACTGCCCAGTTGACCAGCATCGCGTCACCGCCACCTGGCGCTTGTGATCGCGCGGTGCCCTGCGTGCCGGGCTCGCGAGCCGGCGGAGGAGCAGGCGCCTGTCCACCAGACAGAATCGGCCTGATGGCGACGACGTTGGGCCGGCTGCTCGGCTTCGGCTCACGCACGTACACGATGATGTGATGCACGTGCGACCGATCGCCCGCGCGCACTTCACCGGCCTGCATCCACCTGTCCTCGGTGAAGTTGGTCGGGACCTCGAAGTACTGATAGTCGATCGTTCCTGTTGCCGGGACCTGATAGACCGCCTGCATCTCGAACACCTTGTCGGGCTGCCCGATCTGCCAGCCCTCGGGGAACTTCGGCAGCGCCGGAATCTCCGAGGGATTGCCCTCGCTCGCGCCCGCCTTGACCCAGGCGGCGATCGTGTCGATCTCCCGCTGGGTAAGACTCAGATCGTTTCGAAACGATCCGTACTGCCGGTCCGCGTGCCACGGAGGCATCACGCGCGTCGTCACCTTCTCGCGGATCGCGCTCGCCCATGGGCGCACATCGCGATAGGTGATGAGCGACATCGGCGCGACCTCGCCGGGCCGATGACAGCCCACGCACTTGTCGTAGAAGATGGGAGCCACATCGCGGCTGAAGGTCGGAGCCGCCTGCGATACCGCGTTCTGCGCTGCCGCATCTCCGGTGAGAACCAACCCGCCGGCACCCCACACACTCAGTGCCGCGACGAAGGCCAGCGCACGAAGCTTGTCAGGTCTCATGAGCTACTCCGGCCCAAAGGCCAATAACACGTTACCGGGTCTCCCGCCGAACCCTCCGTACCCTGAGTTGGCGTACACCATACCACCTGCAACGACGGCTCCCGGACCGATCATGGAGGCCCCCTTGCCGGGCACGCCGTTGACCGTCGTGTACGTGCGATTGCTGTCGAATGACCAGAGCACGTCGCCGGTCGTCGTCGAGTAGGCGCGCAACGAGCCGTCGTTGGAGCCAGAGAACACAGCGCCCGCGATCGCGGTCACAGCCGCCGACTGCGCACCGTTGCATCCAGGGCCTGAGCCACACGTTGGCGCAGGCGGAGACGTAAACCACGCACGCGTCCCGGTCGTAAGGTTCACGGCGTGAAGACCTCCCGGCTGCGACGTCAGGATGTCCGACACGGCAAAGTAGGCCAGTTCACCGTCGACGGCGGCGCCCCACTCGATCCCGCCAAGCGTCGAGCCTTGCCCGGCGCGATACTGCCAGAGAATCTCGCCCTTCTTCTCCGGGTCCATTCCGAACGCCATCCCCGACTTCTGCCCGATCACGATGACATCGCGGCCGCCCGCGCGTGCGAGAACCGGTGGACTACCGAAGTCATGATCGGGTCCGACGGTGTCGGGACAATTGGGATTCCCCGCGCGGCAGTTCGTGACGTAGACGTCGTTCGCCGTGACCTGCCGCGTCCATCGAATCGCGCCAGTCGCGAGATCGAGAGCCACGACGGCATCGCTGGACGATGTGGCCGGTGCGCTGTACGCATTCCCGGTCGCGACGTACAACGCGCGGCGCGTGACATCGACCGTGGGTGCCGACCAGATACCTGCACCGGCAGGACCCCACAGCGGCGTGCCGGTCGAACTCGACCCTCGCCGCTGCGGCGTCTCCGCGATCATGTACGTCTTCCACTCAACCGCGCCGGACTCCGCATCGAGGGCCGAGAGGCTTCCGCGGAACGTGCAGCACGGATACTGCGGGTCGGCGCCTTGCGCTTCCTCGTATGACGCGACCGGCACATAGAGCCGGCCCTCGAAGAACGTCGGCGATCCGGTGATGCGCGCAGACGGATGATCGTCGACGCGTCGCACCCACAGCGTCTTTCCTGTTTCCGCGTCGAGAGCGTAGGCATTCGCCGCCGTATCTCCGAAGTAGACGACGAGCCGCGACGCGCCGGCCGGCGCAACTGCCAACGCCGTCCGTACTCCGCCCTTCGCGCTGAACGTCCACTGGATGCATCCGGTCTTCGCATCGAGCGAGTACACGGTGCCATTCTGGCTGCCCACGAAGACGCGGCCCGCAGCAACCGTTGGATGCGACCACGCGACGGAGGCGTCCGGGAATCCGAATGCCCATTTCAGTGTCAGTCGCGGCACGTCCGCCGGCGTGAGCCCTGCCTGCTCCGCCGATTGGAATCGGCTATTCGTCGGCGATGGACTCCATCCTGTCCATTGCGCCGTCTTCGCGAAATCCGGCAGCGGTGCGCGCGCCGTGCAGCGTCCGCTCGACGCGCCGCTCACGTCACCCTCAATCGACTTTCCTGTGATGAATTCAGCGACGGCTCGACGCTCCGCGCCACTGAGTCGAGCGCCTTGCGGGCGCATGGCTCCGGTCATGAGCGCATCGACGATCGCCTGCGGCGTTCGCGCGCGAAGCGCAGCCAGGCTCGGCGCGCGTGAGTCCGCCGCGCCCGTGTGACAACTGATGCAGGACGCCTGGAAGACGCGAGAGCCTTCGGCTGATTGCGCCGCAACGACCGATGCGGCGCTCAAGAGGATGGCGAGCGCTCCGCATCCGCGCAGCACCCCTGCGGGGAACGCGAACACCGGCCTCGCCATGGCGCGAAGTCTAGCACCACCGCCCGGCGCGCGTGCCGGGGCCGGCGACTTTGCCGCAAATTTGCCCGATTGGGCGTTGAAGTTTGGGAGTTGGGCGTTGATCTGTTCGGGGCGCTCGTCAAACACCCTGTATCGACTTCGCGAAGCTTCTCACCGCCGACTCCTCGTCGTCGTACACCTCGAAGACGGTCGTCAGCTTGGTGATCTCCATCAGGTGGTCGGTGCGCTCGTTTGGATGGAGGATCTTGATCGTGCCGCCGGCGCGCCGCACGGTGAGGTACTTGCTGACGAGCATCCCGATGCCGGCGCTGTCGAGTCGCGTCACCTCTTTCATGTCGAGCACAACCTTGACCTGCCCGTCGTCGACGAGGCGATTGATCGTGTCACGCAGGATCAGGTCGCCGGTCTCGAGCTCGAGACGTCCGATCAATTGCAGGATCGTGACGTCACCGATGCGCCGCTCGACGATACGCATGCGCGGGGCCACGACCCTATTCTCCCTCGTCGAGGTACTTGATCAGCATCACCTCGTTGCGCGCCTCGTTGTAGATCAGGTCGTCCACGAGCGAACGCGTCATCGCGAGGCCGAATCCTCCGGGCCGCAGCCCCTGCTCCTCTCTCACCTGCAGGTGCCGCATCGGATCGTCATCTGGATTGGTGATGGCTGCGTGGCGCAGCTTGTCGATGTCGAACCCTTCGCCGGGATCCGAGATGCGATAGAGCAACAGCCGCTTCGCCCGGACGCAGGAGATGCGAACCTTGCGATTGGGATCGAACTTGCCACCCCACTCGATGGCGTTCGTCAGCAACTCGCGGAACGCGGACGCCACCGCTTCGAGCACCGTCTCGGGCAGATGAGCCTCCAGGTGCAACACAAACGACTGGATGCGATCGGCCATCTCGAGGGTGCACGGGGCCACGATCTCGAGCCACTCGGGCTTCGCCGAGATCACCTCGATCGACAGCGCAGATGCCGGCGTCCCGGCCTCGTTGACCACGTCGATGATGGTGCTGGGCGGGAACGGCTTGCGGATGTAGCGATAGGCCTGACGCCGAACCGCTTCGAGCAGCGTGGCCGACGTGTCGTCGGCGGTCATGACAATCACCAGCGGCGGCGATTCCATGTTTCGGATGCGGGCGAGGACGTCGAGCCCGCTCATGCTGGGAAGCCCGATGTCCAGCAGGACCAGATCGAAGCCCGATCCGTCGCCGAGCATCTCCAGCGCCTCGGGGCCATCACCAGCCGTGGCCAGGGTGTGGCCGGCCCCTTGAAGCAGTTCCGACAAGACATGGCGCAACCCTCGATCATCGTCAACGACGAGAATGCGGCGACCGAACGGGGTCTCAGCCATTACGAATCTCTCACGCGGAACCCTGCTGCCGTAGTGTAATGCTGACCTTCGATGGCCGGTGAGGTGGACTGATGGACGAGCGTCCCGTTGGCGCGGGGCAGGGCGGGGATTCCGGCAACGCCCAGCAGTGGGCGCTGTTCGAGACCGCCGGCGCACTGGCGGAGTCATCGACGCTCGAAGAAGCGGCCCCGCGCATGCTCAAGGCCGTGTGCGAAGCGCTCGGCTGGCAGTGCGGTGCCGTCTGGCAGGTGAATCGCGCCCGCGACACCCTGCGCTGTGTCGGGACGTGGGGGGAACCGGGCCTGCCTCTCGGAGAGTTCATCGCAGCGACGCTCGCACGTACGTTCCCACGTGGGGTCGGTTTGCCCGGGCGCGTCTGGGAGCTTCGCGAGCCTGTCTGGATCCGTGACGTCACGACCGACGAGAACTTTCCTCGCGCCCGGTTCGCGGCGCAGGCGGGCCTCCACTCTGCGTTCGCGCTGCCGATTCGACAGGGCCGCCGCGTTGGCGGCGTTCTGGAGTTCTTCAGCCGCGACATGTTCGAGCCGGCACCCGAGCTGCTCGCCATGATGACCACGGTGTGCAGTCAGATCGGAATCTATGTCGAACGGAAGTGGGCCGGGGAGGATCTCGATCGATTCTTCAAGCTCTCGCTCGACCTGTTCGGTGTCGCCACCTTCGACGGCTATTTCGTGCGCGTCAACCCGGCGTGGCAGACAGTGCTCGGGTACTCCGAGGACGAAGTACGCGCGGCACCATTCATGGACTTCGTCCACCCCGACGATAAGGCGGCGACGGTCGAAGCGATGTCGGCGTTGCAGACCGGCGCACAGGTGATCGATTTCGAGAACCGCTATCGCGCCAAGAACGGATCGTACAAGCGACTGCAGTGGGCGTCCGCCCCCTACACCCACCAGGGGCTCATCTACGCGGTCGCGCGCGATGTGACGGATCGCCGCGCGGCCGAGGAAGCATTGCAGCAGAACGCAGAACGCCTTTCACAGCTGGTCAAGGAGCTCGACGTCTCAAGGCAGCGAGCCGAGCAGGCGACTGTGGCGAAGGGTGAGTTCCTCGCCAACATGAGCCACGAGATCCGCACGCCGATGAACGCCATCATCGGCATGACGGACCTGACGCTGCAGACGCGGCTCACGCCTCAGCAACGCGAGTACATCCGCACCGCGCGGGAATCGGCCGAGTCGCTGATGACGATCATCGACGACATCCTGGACGTCTCGAAGATCGAGGCGCGCCGGCTGACGCTCGAGCGGGCGCCGTTTCACTTCCGCGACACGGTCGAAGACAGCGTCAAGCTGCTCGCCCCGCGCGCGGATCAAAAGGGCCTGGATCTGTCCTGTCGCATCGCGCCGGATATCCCCGATGCCCTTATCGGCGATCCCGGACGCTTGCGGCAAGTCCTCCTCAACCTCGTCGGCAATGCGATCAAGTTCACGGATGACGGCGAGGTCGCCGTCAACGTGTCCGTCGACGAACGCGGCGCAGATGACGTGCGGCTCCGTTTTACGGTCAGGGACACTGGCATCGGCATCCCTGAAGAAAAGCAGTGGGAGATCTTCGGCGCGTTCGTCCAGGCGGATGCGTCGACCACGCGCAAGTACGGCGGCACCGGGCTTGGCCTGACCATCTCCACGCAACTGGTCGAGATGATGGATGGCCGCATGTGGATCGACAGCGAGGTGGGCAAGGGCACCAACTTCCACTTCGTTGCGCGATTCGGGCTCGCGCACGACGGCGACACGATCCCGCCGCCCCCCCCGAACCTGAGAGACCTGAACGTCCTCGTCGTCGACGACAACGAGACCAATCGATTCATCCTGTCCGAGATCCTGGCGAGCTGGCAGATGCGCGCCACCTCTGTCGACAGCGCCGACGCTGCGCTTGCATCTCTGCGCAAGGCGGCGGAACAGGGCCACCCGTTTCATCTCCTCTTGACCGACGCGCTGATGCCACAGACGGACGGATTCAGCCTCGCGCAACAAGTCGCGCGCGACGACCGGTTCGGCCGTCTGAAGATGATTCTGCTGACGTCAGCGGGTGCACCGGCAGTCAAGGGACGGGCGGCGCATGTCTTCGCCGCGAAGCTCGCAAAGCCCGTCAAGCAGTCGGATCTGCTCGACGCGATCGTGACCGCCTTCGCCACACCGGTTTCGTCACGCCGGCAACGCAGCAAGGAGACGCCGCGATCAGGCGATCAGACCAGCAAGCAGCTGCGGGTACTTGTCGCCGAGGACAATCCCACGAACCAGGCGCTCGTCGCGGCACTCCTCAAGCAGAAGGGGCATCGAATCACGATCGTCGGCAACGGACGACTCGCCGCGGATCGCGCGGTGCTCGAGACGTTCGACGTGATCCTGATGGATGTGCAGATGCCCGAGATGGGCGGGCTCGAAGCCACCGGCCTCATCCGCGAGCACGAACGTACGACCGGACGGCACGTGCCGATCATTGCGCTGACCGCGCGCGCGATGGCCGGCGATCGCGAACAGTGTCTCGCGGCGGGGATGGATGCTTACGTGCCGAAGCCACTGCGCGCCGAGGATCTGTTCTCGGCCATGGACTCGGTCGTGGCACAGCGGCCGGACCCGTCCGCTGCAACAACCCAGGCCCTGCCCGACAAGGTGGATCGTGATGCGCTGATCGAGGGTTTCGGCGGACGTGCTGATCTGCTCAAGCACGTCGTCGAAGTGTTCCTCGAGGATGGGCCCGCGACGCTCGCACGTGTGAAAAGCGCGATCGAGGCCGGCAACGGCGTCGAGGTCGCCTCGGCCGCACATTCGTTGAAGGGCTCGGTCGGGCTCTTCTCGCAGGGGCAGGCGTATGAAGGCGCCCGACGTCTCGAACAGGTGGGCAAGAGCGGCGACCTCTCTCAGGCTGAGGTCGTGCGGGCGGAAGTCGACGCGAGCCTGTCGCGACTCATGACGGAGTTGCGCGCGCTCCTCGACGGCTTGTGAGACTTACTTCGCGAAGATTCGCCGATAGCCGCCCGAGACCAGCGCGGAGACGTCGGCGGCAATACGCAGCAACGCGAGCCCGCCGGGATACACGAGATACCTCGACTCCCAGACCGGATCGAACTTGTCCTTGAACGCGCGCAGCCCCTGAAAGTTGTAGAGCGGCGTGCCGTGCTCGTAGAGCAGACGCCCGGCACGCGCCCACAGCGGCGCAATCGGCGACGACTCGAATCCCGACATCGGCGCCATCCCCATGACGAACCAGCGATAGCCTTCTGCCCTGCTCCAGATCATCAGGTGTGTGAAGAGTGCCTCCATGACGCTCTTCGGCGCGTCACGGTGATGGCGCATGAGATCGGTCGACACCTCCTGCCCCAGCAACCCGGGCCAGAGCGTCGCGAACGCCTCTATCTGCTGGCCGCACTCGACGATGGCCGCCGGAAAGCGAGCGACGTAGTCGGGCTCGAAGCAGCCAAGCGAGAAGCCCTTCTCGGCGACCGCACGCGATCGCAGCCAGTCGTCGGAGACCGCGCGGAGTTCGTCCATCCGCTGGCGGACTTCATCGGTCGGAAGGACGCGAAAGATGCCGCCGTCCTTTTCAAGACGCCGCACGAGTTGTCGAAACCGCGCGCCGCGCGGACCGTCCAGCGTGAAGCGCTCGAGATCGACCCGCGCCTCTTCGCCAACCTTCACGAACGTCAATCCGAAGTCGGCGTAGTGATGCAGGTACTTCGTTCCGACTTCATAAAACACTGGCGTGCCGCCGTAGTCATCGCATCGGGCGATGAACAACCGAATGAGATCGGGCACGAGCGCAGGGGGCCCAACGGGATCGCCGAGCGCCACCCACGTCCGCCCCTGCACGCCGTACATGATGAACGCCTCGCGCCGCTCGTCGAAGAGCAGCGCTTTGTCTTCGAGGTACACCAGATACGGAAACGTCGAGTCCTGTGCGGCGATGATGCGACCCGCGTCCTCGAGATCCGCTTCGGACGGCGGCTCGACTTCATGCGGCGCATGCCGGAGAAGTCGCGCGACCGCAAAGAGCAGAACGACGGTGGCAGCGCCGACCGATCCGCGCAGAAAGCGAGAGGCGTGGTCTTCGAGCTCGAACTGCCACCAGAGATCGTGCGAGTACTCGACGTGCTTGAATGCAAACAGCCCGAGCCACACCGACGCGACGAGCGCGGCGACGACGGCGGCGATCCACGCGGTCGAGAATCTCGTCGCAAAGAACGCCGCCTTGCGATTGAATGCCGGCCGCGATACGCGCAGCACGGCAATCAGCGCGACCAGGACCAGCGCCTCTTCGTAGTCGAAACCCTTCAACAGCGACGCCACCACACCCGCGATCACCGTGGTCACCGTCAGGTAGTAGGCCGCGTCGAGCCGGCGCGCGAGCCCTTGCGACAGCAGCAGGAGCACGGCACCGGCGATGCTGCCCGTCACGTGCGAGGCCTCGATCACGCCAAGCGGAAGCAGACGTTCGAGCCAGCGGAGGCGATCCGCATCGGCGGGCGTGGCGCCCGAGAACAGCAGGACGACGCCGGCAACAAACGTGAACGTCGCCAGCATCTGCGGCGTCATCCGCTCCGTGATTCGTCCGATCGACGCGGCGAATCGCACGGCATGGGCGCGGCGCAGCAGCGCCTCATCGACGACCAGCCCGATCAGTGCGACCGACAGCGGCAGGACGTAGTAGATCGCGCGGTAGACGACGAGCGCGGGCAGGAGCTGCGACGCGGTCAGGAAGGGCGACAGCGCAAAGACGATCAGCCCCTCGAAGACGCCGATGCCGCCAGGAATGTGACTGGCGAGGCCCACAAGCTGCGCGAGGAGAAACGCGGCCAGGACGTTGACGAATGTCGCCGGGCTCGCGGGAAGAAGGACGTAGAGCACAGCAGCGGCCAGGGTCCAGTCGATCGCCGACACCGTGAGTTGCGCGATCGCCAGGCGCACGCGCGGCGACGGGACCGAGAATCCGCGCACGCGAACAGGTGCGCGCCAGGTCGCCACGAGGATCACATACGCAACCGCGACCCCGATGAACAGCCAGCCAACTGGCACTGTCCACCGGGGCCACGGGAGCGTGGCCACCGCGTTCGGGGCTGTCACGAGGCTGATGCCACCCAGCATTGACAACCCCAACCAGCAGGCGACCGAATTCGACAGCACGATGAGCGACAGGTCCTCGGCGGTCAGCCCCCATCGCGTGTAAAACCGATAGCGGACCGATGCTCCTGAGAGCGCCGCGAACCCCACGTTGTTCGCCACCGCATAGGCCAGGAACGATACCCATCCGACGTGCGCGCGTGGCAGGCTCTTGCGGATGTAGGCCATCGCCACGAAGTCGTATCCGCTGAGGGTGAGGTAACTGAGCGACGTCAGCAGGAGCGCGAGCGCCAGCGCCTTCGGCGGCGTCGCGACGACGTCGGCCAACAGGGCGCGCCAGGTGACCTCCGAGAGCTGATGCCACAGCACGACCAGGGCGACGAGAAACAGCGCCAACCCGAGGATCGACGAGAGCGCGCCCTGCGCACGACCGCTCATCACGCTACCGTGGCACGTGCTGCGTGACCCAGTCGATTGCCGCGAGCAGGCTTCGATCGAATGCCGAGAGGTTGTCGCTGAAACGGTGATCGGCGGCGTCGACCACCCAGAGCCGCTTCGGCTCACCAGCGAGCCCGATCATGCGCTGCGCGTCTCCCAGAGGGACGAACTCGTCATGGGTCGAGTGCAGCATCGCCAGCGGCAAGGGCGACACTTTGCGGATCAACGACGCCGCGCTGAACGTGGGCTCATTCGGAATGCCGTGCGTCAGGTAAATGAGCGAGTCCCGCCATCGCCACCCGAGCTCATTACGGTCGGGCATCCCGATGGCAATCACTCCGGCAATCGAACGCTGCGTGATGGGATCGGACGCCGCCAGCACCGAGAGACCGGCACCTTCAGAGATTCCGATCAGAATGGGCTTCGACGGCGAGTACTGGTTCGCGTAGTCGGAAATGGTTTTCAGGTCCGATGGCTCGTCATCGGAGTGGAGCGTCGTCGCGCCGCTCGTGAAACTCGTCAGGTACGCCTTGACGTCGAAGCCGACGACGAAGCACCCATGCGCCGCAAGCAGTTGCGCGACGTGCGGTCCGAGGTGAATCCAGCCGCCGTCGCCGCTCGACACGATGACAGGACGGGCGTTGGTTACGCCGTACAGGTGGACTGATTGCACGTGGCCGCGAACAGGCACAAGGTCCGTTCTCTGTGCGGAGGCAAGCTCGGCGCGAGAGACCGGCCAGCAGCCCAGGACAATCGCCCATGCGGTGCACAGGTTCCGCATGACATCACCTCGGATCAACTCCCGAACTCCCAACTCCCAACTCCCAAGGGAACGCCCGGAGGTTGGGCAGTCGGGAGCTGGGAGTTCGAAGTCGGCCCTACTTCTTTGCGGTCTTGGCCGGCTTCGGTGCTTCGGCGTTCACGGCAGTCGCCACCATCGAGCTGCCTTCCATCCGATAGCGGACCGAGACCGGCGATCCGGTCGCAATCGAGCCGTCCTTCTGGGTTGTCGTGTCGAGCTTGAACGTCATATCGCTGCCCTTCTTCCCGGACTTGGTGATGACGAGCGAGGACGCATCGACAGACTTCACGACACCCTGAACCGAATGGGTGGCCGTGCTCGCCGATTTCGTGGCGGTGGACTTCGACGAGGATTTCGTGGTCTGGGCGATCGCAAGGCCAGAAGTGGCCAGTATTCCGACAAGCATCAACGCGGTGAGTGTGTAGCGCATCAGAGTCTCCCTTCATGTCGCGGCCACGCTTCGCCGCTCAGGGGACATTCCACTGCACCCACCTGAGGCCATCATGAAACGCCGATTAAGTCTTGTTAATGAGGCATTCCAGGCCTTGTTGTGCCCCCACGCTCCTTGTATGGTGGAGATGTGGACTGGGAGGTCACGTGCGCATCCTGGTGATTGAAGACGATGGAAAGGTCGCCAGTTTCATCCAGACCGGCCTCGAGCAGGAAGGCTATGCCGTCGATGTCTTGAATCACGGCAACACCGCTGGAGAACAGGCGCGGGCGGTGGACTACGACGCGGTCGTGCTCGATCTGATGCTGCCGGGACGATCGGGGTTCCAGGTACTGCGCGACATCAGGTCACGGAAGCCGTCGCTGCCCGTGATCATGCTCACCGCGAAGAACTCGCTCGACGAGCGGGTGGCCGGCCTCGACGCCGGCGCTGACGATTACATGGCCAAGCCGTTCGCGCTCGCGGAGCTCTCGGCGCGACTGCGCGCGCTGCTGCGTCGCGGGACGCCGCGCGAGAGCGTGCTGCGCGTCGCCGATCTGGAGATGGACACGATCCGGCGAACCGTGCGACGCGCGGGCACGTCGATCGATCTCAAGCCGAAAGAGTACTCGCTGCTCGAGTTCCTCATGCGCAACAGCGATCGTCCGCTCACACGGTCGTTGATCATCGAGCACGTCTGGGACATCCACTTCGACAGCATCAGCAACGTCGTCGAGGTGCACATCAACTCTCTGCGCAACAAGGTCGACAGAGGATTCCCCGTCCAACTCATTCACACGGTTCGCGGGGTCGGGTATATGCTGACCGACTCCGCGCCGTGACGCTCACTCTTCGCGCGCGTCTCGCCGTCATCGCGACGATCGTGTCCGGCCTGTTGCTCGGGGGCCTGAGCGTCGTCTCCTACAACGTGCTGGCGCGCTGGCTCGACGAGGATACGACGACACGGCTGACGGAACTGACGGACGGCCTGCACGGATACCTGCGATTCGACGGCGACATCCCCACGGTCGAATACAACGCGAACGACAGCGACCAGGCGTCGTTCGTACACGAGGCCACCCGCTACTATCAGGTCTACGACAGCGCGACCGGCCGGCTGCTCGTGCAGTCTCCCGACATCGCCCCGCTCGGTCTCTCGCTGACACGCGGTGAGATCGTTCTGCTCCTCGCCACTTCTCAGCCATCCGATATCACCACGCCGTACGGCCGCCTGCGCATCGTCAACAGCCCGATCGCGGGACCGGGCGGACGAACGTACCTGCTGCAGGTTGGCGTGTCGCTTCGCACTCTCGACGTGTCGCTCAAGCGCTATCGCGACCTGCTGCTGGTGCTCACGCCGCTCTCACTCGTGTTGGCAGCGGCCGGAGCGTGGTGGCTGTCTGGCTTCGCTCTGGCTCCACTGACGCGCCTCGCCGTCGCGGCACGCGACATCGACATCATGACGCTCGAGCGTCGCCTTCCCACCCGCGGCGTCACCGACGAACTCGAAGCGGTCACGGTCGCGTTCAACGAGACGCTCGGCCGGCTGCAACAGTCGATCGGCGAGATGCGGCAGTTCAGCACGGCGCTCGCGCACGAGTTGCGCACGCCGCTCGCGGCGCTGCGCGGCGAGATCGAGTTGGCGCTGCGCGCCACGCGCGACGAGAATCTGCAGCTGTCGCTCGCGAGCCAGATTGAAGACATCGATCGACTGACGCGGTTGATCGAGCACGTGCTCACGCTCGCGCGGGCGGAGTCGGGTCAGATTCCGTTGACGTTCAGCCCGGTCGACCTCGGGGAGATGGCGAGCTCGATCGTCGAGCAACTCGAGCCCGTCGCCAACGCCCGCGCGATAACCCTGCGATGCGAAACAGCGTCTGCAGTTGTGGCGACGGGCGATGCCGGCTGGCTGGAGCGGCTCATGCTCAATCTGCTCGACAACGCCATGAAGTTCACGCGCGAGGGGGGATGCGTTGTCGTACGCGTGTCACGAAATGGCGAACGCGCATTGATGGAGGTCGCAGACACTGGCATCGGGATGACGCCGGAGGTGGCGGCTCATGTGTTCGAACGGTTCTATCAGGCCGACCCGTCGCGATCGTCGGCGTCCGGCGGCGCAGGTCTTGGGCTGAGCCTGGTGAAATGGATCGTCGATCGCCACCATGGCACCGTCACCGTTGAAAGCACACCGAACCAGGGCTCGACGTTTCGCGTCACACTGGCGGCCTTTACAATCGCCCATCGACCCTGACGCGCAATTAATCCGTCGTTCACATCCCGCTTATCTCTTTCCGCGTCTTCATCTATAGCAACCGAGTTTCGAGGCCCGAATCCCGAATCCCGGACCCCGAATTCCGGTTCATGGAGGTTGGTCATGCGGTCAGTGATATTGAAGACGGCGATGCTGGGAGCGGCCTTCCTGCTCGCCTCGGGCACCGCGCGCGCCGAAAGCCTGGAAGTGAACGTGCCCTTCCCGTTCATCGTCAACCACGAATCGTTTCCTGCCGGGCGCTATCAAATCGAAGAGGACGCGCTTGCCGGCCCGACTGTCTGGACTATTCGAGGCATGCACACGTCGCAGGCGGCGATCATCGTGACTCACGAGGCTGGTGGGCGCGGGCCAAGCAAGCCTGCACTGCAATTCGAGCATCGCGAGAATGAATACCGGCTGCAGAACATTTGGGAATCACCAACGGAGGGACAGAGCATCATCCAACACAAGTAGATCGCAGTTCTTCGCCTCACACAGGGTCCGCATCACCCTGCGTTGACGACACACCGAGGCGCGGAAGCCTGAGGCCATCCCCTGTCCCCTCTGTGCCTCGTGTCTCGGTGTGATCGCCGGACTCACATCACCAGCACGACTGCGCCAGTGACGACGAGCACGCACGCCCACAGCCAATCGAGGTTGAACCATGCCGTACGAAGAATGGCGAGGCCGACGCGCGAGTAGATGATCCACGCGATGAGCGCGGTCACGGCGAGATACGTGAGCGTGTGCACGCCGAGCGCGAATGAGAGCGGCCATCCCGCCGTGCCGGTCGTCGCGACGTGGTTATGGCCGGCACTCGCTGCGTGAAGATCCGCCGAGGTGCCGATCACCAGCGGCAGGACCATGAAGCCCGCGCCGTGCGCGGACGCCATCAGGAACGACCAGATCGTGAGATCGCGGAAGCCGACCTGCATCCCGCCGTACACGGGATGCCGGTGACGCCACAACCGGTAGAGTCCGAACACGATCAGGATCGACGCGACGACGATCTTGAGCGTATCGAGCGGTAGGACGAGTTGTGCCGCCGCTGCCACGGCGAGCACGACGCCAACGGCAAGACCGTGACCGATCGCGATCGGAGGCAGCGCGCGCCACACGCCACGCGCACTCCCCTGCTGCATGCCGAGTGCAACCGCGAACAACCATCCCATGCCGGGATTGATCCCGTGGTATGCGCCGAGCAGCGCCACGCCTTGCCATTCCATCATCGGCTCTGGGCTCTCGGCTCTGGCCTATGCATAACAGTACGAATCCGACGACGCGTCGCCCCCTTCCAGGCGGAGTTGATGGGTGCGCATGCCGTCGGTCTGCAAAAAGAACTTCTTATCGATCGCCATCCCGCTCGCACCAACATCGAGTTTCGCGACCCAGCCACGAACGCCATCGGGATAGAACTGCTCGTCCCACGGGCTATACAGGCCGTTGGTGAAGTACACCCGCTTGCCGTCGCGACTGATCTCGACCATCTGCGGTCCGCCATTGAGCGGCTGGTCGGGCGCGGCCGGATGCGCCGCGCGGCTGACGATCCCTCCCAGCCTCACCGAACTGACCTTCTTCGGATTGAATGGGTCGCTGACGTCGTACTGAATGAACTCGCCCGTACCCCAGCACGAGACGTAGAGATACTTGTCGTCAAGCGAGAGGTTGATGTCGGTCACGAGCGGTGCGACCGCCTTGAAGCCCTGCAGGAGCGGCGGCAGCTTCTCCGGATCGGCGGGCTCGGCGGGGATCTCGATGATCTTCTTCACCGCCCACGGACCTGAGTTGCCGTTGGAGCCGGCCTTCTTGTCTCGATACCAGAGCCAGATCGACGACGACAGATCCTTCAGCGAGACGACCACGCCAACGAAGCCGTAGTCCTTCGTCGGATCGTGCGCGGGCCGCAGCTCGAGCGCCATTTGCTGTTCGGCACCGAGTTCGAGCGACTGCACGTGGCGCCGCCTCCGGAGATCCCAGACGTGCAACGTGTTGCCATACTTCCCACCAAGCAGCAGGTCCGGGTTCACGCCGTCCTTCACCATGTTCGGCGTGCCCCAGGTACTCGTGATCATCGTGTCGAGCCCGAGGTGCCACCACACGTCATATGCCAGATACTGCGGGCCGCGATCGATCTCCCACTGGCCGCGGATGTCGAACGTCTGCGGATCCATGACGAAGGTCCCGCCAGGACCATCGCCGCCAGGGGCGCCGAGTGCGCTCACGTAGATGCCGTCCGGTCCGCAGTGGATGGTGTGCGGCGACGCGTAGCCCGCGCGATTGGCGAGTTCGTCCGGCTCGATCACTTTCACGATTTTCGGCTGTCGCGGATCGGGCTTCGTGTCGAGGATGTGGATGCGCGACGAATTGATCCCCGGCACGATGAGGTAGCGACGCTCCATATGCGGATGCGGCGCGTACGGACAGAGGCACGCACTGCATGCGTTCCAGCCGAAGTGGTGCAGCTCGTCGCCGACGTTCGGCATGTCCGTCTGCCCCACCAGCCGGCCGTAGCTCTTCGAGGCCGGATCGACGTCGACGACGCCAATCGCATCCGGCTTGCCCTGGCGAGTCGGATTGATCAGTGCCATGTAGGCGAGCGCTTCCGGCCTGGCCTGCATCGCCATTCGCGCTGAGGGATAGAAGGTCGGATCAGGTGTCAGAAGGGGCATCAGTCACTCCGCGTGAAGTCACACAATTGACAAGTGTACCGGTGGGTTGCGATAGTACGGAGAATTAGTTTCCATTCAAACTATCTGCTTCATGGAGAACAACCGTGTTCGAAACGTTCGCCGTCCTCAGCACCCTGGGGTGCATTGCTGTGTTTGTCGTGATGTTCCGAATGGACCGCAGCAGCCGCAACGATGACGCCGGCGACGAGAGCCGGCGCTGACGTCCTAGTCTCCCTCAGGCCACCGGCACGAATGCCAGAAATCGGCGCGGGTTATCAATAGTAATCTGCCGCAGCATCTCCTCGCTCACCCCAGCCTGTCGTAACTTCGGCGCAAACATCGTCAACGTCACCTCGTAACCCGGACGAGCGGCGCTTCGCGCCGTGAAGTTGTAGTCGGCCGACAACAGCAGGCGATCCGCATGGCCGGCAGCGAGGAAGGCGAGGATCATCGCGACCTTCTTGTCGTCGGGGACGAGCCCGCCGGTCACGCGATCGAAGCCAACCCAGGCGCCGCGCTTTGCGATCCGCCTGATGACATCTGCGGCCGGGTCGTCGAGACAGCAACTGTGACCGATGGCCACTCGATCGGGGCTGACCCCCACCGATTCAAACGCGTCGAGTTGCTTGAGGCCAGCGTCTTTCGGCACGTTGGGACCGGTGCCGTAGGCGTTGTGCGTGAAGATCGGCATGCGCGTGCGCAGGTGAGCCTTCCCGACCGAGCGAAACACCTTCCGCTCCACCTCGCTCATCGCCGCGTTCGGCGACTCACCGATTTCGCCGAAGGCGCCGTACCGGTTGGCGCGTGCCTCGCGGATGAGGTCGTCGGCAATCTGCTCCTCTGATTTCGCTCCAACGTCAGCCGGATATGTCCGCTCCATGTACAAACCACCACAGGCAACGATATGCACGCTCGTGCGTGACGCGATCTGCTTCAGCAGATCGATGTCACGACCGACATCGGTCGTGCCGGCGTCGACGATGCAGCCGACGCCATCTGCGGCAGCAGCTTCGACTTGCTCGAGCACCGGAAGGGCGTCCTTCGCAGGGCCAGACCTGTTCGACTGCGGGGCGACACGTGCCCACTCGAACGACAGGTGCTCGTGAAACAACGTCGCCTTCGTCATCGAGTCGGGCGACACATCTTTGAGGACGGTTCGGATCGTCGCACCGGCGGGAAGGCTCGTTGCGCCCTTCGAGGCAGCGGTCTGCAACGGCGTGGCCGCGGCCGCCCAGCGTGACGCGACACCGAGTACGGTGCTCGCGCCGAGCAGGCCGATCAACTCTCGACGATCCAGTGTTGGTCTCATATGCCTGGCGATCGAATCGCTTTACCAGTAGACCATCGGCGCCGGAAGCGCAGCGCCACACGCGCAGGTACCCCTGCGCGCCGCATGGTCGGCCATGACGTTACAAGAGGGACAGCGGACCCAGAGCGTATTGACACGGTCCACGGTGTAGACCGACGTGTAAGCGCTCCCTCCGAGCTCGCTCGCGAAGAACTTCTTCATCGCCTCCGGGTGCTTGCTGCGGTCCATCAATTGCTCGGGATCGCTCGCGTTCTCCCACGCCGTGATCGTCAACATACGGTTGGCAACGGTCACGCCGACCCAGCCGATGAAACCTTTCATCGACGGCATCTCGGCCGCGATCTGACGGCTGGTACTCTCGAATGCCGTTTTCATCGCCGGCGTCACGCGGAGCGATGGCCGTAATGCTGAAGGCTCCCGGCTTGGTGTTGCTGTTGGTAGACACGCGAGTCGAGATCCCGAACTCGAAGGGACCGACCGACGTCGGCTGAACGATCACCTGCAAACCGAGCTGCTTCGGAGCCTCGCTCGAATCGAAATAGCCATCCACCGATCGAATTTTGTCGCTCGCCACGCGAATGAAGTCGGCACCCTTGAGTTCGATCGATTTGCCAGTCGGTGGCAACCCGTACATCGATCCCGTGTTCGTTCCGCGCATGATCCACTGAGCCGCCACCAGGTCCGGAGCCGCCAGACCGGCGCTGCCAATCTCGAACGACACATCGGGAAACGCCGAGAACAGCCCCTTCATGTAGCCGACAAACGCCTCACCGCTGAGAGGGCCACCCGTCGTCGGGTCGGTGTATGTCCCGTTCGAAGCCATGGTGGCGAGCACCGCCTCCGGATCGCGACGATTCCAGCCGTCGAAGTAGCTCTGCGCAACGCCAATGGGATCCATGCTGTCCTTCACTTGCCCCGTGTCACCGCTGGCTGTTCGTCGGCGCGCGCGCCGCTCAGGATGTTCCGCATCGCGTAGTTTCCTTCGTGACAGGCGTACTCGAAGATCTCCGTCTGCTCCTCGTCGCTCTTCAGCGGGACGCCAATCGTCCACGGCTTGGTGAACGTCGCCGGATCGTCGATGGTGACGGTGTAGTTGATTGCGTCGGCACCGACCCGCGAGAAGCGCTCAACCAGACGCAGCGTCTCGCGCGACCCTCTGAAGTCGGTCTTGTTCGAGAAATTCGTGACCTCGACGACCAGCGTGTCGCCTTCCCAGTGACCGCGCGAATCTCCCAGATACTGACGAATGCCCTGGCTGACGTGCGGACGGCCGTCGACGGGAACAATCCGCGTCTCGTGAATCATCTCGTGCGTGATGACGACGTAGCCCGGGCTCTGGATGATCCGCACGATGTTGCCGTAACTCCCGGCGTTGACGATGACGTGCGGCCAGCCGCCGCGCGAGACGATGCAGCGATCGCCGAGGCTGCGATCGGTCCACGAGTCGGCGGGCCCGCGGCCCTTCAGCGCCTCGGCTTGCGCAGCCACTCGCGTCCGCGCCGCCGCGGTCAACGGCGGGACACGACCGTCCGGTGGATCGATGATCTTCGAGGTCCGCGTCGACTTCGCGCTCCAGAACTCATACCAGTGGGTGGGCCCTGCGCCAGTCTCGCCGCCAATCGTCGGGGCACGTTCGACGTTGCGTTTCGCACGCTCCTCGAGCACCGCGGCCAGCTCCTCGTCGCCGAACTCCGCCTTTCCAGTGAGCTCGCCCGGCCGCTCGAACGGCGTATCCACATCGTCGTTGTACGACCAGAACCCCTGGATGTCCGGATCACCCCACGCGGTGCGTGGCGTTGAGTACGAGCTCGCGCTTCGGCGAGATTGCCCGGAGAGATTGACGACCGTGAGCGAGCACAGGCTCGCGACAAGGAGGGACAGAACGGCTGACGACACGAGCCGGCGATTCATGGTCCACCTCGCAGTTCCAGGGAAAGAACGCGGGCAGATTCTGACATGGAGGGGGGCCGAGCGCCACCCGGCGCTCGACCATTGAGAGAGCGGCCCGGAGGACGCGACTACTTGTGGCCGTGCTTGCCCTTGCTCTTTCCGGGGTTGCCTTCGTTCTGGCCTTGATCATCGTCATCGTCGTGATGAGATCGACTTCTCGACACCTCGTAGTTGACGGCAACGATGTCCGGGTGATGGCCGCGGACCTCGAATACTCGTTCCGGCGGAATGCGGTAGTAGTCCGAGATGAATCGCACGTGAACCAGATTCACCACATCGTCGTCGGCAAGGACGATCGTGTTCCACTGCTTGCGTTGCTTCTTCTTGTAGTAACCCCAGGCCTTGCCATACGGCGGGCCGGGCACGACCGTGACGGGAACGTAGTAGACCTCGGGACCGATGCCGTAGCGGACGGAGATGTCCCACCACGAGAGCCCGCGCAGTCGCAGGTCCACGATCGTCGCAGGCGTCACTCGCGCATGCTGCTTGACGCCAGAGCGCAGCAGGCATGCGCGGGCGAAAATCGTCGTTCGACCCTGAAACTGTAAGTGTGCGGGGTCAGACCCTTCACATGTGAAGATCCGTGAAGGGTCTGACCCCGCACATTTCTACTGGGTCTGGGGCAACCTCAACGCGAGCAACTCGCCGCTGTACGTGCCACCGCTGATGGCCACGATGAGGTACTGCCTCCCATTGAGCATGTACGTCATCGGCGAGCCGGTCTGCGGCGCGGGCATGTACACGGCCCCGACCTCCGCGCCAGTCTTCTTGTCATACGCACGGAGCATCGATCCGCGCTGACCCGTGGACGTCGTCCCGAATCCGGGCTCGCCGGAGACGACGAGCGTCTTCGTGACCAGCGTGCCCACGTTGCCCGGTCGCCCGGTGCGCGGGATGTTCAACCCTTTGAGGGCGGGATGATTCTTGATGGCATCGGGCGTTTCACCGTGCGGGACCTGCCAGAGGATGTCGCCGGTGTCGAGGCTGATCGCGTTGATCTGTCCGTATGGCGGCTTCACGAGCGGGAGACCCTGAATGGTCAGGGCCGTAACTGCTCCACCTTCTGCGGCCGCCGCCGAACCTGATCCACCGGAGCGGCGCGCGCCAGCGAGAACAGTGCCCTGGTGGTAGCGCACATCCGGCGCGGCCCCCGGTGGCGGCGGCACGAGACCAAGTGTCGCCACTGCGCTCTGCGAGTGAACGTAGAGGATGTGCGTCTCGGGATCGTACGAGCCGCCGGGCCAGTTGGTCGCAGCGCCCTGACTCGCCATCTGCAATGTCGCGATGGGACCTTCGGCTTTGCTCACAACCGGCGGAGTGAAGACCGGCCCGATTCTGTACTTCTCGATCGCCTTGACGGCCTCCGCACGCAGTTCAGGAGTGAAGTCGATCAGCCAGTCGACCTGGAGTCCTTGCCGGTTGTAGGCCGCGGGCTTGCTCGGAATCGGCTGCGTTTTCGAATATTTCTCGCCGGGCGTATCACCCTGCGGAACTGGCTTCTCTTCGATCGGCCAGATCGGCTGACCGGTGACGCGGTCGAACACATAGAGAAACGCCTGCTTCGTCGGCTGTGCGACCGCCTTGATTGTCTTCCCGTTGACGGTGATGTCAGCGAGGATTGGCGCGCACGGGATGTCCATGTCCCAGATGCCGTGGTGTACGAGCTGGTAGTGCCACTTGCGCTGACCGGTCTTCAGATCGACGGCGACGAGCGTCTCGCCGAAGAGTCCGTTACCCGGACGAGCACCACCGTAGTAGTCGTGCGTCGGCATCTCGACCGGCAGGTACGCCATGCCGAGCTCGAGGTCAACGGAGATTTGCGCCCAGACTCCGGTATTGCCGGTGTACGCCCACGAGTCGTCTTCCCATGTCTCGGCACCCACCTCACCAGGTTCGGGAATCGTCTTGAACATCCAGAGTCGCTTGCCCGTTCGCACATCGAACGCACGCACGGCACCCTTGATGTTGCTCTTGCTCTTTGGGTTCGCGCCGGTTTCGAACGCGGCGCCGACAAGAACGATGTCGCCGGCAACGACCGGGGTCGCATGGAGTCCGACCGGACCGGTCGCGAGATCCATACCTTTGTCGAGATCGGCCTTGAGGTCGAGGATCCCGCTTTGAGCAAACGACGACACGCGATTGCCGGTCTTCGCGTCGAGCGCCACGAGCCGGTAGCCTTGCGTCACGTAGAGGATGCGTTCCTCTTTGCCGTCGGTCCAATAGGCGAGCCCGCGTCCCGAGAGCTGACGCGGTGCCGCCGCTCCACGCGCACCCTCATCTTCGCTGTGCACCCACTGCAGCTCGCCCGTCGCGGCGTCGAGTGAGACGACCGCGCGCCGCGTGCCGGCGGTCGAATAGAGGCGGTTCCCCACCACAAGCGGCGTCGACTGCAGGTTGAATTCGAGGCGTGGGCCGAGGTTGTCGGTCTTGAACCGCCAGGCGACTTCGAGCTTGCTGAAGTTGCCGGCGTTGATCTGATCGAGCGGCGCGTAGCGGGTGTGCCCGAGATCACCGCCGTACGTTCGCCACTCGCCCTTCTGCGCGCCCGTCTGACCCTGAACAGAAATCGACGTCAGCGCAGCACACGCGACGAGCCCCAGCACATGAGTCCGCAATCTTCGCGACATATGAACGGCCCTTTCCAGCGTAGGCGGGTCCTGTTCTTCGGACCCGGCGGGTCTACAAAACAAGACCCGCCCTACGGTTTGTACGTGAGTACTTTGATGCCGGTCAGTGCACCTGCCTGACCCTCGAGCGCTGTGCTGCCGGCTGGATACCCGCCTATGTGCAAGATGTGCGCGACGATGTCTGCATTCTGCGCGCGCGACAACGAACCCGGGTTGTCCTGCGGCATCGACATCCGGATCCGCTCGAACAACGAGTTGAGAGTCTCACCTTCCCACGTCGCGTAGAACGCGGGACCGGTCAGTGCCGGCGCCGACTCGACGCCGCCAAGACTGTCACCGTGGCACATCGCGCACTTCTCGGCGTACACCTCGGCACCGTGCTTCGCCTGTTCTTCTGTATACACGCCGTCCCACACGGTCTTCTGTGCCTGACCGGCCACAACGATGACTGCGATGACCAGTAATACCGACGCCGCACCCAGGACTCGTCCCATTCGGAAACTCCCCTATTTCTTCTCGTCCACCGCAAACGCGAGCAGCGCGTTCTGATCGCTCGTGCCCGATGCCATGACGATGAACTGCCTGCCCGACTTGGTACGGTACGTCATCGGGTTCGCCGTATTGTTATACGGGATCTTCGCCCGCCAGACCTCCTTGCCGGTCTTCGTCTCGAACGCGTAGAAGTAGCCGTCGCCTCCTCCAATGAAGATGAGGCCACTCTTCGTCACCATCGCGCCGCCGAGATTTCCTGACGAGCCGAGCCGCTCCGGCAGCGCCACTCCCTTGAGCAGCGGGTGATTACGGACGGTGGCGTTGTCGCCGAGCGGCACTCGCCACGCGATTTCGCCCCGGTTCAAGTCAATCGCGACCAGCACGGCGTACGGAGGCGACACGAGCGGCAGTCCACCCGGCAGATTCGCCGTGGCCCGGTCGGCGAACACATGCGAGTAATCCACCTGCACGAGCGGATCGGAACCGTCGTTCTTTCCAACGGCGTTGACGCCGATCGCGTTGTTGGCGCGCACGATCAGATAGCCGGTCTCGGGATCGAAGGCGGCACCTCCCCAGTTGGCGCCACCGCCCTGGCTGGGGCGCTGCAGCGTCCCTTTCAGTGAGGGCGGAGTGAACATCGGGCCGATGCGGAACTTCTGCATCTGCTCCTGGGCCAGCCTGCGAATCTCCGGCGTCAGATTGTTCGCATCGTCCAGCGTCACGCCCTGATCGACGAACGAGCGCGGCTTCGTCGGGAACGGCTGCGTGGGATAGGGCTTCTCACCAGGCACGTCGCTGTCGGTTGGCACCGGCCGCTCGACGATCGGCCAAACCGGCGTGCCGGTGACGCGATCGAAGACGAACGTGTCGCCACGCTTGGTCACCTGCGCCACTGCATCGATGCGTTTGCCGTCGACGGTGATCGTCACGAGGTTGGGCTGCGTCGGGATGTCCCAGTCCCACAGGCCGTGATGCACGGTCTGGAAGTGCCACTTCACTTTGCCGGTCGCCGCGTCCAGACACACGAGCGACTCGGCAAACAAATTGGCCCCCGGACGATTGCCGCCGTAGTAGTCGCTCGTCGGTGTCGACGTGGGGAGATACAGGAGACCCCGTTGTTCGTCGAGCGCCATCGGCGCCCACACATTCGCGTGTCCATTGCGGCGCCACGACTCGTTCTCCCATGTGTTGGCTCCCGGATCGGTCGCGGACTGCGGGATGGTCGAGAACGCCCAGACGCGCTTGCCGGTTCGCGCATCGAAGGCCTGCACGTATCCCATCGGATCCGGAAGCTGCACACGATCAGGGACCTGGCTGCCGACGATGACGAGGTCACGGTAGACAACAGGCGGCGAGCTCTGCGACACGTGCGTGACGTCGCCGATGCGAGGCAGACCGTCTGTCAGTGAGACGGCCCCGTTGCTGCCAAATCCCGCGACCGGCTTCCCGGTCGCCGCATCGAGCTGCACGAGTCGATGACGGCTGTTCAGGAAGATGCGGAGCCGGCCGCCGTCGCGCCACGTCGCCGTGCCTCGCAGTTTCCATCCACTGCCGGACAGCAGCTGACCGAGCTCGTACGCGTGTCCGTCGAATCGCCACTTCTCTGCACCGGTCTCCGCGTCGAGCGCCGCGAGACTGTTATACGGCGTCGTCACGTAGAGCGTGCCGTCCACCATCAACGGCGTGCTCTCGAACTGGCCTGGCGTCGTGCCGTACTCCTTGAGCGGCGTCTCCCAATGCTTCCACTGCCACGCCACCTGCAATCGCTGCAGCCTTGCAGCGTCGATGTCAGCGAGCGGCGAGTATCGCGAGCCCCCCGAGTCGCTGGCGTAGTGAGTCCACTCGACCTGAGGGGTCGACTGGGCGTTCACAATCGACAGCATCGCGACGGCGACAAGACCTGGCAATGCGAGTCGTCGGCTCATGGATCACTCCTTCAACCCAGCTTCAGCACACACTGCAACATTTCTCGAGGAGATCAGCCCAGCGGGTGATTCTAGTCCAGTCTGAAAGGCCGCCTTCAGTCTGCCTGCCGAAGACCGTGGGTCGCCGCCACGCCGAAACATAGTCCTCGAACTGGCAGCCTTCGCCGATTGCCACGAGAGAGCGCTGGAAGAGATTCTTCCCTGGCGGACTGCTCAACCGGCGCACTGGTTGCTCCCTCAATGAATTGTGAAATTCAGTGTCGCAATCATGCTTGCCCTCTCGGCCGTCGCCTGTGGTGAGAACGGAATTGAAACCGTTCTGACCGGCCCCAGCCCCAGCCCTAGCCCTGCGACCGTGCAAACGGTAAACGCCATCTGCGACACGCAGATCACGGGCCTCACACTCGACATCGACCTTTCGGGTCCGCACCTGTTGATCGAGGTGTTCGCATCCAGCCCCTCACCGGTCGAGATCGAGATCGAGGAGTATCTGCCGGATGGGCGCACCATCCCAGTCACCCTTCTGTCCAACGTCGTGGGCAGAACGAGCGTCCCCCTGCACTTCAACACCAAATACCGAGGTCGGGCGCGCGCGGGTACGTGTGCGTGGTCGCCGTGGGTCACAAAACAGATTGGGGCGGCCAATCCGTGTGGGGACTGCGTCGCGGCGCCGCCGCCACCTCCACCTCCACCACCACCGACGGAAGATGACGGCTGCAAGCCGAAGGATGATTTGCGGCGTATGGAAGGCCCGCCGCCGGACCAGGGGTGCACAGAACAATAGGGAACATCGGGTATACATATCTGATGCAGAGCCAGGGGCGTCAGCCCTGCATCATCACGGCTGCCATCACGGGATCGGTCCCGCGCAAGGAGAACAACCCGGCGGTCCCGATCACGGTCAGCGAACAAATCGAGTCGACGCACGCTGCCTTTGAGGCCGGCGCCGCCCTGGTACACGTCCACGTCCGCAACGACGATGGGTCCACCACGTCGAACCCGGATAAGTTCGCCGAGTTCCAGGAACGCGTCCGGAAGATCTGCCCCGGCATCATCGTGCAGTTCTCGACTGGCGGACGGTCCGGCGTCGGGTCCGAGCGCGGTGGCATGCTGCACCATCGGCCGGACATGGCGTCGCTCTCGACGGGTTCATGCAACTTCCCCACGCGCGTTTACGAGAACTCCCCCGAACTGATCCAGGAACTCGCCGGGAAGATGCTCCGCTACGATGTAAAGCCGGAGATCGAAGTCTTCGATCTCGCGATGCTTTACAACGCCGTGAACTACGTACGCGACGGGCTCATCAAGGCGCCTCTGCACGTGCAGTTCGTGCTCGGCGTGAAGCACGCGCTGCCGGCGGCACGCGACGTCCTGGAGTTCGAGGTCAGGAAGCTCGCCGAGCTGATGCCCGAGGCGACGTGGGTCGCGGCCGGCATCGGCCGTCATCAGGTCGAGGTCAATCGCTGGTGCCTCGAGATGGGCGGCCACTGCCGCACGGGACTCGAAGACAACGTCCGCTGGGACAAGCACCGCCTGGCTGAATCGAATGCGGAGCTCGTGAAACGTGTCGCCGATCTCTGCGCCGAGTACGGGCGCACGGTCGCCACGCCGCAGGTGGCGAGGACGATTCTCGGCTTGAATTGAATCCTTCCAGCGACACACCGAGGCACTGAGGCATCGAGCGGGTTTAACAGGCCGCCCAGTTGCCTCTCTGATCTGGCGCTTCGAGAGGATGCAGTGGAAACGAAGGACTACATCGCGATTGCGATCAGCGTAATGTCTGCAACGATCGCTGCGTTTGCACTGTGGTTAACCCACTTCAGAAAAGCGCGAATTGAGGTTACCCTCGGCCCGGAGGTCCACTTTTATCACCCGCGAGATGGTGGTTCTGCCGTCTACGTTCCATTCATATTCACGAACATCTCTCCACGACGAGCGACTGTGCGCCAAGTTTTTCTCGAGATCACGACGCTCAGTGGTGAGCATCGACTGATGCGTTGGATGAGGGAGGCTACGATTGCACCCCAGTCGTGGGAGTACAGCTACAAAGATCGAGTTAAACCGATATCCATCGACTCCTTTTCGTCGGATTCGCGGGTGTACTGGTTCCTGTGGCCGGAGAATCCTCAGGATGATTTGAGGTTCATCGATGGACGATATTCGCTCGAGGCGCACGTATGGCTGTCGAAAGGCTCGACTCCCGACGTTTCTTCTATTCAAACCATTACGATCAGCAAGGAATCTGAGGACGAACTGGTAAAGCGGCGACGTCTTCAAGACCCGCAAACACGAATCCACTATTTTGATACTCAAACGCTGATAGCAACGACAGGGCCAGCGAAGCAGATGTGGAGGGAGCGAAGGGCCACCCCGCCATGAGGTTCCAGGGCCGACGTGCACGTGTAAGCGGAATTAGAGTCGCACTCTTGGAGTCTTCGTTTGTACCTCCGTGCCTCGGAGCCTCTGTGTGTCGTATCGATCCTCTTTGCTGAATCGTGTCTGACGTCGTCGTGATCGGGGCGGGGGCGTTTGGAGGATGGACGGCCCACCACCTGTCCAACGCTGGTGCCCGCGTGACGCTCGTCGATGCCTACGGGCCCGGCAACTCACGATCGAGCTCGGGCGACGAATCGCGGATCCTGCGTTACGGGTACGGTGTCGACGAGAGGTACTCGCGGCTCGCCCGGCAATCGCGCCAGCAGTGGCGTGACCTCAATGAGCGGAACGGCTCGGGCCTCAGCCTGTGGCATCCGTGCGGCGTGCTCTGGCTGGCTCCCGAGGGCGACACCTACACCGCCGACACGCGCGCGACGCTGCAACGCCGTGACTACCCGATCGAATTGCTCGACAGAGCCACGCTCCGCGCCCGGTATCCGCAGCTCGATGCGTCCGACATCGGCACCGCGATGCTCGAGCCCGATGGTGGCGTCATCATGGCGCGGCGTTCGATCCAGGCGCTGGCGTCTGAACTGACACGGCGAGGCGTGCGCCTCACGCGCGGGCGAGTCTCGCAGCCATCGACACCGGGGCGAGTCTCGGCGCTACAGCTCGCCGACGGGACGACACTCGCCGGCGACACATTCGTGTTCGCCTGCGGAGCATGGTTGCCGGCGGTCTTCCCGGAGATCCTCGGTCAGCGAATCGTGCCCACGCGGCAGGTGGTGATGTATTTCGGCACGGTCGCCGGAGATGACCGGTTCACCGCGTCACACATGCCGGCATGGATCGATTTCGTCTCGGGGATCTACGGCGTTCCCGATCTCGAAGGCCGCGGGCTGAAGATCGGGATCGACGCACACGGTTCGCCGTTCGATCCAGACACCGGAGATCGCATCGTCGACGAAGAGAGCGTCGAAACAGCGCGCGCATGGCTGCGCCGTCGACTTCCAGATATGACAAACGCTCCGCTGGTTGAGAGTCGTGTCTGTCAGTACGAGAACACCGCCACCGGGGACTTCCTCATCGATCGTCACCCGGAGCATGAGAACGTCTGGATCGTGGGCGGCGGTTCCGGTCACGGGTTCAAGCACGGACCGGCTGTCGGGGAGCACGTGGCGGGGCTAATCGCCGGCACGACGACACCAGAAACCACCTTCGCGCTGGCAACGAAGGGCACGATTCAGCGGCGCGCTGTTTACTGAAGTCGAATAGGGCGGGCGAAAGCTTCTTCCCACTCTTATTTTACGCCCCGCGTCAATACCGAAACAGTCTATCGGTCCGCAGCCTTTCGAGGCATCGTTGTTCATTCGACATGCCCAAACGACTCGATCTCACTCGTCCAGCGGAACCACAGGGCCTGCTCGATCGCATTTTGGGCACGCCACACCTCGACCGCATCGTCCCGCGACTCCAGCCTGAAGTGATCCATCGGGTGATTCAGCGGTGCGGGCTCGAGGACAGCAGCGAGCTCGTCGCGCTGGCAACGCCGGAACAGCTCGAACGTGTCTTCGACCTCGATCTGTGGCGCGCCGGGAAACCGGGTCACGACGAACGGTTCGACGCCGATCGTTTTGGCGTGTGGCTCGAGGTGCTCGCGGAGGCCGGAGCCGACATCGCGGCACGAAAGCTTTCGGAGATGGACGCCGCAATCGTGACCGCGGGCTTCGCACAGCACGTGCGCGTCTTCGACCGCGCCGCGGTCTCGCGTTATACGACGACGGACGGAGTCGAAGTCGCCGAAGCTGTCGGCCGGACGGATGGACTCACCTGCGAAGTCGGAGGCTACCTCGCCGTCGCGCGGCGCACGGACTCGTGGGAAGCGATCGTCGCCGTCCTCACGGCGCTCGCCCATGATCATCACCACTGCTTCGAGCACGTGATGACTGGATGCCGGGCGCTCTCGAACTCGACGCCAGAGATCGACGGCCTGGATGACCTGCTCGGCGCGGGAGATCAAGCGATGTTCGACGTGGCGTTCGATCGCGAACAGCGGCGGGACCAGAGTGGATTCGTGGCGCCGGCTCAGGCTCGCGCGTTCCTCGAAGCGTCGCGCCGGCTTCGCTTCAACCGCGCTACGGCGCCGTCATTGGATCCCATCGCTCGCGCACATCTCAGAACGACCGCCCCTTCGGCCGCATCGGACGCTCACAACGCACCCGGACACGCACCCGGGGGGACCGATACGCCGCGCGTCAATGAGGACGACGCCGCGTCGCTCGCGGCCATCGTCGAAGTGCTGCGCGATGCGGGCCTCTTTGCACCGCAGCCGCGCGCGCTCCTGAACGCAGCGGAGAGTCAGACGCCTCGCTTGCAACACATCCAGGCGCGAATCCAGTTCGTTCTCGAGCGCGACAACGTCGCCTCGTCACAGAGAAACGACGAGCTCGCTTTTCTCGCGAACGCGATCGCGGCAGGATGCTCCGTGCAGGCACGACCTCTGTCTGCGGAGGAAGCGTGGGATGCCGCAACGGCTGTCTGCAATCTCGGGCTCGAGAACTGGCCGCCGCAGTGGCGCACCGCGCAGGACGACTTTCTCCTGAACCATGATCTCGTCACGGTGTTTCAAGTCGGATGGACGATCCTCCACGACAACGTCGTCATGGACGTGGCAGAGCAGCTGCTCAATGTCCTCGCCACACTCCGTTTCGAGGACGCCGACATTCAGAGTGGTCTCAACGAATTGCGGAAGGGGCTCACAAAACAATGGCGTGCTGGAGCACCGTGGCGCGCTGCAGAAGCCCTGGACGTCATCACGATGCTCGACATGCCAGCGTGGGCTGCGCTCGTTGGACTGCTGAATGAGTTCCCCGTGCTGCATGCCGGAGTGATGGCAACGCGGAGTTCAGACACGCACGCCGTCAGCGCGACCGACTTCGAGTTCATCTCCGAAAACAGCCAGATCGCATCCGTACGCGAGTTCCTGCGATCGCTGCCGGAGATATTTCGTCCTTGAATAGTCCTTGGCTCCGCGTTCGACCTACATGCGGTCGTACCGCCTACGCGTCAAATCGCCAGGGGGACCACGGACGTTGGACTACACGGACGGACGGAGAACCACCGGACAGACAAAGGACCAAGAACGAAGGCCCAAGGACTTCAGTGCTGCTTCGCTTCCGCCGCACGCGCGCCGCTCAGGATGTGCGGCACCGCGTAGTTGCCCTTGAGTCGCAGGACGTGGAGACCGGCGTCCTGCAGTAGCGGTGGTACACGCATCCCGAGCCCGGAACGCCCGAAGCCAGGTCGTGGCCCAGTGTCGAGGCGATGCTTGAAGGGACGGCATGACGTGGGGATCGACGACCTACGATCCCGAGCTACGAGTTCGCATCAACAGGAGGACGCTAGCTCGGATCACCCCGCCTCTATCGCTGTTTGGTCGATGGCGATGCACGCTCGGCGGCGCGCGTATGGTCAGCGGTCCCCGCCTGGCCATCCTGCCACCATTCGAGCAGCTCAATAATTTGCTCTTTGTCGAGCCCCGCTTCCACTGCGGTGCTCGAGAGTTGTTCGAGCAACTCATCTCCATGAAGCCCGGCCGCCTCGCAGGCCCTGAGAAAATTTCTAACCACGATTCTTAGATAAGGGTGCTCATTCCCAGTCGCCGCCACGGATCTGATCAGGATGACGGTGGCCCGCCGGAACAAGGGCTCGGCCTCGCTCAACCGATTGCTGGCCTGCAGTGCACGCGCAAGATTATTCAGTGCAGTCGCGAGCTGCGGCTCGTTGGGATCGAACGATTTCTCCAGGATGGCGAGCGCCCGCCGATACAGCGGCTCCGCTTCGGACGCACGATCCATGCTGTGCAAAAGGTGCGCGAGGTTGTTCAGGACGCCTGCCAGATTGGAATCCTCGGCGTCGACCGACGATTCCAAGATGGCGAGCGCGCGTCGACACAACTGCTCGGCCTCGCTCTTGCGATCGGTGGCTGCCAGCACCTCGGCGAGTCCGATGAGGTCATCAGAAACCCCTCCGTGATCCCCAGGGCGCGCTTCATCGATTTCAAGCGCGAGTCGAAAAAGCGATTCGGCATCTGCGAGCCGATTGGTGTCCTTCAGCAGGCCAGCGAGGCCGCGGAGATTCGCTACTGCTTCCGGATGGGCCGGGCCCCGGAGCTGTGCGTTGAGGTTGAGTGACAGGGCCGAACGAAACAGCGACTCGGCAGCGGCAAATTCCCCGCGTTGGCACAGGTAAGCGGCCGCACCGCTACAGAGTCGCGCACACATGATCGGGGTCACGGCGTCGTCACTTGCTTCAGGGCCGATCGCACGAAGGACCGTAATGGCATGCAGAACGATCCGGTCGCACTGCGCCCACGTACGGTACCCGACACGCGGAAACATCACGCTCAGCACACGAAGCGCCGTGTAAAGCTCCAGTCGGTCGTCAAGATTGCGTGCGCTACTCTGGACCAGACGATGGACGCTGAAGCTCGAGGTCCTGGTGGTGTACCGAATCAACGACGAGCGGTGAAGCGCGCTCAAAGTCTCGTCCAGGCGAACGTCGTCTGCGGCCAGGGTGGCCACCGGCTCATGGTAGCGAGCGGCATCCTGGGCAAATATCTCGCGTGGAATCGCATCTGGAGCCAGCCACGCCGCGATCCGCATCAGCATGGCCGCACCAGGCTGACGCTTGTCGACCGCATCTATAGCCGCCTGATAGGTGGCAAACACCGTCGGCTGCCCCTCGAACCCCGGCGGCACGCGGCTCAGGTGCTGCGCGAGGTGGACGCGATAGCTGCCAGCGCCTACAGCAGTGTTCTCGCGCAGATAGGCTCCGGCATGCGCGAGCGCCAGCGGCAAATCGCCGACATCGTCAGCGATTCCGTCGAGTTCGGCGTCCTCGAGGTCGTCCCGCCCCGACTCTTGCCGCAGGTAACCAACCGAGTCCGTGCGAGGAAGACTCTCCAGGGACACTTTACGCACCGCGGCGCTGAACGTCTGGACCCGAGATGTGGCGAGCACCTGCGCCTTGTCCTTTGGTGTCCACTGACGCAGCAACGACTCGCTCTCGAGATTGTCGTAGATCAGCAGCCAGGATCGTTCGAAGTTTGGCAGCACTCGATCGAGTGTGACGCGCGCCGCTTCCGGTCGATCCTGCACGTGATCGAGCCCAGCGATGAACTGCCGTCCCAACTCGATCAGGCTCGCCTGGAGTGATTCCGCGCTCGCACTATTCAGGATCCACACTCCCGCATGTCTGTCTCGCCGACGCCAGCCACACTCGCGTGCGACGGCGGACTTTCCAACGCCACCGAGGCCATGCACGACGACCGTGGTCGCGCCGGTATCGAGCGCTTCTTGAATCTGATCAAGTTCTGGGCCGCGACCGGTGAAGTTTGCGGTGGCCGCGATCTCGGGATGCAGAATGGGCCGAGAGTCGCGCTGGAACTCCGCGGCGGCATCAGGCGAAGTGGGGATGCGCCCTGGTTTCACACGCGCGAGTAGAACATCGCGCAGGACCTCAGGAGTGGGCAGCAAAGGGACGAGATCGGTGTACGCCAGCGTGCTCAGGATGCCGCTCGGTTGGCACTGATCGACGCGCAGCAGCACCAGACGATGCCCAAAGTTTCGCGGATCTTGTGCGAAGACCGTCTGCCACTCGAGGCCGCAGAACGGACTCGAAAGGTAGGCGTGCGATAGCAGTGTGATGATGCGCTGACTTCGGACGAGCGCGTCGTCCATCTTGGCGACGAAATTGGCGTGGCCGAAATCCCAGTCCTGGAGGATGACTTGATAGCCTGCAGACTGAAGTATCGACCCGACCGCCTGCGCGATTGCCTTGTCAGCACCGGCACGGCTGATGAAGAAGTCGACTCGATCGCTGCTCACGCTTGTCACCGCCCACGGCACAACTTAGGTCTGGCTGACTGTTTCGTAGGCCCGCTCGCGACCGACTGTAGCCCCATCTCACGCGGAGGATACATGAGTCATCGCAACGTCGCCTACCGCGGTTCACGCTCTGCGGCCCTGGCGCCGCTCAGGATGTGCGGCACCGCGTAGTTGCCCTCGTGACACGCGAACTCCAGCACGGGCTCGGCGTCCGTCCTGGTCGAGCGGCATCGAGAACGTCCACGGCTTCGTCCACGTCGCCGGATCGTTGACCGTCACCGACCACTCGATCCGATCCGCCGACGTCCGCGTGAAGCGCTCGATCAGACGCAGCGTCGCGGCGTTCGCGTTGCGGTACGTGCTGCGATCTTTGTAGTTGGTGGACTCGACGACAAGCGCGTTGCCGTCCCAATGACCACGTGCATCGCCCATCTCGAACTCGATTGTCTTCGTGGTGTGTGCCCGGCCATCCAGTGGGATGACGCGGACGTCGTGAACCAGCTCGTAGCGGATCGCGACGAAGCCCGGCGACTGCACGATCTCGTACGAGTTGCCGAGAATGTGCGGCATCATCGCGCCCGGCACACCGCGTGTGATGCATCGCTCCCACAGATCCAGGTCGTCGATGCTCGTGAAGGATGAATTGGCGTCGAAGCTGCTCGGTTCCCGGGTCCTCGCATTGACGATGCCCTGGATGCCCGTGTCCTGAAACGGATCCGTCGGCCCGATGCGTGTCTGCGCGGCCGCAGTCAGCGATGGAATCCGTCCATCGGGCGGATCGACGATCAACCACGCGCGACTGCCCTTCGTCACCTCGAGCGGATCGCGAAACTGGAGCGGGCCCACACCAGCCGCGCGCTCGGTCACCTGCTTGTTTCGAGTCGCGAGGACCTCCGCCAGCTCCGCACCAGACACGTCCTCGACTCGTCGTCCGGCAAACTCCGCGGGACGTTCGAGCGGGGTGCTCTGTTCGTACTTGTTCGTGTAGGTCCCCTGGAGATCGGGATCGCCCCACGGAGTTCGAGGTGGCGCGTACGACGGCTTGCCCTGGCCGGTGATGTCAACCGCCCACAGCCCGAGGGTTGCGAAGATCAGTGCGAATACGGCCGAGGAATGACGCCGCACGAGCATCCTTATACCACCGGCGCCTCGTTTCCATTGACCTTCGTGCACCCGAAGCGCATGATCGCGGCGCATCGCAAACGAATCCGACACACCGAGGCACAAAGACACAGAGGAATCCAACTGTTTTCTCGGTGCCTCTGTGTGACGTGTTCAACGGAGGAGCATATGACGACGAGACTCGGATTGGCGATCTCGGCAGCCCTGCTTGGAAGCACTCTCCTCCTGACGGCACAAGGCAAAGACTTCCGCGCTGTGACCGAAGCCATGCTGCGCAACCCGGCGCCCGGTGACTGGCTGAACTGGCGCCGCACTGACAGCGCCTGGGGATACAGCCCGCTCGATCAGATCAACAAGCAGAACGTGCAGCAGCTGCAACTCGCCTGGTCGTGGTCGATGGACGACACCGGCGCGCAAGAGGCGGCACCGCTCGTCTACGACGGCGTCATGTACCTGCCGAACCCGCGCGGCGTCATCCAGGCGCTCGATGCGGCAACAGGCGATCTGATCTGGGAATACCGTCCAGGTACGGCAGCACCGGCTGCTCCAGCAGGACGCGGCGGCGGAGAACAGACCGACATTCCACGCCTCGGGCAACGTCCTGCCAGCGGAGGAAACGACCTCGGACGCGGCATCCAGAAGACGCTCGCCATCTTCGACGACAAGATCTTCGGCACGACGAACGATGCGCACATCGTCGCGTTGGACGCGCGCACGGGCACGATCGTCTGGGACGTCAAGACCGCCGACGACAAACTCGGATACGAATACACCGCTGGCCCGATCGTCGCGCACGGCAAGGTCATCGCTGGAATCACCGGCTGCAGCCGCTACAAAGACGATGTGTGCTTCATCAGCGGGCATGACGCGGCGACCGGAAAAGAGTTGTGGCGAACGTCCACGGTTGCGAGGCCGGGTGAACCCGGCGGCGACAGCTGGGGAGATCTGCCGCTCACGTTCCGCGCTGGCAGCGATGCATGGGTCACCGGCAGCTACGATGCGGCGACGAATCTCGTCTACTGGGGCACCGCGCAAGCCAAGCCGTGGGCGCGCGCCGTCCGCGGCACCGACGGCGCAGCGCTCTATACCAACTCGACGCTCGCGCTGGATCCCGACACGGGCAAGATGAAGTGGTACTACCAGCATCTTCCGGGCGAATCCCACGACATGGACGAGGTGTTCGAGAACGTGCTCGTTGACGTCGGCGGGCGCAAGTCGCTCTTCAAGATGGGCAAGCTCGGCATCCTCTGGCAGCTCGATCGGGAGACGGGTGCGTTCATCCATGCCACCGATCTCGGCTATCAGACGCTTGTCGACGTGGACCCGAACACCGGCAAGGTCACATATCGGCCCGGCAAGGTTCCGGAGATCGGCAAGGAAGTCGACTGGTGTCCGAGCACCGCGGGATTCAAGAGCTGGCGTGCGATGGCGTTCAGTCCGCAGACGAATGCCATGTATCTCCCCCTCAGCCTCAGCTGCGAGAAAGCCACGTTCGGCCCGACTGAGAAACGTGCGGGCGGCGGCGGCACGGGCCCTGTCCGCCGGCGCGACTACAAGCATCCGATGTCCGACGGAAATCTCGGTGAGTTCCAGGCGGTAGACATCAGAACGGGAAAGACGATCTGGCGTCATCGCACGGCCTCACCAATCAACACCGCAGCGCTGACGACTGCGGGCGGCGTGGTGTTCGCCGGCGACTGGGACCGTCACGTGTACGCCTACGACGCCGCCAGCGGAAGGATCCTGTGGCAGACACGACTGCCGACATCCGCGCAGGGCTTCCCCGTCAGCTACCTGGCGAAGGGCAAACAGTACGTGGCTGTGCCTGCGGGCATTGGCGGCGGAAGCTGGTCGACTCTTCTCGCGCCGGAGCTCGCGCCCGAGATCCGTCGCCCCAACAGCGGCAACTCGATCCTCGTCTTCGCGCTGCCTGGCGGCGCGGCAACGGGCACGCGATCGACGCAGTGACCTTGGCAGCATTGTCGATTCGATGATTGTTGATTGTTGAATCGTTGGTGATTGAAGATCGTTGATTCGTGATTGGTTCTGGAACCGATGCGTCACTCATCAATCAACACTCGACAATCTTCAACGAATCAACAATCACAGATCGTCAAATCCACAATGATTTACGTTGTGTCGTGCTGCGCATGGCTCGCCGCGGCGCAGACGCGGACTGTCTGGGATGGCATCTACACCGACGCGCAGGCCGAACGCGGCCGCGCGTCGTACCAGCAATCGTGTATTGGATGCCATCGGGAAGATCTGCGCGGCGACAGCACGGCGCCCAGCCTCGTCGGCGAGAGCTTCCTGTTTCTCTGGGGCGACATGAAGGTCGGTGAACTGTCAGCACGCATCCAGAAGCTGATGCCGCCAGAGCGCCCGGGCAGCTTGCCGGCCCAGACCTACATCGATCTCGTCGCGTTCATTCTGCAGAAGAATGAATTTCCTGCAGGGAAGGTCGAATTCGGCCGGGATCAAAGCTCACTTCAGATTCTCATCCCCGCAAAAGCACGGCCCACTCAAGAACGACAATGACAGCGGTCCTATCTTGTCCAGCCGGCGGCTTCGTCCGCCGGCATGGACGCTAGAAGCCGCCGCTGGTTCGATACCGAAGGACCGAGTTGAAGCTGGTAGAGATAGCGCTCGGTGTCGGACGCGGCGGCGTCTGGAATCGACGCCCGGTGGGCGCCGCTCCCGTTCACGAACGCCAAGGCAGTGTTGGGACGACCTGTCACCGTCTTCACGACGTCGACATCAGCATCGTCCATCCAAAGGGCGCCGTGCGAACGGTGCTCGGGCTCGCGACGCACCGAGCACAGCTCCGTTCCAAAAAACTGCAGGGCCTTTCGCGGCGGCAGGTAGACAAGACAAGTCGCAAACGCCCAACGGGGATCCCGGTGCGGCTTGATCAAGTAACCCGGTCGCCTCAGCAGGATTCGCGACATCAGAAGCTCGAGCCCAATGTTGGCGTCGGCAAGCGACTGGCGAGAGGGCCAGTATCGGCGCACGAGCTGATCGAGCGGCGCGCGGAACTTGTCGATCAGACCGGGAACGAGCGCTTCGGTCACCACGTGTCCGTAGAACGCCGCCCAGATTTCTCTGGAAACGAGCGGCGCCAGGACAGAAGGAACCATCACTTCCTGATGATTCCGATCGAGATGCTCGAAGAAGACTCGCGGCGGAATCGCCTTGACGAGCTGATCGTACGCGTCGTCCGGCAAGAGTTTGTCGATGACGATATGGGGGAACGGCTCAGAGTCGAGCGGAGCGGCGGCGACAGCGGCGGCGACATGAGCGCGGATACGATCGGAATCGAAGGCGGCCAGCGCCGTGCGCAGCCGCTCCACCGTCTTCTCGGTGCTCTCGTGGGCAGCGACGAGCTGTCGTACGCGAGTATCCAGCCCACGGACCCGATCGCGCAGATCCTCGACCTCGTCGAGTGTGCGGAGGAGGCGTCGCGGACTGAGCCGCAATACTCTGCTCACGAGTGACACCCTGCGTCCTCCAACACCACCGGAAACGGTAAGAATCAGTGCGTTGAGTCGGGTCGAGGGCTTCGGGCTTCGCCCTGCGTCGAGCGGATGCACGGAGAACGACGCGGCCGGATCATAGCCGATATCGCAGCTGATCTCGCCGATGGCTCGGTCCGTCCCTTGACCTTATTGATCTGACTATGTACCTGCTGCGTGGAATATCCATGCTGCGGGCTCACCGAGAGCGGCTCCGCTGGCGGCTCCGACAAGGCGGATGACCAATCGCCGCGTGCATGTCCTGTCCATGATCGCGATCACCGGGATCGCGTTCTTCTACCAACTGACAGCGCCGTCATTTGGCAACGACCACTTCGATCACCTTTCCAAGGCGCGGCAGGTCCTCCACGGTGAGTATCCCGTGCGCGACTTCTTCGATCCCGGACGTCCCCTCACCATCGGCGTATCCGCCGTCGCGCTCTCCCTGTCTCACGACACGCTGTTCGGAGAAGCGATGCTGACAATGGGGGCGATTGCGGTCGGCGTCATGCTGGTGTATTGGCTGACGCGTCGGTTCACGGGATCGACGCTCTGGAGCTACTGGGCTGCCGGATGCACGTTGGCTATTGAGCCTCGTTTGTACAACTATCCCAAGGTTCTAGTCTGCACGGTCGCGCTCTGGTTGATCGTCCGATACCTGGACGCCCCTTCGGCTCCACGTGCCGCCTGTCTCGGAGCCTGGGGCGCCGTCGGGTTTCTCTTTCGGCATGATCTCGGAGTCTATCTGGCTATCGTTACTATTACGGCGCTGCTGTCCCGGCGGTCGCGTGACGCCGCTCATCCTCTTCGCGCTGTCGCCATCGTCGGGATCACGGCGGCAATGGTGGCCGCGCCCTACTTCGTGTATCTCGCGCAGGTTGGTGCACTCGCCACCGTCGCAGAGGAAGGTGGTGAAGGACTCGTCTCGGCGGCTCGCGTCACGTGGCGGCCATTCGTAGGTCCGAGCTCGGCTGACCCAGCGTGGCTCCGATACGATGCAGAGAACTGGCTCTATTATCTGTTTCTCTTCTCACCGCTCGTCGCCATAGGCGCGCGCCTGAGTGGGCGAGTGGCCTCCTCACTCGCCGATCACGTGGTCGCGCTCGCGATGCTGTGCGCAGCGCTGATGCTCTTCCTCATTCGAGGGAATCTCGACTCTCGTCTGCCGGATGTGGCGGCACCGTCGTTTGTGCTCACGGCGTGGCTGCTGGCGACACTGTTCGAATCTTCAGGCGAGCGTCAACAACGCTGGCGATGGATCGCGGCAACGGCCGTGCTGGCTGTGGCGACGATCACGATTCTCAGCGTCCAGCAGTTGTCCGAATGGCAGTCTGCACGTCGCGTAGTGCGGGCGATCGTCAGGCTGCCGGCGTCGCTTACGGGGCCGGTCGCATTACTGCAGGCGGACCCACTCGACGCATGGGAACGAGAGGGAACCACCGATGTGCGCGGATTGGCGCGATGGATGCGATCCTGCACGGCACCGGACGATCGCTTTCTCGTCTTCGGATACCATCCGGAAGTCTTCTTCCACGCCAGACGCTTGTTTGGAGGAGGGATGCTCTTCTTTCACGCAGGGTATTTCTCGAGCCCCGCAGATCAGCGACAGACGGTTGAACGCCTGCGTCATCAGACCGCGCCCTTCGTGGTCGTTGAAGAGAGCGTGATGCCAGCGCTCGACGGGACCTATGCGATTGTGGGGGCGTACGTGCGTGAACACTATAAGCGTGTTGCTGAGACAACCTTTAATGGTCCGCGCTCGTTCGTGATCTTTCAGAACAATACGTCCGTGGCGCGGCCTTCAAGTACGGGGCTGCCGTGCCTGACTCTGAGTAGGACCCTTCTTGAAAGCCTGTTCTTGCCGCAACCCCACACGCCTTTACCTACGCCGATGCTAGCCCGCCAACATCAAGATCACACCGGACGGCATCGTGAAGGTGCTCGACTTCGGGCTGGCCAAGCTGGCCGCGCCCCAAGACATCGCGGCTGACATATCGCCCACACTGTCACCGACCATCACCTCTCCCGCGCTGGTGACGGGCGTGGGAGTCCTCCTCGGCACTGCGGCATACATGAGCCCTGAGCAAGCGAAGGGCCGAGAGGCGGACAGGCGATCGGATGTCTGGGCGTTCGGCTGTGTCCTGTTCGAGATGTTGACCGGCAAGCGCGCGTTCGAGGGCGACGACGTGAGTGACACGATGGCCAGCGTGCTGAAGGGAGAACCTGACTGGACGAAGTTGTCATCGGACGTACCTCGCGCGATCCGTCAGGTCCTCCGTGGCTCATTGGAGAAGGACCGTCGGCGGCGCATGGGCGAGGTCTCCACTGCTCTCTTCCTGATGCGACCTCCGGAGGGCGACGCGGACGAAGAAGGGGAAGAAACGACTGTCGACCTCCGGGGATCATGGCGAAGGTCCATGCCTGCAGTTGTCGTTTCATCGACTCTCGTGGCCCTGATCGTCGGCTTCCTTGCCTGGAGCTTCGAGCCGTCGCCATCAACACCGGCGACCGTCTCCCGCTTCGCCTTCGCGCTTCCGGATGGCCAACAACTCAGGAGTAATACCAGGAGCGCGATTGCCATTTCCCCGGACGGTTCCACCATCGTGTACGCAGCAAACGGACAGCTTTACCTCCGAGCGATCGACGAGTTGGAACCCAAACCAATTCCGGGGACTGCACAGGACGCCGGCAACCCATTCTTTTCCCCAGATGGCCGATGGGTCGGCTACTACTCCCGGTCCGAACAGAAGCTGAAGAAGATTGCGACCACCGGCGGAGCCGCAGTGAACATCTGCGACTTTCGCGACCCCGAGGGATTCGGCCCGGTCTGGAACGCGGACGGAGCCATTTACTGGGGCGCGGTGGCGGGTATCCTGCGGGTGCCTGCGGATGGTGGCGCCCCGGAGACTGTGATTACGCTTGAAAAGAATCAAACGGCCCATCGGCCACAGATCCTGCCCGGCGGCGATGCGCTCCTGTTCGGTTTATCCGATCGCGCCAGCAGCTCGGCGCGCACCTGGGACGCCGCTCAGATCGTCGTTCAATCCTTGAAGTCAGGTGAGCGCAGTGTTGTGATCGCTGGCGGCGGCGATGCGAGGTATGTTCCTACTGGCCACGTTGTGTATGCCCTCGGAACAACGGTTCTGGCCGCTTCCTTTGATGTCCGCACTCTCAAAGTGGGTAGTCCCGTCCCACTCATCGAAGGCGTGCGGAGGGCAAGCAACGCTGGCGCTGATGCGCAGTTCGCTGTTTCTGCTACCGGGTCGATGGTGTACGTCGCGGCCGAGACAATGGGCGAACGCGTGCTTGCGCTGGTCGATCGTTCCGGAGTCGTGAGGCGCCTGCGACTGCCCCCAGGACTGTACGAGTCGCCCCGAGTATCTCCGGATGGAAAGCAGCTCGCAACGCGTTCCTGCGTAGAATCTCTGCTGTCGCCGACACCCCGATCAGCGGCCGCCCGCTCACAAGGGAGATAACCATGCGCCATCGTTCGACGCTCCGAGGCCTTGTTGCCTGCACGTTCGCCCTCATTGTGTCTGTCGTCACGCTCTCCGGGCAGTACTCACTCACGGTCAACAAGGACCGACTGATCAACTCCGACAAGGAGCCGCAGAACTGGCTGCTGATGAACGGCGACTACGGCTCGCTGCGCTACTCGAGGCTCACGCAGATCAACCGCGACAACGTCAAGAACCTGCGCATGGTGTGGGCGATGGCGCTCGGCGGGATGCAGGACGTCGGGCAGAACGGTCCCGAGAACGAGATGAACCCGCTCATCGACAACGGCTTCATGTACACGAGCGACGGCTGGGGCACGATCTACAAGATCGACGCGCGCGACCCGAATCGTGGCAAGTTCGCGTGGGTCGCAGACCCCGGCGTGCCGCATGAAGGCAACGCCCCACGGACGCGCGGCATCGCGCTGTGGGAAGACAAGGTGCTGGCCAACCTCCCCGACGGCCGCGTCATCGCCATCAACCGCGAGAACGGCGAGATCATCTGGGACAAGAAGATCGCCACCAAGAACGAGTTCGGTGGCCAGGAGCGGCTCTCGGCCGCACCGCTCGTCGCCGACGGCAAGGTGCTGATCCAGAACGGCGCCGGCGACGCCGGCACGCGCGGCTGGGTGGCCGCGCTCGACGTCAACACCGGCAACGAGTTGTGGCGCTGGTACACGGTGCCCAAGCCAGGCGAGCCCGGCAGCGAGACGTGGAAGGACGATCACAACGCGTGGAAGACCGGCGGCGGCGGCGTCTGGCAGACCGGCTCGTACGATGCGGCACAGAACCTCTACATCTTCGGCACCGGCAATCCCGTCCCCATCTACGATCCGCAGTTCCGTCCCGGCGACAATCTCTACACCAACTCCGTCGTCGCGCTGAACGTGGCCACCGGCAAGATGGCGTGGTACTTCCAGTACACGCCGAGCGACTCGTGGGACTACGACGAGGCCGGCGTGTTCATGCTGTACGACACGACGCTCAATGGACGGGCGCGGAAGGTCGTGGGCCACTACGCGCGCAACGGATTCTTCTACACGGTGGACCGCACCAACGGACGGTTCATCGCGGCCGAGAAGTACGTCAACGATCTCAACTGGACTAAGGGCATCGATCCGGAAACCGGCAAACCGGTCGACTACAACCCGAAGCTCGACGTGCAGGTCTACAACCCAGAGGCGCGCGCGCTGCGCGGCGATCCGAAGAAGCGCACCTGCCCGACCTGGCACGGCGGCGTCGCGCACCAGCCGATGGCCTATAACCCGGTGAAGAAGATTGCGTATGGCGTGGGCACCGAGGGCTGCTTCTCGCAAAACGGCGCCGCTGTCGCCGTGTTGTCGAAAGAAGGCGGCATGGACACCAAGAACTCCCAGCAGCGGCAGTACAGCAGCGACTTGTACTACGGCTCGCTGACCGCATTCGATGCGGTGAATCACAAGGTGCTGGCCAAGGCCATCACCGAAATCGAGATTCGATCCGGCGCGCTGGCCACGGCCGGCGGTGTGGTGTTCACCGCGCTGCAAGACGGCTGGGTCGTGGCATACAACGACGAGACGCTCGAAGAGCTGTGGCGCTTCAACGTCGGCACGCCGCTCAAGGGCGCACCCGTGACGTATGCGATCGGACCGAAGCAGTTTCTCGCCGTGCAGGCCGGTGGCCGGCATCTGCACCCGGTGAACTGGGACAAGCTGGAGAACTCGAGCTACATGTTCGTGTTCGCGTTGAACTGATTCCTCTCAACTATGCGGCACGGTCTTCTGGTCCGCATCACGCACTGGATCACCGCGATGAGCGTCGCTGGCCTGCTGGTCAGCGGCGTGGCGATCCTCATCGCGCATCCGCGGCTGTACTGGGGCGAGACCGGGTCCATGGAGACCTCCTCGCTCATCGACCTTCCGCTCACGTTGACGCTCGGCCACTCGGGATGGGGACGGTATCTGCACTTCCTCTCTGCGTGGACCATCGTGTTGACGGGCGTGGTCTACGTTGTCTCCGGCTTCCTCACGGGTCACTTCCGCAGGCATCTGCTGCCAGGCGCTGAGGCCGCCTCGCACTACGAACCTCTTCAGCGCCTGACCTATCTCGTCGTCATATTCGCGCTGCTCCCACTGATCGTCCTCACCGGGCTGGCCATGTCACCAGCCGTCACATCAGTGATGCCATGGCTCGCCACCATGTCTGGCGGCCATCAATCGGCGCGGACGATTCACTTCTTTGCCGCGAGCGCCGTCACGCTCTTCGTGATCGGCCATGTGACGATGGTGATCGTGGCGGGATTCGCGACGCGAGTGATGGCCATGATCACAGGCGGCCACGAGACCGCGCAGGAGCGGGTATGAGCACGCGCATGACACGCCGCAAGATGATCGCGACGGCCGTCACCGCCGCAGCGGGAATATCGGGGGTCGGCGCAGCGGCTCGCATTGCCAATCGATACGGGCTCATCCCGCCGGACTATCAGGGCCTCTACGGCGTTGGCGAGACGCTGACATATGCCGCGCAGCGCGTGCTGACTTCTGGCCACTCGCTGGCGCGAGAGTTCAACCGCCGCCAGATCTCACCTGTCGCGCCGGTGAATGGCGATCCGCCCACCACAGAGAGCTATCTGCGTCATCTCGACGGCGCGTTCGCGGAATGGCGGTTGCCGATCGACGGCCTGGTCTCGCGACCGGCGTCGCTCTCGCTCGCCGACCTCAAGAGCATGCCGAGCCGCAGTCACATCACGATGCAGGCATGTGAGGAGGGCTGGTCGTTCATCGCTGAATGGAAAGGCGCGCCGCTCTCGTCGGTGCTCGAAAGCGTCGGCGTCATGCCGCACGCGCGGTACGTGTTCTTCTTCTGCTACGACGACTGGTTCGAGAGCATCGACATGGCCGACGCGTTGCATCCGCAAACGTTGATCGCGTACGGCATGAACGGTCAGGAGCTGCCTCTCGAGCATGGTGCTCCTGCGCGCCTGAAGCTGCCGCGCCAGCTTGGATACAAGAACCTCAAGTATCTCTCGCGCATCACTGTGACCGACACCGTCAACGGCGTCGGGAAGGGACTTGGTGGCGGCGCGCCAGAGGCAGGCTATTCCTGGTACGCCGGCATCTAGCGCTTCTCACAGCACGTGGACGGCACTTAGAGGCTCTGACTGCTCTCGTATACTCGCGCGGCTTCGCATCCCACGCAGCTGCGCACAGGAGGATTCATGAAGACATCCCTCATCCTGCTGGTGCTCATTCTCGTCTCAGCTGGACAGGCGCGGGGCCAGGACCGAATGCCACCCATTCCGGCGGAGAAGATGACCGACGCCCAGAAGAAGGCGGTCGCTGACTACAAGGCCCTGCGCAGCACCGAACTGACTGGGCCGCCCTGGACGGTCCTGCTTCGTGTGCCCGATCTCGTGGTCCCGTCGTTGCAGCTCCGTCTGCACAACCAGCAGAACAGCGCGCTCAGCCCGAAGCTCACGGAGATGGCGATTCTGATTGCCGCGCGGCACCTGACGAACAGCTATGAATTCAACGCTCACCACACGCTGGCCGTGAAGGCTGGGCTGAGCGCCGATGTCATCGCCGCCATCGCTGATGGACGCCGCCCCGACCACATGGCGGAGGACGAGGCGATCCTGCACGACTTCTGCATGGAGCTTCTGCAGAACAAGGGCGTCAGCGACGGGACATACGCGCGGGCGCTGGCGAAGTTCGGCGAAGCGGGCGTCGTCGAGGCCGCGGGCCTCGAGGGGTATTACACGTTCCTCGCCATGGTGATGAACGTGGCACGGTCGCCGACGCCAGCCAACGCGACGCAGAAGCTGGCGCCTTTTCCGAGATAGACTCGCCGCGAATGATCAAAGTCATCCGAACGAGCGGTGTCGCCGCGATCATTGCGGTCTGTGTCGTGTTGCCCAGCGGCGCACAGCAGCCTGCATCCGGCTTCGATCGGTACTTCTCGGACAAGACCATGCGCGTGGACTACTTCCACTCCGGCGGCATCGGCCAGGAGATCGTTGCGCTCGAGCGGGTCGTCTCTGACGGATCATGGCCGGGCAGCCGCACGCGGCTTGTAGATGACACCAACCTCGGCAAGTACTTGTTCGAGGTGATCGACCGCACGACGAACACAGTGATCTACTCGCGTGGGTTCGCGTCGATCTATGGCGAGTGGGAAACAACCGCCGAGTACAAGACGCTGCATCGCACGTTTCCCGAGTCGCTGCGCTTTCCATGGCCGAAGAGTCCCGTCCAGATCGCGCTGAAGAAACGCGACGCGGAGAACGCGTTTCGCGAGATCTGGTCGACAACCATCGATCCCGAATCGCGCTTCGTGAACCCCGCCGATCTGCCGGCTGCCGGAACGCTGTGGACGGTCTTCGAGAACGGCCCGGCGTCTGCCAAGGTCGATCTGCTCGTCATCAGCGAGGGATACGCTGCGAACCAGATCGACAAGTTTCATCGCGACGTCCAGCGTCTCGTCGGCAAGCTGTTCGAGTACGAGCCGTTCAAGTCACGACGCGCGGACTTCAACGTGCGCGCGCTCGATCTCCCCTCGGCACGACCAGGCGTGAACAGGGCGCGGGCCAACTCGTTCCGCCGGACACCGATGTCGGTGGAGTTCAACATCTTCGACAGCGAACGCTACGTGCTGACCTACGACGATCGCGCGCTGCGCAACCTCGCCTCGGCGGCGCCGTACGAGTTCGTCGAGGTGCTGGTCAACGAGGAACAGTACGGCGGTGGAGGCATCTTCAACTTCCAGGCGACCTCGTCAGTCGATCACGCCTACGCGGAGTACGTGTTCGTGCACGAGTTCGGTCATCACTTCGCCGGGCTGGCCGACGAGTACTACACGTCAGACGTGGCGTACGAAACCGGCGCGGCCGAGCACGTCGAGCCGTGGGAGCCGAACGCGACCGCGATGCACGATCCGTCGCGACTCAAATGGCGCGACCTCGTGGAGAAGGACACGCCGCTGCCGACGCCGTGGGACAAGGAGTCATACGAGAAACAGAGCCGCGCGTCGCAAGCGCAACGGCGAAAGCTGCTGGCATCGGGCGCGCCGCAGTCGGAGATCGACAAGCTGTTTCGCGAAGAAGAACGCTGGTCGACGAAGCTGCTGGGCGGGACGAAATACTCAGGGCAGGTCGGGGCCTTTGAGGGCTCGGCCTACGAGGCGAAGGGGTTGTACCGGCCTTCTGCCGACTGCATCATGTTCACGCGCGATCCGGTCGGATTCTGTCCCGTGTGTCGCCGCGCGATCGAACGCGTGATCGATTTGTACGCGCGCCCCTAGCTAGCGCGATGGCCCGCTGCGCTTAGGCGTCTTGACGCTCTCGGGTGTGGGTGAAAGGGCGGCCGCCATTTCGAGATAGGCGCGCCCCAGCTCGGTGTTCGACACTCGAAGGTGTGCGTTGCCGAGCGCCGTCAGCAATTCCGGATTCCTGGGCTCGGCACTCTTCGCACGTTCCAAAATGGGGACGACCTCGCGAGTATGTCCCTGTTTCGTCAGAAGGGCGGCCAGCCGGAGTGCCGCGTCGACGTGCGCCGGGGCCTCCAGCACGACGGCGCGATAGACCGGTTCGGCAAGATCGGGCCTGCCCATCCGCTCGTGCAGCCAGCCAATCCACACGCGCGCATCGAGGTCGCCCGGGTTGGCCGCGACTCGCTGCCGAAACCCCGCCAGCGCCTCTTTGTAGTCGCCCGCCTCCGCCATGTCCTCCGGTTGTGCAGCAGGGACTTGTAGCGCTTGTGGGTCAGCGGCGGAAAGCAGTGTGGTGAGAAGCAGAACGGCAAACATCAGATCACCCTCAAAAATTTACGCAGCCCGATGAGGGCCGCGTCTCATCTTTATTCGGCAGCGGCTGGAGTACTCGTTAGGAAGGGGCGCAATCGGCGAGCACTTCCGTGCACATTGAGCGAATCGGCGGCTCTGAGCGCCACATTTGACATCGGTCCCTGCGCGGCTCAGTATGTCCGCCACGACAGGGTAAGCCCCGGTTCCCGCCCTCCGGTTCACCAGGAGGTTTCGATGAAGGTTCTCGCCGCGTCTGCCATCCTGGCGGCCGCTGCTGTCACGGTCGCCGTCGCGGGAAGCCCGCAAGGCTCCGGTCCGACAGCACGCCAGCCGCAAGTCACCTTCACAAAAGATGTCGCGCCCATTCTGCAGCGCAGCTGCCAGCAGTGCCATCGTCCGGGTTCGATTGCCCCGATGTCGTTGCTGACCTACCAGGACGCAAGGCCGTGGGCGCGATCGATCAAGCAGAAGGTCGCCGCGAGAGAGATGCCCCCCTGGCACATCGATCGACACATCGGGATCACGAAGTTCAAGGACGATCCGTCGCTCAGCGACGCGGAGATCGCGACGATCAGTGCGTGGGTTGACGCCGGCGCGCCGATGGGAACCCCAGCCGACATGCCTCAGCCGCGGCAGTTCAGCGACCTCGATTCGTGGTTCATCGGCAAGCCCGACATCGTCGTGACGATGGACACGCCCTACGTCCTTCGGCCCGACGGCCCGGACAACATCGTGGACGTGCTCGTCGACCCAGGGTTCACGGAAGACATGTACGTCATGGCGATCGAAAGCAAGCCGGCCGACCCGCGCAGCTTCAAAGTCGTCCATCACTTCACGACAAACCTGGTCGAGGATCCGGAAGAAGATCCGGTAGGGCTCTTCCTCAACGAGTACGCGCTCGGCAAGAACGGCGACGTCTTTCCACCGGATGCCGGACGGCTGATCAAGGCGGGGACGAAGATCAATTTCAACCTGCATCTCAACCCGCGTGGTGAAGAGACGCCGGTCTCGGTGAAGCTCGGGTTGAAGGTGTATCCGAAGGGGCGTGTGCCGGCGTACGTTGCGTTCACGCAGCACATGGGTGATGCGTCGGATCTCGACATTCCCGCCGGACAACTCTCTCGCCACGACGGCTACTTCCGTATGAACAAGCCGGCGCTGCTCGCGTCGTTCCAGCCGCACATGCACAACCGCGGCAAGGCGCAGTGCATCGAAGCGATCTACCCCGACCTGCGTGCGGATTCCGCTCGCCCTGGTCCGGCACGCGTCGAAACGATCTCCTGCGTCAGCAACTACCAGTTCGGCTGGCACATCACGTATCCGTACGCCGACGATGTCGCGCCGCTGCTGCCTGCCGGCACGATCGTCCATGTCATCTCCTGGCACGACAACACGACCGCCAACAAGTGGAACCCGAATCCCAAGAACTGGGTCGGCTATGGACAGCGATCGATCGACGAGATGAGCTTCGCGTGGGTCACGCTGACCTATCTGGAGCAGGATGACTTCGACCGGCGAGTCGCTGCGCGGCGCGCACAGAGATGAACCGCACATCCGGGATTCGGCACTCCCGCCTCCGCCAGGCTTCGACAAGGCTCGCCGCAGCGCTTCGCGCGAAGGCGGCGGGATTCGGGACTCGGAAGTTCCTGTGGGGAGCGCTGCTGATCGTGATCACAGTGAACCTGCAGGCCCAGGCTCCGGGCTCGCCAGCAAAGCTTCCAACCGAGCTTTCGAATATTCGCTTCAACTCGGGTCAGAGCGTTGTGCCGTATTTCGAGGGATGGATTAGGAATCCGGACGGGACCTTCGATCTGGTGTTCGGGTATTTCAATCGGAACTGGGAGCAGGAAATCGCGATTCCAGCCGGGCCCGACAACACCGTCGAACTCGGCGGACCCGACAGCGGCCAGCCAACCTACTTTCTTCCCAGACGACAGCGATTCGTGTTTCGCGTTCGTGTTCCCAAGGATTTCGGGAAAAAGGAAGTCGTCTGGTCGATCACTGCCAACGGACGCACTGAACACGCCTTCGCCAGCCTGATCCGGGAACAGGAAATCACGGAGCGTGTCGTGACGACCAACGGCGGCTACAATCCCGGCCTCACTGATCCGAACAAGCCGCCATCGTTGACCATCGCTCCGATTCCAGCTGCGGTTGCCGGCACTCCTGTCACGTTGAGTGCGTCGGCGTCGGATGATGGACTGCCGAAGCCACGGGCGACGCCGGCCGCCCGACCGACGTCATCGAGTGCATTTGGAGCGCAGGTCAATTCGTCGACGAGCGGCGATGTTCGCCCGGCCGGACTCACCGTGACCTGGATGCAGTACGGCGGCCCCGCGAAAGTCACCTTCGAGACAACGGGTGCCATGCCGGTCGTGGACGGCCGAGCGATCACGACTGCCCGCTTCGCGCAGCCCGGGACGTATCAGCTCGTCGCCTCGGCCACCGACCGCGCCATGACGACGAGAGTGCCAGTCACCGTCACCGTGCGAGCACCCGCCAACTGAAGACCATTCCCGGACGAGGTGATGCACGCGAACTGATCGTCGACGACGATCGGCACGGAGTCACTCGAAGCGAATCGGCCCCCTTCCTCAGTCGGCGCGACGGGCACAGCCCGGCGGTGTGGCCGGCCGCGTCAGCGCGCCACTCGACGACGCCTGACGACGAGGGCTACCACCACCAGCAGCACGAGACCCAGCCCCACGAGAGGCCATGCGAGGGAAGTCTCCTGCTGTGTTGTCGGCAAGGATGGCGGCTCGGTTTGCACCGGCGCCGCCGATGCGGCCGAGGCCGCAGGCGGTGGCTCGCTGGATGCTGCCGCCGACGCCGCAGCTGCTGGCGCGGGCCCTGCGGCCGCGGGCGGTGCAGCCGCCGATGGTGCGGCCGCCGGCGCGGGTAGCGGCGCTGCCGCCGGCTCTGGCGCACGGGCGAGGGTCGCCTGCACTTCCTTTTCGGTCACGACCTGCGGCGGTTTCGAGGTGATGATGGTCGCTGTCAGGGTGTCGCCCGCCCGGAAGTCAGACACCGCCGCCGGCTTGCCGCCGCGCATGATCTTCACACCGCGCTTGTCGACGTCACCTTGCGTGAACATCTTGACGTCCCCACCGGTGCGAACGTAGATCGCCCCGCCCGATGCGATCACGACCTGTCCGTTCTTCACCTCCGTCACGGTGACCGGCGTCACTGTTGTTTTCGTCGTGATCGTCGCCGTTCCCTTCATACCCGGCTTCAGCTCCTGCACCGACATCTGCTTGCCGTCGATGTTGAACAGGAAACCGGCGGGGACCGTAATCTCCCTCGTGCCCTCCGGCAGATTCACGACGAGCTGGTTGCCATCCACAGCGATGACTTCGAACGTCTTCGTTTCCGACGCGGTCGATGCCACCTGCGCCCACGCGCCGGCGGCCAGGCACACGAGAGTGCCGACTGTGAGAACCACTCGGCTCAGTACGCGAGACATATAGGCTCCTTTCATTGCGGCTTGTGCAAGCACGGGGTGTTGAGGCCATCAGGACGATGTCGCGTTTACAGCCAGAACGGTGAGAGCAACGGCAAGTGGTTGGGATTATAGGAGAGCGGCGGCGAGAGAAGATACGTAACGGGTAACGGCGCAGGGACTTCCGACTTCTGGTCCTCGTCTTCGAAAAGCAGGGTCGGAGGTGGCCGATCTTAGCGCGTACAGACAACACAGGTAACAGTGCTGGGCACCGCCGCCCGACGCGCTGCGCTGATTTGCTGACCACAGTTGGAGCAGATACCGTAGTTTCCGTTCTCGATTCGCTTCAGCACTTCACGGATCCTGCGATGACGTTGAGGCTGCCCTTCGAGGTAATTTCGAGGTACTTCTGATCCGCCAGGAACTTCGACTGCATGTCCTCCAACGCACCCAGATTCGCGTAGTCGGCTTTCCAGGCGATACGTTGAGGATTTCCACCGACTGGCATCAGGACTTCCACCTTCACTCAGTATTGTTTCTGGATGTGCTCGCAAATCTCTCGCGCGAAGGCGAGGGCGTCCATCAGTTTGCCAGGCAAGATGCTCGGGTACGGACGAAACGGACCATCTTCTCCTCCCATCTCGATGATGATGACGTTCGAGCGATTCTACGCCACCGCTCCTGAGTGACGGCGATCTGGCGATCAGTGTGGTTCCTGCTGGAACACCGCACACTTGGCGACCCCTGTCGTCCTCAGCCCTACACGGGCAGGATGTTCTGGTTCAGCCTAAACACATTGTCGGGATCGTAATTCCGCTTGAGTGTGGCAAGCCTCGCATACGACTCGCCGTATGCCGCACGCACGCGGTCCGCGCCCTCGTCGTGGAGCTCGTTCACGTAGACGCGGTTGCGCAGTTGCGGGGAGAGGACGCTCCACAGTTGGCGCATCCAGGCGACGTTGGCCCCATCGCCAGCTGCGTCGGGCCACCCACAGAGTACTGTCATCGTGTGCGCAGCGTCGCGATGGTAATAGGCCGTGGCATCTGTCGGCACTCGGCCCACGGCGCCCCCCATGCTCACAATGAGCACCGCATTGAGTGGCGACGGTGTCTGCGTGTAGTTCTCCTTCAACGTACCGATCAGATCGGTCGAAATGTCATCGAGGTAGTTTGATCGCATGTAGTAGCGCCGCCCGGGTTCGGCTGCTGCATCGAACATCGTCTGGATTGCCACGTAGGGGATTGGCCCGACCTGATTCATCACCGGTGTGCCGAGCGCGCTGAATAGCGCGCAGAGCCGCTCGCCCTCCGCGAGGTCGGTGCCCGTGTACGCAGGGGCGACACCCACCACGGCATGGCCATCGGGTGAAGTAAGTATCAGGCCAACCGCCGTCAGCGTGTCGGGAGCGACGGCCATGATCTCGTGGTAGCCGCGCAGTACGGCGGCCGCCTGCTCAAGGGGAAACAGGATCATTCCGCCAAAGAGCGGTCCGCGGTCGTGCAGCGCATATTCGAACGACGTGACGATGCCGAAGTTGCCACCGCCGCCGCGGAGCCCCCAGAAGAGGTCGGCGTTCTCGGTTGCGTTCGCGCGGACGAGATCGCCGGCGGCGGTCACCACGTCGGCGGACACGAGGTTGTCGACAACCATGCCGTGGCGGCGCGAGAGCCAGCCGAAGCCGCCGCCGAGCGTGAGGCCGGAGATCCCGGTGTGCGAGATCATCCCGCCGGTGCATGCGAGGCCGAACGCCTGCGTCTCGCGATCGAACTCGCTCCACAGCACGCCGGGCTCGGCCCGCACACGCCGCGCCACTGGATCGACGTCCACGCCTTTCATCGACTGCAGATCGATCACCAAACCGTCGTCGCACACTGAGTAGCCGGGAAAGCTGTGGCCGCCACCGCGCACCGCGATGCGCAGGCCGCTCTCGCACCCGAAGCGCACGGCGGCGCTGACGTCCGCGGCGCTCGTGCAGCGAGCGATGGCCACAGGCCGGCGGTCGATCATGCCGTTCCAGACCGCACGCGCCGCATCGTAGTTGTCGTCGGCGCTCGTGATCACACTGCCGCGCATCGCGGCACGAAGGGAAGCAACGTTCGCAAGCATCGCCATAGGTCGGCCTCGCTATGAAATGTGAAGTCTACCGCAGAGCTGATCGCCGGCTCGCCGCTCGATTGGCGCAACTGGCGTCGTAACGGGCGCTCCCGAAGGTCCCCTCCGGACGTGCATCGAACGACACCTGGAAGTACTCATCCCCGGCACTCGCGACGGACACGTACGGTAGCGACAGCTCCGTGATCACGCCGGAGACAAGCGGACACGACGTCCGATGCGTGAGCGCGTGCTTGAGAACAAGGCCATGACTGACTAGGCGACATTCTTTCGGACGTGTGCCGCCAAGACTTCGTTGATGAGGGTCTGGTAGCCCACGCGGCGGCGGCGCGCTTCCTTACGGAACTGATCGAGCACGCCCGGATCAACGCGAATCGCGATCAGCTGGCGAGGTTCATCTCCAAGCGGCGGGCGACCCACGCGGCGCATCGCTTTCAACTGCGCTGCAGACGACTCGGGAATGTCCGAGACGTCAATCTTTCGCCGCGTACGCCGCCACGCTCGCGACGGCTCGCCCGCCGCGCGCTGATGAGCCGGATCGCTTCCGCATCGCCACTTCTCCTGATGGCGCGATCATGAGCACCTGTCCGCCCGCGGATCGACCAAGCCGCCGACGTCGCCCTTCCGCCGACGAGTGCTGCAGGCCGGGCCATCGAATGCCTTGGGATCCAGTAACCGATCTTGCGCAAACTGCCCTAATCGTTCCTATTCTCATCTCGTGAACGACAACGAGATCGCCCACGCCCAGGCGCTTTTGGATTCTGTCGCGACGAACCTTTAGTTTCGTGACTACTGCGAGGTTCGTCTCGGCGACGGCGCTTCCTGCGCCACGCATGCGAAGTTCGCGGCATCATCGATGCTGCCCTTGCCGGTGTAGCGCGCTACTGCTGGATACGGGCAGAGCGGACGCGTGCGATCGACCTTGCCGCCCGTGCTGTGCGTCGCGATCAAATTGTCGGGCGCCACACCTTTATCGACCCAGTTCTCGAGTGCGGTGAGCGCATCAAAGGTGTTCGGGCCAGGACCGCCGGAGCAGTGGCCCATGCCCGGCGCCATGAACAGCCGAAAGAAGTCGCGGGTCTTGTCATAGCCGCCCATCTGCTTCGCGACACCTTCGTAGTACGCCACGTTGTCCTGCGGCGGCACGACCGGATCCATCCATCCCCCATACATGATCATCTTGCCGCCGGCCTCTTTGAACGGCGCGAGATCCTTGTCGACGGCATGAAGATGCGGCATCTTCTCGAGGGCGAAGGCGAGATCGCGATCGTAATCCAGAGTGCGCACGTCCCAGTTGGGATCGTGGAACAGGAAATACTTGAACACGCCGACGCGGGACGGTTCTTTCATGTCGGTGATGTACTGACGCCAGCTCTGAATCGCCGAGTCGCCGAACGCCTCGCTGCCTTTTGGCCAGCCGGTGAAAATCTGCTCGCCGGTGCGCGGGTTCCTGGCACCCTCATGCACTTTCCTGACGGCCTCGACCTGCGCCGCGGTCAAGCACGTCGACTCGTCCGCGCCGGGCTTGCACGCCAGCGTCCCGGCATCGAACGCGCACTTGCGCGAGTCCTCGATCAAGCCGTCTTTCAACGTGTCGTTGCCATCGCACGCGGCGACAGCGGCTTTGGTCACGAGCGCGAGCTTCGACGCATTCAAGATCGGCGTGCCATCCGCGTTGTGGGTCGCCGTCCACGAGTGCATGAACCCGAACGTCTGGCGGATGCGATTGTTGGCCGGCGCTCCGGCGATGATGCCGTCGTAATCTTCAGGAAAGCGCTGCGCTTCCGACATCGCCTGATGTCCGCCGGTTGAGCAGCCAACGAAGTACGACTTGTCGGCAAAGCGGCCTTGCGCGTTGCGCACCACAAGCTTTGCCGTTTCGGTCATGAGATGGATCGCGCGCCATCCGAAGTCGATCACCTTCTCCGGATGTCCTTGGCCGAAGCTCACGTCGTCTCCGGTGTGGCCCGTATCGGTGCTCGCCGTCGCGTAGCCGCGCCGCAGGGCAGTGGCCATCGAGCCGTACCAGATCGAGCCCTGATACCCGCCGTTTCCCACGCCCTGGAACTTGCCGTTCCACGCATCGACCGGAGGAATCCAGACTTCAATCTTGATTTCCGAGTCGCTGGTCGGCCGCGCAGTGGCTTCGACACGGCAGAAGGCAGGGACATTGATCGCCAGCGTCGATCCCGGCGGTGTGAACGCGCCTGCCGCCACCATCGTCGAGCCGTTCACGGTCACATCAGGAAGGGTCAGGGCCGCCAGATTTGCGCACAATGTTCCCGCCGCAAAGGAAGGCTTACTCACCCCCGTCCACATCGTCACCAGAACTACCAGTGCGACCGCGATTACTCGAGGTTTCATGCGTGCCTCCAAGGCTGGCGGCATTGTAAGGGCGATCCGATGCTGAATAGCCGTGTCCGTTTAGTCATGACGATGGCCCATGTCCTGGCGCTCGTCTCCCTGCTGGCGATTTCAAAGCGACCCCGCGCTTACGACGTTGAACGACCGGTCGGTGCTGTTGGCGACCTACGGTCCGCAGTTTCCGTCTACCGCGGATTTCAACGCCGATGGCCTTCCGGACCTCATGCCCGGCGGCGAGAACAACTACTCATTGTGCTGTTGCTCAGCGATGGCAAGGGAGTGCGGCGTGACGCAACAGCGGAGCTGATCGACGGAACTCCCGCGCTCGCGTGGGCCTCATCGGACATTTAGGTCCTCCTGACGGCGAGGTGTTTACTTATGACATCCGGCGTTCATCCGCAACATGGCGAATTCTGCGCACCCTGCCCGAACAGCCGCATTAAACGGCCCTATCCGTGTCACGCCGACGGCACCACGCGCGCAGTTCCAGTGGGTACAATGAGCCGATGCCAGGGAGCGACGCTATGAAGCCTTTAGCACTGCAGCTCGCTTGTGTTGGAGGCCTCCGGCAAGGCCAAATCGTCTTCATTTCCCGGAGGCCGCCATGTCCACACGTTCGTCGTGTGCGCCTCTTTCGCGCCGCACGTTCCTGACGTCTACAACAAGTGCCGCGGCCCTGGCGGCCGCCGCGTGTGCCCCGGCACCCTCGGGTGGAGGTCAATCGGCAACGACGTCGCAACCACAGGATCTGATCGGCGATGGACGCAAGCGCCGTATCCTCCTGCGCGGTGGCGTCGTGCTCACACTCGATCCGAAGGTGGGCGACTTCGAGAACGCCGACGTCCTGATCGATGGAAAGACGATCGCGCAGGTCGGACCCAACCTCGCCCCCGGCGATGCCGAGGTCATCGACTGCGCGGGCACGATCGTCATGCCGGGCTTCGTGACGACGCACCACCATCAGTACGAGACCATTCAGCGCAGCATCATCGCCGATGGTCTGCTTGCGGGCGCATGGCCGCAGGAGACGTATGGGTCAGTGGTCCAGAACATCTGGACGGCGGGGCGAATCGCCGATCCCGCAAACCCGAGCAAGGTCATCTGGGACCTGGGCCGTGTTCCATACGATCCCGAGGACTGCTACATCTCTCAGCTCGTCGCGTGCCTGAGCGAGATCAGCCAGGGCATCACGACGGGAACGGACACATCACAAGCCAATCACACTCCCGAGCACACCGACGCGATGATCAAGGGGCTGATGGAGTCCGGCCGTCGAATGGTGTTCGCCTACAGCGGAGGAACCAATCGCAGTGCCGAGGGCATGCCCTTCGAGTTCCCCGGCGCCATGAACGAAACAAGTAAGGGAATCGGCAGAATCGCGAAGACGTATTTCAGCTCGAAAGATCAGTTGGTGACGCTCGGCTTCGCTGGTGGCCCGGTCGCGGCGTTCGACGGTGCTCCCTATACCGGATGGCAACTCGGTCGCTCGTTCGGCGCCTCGATGCACAACCACGTCGTCGGCAACCCGATGGGGATCGTCAACGCCGCCGCCGACGCGCGGAACGGCACCGACTGGTCCGACGTCACGTTTATCCACGCCACCCGGTGGCAAGACATGCCTCTCGCGCAACTCGGTTCTGGCGCGTCCGGCTACCCCGGAGGCAATCGATCGAGAGCGTGGGAGTTGTGTCGCGAGCGAGGCGCTCATGTGTCGATCGCCAACCTCATTGAGATGCAGATGCGGCACGGCATGCCGCCATTTCAAGAGGCGCTGAATCACGGCATCCTGCCCAGCCTGAGCCCGGACGTCGACACCAACATGACGACCGATCCGTTCTCACTGATGCGCGGCGCCTTCTGTCTGCAGCGCGCGCTGGCCAACGACCTCGCGTTTCCGGAGAGCAACCCCGGCGGGCTGCCTGTACCGCAACTCGTAACGTCCCGTCAGGTCATCGAGATGGCCACCATCGCGGGCGCGGCCTCCAACCGCATCCTGGACAAAGTCGGCACGCTCACTCCCGGCAAAGAGGCGGATATCGTCGTGCTCGACGCGCGAAGCATCAGCACGTGGCCGATGAACAACGTGCCCGGCACGATCGTGACCATGATGAACCCTAGCCATGTGCGCGACGTGCTGATTGCAGGGAAGGTCGTGTACTGGAAACGCCAGCACGTCGGATGGGACATCGAACGGCTGCTGCGCCAGATCGAACAGGCACGCGACCGCGTGCTGGCTCGCATCAACGGACCAGCGAAAGTCGGCGCGCTTCCCAAAGGCCTGAACAGTTTCAGCAATCCGTACCGCCCGAACTTCCTGGGAGACTGCTGCTTCAAGGGGCAGAACACGAGCGCGCCGGAGTACATGTTGAGACCTTGATCGACACATCCCAGCCGCGACCGATCGCCCGGTCTTCCTAGAATCCAACCGCTCTGAACAGCTGCGCGCCGATCACTCCGCCGGCCAGCGGACCGACGATCGGAATCCACGCGTAGCCCCAGTCGGAATCTCGCTTCCCGGGAATCGGCAACAGGAAGTGCGAGATGCGCGGCCCGAGATCTCTCGCCGGGTTGATGGCGTAGCCAGTCGAGCCGCCAAGCGACAGGCCGACGCCGAGCACGAGGCCTCCGACCAGTAGCGGCTGCAGCCCGCCGCTGAACACAACGGACAGATCGATGTCACCGGGCTTGACGAGCGTTTGCGCGTTGGCGCCGATGCCGAGAATGGCGAACACGAACGCCGCGGTCGCAATCGTCTCGGTCAGGAGGTTCGCGGCCGGTTTCCGAATCGCCGGGCCAGTGCAGAAGACCGCGAGCTTCAGGTCGGCGTTCTGCGTGACTGCCCAATGCGGAAGGTACATCAGCCACACCAGCACGCCTCCGACGATCGCGCCAATCATCTGGGCTGCGACGTAGCCGGGAACATCGGCCCACGGAAAGGCGCCGATCGACGCCAATGCCAGCGTGACGGCTGGATTGAGATGCGCGCCGCTCAGGCGTCCGACGGTGTACACCGCGACCATCACCGCAACACCCCACCCGAACGTGATGACGATCCATCCACTGCTCTCACCTTTCGATCGCGCGAGCAGCACATTGGCTACCACGCCGTCGCCGAACAGAATCAGCAGGGCGGTGCCGAACGCTTCCGCGGTGTAGTCGATCATGGGTTGCACGTCCTCCAGTAAAATGCCGCCTCGCTGGATAAGAACAGTCCGTCGAATCCGGATCCCGGATCCCGGATCCCGGATCAAAGAGGCTGAATCATGCCGTACATCCTGGCGCTCGATCAGGGCACTACCAGCTCGCGCGCCATCGTCTTCGATCACGACGCCAACATCGTGGCCACCGGACAGCGGGAGTTTCAGCAGAACTTTCCGCGCCCCGGGTGGGTCGAGCACGATCCGAATGAAATCTGGGCCACGCAGATCGCCGTCGCGACCGAAGCACTCGGGCGCGCACATCTGCGCCCGAGGGATATTGCCGCCATTGGCATCACCAACCAGCGCGAAACGACTGTCGTCTGGGATCGCGAGACGGGCGCTCCGGTCTACAACGCGATCGTGTGGCAGGACCGGCGCACCGCCGACGTCTGCGACCGACTGAAGCAGGAAGGGCATGAAGACTTCGTCCGCCAGCGCACCGGTCTCGTGATCGATGCGTATTTTTCCGGAACCAAAGTGGCGTGGATCCTCGACAACGTCCCCGGCGCACGCGCGAAGGCCGAAGCCGGCAAGCTGGCGTTCGGGACCATCGACAGCTGGCTGGTGTGGCAGCTCACGAGCGACTCGACGCACATCACCGATGTCACCAATGCGTCGCGTACGATGCTCTTCAACATCAACACACTGCAGTGGGATGAGGAGCTACTGACGCTGCTGCGCGTGCCAGCCAGCATGTTGCCGCAGGTCCGGCCCTCGAGCACGGTCTACGGCCGTGTGTCGACATCGCTCGGCGTCGCTGACGTTCCGATCGCCGGCATCGCCGGTGATCAGCAGGCGGCACTGTTCGGACAGATGTGCCTGTCGCCGGGCATGGCAAAGAACACGTATGGAACCGGCTGCTTCCTGTTGCAGAACACCGGGGAACGGCCGGCCGTCTCGCGCAACCGGCTGCTCTCGACCGTCGCCTGGCAGGTCGGCGGCAAGACTACGTATGCGCTCGAAGGCAGCGTGTTCATCGGCGGCGCGGTCGTGCAGTGGCTGCGCGATGGGCTGGGGCTCATCGCGAAATCCTCTGACGTCGTGGCGCTGGCCACGTCAGTGCCGGACAACGGTGGCGTCTACCTCGTGCCCGCGTTCTCCGGTCTCGGTGCGCCGCACTGGGATCCATATGCGCGCGGAACGATCGTCGGGATCACGCGAGGCACCACGGCCGGACACATCGCGAGAGCCGCAGTCGAGAGCATCGCGTTTCAAGTTGCCGACCTGCTGTCTGCTGTGAGAGACGACGCCGGCATCGATTTGCCAGAGTTGCGAGTTGATGGCGGCGCTGCCGTCAACGACGGGTTGCTGCAGTTTCAGGCCGACCTACTCGGCGTCACAGTCGTGCGGCCTCAGGTTACCGAAACCACGGCGCTTGGTGCCGCGTACCTCGCGGGCCTGGCCGTCGGCTTCTGGGATTCCACCGAGACACTCGCGCGTCATTGGCGCATCGACCGGCGCTTCGAGCCGTCACAGCCTGCGTCGCACTCCGCTGCACGTCGCGCGGAATGGCACGAGGCGTTGAACCGCTCGAAGGGCTGGATCGCAAAGGGACAATGACCATGAATCGCGCCGACATGATCGCTCGCCTCAACCAGCGGCGCGAGCCCTGGGACATCATCGTCATCGGTGGTGGCGCCACGGGCGCCGGCATCGCCGTCGATGCGGCGAGCCGCGGCTACGATGTCCTGCTCCTGGAACAGCACGACTTCGGCAAAGGCACGTCAAGCCGCAGCACGAAACTCGTGCACGGCGGCGTGCGCTACCTCGAACAGGGCAATATCGCTCTGGTGATGGAGGCGCTCAAGGAACGCGGGCTCCTTCGACAGAACGCTCCCCACCTGGTGAGCAACCTCGCATTTGTCGTCCCGAATTACGACTGGTGGGAGGCGCCGTTCTACGGTCTGGGCCTCAAGATCTACAACGCGCTTGCCGGCAAATACGGATTCGGCGCATCAGAGATCCTCACGCGCGAAGAGACGCTGGCGCGACTGCCCACGATCAAGACCGAGGGACTGCGCGGCGGTGTGGTGTACTACGACGGTCAGTTCGACGATACGCGACTCCTGATCAACCTCATGGCGACCGCTGCCGATCAGGGCGCGACGCTCGTCAACTACGCGCGGGTCGTCTCGCTGGCGAAGGGTGCCGACGGCTTCATCGACGGCGTGGTCGCCACCGATCAGGAGACCGGACAGGAGTGGACGCTCGGAGCGCGCGTCGTGATCAACGCGGCCGGCGCATTTTCAGACTCGGTTCGCCGGCTGGCCGAACCGGACGCACCCACGCTGATGGCGCCGAGTCAGGGCATCCATCTCGTGTTTCATCATTCGTTTCTCTCGTCCGAGTCGGCGATCATGGTGCCGCACACCTCGGACGGCCGTGTGATGTTCGCGATTCCCTGGCACGGTCACACGCTCGTCGGCACGACCGACACGCCGATCTCGACGCCCACACTCGAGCCTCGCCCTCTACAGGAGGAGATCGAGTTCGTCCTCGAGACAGCGAGTCAGTATCTGCTCAAGCCACCTGCCCGCGAGGATGTCCTCAGCGTGTTCGTCGGCATCCGCCCGCTCGTCAAGAGCGGTGATGGCAAGTTGACCGCGGCGCTATCGCGTGATCACACGATTCACTTCGACACCTCCGGTCTCATGACGACGACCGGCGGCAAGTGGACGACATACCGGAACATGGCCGAGCACGCAGTGGATCAGGCGGCGGATTTCGGAGGATTGGCGGAGCGGCCGTGCGTGACGCGCTCGCTCAACGTGCACGGCTTCCATTCCAACGCCGAACGATTTGGCACGCTCAGCATGTACGGCTCGGACGCTCTTGCGATCCAGGACCTGATGAACGCGATGCCGTCGCTCTCGCAACCGCTTCATCCGCAATTGCCATATACCGGCGCTGAAGTGGTGTGGGCTACACGTCATGAGATGGCGCGCACCGTCGAAGACGTGCTCGCGCGCCGCACGCGCGCGCTCTTTCTCAACGCCCGCGCAGCCGCGGCCATGGCCTCCGAAGTTGGCCGGCTGATGGGCCGTGAGCTTGGCTGGGACGCGGCGCAGCAGGCGTCGCAAGTGGCGGCATTCGTCGAACTCGCACGGGGGTATCAAATCTAGTCGCGGACGTAGAATGCCGTGTGACTCCTGAGCGCGATCCGAACATCGCGACCGCGGCGTCAACGAAGCTCTCGTCGCCGCAGCCAGCCGCAGATCTCGGCCGTCCGTTGATTGAGCACGGCCCACTCGACGATGCGCGCTTTGCGCCCGGACACATCTTTGCTTCCCGCTATCGCATCGTCAATCTGCTCGGACGAGGAGCAATGGGCGAGGCCTATCGTGCTGAAGACCTGAAGCTCGGACAGCCCGTTGCAATCAAACTGCTCGGCGTCGGCGGCGCGCGCCGCTGGGATGTGCAGCGGTTCACCAGCGAGGTACGACTCGCACGGACGATCAGCCATCCGAATGTGTGTCGTGTATACGACATCGGAGAGGCCGATGGCTGGTGGTATGTCCCGATGGAGCTGGTTGACGGAGAGACACTCCAGTCGCTGTTACGACGCATCGGCACGTTGCCTGCCGGGAAGGCGCTCGATATCGCGCGGCAACTCTGTGCTGGGTTAGCCGCCGCGCATGACCGCGGCGTACTGCATCGCGATCTCAAGCCCTCGAACATCATGGTGGACGGTCGCGGGCGAATCAGGATCATGGACTTCGGCCTCGCGCTGCGAAGCGGCGAGTGGACGATCGGCGAGATCGCTGGCACGCCCGCGTACATGGCGCCGGAACAGATGGACGGTGCACGAGTCACTGAGCAAACCGACATCTATGCGCTGGGTCTCGTGCTCTATGAGCTCTACGCAGGACGCCGGCTCTTTCCGGTTCAGACGTATGAGGAACGCGATCGCATCGGTCAGGACACACCGAACGCACAATTGCCGTCGGGCGTCGACCCGGAGATTGAGCGAATCATCGCAGCTTGTCTCGAGAGCGATTCGCTCAGACGGCCCTCGTCGGCTCTCGCGATCGCCGCACGCCTGCCCGGCGGCGATCCGCTCACTGCGGCGATCGCCGAGGGTGCAGTGCTCTCACCCGAGATGGTCGCAGCCGCTGGCCCACGAGGTGCGTTACATCCCGCGCAGGCCTGGGCTCTGCTCGGCGGCGTCCTTGTCGGCACGCTGGCCATTGCCACTCAAACACACTTCATCAATGTGGCGCCTGCAGATGTTCCCAAACCGCCGGCAGTCCTCGCCGAGCGCGCACGCGCCATCCTGACTGACGTAGGTGCTGACGATGCGGGGCGGGACAACGCATCGTGGTTCGATTTTGGGGATGCGTCGCCATCGCGCACGAAGGTCACCTTTGTGTATCGCCAGAGCCCGACGTACATGGTTCCGCAGAACTCTCTTCACTTCATCACCGCTGCCGACCCGCCCTCGGATATTCCCGGGATGGCGACGGTCATTCTCGATCCGCTGGGACGACTGATTCACTTCAGGAGAACTCCGCTGGAAGCCCCGGCTGCTGAAGAGTCAGTGACTGTCAACTGGACGGCTTTGTTTGCCGAGGCCGGGTTGAACGAGCGCGACTTCGTGCTGGAGAAACCCGAGAAGCGATCGCTCGTGCCGCACGACAGGCAAGTCGGGTGGAGGAGAACGACGACGGGCTCGGGGCCACCTCATGTCACCGCCGCCACGCTCGATGGTCGCGTCGTGGAGTTTGACACCAGTGGCGGCGGCGCCCCTCTGCCTGCAAGGGATTCCATGTCGAGTGGTCGATCTCCGGCTGCGGAGGTGGCGATATGGGCGGTGTTTGTGTCGATCTTCGCCGGCGCCGGCGTGCTCGCCCGCTACAACCTGCGACTCGGCCGTGGCGATCGAAAGGGAGCAAAGCGGCTGGCCATCGTGGTTGTCTGCCTGAGCCTTCTTTCAGGGATGCTCCGCGCTCACCATGTGCCGATCGCGATCACAGAGCTCGAGTGGCTCCTCTTCACGACGGGCCTGGCACTGCTCTGGGGAGGGTTCGTGTGGTTGATGTACATCAGCCTCGAGCCACATCTCCGGCGTGTGTGGCCGAGGGCATTGATTTCGTGGACCCGCCTCCTGTCCGGGCAAGTGCGAGACCCGTTGGTCGGCCGCGATGTGCTCATTGGGATGTTCGTGGGGGTCACGCTCATGGCCACCCTCGTCGCCCGCTTTCGACTGAGCGGCCGCGCCGCTCCATCAGACACTCTCATCAAGGCGCTGGAGAGCCTGTCCTCTACTCCCCACTTCGCGAACATCGCCTTCGCGTATCAGTTGGTCGCCGTGCTCCAGTTCTCGCTTGGCGGTGCGTTCCTGTTTCTCCTGGCTCGGCTGATCGTTCGGAAGACCTGGCCCGCGGTCGCTCTCACGATCGTCGCGTGGATCCCGTTCGTGCCCGGAGGGGTCGCGCCATTCGGCTGGGAGTTCCTTCTCATGCTGGCGCCCCCTCTCTTGATCGCGATGACGTTCTTGCGTGTCGGCCTGCTGGCACAATTGGCCTTGCTGCTGATGGACCTGCTGATTCGGGTACCGCTCACGCTCGATCCAGATGCGTGGTACTTCGGCTACTCTCTCGTCGTCCTGCTCGGGTTCGCGGCGTTGGCCACGTACAGTTTTCTGATATCACTCGGCGGCCGACCCGCCTTTGGTGGAGCGGTCTCTGCACCGGCGGTCGGCGGACGATGAAGTGTCCGTCCGGGTGCTGTATATTCCCCGCATGAAGAGAAGAGACTTCCTTGCCAGCCTGGCCGCCGCGCCCCTGGTGGCGGCGCCCGCGTTCGGCCAGCAGGCCGCGCCACAAGGCGCAGCGCCAGCACGTAAACGCGCCCCTATCCGCCAAAGCGTCATGGGCTCGGTGTGGGGAAACGAATCAAAACTCTCGTTCGAGGAGCGCTGCAAGATCCTGGCGCGGATCGGCTTCAAGGGAGTGGACCTTCCCACTCCCGAGCAGGTGCCGATCCTCAAGCAGTACGGCCTGGCGCCCGCGATGATGACCGGCGCCGGCACGTCATTCCAGGACGGTCTCATTCGCAAGGAACTGCATGACAAGTTCGAAGCCGCGTTCCATGCCGGCATCGACGCGTGCGCAGCAGCCGGGTGCCCCAATCTGATCGCGATGCCGGGAGAGCGGCGCGGCATGCCGCGCGAGGAGGCCGCCGACAACGCGATCGCGATTCTCAGTCGCGTGAAAGGCTACGCCGAGCAGAAGGGCGTGACGCTCTGCATGGAGATCACCAACTCGAAGGTCGTCGCTGATCAGCGGACCGACCAGGTGTTCAACCACCTCGACTGGGGCTTCAACGTCTGCCGCAAGGTCAACTCGCCGCGCGTCAAAGTGGTGTACGACATCTACCACGTGCAGATCATGGACGGCGACGTCGTCCGCAATCTCCGTGACAACTTCGATCTCGTCTGCCACATTCACACGGCCGGCGTGCCCACACGCCAGGAGATCGACGACACGCAGGAATTGAACTACCGCTTCATTGCTAACGCTATCGCCGACCTCGGTTACACCGGCTTCGTCGCGCACGAGCATCGTCCCGGGCCCGGCCGCGATGCAATCAAGAGCCTCGAACAGTGCTACGAAATCCTGAATGTCTGACGCACCAACTGGTCGTCTCGACGGAATCTTCGTGAAGCGCGCCCATCGCGGCCCGATGGATCCGGTGGACGAAGCGCAGCTCGAAGCGGGACGTGGCCTCATCGGCAACGTCGATCGCAGCCGCCGTCGTCAGGTGACGCTGCTCGAGCGGGAAGTGTGGGACAGGCTGATGGCGGAACTGATCGGGGAGGTCGACCCGGCCGCACGCCGCGCGAACCTGCTGGTCAGCGGCATCGCTCTCGCACACACGCGCGGCCGCATTCTTCGCATCGGCGACGCGCGGCTCGTCGTCGACGGCGAGACGACGCCCTGCGAGCGCATGGACGAAGCATTGCCAGGCTTGCAGGCCGCGATGCGCCGCGACTGGGGCGGTGGCGTATTCGCCCAGGTCCTGACCGGCGGGAGCGTCCGCATCGGTGACCGCATCGAGTGGGAATCCCCTTCGATATAATCGCGCAGCTGACTTCAGGCTCTAGGCTCTGGCCTCTAGGCTCTGGTCACTCGTGCGAAGGCCGTGGACCTGAGACCAAAGCCCGGAGTCCAAAGCCCTCAAGGAGGAATCATGCGTCGTGTGATCGCTGCCATTGGAAGTGCCCTCGTCGTCCTGTGCGCCGCGCTCACTGCGCAGGCACCTCAGACACCAGCGCCGGCGACGCCTGCTCGACCACCGGCGCCCACTCCCTGGCGCAATATCGGAGGGCCACCGTGCCTCATCCCTGAAGGGGGAACGATACCGTGTGCGCCCACATCGACACGCGTCACCGCGATCCGCGCTGGCCGGCTGTTCGACAGCGTGACGGGGATCGTGCGGACGAAGCAGGTGGTCCTCGTTCAGGGTGAGCGCATCACCGAAGTAGGAGCAGAGGGAGAAGTGACGATCCCCTCAGGTGCGCAGGTCATCGATCTCAGTACGGCAACCGTGCTGCCTGGCCTGATCGATGCCCACACGCACATGTTCAACAATCCGACGCCGAAGATGTCGCGCGAGCGCTCGACGATCATCGCGATCCAGAACCTGCAGTCGGATCTGCGCGCCGGCTTCACCGCCGCGCGCGACATGAGCTCGCACGGCAACGGCTACGCCGACGTCGATCTGCGCGATGCGATCAACCGCGGCGACATCGACGGCCCGCGGTTCCAGGTGTCCGGGCGCGGCATCCGCTGGAGCGCCGAGCCTCCCAACCCGAAGGCACCGGACAATCCGCTCGCCGACACGGTCATTCGCTCGCTCGAGGACGGGCGCGCGGCTGTTCGCGATGCCGCGGCGCACGGCGTCGATTGGATCAAGCTGTATCCGGGCGGCGGCGTACTCGTTTGGCCCGAACGGAGAAGACCGGTACGTCACCACCTATCCGCTCCCGGTACTGCAGGCGCTGATCGAAGAAGCGCACAAGCTCGGGAAGAAGGCCGGCTGTCATGTCTTCGGCGGCGATGGGCTCCAGTACTCGATCACCGCGGGCTGCGACACCATCGAACATGGCTACGCGCTGACACAGGCGCAGCTCGATGAGATGGTGAAGAAGAACCTCGATTTCGACCCGACGCTGGCGCGCTACAACGCGCCGTTCATGGACGACAACGACGCCAAGAACACCGGCGGCAAGTACCGCATGGTTCCGATCTTCGAGCGCGCCGTCTCACTCGCGGTGAAGACCAAGGGCTTGCGGACGATGGTCGGGACCGGCGTGGATGGATCGACGTTTCCACATGGCACGAACGCAAACGAGTTCGAGCAGCTCGTCAAGAAAACCGGGATGACGACCACGCAGGCGCTGCAGGCAGGGACGATCGTCAACGCGCGCGTGTTGGGCTGGGACGGTCAGATCGGATCGATCACCAAGGGCAAGTTCGCCGACCTCGTCGCCGTGCCGGGCGATCCGATCGCCGATATCACGCAGCTCCACAAGGTGAGCTTCGTAATGAAGGGCGGCAAGGTTATTCGACGCGACTGACCTTGATGCAGCCGACACGCAGAGCCACAGAGGCACGGAGGATCGATTAGAAGGCGCGTGCGTTCGGTCTTAGCGCCGCACGGTGAAATCAACTGCAAACTGACGCGAAGGCCCAGGACGTCCGCCAAAGGCGGTGGGTGCCGTCCCGAACGTCGCCGTGACGCAGTCCGTGTTCGTGAGGTTTCTGGCGTACGCGGCGACAGCCCACCGGCGATGGCTGGGCCCATATTCGACACGCGCGCCGAGAAGGCCATACGGACTCTGTCGCTGGATGTCGTCGTTGAACGGTGTGTAGAACACCGTTGACTGCGCGGTTGCGTCGGCCGCGATCAACAGCCGTCCCGATCGGCCGACATCGCCGCTCCACTCGATCCAGAAGCGGCCCGCCCATTCCGGCGCATTGTTCAACCGGTTGCCTGCCACGTCGCCAGCGACGTTGAGATTGTTGACGGCGATGTATTGATCGTACGTGGCGTCGAGCCACGTCACGTGCCCGCCAGCTTCAATGCCGCGCCCGATCCGTGACGTGCTCTCGACTTCGACGCCGCGAATGGTCGCCGCTGCCGCATTTCGGATGTCGAAGACTCCGATCCCGATGGGCGTCTGCACCTGCAGGTCCGTGTAGTCCATGAGGAAGGCAGACACGGCGAGCCTGGACCGGCCGTCCATAAGCCGACCCTTCCATCCGCCTTCGTAGCTCCACGCCCACTCCGGCGCATAGCCGCGGCCCGCCGCCGTTGACGACGGGTTGAAGCCGCCGCTCTTGAACCCTCGCGTCGCCGACACGTATCCGAGCGCGTCGTGCGGCAGCTTCATTTCGAGGCCGATCTTGGGCGTCCAGGCGCTGTGCGAAATGGAATCGGAATACCCGTAGACCGAACCAGTCACCGTCATCTCAGGAGCATCGAGGCGGTAGCGTCCTCCAGCGTTGTCGATGCCCTTCTTTTCGTGCGTGTAACGAACGCCGGCGGTTGCGGAGAGCACGGACGTCAATCTGACCGTCGCCTGGCCGAACAGCGCGCGGCTGGTCGCGTCGACGCGCGGGTCGAGTCGAACCTGGATCCCTGCTGCCGGCTGATCGACCCAGTACGACTGATGATCGAATTCGTCGAAGAGAAACACACCACCGACCCAATTCAGCCTCGGTTGCTGATAGGAGAGCGTGATTTCTTCCGACCACTGATGCTGCAATTCGTGCTGGTGCGTCGTGATGAGGTCGAGCTCTGTGATGTCGGCGTCGACGAAGAATTCGTAGTCCAGGTTTCGATACGCGGTCAGGCTGACCAGCGTGGTGGACGGCGTGAGGGCCGTCGTCAGGCGGGCGCTCGCGCCGTACTGCAGCAGGCGATTCCATGCGAGCGCCGATGCCCGAACGTCGTGAAGGTCGGGCGGGTTGTCGAAGGTGAATCCCGGCTTCGCCGCGATCACCTTGTTGAAGGTCAGGGGCGTCCCGCCCTGATGATCGACGTCGCTCGACAGCACGAGATCCGTCCGGCGATCGAAGACCATTCGCAGCTGGCCTCGTGCCGCGGTGACATCGTCACCGCCAAGCGGATGACTCGGATGTTCGAGGTCGCGGACGTAGCCATCGCGGACGCCCCGCGTGAACGCGACGGCCCCCATCACCTTGTCGCGCTTGAGCGGACCGCCCACCCGTGCATCGGCGCGAAGCTCGCCGAAGTTCCCGGCAGTAAGTTTCGCAGAGGTCTGGAAGTCGTTCGTGGGCGGCTTGGAGATCAAATTCAGCGCTCCACCGACCACATTGCGTCCATACAGGGTGCCCTGCGGTCCGCGCAGCACCTCGATGCGATCGAGATCGAGCAACTGCACGAACGCCATCGCCGGTCGGGCGAGGTAGACGCCGTCGAGGTACATCGCCGAGCTCGGATCCGAGCCCGCGTTCACGACATTTGCCCCGATCCCGCGAATCGTGAGTTGGCCAAAACTATTGTTCTGTGAAAGCGTCACCGACGGTGCAAGCGCGACTGCCTGGTCCAACGTCCGCGTCCCCAGGCGCTCGAGCTCGGCGTTTGAGACGGCGGAGATCGCCATTGGAATCGATTGCACGTCGCGCTCGCCTGCCTTCGTAGCCGTGACGATCGTTTCTTCCAAGAGAGCGACTCGCAACGTCAAGGACACGGCGACCCGTTCGCCGACGTGCACGCGTAGCGCACGATCCTCGCGTTGAAAGCCGCTCAGTTCTGCGGAGATCTCATAGTCACCCTCCGGAAGGTCCTGAAATGCGAAATGGCCGGCGGCGCTGGTTTCCGCTCGCCGATCCGTGACCCCACGAATCGCCACGCGAACGCCCGACAGTGGGGCACCGGTCTGGTCGACGATGGAAACGACTACTTCTGCCACCGACTGTGCAGCGGTGGAACCGGCTGCCCAGAAGAGCATCAGGGCTGCAGCGAAGAACAGTTTCATGGTCCGGCTGGAGACGTATATCCTTCCACACACGAGACACTGGGTATGTCCAATGGCGTGCTACGTGTGCAATACCGGCGCGGGTCGCGGACTCCTACGCGTCGTGCTGACGAGCTTGCTGGTGCTCGGAGCAGCGCCGAGTGAAGCTCAGCCGGTCCGGCAGGTGCTGGTGCTCCAGTCATTCGACCGTGGCAACCTGATTCTCGACCAGTTCACCGGCAACTTCCGCGTCGACCTGGACCAGCGAGCCGGGAGCCCCGTGAACGTCGTGCAGGTGGTCATCGTTCCGACAGGATTTGTCAGCGCGCCTGAACAAGCAATCGTCAACTACATCCAATCCACCTTCGCCGATCGTCCGAAGCCGGACCTCGTCGTGTCGCTCGCCGGTCCCGCGACGGTCTTCGCGCGCAAATATCGTCAGCAGCTTTTTCCCGACACGCCAATGCTGTTCGCCGCCGTCGATGAGCGATTCCTGCGCGAGACGCCATTTGGCGAATCCGAAACCGCCGTCCCGTCCGTCAACGATTATCCTCTCCTCATCGAGACGATCCTGCAGTTGCTCCCCGAGACGCGGCAGGTGTTCATGGTGATGGGGGCGGGACCGCTCCGCCAATTCTGGCGCCCGGAGCTCGAGAAGGAGTTCCGGCGATTTCAGGACCGGCTGACATTTATCTGGTCCGACGAACTGTCCTTCGCGGAGATCCTCCGTCGCTGTGCGAACCTGCCGCCTCACTCGGCGATTTTCTACTTCACCTTCGGCACGGACGCGCAGGGCGGGTCGTATGCGGACGAGCGCGTGATCGCCGACCTGCACGCCACAGCGAATGCGCCCTTGTTTGCGGTGCAGAGTGTCTACATGGGTTCTGGAATTGTTGGCGGAGCGCTGACGTCCATCGACGAACTCAGTCGTAAGACGGCCGACGTGGCGATTCAACTCTTGAACGGCGCGCCGGCGAGCATCATCAGAGTAGTTCCCCAACCGCCGGGTCAACCTGTCTTCGACTGGCGCGAATTGCAGCGGTGGGGCATCGCTGAGAGCCGACTGCCGCCGGGCAGCGTCGTGCGCTACCGAGAGCCGAGTCTGTGGAGCGCATACAAGGGCACGGTATTGACCGCCGCCGGTGTGCTGGCCATCCAATCACTCCTCATCGTCGGCCTTCTCTACCAGCGTCGGGCGCGGCGGCGGGCCGAGTTGGACAGCCGAAAGAACCTGGCGCTCGCCGCCGACGCCAGTCGTCGTCAGACGATGTCGGCGCTCACGAACTCGATTGCGCATGAGCTCGGTCAGCCCCTGAGTGCGATGATCCACAACGCCGAAGCGCTTCAGATGATGGTCAATGCCAATAGGGCGACGTCCGACACGATAGGGGAGATCCTGTTCGATATCCAGAGCCAGGGCGTCCAGGCGAGGCAGATCATCGATCGCCATCGGACGATGCTGCGCAGTCGTCAGTTGGACATGAAACCGATCGATCTTCACGTCGTGATCAATGACAGCCTTGCCCTCGTCGACCACGACATGAAGGCGCGGCAGATCGAGGCAGCCATCAATCTGTCGCCAGTTCCGTGCGTCGTCAGCGGCGATCGCGTGCTCTTGCAGCAGGTCTTCGTGAACTTGGTCATGAACGCCATGGACGCGATGGCCGAGACGCCGCCGGCGCGACGCCACGTCACGATACGAAGCGAAGTCAGGGCTGCTGATGTCGAAGTCTCAGTGCGCGACGCGGGAATGGGTTTGCCCGCGGATACGAATGACCCGCTGTTCACGCCATTCGTCACCACGAAGGCGCACGGCCTCGGGATAGGCCTCACAATAGTACGGACGATCATCGACGCTCATGGGGGCACCATCGATGCCCGAAACAATCCCGACGGTGGCGCGACATTCACTGTCACGTTGCGACGTCGCGACGCCCGCGAGACTCCGCTAGGGACGGCAGCGCGGGGTGACATTCCCGTCACACACACCGCGTGACGAGCAGACCTGGTTCGCAAACGCCAGCGATGGAGACGAGGTTGCCGAGACGCCCCCGCGTGCTCGTTGCGGACGACCACCCAGAAGTGGCGAAAGCTGTCCGCCGATTACTGACGCTGGACTGCGAGGTCGTGGGAAGCGTGACCGACGGCAGCGCACTACAAGAAGTTGTACAACGACTCCAGCCTGACGTGGTGGTGCTCGACCTGAATCTTCCGAACGTCCACGGACTTGAGGCGTGTCGTCAGATTACGCAAGTGCATCCAGAGATGAGAGTGATCGTGTTCACGGCGGTGGACGATCCGAAGGTCAGAGAACGGTCCCTGGCGGTCGGCGCAGCCGCTTTCGTGTCGAAACTGGCGCACGGCGATTTGCTATCGGCGATCAGGCGCCTGTGTGTCGATTGAAAGCTGAATCTCTGTGCCTCAGCGTTTCGGTGTGACGTAATCGCGTGAACCGTGCCGAGATTAAGGCAGTACTCCTGGTTGTCTCTCGCGCACGAGATCGCGGATCACCTCGTCGTAGTACGGCTTGTCCTTCAGGCTCGCGCGCGACGCCGGAAAGTACGCGAGGCTCACGCTGACGATATTCGGGTTGAGCGCCGTCAGCGACACGGCACAGCGCTCGCTTCCGGACAGCCGCGTGTTGTCGATCATCGGAAAATCGAAGAGATCCACGACGAAGTTGGTGTCAATCTCGCGCTGCCCCTGCAGATCCAGCGTCGCCTGCTGACACTGCTCCATGGCCAACGGCTTCGACACATACAAATGCACCTGCACTTCGTGCGCCGACTCGTTGTAGGCAATCAACTCGAGCACGAACTGCCGATAGCGCCGCTCGCCGTTGTTGGCTTCCGCTGACAGGCAGAGCCGCGACGCCCCCTCTCCTGACTTGACGTTCGGATCAGGGATCGCGCGCGCGCCAAACATGATGTGCGCCTGAAAGTCCTTGATCTTGTCGGGCAGCGCATCGCCGCGCTCGACGCTCCCGACGTCAGACAGCGCTGTGAGCTGATGCTCGATGACCTGCAACGCAACCGATTCGAGTCGTCCTCGTAATTCCTTGCCTGACGGGCTGTCGTCCGGGGGGATGCGTCTGTTCACTTCCTTGAAGAGCGGCGCGATGTCGAGCGACTCGTGGAAGTTGAATGCGAGCAGTTCGAGGCTCAAGATCTGTTGCCGGATCTGTTCCTCGGCCGTGATCTTCAAGTTGGGGTCCCTCGCCATGAACGTGTTCAGGATCGAATTGAACATGTCCTTGCGCAGGTTGCTGTCCGCCTCTTCGCGACGGCCCATCATCTCGGCGTAGAGCCGGACGTTGTTGTCGATCTGCTGTCGCTCGTTGAGCGACGAGTTGAACCAGTAGCCAAGTACCAGCGTGACCAGTGGCAACGCCAGCACCTTGACCAGGTCGATCAGCCACGAGCGATGGCCTTCCGCGGGAGGCGGCGGAGTGGGAATCGGGACGTCGCCCTCGTTCGTGCTCACCGTCGACGTAGCTCGTACTTGCCGTCTCCGAGCTTCACCAGGTCGAAGTTGTAGAGCGCTGGATTCGGGCTGGAAAAGATCGATGCCGATGGGCGCCCCATGTACATCGGCAGCGTGAGCGTGCACTGCCCCTGCGGTGCAACGTTGATGCGATAGGCGCCGTCAGCAGCTGTCGAACCGGTCACAGGCTCAGTCGTGCCGCACTTAATCTCGACGCTCGCGCTCGCGACACCTTTGCCTTCAGAGACGATCGTCCCGTAAACCTGGCCCGCATCGACAACAGCGGTGAAGATCAGCGCCACGAGCACACAGGCCCACCTCATCGATCGCATCGGGTCCTCCTGGGGAATACAGATGAATGTATCAGGGATGTCGGCGCGGCGTCAGGTAGAGGCGGGCCTTCAGGCCCGCCTGACCATCAACGCAACCAACTCGCGAACGTCGCTGACATTCTCCAGCGTATTCACGCGATCGATCACAGCCTGGGCCTGGCGCGCACCGAGAACCGGCACGATGAGGTCGCTGACTTTGGCGTTGAGACCCGCCGCGTCGATCGGATTCTCCATCGTCCCCGGCGCGTGCCTGGTGAAGTGACTCACGGTCTGGCCATCAGACATCGTCACGTCGACTCGTCCACTGCGAGGCGCGGCCGGATCCATCAGCGACTTGTCAGCCACGAGCTGCACGCGCGAACGAACAGCCTTGACCGCCGGATCGTCCATGCGCGCTCGTGAATGACTCACCTCGAACGAGACCGTACCGTCGATCAGCGCAACGGCCATGAGGTGCTGGCAGTTCACATCCGGCATCGCACTGTTGTCGACGATGCGGGCGCCGTCCTCGGGGAGGCGGACGACGATGCGCGTGACGTTGTCCGGACGGAGCCCGTGCTGTCGTCGCAGCGTGAGCAGCGCATCGAGCGGCGCCTGAATCGGATAACCAACGGAGAACAGCTTGATGGCGGTCTCGCTCACAAAGAACCGCGAGCCGAGGCGCGCGACCATCTCCTCGGGCTTTCCTTCCCTCGACATGGCCAGGATCATGTTGTGCTCGCCGTCGAGCACGTCAGCCACGCCAGTGAAGCCAGCTTGCACCATGGTGACGGCGGTCACGCCATTGCGTGCGCCCATGCCGGCGAAGTCGAACGCCTTCTCGACGTGGTCCTCATCCCGAGTCCAACTCCACAGACCGGACACCTGTTGCGCCGCATACGACAAGGCGAACCGCATGCCTTTCTCGTCGAGGCGCGCGAGGGATGCCGCCGCTCCGACAGCGCCGAACGTCGAGCTCGTCCCTTCCGCGCTTCGGTGCGTGGCGCGCACGTGATCTGGGCCGAGCGTCATCAGAAAGCGGCAGCAGAGGTCGTAGCCGAGCACGACGGCGCGAATGAGCTCGGTGCCAGAACGTCCTTCACGCTCCGCCATTGCAAGCGCCGCGGGAACGACCGCAGATCCTGGATGCGCCTTGGTCACCGGCTCGAAGTCGTCGGTCTCGTCGGCATGCGCGAACATCCCATTCGCGAGCGCGGCGTTCACCGCCGTCGTGCGGATGTCCGTCGTGAGGACCGATGCCTCGGCCGTGCCTCCCTGCGCGCGCACGTAGCGCGTGGCCATGACGCCGGGAGGCAGCACGGCGCCCGAGATCATCGCGCCGATCGTGTCGAGAATGCGGTTCTTGGCGTCACGCACGATCGGCACCGGCAGGTCTCGATCCCGCGCTGCGACCATGTAGCGCGCGAGCCTGCCAGTGACGTCGGCGGACGTTCGCGTGTCGCCTGCGGCTGGCGGGTTGGATTGTTCGGCCGCGTGCGCTGCAGTGGAAGCAGGAAGAGCCGCCGCGACGATTCCGCCGGCACTCTTCAATACGCGTCGTCTAGTGATGCTCACGGTCGGCTCTCGTCGCGGTTGGCGGTTGGGGTCAGACCCCGTCCTGATCTACTTGTCGAGCGGCGTTCCCCTCACCTGGAACTTCACCAGCTTGCTCGTCGTACCCTTGCCACCTTCGGCGTGGAACGGCGCACGTGTCGCATACGTGGTCCAGATGCCCTTCCCTTTCCATCCGCCCTTCGGGTCATCGATGCGTCCGTCCAGGCCCTTCGCATAGAAGCCCATTGGATACGGTACGCGGAACGTCATGAACTTACCCTCGACCAGTGCGAGCAGCGCTTCCGATCCGTTGCCCGTCGCCAGTGCGACGTTCTTTCCCATGCCGAGCATGTCGAATCGGTCGACGAAGTTGTAGTACGCGGTGTCGGCGCTCCCTGCTTCAGTCGCGCCCTTGTAGTTCGGACCGGGGAACGGATAGAGGGCCCACCCCTCGGGACAATGCTGCCCTGTCGCCGTCGGCCCGTTCAGCGGCCCCTTGCACTTGCGGCGATCGAAGCTCGCCAGATGGCCGCTCGACAGCACGGCCCACACCACGCCGTCGCCATCGACGTCCATTCCGCGGGGTGCGTAGCCTTCAGTCGCAGCCTTCGGGTTCTTCCATGGCACTTCGTAGATCTCGCTGAGCGCCGTCGACGGCGGATTCGACCCGAGCGTCAGTCGAACGAGCGAGCCCGGCATGCCGAGCACGGATCCCCAGATCGATCCATCGACCGGGCTTGGTGCCACGCCGTAGAACGGCGCGTTGATTCGCTTGTCCTTGGCAGGATCGAGTTGATCGTTGGGCTCGACGTAGGCATCGCGCTTGCCGTTGCCGTTGGTGTCGAGGACGAACACCGTCCACCCCTGAGCCTTCGCCTCGTCCTTGGTCTTGTCGTATATCCTCGTGTCGAACCATCCTTCGACCGCGCCACCGCCGGTGAACCACAGCACGTCGTTGTCGTCGAAGTTCAGATGGTGGGTGCCGAAGCACGTATCGACCGTCGTCACTTCCTTCGTCTTCGGGTCGTACAGCTGCATCTGACGTCCGCTCTGAGTAAGCGGAAACGCCTTGGCTGATGGGTGATCCGAGCCTTCGCGACAGAACGGTTGCGTCTGATTCTGGCGGACACGTGCCGCAATCCACACGCGCGCCTGCTTGTCCATCGCGAAGCTGTGCGCATTCGACTGGCTCGTCCAGATCGCCTCTTCACCCCAATATGGAGATGCCTTCGCTGGTGGCGTATCGGCCTCGCTCGGCGTCTTCGGGTCGCGCACCTTCAGCTTGATCTGGGTGGCCGTGTGCGTGATCGGATCGACGACGGGCATGTAGTCGGCGCTCGCCTCGAGCGCCCCGTAGATCGGGCCGTTGGCGTTGATGGTCGGGTTGCGCTTGTCTGACGCGATCTCGTCGTGCAGATACGCCTTCGGATCCGCCCAGTCCCACATCGTCACGACGACGTTGCGCTCCTTGCCTTGCGGCCGCTGCGGCGCCGCTGTGGGCAACTCACCTTTGGCGATCCGGTCGGTCCAGTCACCCCACATCGCGAGAGCGCGATTGCGGCCAACCTGCGTAAAGCGTGTGCTCATGCCGGCGCCGGCCTGGCCCGACTGAACTCGTCGATCCCATGCATCCGATGCGTTCGGAAACTTGCCGAGCGATTCCGGAATCTCGCGCGTTGCCTTGCCGCCCATCTGATGACAACCCGTGCAGCCGTCGGTGTTGACGATATTGCGGACCCATTCACCCTGGCTCTTGATATTAGGTGAGATGCCGTTGCCGGTTGGGCCCGTGCCGGGGAAATCGCTCACCGGTGGGAGTTGCAACAGCGACAACCAGTACTGCGCGGGGTAGTACTCGGCTGCAACTCTCGCGCTCGGTGCAGCGACTGCTGTCAAGCCGACTGTCTTACCTGGAGTCGCTTTGACTTTCTGTGAATCGACCAGGCCGTAGCCGCGCACCCACACGTCGTAGGTCCCTTGCGGAAGATCAGGTATCAGGTAGCGACCTTGATCGTCGGTGACGACGCTCTTGATCAGGCGCGTCGGCGTCATCGTCGTCTCTGCGATGACGAATACGCCGGCTTCAGGCCCGCGCGGGCCGGTGACGACACCACCGATGTCGTCCGCATCGACCGCGACGGCGCGCGTATCGGCCTGCCGTTGTCTGGCACCGAGGCTTACCAACGTTACGGCGACGATCGCCGCGACGACAACCGCCGTTATGCGCCGAGATGGAACGAGTGCACTCATCTGGAGCCTCCGAGGTAAATGGGGTCGGGAGTCATTTGAAGTGGACATGTCCTGATCAAATGACTCCCGACCCCCTATTACTTCTTCAATTCGTCGTACAGCGAGCCGTAGAACTGCGGATTGAATTGCCATCCGAGATCGTCGGTCTTGACCTGCATCGCGAGCGTGTCCTTCGTCGCACCGCCCTTGATCGCATCCGTGGCGCGAGCGATCAACGTCGCGAAGTTCGCGCGATAGGCCTGGACTTCCGCGCGCGTCTTCGGCTCACCGCGACCGGGAATCGCTGATTCAAAATCCAGCTTCATGACGCCGTCGAGAATCTGCGTCCACTCAACGGCGCTGCCACCGTTGGCAAAATCCACGATCGGCGTCGCGTTCGTGATCTGGTCACTGACCATGACGACCTTTGCGTCCGGGAAATACACCATCGTGTCGTCGCCGGTGTGCCCGCGGCCGTATGCGTGTGCCTCGACGACGGCGCCGCCGAACCTGAGGACGTAGTCTGTCGCAAACGTCTCCGCCGGCGGCCCGGGGATGTCCTTCGTCCGCGGATCGCTCGTCATGTATTTCTTGAGCGCGTCGAGCCCGATGACCTTCGCTCCCGCGTCGATGAACTTCTGGTTGTTGCCGACGTGATCGGGATGATGGTGCGTGTTGATCACGTACCTGACGGGCAGCTTCGAGACGGAAGCGATCTCTTCCATCAACCGCTTGTAGTTCTCGTCGCTCGCCAGCTTGGTATCGACGACGATGAGACCCTCGGGTGTGACCCGAACGAGCGTGTTCGCGCCAGCTCCGGTGATCAGGTAGAGATTCGGCTTGAGCTCCCGAATCTTCTCGACCGTCTGCCCCGCGGCAGGGCCGCGTCCACCCTGCGGGGCTTGCGCAACCAGCGTCAACGTCGTCGCGACTACGGCCGCAACGCCCACAAGAACCCTGAAGAGCGTCTCGGTGCCTTTGAACCTCTGCGTGTCGTGAACCAGCAAGCGTCCCCCGCGATCTATGCGAATAATTTGAACGTTTCGAACTGACCTTTAAGGATCGTCGGCGTCTCACGACAACCAAGCCACTCGTCGATCATCGTTGCGTAGACGCGACGGAAATCGGTGGTCATCTTCAGGTTGCCGTCATCAAGATCAGTCAGGCTTGGCACCTTGCCGTAGAGGCCGCCCGTCACGCCTTTCCCAACGATGAACATCGGCGTCGCAGTGCCGTGATCGGTCCCGAGGCTACCGTTCTCCTCAACTCGCCGCCCGAACTCCGTAAAGATCATCACCGCGACATCGTCTCCCCTGCCCAGACGCTTCACGTCGTCGACGAAGCCGCGCACGGCATCGGCGGTGTACATCAGGAGACGACTGTGCAGATCGGCCTGCTGTACGTGCGTGTCGAAGTTGTTGCCCTGATAGGTGACGTAGTAGAGACGCGTCGGCATCTCTGCCGCGATCAGCGCAGCCACCCGCTGGAGATTCCCGGCCAACCCGCCACCCTGGCCGTAGTCCACCGGCGTCCGATACGCAGACGAGGCACTGCGCACGAAGTCGGAGCTTTCGGTTGCGTTGTGCGCGGTCGAGGAGAGGAAGTCGAGTGTCGCATTCGACGTCGCGCGCTCCTGACTCAACTCGGCGAGTACCTGCTTCTCGGCATCCGTCCCATCGCGTCTGAATCGTGCGGGATCGTCGAACACCAGCGGTGAATGCTTACGGCTGCGGACGGCCAGCGACTGCGACGTCCCTAGATTGACGATCAGGTTGCGCTGACTCGCGTCGAGCGTCTCATCGGCGACACGCCCGATCCAACCGAGTGACTCACCGCCATTCGGCACGCCTGTATGCCAGAAGCCCATTGATGAGAAGTGCGACAGGCTGGGATGGTCGTAGCCGCATCCATGAACGACGGCAAGCGACCCGTCCTTGTAGAGTCGTTCGAAGCCAACCATCGAAGGATGGAAGCCGAAGCCGTCGGCGACCTTGATGACCTCGCGTTCGGGAATACCGAGCCTCGGTCGCGCCCTGTAGTACGCCGCATCGCCAAACGGGACGACGGTATTCAGTCCGTCGTTGCCACCGGACAACTCGATGACGACGAGGATGCGATTCGGGTGCTTTTCGACGCTCGTGCCGGCGAGCGCCTGCGCGGCCAGCGCGGCGGACGTGCGATCAAGAAGGAAGGGCAGGCCGGCACCGAGGCCGAGACCGTACATCCCGCGCGCGATGAAGTCACGCCGTGAACAGTGGCAACGCATGCCTCACCTCAGTCCTCAGTCTCCGGCCCTCAGTCCTCGGTCTTGCCCACCAACCAACCACAACCACCAACCACTAACTAGCCAAGCTGGTACTCCGGCGTACTCAGCAGGAGATACAGCAACTCTCGCAGCGACGACTCGAGCGTCTCGCTCGGACGTACGGTCGACGACCCGAGCTTATCGCGCAGGAAGCTCACGAGCACCGCGCGATCCTTGTCCGCCAGCGAAACGCTCAGAAAGCGATGGGCAAGGTGATCGACGACCTTCTCGACCGTGTCCGCATTCGCTGCGGCGATCATCGCCGTCACATCGATCGGCGCTGGCTGTCGAGGAATCAGCTTCGTGCGCTTGAAGGCAAGCAGGTTGCCCGCGTAGCCGCCATAGCGCGTGTTGTAGTCCTCGTCGCGATCCACCATCTTGTTCGACTCGGCATCGCCTTCACGCGTCGCTTCGGTGATGTTCATGCCCTGCGCGAGCCGTTCACCGACGCGGGTGTCCGTGGCCGACATCGCGCGATCTGGTGGGCGGAATCCGTTGACATCGGGAAACATCACATCGCGGAACAGGTTGCCGCGCTGCAGCAGCGTTGCGGGCGTAATCCACGTGCGGCCACCAGCCCACCCGGCCACGTTGGGCGGCTCGAACAGGGTTTGGCCCAGGCCTCCGGTCATGCGGCCGAAGTCGGGAATCGTCGGAACTTCACGCAGCCCCATCTTCTTGTAGGTCGAGACGACGAGATGAACCGGGCTCTTGATCTGCGTGGCGACCGACGGCGTGCTGTAAAAGTCCTTCGAGAGCAGCACACGCCGCATCAGCGACTTGACCTGGTAGCCGCTCGTGCGGAAGGAGCGCCCAAGGTCGGCCCTGACGTCGCTCGAGATGTCCTCACGCACGAAATAGCGATATAGCTTGCCGGCGACGAACTCGCCCGTTACCGGTTGCGCGAGGATCGTGTCGATGATGTCTTCGCCGTTCAACGCTCCAGTGCGCCCGAGGAATGTCTTCTCGCCAGCGTCGTGCTGCTCGGCATCGAACTTGTACCTCAGCACGTCGTTGGTCCAGCCGCTGAACGCGCGCGCCGCTTCACGCACATCGCGCTCGCTGTAGTTGCCAACGCCCATGGTGAAGAGCTCGAGCAATTCACGTCCGAAGTTCTCGTTCGGGTGGCTCTTGATGTTCTCGCCGTTGTCCAGATAGACGAGCATCCCGGGATCCTTCAGGATCCCGACCAGCAGGTTTCGCAAATTGCCGGACGCGTTCGCGCGCAACATCCGGTTCTGCTGGAACATCATCCGGTAGTCGCGCACCTTGTTCTGCCCGGTCGCGAAGTGACCGTGCCAGAAGAGCGTCAGCTTCTCTTCGAGCGGCCGCGGCGTGGCGAGCATCCGGTTCGCCCACCAGAGACCGAGGCGCTGTGTTTCGATGTTGTTGGCGGTCAGGCTGTAGAAGAACTTGTCGACGACAGGCTGAAGACGACGCTGCGTGCCAGGAGGCAGGAGCTTCTCGCCGAGCCCCTCGCCGTGCTCGCGAGCGCGGCGCACGGCCTCTGCCCGGCTCGGGGGAAACGGATCCATGCCCGGATCCCAGATGCCGGACTCGTCGAACGGCTTCAGCACGCCCCCATCGATCGCTTCGTAGTCGACGAGGCTTGCCACCGCACGTTCGGGTGTCATCGCCGCGAGGCGCGCAATCTCTTCGGGTGTCGCGCCGAAGCCCGCGCGTTCAATCAGATGCGCTGCGCGCTCGTAATTCCAGTCCGTGGCAGAAATGGGAGAGAGGTCTCCGGCCCACCCTGCGGGCGAAGACACCGGTGCGCTGGCAACAAGAGTCAGCGCGCAGAAACTGAAGAGAAGACCGACGAGCAGGGGGCGAAGCGATCCACGAACCATGGGCACCCTCGCGGCGCGATTATACGTCCCGGGGCCCGGGATCCGGGATCCGGGATCCGGGGTTCGGGGTTCGGGGTTCGGGGTTCGGGGTTCGGGGTTCGGGGTTCGGGGTTCAGGGTTCGGCCATTCGTTATAGTTCTGCCATGTCTGTCCGCCGGTTCGTCTGCCTGGTCCTGGTCATCAGCAGCAATGCGTGTCGTGGCGAGGTTCGAGAAGGCCCGCCGCCACCATCGCCCGCGGAATTCGAGTTGAACGAGCTGTCCGTCGCACAGCTCCAGGAAGGAATGGTGTCGGGACGATACACCTCGCGGCGGCTGGTCGAGCTCTACCTGGAGCGCATCGCGCAGATCGATGTCGCTGGCCCTCAACTGCGCTCCGTCATCGAAACCAATCCGGACGCGCCCGCCATCGCGGACGCGCTCGACGCAGAGCGGAAAACGAAGGGTCCGCGCGGCCCGCTGCACGGCATCCCGATCCTGATCAAAGACAACATCGACACCGGCGACAAAATGCTGACGACCGCAGGATCGCTCGCACTGACTGGCGCCCCCGCGCCGCGCGACGCGTTCGTCGTCGAACGGCTGCGAGCCGCGGGCGCCGTGATTCTTGGCAAGACGAACCTGAGCGAGTGGGCCAACATCCGCTCGACGAGATCGACAAGCGGGTGGAGTGCGCGCGGTGGCCAGGTGAAGAACCCCTACGTGCTCGATCGCAATCCGTGCGGGTCGAGCTCCGGCACTGGCGCTGCGATCGCGGCCAGCCTCGCGGCGGTCGGCGTCGGCACCGAGACAGATGGATCGGTCGTCTGTCCTTCCGCCGTGAGCGCGCTCGTCGGCATCAAGCCCACGATCGGACTCGTCAGCCGCACGGGAATCGTTCCGATCTCGCACTCACAGGACACGGCCGGTCCGATGACGCGGACGGTGGCCGACGCAGCCGCGCTGCTGAACGCCATGGCCGGCGTCGACGCGCGGGATGCGGCAATGACCGCAGCGCCCGCCGCGCGCGAAGACTACACAGCGGCGTTGAAGGCGGACGCGCTCACAGGTGCGCGCATCGGCGTCGCGCGCGCGCAGTACTTCGGATACAGCGCGCCGGCGGATGCTCTCGTCGATGCGGCGATCGCCCTGATGAAGGCACAAGGCGCGACGATCGTGGACCCTGCCGACATCCCGACGGCGGCGCGACTCGACGCGTGCGAGATCGAAGTGCTGCTCTACGAATTCAAGGCCGATCTCAACGCCTACCTCACGACGCGCGGCGCGGCGGCCACGGCGAGCACACTGAAGGACATCATCGCGTTCAACGAGCGGGAGCGCGCCCGTGAGATGCCCTACTTTGGACAGGAACTGTTCATCCGCGCCGAGGCCAAAGGCCCGCTCACCGCGCCGGAGTACCGCGCCGCATCGACCGAGTGCCGCCGGCTCGCGCGCGATGAAGGCATCGACGCGGTGATGACGAAACATCAACTCGATGCTCTGGTGGTACCTGCAGTGGGACCCGCCTGGCCCACGGATCTGGTGAATGGCGACCACATCACCGGCGGCGGCACGACGCCGGCGGCGGTGGCCGGCTATCCAAGCATCACTGTCCCCGCCGGCTGGGTGGGTGAGCTCCCGGTCGGGATGCTCTTCATGGGCCGCGCCTGGAGTGAATCGCGCCTCATCGGCCTCGCCTTCGCGTACGAGCAGGCGAGCAGGCACCGCAAGCCGCCGAGGTTTCTCCCGACGATTCCAGTCGAGTAATCGCGCGCGCGATCACGATTGCCACCACTATCGGGCTCATATATGTTTCATTACGACATATATGACTCCTGCGCCAGAAGAACACTCACTCAAGTTCACAGTTAGTTCGGAAACTCCTTGCAGATGTCGACATCGGAGCCCCAGGTACTCGACGCACGCCGCGTGATTCATCGTGCCCTTCCCGACGACTTTCGCGAAAAGGAAGTCAGCCACCTGCTCGATCTCTCGCGCCTGCAGCGTCGTGGCGGGGTCGGGCATAGTCGTCCCGAGCTTCGCGAGGTCTGCCTGCTTCATCCCATAGCAGCGACCGTCGGTATAGGCGAACTTATCGAATGCCGGCATGGCCTTACCGGGGATCCCGCACTTGACTGCCTGAACCAGCTTGGCGCGATCGAGCTTGGTGGCGCGCAGGTTGGCGCCGTCGGGCATCTGGCTCTCCATCTTGCGACCGTCAGCCGCCCAGCCGTGACACGCCTGGCAGTCGGCCTTCTGCCGGTAGATGCGGAAGCCGGCGGCAACGTCTTCGGGCGCCGGAGTTGTTTGTGCTTTGGGTGCCTCGCTGAACGCGCCGACGGCAATGACGACGCCTGCTGTTGCGATTAGCCAACCCGTCCACCGCGCAAGACCCTGTCGGTTCACTCGACCCTCCGGTTCCGCGATTTTATCTGGAGCGTCGGAACTCCGCCATCGCGCGGTAGATCTCGCGGCGGGCGCGGTTCATGCCCCCGAGCGGCGCGTGAGCCATCAGGCCGTGCCAGGGATTGAACATCATCTGCTCACCACGAGTCTCACGTTCCGGATTGTCGAAACGCTGTCGCGGGATGCGGATAGTCGCCACGCGATGGTAGGGCGCGTCCTGCGTTCGCCACTCGACCGTCGCGTCCTCAATCGGGGTTCGCTGATCGTCGACGTGAAACTGAACCAGGAAATCAAACGTGGCCTCTTCCTGGTCGAGATGCGCGCGCATCGCGTCGGTGAGATACGTGTCGGTGTACGTCGTCAGTTTCGGGCTCTTGCGACGCGACGTCGGCCGAACCGCGTACTTGACGATGCGATCGGGTCCGAATTGATAGGGTGTCGTGCTCCAGTACTGGATGTCGAGGTGACAGCTCGGATTCTGTCGCGCAGCCGCACCGATCCTCGCAGACGTGAGATGTGTCAGGAAGTAGAGCACCCGTCGAACGCCGCCAGCTTCGTTCGCACGCAGCAGTTCGAGAAAGTCCTTCGTCGTCGCCGCGAGCATGACGGGATGACTGTTCAGAATGAAATCCTGCGTGGTCGCGCCGGGCGTCAGGTTCTGGCCGCCGACGTTGTCCAACCGGATCGCCATTCCTCGGATGTCGCGTTCGCGGTCGGACTCCGAGCCTGCGTTGGCGAACCGGATCCACGCGGCATACGTTCGAGGAGCCGCGAATATCCCGACCCGATGCGCATCGGGCAACCCGTCGGGGACGATGAAGTCGGCCTGCAGGAACGCGGTCTGGCGTCCCTGGTTGAAGCGCTTCATCGTTCCAGTGGGATAGCGCCTTGCGCTGGCGTCCTTGAGGAAGTCGACGAAGTCGGAGATCAGCGCGGCTTCGTCCGGGGAGAGTGTGTCCTCATGCCCGATAGTTGAGCTTGGCATGCCGTACTCCTGTAGCGAGAGACGCCACAGGATACGTCACTCGCTACCGCGCGCGTGCGAGCGCTGCTGCCTGCAACGCAGCAGCGGCATCGGCAATCGCGCCCTTTCCGCCATCGATGATGCCCGCAAGGCTGAAAAACGGGTGGAACATCCCGTCGTAGCGTTTCTGCCTCACCGCTACCCCTGCTTCGGCCAGCTTCCGCGCGTACGCTTCACCTTGATCGCGCAGCGGATCGCATTCGGCGGTGAGAACAAGCGCCGGAGGCAACCCGCGCAGATCCGCATTCAATGGAGAGGCATCCCGATGGCGACGGTCCTGCGTGCCGAGGTAGTGCCGTGCAAAGTACTCGAGCAAATCCGACGTGATGAAATGCCCATCGGCGAACTCTCGCATCGAGGGACTGTCGTCGTCGAAGTCAACCAGCGGATAGACCAGCAGTTGAAACGTCAGCGCGGATGCACCGCTCCCACGCAGCTTGAGCGCGGTGACCGCCGCAAGATTGCCACCGGCACTTTCGCCGCCAACAGCCATCTGACCCTCGTCGATCCCGAACTCACCCGAGTGCTCGAGGACATACTTCGTCGACGCATACGCATCGTCGACAGCCGCGGGAAAAGGATGCTCCGGTGCGAGCCGATAGTCGACTGAGACGACGACACGGCCGGCGAGATGCGCCAGATCCCGGCAGACCCGATCGCAGGAATCGAGCGTGCCGAGGACGAAACCGCCACCACGGAAGTAGATCAGGCCAGGCAACCGCGGGGCAGCCGTCGGCGCGTACACGCGCACCGGGATTGGACCCGCGGGCCCGGGCACCGTTCGATTCACGACGCTGTGCATCGGCCGCTCAGGGCCGGCGAGCTCCGGCGGCAGCGCCAGTCCGCGTGCATCGGCCGGTGTCATTTCGTGCATCGGCCTGCCGCCCATCGCGGCGAGTTGGTCCAGGAACGTCTTGCACTGCGGATGTAGCGCCACGGTCTCGTCTCCTCGGGGCCCACATTCTAGCCGTGATGTTCGATCGCGACACTGAAAGTGATACCCTCCGCCGTATGAGCAGCGACCCGAGAGACGTCATCGCCCAATCCCCTATGAGCCGGCTGCAGATTCTCGTGGTCGGCGTCACGATCGCACTGAACGCCCTCGACGGTTTCGACATTCTCTCTATCAGCTTCGCGTCGCCCGGCATCGCCACTGAATGGGGCATCGACCGCGCCAGGCTCGGCATCGTTCTGTCGATGGAATTGATCGGGATGGCCATCGGCTCGATCGTGCTCGGTGGCGTCGCCGACAAGATCGGGCGTCGTCCAACCATCCTCGGGTGCCTGGCAGTCATGTCGCTCGGCATGATGATGGCGACGACGGTGACCGGCCTCGTCGATCTGTCGATCTGGCGGGTCGTCACAGGCCTCGGCATTGGCGGCATGCTCGCGGCGATCAACGCCGTGTCCGCGGAGTTCTCCAGCACCAAGCGTCGGCACCTGAGCGTCTCGCTGATGTCCATCGGCTATCCGCTCGGCGCGGTGGTGGGCGGCATCGTGGCCACGCAACTCCTCAAGGGCAACGACTGGCGCTCGGTTTTCTACTTCGGTGCGGCGGTAACGGCAGTACTCATCCCGATCACGTACTTCGTCGTACCCGAGTCCGTCCACTGGCTCGCGCGCAAGCAGCCGGCAGGCGCACTCGAAAAGATCAACAAAGCGATGGCGCGCATGGGGCACCCGACGACCACCGCGCTGCCGACGCTTACGGCAGACGTGCGCCAGCGCTCGGTGAGCGACATCTTTGGGCCTGGCTTGCTTGCCGTCACCGTTATCGTCACCCTCGCGTACTTCTTCCACATCACGACGTTCTACTTCATTCTCAAATGGGTGCCGAAGATCGTCGCCGACTTCGGCTTCGCGCCTTCGTCGGCCGCGGGCGTGCTCGTGTGGACGAACGTCGGCGGAGCGATCGGCGGCGCCGTGCTCGGGCTCCTCACGCTCAGGTTCGGGGTGAAGGGGCTGACGATTGTCGTGATGGTGCTTTCAACCGTAATGGTGGCGCTCTTCGGCAGGACGCCGCCAGACTTGCAGAAACTGTCGATGATCTGCGCGGCCGCCGGCTTCTGCACCAACGCGGCGATCGTCGGCATGTACGCGATCATCGCGCAGGTCTTCCCCACGCACGTGCGTGCGTCGGGCACCGGTTTTGCGGTCGGTGTCGGGCGCGGTGGCTCGGTGCTCGCGCCAATCATTGCCGGCTTCCTCTTTACCTACGGCTATTCGCTGCCGTCCGTCGCGTTGACGATGTCGTTCGGGTCTCTGGTGGCAGCGGGGGTTTTGAGCTTCCTGAAACTCGAGACCGATCAGACCGTCACAGCGCGGCCAGAGCGATCGGTGAGAACGACGGCGATCCCGGCAACGGGTCGCTCATAAATTCGTCTTCTCAGTGCCTCTGTGCCTCGGTGTGTGGTGTTCGATTAGTCGGCGTCCGTCTCCAGCACTCGCGCGACATCCACGCTCACCTGCAGCAAGTGGCGCCCTCCTCCGAGGATGACTCCACGGATCGGACTGACGTCGCCGTAGTCGAGTCCGCGGGCGAGCGTGACGTGCCCGGTCGACGGCAACAGGTTGTTGGTCGGGTCGACGTCGATCCACCCGGTGCCCGGGCAGTAAAACGTGAGCCACGCATGCGAGGCATCCGCGCCCACGCGCCTCGGCATCCCGGGAGGCGGCGCTGTTTCGAGGTAGCCGCTCACGTATAGTGCGGGGACGCCAAGCGATCGCAGGCACGCGATCTCGAAGCGCGTGAAGTCCTGGCAGACACCCCGGCGCAGCCGAAATACCTCCGACAACGACGTCGTGACCGTCGTCGCTTCTGTGTCGAACGTGAAGTCTGCGTGAACGCGAGCGGTGAGATCGGCGACCGCCTCCAGCAACGGGCGCCCGGCCGGAAACGACGGGCGGGCATAGTCGACGAACTCCGGCGCGACGCGCAGTGACGTCGCATCGTAGAGCGCCTCGATCGCACTGAACGGAAGCGCAGACAGATCGCCCGCGCTCTCCCATGGCGGCGTATCTGCCGGCGCCGGGGCCGATCGCGGTGCCACCTGAACACGGCTTCGTGCGGTCACCGTCAGACCTCGATACGCTCCCTGCATCGCGAAGAACGTGGTGTTGTTGCCGAAGTAGTCCGTGTGCGTGGACACCACCGCCGGCCTGGGATCGACATCGACCTCGTGTTCCAGGCACGCCTGATGCGTCAGCGCGAGCGGGCTCAGTCGCGCGACGTGATGCGAGACGGACACCGACTCCGTGTGCGCGTAGCGCGTCGCGTGGACGATGTCGAAGGTGACCGGGAGCTCGTCAGCTGACACGAACCTCCGCATGACTGAAGTAGTAGTACGTGACGGTGTCTGACAGCCGGCGCAGGTCGTCGCCGATCGCCTCCAGCAGCGCATCGAGCGACGGCAGCGATCCGTCCGCCTCGGGCTGCCCCATCGCATCGAGGTCAGCGCCGGCGATCGCCTCTGACAATCGCGTGACGATGCGCTGCTCCTGCGCCGGAGACGGGGCCGCCTCATCGCGCGGCAACTGATTGACGTGATCGGCGAGCTGCACCATCTGAAACGCCAGCGAGCGCGCATTCGTGGGATCGGCCACCAGCAGATCGAGAACGGGCGTCAGCTGCGGCTCGGCGAAGTATCGGCGCCGATACGTCATCGTGCTGTCGGCGATCTCGAGGAGAGGCCCAAGCATCGCCTGCTGTGGCGACCCATTCGTCAGCGACGCTTTCAGCAGTATCGTCATGTTGACGGCGCGCTCGAGGCGACGGCCGATGTCGAGGAAGCGCCAGCCGTGGCCGCGCGTCATGTTCTCCATCTCCATGCCGCTGAAGGCTGCCAGGTCGGTAATCATCCGATTGAGCTGCAGAAGCGCTTCGTCGAGCTGGACGCGCCCATGGCGCTGACGGAAGTCCTGGCGGAGCTGATTGAGAATGCGCCACGTGTCGATCGAGAGGCGGTCCCGCACATTCGAGGCAATGCGCCGTAACTCTTCGAGCGTCTCGCCCAGGCGTGTGCCGGAACTCTGCCTGAAGAGCGACGACAGAAACTGCTGCTCCAGCTCGCGCACGGTCAGGGGTGCGCGAAGACCGGCCGGCAACAGCTCGAGCGAGACGAGCACACGCAGCAACGCGGTGCGCTCGTAAATCACTTCGCTCGAATCGTCGGTCAACCGCGCGACGACGCTCCGCAGGACGCGCACGGAGTGCTCGACGCGTTCGGCATAGCGCCCGAGCCAGAACAGGTTGTCGGCGACGCGGCTTGGCAGATCGCCGGACCGGCGCTCGCGCTGAATCTTGATCGCTGGCGACGCGAGCAGTGACATCGGGCTGACCGGACCATCTGTGAGTACCCACGTGTCCTTGCTGCCGCCACCTCGCTGCATGGAGACGATGGGGACATCAACGTGCGCGGCGATCCGCGTGAGTCCGCCAGGCATGACGGCATAGGAGTCGCCGGCTGCCGCGACGTACATGCGCAGGACGAGGGGCCGCGGTTCGAGTTTCTGGCCAAGCCACGCCGGTGCCATCGACAACGGCATCTCCTCCTGACCGACGAACTGATCCGGGTTCGCGCGAATCTCGACGACGAGCGCCGAGCGCTGCAGCGTGCTGAGCAGGCGACCGAAGACAGGCTGGCCGCTGGCATCCGGGAACGTGCGCTTGATGACCATGCGATCGAGGTGCTCGAGGACGTACTGCAGGTCGTCAGCATCACCGCACCAGCGCGTCGGCACCGAGGGCAGCAGGAGGTCCTCACCCAGCAGGCTCCGGCATAACGACGGCAGAAACCTGGAGAGCGCTGCCGTCTCGATCGCACCAGAGCCGAGCGCGTTCGCGATCGTCACGTTTCCCGCCCGTGCGGCTTCCACGAGTCCCGCCACGCCCAGCGTCGAGTCCGTGCGCAGCTCCAATGGATCGCAGTAGCTGTCGTCGAGGCGCCTGAAAATCACGTCGACCGGCTGGAGCCCGTCGAGCGTCTTGATGAAGACACGACGATCGCGCACGGTCAGGTCCCCGCCCTCGACGAGCGTGAAGCCCAGGTAACGCGCGAGATACGCGTGCTCGAAGTACGTCTCGTTCAGCGGACCGGGCGTGAGCAGCACGACACGCGGCGTGTCACGCTGCGCGCCCGCCAACGCCGTCAGCGTGTCGCGCTGCGCCCAGAAGAACGACGCCAGCCGTTGCACCTGACAATCGCGAAACGCCTCAGGCAGGCTTCTCGACAGGACGATGCGATTCTCGAGCGTGTATCCGGCACCGGAGGGCGCCTGCGTGCGATCGGCGAGCACGTGCCACTGACCGTCAGCTGAGCGCGCGAGGTCAACGGCATGCAGATGCAGATGAATGCCTCGCGGCACGACGATGCCGTGACACGGGCGCAGAAATCCCGGGTTGCCGAAGATCAGCGACGGCGGCAGCTGCCGCTCGCGCAGCAGTTGCTGCGGACCGTAGAGATCGCCCAGGAGCAGGTTCAGTACGCGCGCCCGCTGGATCAGCGCCGCCTCGATGCGCTGCCATTCGGCGGACGGCACCAGCAGCGGGATCATGTCGAGCGTCCACGGCCGGTCGACGCCTTCGGGATCGCCGTAGACGTTGTACGTGACGCCGTTGTCGCGGATCGCGCGCTTCGCGTTCTCCCACCGCGACGCCAGCTCGTGGCGCCCGAGCGTCTCGAGCGAGCGCACGAACCTGTCGTAGTGCGGGCGGAGCTCACCACCCGGCGTGATCAACTCGTCGTGAACGTGCCCGTTGCGCACCTGGTAGCCATCGAGCAGCCGCCAGGGCGCCGTCGGTCCCGGAGTACGGGTCATCGACTCCATCAACGAGGAGTGGTGCCGTCCGCGGCCATCACGCTGTGCCGGGGTGAGCGTCTCAAATCGAGCGTAAACGGAAAGTCCGGATTGCGTTCTTCAGGCGGAACCGTCGCACGGTCGGGCGTGTGTCCTCCGGTTGCGAATCGCGTCAGGCGCCGGCTCTCGGCTTCGTAGGCATTGACCGGGAACTGCTCGTAGCTGCGACCTCCAGGATGCGCAACATGATAGACGCATCCCCCGATCGCACGTTCGTTCCAGGTATCCACAAGATCGAAGACGAGCGGTGCATGGACGGCAATCGTCGGATGCAGAGAGCTGGCCGGCTGCCACGCGCGATAGCGCACCCCGGCGATGAACTCACCGGGTGTGCCGGTTGGCTGGAGCGGCACACGACGGCCGTTGCACGCGAGCGCGTGACGCGACTGGGTCAGGCCGGTGACCTTGACCTGCAGTCGCTCGACGGATGAATCGACATATCGCGTCGTGCCGCCCGTGCTCGCCTCCTCGCCCATCACATGCCACGGCTCGAGCGCCTGTCGCAGCTCGAGGCGGACGCCGCGCGACGTCACCGCCCCGTACATCGGGAAGCGGAACTCGAGGTGAGGCGCGAACCACTCCGAGCGGAATCCGTACCCAGCTCGCTGCAGGTCGCCAATCACATCGTCGAAATCCTGCGCGACGAAATGCGGAAGCATGTAGCGATCGTGGAGCTCGGTTCCCCAGCGTACCAGCGTTCGGGTGTAGGGCTCTTGCCACGCAGACGCGATCAGCGAGCGCAAGAGCAACTGCTGCGCGAGGCTCATGCGCGCATGCGGCGGCATCTCGAAGGATCGCAGTTCGACCAGGCCGCGACGCCCGCTGCTCGTCTCGGGCGCGTAGAGCTTGTCGATGCAGAACTCGGTGCGATGGGTGTTGCCCGTGACATCGACGAGCACGTTGCGGAAGACGCGATCCACCAGCCAGGGCGGACAGTGGAACTCGTCCTTGATTTCACCGAACGCAATCTCGAGCTCGTGCAGCGCGTCGTTACGCGCTTCGTCCACTCGCGGATGCTGGCTCGTCGGCCCGATGAACAAGCCCGAGAACAAGTACGACAGCGATGGATGGTTGTGCCAATAGCCGACGAGGCTGCGCAACAGATCAGGCCGGCGCAGAAACGGGCTGTCACCCGGCGTCGGACCACCAACGACGATGTGGTTGCCGCCACCGGTGCCCGTATGGCGGCCATCGAGCATGAACTTCTCTGTGCCAAGACGCGCCTGGCGCGCCTCTTCGTAGAGCGTCGTCGTGTTCGAGACCAGATCGCGCCACGTATGCGCGGGTTGAAGATTGACCTCGATCACGCCGGGATCAGGCGTCACGCTGAACGAGCTGAGACGTGGATCGACCGGCGGCTGTTCGCCTTCGAGGATCACCGGCATGTTCAAGGCCGCTGCGGTGCCTTCGAGTGCCGTCAGCAGATCGAGATAGTCCTCGGTCCGTTCGACGGGCGGCATGAAGACGTGCAATCGTCCCTCTCGCGGCTCGACGCACAACGCCGTGCGGACGACGCTCGGATCGGAGACGCCACGTTGGGCCACGTGCGGCTGGGGTCCGACACCACGATGGTCGGCCGGGCCACGCTCCGGCTCGCGCCGGAGATCGCGTCCAGCGCGTTCGACAGCCATCTGTGGCCGCGGCAAGGGTGGCCGTTCGACGTGGAGATCCTGCTCGTAGATGTAGGGGTAGTCCGTCTTCGTCACCCACGGCAGCGAGTCGAGCGGCAGGCGATAACCAATCGCCGAATCGCCCGGGATCAGGAACAAGTGCTCCGTCCGCAGGAACCAACGTCCACTCTCCCAGTGCCAACCCGGGTTCGACGTCCACTGTCTGCGCAGCGGTAGCACGTATCCGACGATGCGATCGATGCCCTGCTCGAAGATGCGGGCAAGACGCGCGCGCTCCTCTTCGTCGGACAACTGCGACTGCAACGGATCGACGTTGGTCGGCAAGCGCCGCTCGCGCCACAGGTAGTACCAGGCGTCCTCGTACACCGGCAGCGCGAGTGACGGATCAACCTCCAGCCGTTCGGCCAACTCGCTGATGAAGCGCTTCGCGTGCTCCTCGCCGTGCCCGTAGTTGACCGCGTCGTCTGCGAGCAGACAGTCGTCGTTCCAGACCGGCACCCCGTCGCGACGCCACCAGCAGCCAAGCGCCCAGCGCGGCAGCGACTCACCGGGATACCACTTGCCCTGACCGCAGTGCAGCACCGCCCCCGGCGCGAACTGCTTCTTGAGCCGGCGGACCAGGACTCCTGCACGCTCACGCTTCTCCGGTCCGAGCGCCGCGAGATTCCATTCGACGCCGTCCATGTTGTCGATCGACACGAACGTCGGCTCACCGCCCATCGTAAGCCTGACGTCAGCCGCCGAGAGATCTCGATCGACCTGCTCGCCGAGCGCGCCGATCGCCGTCCACTGCTCCTCGGTGTACGGAAGGGTCACGCGCGGTGATTCATGGATCCGACGCACCTGCATCTCGTGCGTGAGCACGGCTTCGCACTCTTCGAGTTCGCCGGTGATCGGTGCCGCACTGAATGCATCCGGCGTCGCGGCCAGTGGGATATGTCCTTCACCGGCAAATAGTCCTGACGTCGGGTCGAGTCCGATCCATCCCGCACCGGGGAGGTAGACCTCGGCCCACGCATGCAGGTCGGTGAAGTCGGCGGCGGCCCCACTGGGGCCGTCGAGCGATTTGACGTCGGGTGTCAGCTGAATCAGGTAACCCGAGACGAATCTGGCAGCGAGTCCAAGCTGTCGAAGCGCCTGCACCAGCAACCAGCCAGTGTCGCGGCACGAGCCGCGCGCGAGCCGAAGCGTCTCGTCGGGCGTCTGCACGCCCGGCTCGAGACGAATGACGTACGAAATCTCCTTCGACAATCGAAAGTTGAGATCGACGAGGAAATCGATCGTCCGGCGCGATCGTCGATCGATCGTCCGCACGAACTCCTGAAGTTGCCTGCCGTCGGCGCTCACCTCGAGAAACGGCGCCAGGTCTTTCTGCAGCCACGGCTCGTAGGTGAACGGGAACTGCTCAGCGGCCGGCTCGAGGAAGAAGTCGAATGGGTTGAGGACCGACATCTCGGCGACGAGATCGACCTCTACGAGCAGCTCGCGCGCCTTCTCCGGGAACACGACACGCCCGAGGTAATTGCTGTGCGGGTCCTGTTGCCAGTTGATGAAGTGCGGTTTGGGCGCCAGGGTGAGCGAGTAGCTGAGGATCGGCGTGCGGCAATGCGGCGCCGGCCGCAGACGGACGACGTGCGGCGACAGCGCGACGCTGCGGTCGTACCGATAGTGAGTCTTGTGATGAAGCGCGACGTGAATGGCCATTGGACGAGTGCCCTTAGTCGATTGTTGATCCGACGCCACTTTCAGGCTAGGCACAGACTTGTATGAAGTCTGATAGATCGAGACAGAAATGTCGAAGACGCGCGCGCGCATCCTCTTCTATGCTGATTGTCAGAGGCTTATGGAGACCGATCCGCACAAACCATTGCGCCAGGATGTCCGGCTCCTGGGAGAACTCCTGGGTGACACGCTGCGCGAACACGAGGGCGCTCGCCTGCTCGAGACCGTCGAGCGCGTACGAACCGTTGCCAAGACGTCCCGGGCGCGAGCCGATCGCGACTTTCAGGCCCTGGCCGCCGAGCTCGGCCAACTGCCGGTTGATGCGGCGATCCCGCTGGCCCGCGCCTTCACGCACTTCCTGAACCTGGCAAACGTCGCGGAGCAGCACCATCGCATTCGCCGGCGGCGCGCCTACCTCCGTGATCCGGGTTCACGACCGCAACGAGGATCTCCCGACGAGACGTTCGCGCGGCTGGTGAGTCGAGGCCTCTCTCCGGACGCGCTGCACGAGGCCATCTGCGCGCTGCAGATCGAGTTGGTGCTGACGGCGCATCCCACGGAGGTCTCGCGCCGGACGCTGATCCACAAACACAATCGGATCGCGACCCTGCTGGCCGACAGCGACCGATCGGATCTGACCGCCCCCGAGCGCGCGGACTTGCACGCGGCCATTCGTCGCGAGATCCTCTCGGCGTGGGTTACCGATGAAGTCCGGCATCAACGGCTCACACCCATCGACGAAGTCAAAGGCGGGCTCATCGTCTTCGAACAGAGCCTGTGGCATGCCTTGCCGCGCTTCCTGCGCAGCGTCGATCGCGCGCTGATCGCCGCGACGGGAAAGCCGTTGCCGCTCGAGGCGTCACCAGTGCGCTTCGGGTCGTGGATTGGCGGCGATCGCGACGGCAACCCCAACGTCACGCCCGACGTCACGCGACGGGCCACGTTGCTCGCGCGATGGGTCGCGACCGAACTCTATGTGAAAGAAGTGATCGCACTGCGGGATGAGCTCTCGATGACGGACGCGACCGCCGCACTGCGCGAGCGCGTCGGCGACGTACGAGAGCCGTATCGCGAGCTGCTCCGTCAGGTGCGCACCCAGTTGACCAGCACGCGCGCGTGGATTGAAGGCTGTCTCGAGCCGGGATCCGGGACTCGGGATCCGGGACCCGGGACCCGGGGCCCGGGGCCCGATCTGATCCTCGAGCGAGCGCAGCTGCTCGAGCCGCTGCAGCTCTGTTACTCATCGCTCGTCGAAACCGGCAACGGCCTGATCGCGGGCGGACGCCTGACGGACGTGCTCAGACGCGTCGCCACCTTCGGCGTGACGCTGGTCACCCTCGACATCCGCCAGGCATCCGACCGCCACACCGAGGCGCTCGATGCGATCACCCGCGCGCTCGGACTCGGTTCCTACGCCGAATGGGACGAAGCAAAGCGGCTCGAGTTCCTCATGCGTGAGCTGCCCAATCCGCGACCGCTCATTCCGCCAGGGCTGACGACGTCCCCTGCTGTCGGCGATGTGTTCGACACGTTCCGCACGATAGCCGAAGCGCCTCCCGATTCACTCGGCAGCTACGTTGTCACGATGACGCACCAGGCGTCGGACGTGCTCGTCGTCGAGTTGCTGCAGAAGGAGATGGGCACGAAGCGCCCGCTTCGGGTCGTCCCGCTGCTCGAAACCGCAGCCGACCTGCGCCGTGCACCGCAGATCCTCGGTCGGCTGTTTGACGTTGACTGGTATCGCGCACGCATCAACGGCTTGCAGGAAGTCATGGTCGGCTACTCGGATTCGGCCAAGGACGTCGGGCGTCTCAGTGCCGGCTGGGAACTCTTCAAGGCACAAGAGGCCATCGTCGAGACGTGCCGCGCCCATCACATCCGCCCGGCGTTGTTTCATGGACGCGGCGGCAGCGTCGGTCGTGGTGGCGGTCCCACCTACCTCGCGCTGCAATCGCAACCATCCGGGACGGTCGAGGGCCGGCTGCGCGTGACCGAACAGGGTGAAATGATTCAGGCGCTCTTCGGGTTGCCGGAGATTGCACAACGAACCCTCGAGGTCTACGCCAGCGGCACGCTCGAGTCGTGGCTCGCTCCCTCGTCGCCGCCGCTCGGACAATGGCGCGAGTGCATGGAGCGGCTGTCGAACGACGCCTGCTCCACTTACCGGCGCCTCGTCGCCGAGACCCCTTCCTTCCTCGACTACTTTCATACGTCGACGCCGCAGGCGGAGCTTGCGGACGTCAACATTGGAAGCCGGCCCGCGCGCCGCCAGAACGGACAGGGACTCGAGGGGCTGCGCGCCATCCCATGGCAGTTCGCGTGGACGCAGACGCGGTTGCTGCTCGCATCGTGGCTCGGGCTCGAAGAGGCGTTCGAGCGGGCGTTTCAGCGCAACGAGCTCGCGCTGCTGCAGACGATGTACCGGGAGTGGCCACACTTCCGATCGGTCGTCGATCTGTTCGAGATGGTGCTCGCCAAAGCCGATGCTCGAATCGCAGCGGAATACGACCGGCAGCTCGTGCCCGACCACCTGCGACCGCTCGGCAGCGAGCTTCGCGATCGATTGGCGCGAGCGGTCTCGGCGCTGCTGCAGGTCACCGGTCACACGTCTCTCCTGGAAGGGAACCCAGTCCTCAGGCGCTCGATCGACGTACGGAATCCTTACGTGGATCCGATCAACCTGGTGCAGGTCGAAGTCATCCGGCGGCTTCGCCAGGGCGATCACGATCCGCGGCTGCACAGCGCGTTCGTCGTGACCGTCAATGGAATCGCCGCGGGGATGCGGAATACGGGATAGGTCTCTGGGCTCTGGGCTTCAGGCTCTCGGCAGGTACTTCGCGAGCCAATCGCCGAGCGGCTGCACGTCGGCCATGACCTTCTTCACAGCCGCGACCACCTTTCGCGATGCCAGCACTGGGCCTGGCTCTATGGTGCGTCCGGCGTGAATGTCCTTCATGCGCAACAGATCGATACGCGGATGCTGCAGCGTATAGCCGCGGGGTGCAGAGTTGAGTGTCTCGTGCGTGCCGACGACGTAACCCCTTCGCCGGATGGCAGCGACGATCTTTGCCAACTCGCGCCCTGACTTGTCGGAGCCGATGGCCGCCCGGAACTTCTGCAGCACGACAGGATCGGGTTTGTACATCCCGGTTCCGATATACAGGCCTTCCGCCGAGAGACTGATGTAGGTGCGCAGAACACCGGCCGCGATGTGCGTCCTGTAGGGCGCGGCATCGCGCGCGAATCGCATGTCGCGATTGATGCGTGAGATGTGCGGAGTGGCCAGCGGATCGAGCTCGCCGACGAGTGCCTTCAACGGATCCCGGCACGCCCGCTCGTAGATATCCTTGTGAGCCTGGAACCAGTCGCGATTGTTGTTGTGCGCGAGGTTCCGGAAGAACTCGGTTCCCTCACGCGGAAATCCGCTGAAGCCATCGGACATGGGACGGATTCTACTCGGAGGACTCGCTTGCAGGCCGACTGATGCATGATCGGATCGTGCTGCGCACCACACTTCCTGCGCTGGCGCTCGCGATCGTCCTTTCGGTACCGACGATCAGCAGCCAGACCCAGCAGGCTCCGACGCCGCCCCCATCGACGCTGGGGCCGCCAACGCGCGCGGACGTGCTTCGCGGCCAGTACGGCCGCTACCGAGCCAACAACGATCTGCTCTTCTACCACCTCGACGTCCGCGTCGACCCTGAGAAGAAGTCGATCACTGGCACCAACGCGATTCGCTTCAGGATGCTCGCGGACGACACGCGCATCCAACTCGATCTCGCGGCGAACCTGAACGTCGATCGGATCCTGCTCGGGCCCACGCCCCTGAAGTACGAACGCGATCTCGGCACGGTCTACGTCGATTTCCCTGCCACGCTGCGCAGCGGCCGTGAGTACACGATCGACTTTCACTACTCGGGCCAGCCGCAGGAGCAGGGACGATTTGGCGGGATGGCTTTCCGCAAGGACGCCGGCGGCAGTCACTGGATCACGACCGCCTGTGAAGACGACGGGGCGAGCGTGTGGTGGCCCAACAAGGATCAATGGCGCGATGAAGTCGAGCGGATGCAGATCAGCGTCTCGATTCCAAACAACCTGGTCGATGTCTCGAACGGCCGGTTCATGGGCAAGACTGACCTCGGCGACGGGTATACGCGTTGGGACTGGCTGGTTCAGTACCCGATCAACAACTACAACGTCGCCCTGAACATCGGACGCTACGAGCACTTCTCGGACACGCTCGGCAACCTGCCCCTCGATTTCTACGTGCTCCCCGCAAACATGGAGAAAGCGCAGAAACAATTCGCGCAGGCGAAGCCGATGCTCGAGGCGTTTCGCAGCTACTTTGGCGAGTATCCGTTCGAGAAGGACGGCTTCAAGCTGATCGAAGTCCCCTATGCCGGCATGGAACACCAGAGCGCGGTGGCGTACGGCAACGGCTTCGTGAACGGTTATCTGGATCGCGACTGGACCGGCATCGGCATCAGCCTCAAGTTCGACTTCATCATCGTGCACGAGAGCGGTCACGAGTGGTTTGGCAACGCCGTGTCAGCGGCCGACGTCTCGGACATGTGGATTCACGAGGGATGGACGACGTACCTCGAGAGCCTCTACGTCGAGACACTGTTCGGGCACGACGAGGCGATCCGGTACGTGAACAGCTACAAGCCCAAGGTCCAGAATCGCGAGCCGATCATCACGCAACGCGGCATCCATCGACAACCGCAGCAGGATATGTACTTCAAGGGCACGCTGTTCCTGAACACGCTTCGAAGCGTCGTCAACGACGACGGCGTGTGGTGGGCGCTCGTTCGCGACTTCTACCAGCAGTTCAAGCACCAGAACATCATGACCGAGGACGTCGTGCGATTCTTCAACGCACGACTCAAGAACGATCTCACACCGATCTTCGATCAGTATCTTCGGCGCGCCGCGCTGCCGACGCTCCAGCTCGCCTTCAACGAAGCGGGCAGCCTGGCGTACAGGTGGAAGACCGACGAACGGGCGTTCGCCATGCCGGTGCGCATCGGCCGTCCCGACGCCTGGACGACGATCGAGCCGACGACTGACTGGAAAGTGATGCCGATGCGACTGGCGAAAGAAGAGGTCGAGGTCGCGACCGACCTCTACTACATCACCGTCGAGAAGCAGTGACGCAGGATGTCGTCCACGAGCGCGACGTCGCGGTGCGTGCGGTACGTCGTCGGAAACGACGTCATCCCCCATTGCGCGTTGAAGATCAACGTGTCGGCCACGCGTCGCTCCAGGGACACGAGATCGCGCTCCTCCATCCTGCACAATCGCAGCACCTGCTCGTACACCAGATCGAAGCGCCGGCGCGGATCGAGCTCCTCGTCGTATGACTCGTCGAAGACGTCACCAAACGTCTGAAACCCGTAACTGCGAATCAGCGCCAGCGATCCGGGGTTGCCGAGCACGAGCATCGGGTGGAAGTTGGCGAGCGGCTTCACCGACTTCTCCGTAATCCGCGAGGGCCGCGGACGCATCTCGGTCTCGGTCGCCACGCTGAACCACGACTTGTCGTACTCGGCGAGATCGGCCGCGAGCCCCGCGTTCCACAGCTCGAGCCGCTTCCACTGGTGCTGCTTCATGCCCAGGAGCACCCGGCCACGTGCGTCGAGCGCATCGAGATACGGCGCGAGCTCGGCGACCATGTCGTCGAATCCCGGCAGCGACCGCGCGAGGTCCGCGGGAGTCGGCCGCGGCTGTTCGCCCTTCCTCTCGTCCGGATGCCTGAACCCTCCGAAGGACACGTAGCCGCGATCCCAGAGCCCATCGCGCAGAAGGCTGAGGAGAAACAGGACCTTCGAATCTCGTGCCGTCCGGTTGAGCGACACGAAGCGGCGCTTCCGTTTCGCAGGCCGTGCGCGAAACGCCGCGAGCCGCTTCTGAAAGATTTCTTCACCGTCGCGCTCGTAATGCGAGAACGCGTACCAGATCCAGTAGTCGTGAGTCAGGACGGACACGGGCGAAGTGAAACCAATCGAGTCACAGTAGGCGCGATAGTCCGGCGCGAACTGCCGATCCTGCGTGAGATAGACCGTCCGCCTCGTCGAGGCGCCGAGATCCCTCAGGGCGTCGTGGAACTCCGTCGTCGTGTGCGGCTTGTGCTTGTTGCCCTCGGTCGTGGCATCGAACACGAGCCCGACGGCGCCTGCAGTGATCCGCGCGCGATCGCGCGCCGAGATGCCGGCTGCCGACACGTTCTTGAAGTGACGATCGTTGCCGCAGCTGAACACGATCAAATCGGGATCCGGTTTCCCGGGACCCGGCGTGATGACGTCGACACGATCGTCGTGGATGCCTTCGAACAGATGTCGCCCGGGAGTGGCCACGAGGACGGTGACCGGCCCGCGCCAGCGATCGCCGCTACTGAGCCCCGAATCGCTGATTCTCGAGACAGATGAATTCAATCAGTTCCTGGTCCGGCATGATGCGCTGGTTCATGCGCACGGCCCATGGACGCGTATACAGCTTCGCGTCGTCCACGGTGATGTCGATTTCCATCCGCCCGTAGCTCACGCGCCGGAATCGTTCTGTGAGCTTTGCCGCATCGCTCAACGGTGTCCCGATGATATCGAGCCAACCGCCATCTCTGAACCCGGTGGATTCGACGACGAGCGTGTCGCCGTCCCATTTGCCGATGGAGTATCCGTACCACCACGGCTGCGGATCGTTGTTCGGCAGCGCACGGCCGTCGGTGAAGATCTGACGCACGCCGGAGCTGGCTTCATACAGGATCACGAGAAGCGCGGGCGTCTGGATGAACTTTCGCGGCGCCCCTTGCGTGTGGAACTGAACGACCCCCATGGGGAGGCAGTGCGCTTCCGGATTGTCCTTGCTGTTGCCGGCCTGCCGCTCCTTGAGAAGCGCCGCGCCGATGGGCGTGATCGGAAGCCCTCCCTTGATATTCTGCGCGATGTCGCGGAAACCCGCGATCGGCGGACCATCCGTCGAGGCGCCCTGATTCGCGGCGTTTCCACCTTGCCAGACACCAGAAAGGTCCGGCTTGCCATCCGCTGTTCTCGGCAGCGGCCCATTGAGATCGAGCTCACCCTTCGCGTTCATCGGCACGCCCGCCGGCATGCGCACGTCCCACTGCGCGATCAGTGACGGAGATGCGGCAACCACCGCGATCAGCACACTCGCCCGGATGAACGACGTCACATCGACCTCCGATATCCCACGATGATGCGCCTCAGAGTATCATCGGCGGCGCGACGATTTGGAGGTCCTCATGAGCGGCAGGCTCGCAGCACTTCTCGCGGCGTTGACAATTGTCGGAATGACTCTTCCCGCGAGCGCGCATCACTCATTTGCTGCCGAATTCGACCGTGACAAGCCGATCACCCTGACCGGCACTGTCACCAAACTCGAGTGGACAAATCCGCACGCTCGCATCTACATCGACGTCAAGGACGAGAAAGGCAACATCGTCCATTGGGACTGTGAGCTCGGGCCGCCGAACGGGTTGATGCGCCGCGGCTGGAACAGAAACTCACTGCGACAGGGACACGTCGTGACGATCAACGGGTTCCTGTCGAAGACGGCGCCTCATGTGGCCAACGCCAGGACCGTCAAGCTGGCGGACGGCCGCGAGGTGTTCGCCGGCTCGTCGTTCGACGCGGGGCCAACCCAGGACGACGCTGCCGCGAAGTAGACGCCCTGACGAATTGAAGAATTGTGAAGGGTCTGACCCCATCACAGTTTTTCACACAGAAAGTCACAATTCAGACGCGCTGATCCCCCGGTAACGGGGTGGATGGCTGGAGCTTTACGGTCGATAACAGATCCAGCGTGTCGACCGAGAAGACGACTCCGAAACGAAGATCGGGAACCGGCACTGCCGACTTGACCGCGGTCGAAGGAGCGCTGCAGCTCCTCGCCCGGGCCATCCGCCAGTTCCATACCTACCCGTCGACAAGCCCGATGTGTGTAGACGCCGTCATGGCGTGCCATGACGCGCTGAAGTCGATCCCCCATCGCGACCGCGTCGCGTCCCGTGTGGCGCCACACGATCTGATCGTCGATGACACGCACATCGGCGCGGGAACTGTTGTCGAGCAGGAGCTGACGAAACGGCTGTTCAAGCTTCGCGTGGCATCGCTCGAGATCGAATGCCATGCCACGCCTCGCGATCTCTCCCGCTTCTGCATCGACCTCGTCGAATCCGAAGATCCCCAGACCGGTGAAATCACCTTCGCGGAGAAACTGGCCGAGCACGGTGTCGGCGCCATCATCCCGGAGATGGCGCAGCGCCCGGTCGTGATGGACGTCGGCGTGCCGCAGGCGCACGCCACTGAACTCATCACTCACGAGCGCCGCAGACAGGTCGACGCACAACTTGCGCAGCCCGATGCGCCGGTCAGCTATCTCTATCCGCCCGACCGTGGCTGGGTCAGAACCGACCCCGCGCAGGGACTGTCGCAGGTCTCGCTCCTCGATCTCGTCGTCCTCGTCGACGATCCCGGCGACATCGCGACCATGCTCGTGCGCCTGACCGACGATGACCTGAACGGCCCGAACGCCAAGCAGACGGCGCTCGAACGGAAATACAGCGACGTCACGCGGCTGTTCGCAGCGCTCGATCCGCGACTGGCGCAGGTGATGTTCGGCAAACTGGCGAGAGCCGTCCTGAACCTCGACTCGGATCGGCGTAACAATCTGCTGCAGCGAACGATCTTGCCTGGCCTGCTCGACGGCGACGCCAACGGCAAAGTCCTGCGCGACTTCCCCGACATGGATCTCGCGGAGTCGATCTGCCTGCTGCTCGATCTCGAGACGGCGGCACCGGAAGTGCTGTCGGCCGCGCTCAATCGACTCGACGTCTCGACGGAGCGCCGTGCCGCTCTGGTTCCGCTCATCGAAGATCGCATGCGCACCACGCGCGGCGGCGGATCGCCCGAGGTCAGCCTCAGCTCGTCCGGCGTCGAACGTCACGCGCGCGAGCTGATTCGCATCAACGCAACGCAGGAAACCGACTTCTCCGAGTTTGCCGCCTTCGACTTGTCGATGGACGCGCCGGCCGAACTGGCGATCGTCGAGGTGCGTGCGGGAATCGCCGCGACCGACGTGCCGATGGCGCAGTTGCTCTGCGCCACGCAACTGGTGCGCATCGAGCGCAATCCAGGCCTCGTCGAAGCGTTCCTGCGTCGTGCACTGGACCTGCTCGGCACGCTGGAGCGGGCGGGACGGTGGAACGATCTGGTCCAGGCGGTGGAAGGGTACGGCCGCCTCGGCGAAGAGTTGCGCACACGCCGCCCTGACGTCACTGACGTCATCTCGAAGGCGATGAGCGACTACTGCACGCCGACACGCCTGCTGGCGCTCGCCACGCTCCACGAGCGCGACGACGAAGGTCGCGCGATCGCACAGCGGATGTTGACCGGGCTCGGACCGGCGCTCGTGCCGGGTCTCATCGAGTTGATGAATCGGTCCGCTCACGAAGCAAAAGCGCGCGCGCTTGTGCCGCTGGTGTGCGAGATGGCGCCGACGCTGGCGTCAGCACTCGCGAGCCAACTCGACTCATGCGGTGCAACAGCGGCGCGAGTGATCGTCAAGATCCTTGGTTACGCCGGGACCGGACACGAAGGCCTCGTGGGCCGGCTGGCGGAGCATCAGGACGGACAGGTCGCGCGTGAAGCGATGCGCGCGCTCGCGCGTATCGGCACGCCGACCGCGGCAGCGCTTGTCGCGCGTCAGATCCGCGAAGGACGTGACGATCGTCACAGCGCTGCGGAAGACGCGCTCTGGCACTTCCCGCCGGCACAAACAGCGACGCAGGTGCGCGAGCTCCTGAGAGCGCGCGAGTTCGTGCTCAGTCACCCGCAGACCGCGGCGCGATTGATCGATCGCGCCGGCCAGTCGCGCGTGCAGGGACTCGACGACACGCTCACGAAGCTCGAAGGGCTTCGCTTCAGATTCTGGAAACCGAGCCTCGTGCAGGTCGCGCTCAAAGCCCGGGAGCTGCGCGCCCGATGACGACACCCACCTCCACACCGCCGGCGCTCGATCCGCTCGTCGTCCTCCGCGGGCTGGCCAGTCTTCGCAAACTGACTGGGTCGTATCCAGCCGGGCACCCGATGATCGGCCAGAAGCTCACAGAGCTCGAGGACTCGATCGCCGGTCTCCTGCAGGCCAGCAATCCGATTCGCATCGATGTCATCCGCGGCGACGTGTTCCTCGACGGTGTCGCCTCGACCAGCGAGAACCAGGCGAATCAACAGCTGCTCTCGCAGCTGTCCACGCTCGGCATCGACAGCATTCACGTCCAGGAAGGCGTGCAGCGCGACGAACTGCTTGCCGTCGCCGAGTTCCTCTGGCAGTACACCGAGTCCGGCGAGTCGATGACTGCCCAACTCGCCGCGCGCAACGTGCAGCACATCAGCCTCGGCCGGCTGCTGCCGCTCGACACGAGGTGGCGCTCGCCGCAATGGGCTGATGCGCCGACGGGCCCGCTCGATCCCGACTACGCCGAGTCGCTCTCAATGGCGCAGAAGACGTGGGAGGACACGACCGCTGGCAAGCCTCTCGATGTCGTCACGGTGCGCGACCTGGTGCAAATGCTGATCTACAAGGTCGCTCGCAGCAACGCGGCCCTCGGTCAGATTCTCGCCGTCAAGCAATACGAGAACCTGACGTACTGCCACTCAGTCAACGTCGCGATGCTCAGCCTGCTGATCGGCAAACAGGTCGGTCTTGATGAAGCAACGCTCGCGGCCCTCGTTGAAGCGGCGCTGCTGCACGACGTCGGCAAGACGCAGATTCCGCTCGATATCGTGCGCAAGCCGGGCGCGCTGGACAAAGCCGAGCGGCGCATGATCGAAGCACACACGACGCTGGGCGCCGAGATCTTGATTCAGACCGAAGGACTGCATCCGCTCACGCCGACAGTGGCGCTCGAGCATCACCGGAGCGTGAAGGGTGCTGGCTATCCGGATCTGGGCGAGGCCATTCCCCATCCCATGAGCCAGATCGTCTCCGTCGCGGACATCTACGAGGCGATCACCGGCGCGCGCACGTATCAGGCGCCGACTCCGCCAGAACGCGCGTGCCTGATCTTGGCGCGCATGGCGGGCGAGAAACTCAACACAGGTCTCGTGAAGACGTTCGTGAACACGATCACGTTCTTCCCGGTCGGATCGCTTGTTCGCACGAACAGAAACGAGCTGGCGCTCGTCGTGCAGACCAACCGTCGCGAGCCGCTGCATCCGCTGCTCACGCTCGTCGACGAAGAAACCTACAAACCCATCGGGCAAGTCGATACGTCCGAACGGGAGTCATCAGGCGGCTACGCGCGGCACATCACGCAGAGCCTGCCCGCGCCGGACGGCCTGGATCTGCGCGAGTTCCTCCAACCCGCCAAAGCCGCCTAGCGCGTCTTCCGTCGTCGGCTCCTGCGAGGCGAGGCCGGGCGGCCTTCCTGCAGAACCGCGATGCGCGAAATCACGTCTTCATGCAGGACGCGCAAGTGTGCGTTCGTCTCCTCATTCAACGTCCGCATCTCCGCGCGAAGTGTCTCGTGGCCTTGACGCATCTCCGCGCGAAGCCCCTCTTCGCACGAGCGTATCTCCGCACGAAGCCCCTCCTCGCACGTGCGCATCTCGGTGCGGAGCGCGGAAAATCCAGTGTGCATCTCGTCGCGGAGTTGCACGATCTGCGACTCGACGGCGAAGAGCCTGGCAGGCACATCGCGCAGTTGTTCCATGTTTCCTTCGAGGATTTCGATTCGACGTTCGAGACTCAGGTCCACGTTCAGCCGCCCTCCGTCGATAGAAGGTGCGGCTTCCGTACCAGGCCGACGACGATACCATCGTCAGCCCGCGTACGGAATCGTGGAGCGTCTCGAGACTAGCTGCTCGCGAGGGCCTTCGCGATCGCGGCACGCAGCGCCGGATCCTCTGGCGTGACCGCGCTCGGGAAGAAGGCCACGACCTTGCCATTCTTGTCCACGACGTACTTGCTGAAGTTCCAGGCCGGGAGGTTGCCCGTCTCACCAAGGAACGTGTAGATGGCCGATTGACCTGCGCCCTTCTTGGTCACGACTTTCTCGAACATCGGGAACGTCACGTCGTAGGTCAGCTTGCAGAAGGTCGCGATCTCCTGCGCCGTCCCAGGCTCCTGACCACCGAAATCGTTGCTCGGGAAACCGAGCACGTTGAAGCCCTTGCCCTTCATCTCCCGTTGCAGTTTCTCGAGTCCTTCGTACTGCGGCGTAAACCCGCACTTGCTCGCGACGTTGACCACCAGGCTGACCTTCCCCTTGTACTGAGCCAGGTTGCCCGGCTTGCCATCGAGAGCCATCGTCGTGAGGTCGTAGAACGAGGTCACAGTGCCTCCGGCCGCGCGCGGCTGCTGAGCCGCCACGGGTGAGACGACAACGCCAATGGCCGCCGCGATGAACGCCGAGGCCATGAACACGCCAACTGTTTTCCGCATCGCTCGGTCCTTTGGAAAAGCCGCCCGGTCGGCGGTGTCCAGATAGTACGCCAAATCGCGCGGACCGCCGCCGGCACCGTGATGCGCAGCTACCGTGAAAACGCCCGCATTTCCGCGGCAGAGTGCCACGGCATTACATGATCGCGGGGGGTGGTTCGGACGCGCGATCGGCCCGAGAATCTGGCATATTGGTGGGTGCTCGGATGCTCATGACCAGACGGCTACTCGTTTGTACGTGGATTCTCTGCTCGGCGCTCATCGGCGCCCGGGCGATCCTGAGCGCTCAGGCCACGAATCCCGGATCCCGAATCCCGGATCCCGGGTCCCGGGTCCCGGATCCCGGATCCCGGGCCCCGGATCCCGGCCCCAAAGCCACTATCGACCAGTACTGCGTGACCTGCCACAGTACGCGTCTCAAGTCGGGCGATCTCGTGCTCGAGAACGCGGACGTCGCCCACGTCGCAAACAACGTCGAGGTCTGGGAGAAGGTCGTCCGCAAGCTGCGCGCGGGCGTCATGCCGCCGCAGGGCGCTCGACGACCTGACGACGCGACGATGCACGCGCTTATCGCGTCGCTCGAGACGAGTCTCGACCAGGCCGCCGCCGCGCAACCGAATCCCGGGCGTCCGCTGCTCCATCGACTCAATCGCGCGGAGTACAGGAACGCGATTCGAGATCTGCTGAACCTGGATGTCGACGTGACGGCGCTGCTGCCACCCGACGACTCCGCGTACGGCTTCGACAACATTTCCGACGTGCTCGGCGTGTCGCCGTCATTGCAGGAGCGCTACCTCACCGCCGCCGGTCGAGTGAGCCGGCTCGCTGTGGGCGATTTGGCGATGCGGGCAGGCAGCGATACCTATCGCGTCCAGCAGGATGTGTCGCAGAACCAGCACATCGAAGGACTTCCGCTGGGCACAGTCGGCGGCTTACGGGTCCAGCATACGTTCCCGCTCGATGCCGAGTACGAGTTCCGCACACAGCTCTATCGCACCAATCTGAACATCGTGCGTGGGCTGCAGTACCCGAGCGAGTTCGAGATCGCGATCGATGGCCAGCAGGTGCATCACGTGACCATCGGCGGCAACGACGATCTGGCGGCGATGTACGACAAGCCGACGGACACGGGAGACGCGGTGGAGCTGCGCATGCGGGTGCGCGTGCCGGTAAAGGCCGGCCCGCACGAAGTGACCGCGACGTTCATCGAGAACATGTCGGTGAAAGACACGGTCAGGCTGCAGCCCTTCTTGCGCAGTTCAGCTGACAACTTCGATTGGGCGGGACGGCCACATATCCAGACCTTCAGCGTCACCGGGCCATTCAACGCGGTGGCGACCGGCGAGACTGCAAGCCGCCAGGAGATTTTCACCTGTCGACCGGCCACGCCGCGACGCGAACGTGACTGCGCGACGGAGATCCTGAGCCGGCTCGCGCGCCGCGCGTATCGGCAACCGGTTTCAAAAGCGGAGCTCGAACCAATCCTCGACTTCTACGATGCGGCCCGTCGCAGGGGGACGTTCGAAAGCGGCGTTCAGCGGGGTCTCGAGCGCATCCTCGCGAGTCCGCGATTCGCATTCCGTGTCGAGCACGATCCCGATTCCGTCACGCCGGGGACGCCGTATCGAGTCTCCGACGTCGAGCTCGCCTCACGGCTCTCATTCTTCCTGTGGAGCAGCATCCCCGACGACACATTGCTCGACGTCGCCAGTCGCGGCCGGCTGAAGGATCCGGTCGTGCTCGACCAGCAGGTTCGGCGCATGCTCGCCGATCCGAAATCGAGCGCACTCGTCGAAAACTTCGCCGGCCAATGGCTGCAACTGCGCAACGTCCGGAGTGTGCTGCCCAACTCAGACGAGTTCCCGGACTTCGACGACAACCTGCGTCAGTCGTTCCGCCGCGAGACCGAACTGCTCTTCGAGAGCATCATCCGCGAAGATCGCAACGTCCTCGATCTGCTGCGCGCCGACTACACCTTCGTGAACGAGCGACTCGCGCGCCACTACGGGATCCCTGGGATCTACGGCAGCCGCTTCCGTCGCGTGGCGGTCACTGACGATGCGCGGAAGGGCATTCTGGGAAAAGGCAGCATGCTGGCGGTGACGTCTCACGCAGAGAGAACCTCCCCAGTGCTTCGAGGTAAATGGGTGCTCGAAAACATCGTGGGCCTGCCCGTACCGCCGCCACCGCCGGACGTGCCGCAGCTGAAGCCCGCGGAAGAGGGTCAGAAGCCGAAGACGCTGCGCGAGCAGATGGCGGAGCATCGCACCAACCCGACGTGCGCGACCTGCCACAAGGTGATGGATCCGGTCGGCTTGGCACTCGAGAACTTCGACGCAGTGGGGGCGTGGCGAACGCAGGAGGCCGGCGGTCCGATCGACGCGTCCGGGCAGCTTGCAGACGGCCGTCCCGTGGATGGCGTCGTCACCCTGCGTCAAGCGATTCTCGATCGGCCGGAGCTCTTCGTCGGCACGATGACGGAGAAGATGATGATCTACGCGCTCGGCCGCGGCGTGAGCGCGGAAGACATGCCCGGCATTCGACGCATCCTTCATGACGCATCCGCGAACGACTATCGCTTCTCGTCGCTGGTGCTCGGGATCGTGAAGAGCGTTCCGTTCCAGATGCGCGTCAAGCCGGTGTCAGAGGAATCCACGTCTTCGGCTCCCTAGGAGTGACCTGATGTTCGTATCCAAGATCGCATTGCCGCGCCGCACGTTTCTCAGAGGTGTCGGCGCCGCCGTTGCACTGCCGCTGCTCGATTCGATGTTTCCTGCGTTGACACCGCTCGCGCGCGCGCAGGCGCGTCCACGCACGCGGTTCGGCGCCATCTACATTCCGAACGGCGCCATCATGGAGCAGTGGATTCCGGAGATCGTCGGACCCGGATTCGACATCAAGCCGATCCTCCAGCCGATCGAGCCCTACAAGGATCAACTCGTCCTCGTAACCAACCTGACTCGCTCGCATCCGGGCAGCCAGGTCGGCGATCACGCGGTGAGCGCCGCCGGATTCCTGACGGGCGTGTGGCCGAAGCGAACCGAGGCCGAGGACGTCCTCGCGAACACCAGCGTCGATCAGGTCGTCGCGCAACAGATCGGACAGGACACGCCGTTCCCATCGCTCGAAGTGGCGACCGAAGACTTCACCGGCTACGTCGGTGCGTGCTCGCCCGGGTTCAACTGCGTGTACCTCAACACGGTCACGTGGAGCTCGCCGTCGACGCCGCTGCCGATGGACATCAATCCTCGCGTCGTGTTCGAGCGGATGTTCGGGCAGGGCGGCAGCCCGGCGCAGCGCGCTGCGCGCACTCGGGATGATCGCAGCATGCTCGACTCGGTTGCCGACGAAGCGCGCAAGCTGCAGCGCGGCCTCGACGCGCGCGACCGTCGCCGGGTGAGCGACTACCTGGACAACCTGCGCGAGATCGAGCGGCGCATCCAGCGGGCGGAAGCTCAGGGCCGGGTCGAGGTGAACATTGACGTGCCCGTGGGCGTACCGGACTCCTTCGAAGAGCACGTGGGATTGATGTACGACTTGCTCGCCGTGGCGTATCAGGCCGATGTCACTCGAGTCTTTACGTTCATGCTGTCTCGCGAGCTGAGCCAGCGCACGTACCCGAACATCGGCGTCACCGAGCAGCACCACTCCGTGTCGCACCACGGCAACGACGCGCAGAAGATCGCGCAGAACGTCAAGGTGAACACCTACCACATGGGGCTTTTTGCGAAGTTCCTCGAGAAGCTTCGCGCGACGCCGGATGGCGACGGGTCGCTGCTCGATCACTCGTTGATCTTCTACGGCGGCGGCATGGGCAACCCGAACGGGCACGCCAGCGATCCGCTGCCGGTCCTCGCCGTCGGCGGCGGCGTGGGCAAGGGACATCGCCACATCAAGGTGAAGCCACAGACGCCGGTCGGCAACCTGTGGCTGGCCGTCGCCAACAAGTACGGCAGTCAGATCGATACGTTTGGCGACAGCAACGGACGCGTCGAGGACCTCTTCAGTTGATGAGACGAACCATGCGATACGTGCCCAGGGTGGTCCTCGTCGCTCTGCTGTCTGCAGCGTCGCTGAGTGCGGGAAGAAGTGAGTCACGGCTCGCGGAAGCGATTCAGGCTGGAGATCGCGAAGCGGTCCGGAAGCTCCTCAAGGACCCGGCGGAGGTGAGAGCCACCGAGGCCGACGGCACGACGCCGCTTCACTGGGCCGTTCGTTCCGACGACCTCGAGACTTCGAAGGCGCTCCTCGGCGCGGGCGCCAACGCGAGCGCGGCCAACCGCTATGGCGTCACGCCGCTGTCATTGGCCGCCGTCAACGGAAACCCCGCGATGATCGCGGCGCTCCTCGCCGCCGGCGCAAGTGCCAACACGATCGTCTCCAGGGGCCAGACCGTCTTGATGACCGCGGCCCGGACGGGAAACGTCGCAGCAGTGACGGTGCTCGTCGATCGCGGCGCCGACGTCAACGCCAGAGAATCGCAGCTCGGCGAGACAGCACTGATGTGGGCTGCGTCCGAGAATCACGCGGACGTCGTCACGCTGCTCGTCAGCCGCGGCGCAACCGTGAACGCTCGTTCGTCGGTCATTCAGTTCCCGAAGGACCGCTTCGGCCTCGAAGGCGTGCTGACGATCCTTCCGCACGGGAACTGGACGCCGTTGATGTATGCGGCACGTGATGGCGGTGTGGATTCCTCACGCGCGCTCGCGAAGGCCGGCGCGGAGATCAATGCGACGGACCCCGATGGCACCACGCCCCTGATGCTGGCGATCATGAACGCCCACTACGACACGGCCAACGCGATCCTCGAGGCGGGCGCCGATCCGAACATCGTCGACAAGGCAGGCATGGCAGCTCTTTACGCCGCAGTGGACATGAGCTCGCTCGGTGAGGTGTACGGGATGCCACCGCGCAAGGTTCAGGACACGCTCAAGCCGACCGACCTGATGTCGCACCTCATCGCCAGGGGCTCCGTCGTCGACGCGCGGTTGACGTCGGCGACGCTGCAGCGGAATCACACTCCCGGCGAGCCGCAGCTCGGTGCCGGTACGACCCCGCTGATGCGCGCGGCAAGAAATGGCGACTTCGCCGCGATGAAGATCCTGCTCGCAGCCGGAGCGGACCCGACGCTCACGCAGCCGCGCGGCACGACGGCATTGATGATGGCGTCGGGACTCGGGCGCGGACTCGGCGTCTTCGCGAAGGACTACGGCACCGAGGCCGACCTCCGTCAAGCCGTTGAGCTTCTGGTCGAGCGCAAGGTGGACGTCAATGCCTCCACCGACGATGGCATTACGGCGATTCACCTGGCGGCGCAGGGCGGCCTCGACTCGATCGTGAGAGTGCTGGCCAAGGCCGGGGCGAATCTCGACGCGAAGGACAAGAAAGGCCGCACGCCTGTCGACATGGCGATGGGCGTCGGTGGTCGCGGCCGCGCGGGCGGACCGCCGCCGGTCTACGACCGCACAGCAAAGCTTCTCAAGGAACTGGGTGCATCCTAAATGTCGATTCGCTCTCTTCGCCTCGTCATCATCGCTATCGTCGTCGCCGTCGCCTCCAGCGGAGTGACCGCGCAGTCCGCGGCGCCGCAGGGACCCCAACGCGCACAGCCGATCAAGGCCGGCGAGGTTCCAGAGAAAAAGAAGATCGCGCCGATCCCCAAGCGCGGCACCTACGTCGCGCCGAAGACTCCGTGGGGTGATCCCGACATCACCGGCGATTACAACAACAGCGACGAGAGCGGCATCCCCTTTGAGCGACCCGACGAATATGCGGGGCGGAGCATCGACTCCTTCACGCCGACCGAGCTCGCGAAGATGGTCGAACAGCGGCAGCAGCAGACCATCGAACGCACTCCTGGACTGAGCGAGTTCCCGGGAGCGACAAGCCCCATGCACTGGTTCGAGAACTACTACGCCGCCAACAGCCGCCCATGGCTCGTCACCGAACCGGCCGACGGCAAGGTGCCGCAACAGACAGCGGAAGCACGGCAGCGGCAGAGCGCACGGCAGGCGACGAGAAAGGGACGCGGCCCGGCAGATTCATGGGAAGACCGGAGCCTCTACGATCGTTGCATCACGCGCGGCATCCCCGGTTCGATGATGCCGGCCATCTACGGCAACTCGTACCACATCCATCAGAGCCCGGGCTACGTCACGATCACCTACGAGATGGTGCACGACACGCGCGTGATTCCGCTCGACTCCCGGCCGCACATCGCCGGTTCGATTCGTCAGTACGTCGGCGACGGCCGCGGCCACTGGGAAGGCAATACGCTCGTCGTCGAGACGACCAACTTCACCGACAAGGTGCCGTATCGCGGCTCGAGCGACCAGCTGAAAATGATCGAGAAGTTCACGCCGATTGGTCCGGACACGGTTGAGTGGGCGGTGACGCTCGACGATCCGCATACCTGGGCGACGCCGTGGACCTTCACGATGAACCTGACGGAAGACCCGAGCCAGCCGCCATTCGAGTACGCGTGTCACGAAGGCAACTACGGACTGCGCAACATCCTCACGGCAGCGAGGGCAGAAGAGCAGGCTGCAGCGGGGGGATCGAGCAAATGACCGTGAACGTGCGGTTGGCGTCCGGCATCTGCGCCGGCGCGTTGATGATCGCGGTGGCCGCAGCGCAACCGAGCGCACAGAGCTACAAGGCGCCGAAGACTCCGTGGGGTGATCCGGACATCCAGGGGAACTACGAGATGTGCGGGGTCAGACCCTCACACGGTTTCACATGAACCACGAACTGCGCTGCGTCTTCGTCGCCAACGGTGAGCTGCACTCACAGCAAGTCCGTGCGTTTCTCGAGGCTTCCGGTATCCACACGAGCGAGCGCGGCGAGGCATTGCGTCACACGCACGGCTTGACACTTAGCGGCCTCGGTACCGTTGAGATCATGGTTGACGAAAGCGACGAAGCACGCGCTCGCCTCTTGCTCGCATCCGCCGATGCCGGCGCGTTCAGACTCTCGTAGAGTGGCGGGGATTCCTACCCGCCAGTTAAGGCGGTCGAATGAGTGACGTTTCCGGGATTTTCGACTCGCTCTACAGCCGGCTCATTCTGCGCGACCTGCTCGCGAAAATTCTTCCCGGAACGATATTGCTGGCGACCGTCGCCTACGCGGCTCTGCCGACGGAGACATTTCGGACACTTCTCGACCCGCCGCTGTGGCTCGCGTTGAGCACACTGGGCAGCGGATGGCTGACCGCCTTCGCGGTTCAGGGCCTCGGTGAAAGATCCGGGTTCATCAAGAATGATCCTTCCGGCTTCAAACGTAAGGACACGTACAAGCTGATGGTGGAGTTCGATCGAAGGGCCACTTCGTCTCAGCAGATGCAGGCCGAACGCTTGCTCGTGATCAAGGAGGCGTGCGGCAACGGTAGCCTCGCGCTGCTGCTGTCCGCTCTCTTGACAATCGTCTTGTGGCCCTTGCGTGTTCTCGCGTACAAGGCGTCGCTGGCCGGGATGCTCCGCATGGTCTGGTGGCCTTTTGTTCCCCTCTTGATTCTTTACCTGGTCGCTGCGTGCTCACTGAGGTACATGCACCTGCTTCACCGGGACCACTTTCGCACGTACATGGAGGCCGTCATCGGCAGCGGATTCACAGAGATCGACGGATCGCCAGTTCGAGGCTGCACAAGCTCTGGGCTCAGTTGATCTTGTCCAACCCTTCGGTCAGCTCGATGTAAGTCCCCCACGGGTCGGTGATGAACGCGATCGAGATGTTGAGCGCGGGCACCTGCCGGTAGGGCGACGCGAGCTTGATCCCTTGCGACTCGAGCTTCTTGGTGAACGCCTCGAGATTCTTCACCTCGAACCCGATGTGATCGATCGCGCGTCCCTGAGTCCCAACCACAGGCGTCTGTGACGGCGAGAAGTTCATCGTCAACCCCGGCAGGCTCGCGCTGACGAACGCCGCCGGATTCGCGGACGCGAGAGTCGCAGCACCGAACGTTTGCATGTACCAGGCCTGCATCTCCTTGTTCATGCCGAAGAAGTGCAGGTGGTGCGAGGCAATCGGGGTCGCCTGCGCTTTCATCTCGACGAGCTCCACCTTCGTGTCATCGGGAGCCATCGCGTAAGCGATGCCGCTAACCGGCCCCCCCTCGACAATGCCGATGTCGTCCTGGACCTTGACGTTGGGCGGCGCCTCCGCAGCGGTGACCATGCGGAAGCCGCCTGCCTTGATGCGGTCGACGACCTGACGCAGGTTCTTCACCGAGAACCCGATGTGATCGACTGTCGTGCCCTTGCTTCCGCCGGTGGGCTTCTGCGCGCGCAGCAGCATCAGCGCATTGGGGAACTTGATGATCTCGCGATTCTCCGGACCGACCTTGATCAGCACGCCGCCGATCGCGTCCACCCAGAACTTCCTGGCCTGGTCCATGTCCGTCACGTTCAGGTGATGGTGACCATAGACGATTGGACCGTCCTTCGCGGCGATCAACTGCGCGGAGGCGTTGGAGACGGGCGCGAGGACGAAGAGGGCAAGGGCGATGACACAGAAAATTCGATTCATCAGGTTTCTCATAGAAAGGAGATTACGACACACCGAGGCACCGAGGCACCGAGAAATCCTTTCAACGCTGTCCGCGCATCGCCAGCAACCGATCGAGCTGCTGACGGGCGGCGGCTGAATCGGGCTGCAGACGCACGGCCTCTCGTGCCTCACCAATCGCCTCATCGATCTTCCCCTGCAACCCGTAAGCGACCGACAGATTGCGATGAGCTTCGCTGTTACGGGGACTGAGCTCGATCACTCGCCGCAGGTGCCCGATCGCCTCGTCCAGCCGGTTCTGCGGGCCGAGGAGCATGGCAAGGTTGAAGTGGGCGTCCGCGTTCTCGGGGTTGAGGGCAATCGCGCGCTCGTATTCGCGCATGGCGTCAGTGGAGCGCCCGGCCGCCATCAGTCCATTCGCAAGATTGAAGCGAATGCGATCGTCGTTCGGCTTCAGCTTGAGCGCCGTCTGCAGATGCGGCGTTGCTTCGGCCAGCCGGCCCTGCAGCTGCAGCACGGTGCCGAGGTTGCTGTGCGCTTCGGCGTCGTTCGGCGCAAGACGCAGCGCCTCGTCCAGGCGTGCCTGCGCGTCCGGGATCCGGTTAGCCTGAATGTATTTCAGCGCGAGCCGATTGTGCGCCGCTGGATCCTTCGGGTTGTTGCGCACCTGCAGCTCCGCACTCGCGAGGTCGGTGGCAAGCGCGCGCCGGAAGTAGTCCTGCGAGAGGACCGCGGCGTCCTCGCTGCGGCGAGGAATGACCTCGACCCACAGCGCGCCCATCTCGTCCGTTGAGTTCTGTCCCCACGCCACGCGTCGCGGCGGGCGTGGACTCCGCGCATTGGCCGGGGAGTTGTCGTAGGTGAAGCGCATGCGCAGCGTCGTTCCCTTCGGCAGGACGAGCGGATCCTTGTAGCGATACTGATCCTGCCAGCGGATATCCCAGTGCTTGATCCAGATCAACGGCTTCTCCGTCCCATCCGGCAGCGTCGCCGTGCCACGCATCTCTCTCGCCAGATAGTGCGCGTGCGGGTAGACGCTGACTGCGGAGACATCCACCGGCAGGACATAGCTGTCCTCGATCGCGTAGTGTGCGTCGCCCGCTGGAATGTCGATCGACTTCGACTCGAGCTTCACGACGATTGGCACTCGTGTCGGCGGCGTCGACGTGAAGAAGAGTCCAATCGAGGGCTGAACGGTTTCGGCCTTCGCGCCCGGCACCATGTGCAGCTGCACCACGAGATCGCTGCCCTCTTCGAGCGCCCACGCGGTATCTGGCGGTTCGAGTATCGGCACTTTCCCCGGCGACCAGCCGAACACGTTCTGCACCTCGTCTTCGGGCATCGTCGAGAAGCCAGGCCCGGGGTCGGCGCGATCGAGGCGGCGAGCCACGCGCGCGGGATCGACAGCGACGTTGGCGTGATGCAGGACCTTCTGGTTGTCCGCGCGGAACTCAATGGCACGGACGTATCTCGTTGACGAGCGCGGCACCGGGAAAACGAAGTTGCGAAACACTTCGGCCTTGCCGGGCTGCAATGTGTAGGACTCGCCGCTCTTCAGCACGACGTCAGGCGTTCCCAGTTGCCAGCCTTCGGGAAAGGCCGGCAGCTTCAGCGTCTGCGCATTGCCTTCAGGCGCACCTTGCTCGGCCCACTGCTGAATGAGGGCGATCTGATCGTCGCTCAAGCGGCGCGAGTTGACGAACTCGCCGTGTCCGGACTCCGGAAGCCACGGCGGCATCGCGCGCGTCAGCGTCGCTGCGGCGATCTCGCCGGCCCGGGCGCGGGCGCTTTCATAGTCGAGCAGGCTGAAGGGCGCGCCGGCAACACACAACACATCGCCGCCTTTGACGCTCGGGCCGTCGTCAATCGGGCGATGGCAGGTGGCGCAGTTCGCGAACAGGATCGGCGCGATGTCTTTATTGAATGTGACGGGACTCGGGGCCCGGGATCCGGGGTTCGCGGTTCGGGATTCGGGATTCGAAGCGCTCGCGGCCGTCTCGGGCGCGCGCTGACAGGCAATCAGTACAGCGAGGCCGACCCCCAACCCCAACAAGGCGAGCCTTGTTGGGAATTGGGAGTTGGATAGTTGGGAGTTGAACAACGTGTCTAGAAGTCTACTTGCACTCCAATGTCCACGAAGCGCGCCTGCATGATGACCGTCGGCGACAGCCAGGCAGCGCCGTAGGTCGTGTTGTACGTCTGAATCGGGTTCGCATTGAACAGGTTGTAGACCGAGACAGTCGGCCGAATCACCGTGCCGCCGTTCCGGAAGGCCTTGCTGACCCGGAGATCAGTTTGGTAGATGCGATCGCCGTACATCGTGCCGTTGGGCAGCAGGTTGACGCTTGGCGGAACGCCGGTGAATGGCCGGCCAAGCGATGGCGCCACGAGCGCGTTGGTCAATGGGTAGTTCGCGTCGAGCTGCGGACCTGACAGGCTCTGGAACGTTGCAGAGAGACTGATATCCCACCACGGCAACGGGTACGCGACCTGCCCCTTCACCTGTGGCTGGAAGGGCGGCGAGACGTTGCAATACTCGTCGGTCCGCGGCGTGTTGACCCCGAGTCCCGGACCGTTTGTCGTCAGACTGAGGTCATCCTTGAGATTGCAGTAGTTGATGCGCTCGCGACCGAAGGTGACGCCACCCGACAGAATGATGTTCCTCGCCAGCCGTGCGTTGACGTCGAAGTCGAAGCCGTCATACACGTCGTCGATGCCACCGATGTCGCTCGAGTTGAAGATCAGGTTGTTGGGCGTGATGTTGCGGTTGACGTCGAACAGACCGCACTGCTGATAACCGCTGCTGTTCGGGAGCCGCGAATCGGCGGGAACCGGGACGCAGTACGGTGAGAAGTCAGCGTTGGTCACGGCCCGGTTGCGCGTGGCCGTCAGGTTGCCGTACCAGCGCCGTGTGTAGGCGCCGTACACCGACACGCGCGGCACGATCTCGCGCTGGATGCTCACCTGTCCCTCCCAGTTGTTCGGGCGCACGTGCCAGCCGTCGACGACTCCCGGGTCGTAGTTGGTCGTGCGCGCCGTCACCTGTCCGAACGCCGGGTTGCTGATCGCTCCGCACTGGATCTGGCCCGGACGCTTGGTGTTGGCGTTTGGGTTGAACAGATCGCAGTCGTTGTACGGGTTGTAGGTGCCGGTGTAGATCACGCCCGCCGGTGGCGCCCACGTCCGCGTGACCGTGTTCACGCTCGACTGCACGGGATTGGCGGGTCGTGCGATCTCGTAGGCCGCTCCGACGACGTATCGACCCATGCTCGCCTTGACGGCCGTCTTGCCATCGCCGAACAGATCCCAAGAGACGCCCACGCGGGGATCGACGTCTCTCCAGTTCGGCACATTCTCGACCGCATCGAAGTTCCGCGCGGGCGTGAAGGGACCGGCGGCGATGTCCTGCGCGTCGACGCGGGCATTGAGGTAATCGAGACGGACGCCGTAGTTCACCGTGAAGCGATTCATGCGCCACTGATCCTGGGCAAAGATGCCCATGTTGTAGCGCAGCGTCTCGTGGTACTGAATCGGCGTGGCGTACTGCGTCAGCGAAAACGGCTGTGTGCCACGAACGCTGAGCGCCACAGAGTTGTTTGGCTCCTGCGTGTTGTAGCGCCACGCGTGCATGAGCGTGAACCCGGCCTTGATCGAGTGCGAGCCGGTCACGTAGCTCGCCGACGCACGATAGTTCGATTGATCGCTGCGGTTGGCGCCGTAGGCGAGCGACGATCCCCATGCCGTGGGCATCCCCGCTGGAGCAGTCGGGTCGCTCATCGCAAACTGCGTCTCCGAGACGCCCGGCCGGCGATAGCCGTGGAAGTCCTGCGGCGTGATCGTGCCACCCGCTTCGAGCAGCAGCTTGTTGGTCACTGGAGAGCTCCAGCTGCCCTGCAGGATGTACTGCGGAATGTTCTTGTACTCCGGACAGGCACTGATGGCAGTCAGATACGTCGGCACGAAGCAGTTGCCGAAGTAGGTGTATTGCCAGTCGGTGTAGACGTTGAACTTGTTCTTCTGATTAGCCTGGATCGTGAACCGCGCAACAGCGCTCTCATGCCAGACCGGGAACAGGTTCTGCTCCGTCGTCGGGTGGTAGAAGATGTCGGTGAAATCGGCGTCCTTGAACGAGCCCGCCACCGAGTTGTAGGTGCCCCAGTGGCGGAAGCCACCGTAGATCCACAGACGATCGCGGACGATTGGCCCGCCGACGTTGGGGTTGATGTCCCAAATCCGATCGATCCGGTTGCCCGTGCTCAGGCCCTGGGCCATCTGCTCCTCGGAGAGATTGTCCGACTGCCATGACTCACCCGCCCAGCGGCCAAAGACAGAACCGCGGAATGTATTCGATCCTTCTTTCGGGATGAAATTGGAGTAGACCGTCGCGCGCTCGAACTCGGCGTTGTGCGAGTCGGTCTGGAACGTGATTTCCTGCGCCAACCCGTTGTTCAGATAGTTGCCATACATCAGGCCGCCCGTGCCGCCGCCGTTGATGATCGGCATACCCTCGACGGTCACGAGGCTGTCGCTGGCACGGCTGCCGTGCACCACCAGGTTCATGCCGGTCTCGGGAATCGAGCCGCCGACGTTCTGCCGCACGCCCGTGACCAGCACTGACGGCGTCAACGCCGCGAAGCTGACGAAGTTGCGGTCCGTCGGCAGGACGTCCATGGCCTCACGAGACGCGGTGGCCAGCTTGGTCGTGCTCTGGGTATCGACGATGGGTGATTCGCCGGTGACGGTGACCGTCTCTTCGATCGTTCCAACCTTCAGATCGGCACTCACGTTCGCCGTGAAGCCGGACGTCAACTCGATCCCTTCGCGCCTGACGGTGGCGAATCCTGGAAGAGTAAAAGCGACGCTGTAGGTGCCGGGTCGCAGATCGACGATCGTGTATCGCCCCTGACCGTCGCTCACGACAGAGCGGCTCTTCTCGATGAGGGCCGGGCTGGATGCTTCAACGGTGACGCCCGGAAGTACCGCACCGGAGGTATCTCGTACAACGCCGGCGATCGTGCCGGTTTGTCCCTGGGCGAACGCCCCGGGCGCACTGACGATCAGCACTGCAAGAGCAAGAAAACCAACCACGACACCGCGTCGAAACGGCATGAATTGCCTCCCTGACTTCCGTACTTGTGACCTTTGACGAATCTTTGACGTGTGAAACGCCGGGCCTTGTATAACGCCGCAACCGAGGGGAAGTCAATGAATCGACTCCCCCCTAAATTGGTGAGTGGGGTCAGACCCTTCACAGAGTTGCAGTCAGTGACGCGCGTGGCGCGCCGGCTCGATGTTAGGCAGGAACCACGTCAGCAACCCGATCGCCGGCAGGAAGGAACAGACGGTGAAGACGGTGTCGATGCTCGTCGCGTCTGCCAGCTGTCCGAGCATCGCGGCGCCGAGACCGCCGGCACCGAAGGCAAAGCCGAAGAACACACCGGCCACGGTCCCCACACGGCCCGGGACGAGCTCCTGAGCAAAGACCACGATCGCCGAGAAGGCGGACGCGAGGATCAGCCCGATGATGACCGTCAGGATTTCGGTCCAGAACAGGTTCGCGTACGGCAGCAGCAGCGTGAACGGCAGCGCGCCGAGGATGGAGACCCAGATCACGTACTTGCGGCCGATACGATCGCCGACAGGTCCGCCGATGAACGTCCCCGCCGCGACGGATCCGAGGAGTATGAACAGGTGAAGCTGCGCGCTCTGCACACTCAGGTGGAATTTCCCGATCAGATAGAACGTGTAATAGCTCGTCAGGCTCGCAAGGTAAATGTTCTTCGAAAACACGAGCAGCACCAGCACGAGCAGCGCGAGGCGCACGCGACCGGTTGGCAGCCCAGCGCGAATGGCCGCGCCCTTCGTCTTCACCAACTCGAGAAGACGATGGCGATACCAGTTGCTGACCTGTAGCAGGATGGCCATCGCCGAGAGTGCTGCGACACCGAACCACGCGATGCTGTGCTGGCCGTAGGGCTGGACGATGAACGCCGCGAGCAGCGGACCGGTTGAAGACCCGATATTGCCGCCAACCTGAAACAGCGACTGCGCGAACCCGTGACGCCCACCTGACGCGAGTCGCGCGACGCGAGACGACTCGGGATGGAACACCGACGAGCCGATGCCGACCATCGCCACCGCGAGGAGAATCACGCCATACGTCGGCGCGACGGAGAGCAGCAGCAGGCCGACCAGCGTGAACGCCATGCCGGTCGGCAGCGAATAGGGTCGCGGACTCCGATCGGTAAAGTTGCCAATGACGGGTTGGAGCAGCGACGCCGTCGCCTGGTTCGCAAACGTGATGAGCCCGATCTGTCCGAAGTCGAGGCGATATGCCGTTTTGAGGATCGGATACACGGCCGGCAGCACCGACTGCATCAGATCGTTCAGGCCGTGGCAGACGCTGATCGCCGCGAGAATGCCGAGCGCGGTTCCGTGCGTCGCGGCTCGTGACGATGGTGTCGCGGAAGCGGCTGCGGGTGTTCGTGGTGCGGCGGCGTCAGTACTCAAGTCGCGTGGAATCGTAGGCTGGGTCTTGTTCCGTAGACCCGGCGTGTCCGGCGGGCCTCAGCGGCAGGACCCGCCCTACGTCGTAAACGGGCTCCAGCCGTTCCTTGAGTATACCGGGAGCGTGTGCCCCATGGCTCGTGCGGCCTAGAATGGGGGTTTGATGAGTCTCGTCTTGCTCATAGCGCTTATGGTGGCGCAAAGTGGTTTCGTTCCCGCGACGGCCGAAGAACGCTACGTCGCCGATCTGCGTGCGCAGATCGCCAGGGGCGACGTGGACGCGGAAGTCGCGCTTGGCAACCTCTACGAAGCAGGCAGTGTTCTGCCGCAGGATCCACAGCAGGCGGCAGAGTGGTATCGGCGCGCGGCGGACAAGGGACACACGGGCGCGCAGATGAACCTCGCCATGATGTATTTCGAGGGCGAGGGTGTCCCGCGAGACGTGGCCGAGGCGGTAATGTGGTTCGAGAAGGCCGCCGAGCGCGGAGAATCGATCGCGAGCTTCAGCCTGGGATCGATCTACGAAACGGGTGCCGATCGAGTCCGCCAGAACGAGGCGAAGGCCACGACGTGGTATCGCAAGGCCGCCGAGCAAGGGCTGGGCACTGCGCAATACCGCCTGGGATTGATGCTTCGTGACGGCCGCGGCGTGAGTCGCGACATGACGCAGGCGATCGCGTGGTTTCGCAAGGCAGCCGATCGCGGCGAGGCTGACGCCCAGATCGAGCTGGGCATCCTGCTCAGCCCCGGTCACGGCGCGTCCACCGACATCGTCGAGGCGCACACCTGGTTCAACCTGGCGGCGTCACGATGGAAGAACGAGGCGAAGCGTGTGCAGGCCGCCACGCTGCGAGACGACCTCGAGAAGAGGATGACGCCGGACCAGCGCGCGGATGCGTATCGGCGTGCGACCGCGTGGCAGGACAGTCACTCATGGCAGCCGCAGAGCGCCGCTTCGAAGTCGAAGTAACCATATGACCACGACCACACGAGAAACCCTGGGGTTCCAGGCCGAAGTCAAACAACTACTGCACCTGATGGTGCACTCGCTGTACGGCAACAAAGAGATCTTCCTGCGCGAGCTGGTGTCGAACGCGTCCGATGCAGGTGACAAGCTGCGGTTCGAGGCGCTCGCCGATCCCGCGCTGTTCGAGAGCGATCCAGATCTGAAGATTCGCGTCTCCTGCGATGCGAGCGCGCGCACGATCACCGTGTCGGACAACGGCATCGGCATGTCGCGCCAGGAAGTCATCGACCAGATTGGCACGATTGCCAAGTCAGGCACGCGCGAGTTCTTTCAGAGCCTCACGTCGGAAAAGGCCAAGGACGCACATCTCATCGGACAGTTCGGCGTTGGCTTCTACTCCGCGTTCATCGTTGCCGATCGCGTCACGCTCACGACGAGGCGCGCGGGTCTGACGGCCGAGCACGGCGTTCGCTGGGAGAGCGGCGGCGAGGGCGAGTACACGGTCGAGACCGTGGACGAAAGAGTCGCGCGGCACGGAGGTCGTGCTTCACCTGCGGGCCGGCGAAGACGCGCTGCTCGCCGGCTTCAAGCTGCGGGAGATCCTGAGGAAGTACTCCGACCACATCACGGTTCCGATCGTGATGAAGAAGGAACAGTGGGACTCCACCGCGAAGGCGCAGGTCTTGACCGACGAGGACGAGCAGATCAATCAGGCCTCTGCGCTCTGGGCACGCCCCAAGTCCGAGATTAGCGACGAGCAGTACAACGAGTTCTACAAGCACGTCGGGCACGACTTCGACTCCCCGCTCGCGCACGTGCACGCCAGGGTCGAAGGCCGCCAGGAATACACGCTACTCCTCTATGTGCCAAAACAGGCGCCGTTCGATCTCTGGAACCGCGAGCATCGCCGTGGCATCAAGCTGTACGTCCGCCGCGTCTTCATCATGGACGATGCGGAGCAGCTGATGCCGCCGTACCTGCGCTTCGTGCGCGGGGTGATTGACTCGAACGACCTGCCACTCAACGTGTCGCGCGAGATCCTGCAGCAGTCGCGCGATGTCGAGGCGATCAGGACGACATCCGTGAAGCGCGTGCTCGGCCTGCTCGAGGAGCTCGCCAACAAAGACGCAGACAAGTTCGCGACGTTCTGGAAAGAGTTCGGCCGCGTACTCAAGGAAGGCGTCGTCGATGACACGCCCAATCGCGATCGCATCGCGAAGCTGCTTCGCTACTCGTCGACGCAGCGCGAGACCGACGATCAGACGGTCTCGCTGTCCGACTACGTCGGCCGGATGAAAGAGGGACAGACCGCCATCTACTACATCACCGGTGACGGCTTTGCCGCGGCGAAGAACAGTCCGCACCTGGAGATCTTCCGGAAGCTGGGCGTCGAGGTGCTGCTGATGCACGACCGCATCGACGAATGGGTCTTGTCCGCGCTCACCGAGTTCGAGGGAAAGCCGTTGCAGTCGATCGCGAAAGGCGGCCTCGACCTGAGCGCGCTCGGCGACGAAACGGCAAAGCGGGAACAGGAACAGCAGACCGAGGAGAGCAAAGGACTCGTCGAGCGTATGCAGAAAGCGCTGGGCGACCGCGCCAGCGCGGTTCGCGTGACGCACCGTCTGACGGATTCACCGGCGTGCCTCGTCAGCGACGAACACGCGATGAGCACGAACCTCGAGCGGATGCTGAAAGCCGCCGGACAGAACGTGCCGAACGCCAGGCCGGTGCTCGAGATCAATCCCGCCCACCCCATCGTGAAACGGCTGAACGATGAGACGGACGAAAGCCGGTTCTCGGATTGGAGTCAGATCCTGTTCGACCAGGCGACGCTGGCCGAGGGCGGTCAGCTCGAGGATCCGTCGGCCTTCGTGAAGCGTCTCAATGAATTGATGCTCACGCTGGCGGGCGGCGGACCATCGAGGATCTGGACGCCGTAGTGTGCGGGACTCGGAATCCGGGGCCCGCGGATCCCGGTTACTTCTCGCCCATGAGTTGCCGGCCCTGCGTAATCGCCGGCACCGTGGAGCGGATGATGTTCCAGCCCTCCTTGACGCGGCGCGCGACGTCGGCGCCCGAGCCGGCCGTGATGCCGCAGGCAACCTTGTGAGACTTGCACGCGCTCAACACCTGCTGAAAAGCAGCTTCGACCTCGGGCGTGTTCGGACGAACACCGAGCGAGCGCGAGAGGTCGGAACCCGCGCCGAGGAACAGTGCGCCGACACCGGGAACCGCAGCGATCGCGTCGAGGTTCTTCAGTCCGACGACCGATTCGATCATGACGATGGCAATAAGATCGCCGTCCGGGTTCAGCGGCCAGACATCAGCACGGCGTTCGTATTCGGCGGCGTTGACGCCCCATGCCCAGGTCGCACCGCCGGTACCGTACCCGCGAATCCCAACTGGTTCGCGGCGCGTTTCCCCTTTGAGTGGCGGATATCGCATCGACTGCACGGCGGTCACCGCCTGCTCCTTCGTGTCCACGCCGTTGAAGACGACCCCCATGAGACCGATGTCGAGCGCCTGTTTCACGACCCAGGTGGACTCGTCAGCCTCCTGCGGGAAGCGCGCGAAGAGCGCGACGTTCGGTTGCAGGTTGCCCTTGCTGATGATCGCAGCCTTGTCGGTCAGGCCGAGGAGGAACATCGCAAGCCCGGGAAAGTCGAGCGGGTTGTGCTCCATGTCGGCGTAGACGAAGTCGACGGGAGCACGGGCCGTCTCTCGCGCGTTGACGAGCGACAAATCGCCCGAGTTGATGAGACCGTAGACGGTCTTCCCGGCGGCCAGCTTTGCGATGACGGGATTCAGATGCACGCCGGTCTGCGCCACCGGTGCACTGGATGAGCCAAGGGCCAGGGCTACGACGAATGCGGCGAGATATCGGTATCGCATAGGCGCGCATTGTAATCTCGGGATCCGGGATCCGGGGCCCGGGATCCGGGGCCTGGGATTCGATAGGAGGCGAACATTATGGAAAAAGACCTCGTGTGCGGAATGCAGGTGGATCCCGCGAAGGCGGCGGCCACCAGCGAGTACAAGGGCAAGACCTATTACTTCTGCGCGAAGATCTGCAAAACGAAGTTCGACTCGAACCCCAGTCAATACGTCAAGTCTTGACCACGACGCACCAACATCCGGAGGCGGCTGAAGGCGTCCTCGATCCCGTGTGCGGGATGACAATCGACCCCGCCGACGCCGTCGGACACTTCGACTACAAGGGTCAGACGTACTACTTCTGCGCCGAGAGTTGCCTCCAGCAGTTTCGCGAGAACCCGGAGCAGTTCCTCAACCCCGATCAACGTGTCGCAGCTCTCGTCGATCGCGAGGCCGAGTACACCTGCCCGATGCATCCGGAGGTGCGCCAGAAGGGACCCGGGGCGTGCCCGATCTGCGGCATGGCGCTCGAACCGGCCGACGCGGGGCACGTCGAAGAGCGCAACGTCGAACTGGAGGACATGACGCGACGCTTCTACGTGTCGCTCGCCCTCTCCGCGCCGATTCTCGGGTTCATGATGGCGGAGCTTCTGCCAGGTCGCCCCCTGGAACATGTCGTCTCACACAGCCTGCGCAACTGGCTCGAATTCGCGCTGGCGACTCCCGTCGTCTGGTGGGGCGCAGCACCATTCTTCGAGCGCGGCTGGGCATCGATCGTCAATCGGTATCTCAACATGTTCACGCTCATCGCGCTGGGCGTCGCCGCTGCGTACGGCTACAGCGTTGCGGCGGTTCTCGCGCCGGGCCTCTTCCCCGACTCCTTCCGCATGGGAGGTGAGGTGGCCGTCTACTTCGAGCCTGCAGCGGTCATCGTCGTGCTCGTGCTGCTTGGTCAGGTCCTGGAGTTGCGCGCGCGGAGCCGGACGAGTACGGCGATTCGCGGCCTGCTCGGTCTCGCCCCGAAGACCGCGCGTCGAGTGGAATCCGATGGCAGCGAGCACGATGTACCGCTCGAGTACGTTGCGGCCGGCGATCGCCTGCGCGTTCGTCCAGGTGAGCGAGTCCCTGTTGACGGAACAGTTCTCGACGGCAGGACGACTGTCGATGAATCGATGGTGACCGGCGAGCCTATCCCGGTCGAGAAGGCGGCCGACGCCTTGGTCACCGGCGGCACGGTCAATGGCACCGGGACGTTCATCATGCGCGCCGACCGGGTCGGGCGCGACACATTGCTCGCGCAGGTCGTACGCATGGTCAGCGAGGCTCAGCGTTCGCGCGCACCGATTCAGCGGCTGGCCGACGCCGTGTCCTCGTGGTTCGTGCCCACCGTCATCGCCGTTGCGCTGATCACGTTCGTCGTCTGGTCGGTCTACGGACCAGAGCCGCGACTCGCCTATGCGCTTCTGAACGCGGTGGCGGTGTTGATCATCGCGTGCCCGTGCGCGCTCGGTCTCGCCACGCCGATGTCGATCATGGTCGGCACTGGTCGCGGCGCTGAAGCCGGCGTCCTGATTCGCAGCGCCGAGGCGCTCGAGACGATGGAGAAAGTGACGACCATCGTCGTGGACAAGACAGGAACGTTGACCGAGGGGAAGCCACGACTCGTCACCGTGGAGCCGATCGGTGGTTTCGACGCCAACGTGTTGCTGCGTCTGGCCGCGAGCCTCGAGCACGTCAGCGAGCATCCGCTTGCCGCGGCCATCGTGACGGGAGCGAAGGAGCGACTTGTCGGGCTCGCCGATGTGCACCAGTTCGAGTCAGTCACCGGCCAGGGCGTGGCCGGCGTCGTCGATGGTCGGCGCGTCGCGATCGGCAACGTCCGGCATCTGGAAGCGCTCGGGATCGACCCCGGATCTCTTCGCAATCGAGCCGACGACCTCCGCCGCCAGGGACAGACGGTCGTCTTCGTTGCCATCGACGCGAACGCTGCGGGTCTGCTCGGCGTTGCCGATCCCATCAAGACGACGACTGCCGAAGCCATCCGCGCGCTGCATGCCGATGGAGTCAAGGTCGTGATGCTGACGGGTGACAATCGCACGACCGCGGATGCCGTCGCGACGTCGGTCGGCATCGATCGCGTCGAGGCCGACGTGCTGCCAGATCAGAAGGCCGCAGTCGTCAAGCGCCTGCAGGCACAAGGCGAGCGCGTTGCGATGGCTGGCGACGGCATCAACGACGCCCCGGCCCTTGCGCAGGCGGACGTGGGGATCGCCATGGGCACCGGCACGGACATCGCGATGGAGAGTGCGGGCGTCACGCTCGTCAAAGGGGATCTGCGCGGCATCGTCCGCGCGCGGCGGCTCAGCCGCGCGACGATGGGGAACATCCGGCAGAACCTGTTCTTCGCGTTTGTCTACAACACGCTGGGTGTCCCCGTCGCGGCGGGCATCCTGTATCCGGTGCTGGGAGTGTTGCTCAGCCCGATGATCGCGAGCGCGGCGATGACCTTCAGCTCGGTATCGGTGATTGCCAACGCGCTGCGGCTGCGACGCGCGCCGCTGTAGCGTCCGGCTTGAGCCGGACCTGAAGCGAGGAACCCATGAGAACCGCCATCGACCTCAGAGAGAAGCTCGCCCAGTTCTCCGAGCATTGGTCGCCTCGGGTCGTCGCCGAGCTGTTGGGTGTAGCTCTTGCCGGGTATTGACTGAGCAGTCGACCGAAAACTCGATACGATGTCGTTGCACCATCCGTGTACCATGCGGGTGGTAGACGACCATGCCTCATAAGCGTGCTCCGATCCCGCAGCAGGCGGCCGCAATCGCCGTCCGATCGAAACACGACGACCTCGAGGTCTGCCTCATTCGCAAAATGGGATCGAGAAACTGGGGCGTGCCGAAAGGGCTCGTCGATCGAGGTGACACTCACGAGGAGACGGCGCTCAAGGAAGCCTGGGAAGAGGCCGGGATTTCAGGTCGGCTGATCGGAAGGTCTCTCGGCACCTACCAGTACGAGAAATGGGACGCGACCTTCGAGGTGACGCTCTACCTCATGGAGGTTCTCGAGCAGCACGCCCGCTGGCGGGAAGCCGGCTTCAGGGAGCGCCGCTGGACGACCTTCGCCGAGGCGGCTTCCCTGCTTTCAGAGCACCCGGTCCACACGTTCCTCGACCGTGCGAGGAACCTTGCCGCCGATTCGATCGGCTCGGACGCCCGCTCACTCAACAGAAGTTGAGTGTCGTCATCGGCAGATGACGGGTGTAGGATCCGTGATCCCGTATGTTGGAATGGCTCAAGGGTCTTGTGTCACGTCGCGCATCGGGAAGCGAGCAGGGCTTCGATCCGCCCTGGACGCGGTTCGAACCTGACAGCGGAGTGAGAGTCCCCAGACCTCACTCACCGACGGGCCTGAGCGGCTCGGTCGCCGTCGAAGAACCCGATGAGGACGAGGAATGTCTGGTCGCGCTCGGGAGCTTGCACAGCAAGAAGATCTAGAAACGACAGGCACGCTCCGCACGGCGCTGCTTCACACGCGCGATGTCGTGTCGGCGGCTCGCTTCTACGGCGAGATCTTCGGCTGGCAACTGCAGGACGGCGCGACACCCTCGTTCACACTGCGTGGTCAGCGCGTGGCCGGTGTTCGCCGTAGCACGGCAGGTGACGACCTCTGGATTCCCTACGTCGCAGTCGACGATGTGGCTGCGTGTGCAAAAGTTGCCGCGCAAGCTGGCGGGACGGTTGTCGACGGTTCGGTCATCACAGATCCCGAAGGCGCAGTCATCGGTCTCTGTGCTGCTGACGATGACCAGGTCGCAACGCTGACTGAGGGCGCTGGAACGATCTGGTGGGCCGAAGTTCTGGCGCAGACACCATCGGTTCTTCAGGCGTTCTACACCCGTCTCTTTCGATGGCAGTTCACGGAACAGTCCCTCGCACCGCATCCGCTCTACGTCGTGTGGAGACGCGGCGAGAAGGCCGTCGGTGGACTGCTGCCAATCGGAGCGGACTGGAACGTCCCACCGCGATGGCAGGTGCTGTTTGAGGTCGACGATCTCCAGGCGTCGGTCGCCAGGGTCTCGGCCGCGGGCGGGAAGGCAGAGTTCGGACCACTCGATGTTCCGCGCGCAGGACTGCTGACGAGCGTTCGCGATCCACACGGCGCGCTGCTCGTCCTCGTGCAACCCCATCAGAAGTGAGTCGACGAACGTGGCCCCGAAGGACGATTCGTCGTATCCTCCTCGGTGACCATGGGCAACGGACTACGAGTTCTCGGCTACACGCTGATCATCGGCATCAGCGTCTCATTTGCATCCGCACAGACTTCTTTCACGCAGGCTCCGCAAGCGACCTTCGCGGCGACGTCCGCTCACGTCGCGCGACCAGGGAGTCCCGTCAACATCCGGATCCAGCGCTGGTCCACGGACGAAGAGCGCGCACCTTTGATCGCGGCATTGAATACACCGCCGCCCCCGCCGCCTCCACCACCGCCACCTGCGGTTCCAGCACCTGCGCCACCTGCGCCGGACGCTGACGCGGCGCCCGCACCTGATCGCGGAAACGCCGGTCGTGCAGGCCGGGCGGGACGCGGCGGCGGTCGAGACGGACGCGGTGGTCGCGGCGAAGCGCCGCCACCGCCGAAGCCGATTACTCCGATCGAGGCGCTGACGACCGCCCTCGTCAAGGCTCCAACCATCGGGTACATCTGGACCGACGAAGCGACCGGCTATTCGATCAAGTACGCCTATCGCCTGCCGCTACCAGCAGGTGGTGAACGTATTGTGCTGGCAACGAGCCGTGTGCTCGGAGGAGGGTCGATTCAATGGAAGCCGACCGAACCTGCGACGGACTACGAGTTCACGGTCATCGAGCTTCGACTGAACGCCAAGGGGCTTGGCGAAGGTAAAACGTCATTGACCTCCAAGGTCATCGTCGACAACGACGCCAAAACGCTCGCGATTGAGAACTACGCTGCGGCGCCGGTGATCCTGCAGAACGTCAAGAAGGGATGATTCCGTCAGACGATGTTCCACACTGCGCGGCTGGAAGGGATGGGGCCGCAGGCACGGCTGGCATGTCTGATTTGACAGGTCCGCCTCACAGTGACAAATTGTCCAGCACGGCTGCCGGAGCGAAGGCGCCGGGGGGAAGGTCGGGAGAATCCGCTATGAATCGAACGCTACTCGTCGCGATGTCGGTGACTATCGGAGTGCTCGTCTGGTCGAGCCGGGCCGTCGCGCATCACGGCGATGCCGACCGCTACAACCAGGAGGTCGTCACCGTCAGCGGCACGGTCGTCGACGTGCAGATGGTGAACCCGCACGCACGGATCGTGTTCGACGCGGTGGAGAACGGCAAGCCTGTCAGGTGGCAGGCGGAACTGGGTGGACCCCAGCAGTTGATCAAACAGTTCGGCTGGACACCGTCGACGATCAAAGCTGGAATGAAGCTCACCTTCATCGGTCGCCGCCTGAAGAGCGGAGCGCCGTATCTGAACCTCACCGAGCGCGCCAACATCGTCGCGACCGACAGCGGGAAAGAGATCTACCGCACGGCAAACTTCGGTGAGCCAGCGCCGGAAGGACCGAAGGGTACCGTCGCCAACCCCTAGACCGGTGACAAACTGTCAAGGGGTCTGACCCCGCACATCTGCGTCTGCGTGGTCCTGCAGTACGAGGCGTGATCTAGGAATCGAAACGGTAGGCCGTGTCGTTGGAGGTGACGGCCATCTCGCCTGATGGACCGAACGCCACGCCGATGAAGCCGCCCGCCACGAGAAGCTCGGGCTCGCCCTCGAGATCCTTCAGACAATACAACCCGCTGCGACCGGCGAGAGCGTCGACGACGTGAAGGCCGCCATTGCCTGGCGAGAACGCAAGGCCTTGAGGACGGCCGAACGTCGCGAGGACAGAGCGCACGTTGCCGTCGGAGCCGATGCGATAAACGTGATCGTAGGTCGAGAGCGTCGGGCCGCTGGCGAAGAGCTCACCGTCAGGACTGATCGCGAGGTGAAAGGCGGCGACGCTTGCGGGTAACGTCGCGAACGGCTCCGCATGGCCGTCGCGAACTCGAAAGATCGTCCCCGATCGATCGCCGACGTACAGGCGCCCTTCGCCATCGAACGCAAGGCCACACGCCACACCCAGCTCCGACACGACCAGTTCATGTTTGCCTTCGTGCGTGACGCGATAGACGGCGCCTTCGAATCGGCTCGAGACATACAGGTGTCCGTCGGGTCCGATCGCCATCGACGTCGCGTTGACGATGCCGGAGACGAACGGCTCGCGCGTTCCGGCGCGCGTCACTCGAAAGATCGAAACGGGCGATTCCTGGCCGCGCGATCCGCTGTAGGTGACGAACAGATTGCCGTCGGCGTCGAAGATCGGGTTGTCCACCTGGTGAAGACCCGTCGCCCACGCGCCTCCGACGTTGACGTACGCAGTTGCGCCGGGAAGGTCCTCGATACGAATCGGCGCCGGACCAGATTCGACGTCCGGTGGAATAGCCACGACGATGCGCGTGCTCGACGCGAACGCCACGAGGGCACGCTGACCACCGACGGTCACTTCAGGGATCGTGTCGACGGGAAACCCCGAGCCTTTCAGCGTGATGCGCCCGCCCTCGACGGCGCGCAGCGGGGTTACCGAGGCAATGGTGGGCCTGGCCAAACTTCTTGCTTAAGTATCGTCTAGCTCGACGTTCCAATACAGATAGTCACGCCAGCTCTCGGGTGCGTCTCGCATCCCGACCGTGATGCGAATGGCTGGCGCGGAGTCAGGTCTCCGCGGAGGCTTGAGCAGCCTCATCCCGGCCTCGGCGGGCGTGCGCCCGCCCTTGAGCCGATTGCATCCGACACAGCAGGTGACGATGTTCTCCCAGTCCTTGCGGCCACCCTGGGCAACGGGAACCACGTGGTCGAAGGTCAGGTCAGTCGTTGGAAACGCCCGGTGGCAGTACTGGCAGACATACCGGTCACGCGAATAGATGTTCGCCCGCGAAAACGGAACGTAGTCGAACCGGCGCTTGATCTTGACGAACCGAAGCAACCGGATGACCGACGGAAGCTTGAACGTGAACTTGACCGAGTGCACCTCGCGGTCGTGATGGGCGATGACCTCCACCTTGCCCTGGCACCACAGCGTTATCGCCTTCTGCCAGTCGACGACCTTGAGCGGCTCGAACGTCGCGTTTAGGAGAAGCGCCTGCTGCATATCTTGAACCCATCATGCAAGAGGGCGAGAGGGCTGTCAAGGTTCCGACACCATAAACTCTAAGCAACAGGAGAGTTACGACGATACACTGACATGAAATGACGGCCCGAGCCGGTTGGTTCCTCGTATCGGTGCTCTCATCGGCCATCCTCGCCGGGTGCGCGAGTGGTGGCGGAGTGCCGAGGCCACAGCCGTTCCCGGGCGCAAACACACCTCCGCCCGCACGCACGGACACCGCTGCGTCTACCGATCTGATCGCGACCGCGATGGCTCTCCGAGGTACTCCGTACCGGAACGGCGGAACCGAGCCGTCACGCGGGTTCGATTGCAGCGGCTTCGTGCAGTGGGTCTTCGCTCAACACGGGACGAGCCTCCCGCGCGAAACGCGTGCGCAGTACGACGAGGGAAAGAAGCTAAATCGTGACGATGTTCAGGCGGGGGATCTCGTGTTCTTCGAGACCGTCAGTCGAGGGCCTTCGCACGTGGGCATCGCGCTCGGAGCGGGCCAGTTCGTCCATGCACCGAGCTCACGCGGTGTCGTACGAGTGGAGAGTTATACGAACGGCTACTGGGCGTCGCGGTGGGTCGGCGCCCGGCGCGTTTCCTAAGCGGCGCGAACCTTCCCCTTCCGCGCGACAGCACTATCGGCCCAGAATCTTCGCGTCACCAGATCCTTCTCCGAGAAGTGCGTGGTCACTCGCGGCAGCTCGAGTGGCTCGACCGGACAGTCGTGGCTCTGTGCTTCCGGCTGCGGCCTGACAACCTCGATGTAGCGCCGTGGATACGACGAGGCCCTGAAGGTGGTGGCGACCACACCGCCATACCGTGCGGTCAGGCCCGCGAAGTCGTAGCGCAGGAACTCGAGCGTCTGTGGATCGGGATCGCTGGTCAAATACTGCGTGACCATCTCGACGACATCCTTGAAGAAGGCCGGGCTGTGGCACTTCGTCGAGGGTGATCCGTCGGCGCGTTCGATGCGGCGGATGCCCGGCTGCTGCGGATCGATGTGGTAGAGCTCGTGGATGATCGTGTCCAGCTTCGCCATCCAATGGGGATGTCCGGCGTATCGGGCCCGTTTGCTTGCACTGATTCGACGCTGGTCGCAGAACCGCGGCAGCGTGAACGACACCATGTAATCGATCCGATTCCCGCAGACGCGCACGACCGGAGACTTCGTGACGAACCACTCCGATCGCCGGGTCAGCGCCCCGGTCGTTTGATCACGCCAGAAGTAATAGCCAGGATCGCTCGCGGGAAGAGAGACGCAGTGACACGTCGCGTACGGGCCCTCCCGGTCGGCACGTCCAGAGCGCGCGAACACCAGGATGCGGTTCATGTCCAGAAACGACAGCCTGGGCACGCGCAGGACGATATCCGACATCAGCTGGCGGACGTGCTCGGTGTAGTTCATCATTTGAGCATTCACACTTTTCGGCGCCAACTCGAACGACCTTCACTGAGCCATACGCACACAGTTGCTCACGCTGGCGGACTCTGTTCCGCGGGTGGTTCCGGCGCCGATTCTGCCGGGACCTCCGCTTCCCCACCGCCCTCCCGGGCATCTTCCTCGTCAACTGACAGTGGAAATCTCGGCGGGAGCGCCGGCTCGGGCTCCGCGTCGGATTCCAGATCAGGGGTGCTGGCCACTCGTGGCGCGGGCTGGTCTCCGCTGCCCATGCGGGCGAGGATGATTCGTCTGGCGTCGCAAGAGACGGCGCGTCGGCCGAGCTGGTGTCAGCAGCCTGGGGTTGACGATCGCACCGGCGAGAAGCGCCGACTGCTGACGTGAAAGCGACGCTGCGGGAGTACCGAAGTAGGTCCGGGCCGCGGCCTCGGCTCCCCAGACCCTGTCACCCCATTCGATCACGTTCAGATAGAGCTCGAGGATCCGCGTCTTGGACAACGCGACCTCGAGACGCCGCGCGATGATCAGCTCCTTGACCTTCCGCATCGGATCGTACGAAGGCGAGAGGTAGAGATTCTTCGCGAGCTGTTGCGTGATCGTGCTGGCGCCACGCGGCGCCTGCCCCTTTGCGAGACCGTCGTGAATCGCCCGGCGAATCTCTTCGACGTCGATCCCTTCGTGATCCCAGAACGCGCTGTCCTCTGCGACGAGCACGGCGCGCTTCAGGTTGGGCGAGATCCGCGAATAGGACACCCACCGGTACGCGTACTTCGGCTTCAACCCATCGGCTTCCGCCTCGCGCTCCCGCAGCCTCATGAATGCGGTCGACGTCGGGTTGACCGTCGCAAGCGCACGAACGTCCGGAAGCATCAGGTAGACGTACGAAACGAGACCGAATCCAACTCCCGCAACTCCGGTCACAATTCGTAGCGGACGCCTGGAGAAACGGATCGCGGCCACCTATGTCTCTGTCCTCCAGGTCCACTCGCACGCGGGCGCGACCCGCTCGCTACACACTTACGCAGTGACGAGCGCGGAACGCAACGACGCCGAAGCCGCCGCAACGCCCGCACCTTCGGGCACGCGATGCCCGTGCGTCGCCAGCGCGCCTTCGCACGCAGCGAGAAACTGCAGCAGTGTCTGCGGCGTCGAGCTGGCACCCATCAGGCCCACGCGCCAGATCTTTCCGGCCAGCGGACCGAGGCCTGCGCCAACTTCGATGTTGTAGGTCGTCAGCATCGTGCGACGAACCGCGGCCTCGTCGACGCCAGCCGGCATCTTCACGGCGTTGAGCGTCCAGAGCCGTTCGGCCTCAGGTGGAAGCAGTGAAAGGCCCATGGCCTCAATGCCGGCCACGAGAGCGTGATGGTTGCGCTCGTGACGCGCCTGTCGCGCGGCAAGCCCCTCTTCCTCGACCATGAGCAGCGCCTCGCGCAACGCGTAGATCAGCGTGCTCGACATGGTGTGGTGGTACTTGCGCCCGACCCAGTAGTCCTCGAGAAGCTTGAGATCGAGATAGAAACTGCGGCACGGGATCAGCCGCTCGCGTGCCGAGCCTGACACCGCAATCGGCGCCATGCCGGACGGAGCGCCAATGCACTTCTGCGTGCACGAGTACGCGATGTCGACGCCCCAGCCTGCCAGATCGACTTCGTGTCCGCCGAGCGACGTCACCATGTCGACGATGGTGAGCGCGCCATGTTCACGCGCGACCGCCGCCAGTTCTTTGACTGGATTGCGAACGCCGGTCGATGTCTCGGCGTGCACCATGCCGATGACGTCAGCGCCTTCCCGTTTGAGCTCGTCGCGGAGTCGCTGCGGATCGACTGCGCGTCCCCACTCGACATCGATGCGGCGAACTGTCGATCCGTAGCGCTGGAAGATCTGCGCGAGACGATCGCCGAAGTACCCGGTCACGATCACGATGCCGCGAGAGCCCTCGGCGACAGCGTTCGCGACGGCCGCTTCCATGGCGGAGGTACCGGTGCCCGAAGTCGCGATCGTGAATGCCTTGCTGTCAGCGCGGAACACTCGCTGCAACGACACGCGAACCTCTTCGAGCATCGGCACGAAGTCGGGATCGAGATGGCTGAGTACTGGCGCCGCCATCGAGCGCATCACGCGCGGCGGTATGAGGCTCGGCCCTGGACCAAGCAGAATGCGTTCAGTCGACGGTAGTGGCATAGAGAGAGCGATCAGCGCAGCGCGTCAGACTGGCCAGCGGGCATGAGTGGAAACACTCCGAGTGCGTCGAGCTGACCACGGATGCTATCGATGCTTGAAGGAGCCACGGAACGAAGCGGCGGCCGCGGCGGTCCGCTTGCAAAACCCAGTAAGTGTAACGCAGCTTTCAGCCCGGGCACACCATACGTACCGCCTACTGACTTGGCCAGCGGCAACAGGCGTTGCTGCAGAGTTCGTGCCTCATCCAATCGGCCGTTACGCACGAGCATCACAAGCTCGACACACTCATCCGGCACGAGAGCCGCCAACGCGAGAATCGCGCCGTCACATCCCGCGCACACCGCGTGAACGAACGTCGTCGCCGATCCTGCGAGCACAGTGAAGTCGTCTGGTGTACGCGCCACGAACTCTGCGATCTGTGCGATATCACTTCCCGATTCCTTCATCCCGACGATGTTCGGATGCGCGGCCAATCGCTCGACAGCATCCGGCAGCAGATTCACTCCCGTGAACATCGTCACGTTGTAGAGCAACACCGGGACCGGCGATGTGTCGGCGACCTCCGTGTAATGGCGAACGAACACGTCGGTCGTCATCTGCGACTTGAAGAACGACGGCGTCCGCACCAGCACGGCGTCGACGCCGGCTGCGGCGGCTCGCCTCGTCGCCTCGATCGTCGCGCGCGTGGACTCGCGTCCGGTGCCGGCGATCAGCGGCCGGTTGGACGGAACGCCTGCTCGAACGATGTCGACGATCCGATCGGCTTCGGCATCGTCGAGTTGCGCGGCCTCACCGTTTGAGCCCAACACAACGAGTCCGGTGAGCGATGTCTCCATCCATCGTGAGACGTTGCGCCGGAGTCCCGCTTCGTCGAGTGTGTCGTCGGATGTGAAGGGCGTGACGATCGGCGTGAAGATGCCCGTGAAGCGCTTCATGGCTCCAATTGTACAGGCGCGCGACCGTGGCTCTGGGCGAACAGGTTGACGCCGAGAACCACCACGAAAATGGCGGCAGCGGGCGCCAGCGACCACGGCGCATCTCCGAGCAGCGCGACGTTCGACGCATCCTGCAGCATCGTTCCCCACGTCGGAATCGTGCTCGGAAAGCCGAGGCCGACATACGACAGCGTCGCTTCACCGAGCATGAACGCGGGCACCAGAAGCGAGGCCTGCGTTTGCAGGAAGCCGGCGGACGCCGGCAGCAGATGGCGGAACAGCACGCGGCCATCGCTCGCACCTGCGGCGTGCGCGGCGACCGCATACTCACGCTCGCGTTCGACGAGCACGATCGCCCGCACACCACGCGCAACGATCGGCCAGCCGAGGAGTGTGAAGATGCCGATCAGCAGTACGAAGACAGTCGATGGAGGCAACACCAGCGGAAGCACTGCACGCAGGACGAGAGCCACGTAAATCGCCGGCAGCACCAGCACGAACTCCGAGACGCGAGAGAGCACGCCGTCGAGCCAGCCACCGGCGTAAGCCGCCAGGCCGCCGACACAGGCACCGAAGATCGTCGCGAGCAGAGCCGAGACGAGCGCGACCACCAGCGTTGCACGCGCCCCGTACAGCAATCGCGAAAAGATGTCGCGACCGTAACCATCCGCGCCGAGGAGCAGAAGCGGCGCGCCCGCATCCGGATCACCGGTGACCAGCGTGCCGCCGGTGAACCATCGCAGCGACACGTGCACACCCGTGTCCGCCTCGAAGCGACGCTCGAGACGACTGACGACATGCCACGGGTTGATGAACGGCGCGCGCAATCCATCGCTCAAGAGGTGAACGGGTGTTGGCGGAGCGTAAAGCAGATCGTCGAACCGCTGGTTTGGTGGATTGGGAGCGAGCCACGGCGCAGCCGCCGCGGCCATCGCGATCAGCAGGAGCAGCGACCACGCCGCGCGCCTCATCCCACCGACTCCTGTCTCACGCGCGGGTCTGCGGCCGCCAGCAGCAGATCGCCGGTCATCGTCCCGAGCGCGAGGAACGCGGCCCCAGTCGCGGCGCATGCCGCCACGAGATACACGTCGCGTGCGCGAAGCGCTTCGAACGTCAGGCGTCCCAGACCTGGCCACGCCGTCACGAATTCGACGATGAACGAGCCCGAGAGCAGAGCACCGATGGCGAGCCCGTAGACACCGCAGATCGGACGCAGCGATGAAGGCCAGGCATGGCGCAGGAGGACACGGCTCGTCGGCACTCCACGGGCGATGGCGGCCAGCACGAAGGGTTGCTGGACCGCATCGGCCATCGCTTGAGACTGAAGCCGCTCGAACGTCGCAGCCATCGGCAACGAAAGGGCAAGCACCGGCAACGGCAGGTGCCAGAGGACGTCGATCATCCAGGCTGACCACGACGGATCGCTGGCCGCCGACGACACCATTCCGCCTGCCGGCAACCACCCCGTTCGAGCAGCGAGGAAGACGAGCGCAAGCGATGTCACCAGCGGAGGGAGCGAGACGCACACGAGCGAGACACTGCGAACCAGCAGCGGCAGCGGTCCCGATCGAGCTCCGGTGAAGACGCCGAGTGCAAGCCCGACCAACGTCGCGGTCAGAAGCGAGACGATTCCGAGCAGCGCAGTGTTCGCGGCCGCTCGAGCAACGAGCGGCGCAACAGGTCGGTTGTAGAGAAAGGACTCTCCGAGGTCGAAGCGCATCGCCCGACCGGCCCACAGCACCCACTGTGAGATCGGACTTCGATCCAGATTGAAACGGCTCCGGGTCTTCTCGACTTCGACCTGTGAGGCGAATGGCCCGAGCTGCGAGGTCACATCGCCCGGGGCGAGCCGCGCAAGCACCAGGGCTGCCGAGGACGTGATAGCGATGAGGATGACAGCGAACAGCAGCCGGCGGGCGAGGAAGCGCGCCATCAACGAGCGCCCGCGATGCTGAACGAGTCAGCATTCCACAGCACGGGTGGACGCAGGATCGAAGGCACCACGCCGCGCAGCCGCTGGCTGTGCGCGTAGTACAGCCGCGGCGACGCGAAGTACAGCACGGGGACATTCTCGGCGAATACGTTCTGAACCTCTGCGAAGATTTCCCGTCGGCGCTGGAGGCCGAGTGTTGTCGATTGCTCACCCATCAGCATATCGATCCGCTGCTCCCAATCCGTCGACGGCTTTTCCTGATGCATGTTCCACAGGTGCGCCGATCCGGAACTGAGCCAGTAATCGAGGTTGCCTGCCGGATCGAGATCGGTCGTGAGCGGCCGCATGTAGATCGCGTCGTAGTCGCAGGCCAGCAGCCGCGTGACCATCGCGGAGAACTCGAGCGGCACGACGTCGAGCGCGATTCCAACCGCCGCAGCCTGTTCGCGAAGAACCGTGGCGCCGCGCTCGTAGTACCCGATGCCCTGTTGCGTGATCACCGTGAAGCGCGCCTCGGTCCCAGCCTTGTCTTCCACGACGCCGTTGCCGTTGCGATCCTCGAGGCCGATGCTCGCGAGCAGCTGACGCGAGCGTGCAACGTCGAACGGGTAGCGTGGCACGTTCGGTGAGAACCACAGTCGGTTGCCGGGCGTAATTGGACCCCAGATCGGAACGGCCTCGCCGAGGAACACCGTCTGCGCGAATGCTTCGCGATCGACGGCGTGAGAGATGGCCTGCCGGAACTCGCGCCTGCTGACGAAGGCGAATCGTGGGTCGCGCGCCTTCTTCTCCGGCTTCAAACAGAACCAGAACGCGTCTGCATCCGGCGACACGCCGAGCTCGACCATCGTCAGCTTGCCTTCAGCCTCGGCGCGGCGCACGGGAATGTAGTCATCCGATCGCAGCTCGCTGTGCGTGAGATCGGTCGCTCCCGATTGCAGCCTCAGGAGCTCCGCGTTCTGATCCGGCACGAGCTCCAGCACAAGACGATCGATATACGGGAGCGCATCGCCGTTCTCGGCCTTGCGCCAGTACCGTTGATTTCGATCAAAGACGAGACGCTGTCCAGGCTGATACTCGCGCAGTGTGAACGGGCCCGTGCCTACGAGGTCGCTGGGCGTCGTCGTCGTTCCCCACGCCTGCGCGAAGGTGCCGGAAGACAGCGCCGATTCGAGCTTGTGCCTCGGCATGATCGGCAGCATGTCGAGCAGTCGGATTCCCGGGCCGGAGGGCGACGGGTACTTCAGGACGACGGTGGAAGTGTCAGGGGCGGTGGCTGTGATTGGCTGCCCGCTGATCGTGATGCTGCTCGCCACCGGGCTCTTGACGTTCGGATCGTAGGCGGCTCGCAGAGAGAAGAGGACGTCCGCTGACGTGAACGGCGTTCCGTCCGACCAGACGACGCCCTGCCGAAGGTGCAACGTGTGGGTCCGACCGTCCTCAGTCGATTCCCATCGCTCGGCGAGCCATGGCTCCAGCTCGAACGTCGACCGGTTGATGCGAACCAATCGCCCCTGCATCAGCATCGCAAGGACCTCGGTCGTCTGGTCGCTGGCGACGAGTCGATTGAAGGTTCGAGGCTCCGCCCTCAGGGACGCGACGACCTGCCCGCCGCGCTCGCGAGGCTCGCTCGTCGATTTCGATGCACCGCCGCTGAGCGATGAGCGCTCGGGCTCGCAGCCCCGCCACCAGAAAAGTGCACCCACGAACACGACGCCCATGACGAGCACGCCTGGCAGACGCGACCGAGGCGGCGTCAATCCTGGCCACCCCGGCCAACTTGTTGGCCGATCAAAATAATGTCGTGCAACCCTCGACATATCGCGCCTTCGCTCGACTGTGACCATAGTGTCAGTCAACGACCTGCCCGGGTGCGCGGATCTGTCGCACCCCCCGCGCTGAGCTTCCACCGTAGAAACCCGCGCGTATCAGTAGCTTAAGGGATTCAGCGCGTTACCTGTTTAGATTGGCACCTCACCCGCAGTAAGGGAATTCCCGTAGGAGTTCCCAAACATGTTTGAGTCCCCCCTGACCACAGAATCATCCAGTTTCGAGCCGCGACTCGGTCGCAGCGTCACCATCGATCAGGCAGCAGCGCTTCTCGGCGTCTCCCGTCGCACCATCTACAACCGCATCCGTGACGGCCGGCTTCGTACTGTCCGCACGCTCGGTGTTTCCCAGCGCGTTCTCGTCCAGTCGCTCTTCGACCTGGGGTTCAGACCGCAGGCATTTTCGACCTCCGCGTCGGGCGCGTCTCTCGGAGTCAGCCCGGCAGTTCGACTGTAACTTCCGAACAAGAAGGCAACCGCCATGGCCAGATTCAACACCCGGAACCTTCGATTCGCCGTTGTCCTGTGTGCTGCTTTCTTCTTATCGGCCGACGCCGCGTCGGCCCAGGGGCGGCATGCACGTCTTTCCAAGGATCTCGCGGAGCGCTTGCGCACAGGCGACGTTCAGGGGGCGAGCGTCATCGTCACCGGAACGGCTGCGCAGGTGGACGACCTGGCGGTGCGTCACGGGTTGCGAATCAAGAAGCGTCTGGCCACGGGAGCGGTGGTTGATGTCCCCGCGGGAGCGTTAGCGGCACTGGCCGACGATCCCGCGGCCGACCAGCTTTCGAGCAATCACGTGGTTACGGCCCACATGGCGGTGACCAATCAATCAATCGGTGCGGATCTCGTTCACGAAGGCGGCTGGGCCAAAGGCATCGGGCCGCTGACTGGCAAGGGCATCGGGGTGGCCGTCATCGACTCCGGCGTGGCGATCATGCCCGAGTTCGGGGGGCGCATCATCGCGACGCGCGACTTCACCGACGATCGCGGACCTGGCCTTGATTTCAATGGCCATGGCACGCACGTGGCGGGGATCATCGCCGCTGCGGGCCGCAACCGCTTCGACGACGCCGAGGGCGTGGCGCCGGGCGCGAACATCATCAGCCTGAAGGTCCTGGACGCGAAGGGCAGAGGCGTGGTCGGCGATGTGATCGAGGCCATGGACTGGGTGCTCGCCAATCACAAGCGTTACAACATCAAAGTCATCAACATGTCGCTCGGCGGGCCCGTTACTCAGGGCTGGCGTGACGACCCGCTGTGCCAGGCGGTCGAGCGCGCCTACCGCGCGGGCATCACCGTCGTCACCTCCGCCGGTAACTTCGGCAAGGCCGAAGACGGGCGTCCGATCTACGGCGGTATCACGACGCCGGGCATCTCGCCGTTCGCCATCACTGTTGGCGCGGTGAACACCAAGGGCACGCCCTATCGGAGCGACGACGAGGTCGCGAGCTACAGCTCGAAGGGCCCGACGATGTTCGACCACCTGGTGAAGCCGGACCTGGTGGCACCGGGGAACAAGATTCTGGGTCTGGCCGCGCCTGGCTCGACGCTGGTGCGTGAGCATCCCGAGCTGGTGGTGTCGCTGAAAGAGGGTCGCCGGCTGCAGCTGTCCGGCACCAGCATGGCGGCGGCGGTTGTGTCGGGTGCTGTGAGCGTGTTGCTGGAAAGTGGTGTCAAGGGCACAGAGTCGGTTCGCCGACTTCTCCAACACTCAAGCAACAAGCTCTCCACGGCCTATCTGATCTCGGGAGCCGGGTCGCTGAATCTCGATCTGGCGGTGGCCTCGTTTTTGGCTCCGACCACCGCGTCCGCTCTGATAGCCCAGTCCAACCTCACGCCGTCGAAGATGACATTCTGCACGGCCTCGACGTGTCGCACTGCTGCACGGTCTGACGGCATCGTGTGGTCTGACGGCATCGTGTGGTCCGACGGCATCGTATGGTCCGACGGCATCGTATGGTCTGACGGCATCGTGTGGTCCGACGGCATCGTATGGTCCGACGGCATCGTGTGGTCCGACGGCATCGTGTGGTCCGACGGCATCGTGTGGTCCGACGGCATCGTGTGGTCCGACGGCATCGTGTGGTCCGACGGCATCGTGTGGTCCGACGGCATCGTGTGGTCCGACGGCATCGTGTGGTCCGACGGCATCGTGTGGTCCGACGGCATCGTGTGGTCCGACTAAGGGCAAAAGCAGAATCGGCCGCTAGCTTCAGGAGTGCAAAAATGCGAAGACTAATTATCTGGGGCGAATAGGCCGATATAGCGCCTGCCGGGCTAGGAGGCCCGGCGGGGCGATGCCGCATCGCGCTGCCCGGCTCTCACTTGGAGCCCGGGTCTACATCACAGTTATCGTTGTTGTAGGAACGCTCGCTGTTGCGGCATCCGTCTACGATCTGACGGTGGCACCGCCCAGCCCACAATGGCTGGTGTTGGCGGGGCTAGCGTTCCTAACCGGCTCATTCAGCATTAAGCTGCCCTCCATCAATGCTCGGATCTCGGTATCCGAGGCCTTTGTCTTTGCCGCAGTACTTCTGTTTGGACCATCGGCAGCGACGATCATCACAACGCTCGACGCGATCATCCTTAGCAGCTGGGCCAGTAGTAGACGTCATTCGAAGGTTCGAGCCGCCTTCAACATATGCGCGGCAGCGACCGCGATCTGGGTAGCTGCGCACATCTTCCGACTCCTCCTCCCCCAAACGCCTTCATCACCCCGACTCGAGGAGATCATCTTCCCGGTCGCTGTCATGTCGGCTACTTATTTCGCAATCAACAGCTTCTTCATCGCCGTCGCCGTCAGCTACGAAAAGTCGAGCTCTCCGATCGAGATTTGGAAACAAAACTTCGCGTGGGTCGGCTTGAACTACCTCGGCGGGGCCTGCGTGGCGATGCTCCTCGTAACCTATCGCCAGAGCATCGATCTGACGGCCGTAAGTGTCATCCTTCCGATCCTTGCCATCACCTATCTAACGTTTCGGACCTCGCTCGGCCGCCTCGCCGATGCAAATCGCCACGTGACTCAGGTCAACGATCTCTATCTGTCGACGATAGAGACACTGGCTATGGCGGTCGACGCAAAAGACCAAATCACTCACGGCCACATCCGACGAGTGCAAGTGTACGCGGTCGAGCTCGCGAGGAGGCTTGGCGTTACGGAACACTCTCAGTTGAAGGCCATCGAGGCGGCAGCCTTACTCCATGACATGGGGAAGCTCGCCATCCCAGAGCACATTCTGAACAAGCCAGGGAAACTGACACCTGCCGAGTTCGAAACAATGAAGCGACACGCCGACATCGGCGCTGACCTTCTTTCGTCGATTCGTTTTCCCTACCCTGTCGTCCCAATTGTGCGACATCATCACGAACAGTGGAGTGGTCAAGGCTATCCGAATGGAATCTCCGGAACGGATATTCCCCTCGGCGCCAGGATTCTGGCGGTCGTCGACTGTTTCGACGCCTTGAACTCAGACCGGCCATATCGACCCCGACTGAGTGTCTCTGAAGCGTTCGCCATACTGCGAGAGCGCAGGGGGACGATGTACGATCCTCTGGTCGTCGATCAGTTTCTCTCGGCCTACCACGAAATCGTTGATGAGGCGAACGAAGCAGGCGAGCAAGCACGAACACTGCTCGTCTCTCACGCCGCTTCGGACTCCGGCTCAAGTGCGTTGGAAGAAATTCGCGCGGCCGCTGCCGATGGCGCGTTGTTGGCCGCTACACGGCAGAACCTTCTTGAGGCCCGCAATCTGACTGAGGCAATGAGTGGACTCGGTCAGGCGGTGAGACAACTCACTCCATCAAGTGCATGCGCCTTCTTCAGGTACTCGCAAGAATCGGACGACCTCTTTTGTGAATACGTGAGTGACGAGAAGTTCAGCGCCCTTCTTGGCCTTCGCGTCCGTCTTGGTGAGCGCGTAACAGGTTGGGTCGCGGCTAATCGACAGACGATCAGCAACTCCGACGCCACACTAGATCTCGGACAAGCAGCGCTAGTCGTGGAGCCTCGACCGCGTAGTGCAGTGAGCACGCCTGTGATGGGGCCGCAGGGTGACTTCCAGGGGGTATTAACGGCATACTCTCCGGCCATAGACGTATTCACGCACAGACACGTTTATGCCTTCGAGCAATTGGCAAATACGTTCGGAGAACATTTGTCTCAGGTTAGACCAAAGATCAACAAGCTCGTATCGTTTCAACAGCGTCACGGCTAGGAAATACCGCTCACACGCCGACTGACCGGATACGGAGACAAGCTATGCCCCTCAGCTACTCCGAAGTCGAGTCACTGTTTCGTCTTGGTCGGTTCCAGGAAATTAGTACCGACAGCGCGGCCGCTCTCCGGGAAATTCAGAGGTTCCCGTCCTATGAGCACCAACTCCTGATTGCTGAATCATTGGCTCGCACTGGAAGGCTCGAGTCTGCCGGTCATGTCGCGCGTCAAGTAATAGCTCGACAGGAGTGGGTGCGTGGCCATCCCCGGGCTGAAATGGTTCTCGGGATCGTCGCTCGAGATCTCGGTCGCACTGAAGAGGCGTTACAGAGCCTTCAGCGATCACTTCACTCTGCCAAGGAAGGCGGCGACATTGCTCAGGCTGCACGATCAGCACTCGCCATTTTCAGAATCGTCTCGGAGAGGCAACCACTAGAAATCGTCGGTCCTCTCTTGTCGGAAGTTCGTCGTTTGACGATGCGCTCTGCCGAACCTCACCTCACTGCCCTTCTGCATGAGTCGGTCGCTCGTCAAGAAGCCCAGGTCGGCAACGTGGTACAAGCGCGCCGTCACCTAAGAATCGCGTGCTCACTGCTCGAAACACACCCGAACGCGTGGCTCCAACAGCTTTGCGAGATCAATGCCTTCTGCATTGAGTTCTTTGACTCTGACCTTCCGCTCGCAGAGGAGCATCTAGATCGAGCCAAGCGTTTCGGAGCGATCTCCGGCACATCCGAGTCAACAGTTCTCAATAACCTCGGCCACCTATACCTAGAGACCGGAAAATTCGCTAGAGCCGAGCGTACCTTCCTTGGCTTAGCCGGTAGCAAGATTGACGAGGTGCGCCAAAGCGTGCTCGACGGCCTCGCGCGTCTGTATATCGCCACCAATCGATTGCCCGAGTGTGAGCGAGCGCTCGATACGCTCACTGGACTGCAGACTCGGGATCCATCCGAGATGCCGTTTCCGGCGCGATCGAGTTTGATCACGCGTGCGCGCCTACTCTTGCGGCAGCGCAAATGGCATGACGCTTCGCGGATCGCTGACGTCGCAATCGAAGAGGCGCGAAAAGTCGGAGACCGAAAAATCGAATGCACAGCGCTCATGCTTCGTGCGTTAGCAATGGTTAAAGCCGAACAGCCTGACGAAGCGTCTCGCTCAATCGCCAGAGCGACCGAGCTTGGCGCGTGGGCTTTGCGTGAGCACTTGGGCATGTTCTGGCAACTGTGTTCTCAGATCCAACAGACGTCCCCGGAGTTGCAAAGGCAATCGAGCGATCGCGCAAAGAGAATCTGGCGCGAGCAAGGCAACGCTTGCTCTGAGAACGAGTTTGACAACTTCTCGGCGAAGAGATCGATCGAAGTCGATGCATCGTCGCAGATCGAATCGCAGTTGGACTCAAGGCTCGCCGCATCTCTCGCGAGTGCCTTTGATTTGTCTCATGATGCCGGCCTCCTGGGCAGTGAGCTCATGGAGGCCATCCAGTCCACGCGCTGTTCACCAGAAGTGCGCGTTACGAAATCGCGCTCACCGGCCGGGATGCATTCATTCACCCACTGCGTACTGCCGTTGGGCGAGCATCGAGGTGAGTCAATAGCGCTCTCGTGTCAAATCCCCGATGACCCTGCCAAAGCAATTCTCCTGGGCAATATTCTTCGCCTCGGTCGCGCCGCAGTGGCGCTGGAACACGCGCGCGAGGAAGAGCGGAACCGCGCGGCGCTGTGGCCCGCGGATCCGATCGAGAGCCAGGGTGGCGCCATCTTCCTCGCTGAGGAGATGCAGGGCATCCTCAGCGTCGCGCGGCGCATCGCACCGACGAACGTCACGGTCCTCATCACAGGTGAGACAGGCACCGGCAAGGAAGTCCTCGCCCGGACAATCCACGCCTGCTCCACCCGCGCGCAGTCGACCTTCCTGCCGTTCAACTGCACCTCGACGCCGAAGGACATGCTCGACTCGCAGCTGTTCGGTCATCGCCGCGGCGCCTTCACCGGCGCGGTCGACAACTTTCAAGGTGTTGTGCGTGCGGCCACGGGCGGCACACTGTTCCTCGACGAGATCGGCGACACCAGCCTCGAGGTTCAGCCAAAGCTGCTGCGATTCCTGGAATCGAACGAGATTCACCCGGTCGGCGAGGCCCAACCGAGCAAAGTCGACGTGCGCCTGATCGTCGCGACCAACGCCGACCTCGACACGCTCGTCAGCCAGGGACGGTTCCGCGAAGACCTCTTCTACCGCCTCAGCATCGTCCGCCTGCACCTGCCCCCCCTGCGCGAACGACGGGTCGAGATCCCCACACTCGCCAATCACTACCTGCAGAAGTTCTCGCAGGAGTACTCGAAGGGCGACCTCCGGCTCGCCGAGGAGACGATGGAGTATCTGGTGCTCTATCGCTGGCCGGGCAACACGCGGCAACTGGCGAACGAGATGCGCCGCCTCGCCGCTCTCGCCGAGTCTGGCGCCGTGATGATGCCCGAACATCTCTCCCCGGAAATCGCGGCGTCACGCCGCACGATCCCGGCGTCAGAACGCATGCTCGATCCGACGGAAGTCGTCGTCCGTCTCGACCAACCGATGGCGGCTGCCGTCCGGCATATCGAGCAGACGATGATGCAATACGCGCTCAAGAAGTGTGGCGGACGGATTGAGGAGACGGCGGCGATGCTCGGTCTGTCGCGTAAGGGCCTGTACCTCAAGCGCCAGCGCTTCGGCATCGATCCACCTCAGGGCCAGGCGCCAACGGCAGCAACGGCGTAGCGGTTCCCCGGTTGCGCGCGCGACGCGATCCGCGACAGGATAACGCGCTATGTCGGAGCATCGCTGGCGCATTCCGGTCGGAGCCGTCCTCGTTCACATCTGCATCGGATCGGTCTACGCGTGGAGCACGTTCAACCGCCCCATCCAACAGCTCTTCCCTGATTCGCCGTGGTGGTTCAGCCCACCGTACACGACGTTCACGACGGCGCTCGTCCTGCTCGGATTGAGCGCCGCATTCGGTGGTCCCTGGGTCGAGCGCCGCGGCCCACGCGTCGCCGCGACCGCCGCCGCGTTGTTCTTCGGCACCGGCCTCCTCATCGGTGGTGTCGGGCTCGCACAGTCGCAACCGATCCTCGTGTTTCTCGGCATGGGCATCATCGGCGGCATCGGCTGCGGCCTCGGCTACATCTCGCCGGTCAGCACACTCGTGAAGTGGTTCCCCGATCGGCGCGGGCATGGCGACCGGCATGGCGATCATGGGATTCGGAGGCGGCGCGTTCCTCGCCGGCTATCTGAACGTCTACTTCATGGACCGCATCGGTGTCGCGCGAACGGTGATGGCACTCGGCGCGACGTATCTGATCATCATGCTCGTCGGCGCCCGCCTGCTGCGTCGTCCACCGGAAGGCTGGCGGCCGGAGGGCTGGACAGGGCCGACGAAGAAGAGCGCGATGATCACGGACGTCAGCGTCACTCGTAATCAGGCGATCCAGACGCGTCAGTTCTATCTGCTCTGGGGCATCCTGTTCATCAACGTCACCGCGGGCATCGGCATCCTGGCCCAGGCGTCGCCGATGATGCAGGACATGTTTCAGCGCACGGCCGTCCAGGCCGCGCTCGTCGTCTCGATCATCAGCCTCTTCAACGCGGGAGGCCGATTCCTCTGGGCGTCCGGCTCCGACTACATCGGACGACGAAACACGTATCTCGTGTTCTTCGTGACGCAGTTCTTTCTGTTCCTCCTGATTCCCACCTTCGCGGCGTCAGCCAACTGGGTCCTCTTCCAGATCGCGCTCTTCATCGTCTTCACGATGTACGGCGGCGGGTTCGCCACGATTCCGGCGTTTCTCGCCGACATCTTCGGACCGGAGAACGTGGGCGCGATTCACGGCGCGCTGCTCACCGCGTGGAGCGCGGCGGCGGTGGCAGGGCCGGTGATCATCACCGAGCTTTCGAACCGAGCCAGGGCGGCGCTGCCCGAAGGCGCGGACAGGATTCACATCTACGACACGCCGCTGCAGGTGCTGGCGGGGCTGCTGGCGATCGGGTTCGTGCTCACGTTAATCGTGCGACCGCTCCGGCCCGCGACCCAGGTCTCAGCCAGCGCCGAGATGAGAGCGCGCGAAGCTCACTGACGGCCGCTCACGTCGAGCAGGATCGGCAGGTGGTCGGAGTCGTAGGCGTGCGAGAGCGTCTGACAGCTCCGCGTCACGCTCGCGTCGAGCGTGCTGAACATGAAGTCCACTCGGCCGATCAGGAAGAACAACGGCACGTCGAGCCTCCAGGGCCAGTGAAGCGTCCGCTGAGTGCCACACGACTCGATCCCGATCCGGCGACTGATCGCCGTGACCGATCGATCTCCAAAGCCGCGACGCGAGTTCAAATCACCGGCGACCAGGAGCGGCAGATCAACGAGCGACTCCATCCGTTGGGCGAGCGCCTCCGCCTGTGCCACACGATCGCCGTTCGTATCGAAGTGCGTCGTAATCACACGCATCACGCCTATCCTCGATCCGCGTGGGGTGATGGTCGCTGCCACGGCGACACGGCGCTGCTTCCCGAACGGCAGCTCGATCGCGCGGATGTCGCTCAGCGGCTCGGTCGAGAGGATGGCATTGCCGCGATCCTCGCGGGACTCGAGTGACGAGGCCGAGCCATTGCGCATCGACGGCACGTAGGCGACCGACATTCCCAGTCGCTTCGCGATTGCGACCACATCCGGGGAGGGGCGACGCGGACGAATGGACGACGGCACGTCGAGATCGCGCGGCAGTGATTCGGGCACGTCAGACCCCGCGCGAAACGCCTCCTGCATCAGGATGACAAGTCCGGTATCACTCCCCGAGATCGGTCCGAGTGTCTTCGCCATCAACCCTTCGATATCCGCTCCACCGACGTGCACGTTCCAACTGAGGACGAGGAGACGCGAAATCGGCCCCTCGCGCTCTGCGACCGTCGCGAACACCGGAGGACCGACGCTCTCACACCAACGATTCAGGATGTCCTGCTTGTCATTCCACCGTAGCCACGTCACGCCGGACACGTCACGCAGACACGGCAGCGGGTCAGCACCGAGCGGCACGATCGTGCTCATGTAGAGCACGAGTGCGATGACGACGACCGCGCGCCAACACATCATGCAATGTCGCTGGAGGTGATCCGCTGGCGCGCATCGTCCCAGCGCCAGAGGGTTGCGCGATCATTGAGCTGCACTCCTCCGAGCCACCGCTCTGTGACGCCGCACAGCGAGACTCGATCCTGGTCGCCTCTGAGAACCGCACGACCAGCAGCGGTAATGGATGCTCCGTCAGTGCTTCGCGCGAGCAATGGCGGCGACGTGCGTGACAGCATCTCGACGAGCTCAACGAGCGACGTGTCTGTCACGTAGTACGCCGTCTCGTCTTCGTGCATCCGAGGAAAGGCCTTCGCGAGCGTCAGGCTTCCCGCGGCGGCGACGTGGAGGAGCCGGCGCTCAGTGCGAGAGAGCCCGTCAGTCGTCCACGGATACTCCTGCAGAAAACGCACGAGCGCTGGCGCGAGATACGGCAATGCGGCAGTATCCGTGCGCGTGAAATCGTCCAACGCCTGGGGCGTCGCCTCACGAAACGCGCTCCACGCTCGCTCGGCCAATTCGTACTGCGACTCGGTGACAGGCTTGCGTGTGTCGAGTAGCGATGCCAACTCCCCTGCCGTCAACTCGCCGAGGCCTTTGAAATCAGGGCGACCTGGATACGAGCCGATGCACACCAGGCTCACAATCCTGGATGATGGCACCTGGTGATGAATCCAGCTCAGGACCTGAATCAGGTTCAACTGATCGAAGAGGTCGTGCTCGAACCAGAGGACGAGCTCGTCGTACGCGTCGTTGTCCTCGATGATCCGTCGCCACCTGCGCAAGTCGTTTACAGGGTCGTCACTCGGACCGCCGGGCGGGCCCGCAAGGAATTGCCGGCGCACGTCGAGCAAAGCCTCGTCGCTCAAACCGCCCGGAACGGGTCCGTCATGAAGCGGATCGGCCCAGATTGAAAAGAGTCCAGGCACGCCCGCCTCGGCAAGCGTGCGCGTGACACTACTGCCGTTGGCGACATGGAGGAAGCGCGGCATCACGGCTCAGGATAATATCCTCCCCGCGGGGAGGAACAGGACCATGGAAAACGATGAGCTCACACGACGAGACTTCGTCACGACAGTCGCGGCCGGCCTGGTCGCTGCAACAGGCGCCGAGCTCGGCGCGCAGGGACAGGTGACGGAAACGAACGTCGAGATCAAAACGCCCGACGGCACGTGCGATGCCGCCTTCATCACGCCGGCAACCGGCGCGCATCCCGCCGTCATCATCTGGCCCGATGCATTCGGGTTGCGACCTTCAATGCGGAACATGGCAAGGCGGCTCGCTGGCGCCGGCTACTCAGTGTTGGTTCCGAATCCGTTCTATCGAGTGGCCAAGGCGCCAATCTGGGAAGACGCGTCGAAGGTGAACTTCGCGAACGAACTGCCGAAGCTCAAACCGCTGATGAGCTCGATTCAGGCAGACGGCACCGTCGAGAAAGACGCGCCTGCGCTCATCGCGTGGCTCGACATGCAGAAGCAGGTCGATCGCAACAAGAAGATCGGCACGCAGGGCTACTGCATGGGCGGCGGACTCGTCGTGAGGACCGCCGCCGCGGTGCCGAATCGCGTCGGCGCCGGCGCCTCGTTCCATGGTGGCGGACTCGTCACGGGGAACCCGAACAGCCCGCACCTGCTCGCACCGAAGGTCAAAGGCCGGATGTACTTCGGCATCGCGACCAACGACGACATGCAGCAGCCCGATGCCAAGACGAAGCTGAAGGAAGCTTTCGACGCGGCCAAGGTGCCTGTGGAGGTCGAGGTCTACTCGATGGCGCAGCACGGATGGTGCGTGCCCGACATGCCGGCACAGGCGAACGGTGCGCCGATCTACAAAATGGACGATGCCGAGAAGGCGTGGGGTAAATTGCTGGCGTTGTATAAGGCAGGTCTCGTCTAGTACGTGATCACAGGAGGCGGGCCCGGAGACCCGCCTCTACCCCTCTCACTTCTTCCTGGTATCCGAGACGATCACACCGCCCTTGATCGTCACCACGACCTTCAGCAAATCGTTGACGTCGGTGAGTGGGTTGCCGTCGATCAGCACCATATCCGCGAGCTTGCCGGATTCGAGCGCCCCGATCTGATCCTGCTTGAGCGTCGATCGCGCCGCTCCCTGCCCGAGAATCTTGCTGATATCTCGCGGCGAGAAGACGAGTCGTAGCGCGCGCAGTTCGTCCGCGAGTGATTCCTTCGGCGGCCAGCTGGTATCGGTGCCGTAGCCGTACGAGATGCCGGACTCCCACAACAGGCGCGCGTTGACCGGACCCTGACCGGCACTGGCAATGGTCTCCCATGGAAATGGCATCGCGTCGCGGAAGAGCGGCGCGTTGTCACCGCTGAAGTGCGGGACGAAGACCGCCAGCGTGGATGTCATCGGGATCCCGGCGCCGGCGATCCGCTTCACGGCGGCGGGATCCTCTTCGAGTCTCCCGATGTGAGGCGTGTGCACGAGGACATCAGGGCGCGCCTCGACTGCCGCGAGTGTGTCGATCACGGAGACCGCGTGCGTGATCGTCGGCAGGTTGTGCTTCTTACCCTCGGACACGATCAGCTTCAGCGTGTCTGTCTCCGGTCCTCCCGGAGTCGTCGTGATGACGGTCTTGATGTAGTCGTACTTCTTGCTCGCCACAGCCTCGACGGCCTTGATCGTCTCCGCGGCCGGGATACCGGCCGCCGCGACGGTTGGACGCAAAGGAGGCCGCGAGTTGTCGAAGCGCGCGGGATCGCCGCCGCGGCCGCCGCCGCGCGCCCCGGCAGCGGCGCCAGGAGCGCCAGCTCTCGCGAGCGGAATGATGCTTCCCAGGTAGAGACGCGGACCCTTCACCGCACCCGACTCGATGCGCTGACGCAACTCGATTGCCTGATCGGGACAGATCGCGCAGAGCACCGTGGTGAAACCGGCATCGAGAAACTCCTGCATCTGCGGCGCAGCGCGCTTGGCCAGCCACTCCGCCGGATCACCCTGGGCGATGTGTCGATGCGCGTCGATGAATCCCGGCATGAGCGTGCGGCCCTGCGCATCGATTGACTGTGCATCAGCCACCCTCGCCGGCGCCCCTGACGCGACCGACACGATCTTGCCGTCGCGCACGACAACGGAGCCGCGCTCGATGACGCCACCCTTTCCATCGAGAATGCGTGCGTTGGTCACAACCAGATCCTGCGCCGCCGAGTCACGAACGACGACAAACGCAGCAGTCACGGTCACACACGCAACGGCCACAAGCGTTTTCATGCAATTTCTCCCGAAGGCATTCTAAGCGAGCCCTCGAGCTGGTTTCCCCTGGCCTTGCACCTTCCGGGATCTTCGCCGTCAGCGATTGAACAATGGGGCGATTTGACGCCGTTTGCGCACAGGAGTAGCGTGAATGTACGCCTAAGACGCCAGCAAGTGGCGGTCGCGGGGGACCCAGGTTACGGGGCGAATCGGCCAGGCGGCGCGCCGTGCGCGACTCCAGGCCGTAGAAGACTTCCAACTTCGAGCCCGTCAGCTAACCCCGTCGGCGTGATTGGAGGCTCGTCATGTCGTTCCCGTCCCCACTGGAATACGGCACCGGTCTGTTTTCACGCCTGCGCAGTTCGCTCGCCATCGTCGGCGTGGTGCTCGTCGCACTCTGCGTCGGAATGGTCTGGCTGCTTGGTGCGCGCAATCCCTACACACCCGCGGGCTACGTCGGATACCTCACACGCGGTGCAGTGTTCGGCAAGTCGACCTTCTACGGCACACAACGCGGCCCGACGTCGACCGGCCGCAGATGGCTGCTCGACGTCACCAACGTCAGCATCACGCCCTACACCTACACCGAGGACTTCACGGGCGAAGACGCCGTCCTCAGCAAAGACAACCTGAAGATCGCCTTCAGGGTGCACACAGTCTGGCGTGTCGATGAAGCGCGCGTGCCGTTGTTCATGGAGCGCTACAGCACGACCCTGTCGGACCGCGGCCACGAGAAGGAACCCGACTCCATCGTCAAGGTGGCCTACGGCAACTTCATTCGTGAGCCGCTGCGGACCTTCGCGCGCGACGAGGTCCAACAGCGCAACGGACTCGAGGTGAAGGACGCGCTGATCGCCATTGGTGACTCAGTGCTCGCGCGAATCCGCACCTATGCGACCGACAGTCCATTCACCATCACGAGCGTCGTCGTCGGCAACGTTCAGTATCCGGCGGAAGTCGCCGATGCGGTCTCACGCAAGCTGGCGGCGACGCAGGAACTGCAGCGGAAGGACACGGAGATCGAGATCGAGCGGAAAGAGCGCACCAAGCGCGAGGTGCAGGCGCAGGGCATCGCGAACGCGATGCAGATCATCCGCGGTCAGTTGAGCGGCATGTACATTCAGCACGAGGCGATCGAAGCGCAGAAGGCGATGGTCAACTCGCCCAACCACACCGTCGTCTACATCCCGGTCGGACCGATGGGCGTGCCGATCACCGGGACGTTCCCGACCGCGCCATCGACCGAGGCCGTCGCTACACGATAGACGCTTCGCGCACTCCGGCGTCGGCCGGACTAGGCTGCCGAGTGGGTCGGACGCCTAACGGTCGACGCCGGGCTGCTCGTAACGCTCGAGAGTGCGCCGCAATTGGTCGGCCTGCCAGCCCATAGGAAAGCGTCGCAGCCCCTCCTGGATGGCCGCCTTCGCCCCGGCTACGTCGCTTAGTTCCCAATACGCGCGTGACATCGTCTCGAACGTGAGCGCGAGGTTGTAGTCGCTGACGTCGGCTTCGCGCTCGGTGACGAATCGCTGAATCAGCTGGATCGCGTCGTAAGAGCGTCCGCTCGAGATGTAGGCCGATGCCAGGTCGCGCACCATCTCGCCAGAGGTATCGCCGATCTTGCAGTTCGCACAGTTGTCGAGGCGCCGGTTGTACGAGAAGAACTTCTCGACTCCGAACTCGAGAAGTGGCAGTTGATCGTCGTTGTCAGCGACGAACGCCATCAACCCCAACCCCTCGGCCGCAAGATCCCGGTCGCCCGGATGCGCGACGATGCCCTCGTACGTCAGCTTGTAGAAGCGACGCCGGGCGACCTCGTCGCTCGTGCCGCTCTGCCAGACCGCCAGCAGATCCCCGATTGAGCCAATCTTCAACGACGACTCCGGGACTTCGTCCCACCATGTGGGCCGAGGTACGCGCTCCTTCCACTCGATCGCGAACGCGTCATCGACCTTCGAACGGACTGTAGACCGCGGGCGCGACGCGCGCGTCGTGGGCTTCGCCGCTGCCGTCGCAGACGCTCCCGCCGAGTCACGCACCGTGAACGTGTACGCCCACGACTGCACGCCTGAATCGTGTGTCATGAAATCGCCAACCAGGCGCCCATCCTTCTTCGCGGAGATCCCGAAGCGGAAATAGTGTTCCGCTGGCGATGGCGGCAGACGCAGGGTCACCTTCGTATCGTGCGTCGTCCCTCGAACGACTTCAGGGCCTTCGAGGTAAGGGTCGTTGCGCGCGGTTGTGACGCTGAAGGTGTATTCAGCGTCGGGCGCGACGGCTTCCCACTCGAACGTCGCCGTCGCCATTCCCGATTCGCGCGCGATCCTGAGCCCGGGCTTCTCCGACCATGGGCGCGCGAGCATGCCTTCCAGGTCGCGATCGTTGTCCCAGGGAGCGGTGACGCGGATCAACTTCGGCATGTCGATCCGCAGCTCGATTGGGGTGCTCGCCGTGACCTCGAATGGAAAGAACACATCGTAGTCGCCGGGAAATCTCGCGGGGTTTTTCGTGTTCTCGTCGATCTTGACGTGCAGCGTGTACTCGCCGGCCTCAGGCCTGGAGAGCACGTAGCGGTCGCCGTCTGCCGACCGCTGGATGCGGCATCCGATCCACATGTCGCGCGTGCGATCGAGGCACGCGAATTCAGGCATGGCCGTCACGACGAGTGGCTGTCCATCGAAGCGCAACTGGATTGGGATGTCCTGCGCTGCCGCGGCCGATGGCACCGCGAGAGCGGCAAGGACGACGAGCAGCCTGGCGTGAGAGCGCGGCATGACTACAAGACGTATCGACTTGAGGGGTGGCTTCGAGCAGTTCCAGGGCGTGTGACGGGACGCGCACTTCCTCGCAGCCCCGAGCCCCGGCCCGTTCCGCACCCCCTTGTTGAGCGGAACGAGACCAGGACCCAGGGACTGCTACTCGTCGCCTACTTGCTGGCGGTCTTGGTGTCCTCCTCGGTGACGGGCGTTTCAGGGCCCTTCTTGACTGCCTCGACGCGTGCAAGGTTCTGCTTCGCCTTGTCGTAGGCCGGGTCGGCGGTCACCGCCTTGCCGTATGCGGTGGCAGCCGCACCGAAGCGTCCCGTGTGCTCGAGCGCCATCCCCAGGTTGTTGTGGAACACGGCGACGTCCTTCTTCAGCTCCACAGCCTTGGTGAAGAGCGGCAGCGCCTCCTCGGCACGCTTCTTCTCGAGCAACACCAGACCGAGGTTGTTCATCGACCACGCGTCCTTGTCGTCCAGCTCGATTGCGCGGGTATACGCATCGACCGCATCGTCGGTCTTGCCCTGCGCGTGATACGCGCGCCCGAGCAGTCGATACACGTCCGTCGAATTGGGCTCGATGTCGCCCGCCTTCATCAACGTGTTGATCGCGCCGTCATACTGCTTCTTCTCGAGGAGGACGCGACTCAGGTTCACCAGGCTCTTGAGATGATCCGGGTCGATCGTCAGCGCCGTTTCGAAAGCCTTCTGCGACTTGTCGAGATCGCCGGCCTTCCACGTCGACAACCCGAGCATGAAGTGCCCCCATGCGTTGTCGGGCTTCTGCGTCGTGTAGTCCTCGAAGATCGTCGTGGCCTCGGTGTAGTTCCTGGCCTTGTAGGCCGCTTCGCCATCAGCGAACGATGCCGGGCCCTTGACCTTCGGCGTCGTGTCCTTCACGAAGCCCTTCTTCGTCGGTGCCCGCAAGCGGCGGGAGCTCGCTCACTGCCGCGACAGGCTTCGCCTGCGCCGAGTCTCGCGACTCCGTTGCCTTCGTCGATGGCGTCTCGCGCTTGGTGCAGCCGACGGCCGCACATGCCGCCATCAGGAGCACCGCCGTCAGCTGTCGTCTGGGTCTCATAGGTCCTTCTCCTTGTTCGTCGCCGCAAGCGGCCGACGTTCGCACGCGTAAAGGGCAAGCGCGCGGCCAGGCGTGGAATAGGACGAAATGCTCGGAAGAATGCGGGATTGCACGGCCCCCGTGTCCCGACGGACACGAAAGCAAGGGAGCGTCGCGTGTCCTGCCGGACACGCGGGACGTCGCTACGAGTCTCGGTGGGTGCTCTTACTCAACCCGTGACGCCGCATGATCTTCAGGAGGCTCGAATGATCCGCGAGGCCAAGCGCTTCTGCCGTCCGGGTCACGTGCCAGTCGTGCTTATCGAGCGCGCTGAGCACGATCTGCCGTTCAGCCTGCGCGCGCAGCGCCCTCAGTGTGCCGGCCGGCGCCGCTGGATCGGCACCATCATCGCGGTCATCGCCCAGGATTTCAGGCGGTGCGTCAGCGGCCGTGACGGTGGCGGCATCGGTCGCGATCATCATCCTCTCGAGGCAGTTTCGCAGCTCCCGAACGTTGTTCTTCCGCCAGTCGTACGTCGAGAGCAACGCGACCGCTTCTGGCGCGATCGTCTTGGGCCGCACGCGCAGATGCGAGGCGATCGCCCGAAGAAGATGCTCGACGAGCACCGGCACGTCGGAGAGACGTTCGCGCAACGGCGGCACGCGCAGCGTGTGGACGTTGAGGCGATAGTAGAGATCCTGGCGGAAGCGGCCGGCCTCAACCTCCTTCTCGAGATCCCGGTTCGTCGCTGCGACGACGCGTGCGGCGATCGTGAGCGCGCGGTCGCCGCCGACTCGCATCACCTTCCGGTCCTCGAGCACGCGAAGCAGCTTGGCCTGCGCAGGTAGCGGCAGCTCGCCGACTTCGTCGAGGAAGAGCGTTCCGTTGCCCGCGTTCTCGAACGCCCCCCTGCGCAGACGATCGGCGCCGGTGAACGCGCCACGCTCGTGACCGAAGAGTTCGCTTTCGACGAGTTGCTCGGGAAGCGCGGCGCTGTTGACGGCGACGAGCGGCGTCTTCTCGCCGGGGCCCAGGCGATGTAGCTCGCGCGCGACAAGCTCCTTGCCCGTTCCGCTTTCGCCCATGATCAGGACGCTGCTCGGAATCGGCGCAACGCGCGTAATTGCCTGACGCAACGCGCGCATCGGTGCGCTGTCGCCGATCAGTGTCGTCTCGCCATCGAATCGGGAGCGGAGCGTGTGCAGCTCCTTCACGAGGCGGCCACGGGAAACGGCGTTCTCAATCTCCTGGACGACGCGTTCGATCGGCTCGGCTTTGTCGACGAAGCCGTACGCACCAAGGCGAATGGCCTGGACGCAGCGCTCGTAGTTGCCGGCACCGGTGTAGACAATGACCGGGGTATCGATGCCGCGTAGCTGCAGACGGCGAAGCACCTCGAAGCCGTCGATGCCCGGCATCTCGAGGTCGAGGACGACGCAATCGACCGGCTCGCGGCCAAGGACATCGAGCGCTTCGTCACCGCCAGACGCCACGATCGTGCTGTAGCCACCGACGCGTTTCAGGTCATAGGCGTACTGCTCGGCCATCGCCGGGACGTCATCGACCACCAGGATCTGCGTCATCATGTGCGCGTCATCGGACCGGTTGGGATGTCGATGGTGATACGGGTCCCCATGCCAGGCGTGCTCTCGACGCCAAGCGTTCCCTGGAGATCCATCACAAGCCTGCGGACGATGGAGAGGCCGAGACCGGTGCCGCCCTCTTTCGTCGTGTAGAAGTCGTTGAAGATCTTGCCGGTTTCTTCCGCGGACATGCCGCGACCGGTGTCTGCGACTGCGAGACGAATCGCCGGCGTCTCGTTCACGCTCGCGCGCTCGACCACTTGCGTCGAGACAGTCACGCGACCCGGTTGGGACTCCAGGCTATCAACGGCGTTCGACATGAGGTTCTCGAGGATACGCCTGAAGGCGATCGGATCGCCGACGACGCGCGGCAGGCTCGCGGCCGACTGAGTCACGAACTCGACGTGCTCGTGTGCCTGCATTGCGCGCACAACGTCGGTGACCAGCGTGTTCAGGTCGCAGTCGCGCCGGTCCATCGGCCGCGAGAGGCGCTGGTAGCTCGTGGCCAGCGTCTCGAGATACGCGATGCTCGAATCGACTGTCGGCCTGCGCTCGGCAAACACGGTCGGCAGCGCGGCCGGCTCGTCGCGCTCGACCTGCGCAAGGTGCCGCATCACGTTGCGAAGCGGGATGAGCCCGTTCTTGATGTCGTGATTGATCTGGCGAGCCAGGTCGCCAACGGTGGCGCGCCGTTCTGCCTCGCGCACTCGCGCGGTGCTGCTGCGCAGCCGCGAGGCCAAATCGCCAAGGAGCCGCGACAACCTTCCCACTTCGTCGCTACCGGCGTCGAACTCGACGTCGAGGCGATCGAGATCGAGCACGGCGGTCTTCTCCGCGAGAGTCGCCAGCGGACGACTGATTCGCGACGACACCCACACGGCGAGCATCAACGCGACGACTCCAGCCCCGGCGGCAGTGAACAGGAACCAGGAGTCTGCGCTGCGGACGAGCGCTCGCAGCGGCGTCAGCGGCTGCGTCACTTGCAGACGCGCCTGCACGACTTCGAGCGGCGCTCCAGCGTCAGCCTTGATCAACGGGACCTGAAGCTCCCCAACTGCAGGGCGCATCGTCTCGCTCGGCGCGTCCGGCTTTCCTGGCCCGAGCCGCGTCGAGAGCGCACGGGCCGTCGTCAACTCCCCGCCCGGATAGATCACCGACACGACGATCGCCCGGTCGCGAGCCAGCCGCGCGAGCAAGCCTTCATCGACGGTGATTCCACCGACGAGCGTGAACATCCGTCCGCCAATCGCAAACGATCTGGCTCGCACCAGCGCTAAGAACTCGCGCTCTGCGGCACGCGCCGTCACGAACGCCACATCACCGCGCGTATTCGCCAGCGCCATCGCCAGTTCAGGCTCTGCGCGCCCGTGCTCATTCCTGAAGTGGCCTGAACTGATGATCCGTCCGTCACCATCCTGGATCTGCAGCATCGACAGGCCCGTCAGCCGCATCGCCGTGCCCGCGTAGTCGAGCAGGTACTCTCGTTCAGACTCGACGTCTGCCACTGCCGCGAGGCGGAACCGGTTGTCGTTCACCAACGCGCTCTCGAGCGATGCGAGCCGATCGCTGATCGCCGCACTCTCGCGGCTGAGGTCCTCGCGAATGACGTCAACAACCGAGTTCACTCGCAGTTGGTACTCGTCCGAGAGACGACGGGTCATCTCCTGCCGGAGCCCGAACGCCAGGAGCGCAATCGGGACCAGCGCCACGACCGCAAAGGCGAACAAGAGGCGGATGCGCAGACTCATCCCTTATCTCTGATCATCGGCGCCTGCAATCAGCAGTCCTCCGTCCCATTCGCTGGCGACACCCGAATATCCACGCCGCACGATCGCGCGCTGACGTGTGTCAACCAGCGGGACGATGGTCTCCGGGTCGAGCCAAGGCGCGCCCTCCATGAGCACCTGCAGCTCCCGGCACGGATCGAATGGACGGCTGTCGAAGGACGTCAGATACGCAGCGTCGCTTCCTCGCCGCCGCGCCAGGGCAAGAGCCTCGCCAGTGAGGCCCGTGGCGCGCTGGTAAGTGCGCCTGTCCAGACCAACGAGACGCTCGGCAAGGTCGCGAGCCGCACTGTCGTTGGCGTCGTAGACGACCCGGCCCGAGGGACGCGACCCCGGTCCCTGGACTCGAGGAGGCGGGATCTCGCAGTCAGATAGCCCCTGCCACCAGAACGGCCCGACTGCACCCCGCGCTTCTCCTCTGACGGCATCGTTGGCGAGTGTCTGTCGCGCCTCGTCCGACAACGATGGCGATGTGCGCGCGCGACCAGGCGACAGCAGCACCTGGGTCCGCTGCCACGCCAGGGGCATCGACTGGAACTGCGGGAGCGTGGCTGCGTAATCGAGCGCCGCGCGGTCGCGTGTGATCAAGAGATCAACGGACTCGTCCAGCAGATCGCGAGGATCGCCGCGAGGAGCGAGAAACTGAATCGATGCACCGGTGGCAGTCGTCACCGTCATCGATGCGCGATCGGAGGTCACGTGCGCCGACCGTGTTCCCAGCGGCCATGCCGCACCCGCAACGGGTTTTGCGATTGCCAAGTCGCTGTGTGCAAGGGCGTACGGCGCATCCACTCGAGGGCTGCGCAACAGAACTGCCACCGTCCGGTCGTCTACGGAGATGACCGATTGCACGAGGCGATTGACGTGCGGTTGTAAGTCACCGCCAACGCCGTCACGGCTCCACAGCGCCAGCACCGCTCCGGCTGTCACCGGAGATCCATCCGAAAAACGCGCCTCGGACAGAAGGGTGACAATCCATGTCCGCCCGTCGATGCTGCGCCGCCACGATGAAGCCAGCCCTGGCACGACCCGCCCCATGCAATCGACTCGAACCAACGTGTCGTACAGCTGACGGAAGACGAGCCGTTCGCTGTCGTTCGAAGGACGTGGCGCATTCGCGGGGTTCACGGTTTCGCCAAGTGCCACTGTGGCAATTGGCAGGCCAGGCTCCTGGATGACCGCGCACTCTGAAGGCACAGGCTCCGGGCGCGGCGTGGGAATCGGCGTCGGAGGACCGAGCTCGATGATGGGAGCCGGCGGGCTCGGACCGGCGGGCGGTCGCGACACGGGCTGCGGTGCTGGCGCTCCCGCGGGCGGTGTACGCGACGCGCATGCGCACGTCATCGCGACGAGGCAGCCGGCGAGGATGGTCTTCACGTCCTTCACGTCTTTACACATTCATGATAGCTGCCAGCCCGGACGCGACTTTGCGCCACGCCCGCATAGAGTGATCGTCATAAGGCCTCCTCAGGGTTGCGCCGATCACTGCGAGCATCTGCAGGAGCCTCGGCGTCGAATCACACGCGCGGGCGGCGGCTCGCCATCGTGGTCAACGTCGTCGGCAGACGAACCATCTTCGTTCGGGCGCGGTGTGCACCTCCGCGTGCGTGGTTCACCGCAGTCGGAATATTGGCGAGGCACAGGTCAAAACAGGCAGTCCTCGAAGGGTTACGTCACAGTTCATGTCGCAGTTTGCCTCAAGCGACCTCAGTCAGCGCGCGCGGATTCTTCGCTGCTATCAGCAGGAGGGTCCTCGCTGCGCCAGAGGGTGCACGTCGGCCTTGCTCCCACTCCTGCAGCGTTCGGACCGATACGCCAAGCAAGGTGGCAAACTTCAACTGCGAAAGGCCAGTCTTCTCACGCACGCTCGACACCGATGGCACGTTCGTGATGCGGCCATGCTCCCCACGCTTGATCTGGCGAATCCCATCCAGGATCTCCTGGCCGATGTTCCGCTTACTCTTTGCCATCGAGCTCCTCCTTGATCTTCTTCAGGACCGCGCCGGGAATGCTGTCCGCCGCGTGCCTTCGTCGTACACGTCAACGTCCACACTTACCATTATACGTCAGAGACGTAGTACGGCAAAGACGGATCTAGAAACGGACTGCCCTTACGGGACCACACTCCCAGTCCGCCCCAATGGTTTGACCTGACCTTGAGCGAAGCGAATGACCGCGCGCCTCGCGTTCTACTCGCGTCGCGCTGCGCCGTCTTCCCACCCCATTCGGATGTGGATGAGATCGGAGTCGGGCTGCTCGACAGGCTGCTGGTAGTAGATGCGTGTGCCGTCGCGCGACACGGCGAGCTGAGCGATCCCGTTCAACCGTCGACCGCCCTCCGACGAACGAACCGAGAACAAGAGCTCGGGAGGGGAGGCCCGAAACTCACCGCCTGCCGTATCCACGCGGACTGACCAGATGCTGTCTCGATCCAGATAGAGGATCTCCTTGCCATCGCTGCGCCACACAGCGCTCTCGCCCGTGCTGGCAACCTGCTTCGGCAAGGCAGGGCCCGGGAACGATTGAACATAGACACCCGCCTGCGGTTGGCGTCCCTGATAGACAATCCAGCGCTGATCGGGAGAGAAGCGTGCGTTCCCAACCGGCTCACCAGTCTCGACCATCGTTGCGACGCGCCCTTCGGCCGTTTCGTCGAGCCGGATGAAATACAGGGTGGACATGCTGGTGCTGAACAACACCACCTTGCCGTCCGCCGAGACGTCCTCCAGACGCGCGAGGCCGGGCACACGTGCCCGCTCGCGGCCGTCGCTCGTACCGCTGAGCGGGCGCTCGACAATCCGCGACGCCTCGGGAACGAGCACATTCGAACCGTCCGCCGACCACAGCATGCTGAGATCGCCTTGACGCACGTTGAATCGTCCAGGCTGATTGGCCTGCAGTATCCACGCGCGACCATCTCGAGCGGTCACGAGTACACGTTGCTCATCTGGCGACAGCCTGAGGGAACCGTAATCGCTCGTGAGAGAACCGGCAGTGCCGATTGGCTTGCCCTGGCGATTGAAGATCGTCACTCGCCCGAGCGCTGCTCGACCAGGCCGCCAGGCCACGACGCCGGAGCGGGACACTGAGAAGAGCGCACCTAGCCGCCGCGACGCCACACCCTGTTGCACCAGCTTTGCGTCGCCCTCCAGTCTTCGGGTGCTCCGATTCAGTGTCTGCGCGTACAGGTTGTCGTTCCGGACGAAAAGCAGACGACCTCCGCCTGCGGGTGTGTAGCGAGGCTCGGTGTCGGTCCTCATCAACGGTACGGGACTCGCGATCTCTTGGTCACGGAGCGTGGCAAGGTAGATGTCAGTCTCCTCGGCCCCCCGTGGCGTGAAGCCAACGAGCACGTCCTCACCGCCTGGCAGAAAAGACACGTGCTGGTACCCGCCGTCTTTCAGGCCGGGCACAGAGATCTCTCTGGCCTCGGCGCCTGAACCTGGGACGATGAAGAGGCGAAACCCACCAGTCGGGCAACAGACGAATAACAACACACCGCTCTCGCTCAGGCTCGCGTTGGAGAATGGAGCCGGAACCTTGCCGATGATTTCGGGCGCGCCGTCCGGCACACGGATTCGTTTCAGAGTCGTGTCGTCCGCGAACAATAGGGACGCCGAGTCGGGAGACCACACTTTCGCGAGGCCGGTGGTTGCTGGGAAGGCTTCCGTCGAAATCGCATTCAGCCGGCGCAACCGCAAGGTTCCCGACCGGTCGTGGTACGCGACATAGGAGCCATCCGGTGAGATCTCGGGGCTCGCCAGTCCAGTTTCAACTGGTTGGATGCCGCTCGAGCTCGGTGGTGCGATGGTGAGCACGAGATCCTGTGGCGCGACCTCCGGCGCCCGACGAACGAGAAGCAGTATCGACGCGGTGATCGCACTGGCGAGGATAGCGGCGCCGACGACCGATTGCGCGATCGGACGGCGATCAACCGTTATCGCAACATTTCCCATCGCCGCAGGTGCGATCGCATCGTCGACGTCCAGATAGGCGTCGCCAATGTCGCGGAGCCGACGCTGAGGATCCTTTTGCAGACAACGTCGCAACAGATCTCGAATCTTGGCGGGTGTTGCCGCCGGCACTGCTTGCCAATCCGGATCACGTTCAACAAGCGCGGCGAGTGTGTCGGTGATCGTGTCGCGGGCGAATGGTGCGCGGCCTGCGAGCATCTCGTAGAGCACGCACCCGAAGGCCCAGATGTCAGTCCGCTTGTCGGCCGCCCTCCCCCGTGCCTGTTCGGGACTCATGTACGCCGCGGTCCCGAGCAACACGCCCTCGCGCGTTGCCCCGATCGTGACGGTTGGAGACGCGCTGGCATTAGATGCGTAACGTCCGGCTTCAGCTGGATCCGCGGCCTTGGCGAGCCCGAAGTCGAGCACCTTGACGACACCCTGCGGCGTGATCTTGATATTGGCTGGCTTCAGGTCGCGGTGCACGATGCCTTTGTCGTGCGCCGCCTCGAGTGCCTCGGCGATCTGCCGGGCGATGCGCAGGGCCTCGTTGATTGATAGCGGTCCGCGAGCGAGACGCTCAGCGAGCGTGTCGCCTTCAACGAGCTCGAGAACGAGCGCGGGGGTACCGTCCAGATCTTCGAGGCCGTGGATACCACCGATGTGCGGGTGGTTCAGCGCCGCCAGCATCCGCGCTTCCCGGTCGAAGCGGGCGCGGCGCTCGGGATCGGTGTGGAAGACGCGGGGCAGGATCTTGATCGCGACGTCGCGGCCCAGTTGCGTGTCGTGAGCTCGATACACCTCGCCCATGCCACCGCGGCCCAGGAGGCCGAGGATGCGATGCGTTCCGAGCTGTCGGCCGACTAGCGATTCGGTCCGCTCCTCGGGTCGGAGTCTGCCCGCCAACTCCAGCGCTGGCTGTTCAAGAAAATCACCCGCGCCGCTGCGATGGGCGAGCAACGATGCCACCTCGCGCTGCAGCGCTTCGTCGCCGCCACATGCTTCGCGCAGAAACGCCGCACGCTCACCCGGCGCTCGCTCGAGCGCCGCGTCGAGCAGCCGGTCAACATTGGTCCAGCGCGGGTGGCTCATGATGTCCGTGTCAGCGGCGGACCCGGCTGCGCGCTGCCCGTTTCCGATCTCTCGATGGAGCCAGGCGCGCGCCTTCGCCCACTCGCGACTGACAGTGATGGGCGCGAGCCCGATCACCTCCGCGATCTCTTCTAGGCTGAGACCACCAAAGAATCGCAACTCGACGATTTGAGCTTTCCGCGAATCGAGGCCGGCCAGCGCCCGCAGTGCATCGTCTATGGCCACCAGGTCACGGGACCGATCCGATGTGACGCCGTCCGTCTCCGCGATGTCGGCCAATCGAACGGTGTGTCCATTGGGGCCCTTTGCGCGCCGCCGCGACTCGTCGACGAGAACGTTCCGCATCAGCCGTGCGGCCATCGCGATGAAATGCGCGCGGTTCTGCCAGTTGACTTCGCGCCAGTTCAACAAGCGAATGAACGCCTCGTTCACAAGCGCCGTGGCCTGAAGTACATGCCCTGGTCTCTCGCGTCGCATGTAGCGGCGAGCGAGCTGGCGAAGCTCTGCTTCCACTAGAGGTACGAGCTCGTCGAGGGCGGAACGATTTCCTTGCCGCCATGCGACGAGCAGTTGCGTAACCTGCCCAGGCGTCCGGACCGAAGCCAACGGAGATGACAAGGTTCGCCCCGCCTTTTCGCCTTACGAGGTAGCCATGTTTTCGAGACGCCGCATTCTACCAACTCGCCGCTTGAAGGGGTCAACGTATGAGATTCCAAATGGTTCGAACTGTCGCGACCTTGGTCCTGGCAACGGTCGCCCTTGCCGCATCGACATTTCCGGCCGAAGCCCACATCACGCGCATCGTCATTACCCGCACGGAATCGCCGACCTTCCAGGGCGTTTCGTTCGGTGATGTTGGTCCGTACGAAAAGCTCGTTGGCGTGGCTTTTGGTGAAATCGACCCGAAGGATCCCCGCAATCGCGTGATCGCTGACATCGCCCTGGCGCCGCGAAACGCCAGGGGCCTGGTCGAGTACTCGACGGACGTCTACGTCCTGAGGCCAGTCGATCCGGCCCGCGGCATTCGTCGAGTGTTCTTCGATGTCAACAACCGAGGCAATGCCGTTGGTTTCGCCGTGATGAACGATGCCCTCAGCGGTGGCAACGATCCAACGACAGCCGCCGACGCTGGTATCGGATTCCTCATGCGTCGTGGATACACGATTGTGCAGAGCGGTTGGGAGGCCACCGTGACGCCGGGCAGCGGCCGGCAAACGATCACCGTTCCCGTGGCGAGGAATCCGGACGGCTCCTCCATTGTGGGTCCCACGTTGGAGGAATTCGTTGTGGACAATCCGACGACGATGACCGGAGTCCTCACCTACGGGGCCGCAACACTGGAGCGAGCTCAGGCGAATCTCACGGTGCGCGTGCACTACGCGGATCCGCCGGAGTCGATTCCGGCGACGGACTGGGAGTACGTGAACGATCGCACGATCAGGTTGCTGCCTGCGGGAACGCCCTTCGCTCAAGGCACGCTCTACGAGTTCACATATCTGGCAAAAGATCCGATTATCGCGGGGCTCGGCTTTGCGGCGATTCGTGATGTCGCCGCATTCCTGCACCGCTCGGCGATCGCCAGCCAAACGAATCTCACTCCCGCCATTTCCGAGGGGCAACTCATCTACTCGTTCTGCTTGTCGCAATCCTGTCGTTTCATGCACGACTTCCTGCGACTCGGCTTCAATCAGGACGAACAAGGTGAGCGGGTCTTCGATGGCATGCTCAATTGGATCGGCGGAGCCAGCGGAGGGTTCTTCAACTATCGATTCGCTCAACCTGCACGAACACATCGTCAGCACATCGGTCGTTGGTATCCCGAGCGCCAGTTCCCCTTCACCAACAGGGTGCTCTTCGATCCGATAACCGGGGAAATCGATGGCCGACTTCTTCGTTGTCGGTGGACTCGCACGTGCCCGCGCATCTTCGAGGTCAACTCGGCGAACGAATATTGGGTCAAGGGCGGCTCACTAGCGCACACAGATACGCTCGGGAACGACGTTGCCGACCCCGGGAACGTCCGGTCCTATCTGCTCTCGAGCCTGCCGCATGTCGCCTTCAGTGGGCTGGGAATCTGTCAGCAGCCAAGGAATCCGCTTGTTGCCAATCGGGCCTTGCGCGCGCTCCTGGTTGCCCTCGACGAGTGGGTCTCGGAGGACAAGACGCCGCCGCCGAGCCGCGTGCCACGACGCGTGGACGGGACGCTCGTGCGTTCGCAACAGGAGCGCGTGAATTTCCCAAATATTCCAAGCGTCACCTATAACGGTCTCCTGACCACCGGCGACCTCTTCGACTATGGGCCTTCCGTCGATGACGGTGTGCTGACGACACTTCCGCCGCGTCTTGTGGCCTCACCCTATCCCGTCTTCGTTCCCCGGACTGATCGCGACGGCAACGACATGGCCGGGATTCGCCTTCCGGAAGTTGCGGTGCCGCTGGCCACCTACACTGGCTGGGGCTTGCGCGCCGCCGCGTTTGCGGGAGATGACTTGTGTGATGCTGCTGGCCAGAAGATCGACTTCTCGCCGACGAAGGCGGATCGGCTAGCGACCGGCGACCCGAGACTCTCCATTGAGGAGCGGTATCCGACGCATGAGAAGTACGTCCGCGAGGTGACGCATGCTGCGCGGCAGCTCCACCGCCAGAGGTTGTTGCTCGAAGAGGACGTCGCGCGCTACATCAGCGAGGCCGACGCCAGCACCGTGGGGCAGTAATCTGGTCGTGTATCGATTCTCGATCGCCACACGTTGCCGGGCGAAGAGCCATCGGCGCCGTGACTAACGTCCAGCGACCCAGGCGAGGCCGTCGGGGCCCGGACCCGTTGCGATACGGCCGGTCATCTGAAGTGTCTTCAGATCGATGATCGCCACACCATTCTGAGAGCCAACCGCAGCGAACGCTCGCGAGCCGTCCGGGGACATCTGAATGCCGGCCGCGCCTCCACCGACGTCGATCCGCTTGATCTCCTGGCGCGTCGCGGCATCCATCACGATCACCTCGGTGCCACCGAGATCGGAGATCAACACGTGCTTCCCGTCCGGGGTGAACTTCAGCCGATTGGCGCTGCGAAACCGCACGCTCTGCGTCTCGGCCGTCTTCTTCTCGACATCGACGATCGACACACTCCCGCCTTGTGCGTTGGCGACCCACAACTCCCGGCCGTTCGGAGACAGATCAAACCCTTCGGCGCCCATGCCAACCGGCACCACGGTAACGCGCCAGTCGGTTGCAGCTGGCGGGACACCGTTTACGCCGCGACCGCCCGCCCCTCTGGCAGCTCCCGGCGGCGGAGTCCCCGGGGGAGGGCCGCCGCGCCTCGTCACCGTGAACTGTTCGAGAATGCTGACGGTTGTGGACGCGACGTTCGTCGTGAAGAGCCGTTTCTCATCGCTCGACACGATGACCATGTGCGTGCGGTCCTGCCCCGTGCCAATCACCCAGTCAACTCTTCGCGTGGCGGGATCGTAGCGGGCGACGACCTTCGCTCCCTCTGCCGTGAAGTAGACCTTTCCACCGGCGAGTGTAATGCCGTGAGGACGGCCAAGCGGGCCGAGATCGATGGGAGCCAGCGCCTTCATGGCCACGAGGTCGACCACGGAAATGCTGTTGGCGACGCCATTGCCGGCGAAGTAGTTCGTGATGTACGCCAGCTTGCCGTCAGCAGAGGCGACCACTTCGTGCGGGTCTGGTCCGGTGGGCGCCGTGCCGAGCACCTTGAGCGTCGCCGCATCGATGATCGCCACCGTGTTATCGCCCTTGTTGATGGCGAGCAGCAGGTCGGCGGCCGCGGCCGGTGTCGTCGCGAGGCTGCACAGGAAGAACACGAGAAGCGGACGTGCGAGTGATCTCATCGGTTGCCTCGACTACATGAACATCCCGCTGTTGACACCGAGCGTCGACCGGTCATGTACGCGTTCCCGGCCAGCATGACCGCCACGACGGTGCACTCCTCACCTGGCCGAAGCGGCCCATCGGGATCATGTCCGGCTTGATGTTGGGATTGGCGGCCACCATTTCGGTGGCGATGAGCGCGCCGCCCGAGCGCGCGGATCTCGCCGGCCGTTGCCAAGGCGTCGTCCTCCCGACTGAGGTAGTTCACGGCGACCTCACTGCCGGCGCTAGCCAGCGCGAGTGCGATAGACCTGCCAATGCCTCTCCCGCCACCAGTAACAAGAGACACTCTTCCAGACAGATCGGTCATATGACAGCAGATTGTGTCACGGGGGAGGGGATTCCACCTGTAGACCGCGTTCATCGGACGCATCGCTCGTCCATGACGATGCGAAAGAGCTCCAGACGTCGTTCAGGCTCTCGAAGTGATCGCGCTTGTCGCCGAGCACATGAACGAGCTTGACGATGCCCCAGCCCTGCAACTCTTTGAGGCTGGTGCTGACGTTGGAGCGCGCGACGTCGAGCGCCTCGACGATGTCGTCGGCGTTGAACGGCCTCGGCGAGATGTAGAGCAGGGCGTGCACCTGCGCGACGGTGCGGTTCACACCCCAGCGAGTGCCCATCTCACCCCAGCGCAGGATGAACTTCTGTTCGACGGTGGAAAGACGGCTGACGGGTTGTGCTGAGCGTCACGCCTCACACGCACACATGGTGCATTTCAGGGCTGTTTTGCGAACGGACCCACTTCGGGCTGACCCTGCGTATTCGTCAGCGGGCCGAGCTCCGCGGCCACGCCACGGGCGATCGCCGCCGTCTCACTCCCGGCCTGGAAGCACGTGAAGTCGGGACGATCACGCCAGGCGATTGGGCCGCACAGTCGAATGCCCGCCTTCAGCGTGGCGTCATGGACGATGTTGATCGCGCGCTCGTAGTCGGGTGTGCCCTGCCTGAATCCCGAGAAGTTCCCGAGGTCGCCGCTCGCCGCGAACAACGCGGACACGCCCGGCACCTTCGCGATCTCGTCGGCGTTCTTCAGCCCCTCCAGTGTTTCGATCATCAGGATGAGGACGATGTTGTCGTTGATCGTCTGACGATAGCCGCCGGGCACACCACCCCACATGCCGGCATCGAACGCCTGGCCGCCACCGTTGCTGCGGCGGCCGAGCGGCGGGAAGTAGGTCCAGTTGCGCGCTTCGATCGCCTCTTCCACGGTGTCAACGGTCGGCACGACGATGACAAGCGCGCCGGCGTCGAGCGCGTGCTGGATCTCGCGCTCGTCGGTGTAGGCGACGCGAACACCAGGCACGGCCCGCGCGGTCGGGCATGTCCGCCACATGCGCGCGGCGTTCCCCCAATCGCGCTGGTCGTGCTGCATCTCGGTCCACACGAAGTCATAGCCGGCATTCGCCATCGCGCAGTACGTCGCAGGATCCGTCGCACTGAACAGCGTGCCGCCTGTCATCTTGCCGCCCTGCATCAATTTCAGCTTGGCGGGATTCCAGATCTTCGAACCGGGAGGCGCATTGAACGCCGTCCCGTACTTCCACGTCGCCGGGTCGAACGGACCGGTATTGACTGCGCCCATCGGCGCCACACTCCTTGCGTTGCTGTCCTTGCCTGCGGGCGCCGCAAGCGGGAACGTCAGAGTGCCTGGGTTCGCGTTGTTCGCGTAGGGATCCGCGCCACCGGCGCGCCCGCGACCGGGCTGCTGTCCCTGGGCCTGACCCTGTGGCGGGTTCTGTGCCGGTGCGTTCTGGGCGGGGGCGTTCTGCGCCTGGCCGGCATATACCGCGATCGCAATCGCCACGCTCATCACCAAACCTAACAGCAGCTTTCTCATGATCAGTCTCCTCAGCGCCACGCTCCGGTCATTCGCGCAGGGAGACTATGCACCGTGTGTCTTCTCCGGGGCAAGGCCAGCCGACGTGCTACGCTCCGGTAACCGGGAGACATCCATGCTTCTTCGAAATGCGGCGATCGCCGTCCTGTTTACGGCTGCCATGGCTACGGCCCAGGCGCAGTGGATCAACCACCCAGCCGCCGGCATTCCCCGGACCAAAGACGGGAAGCCGAACCTCGCGGCTCCGGCGCCGCGCGCCAATGGCAAGCCGGATCTATCCGGGGTGTGGACGACGAATGGCACTCCGCCTGAGGAAATCGAGAAGCTGTTTCCGGGCATCGGCGACCTCGCTGTTCCGGGCGACGATCCGCGCGGCTTCAACAAGTTCTTCATGAACGTCTTCGCGGACTACAAGAACGAGGACGTTCCCATCAAGCCAGACGCGTTGAAACTCCTCCTCGAGCGCGCGAAGACGCTCGGCAAGGACAACCCCACGTCGCACTGCCTGCCGGCCAGCATCCCGATGGGCGATCTGTTGCCGGTGCCTCGACGATTCATCCATCTGCCGAATCTGCTGGTGGTCCTCTACGAAGGCGTCAACCCGCAGCGCATGATCTATCTCGATGGGCGCAAGCACGTCCTCGAGCAGCCGGCGTGGATGGGGTATTCAGTCGGCAAATGGGAAGGCGACACGCTGGTCGTCGATTCGCGCGGCTTCAACGACCGGACATGGCTCGATGCGTTTGGTCACCCTCGCACGGAGGCCATGCACATCGTCGAGCGCTTCACGCGTCGCGACTTCGGTCACATCGACGTGCAGATGACGTTCGAAGACCCTGGCGCCTACACGAAGCCTTTCTCGATCACGTTCACGCAGACGCTCACGCCCGACACCGACGTGATCGAGGGCGTCTGCAACGAGAACGAAAAGGATCGGGTACACCTGGACGGGAAGTAGCCTAGCTGGCGCGGTCCTTGGTTCTTAGCTGCTGGGTCCGGGCCTCAGCCCCTCCCGCGGCGAATCACGTCGAAGCGCAGTCCGCTTGCGCCCTCGCCGCGACCGGTCTTCTTGCGGCGCCCAATCCAGAGCAGAGCGCGTCCCTGCGCATCACGCGCGTAGTTGAACGCGCGCGTGAGCACGATGCCATCGCGCGGCACCTCTTCATCCTCGACGCGCAAGTAGTCCGTCTCGACCGCCGCGTTGGGATCGAGCCGAAGGAGACTGCCGCGCGGATGAAACATGAATCCCTGCAGGCGATTGTCGGGTGAGCCCTGTTCGGGCGTCTCCTCGACGAACGGCGCCGCGCGCAGTCGATCGATGAACGCCTTGTAGTCGGCGTTGCGCGGGTCGGCGAGACGCGCGGGCGTCACCTGATAGTGATGCGTGACGACACCACGCTGCAGTTGGATCGACCAATTGAACGGCGTCGCACCGGCCTTCTTCACCGGCAGGAACGGAATCCAGTTCGCGGCGACCGGCGTCTGCAGCTTGTAGTTCAATGGCGCGCCACTCGGAACGACGACGGCATTCGCGGGCGGACGCAGTTCCTGTGTTGTCGACAGCCGATTGCTCTCGAACTTTCGATCGAATGGCTCCCCCGACGTGCCCTGTACGCGCTTCTCGACGCCCCACACCATGTTCGCCATCTCGTCGCGCATAACCAGCACGTGCTCGAGCGCCGGGCCTTCGAGCGCCGACACCGCCGGGCAGAGGAATAACCGATCGGTCAATCGCGGACGGAGGGTCAGCGGAGCCGCGTTCACGCTCATCTCGTACATCGTCCACTGCGTACCATCCGAGTTCTTCGCGGGCGGAATCTTGACGATGATGCCGAAGTTGTCGCGGACGTCGAGCTTCTCGACCTGATAGAGCGCGTTGACTGGCAGCGTGATCGGCAGCGTGAACCAGTCGTTGCCGAACACCAGCGCGTACTCAATCACGGCGACGCGAGCGAGATCCGTCTTCGCCGCGCCGAGCATCCCGAAATTCACCCGGCCGTCCTCGAACTCCCAGTAGCGATCGGAAGGCATTCCGGGATAGCGCGCGATCGTTGGAATAGGTGGACGCTCCGGTGCCACCACGATCACGTCGGCGTTCGGCTTGGCCTGCACCTGTGACGCACTCAACGTGAACGTGTGCCAATCCACCTTGCCGTCGGTGTACTCGTCGGCGTCGAGACGAATCAGCGGCTGGGTGCCGTCGGCCTGGAGTCCGAACGAGTACTCGAGACGATGCGGGTTCCAGTACGGGCTCGCGCCCGGCGTGTCGCCGTTGACCGCGAGGTTGTCGAGCCACTGCATCCACGCTGTCGCCACCGTGCGGAACGTCGGAAGCTGGCCTCCTCCAACCCCAACGCTCGTTCCGAACGCATCGAGCGCCGCGTTGTTACCGAGCATCGGCCGAAGCGTCGTCGCCACCGCAAGCGCGTTCACGGCCTTGCCGCTCAAGAGCGCACTCCAGACGAAGCCCGCGTTGTCTCCAACCGGGTCCTGAGGCGACTCGATGACTGCGGCGAAATCCTGAAGGAGCTTGGTCATTGCACCCGTCAGGCCTGCGGCACGCAACTGACGCATCAACTGCTGACCGGCCTGCGCGTTGAGCTTCGGATGAATCGCCAGTACCTGCTCGCGCTCGACGATCGCTTCGATTGGTGCGGCGCCCGCCAGCGTCACCGCCGGCGCGTTCCCACCGACAAGCGACGTGATTGGCACGCCGGACACGCGCAGCGACGCCTCGATCGGACTGCCGGCATCCTCACCCTGGAATTCGTTGAACTGCCATTGACGCGCCAGCATCCACAGCGGGTCCGCCACTCTCGCCTGCAGCGCCTCCGACACATCGTCGCTCGTCGGCAGCGGCTCGAGTCGAGACCACGTCGTGGCTGACGGATCCGGTTTCACGATGATTGCGGTGAGCGACTCGACGCCTGCCGCCGTCGCTGAGATTCGCAGTGCCATGTGAGGGCTCCCTACTCGAACAACGCCGTCGTGCCGGCGGCCATCTTCATGTAGCTCAGGTTGCTGTTCTGCCCGCTCGCCTCGCGCAGCACGGAGAGATTCGCTTCGATCATCTTGACGAAATCAACCGTCGGCACGTCCTGCTTGAAGTTGTTGGACAGGTAGATGCCGGGCAATATCAGGCCAAGTCCAGCAAGGTCCTGCGGCCGCACCGCGCGCAATCGCGCGAGCGCCATCGCCTCGTTCACGACATCCACGAGACCATCGAGAGTCCAGTGGTCCTCCGACAGATCGGACGGCACCGCCAGGAGAACGCTCTGCGGAGGCCGGGCGCCGGGCGCATCGAAGTGGAAACCGAGACCAGTGGTTTCCTCGGTCATCGGAATCGATTCGGACCACTCGTCGATGAAGAGACCGGCCATCGTGTCCGCTGCGGCGATCGTCGGCGCCAGCGCCGCCGGCGCATGCACCGCGACGGCAACGACACCGCGCAAATCCTGATCGGCAGCCGGCGGCAATGCACCCCATCGCGCGGTCGCACTCCGTGGGAACTGCAGCAGCTTGAGATCGAACGGGGTGCTCAACTGCCCCATAGCCTCGGCGGCGGTGAGCACATCCGAGAACACTCCGGTTGCCTCGCGAACGCATCCGAGCTTGGGAAGCCAGCCGGCGATCGCGAGGTCGTCTCCGCCGAGCAGCGTCGCGCGGTCGCCAAGCGTTGCGGCCGCATCCGTTGCGTAGCCACCCAGCGTGAATCGCGGCAGGACAGGGAACGCTTTGCCGAGAATCGCGTGGATTCGATCGAGCGATGCCTGCGCGCGCTTCACGAGACTGTCGGTGACGACGGGGAGCGGAGCAGCCTCGAGCCGTCCGCTGATCTCCGCGAAGAGTGCCTTTGCTCGACCAACGGCGCGTTCCACCGTTTCACTGACGGCGACGCGCTCGCCTTGCACGTCACTCGCGCCCGACGCAGCGGCGCTGACACGCTCGCTCGGCAGCGCACTGCGCCACCCGAGCTCACGCGCCTGTGACAGCGCGGCATGCAGCGCGTTCAACATCGCAATCGTGGCGGGCGCCAGAGGATCGAGCGCAGCCACAGCCTCATCGTCTGATGGCACAGCTGCGATGGCGGCACCGAGTGCGGTCAGTGCCGCCTGTGCTGGCACCTCGGCCTGACCCAGGCGTCCCTCGAGATCAACCACGTCAACGCCGGCAAACTCCCCGTCGTTGAGCGTGGCCTCCGTCTCGATACCGTCTTCTGCCCGCACCATGTCCATCCGGCGCAAGGGACGCGACTTCTCGATCAGTCTTCGTAACAGCCACGCGAACGATTCGAACGCGACAAGGCCGATCTTGTTGGCCTGCGGCGAATCGGCCTGCAGCACGATGGCCTCTCGATCGGGCACCGCGCCCGGACGAGCGCGAGCCTTGTCGGACAGCACAGCGCCGATACGCTCCTGCACCTCGCTCTGCCCGCCACCCTGTTGCGCCTCGCTTCCCAGGATGAGTGCGAGCGGCGACAGCCCCAGCTCACTCAGGCTGCACTCGAGCGGCACACCGGAATCGCTCCACGACACGATCTTGCTCGCATCGTTCGGATCGAGGACGGCGTTGAAGATGTTCGCGCCGAAGACGTAGTTCGCCGGGTTACCGAGCAGCGACGCGAGCCACGCATTCAATCGCGGCTCGACGAGCGCGGCCAGATCGGTGTCCGCAACACCGGCCCACGGCCCGAGCGCGCTGCTCTGCATCGCGACAACGACACGCTGTGTGTAGCCGCGCGTGCTGTGAGGGGTGTCGATCCCGCGCGTCTCGGGCGGGCGCTGCTGTTTGTCGAGCGACAACATCGCAGCGCCGGCGCCGTCCATGTCGCCCCCGGCGATATGGAAGACGCTCTCCGCGAGCATCAAGTCGGCCACCGAGTCCATCTGATCGACCAGGTCGTCGATGATCGCGGCGATCAGGCTCTGCTCGCCCGCGGTGAGGACGACGGCCGGCGCAATCGAGGCCGCGATATGGCCGATGCCCTTCTCGCGATACTCCGCGATCAGACGCACGCCGTCGATGACGTTGCGGGCGGCGATCGCCTCTTTCGCCTCATCGCTCGCCTTGTCGCCCGCCGGCGCGAGCGGGAACGCCCGCCGCAACTCGAGGATGTGTTGCGAGAGGTCGTTGTCGCGCAGTGCACGCTCGAAGCGATAGCCAAGCAGCGCCGCCATCCACTGTCCGCTGGCCAGCCCTTCGAGCAGACGCTTCGCGCGCTTCACGCGATGCGAGCGCAGGTCGATATTGAACGGGCTGCCGGTGGTCTGCTTATTTGCCAGGTGTCCGCTGCGCAGAATCGCTGCGGTCGCCGCCTGCTGCAGCGACGGCGCGTGCACGTAGCCGTAGCTGTCAGCCGCCTGGTCAACCGGACGTGCGGAGTCCGGAAGCAGATCGTCCACGACGCCGAACGCACCGATATGGAGACCTTGCGGGGCCTTCTCGCGCATCTCGTCGAGACGCTTCGTCGCCAGCGACGTGATCCAGGCATCGAGACGATGGGAATAGAGGTCGAGAGTGCCCCTGAATGACTGCCCCAGCTCACCGGCCGTGCGGTCCTTGAGGAACGCGAGACTGTCATTGAACTTCGCGATGTTCTGTAACTGCTCGGGCCAGTTCGCCACGATGGTCCCGAAGTGGCCGGCGATGAAGTTTTCGACTGTGCCGCCACCGGTCGTGCCCTCGAGCTTGACGCCAAGAACGGCGCTCGCGTGACCGACATCGAACTGATCGCCCACCTGCGTCACGACATCCACGCCGACGTACTCGGCCGGACGCATCCGCTTGGCCTGCAGCTTCACCGTCGCGCTCAGATTCGGGCGCGCGAACAGATGATCGCGAAAGAGCGATCGCCCTGAGTGCAGCATCTCCTCGTCGGCGGCAAATGCGAGCATCGCTTCGAGCAGTGATTCGCCGTTTTCCATCGCGATGAGCGTGGACCGGACCTGCTGCGTCGGTGTCGAGAACACCTTGAGCAACGCGGCGATGAAGTTGCGCGCCAGCGGTTGGTCGCCATCCAGTTCACGCTTCGGTTGTGCCGGATCGCGCTGGACCCATGGCACCGCGTCGAGCGACGTGGGCTTGGGCAGGACGGCACACGTTGACAGGAACGGCGCCTGCACGCTGTACGGATACTTGTTGAGCACACTGCCAATGAGGTATCGCAGCATGGTGTGCTGATACCTCGCGATCTGACTGAAGTCCGGCTGGTTCTGAACGGAGTTCGGACCGGCCACCTGCCAGAACCGCTTGGTCAGCGCCCAGGGCTGCATCGCCAGGACCTGGTGCAGGTTCTCGGCGCTCGGGTTGCGAAGCGTCGGCACGCTGCGCGTCGCAACCTCCCAGTGGAAACGGAACCAGTTCACCGCATCGAGCAGCTCACGCTCGAGCGCAGAGTTCGCCTTGGGCACGAAGCCGCGCGCGGTGATCGGCAGAATGCCGTACGGCGTATTCCCGACCCGCAGCGCAGACAGCGGCCCGCCTGGCCGCAGGAATCGAACGGCGTACGCGCGCAACTGATCGATGGCCGAGTCTTCGATCAGCGTCTGAGAGCTGTCGAGCGGGTTCCAGAAGAACCGCAGCGTGTACCCGAGTGTCGCGTTCCACAACGCGTTGATCATGTGGCCCGAGCTGGCGCCTTCGAGCAGGCTCGCGTTGGGAACGAGCCCGGCATCGAAACCAATCAGCGGTGTCCCACCCGGGCCGACACCGGGCTTCGGGATCCCCATCAGCAGCTGCAATCGCGCTCCGGCACTCGCCAGTTCGTCAGCGACGGCGGCGGCTTGCGCATCCGCGTGTGCGGGGTCGAGCGCGTCCACGACATCGGCGCCATTGCTGGCAAACCCCGACCGCTTCGCGCCTGTGTTGTTCGTTGGTGTCCCCTGCGCCACGAACGAGAGGCCATCGCTGTGCTGGTGATTGTCGAGCAGCGACGCGACGAGCTCGCTCGCCGACTGCGGCGTCTGCGTCCAGTCCACGCCGAGCACGATGAGACGCTCGACGCCCTGTCCCATCTGCGCGCCCTGCAGATCCGCTTGCGTGACCGTGATGGCCATGCCGACGGCTTCCGCCGCCTTGTAGTCCACCATCCACTTCCGATCGCCCGCAAACGGATCGGTGTTGTTCGGGTCTTCCATCAGGAGCGGATCGAACAACGGCGAGAGCGCGAGCTGGTCGGGGATGACGCTCCCCCACTTCCTGAAGATGCGCTGCCCGCCGCGGAACCCGAGCGCCACGAAGCGATCCGGGAGCGCCTGCGCAAACACCTGCTGCGACTCGGCCACCGCCAACGGAATCGCGGCATCGTCAAATGTCGGCGCCGGATCGGTTCCGATCGCGTCGGCATTGGTTGGCGTCGTCGTGCGGACGACGTACGCTGCGCGCGACGGACCAAGCACGCGGGCAATCTCGGTCCATGGAGACGTGGCATCCGCTGGAGCGGTGAATCGCGTCGTCCAGTAGCGCTTGCCTTCGTCGACCTCGTTTGTCTTCAAACCCTCTTCATGCGTGAAGCCGTGCAACGCATCCGGGTAGATCCGGATCATCAGCTTCGTCGTCGCATCGTCGTAGCGCGTCTGCACAGCGACCGGCAGGAGTGCCACCGGGTGGGTGGTGGCCAGCGCCTGCACCATGACGGACGGATCGCGCCGGCGGAGCAGCCCGTCCGAGATCGTGGCGATCGACTTCAGCGATTCGCGTGCCCCGGTTGCCGACCCTTTCACTGATTCGGACAGACGCGCGACCTGGGCCTCCTGGCGCTGAAGGAGCCGCGGCGGGCGCACCACTCCGGCGCAGCGCGTCGAGCTCGGCCTTCTCACGGTGCAGATCGGCGCTCGCCGCACGCTGCGTGCTTCGCTGTTTGATCAGCGTGGCGCGTGCCGCGCGGATCTGATCGAGATTGAGAGGTAGCGGAGGCATGCGGGCTCCTAGTCGCGAGGTCGTTGCCGAGGTAATAGGCGCGGAACGGCTCCTGGATCAGCGCCTTCGCGATGTCAGCCGCGGTGGCGTCGGCAGTCAACGTCGGGAACGACGCGAACGGTTTGTCAGGCACCGTGATCAGACTGCTGACGCTGGCGAATCCGCCGGCGGCCACCTGCACATGCGTCCATGACAGAGCCTTGTAGGGGTTGTAGCCGCTGGCACGCAGCGGGCTGTTCATCGGCTCGAACAGCGCCAGCGCCGACTTGAGCGCGGCGCGTTGCAGCGGCGACGTACCTTGCGGCTGGCCCTGCGGCGTCTCGGGAACGTCGAAGCCGAAGCGCGGCTCGCTCATCTGCTCTTCGAGCACGAAGCACCAGTCCTTGACTTCTTTCTTGTCGATGTCGAAACCGAAGAACGTGACGTCGGGCGGGATGAACCCGGAGAACACTGGAACCTGAATCGTCGTCCTTGTTCGGCGGGTTGCCGTTGTTGTCCTTCAGCAGCATCGTGTGCTGGACGCTCTCGGGATTTGGATCCTGCGGCGTGGTCCGCTTCTTCCAGGCATACACCGCGGTGTTCGGATACCGCAGCAGCAACTGCCCGCGCACGAGCAATGCAATGCGATTCGGATCGAGCATGTTCTCGTCGGTTCGCTCGCCGAGCGGCTGCTTGCGCCACTGGTGCATCGGCTCCATGTCGTTCAGATACGTGACGCCAGCCAGCGTGTAGCGTCTGCGATCCCAGAAACGCTGAAACGGCGTGCCGCGCAGATCGGTCGGGAAGGCGCGCCACAGCAGCTCGCGGTTCATCTCGAAGTTCGCGCCGGCCATGAACGCGTCGATGAAGTACTGATTGACCTGCACCAGCATGATCAGGTCCTGCGGCAGGTCGTCGATGCCCGGCATGAACGCGTTCTTGTCGTAGGCCGCGAGGTCCTTGTACATCGCGTTGCGCAGGTGCGGCCAGGCCATGACGCGATCGAACAGCTTCGGGATCATGAAGCGGTGATCGACCAGCGTCTTCTTCGGCAGGAACGCCGACACGTGTGGCGTCGCCTGGTTGACGCTGAACTGCGCCACCGAGACAGCTCGACGCCAGTCGCGCCGGAAGCGTCACTCGCCGGATCGGTCCGCGCGCGGACGACGGTGGCGACCTGCGCGAGCGGGAAGTCGATGACCTGCACTTCGACGCGCTTGGCTGCGAAGGCATCGGCCCACGTGGCCTGTGCGCCTCGCGTCGCCGCCGAGAAACGATTGAGCACCTCGCGATCGCGAATCGCCGGCGGGATCGTGATGCTGACGACCGGCGGTACCTGCCCCGGTGGTCTGCACGTGCTCGAACTCGAAGTTCGGGTTGAGCGTGAACGTCTGCACCGGCGCACCGGCAGCAGTCGTCATCGCGTTCGGTGGCAGCGCCGTAAAGAGCGCGGTCGCGTCGAACTCACGCGCCTGGCCGACGCTGATCTGCCCGAGCTGAGTTCCAGCCAGCGCGGCCAGCGGCCCCGCGCCTGGCACACGGCCCTTTGCGGTCAGCGACATCGCCTTGCGCGCGGCATTGAACCTTCCCGCGATCTGGTCCACCGTGAAGTGACCGGTGCGGCTATCGAGCCGCATCGAGTGCACCTGCAGCATCGCCGTGCTCGTGTTCGACTCGACGAGGAACCCCTCGACGCCACGGTCGCCGAGCGACTCGACCTGCGAGGCCACGATCGTCCAGTCGCTCGACCTCACGGTGGGCGAGCTCGCCGCCAGCATGCCGAAGCGCTCTGAATGAAGGTCGGTGAAGACGCCGAGGTGTTGTCCCTCGCGAATCGTCAGGCCGGGCACGCCGTTCTTGGCGAGCACTCGTTGGGCCTCGCGGGCGCGCGACAGCGCCTGCGTCACATCGCCGACGGTGCACCTGTCCGCCGCTCAGGCCGATGGTCGAGAGATCGAGCGGCGACGTGGCCGGGCCACTGAGATCGAGCCCGTTGAACAGCTTCGTGCCGATGATGCCGTCCGGCGTGAACGCGTTGACGGAAAAGGCGTCCGCTTTCTTGGTCGCCTTGGCCATCGTTGTCACATAGCAGTTGAGAACGGTGGGCAGCGTCGCGACCGACGCGTTCAACCGTGCGGCCATGCGCAGCGATCGGTTCGCGGGGCTCGCGACGCGCCGCATCGCGGTATCGACCATCGCCACCGGCATGCTCGACCGTGGCCAGCCGGCCACCGACTGAGGCGACCTGCCCGTTGATGCGATACGTCTGCGCTGCATTGCCGAGCGCTTCGATGCGCGGAAGCGCGGGACCGAACACCTGCAGCATGCGCTCCGGCGGCAGCACGTCGAAGTGCTTGCGCTTGAGCGCGCCCAACGCTTCGATCGCCAGGCGCGTCAGGTTGAACTTCATCTCGGCGTCGAGGACGTCGCCGATCTGATCCCAGCACGCGTCGACGTAGTCCTCCTGATACTTGCGCACGACTTCTGCGCCGTACCCGGCGGCGCCGCGATAGCGAGGATTCAGGTTGAGATCGGCCAGCCAGTGCTTTCCGAGTTTTGGTGCCGACGCCGGACCGACACCGGCACGAAACACCTGATGCTGCTGCGCGTGCCACGCGCCGTACATCGGCGGCTTGACCTCGATGTCGTCGTCCCTCCGCATTGGTCGGACCGTCGCCGACCGGATTCGCCACCTGGTCCTGCGGCGTGTTGACGATGATCTCGAGACTCTCCGCTTGAACGTCCGGGGGCGGAGTGCCCGGGCGTGTACTTGATCGGCACGAAGCGCGCCTTCCATCGTCGTCACGAGACCGGGCGTCGATCCGTTGAGAAGGTTGTCCACCTCCATCGGAATCGTGCCGACTGTTGTTCAGCTGCTCCTCGACAGGCGTGCCCTTGTACGAGCCGGGTGTCCGCAGCCGACGACAGAGCGATTCGAAGTCGCCCTTCGGGCTGGTGGAAAACTCCCAGTGGTAATAGACCGGCAGCGTCACGTCGGCGGCGACGCTCTTGTTCCACGCTGGCGCGAGCGTCGTCATCTTCGGGATCGTTTTCGCTCGGCACGAGACCGAGCCCGCGCAGGCGACCCGGTTCGAACGCGGGCACGACACACGCGACGTAGTCGGTCAGTTCCTTGAGCCGTCGTGGGACACACCAGCCGCGAGATGTTGCTGTTCGGTTTTCCCTGCAGGTCCGCCTGAATCTGGCCCGCGTCTTCGTTCACCAACTGCGAGTGCGCCCACGACCACGAGTCCGCGAGGTCCGGCAACTCGCTCGCGACATCGGCGCCCTTGATCCGGATCGACGGCAGCACGCCACCGGTCGACATCCGCGGCAGTCCCGTCTTCGTGACCTCGAGCACGATCAACACGAGCCATGGACGGAGCCGCCGATCGTCCTGCGCTTTCGCCGGTGTGAGCATCCACGGAAAGTCCGGCGGATCGAAGTCGACGATGGGCGAGGTAGTTCGGCTCGAAGTTGGTGGCGTTCGCTTTCGGATCGGTGCGAACGACCAGCCGTTGATCGATCCCGATCACATCACCGGGGCCATGCAGTCGCATCGGGAGCGGTGCGATCGCGGTGCCGTCGTGCGGTGCCACGAGCTTGACGCCGACCTCTGCGCTCCCGCGTGCGGCTAGCGGCGCGCCGACACCGAGGTTGTCGGGAACGTCGAGCGCGACGGCGAGACCGCGCCGCACCCAGGGGAGAAACTGATAGGCAATCGGCATCTTGCGAACCTATCTGTCGTGGCGCCGCCTTAGAAACTCATCTCGAAGGCTTCAACCACTTCGACGCCCTGGCCCGCAGCGAGCGCGGTGTCCTGCGCATGCCAGAACGATTGCGACGCGCGGCCGCTCAGCGTCGTACCGACCATCGCGCCGGTACCCGTGTCGAGCGTCTGCAGTGGTGGAGGGTTGACCTTGATCTTCGCGTCGGTCTCCGGCAGCCGCGCCGCCTTGTGGCGCAATGGCGATCGTCCGGCGGCGCCGTTGTCGAGCGCCCACGACATGTGACCGGCTTCGAAGAGTCCCAGCCCGCGATGATGGTGATCTCCGGCGTTGTCGAGAGATTGACCTCTTCGTAGTCGAACTTCTCCGCGATCGCTTCGCCGAACAGATAGTCGCGCTGCCCGACTTCGAATCCCGACTCGAAACGATCGAAGGACGGCTTGCCGAGCAAGTCGTCCTCCTTCATGTCGATGAACTGCGCGATCGGGAAGCTGTCGTCCAGCTTGCGATCGGCGGGCTTCACAATCGGGCCGAAGGTCGAGATCGCCGATCGCGATCTGCTTCTCGCCTTCGATCGCATCCGATCCGAGCTTGTTCAGCGCCTTGGCGAGCGGCATCCGCTTCTGCACGAACTGCAGCAACGCATTCGGATGCGCGAGCAGCCCTGGCGTCGGCGGCAGCTTCACCAGCGTGACGAAGCCATCGTTCGCAACCGGCAGTACCGCCGACCAGTTCACCGGCGTGCCCGCGTCGTTCTGACCTTCGAGCTCCTTCTTCAGCTCGTCGACGAGCTTGATCTTTCGAACGGTGGTCGCGCGGTCTTCGCCCCACGTCTCATCAACATGGAAGCTGAAGTCAGGCAGCGGCCACGGCGTGTGAATCGTCGCCTTGCCGACGATGTGCCAGCGTCCAGGTCCGGCAAGGAGGCCGTAGATATCGACGCTCGCGAAGTCGATGCCGAAGACTTCGACGCCTGCCCAGACGTGGATGTCAACCTCGAAGTGGAACTTCGGGACGATGTAGATGATCGCGTTGAACTCGAAGCCACCCTCGAACGCCGCGATCCCGACGTCGCCCCACACGCGCATCGACGACCCGCCCTGCACGGTGGCCGACGTGACGGCGAAGTAGCCCTTGAACTCCATGCCGACGATGCCGATCGAGAACTCGGCGCCGACGCGCTGGAAGGGCTGTGGGATGTCGGGCGGAATGTCGGTGAAGCGCGGATGGAATCCGCCAGCGCTGATCAGGAACGTCGGCTTGTCGCCGAACAGCGCACGAAACGCGAACTGCCCGGTGAGCGAGATGAACAGCACTCGCGAGTCACGCAGCAGGCCGTCGAGCCAGAACTTCAGCGGATCGAAGACGACTCCGCCGGCGATGTCCATCTGGAGATAGAGCAACGCGAGCGACTTGTCGATGAGCGGCGGCAACTGAACGATGACCTGACCGACGATGACGATCTGGCTCGGCTCGATCAGGACGCCGATGCGCGCAGTGACCAGGCTCGGCGTGCCCCACCCGAGCTCCAGCATCGGCCCGATGATGAAGCCGCCGACCTTGAACGGGAAGATCGTGCGCAGCTGATTGATGATCTGCGGCGCGTTGGCGATCGGGTTCTGCGGAAACAGGAAGCTGTCGAGCGAACCGGTGGAGAGCCCCGAGCTGAGCGCAGACGTGTTGATCGTGTGCTGCACGCCGAGCAGGCCGCCGATGCCGGTCATCGTGAAGCCGAACCCGAGCTGAATCGGCGGCAGCTGCGCCGTGATGATCAGGAGCAGCGACCAGCCGCCAGGGTTCTTCGTCGAGAGCAGACCGATCGCCTTCACGCCGATCTGCATCAACTTGACGTCGAGGATGCCGCCGTACTCGCCGCGGTCGGGATCGAAGATCAGGAAGCCGCCGCCCTTGATCACCCCGGCATCGATCGCGAGACCGGCACCTGACGGGGGCTTGAGTCCCCACGCCGCTGCCGGAGCAGGACCGCCGCCGAGCAGGTTGTTCAGATTGAGCTTGGTGCCGAGGCGATCGATCGATCCCTGGAATGGCCCGATGGCGACCTGGAACGAGCCGGCAATCTCCATGTCGATCTGATTGAGGCCGGCGCCTTTGGTCATCTCGAAATAGAGGAATGGAATCTGGACCGGGCTGTTCGGGATCTTCTCGAGCGGAATCGTCGCCTTGAGTCCGGTGCCGTCCTTCAGGCGCAGGCCGGCGGGATCGCCGATGAGACCAAACGTCAGCGCGACTTCGATCGCGTCGCCAATCACCGCGCTGAGCAGCCCGTCGTCGCCGATGCGCAGCACCAGCTTGGCGTCCTTCAGATCGAACTGAACTTGTGGCGCGCCGATCTTCAGGTGGATGCCACCCGACAGCTCACCGATCGAGAAGTGCGTCCCATCGGCGGAGCCGAGCACCATCGGTGCCGCGCTGCTCTTGCGGCCGAACGTGATGCCGATGTCGAAGTCGCCGCTGAAATCCGGACGAGGAATCGTCGCCGGCAGCGGGGTCAGTGCCGGGAGGCTGAACTGCGCGCTGAACTCCGCGCCGGTCGAGAACTGCAACTGGAACGAATCGCCGACGGACTCTTTCGTGCCGAGCGAGCTTTTCAGCTTCGCGAACAACTTGGTCTCGGCGCCCGTGATCGCGCCGAGTGTCAGGTTCAGGTTTCTCGAGCCGTCGTCGCTGCGCGCCAGCGGAAAGCTCTTGAACTGGGGCGGTGGTGGCAGCGGGATGGGGAGGACGTTCGGAGGAGGCGGCAGCCCCGCGCCGGCGAACGAGCGATCGAGGATCGTCCCGACAACGATGATCGCCAGGCCGACAATCATCTGCGGCACGGCGACCTGCGCGTCAGCTCAAGCCGGGGTTGTTCGTCAGCAGCAGAACGAGCTTGCGCGCCGGCGGCTTGCTGTCCGGCTCTTCGGAGTCGCCGCTCAAGATCAGCAGCAGCTTCGCGATCGAGTAGGCGCTTGGTGGTTTGCCGGGCGTCGCGCTCGTGATGCGATCGATCTGCTGGATGATCTTGCTCAGATCGTCGAGGCCGATCGTGCCCGCAGCGATGTCGGCGAGCACGTCGCCGAGCACGCGCAAGGCGGCGAGCGTCTCGCCGGTCACCATCGCGGCGATGGCGAGCGACTGCGCTTCGGCTCGCGTCGCGGAGAACGTCGACGGATCGATCGTCGCGCTTGTCTTGTCGAGTTGAAGCCCGAGCTTGGTGCGGAAGATGTCGGTGAGCGTGCCCGAGAGATTGAAGCCGCCACCGGAGGGGAGCTCGGTCTGGAGTTTGTCGACGGCGTCCTTCAACCAGCTGAAGGCCCGAAGAAAAACCTTATCCGAGGTTCCCGCCATACGCCGCCCTCCGCCGATGCTCCGCCGCGTTCACGCGTTCGATCGAACGTACGTCGCGTCGAGGCCGCGCCGATCTTTCTCTGCGCGTCCTGTGCGTGTCCAGAGATTTCCGACGACGGATGAGCTCGATCGACTATGGCTGAGTCACATTCCAGGGATGAAACGCGCTGTCCTTGCCTCGCAGTGCAGGCGCGAGTTCCGGAAAGTGACGCTTCAGTACGGTGATCATCGAGTTCTCTTCCACCCAGTCGATTCCTTCCTTCGTGTAGACCTCGGGGCGATAGTCCTTCGAGAGGAATCGATCGCTCTTCAGACGTCGCGATGCCATCAGCAGGAAGATGCGGAACGCCGTGTCGCTGAAGCCCATGCCTTCGGGCAGCGGCTCCGCCATCAGGCCGACCATCAGATCGACCTTCTCGATGTCGTTGTTGTACACGTGCCTGATCTCCTGGGCCCATTGCGGGTTGTCTGTCAACTCCTCGAACGTCTCGAACGGTGCCTTGTGCACCATGCGACGGAACGCGTTGTAGCGCGGCACGCCGCGCTCGCGATCCCGAAGGATGTCGATGGTGGCGAGATCGAAGCGCTCGCCGCTGTCCTTCACGAGGTTCTGAAGATGCCGCGGGAAGTTGTGCAGACGAATCGCGCCCGGATTCGCGATGCCGAGCGAGTAGAAGAGGTCGGGGAGATTGAACCGCTTGATGATCTGCCGCCCGCGCTGACCTGACATCTCCGGCAACTCGTACTGTCCCAACTCAGCATTGGTCGCCACCGAGCGCAGCGTGTAGTCGTCCGGCATCAGCGGGTGCATGCGATAGACGGACGCGAACTCCTCCGTCAGCGAGTACGGCGCGGTGTGATGATCGGTCGGCGACCCGGGAACGCCTGCGAGCAGATCGTTGTCGTTGAGACCGGGAAAGATGTTCTGCGCATCGCCGAGGAGGCCGCCCCAGTTGGCGCGCACCCCGGTGGACGCCAGGCGGTTCGGGATAATCGAGGTTGACCACTCGACGGTGTGAATCTTGGCGATGAGCGCGGAGACGACGAGACGCGCCTGCTGGAAGAGGCGCTCGTCGGTCCATCCCGGGTTGCGCTGCTTGAATCGATCGCAGACCGCGTTGTGCTCGAGCGCGAAGAGACCGTGCATCAGGCTCAAACCCACCCAGCCGTTGTCGGTCATGCCTGTGATCTCGAGACCGGTGACGGGGTCGATCAGCAGCCGGCCATCAGGACTGACCTTGATCTTGCCGTCCTGTCCCGTGCGGATGGCAGCCTGCGCCGCCGCCGTCGAGCCGTACACCTGGGATCCATCCCACCAGTGCGAGTTCTCGTTGATGTACGCAGGCGGACGCGTGGAGCCCGCGACCGTGGCTGGATCGGCTGGCGTGATCGGTACCCGCATCGGACGCTCGTGCCAGGTGTCGCCGGCCGGGACGGGGATGCTATAAGCGTTGTCCCACGATCCCTTCTTGTGAACGAACCAGTCGTGGACCTGAAACTGAATCCACGCGGCAGCGAGCACGTTCAGGAACGGCACGCCTTCGAACTTCGTCCGCGTGAAGAGCTCCAGACTCACCGTGCGCGGACTCGGGTTCATCAGGTTGGCAGTGTCCGGGAACGTGTCGGCGAGCGGCGTGTTGCGCCCGAACCGCGTGCCAGACTTCCCCATGAACGGGCACGACAAATCGTTGTACGAGCCATCGGACGTGCGCCCGGTCACCGCGTCCGCCGGAGCAGACGTCTGTGCCTTCGCATGCGGAGGCTCTTCGGTGTCGTGAAGATTCTTCGCGCGCAGCTCGTTGCGCGCCTCGAACAACTTTGGCCCGCCGATGGCCGGAGGAAGCTCGAACCACTCGCGATCGCGAACCTTGTCGAAGACCATGGCGCACACTCCTGCAAGGGAAGAATCAGGGCCGTTCTTTGAGTTAACGCATCCGGGAGGACTGCCGAACGGGTCGGATGCCGCGACAGCTATACGCGTGTGCCGAAGGGGTGTCAAACACAGCCGTAGCGCTCAACGGATGTCGCGCCGATGCCGCAGCCTGCTCGTCGAGACCGAACATCGCGTCGAGCGATCGCAGCACGCGAATGTCCGAGCATTTGCCATCCGGTTGCACGACGCAGTTGAGAACGACCACACCCTGAAGACGCGCACCTCTTGGCCGGGCCCGAGAGATCGGTGGAGGGCCTCCAGTATTTCGTGGGCGCCCCCTCTGCACGAACACAGCGCCCCTTCCCAACCCCGGAATTTTCAACGATCATGGCGGACCGGACCGCGGTCGTCGGCCGGTATGCCTCATGCACTCACAGCCGTCGAATTGGTCTGAACAACTGAGGAGTTGACTGCCATGTCGATGCGGAGCCTTCTTCGTCCCGCTTCCGTCGTGATCGTCCTGGCGCTGGGCGCAACGCTGCCGGTCGCCGCACAAGTGACTCTCCCGATCCGCATGCGCTCGTTTGCGGTGAACATGAGCAACAACCTGACGGGTGCCAACGGAATCATCCAGATCGTCCTCGACAAGTGGTCCACCGAGCAGGAGCGCGCCACGCTGCTCCAGACGGTACCCAAGGGCCAGGACGACCTGGTGAGGGCGCTGCAGAAGGTGCCCGTGAAAGGGCGGATCAATATCCCCGGTTGGCAGGGGCCAGACCCACAGAACTATCGCCTCGGCTGGGATCTGCGCTACGCGTGGCACGAACCGCTGCCAGACGGTGGCGACCGGATCGTCATTGCGACCGATCGTCAAATGAGCTTCCGCGAGATCACCCAGAACCCTCGCACGACGGACTACCCGTTCCTTCTGATCCAGATTCACCTGAAGGGCGACAAGGGTGAGGGCAAGTTGGCGGCCTTCACGCAGATCCGCTACGACAAGAAGAAGAACGTGATGGAGATCGAGAACTACGGGACCGAGCCCGTGCGCTTGAACAACATCACGGTTGAAAAGAAATAGCCTCGATGACTCGACGCGCGATCTGTGCGTGTCTCCTTCTCACATGCCTTTCCGTCGCGCTGACGACGGCTCAAACTCCCGCGCCTGCGACACCAGCGCCGCAGGCGCCTGAACCGCCGAAGGATCCCCTCGGGCGCGACACGCCCCGAGGGACAGTCCTCGGCTTCATGAACGCCGCACGCGACAACAAGCAGGAAGTCGCGCCGCTGTACCTGAACTCAGGTCTCAGCGGCCAGGACGCCACCGAGCTCGCGCAGAGGCTCTACGTCGTTCTCAACAGCCGGCTTCCGGTTCGCGTCAACATCCTGAGCGATCGTGCCGAGGGATCGCTGGTCAACCCGTTGAAACCCGACCAGGACATCGTCGGCACCATCAACACCGCACGCGGCCCGCTGGAACTCGTCGTCGAACGCGTGGATAACGGAAGCGGCATGCGCGTGCTGGCTGTTCTCGCGCCAGACGCTCGAAGCCATTCCGGATGTCTACAACGAGATCGATCTGGTCACCATCGATGGCATGCTGCCGGAGTTTCTCGCGCGGCCGCGCATCGGCGGCATTCGGATCATCGATTGGCTGATCCTGGTCGCGGGCCTCCCGCTGCTCTATCGCCTGCTCGGCCTGGTCGGTCCGTTGTTCAATCCGCTCATCGCCCTGTGTCGCCGGCTGCTCGGTAAATCACAGGGGCCCAAACTGCCGCAGGTTCACGGGTCGATTCGACTGCTGCTCCTGGCGGCGGGCATCCGATGGTTCGTCCTCACCATCGACCTCCCTCTCGTCGAGCGGCAGCTCTACGCCGTCATCCGTGTGGCGTTTCTCATCTGCGGCACGGTCTGGCTGCTTCTGCTGCTCAACGACTTCGGCGAGCGGTACGTGCGGCGACGGATCAACGTGTCGCACCTCGGAGAGAGCATCGCGCTGCTGCGCCTCGCGCGCCGCGTGGGTGACGTCCTGATCATCTGCCTGGGAGGCATCGCGGCTCTGGCCTACCTCGGCATCGACGCAACCGCCGCCCTGGCGGGACTCGGCATCGGAGGCATCGCCGTCGCCCTGGCTGCACAGAAGACATTGGAAAACGTGATCGGCGGCTTCTCGCTCGTCTTCGACAAGGCCGTGCGTGTCGGTGACTTCCTGAAGCTTGGAGAGGTGTTCGGAACCGTTGACCGCGTGGGGCTGCGTTCAACGCGGATCCGCACGCTCGACCGGACGATCCTGAGCGTGCCCAACGGCCAGATTGCGACGGCGAACATCGAGACCATCTCGGATCGCGACAAGTTCTGGTTTCGTCACGTCATCGGCGTGACCTACGGGACGACACCCGAACAGATCCGGACGATCGTGTCGCGAGTGCGAGAACTGCTCCTCGGCCGGAGTGGCGTCGAGATCGACACGGTGCGCGCGCGCTTCTATCAAGGTCGCGCCCTCGTCTCTCGACATCGAGATCGTCTGCTACATCTTCGCGCCAGACTGGCCCGCCTTCCTCGAGATCCAGGAGGAGCTGCTGCTCCGCATCATGGAGATCGTCGAAGAGGCTGGGATCGGCGCTCGCCTTCCCGTCGCAAACGTGTCTACCTGGCCGACGACCGCGGGCACGCGCAAGTGCCAGACGCGCTCGGCGCCGAGGCAGATCTACGGAGTTCGAACCTGACAATGCGCGACTGGCCAGTGCCGCACCTTCAGACAGTGCGCGCAACTTGGCCCATGCGATCTGCGGATGCGTGCGCCCGCCGAATCCACAGTCGCAGCTGGCGATCACGTTGCTCGGCGCCCACCAGCCTCGCAAATCGCTGAATCCGTTCGGAGACGAGCTCCGGGTGCTCGATGAGATCCGTCGAGTGCGTCACGACGCCAGGCATGATCACCTTGCCGGGCGGCAGCCGCACGTGTTCCCAGAGACGGTACTCATGCTCGTGCCGGACGTTTGCCGCCTCGAACGAGTAGTACTTCGCCTTCACCGCGAGCATCACGTCCACGATGTCGGCGAGGGGCAGGTCGGAGGCGTGCGGACCGTGCCAGCTTCCCCAGCAGAGGTGATAGCGCACGAGATCTTCGGGAATGTTGCGTAACGCGTGGTTAAGAGCCTCGACGCGGACCATGCAGTACTTCTTGAACGCCTCGAGTCCCATCTCGATGCCGATGCGATCCCACAACGCCACCAGCCACGCATCGTCCACCTGGAGCAGGAAGCCGGCGTAGACGATTGCCTCGTACTCGACGCGAAGCGCCTCGGCAAGGGCGAGGAGGTACTCGTCCGGTGTCTTGTAGTACTCGTTCCCGCGATACACCTCGAGGCTCGACGGCGCGGTGCTCGTCAGAAAGCAGCGACGCGGGTCGTCTACGACCCAACGCAGCGCATCGATCTCGCGCGTGAGCTCACGCAGGCCGACGTATGAGATGGGCGCCGTCGCAACGGTGTAGCGCCTCGTGAGCTTGATGCGGTCGTCGGGCGTGAAGAACAGCGTCTGGCGCTCGGTGGCGAACGTGTAGAAGTCGGCAAACATCTCACGATCCAGGCCACGAGACACGAGCGACCCGCCCGAGGGAAACGGCCGCTCCTCGAATCCGCCGAGACGGCGATCGGCAAACGACAGCCAGTCTCCGCCCTTGGTCAGCTCGCCTTCGTTGATGATGTCGATGCCCGCCGCGTGCTGCTGCTCGACGACCCACTCCACGGCCGCACGCAGCGATTCCTCGTCGTGCAGCGCCGTCGCATCGAAGTCGGGCGGGCCGGGAAGGCTGCCGACGTGTGTCGTTTGAATCCTGGTATCAGCCATCGTGATCTCCGAGTATCCTTCCACGAATCAGAGGAGCCGTCACATGTCCAACGACGATCGAAGCAGACGTGGATTCCTGAAAGGCGCCGGACTCGTCGCCGGCGGTCTGCTCGGGGAATCAGTGCTGGCCGACAGCGCGGCAGCTCAGGCGCAACGCCCAACGAGTGCGGCGCCCATGAGCAAGGGCGCACGATTCCGTGCAGCGCTCGCAACCGGCCAGCCACTGCTGCTTCCTGTTGTCGAAAGCATCATCCTGACTCGGCTGTGCGAGATGGAAGGCTTTCAGGGTGGGTTCATGGGCGGCAGCGGCATGGCGGCGAGAAATGCGCTGCCGAACACCAGCGTCCAGACCGTTCAGGAAGTCATCGACTACGAAGTGCAGGTGATGTCGAACACCGAGCTGCCGATCGTGGCTGATGGCGAGAACGGCGGCGGCAGTCCGGTGACGACGTATCGCACCGTCCAGAAACTGGAGCGCGGCGGCGCCGCGGTGATCATGCTCGAGGACTCGACCGGGCCTGAGAGCGAGTACGGCGGCAAGGGTGTGGCGATGGCGACGAAGGCCGTCATGGTGGGACGCATCACAGCCGCAGTCGATGCCCGCCGCGATCAGACGACGATGATCATGGCGCGCTGCGATCGGCCGGCGAAAGGATACGGCGAAGCCGAGACGCTCGACATCCTCGCGGCGCTCTCAGAGGCTGGCGCAGACGCGTTCTTCATCAACGGCTACACGCTCGATCAACAGCAGCGCGCGAAGGCTGCCCTCAAGAAGCCGCTGATGATCGGATCGAGTGGTCTTGCGTCAGAGTGGCACGCGAAGGGCGTCGACATGGCCTTCTACCACATCGACGACATCGGCATCGGCGCGATGTACATCGCGTTGAAGGAGACTGAAAGCCAAAGGCGGCCCGTTTGAAGAGGCCGCGAAGATGAGGCTTCCGCGCGACATCGCGGCGAAGATGATCGATCAGGCCGACTGGCTCGCGCGCGCGAAGAAATACGGCGTCGTCACCTAGGCAGTGCGAACACCACGTACTCGCTGCCGGTTCGTCCAGGCGACTGACCACTGTCGTCGTCTTGCGTGCCGGCAGGACCCACTGCCACGGCAAGGTACTGGCGCCCGTTCATCTCGTAGACTGCGGGCACGCCGTTGATCGGCCCGCTCACGGCCTTCTCCCAGATCACCTTGCCGGTGTTCTCATCGTAGGCACGCAGCTTGTGATCGGGCGTGCCGATGAACACCAGTCCGCCCGCGGTGACGACCATGCCCGCGCGCGCCTGATGGCTGCCCGTTCCACGCACGCCGCGATCGACGAGTTGCAGGCTGTCCCCATTCGGAACCTGCCAGAGGATCGTGCCCTTGTTCAAATCGTACGCAGTGATCTGCGACCATGGCGGCGTGAGTGGCGGCAATCCCGTCGCTGCGTCACGCATGAACCCATACGGGTTCACCGCGGTGTATGGCACGAACCCGGGTGACGTGTTCGGTACGAGCTGGTTCGGATCGGGTCCGCGATCGTCAGGCTTGTCGCCAGGTTTCATCGCGCGAAGCGTCAGCAGCGCCGGCGCCTCCTTCGACATCACGTAGACCCGGCCCTTCACCGGATCCGCCGCCAGGAGTCCCCAGTTCGCGCCGCCGCTGTTCCCCGGCATCTGGATGCTGCCCTGGAGACTCGGCGGCGTGAAGAGTCCCTTGTTCACTGAGTTCCGCAGCAACTGTCGCAACTTCTCCTGTGCCTCCGGGGCGAGATGCGGGTTGATGTCTTTCTCCGTGAAAGACTGTCGCGCAAACGGCGGCGGCAGCGTCGGGAACGGCTGCGTCGGCGATGTCTGCTCCCCCGGCACATCCGACTGCGGCACTGCCCGTTCTTCGATCGGCCACAACGGCTTGCCGGTATCGCGCTCGAGGACGAACAGGAAGCCGTGCTTGCTGGCCTGCGCGATCACGTCCACATCGCGGCCGTCGTGCTTCACGGTCAAGCAGCTTCGGTGACGTCGCCAGGTCGTAGTCCCACAGATCGTGGTGCACGGCCTGGAAGTGCCACTTGTGCGCGCCGGTCCTGGCGTCGAGTGCCACCACGCTGTTGGCGTAGAGATTCGCACCGTGTCGATTGCCGCCGTAGAAGTCATAGCGCGCCGTACCCGTCGGGATGTAGACGATGCCGCGTGCCTCGTCGACGGTGAGCTCGCTCCAGTTGTGCACGCCGCTTCCGGTCTCGAGCGCAGCAGCAGGCCAGGTCTCGGCACCGGGCTCGCCGCGCTCGGGGACCGTGTGGAACACCCACATCAGCTTCCCGGATCGCACGTCGTAGGCGTGAATGTCGCCGGGGCTCGCCACGTATCCCGCGCCTCCGGCCGGCAAGGACACGATGAAGAGATCCTGGTAGATGCGACCGGGATTGTTGGTCTGGAGCCGCCGGATGTTCGTAAGGTCGCGGTGCAGACCCTCGCGGACATCCACGCGACCCTTGTTTCCGAACGACGGAATCGCAGCGCCGGTGCGAGCGTCGATCGCCGTCAGCGATCCAGCATTGAGATACAACAACCGGCGATCGGAGCGATCGCTGCTCTCCCAGTAGTTCACCCCGCGATCGCCGACTGCACCGTCATTGGGATGCGCCCACTTCTCCTGTCCGGTCACGGCGTCGAGCGCCACGATCGAGTTGTTCTTCGCCAGCACGAACATCGTGCCGTCGACAACGATCGGGTTGAAGCGGTAGCTCCGTGAATCCCCGCTCGCGTACCGCCACGCGACCTCGAGCCGCGACACGGTCGACTTGTTGATCTGGTCGAGCGAGGAGTACTGCGAGGAATCGGCACCGCCCAGATACTGCGACCAGTTCTTGAAGGATCGAGTGACTCCGGCGGGCTCGGTGCGCACGAGCGCAGTCAGAGATGCGACGAGAAGGAGAGCAGACCGCTGCGAAACGACGCTGAAAGATAGTCATGGGCGCCTCACTTCACGGGACGCGTGGTGGCGGGAGGATATCGCAGTTATACTCCCCTCGTCTCCAGACGGTTCGCATCGACCTCGCACACAACACAGGAGGGATTTATGTTCCGAATCATCCTCGCTGTCCTTGCGTGTGCCCTGCTGACCCCAGCCAGCGTCTCGACGCAGTCCTCCCCACTGGACGCCGCGGCCAAGACGATGGGCACCGCAAGCCTGCGCTCACTGCAATACACCGCAACCGGACAGTCCTTCGTCCTTGGCCAGCCACCGACGGCCACAGAACCGTGGCCGCTCAGACCGGTCAAGAGCTACCAGGTCTACGTCGACTACGGCAGCAACAGCATGCGCCTCGAGCAAGTGCTGACGATGCCGACGCCGCAGCCGCGCGGTGGCGGCGCACCATTCGCCGGCGAGCAACGTCAGGTGCAGTTTGTCCGTGGTGCGTTCGCATGGAATGAAACACCACCTGCCGCGGGCGCGCAGACACCCGGCGTGGCGCCACAACCGGCCGCAGCCGCCGAGCGCCTGTTGTGGATGTGGGCGGCATCACCGCAGGGACCCATCAAGGCGGCCGCCGTGAACGCGCGTGTGCGCAACGTCGCGAACGGCGCAGAGATCACGATGACCGTGGGTGGGCGGTATCCGATCGTCGCGTTCATCAACAACATGAACCAGGTGGAACGCGTCACGGCACTGCTCCCCAACGATGTATTGGGCGACATGCAGGTCGTCACCACGTACTCGGGCTACAAGGACTTCGGTGGCGTTCAGTTCCCCTCGCGCATCGTTCAGACGCAGGGCGGCCACCCCACGCTCGACCTCACCGTCACCGCGGTTCAACCGAATGTCTTCGTCGACATCGCCGTGCCTGACCAGGTGCGGAATCCCACGGCACCCGCGGCGGTAACGGCCACATCGCAGAAGGTGGCCGACGGTCTCTTCTGGATCACCGGCGGATCGCATCACAGCCTCGCCGCCGACATGGGCGATCACGTCGTCGTCATCGAAGGACCGCAGAACGAGGCGCGGTCAGAAGTGGTGCTCGCTGAAGTGAAGACGGTGATCCCGAACAAGCCGATCCGGTTCGTCGTCAACACGCACGTCCACTTCGATCACTCGGGTGGCCTGCGCACCTACGTGGACGAGGGCGCGACGGTCGTCACGCATCAGGCGAATGTCGCGTACTACGAGAAGGCGTGGGCGGCGCCGCGGAACCTGATCGCCGATCGGCTGGCGAAATCCGGCAAGAAGCCCGCATTCCAGCCGGTCACCGATCGCGCCGAACTGAAGGGCACGAACAATCGCGTCATCGAGCTGCACCTGCTTCGAGGCAATCCGCACAACGAGCAGATACTCGTGGCCTGGCTGCCGGCTGAGAAAGTGTTGTTCCAGTCCGACATGATCAACCCGCCGACTCCGAACGCGCAGGTGCCTCCACCAACGCCAACGATTACCAACTTCGCCGACAACCTGCAGCGACTGAAGATCGATCCGGATCAGATTGTGGGTGGACACGGCGGCCGCATCGCGACGCGCGCCGATCTGAACGCGGTCACTGGGAAGGCTGGCACGAACTAATCGTGATGATGAGCGGGGCGACGGGACGATGGTGCGAAGGTCCAGTCCGAAGGTGCGAGATCCGAAGGTCAACGGCACTACGGACCCCCGGACCGGACCCTCGGTCCTCGGACTGGACCCTCGCACCGCCGCCCCGTCGGACCGCAGGTCCGTCTGTTCATTCCGCTCTTAGCGCCTTCGACGGATCAATGCGCGACGCCCGCAGCGCCGGCAACAGTGCCGCGACCATCGTGGCTGCAAGGACAATCGCCACCCCGACGACATAGGGACGTGGGCCAAATCGCGGGACGGTCTCGATCAGTGAGCCCAACCCACGCACCACGGCCATCGCGAGAGCGAGACCTGCGCCAAGACCAATCAACGCGACCCGCAGCGTTTCACCCATCATCGCCGACACGATCTGGCGGACAGTCGCACCAAGCGCCATGCGAATGCCGAACTCGGGCGTTCGCTGAGCCACGAGAAACGCAACGACGGCATACGTGCCGGAGAACGCGAGCAGCAGACCGATCACGCCCAGCAACAAGGCAGTCGTCGAAAATGCCTGGAACGTCCATGTCACGAGACCCAGCAGATCCCGCATCGGCATGATTCGAAAAGGCGCATCGGGATCGAGTACGTTGACCGCGTTCGTCACGGCAGTTCTTCACGTCGGCGACATCGGCGCGACTCCGCACGAGCAGCGACATCTCCAGCGGCGATCGCACGCTCGTCGCGAAGTAGATAGACATGGTGTTGACGTCATTGAATAACCTGTCGCTCGCGACATCCTCAGTGACGCCGATGATGCGCACGCTGGTGTGAGCGGGCACCCCTTGCGATCGCGCATCGAGCCGACGTATCTCGAGCGTCTGGCCGATCGGATCGAGGCCGGGCCAGAACGCCTGCGCGGTCGCCGCACTGACCAACGCCACCGCGGCGCCCTCGTCGGCTTCGCGGGACGTAAAAGCCCTGCCTTGCACGACCTGAATGTCGAGCGCCGGAAAATACTCCGGCGACACGGACATGAACCCCGCCGTCTGCTCGATCCGCGTCTGCGACGGCACGACGCCCACCCGTCGCAGCACGCCGGCAAGCGACGGCTGCCAGGCGGCGGCGACACGCTCGATCAACGGATCGGACGCGAGACGCTCGGCAAGTTCCACGCGCAGACGCGGCGCAATGCGGACCTCCGCCACTCGCTCGTAGCTCAAGTCGCGATCGGGGCTGGCCAGTCGCCTCGACTCGTCGATCAGGCCGATGGCGCAGATGAGGAACATCACGCATGCGCCGATCTGCGTCGCGACCAGTCCCGTCCGCAAACGCGATCGCTGAATATCCAGGGCGGCTTCACCTCTCGCGGCGCGCACGAGATTCGCGCGCGTGACCCGCACCGCAGGCGCCAGGCTCACGATGACCGCAGAGACGACGGCCGCAACGAACAGCACGGAGAGCACGCGCCAATCCGGGTCGAGCGGCACCAGCACCGTCTCCACTGGCGCGATGCCAGCTGGAAACGTCGCGAGGATGAGCGCAGGAAAGATCCGCGCAGTCGCGATGGTGAGTGCGAGCCCGACTGCAGCAGCCGGTACGGCGAGCATCAGGCTCTCGACCATGAGTTGCCGTACGACGCGCCAGCGGCTCGCGCCAAGCGAAAGCCGCACGGCGATCTCCCGTTGGCGGCTGAAGCCGCGTGCCAGCATCAGGTTGGTCACGTTTGCGCACGCGACAAGCAACACGAGGCCAAACGCCGACAGGATCACCGCGAGCATCGTCAACGTTCCCCTGGTCAACGGAATGAGCCTGGAGCGCGAATCGACGTGGCTCGTCACTGGTTCGAACTCGGATCCAGGCGGGAATCGCTGTCGAAGCCAGACATCGAACCAGGCTCCCGCCTGCGAGACCGTGACGCCATCTCGCAGACGGCCGATGACAGAGAGCGAGACAGTCGAATCGGTCCAGGGGTCGGCAACCTCGAACGCTCGCGCCATCGTCAGCGGCGCCCAGAAACCCACGCTCTGTTGGCCCGGCAGGACCATTCCGCGACGGATGACTCCGACAACTTCGAACGACTGACGTCCCAGTGAAATCCGCTTCCCTACGATGGTGGGATCGGCGCCGAAACGTGACCGCCACGCGTACTCCGACAGCACGGCGACGGCATTGCTGCCGGGCGCGATCGCATCGCTGGACAACAACGTGCGACCGATGACGGGACGTGCGCCCAGGACCTGGAAGTAGTTACCGGTGACCAGCAAGCCGGGCAACTGAACGCCGTCCTGCATGACCGCCGCCCCGAGCCCGGCGGACAAATCGAAACCTGACGAATCACTGTGTCGGGCAGCCTCGAAGTCGGCGAGCGTGAAGTCGCGATTCCTGGTAGACGCGCGTGTCCCAGCTCAATTTGTACAGAGCCTGCGCGTTGGGCAGGTCGATGGAGGCGAACATGTAGGCGTTGAGAATCGTGAACGCCGAGCACAGAACGCCAAGGCCCAATCCGATCGTTGCAGCCACGCTCGCAGTGAAGAGCGGCGAACGACGGATACCGCGAAGCGCGTAGCGGAGATCCTGAATCATCTGTGTCAGAGACGGCCTTTGCCCCGGCCTGGTTCCGTCCGCGGTCAGGAATCGTGGGGCAGTTGTTTGTAGATCGACAGGTCGTGGTGATAGTCGACCTGCTGGCGTGAACCTGAGCGTTCGCTCCACGACACCGTCGCGACAAACGGCGCGGTCTCACCCTTCTGCGCGAGCAGCGATGGCGCAGCATCCCAGAAGATCCGCACCGCTCGCCCAGGGCGAAGCACCCCCAGCTTCGCAAAGATCGGCAGGCTGGAGATGCGGATCGATCCGCCAAGCCCCACGAGAGCGCGCGAAAACTTCACCTCGACATCGGTCGCAACCGCATCACCGCAATTGGCGAGCACAAGGTGCACGCGATCGTTCTCAACCTCGACGTCAAGGACGACCTCGGCGGATCGCTCGCCGGCTGGCGACAGGTCTTCGGACTTTGCCGGAAGACGCTTCCGCGCGGCGGGTTTACTCGATTTCGAGGCCTTCATGGCAGATCTCGAGCGTCTCGATCGCGATCTCGTTGCCCTTGGCCTTCAATGCCGGGCCGGTGAGCTTGCACGGCCAACCGCGGCGAAAGTTCCACCGCATCACGTCCTGACGACTGTCGTCGAGCAGAACGATCGTCCCGTCGGCTCGCTGCACCTGGCCATCGAGCACTGTCTTGATCCAGCGCCACAGCGTGAGGTCGCCCGTGATGCCGCGCTTGAGCACGATGTTGGGGAACTTCTTCAGACCCGGAATCTTCCTGACGGTGATGTCCTCGGACCCATTGCGATACTCAATCGGGGTGACCTCGACATCGAGTCCGGATACCTCGGCGAACGAGGCTCGTACGCTCCGGCCGTCGTCGAGGACATTCTGAATGGTGACGAAGAAGTTGAGTGACGAGTACGGGTCGTCGCGAAGAACGGCCATGCGGCGCTCCTATGGCAAAGGACAAGGGTCAAAGGTGAAAGGTCAAAGGTAAAAGCAACAATATACTTGCCTATCGCGCTGCGCAGGCGAGCTGACCTTTGCCTTTTGCCTTTTGCCTTTTGACTTTGTCGATGCCACCACGGATCTTCATCAGCTACAGGAGAGAGGATGCCTCCGGCGAGGCCGGCCGTCTCGCCGATCACATGAACCGGCGCTTCGGCAGAGGACAGGTGTTCCTGGACATCGACACGATCGATCCGGGCACGGACTTCGTCCGCGTCCTGCAGTCATCGCTGCGCGAGACAGCCGCCGGTACTCGTCGTGATCGGGCAGCGATGGACATCAGCCCGCGACAGTGCCGGCGCGCGCAGGCTCGACAACGCGACAGACTTCGTGCGCCTCGAAGTCGAGGAATCGCTCAGTCGAGGCATTCCGGTCGTCCCTGTGCTGGTGCAGAGCGCGGCAATGCCACGGCCTCAGGAGCTTCCGCCGTCGATGGCATCGCTCACGACGCGCCAGGCAGTCACACTCGATCACGCGGAGTTCCACGACGACGCGAATCGGCTGTGCGATCACCTCGAGAAGATGCTCGGACTCCGGACGGCCTCACCGTGGTCGGTGGTGAAGCGATGGTGGCCGGCGGCAGTCGTTGGCCTTCTTGCAGTCGGGCTCACCGGCTATTTCGCGATGCGCACGCCCGGGCAGAAAGTTGTGGGCCCATCGACCGGTGGAACGAGCGCGACGAACACGGTCGAAGCCTCGACGACAGGAACGACCAGGCCCGAGGACGCGCGGTGCTGCCGAAGGACTCGCGGCCACGGCGGAGGCTCAGCGCCGGCGCAATCAGTACGACGAGGCGCTGGTGACGCTGGCGAAGGCGCGTGAACTCGCACCGTCTTCGGCCACGATTCGAGAAGCACAAGAGGACGTCGCGATGGAATGGATTCGCAACGTCCGCGTCGAGAACGACAAGACGTCGTTCGGAGAGGCGATCAAGCCGGCACTCGCGGTGGTGGACGCCGCTCTTCCCTCTGCCATGGGCCCGCGTCGGGCCGATCTGCTCGCGCATCAGGGGTGGGCGACGTTCCTCTTGTGGCGGGACGGCGATCGTCGATTGAACCCCGGCGAGACCTATCGAGAAGCCCTGTCGATCGATGCGGGGAACCCCTACGCCAACGCGATGCTGGCGCACTGGCGGCTCTTTCAGGATCACGACGATGTCGCCGCCGCGGTGAGGCTCTTTGATACAGCGGTGAAAGCCGGGCGCGCGCTCGATGCCGTTCGAACGCTGCAATGGGCCGCCTACAGCAATGCGAGCAATCCGGCCGCAGACGCCGAGCGTGTGCGCCTGGCCGACGCGATGCGGCGAGCGGGCGAGCGCGTCAACATGAGGCAGGCACAGGCGCTGTGGGGACCCTACTACTTTGCGACCCCGGCCGCGCGCGAACAGGAACGCGACGCGTTGCTCGCTGCCGTGGCACCCGACGATCACATCAGCACCTTGCACTGGGCGTTCGATGAGTACGCGGCGAAGGAGGAGTCGCGCCTGTGGGCCATCCGCTACTACACGGCGCTCCTCAACGCGAAAGCCGGCCGCACGAACGAAGCGACCACAGAGTTGCAGGCACTCGACAAGGAAATGGCCCGGGACGGCTCGACCGGATCGCTGCGCCAGGCCGTCCTGGCGACCCTCAAGCAGCTCCGGGCGCGCTGACATTTCGCTATACTCTCGGCGGCTGCGAAAAAACGGAAGGGGTCAGACCCTTCACACTTTTGCCAGGAGGGTGCATGCGCGCCAGTTACGCGTCCGGAATCGCCATCGCTCTCGGCGCTCTGTTCGTCGTCCCGCACGCCTTCGCCCACCACAGTTTCGCGCCGCACTTCGACTCCAGCAAGCCAGCGAACATCTCCGGCACGATCACCGAGTTCGAAGCGCGTAATCCACACAGCTACCTTCACATCTCCGCGACCGACGAGAACGGCCGGACACGCGAGTACGTCTGCGAATCGCACGGCGTCACGCAGTTGTCGCGCAACGGGATCAAGCCCGAGATGCTGAAGGTGGGCACGAAGGTCCGCGTGACGGGATCGCTGTCGCGTCACAGCGCCTACATGTGCTTCTTCGACAACGTCGAGTTCGCGGACGGCCGCACGCTGAACGTCAACGGGCCGAGGGGCGCAGCGGCCGCCGGGCCTACCGCGGCACCGCCGCTCCCCGAGCGCAAGGACATGTTCGGCACCTGGCTGCTCGCGCCGATACCGAACCGGAGCACCAGCGGCCCGCAGCCGATGATTCAATTCCTGACGCCGGCTGGTGAAAAGGCCGTGGCGGCATACGACCCCTTCAAAGACGATCCGACGTTCCGCTGCGATCCGGTCGCGATCCGCCGCGTCTGGGGCGCGCCCGGCACTCCGCTCGAGGTCGTGCGCAGCGGCAACGATATCGTGCTCCATCACGAGTGGATGGACGTGAAGCGCGTCATCCACATGAACATGAAAGAGCATCCGAAAAATGGACCGCGCAGTTCGCTCGGTCACTCGATCGGTCACATGGAAGGCGAGACGCTCGTCATCGACACTGCGAACTATTCGGCCGGCGTGCTCAACCAGTACGTCGAGCAGCCGGGGCAGCCGACGAAAGGCCTGCTGCATTCGGCCGCGCTGACGTCAGTCGAGCGGCTGTCTCTCGACGCCGCGCGTCAACGCCTCGTCGTCGAAATCGACCTGAGCGATCCAGAATTCTTCAAGCAGCCATTCCCGCGGTCGAGGAACGAGTACGCGCCGTCGGCCCTGAAGATCGAGCCATTCAACTGCTCACCGGAAGGCGTGACGGGTACGATCAAGAAATAGGCACTGAATCCGACACACAGAGGCACCGAGACACAGAGAAAACAAATTCTCAGTGCCTCCGTGCCTTGGTGTGTCGTGATCATCGAACGCCCTGGGTCACATCCAACGCTTCACACTCATGCTTTTGGCACAGCTGGTCCAAACCAGCATCTCGGTAGCTCAGGCTAGCGGCAGGCTCGCGAAGATCGGCCTGCTCGCTGACCTCCTGCGGCAACTCGCGCCCGACGAGATCGAGATCGCCATCGGTATGTTGTCTGGCGAACCGCGCCAGGGCCGCATCGGGATCGGGCACGCAACGCTGTGGGCATCACGAGATCTTCCCGCGAGCGACACGCCACGCCTGTCTCTCATTGAAATCGACGCAGCGTTCACCCAACTGAAAGGGCTCAAGGGTGCCGGCTCCGCCAGCGTGCGCAACGAGCGGCTCCGCGATCTCCTGCGGCAAGCCACACGCGCAGAACAGGACTTCATCGTTCGCCTGCTGACGGGCGAGTTGCGGCAAGGGGCGCTCGAAGCCATCCTCGTCGATGCCGTCGCCACGGCAACCAACACCAGCGCGGCCACGGTGCGGCGGGCGGTGATGATGGCCGGCACGCTGGCGCCTGTTGCCAGGGCGGCACTCGTCGCCGGAGAACCGGGACTGACCGGTTTCGGCATCGAGCTCTTTCAACCAGTTCAACCGATGCTGGCGCAACCGGCCGATGACGTGGACGAGGCGCTCCGCCAGCTTGGCGCCGACGTGTCGCTCGAGTGGAAGCTTGACGGCGCCCGCATTCAGGTTCACAAGAGCGGCGATAACGTCCGCGTATTCACGCGCAACCTGCGCGACGTCACACCAGCGGTGCCTGAAGTCGTAGCCGCGGCCGGGCAGCTCGCTTCACGTGAGGCCATCCTCGATGGCGAAGTGATCGCGCTGCGACCCGACGGCGCACCGCATCCATTCCAGGTGACGATGCAGCGGTTTGGACGGAAGCTGGAGATCGAGAAGATGCGCGCGGACATCCCGCTGACGCCGTTCTTCTTCGATCTGTTGTACGCAGATGGCGAGTTACTGGTTGACGCGCCACAAGAGGCGCGGGTCGCGCGACTCGGCCTCATCGCTCCATCGATGGTCGTGCCAATCGTCGTGCGCCCGACACCCGAAGGCGCGCAACAGTTCCTCGCCGACACGCTCCGGCGCGGGCACGAAGGCGTGATGGTGAAAGCGCTTGGCACCGGCTACGCCGCCGGCCGGCGTGGACAGCAGTGGCTCAAGGTGAAGCGCGCGCGCACGCTCGATCTCGTGATCCTTGCCGCGGAGTGGGGACACGGCCGCCGCACAGGGTTCCTGAGCAACCTTCACCTCGGCGCGCGCGATCCCGAGCACGGCGGCTTTGTCATGCTCGGGAAGACGTTCAAGGGGCTGACCGACGAGATGCTCGCGTGGCAGACCGACAAGCTGCGTTCGCTCGAGATCAGCCACGACCGCCACACCGTGTTCGTGCGGCCGGAGGTCGTCGTCGAAATCGCGTTCAACGAGGTGCAGGCGAGCTCGCAGTATCCGGGAGGGCTGGCGTTGCGTTTCGCAAGGGTGAAGAGCTACAGGAAGGACAAGTCAGCGGCAGACGCGGACACGATCGAGGCTGTTCGTGAGATCTATCTACGATCGATTGCCGACAGCTTGAAATGAACCACGAAGGTCACGAAGATTGCGAAGACTCCTCAATCAGAAGTCATCTTAGATAGCCCGCCCTCAACGCTCTCGTCGCCATCTTGAATAGGCCAACACTAGCGACTGCTCGTTAGTAACCGTCAGGCATTGCGCTCGTGAAGACGCGATTAGCTGCAAGGACTCGCAGCTGTTCGCGCCCGCCATGTCCGCAGTCGCGTTAGGGAACGGCCTGACGGTTACGCTCAAAGAACAACCCTCGGCGTGATGACGTACGCTGCAGCCGGCCGCAGCTAACCAACGGGCGGATCGTGTAGCCCAGCCCGGTGCGCTATCATCCCGCCAGTGCTGGAGTTGCATTGCGACATGAGGTGCGGCGGATTTGAACGGTGGTGTGGCAGATCTGAGAAGGCTCGCGCTGCGAGTCAGGCATCCGTCGTGATGGAACACGGGAAGGGAGATGACCATGAGCACGCAGAGAACTCGTCCGCGCGTGGTATCCCAGAGACGGAGCTTCCTGAACGAGCTGAGTGTCGGGAGGGCCGCAGCCGCGACACTCTCCTTGGCGCTTGGGCTGGCTCTCACCGCGATCGCACGGCCCGCTGCGCAGTCAGTTCTGTACGGCGAGCAGCGCACCTTCGGCTGGCACCTCGCTCCACAATCTGATCGAGGCGCCACTCGGCACATGGACAAGAAGCCCGCCGAGGTCGCCCGTGGCAGCGGCGCGCTCCGAATTCCATTCGTCGCCAATCAGGGTCAATCCGATCCGCGTGTCGCCTTCGAGGCGACAACGGACACCGGCAACGTGTTCGTTGAACGCAACGGCGCGATCGCGTACGCACTTGCCCGACCGGATCGCCATGGCACAAGGCGCGAGATCGTGCTGAGGGAAGAGTTCGCCGGTGAAAGGGTCAAGGATGTCAAAGGCGAACGCCGGGTGGTGACGACGGCCAACTACTTCAGGGGGAATGATCCGTCGAAGTGGGTACGCGCCGCTCCCGCGTATGACGTCGTGAGCCTGGGGGAAGTGTATGAGGGGATCGACGTTGAGCTCAGGGCGAACGGGCCTGCGGCAGAGAAGCTCTTCTACGTGAGCCCCGGAGCACGGCCCGAGCGAATCAGGATGCGAGTGAAGGGCGGCGAACGGTTGAAGGTGAGGGAGACCGGTGAGCTCGAGATTGAGACCAGCCTCGGCGCTGTGAGGTTCTCGAAGCCCGTGGCCTACCAGGAATCGAACGGTCGGCAGCCTGTGGCTGTGCGCTACGTGGTACGGGGGCGCGAGTACGGCTTCGAACTCGGCAAATATGACGAGACGAGGCCAGCGATCATCGATCCTTTTCTGTCCGCGACCTTCGTCGGTGGCTCTACCTATGATCTCGCCGGAGCCGTGACCGTGGGCCCGACGGGAGACGTATTCGTAGCCGGCCAGACAAATTCGGCTGACTTCTCCGGCATCAGCTCTGCGTCAGCCGATCGACAGTTCGTGGGCGGCACCGAGGCGTTTGTCGCAAGGTTCGACGCAAGCCTGTCCGTCCTCCTCTCCGCGACGTTCCTCGGCGGAAGTAGTGTCGACGGCGCGAACAGCCTCGCCATCGACCGTCTCGGGAACGTGTACCTCGCCGGCGACACACAGTCCGTCGATTTCCCCGGGGTCGGACCTCAGTCGGCCGACCGCGTACTCGCGGGCCGTTACGAGGTGTTCGTCGCGAAGCTCAACTCCAATCTGAGCACGCTCCTCGGGGCGACTTTCCTGGGTGGCGACGACTTCGACTTCAACACCGGTGACATTTCGCTGGACGGGACAGGCGCCGTCTATGTTGCGGGATGGACGTATTCGGACGATTTCCCCGGCATCGGTCCCAGCTCGGCCGACAGCACAAGAACTGTTCAGGCTGAGACATTCGTCGCCAAGCTTGACGGCAACCTCACCTCTGTCCTTGCAGCAACTTTTTTGGGAGGAAGTTCCGGCAGTTCGGCTTTCGGACTCGCGGTAGACGGGGCGGGGCATGTCTACGTGACGGGATTCGCTTATTCGTCCGGTTTCCCCGGTGTTGCGCCGGGATCCGACGACTGCTGTCTTTTCGTCGCGAAACTCAACTCTGGTCTCACGTCTGTCCTCTTCGCCACCATTCACGGTGGAGCAACCGCGGCGGAGACCATAGCTCTTGATGGGACACATTACGTGTACGTTGCGGGATACGCTCAATCTTCCTCCGCAGCGGGTATTACGGACTCATCTGCAGACCACGTCTTCGAGGGAGGAAGTGAAGGGTACGTGGCGAAGTTCGATGCCACGCTGGGCACGCTCCTCGCTGCGACATTCTTGGGGGGGAGCGGCGGTAACGAGAGGGCCGAGGCCCTTGCCGTGGACAGCGTCGGTAGCGTATACGTCGCCGGGTGGACGGCGTCTTCAGATTTTCCCGGTGTTGGCCCTCGCTCGGCCGATCTCACCTTTTCCGGCGACTTTGAAGGATTTGTGGTACGACTCGACGCAGAATTGAGCGTCCTGCAGGGCTCCACCTTTGCCGGAGGAAGTGGCCAGGACAGCGCAGCGGCTATGGCCCTGGACGACACAGGACATGTTTATGTGGCTGGCTCCACTTTGTCCGCCGACTTTCCTGAGGCTTCGGACGGCCCCGTTCGAGTTCCTCTCAACAGCCTGACAGGCTTCGTCGCGCGGCTTCCGCCGGATTTGGCCCGCGAGATTCCTTTGCCGGCCTGCCAACGGCAGCTCGTTAACGACAGAGTCGATCTGATCGTGACGGAGACGTCCGGACCAACCCTTCACCCGGGAGCACCCGCGGGCCGCTTCACGATTACTGCGCGCCTTACCAACCTTGACACGGTCAGTATCCTTCAGCCCGTCACGGTGAACGTCGTGACGCTGACGAATGGCAACACCCTCTTGAGCGCCACCGAAGGCGGAGAACACGCTGGCAGCAAACAGGCCATCAGCGTGGGCGATGACAACGCGTTGACTCCGGGTGAGTCGATGACGGTGAACATCGACGTCGGCCTGAACAACCGAGATCCGTTCCAGCTCTTCGTGGACGTCGAAGGCTGCTTGGTGGCGCCGGAGTCGTTACAGTAGAGAGTAGAGTTCGGCTTCAGCCGACCAATCGCTGTCGGTCCGCCCCGCGATAATGTCACGCAGGATTCGCAAGCCCGTGACGCCGGTGATGTCGCTGACGACGAGCGGCAATTGGACGTTCATCTGCACGAGCGCTTTCTGCATGCGCTGCACGTGCGTACCGGCGCTCTCCACGAGCGAGGCTCGGTGACGCAAGTACGCGCGGAGCGCGACCATGGTGTCTGCGGGAGGGAAGCTTCCGCGCAAGAGCCCCACCATGTGCAGGTCCCGCAGCCACTCGCAAACCGAGACATCGCTCTTCCGTCCGGGCACGTTCTTCACGTGCCGGGCATTCACCAGGAGGACGGTGAATCCGCGCGCCTCAAGGATCTCGAACACCGGAATCCAGTAGACGCCCGTGGCTTCTATCGCCACGCTCGTGACGCGGCACGCGGCGCGCCAGTCCGCCAGCCGATGGAGGTCGGTGGTGAAGGTCTGAAAGCACCGGAACGGCGTCGCGTCCCGATCAGACGGTACGGCGACGAAGTGCTCCGCCGATCCGCAATCGATCCTCGCGGCATGCGGGTTGATGCGGTCCAGCACGGATGGCGAGATGCGTGGCTTGGGCGGTTGACGACGGCGGTGGCGTTTCATCAGAGGCCCCTCTACACTGCGCAGTTAGAGCGTTTTCAGCTTGTACGTGGTACGGCAGTCGTGGTACTTGTGCCGCCGGGAGGTGAGGATGGCGGCGCCGTATTCAATGGATTTGCGAGCGCGCGTGTTCAAGGCGTGGGAAGCGAGCGGTGATGCGGACGACGTCGCGGCGACATTCGGCGTGAGCCGCGCGTGGGTTCACCGCTTGGCGCAGCGCGAGCGTGAGACGGGATCGATGGCCCCGCGGAAACAAACGAAGTTTCGCTCACGCGTTTTGGCCTGCCAGGAAGACCGACTCCAGGCGCTGGTGACGGCGCAGCCCGATGCGACGTTGGCCGAGCTCCGGGAGCAGTTGCCCACGCCGGCGGCGCTGAGCACGGTGTGGACGGAACTGGATCGGCTCGGCCTGACGCTTAAAAACCGTACACGCCACCGAACAACGTCGCGCTGACGTCGCTCTCTTACGCGCCGTTCGGCCATGGACGTTTGAGCAGGTCTGTGACTGGATCCGTACCGCCCTGTGGTCGACGTCTGCAGTCCGGCGCCGATGGCGCGAGATCAGCCACGACCGCCACACCGTGTTCGTGCGGCCGGAGGTCGTCGTCGAGATCGCGTTCAACGAGGTGCAGGCGAGCTCGCAGTACCCGGGAGGGCTGGCGTTGCGTTTCGCAAGGGTGAAGAGCTACAGGAAGGACAAGTCAGCGGCAGACGCGGACACGATCGACACAGTGCGCGGGATCTATCTACGCTCGACTGCCGACAGCTTGAAATGAACCACGAAGGATCCCAGCTTTTCCGAGACCCCCGCCGACGCGGGCCAATCGGCGCCTGGACTATGTCGAACCCCTGGACTATGTCGCAAAGGCACTTCCGCCGCGCCGCGCAACTGCATACCATGTCAGACAATAAAAGGGACCATGGCATCAACGACTGAGGAAGTTCTGCGTCGGCACGTGAAGTGCTTCTTCGAGGGAAATCTTGACGGCCTCGTCTCGGACTACTCAGCAGACGCGGTCCTCTTTACGCCCAATGGACCGCTGAAGGATCACGATCCGATTCGGGAATTCTTCCGCACGTTGATCACGGAATTTGGACAACCCGGCACCACGTTCTCGATGCTGCTTCAATCGATCGACGGCGACTTCGCGTACGCATTGTGGTCCGCCGAAACAGCTGACAACGTGTACGAGAGGGCGACCGACACGCACGTCGTGCGTGACGGGAAGATCGTCGCGCAGTCGTTTGCCGGCCAGATCAAGCCGAAGCGATAGCGCCAGACGCCGGTAGGTTCAACAGTCGCGCCAGCGCCGGCCACTGGCGTTGTGATTTGAGCAGCGGCGCGACCATGTAGACGAGTGGCAGGAATCGCTGGGCGATCCCTCGAGCGGCCCACTCCGCCGACTGCTCAGCGTCACCGCGCATCGCGTGAAAGATGGCGATTCCGGTCGACGCTCCGTACGCCTCACCTGTTCCAAGCGTTCGCAGGAGCGCGTCCGCGCGCGTCCGGTCGCCGGCGCGTTCCCGCAGCGCCGCCAGTTGTCCCATGACGGTGTACGACCACGGCGTCACCACATGCGCCCGCTCCGTGAGCGCGAGCGCCTCCTCCGAATTTCCCTGCTGCGCGCACACGGCCCCGAGCGTCTCCAATGCCGACGGGAAGTTGTTGTCGACGTCCAAGACACCTCGGAGCTCTGCCTCCGCCTCGTCGAGTCGCCCGAGGTGTCGAAGCCCGCGTGCATAATGATGGCGATACACGAGGTTCAGCGGATCCTCCTCCAGCGCTCTCGCCATGGTCTCGACGGCTTCCGCGACGCGGCCGATCGGCAACAGATAGTGATTGCCATACCAGAGTCGCACGTCGTGGGAAATCGGCTCGCGTGCCATCGCAAGCCGCCACTCGCGTTCCGCGCCGATCCAGTCGTGCCCGAAGCCACCCGCGCACACACCAAGCAACGCATGCGCCTCGGGTAACGCCGGATCGACGCGCAACGCTTCTTCCTCGGCCGCACGCGCCAGCGGCATCACTTCATGCGCCGGCGTGTAACCCGAGTTCGCCAGCATCGTGTAGCAGCCGCCCAACAAGCTGTACGGAAGTGCGAACTGCGCATCGAGCGCGATGGCCTGCTCGAGCAGAGCTTTGGTCTGCGCGAACGCGCCCGGCATCGACGTGTACCAGAAGTCTCGAGCCTTGAGGTAGGCCTCATACGCTCGGAGGTTCGGCTGGTGACGGCGCGGCGTCGAAGAGTCCGCCGTCAGTCTGATTCGCAACGCAGAGGTGATAGCCTGCGTTATCTCGTCTTGGATCGCGAAGATGTCGGTCAACTCGCGGTCGTAGCGCTCGGACCAGACATGAAAGCCGTCGGCCACCTTGATGAGCTGCGCCGTCACTCTGACCCGGTTGCCGGCCCTGCGCACGCTCCCTTCGAGCAGGTGCTCGACGTTCAGCCGCCTACCGACTTCCGCAAGCTCGACGTCCTTTCCGCGAAACAGGAACGATGACGTCCGGCCTGCCACCTGCAGTCCCTTCATCTGCGCCAGCGCGTTGATCACTTCTTCAGCGAGCCCGTCACCGAAGTATTCGTTCTCCTTGTCTGCGCTCATATTCGCGAATGGCAGCACGGCAATCGACGGTCGGTGGCCGCTCGGCGCAGACGTCAGCTCGGTCGCTGCGTGTTCCAGGACGGCCCTCACTTCCGCCATGGTCTGAAAGCGTTCCCGTGGACTGGCGGCCAGGCATCTCCGGACGATCCGCGCGAGCGCGGGCGGGGCCTGACCCGATCGGAACGCGTCGCCGTCGCTGGATGCGCGAACGCCGGACAGCAGTTCGTGCAAGACGATACCGAAGCTGAAGACGTCGGATCGAATGTCGAGTGGTTGGCCCGCCGCTTGTTCCGGCGACATGTAGCCGGGCGAACCCAGCACGGCGCCAGCGATGGTATTGGCAACGGTGCGCGTGAGATCGTCCGGGTCGTCCTGTGTCGGTTGCAGCAGTTTGGCCAGGCCGAAATCGAGGAGCTTGACCGTCCCATCGCGCGTGATCAAGACGTTGGCGGGCTTCAGGTCGCGGTGCAGTATGCCGCGATCGTGAGCCGCCTCCAGCGCGCGCGCGATCTGGATCGCCTGGCGGACCGCTTCTGGTGCTGCGACTGGACCGCGCAGTGGCTCGCCGTCGATGTACTCGAGCACGAGATAGCCCGGCCCGATGTCGTACAGCTGGCAGATGTGCGGATGGTTCAGCGACGCGATCGCCCGCGCTTCATGTTCGAATCGGCGGAGGCGATCCGCGTCATTGGCCACTGGCGCGGGAAGAACTTTGATGGCGACGTCGCGATCGAGGCGCGAATCGCGGGCGCGGTAGACTTCGCCCATCCCACCTGCGCCGAGCAGGACCACGATCTCATAGGGTCCGAGCCGCGTGCCGGGTGTAAGAGCCAACTCGTGTGGATTATACGAGCGGGTTCGAAGACTGAGGACTGAAGACCGACGACTGAGGACGAAAGCCGGGCTCCCTCAAATTGCGAGAGGGAGCCCGAGACTGATTAGAAGCTGTACTCCGCCGTGAAGCGCACCATCAACGGTGTCGCGACGGTCAGCGGCTGCTGGAAGACACTTGGCGTCGTCGCCGTCGGCGGCGCGTAGGTGGCGTTGTAGGTCAGGATCGCGCCGGTGTTGAGCGCGTTGTACAGATCCACGCTCAGCATCGTCCGCTTGCCACCGAACCGCAGGTTCTTGGCGAGCCGCAGGTCGAGCTGATTGACGCGGTTGCCGTAGACCGTACCGGGCTCGATCAGATTGACCGTGATGTTCGGTGCGCCGCCAGCGAGCGGCCGGCCGAGCGACTGCGCGACGACCGCAGTTGGCACCGCCCAGTTCGCCACGATCGCCGGACCCGGCTTGCTCTGGAAGATCGCGCTGATCTGCGCGTCGATCTTCGGGATGACGTACGAGGCGAGTCCCCGGAACTGCGTGAGGAATCCACTCGACACGTTGCAGTACGGGCTGCCGAAGTTGATGTTCGACGTCTGCAGTCCGGCGCCGATGGCGAGGTTCAGTTCGGGCAGGTTGTTGCGTACGTCGCAGAAGTTCGACGTCGTCTGGCCGGTGCTGGTGCCGCCCTGAAGCGTCAGGCCGCCCTGGCGCAGGTTGAGCGTCACGTCCACGCCGTTGAAGACCTGCGAGGCATCGCCGAGCGTCTTCGAGTCTGTCACGTTGTTGAGAATCTGACCGAACTTGGTTGGCGTCACGTCGTAGAGACCCGACACGACGTTGCCGCCGCCACCAGGCAGTGCGGGATCGTTCGGCGCGGTCACGGTGAACGCGTCGTACTCGTTGTTGGCAACGAGCGTGTTGTCCTGCACCGTGAAGCCGGCGAACGAGCGGCGGTGATACGCCACCTCCACCGACATCCGGCGCATAAGCTGTTGCTGCACCGAGATGCCGAAGTCCCAATCCGACGGCCGAACGCCCCAACCCTTGAGGAGATTCGGGTCGTAGTTATTCGTGAGGACGTTCTGACCCCAGCGCGAGTTGGAGACAGGCCCGCACAGATCGCCACCCGTCGGACGCAGGTCCTGGTTCCCGAGGTTATTGAGGTCGCAATCCGGGACGAAGTCGCTATCGGCGTCGATCCACGTGCGGGTGACGCCCTGCACGCCGAAGGCACCGGTTGACGTCGGGATGCGGAGCGTCGGGTTGGAGTTGGCGTAGTTCGTCGAGACGCCGACGCCTTCGAGGTACTTGCCGAAGTTCGCCTTGAGCGCCGTCCTGCCGTTCCCGAAGACGTCATAGGCCAGACCCAAGCGCGGCGTGAAGTCCTTGTAGCTGTCCACGCCCTTTGTCGCCGGGAAGACGATCTGCGTCGGGAAGTACTTCGACGGACCGAGCGTCTGCTCCGGGAACCAGCTGGATGCGAGGTCGAATCGCAGCGCACCCTGCAGCGTGAGCTTGCCGTGACTCCACTGCTCCTGGATGAAGCCGGCGTGCCAGCCCGCGCGCCCGTCGTTCTGATACGGCGAGAGCGACATCTGAAGCTGATTGGGAATGCCGTTGCTGACGCGGTAGCTCAACTCCGTGTCGTTGGTCATCCAGGTGCGGTTGTCCGTCATCCACGTACCCTGATAGCCAACCTTCATGCTGTGCGATCCGGTCACGTACGAGACGTTCGCCTTCCAGCTGAATGACCCGGTGTTGTTGACGTTGAAGTCCTGCGAGCGGTAGACGAGGCCCGCAATGCCGCCGTTGTTGGCGCACCCGGCCGCGCACTGCTCGGTGACCCGCGTCAAGCCACGCGTCGGGTTCGGGTCGCGCTCGAAGCTGCCCCACCCGTAGTACACACCGCCGAAGCCGGCATCGAGCAGCAGCCGGCTCGTCATCGGTGACGACCAGCTCGCCTGCATCACGCGCAGCGGCTTCGTCGCACCGACGCTGCCAGCCTCAGGAGAGACGCGTGCCGGATCGGTGATACCGGACGTCTGCCCTTCACAACTGCGGCAGGTCGCCTGCTCGTCCCAGAAGCCACTGAGCTTGTTCTTCGGATTGATCTGCCACGTGACACGGCCGCTGACGTTCTCCCACGTGCGCTCGGAGAACCCTGGATCGCCGCGCGCGTAGAGCCACTTCGTCGCATCACCTGCGTTCAGGTTGAAGAACTGGTTCGCGTTGGGGCGTTTGCTGCCCTGCGTGCGGGCATTCACGAAGTACCAGATCTTGTCCTGCGTGATGGGACCGCCGACGGCGCCATTGAGGTCGTAGATGTAATCGTACGGTGTCGGCACGAGCCCGAACGACGCCTTCTTCGACTGCAGACTGTCAGTGGTGCCGCTGAAGAACGCCGATCCGGAGATGCGATTGCCACCGGTCTTCGGCACGACGTTCATCGTGAGGCCGCCCGTCTCCGACTCGCCAAGCCCGCCGGAGGTCGAGAAGGTCACTTCTTCCGCGTTGCCGACGTCGGCCACATACGCCGGCGGCTGGTTACCGCCAGGCGGGTTGCCGATGTTCAATCCGTCGGATC
>CAVYZF010000007.1:0-388492 GCA_963772955.1 uncultured Acidobacteriota bacterium | reverse complement strand
TGTCGAATAGTTATTTTCAGTTGAGGTAGCGAGTCGAGTTCATGGCCGGGGATTCGTGCGCCCCATACGGCCATGTATTCTGCACCACACGGCGCAGGGAGGTAGTTAGCAGAAGGATGGGAACCTCAGCGCAGGAGACGGCGACACCAACTCCACTTGCTTGCGCGTCGTGGCTCGGTGGAAGGAACTCAATCCGGTTTTGGCCGGTCGATGCGGTCGATGACAAGTACATGGATACTTTGTCCCGCCGCGATTCGAGCTTGAGGCCCAACTGTTCCTGAAGAGCTGTGGAATAAGGTCGGTCCGTTCCAATCAATGGATTCTCGCGCGCGCACCACTTCGTCTGGTGCGTTTGGGGGTAGAGGCCGCAAGGGCTGATCCGGGGTCCACCTCAACTCAAGGTCATCAGAGGCTCGTCAGTCCAGTTCGATCCCGGATGGGTCGTGAACCGGTGTAGATGTTGAGCATGGCCGCGACTCCTGCCATCGTGATCGATGTGGCGATGAAGTTGCCGGGGTAGTTGGAGAAAGGACACGGCCAGTCGGCAGCATCAGTCGATGCGGCAGAACCTAACGCGATTCTCTTGCGTTGTTCGTCACAGTCATAGGCCGAGACCCGAAGCATCGGCCCCAACGTGCCATCATCGCGAGCGAGTGACAGGTCGTAGACGTCGCCATCTCGAAGTTCGTTGTGGACTACGGAGACCGAATCGTTCAACCAGCAGAGATCGCAGCATCTGAAACGCCTCAGGATAAGACACCTCACTTTTCGCCTTAGCGGCGATGTCAAACCTTTCGGTGTTGATCCAATCGGGACCGCCGACGACTCGTGAGCGCGGAAGCTGATGAATCGCAACGAGTAGGTCCATGACGGACAGATTCGTTCCCGTGTAGCGGTCGCCTTTAACCGAGGAGTTGACGACAATGCTCCCCGAGGTGTTTCGCCGAACGGAGGCGACTTCGAAGCTAGGTGTCTGCGCCGCGAGTGGCACGACAGAAGGAGCCAACGAGCCGCTGACAGCAAGATGCAGGCGGCGGCATAGACAAGACCGCTCTTCAGCGCAGGCATTTGAGACTCACCCTTCCCTCGGGGGCGACGACTCCGATGCCGTCGATACTAACTCGCAGCGGACTAGATGCGCCCAGCCCCGTGACACTCAGCAGCGAGATCAGGGATAACGGGTCGCGTCAGGCGGCAATCCCTGAGAATTTCAGGGTGCAACAGTTGGTCACGACAATCATTGGCGAGGCTTCGGCGGTCTCAACCGATACAGACGCCAGGAAACGCTGACCGTCAGCCGATTCGTGGTACCCGGTCTGGGCGAAGGCCGAAGGAAGGAGTGGCGGAAGCAAGAGTGCCATCCGGGGATCGGTAGAAGATTTGGCGTCCGTCCCCTCGGCACCTTGCGTGCGACCCACCGCGGGTCAAGTCGCGTTCCGCCCGGGCGAAGTAACGTTCCAGGCGAGATCGTCTCGCTATCGAGCAATCGTCGCGGTCCAGTCCGTAACGACGATGATGGGCGGAGTGCCGGCCTGTTCTCCGGACGCCGGGACGTTGATCAGGAAGCGGTCACCGCTTTTCGACGGCACGAACGAATTCATCCCCGCGTTGGCAAACAGCGGCTGCGGCTTGCCGACTTGAAGCCCGGAGTCGGCAGAAATCGGGACGGCGACGAGCCGCTGATCGGCCGAGATGTAATAGAGCTCGCGGCCGTCGCGCCGCCAGCGCGGAATGGTGCCGCCCTCCGTCGAGATCTGGTATTTTCGCGCCGGAGGCTGGGACGGCCTGGATATAGATCTGATCCCGGCCCGATTCATTTGATTGAAACGCCATCCACCGCTGTCCGTCTCCCGCATTGGGAAGGAACTGGCCATCCCGTTCGTTGAACGGAGTCTGCAGGTAGACAGAGGGCTTGCGTTCACCGATCAGCGGCAGGATCCAGAGATCGAACGATGTTTGCGCCACCTGCGCCGTGTACGCAATGAAGCGGCCGTCGGTCGACCAGTCCGTGGCGAACACGAAGGAGGGGCCGCTATCAAACAGCGACTCCTCATTTTCGCTGCCGGTCGCGAGCTTCTGAAAGAGGTCATACAGATACCCGCCCCCAGCCGCCCTGGAAAAGACGATGCGCGTCCCATCGGGAGACCAAATCGGGAAGGAGTCCAAGGCGCCCCGGAACGTGACACGGCTCAACATGCCTCGCGTGAGATCCTGCAGCCACAGATCGCCGCTTGACCTCAAACCAGGCGCGATCCTCATTGCGAGCATCTTCCCGTCGGGCGATACGGAATACGGGTTCTGAATCTCGGCCGGCTTCGTCGCGGTATCCAGGCGGTTCCCGGATCGATCCACCCACACGAGCTCGCGGCGGAGCGTGGTCCCACCCGTTTGATACGCGAGGGTGCCGTTGTCTGACACCGTGAACGCGCCGAACGTATTCAGGACGGCGTTGCCAAAGGGCACCCCCTCCGCCACCGGAAACATGTCGCCTTCCGTCTCGACGCGTCCGGGTCGAACCGTTGCGCCGTCAACGTGCGGTCGCGGCGGAACACGAGAAGCCCGCGGCCACCCGGACGCGCCGCGTAGAGCGCATTGGTGAAGTCGGGCAGCAGTCGAACGGGCTCTCCACCGTCGAGTGAGCCCACGTACACGCCTCCAGCATCGGCCCGGGTCGTCCCCACGTTGAACAGGAAGTGACGGCCATCGGGAAGAAATGACGGGTAGCGATGGCCCTCGTTCACGCCCGCAGGCACCGTTGTGACCGGAACGGGGCTGCCACCAGTTGACGCGATACGCAGGATCGGAGACACGTTGCTCGCGGCAAAGAGGATGGTGCCGTCGCGGCTCCAGCTACCGCCCCGGCCGTTGATCGCATCACAGAGCGACTGCGGCGGCCCGCCAGCCAGCGCGATCGTTTTCAGCGTGCCTTGCGCGAAGAATCCAAGGCGCTGACCATCGGGTGACCAGAACGGGAACGAGGCCCCTTCGGTGTCCTGGAGCACACGCGACTCGAGTGCATCCATCGGCCGCACCCACAATTGCAACGGCTGGCCTGTGATGAACGCCAGATGCCGTCCGTCCGGCGAGAGCGCGAACATCTGCGCGGGCGTGTTGCCGGGCGTGGACACTTCGAATCGCAGCGCCTCTCGGGCGGGCGGCACCCGCCGCGCGTACAGAAACGACAGTCCCACCACGGCCGCCAGCAGAAGTGCGGACACGGCCGGCCAGAGCCACGATGTCTGACGCGGGCGGGCTGCCCCCGGGGCGTTCAGAAGCAGGCCGATGTCGCCGATGTCGCGCAGGCGCTTGCGCGGATCCTTCTCGAGACAGTGCTGGATGAGCGGCTGTAAGCGGGCCGGTACGCGGTCCAGGTTCGGTTCGTCCTTGATGATGTCCGCAAGGACGTTTCCCACCTCGTCGCCCTTGAACAACCGCTGACCTGTCAGCATCTCGTAGAGCACGCAGCCGAACGCCCAGATGTCGCTACGTTTGTCGGCGGACTTTCCCTTCGCCTGTTCCGGCGACATGTACGCGGCGGTGCCGAGAATCAAGCCGGCTTGTGTCATTGCCGGCGTCGTGATCGTCGGCGACATCGACAGGCTCGATGACGAGCGCGCTCGCCTTCTAAAACCTTGGCCAGTCCGAAGTCCAACACCTTCACCGTGCCATCGGGCCGCAGCTTGATGTTCGCAGGCTTCAGGTCGCGATGAATGATTCCCTGCTCATGCGCAGCTTCGAGCGCCTCGGCAATCTGCTTCGCGATCGGCAGTGCCTCGTCGAGAGGGATCGCACCTTGAGCAATGCGCTGCGAGAGATCGTCTCCCTCCACCAGCTCCATCACCAACGCACGGATGCCATCGGCCTTTTCCAGACCGTGGATGATGGCGATGTTCGGATGGTTCAGTGACGCCAGCGTCTTGGCTTCGCGCTCGAAGCGCGCCAGCCGATCGGGATCGTGCGCAAAGGCATCGGGCAGGACTTTGATCGCGACCTGGCGCTTCAGGTTCGTGTCAGTAGCGCGATACACCTCGCCCATGCCACCCACACCGATCTGGGCGGTGATTTCATACGGGCCGAGGCGGGTGCCAGGAGTCAATGACACGGCAATCGGTCGAAACCGCCGTGATTATACGGGGATGCGATGAATCAGCGGGATAGGTAATGAGCAACGGCGAACTGGCTCTCGATGACGAGCGGCCGGATGGACATGCCCTTGGCGACTTCTTGGGCCTCATCGATTAGGCCAAGAGATCGCACGCTCTGTTCTGAAGCCTACAATTTCGAGTTCGTCGAATGCGACGCTTGGGTTGCGCGCCGAAGTGACCGCTGCAGCCCGTTGTCAGGGCCGTGCCTCGGTACACCCAGGGAACGATGCGCTTTGTCGTCCGCGCGTATTGTGCGTAGGCTGGTCCGAACGTCTCCTGAAGGACCGCCTCCTCAACGTGGATCCGATAGCCGATCGCGACTAGATAGGGCAGAACGCTGCATGCCAGGGTCCACCAGTTCGAGAACGCCAGTCCGAGACCGAAGTAAGCGAGCAGAGAGCCGATCGCGTAGTCGTGAATCGTACGGGTCTTGAGGGTAACTTCGATCTCGAGTTTCGATTCGAGCCCACGAGCGGCGGTGCAACTGGGAACCCCGGACAGTTTCCGTCCCTCTTCACGGCGATTCAGGAGCAACTCGGCCTCAAGCTTGAAGCGCAGAAAGGTCTGGTTGAGGTTCTCGTCATTGATTCAATCGGCCGACCATCTGCGAATTAACCAAATCTCGTTCACAGCAGCGTTTGAGCGACGTCGGCGCGTCGTTAGCAATTAACGCCGCACAGGTGGCCTACTCCGGTCGAGTGTTTGGAACGGAGTGCCACCGCCGTCTACTTGACTCGAAGGGGTGGTCCGCTTCCGCGGCTGGCGTGCCACACTGCCAGAACGACCAGCTCGTCGTCGAGCGGCGCGTAGTAGACGTGGTAACGACTACGCGCTAAGAGTACACGCCGCGTGCCTGCGACGGGCGATCTTCGATACGGATGTCCGACGTTGGCTGCCGAGCCGATCAGCGCAAAGGCTGCGTCCAATTCCTCGAGGAATAGGCTTGGCGCTGCCGTTCGATGCTTACGCCACCACTCATCGATCGCCCGAACGTGATCGTCGGCTTCGGCAGTGGTCCGGACGTTCAGGCTTACTCCTTGCGCCGAAGCTCGTCGATGATCGCAGCGGCGGGACGAACCTTGCCTTCTTGCGCGGACGACCACGATCTCGCGAGCGTCTCGTGCAGGGCCTGACGTTCGTGCTCCGTCAGATCGTCCCCCTCATCATCGATCACCAGGTCAAGCTCAGTGCCCTCGGGTAGCCCCGTTGGTTGGTCGAGGCGCAACCGCCCGTTCTGGACACGTGCACGCAGCGGAGTCATGTCACCACTGTATGGCGTCAGCAGGCGTATCGGCAAGCCGACACTCGGGCAGTCCAGAACAGCCGCGGGACCTCGCATGGATATGGCTACGCGGCATTCCGGAGGGCGTCTATGCCTCGGAGCCACTCAACAATCTGGTTCCAACTCGCAGAACGAAGGCCCACCATTTCCAACTTTCTAATCACACAACTTGCTCGCTGGTGCTGACCGCGACTGCTCTGACGCGCGCAACGTCGATGCTAGGTCAAAGCCGAAGAGTGGCGTCGTCTCAATTCGCGGAGGAGCCAGGCCTTCGCGGTCTTCCAGTCCCGCAGCACGGTCTCGGCGGATACGTTCAAGACATCCGCTGTCTCCTCGACGGTCAGGCCGCCAAAGAACCTCAATTCGACAACCTGGCCCATGCGCGCATCGCGCGTCGCCAATACGCTGAGTGCATCGTTGAGCGCGACAAAGTCGCGCTCCTTGAAATCCGGCAGCTCTGGCACGTCATCGAGACTCACGTGAAGCGCACCGCCCCCACGTTTCTGGCGCTGCCGGTTGCGGGCGAACTCCACCAGGATCCGTCGCATCATCTGCGCCGCGACTGCGAGGAAGTGCGTGCGATCCCGCCACTCGACTCGATTGACGTCGATCATCCGCAGGTACGCCTCGTTCACCAACGACGTCGCCTGCAGCGTATGATCGGGCCGCTCCTGGCGCATATAACGCTGTGCAAGACGGTGGAGCTCCTCATAGACCTGCGGGACCAATCGGTCCAGGGCGGAACCGTCGCCTTGGCTCCACGCTCGGAGGAGCTCGGTAGGTCCGCTGTCGGAATTCGGCGACATGACAGTTTTTCCAGTCGGATGGCGCCTTCTACAAACAGAGGACGGTATGGTACACCGCGCTGTCGCGGTTCCAGACCCGCATCCAGGAGTCCGACATGAACCAGCCTGTGGTGGACCATTGGACGATGGTCAAACGCATCCATCAATCTGCTCTGGATGTCGACCCGTCCGCACGGGCCGCATTCGTCGATGAATCATGCGGCGGAGACGAAGCACTGCGCCGCGAGGTGGAGTCCCTTCTTACGTACGCGTCCGAGGCCGAGTCATTCCTGGAGCGGCCGGCGGTTGACATCGCGGCCACCGGGCCTGGTGAGTTGCGTGCGGCGACGCTTGTCGGCAGGACCATTAGTCACTACCAGGTCCTGTCGCTGCTCGGTGCGGGCGGAATGGGAGAGGTCTACCTCGCGCGCGATTCGCGACTGGACCGGACCGTCGCCCTGAAAATCCTGCCCGGAGAGTTCGCGGCGGACGCCGACCGAATGCAACGCTTCAGGCGCGAAGCGAAGGCCGCATCAGCGCTGAACCATCCGAATGTGGCCACCATTTACGACGTCGGCGAGAGCGATGGCACCTCCTTCATCGTCATGGAGCACGTCGAAGGAGAGACCCTTCTGGCGAGGATCAGTCGTCGAATGACGCCGCCCGAGGTTGTCGATATCGCCGTGCAGGCCGCGGACGCGTTGGATCTCGCGCACGCGAAGGGCATCACGCACCGTGACATCAAGCCCGCCAACCTGATGCTGACACACCGCGGTAGCGTGAAGGTGCTCGATTTCGGCGTGGCGAAATTGGCCCGCTACGACGAGGGCAGTCAGAACGGCGATTGGACCGTTGAGCCTGTCACCGCCGTCGGCAGCGTTGTCGGGTCGGCGCCGTACATGAGCCCCGAACAGATCGTCGGCGCTGACGTTGATTCGCGCAGTGACGTGTTCAGCCTGGGAGTCGTCATCTACCAGATGGCAACGGGGCGGCTTCCGTTCTCCGGGTCGACGCGGGCGGAAATGAAGGACCGCATTCTTCACGCCGTTCCGGAAACGATGACGGGACTCAACCCGGATACCCCGCCGGAGTTGGAACGGATCACGCTCAAATGTCTCGACAAGCGGACCGACGGGCGCTATCAGTCAGCACGCGAGCTGCTGACCGACCTGTGGCCGCTGAAGCGTCAGCTCGACGCGGCCGCGGCTGGGTCGATGCCAGGCGCCGTGCGGCTCGAGCTCCTGAGGCTATCCGGCTCGCATCCGGGGGCCGCCGCCGTCAAACCCGCAGGCGCCGACGATGCCTCGATCATCGATGCGCCCCGTGCGTCGGAAGCATCGGCGCTCGTGGCCCGCGGTTGGGCGCATCTGCGCTCTGGATCCTTCTTCGAGCTGTCCAACGCCGCCTCGGCGTTTCTGGCGGCAACCGAAGTCGCTCCGGCCTACGCCGCGGCCCACGCCGGTTTGGCGCTCACGAAGGTCGAGCAGGCAACGGCTCACGACGTGCCGCACCTCGAAGCGCTCGCCGAAGCCAAGACCATCGCGTTGCGCGCACTTGCCCTAGATGATAAGAGCGCGGACGCACAGGTTGCGTTGGGACAAGTGATGTACTTCAGTGAATGGGATTGGACCGCGGCGGAGCGCAGCTTCCAGCGGGCGCTTGCGATCAACCCGAATCACGCGGAAGCGTACCTCTACTACGGTGGCTTGCTGGAGGCCCTCGGTCAACTGACGCGCGGATTCGAGCTGAAGCTGCAGGGTCTCCAATGCGACTCGACGTCGGCGCTCGCACACGTACTCATCGCGTCATCGCTGTGGCATCAGCGCCGGTACGACGACGTGATCGTGTGGGTGAACAAGGCGCTCGACCGCGATCCGCGGCATCTTTTCGCTCGTGAATTGCTCGTGGGCGCCTACGCGAAGAAAGGCGATTTCAGACGGCAAATCGTCGAAGATGTCAGACGAGTCGAAGCGCGTGATCTGAGCGAGGAAACCCGTGGCGCCCTCAGGGAGACAGTCGCCGACATCCTGCACGCCTTCGATCACGAGGGTCTCGACGCCGCGCACCGATGCATCCTCAAACACATGAGCAGCCCCTGGGTGACTGAGCTGATGTCGAATGAGGGTGGCAGCACCATCATTGGGCGTGGCAACACCATCATAGGGCCCCTGGCGCGTTCCGCTGCAGCGGGAGACCTCGACAAGGCCTTCGAGCTTCTCCACGGCGCCCTCGACGTACGCGATCCTGGGTTGGTCCATCTCGCGGTCGCGCCTCAGTGGGACAGCTTGCGCGCGGATCCGCGGTTCAACGAGTGCCTCGCACGGATGAAACTGCGGTCGGTCTTGTGATCGGGTCGGTGGCTGCGAGGAGGAGGAGCCGTTGTCGAACGTTGCGCTGCCGCGCTATCGCCCAATGCTGACGGCCTCCATGCCTGTCAGCCGATCGATAATATCCAGCGCACTGCCGACTCTGATGCGACCAATCGAAAACATCCTTGTCGCGACGACGCGTTTGGTTAGGCGGCGGCATTCCGGAGAGCGTCTACGCAGCGGAGCCACACGTCAATCTGGTTCCAACTGACAGAACGAAGGGCCACCACTTCCAACTCTTAATCACAGACAGTTGTTCACCCTCAACTGACACGCCGTTGCGATCGCGCGAGTAGTCAATCGCAGTGTAGTTTGCAATGCGATTGCAACCGATACCGGATTGCTCGACGCGCCACTTACTGCCGTGGAGCTCCGATCCGCGTTGCGTTCTGGTACGGCGACGTCTGCGCGAGATTGGATCCTGATCTCGGGCGGCGGTATCCGCACTTATTTCCGCTACTCGGTCCGAAGCGCCGATGCGGGATCCACGCGCGATGCGCGCCATGCTGGCAGCGCGCATGCGCAGAATCCGGCGACCGCGAGGCTTAGCGCAACGGCAGCGTGCGTCATCGGATCAGACGCCGCCACGTCAAAGAGCAGCGACTGAATGAGCCGGGTCGCCATCAGTGCCGCGGCACCGCCAGCGAGCACGCCGGAAAGCACGACGCGCATCCCGTCGCGCACAACGAGACGTCGCAAGTCGGAGGGTTCGGCGCCCAGGGCAGCGCGCAGGCCCATTTCGCGGGTACGCCGCGCCACCGCATAGGACAGCACTCCGTAGATACCGACACAGGCCAGTGATAGCGCCACGATCCCGAACGCAGACGCCACGTATGCGAGCGCGCGATCGCGCCGGATGCCACGATTCAGCGTCTCGCTGATTGATCGCACGGAGTCCACACGGACGCGCGGGTCGAGATCCGCAAGTGATCGGCTGACGTTGGCACCGACGACTGCCGGATCGCCGCTAGTGCGAACATCCAGATACCGAGGAAATCGAGTCCGCTGGGCCAACGGGTAGAACGCCATCGGCACGGCTTCTCGTCGGAGGCCGTTCACCCGCGCATCACCGACGACGCCGACGATCTGCGTATCGGGTGGTCCGTACCCCAGGCGCCTGCCGATCGGACTCCGTCCGCCAAAGTAGCGGCGCGCTGTCGCTTCGTTCACGACGGCCACGAGCGGGCTGGCGTCTGTGTCACGCTCAGTAAACAGTCGGCCATCGCGAAGCGTCATGCCAGTCGCGGCGAAGTATTCGGACCCGACGCGATTCTCCTGGAGCCGCACCGTCTCGCCGGGCGCTGGCTGATAGCCTTCGATGTTGTTGCCGCTGATCGACTCCGCGCCGCTGACGATACCGGTATATGAAACGTCCGCCACTACGACTCCGCTGGTCATGCGTACTCGTTCGATACCCGCGTGCTAAGCAGACGAAGTTGCTCTGGCGAGAGCGCCCCCTCGTCCGGGGTCGTGAGATGGATGGACACGATCTGTTCTCGGTCGAACCCCGGGTCCAGACGCCAGAGGTTGAGCAGGCTTCGCCCAAACAGCGTCGCTGCCACTACCAAGAGAAACGACAGCGCGACCTGCCCCGCCACGAGCGGTCGCATCGTCCGCGCTCCGGACCCATCCTTCACGACGCCGTCGCCTCTTACCAATTGCGCAACCTGAAACCTCGTGGCTCGAAGCGCCGGGAACAGTCCAAAGAGGAGAGTACACACGGCGCTAGTACCCGCGGCAAACAGCAGAACACGACCGTCGAGCGCAAACCCTTGCGACAGCGTGTTGCGTACCCCCGCCAGTCCCGCCAGCGACGTGCTGACCCATTGAGCAACTGGCAACGCCACGATCGTTCCGACTATCGCCAGGACAGCGCTCTCCACCAGCGTTTGCCGGATCACTCGTGCACGGCCGGCGCCGACGGACATCCGAACGGCAACCTCTCGTCGGCGTGCCGCACCGCGAGCCAGCAGCAGGTTGGCGACGTTCACGCACGCGATCAGCAGCAGCAACGTGACCATGCCCGCGAGAAACAGCAGTCCATCGGAATACTGCGTCCTGACAGCGGAGAATCCGCCGGCGAACGACTCGCGGCGAAGCTCGCTCCGAACGAGTCGATCAGTCTCCGGACCCGCACCTCGACGAGCGCCCTCTGCGGCCATCTCTTCACGAAGCGCGACAGCGAGTGCATTTTGGACGAGCTCGACCGCCTCAGGGGAAGCCCGAAGAACGAGATTCAACCACTCGACGCCCGACTGCGGCACCCACGGCTCCATCGCGTCGGCATTGTGCGTCGCGGCATTCATGCGATATGCGACGGCATGCTGCATCGTGGTCGGCAGCCAGATGTCGGTGGCATTGCCGATCGACATGCCATCAAAGCCAGATTTGGCGACACCGACCACGGTCAGACTCACGCCGTTGACAACGATCGTCCGGCCGATGGCAGACTGCACGTCCGCAAAATGTTGCCGCGCGAATCCGTGCCGCAGGACGGCCACGGGCTGACCGTTGAGCACACGGTTGTCGTCGGGCCCGAACACGCGACCAGCCCCCGCGGTAATCGCAACAGTCGCGAAGAAGTTGCCCGATACGAGCTGCAGGGATGCGGCAGTGTCCTCAGTATCGCGATCGATTCGGACCCGCACTCCGACAATCGAGCTCGTGCCGGCAACCGACGCGCCGCGTGGTACTAACGCTTCCATGCGCTCGAGAACCGAATGCGAGAAGATATCGGACCGTTCGAGACCGCCGATCGCGTCTCCCACTGCCGGAGGAGTCTGTCGATAGAGCAGCCAGAGATGGTGCGGCTGTGGCACCGGCAAGGTGCGCAGGAGCACTGCGTTCAGCAGCGAGAAGATCGCGGTGCTGGCCGCGATACCAAGCGCCAGCGTGATCACTGCGGCTCCTGCAAAGCCTGGCGTGCGCCTCAGGCTGCGGACCGCATACCGAACGTCCTGCCACAGTGAATCAAGCATTCGCAGCGACCGGGTAGCGGAAGTCTACGTCCGGATGGAGCCGGATGCCACGCGGACGGCGCTCAATGCCGGTTCCGCTGAAGTCTCCGGACAGGTGTTCGACTTGGTGTCGTGTTCGGAAGCCATATGGTGACTACACCGAAGGAGTACGCCTTTCACCAATTCGGCCGCCGGGTCAACACGCCGGGAGAGTGTTCGCTGGGCAGCATTTCAAGCCGAACCCTTTTCGGGAACTCCGAGATTTCGGCAGATCTTGTTCGCCAGGACGTTGGCGATCTCAGTGTGGCGAGGAATGGCTTCCACCGCACCGGTGGCTGGATTCATCCACAGTGAATGCGAGCCACCCTCACGCTTGAGCACGCATCCATGCTGGCGCAGGTGGCGGAGCAGCGCGCTCCGCTTCACCGTACCGTAACCGTTTCGCGTTCGGCGTCGGCGGGGACCCCGCGCAGACCGTCCTCACGGCGGTCTTCGAGGATCAGCGCGATCGCACCGACGAGGCTGGCTCGTGCCTCCTCCTTCGTGCGGCCTTGTCCATTCGCGCCGGGGATCTCCGGGCAGTATGCGATGACCCAGTCGCCCTCGCGCTCGAAAACAGCGGTGAATTCGTTGTGCATCGATCGAACCTCGCGTCTACGTTACCGTCGTCCAGGCCCCGGTGTCTAACGGTGCGGCGGCGGCATACCGGAGGGCGTCTACTGCGCGGAGCCAGGTGCGGACCTGGTTCCAACTGGCGGAACGAAGGGCCACCAACCTTCGCTCACGATTCCGGCGAAGGTTGCAAGATGCTCGACGGGAAGCACGTATGAAAACACAAAGAGGACAGTCCTGAGACTGCCCTCTTTGTTGCCTCGAGCGTTGGCGCCAGGCGCCGGCTACGAGGGCTTCTTGAGCCCTGCGATCAGCGCCTGCAGCATCGTGGTGTACTGCTCGTCGCTCGTCGCAAACGCCTTCTTATAGTCGTCCTCAGACAGCTTCCCGCGCTCGCCGTTGAAGGCGACGCTGGCGCCGGACGTATCCACGGTGTCGAACGGCTCGTTGTTCTCCCGCTTGAACTTCAGCCCGTTCGCGCCGAGATCCATGACGAAGACCTTGGTCGACTGCTCCGACGCGCTGCTCAAATCTGCATAGACGTCGCGATACTGCTTCTGCCCAATCAGATAATTCAGCCGATCGGGTGTCGAGTACTTAGCGCCGACGACGAGCAACTGGCTGCCCTGGAAATACAGCGCGGCGACGTACTGGTCGCTGCCCGCTTTCGCGGCCACGGCATCCAGCTTCATCTGGTCGAGCAACTTTGTGAGCTCCCCGGCAACAGCCGCGGACTTCGAATCCTGAGCGGAGAGCGGAGCGGGCGCGAGAAGACAACCCGCGAGGGCGATGACGCTGAGGCCACGTATGACGATCATCAGAGTGTCCTCCGGCTGGAATCTGCGCGAGTTGTATCACCGGTGGACGCTGGCGTCAAACGAGCGGCCAAAGTCAAAGGCCAAAAGGCCATACTCGGGAGCGGCAGGTTACTCGACGCGCCAGAATCTGATGACGACTTCGGTGGGATAACGCTCACCCGTGCCGATGAACACGTTACGGGCCAGCCACTGGAGCTCCGGCGCGGATGTTTCGAACTTCGGGATCGTTCGGAAGTACACGAGTGTCGGATCGACCGTCTCGCCTCGCAACAGACGTTGCATGACCTCCGGCGCGGCGTGCCGGACACCCGCATTCTGCACGTAGATGATCTTCCCGGTGTCGGTCTCGAGCGTGTAACGGGTATCGAGCTCGCTGAATCCGTCGGCGCCGATGATTTGCCAATCCGCTCCGCCGGGCATCACGCGTCCCTTGATCCCGGGGCCCGCGAATGTCCCGCGCAGAATCGGGACGATGCGGCGCATACCACGCGGCAGTTGCCCGACCTCGAGAGGCGCGCCCACTTCAACGCGCGCTTCGAATGCGAAGACCAGACCCGGAGCCGGCGGCTTTGGAGAACCTTCCTGCGCTGACGGCCGTGCGGCCACACCGAGCACAGCGGCCACAACGAGGCACACCGCGAGAGGCGCACGCATCATGAAAGGATCAGCCGATGAAGGACGCGTGATCGTCGTCGCCGGGATCGGGAACCGCCCGGGGCACGGGGCCAATGTTGGGGGACGATCGCCGCGGACGCGACCGGAGATCGCGGAACGCCATGAAGGCCGCCTTGATTCCCTGGAAGATCGCCATGCCGTCGCGCGCGGGCGCCAGGAGCGAGCGCTGGACGAGGTTCATCGTGTCTTCGGCCCGACGGGCTGCATCCGTCAACAGGCGATCCGCGCGCTCCACCTGCGTCGCGGCCAGCGCGACGGCGCGCTGCGCATCAGCAGACATCGCCTGGACGTTGCTCACGATCGGACGCACGTCGCGCTCAATCCGGGTGAGCGTCTCGGTCAAACCGCGCGTCGCGCGCAGCGCCATCATGACGACCACGATCTGGCCACCCGCGATGACGAGCACTCCGAGCGCGATCAGCCCGAGAAATACTTCGGACACTGGTGTCACGCGTCCTGCCCGGTCTCGCGCTGGAACTGATCCCGTGCGCGATCGAAGGCCGTGGTCAGAGTGTCGCGCTGTTTGTTGAGAATCTCTCGACTCTGGCGGGCGGCTTCGGCCGCGCGATCTTTTCCTTCACGCGCACGCTGACCGAGATACTCGCGGGTCTCTTCTCCTGTGGCCGGGGCGAAGAGCAGCGCCACCGCTGCGCCGGCGATTGCGCCAGCAATGAACGCCACGAACATGCCTCCACCATTGCCTTGCTGCGACATGACGCTCTCTCCTCGGAATTCGCGATTCGGGATTCGTGATTCAGGACTCGTGGTTCGGTCCTTTGCGAATCAAAACAAGCTGACCTTCACGTTCAGGTACTTCTTCGGATCCTTCTTGATTTCGGCGATGAGACTTCGCAAGTCCACCATCGTTCCATTCATATTCTCATACAACTGTCGATCCCGAAGCAGTTGCCCCGCGGTGCCTTCACCCTGCTGCAGACCCGCCATCACCTTGTCGATGCGATCGGAGAGTGAGTTGAGCCTGTTGTAGAGCTGTTCGTCGGTGACGAACTTGCCCGCCGTTCCTTCACCCTTGTTGATGCGGCCGGTGATGTTATCCAGGTTCGAGCTCATCGACGTCAGCGAACGGCTCAATGCATCGTCGTTGAGCAGTTTCCCGAGGCTTCCCTCCCCTGCCCGGATGCGACCGGTGACGGCCTGAAGGTCGTCGAGCGATTTCTCGAGCGATTTCGCCGCGGCAGGGTCGCTCAGCAGGCGTCCCAGCGTGCCGTTGCCCTTCGAAATGCCATCGGTCACGGCCTGGACGGAAATCATCAGTGCCGTCAGCTCTCTGTAGAGCTGTTCGTCGGTGAGCAGGAGACCCATCGTGCCGCGGCCCGCCCGCAGGTCGTTCACGAGCGCGGTGGCCTGTTCGATCGCCGTGCTCGCCTGAGTCGCGACGTCACCGATCGTGCCCGTCGCGCGTCCCGACGGAACGTAACCCCAGTCGGCGACCGGCGTGCCGCCACTCGATGCGGTGATGTCGATGGCGGCCTCGCCCAGCAGCGACACTGACCCGAGAGAGGCGACCGAGGTCGACGTGATGCGCGGCCGATGATCCGATCACCTCCATCAGACCTCGACGCGGTCACCGATGAGCTCGACGCCGTGACCGAGCCGACCTCGACGCCGGCCAGCGGACCGGGCGCGCCTTCCTTGAGCCCCGCGACGTCGGCAGAACACGGTCTTGATGCCGATACCGCTGCCAGAAGAAGCCGCCCTCGCCGCTCAGACGAAAGATCACGAGCGTCGCCATCGATGATGGCGACGATCGAGACAATCCCGATCTTCAGCTCGGCCCAGGCGAGTGAACGTGTACGGGGCATGAGTGCATCCTCACGAAAGAAAAGTCCTAGATACGAATCCTTCGATGCGCGAAGCTCGCTCGCGTTGCCCTCGAACTCCACGAGGCCGTCCTTCAGCATGATGAACTCCGCCTCGTCGCACTTCTGTGCGTCTGCGGGAGTGATGTCGGAGCCGTGCTGTCGTCGCGAACCGCCTCGTGCGTGGCGACGAAGAACGCGTCCCGCAACTGGTGGGTCACGATGATCGAGGTGACCGTTCTCGAGGTCGCGCAGCTTGATGATCTCCTCGTCGACCGTAATGGCCGTAATCGGATCAAGGCCGGTCGTCGCCTCGTCGTAGAGCATGATGCCCGGCTTGGCGGCCATGGCTCGCGCGATCGCCACGCGGCGGCGCTGCCCGCCGGAGAGCTCCGACGGCATGCGATCGATGAACTCGTTCAGTCCGACGAAGCCGAGCACCTCCTCGACGCGCGCGTCGTCACGTCGTCGGCGCGCATGTCGCGCTCCTCGTACAGCTTGTAGCCGACGTTCTCCGCCACGGTCAGCGAATCGAACAGCGCACCCTCCTGGAAGACCATGCCGATGTCGCCGCGCACCTCCATCAGCTCCGGCCTCGTTCATGTTGTCGATGCGCTCGCCGTTGACCCAGATCGCCTCCGCCATCTGGTTTCCACAGACCGAGAATAAGCTTCAGGATCGTCGACTTCCCCGAGCCGCTCGCGCCCAGAATCACCTTCGTGTGACCCGGCAGCAGCGTGAAGCTGACGTCCTTCAGCACGACCTTGTCGTCGAAGGCGAGCGACACCTTGTCGAGCACGATCACCGGCCGCTCGGTGCGTCCGGGCTCGTCAGCGTCGCCGCGCCCGAAGGTTGTGCACTCATCGTTTCGGTGAACTGTGGGCTGCCCGCGGCTAGTACAGCAACGTAATCAGCAGTCTCGTGACAAAAAGTCCACCGCAATCACCGCCACCGAAGAGGCGACGACGGCGTTCGTCGTGGCCCGGCCCACACCCTGGGTTCCCCCGTGAGTGCGCAACCCGACGTGACATCCAATAGTCGTTACGACGAAGCCGAGGAGAACGGCTTGATGAGACCCATCCAGGCATCGTCTGGAGATACAACGCCGTCGAGACGGAGCTCCAATAGAGGCTCGACGCCACGCGCAACTGGAAAACCGCGATGAGCCATCCGCCGATGATGCCGAGCGTGTCGGCAATCACCGTGAGCACCGGCGCCATGAAGAAGCCCGCCAGCACGCGCGGCACGACGAGCTTCCGTATGGGATCGGTGCCGAGCGCACGCAGCGCGTTGATCTGATCGGTCACGACCATCGACCCGAGCTCCGCGGCGATTCCAGAGCCGATGCGTCCGGCCAGCATCAGACCCGGTCAGCACTGGCCCGAGTTCCTTGACCATCGACGCGCTGACGATCTGACCCACAAACGGTCGCGCGCCAAACTGTCGAGCGTAATTCCGGTCTGCAGCACCAGCACGGCGCCCGTGAAGAAGCCGGTCAGCAGCACCACGGTCATCGAGCCGATGCCGATGCTGCTCGAACTGTTCGACGACATCCCGGAAGTAGAACGGTCGCGAGAAGATCCCGCTGATCGTCGCAATCTGCAGACGGACGTACTCCTGAACTTCGAGGAGCGCGCTCTTCAACCACGTGTCGAGAAGCTGGACCACCTAGCGGCCCGCCGTATGGCCCGTCAGGCCGAGTTCGCGGTTGCGCAGTGCCTTCAACGTGTCGCGCACCGCAGCCGCGCGCTCGAAGTCGAGATTCGCCGCCGCCGCCTTCATGTCACGTTCGAGACGTGCGATCTCGGCATCGAGTTCCGCCTGGGTTCGGAACGTCTCTCCCTGGTTGGCTGCTGGTGTCATATAGTCGCGCTCGTACACGCTGCTCAGCACGTCGTCGATCTGGCGGACGACGGATTCGGGTGTGATGCCGTGCTCTGTGTTGTACTCCGCCTGAAGCGCCCGCCGCCGATTCGTCTCCGCAATCGCAGACTCCATGGAGGCGGTGTTCCTGTCAGCGTACATGATGACGCGTCCGTTGACGTTTCTGGCGGCGCGACCAGACGTCTGGATCAGCGAGCCCGACGACCGGAGAAAGCCCTCTTTGTCGGCGTCGAGAATCGCGACCAGCGACACTTCGGGCAAGTCCAGCCCTTCGCGCAGCAGGTTGATGCCCACCAGCACATCGAACGCCCCGCGCCGGAGATCGCGAAGAATCTCGACCCGTTCCAGCGTGTCGATATCAGAGTGCAGATACCGCACCCGGACGCCGAGTTCCTGGTAGTAGGTCGTCAGGTCCTCGGCCATCCGCTTGGTGAGCGTGGTCACGAGCACGCGCTCCTTGCGCACCGCCCTGTCCCTGATTTCTGCGAGCAGATCGTCCACCTGCCCGCGAACCGGCCGCACTTCGATCGGCGGATCCATCAAGCCGGTCGGCCTGATCACCTGCTCGACGACGACCCCTCCCGCTTTCGACAGTTCGTATGGTCCTGGAGTCGCCGAGACGAACACGATTTGCCGCACTCGCTCTTCCCATTCCTGGAAATTGAGCGGTCGATTGTCGAGCGCCGAGGGCAACCGGAACCCATACGCGACCAGCACCTCCTTGCGCGAGCGGTCGCCGTGATACATCCCGCGAACCTGCGGAACGGTCTGGTGACTTTCGTCGACGATCACGAGGGCGTCTTCCGGCAGGTAGTCGAGCAGCGTCGGCGGCGGCGCTCCCGGAGGACGGCCAGTGAGATGACGCGCGTAGTTCTCGATGCCGTGGCAGTACCCGATCTCCCGGATCATCTCCAGGTCGAACATCGTACGCTGATGAAGCCGCTGCGCCTCGAGCAGCTTCCCTTCTGATTCGAGCAGCGCGCGATGCTCTTCGAGCTCACGCTTGATCGACTCCGCCGCGAGCTTGGTCCTGTCACGCGAGGTCACGAAGTGCGACTTCGGATAGACGGCAACTTTGTCGAGACGGCGGAGGACTTTTCCCGTCAGCGGATCGAACCAGGCGAGCTCGTCGACTTCGTCGCCGAAGAGACCGATGCGAAGCGCGTGCTCTTCGTATGACGGAACGACTTCAATGATGTCGCCGCGAACGCGGAACGTGCCGCGGCCGAACTCCATGTCGTTGCGCTCGTACTGGATCTCGACGAGCTTGCGCAGGATTTGATCGCGATCGATGCGCTGACCGAGCTGCAGCGACAACAGCAGACCGTAGTACGCCTCGGGCGAACCCAGGCCGTAGATGCACGAGACGCTGGCGACGATGATGACGTCGCGACGTTCGAAGAGCGATCGCGTGGCCGAGAGACGCATGCGGTCGATCTCGTCGTTGATGGTCGCTTCTTTTTCGATGTACGAGTCGGTCGCCGGAACGTAAGCCTCGGGCTGGTAGTAGTCGTAGTAGCTGACGAAATACTCGACGGCGTTCTCCGGGAAGAAACGCTTGAACTCCTGATAGAGCTGCGCGGCAAGCGTCTTGTTGTGGGCCATGACCAGGGTGGGCCGGTTCACGTGCGCCAGCACCTGGGCCATCGTGAACGTCTTGCCCGATCCGGTCACACCGAGCAGCACCTGGTGCGAGTCGCCCCGGTTCAAGCCCTCGATGAGCTCGGGCACAGCTCGAACCTGGTCCCCTGCGACTTCGAAGTCGCTGACGAGCTTGAATCGATCGTGCACGGAAGGCATGTGGCTGGTTGGTGGATAGTGGTTAGTGGATAGTGGCTCCCGATTCGGGGTTCGCATCGCACAGCGACCGAAATGGCATCTACCCCAACTCCCCAATATCACCTATCCGCAGCGTGGCTGTCCACAGCCACGGCGTCACTTGCTGGCTGGGTCGGTACGGTACGGCGCGAAGTAACCCTTGCGGGACTGAATACGGGCGCCGTCGGCCGCAGGCTGGCGCACGCGGATTTCGACCTTGCGCCAGCGGCCGTCGGTCGCCGTGTTGGTCGAGACGTACCCGAGCGTGTACTGCGACCGGACCTGCGAGACGATCTTGTCGTACGCCTCTTCGATCTCCTTCATCGTCGAGGGGAAGAACGCGCTGCCGCCGCTCTCGGTGGCCATCTGGGTCAGCCGCAACCGCTGCTCGGTGCGGGATCCGCTGGCCTGGTTCTGCAGGAAGCCGATCGCGTAGAGCATCACGTCGGACGCCCGAATCAGGGTCATCGCGTCGCCGAAGCGAATGGCGCTGCGCGTGTCGCCGCCGTCTGTGAAGACCACCAGAATCTTTCGCCCCATGAGGTCGGTCGCACCATCGAGGTACACGCCGAGCGCGTCATACATGGCAGTGAAGCCGTCGGGTTTGCGCGAGCGGATGCGCTCGACGAGACGCGGGAAATCCTGCTGGGAAAACTTGGTGACGCGGACCTCGGTATCGAAATCGACGAGCGTCATGTCGCGGGCGTAGTTCATCGTATTGAGGAACTTGATCGCCGCCGACCGCGACATCTTGATATCTGCGTCCATGCTGCCGCTGGTGTCGAACAACAGGCCGATATGCAGCTCAGGGCCGGTCTCCAGATCGTCGCCCCGCGCGAACTGTTGCAGCGTCTGTGGCTTGCCGTCTTCGAGGACCTCGAAGTTCTCGCGGGTCAGATCGGTCAGAAACTGGCCACGACGGTCCGTCACCGTCGCGGTGAGGCTGACGAGATCCGTCCCGGCGCGGAATGTAGCTTGCTGGGCAGAGAGATGGGCCAGGCACGTGGCCAGGATTGCGGCAAACAGGGTGACTCCGATCCTGACCATGGGACATGATAGCCGGTGGGCTGGGTCGCTGGGTTATTGGGTTACTAGGTGGCTGAGTCGTTGGGTCGGTTCTTTCTGAGCTACCGAGCGACCTAGAGACCAAGCTACCGCGCGAAGCGTATAATGGTCGTTTGTCGCCTATGTCTAGGGTTTTACAGTGCTCGCTTGTGTTGCGTGGACTTGGCGAATGCGCGGTTGATAAGGCGGAGGGTTCCCCACGGGACCAGCGTCGGCAACATCACCCACACAAGCGAGTTTCAAGGGTAGAGCGGGGGACGAACACGGAATGAGGTGTCTCGCCGCCTGCCAGACGGAGCTGGCGATCAGGATGCTCGACGAGATCCTGTTGCCCAGCTTCGAAGTCGAGTTCCTGGTCGAGAGCAGGCCGCTCGCGCGTCGCCTGCACGATAGCGGTCTAAGCGTTTCCTGCGGCGACCTCAAACGCACAGACACCTATCTCAAGGCCGACTTGACACCCGGCACCTGCGTGGTGGTCGAGGACAACGGCCGGAAGAGCATCCGCAAAGTTCTTGAATCGATCTGGGACGCAGGCGGGACGCTCGTCTACGTGCTAGGCGTCGGCATCTCGCACACGCGCAAGCGCGAGGAAGAGCTCAAGGCCCAGTTTCCGGAACTCAACTACCTCGCACTGTCCGAGCTCTTCGGCGGTCCCCTTCTCACCGAGTTCAGCCGCTCCCTGACGCGCCTGAAAGTTCAGCAGTACCAGCGGTTCTTCAACGACGCCGACCGCGTCCTCATCCTCCTGCACAACGACCCCGATCCTGACGCGCTCGCCAGCGGCCTGGCGCTGCGCAACGTGCTGCGGCGGAACCGGCAGACCGCGGTCATTGGCGCGTTCGAGGGCGTCACGCGTCCGGAGAATCAACGCATGATGAAGATGCTCGACATCCACGTCGAGCAGATGACGACCGAGCACGTCGCCGACTTCGATCGCATCGCGATGGTCGACGTGCAGCCGCACTACTTCGGCGGCGAGATCGATCGCGTGGACCTGGTCATCGATCATCATCCTGAGCAGTCTGGCTACACTGCGGTCTACAAGGACATTCGAGTGGACTACGGGTCCACCTCGACGATCCTGACGGAGCATCTTCGCGCCGTAGACGCCAACATCTCCGAGCGCACCGCGACCGCGATGCTCTACGCCATCAAGTCGGACACGCTGTTCTTCAATCGCCAGGCGAACCGCGTGGACATCGAGGCGTTCTCGTATCTCTACCCACTCGCCGATGCGACTCTCATCCGAAAGATGGAAGGCGCGGAAATCACGATGGAGCGCCTCGATTACGTGCTCAAGGCGCGGCAGAACGGGCGCATGGTCGAGCAGGTGTTCTGTGCCTTCCTGGGGACGACGCCGCGCGAGGACTTCATTCCGTACGTCGCCGACTTCTACCTTCAGCTCGAGAACGTGCAGTGGACGATCATCTCGGGCATCGTGAACGACACGCTGGTGATGTCGGTTCGCAACCTCGGGTACTCACGCAACGCAGGCGAGTTCGTGCGGAAGTATTTCAACGAGATCGGCAGCGCGGGGGGGCACCGCGCGATGGCGAAAGCCGTCGTGCCGCTGCGCCACTTCAAGGAGAAGTTCGGGAGCCTGCAGGCCGACGAGTACACCGAGAAGGTGCTCTCGCTGGCGCTCGAATTCCTCCACGAGCACCAGCCGAACGATCGCAAGCTGGTCAGAGCCTAAAACAACTTCAAATCGACCGCTTCCCCCATCGCCTTGTAACCGGCATCGCCGGGGTGCAGGTGATCGCCGGAGTCGTACGCCGGCAGGAACTTCGTCGGCGCCGCCGGATCGCGCGTCACCTTGTCGAAGTCGATGACGGCATCGTAGGCCTTGCCGGTGCGAATCCATTCGTTGAGGGCCTGACGTTTCGCCTCGCCTTCGGCCGTCCAGTACGCGGCTCCTTCGAACGGCGTCAGCGTCGCCCCGTAGACCTTCAGCCCGCGTGCTTTCGCGCGCTCGATTAACTGCTTCTGTCCGGCGATCAGATCCTGCGCGCTCGGGCTTGCGTTCGTGCGCGCGATCCCGATGTCGTTGATCCCTTCCATGATGACAACGTGCGTCACGCCGGTCTGCATGAGGACGTCGCGATCGAACCGCGCGAGCGCGCTGACACCGGCGCCGTCACCAAGGACCTGATTGCCGCTGATGCCAGCGTTCAGGACGCCGATCGCAGGACCCTTGCGGGCGGCCAGCCGCCGCGCCAGGACATCCGGCCAGCGGCTGTTCATGTCTGCGGTTGAGCGAGCGCCGTCGGTGATGGAGTCGCCAAACGCCACAACCGCACCAGCCTCTTTACCCGCGGCCATTTCAACCCGCGACAGCAGGAACCACGCTCCGGCCGTTCGTTCGACCATCATCGACGCCTCGCCCGAATGGTTGCCCGTGCCGGACAGGTAATTCGTCTGCGACGCTCCGTTATGCGTCGTCACCGGTGATGGTCCGAGACCCAGGTCTCCCGGCAGATACAAATCTACAACGAGATCGCTGACGGGAGGTACCGCGAGGTCGATGGCATCGCTGACCATGGTCGCGCCGGGAAGAATCCTGCCCGTCGTGCTGCCGCCGAACGTCAACGGCTTCACTGACGCAGCCTTCACCATCGCGTCCTTGTCGCGCAGGGCGACATGAGCGGCACCGATTTCGACAGGGGCCGTCCCGAACGCGTTACTGAGGACCACACGAAGCCGCTCGCCGCCGGCACTCACGCGAACGACTTGCCTGATCGTCTGGTTCGAGATTGTCACGGGCGCCGGGAATCCGCCCCGCCCACCACCAGGCGGCGCGGGTGCAACCGGTCCAGCGGCCGGCGGAGCGGAGGGAGGCGGAGCGGCAGGTGCGCCACTCGGAGCAGCCACAGGAGCGGCAGGTTGCGCAGCTGGAGCCGCAGGTCCCTGACCACGACCGCCAGGCCCGGTTCCCAGCGGACGCGCCACGAGCGCCGTGGCCCAGGATGCGACCCAGCGATCGCCGGAATGGCCCTGTCCGAACGCGGGCAGCGCCACCAACAGCGCGAGACCACAAGCAAGAAGCGCCTTCACAAGTTTCATTTCAAGCTCCTGTCGGCAGCAGATTCTATCCGGGAGCGGCGGGTGTCGCTACTGGTGACGATCCACGGATTTGATACCGCAGTCACGGACGTGTGACGGGCGGGAACTACAGTCCAGTTCATTCCTGCGCTAGATCTCCCACGCGCCAGGCCTCAAAGGAGACCCATGCGACGCTGTATCTATGGAGTGTTTGGATTGGTTTCGCTCGCACTCACCAGTGCGACGTCTGTTTCGGCTCAACCCGCCTTCGTCAATGGCATTGTCATCCCCGGTAGCCGTCTCGACGCGACTCGCCAGCCCGGCGCCAACGGCGGACGATTCGGCTTCTTCTCCGATATCTACTACGACCCGTCGACCGACGAATGGTGGGCGCTGTCGGATCGCGGTCCCGGCGGCGGCCTCATCAGCTACGGAACGCGCGTGCAGCGCTTCTCGCTCGATATCAATCCATTCAACGGAGCGATCTCACATTTCCGCGTGCTCGACACTGTGAAGTTCACCGACCCCAAAGGCTTGCTGAGCGGCACTAGCAAGGCCATGAACGGCCTCAATCCGCTCGACCTCAATGGCTTCGAGGGAACGCTCGGTCGCAGCTTCGATCCTGAGGGGCTGGCAATAGATCCACGGACTGGAAACTTCCTCGTCGCCGATGAGTACGGGCCCTCGCTGTATGTCTTCGATCGGAAAGGGCGCCTGGTCAAGGTGTTCGACACGCCGGCCAATCTGATCTCGCGCGCGGGAGGGGCCGTGAACTACGTAGCGCTCCGCGACGCGTGCCCCGATCCAAACGTCCCGTTCAACCCGCTCTGCGGCGCGACCGAGGGACGCCAGGACAACCGCGGCTACGAAGGGCTGGCGATCTCGCCAGACGGCACGAAGCTCTATGCCGTCCTGCAGGATCCACTGATCAACGAGCCCGGACCCAACAACGGTCGCACCGGCCGCAATGCGCGCATCATCGTCTTCGACAACGATCGGCACAGTCCGACGTACGGCGAGAGCCTGCTGCAATACGTCTATCAGCTCGAACCGCAGGCTGACGTTGCTGCGCGAATCAATGCGCTCAAGCCGGGCGACGCGACGCCTACCGATCCCCGTCAGGGCCGCAACATCGGCGTTTCGGCGATTCACGCCATCAACGACACGCAGTTTCTGGTCCTTGAACGGGACAACCGCGGCATCGGCGTCGACGATCCCGCTGGCGCGCGCGCGGTCGGCAGCAAGCGCGTCTACAAGATCGACATCAGCGCAGCGACCGACGTGACGACGATTTCACTCGGTGCAGACGCGTTGCCCGCTGGCGTCGTGGCAGTGACGAAGAGCCCTGTGTTCATCGATATCTCGGCGCACACATCGCTGCCCGGCGCAAAACAAGCCGAGAAATGGGAGGGCATGGCGATCGGGCCTCAGCTCTGGGGCGGCAGGCGCCTGATTCTGCTTGGCAACGACAACGACTACTCCGTCACGCAGACCGGCGAGGGTGAGCAGTTCGACGTCTACGTGGACTTTGCCGGCAACTTCGCCCGATGCGTACTCGACGACCCGACGCAGTGCGAAATCAATCCACCTCCTGACGACCTCGTCATCGACAACCCGGTGCCTGTGCCCGGCACGTTCTCGCTCCTGCCGGGCGTGCTGCACGCCTATCGTGCGTCGAAGGCTGACCTCGCCGGATACGAGGAACCCCGGAAGCGAAGGAGGGATCACGACGAGGATCACAGCGACGGCCACGACCGGCACTGATCACGCACCGGCCATGCGGTCAATTATGATGGAGGCCGCATGGCCACTATCCTCCAGCGGGTCCCGGTAGGCGAACGAGTCGGTATTGCATTTTCGGGCGGCCTCGACACGAGCGCCGCCCTTCACTGGATGCGCGCAAAGGGCGCGATCCCATTCGCCTACACCGCCAACCTCGGCCAACCGGACGAACCCGATTACGACGACATCCCACGCAAAGCACTTCAGTACGGCGCTGAGAAGGCCCGGCTCGTCGACTGCCGGCTGCAGCTCGTGACCGAAGGACTCGCGGCGCTCCAGTGCGGCGCCTTTCATATTTCCACCGCCGGCGTCCCCTACTTCAACACCACGCCGATCGGCCGCGCCGTCACGGGCACAATGCTCGTCCTGGCGATGAAGGACGACGAGGTGCATATCTGGGGCGACGGCAGCACGTACAAGGGCAATGACATCGAGCGCTTCTATCGCTACGGCCTGCTGGCAAACCCGGCGCTGAAGATCTACAAGCCCTGGCTCGATCAGACGTTCATCGACGAACTGGGCGGGCGTAAGGAGATGTCCGAGTACATGCAGCGGGCCGGACTCGCCTATCGCATGAGCACCGAGAAGGCCTACTCGACCGACTCGAACATCCTCGGCGCCACACACGAGGCCAAGGATCTCGAACATCTCAACAGCGGCATCACCATCGTCGAGCCGATCATGGGCGTCGCGTTCTGGCGCGAGGACGTGGCGATCAAGCCGGAGCAGGTCACCGTCACCTTCGAGGAAGGCCTGCCGGTCGCGCTCAATGGCCAGCGCTTTTCCGATCCGGTCTTGCTGATGGACGAAGCGAACCGCATCGGCGGCCGCCACGGCCTCGGCATGAGCGACCAGATCGAAAACCGGATCATCGAGGCGAAGAGCCGCGGCATCTACGAAGCGCCGGGCATGGGGCTGCTCTTTGCCGCCTACGAGCGTCTCGTGACCGGCATCCACAACGAAGACACGATCGAGCAGTACCGGGACAACGGCCGTCGCCTTGGACGCCTGCTGTATCAGGGCCGCTGGTTCGATTCACAGTCGATGATGCTGCGCACGTCTCAGAACTGGGTGGCTCGCGTAGTGACGGGCGAAGTCGTGCTGCAACTCCGTCGCGGCAACGACTACTCCATTCTCGACACGCGCAGTCCGAACCTGACCTACAAACCCGAGCGCCTGACCATGGAGAAGGGGGAATCCGCCTTTACGCCACAGGATCGCATCGGGCAGTTGACGATGAGGAATCTCGACATCGCCGACACGCGGGAGAAGTTGCTGACCTACGCGCGCGCGGGGCTGCTGGCGCCGGGCGCAGGAACGTCACTGCCTCACTTGCTGGAAGAAAAGAAGTAGGCAGTGACCTCTTGCTACCCATCCACCGGATTCGCCGTCGTCTCCAGAATCAGCTGATAGAAGTGCAGGTGCAGCCAGCGGCCGAACTTGAAGCCGGCCTCCCGAATCTCACCGCAGAACGTGAATCCGAACTTCTTGTGCATCTCGATGGACACGGCGTTGTCTCCATCGATCCCGCCAATCAACACATGATAGTTCTGCGATCGTGCGCGCTCGATGAGCGCCTCGAGCAGCATGCGGCCGACGCCGCGTCCGCGGCAGTCACGCTCCACATAGACTGAATGCTCGACGGTGTATTTGTAGGCCGGCCGCTCGCGGAACATGCCGTAGGTGGCAAAGCCGAGCAGGCGGCCGCTCTCATCAACCGCGCCGATGACCGGATAATTTCCTTTGAACTTTCCCTCGAACCAGGTGTCCATCGTCGCCATGGTTCGCGGCTTGTAGTCGTAGAGCGCTGTGGAGTTGGCGATCGCCTCGTTCAGAATCGCCAGGATCTCAGCGCTCTGCGTCCGATCGCACTCAATCAGTCGTACGGCCACGTCAGCGGAGAGTGTAGTCGTCTGCGCCGGTAGCACCCTCGCGGACGCCAGCCGCGGCATGCGCGAGCTGTTCGCCGCTCGCACCAATGACCGGCTCGATGAACTGCCGGTAGGCATCCTCGTACGCGCGCTCCATCAGCTCCGACAGATCCTGACGCCGGGCGGAGGCTTCGTCATACGCGCCAGACAAGTCGAACGGGCCGATGGCGTTGTGCGTCGGCTGGATCACATAGACCGAATCAAAGCGAGGGCCGACTGCTTCGAGCGCGTCGCGCAACGCGCACGACTCTGCGGCCGATTGAAACTCGCCGAAACGCCCCGCGAGGTCAAGCCGGGGCGCCTTCAGCCGATGTGGAGCCGCCGCCGGCGCCACCGCCGTCACGATGATCACCTGCGTGGCGCTTGCCTCGGCGACCTCCTCGAGCAGCCGTTCGAGAGAACCGGGGCGATCGCACAGCCGATGCGTCTCACCACGCCAGAAGCTGTCAGGGGCAAAAGTCATGAGGTGCGGGTCGCACAACGTCGACGGCGTGAGCCCCGCGCAGATCACGTCGATGACGTGATCGCGCGATACGCCAGCGAGGTCCATGACCTCCGACCTGCGATCGCGGCCGGGCCGCGGAGCCAGAAAGCTCTGGCGAAACGGCTCGGCGAGCACCGCGGCGACGACGTCGCGTCGCGCGTCGAGATCAGTGGTCACGACGACGAGTTCGCGAAAACCTGGCTGACCGAGGTTCTCACTCAACACCTCGGTATAGCGTCGCCCGAGTGCAGGCACGGACGGTCGGGCAATTGGGGACGCACCGCGAATCGACTCCCAGACCGCTTCAACGAACCGATCGCACGCCGCGTGCGCAGCGAAGGGCGCTGCGACGACGCGCCACCACCAGCCGTGCTCGGCGCGCCGCGATCCGATCCTCCGCGCCGCCTGCACGCCGCCAATCGCGAGCGTCAGCATGATCGCCACGAACGCGACGACGGCGAGCCGTGGGACCGACGTCGGGAGGTTCTCCCCAGCAAAGGCGACCTGCAGCCACGCCGAGTAGCCGGAGACGAGCGCGCGACCAGCCTCGAGCTGCAGCATCTCGAAGAGGAAACCCACGAGATAGACGAGGAGGCCGAACAGCAGGACGCCGAGCGGCGCAAGCAGGATGGTTGCGAGAAGGAGCGCAAGCCACGCGCTTACTCGCAGCGGCCAACGCCAGGTGTACAACTGGCGGACCCGTGGTCCTCGCCAGATTCCCTGCGGATCCCAGAGCCGCCCGGCCCCGTCGATCGCCGCGAGAGCCGCACTGCCGGCACCGACGCCGTGTCCTGCGACGATGTCGATTTTGACGCCGGCTTCCTGCAGCGCCCGCAATACACCGGCATGGTACGCGCCGTGCGCACCCGTCCCCGTCAGAACAAGGGCGGTGCGGCGGGAGGGGGAATAAGGTTCTTGCAACAATCACCCATCGTGGATGGTGGTCAGCTTCATCAGTTCGAAGCTGCGTTTGCCGTTTGGCGTCGTGACGTTGATTTCGTCACCCTCTTCCTTGTTGAGAATCGCCCGTCCGATTGGCGACGATGTCGAGATGAGACCTCGTTCGACGTCGGCCTCTTCCGGCATGACCAGTTGATAGACAACGTTCTCTCCGGTGGAAGCCTTCAACTCGACAGTCGATCCGAACCCGGCGCGATCGTGCGGGATGCGGTCGAGATTCATCATCGCGATCTCCCCTGCCCGCTTCTTGAGCATGGCGATGCGCGCGTTGACGATCTCCTGACGTTCCTTCGCGGCCTTGTACTCGGCGTTCTCGCGCAGGTCTCCCAGCTCGCGCGCGCGCTGGATCTCCTTCGGGAGTTCCACCTTCAGCTCACGCTCGAGCACCGCGATTTCCTCGTTGAATCGCTTGAGAATTCTGTCTTTCATCGTTGAAATCAGACTGTAGCACAATGAGCCTGACGGGTAGCGGATGGTGGATCGTGGATAGTAGCCGCAACACGCTCGAGACCACCACCAACCACTAACCACAATCCGCCAACCAGCCAATGCGTTCCATCACGAGCCGACAGAACCCGCTGGTCGCCCGCTTCCGTACGCTCGCGGAGTCCGCCGATATCACCGGCGCCCGCGTGCTGCTCGACGGCGTGCACCTGGTCCGCGATGCGCAGGAGTCGGGCCACGCCTTCGAGATCGCTGCCGTCTCATCGTCGCGAATGGCGACCGACACAGAAGAAGGGCGTGTCGCACAAGCGCTGGAGAGAGCCGGTGTCGAGGTCGTACTGGCTCCCGATCCTGTGTTCGCGGCGATGAGCCCTGTTCGAACACCGTCAGGTCTTGTCGCCATCGCCACGCGTCGCCCTGCCTCGGCAAGCGAGGTGTGCTCGGCGCCGGATGCGCTGGTCCTCGTCGCGATCGACGTCCAGGATCCGGGCAACGTCGGTGCGCTCGTTCGCGCGGCCGAAGCCGGTGGCATGAGCGGTATGTTCGTGACCGGCGCCTCGGCGAATCCGTTCTCGTGGAAAGCGATCCGCGGCAGCATGGGGAGTACATTGCGGCTGCCGGTCGTCAGCGGCATGCCCACGGCGTCTGTAGTGACGTGTCTCAGAAGCGGAGGCATCCGCTCGATCGCCGCCGTGCCACACGGCGGTGAGGATCCCGATGCCATCGACTGGCGCGGCAAGGTCGCGCTCATCGTCGGCGGCGAAGGCGCCGGGTTGTCGGTTGAAGTCGCGAGCCATTGCGACGGCCTCGTCTCGATCCCGATGGCGGCGCGCGTGGAGTCGTTGAACGTCGCCACTGCGGGTGCGATTCTCATCTATGCGGCACGACGTGCCCGAGTCGCAGGCGGTAGGCAGTAGGCGGTAGACACGGAGTACGACGTTGAGTTCACTGTTCGCGGACGAAGACGACGAGCGAGCCGCGGAGGAATTGCGTGGAGCGGGAGCTCCTGCGCCCGGCACGCCGCTCGCCGAGCGGATACGGCCGCGAACGCTCGACGAGATCGTCGGCCAGGACGAGATCCTCGGCCCCGGAAAGCCACTGCGTGAAGCGATCGAACGCGATCTGCTGCAGTCGATCATCCTGTGGGGACCTCCGGGCACAGGCAAGACCACACTCGCGCGCATCATCGCGGAGTTGACCGAGGCGCACTTCGTCCCCTTCAGCGCAGTCCTCTCTGGCATCAAGGAGATCAAGGAAGTGATGGCGGCGGCGCAGGATCGCCGGCGCCGCACCGGCCGCCGCACGATCGTCTTCGTCGACGAGATCCATCGCTTCAACAAGGCGCAGCAGGATGCCTTCCTGCCGCGCGTGGAGGCGGGCGACATCGTGCTGATCGGAGCGACGACCGAAAACCCTTCCTTCGAGGTCAATGCCGCACTGCTCTCACGCTCGAAGGTGTTCGTGCTCCAGCTGCTGACGAGCGACGCCGTCGAGCAGATCCTGCATCGTGCCCTTGCTGACAGCGAGCGTGGCCTCGGCTCGACGAATCTGACTGTGTCCGACGCGGCGATCGCGGCGATCGCGCGCTTCGCCAATGGCGATGCCCGATCGGCGCTGAATCTCCTGGAGTTCGCCGCCGCATCGGCGCCGATGGATCCGGAGACGTGCGTGCGGCAGTTAGGTCTGCCACAGCTCGAACAATCCATCCAGCGCCGGGCACTGCTCTACGACAAGGGCGGCGAAGAGCACTACAACCTGATCTCTGCGCTGCACAAGTCGATGCGCAACAGCGACCCGGATGCCGCGGTGTACTGGGTCGCACGAATGCTGGAGGCCGGAGAGGATCCGCTCTACATCGCCCGACGACTCATTCGATTCGCCTCCGAGGACGTCGGCAACGCTGATCCCCAGGCCTTGACGGTCGCGGTCGCCGCAAAAGACGCTGCCCATTTCATCGGCATGCCCGAAGGAAATACGGCGCTCGCGCAGGCGGCCATTTATCTCGCCACCGCACCCAAGAGCAACGCGGTCTACACCGCATACAATGCGGCAGCCGCCGACGCGCATACGGAGGCGGCCGAGCCGGTGCCGCTGCATCTGCGTAATGCACCGACGAAGTTGATGAAGCAGCTCGACTACGGGAAGGGCTACGAGTACGCGCACGACGACCCCGATGCGGTGACCGGTATGGACTGCCTGCCACCATCGCTCGCGGACAAGACGTACTACCGGCCAACTGAACGCGGCTTCGAGAAGGAAATCAAGAGACGGTTGGATGCCTGGAAGCAGTTCAAGCAAGGGCAAAGGTCAAAGGGCAAAGGGGAAACGTCAGGTTAGAGGTGCCAGGTCGTAGGCACGAGGTGAAGGTCATAACCATGCGCCGATTTGTCGTCGTGTTCGTCGTCGCCGCTCTTTGCGTGATCACGCTTTCAGCTCAGACAGCCATCCCGACTCGTGAGGGTCGCGGTGGGCAAGCCGGTCAGGGTGGACAGGGTCGTCGTGGTGGCGGGCCAGGTCCTGAGATCAACCTGCCGGCAGCACCGGTTGCTGCGCCGCTCCCCACGATCTCCGCTGAAGTTACCGGGCCGGGCCAGATTTTCGAATCGCTGATGGAGCTCAAGCCCGGTGACGACATGGCGCACTTCAAGTACCAGGCCCATGAATACTTCGTCTCCGGTATAGCCAACGGTCAGCCGTACACCACGCGCATCGTCATTCGCCGTCCAGCCGATGCGGCGAAATTCAGCGGGCTGGTGCTGGCGGAGTCGATGCACCCGAGCGGCAACGCGTGGATGTTTCACTTCACGCACGCCTACACGATGAGCGCAGGGCACATCGGGCTCGACATCCTGACGAGCACGAGCGTGCCGTTCGCGGAGTTCAATTCCGAGCGCTACAAGAGTCTGGCTGTGGGTCAGGGACAGGCGCCAGAAGTTCTCGCTCAGGTCGGCGCGCTGATGAAGTCGAAGCAGCCGGGAAACCCGCTGGCCGCCCTCCCCGTTCGCAAGATGATCCTCGCCGGCACGTCCGCATCGGCGGCGGCGCTCATCAACTACCTGCCTGCCCACATGGTTCTCCGCTTGTCCGACATGAAGCCGATCTACGACGGCTTCCTGCCAACGAGCACCGGTGCCACCATCAGGCAAATCGACGTACCGATGATTCAGGTGCCGACGATGACCGAGGTGATGAGCGGGACGGCAACGGCGCGGCAGGACGGAGACATGCCGGGGGACCAGTTCCGCGTCTACGAGTTCCCGGGCATGGCGCACATAGACTCGCGCGATGCGGCCGCCTACTACCCGAACCCCTGCAAGCTGCCGATCAGCCGATTCCCGCTCGCGGCTTACATGTCCGTGGCGCTGAACCATCTATGGCAGTGGGTCGACAAGGGTACCGTGCCGCCGAGGGCGGACCGCATCCTGGTCGATCGCAGCGTCGCCAACGACGGATCGCTGATGGCGCTCGACGAGCACGGCAACGCGCGCGGTGGGATCAGGAACGCGTATGTCGATGTGCCCGTGAAGAAGTACGGCGTGCGCAACGAGGGCGCGACCCCGCCGATTCAGAACGCGCATCCGTTCGTCGCCGTGCGCGGTGAGGCGGCGCAGAATCAGCTGTGCGGCCTCGCCGGCTACGAGGTGGCGTTCTCGCCGGCGGAGCTGACGAAGCTATACAAGGACAAGAAGGACTACGTGCGCCACGTTGAGAAGAGCCTCGATGAGGCCACAAAGGCGGGATGGTTCCTGCCCGTCTATCGCAGTGTGGTGCTGGCCGACGCTGCCGCAGTTACTTTTTAACCTTACTCTTCGCGGTCTTCGTGTATCGATACTCTCCGGGGCGCGTCATGTTCTTGATGAACTCGGCGCGCCGGAAGCGCACCGCTGACCAGTCCTCATCGATCGCCACCATGCGTACGGGTTCGAAGCCCGCCTCGCCCATAGACGGCCAGCCGCTGTCGCGATTGAACTCGCAGGTGTACCTCTTCGAGCTCTTCTTCGGATAGGCAATCCAGACGATCGCATCGCCCGCGGCTTTGCGGGCGACCGTTGTCGCCAGCGCGTCAACTTCGTTCTGCTTCGTCGCGAACGTAAGGGAGAACTCGATCTGCTTCCTGTCAGACATCGAACGCCGCACGGTCACGCCCGTGAGAGACGCGATCTCCGGCTCGAAGCTGGCCGGCGCATTCTCGATCACGATGTCCTTCTGGTCCTTCAAATTCAGCTTCGCGAATGTGGAAGACATATCGAATGGAACGCAGTGAACTGTGAACCGTCGATCGGCTACCGCCTACCGCCTGCCCAGAGTGCCTTCCAACGAACCGCGATCCCACGCGCCCAACGTGGCCGCAGCTTCATACGTCGATTGCAGAAACTCGAGGAGGGTCTCGTCCGGCGACGCGGCCCGCGCGACGCGATCGTACGGAAGGATGAACTCGCCGAAGTCCTTGCTGTAGAACGCGCCCTCCGGACCGACGCGTGCCTCGGCGAAACCGGCAGGCGGCGGATAGGCGTACGAATAGAACGCCGGGTAATCGATGGCGCCACTGCCCGGCCAGAACCCACAACTGCTCACCTCGTGCGAGTACGCCTCGCGCGTCACCGCGTCCGGAAGGTTGGGAATGCCACCGGGATGCTCGGGAGCCCGGCGTCCCGAGAAGCGTGTGACCGCCAGGTCGCCGGCGCCCCAGAAGAAGTGAACCGGGCTCGCTTTGCCGGTGAAACGCGTCCGAAAGATCTTGAAGACGCGGTCGGCCTGGACGAGCGCCCGCCAGAATCGATTCGCGTACTCCGCGTCGTACGAGCGATGGGTCTCGTCTTCGGCAAATGGAATCGGATCGACCAGCTCCGACGGCTTCCGCGTGATGCGCACCTCGATGTCGAGGCGCGTGAGCGCCTCCATCACCAATGTGTGGAAAGCGGCGACGCTCTGCGGCCGAAGCGGAACCTCTGCGCGGCGACCGTCACTCGAAAACAGCTCGAGTCGATGCGCCGTGAAATCGAACTCCAGCTCGAACGTTCGTGCGCCGGACGGAATCGGCGACGTCGTCAGCCCTCGCGACGTGACGTAGAGCGTCGTGTGCCACGAGTGATTCAGCCACGGCGACTTCACCAGGCGGATCTTGCCGACGATCTGGGTCCAGAGATGCAACGTGGCGAAGGTATCCCGCCACGCTGCCAGAGGGAGGTCAGGCCATGCGTCCATAGGTTGAGACATCAGAACCCTGCCGCCTGGCCGTCCTTGCGATGGTCCGATCCGGCCCGATAGAACCCGCCGGTGCCTGGCGATGCGCCCGGCGCTCCAGCGTCGGGCGTGAACATGATTGCCTGATAGCCGCCCATGATGTTGCCATCCACCGATCTCACATCGTGACCCATCGCTTTCATGCGTGCGCCCACCAGGTTAAACAGCGGACTCTCCAGATTGAGCCTGTTCGAGACCTGCGCATGGCGGAAGCGAGCCATATCGGTGGCGGCCTGCACATTCGCACCAAGATCGAGCACGTTGACGAGCACCTGCCCGATTCCCTGCGCCTGCATATCGCCGCCCATGAGCGTGACCGCCATGAGCGGCCGATCGTTCTGCCTGACGAATCCAGCTGACAGCGTGTTGAACGGGCGCTTGCCAGGAGCGATCACGTTCGGGCTCTTGGGGTCGAGAGTGAACAGCGCACCACGATTGTGCAGCGTGATCCCATATCCGGGCACGGTGATTCCTGAACCAAAGCTGTCGAACAGGCTGTTCACCCACGCCACCATGTTTCCGGATTTGTCCGCGGTCGACAACACGATCGTGTCACCGGTGGTGTCGGCACGCCCGATGGCAACCGGCCGCGATGCGCGGTCGGGGTTGACCCGCGCACAGAGTGATGCCGCGTGTGCCTTCGACAAGAGACGATCGATCGGTACCGACACGAAATTCGGATCGCCGTTATAGGCAAAGACGTCACCGTAGGCGAGCTTCTTGGCCTCGACGAGAAAGTGCCAGTACTTCGGATTCGCGGGGCCGAGCGAAGCGAGCGTCTGGCCAGGCGCCCACACGGGCACGCAGGCCTCGAGAACGTTCAACATCTCGGCCGTGGCCCACGTCTGCGCAGGCGGCGGCAGCGTCGAGATCTCGTACCCGTGATACTTCGTCTGCGCAACATCAACCCACTCACCGGAGTAACCCGCGAGATCCGCCATGCTCATCGTCCCGCCAAGTGCGCTCGATTTCGCGACTATTGCGGAGGCGACCTCACCTTCGTAGAAGCCAGCGGGGCCTCGCCGCTGAAGGATGCGAAACAACTTCGCGAGACCGGGATTGCGGCTGGTCTGCCCTGCGACCGGCGGTTGTCCGTCGACGTACCACGTGGCGATTGAGTCGGGATCGAGTTGCGTGCAACAGCCGCGCGGATCGCGCGGCGTCGGCGACAACCCGCGCGGGAGACGCCAGTCTGATGCGATGCGCTCGGAGATTGGGAACCCCTGTTCTGCGTAGTCAATCGCTGGCTGCAGCGTCTCGGTGAACGTCATCGTTCCGAAACGACGTAACACCTCGGCCCATCCCCACACCGAGCCCGGAACCGTAACCGTGAGAATCCCGGCACCGGGCATGCCCGATCCCGGTCCCCAGTTGGTAGCATCCCACGTGTATCCCGCCGCACTCATGCGAGCGAGCGTCTGCCCGCTCGGTGCCTTCCCGCTCGCATTGAGTGCGTAGAGTGTCTTCTCCGCCGCGATGTAGACGATCGCGAAGAGATCGCCGGCGGGGCCGACGTTCATTGGCTCGACGACGCTGAGGACTGCGGCAGTCGCGACGGCCGCGTCAATCGCATTCCCGCCGCGTCTCAGGACGTCGATCCCGGCCTGCACCGCAAGCGGCTGGCTACTGGCAACCATGCCGTTGCGCGCCATCACCTCCGAGCGCCGCTGCGCCAGCCAGCCCTCGGCGCGATCGCCGGGCACGGCGCTGCACCACGGGGGCGTTGGCTTCGCATCGCACGACTGAACCGGTGACTGCGCGCTCGGAACGACCGCGTACGCGAGAAGCGCCGCGAGTGCAGCGGCGAACGTGAGCTGGGGCCTGTCCATACTCTTAGAACGTGATCGTGTCGAGGAAGGAGGTCAGCACGCGGTTGAACTCCTCCGGCTTCTCCATCATCACGAAGTGGCCGGTCCCGGCGACCTGCGTCACCTCTGCGTTCGGCAACACCTCTTTCATGACCTTCGCATCAGGCATCGTTGCGGTGCCGGCGTAGACCGACAGCGCCGGCGCCTTGATCATGTCCGTCTTCGACAGCGATGGATCGAAGACGGCGGCCATGGCGCCGTTGGCTGTGGCTTCCGACGTCCCGAGCATCATCTTCAGAATGTGCTCCTGAAGTGGCTGCGGTGTCTGCGGCGTGAACATCCCTCGAATCATCTTCTCTCGCGCCTTGACGCCCTCGGCTCCGACCATCGGCGGCGGCTGCTGGAAGTTCGGCGGTGGAAACCCGCGAAGGTCGAGCGGGCCATCCACGGCCACCAGTCCAGCCACGTGCTGCGGATAGAGCCTCGCGTACTCGCGAATCACCGGTGCACCCATGCTGTGACCGACGAGCACGACTCGGTCGGCTTTCGTCTCTGCCCGCACCGCTTCCACTGCGCGCGCGAACAATCCCATCGAGAGCTTTCCGTCTTTCGGGGATCCACTCTTCCCATGTCCCGGCAGATCGACCGTCACCACGCGGTACTTCTTGGCGAACGCCGGCACCTGCGAGATCCACGACGATGAGTCGCAGGTCCACCCGTGGATGAAGATGACCGTCGCATTGCCCGTTCCGCTGGTTGACGAGTGAATCGAGAAGCCGTCGACTGTCGCGGCAGAGAGCGGCACCGCAAGGCTGAGGCAGATCGCAACGGTCCAGAGCAGTCTTCGCATAACGTCTCCCACTTTCCGTGAATCATGCATCTTTTCGAGCTATCTCTTCACTGGTTTCCCGTAGACCTCAATCCGCGCAACATTGACGAAACCGCCCCACCCATGGCCGCTGCCGGGCAGCAGATCAGCAAACCCGATCTCATCGACTTTGCTCAGGTCTGGTTTCTCCACCCACGTCTGCCCGCGCGTGATGACTCGCGAGATGTCGAGGGTGAGCCAGCGAATTGACGCGACGGCGAACTCGGACTCGAGGAACAGCGTCGAGTTGCTCGACGGGCCACCTTCGCCGTAGTCGCCAACGAGCCAAGTGCCGTCCGCGAGCTTCACGACGGGACGCACCACGTGAAAGCCAGACACGCGCGTCACCCACTTGATGCGAGCGAGACCGGTGAGATCGACGTAGTTGTTCTTGTCGCGGAGCGTTGCCGCAACGGGTGTCTGGCAGACACCGGTCCAGAGATTTGGCGGGTCCGTCGTCGCGCCGGCACCAACTTCCTTCGGCGGAGGGCTCTGGTTGTAGCCGGCGAGCTGGATGCAGGCGGGGCCGCTCCAGTCACGCGCGATCGATCCCGCCGGAGGTTGCTTCTCGTACGGGGCGACGCTCTTTGCGTTCGGATCGTACAGCTTCAACTCGAGGCTTGGGCTCGTAACCGCAGCGGACGTCACTCCCGCTTCGGGAACGAAGTTCGCGGGTGCGTCGGGCGGACGATCGCGCTGGCGCCACTCTTCACGGAGAAACAGTGGGGGCAGCCCCGGCGGAGCAGGCTGCTGCGCAAGCGCTACAGACGACGCCGAGAGGGTGACGAAGAGAATCAAGTAGACCCACGCGCGCGCGTTCGTGGTCATCGGCCACCTCGTGGTGTGCAATTCTGGGACGGGGTCTGACCCCACCTCAGATCCGTTGGAAGTTCTTCTCGACCTCGCGCCTGGTCAGGCGCAACATCACGGGCCGCCCGTGCGGACAAATCGTCGAGTACGCCGTGCGACGCAACTCCTCCAGGATGTGTGCCATCTTCTCCATCGTCAGCGGATAGTTGGCCTTGACGGCAGCATGACACGCCATCGTTGCCGCAATGCGCTTGATCGCCTCCTCGACTTGCGATCCCCGATCCAGCCCCTCGAGGTCTTCAGCGAGCGCACGCAGCGCGACATCGCAGTCCTCGCGGGTGAGCAACGCTGGAAATGCGGAGACACGCAGCGAGCCGCCACCGAACTCTTCGACCTCGAAGCCGAGACGCTCGAGCTCGGCCGCGTGCCCGACAAGTGCCTGCCGTCCCGCAGCCGATATCTCGACGAGCATCGGCTCGAGCAGGCGCTGGCTTTCCAGACGCCCAGCGCTCAGTCGCTCGGTGATCCGTTCGAAGAGGACGCGCTCGTGGGCGACGTGCTGATCGATGATGGCGATGCCGTCCTCATCCACCGCGATGATAAACGTGTCTCTGAATTGCCCCAACGGCATCAGCGGCTTGAGAATCGGCGCGATCGCACCGACACTTGTTGGTGCGATCGTTCCTTCGGTCGTCGGTGCGATGGTGTCGTCGCTCGTCGGTGCGAATCCCGCTCCGCCAGTCAGTGCAAAGTTCGCTTCGCGCGTCGGTGCACCTGCACCGACCGTCCATCGGCTTGGGAAGACGGCCGAGTACGAGGTCGGCAGCGGCAACGTTGATGGCTGCGGTTCGCCAGCGGCAGGCGCGACGAGCTGCAGTTCCGGCGCAGGGCCGCGGCCAAGCGCGTCGCCAAGCGCGCGGCGCACGAGTTCGTGGATGAACGACTGATCGCGGAACCGCACTTCCGCCTTTGTCGGATGCACGTTGACGTCCACCGCGTCGGGAGGCATCTCGATGAAGAGATGCACCTCCGGACTGCGTTCCTTGATCGACGCCACGCTATAGGCGTCGATAATGGCGTGCGCGATAGTCTTATCCCTGACGATGCGCCGGTTGATGAAGACGTTCTGCGGCCCGCGCGTCGGTCCCTGCTCGGCCAACGCCGCGATGTACCCGACAAGGCCCACGCCCCCCGTCTCACGACGCACGTCTACGAGATCGGTCCGATCTCCGTACAACTGGTAGAGCCGTTCACGCAGCGACGCGACCGGAGGAACCTGCAGCACCTTGCGCCCGGAGCTCGTGAGCGTGAACCCGACCTCGGGATAGCAGAGCGCGAGCTGCGTGACGATGCGCGAGATCTGGGCAGACTCGGCGCCGTCTGACTTCAGGAACTTGCGGCGCGCCGGCAGGTTGTAGAAGACATCGGCGACCTCAATCGACGTGCCCTCCGGCATGCCGGCCTCCATCACCGAAGCGATGGTGCCGCCGTTCACGCGAACCTCGGTGCCTGACGCGGCGCCGCGCGCGCGAGACCGAAGAATGAAATGCGAAACCGACGCGATGCTCGGCAGTGCCTCACCGCGGAACCCGAGCGTCGCGATTCGCGCCAGGTCGTCGGATCGCCGGATCTTGCTCGTCGCATGGCGCTCGATGGCCAACCGCGCATCCTCCGGCTCCATCCCCTCGCCATCGTCCTCGACGCGTATCAGTTTCTTGCCGCCGAACTCGACGGTGATGGCGATGCGTCGTGCGCCGGCATCGATCGAGTTCTCGACCAGCTCCTTGATGACGGACGCCGGCCGCTCGACAACTTCGCCGGCGGCGATCTGGTTCGCGAGATCGTCCGGAAGTCGGTGAATCTTCCCCATTCAGGCCCTTGGGAGTTGGGAGTTGGAGATTGGGAGTTGAGTCAGATCCACTTATTCAACCGAAACACGACAAGCATCGCGAGCACTGACGCGAACATGATGCCGCCGATCCACCAGAACTGCGCATCCGGCGCCGCCCGGGAAGATGCGGGAGATCGATGTTCATCCCCCACATGCCGGTCAGGACCGTGAGCGGCAGGAAGATCGTCGACATCACTGTCAGGACCTTCATGATCTGATTCAGCCGGTTCGAAATGCTCGCCAGATTCACTTCGAGCACACCGGTCATCCGGTCCTGGAAGAGAATCACTTCATCCGCCAGCCGCACGACGTGGTCGTAGACGTCGCGGAAGCGGAAGGCCATCTCGTCGGAGATCATGGGGAACTCGCGACGCCCGAGGCGCCCAATGGCGTCACGCTGCGGGATCAAGACGCGACGCATCTGCGCCAACTCGCGCTTGACCTTCATCACCTGGGCCACCAGTTGCGTCCGGCCGGCAAGCGCGCGCTCTTCGAGCGTTTCGATCCGCTCCTCGAGTGCCTCAGTCACCGGGCGGTAGTTGTCGACCATCGAATCGACGATCCGGTGCGCGAGCGCCACGGGCCCCTCGGACAACAGATGATCGTACTGGCTGCACGCGTCGCGAAGGCGCTTGATACTGCGCGACGTGCCGTCGTGCACCGTGACGAGGTAGTTGCGCCCGAGGAAGAGGTCGATGTCACGGGTGGAGAAACCACGAGACCCCTCCTTAGTGTCGATCCCGTGCAGCACGAGATAGAGATATTGGGGATATTGCTCGACCTTCGGGAACTGAAGTGCGCTGCGCGCGTCCTCGATCGACAGCGGATGAAAATGAAAGACGTCGCTGAGCAGCGCGAAGTCACTGTCGGATGGTTCTGGGAGATCGACCCAGAGCTTGACTGGTGAGGACGGGTCGAGCCACCCCGGCTCGACCCGGTCCACTACTCGCGTGGTACCGCCCTCGTGAACGTAGACTGCGATCATGAAGTTCGAATTTCAGAGTTCTCGCTTCTCAGTTCGCGTTCAGGTTCGGTTCTCCGTTCGGAGTTCCAGGTTCGGAGTTCGGGTTTGCCCCATTGAATCAGAGAACCACCATCTCGAAATACTCGCCGAACATGAACACGCACCGAGAAGAGAGAAGCCTGAATGTCGAACCTCAACCTCCCTGCTGCGTCAGTTCCCTGCCTTCATTGAGAGTGCCGCCTGAGCCGCCGCCAGCCTCGCCACCGGCACGCGAAACGGCGAGCAGCTCACGTAGTTGAGCCCCACCTTCTCGAAGAAGTGGATCGACGATGGGTCGCCGCCGTGCTCACCGCAGATACCCAGCTTGATGTCGGGCCGCGTCTGGCGTCCCCTCACCACGGCAATCTCGACGAGCTGACCGACACCGGTCTGGTCGAGCGACGCAAACGGATTGGTCTTCATGATCTCGAGCTCCTGATACGCCGGGAGGAACGAGCCCGAGTCGTCGCGTGACATACCGAGACCCGTTTGCGTCAGGTCGTTGGTGCCGAAGCTGAAGAACTCCGCCGACTGCGCGATCTCGTCGGCCGTGAGCGCACCGCGCGGGATCTCGATCATCGTGCCGACCAGATACTTCAACTTCACCTTCTGCTCGGCCTGCACCTCACGCGCCGCCTGGTGAACGACCTCGATCTGAAGATCGAGCTCCTTCTTGAAGCCAACGAGCGGAATCATGATCTCCGGCTGGACCTTGATCCCTTCCTTCTGCACGATCGCGGCAGCCTCGAACACGGCGCGTGCCTGCATCGCTGAGATCTCGGGGTACCCGATCCCGAGACGGCAACCGCGGAAGCCAAGCATCGGATTGAACTCGTGCAACTGCTCCACTCGTGTGTGAATGGCGTGGACGTCCATGCCGAGCTTCTTCGCGAGGTCCGCCTGCTGTTCGGGAGTATTCGGCAGGAACTCGTGCAACGGCGGGTCGAGGAAACGAATGGTCGCCGGATAGCCCTTGAGGGCGCGGAAGATTCCCGCGAAGTCCTCGCGCTGATACGGGAGGAGCTTGGCGAGCGCCGCCTTTCGCGCCTCGAGCGTCTCGGCGAGGATCATCTCCCGCATCGCGTCAATGCGGTCGCCTTCGAAGAACATGTGCTCGGTGCGACAGAGACCGATGCCGACGGCCCCAAAGGCGATGGCGTTCTCTGTCTGCTCGGGGGTGTCGGCGTTGGTCCGCACGTCCATCCGTGAGGCCTGATCGCACCACTTCATCAACTGTTGGAAGCTCTTGAACTTCTCGGTCTTCTTCGCAGCCTCGTCGCCGTTGATGAGACCGGCCACGATCTCGGAGGGCGCTGTCTTGACCTTTCCGGCGTAGACCTTACCGGCGGTGCCATCGATGGACATCCAGTCGCCTTCCTTGAACGTCTGGCCTTCGACCGTGACGCTGCGCGCCTGATAGTCCACTTCCACGGCGGCTGCGCCGCAGACGCAGACCTTCCCCATCTGACGCGCGACGAGCGCGGCATGTGACGACACTCCCCCGCGTGCCGTGAGGATGCCTTCCGCGGCGATCATGCCGCGCAGATCTTCAGGCGAGGTCTCGACGCGCACGAGCAGCACCGGCTCGCCTTTCTCGGCCGCCGTCACGGCGCGATCGGCATTCAGGTAGATACGTCCTGACGCCGCGCCAGGGCCAGCAGGCAGTCCGGTCGCGATCGCCTTCGCTTTCGCGACTTCGGCGATGTCGAATACCGGCGCGAGCAGCTGTTCGAGCTGATCGGCGGGGTTGCGCATCACCGCCGTCTTCCAGTCGATCAGCTTCTCCTTCTGCATGTCCATCGAGAACTTCAGCGCGGCCATCGCCGTGCGCTTGCCGTTCCTGGTCTGCAGCATGTAGACGACACCGTCTTCGATCGTGAACTCGAAGTCCTGCACGTCCTTGAAGTGACGTTCCAGATTCTGGCGAATGCGCTCGAGCTCGTGATACGCCTTCGGCATCTGCTTCTTCAACTCGGACACCGGCTCCGGCGTCCGCACGCCGGCGACGACGTCCTCGCCCTGCGCGTTGATGAGGAACTCACCGTAGAACTCTTTCACGCCATTGGCCGGATTGCGCGTGAACGCCACCCCTGAACCCGAGTTGTCTCCGGTGTTGCCGTAGACCATCGCCTGCACATTGACAGCGGTTCCCCACTCGGTCGGGATGTTGTACTTGCGGCGATACACGATCGCGCGGTCGTTCATCCACGACCCAAACACCGCGCCGACGGCGCCCATCAACTGATCCCACGGGGAGGCCGGAAAGTTCTTGCCCACGCGCTCCTTCACGAGCGCCTTGAACCGGACGACGAGCTCCTGCAGATCTTCGACTGAGAGCTTCGTGTCCTCAAAGTCCTTGTGGTAGCGCTCGTGCTTCATCGTCTCGATCACCGTCTCGAACGGCTCGTGATCCTCGTCCGGGCGCTTCTGGACGCCGAGCACGACGTCGCCATACATCTGAATGAAGCGGCGATAGCAGTCCCAGGCAAAGCGCGGGTTGCCCGTCTTCTTCGCGAGCGCTGCAACCGTCTGGTCGTTCAGCCCAAGGTTGAGAATCGTGTCCATCATGCCGGGCATCGAGTCGCGCGCGCCGGACCGGACCGACACCAGCAGCGGATCCTTCAGGTCGCCGAACTTCTTCTTCGTCTGGCTCTCGAGGGCCGCGATGCCGGCCTTCATCTGACCCTGCAACGTGGAGGGATATGTGCGCTTATGACCGTAGTAGTACGTGCACACCTCGGTCGTGATCGTGAAACCAGGCGGCACCGGCAGCCCGATGCGGCACATCTCGGCGAGATTGGCACCCTTGCCACCGAGCAGCGGTTTCATCGTCCCGTTGCCGTCCGTCTTCTTCCCGAATTGGTACACGTACTTGCCGGATGGCTGCGTCTTCGTGCGCGCACTCTTCTTCGCGGCGCTCTTCTTCATGGCGCCCTTCTTTGTAGCGGTCTTCTTCGCCATTCGAACTCGCTCTCCCCTTCTACTCCGTCACGATCTCGGAAATGTCTGCAATGTCCAGGATCAGTCCGCGCAGTGTGGCCACGAGACCGAGCCGCGCCGCCCGCACGCGCTCGTCCTCGGCCATCACCAGCACGTCATCGAAAAACTTCGCGACCGGTGGCTGCAATGCCGCGATACCGGTGAATGCGTCGCGGTAGTCACCACGCGACGCCGCCGCGCGGATCCCAGTCGAGCCGGTCTGCAGTGCCGAGACGAGCGCTCGCTCGGCTGGTTCAGTCAGCAGTGTTGCATCCACCGCGGCGGGAGCCGGCACACCCTTTGTGATGTTCTTCACGCGCTTGAGCAGCGTAGCAACACCAAGTAACGATTCCGAGCCGGACATCTGTGCCAGCGCCTCGAGCTTGCGAAGCGTCTCGAGCGGGCTCAACGTGGCTGGCCCCGCATGCGTGACCGCGCGTACGCTGCGGAGGTTGAAGCCTCGCTGTTCGAGCAGGTACGACAAGCGGTCGCCCATGAACGACAGGAGGGCCGCTTCCGAATCGCCGTAGCCATGGAACGGCAGCGCCGCTTGCTCGAGCAAACGTCCGAGCGGAAACCGATTCTCGAGGCCGGCAAGGTCGGGCAGGTCGACGAGGATCTTGACCGCACCCTGCGCCTGACGTCGAAGACCAAGCGGATCGCGCGAACCGGTTGGGCGCTCACCTGCCCAGAACATGCCGACCACTGAGTCCAGCTTGTCGGCAAGCGACACGGCCGCCCAGGTCACCGCGGCCGCACCCAACTGCTGCCGCGTCGGCGGAGCGTCCGCCTCAACACCGACCGGCAGGTAGTGGTAGTAAATCGCTTTCCAGATCTCTTCGGGCAGGCCCTCTTCGCGGGCGTAGATCCCGCCCATGGTTCCCTGGAGCTCGGTGAGCTCCCGCACCATGTCGGTCGCAAGGTCCGCCTTGCAGAGCCTCGCCGCACGTTCGGCGTGTGCCGCGGCATCAGGCCGACCAAAGGCTTCTTCGGCAAGCCACGCCGCCAGCGCCGCAATGCGATCGGCCTTCTCGCGATAGCTCCCGAGCTTCTTGTGGAAGAGGATCGTCGAGAGTCGGCCCGTGCGTGATTCGAGCGTCGCCTTGCGGTCCTCGTCCCAGAAGAACCGCGCGTCTCGAAGCCTCGCTGTCAGCACACGCTCCGAGTTGCGCGCGATGATCTCCGGACGCTCCGCCTGCATGTTGATGACCGCCAGGAACGCCGGCTTCAGGTGCCCCTCTTCATCCACCACCGGGAAGTAGTGCTGATGGTGAATCATCGTCGTCGTCAGCACTTCTTCCGGTAGCTTGAGGAACTCGATCGGGATGTGGCCGGCGACGACCGAGGGATACTCGACGAGGTCGGGCACTTCCTGAAGCAGTGACGACTGCGACGCGACGAGGCCGCTGACGCGCGCACCGAGCTTGCGGGCGTGCGTCTCCAGCTCGCGGCGAATCCGCTGTTCACGCTCGGCCCGATCCAGGATGACGAAGTTCTCGAGCAGCCTCGTCTGATAGTCGTCGAACGTCTTGACCTTGATGGCGCGGCCGGCCCGTCCGCTCGTCGTCAGGAAGCGATGGCCGTACGTGTTGGGACCGGATCGGATGTCCTGGACCGTTGGCCCTTGCGCCAGCTCGGTCCGGCGGATGACGAACGGCACCACGCGACCGCCATACAGCAGCACGATCCATCGAATCGGACGCCCAAACGGAAAATCGCCTTTGCCGTCTTCGAGGTACGCGTCCCATCGCATCTGCTTCGGGAACGTCATGTCACGCAGCAGCCCCGTCATCAGATCGGCAAGAACGTCTACGGTTGCCTTCCCGCGTTGACGAACGCGGTACGCGAGATAGGGCCCCTTTGGTGTTTCTGTACGTTCGAGCGCGTCAACTTCAACGCCGTGCTTCTTGGCGAACCCGGTTGCGGCCGGCGTCGGCTGGCCGTCCGGCTTGAACGCGGCAGACACCGGCGGACCGGTGACGAGCTCCTCGAAGTCGGTCTGGCGCTCGGAGAGCTTCGCGACTCGCGCAGTCAGGCGGCGCGGCGTGCTGTAGGTCTCAGCGGCCCCTTCGCCCGTCAACCGGAACTCCTTCAGACGCGCATCCAGATGCCGCCCGATCTGCGTCGTCAGGCCGGGCAGCCAGCTCGCGGGGATCTCCTCGCACCCGATCTCGATGAGCAGTTCGCGGTCGAGTCCGGTCACAGCCCCTCCGCCGCTTTCATCTCGTCCGGCCCGACATAGGCCTTCGCGATGCGGATGGCAAGCTGACGTACCCGCAAGATGTAAGCCGTTCGTTCAGTCACACCGATGCTGCCGCTCGAGTCCAGAATGTTGAACAGGTGCGAGCACTTCAGGCAGTACTCGAGCGCCGGCCACACGAGGTTCGATGCGAGCAGCTTCTCGGCAAACGCGAAGTTCCGATCGAAGAGGTCGCGATGGACGGCCGCAAACTCCTCGCGCGGCATATCGACCTGACCGAAGGCGTACTTCGACTGCTCAATCTCTTCCTGCAGCCGCACCTCCGCGTATTTCACGCCGCCGCCCCACTCCAGGTCGAAGACGTTGTCGACACGCTGAAGGAACATCGCGATGCGCTCGAGCCCGTAGGTGATCTCACAGGAGATCGGCGAGAGGTCCATTCCGCCGACTTGCTGGAAGTATGTGAACTGCGTGATCTCGAGGCCGTCCAGCAGCACCTGCCACCCGATGCCCCAGGCACCTAGCGTCGGCGACTCCCAGTTGTCTTCCTCGAACCGGATGTCGTGCTGGCGCGGGTTGATGCCGCAGGATTCCAGGCTATCGAGATACAGCTGCTGCACCTCGTCGGGCGACGGCTTGAGAATCACCTGGTACTGATGGTGTTTGAACAGTCGATTCGGGTTCTGTCCGAACCGCCCATCGTCAGGACGACGAGACGGCTGAACATAGGCCACGCTCCAGGGCTTGGGCCCCAGCACGCGAAACAACGTCTCGGGATGCGAGGTCCCGGCCCCGACTTCGAGGTCCAGTGGTTGCTGCAGCAGGCACCCGTGAGACGCCCAGAACGCAGACAGCTTGAGAATGAGATCTTGCAGCGTCACGCTCAATCCGTTCAGACGTGACGACGAAGGTCGCGAAGCACGCGGTCCGACTTCAACGTTTTCTCCAGGTGCATCGAGATCAGCGTCCGATGCACGTTTTCCAGTTCCCTCAACGCTCGAGGCTCAATCGCTACCGAGGCCACCTGATGCGGCGGAACCGTGCGCGACCCAGCCAGAAATGCTACAGCCGCATCCGACAAGCCTGCCTGCGATTCGGGATACACACCTTGCAGACGCAGGAGCCAGTACTCGAAATACCGGGCCAGCGGCTCAACCGGCGCTCCTGCCGAAAGTGCGTCGAGCATCGACGCACCCAGCCGGTAAAGCCGATCGTCGGCGTCCGCTTCCTGCGCCCACTCGTCGAGCAACTCGGCGAAGTAGCTGACGTATCCGAGCGCCTCCTGATTGGCAAGCGTCAGAGGCGATCGATAAGTCTCCGCATAATTCAGCCCGACCAGCTCCCGCCGCTCCTTCTCGAAATAGGCAACCCTGACCTCGGTCATCGGCTCCAGCGCACCGGTAAACGACGATCGCGGCCGGCGGGCGCCCTTGGCCACACCGCGCTTCTTGCCCCGATCCCTCGTCAGGAAGACGACAATCCTATCGGCTTCACCGAGCTTGTAGGTGCGGAGAACCAGCGCCTCGGCGGTGTAGAGCGGCACGAATGCTCTATTTTATGTCGTCTCACACCAGATACCGCGCGAACAGTGTCGCGAGGCCCAGAAATGAGAAGAAGCCGAACATATCGGTCATCGTCGTGATGAAGACCGATGACGCCAACGCGGGATCCACGTTGGCTGCACGCAATCCGAGCGGCACCAGCGTGCCCGCAGCAGCCGCGACGAACATATTGATGATCATCGCCATCCCCAGCACCAGCCCAAGCGTGGGGTTTCCGCGAACCAGCCAGACGACCACAGCCGCCGTCGCGCCGAGCACGACGCCGTTCCCGAGACCCACGACCACTTCTTTCAGAAGCGCCTTGCGTGAATTGCTCCACGTCAACTCGCCGAGCGCAATGCCTCGGACGACCACGGTCAGCGTCTGCGTGCCAGCGTTTCCCCCCATGCCGGCCACGATCGGCATGAAGACTGCGAGCACAGGAAACAGATCGATCGTGCCTTCGAAGAGGCCAACGACGGCAGCCGCGAGAAACGCCGTCAGGAGATTGATGCCGAGCCATGGCAACCGCTTCCGCAGCGACTCCTTCGCCGGGGTGAACGCGCGCTCGTCACCCGCCACACCAGCGAGACGGTAGATGTCCTCGGTCGCCTCGTCCTTGATGACGTCGATGACGTCATCAACGGTGATGATCCCGACCAGCTTGTTCTCGGCATCGACGACCGGAATCGCCAGCAGATTGTACGCAGCGACCTGCCGCGCCACTTCCTCCTGGTCCATGTCTACTCGGGCGCTGATCAGATCCGCCGTCATGATGCGTTTGAGCGGCGTCTCGGGCGACACGAGCAGCAGACGTCGCAGTGACACAACACCCACGAGGTGGCGGCGCTCGTCGACGACGTAGAGATAGAAGACCATCTCGACGTCGCGGCTGGTCTGAATCTCGGTGATGGCTTCGCCGACCGTGATGTCTTCGTTGAGCGCGAAGACATTCGGGTTCATGATGCGGCCGGCCGTCCGCTCGGCGTATTCGAGCAGGTTCTCGACGACGGTCGATTCCTTCGGCCGCATCAAGTGGAGGACGGCGGCCGACAACTCCTCAGGGAGGTGATCGATCAGGGCCGCGGCATCGTCTGACGCGATGTCTTGCGCAAGCTTCGCAATCTCCTCGGCGGGACGCGTAGCCAGCAGCGTCGCGCCATTCTCCGGACCGAGCTCGGATACCGCTTCCATGGCGAGACGGCCGTTTCGGTCGGCCAGCACCGTGAAAGCGGCCTCACGTTCCTTGTCCTGTAATTCGCTGAAGATCTGCGCCAGGTCGGCGGGATGCTGCTTCTGAAGAAGATTGAGGAGGTTGGAGGTCGCACCAATGCGCAGCAGTCGCCTGACTGAGTCGAGGACGAGATCAATTCTGCGCTGGGCCGCCATGTCGGATTTTCGTCAGACCCACAAAAGACCTAATCTACCACGCTGTCACGGCATCGAGTCCGCGAGCGCGTCGAGCTTCAGCACGGTGTTCCAGTGTCGTCATCGACGTGCCTCAACCGCAGTCTACCGCCGAGACGACCTGCGATTACGGTTCTCTCTCCGCCGTTGCAGCTTCCGTGTGTTGCTCGACGCCGACCTTCACGAGAAGCCGCGAAAACTCTGCGGAAGGACGGGGCCATTGCGTGGCACACCTGATGCACTCCCCTGCGCGTGGCCGATCGACCCCGGGTCATCGTTTCGCTGCCCAACGCCACAGAGGCTGCGGGAATCTCCGCCTGGCTGCGGGCTGACGGCTTCGAGCCCGTGCCACGCCCCACGGCGCAGGCCGCGGCGAACGAAACCATTCTGCCCTTCGCCCTCCTCATCGCCGACGTCTCTCATCGTCGACTGCTCGTGGACAGCCGTGGACGCAAGCCGGCCGCGCCCACAATCCTGATTGGTAATGCCGCGACCGCATCGCAAGGCGACGCCTTCGGCGCACAGACGATGTATCTCAGCCGCCCGGTCGATCGCGCAATGCTGATGTGTTTCGTGGCGATGGCGATCCTCAACGAACGGCCAGTCCGTCGATCGATTCGCAAGCCCGTCGCCTGCTTCGAGGCGGTGGCCAACGGTGTTCCCTCGCACATCGTCGACGTCAGCGTAGAAGGCTTGCGGCTGGAGATGTCACGCGAGTGGCGTACGGCGCTGCCGCCCTACTTCACCGTTCGCGTCCCACATGCCGACGTCGCGGTCACCGTGCAAAGGATGTGGACACAGACGCCTTCCACCAGGCGGTCATCGATCTGGTATGGCGGTGCGCTGTCGAACAATCGCGCCAGCGTTCATCAGGCGTGGCGGGCGTTCGTGGATACCGTTCCCATCATCACGGGCAACGGTTCGCTCGTCATTCCGTAGACGCACCGCGATTCTGAATACTGATTTCGTCGAGCACGCGCTCGTCGTTTCGCCATTCAGACTTTACCTTGACGTGCAGGTCGAGAAACACGTGCGTCTCGAAATGGGCCTCGAGCGCCAGCCGGGCCGCCGTCCCGATCTGCTTGATCATGTCGCCGCCCTTCCCGACGACAATCCCCTTCTGCGAATCGCGCTCGACCAGGATCGTGCAATAGAACTTGAGCATGGAAGCATCGCTCTCGTCGAAGCGATCGATGACCACGGCCGTCGAGAACGGAAGCTCGTCATACGTCATCTGGAGTACCTGCTCACGGACGATCTCTGACACGAAGAAGCGCTCGGTCTGGTCGGTCAGATAGTCCGGCGGATACAGCGGCTCACCATCCGGCAGGTACTGGAGGAAGAGGCGCTCGAGCGCCTCGATGTTGGTTCCGTCGACGGCAGACGCTGGCACGATCTCCGCGAACGAATGCGCCTTGCTGTAGTACTCGATGAGTGGCAGAAGGCGTGGCTTGGCAATGAGATCCACTTTCGTCAGCGTCAGGATCACCGGCGTCTTGACGTCCTTCAGCACGTCCAGCAGAAAGCGGTCACCGGGACCGGACTTGACCGAGGCATCCACCACGAGGGCCAGCACGTCGACCTCACGCATCGCATCGAGCGCGACGTCCACCATGCGCACGTTCATCCGATGCGTCGGCTTGTGGACGCCCGGCGTGTCGACGAACACGATCTGGCCCTCCGTCGCTTGCCCCGCCGCAGCTGCCAACGGCAGCGGAGGCGGGTAGTTCTTGACGCCGACCACGCGCGTTCGCGTCGTCTGGGGTTTGTTCGAGACGATCGCGAGCTTCTGGCCGACAATGCGATTGAGGAGAGTGGATTTACCGGCGTTGGGACGGCCAATGAAGGAAACGAAGCCGGCCTTCATTGTTCGGCGGCTGCGGTGGCGTCCTTGCGTCGCCGCGCGCGCACCTTGGTGACGCGACGGCGTTCGACCTCGAGGACCTCGAACGACAGTTCGCCCATGTCAACGACTTCGCCGACGTACGGCATACGTCCAAGCGAAGAGAGCAGATACCCGCCGACCGTCTCGAAGCCCTCGCGCTCGATCTCGACACCGAGGCGGTCGCGGACTTCGTCCACGCTGACCTTGCCACTGAAGACGAACACGCCGTCACCTTCATCGGTGACCGTCTCGCTCTCGACGTCGTATTCGTCGCGAATCTCGCCGACGATCTCTTCGAGCAGGTCCTCCACTGTGACCAGTCCGCCCGTGCCGCCGTACTCGTCCACGACGATCGCCATCTGCACCTGACGGCGCTGCATCTCTTTGAGCAGCTCCGACACGCGCTTGCTCTCGGGAACGAAGTAGGCGGACCGCATCATCGTCGTGAGCGGCGGTTCGGCTCCCGGCGGCAGCGCCACCAGATCCTTCACGTAGACGATGCCGAGGATGTTGTCCAGGTTGTCGCGATACACCGGCATGCGCGAGTACTGCTCTTCCCGGAACAGCGTGCGGAGATCCTGAAGGGTCGCATCGGCGCGAATCGCCACAAGGTCGGGCCGCGGCGTCATCACTTCCTTCACGAGGGTTTCAGTGAAGTCCACGATGGACTGAAGCAGCTCGCGGCCTTCCTCTTGTGAGATCGTCCCTTCCTCTGGCGCGTTTTCCTTCGCGGCTTCCGGCGAGGCCGAATCGGACGCGCCTCCGTTCTGCGTTTCTCGCTTGACGCCGATGACGTAGAGGATGGTCGTGGTGACCGGGCTCAGGAGGCGGGCGAGGGGGTCGAAGACGGGAAGGAGGAAGTCCAAGACGCGTTCTGGATTCTGCCGCACGATGAGCATCGGCAGCAGATGCTCGCAGATGACGACGAAGGCGACGAGCGAGACGATGAACGTCGCGACCGAAAGCGTGTACTGGATGTCGCTGAGCCGAGCGATGAGCGCACCGGCGAGCACGGTGCAGACGCCGATCAGCAGGCGGATCGGGACAAATAGCTGCGGGGGATCGTCGAGGTACCGGCCGAGCCGGTCGTCACGACCGCCACGCTCCGCCATCAGGCGCAGCGAGAGGCGCATGAGGGCGCTGAAGGCGGCCTGCACCGAGCCGAGGAACACAGTGGCGCCCCCGAGGAGGAACAGCGCAAGTGGAGTCACTCCAGTCACTGCCCACCCCGCTCGATCAGACCTTCGCGCAAGCCACCCTTCCGACGCAGACGACGCTCGACCCGGGCCATCCGGCCGTCATCTCGCTCGTGATCATAGCCAAGAAGGTGCAACAGGCCGTGTAGCGCCAACACCCGCAACTCGACCTGAACCGGATGACCGGCGTCCCGGGCCTGGCGCCTCGCAACCCCGCTTGCGATCACGATTTCGCCCAGAAAACCGGGCTCCTCGCCAGCAAACGACAGCACGTCTGTCGGGGAATTCTTTGCGCGGTATCTGGCGTTGAGCTGCCGGACACGCGCGTCGGACACGAGTGCGACGACGACGGCACCCCTCGCGGTTCGCGGCGACGTCGCCGCCAGCCACCCCGCAAGACCGGGCGCCCGAAGGCGGCCCGCGCTGACAACGTCCACGTTGAGCGGCGCCGGCCGCAGGGCCGGCGATCGTTTGGAAGGGATATCCCTAGCGCCCATCGCCACGCCGTCCGGCCGAGAGCGCGTCGTAGGCTTTCACGATCTGCTGCACGAGCTTGTGTCGGACGACGTCCTTGTCATCGAAGTAGATGAAGCCAATCCCCTCGATGTCTTTCACGATTCGGAGCGCTTCAATCAGACCCGATGTCTTGGGTTGCGGTAAATCAATTTGCGTGATGTCGCCGGTGACGACGGCCTTCGAGCCGAAGCCGAGCCGCGTCAGAAACATCTTCATCTGTTCCGACGTGGTGTTCTGCGCTTCGTCGAGGATCACGAACGCGTCGTTCAACGTGCGGCCGCGCATGAAGGCGATCGGCGCGACCTCGATCGTGCCGCGCTCGACGAGTCGCGTGGCGCGCTCCGTGTCCATCATGTCGTAGAGCGCGTCGTAGAGCGGACGCAGATACGGATTCACCTTCTCCTGCAGGTCGCCGGGAAGGAATCCCAGCTTCTCCCCGGCTTCGACGGCGGGTCGCGCCAGGATGATCCGGCTGACCTTCTTCGCGAGGAGATAACTGACTGCCTGCGCCATCGCGAGGTAGGTCTTGCCCGTACCAGCTGGACCAACGCCGAAGACAATGTCGTACTGTTCGATCGCGTCGAGATATCGCCGCTGATTGGTGCTCTTGGGATTGACGCGGCGACGCGTACCCTCAGGTTGTTTCTGGCCCTCGCGCAGGAAGAAGGGCCGCAGGTCGACGTTCTCGTCGTTGGCAACGAGCTGCACCGCGGTTCTGACATCGCCGTTTCTCAGCTCGTATCCTTCAGAGATCAAACCCGACAACTGATCGAACAGTCGCTCGACGCGCAGTTCGGCTGCCTTGTCTCCGTCGACGATGAGCTCGCCGCCGTGCGTGCGGATCTGGACGCCGAGAACCGACTCGATGTGCTTGAGGTTACCGTCGTGCGCTCCGTAGAGCGTCTCGAGACCTTCTTGTGGAAGAGCGATCTTTCTCATGCAGCGTTATCAACTGCCTACTGCCTACACACCTACCGCCTACTGCTTACGGATCTGCAAATGCAATTCCCGTAACTGTTTCTGGTCTACGGCCGAGGGCGCATTCGACATCGTGTCCACCGCTGCGGCTGTCTTGGGGAACGCGATCACCTCGCGGATCGAATTCTCGCTACCAAGAATCGCCGCGATACGGTCGAGGCCGAGCGCGATACCGCCGTGTGGCGGGGTGCCGAACTCGAGCGCCTCGAGGAAGAAGCCAAAGCGGAGCTTCGCTTCCTCATCGCTGATGTTGAGCAACGAAAAGATCCGCCTCTGGGTGTCGGCGTCGTGGATTCGGATGCTGCCGCCACCGATCTCGCTGCCGTTGAGGACGAGGTCGTAGGCCTTCGCGCGCGCTGTGCCCGGCTCCGAGTCAAGCTTCGCGACGTCATCGTCGAGCGGCGACGTGAACGGATGGTGCATCGACACGTATCGCTTGTCTTCCGGGTCCCACTCGAGCAGCGGAAAGTCCACGACCCACGTGAAGACGAACGCTTCTCCGTCGAGCAGCCCGTCCTTCTTCGCAAGCATCAATCGCAGCTGGCCGAGCGCCTTTGATGCGCTGTCAGGCTCACCCGCCACCACGAACAGGAGCTGCCCGTTGCGCGTATCGCTCGCGTCGAGGAGCCGCCGCACAGTCTCCTCGCCCACGGCCCTCGGGAACGACGATGTGATGGTGCCGTCATCCGAGCGCCGCGCCCACAAGAGGTGCCGCCCCTGGGCCTTCTCCTGATTGACGACGCCGTCGACGGCGCTGCGCGAGTAGCTGCCCGCGTTGGCGACGACGAAACCGCGGACCGTGCCGCCTTCGGCGACGATCTTCCGGAACACCTCGAACGACGACTCGCGGAACACTTCTCGCAGGTCCTGGATCGGCATCCCACACCGCAGGTCGGGCTTGTCGGATCCGTATTTCGCGATCGCGTCCGAGTACGCCATGCGTGGGAACGGCGTTTCGATCGTGCGACCGACGACGGCAAAGATGTCGACCATCAGGGGCTCGATGATCCCGAAGATCGTCTCGGGACGCGCAAACGACATCTCGACGTCGACCTGCGTGAACTCGGGCTGCCGATCGGCCCGCAGGTCTTCGTCGCGGAAGCACTTGCAGATCTGCACGTAGCGATCCATGCCGGCGATCATCAGGATCTGCTTGAAGATCTGCGGCGACTGCGGCAGCGCGAAGAACTCGCCCGGATGCACGCGGCTCGGCACGAGGTAGTCGCGCGCGCCTTCAGGCGTCGACTTCGTGAGAATTGGCGTCTCGATCTCGAGGAATCCGTTCGCGTCGAAGTACTTCCGAATGGCCGTCGTCAACTTGTGGCGCAGGATGATGTTGTTCTGCAGCCTGGGCCGGCGCAGGTCGAGATAGCGATACTTCAGGCGCACGTCTTCCGAGACCGGCGAATCGTCGGCAATCGGAAACGGAGGTGTCTTCGCCTCGTTGAGGACAACGAGCCGGCGAACGAGGACTTCGACCTCGCCTGTCGGGAGCTTCGGATTCACCGTTTCAGGCGATCGGCGTCGAACGCTGCCAGCCACACCGACCACGTACTCCGACCGCAGGCGCTTGGCTTTCGCCATCAGCGCGTCGTCGTCTTTGTCGAAGACGACCTGCGTCACGCCGCCACGATCGCGCACGTCGATGAAGAGGACGCCGCCGAGATCGCGGACGCGATGAACCCAGCCGAGCAGCACGACGTCAGCGCCGACGTCATTGGTGCGGAGCGCGCCGCACGTGTGTGTGCGTGTCAGGTCGCCAAGTTGCTCAGCCACGTTGCCTCAGTCCCTCGAGAATGGCGCCGGCGGCGGCGGCTTGATCGTAGATTGCCTGCGTCTGAGCGCCGAGGTTCTTCACCGTCACGGTGCCCGCCTCGATCTCATTGCCCCCGAGGATCGCCACGAACGGGATCCTCAGGGAATCAGCGTACTTGATTTGCTTGCCGATCTTGTCGGCATCGGGGTACACGAGCACACGTAGCCCGGACTGGCGCAGCAGGCCCGAGACGCGCAACGCATGGGGCGTATCTTTCGCGTCGAAGACGGCCACCATGACATCCGCGGGCGTGGTGGCGAGCGTCGGCGGGAACATGTTGCGCTCCGCCATCACCACCAGAATTCGCTCGAGGCCCAGCGAGAACCCGCAGGCCGGGACGCTCTGACCGAGGAACATGCCCACCAGGTTGTCGTAACGCCCGCCGCCGCCGAGGCTGCCGGCGAGATCGGGAACGTTCACTTCCATGATCGCGCCCGTGTAGTACGACAGCCCGCGCGCGAGAGTGGGGTCAAAACGAAGCCGCTGCGCGGCGCTCGTGCTTCGGCTCATCGCCACGATCTGCAGGAGATTCGCAAGCGCTTCCTTGGTGGACTCTCCCGCGTGCAGGAGCGAGAACTCCAAAGCCTCTTCATTCTTCGCCGGCCAATCCGTACCCGGAGCTTTCCAGAAGGGGGCGTTTTGAAGCTCTTTGAAGTAGCCCAAAAGGAGGCCGCTGGACTGCGACTCTATGCCGCGTGCCTGTAACTCGCGTTCAACTCCTTCTGCACCGATCTTGTCCAGCTTGTCCAACGCAACGAGCGCTGTGCCGTGTAACTCCTCAGGAATTCCGAATGCCGCCAGAAGCCGGGCGAGCAACTGCCGATGGTTGATGCGAATCGTGAAGTCGTCGAATCCCAGTTCGCTGAGTGCATCCGAGACTGCCGCGCAGACTTCCGCTTCGATCACCGGGGACGTCGATCCGAGCGCGTCCACGTCGCACTGATAGAACTCGCGGAAGCGTCCGCGCGCTGGTCGATCCGCGCGCCACACCGGCTGAATCTGATAGCGCTTGAAGAGCCGCGGCAACTTGCTCTGATAGTGCGCGACCACACGTGAGAGCGGCACGGTGAGGTCGTAGCGCAGCGCAAGGTCCGCCTGCCCGCTCGCTTCGTGTTCGCCGCGCTTGAGGATCTTGAAGATGAGCTGATTGCCCTCTTCCCCGTACTTCCCCATCAGCGTCTCGAGGTTCTCGACGGCGGGTGTCTCGAGCGGCTCGAATCCGTAGCGCTCGTAGACGCGACGGATGACGCCGATGACGTGCTCGCGACGCCTGATGTCCTCGGGGAGGTAGTCGCGCATCCCGCGCGCGGGTTCGGTGCGGGTCATTTCAGAGACGTGAAATGCAAGAGGCAACATTCAAAATGCAAAAGCAGATGGCTCGTTCTGGCAGGCGCCGTTTGCATTTTGCATTTTGCATTCTGCATTACAAGAATTCACAACCGTGGCAGCGTCAGTCCCTGCTGCTTCTGGTACTTGCCCTTCTTGTCCGCGTAGGACACCTCGCACTGCTCGTCGCTCTGGAAAAACAGCACCTGCGCGATACCTTCGTTCGCGTAGACCTTGGCGGGCAGCGGGGTGGTGTTCGAGATCTCGAGCGTGACGTAGCCTTCCCACTCCGGCTCGAATGGCGTGACGTTCACGATGAGCCCACAGCGCGCATACGTCGACTTGCCGACGCACACCGTCAGGACATCGCGAGGGATGCGGAAGTACTCGACCGTCTTCGCCAGCACGAACGAGTTGGGCGGGATGATGCAGACGTCGGTCTTCATGTCCACGAACGACCGATCGTCGAAATTCTTCGGGTCGACGACGGTGTTGTTGATGTTGGTGAAGACCTTGAACTCGTCCGCCACGCGGATGTCGTAGCCGTACGACGAGAGCCCGTAGGAGATGACTCCCTGCCGCACCTGGCGATCCTCGAACGGCTCGATCATGCCGTGCTCGAGGGCCATGCGCTTGATCCACTTATCGGCTTTGATCGACGGCATCGTGTTTTGTCTATCGGCTCTGGGCAACGGAAACGGTGAACTGTGATCTGTGAACTGTGAACTGCCTACCGCATACCGCCTACTACTTACCGTCTACCGATCAGCATCATGACGAGTGTGAGGAGCACGCTGGCGATGATCGACGAGGCGAGCGGGAAGTAGAACGTGAAGTTTCCTCGTCGTATCGTGAAGTCACCGGGCAGCCGCCCAATCGGGAGCCCAATCGTCATCAACAGGCCAACACCGGCCACGAGCAATCCAACAACGATGAGCGTTCTGCCCATCTGGAGACTCAGACCAGTTCGAGTCCGCGGAAGAAGTAGCCGAGCTCGAAGGCCGCTGTCTCGGGCGCGTCAGAGCCGTGCGTCGCGTTTCGCTCGATTGACGTCCCGAAATCCTTCCGCAACGTCCCCGCATCCGCCTTTGCCGGATCGGTCGCGCCCATCGTCGCACGCCACTTCTTGATCGCGTCGGGAGCGTCGAGCGCGAGCAGGATGCAGGGGCCCGACGACATGAAGTCAGTCAGACCGGCGAAGAACGGGCGCTCGCGATGGACAGCGTAGAACCCCTCGGCTTCCTTCTTGGTCAGGTGCTGCAGGCGCATGGCGCGTACGGCGAAGCCGGCGGCCTCGATGCGAGCAAGAATCTGCCCTGCCCTCCGGCTCTCAACGGCGTCCGGCTTGATGATCGCAAACGTTCGTTCCATATGTGCTGGCGACAATCCCATCTTTGATTTGGTGACCTTTGATTGGCGATTGGTTGTTGATTCTTGATTGTCGATTGTTGATTGGTTACCGAATCATCACAATCACCGATCAACAACCTGCAATCAAAAACGATTCAACAATCAAAAATCATCAGAATCAACAATTCGTTTAACCCAACGCCTCGCGCATCCTGGCGCCCATGTCGGCCGGACTCTTCACGACGTGCACGCCGGCCTTCGTCAGCGCTTCCATCTTTTCCGCAGCGGTTCCCTGGCCACCCGCGATGATCGCACCTGCATGACCCATGCGGCGTCCGGGAGGGGCGGTCTGTCCGGCTATGAAGCCTACGACCGGCTTCTTGAACTCTTTCGCGATGTAGGCGGCCGCATCCTGTTCCGCAGTGCCGCCGATCTCACCAATCATGATCACGGCGTCGGTGTCAGGGTCTTCCTTGAACAGCCTCAGCGCGTCGATGAAGCTCGTGCCGATCAGCGGGTCGCCCCCGATGCCGATGCAGGTCGTCTGCCCCATTTCCTGCTTCGACAACTGGTGAATCGCTTCGTACGTCAGCGTGCCGCTCTTCGACACGATCCCGATCCGCCCTTCCTTACAGATGTGGCCGGGAATGATGCCCGCCTTCGCCTGACCCGCGGTGATGATGCCGGGGCAGTTCGGTCCGATGAGCCGCGTCGGCTTCCCATCCATGAAGGTCATGACCTTGAGCATGTCGATAGTCGGAATGCCTTCGGTGATGCACACGACGAGCGCAATGCCAGCGTCGGTTGCCTCCATGATGGCGTCCGCCGCGAACGGCGGCGGCACGAAGATCACGCTTGCATTGGCGCCGGTCTCACGCACGGCGTCGTGCACGCTGTTGAAGATCGGCCAGCCCTCATGTGTCGTGCCGCCCTTGCCGGGCGTGACACCACCGACAACTGTCGTTCCGTACGCAGCTGCCGCCTTGGCGTGGAACGTGCCCTCACGCCCGGTCAGTCCCTGGACGATCAGCCTGGAGTTTCGATCGAGAAGAACGGCCACTACTTACCCCTCGCGAGAGAGACGACTGTGTCTGCCGCCTCACCCATGGAGTCGGCCGTGCTGAAGTTGAGGCCGCTCTCACGCAGCAGCCGCTTGCCCTCCTCGACGTTCGTTCCTTCCATGCGGATGACGATTGGCACGCGAACACCCAGCTCCTGCACAGCGGCGATCACGCCCTGAGCAAGCACGTCACAGCGAAGAATTCCGCCGAAGATGTTGATCAGCACCGCCTTGACGTTGCTGTCCGCCATCAGGATGCGGAAGGCGTTCTTGATTTGCTCCGCGTTCGCACCACCGCCCACGTCGAGGAAGTTCGCCGGTTCCCCTCCCGCCAGCTTGATGATGTCCATCGTCGCCATGGCAAGACCCGCGCCGTTGACCATGCAGCCGATGTTGCCGTCGAGGCGAATGTAGTTGAGCGAGAACTTCGACGCTTCGACTTCGAGCGGATCCTCCTCGCTGAGATCGCGCAAATCGCGAAGATCGGGATGCCGATAGAGGGCGTTGTCGTCGAACGAGACCTTCGCATCGAGCGCCAGAAGATCGCCGCCCTTCGTGAGGATCAGTGGATTGATCTCGATCATCGATGCGTCGGTCTCGATGAAGGCCTTGTAGATCGAGTCGAGGATCTTCACGAGCTTGTTGGCAGGTCCAGCGCCGAGGCGCATCCCGAACGCCAGCTTTCGCGCCTGAAACGGGATCACGCCCGTCCCCGGATCGATCTTCTCACGCAGGATCTTCTCGGGTTCCTTCGCCGCGACTTCCTCGATGTCCATCCCGCCCGACGCGCTGGCGATGATGACGGGACTGGCCGACGCGCGATCGATAACGATACTCAGATAGAGCTCGCGGTCGATCTGGAGTCCTTCTTCAATCAGGATACGCCCGACCTTGCGCCCTTCGGGCCCGGTCTGGTGCGTGACGAGCGTCATGCCAAGTATTTGCTTGGCAAGCTGTTCGACCTCGTCGGCCGACTTTGCGATCTTGACGCCGCCGCCCTTGCCGCGCCCGCCGGCGTGGATCTGCGCCTTGACGACGGCGATGGATCCTCCGAGACGCCGGGCGATCTCACCGGCTTCCAGGGAGGTGAAGGCCACTTCGCCACGCGGAACGGTCACACCGAAACGCGCCAGTACCGACTTGGCTTGATACTCGTGGATTTTCACAGGGGGATTCTGTCTCCGGCCGCGAATTCAGACAACTATTCATCGTATTCCATCGCGGCGCTGCGGTCCAACTGCTAGAAGGCGCACCCGAGGAGACAGCATGGCGCGGCCAAGGACAACGTCAATCACTGCCAGGTATTCAACGGACCCGGCGATCCGATGAACGATTTCGTGGGAGACACCAAGCCGACGAAGAACATCGCGCGCGCCATGATGCGGATGGTCGGGGATATGAACGCCAAAGTACCCGCGGCCGTGAACAAGCCGGCAGATCAGGCAGCGCGGGTCACCTGCGGAATGTGCCATCGCGGCGCGACCACCCCGAGCGTCGCTCCGGGCACGCCCGGTGCCCCACCGCCGCCGCGTGGCGCGGGGCCCGGCGGTGCAGCACCCGGTACTGCGCCGGCAGGTGCGCCGCCAGCGGGACGGGGAAACTAGCGGCCTGGGTCCACAGCCCTCGGTCTCCAGGTCTCGGTCCTCGTCGTTCCGAATTCGAGATTCGGGACCGAAGACCGTGGACCGGAGACTGGGGACAGCTTATATTCCGATGACGTCGACCAGCTCTTTCACCGCGGCCGCGGACTTCTTCAGCGCAGCATCTTCTTCCGGTGTCAGCGTGATCTCGATGATCTGCTCGACGCCCTTCGCTCCGAGCTTCACCGGCACGCCAACGAACAGATCGCGGATGCCATACTCGCCTTGCAGGAACACGGAGCACGGCAGGATCTTCTTCTTGTCCTTCAGGATCGCTTCGCACATCTCGGCCGCGGCCTGGCCCGGCGCATACCACGCGCTGGTGCCGACGAGCTTTGTGATCTCGGCGCCGCCGTCGGCGGTGCGCTTCGCGATTGCCTCGATGCGCTCCTTTGACAGCAGCTCCGTGATCGGGATTCCGGCAACTGTTGAATATCGCGGGAGCGGCACCATCGTGTCGCCGTGGCCACCGAGCACGAACGAGTGCACGTTCTCGACCGACACCTTGAGTTCCATCGCCACGAACGTGCTCATCCGCGCGGAGTCGAGCACGCCGGCCATCCCGATGACTCGCTCGCGTGGAAACTTGGTGAGCCGGAACAACGCCTGCGACATCGCGTCGAGCGGATTGGCGACCGGCACGACAATCGCATTCGGACAATGCTGCACGAGGTTCGGCGCGATGCTCTTCATGATCTCGAAGTTGTCGCGCACGAGATCGTCGCGGCTCATGCCTGGCTTGCGCGGCTTCCCGGACGTGATGACGACGATGTCGGACCCAGCGGCGGCACTCCAGTCACTCCCACCAACGAGGCGAGAGTCGGATCCGATGACGGGACACGTCTCGTAGATATCGAGCGCCACGCCTGCGGCCTTCGAATCGGCGATGTCGATGATGACGACGTCGGCCAGTTCCTTCTCCGCAATCGCGCGAGCCACGGTCATGCCAACGTTGCCGGCGCCACCTACCACTGTCACTTTGCGATTCATGCGTTCCTCGTCTCGCTCGCGCGGCTTAGGTCACTGTCCCACAGCCGCGCGTCGACGTACTCACAGTTTCTGTTGAAAAGCCTGTTGAAAACACGCTCTGTAGACGCGATCGTTGCAGATGATCCTGAATGTTTTAGCGGTTTGCACCATCGTAGTGCGAACGTCACGTGTGTGTCTCGTCGCGCGCGCCACGCAACACGAGATTATACTTTTCTCACACAGTGAAAATCCTTGTCGCAGATGACCTCCCCGCTTCCGCAATCGATCTGCTCCGCATTGAAGGCTGGGACATAGACGCCCGCACCGGCCGTTCTCCCGAGCAGCTGGCCACCGACATCACAGACGCCGACGCGATCGTGGTTCGAAGCGCGACGCGCGTCACATCGGCATTGATCGATGCCGCACCCAAGCTGCGTGCCATCGCCCGCGCCGGGACTGGCGTCGACAACGTCGACGTGGCGGCCGCGAGCGCTCGTGGCATCGTCGTCATGAACGCGCCTGGCGCAAACAGCGTCAGCGTCGCCGAACTGGCGATGGCACTTGTGCTTGCGCTCGCTCGTCACATTCCGGGCGCTGACGCGGCGATGAAGCAGGGCAAATGGGAGAAGAAGAAGTTTCTCGGCGAGGAAGTGCGCGAAAAGGTCCTTGGCCTGGTCGGTCTCGGCCGTATTGGACAGGAAGTGGCTCGCCGCGCATCGGCGTTTGGCATGACCATCATCGCGCACGATCCGTTCGTCTCGACGCAAACCGCCGCGCAACTGGACGTGGAACTGGTCAGCCTCGACGACTTGTTCGCCCGCGCCGACTACGTTTCGCTTCACATGCCGTCGAGCGACAAGACGCGCCGGATGGTCAATGCGGAACGATTGGCGAAAGCCCGCAAAGGCATTCGCATCGTCAACACGGCGCGTGGCGACCTGATCGATGAACCTGCTCTCGCTGACGCGATCGAGTCGGGGCATGTGGCCGGGGCCGCGCTCGACGTGTTCGACAAGGAGCCGACCGTCGATCACCGGCTGCAAAAGCTGTCACAGGTCGTGGCCACACCACATATCGCGGCCTCGACGCGTGAAGGGCAGGAGCTGGTTGGAGCAGAGACCGCAGCCGCGCTGCGCGATTTCCTGAAGGATGGCGTCATTCGCAATGCCGTCAACTTTCCCTCGCTGTCTCCCGAAGAGTTCAGGCGGCTGCAACCCTTTGCTCTTCTTGGCGAACGGCTTGGCACGTTCATCGCCCAGATGAACGACGAGCGAATCAGCGAGGTGAGCCTCCGCTACTACGGCGAGCTGACGCAGAGCCGGACCGGCGTCATCGTCAACGCCGTTCTCGCCGGATTGTTCAAGCCGTTACTGTCCAACGGCGTCACCGTGGTCAACGCGAGAACCGTGGCGGCCGAGCACGGGATCGAAATCGTGGAATCGCGCAGCACGCGCCAGCGGAACTACACGAGCCTCATCTCGCTCAAGGTCCGCACCGCGCACGGCGAGCGTTGGGTCGAGGGAGCGGTGTTCGAAAAAGGCGCACCGCGTCTCGTGATGGTCGACGGTATCGGTGTCGAGGCGCCGCTCGAGGGGACGATGATCGTGGTGTCGAATCGCGACGAGCCGGGCGTCATCGGGTCAATCGGCACGATCCTGGGCAAGCACGGCGTGAACATCGGGAACTTTGCGCTCGGGCGTAACGGCGGTCACGCGGTCGGCGTAGTCATCGTCGATGAAACGGCTCCGATTTCAGAAATTGTGCTCGAAGAACTGAGACGCGCGCAGGCGATCCAGTCAGCGCGACTGGTCCGCGTTTGAGAGATGCAGCGTCGTTTGCGTGCCGTCTGCCGTCGACTCCAGCGTGACGGCGTCGTCGGTAATCGACGTCACGCGATAGCCGGTTTCGAGCGTCTCGCCTTCCTTGACGAGTGACACTCCCTGCAGCGAACTGAGGATGGCTGTCCGCACCGTAACACCGTTCTCCGTGGTCGTCGCCAATCCCGCGAACCCGTACGGCGGCCGGACAGGAGCGACAACGGCGGGAGGTGCTTCGATTCCTGACGGCGGCGGAGTCTCTTCAACGCGACGCGGCGACGAAGCGAAACGAAACGCATCGCGCGCCGGCTGCCGATACGCCGTGACTTCCGCGAGCCGGGCCTTGAGGCGATCGGCCTGAGCGCCGAGGTCCATCGCAGCGCCCCCGCGATCGAGAGCCTGCGACTCAGTGGCTGGAGCGTGTGAAGGGCGCCCGATGGGCGACACAAGTGTCGCCAGAGCTGTCAACACCACGGCTCCACCAGACGTGAGCGCGGAGAGCGTGGAGAGCTTCCAAGTCATCAGGGGACGTACATTTTACCACTTCAGTATCGGACTGCGCGTCAACAGGCTCCACGCCGATTCGGTGTTATTATTCGCCGTGCCCCCGGGTTCGTTTCTCAATCCTTTCCTGAGAACGTCTTCCCTTCGCGCTGTCGCTGTCATCCCCGCCCGATTCGCTTCTTCGAGACTTCCCGGCAAGCCGCTCGCTGAGATCGCGGGACGTCCGATGATCGAGCACGTCTATCGCCGTGCAGCCGACGCAAGCGGAATCGACGCCGTGGTCGTCGTGACCGATGACGAACGGATTAGAGCTGCGGTCGAAGGTTTTGGCGGCATCGTCCGGATGACCCAGGCGGCACATCGGACCGGCACCGATCGCATCGCAGAGATTGCGAACGACCTGTCGTGCGAGATTCTGATCAACGTGCAAGGCGATCTCCCGCTCATCGAGCCGGGCATGATCTCCGAGGTGCTCCATCCGCTCATCACGGATCCATCCGTGAAGATGTCGACGCTGCGGCAGATCATGACCGATGCGGCCGATATCGCGAGCCCGCACGTGGTGAAGGTCGCTGTCGACAAGAACGGCGACGCGCTCTATTTCTCGCGGTCGCCAATTCCGTACCGGCGCGACACGAGTGGGGTCGTCTACAAACACATCGGTCTCTACGGCTTCCGGCGCGACTTCGTGCTGACATTCGCGGCGCTCCCCCAGATGCCGCTCGAACAGGCCGAGTCGCTCGAGCAGTTGCGCGCACTTGAACATGGCTATCGGATTCGCACCGTGGCGACGCGGTACGAATCGATCGAAGTGGATACTCCCGAGGATCTAGAACGCGTGCGCCAGTTGATGGCGACACGTGTGTGAGGTGGCATGAGCCAACGACCTGACGGCCGACCCGTGAAATACGTCTTCGTCACCGGTGGTGTGGTGTCTTCGCTGGGTAAAGGTCTGGCGGCAGCCTCGATAGGGCGCCTGCTCGAAGACCACGGCTACAGAGTCGCCCTGCAGAAGTTCGACCCCTACATCAACGTCGATCCCGGGACGATGAGCCCATACCAGCACGGCGAGGTGTACGTCACAGACGACGGCGCGGAGACCGACCTCGATCTCGGCCATTACGAACGCTTTACCAGCATGGTGGCGTCTCGCAACAGCAACTGGACGACCGGCAAGATCTATCTGTCAGTCATTCAGAAGGAACGGCGCGGCGACTACCTCGGTCGCACCGTTCAGGTCATTCCGCACATCACCAACGAAATCAAGGACGCGATTCGAATAGCCGGGCGCGATGTGGACATCGTGCTGGTCGAAATCGGCGGCACGGTCGGCGACATCGAGAGCATGCCGTTCCTCGAGGCCATCCGTCAGTTCCGCCTCGACGTCGGCCGGGAGAACACGCTATACATCCACTTGACGCTGGTGCCGTACATCGGCACGGCAGGTGAACTGAAAACGAAACCGACGCAGCACAGCGTGCGCGATCTGCGCTCCATCGGCATCCAGCCGGACGTGCTGCTGTGCCGCACGGATCGTTTCCTCGATGCAGATATCAAACGGAAGATCGCGCTCTTCTGTGATGTGCCCGAAGAAGCGGTCATCACTGCGAAAGACGTCGACACGATTTACGAGGTGCCACTCGTGCTCAAGGCCGAGGGGCTCGACCAGATCGTTCTGAAGCAGCTCGGCTTACCGCTCACGCAGGCGCGCACGGCCGCTTGGGAGGAGCTCGTCGATCGAATCAAGAACCCGGTGGATGAAATCATCATTCACGTCGTCGGCAAGTACACCGGCTACGAAGATTCCTACAAGAGCCTCAACGAAGCCGTGTATCACGGCGGCTTCGGACATCGTCTCAAGGCGCGACTGAACTGGGTTGAGGCCGAAGCGCTGGAACGCGAGAGCGGCACTTCCCTGCTCGAAGGCGCGCACGGAATCCTGGTGCCGGGCGGGTTCGGCTCGCGCGGGACGCGCGGGATGATGAAGGCCTCTGAATACGCGCGCGAGCGTGGCGTTCCGTTCTTCGGGATCTGCTACGGCTTCCAGTGGGCAACCGTGGAATATGCGCGCCACGTCTGCGGACTCGACGGAGCCGATTCAACCGAGGTCGACGAGAACGCGCCGCACAAGGTGATCTACAAGCTGCGCGACCTGCTTGGCGTGGACGAACTGGGGGGCACGATGCGCCTCGGGCGGTATGCCTGCGAGATTGCAAAGGGATCGCTGGCCGAACGGGTCTACGGCACCTCTCTCATCCACGAGCGCCATCGGCACCGATTCGAGTTCAACTGTTTGTACGAGCCGGCCTTGCTCGAGAAAGGCTTGCGCATTTCCGGTCGATCGCCCGACGGCAAGTTCGCCGAGATCGCCGAGCTTCCGTCGCATCCCTGGTTCCTCGCCGTCCAGTTCCACCCGGAATTCCAGTCGAAGCCGCTGCGGCCCCATCCGCTGTTCGCGAGCTTTGTGGAAGCCGCCTATCGGCACAAGACCGGGAAGCTCCTGATGGCAGATGTCGCCGCGGGCGCGATAAAGCGTGCCTAGAATAGAGCTGTGAAGCCGGTCTCGATCGGGACACTCACCGTCGGCGGCGGTAGCCCGCTTGTGTTCATCGTGGGCCCGTGCGTGATCGAAAGCGCGGCGCACGCCATGGAGATGGCGACGGCGATTCGCGAGATCGCCGCTCGTACGCGGCTTGGCGTCATCTTCAAGGCGTCGTACGACAAGGCGAATCGCACATCCCGGAATTCGTTCCGCGGCCCCGGGCTCGACGAAGGTCTCCGGGTCCTTGCCGACATCAAGGTCAAGACGGGACTGCCGCTCCTGACCGACATCCACGAGCCTGCTCACGCGGCCATCTCCGCTCAAGTCGTGGACGTCCTGCAGATTCCCGCCTTCCTTTCGCGTCAGACCGATCTCCTGGTGGCGGCAGCTCGCACCGGCAAGGCCGTGAACGTCAAGAAGGGACAGTTCCTCTCGCCTCGCGACGTCAGGCACGTGGTCGACAAGATCACCGCCGAAGGAAACACCTCCGTGCTGGTGACCGAGCGTGGCGTCAGCTTCGGATACAACAACCTCGTCGTCGACATGCGCGCCTTCCCGATGCTTCGTGAGCTCGGCTTCCCGGTGGTCTTTGACGTCACTCACAGCCTGCAATTGCCTGGAGCCGGCGATGGTGTGACAGCGGGTCTTGCCGAGTACATCGAGCCGCTGGCGTCGGCCGGCGTCGGCGCCGGCGTCGACGCCGTGTTCATGGAAGTCCACGAGGAACCGGCGCGCGCCAAAAGCGACGCGGCCAACGCCCTGCGGCTGGACAAGCTCGAAGCGCTGATGCTGAAGCTCACCCGGATCGATGCTGCCGCTCGCAACCTGCCGGCGCCACACTCGAAGCCACACGCTGCACACGGGGTGATCATGTGAGTGACGACGTGATCGAGACGTCAGCGGTCGATTTGGCGCTCGCGCGCAAGGTGCTTCAGACGGAAGCCGCGGCTATCCTGGCGCTGGTCGATCGGCTTGGCGCGCCCTTCGAACACGCGGTCCGTCTGCTGATGGAGTGCAAAGGTCGCGTGATCGTGACCGGCATGGGCAAGTCGGGCATCATCTGCCGCAAGGTCGCCGCGACGCTTTCGAGCACCGGCACGCCGGCGTTCTTCCTTCATCCCGCTGAGGCGATTCACGGAGATCTCGGCGTCCTGCAGTCGCAGGACGTGATCATTGCGCTCTCGTACAGCGGGGAGACCGACGAACTGCTGCGGCTCCTCGAGACGATCAAGAGACTGGGCGCAAGCCTGATCGCCATCACGGGCGACTGCCGTTCCACGCTCGCCCAGGCCGCCGATGTCGCCCTCGATTGCCGCGTTTCGGAAGAAGCGTGCCCAATGAATCTGGTGCCGACGGCAAGTACGACGGCGGCCCTGGCCCTGGGCGACGCGCTGGCGATGACGCTTCTCGTGGCGAAGGGCTTCAGTCAGGAGCATTTCGCGAGCCTTCACCCGGGTGGAAAACTGGGTAAGAAACTCATGCGGGCCGAACAGCTGATGCAGGGTGGCGAGCAGGCTCCGGTCGTGAGTGCCAGTACCTCTAATCCCGCAGGTCATCTACGAGATCTCCAGCAAGGGTCTCGGCATGACATGCGTTGTCGACGAGAGCGGAGCTCTGTCCGGCATCATCACCGACGGCGACCTCCGTCGTCATATGACTGGGTCGACGAACCTGCTCGATCGCACTGCCAGCGACGTCATGACACGCAACCCGGTCACCATTCGGCGCGACACGCTGGCGGCCGAAGCGCTGTTGATCCTCGAGCGCCGGAAGATCACGGCCATCGTGGTCGTCGACGACGAGCAGCGAGTTCAGGGCGTCGTGCACCTGCATCACCTCTGGCGTACTGAGATGTTTTAGCTGGTACTGAAATCGTGCGGTTCGATGGGACGACGGGGCGAGGGGGCGCGACGGTCCAGTCCGATGGTGCGGGGTCCGGCGCTTCGGACTCTCGGGCCTTCGCACCGGACCATCGCACCTCCGCCCCGTCGCCCCATCGGACCGCACGCCTTTTCTGTAACCCATCATGACTGACTACGCCCTGCTTGCTGTGCTCGTTGCGCTGCTGGTGGGCCTTGTCGCGGGAAAGGCCTGGGAGCGCTACAAGTTGCGCGACGGCCGATGGGTCGACCGGCGGCGGCTCCGCGAGACCCCTCACTATATGCTCGGGCTCAATTGCCTGGTCGACAACCAGATCGATCAGGCAGTCGAGGAGTTGACCAGGGCGACCAGCGCCGAGGCCGACGCGCTCGAGATCCAGATGATTCTGGGGAACCTGTACCGGCAGAAGGGACAGGTCGGCCGGGCGATCAACGTCCATCAGGGCCTGTTGCAACGTCCGGACCTGAGGCCCATCGAGCACGCGCACGTCCTGCTCTGTCTGGGACTCGACTACAAGCACGGCGGCTTCATCGACCGCGCGCTCGAGACGTTTCAGGAAGTCGTCCGGCTCGACCCGCGGAACCGCTACGCCTTCGTGAACCTGCAGAAACTGTACGAAGACCAGCGGCAGTGGGTCGAAGCGGCCGGTGTTCGCGAGAAGATCGCGGCGATCGACGACAGCAAGCCGGAGGAGCACAACCAGATCCTGGGGTTTCTGCGCAACGAAGTCGGCGAGTCGCTGATGCGAGCGAACGACGATGCGGGAGCGGCGCGGACGTTCGAGGCAGCGCTCGAGATCGACAAGCGCACGGCGCCGGCGTATCTCAACCTCGGAGACGCGCGCGAGCGTATGGGCCAGGCTGCGGCCGCAGTGGATGCATGGGAAAAGCTCGTTCAGACGGTCCCCGAGCGCGCTTATCTGGCTCTTGATCGTCTCGAGCGGTCCTACCATCGAGCCGGCACGCCGCACCGTTTCGCCGATCTCTGTGAACGCCTGATCACGCAGAACCCGCAGGACTGGCGGACGCGACTGGCGCTGTCGCGGCATCTTGCGGGGTCGGGCCGGCATCGCAAGGCGTTCGAGCTTCTTCTTGCCGCCCTGCCGCACAACCCGCACGGCCTGACCATCCATCAAGAGGTGTGGCGTGCTCTGCTCGCGCTGAACCTGGATCCGGCACTTGTCCAGGAGTACATGCAGCTCACGCGCAGCGCCGTGTTCTACCTCGATCCGCACACCTGTATAAACTGCAGATACCGGAGCACCGAGTTGCTGTGGCAGTGCCCGCAGTGCCACGAGTGGAACACCTTCGTGGAAGAGCGCATGGCACCAGCGAAGGACGCCGTCGCCGCGGAGCTGGGTGGCTGGGTAGCTGGGTAGCTGGGTGGCTGGGTCGTGGGATGAAACGCATCGCTCTCACTGGCGGCATTGCCACGGGCAAGAGCGTCGTTGGCGCCGAATTCGAACGGCTCGGGGTGCCAACCGTCGACGCCGACGTGGTTGCGAGAGAGGCGGTGGCACCGGGCACTCCGGCGCTGGCGGCGATCCTCGCGCGCTTCGGGTCTGAAATCGTCGACGATCATCACGCGCTCGATCGCCGGAGGCTCGGGGCGATCGTCTTTGCCGACGAGGCGTCACGCCGCGATCTCGAGCGGATCGTGCACCCTGCCGTGCAGGCGGCGATCAACACGTGGCTGGTCACAACGGAGCGTGAAGGCCATCGGCTCGCCATCGCGGTCATCCCGCTGCTCTACGAGACCGGCCGCGAACGCGACTTCGACCTCGTGATCACGACAGCCTGCGCGGCGGACGAACAACTTCGGCGCGTGATGGCGCGCGACGGATTGACGGAAGTCCAGGCACGGCAACGAATCGCCGCGCAACTCTCGACAGAGGAGAAAGTTCGTCGCGCGAACTTCGCGGTCTGGACGGACGGGACGATCGAAGAAACAAAGCGCCAGGTGCTCGAAACGCTGGAAAAACTGGCGAGGCCTAACGCGTAGGCGGGTCTAAAGACCCGCCTCTACCCAGCTACCCAGCTACCCAGCCACTCGCTGCTTGGCAGCAGCAAGCGTGTTCATCATCAGCATCGTGATCGTAAGCGGGCCAACCCCGCCAGGCACAGGCGTCAGTGCGCCCGCGACGTCCCACACTTCCGGGTGCACGTCACCAACGAGCACAGACCCTTTCGCCTGAAACGACGCGAGCCTGGCGTGACCTGCCGGAAAGAGCTGGGCGGCAACAGCCGGATCGGTCACGCGATTCATCCCAACATCAATTACCGTTGCGCCCGGTTTCACGAAGTCCTTCGTGACGAGTCCCGCTCGGCCGACCGCAGCCACGAGGATATCCCCCTGACGGCACACGGCTGGGAGATCAGGCGTTCGTGAATGGCAGATGGTGACTGTCGCATCGCGGTGCAGCAGCAGAAGCGCCATGGGCTTCCCGACGATATCGCTGCGGCCGATGACGACCGCGTGCTTGCCGCGAATCTGAATCTTCTCGCGCTCGAGGAGTTCGATGACGCCGGCTGGCGTGCACGCGACGAGCTTCGGACGATTCTGCGAGAGGAGCCCAACGCTCTCCGCGCTGAAGCCGTCGACGTCCTTGTCTGCGGCGATCGTGTCGAACACCTGCTGCTGCGCGCCTGCACCCATCGACTTCGGCAACGGCGACTGTACGAGAATGCCGTCGATAACCGAGCTCTTGTTGAGTCGATCGACCAATGCCAGGACATCGGCGAGCGTTGACGTGTCCGGCATGCGTTCAAGATCGACCCTGAACCCGACGTCACCGCCCGCCTTGACCTTGTTTCGAACGTAAACCTGCGATGCTGGATCGTTACCGACGAGCACGATGCCGAGCCCGGGCGGGCGGCCATGCTTCTTCACGAACTCCGCGACCTGCGGCTTGATCTCCTCTTGCATGCGCGTTCCGAGCGCCTGTCCGTCCAGTACCCGTGCGGTCATAGGTCTCCACGAAAGAGTTACGCTTCCAGCCGACTGTGCCGTCGGGCATATCCGAAATAGAACACCAGGCCGATGATCAGCCACGCGATCAGCCGTAACCAGTTGGTCCAGCCCAGCCCGTAGATCATTGCGCCGCAGACGAGGATGCCGAGGGTCGCCACCAGCGGCAGCGCCGGCACGGTGAAGCTGCGCGGAATATCCGGCCGCTTGACGCGCATGATCCAGACGCCCGCGCACACCAGGATGAAAGCGAACAACGTCCCGATGCTGGTCATCTCGCCGACAATGTCGCCCGGAATGAACGCGGCGAAGAGCCCGGTGAGCACGAAGAACAGGACGTTCGACTTCCACGGTGTCTGGAAGCGGGGGTGCACTTCGGAGAACACCTTCGGCACGAGCCCGTCCTGGCTCATCGCATAGAAGACGCGCGACTGGCCCAGCAGCATGACCAGGATGACAGACGAGAATCCGGCGAGGATCGCGATGGTGACAAACTGCGACAGCCACTCGTAGCCGATCATGTACTTGCTGATCGCGAACGCAACCGACGCTTCCCGACCGGCGGTCCGAAAGTCTTCGACCGTCGCAACGCCGCTGAGCACGTACGAGAACAGGACGTAGAGGATCGTACAGACAGCGAGCGATCCGAGGATGCCGAACGGCATGTCGCGTTTCGGATTCTTCGTCTCCTGCGCAGCCGTGGACACGGCATCGAACCCGATGAACGCAAAGAAGACGACGCCGGCCGCTCCGAGAATCCCCATCAGGCCGCCGTATGTGTGCGTGACGCCCTGGGCCGTCGTGAAAGGCACCGGCGCCGGGATGAACGGTGTGTGATTGGCCGGGTTGATGAAGCCCCATCCGATCGCGATCACCATCAACACGATGGTGACCTTCGTGACCACGATGATGCTGTTGACGAAAGCGGACTCGCGCGTCCCTCGGATCAGGAGCGCCGACAGGATTGCGAGGATCACAATCGCGGGGATGTTCATGATCCCCTGGACGCCGCCGGCCGACTCCCACGGCCCGTGCCGCCATTCGTAGGGAACGCTCATCCCGACGAATTCGAGAACGCGGTTGAAGTACTCACTCCAGGCAATAGCGACCGTCGCGGCCCCGACTGCGTATTCGAGCACCAGGTCCCAGCCGATGATCCACGCGACGAATTCACCCATCGTGGCGTACCAGTACGTGTACGCGCTGCCTGCGATCGGGATCATCGACGCAAACTCTGCGTAGCAGAGGCCGGCAAACAGACAGCCGACTGCCGCCACGAGGAATGCCAGTGTCACGGCCGGCCCTGCTCGCTCTGCGATGGCGGCCGCCGTCCGCACGAAGAGACCGGCGCCGATGATCGCACCGATCCCGAGCGCCACGAGCTGCCATCCCCCGAGCGTGCGCTTCAGTGTTCGCTCACCTGACTCCGCTTCGGCCATCAGGCGGTCGATCGACTTGGTTCTAAACAGTGAGCCAGCCACAATCTCCCCTCTCAGTTTTCCAGCGGCGCTGGTGTCTCAAGACTGGGTCGCTCTGCGACTATACGCGATGTTGAACGAGCGCTTGAAGGTAGGCGCGCGTCCGGTCGCGCACGTCGGGCACGGCGAGCAGATCCCCGATCACGGCTACAGCAGCGGCGCCTGCGGCGATTACCGACGACGCGTTCTCGAGCGTGATTCCTCCGATCGCGACGACCGGAACGGAACCGGCCATGCGCGCTACCGCGGACACGAACTCGAGCCCGACCGTCTGGTAGCCGGTGTCCTTCGTGCGCGTTGCGAAAACGGGACCGACCGCGAGATAGGTGATCGGTTCGCGCAGAGCCGCCTCCACCTGCGCTGACGTGTGCGTCGAGACCCCGATGATGGCGTCTTCGCCGAGCAATCGTCTCGCCTGCGCCGGCGGAAAATCGTCCTGACCGACATGCACGCCGGCAGGGTGCGACATCAATGCGAGATCAGGTCTGTCGTTCACGATCACAGCAGCGTCGTAGGGCGCTGCGGCTTCGGTGATCGTGTCGCAGAGATCGAGGAAGGCGCCGGACGGAAGTTCCTTGGCGCGAATCTGGAGACATCGGGCTCCCCCGTCCATGAAGGCACACGCCAGGTCGGCCGGTCGCCATCCGGCGCGATGTGCGACGTCGACGTCGACGATGGCGTGGAGCGGCGAGAGGGAAATCAGGCCGTATCCGCCAGGCTGGTTTTCTTGGGCTGCGGCATGAACCGATCCATGAAGGACGTACTGAGTCGCCCGGCATGGAAATCCTTTTCGTTCAGGATCTTGAGATGCAGCGGGACGGAGGTGCGAATGCCCTCGATGACCGTCATATCGAGCGTGCGCTTCATGCGCGCGATCGCCTCCTGACGGTCGCGGCCCCAGGTGATGACCTTGGCGATCATCGAGTCGTAGTACGGCGTCACGGTGCACTCGGAGTGCACGAAGGTGTCGATGCGGACGCCAGGGCCGCCCGGCGCGCTGTACGCGTGAATCAGACCGGGTGACGGAGCGAAGGTCTCGGGGTCTTCGGCGTTGATTCGGCATTCGATGGCGTGCCCGGTGAAGGTGACTTCGCTCTGTTTGAAAGAGAGACGCTCCCCGGCGGCGATCCGGATCTGTTCCTTCACGATGTCGATCCCGGTCACCATCTCGGTCACCGGGTGCTCAACCTGGAGACGCGTGTTCGTTTCCATGTAGTAGAACTTGCCGTCCTTATCCATCAGGAACTCGAACGTCCCGGCGTTCGTATACTGAACCGCCTTGGCGGCATCGACGACGACGCTGCCCATCTTCTTGCGGATCTTGTCGCTGAGCGCCGGCGAGGGCGCTTCCTCGATCAGCTTCTGATGGCGACGCTGGATCGAGCACTCACGCTCGCCGAGGTGGACGACGTTGCCGTGGTGGTCGCCGATGATCTGGAACTCGATGTGGCGCGGGCTCTCGAGGTACTTCTCGATGTAGACGTCGCCGTTGCCAAAAGCGGCTTCTGCCTCACGCTGCGCGGTTCGCAGGGCGTTGGCCAGTTCCCCCGCCGACCGGACGACGCGCATGCCGCGCCCTCCCCCGCCGGCGACTGCCTTCACGATGACTGGATAGCCAATGTCCTTGACAACTTTGAGCGCGTGCTCCTCCCCTGTAACGGGACCGTCGCTGCCCGGCAGCATCGGCACGCCGGCTTTCTTCATCGCCTTCTTGGCGCGCGCCTTGTCGCCGAGCAGCTTGATCACGCTCGGGTCTGGGCCGATGAAGCGGATATGGCATGCCTCGCACACTTCTGCAAGGTAGGCGCTTTCCGACAAGAAGCCGTAGCCAGGATGGATCGCATCGGCGCCCGTGATTTCGGCGGCACTGATGATCGCCGGGACGTTCAGGTAGCTCTCCGCGCTTCGCGGCGGCCCGATGCAGACGTCTTCGTCAGCGAAGCGGACGTGAAGCGAGTTCTCGTCGGCTTCAGAGTAGACGGCGACCGTCTTGATGTTCAGCTCGCGGCACGCATGGATGATGCGCAGCGCGATCTCTCCGCGATTGGCGATGAGAATCTTTTTGAACATGGGGCTTATACCGGTCTGATCGCAAACAGCCGTTCGCCGTAGTGGACGGCGCGCCCGTTCTCCACGTACACCTTCACCACTTCGCCATCACACTCGGCGTTGATCTCGTTCATCAGCTTCATCGCCTCGATGATGCAAAGGGTCTGGCCTGTCTTCACCATCTGTCCGACCTCGGCGAAAGGCTTGGACTCGGGATCGGGCGAGCGATAGAACGTGCCGACGATGGGCGACTTGATGATCGCCAGATCGACGTCTTCGCTTGCCGCCGTCAGCGACGATGGTGCCGGCTCGGCACCCGCAGCTGATACCGCCGCCGGTGGTGGATACGCCGCGACCGGCATAGCGGGCGCATGACCGCTCCACTGCGGACCGTTGTTCTTGCGCAACCGGACTTTGACGCCCTCCTGCTCGAGTTCGAACTCGCTCAGGTCGTTCTCGCGCATCAGGTCCAGAATCTTCTTGATCTCGTCTAGGTCCATTCGTCTCTGGTAGGCGGTAAACAGTATGCGGTATGCAGTGGAAGCTCGTTGCCGCCTACCGCTTACTGCCTACTGCATACAGCCCGATCACCCTAGCGCCAGCAACTCCCGTGGCACCGACGTCAACACCTCGCAGCCGTCCCCGGTCACGAGTACATCGTCTTCGATCCGCACGCCGCCCATTCCAGGTAGATAGGCGCCTGGTTCAATGGTAAACACCATGCCTGGTTCGAGTTGCACGGAAGCTGAGTGCGAACGCGGCGGGCCGACGCGGGGTTCTTCGTGAATGTCCAGCCCAAGACCGTGACCCGTCCCGTGCCCAAATGCTTCTCCGAGCCCTCGCGACTCGAGCAACCCGCGCGCCGCGGCATCGACTGAGGTCGCTGGGACGCCGGGTTTGACCGCCTCGATGGCAGCCCGTTGAGCTTCTCGGACGGCTGCATGCAGCCGGAGGGCGTCTGGAGTGGGCGCCCCTACCGATACGGTCCGCGTCAAGTCTGAGCAGTATCCGTCCAGGACGCCGCCGAAGTCCAGCACCACCAGGTCGCCTGGCTTCAGGATCCGCAAGCCGGCGCGGTAGTGCGGAAGTGCCGCATTCGGGCCCGACGCGACGATCGTGTCGAACGCAGGACGCTCGTATCCGGCCGATCGGAGGGCCACTTCGATCGCGGCGGCCACCTCGCGCTCCGTCACGCCAGACCGAACCGAGCGAAATGCCCTCTCGGCGACGGCGGTGAGCCTGGCTGCCGCTTCGCGAAGGTTCGCGATCTCGACGGCGTCTTTGACCAGACGCGGCTGTTCGACGACGCGCTCGGTCGATGTCCAGGTGATAGCCAGTCCCCGCGCGATCGACGTTCGCTCGAGCCATTCTTTCCTGGCGACTGTCAGATGGGCAGCCTCGATACCGACCTTCACCGGCGTGCCCTGACTCGCCAGCATGTCGATGAGCGCCTCGTCGTAACTCGCAGGCACCGGCCAGGTCCGCAGACCGGGGCATGCCGCGTCGGAGGCCTGGGTGGCGCGGACGGACTCCTGATAGCGGAAGTCGATCAGCAGGTGCACATCACTGTGCGTGATCACGAGGGTGCCGGCAGTTCCCGCGTGATTCGACAAGTACCTGATATTGGCAGGAGTCGTCACGACAAGGCCGTCAAGACCAAGCCCCGTCAGCCTGGCCCGGACCGTGCGATGCCGTGCCGACAGAACGTCCGACCCGGGAAACGCCATCACTAATCCCGCGCGAGTCGTCGTTGGCCGATGACATCCAGCCAGGCCTGGAGCTCCACGACAACGCGCTCGTCCACCGACCGAATCGCCCGCCCCTGCCCTGGTAACACCTGTGTCGAATCCCTCGCGGAGCGCTGGTGGGCAACCCGCTGCGTGCGCTGATGGATCTCGGCGAGCTTGCCTACGGCGATCAGATTGTCTGGAGCGGCGTCGAGCACACGAAGAAACTCCGTGCGCGCATCGTCGAGACGGCCCAGTTCAAACAGGGCGCGACCGAGCGTGACCCTCGCGGACAGATAGGCCGGATGCTGCGCGAGACCCGCCTCGCAGACCCGGACGGCCTCTTCGCAGTCGCCGGCCCGCCGGTATTCCTCTGCAAGCTGCGCAAAAGCAATCGACGCCGGATCCTTAAGGACCCGGCGTCGAAGGTCTTCAATCCTGGGGTTGTCGGACACCCCTACAGCTTAAGTCACAGTCACTGATTGCGTAACCGTTGCCGTGCGCCCCAGGCTGTCCGTGATGGTCAATGTCACGGTGTAGTTCCCTGCAGCCGCGTAGATATGCGAAACGGCTAACGCATTGGCGCCCGACGCAGTCCCTCCGTCTCCGAAGATCCACGAGTAGTTCGTAATCGTCGCCCCAACTCCCACGGTGGAGGCCGCGGCATTGAATGTCGCGCTCGCACCTGCCGTCGGGCTTGACGGTGCCACAGTGAACGAAGCCACGGGTGGCGCCGGTGCATTCACGACAAACGACAGGCTTGTCGAGTGGCTGGTTCCACCAGGCCCGCCGACGGTCAGCCTGACGGTTTGCACGCCGATTGTCGTGAACTGGTGCTGGATCAGGATACCGGTGCCGCTTGTGCCGTCCCCGAAGTCCCACGTGTAGTTGCAGGCATTACCGCAGGCGACACCATCGAGCTTGGTGCCCGTGGCATCAAAGGTCGTCGCCTGACCCACGGTGGCAGGGACCGGGGTGTACGTGAACGACGCCTCGGGAACATCAGGTCCCATCATCCCGACGCGCACGAACTGCACGACCGAGTTGTCAACGTTGTTGCCCGACGGAGCCGCGGAGACAGACACGCTCGAGACGGGCGTGTTGAGACTGGGCGCCGTCAGCGTGACCACCGCGTTGCCGGAGTCGTCAGTCACGACCTCGCCAACCGACAACGTTCCCGCTGTCGTCGACAGGATGATTCGTCGCTGCTTGAGCGGCGCGTTCGTCTGTCCGTCGCGGAAGTTCATGTTGATCGTCGACTGCGAGCTGCCGTCTCTGGGCAAGCGGTCTGGTACCGCAGTCATTGTCAAGAACGCGCCGAAGCTCGAAGGCCCGGCTTCCGCTGGCCGGTTCTGGTTCTGCACCATGCAGCCCGCGAGCCCCATCGCCGCAACGATCGCCGTGAAGAAGCGCAACTTCATACGAGTGTCTCTACTGCTATGCATGACGAGTCCTAGCTGGGATCTGCGAAGTCGCCGAAGTCCACGCCCACGTCGGCCCACACACTCACTTCGTTGCCCGCCTGATCGCGCCCGTAGAAAGTCACTCGGGCAATGGCGTTGATGATGGTGCTATTGACGGCCAGTGCCTTGAGCGGTGCTTCCTGTTTCGCAACGTGACGCACGATCTCGAAGCCCATCGAGGAGACACCGTCGTTCAGCACGGTGAAGGTGACGGCCGATTCGAACGGGAAGGGTATGTCCACACCCGGTGTGTTGCGTCCGTCCGTTCGGCGGTACTCCACTCGGTAGTGGTTGATGGTGACCTGGTTGAGGTTGCTCGGATTCGCGCCGATGCCAGGCACGCCCGGGTCCTTCAAGAGCAGGCTCATCTGAACTTCGCCGATGTCGTTGAAGATCGTCGCGCACGGCGACACGTCCGAGCACGGCGCGGGCGAGGTCCGCAACACGCGCACATCTGACAGCAGGTTGCCGCCGAGTTCGTCTGGCGTGTCACCGCGTGCGACCGTGAGCGAGCGGATGACCACGAGCGCCGGCGAGCGGCCTTCGCGCGTGAATTCGCCGCAGCCGCTCGCGAGAGCCGCCAGCGTCAATAGAGCAACAGACTTGACGAAATTCGCAGTCACTGTATTTCCCTCTCCTACAGTCTCGTGATCTTCGGCGTGATGAAGATGAGCAGCTCGCGGCTCTCATCCGAGAACTCGTTTCTCTGGAACAGCCAGCCCAGGAGCGGGATGCGATGCAGGCCGGGTGTCCGATCCTGCGCCGCCTGCTCGCGGCTGACGTAAATGCCACCGATGACCGTCGTATCGCCATCGCCGACCAGGACCTGCGTCAGGGCGCGCTGCGTGTCGATGGGCGGGATGCCGTTGATGGCACGGCTGAAGTCAGGCGACGCGTTCTCGACCGAGATACGCATGATCACGGTGTTGGTCGCCGTAATCTGCGGGGTGACGCGCAGCGTCAGCGCCGCATCGCGGAACGTGACCGTCACGGTGTTGTTGGCGACGGTCTGAATCGGAATCTGCACGCCCTGCGTGATTTCGGCCTCGATGTTGTTCTGCGTCGACACACGCGGCGTCGAGAGAATGCGGCCCTGACCCGTTCGTTCGAGCGCGGACAATGCGACGTCGACGTTGACGGCGCCATTCACCGAGCCCAGCGCGAGGCCGATGGCGCTCGTCGCCGGGGCGACACCCATGTTGATTGCCGTTTGCGTCGCATCCGAGAAGTCGCGACCCGAGGCGCTCTGCTCCCCGCCCGTACGGCCACCGAGGTTCGCCTGATTCGGGAACGAGAACGGCAGCGTGTTGCCGAGCGCCGTGCTCGCGCGGGCACCGAAGCCCCACTGAATACCGAGGTTCCGCGCGAAGTCGCGAGTCGTCGTGACGATGCGTGCTTCGATCTCGACCTGCGGCTCGGGACGATCGAGCGTCGTGATCAGTCCGTTCGCGCGCTCGAGGCGATCGGCCAGGTCGTTGATGATGAGCGTGTTCGTGCGCTGATCGAACTGAATCGATCCGCGCTGCGAGAGCACCGTCTGCGTCAGCAACGTGCGCAGGTCTTCGGCACGCGCGTAGCTGAGCGAACGGGTCAGCACGCGCAGTTCGCCAGCGAGCGCCTGCTCGTCCGTCAGCTTGCGACGCTGCGACTCTTCGTCCGCGAGAACAGTCAGCGGCGCGATCCGCACGATCGTGCCGTCCACGACGTACCCCAGCTTGTTGGCGCGCAGGATGATGTCGAGCGCCTGATCCCACGGCACATCGCGAAGCGCGACGTCGACCGTGCCCTGGATCGTCGGGTCGATCACCAGATTCAGCCCACTGATCTCCGAGAACGTCCTGAGCACCGCGCGGAGGTCCGCACCCTGGAAATCGAGGCTGACCGGATTACCCGTGTATCGCGGCTGCACGGGAACAATCGGCTGCGCCGCCGGCGCCTGTGCCTGTGGCTGTGCGGCAGCCTGCTGCGCCGGCGGAGCGGCCTGGGCCGCCACGCGAACGGGCGCTGGAGCGGGGGCAGCGGCGCGCGCCGCGGGTACTGTGTCCACGGTCGGCGCCACCGGCGCCTGACTCGCCGTAACCTGCGGAGCCCGGGTCCCGGATCCCGAATCCCGTCCCTCGGCAATGCTCGGGACGCCCTGAGCGCTAGTCGAAGGGCGGGTTTGAAGGGCGCTGAACGGATCGGCCGCCGGCTCGTCGAACACCAGCGTGAGATCGTTGCCGTCCTGAGACGACTCGACGCGATACGGTGACGTGCGCGAAAGCTCGAAGCTCACCTGCGTCATCAGCGGCGCCTTCGGATCGAACCCGATCCGCACGCGCTGCACCGGCCCCTGTCCCACGTTCGTCGTCGTTGGCAGGGATGACGTCACATTCGGAAGGTTGACCACGACGCGACGCGGACCTTCTTTCGGCTCGATGACGCTGGTAGCAATCAAGCGCGAGGTGCCGAGCAGGGTCACTGCTGTGGCCTCGCCCCGCTTCTGGATGCGGAGGTCGCGAATCGCCGGCGACGGACCCGTGAAGCTGACCGAGGCGGCATTCGCTGCCGTCGTTGCAGCCGACTTTGCCGTCGGCCCCGCCGGCGTTACCACCGGGGTCGCTGGCGGTGCAATCGTGGTGGCCGTTGCAACGACCGGCGCGGCCGGTGCTGCGACGGGTACGGCAGCCGCCGGAACGATTGGCGCGCCCGCTGCTGCTCTTTCGGCCTCGACGTAGATGACGTTCCTTGTACTGCGCACCCGCGGTCGCATTGGCGCATCGAGCGTCATGCGCACGCGTGTCACGATCGTCCCGTCGTTGGCCGCAGCGTTCTCGACCTGGATGGCCGCGATCGGATGACGCGGGTCCGCAGTGAACTCGTTCTGGAAACCGAGTGCCACGACGTCACGCAATTCGACGACGAACGTCTTGGGATCGGGCTGCGAGGCGACATACGGCACAGGGTTCGAAGCCTCGATGGCGATGACCCCCATGCGTCCGTCGACGCGGGACGCAATCCGCTTCAGCATCGCGGTGTCGGTCCCCGCTCCACTGATTCGCAGAGGACTCATGACGCCGAGCACTGTCGCGAGACAGAGCCCGAGCAGCATCGAAAATCGGTACGTTACTGGCATGGTTCGGCCAAACCTCTCCACTACTTCCCCTCTTCCGTCTGTCGAAGCACTTTCCGCACTTCGTGAGCCTTCTCCAGCGAGAGCGGATCGTTGACCTGCTGCAGAATCACCATCGAGTCGGCGGTAATCGATCGAATGGAACCGTCCGACAACTTGTCACCCGTCCGCACGATGTAGGTCTTGCTGTCCACACCCTGGACGATTCCCACGAAAGCGCCCTGGCTCAGGACGATTCCGCGCAGGCTGACTTCCGCCGTTCCCAGTCCGCCGATACCCGCCGCGCGCTTGGTGGTCTGCGATGAGTCCACGCCCCGACGCAACAGGCTGACGAAGGGATCGCGACGCCCGTCCGGGTTGTAGGTAAATCCCTGCGGCTCGACGGCATCGGGTTTCGCTTCCGCCGCGTGGTCCTGTGCAGGAGCCTGCGCGGCAGGCGCCGCGGGCTGCGGAGTCTGGGCCAGCGCTGCTCCGGTTGCGAGCAGAACGGTCAACGACATGAACACAAGCGCGCGAGTCACCGGCATTACTCCGTTACCGCCGCGCCGGGCGCCGGCGCTGCTGCTGCAGGTTGTGCTTCGAGCAACACGAACGTCGTCGCGGTGCAGTCCGCGGTGATCGTCGTCGAGCCGGATGGCACGTCCTGCGCCTTGATATGAATCGTGCCCACGTTGATGATTCGCGGGAACTTGCTGACCCGCTCGAGGAACGTGCCGAGATCGTGATAGGTCCCTTCGAGCTGGAGACCAATCGGCCATTCCGCGTGCATCTGCCGGCGCGTCACCGAACGCGGCGTGAATCCTCGAATCGTCAGGCGCGACTGTGTCGCCATCGCCTGAACGCGGCGCAACAGATCGCCCACATCCTGTTCCTCGGGAAGCACCGCGCGCAGACGATCGAGCTGCGCTTCAAGGCCTTCGACTTCGCGACGGAACTCCGGCAACCGCTTCGCCGTATTGAGACCGCGTTCGATTTGCTGATTGATCGTGGCGAGTTGTGCCTCGCGCGCGGCAATGTCCTGCATCGCCTTGTCCGCGTAGAAGTACCAGAAGGCGCCGGTCGCAGCCGCCGACAGCGCGACGAACATGCCGACCTGCGCGTACCAAGGCAACTTGTTGAGGCTCAGGTTGATTGCCACGTCACTTCCGTCCCGATGCCGGCGCGCCTTTACCCGCCGGCCCTGCGCCAGCGGCGCGGCCAGCGGATGCGAGCTCCGCCTTCACCGTGAAATTGATCAACTCGACTGACTGGGCGCCGCCCGAACGGTTGTTTTCGACAACGCTGTTCACGATGTCAATCGGCTTCTTCAGGAATCCACCGTTGCCCAGGTTCGCCACGAAATCCGACAGCGCGATGAGCGTCGTGCTGCGCCCCTGAATCGTCACGGCGCCGCCCTCCTGGTTCATGTCCGTGAGCCACAGCATGTCGGGCAGGCTCTTGCTCACGTGATCCAGGAGCTGCACGGGTACGCTCTGTCCACTTCGCAGCTGCTCGATCAGCTGGACGCGCTGCTGCAACTGCGTGCGCTGTGCTTCGAATTTCTGGACTTCGGCGAGCAACGACTGCAGACGCGCGGCTTCCGCGGTCTTGACAGCGATCTCGTTGTCGACGCGAGTGGACGCGTTGTCGAGACTCCAGTACCACCACCCGATGCCGACGACGGTGGCCACGAGAATCAGGCTGCAGGCGACCGTGAGCCGCTGGCCCAGATCGAAGGCCGGAGCTTTCTTGGCCTGCTTGCGCTCGGTGCCGAGAAGGTTGATGCGAATCATCGGTCGTTCACCTTCCTGAGCGCGAGCCCCACGGCCACAGCCGCCGTCGATGCGTGCTCAACCGCCTCACGACCGAGCTTCTTGGCATCCCAGGCGATGGTGCGGAACGGGTCGAACTCTTCGACCGGCGCGTTGAAGCGCTCGTGCAGCATGTCGCGGAATCCGTCCACGCGTGAGGCGCCGCCACTGAGCATGATCCGGTCGATGCGATCGGAGGAGGCAGTCGCCTTGAAGAAATCGAACGTCTTCTGCACTTCGAGCAGCACGTTCTCCGTGACCGCCCGCAACACGGGCTGGGCCTCTTCGAACGACGCCCCGTCGACGGGAATGCCCTTCTTCAGTTGCTCCGCGGACTCGTGCGGGAGGTCGAGCTCCTTCTGGACGGCTTCGGTGTATGCGTTGCCGCCGATCGAGATGTCGCGGGTGAACATCGACTGCTCACCCTGCAGGATGTTGATGTTGATGGCACTCGCGCCTGCATTCAGCAGGACGGTCACCTGCCCAGGGTCGAGGCCGTAATTCACGTCGAACGCGTTCTGCAGCGCGAAGGCGTCGACATCGACGATGACCGGCGTGCGGCCCGCTTGCGCGATGACCCCGGTGTAGTCGCCGATCTTCTCTTTCTTCGCCGCGACGAGGAGCACTTCCATGCTGCCGCGTGAATCGGGACCGGTGCCGGCGTCCAGAATCTGGTAGTCGAGGTTGACGTCCTGAATGTCGAAGGGGATGTACTGCTCCGCTTCCCAGTAGATCGACTCGTCGAGCTCAGACTCCGTCATTACTGGCAGCGTGATTTTCTTGACGATGACCGCGTTGCCCGAGAGCGACGCACAGACGTCCTTGCCTTTGAACGCCTTGTTGCGCTCGAACACCTGGCGAATGGCCTCAGCCACTGCGCCCGCGTCGATGATCGCGCCGTCAACGATGGCATCGGCTGGTACGGGCTCTTCGCCGTACGCCGCCACGCGGAAGCCTTTGCCCGCGGGCTTCAGCTCGACCGCTTTGACCGCACTCGATCCGATGTCGAGTCCGATTACCGACTTGGATTTGCCAAACATGCCAAACATAAACAGGTCTCTAACGCATCCTCACTTCGAGATCCCCGGTCACGGGCGCAACGGCTGTGCCACGACCTCGACCACTCGCTCTATGGCCTATTTCGGCCCATTTGCGCGATTCGCCCATCGTGAAGGTGGCGATTTTCCGAACCCCCCTGACGACAAAACGGTGCGCGAATCACACTTCTGTCACGGCTGCTGGTCGGTGCGTGACTTGACAAAGTTGTTATCGGCAGAATTGTTCCGGACTGCAAAGGACCGGCAGGGTTCGAGGCTTCGCAGACAAGACGGGCGAAGTCCCTGCGCATGAGTGGCTTGACAAGATATGAGAGCGGTCCGTATCATTAGCGTTTGCAGTTGTAGGTCACGTCCGCGCTGGTTGGCATCGGCCCGAAGTCGGGACCGAGAGCGTGGACCAACCCAGCCTCTGCCATGCGGTTTGGCCGGGGCGAAGGAATCCCTAAATTCATGCGTACGTTTGTCGCGAGCGCGAAACGCGCCGACAGCCAGTGGCACGTCATTGATGCGCAAGGTCAGGTCCTGGGCCGTGTGGCCACGCTGACGGCCCGGCTACTTCAGGGTAAGCACAAGGCGTCTTACACGCCCTTCATCGACACGGGCGATCACGTCGTCATCATCAATGCGGGCACGGTCAAGCTGACGGGCGCGAAGGAACAGAGCAAGCTCTATCGGCGGCACAGCGGATTCGAAGGCGGCCTGCGCGAAGAGCGCGCGGTCGACGTACGAAAGCGCCGACCGATTCGTTTAGTGGAGGAAGCGGTCCGAGGCATGCTGCCGAAGACCAAGATGGGAGACGCGATGTACCGCAAGCTCAAGGTCTACGCCGGTCCCGATCATCCTCATACGGCACAGCAACCGAAGAAGATCGAGGTCGCATAGCTTGGCAAGCATCGAATACTACGGCACAGGCCGCCGCAAGACATCGACCGCACGCGTTTTCCTCCGCCCCGGCAAGGGAGCCATCACCGTCAACCATCGCGAGTTCGACAAGTTCTTCATGACGGACGCGCTGCGCACCCAGGTGCGCCGGCCGCTCCTGCTGACCGAGACCGGCGAGAAGTTCGACATCCTCGCCACGGTTGCCGGCGGCGGTGTGAACGGCCAGGCTGGCGCGATGCGCCTCGGCATTGCGCGCGCGCTGTGCGAGTTCAACGTCGAGTTGCGGAAGCAGCTCAAGAAAGACGGACTGCTCACGTCCGATTCACGAGTCAAGGAACGCAAGAAGTACGGTTTGGCTGGCGCGCGCAAGCGCTTCCAGTTCAGCAAGCGCTAAGCAGGAAGAGGGAGGGATCTTGCCCGGGATTGCGATGAAGGATCTGCTGGAGGCCGGAGTGCACTTCGGTCACCAGACGAAACGGTGGAATCCGAAGATGAAGGAGTACATCTTCGGCGAGCGGAACGGTATCTACATCATCAACCTCAATAAGACCGTCAAGAAGTTCCGCGACGCTGAGGAGTTCATCACCAACCTCGCTGCTGAGGGGCGCACGCTCCTCTTCGTCGGCACCAAGCGCCAGGCACAGGACGTCATTTCCGAAGAGGCGCAGCGGTGCGGCATGTACTTCATCAATCAGCGATGGCTCGGTGGACTGCTGACGAATTTCACCACCATTCAGCGCAGCCTCGGACGTCTCCGGGATCTCGAGTCGATGGTCACTGACGGCCGTTACGACACGCTCTCGAAGAAAGAGATCGCCCGCAATGAAAAGGAGAAGCGCAAGCTTCTGAAGAACCTCGAGGGCATCCGGCAGATGTCTCGCCTGCCCGACGCCGTCTTCGTCGTCGATACGCGCAAGGAGAAGATTGCGGTCGACGAGGCGCGCAAGCTGAAAATTCCGGTAATCGGTGTGGTCGACACCAACTGCGATCCGGACGAAGTCGATTACGTCGTACCGGGCAATGACGACGCACTACGCGCGATCCGGCTCTTCGCGTCAAAGATCGCTGACGCCGTCGTTGCCGGTCGCGGCTTGCGTGAATCGAAGATGGCTGAGGAAGATGCGGCTCGTGCGGAAGAAGCCGCTGCCGCTGATTCAGCGGCTCGACTCACGCGTGCGGTGCGCCCGCAGCGCCGAGCCGAAACCGCGCCTACAACAGCCGGGGCCTAGAAACCGAAGAACGGAGTTCTGGCGCCGGCCCCGAGGCCGGCGTTTTTTTGTACGGTCGGAGACAGCAATGGCAGAGATCACAGCGGCATTGGTGAAACAACTTCGCGACCAGACTGGCGCGGGGATGATGGAGTGCAAGGCAGCCCTCACAGAGGCGAACGGCAACATGGAAGAGGCCACGACGCTGCTGAGGAAGCGCGGTCTCGCACAGGCGGCCAAGCGAGCCGGCCGTGCGACGGCCCAGGGTGTCATCGGCAGCTACATCCACATGGGTGGCCGCATCGGCGTCCTCGTCGAGGTCAACTGTGAGTCGGATTTCGTAGCACGGACCGACGACTTCAGCAACCTCGTCAAGGAAGTCGCGATGCACATCGCGGCCGCGGATCCGAAGTGGGTCCGGCGCGAGGACGTCCCAGCCGATGCCATCGAGAAGGAAAAGTCGATCTACCGCGCACAGATGGAAAACTCCGGCAAGCCGGCCAACGTGCTCGAGAAGATCATCGAGGGCAAGCTCGGAAGCTTCTACTCGCAATTCGTGCTGCTCGATCAGCCCTCGATCCGCGATGGCAGCATGACCGTCTCGAACATCGTTGCGCAGGCGAGCGCCAAGACCGGCGAGAACATTCAGATCAGCCGGTTCGTCCGCTTCCGCATGGGCGAAGGCGCGGAGGCCTGATCCGGTTGGTGGATGGTGGTTGGTGGTTCGTGGTCGATGCGAACCTTGAAACCTGAACAACCACTATCCACCATCCACTCACCGCCATCCAGCTATAATCGCAAGTCGATGTCCTCTGAAGCCGTTGTCCCTGCCACGCAAACTCCTGTCTACAAACGCGCGCTCCTGAAACTGTCCGGCGAGGCCCTGATGGGCGAGCAGCAGTTCGGTGTCGATCCTGTGGTCGCTACGCGGATCGCAGCGGACGTCGGAGCGATCCAGCGGCTGGGCGTCGAAACCGCCATCGTCATCGGGGGTGGCAACATCTTCCGCGGGATCGCCGCCAGCGCCCGCGGCATGGACCGCGCGACGGCCGATTACATGGGCATGCTCGCCACGGTCATCAACGCGCTGGCCCTGCAGGACGCGCTCGAGCAGCACGGCGTGGTAACGCGTGTCGTCACGGCCATCGAGATGCGCGCTGTCGCCGAGCCGTTCATCCGCCGACGCGCCATCAGGCACCTCGAGAAGGGCCGCGTCGTCATCTTCGCCGCAGGTACCGGCAGCCCCTACTTCACGACCGATACGGCTGCGGCGCTGCGCGCCATGGAGATCAAGGCCGACGTGATCCTGAAGGGCACGAAGGTCGACGGCATCTACACGGCCGATCCGATGGTCGATCCCAACGCGACGAAGTACACGAAGATCTCGTATCTGCAGGTGCTCGAGCGGCAACTGAAGGTGATGGACGCCACGGCCATCTCGCTCTGCATGGACAACAAGCTGCCGATCGTCGTCTTCAACCTGCGACAGGCAGGCAACATCGGCCGCGTCGTTCTGGGCGAGCCCATCGGCACTACAGTATCTGCCTAGCTGGTTGGTGGATAGTGGTTGGTGGTAATAATCCACCGCGCCGATCCGGAATGAGCGATGACCGCAATCCACCCTCCACGAACCACCAACCACCAACTGAGTGAGATATGGAATTCAAAGACCTGAAAGGCATGCTCACCGACGTCAAGACGCGGATGGATTCCGCCATTGAGCGCGTGCGGCGGGACATGGCGCACATTCGCACGGGGCGCGCCACTGTCAGCCTGCTCGATGGTATTCAGGTCGAGGCTTACGGCACGCGAGTGCCTATCAACCAGGTCGCCACGCTTTCGGTGCCGGAGCCGGCGCTGATCATCGCTCAGCCGTTCGACCCGCAGGTGATGGGCGCAATCGAAAAAGCCATTCGCGCGTCGGATCTGGGACTGAACCCCGCAAACGACGGCAAGGTCGTACGCATTCCCATTCCAGCGCTGACCGAGGAGCGCCGCAAGGAGCTGTCACGTCACACTCACAAGCAGGCGGAAGAAGGACGCAACGTCGTCCGTCAGGTGCGCCGCGACGCCAACGATCGGCTGAAGAAACTGCTCAAAGACCACACGATCTCTGAGGACGATGAGCGGAAGGGACTCGATCAGGTCCAGAAGACGACCGACGAGCACGTGAAGCTGATCGACGATCTACAGAAAAAGAAGGATCAAGAACTGCTCGGTCACTAGTCGCCGAACGACACACCGATGGCGCGCGCCGTCAGCAACAGGTCGTAGTCGAGCGGAACGGTCTTCGTCTTCCCAACCACTTCCCCGATCGGAATCGGTACCAGGTCCGGAGGATGGTTCGCGACCATCTTTCCGAACTGCCCGTGCAACAGTAGCTCCACGGCCTTGCCGCCAAATCGGGTCGCCAGGGTTCGATCGAAAGCCGTCGGTGATCCGCCTCGCTGCAGGTGTCCGAGCACCACGTGCCGCGTCTCTTTTCCCGCGCGCTCTTCCAGTTGCTTCGCGCAGAGCGCGCCAGCGCCGCCGAGACGCTCAGCATGTCCACCATGCGCCTCTTCGATGAGCGAGCGGGAGCCGTGAATCGGGAGCGCCCCTTCGGCGACAACAACGATGCTGAACCGGGCACCATGTGCCTCACGAGCGCGGATACAGGCCGCGACCTTGTCGACGTCGTATGGGATCTCGGGAATCAGAATAACGTCCGCCCCGCCCGCTACGCCGCTGTGCAGCGCGATCCAGCCTGCGTTACGCCCCATCACCTCGACGACCATGACCCGCTTGTGCGCCTCGGCGGTGGAATGGAGCCGATCGATCGCGTCAGTCGCGAAGTCAACCGCAGTATCGAATCCGAAACAGCTCGTTGTCCCGACGATATCGTTGTCGATCGTCTTCGGGACGCATACGAGCGGAATGCCCATCTTGTAGAACTCGTACGAGATCGCGAGCGTGCCGTCGCCGCCGATACACACGAGCGCATCGAGCGACATCTTTCCGAACATGTCGACGACGCGCTCGGCGTAGTTGAACGTGCCTTCCGGCGTCACGATTGGCTCGGCGAACGGGTTGCCACGATTGACGGTGCCGAGCATCGTGCCGCCGAGGCGGAGGACGCCGGTCACATCACGAGGCAAAAGCACCCTGGATTTCTCGGGGTAGATGAGGCCGTCGAAGCTGTCCTCGAGGCCGATGACCTCGACTCCCGCGTTGTACGCGGACTTCACAACGGCGCGGATCACCGCGTTCAATCCGGGAGCGTCGCCGCCTCCGGTGAGGACTCCAATTTTCTTTATCTTCGGCATGTTCGGCGGGTTGCGGGTCGCAGGGCGAGTCACCTGAAGTATAGCAGTCGCACCACCCTGTTATGCGCCCAGGTGCACGTACAACGATGTCGGAACGGGTGATTTACGACGACAGCGACGTAGGAATTTGCTACGGGGGCAACCTTCGCCTGTGACGAGCGCGAAGGTTGGTGGACGGCGCGAGGCTCGAACTCGCGACCTCCGCATTGCGAACGCGGCGCTCTCCCAACTGAGCTAGCCGCCCACTGTTTTTCGTGCTTCACGCACCCCGCTCACATCGCGTGGCGCGCATCCGAGTACTCTAACACTTGGCACTTGGAGCGGCAATCGCCGCCTGCGTGCGGCTGCACGCTCTACCTCATTTCTCGCGCTCGAGTGTGAGATACAACGGGGCCGCCCCCAGGACCATCAGAAACCCGAAGCTGCCCCAGCCTGCCCTGTTCGCGGCTGTGAACCGCGCGTGCTCCCCCGGCTGCAGCACGAGATCGTGAGTCTTCCAGAACAGCGTGTTGTGCACACGAATCTTATGCGGACCCGCGGGCAGATCGTGGGTCACCGCTTCCCCGTTCTTCAGGATTCCGATCTGTTCCGAATCCACGGACACGAAGATCTCCCGGATGCCGGCGTCGTCGGGCGACTGCCTGCTCACGGTGATGGTGGCCACGTCCTCTGCCCGTGGCTCGGAATTCGCCAATGATGCGGACGCCTTCCCGCCCGGCGGCCGCGCACCTGAGCCGCGCTCCCGAAAGGCCATGATCACAGAGCCGATCCTAAACCAGGCGTCCCTTGACCGTCGGTCCGGCCGGCTCGAGCCGAGAAGATCCTAAGATCGAGATAAACCAGATGGCGCCGAAGACATCACAAATCCCGCTTGGCCGGGCGGATGCGCTCGCATCTCAGGTCATTCGCGACGCTCGTCAGGCGGGCCTGCCAGCCAGGGACATCATCCCTGTCGACGGGATCCGCCGCTGTGCGCCGGCCGTCGACGGCACGGTGATGGTCGCGATCGTTGACGATGCACATCGAGAGACGGTGCTTAGCGGTCTCGCTCGGCTCTCTGTCGTCCGATCGGTCCTCGGGACTTCCGCCACCACCGTACGCCTCATCACCGATCGCGGACTGCTGGAGGTTCATACCACGCCCCCGGACATGGCCGGAGCGGCACTGGTGTGGCACACAGGAACGCGCCGGCATGTCACGTGGCTCCGGCGTCGTGCCGCCAGCCGCGGTCTGACGTTCAACGACGGCCGTCTCGACACGCTCGGTAGCGCCACACCGTCAGTGCCTGATGAAGCGGCCCTCTACCATCTGCTCGATCTTCCGTACGTGCCTCCAGAGCTCCGTGAGGGAGAGGACGAAATCGGCGCTCTCGAGCGTGGCACTCTCCCGTCGTTGATCGACACGCGGCACATCCGCGGCGACCTCCACATGCACAGCACCTGGAGCGACGGCCGCGACTCGATCCTGCAGATGGCGCGGACCGCACGCGAGCTCAAGTACCAGGTACATCGCGATCACCGATCATTCCGAGCGCTCGTGGGCGTCGCGCAAGTTGCTCGCACTCGAAGTCCCATTGCAACGCAAAGAAATCCACACCGTGCGATCGCAGGTCCCTGGCATTGAGATCCTGCACGGCGTCGAAGTCGACATCATGTCCGATGGCTCTCTTGATTTCGACGATGACACGCTCGCGGACTTCGACATTGTTCTGGCGTCGCTGCATAATGCCGCCGGCGATGATGGTGCGCAGCTCACTCAACGCTACCTGCAGGCGATGTGGCACCCGCTCGTTACCATCATCACGCATCCGGCGAACCGCTCCCCTGCCCTTTCGGACGGATATGAGCTCGATTTCAATCGCCTGTTTCGGGCAGCCGTTCAGACGAACACGGCAATGGAGATCGACGGCGCGCCAGGACATCTCGATATGGACGGACGCATTGCCAGGCAGGCGGCTGCCGCGGGAGTGACGCTGGTCGTCAACAGCGACTGCCATCGAGCGGATGCCCTGGCGCGTCAGATGAGCTTCGGAATCGGCACGGCGCGACGAGGGTGGGTGGGCCCAGAACAGGTGCTCAATACACGCGGAATCGAAGGCATCAGGGAGTTCATTGCCCGAAAACGGGGACGCTCCGCGCGGTCATAGAAGTCAGGTTGCTCCCTACCGCGCGACCGTGTTCAGGCACCCGCCTTGCTGTAACCTAGGCATGCCGATGCGAAGGACACCCTCGTTCGAGCGTTTTGTGCACCTGTGCACAGCGCTGGTCGTGCTACTGTCGTTACCTGTTTTGGGCTCTGCCCAAACGGGGCAAAGTCCGGAGGCACTCGCCAAGGCCCTGCAGGCGAGATATCAAAACGTGCGCGATTTCACGGCTGACTTCGTCCAGACTTACCGCGGCGGCGTGTTACGCACCGAGACTCGCGAGCGCGGTACGGTGGCTGTGAAGAAACCGGGCTTGATGCGGTGGACGTACACCAGCCCTGAGCGCAAGGAATTCGTGTCGGACGGCCAGAAAATGTATTCGTACATTCCCGAGGACCGCCAGGTGATGGTGTCGAACGTGCCGACTGACACGGAAGCGCCCACACCGGTGCTCTTTCTCGCCGGAAAGGGCGACCTGGTCAAGGACTTCACCGCCGAAAAGGCGGAAAGTCCCGTCCAAGGGGCCGTCGCGTTGAAGCTGACGCCGCGGCGCAACGAGTCGGAATACGAGTATCTGATCGTGGCTCTCGACCCCACGACCCTTCAAATCCGGGCGCTCACGACAAGGGACCGCCAGGGTGGCGAATCGACCCTGAGGTTCGAAAACCTGAAGGAAAATAAGGGAATATCCGATAAGGACTTTGCGTTCCGTATCCCCCGCGGTGTCGACGTCATCACGAATGGCCAACGCAACTAGCCGACTGTCGCTGCTCCCGCTGGCGCTCCTGTCAGTCACTCTGGCCGGCTGCGCCGCCAGCGCCGCGTTGCGCGCCGGCCAGCAGGCCGACATGCTCAAGGACTACGACCGCGCCATCGTGGAATACACGAAGGCGCTGCGCGAGGATCCGGACAATCGCGAGGCGAAGCAGTCGCTCGACGTGGCCAAGATGCGCGCGTCACTCGATCACTACGCGCGCGCGCGCCGATACGAGGCATCCGGTCGCCTTGACGAATCGCTGGTCGAACTGCAAGTCGCCTATGAACTCAATCCAGGCAATGCGGACATCGACGATGCCCTGCGCACCGTTCGCACGCAGCTCCGGACCAAGGTCGCCACGAAGGACGGCAAGACAGAGCTGCAGACGCTGGTCGAAAAATCGCGCGAGCTGATGCCGGCGGGCCAGGAGCTTCCAACCGATATCCGGATGCCGGACTCGCTCACCTTCCGCGAGGCCAACTCGCGAGACGTCTTCACCGCGCTCGGCAAGATCGGCAGCGTGAATGTCATCTTTGATCCGCAGTTTCGACCGCAGCCGGTCACCGTCGACCTTCGGAACACCTCTTTCGAAGAGGCGCTGAAGGCGGTCTCGACGGCCACTCGGAGCTTCTATCGCGTCACGGCTCAGCGTACAGTCACTGTGATCCCGGATACCGCGGCCAAGCGCCAGGAGTACGAGGAAGAGATCGTTCGCCCGTTCTTCCTGAGCAACGCCGATCTCAAAGAAACGATGGATCTGTTGCGCGTCGTGATCGATGCGCGGCGCGTGGCGCCGGTGACGGCGACCAACGCGATCATGATCAAGGACACGCCTGAGCGCGTCGCGGCTGCCGGCAAGATCATCGCGGCGATCGACAAGGCGCGCCCCGAAGTCGTGATCGACGTCGAGCTCCTCGAGATCGATCGCACTCGCCTGCGAGAGTTCGGGATACAGATCGCATCGCCCGGCGATCCGCCAACCGGTATCAATGGCGCGGCCAGTATCAACCGGGACGGCTTGTCGCTGCGCGATCTGAGCAACCTGACACAAGCCGACATCCTGCTCACCAACCTGCCGAACCTGTACTACCGGCTGCTCAAGAACGACTCGAACACGCGCACACTCGCAAACCCGCAACTGCGGACGTCGGAAGGCATGGCGGCGCAAGCGCGGTTCGGCGAGCGCGTTCCGGTGCCGGTGACGATCTTCTCGCCGATCGCCACGGGTGGTGTGAATCAGCAGCCGATCACGTCGTTCAACTACGAGAACATCGGCGTCAACATTGATATCACGCCGCGCACGCATCACGACGATGAAGTGTCGCTCGCGCTGAAGATCGCGGTCAGCAGCATCTCCGGATCGGGCTTCGGCGGTCTGCCCACGTTCGGCAATCGCGAGATCAACACGGTCATTCGTCTCAAGGACGGCGAGACGAACCTCCTTGCCGGCCTGATCCGCGATGAGGAGCGGCGCGTACTGCGAGGAGTCGCCGGGTTGAGCGATCTCCCGGTCATCGGCCGCCTGTTTGCCCAGACGCAGCGCGAGACCCAGGAGACTGACATCGTCCTGACGCTGACGCCGCGCGTCATCCGCGTGCTCGATCTCAGCGAGGACGATCTGCGACCGTTCCGCGTCGGCGATACCGTGGCCGGACCAGTGGCACTGCCTGTGCCCATTCCGCTGCCGGCAGCGCCTCCGATCGAGCGCGAGCCGGCGCCCGCGGCTCCGCAAATGCCGACCGGTCTGCCGAACGCGTCACCGATCCTGCCACCTCCGCCAGTACAGCCGCCGCCGAAGTAATCACTCACTCTTCTCGGTGCGAACTCGACACCTCGGCACGCGTCAGCACGCTCGGAAAGTGTTCCATCACGCGAGGATCAGAATTGAGTTCTGCGAACGGATCAAGATCGGACGCCACCCATCGGCGGAGCAGTAGCCGCTCGGTTCGGAGTTCACGTGGCACATTCACGAGTGAAGCTCAACGCACCGACAAGGTTCACGCTTGCACCGACAGGAATCGAGTTCGCACTGGCAAGCATCGGGATCGCACCGAAAAGCGTCACTCTACCTTCGCGACCTTCGCTCCGAGCGCCTTGAGCCGATCGACGAGCTGACTGTAGCCGCGCTCGACGGTTTCGAGCGGTGCCACTCGCGTCTGCCCATCCGCGGCGAGGCCGGCCGCGATGAGTGACATTCCCGACCGCAGGTCGCGGCTGTCGAGCGTGCGGCCGCCGCGAAGCTTCGTCGGCCCTGTGACGATCATGCGGTGCGCATCAGCCAGGAAGAGATCGGCGCCCATACCGCTCATCTGCTCCAATGCGAACAAGCGAAGTTCGTACATCCAGTCATGGATGAGCGTGCGCCCGGCAGCTTGCGTGGCGAGCACCGTCACGAGGCTCACCAGGTCGCTTGGGAACGAGGGCCACAGCCCGGTGGCAATACGACGAACCGCGACCGGCTTCGACGGCTTCACCTCGAAGACACCGTCGCGCATGCCGCACTCGACTCGCATCCGTTGCATCACAGCGGCGACGACCTCGATGTCCTCGGCGCGACACCCTTCGATCGCGATCTCACCACCGGTGATCGCACCGACCACTGCCCAACTTCCGGCTTCGATGTAGTCACCGCCAAGTTCGTGCTGCGCGCCACGAGGCTTTGACGTGCCCTCGATGCGCAGTTTCGAGCTCCCGATGCCGGACACGTGCGCGCCCATCTTCGTGAGGAACTCGCACAGCTCGACGACGTGCGGCTCGGTGGCTGCGTGACGGATCTCGGTAACGCCTGGCGCCGAAGCTGCCGCGAGCAGCGCCGTCTCGGTACCGGTGACTGACGCCTCGTAGAGATACATCGACGCCGCCTTCAGGCCGTCGGGCGCTTCGAGCACGTGGTCTGGGCCATGGCGTTCGCGCGCGCCGAGTGCCTGCAGCGCCTCGGTGTGAGTCGAGATCGTCCGGCGCGCGGGAAAGTCACCACCAGGCGGCGCGATGTGCGCGCGACCAGTGCGCGCGAGCAGAGGCCCGAGCAGCAACACTGATCCACGCAACCGCCCAACAAGCCCTCGATCCGGTTCGTCGGTATTGATTCGCGGCGTGCGAATCCGCAGCGTCGTCGTGCCAATACCCTCGACCTCGGCGCCGATATCGAGCAGCAGCCGCGCCATCACCTCGACGTCGCCAATGCGCGGCACGTTGCTGAGCACGCACTCTTCCTCGGTGAGGAGGCACGCCGCCAGCAACGGCAGCGCCGCGTTCTTGTTGCCTTCAACGGCCACGCGGCCCTCGAGCCGGTGTCCCCCTTCAATCAGTAGTGTCGACATCAGCCGCGCGCCTTCTGGAGGAACCGTGCGTCCTCGTTCTCATCCAATCCGACAAACACCGGCTCGGGTCGCAACCAGACACCGCACCAGTCGAGCACGGCGCGTTTGACCTTGACGGCAAACGCGATCACATCCGTCGATGTCGCGCCGCCACGATTGACGATGGCAAGCGGATGCTTGGTGGACAAGCCAACCGTCCGTTCAGCCGATCCCTTGCGCACGCCCGATCGCTCGATCAGCCACGCTGCCGGTATCTTCACCCGGCTGTCGGCCGTCGTAAAGCCGGGAACCGGCTCGCCAGCCAATGACGCAATCCGTTGACGATCGTCGAGCGTCACGACCGGGTTCATGAAGAACGATCCGACGCTGCGCGTATCCGGATCTCCCGCATCGAGCACCATGCCCTTGCGGCGACGGATCGTCAGAACGGCGTCGCGGACATCGAGAGGAAGCGGGTCGCGAACCGCGCGTCTCTCCAGCTCCGCGGCAAGATCGGGATAGCTCAATGCCGGCGTGGAATGAGCAAGCCGAAAGGACACGCCGCACACGATGAAACGGCCCGCATCGTCGGTCTTGAACCGGCTCATGCGATACGAGAAGCGGCAGTCAGCGGGGCTCATCTCGAGCAACTCGGCACTCGTGCGATCGAACGCGACCACGCGTTCAATGACGCTCGACACTTCCTGTCCGTACGCACCCACGTTCTGGATCGGCGTGCCACCCACAGTCCCGGGAATGCCCGACAGACACTCCACCCCGCTCAAGCCGTGTCCGACAACCGACTCGACCAACTGGTCCCATGACTCGCCAGCGCCTGCGCTCACGATCGTGGCACCCGATGTGTTGGCCATGGTCACGCCAGTCACCGCCATCGACAGCACCAGACCGTCGAAGCCGTCATCGGAGACGACAAGGTTACTTCCACCGCCGAGCACGAACAGCGGAACGTCATGGTCCGAACACCATTGATGGATCGCGCGGACGTCTTCGCTCCTGTCGGCTCTGGCAAACCAGCGTGCGGGTCCGCCAACGCCCAGGGTGCAGAGTGAATGAAGCGGAACGTGCTCGCGCACGACGAAGGGACGCCTAGGTGAGACCACCGAGCATCGCTTCCTGATCGCGAAGGGCTGCGATCGCCTCGGCGCGTGTGCAGCGCGCAAACTCCACCCAGTCTCCCGGCGCGAGTTGACCGGCGAGCGGAAGATCCGCGGTGATGACCGTGGCCATCTGGGGATAACCACCTGTTGTCTGGCGATCGCTCATAAGCAGAATCGGCTCTCCTGACGCCGGCACCTGGATGGCGCCCACGAACGTCGCGTCAGAGATCATCTCGCGATCGCTGGCGCGGGGAATATTGCCGCCAGACAACCGGTAGCCCATCCGATTTGACTGCGGCGTCACCACAAAGCGCGTGCGCTCGAGCACTGCGAAGGCAGGCTCGGAGAAAAAGTCGTCCTGCGGCCCGGCCAGGATTCGGAGCCGCGCGCCACCGCGTACCGTTCCCGGCGACACGATTGACGCCCTCAACGCCTCAGCGCGTGATGGCCCCAACGGAAGTCGGTCGCCACCCACCAGTGCGCGACCATCGATCCCACCCAGCGCCGCGCCCACATGTGTCGCACGGCTGCCGAACGTCAGCGGCACATTGATGCCACCATCGAACGCGACATACGCGCGCGCACCCCATTGTCGCTCGCCAAACCGCAGCACGCTTCCGGGGCGGCAACGCATCGCGACGCCGAGAGGCGCCGTCGTTCCGTCGATGCTCGCATCGAGGTCGGCACCCGTAATCGCGACTCGCGTCTCTTGCTCCATCCGTAGCCCGGGGCCCACCACCGTCACCTCGAGCGTCGCTGCATCGTCACTGTTTCCAACGATCAGATTCGCCGCGCGATGAGCGACGAGATCCATCGCACCGCTCACCGGCACGCCGCTCGCCTGCTGACCCCACCGGCCGCGATCCTGGATCGTCGTGAAGAGCCCCGCCCGGAGCACGGTGACGATTCGCGTACTGCTGTCGCGTGACTCGCCCGCCTGAAGAACGTCGTTGCCTGCCGACGTCTCCTGAGCAGGCACCGATCTGAAGCGCACGACGTCGCCAGGCGCAAACAGCGATGGCTGGGTCCGCGTCACATCGAAGACCTTCACCCCGCTCCACCCGATAAGCTGCCATCCTCCCGGCGACTCGCGTGGGTACACACCGGTGAACCGTCCCGCGATGCCGACGGAGCCTCTGGGAACACGCACACGCGGCGTGCTGCGGCGGGGAGCCGCGATGGCCGCATCCACCGGACCCAGGTAGGCAAACCCCGGCAGAAACCCCAGCATGAACACGCGGTATTCAGTGCCGGCGTGGCTCGCGATCACGGCATCGGTGCTCAACGTCGCCCACTCGGCAACCGCAGCGAGATCGGGACCAGCCTCGCCGCCATAGGTCACGGGAACATCGATGGTCTTCCCTTGCCCAACGTGCCTTGGCTCGCCGCTCAGCCTGGCGAGCACGGCACGCAATTCGTCAGGCTCGACCTTCAACGGATCGAAGAAGACAGCGACGGATCGATACGTGGACACAACGTCGCGCAGGCCGGTGATTACCGCATCGCGTATCGCCGCTGCGGTTGCGATCGCCCGGGCGTTGATTTCCGGATCGATCGCGTCGTCCCACTCGATGAGGAGCGCGGAATCGCCCGCGTCACGAATGCGCGGTGCCTGTGGATCCATTCAGCGCGTTGAGGAGCTTCCCGTGAATACCGCCGAATCCGCCGTTCGACATCAGCACGACGACGTCTCCGGGGCGATGCTCGCGAACGAGGGTGTCCACGATCGTGTCGATCTCCGGGATGTGACGGGCCTGCTTGCCACTGGCGCGCAGATCGTCGACGAGTTGCGTGGCATCGAGGCGCTCGTACTCCGGCAGCGAGGAGCGGAACACGGCTGCCAGGATGACCTGGTCGGCCTGCCCGAACGCGCGGGCGAAGTCGTCCTGGAACACGCGCCGGCACGACGAAGCCGAACGCGGCTCGAAGACGGCCCAGACTCGCCGGCCCGGGTAACCGGACCGCAGTGCCGACAACGTCTCGCGCACGGCCGTCGGATGGTGAGCGAAGTCGTCGAGCACCGTCACGCCATCGGCGACGCCGACGGTCTCGAGCCGGCGCTTGATGCCCTTGAACGTTCGCAGCCCTTCGGCCAGCGCCGATGGCGACAGCCCGAGATGCGCGCCGACCCCAATCGCGGCCAGAGCGTTCCGCACGTTGTGCTCGCCAAGCAGCGGCGACTCGAAGCGGCCAAACATTTCGTTCCGCCTCAGGACCGTGAATTGCGTCAGGCCGTCGTGATGACTGACGTCCTCCGCGCGCCACGTCGCGTCGCCACCGAGACCGAACGTCTCAACCGGGCTCACCGCCAGGCGGCCAAGCGCGTGCGCGTGCGTGCTGTCGGCGCCGAGCAGCAGGAGCCCGTTCTTCGGGACGAGATTCGCGAGCCGGCGAAACGCCAGCAGCACCGCATCGAGGTCGGCGTAGATGTCCGCGTGATCGAACTCGATGTTCCCGATGACGGCGATATCGGGCAGGTACTTGAGGAACTTGGCGGTCTTGTCGAAGAAGGCGCTGTCGTACTCGTCCCCTTCGATCACGAAGTCTCGCCCCTTCCCGACGCGATAGCTCGACCCCTGCTGTCCGAAGTTCAGGGCGATGCCGCCCACGAGCAAGGAGGGATCGAGTTGTCCACTCGTGAGCAGCCACGCCGTCAGAGATGTCGTCGTTGTCTTGCCGTGCGTGCCGGCGAGGACAACTGACCGCGAACCCCAGAGAAAGTGATCGCGAACCGCCTCAGGCAACGAGCAATAACGAACCTTCCGCTCGAGCACCGACTCGAGCTCGGCGTTGCCGCGCGAGATCGCATTGCCCACGACAACGAGGTCGATGTCCGGAGTGATGTGGTCGGCCGAGTACCCGCTGAATGTCTTGATGCCCTGTTCGACGAGGAAGTCGCTCATCGGCGGGTAGACGTTCTGATCCGATCCTTGAATGATGTGCCCACGGCTCTTGAGCAACGCGGCGAGCGTCGCCATCGCCGTGCCGCACACACCAATCAGATGAATCCGCTTCGAGTTACTCAACGGGCGCTTCCTCGATGACTATCACAGGTTTCGGATGGGTCAAGACCGCGACGACGACGCCAAGCGGCAACGTCCACACCGGTCCGGTCGTGTGCCCGGATGGAAAGCCGACCACGATCGGGCCAGCGAAGTGGCTCGTCGTGCGCGCGATCGCGTCGAGCGCGGTGACGCCGCCGCCCGGCTCGTCGCATCCTCGCATCTCGCCAAACACGAGCGCTCGTGCCTTCGTGAGGACGCCGCTCAGCGCGAGCTGCGTCAGCATCCGATCGATGCGGTAGGGCCTTTCGTTCACTTCTTCGAGAAACAGCACGCACCCGTCAGGCGGGTCGAACGGGAACGGCGTACCGAGAGACGCCACGAGTTGCGTGATCGTACCTCCGAACAACGAGCCGCGCGCGTCGCCGGCGCGGAGGACGGTGACTCCTTCGGGTGCGAGCTCGAGCCCGCGGCCGCCGGACAGAAGCTCGAGAAACGAGCGCTCGTCGTATCCGGCACCACCCGCGAGGCGTCCCTCAATCATCGGTCCGTGCAGCGCAGCGATGCCGCACTGGCACGTGAGCCATGACAGGATCGAGGTGTTGTCGCTGTAGCCGATGAACAGCTTGGGATGCTCGTCGATTCGTCGTTGATCGAGCAGCGGCAGAATGTGAACGCTTCCGTAGCCGCCACGTACGGCGAGCAAGGCCGACACACTCGGGTCGGTCCAATATCTGGTGAACGCGCTCGCCCGCACCGCTGGAGACCCGGCCAAATAGCTTGATTCTCTGGCGAAGACCGACTCGTCGTAAACCGGGACGAATCCAAGCCGCTCAATCTCCTTGACGCCGCGTGTGAACTCGTCGCGGCCGAAGGGGCTTGCCGGGGCCACGACTGCGATGCGATCGCCTGGCTTCAGGGCTCGAGGTTTGCGCACGGCGGCTAGAGGTACCTGGCCATTTCGTCGACGATGCGCCGATGTGCGTCGCAGCCAAGCACCTGCCTGATCCGACTGACTTTCTGTGTGGTGACAGGCGCGGTGAGAAAGCGCTCCTTCGCCCGGCGCAGCCTCGTGAGCGCGTCCTCGAGGCGTTTGTAAGGAATTCGCTCCTGCTCGACGGTGTACACGAGTGCTTCGAGCGTCCCGGCCTGCACGTTGACGTCGCCGCTGCAGATCAGCAACCCGTCACAGCCGGCCGCAATCGCCGCGATCGCCGCGTCCGGCACCGTATACGTTTTCGCGATCGCCTTCATCTCGAGATCGTCGCTCAGGATGACGCCCTGGAACTTCAACTCGTCACGCAGCAGCGCCTGCACGATTCGTGGCGACAGCGTGGCCGGCCTCTCTTCATCGAGCGACGGCACGAGCACGTGTGCCGTCATGATGAACCCAACATCCTGGCGAATGGCCGCGCGGAACGGAACGCACTCGACGCGACGAATCCGATCGGGCGGATGCTCGACGAGAGGCAGCTCCAGATGCGAATCGACCGACGTATCGCCGTGACCCGGGAAATGCTTCCCGCACGCGGCGACACCGTTGTCCTGGAGGCCCCTGATGATGGCTGCCCCGAGCTGTGCGACGCCATCTGCGTCTTCGGCGAGGGCGCGGTCGCCAATCACCGGGTTCTTCGGATTGGTGTGGATGTCGAGGACAGGTGCGTAGTCGAGCGTGATCCCAACCGCCTTGAGTTCCGCCGCCAACGCCGTTGCAAAGCGTTCCGCGAGTTGAACGTCGCCGCTTCGCCCGAGCACCGCCATCGGCGGCCATTCGGTGAAGGGCGCCTTGAGCCTGGCAACCCGCCCGCCTTCCTGATCGACGCTCACCCAGAGTGGCAGGTCGGTGGCCAGTCCCTGCACATCCACCGACATCTCGGCCACTTGCTCCGGTGCCTCGATGTTGCGCGCGAAGAAGATCACGCCGCCGAGCGAGAACTCTTTCGCGAGCGATCGAATCTCCGGTGTGATCGTTGTTCCTGGCAGGCTGCCGATCAGAAGCTGGCCGATGTCGCGACGGATGGCGCTGGGCACGGAAGCATTATAGAACTGGCGAGTTCTATAATTCCCTGCGTGATCATCCGGACGTCAGCACCGACACGCATCGATCTGGCTGGTGGCACGATCGACATCTGGCCGCTCTATCTCTTTCATCCCGGCGCACAGACGCTCAACGCCGCCATCAGCCTGCGGGCGAGCGCGCAGATCGAGCCGCGGTCGGACTCACGCATCACGATCAAGTCACTCGACACCGGCGCCACCGTCGAGGCCGAAGACTGGCGCGAATTGCGGCACGTTCGCGAACTACGTCTGCTCTCGCTCCTCGTCCACTTCTTCGAGGCCAGAGGTCTCACACTGACGACGACGTCGGAATCACCAGCAGGCGCCGGCATCGCGGGCTCGTCGGCGTTGAACGTGGCGGTCTGCGCGGCACTCGCCGAGTGGAAGCGCACCCATTACGAGCCGGAGGCGCTTCTCCAGATCGCGATGAACGTCGAGGCACAGGCGATTGCGGTCCCGACCGGACTTCAGGACTACCGGCCTGCCCTCTATGGGGGAATCGCGGCGATCGAGCTCGAGGCCGACGGCGTGCGTCGCGTGCCGCTCGCTGTCGATCTCGCCGAACTGCAACAGCGCATCGTCCTCTGCTACACAGGCGAGCCGCGCAATTCGGGAACGAACAACTGGGAGATCACCAAGCGTCACATCGACGGCGACACCTTCGTCTTCGATTGCTTCGAGCGCATTCGCGACACGGCTGCGACGATGCGGACCGCGTTGACGGCCGGTGACTGGGACGGGGTCGGTCGTGCGATCGCCGATGAGTGGGACAACCGCAAACGCCTCGCGCCTGGCGTCACGACTGCGGCCATCGACGATCTGATCGCCCGCGCGAAGGCAGCTGGCGCAACAGCCGCGAAGGTCTGCGGTGCCGGCGGCGGCGGCTGTCTGTTCTGCTACGGCCCACCAGCCGCCCGGGATGCGATCAGGAACGCGCTCTCGGGTGGTGGCGCCCGTATCCTCGACTACACCTTCGAACGCCACGGGCTCGGGCGTGGATAATCGCGCGCTGTCACAGGTACTGGGTGAAATCGCTGACCTCCTCGAAATCAGGGGCGACAACGCGTTCAAGATCAGGGCATACCGGACGGCGGCGGAGACACTCGCGACCTGGCCTCATGCCGTCGTGCAGCTCGACGAGCAGCAGCTCCGCTCCATTCCCGGCATCGGCAAAGACCTCGCCGCTCGCGTGCGCGAGCTGGCGGAGACCGGCACGAGCCGTTATCACCAGGAGTTGCTCGAGCAGTTCCCACCCACGATCCTCGACCTGCTACGCCTTCAAGGCGTCGGTCCGAAGACGGTCGCGATGCTTCACGCCACGCTGAACATCAAGAGCATCGATGACCTCGCTGCGGCGGCAAAAGCTGGAAGGCTCAAGGGCCTCAAAGGCATGGGCGCCAGGAAGGAGGCGCAGATCCTCGCCTCCATCGAAGAACGTGCGAAGGACAGCGGACGGCACTTGCTGAGCGACACGGCATCGACCGCCACGTCGCTCGTCGAGTTCCTGCGCGTCCACGATCGTGAGGTCGAGTTGATCCCGGTTGGCAGCCTTCGACGCGGACGCGAGACCTGTGGCGACATCGACATCCTTGCCGTCGGCGGTCAGCCAGGACTGATGGATGCGCTCATCTCCCATCCCGATGTCGAGCGCGTGCTCGGTCAGGGTGATACGAAGTCGAGCGTGTTGCTCCGAGGTGGCTATCAGGCAGACCTGCGACTGGTGCCGCCTGAGAGTCGCGGCGCGGCGATGCAATACTTCACCGGCTCCAAGGCGCACAACATCAACGTGCGCGACCGTGCGGTGCAGCTCGGGTTCAAGCTCAATGAGTACGGCCTCTTTCGCCTGGATGATGACAGCCGCGTGGCGGGTGAGACCGAGGAAGGGATCTACAAGGCCCTCGGCATGGAATGGATCGCGCCAGAGCTGCGCGAGAACCGCGGCGAGGTCGAAGCCGCGCGAGCAGGAGCGCTACCAACGCTCATCACACTGTCGGATCTACGCGGCGACCTGCACATGCATACGACGGAGACCGACGGCAAAGACGATTTGATCGCCATGGCGCAGGCGGCACACCGCCTCGGCCGCCAGTACATCGCCATCACCGATCACAGCCAGGCGCTCGCCATGGCCAACGGCCTCGACGAGAAGCGCGCGCTCGCGCACGCCGCTCGTGTCCGCGCGCTGAATGGCCGCTTCGAGAACCTGACGCTGCTCGCCGGAATCGAATGCGACATCCTCTCGGACGGAGGTCTCGATCTCGCGGACGACTGCCTCGCCGAGCTCGATTTCGTCGTGGCCTCGATCCATTCGAACTTCTCGCAGGACTCAGAGCAGATGACCGACCGGATCCTGCGTGCGCTCGAGAATCCGTGGGTCGACGTGCTCGGCCACCCGACCGGACGCCGTCTACTGCAGCGGGATTCGCTCACATTCGACATGACCAGGGTGATGGATTCGGTGTCCCGGCACGGCGTCGCGATGGAAATCAACTGCCAGCCCCAGCGCCTCGATCTCAACGACTCGCACGCACGCGCCGCACGCGAGCGTGGCATCCCGCTCGTGATCTCGACCGACGCGCACAGCGTCACTGCGTTGTCGCGTCTGGAGTGGGGCGTGCAGGTCGCTCGCCGGGCATGGCTACAGACGGGTGACGTGATCAACACCCGGCCGGTCGACGAGATGCGCGCCGCGTTGCGGCGCAATCGGAGGAACTGAGGTGGCCAAGACCCCGGACGGGTTCGTCTCGCTGAAGTCGCTGAAGCAAGGACCCGAATCGCCGCGCGACACGCTCGCGCTGCTCCGTCGCATCTACTTCAAGACGACGAAGCAGACGATCGAGCACGACTTCGCGCATGCGATCGAGTTGCTGAAGGGGCTCGAGTCCGAACAAGAGCGTGAGAAGGCGACCGCCTACATGCACGGCCTCTCGGAACTGCGGAAGGAATGGGCGCCGAAGAAGAAGCCCCGGCGCTGACTATTTGTCGATCACGACCTTCTTGCGTGCCGTCGTCCGCAGAACCTCAGGCACGTTGCGGTTGGTCGACAGCACTTTCAGATCTTTTTCGTTGAGCCGGTTGAGCAGATTCATCGAGATCGGCAGCGGCGTCTTGGGATTTTTCGCCAGGGCGGACACGACGACGTAGTTCTTCACCCAGTTCCGGTTTCTCGAAATGATCCGCAAGATATCTTCGGACACGCTGGACATCTTTGCGAACGCTTCGACTTCTGAGTCCGTGAGTTTCGGACTGCTCAGGACAGCGGCGGAGATCAGCTTGTTGGGATCGCGAACCAGGATGGCCCGTTCCTCGCGCGTCCCTTTCATGGCACGCGACATTTTCTGCGGGACGCTCATCTCCTGCAGACGCTGCATCGCCGACCGCTCATCGTCCTCTTCGTCGGCGATTTCCGGCCCCTCGGCGGTGTCCACCAGCGGCTGGTCTGCGTCAATCGCTGCTTGCTCGGCTGGTACGATGCCTCGCTCTGCGAAGAAATTGCGCATGTCCTCGCTGACGTCGGGCCGCGCGAGGAACGCTGCCAGCGTGGCGCTCGGAATCATCCCGATAGTCGCGTTTGCGGCGGCGGCGATCTCGGCATCGGCATCGCGGGTGAGCAGGGCCAGGAGCGCCATCTGCTCGTGCGCGCGAGTCGCCAACGCGCCCTGCGCCGCTTGCAGCCGAACCTCTCGCGCGGCCTCGCCGCGGCTGAAGAACTCGATGAGCGGAGTCTTGACGCCGACGTCCATCTGTTACCTCTGATTGTCCCACGCCGCGAGTGCCGCCGTTACAGTGCGCGCTATGTCATTCTCTGGCACGTCGGCGAACTGACCTATCGCCGCAAATCCCGCGCATCCCGTGCGACGCAGTTGGCCGACAGTAGCGAGCGTCATGCCGCCGATGCCAAGCACCGGCACGCCTCTCGCGGCGTGAACGGCGTCGGCAAGCCCTGTGACACCGGCGTATTGGTGATTCGGCTTCGACGTCGTCTCGAAGACTGTCCCAAACAGCAAATAGTCGACATCGCCTTCGGCGGTGGCTCGTTCAATGTCGTCACGTGAATGCACCGAACGACCGATCAGAAACGAAGGCGGAGCGACTGCGCGCACACGCCGCGCCGGCGCTGAGTCACCGCGAAGGTGCACCCCGTGTGCGCCGGCGGCGATCGCGACGTCCATACGATCGTTGACGAGAATGCGCGCGCGCGTGCCTCGCGCCACGTCCACTGCCTGCGCGACCAGTGACAGCAACTGCCCATCCGCCATGTCGCGCTCGCGGACCTGAATCAGATGAACGCCGGCTCGAGCCGCCATTGCGACACGCCGAATCAGCGCGGCCTCGGCGTGCTCGCCCAGGCGCCGGCGGTCGGTGATCATGCAGACGACAGGTTGCACGAGGAACTACTCCTCGGTTGCGCGGTTGTTGAGGGAGATCACGTGCTCGATGCGGCGCTCGGTGAAGAAGGAATGCATCTCAGCGACTGCGGCCAGCATGTTGACGATACCGAGGCCGGATACGGCCCCACGCACGAAGTTGTTGATCATCAGCGCGTGGATGAGCGGAAGCCCCTGTGCGAAGTAGTTCCGATCCCAGAACTCGGACCACGGCGCCAGCACCAGAACGGCGCCGGTCTCCAGGAAAAACGCCGTCAGGAGCAAACGCATCAGGACTTCTCGCGATCGAGTTGCTCGCGCGCGCGTGTTTCCTCGTCGCGCGCGACCTTGCCTCGAAGTTCCTCAAAGAAGGACTCGAGCGGAAGCAGGTCTCCCGGCGACTCGAGCGGCTCTGGCGTCGCTGGCACGGGAACAGGTTCGGGAGCGGGCTCCTCGACAACGGGACCAGGTTCCTCTACGGGTGTAGCCACGTCGAGCTTCTCGCGAATCTCCTGGTCGTCCGGATCGAGTCGAGCCGCTTCCCTCAGGGCATCCAACGCCTCGGGTAGCCGGCCTTCCTGTGTATGGAGATCGGCGATGCCAAGAATCAGTCGGGCGGCTGGCTTCCGTTCACCCCGCTCGACGAGCGCGGCGGCGGCGGTTCTCTTTGCGTCGACGCTGGCGTCCGCGAGGTGCCCGAGCCGAATCACGCAATCGACAGCACCCCGTTCGTTGCCCGCCGCACGTCGCTCCTGAATCAGCCTGTTGTAGTGAGACCGAGCGTCGAGCGACAGGCCGTTCCGTCCGGCGATGTCTGCCAGCTGCCAGAGGGCGTGATCGTCGTTGCTCCGGACCTTGAGCACTTTCTTGTAGACGGCCGACGCGCGCGGGAAGAAACCCTCGCCGAACAGGTGGTCAGCCGCGCGGTTGAACTGCTCCGCAGCGCGATCGGCTTGACCCGCCTTGAGGTAGAGATCGCCAAGCGTGTTCGCGGTGTTCCAGTCGTCCGGCTTGTCCTCGACGAGGCGCACGTATTCCTCGATGGCCGCGGCCATCTTGCCCTGTTTGAGAAGCTTCTCCGCTGTCTTGAGTGTTTCTTCTCGATTGGCTGCCACTCAATCGATCCTATCAAACAGCCTCGCCTGGGGCTTGAAGGAGCGGCGATGCAGTGGTGAATATCCGAAGCGCTCGACGGCCGCCCGGTGTTCGGCGGTGGCGTAGCCCTTGTGCCGATCGTAGCCGTAGCGCGGGTCGTTCGAGTGCTCCGCCATCATCTGCCGATCGCGAGACACCTTGGCGACGATGGACGCAGCCGCGATCGCCGCGCACCGTCGATCGCCATGCAGCACGCCGCGTTGAGCGATCTGCAGATCGGGAATACGAAACGCGTCCACGAGGACGGCATCGGGTAGCGGCACCATCGCGAGCACCGCGCGGCGCATCGCCTGGAGCGAGGCGCGATGGATGTTCAGCGTGTCGATTTCAGCAGGATCGACGAAGCACACAGACCAGGCGAGCGCTCGCTTCTGGATCACGTCGTTCAAGCGCTCGCGTTCGTCCGCCGTCAGCATCTTCGAGTCGGCGAGCCCGGGGATGTGAGCGTCGGGATCGAGCACCACCGCGCCGGCAACGACTGGCCCCGCCAGGCATCCCCGGCCGACTTCATCGCATCCGGCGATGCGGTAGAACCCCCAGCGTCGCAGCGCGTTCTCGATGGTTCTCGTCGCGCGGACCCGGACCATGGCCGTAACACTAAGCGCGCTTGGTTTCCTTCATGCGCGCCGCCTTCCCCTTCAACTCGCGGAGGAAGTACAGCTTCGCGCGTCGGACGCGCGCCGACCGCACGATGTCGACTTTCGCGATGGTCGGCGAGTGCAGCGGGAAGATGCGCTCGACACCCTGGCCGAACGACACCTTACGAACGGTGAAGGAGGCTCTCAATCCGCCACGGTGCAACCCGATGACGATACCTTCGAAGATCTGGATGCGTTCCTTGTCGCCCTCGCGCACCTTGACGTGCACGCGGACGGTGTCTCCAGACTTCATGTCCGGCTTTTCCGTCAACTGGGACTTTTCGACCAACTCAATCGCACTCATGTTCCTTCTCCCTCACACCGGCGCGGGCTGAAGCCCGCGCTCTACGATTTCTCTCGGCGGTCCCGGCGAATCTCGTCGAGCAGCGCCCGATCTTCTTCATCGAGCGTGGCCGTCGCCATCAGATCCGGCCGGCGCTCCAGTGTCCGCACGAGCGCCGCTTTCCGGCGCCATCGACGAACGTCCGCGTGATGCCCGGACAACAGCACGTCCGGCACGCGATGACCGGCAATCTCCGCCGGTCGTGTGTAGTGCGGATAGTCGAGCAGCCCGCGCGAGAACGAGTCCTGCGCGACCGACTGCTCGTCACCCACCACACCAGGCACCAGACGGCTCACCGCGTCGACGATGACCAGCGCCGCCAGTTCTCCGCCGCTCAGGACGTAGTCGCCGATCGAGATCTCCTCGGTCGCGACCATATCGCGCACCCGCTCGTCCATCCCCTCGTAGCGGCCGCACAACAGCACGATGTGCTCAAGGCGAGCCAAACGCTCGGCCTCCGCCTGCGAGAACGTTCGACCCTGTGGTGACAACAGCACGACAGAGTTCGGGGTTCCGCGCGTCTCGCGAATCTCGTCGACCGCCCGCATCAGCGGTTCGGCCTTCATTACCATCCCGGGGCCACCACCGTACGGCATGTCATCGACCGTCCGGTGCCGATCCGTCGTCCAGCGACGGAGGTCGTGTACCGCCACGTTCAGCAGGCCGCGCTCGACGCCCCGGCTCACGACGCCCTCGCCAAGACCCGCTTCGATCATCGAAGGAAAGATCGTGACGATGTCGAACTGCATACTGCCTACTGCCTACCGCCTACTTCTGATTCAGTTCCAGCAGTCCCTCGGGCGGGTTGATTCGAATCTTCCGGCCCGCGATGTCGACTTCGACACAAATATCGGCGGCAAGCGGCACCAGCACTTCCCCCCGCCGTCCTTCCACGCTCAACACGCTGGCTCCGGCTCCGCCTTCGACCCGCTTGACCTCCCCAACGCACTCGCCGGAGATCGTCTCGACAGCGCATCCCACGAGCTCGTGCACGTAATAGGCGCCCGCATCGAGGGGCAGCAGCGAATCTTCCGGAATCCTGAGATCGAGGCCTGCAAGCCGCTCGACGTCCTCGATCGTTGCGAATCCCTCGAACCCGATGACCGGCCGGCCGTTCTGCACCCGCGCCGAGTTCACCTTCAAGACCTCGTGACCGCGATCCGATCGCGTCCAGAAGGTCGCTCCCGTCCGAAATCGCTCCTCGACGAAGTCCGTCTCGGGCGCCACGATCACCTGACCGCGGATTCCGTGTGGCCGCGAGATGCGACCGACGAGAACCATCCGGTCCCACTCCAACCCGGGATCCGGGATTCGGGATCCGGGAGCCGCCGGATTCTTCGTTCCACCGAGTCCTGAGCTCCGGGTCCCGGGTCCCGGGTCCCGAGTCTCGGACATGATCAATCCCGAATATCGAGTTGCGCCCGGACCCCATGGCGCTCGGCCGTCAAGGCGACCAGCGTGCGAATCGCCGCAGCGGTTCTCCCCTGTCGTCCGATGATCTTTCCCATGTCACCCGGCGCGGTCGACAACTCGAGGACGGTCATCCCGCGGCGCACCGACTCGGTGACCTTCACCGCGTCGGGATGATCCACCAGCGTCTTGACGACCACTTCGACGACTGCGCGAAGCGGACTGCTCTGCTCGCCGTCCTGACTCGACATTACTGCGCGGGAGCCTCTACCGGCTTCGACATGTCCTTCGTCAGATGCTTGGCCAGCAGCGTACGGACAGAATCCGACGGCTGCGCGCCCTTCTTGATCCAGTGCTGAATCCGCTCCTTGTTGATTTCCACAAGGGCCGGCTTCGAGCGCGGGTTGTAGGTCCCGACATTCTCGACGAAGCTGCTCTCGCGCGCCGACTTCGCTTCGGTCACCACCACGCGAAAGTAGGGCTTCTTCTTCGAGCCTACGCGTCTCATTCGAATCGCTAACATCTCTCGTCTCCAGTCCTCGGTCCCCGGTGTCAGGTCTTGAATCCTCGATCGCAGCCACACTTGTGGACTGAGGACCGTGGACGGAGGACCTGAGACCTATCGTGACTTGATGAGCCCCCAGGGCCCGCCCTTCTTGCGCTTCTTCCCGGCGCCATGTGGCGTCGCGAATCCTTCGTGCTGCTGGATCTTCGGCATGCCTTTCATGTTGCGCACGGCCGCCGATCCGCCCCGACTGAACATCTGCAGCATCTTCTTCATCTCGGCAAACTGCTTGAGCAGGCGATTGACGTCCTCGACCGAGACGCCGCTGCCTGACGCGATCCGCTTGCGCCGGCTGCCGTTGATGATCTGATCGTTCTTCCGCTCGGCCGGCGTCATCGACGAGATGATCGCCTCGATGCGCGCCAACTGTTTTTCGTCGGGCTTGTTCTGCGCGAGCTCCTTGAGGTTTCCGAGCCCGGGAATCATGCCCAGGATGCTCTCGAGCGGTCCCATCCGCTTGAGCGTTCGCAGCTGCGTCCTGAAATCGTCGAGGGAGAACTGGTTCTTGCGAAGCTTCTCTTCGAGCTTCTCGGCTTCGTCTTCGCCGATCGCCTGCTCCGCCTTCTCGATGAGCGAGAGCACGTCGCCCATCCCGAGGATGCGCGAGACGATGCGATCGGGATGGAACAGCTCGAGGTCCTCGAGCCGCTCTCCGCTGCCGATGAATGCCACCGGCACACCGACAACAGACACGACGGACAGCGCCGCGCCACCGCGCGCATCGCCATCCAGCTTGGTCAACACCACGCCGGTCACGCCGATGCGACGGTTGAACTCGCCCGCGCTCTTGATCGCGTCCTGACCGGTCATCGAGTCGGCGACGTACAGCAAATCCGACGGCTTGACCACGTCTTTGATCGCCTGCAGCTCGTTCATCAGGTCGTCATCGATGTGCAATCGACCCGCAGTGTCAACGATGACCGTGTCGAATCCCTTCGATTTGGCTTCGGCGAGGGCGCCCGACGCTCTCGCGACCGGGTCCATCGTCTCAGGTGCGTAGACTTTGACTTCGGCTTTCTCACCGACGACGGAGAGCTGTTGAATGGCCGCGGGACGCCGCACGTCGGTCGAGACCATCAGCGGATGTTTGCCCTCGCGGCGCAGCCACCGTCCGAGCTTGCCGCAGGTGGTGGTCTTACCGGAACCCTGGAGCCCAAGCAGGAGAACCACACGCGGCGAGGGCGCGTCCTTCTTCAGCCCGCCTTCAAAATTGCCAAAGAGCTCGAGCAACTCGTCTCGGACGATCTTGACGACCTGCTGGACCGGGGTCAGGCTCTTGAGGACGGCCTGATCGGTCGCCTTGTCGCGCACCCGGTCGATGAACGCCTTGACGACCTGGAAGTTGACGTCGGCCTCGAGCAGCGCGAGCCGGATTTCGCGCAGCGCCGTTTCGACGTGCTCCTCGGTCAGGCGCACCTCGCCCCTCAGGGACGTGAAGGCGCTCTGGATACGGGTGCTTAGTGATTCGAACAAACCCTTATCTTATGGCAACTTGACCGTCCCCCGCAAGCCAGAGTCGGCCTATAATTTCGGCATGCAGGCACTTCTACGCTCGATTTTCGTCGCCGCGACGCTCGCCGCGGTCCTGATTCAGGCGACGACCACTCCCGCCGCGCAGGCGACGACCAGCGGTACGGGCATCTCCGCGAGGGGAAACTGGGCTCCTCCCACCGGGACCGCGCCGCGCCTGCCGAACGGCAAGCCGGACTTCAGCGGCGTCTGGGATCACCAGTACGTGCCGGACATGACGGCGACCAATCGGAACCCGGCGTTACAGAAAGGGCCCAAGGAACTCCCGTTCTCTCCGGCGGGTCTCGAGAACATGAAGAACTACGACCCGGTCAGGGACGGCGACTATACGGGTATGTGCATGCCGTATGGGTTGATGCGATCGATGAACGCGCCCTACCCGATGCAGATTTTTCAGAACGACAAGTACGTCGCGTTCCTCTTCGAGGTCAGCACCTGGTTCCACGTCGTTCCGTTCAGGAACGAGCATCCCACAGAGGTGGATCCGACCTGGTTCGGCAACTCGATCGCCAAGTGGGATGGCGACACGCTCATCGTCGACACGATCGGCTTCAACGGGTATACGCGGCTCGACACCGTCGGCCGTCCGCATAGCGACAAGCTGCATCTGACGCAGACGTTCAAGCACATCGACGCCGGGCATGTGGCTTACACCGTGACGGTTGACGACCCGGTCTATTACACGCAGCCGTGGACCAACGAACGGACGATGACCCTTTCGAACGGCGAGTTGCTCGAGTACTCGTGCGAAGAGAACAACAAGTCGCTGTGGGAAGGACGCATCAAGCTCTGGATCCCGCCGAACGCAAGCCAGCCACGCAGCACGCCATCATTTCCCGAAGGTAAGAAGTAGATTGAACGAGACACTCAAAGAAAAGGCTGCGCTGTACGGCATCCCTGTCGCACGGCGCCACATCTTCCTCTGCGCGGAGCAAACCAAACCGAAGTGCTGCGACATGGAGCGCGGCGTGGCCGCCTGGGAATATCTGAAGCGTCGTCTGAAGGAACTCGGGCTCTCAGAGCAGGGCGGCATCCTGCGCAGCAAGGCGAATTGCCTTCGCATCTGCGAGGGCGGTCCGATTGCTGTCGTCTATCCGGAGGGTGCGTGGTATGGGGAGTGCGACCCGCCCGCGCTCGAGCGGATCATCCAGGAGCATCTGATCAACGGTCGCGTCGTCGAGGATCTGCTGATCGAGCAGCACCCGCTCGGAGTAGAAACGGGCTTCTAGATCGGCCCGCCAGGCGCGTCTGAAGACGCGCCTCTACTTCACGACTCTCAGCGTCACCGCGATTCGGATCACTTCACCGTTCACGCGATCGGCGGCTGCCGTGAACTCTCGCGACTGACCATCGCGCAGGACCAGCGTGTTCGTCGACCGGAAGGTTCGAAACACGGGCATCTGTTCCACCGTAGGCGTCGCAGCCGTCTGCGCATTCGTGTAGACCGATGTGTCTTCAACGTTCAATCTGAGCTGAAACACGCCGTCGTCCAATGTGCGCGCGCTGCAGTCGATGTTCGTCCCGATATCCCGGTACGTGAAGCTTTGCGTCGGCACTGCGTCCTTGTTGCTGATGATCGTGGTCGGCACCGGGACCTGCGCACCCATCCGTAACTGACACACACCGCCGGGCGCGTTGTCGTTGGTGTTCACCGCGAGCACGTACGGAAGACTGCTGATCTTCTTCTCCCCCTGATATCTCGAGACAACGACGTCGATGCTCAGGGGAATCAGCCTGGTCCGCGTTTCGGCTCTCTTGAGCGCCTCGGCATTTTGCTGCTGTGCCTCCTTCGCGGCGGCAGCCCCGGCCGCTTCTGCCTTGGCCTTCGCGTCCGCGTCGGCCTGCCCTTGCGCGAGCAGACCCGAGCTGGCTGCGACCGACAGCGCCGCGACCACGGCGAGTGTTCGAAGATGTCTCGTCACGTTCGTCTCCTTACTCGCCTTCCAACGCGGCGAGCGGGCTGATGGTGATCGGCTCGAGGACGATCTCCTCAATGGGAGCTGGTGGCTTCAACGCGGATTGCAGATCCGGCAGCGCAAATGTCTCGAGCCGCCGACTGCCGATTGCGGTGAACAACTGCTTCAACCCCGCGGCTTCGTCAGGTGAAATCAATACCTCTAGCTGGCTCGCCGCTGCCAACTGCGGCGAGCGGCGCCTCTGCCCGGGATCCGGGATTCGGGGCTCGGGACCCGGGATTCGGGGCTCCGGACCCGGGATTCGGGGTTCGGTTCGATCGGGGTTCGGGGTTCGCGCTTCGGTATTTTCCGGGTTCGACGGCACATCGACCGTCCGCGCGTCGCGCGGAGCGGTCGCGGGATCGCTAAGAGTCCAGACCGCGAGAATGGCCACCGCCGTCACCACTGCTGCAGCACCGGCCCATCGCCACGACGCTGACGAGAACCAGCCTTCCTGCATGCGCTCGTTCGCGACGCGTGCCCTGATGCGCGGCAGGAACTCGGGAGACGGATCGACGCCAAGCGCGGCTTCGATCTCCCGCTCCAACGCCTCGTCGTTCATCTCAGCGAGCTTGCCATCCATGACAGTCGTTCCTTCAATTGCTTCCGCGCGAGAAACAGTCGCGACTTCACCGTGCCTTCAGGCACGTCGAGCAGCGCGCTGACCTCGCGCGTGTCGTGTCCTTCGATGCCTGCGAGCACGACCACCAGCCGCAGCTTCTCCGGCAGCGCCTCGATCGCGTTCCACAGATGCTCGGCTCGCTCGCGCGCTGCAACGATGTCCACGGTCGTTTCGCGACGCGCGTCCAGGCGGGTCTGCCTTCGACTTCGCTCAGGCCAGGGAAGACCCGCCTCTACGGGATCCCCTGACGGCAACTCGCGCACTGTCCGTCTCCGATTGGCTCGCTGTCGATCGAGAGCCAGCCGCCAGGTCATGCGAACCAGCCACGCGCGAAAGCGGGTGCGATCCCGCAATTGATTGAAGCTGCGATACGCCTTGGCGAAGGCTTCCTGCGCGACGTCCTCGGCGTCTTCGCGCTGCCGGAGCACGCTGTACGCCACGCGAAATGCCAGTCTCGATGAATCTGAAAGGCGCGCCTCGAACTCTCGCTCGAGCTCCAGGTCGGCCGTCACGAGGCTGCCCACAAGGCGTTCGGCGCGTTCATGCATCAGGCTTCACCCACGCAAGACGCCGCGGGGGCGCGGATGGTTCACCGCGCCCCGGTTGGTGGACGGTGGTTAGACAGAAGACAGCTTATGTCCGAGCTTGTCCTTCTTCGTCTTGAGATAGCGACGCGTATGGTCGCTCGCGGGAATCTCGAGTGGAACGGCCTCGGACACGGACAGCCCGTAGCCTTGAAGACCGACGAACTTGCGCGGGTTATTGGTCAGCAGCCTCATCGTTTTCACGCCGAGGTCGCTCAGGATCTGCGCGCCGATGCCGTAGTCTCGCTGGTCGGCCTTGAAGCCGAGACGCTCGTTCGCCTCGACCGTGTCGAGTCCCTGATCCTGCAACTCGTAGGCGCGGATCTTGTTGACCAGCCCGATGCCGCGACCTTCCTGATTGAGATACAGCAGGATGCCTCGCCCTTCTTTCGCAACGCGCTCCATCGCTGTATCGAGCTGCGGTCCGCAGTCGCAACGAGCCGAGTGGAACACATCACCAGTCAGGCACTTGGAGTGCACACGCACAAGCACGTCCTTGCCGTCACCAATCTCTCCGCGCACCAAAGCGACGTGCGTCTGGTTGTCGAGTTGGCTTTCATAGGCGTAAATCCGGAACGCGCCGTGGATAGTCGGCAAGTCGGCGGATGCCGCGCGCTTGACCAGTCGCTCTGTACGCATACGGTATTGAATCAGGTCAGCAATCGTGACGACCAACAGTTCGTGTTTTTTGGCGAACTTCGCCAGCTCGGGCACGCGGGCCATCGTGCCGTCTTCATTCATGATCTCGCAGATCACACCTGCAGGTGTCAGGCCAGCGATTTGCGCCAAGTCGACCGCCGCTTCTGTATGCCCAGCTCTGACGAGCACGCCGCCCTTGCGGGCACGTAGCGGGAACACATGTCCAGGCCGCGTCAGATCGCGCGGCTTGGTGGCCGGATCGAGTGCCACGCGCACCGTCTGCGCCCGATCGGCAGCAGAAATGCCCGTCGTCGTGTCGTCTCGTGCATCGATCGAGACGCACATCGCCGTGTCGCGACGTGAGGAGTTGTCGTTGACTTCGAGCGGGATGGAGAGCTGATCGAGCCGCTCTGGCGTCATCGCCAGGCAGATGAGACCGCGGCCGTGCCGGGCCATGAAATTGATCGCGTCCGGCGTCACCTTCGACGCGGCCATGGTCAAGTCACCCTCGTTCTCGCGACTCTCATCGTCCACGACGACGACCATGCGCCCGGCGCGAATCGCTTCGACGGCCTCGTCGATCGACGCGAATGGTCCTTTGCGATGTGCGCCCTTGGCAATGCGAAGTGTCGTGTCTTTGCTAGTCATGATGTGAGCCCGCTGCGCGCGGCCAGATCGATCGACCGCGCGACGTACTTTCCGACCATATCGCACTCCAGGTTGACGCGGTCACCGGCGCGAAGCGATGACAACGTGGTGTGCGCCCACGTGAACGGAATGATCATCACGTGCACGAGGCCGCGATCGAGGCGCGCCACCGTCAGGCTGATGCCGTCGATGGCGATCGAGCCTTTGAGAACCACCAACGGCTCGAGCTCCACCGGGATCCGAACGGTAATGGTCCAGGACTCCCCGTCCTGCCTGATCGTCTCCACGATGCCTACGCCATCCACGTGCCCCTGCACGAAGTGACCCCCGAACCTGCCGTCGGCGGGCATTGAGCGTTCGAGATTCACCGGCTTTCCTGGCACCAGGGCGCCAAGCGTCGTCACGCGAACCGTCTCGGGGCCAATGTCGGCCGTCCATCCGGATGCGTCGCACGTCGTCGCGGTCAGGCACACGCCGTTGACTGCAACGCTCTCACCCTGATGGATCTCCGCTCCCATCGGCGTCTGAATCGTCAGCGAGAAGCCAGACGATGTCCGCACGACCTCGGAGACGATGCCGACCGATTCAATGAGGCCGGTGAACATAGCCCTCGATCAAGACATCTGGCCCGAGCTGTTCGACCCTGCTCTCGATCAGCGAGGTCGGCGAAAACGCGCAACCTTCGAGCAACGGGACGCCACCCGTCCCAAGCCACATGGGCGCCACGTAGAGTTGGACGTAGTCCACGACGCCTTCGTCCCACGCCGCACGGTGTACGAGAGTCCCGCCCTCGAGAATCAGGCTCTGCACGTCGAAATTCGGCAGCATGGAAAGACCGGCCGCAATTCCCGGCCTCAGGACCGCAATCACGCGCGCACCCGCCCTCTGCAGTGCCGCAGCGCGTTCGGTCCGGAGCGATTCATCTGCTGTGAGTATTATTACCGGTCCCGCTGAGAGGGTTGAAAGCACCCGAGCGTGTGCCGGAGTCCGGAGTCGGCGGTCGAACACCACCCGGACAAGGGGCCGCTCTCGGAAGACCTCGCGAGCCGTCAGCAGCGGGTCGTCAACAAGGATGGTCTCCGATCCGACGGCGATCGCATCGATGCAGGCCCGCATGTAGTGTGCATGCGTATTTGCCCGCGACGACGTCAATTGGGTGCGCTGTCCTGGCCCGGCCGCGATGTGCCCGTCAAGGCTGGTCGCCGCCTTGAGCACCACGAACGGCCGCCCCATCCTCGTCGTGGTGAGGAAGGGCTGGTTCAAGCGAACGGCAGCCTCGTACCCCACCCCGGTCTGAACCTCGATGCCGTTGGCGCGCAGCATCGCAAACCCGCGTCCGCCCACGAGTGGATAGGGATCCTCCATCGCCGCGACGACTCGACGAATACCTGCAGCGATGATGCGTTCGGTGCACGGCCCCGTCTTGCCCGTGTGGACGCACGGTTCGAGGGTGCAATACAGCGTGGCACCGCGCGCATCTCGTCCCGCCTCTTCGAGCGCATTGACCTCTGCGTGCGGTTCGCCGGCACGTTCGTGCGCTCCCTGACCGAGGACGACACCATCGTCCGACACGATGCATGCACCGACAACCGGGTTCGGCGTCGTGCGGCCGAGGCCGCGGCGCGCGTGCTCGAGCGCCCGCCGCATCCAGCGTTCGTCGTCTACCACTTTTCCTGAAACAACGCCTCGACGTAATCCCGGGGAGAGAAGGGGATCAGATCGTCGATGCCCTCCCCGACGCCGACGTAGCGGATTGGAAGCTTGAGGTCGTGCGCGATCGACACGGCGACGCCGCCCTTGGCGGTTCCGTCCAGTTTGGTGAGTACGATTCCGGTCACACCGGCGACGCTGGTGAACTCGCGCGCCTGCTGCAATCCGTTCTGGCCGACCGTCGCATCGAGCACGAGCAGCACTTCGTGCGGTGCTCCTTCGGCGGCCCGTGCGGCAACGCGGCGGATCTTCTCGAGCTCGTTCATCAGGTTGACGCGCGTGTGCAGCCGGCCGGCGGTGTCGACGAGGATTGGATCGCGACCTCGCGCTTTGCCCGACTGAATCGCGTCGAACACCACGGACGCGGGATCGGATCCCTCACTGGCGCGAACGATGTCAACGCCCGCACGTGTGGCCCAGATCTCGAGCTGCTCGACAGCGGCCGCGCGAAACGTGTCGGCCGCGCACACGAGCGGCGTCTTGCCAGATGCCTTCAGCAAATTCGCCAGCTTGCCAATCGTCGTCGTCTTCCCCGTGCCATTGACACCGACGATGAGCGTGACCTGCGGCGTGTGGCCGTTCGGCGCCGGGCTGTCAACGCCGTCGAAGATCTGGCGGATCTCGTCCTTCACCAGGTCGCGCAGGCTCTCGCCGTGGCGCGATCTGGACCTCACCGCCGTGACGATTCGCTCGGTCGCAGGCAGGCCGACATCGGCGGAGATGAGCAACTCCTCAAGTGCTTCGATCGTGTCGACCGCTATCGGTCGCGTCCGCTGTTCGCCCGCGTCGGCCTGCTGGACGATCTCTTCGAAGCGGCTGACAATCTGCTGCTTCGTTCGCGTCAGGCCTTCGCGAAGACGATCTAAGAATCCCAATCAGAACACCCCAATCCCCGGTCCCCAGTCCTCAGTAACCCAGCTACCTCGTAACCGAGCTACCCAGCTACCTAGCAACCCAGCCACCTAGCAACCCAGCCACCTAGCAACCCAGCTACCCAGCCTCCGCCCGTTGCGGCCGCAACATCAGCTCGTAGAGCGCCGTCTTCGGATCCTTGCGTCCGGCGAGCAGCTCGCCCACCTGTGCCGCAATCGGCAACTCCACATTGTGTCGCGCTGCGAGCGCCAGCGCCGCTTCTGTCGTCCGAACACCCTCGGCCACCATCTTCATCCCCGCGAGGACGTCGGCGACCGCGCGACCGCTCGCCAATTCGATCCCAACGTGACGATTCCGGCTCAGTGCGCCCGTGCACGTCAGCACGAGATCGCCGAGCCCCGTCAGGCCCGACAGCGTTTCGCGCTGCGCGCCAGCCGCACACGCCAGTCGCGACATCTCCGCCAGACCGCGCGTGATGAGGCCCGCCAGCGCGTTGTGCCCGAGGCCAAGCCCCTCGACCATCCCGGCCGCAATGGCGATGATGTTCTTCAGCGCGCCGCCGATTTCCACACCGACGACGTCGTCGGTCCCGTAGAGCCGTAAGTAGGGCGCTCTGAACTCCTCCTGAACACGCTTCATCACCTGCGCATCCCGCGAGGCGATCGAGACCGCGGTGGGCAACTCACGCGCGACCTCCGCCGCGAAGCTCGGACCAGAGAGCACGGCGACATTCGCAATGTCACCAAGTTCCTGGCTGATGATTTCCGAGACGCGCAACAACGTGTCCTGCTCGAGGCCCTTCGTTGCGCTGACGATCGTGGCGCCGCGATGCACGTGCGGCGCCGCGCGTCTGAGAATCTCGCGCGTGCCATGCGACGGAACGGCGGACACGATGAACTCGGTGCCGGCAAGGGCGGCAGCCAGATCGTCTGTCACAGACAGATTCGACGGGAAGCGGATGTCTGGCAGATAGACGGCATTGGCGCCGCGCGCGCGCATGTCCGCCACGAGCGCGGAGTCGCGCGCCCACAGGCGCGGCTCGTGACCGACCCGCGCGAGGTGAACGGCCAACGCCGTCCCCCAGCCTCCAGCTCCGAGAATCGCAACCTGACGAATGGGAAACTCCTATCGAACGGATCCGTTCACCACGCGCTGACCGATGCGGCGCTCGGTGCCGGCCACGAGCCGGGCGAGGTTCTCGCGGTGCCGATAAATGATGATGAGCGCTGATGCCGCCGCGCCGATCGCGACGACAGCGGGCGCGTCACTGAACGAGGCGACGAGCGCCAGTGTAAGTGCGCCTGCAACCGACCCAAGCGAAATGAACCGTGTCGCCAGCACTGAGACCACGAACACGCACGCAGCGATGCCCAGCGCTTCGGGCGCGAGCACAGCAAACGCCCCTGCGGCCGTCGCAACGCCCTTCCCTCCGCGGAAACGCAGCCAGATCGGATACACGTGCCCGATGACCGATGCGAACGCCGCGATGACCGCGGCAATCGCACCTGCGGACAGCAGGTGCGCGATGAGGACGGCGATCGTCCCCTTCACACCGTCCAGCACCATCGCCAGCACCGCGGCCCGTACACCTGATGTTCGCAGAACGTTGGATGCACCCAGGTTGCCGCTCCCGGTTCTACGCAGATCGATCCCGCGATGCCTCGAGAGCAGGAAGGCAAATGGGATCGAACCCACGAGGTACCCGACCGTGATGGCGAGAACGGCGTTCATCAGATGTGAGCGAGGTCGGCTCGACCGAGCGCGATGTACGTTGGTCCAGACGAAGAGAGTCGGCTCTCAAACAGTGTAACCGCGGCGACCCTGGCCATGCCGAACACGGCGCTTTCAGTGCCCTCCAGCAGCGCGGCAGGCTGAAGGCCGGCAGGACTCTTCACGCGGCCGAGCGTCAAATGTGGGTGGTATTCGCGCTCTTCAGTCGAGGGCGCCAGTGTGTCCAGCCGGGAGCCGACTTCCCGCTCGACCAGTCGCAGATGGTCGAGACCCGTCGTGATGCCGGCCCAGATTACGCGTGGCAGCCTTCCAGGCGGGAACGTCCCCGTTCCGGCAATCGTGAGATCGAACGCTGGCGTTCTGAGCGGGCGCATGAGCGCCGTCTGGATTCTTTCGGCGAGCGTCGTGTCGACGTGCCCGATGAACCGAACCGTCAGATGCAGTTGCTCCTGCTTCACCCAGGTCACTCGCGCATGAGGCGCTGTCTGCTCAGCGCGACGCTTCAGACTCTCGATCATCTGCGACGCCGTGCGCTGCACCTCGGCTCCGACATCGACGGCGACGAACAGTCTCACACCTGCAGCATTCTCCTGACCATGTCGAGCGCCGCTTGTGAAGCCTGGAACTTCACTTGCTCCCGCTCACCGAAGAAGCGAAACGTGCGCACGCGCCGATCGTTGTCTGTGACCGCGGCCACCACAACAGTGCCCACTGGCTTTTCCAGCGTCCCGCCAGTCGGTCCAGCAATCCCAGTGACGCCAACGCCAACGCTCGCGTGTGCTTTCGCCTTGATGCCATCGGCCATCGCGAGCCCAACCGGCTCGCTCACCGCACCGTGCTCTCGAATCACGTCTGGCAGTACGTCCAGCAACTGCGTCTTCGCTTCGTTCGAGTACACGACGACAGCCTGATCGACGTAACGCGAACTGCCTGGAACGTCAGTGAGTCGTGATGCGATCAGACCACCCGTACACGACTCGGCAACGCCAATACGCATGCCTCGCTCGACGAGAAGGTCCCCGACGACGACCTCGAGGAGTCGGCCATCGGTGCTGTACACGTCCGGACCAAGGACTTCGACGGCCTCGGCAACGGCACGTTCCAGCACGGCGCCAGCGGCCTCCCGTGTGGCAGCTCGCGTGGACACGTGCAGCTCGATCGATCCCAGAGCCGCCAGTATCGTCGCCGCAATTGGGGGCGTCGCCTTCTCCCACACCCCATACAACGGGTGCAGTTTCTCGTCGACGTGCGATTCGAAGCGTCCAGCGACGCGCACAACTCGCCGCACGAGGACAGCGTCGCCGCTCCGCTCCTTGAGCGGGCCTTCGACCAGCGCGGTCAGCATCGGACGAAGCTCACGCGGTGGACCCGGCAACAACAACACGAGTCGATCGTCGTGATCAATCCACAGGCCTGGGGCGCTGCCTCGCGAGTTGGCAAGCACCTGTGCTCCGCGAGGGACCATCGCCTGCCGGCGGTTGCTCTCCGGCATCGGCGTCGGCAGATTGCGCGAGGCAAATCGCGCGCGAAGCTGCGCGGTGATCGCCTCGTCCTCAGCGAGCGGCCGATCGAGCACCGCGGCCACCACCTCTCGTGTCAGGTCATCGTCGGTCGGGCCGAGGCCCCCACACATGATGACGAGCTCCGTACGAGCGAGCCACGAGCGCAGCACGTGCTCGAGCTCGGCGCGATCGTCGCCGACGACCGCTTTTGCCTTCACGTCGATACCCAGCAGGTTGAGCTGCTCCGTGATGAAGAGCGAGTTGGTGTCGACTTTCGTAGGCGTCAACAGCTCGCTGCCAACGGCGATGATGGCCGCGCTGCCAATCGTTCTCACGAGAGCCACCCTGCAGGCGCCAGCATCACGAGCAGTCGCATCACAACGTTCCCATACACTGCAGCCATCGCATCATCTGCCATGATTCCGAGGCCACCGTGCAAAGCCTCGAGGCGGTTCGCCGGCCACGGCTTGACCACATCGAACAGACGAAACAAGAGAAAGCCCACGACCGCCCCAGGAATGTTGACCGGTATCAACGCGATCGTGATCAACATTCCGACGACTTCATCGAGGATGACCGGAGCCGGATCGACGCCGCCGAAATGTTTCTCTGCGAGATTGCTGCTCCACACGCCGGCGGCGAACAGCAGCACGATGACCGCCAGTTCAAGAGCGGAAGAACCCGACCACCGAACGGCAGCATAGACGAGCAACCCGGCCGCCGACCCGAACGTGCCGGGAGCCACAGGTACGTAGCCGAGGTACCCGCACGTGGAGATGAAGAGACCGAGACGCATGCGAAGGAGACCGCTTCGGGCAGGAGCCTGAGGGATCAGGCGGATGGTAGATCGACTACGTGCGTGTGCGCCACGCGGTCGTGAAACGCGCGCCGATCGGGAGCGATCAGGGCCGGGATCAACCCCAGTCCGAGCGAGGCCAGTGAAACGACGCCAGTCAGCGTCCGCTTGATAGCGCGGGCCGGATCCATCATCAACTGATCGTCGGCAACGACGCGAATTCGCGCCGCCATCTTGCCGATCGTCTGGCCCCCCATCGCAGTAAACGCAGAGAAATAGGCCAGCTTCATGAAGAGAAGGAAGGCCAGGAACGGCAGGAGCGGCAACGACCGCCACTCCTCCGTCGTCAGCGCCGTCATTCTCAGGGTGGAGAAGAAGACGAGGACATCGATACCGAACAGGATGGCGTGATCGATGAGCGCAGCGAGCGCACGGCGTCCCAGACCCGCAGCCGTGTCAGATGACGATGCTGCTGATAGCGTGGCGCGCACGGGCGGCTTGGGAGTCATCTCCGGCCGGATCGGCATGACGAGATCTGACCTGGTCGGCGGAACGATCTCGGCCGGGGCCTCCTCGGCGAACTCGAGCGTGAGCCCGGTTTCGATCGCTGGCGTGCGCACTGCATTCCGCGAACGCGAGAGCTCTGAAGACCGCCGCACTGAGAGCGGTGCGCGGGGCTCGGACGGCGTTCTGATCAGCGGTTCGTCGTCACCGGACGGCGAAAACAGCCGGAACGATCCGACTGACGGGAGCGTGTCCTGAGACTCGGAGTCTTGCCCGGAATTCGAATGAGCCAACCACAGATCGCCAATTGGCGCATCATCGCGCTCCGGTGACGTCAGTGACAGATCAGCAAGTTCAGCTTCCGGGGCGGCGAGCAACGAGAAGTCGTATCCACAGTTCTTGCAGCGATCGCCGGTTTCAAATCCCAGGTAGTCGCACTTCGGACACTTCATTGCGACTGCTCTCCTGTTGAGGTCTGCCTGAGTGATGACGACAACAGCACGTGCTGAATCTCGGAACGCAATCGATCCGCCTGCGGTCGAAGCGAGTCTCCCAATTCGACCACGTCGAGTTCGAGCAGCGCTTCCCTGAGACGACCAGCGTCTCTCAGCGTTTGCGCACGATCGATGCGACGCTCCGCGTCGCGCACGATCGGAAGCGGCTCACGCTGCATCGAATCGCCTGCGCGGACGGCAACCGGCGACTCGCGCAACCACGACGCCGTGCGCAAAGCACCGAGGAGGATGACTGCCGTGATCGCCACGCTGGCGGCGATTGTTGCCAACCAATGACTCTTGCGGCCGCTTCCGGTGTTGGAAAGACGCCGGGGGGTCGCGGGCCGGCTTGCGGTCCGCTCGCGTTGAGAGGACGGCGTCACAGCATCGAGACGTCCGAGACGATGCAGGAACACGAGCGCAAGCTCGTTGGCGCCACCCTGTTCGACGGCGCGCGTCAGCAATTCACGAGCGCGCGTCAAATCGCCGGCCTGATACGCCTCAATCCCCTGATGCAGGCTCTGTTCGGACTCGCGCTGACGTTCGGCCAGCGCGCTTCGGGCGCGCTCGATATAGGCACGAGCCCGGCCGTGGCCACGCTCCAGGAACGCCACGCGCGTCCAGACATTGATCGCCTGCTCGTAGTCGCCACCGAAGTAGTGGTCGAGACCGGACAACAACAACTGTTCGATACGCGCGGCGCGATCGGCCTCGCTCAGCGGGCCAGAGTCGGACGGGTCAGTGCGGAGTGGCTCCACGCCGATGTGATTATCGGACAAGAACTTACGCTGGTCAATCGATTCTCTCTGCGCGACCATGTCACCGCGCCTTTACAGCGTACGCGCCTGAGAGTTAACGTCTCGACAGTTCTATGTCTGATCTGGATGGACGCATCGCGCTCGTCACCGGCGCCAGCCGTGGGGTCGGACTTGGCGTCGCACTCGGCCTGGCCCACGCCGGCGCCAAGGTCTACGCGACAGGTCGAACAATCGAGAACGCAGATCTCGATCCGAGCATCACGAAACTCACATGCGATCACACTGACGATCAGGCCGTCGCGAGGGTGTTTCAGCAAATCGAGCAACAGGATGGCCGGCTCGACGTCCTCGTGAACGTGGCGTGGGGTGGGTACGAACGGATGGTCGAGGACGGCCGCTTCACCTGGATGGCACCGTTCTGGGAGCAGCCGGCGTGGCGCTGGGACGCGATGGTCACGACAGGCGTTCGCGCGGCATACGTGGCGAGCCAGCATGCGGCGCGCTCGATGGTCCGCGCCCGTCGCGGGTTAATCGTTCACCTATCGTCGTGGGCGGGCAAGAAATACGGCGGCAACACGGTCTGCGGGATCGCGAAGGCCGCAACCGACCGGATGGCGTCGGACATGGGGCACGAGCTCGCATCACATGGCATCACCGTCGTCTCGCTGTACCCAGGCCTGGTTCGTACCGAAGGCGTGCTCGCGGCCGGCGTGTTCGATTTGAGCAACTCCGAGAGTCCAGAGTTCATCGGGCGTGCAGTCGCAGCACTGGCCAGCGACTCGGACGTGGCGCGATGGAACGGATCGGTGGTCGTCGCAGCTGCCCTCGCCGCCGAGTACGGATTCACCGACATCGACGGCAAAACGCCGCGCGCACTCACCTGGGCGGAGGTGTAGCGGATGGCTCGTCTCGGCCGCACCGACCTCGACGTCTTCCCGCTCTGTTTGGGTGGCAATGTCTTCGGCTGGACTGCGAGTGAACACGAGTCATTCGCGATCCTCGATGCGTACGCCGCTGCCGGGGGCAACTTCATCGATACCGCTGATTCCTACTCCGCCTGGGTACCGGGCCACGTCGGCGGTGAATCGGAGACGATCATCGGGCGATGGATGGCCGCGCGCGGCAACAGCAATCGGATGATCATCGCCACGAAGGTCGGCCGATGCCCGGGCCGACTGGGTCTCGGGAAGGCGAACATCCGCGCGGGCGCCGAGGCCTCATTGACGCGCCTCGGCACTGATCGTATCGACCTGTATTACGCGCACGCCGACGACCCCAACACGCCCATCGAAGAAACACTTCGCGAATTCGACGCGCTCGTGCGGGAAGGCAAGGTTCGCCACATCGCGGCATCCAACTTCACCGCCGCGCGGCTGTCAGCCGCGCTCGCGACATCGGCGCGCGCGGGTCTCGCCCGCTACGTTGCGCTGCAGCCTCACTACAACCTGGTCGTCCGGGACGAATACGAAGGCGCGTTGTCGGACGTCTGCGCGCGCGAGGGCGTGGCATGTGTGCCGTACTTCGCGCTCGCCATGGGATTCTTGACCGGGAAGTATCGGCCGGGGAGCACGGTCGAAAGCGCGCGAGCCGAAGGGGCACGGAAATACCTCGACCCGCGCGGGCAGCAGATGCTCGCCGCACTCGACGACATTGCCGCCGCTCACCAGACAACTGTGGCCGCTGTGTCGCTCGCCTGGCTGCGAGGCCGGCCCTCCGTTGCCGCCCCCATCGCCAGCGCGAGGACCGTCGCACAACTATCGGAGTTGCTGCCGATGGCCACCCTGACGTTGACCGCCGCAGAAACAAGGCGCCTGGAAGATCAGTAGAATTAGGTCTTGCCCACGCTGCAGGTCTCCCGCCGTTCCACACTCCTCCGGCCCACCGCGGTTAACACTGTCCTCGCCGATATCCGACAGGCGCAATCCCGTGGGCAGACGGTCGTCTCGCTGATGCGCGGAGAACCCGACTTCGACACGCCGGCGCACATCATCGAAGCCGCGACGCGCGCCATGAAGGGCGGTCGCACACGGTATCCGGACAACCGCGGCGAGATCGTGCTCCGCCAGGCAGTGGCCGAGAAACTGTCGCGCGAGAACGGCGTGACCTACGACCCCGGCTCCGAGATCCTCGTGACGACCGGCGCGACGCTCGGCATCCATTCAGCGCTGCTCGCGCTGTTGAACGACGACGACGAGGTGCTCGTCCCCGATCCGATCTACGACGCCTACCTCTCGCCAATCGTTCTCGCGGGTGGGCGCGTCGTGCCCGTGCGGGCTCAGATCGAGAATGGGCGTTTTGTCCTGACGGCTCAAGCGATCGCTGCGGCGGTCACCTCACGCTCGAGGGCGCTCCTGCTCAACACGCCGTGGAACCCTGTGGGCACCGTGTTTCTCGAGTCGGAGTTGCGCGCGATCGCCGAGGTGGTGACGCGCCACAACCTCGTGCTCATCAGCGACGAGATCTACGAGGCCATCACATACGAGGGCTGCAGGCACGTCTCGCCCTCCTCGCTGTCTGCCGCCCTGCGCGAGCGTACGGTACTCCTGAACAGCCTCTCGAAGACGTATGCAATGACGGGATGGCGAGTCGGCTATTGCGCGGCGCCCGCATCGATCATCCAGAGCATGTTTCTCTCCTTGCAGCAGTCGAGCCGGGGACCGGCGACGTTCGTCCAGGACGCGGCGGCTGTCGCATTGACCGGCCCACAGGATGCGGTCGAGGAGATGCGTCATGAGTACACGACACGACGGTCGCTTGTGCTGAGTGCGTTGAGCGGCATTCGTCACGTGCAGGTGCTGCCGCCTGAAGGCGGGTTTTTTGCGATGGTGGACGCACGCGAGACCGGTGTGCCGTCGGAACAGATCCGCCAACGGCTCCTCCAGGATGCCGGCGTCGCCGTCATTCATGGCGCCGCCTATGGTCCGGGGGGAGAGGGAACGCTGCGAGTCTCCTTCGCCAGCGGCGGTGACACGCTCGCCCGTGGCCTCGAACGACTGCGCGCCGGGCTCGAAGCGCTGTGAGCACACCGGAAGCCAGCGTTTCAGCACTTCGACGGGAACTGGAAACGGCGCTCTCCGGCGAATTTCGATTCGACGCCGTGTCGCGGGCGCTCTACTCGACCGACGCCAGCGTCTATCAGATTCAACCGATCGGCGTCGCACTGCCGCGCTCGCGTGACGATCTCAAACGGCTCGTCCAGATCTGCGCGCGTCTCCACTGCCCCATCACGATGCGTGGCGGCGGCACGTCGCAGGCCGGCCAGGCGATCGGGGCCGGGCTCGTGGTCGACACCTCGAAGTACCTCAACGCCATCCTCGAGCTGAACGTGCAGGAACGGTGGGTGCGCGTCGAGCCCGGAGTCGTCCTCGACGAGCTGAACGCACGACTCCGCCCGCATGGTCTCCGATTCGCACCGGATGTGTCGACCGCCAGTCGCGCCACCGTCGGCGGGATGATGGCGAACAACTCGAGCGGCGCGCGGTCAGTGATCTACGGCAAGACGATCGATCACGTCATCGAACAAGAGGTCGTGCTTTCGGACGGGTCCGTCGTCACCCTCCGTCCACTGGCCGATGGCGAGCTGCCCCGGAAGTGTGCGGGCGACACGCTCGAGGCTCGCTGCTACCGAACCGTCGCTGAACTGGCCTCGACGCATCAGGACGAGATCGAGCGCCGGTTTCCGAAAGTGCTTCGTCGCGTCGGCGGCTACAACCTGGACGATTTCGTCCCCGGTCGTCCGTTCAACCTCGCACGGATGATGGTCGGGTCGGAGGGCACCCTCGGCGTGGTCCTCTCGGCGAAGCTGAACCTGGTGCCGCTGCCAAAGGCGAAGGCCGTGATGGCGATCCAGTTCGAGCATCTCCTCGAATCGCTGGCCGCGGCGCCTGTGATCCTCAAGCATCGCCCGTCCGCGATCGAGGTCATGGACAAGTCGATCCTCGATCACACACGCAAGAGCGCGGCACTCGAAGCGATGCGACAGAGCTTCATCGAGGGCGATCCGGCCGCGCTGCTGTGCGTTGAGTTCTACGACGATCGCGCAGAGGATCTCCCGCCGCGTCTGCAGGCGCTCGAACAGGATTTGCGCGCGCACGGACTTGGCTATCGCTACCATCACGCGCTCGAACTCGCCGCACAGGCGCGCGTCTGGAGCCTGCGGGAGGCGGGGCTCGGATTGTCGATGGCGATGCGGGAAGATGCCAAGTCGCTCTCGTTCGTCGAAGACACAGCCGTGGCGCCGGAACACCTGCGCGACTACATCGAACGCTTCCTTGCCATCGTCGCCCGGCACGGCACGACGGCCGGTGTCTATGCGCATGCGTCCGTCGGTTGCCTGCACGTGCGGCCGGTGGTCAACATGAAGACCGACGCCGGCGTGAAGCAGTTCGAGGCGATCGCCAACGACATCTCCGACCTCGTTCTCGAATTCGGCGGCGCGCTGTCCGGCGAGCATGGCGACGGGCTCGTGCGCGGCCCGTTCATGGAGAAGATGTTTGGATCGACGCTCTATGAGGCGTTCCGCACCATCAAGCAAACGTTCGATCCGCACGGCCTCTTCAATCCCGGCAAGATTGTCGACTGCCCTCCCATCACCTCCAACCTGCGGTTCGGCCCGAACTACTCCGCTCGCAATCCGATCACCTTCTTCGATTACGACATCGGCGGCGTCGCCGGCGCGATCGAGATGTGCAGCGGCCTCGGCGCGTGCCGCAAGACGCTCGAAGGAACGATGTGCCCGTCGTATATGGCGACACGCGACGAGCAGCACTCGACACGGGGACGGGCGAATGTCCTCCGTTTGACCATCGCAGGAAAACTCGGCGAGTCCGGACTCGGCGATCAGGGGGTCTACGAGTCACTCGACCTCTGCCTCGAGTGCCGCGCGTGCAAGGCGGAGTGCCCTGTCGGCGTCGACGTTGCCCGCTTCAAGAGCGAGTTCCTCGCCGACTACTGGCAGCGTCACGGCACGTCGATGGAGGCACGCGTTCTCGGCAACGTCTCGACACTCGCCAAATGGGGCAGCCGGTTCGCGCCGCTCTCGAACTGGATTGCGGGAAGCGGCCCGGCACGCAGCCTCAACGAGAAACTGATCGGCGTCGATCGACGCCGACGGCTGCCGCAGTTCAAGCGACGGACGCTTCGTTCGCAGGTGTCACACGAGGCTGGGCAGGTTGACGCACTCCTGTTCAACGACACGTTCACGAATCACTACGACCCCGAGATCGGACTGGCCGCGATCCGAGTGCTGAAGCAGGCGGGGCTCCACACTGCCCTTGCGCTGAACCACTGCTGCGGACGCCCGCAGATCTCAAAGGGCCTGCTCGGGACTGCGCGTAAGATGGCCGAGCGAAACAGCGAGGCTCTGTATGACGGCGCGGTCGCCGGCCGCCCTCTCGTGTTCTGCGAGCCGAGTTGCCTGTCCGCCGTTCGCGAGGACGCGCCCGCGCTCCTGCGCGGCGAAAGTCGTCGCAAAGCCGAAAAGGTCGCCTCCGTCAGCGTACTGTTCGAGGAGTTCGCCGCAAAGCTGATGGATCGCCTGTCCCTGAAACCAGGACCCAGGTCTGTGCTGCTACACGGCCACTGTCACCAGAAATCGATGGCGCTCGTGGGTCCGGCAAAGACGATGCTGGCGCATATTCCGGGCGCAAACGTCGTGGATCTCGATGCCGGCTGCTGCGGCATGGCCGGATCGTTCGGCTACGGACACGATCACTACGAGGTGTCGCGCACGATCGGCGAGCGCAAGCTCTTTCCGGCTGTGCGTGCGAAAGCCGAGGGTTCGGTCGTCGTCGCGGCGGGCACATCGTGTCGGCATCAGATCGCCGATTTCACGGGTGAGAAGGCGCTGCATCCGGCGGTGCTGCTCGAGAGTCTCCTTCGTTAGTCACTTTCGAGCTTTCCACTTTCCACCGTACTTCCCAACTTTGCCCTTTATACTTCCCACTTCTCTATGACTCTGGCCTGGCTTTCACTCGGTGCGCTCGTCGTCGCCATGATCGTCAGTTGCTTCTCGACGCTCAATGTGGGCGTCCTGGCACTGGCACTGGCGTGGATCGTCGGCGTGTATCTCGGCAGCATGAGCCTCAACGACGTGTTGAGCGGCTTCCCGGTGCAACTGTTTCTGACGCTCGCCGGCGTGACGCTGATGTTCACGCAGGCGCAACTCAATGGAACGCTCGACCGCGTGGCACACGCGGCCGTCCGCATCTGTCGAGGCAACGCCGGTCTCATTCCGGTGATGTTCTTCGTGCTCGGATCGATCATCGCGTCGCTCGGGCCCGGCAACGTCGCGACGGCGGCGATGCTGGCACCAATGGCGATGGCGGTCGCCGCACGCGCCGCGATCCCGCCGTTTCTCATGGCGATCATGGTCGGCAACGGGGCACAGTCCGGTGCACTCTCTCCGGTCGCTCCCACCGGAATCATCGTCACCGGCCTCATGGACAAGATTGGACTCGGCGGTTTCGAAATGCGGACCTACATCGCCAATCTCCTGGCGCACGCGATCATCGCCTTCGGCGGCTACTTCCTGCTTGGCGGTCTCCAACTGTTCAGGAATCGCTACACCGGCGGTGAGCAGCATCCCGAGTCGACTCGCCTGGACCGTTCACATTGGCTGACCCTCGCGGTGATCGGTGCCGTACTTGTCTTCGTCCTCTTCCGCAACGCCAACATCGGCATGGCTGCGTTCACCGGCGCCGTGGCGCTGGCTGCGATGCGCGTGGCCGATCATGAACAGGCGATCCGGAAGATGCCCTGGATCCCGATCCTCATGGTGAGCGGAGTCAGCGTGCTGGTGGCGCTGCTCGAGAAGACGGGAGGCCTCGATCTATTCACGGAGATCCTGGCGAAGTTTGCGACGCCCGGCACGCTCACCGGAGTCATCGCGTTCGTGACCGGCGTGATCTCGGTCTACAGCAGCACGTCCGGTGTCGTGCTGCCGGCGTTTCTCCCGACTGTGCCCGGGCTGATCGCGCGGCTGGGCGGCGACCCGTTCGGCGTCGCCTCGTCAATGAACATCGGCGCGCACCTTGTGGACATGTCGCCGCTCTCGACGACGGGCGCGATGTGCATCGCCGGCATCAGCGACCCCGAACAGGTGCGCCAGACCTACAACAAGCTTCTCATCTGGGGCCTGTCGATGACCGTCATCGGCGCCATCGGCTGCTATCTGGTCTTCTAGCGAGAGAACCACAGACCACGGACCACGGACGGACCAAGGACCAAGAACCTTGGACCAGGGACCACTAATCGGCTATAGTCCGGCCTTATGAAATCGCTATATACCGCCGCGTTTTCAGCGGCCCTCATCGCCCTGTCGGTTATCAGCTTTTCCGGCTATCTGGAGGCACAGGCCCCCGCCGCTCCGCCACCCCCGCAGACCGGACACCCATCAGGAAAGCTGGTGATCTGGGGAGACACTGCGATCTTCATCAACCCGACGGACCCCAATAACTGCATCCTGACGAATCGCTTCAAGCGCGGGGAGCGGGTCGGGTTCCGCATGACGGCGATCGACGGCGGCACCGGCGAAGTGGAGCAAACAGCTGCGCTGGTCGCGCACGTCACCTACGCCGGGAAGACGGTGGACGTGAACATGAACTGGCGTGGCGCATCTGGTCCAAAGGCACCGACGCCGCGAGGCTACATCCGAACGCCGTACGAGCTGTGGACCGGATCGTGGACCGTCCCGAACGACGCCCCTGCCGGTCGCATCAGCTACACCGTCACAGCCACCGACAAGTTCGGAAGAAAGGCGACGTTCACGCCGTTCTCTGCCGAGGCCTCGCAACTCGTCATCGTCCCGTAGGCGATGCGGTTCTTGCGCTCGGCTTTCCCGCTGCTGGCGCTCGTCGCGGTCGTCGCCTGCTCGAAGACGGCCGCCTCTCCCCCTGAGTCGTCGACGCCAGCCGGATCCTCGGATGCCCCGGCTGCGGCGTCGCAGACGTTGTCGCTCACGTACAAGTCGCCGACCGTTGGAACGGAAGTCATCGCAAAGGCGACCGGGCTTCCAGCCGGCAAGACTGTCGATCTCACGTGGGGAACGGTAACGGGCGGCTGGGTGGTCGAAGACTACTACCGCTTCCGCGGCAAGAAGTACGCGGAGTCAACCATCTCGCTCGGCACGTTCACGATTGACGCGAACGGGGCGCTCGACGCGCGATTCACGATCCCCGAGGACTATGGCGGCGTTCATGAAATCATCGCGCTCATCGATGGCAAGCCGATCGCGCAAAACGGCATCGAAGTCACACAGAGTTTTGAGCTGACTCCTGCCTCCGGCCCAGTGGGCACACCCATCGAGCTCAAGGTCAAAGGGCTCGGCTGGCGGACGATGGAGAGCACATGGGTAGTGAACTGGGACAACAACCTCGTGGGATTCGTCTCGGCTGCCGGGACGAAAGGATCGGCGGTGGCGAGATTCCGCGCGGCCGGACCATCGGGGGATCACGTCGTCCGGATCCTCACCGGCTATCAGGGCCAGGGTTACCTGAACTACGAGCAGTCACCCGTTGCGCATCTGCCGCGCCCGCAGTTCACATTCAGGACGACGCCGGGTGCTCCGCCGTCGCTGACGGCTTTTGCGGAGCCCTATCAGCGTCAGCCGGTCCCAAAGACCGAAGTGCACATCGATGGCGCAACGCTGACGCTCGATCGAACGCAGGGACCTGTCGGCTCACGCGTGATGCTTCGCGGCGACGGCTTTCCATCGAACGCGTCGCTGCAACTCGCGTGGCAGACCTATGTCGGCAGTCGCGTCAGCGGGAACGGATTCGAACCACAGGAGAAAGAGTTCGGCAGCGTGAAGGTCGGCAGCGACGGTCGCATCGAGTCGCCGCTGACGGTCCCGGACGATCTCGGCGGCCTGCACGGACTCGCGCTGCGTGATGGCGACAAGACACTCGGGCGCGCCTTCTTCGTCATCGAAACCAGCATCGTCAGCATCTCAGCGACATCGGGACCCGTTGGCACGCCGGTCACGATCCACTTGAAGGGCGTCGGCTGGACTGAGTACGACAACATCTACGTCGCCACCTACGACAATGCGTACATGGGCTACGCGTGCGGCTTCAACAGCCAGGGCGACGTCGTGATCAACTTCCATGCGACGGGTTCGCCCGGCGTCCACATCATCGACTTGTATCCTGGTATCTATCAGGGCCCACCGACTGAGACGCAGTTGCTCTACCGTCAGCCACAGCTCACCTACGCGGACGATCATCCCGGCAACAAGATTCCCGCACTCCGCTTCACGTTCGAAATCACGGCACCGAAGACGACTTCGAGCGGCTCGTAGATCTACGCGCGTGGCGCACGCGCGATGCGGCGCAGTTCCCCGGGGTCCAGCCAGTTGAGATGACACCGCTCGCAGGTGTCGATGACGAGATTGCCCGGTCCACCGTAGAAGTGACTCAGCATCGGACGCTGGCAGCCTGGGCAGCTGATGGTGCGATCTCCGGGTGTCTGCCGGCGCGGTAGGATCGTTCCTGGCTGCTCCTCTCGAGCACGCGCCGCGTTGATCACGGCGACGAAGTGCTCCATCTCGACGAGCAACCCTTCGCAGCGTTGACAGAACAGCAGCGGGCGCCCATCGAGCTTTCCAGTTCGCAAGCGAGGTCTGACAAGTCGGGCACGTCTTGTCGCTCGCGCTCCGCGGTCTCAATCAGCGCGGCGATGCCGGCGAGCTGTTCGCTCGAGCCACAGTGACCGCACACGGCCACGCCGGTGTTCCGGTCGGCCGGCATTGGCGCTCCGCAATTGGCGCAATTAGGCACGACCGTCTTATCGGCCAACGTCAGGCGGGTCTGAAGACCCGCCTCTACGAAGGCTCGATCAACGGATCGGTGGCGGCGGGTCTTCTGACCCGCCGTTTGATTAGAAATTGAAATCGACGCTGATGCGAATCAGCCGTCCCGTCAGGATCGAGTTCGGCTGGAGCCATGGCCCGTTGGGCGTGAAGCTGTTGTTGTAGGTCAGCACCGGATTCGCGTTCATCACGTTATAGAGGTCGGCGGAGATCATCGACCGTGTCGACCCGAAGGTGAAGTTCTTCGCAATGCGGAAGTCGAGCTGGTTGATCCGATCTCCGTACAGTGACCCTGGTTCGATCAGGTTGATGGTGACGTTGGGCACGTTCCCGGACGGCGGCCGGCCGAGAAACGTTGCGACCTGTGCCGCGGGCATGGCGTAGTTGGCCGATAGCAATGCGCCAGGCTTGCTCTGGAACACCGCGCTGACCTGCGCATCGATCTTCGGGATGACATACGAGCCGAGTCCCCGAAGCTGCGTGAGCATGCCATATGCGACGTGGCAGTACGGGCTAGTCGTACTGACAGCCGATCCGACAAGGCCGGCGCCGATATTCGTGTTCAGCTCAGGGAGGTTGGCTCTGACCTCGCAGGCATCGGCGACGTTCTGACCGGTGCTCGTGCCGCCCTGGAGAGTCAGGCCGCCCTGGCGCAGGCTGACGGTCACGTCGAGGCCATTGAAGTACTGGTACTGCTTGCCATAATTGTCAGCAAGCGTCGACAGATTGTTGACCTGCCCTGCCTTACTGGGCACGACGTCGTAAAGCGTGCCGATCGAATACCCGCCGCCGTTCGGGAGCCGTGAATCCGACGGCGCCAGCACGGTGTACGGCGTCAGGTCAGCGTTCGCCAGGGCCTGGTTGTCGTTCGCCGTGAAGCCGTCGAAAGATCGCCTGTAGTAACCGACCTCGATCGACATGCGTGTAAAGATCTGCTGCTGGACCGAGAGGCCCAGGCTCCAGTCGCCGGCGCGCACGCCCCATCCGTTGAGAAGGTTGGGATCGTAAGCCCCTGACAGCACAGGTTGGCCAAACGCCGTATTAGAAATCTGGCCGCAGAAGTCTGCTCCGCCTCCACCGTTGACCGCGGCAGGATTTCCGTTGGCGTTCGGATTGGACAGGTCGCAGTTGGGCGTCAGATCCGCGTTCGCGTCAATCCATGTCCTGGTGACACCCGGCACGCCGAAAGGACCCGTTGACGTCGGGATTCGAAGGGTCGGATTCGAGTTGGCATACGTCAACTGCACGCCGACGCCTTCCAGATACCTGCCAAGGTTCATTTTGACGGCGGTCTTGCCGTTGCCGAAGACGTCATAGGCCGCACCGAACCGGGGCGTGATGTCCTTGTAGCTGTTGACGCCTTTCGTTTCGTCGAAATGGTAGGGCGTTGCGAGGAACCTATCCGGCCCAATGTTCTGCTCCGGGAACCAGCTCTTCGCCACATCGAACCGGACAGCGCCCTGCAGCGTTAACCGTCCCATCGTGAACTGTTCCTGTGCGAAGACGGCATCCCATCCCGCCCGAGCGTTGTTGATCCACGGTGAAATGGTCTGCGTCAGCTGATTCGGAACTCCGTTGTTGAAGCGGTACCACAGGTCCGTGGTGTTGGTGGTCCAGGTCCGGTCGTCAGTCATCAGCGTTCCCTGATAACCAACCTTGAAGCTGTGCCGGCCTGTCACGTACGCCAGTGACCCTCTCCACGTATAGGATCCTGTGCGGTTGTCGCCGTAGTCCTGTGACCGGTACACGATCCCCGGGCGGTTGCCATTGGCCGCGCAGCCGGCCGCACACTGCTCAGTGACCTTGATCAGGTCGTGTGTCGGATTCGGGTTGCGCTCGAAGTTGCCCCAGCCGTAGTACGTGCCGCCGAAACCGGCGTCGAGGAGCAGCCGATTCGTCACGGGTGACGACCACGTCACCTGCGGCACGCGGAGCGGCAGCGTCTGATTCGGGCCGTTCGCCTCGGGTGAAACGACCGCAGGAGTGGTGATACCGATCGTATTCCCCTCGCACTTGCGGCACACCCACTGCTCGTCCCAGTAGCCGCCGATCTTGTTGCGCGGTGTCATCTGCCACGTCAGACGTCCGCTGATGTTCTCCCACGTGCGGTCGGAGAATCCGGGGTCGTTCAGGTCCGGGGCATAGAGCCATTTCGTCGCATCGCCGGCGTTCAGATTGACGAACTGGTTCGCGTTGACGCGCGTGCTTCCCTGTGTGCGCGCCGTCGCGAAGTACCACAACTTGTCGCGCATGATCGGTCCACCGATCGCACCGTTGAGGTCGTAAATCTTTGTCAGCGGCGTCGGCGCCGCAACGCCAGTGCCTTCCGTGTTGTCCGACTGAAGGTTCTTGCCGCTGCCGCTGTAGAACGCCGATCCGTGAATCGAGTTGCCGCCGGTCTTCGGCACGACGTTCATCACCAGTCCCGCGGTCTCGGACTCGCCGAGTCCGCCGGACGTCGTGAACGAGATCTCTTCAGAGTTGCCAACGTCCACGGAGAAGCCGGGTGGCTGATTGCCGCCGGGAGGATTGCCGACGTTGAGACCGTCGATCGTCATGCGGCCTTCGTTGTTGCGGCCACCATGAATTGGAAACTGCGTGGTGGCAGTGCCGGTGGCGACGTCGTTCGTGTTCGTCACGACGCCGGGCACGACGACGACGAGCGCGTTGTAACTGCGCACGGTCGGAATGGCCTTGAGCACCTCATTGTTGATGACGGTCTGACGCCGGGCGCTCGAAACGTCAACGATCGGGCTCTCTCCGGTAACCGTCACGGTCTCCTGAAGATTGCCAACGCGCAGTTCCGCGTTGATGGTGGCGGTAAACGAGCCGGTCAGCTCGACGCCTTCGCGTTCAAAGGTGCTGAACCCAGGCAATGTAAACGAGACCTTGTAGACCCCCGGGCGGAGATCTTCGATGCGGTACTGTCCGCCGCTGTCGCTGATGCTCGTGCGGACTTTTTCAATCAGCGCAGGACTGCTGGCTTCAACGGTGACACCGGGAAGTACTGCCCCTGAGGTATCCCTGACCGAACCTGCGATTACTGCTTGTGCACGGGCTCCGGCGGGGATGAGGATGATCAACGCCACTACTGCCAGCGCCTTCACGCCTAAGCGCATATGCCACCTCTCTGTCGGTTGGGTTCCGTCCCGAACTTTGGTCACGCCGATGGGTCTGTTTCCTCCGCTACCCTGAAATTGGTATCTCCAACGCACTCAATGGAATCGCGCCATGCGAAGGCGCATCGAGGGTTGCCGATGGGTTGGGTGGACACTACTCCCACAGGTCTCTCGAATCAAGGCCAATGTCACACTCGAGTAACACAAACCACACCTCCGTCGTAACTTCACAATTCAGCTGTCACTGCTCCGGGCCAGTACGGCGCGGACCCAGTACGTCGTTGACAACCTGAAATCGTTGGTGCTAATTTTTTGGCACCAATGACCAAGAGTGCGGCCCCGCCCGATCTCAGTCGCCGCGAACGGCAGATTCTCGACGTCCTCTACAAAGCGGGGCGTGCGACGGCGGCAGAAGTTCAGCAGGCCATGCCAGCAGCGCCCAGCTACTCTGCCGTGCGCACGCTGTTGAAAATCCTCGAAGATAAAGGGCACGTGCGACACGAACAAGACGGGTCGCGCTACGTGTACATCCCGACCGTCGCGCGCGACGCGGCGAAACGCTCCGCGTTGCGACACCTGCTGAACACCTTCTTCGAAGGGTCCACGACGCAAGCGATTGCAGCACTGCTCGACGAGGACGCGAGCCGAATCTCTCAAGCGGAGTGGGACCGCCTCAACACAGTAATCAAACGCGCCCGCAAGGAAGGAGCCTGAGATGTTTGCCGACCTGATGGCCGCCCTCGTCGAATCATGCGCACGCGCCAGCCTGATGCTGTGTGCCGCGTGGGCGTTGACCTCGGTGATGCGCCGCGCCTCCGCCTCGACGCGCCACTTCATTTGGATCTGCGCCATTGCTGGATCGACGCTCGCGCCGGCGATGACAGCCTTCGGTCCGCGCTGGACGGTGTCGATTCCAGCACCGTTCGTCTCAACGCAGTCACAGGCGCCCATGGACATGCAGCAGTCAGTGATCGCTCCTGAGGCTGCACCGGCCGCCGCGACGGGGGATAGCGTGGCCTCGGCATTGCCGTTGGCGGCACCAGCACAGACTGCTGCGAGGCCATTCGATCTGACGCTCGCTGCAGTGCTTCTCTGGGCGGTCGGCGCCACGATGATCCTGGCCTATGTCATCAGCGGTGCGATCGGCGCCTGGTGGATTCGCAGGTCGGCAACGGTCGTCGAGGCCCCCTGGGTCGACGAGGCACAGACGCTCGCAGAGGTCTTCGAGATCCCGGGGCCAGTCGTCGTCGCCGAGTCCGCGTCGGTCAGTATGCCGATCGTGTGTGGCGTCTGGCGTCCATCCATCGTGATGCCGGCTGATGCGGCGCACTGGTCCGACGAACGTCGCCGCGTCGTTGTACTCCACGAGCTTGCGCACATAAAACGGCGCGACTGCCTGACACAGTCAATTGCGCAGCTCGTGTGCGCGGCGTACTGGTTCAACCCGATCGTCTGGCTCGCGGCCCGCCGGATGCGCGCTGAACGCGAGCGGGCATGCGACGACTTCGTGCTCGCCGCCGGCGAGAAGGGTCCCGACTACGCGGCTCACCTGCTCGACATCGCGAAGACTGCGCAGAATCGCCGGATGTTTCCGCTCGTCGGGCTCGCGATGGCACGGCCGTCACAACTCGAAGGGCGGCTTCTGGCGATCCTGGATCCCGCAATCCGGCGATCGTCGACGCTCTACACGCGTGTTGCGTCGCTCGCGTTCGTTCTGCTGATCGCCGTACCGGTCGGCGCGGTGCACCTGGAGAACTCGTCGCCGATCGCGGACGAGTTCGAATCGGCAAGCGCTGCGCCATCTCACGCGCCAGCGCCGGTCGCAGACTCTCCATCTGTGAGCGCGGTCCCCGATCCGCAACCGCGCCCGAGGCTTGCCCCGGCAACCACAAGAGAGTCGCTCGCCGAACGGATCGACGACCGAACTGATGGCGACATCAGCTCGCCGATCGGTGCGCAGAACGGCTCAGAACTCGGGGGGCAGATCGGCTCACGAGTCGGCGGACAAATCGCCGCGGCCAGGGCTGCGCAAGGCGCTGCTGCCGCAGATCCGAAGACCGTCGAGGCACTGATCGCCGCGCTCGCGGACTCCGATGCGGACGTTCGCGAGACAGTGGTCATCACACTCGGGCGCATGCGCGACGCGCGGATCGTGCCCGCCCTGCTTCCGCTGCTCAAAGACAGCAACGCGGATGTGCGTGAACACGTCGTGTTCGCACTCGCCCGAACCGGCGATCCACGTGCGGCCGCGGCAGTCATGACGATGATCGACGATGCCTCGGCTGACGTGCGCCAGCAGGCTGTGCACCTCCTCGCGCAATCACGCAACCGTGACGCCGTTCCCGCGTTGCTGAAAGCGCTCAAGGACTCGTCGGCTGACGTCCGCCAGCAGGCTGTGTTCGGTCTGGGTCAGCTGCGGGACGCCAGTGCAGTCGACCCCTTGCTCGAGGCGTTGAAGGACTCATCAGCCGACGTCCGCCTGCAGGCGGCCTTCGCCCTCGGGCAAATTCGAGATCCCAGAGCACTCCCTGCGCTGACAACCGCGTTGCGCGACGCGGTCGCGGACGTGCGTCAGCAGGCGGCCTTCGCCATCGGCCAGTTAGCAGGACAGTAATAACCGCATCACGGGCGCACATCGCCTGAAAGGACAGTCATGCCGACACGTGCCAAAATATTAGCAGTCGTAGTTCTCGCCTCGATCATTGTCTGTTCGCGTGCCGACGCACAGACGTCTCCAGTCGTTCCCGCCGCAACAGTCGCCGCGCTCGCCGACGCGCTCAAGGACAGCGACGCGGACGTTCGTCGGCAAGCGGCCTGGGCGCTGGGACGGATTCGCTCCGAACAGTCGGTTGATGCGCTCATCGCCGCAATGCGCGACTCGGATCAAGAAGTCCGGAAACAAGCAATCTGGGCCATCGGTCGCATCCGGAGCCCCAAGGCGGTTGACGCACTCACCGCCGCATTGAAGGACGGCAACATCGAGGTCCGTCGATCGGCTGCGCAGGCACTCGCACAGATTTACGGGCACGGCGGCGGCGGTCCGAGCCCAAACCCCAATCCCAACCCGAATCAGGGAACGCGCCCGTTCTAGGGAGGCGACCATGGCATCAATTGCGCTGGGGCGGCTTGGATTCGCCGCAGGCTGTCTCACAGTCTTTGCATTCGCTACACCGCAAGTCTCCGCGAGCCAGCAGGCTCCGTCGGCGACGGACTTGTCGACGGTGATTGAGATGCTGCGCAGCCCGGACCCCGTGGTGCGCGTCGGTGTGGCATGTGCGCGGAATGTGTTCAACGCAAGCGCTGCCGCTGCGATCCCGGCACTCGTTGAATTGCTCGAGGATGCCGAACCAGTCGCACCAGAGGTCTGCCGCGAAGATCACCGCCGCTGGTGGGGCGAGGAGCAACCGATCACCCCGGGCGAGGCCGCCGCTCGCGCGCTGGTCCACATCGGCAGCGCGTCGGTCGAACCTCTCGTCAAGACGCTCGCGAGCCCGGCGGCGGTCGCACGTCGCAACGCAGCGTGGGCACTCGGGGCACTCGACGATCAGCGGGCCGTCACCCCACTGATCGGTTCCTTAAAAGACCGTGAGGCAAGCGTCCGCGCGCAGGCGGCCTGGGCACTGGGCGCGATCGCAGATTGAACTGGCGCGCGAGGGAGGTTATGTGATGCGGAGCGTGATGCAGGATCTTCGGTTCGCGGCGCGATCCTTCGCCCGATCGCCCCGGTTCGCGGTACCAGCCATTCTGGCGCTGGCCCTTGGCATCGGTGCAACGTCGGCGACCTTCAGCGTCGTGCGCGGTGTGATACTGCGCCCGTTGCCCTACAGCAATCCGGAGCGCATCGTCGTCGTCTGGGAGAGCAACGCAAGGCGGAATCGCAATGTGATCGCCGACGCCAACTTCGTCGAGTGGCGCGAACGACACCGCTCGTTCACCCATCTGGCCATGGCAGGCCCGACTCGGCTCAGCGTGATGCTCGGCGGCCAGGCCGAGGAGATTGTCGGGAAGGTCGCCTCCGCGGATCTCTTCCCAGTCCTCGGTGTTCAGCCAGCCCTCGGGCGCCCCTATGGCCCTTCCGAAGACGAAGAGGGGCGCGACGACGTCATCATCGTCAGCGATGAATTCTGGCGCACGCGGCTCGGTGGGCGTCCCGACGTGATCGGCACCACCATCAACGTCAACGACAAATCGCGCACGCTGATCGGCGTGATGCCTGCGGGATTCACCCTGCTCGGCGATCGGACGGACTTCCTGATTCCTTACGGATGGACCATCGAAGGTATGCGCGCGGCGCGTGGACGCGGATATTCGTTTGGAATTGCGCGCCTGCGCGAGGACGTCTCCTTCGAGCAAGCCTCCCTTGACATGAAAGGCATCGCTGCGCAACTGGCCAAAGAGGCGCCGCAACGCAATACCGGCTGGTCGATCAGCCTGGTACCTGTTCACGAGCAGATGGTCGATCAAATTCGCCCCGCTCTGCGGGTCCTGGCGGGCGCGGCCCTGTTCGTCCTGCTCGTCTCATGCGTCAACGTCGCCAATCTACTGCTGGCGCGCCGCACATCTCGTGAACGGGAGAGACGGCGGCGGTCCGAGGGCGCGGCGAATACTGGGCACATTGGTGGCCGCCGAAGTCGCGTTGTCTCTCGTCCTCCTCACGGGCGCCGGCCTGCTCGTGCGCAGCTTCCTACGATTGAGCAGCATCAGCCCCGGATTTCGTGCTGAAGGGCTCCTCACGATGCGCGTGCAGCTCCCAGTGTCGCGCTACGACACCTCCGAGAGCCGGTCGGGTTTCGCGACCAATGCCCTGGCGCGCATTGGAGAGCTTCCGGGTGTACTCCGTGCCGCTGGCGTGACATTCCTGCCACTTGCCGGCCCCGGCATCGGGACCAGCTTCTGGCGAACCGATCGACCTACTCCTGGACCGGGCCAGGCACCCTCGGCCGACGTTACGCCAATTACGCCAGGCTATTTCCGCACCATGGGAATCCCGCATGTCATGGGTCGGGACTTCACGGCATTCGACCGGGGCGACTCTCCGGCCGTTGCTATCGTCAACGAGACGATGGTGCGGCTTCACCTCACTGATGGCACGCCGATCGGAAAGCGTGTGCACGTCAATGCCGGTTTCATCGAGCGTCTCGACTACGAGGTCGTGGGTGTGGTCGGCGACGTCAAGCTCGCCGCCCTCGATCGCGACATCCGGCCGACCGTCTATCTCCCGCATACCCAGCTCGCGATTCCGCTGATGACGCTGGTCGTCCGCACTGAGATGAATCCTCTGGCGCTCGCGCCAAGTGTTGGCGCGGTGGTGCATACGCTCGACCGTGAGCTGCCACTCACCGACGTACGCACCATGCAGGAAGTCGTCGACGCGACGCTCGCGCGCCCCCGCACTGTGACAGTGCTGCTGGTAGCCTTCGCGGTGATGGCGCTCTTGCTGGCCGCTGTCGGCGTGTACGGCGTGATGGCGTATTCCGTCGCTCAGCGGACGCAGGAGATTGGCGTGCGCATGGCACTGGGCGCGACACCTCGGTCCGTGTTCGACCTCGTCCTTGCGCAGGCGCTGCGCCTGGTCGGCATCGGCGTCATCACCGGGCTCGTCCTTGCCGCAGCGCTGACCCGACTGCTGGCCGTGCTCCTCTACGAGATCGAGCCGCTCGATGCCGCCACGTTCATCGTGACGACCGTGTTGCTCACCGCCGTCGCCATGGTGGCCTGCTACGTGCCGGCGCGTCGGGGGACGAGAATCGCGCCGGTGCAAGCGCTGCGCGCGGAATAGACGTAGAGGCGGGGCTTTAGCCCCGCCTGCTACCGAGGGCTGCGATCATTCGCTTCAGCGCAACGACGCGATAGCTGCGATCGACGAGGTCAGTCACCGCTTTCCATTCGAGCTGATCATCAGCCCACAGGCTGACCCACTGTCCTCGACCGTAGGGCGTCTCGAAGAACTGCTTTCTCATCAGCAGTCGCTCGACGTCCTTCGGCTCGAGGCGAAAGGCAATCGACGGACGTCCCTTGATCTGTTCGAAAGCGACGAACACCTTCTTCCCAGCTTTGAAGTTGGGGTGTCCCCACGACGGAGCCTCGCTCGCTTCGGGGTACGAGAGGCACAGTGCTCGCAGACGATCGAGTGCCGCACTTCCCTTCTTCGCCATTTCAGAATGTCGCAATCGGGTTGAGCGGCGATCCGGTTCCGCCGGGAATCGGCAACGGCGCTGCTGTCAGGAGGAATTCCCATCGTTTGCGGGATGCGGCTGCCTGAGCGAGGGCCTCGAGATCGCAGTTGTCGAAGAGGTGGACACCCAGATAGACGAGCGCGAAGTCATGCACCGCTCCTCGCGGCGCGCCGGGCGTTCCAGGCGAGACGTACTGCGGGTGATCGCTTCCAAGCAACGCGATGTCGCGCGCCTTGAGCCAGGGGAGCACCGACGGATGAAGCCCGGCCGACTGTCCGCCGTCAGCTCGTCCACGCAGCCATGGGCCGACCGCCTTGCGTCGCGCCCACACGCCGGTTCGCACGAACAGTGCATCGCCAGCAGACACCTTCACTCCAGCCTGCTTCTCCCACGCCTCGAGATCCTCGACGTAGATCGGAGTTCCTGGCTCCAGATACGGCACGCCCTTCAAGCGGGGAATGTCGATCAGGACTCCGCGCGTGAAGACGCCGTTCTTCACGTTGTGAATCGAGTTCTTCGCGTGGCGTTCCTTGACCACGATGTCCGCATCAGGCTTGTAGCCGTTGTAGAAGACACCCTGCTCGTTGATGTGCGCGAGCGAGTCCAGGTGCGTGTGCGCGATGCCGTGGTAGTTGATGGCTATCCGATCCGACCCGATCCCCTGCATCGTCACTTCGTAGGGGCTCGGGTTGTCGACGGCCTTCACGGTATCGGTGTCGGCGGCCAACGAGACTGACACTCCTTCCTTCACGAGTGAGGCCGCCTGACGCCGCTTCGCCGGCGTGATCAGGTTCAGCGCGCCGATCTGATCGTCCTTCCCCCATCGCCCCCAGTTCGAGAGCTCCGTCTTCCAGCGCTGGTACTGTTCCGCGCTCACAGGATGCCTGTCAGCATCCTGCGCGCGTAGCAAGCCTGCCGACGCCGCGACCATCACCGCTATTCCCAGGCCGATGCACACGAATCGGTGCGCTCTCATGCGGGCTCCTCCATGCGTGTCCGAGCCCGATGCTCGATGTATCCACGCGCGGTAATCGGCCAGACGTCAACAACGGCCTGACCTTCGACAACGTAAAACACATCGTGAAGATTGATCGTGGGGTCCACGTGCGACGGAAGAAGCTCAACGCGATCGCCGATCGCGATTGTCGATCCTCGAGGCAGCGCTATCGTCGCATGCTCGTCGTTCAGCGACGTGACCGTGGCGCCTGCGATTCCGCGCACGGCGGGCACTCCGTGATCCTTGGTCGTGGACTTATGACCGCAGTCGGCCACGCAACGATCGCTCGTGGGCCGGCTCACCACGGTGCCAAGCACCCAGAACGCCGGCTCGAACGGCACTCCGACGCCGGAATAGTCAGTGTCCATCAGCGCATACGAGCCAGCCTGGATCTCCGTAATGCCGTCGATGCGGCCGCTGATGTCGTAGGTGCCCGTGCCTCCGGCCGACACGATCTCGCACGGTAAGCCGGCATCACGAAGCTGGTTCGCCGTGTTGATGAGCCCCTGCATCGCCTGTCGAGTGCGCGACTCGCGTTCGCCGCGATCGCGAACCGGCTGCAGATGTCCTTCGTAGCCCATGACCCCGCGGAGCGTGATGCCACTCGATTGCGCGGCCTGTTGGGCCAGCGCCAATGCCGCCTCGCCCGGTTCGACACCGCATCGTCCCTGACCGACGTTGAGGTCGACGAGCACGCCAATGCTCGCGCCAATTTCGCGCGCCGCGCGCGAGAGCGCGTCGAGCCCGACCAGCGAATCGATCGCCGTAGTCACACGAACGCGCGCCGCAAGTGCGGCGACTCGAGCGCACTTGTCCGATGCGACGATCTCGTTCGCAATCAGGATGTCGTCACAGAATCCGGCCGCGATCTCCGCCTCGCCGACGGTTGCACAGGTCAGACCCGAGCACGAGCCCGCGGCGAGTTGGCGCCTGGCGATCTCCGGCGTCTTGTGTGCTTTGAAGTGCGGCCGCAGCCGGCACGATCCGTTGGCAAAGAACGCGGCCATGCGGACGATATTGCGATCTAATGCGGCTCGATCCAGCACAAGAGCGGGAGTGGCAATGTCTGAGAGCCGTGCCGTTCCGGGTTCCACGTTCCGGGTTCCACGTTCGTGTTCCGGGTTCTGGTTCGAGGTTCGGGGTTCGGGGTTCATGGTTCCACAGAGCTCGGAGTCGTAAGGGCTATCGGATGCAATCGAACAAGGGAACCGGGAACTGCGCTATGCGACATCCTCATCATCCCCACGTCGGGTTGGCATGATTCCGAACGATCTCATTTTCTTGTAGAGATTGCTGCGCTCGACACCGAGCACTTCGGCCGTACGCGACATGTTGCCGTGCTGATTGGCGAGCGCTCGAAGGATGTACTGCTTCTCGAACTCGTCGCGCGCGTGGTGCAGTGGCGCCATCGCCACCGCGCGGCTGGCAGGTGGTATCTCCTGCTCGTAGCCATGCTCCAGGAAACTGAGGTCGCGCGACGAGACGCGGTCGCCAGGCACCATGATCATGAGCCGCTCGACGAGGTTCCGCAGCTCGCGGACATTGCCCGGCCACCTGTAGCGCTGCAGGACAATGACGGCATCGCCGTCGAACGTCTTGGGCAGCCGCCCGTACTCCCGCGCGAGAATGGCCATGAAATGGTCGGCGAGCAACGGGATGTCCTCGATGCGCTCGCGCAGCGGCGGCACCGAGATAGGTACCACGTTCAGCCTGAAATACAAATCCTCGCGAAACCGACCTGCGCGAATCTCAGTCGGCAGATCCTTGTTCGTCGCGGCAAGGACACGGGCGTCCACACGGATCTGCGTCGAGCCGCCGACCGCTTCCATGACCTGCTCCTGAAGGACACGCAGTACCTTGGCCTGCGTCTTCAGGCTCATGTCGCCGATCTCGTCGAGGAAGATCGTGCCGCCGTGCGCGACCTCGAACTTGCCTCGTCGATCGGCAACGGCACCCGTGAACGCTCCGCGCACGTGGCCGAACAGCTCGCTTTCGATCAACTCTTCGGGAATAGCCGCACAGTTGACCTCGACGAACGGCCCCGTGCGCCGGCGGCTCATCGAGTGAATGTTGCGCGCGACGAGCTCCTTGCCGGTGCCGTTCTCGCCAAAGATCAGCACGCGCCCGTTGGTCGGCGCCGCGGTCGCGACCTGATCGCGCAGCCGGACCATGCCGTAGCTGTCGCCGATCATCAGATACTGCGCATCGACCTTCGCGCGGAGCGCGAGGTTCTCCGCCTCGAGGCTGCGCTGCCGCAAGGCGTTCCGCACGACCAGCGTCGTCTTCTCGAGGGAGAGCGGCTTCTCGACGAAGTCGAATGCCCCCATCTTGATGGCGCGCACCGCCGATTCGACATTGCCGTGGCCCGAGATGATCACCACCTGCGCATCCAACTGCCGCTCGCGCATGCGCGTCAGCGTGGCCAGTCCGTCCATCCCGGGAAGCCAGATGTCGAGCAGCACGACATCGTAGGTGTGGCCGGCGAGACGCTGCAGGCAGGCCTCGCCGCTGTCTACCGTGTCGACGCTGTAGCCCTCGTCGCGCAGGACGCCGCCAAGCGCGCTCCGCACGCCGGGCTCATCATCGACTATGAGGATGGAAGGCATCGAACTCTGAACCGAACCTGAACACGAACCGAGAAGTGAGAACTCAGAAATTCGAACGACAAGAGTTCAGCATGGTAACTCAATCGCGAAGCGCGTGCCCCGCGGCTGGTTGTCGGTCACGTCGATGCTGCCGCCGTGTTCGGCGACGATGCGGCGGACGATCGCGAGACCGAGGCCGCTGCCCCGCTGCTTGGTCGAGTAGTACGGGAGAAACAGCTTGTCGCGTTCGGCGGGCGGGATTCCCGGACCGTTGTCGGCCACCACGACGCGAACGAGGTTGTTCGCCGCGTCGTGTCGAGTCTCGATGTCGATGACACCCTTGCGGTCCATGGCTTCGATCGCGTTGTCCACGAGGTTGAGAACCACGCGCCGGATCTGTTCAGGGTCGATCGAAATCTTCGGCAGCGACGCGGCGAATTGCCTGTGAATTTCGATTTCAGCGAGGAGGCCGTGATACAGAGACAGCGCGTCGTCGAGCACCGAATGGAGATCGGTCGGGACCGCTCGCGGCGCTGGCATCCGCGCGAATTGCGAGAACTCATCGACCAGGCCCTTGAGCGATTCCACTTCACCGACGATCGTCGTCGTGCACTCGTCAACGAGCTCGCGCGTCTGCTGCGGCGCCTGCGAAAAATGACGACGCAGACGCTCCGCGCTCAGTTGAATCGGCGTCAGCGGGTTCTTGATCTCGTGTGCCAGCCGGCGGGCGACTTCCCTCCACGCCGCGACCTTCTGCGCACGCACCAGCGGCGTCACGTCATCGAACACGACGACGACACCGTCCGTCGTGTCGTCGTCGCGCTTGAGCGGTGTCGTCATCACGGCGAGGTGAACCTCGCGGCCTTCGCGCGTGATCGACACTTCCTGCGGACGTACATCTTCACGATGCCAGCCCGCTTCGTCGATGGCGATGGCGAGCGGCTTCAGATCGGAGGATCCCAGCACGCTGGACACTGCCTGCCCGGCGACGCGCTGCTTGATCCCCAGCAGGCGTGAGGCAGCGGAGTTCCAGGTACGAATGCTGCCGCCGGGATCGACTGACACGACACCGGTCGCCAGGCGATCGAGGATCGTCTCCACATAGCGACGACGGCTCTCGACGTCGCCGTGCTTGCGTTCGAGGTCTATCGATGAGCGTTCGAGCCGGCGACGGCTGGCGGCGAGCTCACCAGCCATGCGATTGAAGGCGTCGATCAACGACCCGAATTCGTCGTCAGCTTCCGCCTTCACTCGATGATCCAGGTGCCCTGCGCCGATCTCGTCGGCCGCCGCGGCCAGCGTCTGCACCGGACGCGTGATGCGCTTGGCGAGGTAGAGACCCATCCACGTCGCGCCGACGAGAATCATCAGCGTCAGCATGAGGAAGAAGGACAGGTAGACGCCGGCCAGCGGCTGCTTCAACACACGCAATTGCTGATACGCCTCGTATGCCTCCGTCATGCCGCGCGCGCGTGCCGCGAACTGATCCGTCAGGTACTGGCTCGCGACGACGACTCCGGCGACCGGCCCGTTCGGCGACGAGCGAATGGGCACGGCCGTGCGAATCAGATCTCCACCGGTCGAGAGTTGCTCGACGACGCGCGCTTCCACGGCGCTTGCCGCGGTTCGCTCGGCCAGGCGATCGGCAGAGGCACGCGAGTACTCACGAGGAAGCGATGGCGCGGCGACGTCGACAACGGGTGTGACCTGCGGACGTCCATCCACGGTCGTGAGCCGGTAGACCTCGACGAGATCGATGCGCTCCTGGAGGACGTCCGGCGCGACGAGGTCGCGAACGTCCGACGGGCTGGCCGCCAGGTTGACCGATCCCAGTGTGCGCGCGAATCGCTGGGCTTGCGCCGACACGAGACTCTGCTGCTGCGCGTAGTAGTCGCCGGCGATGGCGTTCGCGGACGTCAGCATCACGTCCATTGGCTGGTTGAACCACCGATCGACGCTGGTGCGAATGAGCTCGCTTCCAACGATCAGCACGAGCACCGCTGGCACAACCGCCATGCCGAGCAGGACCGCGACGAGCTTGGCTCTGAACCGCGCGAACGGCAGCGCGCGCCGCCGCTCCATCACCAACTTGAGAATGTTTCGCGTCAGCACGAAGGCCAACGCCACGAGGATGGTGAGATTGGTCGCCGAGAGGGCCGAGAGGACGAAATCGGTCAGGAAATCCGGCGCAAGCGTCGACGACCCGCGCCCGATCGCGAGAAGCACCGCCAGCGCGACGATCAGCGCGACGATGCCGGCAAGCAACAGCGGTGTGTTGTCGAGGAATGGCTTGCGGCTCGAGCGCGCAGCACCCCGGCGCAACGGTGGGACCACCGGCTTGCCTGTCGCCGATCGCTCTTGTTGCAGTGAGAGTGACACGGGCTGCCTACAGCCTACTGCGAACTGCCTACTGCGAACTGCCTACTCGCCTACTCCCTACTACTCCTTCGCATTGAGCAGGTCCTTCAGCTCAGTCATGAACTCGCTGATGTCGCGGAAATGACGGTAAACAGACGCGAACCTCACGTAGGCCACCTTGTCCAGGCGCTTCAGTTCGTCCATGACAAGGGCGCCGACCTCCTCAGTGCCCATCTCTTTCTCCGGGCGCTCCTGCAGCGTGGCTTCGACCTTGTCGGCAACGCCTTCGATGGCGGCGATGCTGACCGGGCGTTTCTCGCAGGCCTTCAGCAGACCGGCGATGAGCTTCTGGCGCTCGAATCGCTCGCGCGTGCCGTCCTTCTTGATCACCATGTACGGGATCTCGTCGATCCGTTCGTAGCTGGTGAAGCGACGGTTACAATCGAGACACTCGCGGCGGCGGCGGATGACCTCGCCCTCCTTGCTCTCGCGCGAGTCGACGACCTTATCGCCCAGGTGAGCGCAGAACGGGCACTTCATTGGCAGCAGGCCCTTCCTTGTCGCGTGCTGAACTGGCCAGACCCTCGAGACGGCCGAAGCTGAGGCCGTCCTGAGCCATGAATACGATGCCCCCGAGGACGGGGGGGATGAACGAGATCAGGTGCGTCACGAGTGCGGCCGCGACGGCCTGATCCCCTGACGCACCAAAGAAGGTCGTGACGCCCAGACGATAGGCTTCATGAAAGCTCCCTACTCCGCCCGGCGTCGGCACAGCGACGCCAATCACGAGCATCGACTGCAGCAGGAACGAACCCGGAAAGGGCATCAGGATCCCGAACGCAACGGTCACCGCCCACGCCTGTGTGGCGATGCAGATCCAGAGCGCGAAGGACCATAACACCGCGAGCGCGAGTTGACGTGCGTTCCGCGCTGCCGCGAACCCGCCACTGAACGTGCTCGCCAGGCGTCCCACCCGATCGGACAGCTTGCCCGGGAGCACTCGCGCCAGCGCCGCCGCAATCCCTCCGATTCGCTCCGGGTGAGTGGCCAGGATCCACATCATGACCAGCAGCGCGGCCGCTACGCCGGCAGCGATCGTGGCAGAGACCTTGATCGGATTGAGCAGTCGAGCCGGAAAAGTCGCTTCACCCGCGAAGCCCCAGACGTAAGTCGCCATCAACGCCAGCACGGCAACCAAATCCAGCACGCGCTCCATGACCACGGTCGCGAATACCGATGTCACGGGCATTCGCTCCTGACGCGCCAGCAGATATGGCCTGATCACGTCGCCCATCCGGATCGGAAGTATCGCCAGGGCACCGAATCCGATCACGGTTGACCTGAACACGGTTCGGAATCGGGTTTCGCCAAGTGGGCTGAGAAGGTATCGCCAGCGAATCGCCCTCGCGAAAAAGGTCAGGATGACGGCGGCGAGGGACACCACCAGCAGTTCAGGGCGCACCCGCTGCACCTGAAGCCACACATCGGCGAAGTTGGTGCCGCGCAGAAACCACGCCAGCAACCCGAGCGCAAGAAGCGTGACGAGGCCAGTGCGTAAATTCATCAGTTAAAGGTGAGCCCACAATATATCAGGCTCCTCCGGCATAACGGCCGGTGCTGTTGCGTACGGTTGCCTGCGTCGTGTGAGCCCGGTAAGATGCACCCTTTCCCCCGTGCCACTCGCCGCTCCCCTGATCGAAACGCGCCTGAACGACCTTGCTCCACAACGGCAGGGTAAGGTTCGCGACATCTTCGATTGCGGCGACACGCTGGTCATGGTGGCCACCGATCGCATCTCCGCGTTCGACTATGTCCTGGGCTCCGGCATTCCCGACAAAGGCAAGGTCCTGACGCAGCTGTCGGTGTTCTGGTTCGAGCGCACGACCGGGATCGTTCCGAATCACTTCCTCTCCGCCGACCCGCAGACGTATCCAGACCCGTTGCGACGCCACAGCGACGTCCTGAGCGGCCGCTCGATGTTGGTGCGCAAGACGACGCCGGTGCCGATCGAGTGCGTCGCCCGTGGACATCTCTCCGGCTCGGGTTGGAAGGACTATCTCGCCACCGGTTCGGTCTGCGGCGTGAGCGTGCCGTCGGGTCTGCGCGAATCCGACCGCCTGCCGGCGCCGATTTTCACTCCGGCTACCAAGGCCGATAGCGGGCACGACATCAACATCAGCGAACAGGAAGCGGGCCGCCTTGTCGGCGTCGATCTGATGACCAGGCTGCGCGATCTGACGCTCGCGCTCTACGACCACGGCGCGAAGCACGCCGAGGCCAGCGGCATCATCCTCGCCGACACGAAGTTCGAATTCGGTCTGACGGAAGACGGATCAATTCTGCTGATCGACGAAGTGATGACGCCGGACTCCTCACGCTACTGGCCGAAAGACAAGTACGCACCGGGGCGGCCGCAGCCAAGCTTCGACAAGCAGTACGTCCGCGACTATCTCGAAGAGATTCGCTGGAACAAACAGCCACCGGTGCCTTCACTTCCAGAGCACGTGGTGATCGGCACGCGCGACAAGTACCTCGAGGCCTTTCACCGCCTCACCGGCAGGGCCCTTCTTTGACGTGCGTGTAGCGACGGGAGGCACCGCTTCATGGTGTTGAAAGAACAACTCGAACGCCTGGTCGACGAAATGGTGACCCGCGGCGTGTGTTTCGAAGACGCTCGACGCGAGTTCGAGAAGAAGTTCATCTCCAATGTGCTGACCAAGTCCGATGGAAACCTGTGCCAGGCCGCAGACGTCCTTGGCATCCACCGGAACACCCTGAGCCGGAAGATTGCCGAATACCGCCTTCGCCGCCAGGCGTCTTGACACAGTTTTTCCACGTCCAGTACAATTGGCAGTCGCACGAGCTGAGTGCTAGCGCACAAGGGAACCGAGTGCCATGACACTTGAGTTCGGGCCTGTGAAATCAAGAACTTAGCCTCTTGGGGCTTCCCGCCCCGAGGCACCTACCAGCCAGTTGGAGTCGAGAAATATGAAGGTGAGACCGCTACACGACCGCATCATCGTTCAGCGCATCGAGGAAGGTGAACAGAAGATTGGCGGCATCATCATCCCCGACAGCGCGAAAGAGAAGCCGCAGCAGGGGAAGGTGTTCGCCGTGGGCGCCGGCAAAGTAAAGGACGACGGCACCCGCCAACCCCTCGACGTCAAGGACGGAGACACGATCCTTTTCGGGAAGTACTCCGGACAGGAAATCAAAATCGACGGTGAGGACTACCTCATCATGCGTGAGGACGAGGTCCTCGCGGTTCTCGCGTCCAAGTAACGCGGGGGCTCGCTTGGCCTGAGCCAAGTTGAGGGCAGCCCCTGCCGGCGTTTTTCTGCGCGAGGACATCTCCCGCGCACCGGATGGAGTGTAGGAATGGCAAAACAGATCATTTACGGCGAGCAGTCACGGCAGGCGATCCTGCGTGGCGTCAATCAGCTGGCCGATGCGGTGAAGGTTACGCTCGGTCCCAAGGGACGGAATGTCGTCCTCGACAAGAAGTTCGGCTCTCCCACCATCACCAAGGACGGCGTGACGGTGGCCAAGGAGATCGACCTCAAGGACCCGCTCGAGAACATGGGCGCGCAGATGGTGCGCGAAGTCGCCAGCAAGACGTCGGACACCGCGGGTGACGGCACCACGACGGCGACCGTGCTCGCGCAGGCGATCTATCGCGAGGGCGCACGGAACGTTGTGGCCGGCGCCAACCCGATGGAGCTGAAGCGCGGCATCGAGAAGGCCGTCGAGGTCATCGTCGAAGAAGTCAAGAAGATGTCCCGGCCCGTAACCGGAAACATGGTCGCTCAGGTCGGCACCATCTCGGCTAACAGCGATGCGACCATCGGCAAGATCATCGCGGAAGCGATGGACAAGGTCGGTAAGGACGGCGTCATCACCGTCGAGGAAGCCAAGACGCTCGAGACGTCGCTCGATGTCGTTGAAGGTATGCAGTTCGACCGCGGCTATCTCTCAGCGTACTTCGTGACTGATCCCGAGCGGATGGAAGTCGTGCTCGAGAACCCGGTCATCCTCATCCACGAAAAGAAGATCTCGTCGATGAAGGACCTCCTCCCCGTCCTCGAGCAGGTCGCCCGCCTGGGCCGGCCGCTGCTCATCATCGCGGAGGACATCGAGGGCGAGGCACTGGCAACGCTCGTGGTCAACAAGCTCCGTGGCACCCTGCAGGCCGCTGCCGTAAAGGCGCCTGGCTTCGGCGATCGCCGCAAGGCGATGCTCGAAGACATCGCGATTCTCACCGGCGGACGCGCCATCACCGAGGACCTCGGGATCAAGCTCGAGAACATCAAGCTCGAGGACCTGGGCAAGGCGAAGAAGGTCACGATCGACAAGGACAACACGACGATCGTCGAGGGCGCAGGTACGTCCAGCGCAATCGAAGGACGCGTGAAGCAGATTCGCACCCAGGTCGAAGACACGACTTCCGACTACGACCGCGAGAAGCTCCAGGAGCGCCTTGCGAAGCTGGTCGGCGGCGTGGCCGTCATCAAGGTCGGTGCAGCCACCGAGACCGAGATGAAGGAGAAGAAGGCGCGCGTCGAGGACGCGATGCATGCGACCAAGGCGGCGGTCGAGGAAGGCATCGTACCCGGCGGCGGCGTGGCACTCGTGCGCTCGGCAAAGGCTCTCGACAAGCTGAAGCTCGAGGGGGATCAGGCCGTCGGTCTGCAGATCATCCGCCGCGCGATTGAAGAGCCGATGCGGTGGATCGCCATGAACGCAGGGCAGGAAGGCTCGATCATCGTCTCGAAGGTCAAGGAGCAGAAGAACGCCGACGAGGGGTTCAACGCCGCGACCGAGGTCTACGAGGATCTGGTCAAGGCGGGCGTCATCGATCCGGCCAAGGTGGTTCGCAGCGCGCTGCAGAACGCCGCGTCCATCGCTTCGCTCCTGCTGACAACCGAAGCCCTCGTGTCCGAGATCCCCGAGGAGAAGAAGGAACCGGCCGGTGGCCACTCACACGGTGGCCCGGGCATGGGCGGCATGTACTAGGGTCAAAGGTCAAAGGCCAAAGGGCAAGCAAGGTCAGTCGACGGGGCGAGCTCTCTCGGGCTCGCCCCGTTGTTCGTACGGGCAACCACCAGCCACCGACCAGCCGTCCATTCCGTCGGCACAGGTGTCGGATAGCCGACCATCCCCAGGTCGCATCAGCGGTTTTTCCCAATATTTGGCGGCTCAGGGTCGTAACTGAGCCACGGTACCCGTCTTGCCGATTTAACGGCATGCGATTCGTCCGGGCCCCGGACGTTGCTGCAGCCATGTACGTCATCAGCCGAGACGAGATTCGCCGGTCACGCATGACCTCAAGCCAGCGATCCGCGCTGCCACCGCGCGGTGTCGGTCTGCATCAGGTGCGGCCCTCCTAACGTGCGACAGTCACTGCTGCCCTGGACGAAGCCAGTCATCGTTGCGCTCGCCGCGATGCTGCTCGTCGTCCGCGCCGGGCTCGACGCACAGGCAGTGACCCAGCCGGCTCTCCGCGCCGCTTTCCTCTACAACTTCGCGAAGTTCACCGAGTGGCCGCCCGACAGCCTTCCGGCGGGGCCCCTGACCCTGTGCGTGATCGACGACAGCGCCGTCGAAGGCGCACTCAGCGAGCTCGTGGGCAACAGCACGATCAACGGGCGGGCTGTCTCGATTTCGAGAAATGCGAACGGCACGCGGTTGCGCGACTGCCATCTGCTCTACGTCGGCGATGCCAACTCCGGGCGGACGGCCACGATTCTCGACGAACTACTCGGCGCGCCAGTCCTCACCGTCAGCAACGGCGACAACTTCATTCGCCTCGGCGGCATCGTCGGCCTCTTCGTCGAAGAGGGCCGCATGAGATTCGCCATCAACCAGGACGCAGCGCAACGCGCTGGCGTTCGACTGAGCTCCAGGCTCCTGCAACTCGCCCGGATTTTCAAGGACGACCGACATGACAAGCCATAGCCCCTGGCTGCCTCGGATCGTCGCCTGGCACGCCAGGCTCTCGCTGGCGCGGAAGCTGACCTTCCTCGGCGTCCTGACGAGCGTTATGTCGCTCGTCATCGCCATGACCGCCGTGCTCGCGTGGGATCTCTCGAGCGCGCGCACTCGGCTCGTTCGCGACACGGGCATGCTCGCCGACGTCATCGGATCCAACAGCAACGCCGCCGTCGCGTTCGGCGACGCCAAAGCCGCCACCGATATACTGCGGGCGCTCACCGTCAATGAAAGCATCGTCTCGGCCGCGATCTGGGCGAAGGATGGCGTCCAGGTCGCGCGATTCGACAGAACGTCCCGGCCGGCGGTGAAGCGGAAACTCCCCGCGAGCGCGTTCGACATCGAGCCGCATCACCAGTGGAGCGAGTTCACTGACGGCGCGCTGCTGCTCTCTCGCCCCATCGTGCTCGACGGCGAAGTGATCGGCACGGTCGTGATCGAATCCGACCTCTCGGTCCTCTGGACGCAGGCCACGACCTCGGGGCTCGTGGTCGCGCTCGTGCTATTCGCCACGTTTGGCCTCTCCGTCATCCTGGCTTCGCGCATGCAGCGCACGATCTCGTCTCCACTACTGCGGCTCACATCAGTGACGCGCGCCGTGACGCGGGACAAGATCTACGACGTGCGCGTCGAGAGTCTGGGAGAGGGCAAGAACGAAATCGCGGAGCTCATCGACGGATTCAACAAGATGCTCGCCGAGATCCATCGTCGCGACGTCGAACTCGTGCAGCATAAGGAAGGACTCGAGCGAACGGTCGAAGCCAGGACTGCCGAACTCTCGGCGGTGAATGCCGACCTGACGGTTGCCCGCGACAAGGCGATGGAAGCGAGCCGTGCCAAAAGCGAGTTCCTGGCGAACATGAGCCACGAGATCCGCACGCCGATGAACGGCATCATCGGCATGACGGAACTGGCGCTCGGCACGCCGCTGACAGCCGAGCAACAGGACTACCTCCAGACGGTGCGGACGTCGGCCGGATCGCTGCTCGAGATTCTCAACGACATTCTCGACTTCTCGAAAATCGAATCTCGACGCCTGCGCCTCGAGTCGGTTGCGTTCACGCTCTCAGAGGTCGTCAACGAGGCATTGCGCCCGCTCGCCGTGCGCGCCGATCAAAAGGCGCTGGAACTTCTCGTCGAAGTCGATCCGACGGTCCCGTCAACGCTCGTCGGCGATCCTTTGCGCTTACGTCAGATTCTCGTGAACCTGGTCGGCAACGCCATCAAGTTCACCGAGAAGGGCCACGTGCTCGTGGCCATCCGGCGCGAACCCGATCACGATGAACCAGGCATGCTGCGATTCTCGGTGACTGACACCGGGATCGGCATCGCTGCCGAGCATCAGGAGGCGATCTTCGAGGCGTTCAGCCAGGCTGATGGCTCAACGACGCGCAAGTTCGGTGGCACAGGCCTCGGACTCGCGATCTCGTCGACACTCGTATCGATGATGCACGGCCGCATCTGGGTCGAGAGCGCGCCTGGAGACGGCAGCACGTTCAGCTTTACAGCAAGCTTCGGCGTCGGGCCCGACGCGATGACGTCACGTGAGCGGCGGCTCCGGCCTGGGCTCAGGGTACTCGTGGTCGACGACAACGCGGTGAACCGCCGCATCCTGGTTGGTCAATTGACGCGTTGGGATGTCACTCCGATCGTCGTGCCTGGTGGCCAGGAGGCGCTCGAGGCGCTTCAGAGCCTTGCCAGGAAGGGCGAGCGATTCGATCTCATCCTGCTCGACGCACAGATGCCGGACATGGACGGCTTTGAGCTGGCCAGGCACATCGGCTCACGTGCCGATCTGACTGGCGCTACGATCATGATGCTCACGTCATCGGGACGCTACGACGATGCGAGTCTGTGTCGCGAGCTCGGTATTGCCGCGTGCCTGACGAAGCCGATTGCATCCTTCGATCTCCATGCCGCAATCTGTGCTGTCCTCGATGCCGAGGCGTCGCGAGCCAAGAAGGCTGAAGAGCGTAAGCCATCGACGCCTGAGAAGGTCGGGGCGCGCAGGGTGCTGCTCGCCGAAGACAACATCGTCAATCAGCGGGTTGCAGTCGGGTTGCTCAAGCGGCGGGGTCATCACGTGACCGTGGTCGAGAACGGCCAGGAGGCCGTCGACGTGGTCGAGCGGGAACAGTTCGACATCGTGCTGATGGACCTGCAGATGCCTGTGATGGGTGGTCTCGAAGCCACCCGGGCCATCCGCGAGCGCGAGCGCGAAATGTCGCGCGATCGCCTGCGAATCGTCGCCATGACCGCACATGCCATGAGTGGCGACCGTGAACGCTGCCTCGCCGCCGGGATGGACGGATATCTGTCGAAGCCAACAGAATCGCGCACCCTCTTTGCCGAAGTGGAGGGAGAGGCGGGTGCATCGACGAGTCCGCCAATCGACGAGAATGATCTCGTGAGTCGCCTGCACGGCGACAAGGAACTCGCTGCCGAAATCGTGCGGCTGTTTGCCGAAGAGTGCCCCACGCTTCTTCAGGGCATCCGAATGGCACTCGATCGGCGCGATCCTGCGGCCGTGCGGCGCGCGGCACACACGCTCAAAGGGGCAGCCTCGACTGCTGCCGCTGTCGGCGTTACCGAAGCGGCGTCACTGCTTGAGGTGCTCGCGGGCGAGGCCGACTTCGATGCACTCGAGGGCGCCTGGCTGCGCGTCACAACGGAAGCCAGTGCGCTTCAAACGGCGCGAATCAATTTCGAACGTGAGATGACGGAGATTCCATGCGAGCCCTGATCGCCGACGATGATCGAGTCGCCGCGATGGCCGTGTCGCGCAGCATGTCGAACTGGGGGTTCGAGACAACGGTCGTCCACGACGGGCTTGCCGCCTGGGAACACCTCACGTCCAGTGACCCGGCGTCTCTGGCGATCGTCGACTGGGAAATGCCGGGATTGGAGGGCCCTGAGCTCTGCCGGCGTGTGCGGTCGGACTCCGAGCGAGCGCATCTCTACCTGATCCTGCTTACGGCTCGAAACAGTTCGACGGATCTGGTGGCAGGGCTCGAAGCAGGCGCCGACGACTATCTGATCAAGCCTGTGGATCTGAATGAACTCAGGGCGCGGGTGCAGGTCGGCGTTCGCGTTGTCTCCCTGCAGGCACGACTCGCAGAGAAGGTCACGGAGCTCCAAGCAACGCTCGACAACGTCAGGCGCCTTCGCGGGCTCCTGCCGATCTGCGCGTACTGCAAGCGCATTCGCGACGACCGGAACTATTGGCAGCGGGTCGAGGTCTACGTGTCGGAGCACACCGATGCGACGTTCACGCACGGCATCTGCCCGTCCTGTCTCGAAGAAGCCAAGGCGCAGCTGAACACGTAGCTACGCGTCGCCCGCGACCGGCGATTCGGCAGATTCCCCACCATCCAGCGTTCGACGAACGAGCCGCGCGAGCTCCATCAGGCTGAACGGCTTGGCAATGTACGCATCGGAGTGCCGCGCAATGTCTTCCCGGCTCAGGTCGGCTAGATACCCGCTCGTGTAGATCACCTTGAGCTCGGGCCTGTCGCTGCGTACGCGCTCCGCCAGCTCCACACCGTTCATGCCGTCTGGCATCACGATATCGGTGATGAGCAGATCGACTTCGTCACCCTGCTGCCTCCACACGTCCAGGGCATGCGGACCGCTCTGGGCCTGGAGCACGCGGTAACCGAGGTCCTTCAGCAGCTTGAACACGAGCGCGCGGACACCGGCCTCGTCTTCGACAACCAGAATCGTTTCCATTCCGCGAGGGGCCGGCGTGGACATCGAGATCGGAGCCGCACTCGGCAGCTCGGTGCCCACTCGCGGGAAGAAGACTCGAAACTCCGTGCCACGTCCGATCTCGCTGTCGACCTCGATCCAGCCGCCGTGCTGCTGGACAATTCCGTAGGTGGTCGCCAGGCCCAGGCCGGTTCCCTTGCCGACGTCCTTGGTCGTAAAGAACGGCTCGAAGATGTGCGGGAGATGCTCCGGCGCGATGCCCGCGCCGTTGTCTGTCACGCGCAGGCACGCCCAGTTGCCGCCAGACGTACGCGACGGCTGCGCCCCTGCGAAGGACGTGTCGATTGTCAACCGCCCGCCATCGGGCATCGCATCCCGCGCGTTGACGGCAAGATTGAGAAGCACCTGCTCGATCATTCCGGGATCCGCGCGGACCGCGAGAGGCTGTTCCGAATAGGTAAACGTCACGACGATGTCCTCGCCGAGCACACGGTGCAGAAGACGAGTCACGTTGACGACGACGCTGTTGAGATCGACGTCGCGGACCTCAATCGCCTGACGTCGGCTGAATGCGAGCAGCTGCCGGGTGAGTGCCGTCGCACGGTGCGCATTCTGAGACAGGTCCGAAACCGCATCACGCAAATCACCGGGCACGCGGTCGTCTGATGCCACCTCCTCTGCACGGCCGAGGATCACCGTCAGGATGTTGTTGAAGTCGTGTGCCACGCCTCCAGCCAGCCTGCCAATCGCCTCGAGCCTCTGGGCCTGACGAAGCTCGTGCTCGAGTCGCTGACGCTCTGCCTGTGCGATGAGCGTCGAGAGCAGGTTCGCGACCGCGAGTGCGAACGCCTGCTCATCGGGCATCCACCGGCGCGGCTCGCCGACGTGCTTGCACGACAGCACGCCAACTGTCGCGCCGCGCGACCGGATCGCCACGCACATCACAGCGGTAATGCCGTACGGCCCCAGCAACGGCTCCGCGAGCTCACTGGTCCGCGGATCCGACCGCGCGTCGGTGACCGCGAGTACTTCGGCACCCGCCAGCGCCTTGAAGTACATCGGACACGCACTCTGGCTGAGCGAGAGGCCCTCGCTGTGTGTCCCATCGGGCCACTGGAACAGATCCTGACAGCGCGTGACCGTCCCACTCTCGGAGTGTCGCCACACCGCCACGTACGCCACCGACAGTGTGTTCGCAACCACCTCAGTCATGCCGCGAACGATGTCCGTGAAGTCGTCCGGTGCGCTCACATAACTCTTCGTCAGCTTCGTCAGCGCCGCTTCCTGTCGCGCATATCGCTCGTTCGCCGTACGCAATGCCGCCTCGGCCTGACGCTGATTCGCGCGCCCGCGCAACGCGACGATGCCGAAGGCGAGATCGTCTGCGAGCTCCTTCAGCAGCGTCGCCTCGGACACGTCGAAGCTCGTCTCCTCGCCGGAGCAGAGCGTGAGTGCACCGAAGGCTCGCCCATCGGTCACGAGCGGGAGTGCGACACACGAGCGGTAGCCAAGGCGGACGGCTTCGTCACGCCATGGCCCTGAAACCGTCGACGCGCCGAAGTCTTTGCAGACGGCAGGCTCACCCGTTCGAATCGCTGCCGCCATCTGCTCCCCGCCCTGAGCGGCCCAGGCGATTCGAGCCTCGTGGTCCTTCTCATCCGGCGCAAGCGCCACCGTCTTCACGTCCGATTCCGCGCCTGCCTCATCGAAACCGACCCACGCGACGCGATAGCCACCGTCACGCACCATGACCTGGCAGACCTCGCGCAGCAGCGTCGCCTCGTCCGTCGCATGCACGAGCACCTGGTTGCAGTTGCTGATCGTCTTGAGCGCACGGTTGGCGTGCTGCAGATCTTCGTCGGCACGCTTGCGTTCGGTGATGTCCTGGATCTGTGAGACGAAGTAGCGCGGCGCCCCGTTGTCGTCGAGGATGAGCGACGAGTTCACCTGCGCCCAGCGTATCCGGCCATCCTTGTGCCGGTATCGCTTCACGCGCCGAATCGACTCGACCTCGCGATCGAGCATTCGCTGTGTCGCAACGACGTCGTCCGGGTAGTCGTCCGGGTAGGTAATCGACTCGAAACCGGTCGCGAGTAGTTCGTCCGCGCTGTACCCGACGATGGCGCAGAGTGCAGGATTGACCTCGAGGTACTCGCCCGATCTGGAGACGAGCGCCATCCCGATTGGCGAGTAGTGCATCGCCGATCGGAACCGCTCCTCGCTCTCGCGCAAGGCGTCTTCGGCATGACGTCTCACGCTAATCTCGCGCCGGACTGTTGCCGCGATGTCGTTGAAGTGGCGATGCAGCCGGACGATCTCATCGTGACCGCTCCCGCTGCCATCGACCGTTTCCGCCTGGTCAGTTTCGAGTGGCGCTCCGGCGGCGAACCGCCCCATCGCATCGTGAAGGCGCTCGATGCGTCGCGTGACGAGGGCGTGCAGGCTGATGCCGAGACCCACGACGGCCAGGAAGACCGCGATGGCACCGACGCCGAACTGCCGCAGCAGGCGCTGGCGATTGACGGCTTTCGACAGGCTGAGATCGTGGACGAGCAGGATCAGCGCACCGCGAGTCGTACCCAATTCCCCCGGGCCCACAGGCAGCGGCGCCGGAAGAACGAATGTGAGGAAGTTGCGATCGAGGCTGAACAGGCTCTCTGTTCGACCGTTGCTGCGCACGCTCCGCATCGTCTCGTCGACACGCGGATTCTCGGCTGCCGTCAACCCGAGCGCAGTCAGATCGAGCGAGCGGCCAATCCAGTCGCGGCGGCTGCCGAGGACGACCTTGTTGTCCGGCGCCACGAAGACCGCTGCGCGAATCTCTTCGAAGACGGCCAGCTCACTAAACTCCCGCTGCGCGGTCTCGAGCTCGCTGCGCTCGGCGGCACGTTCAGTCCGGCTCTGGATCTCGGTGGCGCGTACCAACTCGGTGCGCTCGAAGTCACGCTCGAACGCCGCTTCCTGGATCTCGTTCGCGACCGTGAAGAGCACCAGCCCCACCACCGCTGAATAGAGTGTCAGGAACAGCGGAAGCCGGAACCGAAGCGAGTGCAGGACCGGGCCGGACCGGCGCGCAAATGCCATCGCCTACCTTCGACACGCCGAAACACCGCTCGCGAACGGCCACCTGAAGAGCGGGTCCGGCGGTGTCGGCGCGGTGAGCAACCCCGCATCGAGCAACTCACGCTGAAGCCGGGCGATCGTCGCCATCAATTGCGGCCGCGGCACGGCGAGCCACTCACGACTTTCGGACAGACTGATCAAGCGGATTCGTTCCATCATCTGCGTGAAGCCGGCCTCCGTCGTGCCAAGACGGTTCGCGATCCAGCTCCGCGCCGTCGGCGATGACGCCACTTCGGTGACGGCGCGATGCCAGGCGGAGCAGAGCGTATCGGCCTGTTGTTCGTGTGATTCGAGGTAGTCCCGTCTGATGACGAGCACGCGCAGGATTTCGAACGGCGTCGAGGCGCTGCTGAAGATCTCCACGCCGCCAGCCTCGATGATCTGCGAGCGAACCGGTTCGTAGGTCACGACTGCATCAACCTCTCGCCGGCGAAAGGCGTTGAGGTGCCGATTGGGCGGCAGGTTGACGAGGCGCACATCGCGCGCGGCCAAGCCGGCCTGCTTGAGCGCGCGATCGAGCAGATACGCGTTGACCGAGTTGATTTGCGCAGCGACGCGGCGATCCCTCAGGTCGGCAACCGTGATCAGGTCCGGCTGCGCAACCACGGCGTCGCCGCCCCGCGATTCGTCGGACAGGAACAGAATCACCGGATCGACGGCGCCCGACTGCGCGACGGCGAGCACCTCGTCCATGCTGAGCCAGGCAGCTTCGATCGCGTGATTCCGAAAGCCTCGCATCACCTCGCCATCGTCAACGAACTCGACGAGACGAAACTCTGATGGATCCAACCAGCCCTGATCCTGCGCGAGGAACAACAGATCGTCGCTCGGCCAGAAGACCGTTCCGATTCGCAGCGGAGGCTCGCGGTCCGCGCGGCATGCGGTGACCAGACTCGCGGCGAACACGAGAGCTGGAACCAGCCAATGCACGCCTTTCCTCATCGTGTGATGTGGATCACCAATTGAGCGGCCAGTATATGACGTGGCCAACCGATGTGAGATGAGGGGCCGGCCGGCTAACGAAGGGTAAACGTCAGTTCGATTGTGACCAGCACGGCGACGGGCTCTCCGAATCGCGTACCGGGAGCAAAACGCCACTGCTTGGCAGCCTTGATGGCTTCCTGGTCGAGCCCGAACGCCGAGTCGAGCGAACGGACGACCTCGACCTTGCCGACGGTGCCGTCCGGAAGCACAACGCATTCGAGCAGGACCGTTCCCTGGACCTTGGCTCGCATGGCATCAGCGGTGTACTGCGGCTTCACTTCTCGCAGCGGCTTCGGCAGGAGCACGCCATTGCCGGGGCGATACGCTCCCCCGCCGGTTCCACCGCCGAAGCCTTCACCGATACCTGAACCCTGTCCTGGTCCGGCACCCGTGCCCGTCCCGGATCCGAGAGACACGGAGTTCGAGGCCTGAGTCGATTCGATCGTGCCCGGACTTGTCACCGTGGCATCGAGCGTCTTCAGTGGAATCGTGATCGGTTCGACCGGTGGCTGCTCGACAGGAGGCGGCGGTGTGGGCGCCGGCGCTGGAGCTGGCTTCGGCTTGACGATCTCCGCCGGCTTCGGCGGATCGGGCATCTTGTTGCCACCGCCGCCACCACCGCCCGGGCCCGGATCGGACAGCCAGATGATCTTCTCGGAGAGCTGCGGTGGAATGACCGCTTTGTAGACACGTTCGGGAATCAGGTAGCTAATCAGCAACACCAGCCCGATGATGAACAACTCGGTGAGGAATCCGGCACCGAGGGCGCCACCGATACGCTTGCTGTCCGGCTGCTCGAACATGAACCGAACTTCGCGCGGACCATCAGCTTCCGGGCGCACTGTAAGGTGCTCCGACGCAAGTGTGGATAGCTGGTCCGGCTGGTGCTCAGTCGGTGTCGACATAGCGATGGCAGTTCGTAGCCTTTCCATTGTCCCCAAGCGGGGCTGGGGCCGCAAGCTGCAAAACAGGTGCCTCAGGAGACTGGCCGAGGACCGCACGGCCGCCCGGTGTGTTAGACGCCCCACTCACCGGATTCGGCCGCCTTTCGAGACAGTTTCGTGGGACATCAGTCAGACCAGTCGAGCGTCGCGACACGTTCAGCTCCATTGCTCGTCAACACGTGCCGCGCTTTTATGACCGTATCGGCATCGACGTGGGCGCCGACCAGCAGTGCTCCACGTTTGATTCTGGATTCCCACTCCTCGGCTTCGCCGCGGTCCATTCCCGCTCGCTCGAGCGTCCTGGCGACACCACCCGCAACGTGCCCAGCCGCTTCCGCGAGGCCCGCGGCAAGTGGGCCATCGGCGACGATCGAACCGATACCAGGCATCACCAGCGCCACCGCAGAGAGCAGATGCGCGCCGAGCTCGCCAATTCGCGACGCCGTTGCCGAGTCTTCGAGCTCCGAACCAGGCGAACCGCCGGATGCGCGCGCGATCGCGCCTTCCTCGTCGTGCGACCGCGCGACGATCGACACGCGCTCGTGCGGCACGTCCATGTCGCGCAAGGCGCGGGCCGCAGCAGTTGCCTTGTCGGCAAGGCCGAAGAGTCCAATGACCAGCGAATGTGTCGTCATCCTGCGCTGTACCCGTCTCGTGCGCGCACGCGCAGATCGGACCGTCCCTTGACGGTCACGCGGATCGAGCGCCAGCGGTGCCCACCGGACTCGCCTGGTGTCATCGGCGCGTATCCCAGTAAGTACTGATAGCGCAACTCGCGCGCAATCGTCGTGAACGTCTCGTCGAGCGCACGCGCGTCGCGGATCAGAAACGATCGCCCACCACTGACCACGGCAAGTTCCGCGGCGAGCGGTGGCCGGTCCTTTCCGAGCGTGATCGGGTAGATGAGTGCCTGGCTCTGGCGGGCCCGCCCGATGACACGTGACGCTGGCGCATGGCTGGAGCGATCGACGCCATCCGAAAAGATCACAACGGCCAGCCGGCCCGGTTCGTCTTCCAGCCGATCGAGGATCGAAATAATCGCGTCATGGAGCGACGTCGTGCTCCAGGGGTCCAGCAGATCGATGGCTCGCTGCTGCCCTGCATGGTCATTCGACAGCGGTGCGATCACCTCGGTATCGCTGCCGATGGCGACGGCCATCGAGCGATCCGCCGGTCGCAGCTGTCGGAGAAACGTCTGGGAGGCGGTCTTGGCCAGGCGCAAGGGCTCGCCAGCCATGCTCCAACTCCGATCGATCCCGAGCACGACGGTCAGCGGAAACTCCCCTGCTGCAAACGCGGAAATCTCCTGCAGCTCCTGATCCTCGTGGACCTCGAAATCCTCGCGTTTCAGGCCGTTGACCATGCCGCCATCCGCATCGGTGACCGTGGCATACACCTCGACCAGCTGCACGCCTGTGGAGAATTGCGCAATTGGTTGCTGAAAACCGCGGGTCCCCGAGCCAGTGAATACGGCCACACAGGCGACACACAGAACGGCCCTGCCCGCGTGGTACAATCTGCGCCGGAAGGAGTCTATGGGTAATCTAGGCATCCCGGAGCTTCTCATCATCCTCTGTATCATCATCCTGGTCTTCGGCGCCAATCGGCTGCCTGAGATTGGGCGAGGAATTGGCAGAGGTATCCGAAACTTCAAGGACGCGACAAAGGAAGGTACCGAAGGCGCCGAGAAGTCCTAGCGGCGACGCCGTGACTTCCTCGCCTGGCGCTCACGCCGACCTGGTCGTTGCGATCGTTGACGTTCGCTTTTCGGTTTGATGCGGCTTCGAACCGGGCGCGCTCCACGCTCATCGCGCCTGACTTGTTCGAGGATCTCGACGAGCCCCAGGTCCACCTGACGTCGTTCCATGTCGACGCGCACCACCTGCACGTCGACGCGATCCCCTAAGCGATACATCTTCTTCGTGTGCTCACCACGGAGCACGTGTTCCTGCTCGACGAACCGGTAGTAGTCGTCGGCCATGCTCGACACGTGCACGCGGCCCTCGACGTAGTGCTCGATGAGCTCCACGAACAGCCCGAACGGCGCCACACCGGTGATGTAGCCGCCGTACTCATCGCCAACCTTGTTGGCCATGAAGCGAACTTTCTTCCACTGCAGCAGCTCGCGCTCTGCTTCATCGGCACGTCGCTCCATGTCCGACGCGTGTCGCGCGGTCTCCGGTAGATCCTCCTCGAGCTCCTCGCGTCGCGCGTCTGTGATCGGTCCCTGACGGGACTCACGCAGCATGCGGTGCACGACGAGATCCGGATAGCGCCGAATCGGCGACGTGAAGTGCGTGTAGTGCTCCACGGCCAACCCGAAGTGCCCAAGGCTCGTCGCATCGTAGCGCGCCTTCTGCATCGTCCTCAGCATGAGCGCGGCGATCGGGCGCTCTTCGGGAGTGCCTTTCATCTGGTCGATCAGCTTCTGGAAATGCTTCGGCGTCAGCGCGCGGCCCCGCGCCGCCAGGCTGTAGCCGAGTGTCGTGATAAACGCCTCGAACTCCTCGACCTTCTTCGCATCGGGCGTCTCGTGTACGCGATGCAGTGCCGGCACACCGTTGTTCTCGAGGTGCGCCGCCACCGTCTCGTTGGCGAGGAGCATGAACTCCTCGATGATGCGATGCGCGATATTGCGTTCACTGGCGACGATGGCCTCGATCTCACCGATCTCTGACAGGATGACTTCGGCCTCGGGCAGATCGAAGTCGATCGAGCCACGCCGCCGACGACGACGATTCAGGATGTCGAACAGCTCCTTCATCTCATCGAACTTCGGTACCAGCGGCTGATACTCGAACATGGTCTCCGGATCGCGATCGGTGAGGATGGCGTTGACGGCGGTGTAGGTCATCCGGGCATCACTGTTGATGACGCCGTCGTGCATCTCATAACGCACGACCCCACCTTGTCGATCCACTTCCATCAGGCACGACTGCACGAGGCGATCGACGTTCGGATTGAGGCTACACAGCCCTGTTGCCAGCTCTGACGGGAACATGTGCACTGCGCGCTCAGTGAAGTACACCGACGTGCCGCGCTCGTACGCTTCTTCGTCGAGCACGCTCCCATCTGTCACGTAGTGCGACACGTCAGCGATGTGCACGCCGAGCCAGAAGTGTCCGTTCGGCAGCCGCTCGATCGTGATCGCATCGTCGAAGTCGCGCGCATGCTCGCCGTCAATCGTGACGGTCGTCACGTTGCGGAAGTCCGTTCGCCCCTTGATGTCGCGTTCCTTGACGACGGTGCCGAGCTTCGTGGCCTCCGCAATGGCTTCTTCAGAGTGCGTGTCCGGAATGCCGAACTTGCGAATGATGATCTGCGTGTCGACGCCGGGTTCGTCGATACGGCCAAGCACCTCGACAACTTTGCCAACCGGTCCACGTGTGGCACTCGGCCAGCGGGTGATGTCGACGAGCACCATTTCGCCGGGCTCGGCCGACGACGACTGCCCCGTCGGCACCTGCACATCGGTCAGCACGCGCTTATCGAAGGGCACGACATAGCCAAGCCCCGCATCGTCCACTTCATAACGGCCGACGATCGACGACTGGCTCCGCTCGAGGATTCGGATGATCCGTCCTTCGGCGCCTCGCTCCGTGCGGCGTTCGACGCGCGCGACGACGCGATCGCCGTGCATTCCCTCGGAGAGGCTGGCGGCAGGAATGTAGATATCCGGACGCTCAGCGTCAGGGTTAGGTTGCTCGGGAACGACAAAGCCGAACCCGCCTGGGTTCGTTGTGAGCCGTCCGACGACGAGGTCCATCTTTTCGGGCAATCCGTATCGATTGCCGCGGACCTGGAGGAGTTCACCGGCCGCGACGAGCGCTTTCAGTTGTCTCCGGAAAGTTGCCCGCTCATTGCGCGGGACGCGCAGCATCCGCATCAAGTCCCGCACAGTCGCGGGATGATGGACATGCTGGCGAATCTGGGCCAAGAGTTCTTCAGCCACTAATCACCACTATTCATTTCCGATCAGAATGATCTGTAGATCGCCGACGTTGGTGTTCGTCGGTCCGGTGTGAATCAAATCTCCCAATCGGTCGAAGAACTCGTAGGCGTTGTTGTTGTCGAGAAACGTCTGCGGCTGCGCGAGGCCCTGTGCCTCGGCTCGCCGCACTGTTGTGAGATCGACGACGGCCCCAGCCGCGTCGGTCGGACCGTCGATGCCGTCGGTGCCAATGCTCGTGGCGACCACGTTGGCTCCGACGGTCTCGAGCAGTGGCGCCATGGCCAGCGCGAACTCCTGGTTGCGTCCGCCCTTGCCTTGGCCCACCACCGTCACGGTCGTCTCACCAGATGAAATGACGCAGAGCGGTCGTGGCACTGACGCGAGCGATGCTGCAACCATCGCGAGGTGCGAGCGTGCGGACACGCGCGCTTCTCCCGTCACCGGCTCCTTAACCACGTGCACGTGATAGCCGAGCGCCTCTGCGGCTCGTCGCGCGCCGTCGATCGCTCCACGCTGCGGGCCGATCACATGTGCCGATGCACGGGCCAGGCGCGGGTCACCCGTCTTCGGCGATTCCGGCTACCTCTCCTGCGACACCGCGCTGGATGTGCGACACGACTGCCGGCGGATAGAGGTTCACGCCGCCGCGCGCGGACAGCACTCGAAGTGCATCAGCAAACGTGCTCTCGTCAGCGACCGTGGGCCCTGACGCGATCACCGAGAGGTCGTCGCCGACGACATCAGAGACCGCAAGCGTGACAACCTGTCCGCGCGCCGCCGCAGCGAGTCGCCCGCCCTTGATGCCGGAGAGATGCTTTCGAACCGTGTTCAGCTCGTAGATGTCAGCGCTCTGCGCCATCAGCGTCTTCGCGGTCTCCTGCTTCGCCTCGAGCGAGAGCCCCGGCGCGGGCATCGTCATCAGCGCCGAGCCTCCACCGGACAGCAGCACCACGAGCACATCGTCTTCGCCGGTGTTCGAGGCGATCTCGAGAGCCCGCCGCGCACCCTCGACGCTGCCAGAATCGGGCAGGGGGTGACCGCCGTCGCACCACACCGCTCCCCGGGGAAGCGATGTCTCGGTTGCCGTTCCGCGAGGACCAACCCCGAGCATCGTCCGCAGCCTGACATCGGTTTCCTCGGCAAAGGCCGTCAGCATCGCTGACGCCGCCTTGCCTGCGGCGATCGCGTCCACAGCTTTCGCACGGTGCAGGCTGTCTGCGACCGCGCCGGCCAACGCGCGGCGAACGAGGCCGCCCGCGTTCACGGCAGATATAGCTTCGCCGACGATGGTGCCAAGCTGTTGTCGAAGATGAGAGACGGGGGTCAGTTCACTTGCCGGGGATCGGCCCAGGCAGAACGCCCGGCCACGAGATCGAATTGCTGCAGAACGTGACTCACCACCTGGTTGGCTTTGTCCTGTTCACACAGCTGGTCTAATTGGGACATGACCTGTGTGAGGGCTCGTTCGACGTCGCTGATCGTTCGCTCCGAGTAGAACTCTCGCTGCGCGTCGAGACAACGCTGACAACGTATGAACTCTTCTCGGTAAAAATTTGAAAGGGAATGCAGGACCCGATCGCAGGGCGGAGGTGAATCAGTTAGGAAGCGGGACAAGCGGTTCCTCAACGCTGGCATCTCCCCCGTTTAGGTAAGTCTAGCGAGCTTCACGAGAATATGTCAACGCAGGCTCGAGCCCGCCCGCCAGGCGGCCGCAAGACCACCCGTACTCCCCACCACCATCCCACCCAGGACGAGGAATGCAGAAAGGCGAATCGGCAGGAACCGGAGCGTCTCCCCGTCAAGGAGAGCGCGCAGTTCGGTTCCCCACCAGGCATTCGTCAGTGCGTGGCTCAACCAGAGAAACAGGAGTGCCAGTACGGCGCCGATGCCGCCTTGCAGCAGGCCTTCCGCGACAAAAGGCCCGCGGATATACGTTAACGGCGAGCCGACCAGCTCCATGATTTCAATTTCGTCATGCCGTGCGATCAGGCCGAGCCGGACGACCGTGGCCACAGTCACGGCCGCCGCCAGTCCCATCAGGAGCGCCAGGCCAAAACCTGCGGCCCTGACCGTATCGAGCACCGAACCGACTCGCGCCAGCCACTCGCGGTCGTAACGAACGTCGACGACCCCTGCCAGTTGCACGATTTGTTTGACGAGCACGTCCACACGCCCATCGCGTTCCGCCCCCGGCGCGACACGCACCTCGATTGAGGCTGGAAACGGATTGTCCTCGAAGCCCTCAGCCAGACTGGCCAACTGGGCAAACTCCTGCCGGAATCGTGTGAGAGCCTGCGCCTTGGAGACATACTCGCGCCCGGCCGAGATCCCGCTCTGATCGACCGAAGATTCGATCGCCCCGCGCTGCTCCGACGTGGTGTCGTCGGCCAGATACACAGAGAACTCCGACGCCGACGTCCACCGGGACAGCTGCTGCTGCGCATTCCACGTAAGCAACAACAGGACGCCGAGGACAACGAGCGCCAGCGTGATGGCGAGCACCGCGAAGGCGCTCGATCCGCGACTGCGCCAGAGACTGGCCGCGCCCTGGCGAAATGCGTACTCGATCGCTCTCATCCGACCTCGACGACGCGCCCCTGATCGAGCGTGATGGTGCGTCGACCGACCAGCCGGATCAGCTCGCGGTCGTGTGTCGCGACGAGCACGGTTGTGCCGCCCGCGTTGATCTCTCGCAACAGATTCATGATCTCCAGTGACAAGTCCGGATCGAGGTTGCCGGTCGGCTCGTCGGCAATGAGGAGCGAGGGATCGTTGACGAGCGCGCGAGCGATCGCAATGCGCTGCTGCTCACCACCGGAGAGGTCCTTCGGGTACGCGTTCATCCGATGCTGCAGACCGACCCACTTGAGGACCTGGAACGCCCGCCGTCGCTGATTCGCCGCAGGGACGCCCAACACCTCCGGCACGAACGAGATGTTCTCGAGCACAGTGCGACTCGGAATGAGTTTGAAGTCCTGAAAGACGAACCCGATGCCACGGCGGTACTCCTGAACCTCCCGGCGCGACAGCATCGCGAGGTTGTGGCCGTTGACGACGACCTCGCCCTCGGTCGGACGCTCCTGCATGAGCAGCAGACGGAGGAAGGTGGATTTCCCGGCACCACTCGGACCGGTGAGGAAGACGAACTCGGCTTTCTCGACGTTCAGGGTCAAGTCGCGTAGTGCGTAGAGGCCGCGACTGTAGACCTTCGAGAGCCGCCGCGTTTCGATCACGTCAATACACTACCAGAACAGTTGGCGTGGTCTTCAGGATTCGAGCGCGCGCTTCACCAGATCCGAGGCGAGTTTCGGGTTGGCTTTCCCACCGCTCTTCTTCATGACCTGACCGACGAGGAAGCCAAACGTCTGCTTCTTGCCAGCGCGATACTGCGCGGCCGCGTCGGCGTTGAGGCTGAGGACTTCGGTGACGATCGCCGAGAGCGCACCCTCATCAGAATTCTGTGCAAGTCCCTCTTCACGAACGATGTCATCCGCCGATCGGCCCGAGTCGTACATCGTCGCGAAGACGCCCTTGGCAACCGACGTGCTGATCGTTCCCTTGTCGATGAGTGCGATGAGGCCGGCGAGCGCGGGAGGCTGCATCGGAACATCGGCGATCTCCTGATCGCGCTCCTTCAGCGTGCGCAGCAACTCACCCATGATCCAGTTGCTCGCGGCTTTCGCGTTGTTCGCCGCTGTGGCGGTCTCCTCGAAGTAGTCGGCCAGCCGTGCTGACTGCGTCAGCACACCGGCGTCATACGCCGGAATCCCATACTCCGAAACGAATCGGCGACTGCGTGCCTCCGGCAACTCCGGCATCGTCTCGCGCACGCGATCGATGCGCGCCTCGTCGACGAGCAACGGTGGCAGATCAGGCTCGGGGAAGTAGCGATAGTCGTGCGCTTCTTCCTTGCTCCGCATCGAATGTGTGCGGCCGCTGCTCGTGTCCCAGAGCCGCGTCTCCTGTACGACCTTTCCGCCGCCCTCGATCAGATCGACCTGCCGCGAGATCTCGTACTCGAGCGCCTTCTCGAGATAGCGAAACGAGTTGACGTTCTTGACCTCGGCCTTCGTTCCGAGCTTCGTCTGTCCACGAGGACGGATCGAGACGTTCGCGTCACAGCGAAGGCTTCCCTCCTCCATGTTGCCGTCGCTGACTCCCAGCCACACAAGGATGCTTCGGAGTCGCGAGAAGAATTCGGCGGCCTCCCCTGCCGATCGCATGTCGGGCTCACTGACGATCTCGATGAGCGGGACACCGCTTCGGTTGTAGTCGACGTACGTGCGGCGGTCTGAATCAGGAAAGCCTTCGTGGAGCGACTTCCCCGCGTCCTCCTCCATATGGATGCGCGTCAGCCCCACGTGCTTCGTCTGGCCATCGACCGTGATGTCGAGCCCGCCGCCAAGCGCGAGCGGCAATTCGTACTGGGAGATCTGATAGCCCTTCGGCAGGTCGGGGTAGAAGTAGTTCTTCCGCGCGAAGACCGAGCGCGACTGGACCGCGCAGCCGCACGCGAGCGCGGCCTTGATCGCAAAGTCGACGGCCTGTCGATTGAGAACGGGTAACGCGCCCGGCAATCCCAGGCACACTGGACAGACCTGGGAGTTGGGAGGTGCGCCAAACTGGGTGCTGCAGCCGCAGAAGATCTTCGTGCGCGTCTGCAGCTGTGCGTGGACTTCGAGGCCGATGACGGCTTCCCAGTCGCTCAACGCCGGAAACTCTAGAGTGTCGGACCGGCGCTCTTCACCGACGAAGGCACGTCCTTCTCGAAGGTGACGAAGTTATCGACGAACATCTTCGCCAGCTTCCTCGCTTGTTCGTCGTACTGCGCGGCGTCGGGCCACGTGCTGCGCGGGTCGAGCACCGATTCGGGCACACCGGGGCACGTCGTCGGCATGTCGAGATTGAAGATCGGATGCTTCTGGAACTTCACGTTGTCCAGCTGTCCGGTCAACGCCGCCGTGATCATCGCACGCGTGTACGCGATCTTCATGCGCTTGCCGACGCCATACGGACCGCCGGTCCACCCCGTGTTCACGAGCCACACGCGTGCACCGTGCTTGGCGATCTTCTCGCCCAGCATGCGCGCGTAGACGTTGGGGTTGAGCGGCAGGAACGGCGCTCCGAAGCAGGTGCTGAAGGCCGCTTTCGGCTCGGTCACGCCCTTTTCGGTGCCCGCGACGCGCGCCGTGTATCCCGACAGGAAGTGATACATCGCCGCGTCGGCCGAAAGCCGCGCGATCGGAGGCAATACGCCGTACGCGTCGGCCGTCAACATGACCACGTTCTTCGGGTGACCGCCGCGTCCCGACATCTCGGCGTTGTCGATGAAGTCGATCGGGTACGACGCGCGCGTGTTTTCCGTCATCGACGCGTCGTCGAGATTGAGCGCACGCGTATCCGGATCGATCACGACATTCTCGAGGATGGTTCCAAAACGGCGAGTCGTCGCGTAGATCTGCGGCTCGGCCTCCTGGGACAGCTTGATGACCTTCGCGTAGCAGCCGCCTTCGAAGTTGAAGACGCCCGTGTCGCTCCAGCCGTGCTCGTCGTCGCCGATCAGGCGCCGCTCCGGATCGCTCGAGAGCGTCGTCTTGCCCGTGCCGGAGAGTCCGAAGAAGAGCGCGGTGTCGCCCGCAGCGCCGATGTTGGCCGAGCAGTGCATCGAGAGCACACCCTGCAGCGGCAATGTGTAGTTGAGAATCGTGAAAATCGACTTCTTGATCTCGCCGGCGTAGTGGGTGCCGCCGATGAGCACGAGCTTCTTGCCGAAGTTCACGAAGATGAACACTTCGGAGCGCGTGCCGTGTCTTGCGGGATCGGCCTTGAAATGCGGTGCGTCGATGACGGTGAACTCCGGCCGGTGCGCGGTGCGCTTCTGCGGATCGTCCTCCGGCAGAAACATGTTGCGCGCAAACAGATTGTGCCAGGCGAACTCGTTGACGACGCGGATCGGCAGGCGATACCCCGGATCGGTGCCGGCCCATGCATCCAGGACGTACAACTCCTTGTCCTGGAGGTGCGACATCATGTCCTTGTGGAGCAGATCGAACTTGGCCTCGTCAACCGGACGATTGACGGTGCCCCAGTGCACATGCTTGTCGCTAATCGGCTCTTTCACCACGAACTTGTCGTTTGGCGAACGCCCGGTGTGCTGACCGGTCTTGCAGACCAGGGGCCCTTCGGCGGCGAGATTGCCCTCAGACCGACGGAGGGCTTCCTCGTATAGTGCAGCCGTGCCCAGGTTCCAGTGGACGCGCCCCGACCTGACAATCCCCAATGCCTCGAGCCCGTGCGCCCTCTCAACCTGAATCGTCATTCCGCCTCTCTCTAAGTAACTGGAAAACTGCATCGTATCGGTCCAGTCAGAGGCAAGTCAACTGAACGGCAAAAACTGCGCGCGCCGTCTCAACCTGGCGAGGGGTTTGGAGGTATAGTGGTACCTGACGAACACGCTACCTCAAAAGTGGTAAACACGCGGGCTTGACTGCCGTAATCCACATGAGAAGACCTCCTCGACGTGCGAAGCAGACAAGCGCCACGAGTCAGGACGCCACGCCGGCTCCCTCACGGGATTCCGCGCTGGCGGCACGCCTCAAGGCACTGGTGCTGGCCGGAGAGCGCGATCGCGCGAGGGAGCAGTTTGCCGATCTCGTGGCGCACCATCAGCGGCGCGCGGTGCGAATCGCCTACAGCTACCTTCGCGACGCGCACGATGCCGATGAGGCGGTACAAGACGCATTCGTCAAAGTGTTCACCCACATAGCGAGCTATCGAGAGGAATACCCCTTCGAGGTGTGGTTCACCCGCATCCTCGTCAATGGGTGCCTCGACCTCCGCAAGGCGCGCGCGCGCCGAATGCGCTGGGTGCTGCCGATGTCGTCGCCCGCTGAATCCGCGCCCGCCGATCCGCCCGCCATTCAGCCGAGCCCGGAAGATCGCGTGATCTCGAGTGAGCGCGCCGGTCACATCTCCCAGGCGATCGAGAAGCTCCCGGATCGTCAGCGTGCCGTTTTCACGATGTGCCACGTGGCGGACCAGACCACGAGTGAAGTGAGCCAGGCGCTCGGGTTGAGCGAGGCGACGGTCAGAGTTCACTTGTTTCGCGCCGTGCGAAAGCTTCGGAAGCTGCTCGCCTCCGAACGCGTGGCGAAACCGGCGGCAAAGGTCTCGGATTCCGGCGATCAGGCAGCGGAAGAACGAGCGGCGCCGACGAGGTCGGCGGTATGAGCCATCCGCATCTCTCTGACGATCGGCTCGTAGAAATCTGCTTCGACCTCGACGTCACGTCGTCCGACCGCGCGCATCTGCAAGACTGCGCAACGTGCGAACAGCGGCGATCGAACCTCGCCGGCACGCTCGATGACATCGACATGGCCGCGACCGAAGATGCAGACGAGGCCTTTCCCGCGGAGCGCCTCGCGCGTCAGCGTGCCCGCATCCTGCAGCGCGTCGATCAGGATGGTCGCCCCGCTCGGGTGATCGCGTTTCCCGCCGGCTACACCCACGAAGCGGCGCCGCGTCGGATTCGCCCTGCGCGCTGGGCCACTGTGGCCGCAGCCGTTGCGGCGTCGTTCCTCGTGGGACTGCTGGCCGAACATCTCGCGCACGAGTTTCCCGGCAGCCGTCAGGTGAAACCGGTCCAGCGGACGCAGGGTGCCCTCGCCACAAACACGCAGGCTCGTGCGTCATCCGATGACGAATTCCTCGGCCAGGTGGAAATTGCTGCCGTCGGTGTCGGTCCAGCCGCACTAAGACCGCTGGACGCCATGACGCCTCGCGCGTGGGACGCTCGCTGACCGACGCCCGCGCCGTGACCCGGCGATGACGCAGAGTCCCCTCATCTTTCGAAAAGGGCTCAACCTCAAGCACGAAGTCGCGGACGTGCTCGCCGAGAGCTATCACAGCGATCTCGTCGCCGCGGTCAAAGCGTCCGACTATCGATTCGAGTCCGGTCGATTGAGCTTGTATCTCGCGCGCGAGTTCGGCTTCTGCTACGGAGTCGATCGCGCGGTCGATTACGCCTACCAGACGCGAAAGCGCTTCCCCGATCGCACGGTGTTTCTGACCGGTGAGATCATCCACAATCCCCACGTCAACGAGCAGATTCGCGCCCAGGGGATCCGCTTCCTCAGCGACCCGGGTGAATCGTTCGACGCGCTGACGCCGAACGATGTCGTGATCCTGCCGGCGTTCGGGATCACGGTCGAACTGCTCGAGTCGCTCGTGGACCGCGGATGCACACTGGTCGACACGACGTGCGGCTCAGTGCTGAACGTGTGGAAGAACGTGAAGCGGTATTCGGCCGACGGCTTCACATCGATCATCCACGGGAAATACCGGCACGAAGAAACGCGCGCAACCGCATCGCAGGCCCATCAATCGGGGCATGGTCACTTCCTCGTTGTCCTCGATCGGAGCGAAGCAACGACCGTCTGCGACTACATCCGGATGGGTGGCGATCGGTCCGCGTTTCTCGAGACATTCGAGAACGCCATCTCACCCGGTTTCGATCCTGACCTGCATCTCGAGCGCGTCGGCTGCGCCAACCAGACGACGATGCTCAGTTCGGAGTCGCTCGAGATCGGCGAGATGTTCAGACAGGCGATGGCCGAGAAGTACGGTGAGGCTGGCCTTCCCCAACGATTCCGCGCCTTCGACACGATCTGTAGCGCGACGCAGGACAGGCAGGATGCCATTCTGCAGTTGCTTGGCGAGCGGCGGCTCGATCTGATGATCGTCCTTGGGGGCTACAACAGCAGCAACACCTGCAATCTGGCCCGGATCTGCGCTGAGCGGATACCGACCTACCACATCGCCGATCCGCACGGTCTGGCGTCCGGCGAGGAGATTCGTCACAAGCCTGTACAGGGCAAGCAGGAGGTCACGAGCCGGGGGTGGCTGCCGACGGGTCAGATTGCCGTAGGACTTACGTCCGGGGCGTCAACCCCCGATAACCTCGTAGAGGCCGTGATTCGGCGGCTCGAGGCCGTGGCAAACGTCACCTGAAAGCCATCAAATCTCGCTCTAAACCATGCTACGCTAGGGAATTGCGTCTGCGACCGTAAACGCGCTTTCTGAAGCGGTCGTAACACAACTTAGCCATGAATTCCATTGTCCGGCTCGGGCGGGGAACCGTGCTGATTGCTGCGCTGCTGTTCCTCGCCGCTCCGGCCGCGGCACAGGGGTTCAAGTGGTGGCAATCGGACCTCTACAAGAGGGAACTTGGACTGACTCTCGAGCAGAGCCGCCGGCTCGAGGACGTCTTCCAGGCCGCCGTGCCAACCCTCCGGGTCCAGAAAAAAGCCCTGGATCAGGCCGAAACTGAATTCGAGCGGCTCGTGGAGAGGGGCGACGACGGCGCCGTCATGGAGCAGGTCGGGCGCGTCGAGATCGCCCGCGCAGAGTTGAACAAATCGCGAACGATGATGCTGCTCCGGATGAGGCGGGCGCTGACTACCGATCAGTGGGCCAAATTTACCGCGCTGCATCAGGCTGCCGAGCGTGAACGCGCGGGGCAGGACGAGCGCAGCAAATAGCGTCGATCGAATATCCCCAGTTAACAGGACTTAACAGGTTTTACAAAAGACCATGAAGACTTCGTGTGCCCTTTTGACAATCCTGACCGTCGCAGTGATGGGCACTCCCATCGCTGCTCAGACGACGTCAGAATCGGCTCGCGTGGACCAAATCGCCAGGGAAGCCGCGCAGAAGTTCGCTGAAGCGAGAGCGGCTGGCGCCTCGGAAGTCGGGGAACAGACGCGGCCAACCGTCCCTCCCCCGCCTCCTGGAGTGCGAACCGAGTTGACGCTCGACGCCGCAGTCGAACGAGCGCTGGATCGCAACCTCGACCTGGCCGTCGAACGGCTGACGCCGCAAACGTACGACTTCTCGCTTGCCGGCCTCGATGCGACATTTCACCCGAACTTGATCTCCACGTTCGGCACGCGCAACCAGACGACGTTCACGCGCAGCCAGACAGCCGGCGGTGACATCCTCACCACGGGCACGATGACGGCCAACAATGGCGTGCAACAGAACCTCAAATGGGGCGGAGGCAGCTTTGCGGTCGCGTTCAACAACAACCGCCAGGAGCAGTCGGACCTCTTCGCCACGCGCAATCCCGTTCTCAACTCGAACCTGTTGGTGGCATTCAGTCAGCCGCTGCTGCGTAGCTTCCGCACCGACGCGGTTCGCACGCAGCTGAAAATCACGAAGATCAACCAGGAGATGTCAGAGACGCAGTTGCGAGCCACGGTCGTTCGCACGGTGGCGAACGTTCGCAACGCCTACTGGGATCTCGTCTTCGCGATTCAGGCCGAGGAAGTGGCGCAGAACTCGCTGCAGCTTGCGAGCAAGCTCGTCGAAGACAACCGCGCGCGCGTCGAGGTCGGCACACTGGCGCCGCTCGACGTCACGCAGGCCGAGGCCGAGCAGGCCACCCGCCGGCAGACGCTTGCGCAGGCGCGAGCCACGCACGGTACCGCTGAACTCGCGCTCAAGCGGCTCATCGTCAACGGCACCGAAGATCCGTACTGGACGGCCAGCTTAGAACCGGTCGATCGTCCGACGTATTCGACAGAAACGATCGACGTCGCTGCGGCGGTGCGACGTGCACTGAGCTCGCGCACCGACCTCGAGCAGTCCAAGAAACAGGTGCAGTCGAACGACGTGTCGATCAGGAGTTTGAGCGACGCGCAGTTGCCCGCCCTCGACCTGACCGCGTCGTACGGTCTCGCGGGAATCGGCGGCACGCAATTCGTGCGGCCTGCGGGCGCGGCACTCGGTTCCGCACCGACACAGATCATCCCGAGCGGATTCAGCGACGCGTTGGGCCTGCTCACCGACGGGCGTGCGCCGAGCTGGAACTTCCAGCTCAATTTCAGCTATCCGCTCGGCACGAGCCCTGCGGAAGCAGCGACAGCACGTGCGCGATTGCAGCAGCGTCAGACGATTGCGCAAAGCCGGCAACTCGAACTGCAGATCGCGACTGAGGTCAGCAACGCGGCGTTGCTCGTGGACTCCAACCGCGAGCGGCTGGAGGCAGCCACCGCGGCGAAAGAGCTTGCCGATCTCCGTCTCTCCGCCGAGCAAAGCCGGTTCGAGGTGGGACTCTCGACGAACTTCTTCGTGGTGCAGGCGCAGCGCGATCTGCGAGACGCGCAGAACGCAGAACTGCGCGCCCTGCTCGACTATCGACGCGCGCAGGTCGAGTTCGAGCGCGTGCAGGAAATTCCGTCGGCGGGCACCGTGGGCATCACCAACATCCAGCCCGGCAACACAACGGCGCCGCGTGCGAACGCGGGTGGCGCCGGCGGCAACTTCGGTGGCAACTAAGCTTTTGGTTCAAGAAAGCGGGTTCGTGTCCCTCTCATGAAAAAAGCCCTCATCGTTGCGGTCGCCGCGGTTGCACTCGCCGGCTCGTCCTATTACCTCGGCGTGTCCCGCAGATCTCAGCCGGGCGACGGCACGGCTCAGGCTGGAGGTGCGGCAGGTGGCAGGCGCGGCGGCGGCGCCGGCTTCCCAGGCGGCGGCGGTGGGTTCCCAGGTGGCGGCGGGGGCGGATTCCGAGGAGGTGGCGGCCGCGGTCCGATGACCGTTGAATTGGCCAAGGCGTCGCGAACGTCGCTCGCCGAGGAGATCACCGTCGTCGGCAATCTCATTGGCGACGCGACCGTGTCGGTGGTGCCTCGCGCAGCCGGACGCCTTCAGGAGTTGTCGGTTCGACTCGGCGATCGAGTGAATCGCGGCGAGCGGATCGCGAAGATCGAGGACTTCGAGATCGTCGAGCAGGTGAAGCAAGCCGAAGCGGCACAGCAGGTCTCCCTCGCGACGATTCGCCAGCGCGAAGCAGACCTGCAGCTCGCCGAGACCAGCGTCGAACGCTCGCGCAGCCTCTTCGAGCGTCAACTGCTCCCCAAACAGACACTCGACGACAACGAAGCGCGCTATCAGGCCGCCCTGGCACAGATCGATCTCGCACGCGCGCAGAACGCGCAGTCGAAGGCGCGCCTCGACGAGCTGCGCATCAACCTGGCGAACACCGTGATTACCTCGCCAGTGAACGGCTTCGTCTCCAAGCGCAACGTTGATCCTGGCGCGTTCGTGTCGCAGCAGACTCCGGTCGCTGATGTCGTGGACATCACGCGCGTCCGGCTCGTGGCCAACGTCGTCGAGAAAGATCTCAAGGAACTCGAAAACGGCAACGCGACTCGCGTGCAGGTGGACGCGTTTCCCGGGGAGACGTTTATGGGACGCATCGCGCGCGTCTCCCCTGTTCTCGATCCAGCCACGCGCACGGCGCCGATCGAGATCGAGATTGCGAATCCCACATACCGGCTGAAGCCAGGGATGTATGCCCGTGTCGGGATCACCACACAGACAAAGAAGGAGGCCCTCGTGCTTCCGTCAAGTGCAGTGGTCGATTTGGGCGGTCGGCGCGGCGTCTTCCAGTTGCAGAACGACACGGCGGTTTTCAAGACCGTGCAGGTCGGGTCTGAACAGGGTCTGGTGGTCGAGATCCTTGCCGGCCTTGTGGAGGGAGACGAAGTGATCTCGACCGGAGCCGGAGCATTGCGCGATGGCGATCGTGTCGCCTTACCGGGCGGCCGCGCCGGCGGGAATGGTCGCGGTCGACGCGGCGGCGAGGCGAATGCGGCACCTGAGTCAGGTGGAGCGGGCTCGCGCGGTGGTGCGCGCGGCGATGCACCACCGGCTGGCGGGAATGGCCCTCAAGCACAGAGCGGCTCGCCTTCAGCTCAAGGTGGGCAGCCGCGCAAAGATGATTCGACCGGCAGCGACGCGTACGCCGGCCGCGAAGGAGACAGTGGTCGCCGCGGAGACGGCAGCGGTGGCGGGGGAAGCCGTGAAGGTCGCGAGGGTCGCCGCTCCGGTGGCGACGGCAGCGGACGTCGCGGTGGCAATGGGACGACCCAGCCGTCGGGTGGCGTCAGTCAGTGAACGGCCGGTGATAACCGGAGCAGGGCGGCAGCGGTGGCGCTCGATCGGGCGCCGTAGTCTTGTCACGTCAGGTCATGACAGAGTGCTGATATGAGTATCCCTCGTCTCGCGATTCACCGCCCGGTCACGATGTTCATGATCAGTGCGGTCATCACCCTCCTCGGTGCGATCTCGCTCTCGCGCCTCCCGGTCGATCTCATGCCGGAGTTCGAGCAGCCGACCCTCAACGTCCGCACCAGCTATGCGGGCGTCGGTCCTCTCGAAATCGAGGAACTGATCACGCGGCCGATGGAACAGGGTGTCAGCGCCGTTCCCGGTATCACGCGCGTTGAGTCGAGTTCCTCTGAAGGCAACAGCCAGATCAGGCTGAACTTCGAGTGGGGATCCGATCTGTCGGAGGCCGCGGACGAAGTGCGCACCCGCGTGGACCGCATGCGCAATCGCCTGCCCGAGGACGCCGATCCGCCAACGATTTTCAAGTTCGACTCGAACCAGCTCCCCGTGTTGCAGATCGGCATCGAAGGCGAGTACGACCCAGTGACGCTCCGCGAAGTCGCGCAAAACGAGATCGCCCCGCGCTTCGAGCGCGTGGACGGCGTTGCCGCCGTGACTGTCAACGGCGGCGTCCGTCGCGAGATTCACGTTGACCTCTCCAAGGAAAAGATCACCGCGCTCAACCTCTCGGTGAGCCAGGTCGTCGCCTCGCTCCGCTCGGAGAATCAGAACACGCCACTCGGAGAGATTTACCAGGGCGACGCCACCTTCCTCGTCCGCAGCCAGGGGCAGTTCCAGAGCATCGAAGACATCAAGAACATGGTCGTCATGACGCGTCAGAACGTGCCCGTGTATCTGCGGGACATCGCCGACGTGTCGGACACGACCGAACAGCGCCGTTCGTTCATGCGCATCAACGGCAAGCCGGGCATCCAGTTGCAGGTGCAGAAGCAGTCGGGCAAGAACACCGTCGCAGTCGCCAACCTGGTTCGCGCGGAAGTCGAGCGCGTGAACAAGGAAGTGCCCGGCGTCAAGCTGATCGTCACGCAGGACAACTCGGTGTTCATTCAGCGCGCCATCAACAACGTGCAGGAGCACGCCGTCGTCGGCGGCATCCTCGTGGTGCTGATCATCTTCGCGTTCCTGCGCGACCTGCGATCGACACTGATCGTCTGCACGTCGATTCCGGTGTCGGTCATCGGAACCTTCGCACTGCTCTACTTCGGCGGCTTCACGCTGAACACGATGACATTCGGGGGTCTGGCGCTGGGCATCGGCATGATCGTCGACGCGGCGATCGTCGTGCTCGAAAACACGCATCGCCATCTGCACATGGGCAAGGACAAGATGACCGCCGCTATCGAAGGCAGCGAGGAAGTCTGGTCCGCGATCCTGGCGTCGACACTCACCCACATCGCCGTGTTCATCCCGCTTCTGTTCCTGTCCGGAACGGCGAGCATCATGTTCACGCAGCTGTCGGTCGTCGTGATGTTCTCGCTGGCTATGTCGCTGTTCGTCGCCGTGACCATCGTGCCCGTGCTCTGCTCGCGCTGGTTGAAGACGCCCGACGAAGAGGCGCAGGCGACCGGCATCATGGCGCGGCTTTATCGCCTCAGCGAACGGTTCCTCGAAGCCATGGACGAGCAGTATCGCAAGGCGATTCACATGGCGCTCAATCACCGCCCGAGCGTCATCGCCGCAGCCGCGGCCCTGGTCGTGGCGGCCGTGGTGATCTACCCGATGGTCCCCATCGAGTTGATGCCGCAGACCGACGAAGGCGAGGTCAACGTCAACGCCGAACTTGCAGTCGGGACCCGCGTCGAGCGCACCGAAGAGGCGCTGCTCCGCCTGGAGGACATGGTTCGCGAGCGTGTACCTGAAGCCGTAACCATCATCACCAACGGCGGCGGCGGCGGTAACAACTGGAACGGTGGTGGTGGTGGTGGTGGCGGCGGCGGGAGCACACACCGTGGACAGATTCGCGTGATGCTCGTCCCGCGCGATCAGCGGACGCGTACCAACGAAGAAATCGCGATCGCGCTCCGCCGCGAATTGCAGGGTCTGCCTGGCGTCGCAGTTCGCGCCAACCCGGCCGGCGGCAACAACCAGATCATGCGGTTCCTGAGCGGCGGCGGCAACAACAACCAGGGTGGCTCGAGCCGCCTACAGGTTGAAATCCGTGGCCATGACCTCGACGATGCCCGGCGCGTCGCGCAGGACGTGCGCACCGTCATGGAAGACACGCCGGGAATCGCGGACGTCCAAGTTGGGCGCGAAGAAGGCCGTCCCGAGATCGCCGTGCGCGTCGATCGACCGAAGGCCGCGATGCTCGGGATGTCGGTGGGCAGCGTCGCGAGCACGATTCAGACGAACGTCGCCGGTACGAATGCCGCTCAATATCGCGAGCGTGGCAACGAATACCCGGTCGTCGTGCGTCTGCGTGAGGCCGATCGCCAGGAGATCTCGGATGTGGGCGACGTGCTCCTCAGTACACCGAGCGGCCAGGTAGTGCCTGCCAAGAACGTGCTCGCGGTCAGCCGCGAAGCCGGCCCGGTGCAGATCGATCGGAAGAACATGGAGCGCGTCACGCGCGTGAACGCGGAGACCGAGATTCCGATCAGCGAGGCGGTCAAGGCGGTCGAGGGTCGCATCGGCCAGGTTCGCGTCCCGCCGGACTTTGCCGTTGGATTCGGATCCGAGGTCGAGGAGCAGGCACGATCGTTCCAGCAGTTGCAGATGGTGTTGATCCTCGCCGTGCTGCTCGTCTATGCGGTGATGGCATCGCAGTACGAGTCGCTGCGCGATCCGTTCATCATCATGTTCTCGGTGCCCGTCGCGGGCATCGGCGTGGTCCTCAGCCTGCTGCTCACCGGCTCGTCCTTCAGCATGCAGGCCTACATCGGCATCATCATGCTGGCCGGGATCGTCGTCAGCAATGCGATCCTCCTGGTTGACTACATCAACACGCTCAGACGTCGCGATGGCCTGCCCATTCGCGAGGCCGTCGAGCTCGGCGGACGCACGCGCCTGCGGCCGATTCTGATGACGTCAATCGCGACGATGCTCGGTCTCGTCCCGATGGCGATCGGGATTGGTGAGGGTGGCGAACTCCAGGCGCCCCTCGCGCGCGTCGTCATCGGCGGCCTGCTGACGTCAACGTTGGTCACGCTCGTGCTCGTGCCGGCCGTCTACACGCTGTTCGAAGAAGGCTGGAGCGGAATCTTCAGAAAGAGCGCGAAAGCGCATTAGGTAGCTCGCTAACTGGGTTGTTGGGTAGCTGGGTCAAGAACTCGGTTACCCAGCCACCCAGCCCACCTAGCCACCCAGCCACCTAGCTACTGATTACCGCAAGTAACTCGCTGACGGTTCGCCCAGTAACCGGATCCTTCCAGTCGGCGGCGATTTCCGCGAGCGGCTCCAGCACAAACCGTCGATCCCTGAATCGCGGATGCGGCACGACCAGGTCCGCCGAGTCGATGATGTCGTCTCCGTAGAGGATCAGGTCCAGGTCGAGCGTGCGAGGCGCACCGGGGAACGGCCGTTCACGACCGAATCGCTTTTCGATGTCGAGCAGCGTCGTGAGCAGGTCGCGCGCCGAAAGCGAGGTCTCTCCGACAGCGACCGCGTTGAGGAAGATCGGCTGCTCGCCGACACCGACGGGAGCGGTGTCGTAAAAACTGGATACCTTCAGTGACTGAACGACGGCATGCAACGCCTCCAGCGCGGCGCGCAGATAGTTCTCGCGCTCGCCGAGGTTGCTGCCGAGCGCGATCGCGACCCGGATGATCGCTCACTCCTGCCAGCGGGCGGGCAGCACCGCGCCGACGCGCTCGGCACCAGTCGTGCGCCTGCCAATCACGTCTTCCATGCCGGAGGCCGCCTGCTCGAACAATCGCTGATGTTCGACCGACTCACCCAGCACAACGCCGAGCATCGTGCGATGCCGTGCGTGCGTCACTGTCGCGACCTTGGGCCGCCAGCGGTCCACGAACGCCGCACTATGACGCGCATCGTCATCGAGAATGTCGCGGTAAGCTGCAGCGTCCGCGTTCTTACCGGCCTTCCCCGCGGGCGGGACCGGAATCTCGCTCGCAGCCGGCGGCATCGGCGCGCCCAGTTCCTCGAGCGCGGAACGTAACCACGAGAGATGCGTCTCCTCGCGCGCGATCACGTACTGGTAGGCGTTGTTGAAGTCGTAGTGACTGACCGTGCGAGCACCAGCCTCGTGACGCTGAATGAGCGCAACACGATCGGCGGTGATCGCCGTCAGCAGCGATCGAAGTTCGTCCTGCTGCACCTTGCGTTACCCCTGTTTTTCCTTGCAAGTCTTGCAGGATCGAGTCCACGGAATGGCGTTCAGTCGCGCTTCGGCGATCTCTTCACCGCACTCCTTGCATACGCCGTACGATCCTTCCTCGATACGACGCAGCGCGCCTTCGATCGCCTGCAGGATCTTGGCGTCGGTCTGTTTGAGCTTGAGCTGAATGTGGACCTCGTTGTTCCCCGCGGCCTGGTCGGCCATGTCGCCTTGCCTGCCGGAGTTGTTCTCCATCGTCCACTGCAGAGGCTTCGCTCCGGACCCGGCTAGGAGCTCGCCGCGCTTCTTGAGCAGCGCGTCCCGGTATGTCTCGACGTCCATTGGCTGTGGCTTCTCCTGGCGGCCTCTTGTTGCCTAGAACAAGAGGGAATTGTACCCCTACTCCGCGCGGAGCGTCGAGAGCGGCTTGTGTCGCAGGACGTCGTAACTGGAGATGACACCGATGGCGGCGACGGCGATCGCCGTCACCACGATGCCGCCAATCGTCAACAGCGGCGCGGGCTCCCACGGCAGATCCAATGCGTACCGGGCTACTGCCCAACTCAGAACCACGGCGCCCGCCGCTCCCACCGTGCCGGCAATTGCACCGAGCACGCCATATTCGAGCAGCAGCATTGTGGCGATCAGCCGGCTGCTTGCGCCGAGGGTTTTCAGGATCGCCGCTTCGTAGACGCGACGGAACTTCGTCATCGAGACAGCGCCGATCAGGATCAGGCTGCCACTGAGGAGCACGAGCGCGCCAACCACGGTCACCGCGAGCGTGACGTTGTCGACGATGGTCTTGATCGTGTCGAGCACCTCCCGGAGATCGATGACCGAGATGTTGGGATAGCCGGCCACAATGAGCCCTTGAAGGCGGGTACGAGCAGCGGTATCGGCACCTCCGCGGACGGCGGCGATGTAGCTGTGCGGTGCGTTGTCGAACGGCCCCGGCCGGAACACGATCATGAAGCCGCCCGCGCGAAAGTCACGAAAGTCCACGTTACGAAAGCTGGTGACGCGCGCCGACACGACTCGGCCGAGCACGTCGAACGTCATCTCGTCGCCGATCTGAATGTTGAAGCGATCACGCAGGGCTTGCTCGATCGAGACCTCTGGCCGATCGACAGCGGGCATCGAGTCCCACCACTTTCCATCGACCAGTTTCTCGTTCGCCTCGAGGTTCGATCGGTAGGTGACGGTGAATTCGCGCGACAGCCCGCCACGCTCGCGCACGTCTTCGTAGCTCTCGAGATTCACATCGCGCCCGCGAACACCGACGATCCTCGCCCGCAAAACCGGAATGAGCTTGGGCACGTTCTCGGATCCATTCTCCCGATCGATCAGCGACGTGAGCCCGGCGCGCTGATCGGACTGGATGTCCATGAGGAACATGTCAGGAGCGTTCTCACCGACCTGCACCGAGAAGTCCTGCAACAGGTTGATCTGCAGGGCCCGGACACCAAGGATGAAGAACGTGCCGAGCCCAACGGCCAGCAGGATGATCCGCGTCTGATTACCCGGGCGGGCCACGTGCAGCACAGCCTGACGCAAGGCAAACGATCGCGAGAAACGAAGCGGCTGCACTGCGCGGATCAACGCGACGCCCGCCAGATGCAGCACGAAGGTCAGCGCGACGAAACCACCCGAGAGCATCAGACCCACCTGCAGCGAGCCTGCCTGCCACGCCGCGACGCCGACGAGCGATGCGCCGACTGACGTCGCGACGATCCACTTCAGCCAATCAAAATGTGGCAGCGCAGGGATATCCTGCCGGAGCAGCAGTGATGGCTTGACGTTTCGCACCTCGAGCAGCGGGACAACGGAGAACAGGAGCGAGACGAGCACCCCAACCGCCAATCCCTGCGCAACGGCACCGGGGGTCAAGCCGTAGTCAACCTGCAGCAACGCCGCGAGATTACCGACCAGCATCGGGAGCGCCTGCAACACCACGCCTGCGATCGCGACGCCGAGCGCGCTGCCAGCCAGTCCGAGCAACATGACCTGCGTCAGGTAAATCGCCAGCACCTGGCGCGTGCTGCTGCCCACGCACTTGAGGATGGCAATGCTCTTCACCTTCTGCTGAACGAACACACGAGTCACACTCGAAACGCCGATGCCTCCCAGGATCAGCACCACGAGCCCGACCAGACTCAGGTAGTTTTCCGACCGCGTGAGACTCTGGTTCATGCGCCCCTCGTTCTGCCGGTAGGAGCGCACGCCGATGAACTGATTGACGAATAACTTTGAGAGCTCACTGGCCAGCGTCAGGCTTGGATCTCTCCGTCCGGGCAGCGGCGGAGGGCTCGGGACCTGCAGCAGCAACTGATGCGCCGCGCGGCTGCCGAACGAGAGCAGGCCGGTCGACTGCAGATCCGTGAGATCGATGAAGACCCGCGAGCCCAGAGAGAACGCCCCGAGGTTGCGACCGGGTTCGCTCTGAATCACACCGCGGATGTGGAAGGCCTGCGTCCCGATCAGCAGATCGTCGCCCTCCCGCAGATTGAGCTGCGCGAGGAGTTCGGGCCGAACGAGGACGCCGTGATCGCGCAGCAACTCGTGGGAGTAAGGCTTCCCTTGCAGCGTCATCGTCCCATATAGCGGAAACGTCGATTCCACCGCACGTAGTTCAACCATGCGGGTGGTCGTGACGCCCGCGGGCCGCACCATCGTCGCGAGCTCGACGGCCTCAGAGACGACGCCCACGCGCCCGCTCGCCTGCTCGCGCGCAACGGCCGCGCGAATCTCTTCGCCAAGCGGCCGATCGCTCCTGACGACGACGTCTGCGCCAGTCATGGCGCGCGCTTCGCGCGTCAGCCCCTGACGCACGCTCTGGATCACGGACCGAATGGCCACGATGGAGGCCACGCCAACCGCGATGCAGATGAAGAAGAACAACAGGCGCTGCCACGACGCCCTGATCTCCCGCAACGCCATGCGAATGACGAAGCTCATCGCGCTGTCTCCCCACTCGCGACCGGCGCGATGCGAGAGGGCGCCTCACTCTGCGGCACCGGCCGGCCGTCACGCAGGACCAGCCGGCTATCGGCGAGCGACGCAAGCTCGGCGTCGTGCGTGACCAGTACCAGGGTGGACGTTCGCGTCCGCCTCACATTGAGCAGCAGCTCCATGATGTGGCGCCCGGTCGTCGAGTCGAGATTCCCCGTCGGTTCGTCGGCCAGCACGATCGGTGGATCGTTGGCGAGGGCGCGAGCGATCGCGATTCGCTGCTGCTCGCCTCCCGACAACTGCGACGGATAGTGGTGTGCGCGATCGGAAAGGCCAACTTCGTCGACCAACTGCCGCGCGCGAGCGTTCGCGTCCCGTCGTCCGGCAATCTCCATCGGGATGAGGACGTTTTCGAATGCGGTGAGCGACGGCACGAGGTGAAAGAACTGAAAGACGAACCCGATCTTTTCTCCTCGCAGGCGCGCGAGGCCGTCCTCCGTCAGCGTCGTGATGTCCACGCCATCGATGAGGATCTGCCCTGTCGTCGGCGCATCGAGCCCGGCGAGCAATCCAAGCAGTGTGGACTTACCGCTTCCTGACGGTCCGACGATCGCGACGAACTGCCCTGACTGAATCGCGTAGTCGAGCGGATGAAGGATCGTGAGGGGGTGATCGCCGCTCTGAACGGTCTTCGAGACGCCCCGGAGTTCGATCATCGTGCGGGGTTCTTTCCCCCGGCAGTCCGCTTCACGAGCAGCGGCTCGAGGGCCGACCAGATCGTCTTCTCGACGATGCGCGAGCCCTCCGCATTGGGATGAATGCCATCGGCAATGTTCAGGCTCGCGATTCCGGCAACGCCTTCGAGATAGAAGGGCACGAACGTGACATCGTGTGTGCGCGACAGCTGGCGGTAGACATCGCGAAAGTCGGATGTGTAGGCCGCTCCGAAGTTGGGTGGTGCTTCCATACCTGTGAGGATCACCTTGATACCCTTTGCCTGCGCGCGCGTGATGATCTCGGTAAGATTGCGCTTCATCTCTGTCACTGGCAGCCCGCGTAATCCGTCGTTCGCCCCGAGCTCGATGACGAGAATCCTGACGTCGCCCGCGAGAGACCAGTCGAGGCGGCTCAGTCCGCCTGCAGATGTGTCGCCCGAGACACCGGCGTTGACGACTTCGTAGGGATATCCCGCGTCCTGAAGCCGCCTCTCGATCAGCGACGGCACCGATTCGTCCTTGTCCAACCCGTATCCGGCAGTGAGGCTGTCGCCGAGGAATACGATTCGCGGAGCGTTTGCGTTCGCCGGATTCGTGGACAAGGCGGGCGCTGCCGGCGGGGACGATCTCTCCTCGGGCTCGCTTGTACGCGCGGCGTCGGGCTGACCGCACGCGGCGCAGACCAGCACGATTGGCACCAGGACGCGAAGAAACCACCTGTCCATGAGTTGCTAAACCATTATGTTATAAGTCGAAACTGATGCCGCCACTGTCGCCGCCCTTTACGATCACACCGCGCTCGCTCGCCAAGCCATTCGACGCCGCATGCGCACGCCTGGATTCAGCTCAGTTCGCATCGGCGCTCTGGTCCCGTCAACTGGACGTCTGGACGGCAGATCCCGCGGTTCGAACACTCATCGCCAACCGGCTCGGCTGGCTCGCGGTACTCGACTTCGTCACGCCGCTGATGCCGCGCATACGCGCGTTCGCAGACTCGGTCGCGCACAGCGGATTCACCGACATCGTGCTGCTCGGGATGGGCGGCTCGAGCCTGGCGCCTGAAGTGCTGCGACAAGTGCTGTGCCCCCCCGATCGAGTGCCACGGTTCCAGGTGCTCGATTCGGTGGATCCCGATGCCGTTCGCGCGGCGATGACCCGCGCGAGAACCACGCTCTTCGTTCTTGCGAGCAAATCAGGCTCGACGATCGAGCCGAACGTGATGGCTGACGAAGCCAAACGGCGGGTGCTCGCAGAAGGACACGCCGATTGGGCGAAGCGCTTCATTGCCATTACCGATCAGGACACCGCGCTTCACAAGCGAGCGATGAGCGAAGGGTTTCGGGACGTGTTCGTCAACCCCTCGGACATCGGTGGTCGCTACTCGGCGCTTTCATTGTTCGGGATGGTGCCAGCAGCGCTCATGGGCCTCGACATCGAACGCCTGCTCGCAGGCGCGCGCACGATGGAACAGGCATGTCGAGTCGAACGTTCGGCCGGCAACCCCGGGCTGGCACTCGGTGCCCTCATGGGAGCCGGCGCGTTGTCAGGTCGCGACAAGCTGACGCTCTGGGTGCCGCCACAACTGCAATCGCTCGGTCTCTGGGTGGAACAACTGGTGGCCGAGAGCACGGGCAAGCAGGGCAAGGGTGTCGTGCCGATCACGGGTGAGCCGACCGACCTTACACTCAGCGCCGATCGCGTCGTCGTCTCGCTATCGGTTGGATCACAGAAAGCACCTGGGCTCGATGGCCTCGGAGTAGACGTGCCGCACGCGGCGCTCGAGATGCCGGATCTTGCAGCGCTCGGCGCGGAGTTCCTGCGTTGGGAAGTGGCCACGGCAGCCGCCGGCCTGCTCCTGGATATCAACCCGTTCGACGAGCCCAACGTGCAGCAGGCAAAGGACGCGACGCGCGTGCTCCTGGATCAATACCAGCAACAGCACCAGCTTCCGTTTCCTGAGTCACACGGCAGCACGAACGGCGCACGATTGACGCTGACAGAGCCTGCCGTGGCGGCGCTCGGTGGTAGTCCTGCAGATGCGTTCGTCCAGGCCGTGAAGGCTGGAGATTACGTCGCGGTTCTCGCGTACTTGCCCTCGGACGATCCGAAGTGGGAAAAGGCGCTGCAGGCGTTTCGTCACGCGATAGCGGCGCGATCTGGAACGGCAACGTCACTCGGATACGGCCCTCGATATCTTCACTCGACCGGACAGCTTCACAAGGGCGGCGCGCCCAACGGCGTGTTCATCATCGTGACGGCCGACGCGACCGACGATCTCGCGATCCCGGGAGCTCCATATTCGTTTGGCGTGCTGGAGGCGGCGCAGGCACTTGGCGATTTTCAATCGCTCGGGCGCACCGGACGACGGGCGTTGCTCGTGCGGTTACAGCGACGGGACGTCGATCAATTCGAGAGCGTGGCGAGACAGTTGGCTGGCGCGAACTAACGACCTATGCGCGCGACGATGGCGGTCACGTTGTCGGTCGCGCCTCTGCTGATCGCCGATCGCACAACGTTCTGCGCAACATCTTCAACGGTCTTCTGACTACCCAACATCGACGCCAGCAGTTCGTGCGGAACGGCGCCATGGACGCCATCGCTGCACAACAGAAGCGCGTCGCCAACGGCAAGGGCGCACTCTGAGACCGTGGCCTCGAGCTCAGGCCGAAGGCCGACGACCTTCGTCAGCACGTGACGCATCGGATGCGTGCCGATGTCCTGTGGCTGCTCGCCTGCCCCGTCCAGCGTCTCGGCAAGCCAGGAATCGTCGCGCGTGAGTTGCGTGAGTCGTCCCCCGCGCCACAGGTAGACGCGACTGTCGCCGACGCTCGCATAGAACGCGCGGTCGTCGGCAATCGCGACCGCCACGACAGTCGTCCCCATTCCGGAATGCGCGGGTTGCTCGGCTGCGGCGGAGAGGATGCGTTCGTTGGCGCTCTGGACCGCGAGCGTCAGCAGAACCTCGCTCGGGACATCGCCGCCGCCACCCTCGAATACCTCGCGTATCACCTTGACTGCCAGCGCTGAGGCCACTTCGCCAGCGTTGTGACCGCCCATCCCATCGGCGACCACCAGGAGGCCGAGGTCGAGATCAACGAGCCAGGAGTCTTCGTTTGTGGAGCGGCGGCCCTGATGGGTGACGCCATGGGCCGCCAACGGCATTGGACCCCCGATTATAAGCCTTCCTTTCGTGTGTATACTTCGTATACTCCTGTCGTGGCGGTTGCACAGCTCTCATCGACCCTTGCACGCGTGGCCGCTGCCCTCGAGCGCGGCCGCGGCAACGAAGTGCCACCCTTGCTTCAAGGGATGCTGAGGACCGGCTCGCTCAGCCGCGACGACGAGCTGAGCGTCCGGGCAGTGTTGGCCGAGGCATGGCTTCTTCAGGATGACCTGACACAAGCATCCTCGGTACTCGGCCGCCCGCCGGACACACTGCGCGAACAGATTTCCGATGCGCGTCTCTCGAATTCATGGAGGCTGCACGGGCGCATCGCGTTCGCACGAGGCGAACAATCACGCGCGATCGCGCTGCACACGCGGGCTCTCAAACATGCCGAGCTCGCACACGACACCCGCGCGATCGGTCTCGCCCACTACGAGCTCGCGCTCTGCTACAAGCAGGTCGGCGATTCGGGCATCGTTCGCGAACACCTGACGGAAGCCGCTTCCGCTTTGCATGCCGTCGGCGATCGTCGGCATCTCGCCCTCGTTCACTCGCTGTCCGCCGTTCTGCTCGCGCAGGCCGGTCGCAGCGAGGAAGCCATCGCCGCACTCCGTCAGGGCGAGCGTCTCGCGATGGCGATTCCAGCTGACGATGTGCTCGCGGGGATCGTGCACAACCAGGCGAACGTGGCGCTGATGCAGCATCGCCACGACCAGGCGCTCGCACTCGCCGAACGCAGTGTCGCGCTGCATCAATCGCTCGGATCGGGCCACGGCCTCGCAGTGGCACTCGCAACCCTCGGGCAGATCTTTGTGCAACTCGGCGATCTCGAACGCGCCGAACAGGTGCTCACCCGCACGCTCGAAGTCCGAAGCACTGTCCAGTTCCACGAAACCACCGGCGCCGTGTTCGATACGCTCGCGCAGATTCATTTGATGCGTGGCTCGTACGAACGCGCGGAGGAGTATCTGCGGCTCGCGAGCGAAGCGTACGGGGCGTATGGCACTCAAACGATGCGCTGGTATGAATGGTCGCTGAAAGTTCTCGGCGTCAAGCTGGCCACGAGGCGTCAGGCGTTCGACGAAGCGGTCAGCATGGCCGACGCCCTGGCGCAGGCGCCGGGTGTTCCGCAGAGCGATCTGATCCAGGCCGACCTCGCCGCGTGTGAAGCGCTGATCGGCACCGGGCGCCTGCGTGAGGCCGAGAAGCGGCTGGAAGCCTGCGAAGGACGGCTCGATCCACGGAAGGCGCCGGCCAATTGGGGCGAATACCTTCGTATCCGCGGGCTGATACGGGAGCAGTCGCCGCGCCCGCAGACTGCTCATCACGACTTCGCTCAGAGCGCAAACATCTTTCAGTTGCTCGGCGAGCGGTATCAGGCGGCGCTGAGCCACCTTGCGCTTGGACGATTGTCTGCCGCCGCTGGATCACCGTCGGTCGCGGAGCGGTATCTGGACCAGGCGGTCGCCGAGTTCACGCTGCTCGGCGCACAACGCGATCTTGCGGAGGTCGATGGCGTCCGTGAGCGACTGAACGCCCCGCCAGCCAGGACCTTCACGGCATCCGTCTCAGATGCGGACGAAGGCATCGTCAGGCGATTGGTGGATGCGGCGATCTTCAAGGAGCTGCTCGCGCGCGAGACCGCCGCTGCCCTCCTCGAGATCACCGACGGCGCTGCCGTCGTTGTGTTCACGGAGTCTGGCGGCGGCGACGTTCGCATCGTGGCTGCCGCAGGATGCGATAGCAGCGCCGCGATGAGCCTGGCACACGCTGGACGACAGGGACACGCAGAGCACGACGGCAAATCACTCGTCGTCGAGGCGCTCGGCACCGATCAGGATGGCACGCGCCGCTGCGCGCTCTCGCTGAACGCGCCCCTCGACGATGCCGTCGCCGGCCGCCTGCGCATGTTTACGGCGATCTCCCGCCAGGGATTCGATCTGTGCGGAGCGCGCGAGCGTCCGAGCCTGGCCGTCGATCAGCACAACGAGCGTCCCCTCGAGCCGCTGTTGCCCGGATTCATCTGTGCCGGACCGGCGATGAATCGTCTCGCCGACCAGATTCAACGGCTTCAGGGGCACAACTTGACGGTGCTCATCACGGGAGAGAGCGGAACGGGCAAAGACCTCGTCGCCCGCGCGATTCACGTCGGCTCGCCGCGAAGTGCCGCGATGTTTCTCCCCTACAACTGCACGACGACGTCACGCGAACTGGCAGACAGTCAGTTGTTCGGGCATCGCCGCGGAAGCTTCACGGGCGCCGTGACCGATCAACAGGGACTGATCCGCTCCGCGGTCGGAGGCACGCTGTTTCTCGACGAGATCGGTGACTTGCCGCTCGACATCCAGCCGAAGCTGCTTCGTTTCCTCGAACAGGCCGAGATCATGCCGGTCGGCGAGACGCGGCCACAGGCGGTCGACGTCAGAGTGCTCGCCGCCACCAACGCCGACCTCGAGCAGCGGGTCTCCGAAGGCAAGTTCCGTGAGGATCTCTACTACCGGCTCAGCGTGATCCGCATCCACGTGCCACCGTTACGGGAACGTCGCGAGGAAGTCCCCCACCTGAGCACGTTTTTCCTGCGTGATGCGTGCGAGCGCCTCGGCAAGCCGGATGTCCATCTCAGTTCAACCACATTGGACCTGTTCGCCAGATATTGGTGGCCCGGCAACGTCCGTCAGTTGAGGAACGAGATTCAGCGCGCGGTCGCAATGAGTTCGCCTGGCGGTGCCGTTGAACCGGAACATCTGTCCGCAGACCTGTCGGCGCCGGAACGGCCGAAAGCCAATGGTGAGCCACCCTCATTCGTTCCCGCCGATGCGTTCGCGCCGGGCAACCTGGCGGCCGTCGTCGAAACCGTGGAGCGGCATCTCATCGCGACGACCCTCGATCGCACGCGAGGCAACATCTCTGAGTCCGCGCGAGTGCTTGGACTGACCAGACGCGGACTGTACTTGAAGATGCGGCGCCTCGGTCTCGAAGGGGCGATCGCGGATATCTAGTAATCACGTATACAGGCTGCCTGGCTATCTAATATCCACTTCGTACTGCCCAGACACTCCCTAACAATCGCACGTTAGTCATTCATTCAAAACAACTTAACTACGTTTTTCAGGTGTTGGATCCCCCCGTATATTTCCCGGGCCTGCACATTGATAGTAATGGTTCAGGCAGACTTTGAGGGGGGCCCCGTGATCCATAACATCGCTTCGAGACGAGTTTCAGAGAACGGCCAGCCGCGAACCAGTGACCGTAAGAAGGTCAGCATCCCTGCCCGGCTCACGTGGCGCGATGCGAGCGGCACCCTGCGGTTCGTGTCGGTGGTGATGCGGGACGTCAGCGACGTCGATGCATTCGTCGAGTGCCAGGTTCCGGCTTCGATTCCCCTCTACCGTCTGGTTCACTTCCAGGTCGAGCGCCCGGTTCGTGACGGCGAGCTGCCCGCGGCTCTTCAGGAAGGTAAGGTCCTGTCTGCCATCTATCGCGTGGGACCGCACAAGACATCGACCGGCACCCCGATGGGCTACGGGCTCCGCCTGCTGATCGAGCCGAAGTCGAACGAGCAGATCGCGACGCCGGCCAACGCGCGCAAGCTGGCAGTCGCCAACTAGGTCGCTGCGCCCTTCTTTCTCCAGTAGCGCGCGAGGCCGCTGAACAGGTACTGGTACGCCGCAGCAACGACATAGGTCGCCACTTCCGACTCGGTCATCTGCTTCCGAAGCAGGTGTCGAACCCGTTCAGCGAAGGCCGACGCTCGCGCCTCGTCCGTGCCTGGCCCGTTCAACAACTCGAGCGCGATTCCTGACGTCGTCTTCAGGTTATCCAGCAGCGACGCGAGATGAGGCCGCACGGTCGTCACGGGGCCGAAGTGCGTCAGGAACAGTGTTGCCGGCGACCACGTGAGGATTCTGTCCACGCTCTGACCCCATACTTCGACGTCGATGTCCGGTGGCGGCGTCGGTGGAAGCACAAAGCCGCCGTTGATGCACACGCCGGCGGTGTCGCCGACGAAGGCGACGCCACTCGAGGAATCGAAGTAGCTCACGTGGTGCGATGCGTGACCAGGCGTGTAGGCGACATCGAACGTACGTCCGCCAGCCTCGATGCGCTCTCCTCCGGTCAACGACACCAAATTCTTCGTCGGCACCGCCGCGAACTCCCCCCAGAGTTCGTCCATGCGGTCGCGATAGATGCGCGTGGCGCTGTCGATCAATTTCGTGGGGTCCGCCATGTGCTTGAGGCCGCGCTCGTGCACGAGGACGTTGATATGCGGATGCTCTCGTACGATCGTCCCCGTTGCACCGGCGTGATCGAGATGGATGTGCGTCAGCAGGATGTGACGAACGTCGGGCCACCTGATGCCGTTCGCCTGCAAGCCAAGTTCGAGTGTCTCGAGGCAACTCGTAGGGCCTGGATCGACGATGGCAACGCCGCCGTGACTTTGCACGAGTCCGGTTGCAATGACCTGTGGCCGGCCACGGAACTGTAGATCGACCCACGAGAGTCCATGACTGAGTGTGTTCACAGCGTCGAGCCCTGTTTCGGAAGGACGCGCGCGCTGGCGATTTGCCAGCGACCATCAGCGACCACGAGATCCATTGAGACGGTGTAGGCGGCCGCGACCTCCTGGCTGCTCGCGTCGCGTGTCGTCACTTGCACCGTGACTCGCGTCGTGCCTGAGGCATCTCCCGTGATGGCAATCACTGGGTCGAAGAACTGCACCCGCATCATCGAGCTCGCCACGCGGACGCGCGTCGCCGTCGCGATGACCTCCTGGCGCCCGCGAATCGAAGTCGCGCCACCAGCCATGTCGATTGAGACATCGGGAGTCAGGTGCGGCTGGAGCGACGCCATCGCCCTCAGCACGCGCAGGTCCGTCTCGGCGCTTTCGTGACTCAGCGCTGTGGCCACGTCGGACAGGAGCGCGTTAATCTGCCGCTCGGGGCTGCGCCACCAGCGATATCCCGCCACCACAGCCACGAGCGCGACGACCACGAGCGCGACGCGCACGGGCGCCGAAGCGGGCATATAGGTGGGATTATACTGGTGGGTCCGAACCCCCAGGCTGATCCACGACGTGTTACGGGCCGCTCACACAAATGATCCAGGCTGATCCCGTGGACGTGCTGACGTCGGTTGCGCGTCTGGTCGCGGAGGCGCCAAGTCTTCGCGAAGTGGCTGCCGGTCTGGCCGGGACACTTCGAACGCCGATTCCCTTCGATCGGCTCCACGTGCTGCGGCTCGATCGCGCCGACTCGTTCGTCCTTTACACGGCGCGCGAGACCGGCGACGTCGAAGTCACAAAACATCTCGTCGGCGATCCTGCCACGCAGGTGGACGCCGTCGACGAAGCCGCACGTTCACGCATCGTCTGCACGATTCGGCAGGGCGCCCGCGTGCATGGCGCGGTCTGGCTCACGTCCGCGAAGGAAGGCGCGTTTTGCACCGCCCATCAGAAACTGATGGACAGCGTCGTCGACCTGCTCGGCCTGGCATTCGAACACGACGCGATCGTGGAGCGTGACAAGCTGCGTCGCGAACGGATCGACAGCCTGCGCGGCCTGCTGCATACCATGGCCGGTGCGCTCGACATCCGGCGTGTGTTCGACAAGGTCTCGGAGGTCGTGCGCGGAGGACTGCCCCACGACATGCTGGTCATCACCTCCTGGGGCGCGGACGGCACGTCATTTCGCATCTACGCCATGGCCGGTGCGAGCGCCGAAGCGGACCTCTTCGAGGCGCAACCGCTGACCGGCGACGACCTCGCCCAGCTCCAGCGCGATGCCTACGTCATCCACGACGCCGATTCGGAAGTGCCGGCGACCAGCGTGCGTGGCACGATCTTCCGTCGCTTCGGCGTTCGATCCGCGCTTCGCGTGCTCATGCCGCTCGGGAGCAAGGTCTTCGGGTCGCTCTTCTTTCTCTCTCGACAGACCGACCGCTTCAGCGAGGACGACGTCGATTTCGCTCGCCGGGTCGCCGATCACCTGGCGCTCGCCCTTTCGCACGAGCAACTGGCCGCGGCGGCCCGAAGCCAGGCGGAGTCGCGCGAAACGGCCGCGCGACTCGAGGCCCAGGTCGCCACACTCACGCGCGAGCTCGAATCTCGCAGCGGTCATCGTCGCGTGGTGGGACAGTCGAAGCAGTGGAAGGACGTCCTGGCGCACGCCGCTCGCGTGGCGCATACAGAGACGACGGTCTTGTTGACCGGCGAATCCGGCACCGGCAAGGAAGTCGTCGCGCGATTCATCCACCACGCGTCGCGTCGGAGCCACGGTCCCTTTGTGGCGATCAACTGCGCTGCGCTTCCCGATCAACTGCTGGAATCGGAACTGTTCGGTCACGAGCGCGGCGCGTTCACGGGTGCAGTGGCAACCAAGCCTGGTCGCATTGAACAGGCCAACAACGGCGTACTCTTCCTCGATGAAGTGGGCGAGATGGCGCCGACCGTACAGGCCAAGCTGCTGCGTGTGCTCGAAGAACGCGAGTTCATGCGCCTCGGAAGCACGCGAGTGCTGCACGCCGACATTCGCGTGATCGCCGCAACGAACCGCGATCTCCATGCCGCCATGCAACGAGGCGAGTTCCGCGAAGATCTCTACTACCGGCTCGGCGTGTTCGAGATTTCATTGCCACCGCTGCGCGCCCGGCTGGACGACGTGCTGGAGCTGGCGGACGCGTTCCTCGCGGAGATCGGCGAAACCGTTGGGCGACCGGCGGCCGGCATCTCGCGTGACGCGAGGGAACACCTGCTGACATACGAGTGGCCGGGCAACGTCCGCGAGCTGAGGAATGCGATCGAGCGCGCCGTCATCCTTGCCGACGGCGGCTTCATTCGCAGCGAGCACTTGCCCGTGACGCCGCGACGTGCCGCGCGCAGCGACGACGAGAACGCGGCACACCTGCCGGCTGGTGGCGTGAATCTCGAGGACATCGAGCGCTCGCTGGTCGTGAAGGCGCTGACGCAGGCGCGCCATAACAAAACGCGCGCGGCCAAGCTCCTGGGCTTGACTCGCGCGCAGCTCTATTCGCGAATTGAAAAGTACGGCCTGACCGGGGCTGAATCCTAGCCCCTTACATCTTCACGCGAACAACCAGCGGCGCCGTCAGCCGCGTGTTCACGTCGGCACCAGGTCCGAGGCGGACCTCTTCTCCTCGTGTCGCCAGCACCGCGCCGGTCCCCGCTGCGCCGCCGATGGCTGCACCCTTCGCCGCACCACCGCCGCCACCAAGAAGAGCACCGACTGCCGCGCCGACACCAGCGCCGACACCAATCTTCGTCGCATCCTTGCCCTTCGTCGCCCGCGCCTGGTGTGAGATCTGGGCGGTCACGATGTCGTAACGCTCGCTGTCGTATCGAAGCGAACTGAATCGATAGGCCACATGAGCCCGGCCCTTCACGCGTGCGGAGCGCGCAACGTCGGTCACGGTTCCCACCAGTTCGGTTCCCGCTGGCAGCACCGCCTTGCCATCCACCGACACTGCCTGTCTCAGTGAGGCACGGACTGTGTCCTCCACCTTGCTCGCATCGGAAGACACCGCAGACTTCAGATCCAGTCTCAGCGTCGTGCCCGAGGGAATCGTGACCTCGCGATAGGTGGGCAGTTCGGGCTTCGCTTCCTCTTCCGCGGCCGCTGCAGGCGACGTGCCCTCCTCCGTGGTGTTTCCGGCCGCTGCCTTATCCGCGTTCGAACCTCCGCAGGCCGCACATAACCCCGCCAGTGTCAGCGCACACAACCATTTGCTCACGGAAAACCTCCTCAATCAGATCCACCCGAACGAACGCGCCGGGTGAGCACCCCAAAAACGTCGTTCAATGACCAAATCTGGCGCGAATCAGCCCTCGCGCCTGGCCTGTGGCCCGATCGATGCCAGATCACTGCCAATCCGGGAGCTACGAGGCTGGGCTTCGTCACACGCTCCGTCCCACTGTCCCGGGTTCTGCTACCTTGAAGTGATGGGCAGAATTACACGATTCCTTTTTCTTCTTTCCCTCATATCCGTCCCGGCCAGCGCGCAGCGCCTTCCCGGCAACGTCGTTCCTGAGCACTACACACTCTGGTTCGCACCCGACCTCGACAAGGAAACCTTCCGCGGTCGCGAGTCGATCGATGTGGTCCTGACGGAACCATCCACAACGGTCACGTTGCACGCGGCGGAGATCAACTTCTCCGAGGTGACGATCACGTCTGGCGGCAAGACGCAGACCGCGCGCGTGACTCTCGACGAGTCGCGCGAGACTGCCACCTTCACCCTCCCGCAGTCGATCGCCGAAGGCAAGGCGACGATCCAGATCACGTACGACGGGATCCTCAACGACAAGCTGCGCGGCTTTTACATCAGCAAGGCAAACGGACGGAAGTACGCGGTCTCGCAGATGGAAGCCACCGATGCGCGTCGCGCGTTTCCATCGTTCGACGAGCCCGCCTTCAAGGCCACCTTCGACATCTCGTTGATGATCGATTCCGCTGACACGGCGATCTCCAACGGCAAGATGCTGTCCGACACACCGGGACCCGAGCCGGGCAAGCACACGCTGAAGTTCGGACGGACGCCAAAGATGTCCACGTATCTCGCCGCGATGCTCGTCGGCGATTTCGTCTGTCGTGAAGGTTCGTCGGACGGCATCCCGATTCGCATCTGTTCGACCCCGGACAAGCGCGGGCTCACGGCGTTTGCGCTCGAAGCGGCGCAACAACAGCTCGCCTATTTCAACAAGTACTTCGGGATCAAGTATCCGTTCGGCAAACTCGACATCATCGGCGTGCCCGACTTCTCCGCCGGTGCCATGGAGAACGCAGGAGCCATCACGTTCCGCGAGCGCCTGCTGCTGGTCGATCCAGCGAACTCCTCTGTTGCGACTCGCAAACGCGTCGCCGTCATCATCTCGCACGAGCTCGCTCACCAGTGGTTCGGCAACCTCGTCACGATGAAATGGTGGGACGACATCTGGCTGAACGAAGGCTTCGCCACCTGGATGGCCAATAAGCCCGTCGCCGCCTGGCGTCCCGACTGGCACGTGGAGCAGGACGATGCCGCAGATACGCAGGGAGCGTTGGGCATCGACGCCATGCGCTCGACGCGCCCGATTCGGATGAAGGTCGAAACGCCGGCGGAGATCAACGAAGTCTTCGATGGGATCGCCTACGAGAAGACGGCTGCTGTGCTGCGCATGATCGAGTCGTACGTCGGTGCCGAGCCTTTCAGGGAGGGCGTCGCGTCGTACTTGAAGAGATTCTCGTATGCCAACGCAGCGGGCGAAGACTTCTGGAACGAAGTCGCGAAGGTAACTGGAAAACCGGTGGATCGAATCCTCCGCAGCTTTGTCGATCGAGCCGGGGCGCCGGTGTTGTCGGTGCAGTCTCGATGCGTGGCCGGCAAGACGACTGAAGTCGATCTGACGATGGGACGCTTCATCGGCGTGCCGGGAAGTCCGCGCGAAGAGCAGACGTGGACCATGCCCGCTTGTCTGACGACCGCGTCGGGTCAGCCTCGCTGCGAGGTGCTCGAGCGTCCGAAACAGACGATCTTACTGACTGGCTGTAGCAAGACGGCGGGCGACGCCGTCTTCGCCAACAGCGACAGCCGAGGCTACTACTTCACCGAGTACTCGCCGGAGGCCGCGCGTTCGCTCGCGCAGTCGTCGAGCACACTGAACGCCGTCGAGCGCCTTCGTCTGCTCGGTGACGAATGGTGGATGGTTCGCGGCGGTCGTCATGACGCCGGCGTCTACCTCGACGTCGCGAGCGCATTCGCCACCGACACGGCGAGCACCGTGATTGGGACGATCGCGGACAGGCTCGCAGGGGTCGGCGAGGACCTCGTGGCGCCTTCCGATCTATCCAGGTATCAGGCGTGGATTCGCACCCACTTCGGCCACCAACTCACGGCGCTGGGCCTGCCAGGAGACGCGAAGGACAACGACGACACACAGGTTCGACGCGCGACCCTCCTCTACCTCGTCGGCGTCACCGGAAACGATGCCGACGTCCAGAAGCGAACCCGGGAGATGGCGGCGCAGTATCTGAAGGACTCGCACTCATTGCCCGCAACGCTTGCACCAACGGTGCTCAAGGTGGCGGCGCTCAATGGCGATCAGGCGCTGTACGACCAGTACGTCGCGAAGCTGGGGACGCTTGCCGCCCAGCCCGAGGAGTACTACCGATTCTTCAACGCGCTCCCGCTGTTCAAGGACACGGCGCTGTCGAAGCGCACGCTCGACTTTGCGCTCTCACCGGCCGTGCGCACGCAGGACACTGGCACGCTCATCGGCACGATGATGGTGGAGCCGTGGAGTCAGGAGATGACCTGGGAGTTCGTTAAAACGAACTGGCAGAAGATCGTGAAGAGCCTCGGCGAGTTCCAGGGCATTCCGTCCATCGTCGAATCGACTGGATCGTTCTGTTCAGCGCCGCGTGCGCACGAAGTGCGTGCCTTCTTCGAGAAGAACCCGGTCGCCTCGTCGCAGCGAGCCGCGCAACAGGCAGTGGAGCGCATCGAGAATTGCGTCGCGCTCAAGGAGCGACAGAGCAAGCCACTCGCCGCGTGGGTTGCGTCGCTGAAGTAAGCAGAATCTACTGAGGAAACGCCGCCGGAGCCTTGTCCTGATAGCCCTCGCCTTCGAGTGACTCGAGGAAGGCGACTATCGCGTCAACTTCGGCCGGCGTCAGACGCAGCGGCTCCATCTTGACGTCCAGGTAAGGATTCTTGTTTCCGCCACGGTTGTAGAGTTCCACGACTTCGCGCAGCGAGCTCTGCGACCCGTCGTGCAGATACGGCGGATGCCTGGTGATGTCGCGCAGCGTTGGCGTCTTGAATGCACCGCGATCGGCTTCGTTCTTCGTGACGACAAATCGGCCCTCGTCGCTGAACTGCTTCGCAACAGGATCCCAGCCAATGCCAAGGTTGTGGAAATTGTTGTCGGTGAAGTTGTTGCCGGCGTGACACTGGCGGCACTTCGCTTTTCCGAAGAACAGCTCGTGCCCCTGCTTCACCCGTTCGGAGACCGCCTTCTCGTCGCGATCGTATCGCCAGCGGTCCCAGGCCGAGTTGCCGCTCATGCGTGTCTGCTCGTAGGCGACAATCGCCTTGGCGATGCGTTCACCCGTGATCTCGTCGCTGCCGAATGCAGTCCTGAAGTACGGCCGGTATCCCTCGATCTTCGAAATCTTGTCGCCGAGCGCGTGCGGCATGTCCGTCATGCCCATCTCGATCGGATTGCCGATCGGCCCCAGTGCCTGATCCTCGAGCGATCCCGCGCGACCGTCCCAGAAGAAGTTCGGAAGCAGCGCGTCCGCCTGGTTGATGAGCGATGGCGCCTTTCTGCGCCCCTTCTGGCCACCGATGCCAGTCGAGACCGGCGTCGGCTCCGAGAACGCGTGCTCGGGGCGATGGCACGTGGCGCAGGCGACAGTGTTGTCCGCGGACAGGCGTTTGTCGAAGAAGAGCCAGCGCCCGAGGCGCACACGGTCGGGCGTCGGCGGCTCCATGAGCGAGGCGAGATCGATCTCGGCCCCAAGTGGCGCCTGAGGTATTGCCACGACCGGGTTGTCGGCCTCCCAGGGCGGAGGCGCGGACGCGGCGGAAGAGCACGCGCCCGCGACGAGCGCAACAAGTCCGACACGAATCAATTTCCAAGTCTGTTCTGTCACTCTACTGAATTTTACCCCGCATCCGTTCGGTGACGATTCCCACGCGATCCACGCCGGCGCCCTTCGCGCTATCGATGACATGCACAATGTCCCCGTATCGCAGGCTCCCCGCTGCCATGATGAACATCGTCTTGTCGCGACGGTTTTCGTACACCGCTTTGAGACGATCCGGGAGTTCCTGAAGAGCGACCTCCTGTTTGTTGATCGACACCCGCCGGTCGCCGGTGTACTCGACCACGATCTGGCCCCAAGGCGCCGTGCTCGACGGCGGCGTCGTGTCTGCGGGCAGGTCTACGTCGATCCCACGCTGATTGAGCGGAAGCGTGGCCATGAAGATGATCAGCAGGACCAGCAGGACGTCGATCAGCGGCGTGATGTTCATCTCGGAGTTCGGTCGCGGTTTCGTTCCGTGAACGACCCTCTCTGCGCCGTGATGCTGGTGGGCCATCGCCGCCTCCCTGTGGACTCGTTGGACACCAGAGTTGGCGGATGGTTTCACGCGCTGACAGTGGCGGACCGTGGACCACGGCCAATCAGTGTGCGGCGCGAACGTGATGTCGATAGATGACCAACTTCGACCCTACGAGTAAGGCAAGGATCGCCCCCGTCAGTGGCACGCCATAGCCGGTGAATGGCGTAAGCAGCACAAGGACGGCGGCAATCGGACCGAACGCGCGCGTATGGCGGTAATCGGGCCGATCGTGCAGGACCCAGAGACACAGGAGATACGTCGCAACGGGAACTGCCACCGCCATCCCGGCGCCGACCCGACCGATCTTCGCCGTGTGCGTCGCAGCATCGACGGCGACCGCGAGCCCCGCGCCGACAGCAGCCGCCGACGCGAACACGAAGTAGTGGCCGTATCCCCAGAAGAACGCCTTCTGAATATTCGTCAGCAGATCGTGAACGGGCCGATCGAAGTACACCCACCACATCGAATACACGATGAGCAGCCCACCGATGATGATCGACACCAGTTCGGACAGGGCCGCACCAGCCGTGAGCGCTGATTGGATCGCGTCATGCGCAGACAGAATCGACTCGCCCAGCACGATCAGCGTCAGCAACCCGTATCGCTCCGCGATGTGATGCGGATGCCACGCCGTCGGCGAGGCTCGCTCCGCCCATATGGGAAGGGTGACATCCAGAGCCACGAGCACTAGAAATCCCGCCATCCAGTACTGCGGGATGAGGAGCATCCCGACCCAGGCGGTTTGAAGAACGACGATGCCGGCCGCGTATCGCCGCGCGGTCGAGCGGCGTTCGAGGTCGGATGCCGAGACGCGAAGCCACTGCACGACGAGCGCGATCCGCATGACCACGTAGCCACCCACGACCGCGACGTTGGGCATCCGCGTTTCGAACATGGCGGTGATGCCCGCGGCCAACAGCAAGGCACCGGCAATCTGCACGAACACCAGCAGCCGATACGGCACATCGTCGCAGTCGTAGGCGGATGCGAACCAGGTGAATGCCATCCACGCCCACCAGATGGCAAAGAACACCATCAGATAGCCAATCAGCCCTTCGACCGCATGCAGTTCGGCCACCGCGTGATGGAGCCCGGCTGCCGCCTTGGCGATGGCAACCACAAAAACAAGATCGAAGAAGAGCTCGAGGGGCGTGGCTGCGCGATGCACCTCGTGAGGCGACCGCGCCACCATCCGAGTGCGCCATCCCGGGGCCACAGACCTCGCCGAAGAAACCGATTTGTGTTCAGACATCCGGTTTGGATTCTACCCAGCGACCTAGCAACCCAACACCCCCCATTGACTCTCCCCCTGGGGAAGGGCTGACACTTCATCGACATGCCCACGACCTATCGAGTCCACCAGTTCGCAACCCTCGCGGGCGTCACGGTGAAAGCGCTTCGGCATTACGACCGCCTCGGCCTTCTGAAACCGGTGCGGAACGTCGCTGGCTATCGCCTGTATCAGGCGAGCGATCTCGCACGACTGCAGCAGATCGTGGCGCTGAAGTCGGTTGGCCTGCCGCTCAAGCACATTCGAACGTTGCTCGATCGGGATCCGCTTCCGCTCATCGCGACGTTCCGGCAACAGCGCGAGGTGCTCGAGGACAAGCGCCGCATGCTCGACCGCGCGATTCAGGCCTTGACCGAGGCCGAAGCCGCAGTCGCCTCTGCTGCGCCGTCCACGACCGCGATCCTTCAGGAGGTGATCAAAGTGATGGAGATGCAGGACGTCGACGTGATGCGGAAGTACTACTCGGACGAAGCCTGGGACGCGTGGAAGCATCACTACGAGGACTGGCCGCCTGACGAGTGGCGCGGCCTCTACAAGGACATCATCGCGGCGATTGACTCCGACCCGAGGGGCGCCGTCGCTCAGGTGCTCGTCGACCGGTGGCTCATGATCGTTCATACTGCGAACCGCCAGCCCGCGGTTCGCAGCGGCCTGATCAAGGCGTGGGCGGATCGCGAGCACTGGCCTACCGCGCTGAAGCGGCGCGCGGCGGAATTCGACATCGAACGGGCGACGCGGTTCATCGGCGAAGCGCTCTGGGAACGTTGGGAAGCGGAGCGACTCGAGCGCGAGCGAACGGGTGCCCCGGCCCCTCCGCGCGCGAGCGAATCGAGACGTGTGTTGTTCCGCGATTGCGCCGCGATTCTGGACTCGGCTCCGTCGAGCCGCGTGGCTCAGTCGCTCGTCACGCGGTGGCGGGCGCTCATCCACTCCGAGACGCTGGGCGACGAAGAGCTCAAACGCGACGCGCTCGACGCGTTCTCACGCCGCCGCGAGTGGCCGAGTGGGATGAGGCGATACATCGCCTCACTGTATGAGCTGGACGTCGAGACGTGGCAGCGGGTGACCGACTTCATCGAGCGCGCGGCTACAATCGACGGAGAGCATGCAGGAGGAGCCGACGGTCCAGTGGCGCTGGCGTGAATACGCGGTCGTCTCGCTCGCAGTCGTTTCGAGTCGCCTGGTCCTCTACTCGCTCGGTCTTCAGTACAACTTCAGCCTCGACTGGATGTGGCTGAGCGATCCTGCCGACTTACAGAATCGCCTGCTGCAGACGATCTATTACTTCCATGCGTTTCCACCCGGGATGGACCTGTTCACCGGGATACTGCTGAAGCTGGCCGGGACACATGCCGCATTCCTCGCACAGCTCACGTTCTGGCTCCTTGGGCTCGTGCTGGTCACCTCGCTCTTCTATCTCGCGCGCGCGTCTGGTCTCTCGGCGCGCGTCTCGTTCATCGCCGCGATCGCCTTCTCGCTGCTGCCACAGTCGATCTACTTCGAGCATCTCTACCTGTACGAGGAGCCGATTGCCGCGCTGCTGTGTCTGTCGGTGGTGCTCTTTCACGCCGCGCTGACTCGCCAGTCGTTCCGCCTGTGGCTCTCGTTCTTTGCCGTGTGCGCTGTCATCGGCGTCACCCGGAGCACATTCCACCTCCTGTGGTTCGGCGTGATGCTCGGCCTGGGGCTCTGGTTCAGCACACCTCGCGATCGGCGACGTGTCCTCGCGGCTGCTTCTGCGCCGGCGGCGATCGTCGTCGGGCTCTACGTGAAGAACCTGATCGTCTTCGGGACGTTCAGCGCCTTTACGTACGGACCGTCAAGCTACGCGCATGTGACCGTCTCGCACCTCACGCCGGAGGCGAAGGCGGCGTGGGTCCACGAGGGCAGGCTGTCCCCGTTCGCGGCTCTGAGTCCATACGCCGGGCCACGAGAATACCTGCAGGTGTTTTCCGGCACGCCGCCCACAAACTGGCCGTCGCAACTCACCGATCTCGATCGGCCAACGGTGCATGCGCCGAACTTCAATCACTGGGTCATCCTGGAGGCCAATCGCGGGCGCAACGCCGACGCCTTGTACTACCTTCGCACGGAGCCACTCGATTACGCGACGACCGTGCTCAGCGGATTGGAACACTTCTTCAGCGCGTCGACAGAGTGGCATCCATACACCGGAACGGAGCGATCGCCGCATTACCAGCATCGGCAGGTGCTCGGTCGCTACGAGTCGATTCTCAACCGCCTGATGCATGGCTTCCCCATCGCGCCCGTTGGCCTCTATGTAATCCTGCCGCTGGTGATGGCCTGGACGACGCTTCGCGCATGGCGTCTCACTCAATCAAGCGACGCTACGACGCGAGCGCAGGGCGCAATGCTCGGGCTTTGCCTCCTGAACATCGCCTACGTCGTCGGCATCAGCAGCGCCTTCACGTTCCTAGAGGAGTCACGCTACCGTTACCAGGTCGAGTCGCTGATCTGGATCACGACTGCACTGACCATCGTCAGCCTCTGGGACTGGGTCGGCGTACGAGCGGCGCCAACCGCGTTCAAAAGTCGCAACTCAATCGTTTAGCTTTGAGGACGAGGTGTTGACGTGAAAGGTCGCGTGCTGGTCATTGGATGCTGCCTGCTCACCGTTCTGCATGCGACCCCCGTCTTCGCATGGAACAACAAGGGGCACATGGCCGTTGCCTTTGTGGCCTACAAGAAACTCGATCCAACCGTGCGCGCCCGCGCCGACGCGCTCCTCAGGCTCAACCCATTCTTCAAACGCTGGCTGGCCATGATCCCGTCGAGCGTGCCGGCCGCCGATCGCAATCTCGCGATCTTCATGATCGCGGCCACGTGGCCCGATCAGATCAAATCCGACTCTTCCTTCCACGACGACGGGACCCATGATGGCAACGTTCCGGGCGGTCCTCTTTCGTCGCAGAATGTTGGGTTCTCGGACACGCTTCGTCACAAGTACTGGCATTTCGTCGATATCCCGTTCGCCACACCGGCGTCTCTGCCCCTGCCACTTGTCGTCACGCCCAATGCACAGGAGCGAATCACGCTGTTCCTGTCGGTCCTCAAGTCATCGGCCGGCGATCCATTGAAGTCGTACGACCTCGCATGGTTGCTTCACATCATCGGGGATGTGCATCAGCCACTGCATTCGGCCGCGCGAATCACGAAGGCGGATCTGGATGGTGACGATGGCGGCAACGGCGTCAAGATCACGTGCGGTCCGCCATGCCAGATGACCAGGCTGCACAGTGTGTGGGACGGCCTGCTCGGCGGTCAGGACGACGTGCAGGCGGCCATGAACACTGCGAGAGGCCTTCCGCCGGCGAACGCGGCGCGTGCGTCCATCCTCGACGAGGGGACCTGGATCAAAGAAGGTTTCGAGCTCGCAAAGACCGTCGTCTACGCATCACCGGTTGGCCCTCATTCCGGGCCGTTCACTTTGACAGCGACGTACAACAACACCGCCCGCGCCACGGGTCGCGCGCAGGTCGCGCTCGCAGGTGCCCGCCTGGCCGCCGTGTTGAATCGCGATCTGAAGTAGGAAGAGCGCCGCCGCTTTATCAGTCACGGCGCCGCCGCGAGAAAGTCCTCAGGCATGGAGAGAAAAGTGTGATGGGGATCGGGGTTTGATCTGACTGCTGCGGCGCGTCCGATTCGAGACAATCGACGATCACGCCCAAGAAGAGCGCTTTCGTAGCTCACTGCCCGGACGGGGCCCACAATTGCATATCGCCAGCTGGGTGTCGTACCTCCGAAATCGATCTGCTGCCCACAGCCCACGCACGACTCCGAACGTGGCGAGATGAGCGAAAGCCTTACCCGGTCTTCGATACGCGGATCTGCAACGTTGCTCCGAACGCCGGCAAGCGTAGTTTCCTGGATTTCCTGGCATTTGCTAAGTGCGGTGTGCATCCCGTTCACGCTGAGCGAACTGCGCAGGCACGAGCACATGTGGGAGATGCACTACACGTGGCCTCTGTTCCTCGGCGGTTTGGCTCTCTCCCATCTCCTGATGGCTGGTGCCATCTCCTGGGTGGGGTTCCGTCGCGGAGCCTTAGGTTTGCTGCCGCTCGGATGCGCAGTCGCGGTTTGTTACGGGGCTCTCTTTCTCGCTCTGGAGCTTTCGGGCATCGGGTACTCGCACGCCATCCTCATCACCGCCGCAGGCGCGTCGTTCGTCCTCACCGCCATGTCCCTCGAGGTGACACCGGTTCTGAATCGGATTCTCCTTGCTTCGCTGCTGACCGTCAGCATCGTGATGGTGCGCGTCTCGGTCGCCGGGTGGCCCGCTGACAATCTGCCGAGATCGACGACTTTCTCGGGAGTCAAGCTGGTCCAAAGCGGCATCATCGTCCCGTCGCAGGTACCCGGGGGCGCTTTGGAGGTGTTCGAAAACGGGTTCCTCGTTGCCACAGGCGACGGAGGTCTCTACTACATCGAGGAAACAAGATCCGGTGGCAGCGCGGTCCGGCGGCTTCCTTACGAGATCCCGCTCAACCGGAATGTCTACCTTGCCGACCGGCCGGCCAACACCTACAGCAACGACCCATTCCGCGTGGCCGACATCCTCGTTGAAAACCTGCACGATCGCTTCCGTCTCTTTGCCTCCCATCACTATTGGAGGAGCAAAGATCGATGTGTCGGCATTCGTGTGTCGGTGACCGAGTCGCCGCGGGCGGCTTTCCTGGACGGGACGGCGCAGCTCCTGTGGAGGACACTGTACGAGACGCACCCGTGCCTGCCGCTCGAGGACATCCAGTTGTCACAGAGCGGAGGCCGAATGGTCAAACTCGACGACGCCACGCTGCTGCTCACGGTTGGCGACCATGCCCTCGATGGGCTTTACAACAAGACCAGCGCGCCCCAGGATCCGGGTTACCAGTACCGGAAAGACCGTTCGAATCGATGTGCAGAGCGGCGCGGCGAAGGTCTACACGCTCGGTCATCGGAATGCACAGGGGCTCTACAAGTCTTCAGACGGCAGACTTTGGCTGACCGAACATGGCCCCGCTGGCGGCGATGAGCTCAACCTGCTCGTCGAAGGAACCAACTACGGCTGGCCGGTCGTCACGTACGGTGTGGCCTACGACAGGCAGACCTGGCCGTTCAACCCACGCGACGGACACCACACCGGGTTCGTCAAGCCAATCTTCGCCTGGGTGCCGTCGGTAGCGGTGACGAGCATTCTGAGCATTCAGAGTGATTTGGTTCCGGCCTGGCAGGGCGATCTGCTCGTCGCCTCCTTGAGGGGCCAGATCATCCGCCTGAGAGTCGATGGCGAGCGAGTCGTATTCTCAGAGCCGATCTATTTGACCGGCACTCGCATTCGGGATATGACCGAAGCCCCCGACGGCCGGATCGTGCTGTTTCAGGACGGCGGCGCCATCAGCTTCGTCGTGCCGGTGCCGACCCGAGTCGACCCCAATGCCGAACCGGCCATGTCGCAGCGAGATCACTCTCAGATCCGCGGTCCCACGCCGATGACATTCACGTTTAAAGAACCCGCACGTGGGCGTCGTCATCCACCTCCACTTCGAAGCGTGCACATCGAAGACGGTCCCGATACCCTCCCTCCGCTGGTTCCTGATTCCTGAGCCCTGAGGCCTTGGTTAGTGCCGGGGGCGGGAATCGAACCCGCACGACTCTCTCGAGTCCCAGGATTTTAAGTCGGTTCGGATCACCTCACAGCATCGCCCAAATTCCTTCGGGAGATCCTGCGAACTCGTTGCCTGCGTTGCGTTTGGCGATGATCAGCCGCAGCCGCAAAGAACCGCAATCATACGCACTAAACCGCACGCAACGGGATCACTTCGGGATCAGTTCGGGCTCAGTCGCGAAGAACAACCTCAACCTGCCTCAGCAATCCGACGATAATCCCGCCGTATGGCTGACACGCGTTGCCAATTGGAGTGCGAGGATTGGGTGCGCCTGAACTTTCTGCCACAGCAGTTTGGGCAGCCGTTCCATCGTGAGCGATTGAGGCTCACCTCTGGCGGCGTCTTCGACTTCGACGCCGTGAGCGCCGACCGAGAAATCGCCGGCACAATCTCCACCAGTGGAGCGACAACAGCGAGCGGCAAGCACGCGGTCGGCAAAGTGATGAAGCTGCGCTCGGACATGCTGTTCCTGCTACTCGCCGAGCGTCCGAAATCGCTTGTGGTGCTGACCGAACGAGACATGTATGACCTCTGTCTGCGTGAGCGACAGGGTGGGCGCGTGCCGACCGCGATCGAGTTCCTGTACGTGGAGCTCCCCTCGAACCTCGCGGAACGATTGCGTGTGGCGCGGAGCGCGTCGTCCTTGGAAGTGTCGCCGAAGCTGCTCAAGGCTTAGACCCGGTCACGCTCATTGACTGACAACATCATTCCGTACATCGAGATGTGCCGGCGGGAAGGAACAAGCCTTCAGCAGGGAATGAATTTCGGCCTCGGGGGCAATCACTCAGTCATTCTGATGTCTGTCCGACGAAACGCGCCGTATCGGGATCGCCTCGAAGACGGCGGCACCACGCTGATTTACGAGGGGCACGATGAGCCGCGTGGGACCAGCTCAGAGAATCCCAAAGTTGTGGATCAGCCAGAGCGGTATCCTTCCGGCTCGCTTACTCAGAACGGCAAGTTCAATAAGGCCGCACAAGAAGCGAAAGCTGGCCGCCGCCAACCAGAAAGAGTACGTGTTTACGAGAAGATCCACACCGGCATTTGGTCTTACAACGGAATCTTCCACCTCGTCGATTCATGGCAGGAACGAGACGAGTACAGATCGGTATTCAAGTTTCGTCTGGTGGCCGTTGAGGGAGACGAAGACTTCAATACTCCCCCGAACGCCAATCCGACACGCCGGCGAATCATTCCTACAGCGATCAAACTTGCCGTCTGGAAGCGCGATGGGGGCAAGTGCGTAATGTGCGGCGCTTCGGATGAACTCCACTTCGACCATGATCTCCCGTGGGCGAAGGGCGGAACTTCGTTGACAGAGTCCAACGTCCAGTTGCTATGCGCGCGGCACAATCTCGAGAAGCACGACCGAATTCTTTAAGGCATGTCTTCCGACCGAAGCTGACGGTCACCTCGGGCCGTTGATTTTCATTCCGCACAAGTGTCAATCTCACGAAGAAAACTCCCGACGAGGTGTATGAGTGAACGCGACGGAGATTCGCAAGATCGCAATCACGGCAATGTTTTCGGACGACGTCCTGATGGACAGACTGGTCCTAAAGGGCGGCAATGCCCTCGATCTTGTTCACGGACTCAGCGCCCGCGGATCGTTCGACATCGACTTCTCCATCGAAGGCGACTTCAGTGACTTGGAGGAAGTTCGCACAAGAATATTCCGTGCTCTCACCGATCGATTTGACGCAGTCGGAATGTTGGTTTTTGACGGGAAGTTCGGTCCGCAGCCGAAGATCAGACGCCCTGGTCTGGACGAGCGGTGGGGTGGCTATAGAGCCGAATTCAAGCTGATACCTGTGGAAAAGGCCACCGCACTGAAGAACGAGCTCGAGGCGATGCGAAGAAATGCGACGGTTCTCGGCTCAGCAAGCGAGCGCGTCTTCAAGATTGAGATCAGCAAACATGAATATGTCACTGGCAAACTCGAACGCGAACTAGATGCGTTTACCGTCTACGTCTATTCCCACGAAATGATTGCGTTGGAGAAATTGAGGGCGCTTTGCCAGCAGATGCCCGAATACGAAATGCAGGCACATGGCCACGGGCGTGCGCGCGATTTCTATGACATTCACACGATTCTGACCCGCACAGGAGTCGACCTTGCGACGCCTCAGAACATGGAGCTTCTGCAGGCCATCTTCAAGGCTAAAGATGTACCTCTGTCGTTTCTGACTCGGATTGGTGACCATCGTGAATTACACAAAAGCGACTGGCCTTCGGTGACGGCGACGATCACGGAACCAGCAAAGGACTTCGATTTCTATTTTGATTTCGTGTTGGAACAAGTTGCGCGCCTAAAACCCGCGTGGGATCCATAACTGCCACTCAGAATCGAAATCAGGATTCTTCATGCCATACGTCAAATAGAACTTGAAGTCTAGCCCCAGGCGTTTCAAAGGCTCCGTTTGTCCGGAGTCGTATCCCGCACGCGTCATGTAAAAGCCAATCATTTGATGATACGGGTAAGCGTAGTCGAGCTTCTTGAGTGTGGCGACGAGTACATTGATTGACGTCTTGTCGCGCGCATTCTGATACGCAGTGAGTACCGTTGCGGGCCTCCAGCGTAGTCCGGTCGAACTGCAATGTCGATCAAGGTTCTCTCGATTTTGGTCGCAGGGCCTGTTGTTCCATCAGGAAGATCAACCGTCCCGACCTCAAGTCGTGAGGTCCACTTCCCGCTCACAAGAAGGACACGAAGGCCATCGTGATTGAAGATCGCTCGTGATGTGCGTTGCTTACCAGCGAACGCGCGATCAATGCCCTGCTGAGTGAGTTCAGAGGCGCCGAAGTTTTTCGGGGTTTGTTCTTCGTTGACGTAAATCGTCTTTGGAATTTGGTCCGTCAACCCACGCAAGAACATTGCAGTCGCATGGCTGAAATAGGCGTGCGGTCCGAGTGATAAAGCTAGTTCGAAGGGTCGCAATTGGCCCCAAACGTAGCGGGTCGCATTTCGGTAGTGTTCGGATTCGAGTTTTACTTTTCGAAGGCCGCCATGTTCAGCCATGAAAGCAGTGAACTTGGGCACCGAGGACAAACGCTGTGGTAGGCGCCATTCATCGGCGTGTCGTTGCAGAAGCACTTTGAGATCTGATTCACGGAATACGTGGCGAAGCTGCTGGTCGAAGAAGCGGTTAAGCGTTCGGTCCAGCTCCTCGGCTCGTCGTCGCCGCGCCATGTGTTTTCGCCTTTCTCTGCCTTTGGATCAACTCTGAGATGTGGTTGTACAGTAGGTATATATACCAACTGTACGTGCACAACACGTCTTTGGCTCTCTTAACCGTTAGAATCTCCAAGAGTTCAGGTCAAGCTGATGCGTATTAGTAGTAGGTATATATACCAACTACTATAGCAAGAAGAGCGTCCTGCGTGGAACGTCAAGCACATCAAACAGAGGCTGTAGGTATGTATACCTACAGCCTCTGCTTGAAGATTAGACCAGGGGGCTGTTTTCGGAAGATTGATCTTCTAAGCTATTGATAATAAAGACTTTATTTCTGTATTTTTCGCCGGGATGAGGATGCTGCCATTCGTTTGTACTGTAGGTATATATACCTACAGTACGAACGAATGGCAGCATCCACCAAAACGACGAGCCCTCCCCATTTCTAGGCTTTCGGCAGCCCTGAGCCGACCATAACCGGGGCTGCCGTCACCAGGACGCCGCAGTTGCACGCAACCGCGGGCATTTCTCGTAAGCTACCGCGGTGCCATCCGAACCCGCCAAGCCACGCAAGCGCGGCCGCCCACGAACGCCCTCGACGCCACCACCCCACGGGCGCTGGTACGAATGGTCCGATGATGCCGCTGCCACGCTCGGACCACAGGTCAAGGCCATCGTAGGCGACCGCGACGACCAGGTACACGACGCCGACAGCCGCATCACGGATGACGGAACAATTCTCGGTCAGCTCAAGGTACTCGCCATGACATTCCTTGAGCGGCCGTTGACGACAACCGAAGTCGAACGGCTCCGGACATTGTTCCGCGGTGGACTGTCCCGACTACAGCAGACGGATGGCCGCCAGCGGCGGCAAGCAAAGGCGAGCGCCATCACGCAGGAATTGATCGCGTGGAAGGCCGGCGCCGGCGAGCGCAACGTGAAGACCTATAAGAAAACCCTCGAAGGCCTCCGCTACCGCTGAGCACCCCGTAATTTGTCCGCCGGGTGGGCTGTGAGCATCCGCTCATGGCCACTGCTGACCCGAAGATCGTCGCAAATCCCAAGCTCCTGAACCTACACAGCGTCGCCGCCGAACTCGGTTGCAGCGTCGACACGATCGACCGCTTCATCAGAGCCGGAAGCTCCCTGTCGTCCGGATGCCGTCCGGTCGCCGGCGGATCGCCCGTGAAGACCTTGACCGCGCGATCGAGGACTGGAAGGCGGAGGGCCGGTGATGCTGTTCACCAACGGAACGGCGGCGACCGACATCACGGCCGCCATCAGCAGGCTGCACGGGCGATAGACCGCCCAGATGAAGAACGCCCCGCTGCGGTGGCGCGCATGCGGGGCGGCGGTGACGCGATGGCGCAGAGGAGGCGCCAATCGTGACGACAGTACCACATCAGCCGATCATCCCGCCGTTGTGCATCGGCCGCGGTCTTGACCCCGACTCCAGGCAGACGATCGCGCCCGCGCAATGCGCGGCGTGCTCGTACCTGAAGGCATGCGCCCTGCTCCGCATCACAGGCGCCATCGAGGACATCGCGCGTCGACTGAACCCGGATGATCGATCGCGCCGCTCGTACAACGACGGCACGCCTGCACGGCGGTGGCGATCGTGACCGCCCACCCCAAACCGGATTCGATTTCTGGTTCCCCTCTTGGGATACGAGTTGCAACCAAAAGCGAATCCGAACTCCCCTTCGTCTCGGCTGCCGAGATCGCCCAAATGGCGCCCGAACGAGTGGACTGGATTGTTCCCGGCTTTGTCGCGCCGGGGGTGGTGCTGGAACTCGACGGCAAGCTGAAGGCGTCGGGCAAGACCACGTTTGCCGCGGAACTGGCACGGGCGGTTGTCCAAGGGGCGCCGTTCCTCAACCGGATCACCAAGCGGGGCGCGGTCGTGTGGCTCACTGAAGAACGCCCGCAGACCTTTCTGGAAACGCTCCGGCGAGCACATCTCATGAAACAGACGGACGTTCGCGTCCTGCACTGGCACGCGGTAAAGCACCGAGCGTGGCCCGAGGTGATGGCGCTCGCTGCCGACTTCGCTATAAGCATTGGGGCCACGGTGATCATCGTAGACACCATCAGTACGTGGGCCGGCCTACGCGGCGACAGCGAGAACAGCAACGGGGATCAGTTGGCAGCCGCCGAACCGTTGCAGGACGCCGCAGCCAAAGGGCTGGCAGTCATCGTCACCCGGCATGAACGAAAGGGTGGTGGCGACGTAGGCGAATCCGGCCGCGGCGGCTCGGCCTTCTCAGGTGCCGTCGACATCATCGTGAGCATCCGCCGCGGCGAGGGAAGGACCAAGCCCACTGTTCGCGTATTGCAGGCGCTGTCGCGCTTCTCGGAAACACCAGACAACCTAGTCATCGACCTCACCGAGCACGGGTACGTCGTCCTCGGCGATCGGGGGACCGTGGCCACACTGGAAGCAGAACACTCACTGCTCGACCGACTGCCGGCGCACAAAGCGGACGCGCTCGACCTGGAGACGCTCCGCACCGTCGAGCCAATCATCGCGACGACCGCCGCGAAGGCCGCCGTGAAGAACCTGCTCAACGCCGGGCAGGCTGGTCGCCTCGGCCACGGAAAGAGAGGTGACCCCTATCGGTATTTCAAGACAGATAGAAATCTGGTTGCAACTCAGATCTATAGGTCTGACCAAGAAACAGAAATGGAGTGAGCGCCAGTGCAATGGTTCTTGAATTTGTCTGCCGGGTGACCGTTCACGATGGCAGCAAGTGACGGGCGAAACACGGCCGTGACGCCGGTAGCGCCGCTCATTACGTCGATCAACGCAGTGAACTCGTACATTCGGGATTGAGCGTGTGCGACGGTCGCGCTAAACCGATCGCCGTCGTGACGATGCAGAGGATTGCGAGTCCTTTGCCGCGCGCAAACGCGCGAAGACGCCAATGTTTGCGGGTGTTTCTCGATGCATGAGCCTGTTGTGAGCCTGTAGTTTTCGGCCTGTTTTTCAAGCGTTTTCGATGAGTGATTTTGACGTGAGCGAACAGCCTGTAGACGACCGTTCCGCAGACGACGGCGCGATGTCCGTCGTCGGCACCGAAGCGGGGGCCCTGACCGCTCTCCGACCGGATGACCGCAACGCGAATACCGGGACCGAACGCGGGCGAGCGATGGTCGAGGCGTCGCTGCGCTGCTTCGGTGCTGGCCGCAGTATTCTCGTCGACCGCCACGGGCGAATCATCGCGGGCAACACGACGCATGAAGCCGCAATCGACATCGGGCTGACCGATGCCGTGATCGTGAAGACGGACGGCACCAAGTTGGTGGTCGTGCAGCGGACCGACTTGGACATCGACAGCCCCGCCGGTCGGGCGCTCGCGGTGGCGGACAACCGCACCTCCGAGGTCGGTCTGAGTTGGGACCCCGGCGTCCTGGCGGAGCTGGCGGCCGACCAAGCGATCGACCTGTCGGCGCTGTTCTCGAACGTCGAACTCGCGGACCTGCTCGGCAGCGATGCGCCAACGCCACGCTTCCAGCCCGAGCAGCCCGCGCATCGTCTCGACGAACTCGCCGACAACACCACGTGCCCCGCCTGCGGCCACACGTGGCATCAGGATGCGCGATGAGCCTGCGCCTCAACTTCTGTTCGCGGGAGGCGGCGTCGTTCGCCGTGAAGGCGTGGCACTACAGCCGCACGATGCCGGTCGGCCGGCTGGTCTGCGTGGGTGCATGGGAGGCTGGCGCATTCGTCGGTGCCGTCGTCTTCGGCCGCGGCGCGTCGAGTGAGATTGCCTCGCCCTTCGGCCTTCAGCAGTCCGACGTGTGCGAGTTGTGCCGCGTGGCGCTCGGCCCGCATCAGACGCCAACGTCTCGAATCGTCTCGATTGCCGTCCGGCTGCTGCGTCAGCAGTCGCCCGGCCTTCGGCTCATCGTGTCGTACGCCGATCCCGAGCACGGCCACCACGGCGGCATCTACGCGGCGATGAACTGGTTGTTCATCGGCACGACGAACAGCGAATCGCTCATCCGGCTCAACGGTTGCCTTCTTCATCCGCGCACGGTCGCGAGTCGCTATCGCACGCGGTCGATTGACCTGGCTGCGCGAACACGTCGCCGCCGACGCGGCGCACATCCGCACGTTGCCGAAGTTCCGGTACACGATGCCGCTCGACGCGGGCATGCGACAACAGCTTGCGCCTCGCGTGCAGCTGTATCCGAAGGCTCTTGTTCTCGAACGCGACCGAAGCACAGGTAGCGGTGCACGCGGGCCGCAGGCTGGGGGTGTTCCTCCTTCTACCCCAGCGGCGGGCACCACCCGCGAGGGGGCTTTGCGAAAAGACCCGGTCGCTCCATTTGCTCACGAGGCAGCGCATGTCTGACGACGCGCTGATGCAGGACCAGACGACCGTCACGATGAGCGCGGAGACGGCGACCGAGACGCCGACTCCGATTTGTCGCTGCGGGGCGACCGAGCGGCACGCGTCGAACGCGCAGATGTGCGCCAACGGACATTTCATCGCTGGCAACACGGCGCGAAGGGTTCACGGTGTACGCGCTTTCGAGACAACAGGCCGACTCCCCGATGTCCTGCGACAGACCGTGGAGGAGTTTCGCGAATCGGTCATTGCGGACCGTGGCGGCTCGTCCGACCTTTCGACACTGGAGGCTGCGTACGTCCGTCGGTTGTCGGAGGCGGAGACCGTGGCGCGGCTGCTCGCCGCCGACCTGGCCGCGCGCGGGCTGTTTACGCCGAAGGGCCGGGTACGCAACACGTTTCAGCGGTGGACCGAGGCGGTCAACTTGTGGGACCGACTGGCGCAGCGGGTCGGCGTGGATCGCCGCGCCCGTCCCGTTCAGTCCCTGCGCGATTACCTCGCGCAGGCGCAGGCTCCGGAGGAGCACGCATGACGACGATGCTCAAGAAACTGTTTGGCGCGCCCACAGTCACGGCCACGGAGCGCGACTTGCTCGACACGGTCCGCGACGCCGCGATTCCGAATCCGGAGGGGCTGCGCGAGCGGCTGGCAGGGTTCAACAAACAGATCGACGCGGCCGAGCGGGAATGGGAGCGGCTGGATCGTCGCGGTGATGCCGCGTCGTTTCTCGCCCTAAATCCGATCGCCGAACGGTTGCGGACTCTGCGCGCGGAGGCGGCGCCGCTGCCGGCTGCAATCGAGTCGGCCGAACGTCGCCGCGCTGCCTTTCTGGCGCTGGTCCGGATGTTCGATGCCGTCGCCGCGGAAGTATCGGCGCGCACTTGCACGCTGCTCGAACATCCGCCGCAGGATGTGCGCGAACGAGATGCCCAGCTCCGTGCGCTGGATCAGGCCACGCGCATTCACGGGCGGCTGGCCGGGCGCTTGGCGACCCTCAGCACGAGTCCGCTCTTTCGTGATCCGCCGGATGCGTTGGGCAACTTGCGCGCGGACATGGAGGCGCGCATTCGTGAACTCGATCGCCTGCGCGTGCCGGGCATGCGGCGCCAGTTGGAGTGGCCGGCGGCCATGACCGAGTTGATCGCGGCCGTCGACGACCGAGAAAGGACAACCGCATGAGACCGAATCTGAGCCGCGTCGTGTTGTCGCTGCCGTCGCTGGTGTCGCTGGCGACGACGGCCGACGAACCGCGAAGCTGGATTCAGCTTGCGAAGACCGGCGCGTTCCACAGCAGTCGGTACGGGAAGTTCAGCATCACGCGCGACGACCTCGCGCAGATGTTGCACAACTTCCGCCACGTTACGCCGGCGGCGCCGACGGAGCTCCCGATCGACTACGACCACTTGTCGATGGACCCCAAGCAACCGGGCGACGGCAAGGCGGCCGGCTGGCTGAAGAGCGTCGAGTTGCGCGCTGATGGCGAGGAACTGTGGGGTGACGTCGAATGGACGCCCGAAGCGACCGATCTGATCAAGAACCGCGCGTATCGATTCGTTTCGCCGTCGTTTGTGAAGGACCACACGCATAAGGACGGCCGGAAGATCGGGACGACGCTGCTCGCCGCCGCCATCACCAATCATCCATTCCTCGAAGGCATGCAGGCGCTGACGCTGTACAGCTTCAGCGCAATGGGCGATTTGGCGGTGGTCGCGACACCGACCGCGACGATGCCGGTCCATCTCGCGGAACTCGGCCAACACGTGTCGTTCCTGGCCGATGCCACGGCGACGCCAGAGTTGACCGACGAGGAGCGACAACAGACGTTCGTGGTGAAGACCATCGAGGGTGAGTTCGTGCGCCTCGCGAGACTGGACGGCACGGAGTTCGGCTGGTTCAAGTCAGAGACGCAACTCGGCCCGGCACCCGCACCCGAGCCCGCGACACATGAGGACACGACTATGCAGGACACGAAGAGGACCAACACGGACATCGAGCAGAAGGCAGAAGCATTTGCGGCGCGCGTCACGGCATTGTCGAACGGGCGCATGCTGCGGGACGCGATCAGCCTCGCGACGGCGGAGGACGCCGAGGGCGCCGAGGCGTATCGACTGGCGGGCATCGGCGCCGAGCCGGTGAACGACGGGCCGGCCCCGATCAGCTTGTCGGTCCGCACCGGCGAATCGTTCGACGCGCTCGCCTTGCGCTACGCCCACGAGCACGGCGTCTCGCTGCGGCAGGCGGTTCACGAAGTCAGCAAGGCGCGGCCGGATCTGGCAGCGGCGCGCGGCTGAACGCGAGGACGGCCGATGTCGTTGTCATTTCCAGCGGCATGGTCGGCAACGCTGGCTCGAGCGCGTCGGCTACGGGCTGCTGCGGCGTTGATCGACCGTGCCGCGCCGGCCAGTTCTGAGCGAGCGGAGATCCTCATTCCGCCTCGCCCGACTGGTTGCCGACCTCGAACGCCTCGACACGGAAGGGGTCTGCCGGCGGTGTGCGCGGACCTTCACGTATAGCGCCGCTTGGTTCCACCTGCAAGGATTCACGATGCCGCGCCATTGTGACTCGTGCCGGCGCGCGCGGCGACACGAGCGCCGCCGTGCGGGCGTGCCGGGCAACATCCCGACGCCATGACGATCGTCGACGCCCTGGCCGACCGCCACCTGTTCGGCGCGCTGTCCGTGTTCGGGAACCTCGCGACGTGGCGGGCGTGGCTGGTGCTCTTGCGCGCGGCCTACGGGCTACCCCTGAACGACGAGGACCGCGCGCGCTTTCAGCGGCACACCGGCCGCAGTGAGTACCGGCCGCCGCCGGGCGGCTGGCCCGAAGTCGTCTGCGTCGTCGGTCGCCAGTCGGGCAAGACGCGCATCGCGGCCACGGTCGCCGCGTTCGAGGCGGCGACGGCGGCGCAGGAGTCGGACGGGACCGAGCTGTACGGGTTGCTCATCGCGCAGGACCAGCGCGCGAGCGTGCGTACGGTGTTCCGCTACGCGCGGGCACCATTCGATCGAGTGCCCATGCTGGCCCAGGTCCTGACGAACACCACAGCGGACACGCTTGCGTTGTCGAACGGCTGCACGGTCGCCGCCTATCCGGCACGGCCGGCGGCGGTGCGTGGACTACGGGCGCGTGTGGTCGTGCTCGATGAACTTGCGTTCTATCGCAGCTCCGACAACCTGCCCATCGATGCCGAGATGCTGCGAGCCGTGCGGCCGTGTCTGGCGACGACGGGCGGCAAGCTGTTCGTCTTGTCGTCGCCGTACGCGCAAAGCGGCGCGCTGTATGACCTGCATCGACGCCACTTCGGCCGCAACGACAGTGCCGTGCTCGTGTGGCAGGCGTCTGCTCCGGAGATGAACCCGACATTGAGCCGGGACTACCTCCCGCGCATGGAACAGGACGACCCAGAGGCCTATCGCTCGGAAGTGCTTGGCGAGTTCCGCGCGGGCGTCTCCACGTTTCTCGATCCGGAGACCATCGCGGCGAGCGTCGAGACGGGCGTGCGCGAACGACCGCCGACGCCGGGGATCTCGTATGTCGCCTTCGATGATCCTGCATCGGGCTCGGGCGCCGATGCGTGGACGAAGGCGATTGCCCATCGCGACGGTGACCACGTCGTGCTCGACGTGCTGCGCGCGTGGGGGCCGCCGTTCAATCCGTCGGGCGTGATTGCCGAATCAGCGCGTCATTGTCGAAAGCGTACGGCCTGCACACGACGAGCGGCGATCGGTATGCGCCGGGCTTCGTGCTGGAAGGGTTCCGCTCGCAGGGCGTCACGTACACGCCGAGCTCGATGGATCGCAGTCGAGCCTGTACCTCGAAGTTGCTGCCCCTGCTGAATGCAGGCCGCGTGCGGCTGGTCGATCAACCGGACTTGTTGCGCGAGCTGCGCGGCCTCGAACGTCGTCGTGGCACGGCTGGACGTGACCGCGTCGATCATGCGCCTGGTCAACACGACGACCGCGCGAATGCCGTCGCGGGCGCGCTGGTGCTGGCCGCTGGTCGAGATGCGACGGCGGCCGCTGCTGTGGCGCGCTGGGCGCTCAGCGTCGGGGGCGACGAGACGCGCGCGACTTGGCCCGCGGGTCTTCAGATGGCTTCCGATGGATGCCCCCGACCATGACCGGAACTGGCCCCAGACGGCCTCTGGGCGATGAAGGATCGGCGGGCGACTGGCCTCCGGGACGGGAGCCGATCACGCCCCAGACGCCGGGGAAACGTGACGGGACGCGCGTCCCGACGTTGATGGATGCGACGACACGGCCTGACCTGCTGAACAGGGCAGGGAATCCCCTAAAACCCGCGGAAAACGGCGGGACATCCTGGCCGTCCTCGCTACCCTCCTCCGCCCCAGAGGAGGCCACCATCATGGTGACGAAGGCGACGACGACGAAGAAGAAGGCATCGCGCCGGAACATTGGCGAGATCATCCAGCGCGGGCGAGTTTGGTACATCCGCTACTACGATGGTCGCGGCCGTCGTCGGCTGGAATCGACGCACAGCACGGACCGCGACGACGCCGAGAAGCTGCTACGCAAGCGGCTCAGCGCGAAGGATGCACGGCGTGCTGCCTGAAGCGGCGATCGGCAGACTGACGCTGAAGGAAGCGACTGATGATCTGCTCAACGACTACAAGGTGAACGGCCGGCGCTCGCTGCCCGAAGTCAAACGCAAGATCGAGTTGCATCTGCTTCCCTACTTCGGCGAGCGCCGCCGCATGACGTCGATCACGACCGCGGACATGCGCGCATTCATCGCAGAGCGTCAACGCGAGGAGAAAGCTGACAACGGCACCGTCACGAAGCGGGCCGCCTCGAATGCAGAGATCAACCGTGAACTCGCCGCATTGCGTCGGGCATTTCGGTTGGCGCGTGCGCGCTGGCCGACTCTTGCAGTGCCCACACGTGCCCGATGCTGCAAGAACGCAACACTCGGCGCGGGTTTCTGGAACCCGACCAGATCACAGCCATCTGTGCGGCGCTGCCGGAAGAAGTTCGCCCCATCGTGAAGTTCGCCTACGCCACGGGCTGGCGCACGGCGAGCGAAGTGCTGCCGCTCGAATGGCGCAACGTCGACTGGGGCGGGCGCTGTGTTCGGCTCGACGCGCACACGACGAAGAACGGTGAGGCTCGGTCGTTCCCGTTCACGGCCGACATCGAAACGATCCTCAAGGGCCAGCTTGCCGACCACGAACGGCTGAAGGCTGCTGGCACGATCTGCCCGTTCGTCTTCCACCGCAACGGCGAACGGATCATGACCTTCCGCACAGCATGGAAGAACGCCTGCAAAGCGGCTGGGTGCCCGGGCAAGCTGATTCACGACATGCGCCGGTCGGCAGTGCGCACGTTCGAGCGCGCAGGCGTGCCGCGATCGGTCGCCATGTCGATCGTCGGTCACAAGACAGAGTCGATCTACCGCCGCTACGCCATCGTGGACGAAGCGATGCAGCGAGAGGCTGCCTTGCGCATCGACGCATGGATCGCTGCGCCTACGCAGGGACAACCTGCCGCCACCGTTTCACGTCTCCGTCCGAGACCTCGCCAGCAAGGCCGCCGATAATCCTGAGTCGGTGAGCTAAGATTCGGACCGCACCTTAAGAGCTGCGGCCCGCCGACGTGGCCGAGGCATTCAGGGATACCCAACCTTGCCTAGTGCCGAGCAGGCGGAAGCGGTCGCCCGCCATTTCCTATTCATCGTTGTTCTGCCACCCGAGGGAGCGGGCGAATTCTCTCTTTTTCAAGGATTCAGCCTAAACACATTTCCGGTCCTTGGTGCTTTGCAGCACATCTGCACGCTACCTCCTAAGCTCGACGAACTGTTCATCGAGCGCGAAGACGCCATGCGTCTCAGGGCCGCCGGAGTCGGTGGCTACGAGATATTCATGCTTGATCTCGAGGTACGTCACAGGCATTCGAGAAGGATTTGACGGATTTCCATACACGATTTTCGTGTCAACGGCCGAAACCCGCGATGAAGTGGAAAATCACGTGCGACAGCATGGACGACAGGGCTGGCTTCATCTCACCACCGGTGTACCCACTCAAGACATTCGTTCTCTTGCGACGTTCACCCGCAACGAGATGTTCGCATGGACGCGCGATATCGCAGTCGAGCGGGTGCGAGAGCGTGGAGAGGACCCTGCCGCAATGCAATGGCGCCCCTTCGTCCAATGGCCAGAATGGAATCTCCGGTTGCGAAGTCGCGCGCATCGCACAACAGAACCTACGGAATCTGTCCTCAGATCATTCGGAGCAACGCTAGGCGAAGCGACCGCACCGCTCGTGGGCAATGAAGACCACGAATACGCCCATGCCATTTCGCGCGCGGCAATGACTCTTGAGGCCTTTCGTTCACGTGCGTTGAAGGGGCTGCGGCGCATCCCCGGTGTACCTGCCGCTATCGTGACCGTCCCGTCCGTATACCGGCGCCTTTCCATTGGCCACCTCAAACGAGGAGCGTCCAGAGGCGCTCGTCTAGCCGTTCGGAACGTGCTTCGCCAGCAGCAGTACACCGCACTTCGGGCACCCGTAGACGATCATCAAGCCATCCATGATGACGACTTCGCGAAGGCAGCCCTGCTGGGTCGAGCGCAAGAACTCGCGATGTACACCACGGCTCTCTCAATCTCCGCGGCAAGCCTCGGCTGTCCTGTTCTTCGCTGTCCGCCGCAGGTTGACCGGATTCGTGAATTGCTTCTGCGACTCTCAGGTGTCCGCGGTCATTCTCAAGCCAGCGCCGAGCGTCGCAACCGCCTGGCCCTGAGAATCGGCGACGCATTGCATGCGGCCATACCGAGGCAAATCGTCAACCATATACAGCGGCACCATCACCAGGGCATCAAATTCGTCGGCGACACACCGCTAGAGCTGCTGCGAATCGATGACTTGCCGGTGGGTCTAGCAGGTACCACATCGCGACTTCCGACCTTGCCGGGCAACCTGTTAATGCGTCAAGCGTTGATCCGCGCGCCCCATCTGTTGACCGCCGAGGACTTCAGACAAGTTCTTATCGTTCGTACGCTTGAGCCGAACGACCCGTTGCGTGGAATGCTGGACATCGCTCTTCGCGGGTTCGAGGCGGAATTGGCCGGTCGAATCGACATCAGAATCGTCGACGTATCGACGAGGGATGAATTCGTCGCCGCGTTCAACGGTTTTGACGGCACTCTGGCGATATTCGACGGTCATGGACGACATCAACGCGGCGCACGGAACGGTACGCTCGCGGTTGGGCCACTAGAAATCGATGTTTTCGAGCTCTATCACCACATCAAGGTGCCTTCCATCGTCTGGCTGAGCGCGTGCGAGACGCACCCGCTTGATGGGGTGGAGAACAGCGTCGCAAGCGCCTTCCTGTTTATGGGAGCCCGGTCAGTGCTGGGTTCGAATATGCCCATAAGCGGCCCGAATGGTGCGCTCCTGGTCGCTCGATTCCTGTACCGACTGGCGGACTTTCTGCCCATGTTGAACGCAACGATACCGTGGGCCGAAGTCGTGTCCGGCATGCTTCGCATGTCTTATGTGACTGACATCTTGCGGGCGATGAAAGAACCCTTGCATTTGACGGACGACGCGTACCGCACCGTACACACAAGAGCGAACACCGCGATCAACATGTTTCGGCCAGATTGGTTCCCCAGTCTTCTGGACGACATCGCGAGAGCAACCGGAACAGACGTTCCGACAATCCGCGACCTATGGCTACGAACCTGCTATTTCACCGACACACTGCGATATGTGCATCTCGGTGTTCCAGAACACATGTTCGTTGTGCCGAACGACAACTAGACTGATCGGTCAGGCAACAGGCTCAAAACGGGATCAGTCGGCCGCCTTCGGCCTGATTGCGGCAAGTAGCGAGCCGCCGTTTTCGCGGATTTCATAGGAAATTGGTGCCGGGGGCGGGAATCGAACCCGCACGCTCCTTTCGGAACCCAGGATTTTAAGTCCTGTGCGTCTGCCAGTTTCGCCACCCCGGCGCGAAAGCACCTAATCGTATCAGCGGCCTCCCAACGTGGCCGAGCTTGTCCACAAACATCGCATCGAGCGTTCTGTCCGTATCGCCTCCATCCACCAATAGGCCCCCACGATGATTCATCCCGACACAGAACTCCTGTTGTCAAACCCCCGAATCGGCCTCGGCGTCTTTGCGACGCGTTTCATCCCGAAGGGCACGCTGACCTGGGTGCGCGATCGGCTCGATCAGGCGTTCACGCCCGCGGCAGTCGCTCAGCTCCCCTCGTCGTACCACGACATCATCCTGAAGTACTCGTTCATCGACGGGCGCGGTCATTTCGTGCTGTGCTGGGATCACGCCAGGTTCGTCAATCACTCGTGCAACCCGACGTGCCGCAGCGCCGGCTATGACTTCGAAATGGCGGTGCGGGATATCGAACCCGGCCAAGAGCTGACCGACGACTACGGGTCGCTGAACCTGGAGTACAGCTTCGACTGCTCCTGCGGATCGCGCGCGTGCCGTCGTCAGGTGCGGCCCGGCGATCTCGTCACCTACGCCGACGACTGGGATCGCATCGTCGCCGAGTCCTTCCAGCTGATTCCAACCGTGTCCCAGCCACTGTGGGCGTTCCTCGACGAGAAAGAGGCTGTGGAGGCTGCATTGGCCGGCGCCACTCCGATCGCGTCCGTGAGGCGCAACTACGTCGATGTCGCGGAGTTGCTTTGCGGCCTGCCCTCACTGGCTCGATGATCCATTGGTGACCATCGGGCCACTCGGGCGTCTTATTTCTCGCAGCGCCACCTGGTTGCGTCCGTATCGCGGCGAGGCTGCGCTCATCGCGATCGGACTGCTGCTTGAAGCGGCGCTCACGGCGGCAGTCCCGCTCGCCTTCAAGCTGCTGATCGATCGCGCAATCGTTCCCCGCGACACGGAGTTGCTGACCACGCTCCTGGTGCTCCTCACGGCCGGGGTCACCATCGTCGCGGCCGCTGGCCTGGGCCGCGATTACCTGTACGCACGGCTCTGCAGCAAGATCCTCTTCGACCTGCGCATCGAGATGGTGGACCACGTTCACCGGCTCTCGCCCGAGGGTGGCGACGATGAGAGCGGGTCGATCTCGGCGCACTTCTCCACCGATCTTGGCGCGATCGAGCACGCGATCGTGTCTGCCGTGCCGTGGGCGCTGCTGCCAGCACTCGACGTCATCTTCGGGACGGTTCTCTTGTTTGCACTGGAGTGGCGCCTCGCGCTGATCGCCGTGCTGGTCTTTCCGCTCGCACTCCTCGGCCCGCGCCTCATCGCGCCGCGCGCATCTGTCGCCAGTTACACGCGCAAGAACATGGAATCGGATGTGCTCAAAGAGCTGCACGAGCACCTGGCCGTGCGTCACGTCGTCCGGGCTTTCGGTCTCGAAGGCTGGATGCGCGATCGCTTCGCGCGACGCTCGGACGACCTGGTGAAAATGAGCACGCGCACCGCGTTTCTGAGCGCTCTCGTTGAGCGCTCAGCCGCGATCGGCATCCTCTTCCTGCACGTGATGGTCCTCGGCGTCGGTGCGCTCATGGCGTTCGCGGAGGAGATCACGATCGGAACCCTCGTCTCCTTTCAGTCGCTGTTCATGACCCTCAGTTGGTCGCTGTCCTACGTGACCCAGTACGTGCCCAATCTGGTTCTTGCCGCCGGTGGCCTGCAGCGGATTGATGAACTGCTGGCGACACAGCCACTCGTGACCGACGCGCCAGGGGCGACTCCCGCAACCGCGTTGGCCGAAGAACTCCGATTCGCGGAAGTCGTATACGGATTCTCGGACAGGCCACCAATCCTTGACGGGCTGAACATGTCGATTCGCGCAGGGGAACGGGTCGCGATCGTCGGGTTCATCGGCTCTGGCAAGACCACAGTGCTCCGCCTGCTGGCGCGATTCGCCGATCCTGACAAAGGAGGGATCCACATCGACGGTCGCGACCTTCGCGATCTGACGCAGGCCTCGCTGCGCCAACAGATCGGCGTGGTCTTTCAGAACAGTCTTCTGATCGACGACACCATCCGCGAGAACATTCGCATGGGAAGGCTCGACGCCAGCGACTCGGAGATCGAAGCCGTCGCCTCGCTCCTCGGGCTCCATCGCATCGTTGAAACCCTGCCGCGCGGCTACGACACGATGGTCGGCGCGCGAGGAGAACGGTTGTCGGGTGGTCAGCGCCAACTCGTTGCGATCGCGCGTGCGGTGATGCGCGATCCCTCCATACTCCTTCTCGATGAACCCACCTCGGCCCTCGACGCCGAGTCGGACCGTCTGGTGCGGCTCGCGATCCAACTGGTCTCGCGCGGCCGCACGGTCATCATGGTCACCCACAGCTTGTCACTGGCGTCGGAAAGCGATCGAGTATTGGTCCTGAGCAACGGACGGTTGGCCGAGCAAGGCACGCATCAGGAACTGTTGGTCAGCGGAGCGCTGTATTCAAGAATCTGGCACCAGCGCGTCAGCACGTAGCCGCGACCTCATCCCCTCACAAAATCGATGAAGCCGCGCGCGACGTCAGTCTGCGTGAGCCGCACGGTTACGCGCTCACCCACATCCATGCCGTCAAACCCGCGCACCACCCGGCCTTCCGCCGACGGGTCGAACGTGCGCACCCACGTCCCCTTGTCCGACGCGCCAGTGACGATGGCGTCGAAGCGGTCGCCGATGCGCGACGACAGCAAGAGCGCCGCCGCAGACTTGCGCATCTGGCGCTCGACCTTCTCGGCGGCGTCTTCCTGCCTCGTGCAATGCGTCGCCAGCGACTCGAGCTCTCCAGCCGTGTACGGTGACGACTTACCGGCGATCGCCGCCTTCAGCAGACGCTGCGTGATCAGATCCGGATAGCGACGGTTGGGCGCCGTCGAATGGACGTAGTCGGTGACCGCAAGACCAAAATGCCCTTCATCCTCGCCGGCCCGCGTCAGGATGTACTCGCCGCGGCCGAGCAGCTTCACGACCGAGAGCGAGAGATCCGGGAATCGCAGCGGATCGGCTTGACGTCGACGAGTCAGAAAATCGCCGAGCGCCTTCGCGTCGGGCTCGTTCGGCAAGCGGTCACCGGCTTCCAGCGCGAGAACCTGAATCCGATCCCAGCGCTTTGGTGTCCGCACGACCCTGCGTATCGAGTGCAGGCCTTTGGCTTCCAGGTACCGTGCGGTCGTTCCATTGGCGGCAATCATGAAATCTTCGATCAACTCCTTCGCGCGATTCTTCTCGTCGCGCTTAAGCTCGGACACGCGGCCGTCTTTGACGACAGCCCGCGTCTCGTTGCTCGCGAAATCGAGTGCGCCGGCCTCGTGTCTGCGCCTGCGCAGGCGACTCGCGATCTCGTCCTGCAGACGAACCTGCTCGGCGACCCCTGGAGCCGCCGCCATCTCGCGCGGCATGTGATCGCCGGACTCGAGCCACGCCGCGACGCTGTTGTACGCAAGCTTGGCGCGATTGCGAACGACGGCGCGCCCCACCTCGCCTGCGCCCACGGCCCCTTTTTGATCGACGACGAACGAGATGACGAGAGCGATGCGATCCTCGTCCGGGTTGAGTGAGGTCAGATCGGTGGAGAGCCGTTCGGGCAACATCGGAAAGATCTGGGACGGCGTGTAGACCGAGGTCGTGTTCTGCTGGGCGTGATCGTCGAGCGGCGAGTCCTTTGCGACGAGCACATCGACGTCGGCAACCGCGATGAGGACTCGCGCGCTGCCGTCGCGTACGGCTTCGGCAACCGTCAACTGATCGAGGTCGCGTGAGTCGTCGTTGTCAATCGAACACCAGGGCAGATGGCGCTGATCCGGAACCGAATCGACGGCCGGCTCCTTGAGCTGCCTCGCCTGCGCGATCGCCGCCGGCGGGAAATCAGGTTCCAGCCCACGTTCGATCATCGCGCGGCGCGCAAGTTCATCAAGGTCAACGAATGTCATCTATTCCACCTGCAAGAAGTTGCCGCAACGCCGGGCTTGGTTGGTGACCGCATGCACTTCGACCATGGGAACGTCAGTTTCTCACGCGGAAGCACCGACCTCCTTTGGGAGTTGGGCGTTGGGAGTTGAGTTTGTTACCATCCGCTCCTCGAATCTTTCATACAGGAGCAGATCCATGCGCACGAGCCGACTCGTCCGTCTCATCATCGGTCTCGGCTTCAGCACCATCTTCTATTCGCTTCTCCCGCTTTCTTCATTTCAGGCACAACAACCCGCCAACGACGTCGCGATCGACAACGATGACATCGGCGGCGTCGTCAACGGGCCGAGGGGCCCCGAGGCCGGCGTCTGGGTCGTCGCCGAGACGCGTGACCTCCCTGTTCGGTATATCAAGACCGTCGTCACGGACGATCGGGGCCGATTCGTGCTGCCAGATCTGCCGTCAGCGAGCTACGCGGTGTGGGCTCGCGGATATGGGCTCGTGGACAGCACGAAGTCCACAGCCAAACCGGGACAGCGCCTGACGATCACGGCGACGCCAGCACCAAACGAAGCGGCCGCCGCACACTACTACCCCGCGATCTACTGGTACTCGATGCTCAAAATCCCCGCGGCCGATCAGTTCGGCGGCAAGAGCGGCATCCCACCGCGGCTCACGCAGACCGCATGGATCAGCGCGATGAAGAACACCGGCTGCATCGGGTGCCATCAGCTCGGGCAGCAATCGACGCGCACGATTCCGGCGGCGCTCGGGACGTTCGCTTCGGGTGCCGAGGCGTGGCGCCGTCGCGTGCAGTCAGGCCAGTCCGGACAGCAGATGCTCGGACAGCTCACCGGACTCGGCGACATGTCGTTTGCCAATTACGGTGACTGGATCGACCGCATCGCGAAGGGCGAGCTTCCCTTCGCCAAGCCGCCGCGCCCTCAGGGCATCGAGCGGAATATCGTCGTCACACTGCGCGACTGGATGAACGAGAAGCAGTACCTCCACGATCTGATCTCGAGCGATCGACGCTTCCCGACAGTCAACGCGTATGGCCCGCTCGTAGGATCGCCAGAGTACAGCTCCGACCTTCTTCCGATTCTCGATCCGGTGAAGAACGTCGCGACTACGTTCAAGGCGCCGGTGCGGGATGCGAGCATGCCACTCAGCCTCGGGCCGGGGCACGCCGCGGCGCTCGACGCCCTTCAGCCATCACCCTACTGGGCCACCGAACGCATCTGGGATACGCGGGTTAACAATCACAACTCGATGTTCGGCCGCGACGGCCGCCTGTGGTTGGCGGCCTCAGTGCGCGCGCCGGAGAATCCCGCTTTCTGCAAGCAGGGTTCGGATCATCCATCCGCGAAAGCCTTCCCGATGGAGCGCGCGGTTCGGCATATCGCAGTCTTCGACGTGAAGGCGCAGAAGTACAGCTTCGTCGACACCTGTTTCTCGACGCATCATCTGCAGTTCGGGTACGACACCAACGACACGATCTGGACGAGCGGCGGCGGCCCCGTCGTCGGCTGGTTGAACTCAAAGATGTTCACCGAGACCGGCGATGCGGCGAAGTCGCAGGGCTGGACCGCGCTCGTGCTCGACACGAACGGCAACGGGAAACGCGACGCCTACACCGAGCCCGATGCCCCGGCCGACCCGACGAAGGACCGGCGCATCAACGCGTCGTTCTATGCGGTGATGCCGAACCCGGTCGACGGATCGATATGGGGCGCAGTGCTCGGTGTGCCGGGCGCAGTCGTGCGGCTTGCCCCTGGCAAGAATCCCCCTGAGACCGCGATCGCCGAGATCTACAACGTACCGATGCCGGGCTTCGGTGCGCGCGGTGCCGACATCGACAGCAAGGGCGTCGTGTGGGTCTCGCTCGGCAGCGGTCACATGGGGAGCTTCGATCGAAGCAAGTGCAAGGCGCCGTTGAGTGGTCCCAAGGCGACGGGCGATCACTGCCCCGAAGGCTGGACGTTCCATCAATATCCCGGTCCCGGATTCAAGGGCATCGGCGAGAACAGCGCCGAGTCGAGCTACTACTCGTGGGTCGACCAGCACAACACGTTCGGGCTGGGCAACGACGTGCCGATGTCGACCGGCAACCTGAACGACGGCATCATCGCGTTCGCGAACGGACGCATGGTCGTCCTGCGGGTGCCGTATCCGATGGGCTTCTACGCCAAGGGGTTCGACGGACGTATCGACGACCCGAAGGCGGGCTGGAAGGGACGCGGCTTGTGGGCTGCCAACGGCGACCGCACGCCGTGGTTGATTGAAGGTGGCAAGGGCACGAAGCCGCTTGCGGCGCATTTCCAGCTGAGGCCCGATCCGCTCGCGAAGTAGGCACCTTATCGACTACGACACACTGAGGCACCGAGGCACTGAGATCAATTTTGGTTTCTCTGTGCTTCTGTGTCTCGGTGTGTCGTCGTTCGAGCTTCTACCAGCAACCCATCGCGCTCTCGAAGATTCTCGCGAGCACCTCGGCATCAGCCGGGCGTGGCGACAGCGTCGTCAATCGCTCCTGCGCGAGGGTTCCCTCAACCAGCACCGGAATATCCGACGACGAGTAGCCGACGGCGCGAAGTCCGTTGGGCACACTCAGTCGCTGCATGAACCAGGTGATGCGGTCTGCAAGCACGGGACCCGCATCTTCCTTCCGGCAGCGAGACACGTCCGCTCCCAACGCCTCTGCCGCCTCGAGATGTCGTCCAGGGCTCGCCTGCCCGGTGAAGGCAAACACCGCGGGCGCATTCAGAATCACCGAGAAGCCATGCGGCACGAGCGCGTGGTCCGGGTAACCGGGCGCGCGATATTGTTTCACTCCGCCGGCAACTGGATACGCCATCGCGTGCGGCAGATGCACGCCCGCGTTGCCGAATCCGATTCCGGCAAATGACGCGGCCAGCACCATGCTCGCTCGTGCCTCATCGTCGTCTGGATCCTCGACCGCTCGCACGAGGTGACTCGCCACCATGCGCAGCGCCTGCAGCGACCAGACGTCGCTGATCGGATTCGCGCCCTGGTATGGCGGTCTGACAGAAGGCCGGGCGGGCCTCGGGCGGTCGGTGAATGGAATGGCGGTGTACGACTCGACTGCGTGACACAGGATGTCGAGACCGCAGGATGCTGCGACGGCGGGCGGCGCGCTCCGAGTGTGATCGGGATCGAGAACGCCGAGCGTCGGTTTGAGCAGGCGACTCGAGATACCGGTCTTCACGTGCAGTCGCGTCAGGTCGAAGATGGCGACGCCGGTCGTCTCGCTGCCAGTGCCTGCTGTCGTCGGGATCGCGAAGAGCGGCTTCACCGGGCCTGGAACCGCCAGGCCTTTCCCGATCGGCTTGTTGACGTAGTCGAGGAAGTCGGCCGGTGGATGGCTCGTGTAGAGATTCACGGCCTTCGCCGTGTCGATCGACGAGCCGCCTCCGACGGCAACGATCGCATCAAATGTGTGCCCACGAGCGAAGTCGATCGCATCAAGCCACGATTCTTCCGTCGGCTCGACGCGCACGCGATCGTACAGCACCCACGGCATGCCGTTCGCATCGAGCGACTCGACGACGGCGCGCACGGGAGCGAGTTTCGCGACCACCGGATCGGTGATGATGAGGGCGCGCCGGATGCCTCGATCGGCGAGATCCATTCCAACCTCACGCGTCACGCCGGCACCGTAGCGCACGGCCGCGGCCGCCATCTCGAATGCGTTGTCTCTGTCGCCCGCGGAGGAGATCACGCCCATCGCGCGACTGTAGTGCTCCACCGAAGCACTCCGCAAGTCTTCGCACGCGTTGACAGGTTATCGGGAACCTGCCGATAATCCTGAAGAAGGCTTCAAGTCATGCACTGTTTGTCCCGCCGCAGCTTCGTATTCAGAGTGGCCGCGGCTGTTCCAGTTCTGGCGATGCCGCAACCGCTCTTTGGTGCATCGGCCGAGACGCGAGTCCTCAGCTTCACGCACCTGCACACAGGCGAGCGCCTCGAGGCGGAATATTTCGCAGGTGGCGCGTACCAGCTGGACGCTGTGAGCGCAATCAATCATCTCTTGAGGGACTTCCGCACCGACGACGTGCACGTGATTGATCAAAACCTGCTCGATCTGTTGCACGGCTTGAGCACGGTCACCGGTACGCGTCAACCGTACCAGGTCATCTCCGGGTACCGATCGCCTGCTACCAACCGCATGCTGCGGCAACACAGCGACGGTGTGGCGGCTCACAGCCTCCACATGGAGGGGCAAGCGATCGACATTCGACTGGCCGATGTGCCGCTCGGGCATCTACGTGAAGCCGCGCTCTCCATTCGCAGGGGCGGCGTCGGCTACTACCCCGCATCCAACTTCGTACATGTGGACACCGGGCGCGTTCGCACCTGGTAGACACAGTCACCGCGCATGCCGGCGCTGTGCGAGCGCCCTCTCGAGCGTCGCGTCGTGTCCATAGATGTCGTCCGCGAAATGGATCGTTCCGTCACTCATCGCACTCGCCGTCGTGTAGAGCAGAAGGACCTGAATCGGCCGCGTGAGGGCCACCGCACGCGACACGTGCTCTGCGTCGGCCGCGGCTGCCTCGATCTGCTCGAGGTTCCACCCGGGCTCGTTCTTCAACACCCACTCCGCCAACTGCAGCGGTGCCTCGACGCGCACACAACCGTGACTGAAGTCCCGACGACTGCGCGCGAACAACTTCTGCGCGGGAGTGCCGTGTAAGTACACGTTGGCTTCGTTGGGAAAGATGAACTTGACCAGCCCCAACGCATTCCTCGGCCCAGGGCGTTGTCGCAAGCGAAGCTCCCCCTGCGCGAGCCGAGCGAGGCTCTTGCCCGTGACTGCCACTAGCGAGGCATCGTCTCCAGCCCCGCGCACGATTTCCATGTCCTCGCGGCTCAGGTAGCCAGGGTTGCGCTCGACAATCGGAAGAATCTCGGCTCGAAGAATCGATGTTGGAATGTTCCAGTACGGCCTGAAGATGACCGCCTGCAGGGCCTTGCGAAAGACCGGCGTCTGCGTCGCTTCAGCAGTCCCGACGATGGCGCGCATGCCAAGCGACGGTTGACCATCGAAGTAATTACCGTCCCATCCCGACAGGTAGAACATCGGGATGTTGAGCGTCAGAACCCGCTGGCCGCGCAAGTCCGGTAACCAGCGCATCCGCTCGAGTGCCAGCTCGATTTGTTGCATGCGTCTCTCAAGCGGCACTGCGAGCGCAGCCTGCGTCTGTGTCCCGATGACACCGTCGGGATCGAGTCCGTGGCGGAGCTGAAATCTCTTCACCCCCCCAACGACTACACCGTCGTAGACATCGCGCGGCACGCCGCGAGAGGCGGCGTCGGGAAGATCGCCGAGCCGGGAGAGCAGTCGTCGAAGCGCGGGAACTCGTTCGTCCCTCTCACCCGGAACGAGCGTTCGGCCAGAGAGCGTCAGCGAAGAGGCGTTCGTCCCGGCAGTAAGCGACCGGTAACGAGCCAGCATTCGACGGAGCGCTTCGTACTGGGCGAAAGGCGGTGAGATCTCCGCAACGAGTTCCGCGATTCGCCGGCCCTCGATGGCGACGCGAAACTGTTGCACCAGATCACGTTTCTCAGTCGGCAGGTCCAGTTGCAGACCGACCTCGCTCGGATCGACGCGGCCGCGGTGCACGTGCCTCAGAAAGCGAAGCAGGCTCGCGCTCAACCCGAGATCGAACGTGACGACGTCTGAGCAGGACGACGTCCCTTTCTCGAGGGCGTGGGCAATCGACGTGAGATCATTAGCGCCGTAATCGGCGGCATCGAGGCCATGTGATGACGCGTCGGCCAGCTGCGCGACGGCGTCATGGGCGCTCCCGCGGAGTCGTCCAGCCTCGTCGAGCCAGAGCGGCGCATACTTCTGCCCCGCGTAGAGCCGTTCGAGTTCGTCGCGCTCGACGAGAGCTACGCGAAGACGAATTGCCGTGGCCATCTGGCCGGCGACATCAATGCATCCATCTAGCGGTGGTTCACCGGCTGTCGAAGCCCGAGAGGGGCAGGCCAGGACGAGGAGAAGCATCCCCATGATGGCAAGCCGTTGTCCCTGAAACGACGACTCGGAGCGATGGTGTGTCACACGCCCGCCTGTGCCGCTCCGTCCTCCGCACACCCGACGGGAGAAATCCGACATCGATCGCGGAATTTCTCGCGAATCGCCCGGTCGAACGTGGCGGCTACTCAGTCGAATGCAGGCACCGAGCCAACCAATCGACTTCGGGGGCCTACACCGGGCGGGCGCACCCTTCGTACATGAACGTCATCGGGCGGGGACCAGCCATGTACTCGGCGTGCATCCGTTCAATCTGGAACCCTGACTGTTCGAGAAGCCGATCGACGGGGCGATTCAAGTGGCAGCCGCCGGTGAACGTCTTCCAGAGTGGCGTGAGCCGGTCTTGCCATGTCGCGACGCGGACGTCACGCGATCGGCCATGTTCGACGAAGAGCAGCCGACCCGATGGCCTCACCACTCGCCGCATCTCCTGAAGCGCACGCCTGACGTCCGGGATCGAACAGAGCGTCCACGCAACAACCACCGTATCGACACTCTGACTGCCCAGCGGGATGTCCTCACCCGATCCCTCCAGGAGCGTCACTGGGTACGTCGCCTGACTGGCCGGGAGCCGCGCCATCGACAACGCACGCTCGGAGGGGTCGAGTCCGATCAACGACGTCGCGGCGGTGTAGAGCGGCACATTGAGGCCTGACCCGAACCCGACCTCCAAGACGCGCCCTTCAGCCTGTGAGACGAGTCGCTGCCTGTACGGCAGGAATCGTTCCTGTCGCATTCCCGCATGAATGAGACGAGGCAGAATGGCGCGATCGTAGAAGCCCACGGCAGACAGTATCTCGCGCGCACAACTATGATGATCACGTGCTCGAGAATCTGGCCGCGCGCCTGAGAGAGGCTCGACGAGTCACCGTGATGACCGGCGCCGGCGTGTCGGCCGCGAGTGGCGTTCCGACCTTTCGGGGCGCCGGCGGTCTGTGGCGATCGTTCCGCGCCGAGGATCTCGCGACCCCTGAAGCGTTCGCGCGCGATCCCGCACTCGTGTGGGAATGGTACGGTTGGCGACGCGCGACGATCGCCTCGTGTCAGCCCAACGCCGCCCACGACGTGCTCGCACGGTGGACGCGAGAATCGGCGCAGTGCACCGTCATCACTCAGAACGTGGACGACCTGCACGTCCGCGCAGGCACTCAACGCCTCGTGCGACTGCACGGATCCATCTGGGAGCTCTCGTGCTGGAATCGTTGCGGCACCGCACCGTGGCGCGACGAGCGCGTGCCGCTTCCGACGCAACCTCCGACGTGCCCGGGCTGCGGCGGGCTCGCGCGCCCGGGCGTCGTCTGGTTTGGCGAGCCTCTGTCACCGACAGACGTGCATGCCGCATCCGTGGCCTGCTCGTGTGACGTGTTCATCGCGGTCGGCACGTCCGCAATCGTCTATCCGGCAGCGGGATTCCTGCAGCAAGCCAGAAAGCGAGGCGCATTCACGGCGGAGATCAGCATCGACCCCACACCGGCATCGTCGCAGGTTGATATGGCAGTCAAGGACCCTGCAGAAGTCTTCCTCCCCCGACTCGCCGCGACCCTACCAAGACTCGGGTAGAGGTCAACAGGAAGGCGGTTATGGTCGTAGTTCTAGCGGTTACAACAAGGATGGTTCCTATTGATCTCGGCTTCGGCGCGTCGTGTCTTCGAGTCCCTGTTCACAATCCTGCTCGTCGCGGTATCTCCTCTCAACTCTGACGCACAGACCCCGGAAGCGGGCGCCACCGCGCGAAGAACCATCCAGGCGGCGCGCCTGCGAGACACCGAGCGCATCACAGTCGACGGCCGTCTCGATGAAGAGATCTGGCAACGCGCCGTGCCCGCGGCCGATTTCATCCAGATCGATCCAGCGAACGGCACACCTGCGACCGAACCGACAGAGGTCCGCATAGTCTTCACCAAAGACGCCATCTACATGGGTGTGACCTGCTACGACTCGGAGCCTGACAAGTGGCTCGGGTTTCAGCGCCGCCGGGACGAGTTCCTGGGATCAGACGACCGGTTCATGTGGACCATCGATACGTTCCTGGACGAGCGATCGGGCTACTTCTTCGAGATGAACCCGTCAGGGTTGATGGCCGACTCGCTCTTCGGCATCAACGGCGACAATCGTGCGTGGGACGGCATCTGGAACGCGCGCGTCCGGCACAGCGAGATCGGCTGGACCATCGAGATCGAGATCCCATTCCGCACAGTCAACTTCGATCCGAACAACGACACCTGGGGGTTCAACTTCCAGCGCACGGTCCGCCGCAAGAACGAGGACAGCATCTGGATGGGATGGGCCCGCAATCAGGGTCTGCGCCGGATGACGAACGCAGGTCACGTCACCGGCATAACGGAGGTGACGCAAGGCCTCGGCCTCGACGTCAAGCCGTACGGACTGCTGACGTCAGAGTCCTTCGGCGGACTCAACGGAGGGCGATCGCGGGAGAAGGCGAACGCGGGGCTCGATCTCTTCTACAACCCGACGCCGGGAGTCCGCGCGAACCTGACGATCAATACCGACTTCGCGCAGACGGAAGTCGATCAGCGCCAGGTCAACCTCACGCGCTTCTCCCTCTTCTTTCCGGAGCGCCGCGACTTCTTCCTCGACGGCGCCACGTTCTTCGACTTTGCGAGCGACAGTGCCGGCGGCCCGCAGATTCAACCGTTCTTCAGCCGTCGCATCGGTCTCGGGGCTGACGGCACCCCGCAGAAGATCGACTTCGGCACGAAGGTCACCGGGCAGATGGGCGGCCAGGACGTCGGCTTCCTGCAGGTCCGCACTGGCGCGGACGATGGCCAGTTCATTCCGGAAGACTTTCTCGTCGCGCGTGTGAAGCGACGTGTGCTGCAGCAGTCATATTTCGGCGCGATCTACACCAGGCGAGATGCCCGCACTGGCGATCAGATTGACGCCAGCCAGACAGTCGGCGTCGACGCCCGCCTGGCGACATCGCAGTTCAGAGGCAACCAGAACCTGTCCGCGACCGCGTGGATGCTACACGCCGGCCCACCCGGCAACCGGGATCGCGCAAACGCCTTCGGCGCCGGCATCGAGTACCCGAACGACCTCTGGCAGCTCCGTTTCGATGCACGCGAAGTGCAGCGGAACTTCGACCCATCGGTTGGCTTCGTGCTGCGCCGTGACTATCGGCGGTATCGCAGCCAGGTCTACTACGGGCCGCGCCCGCAGAATCACCGCTACATCCGCCGCACTGAGTACGACGCGACCCTCGAGGTCGTCACCGACCTCCGCAATCGGCTGCTGGAGCGCGCCCTCAACCTCACGGTCTTCAACGTGCAGTTCCACAGTCAGGACAACGTCGGCGTCGAGGTAGACCCAACCTACGTGATGCTCGACCGTCCCTTCAACATCGCGCCAGGCATCACGATGCCTGCGGGCGCCGAGTATCGCTTCACGCGAGTCGCGGTCCGTGGTCAGACCGCGAACCGGCGCGTGCTGGCGTTGAACGGCCGGTTCGAAACAGGCGGCTTCTACTCAGGCCATCGCGATCAGACCATCCTCGGTCTCACCGTCCGGGCTCGGCCCGGCTACATCATCAGCCTCAACGGAGAGTGGAATCAGATCGACCTGGCCGAAGGGAGCTTCGCGTCGAACGTGTTCCGCGGAACCGCTGACACGCAGTTCACGCCGTTCATGGCGCTCGTGAACATCGTTCAGTACGACACCATGAGCCGCGTGCTCGGATGGCAGTCGCGTTATCGCTGGATTCTGAAGCCGGGAAATGACCTCTACGTGGTCTACACGCACAACTGGGTCGAGGACCCACTGCGAGACAGATTCGGTACTCTAGACAGACGAGCCGCCTCTAAAGTGTTGTATACACAGAGGTTTTAGGCGGATCTTGAATGGGTCGACTGGGATATGCTGGATCTCGGGTTGGGCGGGCGCAAGTCGCCTTCTCCTGGGCGGCACCCTCATACCTTCCCTCGACCGGCTTGGACATACTGAGCCTGTCGAGGGGCAGCGTCCGACCGATTCCGACGCGGACTCAGCCGGCGGCTTCGCCCCGCTGGCTGAGCAACCGCGGTTACCCCAGTCGCCCCATCCTTAGTCCTTCCTTCCTAGTGAACCGTCGATCCAGCGCTTGGCATCGTCGCGCGTTCCGCGGCCATCACTCGCTCAATCATCGCACTCAGGTCACGCTCCGCGATGTCGAAGGGCCCGGCAACCACCGCCCCGAGTGACAACTCGAGCGCGATGACCACGCCGCCGCCTTCGTACGGATTCACGATCCAGCTGAAACCGCGCATCGCGACCCGCCGGTTCGCATCGGCATCCGGGTTTTTCGCCTGCTCGAGCGCACGCAACATCCCCACGAGCACGGCGGTCACATCGTCATCGTTCCAACGCCGTGGCTCACGGCTCGTAACGCTGATGACCTGACTCGTGGCGTGATTGTCGCCTCGAAGCCAGATGTCCATTGGGATTTCCATCGTTCAATTCAAGATGCAAGAATGCAAAATCACGTTCCCATTTTGCATTCCATTTTGCATTTTGAATTTTGCCTTTTGCATTACTTCCTGTCCAGTAGTCTTCCGAGCTCACCGGCGTCCGTCGTCGGCGCCTCGCATGCGAAGTTGCGACACAGATACGCCGTCGCCCGCCCTTCAACGTCCCTCATGCTCGCGGTCCATGGCAACAACTCAGAAAGTCTGGCCCGTGCCGCAGGCGTCAGCGGAATAACGATGGTTGTCGGGAGATAGCGGTGCACGACGACATCACGAAGCGCTTTCGTCTCGTCGGACGATGGGTCGCCAGCGATGACCAACTGAGGCGTCCCGGAGTGATACGTGGAGAGCGCCGCCAGCATCATGGGCGCGACCCTGCCAGACTGCGACAACCGCGACGCAAACACACCAAGCGTGCGCTCAACTCGATCCGAAAAAGTCCCGATGCCCAGGTGCGACAGCACGAGAAGATTCAACACGCTGACCGAGCTTGCCGCTGGCTCTGCACCGTCGTAGTCCTCTTTCAGTCGCAGCAGCACCGATTCGTCCTTGCCCGTGGTGCTGAACCACCCGCCTTCGTCCGGATCCCAGAACAGTTCGTCCTGACGTCGCTGAAGGGTGCTCGCCCACGCCAGCCATTCGGGATCGCCGTCGGCCTGGAACAACTCGAGCAGACCGAAGATCAGATACGCATAGTCTTCGGCGTAGGCCTCGACACCGGAGGAACCATCGCGATAACGCCTCAGGAGTGTCTGGGTCGACGGCTGCCAGAGGTGCTCGCGCACGAATCGCGCGGCCTTCTGCGCGTCCTCGAGGTAAGAGTCGGCCTCGTCAATCGTACGGGCTGCGCGTGCGAAGGCGGCGATCATCAGGCCGTTCCACGCGGTCAGCACCTTGTCATCGAGGTGCGGACGCGGTCGAGACGACCGGCGTGCCATCAGCAGCGGCCGCGCCCGTCGAAGCGCCTCCATCACGGCCTCAACGGGCCGGCCGGTCGTGGCTGCGACATCGTCAAGCGGACGGGCTGTATACAACAGGTTCTTCTCGGTGAACTCGCCCTGAGGATCGTTCGGCGCGTTGCCGTCGGGCAGGATTCCGAAACGCGCTCTGTACACGGCGGCATCGTCGCCGAGCACGTCCTGAATCTCCGCGTCGCGCCAGATGTAGAAGGCACCCTCCATCTTGTGAGGACGCGGTTCGTGGGCATGTTCCGGCGGAATACTGTCGGCATCCTCGGCGGAGAAGAAGCCGCCGCCGGGCGAGGTCAGGTCGCGCCGGACGTAATCGAGTGTGTCGAGTGCAACATCCGCATAGAAGCGATCGCCGGTCACCTGCGCGGCCTCGGCATACCCGAGGACGAGCTGCGCCTGGTCGTAGAGCATCTTCTCGAAGTGCGGTACGCGCCAGTCGGCATCGACGGAGTACCTGTGGAATCCGCCGCCGAGGTGGTCGCGCATCCCTCCGAGCGCCATCGCGCGCAGCGTCAGCAGCACCATGTCCCTCGCGTCGGCCCCGCCTGTTCGAGCGTGCTCCCGCAGCAGGAACAACAGCTCGCTCGGCCGTGGAAACTTCGGCGCGCCACCGAAACCGCCCCGTCGAGGGTCGAACGATGAGGCGAACTCCCCCACGGTGCGACTGAGCAGGCCGGTATCGGGGATCCCTCCGGGCTCACCCGTCGATCGCATGCTCTGAAGACGACCCACGATCGTCGCGGCCGACTGCTCGACCTTCGTCTGTTCCTCGCGCCAGACCCGCGCGATCTCTTCGAGGATCTCGACGAAGCCTGGCCGTCCCCATCGAGCTTCTGGCGGGAAATACGTTCCGCCGTAGAAGGGCTGGAGCCTTGGCGTGAGCCAGACGCTCATCGGCCATCCACCGGATCCCGTCGTGGCCTGGACGAACGTCATGTAGACACGATCGACATCTGGCCGTTCTTCGCGATCGACCTTGATCGACACGAAATGGCGCGAAAGCACCTCTGCGATCACCGGGTTCTCGAAGCTTTCGTGCTCCATCACATGACACCAGTGGCACGTCGAGTAGCCGACGGACAGGAAGATCGGCTTGTTCTCACGGCGCGCCAGGTCAAATGCATCCTGGCCCCATGGGTACCACTCGACCGGGTTGTCTTTGTGTTGGAGGAGGTAGGGACTCTGTTCTGCGGCGAGACGATTCGGCACTTCAGCGATTATCCCTCGACCGCGATGCCACGACGCGGGCGAGGTGCGCCTTCACCGATCGATAGCGCTCGCTGTCGCGCGTGCCACTCCTCTGCCGCTTCACTTGAGTCGCGAGGTTGTCGATGCGGTCCTTCGGTGATGGATGGCTCGAGAGAAACGCGTTGACGCCGCCTTCCTCGCGACCCGCTTCGCGAGCAAGCATCTGGAACAGCTCGACCATCCCGCGGCCACTCCACCCGGCGCGAGTGAGGATGGCCATTCCCACTTCGTCGGCCTCGCGCTCTTCTGCGCGGTCGAACTTCAAGAAGACTCCACCGGTCAGCACACTCGCCGCAGCCTGCGCGGTGCCTGCGCCACCCGTGTTGCCGAGCAGCGCACCCAGTAGTCCAATGCCCCACTTCGCGACCATGCCCTGCGTCAGCCTGTCGGCACCGTGGCGCCTGGCGACGTGAGCCACTTCATGCGCGAGGACGGCCGCGACCTGCGATTCGTTCGCCGCCCTGCTCAGCACTCCGCGGTTGATCCACACAGGCCCGCCCGGAAGTGAGAACGCGTTGATCTCCGGCAGGTCGGCAACCGCAAAGCTGTAGGGATATTTCGCTCCTGGTGCCGCGCGAACGAGCTGCTTACCCACGTCGCGAACGTAGCGTGTCACGGTCGGATCCGTGAACTCACGCACCTGTTTCCGCGCCTGTTCATTCGCCGCGCGCCCGATCTCGATCTCCTCCTCGACTGACACGAGAATCATCGCGGCAACAGTGCTCGAAGCCACGAACAAACAGACCAGAGCCCAGAGACCAGAGCCGAGAGCCCGGTGCGTCATGTCCTCGGAGTGGCCGCCGCGGGCATCGACTCGGTTCGGTGGCGACGGAGTCGCGCATGCGCCGCCGTGAACTCGACGCCGTACATGAGGATGACCGACGAGATGTAGATCCAGAGCAGAAAGACAACGACAGTGGTGATCGACCCGTGAATCATGCTGAGCCGTTGATTCTGACGGATGTACCACGAGAAGCCGGCGAGGGCGACACGCCAAAGCAGCCCGGTCAGAATCGCGCCGACCCAGACGTCCCTGAACCGTGTGCGAGCGTTCGGAATGAAGTAAAAGACGAGGCCGGTGCCGAACATCAGGAGCACCATCGCCAGATACCTGACCACGAATGTCTGCAGTGGCACGAGCCACGGTGCATTCGCCAGCAGCTGCCCGACGCGCGACGTCTCGGCCACCTGAACGAAGCTGACGACGACCAGTGCCAGGGCCATCGCCACTGTCGCGGCGACCAGCAGCAGAAACGAGACGAGTCGATGCTTCCAGAAGCTTCGCTGCTTCTCGACACCCCAGGCCTCGTTCACTGCGCTCGTGACGGCACCGAAGAACCCGAGCGACGCCCACACGAGCCCGAGCCCACCGGCCACTCCGATTCGGACGCTGTCTGCTCGGAAGGCATCGAGCTGATCAGCCATGAAGTCGAGCCGGGTCGGGAAATAGCGGAAGACGAAACCCAGGACCCGCGCACGATCGTCTTCATCGGCCGTGACGACGCCGAGGATCGAGATGAGGAGGAGGAGGAACGGGAAGAGCGACAACAGCGAGTAGTACGCGATAGACGCCGCGTGCGTCAGGTCGTTTCTGCTGACCAGCCCGACGAGCGCCCGCCACGCGGCCTGTCCCCAGAGACGCAGTTCGCGGCGTAGCGGACGCCACAACCGCGTCCACTCCAGAGTCAGGGTCGTGCGGCCGCCCGCCGCGAGGCCCGGTTATCGCGGATCTCGTGCTTCTTCATCTTGCTGTAGAGGGTAGGCCGGTAGAGACCGAGAATCTGCGCGGCTTCCTGCTTGTTCCAGTTTGTGCGCTGGAGCGTCTGCAGGATCGCCATGCGCTCGATCTCGGCGAGCGTCCGATGCGGCGGGATGGTGAACTCGCGCGCGCTCGCGGCGCTGTCGCGCACAGAGTCCGGGAGATCCACGGGCGTGATTTCCCCGGTCTTGCAGACCAGCACCGAGCGTTCGATCGCATTCTCGAGCTCTCGCACGTTACCCGCCCACCGGTTACGAATCAGCAGGTGATACACCGACGGCGAGACAGAGCGGATCGACTTCTGATAGCGCTGATTGAATTTCGAGAGGAAGTGGTTGCACAGGAGCGGAATGTCCTCCGTCCGCTCGCGAAGCGGCGGGACGCGGACCGCGATCGTATTGATGCGGAAGTACAGGTCCTCTCGCAGACGTCCGTCGCGCAGCGCCACTTCGAGATCGACGTTTGTCGCGCAGATGAGCCTGAAGTCGACGGTGACGATCCGATCGCTGCCGATCGGCCGATACTCACGTTCCTGCAGCACCCGCAGGAGTTTCGTCTGCAGGTAGGCCGGCATCTCGCCGATCTCGTCGAGCAGCAGCGAGCCGCCCTCCGCCATCTCGACGAGCCCAATCTTGTCCGCGGCCGCACCCGTGAACGCGCCCTTCTTGTATCCGAAGAGCTCGCTCTCGATCAGATCTCTCGGAATGGACGCGCAGTTGATCTTGATGAACGGGCCGCTCGCCCGATGCGAGTTGTAGTGAATCGCGTTAGCGATCAACTCCTTGCCGGTGCCGTTCTCGCCTTGGATGAGGATGTTGGCGTCGCTCGCCGCCACGCTCTCGACGAGTTCGAAGAGCGTCGTCATGGCCGAGCTCTGTCCGACGACGCTCGCGAAGCTGTACTGCCCTCTCAGCCGATCCTTGAGTTGCTGATGCTCGACGCGCTCGTCGATGCGGCCGACAGCCTTGCCCAGCAGGTCGAGCAAGCCGTCTTCCGATACCGGGCGCTCGAGGAAGAAGAAGGCGCCCGCCCGTCCGGCTTCGACGGCTCGGGTAATCGTTCCCTGTCCTCCCACGACGATCACCTCCGGCTCGGGGTCTAACTGCTTGAGCCGTCGCAGTAACTCGATGCCGTCCATGTCGGGGAGAGTCAGGTCGGCGAGAACGACATCGGGTCGCCACTGCTTATAGATCTCTGCGCCGTCCGCTCCCGTCCTCGCACCGCGTACCTCGTAGCGTTCGGCTTCGACGACGGCTTGAAGCAGGCCGGTCATCGAGCACTGCTCGTCGATGGCGAGTACTCTGCGGCGACGTCTGTTCGAAAATGTCGTAGAAGCGAACAAAATCCCCCCTGGCTGGAGACTAGCACAGGCCGTCTTTAATCAATACACAACTGGGCAACCACGAGTCAAATCAGACAGTTTGTAACAACTACACTCACGTGATAGACCTACAGAACCCTCCTATAATCGCGAACACGTTATGGATCGCCTCGACACGCAGATCAACCCAGCCGATGCTGATTTCCGTGGCAATGCGAGTCGAATGGAGGGTCTGGTCGCTGAGCTCCGAGTGCAACTGACCAAGGCACGAGCCGGCGGGGGCGAGCGCTACCTCGAGCGACACCGGGAGCAGGGCAAGCTCCCCGCCCGGGATCGCATCAGCCGACTGCTCGACCCGGGCTCTCCTCTGCTGGAGTTATCGGCGCTGGCCGCCTTGGATATGTACGACAACGAGGCACCGGGCGCCGGCCTGGTTACGGGAATCGGCAGGGTTTCTGGTCGTGAAGTGATGATTGTGGCGAACGACGCCACGGTCAAAGGCGGCACCTACTATCCGGTCACCGTGAAGAAGCACATTCGGGCGCAACAGATCGCCCTCGAGAATCACCTTCCCTGCATCTACCTGGTGGATTCCGGCGGCGCGTTCCTGCCGTTGCAGGCCGAGGTCTTTCCCGACCGCGAGCACTTCGGACGCATCTTCTACAACCAGGCGCGGATGTCGGCGCTCGGCATCCCGCAAATCGCCGTGGTCATGGGGTCCTGCACTGCGGGGGGCGCGTACGTCCCCGCGATGTCCGACGAAACGATCATCGTGAAAAGCACGGGGACGATTTTTCTGGGCGGTCCCCCGCTCGTGAAAGCGGCGACCGGCGAAGATGTCACGGCAGAAGAGCTCGGTGGTGCCGACGTTCACACCCGCCTCTCCGGAGTCGCCGACTACCTTGCCGAAGACGATGACCACGCGCTGAGACAGACGCGAACGATCGTCAGCACGCTGAACACGCAGAAGACCCTGCCGGCGGATATGACGACGCCGGATGAGCCGGCGTACGACCCCCGGGAAATCTACGGAATCGTCAACGCAGACGTCCGCAAGCCGTACGACGTCCGCGAGGTCATCGCCCGCATGGTCGATGGATCGCGCTTCGACGAGTTCAAGCAGCGTTACGCCACGACGCTGGTCACCGGCTTTGCCCGCCTGCACGGGTTCCTCGTCGGTATCGTGGCGAACAACGGCGTGCTGTTCTCCGAGTCCGCGCTCAAGGCGACGCACTTCATCGAGTTGTGCAACCAGCGGGGCGTGCCGCTCGTGTTCCTCCAGAACATCACCGGATTCATCGTGGGCCGGCAGTACGAGCGAGGGGGCATTGCGAAGGACGGAGCCAAGATGGTCCACGCCGTCGCCAACTCGGTCGTGCCGAAATTCACCGTCGTCATTGGCGGATCGTTCGGCGCCGGCAACTACGGCATGTGTGGGCGCGCCTACGATCCGCGGTTTCTCTGGATGTGGCCCAACGCCCGCATCTCGGTCATGGGTGGTGAGCAGGCGGCTGGAGTGCTGACGACGGTGAAGCGCGATCAGCTGGCGCGAGAAGGAAAAACACTCGGCGCCGAAGAGGAACAGGCCATTCGCGGGCCAATCATCGAGAAGTACGAGCGCGAAGGGTCGCCTTACTACTCCACCGCCCGGCTCTGGGATGACGGCATCCTCGATCCTGTCGATACGCGACAGGCGCTCGCGCTCGGAATCGCCACCGCGTATAACGCGCCGATCCCGGAAGCGCAGTACGGCATCTTCCGGATGTAACCGGTGAGCGGCCCGCGTCCCTTCGATCGAATCCTGATCGCCAATCGCGGCGAGATCGCCGTGCGAGTCGTTCGCGCGTGCCGCGAGATGGGCATCGAATCAGTCGCGGTCTATTCAGATGCGGACGCGCGCGCGTTGCACACGACGCTCGCAGACGTGGCTGTTCGCATTGGCCCGCCACCAGCGATCGACAGTTACCTCTCGATCCCTGCGATTCTCGCCGCGGCACGACACAGCGGCGCGCAAGCGGTTCATCCCGGCTACGGATTCCTCTCGGAGAACGCCGACTTCGCCTCAGCCTGCACGGCTGCAGGGCTGACGTTCATCGGGCCACCGCCTGAGGCGATCGAGGGGATGGGGTCGAAGATCGCTGCACGCCGGGTGGCCGTCGAGGCAGGCGTGACCGTCGTCCCGGGTGAGACACCAGCGGACCAGTCTGATGGTGCGATTGCGGATGCCGCGCGCCGACTAGGCTTCCCGGTATTGCTGAAGCCATCGGAAGGTGGCGGCGGCATCGGGATGAAGACCGCACGCAACGAGAGCGATCTCCTCGAGACGATCGCGCAGGCGCGACGGGAAGCCACAGCTGCGTTCGGCGACGGTACGCTCTACGTCGAACGCCTGATCGAGCGGCCGCGACACGTCGAATTCCAGGTCCTCGCCGATCATCACGGCCACGTCGTCCACGTGTTCGAACGCGAATGCTCGATCCAGCGACGCCACCAGAAAGTGATCGAGGAGAGTCCTTCGATTGCCGTCACAGCCTCATTGCGGCAACGGATGGGCGAAGCGGCCGTCGCCGTCGCGCGCAAGGCGGGATACCGCAATGCCGGGACCGTGGAGTTCCTCGTCGAAGGGGCCGGCGATTCCGCTCGCTTCTATTTTCTCGAGATGAACACGCGCCTTCAGGTCGAGCATCCGGTGACGGAGCAAGTGACGGGCATCGACCTCGTTCGTGCGCAGATTGGGATCGCCTCGGGACGGGAGCTTACGTGGAGGCAGAAGGATCTCTCGCAGCGTGGACACGCGATCGAGTTGCGCGTGTACGCGGAAGATCCCGCGAGGCAGGATCTGCCACAGGCCGGCTCGCTGCTGCTCTACCGGGAGCCTTCGATGCCTGGTATCCGGATCGACGCTGGAGTGACGGAAGGCTCGGAGGTCGCGGTTCACTACGATCCGTTGCTGGCAAAGCTGATCGCAACCGGAGAAACGCGCGAGGTCGCGCGCATGCGAGCGCTCGCCGCCATCCGCAACTACCCGATCCTCGGCATCCGCACGAACATTCCTTTGCTCATCGAACTACTCGGGCATCCGAAGTTCGTGGCGGGCAACATTGACACGGGATTTCTCGATGCCGAGGGCGATGCCATCAGGGCGCGCCTGTCTTCGAGCCCGTCTCCGGACGTTGTCGCCGTCGCCGAGGCGGCTCGTACGGCCGGAACAGCCATCACAGCCGGCGGCGCGCGTGCGGACACCATCGACCCGTGGTCGTCGCTCAAGGGCACGCGTGTCTAATCCTGACGGCCCGATCGACGTGCTCCCACTGGGGAATGGTCGCTACCAGGTCACTCGAGGGGCACGGCGCACCATCGCGTTTGCGGTTGCCGGGCGCGACACCTGGGTCTTCCTCGACGGACGCTCGTACGTCGTCAGCGATCCTCCTGACGGTTCGCCGCGACCATCGCGCACAGACGAACAGGGCGCGCTCACCGCGCCGATGCCCGCGACCGTGCTTACGATCCATGTCGCCGCCGGTCAGCCGGTCAAGCGGAACGACGTGCTGATGGTGCTCGAGGCGATGAAGATGGAATTGCCCGTTCGCTCACCTCGCGACGGCGTGGTCAAAGCGATTCGCTGCGAAGCCGGAGCGCTCGTGCAGCCGGGCACCACACTCCTCGAACTCGAAGATGACCCTTCGATAGCCTCAGGGTCGTCCCGAGCAGGGTCGAAGGGTGAGAAAATGAATCCGTGAGCGACAAGATCCCGGCCGAGATCGCCGCGACCCTCACCGAGTTCGTCGAGAAGGTGGGCCTGCTGCGGCGCGACATGCAGCAGAAGAAGGAACTCGAGAAATACGAGGCCCGGATACAGCGCATCGAGCAGAAGCTCTCTGCGCTGGCCGAGCGAGTGTCAATCGACGATCCGGATCTCGCGAAGGCGATTCGGACCGCGTGGCAGATGCCGGCGCGCAGCCTCGCGTTCCGGAACGCCGGGCATCAGAAGCCGGATGGTGGCGACTAGTCCTTGGGCCCCGCGGTCTGGTTTGAGAGGTAGCGCTCGTACCCCATCTCCTTGATCTGATGGAGCTGCGCCTCGAGCCAATCGACGTGCTCTTCCTCGTCCTTCAGCAGCAGCGAGAACAGCTCGCGCGACTGATCGTCACCAGCGTCGCGTGAGATCTGGACGGCTTTGTTGTACATCGCGACCGCGTTGGTCTCGAGCTGGAGGTCGGCTTCGAGCTGTCCCTTGACGTTCTGACCGACCTTGAGCTCCATGTACTCCATCTGGGGCGTGGCATCGAGGAACAGGATGCGCTCGATCAGCTTTTCCGCGTGCTTCATTTCGTCGATCGACTGTTTCCTGATGAAGTCGCCCAGGCCGTGGTAGCCCCAGTTGTGACACATCTCCGCATGAAGGAAGTACTGATTGATGGCCGTGAGTTCTTCCTTGAGTGCGAGATTGAGCTGAGCGATGACCTGAGCGTTGCCGCGCATTAAAGCCGCCTCCTTTGCCTGCGTGACGATCACACAGTGCGGGGACATCGTACGCTGAACAATGCCCGCGGCTCAAATGGCTGAGCATCTTGTGACTGCGACTCGCTCTCATCACGGTCGAGTCACCTCCCTGCCGTACAATCGATCCATGATGGCGATCATGAGAGCTCGACTTGCCGCGCTTGCGATGGTGCTGATTCCCACCGTAGTCCTCGCGCAGGATCCCGGCGAGATACAGCGGCTCTTCGAGTCGGGGAAATACCAGCAGGTCGTGGACTCGACGACGCCCGATTCGCCGCCAGATGTGATCTACACAATGGCGCAGAGCCAGCAGAGGCTCGGCGCCCCCGATCAAGCGGCACAGACATTCGGTCGCCTGGCTGAGCGTCCCGAGGCGGACCCATGGCACTTCGTCGGACTGTCAGGACGTCAATTCGTGGAAGGGAATCTCGACGCCGCGATCGCGTCGGCGCGTCAGGCAGTCGCGATGGCCCCCGAACTTCCCAACGCGCACTTTCAGCTCGGTGTTGCGCTGGCGCGGCAGCAAGCGTGGGCTGAAGCCGCCGCCGAATTCGATGCCGCGAGCGACCGGCAGCCGTCCAACGCCTACGCGCACTACTACGGCGGGATGATGCATTACCGCGCGAACCGCATCGATCGCATGGCGGTGCACTTCGATCAGTTCCTCAGGCTGGCACCGGAAGCACCGGAACGGCCCGAGGTGCTGTCGATCATGCGAACGCTTCAAAGCCGCTAGCGCACTAGAACGTCTGGCCAATCCCGAAAATCCAGCGGCCCGAATCCTCCACCGGCCGATTCCAGACCGTCCTGCCGTAGTCGACTCGGAAGATCGCGAACGGTGTGGCGAGACGCGCGCCGAATCCGGTCGAGCCGACGAGGTCCTGAAGACGGACGCCGGACCCTTCTGGAAACACGTTGCCCGTATCGAGGAACACCACACCTCGGAGCCATCGATAGATTGGGAACCGCATTTCCTGGTTGAGGGTCACCACTCCACGCCCTCCGATCGGGTCGCCAAGGAAGTTCACGCCGCCGAGGGTGTCTTCCGGAACACCTCTGACCGTTCGTGCACCGCCGGCAAAGAAACGCAACGAGGGCACCAGCACCTGACCGCCCAGCGGTTCGACGATGCCATAACGGGCGGCGGAGGCGAGCACAACGCGCTTCCAGGGCGTGAAGTGATACGCCTGCGTCAGCGATCTGATGAACAGCAAATCGGAGCCGAGCCACGACGTGCCGTGCTCCACGCTGGTTGACACGAACGTGCCGCGCGTGGAGTCCGAGGCGTCATCGCGCGTATCCCAGGTCGCGCTCGAGGTGAAGCGGCCGATGTGCGCCGTCACATCGAATGGACCCAGGATCGGATCCGGTGGTCCGGTGTCGAACGTCCGGTTGCGTTCTGAACGAAGGCCATACGACAGCGTCATCTTTCGCCATCGTCCGCGCTGCTCCCACGCCACCGTCGTCCGGTTTCTCACGAGCGAGTCTATGCTCGAGTCTTCGCGCTGCCACTCGAACGTCAACGACGACCGGACCGAGCGTCCAAAGAACGTGGGGGTGCTTGTGAACACACGGCCGACCCGCTCGTGGTTTTCATACTGCCCTGCCACGCCGACGGTGATCGCACGGCCGAACAGCGTGCGGCGAGTCACGTCAGCCGAAACGCCGGGGACGAGATCGCGTCCATTCAGGTTCTCTTCCGGCCGCTCTTCCGCCACCTGGAAGCCGTATCGAAGCCGGAGCGCCGGCCACTCTTCGACGGTGACGCCAAGCGTGACGGGCGCCGTATCGGTGACGCCATCCTGCGGTTCGATTGCGATATCGGCGCGCCGAAAGAGTCCGCTCTCGAAGAGGCGGCGGCGGGCATCCAGCCAGTCGTCCGTGCGAAGTCCGTCGCCGACTTTCAGGCGCAACGTCCGTCTGGCCACTTCTTCGCTGACCGACTGAAGGCCGCTGATGGTGATCTCCTTGATCACCTGGCGCAGGCCTTCCTTGACCGCGAAGACCACATCAACAACGCCGTCGGCGGCGCGCATGTTTTCGCGCGCCGCGTACATCGCGGTCGTGAAGCCCTCGCGGCGATGGCGTGTCTGCAATCGCACGCGCGCGCTTTCCACGTCCGCGGCGCGATACAGTGCCCCCTTCTCGAGCGCCGCTTCACCGCGAAGGTCCTCGATCTTGAGACCGGTGACGCCCTCGAAGCTGACGTCGCCGATGCGGAACTGGACGCCAGGCGTCACTGCCACGGGAACGGTCGCCACTGCCTCTTCGAACATCGGGACGCCAACGCTCACGGTCGCCTGCGGATATCCCAGCGAAAGCAGAATGGCCAGAACGGTCCGCTGGTATTCAGTCGGAGTGGTCAGCGCCTGCACCGCCTGTGTTTTGCTCCCCGCCTGGTCGAGCAGTTGCGACTGCAGCGTGTCGTCCACTCCATCGAAGCGCACCTCGATGCGATCGGCACGTGGGGCTGGCGTCACATCGATGACCAGCGTGCGGACCGATTCGTCGCCTTCGACCTTCACCTCGAGCATCGGCTGATAGGTGGCCTGCAGGGCGAGCTCACGCCGCACGATCCCTTCCGCCTCTTCGATGAGGAATCCTTCGAACACGGACTGCGTCCAGGCGGTCTGAATCTCTTCGAGCGCGCTCTTGCGGAGTGAGACGCCCAGGACACGAACGTTCGTCTCAGGCCCCGCGTCGATTGTGTAGATCAGCTCGACGCCTGCACCTGACTCGGCGCGGTTGGTGGTGATGCGGGCAGCCCAGTGCTGCTGGCGCTGGTAGAACCGCACGAGCCGGTCACGATCCTCCTGCCAGTCGATGAAGTCGAATCGATCGCCGACGTTGAGGTGCAGCACATCCCGCACCTGCGCCTCAGGGAACCGGAGGTCGCCCATCACCTGGATGGAGGAGACCCGCGGAGGCTTCACTTCTCGTGAGGCGTCGCTGGACCGGACGGCGTTGGGTGCATTTCCGAATGTCAGGTCGTGGCGGAACTCGTACGACTTCAACTCCTCATCGTCCTGAACGAATCGCAGCGCAATGCGACGGACCGGAAGATAGTCGACGATCCAGGTCTGGGCGTTGCTCTCGACCAGGCTCTGCGAGAGCGTCACGTCGAGATTCCGGCCAATGCTCTTGCCAAAAGTGACACGCGAGGTTGGGTCCGTTTCCGACGCGAGGTCGGCCAGATCGCGCGGATTCGTTTCGGCGCCGACGCGGAGGGTATCGAGACCGACGGCGCGTCCGGCGAAGCCGAGGACATCGCCCGCGAAATTGCCCAGGACCTGCGCGCCAACCAGAGCGGCCTGCTGCTCGCTGAGGTCTTCCATCTTCCGGCCGGTGAGCAACAGCGACGTCAGGTCAGCCTGGCCCAGCTCGGGATTCGATGTCGAGGTCAATTCGGTCATCAGGTTGTCCGGGCCGCCGGTGATGTGAATGTCGATATCCACGCCGGCCGTCCGGGTCTGGGCCTCAATCCCAAGGATCGGTTCGATCGTCGATGGATTCGCGAAGTCGATCGTGCCGCTCTGAACGATGTAGGTGTTGCGTCCGAGAAAGAGCTGACCCCCCTCGCGCAATTCCGCACGACCCGAGAGCGCGGGTGACGAAGCCACGTTGATGAGACGCAGGTCCGCGCCCAACTGGGCCTTCGCCACGTTGTTGTCGATCACGAGGTCCTCGTCCGTGATCACACGAATGTCGAGCGCCAGCGACTGAAGGAATGGCGATGGCGCGCTGCCGGTCGTCATGCCCGAGCGCTGCAGGTTGTTCAGGACGCCGGCCACCAGCGCCAAAGGCTCGCGATAGGCTCCGCGCTTGATCGTGACGAGCCCGCTCAACCGATTCGCCTGCTCACCGTCCTGAATCGACGTGGTCAACTCAATAGAGCTGTCGACTTCGGTGCGCAGCCCTTCGGGAAAGTTCATCGCCATGCCGCTGATGTTGGCCATGAACTGACCGCGCAGCTCGGGCGCGTATTGCACCTGCCCCGATCCACTCAACTTGCCGCCGTTGACCGTTCCACTGAGCGACGTGATGAACGCGTTGCTGCGTGCGAGCACGGCCACCGCGTTCAGCTCGCCCGCGACGATGCGAGGCTCGCGAAGACGCAGCTCTGCGTTGGTCAGGCGAACCTCGCCGTTGATCGTGGGGTCGGTCAACGCACCGGTCACGGAGACGCGCGTGTCCACTTGTCCAGCCGTGCTGATACCGCTGACGCCCAGGAATGGCGTGAGCAGGCGAGCATCCAGCTTTCCGTTCGCGAGAATCGCCGCCCGCTGATCGCTGAGGCGAACCTGTCCGCTGACATCGACCGCGGTGCCCTGGCTCTCCCACGTCCAGCTCTCGATGCGGGCGATGCCGTCTCGGGCCACGACGCGAGTCGGCATCCGCTGCGTGACGGGCAGATCGGCAACCGTGAGATTCAGCCGGTCCAGAACGATCTCGCCCTGCACATCGTTCAAATCGAGCGACGGGCTCGAGAGATCGAGTCGCGCATCGAGCGACCCCGCGACCTGACTGATGGTGGACGGATCGACGAACGGCGCGAGGACGGCAGTCGTGACACCCAACGCCGTCGCCTTCAGCACTGCGCTGCCCTCGGTCGAAGTCGCACCCTCACGGGTGAACAGCGCCAGCGGTGCCTGGCCTGTCGCGGTGACGTTGGCGCCGTGATAGCTGCCGGCAAGATCGCGCAACTCGACGACGCCATTCTCGACGTGCGCGCGAACGCGCAGGTTCTCGACTGGAGCAAGGTCGGATCGCGCCTGAACCATGCCGGGACCCACCTCGAGATCCGCCGCATACGTCGGCGACTCGAGCGTTCCTGTGATTCGGGCGCGCAACACGAGCGGACCGTTACCAGCAGCGATAGGTGCCTCCGTCGAGGTCCGCGTCGTATCCGCGGCCGCTGCCGCCGCAACTGCTAGGTCATAGAGGTCACCAGTCAGCGTCGCGAGCAACGCATCCTGGGTCGATGGCATCGAGAGAGGAAGCACGCCTGCAGCTGAGACCGTTGTCGTTTTTCCAACCGAAGCCTCCAGACGCTCGACGACGACGCGGCCATTGCCATACTGGAGGCGCGCGGGTCCGCGGAGCGCGATGGGAAGTGTCTGGAGATGACCGTCGAGCATCGCTACTTGAAGCGACGCGCGGCCGTCCCGCCAGTGCTCGAGCGGTCCCTCTGCTTCAACCGCCAGGTCCGCAGTACCGTCGAGCGTCACCGGCAGACGAATGCCGCTCACCGCACGCGCAAGATTGAGCGCCTGCGCGTTGGCCTGCAAGGTCGTCTGGTAGGGCGCATCGAACCGAATGTTGGCGTCCGCGACCGCATTGAACTCTGGGGCTCGAGCCGTGATGACGGCGTGGTCGCCTGCGAGATCCGCGTCAGCAGAGATCTCTCCGAGCGCGATGTTCTCTGACACGGTGAGATTGCTGACGACCCTCGCCTTGCCGAACACCATCCGCCCCTGACCGCGACCCGAGTAGTCGAGTCCCACAAACCCGGACACAGGAAGACCAGGTGTCGGAACGATGCGCCATGACGTCGCGCTCGCAGTGCCGGTGTAAGACTGGGCTTTCAGGTCGAACTGGCCAGCGACTCGGACTCGACCCGTGGCCTCTTCCCCACTCGCCGTTGGCGGCTGCGCCGCAGAGAGCTCCTCGAGATCGAGCGTGGAGCCGTCGAAGCGACCACGCGCCTGCACGTTCTCGAGCGCTTGTCCCGCCACGACGGCCTTGTCACTCTCCACGACGAGATTGAGGATTGGTCTTCTGACTGTTCCCCCAACGTCCGCACTCGCTCGAATGGATCCGGTCACAAGGTCCCGTTGAATGGACGCGAGCCCGGACTCGTCGAGCACCTGAAAAATCGCCTGGAGATCGCTCTCCGACACCTGCAGCATCCCGGTGACGGCCGAGTCCGCGAAGTTGGAACCGCGTAGGCGGCCCATCAACGAAGCATCAACGGCCATCACGTCACCGACTCGATGGCGGGCGTCGAGTCCCCAGCGGCCCGATGCGAGTCGAAATCGCGCTTCCCCGGGAGCGGGAATCCGTCCTCGTCCGCGTTGCCCACCCGCGAGCGCAACTCGGGCAACGACGTCCCATCCCTCGATCGACTCGATCGATCCGCTCGCCTTGAGCTCGCCTGACGCACGCCCCGAGGGGCTCACGGTTGCGCCGCCGATCGCTGTCACCAGGCGCGCGGCATCGACATCGCGCCACGCGGCTTCAACGCGCGCCCGCTTCTCGTCGAACGTCAGCCCTCCCGTCGCCGTGACGCGTCCTCCAGCGATTGCCGCCGACGCGTCCCCGACCTCGAGCCTGTCGGCATCGAGCTGAACACGCGCAGCGATCTCTGCGACGTCGAGCCGTTGCCAGGAGATCGCGTTCGAGGTGAGTTGAAGGTTGGCAGCCGGCTCACTCAACTGTCCACTGACCGTGCCGTCGAGATGCACGCTGCCTTGTGGCGCGTCATCCGCCTGACCGCCCCACCACTTCGCTGCGTTCGGCAGCTCGCTGTCACCGACGACTCGCACATCGATCGACGGGTGCTGCCTGACGAGGGCGAGCACGCCGTCGATCGCTCCGCGAAGTTCAGGGGCGCTGAACCGCAGGTTCGACAACTTGAGATCGCGTCCATCGAACGACGCGTCGCTGTCGAGCGTATCGAGGCGGGTACTCGTCGAACCAATTGTCAGTTCGAGTGGCGCATCGAGCGCGAGGCGTCCACGAGACGACAGGTCGACGCTGAGGCCAGGTGTTCGAATCGTGATGTTGCCAGACTCATCCCGGTACTCCACTGCGAGTCGCGGAGCGTTGATGCGCGCGATCGGCAGCGCCGCCGGATCTCCGGTTCCACCTCCGGACGACTTCGGAAGATTCATCGTCCCATCGGCGCGACGCACGATGTGCACGCCACCGTTGGTGATCGTCACATCGTCAATCGACACCTTTCCGGAGAACACCCGGTACGAGGCCGCAGCCGCGACGCCCTCGGCGGTGAAGAATGGCTGAGCATCGCCGGCCGCCGACACTTTCACATTGGCCAGACGCACCCGCCGCGTCGCGAGGTTGTAGTCGAGGCGATCGGCCTCGATTTGCACGCCGCGGCTCAGCGCGGCACGGACCGCAACGCGGAGGACATAGGACCTCACAGGCGGTGTGTGAACGGCGAGCACACCGACGAACACCACCAGCACGAATGCGAAACAGACGATGAGAAGCCGCCGCAGCATCGGGTCCAGTCCCATGCTACGACACGGATCTCACGTGTGCGCCCGTAACGATAAGACTGCTGATGTGTTAACCTAACTGGGTCATCCAGGCGACAGCGCCGAATGACAAACCCGTTTTTGATGGCCGAGAAACCACTCGACCTCACACTCGAGCTAGCTCCCAAGGCGCGATTCGACGTCGTCGATCTGCGATCCCATTTTTCGGCCGAACACGAAGCGCTCGGCGCGTACAACCATTGCCTCTATTGGTCGTTCCACACGACCGCGGGCTTCCTCGATCGGAGTCTGGCGGCGCGTCTCAGCTCTGAGCGCATCCCCGGGTACGTTGACGCATTCCGCGCGATCTTCCCTGAAGGCGCGGGCTACGCGCACGACAGCCTCGAGCGCCGCGGTGATCTCGATCCTGCACAGCGCGCAGTCGAGCCACGCAACGCGGACTCGCACCTGGCGTTCATCGCGGGTGGCTTACGCACGAGCGTCACGCACCCCAACCGCGCTGGCGAAGAGGTGTGCTGGATCGATCTCGACGGCATGAATCACGGGAAGCCAAGGCGTCGATTGACGCGACTGATCGCCTTCAACCGCGAACGCGTCGTCCGCCATACACGCATCGAGGTGCCGGTCTCCGGACATCCGATCGACTCGATCAATCTCAAGGACCCGCGCCTCGGCATCTACGCGCAGCTCACGCAGTTCGTCAAAGACGCTGGCTTGTCGACGGGACGCCTGCGCATCGCTCTCGATCCGGTGGAGCGTCATTCAGCACTCACCGTCAACGAATACGAGACGCTGCTGATGCGGCACGACCTCGCTGAGGTGCTGCGCAACCCGCTTCGCTTCGTCGCTGAAAAGTCGCGTCACGCCCTCGCCAACCCCTTCGCGGTACCTGCCAGGACACTCGACTACGCGAAATACGATTTCGTGCGCGTTCTCAACAAGGGACTCGATGCGTTCGGTCTGCGCGGATCGATCATCGAGAAAGTGATGGCGCGAACGCTCGCCGTGCCAGCCGCACGCTTCTTCCGCATACGGCGATCGGTCAGCCTCCTCGTGTCAGATGAGGGTGGCAAGCCGGCGATTGTGGAAGGGATGTATCAGAGTCCGATCCTGGTGCAGTGGCAGCACGCGCCGCGACAGTCGCGCGTCCTCGACGTCACGCTCACTGAAATCAAATAGGCTCTCGGCGCGATGTCAGCTTACCGCGGTAAGCGCTCGGGCATTTCCGCTACCGCATACGCCATGACGGCCACTGCCGCCGACGCTCTGGACACTTCCTCAGGCAGAATGCGATCGACGGTGTCGGCCGCCGTGTGGTGAATGACGAAGTAGCGGCTCGCATCTCCGACATACGCCATCGTTGGCACCCTGCCCGCCTGGGCGATGGGACCGATATCGGCGCCGCCGCCCCCCGCTGTGATCTCGGGAAAGTTCAGCGGCTCGAGCAGTAAACCGATTTGCCCGATCATGGCGCGGGCCGCCATGCTGCCGGAGAATCCGAGCGCGGCCGGCGCGAAGACGCCGAGATCCGATTCGAGCGCGAACACGTGATCGGAGGCGGTTGCGGCGTGGCGTTCTGCGTATGCCGCCGCGCCGCGCAGTCCGTTCTCTTCGTTGGTCCAGAGCACCACACGAACCGTCCGCCGTGGGCGTAATCCGAGCTTCAACATCAGCCGCGCGGCTTCCCACGTAATGATGCATCCCACGCCGTCGTCGGAAGCACCTGTGCCGACATCCCACGAATCGAGATGCCCACCCACCAGCACGATTTCGTTCGGCTTCTCACGCCCAACGATTTCGCCGACAACGTTGGCCGACTCGACGTCGGCCTCGCGACGCCCCTCCAGCAGAAGGCGCAGACGTACGCGCTTGCCGCTGCGGGCGAGACGTACGAGGCGATTGGCATCCTCGACCGCAATCGCCGCCGCTGGGATCGCCGTCACTTCCGGAACGTAGTTGACGCTGCCGGTGTGCGTCGTTCGCAAGCCAACGGGTCCGATCGATCGCACGAGCACGGCAGCCGCACCCTGCTGTGCCGCCGCACGAGCGCCGCCGTTGCGATAGGTGACCGTCTCTGCATAGCCGCCGTAGGCCACGTCGAACAACACGATCTTGCCGCGCGCGTCCGACGCCCGACTGCGAAGATCTTCAAAGCTGCTGACGACGAGCAGGTCGGCCTCGAGGCCTCCGGCGGGCGTCGCCACAGTTCCGCCGAGACCAAGAATGGCCAGGTCGTGATGCGGAGGGTCGATGATCTCCGCCTGCTCGCGACCTCGCACCCAGCGCGGGACCATCACGGGCTCGGTATGTACATTCTCGAGGCCGTCTGCCTTCATCGTCTGAACGGTCCACTGGATGGCCCGGTTGAGATTTGACGAGCCGCTCAATCGGGCACCGAAGGTATCGGTCAATTCGGCAAGACGTCGCCACGCGAAGTCGTCAGCGGTCGCGGCCTTGATCAAGCGCTCCGCATCAGTCCGAAGCGGCGTCACGACCGAGTGGGTGCTTTGCGCTTCGAGGGAGATGGCAATTGCGGTGGCGCAGGCCAGCGCAACCAGGTGGGACGACGAGAGCCGCATGTGGTTCTACTTTAGCGCAGGGGGTTTACGCGGGCTCTAGGTTCTGGGTTCTGGGCTCTGGGCATCACGCACCCTGCCGGAAGTACTCCGGAAGATCCTTCTTCGTCTCGCGCAGAATCGAGACGATCGCCTGCCGGTCCTGGGCGACAAGCCCCTTGTAGCGAGGAGACGCGTCCTTACCGGAGAGCACTTCCCACAGACGTGAATAGACGGCGTTCTTCGCCGCCGCGGGAAGGGCATCGAACGCCGGCGTGTAGATCATGTAGCTGCACGGATACTTGAACAGCCGTCGGCGCAAATCGAGCTCGCGAAGCGAACGTCCCTGTCCGTCGCGCGGGCCCCTGGCGACGAACGACTCCGTAAAGCCGGATGTGCTCTTCACCGGACCAACAAGCGGCGCCTCGTCAACAAAAAGCATGTAGTCGACCAGGTCGCGCGCGGCTTCCGTGACACGCGTCGAGGCGGACTGGCTCCGGGACGCGGCAGCCAGCCTCGCCTCCCATCCCGTTCGTGTGATCAGGTTCGTCATGTTGGCCTGATGATCGATGACAAGCAGCGCCACGACGTCGCTGTACGGAGCGAGATATCCCTTCAGATCGAAGAGCCCATCGAGCGACGGCAACGAGCGCGTCGGACTCGCGAGCTTCGATCCCTTGTCGTTGTACATGACCGATACGTTGCCAATGTGCCTCGCACCGCCTGGGTCGCCGGTCACCCACCAACCACCCCAGCGCTGATCGAGCGGACTGCCGTGCACGGTCGTAAAGCCATTCGCGTACGAGTTCTCGTCCTTCAGCGGATAGACGCTCTGCACCATCAATCCTGGTACGCCGAGCGTGTCCCAGGACAGATGGCAGGCGAGGCAATCGTTGTTGCGTTTGAAGGTCGGCTTCGATCCTGCGTCCTGCGCGAGGTCGTAGAAGACGACGCCCTGCGTGGGATCCTGCGCGGCGACTTCGATGACCTTCGCCCCGCGGATATAGCCGACAGCGACGGTGTCGGTGAAGAACACCGCGCGCGGGTTGTGCATCCTGATCAACGACGCCTGGAAGCTGGTCTGCGAGAACACCATCATCTGGGACTCGACGGGCACGCCCAGCGCGTCGAGCACCGACCGCAGGTAGCCGGTGGACTCGTCGTGCTTCAGCGTCGCCGACCCGCTTGCGAGCTTCGCGTTGAGCGCTGACACCGCGTCCGACGTCACTCCGGTCGAATAGCTGATAGCCGGGTGATCGCGCGATTCCACGTAGGCATCGCGCCGCTGGGCGACTGCCAGCAGGCTGCATCCGAAGATGACCGCAACCGCAATCAGGAGGCGAGACGGAATCCGGGCTGGAGGGACCACAGGTGAAGGCTACGACGGGAACCGCAGCACCGCAAGAGCGCCGGCGGGGATATGATGGTGGTTCCGGGCGCCGAGGCCGGGCACCGCACATGAATCAAGCCGTTACGCTCAGCGTCGACCAAGGCGTCGCGCTCATTCGCATCGACAACCCACCGGTCAACGCGCTCAGCCCGGAGGTCATCGAGGGCCTCGATGCCGCGATCGATCGCGCCTCCGCTGATGCCTCCGTCCGGGCAGTCGTCATCATCGGCGCTGGCCGGACGTTCGTCGCCGGCGCAGATATCAAAGGACTCGAACAACTGGCGTGGGGCAGCGACTCGGGCGCGCCGGAAATGCACGAACTGCTGCAGAAGATCGAAGACACACCCAAGCCGGTCGTCATGGCGATGCACGGCACGGCGCTCGGCGGAGGCCTCGAGGTCGCAATGGCCGGGCACTACCGCGTCGCGGTGCCAGAGGCGCTGATGGGACAGCCCGAGGTCAATCTCGGCATCATCCCCGGAGCTGAGGGGACGCAACGGTTGCCGCGGCTCGTGGGTCTCGAGAAGGCGATCGAGATGTGCGTGTCTGGTAAGCCGATCAAGGCTGCTGACGCATTGAGCGCAGGGCTGATCGATCGCGTCATCGACGGCGACCTCGCCACTGGCGCGTCGGCGTTCGCGCGCGAGATGGCCGCGCGCACAGGCGCACTGCCGAAAACGCGAGACCGGCAGGACAAGCTTCCACCTGCGAACGCGATCCCCGGCATGCTTGCATCCGGCCGCGAACTCGCGCGTAAGACACGGCGCAACCTCGAAGCTCCGGTCGTGGTCGTCGATGCGCTCGAAGCCGCAGCGACCCTCCCCTTTGCACAAGGGTGCGCGCGAGAACGGGAGATCTTTTTCCGGCTGGCACAGTCCGAACAGGCCAAGGCACTCATCCACGCGTTCTTCGCCGAGCGCGGGGTCTCGAAAGTGCCGGGAGTCTCCAAAGATACCGTTGCCGCACCCGTGAATCGCGTCGGCATCATCGGCGCCGGCACGATGGGTGGCGGCATCGCGATGGCGTGCGCCAATAGCGGGATCTCCGTACGCCTCACGGACACGACGCAAGAGGCGCTCGACAGAGGCATCTCGACGATTCGCAGGAACTACGACGTCTCCGTGAAGCGCGGACGCTTCACTCCGGCGCAGGTTGACGAGCGCATGGCGCGAATCGCTCCGCAGCTCGGACCTGACGGGTTTGGCGATGTCGACCTCGTAATCGAAGCCGCGTTCGAGAACATGGCCCTCAAGAAACAGATCGCCGGCTCGGTCGCGTCATTGGGCAAAGCAGATCAGGTGTTCGCGACGAACACGTCGACGCTCGACATCGACGAGATCGCCGCCGCAACCGGTCGCGCGGCGAAGGTACTCGGCCTGCACTTCTTCAGCCCGGCGAACGTGATGCGCCTGGTGGAGATCGTCCGAGGCAAGGCCACCAGCCCAGAAACGCTCGCCACCGCGATGGCCGTCGCCAAGAAGCTGGGCAAAGTGGGCGTCGTCGTCGGCAACGGCCCTGGCTTCGTCGGCAATCGCATGATGTTCCCGTATATGTACGAGGCGCAGTTCCTCGTGGAAGACGGCGCGCACGCCCCAGCAGGTGGACGAGGCGTTGACCGGCTTCGGCATGGCGATGGGCATGTTCGCCGTCGACGACATGGCCGGTCTCGACGTCGCGTGGCGCGTGCGTCAGGAACTGAATCAGTTCAACGAGCCGGGCGCACGCAAGCCACTCGTCGCCGATCGCCTCTGCGAGATGGGACGGTTTGGACAGAAGACCGGCAAGGGCTGGTACCTCTACGGCGACGATCGCAAGCCCCAGCCTGATCCTGAAGTTCTCGCGCTCATCGAGCAACTCGCGGTCGCGAGCGGCGTTCGACGGCGCTCGTTCACCAACGACGAGATCATCGAGCGGACGATCTACGCGCTCATCAACGAAGGTGCGCGCGTCCTCGACGAAGGCCACGCGCTTCGCGCCGCAGACATCGACGTCATCTACACCAATGGGTACGGCTTCCCCGCCTGGCGCGGCGGACCGATGTTCTACGCCGATCGCATCGGCCTGAAGAAGGTGTACGACCGCGTCTCGGCATTCCATCAGGAACTGGGTCAGCGCTGGGCCCCGGCACCGCTCCTGGCGACCCTGGCGAAGGAAGGGACCACGTTCAAGGAGTTCGACAAGCGTCGCGCCGGTTCGCTGGTTGGAGCGAGCTCGTAGCGGATTCCATGGAATCCACCGCCCGCCGAATCAGGTCGGTCAACATCACCCCAATCGAGACGACGATCCGCCACGGATCCGATGGGGTCGTCTATCTTTCGTCGCCGCAGGCACTCGGCCCTTACCCCGATCGCATCACCGATCGACTCGAGCACTGGGCCAGAGAAGCGCCGAGTCGAGTGTTTCTCGCGCAACGGGATCTCACCGGCGCCTGGCGAACGCTGACATACGCGGACGCGTTCGCGAAGGTCGGACGGATCTCACAGTCGCTCCTCGATCGGAGGCTGTCGCGGGAACGGCCGATCCTGATCCTCTCCGGCAACGGGATCGACCATGCGTTGCTCGCCCTCGCGGCGATGCACGTGGGCGTTCCGTACGCGCCGATCGCGCCGGCCTACTCGCTCCAGGCCAAAGACTACGGCACGCTTCAGCAGATCTTCCAGCGGCTTCGGCCCGGCCTCGTGTTTGCGGCGGAGGGCGCTGCGTTCGAACGCGCCTTGTCGCAGGTGCTGCCCTCAGGTGTCGAGCTCGTCGTCTCGAGTTCATCGCCGGCGACGATTCCCGCGACTCCGTTCACCGATCTTCTCGCGCCGCGAGAAGCAGGAGGGGTCGCCGACGCGCGGCGTCTCGTTGGTCCTGACACGATCGCGAAGATTCTGTTCACCTCGGGATCGACCGGGAACCCCAAGGGCGTCATCAACACGCAACGGATGCTCTGCTCGAATCAGGAAATGATTCGAACCGTGATGGCCTTTCTTGCCGACGAACCTCCGACCCTGTGTTGCTGGCTGCCGTGGAACCACACCGCAGGAGGCAATCACAACTTCGGGATCGTGCTCTACAACGGCGGCACGTTCTACATCGACGAAGGCAAGCCGACACCCAGCCTCTTCGACGTCACGCTGCGCAACCTGCGGGAGATTCCGGCGATCGCGCACTTCACCGTCCCGCGGACATACGAGATGCTGTTGCCCTACCTGCGCAGCGACGCCGTGCTTCGCGCGACGTTCTTCAGGAATCTCAAGCTCTATTTCTACGCGGCTGCCGGATTGGGTCAGCGATTCTGGGACGAGCTCCGCGACCTGGCGGTCGACGCTTGTGGTGAGGAACTGCTGATCGTGACCGGCTTCGGCGCGACGGAAACGGCGCCCTTCGCTCTGACGACCGGCGGCTATGGAGCGGTGTCCGGCATGATCGGGCTGCCGTGCCCGGGCATGGAGCTGAAGCTCGCGCCGGCTGGCTCGAAAAGGGAAGCGCGCGTGCGTGGCCCCAACATCACGCCCGGCTATTGGGGCGATGAGTCCATGACACAGGCGGCCTTCGACGAAGAGGGCTACTACAAGCTGGGCGACGCGATGGACTTCGTCGATCCCGCCGATCCAAACAAGGGATTGATGTTCAACGGGCGTCTCGCCGAGGACTTCAAGCTCTCGACCGGAACGTGGGTCAGCGTCGGTCCGTTGCGCTCGAAGATTCTGATGCAGGCCGCGGGATTGGCCCAGGACGTCGTCATTGCGGGCCACGATCGGGAGTTCGCAGCGGCCATGGTGTTTCCAAATCTTGCGCGATGCCGCGAGCTCGCCGGCCTCACGTCACCCGACATACCCGCCGGCGAGGTGTTGCGGCACCCGGCTGTACTCGCGCGCTTTCAGACAGTCTTCGACGAGCTCGCACGACAGGCAACCGGCAGTTCTACGTTCGTCACCCGAGCGGTGCTTCTGGACGTGCCGCCCTCGCTCGACGCGCGTGAGATCACGGACAAAGGCTCGATCAACCAGAAGGCGGTGCTGCGGAATCGTGCGGCACTCGTCGACGACCTCTATTCCACCCCTCCACCCGCCCATGTGATCCGGAGTGGGGTCTGACCCTTCACACTTCTTCACACGACAACGATGATGGCTTCCTCAGCGATTGACGTCGACAAGATCGTAGCGTTCGACGTCCACGTTCACCTCGAACACACCGGCGAGGCGACTGACGCCGACAAGCATGCCGCCGCGTACTTCAAGGGCGGCGGCGCGCGCGATGCGGCGTCGCTCGCGGACTACTACCGCTCACGCAACATGGCGTGCGTCATCTTCACGGTGGACGAGACGCTTACCGGTACGCCCAGGCTCTCGAACGACGAGGTCGTCGAGTTCGCGCAGAAGAATGCGGACATCGCGATCCCGTTTGCGAGCATCAACCCAACGCGCGGCGCCGACGCTGTACGCGAAGCGCGGCGTCTCGTCGGCGCTGGAGCGGTCCGCGGGCTCAAGCTCCATCCACCGATCCAGGAATTCTTCCCCAACGATCGCGTCGCCTATCCGTTGTACGAGGTCTTCGCCGAAGCGAAGCTTCCCGTCGTGTTTCACACGGGGCATAGCGGCATCGGCACCGGCATGCGAGGCGGCGGCGGCATCCGGCTGAAATACGGCAACCCGATGCCGATCGACGATGTAGCGGTCGACTTTCCGGATATGCCGATCATCATGGCGCACCCGTCGTTCCCGTGGCAGGACGAAGCGATCTCGATCTGCCTGCACAAGCCGCAGGTCTACATCGATCTGTCAGGATGGTCGCCGAAGTACTTCTCGCCGACGTTGGTGCAGTACGCGAACACACTGCTGAAGAACAAGGTGATGTTCGGCTCGGACTACCCGCTCCTGACTCCGGATCGATGGCTGGCGGATTTCGAGAAGCTTCCGATGCGCGATGAAGTCCGTCCGCTGATCCTGAAGGAGAATGCGGTGCGCTTATTGGGATTGAAGTAAAGGGACCGACATGCGTCGACACTCGATTGCTCTTGCCACACTGGTTGCACTGGCCTGCGCAAGCGTCTCGGCACAGTACCTGAAGTATCGCGACCCGAAGACACCGCGCAACGCCGACGGCACACCGAACATGACGGCGCCGGCGCCACGCCTCTCGGACGGCAAGCCGGATCTGGGCGGCCTGTGGAACGCGACAGATGGTCGATTCCTGACCAACCTCAGTAAGCGTGCCGGGATCGACCCAGGGTTCACGCCATGGGCGGCGGCCCTCTTCAAGGAGCGCCAGGAAAACGAAGGGCGCGACAGACCCGCGGGCCGATGCCTGCCGCACACGATTCCCAACGCGATGCTGGTGCCGAACTATCCGTGGAAAGTCGTGCAGACCCCGGGGCTCACGCTCATCCTGTTCGAGAACTTCACGCAGTACCGGCAAGTCTTCACCGATGGCCGCGACTACCCGGCTGAACGTCAGCCCGCGTGGTTCGGCTACTCACTCGGCAAGTGGGATGGCGACACGTTCGTCATCGAGACGCTCGGCTTCAACGACAAGAGCTGGCTCGATGACGGCGGCCATCCGCGCAGCGACGAGATGCGGACCACGGAGAAACTCCGCCGCATTGACTACGGTCACCTCGAGGTCGAGTTCACGTTCAACGATCCGAAGGCGTACACGAAGCCGTGGTCGGTGACGGTCCCCTTCATCCTGCTGCCCGACACAGACATCATCGAGAACATCTGCGAGAACGAAAAAGACGTCGAGCACATCTTCTTCGGAGGCGTGAAACCGAAGTAGTGGTGTCGGTGGACGCCCGGGCGACAATAGAAGCCATGTGGGCTGTCGTTCTGAGCCTTCTCGTCGCCGCATCGGGCTTCGCGCAGACCGACGGCAAGGATCCCGACAAGCTGTACGCCGATCGAGAGCAGCTGTCGAGCGCACGTCAAGCCGCTGACATCTGGGAAGCGAGACTCACCGCCAATCAGAAGGACTTCGAGTCAGCGTGGAAGCTCGCGCGCGCGTGCTACTGGCTGGGCGCGCATGTACCTGCTGACGAACAGAAGCAGCAGTACGAGCGCGGTATGCGCGCGGCGACACGCGCCGTGGAACTCGAGCCCAACAAACCCGAGGGCCACTTCTGGATGGCGGCGGACATGGGTGCCATGGCCGAGTCGTTCGGACTGGGCGCCGGGATCCGCTATCGCGGTCCGATCAAGAAGGAGCTCGAAACTGTGCTCATGCTCGATCCTGCCTACCAGCAGGGATCGGCCGATCGCGCGCTCGGACGCTGGTACTTCCGAGTCCCGCGGCTGTTCGGCGGCAGCAAGGATAAGGCGATCGAGCACCTGAAACAGTCACTCACGCACGCGCCGCAGAGCACCGCCACCCACTTCTTCCTCGCTGAAACCTTTCTCGATATGGACAAGAAGAACGATGCCCGGCGCGAGGCGCAAATCGTCCTCGACGCCCCATTCCACCCCGATTGGACTCCTGAGGATCGCGAGTTCAAGCAGAAGGCGAAGGAGCTGCTCCAGAAGATCAAGTAGACGCGGGCCCTGGGGTTGAATTCCTGCCCAAAGCGTGAAATCGTACGCGCCCCAGGGGAGGCATCATGACTCGAGCGACTCGCGTACTGGCTCTCGTACTCTCCACGCTGATGCTCGCACCGGCACTCGGCTCGGCGCAGCAGGCTGTCGGCCCAGGCGTGGAATTCACCGCACCCGACAAGATCAAGTGGGTCAAGAACGCAGCCGGCACACAGGAAACCGCCGTTCTCGCCGGCGACCCTGACAAGGCCGGTCCGTACGTGATCCGACTGCGGTGGCTGCCCGGCAACATGAGCCGCCCCCACTTCCATCCCAACGATCGCCATTTCGTGGTCATCGAGGGTACATGGTGGCTTGGCGCGGGTGAGAAATACGACCCGGACCACACGACACCTGCGGGACCGGGCACGTACGTGTTCCACAAAGCGGGCGCGATCCACTACGACGGCGCCAAGAAGGAACCGGTCGTCATTCAGGTCTGGGGAATGGGTCCGAACAGCTCGACTCCCGCTGAGAAGAAGTGAAGGCGGGCCACTCCCGCTCACCTACCACCGCACTGCTCCTCGGGTTGGTGATCACGCTGGCTACGGTGGTCACCTACTCGTGGTACATCTCCGGCCAGATCTCGGGCCTCCGTCGTCTTCAAACAGAGCTCACCGATCGCAATCGTCGCGACTCGCTGCAGCTCCTACGCATTCAGAACGATCTCAATCAGCTTGCGCTCGCCATGCGTGACATGCTCGACGCGACCGAGCCGTACCCGCTCACTGCCTGGTCCACACAATTCGATCGCATCCGCCTCGACCTGGACGATGCGCTGAAGCAGCAGGGAGAGGTGGCGCTCGCGCGTCAGACCCCGGAGCAGCGTGAGTTCCTGGCCACCTCGCTCAAGCAGTTCTGGGACGCCGCCGACCGAATCTTCGAGCTCGCCCGCACGGATGAAACCGAGGCGCGCGCGCAGATTCAGCTCTCGCTGCAGGCGCGACAGGCCGCACTGAGCACCGCCGTGGCGCGGTTGCTCGTACAGAACAACGAGGCGGAAGAGCAAACGGCGCGGCAAGTCCAGGACATCTATCGACAGGTGCAGCGGCAGGTCTATTGGTTCCTCGCCGCAACGCTCGCGGCCATCGTCGCAACGAGTCTCTACCTGATTCGCTCGAATCGCCTGCTCTTCGCCCGTCTCGCCACGCTCTCGGACGAGCGGCGCGAACTGGCGCAGACGCTCATCTCCACGCGCGAGTCCACGCTGCGCGAGATCTCGCGCGAGCTCCACGACGAATTCGGTCAGATACTCACCGCGATCGGCTCGATGCTCGGGCGGGCGGGCAAGCACGCGCCAGAAGGCTCGACGCTGCGAGCCGACCTGCGCGAGATCGGAGACGTCGCCCAGACGGCGCTCGACAACGTCCGCGGCCTGTCGCAGACGCTGCATCCCTCCATCCTGGAGGAACTCGGACTGCCCAGCACAATCGACTGGTACCTCTCGACCGTCGAAAAACAGCTTGGCCTTCAGGTCACGCTCGACACGAAAGGGACGCCGCGACAGGTCGATTCGACCAAGGCGATTCACGTCTACCGGGTGCTGCAGGAGGCCTTGAGCAATGTGGCGCGCCACTCCGGGACCGATCGCGCGGTCGTGCGCCTCGGCTTCGAGCCGGATAGACTGGAGATGGACGTCGAAGACCACGGCAAGGGAATCAACCCGGGGACAGCGCGGCGTGGTCTTGGCCTCGTGGCGATGCGCGAGCGAGCGGCGATCGTCGGCGGCACGCTCGACTTCCTGAAACCACCACAGGGCGGCACGCTGGTTCGGTTGTCGATGCCGCTGTAGATCATGAGCAACAGAATCACGGTTCTTCTGGCCGACGATCACGCACTCGTGCGACGGGGATTTCGCCGCATCCTCGAAGACGACCCGGCCATCGAGGTCGTCGGCGAAGCGAGCAACGGCGAGGAAGCCATTCGACTCTTTGGCGAGCTCAAACCCAGGGTCGTCGTCATGGATGCCGCGATGCCGGGAACGGGCGGCCTTGCCGCGACGCGCACGATCCTCTCGACACAGCCGGATGCGACGATCCTCATGCTGAGCATGCACTCCGAGGAGACGCTCGTGAAGCAGGCGATGGCGGCCGGCGCGCGCGGCTACATCCTGAAGAACGCCGTTGATCTCGATCTCGCCGCTGCCATCAAACGTGCCGCCGCAGGCGAAACGGTCCTCGACCCGACGGTCGTCAAGCCGGCGCCGCTGGCCGGTGAGCGAGCTCGACGCCTCACGCCCCGGGAAACCGAAGTGCTCCAGTTGATCTGCAACGGACTGTCAAACCGGGAGATCGCGGCACACCTGGATCTCAGCGTGAACACGGTCGCCGTCCATCGCGCCAACATCATGAATGCGCTCGGCGTCCATAAGACCGCCGAGCTCGTCGTTTACGCGCTGCAGCACGGCCTCGTCAACCCGCTGTGAGACGGCGCGACTTCCTGCGTCACGTCACTGCCGGCGCCGCCGCATCACTGCTGCCCACGCCCTCACTTCAGGCGCAGGCTCCCGGCTTTCGGCTCGTCGACGCAACTGCCTCGGCGGGCCTGCAGTTTCGACACAACAGCGGCGCCTACGGCGGCAAGCTCCTTCCTGAAACGCTCGGTTCCGGCTGTGCGTTCTTCGACTACGACGGCGACGGCTGGCAGGACATCCTCCTCATCAACGGGATGGATTGGCCGGGGCACACGAAACAGCGATCGACGCTGAAGCTCTATCGCAACAATCGCAACGGGACGTTCACGGACGTGACGCGCGCGGCGGGACTCGACGTCGAGATGTACGGCATGGGGGTCGCGGTCGGCGACTTCAACAACGACGGCTTCCCCGACGTCTTCATCACCTGCGTCGGGCAGAACCGATTGTTCCGGAACACGGGCAAAGGAACCTTCGTCGACGTCACGCGTACGAGCGGCCTCGGCGGACGCGAAGCGTTCAGCACGTCGGCGATGTGGATCGATTTCGATCGCGATGGACGGCTCGACCTGTTCGTCTGCAATTACGTCCGCTGGACCGCGGCGCACGACGTCTTCTGCAGCATCGATGGCAAACAGAAGTCGTACTGCACGCCCGAGGCGTATCGCGGCGAAACCTGCTGGTTGTTCCGCAATCGCGGCGACGGAACATTCGAGGATGTCACCGCGACGTGCGGCATTTTCGATTCGAGCTCCAAGTCACTCGGCGTCGCGCTGATCGACTACGACCAGGACGGCTGGCCCGATATCTTCGTCGCCAACGACACGCAGCCCAATAAGCTCTATCGCAACCTGCGAAACGGCAGGTTCCGTGACGTGGCGCTCGAGGCAGGTGTGGCGCTCAGCGAAGACGGCAAGGCGCGCGCAGGCATGGGGGTTGATGCGGCTGACTTCGATGGAAGCGGCCGGCCGGGTCTTGCCGTCACCAACTTCGACAACGAGATGATCGGGCTGTACCGGCCACAGTCCAGCGCTACGTTCGTCGATGTGGCGAGCCGGTCAGGCGTCGGCGTCGCCTCGTTGACGCGACTCGGCTTCGGCTGCGTCTTTGCCGATTTCGATCTCGATGGTGCGCTGGACCTGGTCGTCGCCAACGGCCACATTGACGAAACCGTCCGCAACATCCGCGGCAACGTCGGCTACGCGCAGGCGCCGCTGCTCTTCCTGAATCAGGGTGGCGCCACGTTCCGGGACGTCGCCAGCCAGGTCGGCAGCGGCTTCGCCCAGGCGCGCGTCGGTCGCGGCCTCGCCTGCGCCGACTTCGATCGCGACGGCAACGTCGACCTGCTGATGACGACCAACAATGGACCCGCCGTGCTGTTTCGCAACGAGCAGACCGGTGGCAATCGCAGCGTGCGATTCAGGCTGATCGGAACGCAGTCCAATCGCGACGCCATCGGCGCGACCGTTCGCATCTATCACGCCGGCTCCAGTCAGTCCCGCATGGTGCGAAGCGGGTCGAGCTATCTGTCGCAGTCAGAGTTACCGGTGACGCTTGGCGTCGGCAAACGCGACGTCATCGATCGCGTCACGATCGCGTGGCCAAACGGGCGAGCCGAGGAGTTCACGAAGGTCGCCGCCGGGAAGCAGTACCGACTGTGTCGAAGGCAAGGGGATCTCGGAGAGCGCTCGCTAACGCGAGCGCGTTACGATCAGCACGGCCTGTGACCGAGCATCCGGAGCGTCCGCTGGCGTTGTCGACGCGTCGCGTCGCCATCTATATCTCCAACGCTGATTCACGTCTTGCGGCGAACCAGCGGGCCGCAATGCAACGATACGCCGACAACATGGACTGGATCGTGACGGTCATCGAGGACGACAGGCAACGCCTCCTTGACGGTGCCGCTTCATCCGCGTTTGACCTGGTCTTGTGCTGGCGGACCGGCGACCTCCGAGACGCGGAGTTCCTGTTTGAACGGCTGTCCGCTCACGGCGTCGAACTCCTGGCCGTGGCCCAGAGCTGCGCTGCCTTGTCGGAGTGAGGTATGCGCCAACTCAACTCCCACACAACACCAACTCCCAAACTCTCCCAACTCCCAAACCGTTCTTAGTTCGCTTCCGGCATCTCGGCGCTGTCGATGACAAGGATCTCGACGGGTCCGCGCTCAGATTCGAGCTTGAGGCCCAGATCTTCGCGCAGTGCCGTGAGGAGGGACGGATTGTCCGACGCCGGTAGATTCGCGCCGGCCGGCAGGTTGACACCGACCTGCGAGGCGATCTGCAGAAGCACCTGTGGATCGAACTTGATCTCCCAGTCGTACAGACCCGTAAGGCCGGTCTTGTCGTTGACGACGCGGCCGGTGGCTTGTGTGAGGAGCTGAACCATCGCCGACAGTGGCTGGCCATCCGCTTTCATACCGAAACCATCCGCGCCCATCGACGGCATCATTGCGCACTTCCGTGTCTCACCAGGCTTCGGGAGTATTCCGGCAAGCGCGCCGGGCCCACCCTTCGCAAACGCCTCGGCGAGCTTCTGGTTTTCCGCCTGCGCGTTCGAGCAATCAGACGTGGACGGTTTGAGGCGCGGCCCCAGTTTCCCATCCTCTCGGGCGATGACGAGCGCCGAGACCGGCATCTCTCTCGTCTCGATATGCACCTTCAGCTTGAAGCGATCGGCGAGCAACGTCTTGACCATCGGCATCATCGATTGAGGCGCACCTGCGAAGCCGTCCTCAGCTTTCGCCGTGATGTCGTATCGCTGCGACATCTGCCATGACGGACCACCATCGATCTGAAAGTCCTGAACGCCGTACGCCATGCGCACGAGCAGCCGCAGCGGGACGTTGGTCGCGGTGAATCGGCCGTTCGCCGCGGGCATGACCATCGGAATCATGCCAATCGGACTGCCGGAATTCGGGTTGCTCGGCTTGACGGAAACGACCTCAAACGCAGGTGGCTTCTCCTGGGCCTGGACGCCGCTCAACGCCAGGCTAATGCCGAGCAACACGAGTGCGAGCATCTTCATGTCAACTCCCACAAACCTCGACTCCCAAATCCCACTCCCAACTGCCACCATTCCCAACTCCCAAATTAACCCGGTCTCTTTGGGTTCTCGCAGGGTGATTCTTCTGCTTCACGGCAGTGTCCCGAGGGCTGCTTCCATCGTCCGCCTCTTCATAGTTTGCTCCGGCGGACGAACGGTTTCTACGGCGTCCAATCTGATGCAACCATAGTCCTAGCAGCCGCAATGCCAACTCCACATTGGGCGTTGGGCCTTCGGGAGTTGGCGTCTTGGGAGTTGGAAGTTCGGGAGTTGAAGGACGAATGTTGGGAGTTGGGACGTTGCGTGTTTGAGAGTTGGCAGCTGGAAGTTGACGTAGTAGTTCCCCACTATTGCCCCCTCCGGATCACGTCGGTACAGTCGCCCGGTGGCCCTCATTCCACTTCCTCGCGGCGCCTCGGGAATCCGAGCGTTGCTGGCGTTCCGTCCCGAGTCTGCACAGCCCATCGCCGCTCGCGTCCAGCAGAGCGGCTCGCTCGTCCGCCCGAGCGATGTCGAGCACGGCTACAGCCTCTCGCTTCCCCAACCAACCAGGTGATGGCTTCTCACGTGAGCGGTTCGCTCTTTGGGAGCTGGCCATTGGGAGTTGGGAGTTGATCGCTCCTCCGCCATTCGCCTGGGACGACTGGTACGCGCTCGTCGGCGGGCGCTCGATCCGCATCGAAGAAGTCGACGACATCCTTCGCAAGATTTACGACGATCAGTACCGGCGCTTCGAGGGCCAGGTGGCCGACTCGCGCACGGAGTTCGACTCGCCTGTCGACGCGTCGCAGCATCTCAAGGACAAGGCCGTCGAGTTCGGCGCGGACATCGTGGGCATCTGCGAGATCGAGCCGACCGACATCTATCGCGGGCGGGTGGTCAGCGAGAAATACGCGATCGCCGTGGGACAACGGATGCGCTGGCGTGAATTCCAGGTCGTACCCTCTCGTGAATCCGCCATCGAATGCCTGCGCGTCTACTACACGCTCGGCGAGACGGTCATCAAGCTCGCCTCCTATCTCCGATCGATCGGCTACGCCTGCAAGATCGAGCATCCGATCGGCGACAGCGACCTCCTGCACATTCCGATCGGGCTGAAGGCCGGTTTCGGCGAGCTCGGCCGGCACGGATCGATCATCAATCCGAAGCTCGGGCCGCTCTTCCGCATGGGCAGCGTCGTCACGTCGATCGCGCTGGCGATCGACCATCCCATCGACGCCGGCATCGCCAGATTCTGTGACGCGTGCCGCGCGTGCCGGAAGTTCTGTCCGGCGGACGCGATTCCCGACGAGCGCACCCCTGAAGCCGGCAAGGATCATCTCGGCTACGACCGCTACGTCGTCGACACCGGCCGCTGCTTCCCCTACTTCGCCAAGTACTGGTACTGTTCGATCTGCCTGCCGGTCTGCGCCTACAACCACAAGGAGTGGGCGAAGGACTTCGACGGATTTCACACGAAGCTCTTTCCCACGGTCGCTATGCCCGAAGCCCCTGCGCCGGTCGATCCGGGGCAGAACCAGCCGCGACACTTCTACGCAAGGATTCATCGTCCTTGAACACGTTCGCACGCACTGCCCTTACCGTGATGCTCTGTTTGCTCGCCGGTCCGGCCGCCGCACAACCGGCCGTCGCCACGCTAATAGGCCGCGTGGTCGATCAGCAATCCCGTGCCGTGCCGGGTGCGACGATCACCCTTCAACAGGCGGCGACGTCGACGACCTGGTCGGCGACGAGCGATGGCGAGGGACGATTTACATTTCCCATGCTCACGCCCGGCCGCTATGACTTCGAAGCGAGGCTCGATGCCTTCAGCCCGTGGCGCGCGAGCCTGACGCTGGAAGTCGGTCAACAACGGGCGCTCGATGTGGTCCTCAGTCCCGCCACAGTCCGCGTCGATGTGGTCGTCACGGGCAATATCGATCGTCCAGTCTCAACAGCCGTCGACGGCGTGCTGTCGTCGGCGCGCATCGAGTCGTTGCCACTGAACGGGCGCAACTTCCTCGAGCTCGCGTTCCTCGTGCCAGGGAACAACCCGACGCCGGTGTTCGATCCGACCAAAACGAACAGCGTGCTCATCTCGTCCGCGGGCCAGATGGGACGTGGCGGCAACGTCACCATCGACGGCCAGGACAACAACGACGATGTGGTGGGCGGCCCGCTGCTGAATCTGCCGATCGATGCCGTGCAGGAGTTTCAGATCGCCACCAGCCGATACGGTGCAGACCAGGGTCGCTCGGCATCATCCGTGATCAACGTCGTGACGCGCTCCGGCACGAACACGACGCACGGCACAGCTGCGGTCTTTGCGCGTGACGATGCGTGGCAGGCGTTGCCGCCGACATTGGACAACCCGGACGAGGCGCCACCGTTCGATCGACAGCAGGTCTCGGGTGCACTGGGTGGACCGCTTCGGCGAGACCGTCTCTTCTGGTTCGCCTCAGGTGAATACCGCAACCAGGACGGCGGCGTCCTCGTCGGCACGCGCGATATCTCGACGCGCACCATCTCGCGCAGTTTCGCGCCTGCGGCTTTGAGTGATGGCTTGTGGTCGCTGCGCCTCGATGCCGGCGGCGCCGCAAACCGCTTCATGGCTCGCTCTGCAGGAGAGTGGGCCACCGACACAGCCGCGAGCGCAGTCGAGCGCGCGATCGGTTCAGCCTCGCAACGCCAGGACGGCACCAATCGCTACAACAGCGTGCTCGCGTCGTGGACGTCGGCGCCGCGCGGCAACTTTGTCAACTCGCTGAACGGAAGCGTCAGCACCTTCCTCAACGAGACGTTACCGGTGACGACGGCACCGCAGCTGACGTTCCCGAGCATTGTGGATGGCGCATCGTTCCGGATGCCGCAGGAGACGCGCCAGACGCGTGTGCAGATCACAGACAGCGCCACGCTGGTCCGCGGCGCGCACAGCATCCGCTTCGGCGGCGAGGCGCAGCGCGTCGATGCCGAGTTCAGGCTGGGCGTCTTTCAGCAGGGCCGCATCGAGTTCGTCGAAGACTTCGCCACCTTCGATCACAACGGCGACGGCGTCATCAGCGACAACGATCTGCTCTTCTCCGTCACACTGCGCAGCGGCAAGCCCGATCAGCCGTTGATTCAACCTGATACGGACAACACCCATATCGCCGGTTTCATCCAGGACGATTGGGCAGTGTCGAGCCGTCTGCAGTTGAACCTCGGGCTGCGCTACGAGGTCGACTCCGAAGTCAACAATCAGAGCCGCGTCGACGAGCTCAACCCGATCGTCCTGCCCTTTGTCAGCGACGAGCGTCAACGGGATCTGAACAACTTCGGTCCCCGAGTCGGGTTTTCGTGGAATCCGACCGATCGCGGCTTCGTCGTTCGCGGCGGCTACGGCCTCTACTACGACCGTATCGTGCTGCAGATCCAATCGCTCGAGCGAGGCCTCGACGGGCGGGCGCTGCCCATCGAGGTGCGTGCGGGCAACGTGTTCTTCCTCGACCCGGCGACCGGGCGATTTCCACCGTTTGCGCCGAGCTCAGCGAATCCATTCGCTGGCTTCGTCCTGCCGGGTGCTGGCGCATCGGGCATCAACATCATCGATCCCCACCTGCAGAACCCGTCCATCCACGAATTCCATCTGGGCGTGGAGCAGGACATCGCCGGGCTGCGCGCGCGCGCCGACGTGATGCACAACCAGGGCATCCACTTCCTGATCGGCCGCACGATCGGCGAGGTGTACAACCCTGTCGTGGGCGGACCCGATCGTGTCGTGAACATCGAGTCGAGCGCGAAAACTCAGTACGACGGACTTTTGCTCTCGCTCGATCGCCCGTTCAGCAACGGGTACGGATTCCGCGTGGGATACACGCTCGCCAAGGCCTTCAACTACGCCAACGACGATCAGATTCCGTTCCTGAACGGTCCAGTCGATCCGAATGACCTCGGAAAAGAGTGGGGGCCAACGCCGAACGACCGTCGCCATCGCCTTACGCTCTCGGGTCAGACGCTGGTATCCGGCGTGAACATCTCGGCCCTGTGGACGATCTCGTCAGGCGTGCCGATGGATATCATGATGCCCGATGGTCAATCGCGAATCCCGGTGCTGCAGCGCAACGCCGGCGGCCGTCAGTTCCACACGGCGGCGGAATTGAACTCTTATCTTACGAATCTCAACGCGGGCGGTGGCGTCGACGGCGTGCTCCTTCCCCTCGTCGCAGACAGCGCACGCTTCAACGATTCGTTCAACTCGCTCGATCTTCGCGTGTCGCGGCCGTTCTCGATCAACCAACGCATTCGCGTCGAGCCGATGGTCGAGGTCTTCAATCTGTTCAACGTCACGAACATCCTCGGCATCTCCAACGTGAACTACTCGGGGTTCTCGAACGTCCTCGTCCGCGATTCCGAGGATCCGAGGAATCCCGGGTATCTGCGCTCATCGCGATTCGGCCAGCCGGTGACGACTGCCGGTGGCATCTTCGGATCGGGAGGGCCGCGCGCCATGCAACTGGCTGCGCGCGTCACCTTCTAGCCGCGTGCACACCCACCTCGTGACCGCGATTCGCCCCGCCCTGCTCGGCCCATGGACCGCCACAGCGATGGTGGTCAGCCAGGTCGTCGGCGTCGGTATTTTCCTCACACCCGCCACGATGATGCGGACGCTCGGCAGCCCGGGGGCCGCGCTCGCCATGTGGGTGGTGATGGGCACACTGAGTGCGGCCGGCGCGCTCTGCTTCGCAGAACTGTCCACGCGTTTTCCGCAGGCAGGCGGCAGCTACATCTACCTACGCGAGGGGTTCGGTCCCAGGTGCGCGTTCGTCTACGGCTGGATGGCGCTGCTCGTCATGGACCCGGGCCTGACCGCCGCGCTCGGTATCGGCTTTGCGCAGTATCTCCTCGCGACGCTTGGCGCCTCACCCGCACTCACGTCGCTCGTGGCCATCATCGCGATCGTCGCGTTCGGGCTCATCACACTTGCCGGCAGGGGCACCAGCGCGCGCGCCATGCAATGGACGGCGGCGGCAAAGCTCTCGATCGTCGTCGTGCTTGTCGTCGCAGCGCTCTTCAAAGTGCGCGGTGCGAACGTTGCCGTGGACCTCGCCGCCCCTGCGACGTTCACACCCGCCGCGCTCGCGGCCTCTCTGATCGCCGCGTTCTTCGCGTTCGGCGGTTGGTGGGAGCTCGGCCGCATGGGGGAAGAGGTCAGGTCGCCACGGCACACCATGCCGCGCGCGCTCGTCGGCGGCCTGGCGCTCGTCACGGCTATGTATGCGCTGGTCAGCGTCGCCTACATGTTCGGCGCGTCAGGGCTGGCGTCGGGCACGGATGAAGCGTTCGTCCTTCGTGTGGGCGCTTCGCTTTTCGGTGAGACAGCAGGGCGCCTGCTGTCAGCGATGGTCGTCGTCGCAGTAGTGGGCAGCCTCGCCGCGGTGCTCCTCGGTTCCCCTCGTGTCTACGTCGCGATGGCGCGCGACGGTGTATTCCCGGAACGGCTGGCGCGCTTCAACGTGGGCAGAGGCACGGTGCCGGCGTCCACGATCGTGCAAGTCACGCTGGCATGCATCCTCGTTCTGCTCGGCAGCTTCGACGACATCCTCGGCTACTTCGTTCCGTGCGCCGTTTTCTTCCTCGGTCTCGCTGCAACCGCAGTCGTGATCCTCCCGAGGCCAGAGGCGCGCGCAGAGGTCTTCCGGGCACCGCTCCATCCGCTGCCGTTCGTCTTGTTCATCGTGATGGTGGTCGCAATCCTGGCGCTGTTCATCACTGGCCAGCCACGACAGACACTGCTCGGCGCGCTTGTCGTCGTGCTCGGCATCCCAGTCTCATGGGTCGTGGGCTCACGGCGTCACCGCTGATCCTTCGCTTTACCAACGTTACGGTTCTCAGGTAGGCTGCCGCCTGATGCGTATTCTGGCGGGGGTGCTGCTGATTGTCGTTTCGGCGCTGAGCGTGTCCCTCGCTCGATCACGCCAGGATGCTCCGCAGCTCGAGGCCCCCCGACGTCCGCGCATCGTCACGGAGCTCTCCGATCTCCTGACGCACTCGCCGCTCGAAGAGTGTCGCAAGAGCGACGCGAGTCCCGCTGCTGGCGCGAAGCCTCTGCGCATCGGCACGTGGAACATCCGGGCCGCACAGTCGGCGCCCGTGGACGAGCTCGCCGCGGAGATACGCGCGATGCAGGTCGATCTCATTGCACTGCAGGAGGTCGATGTGCGGACGCGGCGTGGCAGCTTCGTCGATGAGCCAGTGGAGCTGGCGACGGCGCTGGGCATGAACTACGTCTTCGCCGCCAGCATTAAGTGGGATGAAGGACACTACGGTCTCGCCGTGCTGTCGCGATGGCCGCTCGTGCAGGTTGAACGTCATCGCGTCAGCTCCACTCCCGAGGCCGAGCCTCGCATCGTCCTCGACGTCACTATGTGCGCCGCCGGACGACCGCTGCGCCTGCTCAATCATCACGCCGATCGGCGAACGGCATCGCGCGCGCTCGGATTCGCGGACCTGGGGCGGATCGTCAAAGACGAGATCGGTCACGGCATTCTGGTCCTTGGCGATCTTAATGAGTATCCCGACGCGCCCGGTGTTCGCAGTCTCATCGACGCTGGCTTTGTCGATGTGAGCGCCCACAGTCCGGACACCGTCGGCACCGGCCGAGTGGACTTCCTGCTGGCCGATCCGCCACTTGCTCGAATCGCCTCGACCGCGCGCGTCTGGATGACGGACAAGAGCGATCATCACGCAGTGCTTGCCGACCTGGCGTGGTGAGACGGACGTGAGGGCACGATGACCTATAGCCGCAGAGACCTGCTCGCACTGGCGTCGGCCGCCGGCGTCGCGGGAGTGATGGGCGGTTGGCGCAGTGCCGCGGCTCAGGCTGGCGCGACGGCTCGCTTGCGAACAATCGACACACCAGCACTCACGATCGGATTCGAAGAGAGCGGCGACCCGCAGGGCTTCCCCGTCGTGCTGCTCCACGGTTTTCCGGACGACGCGCGCGCGTTCGACGGTGTCGCTCCCCCGCTCGCTAATCTCGGATACCGCGTGATCGTCCCCTATCTTCGCGGCTACGGTCCGACGCGCATACGCGACCCGCGTGTCCGCACAGGCGAGCAAGCCGCCATCGGGCAGGACGTCATCGACTTGATGGATGCGATCGGCGTCAAACGGTTCGCGGTCTCAGGCTACGACTGGGGCGGTCGCGCTGCGTGCATCGCCGCCGCTCTGCATCGCGACCGCGTGCGTGCGGCGGTGTTCATCAGTGGCTACCTGATTCAGGACACGATCTCCGATCCGCAACCAGCGCCGCCGGAGAGAGAGCGGGCGATCTGGTATCGGTACCTACTTCAACACTGAACGGGGCCGGCGCGGGCTGGAAGCCAATCGCCGTAGCCTGTGTCGCCTGCTCTGGGAAACATGGTCGCCGACCTGGAAGTTCACCGACGAGGAATACAACAAGACAGCGGTGTCGTTCGACAACCCGGACTTCGTCGACGTCGTGATTCACTCGTACCGGCATCGCATTCGGAACGCACCGGGTGAACCACGCTTCGAAGAGATGGAGCGAATCCTTGCGAAGCGTCCGCCCGTCGACGTCCCAACGATCGTGCTGCACCCGACAGACGATGGCGTGACGGGCCGACCATCAACGAACGCCGCGGCCGACAAGGCGAATTTCTCTCAGTTGATCGATCGTCGGATCGTGGAAGGCGTGGGACACTTCATGCCGCGCGAGAAGCCGGAGGCGGTCTCGACCGCGCTTCTCGACGTCCTGCGGGCAACAAAATAGGGGCGGTCCGCCGTAACCTCGGCGAAGGCGGAAGGCTCGCTCACCTGACCAGCGGGCCTGAAGACCCGCCTCTACATTTTCGTGAAGATGAACAAGTGCTGCCAGGGAAGGTCGTCGTACACGCGAGACTGCTTGAAGCCCTCGTGCTCGAGTTCCTGCTTCACCTGCGCCTTCGTCATCTTGTGATCGGGCAGGATGGGAACGCTCGGATCTTCGGCCCGGTACTCGAGCAGTACCAGTCGACCATCCGCTTTGAGCGCCGTGCGGATGCGCTGAAGCATCTTCTGCGGCTCTGAGAACTCGTGATACACGTCGACCATGATCGCGAGGTCGATGCTGTCGGCTGGAAGCTTCGGATCGTCGAACGTGCCGAGCACGGGCACGATGTTGTCCACCTTCGCGCGTGCCATGTTCTGCTGGAGCAGCGTCAACATGCCCGCCTGGATGTCGCTCGCGTAGACCTTGCCCATCGGGCCAACGATCTTCGCCATCCGGAGCGTGATGTAGCCGGACCCGGCGCCGATGTCTGCGACGGTTGCGCCCTTCTTGATCCGGAGCAAACGCAGCGCGAGATCCGGGTTCTCCTCATCCTCACGTTCGCGGCGTTCGAGCCAGGGCGCGCCGTCCACGCTCATGGTCCGCGCATACACACGACCGCTGACCGGATGAACGCCCGGCTGTTGTGCGACAAGCGTCGCAGCTGAGAAGGTCAGTGCGAGGAGCGTCCTGACGAGTGCCATATAGATGTCGAAGGTTAGCGTACGAATGACTCATAGCTGAACTGGATTGGTACAACCGGGTGACAGATCCGAACAATGCGTCGGTTGTTTGACATCAAGTGGCGCCATCGACCACGAATTGGCGTGCACTCTGATGGCGGCATGAGGTTTGCTCACGTAATAGGGCGACAGCTAATCCCAACGGGGCCGCTGTCCTCCACTGACCGCTTCGCACTAGCCGTATGTGCCTGGTGAGGCGGTCAGCGTGGGTCGTTTTCACCCAGACCTACATTTCCCATCTAGAAACTTGCCTCGCGAGGGTCAGAATGTCGCCGGCCGGATGGCCGGCCGTGACGGGATTACGACGCGCGGACGAGTTGCTTGCGTGTCGTCTCGAGCGTGAAGGTCAGCGACTCCTTCGGGATGCTCGTGACAAAGGGACCGACAATCCAGCCGAAGCCTGTCGGAATCCCTCTCGTCAACGAAATGGACTCGCACTGAATATAAAGGCCGCCATCACGAGCGAGAAGCCGCCAGTAGGTGTTGAGTCGCCACATGTAGCCGCCGTCCTTGCCAACTGGCAACTCGCTCTCGGTCGGGGTATCCGGTTTCGCCACTTCGGCAATCCGCGTGCTGTGGATCCACCCTTCGGCGCGCTCGGGTCCCCGAGCGAAGAACGCCTCGTGCTCACTGTTGACGACGACAGTGATCACCTTCGTCATCTTGAACCTGAGAAAGAAGCGAAATCGATCGCCGTCGCGCGACTGCAGCTTCGACTTCGCCACAGTAGGTGCGTAAATACGTTCGTGATTGTTGTAGTCCTGAAGGAGCAACAGCGTCTGATCGATCGTGGCACCTGGTACGAACGCTGTGCCTACCCAGTGATGAATCATGCCTCCTGGCACATCGATCTCACGCCCGCCGTCGAGTGTCTTTGGCGCCTCGATCCAGAGCTCGCCGCGGCGCATCAGCGCAAGCGCCTCTGTCCGGCGCGCTGCCGGCAGCCTGTCTACTCGTAGAAACGACTCCGCTTTGAGTTGGCTTTCGGTCGCGCGGACGTAGCGATCGAAGGCGGCAACCGTGCGCGGTTGAAGCTCGGCGGCCGTCAACGTGACACCTCCGGCCAGCACGAGCAACGTTGCGAAGACCCATCGATAGCTCACAGAACCCTCCCCAGCCTAAGGTGCCGGCTGCACGTAAAGCGGATCACATGTGGCCCGTCTACGAAACTCTCGACTGAGCCATGGCTATAGCCGAGCATACCTTGAGCTCATCATCGCGACACCGCCCTTTGGTGTTCGAAACAACCGGATCGGGCGTTCTCTTCTCGTAACAGACTGACCGGAACAGGACACCACGTGGCAAAGCTGGGTGATTCGAAACCATGCGGCGTATGCGGAGGGCCTACCACCCTTCGGCTCGTCCATTCCTCGATGGCCACTCTGGGGTGGGTGGACGACGGCTCCGTTCCCTACGACGTTCCGCCCGTGCTGATGTGGCAATGTGACGCCTGCGACGATCTGCAACCGGTGGGCGACGAGTTCGAGGAATAGCATCAGGCTGGCGCCTATCCAGCGTTCGCGCCTAACATCTCCCCACACAGAGGGTCGGGTACTCACTCGACCAGAGGAGCAGAAAACGATGACGAGACGTGTCCTGATGTTCATGACTGCGGTCGTAGTCATGACGGCAATTGCAGTCCTGGCGCCGGTCGTGCGCGCACAGCGAGGCGGTCCGGTGGGGTTGGCGCAGGGACTTCAGGTGTCCTACGCGGGACTCAAATCGAATCTCACTCAAGCAGCGGAGATCGTCCCTGAGACTGGCTACGGGCTGAAGCCGAGCACGATGGCGGAAGTGCGCACGTACGGCCAGGTGATCGGGCACGTCGCGGACGCGCAGTTCGGCCAGTGCTCCGGCGCACTCGGCACGCCCAATCCGAATCAGGGCAGCAGCCTCGAGGCGGCCGGCAAGAGCCGAGCGGACCTCATCAAGGGGCTTGCGGATTCGTTTGCCCTCTGCGACAAGGCGTTCGAGGCGCTCACCGATCAGAACGCCAGCGAGATGATCTCGAATGGACGCGGCGGCCAGAACGCGCGCGCGGTTGCCCTTCTCGGTGTGATCGCTCACGGCAATGAGATGTACGGCATCTCCACCGTCTATCAGCGCGCCCAGAACATCGTCCCACCATCAACGGCGGCGCGAGGACGCGGACGCGGCGGGCGCGGCAACTAGCTCGGTGCAATCGAAGCAGGCGTGATGCTGCGGCATCATGCCTGCTGCCTCTCAGTCTGCTTTCACTGCCAGGATCTTTCTTCCCTGAATGATCGCTTCTGCAACGAGCAGAGGCACCGCCCAGCAGAACCAGCTCGTGAGCCCGATGCGCTCCTGCACCGTCCCAACGTTCCACGCCTGCAGCGCCGAGGAGAGCACGCGGAACCAGACAAACGCGAACGTCACCACGTAGCTGCGCAGCATCCACTCCTTGTGCTGCTCATACAGCTGACGACGAATCGATGCGAAGGCGAGTCCTGTGGTCGTGAGCCACGACGTCGCGAGGCCGACGAGTCCGGCGCCAAAGACCCATCCACCGTCGGTGTGGAACGCCAGGTAGAACGCCGCGAACGAGCTGACCACGACCGCGCTCATGTAGATCACACCGAGCCGCCGATGCAGACCGACGTTGCGATCGCTCAGTCCCAGCCAGATCTGAATCGGTCCGGTGAACAGCGCAACCATGCCGGTGGCGATGTGGAGAAGCAGCCAGCCGCGACGCGGCCAGTAGGTGCCGAACTGCGTCTCGTTCAGAGCAAAGTACGGCATCGCGACGACACCCACGAAGACCAGGGCAATGAGACTGGCGATGCCGAGTGTCGCGGCGACGCCACGGCCGGCTCCCGACGATCGTCCTGGCATGTCGATGACTGTGCTCTGACTCATGGCGTGACCTCCGGAGCGATCCACCGTGAATCGCTTGGCCAACGATATGCCAGAATGAGCCCCATGAGCACACTCAAGATCAAAGTGATCGTAGGAAGCACTCGAGCAAATCGGTTCAGCGATAAACCTGCCGCCTGGATCTTCGACCTTGCGAAGAAGCGCACGGATCTGGAAGTCGAACTCCTGGATCTCAGCGACCACCCGCTCCCCTTCTTCGAAGAGGCGATGCCGCCAGGACTGGCGAAAGATCAGTACGCGAATCCGGTCGTGGTCGCATGGCGCGACAAGATTCGTGAAGCCGACGGCTTCATCATCTGCTCGCCGGAGTACAACCACGGCTATCCTGCGGTTCTCAAGAACGCACTCGACTACACCTACTTCTCATGGGCGCGAAAGGCTGTCGCGTTTGTGAGCTGGGGCGGCGCCGGCGGCGTCAGAGCTGTCGAACAGCTTCGACTGGTCACCATCGAGCTCGACATGGTCCCCACTCGATGGGCGGTTCACATTCCCAATCCGTGGTTCATCAAGGACGTCAGCGAGATCGATACGGATCAGAATCGAAACAGCGCGACGGCGCTGCTCGATCACCTGACGTGGTGGGCTGGGGCGTTGAAGGCGGCGAGGTAGCTGGGGTCACTTGGTAGCTGGGGTCACTTGGTAGCTGGGGTCACTTGGTAGCTGGGTAGCTGGGTGGCTGGGTGGCTGGGCGATCGCGTAGCAACCTAACTACCTAGTAACCCAGCAACCTAGCAACCTAGTTAACCCAGCTACCCCTCGAGCTTCGCGTCCATCGTGATCGTCGCGTTCAGCACCTTCGATACCGGACAACCGGACTTCGCGTTGTTGGCAGCCGTCTCGAACGCCTGTTTGTCGGCGCCCGGGATCTTCGCGCGCACGTCGAGATGAACGGCGGTGATCGCGAACCCTCCATCCGTTTTGTCCAATGAGACCGTCGCCGTCGTCTGAATCTGCTCGGCCGTCATGCCTGCGTTGCCGAGCTGCGCCGACAGCGCCATTGAGAAGCATCCCGCGTGTGCCGCGGCAATCAACTCCTCTGGATTCGTACCCTTTCCGTCTTCGAACCGGGTGCTGAAGGAGTACTGCGTGTTCGACAGGACACCGCTGTCAGTCGATACGGTCCCCTTGCCATCCTTCAACCCACCCCGCCACACTGCTGAGCCGTTTCGCTTCATATGACCTCGCCGGATCACTCTACTCCGGAACGATATGATCGGAGGGACGTGACTGTGCCAGATACCCATCGCGCGATCGACGCCGTGTGGCGAATCGAGTCGCCTCGTCTGATCGCCGGCCTTACTCGCATCGTCCGTGATGTCGGGCTTGCTGAAGATCTCGCGCACGACGCGCTCGTTGTCGCGCTGGAACAGTGGCCGGAGTCGGGCATCCCGCGCAATCCGGGCGCATGGCTCATGGCCACAGCCAGGCATCGGGCCATTGACGTCCTGAGGCGACGCACACTGCTCGAGCGGAAGCATCAGCAACTTGGCTACGAACTGGAGATCGCGCAGAACGCCTCGACACCCGATCTCGGTGCGGCGCTCGACGACGATATCGGCGACGACTTACTACGGCTGGTCTTCACCGCGTGCCATCCCGTGCTGTCTGCCGACGCACGAGTCGCGTTGACGCTGCGGCTGCTCGGAGGTCTGACCACTGACGAGATCGCACGCGCCTTCCTCGTGTCCGAGCCCACAGTCGCGCAGCGGATTGTCAGAGCCAAGAAGACGCTCGCAAAGGAACGCGTCCCCTTCGAAGTACCGGGCGGTGACGAGCTCGCCGGAAGACTCACGTCCGTGCTCGAGGTGATTTACCTGATCTTCAACGAAGGATACGCAGCGACATCCGGCGACGACTGGATGCGGCCGGCCCTCTGTGAGGACGCATTGCGTCTCGGTCGCATCCTCGCGGGATTGATGCCGGACGAGCCAGAAGTGCACGGGCTCGTTGCGCTCATGGAGATTCAGGCATCGCGGTCGCGCGCTCGCGTCGGCGCCGACGGCACGCCGATCCTGCTGCTCGATCAGAACCGGACGCTCTGGGATCAGGTGCTCATTCGTCGCGGCCTTGCGGCAATCGAGCAGGCGCTGAAGTCAGGACGCCCGCGCGGCCCCTATCTTCTTCAGGCCTCGATCGCGGCCTGTCACGCACGCGCGCGCCAGCCTGCGGAGACGGACTGGATGGCCATCGCCGCGCTCTACACAGCGCTCGTCGTCGTGACGCCATCGCCCGTCGTCCAGCTCAATCGCGCCGTTGCGATCTCGATGGCGCTCGGTCCCCAGGCTGGCCTGGATCTCGTGGACACGCTGACCGACGAGCCCTCGCTCGTGAACTACCACTTGCTTCCAAGCGTGCGCGGCGACCTCCTGTTCAAACTGGGGCGCGCGCAGGAGGCGCGGGCGGAGTTCGAACGCGCGGCCACCCTCACCCGGAATGCGCGTGAACGCGAGCTGCTTCTCGAGCGCACCCGAGCGTGCGAGGTGCCTGCGTCGCGCGCCTAGGCGTTCGGCCAGGTGTTAAAATCCGCTCCATGAAAACGCTCCTCCTGGCGGCCTCACTCATGGTTCTGGCGACGGTGACCGCGCTCGACGCCCAGTGGGATCCCTATCCCTGGAAGAACATGCCCCGGACCCCTGACGGCAAAGTCGACATGAGTGCGCCGGCGCGCAGAACCGCTGACGGCAAGCCTGACCTGTCTGGCTTCTGGATGCCGGTCGAGGCCGTGAAGCACCTGCTGAATCTCGCGGCAGACTTGAAGCCGGGCGAGGTGCCGCTGCAGCCCTGGGCGGATGCGCTCTACAAAGAGCGGATCGACAACAATGGGAAGGATCACCCCGGCGTTCGTTGCTGGCCCTCGGGCATCCCGGAGAAGAACAACATCCCGGACGGCCTCAAGGTCGTACAGACGCCAGACGTGATGATCTTCCTGCACGAGTCACGAACGATTTACCGCCAGATCTTCACCGACGGTCGGCCGCTGCCCAAGGACGCCCAGCCTACCTGGATGGGGTACTCCATCGGCCGCTGGGAAGGCGATACGTTCATCGTCGAAACGATTGGACAGAACGGCAAGACCTGGCTGGATATGCGAGGCCTGCCTGGGACCGAATCGCTCCGGGTCATCGAGCGTTTCACTCGGCCGAACATCGGGCGCATCAACATCAACGTCACGATTGACGATCCCAAGGCGTATACGAAACCGTGGGACGTGCAACTCGCATGGCGACTCGTCCCGGATACGGATCTGATCGAGAGCATCTGCGAAGAGAACAACAAGGACGTGCCACACATGGTGGGCAAGTAGCCCCGCGGGAGTTCACTCCATGAAATCGATGATCAAGACGTTCGCGGGCCTCGGGGCGGTCATGCTCGCCACGGGCGTCCTCGTGGCGCAGCAGAACACGACCGTGCCGCAACCGCGCGCCGGCGCACTGCCCGCGCCAACGGCCGCGAGCCCCAAGCCGAGCCGCGCGGTGGATCGCCCGGACGGCATGAGCCCGAAGGCGGCCAACGGCTTCACCGTAGCGATCGCCGCCGACCTCCGTGCGCCTCGGATGATGGTGTACGCGCCGAACGGTGATCTGTTCGTCAGCTCACCGGGGGCGAACAACATCACCGTCCTGCGCGATGCCAACAACGACGGCGTGTTCGAGTCGCAGAGTGTCTACGCGCAGGGCGCGCCTCCTGCGCCACGCGGTGGCGGTCCGCCTCCGAATCCCGCTGGCGGCCAGCGCGCCGGCGGTCAGGGTCGCGCGGCTGGACCGCCTCCCGGCCCCGGCCGAGGCGCGCCGCCTGTACTTGGCGCCAACGCTCCAGCATGCGCGCCGCCACCTGAGTTCGCGGTGAAGGGTCCGGGCACGCTCCAGGCGCCGTTTGGCCTCGCCTTCCATGACGGCTATCTCTACGTGGGCAACACCGCCTCGCTCGTTCGCTACAAGTACGCGAACGGAGATCTGCAGGCGCAGGGCGAACCAGAGAAACTGCTCGACCTGCCCAATGGCGGTCACTCGACGCGCAACATCATCTTCAATCGCGCCGGTACGAAGATGTACATCGCGGTCGGCTCGCAGTCGAACAATGACGCGGGCGAAGACTGCCGGCGCGCCGCGATCCTGGAATTCAATCCGGACGGAACGGGATATCGCGTCTACGCCTCGGGCATCCGCAATCCTGTCGGCCTCGCGTTGCAGCCCGGCACTGACACCATCTGGACCGCGATGAACGAGCGCGACAACCTGGGTGACGATCTCGTGCCCGACTACGCCACGTCGGTGAAGGACGGCGGGTTCTATGGCTGGCCGTACTCCTACATCGGCGAGAACTACGACCCGCGTTACGTCGGCTCGTTTCCGGATCTCGTCAAGCGCACGATCGTTCCCGACGTGCTGCTGCCGGCACATGCCGCGGCGCTTGGCATCACGTTCTACACCGGCAACCAGTTCCCGCAGCGTTATCGCAATGGCGGGTTCGTCGCGCTGCACGGATCGTGGAATCGCTCGGTCGCGTCAGGCTACAAGGTGGTGTTTTTCCCGATGGTCGACGGCAAGCCAGGACCGATCGAAGACTTCCTGACTGGTTTCCTGGCCAGTGATGGCGCGAACAACTCGTCGATCGATCAGTGGGGTCGCCCGGTGGGCGTGGTCACCGCGCGCGATGGATCGTTGCTGGTCTCCGACGACACCGGCAATCGCATCTGGAGGGTCAGCGCCGCGAAGTAGCGCTTCGCGGCGAACTGCCAATCGCGAACCCCAATTTCCAACTTCCAACTCCCAGAAGAAACCGCACGAATTGGGAGTTGGGAGTTCTCGACGCTGGTTTTTCCACGCGCATCCATTCGACTCGATTCGGCTGCGTTCGACTGCATCATCATTGAGTTGTTTGCTCGTTCTCTCCATTCGTCGTGCGCCTGTTGCCTGCCCGCGATGGCCATCGGCACCCACGGTCAGCCGTCACCTATGGGCGGCTCCCACATGGCGCGCTTTCGACACGCACGTAGCGGCGAACGTGGAAGGCGTGAGATGAACGGCCGCAATTGGATTCGTCTCGGGACGGTGCTCGTCGGGCTCAGCATCGTCTTCATCATGGTCGGCGTGCTGATGGCGCTGACGCCACCGGAGCTGGGGCCGTCGCCGGGCACTGACTTCGGCGGCTATCGTCCGCACTATCAGGGGCCGGGCACGACGACGCCGGGCGGGCGCGGTGGACCCGTCTGCATCGTGAACACGCTGGACGACAGCCAGCCCGCGACGTTCATCGAAGGCATGGGCACGCTGCGGCGGTGTGTCGGGCGGCGCGCGGGCTGCGACGGCACGGCGGCGCGCTGCTCGAGATTCGCGCTCATCGCCATCTCTGGCACCGTGGACCTGCTCGCCGGGCAGGGCGTGCTGTTCATCGAGGACCCATTCCTGACGCTCGCCTGCCAGACCGCGCCGACCGGGCGCGAAGGCAGCGGCGATACCGGCATCGGCGGGTTCACCATCAAGGGCAACATCACGATCCGGACCAACGATCTCGTGCTGCAGCACTGTCGCGTGCGCCTCATCAAGGGATGGGGCGAAGCGATGACGGTCAACGTCGGCGACCCGATCACCGGGGCCATCGCCGGGCACGATGTCGTGCTCGACCATCTCTCCACGTCGTGGGCCACGATCTCGGGCAACATCGCCGTCAACTACGGCGCCACGAACGTGGCGATTCTCGACACCATCCTCGCCGAGCCGATTCGTCGTCAGCCGAACGATGGGCAATACGGGTATGGCGCGATGCTCTATTCAGCGCCCAACTCCACGCTCGTCCTCGCGCGCAGCTACCTCGTGCACCAGCAGGTCCGGAACCCGAGCGTCGGCACCGCGCATCCCGCCATCTACAACAACGTCTTGTATGACGGCGGGGATAACTATTGGGCCTCGCAGGGTGACCACATGGCGGGCAACGCGATTGCGGTGCAGCGCCTCGGCCCGGTTGGCGGCAGCGAGAGCGGCATCCAGACTGCCATCGTGAACAACGTAATCCGCAACGGGCCGACGACCTCGAACACGCTGCGCTTCTCCATCGGGCTCGATGTCGACGAGCAGAATCGGAGCGCGAATCATCGCGTCTACGTCAGCGGGAATACGGGGCCGGGCATCTCGAGCGCGCAGAACCAGGCGGGCGGCGTGCAGTACTTCGATATCGCGACGAAGGACATGCTGTGCAACCAATCGTGCTTCGACACGACGACGTTCTTCGACTGGTTCAAGGCGTATCGATTCGCCATCATGCCGACGGCGAACGTGGTCGACTACGTGCTGACCAACGTCGGCGCGTTTGCGACCGACCGCGATGCCGTCGATGCGCGCGTCGTGCAGGACTACCGCAACGGGACCGGAGACGCGAAGCTCGATAGCGAGAACGATGTCGGCGGCTTTCCGCCTATCGCGGTGCGCATGCGCGCGATCCCGCTGCCCGCGAATCCAAGCGCCATCCACACGGCCACGGACTTCGGGCGCGGCTTCCGCACGGAACTCGAATACTTCCTCGAGAAGGACCCGGCATTCGGCGCGGAGCGGCTCGAGCCTGGCGCGCCATCGACGCTCGGCACCAGCGCATCGTGGCTCTGGCCCGGTGCAGCGCTGCTGCTCGCGCTCGGGCTCGTCGCGCGGCATCACGGCCATCGGACGCGAGGGCTACTCGAGTGAGCCTGCGCAGATGGAAGCGTTCATGGCGGCAGCCGGCGAGCGGGTCGAGCGCGATACCGGGCTCGCGCTGCTCACGCAGCCGCGCGAGGTCTACCTGTCGCATCTGGTCGTCGCGCCGGACGGTTCACTCCTTGTAGAGGCGCGCTCCCGCAAGCGCCGCAATCGCCAGCTCGCCGAAACCCCAAACAAGGCCGAGTACCGTCAGCTTGAGCGGCATGATGCCCATGGCCGCCTGCGCGCCGGCGTTCCAGCCGAACGACAAGACCCAGATGAGCGAAGCCACGCAAAGCGCCGTTTTCGGTCCCGGACCGAGCCGCGGCCTGACGGCTGCGTAGACCCACACCATCAGGATGCCCAGTACGAACGTCATCGCCACGAAGTACGCGATCGCTCCGCCACCGACCGGCGGTAAGTTTCGCGCCTGCAACGCCTGCTCCATCTCGGCACCCGCGAGCGGCACGTTGAGGATCGTCTCGCCGATATTGATGATCAAACCGGCGACGAGTCCGCCCAGGATGACGCGCCCTGTACGAATTCCGTTCACGCTTCCTCCTTGGGGTTTGGGAGCTGGACGTTGGGGGTTGACGCTATTTCTTGTCAGGCAGCGTCTGCGCGATCGCGAGACTCGCCCAGCTCGTGCCCGCTGTCGAGATCCACTGATGTCGTCCGTAGGGGAATCCGCTTTCGAAGTACCGCTGTACAGGGAATGAGTGCGTCCTTACCAGCCACGTCCCGTCCTGATACTGCGTGCCGAGCAGGAACGCGACGCCTTTCTTGTATGTCTCGTCAGCTGCCGCGATGCCAGCGATATGCAGCGCATAGAGGGACAGGCCGGTTGCGTAGGCATCTGGTGGCGTGCGACCGAACTGTGACCAGCCGCCGCCTGCCTCCTGCTGGTCGCGAACAGCCTTGATCGCATCGACGACCTGCACGCGAGAGGCGTCGGTCCACACCAGGCCCATGAGGCGCATCGCGCGTTCCTCCGCTGATTTCGGTTGCGCGGCCAACAGCCAGCCACGCGCACGCCGCAGGCTCTCGTCAACCTCGCTCGTACGACCCGGAAGCGGATACGACTTCAGCCCGCCTGCCGCGATCGCAGTGTGAGTGATGAGGCTGTATTCCGACGGCGGACGATTGAGGCCGTTGCCTAGCCACCGCCCATCCGGCATCTGACGCGCGAGCAACCAGTGCGTCATCACACCCGTCGTCGTTGTCGAGTGGGTGGCCTTCAGCGAGCAGTGCCATCTGTGCGTAACCGGTGGTGATCGCTTCACCGCCGACGGCCGGATCGCCGGACGTCATTCGCGGGACGGCGCTCGTGAAGAACGTTGAAGATGTCGTCGAGGTTCTTCTTGGCCCGTGCCTCGTCGATCTCGATGCCCTTCCGGCGGGCCGTGGCAGCTGCGAGCGCGGGCATCGCGTTGTGATGGCAGGAAATGCACGTGGCCTGATCGCGAAACTTCGGTGCCACCTCGGTCAGCCGCGACAGACTTCGACTGAGCGACACGCGTGCGTCGCTGATTCCGCCAGGCGTCGGCGGCGGGATCTCGTCGCGCCGGGGGCCTCGGCCTCGCATCGCGCCGTACTGCTCGAGCACCTGAATCTTCGCGCGGTCACCTTTGTAAATCGCCCAGTCGAGTGGCCGCTCTCCTTCTGTCATCTCCGCGTTGGGGTTCGCGCCCTTCTCGAGCAACAGCTTCAACGTCTCAGCGCCTTCGGCCTCCGATGTCACCGCGTTCATCAGCGGCGTGCGCGCGTACTGAGCGGCGAGGCTCGTGTTGACATCGGCACCAAGCTCGATCCACTTCGCCACGACACTCGGCGGCTGCCACATCGCTGCCATGTGTAGCGCATCCTGATTCGGCGCCGGCGCCTTCGACATCACGAAGTCGGTGGTCGGCAGATCGTTGCGTGTGAAGCCAACTCGCCTCGCACCTGCGGACAGCGCAGCCGGATCGAGCCCGCGGTCGACCAGAAAGCGCACGACGTCGACATCGGCCGAACGGACGGCGAGCGCGAGCGCGGTCGCACTGGCACGGTCCTGCGCGCGGATGTCTGCGCCACGATCGAGCAGCAATCGCAACAGGTCAACGGTACGTGGATAGCTCGACGCAATGAGGAGTGCGGTGCGATCGGTCTCCGCGCGAGCGTTCACGTTGGCGCCGCGATCGAGAAGGAGACGCACCTTTTCGATATTCGGGACAGCCCACATCAACGCCGTGGTGCCGCCGACTCCTGCCCGATTCGGATCGGCGCCGCGGTCGAGCAGGAGCTTCACGAGGCGTGCATCGCCGAAGAGGGTTGCCGCCATCAACGCAGGCGTACCGTCGGCATCGACAATGTTGGCGCTGGCGCCGGCCTTCAGGAGTCGATCGGTCTCCGCAACGGAGCCGCGCCTGATAGCGGCAAAGAGCGCGTCGCGCGAGGTGTCGGTTTGCGCCGAAACCACCGCGCTGAGCAGCACGAGGAGCAGGAGCCGTAACGACGCCATCCATCGACCTCACTGCCCGAAGTGGGCAAACGCGCTTACCTAGCGATTGGCGGGAAAGACGGCGATGCGATCGCCACGAAACGATCCAACCCAGATCTCCTTACCGACTTCGACCGCTACGGTGCCGGCATCGAACCCGGGCATCGCGGGCTCGCGAATGACGTCGCGCACGGCAAGCGTCTGCGGGTTGATCTTCACAATGGTCGACGTCGGGGCCGCCGGTGTGCCGCCCTGCCCTGCGGCGAGCAGAGTGCCATCAGCCGCCCAACGGATGTTGTCCACGCGGAACCCGAGTGGAACCTCCTCGCGCTTCGGTGGCGTCTCTCCGCGTGACAGACGGAAGAACGACTGACTGCCCCACGCGGCGACGTAGAACCACTTGCCATCCGGCGAGATCTCGAGACCGTTCGCGCCAGCAGCTTCGCTGCCCGGCACCTTGTTCCATCCACTCGCGGTGTGCCATTCCCACAGCTCACCGTTCTTCTCGCCCGCCATCATCTTGTCGCGATCGGCTGTGGCGATGCCGCGGGCAAGAAAGTTGGTGGCGTAGAAACCACCGTCAGGCAGCCAACGCACGGAGTTGAGGCCGACGGGATCTGGTGCGACTGCACATCCGATCCAGGTGAGCGTGGGCGTCGCGGGCCGGGCGTCGACCTCGAACACTTCCACGGACTCCCGGGCGCCATGGGTCACGACGAACAGTCGATGCACTGAGTTGGTACTGGTTTGAAGCGACAGGCCGTGCGTCAGGAACTTCGCCTTCGCGGCGGCACTCGGCGGGCCCGGGCACGACGAGTACGTCTTGGCGTCGAACCGATCGCGCGGTGACGTCGTCGGGTAGGCAAGCGTCGATGCCTTATCGGTGGCATGAATGAGATAGATCCCACCACTGCCACCGAAACTCGACGCGATCGCCCACTGCGCACCGGGCAACACCACCAGATCCTCGGGGCCATTCTGACCGCAGATGAACTGCACGTCGCCCGCCGGCCGGCAATCCACCGGCGCCTGCGCCGAGAGATCGAACGACCACATGATCGCAACAACGAGCCCGGCGAGGATCTGGTGTCTCATCGTCCTGTTCTCTTACTTCGCTGGAGCTGTCTCGTTGCGATAGCGACCCACATACGCCGACTTCGCCGTCGTCTTGCCCACCATCGCCTTCAGGAGATCGTCGCGGCTCGCGGTCGCCGGAAGATCGAGGTTGGCGTTGAGCGCGTAGAGCTCGAAGACGTAGTGGTGATAGCGCGGGCCATTCGGCGCGCCGGGGCCCATGTAGACGGGCTGCCCTGTGAGGTTGTTGCCTTGAACGCTGCCCTCCGGAAGCTTGCCTTCCGGAATGCCGCCCGCCGACGCCGGGATGTTCCACGCGATCCAGTGAAGCACGTCGCCGGTGCCACCCTGCAGCGCGACGTCGATGTCGTGGAAGATGATCGCGTAGCTCACCGTGCCTTCAGGTGCACCAGTGAACTTGAAGCCAGGCTGCACCCCGCCGCGGCCGGCAAACTTCTGCGGCACGATGCCGCCGTCGGGGAATGCATCGGTCTGCATCAAGAGCGGTGGGAGGTTGAACCCACGGCCGCCGCCCCGTCCACCCCCACCAGCGGGAGCTCCACCACCCCGCTCACCCTGCTGTTGAGCGGACATCTGCACACCAAGCGCGGTCGCGAGCGTCACGACCAGAAACGACATCAACCATCGGCTTCGCATCTATCGATACTCCTGGGTAAGAAAGTAGGCACCGCAATCTTACAACTGGCTGGCTGCTACACCGCATCCGACAACGAGGCAAAGTTGAAGTCGCGCACGCGAAGCGCCGGCATGAGTCGCCCAGCGGCGGTTGGCTCCGGCCGGCCAATGTCCTCGAGGCGGTTCAGCATCAGCAGCGGGCTCTCGTTCCAGCGGAAGTTCTTCAACGGTCTCGTCACGCGCCCGTTCTCGATCAGAAAGGCGCCGTCACGCGTCAACCCGGTCTGTAACACGGTACGCGGGTCCAGCGACCTGATGTAGAAGAAGTGCGTCACGAGTACGCCGTGGGCACAGCCGGCAATCAGCTCGTCGGTGCTCTTTGTTCCACCCACGAGCGCCAGGCCGCCGAAAAATGGTGAGCCCGTCGGCTCCTTTCCCTGCTTCTGTGCCCAGAAGCGGCTATAGGCCAGGTTCTTCAGGACTCCTTTCTCGATCCAAACCATTCGGCGGAGTGGAAGCCCCTCCTGGTCGAATGGCTGCCCGAGCAATCCCGCGTCGGCGGGATCCGAGTAGAGGGTCACCCGTTCATCAGCGACCTTTTCGCCGATACGTGTGCCTCCACCAGGCTTCGAGAAGGCGCTTCGGCCCTCGTCCGCGCTGCGTGCGGCGAGGGCGCCGGCCAACAGTGGAATCAGATCATTGACCGCCTGCGGCTCGAGTACGGCAGTGTAAAGACCGGGCGCAATCTCCTGCGGGTTCCGGCTCGCCACCGCCTTCTGCGCGGCCACGCGACCGATCGTTTCCGGGTTCACGGCGCCCCAGTCGCGCGCACCGCCGTGCGCCCATCCGCTGCCCGTGCCGTCCGGTGTACGTGCCGTGACCGAGAAGTCGGCTTCTGTCGTGCGGTGGTAAGCGAACAACCCGTTGCTCGTCGCCACGGCGATCGCGCGCGTGTTCGCTTCAAGATACCCCGCCGAGAAGATCGTCCCTGCCGGCTTCCCCGCTGCGCTCGCAGCGCCGATGGCGCGTCCAATCGCTTCGGCACGCGCCTCAGCATCGAGATCGGCCGTGGTTTCGACAAACGCCTCGACCGTTGTATATGTCTGTGACCCAAGCTCCGGCATCAGCTCCGGATCCTCTGGCGCCAACCGTGCGAGGCGCGACGCCAGATCGACCGTCCGTCGCAACGACGCATCGTCGAGCACGTTGGTCGATGACGATGCGCGCCGCCTGCCGAAAGTGACTGTCACCGTCACGGACGTGTCCTGCGTGGTACCCGACGTGCTGACGCTCCCGTCTGCGAATCGTGTGTTTCCGCTGCGCTCGCTGACGATGGTCACGCGGGTCTGGTCGGCGCTGCTGAGCGACAGCACCCGCGACGTGAGCGCGCGCGCCTCGTCTCTGGACAGAAATGCTGATGCACTCGGAGCCGGCGTCGTCTGCATCATGCGCTCCGATTCGTGTTGAGGATGTTGACGTTCCGGAAGCGGGCGGGCACACAGCCGTGACTCACGGAGTTGATCTGTGAGGGTTCGCCCTTACCGTCGTTGAACGCGCCGCCCATCCAGTAGGAGCTCCTGCCTCCGATCATGTCCATCGACTTCCAGAACGACAGCGTGTTCGCCTGGTAGGCCACGTCCTTCAGCATCCCGACGATCTTGCCGTTACGGATCTCATAGAACGCCTGACCCGAAAACTGGAAGTTGTAGCGCTGGTGATCGATCGACCACGAGCCGCTGTGCCGGATCAGAATGCCGCGACCGGTATCGGCCACGATGTCCTCGACGCGGATGTCGCGTTCACCAGGCAGGAGCGAGACGTTCGGCATGCGCTGGAACTGGACGGCGTTCCACGACTCGGCATACGAGCAGCCGTGCGACCTGCCGACGCCAGTGAGCTTCTGAATTCGTGCGACCTGCTCGCGCGTTGTCTGGTAGTCCTTGAAGACACCGCGCTCGACGAGCAGCCACTGGTCCGCGGGCACGCCCTCGTCGTCCCACGCGACGCGGGAGAGCGAGCCTTCCTGGGTGCGATCGGCCTGGATGTTCATGAAGTCGGGGCCGTAGCGAAGCTGCCCGAGCATCTTTTCGGGCGGTGCCACGAAACTGGTCCCCGCATAGTTGGCCTCTTCACCGATCGCACGATCGAGCTCCGTGGCGTGGCCGATGGACTCGTGGATGGTCAGCCAGAGATTGGTCGGCTCGAGAATGAGATCGTACGAGCCTGCCTCTACCGACTTCGCATGGAGCTTCTCGGCTGCGAGCGACGCCCAGCGCTCTGCGTTGCCGGGCATGTCGAGCGACTCCACGTACTCCCATCCAAGTCCGCGCGGCGCGAGCTCCTCGTCGTAACTTTGGAAATCTCCGCCCGAAGTGGCGGTACAGCTGAACTCAGGGCCTACGCGGATCATCGTCTGCGTCACGTTCGTGCCCTCCGACGTGAGCAACGTCTTCACTTCACGAAGCAGCTCCAGCCCGGAGCTGGCGAATCGCACGTCCTTGACCTTCAGCGCTGCTTCGTTCGTGGCAAGCAGGAGGGCGATCTTGTCCTCGATGGCGACCTCGAGAGGATCCTGACGCACTGGCGTGATCCACGTTCCGACGACGGGCGCCACCGGCGCCAACTCGACGCGATGCTTCTGCACCGCTCGTGCAGCCTTCGACAGAGAAACGGCCTCGAGCGCCGCCTGCCTCGTGCCTGCGCGGCTCATCACGCTCGTCGCGGCGAATCCCCAACAGCCATTGACCAGCGTTCGCACACCGATACCGTAGGACTCACTGTCGTTGACACCACTCACCTGCCGCTCTCTGGTCACGATCGTCTGGCGACGGTAACGTCCGACCCTGACGTCTGCGTACGACGCGCCGGCCGAGCGCGCCGCATCGAGCGCCTCCTTCGCGAGCTCCAGCGCCAGCGGATCGGGGCCCGGGGCGGCGATCGTCTGCGCCAACACCACATCACCCACGGGGCGCGCCGCGATCGCTGCCGCCGTCGCAGCCGTCGTCTTGATGAAGTCACGTCGGGTGGGGCTCAATTCTTCAACTCCGATGTCGTGCCAGCCGGGAGGGGGAACTCGTCTACGACCATCATCATGGCCACCAGTTGATACGCCCCGAGCGTGCCGACGAGATCGACCACGCCACGGTCGCCACCGAGCACTTTACGTGCGGTCTGGAACGTTGCATCACTGACGCGGTGTCTTGTCAGGAGCTCGTTGCAGAAGTCGTAGACCGCCGCGACATCTGGCGTCATCTCTGCCGGACGGCGTCCATCTCGCACGCCGACGATCACCGCCTCGGGCAGGCCCGCGCGTTCCGCCGCGCGACGATGTACGTACCACGCGTAATGCGCAGTCCACGCGCGCGCGCCCATGATGATCGCAAGCTCAGACAGCTTCGGCGGCACAACTGAGTACCCTTCGCGCCCGGCGAAGCGCGAATACGCGATCGTCTTCTGCGCGAGGTCCGCGAACACCGGGCTCGCAATCATTACGCCGAGCGACCCGCTGATGTCAGGCCTCGGTCCGCTCAGCACGCTCTTGACGAACGCCTGCTGGTCCACCGTCATCGCGTCGTACGACGCAGGCCGCGGGACGCGTCCCCCGCGGAGGTCGGCCACTGCCTTCCGCAGCTGCTCGACAGTCGGCGTCTGTGGCTGCCCGGCCTGCGCCGCGACCATCACCACGCCGGCCGTCACGGCGGCGCCCACCAGACCTGCGACGATCAGCTTGAAACGCATCCTGTCCTCCCTGCCTGCTGTTCGATGTGAACAGCGAGGCACGCGAATCATAACGCCACGAAACGCGCTATGATCGCGACGTTTTCCAGGAGGGCTTCATGAAGCGATTTGTCGTGCTGGGCGTCCTGTTCATGGTCGGGACGCTCTCAATGTCCGCAGCAGCGTTGCAGGCGCCGGCAGGCGGCGGACAGCCCGCGCCGCGCGTGGTCACGGTCGAGAAGCTCCGCGACAACCTCTACATGATGGGTGGCCAGGGCGGTGGCGGGAACAGCGCCGTCTTCATCACTGCGGGTGGAGTCGTTGTCGTCGACACCAAGAACCCGGGCTGGGGTCAGCCGCTGCTCGAGAAGATCAAGAGCGTCACCGACAAGCCGGTGACGATGATCATCAACACGCACACGCACGGCGACCACGTGAGCGGCAACGTCGAGTTCCCGGCGACGGTCGAAGTCGTGACGCAGGAGAACACTGCCAAGAACATGGAGGCGATGCGCGTACCTACCGGCATCACCCCCGCCCCGGGAGCGCCCGCCAACATCTTCAAAGAGAACGGTGGACGCGGCATGCCGAAGCGGACATTCAAGGACAACCTGACGCTCGGCAAGGGCGATGAGCGAATCGAGTTGCACTACTACGGTCGTGGCCACACCAACGGCGATGCGTTCGTGGTCTTCCCGGCACTGCGCGTGATGCACGCAGGCGACATCTTCTCCGGCAAGAACGTCCCGCTCCTGGACGCGAACAACGGTGGCAGCGGCGTTGAGATCGGCAAGACACTCGCCAAGGCCGCCGACGGCGCAAAGGGCGTCGATCAGATCATCACCGGTCACAGCACCGTGATGACCGTGGCCGACCTGCGGGAGTACGCCGCCTTCAACAACGAGTTCGCCTCGGACGTTCAGGCTGCAAAGAAGGCCGGCAAGACCCCGGACGAAGTGGCGAGCACGTGGAAGATTCCCGCCAAGTACAAGGGCTACGGGGAACCTCAGGCCGCGCGACTGCGAGCCAACGTCCAGGTCGTCTGGGACGAGACCAAGTAACCGACAGACCCGCGACATGCGCGGACCACTGACGATTGCCGTCGCGATGATCCTGGGCAGCGTCGTTGCCCAGGGCCATCACTCCATCTCGGCGGCCTACGATCGCGCCCGCCCCGTCACGCTCGACGGCGTCCTCGTCGAGTTCGCGATGGTCCAGCCGCATCCCTTTGTTGTCGTCGACGTCCAGAACGGACGGGAGACCACGCGCTGGCGCGGCGAGTTGGACAATCGCTGGGAGCTCGAGGCAATCGGCATGAACGCGCAGACGCTGAAGCCTGGCGAGCGCTTGCTCCTCAACGGCAGCAGCGGCCGCAACCAGGCAAAGACGCTCTATGTCTGGAAGCTCGAACGACCCGCAGATGGGTTCTGGTACGAGCAGGTCGGGATGAGCCCGAAGATCGGATTCAAGTAGGTTTCAGCAACGCGTCGACGGTGCTCTGGGCAACCGGGTGGTAACCGTCGCGCGCCTTCGCGTAGATCTTCACCGCCAGCTTTTTCCCATCCGGTGTCGCCGCGAGATCGCGATAGAGCGGAACGACCAGCTTCCTGCGGCCGATGGCAACCATGTATCGCTCCATCGCCGGATACGCCGTCGAGTATCGATTTGAGATCGCCAATCGGAACCATACGTGCGCGATCTCGGGGTTCGGTGAGTCAGTGAGCTTCAGCTGCCGATCGAGGCTGCTCAGTCTCTCGGCACTCAGCTTTCGTGGCAACGAGTCGATGAAGTGGACCCACTCCTGCGTGGACCAGGCCGAAGCGGTCTTCGCAAGTGACTCAACCGACCCACCGTTCAGCCACGCGTCGCGCGCCTGCGCCACCTTCTCGAGCGCATCCGACGTCGGCATCACGGCGAACGATGGAATGGCCTCGGTGTGCAGCCACTCCTGAACCTGTGCGTCGGTTACGACCCCCGGATGCGCCGATAGCAGGTTGTTCGTCAGGAACGCGAGAAACTGCCCGGTGCTGACGCTCTGAAACGCGTGCTCGTCGAACCATCGCCGCAGGAATCGATCGAATGTGTCGCGCCCGAACTTAGCCTCGAGAAATGACAGGAAGAGCGCGCCCTGTTCGTAGGGCACCACCGAATACGCATCGTCGGGATCGCGCCCCTTCAAGTCTGGCTGAAGCGTGCGATCCCCGGGCTCGGTGACATCGGTGCGAGCCTGCGCGAGATCGCGGAGACCGATGACGCGCTCCATTTCCGCGAGCCGCTTGCCGTAGACGGCCTCCACGATGCGTCGTTCGAGGTAGGTGGTGAAGCCTTCGTTCAACCAGAAGTCGCTCCATGTGGCGTTGGTGACCAGGTTGCCGGACCATGAATGGGCGAGCTCGTGAGCCACGAGTGCGACGAGCGACTTGTCGCCGACGATGACGGTGGGCGTGGCGAAGGTGACGCGCGGGTTCTCCATTCCACCGAACGGAAACGACGGCGGAAGGACGAGCAGATCGTAGCGACCCCAGCGGTACGGACCGTAGAGCGCTTCGGTCGTCTTGATCATCTGCTCGGTATCTTCGAACTCCCGTGCCGCCGCATCGACCATCGCGGGCTCCGCCCAGACGCCGGTCCGATCGCTCATCGCCCTGAACGTCAGGTCGCCGACCGCAAGCGCAATGAGATATGACGGGATCGCCTGCGGCATGCGGAAGCGGAACACGCCGCTGCCGTTATCGCCAGGTGTTGCCTCCGCGGCCATCACCGCCACGAGATCCTTTGGCACACGAATCGTCGCGTCGTACGTCATGCGGACAGCAGGTGTGTCCTGAAGCGGGATGAACGACCGTGCCTGGATCGCCTGTGCCTGACTGAAGAGAAACGGCAACTTCTTCCCCGACGTCTGCGCCGGCGTCAGCCACTGCAGCCCCCTCGCCGACGGCGACGAGGCGTAGGTGATGCGCACTCGATCGGCCTCAGCCGGGATCGTCACGCGAAGGGCGCTCCCGAACGCCAGCGTCGGCGGATCGAGTCGAAACATCGTGGCCGTCCACGACCCGTTGGCCGATGCCGTCTCCGTCTTCTGGATCCGCAGGTCGCGCGTGTCGAGCACGATCTCCGCCGCGCGCGGATCGCGACGTTCGAGTTGCAGTTCCGCTGTGCCCTGCAATGTTCTGGCGTCGAAGTCCGCAGTGAGATCGAGCAGCAGATGCTTGGTGACGAAGGCGTCGATGTTCGCGTAGGTAGCCATATCTCGTGGCAGCGGCATGGAAGCAGGACCACGCGGCGCGGCAGCTGGCGGACTGCAGCCCATCATCAGGAGCACGGCAAGCGCAGCGCCCGCACGGTAGAAATACGCACGTGATCTCACTGCAGTGATCGTTGATCGGATTATAGGGATCTGCGGTGCTTGACACCGGCGCGTGCCAGGCGTATTGGTAAGTGTAGCCCCGTCATTTTCAGACGTGGAGGTTTCGCATGGAGACGCCACCGGGCTGAGGACGCGCATCGAGAAGGAGTTTCCGTCAGACAACGGACAGAGGCTCGATGCGCAACCAGGCAGAACGTTCCGACCGTCAGTAAATCCTGGCTTTCGTCAGGATGCGTGGCGCCAGTCACGCATGAAAACGCCCGACGTTGGGTTCCTCCCAAGTCGGGCGTTCATGCGTACAGCGCGAAATCAGTTCGCAGGTGCGCCGAAGCTCTTCCCCGTTTTCTCGTTACAGCCACTGGAGGGAAGAGTCGTCCCACAGTGGATGATGAGACCACCAATCGCGCCGAACGGCCGGCCATCCCTGAGCGGATGCAGGCTCACGGTGATGATCGTGCCCTGGGGAAAGGAGTCAACGGTCACGCCCTGCCGCGCCATGGCCGCGGCGGAACCCGTTTCAACGCCCCACACGACCGGTTTGCCCTCGTTCATCAGCGGCTTTCCGTCCGGACCGATCAGTTCGAAGATCAGCTGCGCATGATTGCTGCCGGGAATGAATCGCGTGAGCTTACCGGTCATGGTCTTGGTCGCCGTCATGTCGTACATCGCGAATGAATGATGGGCGCTGACCGCGGTGGATAGTGCGGCCACGAGGAAGAGTGCGAGTCCGTTGACCACCGATGGTCTCCATGCATATCCAGTCATCACCGAGGTACTCTCCATTGGACCGGCATGCGGCCCAGATATGAATCTTGTGCTCGTTGTGAATCCGCATGACGGTCCAGGCGAGCGAAGCGCGCCCAGAAGACAGCGGAGGACTAGTCCTTCTTCCAGCCCTTCTCGAAATGCTGTTCCCAGTTCTCCGCCCACGGCCGCCCGAAGTAGTCGATGTAGCCCGTGTCCACTGGCGTCAACTGCGTCGGCCGGCCGTCCGGCCCGTTGATGATCGTGCTCTGCACGCGGCATTCGACGTACGTGAATCGCTGTTCCGGATCGCTGATTGGCCGCGTTCGCTCCCAGGGCGTGACGGTGTGGAGGGGACGCGTGAACGCTTCGGGATCGTAGAAGGTGGTTTCAACACTGATCGTCTTGCCGTCGGTACTGGGACGAAACACCTCGATCGTTTCCATCTTGTTGCTGAACTCGAACATCGAGTGCGACAACGTCCAGCCCTGCACGTTCGCCGTCCACGCGACGAGCGTGTTGCCGTTCCAGAAGCCGACGGTCTCGCCGTACCACTGCGGGACCTGCTGGACGTGCGCGCGGCCGATGAGGACCTTGCGCATGAAGTTATCTGCGATGCCGCTCACAAACTGCACCTGGTGAGGCGTCGTGAGCACCTCGATCGGGCCTCCCAGCGACGCCTGCGCCCACCAGCGCATGAACCCCTCGGGATAGCAGAACGCCGCCATCCACTGCGGAGCGTTGGACACGCCCTCGTGGTAGTTCATCTGCACCATGCGCTTCTGGTACTCCGGGGTGAGCAACGAGACCATCGTCGCCGTCTGCAGATTGACGCCCCAGACCCATTGGTCGTCATTCCCGCGACGCTGGTAGTAGCCATCCCAGTCGGGAAGCGTCTGACGCGTATGAATGGTCGGGCCGCCGGCCCTCTTCGCCTCGGCCATCAACGCGTCGTAGTGTTCGGCCGCCGTTTTATAGCTGTAGGGGCTGACGATCTTCTCGACCGGATAATCGCGATTGCAGTCGCCCCAGTGCGCCACGCGGTTCTCCCGCGTCCACATGTCGGTAAGCTGGCGCGGCGTGTTGCATCGCGCGTAACGCTTGTCGGTCCAGCTCGCGCGATCCAGATAGAAGTTCTTCGTCGTAAACAGATCGACGGCCAGCGGCGTCACGCCCGGCGGAGGTGTCGTCGACGTTTGCGGAGCGCCACCGCCCCGGCCTCCTCCGCGTCCACCGCGACCCTGCGCTTTCGCCTCATTTCCAAGCGACGTCAAGGCGGCCACCGAGGCAACGAGTACCACCGCCACAACACTGCTGCGTGCCATCCCCATGTATGAGAGCTCCTCGTGTGCGCGAGCGTTCACCGTGCCGGCGCAACCGGGGAATACGCTACCACGCTTGTGGAAGGTCAGATGGGTAGCTGGGTTGTTGGGTAGCTGGGTTGCTCGGTAGCTGGGGACGACGGCATCGTGCTTGCCTCCACGATGCGCATGTCGCTGCCGCATCACTCCCTGATCGCGTGGCAACGTGCCGACGACTTGTTCATCGACCTGCACGTGCTCTCTCGAAGCTTTCCCCCGATCGAGCGCTTCGAGCTGGCGTCACAGCTACGACGCGCAGCGTTTTCGGTTCCCGCGAATATTGCAGAGGGATACGGAAGGTACACAACTGGCGAGAAACTGCAGTTTCTGCAGATCGCCTGCGGCTCACTCGCGGAAGTTGGCTACTGCCTCCACGCTGCCAAGCGCCTTGGCTACATCGAGGAGTCCGTGTACCTGAAGCTCGAACTGCGCGTTCGCAGGACGTCGGCCCCGTTGCGAGGACTCATGAAGTCTATGGGTCGCGAGCACCCCTAAACCGAGTGACCTAGTTACCCAGCTACCCCAAGGCTACCCAACTACTACCCAGCTACCCAGCTACCCAGCCACCCAGCCACCCAGCCACCCAGCTACCTACCTGCCTTTCGGGGTCGCCTCCTTCAACAAACCGTAGAACTGAACGAAGACGTTGTCGCGTGCGGCATGCTCGACGTGACAGCTATAGCAACTGGTCTTCGGCTGCGGCGCAGCGGTCGATTGGTATCCACCCGTCATCGGCCCGCCGAACTGGTAGTACGCCCAGCCCTCAGGCACGCGCCCCTTGTCCTTGACCGCCATCTCGACGACGTGAACGTCGGTGGCGAACTGCCCCTGACGCGCCGGCGTCGCATTCGTTCCAATCCCCTGCAGGATGAGCGCAAGCATCGTCCCGTCACGGAACTCTCCGGTCTCGACGAAATGGCGATACGCGGTGGGCTCGATCAGCGTGGTGTTGAACATCTGATGGCCACCCTGGCCTTCGCTGTAGCTCAGACCGAGCGACTGCCCCACGAGAATCCACTGCCGATAGTCGGACGGCAGCCGCAGCTTACGCTCCGTGTCGTACTGCGGCATCACCGCTGAACGAGTTTCAGTGACCTGTTCGGCCACGACTGCGCCACGCGTGCCAATGACGGCGGCCCACGCCATCATGGCGAACGTCAACGCGACTCGACTGACAGTGTGCGAACGATTCGATTGCGGCACAAACGACCTCCCTGTCACGTCATGATGACCGGTCGCGCACCCTGTCTCACACATGTTTGCAGCGACCGGCACAACCGACCATTCGCAGCCGCCGTTGCCCCGCTTACCGCAGCCTCGGTGCCAACAACGACTCGACGTGGGGCCTGCGCGAGCGGCTCACGCCCACCTGCGTGCCTTCGGACAACACGAGTCGAAGCCCGTCGCGATCCACGGCCTCCCGAACATGCATCACATTGACGATCGCCATGCGATGCGTGCGCACGAATGTCTCCGGCGCGAGGCGGCCTTCGAGCGACGTCAGCGATGCCCGCACAAGATGGTTGCCTCTCGTCGAGTGCACGGTCACGCAGTAATCCTGCGCCTCGATCCAGACGATCTCCTCCGTGCGAAGCACGATCGTCCGATCACCTCGCTTGATCGACAGGCGCTGGAGATATTGCGACGAGTCGGCGACCGTCGAGTCACTTGACTCCGCGTGCTGAAGTTCGGCCGCCACACCCGCCATCTGATGCGCGAGCTCGCCGAGACGACGCTCGCGCACGCGACGCTTCGCGCGTCCGAGCGCCTCGATGAACCGCTCGTCCGAATATGGCTTGAGCACGTAATCGGTCGCAGCCAGATCGAACGCATCCACGGCATATCGACTGAATGCCGTGATGAACACCACCACCGGGCCGCCGCTCTGAAAATGCTCGGCCAGCTGCATGCCATCGAGCCCCGGCATCTCAACGTCAATGAACACGATGTCGGGGCGGCTGTCTTCGATCATGTGGCGGGCGCGCACGCCGTCACCACACTCAACGACCGAGGCCACTTCCGGATCGCGGCGCAGGATGGACACAGCCACCTCGCGCGCGAGCGGCTCATCATCCACGACCACCACCTGGAACTTCGTCATCGATGAAGGGCCTGGCTGTTCATCTCGCTCACCGGCAGTGTGATGCGCGCGATCGTCCCGCCATCGTCGGCTGGCTCGAGATCGAGGCGCGCGGCTCCGTCGTACAGGCGCTGCAGTCGCAGACGCGCATTGCCCAGCCCCGTGCCTGCGTGTTCGACGAGGTTGAAGTCAGGGGGCAAGCCGGCGCCATCATCGCGTACCGAGAGGTGCAGTTGCCCGTCATCGATCGAGGCCGCGAGCTCCAGGCGGCACGACCCGGTTCGTCGCGCGAGCCCGTGCCTGAAGGCGTTCTCAACGACTGGCTGTAGAAGAAACGCCGGCACCGCACACCGTTCCGAGTCGGGCGAGATGGAATACTTCACGTCGAGTCGATCGCTGAAGCGCGCCCGCTGCAGTTCGATGTAGCGCTTCACGAACGCGGTCTCCTCTGCCAACGTGGTCATATGCTGGCGCCTCCCGTCGACGGCTTCGCGCAGAAGCTCGCTCAGCTCGAGCAGCATCGCCAGGGCACGATCGCTCGCCCGCGACCGAATCAGTGCCGAAATGGAGTTCAGCGTGTTGAACAGGAAGTGCGGCTCGATCTCCAGGCGCAGCGCGTCGAGCTGTGCGCGAACGAGGTCCGCCTCGAGACGGGACTCGCGCAGCTCGAGACTGCGCGCCCGGTTGTACACAGCCAGCGACGCGCCAATCAGGAGGAGCAGGCCGTAGACGAGGAGATCGATTGGCAGCGAGATGGTTTGGAGAATCAGCGCTGCGCTGAATCGAAACGTCTCAACGGGGAAGTACGGCTGAAGGCCAACGGTTGCCACTGACGCACACAGACTGTGTGCGCACACGATCACCAGACCGGTAGCGATGGCTCGAAACACGCCGCGTCTCATCGACGCCGACCGATCCGCGAGCCGAGCACCGAGCCCAAGGACGATGGGTGTCGCAGCCGCCCAGACACCCCACGAACAGAGCTGCCACAAGGCAATCCGCGCAAAGGAATGCCCGTGATGGAGCATCGAGAGGTAGATCTGTGCTGCGATGGTCAGAGCAACAAGGCTGGTCGCACACGTGCCGATTGCGAGCGCCCACCACAACGAGATCGGTATGGTCTCGACGCCGGCGGGCACGCGACTCTGTGTGGCTGACATCAGGAGAGCCAGGTCGCAGCATAGCGGCTCCCCCGTGAGCGGCAACGCTGTTGCCGCGAACGGTGATCAGTCTGCCGCGACCGGTCGTCTCCGCACCGTCGTCCGCGCGGCGAACGGAATGCTATGGCGTGGGTTTTCTGGGTTGCACGTTTACCGCGAAGACAAAGCGCTGACCGTCAGGGCTGGCCACGTTACTCAGTTGCGCGGGCGCGAGCACCGGCGTTGCCAACTTGAAGAGCATTCTCGGCGCGGACGTCTGAAATGGCATCGTCCCGACAACGTCCACGGCCATCATGCCCTGGCCACTTTGCACTGACAGATAGAACAGCTCCCGGCCGTCACGACGCCAGAAGATGCCACCGACAGATGGTCCATCTGATACCTGCGAACCGGGCGGTGCCGCCGCCGCAGCCGCGGCGGCGCGCGTGGACTCCTCGAGACTCTTTACGTAAACCTGGAACGATCCCGACTGGTTCGAGTTGAATGCGAGCAACTGTCCGTCGGGCGAAAAGCGTCCGCCACGCTCGCGGCCAAGCTCGATGGCCTTCCGCTCGCCCGTCAGCGGCAGCACGAACATCGTCTCACCGGACCAGAAGCAGATGAATCGCCCATCGGAGGACCAGTCAGTGAGAATCAGCTGCGCACCCGACGTATGCGTGTAGACAAGATCTTCGGCACCAGTGCCATTTGCCGCCCGACGATAAATCGCGTTCGTCTTGTCGCGATCGGACACGTAAGCGATCTGCGTCCCATCAGGTGACCAGATCGGCGCGGAGTCGGGCGGCGCGTCTGAAGTAATCGCGGTGCTCTTGCCAGTCGCGATATCGAACGCCCAGATGTCGCGCCCATCGGTGTCGGGATCGTTCTTCACGACGACGATGCGCGAACCATCCGGCGAGAACGCTGCCTGCGAATACGAGCCCACCTCACCAAGTCGCGTCACCACGCTCCCTTGACGGTCGAAGATAGTGAGCTGTTGCATGTTGCGACGCAGGCCGCGTGCCAGCAGACGACCGAGCGTACCGTTCTTGTTCGCGGTTTCGGTGGCCACCTTGTTTCGACTGGCGAGCGCGTCGTGAAACGCGTCGACCTCGGCCTTGTTGACGATTTCGACTTCGAAGCCGATCGTTCCCATCTCGTCGAGCGACTGTTCACCGAAGATCGCCCGCCGTGGTGGACTGATCGGATTTCGCGGGTTGTCCGACGAGTTGTCGTACGTCAGCGTCACGTCGATGCGCGTGCCCCGGGGAAGGATGAACGGCTTCTTGTAGCTGTAGCCGTCCTGCCAGTTGAAATCCCAGTCGCGAATCCAGATGAGCGGACGCGTCGATCCGTCCGGCAGCGTTGCCTCCGCCTTCATCTGCTTCGCCAGGTAGTGGGCGTGGGCAAACGCGTTGTACACCTTCGCGTCCCCGGGCAGCGTGAACGAGTCCTTGATGGTGAACTGCTTTTCGCCTGGTGGGATGTCGATCCCGGCGCCAAGCCCGAAGACCGCCGGCAACTGCACCGACGCGAGATCTTTCCGGCCTCCGTTCTCGGCGAAATAGATCCCGATGAGCGACTTCTCGAATTCCGCTTTGCCGCTCGGGTGGAAGTGCACTTGCAGCAGGAGGTCCGATCCCTTCGGCAACCGGGAGACGATGCCCTCCGTAAACATCGCCGGCTGCGCACCTGGGACCCACCCGCCGAGGCCGGGATCGGTGCGGTCCATGAAGCCGACGGCACTGAGCCCGCCAAACCCCGGGCGGCCATCGACGCCATCGAGGTTGGCCCGGCTTCCACCCGGTACCTGTGCGAACAGCGCGTGATGGACCACCTTGCGTGCACTCGGACGGAACTCGATACCTCTGACCCACTTGTCTTCGGTCAGCTTCGTCGGAATCACGAAGTTGCGGAATACATCGGGACCACTCGCCGGCACGTCGAACGCGAGTGGCATTTCGAGAATCAGGTCCGGTTGACCCAGCCGCCAGCCGTCCGCGGGAAACTCGGGAAGCTTCGGCATCTTCGCCTCATCGCCTCGAGGCATGCCCTGCCTGACCCAGGTGGCGATCGTCGCGATCTGCGCCTCACTGAGTCTTCGCTCCCCCACAAACTCGCCGTATCCGGGCTCCGCGTGCCACGGCGGCATGTAGCGCGACTCCGTCACCTTCGCAATGAGCGCGCCGCGCTTCGCGACGTCTTCGTAAGAGATCAGAGAGAACGGCGCAGCTTCGCCGGGCCGATGGCATGTCACGCAATTCGTATGGACGATCGGCGCAATTGCCTCGGCGAACGTGACGCGAGCCGTGGAGGTCGCCTGCTGTGCCGCGGGCGGGCGCGGTGACTGCGAGTGGCCGACGAGTGGCGTCAGCACGAGCGCAGATACGAAGAAGAGAAACAGCAGCCGTCGTCTACTCATGATCGTGCTTCCTCAACAAAGCGGGATCGGTGATGAAGCAACCCAGCGCTTCGGTCTCCGGGTGCGGGACTTTCCTTCCGGCCAGTACGGCATCGAGCGCGTCACGGAGGTCATGACTCGTTACCTGTTGTCGAGTCTTCCCGAGTGCGGCGTAGAGGTTGTCGATGCGCCCCCGGTAGCGAATCTCGCCAGAGCGATCGATCACGAAGGCCTGTGGAGTGATCGACGCCTTCGCGTGGGTGGCCGCCGCTCGATCGCGATCGACGACAGCCGTGAAGCCCGCGTAGCCGTACTCCTGGAGATGTGTGCGGACGAGTTGATCGAGCTGTGCCGTCGACGGATGCGTGTCGACGTCCTCGTAGATCAATGCGCACTCGACGCCGCGCGGACCGTACTCGCGGCAGATTCGCTGAATCTCAGGCGCATAAGAGTTGGATACCGGGCAATCAGTCGCGACGAAGAACACGGCACTGGCACGACCGCTCGGCGCAAGCGGGGCAATCGCGCGGCCGTTGAGATCGCGCAACCGGAGGTGTGCGTGGTCGCCTTGTGCCAGCCCGGTCGCGCCGCAGAAGACGAGAATCCAGAGGACGAGTGCGCTCGATCGCATGTGCAATTCCAGGACGGGGTCTGACCCCGTCTGATTCTGTTGTCGATAATCGAGGTATCGCTATTGTCGATAGTCGAGGTATGCTTGTCAAGACGCCATGCCGAAGCCATCCGACCTCCTTCAAGGCACGCTCGACCTGTTGATCCTGAAAACGCTCGTGCGGGAACCGATTCACGGGTGGGCCATCTCGAAGCGCATTCAACTGCTCTCCGACGACGTGCTCGCCGTCCAGCAGGGGTCGCTCTACCCAGCGCTCCATCGCCTCGAGCAGCAAGGCTGGATCACTGCGGAGTGGAAAGGCACAGAACAGGGACGCAACGGCAAGTTCTATACACTGACGCGCGACGGCAAACGTCAACTCGAGCGCGAACTCGAATCCTGGAAGCGGCTCTCCTCAGCCGTCGGCTTACTGCTCGAACGAGCGTGACACTCTCCCGCCTGTCCCGGATCGCGCGGCAGCGCCTTCGGTCGTTGCTTCACAAGCACGCGGCGGACGAGGAATTGAGCCGCGAGCTCGCGTTGCACTTCGACCTCCTCGTCGAAGAATTTCAAGCAGACGGCATGTCGCGCGAAGACGCACAACGCGCCGCGCGACGAGCCATCGGCAACATGCCGCTCCTCGAGGACCAGTGCCGCGATCACCGACGCGTGTCCTGGTTTCTCGATCTTCAGCAGGACATCGTGTACGGCGTGCGAATGCTACGGGCCAATCCCGGCTTCACTGCAGTCGCCGTCTTGTCGCTGGCCATCGGCATCGGCGCGAACACCGCCATCCTGAGCGTGCTCGATGCCGTCCTGCGGGCGGGCCTTGCCATCCCGCAGGACGATCGCCTGGTCGTCGTTCGCACGTTCCCGCTGGACGATCCGAACCAGGAGACCCACGCGCTGCTCGACGACTACACCACGTGGCGCGACGCGAGTCGCTCCTTCGATGTGATGGGCCTCGCGCTCGGAAACCAGGCTGACTTTGGCGCCGATGCCAACGCCGCTCCAGCGCAGCGTATTCAGGGACAGGCCGTCTCCGGCGGGACGCTGGCCGCCCTCGCGGTCCGGCCGGTCCTCGGTCGCGTGTTCACCGCGTCAGAGACCGATATCGGCCCTCCGACTCCTGTCGTCGTCATCAGCCATCGGCTGTGGCAGTGGCGATTCGGATCTCGCGGCGACATCATCGGACATACCGCGCGGCTCGATCGCGTGAACCGGACGATCATCGGCGTGATGCCCGAGGCCTTTCATTACCCCAATGAAGGCGTGGACTACTGGATACCGCTGGCTGTCAACGAACCGTCTCGACTGCCGAACCCGCAGCGCTTCTTCGTGGTGACCGCGCGACTGAAAGACGGCGTCACGATCGAGCAGGCGCAGTCCGACATGAACATCATCGCGGCGAGACAAGCGACGGAGGACCCCGATCGTCATGACGGATGGGGCGTTCGCGTCAAGCCTGTTCGCGAGGCGATGTACGGCTGGACGCGCGAACGGCTCCTGACACTCGAAGCCGCCGTTCTTCTCGTCCTCCTCGTCGCCTGCGCCAACCTCGCCGGCTTGCTCCTTGCCCGCGGACTCGTACGCATGCCGGAGATGGCCATGCGCGCCGCGCTCGGCGCAGGACGCCTCCGCATCGTTCGCCAGCTTCTGGCCGAGAGCGTTCTGCTCTCACTGATCGGTGGCGCGCTGGGTGTGCTGGTGGCGATGGGAGGCCTTCGTGCGCTCGTCGCCATGAATCCTCCACCGGGCGGCGTGAGGATTGTCGATGTCGGCGTGGACCTGCGGACGCTGGGCATGACCGCGTTGATCTCAATCACGACTGGTCTTGTCTTCGGTCTCGTGCCGGCTCTCGTCAGCGCGCGATCGGGACTGAACAGGACGCTGAAGGAATCACCACCGGCAGTGACCACGCCTCTTCCTCCGCGCTTTCGCAACGCCCTTGTTGCCGTGCAGATCGCGGTGACGGTGGTGCTGCTGATCGGGTCCGGGCTCCTGATGAAGAGCTTCATGCAGGTCGCGACACGTGACCTGCGATTCGATGCGGATCGGCTGCTCACGTTCGAGATTCACGTGCCGATCACCGACTACATGCACACGGTGTCAGGGAGCGATGGACGGTCGTACTTCGAGATCGATCCGTCCCCCGCGGTCGGTTTCGAGCGTATCTATCGCGAGCTCGTCACGGTCCCTGGCGTCGAGTCGGTGGCCGCGAGCTCATACGGACTGCTGAACAGCATCGTCGTCCCGTCGACGAACATCGACGTGACCGCGACCGCGATCCCGCTCTCGGCGCCGGCAGGAGGAGCGGCTGCGAGTCTCGCCATCGGCATTGGACGTGACCCCACCCACCTCGTGGATCGGCGCTCGCTGAGTGCGGCCCACTTCCTCGCGACACCCGGCTTCTTCGCGGCGATCAAGGCGCCGCTTGTCGCCGGTCGCGACTTCGCCACCGGCGATATTTCGTCCTCACCATGGGTGGCGATCGTGAACGAAAGCGCCGCGACTCGCTTCTGGCCCGGACAGAACCCCGTGGGCCGCCGGTTCACAATGCCCGGAATCCCCGACGAGCAGCCGCGAGAGGTGATCGGCGTCGTGCGCGATATTCCACTGACGCTGCAGGGCGACCTCAGGCCGGTCGTCTACACCTCGTACCTCCAACAGCCGCTGCGTTACCCGCAGCCAGTGAACATGTTCGGCCAGATGATGTTCATGGTCCGCGCAACGGGTGATCCGATGAGCCTGCTCCCTGCCGCCCGCCGCATCGTTGCCGAAATCGATTCGGACAGGCCGTTGTCGAACATCGCAACGATGGAGCAGCGCGTGGCGTCGGTCATACCGCAACGCGGCTACTTCGCGTTCGCCATCACAGCCTTCGCCCTGACCGCGACCCTGCTCGCAGCCATCGGCATCTACGGTGTGCTCGCGTACTCCGTGTCTCAGCGGGTACGCGAGATAGGGATCCGCTTCGCGCTCGGTGCTGGAACTTACCAAGTCGTGATGCTCGTGGGCCGGCGGGCGTTGATGATTCTGTCGCTCGGCCTGGCCGCCGGCCTCGTCGTGTCGCTGATGCTGACTCGCTTGCTGCAGTCGCAACTGTGGAATGTCGAACCAACCGACCCGGTCACGTTCGCGATCGTCATGATCCTGTTGGTCATCGTCGCGCTGGCGGCAGCGGTCATCCCGATCCGGCGCGCGGCCGGTGTGAATCCGACCATCGCGCTGCGGTGTGAATGAAGCGGTCAGTTCTGCTTTGAGTAGTCGACCAGCGTCTGATCCTTGCAGTTGTCCTTCACGAAGGGCTGATCGGCGATTCCTACCGTGTCATTGCCCGCGTACTGTCCCTTCAGGTAATCGGGATCCTCTGCGGTGTACGTGCGCGTCAGTCTCGTCGTCTTCGGATCGAGAGTGAAGCGCTCGACGACGTGCAGCTTGTCGCCGTGACGAACCGGCGCATTCAACACACCAGGCAGGAAGCCAACGGTGTCGATGATGAGCACGTCACCATCCCATCGCCCGATCGAATGTCCAGCGCGAGTCGGCTTCACGTTCGCCGGATGCGTCTTCATGTTCATGTAGACCGTACGGCGCAGGTCCATCTGGCCGTACTGGATAACGATGGTGTCTTTGTTCTGCGTGATGCGATTGACCGGACCATCGAACACCCAGTCGAAAAGAATGCTGGTGGTCTCGCAGCGGAAGCGGGGGTTGTCGTCGCGCACGAACTTGGCCGCAGCCTGCTCGCCCATCGTCGTCAACTCGGTGCCGCCATAGAGCCGAGGTCCTGCCGGCGGACCGCCTCCTCTGCGCGCGCCGCCACCTCCACCTCGACGCTCACCTGGCTTGGTCGTTTCCAGCTGACTGAGAGCCACGAGCCCTCCGCCGGTGCCACGCGGATCCGCCATCACGACCTGTTCCGGCGCCCAGTCGCCTGAGATGTTCGGCTCACCACTGGGACGACGTGCGTCGCGTACCTTGGCGGCGAACGGCAAGGCACCACGCACTTCCTGTACACCTCCGCCGGTCGCCTTCACGTACTGACCGTAGCGGTCCATGTGACTGCCGTTCTCGAAGCGGATGGTATTCAGGTAGCACGAGTTCGGATCGGCGCGATCGGGAGCTGCCTCGATCGTGACCGCGGAGTTGATGGGAAAGAGCTCCTTCGTCCACCCGGAGCGCCGAAGGGTATGGGCCGATCGCATCTCGCAGCGATACTTCGATACGCGTCCGTTGGCATCAGTCGCCTCGAAGTAGAGCCACGAGTGCGGATTGACGAAATCAATGCGCGTGAGCTTGCCCGTGAAGGTGACCGACTTGCCCAACTCGAACGTGCCAGGGCCGTGATGGGCCAACACGGGCGCAGCACACAGCACTGCCAACACAAGAAACGCAAGCACTCGGCTCATCTGATCCCTCCGGGGACTCGTCGATGCATACGGCAGCAGTGCGCCGTGCGTTTCGTATTGTAGGCCGAAGGCGCGGGAGGCCCTGTGGGGGCACCTTTCGGGGGAGTGAAAGGAATGCCCCGTTGGGACTTACGTCGTCGGGAACGACTCCCGGGCATCACGATACGCCGCTTCTCCTCGCACGCGAGCGTAGTGCACCGCTTCGCCTGCGCGGTCAAGGCCGCTCGAGATCGCGGTCTTCACGCGTTCCGACTGGCCGCGCCAGGCTTCCCGTCCGCGTTCCATGGCATCGTGGCCAAGCTCGTTGCCACGGCGCTTCAGGTAGGCGCGCGTGTCGCGACCGCTGGCTGGCGCCATGATCAACGCGATCGCCGCGCCGACTGTTGCGCCGAGCGCTGCGCCGCACATAAAGGCGGCAACCGATCCCGCCCCCTGGTGCTCTGAATCCATTCCTTCGATGTAAGTGTTCATGGCAATCCCTCCTCCTTCGCCGACGTGCGAAGGCTTTGTCACACGGCCCGTCTGCCGGTAATCAGCTGCACGAGTACGGCGACGACGGCAAGTATCAGCAACAGGTGGATGAATCCACCGAGCGTGTACGAGCTGACGACTCCCAGCACCCACAGCAGCAACAACACGACAAAGAGTGTCCACAGCATGGTCATTCTCACAACGGTCGAACTCTCCGACGCGCATGGTTCGAGGAGTTTGGCGCGTGCGAAACCGCCGACCATCCGGTCCGCACTGCGACCCGGAGCACGTGTCGTGCCATGCCACGGCCGGGCGCTCAACCGCAACGACCGAGATATTTCTCGTGATTTCCTTGTAAGAGTTGCAGCGCCGGCAGCACATCCTGCATACCTCATCCACCACACACACCGCGAGATCAGCTTTGCATCGTGGGAGATCAGCTTTACGTCGTGACCGAGCATCGAACTAGGGCACGGAACGTGCTGTTGGCTTCCTCGATGGTGATGACTGAATGCAGGGAGGCACATCGATGAGAGGACTCTTCGCTCTGGGCATCGTTCTATTGCTCGTGGGACTGGCGGTGCTCGTATGGCCGGCGATTCCTTACACGGAACGGAAGAAGGCTATCGACATCGGCCCCATCGAAGTGCAGACGGAAACGGAGAAGCATGTCTCCGTGCCGCCGCTCGTGGGCATCGCTGCCGCGGCATCCGGGGTCGCACTGATTGCTCTTGGTCGGCGCAATGCGTAGCGCCTCGTCACTGGCACCGGCTCGCAGGCGTATGAGAACGCACACATGACGCGTGCATCGAAGATCGTGCTTGGCGTCCTGATGGTCGCGGGACTCGCGGTCGCGCTCGGGGTTGCCGTTCTTCGTAGTCAATGGGCGGCGCACCGAACCGGCCAGGAGCTCACCCGGATCATCGAGGCTCGACTCGACGCGACGGCACACATCGAAGATGTCTCGATCACGATCTTCCCCCGCCTCGCGATCGAAGGGCATGGATTGTCGCTCATTCGCAACGGAGACCAGCACCGTCTGCCTTTCATTCGCGTCGATCATTTCCACGCCTCGGGCTCGCTCTTCGACCTGTTCAAGCGCTCGATCGACGTCGTCGAGGTCGAGGGGTTTCAGGTGGACATCGCTCGCGGACCGAAGCCCAGGGGGTCGGGCCTGCGCGGCGCACGCGACCTTGACATCAACGAGATCAGGGCGACACGCGGGTTGCTGCGTATCCTGCCCGACAACCCTGAGAAGCTGCCGCTCAATTTCGACCTCGAGACAGTCACCTTCCATGACTTCAGCTTCGATCACGCGGGTCGCTACGAGGCGCAGCTGACGAACCCGAAGCCACACGGTCTCATCAAGAGCTCTGGATCGTTTGGTCCGTGGAATACCTACGAACCACGTTCGTCGCCGTTGTCGGGTGACTACGAGTTCGCAAACGCTCGCCTGGACACGATCAAAGGTATTGGCGGTATTTTGAATTCGACCGGATCGTTCGCCGGTGTACTCGAACACATCACGGTCAAGGGCACGACCACGACCCCCGACTTTCAGCTCGATCTCGCGCATCAGCCCCTCAATCTCGACACCCGATTCATCGCCGTCGTCGATGGAACAAACGGCGACGTCCATCTCGAGCAAGTCGACGCCACGCTCGGGCGTTCACACATCCTCGCAAAGGGATCGATTGCAGGCGCGCCCGGTGCGAAGGGGCGAACGATCGCGCTCAACGTGAGCGCCGATGGCCGCTTCGAAGATTTCCTCCGACTGGCGGTCAAGGCCCAGAAGCCCGCGATGCGTGGCGCGATTCGACTCAAAACCGGGCTCGTCATTCCTCCCGGCGACATCGACGTCGTGCAGAAGCTTCAGCTGAAAGGGTCGTTCAACATCCGGCGCGGTCAGTTCACATCCGACACCGTGCAGGGCAAGATTGACGAGTTGAGCCGCCGCGGACGCGGCGAGCCCGGAAACGAGCAGGTCAGCGACGTCATGGCCGACTTCGGCGGAGATTTTGCCCTGCGCAATGGCCGCCTGGATCTCCCGAAGTTTGAGTTCTCCGTCGAGGGGGCACGCGTCGCACTCGGTGGCAACTATGGACTCCCGACGCAGCGACTGGATTTCGAGGGCTCGCTCATCCTCGACGCACCGCTTTCGAAGACCACCACCGGAATCAAATCGCTGCTCCTGAAGGTGGTCGACCCGCTGTTCCGCAAGAACGGAGCCGGCGCTGTGGTGCCGATCGTCGTCTCAGGGACAGTCGATCAGCCGTCCTTCGGTCTCGACAAGGGCCGCATCATCGGCCACTGATCAGATCCGCACACTTCTCGCCTATCACCACGCAGGCGGCGTGTGTCGGCGCATTCACGACCTCGGGCATGATCGACGCGTCTGCCACGCGAAGCGAATCCACACCTCGCACTCGCAGATACGAGTCGACAACCGCCTGGGTGTCGCTCTCTGGCCCCATGCGGCACGTCCCTGCAAGGTGATAGATCGTGTCCGCCTTCTGGCGAATGAAGGCCTCCAGTTCGCGCGGCGATGTCACGGTTGCTCCGGGTTCGACCTCCTGTGCACGGACGCTGTCGTACGCGCGTGAATTGCCGAACCGTCGCGTCAGATGCACGCCTTCGAGGAGCGCCGTCACATCCGCATCCGCCTGGAGGTAGTTGACCCGAATCACCGGCGGCGCGAACGGATCTGCCGACCGCAGCGTCACCGAGCCACGAGACTGCGGTCTCACCAGGGACACGGTGAGGCTCACCAGTTCATCGGGCTGATCGACGCCACGCCCAACGTAGAACTGAAGGTCAGGCACGGCTGGTGCGCTCGACGACGCAAACAGGCCTGCGGTCACCATCGAGCCAGGCAGTGTCGTGCGCCCCTCCCACCGAACGGAGAGCTTGAGATGATCCTGCAGGTTACGGCCGACGCCTGGAAGATCGGCATCGACGTCAATGCCATGCGCGCGCAGATGCTCTGCGCTGCCCACTCCGGACAACATGAGCAGTCGCGGCGACTCGATGGCACCGGCGCACAGCACGACCTCGCGTGCGGCATGCGCGCGCATTCGCTCCCTGCTGCCATCACGCACGTACTCGACGCCGACCGCGCGTTCCCTCTCGATCAGCAGCCTCGTTACGCGAGCGCGGGAATAGATCTCGAAGTTCGGTCGAGACATCGCCGGAGCAAGAAAGGCCGCGGCTGCGCTATGCCGTCGGCCATTCAGGATGTTTCGCTGATAAAACCCGGCGACGCCGGCCGGATCGGCAATGTTGAAGTCGTGCGCCGGGTCCACGCGAAAGCCCTGCTCCGACGCGGCCGCCAGGAACGCGTGGTGGCTCGCGTGCGAATCGTGACAGCGACTGACAGCGAGAGGGCCATCAGCGCCGCGGTACGCCGACGCACCGCCATCGTTCCGTTCCGAGCGCTTGAAGAGCGGCAGCAGGTCGTCGTAGCCCCATCCAGGATTTCCGAGCGCGCGCCATGCGTCGAAACATCGCCGGTCGCCGCGCGTGTGGACCATCGCGTTGATGGCGCTCGACCCACCGAAGACCCGCCCTCGGGGCGTGGGCATGCTGCGCTCTGCCAGCGCCGGCTCTGGCTCGGTCGCGTAATTCCAGTCGTACTGCGATCCCATGAGCGACGTCCATCGGCCAGGTGTCGTGATCGCCGCGTCCTTCTCGCCGGAATCGCCTGCTTCGATGAGCAGCACACGGACGGACGGATCGACAGACAGACGATTGGCAACCACGCATCCGGACGATCCGGCGCCAATCACGATGTAATCGGGAGTGTGAGTCAACAATGCGGGTCGGCGAGTCTAAAGACTCGCCGCTACAACGTGGGCAGGTAGAGGCGGGTCTTTAGACCCGCCTGGTTTTTACTGTCCGGTATCGCAAGCCTCGGTGATGCAGATGGACTCCAGCGTGCGACCTTCAGGCGGCGTTGGCAGTCCCTGCGCCCTCATGAGCTTCCGCAAGAGCAGGCCCGCCTCCTGGTGCGGAATCGCCGACTGCACACCGACACGCACCAACCCGTCGGCGTAGTCGACAGCCTGCCATGTGTGGACCGCGAGCTTGCCGCCGCGATTATCGGTGTTGCCGTAGTCGCGCACATCGAGCTTGGCGCCATTGTCGGCGAGGACCTGGATCACGTCGGCTCGGCCCTTGTGCGCTGCGCCGTGAAGCGCCGTGCGTCCCGTGTCCGCCTGGGCATTCGCGTCGAGACCCAACTCCAGGAGAACCTTCACAGCGTCGAGAGTCGACTGGTGCGACCACTCATAGGTGATGCCTTCGACCCAGCCGATCCCTGCTGCAACGTGGAGCGCCGTCACACCAAGTGTTGTCGCGATCTTCGGATCGGCGCCCTTCGCCAGCAACACTTTCATCAATGCGATATCGCCTGACTGAGATGCGCGGAAAAACGCCGTTGCACCGTTTTCGTCGAGCCACTGGTTGGTGAAGACCGTCCGCGTCTCGGTACTGTCCTTGACGCGGGCGTTCACGTTGGCGCCCTTGTCGAGCAGCAACGTGATGAACTCGAGGTGGTCCATGTCGCCCTTGCGGACCGGGTAATCGCCGTTCTCGATGTTGCGATTGTCGGTCGCCAGATACAACGGGACCCATCCACCCTTGTTCGCCAGGTTCGGATCGGCACCGTGATCGAGCAGATATGCCCCGAGCTTGTAGTAGCGGTTCTGCGTCGCGACGAGCAGCGGGCTCCAGCCGTAACCCGAGGTCTGATTGATGTCCGCACCGGCGGCGAGCAATACCTTCACTGATTCGAGATCGTTGGCGCGCGTCGCGTAAATGAGCGGTGACAGCGCACCGCCGTCATTGGGCGCTGGCGTCCGGCGCGCGAACCCCACTGCCGCCGCGGCCGCGTCGTCGGGTTGATCGTCTCCCGCAGCTCCAGTCGGGGTGCCATCACCGCGGCCGGCCCCCCGGCCACGTCCGCCTCCTGCATTCGCAGCCGCACCCCCGGCCCGGCCACCACGGCCCGCGGCCGACACGTCTCCCGCCGCCTCTCGGATCTGACGCAAGTCGAGCGCATTGCCCGCAGCAACCGCGGCGCCCTGCGCGGCGACAGCCTTGCGGGGATCGTTTGCCTTGCCGAGCGCCGGGCCTCGCCCACGCTGCGCTGGATTCGATCGCGCCGCGACGTCGGCGCCATGCTCGATCAGGAACTTCACCGCCGCGGCATGGCCCTCATCGGCCGCCCACATCAACGGCGTGGTACCGCGCTGAGTCTCTCGCGCGTTCACGTCCGCGCCGCGATCGACGAGCACCTTCATCGCTGCGACGTTGCCGGTTCGCGACGCGGTCATCAGCGGTGTCCGTCCGAGCGGAAGCTTTTCGTTGGGATCGGCACCGGCAGTGAGCAACGCCTCGATGACTGCGGCGTCACCATTGACGCTGGCGAGCCACATCGGAGACGAACCTTCGCGATTGACGGCCTTCGGGTTCGCTCCGGCCTTGAGCAGGATGTCGACCAGCTCTCTGTTGCTCTTGAAGACGGCCCAGTGAAGAGCCGTGGCACCATCTGCCTGTGGCGCGTTCACGTCAGCCTTCTGCGCGATCAGCGACTGCACGGCTGTCTTGTCACCGCGCGCCGCCGCGTCCGCGACATCGCTCTTGCCCGCTGCCTTCGGCAGCGACACGAAGCTCACGGTGAGCACGAAGATCACGAAACCGCAAAGCCCGAAGGCTCTCGTCCGTTTCATGTCCATCGTGCTCTTCGCGCCCTTCGTGGTCTTCGTGCGTGTCACAGAGCCTCCAGACGGCCTGTACTGTCGCCGATGCTGTCCTGGTGGATGTCGTATTTGTCGAGGATGCTCAGGAGCAGGTTGCCCGTTGGCACTGTCTTGGACGGATACGCGAGATGCCGGCCACCCTTCAACTTGCCATTCAACCCACCCACGAGCACGTGCGGCACGTCGTAGTGCACGTGCTGATTCGAGTTCCCCATGTTGCTGCCATAGAGAATCATCGTGTGATCGAGCAGCGTGCCGTCGCCGTCCAGCTTCTTCGAGAGCCGGTCGGCGAGGTGCGCGATCATCTTCACGTGATAGACGTTGATCTTCGCGAGCTCGGCGATGCGGCGCGGGTCCTCACCGTGATGCGACACGCCGTGGAAGCCAGCCGTCGGCGCCTCGCACTCGGGGTAGGTGCGGCCCGTCAGGTCGCGAGCGAAGAGCAGCGTGCCGACACGCGTGATGTCCGCCTCGAACGCGAGCGCCAGTAGATCGAACTGGAGCTTGATGTGCTCGTCGAATGTCTGCGGCACTCCCACTGGCACGGCCACGTTCTCGGGCACGACGTTGGACGCTTTCATCGCGATCTGCAGCCGTCGCTCGATCTCGTCCACATTCTGCGCGTACTCGTCGATGCGTTGACGATCCGATGCGCTGACGTCCTTGCGGAGGCGCGCCAGGCTTCCGGTGAGTGAATCGAGAATGCTCTGGTCGCGCTTCCTGCGGGCCGCCCGCAGTTCCGCCGTGCTCCCGTCTCCGAACATGCGCTCGAACACGACCTGCGGATTCAACTCCATCGGCAGCGGCGACGTCGGCGACGACCACGAGATCGTGTTCGTATAGGTGCAGCTGTAGCCCTCGCCGCAGTTGCTCGAGTTGGCGCCTGGATCCTCCACCGCCAGCTGCATCGACGGCATCAGGTTTTCCTGGCCGATCTTCTGCGCGATGATCTGATCGATCGTGGTCCCGTTATAGACGTCAGCACCAGCCGTCTTCTTTGGCTTGTTGGCGCACAGGAACGCAGACGCAACCCAGTGGTCGGCACCCGTGACACCCGGAGGCGGCTCGGCCGATCGGGAATGCAAGCCGCTCAGGATCACCGTCTGATTGCGAAACGGCTCGAGCGGCGTCCAGTTGAAGGGCAACTCACCGGCGAGCGCGCCTTCGGTCTGCGGCACCCAATACCCCGGCGCCATTCCATGCGGCACGAAGCAGCCGACGAATCGCGGCTTCGGTGCAGCTGCTGTCTGGGCGAGCGCCGTCGCCGCGGGCACCATCGCATCAAGGAACGGCAATGACAGTGCGGCCCCTGCCCCGCGCAGGACCGTTCTCCGGGAGATGTGCTTCTTGGTAATGAACATATGATGTCGGGCCTCGCTACTAACGGGCTGCGCGCTGCTCGGCGCGATCGACTGCCTTCTGATTCATCTGGAACGGAGCGCTCTTCACAATTCCCATCACGAGGGACGAGAAGTGGTACTTGTTCGCCGCCGCATCACGCGCGATCGCGCGAACCATCGGCATGTCCTGATACTCGACGCCGCGGCCAAGTGCATACGTCATCAGCTTCTCGGTGACGACGCGCACGAACTGATCGGAGTACTTCATGAGCGCATTGCGCAGCGTGATCGCTCCGTCGACCTTCGTGCCGTCAGGCAGCACGCCGGTCGCATCGATCGGCACGCCCTCGTCGAGCGTTCGCCATGCGCCGATCGCATCGAAGTTCTCGAGCGCGATCCCCATCGGCTCGAAAATCTGATGACATGACGCACAGGTCGGGCTGATGCGGTGCATCTCCAGCGACTGCTTCATCGTCGGCGGCTTGGTATTGCCGGTGGTGTCGACGACGCGCTCCTTGAAGGCGGGCACGTCTGGCGGAGGCTGCGGCGGCTCGACGCCGAGGAACGTCTGCAGGAACCACTTCCCGCGCGTGACGGGTGACGTGCGCGCTGCCGCAGACGTCACCGTCATGAGCGCGCCCTTGCCGAGCAGGCCGCGGCGCATGTCCAGTTCCGCCGGCAGCGTGACGCGACGGAACTGCGGGCCGTAGATGCTCGGGATCCCGTAGTGCTTCGCGAGCCGCTCGTTCACGAACGTATCGTTGGCGTTCAGCAGGTCGACGACGCTCCGGTCCTCCTGGACGACGCTCGCGAAGAACAGCTCGATCTCGCGCTGAAACGCGCTGCGCAGGTTGTCGTCGAAGTCGGGGAATAGATTCACGACCGGCTCGGCGGTCCGCAGTGCACGAACGCCCAGCCACTGCCCGGTGAAGTTGGACACGAGTGCCTGCGACCTCGGATCGCGCAGCATGCGACGCACCTGCTGCTCGAGCACCGCCGGATCCTTGAGCTGTCCTTTCGCCGCGATGTCGATCAACTCGTCGTCCGGGATGCTGCTCCACAAGAAAAACGAGAGACGCGACGCGAGCGCGAGATCGCTGATGCGATAGCTCTTGCCGGGCACGAGGTTGGCCGGCTCCGGCTCGCCACGATAGATGAACTCCGGGTCAGCAAGGATGCGCTGCAACGCCGATTCGATGCCGTTCTCGAACCCGCCGCCTTCCTCACGACCTTCCTTGTAGAACTCGAGCAGGCCGTTCACGTCTGCCGCATTCACAGGCCGACGGAACGCGTGCCGCGCAAGCGTCGAGACAACCGTGCGGGCGCATGCCGATTCCTCACGCGGCGTCTTCGGCGTGCAGACAAAGATCTTGCGGCGGCTGGCGGTGTCGGCTGCGCCCTTCGCGTCGAACGGCCCCTCGATCGTCACCTGGCCGACATGCGGATAGAACTGGAAGCCCGGAATCTCGCCAGGCGTGTTCATCGTCCGCTGGAATGGCCGGTTCAACTCCGTCCCGGGCAGATCGTTGGTCGCGATGAAGGTCACGCCAACGGTGTGAAGACCTGCAGTAATCGGAACACGCGGCGTGGACTTGCCGTTGCCCGTCGTGTTCTTGATCTCCTTGTCCCAGTCGAACAGCTTCACGCGTTCGCCGTCGATGGTGACCTCGAGCTGTTCGCCGGTGATCTGACCGAGCACCGCCTGGAAGTAACCAGTGACGCCCTTGACGTTGAACGAGTACAGGCCGTCAGCCGGGAACTGATACTTGATCAGCATCCCGCCGCGAGTGCCGAACGGCAGGCCTTCGATGTGATGGTTCTGCGCCGTGTCCGCAGGAACGTCAAAGACCGCCTGCGTCGGCGCGCTCACGTCACCGATCGCCAGGCGGCTGATCTTTCCAGACGCCGACAGATACGCTTCCATCAGCGCAGGCGACATCGTCAGCGCGCCGGCGATGTTGTCGAACCCACGGGTCGAGTCGTCCGGCGGCAGGAACTTCGTCGAGTCGACTTCGAGCGAGAGCAGATCACGAATCGCGTTGGCGTACTCGGTACGATTGAGGCGATGGAGCCCGGGTGCAGGGAGATGCTGCGACGCGTCCGCGTCGAGCGCGGTCTCCATGAACCGGAGGAACGACTCCATCGTTGCCGCATCCGGCCGCCGCGAGTTCGTTGGGGGCATCAGGCCAGCACGCACCTTGCGCACGACCTTCTCCGCTAACTCCGCGTGATCCGCGAGGCGAGAGAAGTCCACCTGCTCTTTGTCCAGGACCAGCCCGCCTGTCTTGAGCCGGGCGTTGTGGCAGGTTACACAGTACTGATCGACAAGCGCACGGGACTTCGTTGCGTCTTCCGCGCTGGTCGTAGCCACGGACTTGATGGGGGTGGGAGCCTGCGGGGCGGATTGCGGTCGCGCAGCCGCCGGCCTGGAAGTGGACGTGGGCTGGCTCGTTTGTCCAGCAACCACGGCGACCGACAGTGCTGCCGCGCAGCCCGCCATCAGGATTCTCATCATCAAGCGTTCCCCCACGCCTTAATTACGCGCTCCGAGTAATAGTGTCAACCGGTCTTTGGCCGGAGTCCAGTACAGATTCTGTCAAAACGCGCCTGTTTTCGCGACAGTGCACGAACTGCCGCCGCCGCCCTCCTGAGTTGACCTTTCCTGGAGGCGTATTCGTGCCGCGCATGTATACTTCCCGCCGAAGGTCCACGTTGACGCTTCACCCATCCATCGCTCGGCTGTTCACGAGGTATCTCTCCGCAGTCATACAGTCGTCATGTAAGCAGGCCCTCGCGGGTATCCGCACTTATCGGAGCCATCACATACCCCGTCTTCCCTGGGAACACCCTACAGAGGAGGAACACGATGTGTGTCTTCGCGCGGCGATCGGTGGCAACCATCTTGTCGGTCCTGCTCCTCCCCGCGGCTGCGTTCGCGCAGGCCGCTGTCACAGGCGTGGTCCGAGATACCTCCGGCGCAGTCTTGCCGGGTGTCACGGTTGAAGCGGCAAGTCCCGTCCTGATTGAACGCACGCGCTCCGTCGTCAGCGACGACACCGGTCAATACCGCATTGTCGATCTCCGGCCCGGCACCTATGCAGTGACGTTCGCGCTGCCTGGCTTCAACACCGTCAAACGTGAGGGCATCGAACTGAGTGGTGATTTTGTCGCCACCATCAGCGTCGAGCTGCGAGTCGGCGCGCTCGAAGAGACGGTCACGGTCACCGGCGAATCGCCGATCGTCGACGTCCAGAGCGCGCGCGTGCAAACGGTCATCGACCGGGATGTGATCGCGGCGATCCCCTCGTCGAGAAACGCCACTGGTATCCAGTCTCTGGTTCCGGGACTGAGCAGCAACGGCGATTCCGGCGGCATCACTGGCGGGACGGGAGGGACCGCCGGCAACATTCATGGCGCCCGCGCCTCCGATTCCCGGACGCTCCACGACGGCATCAACACCGGGTGGGCCGGCGCCAACTCGAACGCGGCCATCTCCAACGTAGCGGGCTCACAGGAAGTGGTCCTGACGACATCGGGGGGGTTGGGCGAAGCCGAAACCGCAGGCGTGATCCTCAACGTGATCCCCCGCGACGGCGGTAACACGTTCAGCGGTACGTTCTTCATGTCAGGCGCCAACGGCAGCATGCAGGGCAGCAACTACACGCAGGAACTGCGAGACGCCGGCCTGCGGTCGCCGCAGGAGCTTAGGAAGGTCTTCGAGTTCAACCCGATGGGCGGCGGACGGATCATCCGCGACAAGCTGTGGTTCTACGTGACGTATCGATCGCTCACCGCCGAGAACACGGTGCCGGGGATGTTCTCCAACCGGAACGCCGGCGATCCGACCAAGTGGGTCGTCGACTTCGATTCCACCAAGCCCGCCTACAACGACAACATCGATTGGAACGCCATCGGGCGCATGACGTGGCAGATCTCGCCGCGTAACAAGTTCAGTCTGAGCCATTCACAGCAGTACAGCAGGCGTAACGCCGAGGGCGGTGGCCAGGCCACGCGAACGCCGGAAGCCGTGGGCCTGACGCTCTACACGCCCGGCTTCATTCAGACGGCCACCTGGGCGTCCCCCTTCACGAACCGCCTCCTCCTCGAGGCCGGTTGGGCTAACTACTTCGCCAAGTACGCCAACTCGGCGCCGCGCATCGACGGCTCGAACCCCAACACCATGATCTCGGTCGTGGAACAGTGTTCGAACGCAACTCTGTGTCCGCAGTTCGGCGGGATCCCCAACCTCGTCTATCGCCTCCACCAGCCTCTACAACAGGGGTTCGAGAACCATCAGATCGGCACGATCGCCCAGATGCGGGCGTCCGCATCGTATATTCCGGGCGCGCATAGCCTGAAGTTCGGGTATCAGGGCAACGTCAGCCACCCGAGTCAGAGCTATTTCAACTTCACACCGTTCATTCAGTACCGGTTCAACAATGGCGTTCCCAATCAACTCACCCAGACCGCCATCTTTCCCGGCACTGTGAAGTACCAGCGCAACATCCTGATGACTTCGTTCTACGCGCAGGATACCTATACGCGTGCACGCCTGACCCTCCAGGGCGGCATACGCTACGACGGCATAGGTACCGGCTACCCCGACGCCGGCGTCGGTGGTCCGGATTACCAGCTCATGCCAACGCGCATCTTCTACCCGGCGGGAACGACCGACGAGATCCAGTGGAAGGACATCACACCGCGCGTCGGCGCCGCGTATGACCTGTTCGGCGACGGCAAGACGGCAATCAAAGTGAACGTCGGCAAGTATCTGACGGCGCTCACCGCGAGCAACAGCGACCTCGACCTCAACCCGCTGATTCGCACGACGCCGCAGACGACGCGGACATGGAACGACTCGTTTTATCCAGCTGGCGATCCTCGCCGAGGAAACTACGTTCCAGACTGCGACCTGCGGGCGAGTGGCGCCAACCTCGAATGCGGCGCCATGGACAACCAGAACTTCGGTAAGGAGATCTTCACGAAGTCCTTCGATCCCGATCTCATACATGGGTGGGGTAAGCGCACCTACAACTGGGAGATGGGTGTCTCGCTACAGCAGGAGCTGCTACCCCGCGTTGGACTGAGCGTTGGCTACTTCCGCCGCTGGTTCGGCAACTTCTACACCGCGAACAACCGCTTGACGACGACGGCCGACTACACGCCGTTCCAGATCCCGATTCCAGCGGATCCGCGATTGCCTGGCGGTGGCGGCGGTACCGTGACTGGGTTGTACAACCTGGTGCCGAACATGGTCGGCCAGGAGGACCTGTACTCGCAGCTATCGTCGAACTTCGGAGAGATGACCGAGAACTGGCACGGTATCGACGTGGGCGTCAACGCGCGGTTGCGGAACGGACTCACCGTTCAGGGCGGCACGAGCACGGGCCGTCGACTCCAGGATAATTGCGACGTGAGAGCGGCGCTGCCCGAGACCTACAGCTGGACGAGCACGACGGCCGTGCAAACGACACGGGTGACCACGTCGACGGGAGCTTTGGCCAACCCATGGTGCCACGTAGAGGAGCCCTTCCGGACCTCGTTCCGCGGCCTGGGCACCTACATCGTGCCCAAGGTGGATCTGAACCTGAGTGTGACGTGGCGGAGTGACCCAGGAAGCGACCTCGCCGCCAACTACGTCGTGACGAACGCGATCGCGCAACCGTCACTCGGCCGCCCGCTCTCGTCCGGGAACGTCACGGTCAACCTGGTTCAGCCGGGGACGCTGTACGGGGCTCGGCAGAATAATCTCGACATGCGCATCGCCAAGATCCTCCGCATTCGCGGGGCGCGTGCGCAGTTTGGCGTGGACGTCTACAACCTGTTGAACACAGACGTGGTGACGACGTACAACGAAGGCTACACCGCGCCAACGGCAACGAGCGGGAGCATCTGGCTCACGCCGAACGCGATTCTGCCAGCGCGTTATGTGCGGCTCAACATGCAGCTGGATTTCTGAGAGCGTCACCTCCCGATTCCCAACTCCCGGCCACAAAAGGTCGGGAGTTGTCACAGGCCGGCCAGCCAAAGCCTCGCCATTGATCCCCGGCACAGCCCTGCGCGGTTGCCGGTGTCTTCTTGGCGCGCCCTGATTTCCCAAGAGTTCACAATCGGTCATCGGCAGTTCCATCGATTCATCAAATGTGTATACTGCGCCGAAGGTTCACCTTGACTCTTCAGTTACAGCTCCCCTGTTCCCGAGGTATCCCTCTCAATTCATACAGTCGGCGTGTAATTACCGGTTCCCACGTACCCGCTCTCATGCGAACCATCCCCTTCCCGGTTTCCCTGGACACAACCCCAACGGAGGAGGAAATACGATGCGTAGTCTCGCGAGGCGATCGGTGGCGGCCCTCTTGGTGGTATTGCTTCTCCCCGCGGCTGCGTTCGCGCAGGCCGCAATCACAGGTGTGGTCCGGGATACTTCTGGCGCAGTCCTGCCAGGTGTCACGGTTGAAGCAGCAAGTCCCGTCCTGATCGAGCGCACGCGCTCGGTGGTCAGCGACGACACCGGTCAATATCGCATCGTCGATCTTCGCCCGGGCAACTACGCCCTGACGTTCACGCTCCCCGGGTTCAACACGGTCAAGCGCGAGGGCATCGAGCTCAGCGGCGACTTCGTCGCCACCGTCAATGCAGAGTTGCGGGTCGGTGCGCTCGAAGAGACGGTGACCGTTACCGGCGAATCACCGACCGTCGACGTGCAGAGCACGCGCGTGCAGAACATCGTCGACAAGGAAATATTGGCGGCGATCCCCTCGTCACGAGGCGCCACCGGCATTCAATCCCTGGTCCCCGGAATGAGCAGCAACGGCGACTCAGGCGGCATCACCGGGGGAAGCGGCGGCATGGCTGGCTTCATCCATGGCGCCCGGGCCTCTGATTCGCGGACGCTCCACGACGGCATCAACACCGGGTGGGCCGGCGCAAATTCGAACGCCGCGGTCTCGAACGTCGCGGGCTCCCAGGAAACTGTCATGACGCTGTCCGGAGGCCTGGGCGAGGCCGAGACCGCAGGCGCCATGTTGAACATCATCCCCCGCGACGGCGGGAACAACTTCACCGGCACGTTCTTCCTCTCCGGCGCGAGCGGCGGGATGCAGGGGAGCAACTACACGGACGACCTCAAGGCCGCCGGTCTGCGGTCTCCGCAGGAGCTCAACAAGGTGTGGGATTTCAACCCGATGGGCGGCGGGCGCATCGTCCGCGACAAGCTGTGGTTCTTCCTGACCTATCGAGAAGTGACGGCCAACAACACCGTTCCCGGCATGTTCTTCAACAACAACGCTGGCGATCGCGACGAAATGGCTCGTCGACTTCGACACCTCGCGCCCGGCGTTCGTCGACAGCGTGACGAGAAATGCCATCGCGCGACTCACCTGGCAGGCCACGCCGCGTAACAAGATTCAGCATCAGCCACTCCCAGCAGTACGACAGACAGAACAAGGACGGGGGCGGATCCGCGACCCGCACACCTGAGGCGCAGGGTATGCGACTCTACACACCGGGATTCATTCAGACGGTGACGTGGGCGTCACCGGTAACCAACCGCCTGCTGCTCGAGGCCGGCTGGGGCGACTACTTCTCGGTCTACGCCAACACTGCGCCGCGCGTCGACGGCTCGCACAACCCCGACCTCATCTCGATCCTCGAGCAGTGCTCCGCCGGTTGCGCCAACAACGGCGGCATCGCAGGCCTCGTCTATCGCTACAACCTGCCACTACAGCAGGGATTCGAGCGGCATCAGATCGGCACGCTCGCTCAGATGCGAGCGTCGGCCTCGTACATCCCGGGCTCGCACAGCCTGAAGTTCGGTTATCAGGGCAACCTGAGTCACCCGAGTCAGGGGTACTTCAACACCACCCCGTTCATTCAGTACCGGTTCAACAACGGCGTCCCCAACCAGTTGAACCAGATCGGCAGTCTTCCCTGGCACGGTCGAGCTCCAGCGCAACATCCTCATGACGTCGTTCTACGCGCAGGACACGTACACGCGTGACCGGCTGACGCTCCAGGGCGGGATCCGTTACGACGGCATCGGGACCAGCTACCCCGACACCGGTGCTGGCGGTCCGGACTACCTGCTCATGCCGACAGCTCTCTACTGGCCGGCGGGAACGACTGACGAGATCCACTGGAAGGACATCACGCCGCGCGTCGGCGCTGCCTACGACCTGTTCGGCAACGGCAGGACGGCGATCAAGATAAACGTCGGCAAATACCCGACTGCGCTCACGGCGAGCAACAGCGACCTCGATCTCCATCCTCTTATTCGCACTGCGCTCGCCACCACGCGGACGTGGAACGACTTGACCTATCCGGTTGGTGATCCCCGTCGCGGAAACTACGTTCCTGACTGCGACCTCCGGGCAACGGGCGCCAACGCCGAGTGCGGCGCGATGGACAACCAGAACTTCGGGAAGGAGATCTTCACGAAGGCGTTCGACCCCGATCTCATTCACGGATGGGGCAAGCGAACCTACAACTGGGAGATGGGCGTGTCAGTGCAGCAGGAACTGGTACCCCGCGTCGGACTGACCGTTGGCTACTTCCGCCGATCGTTCGGCAACTTCTATACCGCGGACAACCGCCTGACAACGACCGCTGACTACACACCGTTCAGCGTCCCGGTTCCGGTCGATCCGCGGTTGCCAGGTGGCGGTGGCGGCACGGTGACGGGGCTGACCAACCTCGTACCGGGCAAGGTCGGTCAGGAGGATCTGTATGGGCAGCTCTCCTCGAACTTTGGAGAGATGAGCGAGATGTGGCAGGGCGTCGACGTCACCGTCAACGCGCGCCTGCGCAACGGTCTGACCGTGCAGGGAGGCACGAGCTCGGGCAAACGGTCCTTGGACAACTGCGATGTGAGATCGGCCTTACCCGAGACCTACAGCTGGCAGAGCACTCAGGCTGTGCAGACGACACGGGTCACCACGTCAACGGGTGCGCTGTTCAACCCGTGGTGCAAGGTCAACGAACCTTTCCTGACCTCGTTCCGCGGCCTGGCCACCTACATCGTGCCGAAGATCGACGTGAACGTCAGCGCCACCTGGCGCAGCGATCCGGGACCTGAGCTGCGAGCGGACTACGTCGTGACGAACGCGATCGCGCAACCGTCACTCGGCCGCCCGCTCTCGTCCGGGAACGTCACGGTCAACCTGGTCGAGCCCGGGACGCTGTACGGGGCTCGTCAGAACAACATCGACCTGCGCATCGCCAAGATCCTGCGATTCGGGCAATCCCGTGCGCAGTTCGGCGTGGACCTCTATAACCTGCTGAACAACGACGTGGTGACGGCCTACAACAACGGCTACAACCCGACTGGCGCGTGGCTCACACCGACCACGATTCTGCCGGCGCGCTACGTGCGGCTGAATCTGCAGTTCGACTTCTAACCAGTAGGCGGTAGGCAGTGGGCGGTAGGCAGTTGCCTACTGCCCGCTGCTACTGCTTACTGCCTACCGGTATACTCCCCCAGCATGGGACACATCGGCCGCGGCGTCCAATGCTTGCTCGCCGCGGTGTTGTTCCTCCTCGTCTCGATTTCTCTACTCGGGCAACAAACCTCACCCGAACGAACGACCGCCGAAGACCATCAGAACATGATGGCGCAGCTCGGCATCAAGACGTTGCGTCCTGGACCGAGCGGCAACGAGTCCGCACCCAACCACGCCAACTACGACGAAGCGAAAGCCAATCCATTCCCCACGCTGCCTGACGTTCTTGCTCTCGAGAACGGCGCGAAGGTGACGACCGCTGACATGTGGTGGAAGCAGCGGCGGCCGGAGATCGTCGAACTGTTCGAGCGTGAGGTCGTCGGCCGCGTGCCGCGCGAGGTACCGAAAGTCACGTGGTCGGTCGTCAGCGCAACGGCGGGAATGGTCGGCAAACACAAGGTGATCGGACGTCAACTTGTTGGTCACGTCGAGAACGCGTCGTATCCCGCGGTCACTGTCGACATCCAGATGGCGCTTGTGATGCCGGGGGTTGCTGCGCCCATACCTGTGATGATGATGTTCGGCAGCGGCATGCTGCCGGAGAGCCTTGGTGGACCCGCTCCCGCCCGAGGACGTGGTGGCCCGCAGCCGGTTTCAGGAAGCGATCCGCCCGCGATCGAACAACTGCTCGACGCCGGTTGGGGCGTTGCGTCCATCAGCCCGACAAGCGTGCAGGCAGACACCGGCGCCGGCCTGACGAAGGGGATCATCGGGCTCGTGAATAGAGGTCAGTTCAGAAAGCCGGACGATTGGGGCGCGTTGCGCGCGTGGGCATGGGGCGCGTCGCGCGCCCTGGACTATCTCGAGACGGTCATCTCTGTCGATGCCACTCGCGTCGGCGTCGAAGGCGTCTCGCGATATGGCAAGGCGGCGCTCGTCGCGATGGCGTTCGACACGCGGTTCGCCGTCGTGCTCGTCGGCGCGTCCGGCGAGGGTGGCGCGAAGCTGCATCGCCGCAACTGGGGCGAACAGGTCGAGAACCTCACGGGCGTGGGTGAGTATCACTGGATGGCTGGCAACTTCATGAAGTACGGCGCCGCTGAAGCAGACTTCGGAAGCCGGAACGCCGGTGACATCCCGGTCGATGCGCATCAACTGATTGCCTTGTGCGCGCCACGGCCAACGTTCATCAGCTACGGCGTCCCGGAAAAGGGCGACGCCAGATGGCTCGATCACCAGGGAAGCTACATGGCGCTCGTCGCGGCAGGTCCTGTCTTCAGGCTGCTCGGCGCCAGGGATCTCGGCACATCTGACGCCTACAAGACCGAGAAGATGCCGGCAGTCAACGTCAGCTTGCTCGATGGCCAGCTCGCATGGCGCCAGCATGAAGGCGGCCATACCGATGGCCCCAACTGGAAGTACTTCATCCCGTGGGCCGACACACAACTCGCGCGGTGAACATCGACCCTTTTCTCGCGTGGGTGGAATCGACCTGGCTCAGTCAGTGGGTGGTCGGCTCGCCATCGATGTTCGCCTTCCCCGGCATCCTCACGCTTCACGCGATCGGGATGGGGTTCGCCGTCGGCATCAGCGCGGCCATCGATCTGCGCATCCTCGGGATGGCGCCGGGAGTGCCGCTCGGAGAGCTTCGTCGTTTTCTACCGATTCTGTGGGCCGGGTTCTGGCTGAATGCCGTGTCGGGCGTGCTGCTCCTGATCGGCTACCCGACGAAGGCGCTGACGAACCCGGTGTTCTATTTGAAGCTGACGCTCATCGCTATCGCGATGGTGATCCTGGTTCGCATCAGCCGTCAGGTATTCCGCACGGGCGGGCCATCGGACCAGACGCCGCAGATCACATCAAAGCTCCGCAACTTCGCGATCGCATCGCTTGTGTGCTGGGCCACCGCGATCACCGCTGGACGTCTGCTCGCGTATACGTACCATCGTCTAACGCAGTTGCATTGACGTGCACGACTTTCAGATCTGGCTCGTGACGACAATCGGGGGGCGTTCGGCGATCGCCGATGTGATGCGAACGGCATGGGCCTGGCCGCTCGCGGAGAGCCTGCACTTCCTTGGCCTGTGCCTGCTGATCGGCGCGGTCGGCAGCTTCGATCTGCGGCTACTCGGCGTGGGCAGGCGCATCCCCATCGCGGCGATGCACCGGTTCATTCCCTGGGGCCTGCTCGGATTCGCGATCAACATCGCGACCGGGACGCTCTTCATCCTCACTGAGCCCGATCAGTACATCTACAACCCGTCGTTCCACTTCAAGCTGCTCTTCATGACGATCGGGGGCCTCAACGCCGCGACGTTCTATCTCACGTCGTATCGTCGCGTCTTCGCCCCCGATGCGCCCCTGGATGCTCCCCGCCGAGCAAAAGTGATTGCGGCCATCTCGCTCTGCGCCTGGATCGGCGTGATCACGGGCGGCCGCCTCCTCACCTTCTATCGTCCGTCCGCCTGCGAGGGAAAGCAGACAGCGCTGCTTCTCACGTGCGCTCCGTAACGGGATCCCTGTTGCACCAGCTGAACAGATAGTTGCTGCCCGTCGCGTGACAACCCCAATGAAATCGGAATATCTCAGAATCAATTACACCTCTGACTGCTTTCCCTACACGTTTCCGCGCCAAGCTCTTCTGAATCAGGTAAATTACGCGGTACAGGAAAAGCACCGGACGAGCCGATATACACGCTATGGAAGTAGCGCTTGAGGAATCGTTCGTCCAGGCAGCTCAGCCTTTTGTGGACGGATTTGGTGAACGTCGCGTCGTCGTCGATGGCCGCGGAGAGCGCCTCGATGTTCTGCGCCTGAACGCGGCGCTGAGCGGCAGCCCTGCTTTCGAAGCCTCGCTGCGGGAGCGTGCCGGCCGGATCGCCGGGTTCCGTCACGACTCCTTTGCGCGCGTGCGAACCGTCGAAGTCGATCGCCAAAGCGGCTCGCTGCTGGTCGTGTCAGACCACGTCCGTGGCGCGCGGTTAGCGACGCTCCTCGCATGCGGAGAACGGCGGTCGGTGCCCGTCGATCTTCCGGCGGCGACCTGTGTCATCCGTCAACTCGTGCTCGCGGCGGCAGCGTGGCGAGACCAGATGCCTGATGCCGTTCACGGCGCCATCAGCCCCGATCGGATCATGGTCACACCCGAGGGCCGGGTGATCGTCGTCGAACAGGTCCTCGGGGCGGCCATCGAACAGCTTCGTTATTCCCGCCAGCGTTACTGGGACGAACTGGGTGTCGCCCTCCCAGTCACCTTCAATGTCGCGATCAACGCTCGCGCCGATATTCTCCAAGTCGGCACGGTCGCTCTGGCGCTCCTGCTTGGCCGCCGGCTGAACGCCGACGACCGGCCCGAGCAGATTCAGCCAGGAGCCCTGGATCGCATTCCACTGGGAATCAGGCGTTGGTTGATGAAGGCGCTGCAAGCCGACCCACTCGGTTCGTTCACCTCGGTGACGGATGCGCGCGCGGCGCTCGACGGCGCGTTCGGAGAACCAGATCCCGCCGAACAGGATGGCTTGCTTCTGTTCATGGCGCGATGCCTGGCGCTCGACGTCAACAAACCACCCTACCCCAGTGACGAAGAGGCACGCCCGACGGATGGGCCCATCGCGGCCGGAGTCGACGATGTGCCCGAGGTCGATCTCGGCACTCGCATCGAGGCGCTGAAGGCATTCCTCGCGCGACGCTCGACGAAAGCGGACGCTCCTGCGAAGAACCCACCAGCGTCAACGGCGGTTCCAGTGCCGTCGTCGACAGGTTCTCTGTCGTCGCCGACACCACGCTCCGCGACGGAGAGCGCACAAACGACGCCACGAGCTCTGCCGCTTCAGATACCGTCTCTGACGCCCTTCGCGACCGAGGCACCGCCGGATCCTGTCTCGGACTCTGATCCGGCACCGGAATCGAAGAGCGAACGACGACTTCGAAGACTGCTCCCGTCACCGTTGCCAGCCGATTGGTCAAGGCGACTCTGGATCGGTGCGGCCGCCGCACTCGCCGTCATCATCGGCACCGGCCTGATCGTTGTGGGCGTCTTTCCCTGGTCGCGTGGCCCATCACTAGGATCGTTGTCGATCGATACTCGGCCTGCCGGTGCGACGGTCACCATCGACGGAGAGCCGCGGGGTGTGACGCCGCTCGCACTCGACCTGGCCGCTGGCGCGCACGTCGTCGAAGTCGTCAGCGAGAGCGATCGCCGGCGGATTCCACTGACCATTCGAGCCGGCAGCCAGGTGTCGCAGTTTCTCGAGATGACGGGACCAGCTGCAGCCGCCGCGACGGCGGGCACCAACGAACTGCGGGTTCGCACCGAGCCAATCGGAGCGGCGGTGACGGTCGATGGCCGCTACGTCGGGCGATCGCCGGTCAGCGTCGGCGATCTCACGCCAGGGTCCCACACGGTGGTGATGAAGCACGATGAAGGCACTGCGACAGAGCAGGTGTTGATCGAGCAGGGCAAGGCTGCCTCGTTGTTCGTCCCGCTCGCTGTTCGTCCGGCCGCCGGCGTTGGCGCAGCCGGGTGGATCTCGGTTGTTGGCGCGGCAGCGGACGTGCAGTTGTTCGAGAACGGAAAGCTTCTCGGCAGCAACCGGATCGATCGCATCATGCTCCCGGTCGGACGCCACGAGATCGACATCGTCAATGAAGCGCTCGGGTATCAGGAACGGCGGATCGTCCAAGTTGCGGCCGGGCAGGTGTCTTCTCTCACGCTGAAGTGGCCAACCGGCGGGCTTTCGATCAACGCGGTGCCGTGGGCGCAGGCGTTCGTCGACGAGTCACCCGTCGGCGAGACGCCCATCGCCAACATCCAGGTGCCCGTCGGCCAGCACGAGGTCACGTTCCGCCATCCACAACTCGGTGAGCGACGTTCCTCGGTAACAGTCACTGCCGGACAAACAGCCAAGGTCGGGATCGATCTGCGCGCGAAGCCGTGACGCGCAGGCCGCGCGCTATCGCGTGCGGCCTGTGTATTCCAGGATAAACAAACCCGTTCCCGCTCGATCAGATCCGTACGCCAGGCCTCGATGATCGATGTCGACATCGTTGATCTGGATGGCGACCGGCTGTTCCTTGTCCATCGGATGTGAACGCTCGTTCGTCTTCGGAATGTAGTAACCCAGCTCCTGGAGGTGATACGGATCCGACAGATCGACGACTCGAATGCCTGCGTTGAAGTACGCGAGCCACGCAATCTTGTTCTCGAAACGGTTCAACCGGCCGTTGACGGTGTCCGCTGACTGATGCGGGCCGAAGCGGCCGCCCTTCGAACAGAACTTGCCGACCGGCACCTGCCATACCGACACGGGGAACGGCCTGTTCTCGTTCGTGATGTCGAGCATGTACGAGCCTGCACGCACGCCATTCGTGCACGGTGCCATGTCCGCAGCGCCAGCCGCTTCGTCAACCACGAATGCATATTTCCGCGGCAGCGCCGACGGCCCGAAATTCGGAACCGTGTCGTACACGATCGGCGAGACGGTATGCGGGCCCCGATGCGGCGGGTTCATGTCGAGCGACCAAATCAGCCTCGGCTTCGCGGGATCGGCGATGTCGAATTCCGCCGTCCACCCCGAGTTGCGATAGGCGACGTACAGCCGCTTGTTCACTTCGTCCACGACCGGGTGATGTGCGTACTGTCCTTCGTAGCCGGGCTCGCCCTCCTTCTGACTGGGGAGCCATGCCCGTCCCACGAACTTCGGCTCGCGCGGGCTCTTGAGATCGAAGATCTGAATGACAACGTTGCGGAAGCCGGGTTCGCCGGAAGCGGCGTAGAAGTAGCCCGTGTCCTGCGACCACCAGCCCTTGTGCGCGCGCATGATGAACGTGCCGCCACATCCGGGCCCACACGACCCCGGTGGCGTTCCGGTGATCTCGGACACGAGCGAGATCTTCGACGGGTCGGTCCCGCGCGTCGTGATGTCGAAGATCTGGTACTTGAGATCCTTCCCCGTTTCACCCTCGGTCAACACCTCGGAGTTGCGAATGAGATAGTCGCGGCCGGAGCCGTCGAACTTGTAGTCGTAGACGACCGAGACGCCTCGTGAATTCCGATTCGACTCGTTGGGAATGTGCCAGACGAGTTTGGGGTTGGCGGGATCGTCGACGTTGAGGATCGACGTGCCGTTCCATTCCTCGTTTCCCGTGATCGGATTCATCTTGGGCTTGCCATCCCAGAAACTCTCGTGATGACCGACGTAGACCCAACTCCCGTTGGCGGGATCGGACAGCGTGGTCACGACGAGCGATTCGCGCCCCTGCAGATCGTTGTAGCCGACCAGGCGAACGTTCTGTGCATCGTCGGCGCGTGGATCGCTGTCTCGACCCGGTGCTTCAAGTACCGGGCCGCGACTGCTGGGCGCATTGCAGCCCGCCACCCACACGGTCAGAACTACGACCAATGTCACAGCACGGGATCGCGTCATTTGGCCACCGGAATCCTCTTGATCCACGCCGCCAGTAAGGCGCGAGCCACCGGCGTCTTTCGATCCGGAGCAATCACTTCGAATTGCACCAGGCGAGATCCTACGCGTACGAATACGCCTTCAATCGCATACGACACACCTAACCAGTCCACACGCAGCGCGTAGGACGAATCGCCCTGGGAACCACGGCGCGAGGAGCACGACGCGGCCGCCTCCTGCGTCGAGACCGCCGCGTCGTCCCAGGTGCCCCGGCGTAGTGCCACCGTCACGTCGCCCGCGGGATACGCCGTCAGCACGCCCCTCAATCGCAGGAGTGCCGCACACGCCGACGGTGCCGCAGGTTCGGCGACCCAGCCCACTGGCATTGGCAGAAGCCCGCGCTCCCATTCGACGTCGGCATTCACGAGTTCACCTGTCATGAGGCGCTGGGCGTCGAGACTGAGCAGTGAGCTTCGCAGGACGCTCTCGTTGTATGCCACTTGTTCGGGAGGTCCGACATAACGCGCGATCAGTTTCTCGCCTCCCAGATCGAGAATGCCGTACTGCATTTCGATCGCCGGCCCGCTGTCGAGCCCAGTCCCGGATGCACGTCCAAGGAGCATGCGAGCGCCGCCCACCTGCGACGCGTTCTGGCTTTGATGCTCTTCGATCGAGAGACGCTCGAAGGATTCCGTCTGTAGCAGGGTGCGCTCGAGTTGCGCCGTCGTCCATGGTGTGACGCCCCGATCGATGCGCAGGGCAACGTCGGTCGACTCGGGGACGCTTGCCACGTGTGAGCGAAATGGAGACGCCACGTTCATGCCTTCTGGCGCTCGCAGAGCGATGCCCTTTCGTTCGAGCGTCTGGAGAGGGCCCAGCCGCAACCGACGCACCGGCATCAGCGAATCCAGGCCGCGCGACTCGAGAAAGTCTTTCGCCTGATTGATCGGAATCGCAAACGCGATCCCGGCGTCACCCTTGACCCTCGCTCGCACGACTCCAACTGCGTACCCGCGATCATCGACCACAGGGCCACCGCTATTCCCCGGGTTCACGATACCGTTGATCTGCAGCGCGCTTCGCGCGCCAGTGTCGTCGGCACGCAACGCCGAGATGGTGCCCCGTGACGTGCTGATCTCTGGAACAAGATCGGGGGCAGACACTCGACCGACTTCGAGCGCCCGGCCGAAGGGATAGCCGAGCGCGTTCACCCCTTGTCCGTTGCGAAGGACCTCGGAATCCCCGAGGGCCACATAGGGGAGATCCGAGGCGCTGACAAAGAGCACCGCGAGATCGAGGGCTGCATCGGCGGAGTGCACCGAGGCGTCAAGACATCGCGGTCCGCCCCCGCGCGCGGACGAGGTACTGCCGGGAAAACAGACCTCGATCTTCGCCACCTTCAGGGTAATTCGCGCCTTGCTAAGTCCATCATTGAGGGTCATCTCACTGTTGCGGATGACATGCTCGTTCGTGAGCACGTAGCCATGCGGTGAGATCACGAAGCCGCTGCCCGTCCCGATCTCTATGCGCTCGAGATCGACCGACTGCCGTCCCGAACCGATGTCCTCGAACTCGGCATGTACGCTGCCGCCGAGACGGATGAAGACGGTTGCGTCAGCAGGTGCCTCAGCGCGCTGGGCCCAGGCGTTGTGCGCACCGAGGATGAGCAGGGCTGCTACCAGCGTCCACTTCATGGGCGGACTCTATAGTGACCGAATCGGGCCCCGGACAGGGGGACAGAATCTTGTCTCCCCGATCCCTCACGAGCTGTGCATCCCTGAATCGACCGACGTGGGGAGCTTCTGGCGCCAGAGATGTGTGTCAGTTGACGTCGAGCGCTTCCACGAGATCAGTTCTTGCCGAAAGCGCCCCACCCAGAATCAACACTCGGCTTCCATCTGCGACCAATCGATGGACGATGCGCGGCGTGGCCTGACCGACACTGGCCCACGCCGGGCGTTTGAATGGTTGTAGGAGCACGCGTCCAGGCGAGCGTCGGCGCTGCCAGCCGACCACGACCACGTCGTGTGAGGAACGACGCACCACAAGAGATCCGACCTATCTAGTCCTATTTTGCCGATCCCGCTTGATACCGGCCCGCTGATTCGCGACACTTCCACGCTCCCCCAATCGGAGATCGGGCATGCACGAGGTGATCATCGTTGGGGCGAGGTGTGCCGGGTCGTCGCTGGCGATGCTGCTGGCACGACGCGGCGTACGAGTCCTGCTGGTCGATCGCGCGAGTTTTCCCAGCGACATTCCGCACGGCCACTTCATTCACCGGCACGGTCCGCGACGCTTGCGTGAGTGGGGTCTGCTCGACCGGATCGCTGAGCGCACACCGGCCATTACCAGCATGATTCTCGACGCGGGTGATTTCCCGCTGCTCGCGCGGGACCTGGTCGAAGACAGCCTTGCCTGGGGCTACGGTCCTCGACGAATGACGCTCGATGCCATCCTCATGGAGGCGGCCGCCGCGAGCGGCGCCGAAGTCCGGCCTGCGTTCAACGTCTTCGAGTACATCATCGAGAACGGAACCGTTGTCGGCATTCACGGTCGCACGCAGACCGGCGCCACAGTCCTCGAACGCGCACCGCTCATCATCGGCGCTGATGGGCGGAACTCGGGGCTCGCGCGTGCCGTCAACGCGCCGACCTACGACGCGGTTCCGCCCCTCCTCTGCTACTACTTCTCGTACTGGAGCGGCGTCGCGACCGAGCCGTTCGAGCTTTACGTGCGCACCGCAGAGCGCCGCGTGATCTTCTCCTTCAAGACCGAACACGATCTCTTCGCGGTCTTCGTCGGCGCACCGATCGAGGAGTTCGACTCGTTTCGCCGCGACGTCGAGCCGGCCTTCATGCGATCGCTCGACCTGATTCCCGACTTCGCTGCCCGCCTGCGCGCCGGACGCCGCGAAGAACGCTTCTATGGCTGTTCGGACCTGCCGAACTTCTATCGCAAGCCGTACGGAAGCGGCTGGGCACTCGTCGGCGATGCCGGTGTGCACAAGGACCCATTCCTCGCGCTCGGCATCTGCGACGCATTCCGGGACGCGGAGTTCCTCGCTGATGCGATTCAGGAAGGACTCGGTGCCAGTCGATCGCTCACCGAAGCGTTCGCGGATTTCGAACGCCGGCGCAACGACGCCTCAACACGGGACTACCAGGAGAACATCATCAGCGCGAGGTTTACTCCCCTGCCGCCTGAAGTCCTGGCAGCGAGAGCTGCGGCCCGACACAACGCCGACGCCGCGACACAGCTGGTCAAGCGACGGATGGGAATGATCCAGGCACCGAACTAGCCGGCCTGCGCACCTTCGATTGGATGCCTGGTGTCGACCGCCGTCGCGAGTGCCCGGAACAAGTGGACGTCGGACACCGGCTTGACGAGATGCGCATCGAATCCCGCTGCCGACGTGCGATCGCGATCCTGCTGCTGGCCCCAGCCGGTCAGGGCAATCAGCCTGACGCGCCGGCCCTGTGGTCGCATGCGGACGCGCCGGGCAACCTCGTAACCGTCCATCTTCGGCATCCCGAGATCGAGCAGCACGATGTCCGGTTCGAACGACTCGGTCATCGCGAGCGCTTCCGCACCATCGTGTGCAGTGCGGACGTCGTGTCCCGCAAGCTGGAGCTGCAGCGACAGCGCCTCTGCGGCGTCGCAGTTGTCGTCAGCGACGAGAATTCGCTGCCGCACGATCTGTGGGATCGTGCCCGAGTCGAGTATCTGATTCGAAAGGCCTGCGAGCTGTGGCGCCATGACTGGCAGCCGGACCGTGAACTGGGCACCACGCCCCGCGCCGTCGCTGTGCACATGCACGGTTCCCCCGTGCATCTCCGTGAGACGACGGACGAGCGCCAGTCCGATGCCGAGACCGCCCTGCGCGTGCTCCGACTTCGAATGGACCTGGGTGAAGAGCTCGAAGATCCGCGGCAGCAACTCTCGCGCTATGCCAATACCGGTGTCCGCAATCGTGATCACCGCGTACTGCCCTTCGCGTCTCACGTTCAGGCGGATCAGCCCACCGGGATCCATGAATTTCGCCGCGTTGTGCAGGATGTTGGCGATCACCTGCACGAGGCGAGTCATGTCTCCCTCGATGCTGATCAACTCGTCGGGCAGGTCGATCTCGAGTGTGTGACGATGGGTGTCAATCGCGGGGCGCGCAGTCTCCACGGCTCGCGCCACGATCGCGCCGAGAAGAACGGGCTCGAGCTGCAGCGTGATCATGCCGCGGGTGATGCGCGACACGTCCAGCAGATCGTCGATCAGGTTCACAAGATGCTCGACCTGCCGCTCGATCACGTCTCGCGCTTGAGCGCGATTCGGTTCTGCCAGCTCCTTCAGGCGGAGCAGCTGCACGGCCGTCCGGATCGGCGCCAGCGGGTTGCGCAGCTCGTGGGCAAGCATGGCGAGGAACTCGTCCTTGCGATGATTGGCCTCCTGCAGCTGATGCGTCGTTGCCTCCATGGCGGCCGTTCGCTCTTTGACACGTTCCTCGAGCTCGGCGTTGAGGCGTTCGAGCGCGCGCGTCTTTCGAAACAGCTCCGCGAAGATGCTGACCTTGGCTCGCAGAATCTCCGGCACGACGGGCACGGGCACGTAGTCCACACCGCCACTCTCGTAGCCCCGCAGGCGATCCAAGTCGGTCATCAGGATCGCCGACACAAAGATGATCGACGTCTTCTGGAAACGCGGATGCTGCCGGATCATGGCCGCGAGCTCGTAGCCGTCGAGATCCGGCATGCACACGTCGACGAGGACCACCGCGATCTCGTTGTCGAGCAGGCACTGCAGTGCCTCGCTCGCCGAACTCACCTTGATCAGGTTCTCGCCAAGCTGCCCCAGGATCGACTCGTAGGTGAGCAGCTTGGCGGGCTGGTCGTCGACCAGCAGAATGTTGACCCGGTCGATGCGCGTGGCGGGAATCATGCGGGTCTCCACCTTACTTCTACCGGTGCAGCCACATCCGAAGCGCCGACAACAACTGCTCGGTGTTGACCGGCTTCGCCAGATAGTCGGACGCGCCAGCTTCGAAGCACTTCTCACGATCGCCCTTCATGGCCTTTGCCGTCAGCGCCACGATCGGCAGGCGACGAAGCTCCGGGTTCTCGCGAATCTTGTGCATCGTCTGGTAGCCGTCCATCTCCGGCATCATGATGTCCATCAGGACGATCGAGACATCTGGAGTGCGCTCGAGGAGCGACGTCGCTTCGCTGCCGGTGCTCGCCGTGAGCACCTTCATCCCGCGCCGTTCGAGCACGCTGCTCAACGCGAAGATGTTGCGGACGTCGTCGTCGACCACGAGCACGGACTTGCCGACGAGATCTTCGTCTGAGCGATGCAGGCGCTCGAGCATCTTCTGCTTCTCGGCAGGCAGATCGGAGAAGACACGGTGCAGGAAGAGCGACGTCTCGTCGAGCAACCTCTCAGGTGACTCGACGCCCTTGACGACCACGCTGCGCGCCAGCATGTGCAGCTGCGCGTCTTCCTCGGCGGAGAGCTCCCGGCCGGTGAAGACGACAACGGGCACGTCGGACAGCGCCTGGTTCTGACTGATGCGCTCGAGCACTTCGAAGCCAGACATGTCCGGGAGGCGAAGGTCGAGGACCACGCAGTCGCACGGCTGTTCCGCGAGCGCCGCCAACGCAGCAGCACCGCTGTCGGCGGTCACGATGTCGAGGTCGTCGTGCCCGAGCAGCTCTTTGATGCTCATCTGCTCGGCCGCGTTGTCCTCGACGATCAGAAGCCGCTTCCGCCGCGGCGCGGCATACGCCTTCAGGCGGGAAAGCGCGGAATCTAATCCGTCTTTCGTCGTCGGCTTGGTGATGAACGCGTACGCGCCGCGTGCGAGCCCGTGCTGGCGATCCTCGTCGAGACTCACGATCTGCACAGGGATGTGCCTCGTCTCGGGATCCTGTTTGAGCTGACTCAGCACCGTCCACCCAAGCATGTCAGGCAGGAACAGATCGAGCGAGACGGCTGTCGGTCTGAACTGTCTGGCCAGCGTCAATGCTTCTACGCCGCGCGCTGCCACGAGCACCTTCAGCCCCTTGTCGTGAGCCAGATCCACCAGGATGCGCGCGTAGTGCGGGTCATCCTCGACGATCAGGATCGCCGGGTCTCCCGGCTGAACCTCCTCGCGATCGTCCAACACGATTTCAACCGGACGCTCGGGCTGACGAACCACTGAGAAGCGGGTCGTCATGCCTGCCGAGAGCGCCCTCTCGTCGCTCGCTCGGCCGGCAACCGTTGGACCCGCGTAACGGACCGGCAGGTAGAGCGTGAATGTGCTGCCGACTCCAGGAGTGCTGCGCAGCTGGATCTCGCCGCCGAGCAGACCTGCCAGCTCTCGACTGATCGCCAGCCCCAGACCCGTGCCGCCGTACTTGCGGCTCGTGCTCGCATCGGCCTGCTGGAACGCTTCGAACACGATGCGCTGCTTCTCCGGCGGGATGCCGATGCCGGTGTCCGACACCTCGAAGGCCACAACACCGCCCTGACTGAGTACAGGATGCGTCGCCGACCATCCCGCCGTGGCGGCAGAGACGTTCAGACGAACACCGCCCTGCGAGGTGAACTTGAACGCGTTCGACAACAGGTTCTTCAGGACCTGCTGCAAACGCTTCACGTCGGTGACGAGGCTCCGGCCGAGACGGGCATCGACGACGACGTCGAATCCGAGGCTGCGGCTCTCGGCCTCGTGCCTGAAGGTGCGGCCGACCATGTCGAGCAGATTCGAGAAGAGCACTTCCTCGGCCTCGACGGTGACGGTTCCCGACTCGATCTTCGAGAGATCGAGAATGTCCGTAATCAGGTTGAGCAGGTCGGTGCCGGCGCTGTGAATCGTGCGCGAGAATTCGACCTGCTTGCCTGTCAAGTTGCCTTCGGCGTTGTCGGTCAGCTGCTGTCCGAGGATCAGAATGCTGTTGAGCGGCGTGCGCAGCTCGTGCGACATGTTCGCGAGGAACTCGGACTTGTACTTCGAGGTGAGCGCGAGCTCGGCGGCCTTGTCCTCGAGCGCGCGACGCGCCTGTTCGATCTCCTGATTCTTCCGTTCGACCTCGACGTTCTGCTCGGCGAGCTGCTGAGCCTTCTGCGCGAGCTGCTCGTTCGTCTGTTGCAGCTCTTTCTGTTGTGTCTGCAATTCGCCGGCGAGCTGCTGCGACTGCTTCAGCAGCCCTTCTGTCTGCATCGTCGCCTCGATACTGTTCAGCACGATGCCGATACTGGCCGTGAGCTGATCGAGGAACGCGAGGTGCGTGGGTGAGAGGTCGTTGAGCGACGCCAGGCCCACCACTGCCTTGATCTGACCTTCGAAGACGACGGGCAGGACCACGATATTGCGTGGAAGAGCCTGAAAGAACACCGAGCCGACGGCCACCGTGTCTTTCGGCACGTCCGACACGAGCAAGCGCCGTTTGTCGCGCGCGCACTGCCCGATGAAGCCCTCGCCCATCCTGAGAACCGGCGGATATGTGTTCTCGTGGGCCTCCGCGTAGCTCGCCAGGATCCTCAGAACCGGCTTCGACTCCAGATCGATCTGATAGATGACACCCTGGTGCGCGTTGATCAGCGGCACGAGCTCGCCGAGGAGCAGCTGCCCGACCGCGTTCAGGTCACGTTGGCCCTGCAACATGCCGGTGAACCGCGCGAGGTTCGTCTTCAGCCAGTCCTGCTCGGTGTTGCGGTCAGTTGTCAACCGCAGGTTGTCGATCATCGTGTTGATGTTGTCTTTGAGCTCGGCGACCTCACCGCGGGCATCGACCTGGATCGATCGCGTCAGGTCACCCTTGGTCACGGCGGTCGCAACCTCCGCGATCGCGCGCACCTGCGTGGTGAGGTTCGCGGCAAGCAGATTGACGTTGCCGGTCAGATCCTTCCACGTGCCGGCCGCGCCCGGCACGTTCGCCTGACCACCGAGTCGCCCTTCGACGCCGACTTCGCGCGCCACCGACGTGACCTGATCCGCGAATGTTGCGAGCGTGCCGGTCATGTTGTTGATCGTGTCGGCGAGCGCGGCAACTTCGCCCTTGGCTTTCACGGTCAGGTTCTGTTCGAGGTCGCCATTCGCGACCGCGGTAACGACCTTGACGATGCCGCGGACCTGCTCAGTGAGGTTGGCGGCCATGACGTTGACATTGTCAGTGAGGTCCTTCCAGGTGCCGGCGACGCCCGGCACCTGCGCCTGTCCACCAAGTAAGCCTTCCGTGCCGACCTCGCGCGCCACGCGCGTCACTTCCGCGGCGAACGCGTTGAGCTGGTCGACCATCGTGTTGATGGTGTTCTTCAGCTCGAGAATCTCGCCTTTGACGTCGACCGTGATCTTGCGTGACAGGTCGCCGCGCGCGACCGCAGTCGTGACCTCCGCGATGTTGCGAACCTGGGTTGTCAGGTTGGCGGCGAGCAGGTTGACGTTGTCGGTGAGGTCCTTCCAGGTGCCACCGACGCCCGGCACGACGGCCTGACCACCGAGGCGGCCGTCGGTGCCGACCTCGCGCGCCACGCGCGTCACTTCCGCGGCGAAGGAGCGCAACTGCTCCACCATCGTGTTGAGCGTTTCCTTCAGCAGCAGGATCTCGCCGCGCACGTCGACGGTGATCTTCTTGGACAGGTCGCCTGACGCGATCGCGATGGCGACCTCGTTGATGTTGCGTACCTGCGCCGTCAGGTTGCTGGCCATGAAGTTCACGTTGTCCGTGAGGTCCTTCCACGTACCCGCGACGCCGGACACCTGCGCCTGGCCACCCAGCTTCCCTTCCGTGCCGACCTCGCGTGCGACGCGCGTGACTTCCGCGGCGAACGCATTGAGCTGATCGACCATCGTGTTGACGACGTTCTTGAGCTCGAGAATCTCGCCCTTCACGTCCACCGTGATCTTGCGGGAGAGGTCGCCGCGCGCAATGGCCGTGGCGACGTCCGCGATGTTGCGGACCTGCGCCGTGAGGTTGTTGGCCATCGAGTTGACCGAGTCGGTCAAGTCCTTCCACGTGCCGGCCACACCGAGCACGTTCGCCTGGCCACCCAACCGTCCTTCGGATCCGACCTCGCGCGCCACGCGCGTGACTTCGCCCGCGAACGCGTTGAGCTGGTCCACCATCGTGTTGACGGTGTCTTTGATCTGCAGAATCTCGCCGCTGACGTCCACGGTGATCTTCTGGCTCAGGTCACCCTTGGCGATGGCGGTCGCGACTTTGGACACGTCGCGCCACTGCACGGTGAGGTTGCCACCCATCGCGTTGACGGAGTCGGTCAGGTCCTTCCACGTGCCCGCGACACCAGCCACCTGTGCCTGACCACCGAGCTTGCCGTCGGTTCCGACTTCGCGCGCCACGCGCGTCACTTCCGCGGCAAACGCGTTCAACTGATCGACCATCGTGTTGAGCGTGTTCTTGAGCTCGAGAATCTCGCCCTTGACGTCGACGGTGATCTTGCGCGACAGGTCGCCACGTGCGACGGCAGTCGTGACTTCAGCGATGTTGCGGACCTGCGTCGTCAGGTTGGCAGCGAGAAGGTTGACGTTGTCGGTCAGGTCTTTCCACGTACCCGCGACCCCCGGCACTTCAGCCTGACCACCGAGCTTGCCTTCCGTTCCGACCTCGCGCGCGACGCGCGTCACTTCGCCCGCGAACGCATTCAGCTGATCGACCATCGTGTTCAGGGTCTCTTTCAGCTGCAGCACTTCGCCGCTGACGTCGACGGTGATCTTCTTGGAGAGGTCGCCGCCGGCAATGGCCGTGGCCACTTCCGCGATGTTGCGAACCTGCGCGGTCAGGTTGTTGGCCATCGAGTTGACGCTGTCGGTGAGGTCCTTCCACGTGCCGGCAACGCCGAGCACGTTGGCCTGACCACCGAGCCGTCCTTCGGTTCCGACCTCGCGCGCCACGCGCGTGACTTCACCAGCGAACGCGTTGAGCTGGTCCACCATCGTGTTGATGGTTTCTTTGAGCAGCAGGATCTCGCCGCTGACGTTGACCGTGATCTTCTTGGAGAGGTCGCCGCGTGCGATGGCGGTGGCGACCTCCGCGATGTTCCGGACCTGCGCGGTCAGGTTGCTCGCCATGAAGTTGACGTTGTCGGTCAGGTCCTTCCACGTGCCGGCGACGCCGGACACCTGCGCCTGACCGCCGAGCTTGCCGTCCGTGCCGACCTCGCGCGCCACGCGCGTCACTTCGCCTGCGAACGCGTTCAACTGATCCACCATCGTGTTGATGGTGTTCTTCAGCTCGAGAATCTCACCGCGGACGTCGACCGTGATCTTGCGCGAGAGGTCGCCGCGAGCGACCGCCGTCGTCACTTCCGCGATATTGCGTACCTGGTCGGTCAGGTTGCGTGCCATGGCGTTGACCGAGTCGGTGAGGTCCTTCCACGTGCCCGCAACACCGGGCACGACCGCCTGACCGCCGAGTCGTCCTTCGGTGCCGACTTCCTGCGCGACGCGCGTCACTTCCGATGCGAACGACCGAAGCTGGTCGACCATCGTGTTGATCGCTTCCTTCAGCTGCAGGATTTCTCCGCGGACGTCGACCGTGATCTTGCGCGAGAGGTCGCCGCTGGCGACGGCGATCGTCACTTCAGAGATGTTGCGAACCTGCGCCGTCAGATTGCTCGCCATCGAGTTGACGGAATCGGTGAGGTCCTTCCAGACGCCGCTGACGTCACGGACCTGCGCCTGACCACCCAGCTTGCCGTCCGTTCCGACCTCGCGCGCCACGCGCGTGACTTCGGAGGTGAACACGCCCAGCTGCTCGATCATCGTGTTGACGATCGTCGCGGAGCGCAGGAACTCGCCCTCGAGCGGCCGCCCGTCGACGTCGAGCCTGACGGTCTGGAGCAGGTCGCCCTTCGCGACAGCGGCGAGTGCGCGGGTGACTTCGGTTGTCGGCCAGAGCAGGTCGTCGATCAGCGTATTGACCGACGCCTCCATCTCGCCCCATGAACCCGTCGGGCGCCCGAACTTGACCCGTTGTCTGGTCTGGCCCTGTTTGCCGACGACCGTGCCGACGCGCTCGAGCTCGCTCGCCATGCGGGCGTTCGACGCGACGATCTCGTTGAACGTGTCTGCGATCTTGCCTTCGATGCCGGTCCAGTCACCTGGCAGCCGGACCGAGAAGTCCCCGTCGCGCACGGCCTGCAGTGCGCTCAGAAGCTCTGAGAGCTCCGAATGAGATGGCGTTCGCGCAGACGTCGTCGAAGGGACGGCACTATCTGTCCGCATCATGGGGCTCCAGCGGGAAGTGGGGAACGAGTGAGATTTATCACAGGGTGTGCGGCTGAGTGCAAGAATCGGGCTCAGCAATTGCCCTGTATTTACTGGAGAAATCGCTCGACTGCGCGAGGAGACAGCCAACGCTCGCGCCTTCGCTGCCGGGTGCGTGAAGCTCTTACGTGGTGCTTTGAAAAACTTGCACGTGCGACTAGAACCGGCCGAACGTACCGGTCCCATCGAGCGGGATCTCTTCTTCAGCCGAACGTTTCACGCTCCTGCCGCCGTGCAGCACGCGTATGGACTGGGCACTCGCCGTTTCCGCGCTCGCCCGCTGCTTCCGCCTCGTCTCGAACGACGCGCGCGCACTCCTCGACTGCGATCCCACGAGGCCCGCGAGGCGACTCACGACGCCCATCGAGGACTCCGCCTGCGCGGACAACTCCTCGCTCGCAGCGGCGCTCTCCTCGGCTGTCGCGGCGGTGTTCTGCGTCACCCTCTCCATCTGTGTGATGGCCTGTGTGACCTGATCGATCCCCTGCGCCTGTTCGCGGCTCGCGACGCTGACCGCATCGACGAGGCCCTTCACACGTCCCGCGCTCGTGGTGATCGCCTCGATCGCGCCGCTCACCTGCGCCACGCGCTGGTGACCCTGGTTCGCGCGTGATATCGACTCCTCGATCAGCGCTGCCGTATCGCGCGCAGCCTGCGCCGACCGCTGCGCAAGACTGCGGACTTCGTCCGCCACAACCGCAAAGCCCATGCCCGCCTGACCCGCTCGCGCGGCTTCAACCGCGGCATTCAGCGCCAGGATATTGGTCTGGAACGCGATCTCATCGATCGTCTTGATGATCTTCGCAACCTTGTCGCTCGATTCTCTGATCGCGATCATCGAGTTGACCATCTCGCCAAGCGCGCTGTTCGCATCGCCAACGAGTCTCTGAGTCTCGGCCATCGACGTGGCCGCCTCGAGAGTGTTCTCGGCGTTGCGACGCGTCATCGAGGCCATCTGCTCCATCGAGGCAGACGTCTCCTCGAGCGACGCCGCCTGTTGTGTCGATCCCTGCGACAGCGACTGTGCCGATCCGGCGACCTGGACTGCCGTTGACGCGACCTGCCGCATGCCGGTCGTCAGCGCATCGACTGATTCTTCGATCTGCCGCGTGACAGATGCGGTCGTGCGCCAGGCCCAGACACCGGCGGCAACGCACAACACGAGGCCACCGCCAGCGAACCAGAAGACAATGAGCTTCGTCGACTCGAGGAACTCGATCTCCTGCGCGGCGCGGTCTGTCGCCGCGCGCTGCACCGCCTGCAGCCGGTCATCGACCTGCTCAAGATTGATCGCGCCGGTGAGGTCTGCGATGGCCTGCAGCGACACACTCGCACTGGTCGTCGTCCGGACGATGAGCGCGGCGAGAAGCGCCGTCATCGCCAATGTCGCGACGTTAAGAATGAGTAGTTTCCGCATCGAGGAGCACCTGAGGACGGAATCGGCACTCGATGCGCAAACTTGAGTCGTGCGTGCCCTACGGGACTCGGGCTGCGCTGCTCTGAAATTCCGGATACATGGTGGCGGCGCCGCCACGAGCTGCCTGGTCAGAAAGCCTGTGCTGGACTGCGAACTCCTTCAGGAAGGGATTTTCGCCGGGCAGGTGGTGCGGAACAGCGCCACGAGGCTGCTCGGCAATCTCCACGACCTCGGAGCAGGGGTAGAGCAGCTGTTGTGGAGGCAGCGGTCTCGGGTTCCTGAGCATGTTGGTGGTCTTCACCAGCGGCTCGGTGAGATACACCGGATCGTCGGTGATGGTGACGTAGGTCATCACCGTTCCGTGCAGTGCGAATCGCTCGGTCAGTGTCACCTGGTCGCTTTGCGGCACGCCGTTTCGGCGATGCCACATCTGCTTGATGTGCGTGGTCGTCACGACAAGCACATCACCGTCCCATCGACCGGTAGAGAAACCCATCCAGGTATGTTCGGCGTTCGCCGACGGATGCGGCCGTCCATCCATCCAGACGACGCGGCGCTGTTGGAAGTTGCTGATGTCGAGGTGGATGGCCACGACCTGTTGCGTCTCTTTGTCACGCTCGTCCCAGACGCGCATGTTCAATGGACCGCGCAGAATATACGGCGACGAATGCGCTCGACACTGGTGCTCCGGCACAGTCAGCCTCGAGGCATCCCACGCCTCGGCGAATGCGCGCGCGCTCTCGTTGATTGGCAGCCCGACGTAGTCGCCGAGTGACGGCCCAGGAATACGTTCCGGCTGGTCTTCGTGAAAGATCGCGTTGTAGCTGCCGGTGAGGTCGAACTGTGCCATCGCCGGCGAGGGCAGCAGCAGAGCGACCAGGGTGAGTGACAAGAGGCACCGCATGTCTCGGCTCCTGTGAACGGGTGTGAAGGGGTCAGACCCTTCACACTATTTCCCAGCGGACGACAGACTCCGATACACGGCTTCGACGAACATCGCGGTCGTCCACGGCCCCGACGAGGATCCGTAGCGCGGTTCCCAGTCAATCGTGGGGCGCGCCGCCTGCACCTGCGCCAGTGTCCTCCCCTTCTTAATCATCGCGGCGACGCGATCCCTGACGATCGTGACCATGTCGCGATACTCGACGACGTCGAACTCGTCGCTGATGCGGCCGCGGCCCGGCACGATGCGCGTCCCGCCCTCGGTGAATTGCTCCGAGATCGCGATGTCGATCAGACGATTCAGCCCCTCGATGGCGCCATTCACGCTCCCACCTCGCGCAACATCGATACGCGGATAGCCGAGCGTGTTGTAGATGTCACCCGCCGCGATCACGTCCGAGCTGCGAAAGAAGACGAGGACGTCGCCGTCCGTACTTGCATTCTTGACATGCGCCAGCTCAATCCCCTCTCCGTTGAAATACATCGTCTTCTCGTCCTGGAAGAAGGTTTCAGTGGGCCACGCGCCGAATGGCGTCGCTGGCTGGTTGCCTGTTGGTGCGCTCATCACCTTCAGGACGTTCTCGTGTGCCACGACAAACGCCTGCGACACGACGCCCTCGACGGCGCCCTGACCAACTTGTCCGGCGAAGTTGCCTGCGACGAGCTGCGCTCCCGCGGCCGCGACCTTGAGATTGCCGCCCGTGAACTCAGGGTGCGCGTGCGTGTTGACGACATAGCGGATGGGGCGCGGGCCAGCCAGCGCGCGAATCGCCGCGATGAGCCGATCGGACTGCGACTCCGCCATCGTGTCGACGACGAGCACACCCTGCGAGCCGGCCTGCACGAGCACATTGACACCCCCTGCGCTGATCATCGAGACCTGCCCGCGCACAGGCAATGTCTCCATGTCGCCTGACTGCGCTCCAAGCGTCGTCACGAGACCGGCAGCGGCAATCAAGGGAATGAACAAGAGGCGCGTCGCGGAAGTCACGCGCACATTCTGTGCGCTGGCGGAGCAGGTCGCAAGAGTTCTATAGTGGACCGCGTGTCGCGCCTTCGCGTGCGGATGACCCTCGTTTGGCTGCTCGCGGCAACGTCGGCGTCGGCCGAAGTCGTTCGTATCGACGTGCGCAGCCGCAATGAATTCGGCACCCACGAGCGCGTGATCGCGCGCGTCCACTACGCGGTCGACCCGAAGCTGCCTGAGAACCAGGCCATCGCCGACCTCGCGCTCGCTCCGCGAAATGCGCAGGGGAAAGTGGAGTTCGCTGGCGACCTGCTGCTCTTTCTCCCCAGACAAACATCATCGGCGCGTGGCACGGTCTTCCTCGAGGTCGTCAACCGCGGACGCGATCAGTCGCTCGGGCTGATGAGCGATGCGCGCCAACGCGATCTCGCGCCTGAGAACTGGAACCTCGGCGATCGGTTTCTCCTTACCGAGGGATTCACGGTCGCATTCCTGGGCTGGCAGTTCGACGTGGCACCTGGCGATGGACTGTCACTCACCGTGCCAACCGCCCCCGTCAATGGGATGGTTCGAGCCAGCGCCGTGACGGTCGGCCGCAGTGGGCCTGGAGGCGCAATCGGTCTGGCGTACTGCGCCGCAGACGCCTCACAGCCGGATGCCGCGCTGACGCATCGATCCGAGATCGACAAGGCCGCGACCGTGCTGCCCCGCGAGAGCTGGCAGTTCTCTCCCGACGGATGCTCGGTCCGCCGCGCCGCGGGCTTCGACGCCGGGCTCAACGAAGTGATCTACAGGGCGACAGGCTCCCCCGTCGCAGGCCTCGGTCTCGCGGCCGTGCGCGACTTCGCGTCGTACCTCAAGTACGGAGGCGGCGTCTCGACGCTACGCGAGAACCCGGCGCTGATGCGACGCGTCGTCGGCTTTGGCTACTCGCAGAGCGGGCGTTTCCTTCGTGAGTTCGTTCGCGACGGCTTCAATCAGGACGAGCACGGTCGTGCCGCGTTCGATGGATTGATTGTCGCATCGGCAGGAGCCGGCGGCGGCAGCTTCAATCACCGATTCGCGAGCCCGGGCCAGGCCGGCAACTCGGTGTTGTCGATCTTTCGCCCCGTGGACCTTCCGCCGTTCACAGATGATGGTCTCCTGGCAAAAGCCAGGACCGCCTCGGTCGTGCCACGCATCTTCTACACCTTCTCCTCGACCGAATACTGGGCACGCGCCGGATCGCTGACGCACACGAACGACGCCGGAACGGCTGACGTCCCGCTCGCCTCGACGTCGCGTCTCTACTTCCTCACAGGGACGCCCCACGCATCCGGTGGACTCCCACCAGCGCCTCAGCAGACTCGCTATGCGCTGAACTTCGCGGATCAGAAATGGGTACTGCGTGCGCTGCTCATCGAACTCGACAAGTGGGTGACGAACCGAACAGAGCCTCCGCCTTCGCGCTACCCCACGATCGCGCGGGGCCAGCTCGTCACGCGCGATGCGGTTCGGTTCCCAAAGATTCCAGTCCTCCCGTTTGCCAGCTACATGCCGGGCGTGTGGCGTATGGACTACGGCGCTGATTACGCCACGACGAAGGTGATCACAAAGGAGCCGCCATCACTCGGCACTCCTTTCACGGTGCTCGTGCCTCAAGTCAATGCCGACGGCAATGACGTCGGGGGCATCGCGCTGCCTGAAGTGGCCGTCCCGCTCGGAACGCACACGGGATGGAATGTGTCCACCTATCCGTTGAGCGGCCTGCGCTACCTTGCTGGCCTCGTCGGATCGTTTGAGCCGTTCGCGAAGACGCGCGCCGAACGCGAGCAGTCAGGCGACTCGCGTCCGTCAATCGAGGAGCGCTACAAGAGCCGGCAGGATTACCTTCAGCGCGTGCGGGACGCCGCGGCCAGCCTGGTGCGCGAACGCTTCGTTCTCGAGACCGACATCGAAGCGCTCGTCCAGCAGGCGGATCAGACCTGGAGCGTCATCGTCGGCCGGTGAATCCGATCACTTCCGCACGCCTTTGAGATCGCCTTCGACGATGCGGAAGATGGCGTGCGTGATCTGACCCTTCTCGTCCGGAACGAATTCGAGTCGACCGCCGGAGGTTGAGAACAAGGTCTCCGAGAGCGGAATCATCGGCTGCGGATCCTTGCCACCCACGTCGAGCAGCACCTCATCTCCCACGAGCGTGACGTTGACAACGATGATCTGATTCGGATCCTCAGTGCCCCGGAACTCGTACGCCCCGACATAGTGCGCGAGCACCTCACGAGCAACCTTCACCGCATTCTTCTTGTCGTCGGACGCTTTGCCGACGAGGCGCGCGTGGTCGCGCTCGACGACGCGGAGTTCCTCGGTGTGAGGATGCCCGCCGAAGTCGAGCCACGTAGCGCGTCAGCCCAGGGCTGAATCTCCGACGGCTTGAGATCGACGAGCAGATTGCCGCCGTAGGGGCCCGAATCCATTCGCCACAACCCTGAGAGGTCGGGCTTCCCGTCCGCCGCGCGTGGAGCGGGCGCCGAGAGATTCGGTTTTCCGTCTGCCGTGCGTGGGATATCGCGTGTCGGTTCCTTCAACCACTGCGCCGCAAGTGGCGTGCTGATCACGCAGAGGAGCATCAGCGTTGCAAGCCGGCTTCTCATGGTCCTGCTCCAGCGTCGCGATGAGGTGGGATGGCTATGCCACAATAGCACCACTTTTGATGTCGGCACCTGCTCCACGTCGATCGATCGGTGCCCGCACTGCGGCGCTTGTACTGGCGGCCACGTGCACGCTCCCGGCGCAGTCCGGCGCACGCTGGAACACGCCGACACCGGCCGAAATCGATTCGATCTTCCCTGACGTTGACGCGCTCTACGTCGATCTCCATCGCTCGCCAGAACTCGCATTTCAGGAAGTCCAGACGGCAGGTAAGCTCGCGGCACGACTGAAGTCGCTCGGCTTCGACGTCACAACCGGAGTCGGCAAGACCGGGATCGTCGGCATCCTCAAGAACGGCGCCGGCCCAACGGTGATGCTGCGCACCGAACTCGATGCGCTCCCGGTCGAGGAGAAGACCGGACTGCCCTTCGCCAGCACCGTCGTCACGAAGAACGCGGCAGGCCAGGCCACGCCGGTGATGCATGCTTGCGGTCACGACCTTCACATGGCGGCGTGGGCTGGAACCGCGCGGCTCATGGCCGAACATCGCGATCGCTGGAGCGGCACGCTGATGATGGTCGGCCAGCCGGCAGAAGAAGGACTCGGCGGCGCGAAAGCGATGCTGACGGACGGCTTGTTCACGCGCTTCCCGAAGCCCGACTTCGCGTTATCGCTGCATGACGATGACACGATGCCAGCTGGAACAATTGGCTACCACCCGGGTCTGTTCCGGGCGATGTCCGACACGGTGACGATCACCGTCTACGGCCGCGGCGGACATGGAGCGATGCCGCACAACACGATCGATCCAATCGTTCTCGCGTCGCGCATCGTGCTGTCACTGCAGACGATCGTCTCCCGTGAGAACAACCCCCTCGAGCCGATCGTGATCACGGTCGGCTCGATCCACGGTGGCACGCAGGCAAACGTCATCCCCGACGAGGTCCGCCTGCAGCTGTCTGTCCGCACTTACACCGACGAGATTCGCGCTCGTACGTTCGCGGCTATTCGACGCGTGGCCAGAGGTGAAGCGACAGCGGCTGGCGCACCGAAAGAGCCGCTCGTCGATACACCGGACCGCGGCAATCCACCGGTCTACAACGACCCGACGTTGACACTGCGTCTTGCGGGCGCGTTAAAGAAAGGGCTCGGTGATGCCGCCGTGGTCGAGATGCCAGCCAAGATGACGTCGGAAGATTTCTCCGAGTACGGCCTCGCGGGCGTGCCGTCGGCGCTGCTGCACGTGGGTGCAGTGCATCCTTCGAAGCTCGCTGCCGCTCGTCAGAGCGGCATCCCTGTGCCCGCACCACACTCACCTGAGTGGGCACCGGAGCGTGAACCCACGCTCAAGGGCGCGATCCGGGCGGAGACGACTGCTCTGCTCGAGCTGCTTCGCGGAAGGTAGGGCGGGTCCTGCTCTTCGCCCCTCGACCAGGCTCGGGGCGCCCCGAGCGACGTCGAGGGGCGGACCCGCCGCGAGAGTCGGCACGATTTATGGTCGCAACGCACGGCAGAGTGTCTCGAACCGCGAGGAGCGTGCGGCCTCGAAGCCGGCCCATCGACTGGTCGCTTCACCAACACAGACACGGCGTCCGCGTTCCGTCTGTTAAACGCCGCCGTCAGATCGCCAAAGGAGCGCTCGGTCCGGGCGCTCGCGCCAGGCGACTGTTCTGGTCGTGGTGGATCTGGGCCATCGCTTGCGTCGGCTTCATCGTCTACGACCGACTAGGCTGGGCGCTGGGGATGGGAGCAATGGCGTTGCTGTCGTATCTGACGACACCGGCTGCCGCGCCTCCTCGATACGGGCTCTCACATGAATTCGACGTCGAGTCAGACGAGTTCCTCGCCACGATCGCGGGCGCGAGCGGCGCGCCCTTCGCGGATGGGAACGCGATCGAGATCCTGAACAACGGCGACGCCTTCTACCCGCGCATGCTCGAGGCGATCGCCGGCGCGCAGGTCTCGATCACGATTGAGGCCTACATCTACTGGGCGGGCGCCGTGGGCGTCGAGTTCGCACGGGCGCTCGCCGGGCGCGCGAAGGCCGGTGTGACGGTCAAGATTCTGCTCGACGCCATTGGCTCGGCAAGCATCGGCGCCGAGATCCTTCGCATGCTGGACGAAGGCGGATGTCAGGTCGCCTGGTACAACCCGATTCACTGGTATACGCTCGGCCGCTTCAACAATCGCACGCATCGCAAGTCGCTCATCATCGACGGCCACATCGCGTTCACCGGCGGCGCGGGCATTGCGGACCACTGGCGCGGGAACGCACGCGGGCCGAACGAATGGCGCGACATGCAGATTCGCGTCGAAGGGCCGGCCGTCGTTCCTCTGCAGGCCGGCTTCGCCCACAACTGGCAGCAGTCGACCGGAGAGCTCCTGAGCGGCTGGTGGTACTACCCGACGATTGACCATCGCGGTCGGCTCAGCGCGCAGACGCTCATGAGCTCACCCGAGTCTGGTGGGTCAACGGTCCGCACCATGTACTACCTGTCGATCGTGTGCGCGCGAAGATCGATCTACATCGCGAATCCCTACTTCCTCCCTGATGCCGTGGCGATCGACACGCTCATCGACGCCAGGAAGCGCGGCATCGACGTCAAGATCATGGTGTCGGGCATCCGCAACGACAACTGGCTCGCCCGTCAGAACAGCGTGCGCTTGTACGGCCGTCTCCTCGACGCAGGTATTGAGATCTTCGAATACAACCGAACGATGCTGCATCACAAAACGATGGTGGTGGACAGCGTGTGGGTGACCGTTGGAACCGCCAACTTCGACAACCGCTCGTTCGCGCACAACGAGGAGAGCAACGTCTGCGTCTTCGACCGCGGCCTCGGCCGCCAGATGCAGGAGGTCTTCTGCGCGGACATGGAGATCTGCGAGCGCGTGGATCGCGAGACATGGTCGCACCGCGGCGGTCTGGCGCGGACCCAGGAGTTCCTCGCCTCGTTCCTTGAAGAGCAGGCGTGAGCTACAATCCGCCATGCTTTCACGGCGGGCGCTGCTTCTCACCCCTGTGGCAGTCATGGCGGCTGCACGTGCCGTGTCAGCGGCTGGCAAAATGACACTCGCCCTTCACCAGAACACATCCTCGGCTGCGGGCTACCGCCGATCGCTCGAAGGATGGGCGCGCGCCGGGATCAAGAACGTCGAGTTGACGAACACCCTGCTCGACGAGTTCCTGAAATCTGATTCGCTGCCCGCCGCGAAGCGCGTCCTGACCGACCTCGGGCTGACACCCGTCTCATCCGCCTGCGGCGTGGTCGGCTTGTGGGAGCCGAATCCCAAGCGCGCAGCGCAGCTCGATGCGTTCAGGAAACGTTGCGAGCAGTTCGCGTCGCTGGGCCTGACAAAGATCTATTCACCGACGCCCACGACCGAGAAGTTCACCGAAGAGGACTACAAGCGCGGCGTCGCCAACATGCGCGAGAACGGCGACATCGCGAAGCAGTTCGGCATGATCGTGATGGCCGAGGCCGTGCGCACGTCCACCTTCATCGGCACGCTGCCCACGATGCTGAAGATGATGCGGGAGGCGGCGCATCCAAACGTCGCACCGCTGCTCGACTTCTATCACTTCTGGTCAGGGCTCAATAAGCTCGAGGACCTCGATCAGATTCGACAGGGAGAGATCGGGCACGTCCATTTCCAGGACGTCCCCGACATGCCGCGCGAGTTGCTCGACAACACCACGCGCATCATTCCTGGCGACGGCGTCGCGCCGCTCAACCAGATGCTGCGCACGCTCGCCGACAAGGGCTACTCAGGGCCGCTGTCTGTCGAACTGTTCCTGCCGAAGTTCCAGCAGGGCGATCCCTACGAAGTGGCACGCGAGATCCGTCAGAAGTGCGAAGCCGTCATGCGCCGCGCGCGGGTGATCTGAAGGCCGCCCACGACGTGCGTGGTCAGTGAGTCTTCTTCACGTCGGCGGCATGTTCCGCCATTCCCTCGTGCAAGGCAGCTAAGTCTCGCAACGCCTCGGCCGCCTCCCGTGAGTGCTCGGCGTAGTGATCGGCCGCGCGCGCCAGTTCCCACGCATGACCGGAAGACTGATCCTGCTTTCGCGCAGCGGCGACGATGTCCTCGTGCAGCTTGGCGTCCGCTTCATGCTCGGCGGCATGAGCGCGGTAGTGCGCGGCAAGCTTCTTATGATCCGCCGGCGTTGTAGCGGTGGCGCCGATCTTCTTCAATTCGGCGTCGGACAGTTTCTGAGCGAAGGTAGCCCGTGGGACGGCCACGAGAGCCATCATGAACACTGCCATCGCGGCCGTTACGCGTCCAATCGTCATGGCATCGTCTCCTGCACAAGTTGCGTTTGCGAGGCTTGAGCAACGGGGGTGCCACCACCGAATGCGATCGAATCGACGTGCCCTGCGGGGGGTTTCGCGCCTGAGACTGCAAGGGCGTATGGGCCCGTGCGAGTTATTTCGCGGCCCGAGGAACTAATCCCCACGGCGCGCGTCTGATGCCGGCGACCCATGTGGCTGGAGCCACAATCGCGCATCCGTTGCCTGGCATCAGAAGTGCCTTAGGAAACCGCGGAGGGTCACCATGACGGCCTCGATCCTGTTCCTGCTCCCGGCACTGGCACTCGCAGCTCTCCCCGCTCACGCACAAACAATGGCATTCGAAGAGCATCGACCGGCGGCGCCGCCGGCGGTCTCGGAGTTCGCGACGAGCATCGACCGTTATCTGGAGGTTCATCGACTGCTCGAAAACCCGATGTCTTCGCTGACGACGCTGTGTGCGGATCCAGAGCAAGCAGCGCGCGCTCGTGAGGCTCACCGCAGGGCGGTCGTTGAAGCGCGGGTGGCAACGCCGCGAGGGGACATCTTCACCCCGCGGGTGGCAGCCTACGTGCGGCGCCTGCTCCAGATTGCGGCCCATCGCGCCTCGTTGACCGAAACCGACGTGACAGCAGTCGCTCTTGAGCGACTACCGCTGTTGCCGATGGAGCTTGAATATCGATTTGTCGACCGCGACCTGGTGATCCTCGATACCGAGATCGATCTGGTGGTCGACATCCTCCCGAACGCACTGCCGCCCGAGGCAGCTGGTGACAGTTCGTACGGACACGACTCGGACGATCTGTGCGCACCGGAACCGGCGCCGGTGCCGCCCGTGAAAGGCAGCCCGTGCCTCGCGCATCCGGAGCTGGAGATGTGCTGGAGCTGACGTTACATCTCGACCTGAACGCCGAGCTCCACCACTCGCTCGGGCGGCAGACGGAAGAACGCTGTCGCCCGAACGGCATTACGCGCCATCAGCACGAACAGCTTCTCACGCCAGATCGCCATCCCTTTCTTGCGGGTCACGATGATCGTCTCGCGACCAAGGAAGTACGTCAGGTCGTCGAGGTCGATCGTCAAGCCCAGGTCGCGCGCCTGGAGGAGGGCCTCGGGCACGTTGGGATCCTCCATGAACCCGTACTGCACGCGAACGTTGAACATGTCGTATCCCAGCGGCTGCACCGACACGCGTTCATCGGCAGGAACATGCGGCACCTGCGCGGTTGCGACCGTGAGCACGGCGACGTGTTCGTGGAGCACTTTGTTGTAGCGCATGTTGTGCGCGAGCGCGGGCGGCGTGCCGGTCGGCTGCGCGGTCATGAAGACGGCGGTGCCCGGCACCCGCGCGGGCTGAACAGCCGCCACGGTCGCCATGAATTCCTCGAGCGGAATGGCGCGTGCGGCCAGGCGTTCAGCAAGGAGTCGCCGGCCGGTCTTCCACGTCGTCATCAGGGTGAAGATGGCCAGTGCGACGACCAACGTGACCCAGCCGCCCTGCAGCACCTTCAACGCGTTCGCCCCGAAGAACGCCAGGTCGATGATTAGGAACAACGCCATGACCGCTACGGTGGCCGGCTTCGGCCACTTCCATCGCTCGGTCATCACCACGTACAGCAGCAACACCGTGATGACCATCGTCAGCGTCACGGCGATGCCGTACGCGGCGGCAAGGTCGCTCGATGAACCGAAGCCAATCACGATGAACACGCACGCGAACATCAGCGCCCAATTGACCTGCGGCACGTAGATCTGACCGATCTCGTGCGCGGAGGTGTGCTCAACGTCCAGCCGCGGCGCCAGACCAAGCTGCATTGCCTGACGCGTAATTGAGAACGCTCCTGAGATCAGCGCTTGCGAGGCGATGATCGCGGCGACGGTCGCAATGCCGACCAGCGGCAGCAGTGCCCATGTCGGGGCCAGCTGAAAGAACGGATGGGTCGCCTTTGGGTTCAGCAGCAGGAGAGCGCCCTGACCGAGGTAGTTCAACAGCAGGGACGGCAACACGAGCGCAAACCATGCCAGCCGGATCGGCTCTTTTCCAAAGTGCCCCATGTCGGCGTAGAGCGCCTCGCCACCGGTGACGACCAGGAACACGGCGCCAAGCACCGCAAAGCCCGTAAGCCCGTTGCTGGCAAAGAACGTGACGGCGTGACGCGGATCGAACGCACCGAGCACAACTGGCTCGCGGACGATCCAGATCACACCGAGCGTCGCGATCGTCGCGAACCACACGATGACGATGGGACCGAAGAGACCGCCAACGCGATGCGTGCCGTACCTCTGGATGACGAACAGGCCCACCAGAATGACCACCGTCACCGGCACGACATACGGACGGAAGAGCGGCGTGGCAACCTCGAGACCTTCGACCGCGCTGAGGACCGAGATCGCCGGCGTGATCATGCCGTCGCCGTAGAGCAGTGCCGTTCCGAAGATGCCGAGCGCGATGAGCATCGGTCGGCCGACTGCCAGCCTCGCAGAGACGCCACGCTCCCCCTTGAGCCCGGGAACGAGCGCCGTCAGCGCGAGGATGCCCCCTTCGCCCTGGTTGTCCGCGCGCATGACGAGGGCGACGTACTTGATCGAGATGACGAGCACCAGTGCGTAGATGATGAGCGACAGCACGCCCAGAACGTTCTCGTGGGTAGGCGGAACGGGATGGGAACCAAAGAAGCACTCCCGCATCGCGTACAGCGGACTCGTACCGATGTCGCCGTACACGACGCCCAAGGCTGTCAACGTCAGCGGTAACAGACGACTGTGAGGGCCGGAACTATGGAATCGGACCTGAGATCGTGCGGGTGCCTGGCTATCGGGCACGGACTGCGAAATCGAATTGGGCAACTCTCTGCATTATCGGATGACGTTCCGATTGCGCGTGCCGCTTCTCGCCGGTACTTATGAACTTTTTACGACTTTCTTATGCGGAGTGACTCGACCCTCCGAGCATAAGTTCATGCGTATCAACACTATTAACGCCCTCGAGATGGCGGGCAAGCCGTCGGGCGAGGCGAAGCTCGACTATCACTGCCCAGGTTGGCGGCATGAGACACAGGACTGGCGGTAACCATCGAGCGACAAAGGGCAGTCCTGGAGCGATGAGTGCGACAAGGACGGAGATGGTGGTGAGCAACCCGAAACGGACGATGAAGAGCCGCCGGAACACACGCGCACGATCCAGCGCGAGATACTCCTCAAGAATGATCCGCAATTCCTCTTTCGACACTGATGAAGCCGGCAGCGACGTCACCTGCGGCGCCTTTCGTCGCATAGGGCCACGATAACCTGCCAACACATAAGAAAGCCGTAAAGAGTCGATAAGAAATCGCAAGCTCCGGGCGATTCGTAGCCACGTGATGGCAGAATTGGTTCATGCTCCGGCGCCGCAGGCAGATGCGCGACCTCGGTGTGATGGTCGCCAGCCTGGCAGCCATCGCGCTGACAGCGGCGCTGCTTCGCCTGCTCCCGGATATCAGCCCGACCACCGTCTCTCTAGCCCTCCTGCTCATCGTTCTTGGCACGGCAACAATCGGCCAGCTTCGGGTCGCGATTGTCGCGTCCGTTGCGGCGATGTTGACCCTCAACTTCTTCTTTCTGCCACCGGTTGGCACCTTCACCATCGCCGATCCCCAGAACTGGATCGCCCTCTTTGCCTTTCTGGTTGTCTCGGTGATCGCCAGCAATCTGTCAGCAGCGGCACAGGACCGCACCCGCGAGGCAATCGCGCGCCGGAACGAAGTCACGCGGCTCTTCGATCTCACACGCGACGTGCTGCTCACGACCGAGACGACGGGAGCCATCGATGCGCTCGCCAGACACGTGGCGCGTCGATTCGAGTTGTCACGCATCGCGATCTGCCTGCCCATAGACGAGGGTTGGCGCATCCATCAAGGCGGGGCGGAGGAAGTCGACATCGACGTCAACACACTGAACATGGCACTCGCCAAGGCCCGCGGGATCGTGGAATTCGATGCGCGCCAGCGCGCGTACGGCGGTCATGTACGTCTTGCGAACAGCGATATCTCTGTCGTTCCGCTCAGGCACGGCACCAGGGCTGTCGGACTCCTCGCCGCCTCATCGTCGACGATTGACATAGGAACCCTTGATGCGCTCGCAGGGGTCGTTGCGATTGCCATCGAGCGGGCGCAATTCCTGGCGGAACGCGATGCCGCCGAGCTCGTACAACAGAAGGCAGATCTTGCGGCTACGCTGCTGGCGTCACTCAGTCACGACCTGCGCACGCCGTTGACGGCGATTAAGGCCGCTGTCGAGAACTTGCGGGGTCACTTGACTGTAGAGGAACGTGAAAATCAGGCGCGCGCGGCGGCCTCTGAGCTCGATCGACTCACGCGTCTGTTTCAGGACATTCTCGATATGGCGCGTATCGATGCGGCCGCCATCCGCGTCGACCGTCAGTGGGTCACCGCCGCAGACGTTGTCGACGCCGCGAGTGCACATGTCAGGCACACACTGGAGGGACATGCTCTCCGCGTGGATGCCGACTCCGATATGGAGGTCGATATCGATCCGCGCCTCGCGTCGGTTGCCTTGTCGCACATTCTCGAGAACGCCGCCCAGTATTCGTCATCGGATCGTGAGATCCTCGTGCAGGCTCGCATCGAAGCCGACGGCCTTCACGTCTCGGTGACCGATCGCGGCCCGGGCCTCGATCCAGGAGAACTCGAGCACCTTTTCGAGCGTTTCTACCGAGGCCACGCCGCTCGTCAGGCCACGTTCGGAACCGGAATGGGACTCTCAATCACACGAGGACTGCTGGCGGCGGCAGGTGGCCGGATCTGGGCGGAGAACGTCCCCGGCGGGGCGAAGTTCTCGATGGTCGTTCCGGGCGCGGTGCGGACAGCGGCGGTGGCGCAGTAGATGCCGCAGCGCATTCTCATCGTCGACGACGAGCCGAATATTGTCGCCACCGTGTCCCCGCTCCTGCGGGCGCGCGGATACGATGTGCTGTCCGCGGTGAGCGGCCGGTCAGGACTCGACGCAGTCGATCGGGAGAAGCCCGATCTCGTCGTGCTCGACCTCGGCCTGCCGGACGTGGACGGCATCGAGGTGTGCCGCCAGGTGCGTCAGGGATCGAACGTTCCGATTGTGGTGCTCTCCGCGCGCGGAGCGGAAGGCGACAAGGTCGCGGCCCTCGACGCTGGTGCCGACGATTACGTGACCAAGCCATTCGGGCCGGAGGAATTGCTAGCGCGCATCCGTGCGGCGCTGCGGCGCGCGGAGAGCCCGGCAGCCACGAGCGGCCCCATCGTCAGGGCCGGACTGGTGATCGACCGCGACCGCTTTCGCGTGCTCAGAGACGGCGAGGAGGTGCGCCTCACGCCGAAGGAGTTCGAGTTACTCACCTACCTGGCCCAGCATCCAGGACGTGTCCTGACGCACCGAGCCATCCTCAAGGCGATTTGGGGTCCGCACGCAACCGATCAACCCGAGCATCTGCGTGTGCTGGTCGGCTCACTGCGCAAGAAGATCGAGCCCGACCCGGCATCACCTCGGTACATCCTCACCGAGCCATGGGTCGGCTATCGATTTGCAGATCTGTAAGGGGGTCGGGGGTCATTTAAACAGGACACAGCGCGAACGATGGCCCGATCGCGGAATGTCCTCTTTAAATGACCCCCGACCCCATTTCACTTGGTCATCGAGTCGCGGTGTTTTCGTGTCTGGCCAGCGCCTCCCGGAGGCCGCGCAACTGGTCGTCGCACTGCGCGGTGAGGACGCGCTTTCGACCGAGTGTCAACGCCAGCGATCGAACATCGCTGTTCTGCCGCGACAACTTGATGAGGTCTGCGTTGACGGCCTTGAAGCGATCGAGCGCGGCGACCGCCGCAGTGAGATGCGGACGAGCGTCAGCCGGAAGCAGCGACGTGATCTGCCCGAGTCCCTTACGCGCTGCGGCTTCAGACGCAGCCATCTGCTGTTCCATGCGCGTCATCGGCGCGTCCTCCGCTTCCGCGATGTGAGGAGCCTGCAGCACCTCAATCTCGAGAACGGACAGGATCGCGCGTGCGGCAAGCGCATCAGCTCGCGAGGCATCGGCCGGGCGTGCCATTTTGACGGCAGCCTCGAGAGCCGTGCGGAAGGCGCTGACTGCTTCGCGAGCCGGGCCAAAGGACAGCCGCTGTGCCTTGACGTTGGTGTTCTCGACAGCCAGCGGGAGAATCTCCGCGTCCAGTTTCTGGTATTCGGCGAATCGCCCCCTGAAGGTATCGAGGAAACGGAGCTCCTCTGAATAGCCCATCGACTTCAGAATCGACTCCAACTGACCAACGTCGCGTAGCACCGCCTGCGTGGCCTGTTCGGCTTCGCGTGCAGCAGCCATGGCGTCGTCATCGGTATCGGACAACACCGATCGGTTCGCCGCGGCGGCAGCCTTCGTGAATTGCAGCTGCAGCTCCGACGCAACTCGTCGCGCCTCAACCTGCTGCGTCAGCACCATTGGTGCATTGCAGGCCACCGAGACGATGGCCAGACCCACCAGGGACAGACAGGGCACTCGTTGCAATCTCATGACGTTGATCGAGTCATTCTGACACACGCCTCGGCCGCTCCGGCGCTTTCACGACATTCTTATGCACTTCTTATGGCCACTTAACGTCAAGACGAGGGACGATCGTGATGTAAGCCCGACGCAGAGCGACGTCACCAATGAGCACACCTGAACTGAGCTTCGTCATCCCCACGTATCGCCTGCGCGACGTGAGCGAGACGATCACGCAATACGACCAGCACTTCTGGCGCAACGGTCACGCTGTCCGCATGATCGTGTTCGATGACTCGACGCCTGCCACACAGGAGAAGTACTACTCGCTCCTGGAGCAGACGTGTACGCACAACGAGCTGTTTTATGTGGGTCCGCGCGAAAAGGAGGCGTTCCTCTCCTATCTGAACAGGCGACTCCGTGACGCGCGCCTGGAAGGGATCGTCAAGAACCTGTTTCGCCCGAGCTACGGCGGCAATCGGAACTGCACGCTCATGTACACCCTGGGTGGACTGATGGTCAGTTCCGACGACGACATGCGGCCGTACGCGCTGATGGAGGACAGCCCGGAGTCGCTGGAAGCGGACGAAGTGTGCCGAGGCCGGCTGCACAAAGCCGGACAGGGACACTCCGTGCACAAGTCGTTCGACATCATGGCCGCGTTCAAGGACGTCCTGGGCAAGACGGTCGCCGAGATGCCCGAGAACTACGCACGAGGCCAGGTCCTGGTCGATTCCGCCATGGATTTGGAGACGAACGCCACGAAGGGGCTCGCGTTCGAAAACTCCCTGATGCTTCAACGCGGTCCCGTCGCGGACGATGCAGTGGTCAGGCTCGCGCAGACCTTCCGGTCCGGTACCAACGACATCGACGCCATCGACTTCGTCGACATGTTCCTCGCCGATGAGGGACAGGTCGATCCTGACGCGATCAACGACATCTACGTGCTGGTCAACTTCCGGCCGGTCGTCACCAAGCTGAATTGGCGCATGGACTGCGGCGTTGCGGCGTACGACAACACGTTCGGCCTGCCGCCCTTCTTCCCGACGCGCCTGCGATTCGAAGACTACATCTACCGCCTGTGGGTGCAGCAGGACGGCATCGTCGCGGCACATGTCGATGCCGCGCAGCACCACATGCGCAGCAACTACATGCGGAACCCGCCGGCGGCCGAGATCTTCAACGAAGAAGTCTCGAACCTGATCAAACGCAAGATCAAATCGAGCGTGACGCGTCTCGATGAATTGAGCGTCGAGTTCGACTACGACGGCCAGGTGTCGGCGGCGGACGCTCAGGAAGTGCTCGAGAAGATCGTCAGCCTGCACCGGCGCGCGCTCGAGGGCCTCGCGCGCGCGCACCGTCCCCCGAGCGGGCGGAGGCGCTGCGCCTGTTTGGGGGAAACCTGCAGAAGGCGTTCTACGGGTTCGAGCCGGACTTCTTCCAGCAGAACCTCGCGCGCATCGTCGACGACGTGATCAGCGTGATCAAGAGCTCGATCGAGCTGTGGCCGACGCTCGTCGAGATCAGCTACCTGGAAAAGGGACGCCGCGGTCTCCCGCAACTGCGCGTGAACAACAAGCGAGCCTGACATGCGGATCGCGCAAGTGGCGCCGCTGTTCGAGAGCGTGCCGCCGCAACTGTATGGCGGCACCGAGCGAATCGTGCTCGTACTTGACCGAGGAGCTGGTGCGCCTCGGTCACGACGTGACGCTCTTTGCCAGCGGCGACTCCGAGACCACCGCGCGGCTCGTGGCGGCATGTCCGCGTGCGTTGTGGCGCGACGCCGATGTGCGCGACACGCTTCCCCACCACGTTCGGCTCATGGAGCTGGTCTTTCGCGATCTCGACCGGTTCGACGTGGTGCACTTCCACTGCGACTACGTTCACTTTCCCCTGGTGCGGCGCCACCGACCCGCGAGCGTGACGACCATGCACGGGTACATGCACCCGCACGATCTCGGGCCGCTGCTGGCAGAGTACCCCGACGTGCCGCTGGTCTCGATTTCCGAGAGCCAGCGCACGCCAACGCCGGACGCGAACTGGCTGGCCACAATCCATCACGGCCTGCCCCGCGACGCGTTCACCTTCCGCGACACCGGCAACGGCGACTACCTGGCGTTCCTGGGCAGGATGTCTCCCGACAAAGGCATCGAGCGGGCGATCGAGATCGCGCGGCTGTCGGAGGTCCCACTGAAGATTGCCGCGAAGATCTATCCCGAGGACCAGGACTACTTCAAGACGCGCATCGCGCCGATGTTGCGCGACGCAGGCGCGCTCGTCGAGTTCATTGGTGAAGTCGGCGGCGAGCGGAAGAGACATCTTCCTCGGCCGCGCCCGTGCGCTCCTGTTCCCGATCGAGTGGGCAGAGCCGTTTGGGCTGGTCATGATTGAAGCGCTCGCCTGTGGAACCCCGGTGATTGCCTGGCCGCGAGGGTCGGTCCCTGAGGTGATCACCGACGGCGAGACCGGATACATCGTCGATAACATCGCAGACGCCGTGGTAGCCGTCGCTCGCGCTGGGGAGTTGGATCGTCGGGCGTGCCGGCGGGCGTTCGAGCAGCGCTTCGATGCCGCGCGCATGACGCGTGAGTACGTCGACGTCTACCACCGGCTCACTCAGTCATCGGTGGATTCACATGCCTCATCCGCCGGGCATGAATGAAGCGGTTGGCGTTCACCACGTGCTTGCTGCATCGCCGCCCGGCGATGCGCGGACCCGCGTGCTCAAGCATGGCGACACGTTCGCGATCTTCGATCACTACGGGGACATCGTGCCCGGCGGACTGGGCGAAGAGGGCCTGTATCACGCGGGGACGCGGTTCCTGTCCCGGTTGGCGCTCACCCTCGAAATGCGGCGCCCGTTCTTTCTCTCGTCACGAATTCCCGCCCGGAGCAGCGAGCTCACCACGGTCCTGACCAATCCAGACCTGAGCGCCGACGGTCGCCTGCGCGTACAGATGGGCACGTTGCACATCGTCGTGAAGAAGTTCCTGTGGCAGGGTGTGCTCTATCAGCGCGTCCGAGTCACCAATCACGGACTCGAGACCGTTGCCTCGACGCTCGAGTGGCACTACGCGACCGACTTCGCCGATATCTTCGAGGTGCGAGGGGTCACGCGCACGACACGGGGCCGGTTCCTGACTCCCGAAGTCACGCCCTCGCACGTCATGCTGGGCTATCGCGGACTCGACGACGTTGAGCGGCGCGCGCGATTGGACTTCACGCCGCCTCTCGCCGGCGTGACCGACTCATACGGACAGCACGCGTTGGAGCTTCAGCCCCGCGACGAAGCTCGTATTCGAACTGTCCGTCGCCTGCCAGCCGAGCGCCGAATGTTCGCGCAGTGTCGCGTTCACAGTGGCGCGTGACGCGGCCGATGCCGATCTCCGGCTGTCCAGCGCCACCTGGGCCAGAGTGCGGACTTCGAACGAACGGATCAACCGGTGGCTGGCGCGGGCATACGCCGACCTGCAGATGCTGACGACGGCGTTGCCCGTCGGGCCGTACCCGTACGCGGGCGTGCCGTGGTTCAACACGCCGTTCGGCCGAGACGGAATCGTCACGGCCTTGCAGTGCCTGTGGCTGAACCCCGCGCTCGCGCGTGGCGTCCTGGCGTACCTCGCGTCCACGCAGGCAACCGAGGTGCGCGCGGAAGACGATGCCCAGCCCGGGAAGATCCTTCACGAGACGCGCGTCGGCGAATTGGCCGCATGCCGGGAGATTCCCTTCGGGCGCTACTACGGCAGCGTGGACAGCACGCCGCTCTTCGTCATGCTGGCCGGTGCCTACTGGGAGCGCACCGGTGACGAGGAGTTCGTACGGTCTCTCTGGCCAGCCGTCGACTTGGCGCTCGAGTGGATCGATCGATACGGCGACGCCGATCAGGACGGGTTCGTCGAATATCAGCGACAGTCCCCCGCGGGCCTGCTTCACCAGGGCTGGAAGGATGACGACGACGCAATCGTGCACGACGACGGCGCGATTGCCGAAGGTCCCGTGGCGCTGTGTGAGGTCCAGGGGTATGTATACGCTGCGCGACTCGCGGCGGCGTCGGTCGCACGCGCGATTGGACTGCAGGCGCGCGCCGACGCGCTGACGCAGCAGGCCGCCGCGCTCAAGACGGCATTCGATCGCGCGTTCTGGTGTGACGATCTCGGGACCTACGCACTGGCGCTGGACGGTCGCAAGCGACCCTGTCGTGTCCGCAGTTCGAACGCCGGCCAGTGTCTGTTCTCCGGGATCGCCAACCGAGCCCGCGCCGAGACTCTGGCGCGCACTCTGATGGGCGTCGAATCGTTCTCGGGCTGGGGCATCCGGACACTCGCCGCGACCGAACGCCGCTACAACCCCATGGGATACCACACCGGGGGCGTATGGCCGCACGACAACGCGCTGATCGGCAAGGGCCTGGCCGCGTACGGCTTTCGTCGCGAACCGTCGCGTCTCTTCCAGGCGATGTTCCAGGCCAGTCTGCACTTCGACCTGCAGCGAATGCCGGAGCTGTTCTGCGGGTTCCAGCGACAGCCGACGGAGCCGCCAGTTCCCTATCCCGTCGCATGCGCGCCGCAAGCCTGGGCCTCCGGATCGGTGTTCCTCCTGCTCCAGGCGTGTCTCGGCGTGCGCATCGAGGGCGGCGCCTCGCGGATCGTGTTCGAGAACCCGTCGCTACCTGCAGGCCTGACCGAGCTCCGGATTCAAGGCCTCTCGCTTCGACGACGGTCAGGTCGACGTGAGCGTCGAGCGACGCCGCGGCGGCGTCGAAGTCAACGCACTTCAGGCCACACCGGGCAGTCGACGTGGTCGTCAGCTGAGTGGAGGGATCGATGGAGTCTGAACAGGACGCGCAGATCGTCATTGGGCCGGACGGCACCATACTGGCGGCAACGGGTCAGCTTCCGCCAGGTCTCGTGGACGTTCGCCTCGAGGACTGCCAGGACCTGTCGCGCGAGGTTCGTGACGCCGGGAATGCGCTGCTCGACGAATTGCGTCACTCCAATAGCCGGATGGCCGTGAGGTCTCTCACGCTTGCTCCTGGAAGTCGACTGCAACTCATCGCGATCGAGGCGCTTGCCAGTTCGTCGTACGGCGACCGACGTGCGCGCTCTCCTGGCCTCGAAACTCGGCGTGATCGCCTCCCAAGCCGCAGACGTCGACGTGACAGCTGAACGTCGAGGCTGCGCGCGACATCCCGGCTGCCCTGAATGTGGATCCTGAAAAAGTGGCGTGGGCAGTGACGACGCTGGTCGGAAACGCCTTACGGTATATGCGATCGGGTACCCGCCGGACGCGTCCGGGAACGATCGCGGTGAGGGCGAGCTTCGATCCGGCATCGCTCTCACCTGCTGCATCGAGGTGCAGGACGATGGCCCTGGTGTCCAGGCCGAGACGGTCGCACGGCTCTTCAGACGTGACGGCCTGAATGTGCGTGGTGCGGGGCTCGCCCTGCTGCTGATCTCGGACGTGTGCACCGCGCATGGCGGCACGGTCGATGTTCGCAGCAGCACCGGTGCCTCCGACCACGGCACCACTGTTCGGATGACGTTTGCTGCGCGGTGACGGCGAGCTCGGTCTGGTTCAGCGGCACGACCTGCACCACCGCCTCCGGAACAGCTCTCAGAAACTTGTCGAGCGGTGAGCCGCGCCACAGCAGTTCCCACAGAGAGCGTGCGCTCTGGCCGAGGACGACGTGCGTGATCCCCTCGTACCGGGCGAACGCGATCAGACCGTCGGAGGGGTGCTCCGCCTTGACGCGCACGACCGTCGCACCCAGACTTTCCGCGAGCCGGATGTTCCGCTGCAGTGCGTCCGCGTCGCCGGGGACTGATGCGGCCGGGTTGCTCTCGCGGCGTCTCGACGTAGACCGCGAACCACTTTGAACCAAACCGCCCGGCGATGCGCGCGCCAGCCCGGATGACTCGCGGCGCCAGGACGTTCGAGCTGATGCACACCATCACCCGTTCCGGAATCGGGGCGGGATCGAGGCCCTTCCCGGGCTCTGTCGCTCGCGGCCCTCGCGCCCACTTCATCGGCCACCGCTCGCAAAGCCAGCTCACGGAGCGTGGACAGGTTGCTCTTGCGAAAGAAGTGCGTGAGCGCCTGCTCCACCTTCTCCGCCCGATAGACCTTGCCCTCGCGAAGACGTTTCTGCAGCTCCTCGACCGTCACATCGACATCGATGACTTCATCCGCGCGGTCGAAGAACGTGTCCGGCACCGTTTCCCGCACACGCACTCCGGTGACCGCGGCGACGGCGTCGTTGAGGGTTTCGAGGTGCTGGATGTTCACCGCCGTCATCACGTCGATGCCGGCATCAAGGATTTCGAGGACGTCCTGGTATCGCTTCGCATTCCGGCTGCCCGGCACGTTGGAGTGCGCCAACTCGTCAACCACACAGACCTGAGGTCGACGTCGAATGATCGCGTCGACATCCATCTCCTCCATCGTCACGCCGCGATACTCGACGGCGCGACGCGGGATGACTTCGAGGTCCTTGACCTGTGCCTCGGTGTCGCAGCGGGCGTAGGTCTCCACATACCCCACCACGACGTCGACGCCGCGTGCGCGAAGCGCGTGCGCTTCCTGCAGCATCGCGTACGTCTTGCCGACGCCGGGAGCGGCCCCGACGTAGACGCGCAGGCGCGCGCGATCCTGTTCCTTCATCCGCTCCAGCAGCGCGTCAGCGGACGGACGCTGTTCAGGCATGGTCACCACCAGCAGGCGTCGGCCTCGAGGCCGACGAAAGAGACGGGCAAGCCACCAGGATGGCGCTCGAACGCGAACCTGCAATCCAGCACGCTCCCGGCGGAATATCGGTGCGTCGCTGCTCTGTGTCGAAGTCCTCCGCTGACGACCGGGTGGTATCCACCGCCACGCGCCATCGCCTGGAGGGCGGCAGCGCCGGCAGGGCGAACGACGCGGGATCGACATCGGCGTTGAACATCAGATAGAGATCCGGTCCCTCCTCCCCGTGGACCAGACACGCCAGACGCTTCTGGCTGTGGTCGAGCCAGTCCGGGCTGCATCCGCTCGGATCAGACCACTCGATGTCCCGGTCGCCGTAGAACGCCTCCCGGCGCAGCACTGCGTGTGCGCGACGGAACGCGAAGGCTTGACGGGTGAAACGCACGAGGTCCTGATGCCGCTCGCCGAGCGACCAGTCGACCCAGCTCGTGCCGTTGTCCTGGCAGTACGCGTTGTTGTTGCCCCGCTGGGTGCGCCGGAACTCGTCTCCTGCCAGCAGCATCGGCACACCCCTGGAGATCGCGAGCGTCAGCAGGAAGTTCCTCGTCTGCCGCTCGCGAAGCGGCCTCGATCGCGGCGTCCCCGGATTCGCCCTCGACACCGTAGTTCGCGCTGAAGCTCTCGTCGGCGCCATCGCGATTGTCCTCGCCGTTGGCCTCGTTGTGTTTGTGCGAGTAGCTCACCAGATCGTTCAACGTGAACCCGTCGTGAGAGGCAACGAAGTTCACGCTGCACTCCGGACCTTTGCCGGATCCCGCGTACAGATCGGAGCTGCCGCAGATGCGGCTGGCGAAGCGACCCCTCATGCCCGCGTCCCCACGCCAGAACCGCCGCACATCGTCGCGGAACTGACCATTCCATTCCGCCCAGCGCCGCTGCGAGAAGCCACCGACCTGATAGGCGCCGGCGACATCCCACGCCTCGGCAATGAGCTTGGTGTCGCGGAGGATGGGATCCTCGGCGATGCGCTCGAGGAGAGGCGCATCGGCCAGCACGCAGCCGCGAACGTCGCGGCCGAGCACCGAAGCGAGATCGAAACGGAAGCCGTCGACGTGCATCTCCATCACCCAATAACGCAACGCGTCGAGGATGAGGTCGCGCACCACTGGGTGGCTCGCGTTGATGGTCTGCCCCGTGCCGGTGAAGTCCCGGTAGAAGCGTCTGTCGTCGGCCAGCCAGTAGTAGACGGCGTTGTCGATGCCGCGGAAGCAGAGCGTCGGTCCGCGCTGGTCGCCTTCGCCGGTGTGGTTGAAGACCACGTCGAGGATCACCTCGAGCCCCTCGCGATGAAACGCGCGAACCATCTCCTTGAATTCGAGCGCTTGTGCGCCGTCCGCGCGCACGCTGGAGTACGCCGCCTTGGGGGCGAAGAAGCTCAGCGGGTCGTACCCCCAGAAGTTCTTGAGCCGCTCGCCCGTCCTCGGGTTGGTCCGCTGCGAATCGTGCTCGTTGAACTCCTGCACGGGCATCAATTCGACGGCCGTGACACCCAGAGCCTTCAAGTACGGAATCTTCTCCACGAGGCCGCGATAGGTTCCAGGGCACTGCACGCCGGAACTCGAGTCGATCGTGTACCCGCGCACGTGCAGCTCGTAGATGACGGTCGATGTCCACGGCAGACGGAGCGGTTGATCGCCTCGCCAATCGAAATCCTCGTGCTGGACAACGCACTTGGGTGCGCTGCCCGCGTTGTCGACATCGGAGAACGACAGGTCTTTCCGCGGCGAGTCGGGGTCGTAGCCGACGGCGACCCGGGAATCGCGCCCCTCCGCCGGGACAATCGCCTTGGCGCAGGGATCCAGCACCAGTTTGTTGGGGTTGAAGCGGTGCCCCTCGTGCGGCGCATACGGCCCCGCGATGCGAAAGCCATAGAGCTGTCCGGCACGAATCCCTTCGAGCCAGACGTGCCAGATATCGCCCGTCTTGTTCCGTGCCGCGTCGAGGATTATCCTGCGGGCCGGCGTGGTGTCCGCGCCACGGTTGAACAGGTCGAGGCGCACACCAGTGGCGTGCCGGCTGAAGATCGCGAAGTTGACGCCGTTGCCCCGCAGGTGGGCTCCGAGGGGAAGCGGCGCGCCCGATCGCACTGCTTGAACCTCGCACGACTGGAGGAGATGCTCCAGCTCGTCGAGCTGCTCGAGGCGTCGCGGTTGTCTCGACACGTATGTCTGATGGGCAACTGGCGTACCAGCGGCTTCGAGAGCGGATTGCGTTTTGCAGCCCTCGCCGTTGTTGCGTCGATGTTCATCGTCCCTGCGGGCAGGTGAGTCGACGCCTGGGGGATTTCCGGGGCATCGTCGAAAAAGTCCGCACCGGGTCCTTGAATCTCGTTTCGCACTCGGACACACGATGACGCCAGCCACAGTCACGGCCACGAAGACCCGGTACACGTCCCCCGCCGCCTTTCGTGAATCCATCGAGCGCCACGCTCGATACTCCCTGGCGCAACCCTGGGAGAGCCTCTCGCCACGGCAGATGTTCGAGTGCGTCAGCCTCGCCGTACGAGACCTTCTCATCGACCGCCGACTCGAGACCGAGCGGCGCAACCGGCAGGCGGATGCGAAACACCTGTATTACCTGTCGATCGAGTACCTGCTCGGACGACTGCTCACCAACAACTTGAGCAATCTGGGCCTCTACGACCTGTGTCGGGACACCCTTCGCCAGATGGGCGTCTCCCTCGACGTCATCGAGGAGTCCGAGCGCGATGCCGCGCTCGGCAACGGCGGCCTGGGACGACTCGCGGCGTGCTTTCTCGACTCCCTCGCCACGCTCGACATGCCCGGGATACGGGTACGGAATCCACTACGAGTACGGTCTGTTCCGGCAGGAAATCGACAATGGCTACCAGAAGGAGAAGCCGGACAACTGGCTCGCCTTCGGCACGCCGTGGGAAATCGAACGACCCGAACAAGCCTGCCTCGTTCCCGTCTACGGCCGGATTGAACACGGCGTCGATCGACGGGGCTGCTACAACCCGATGTGGCTGGAGTGGCGGCTGCTCATCGGCGTACCGCACGATGTCTTCGTTGTCCGGCTTCGGAGGACGGACGGTGAATGTCCTCCGGCTCTTCTCCGCGCGGTCATCACACGACTTCGACATGCAGATCTTCAACACCGGCGACTACGTGAAGGCGGTGGAACAGAAGATCGCTTCGGAGACGATCTCGAAAGTGCTGTACCCGTCGGACGCCGTGCCCCCCGGCCAGGAGTTGCGCCTGTTGCAGGAGTACTTCCTCGTCGCCTGCTCGATGCGGGACGTCGTTGCCCGCTACCAGCGGGATCACCAGACCTTCGACTCGTTTCGCCGCGAAGGTCGCCGTTCACCTGAACGACACGCATCCCGCCCTGGCGATCGCTGAGTTGATGCGTATTCTCATCGACGAGCGCGATCTCCCGTGGGACGCCGCATGGCAGACGACGCAATCGACGATGGGGTACACGAATCACACGTTGCTGCCCGAGGCGCTCGAGAAGTGGCCCGTCGCCCTGCTCGAGCGCGTGCTGCCGCGGCACCTGCAGATCATCTACGAGATCAACCAGCGCTTTCTCGAACACGTGGCGTCCGTCTGGCCCGGGGATCACGAGCGTCAGCAACGGATGTCTCTCATCGAGGAAGGGGACCCACGACAGGTGCGCATGGCCCATCTGAGCATCGTCGGCAGTCACTCGATCAACGGGGTCTCCGCGATGCACAGCCGCCTCGTGCAGACGACGTTGGCTCCCGATTTCTACGCCCTCTGGCCGGAACGCTTCAACAACAAGACGAACGGCGTCACGCCGCGCCGGTGGCTGGCGCAGGCCAATCCGCTCCTGGCCGGGCTCATCACCAGGACCGTTGGAGACACGTGGATGACCGACCTCGAACGGCTCAGAGAGTTGGAGCCGTACGCGAACGACAGTGCGTTCCGGCAGGAGTTCAGCTCAATCAAGCGTTCCAACAAGGAGCGACTGGCGCGCGTCATCGCCGACACAACCTCGGTCACGGTCGACCCGGACTCGCTGTTCGACGTGCAGATCAAACGCATACATGAATACAAGCGACAACTGCTCAATGTCATGCGGATCGTGCACGAGTACCTGTGCCTCATCGAGGACGGCACACAACCCGCCGTGCCGAGAACATACGTCTTCGCGGGAAAGGCAGCGCCGGGCTATTGGGCGGCGAAACAGATCATCAAGTTAGTCAACAACGTGGGTTCGATCATCAACAACGATCCGCGCGTCAAAGGACAGATCAAGGTGGTATTCGTTCCGGACTTCCGAGTGTCGCTGGCCGAGGTGATCATCCCCGGCGCCGACCTGAGCGAGCAGATCTCAACCGCCGGTTCCGAGGCATCGGGCACCGGAAACATGAAGCTCGCCCTGAACGGTGCGCTGACGATCGGCACGCTCGACGGGGCCAACGTCGAGATACTCGAGGCGGTCGGCGCCGAAAACATCTTCATCTTCGGACTGACTGCCGATCAGATCCAGACGCTGCGAGCGAACGGGAGCTATCGTCCCCGTGACGTATATGACCGAGACCCGCGCCTGACGCGAATCATCGACGCGTTCGAGTCCAATGTGTTCTCGCCGAAGGAGCCAGGGCTGTTTCACTGGATCGTGGAGTCGCTGCTCGACCGCGGCGACCCGTACTTTCATGTCGCGGACCTGCCGGCCTACATCGACGCGCACCACCGGGTCGACGACATCTTCAAACAGCCGGCGGCGTGGGCGTCAAAAGCAATCCTGAACGTGGCGCGGATCGGCAGGTTCTCGAGCGATCGAACCGTCGCGGAATACGCGAGGGATATCTGGGGGATCGTCGGCATCAAGTGAGTTGCACATGCTGAGCAGCATCTCCCGGAGGAAGGGCGCCGGCTACGCCGCCGGCATTCTGGGCATCGCCGCGGTCACGGCGATCGGTGCGCCGTTTCACGAAGCCCTCAACGACACGACCGTTGCTCTGGCGTATACTTGCTGGTGGTGCTCCTCGTGGCGACTGTCTGGGGAAGCTGGCCGGCGCTGGTGGCGTCAGCGATCGGCGTGCTGTGCTTCAACTTCTTCTTCCTGCCCCCTGTCTACACGCTGACGATCGCCGACCCGCAGAATTGGGTCGCGCTCTGCGGCGTTCTTCGTCACCGCCATCACGGCCGGCCAACTGTCGGAACTGGCCAAGCGACGCGCGGCCGAGGCAGAAGCCGTCAGGAACGAGACCAGGCTGGCGCGTGCGCACACGCGGAGTCTGCTCGAGGCGAGTCTCGATGCGCTCGTCACGATCGAATCAGACGGCCGGATCAACGACGTCAACGTGGCGGTCGAGACGTTGACCGGCCTCACGAGCTACCCTCGTCGGCACCGACTTCTCTACTGCTTCCCCGCGCCTAGACGGCCCGCGCCCTCTACCACGAAGTCCTGCGCGAACGCTCGTCCGCGATCGGCGGCTGGAATTCCGGCACCGCGACGGCCATACGTACCTCCATGCTCTACAACGGGACCTCCAACGCGACGAATGCGGAACGTCATCGGCGTCGTGGCCGCCGCCCACTCCATCGCGACCTCCGCGGCGAGGCCCGCCGCCGTTGTCTCGAACCCCGTCGTCGTCCGAGGCGTTCACCGGTTCGTGGCATCCGCCAGTGTCCTGTCAATCGCGGTCGGCCTGCTGGGCTGATCGGCTGGACGTTCGGCATCGACGTCTTTAAAAGCTTCATTCCGGGACAGGTCGTCATCAAGCCGAATGCGGCGGTCGCGCTCGTGTTGTGTGGCTACTCACTGTGGTTGCTACGGAGCAAGACGGGTATGCCACACCAAATGTCAGGACGCGGGTCGGACGACGTTCGCCGCCGTGGTCGCCGTCCTCGGGCGCTCACCCTGTCGGAACACCTCGGCGGGTGGGACTCCGGCATCGAGCAGGTGTTCTTCACGGACGGAACCCCTGGGAGGCGTTTGGAAGCGTCCGCCCGGTATGATGGCGCCGATCACCGCGATCGACTTCCTTCTCCTCGGACTCGCACTCCTCACGCTCGATTCGACGATTCCGTTCCTTTCGCGGCCCTACGGGCGGCGCAGTTCCTGGCGTTCGCGGCGAATACGACTGCGATCGTGGGCCTGCTCGACTTCATTCTCGGATCGCACACGTCCTACACGCACATCGCGCTGCAGACGGCCGTGACCTTGTTCCTGCTGTCGTTCGCCGTGGCGTGTGCGCGCACCAGCTCGGGACTGGGTGCACTCCTCGCAAGCTCGAGTGTGGCGGCGTGCTGACGCGCCCTTCTGGCCCGCGACCATCGGCGTACCGGTCCTGATCGGCGCCGCGGCGTGGACGCGGCCTCCACCGGCGTGGTCTCGGAGTGGGCGCGATCGCCGTCATGATCGTCGCGATGACACGCTGCTCGCCGCATTGACGGTCGCGAGCGGACGACGCATCGATCGCGGCGACGTCGAACGCCGACCGCAGACGCCTCGCTACGCCGAAGCGAAGAAGAGCTCCGAGAGGCCCAGCGCCTCGCGCGGGTGGGCAGCTGGTGGTGGGATCCCGCGGCGGACCGTGACCTGGTCCGAGGGCTTGTATCGGATCGTAAACGTGACCCAAACAGCCGCCGCCGCGTCTCCAAGACCACTCCCGCTTCTACACGGCGGACAGCTTTGCCCGGCTCTCCGCCGCGGTGACCCGACCGGCCGAACGGGACGCCGTTCAGTTCGACCTCGAGATGATCCGAGCGAACGGCACACCCGATCGGTCACGAGCCGCGGTGAAGCGGAACGGACGCCCCCGGCCGCGTCGTGTTTATCCGCGGCAGCGTCCACGACGTCACCGAATCCAAACGGGCCGACGCGCGCTGCGGACGAGCGAAGCCAACCTGAACAGGCCAGGCCATCGCGCACATCGGCAGCTGGCACCTGGACGTCACGCGCGACCGGCTGACCTGGTCGGACGAAGTGTTTCGTTTCTTCGGGGGCACGGAACCGCCCTGACCTCCAGCGTTCCTCGCCTCGATTCATCCCGCCGACCGAACCGCGGTCGACGAGGCGTGGAGCCGCCGCCATGCGGGGCGCCCCTACAACATCGAGCACCGCATCCTCGTCAACGGCACGGTCAAGTGGGTCCGAGAGCGCGCGGAGCTCGAATTCGACCGGACCGGCCGCGCCGTGACCGGCGTCGGAACGGTGCAGGACATCACCGAGCGAAAGCGCGCGCAGCAAGAGCTGCTGCGATTCAATCTGGCGCTGCGCGCGTTGAGCCGGTGCAACGAGCGCTCATCCGAGCGACCGACGAACCCGCCTGGCTCGACAGGTCTGCGACATCGTCGTCGACGAAGCCGGGTATCGCTTCTGCTGGGTTGGCCGCGCGGACCGCGACGGGGCGAACACCGTCGCCGTAGCGGACGCCGGCGCGAACGAGGGTTTCTAAACGCCGTCAAGTCACGTGGGGGGACACCGATCGCGGGCGGGGCCCAGTGGCACCGGCATCCGAACGGGACGGCCGCAGATCGTCGCGAACACGGCGACCGACCCGGCCTACGCGCCGTGGCGCGGCGAAGTGATGAAGCGCGGATTCGCGTCGATGATCGCGATTCCATTGACCGTTGACGAGAGTGTTCGGCGCGCTCACCATCTACGCCGTGAAGCCCACGCGTTCAGCGACGATGAGGTCAAGCTGCTGACCGAATTGGCGAGTGACCTCGCGTTCGGCATCGAGACCCTGCGCAGCCCGGGCGGCAACAGGCCGAGGCGGAGATCCGCGCGTTGAACGCCGATCTCGAGGAGCGCGTGCGAGCACGAACCGCCGATCTCGAAGCCGCACGCGACCGCGAAGCGAAGATCGGATTCAAGATCCAGCAGATGCTGCTGCTGACCCAGCCGCCGAGCGATGTGCCGGGCCTGGAGGTGGCGGCGCTGACGATACCGTCGGACCGGATCGACGGTGATTTCTACGATTTCTTCAGGCACGAAAACGACTGTCTCGACGTGATCGTGGCCGACGTGATGGGCAAGGGCATCCCGGCCGCCCTGCTCGCCGGCGCCACCAAGAGCAACTTCCTCGAGGCGCTGTGCCACCTGATGGCGATGTCCCGTGACGGCGCGCTCCCGGAGCCGAAGGAAATCGTCACCCTCGCCCATGCCGACATGGTGCGGCAGTTGATCCATCTCGAGAGCTTCGTCACGCTCTGCTACGCCCGCCTGGACATGAAAGCGGCGCGTCCTCGACCTGGTCGACTGCGGGCACACCGGGATGATGGTGGTGCGCGGCCGCACGGGCGTGTGCGACATGGTGCACGGCAACAGTCTGCCGCTGGGCGTTCGTGAGGGAGAGATCTTCGATCAAATTGCCGTGCCGTTCGAGCCGGGGGATCTCTTTCTCTTCTATTCGGACGGCATCACGGAGATGAGGAATGCCAACGGCGAGCTGTTCGGCCTGGACCGCCTCGTCGAATGCGTTCAGCTCAACCGTGAGCTCGAGCCGCGCGCACTGGTGGATGCCGTCCGAGCGGCAGCGATGGCGTTTGCCGCGATCGTCGGACCGACGATCTGACGTGCGTCGCGGTGAAAGTGCGAGTGCCCGCAGCCGCTCGCGCGATCCGAGCTGGAGATACGCAGCGATCTCACGGATCTCCGCCGTGCCCGCGTGTTCGTGCGCGACTTCTGCCGGATGGTCCCCGTGGGCCGTCTCGACGAGGACGACGTCGCGGCGCTGGAGCTGGCCGTGAACGAGGCCGCCAGCAACATCATGAAGCACGCCTACCATGGCCGTGCCGATCAGCACATTGCGCTCGAAGCCGACGCGTTTCCAGACCGTGTGGCCGTCCGCCTGCATCATCTCGGCGATTCCTTCGACCCGACGACCGTCAGGCCGCCGGCGCTCGACGGCTCGCGAGAGTCGGGCTTTGGTCTCTATATCATCAACAGGAGCGTCGACGAGGTCCGCTATTCGCGCGACCCGCGCGGGCGGAACTGCATCGCGCTCATCAAGGCGTTCGACCCCGGATGCGAGGACAACACCATGCACATAGCGTTCAACAGGATTGGCGAGGTGGGCGTGGCGGCGTGCCGGTGGAAGAGCTCGATGCCGGCAACGCCGGCAGAATTCAAGCGCGACATCGCGGCCGTCCTCGACGGCAACGACAAGCTCGTGCTCGATCTCCGCACGCCTGCGCTTCGTCGACAGCTCCGGCCTGGGTGCGTTCATTTCCTGCCTGCGAAAGTTGAACGCCAAAGGCGGCGACCTGAAGCTCTGTGGCCTGTCGAAGCAGGTGCGAGCCGTCTTTCGAGCTCGTGCGCATGCACCGGGTCTTCGACATCCATGCGACGCGCGAGGACGCGGTGCGCGCGTTCAGGTCCTCCCCCTCCTGAGTCGTGTCGGCAGCGTCTTACGATCGGGAGCTTTACAGGAAGCGTTTCAAGAACTGCAACCCGAGAAGTAGCACCATCGGCGACAGGTCCAGCCCCCCCATCGAGGGAAGCACCCTTCGGATCGGGGCGAGCGCAGGCTCGGTGAGGCGGAAAATCATCATGGCCAAGGGGCTTCGCCGATCCACCGGCAGCCACGACATGATGACGGCTGCCAGGACAATGAACGAATAGAGATCGATGAGCGCAGAGATCAGACGCATCGGACTCAGGCCACACCGCGCCAACCGGTGCGAATGGCGTATTGATCCTCCAGGGTCATGACAATCACGTGGCCGTCACCGTGCTCACCGGTCTGAGCATGATTGATGAGTATGCGCGCGACGTCGTCGACCGTCTCGTCCGAGGTGATGACGTCGATGGCGCTCATCGGCAGCAGGCGCTTGTACGGCGTGCCGCGATACATCGCGGCGTGCGGATGGCCGCCTCGTCCCTGGACGTCCATCACCGTCAGACCGGAGACACCGGCCCGATCGAGGGCAGCGGCGACCTCGTTCACCTTGTCCGACCGAACGATTCCTCTGACCAATTTCATACGTCCTCCACACCGCAGATCTGCTGCGAAGGAATCGGCCTACGATCTGGCGCCAGGGCGGGACAGTCCCGCGCGTCGACGACTCCATCGAACGGGACGCGCGGGAAGCATCGCTGGTGGCCGGTCGTCGGACCGGCCTCCACGTACTCGACGTCAGGCCAGGCCGAGCGCCGTGATCATGACGTCAATGGCCTTAATGCCGACAAACGGCAGCACCACACCGCCCACACCGTAGATCAACAGGTTCCGTCGCAGGATCGCCGCCGCGCCCAGCGGCTGGTAGGCCACCCCGCGCAGGGCCAGCGGAATCAGCGCGACGACCATCACGGCGTCGAACAGCACCGCCGACAGGATCGCCGACTGCGGTGTCGCCAGCCGCATGACGTTCGAGCGCGGCCAGCTGCGGGAACGCCAGGATGAACATCGCGGGGACGATCCGCGAAGTACTTCTGCCACGTCGTTCGCGATCGAGAACGTCGTCAGCGCGCCGCGGGTCATCAGCAACTGTTTGCCGATCTCGACGATCTCGATCAGCTTGGTCGGGTTCGAGTCGAGATCGACCATGTTGCCGGCTTCCTTCGCGGCCATGGTGCCCGTGTTCATGGCGACGCCTACGTCGGCCTGCGCGAGCGCCGGTGCGTCGTTGGTGCCGTCGCCCGTCATTGCCACCATTCGACCGCCCGCCTGCTCGGTCCGAATCAGTTCCAGCTTGTCCGCGGGGGTTGCCTCCGCCACTGGAGCTCGTCGACGCCCGCCTCCGCCGCGATGGCCGCTCTTGGCCGCCGCCGTCAGCGGATTGTCGCCGGTGATCATGACCGTCTTGATGCCCATCGCCCGCAGCTGCGCGAAGCGCTCGCGGATGCCGCCTCTTGACGATGTCCTTCAGGTGCACCACGCCGAGCGCCTGCGGCCGTTCTCCGCCACCGCCAGCGGCGTGCCGCCCTCGCGCGCGATCCGCTCCACCTGCCCCTTCAGCTCAGGCGGGACACTCGCCGCCGCCCTGCGCCTCGCACGAAGGCGCTCGATCGCGCTCGGCCGCGCCCTTCCGGATCTTGCCGCCCGTTCAGGTCGATGCCCGACATCCGGGTACTGCGCCGAGAGACGGTACGAGCTGCGGCCTCGTGCTGGACACGAACTCGCGTCCGCGGATGCTCGAACTTCTCCTTGGCGAGCACCACGATCGGACCGCCCCTCCGGCGTCTCGTCGGCCAGCGAGGCCGAGCCGCGCCGCGTCGGCGAGCCGTCGCCTCGCTGACTCCCCGCCGCAGGCGCGGAACGCCGGTCGCCTGCCGGTTGCCCGAGCGTGATCGTGCCGGTCTTGTCCAGCAGGAGCGTGTCTCACGTCGCCGGCCGCCTCGACCGATTGACCGGACATCGCCACCACGTCGTGCTGAATGCACGCCGATCCATGCCGGCGATGCCGATCGCCGAGATCAGCGCGCCGATCGTCGTCGGGATCAGAGCACACCAGCAGCGCGATCAGCACCTGGAATCGGGATCTCCGGCCCCGCGGTAGCGCGCGAACGGCTCCAGCGTGACGACCACCAGCAGCAGGAACACCAGCGTGAGCACGGCCAGCAGGATGTTCAGCGCGATTCCCGCTTCGGCGTCTTCTGCCGCTCGCGCGCCCTCGACCAGGCGCACATCAGCGGCGGATCGACGAACGTCTCCCCCGGGTTCGACGTGATGCGCGATCGACGATCCAGTCCGACAGCACCCTGCGTGCCGCCCGTCACGCCCGACCGGTCGCCGCCCGCTTCGCGGATGACCGGCGCCGACTCGCCCGCGATCGCCGACTCGTCGGACGCTCGCCACCCTCCTCGGTGATCTCGCCGTCGCCCGGGATCAATCTGGCCGGCCTCGACCCGGACCGCGTGTCGCCGGCCCGCAGCGCTGCTGGCGCGGGACGGTTCCGCTGCTCGGCCGCCGCGACCAGCCGCACAGCCGTCGTCGCGGTCTTCGCCGTCCGACCGTGCGGCGGCCTGGCGCCTTACCCCGCCCTTCGGCCATCGCCTCGGCGAAGTTGGCGAAGAGCACGGTGAACCAGAGCCAGAAGGCGACCTGTCCGGTGAGCAGCGAAGGCTGGCGCGCTCCCGTCGACCAGCTCCTGCACGAAGACGATCGTCGTGATGAGGCTGCCGATCTCCACGATGAACATCACCGGGTCTTGATCTGCACCCGCGGATCCAGTTTCGCAATCGAATCGGCAATCGCTTGCCGGACGATACCCGGATCCCAAATTGAAATCGTACGCGCTCTGTCTGCCATGGTCGTGTCCTGACTGAACTACTGACTCGCGGTCGGTTTCGGCGCGCCGATGGTCGCATCGAGCGCCAGATTCAGCTCGAGCACGTTGACCCGTGCCCGGCCGAGAAATCCAAGGTCGGCGGCTCCGTGTGTGCCTGAACGAGCGCACGCGGTCGATTCAGACGCCGCGAGCCGCGGCCACTCGCGCCGCCTGCAACTCCGCCGCTGCCGGAGGAATGTGCGGATCCATACCGCCGCCGCTCGCTGTCACCATCTCCGATGGCACCTGACCCGCGGTCACCTTCTCCTGTGCCGTCACCGCGTCGAGCCGTTCCTTGACGGCTTTCAGGTGATCCGGGTTCGACGGCCCGTAGTTGGTGCCGCCGGTCGAGGCGGCGTTGTAGTCCACGCCGGATGCGCGGCTGGAAGTAATCGGGCTTCGTGAACTTCTGCGCGATCAGCATCGATCCCGCGATGCTGCCATCGGCGCGGCGGATCAGGCTGCCTTCAGCCTGCGAGCCGAACACTGCCTGCCCGACGCCCCAGATCACCACGTGGTAGACGCCGCCCAGAAGCACCATCGTCACGACGGTGAACAGAATCCCCTGCTTGATTTCTTTGAACATGATCGACTCCTACCGCAACGCCAGATGCTCGGCAATCGGCCCGAGGACCGCGACCGGCATGAACATCAGCAGGCCGAGAATGACGATCACCGCCCACAACGTGAATCCATAAGTTGGCGCTGTCGGCCCGCAGCGATCCGGCAGTCTCCGGCGCGGCCGGTTTGGCGGCCAGCGCGCCGGCCAGCGCCAGCGGCGCGATGATCGGGATGTAGCGTGACAGCAGCATCACCAGGCCGCAGGCGATGTTCCAGAACGGCGTGTTGTCCCCCAGCCCTTCGAATCCTGAGCCGTTGTTGGCGGCCGCGGAACTGAACTCGTAGAGCATCTCGGAGAAGCCGTGCGGGCCCGGGTTCTTGAGCCAGGCGAGCGCGCTGCCCGGGTCGGCCGTGGTGGCCCAGACGTAGCAGGCGATCGCCGTGCCGACGAGAATCGCCAGCGGATGCCAGAGCAGGGCGAGGCTGGCCAGCTTCATCTCTTTCGCCTCGACCTTCTTGCCGAGGAATTCCGGCGTGCGACCGATCATCATGCCCGCCACGAACACGGCGACGATGATGAAGATCAACATGTTGATGAAGCCGACGCCGACGCCGCCGAAGATGTTCGTTGAGCCACATGCCGGTGAGCGGCATCAGCCCCGCGAGTGGCGTCAGCGAGTCGTGCATCGCGTTGACCGATCCGTTCGAAGTCACGGTCGTCGTGACGGCCCAGAGCGCCGAGAGGCCCGCACCGAAGCGGACTTCCTTGCCTTCCATCGATCCGGTCGACTGGTCGACGCCCAAGCGCGCGATCGCCGGGTTGCCGCCGGCCTCTTGACTCACCGCAAAGGTCACCATCGGGACATACAGCGCCAGCATCACGGCGAAGACCACGACCGCGAGCTTGCGCCGGCCGACCATGTAGCCGAGTGTCCAGACCATGGCCATGGGGATGATCGTGATGGACCAGGTCTCGGCCAGGTTCGACAGTGGCGTGGAGTTCTCGAACGGATGCGTCGAGTTCGGGCCGAAATAGCCGCCGCCATTCGTACCCAGTTGCTTGATGGCCACCATCGGCGCTACCACGCCGCGCGCAATCGCCTGCTCGGCGCCTTCGACGGTGGTCGCTTTCGCCGCGCCCTCGAAGGTCATCGGCGACCCCTGCCACAGCAGCACCAGGCCGACGAGCACGGCGAGCGGCAGGAACAAGCGAATCGTCGCCCGCGTGAGGTCCACGTAGAAGTTGCCCAGCGTCTTCAACCGGTTACCGGCGAGACCG
>CAVYZF010000006.1:0-168263 GCA_963772955.1 uncultured Acidobacteriota bacterium | reverse complement strand
CTCGACAAGAAACGCGCCGACCGCCTCGCGCGTTGGGCACGGCGCAGCAAAATCCCGAAGTCAGACGTGATCCGAGCGTTGATCGACCGCGCCGGTCCGATCGAAACCGGAGAGGATCTCCTCGAGTGGGTCGAGGCCGCCGCAGGTAGAGGCCTGGGACTGGCGCAGAAGAAATCGTGAGTCGACCGATATTGCTCGATACGTCCTTTCTGATCGAACTGGAACGCGAGACAGCTGCCGGCGAAACGGGGCCTGCGCGCAAGTTCCTGCCATCGCTGCGCGGGCGTCCACTCGTCGTCTCGATCGTGTGCGTCGAGGAACTCCTCGAGGGCGCTGAAGACGAGACGGCGACTTTTGCGTCGTTACAACGATTCACGATTCAAGGACTACATCTCGCACAGGCACGACGATGTGCTCTGACGCAGCGCAGGGCATCGCGCCGCTTAGGCGAGAACGACGCTTGGCTCGTTGCCACCGCTGAATCGATCGATGCGGACGTGGTCGGAATCGATCGAGCTGCATTTGAGCGACTGGGAGATCGGTACCTTCGTTTTCGGTAATGAGGGCACACGAGGGTCGGGAACGCGTAATGTCCGACAACTCGGTCGGAGTCGGGTAGACGCCTACGCGGCACGGTAGTAATAGTTCAACATGCCACCAATCCGCTGGCGGCGCCGAACACGTCCTTGGCTATTCGCTCGCTCGAGCGGCTGAATCAACTCGTTACCGATGCCTTGATGGTTCCGCTCCGCATGGTAGTGGGCGACGAACTCGGCAATCGTGCGGCGAAAATGTCGCTCCCCGACCAGGATGACGCGCGCGAGGCACTCCTCCTTGATCGACCGAACGAATCGCTCCGCGTACGCGTTGCAATTGGGTGCACGGAACGGTGTCCGAATGAATGAGTCGCACGCCCGCGTGTTCAAGGAATTCCACGCCACGGCTCCACTTCCGATCGCGATCGCAGATCAATACGCATCCGTCTGCCAAGACGCCATCAATCGCATCCGCCAAGTTACGCATGGCTTCAACGACGAAGGCTTCACCCAGATACGGGGTGCGGCCATCCGAATGACCAGCGCTCGAACGTGTGCCTGCAGGCCAGCAGGACGGCCGCGGCCGGCACGATGCGTCCACTTGCGGGCCACCAGTTCACGATGCCAGCGCAGAATGGTGTCTGGCGTCACAAGGGTCGCGACCTCTGCGAGCAGCCGCCGACCAAGCCGGTGTCCCAATTCAGCAAGGCGGCGGCGCTCGCCGTCGTCGAAACGCAGGCGCTGGCCAGCCAGTCTGGCCTTCAGCCGTCGATTCTCTTTGCGGAGGCGCGCCAATTCCTCGCGCTCCGCCGTCGTCAGGCCGGTCCGTCCATGCGTGCGATCGGCGTGCGCACGCCCGACCCAGATGCGGAGATTGGACTCGGTGAGATCGAGATCGCGGGCCACGCTCGGAATGCTCTTGCCCTCGTCGAGCACCAAACGCACGGCCTGGGTCTTGAAGTCGTCATCAAACTGCCGGCGCGGGCGCCGGGTCTTCTTGGAAGTGTCGGCCATCGGTCGGGACATCGTATCCACCTTTCGGAAGATGTCCACGAAACCGGATCAAGCCCACACGCACATGCGGAGGTGGTCAGCGCGTTTCTCGAGAACGGTATGTCGGAGATGATGAAGAACCATCCGGTTCCGCGCTAGCGGTGAATGGTGAAGGGGCTTCGATCCTGGCCTGGCTGGTTCAAGGCCGAAGCAAGACTCTTTCATATTCTCTCCATCTTCAGTGAACCTCGATCACGCGAGGTGATCAGCAACGCCGTTCCCGCGATGATCAGCGACAGCGAAATCAGCTGCGCCAGCGTCAGCGGTCCCAGCACACGCAGGTTTACACGGATGAACTCAATCCCGAATCGGACGGCGCCGGCAATGACAAGATATCGTCCGAGCACCACGGCATCTGGAACGCCCCGGCGGCGCCATCGGAAGAGCAACCACGCCGCGATCGTGAGGGCGATCGTTTCGTACAACTGTGTTGGATGTACGGGAACGTCCGTCGGCGGCAGCCCGTTTGGAAACGCGATACCCCACGGAAGATCCGTCGGTCTCCCATAGTCGTCGCCGACGAGGAAACACCCGACGCGCCCGATAGCGTGACCGATTGCGAGCGCAGGCGTCGCGGCGGCCAGCCCGCGAACGAGAGGCACCTTGTGCCGGTAGAACAACCACAGGCCTGTGCCGACTCCGCCGATGAGGCCGCCGAACCAACTCAAACCCCCGCGGCTGAACAGCAATTCGCTAATTGGTTGCTGACCGCTGAACTCAATCGTCCAGAGAAGCTTCGCGCCAACCAAACCTCCGATTACGCCACCAATCGCGGCGTTCACGGCATCAGCGGGCAACCCGCTCCGCCTCAACTCGCGGCTAAACACCCAGATGCCGACGAGCGCCGCGACTCCGACTGTCACACCAAAGCTGGTGATCTCGAAATCGCCGATGCGAAATAGAACCGGATACACCGCTACGCCCCCGTGAGCTTCATGGTCTGATTGGCACAGAGTCACAATCGGCAGGACACCAATGAGCGAACCGTCGTTCATTTCGAAATCTGCCGGCCTTCGAGTGTGAGTTCCCAGCCGAGGCCCTTCCGTCGCAACTCGGCCTCATACACCGACTCGGTACCGAGAGCCCGGGAGACCGATGTTGAAACCACTGTCGCGATGAGCAGCGGTAGCACGATCGGATAGTCACCTGAGAGCTCGAAGACGAGTACCGCCGCCGTGAGTGGCGCGTGGATGCTCGCCGCGGTTGTTGCCGCCATCCCTACGAGAGCGTAGCTGCCTGTATTCGCCGCAGTGGAGAAGCCGAACCAAACGAGAGCATGTGCCCAGAGGGTGCCAAGTGCACCACCGACCAGCAGCACAGCCGTGAAGATCCCACCGGGAACGCCTGACGCCACCGACGCACTGGTCGCGATCACTTTCGCGATGATCAAGACGATCAGCACCCCCACCGTCAGTTGTTGGTTGAGCAGAGCATTCAGCGGCTCGTATCCGTTTCCCGCCACCTCAGGAATCCAGATCGCGATCGCGCCGACGAGCACGCCGCCCAGCGCTGCTCGCCACGGCTGCGGAAGCGGATGACGGAGGAGAGCCTGTTCGAATTGCGACAGAAGCCCCTTGAAACAGGCTGCGGCGACGGCCGCCGCAAGCCCCAACGAACCGAACCACACCAAATCCGCCGCGGACTGGAGGACAAAAGCGCGTTGGCCATAGATTGGGCCTCCACCAACCACGGCGCGCGTTAACGCGGTCGCGATCACGGTCGCCGCCATCGCCGGCAACAGGGCCTCGAGTGCCGCGATTCCAATGATGGTCTCGAGCACGAACAGGACCGCAGCAAAGGGCGTGTTGTAGGCGGCCGCGAAACCCGCCGCGGTTCCGGCAGCGACGAGCACACGAGTGCGATCGAGCGAGACACCGAGGACGCGGCTGAAGGTGGCACCAAGGGAACCGCCAAATTCGATGAGCGGTCCTTCACGACCGATCGACATGCCGGCGGCGATCGCTGCCCACGAGGCCAGTACCCTCGACACCGTGGTCCGAAGCGAGAGTCGCACGTTGCCAAGTGCAACCGCCTCCATGACGTTGCTCACACCCTGGGCTGGTACCGAGCGAAAGAACGCGATGACGCCTGCGGCCATAGCACCACACACCGGCAAGGCAAAACGCATCCACGGCGGAAGCCCGCGGACAGCGTCAACAACGTTGTCGGCTGCGTACAACGCGCGATACAACCACGCGAGCGAACTGCGAAACGCGATTGCGAAGGCCGCTGCGCCGACTGCGACGAGGACCAGACCAACCAGGAATCGAAGGCGATCGGTCATCGATTCAGCGGGGCAACGTCAGAGAAGGCAAATCGACAATTGTGGACAGCTTCGCCCGTTGTTCTGGTATCAGAACTTTCGACATCGCCAGCAGCATGAGCGCCCGCCTGATATTTTGTTGCATTCGAACCCGCTCGACACGTTCGATCGCGTGCATCGCGACCGTGTCATCAGGCTCTCCTCGGTCGAGGGCCTGTTGTACGGCAAGCTCGAGCCGCTCGAGGTCACGCTGAAGCGCAATCCGCGCTGTCAACTGCTGCTGAAAGATCTGCTCGAGTAGCAACTACTTGGCGGTCGGACAGCAGCAGTTCGTGCTGGATCTTCGTGTTACGCCACCACGGTACTCGTCCAGATGATTTATCCTGCGCGAGCGCCGCTGCGCCTGTAAGAGCGGCTGTCAGGGTCAGTGCGGCAATGCACAAAGGGCGGGCTATCACATCCTCCGTCAGCTTCGAGGCCGGGTCGATCGTCGCCTAAGTTTCCTTATGAGTGGCTGTGATGCGTCCGATGCGGAGATCGTGACTCACCTGTTCTGTCTCGAAGCCCTTCCGCGCCAGCTGTCGGTACTCGTCAGTATCCGCGACGCCGTCGAGCGCCTCAAGCTGTGGCGCAATGATGCCGTAGCGCAGTGCGTAGCCAATCCCCGCTGCGTCTGCGATGAGCACTCCGAGGTCCACGCGAGGAAGCACTCGATACAACATCCCACTCAGAGCGAGCTTGAGAGCAGCATGCTCGCGCTCGGCTTCGACGCCGCCGTCGTAACAATCGATCATCGAGGCACACTCGGTGGCCTTGATGATGGCCACTTCGAACTCGCGAAACGCGATGCAGTCCCGCTCGTCAGGGAGCGTCGTTTCGACAAAGGCGGCGAAACGCGCCTGCTCGGCATTCTCTTCAAGTTGATCCGACATCGTGAGTCTCGTTGCTGATCCTGCGATTCCACGACGACATTTTGGAGGCGCCGCCGACCTGTGCCTTACCGTTTGGCGACGGCGCCGATGAGCCCACGTTCGTCGACACTCGCGAGTGCGCAACGCTACCTTTGTACCCAACCGGGACCATGCCTTCCATCCTGACCAATGGGGATTTCTCGATCCGTGAAGTATGTAGACCGTGTCGTCAGCGGACCGGCCCTTGTGCCTCCTCAAGCGAAGGAAAGGTCACATTGAATCGTCGGCACAGATCGGGCACGCTGTCGAATCGCATTTCGAGCGAGTACTTCTGATTGATTTCGGCAAGCCTCTCCACGTTGCCCCATGAAGCGGCCACCTCGCGAAAGTAATTCTCAAAGCCTGCCGGTGAGATGATCTCGACGATCTCGCAAGGCTCGTCTCCGTCGTTCCAGAACGTGTGCCACTGGTGACGCGGCTTGAATACCCACGTCCCAGGATGCGCAACGACGACCTCTTCACCGAGCAGAACGCCGAGTCTGCCGGTCACCACGTACGAAAGCTCATCTTCCTTGCGGTGGTAGTGCAGGGGAGCGGCCAAGGCGCGCGGGGCCAGAGGATGGTGGACAACCGCGAACAACTGATCGGTCAGGCGGCCATCGATCTTCCACTGCACTCCCAGCCCTCCGAAATAGAAGCTATGACCGGCACCCGGGGGTACCGTGATCGGCCCTGGACTGGTTGACATCGCTGCCTCCGGCATGAGGAGTTCTCGCAGGAACTGGACCCGTGTCGCCTGGCTCATATGCACGAACCTCCCCTCTCGCTTCCTCTCCGATCATCAACAGGAGAACGCCGTCTTCGCTTGACCTGCATGTTGCACGTCGTGAGCGTATGACACCGATCGTCCCGGCAACATCCGGCAAAGGGGGGAGCCAGCGCAGCGCTTATGACACCGCGGCATCGCCGCCCAACGCCCGCCGGTTCCGGAGAAACTGGCTGACACGATCGAAGGTGACCACACCCACCACCTGCTGTGCGTTTTCGCGACTCACGACTGGCAGCACTCCATGGTTCTGGGCCAGACGATCGAGGACCACGTGAGAGTCATGATCGGGATGCACGTGCACGTGACCATCGTCGAGGAGTGCTGCGATCGGATCGGACAGGCGGCCGGACTCAACGGCGGCAACGAGGTGCGGGACGTACACGGCACCGATCAGTCGTGCGGGCGTGCCGACCAGGATCGTCGTCGCACCGTTGCTATGTGACCCGTCCCACACGCTCTGCACCGACGCGTCGCCAGGAACCATGCGCACGTCGGTGAGCATGACGTCTGCAGCGGTCCACGACGCCGACGAGATGCGGGACGTTGGTGACGGTAGGTGCACGTGATCCTGCTCGAGCAAGGCGTGGTAAATCGGGGTCGGCTGAAGGCGACGGGAGATGAAGAAGCTGAGAAGATTCGCGACCATCAGCGGGACCAGAATCTGATAGTCCTGGGTGATCTCGAAGATCATGAAGACAGAGGTCATCGGAGCCCGGATGATTCCGGCGAAAAGGGTTCCCATCCCGACCAGCGCGTAAGCTCCCGGCTCCGCGGTTTGCAGAGGGGCGAGCTGATGGACGATCGTGCCCATGGCACCGCCCGCCATCGCGCCGATGTAGAGGCTTGGCGCAAAGATGCCGCCCGCGTTGCCGGACGAATAGGACACGATGGTGGCGATTAGTTTGAGCACACACAACAGCGCCATGGTCCTGAACACAAGGCCGCCGTTGAGAGCCTGGTCGACGTACTCGTAGCCCACGCCCATGACTTGCGGAGTGACGATGAGCAGCGTGCCGATCGCCAGACCGCCGACGGCTGGCTGCCAGACCCGACTCCACCGGGGCAGCGTGAGGAACAGCTGCCGGCCGGCGAGCAGGACCTTGCAGAACACCAGCGAGAGGACTCCCCCGACGACGCCCAGCGCGGCATACGCGAGCAGTTCCGCCGGGTGCTGCAGGTGATAGGCCGGAACGCGAAACAGAGGTTCGTTCCCGAGAATCGATCGTTCGACTACGACCGCGGCCACTGAGGCAACGACCGTCGAACCGAGCAGCGGCGCGTTCATGTCGCCGATGATTTCCTCGAGTGCGAACAACACGGCTGCCACCGGAGTATTGAACGCCGCGGCGAGCGCACCCGCCGCCCCGACCGGCACGAGATCTCTGACGCGAGCGGCCGAGAGCGGCAGCCACCGTCCCGCCACCGACGCCAGCCCTGCGCCAATCTGCACCGATGGCCCCTCACGCCCCATGGAATGACCCGACGCGATGCACAACACGCCGGTGATGAATTTCCCGATGGGGACGCGGGCAGGGATAGTACCCGCGCGCAGGTGATACGCGGCCTTGGTCTGTGGCACACCGCTTCCCCGTACGTCAGGGAACACCCAGACCAGAAGCGCTCCGGTTCCGACGCTCACGAGCACGGGGACCAGAAACATTCGAACCGCCGATGGATCCACACCGAAAAAGACGCGAGTCATCCAGTCGATGGCGACGGTGAACAGGACAGCCGACAGGCCCGCCAATACCCCAACGAGAATCGACAACGCGAGAAACAGCTGGTGCTCGCGTAGTCGCAGTTGCTGAGCGGACAGTCGTATGGACGTCACGGTCGATCGGCTTCGTGCCGCTGGCCGATCAGCAATAAGGCGCGGTCGAACGCGGAGCCCTGTCCGCACGTCTCGCCGATCTGTTTCTCGATACGGTAGATGAGATTCACGGCGGTCTCGACCGCATCCGGCGATCGGCGAACGCCGGAAGCCGATAGTGCCGGCTCCAGCGCGACCGCCTCATCGCGCAGCGACTGCAAGTCAAGATTGTTCGCCTGGTTGGTCTTTCGTTGTGCGGTGATGCACTCGTTCAGCGCGGCGGTGGCCTGGTTGAAGTCGAGCCGCGTGAGCGCTCGTCGCTCACCGAACGACAGTCCGGGCTGCAACGGATCGCGCGTCAACACCAGAATCGGTGATCGTGCGGATCTCTGACACCTGGTCGGATGCCGGAATCACAAGACGCACATAGCGCTGCGCGAGTCTGTAATCGCCGGCATCGAACGCGGCCTCGCTTGCGCCCACCAAGGCTGTCTGGCTCTTCGGGTCCAATCGCAAAGAACGTTGGTAGTGCTCGAGCGCTCGTCGCGGCTCACCCGCATCCAGGAACAGCTGCCCCGCTTCAGCCTGAGACCGCACATCGTCGGACAGGTTGTCGCTGAGCACGAGCAGTTCGGACAGTGCGCGTCCGCGTTGATGATGGTGAAGTAGAAATCGAATCAGCTCGATCCTCAGCGCGCGACGGGCGTCTCCATCGTCAGCAGACCACCTGCCGTACACCGCGTTTTCGTAGTGGCGCAACGCCCCCATCACATCGTTGTTGCGGGCCTCGAGCCGTGCCAGTTGAACGTTCACGTCAGGATCTTCCGGCGTCGATTCGCGGATGCCCATCAGCACCTGCATCGCCACAGCGTCCTGTCGACCTTCGGCGAGGGCACCGGCCAAGGCGAGCCTGTATCGTCTGTCGTCGCGATTGATCGCCGTGGCGCGCCGCAGCGCTCGGATGGCCAAGTCGGTGCGACCGGCCACCAGATGATCCTCGCCGGCGCCGTACCACACCGCTGCGTCACGAAGTCGGAGAGCGCGGTTCCTTTCGGCCGCCGCCCGTGTCAATACGAAACCGAGGACGGTCACCACACCCAACACGACGAGCGCGACGATCTCTCGATGCACGAACCTGAAGGCGACCTCGCGATCGCACGCAGGACATGTTCGATTCACCAGCAGGCTACCGCACCGCGGGCATGAACTCGGTCTCTCCATCACCGTCACAATGGGCTCCTGCACACGATGGCTCGGTCATGTCTCAAGCTACGAGGGCGGCCGAGTGAATTCGGTCGTCGCGACATTCCGTCGCCGTGGCAGGTTTGGTTGATCTGGCTGTGATCGCCGACATATCGTCGAGCAGCGTACGCAGGACGAGTCGTACGGCCCGGTAGTCTGCGCAGTCGGTATCTCGCGCTGGTCGGCTGGTTGCCCACGGCCACGGTCACACTCGAGAACGGCAGAGCGCGAAAAAGCTCCTCGTCGGTCAGGTCGTCTCCGATCGCTACGAGCTGGCCATCGGCATCGACCTCGGAAAGCACGCGCTGGGCGACCTGCGCTTTGCTGACGCCGCGAAGTCGCACCTCGATCACCTTCTTGCCCTCGATCACCTCGAACGGCTGATCGTTTAACGCATCGCCGAGCAACATGCGCAGTTCGTGCGCCTGCCGGGCGCCGAGCTCGCGCTCAGCGCGCCGATAGTGCCACGCGATGGAGGCGCTCTTCGTCTCCACGTGCGATCCCGGCGTGCTCGTCGTGAATTGTTCGAGGATGGGTTCGATCCGCTGCTTCCAGTCAAACGGGACAGCGGCCCCTGCCCGCCAAGCCTCACCCCGGCTTGGACGGTGCCAGAAACCGTGCTCGGCCCAGAGCGCGATCGGCAGGTGGCCGAGCCACGACTCCAAGGTCTGACGTGCGCGCCCGCTGACGATGTCGATTTGAATGCGGGGCTGCTGGGCGAGAGCGCCCAGCAGTGACAACACCTCATCGTCTGGCACGGCGAGCGCGGGAGAGCTCGCAATCGGTACGAGCGTGCCGTCATAGTCGACGAGGAGACGGACGCTCGTCGACGGTCGCCCCGTGCGAAGGACAGTGATCACGCTAGGTTCTGGATGTCTTGACGTTTGACATGTGGACGCTCGGACGCGCCGCCAGCTGCTCGAGCAACGTACGCGCCCTTGAGTGCATTTCAGGCGGGACGAAGCATCGCGCGCCCTGCCTGTCATGCTAGCATTAATTACTTTGAGGTCAAAGTAATATGCCATCCTACGCGGGCGTATCGGACGCTATCGCAACCAAGACCCTCCCTGACGTGCTGCGGTTCATGCGACTGCTGTGGGCCGTCGTGCACGGCCTCGGACGCACGTCGAAGCGCATGAGCGTCGCGATGGGTGTCACCGGTCCCCAACGGCTCGTGCTTCGCGTGGTCGGTCTCTTCCCTGGCTTGTCGGCTGGCGATCTGGCCACTGTTCTCCACGTGCATCCCAGCACCATCACCGGCGTAATTCAGCGGCTGGTCACGCAACAGCTCCTCGAGCGCACCGACGATCCGCGCGATCGCCGACGGGCCGTCCTGCGGTTGACGACGCACGGTGCCAGGGCCAATGCCATGCGTCGCGGCACTGTCGAATCCGCTGTGGCCGACGCGCTCGTTGGCGTGACTGTCCGCGATCAAGTCGCCACGACACGCGTGCTCGAGCGGCTCGCCTTCCACTTGAATCCATCGGTGGCCGTGCCGGAAGGACGGCCGCAGCAACGCCTCGACTGGAGGAGGAAACCATGATTGACCTGCAGCAAACATCAGTCGCGCAGATCCTCGAAGTCCGTTTAACCGGAACGCTCGTCGCCGACGATTACGCACGCATCGTCCCCGACATCGAACGCCGCATCCGTGACGTCGGCAAGCTCCGCCTGCTCGTGATCATGCACGACTTCCATGGATGGAACGCGGGCGCGCTCTGGGAGGACCTGAAGTTCGACGTGCGGCATTTCGCAGATATCGACCGGCTCGCGCTGGTCGGCGAGACCAAGTGGCAGGAGGGGATGAGCGTTTTCTGTCGCCCCTTCACGACCGCGAGCGTCCGATTCTTTCATCCCACGGAAATCGACCAGGCGCGCGCGTGGCTCGAAGCCCATAACACCCTACGGCTCCGCCGGATGTTTGCTGTACTCGGCCTCGTGCGTCTGCAACCATTCAATGCTCATCGGAGATACACGTATGCCGTCGGCGCCGAACGGTGACAGACGCCGACGCATGGAATCTCCGACTGAGACCGCCAGAGCGAGACCACATGAGAACAATGTCTCGCCGCGAAAAGCCGAGGACGCCGTCCACCAGTGCTCTATGCCAATCGGCCGTCTCCCGCTCTCGAAGGCGCGGTCAGACGTCGCCTGTAAATTCATCGCTCACGATCTCCTTTTGTGGTCCAGTGTTGGGAGAGTACGACGGCGACCGCCGCCGGTCTCTCCCGTCGAAGTCGGAGGTCGTCGACAAAAAGACCTGAGAGCCTCGACGAACGGGCTCAATGGTTCCTGGCTCGGAAACTAGGGACTCGACAGGATTGGACCAGACGTCATTGTGAGGCAGGCTGTGGCCGCAAGCCGCGCACGTGGGGCCGGCTCGCGCAGGTTTCGGAGCTAGCCAATGACGACGAAACGGTCTGCCTTAACTCGCCGACTCCTTGAGGGACTGACCGACGAAGAATGGCGCGTGGTTCGAACGGCTCGCGCAAACGTGCTGTTCATTGGGCGCCGCGTGTCAGCGAAGAGAGTCGTCGAGGCGCTTCGAGTCCCAGATCTCGGACCCGATCCAGGTGTGGCGTCCGGGTGCACGTCTGGTTCTGCCACCTGTAGAACAGGCGGGAACATTGATCTTGCAGGAGCCTGGCGCGATGGCGCACGACGATCAGCGCCATTTGCACGACTGGTTGCAGGTCACGTCCGGCCGCACACGTGTGATCAGCACCGCTCGGCAGCCTATGCTTCCGCTGCTCGAAGCCGGCACATTTTTGGAGACTCTCTACTATCGACTGAACGTTCTCTGCTTTCAGGTCAGTCCCACACCGACGAAGGGTGCGCGCCCGAGTCCGCGAAGAATCGCACGGCGAGCACACGAATCCGAGGGGCACAACGGCAATCCGTTGGAAGGTTGCGCAAGAGCGCCTCGTACTCGGCCGTGTCGGCAGGCTCGAGATCAAATTTCGCTTCAATTGTGAACGGACCGGCGACGACGCGCTCGGGAGCGATCTGTCGTTCCGCGCGAGAGGTCCTCAACCAGGGAAATCTGAAAGACGACTGCCCTGACCGTGTCCGAGCCGGCGTTTGACATATCGAATCTGAGGACGGCCGACGTCTCGTCCTGTGGAGTAGATTCGAGCCGAATCTTCGCAATCTTCAGAGCTGACTGCGTCACACCCATTTCGACATCAGCTCGAGCCGACGTAGAAGAAAACATATCTGTCGCTGCGACTCCTCGTACGCCGCAGGTCAGGGCGGCGATGCCAATCACGGTGCCTCTCGACCAACTCATAACTGCTCGACCTGACCGATTCGCGAGCCACCTGTTCCGCGCTCCCCAATACTGCATTAGGCCGACCGTCGCTCGTGCCCAAGGCTGGCAGGCGTCATCGAGCTAGTAGACTGCCGCGTCGGCTCGACGTCCATCCTGTCCACAGGGGAAACGGCGGGTCGATGCTGGGTCGAGAATGGGAAGCGCTTGCCTGCCTGTAAACACCTCATGACTGGATCGCGACGTGAGTCAGTGTCGCGGCACCGAGGCCGAGAGCCCGAAGTCGCGTTCTCCTAACTGCCAGCAATCCGTTCGATCTCACGAGAGTCGGCTGAATTCTGCTTGCCTACTGACGCGGGGCGCGAGCTGTGAGCGCTGCCGAAAGGGCGGGCCGGGAACTCTCTCCCGGCCCGCCTCAGTTTCGTCTACGGGACCGTAGACGGCGGCCCGCGACCGTTCTAGAAATCCACCGTCGCGTTGAAGCGCGCGTACCGAGGGTTCAGGATGGCGTTGGGCCGCAGCCACGTGGCGCCGTTGGTCCCGAAGTTCTGGTTGAACGCGGTGCCCGTGTTGGCATTGAACAGGTTGTAGAGGTCGAAGCCCACGTTGGCGCGGAAGCGACCGAAGCGGACGATCTTCGCGACGCGCATGTCCACGTTGTTGATGCGCGACGGGTAGACGTCACCGAGACGCGCCAGGTCGAGCGTGACCTGCGACGCGTTGCCCGCGACGGGGCGCCCGAGCTGCGCGACGATGTTGGCCGCCGGCTCGAAGTAGTTGGCGCTCTGCGACAGGCCGTTCGACGCCGGGTCGTTGGTGGCCGTGACGTTGGCCATCGACCGCATGATGCCGCTGACCTGCACGTCGATCTTCGGCACGACGTAGTTGGCCAGCCCGCGCCACGCCCACAGCCACGGCTCCTCGACGCGACACGCATCCACGTCCCGATTGGCCAGCAGCCCGCCGGCCTGATAGAGCTCCGGCAGTTGCGCCGCCACCTCGCACAGGTCGCGGACACCGCCGCCGGTGGTGAAGCCGCCCTGCAGCGTCAGGCCGTTGTTCATGCGGGCATTCACCGTCATCTCGACGCCCTGCCAGTAGAACGTCGGGTCGGCGTAGTCGCTGGCCGGCGCCAGGTAGTTGTCCACCCGGCCGAACGCGGTGGGCTTCAGCATCAGGTAGCTCAACGCCTGGCCGCTGGTGGGCAGGTCGGGGTGCGTCGGCACCGTGAACCGGTACTGATCGAAGTCCGCCGGCCCGATCGCCCGGTTGTCGGTGAAGGTGAAGTTGCCCCACGACCGGCGGCTGTAGCCGAACTCGACTGACATCCGGGGCAACACCTGCTGCTGCACCGACGCGGCGAACTGCCAGTCATACGGCCGCACGTTCCAGCCGCTCAGCAGGTCGGGGCTGACGACCGTGGCCGTGCTGGCCACCGATCCGGTGTCCCGGAACCCGAAGAACGCAGCGTTGCTCAAGCCACCGCACTCGCCGCCGCCCGCCGCGACGTTCAGGTCACACTGGGGCACGAAGTCGCGGTTGGCGTCGTTCCACGAGCGGTTGGCCGTCTGCGCGAAGGTCGCCGCCGGGTTGGTCCCGATGTACACCCCGTCGTTGGCGGCATACTGCCAGTACTTCGCCAGGTTGGCCTTGATGGCCGTCTTGCCGTCGCCGAACACGTCGTAGGCCAGCCCCATGCGCGGCGCGACGTCCTGGTAGCCAGTGACCCCCTCGGCACTCGCCAGCGTCCGCTTGGGGCCCCCGAACCGGCTGTCGCCCTGCAAGCCGTTCAGTCCCTCTGGGAAGAAGCTCCATGCCTTTTCATAGCGCAGTGCGCCCTGCAGCGTGAGCCGGTTGCGCGTCCACTGGTCCTGCACGTAGAAGGCATCCCAGCGCGTGCGGTTGGCCTGCCGCCACGGCGTGATGCGCTGCGTGATCTGGTTGGGCACGCCGCCGAGGAAGCGGTACTGCAGCCCGTGATCGGCGAAGTCGCCGAAGATGTCGGTCACTTCGTACGCGCCTTGATAGCCCACTTTCATGCTGTGCGCGCCGGTGACGTACGAGGCCGACGCCCGCCACACGTTGTGGGTCTGGTAGTTGTTGTTCAGCCCGGCGTAGCCGTGGTAGACCATGTTGGGCACGGGCACGCCGCCCGCGATGCTCTGCTCTTGCACCGGGATGAACGGCTCCTGGTTGAGGGCACCGGCCGGCGAGGTCGGGTTCCAGTTGCTCAGGAACTGCGAGGTGGCCGCTTCGAGCAGCAGCTTGTTGGTGACCGGCGCCGTGTAGGAGAACTGCATGACGTGATCCCGGCCGTCCTGGCTCATCGTGGACTCTGGCGACCACGTGCCGAACCCGTACACCCCCATCCAGTCGTCGCCGCGCACGCGGCACCCCTCCCCTTCCACGGTATACGTGCTGCCGGCGCAGACGAACTGCTTGTCGAAGGAGGCACTGACCTTGTTCCGCTCCGAGAGTTGGACCGTGACGCGGCCGGCGACGCTCTTGCGGCTGTTGGAGGTCCGCGACGTGATGCTCTGGTCGGCGATGTAGTCCCACCGCGCCGGGTTGCCCGCGTTCAAGTTCCCGAAGCGGCCGGCAATGTCCGTGTACTCGCCGAACGTCCGCGCCGTGCCGTAGAACCACACCCGATCCCGCTTGATCGGCCCACCCACCGAGATGCTCGTATCCCAGTTCCGGATGATCTTGGTGGGGCTGGGGATGCCGAACGACCGCAGCTCGTCGTCCACGTTGTTGCTCTGCGACCAGGAGCCGGCCAGGTTGGAGAAGAAGGTGCCGGCAAAGTTGTTGCCGCCGGACTTGGGCACGATGTTGAACTGCGGTCCGCCGCGATCGGCCTCGCCCAGCCCGCCCGCCACGGTGAGCTGCACTTCCTGGGCGTTGACGGTGTCGTAGCCAAAACCGGCCACACCGCCCCCGTTGAACGCCGAGCCGACGTTCATGCCGTCAATCTGCACGGTGCCTTCGTTGCTGCGTCCGCCCCGCGAGGTGAAGAAGATCATGCCGGGGTTGGTGCCGCCGCTCTGCGTGCCATTGGACTGGATGCCGGAGGACACGGCCAGGAGGTTCCCATAGCCGCGCGACGCCGGCAGCGCGGCCAGCACTTCGTCGCTCAGCACCTGCTGCACGCGCGTGCTGTTCTGCACGTCCACGACGGGCGTTTCACCCGTGACGGTGATCGTTTCCTGGAGTCCACCGAGGCGCAGTTCGGCGTTGAGGGTGAGCGTCACACCGGTCTGCACCTGTACTCCGTCCCGCTTGACGGTGGAGAAGCCGGGCAAGGCATAGGTGACGGAATAGACGCCCGCGACCAGGGTGTCCAGACGGAACTGGCCGGACCCGTCGGTGACGGCGCTCCGGACCTTTTCGATCAGCGCCGGGCTTGACGCCTCAACCGTCACGCCAGGCAGCACTCCACCGGACGCGTCCCGGACGACGCCGGCAATGGTCTGCGCCGATGCCAGCCCCGGTACGATCGCGACTATCGCCGCAGCGAGTGACAACCGGATGGCCGCTGCCAAAACCCTGTATTCGAACATCCTCATCCTCCTGGCATTCACGAAGCACGCCCCGACAGCTGTCCGTCCGTCACTGCGGTGCGGACCTTTTCGATGAGGACGCTACTCGCCGCTGCCTTTACACAAAGTTCACAGGCCTCGGCCTCTCCTGGCCGGGGCGGCGTCACTCTGTCAGGGAACAAGCCCGGCAGCTATCCTGCAGTCCCGGTATTTTCGGCGTCTAGGAGGGGGGAATTCGAGGGCAGGCGTTGCCGTATCGAGGACTGGCTTCTGCGATACCAGCCCGCTGGTGAATCAAACAGCGACGTCAGAATCTCGACGGTGTTTACTGAATAATTCCACGTCGGGTCGCATACCGCACGACTTCGACCGTGTTATGAAGCTGCAACTTCTGTAGGAGATGCGCGCGGTGTGTTTCGACGGTTGCCGGACTGATGGAGAGCAACTCGGCGATCTCCTTGCTGCTGCGTCCTTCCGCAACCAACTGCAAGACCTCGCGCTCACGCTCGGATAGCGAATCGTACGGATCCGTAATGCCCTTGTCCGTCAAACTGCGCACGTAGTCGTCAAACACCACTTGCGCCACGGCCGGACTGAAGAACGATTTCCCCGCAGACACCGCCGCAATGGCTTCGATGAGTTCGGCGGCGGCCGAATCCTTGAGCAAATACCCCCGCGCGCCCGCCTGTACGGCTTGAGTCACGTACGCCTGGTCGCTGTGCATGCTCAGAATCAGCACCCGCACCGAGGGCGCGCGACGCGCGATCTGGCGCGTGGCCTCGATCCCATTCAACAGCGGCATGCCGATGTCGAGGACGGCCACGTCAGGGTTGAGTGCCAGTGCCTCACGGACGGCGTCACGGCCATTTCCGGCTTCGGCAACCACGCGCCAGTCACGTCGTTCTTCGAGAATCTTTCGGAGTCCCTGGCGTAGCACTGTGTGATCATCGCCGAGCAGCACGCGTAGTTCACCCATGACCAACCTCCGGCGTATGCGTAACCAGGCTGGACTCCACGTCGGGCACATCCTCGCTGGCAGCGACCGGATCCCGATTCGGCACTTCCACCTCTATCCGCGTTCCGCCGTGATCGCGACTCTCGATCCTCACTGTCCCGTGTAATTGTGATACGCGCTCGCGAATACCCAGCAGGCCAAGGCCGCGCCGTCGGCCTGGTCGTTCTGCGTCCGTGACATCGAAGCCGACGCCATCGTCTTCGATCACCACACGACACGTGGCCGCGTCTCCGCTCAAATGCACCCGAGCCGTACGGGCGTGGGCATGCCTGGCGATATTCGTGAGCGCTTCTTGAACGATGCGATACAGGGCGCGTTCCGTCTCCTCATCATGGCGACCGTCCATCCCGTCGTGACTGAAGTCGACGGCGATGCCATACCGTCTTCCACAGTCAGCGAGATGGGACTCGAGGGCCGCTACCAGCCCGAGATCGTCGAGCGCCGACGGATGCAGCAAATAGGAGAGATCACGGACACTGCGCAGGGCGATGTCGACGCTGGACTGCGCGTCAGACAACAGATTGGTGCCCCCGCCCGTCCGCTCGACCTTTCGTGCAGCGACAGCCAGCTCCATCTTGACGGCGCTCAGCATCTGTCCGACCTCGTCGTGGAGTTCGCGCGCAATCCGCCGCTGCTCCTCCTCCTGGGCGTGCACCTGTCGAGCGGACAATCGTTGCAAATCGATCGCAATCTGCTCCTCGCGCGCGCGTTGTTCGGTGAGCCGCCGCTCGAGGCGCGCGCTGTGCTGGAATGCGAGCCATCCGATCGCCAGGCTGATGGCCAGGGCTAATCCGAACACGGTCCAGACTTGCCGCTGCATGTCGGACTGCATCGCGGTGACGGTTCGCTGTTGCCCGATGAACGCCGCGCGGTTCAGCGCCTGCACTTCCTCGGATATCCGAATGGCGGCCTCTCGCCTCGGCATGAACCGTCGCATCAACGCCCCCGCGTTGCGGGGCCATCCTGTGCTGTCGGTCGCAAGTACTTCGTCCGTTGCGTGACGGAATTCGCGGATCTCGTCGCGAAGACGCCCGATACGCTCGCGCTCGGAAGGCGAGCCGACGAAGGGGACGTAGCTGGCGAGTTGGCGGTCGATCGCTTCGTAGACTCGCTGAATTTCCTGTCGATCGGATTCGACTGAGCGCGCCCCTGGATTGAGCAGGGCATCGCGTACCAGCACTGACGCGACGAGGACCTGGGTTCGCACCGCAGCCAACATCTCCTGCGCCTGCTGATAGCGGACACTCGCCGCGACACCGTCGCGTTGCGCCGCCTGCATCCGCAACGTGACCTGGTAGCCGGCGAAGAACCACAGTCCCAGCATCAAGCCGAAGCCCGCGAGTAGCGCGGCTCGGATCGTCAACCCTTCACCGGACCACTTCCGCATCACACGTGCATCCTAACGCGGAAGCTGCCTTCCGGCGACAGCGTCGCCACTGCCTACAGACTCGCCATGCCATGAAATACCGACCTTGGGGGATACGCGGAGGCGGCACCCGCGGGTTATGGTGCTGTATTGACGACTTGGAGGCTTACTGTGACTCTACTGACAACACGATCGGCAACGGCGATAGTGCTCCTGATGACATGCATCGCTGCTCCCGCGTGGGTCGCCAATATGGCTGCCCAGTCCCCCGCCGCTCATCAGAAGCTGACATTCGACGGCGACACGGCCCTGTGGACAGTGGCGATCAAGCCGGACAAGACTGCCGACTTCGAGCAGATCATGAAAAGGCTGCACCAGGCGCTCCTGAAGTCGGAAGATCCTCAACGACGCCAGCAGGCTGCCGGCTGGAAGGTAATGCGGATCTCCAAGCCGCTACCGGATGGCAACGTTGCGTATGTGCACATCGTTCATCCGGTCGTGAGTGGAGCCGACTACACGATCATGAAGACGCTCTATGACGCCTACCCTGAGGAGCGTCAGGCTCTCTATGAGCTCTACCGAGGAGCGTTTGCCCAGAATCTCTCAATGGCAACGGGGTCCATCGCCGTCGACGCATCGCCGGCGCAGTAGGACGACGTCTTTACGCGATGGAAGAGCGTTCAACAGGTGGGCGCTCGTCCGACGCGGCCGGAGTCAGCGAGTCTGGGACGGGAATCGAATCGTCGCGCAGCCGCGACGCATCGGTCAGAATGTCGGCTGTCCATCGATAGGCATTGAACTGCTCGACGACTTCCCGCATCGTCCGCATGCGGGTCACTTGTTCCTCGGCAGGCATGTTCAACGCATCGGCAATCGCCGTTGCGCAGCTATCCACATAGAACGGATTCACATGCAACGCCGTCGTCAATTCGCGCGCCGCACCTGCGAACTTACTGAGTATCAGGACGCCGCGCTCGTCGTCGCGTGCGCTGACAAATTCTTTCGCGACCAGGTTCATGCCGTCGTGAAGACTACCGACGTAACACACGTCGCCGGCTCGCAGGAGCTCGAATACGTCCGCTGGTTCGTGGTGCTGTTCAAGGAGAATGATGGGACGGTAGTCACTCGTTCCGAAGCGAAGGTTGATTCGATCGACGGTGGCGATGATCTGGGATCGGCACTCTCGATAGGCGGGAAGACACGCTCTGCTGGGTTCGGCAATCTGCAGCAGGACGACGCGTTCCCGAAATTCCGGTCGTAACGTGAGCAACCGCTCGAGGGCCAGGCACTTCTCGTTGATCCCCTTGGTGTAATCCAGTCGATCGACGCCGACGATCAAGCGAGTGTGCTCCGGCAGCCCAAATCGAGAGCGGACTGCTGCGCCGCAACGCTCGACAGGAGGCGACTGGAGTGCCCATTGGCTTGGCCACTCGACCGACACCGGATATGCCCGCACCAACGTGCGACGGCCTTCGTATAGGACGGCGTTCTCACCTGGCGCGATGTGCGCGTGCAACAGATACTCGCACGCATGCATGAAGTTCAGGCAATCGTCACGCGTTTGAAATCCAACGATGGAACTGCCAAGGAGGCCCTCGAGCAGCGGCCGCGCCCAGGGACACATCGCCCACTCGCGTGGGCTTGGAAACGGGATGTGCCAGAAGGCCACGATGCGTGCGTGTGGCACCTGCGTCCGAATCATGCGCGGCGCCAGCGCAAAGTGATAGTCCTGTACGAACACGACAGGCGAATCCGTGTCTGCTTCTTCGCAGACCGCGTCGACGAATCGCGCGTTGACTCTCTTATACGAACGAAAGTCGTCAAAGCGAAAGACGGGCCTCACCGGGGTCCGGTGGCACAGCGGCCACAACCCTTCGTTGGAGAACCCGTAGTAGTACCCCTCTTCTTCACGAGCCGACAACCAGACATTCCGCAGCCGAAAGCGAGAGATGGCGGGTGGCACCTTCAGCCCAGCACGGCCATCCAGCACGATCCGTTTCGTGGGTCCGGTGCCGTGTGCGACCCACACTCCATTGCAGGCCTGCATCAGCGGCTCCAGTGCCGTGACGAGCCCACCAGATCCACGGGCGACGGGCCCGCTCCCAGACTGAGGGTGCTGGTACGGCCCACGGTTAGCGAGCACTATGACCGACTGGAGGCCATGGAGTGAGTCGAGCCAGGAGCGGAGGATGTGAGGGGTCCACTCAGCGGGCATCGGCTTGCTGCGCCGCGACTCGCCTGTTTCGCTTCGGTACCTGTGCACGTCAGAGAGTTAACAACCTTGCTCCGCTACGCACCATCCGGTTGATCGGGGACGTCCGACGCTCTTGTCCGGGAGCCCAACCGTGCCGTTGTGGCTTCGTTGGGTGAAGGTCTCCCCCCTTGACCGGATGTGAGTGGCCGGCATCAGGGGTTACGCTACGAACGGCTGCGTGTGTCGCGGAACGTGTTGGAGGTGAGCGTGCGTTTCAGGACCTGGCCTGTTGCGGCGATCGGACTTGGAAGTCTTCTGCTCTTGATCGTGGTGTCGATGCTGACGCTGTCACGAAAAGCGCAGGACATTTACTCGCAACTCGATCGCTTGAACACCTACCATCACAATATGGACGCGAAGCTCCGAAGTCTTCGCTCCGATGTGAACCTCTCGGGCATCTTTGTCCGTGACTATCTCCTCGATGTCGCGCGCGACCACGCGCCCGAGTATCGCGACCGTCTGGCCGAGTTCCGTCGAACGAATGTCGCAACCCTGGCCGAACTCCGCCGGCTCGATGCCGCACATTGGGAACGAATTGCCAATCTCGAAACACAGCTCGACGGCTATTGGCAGACGTTCGAGCCATTGTTCGATTGGACAAGCAATGAAAAGATCTTTCGAAGCGCGAGCTTTCTCCGACGGGAAGTGGTGCCGCGAAGAGAGGCGATTCTCGACATCGCACAGGATATCGAGGCGTTGAACAATGCCAATCTCGAATCGCAGCGTGCCGAGGTTGCGCGCCGGCAGGAGGCGTTTGGCGCCGAGCTGCGGCGGCTGTTGTGGCAGACCCTGCTGCTCGGAATCGTGGTGGCTCTCATCGCCGTGACGCGGCTCCGTCTGCTGGAGAAGCGGTCCGACGATCAACGGGCCATTGCCGAGGACGCCGAGCGGCAGATGCGCTTGCTGTCGCAGCGGCTGGTCGCCACACAGGAAGACGAACGGAAGAACCTGTCCCGCGAGCTTCACGACCATGTCGGGCAGGTGCTGACAGCGCTGCGGATGGAGCTCGGCCGGATCGAACGGACGATACCAGCCGCGAGTGTGCGCGCCGATGGAGGAGGCATCACCGAATGCCGACTCCTTGTCGATCAGTTGTTCCGAACCGTCCGCGACTTAGCGTTAGGCCTCCGGCCCAGCATGCTCGATGATCTTGGCCTGCAGCCGGCTCTCGAGTGGCAAGTCCGCGATTTCACCCAGCGGTATGGTGTGGACGTCGACTTGATCGTCTCAGGTGACCTCAATGCGCTGCCCGACCGTTATCGCACGTGTGTCTATCGATCGATTCAGGAAGCGCTGACGAATTGCGTGCGGCACGCGCATGCCGGACACATTCGAATCACGGTGACTGGGTCCGGCAATCAACTGGAGGTGTCCGTGATCGATGACGGAATCGGCTTCGATCCGGCACGTCGACAGGTCGGGCTCGGTCTGCGTGGGATCGATGAACGCGTCAAAGAACTGAATGGCGTGATGACCGTGGACAGCCCCGCCGGCGCTGGTACGGCGCTCGCGCTCCACCTGCCCCTGCCAGTCGAACGGACGGAGGCCTCCCTTGCGAGTGTTGCTGGCTGACGACCACGGCATCGTTCGACGAGGCCTGCGCGGCCTCGTCGAGGAGGCAGGACTGTCGGTTGTCGCCGAGGCCGCTGACGGGCTCGAGGCGATTCGGCTCCTCGAGGAGCATCGCCCGGATCTGCTGATCGTCGACATCGGCATGCCGATGATGAACGGCATCGAAGTCGCGGCTCGGGCGCAGAAGCTCGATCGGCCGCCTGGTGTCATCATCCTGAGCATGCATGCCGACGAGTCGTATGTCATTCGCGCGCTCGCGGCTGGTGTCCGCGCGTACCTCCTGAAAGACGCGACTGACGAGGACCTGCTGCCCGCCCTCCGCGCCGTGGCCGCCGGCCGGAACTACTTCAGCGCAGCCATCACGACGCTGCTCGTCGAGGATTACGTTCGCACGCTGCAGAAACGCGGGTTGAGTGATTCGTACCACCTGCTCACCGATCGCGAGAAGGAGGTCCTGCATCTCCTCGCCGAAGGGCGGTCGAACAAGGAAGTAGCCACGCTCTTGGATCTCGGTCTGTCCACCGTGGAAACACATCGGGCGAATCTCATGCAGAAGTTGAACCTTCACAACACCGCCGAGATCGTGTTGTACGCCGTCCGCAAGGGACTCATCAAATGAACACGGAGTAATGGCAGGCGATCTTCCCTTTCCCCAGAGTCTGCTGGAGCTCATTCAATCGTGCGTTCCGACCCTTCAGGCGGCCGAAGTGCTCCTGTTCTTTGCCTCGCACCCGGATCGCGATTTCAGCACTGAAGAAGTCGTCGTCTGTATGCGACCGGCAGTCATCACCGTTCCCGCTGTCAGGGAGTACACCGGGATGTTTGCGGCTCATCGCCTCGTCACAGAGGCGAAGGGACGCTTCAGATACGACCCGCAGTCGGCGGAACTCGAGCGCGCCATCGGTGAGTTGGCGCACGCGTACAACGAACGGCCGGTGACGCTGATCCGCGTCCTGTACCGTATCGCCGACAGTAAGATCCAGTCCTTTGCCGACTCGTTCAGGCTGCGAAAGGACTGACCTGTGACGGATGTAAAAGTCGCGCTCTATGTGGTCGCGATGCTCTCGAGCGCGGTGTGCGCGGTCTTGTTGCTTCGAGGATATGTGCAGCGCCGCGTCCGTCTGCTGATGTGGAGTGGAATCTGTTTTGTCGGGCTGACGGTGAACCAGGTCGCGCTGTTTATCGACCTCGTCGTGTATCCGACGATCGATCTCCGACTGATGCGGCTGATTCCAGCACTGATCGGGATGATGTTTCTCCTGTACGGTTTCATTTGGGACGCGGAGTAAGGGAGCCCCATGATCGAGTTGCTCTCGGGTGCGCTCCTGTCTTCATACGCGATCGCTGGTGTCCACTTCCTTCGTTTTTGGAAACGAACGGGCGATCGCCTGTTCGCACATTTCGCCATAGCGTTCTGGCTGTTCGCGTTGAACCAGCTCGCCTCCTCGATCCCCGTCGTCGTCGACGAGACGAGCGGCTATGAATATCTGCTCCGAGTCCTTGGCTTCATCGTCATCATCGTGGGGATCATCGACAAGAACTTCGCCACGAACAGCCGGCACTAGCGGTGCGATAATGTTATTTGCAATGAGGTCCGCACCCGGGCGTCGCATGCGACGCCTCATGCTTCTTCCGCTGCTCGTAGTCCTGTTCGCAGTGCAGGTCCAGACCCAGGGGAACCGCACGCGAGTAGACGTGACCAGGCTCGGCCCTCAGGTTGGCGAACGCGTGCCTGATTTCACGCTGCTCGACCAGACCGGCAAATCCCAGTCCCTTCAATCGATCATGGGCCGCCGTGGCGCGATGCTGGTGTTCGTCCGCTCGGCTGATTGGTGACCGTTCTGCCGCACGCAGCTCGTGGAGCTGCGAGGTCGCGTGGACGAGCTGCGGAAGAACGGAATCGGGCTGGCAGTGATCAGCTACGACTCGCCGCAGATTCTGGCCGACTTCTCGAAACGACAGGGGATCACCTACCCGCTGCTGTCCGACGTTGGCTCGGCCACGATCAGGCGATACGGGATCCTGAACACCGTCATTGAGGAAGCGCTCGGTCCGAACGGGAAGGATCCAGCGGTGCTGGCCGACCTGCAACGGTATGTCACCGTGACGCAGGCGTCAGAGCGATTTCGCGGCATCCCGTTTCCGGGCACGTTCATGCTCGACCGGCAAGGGCGGGTGACCGCACGTTTCTTCGAAGACTATTACTGGGAGCGGCATACTGTTTCCAGCATCATGTTGCGTGTCGGCGGGGCCGGAGCGCTCGTTGACGCGATACAAGCATCGACCGAGCATCTCGATCTGAAGGCATACCCAAGCGATCCGAGCGCGTCGCTGGGCACGCGGTTTTCCCTGGCAGTCGAGGTGAGACCCAGGCGGAGCATGCACGTCTATGCTCCTGGTGCGACCGGTTACCGTGTCATCACCCTGAATATCAAACCGCAGCTACATGTGCGAACGATGCCAGTGCAGTATCCGGCTTCCGAGGTCTATTACTTCAAGCCGTTGAATGAACGGGTGCCGGTCTACCAGAGACCGTTCACGCTGGTGATGGACGTCGTCCCGGATGCGACAGCGGAGGCGAGAAAGGCGCTCGCGGGAAAGAGCGAGCTGGTCCTCGACGGCACCCTGGAATACCAGGCGTGTGATGACAAGATCTGCTACAACCCTGTCTCAATCCCCCTCTCGTGGAGAGTCGCACTTCGCGAGAGTGTTCCGGCGGCGCCGCGCCCGCCGCAACCTACGCGATAAGTCGCGAGCCGGACCTACCGGCAATAGGCGGCGAAAAACAGCAGACCCCTTGCCGCGGAAATACAGCCTCTCAGGGATGGGCAGCAGGCTCCTTCCCCTATAGCGTTCCGCCCCGTTGACACACCACAGACAGTCGCGACGCGCCCAAACGGGCGGATATTCGGCTGAGTCGAAGATGTACCACCACGCTCATCAGGAGACACGCAAATGTGGAGACTCTCCAGGTGTTCGGCCGGGGCTTTGGTCATGCTGTTTGCACTCCCCGCGGCAGCGCTCGCGCAAGCCGCTATCACAGGTGTTGTCCGGGATACCTCCGGCGCAGTGCTGCCGGGTGTCACGGTAGAAGCGGCAAGTCCCGTCCTGATCGAACGCACGCGCTCAGTCGTTAGCGACGCCACCGGCCAGTATCGCATCGTCGATCTTCGTCCCGGCACCTACTCCGTGACGTTCACGCTACCTGGGTTCAACACAGTGAAACGCGAAGGCATCGCGCTGAGCGGCGACTTCGTGGCAACCGTCAGTACCGAGTTGCGAATCGGCGCCCTCGAGGAGACCGTGACGGTCACGGGCGAATCGCCGACCGTCGACGTCCAGAGCACGCGAGTACAGAACATCATCGACAGGGAAGTGTTGTCGGCGATCCCGTCGTCGCGAGCCGCCACCGGCATTCAGTCTTTGGTGCCGGGGATGAGTAGCAGTGGCGACTCCGGCGGCATCACGGGCGGAGGCGGTGGTATGGCCGGCTTCATCCATGGTGCGCGCGCGTCTGACTCCCGAACCCTGCACGACGGCATCAACACGGGATGGGCCGGCGCCAACTCGAACGCGGCCATCTCCAACGTCGCAGGCTCACAGGAAGTGGTCTTGACGACGTCTGGTGGCTTGGGCGAGGCCGAGACCGGAGGCGCCGTGCTGAACGTCATCCCGCGCGACGGCGGTAACACGTTCAGTGGCACGTTCTTCACGTCGGGCGCGAGCGGCGGCATGCAGGGCAGCAACTACACACAAGCCCTGAAGGACGCCGGGCTGCGGTCGCCGCAGGAGCTCAGGAAGGTCTACGAGGTCAACCCGATGGGCGGCGGGCGCATCGTACGCGACAAACTCTGGTTCTATCTCACCTACCGCGAAGTCGGCGCCGAGAACACGGTTCCCGGCATGTTCTTCAACAGGAACGCGGGCGATCCCACGAAGTGGACCGTCGACTTCGACACGAGCCGTCTCGCCTACAACGACAACGTCGATCGCAACGCCATCGCACGCGTCACCTGGCAGATCTCGCCGCGCAACAAGCTCAGTCTGAGCCACTCCCAGCAGTACAGCAGGCGTAACGCTGAAGGCGGTGGCCAGGCCACTCGAACGCCGGAGGCGGTGGGTCTGACGCTCTACACGCCGGGCTTTGTTCAGACGGCCTCGTGGGCCTCGCCCTTGACGAACCGTCTCCTCTTCGAAGCGGGTTGGGCCGACTACTTCGCCAAGTACGCCAATTCGTCACCGCGCATCGACGGCTCGAACCCCAATACGATGATCTCGGTTGTGGAACAGTGCTCGAACGCAACGCTGTGTCCGCAATTCGGCGGGATCCCTAACCTCGTCTATCGCCTCCACCAGCCGCTCCAACAGGGGTTCGAGAACCATCAGATCGGCACGATCGCGCAGATGCGGGTGTCCGCTTCGTACATTCCGGGTTCGCACAGCGTGAAGATCGGATACCAGGGCAACGTGAGTCACCCGAGTCAGAGCTATTTCAACTTCACGCCGTTCATTCAGTACCGGTTCAACAACGGCGTCCCGAATCTGCTCACTCAGACCGCCATCTTCCCGGGAACGGTGAAGTACCAGCGCAACATCCTCATGACCTCGTTCTTCGCCCAAGACACGTATACGCGTGCGCGACTGACGCTCCAGGGCGGGATGCGCTACGACGGCATCGGCACCGGCTACCCAGACGCGGGTGTCGGCGGCCCCGGCTATCAGTTGATGCCGACACGCATCTTCTATGCGGCAGGAACGACCGACGAGATCCACTGGAAGGACATCACGCCGCGTGTCGGCGCCGCGTACGATCTTTTCGGCAACGGCAAGACCGCAATCAAGGTGAACGTCGGCAAGTATCTGACCGCGCTCACCGCGAGCAACAGCGACCTCGACCTCAACCCGCTGATCCGCACGACGCCCCAGACGACGCGGACATGGAACGACTCGTTCTATCCAGTTGGCGATCCACGCCGCGGAAACTTCGTGCCCGACTGCGACCTCGTGAGCGCAGATGCAAACGCCGAATGCGGCCGCATGGACAACCAGAACTTCGGCAAGGAGGTCTTCACGAAGAGTTTCGATTCCGACCTCATTCACGGCTGGGGCAAACGCACTTACAACTGGGAGATGGGTGTGTCGGTGCAGCAGGAATTGGTGCCTCGCGTCGGGCTGACCGTGGGCTACTTCCGTCGCTGGTTCGGCAACTTCTACACTGCCAACAACCGTCTCACGGAAGCGTCCGACTACACCCCGTTTAGCGTCCCGATACCGGCGGATCCGCAGCTGCCAGGCGGCGGTGGCGGCACTGTGACCGGACTGTACAACCTGGTGCCGGGCAAGGTCGGTCAGGAAGATCTGTACTCGCAGCTCTCCTCGAACTATGGAGAGATGACCGAGAACTGGCACGGCGTCGACGTCAGCGCCAACGCACGGCTGCGCAATGGTCTCACCGTGCAGGGCGGCACAAGCTCAGGCCGCCGGGCGATCGACAATTGCGCGGTGCGAGCGGCGTTGCCGGAAACCTACAGCTGGCAGAGCACTCAGGCCGTGCAGACGACGAGGGTGACCACGTCGACCGGCGCGTTGGCCAACCCGTGGTGCCGCGTCGAGGAACCATTCCAGACCTCGTTCCGTGGCCTGGCCACTTACATCGTGCCCAAGATCGATGTGAACGTCAGTGCGACATGGCGGAGCGACCCGGGCCCGCAGCTCTCGGCCAACTACGTCGTGACGAGCCCCATTGCGTTCCCGTCGCTCGGCCGCAACCTCTCGTCAGGGAACGTCACCGTCAATCTGATTGAACCGGGGACGCTTTACGGCGCGCGGCAGAACAACATGGACCTGCGCATCGCGAAGATCCTCCGCCTCCGAGGGACGCGTGCGCAGATCGGCATGGACGTCTACAACCTGTTGAACACAGACGTGGTCACCGCCTACAACCAAGGCTACTCTGCGCCGACAGCGACGCGAGGGAGCATCTGGCTCACGCCGACTGCGATTCTGCCCGCGCGCTACGTGCGTCTGAACGTGCAGATCGATTTTTGATGTACGGGCGACCTCTCGATCTCCTCGCTCGTCATGCTGAGCGACGATCGACGTGCTGGTCACAACAGACGAAACACGATCGCGGCAATGACTGTCGGCAGGAGTGCTCCTGCGAGCAATCCGATTGGTAGAATCGCCCGATCAAAGAAGCGACCCAGCAGCGCCTGGCCGGCTGGATTCGGAGCATTCGCGATCACCGTCAGTCCTCCGCCAACCACCGCTCCTTGAACGACCGCGAGCTTCAGTCCGTCGCCCAGATTCGGTACGAGTGTCGCCAGATAGGTGATGAGCGCATTGTCGTTGACCGCAGTCAAGGCCGTCGCCCCCAGGAACAATGGACCTTCTGGAAGCCGGCCGAGCACCGGCGCAATCCACCACCCTTGCAGGCCCCCATGGATCACCAACCCGGCGAGAAAGAAACCCACGAGTAGCGGCGTCTTCAATTCGATCCGGCTCTGATACGGCGCAGTGGCGCGAGCAAAGCCAAGGAAGAATAGAAAGCCGCCTAGGAACAACGCAGGGTCGTGTGCGTTGAAAACGGTCCACGCCATGAACGCGAGGTGTACCGCAACCACCCATGGCGGCACTGGCAGCAGCGTAGCCCCAGCCGTGTCGTCGTCGGGTTGCTCCACCTCTGGAACCGGCGCTCGGGCTGCGAGACTTCCCAATTCCTTGCGGAACAAGATGAAGTAAACCGCTGTCGATACGACGATCGCGGTGACGGCGCGCCAACCGAAATTCGCGACCATGAACGGGATGTCCCACCCCCACGGGCGCGCCACCATCAGCACCGGCGGTGCCGCGAACTGTGTCAACGTCCCACCAATCGAGACGTTGACGAACAACACTCCTAGCGTCGCGTACTTCAGTCGTGTCGAAGGCTGCAAGTCAAAGAACTGCCGTGCGAGCAGCAGCGCGCAAATCGTCATCGCGGCCGGCTCGGTGATGAACGAGCCCAGCACCGGGCCTATCGTCAGAATCGCCGCCCACCACGCCGCCGGTGTCCCGCCACCAGCAGCCGCCACACGGCGGAGGGCCGACTCAGCGAACCCGATGACCGGCCGTGTCGACGCGAGCGCCATGATGACGACGACGAACAGGGGTTCCGTGTAGTTGACCGTTTCGCTGACGTAGTGCCGGGCCGCCTCCCAGCCGGCGTACGCCGTGGTCGCGACGACGAGCACCACCGCCCACAAGCCAAAGACCACTTCGACTTCCCCGAGGAAGTGAAGCGCCTCCGCGCGCAGACTCGGCGTCGCCGGCAGGCCGTGTGTGCGCGCCTCCTCGTCGTGCCGGTGCTGCACCCGGTGCGCAAGACGCGCGAAGCGGGCCGCCGCAAACGTGTGGAGAATCGCCAGGACGAACACGATCGTGGCGACGAGGTTGAACGGCTCGATCTGCACACGCATGACGAGATCGGCTGCGAGCGTCTGATCTGCTCCCGATGGGTAACTCTCCAGCGCCCTCGGAATCGCAGTGATCGCGGTCGTGTCGCCGCTCATCGGAGCACGGAGCCGCAGAAGCTGATGGACGTAGACCGAGTCATGATTTGCCTGAGCCGGCATCGCTGCCACGAGCTGCGGCAGCGTCGCGAGCCTTGAGCGTTCCCAACAGCAAGAGCAGCAAGCCGACCAGCAGGAGTACGTTCACGAGATCTCCGATTCTGTACAGCCCAAAGACGCCGAACAGCCAGGCGATGAGTAGAACGAACGCAATCTTCAATAGCATCTCGCCTCCGGAACGCAGCCAGCTCCGGGAGACCATCGGTCAGCTGCGTAGTGAGTGGCGTGGCGAGATGTCCGGCACTCTTCATTGCCGGCAGGATGGGAGCGAGGGCAAGCGTCGAGCGCGACGAGATTCGCGCGACCCCTTGAGACGTGTTCAGGCTGCCCCGTGACAACGACGCGTGCGGTGGCTTCGAGACATGTGAAGGGCCGCGCGGACAATCCGCAAACTGAACCTGCCAACTCGCATCCTCCTGGTCTCGCAACGACCATGAGGATGGCGGCCCGACCATCCAGTTGCCTGCAGCGGAAGCCCGCTGCACCCTTCGATCTCTCTGCTTCGTTCAGTATATGCGGTTAAGGTCGTGGGCTCGAACTGCGATCGAGGGCGGCTCCCGCCTTGGTATAGTGACGGACCTACGGAGGAAGACCATGAACAATAACCAGGGGCGCCGCTCGATGCTGTCAGGGTTCGGGGCAGCGTTGGCCGCGTTCGCGCTCCGGCCGACATCGGCTCAGGCGCAGTCAGCGGCCGGCGCTCAACCCTTCCAGCCGGCGCACCATGCGCAGGACGAGTGGATGGACACACTGCCGGGGAAGCACCGCACGGTCATCGACTGTGCCGCTGCTGCCGCCGCAGGAACTGGTGTCTTCTACGCGAACAACATCTTCGCCGCCAACCGCAATGGTTATCAACTCGCCGACAGCGACGTCGCCGTGATCGTCGTGCTGCGCCACGAGGCGACGACGTTTGCCTACAACGACGCCATCTGGGCGAAGTACGGATCGGTGCTCGCGAACCTGGGGAAGATCACTGACCCGAAGACGAATCAGCCGCCGACCGTCAACCCGCTCGACTCGCGCGAGTTCGGTCCGGCGATGACCAACCTTGGCGTCACGGCAACGGCCCTCGCCAATCGCGGCGCGCACTTCGGGATCTGCGACATGGCGACCAACCGTATCGCCGGAGTCATCGCCACGGCAGTCAAGTCGACCCAGCCGGCGATCTACAAGGAACTCGTCGCCAACATCCTCCCGAACGGCCACATGGTGGCGGCCGGCGTGGTGGCGGTCAACCGCGCGCAGGAGCGGGCCTACACGATGCTCACCGCCGGGTAGCGCGCAACGGTCGTCCGATGATGAGCGACGAGGGGGCGGTCCCCAACGTCGAGACCGGGCTCGTCTACGCTCACGGTCTGGCCGCCCTGGCGACGCTGTTCATCTCGGTTGCCTTCGGCATCCTTGCGTCGATCCAACTGCTGGCTCCGGAAGAACGCCGCGGCCGCGCGCTCTATGCAGCCAACTGTGCGAGCTGCCACGGCCCACGCGGGAACGGCGATGGTCCCGGAGCCGCATCGCTGGTGCCGGCGGCGAGCGATCGTTGCGGTGGCGGCGTACGTGCGCCGGTTCTTCGAGGCCGAGGGAAGACGCTGATGGCGGACGTCATCGTGCTCGGGTCCATTGCGTTCGGCGCAGCGTTCGTGCTCGTCTGGCTGCTGCGGCCGGACGTTCGCGTGTGGCTGGAGCAGCCGAAGCATCGCTTTCAGGGCGAGACACCGCGATATGATCGGACGGCAGGCAGAAGGTGATCGCGTGAGTCCTGGTGGCGTATCTGATCGGCGCGGTCTGGCGATTGCGATCATGGTGTGCGGCCTCATCGGGGCGGCAACCGTCGGCGCGACGCTGGCCATTTCGCGCGGCGGCGAAGAGGGGCCGTCAGCTGCGGCGGCCGCGATCGCGACCGAGGAGTACGGGCGGCGGCTGCTCACCGACACATCGCGGCTCATGGGCCCGGACCATGATGATCCCGCCAGGCGTCAGACGGGGATTCGGATGGCGTGCGCGTCGTGCCACCTCGGTGGCGGCACCGAGCCGGGCACGCTCTCGCTGCTCCAATCGGCGGCGGTGTATCCGCGCTTCTCCGGTCGCGACGGCGGCGTGCGCGATCTTGTGGACCGCATCAACGGTTGCATGACGCGCAGCATGAACGGGCGCGAACTGCCGCGCGACAGCCCGGAGATGGTCGCGATGGTTGCCTACGTCACATCGCTTGGCGACGTCTATGCCGCGATGGGTGAAGGCCAGCGCAAGGTGGACGAGACCACCGCGTTCAAGACGCCATCGCGCGCGGCCGATCTGAAGGCCGGCCAGCACGTGTTCGGCGAGCGGTGCGCTATTTGTCACGGCGCCGACGGCGCCGGCTTGCAGGCGACGCCCACTCGAGCTGACGGCTACGTTTTTCCGCCGCTCTGGGGTTCCGACAGTTTCAACGACGGCGCTGGCATGCACCGCGTGCTGACGGCCGCCAGATTCATCAAGGCGAAGATGCCGCTTGGGGAGGCCGACCTGACCGACGATCAGGCATTCGACGTGGCCGCCTACATCAACTCGAAGCCCCGCCCGCAGATGGCCGACCTCGATCGCGATTACCCCGACCGATCGACGAAGCCGATCGACGGCCCATACGGGCCGTATGCTGACGACTTTCCGATCGAGCAGCACCGCTTCGGACCGTTCCCTCCGATTGAGCAGTACTACAAGTCCCTCAAGCGGTAGCACCGCATCCCACCACGTCGCCACACTGCCGAAGCGGACTCCACTGAGAGAAACACGCCAAGGGGGACGGCGCGCCCGGTGACCGACCTCAAGCGATCGGGACGATGGCAGCCAGACAGTCGTGCGCACCGCGTACGTGGCTACGGTGGCCCTTGCCATGGACGTCTTCCATTAGCACGCGGTCGCCTGGCCCGAATGACCGTTTCTCACCGTCGCTGGCTGTCACCTCGAGATGGCCGTCCAGAAAGATCAGAAACTGCCGCTCGGGCGGATTAATCGCCTCACCGGTCCAGCCGCCCGGCAGCCTGATGAACTGGAGGAAACCAGATTGGAAGGCGTGCGAGACGAACACAGCCGGCGCCGGGGGCCGGTAGTCGATTTCGTCGAGCGCGAGAGCAGCTTCGGCAAAATGGCTGTCACCGTTTTCGTCGGAATACAGTTTGACGTATTGCATGGCGGCCCAGCCTACTCCATTTCGTCAGGGGACTTGGGTGACGAGTGGTTTTCGCGAGGCGCTCGCCGACTCAATCCACGGCGAGGAGTTCTTGATCGACTCTGGCCATTAGCGGGTCCTCTTCAATGGTGGTCGCCTCACCCCGTTCGGGAATACGCACCCGCCACGCGGAGTTGCGAAGCCATCGCGTCAGCAGGAGAAATGAGGCGATGCCAAGCGCGCCGGGAAGGACCCACGCGAGTGCGCCCACGCCGTCCATCGTGGGCTCGGCACGAATGCTGGCGCCGTATCGTGCAGCAAGATCATCGACGATGTCGTGACGCGTCTCCCCCGCTTCGAGGCGGCTCCGGATCTCGGCGCGAAGATCGTGGGCCCCGGACGACTGACAGTTCGCGAGCAGTAAACCCTGACAGTACGGGCTCATCAGCTCACGCGCAATATTCGTCGCGTCTTGCCTGGGGCTAGCGGCCAATGCTGAAGATGCTGCAAGCGCGAACGCGCACGCCAACATCCACCTGCACGTGAAGCGAGACCATCGCAAATCAGTTCACCCTGAAGACCAGAAATAATTGCCGCGGCAGGAAGTCGTTCGTCGTCTGCAGGGTATAACCGGCTGTCGCGAGCTCGGCACTGATTTGATCGGCAGTGAACCGGAACTCCTCCGGAGGGCCCGCGGGGGCATCCTTCCTGAAATCCACAATCGCGAGCCTGGCGCCTCGCTTCAGGCTCGACTTCAATCTTGTGAAGTACGCGACTCGATTCGGGATGTGATGGTACGTATCGACGATCAGGACAAGGTCCACCGGCTCGGGAAGGTTCGTTGCGTCTGGCGCCGCCTGAACGGCAATCGCGTTGGTCACTCCCTCGACGGTGAAGCGGTGCCGCAGGTGCTCAATCATCGACGGCTCGATGTCCACGGCGTACACCTTCGGTTTCGCGGCGGCTCTGGCGAGGCGGACTGTGAAGTAACCAGTGCCGGCCCCGATGTCCGCAATGACTTCGCCTGGTGCGATGTGCAGCGCGTCGATGACTCGTGACGGCATCTGCCATTCATCGCGCGCGGGATCGTCAAACGTCTTCGCCAACTCGTCGGGGTTGTCGAATCGGTGCGCAAAGTGGTCAGCCTGCTTCTTCATCTGAGCCATGTGTTCTTCATGGCTCATTCCCGCAGGCCTCGTCGAATGCTGGGCGCCGGCCGGCGACGCCAGGAGTACAGCGCCGAGCGCAGACGCCAGACCGAGCAGAGTCGGGATCCTCACAGTCATACCACCATCGTAAACCCTGGAATCGGTTCCAAGGTCAAGTCGGCACGGCGCGTTCAGCGGCGACGTTTGAGATTGGCGCCCTTCTGTCGCACGGCACCAGCAGCGTCGACGGTGAGCGCATCGAGCAAATGGGCCGGCCGGTTCTGCGGTGTTTCGGCGAGGCGATGATCCCAGTCCTTCAGCATCGCGCGCAACGCGTCGCGTCTTGCCGTCAAATCGGCAATCTGCATGTCGACAGCATCGAGGATCTGCGCGGCGGTGGCGCGGACGTCATGACACGGCGCAACGCCGGCCTCACGGGCCCGGAGAAAGGTGACCAGCTGGCGGAGCGAGAATCCCACACGCACCGCGTGACGGATCAGTACAACGCGTTGGACGACTGATACCGGGAAGAGGCGGTATCCTCCGGAGCTGCGCGAGGTCCTGGGCAGCAGCCCCAAGCGGTCGTCGTGGCGAATGGTATCGGCGCTCACGCCGGCGCGTTCGGCGAGTTGGCCGATTCTAAGGAGCTCACTCATTTCTGAAGGGCTGGCAGCGTGCTTGTTCACGGGTTCGCCTATTTCTGATTGAGTGACAAGGTTTGCTGCCTACTACGGACCACCTGCCATCGCGGGGGCGTAGCCATCAGACAGCGTCCCCATGAAGACAAGGATCGCGTTCTCTTCGGCCTGACTCAGGCCCAGGTTGCCGAGCTCCTCCGTGTTGACATTTGCGGTAACTTCCGGCGCGGGCCAGCAGTTGCGGGCGAGCGCATCGCGTTCCGTGAACTGCGTTACAGACCGCTTCCACGTCGCGTGAAGTCACGGTGCGTCGTCAGGGCGAACAACCCCGGCGCCCATGCGAACGCCCACGCAAAGAACTGCAGGGCGTAGTTGCGGCCACCAGCGGATGGAGGGCCCCAGAGGATGTTCATGACGAGGTAGAAGGCCACTCCGCCGGTGACGGCGGCGGCAACACCTCGTCCGGCAATGGCCGTCCACGTCCGCCGACGTGGCGCGCGGAGCCACCATCCTTCGAACGCGGCGAGGATCAACCACATGATGACCCACGCCGCCGGAATTGCCGACCCGTAGGTGCGCCGATCCACGACCGCGACGAGCACGTAGTAGCTGGCGGCCGCGCCAATACCCGCGAGCGCACCTATGGGAAGTCCCTTGAGAACGCGGCCACTCGCAGCGCCGAGCACGGCCCCGACGGCTGTGAGCAGCAGTGCCCCGTGCACGAGCCCAGCCACGATCGTGTGCGGGACGCCATAGGTGTACCAAATAGCGTCGCAGACCGTGGCGACCGCAGCGACTCCGAACACACCAACAATGGTTTTCAAGTTCAGGGCGAACCGGTCGTATTCTAGTCCTGCGCTCTGGGTAGGTATCGCTGTTTCTTGGCCGCTCTCACCAACGGCGCGCCAGGCCTTTTAGGTCACCACCTTGTACGGCGAAGGCATCAGGCCTTCGGCAAATCACCTGGACAAAGCCATGGAGCTTCCCCGCAGGCACTTCTTCCTCTTGCTTAGTGGCGCCCTCCTCCAGCCGGTCACCGATCGCGTTCAGCGCGACATGGTGGTTCGCTCGGTTCGTCCTGAGGATCTCGAGATGCCGCTGTCCGGCTTCTCGGACTACATCACGCCGATCGAGCGTTTCTTCGTCCGCACGCACGTGCCCGCGCCGCGCGTCGATCTGAATGAGTGGCGACTGACGATCGACGGTGAAGTCGCCACAACGCTCACGCTGACCATGGACGACGTGAGACGACTACCGGCCTCCGAGCTCGTGAGCGTCCTCGAGTGTGCCGGCAACGGGCGCGGCTTCTACGAGCCCTCGATGCCCGGCCTGCAGTGGGCCAATGGAGCCGTCGGCAATGGGCGCTGGCGCGGCGTGAGGTTGGCCGACGTCCTCAGGCGGGCCGGCGTGAAGGAGTCTGCGCGAGAGGTCCTCTTCAACGGCGCCGATGTTCCACCTGGCTCGATGCCGGATTTCCAGCGTTCGATTCCGATCACGAAAGCGCTCGATGCCTCCACACTTCTCGCCTATGAGATGAACGGTCAGACGCTTCCGATGAAGCACGGCTTCCCGCTTCGCGTCGTGGCACCAGGCTGGGCAGGCGACTGCTGGATGAAATGGGTCACATCGATTTCTGTTCTCGACAGACCGCACGACGGGTTCTGGATGGCACGCGCGTATCGGCACCCGGGAAAGCCGGTGGCACCGGGGACGATCATCTCGCCCGATCAAATGCAGCCAGTGACCAGCCTTCGCGTCAAGAGCGTGATCGCCGCACCGCTGGACGGGGCACACGTGGTGGTCGGAACACCAGTGACAATTCGCGGCGTTGCCTGGAGTGGTGATGCGGGGCCAGTGACGGCAATCGAGGTGAGCGTCGATGGCGGGCGTACCTGGAAGCCGGCCACCTTGCGACGCGACCAGCGGACGCGATTCGGGTGGCGGCAGTGGGCATACACATGGACGCCGCCCCGCGAGGCGTATGACACGATCCTGACCCGGGCGCGCGACGCGGCCGGCAACACTCAGCCGTTCGACCAGGAGTGGAATCCTTCCGGCTATGGGTGGAACGTCATACCTCGCGTAGGTGTCAACGTGGTGGCGGAGCTGTCGGACATGCCCCCGCGGGTGCAGCCCGGCGCCGCCAGCGTCGCACAACCCGACGCGTTCAAGAATGCGTGCCTCGCCTGCCATGACGAGGATGTCATCCGGCAGCAACACCTCACGCGCGCCCAGTGGGACGGTGAAATCAACAAGATGATCGGCTGGGGCGCCAGGGTGAGAGACGAAGATCGCAACGGACTACTCGATTACTTGTTCAGCAACTACGCGCCGCGCGCTCGTTAGTCGAGTCGGTTGCGTCGCGCAGGCAGATGCGAGTCAGGACCGAAAGCGCTCGGCGTTCCACAAGGGTGGCGCACCTGAGTTTGAGAGCGAGTTCGTCACCGGCGTCCTAGGAACTTACAGTCACCCATCCAACCGGAATGGACCCACTGGAATTTGGAGGCGCCGCCCGGATTTGAACCGGGGATGGAGGTTTTGCAGATTTCGTAAACCAGGTCATGGTGGTGGTTTTCCTTGCCTTCTGGTCGTTGCAAGGTCCCCTACTTACCTGGTGTTTGGGCGGTAATGGTCTCGAATTGGTCTCGAGTTCGCGGCCACGCACCTATCTTGAGACCCCACCGGGTGAGGCACCGCAGCGAGCCCGTGCGGCGTCGGTCGGCGCGTCGGTTCCTTGATAGTCTCTCCCGTCGTGCGGCAAGCATTCCAGATTCGCGACCCGTCAGGTGGAGTTCACCATCGGCACTGACAGCAGGATGCGGTACGTCGGCTGCGTCAAAGTCGCCGCAGAGTTCAGCTAATTCGCGGATCCAGTTTTGGGACAATACGGCCCGGTGCGGGTTCAGCGCGATCTGGACCTGTCGCTAATTCACTGCGAAGCAGTAGAACAACCCGACACCGCCCCAGCTGACAAGATCCCTCTGACTGCAGCCGGTCGTGGCATGCGACGAGTTCCACGACTGATTCCCATTGCCCACGCGATCGGAATGACCGACCTGAGCGGAGCCTGCGCCGTTGCTCGTCCAGTTGTTGCACGTATGGTCTGACGCGTCGGTAAAGGCGCGTCCATCCGGTTGCGAGCCGGTCAGGATGTCGTGGCGGTTCGGCAAGGGGTCACCAATGCCGTTGACGAGTTCGCCCTTTTCGGTCAGTGCGAATTCTTTTGTCAGGTTGCTGCCGCGGCGCGCTTCATCCAGAGTGTCTCCGTGTATTTCGGACTGGATGATCGGTCGGTAGAGCCGGCGGCCCAGATAGTCCGGGAGCCTCTCCTTCGAATTGAACCAGGGACCCGTTCCGATACGGTCTCGTGCGTTGACGGCCGGCTGACCGGGCCGGGCCTGAGTGCTTAGGTACGCGCGCCACGTTTTACCACCTGCGCCAACGTTGGTGGCAAGCGCCTGGCAGTGCGCATCGGCACCGGCCAACCCACCCAGGTTTCCTCCGTCTCCGATAGGCTCACTGGTCACGAAGAACGTCATCAGGCTCGAAGGGACGCGATCCGAAGTCGGCATTCTCCGGTCTTGTGCGACCGCCGCGCTCGACACGACGAGGGAGCCGAGGGATATCCATAGGACCGTGTTCTTCATCATGAGCCTTCTCAGTTGGTCGCGAAGCAGTAGAACATGCCGACGCCATGTGTCCTGTTCAGCGCGGTCTGACTGCAGCCAGTCGTGCCATGGGATGAATTCCACGAGCCGTTGTTGCCGCCGTTGCGATCGGGGAATCCGATTTGAGCATTCGGCCTGCCCGGGGCCGCTTCCAGCCCGCCTTGCGCCTGTCCGGGAGCGGGGTCACTATTGCTCGTCCAGTTGTTGCATGTGTAGTCGACGCCTGGCGGAAACGCCCGGCCGTCGAGCTGCGAACCGGTCAGCATCTCGTGTCGGTTGGTATAGGGCGTCGTCTTCGTGTACTCCCAATCGCTATCTCGAGGAACCTGGTAATCGTTGAGCCCCGGGACGATCTGGCCCTTCTCCGTGAGCCCCGTACGCTTCGTCAGGTTGTTACCCATCCGCGCGAGCTCGATCGTGTCACCATGCAAGTGGGCGAGGTCGCGGGCGATCATCACGCCCTCGAAGTTGTACCAAGGTCCGGTCCCGATCCGATCTCGTGCGTTGACGGCCGGCTGACCGGAGCGAGCCTGCGCGCTGAGGTAGGCGCGCCACGTCCGATCGCCCGCACCGACACCGCTGGCGAGTTTCTGACAGTGCGCATCTGCGCCGGCCAACCCACCGAGATTGCCGCCGTCGCCGATGGGCTCGCTGGTAACGAAGAACGTCATCGGCGTGCCGCCCGGCATACCGTGCTGCGCGACCGTGACGGACGGCGCCAAGCCCGACAGAGCCAGGATTGCGGTGAGGACCAAAACTATCTTCATGCGCAACTCCATGTGATCATCCTGCGTTGAACCCGTGCCGACCAAAACAGTCCCGACCGGATATTCAGGATCCTCGAGGTAGCGGGCTTGACGTTGATATCGACGTGTGGGCTTGTCCAAGTCTTAAGAGGCTCTCAATGCAGACGGAAGTCTAGCGCGCTGTGTGTGCGAATCTGTGCGAATAGATTCGTCGCTGGCGTGCGCTCCAGCACGCTCCTGCCAAAGACCCGTCAGGAATATTCGCGTCAGATCAGGTCAGCGTGCGATCTCGATCAGCTTGAGGGGCTGGCGGTAGCAATACCGTGGGGGTTCGAGTCCCCCCCTTCCGCACCAAGAATCGAGACGGCCCGAAATCTCGGGCGTTTTCGTGGCTCAGAGAGATTCCTGATCCAATTCTGATCCCGATGGCTCTTGGGATCACTCTCGTTTTCCTCGTCCATCTTCTCGATGCCCAAGTTCTGTACTCATAAGGGCGCGAGGCTTCAGGGGTCCTGATCAGGCACTGGAGCGAGGCCGCGAACCGAATTGAACGTCTCGTCGAAAGGGACAGAACAGGGCGATGAGGTGCGAGCTACGAGGTACCTGGAAGCCGGGGTCACGACGTAAACGTGTCGGGCGCCGCTCAGCCTTTCGGATACTTTGGGTGCGCCTTGATTTCGCGGATCTGCATGATGTGGCGCTGCTCGTGCGTCGAAATCAGCAGCGCCCACTGATATCCATCGCAGTTCTGTCGCTCCACCAGGCGGCTGCGAAGATCGTCCTTCGTGGTCCGCACGTACTCCAGCAGCGTCGCGTGCTGCGTGCGATACGCCGTTAACCCACTCTGCACGTCCCGCAGCTTTCGCGACGGCTCCTCGGTCTTGAGCGCCGTTTCGCGGAAGGTCCGATCGATGCCGTACCAGAGCACGTCGATGTCGTTCATCATGCCGGCGCGGTCGGCCACCGGCTTGGCGTCCTGCAAATCCTGCCAGTAGATCGGACCGACCACCACAAGATGATCGAGCACCTCGAGGATCGTCCAGGAGGTGGCGGACGGGCGAAACGCCGCTTGCGCCGCCGACACGCGGGAAACTTCGTCTTCGAGCCAGCTCGCCGTCATCTGCATGTGGGCGACGAGGCGCTGGCGTTCCAGCTCAGTGATGGGCGGCGGCGCGGCGGCGGGAATCGCCTGCGCCACCACGACGAATGCCGCCGCCAGCACCTGTTTGCGCATCGACCCTCCAATCCGACGGGCGATGAGACGACCGTCGCAACCGGCGTCATCGGCAGACGGCCCGGCGCCACCAGGCGCGTCGGCCGTTCCTACGTAGGTCAGTCGATATCAGCGGGAACACGGCACTTCACGACGTTGTGCCCTCCGCTCATTCAATCGCGGAAATGCGCCTGACTCCTGCCATCGAATTTCATCGCATGAGTACTATTACGGGTCTGTATGGTCCGTTATACCGGATTCACCGTCGCACAGTGTGCAAAAGGTGTGGATCTTCTCGTTTTGGTTTCTCAAGGCCAGGTCGTTCAATCTTTCCTCGCCCCTTCTGCCACGCCGATTGCAACATCCGACGGCGATGGACGAGAAGGCGGCGCTCACCTGTCGGTTCGTCTCCTTTGCCGACGCAGGATGAGGACGTAGACGACGACATTCACGACAACCACGATGGCTCCCAGAACCAGTTGAAGGTTGCGCGTCAGCTCGGTCGGGTACACGAGAGGGACGATGTACTGCTCAATGAAACCCGCCGAGTAGCCCGTGCCACCACCGGCGCGGCGGAGCGCGCTCTCGAGAGGAGTCAGCGGACAGACCCAACCGAACAATTCGACGGCCACGCCCCAGGCCGCCGCTGGCAAATGAGCCATCGGCACCCAGTGCCAGCGGAACGCAAGGAAGCCGCCGAGCAGCACGAACACGATGAACACGACGTGAAGGAGGAGAACGAGATCCGCAAGGCTCTGGTAAACCATCTACACGAATCGGCTGTTTACGAGGCCGACCGCCCAAGCCGCGGCCAACGCAGAGACGCGTGTCCATGTGACGGCGATGTCAGCAGCACAGCGCCGAGCCTACCACCCTAAGACCACTCAGGGTGCTTACCCACGGGAAGCCGCGTAGTGACTTCCGTCGCGGATCAGAAGTCCCTGCGCCGTCAGTCAGGAGTAATCCCGTCTGCGCTGCCATCCGCCCGTATAATCCACGGGCAGTCTCCTTTGCCCCTTACTCTCGGCGCCAGACTTGGCCCGTACGAAATCCTCTCTCCCCTTGGGGCCGGCGGCATGGGCGAGGTGTATCGCGCCCGCGACACAAATCTGGATCGCGACGTGGCGATCAAGGTGCTGCCCGAGGCGGTCGCATCTGACCCCGAACGCCTCGCCCGGTTCGACCGTGAAGCCAAGACGCTCGCATCACTGAACCATCCCCATATCGCGGCCATTTACGGCCTAGAGAGGAGCGCTGGCATAACGGCTCTCGTGATGGAGCTCGTCGAGGGGCCCACTCTTGCCGACCGCATCGCTCAAGGTGAGATCCCAATCGACGAGGCGCTGCCGATTGCGAAGCAGATCGCCGAGGCGCTCGAGGCCGCGCACGAACAGGGAATCATCCATCGCGATCTGAAGCCGGCGAACATCAAGGTACGGACTGACGGCACGGTGAAGGTGCTCGACTTCGGGCTGGCGAAAGCCGTGATCGGCGATATGGCGTCGGCCAGCGTGACGCTGTCGCCAACAATGACCAGTCCGGCGCTCACGCAGCTGGGGATCATCCTCGGCACCGCCGCATACATGAGCCCAGAGCAGGCGCGAGGTCACCCGGTCGACAAACGGGCGGACATCTGGGCGTATGGATGCTGCTTGTACGAAACCCTGACCGGCGTCCCCGCGTTCGCTGCAGAAACGCTGTCCGACACGCTCGCGCGTGTACTCAAGGATGAGCCCGATTGGACGATGCTGCCCGACTCGCTGCCTCGGTCTTTCCGGCGGGTGTTGAGCCGCTGCCTGCGGAAGGATCCGCGACGGCGGCTGCGCGACATCGGCGATGCGCGGCTGGAACTGGAAGAGGCGATGGATCCCAGCGGAACCCCTGCCGGGCCCGAGATCTCCAGCACCGCCGATTTCAGGGCAATTCTGGTCGGACGGATTCTCAACCTTGCCGTCGTGACACAGCGTATCGGCATAGCCGCGACGTCACGCCTGCTGGCGCGAAGCGACGCAAACGCTCGTGAGATGGTGAACCGCTATCAGGGACGCGAAGGCGACCGGACACCGGAAGGCTTCTCCGCCACGTTCGATCTCCCGTCGGATGCATTGCGGTGCGCCCTGGTCTGCCAGACCGAGTGGGGAAAGCTCCAGTCCGAGGACAGCCTCGAGCTGGCGATTGGGATCCACGCGGCCGAAATGAGCCTAGGGAGCGCCGGGTCTGGTGCGCCGGGGCCACAATTCGAGAGCGTCGCCCTCGACACCGCGGTCCGCGTGGCAGGCCTGGCGCAGCGCGGGCAAGTGCTCCTTTCAGGGGCCGCGGCGGAAACCGCGAGACAGCAAGTAACCACCGCGCCGGACGGCTCGCCGGTTCTGTGGATCGACCACGGACCGTACATCTTCAACGATCGCGAAAGCCACCAGATCTTCGAAGCTGGCGTGGTTGGCGTCTCGACGCTGCGACGTCCCGCCGACACGGCAACCGCGCGCCGCGCGCCCAAGCCGCGTCTGGCGCTGCGTCCGATCTCGCGTCAATCGAAACACTGAAGCCGCCTCCAGCGGCGGTTGAGCGTGCCGGACTGCTGGGCGTCAGCCTCGTAGTTGTGCCGGACCCGATAATAACTGTGTATAGTTAATATGTACAGTGACATGAGCCGGACCAGGATCATCATTCCGCCCGTCTCCCCCGCCGCGCTGGCGCCGCTGTATCAGCAGATCGTCGACGGGTTGAAGCGGGAAATCAGCGAGGGACGGCTTCGGCCGGGTTTGCCCCTGCCATCCTTCCGGGCGCTGGCGAAAGAACTGATGGTCAGCATCATCACGGTGAAGCGTGCCTACGAGGAGCTCGAGAGCCAGCACATCATCTACAGCAAACAGGGACTGGGAACCTATGTCGCCGAACAGGGCGCCGAACGGAGTCGCGAGGTGAAGCGAAGCCGCGCAGAGGAGCTGCTGCGCGAAAGCCTCCGCGAGGCGCGCGAAGCCGGGCTTGGCACCCAGGAACTGCTCACGCTGGTTCGCAAGCTCGTTCGCAGTGAAGGAGACGGTCGATGAGCGAGCCAGCCATCTCGATCCGCGGCCTGCAGAAGTCGTTTAGACATTTCACGCTCGGTCCGCTCGATCTCACCGTCCCGAAGGGGGCGATTTACGGGCTGATCGGCCCCAACGGCGTCGGCAAGACCACGACCATCGAGCTGATGCTGGGGATGGGCCGGAACGACGCCGGGACGATACGCATCCTCGGACTGGATCACGTGCGCGACGAAGCCGCACTTAAGCAGAGAATCGGTTACGTCAGTCCGGAACTGAATTACCAACCGTGGCGGACCGTTAGCCACGTCCTGCGATTCCACCGCGGCTTCTATCCAGACTGGGATGACGAGTATTGCCGGAACCTGCTGGAGTCTCTGCAGGTCGGCGGGAACGAAAAAACCGCGAATCTCTCGTTCGGGGCCCGAATCAAGCTCGGACTGATCGTCGCGCTCTCGCACCGGCCTAGCCTTCTGCTGCTCGACGAGCCGACAGTCGGGCTCGATGTCGTCTCGAAACAGCAGATCTTCGCCGAGCTGCTCGCGGCGGTCGAGAACGAAGAGCGAACGGTGCTCATCGCCTCGCATGCTCTCGGCGACATCGAGCGGTTTGCCGATCACGTGGGCATCATGGTCGACGGGAAGCTGCTGGTAGAAGGTGCGACGACCGACCTGGTATCGCGCTACCGGGTTGTCGACTTTCTCGCCCGCGACGCGTTCACGCCTGCCGGCATCGCCGGCCTCTTCGTCCAGGAACGCGCGGCGAACCGGTGGCGCGTGCTGATGGACATCGAAGGTCCCGCGCTCGAGCAGGTGAAGGTGCGCGGAGCGAGCGAGATCGGCGCGTCGCCCGTGACGCTGGAAGATCTCTTCATCGGCCTCGTCAAAGGAAGAAGTGATGTGGCGGCTTCTGCGTGATCAGGTCGAGCGCTCCTGGCGGCAGATACCCGTTTTGGCCGCGGTAGCCGTTGCGGCGGCAATGCTGGGATCATCGCTTGGTCCGCTTCGCGTTCAGCCGGCGGGTGATCCCGGAAGGCTGTTCGCGCGGTTGTTCATCGCGACGTTTCCTGTGTTCGCTGCCGCCAGTTTTGGGTTGCTCAGCACGCTGACCAATTCTCGATCCAGGCCCGCCGCTGTTGTCCGCATCCTTCCGGTGCGGCGCGATCAACTGGCTCGGGCTCTCGTGCTGGGGGCCGGCATGCCGGGGCTGATCATCGGCGCACTCGTCAGCGCGCTCGTCATACTGCTGCACATCGGCCTCGGCCTTGGCGGTTTCGATCGGACGCTGTTCGACAGGCTCGCGCCGACTGCTATTGCCTGCACGCTCGGCTCCGCGATGAGCGTTGTTTGGTCGTGCCATCTCGCGGCGACAGGCGGACTGACGAAAACCAGCAGGCTGCTCACTGGCTTACTTGGCTATCTGATCTTTCCTCTGATCTGGTACTTCGCGTGGTTGTGGGTGGCGACCAGACTCGGTCCGCTTGCGGTGGAGTCTCTGCTGATCGTGTCGACCGCCGTCGGCGCAGCTGGTTCGTGCGTGCTGCTGTCTCCCAAACTCCACGCGACGTTCGGTCTGCTTCGGTCGGCGCCGCCAGCCTCCAGCCGCGATGTACGGGTGAGCCTTTCGCGGCCGGCCGGGCGGAATGCGAGCCTCATCCCGCTCTCTTTTCGGGGATCAACCTTCGCGTTCGGATCAGTCTTTCTTCTGAATCTCGGCTTTCTGACGGCGATTGCTGTGCTCCCGCCTCTTGATCAGTTCTTTTCATATCCGTTCCGGCTCCGTTGGATGGTGCTCACGACCTACGCGGTCGTGTGGGTCTGGTTCGTGTCATGGCGATCGGGGCTGCGAACACTGCGGTGCCTGCCGATATCCGGCGGCAAGCTCGTCCTCGCGTTGATCGGTTCCTGTTCGCTGACCTATCTGGCGGGAAGCATTGCTGTGGTCGCGGCGCTGGCTTTCGAGCCGGGGCAGGCACGAGTGGCCTTCGCCGAGCTTCCGTTCATCGTCCTGCTGGCCTTCGGAACGTCGTTGTGCCTCGCAGGGATTGGAATGCACGCGCAGCGGCCGAAGGGGCTGCTTTTCTTGGGCTCACTTGGTTTCGTTTTGCTTCCGAACGCGATGTTTCTTCCAATTGCCCTTGGTGATGGAACCTGGCTGGCCGGATTCACGGGGCGGGTCTGGCTCTGGTCGGTACTCGTCGGTCGCAGGCATCTTGCTGACCGCACTGGGAGCCGTTGCGATCGCCCGCGGCATCCTCCTCTCCGGCTCACCCTATCGGCCAGCGCCGCTGGTCGATCGCGGATTGTGACCTACACGGGAGACAGCGGCGCGGCCTGGCCATTACGAGTCCCTGCGATCGTCAGACGGCGCCTGCGCCTGAAGGGTGCGAAAACGTGATCACGCCGCCAAGACGTACTCGTGAATCACACCACCGAGACGGTCGCGACGGTGAACACGAACCTCGCCGGCCGCCGACGCAACCGGTGAACGTCTTGGCTCAGGAGGCGCGAGCGACAATGCTCGATGGGGCCGGTGTTGTGGCTACCAGAAACGCTGTACGCCTTGCGACGATTGAGGTTGCAGGCCATTCCGAATAGGCTCAACTCATCGTGTCCGTCGTCACTTCCCTGCTGCATTCGCTTCAGTTCTTGATTCGTTCGCGGGCGGTGCTGCATCTGGAGATCCTCGCGCTTCGGCTGTGCCTCGCCAATATTCCGACTGCGGTGAACCACCCACGCGGAGGTGCACACCGCGCCCGAACGAAGATGGTTCGTCTGCCGACGACGTTGACCACGAAAGCGAGCCGCCGCCCGCGCGGTCAATCGTCTGACACCGTCGTTCGTCGCGCAGCGATCCCGTGCAGGAGCACCAATCGACTCTCTGTGCATACCCGTGGGTCGGCCGAAACGTCCGTGCGTCGGCGGGCCCCGGCCGCCGCTGGTTCGGATGCTGATCCCGTCGTGAAGGTGAGCCTGAACGAGATGCTTGCCAGGTAAGGTCCGTTGAAGCGAGGGACGCTTGTCGGCGCGCATTGATGAGAGGCGCACCGCGCATCGCACGACAACGGGGTGTGGCGAAACGTCAGGCTGGATCCGGCGCCGACGTCATCATCGCCTGGCGCGCACAATGACGTCTCGGGCGAAATGAACGTGAACTGACCGAGGTGATTCGCGAGGACGGTACGCCACGTCTGTGACGGCGCCCGTAGTCGGCATGGCAGATACCGCGACACCGTGCGTTCTGAGACGACGATCCCGAGCTTGAGTCACTCGCCATGGATTCGCGGAGCGCCCCAGAGACAGTTTTCGGCGGCCACGCGCCGAATCAAACCTCGACATTCTGAATCGATGCGTGGTCTGCCAGGACGTCGCGAGCGGCGGCGCCAGCATCGATGGAACCCCTCGCGATGCCACCGATCGACCGTGGCCGGCTGGACCAGCACCAGTGCGTCTCTCCACCGAGGCCACAACTGTCGCCACACCAGCCAGAGCAGACGGTCAGATGGGCGAAAGCGGCGATTCGAACGAACGAGTATGTGCAGTTGGTGGCGGAGGGCAAGGATCTCGAGCAGCAGGTCTCGACGCGTCGACAGGGCGCACCGGATCGCAACGACCATCCGGACGACGTGACGCATCGCGCGTAGAATGGCCAGCTACCGCGCCAACGTCAACGAATTTTTCCGGACGCAGTATTGGCGAGGCACAGCGCGCGGAATATCTGCGGAGCACAGCCGGCTACGTTAGCTTGAAGCGCGGGAACAGGCGTTCGGCGTTGCCCCGGAGCATCATCTGTTCGAACGGGCGAGGCAGCTTCAGGCCCGGCAGCTGATCGACGGTCGACTCTATCGGTTCGGGCGCGTAGTCGGTGCCGAACAGGATCTGCGACTCCGGCATGAACGCCTTCATCGCCGCATATGGCCAGGGGAAGCTGGCGTGCGCGATGTCGTAGTACCACTTGCGCAGCTCGGCGTACAGGCCGTTCGGCAGGTATTTTTCGGAACCGCGTGGAAGCCGGTCGTTCATGCGCCCGGCCAGCATCGGCACCGTGCCGCCGGAGTGCACGGTGATGAACCGGATGTTGGTGTAGCGGAACATCACGCCGTTGACGACGATGCTGGCGACGCCGCGGGTGACGTCGAAGTCGTATTCCAGCATCGACGCCGCCGGGCCGTACTGCAGAGTGCCGCAGCACGTCGGCGCCAGCGGATGCATGTAGACGATGGCATTGCGCCGGTTCAGCTCCTGCCACAGCGGCTCGAAATAGGGGTCGCCCGGCCACCGCCCCTTGTTGTCGTTGGTGTAGATGGCGATGGCATCGACCTTCAACGTGTCGTAGGCATAGGCGACTTCTTTCAGCGAGCCCTCGAGGTCGGGCATCGGGATGCCGCCCATCAGCCCGAACTTCGTCGGGTGCTGCTGCATCAGCCTGGCGCCGTATTCGTTGCCGGCACGCACGGCGGCGCGGCCCTTTTCGGTGCCGTTGTATAGCAGATCGCCGTTCTGGGTCATCGACAGGATCGCGACGCCGATGCCGAACTTGTCCATCTGCTCGAGCGACATCTCTGGGGACCACGGCCGATTGGTGGTGCCGCCGGGCGGCACGAAATGATGGTGAACGTCGATGGCGCCGCCGCGCACGTTCAGCTTCACCACGCGCTCCTGGCCGAACAGGCCGGAAGAAGGAGCCAGCGACGCCGCGCCGGTGGCGGCGATGGCTTGCAGGAATGCCCGTCTGCTCGTCATGACATTCCTCTACTGCCGCCCGGACTGAGGCCACAGCGTGCCCTGGTGCGGTGCCGGCACACGGCCGAGGCCCTTGAAGACGAACTTCTGTAGCCGCTTGCCCTCCCAAGTTTCCGTCGTGTAGATGTTGCCCTTCGAGTCCACGGCGATGCTGTGCACGCCGAAGAACTGGCCGGGCTGGCGCCCGCCGTCGCCGAACGTCGTCAGCTCCTCCAGCGTGTCGCGCCGCAGGATGTGCACACGATTGTTCATCCCGTCGGTGACGTACAGGAAGCGCTGCTGCGGGTCGGGCGAGAAGGCCACGTCCCACGCCGAGCCCGACGCCTTCGTGCCCTTGGCGATGAACTGCTCCTTTACGAAGGTACCATCCGGCTTGAAGACCTGGATCCGGTCGCCGTTGCGATCGCACACGTAGAGCAGGCCGTCCTTCGACAGCATCACGCAGTGCACGGGGTTCAGGAACTGCTTCATCGGTGGTGCGTTCGGGTCGTACGGTCCCAGGTTGCCGTCGTTGGGCTTCTCTCCGTAGGCGCCCCAGTAGCGCTTCAGCTTCCCGCTGGCGCCGTCGATCACGGCGACGCGCTTGTTCAAATACCCGTCGGCGAGGTAGGCCTCATTGGTGCGCGGGTCCACGAAGATCTTGGCGATGCGGCCGAAGCTCACCTGGTCGTGGCTGTTGCCGACATAGGTGGGCTGCCCCTGGGCGTTGGCCGGCCCGCGGCGCGCGTCGGGCTTGCCGGCCTGCATCATGAACTTCCCGTCCTTGGTGAACTTCACCACGTGCGAATCGCCCGGTCCGTTGCCGCCAATCCACACGCTGCCCTGGTGGTCCACGAAGATGCCATGGTTGCCGGATGGCCAATCGTAGCCGGCCCCCGGCCCGCCCCAGGAGCGCACCAGGTTCCCCGAGGCATCGAACGCCAGGATGGGCGGCGCGGCTGCGCAGCATTCTGCGTTTTTCAGCTCGAGCCCCTTCTCGTTGTCAGCGAGCGTTGCCGATCCGCGATGAACGATCCACACCACGTCCTGTTCGTCCACCCAGACGCCGATCGCCTGGCCCAGTACCCAGTGATTGGGAAGTGCCTTCGGCCAGAACGGGTCCACTTCGAAGCGCGGTGCCTCCTGCGCCTGGGCCCAGGTCCGGCGTTCGAGGAAGGTGTAAGCGACACCGAGCGCGAGCACCAGCAGAAGGATGGTGGCCATCCGTAGATTGCGGCGGCCGACGACCGGTCGGTTCTGCATGGCGATTCCTCCCGGCGGTAGCCTACACCCGCGCGAGCGCCGTGTGGCAAAATCTGCGCGGCCAATGGCGTTGCCCCCCGGCACACGTCTCGGAGCCTATGAGATCGGCGCCGCGCTCGGCGCCGGCGGGAGGGGCCAAGTGTATCGAGCGGTGGACCTAGCCCTTTGCAGGACTTGACGCGTGGACTCCAGCAGTTTGTCGACGTCCTGTTCAACACCCAGCGAGACGCGGTTGCAGCAACAACTCGACTCTGGCGCTACAGCATTGGCTCGCGCGAGCAAATGGTTGGATCATTGGCTCGGACGCGTCTTGGCGTTCCTCGCGAACAGCGATCCAGTTATGAGACATTACGGCATGGCAAAGACGCTTTGCGCCGCCGGCGTGATCGCGCTCTTATGCGGTGGGGTCTCCACGGCTGCTCATCACTCGGTCTCAGTGAACTTCGACAGCTCGCAGGTGCTCACGCTCACCGGCCGCATCACTGATGTCGACATTCGAAACCCGCACTCGCAGGTCACGCTCAAGGTCACCCAGCGCGACGGAACTGTGAAGGAGTGGTTCATCGAATGGTCCGACCGCAACGCGCTCGTCCGTCGCAAAGTACCGTTCCAGCTGCTGCGCGTCGGTGACATGGTGACGATCACCGCCAGCCCGAGCCGGCGTCTGGATAACCTCGCGTATTTCCGTACTGCGGTGCTTCCGGACAAGAGCGTCTTGCGTGATTGCGGCTTCGAGGCGTTTCGGCAAGCCATTGCCAAGGGACAGTTCGTCGAGTGCGAGCCGACGAGGCCGTCATCCGAGAGCTCCGCACCACAGAGTCAGCCGAGAGAGCAGCGATGAGGAAAATGGTTCTCGCGCTCCTCGTCTGCGGGGTCTCGGGAGCGGACGCGCAGGACAAACGCGCGCAGTTGGACGGCGTGTGGATCCTTTCCGGATCGGCCACCATCGAGATGACGCTCACGCCGGCGGGCGAGGCAGCGCGCGCGCGCTACGACTACCTCAGGGACGATCCCGCGATGCAGTGCATCCCGGCGAGCTTCACGCGCGTCATGCACACTCCATCGCCGCCGATCGAGGTGCGTCAGCAGAAGAACGAGGTCCGCATCAACTATGAATTCATGGACATCCACCGCCGCGTGCCGATTGCGCCGGGCACGCCGCTCGCGAAGGCACCCGTGTCTGTCCCCAACCATCCGCACCTGGGACGTTCGGTCGCGCGCTACGAAGGTGATGTCCTTCTGATAGAAACCATCGGACAGCGGGCTGGCATCCTCGATACGCTCGGCGCGCCGGGACTCGTGCAGTCAGACGAGATGCGCACCGAGGAACGCTTCATCCCCGACGGCGATCGCATGCGCGTCGTCGTCACCCACCACGATCCCGTGTACTACGAGAAGCTGGTCGTCACCTATCCGTACCAGCGGCTGCCGGGCGGCGAGATTCTCCCCTGGGACTGCACGCCCGAGGAAGCCAACTACAAACGCTTCCGAGAAAAAGCGAAATAGATCGCCTGATACCGAGGCTAGTTGACGACCCACGAAATAGGGTCCAGGAGCGTTGAATGCCGAGTGTTGATCTGCTCTCGCCCGGTCGAATCGATGGATTCGACACCCGCAACCGGATGTTCATGGCGCCGATGACGAGGAGCCGCGCCCTCCCCGGCGGAGTGCCTTCGGATCTGGCGATCGAGTACTACGGCCAACGCGCCTCGGCCGGTCTCATCATCACCGAGGGCACCGCGCCAGCCGCGACTGGAATCGGCTATGCGCGGACGCCGTCGATCGACACGCCTGAACAAATTGCCGCCTGGAAGAGAATCGCCGACGCCGTTCACGCGCGACGCGGCCGCATCTTTATGCAATTGATGCACGTCGGCCGCATCGCCCACTCCGCCAATCGCTACGTCAGCGATCCGCCCGTCGCGCCGTCGGTCGTCCGTGCCGCTGGCCAGATGTGGACGGACGCGCTCGGGATGCAGGACTTGGACACGCCGCGCGCGCTCGACACGAGTGAGATCCCGGGTGTCACCGCACAGTACGCTCAGGCGACCACGAACGCGCTCGCCGCCGGCTTCGACGGCGTCGAACTGCACTCCGCGTCGGGTTACCTCCCCATGCAGTTTCTGTCCACCGGCAGCAATCGGCGCACCGATGGCTACGGTGGAGGCGTGCACAACCGCATACGGTTTGTCGTCGAGGCGCTGGAAGCGATGACGGCTGCGGCGGGAGATGCCAGCCGCGTCGGCATCAAGATCAGCCCAGCGATGCCGTTCAACGACATCCACGACGATGACCCGATTGAGACCTACACGACGTTAGTGAAGGCCATCGCGCCGATGGGACTCGCCTATCTGCACGTGCTGCGAACGCCGCCGCTGCCCAATATCTTCGAGATTCTGCGCCCGCTCTTTTCCGGCCCGTTCGCCGCCGGCGGTGCGTTCGACCAGCGATCCGGCAATGCGATGCTGGAATCGGGCGGCGCCGACTTCATCGTTTTCGGCAAGCCGTTCACGTCGAATCCCGATCTGCCTGAGCGATTCGCGGTGGGAGCGCCGCTGACCTCATTCGATGCGTCCACCTTCTATACCCCTGGTCCGAAGGGATACATCGATTTCCCCGCGATGAGCGGCTCGGGATCCTTGGCCTGACATCAGACACTCGCTTTCGATCATTCCCGCGAAATCCACACTCGTGTGTGCTGGACTCGTCCTCGCGTCATTGACGATCACGGCATTCCCCGTTGCGACCACTCGCGCACAAACTCGAAATCCGTTGATCGGCACGTGGGCGCTCGTCTCGACGATCGCGACATTGCCGTGAGCAGCATCTGCAGTGGAATCACCCGCCAACTCTACACCAATGGAATCGCACGACAGAGTTTTCAGACAGTACGGGGTCGCCGCTGGCGGCCCGCTGCGCCCGCTGCCGATCAAGTCGTTCGGGTAGGCGTTCAAGACCGCCTGCAAGCGCCGCATGCGCCCCAGGACCGTACTGTCCCATATCAACGCGCGCGCTTGATGCCTTCGGCGCGGTCGTGCCCTGGTTCAAGCGAAGCCGCTTGGCGATTTTTTCCGCCACTGTTTGGGGTGTGAGCGCGAGGAGGTCGATATAGCCGTCGCCGCTCAGGATGCCGAGGTCGGACAGGTCGCCCGGGTTTCCAATGGAGCGCCGACGCGTTCCACGGTTTTCTCACGCACTCTCTAACGCGCGCGCCCGTTTCGCGGTACAACAGAACGTAGTGTCCGTCTCCCTCGCCGACCTGCTGCCCGACGCGCAATGGGACCCGTCGAGCGACGTGCTGCTCGAACGCTTCCTCCAGTACGCCGCCGGCAAACACCTCGCCCTCTATCCGGCCCAGGAAGAAGCCATCCTCGAACTGCTCGACGGCAAGAACGTCATCCTCAACACGCCGACCGGATCGGGCAAGTCGCTCGTCGCCTCCGCGATGCTCTTCGCCACGCTCGCGCGCGGGCAGCGCGCGGTCTACACCTGCCCGATCAAGGCGCTCGTCAACGAGAAGTGGATGGCCCTCTGCCGCGAGTTCGGACCGGATCAAGTTGGCCTCTCGACCGGCGACGCCTCGGTCAACCGCGATGCGCCGATTCTCTGCTGCACGGCGGAGGTGCTCGCCAACATCGCACTGCGCAGCGGGAGCGACGCCGGCTTCAGCGACGTGGTGATGGACGAATTCCATTACTACGCCGACCGCGACCGCGGCGTCGCCTGGCAGGTGCCGCTGCTGACGATGCCGCAGGCGCGATTCCTGCTGATGTCAGCAACGCTCGGTGACACGCGATTTTTCGAGGAGGCCATCACGCGCCTCAACGGGCGCGCGACGGTCACGGTGAAGTCCGGCGATCGCCCCGTGCCCCTCGAGTACTCCTACGCCGAGATCCCGCTCGCGCACACGATCGAGAAGCTCGTGGACGAAAGCAAGACGCCGGTCTACGTCGTCCACTTCACGCAGGCAGAGGCAGCCGAGAGCGCGCAGGACTTCACCAGCGTCAAGATCTGCACGAAGGAACAGAAAGCCGAGATCGCCGCGCGCATTGCCGACTTCAAATTCAGCAGCCCGTACGGCGGCGACATTCGCAAGTGGCTCAGGCACGGCATCGGCCTGCATCATGCCGGGCTGCTCCCGAAGTACCGCGTACTCGTAGAGCAACTGGCACAGGCGGGACTGCTGAAGGTCATCTGCGGAACGGACACGCTCGGCGCCGGCATCAACGTGCCTATTCGCACAGTCCTCTTCACGCGGTTGTGCAAGTTCGATGGCCAGAAGACAGCGCACCTGAGCGTCCGCGACTTCCACCAGATCGCCGGCCGCGCCGGGCGCAAGGGCTTTGACGACCGCGGCTTCGTCGTCGTCCAGGCGCCGGAGCACGTCATCGAGAATCTCCGACTGAGCGAGAAGGCCGCCCGCGACGGCAAGAAGATCGTCAAGCGCAAGCCTCCTGAGCACAACTTCGTCAACTGGGACCTGAACACATTCAAGCGGCTGATCGGTGCGCCGCCGGAGCAGCTCGTCTCGAGGTTCCAGGTATCACACGGGATGCTGCTCAACGTGTTGAGCCGGAAGGGCGACGGTTGTCGCGCAATGCAACGGCTGCTCAGGGACAGTCACGAAACGGACATAGCGAAGGCCGCGCTGCGGAAGCGCGCGTGGCAGCTCTTTCGATCGCTCGTCGCGCGCGGCGTCGTGGGGTTCGTCCCCAGGACCGAAGAGGGCGCCAGGCTGCGCGTCAACGTGGACCTGCAGGACGACTTCTCGATGGACCAGACGCTGTCGCTGTACCTGATCGAAACGCTGCCGCAGCTCGACGCCGAATCGCCGGAGTATGCGCTAGACGTGCTGACGCTGGTCGAGTCGATCCTTGAGAACCCCGAGTTGATCCTGCGCCGGCAGCTCGATCGCATCAAGGACCGCGCGGTCGCGCAGATGAAGGCCGATGGCGTCGAGTACGAGCAGCGCATGGAGGAGCTCGAGAAGCTCGAATACCCCAAGCCTCTCCGCGACTTCGTCTACCAGACGTTCAACGCGTTCGCCGACACGCATCCGTGGGTCGGCGAAGAGAACATCCGCCCCAAGTCGATCGCGCGCGAAATGTTCGAGAACTTCCGCTCCTTCGACGAGTACGTGCTCGACTACGAGTTGCAGCGATCGGAGGGCCTGCTGCTGCGGCACTTGAACAGCGTCTACAAGGTGCTCAGCCAGACCGTGCCTGACGGTGTCAAGACCAGCGAGGTAACCGACGTGGAGCTGTACCTCCGGACCCTCCTCAGTCAGGTCGATTCGAGCCTCGCGGACGAGTGGGAGCGAATGCGCGATCCCCACTACCAGCCGCTCGCCGCCGGACTTGCGGCACCGAGGGCGCCCGGCGCCGAAACGATGGCTCCGGATGTCACACGCGACGCGAAGGCGTTCACCGCCGCCATCCGGACGCTCGTGTTCACCTTCCTGCGCGCGTGGAGCAGCGGCCGTCACGCCGCCGCCCTCGAGGCGCTCGACGCGCCTCCGCCTGTCCAGGCCGACGCGGGCGCATGGACGACGGAGCGACTGCGATCAGCACTCGAGGACTACCGCATCGACCACCAATGCATCCGTCTCGATCCCGAGGCGCGAAACATCCGGCACACTCACGTCAATCCGTCTGAAGACGGGCGCACGTGGCGTGTGCAGCAGGTGCTGGTCGACCCCGAACAGCACAATGACTGGATGGTGGAGTGTGAGGTGGACCTGCGCGCCTCACGCGAGGCGAACCGGCCCGTGCTGTGGTTGCGTGAGATCGGGCCGATCGGGTAGCCGTTCCTAGAACGTGCGAAACGTGTGGGTTGAAGCGGCCGTGTCGTTGCTGAGCGAAGAAAAATTGGCTCGCCGCACTGGACGATTTCCGCAACTGGTTGCAGCTGGGCCTCCAGCCCGCGAAAGGCTATGAAAATCGGAGGCACGTCAGAATGTCGCCCGGTGGGAGCGGCGAGGTCGGGATTAGCCATGGAGCAAGCGAGGCCGAGCAACTGTTTGACCCGGAGCGTGCGTGATTGACCGAATGATTGAGCGTCGTTCGTTCTTTGAGAGGACGACGATAGCTCGCGACCCTGAGTGATGCGACGAGGCACGCTCTCCGCTCTCCCGAAGGAGAGACCGATGCCGTACCGCATCGCGGGAATCGACGTGCACAAGAAGATGTTGGCCGTCGCGGTGGCCGACGTCGAGGTCGAGGGTGACTTCCACTTTGAACGGCTGAAGGTCGGGACCAGCCCCGTCCAATTGCGTCGCGCTTGCTGACTGGCTCGTCGAGCGCGAGGTCGAGGAAGTAGTGATGGAATCGACCGCGCAGTATTGGCGACCGGTGTGGGAGGCGCTCGAGCGGTCACTGGCAAACCCAAGCGCCGGACGCGGCCCGGTGCGAACCCTGTCTCCGGCACACTGCATCTTGCACAAGCGCAATCGAATCGAGGACGCCGGCGGACGCAAGACGAGACTTTCCCGACGCGGAGCGTCTGGTGAAACGCTTGGTCGCGCAGGAACTGACCCTCAGTTTTGTGCCCGACGCCGAGCAGCGGCTCTGGCGGACCGTGATGCGCCGCAGGTACCAGATCACGCGCAGCCGCGTGCAACTCCACAATCGGCTCGAGTCGCTCCTCGAGGAAGCGCACATCAAGATATCGAGTGTCGTGTCCGATCTGCTGGGCACCAGTGCGCGTCGCATGCTGCAACGCTGTCGGCGACGGCGAAACGGATCCGGCCGACGCTGGCCGCACTGGCGGACTCGACGCTTGCGGGCAACGCCCGATCAATTGCGCGACGCCTTCGGTGCGTGCGCGGATCTTCATCCGGTGTCTACCGGCGGCTGGTGAAGCTGACGCTCGACGAATTGCGCGTGATCGAAGACCACCTCGCCCAACTCGATCAGCAGATGGCCGCAGCTGCTTGCGCACCACCACGATGCGGTGCAACGCCTGGCCGAAGTACCCGGTCTTGGCGTCGATTCCGCGCAGCAGATCATCGCGGAAGTCGGTGCCAGGCCGCTGACATTTCCCTCAGCGAAACAGCTCGCGTCCTGGATGGGCGCGTGCCCGGGCAATGAGGAGAGTGCCGGCGTCAACTACAGTCATCGCTGCCCCAAAGGCAATCGACAGATGCGACGCGTCCTGAATCAGGCCGCCAACGCCGCGGTGAAAGCGAAGGGCACGATCTTCGCCATCGTGTATCGCCGGCTCGTCCCACGTCTTGGGCACGCGCAAGCGATCGGTGCCATCGCCCACCGGCTCTGTCGTCTGATCTGGAAGATCCTGCACGAGGGCATTCGCTACGAAGAACGCGGCCCAGCCGTCAGCGTGGAGGCGAAGAGAGTGCGCACGCGCAAGATGATCCGCGAACTGCGAACGTCTCGGCTATCGCGTCGAACTGCTCCGGCTCCATCGAGCAGCCCGGCATGATCGGCAGTGATTTTCGACCCTGGCGATCCGTGAAGCGGCCTGATGTATGCGGTGTGCGTCCTTCGTTGGCTGTCGCGTGTGCAATACGGGACAGACCCCGCGCGCGGGGTCTGTCATCCTCCCCTTCACTTCGGTACGAGCCAGTACTCTAGGAGTGCGATTCATGGGAGCGCCACATGAGAGCCTGCGGTGGCGGCGTCCACTCGCACTGCGTGCTTGACGTGCGCCGCCTCCACCGCGACAGGCGTCTGTGGACAGAAACGGCAGGTGCCTCATGGCAACGCGATTCAACACCATCGCCACCCTCCCGAAAAGCCTCACCACCATCGTGATTCTTCCTGGCGTGAATGATGCGCGCTTCGAACAGTTCATGCACGAAGAAGTGTTCCCGTCCATCAACCTGGCGACGCGGCTGTTCGAGACCCGGGAACATGTGCTGCTCAAGAGCGATCAGAAAGTCGACGGGCGAAGCCAGTACGTGTGGACGGTCTTCGCCACCACGACAGACGAGGCGCAAGGCGACAACCATCTGGTTGACCTGCTGACCGACGGCGACACCCGCGCCGAGCTGACGGCACAACTGAAACCGTATGGGACGCTCCTGGGGTTCACCAACGTCGCCACAAAGCCGGCGTAAGTCTCGGTGTGCACAGATCATGAACGAGGTGAAATCACATGTCTGACATCGTATTCGGCACCTTCGACCAAATCGAGGTGACCTGCAGCAACCTGAACGTCCACGGCTCCGATCTGACGCTCGATCATCCAGCGCGCCGGAAGCCTGGGGGGCCTAGACTGCGGCGCGCACTCGTGCACGACGAGAGTGACGGTCTGACGATCAACTTCAACAACGACTACCCTGGCGGCGTTTCGGTGGCGGGGGCACTCGTGGTGAGGGGTGGCCTGTCTTTTGAGATGGTGGAAAAAGGCATTTCAGGGACAGCCCTTCCCCCAACACCAGAGATACCCTTCCCGCACTTTCCCGAAGTCATTTTTCGAACGCAGGTGAACTTGCAGGAAGAGATCCTAGGCCTCCGAGGTCAGATCGCTGATCTGATGGCGAGGGTTGCCAGGCTGGAAGCACGGGGATAGGTGGATCAGGTCAACGCTGCCGCAGTCACAACCGCGGTGCCATAGGGACAGGCGACATGAACTCACTACGAGAAATCGGGGCGTTTGTCGGCACGCCGAACGCGAGTCTGCGCGCCGTCGGCAGCGTCGTGCGCTTTGTGACCGACGACCACACCTCGATGCGCGGCATCATCCACGCGCTCGAGACGGTGGGCTCTTCCGTCGCGCAGAGTATTCGTCCCCTCTACCGCAGGTCGATACCCGGTGCGCACGATGCGAGGAAAATCGACAGCACCACCGATCACATTGACTTGTCAGATGTCGGTGTGCATCTGCCGCCTTTCGACGAGCCGAAGGCCGAGGTCCCGTACACGGTCGCGGAAGCCGCACGAAGGTTCGACGCTCGTGCCGCGGCCACGGTCAGTGCGGCCACTGGATTTGCGAATGGGGTGTCGGTGTTTCCGTCAGGGAATCCAGAGACTGGCGATAAAGAGCTGCTGGAGCAGAAACTCTTTGACGGCGCGGCGCCCGACATTTTCATCCCCACCGCCAAATGTCTCGCGGCGCTGGCGTATCCGGATTTCTTTCCTGATGTTCATGCCGACCGCCTCCGGCCGATGGTCTCCGAAGCGATCCTGGCGGCGAGCTCCGGCTGGTGCGGATCATTCGGGCCCGGAGTACACGACAGCCTTACGTTCCTGGCGGTCCATTCTGAAGGCAACTACGACATGTCGCAGATGCACCTGCTGCACATGGCCTATGCCTACTACGATGAGCTGAGCGAAGCGGCTCGAGAGCATCTGATCACGGTGCTCCTGGCGGGGGGCAGGGTGCGTCGGGTGAATATCGACGATATCGTGACGAACGGTCCCGTGCCGAACGACTGGGCCAGAGCCGGCTTTCTCGATCTGGGCATCGTGAACGTCAAGAGGATCGGGGAAACTGAAAATCACATCCTCACGATTCACACGGCGCGGTATCTCACGAATCAGCTGCTGTACCAGCGCGACCATCATCCCGACCACGACAACCGGCGAAACGGCTCTGACGACGCGCCAAGTTGCACCGAATTGATGCTGGCCCTCCTGCGCAACATCCTCCGGGACGACTTCTCGGAATACAACGCCAAGAACTACCAGAACGAAGTGCGCGAGGCGCTGCTGAATCTCTGCAACTTCGCCTATGACCATGAGGTGCGCCTCGGCGCGCGCATGGTGCTCGACTACATCTCGGCGCGCATGGCGGTGTCGACGAGCGATTTGCGGCGCATGGTCCCGTTTCGTCGGAGAAACGAAGGCCAGCATTCGAGCCGGACAGATAAAGGTTACATGGACGTCGGGCTGCTCGAGACGAACGTCGGCGCCGACCCGATGGCCCCGCACTTCGCGATCCTCGCGGGTAACACCAGGGCCTACGAAACGCGGACGCCGAATCGGCCGAAAGACTGGAGCATTTCAACAGCCGGCAGCAACGGCCATGTCGCGGTCGCGGATGCGCTGAGCGAGTATCGCCTGCCCCTCTCGATCCACGATCTGTTCGTGACGGACGGGCATCGCCGCTTTTACCAGCGGCTTCACCGCGGGCCGCAGGACGACCCTGAGGTGACCGGGCGAAACTGCGACAATCACGAGGTCTACGCCGGCTCACCGAGCTATCTCATCTCAGCGGGCGGCAGTCCTGCTGATTTCGCCATCGATCCGAGGTTTCTCGGCATAGTCGCCGGCGATCAGGATCAACAACTGGGCGTCGCCGTGACAACGTCGTTCATGCCTACGGGGGCGAGCGCGGGAGGACCGCTAAACAGTTCGATTGACCTGATTCAGTTCTCCAGCTTTTCACAAGAACCGGGGCAGGCGGTCAACTACGGCGTCGCGCCAGACTTCGCGTGTGGGCATCAAGTGCACCTGCCGGATTGGTGCAGAGCCATCATCGAGGCGGACGTCGTCGGAAAGTTTGCTTTCATAAGCAAACGCGGGCCGGACGGGCATCCTGGATTTTACCTGGCGTTCTTGCGCGACGGACAGTTGACGGCCATGGAGGCGTTCGACACCTGGCTGCATCCTGAGGTGAAATTCGAAGCGTTCAAGGACAGCGTCCTCGACCGGAACAGGGACTTGAACATCAACGGGCTGCAGAGCAATGTCGAGGCCGACTACACGACGCACAACGGTAACCGCGTGACGTTTGTGATCTGGAACGAGCTCGACGGCGACGACACGAAGTTCGGCGCCAGAGTCGTGCGCATGACCTACGGCGATGGCGACCCTGAAGATCGCCTCGGCGACGCCGGCAACCCCACCGACCAGTTTCTGCGCGGGACGGTCATGAACAGCGGTGCTGACGGCGTGGTCGAGGTTACCAACCACTTTCTCGGCACCAAGCTGACGCTCGACATGCACGACCAGGCGCACCCTCGACGCACGGATGGCAACCAAGTCGAAGAGGCAGGATCGAATCAGGAAGTGTGGGTGAATCTCGCCTGGAAGGGGCCGGCCGAAGGAGATTTCTTCCATCCCTTCAATACGATGGCCGCCGCCGTGGCGGCGGTGGCCCCCGGGGGCGTGATCAAGATGATGCCTGGGGTCGCGAGTTAGCGGAGAGCGCTCTCTCGAGTGGCCCTCAGCGCGGAGAACACGTGGACATCCTCAGCCTGCGCAGTGTGAATTTCGTCGACCTGATGGTCAGCGTCCGATCGCTCGCCGTCCTGGCTGGCATGGACGGCGTGGTGTCGATTCGCGAGCTGATGGAGCTGCTCGGCGACCGGCAATTCGGCCCGATGCCCGTCTATGTGATCGGCCACAACACCAACACCATCGGCGAGGTCATCGATGCGTTGAATTCCGGCGCCAATGCGATGGAAATCGACGTCACGGCGTACGAATCCAACCTGAACCAGCTGTGCATCGATCACGCGGGGATCACAGGCGATTCACCGGGTGGTGACGGCGCACCGAGATTCGAAGACTTCCTCCACGCCCTGCGTGCCGTCGTGGACGAGGAGGCGCAGAGGCTCGCACTGGTGATCTTCGACTGCAAGCCTCCCGCGTCCACCCCCGAGCATGGGCGGACGATGATCGACGCGATCCGCACGATCCTCACGGCCGGCACCAATCTCAACGTCATCATCTCCGTTGCCGACGTCACATCATCGAATCCGTTTCGGCTCGATGGCACCTCCGTGTTCGACCGGATCGCGGCCAACATGCGCCCGCGCGAAGCGTTCATGATCGATGCGGTGGACGATCCTGACGGCGTGGAGGCCTTCTTTGCCGGACTCGGCGTCGCCCGGTCGTGTTATGGCAACGGCACGTCGTTCCCGCTCTCGGACGAAGGGGCGATGGTGTACCGGACGCCCATCGAGCGAGCCTGTTGGATGCGGGTCGCAGGCGGCCGCCCTCGATTCATCTATGCGTGGACCGTGAACGACAGTGATGACCAGCGGTTGTACCTGCATGTCGGGGTCAACGGCATCATCTCGGACCCGCGCGGCATCCGGCGTCTGGTTGACGTTCTGGCCGACCCCGCGGTCGGCGCGCGCTGCCGTCTGGCTCGCCGCTCGGACAATCCCTTTCTGCCCGCCAACGCGTCCTACGGGCTGACGGTGCGCACGAGCGATATCGCGATGGCCGGCACCGATGCCCGCGTGACATTTACCGTTGCCGGCGCCCACGGCTCCTCGTCGACGACGGTGGATACGAATTTCAACCGGCGCATGGAAAAGGGCTTGACCAACTTCGTCACGCTCCCCAGCCCAGACCTTGGCGAACTGCACTCGGTCACCGTCATGCGAGACAACAGCGGCAACGCTCCCGATTGGCACCTGACCTCGATCACCGTGGAAAGCCTGCGCTACAGTACGCGCAAGACGGGGGCGTACGACTGCTGGATAGACTCGACTGATGCGTTCACTCGTCAACTGATGTGACGCACCCTCGCGCGCATGTTGAAGGCGTCCCAGACCGTAGTGTCCGGAAACGCAGCGATCAGATCGGTCTGCTCACGATGAAGCCACGCACACACCGCCAAGACGAACCACTGAAACGGAGCCACGCGCGAAGTCTAGGGTTGCAGGTCCTCGTGGCCCAAAGCGACGGCGCGCTCATCCCGGCTGGCCGCATTCTCCGCTAACTCCTTTGCGTTGTCGCTCATGGCGAGGTCCTTTCTCATGCAGAGATGCCAACGATCTGCCCGTTCGTGCACCCTCGGGTGACGAGCTGCACCGGCGCCTGCTCTACGCCTCGGCCGTCGGAATAGCGAATGCACGCAGCACCGAAACTGGTCACCGTCGGTGCGGCGATGTCACCGGCCCGTTCACCGTGGACCGATGCCGCCAACACCGATGTTCAGAAACGCACAGCCAGGTGCGTGATGGATCGGATACGGTCCCGTCCACCCAGTCGGTGAGCGGGCCTTAACCAAGCAGGCATCATGTTGAAACATCTTGAAGGCGTGCGTGCGGTCATTACCGCGGCCACACTGCTGCTCATCTTAGCGATGCCGGCACGTGCGGCGTGCATTCCACAAAACCTTTCGAAGCCGGCGCCGCGTGACCCGGTCGCGCGTGTGTTGGCGCAACAGGACACGTGCCCCAAGACGGCCGTGGCCTTTCGCAACCTGCTCAAAGGATCGGGTGCGCGGCTGGCACCGACCATGGTCAACTTCGTCGGCTTTCACAATCCCGACGCCGGCGCGCTCTTCGTGTTCGAGATTGTCTCGGCCACGGGCGGCGGTCCGTCCCAAGTGAAGATCGACCGGGGCGACCTCGTGTTCGGTCACTTCACTGGGGCCACCGACGACGGACGTCTCGTTGCCAATACGGGCGGGTTGACGATTGAGCTCATTGCCTGGGATCCCGACAAGCAGTTCTACAACTTCTACGAGCTCGTGGCTGGCGCCTGGTTCTACAGGGGCGATTCCAAAGACATCCTCGACGACATCCGTCTGTTGCATCGTCAACGGACCGCGTCAGAGCGCCCGTTCGGCCAGCGTCTCCGGTGTTCCGGATGCCACGTCAGTGGCGGTCTTGTGCAGAAGGAGCTGGCGGTTCCTCACAACGACTGGTTTGTAAAGGGACGTCCGCTGACGGTGGGTAGCCTGAAGCCGGACGCTGCCGTCAAAGAGATACTTGCGGAGCTCGTCGACGGCGAGGAGCTCTCGAAGGTGGTGGCGGCGTCTGCGGAACGACTAGCGACCAGTCCCGGCTACCGGAAGGTCATGGCCGAGCGCAGCATGCAGGAGCAGTTGCGACCGTTGTTCTGTCCCATCGACGTGAACATCGAGTCGGACATCACGCCGTTCGACGACCGAAACCCCGCGTTACGCATTCCGTCTGGATTCTTCGTCGATCAGCGCCTGGCCATGGCCGACGTCGTCGTTCAACGGCAGGCTTATGACGCCGCGCTGAAGACGCTTCGTTCACGTCTGCCGAATACACCGGGGCGCGCTGATGCCGATCATGCGTGGGTCGCACCGGTCAAGGCTCACTCGGACATCGTCGCCGTGGATTCGCTCATCGACCAGGGGATCGTCGACCGCGAGTTCGTCACGGACGTTCTTGCCGTCGACTTCACCAATCCGGCATTTGCCGGCCGACGCTGTGATCTGTTGAAGCTCGTTCCTGATAAGCGCGACGCGACGTTCGGCGCGCGTTTTCAGGAGGCGCTTCGCGGCGCCAAGGCACCTGGCGCCGCCGAACTCCTCACCAACCTCACCGATCCCAAGCGGACGGCGACGTTCCACCAACAGCAGGCGCTCGCATTCGTCGCCAACTGCCGGCAGCGCGCTGCGGATCCTGCAAATGTCCTCGCCTGGGTTCGCCTGTTGGCCCAGCGCCGAGTCGAAGTCAGCGCATCCGAAATATCGAGGAACGGCGGAAACCACATTCTCGAAGATCCCAACCGTGTGGTCTTCCCGTCAACGTCGCCCACGGCAGCCGCCGGACGTCTCGTGTTGACCACGACATGTCAGGTGCAGTGAGGGGCGCGTCTCCGGCGGTGATGCAGGACGGTGCATGTGCGCCACGCGACCGATGCGCGCACCGAGAGGCAACAGATGACGAGTAGCGATCTCACAATTCTTTCCGGCGCGCTGTCCATCGATCAGAACGGTGAACGGCTCTTCCTGTCGACCCGTTCAGACACTCACGCCCGTTTCGGATCGCGAGTCCTGGATGGAAATCACGTGCTGCGAGTTATCAATGACGCGCGCGCCGAAGTGTTCCCGACGATCTTCTCCAACCAATCGCAGGCGGTTTCACTTGCCGGCCGTCTCGCGACGGAGGATGAACGGCGCCAGCACGACGACAGCGGTGAGTTCATCGTGGTCGCGGAGCGAGTAATCCCCCAGGACGAAATTCGGCAACGCGCATTTCATCTCTTCCAATCTGGTGGCGGCCGTTCGGCGGTTGAGGACTGGCTCATTGCCGAGCGTGAGCTGTTGGACATCGGGTCTTCTACGGGTGAGCACTGAAGGAGGATTCCGAGACGGCAACCATGACGTGAACAGTGTTGGACTCGCTGGTGGCAGGATCGAACCCTGACGCTCGGGTACGGCCCCAAGTGTTCGAATGAACAGAGGTGAGTTTATGGATACCGAGACGTGCACGGTCAAGGAGGTGGCGTCGGATCAGTTGGTCGCTGCCGCAAGCAACGCCGTCGCGATTAACACCGCGAACGGGGCCGTTCCCGACGCCCTGCAGCGATCGCTGCCCGACGAAGTCATTCAACCCGAGCATCTGGCGGTGCTGACGAGGAAATACTGGGGCAGGGCCGGTGTCCGACTGACGGTCGGCTTCCTCGACAACCCCCCGGCCGATCTCCGCGCCCGCATCCTCAGTCACATGAATGCGTGGAATTCCACGGCTAACGCCAACGTTCAATTCGTCGAGACCGCCGTCAGCCCGCAGGTTCGCATCGCCAGGACCGCGGGCGATGGCTACTGGTCCTACCTGGGCACGGACATCGGCCTGATACCGGCCAACCAGGCGACGATGAACCTGGCCTCGTTCACCATGGCGACGGCCGACTCGGAGTTCCATCGCGTGGTGCGTCACGAGACCGGCCACACGCTGGGCTTCCCTCACGAGCACATGCGCAGCCAGATCATCGATCGGATCGACCGCGAGAAGGCCATCACCTTGTTCATGAGCACGCAGGGGTGGTCGCGCGAGAAGGTGATCGCACAGGTGCTCACGCCGCTCGACAATTCAGCGTTGATCGCCACGGCCCAAGCGGACCCAAACTCGATCATGTGTTATTTTCTGCCGGCCTCGATCATGAAGGACGGCGTTGCCGTGAACGGCGGCCCCGACATCGACACGCTCGACGCGCAGTTCGCGGCATCGATCTACCCGAAATTCGCCAACTGGCAACTGCTGGACAACAACCCCGCGACCGGCTCGATCACCGCCGATGGAGGGGCGCTGTATCAGGTGCACAAGAATGGCCGCATCTGGAAGTACACCGGTACGCCGCTGACCGGATGGCAGGAACTGGACAACAATCCGGCCACGAAGAAGATTGCGGCCGCAAACGGCAATCTCTATCAGCTGCACAACAGCGGCCGCATCTGGAAATACGTCAGTCCGCCGATGACCGGTTGGCAGGAGATCGACAATAACCCTTCGACGGTCGACATCGTGGCGACCGGCGGAGATCTCTACCAGCTGCACAACAACGGTCGCATCTGGAAGTACACCGGCGTTCCGCACACCGGCTGGCAGGAGATCGACAACAATCCGGCCACCAGGCGAATCGCCGCAGCGGGCGGCAAGCTCTATCAGCTCCACAACAACGGCCGCATCTGGAAGTACGTCGGCCCACCGATGACCGGGTGGCAGGAGTTGGACAACAATCCGGCGACCGCGAGCATTATGGCCGCAGATAACGACCTCTACCAGATGCACAACAACGGCCGCATCTGGAAGTACGTCGGCCCACCGATGACCGGGTGGCAAGAACTGGACAACAACCCGAGGACGAGGCAGATTGCCGGAGGCGCGGGACATCTGTACCAGATCCACAATAGCGGAGCCATCTGGAAGTACGTCGGGCCGCCTCTGACTGGGTGGCAGCAGATTGACGGCAACGGCGCATCGGTCAGCATCGCCGCGTCGGGCAACAGCCTGTATCAGCTGCACAACAGCGGACTGATTTGGCGGTACACCGGCTAGGCGCTCGGTCGACCGCGGCAACGATGTGCCAGGCGCACGGCGCCGAGGCATATCGTTGCAGGCGGCCGCCGGTGTCCCCGGGGATCTGATCACGGGCGAGGGACTAGATGGAGATTCGGCTCGTAGGCGTGGGATTGGTTTCGATCGAGGAATTGGAGGCACGCCTCGCGGCCTACGTGAATGCCGGTGCGCCCAAACCCGTGCTCGACGGCTCTCCGCAAGAGCAGCGAGAGATCCTCGAAGTCGTCGCGGCAAGGGGGGATTCCCAGATGAAGGCGCTCGTCGCTAACTACGTACTGCGCCAGCCGCGCGACTGAGCGGAGCGCTAGGCGGCTCGGATCGAATGCAGATCGACACGAGTGGACCTGCGTGCAAACTAGGCGTCGCTAGGCAGGTCACTCTTGCGTCGTGAAGGGGAAGCGAATTTTGCGACTCCTAGTGCCGTTTCTTTCTGTGAATAGACGAGGGTTCTACCATGTCGCCAGCCAGAAAACCCCGGAGCACATCCACGAGCAATGTCTCGCGCGCACGGCGGACAGCTACCCGCACGGCCGTCGTCACACCGCTGTCCTCAAGCTTGAATGCAAGATTGGGTGCGCGAACCGAGTTTCGCATTTACCCGAGCATAGGGATTGCTCGGGTTGGAGACTGCAAGGATAGTTTCATGAACGGTCCCGAGGCGCCCGGCGTAGTGCCATCTGGACCTTTCCGAGGTGCCGATAAGGGCCTTAAGCCGCAAGCTGCTCGATTCCGGATCTACAAAGTGGAGATCGACGCCAACGAAAACGAGACGGTAGTCGAGGAGATCATCGCGGGCAAAGATACCAAGATCAAATGGAGCGCGAGCCTCGCCAATCGAAAGGCCGCCGGCTTCTTCATCACCGACACTCTCCAACGTGTACCCAAGCCGCGGCCTCGCAATAATGGGCTCGACCGCAAGAAACTCGTGATTGCGGCAAACGGCTCCGTCACGGGTTCCGGGACGCTCGGCCCGGTGCTTTCGGGCACCATCGAGTTTGCGAAGCCGAGAGCGGGGGGAACGAGCGTCAAGGATATTGTGCTTGCCAAGCTCCAAACCGACGAAGCGGGACGGCTACTTGTCGTCGGAGGCCCCGGCACGTCCGGGTCCCCTCGCAACGCACCAATAGATTCGTTCTCAGACAACGACGGGTGGTACGACAGCGTTTCGGATGGACCCGTTTCCGCCACCCTCCACATACGCGGTCAAGCTCAAACGGTCGTCCCGGCCTGGGTCGTCGTGACGGTACCCCGCTATGCCCCCGGGATATACGGCATCGTCACTTGGTATGACCAGGCGGTCAACATGGCGAGAACCCGCCCGGATGGAAGATTCGACACACCCAGAACGACCTCCTTTACACACGATATTTATCCGATTCTCAAGAGGGCCGATAACTTGAGCGGTGTGCATGGACAGGCTCACGTAAATGGTCCGCCGCCGCTTGCTGATGCCGCGCGAATTGCTGGATTTGCAACCGCTGCGAAGCGAGCTGCGGTGCATTTTAGGCTCACGCGTGTCGGCACCGAGGCTGCGTCATTCGAGATTCCGTCGCCAAACATGCCGCGCCTTAACAGCGGAGCGAACCCGGATCCCCAGGGTCCGACCTTCACGTTCCCTGCGCTGACGAGGTACCAGCTGGCGCACATCGAGAACTGGGCGAATGGCAACTTCGATGCTGATTGGCCCGGGTCCGAGCCGGTCCCCACGGCATTTGACAAGATCCCCGTGGCTCGCCAAACGCTGGCGCTGTGCGAAGCCGCGCTCGAGACGTGCGTCGGTGAACCCTTCTTTCCAGGGATCGAGGGCACCTATGACATCGCACGGGCGGACACGTATCACCCGCAATTCCACTTGCGAAGGGAATTTCGCATCAATCCGGCTCATCCAGCGGGCTTCCTCACTGAAAAGATGGCTCTCCCCTGGCAAGCCGATTTCGCGGATTGCAGAGACTTCTGGTGGCCGTCGCAGCGCCCCGACGATGTGATCAGAAATGGAAAGAAGAAGAGGTGGGACGAGGGCATTGTCGGTGTGACGTTGAACGGGCACCTGAACATGGTCACTCTCTGGTGTCGACTTGGATTTGTGGTTCGCGACCCGGCTACGGACAAGTTCGTTGAGGTGGATCGAACGCTCTAGCGCGGTACCGTGTCGATCACATCCGGTTCTCGTCGTCGGTGGCGGGCCGGCGGGGCTTGCCACCGCCATCGAGCTGACGGGGCACGGCATTGCCGCTGTGGTGATCGAGCGTACCGTCTACGATGATCTTCGCATCGGCGAGCACCTTGAACCCGCGGCAGTGCTTCAGCTCTGTGCCATCGATCCCACCTCGAAACTATCACTCGATGCCCATCTGGCGAGCGCCGGCGTGGAGGCGTACTGGGGATCCGCAACAGCGAACCACATGGACTACTTTCTCCACCCGGGCCAGCGTGGATTGAATCTGTCGCGCCCACGGTTTGACGCCGATCTCGCGCGGGCATGCGAATCGGCCGGCGCGACCGTCCTGCGTTCGGCATCGTTGACGCGCGCGTCGCGAACCAGCAGGGGATGGGAAGTCGATCTCACAATCAATGGCAAGGCTCGCACTTGCCAGGTATCTCTTATCGTCGATGCTACGGGACGAGCCGCTTCATTCTCGCGCAGCCAGGGCGCGAGGGTTCGTGCCCATGACCGCCAGATTGCCGTCGTCGCCATCGCGAACGACTCGAATCATCAGATCGACGATAGCCGGAGTATCGTCGAGGCCGTTGAACTGGGGTGGTGGTACGGCGCACCAATCGACGCGGCCCGGAGCATTTGCATGCTCGTCACCGACGACGATCTGTTGCCGCGGGGAGCAAACTCGAACCAGCGCGCCTGGTGGTTCGAGCAGCTGGGCTCAACGGCCCAATTGGCGCACCGGTTTCGAAACTTTCAGCAATCGCAGCGTTTGATAGTCCGCTCAGCGAGGTCCCAGCACCTTGATGCCCCGTGCGGAATAGGCTGGCTGGCTGTCGGCGACGCGGCGATGGCTTTCGATCCATTGGCTTCCCAAGGCATTGCGAAGGCGCTGGATCACGGAAAGCGCGCTGCTTCGAGCATCGCCGCGTACCTCTCGGGCGATGCCATGTCCCTGGAAAGGTTGGCTCTCGACCTCCGGCGCGAATATGCCTCCTACCGCGTCACGAGAGCGGACTACTATCGTCTCGAGATGCGATGGCCCCAGTCGGTCTTCTGGAAGCGAAGGAACGTGGAACCGGTAACGTCGTAGTCACCGACGTCTGCCAAGGTACTTCGCCGTAGCCCGCAAGTACTCACGTCGCGACCCCGAAATGTCTCATTCGTCGGCCGAGCCGTCGAATCCGTCCTTGCGAGTCATCACGCCGCGCGATCCTAATAGTTAAGCAGACCGCCCAGCCGAGCACGTCGACGAATGCGACCAACCGCCCTGTTCGCCACAGGCGCGCCTGCGATCAGTGGGTTCTCGATCCCCAGTGATTCCGCTCGTAATGATGGTGCGCGACGTACTCGGTGATTGCCCGTCGAAAATGCCGCTCGCCGAGCGGAATCAGCCGATCGAGGCACTCCTCATTGATCGATCGCACGAAACGCTCGGCGTAGGCATTCGCATTTGGGCGCGCGATACGGCGCTAGCACCTGCCTCGCCAACATCGCGTCCGGCGAAAATCATTGTCGTTCGTGTGCCGCGCGGCACTCCACGGGCAATGCGAGACCTCTTCCGGCCGGGCTGCAGTCCGACTACTGCTGCATCGACGCGTGAAAACCTCATACTGTCCCACGACACGATCGAACATCGCTATCCTTCCTCGTTGACTTCAACCGAGAGCAGGTGGACGACGTCGGTCGCCGCTCCTCCTCGCGACAAGTCGTGGCGCAATTCTGCCAGACGCTTGCAGGGGTGGAGGTCCTGTGGACCTCCACCCCTGCGCACACTGCGCACAAATAAATCGAAGGCGTGCAGTCGTTTACGCGATCAGCGTCCTCTCAGTGAGCCGAATTTCGGAGCAAGAAGAAACTGCTCGCAACGACAAGCATTCACCAGACACGTAAATTTCTTAGGGATTTTGGAGGCGCCGCCCGGATTTGAACCGGGGATGGAGGTTTTGCAGATTCCGTTACGTTCTCTATCTTGTTGATTCGTCTTGCTCTCTGGTCTCTGGTGGTCCCTGGTTTTCAGTGGTATTTGGGCGTTACTGGCCCGAAGTTTGGCCCGAACTCTCAAGAGCCTTGCTTGGCTCGCTGGAAGATTTCGACCGCCTTGCCCCGGGAAGGCCCTGAAAACGATCAGCATGCGCTCATGGCACGAGTCCGCGTGGCCATGGCTCGACGTAATCGAACGGCACATGCCGACGGATTCGCTGAAAGTCCCGCTGGTTCCCGGTTACGAGCACGCAACCCGCTTCACGACACGACAGTGCCAGCAGGACATCGTTCGCGAACGACTTCGACACGCGGCCGATCTCGAGCCCTTCCTTCCGTGCCATGTCCGAGAGCAGATCGCCCGAACGATGCCAGGCACTCGCGGAGGGCGCGAATGTCCGCCCGGATCGCTCGAACACGCGGAGGACGTTTCGCTCGAGCGCCTTTCGGTCCCGCTCTCGCTTCACCCCGGCTCGCAGCTCCTGGGCCACGATGACACTGAGATACTCGAACGGAGCGAACGCTCGATGGAATCGCTGCAGGGCCGCGTTGGCAGTTGGGTCGCGAAATGCGTCAATGAATAGTTGCGTGTCCAGGACGTACTTGCGGCTCGTCTTGATCACGGCTCGAGGTCAGGAGACGCGATCTCGACACCGAGCATGGCTCGCGTACCATCCACGAGCTCGCGCTGAAACACGGCGAGGTCGAGCGCGCGCTCGATGGCCTCGGTCGCCGTGGCCGCACCGAGCGCTCGCTGGGCCGCCTTCAATTTTGACAATGGCAGGCGGTAGGTGCGGGACACACGTTCCTCGCGGCGCACGACCCGCTTCCGCTCAATGCTGCTGGGCATGAATCGAGTGTATTTACATTGTCCCAAGTGTGTCAATACACAAGAGGCACGCCAAACTGAACGACGGAACATAGGTCGTGGAGGCCTTCTGAGTAGTGACAATTTCCACTCTCTCGTGGGAAAGTCCGCACGCTCCCCGATCGAATACCGTTTCTCGCTGTGTTCCCGGTCATTTCTCGGCAGCATCAAAGAACACCTCGGGTGGCCCCCCAATTGCTTCCCTCGAACGCATCTTCATCGCCGCCCTTGAGAGGGTTCAGAGCACTCAGCTCGCAACCCATTCCGACGTGGCAGAGGAGACCAGAACGGAAACATTCGAGTGCAACCCACTCCCCGTGACAAGGAGCGAATCATGACGCGAACGTCTTCTCAATTGGCTCTCGCCGCGATTGCGGCGCTGGCCGTCGGATGCAGTGCCCCCGCGCCGGTCGAACAGCAGCCGGCGGCCTCAGGGCGCGCCACGTCAGCGCCGCCTGCGGTCACGTCCCCGGTCAGCATCAACGCCGCGATGGTCTCGATCGTCGACCATGCCGGCCATCAGCTATGGAACGCCGAGCGGGAGGGTAACAAGCCAACGACGAAGGCGGACTGGGAGAACCTCGCGGAACACGCCACGCAACTAGCTGCGGCGGGTGCTCTGGTCCGATTGGCCGGAACCGGCGTGCAGGACATGACCTGGGTCGCGACGCCCGGGTGGCAGAAGTGGTCGCGCGCGATGTCGGATGCGGCGCTGGCAGAGATCAAGGCGACCGAAGGCGAGAATCTCGAGGCGTTGGTCGCCGCCAATGGCCAGCTGGTCGAGGCGTGCGAGGGATGCCACAAGGAGTTCAAGCCGTCGCTCCCGAGCGAGGGGATCGCTCACGCACACGCACACGGCCAATGATTCTCGCGGCGGGGCTCTTGGCGCATCCGCAGCGTCAGTTATTTCTTCTTGTCGGGCGATGCGACCTTGACGTTGAAGAGCGTTTTGAAATTGTCCTCATAGACTGTCGCGGTGATCTGGTCGCCTTCGCGCACGTCCTTGAGGACAACGTCCTTGTCGACCCCGTAGGTCATCGACATCGCGGACATCCATCCTGGAATGTTCTCGTTGGCGACCGTCAGTGTCTTCGCCCGTTGATCAACCTTTTCGACTTTGCCCTTGAAGACGAACTCCTTCTTTTCCTTCGATTGGGCACGGGCCGTCGCAGCAGCCACTACGCTCACGATCAGGCCCGACACGACGGTGAACAGCGCTCGGCGCGAGATGGGCATGACGTCCTCCGATGTTCCGTTGAAGTCTCATCTTCAGTCGAGCGCATCGAGCTCGTCCTGAAGCCGAACGTTGAATCTGCTGTCGTTCGACACGTCCTCCACGTGGGTTACGCCGGATGGACTCGTGGCTGACGCCGCCTTTCGCACGACGAGGACGGCAAATCCCAGTCCCGCCGCCCCGAGTGCAAGCGGACCCAGCCAGACAATCAGTCCGGCGCCGCCGAACGCCGTGAAGGGTGCACAAATTCAAATCCACTTCCGTCGGACCCCAGCTGAAGCAGATAGGAGCCGATGCGTAGAATTGGCTACGGAGGCTTCGTGCTTGTCTCGTTCTGCTACCTGGTGTTGCGTCGGGTTCTCCAACTCGCTGCCTTGCGGGTGCGGTCGAACGACTTCAAAGAGCTGGAAATCGTCGTCCTCCGCCACGAACTCGCCATTTTCCGCCGAGCGCGCAAGCGTCTCGTATTGACGACCGTCGACCGGCTCTTCCTCGCCGCGGCGAGTCGGTTCCTCGCTCGGGACCGCTGGCGGTCATTCATGGTCACGCCAGCGACACTGCTTCGATGGCACCGGCGCTTGGTCGCGAAACGGTGGACCTTCACGCATCAGGGTCGACCACCGATGCGACGCGAGATTCGAGACCTCGTGCTCCGTCTCGCGCGAGACAATCCGCGGTGGGGCTATCAACGGATTGTTGGTGAGTTGAAGGGCCTGGGCTTATCTGTCTCAGCGACGACGGTGCGCACCTGGCTGAGGGCCGCGGGCCTTGGGCCGTCGGGCACGCGCCGAGGGACCACTTGGCGCGAGTTCGTGCGCACACACCGGCACAGCCTGTTGGCCGTCGATTTCTTTACGGTGGAGACGCTGTGGCTGCAACGGCTCTACGTCCTCTTCTTCATCGAGTTGGGCAGCCGTCGTGTGCATCTGGCCGGATGCACACCGCATCCCGCTGCGCCGTGGGTCCTCCAGCGCGCTCGCCAACTGACCTGGAAGATGGCGCGCCGCCCGGAACCCGTTCGCTTCCTGGTTCGCGATCGGGACCAGACATTCACCGACCAGTTTGACGAGGTGTTCCGGAGTGAGGGGATCGAAATCATTCGCACGCCGTTCCGCACCCCGCAAGCTAACGGGGTGGCCGAGCGGTTCGTGCGCACAATCCGCTCGGAGTGTCTCGACTGGCTGCTCATGCTGAACCAGACACACCTTGAGCGTGTGCTTGACGTGTTCGTGACCCATTACAACGAACACCGGCCTCATCGAGCCTTGTCTCTCGCGCCACCCGAGCCACGACGTTCATCGGTCGCGGCGGCGGCTGGCGAGGTTCGTGTTCACTGTCGCGACCGTCTCGGTGGTGTGATTCACGAGTACATCTTGGCGGCGTGATCGGGTTTTTGCACCCTACACGGGGTTCCCAGATCATCGACAGATTCGTGCGACAGACCGGTGCCTCGGTCGACGGCGCCTACAACGACAAGCCTAACTTCCTCAAGTCACTCGACAGCTCTGTATCAGAACGCTCGACGGAAGGCTGTCGGCGTCTGACTGAGGCGCTCGACGCGCTCCTCGAGGAACTCGACGGCTCGCCTGTTCACATCCGTGCCCCGGCAGCACGAGCCTTCAGCACCTGTTGACGATCGTCACCGACCTTGGCGTACAAAGCGATCGCCTGCTCGTACATCGCGATGGAAGCGCTGCGCACCCCTACCTTCGAGCTGCCGTAGATCGCCGCCAGGTTCGACAGGCCGCGGGCGACATTGGGATGGTCGGGGCCGAGCGTGGCTTCAGCCTGCCGAATCTGGGCAAGCGCCATCGGCAGGGCGGTATTCAGTCTCTTGCCGAATTCCGGAGTAACCAGCTTCTCGACTCGGACAATCTCAGATCGTTGGCCGCCTTCAATGCCGTCACGCTCCGGTCGCCCGACGTTTTCCGGGCAATCGCGAGCGCCCGCTGCTTCATGTCCATCGCCAGATTGAACTCGCGCTGCGACGCAAGAAGGTCGCCCAACTCGCTGGCCAGCTCGCCGGCGTCCGGATGGTAGGCACCTTGGCTGTGTTCGATCAGTGCCAGCGCCCGCTGGAAGTGATCTCGAGCCTCGCGCCAAAGCGAGGACCTCGGGACTGCGCCGACGGCGATGAACGCACGATAGTTGGCGAGCGCGTGGTGAACGCGCCCCAGGTCCCATAGCGGACGGATCAGCGCCGGATCGTCGCGCGAGAGCCACAGCTCAACGGTGTCCAGTGCTTCCCGCGCTGGTCCGATCGCCTCGTGGTACCGGTGTTCGCGCGACAACAATACGACCTTGTCGTGCAGATCTGGCGAGGCGGCGCTGGTCTGCGTCGGAAAGCCGTAGCGGACCGGGCCGAGGCACCGGGACGATATCTGTTCTTGTTGCGGGCGGTGTCGCGGTCGCCAGCGGCCGGACGGCGAAGGGAATGGCGGCGAGACGGTCGGCTGACACACAGACCGGCGCAACCCCTTCCGAGAAGCGGTGCGCTTCGTGAAACTGAGGGTGAATGACGACCTGCGCGGTCTCGTCCACATATCCCCACAGCCCACCATCGAAGAATGGTCGCCGCTCTTCGAAGAGCGCATCCGCCGCCAGGGGCGGCGGCTGCGTAGAGCCAGGCTGTGGGGCGGCGACCCACTCTCCCTGTACATTCGATTCGATCCCCATCTTCCGTTCAGCCTCACGGCGGCGACACCGTCACGGAAGTCGCGGGCCTCCTTGAACCTGGGCGCTATTACGGTCTGACCGAGCACATTGATATAGCCGAAGTGCTCCCGCCCGTATTCGAGCACCTGCGCCAGCCCGCCGGAGAAGTCACCCGCCACGGAGTACCTGGCTGGGATCGCCATCTGTCCCGTCGCATCGATGTACCCGACCAGGTCTCCGGACTGAACGGCGGCACGACCTCCCGAAAAATCGCGGGCGTCCGCGAATTGCACCGGTATCGCCAACCGCCCCGCGCGATCGATGTATCCGTAATTACCGTCAGGCTTACCCGCGCCAGCCCTTCCGAAAACCCCAACACTGAATCGAAGGGAGGAGCCAGGACGGCCGCACCCGCCTTGTCGATGTAGAGGAACTTCCCACGTACATGGGGGAATTCGCCGTTTGGAAGCAGGCCCCTTCCCGGGACGATACATTCCGTCCAGAACTCGCCGACAGGCGGTGTCGGCGTGCCGGGATTCAGGTCGCGGTGATGACGTCGGCGGCGGTTCCAGGTAGAGGATCCGCCGGTGGCTCGCGTCGACCACACCAAAGCTGGCACCCGCCGTGCCAAACGCGAACCCGCCATCCTTCAGAGCCACCAAGTGCGTGACGCGGTGCGGCGAGACCGGCACATCCGTGGACGCTCGACCAGTCGCCAGCTGTCCACGTACGTACGGCGCACCCCGCCTCACCGCAGGTGGCGCGGCCCGCGAAAAACAGCGATTGCCCATCTGCGGACCAAGCCACGGTTGAATGTTCACCGGAACGGACCATCGGGGTCCGGCCCGCGGCGGCCTCGGACCGAAAGTCCTGTTGGTGCAAAACCGACAGGTCGTTCGCATCGTGCACCGCGAGCTCGGAGAAAAGCGTCGTGACGGCGACCATCGAACCATCGGGCGAGATGCTCAGGGCGGCCGGAGTGCCAGAGAACTGCCGCATTTCTATTTCCCTGAAGTCCGCATCAAAGGTCTCAGCGTAAAAAGAGCCGCCCACTCTGTGGACGGCGATCAGGCGTCCATCACGGGCGTAACCGGCAACGGCCGCAAAAGAAAAGGCGCCGGGCGCTTCAGGCACGGGGGTGTACTGGGAGCTCTGAAGACATGCAGCGCCGCAGTGGGGACTTCGACGTCCAGGGTCATTGGCGGCCAGTCGGAGGTAGTTGCCAGAAGCAGTTCGCCGGTGGCGGACCAAGCGAGGCCGTCGACGATACCCTTTACGTCCAGCGTGTGCAGGCGCTTGCCGCTGCTCAGCTCGTGAATGTAGACCTCGTAATCGAACCGCTTCTTGCCTTCGACAACGCGCTCGTTCTTCTGGCCGGTGTAGCCGGCAAACGCAATCTGTTGCCCGTTGGGCGAAATGGCGAGCGCGTAGATCTTGCCGTGTTCGCCTGGCTTGGACGGGGCCTTGATCGTGTGCAGCAGGCGGCCCGACGGCAACTGCCAGACGCGGACGGTCTTGTCCTCGGACGCCGTCGCCAGTACGCGGTTGGCTGGGTCGACCGCCACACGCGTGATGGGTGCGGAATGAAGCGCAGATTGTGCGTGGGCATGCGGCAACGCGAGGCAAAGACAAACGATTGTGAGAACAAGCAGCGAGACGAATTTGCCGACTCGCCATGACGTGAGAAGAACGCTCATCGCCGATCTTCGATCTTCGATCGCGGCTGACCTGGATCGCGCCAACCCTTTATGTATCTAACGTTCGTCGGGACCGATTCGAACATCCACGTCGATCAGCGACGGTCTTCATAGAGACCCCGCGCTGAACCGGACATCGCTTATCGGCCGCGCATCGTGTCGTCGGCCGCGCGCGTCTCGGCAGTCTGCATCATCGCTACGAGCTGGAACCTATCGCGGCATAGGTTTTTGCGGAGTACGACCATCTCCGCTTGGTGGCAAGTCAAGCAAACACTGCCAGACGATTGAAGGTGGAGGTCCAATAAACCTCCTCCCCTGCACGTACCGCGCACACACAAATCAAAGGCATGCAGTCGTTTACGCGATCAGCGTCGTCGCAGCGAAACGGAATTCGAGTCCATTTAGGAGCAATAAGAAACGGCGCGCGACGACACGCATTCACCTAAACGCGCAAATTTCTTAGGGATTTTTGGAGGCGCCGCCCGGATTTGAACCGGGGATGGAGGTTTTGCAGATTTCTGCTGGTCGTGGATCTGTTGTCGCCGCCTAGCCTGCTGGTATCGGGTGATAGGTGGTTTTGGCCGGTGTTAGGGCGCTATCGGACGCAAATCGGACGCAAGCTTTTTATCCGCACGTCCATTGCTCGCGCCATAAACGCTCGATGCTATTTGGAGACAGCACGGCTCTGCGACGTCCTTGCCTCTGCGTGATCTTCGGGCGCATAGCTGATGAAGACGCTGCCTCGACCGTTGCCCGCTCGAAAGATTGCTCCGAAACGTCGCAGCGAGTCGCCCTCACAAGACCGAGCGTGCTCCCTTCCGAGGCCCGGCAACATCGCGATCTGCTCGCCCTCCCAAACGTGCAAGCGCGGCGCCATCGGTGCGAAGCCCGAAGCACGCCCCCGACAACCTGCGTGGACCCGACCCAGGCGGCTGGAACGAGGCCGTCGTCCTGTTCCAACGGATCACGCGACAGCATTGTCGGTCGCGACCAGAACAACCTTGCCGCTGCGCGGCAGGAATCCAGGGCTGTGGATGGGCCCTGATCTGAAGCCGTATCGACTTCTCGATAGCCACAGGCGTTGTCGCCCTACCAAACCTTCTTGCCACACGGAATCGCAGAAGTCATTCGGATTTTGACGTGGGCGCTGATTCGAGAACGGCGGCTCTCCCTGGATGGCCACCAGAGCAAATCTCCGGCGTCCAAGCCAAGCCCGCTGCGGTGCAAGAGCAGATCTCTGATCGTCAGCTCTCGCGTCACTTACCGATCCCACATCTGGAACCATTGCAGGTACGCGACTACTGGTGCATCCCACGCACTCTCGCCTTCCTCGACGCGCAGTCCGAGCGCCGTCGTCGTAAAGAGCTTTGTATTTGACGCGATGGCAAAGAGCGTTTGCGCGTCCGCGGGCGTCGACTCGCCCAGCTTGCGAATCAGGATCCCGTAGATCGCCGAAACTCGCCGACTGGTTGACCCGTCGTTCGGTTCGTCCATAATCCCCAAGAGTGATGGTGCCCATCAGCCCCGGTACGCGCCTCGGTCGATATGAGGTTATCGAATTGCTCGGGCGGGGCGGCATGGGTCAGGTGTATCGCGCGCGTGATCCCCGGCTCAGTCGAGACGTCGCGATCAGGGTACTTCCTGAGGCGTTCGCACTGATCGCGACCGTCTACGGCGTTTTGAACAGGAAGCGCGGCGCTGCTGCGCTGAACCACGCCAACATCGTCAGCATCTATGATGTTGGAAGCCACAACGGCCAACCATACCTCGTTTCCGAGCTCTTGGATGGTCAGAACCTCCGTGACATCCTTCGGCGCGGAGAGCTCCCGCTCGATCTCGCGCTCAGATATGCAATGCAACTTTGCCAGGGCCTTGCTGCCGCCCACGAACGAGGCATCATTCATCGAGATCTCAAGCCTGAAAACCTGTTCATCACGAAAGTTGGACGTCTAAAGTATCCTTGATTTCGGTCTAGCGAAACTGCTGGAGCCCAATCCGCTTCCGGCCAGGTCTTCCAACACGACCAGGGAGACCACGACGGCATCAGGTGTGATGATCGGCACGATCGGCTATATGTCGCCTGAGCAGTACTCGGAGCGCCGACCGACCAGAGAAGCGATATCTTCAGCTTTGGTGCAGTCCTTTACGAAATGGTCACTGGTCGGCGCGCGTTTCAGGAAGACAATCCCGTCGAAACGATGTACGCGATTCTCAAGAGCCGCCCTCCGTCGTTTTCGCGAATCGGGACGGCGTGCGAAATGCCCTCGACGCGATCATCAGGCGTTGCTTGGAACGGGAGCCCCAGAATCGTTTCCAAACGGTGGGAGAGATCTTCAAGCTGCGCAGCGCCCAGCTCGTTTTAGCCCTCGCCGCCGAGTCCGACAACGCCGTCCACGTGGCGACGACGATAGAGTTGCCGGCGCTCAATGACGACGATGCTCCCCAGCTGCACTGGATGTTGTGGCTGGGGCCGCTGCTCGGGATCGCCGTGATCCTTTCTGATCGTCGTCAACAGCATCGCACAAGGTGTTCCGATTTGGGACGAGTTGCCACCAGCCGTGCGCTTTGTGGTGACTGCTCCTGACAGTCGCGGCGTTGCACCTGATAGGTGCGGTTGTCAGTGTGCACTCGGAAACTAAGGGAAGAGCGATTCACACCTTCGCAACGCTTTGGTTGGGCGCCGCCGTCTTTATGACCGTTCGAATTTTCGGTTTGGATGAATACGTGCCAGCCAGCCTCCTCGTATGGGCTTTGGGCTCCTGGTGGGGTTGGAGGCTTTTGAAGGAGGTTACCCTCCTTGCGTTGGCCGCGGTCTTAGTGCCCGCCGGACTCGTTGCGCAATGGCAGCAGATCAGCACGCAAGCCATTTCTATGCACCGCGTTGGCGTACTCGGTGTCCGGGCTTATCCTCACGTCACTGGCTTATTTGACGGCGCCGGGCAAAGCGCCATTTGGCGTGCGTGACAGCGTACTCCGTTGGATAGGAGGAGTCGCCTTCATTCCGGCGGTTCTTGGTCTGTTCATCGCAGGCATCGCGATTTCGATCGGTGGACGGAGTAGTGGACCAATCGACTTTCAATCGCTACCGATCGGGTCGGCTGCTGCTTGGGTGGGCGACTGCTGTCGGACTCCCAACGGCAGTTGCAGCGATCCTGCGAAAGCGCGGGACCTGGGTGAATGCAGTCGCAGCTGGATGGGCTGTCATCGCTATCCAGATTCCAAATGTCGACATTTCGGGTGCTCGTGGCGTTCGTCCTATGGTTTGCGATCGGAGCAATCGGACTGGCCGCTTCCGGCGTTCACGAATCGCGGCCTGAACGAATCAATCTTGGCGCGGCGATCTGTGGAATGACGCTTGTTGTTCTCACGGTGTTTGCTGCGCGGTTGATCGGATGGGCCGCCCTGGCGATCCTGCCGATCCTTGGCGTGTGCTTGTGGTTGCTGCAAAGGACCCGGCGCCGACTCGCAGCAGCGGCGAGGGGAGGCACATGAACACAAGCGCGCGCCGCAAAGCTCTAATCCTCGCCACTATTCATGTCGCGCTCGTGGCCAGTCTTGGGGTCATTCTCCTCGTGGATCGCGCGATGCGTCCCCGGATCTGGGCGAAGACTGTTCTCATCGATCCGGAAGCGACCCTTCGTGGTCGATACGTCAGCCTGCGAATCGAGGCCGAGGCGGAAACGGCACTCACCGATAACTACGTCCTGCTCATCGTCCGCAATGGCCATCTGAGTGCGACACGAGCCGAGTCACCAACCGGAATATGGCTGCGTGGCTCGAACCCTGCTGTCGGCGGAATTGCACCAACGACGTCGACGATGCAGGTCAGCCCCTCGCTTGACTTCTTCCTCCCCAGGACCTTAATCGATGAGTGGCGAGGTCGCAGTGAGGACCAACCGATTTGGGACAAGCAGGTGGAAGTTTGGGCAGAAGTTACTCTCAGACGCGGACCCCCACGACCTATCCGGCTCGGTGTCAAGAAGAATGGGATCCTGACGCCGTTGTGCAATTTTGTGGCCTGCAGCAACGTCGCCACGCGGCGTTGGTGCATGAATCGGAGCTGGCCCGCAACGACCCCAGCCGATGCCGGTCACCTCCCGATGGCATACGACGCAGGCCTGCCCCGCTGAGTCATCTGATTGAGGATGTTGCATGCGAGGACGGCCTCAGTCTCCTGCCCTGCCGGACTGCGCGCGTGAAGGCTATGCCCGATGATCGACTTGTACCGGAAGAACGCGTTCTCCACGCGCGCCTGCCGATGGTAGCCAGATTCTTTCTTCCACTGTCGCCGTCCGATCCTCTTCACCTTCCGGATTGTACGATCGCGAGCGCTCGACCGCGGTCGAGACACTCGCGCGGTCTTGGTCGGTGGCACCACGACGGTCGCGCCCTGCGCGCCCACGGCTTCGTAGATGGCGATCGCATCGTAGGCCGCGTCGCCCGTCACACTGGCGAGACTGCCGCCGACGGCTCGAATCAGTTCGATGGCCCTCGTCGCGTCATCGACGGTCACCTCCGTCAAGGCGTGGGCGACAATGACACCGGATCGATCAACACCCAGATGAAGCTTTTTCCAGCCTCGCCTCCCTTGCCCTCCGTGTTTCGCAGCAGCCCATTCCCCTTCGCCCCGAATCGACAGTCCCGCGCTGTCGATGATCAGATGCACGCCTTTGCGGGTCGGGACTCGATCAAGCCTGACGTCGAGTTGCCGACCGCGCCGGGAGAGCGTCGTGTGATCGGGCGCGGAGAGCTCGAGGCCCATTATCCCGAAGAGCGACTGCAGGAACCTGTGCATGGCGAATTGCTAAGTTCTCGAGCATTTCGGGGCGCTCACGACGTCGTTAGGATTGGGGCATGCGTGACCTGGCTGTCCTATTCCTCCATCTGTTGACGACGATCGCCCGACTCGCCGGCCCCGGCGGCGCGCGTGCGGTGGTCGCCGAATCCGTGCTCGTCAAGCACCAACTGCTGATCCTCAATCGGTCCCGGCACCGTGCCCCGAATCTCCGGCCGGCGGATCGCATCGTCGCCGGCGTGTGTGCACTCCTCATGCGCCCGCGCCGCCTGATCCGGGCCGCGATCGTCCTGCAGCCCTCCACGCTCGTGCGTCTCCATCGCGCGCTGGTCCAGCGGAAATATCGCCTCCTGTTTTCGCCGACGGTGCGGACGACGCCGGGGCCCAAGGGCCCGCACCCCGACGTGATCGCCGCGGTCGTCGCGATGAAGCAGCGGAATCCGACCTGGGGCTGTCCACGGATCGCGCAGCAGATCGCCGGGGCGTTCGGCGATCGTGATCGACAAGGATGTCGTGCGGCGCATTCTGGCCGCGCGGTATCAGCCCGGCCCAGGTCGGCCCGGGCCGTCGTGGCTCACGACGCTCGGGCACGCGAAGGACCGTCTGTGGAGTCTCGATTTGTTTCGCTGTGAATCGGCCACGCTGCGGACCCACTGGGTGCTCGTCGTGATGGACCACTGGACGCGGCGCATCATCGGCTTTGGTGTGCACCGGGGCGTCGTGGACGGGGCGGCGCTGTGCCGGATGTTCAATCACGCGACGCGCGGCCAGTCCCTGCCGCGCTACCTCAGCGCGGACCATGACCCGCTGTATCGGTTCCACCAGTGGCAGGCGAACTTGCGGATCCTCAACGTGCGGGAAATCAAGACGGTGCCGTATGTGCCGTCGTCCCATCCCGTCGTCGAACGGCTGATTGGGACGCTGCGGCGCGAATGTCTGGATCGCCGCTGTTCTGGACGGCCGCCGATCTGGAGCGGAAGCTCCTCGAGTTCCAGCAGTACTACAACGGGCATCGCGCGCATGCCGGGCGGGCGGGGCGCCCGCCGGACCCGAGCCCGGACACGGGCGGCGCGCGGGCGAGTCTCCGGGCGTATCGAGTGGCAGCCGCACTGTCGGGGGCTCTATCACACGCCGAGGGCCGCGTGAGCGGGGGTCCTGCGGATCCGCGCGAGCGTCGACCAGCGTGCGTTCACTGCAGCGAATTGCGAATTCGCCACTCACAGGCGTGTGACGTGGCATCAGTTCCGCCACATCCATTCGTCTCTGCTCAACGACCTCCGGGTGCCGGCGAAGATCGCGCAGGAGCAGCTCGGACACGCGAGCATTTCGACGACGCTGGGCATCTACACGCACGTCGTCGACGCATCGCACCGCGCCGCAGTCGACCGCCGTCGAGGAGCGGTTGTTCGGCATAATGCTCCGAAATGCTCCGAAGTCGGCAGCAGCGCTCGAAAACGCTTCACCCACAAGTAACTGCGTCAACTAAATTTAGGATTGGAGGCGCCGCCCGGATTTGAACCGGGGATGGAGGTTTTGCAGACAGGGCCGGGACGGCAATCGTGTTGATTCGTCCTGCTTTCTGGTCGGCCCTGCTCCCTCGTTTTCCCCGGTGTTCGGGCGTGATTGTTCCCAACTTGTTCCCAAGTTTCAATCTGCGCGAATGCCTCTTTCGAATCGCCCACAGATACTTGTGACGCCCTCGTTCGTAGGACGATGCAGGTTAGCTATCTCGTTGATTCTTCGTGCCTGTGGCTCGGGCACGATCACGCTGTTACGCAGTGTTCGGGACCAAATTGTTCACTGGCATCTTCCATTCACGGCCTCGGCCGTCCAACCCAGACATAGGTGTACGACACACCCAATGAGTGATAGTCGCCACCGACGGTCGTGTACGCGCCGAAGCTGTAAGAGAACCGCCACTGCTGCCTCTTGATCGGCGTCGCCAGCGTCACCCCGAGACGTGAGTTCTTCTGTTCGAGGCCACCAGCGGTGCCATCGGTCGTGATGCGACCGCCCTTCCAGTAGTTGCTGTCGCCGGCTATCCAGAGACCAGGGCGGAACGTGTAGATCAGATGTCCCTGGAGCGCAACGATCGGCGCCTGTTCACGCGTGGCCCCATTTACATAGTCCGTGTTGTCGGTGAAAAACAGACCCGCGAGATCCCCTTCGAACGTCCAGCGCCCCCTCGTGTGCATGAACCCGAGCTCGGGCCTGAACGACCAGCGATTCGTGCCGAGATTGACGTACCGGGTCGAGACGTACTGACCGACGGGGACACCCACAACCACGCTGAGGCCCACAACGGTCGACATTCGATACTTCGCGAATTCCTGGCGCGTCATCGCCGGAGCGCCGTACAGGTTCACCGCCGCGCGGATCGCCATGTCGCCGAACCCCGTACGGGACGCCTCCTGAAATTGATCGAGCACCAGACCTTCCAGGTGCCCCAGGACGAACGGAATGCCGATGCCAACATTGGCGTAGCGTCCGGCGATGCTCAGCGTACGGCCGATCCCGACGCCCGCCCCCCCGATGGTCGCAGTGGCATCCTCAATCGGCACTGACGGGTCGAACGCGAGGTCGCCGTCATTGAACACCGCTGTCACATTCAGGATATTGACTCCGATCGGCACCGGACTGTACGCACCGGGCACCAGGTCCTGGGCGTGCACCGAGGTGGACGCACAGAACACAGTGATCAGCCCCGTGAGCATCCACGGGCCAAACGACATCGCTGACGGGGCGGACTTCATTGAAGTGTGCAGGTGACATGCCGCGTCGCACGGAGGCCGACGACGGCGCGGCGGGCAATCGCGCGTACGGTTGAGGGCTACGGTGCTGCGAATGCCGCTATCCGCTCGATCACCCAAAACATCGCGACCGCACCAATCGAATACGCAGGCACGGCTTCCGCCCATCGTGGCCATGTTTTCGGAATCTTCGCTAACAGGAAGAACAGCCCGAGCACCGCGGCCACAAACACCAACTGTCCGATCTCCACGCCCACATTGAAAAACAGCAGCGCAATGGGAATCGCTCGCTGTGGCAGGCCAACCTCCGCCAGCGCACCGGCGAAGCCGAACCCGTGCATCAAACCGAAGCTGAACGACACCACCCAGGGCCACCGCGCGGTGAGTCCGGGTTGCCCGCGGCGGGCCTGTACGATTTCGCGCGCCACAAAGACGATGCTCAAAGCGATGCATGCCTCGACTGGGGGCTGAGAGACGTGGACCCAACCGAGCGCCGCCGCGGTCAGCGTCAGACTGTGCGTCATCGTAAACGCCGACATCGTCACGACGATCCGTCGCCAGCCCTTGACCAGGAACAGCATCGCCAGGATGTAGAGCAAGTGGTCGATGCCGACCAGAATGTGGTGGACGCCGAGCACGAGGTAAGTCCAGGCGACTCCGGTGGCGTGTGCCGCCGGCTCGACGACAAACGCGGGCTGTTCCGGCAGGAGTCGCGCCACCTGGGTCGTGCCGTCCTCGCGTTCAACACGCGCCAGGACATCGGTGACGGTGCCTGGCAACCCATTGATCCGTACTTTGCCGTTGGCGAGGCCGCCGGTGCGTCGAATGCTCCATCGTTCGACGAAGCCGTCGCCCGTGAAATTTCCGCGCGGCTCGGACAGATTGACGGTGCCTTCCGGAAAGATCACGTGAATGGCCAGACGCAGCGTATCGCCCTGCGCCGGCACCTTCCACATCACGTCGTACGTCTCGGCGCTCGTCTGACGAAGCTCGAGGTAGGCCGGGCGGAACACGTCAGCGCGAGCCGTGGTCCCCCACGTCAGCAACAGCGCGACCGCGATCATCGATCGGCGAAGCATCGTGCCGTCCTACTTCCGTGCCGTCCGCAGGACGTTGGCGTCCGCTTCGACGCGGACCGTGTAGCGCTCCGCCAACATCTGGTAGAACTGCTCTTTCATCTTCGCGGTTTGTGCACGCGACCACTCACGTGCGACCACGTCGCGCGCGTCCGCCAGGGTCGCGCGGGTCGGTTCGCCGCGATGGGTGATGCGTACGAGATGGAGTCCGTAACTGGTGTTCAACGGACCCTGCCAGCCGTCGCCGTCGATTGCCGCCAGCTGCCTGGCGAAGTCATTGCCGAACGCCGCTTCGATGTCATGCGGCAACGCCTCCGTCATGGTTGCCGGTAGTAGCGTGCGATCGCCGAGCGTACCTGGCTGCGTTCCCTGTGTCAGCGCCTGCCGAACCCTGGTGACGACCATGGTCAGGTCGTCGGCACGGCGCCTGCCGGGATCGATGTAGATCTGCTGAAACGATACGCGGCCAGGAATGTCGAACTCCGCCTGATGCGCTGCGAGATACGCTTCCAGGTCGCGGTCGCTCGGCTCGCTCGCCAGGGCATCGTCGCTGAGGAGGTCAGCCTTCTGCCGAATCCGGTTACGGACGACGAGATCGTCCCGATCGAGACCAAGGGCGAGGCCTTCCCGATAGAGCATCTCGTCGCGCACGTAGGCGTCGACTGCCGCACGCAGTTCCTCCTCGTAAGGCGGTCGTCCGCCGTGGCTCGCACTGAACTGTGCGGTGATCGAGGCGATTCGATCGGCCGTAATCACGATCTCGGACGCATCGGACACCGGCGGGGCGATGACGCGATACGCGCCGAAGATCGCCGCTCCGAGCAACGCAAAGTGCAGGAGCGGCTCCCGGAGCAACCGGCGGATCATGGTGTGTACCAGATGGGCGACGTGAACGCGCGCTCCTGCGTGGTCATCGGCACCTTCGGATCGGGAATCTTTATCTTGAAATACGCCGCGTCGTAGGCGGTCCAGCGCGGCGTGGGAATCTCGAGCACGCGCGCGTAGTAGAACGCGCGTACCGACGGATCGAAATCTGGATCCATCCACACCGTGACCAGTTCGGGGTCGCCAATCGTATTCGTCCACGAGGCGGTCGCCACATCAACCGTATTGCCCACCGGCGTGAGCTTACCGTTCGCGATCCGGCGTCGATCGGCGTCACTCCAGACGACGTCGTAGATCTTTTCCTGGGGCTTGCCGGACTTGTCGAGCCATCCCTTGATGATCTGAATGCGATCCAGATTGCCGCTGGTCGAGTCCTTCAGCGCGGCCACCAGGAACGTCGGCGCTTTGCCGGCAGGGGCCGACTTCAAATCGCCGCCCATCGCCACGCCCTTGGCGTAGCCCGCCGCGGCCGGCGTGCGGGAGATGTCGGACTTCGTGAAATCGAAGCCCCCGAAGAAGCGGACGATCATGTGCGGACCACTGGTCGCGTAGGTTTCGCGACGTTTCATCGCGTCCCACAGCTCCTCGCGCGTATTGCCAGTCGCCCAGACACCGGTGAAGCCCGCGGCGGTCATTTCCCAGCCCTTGACGATACGCCCCTGGAAGTTCATCGCGTTTTCATTCCAGCGCTCGGCGTTTGGTTCGGCGGACGGAAATTTCGCAAAGAAGTTGTCCTCTTCCGCGGCGACCAATCCGTTGTGCGTGTCGGTGCCACCCGCCATCCCGTACTTGAACGGATTGGCTCCAAGGTCCTGTTCGACCTTCAAGCCATTCTTCAGAGCCTCGCGCAGGTACTCGTACTGAATCATGCCCGGCTTCTTCGGCGTCTGTGTCAGGTTGCCGCGATCCCAGAGCTCGTAGTTCACAGCGAACTCGTCCGTCGTCGAGAGCGACGGATGCGACTCGCTCTGCCCCTTCATCTGTATCGCTTCGAAGAGCGGCTCCCATCGCTGACGGTCCTCGGCCCATTGCCTGGTCATCGCGTCGCCCGCGAATGTGGTGAGCGGGAACATGCGGCCGTTGGACAAGTTGCCGTTATGCGGGATCGCGAGCAGCTTGCCGCCCGTCTTCTGCTCCCAGGCCGCCATCCATTTCCACAGGTCCTCGGGGTTTTCGCTCTGGAACGTCGTCATCGGCAGGACCTGCTCGGCCTTCGCTTTACCGTCGCGGTAGATCACGTTGCGATGCAGGTTGTCGCCGCCGCCGGCGTTGGACGTCCACTCGTAGGCGATGAACGCCGTGAATCGGCCCGGCTCGTTGTACTTCTCCTGGATGGCGATGTTCTTGTCCCAGACTGCCTTGGCGAACTTCGGGTCCATGATCAGCGGTGGCAACTTCTTGGTGGACTGGGCCGCGATCAGTTCCATGACAGCCGCAATGGCATCTTTGCCGCCCTTGGCGAACCCGTCATGCCACCGCTTGATGGTGGCGTCCTGCATCATCTCGGGATTGCCCGCTTTGATCTCGGTGATGACGCCCATGCCGTCGGAGTGGTCGGTCACGGCAATCCAATCGAGCGGCTTACCGAGCTTCACGGGTTGACCGCTGGTCGAAACAACTTCTTCTCCGCGAGCGAACCGCACCGCCTCCTCGGGTCCGAGCGTCGTTCCGGTGCCGCCCGCGTCCACCGACCAGGCGGTGTGGACGTGCTCGTCCCCGAAATAGACGCGCTCGGGATAGTTACGACCGGCATAGGGGGAATAGCCAGGCGTCTTGTTGAACTTGCTCGGATCGGCCGGCTGGATTTCGCCGGAATCAGAGATGGTCGAGCCCGCAAGCGTCGGCGGTGGACCGAGTACTTCGGGCTCGCTCGCCGGTGATCCTGAACTCTGCGACTGAGGAGTCGAAGGACCGCAGGCCGCTGCGAGGATCAAGAGAGTGGCAACGGTGATCAGACGCATGGAGGTCTCACGGAGAAGTAAGTGAAAGCGATTCGTCATTGCGCGATCTTCTGGTAGTTCGATTTCGTGATCTTCACCTCGAGCTGTCGCTTCGGCAGCGCGAACACGATGGTGCCGGGATAACTGATTCCATCCGGCATCGACTGCATCGTCACCTTCAGGTTCACCGCGTTCTCCGGTTCGTCCAGCCAGGTGTTGACCTCCATCTGGCGCAGTGCCTTGACGGTCGAATCGAACGTGAGCGTGAGCGCATCGCCCTTCTTGACGTACCCGGGGAACTTCAGCGACGCGGCTCCCGGCCCCGCCTGTGAGATCGAGGCCGTGCCGGCGTTCATCACGACCTGCATCAGGTCCGGTGAAGGCGGCACGTACTGCTGGACGAGGGCGACTGCGGCCTCGAGCTCTTCCTTCATCTCACCGGTCTTCTTCGCGACAACTTTGCCCCTGAGCCCGCGCTTCTTCTCCGCAGGCGCAGGCTCCACGACCGGGGTCTTCTGCACCTTGCCATCCGGTCCGTACTTGCACATGTCGACCTTGGTGTTCTTCACTTCGCCCTTCAGGCTCAATTCGGTCTTCTCGAGCCACGAGTACGAGCGGAGCGCTTTCTGATTCAGCGCGGCCGCCTGCTTGGCCGCCGCGAGCTTCTGTTGCAGCTCCTGCGCCTGACCCTCAACTCGCGGCACCGCGAGCAGTGCAAACGCGACCAGCGCGATTCCCATCACTATGCGTTTCATGATCATCTCCTCCGTTAACGTACGGCCACGTTTGTCATGATCTCGATCTGGAGTGGCGCTGCCAGCGTGAAGGCCTGCGCCGACTGCGCGGCAATCAACGCCGGCTTGACCGAGCTCGCCGCCGTGGCCACGCCACCCGCGCCGGCTCCCACCGCCGCTCCGATCGCAGCGCCGTCCCCACCGCCAGCAATGGCGCCGATGGCGGCACCAACTGCAGCGCCTCCCACGATCTTCTTGGTCCCTGTTCCCTTTCCACCAGCCGCGCTCACCGGCTTGGTCTTGATGGACAGAACTCTGCCGCCGACGTGCATATCCGTGAGCGTCACGCTGATGGAGGCCTGACCCTTCATCTTGCTGCCGTCATCCACCGCGCTCACGATGCCGTAGACTTTCGCGCCACGCGGAGCGACCACGCGTCCGTCGGCCGCGAGATCCTGGTCGAGGAATCCCTGGACGCGATCCTCCACGTGGGCCGTCGCCGAACTCACGTCCGCGGCAGAGTCGCACCACGAGCAGCGTTCCACTCGGGACAGTGAACAACTCTTCGACGGCCTGCACGGACGGGGCTGTGTGCTGCAGCAGGTGGTGCAGCGGCCTTCGGCGCGGGAGCGGCAGCCGGCGCGGTTCCCGCAGCCGGCGGTGCGGGCGGGCGATCCACCATCAGGTACAGTTCCTTACCGTCGGCGGAGAGATACGGCACGTAGTACCTGCCCATTGGCAGTGAAGTACATCGTGTTGAGCTGAACGACCTCGAAGTCCGCTGGGAGCGCCTGGACGAACACGACACCAGCGGGCGGCGTCACGGTGACCCACGTTTCCTGGTTGCCGTTCATCACCCGACGGTAAAACGCGTTGGCGCTGACGTAGTACGTGGTGCCGGAGACGGTCACAAGCACGCGCGTGGCCGGCAGCGTCTTGATGCTCGCGCCCTGCGGCGGAGGCACCGACTGGTAGACCTCCTTGCCCTCGCTGCTCGTCGTCTTCTTGCTGTAGCTGCCGTCCTTCGACATCAGGTACGTCACGCCCGCCACCGCGATGATGATGGCCCCCACTGGCGGGCTGTCGTAGTAGGCGTAGTACGGAACCGGCACCGGGTAGTAGTACGGGACCCCGCGATACATGTAGGGGCGGTAGTACGCGCCACCATACGAGTAGTACGGGCGGCCGTGGTACGTGGTGGTGCGGTACCCGGAGGGCAGAGTCCTCGTCACCTTGCCGCCGTACGGACCCCCGACAGCCGTGTTCCATCCGCCGTACGGATTGCGCGCGGCCGCGACGTTGTAGTTGCCGCTGTACTTCGTGTCGACGCTACCTGCCACGGCGGGCTGGCCATACCGGTTGCGGTCGGCCACGAGGTCGGCTTCGGCTTCGCGTCCTGTGCTGGTCTTCGCACTTCCCTCGATGGTCGCGTAGCCTCCCTGGCCCTCCACCGTGCGCTCGCGTGTGGCGGACTGCCCCCACTGGTTGGTGGTCGTCGAGCTCCGCTCGACCTCGCGATCCTCGACGTTCACTTCCTTGCTCACCGACTTGGACGCGCCGCTATCTGTCGTCACCTGTCGGTTGACGTTGTAGCCCTCGCCCGTCTGCTCGACCGACCGCGTTCCAGTGGCGCGCTGTCCCTGGGTCGTCGTGGTGTTGCCCTCCCTGGTGCGCGTCGCGCGCCCGCTCCTGGAGGCCGCCGACACGGAGCCGCGCGAGCCTGAGTGACGTTGCGCGAACAGTCCGTCGGTCGATGCCGCGATCAACGCCGCGGCCGTGAAAAGGGCGGTCAGTTGGCGCGTCATCGTTGTTCTCCCGTGAGGGCGGTAGACGGTTCGTTGAACGCGGTGAACTCAACCCGCGTGGCGCCCTCGGGTGGACTGAACTGGAAGAGTGTGTCCGGCAGCTTCGCCTTCAGGTTCCACTTGCGGATGGTCACCGCGTACTGCGGGACTTCGTCTTCCGTCTTGTAGGTGATGACCAGTTTCCGGGGCAACGGGTCGGGCCCCGCGTCGATCCAGATCTGCCAGTCGATGGTGGCCTGCTCGAACGACAGGTGGTGGCACGGCACGCCAGCCGCCTCGTGGATGCCCAGGTAGACGCCGCGCTGGACGTCCCCCATCAGCCGCGCGTAGCTGTCGGCGTACAGAAAATCCGCGAGCGGCACCACCGTACCCGTCTGCTCGAACACGAGATCGAGCGCCTGGTCCACTGTGGGCGGCACCTTACCGTCGGTCCAGACGTTCTGTTCCCTGTCGAGCACGGACACCACCGTCCCGTCGTACCAGAACGATCGATTCAGGGCATCGCCCGACGCATCGCCGATCAGGCGATCGGGACGCCGCATCGCGACGCGGCGCACGTTCGTGAGCTGCCGCCGAGGACTTTGCTCCGGCACCTCGTCGTACACCTCCTCGGCCTCGAGGGCAAACGCGGCAACGCCGGCAAGCCGCTCGCTCATCTGCCGTACGAGCTCGTCGGCCCGGCGATCGACCAGACGTGATTCGGGCGCGAGTTCTGGTTCGATCAGCGGAGGAGGCGGCTCGGGCACCGCTGCGGCGTCCGGCGCGCGCCCGCGGCAACCCAATCCGGTGATGCACAAAAGACCAAGCGCAATAGAAAGGCGGATCATCGCGACCTCAAAACTGGAAGCCGAAGCCGAGCACGGGTCCCTGCGTCAACACGTCGTACTTGAACTGCTCGTTGCCTTCACCCGTCGCGTAGTCCAGGTCCAGCCACCGATAGCCAAACTCCAACGACGCTGTCTTTGTCAGCTTGATGCTCAGGTCCGGGAACACTTGCCACGTGAAATCCGAACCAGCACCGAACCCGCCGACCTCTGTGTAGAGCCTTAACTGAACGCGTCGTTTCGTCGGAGACTGGAAGTTCACGCCCACGATTGGATCCACCCAGGTCTGGTCCTGGTTCCGTGTGATACCGGGCCCCTTGAACGTGAGTTCGCCTTGAAGCGTGTTCACACGCAGGCCGAAGGTCAGTTCAGCGGCGGCACTGAGGCGACGCAACCCGTAGAACGCGAAGGCGCCCTGATTGAAATCCACGTCTGTGTCGCGCACGGTGGTCCCGAGCGCCATCCAGATCAGATCGGTGCCGAATCCCCAGTCCCCCTTGCGCGCGGCTGCGACGCCCATCGCGCCGAATTGGAGGTTCGAGAAGATTTCAGAGGCCGGGACATCAACATCGACTTCGAGGCCACGCACGGTCGTCGTCCCGCTCATCGCCGCAGCCCATCAGGTAAGGCGCCACGAACACGTTCCACTCATCGGGTGCCGACTGTGCCGACGCCGGTGTAACGGACCCGGCTGCGACGACGGCAACGGACTAACCACACACAGACAGATCGCTTCACGCACAACCTCGTGCTGTTGACGGGAATGTTTCACTGGAAGCAGGCAATGTTCAGGAGCAAGCCATGTACCGCGTCGATGAGCACGGACATCGATCCTCGTGCGAGAGCTGGCAGACCGTTTGTTGCGTTGATTCTGCGTCACGGCTCTGTGTGCCTCGGACGTTGGGCCAACTGCGTTCAACGGGTCGTGACTTGAGTCACGGCCGGCCGTGAGATACGAAGTTAGCGTCGCGTCGAGCCATGGTTTCCGGAGCAATATGCCTTCATTCGTGGCTTGGGTTTTGCGTTTCAGCAAAGGGTGGAGTGCTGGATCGGCGTCGTTCAGCAAGCCGATCGACGCGTCCTCCGGCTCGCCGGCCGTCTGAGTGTCGCGCAGGTTCCGGAACTGCTCGGCGCATGCGCAGGAGAGGTTCCGCTCGAGATCGATCTGACTGAACTCATGTCCGCCGACGTGGCGGGCATCGAAGCCCTCCAGCGACTTCGAGAGCAGGGCTCGAGCCTGGTTGGCGTATCGGGATACCTGCAGTTGAAGCTCGATTCGCCGCGCGGCTGACATTTCGTGCTCAGTTCTGCAGGCGAGTTGTCGCCGGCCTCGTCTGACGCGCTCGACCAGACGGAAACGCTACCCCCAGCTTCTTCATGCGAAATCGCAGCGTGTTGGGATGGATGCCCAGGCGCTCCGCCGTGTTTCCCGGTCCGTTGATCCGCCAGCCACAGCGCTCGAGCACGCTCTGGATGTGGCCGCGCTGAACGGCGTCGAGATTGTCGGGAGCCTCGGCCCGCCCACGGCTGCGGGAGCCGATCGCCAGCGGCGCGTCGAGCTGCAGGGTATCTCCCTCCGAGGCGATCATGGCGCGCTCCACCACGTTCTCGAGCTCCCGAACGTTGCCAGGCCACGCGTAGCGTTGCAACGCGTCCATCAGCGACTGCGGCACCTTCGTGATGTTCCGCCCGAGATCGCGCTGGTGGCGATGGATGAAGAACCACACGAGCCGCGGGATGTCGTCGACGCGCTCATGCAAGGAAGGCAGGTGAATCGGATACACACTGAGGCGGTAGTACAGGTCGGCTCGGAAACGGCCCTCTGCCACAGCCTTCTCGAGGTCATGATGCGTGGCAGCGATCACACGCACATCCACCTTCTTCGAGCGCGAGGAACCCACACGCTCGAACTCTCCCTCCTGCAGCACGCGCAGAAACTTCACCTGAATGTCTGGCGGCAGGTCACCGATCTCGTCGAGGAAAATCGTTCCGCCGTCGGCCAGTTCGAAGCGACCCTGTCGCATCCCGACCGCGCCAGTGAATGCGCCTTTTTCATGGCCGAAGAGTTCGCTTTCGACGAGCGTCGGCGGAAGCGCCGCACAATTGACCCGCACGAGCGGTCGGGCATGCCTGCGGCTCCGTTCGTGCAGCGCCCTGGCGAACAGTTCCTTGCCGGTTCCCGTCGGTCCGGTCAACAACACGCTCGAGTTCGTCGGGGCAACTTGAGCCAGGCGCGCCAGTGCCGTTCGCAGCGGCGCACTCTCGCCAACGATGTCGTCGAAGTCGTGATAACTCTTGATTTCCTCTTTCAGATACAGGTTGTCAGCCTCGAGACGAGCATTCAATCGCTCGATCTCTGCGACGCTGCACCGCAGCGCGGTCTCGTGGCGACGATGCTGCAGCGCGGCTCCCAGGATTTCAGAAATGAGCTGCAGCCGTTCAACCAATAGTTGTGACCATCGCCGTGGTATCCGGGCGTTCTCGAGCACCAGTGCGCAGACGATCTGTCCCGCAACGGCTGCCGGCACCCCGAGCAACGAGATCACTCCCGATTGACGGGCGCGCGCGCGCGCGGCCATGGCCCCAATTGGAAGCTCCTCCGGCCGCGAGATCGACACCACCTCGCCACTCGCGAGGCGCGTCACGAGCCAGTCCTCGGAGGGCGGCACCTGTGGCAGCTGGTCGTCCGTGCTCACGGCCGGCATCGGAACGTGCGCATGCGCGACCGTGCCTGACTCGCTGAACTCGATGAGTTGACAAGTGTCGACATGCGTCACTGCTGCAACGCGCTGGAGCGCCTCGGCTATCGCCTTGGTGATGTCATCGACATGCACGCGCGCCAATTGTCCCGAGAGCGTCACGGCGAGTTGCGTGATCCCCTCGAGCTCGGTTTCGTGCGATGGACGTGACGAAGGCATGTTCAGGACGGACATAGAGCCTCTCACCGGGGTCGACTTACTCTTCGGGGGTTGACGAGTTGACTCACGTAAACTTCACCGCGCAACGCCGACTGCACTGCCGGCACAAGTTCGTCGCCGGCCATTCGCTTCAAGACGTAGCCGAGCGCACCAGTGGCCAGGCCGCGTTCGGCCAGGAGCGGATCCGCGTGTACTGTCACGAGGATGATTCGAGCCGCGGCGTTGTGGCGAAGGATTTCCGCTGCAGCCGCGATTCCGTCGAGCCCTGGCATCGTGATGTCGCTGACGATCACGTCCGGTTCCAACCGCTCGGCGGCGGCGACGAGAGCGACACCGTCCTGCACCTGCGCAATGACGTCGAACTCCGGCCGCAGTACTTCGCACAGCAGTTCGGCGGTTTCCACGTGGTCTTCGGCAAGCAGCAAGCGTGGGTGATGCATGGCGTCTGGAACGCCTGTGAGTCTACGGATGCGCGGCAGTGCGGAAAACGGAGACCTACTGAGGGGCCGGCGGAAAAACCACTGAGGTGGTGCCGAAAAATTACGGTAGGAAAACTACTGAGAGCGTGTCAATCCGCGACGAGCCTGCGGGTAATCGCATACTTGACGAGTTCGGCCGTGGAGGACACGCCAAGCGACTGCATCATCGCGTATTTGTGCGATTCCACTGTCCGCACGGATAGTTCGAGCGTCGCCGCGATCTCCTTCATGCGCCGTCCTTCCACGATCAGGCGGAGCACATCGCGTTGTCGCGACGTCAGCTCCGGCTCGGACTGGTCGAGCGAGGTCGCCATTCGCTCGAGGACCTCCCTCGTCAGCGTCGGTGTGAGATACACCCGGCCTTCCACGGTCTGTTGAATGGCGTTCAGCAGTTCCTCGCCGGCCGAGTGTTTCAGCAGGAAGGCAGAGGCCCCCGCACGGATGGCCCGCGTGGCCAGATCCGCATCCTGGTGCATCGTGAGCACGATGACCTTACTGTCGACGTGCTCGGCTTTCAACCGAGTCAACACGTCGATGCCACTCAGCCCCGGCATCGACAAATCCGTGACGATCAGGTCAGGTCGAAGCCGGATGGCTGCGTCCATCAGCTCGTGGCCATTGCCTACCGCACCGACGACGTCGAAGTCATGCTCTTTGAGCAGATTGACGAGACCCTCCTTGACGATGGCATGGTCGTCGGCAACGAGCACAGTGTATCGGCGCATTGACAATCTCGAATGGCGCGCGCTGGGTCCTTGCCCGAACACGAAAGGTTTGGGAGGACTCCAGTCTAATCTGGACCGGACTGGCGAAGCACACCAACCCGCAACTGTTACCGTTCGAATTGGCAGCTCTCGAACTCCTGGCTCTCAGTAGTTTTCCTGAGACCCTGCCATAAGGTCTCGCCACGGGTCGGCACGGAGCGCGGCATATCAATTGCTCCGCCACCGACAAATGACCACTGCATCCCTCACGAAGCGGCTCATGCCCTTGCTGATTGTCGTCGCCGCGACGGCGTGCTCTGGCCAGAAAGAGGATGCATCCGCAGCAACGGCAACATCCAAGAACTCCACCGAGGACGCGGCGCCAATCCCGGCAACGCCCTCGCCGTACGACGCGCTTCCGGAGGAAGTGCGGGTCGGTACTGGACAAACCCTTCACGGGCGACTTCGACGAGATGATCAAGCGTCGCGTGATTCGCGTCGCCGTGACCTTCAACCGCACGCACTACTTCATCGACCACGGAGAGGAGCGCGGGCTCACGTTCGAGTCGTTGAAGCTGTTCGAGAAGGATCTGAACGAGGACCTGAAGACCGGCAACCTCAAGCTGCACGTCGTGATTCTGCCCATGTCGCGCGAGCAGTTGTACCCTGCTCTCGCGAGCGGCAAGGTCGATATGGTTGCGGCCATGGTAACGGTGACACCTGAGCGCGAGAAACTCGTCGCGTTCTCGGAACCGACGCGCACCGACGTGGACGAAGTCGTCGTCACCGGACCAGGAGCGCCGCCGATCGCCACGGTGGATGATCTCGCCGGCCAGGAGGTCTTCGTCCGCAAAGGCAGCATTTACGACGAGAGCCTGACGCGCCTGAACGCGCAGCTGACGTCGCGCGGCAAACCACCCGTGGTGATCACGGTCGCGCCCGACGTGCTCGAAGACGATGACGTGCTCGAGATGGTCAACGCCGGCCTCGCTCCCATCACAATCGTCGACGACTACCTGGCTCAGTTCTGGAGCACGGTGTTCAAGGACATCACCGTGCACCGTGACGTCACCGTACGGTCCGGTGGTCAGTTGGCGGTTGCGTTTCGCAAGGAGAGCCCCAAGCTTCGGGCGGCGGTCAACACGTGGATCAAGAAACACGCGAGGGGCGACGCGTTTCGCAACGTGATCGAAAAGCGGTATCTCGAAACCGCCACGTACGCGAGGAATGCTGCGGCCGAGGGTGAGCAACGCAAGCTGCGGGCGGTCGCGGAGCTGTTCAGGAAGTACGGCGCGCAGTACCGAGATGGACTACCTGCTGATGGCAGCGCAGGGATATCAGGAGTCCACACTCGATCAGAACGTCAAGAGCCCAGTCGGCGCGATTGGTGTGATGCAGGTCATGCCGGCGACCGGTAAGGAGCTGAACGTCGGCGACATCACTAAGATCGAATCCAACATCCACGCCGGCGTGAAGTACATGCGATTCATGCGCGATCAGGTACTTCGCGGACGAGCCGATGGATGATTTGAACAAGACCTTGATGACGTTCGCGTCCTACAACGCTGGACCGGGACGCATCCGGAGTCGGCTCAAATCGACGTGTCGGTCTCGCGTCCTCAGAGGGTACGAGCCCGATCGGTATCGGATGCCGGCGCTCGAATGCTCTACGCCGACGGTCAGAACGTGTCATTGACCGATGAAACGATGAAGGTCTACGCGACGACGCCGCTGGCCGGCACGATCGACGAGATGGTGGACGCCCTCGAGAATCGGTATGGCTTCACCCCGCCGCTGGCCGAGTTCATCCTGAACGATCCGCAGAAGAAGTTCAGCACGCAGATTCAAGGCAGTCAGCACAAAGGCAGGGAAACGCTCAACGGCGTGGAATGCGATCGCGTCACCCTGGCGGGAGAGATTGCCGATGCCGAGGTCTGGATCGCAGTCGCCGATCACCTGCCCAGGAAGTTCGTCGCCACATTCAAGGACCGCGAAGGGAGCCCGCAGCTGACCGTGGACTTCTCCGACTGGAATCTGGCGGCACAGCTCGCGGACTCCGTCTTCGCCTTCGATCCACCGAAGGACGCCGGCTATGTGCGCGTGCAGCCTTGATTGGTGATTCGATGAGATCTTGATTGGCGATTCGTTGTGATTCGGGATCAACAACCGACAATCTCCACGTGACATCCTAAAACACCGATGTCAGTTGAGCGACGAGCCGCCGAGGCGGGCCGGCGAAGAACACGGCACCAGCACCGGAGGTGACGTAACGACGGTTTGTAAGATTCTGCGCGACGAGACCGATGGTGAAGCGGGAACCCGGAAGTTCGTACGAGGCCGATCCATCGAGCCGGGTGTAGCCCGGTGCCACGACCACGTTGTCGCGAGCCGTGAACCGATCAGCGACGTGGACCACGCCGCCAGCGACCATCAACGTCCTCAGTGGGCCTTGCGCAAGACGATAGCGCATCCACACCTCTGCCTTGTGCCGGGGAGCATTCGGCAGGTCACGGCCGACAAACCCGCTCGGGTCGCGGGTAATCTCGCTGCTGGTCCACGCATAGCCGCCGCGCAACCCCAGTCCACGCGTCACGCTGCCGACGGCCTCGAGCTCCAAGCCGCGGCTCTCGCCCTCGCCGATCTGCCGGACGAATCCAAGCGCGTCGGTCTCCGGCACGTTCGTCCGCCGAATTCGAAAGCCTGCGCCCGTCACGCTGATCCGCCGGTCGAGCAGATCGGCCTTGACTCCACCTTCGATGGAGTCGTGCTCCGCCGGCGTCAGCGCCCGGCCATCCTCGAGATACTGGCCGGGTGTGGGCGGCTCGAACCCTTGCGCGTACGTCGCATACAACGACAGCCATGGGCGGGGGAGAACCACGAGGCCCAGGCTCGGAGAGACCACGCTCTCCGTCGAGCGCGCCTCGCCGGTCGTGGCGACACGGTTCTCGGTGTCAAGGCGGCTCCAGCGCAAGGCCGGAACCACGATCACGCGTTCACTGAACCGGACCTGATCGACGGTGTACACACCCAGGCGTGAGACGTCGTATCGCGTCGGTCGGGACACCGGCTCCGGCTCACTGCGGATACACCGGATTGAAGATGTCCAGCGGCGACGCGGCCCCGATACCGATATCACTGTCTTCCGTGCTCAAACCCGCTTCCACGCCGGCCACGAGCCGATGGTTGACACGGCCGGTTCGAACGCTGGTCTCGACAAACGTGTCGGTGTGGTATTCCTTCCATGTGCTCACTTGGTGATGTTGGTAGCGGATGGCGGTGCGGCCATCTGCCGCCAGCCCGGCCAGACCCTGAGCGTCGATGTCGCCGTCGATCGTTGGTGTAGCGGCCGGCGACGTGCAGCGAGCTCCGTTCGCCCAACGGGAGATCCAGACGCAGTCCTGGCGAGAAGTTACTTCCGGTCCAGACGGTAGTCCGGCGAGTTGATGCTCAGGTCCCAGGGGAACCCCGAAAAGTCGCCGCGCTGTGCGTCGCCAGTCGCGGGCACCTGGTGCCAATAGTCGCGGCCGCGCTGGTCGTACCATTCGGTATCGAAGACCAACGTGCCGCGAGCGCCGACGTCAATGGCGATCGTGGGCAGCAGGGTCAGGCGGCGCTCGTCGTTGTCGAACCCGCTCTCGAGCCATTCCGCCGCCGCGACGATGCGGTACCGGACGCGCCGGCTCGCTGTCAGCGGCCCGGTGAGATCGGCCGTCAGCCGACCGAACCCGGAGCTGCCGCCGCTCGCACCGAACTCGTAGCGGGGAACCGGAAGCGGCTTCTTCAACACCATATTGATGAGGGCCCCGGGACTGCCGTCTCCATACAACACCGAGGCAGGTCCGCGAAGGTACTGGATGCGGTCGACTGCGACTGGTTCCCGAAGGCTCCAGGAAAAGATTCGCAGCCCATCTCGTCGGAGATCGTAGGAACCGACTGGAAACCCGCGGGCAAACGCCTGGCCCCCGCTCATCCATCGGGGTGAGGCCAACGGCGTAATCGTGGGCCTGGGTGATGTTGACCGCCCCCATGTCGTCGAGCGTACGCCGGTCGATGACGCTGACGCTCCTCGGTGTCTCCAGGAGCGGCGTCTCGATCTTCGTCGCGATGGACGAGTCGCGAAGGGGCTCGTCAGGGTTGCCCGTCACCACGACGGCTTCGCCACAGACGACGAGGCGCCCCCCGACCTCCTGAACGCACGATGTCGGGCCCGGCTGTGTCACGGGTGCCGGCGGCAACGAGGGTTTTGAGTCTTGTGCGTCGACGAGAGCAGGAACGATCAGCCACAACCAGATCGCGATGGTCACCCGCCCCGCGGTTTGCATGCAGGAACTCATAGGGCGCCGGCCCGCGGTTTCTGCCCGACACCTGTTTTGATGCACGCTCGGACATACTAAGCTGCTGACCTCGGCCACGACAATCGATCAGGTCCCGACATCTGTAATGCTCAGCGATCCACATTCGCGGTCGGCGCCACGATCCCGCAGAGTCGCCACGCTGCTGGCCGCATGTGCACTCATGGCAGTGCTTCCCCCGGTCGCGGCCGCCAGATTCCCCAGAAGGCGGTGCTGGTGCTGATCCCCTTGCAAAGGGGTTCGTCGATGTCGATGGACATTGACGGCACCATTCGCACCGTTCTCAACGACGGCTTGGCCGGACGACTCGATTACCACACCGAATACCTGGATGTCGCGCGATTTCCTGAACCGGACTACGAACCGGCTGTCCGTGACTTTTTCCGGCGGAAGTACGCCAGTCAGACTTTCGACGTGGTGGTCGCGACGACCAACGCCATGGCCGATTTCGTGAACAGGTACCGAGACGAGTTGTTTCCAGGCGCAGTGGTCGTGTTCGGCGCGGGGAGTCCGCAACCTGGACCGAAGACCACGGGCGTGGTGGTGCCGATGAACCTGAAAAGCTCGATCGACGTTGCGATCCAGCTGCACCCGGATCTCCGGCACGTCTTCGTGGTGAGCGGAGTGTCGGACGCCGATCGCTTCTACCAGGATGTGGCGCGAGTGCAATTCCGCGCGTTCGACGGCCGGCTTGACTTCACCTACTCGTCCGGAATGGCGATGCCAGACCTGCTCCGACGCGTGGCCGAATTGCCTCGCTATACGATTGTCTACTTCCTGTCGTTCTTCGACGACGGACACGGCAGCAAGTTCGACGAGCTCACGGCCCTCGACCAAGTTGCGGCCGTCGCGAACGTACCCACCTATGTGTGGATCGACACGAGCGGGGGCCATGGCGGCGTCGGCGGGAGTGTGATGAACGTGGAACGCGCGTCTCGTGCGATAGCGAACGTGGCGATCCGGGTACTCAAAGGCGAATCGCCCGAAAGCATCCCCGTGCGCGAGATCGACGCCAACGTCACCCAATTCGATTGGCGGCAGCTCCAGCGCTGGGGCATCAGCGAAAGTCGACTCCCTGCGGGTAGCCTCATCAGATTTCGACAGCCGTCTTTGTGGGATCAGGTACAAGTTCTACGTCGTCGGGGCGACGAGCGTGCTCGTGCTGCAGACCGCCCTGATCGCCGGGCTGCTTGTTCAGCGAACCAGACGCCGACGGGTCGAGGCAAGCTTACGAGAGAGCGAACGGCGCTTCCGTGTGACGGCAGAAGAGAATCAGAATCTTGCGGGCCGCTTGATCAACGCCCAGGAGGCGGAGCGTACGCGCATCGCACGCGACTTGCACGACGATGTGAGCCAACAACTCGCAGGCGTGGCCATCGTGTTGAGCGGTCTCAAGCGCAAGATCGGCAAGCCAGGTTCGGAGCCGGAGGTCGACCGAACGGTCACGACGCTCCAGGACCGCACGGCAGCGCTCGCGCAATCCGTCAGGAATCTCTCACACGAACTGCATCCCAGTGTGTTGCAGCACTCGGGGCTGGTGCCGACGTTGCGGCGGCACTGCGCCGATGTCGAGGAGCATTACCACGTCAACGTGATCTTCAGCGCCGGGGACGACCTTGAGTCACTCCGTCCTGAGGTGGCACTCTGCCTGTTCCGCGTGGCGCAGGAAGCGCTGACCAACGCCGTGCGCCACGCGCGCGCGCGCACGATCCGCATAGAGCTAATCACCACGAGCGATGGCATCGAGCTGTGCGTCGCCGACGACGGTATCGGGTTCGCGGCCAGCCAGCGCAGCGGTAGCGGACTTGGGCTGCGCAGTATGGACGAACGCGTGCGACTCGCCCGCGGCAACATCAGAGTGGAATCGCTGCCCGGGCACGGAACGAAAGTGCTGGTTCGCATTCCGGGCCCACTTGCAGCGGCACCGCTCGAAGCGGTCCACGAGACCTGAACGAACCCGCGGCCTCGTTCATCGCCAAGACTTGTTGTCCTTCAGACGCCGCTACACTCCCAATGGAGTCAAGTTGTAACAGCGAGCCAGATCGTTGATTGCCGTCCGCAGCACGCCCCAATAGCGCTCCGCCTGCGAACCGTACTTGCCGCGCACCATGACCTGGTTGATCTTGCGCGCGTCGTCCATGACGCTTTCCACCTGGGGCCGTGTCTCGACCCACTTGTCGAGGGGGTCGAACTTCCGCCGCAGTCGGTTCGTCGAGCGGTTCAAATCCCCCAGCGCGTCGTCCAACTCGTCTTTGGTCTCGTTGGCGACGGCTTTCTGCGATTCGGTCGCCGTTCGACCGCGGGTGCGGCCGGAAGACTTGGCAGCTTGCGCTGTGTTTTTCCCCTGCTCAGCCCTGTTTTCCGACCACTTCCGAAATTCGTCCACGCCGTCTTCCACTTTTCGGATACGGTCGGCGACTTGCGCTTTCGAGAACACCACCTGCGCATATGCCACGGCACTAAGAGCCACGCACACGAACATCGCTCCCGCAACAACCTTCTTCTTCATCATCAGAGACCTCGCGTCGATCGCCATATTCGAGGCAAGGGGCGAGCCAGCCGGCCGTGGGGCGTAGAGACGGCGGAAGACGATCTTCTCCGCACGTTTTCAATGGACTGCGGATGAGGGCCGACAAGAGGACGCGACGACACCACAACGGGCCGTGAGACCGACGACAGTGCGCGGGGAGAAGACTCGTGGATGACGCAGGAACCGAGATGCGTCAAGCCTCGCTCGGTGCGAACAATGCCGCCAGCAGTGCGATTGCCAGCAGGCCATGTAGGACACCCAAACTTAGAGCGGCCAGGCCGCTGGGCAAAGGTGGGTAGGCCGCGATCAGGACTCCGCACGCGACGAGGTTGTAGGCGAGGAACGCGCGGGCGACTCCCAGGCCCGCTGCAGTCGAAGGCGTTCGGCGCGCGAACCAGCAGGCAATGGCGAGGGCTAGTACCCCTCCTCCACCTAACCGCGCGATGATCGGCCCAGCGCCAGTGAGCGGCTCCCGAAGCAAGAGCTCGGCGAGCGTCGACGGCGCGAAAAGCAAACCCAGACTCGCTACGGCTTCTACCACCGCGCCTGCCGCCAACATGCGCCCGAGCAGGATGGATGTAGCAGATGACATGATCCGGCCGAGGCAAGGAGCGAGCCAGTCACGGCGGGCTGTCGCTTGACTGGCGTGCTCCTTGCGACACGCACATGAATACAAAGACGGAGGATAGCAACGATGATGAGACTCGTGACGGCGTGTGCGATGGTGGTCGGTCTGGCTATGCCTGCGATAGCGCAGACGACGGGCACGACCAACATGGAGATCCTTCGCCAGAAGATCAAGGCGGACAAGAAGCTCTTGGTCGCGCAGAACCTTCAACTCACCGACGCGGAAGGAGCCACCTTCTGGCCTGTGTACGACGCGTACCAGAAGGACTTGCAACAGGTGAATCAGCGCCTGACCGCGGTGATCCAGGCGTACGCCACTGCCTACAACAAGGGCCCGGTCGGTAACGACGTGGCGAAGAAGCTGCTCGACGAGGCACTCGCCGTTGACGAAGCCGAGACGAAGTTAAAGGCTTCGTACGTCCCCAAGGTCCTTGCCACGCTCCCGGCAACGAAAGCGGCACGCTACATCCAGATCGAGAACAAGATTCGGGCACTTATCCGCTACGAGCTGGCCGCGGGTATTCCGCTCGTCGAGTAGACTCGCGCGCCTTCGGCACCAGGAAGAAGCTTCACTCTGACGCCGGAGGCCCTGCGCGCAACGCTCGGGCCGCTCGTCGCACGCTCACCTCGAAATCCTTCGACGACGGCGTGGCATACCCCGTGCTGAATGCGATCAATGTATCCGTGTACGCGCGATTGAACACGCGCACGTCATCGCGCCAGTCACGGCAGGCTGTGAGGTTTTCACAGCGGGCGATATCAGGACTGAGGTCGCGATTCGAATCGACTCCATGGAGGTCTCAATGTTGAAGAGAGCCGTCGTCACAGCAGGGTTACTGGTCATGGCCGGAGCCGCTCCGGCGTTCGCGCAGGGGCGCGTGGAAGTCAGCGGGTTCGTCGGGTTCTCATTGAACGACGGTGTGGACAGTGACCCGATCCTGGCCGGCGATGGCAACATCTACGACACCATCGAACCAAAGGACTCGGCGGTCTATGGATTCACCGTCGGTTTCCTGGTCGGCGAAGGTGCGGAGGTCGGCTTCCGATGGGCGCAGGCGCCGACCACGCTCCAAGCCACTGGCACGAGTGACAGAGAAATCGGCGACATGAGCCTGAGTTCGTACCATGGCTACTTCGCGTACAACTTTGGCGAGACCGATTCGCCGACGCGGCCATTCGTGCTCATCGGCCTTGGTGCCACCAGCTTCGGCAGCATTGATGCGACGGTCGCCGGTGTGAATCGAAGCATTCCTGGTGAGACGCAGTTCTCGACCACGTGGGCCGCTGGCGTGAAGATCTTCCCCAATCCGCACGTGGGCGTGCGCTTGGCGATGGAATGGACGCCCACCTACATCAAGACCGACTCGGTCGGCTGGTGGTGCGACCCGTATTGGGGCTGCTATCTGGTCGGCAACGCCCAGTATTCGAATCAGTTCCAGTTCAACGGCGGCGTGACCGTCCGTTTCTAGACTTTGGTTCGAGGCCGGGTACAACGAGCCCGGGCGGCTGGAGGTTCATCCTTCCAGCCGCCCCCATGATTCACCTACTTTCGCAAGTGGTGAGTCATGGGTTGACGCTGTCAAAACAGGCGCTTCACTCGGATGTCCAGGATGTTCTCCGTGGTCCCGAACTCCTCATCGATGGTGTTGCGTGACCGCGTCCAGATGTAGAGCACTTCGTACCGCCAGTTAAAGCTGCGGCGGTAGCCGATGCCCGCGCGGATGCGTTGCCGGTTGGCAAAACGCTCTTCGGGATCGTCGATCGGGATGAACCACTCCCAGTCGGCGAGCAGATACCGAGCACCATCGTCATTGAATAGGGCCTTGTTCAGCGGCACGAGCATCTCGAGGCGATTGCGGAAGCGGACGGTCGAGTCCGACTCTGTGGCGTCGGAATAGAAGAAGTTCCGTGATTCGACACGCACGAGATCGCGCACGACGATGCGCCGACGTGGGGCACGTTCGCGGGCATTGAAGCGCTGGGTCCGTGAAAACAGATGAAAGCGCGCCCCCAGTCGGGGCGTCACCTCGATCGTGTCCACGTCGTCGGTCTGATTCGTCCAGCCGATGGTCGTGTCGGCGACGAGGTCCATCCACCCCTTCAGCGAGTACTCCACGTTTGGCGTGACGTCGAGATTTCGCCAGTCAGGGTCGCCTTCTGGCGCGGACAGTAGCACCTTCGGCTCGAAGTCGAGTTCGTAGACCAGATGATCGCTCTTGACCCAGTCGAGCGTGATGTTGCCCCACAACTGCGACGTCGCCTGCGCGCTCGCGGCCGGTGCGTACGTCAGGAGGGCAACTACCAACCCGATGGCGCGCGACAGTCGGACGATCACGTCGTTGCTCCTGGAGCCGGAGCGAGTATGACATCCATGGCTCACTCACTGATGTTCTCGAAGGCTGCCTGCACCGTCCGCTTCTTCACCGGGCGCACGGGAGGTGAGGCGTGAAGTCAGTTGAACCGTGCTTGACGGAAATGCACGTCTACTGCCAGCTGAGTGATGGGCCGAGTGCCGCGACGAACCTGGCGAGGCCGCCGGAATATCGACTGCACCGCGAGACGCTTCCAGAGCCGAATTTCGAGATGCGCGTCGACGGGTAGCAACATCGCCATGAGTCACGGCGGGCCGTGAACGATATCAGCGGGCGGTGGACGACACAGCGTCTACCTGGATGGTCATAGAGCGTGACTGGACGTCGATAGCAGCGGACCTGAACCCACGTGTCGCGTGTGTACCAACGCCGTCGATAAATGCCAGCGCGCACCGCGCGCAGGCGGGGTCAAGGGCGGCGCAGCCGCCGAGCGCAGCTCGGGCAACCCTTGACGCCGCCGAGCACGGTGAGCAGCATCCTGATATCGATGGCGTCAGACGCGCTCGTGATTGTTCTTCTCCGTTGAACCGGGAGCGACCCTTGGCGCTGCGAAGCGCCGGAAGTGGGGTCGCTCCCGGTTCAACCTCTCGATGCGGCCCTCGTCCGCGCCGGTCGGTCGGACCGACGAATTCGCGCGATTCACACGAGTGCGGCGACCACACGGTGCCAGCGGACGTGACATGGAGGGGTGACATCGCCCCGTGGGTGTCATGTCACCCCTCGCTCGGTAGCTGTTCGAGTCTCTGTTGCGCGTTCCGGATCGTACCGGCGACCCAGCGCGTGCACACGAAGCAGGCACGGTGGGAACGCGGCGGCATCCACCTCAGTGCTCGAGATGCTCGACGTCTGGATGAACTGCTTGTAGAGCGCATCGAACGCCGGCGTGAGGAACTCCGCGCACCGTTCGCGGTACTGCCGTCGCTGGTCTAGTGTCAGCGACCAGTTTGAACGCGCGTCCTCGACGGTGCGCCGAAGCTCGCAGTAGTCGTGGAAGCGGCGCATGATCCCGGCGTCGCGTGATTCGAGCGCCTTGGTGAACGCGTTCTGGATCACGCCGTGCCACACGGTGGGTGCGACATAGGTCACGCCTGATGGCACGGACGCGAGCAAGGCGCGGTACTGGTCGAGGAACGTCTCGAACCCCTGCAGCGTGCGCTCGGCATCCACGTACGCGATCCAGATACGGTCATCCTCGCCGTCCTGGTACCACGGCATCTTGTCGACGAAGTAGCGAATCGTCGTCGCGGCCACTGGGGCGCCTGGGCGCGTAACTCCGGTGGGGCCACACGACGGATGGAATCAGTCGCTCCCGCAGAAGCGCCACCTTCTCCTCTTCCGTCGCCAAGAATCGCGCCGTGGGGTGGGCCAATACAAAGTCCACGGTCATCAGCTTGCGGATGACCGCGTCCCATTCCGCCGGGCGGCGGTTGCGGTTGTCCTCCTCGCCGATCGCCGCGTAGAGCGGTCGGGCGTACAGGTGAAAGACGTGGCCCTGTCGTCCGTAGGGCAACACCCGGACATGCTCTCGAGCCACGCACTGGGCGAGGAAGCGGACGGCCGCTTGCCCGTGCGGTGTACCGGTGAACGCCACGTACTGGCGACGGAGGAAGTAGCCGCCGTGGAGCGCCACGAGCACGAGGAACTGCGCCTGGCGTGGCGTGTAGCCGAGCATCTCGAGGGCCTGGCACCGAACGTCGTGGGCCGTCATCGGACCAGCCTCCCGACATGGTGCGGATCCTGCGGCGTGCCGCCACGTGAGCCGGCCGAGCCGCCGCCGAACATCCGGAATCCGGCGCCGGCCTTCCCGCTCAGATGCCCGCGGTGGTAGTCCTTCGTGACGAGCTCGAGATCGACGGTGCGCACGGTGCCGTCACGGTCCTGGACCTCGAGGCGCACATCCGGGAAGACGAAGCGGTCGCCATCGACGTGAAGGCCGTGGGCCTGGGCCACGGCGAGCCGGGCGTACCGATCGGGCTCTCCATTCGATCGCGCCTCGTGAACCGCCCGGTACGCGGCCCCTTTCAGCTCGTCGTCCAAGACCACGCGCTGGACGCGACTCCCCTGCTGCTCGAGCTCGGCCTCGACCTGGCGCACCATCCGGAACAGGCTCGCGTCGTGCCAGACCTCGCCGGGCTTGACCCAGCCGCTGTAGTACACCTGCCCGGAGTTGTGCTCGGGATCGCGATGGTGATCGAGCAACGCCTTGCCCGCCGGCGTGACGCTGACGACGTCTGCGACAGCGCTCTCTCGCAAACGCGTCACGGTGCGTTCCGCGATCAGGCCCTGCTCCTTGAGTGAGCGCAGGTCGTCCTTGAATCGAGCCGCATCGCCGGCGTCCTGTTTGAGATCTTCGGTGAACGTCACGCGGTACTGCGCCGCGCGCTCGAGCAGCTCCACTTCAGAGCCACGCAGGTGATACGTCCGGCCCTGGTCGCGTACCTCCTCGCGATCGCGTCCCTCGGGCAGCGTCAGACCGTGCCCGCGGTCGCCGTCGATCGGTTCACGCGATCGAGGCGAGACGTTGTCGCGGAGCGGCGTGACCGTCAGGTCGTGATCACGCGGTGTCGTGTCTGCGCGTTCAACCGTGTTCGTCGGTGCTCGCTCTGGTGATCGAGCCGCGTCATCGATGTCCCATCGTCCCATCGCCCATGCCCTCCCGGTGGGCAGTCTGTGCATGAAGCGACAGACGGAACTGTCACGCACGTGACAATGTCGCATCGGTGACAGAGTTCATCGGCGCGCGACGATATTGATGGCGGTGACTGGCCAGATGTGCCAGTTCGAAGGGAGCATCGCATGCCTCGCGATGAGTCGCTCACCGCCGCCGCGCACGTTGGCAGCGCTGCCGACACGCTCTCCACCGAGACCGACGACCGAGTCCGTTCACACTCTCGAACCTTCGAGCGACGACGAACTGCTCACCGTTCACGACGCCGCGCGCTTTCTGAATGTCTCGGTGTCCTGGGTGTACGAGCACACGCGCGACAACGTCGAGGATCGCTTACCAGTTGTGAAGCTCGGAAAGTACCTCCGCTTCGACGCGCACGATCTCCGCGCCTACGTCGACGCCAAGACGCGAAGCGACGCGCATCCGCGCCGCCGTTGACCTGCTGTGCCTTGCGAGCGGTAGCGTTGAGCGCACCAGAGAGCAGGGCGAGCCACTTCCAGAAAGGAGGTCGACGTGGCTCGTCGAAGATTTCAGACAGGTCGCTTATACAAGACGTGGAAAGCGGCGCAAGGTGTGGATCGGGCGCTGGCGAGAGGACGTGTTGCTGGAGGACGGCGCGATCGGACGAGTGCGTCGGTCGGTGGTGCTCGGCTCGGTCGCGGACCTGCCGACGCAGGCGCGACGCGCAGGTCACGGCTGGATGAACGACTCCGGCCTGTCAACCAGGGAGCGAGTCAGGCCGGAATCGTTCATGGCGTTCGGCGCGTTCGTCGAAGCAGCAATGGAAGACGCTGGTGTTCCCGACGTTCAAGCGCGTCAACGCAGCACGGATACAAGACGGTGCTGCGCGTGCATGTGCTGCCCGACTGGCGGGACTGGCGGCTGCGCGACATCGACCGGCTCGCGATTCAGCAATGGGTCGCGGACAAGTTCCGGCAGCAGGCGCGGGCTGGCAAACGGTCCGCAACGCGTGGGTGCTGCTCTCCGGCATTCTCGAAACGGCGGTCGAATACGGGTATCTCGCAAGCGAACCCGGCGCGGGGCGTGAAGTTCCCGCAGAAGGCGCTGAAGGAGAAGCCCGCAATGATCGCCGGCGACGACTTCGCGAAGCTGCTCAAGCATCTCGATGAACCGTATCGGACGATGGTGAGTCTCATCGCCGCGACGGGGTTGCGAATCGGCGAGCTGCTGGCGCTGCGGTGGTCGGCGCTCTGATCTCGACGTCGGCACGCTGGCGGTGCGCGAATCGGTGTTCGAGGGCAAGTTCCAGCCGCCGAAGACGCAGAGGGCGCTGCGGACGATTCCGCTCGGGCCGCATGCGGTCAAGGCGCTGACGGACGCATCGGAGCGCGCGGCGCGAACGGCGACCGACGATCTCGTGTTCGGCAATCGCAAGGGCGATCCGCTGCGGGAGTCGAAGCTGCTGACGAACGTGCTGCAACCGGCGGCCGAAGCGGCCGGGCTCGGTCGAGTGACGTGGCATCAGTTCCGCCACATTCACTCGTCGCTGCTGAACGACCTGCAGCGTGCCGGTGAAGATCGCGCAGGAGCAGCTCGGGCACGCGAGCATCTGCGACGACGCTCAACATCTACACGCACGTCGTCGATGCGTCGCACCGCAAGGCGATCGAAGCGGTCGAAGAGCGAATTGTTCGTCGAATTGGACCCAAATGGACGCAAATCGGCGGACGGGCTGGAAAGCGCAGCGCCCGCAAGTGACAGTGTTAACTAAATTTAGGATTGGAGGCGCCGCCCGGATTTGAACCGGGGATGGAGGTTTTGCAGACCTCTGCCTTACCACTTGGCGACGGCGCCGATTTGTGACCCGTGAGGGGTGGACAACAGCGACAGGTAGCGATGTCCCCCTTCACTCGCTGCGCGAGCTTCGGCGGGACAAACTTCGCTTTGGCTTGCCATCCGTAGCTCGCTCGCCTATCACGCGAGCGAAGGATGGAGCGGGAAACGGGATTCGAACCCGCGACTTCGACCTTGGCAAGGTCGCACTCTACCACTGAGTTATTCCCGCCCGCGCAGAACAGCTAGCGTACCACAGCCGATCGGGCCTAGCAAGACGCGCTCCGTTCTTCGTGGCCTATAATCCGAATGATTCGATCGCTCCCTCGGTCTGCGCGGCTGTCCCCCATCGAACCGTCTCCACCCGCGCGGAGTCTGATCGTACGTCGTCGCCAACAGCGCGAGGTGCCTTCATGGATTACGAGGATCTGAACCTTCAGGCCGACATCGCACGAGGACTCGCCCATCATCCTCTCGGTGCCCGTCGAGAATTCACACAACTGGACCAAGATCGCAAGCGCGGTGCTGCTCGTTGTCGTCGTGGCTGTGACGGGCTATCTCGTGTTCCGCAATCGCCAGGGCACCGGTCCCGTAGCTGCTCCCGCGGCGGCAACCGCTCCGCCCGCGACCGACGTCGCCAAGGCGCTCGGCGCTGACGTCCCCCCGATCGATCTACCTCCGCTCAACGACAGCGACGATGTGGTGCGCGGACTGGTGAAAGAACTGTCCTCCAACCCAAGCGTGCTGGCGTGGCTGATGACCAACAACCTGATTCGCAACTTCACGGTCGTCGTCGCGAACATCGCGGCCGGCGAACCCGCCGCGCGACAGGTCACGGTCCTCAGACCGAAAGGCAGCTTCCAGATCGAGGAACGCGGCGAGGATCTGTTCATCAACTCGCGCAACTACGCGCGTTATCTGCCACTCGCCACCGCGTCGACGTCGATCGATCCCGAAGGCGCCGCCATGCTCTACACGACGCTCAAGCCGCGAATCGACGAGGCCTACGCCGAGCTCGGCCAGGGCAGCACGACGTTCGACCAGACGCTCGAGCGCGCCATCGTCCTGCTGCTGAAGACACCGATTCCCGAGGGTCGTCTGCCGATTCAGCCCAACGGTGCCGTGGCCTATCGATTCGCCGACCCGGCACTCGAGAAGCTGACGCCCACTCAAAAACTGCTGATCCGATTCGGCCCGGACAACCAGCGTGCGGTGCAGACATCACTTCGAAATATCGCGCTGGCACTTGGAATCCCACCGGACCGGCTGCCGTAGACCAGGGTTCGGGATTCGGGATTCGGGATTCGAAAGACACTGACGGAACCGGCAAGCGCTTCACGCCGTCTCCTTCGGCATGAATCGCATGAGCCGCTCGCTCCTGGCCTTTGTTGCGCTCCTGTCGGTGGCTGTCCCGTTGGCGGCCTGCAACGTCGACGTGCAGAAACATGAGTCGGACGGCAAGGCCGACGTCGACATCACGACACCCGTTGGCAACGTGTCCGTCCGCACCAACGTCGGTGCAGCCGACACGGGTCTCGCGGTCTATCCCGGCGCTCGCCCGCTTGAGGACGAGAAGGAACCAAGGAACGCACACGTCCAGGTCGGCAACTCTCTGTTCGGCGTGAAGGTCATCGCTGCAAAGTACGCGAGCAACGACGCGCAGGATCGCATCATCGACTTCTATCGAAACGAACTGAAGACCTACGGCGAGGTCGTCGAGTGCCGCGGCAACGTCAACTACCGCAACGGCCGCGCGGTCTGTCGCGAGGGACGCTTCGCCGATGATGTCCAGTTGGTGGCAGGTCCAGAACACCAGCAGCACATCGTCTCGGTGAAACCGCGCGGGGACGGAACCGAGTTCGGCCTGGTCTACGTGCAGACGCGGGGGAACTAGTTCCGGCCTCGAACGTGCAGACGCTTCGAGGCTATGAACACCGACAACCGTCAATCCTTAGGAGAATCAGGCGAAGACCTCGCCTGCATAGAGCTCGGACGCCGCGGGTACGCGATTCTTGCGCGGCGCTATCGGTCGCGATTCGGCGAAATCGACATCGTGGCTCGATCGATTGAGACGATCGTCTTCGTCGAGGTCAAGACGCGCGCTGGCGACGAATTCGGTGGCGGCGCGGCTGCCGTCACGCCATGGAAGCAGCGTCGCATCGCGCAAATGGCGACCGACTACCTGACAAGGAACGCACTGCACGATCGGCCGTGCCGCTTCGATGTCGTTACGATTGATATGAGGGAAAGCGGTCCCGAGATTGTGGTCTACGAGCACGCGTTCGAGGCGCCCGGCTGAACCGCCTTCTCGTCCCCATCCGATCACGGTCGGCGTTACGATCCCTCCTCATGGAGGTCACCATGACTCGAATCGCGCGCTTTGTGCTCTGCGTGGCGCTCACCGGTGTCGCCGCCTGCTCCGGTCGCTCGGGTCCGCAGTTCGACAAATCCGACGTCGAGAACATCAACAAGCTGATCGAGCAGTTGAGAATCGCCTTCAATGCGAAGGACTCGGCCAAGGCGGCGGCTCTCTATTCGACGACGGGCGTCGTCATGCCGCCGAATCGCGCACTCATGCGCGGCCGCCAGTTCGTTCAGCAGTATTACGACGACCGCTTCGCGGAGGGCGCAGCGGAACTGGAGATCCAGTCGGCGGACGTCTCGGGGCAGGGTACGCTCGGTTACGCCAGCGGCGACTACCGGCTGAACCTGGTGTCGAAAGACGGGCAGAAGCGTCGAGACCGCGGCAAGTTCCTGTGGATCTTCCGCGAGAACAACGGCGTGTGGATGATCGAGTACGTAAGCTTCAGCAGCGACTTCGTGGCGCCCCCGGCCGCATGACGTCAGCGGGTGCCGGAGACCGGGACCGAGGACTGACGACCCTCCGCGCCGATTGCTTCGTCGAGGATGTGGATCGCCGTGTCGGCCTGCTCTTTCGTCAGCACGAGGGGCGGCGAGAGGCGAATGGAGTTCTGACCGGCGCCGAGCACGAGCAGCCCGCGCTCGAAGCATTCGTGGACGATGCGATCGCGCTCGGTGGTTGCGCGTTCCTTTGTCTGTCGATCGCGAACGAGCTCGACACCGATCATCAGCCCACGGCCACGCACGTCGCCGACGATCGCGTGCTTCTCCATCAGCGACCTGACGCCAGCGATCATGTGCGCGCCGACGACCTCGGCGTTCTTCACGAGACTCTCTCGCAACAGCTTGAGCGTGGCGAGCGACGCCGCACACGAGACGGGATTGCCTCCGAACGTGCTCGCGTGCGTGCCCGGCGGCCACGACACGATCTCCGATCGCGACGTCATCACACCGAGCGGCAACCCCGACGCGATCCCCTTTGCCATCGTCACGACGTCTGGCGTCACGCCGGTGTGCTCGATCGCGAACATCTTGCCCGTGCGTCCCATGCCCGACTGCACTTCGTCGACGACGAGGAGCATGCCGAACGTCTTCGTGATCTCGCGAAGACGCTCGTGAAACGTATCCGGTGGGACGACATAGCCCCCTTCGCCCTGAATCGGTTCGACGACGATGGCCGCGACGTCTTCGGGGTGCAACGAGGTGAACGAACAACTGCTCCTCGATGAAACGCAGGCACTCGGCGGCGCAGGTGTCTGGATTGAGCCCAATCGGACAGCGGTAACAGTTCGCGTAAGGAGCGTGAAAGACGCCCGGTACCAACGGCGCAAAACCTCGACGCTGCGTCAGCTTGCTCGCCGTCAGCGAGAGCGACCCCATCGTCCGGCCGTGAAACGAACCGAGAAACGCGATGATGTTCTGCCGCTTCGTGTAGTAGCGTGCGAGCTTGATTGCGGCCTCGTTCGCCTCGGTCCCTGAGTTCCCGAAGAACGATCGATGCGGCCCTGGCATCGGAGCTATGGCAGACAACTCCTCGCCGAGCCGAACCTGCGGCTCGTAGTAGAAGTCAGTGCCCGACATGTGAAGGAACTTCTTCGACTGGTCGATGATGGCCGAGACGACATCAGGGTGTGAGTGTCCGGTCGACGTCACCGCGATACCCGCGGTGCAGTCGAGGAACACGTTGCCGTCGACATCTTCGACAAGCGCACCTTCACCGCGCGCCATGACAAGCGGGTAGTCACGCGTGTAGGAGGTCGAGACGACCTTCGCGTCACGCTCGATGAGCGCCTTCGCCCGCGGACCCGGTAACGCAGTCTTGAGGGCCGGACCGTTCATCTCACTTCTTCTTCCATCGCGTTCCTGAGGGACCGTCCTCGAGCAGCACGCTCCGATCGGCGAGCGCCGTGCGAATCCGATCCGCCTCGGCGAAATCCCGGCGCTGCTTCGCGGCCTTCCGCTCCTCTATCATGCGCTCGATCTCCTGCGACCGGCATCGGAGGCTTCGCGTCTTCAGCCCGACGCAGGGACACGACCCCGAGCACGCGGTCGAGATCCTCGATCGTCGATCGCACCAGAGCCGCATCCGCAGTGCTCATCTTTCCGGCATCGATCGCTGCGTTGCCACTCTTGACGAGATCGAAGAGCGCCGCCAATCCCGCCGCGGTATTCAGATCGCTTTCGAGTGCGGCCTTGAATCCCTCGCGAGCTTTCGTGACTGCTGACTCGACCGCTTCCGACTTCCCTTGCCCTGTCACCCCATCCAGCCGGACCAGGAAGTCGACGACGCGCCTCAGCGACTCCTCCGCCTGCTCCATCCCGGCCCAGGTGAAATTCATCTGCTTGCGGTAATGCGACGACAGCAGCAAATAGCGCAGTGCGGATGGCCGGAATCCTTTGGCGACGATGTCGGGGACGGTGAAGACGTTGCCGAGCGACTTCGACATCTTCTCGTTCTCGACGAAGAGATGTTCGACATGCACCCAGAAGCGAGAGAACGTCTGCTTCGTCGCCCCCTCCGACTGCGCGATCTCGTTCTCGTGGTGTGGAAAGATCAAATCGACGCCGCCGGCGTGAATGTCGATCGGCGCGCCGTCGAGCAGCCGCAGTGCCATCGCCGAGCACTCGAGGTGCCAGCCAGGCCGGCCAGGTAACCCGGCGCATTCCCACGTCGGCTCTCCGGGCTTGGCTCCCTTCCACAACACGAAGTCCCGGGCATCGTCCTTGGAGTATTCGTCGAGGTCGACGCTCGCGCCGGCGTGGAGGCTTTGCTGATCGAGACGAGCGAGACGGCCGTACGTCGGCAGGGTCTCGATCTTGAAGTAGATCGATCCGTCACGGTTATAGGTGTGCCCGTTGCGCTCGAGCGCCAGGACCATGTCGCACATCGACTGCATGTTGGCGTCGTCGGTCGCGCGCGGCGTGTGTTCGGGCATCTCGATGCCGAGGAGCTCGACGTCGGATCGAAAGGCGTTGACCCACTCTTCCGTGTACTCGCGAAGAGGCTTGCCGGCCTTGACCGATCCCGCGATGGTCTTGTCGTCGACGTCGGTGTAGTTCATGACCCCGTCGACCTCGTGACCGCAGAGGTATTTCAGCGTGCGGCGAAGGACATCAACGCAGACAAATGTCCTGAAGTTGCCGATGTGACCGCGGGCGTAGACCGTCAGGCCGCAGGCATACATGCGCACCGTGTTGTCGCGCACAGGCGCGAACGACTCCTCCTGCCGTGTGAGGGTGTTGTAGAGGCGAAGCATGGCGTGTCAGGGTTCGACAGCGACCGTGCGGCCGTCGATGAGGAACTCGAGCGGCCCGGCATCACGCCGGACGACAACGGAAATGATGGCGCTCGGTGACGCCTCGCGCAGGCACGCGTGCACGGCAGCCTCGACCGACACGGCGAAAGTCTCCGTTTCCGCGTGTGCCGCACGCCGCGTAGCGCGCGGCCTGCACGGCGAGGCCGCGAACCATGGACACAAACTGCTGGTCGCGTGGAACGGAGATCGTGAATTCGAAGGTGCTGGCGTCCACGCTACACGCAGAACCGGCTGAAGAGGCGATCGGCGACGCGCCGATCGGCCGCAATTTGCTCCCGCAGCGCATCGACGTCGGGGAACTGGCGTTCATCCCGGATGCGTTGCACGAATCCCAGCCGCACTGAGCGACCGTACAGATCGGCCGAGTGATTGAGCAGATGCGTTTCGACCGTCAACTCCTTCTCGCCAAACGTCGGACGCACGCCGACGTTGGTGATGCCTGCGTGCACGACACCATCGATGGTCATCGTCGTGGCGTAGACACCGTGCGGTGGAATGAGCTCGTTGTCGGTCTGCAGGTTGGCTGTGGGGAATCCGATCTCGCGGCCACGTTTCCGTCCGGCGACGACCGTGCCGTCGACGAAGTACTGATGACCGAGCAACGCGCCTGCTTCGTCGACGCGACCCTCCGAGACGAGCCGCCGGATGCGTGTGCTGCTCACCACGAAATCCTTGTAGCGTACCGGATCGATCTTGTCAGCCCTGAATCCATAGTGCTGACCGAGCGTGCGCAGGACCGTGAAGTTTCCGCTGCGGCCGTGACCGAAGAGGAAGTTCGCTCCAACCCATACCTCCGAGACCCGCAACCAGTCGACCAGCACCGTCCGGACGAACGTCTCCGGGTCCCACTCCGACAACTCACGCGTGAACCGGACGACGGCCACACAACTGATGCCCGCACCGTGCAGCGCCTCGAGCCGCTGCGTCTTCGTCATCAGTAACTTCGGTGCCTTGTCCGGCCGCAGCACGCGCGGCGGATGAGGATCGAAGGTCATGGCCATCGGCGTGCCGCCATGCTCGGCAGCGCCACGCCGTACGCGCTCGATGATCTTGAAGTGACCGCGATGCAGGCCGTCGAAATTGCCGAGCGCCAGAACCGGATGCACCAGCCACGGCGGCCGAGGATCGTCCGGGAAGTGGATGGTCTCCATTCACTCCACGTCGACTCGCACGTCGAGCACGAGCCCATCATATGCCAGTTCGACACCGGCAGGCAGGCGAGCGCTGGTCGCGGCATGACCGAGATCGTGCGTCATGTGCGTCATGTACGCGCGACGCGGGCGGAGCCTGGCGATCACGTCGAGCGCCTCGCTGACGCTGAAGTGCGTCACGTGCGGCTTGTCGCGCAACGCGTCGATGACGAGAGTGTCGACACCTTCGACCAGCGTCATGGACGAGTCGTCGATCTTGTTGCAGTCCGTGAGGTACGCGAAGTCACCAAACCGGAATCCGAGCACGGGCATCTGGCCATGCCAGACGGGAACCGGCACGACACGTACGCCGTTGACGAGCAGCGGCCCGCGAATCTCATGCGCATCGATCTTCGGAATGCCGCCACCCATCCGCGGCACACCGTCGAAGATGTAGTGGAAGGTCTTCCACACCGTCTCCCACGTCGACGGACTGGCGTAGCACGGGAGCGGCTTACCGGTGATCGCGTTGAAGCGCCGGACCTCGTCGAGGCCGAGGATGTGATCGGCATGCGCGTGCGTGAGCAGGATCGCGTCGAGATGCTTCACGCCGAAGGTGAGCGCCTGCTGGCGCAGATCGGGTCCAGCGTCGACGAGGATGCCTCGCGTAGGACGGCACGTCGAGAAAGATTGATGGGCGCAAGCGCTTGTCTCGCGGATCGGTCGATCGGCAGACTGCGCAGTCGCACGCGATCATCGGCACGCCATGCGACGTGCCGGTACCGAGAAACGTAACTCTCGCCTGGGTCATCCCTCGACAGGCTCAGGACGATGGTGAGCTTGTCGAACCATCAAGGAAGGATGATGCGCGAGGGTTCCTGCGGAGCGCTCTTCGTCGCCTCGACGTAACGCATCTGGAGCTCGTAGACCAGTTGCTCCATCAGTTGCCGTTCTTCAGCCGTCAGGTTGCCACGGGTCTTCTGCTCGAGCAGCGTCAGGATGTCGATGATCTGACGCGCAGCGGCGAGATTGACCTGCCCTGTCTGCCCAGTCATCGGGTCGGCCACATCACCGAAGTGATACGCCGCGGTGTGAGCCAGCGACAGCACGAAGCCGATGAAGGTGACTTCGGAGGAATCCTGCGGGTTTTCGGTCTCGTCTGACATCTCTGGCGATCCTAGCACGCGGCCCCAGTCATCGGGACTGCGACGCGGCCTGCTCCCGCTCGGCGGCTCGCGCCGCGCTCAGGATGTTGAAGATCGCGTGATTTCCCTCGTGACACTCGTAGAGCTCGACTGCCTCGTCCTCGTTCCGTGTCAGCGGCATCGCAAAGGTCCACGGCTTCGCCCAGGTTGACTGGATCCTCGACGGTGACCGACCACTCGACGCGGTCGGCTGCCGTACGCCGGAAACGCTCGACCAGGCGAAGCGTGTCGGCGTTGGCGTTCCGATAGGCGCTGCGCTGCTTGAAGTTCGTCGTCTCGACGACGAGCGTGTCGCCCTCCCAGTGGCCGCGCGCGCTTCCGATGTCGAATCGCAGGTCCTTGCCGAGAGGCGGGCGGGGGTCGACCGGGATGACGCGAGTCTCGTGGACCATCTCGTACCGAATCGCCACGAACCCGGGGCCCTGCACGATCTGATACGAGTTGCCGTAGACGCCCGGAAGCATCGAGCCTGGCAGTCCACGCGTGATGCAGCGCTCCCACAGGCTGAAGTCTTCCGGACCATTGAAGGGTCCGTCGCCGAAGCTTCCGCTGCGTCCGGCCTCCTGAGCGCGCGTCCGCGCCTCGGGCAATACCGCTGGAATCTTGCCGTCGGACGGATCGGTCACGAGCCAGGGACGGCTCCCCTTCGTGACTTCGTAGATGTCGCGGAACTCGGCGGAGTTGCCGATCTTGCCCTCGGGATCACCGCCGAAGAACTTGGCACGCTCGAGCGCCTCCTGCTGACGTTTCTTCATCAGGTCAGCGAGTTCCTGCGCGCTCAGATCGTCGACGCGTTTACCCGCGAAGGCCGCTGGTCGCTCGAACGGCGTCCCGTACTCGTACTTGTTGGTGTAGTAGCCCTGAAGATCCGGATCGCCCCACGGAGTCCTGGGATGAGAGGGCGCGTTCGTTGACTGCGCCACTGCGAGGACGACTGAAAGTAGAAAGGTCACAGGACACAGTGCGTAAGTAAGTTTCAAGTTCTGCACCTTCAGCCTCGCTTCGTGCCGGATGGTAGCATGACGACCGTGACTCAATCGGTCGGTGCAAAGTTCGAACGTCTCGTCGACATCATGCGCAGACTGCGGGCTCCGGACGGCTGTCCGTGGGACCGCGAGCAGACGCCGCGTCATTGCGCCCGTTCGTACTCGAGGAAACCTACGAGGTGCTCGCGGCCATCGAAAGCGGCACACCGGCACAGCTCTGCGAAGAACTGGGCGACTTCCTGTTCGAGGCTGTCTTCCTTGCACAGATGAGCGAGGAGAGCGGCGACTTCACCATCGGCGATGCCGTCGATGCCATCTGCGACAAGCTCGTGCGCCGGCATCCGCACGTCTTCGCGCGCGGCGACGGAGACACTCCGCTGACGAGCAACCAGGTCATCGAGAAATGGGAGACGTTGAAGGCGCGCGAACGCCAAGCGGCCGGCACGCCGGCGAAGAAGCAGAAGACGACGCTCGGCGGAGTGCCGAAGACCTTGCCGTCGCTACTTCGCGCGTTCGAGATCAGCTCGCGAGCGGCGGCCGTCGGGTTCGACTGGGCCAAAGCCGGCGATGTCCTCGACAAGATCGATGAGGAGGTCGCCGAGGTTCGTCGCGAGGTCGAGTCGGGCGCGACGGGTCACCTGTCCCGCGCCGAGGAGGAGATGGGAGATCTGTTGTTCGCAATCGCCAATCTCTCTCGCAAGCTCGGCGTCGAGCCAGAATCTGCGCTGCGTCGAGCCAATGAGAAGTTCACGACGAGGTTCGATGCGGTTGAGCGTGCTCTGATCGCGCGAGGTCGATCTCTCAGCGATGCGTCGCTCGAGGAGATGGAGGCGGAGTGGCAAGAGGCAAAGAAGTCGTCTTAACTGTCGCTCTGCTCTTCTCTGCGGCCGTTGCTGATCACGCCCGGCAGGCGCGCGAGACGGCTCCGCCGGCTGCTGCGTTCGAGATCGCCTCGGTCAAACCGAGTGCGCCTGACGGACGCGGCATACTGATTTCCGGTCCCGCTCCTCAGGGGTTCCGGACACGCAATGCTCCGCTCAACCGCATCATTCAGTACGCGTTCAGCATCGCGGACGATCGCGACGAATCCCCGTTGCCTTCGCGTTCTTCGTGAGCTTCGTGGTTGCGTTCATCGCCCATGGCCATCCTCCACAAACGTCTTCACGTCGATCTCATGCCCATCGGTCTCAAGAGTGATCTGCCCATCGCGATCCGTTCGAAAGGCCACCGCGTGGATCTCCTCCAGTCGGCGCAGCACCTCGGGCGCGGGATGGCCGAACGTATTCCCGCGCCCCGCGCTGATCAGCGCGAACTGCGGCCGCCACGCGGAAAGCAGTTCGACTGACGACGAGGTGCGGCTGCCGTGGTGGGCGACCTTGAGGATTCTCGTCTTCGCGGGCGTGAGGTGCGGGAGGAGCTCGCGCTCGACCTCCGCCGAGATATCACCCGTCAACAGCATCGCGACATCGCGATAGACAATTTCCAGCACAACCGAATCGTCATTGCGAACCCGCCGGCGCTCCCAGGCCGGCAGCGGGGGATGCAGCACGCGAACGCGCCACTCGCCATCTGCTTCCAATTCTCCCGTCCTCTTCAATTCGACCGGAATCCTCAATCGCGCCGCGCTGTCGAGAACATCCAGCGTCGGGCGATGCGTGGGGACGATCACGCCCATCCACACCCGATGCGGAGCGAAATCCGAGAGCGCGTCGAGCGCGCCGCCAAGATGATCGGGATCACCGTGAGTGATGAGAAGCGTGTCGAGCGCTCGGATGCCTCTCGCCCACAGCGCCGGCGCCAGCACGCGTGCGCCGACGTCGACTCCGCCGCCAAACGGCGCGCCGCCCGCATCGACCAGGACCCTGCGACCACCTGGCGTCTCGACGAGAATCGACTCCCCCTGCCCCACATCGAACATCGTCACGCGCAGCGTTTGAGGTGACTCGCTCGGACGGGCATGCGTCGGGTCGACGACACCGACAAGGACCAGTGTCACCATCACGAACGCGATCGCAGCAATGACCCGTACGGCACGTCCCTTCCCGAAGAAGGCCTCGGCGAGTGCCAGGTAGTACGCCGTGATGACCAATGCCCCGGGCGGCGGCACACGCGCCGTTGACCAAGGCGCGAGCGTCACGAGGTCGGCACTGTCAACGAGTGCCCGCGCCGCGTAGTGGGCGATCCAACCAGCAGGGCTCGCCACAGCCGGGATGGAGTCACCGAGCGCGACCGCGAGTGCCGCAACCTGCACCACACCCATCAGCGGAACAGCGAGCAGGTTGAGGACGAGCCCTGCGCCAGTCACCCGTGAGAAGAGCGATGCGGAGACCGGGAGCAGCGCGATCTCGATCGCACACGATGCGACAACGGAGGCAGTCACCCACGACAGCGCGCCGATTCGGGATCTCAGCGCCGCGCCGATGCGGACTCCCTCGAGCAGCGCAAGCGTGGCACCGAAGGTGAGAATGAAGCCGGCGTCGCGGACATCGAGTGGCCTGACCGCGATCATCACTGCCGCCGCGACCGCGGCGGACTGCCAGGCACTGCTGCGATGGTCGATCGTGCGAGCGGCGAAATAGAGAATCGCCATCAACGTCGCGCGCCACACGGATGGCCCCGCCGTGATGACGATGGCGTAGGCAGTGAGCAGGACGATGGCCGTGAGAGCGGCGCGCCGGCCACGAACGGCGACGGCCGCCAGGAGAAGCGTGGCGGCCGCTGCGAGGATGGCGATATTGCCGCCCGAGATCGCGATCACGTGATAGGTACCGGCGGCCTGCAGTGCCTCCCGCGTCTCGTCGGGCAACCCCGTCCGATCGCCAATCAGGACGGCTGACGCGATCGCGGCAGAGATTTGATCGTGTGGCTCGATCCACCGCTTGATGGCGTGCCTGACATGAGCCCGGATGTCAGCGCACAACTCCGCCAGATAGCTGCCGTTACCGACGACCTCGATCAACAGGCCACTCTTGATCGTGCCGAACAGAGTCGTGCCTGCCAGTGTCAGATCGCGCTCGAAGTCAGGAACGCCTTCGTTGAGATATCGAACCGGTCGTCGATACGTGACCGGAACCTCAACGATACGACCGGCTCGCCATTCGTTTGCGCGATCGTCGCCGAGCGTCCCATTGACGCTGAGCGTCACACCACCATCGACGGCCTGCCACCCGCCGCGCAGTTGCAGCGCAACGACCTGAGCCCTGATCGAAACGAAGTCGCCGCGGCGAGAGGCGTCTTCGACGAGGGCGGCACGCGTCAGCACGGGATCGTGACGGCCTACAGGCCCCAGCGACTCGATGATGAACCCGCCGAATTCCTGGTCCAGCACCCGACGCATCGACGGGTGCAGCGCATGCTCGCTGTCGTTCACGGCCAGCGCCGCACCGCCCATCAGAAAACCGAAGGCGATCACTGCCGAGGCAGCAACCACCGCTCGACGTCGCCAAAGGACGAGAGCACAGGCGCAGGCTGCCAGCATCAACGACGCGCAGACGGATGCATCGAGCGGGATGTTCAGCGCAAGGCTGGCGCCGATCAGCAGGCCGAGAGCTGGAATGGTGGCGACAGCCATCTCCCGGTCGATGCAAATTGCGCATCAGCCGGGAGATGACTGCATGTCAGTAAGTTACGGACAACCCACTGACGTTCTTGCTAGCGATCCTGCGCCCGAGAGTTGGAGTTCTCGCAGAGTCGAGAACCAACCTAAATCTGAGCCCAGCGCCGGAGGAGGTTGTGATACACCGACGTCAGTTGAACGACCGCTGGATGGTCGGGAAGGTCAACGGTCAATCGCTGAATCGCCGTATCCAGGTCGAACAGCAGCGTTCGTTCCCCATCATCTCGAATCATGCTTTGCAGCCAGAAGAACGAGGCGACCCGCGCGCCTCGCGTCACGGGCGTGACGTTGTGCAGGCTGGACGAGGGATAGAGCACCATGTGGCCAGCGGGGAGCTTGACCGAATGGACGCCGTACGTGTCCTCCACGAGGAGCTCGCCGCCGTCGTATTCCTCCGGGTCGGCAAGGAACAGCGTGCACGACAGATCGGTGCGGATGCGAAGCGCGCCGTTGGTCGTCTGCCTGATGGCGTTGTCGACGTGATTGCCGAACGACTGTCCGCCGCGATACCTGTTGAAGAGCGGCGGGAACACTCGCAGCGGCAATGCGGCAGAGATAAACAACGCGTTCTTCTGCAGCGACGAGATGATGATGTCGCCAAGCTCTCGCCCGACCGGATGCTGCTCCGGTAGTTGCGCGTTGTCTTTGACAAGGACGGCCTGGTGGCCTGCGGTGATTCGACCGTCGACCCAGTCGGCGGAGTCGAGCAGGCGGCGCGCATGCGCCACCTGCTCTGGCGTCAGAACGTCCGGGATCTGAATCAGCATTCCAGAGGTCCACTTAGAACTGGAACTGAGTGCTGACCATGGCAGATCGCGGATAGCCCGGGGTTGTAGCGCCCGCCGTTGTTGTTGACGTTCCGGATGTAGGTCTCGTTGAACAGGTTGTAGATGTTCACGCGCAGCGTGAGATTGCGGTTCACTTCGTACTCGGCCAAACCGTCGACGAGCGTGTAGCCCGGCGACGTGATGTTGTTGGCGGCGTTCACGAACACCTCGCTCGTCTGCCGCACACCACCACCGAGGCGCAGCCCCATCGCCAAGCCGTACGTCGTCCACACGCTGCCCGAGAACTCCGGTGTCAGCACGAGGCGATTGCCGTTGTTGATTGCACCCTGCGTATTCAGCTCGCTGTCCAGGTACCCGAAGTTTGTGATGACTTCCCAACGCTCCGTGATCCGGCCGAGCGCTCCGAAGGTGAAGCCCTTGACCAGTTGCGAGTCGTCCTGGTTGAAGACCGGCGGAACCGCGGTTGCGTCAGCCGTGTAGATGACGTTCTTGTTGTCCGTCCTGAACACGGCACCGTTCAACGAGAGTTGGCCGCTCGCGAGATCCCACTTCGTGCCGACCTCGAAGTTCGCCGATCGTCTGCGGTTCGACGTTCGGGTTGTTCGCGTTGTTCGCCTGCGTGCTGAGCGCGAAGTTTGCGCTCCCGGGCGGCGTCGCACTCGTGCCGTAGGACACGTAGAGATTGGCCGTCGGCGTGAGGCGATAGTTCACGCCGATCTTTCCGCTGACCAGCGAGTCCGTGTCTTCGAGATCGGCGGTGACGAGACCGGTGGCATCTTCCGACAAGAAGTCCGTGTCGTAGCGCTCCCACCGCGCCCCTCCAACGACCTGCCAGCGGCTGCCCAGGTCAACCGTGTCGAAGAAGTACGCCGAAACCGTGTTGGTGTTGCCGTCCGTAAACGCGCCGGATTGGGCAGGCGCGTATCCGATCACCGGCTCATTGATGTTGGGATGAAAGACGTCGGCCGGCCCGCGCGTGCCCATTCCGATGACCGTCGGCGCGTACTGCGATTCGTGTGTGAACTCGAGACCGAAACTCGAGGAGTGACGAAGTTCGACCGGTCGAAAAGCGGCCGATCATGCTCGTCTGGTTCGATGCGATCGTGTTCTCGCGAATGTTGCCCTGACGCACGATGGCGACCTGGTTCGTGGCCGGGTTGTAGGCCGCCGGGTTCTGAATCGTGCTGATGATCGCGTCGCGGTTGGCGTGGTTGTAGCGCGTCTGGTTGCGGAGCGTAAAGCGCCGATTGACGTCGTGCTCGAGTCGCAAGCGTATAGGCGTCCTGTTCGGCGTCGTCGTGATCGAAACCAGGGGCTGCCGTAGAAGTTGGCCTGGTCGACGGGCCCCGGTGTCTGAACCGTCGTCGGCGTCAGCGGCTCTTCCTGCCACGCGGCGCCGGGAATGCCGTAGTCCGGCAGGTTGTCCTGACGAAGGATCTGCGACCGAAGCGGTCAGCCGGGTCGGAGTACCGAGACCGAACGCGAGTGAGGGTGCGACCGCTCGACTCTGCTGGTCGACCTCGTCACGACCCGGGACGCCGCCGTCCTGCCACAAGGCGTTCACGACGAAATGCCGACTTGCCCCACCAGCTGTCCGAGCTTGCCTGAGCTCGCGAAGTTGAGGTCGGCCGTGACGACGACCACGATCGCCGTTGCCGTACGCGAACGTCGCGGCGCTTGACGATCCGAGGTGTGGCACTTTCGTCGACATGTTGACGTATCCGGCCGCGGTGCCGCGGCCCACGTCCGAGCCGGTCGGTCCCATGAACACCTCGACCTGCTCGATGTTGAACACGTCTCTCGAGACCAGCCCGTCATCGCGCACGCCGTCGACGAAAAGACTGTTCGACGCGTTGAAGCCGCGCATGTTGAACATGTCGCCGGCCGTATTCGACGCGCCGCCGGCCTCGCCCGCCTGAAGCGTGATACCGGGCACGTTGCGGAGCGTCTCGCTGAGCGTCGTTGCTCCCTGCTGCTCAATCGTCGCGCGCGGGATGAGCGCAATCGTCTGCGGTACGTCACGGAGCGGCGTCGTGTACTTCGGCGACGTGACCGTCGGAGTCTCGCGGCCGGAGACTGCCACGAACTCAGACGTCCGAATGTCCATCGTCACGAGGTCGCGCGCGGTGAACACGTAGCCGACGCCGGTGCCGACGAGCAGCCGTTCGAGGGCCTGCTCTGCGGTCATCACACCAGAGACACCAGATGAGGGCAGATCCTTGATGTCCTCGTTGGCAAATACGATGCGAATGCCCGTCGCCACACGAAACTCGTTCCGCGACAGTGCCGATCGGGCCGGCGGGGATGTCGAAGGTGGCGACCTGCGTGGCCTGCCCCTCGTCGACGCTGCCAATCGCGCTCGAAGTCGAGGCGCGGCTGCTCACCATGCGCGTATCGCGCAGCGTGCCCTGAGCGTGCACGGGGTCGTCAACTTCCCGCCCACTACGGTGGATGCCATGAAGGCTGCGCCGAGCACAAAGAGACGCGACGTGCCGCGCCGGCGACGGCGGGCGCGAGAGGAATTCGAGGCGAACGTACGATTCTTCATTCGGAGTCTCCAGGACTTTAGGCTGCAGAGGCGTCGCGTGTTGCGACAGCCTCGGTCTGACGATTGCTTCGCCGCGCGACCCACGCACGGAAACGGCGGAGTGAAAGCGCAATTCCTGTCCACACGAGGACAACGGCTCCCGCCGTCGCGAGGCCAGCAATGGTTTGTCCAGGCAGGCCGAGCACTTCGCCGGTATGGGCAAAGCGCGAGATGCTCCGAAGCCGTCGGCCCAGACCCTGATCGGCAAAGGCCTCGAACGACACGACCTCCCCGGTCGCGCGATTGAGCGTCAACGTCGATCGGTGCTGCGGCTGGCCGCCGTCGCCCTTGTCGATGGCGAACACCACGGGAGCGCGATCGGAAGCGGGGATCCTGAACGTTGATCGTTCGCCAGCCCGGGACCTGCTTCTCGGCAACGGTCCAGAGCGCGTTGAGACCGGCGACTGTCGCTCGCTCCTGAGAGGGACGTGAATCGGCACGATCGCCGCCGCCACGCTGACGACCTTCGCGCGCTACGTCGCCCGCGGGAGCGCCGCCGCGGCGTGCGCCGTCTTCGCGACCACGCGCGTTTGCCGCGCCACCTTCACCACCGCCGCCTTCGCGTCCTCCACGTCCGCCCTGCTGCGGCGGTTCCTCGCCAACAGCGCGATAGACGAGCGCGTTCGCCCACGGGAACGAGATCGGCATCGCCGTGAGCACGACGATGAAGAGCGGCACGCAGGACCAGAGCCCGATGACGTTGTGCCAGTTGAAGTCGCGTGCCTTGCCGCGAAGGCTTGCCGCTGAACAAGACAACTGGCCGAACGCGCTGCCACGTCCACTTGCGCGGAAACCAGAGGTAGAAACCAGAGCAAACGATGAACAGGAAGACCGCGTTCGACCAACCGGTGATGGCGCGCGCGACCGGCCTGCCCTCGCCTTCAACCGAGAGCCAGCGGTGCCAGGCGCGGATCTCGCTCATGAACGCGCGCATCCCCTGGTCCCTCTCACCGAGGACTCGCCCTGTGTACGCGTCCGCGTAGACGGTCTGACGGTCAGCCGCGACTGAAACCGCGGCGCTCGGCGTCTGAGTTGAACGTGACGGCCGTCGACCTCGACGCTCGGGGTGATCGCGCCTGATGGTCGTGAGCAGGTCCTCGACCGACATCCGGGTCGCGCCCGCCGCCGGCGGCGTGGATCTGGAACTCGCTGTCCGACCAGGCCACCAGCTGGCGCTCGTAGGTCAGGAGCGACGCCGGTCGACCGACATGATCAGGATGACGACGCCGGCGAGCACGCCGGCAACCAAATGAGGCCAGAAGATGAGGGTCCGCAGTGTCATGCGCTCCGCCCGGGGACGAAAGCCGCCCACGAGGGGAACGGCGTAGGAATCACGAGATTGAGACTGAGTCTCACAATCAGGGAGACAGAATATATCCGACCTCTTTAGTCGTCAAGTGCTCAGCAGCGCGGGTCTCAGCAGCGAGGGGGCGTCAGGGGCTAGCGACGGGGAGGATCCGAGGGCGGAATTGCGTAGTAGCCGCGCCGCGCGCGCGCGATGTACTTGCCGTTCGTGATACGCACGCGAATCGATCGCCACGTCCCGTCCGGCGGACGCGACGAGGCGTAGCCGAGCGTGTACTGCTTGTTCAATTCATCGGCGATGCGCGCGGTCGCCGGACCGAGATCCGCGGCGCTGTGCACCACTTCGGTGTAGCCGCCGTGAGACTCGTGATCTCTCGCAGCGCTTCCGGGTTCACGCGCGTGCTCTCCTTCGCATCGACCGAGTCGATCGCAATCGCGTAGACCAGCGCATCGCTGCGGCGAATGTCTTCGAGCGCCTGCAGGAGCGAGTGATCGCTGGCCGTGTCTGCCCCGTCCGAGATCACGCACCATCGCGGCACGCACATGATTCCGCTGCTCGAACAGCTTCGATGTGCTCGCGAGCGCGTCGTAGATTGCCGTACCTCCGGATGGTCTTCAGCGACTCGAGCGAATTCCGCGTTCGCGACGGCGGCATCGTCCAGGTCGTCGCGAGCCTGCGGACGATGGTTGAAGCTGGCGACCAGGGCTTCGTCCTCGCCAAGCAGCAGCTCGCCGACGAATCGATCGAACGCCTCACGTGCGTCGACGATCGGCTGACCGCGCATGCTGTCGCTGGCATCGAGAAGCACGCCGAGGCTGACCGGGACTCGCGCGTCCGTGAACTGCGTGATGTCCTGCGCGTTGCCGTCTTCGAAGATCTGAAAGTCGTCTTTCGTCAGCCCGGTAATCAGTCGCCCTTCCGAGTCAGTGACGGTGACAGTGACCTGGACGATGTCGATGCGCGAACGAAACGATTGCGCCTTCGGCGCCACAGAGGCCAGGAAGAACGCGAAGACCGCGACGCCAAGAATGCACACAACCCACCCTTCGCTGATCCGACCCGGGCGAAGAGGTTTGGGCATGAAGCGAGTCCTCGTGCGTTCACGCTTTGGCTTGAACGCCGGCGTAGTAATCCTGGAGCGATCGCACGCTCAGCGTCTGCTGACGTAGTGCCTTGATCGCGCTGACCGCTGCCGACGCTCCCGTGAGTGTCGTGATGCACGGCACCTGGGCCATGGTCGCCGCGCGACGGACGGCGCGATCGTCGAAGAACGATTCACGGCCGAGCGGTGTGTTGATCACCATGTCGATCGCGCGGTTCACGAGGTGATCGGCGACGTTCGGCCGGCCCTCGTTCACCTTGTACATCACGTCGACCTCCAGGCCGTGCGCGCGCAGAAACGCCGCAGTACCACGCGTGGCCGCGAGCGTGAACCCGAGAGCCGCCAGGTCGCGCGCGACCGGCAACACCGTCGGCTTGTCGCTGTTGTTCACGCTGATGAACACACAGCCCTTGCTCGGGAAGTTTCTGACCGGCGCCCATCATCGCCTTGCCGAACGCCGCGCCGAAATTGTCCGACCCGCCCATCACTTCGCCTGTCGACTTCATCTCTGGCCCAAGGATGGTGTCGACGCCCGGGAAACGCACAAACGGGAACACCGGACTCTTGACGAAGACGCCGGCCGCGTTGAGATCCTCGACGAGCCCCAAGTTCCGCCAGCGTGCGTCCTGCCGCGACGCGCGCCGCGATCTTAGCCATCGGAACGCCGGTCGCCTTCGAGATGTAGGGCACCGTGCGCGACGAGCGCGGATTCACCTCGAGCACGTAGACGGTGTCGTCCTTGATGGCGTACTGAATGTTCATCAACCCGACGACCTTGAGCGCGCGGGCGATGCGCCTGCGTGTACTCGCGGATCGTGGCCAGGTGACGCTCAGCCACCATGAACGGCGGCACGACGCACGAACTGTCGCCCGAGTGAATGCCCGCCTCTTCGATGTGCTCCATGATGCCGCCGATGACGACCGCGCCTTCGGCATCCGCCACCGCGTCGACGTCGAACTCGAACGCGTCCTCGAGGAATCGATCGATGAGCACAGGCCGGTCGTGCGACACGTCGACGGCACCAGTCATGTAGCGATCGAGCGCGCCTGAGTCGAACACGATCGCCATTCCCCGCCCGCCAAGGACGTAGGACGGACGCACGACAACGGGATACCCGATCCGCTCGGCGACCTCGCGCGCTTCTTCTCTCGACACAGCGGTGCCGCTCGACGGCTGCGGCACACCGAGGTCCCACAGCAACTGCGAGAAGCGGCGGCGATCCTCTGCAAGGTCGATCGAGTCCGGCGACGTCCCGAGAATCGTGACGCCGGCATCGAGCAGCGGCAACGCCAGCTTCAGCGGTGTCTGCCCACCGAACTGCACGACGCACGACACTTCACCGCCGGCCTCACGCTCGCGCTCGATGATCGCCATGACGTCCTCGAACGTCAGCGGCTCGAAGTAGAGACGGTCGGCAGTGTCGTAGTCGGTCGAGACGGTCTCGGGATTGCAGTTCACCATCACCGTCTCGAACCCTTCCTCACGGAAGCCGAAGACGGCGTGAACGCAGCAGTAGTCGAACTCGATGCCCTGGCCGATGCGGTTGGGGCCGCTGCCGAGGATGACGACCTTCTTCTTTGGCGTCGGTTCCGACTCGTCAACCTGCTCGTACGTGCCGTACATGTACGGCGTGAACGACTCGAACTCCGCGGCGCACGTATCGATGCGCTTGAACGCCGGGACCAGGCCCTCTTCGATACGGCGCTGCCGCACCAGCTCTTCGTCGATGCCGAACACGCCGGCGATGTCGGCATCGGCAAACCCACTGCGCTTCAGTGTACGGAGCAGGTCCGTGGACATCTCGCGGAACTCTCCAAGGGCCGCCATCTTGCGAAGCTGGACGATGTCGTGGAACTGCTGGAGGAACCAGGGATCCATCTTCGTGAGCTCGTGCAGTGTCTCGATCGTCCAGCCGCGATCGAGCGCTTGGAAGACTGCCCACATCCGCCGATCGGTCGGCACCACAAGCTTCCGACGAAGCGCCGAATCGTCCTCCTCACTTGCATCGGCCGCCGTCTTCGGAAAGATGCTGCCGGTCTTCCCGAGCTCGAGCGAGCGCACGGCCTTCAGGAATGCCTCCTTGAACGTGCGTCCGATCGCCATCGCCTCACCCACCGACTTCATCTGCGTCGTCAGGGTCGGGTCGGCCTGTGGGAACTTCTCGAAGTTCCAGCGCGGGAACTTGACGACGATGTAATCGATCGTCGGTTCGAAGGACGCGGGCGTGAGACGTGTGATGTCGTTCGGGATCTCATCGAGGTGATATCCAAGTGCGAGCTTCGCGGCGATCTTGGCGATTGGGAACCCCGTCGCCTTCGACGCCAGTGCGGACGACCGCGAGACGCGCGGGTTCATCTCGATCGCGACGATGCGGCCGTCGGCGGGATTGATCGCGAACTGAATGTTCGAGCCGCCCGTCTCGACGCCGACCCGCCGGATGATGCGACGCCCCATGTCGCGCATCCGCTGGTATTCCTTGTCGGTGAGCGTCAGCGCCGGCGCGACGGTCACCGAGTCGCCCGTGTGCACGCCCATCGCATCGATGTTCTCGATCGAACAGATGACGACGAAGTTGTCCGCAACGTCGCGCATCACCTCGAGCTCGAATTCCTTCCAGCCGATCACGGATTCCTCGACGAGGATCTCGTGCACGGGGCTCAGATCGATTCCACGACCCGCGAGCTCTCTGAACTCCTCGACGTTGTACGCGATGCCACCGCCCACGCCGCCCAGCGTGAACGAAGGCCGGATGATCGCCGGAAAGCCGGTGTCCTCGACAAGCACCAGCGCTTCCTCGAGCGTCGTCGCGACGCCGCTGCTCGGCACCTCGACGCCGATCTCTTTCATCGCATTGCGGAACAGGAGCCGGTCCTCGGCCACTTTGATGGCGTCGATCTGTGCACCAATCAGCTTGACGTTGTGCCGCTCGAGGATCCCGCGCTCGTGGAGCGCGACGGCGAGGTTGAGCGCGGTCTGGCCACCAACGGTCGGCAGGACGGCGTCGGGCTTTTCTTTGATGATGATCGCTTCGACGATTTCCGGTGTCAGCGGCTCGATGTAGGTTGCGTCCGCAAGTTCCGGGTCCGTCATGATCGTGGCCGGGTTGCTGTTGACCAGGATCACTTCGAGCCCTTCGGCGCGCAACGCCTTGCACGCCTGTGTGCCCGAGTAATCGAATTCAGCCGCCTGGCCGATGACGATCGGCCCCGAGCCGATCACGAGGACGCGTTTGATGTCAGTGCGCTTGGGCATTTATGTACGCTTCGCGTGTAATTCAGAATGCAAAATGCAAAATGCAAACGAATCTCGGCGTCGAAACGGTGGGGATGAAATCGTCGCGCCATTCGCCCCGCGATTTCGAATGACATTTGCTTTGCATTTTGAATCTTGCATGTTGAATTACAGAGATCAGCGTCGTTCCATCGACTCGAGGAACTGCTGGAAGAGGTAGTCGGCGTCGTGCGGCCCAGGTGACGCCTCGGGATGATACTGCACCGAGAACATCGGCTTCGTGACGTGCCGGAATCCCTCAACGGTCTTGTCGTACAGGTTCAGGTGCGTGACCGTCGTGTCCCCGGGAAGTGAATCAGGGTCGATCGCGAAGCCGTGGTTCTGCGAGGTGATTTCGACTTTCCCCGACTGGAGTTCCTTGACCGGGTGATTCGCACCGCGGTGCCCGAACTTCAGCTTGTAGGTGTGTCCACCGACGGCGAGCCCCATGATCTGATGCCCGAGACAGATGCCGAACATCGGTACGTCGGCGTTCATGAGTTGTCGAACGTTGTTCACGCAGTACGGCAACGCGGCGGGATCGCCCGGACCGTTGCTCAGGAAAATCCCGTCCGGCTCGATGGCCAGGAGATCCGAAGCGGGTGCCGACGCGGGAAACACCTGAACGTCGCAGCCGTAGACGTCGAGCCGCCGCAGGATGTTGTACTTGATGCCGAAGTCGTACGCCGCGACCTTGAGGCGGGGCGACGCCTGCCGTCCCGGGGCAAGACCGAACTCGAGGTGATCCTGCTCGCCCCACTGCGAAGCACGGTCGCGCCACGAGAACGGAGCGTCGCAGGTCACGTCCTTGACCAGGTCGGCGCCTTCCATCTGTGGAATCGCGCGCGCTTTCTCGACGAGCTCCGCCGGATCGACCTGGCCCGTCGCGATGACACCACGCATGACGCCGGCCGAGCGCAATACGCGCGTGAGCGCTCGGGTGTCGATGTCGGCGATGGCCACGATGCCGTGACGCGTCAGGTACTCGCGGAGCGTCCCATCTGCACGATAGTTGCTGGCGAGAGGCGACGCCTCACGCATGATGAAACCGGCAACGTGGGGCGTCTCCGATTCGGCATCGCCCGCCGTCACACCGTAGTTGCCAATCTGTGGCGCCGTCATCGTGACGATTTGGCCGGCGTAGGAAGGGTCGGTCAGGACTTCCTGGTAGCCCGTCATGCTGGTGTTGAACACGACCTCGCCTGAGGTTTCACCAGACGCGCCTGCGGCAACGCCGCGGTACCAGCTACCGTCTTCAAGAGCCAGAGTTGCATTCATGGAATCTCCCGATCGTAACATTCACACCCCGGTTTTCTTGACACTACGCGCGGCGCTCTGCAAAAGTACCGGAAGGTGCAGTCCCACACTGGTTTGACCGCCACGTCCCCCGCCACCGGACAGGGGGAGGCAGCCTCGAGCGGTCGTCTTCCCGTCGATATTCGTCGCTTCCCGTGGATCAGACGGCTGGCGTCCGACTACGCGTTCGACTACGCGCGCCTGGCTGACTTTTTTGCCGGCGATCCGAGAGACGCCGCCGCGTGGCGTGACGCCATCGCACGCGCGGCGCGTCACCGACGGCAGCGCGATGCCGTCGTCAGACTGCTTCAGGCACAGCAGCAGCGGCGCGGCGCGCCGCCCATAGCCCAGGCGGCTGCAGCCGTCCTTGGAGATCCCACCTCCGTCGCCGTCGTCACGGGACAGCAGGCAGGACTGTTCGGTGGGCCACTCTTCACGCTGTTGAAAGCGCTGACCGCCCTTCAACTCGCCGAGCGCGTTCGCGCTGAGCACAATGTGCCGGCCGTCGCCGTCTTCTGGGTGGACGCCGAAGATCACGACTGGAACGAAGTGAAGTCGTGCAGTGTGATGGACGCGGAGAACACACCTCGGTCCGTGGCGCTGGGAGATCTGCCGGGGGCGCACGGCGGACCCGTCGCACGCGTGACGTTGAACGACTCGATCTCTCAGGCAATCTCCGAGTTGCAGACGACACTGCCGGCGACGGAGTTCACGCCGGCGCTGCTCGACGATCTCCGGCGCTGTTACGAGCCGGGCATCGGGATGGCAGATGCGTTCGCGCGATGGCTGGAATGCGTCCTCGGCCCTCGCGGCCTCGTGGTCTTCGACGCATCCGATCCCGCCGCAAAACCACTGGTCGCTGACGTATTCGCTCGCGAGATCGAGCACGCGGGGACACCGCACGCCTGGCAGCAGAAGCTGGAACCGCGCTCGCCGCCCGTGGATACCACGCGCAGGTCACACCGAACGAAGGCAGCCTCGCGCTGTTTCACATGAATGCCGGTCGCGAGCCGATCAAGATCACTCCTGATGGATTCCAGGTTGGTGACGGCACGCAACCGAAGAGCGCGATGCTTGATCGCACCCGCACGAACCCGGCCGAGTTCAGCCCGAACGTCCTGTTGAGACCGATCGTGCAGGACACGATCTTCCCGACGGTCTGTTATGTCGCTGGCCCAAGCGAGCTGGCGTATCTCGGCCAGCTTCGCCGCGTCTACGAGTCATTCGATGTGCCGATGCCGCTCATTCAGCAGCGCGCCACCGCGACCATCGTCGATTCCAACGCGATGCGCTTCCTCTCCAAACACGACGTCCAGCTCGAAACGCTCCGCGCGCAGGACGAAGCCACCCTCAATGAGCTTCTGATCGCTCAGCTCCCGGCGTCGGTCGAAGCCGCGATCCAGGTTGCCGGCGACACGATCGAACAGCGGATGGACGCTCTCGCGAGAGAGGTGCCCCGAATCGACGCGACGCTGGAGGGCGCGGCGCGCTCGACGTTGTCGCGGATGCAGGACGATCTGAAGAAGCTGCACGCCAAGATCGTTCAAGCGGCGAAGCGAAGGGACGAGACCCTGCGCCGGCAGTTCCATCATGCGCGGGCTCAGACGTTCCCGAGCGGGCATCCCCAGGAACGCGAGATTGGTTTCGTGACGTTCCTCAACAAGTACGGTCCCGGTCTCGTCGACCGGTTGATCGAAGCGCTTCCCGCCGAGATGGGAACGCACTGGGTCATCACGATCTAGGCCGGTTCACGGCCAATCCGGCCCGGCGCGAACTTCGCCGCAACGGAACCGTCGAAATCGACGTGTTCCGACCCAGACACCGTCGCCCGTTCTCCGACCCACTGAACTGGACCGATTACCGCTGGGATACGGGCCCGTGGCATCACGGCGGCGCCGCGCGCGCCTGGGGTCACGGAACGGCGGCAGCGCAGTCACCCGTTCCTGCTCCTGCTCATCGCCGGCATCGCAGCCGTCATTGGCGCCAAGCTGCTCTCGTCGCTCCAGTCCCGGAACACGACCTGGGCCCGCCGAGGGCTGTATGCCGCGCTTCTTCTGCTGATTGTGGGTGCCTTCCGCAGAAACAGCCGCAATCGTTGGTGGTAGACCGAACCCGGAACGAGGAACCGGGAATCCCTCTTATAATTTCTCTTAATGAATCAAGAGGTCTTTGCCGCCCTGGCGGAGGCGCTCGAGCGCGGCGAGGAAGTCGCGCTCGTGACGATTGTCGCCGCCCATGGGTCCACGCCTCAGCGCGTGGGGGCAAAGATGCTGGTCTACCCTGATGGCCGGACGGTCGGCACGATTGGCGGCGGCTGCTACGAGAACGACGCGTTCTGGAAGGCGCGCGAGGCGATCACGAACCGTCGCCCGTTGAACGTCAAGTACGAGCTCAACGACGACTTCGCACAGGAAACAGGGCTCGTCTGCGGAGGCCAGATGGAGGTCTTCATCGAACCGGTGGAGGCATCGCCTGACGTTTACGTGTTTGGTGCCGGACACGTCGGCTACTTCGTGGCGAAGCTCGCGCACGAAGTCGGCTTTCGCGTGCACGTGATCGACGACCGCGAGAAGTTTGCAAGCTCGGAGCGATTCGGCGAGGGGATCGACGTCATCGTCCACGACATCCCGGAGTGGCTCGCCACGCACACGCTTCCACCCACGGCCTACGCGGTGATCGTCACGCGCGGCCATACGCACGACCTCGACGCATTACGCGCCCTCACGGTCGCGCCGCTGCGCTATCTCGGCCTGATCGGCAGCAAGGCAAAAGTGCGGCGCATTTTCGATGCGCTGGTCGAGGAAGGCACCGCACCGCAGATGCTTCAAGGCGTTCACGCGCCAGTCGGTCTGGACATTGGTGCGATTACGCCGCAGGAAATCGCCGTGAGCATCGTCGCGCAGCTCATCGCCGCGAAGCACGGCAAGATCTCCGATCCCCGCGTCGCTGCCGTCAGCATGCGATGGGAAGGGGCGCTGCGAAAATAGGGCTATAATTCGATCTGTAGGCCCTAAGCTCCTGATTTGTAATGGTTTCCTTCGAACTGCCTGAACGGTCACGCCGGTTACTCGCGACCCTGGTGCGCGAGTACATCGACAGCGGAGAACCGGTGTCGTCGCAGATCATTGCGCACCGGAGTGGCCTTGGCCTGTCCTCAGCCACTGTTCGCAACGTGCTGGCGCAACTCGAAGAGCACGGCTACGTGCACCAGCCTCATACCTCGGCCGGTCGCGTGCCCACGGATCTCGGCTACCGCGTGTTCGTGGATATGCTGCTCGAAAGTCGAACGCCCGCAGTCTCTCACGTCGACGTCGAACAACAGCTTCGACGTCAGCAGGTCCAGACGCCGCTCATGGACGATCTGCTGGCTGCGGTCTCGCACCTCGTGTCGCGTGCCGCCAAACACGTCGGCTTCGCGCTTTCCGCGGACGATGCCGCGGTGCTGCAGCGGATCGAGTTCATTCCTCTCGACGGTTCGCAGATCCTGGTGGTCGTGGTCGCGCGAAACAATCAGGTGACGCAGAAGGTCGTGGATGCCGGCGAGCGCATCCGACCGGACGACCTCGCACAAGCGGCGCGATACCTGAACACGGAGTTTGCCGGCCTGCCGCTCTTCGAGGTGCGTGATGCGGTGCAGGCACGGCTCCGTCAGGAACGAACGCTCTACGACGAACTGCTTGCGCGCGCGTTGAAGCTTGCCCACTCGACACTTCAGCATCTTCCGAACGTGCACACCATCCACCTCGATGGTGCGGCCTCGCTCCTCGAGCACGGCCCCCACGAAGGCGTGTCCACGGTCACGCTGCGTGCACTGTTCGAGATGATGGAAGAAAAAGAGCGGATGATGCATCTGCTCAACGCGTACATCGATGGTCCAGGGCTGACGGTGGTGATAGGCACCGAACACACCTCGCCCGATTTGCGTCGATTCAGTCTGATTGCATGCACGGCGGTCGAGGGCAGCACGACGAGAACAGTCGGTGTCATCGGTCCAACGCGCATGCACTACTCGCGGACGATCGCGCTCGTAGACGGCACGACGCAAGCCGTTTCGCGCGTGCTCCGCGACGCCCACTAAAACTATCGCGGAGGCACGAGCCTCCGCCCTGCGAATCACAATGACAGAACAGGCTCTCAACGATCAGGATCCGCAACCGGAGCAAGCGGAAGGTCAGAACGACGCGCTCGATGAGCTCCGGCGCGAGAAAGACTCCCTCCAGGACCGTCTACTGCGCACCGCCGCCGAGTTCGATAACTACCGCAAGCGGGTGGAGCGCGAGCGCCGCGATCTCGCCGACTTCATGAAGGCGGACATCCTGACTGAGCTCCTTCCGATCGTGGACAATTTCGAGCGGGCGATGCAGGCGCCCTCCCCCGATGGCGATTCGCTGCGCAAAGGCGTGGAGCTGATCCACAAGCAGATGCTCGACTTCCTGCGCAAGCGCGGTGTGACCCCCATCGAGGCACTCGGCGCCGACTTCGATCCGAACTTTCATCAGGCCGTGATCCACGAGACCAGCCCGTTCCATCGCGAGGGCGAGGTGATCGAGGAGTTGCAGCGTGGCTACATGCTGGGCGATAAGCTGCTTCGGCCCGCAATGGTGAAGGTGGCCAAAGCCGCGTGAGTAAACGAGACTACTACGAAGTCCTGGGCGTCACCCGTACCGTCCACCGAGGTCAGGAGATCAAGAGCGCGTACCGCAAGCTCGCGCTCAAGTACCATCCCGATCGCAATCCCGGGGACAAGAGCGCCGAGGACAACTTCAAGGAAGCGGCGGAAGCCTATGCCGTGCTCGTCGACACGGACAAACGGCACATGTACGACCGCTTCGGCCACGCCGGTCTCGGTGGCGCAGCCACCGGCGGCTTCGATCCCAACGCGTTCTCTGGCTTCGAAGACATCCTTGGCGGTCTCGGCGACATCTTCGGCTTCGGCGACGCGTTCGGCACCGGCCGGCGGCGAGGCGGCCCACAGCGCGGTGCGGACCTCCGCTACGACCTCGAGATCTCGTTCGCCGAAGCAGCCAAAGGCACCGAGGCGTCGCTCCAGATTCCACGTCAGGAGATCTGCGAGACCTGCAAGGGCAACGGCGCTGCGCCCGGCACGACGCCGACGACGTGCCCGCAGTGTCAGGGACGGGGACAGATTCGGTATCAGCAAGGCTTTTTCACCGTCGCGAGAACCTGCGGCCAATGCCGCGGCACCGGTTCGATCGTGTCCAAGCCTTGCCAGACATGTCGCGGAGCCGGACGCGTTCAGAAGGAAAAGAAACTGAGCGTCCGCATCCCGGCCGGAATCGCAACCGGACAGCGGCTACGCCTCAGCGGTGAAGGTGAAGCCGGTCCCGGCGGCGGCCCTGCCGGGCGATCTCTACGTCGTCGTCCACGTACAGGAGCATGCGTTCTTCCAGCGGGACGGCAACGATCTGTATTGCGAGATCCCACTCAACTTCCCCACGCTCGCGCTCGGCGGCGAGATCAAGGTTCCGACGCTCGACGGCGATCAGGAGCTCGTGATTCCATCGGGCACGCAAGGCGGTTCGACGTTCCGCGTGCGCGGCAAGGGCATGCCCGACGTCAGCGGTCGCGGTCACGGTGATCTGCTCGTCACGGTCCGGGTCGACACGCCGAAGAAGCTGACGAAGGAACAGAAGAAGCTGCTCGAACAGCTGGCCGCGACACTGCCGAACGAGGCATTCGAACCCACACCGACCTCGGAGCACGCCGACAAGGGACTGCTCGACCGCGTCAAAGACATCTTCGGCTAGCCGGTGAACGACGCCGTTCGCAGCTGGCCCGCGCTCGACATCTGTCCCGTCCCGGAATTGCTGCAGGCTGCGCTCGTGGACTATGACGCGTCAGCCGTCGACGAGCGCTCTCCTGATGATTGGCGGGTATTCTTCGGCAGTCCGAGCGAGCGCGATCGAGCCGCCGCTGCGTTGAAGCTCGAATTCCCAGACGCCAGCATCGAGCCGGTCGATGTCCCAGACGAGAACTGGGCCGCGCGATCGCAGGCCAGCCTTCGCGCTGTGCGCGTCGGCAATATCATCATCGCGCCGCCGTGGGATGTACCGGCGGGTCCCACGAACGAGCTCGTGGTTGTCATCCAGCCATCGATGGGCTTCGGCACCGGGCACCACGCGACGACGCGTTTGTGCATCGATGCGCTGCAGCGGCTGAACATGACAGGACGCACAGTCCTCGATGTCGGCACGGGATCCGGTGTTCTCGCGATTGCCGCGAGCCTTCTCGGCGCGAGTCGATCTGTCGGGATCGATGACGATGCGGATGCGATCACGGCCGCGCGGGAGAACCTGGAATGGAACCCACACGCGGAGGCGACGATGCTCGTGGCGGACCTGCGAGCAACGGACGTCGGAGCCGCCGACGTCGTCATCGCAAACCTGACGGGCGGACTGCTGATCTCGGCCGCGCTGACGCTTCAGGATTTCGTGGCGCGCGGGGGCTCACTCGTCATGAGCGGGCTCATGTCCGTGGAAGTGCACGATGTCCTTGCCGCGTTCCCGACGTGGAGCGTCGAGCACCGCTCGGAAGAAGACGAGTGGCTGTGTCTGACTCTCGAAAGATCGTCGGTGCGATCCTGATACTGGTCGGTGCGATCCTGACTCATGTTGGTGCGATCTCGATTCTCGTCGGTGCGATATCGTCGACCATTGTCGGTGCGATCTGCCTGAAGAATGACCTGCCCAATTCAACACGGTCGGCTGATTCGGTCAACACTGGGCAACAAGGGAGGAGTAGTCCGTCAGTTTCCGCGCGTTGACGCCGTGCGGCGGCGCTATCCGTAGATGGGCAGAGCGGTCACACCAACTTCCCTTACGTGTACCGACAGTTGTCCCCGCTGGTGGATCGTGTGATTCACGGCGAGCTGCACGAACCCAAGCGCCGGCATTCTCACAACGCCTCGGTAGTCGATGACACGCGCAAGCTGATCACCTGAGGTGGGCGGCGCCATCAAGAAACCGAATCTCCGCGCTGACGATGTGCCTGGCAAGCTCGCCGGCGCTGCGCGCCCCGACCCCGGGCCGATAGTGTTCGTGCGCTGCAGGTATCGCTGCGAGAACTCGGCGGGTCAGCGTGTGCTCTAAGCGAAGGCTGGGAAGACCAGCCAGATCCAGCACGAGACGGGCCTCCACTGGCCCAAGCATGGGAGTCATGCGTCCGCCTCCGACGGAAGCTGCGACAGCAGTGCCCCGTACAGTCGCGTGCGCGCGCGCACGTCCAATGGACGAACCCAGTCGAAGCCCATCTGACTCCACTCAGGTGCAGTGGGTTCAAGGCCGAGCACCTCGATGAACGATCCCTGCACGACCATGAAGTCGCGACGATAGGCAAGTAGGTAGCCGGCGCAAGCGTGACGGCCAGCCACGGCGTCGTCATAGCGGCGGTACCAGAGATTCAAGTGCCCGCCGCACCGCTTGGGATAGAGAACAGTGCCGAAGTCCAGAATGGGGCTGGTCCCGGAGAGAGCAGCCTTCGCGGCTGGCCATCCCTGGAACCCGAGTTCGGTCGCGAGCAGCGTGAGGCACTGCCTTCGCAGCACCTGTGCGGCGGCCGCTTCCAGTTCATCGTCTGAGCAGGCTCGAAACTCGGGCAGTCGGCGGAGTCGGGCGAGCGCGGCCGGCTGTCGGGAGGCGATCCGATGTTGGAGGATCTCGGCCCGGATCTTCAATTCGCGGACGGGGTCAATCATTGCGGTCTCCATCTTCGTCGGCAGCCCCGCTCCAGAGGCCGATTGGAAACGCAATGCGCGCGCAGCGAGAGAACAGGGTGAAGGCTTCTTTCGGCGGGAAGGCGCCCCTGTGCACCTATGTCCGAGTATACGCCGAGGCGGGGCAAATCCCGAGGCGCCTTCGAGAGGTTGATCAGGCCTCGCTTGCGCCTTGGCTGGGGCGGGCTGAAGGAGACTACTCCTGACTAAACGCCGTAGTGCTTACCGAAAGCTCGCCGGCGTTAGGTTCTGAAGGGGAAGACCGTCGACCGTCGGGGACGATCGCGACCGGATCGCGATCGCGACGACCAAGATCGAGCCTGCACCGACACGTTTCGAATTCGCACCGACAGGTATCAGGATCGCACCGGCAAGCGTCGTTTTATCTGACGCCAGCCGATCACCGCTCAGAAGAAGACGAATGGTTGTGCCTCGTCTCTAAAACATTGTCAGTGCGACTCTGATTCATGTCGTGACGACTTCTTCGCCGGTCATCGTGGCGCCATTGATGTTGTCAACATGAACGATTGCGTTGTCGGCGAACCGGAACCCATGGAGACGAATGCGATGACCTTGGTTCCGCCTGTCATCTCCACCGACACGGGGTTTCCGAGGCGCTCAACAAGCACACGAGTGCCGGCGCTGACCGCAACGACAAGAGGAGGGCGAGTTCCTCCGCCGGTGGGGAATGCTTCCACGGTCAGGACGCCGGCAGTCGGCTCGATGCGCACCAATCGGCACACATAATCGGACCCGTATCCCGGCTCGTGGATGTTGTTCCAGCACAGTGAGTCATCCGGCCGCACGGTCACCGCCGTGGAGCCGCCTGCCGGAATCAGCTCGATGGGATACAAACGAAAATCCTGAGACGCCGCACGATAGTAATGAAGGTCATCTTCGTAGCCGTCAGCCGTAGCCCAGACCAGGGCGCCGCCGCCCGGGGCTGGTAAGTCGATCAAACGGTAATTTCCCAAACTGTCAGCCGTCGCATATGGCGAAGGATGAGGCTGTGAGAAAACGACAGTGGCGCCGGGAAGTGGTGCCGAGGTGATGCGATCAGTCACTCGACCAGTGAGTGTTTCGCTTCCCGGTATGGGAATCGTTGAGGGACCGGACGACGGTTCCGTCGGCGTCCCGCCGCACCCCAATGCGAACATCAGAGGCAACACAACGGACCACGGGCAGCGCTCGCACCGACGCACGAGGTTCTATCTGACCGACGCTGTTGCCCAGCGTTCTGAGAGCTTGCGGATCCTCGAGAGCGCCTCCTGGATGTTCTCGAGCGAGTTCGCGTAGCTGAATCGCAGATAGCCGTCGCCGTAACTGCCGAAGGCTGTGCCGCTCAGGCACGCAACGCCGGCTTCGTTGAGCAGCATGTCTGCAAGCTCGCGACTCGAGAGGCCGGTGCCCGTGATGTTCGGGAACACGTAGAAGGCACCAGCGGGCACCGTGCAGCGGAAGCCCGGGATGTCGTTCAAGCCCTTCACAATCGCATCGCGGCGGCGACGGAACTCTGCCACCATCTTGTCCACATCGTCCTGTGGTCCCTTGAGCGCGGCGAGCCCGGCTCGCTGCGTGAAGCTCGCGGTGCACGAGTTCGAGTTGACCATCAGCTTGTCGACGGCGTCGGCCACCCACAGCGGCATCACACCATAGCCGAGACGCCAGCCGGTCATCGAATATGTCTTCGAGAAGCCGTCGAGGATGATTGTCTTCTCGAGCATTCCGTCGAACTGCGTGATGGAAGACGGGACTTCCTCGTAACAGATGCGCGAATAGATCTCGTCGCTGAGGATCAGCAGGTCTCGATTGCGCGCGAGATCGGCGATGCGAGCCAGATCCGCGCGCGAAATCACGCCGCCCGTCGGGTTCGCCGGCGAGTTCAGCACGATCATCTTGGTACGGCTGGAGAGCTTCGATTCGAGCAGATCCAGGTCGAACGAAAAGCCGCGCGATTCGACGAGCGGCATCGGCACGGGTGTCGCACCGAGGAAGTTGATCACCGACTCGTAGATGGGGAAACCCGGGTTCGGATAAATGACCTCGTCTCCCGGCTCGACGACGGCGAGCATCGAGAAGAACATGATCGGCTTCCCGCCGGGCACGACGATGACATTCTGTCCGGAGACCTTGATGCCGCGCGACGTTGAGATGTAGTCGGCAATCGCCTCGCGAAAATCGGGAAAGCCCGGCGTCGGGCCGTATCCGGTCCACCCTTCGTCGAGCGCCTTCTTCGCCGCCTCCTTCACGTGGGCGGGCGTCGGGAAGTCAGGCTGCCCGATCTCCAGATGGACGATGTTCTTGCCCTGGGCCTCGAGCGCACGCGCCTTCTGCAGCACCTCGAAGGCGGACTCGATGCCGATTCGCGTCATTCGTTCTGCTAACTTCATGACGCCAGTATATCGAGGCCGCGAGGCCGCGGGCTATGGCCTGCTTACTTCGGCTTCTTCTCGTCCGGATACCAATACACGACGTGACAGCTCTCGCACGCGCTGTCGATCGCTTCACCGACGTCGAGCAGTCCGTCCTTGTCGTGCGCCTTGGCCGCGGCCATCGCCTTCACGGCTGTCGCCTGAAGATCCTTCGCGTGCGTGACCCACTCCGCGCGATTGTCGGCAATCTTTTTCTCGATCTGCGCCGGCGTGAGCTCGGGTGCGTCGGGTTGACTCTTCGAGTTGGCCTCTTCCGGGCGTGACATCGCTCGGCCAGGAGTGAACAGAAGATTCGCGGCTTCGGCGAGTGCCAGCGCATTGTGCTCGACCACTGCCCACTCGGCATCAGTCTTCGGAGCTTTCTCTACGACCCCGCCGTTCGCGGTCGTTTCCGCACCAACCGCATCCCAGATCGCCATCGCGTTGGGATCGACGATGCCCTTCATCACGTCCTTGACGGTGCCGACCGGCGACGCTTCGACTGCTACCGGTTGTGCGGCCGGGGCCGCGCTTGCCGTAGCCGCCGCGTGCTGGGTCACGAACGCCGTGCCGAACATTGCAACGATGAGGACCAGGAACCAGTAGACCGTGCGCATAGCACCTCCGTGACGACCGTCTGCGGTCGAATCGATTGCCGATCGTAGTCAGAGCCGCTGACGCCCGATCTGAAGACTTGATGAAATCTTCTTCAGAATCGATGCGATCGGCTAACGTAGAGCGCGTGTCGCCGCCGACCACTGCTCGAACGATTCGTCGCCCACCACGGACCACACCGCACACGTTGACCGCCGATATCTGCGTCGTCGGCGCCGGAATCGCCGGCGTATCGGCCGCGCTCGAAGCGGCCAGGCTCGGGCGACGCGTGATCATCGTCGACGCTGCTCCGTCACTCGGGGGCCAGGCAGTCGGCTCGATCATCGGCACCATCATCGGGTTGTATACGCACGGCCCGCAGCCGTATCAGATCACGCACGGCATCGCCGACGAGTTGATCGCCGACCTCACCGCGGAAGGCTCGCTGAGCCGTCGCGCGTCGATGACGGGCACGATCACGTTCCAGTACGACGAGGTCAGGCTCGCGCGATGGATGGAGCGGAACATCGAAGAAGCCGGCGTCCACGCACTCGTGGGTGCTGTGCTCACGGACGTCGGGTTCGACAATCGCCGGGTCCGTTACCTCGAGCTCGCAACCAGGTTTGGAACCGTGCGCGTCGAGGCGACGTCGTACGTGGACGCCTCAGGCGACGCGACGGTGTCTTACCTCGCCGGACTCGAAGTCCGCGAGCCCGATGCGCCGGTGTACGGCTCGTTGAACTTCATCATCGAGGGCTACGACACCGACGCCGTCAAAGATCTCGTCATCAAGGACGTTCACGATCGACTCGCCGAGCGCGGCAGTCAGTACGGCTTGGTTCGCCACGACGGCTTCCTGATGCACTTCCCCGGGAAGACAGTGATGCTTGCCAACGTCACGCACTTCGAAACACCGCTTGACCCGGCCGCGGGCGCACAGATGGTCTTCGAGGGACGACGGCAGGCGGACAACATCATCCGGTTCCTGCGCGCGGAGTTTCCTCGGATCTTCGCTGACGCGAAGGTTCGAACCTACGGCAACCCCGGTCTTCGACAGACTCGATGGATCGTCGGCACGCAGCAGCTCACGCTCGAACAGATCCGATCGGGTGAGCGGCCGGCGGATGCCGCGGCGCGCTGCGCGTGGTGGGTGGAGCTGCACAATGCCAGAGAGCTGGTGCACTGGGAGCGCTTCGCGGCCGACCACGTGTACTACATCCCGCTCTCGTGCATGGTTCCGCGCGAGGCCGACAACATCGTCGCGGCCGGCCGATGCGTCGACGCCGACGTCAGCGCGCTGTCGGCAATCAGGGTGATGGGCCCGTGCATCGCGATGGGCACGGCAGCGGCGCATGCACTCGATCTCGCAGGAACGAAGTCCGTTCACGCGATCGACCTGGCCGCCCTGAAGGGGCGCCTCACAGATAACCTCGATCGACGGTGATCTCCGTTTTCACCGAATTGGCGATGTAGCACGCCGCGTGCGCGTTGTGATGCATCTCCTCCTCCGCCTCCTGTGACGGATGCGTTCCTCCGTACGTCACACGAGGACGAAGCACCACGGTGCTGACCCAGGGGATGCCGCGCTCGTTCTTCGTCATCACACCCACCGCATCGTCTTCGTAGCTCATCACCTCGAGACCCTTCCGGCAGGCGACCCACAGGAACGTCAGCATGTGGCAGCTCGAGATCGCCGCGACGTAGGCTTCTTCTGGATCGACGTTGGCCGCGTTCGAGTACGGAGGTTTCACCGAGGTCGGCGATGGCGAGGCAGGCACTGTCACACCGCCGTCAAACCTCCACGTGTGCTCGCGCGAATAACTTCCCTTCAGGAAATCGCCCTGCGAGTGCGTCCACCTGATGCTCGCTCTGTGCTCGGACATAGGTCCTAATTCGTCGCCTTCGAATAGCTGCGTTCTTCCGTATCGCGCGGTGTGCGGCTTTCGAGGAACGTGCACGCGCGGGCGACCGCCGCATCGGCCTGCGCCTTCTGGATCGAAACCAGGGCACGTGCCGCAGCATCGCGCACGCGTTCCGCGTCCACTTCCTGCGCCGAGACGATCGCCGGGAACCAGACGATCGCCAGTATGAGTGCGAGACGTGTCATCACAGCTATTTTCCCGATTTCTGAATCTCGACGATGCCCAGATCGCCGTCGACCATCACCCAATCGCCCGTCTCGATCAAGTCCAGCGGATTGCGATCGAGATCCGTCACGCTCGGAACCCGCATCACGACGGCGCCGAGCGCGACCTTCGTCGTCATCTCGTTGAAGACGAGCGCCTTCGGTGCCGCTCCCGCCAGGCGCGCCGTGTGATACATCGCCGACCACCCGGACGATCCTTTGGCGCCACGGAAAACGAGTACTTTGTCCTTGAAGCTCTTGCCTCGTAACTCGTGATGCGTTTCCGTGATGATGCCCTGTTGCGGGTTGACTCCGCCCCAGCCCGGAATCGCCTCGCGCGTCACGAGTGCCTCGCCTTCAGCGCGGCCACCAACGACTCCACGGCCCCGGATCACGATCGTTGCAGATACGGTCATGGCCGCTCTCCGTTCCATCGGCCGGTCACAGCCGCCTGAATGCACTCGCGCGTCGAGCCGAACCACGTCTGCACACCGAGAATCGCCGGCAGGTAGTGCGCCTGCTTTGCCGAATCCAGTGCGGCCACCTTCGTGCCCGGAGGAATCGCCTGCGCGAACGCGGAACACGTATCGGTCAGCACGACGCCTCCGGCATCGGTTGATCGCTTTCACATAACCGAGTTGCCGTGCCTCACTGTCCACCGCCCGCGAGGTGAAGATCCAGAGGTTGCAGTTGGCGCTGACGCGCTTCCCTTCGAGCAGGGCGGCTGCTTCCTTCAGCTGTTCGAGCGCCGCGTGCGGACATCCGAGCATCACGTAGTCGACGTTCGGATCGCTCGCGTTGGCGTTGAGGCGATCGTATACCTGCCGACGCTCGGTTTCCCCGTAGACGAATTGTTCGACGGGCCGGTTGGGACCGAACGCCATTTCAACGGATTCGGCTTCCGGTGTCGTACCGACAATGTGATACATCTCGACGCCGCCCGACGACGATGCAGATGCGCCGAAGTGTTTCAAACGAACGATCTCGGGCCTGTCGAAGGACCCGCCGACAACCGGGATGTGCTCCTGCACGACGTCGCCGACGTAATACCCCAACATGCCCCAATCCATTACAGACTGCACGGGTACCTGGACGTCGACGCGGTGCGTGCCGAAGCGACACTCCGTACGATGTAGTCCCCAGTCCGGGATCTTGCCCGTCAGCATCGCGGCGCTCGTGCTCTCTCTGCCCTCCGTATTGGTCCGTGCACCGAGCACCGAGTTCGCGAAGATCACCGCGGACGACTCCATCCACGCGCAGTGCTCACCTTTCGCCGGCACATTGCCGGCAAGGTACGGCGTGCACGTCTTCAGGATCGTGACGTCGTGGCGTGCAGCGAAGGCTTCACGCTCCTGATAGTTCCGGAAGACCTCAACCTTCACGCCCAGTGTTTGCCACTGGCGCGGGTCTGCTCCGCCCTGCAGGTGATACGTGGGAACGAGCGCCTCGGGGACCTCGACCAGTTCGTCGGAGTCGAGGTCGAAGTACGAAAAGATCGCGTCGAGCCCGTCGACATCCTTCCCGGCGTAGTAGCGCTGGAGAAACGGATTCGCCGAGCCCGGCACACCCGCGACGTTCCGCGTGTCGACGAAGCGTTCCGCGCCCAACGCCTCGGCGTAGCGGACGAGCAACTCCATCGCCTTCTGCCGCGCCTTGCCGTCGCGGCCGTCCAGCGTGGCTTTCTCGCCGTCGGTGAGCTTCAGCATCCTAGGACGTCGCGAGTTTCTCGGACAGTTCCAGGTCGCTCCGCAGGCTGCGCGCGCCCAACATGTAATGCACCGCGGCCCAGAAGTTGACGACGCCGATGATCACCAGCGCGTAACGAAGCGAGTCGCCGTGGACCGATGGCACCAGCCAGTCGCTGATCAGTCCTGTGACCGGAGGCCCGAGACCGTTGCCGATGAGTGTCTGGATGAACAGGAGCACGGACGTCGCCACCGATCGCATCCGCAGCGTCGCGAGCGCCTGCGTCATCGCAAACGACGGACCAAAGAAGGTCGCGGCCATGAGCATGAGGCCGACGAACGAAGGGAGTGCCACGACGAGACTTGGTGAGAGATAGGCGAAGAACTGGAACGGCACGCAGACGAGCGTTGCCGCTCCCGGCAGCCACATGTACCACCGGCGGTCGTTGGTGCGGCTGCTGAGGCGATCTGACAGGTAGCCACCGAGAAATGTCCCGACCCCTGCGATCAGTGCGAGGATCGAGATCCAGTACCCGGCTTCGGCGACGTTCATCCCATGCGATCGCTGAAGGAACGCGTTGTTGAAGTTGCCGCTGGCGTACCAGACGACCGAGTGAAGGGCACAGCCCAGGCTCAAATGGCGGAACGAACGTCGGTCCCAGAGAAACGTGAAGACCTCCATCATGCCGGGCGCCTTCTGATCCCTCTTCGTCGTGGGGCCATCGGACATGCCGCGCGGCGGCTCCTTCACCGTCAACAGGACGAGAACGGCGAGCACGATGCCGGGCAGGCCGATCGCAATGAAGGTGTTGCGCCAGCCAAGGTTCTGATTGCCCCATCCGCCGATCGCGGCACCGAGTGACGTCCCGACCGGCACCGCGAGCGCGTAGATCGCGAATGCGGTCCCGCGTCGGGCTTTCGGAAAGTAGTCGGAGATGAGCGAGTGCGATGGCGGGCTCCCACCCGCCTCGCCGACGGCCGTTCCGATGCGCGTCAGGAACAGCATCGTGAAGTTCACGGCCGTCCCGAATAACGCCGTCATCGCGCTCCACGTCCCAACCGCCATCGCGAGCACATTTCGACGACTGGAGCGATCGGCCCAGGCGGCGATCGGAATGCCCATCAACGAATAGAAGATGGCGAACGGCAGGCCGCTGAGCATCCCCATCTGGAAGTCGGAGGCGCCGAACTCCTTCTTGATCGCCTGCACGGACGCCGCGAGGACCTGCGATCGATCCACGACGTTCACGACGTAGCAGAGCGTGAGCATCACGAGAACGTAGTACGCGTACGAAGGCCTGGTCAAGCGTTCGTGCTGGGCCATCGACTGAACACGCGACTGAGTTGCTGCCAAGCAGCCTCCTCTGGCCTACTGCCTACTGCCTACCGCATACCGCCTACTGCCTACTGCCTACTGCCTGCCGCCTACTTCGTGCTCCGTCACCCCGCAGCGGCTGATAGATTACGTCGAATAGAGGCTGACGATGCCAAGACCGCTGCGAAGTAACTTCGAACCCGGTTCGCCACGCGAGGCCGTGCGCCGTGCCCAATGGAAAGCGCTCGGGCTCACCGACGCTGACATGCTCAAACCCAAGATTGCTGTCGTGAACAGCTCGTCAGAGCTGGCGATCTGCTTCAGCCACCTCGATGGCATCGCTCGCGTCGTCAAGGAGGCGGTGCGAGAGGCCGGCGGCCTTCCGTTCGAGATCCGCACGGCGGCACCAAGCGACTTCATCATCAGCGCGGCCAAGGGCGGCGGCTACATGCTGGCCAGCCGCGACCTGATCGTCAACGACATGGAGATCGCCGTCGAGGGCGCGCAACTCGACGGCATGGTCTGCCTGTCGTCATGCGATAAAACTCCGCCCGCGCACCTGATGGCGGCGGGCCGTTTCAACATCCCGACGATCCTGGTCATCTGCGGGTATCAGCCAACCGGGCACTACCAAGGCAAGCACGTCGACATCGAAGAGGTGTTCATCGGCTCGGTGCAGGCGATGTTCGGCAAGCTCTCGAAGGAGACGCTCGGCGGGATGTGCGATCACGCCATCACCGGCCCGGGCGTCTGCGCCGGCATGGGCACCGCCAACTCGATGCACATTGTCTGTGAGGCGCTCGGGATGACGCTGCCGGGGGCCGCACCAGTGCTCGCCAACAGCCCAAAGATGTTCGATCTCGCGCGCGCCTCGGGCCGCCGCATCGTCGAGATGGTGAACGAGGATCTCACGCCTCGCCAAATTCTGACACCGGGAGCGTTTCGAAACGCGGCTGCGTCCGTGCTCGCGGTCAGCGGCTCCATCAACTGTGTCAAGCACCTTCAGGCGACTGCCGTTGAAGCAGGAGTCGACGTGGACGTGTTCTCGATCTTCAACGAGCTTGGCGAGAGGGTCCCTGTGCTGAGCGCGGTGGCACCCAATGGCACCGACACGATTGGTGCATTCGAGGCCGCAGGAGCCGCGCGCGCGTTGCTCAAGCAACTCGAACCGCTGCTTGACCTCGATGCATTGACGGTGACCGGCCGTCGCCTGCGCGACAATCTCGCCGGCGTCGTGGTCGGCAACCCTGACGTCATTCGTCCACTCGATCGACCGTTCGCTCGCCAGGCCTCGATCGTCGTCCTGCGAGGCTCTCTCGCTCCTGACAGCGCCATCGTCCGACCCGGCCTGCAGCGGCCAGGTCAAGACGGCCGTTTCGAAGGGCACGCAATCGTCTACGACGATGTGCCGGAGGCGATCAGTGGCGTTCAAAAGGGTGACGTGAAGCCCGGACACGCGCTCGTCTTGCGAGGTTGCGGCCCGAAGGGTGGACCCGCAATGGCGGGCTCAGCATCGCGCGTCGTGTTTGCAATCTACGCGGCAGGACTTGAGAACGAGGTCGCATTCGTCTCGGATGGACAGCTCTCCGGTCTGTGCAACAAAGGGATGACCGTCGCAGAGGTGTCGCCAGAGTCGGCCGTCGGCGGACCACTCGCCCTCGTCGAGAACGGCGATCGGATTCGCATCGACCTCGATTCGCGGATACTGGATCTCGATGTCCCAGCTGCGGAGATCGATGCTCGCCGCGCCAGGCGCGGCGAGGTTGCGCTGCCAGCAGCAACGGGATATCTATCGATCTACCAGCGAAGCGTGCAGCCGATGTCGACGGGCGCAGTCCTCGTGACACCGGAGAAGAGGTAAATCTATGGGCTTCGAGCTTCGGGCTACTGGCTGTGGACTCGTCCTCTGCATCGTTCTCGCTCCTGGTTCCTCGCCCGCGTTCGCGCAGCAGCCCCCGGACGTGCCCGCTGTCACGGTGCGTGGGCAGACCTACACACCGAGATCGATCCTGTCGCGCAACATGGGCACCGACGAAGATCAGACGACAGCGTTTCCGCCTCACAAGGTCGCTGGCAACGTGTACTACGTGGGGACGAGGACCCTGAGCGCGTTCCTCGTCACCACGCCTGCCGGCCACATCCTCATCAACAGCACCTACGAGCGAAACGTCCGCACCATTGAGAAGTCGGTCACGCAGCTCGGGTTCACATTCAGCGACATCAAGATTCTTCTCGGGACGCACGCGCACGGTGACCATCAGGAGGGTGATGCGCTCATCAAGGAGCTGACTGGCGCGCAGGTCATGGCGATGCGAGAGGATGTGCCGGCGCTCGAAGCGATCACGCCTGGCGGCAAGACCCATCCGATCGACCGGGTGGTGCGCGACGGCGAGGAGGTCACGCTCGGGAGCACCGCGCTCGTCGCCCATCTCACCGCCGGTCACACGCGTGGATGCACGACCTGGACGATGAAGACGCAAGAGGGCGGGAAGGATTTGAACGTCGTGTTCGCGTGCAGTTATCGTGCGCCGGCCTCGGTGACGCCGGACGTCGAGAGTGAATTCAACCGAACGTTCACAGCCATCCGCTCCTTTCCGTGCGATGTACCGCTCGGCGATCATCCGGCGCAGTACAACATGGCGGCGAAGTACGCGCGCGTGAAACCTGGCGCACCGAATCCGTTCGTCGACCCCGCCAACTGCTGGCTCGAGGCCGAGATTCAGGAAGCGATGCTGCGGGCTCAAATCAAGATGCAGCAGGGGGCGAAGCCGTAGTGCGGGTGTGGGATCTGCCGTCGGGCTATCTGAATCGTCAGAGCCTGCTCGGCGAGCATCGTGAGTTGCACGGGATTTACTCGATCCTCACCGGGAACAAGACGGGCTACGCCAACCATCCGGAAACACTGCGATGGGTGCGCACGCTCAGCGGGCTCGCGATGCGTCATCGTCAACTGGCCGCCGAGATGCCAAATCACGCTGCTGCGCGCCAAGTATGTCGGCAGGGAGAAGGGACGCATTCCACTACCCCGAAGCGCTCAGGAGATGTGGGCACATCACAAGTACTCGGTGATGGCGCGGAGCCCCGAGAGCTATCGAACAATGGGTCGAGCGGTGGCTCGCATGCGGCGTCACGCGGATCTGTCGATGCTCACGACAGACCTCGTGTGGATTCTTCGCGACACGCCGAGCGAGGGCCGACTGGGGAATGCGCTGGAGCATTTGTGGGGGCAGTCCGCGACGACGCGACGCCGGATGATCTCACGGCTGCCCGAGCAAGCCTCAGTCAGTTGCTCGCATCCACTCAGCAACTGGCGCGTCGGGTTGGCGAGCCGTTTCTGCTGTCGTCCACGGCGCTCTCCGAGCTCGCGATGTTCGTGAAGGAGCGGTAGCGTCAGGACGTCGCCTGCAGCCGGCCCAGCAACGTTCGTAGGCGCCCCGCGTTTCTCCCAAGGTCACCAACACCGACGCGAGACTTCGACCGCACATCGATGCGGGCGCTCCCGGGGGTTGTCTCTCTCACTCGAATCACGACGTCGTCCTTGAAGCCGAACCAGAAGGTCGTATCGACGGCCTCGATTCGCCCGGCCTCGCGATCGCTGGCCACGACATTCCATCCAAGATCGCGAACCGCAGTAAGCGCTCGATTGAATGCCTGCTCGGCATTGACCTGAAGCACCAGCGGCTGGATGTCCGGGTACGCGCGACGCTGTTGTGCGGTGACGTCGCCGCCCGGATACTCAGGCGGGTTTGCCGCCCCCGTGCGCAGCGGCAGAATCGCAACGAACAGGGGAGGACTGTCGGAATCGGTCGTGATGTCGTGAATCGCGGGCTTGTCGCGCGCCGACACGATGACCGCGCTCGGGATGCTGACCACCGCGAGACCGACGGCGATGCCCGCGGCAGCCAGCGCCCACCGACCGGTCTTGACTCCACCGACAAGCGCGAGCGACGCGCCGGCGAGGGCAAGCAGCACACTGAGTCCCACCAGCAGAAAGCCGATGATGAAGGACCACATGCCGAGACGAGTTCCAAGCGGACCGGCGAGCAGCAGTACGGCGCCCGCGATGGACAGAACGAGACCGTTTCTGATCAACGTAGCTGCCGCGACTATTTGGCTTCAGAGGAAGGCGGAGGTGCGTCGCCACCGGACGACCCGGCGAAGACCTTGCGGCCGTCGGCAAGCTTGACGACGCGCGCGTTGGCCATCTTGCTGCCGTTCTTGGCGAGCGCTCCTTCGACCGTGACTTCATCGCCGACGTTGAGCGACGTCCGCGTCCAGCCGTTGCGACGCAGGACGTTGGGGCTGGCGAGCTCGAGGTTCCAGTTCGTGACCACGCCCTTCTCGTCCTTGACGTCGACATAGAACCGCGCATGAGGGTTCGTCCACTCGACCTTCGTCACAATGCCGACGAGAGTGACCGGCTTGTTCGCGTCGTACTGCGCCGCGAAGGAGTGATGCGCCTGAACGTCTGACGATGCGAGCACGACGAGGAGTCCAAGGAGAACCCCGACACCGGCTTTCATGAGCGCCTCCAGCACCGCGATGGTACGAGCCGCCAGTCGTTCTGTAAAGACCTGATAAAGTAGCGGGCTTCCGGCGAGGAGGCACATGATGCAGCTGGGGCGGTGGATGGTCGCGGCACTGGTGTGTACGTCGGCGTGCTCGAGTGCGCCGACGGCGCGTGGACTTGCGCAGGACGCGGTCACGGCAATGGGCGGCGCCGAACAGTTGCTCGGCGTTCAGACACTCGTCATGAGCGGCGGCAGCGGGACGCGGAATCGGCTCGGCCAGACCGTGCACGCCACTGATCCTGACGGGACTGGAACACTCGGCAACGTGATCGAGACGGTTGATATCGCCGGCGGTCGCGCCGCACTCGACTACCAGATCGAGAACGACGGCTTCATGCAGCATCGCCAGGAAGTGCTGACGAAGAAGAACGGAAAGCTGGTCGGCCTCGAGAACGTCGCGGGGCGACCGCTCGCTGTGATGTCACCGTCCGGGCTCTTCAGCTGGGGATCGCAGAACTCGCCCGAGTTCCTCTTGCGCCGCAACGTCGTCACGGTGGCGCTCGCGGCAGCGAACTCGGCTCCAGAAGAAGCGCCGCAGGACAAGATGTTCAACGGGCGCACGCTGAAGTCAGCCGGACTCACGCTGCCATCCGGTGAGAGCGCAACGGTCTTCTTCGAGCCAGACTCGAAGCTCCTCGCCGGTTACGAAGTGCTCGACACTGAGTCGATGCTTGGCGATGTGACTGCCCAGTACCTGCTGTCCGACTACAAGGCGGCCGGTGGGGTCACGCTGCCTCACAGGCTCACAATCGTCAAGGGCGGCAAGCCGTATTCCGACGTGCAGTTCAAGGCCGCTGCGGTGAACGACCCGGCAGCGCAGGAGATCTTCGGGATTCCCGCAACCGCCGATGCCGAGGTCGACACGGCCATCGCCGCAGGCGACTACTCACCCATCGCGATCACGAAGGTGGCCGACCGCGTGTACTTTGCGCGCGCCTACTCGCACAACAGCCTGGTCGTGGAATTCCCCACGTGGCTTGCGGTCGTCGAAGCGGCCTACACGGATGCGCAGAGCCACACCCTGGCGCGTGTGCTCCGGCAGCAGTTCCCGAACAAGCCGATCAAGTACGCGGCGGTCACGCATCACCACTACGACCACACCGGTGGCGTTCGCACGCTGGCGTCGTACGGAGCCAACGTCCTCGTCGAGAAGGCGCACGAACCCGAGCTTCGAATGATCCTGGAGTCGCCGCACACCAAGCCGCCCGACCCGCTCGAGACCAAGCGCAAGGCGAATCAAACTGTTGGGACGCTCGAGGTCTACGAGAAGAAGATGGTCATCAGCGATGGCGGGCAGACGCTGGAGCTCTATGCCATTACCGGCAACCCGCATGTCGACCCGAAGGTCATCGCCTTCGTGCCGACGAGCGGCGTGCTGTTTCAAAGCGATCTGTTCTTCCCTGGCACCGGCGCACCAGCATCACCGGCCGCAGTGCATCTGCTGAAGTCTGTCCGCGAGTTGAAGTTTCGCGTAACCACCAACGTCGGCGGTCATGGCGGAGTGGGACCGTTCTCCGAATTGGAGAAAGCCGTCGCTGGCGTGAAGTAATGTGAACGAATGTGAAGGGTCTGACCCTTCACACTTTTACTTGATCACGGCCTGCGCGACTGCGTTCTCGAAGTCGCGCTGCAGTGCGGGAGTGCTGGTCTGCATCAGGATGATCTGGACCATGTCCGCGGCCGGCTCGATGTGGACGTTCGTGCCATAAGCCCCAGCCCATCCCCATGCGCCCTTCGACACGCGGCGGTCGGCGGCGACGGGATCCTCGACAACCTGCACGCCGAGTCCGAAGCCGATGCCCTTCGGTGACATTCCCATTTGGCCGCCGGCCATATCACCCGTGTGATTGGACGTCATCAGCTCGATCGTTCGCGGGCTCAGGTAGCGCTTGCCGTTCAGCTCGCCGCCGTTGACGAGCATCGTCCCGAACTGCGCGTAGTCTTCAGCGGTGCTCACAAGGCCACCGGCGCCCGAGAAGTAAGTGGAGCTACTCAACCCGCTCTGATCCGGCAGCCGTTCGAGGCCGTTCTGACCGCGACGATACAGCGTCACGAGTCTTGGTTGAATCGCGGCTGTGAGGGCAAAGCCCGTGTCCTTCATGCCGAGCGGATCGAACAGGCGCTCGCGCAGGAACTGATCGTAGGGCTTGCCGGATGCGATCTCGACGACGCGGCTGAGGACGTCGAAGCCGGCAAGACCGCTGTAGCGCCAGAGCGTGGCTGGCTGGAAATCAAGGGCGACCGCGCCGAGCTTCGGAATGTACGTGGCGAGCGTATCGTTCGGCGCACGGACTGCGGCCTGGCCCGCAGTCGCATTGCCAAGGCCTCCGCTGAGCAGACCGGATCCGTGCGTCAGCAGATCGCGAATCGTGATCTCGCGCGTGGCCGACACGAGATCGACTTCAGGCGGCGGACCGCCACGACCCGGCCCGCCGGGACCACCAGGCGCCGCACCGCCGCCGCGCGCGTTCGGCTTCGGCACGGCGACCTTCATCGACTTGAACTCCGGGATGAAGCGAGACACGGGATCGTTCAGTCGAACCTTCCCTTCCTCGACCATCATCATCACGGCGACGGCCGTGATCGGCTTCGACATCGATGCGAGCCGGAATACCCCGTCCTTTGGCATCGCGTTCTTGCTGTCGACGTCCATCAGGCCGTGCGCTTCGAGGTGCGCAATCTTTCCGTGACGCGCCACCAGCGTCACAGCGCCGGAGAGCGAGCCGGCGTCGACGTGACGCTGCACCGCTTCGTGCACGCGCATCAGGCGTTCGGATGACAGCCCAACGTCCTCTGGCCTGGCCATCGTCACGGATCCGGCGCCGTGCAGGCTGAGCCCGGCGCACGCGCAGGCCAACGCGACACATGCAAGATGTTTCATCAGGACAGTCCTCCGGTATGACGGGCGAATGATAGGGGCAGGTCTAGCGCCGGTCAAGAAAGTCGCCCCCGCGGTCCACCCTATCCGCGAGAAGGGACCCAAAGTCTCCGAGCCAGCGGCTTTAACGTCGGTAGTTTGTGCAAGAACGTGCAATTACGTGCATTCCTGTGTAGGCACACCGGTTGCGACTGTTTGGCGCCAGTGACCGTCGCTTCGCCATGGTGGCGGCCACGGAGACCTCTCCTGAAAGGGGCTCCCCTCCTCACGCCCTGATCGCTTTGTCCCGGCGCATGTCTGGTGCAAGGCGGTCAGGGTGCCCAACGCTTCAGTGCCCGAGCACTTCGCGGACTTTACCGATGAGCGCTTCCGCTGAGAATGGTTTCTCCAGGAACGCCGCGCCTTTGTCCGCGATCGTCGGCTCAACCGTCGCGTAATCCGTATAGCCGGAAATGAAAAGCGCGCGCAGCGACGGCTGACGCCCAACGAGTACGTGAAAGAGGTCAAACCCGGACATCGCAGGCATGACCACGTCCGTCAATAACAAGTCGACTGTCGGAATCGTGTTGAACTGTTCAAGAGCTTCCTCAGGCGTGGCCGCCTCGAAGACGCGATGCCCCGCCCGCTCCAGGATGATGCGTACCAGCTCACGTACCGCTTGTTCGTCTTCGACGAGCAGTACGTTCCACGAGCTCGTCGCAACTGTCGATTCGATCGCCCGACCTGCCGACGGCGCGACCTCCTGCTCCCGCGGAAGGTAGACGGTGAACGTCGATCCCTGGTCAGCCTCACTCTCCACACGGATCGCTCCGCCGCTTTGCACCACGATGCCATAGACAGTGGCAAGGCCAAGACCGGTTCCCTGCCCGCGCGGCTTGGTGGTGAAGAACGGCTCGAACAGCCTGGACTTCGTCTCCTCGTTCATGCCGACACCGTTGTCGATCACGGACAGCGTGACGTAGCCACCACGATTGAGTCCTGGAGTTCGCGCCGCCAGCCCCGAATCGACATCCACGGCTTCAGTCACGAGGCGGATGCGTCCGCCAGTGCCGCATGCGTCGCGCGCGTTGATGACGAGATTCATCACGACCTGCTCGAGCTGACTGCGATCGGCCCGCACGTGAGACAAGCCTGACGCGAGCGTCGTCGCCAGCTCGATGTCCTCACCGATCATGCGGCGCAGCATCGTGACCATGTCCACGATGAGCGAATTGAGGTCGAGCACGACGGTCTCGACCATGTGGCGCCGGCTGAACGCCAGGAGCTGCTTGGTCAGGGATGCCGCACGGCTCGCCGCCTTGACGATCTCTTCGAGATCGTGACGCTGCGCCGCGTCGGCTGAGCGCTCGAGCGCGAAGCGTCCGTACCCCAGGATCGCCGTCAGCAGATTGTTGAAGTCGTGCGCCACCCCGCCGGCGAGCTGGCCGAGCGCCTCCATTTTCTGCGACTGTCTGAGCTGCAATTCCAGCAGGCGGCGCTCGGTCACGTCGGTGACAACCCCCACGACGCGCGACGGCTCCCCGTCTCCATTGGTCAGGACGCGGCCTCTGAACTGAAACCAGCGAGGAGCGTCTTCGTTCACGATCAGCCGGAACTCGTGGGCGAACTCACCTCCTCGATCCTCGATAGCCTTCTGCACCGCCGCACGTACAAGCTGCGCATCGTCCGGGTGCACCCGCTCGTACAGCTCCTCCTGTGAGACGCGGCGGACGTTCGGAGGGAAACCAAACAGTCGTGCCGTCGACGGAGACAGTTCCACGAGAGACGAGCCGAGATCGCGGTACGACACGCCGCTCCGTGACGCGGTCATTGCGAAGTCAGTCCGTTCTTCGTGTTCGCGCAGTTCGTTCGTCTGTGCCTGCAACTGCGCGACGAGACGCGCGTTCTCGTAGGCCATGCCGGCCATTGCGCCGAGCGTCGATGCGACCTGCGTGTCTTCGTCGGAAAAAATGTCCGCGCCTTCCTTCTCGACGAGCGCGAGCCACCCATAGACGTGCGTCGGTGAGACGACCGGCACGAACACGTACGAATGAACGGGTGGATGTGATGCCGGCAAACAGATGGCGACAGGATCGCCACTCGGGTTCACGCCGCGAACGATCTCGCGCGAGACAAAGGAGGGGCGCGCAGGGTGATCGTGATTGGCCGCCAGTGATTGCCGCAGCTCATCGACGACTGGCTCGTCGAGGCCAGCGACCACGAATTGGTCGACCGCTCCGCCGTCATCCACGATACCGACCGCCACGAAGCTGGCCTGCGTCAACGGGCGCGCCGCCGCGCACACGTATCGAAGCAGCGCAGCCGGATCGCGTTCGGCCATCAGCCGTTGCGCTTCCTCGAGCAGCCGCGCCATTCGACGATTTTCGAGGTCCACCGGTGCAGGGATGATATCCCGCACGGCGCCGTACCCGGCGGTCTCACGGTAAAATGACGCCCGGCCGACATGGCCACGATTGCGGGACGATACGAAGTTGAAGCCAAGCTCGGTGAAGGCGGAATGGGCGTGGTGCTGCGCGCCTACGACCCCCCTCCTCTGGATCGCCACGTCGCGGTAAAGACGCTCCACGAATTTACCGATCCGCTGGCACTCGAGCTCTTCTACAAAGAGTGCTCTGCCCTCAAGTCGATTAGCCATCCCAACATCGTCGAGATCTTCGACATGGGGGAATTCGAGGAGGAGGGGCACCGCAAACCCTTCTTCGTGATGCCACTGCTCGCGGGCCAGACGCTCGACCAGCTTATCCGTCACGCCAGTCACCGGCTGACCGTCGAACGGGTCGTCGAGATCGTTGCGCAGACGTGTCGCGGACTGCAGGCCGCCCACGAACATGGCCTCGTTCACCGCGATCTGAAGCCAAGCAACATCTTCGTCATGGCCGACGACTCGGTGAAGATCATCGACTTCGGCGTGGCGCACTCGGTGTCCGCGCAATCGAGAACGGCGGGATTCGACAAAGGCACGCTGCTCTACATGGCGCCGGAGCAGGTGCAGCACAAGCCGGTGTCAGTGCAATCCGACATCTACTCGCTCGGGGTCACGCTCTACGAAGCGCTGACTCGCCGTCAGCCGTTTCGCGCCGGCAGCTGAGGATGCCGTCATCCAGGCCATCCTCACGCTGATCCCTCCACCGGCCTCGGATCTCAATCCCGCAGTGAGCCAGATCATCAGCCGCGTCGTACACAAGGCGATGGCCAAGCAGCCCTGGAACCGGTTCGATACGGCGCGCGAGTTCGGCGACACGCTGCAGAAGGCCGCCCGCAACGAGCCGATCGCATTGTTCGATCCGTCGCGGACACAACCGAGGATTCAAACAGCGACGAAGGCCCTCGAGAAGGGCGACTATCAGTTCGCCGGCGAGATCGTGGGCGAGCTCGAAGCTGAAGGCAATCATCGACCCGCAGATCACCCTGCTGCGCACGCAGATCGATCAGATCAGTCGACAACGAACGATTGCTCAACTGCTCGAGAGCGCCAGGGCGCGCTACGAGGAGGATGAAGATCCGCTCGCGCTCTCGAAGCTGCAGGAGGTCCTCAACCTCGATCCCACCAACGTCGTCGCGCTCAGCCTCAAGAGCAAGATCGACGACCGGCGAAGCGATCGGCAGATCGACAAATGGATCCAGCTGGCGCAACAGCACGTCAGCAACCACTCATACGGTCACGCACGTGAAGCGCTGCAGAATGCACTCGTTCTGCGTCCCAAAGACTCGCGCGCGACGAAGCTGCTCAAGGCCATCGAAATCGAGGAACAGGAATACGTCAGGCTGCGACAGGAGAAAGTCGAACTCTACCAGGCCGCGGTCAACGCCTGGAAGAACGGCGAGGTCAGCCAGGCCCTCAGCCGGATGCGGCTCGTCCTCGATCTGGATCACAAAGCGCCCGACGCCACCTCGCCAGATGCCGCAGGCGCTTATCAGACCTTCTACGACAAGATTCGTTCGGAGCACGACGCGATCAACAACGCGTACGCCGAAGCCAAGCGTCAGCTCGCCGATCGCAGGTTCACGCCGGCGCTGCAGATCTGCCAGCAGTTTCTCGACCGTTACGCCGGGCACGCACTGTTCCAGGCGTTGAAGTTCGACATCGAAGAGCAGCAACGGCAGCAGCTCTCGGCCTACATCGCCGATATCGACAGACGACTCGAGAGCGAGCCCGACCTCGACGCGAAGGTCAACCTCGTGCGGGAGGCGGTTGCCGAATACCCCGATGACGATCACTTCCGGCGTCTTGCCGACTGCGTTGGAGGACAAGCGCAACCTGGTGAACTCGATCGTCGAGCGCGCCCGAGTCCATGAAGCAGGCGGCCACATCGCCGAGGCGATCGGCGACCTCGACACCTTGAGCACGATCTACAGCCTCTACCCCGGCCTTGCGTTCGAACGGGAGCGATTGCGGAAACGCCTCGAGCAACAGGGTCGCGATGCGGCACGGGCACGGTGGATACGCCAGATCGACGGGCAGCTCGAGACCGGCGACTACGCCCGTGCGGACGAACTGCTCGACATGGCGCGAGTCCGAGTTTCCCGATGATGCCGAGCTCGTCGAGCTGCGAAGCCTGGCGCGCCAGGGGAAGGAAAAGACCGCGCGCGCAGATGAACTCGTGGCAGAGGGACAAGCAGTTGTGCGCGCAGGGACGATTCGAACAGGGCGTCGACCTGTTGAAGATCGCTCTCCAGCTCGATGACCGCACGGCTGTCCGCAACACGCTGCGCGATCTGTTCGTCACGCGCGCGCAAGAGAGCCTGAACACCGACTGGCGCGCTGTCGAGGCATTTGCCGATCGTGCGCTGGAGCTCGATGCCAATCACACACTCGCGCGGAGCCTGCGCGCGCAGGCGCTCGATCGCAAACGAGAAGAGTTCGTCCCGCAGATCGCATCACAGGCCCGCAGGCTGCAGGCGGCGGGCGATTTCACCGGTGCGTTGAAGGAAGTCGAAAACGGGCTGGCGGCGTATCCAGGGGACGCCGGCCTCGTTGCGATCGCCGAAACACTGCGGAAGGAATTGCATCGCGCAGCGGCGGCGGCCGCACCACCACCATCTCCACCACCTCCTCATTCGGTTGACCGAACGAGACTGGTGCCCGAGCGAAAATCAACCCCTCTGCCCACGCCAGCGGAGGAACCGGCGTCTGCGCAGACGACGGAGATCGTCCCCGCTCCGAAGAGAACCACCGAGCCGTCGCCTCCAACCGGCCGCTCGTTCTCGCGACCCGTCGTGTGGGCAGCCGTCGCCGCTGCGGTCGTCGTTGTCGTCGTCGCAGTGCTGGTGATGCGCACACCTGACGAGTCTGAGACCGTGTCCGTCGAGACTCCTGCCGCTCCTGTTCCGACTCCTGTCGACGTCCCGGCACCCCCCGCGGCCATTCCGGAAGCCACGCCGCCAGCCCCAGCGCCTGCGAGCCTCGTCCTTCAGCAATTACCGGCTGGCGCAGAGGTTGTGCTCGACGGCGCCGCCATCGGAACGGTGGACCAGGTCGGCACGCTCTCCTACTCGGGTATCAGTCCTGGTCCGCACACGCTGAGCGTCTCGATGCGCGGCTTCGCGCCTGCCACCATCACACGGGAGTTCGCCGCGGGTCAGACCCTCGTACTCTCGAGTACGGACGTCGGGCTGCGCCGCACCGACGCCACAATCGACCTCGTTGCCGATACCGACACCCAGATCACGATCTCGCAGGGAGGGCAGGCGATTCAGACGTTCACCGGCGGCAGAAAAGTCCCGCTGTCCGATGGCACGTACGAGATCGCAGCCAGGGGACCTTCAGGGATCCCGACGTTGCAAACGCTGACCGTGGCGGGCGGAACCTCACGTACTGTCAACCTTCGCAACATCGCCGCCGGCATGGAAGGATTCGATCTGACCACGTGGACCAAGTCTGACAACTGGTACACCCGCCGTGGCGGAGCGATGGTGATCTACGAGCGCAGAAACTCCAACGGCAGGTTCACATTCACGATCAGGCTCGATCAGAGCGGGAACCCGTTCTCGAGCGGGGCGCGCCTCACGTGGACTGTCGGTTTCATTGACAACACCAACTACGTGATGCTGCAACTGGACAAGGATTCTTTCTACCGGTCGGAATTGGTGAGCGGCAACCCGGTGCCGAGCAGCATCCTGCGTGCCGAACATCGCATCCCAACGAACGTTCCATTCGTCCACCTGAGCACCGAAGTGTCGAACTCGCGCGTCGTGCAGCAGTACAGCCTGGATGGCACGACGTGGCGACCGCTCGATACCTGGGAGCGGCCGGCCTCGGCGCGACCGCTGGCGAACGGGCGATTTGGATTCTTCATGCCTGGCAACGAAGAGCTGTTCGTCTCGAACTTCGCCTACCACCCGCCCTCGCGATAGATCCCTGCGAGGCGACGCGTCAGTAGTTCATCCGCAGGTTCAGGTATTGGGGCCACTGGCTGCGCATCTTGTTGTCCGACAGCTCTTCGAAGTTGTAGGGCGGCATGCCCGTGGTGATCAGCTCCTCGATGTTCTCGCCGTCCTTCTTCACCAGGGCAAGGTTCACCCCGGAGGAATTGTGCAGCGCGTGGATCAACTCGTGCGCGAGACCGATCGCAGGCGGGCGCTTGAACATCGCCGGATCGTCAGTGCAGTGGAACGTCTTGGTGTGATTGAACGAGACCTTTGACGCCGCGCCGCCGCCGGGTGTCAGGTAAGGGCGGAGCACGCGCGGCAGTTCGTAGTCCCAGTCGGGAGGGAGATTGGTAACTGCACGCTTTCCTGCCATCAGGTCCTGGAGGATGGACATCGCGGTTCCCGTCTGGAGGCCCGCGTTGAACATGATGTCCTGCGGAGACGATCCCGCGGGGGCTGGATTCTTCTGCGTGGGCGGCACCACGTTGCTGGCGGATTTGTACGTGGCCGGCGAGAGTCCCATGGCGAGCTGGCGAGCCAGGTGCTCGAGCGTGATGCCTCCGGACTTGGCTTTGTCCAAGGCTGCTTTCAGTTCGGCCGTAAAGCCCGCCGCATTCTTGTCCTTGATTGCGACCGGCAGCGGGGGGAAGGCAGACCACGATTGCGCGCCGCAGGAGTTTCCGCTCACCGTGTCCTGGATGAAGACCTGGTGGCTAAGAGTCGTAATCGCCTGGAGAAGCTTCTTCCCATCGGCAACTGACTCGACCAGTTCGAGGCACGTGGTGACACCGGCGATGTAGTCCTGCGCGCCGTCAATCTGAATCTTGTACAGCTTGTATTGCACTTGCGCCATCGTGACTCCTGGGTGTTGTTGCGGCTGGAGGAGACTATCGTGCCTGAGGACGATAAAACCAAAACGTCCCTTGCACGGTAATTGTGGTCGACTGGCCGCCGCCCTCGCGGGTGCCGCCCGAGAAGAAGAGTTGATTGCGCACGACCGGGGAGCCGTCCGGGCTGTTCTGTTCGAGCACCGTGACCGCGCCGTTCGCGCCGACTGACTCGACGATCGCCGTGTGGTGCGGGCGCTCCTGAAAATCATCGGTTGTCGTCGTGGAACCATCGGCGTTGTGGGTGACCACCTCGCGGTCGAAACGGTAGCCACGGAATTGAATTACGTCGCCCGCGCGCAGGTCCGACAAATTCACGGACGCGCCCCACACATAATCGACGTTGGGTGAGACGTCGCCGAAGTCCCGGGCGCTGCGTGCTCCGGCGTTGCGCAAGGCTCTGTCAGCCAGCGTGAAGCACTCGCCGTCGCCAACGCGGTCTCCCCGCTGCCGACGAGCGAAGCCCACGATCTGATCGGACATGCTGGCCTGCGTCTGCTTCGGGGTTCCGCCTTTGGAGTCGAGCCCGATGGGCCCTGGCGTCGGCGATTCGAGACGTGCGGATGTGGCCGGGTCGATCCTGATCGGATCGCCGAGATCGTTTGCGGGTGTCGGGGGAAGTCCGCCCATCGTTCAGCCTTGATAAAAGAGCCAGGCACTGACGAGGCCGAAGATGATCGCGATGATCAGCCAGGTTCGGCTCTGTGGATGTGCACCGGTACCTGCACGTACGATGCGAGCGATCGCAAGGACGAGGAACACGACCGACAACGCGGCGAGGATGTACTTCGTGGCCATCGGTGCTTACTCTCGCGACCCTCGGTCAACCAACCACGGGAATCGGGTTCACGTAGTGTAGCGTCAGGTCTGGCACCCACACCTGATAGGCGCCACCGATTAGAAAGACGTGCGCAAGATCGGTCTGACTGTCGGCGAACTCACGCTGGCCGCTTGCTTGTCCCGCAAAGCCCCAAACCGGCTGACGGATCTGAACCATGAGTAGCGTCGACATCGTGTTGTCAAACTGGTCAGAGATGGCAGCCCTGGAGCGCGCGAACTCTCGGTGAGACCGACCGAGTCGCTTTGCGCGTTCTTCGTACACGAGAAAGCCTTCTGCAAGGGTGCCACTGGGAAGCCGCGTCGTCTCGACGAACGACCACCACGGCGTGATCCGCGATCCGTCGCTGAGCGGGCGGTTGGTCCACTTGTACAACCGAACGGGCGCCGTCAGCAGCATCTTCTCCGGGGGACGGAGGAAGGCGCGCTTCACCGAACGATCAACGTTCTCGAACCGCACGCCCTCGTTGAGAACCATGTCGGTTAGACCATCTGCGCCAAGAGTCGCTGCTGGCGCCATGCCGGTGCGCTCGTGTTGAACAGCGGCGTGCCCGGGTCGAGCAGACACAGATAGTGCGCGGCGAGGATGCGCTGACGCTGGTAGCCGTTCTTCAGCACGTCGATGCAGTGCGCGCGGGTCACGGGCGCTCCCATGAAGTAGCGCGTGCCTGGCTGGAAGCGACTGCTGTTCGCCGCCCACCATTTCTGGATGCGCTCCGCGTCCGGCCAAGGCAAGCCATCGTCGGGATCCATGTCGACGTTTGGGTCGTCTGGATCGTCGTTTGGACCGGACTCGAAGTTTTCCGGCGGTTTGCGTTCTAGGTCCAGCAGCGCCAAGTCCGTACCTGTGATCAGGCTGAACGCCTCGCCCGCGAGGCGCGCTGTCTGGTCATTCGACATGTGCTTGATTAGCCAAGGCACGTAGGTCGAGTCACCGGCTAGGCCGCTGCCGTGGATCAGCCAGCGGAGTTGCTCTGGGTCTTTGGCGATCTCCTTCAGCACGCCGTGCACCGCGTCCACGCTAATCGCCTGTAGTGCAAGTCTGAACGCTCGCGCTCGCCGAGGACCCTCTGCCATCCCCGCGTTCATGACGATCTCGAGTGCGCTTCCTCGATTACCGAGCAACACGGCAGATACAGCTGCCCACAGCTGGCAGTCTGGATGATCGTCCTTCATTGACGCGACGCAGGCGGATACCAGTTCAGTGAGGCCCAGCTCGCCCGCCAGTCGGAGTGCACGGGATCGGACGAGCGGGCTCTCGTCCTGAAAATATCGAGCCGCGGCGATCCCAGGATCGACGCTGTGCATCGAACAGGCAGAGATGCCGAGAAAGCGCCGGAACGCATCGGGAGACTTGAGCAACTCGGACACCACTCCCTGCAGTTGAGCAGGTTCCAGCCAGCCGAATGCGGACAACAAGCCACGTTCCACGCTGGGAAGCGTCTGCGCCAACGAGATCGCATCGTCCAGTCGCCGCAGTCGCTTGTCGGCGACGGCACGGGCGGCCACGGTAAACACGACGCTTCCCGAGGGCTCGGCAAGCGCCGCATCGCAATGCGGCCAGGCGTGCTCGCCGGCAACGGCCAGTCCGTCGACGTGGGCGGCGAGTCGGTTGTCCAACCGGCGAAGGTGATCGAGCTTGACGTGAGGTGCCCCGACGAGGACCGAGCGCATGTTGCGAAGGAGCACGGCTTCTTCAGCGTGCTGCGCAACAATCCGGCCGGTAACACTTAGGACCACGGAGCACGAAAGTTAAGCTGTGGGTTTCGGACTCTGCTCAGTTGTTTTTCGTCACTGGCGGGCGTGGAAGCGTCCTTGGCTGAGGGATGGCATCGGGGGTGAACCTCCTGGAGCTGCTTGATCGAGACTTCCATGAAAGTGGCCACGTTGCTGGCGAATTATGGCCGTGGCGGGAGCACGGTGGATAGGAATCACCTTAAACGGGCTACCCCTCAGGACATAGGTTTGGCCCGTGCAGTTTCAGCCTGGATCAGTGCTCCCGTTTTGGTCCCCGAGAACAGCTTCGTCAATTCCTCGACAACAGTCGTAGAGCTTAAACGATCCTGTTTGAGAATGATTGCCACAAACTCGGGTATCAGCTGCCTTTTCCAGCCTGCATGCATTCCCCGTTCGCTCCCGCTTTGCCTGTAAATTTAAATTCGGGTCGGACCTGAGCAAGCCATTGCGGCTGAGGTCGCTAAGTGCGGCCGAGTGGCCTCTGGATGGTCTTAGCGACGATTTTGACCCGGTCATTGTTGCTTCTAAGCCGTTTCCCGGAACGGCGTCGGGAGATCCTCGCGCAGCACCCAAACACTCTCCCCAACCGTGGAATAGTCGAGCCGCTGCCGATGAGTGCACCGTCTGCCCGATCGCCTCCACAAAGGCTCGCGAGCCCACCGCGATGCTTTCGGTCCACTGCGGCTCTCGAGCCATCGACGTCCTTGGCCAGCCTGGTGTCGATCAGGGCATCGTAGTTGGCACGGAACTCTGCCAGACTTGCTCCGCCCAGCACTCGCAAGCACTCCTTGCGATCGACCACCCCATAGCGGCGGCGCTGCCCCATCCACTCGCTGTAACTGCACCACGGCCATTGGGCAGGATGCGCCACCACCCCGGCTCGGACCATGTTCAGATCGATGTAGACCATGCAATTCCAGAGATGCGGGCCTTCCTCAATCATCGTGCAGTGGTAGCGGTCGGCCCAGAAGGCGCCGCTCCGATGCTTGCGCCGGTTGTAGCTTTGGGCAAATTCGCCCTCGAGCTGTTGCATCCACTGGCTGACTGCCGTGTCGGATTCTGAACGGACCAGGACATGGGTGTGATTGGACGTGATGCAATAAGCAAACACGGTGATGGGAAACTCCCGCACACTGCTCCAGAGCAACTGCCGGTACTGGTTTCGATCACGGGCAAACTTGAAGAGGAACTCTGCGATCGTGGCAACGATGGGTCAGATGGTAGAGCTTGCCGGGAACGAAATAGCGATTGGCCCTTGGCACAAGACCAGCATTTGCCAACGACCGGTTCCCTTGCAAGCCAGATCGCCGGGGCGAAAACAGCGCTAAGGCACCCCAGGGCACCTCTCAGGCAGGATAAGCAGCGGTTACTCAACGACTTGCTCAGGTCCGACCCCGTGCCCTTTGCAGGGCTCCCTAAATAGCAGCCGCCCATCTGCAGATCAGCCAGTTCATACAGTGAGAGTCGCTGCACTCCTCAGCCGCGCTGCCGATGGCGAACTGCGGCTTGGAGCAGCTGCACCTCGGTGCTGAGTCCGAGCTTCCGTTGGATGCTGGCCTTCAGGCGTTTCGTCTCGGCCCGTGTCACGCCAAACTCAGTCTCGATCTGGGTGGAGGAGTACCCAAGCGAAAGGATCGAGAAGATCTCAAGCTCGCGGTCGTCCAAGACGTCCAAGGCGGCTTCGCGGCCAAGTTGTTTGATCGCCAATGCGCGCGCCAGTTGTTCCCGAGTCATCTTCGCCCAACGTAAAAAACCGACAGAAGAAAGCCAATCCAGGTTTTGACCACCCTCTGCAATTGAATGCAGCCCTGGTCAGCGACGGTCCAACCCTGCACATGAAAGCCACCTTTGTCCTCCTCTTCTGTGGATTCAGCCTGTCCGCAGCGCCCAACCGAGTCGTGACTTACCCTGCTCCGGAGGGCGAGCCCCTCTCGGCCGAGTATCAGATTGAGATCGGAGAAGAGCGCGTGGCCACCTACAGCGCACGAGTGCTCGATCCGCCCTTCGCCGGTAAGGAATGGGATTACGGTGGGGCCTATTCGTTCGCCAACTTCGACGTCCAGGGCCCGGTGGACGTGCGGATCACCTCGAATCGATCGCTGCGCAACACCGTTATCCTCCCGGCCCGAACCAACGTGACCATGCGTCTGGAGACCGACAACGCGCTGGTTGTCTCTCTCCCTGGCCCGTGCAAGCTGAGCATTGAACCCGACGGGAAGAAAGCTCCTCTGCTTCTCTTTGCGAACCCGATCGAGGAGGCGCCGCCCACACCGGAGACGCCCGGAGTGATTTACTTCCGTCCTGGCATTCACCAGCCGGGAAGATCACCCTGACCAACAACCAGACGCTTTACCTCGCGGGCGGCGCTGTCGTGAAGGGCGGCATCATTGCCGAAGGCGAGAACATTCGCATTACCGGGCGCGGCATTCTGGACGGCTCGGATTGGGAATGGAGGAAAGGACCGACGCCGCACGTGATTTCCATACGCGGGACCAATGTCGAAGTCAGCGGCATCACCATTCGCGGCGCGTCGCATTGGACGATCGTGCCCCGCCATAGCAAGGGTGTGACCGTCCGAAATGTGAAGCTTTGCGGCTCGCGCGTGCAGAACGACGACGGCATTAACCCGTGCAACTCGCAGGACGTCCTCATCACCGATTGTTTTATTCGCACCGACGACGATTGCGTGGCCCTCAAGGGTTTGGATCTGGCGGGGTCGAACAACAACATCGAGCGTATCACCGTGGAACATTGCACGCTCTGGG
>CAVYZF010000005.1:0-469710 GCA_963772955.1 uncultured Acidobacteriota bacterium | reverse complement strand
GAAGGTCGCGACTTCATTCTCGAACGACGGATCACGAACAACGACGTCGGGCTCGGCCTGGCGCCGATCGTACGCGCCTGGCTCGAGGAACTGCCGCCCGCCAAGCTCGCCGAGTACTTGATCGGGGGCATTGCCATCCTCGATCTGCCGAAGTCAGAGGGCGCCACGATGATGTCCGAGGCGTTCGGCGGCGCCGACTTCATCATTCCGCCGATTCCGAACACACTCTTCCAGCGCGACCCGTCGTGCTGGATCTACAAGGGTGTGACCGTCAACCCGATGTTCTGGCCGGCGCGCCAGCCGGAGACGCTGCTCCAGCGTGCGGTTTACAAGTTCCACCCGCGCTTCAAGGGCGCGGACTTCAAGATCTGGTGGGGCGACAGCGACGAGTCACACGGCGCTGCGACGGTCGAGGGCGGCGACGTCATGCCGATCGGCAATGGCACCGTGCTGATCGGCATGGGCGAGCGCACCACGCGCCAGGCCGTGTTCCAGGTCGCCTCCGAGCTCTTCAAACATGGCGGTGCCACGGAAGTCATCGGCTGCCTGATGCCGAAGAGCCGCGCGGCGATGCACCTCGACACGGTGTTCACGTTCTGCGATCGCGATTTGTGCACGTCGTATCGCGAAGTCGCCGATCAGGTCCGCTGCTACCGGGCACGGCCCGACGGCAAAGGCGGGATGGACGTTCGCCTCGACACGCGGCATCTCTTCGACGTGGTCAAAGAGGTCCTCGGGTTGAAGACGCTTCGCGTCGTCGAAACCGGCGGCAACGTCTGGGAAGCCCAGCGCGAGCAGTGGGACGACGGCAACAATGTCGTGGCGCTGTCACCGGGCGTCGTAGTCGGATACGACCGGAACACACACACGAACACATTGCTGCGCAAGGCCGGCATCGAAGTGATCACGGTGCGCGGGTCGGAGCTCGGTCGCGGACGCGGCGGCGGGCATTGCATGACGTGCCCGGTCTCACGCGACCCGGCCTAAGTGAACTGTATCTCTTGCCGCGCGTCGCGCGGCTAACGACGGGAGACAATCATGAGCTTCAATCTGCGCAACCGCTCGCTGCTGACGGTCCAGGACTACACGCCACGGGAATTCCGGTATCTGCTCGACCTCGCGCGCGATCTGAAACGCGCGAAATACGCTCGTACCGAGCAGAAGCATCTCCTCGACAAGGAGATCTGCCTGATCTTCGAGAAGACCTCGACGCGCACACGCTGTGCATTCGAGGTGGCCTGTTACGACCAGGGCGCGCACGTCACCTACCTCGATCCCGCCGGCTCGCAGATCGGCCACAAGGAGTCGTTCAAGGACACGGCGCGCGTGCTCGGACGCATGTATGACGCGATCGAGTACCGCGGTGCCAGCCAGACAGGCGTTGACGAGCTCCAGAAGTACGCCGGCGTCCCGGTCTTCAACGGCCTGACCGCCGAGTACCACCCGACGCAGATGCTCGCCGACGTGCTGACCATGCGCGAGCACAGCGACAAGCCGATCCACGAGATCAAGTACGCGTTCATGGGCGACACTCGGAACAACATGGGGCACTCGCTGATGATCGTCGGCTGCCTGACCGGCATGGATGTCCGGCTGTGCGGACCGAAGAAGCTGTGGCCGGCGGACGAATTCATCTCGATCGCCAAGAAGCTCCAGGAACAATCCGGCGCGAAGCTCACCATCACCGAGGATCCGAAGGAAGCGGTCAAAGGCGTGGACTTCATCCACACCGACGTCTGGGTCTCGATGGGCGAGCCCAAGGAAGTGTGGAAGGAGCGCATCGATCTGCTCCTCAAGTACCAGGTCAACATGGACCTGATGAAGGCGGCCGGCAATCCGCAGGTCAAGTTCATGCACTGCCTGCCGGCGTTCCACGACACCGAGACGGTGCTCGGCAAACAGATCGCCGAGACCTACGGGATCAAGAACGGCCTCGAGGTCACCAACGACGTGTTCGAGTCCGAGTACAACCTCGCGTTCGAACAGGCCGAGAACCGGATGCACACGATCAAGGCGATTCTCGTCGCCACACTGGGAGACTGAGCCATGTTGGTCGTCACCGCATTGGGCGGCAACGCGCTCCTCCGGCGAGGAGAAGCGATGACCGCCGAGAACCAGCGCCGCAACGTTCGCATCGCCGCCGAAGCGCTCGCGCCCGTCGCCAATCAGCATCAACTGGTGATTGGCCACGGTAACGGCCCGCAGGTCGGGCTGCTCGCCCTGCAAGGCGCCGCGTACGAGAAGGTGGAGACGTATCCCTTCGACGTGCTCGGCGCACAGACGGAAGGGATGATCGGCTACATGATCGAGCAGGAGCTCGGCAACCTGCTCCCCTTCGAGCGGCCGTTCGCCACACTCCTCACGATGATCGAGGTCGATCCCGACGACCCGGCGTTCAAGAACCCCACGAAGTTCATCGGTCCTGTCTACGGCAAGGAGGAGGCGGATCGCCTCGCCGCGGACAAGCAATGGGTCTTCAAGCAGGACGGTGACAAATGGCGACGCGTCGTCGCCTCACCCATGCCGAAGCGCATCTTCGAGCTGCGGCCGATCAAGTGGCTGCTCGAGCACAACGCCGTGGTCATCGCGGCTGGCGGCGGTGGCATCCCGACGATGTACGTGAAGGGCCAGGATCGAAAGCTCGCCGGTGTCGAGTGCGTGATCGACAAGGACTTCGCATCCGAGCTTCTCGCGCGCGAACTGAACGCCGACCTCTTCATCATGCTGACCGATGCGGACTCCGTCTATGTTGACTGGGGCAAGCCAACGCAGAAGTCGATCCGCTCCGCCTCGCCAGAGGCGCTCTCGGCTATGAAATTTGCGGCCGGCTCAATGGGTCCCAAGGTGGACGCGGCATGTCGCTTCGCCAAGGCCACCGGCAAGAAGGCCGCGATCGGCGCGCTGGCTGACCTGGGCGGAATCATCGCGGGCACCATGGGAACGACCGTGAACCCACAGGAGTCTGGCGTTGTCTACGGTCAGTGAGAAACAGCGTGCGTCGAGCTCCGGGAGCGCGCCAGCGCTGAAGAGCCTTGGTGTTGGAGCCTGTACCGCCATCGTCGTCGGGAATATGGTGGGGTCAGGCTTCTACCTCTCTCCTTCGGCGCTCGCGCCGTACGGGATCCTCGCCATCCTGTCGTGGGTCGTCATGGGCGGGGGAGCGATTTGCCTGGGACTGACATTCGCGCGCCTCTCACGCCTCTCGCCGGCGACCGGCGGACCCTACGCCTACTCGCGAATGGGGTTCGGCGACTTCGCCGGCTTCCTTGTGGCGTGGGGGTACTGGATCTCGATCTGGGCATCGTTGCCGGCCATCGCGGTGGCGTTCACCGGATCGCTCTTCAAAATTGTCCCGGCCTTTCAAGGCAATCGGCCGCTGGCGGTCGCCATCACGATCGGTGTGATGTGGCTCATCGTGTTCACGAACCTTCGGGGCGTGAAAGAGGCGGGCCTGGTGGCGGAGGTCACGACCTACTCGAAGCTCGTGCCGTTCGCCGCGATTTCCATCATCGGACTCTTCTTCATCCGATGGGGGAATCTGTCCGAATTCAACCCGAGCGGTCAGTCACTGCTCACGTCCGCCGCCACGCTCGCGCCGCTCACGATGTTCGCGTATCTCGGTCTCGAGTCTGCGACAGTGCCGGCCGGCGACGTGAAGGATCCCTCCCGCACGATCCCTCTTTCAACGATCATCGGCGTGTCGATCGCCGCGCTCCTCTACGTCCTGGGCACGACCGTCGTGCTCGGCGTAGTGCCGCGTGAGGAACTGGTGAAGTCGGCCGCGCCGTTTGCGGATGCCGCGCGGATCATGTGGGGTGGCTGGGCCTCAGACATCGTCGGCGTCGCGGTCATGATCTCGTCGCTTGGCGCGCTCAACGGGTGGACGCTGCTCATGGGCCAGGTGCCGATGGCGGCCGCACAAGATCGTCTGTTCCCTGCACTCTTCGGTCGGGTCTCGTCGCGTGGCGTGCCGGCCGTCGGCATCATCTTCTCCGCGATTCTGGCGACGTCCTTGATCCTCGTTCAAGCGGCAGGCTCGTCCGGCTTCGCCGCGTTCTACAGCCTCGTCGTCAACCTCGCGACGATGACCGCCGTCGTGCCGTACGCGTTCTGCGCGCTATCGGTGGGACTGGTCGCGGCAAAGGTCGCAGGTGGTGGCAAGGTACCTAAGGTGGGTGCCATCGAGTGGATCGCGTTCGTGTTCTCTATCTTCACGCTCTACGGCTGCGGACCTGAAGCGGTGCTGTACGGCTTCGTGCTCCTGATGCTGGGCATTCCGGTCTATGTCTGGCAGGTTCGCCAGCAGTCGGCCGTCATGTCGCGGCTCTAAATGAGCGCCCCACCGGCTGTGCGCTCACCTCTTCTCGCCTGGACCTCGCTCGTCCCAGTTCTGAGCGTCGTCGTTCTCGCGCTTGCGTGGGGCAGGACGCTTCCGCCATTCGCCGTCGCCGCTATCACTGCACTCCTCGCGGGCGCGGTGCTCGCAGCAGTCCATCACGCCGAGGTCGTCGCTCACCGCGTCGGCGAACCGTACGGGTCGCTGGTTCTCGCTGTAGCCGTGACGGTGATCGAGGTCGCGCTCATCGTCACGCTGATGATCGCTGGCACCGGGGGTGCCGAAACCCTCGCGCGCGACACGGTGTTCGCGGCAGTCATCATCACGAGTAACGGCATCGTCGGCTTGTCGATCCTGGCGGGAACGCGCTCCGGATCGGCGGTCTCGTTCAACGCCGAGGGCGCAGGTGCGGCGCTCGCGACCGTCGCCACGCTGGCGACACTCAGCATGGTGGTGCCGAATTTCACGACGACCAGCCCGGGGCCGGTCTTTTCTCCGCCGCAACTCGCCTTCGCCGCCATCACCTCGCTCGCGTTGTACGGACTCTTCGTTGCACTTCAGACCGGTCGCCACCGGGACTACTTTCTCCCTGTAGCGGCGGACGGCACGATCATCGAGGACCAGCATGCGACTCCCCCGTCAGCGAGCGCCACATGGGGAAGCCTCGCGCTGCTGTTTGTCGCGCTGGTGGGTGTCGTCGGCAATGCGAAGCTGGTCTCACCGACGATCGAGCGCGGCGTGATCGCCGCCGGCCTTCCCATCTCCGTGGTCGGCGTGATCATCGCGATCCTGATCCTCGCGCCAGAGACGGTCGCAGCGTGGCGCGCCGCGCGGCGAGGTCGCATGCAGACCAGTCTCAATCTGGCCTTCGGTTCGGCGATGGCCAGCATCGGGTTGACGATCCCGACGCTCGCGGTCGCCTCGATATGGCTGACCGGTCCGTTACATCTCGGGCTGGGTGCGAATCACATCGTGCTGTTGGCCTTGACCTGCATCGTGACGGTGCTCACAGTCGTCCCGGGCCGCGCCACGCTGTTGCAGGCCGGCGTGCATCTCGCGCTGCTCGCGGCCTACCTGTTCCTCGCGGTCAGTCCGTGAGAGGGGAGTCTGGTTAGCCGTGCGCTTCCTGCGCTTCGCGCTCTGTGCTCCTCTCCTTGCGGGCTTCGTCTTCGCGACGGGCGCCTATGCGCAGACGTTCTTTTATAACGAGGTCGCGAAAGACGGTCGCATCTACGTGTTTGCGTCGGCGACGCGATACGAGGCGTTCACCAGGAGCAACGGTGCCGATACCGGTGCGGTCATCGAGCGCACCGGGTACGGTCCCAATGGCGAGACGGTGGTCTTCGACAGCCAGGACGCGATCAATCTGTACAACTTCAAGCACGGACTTCCGGGCGAGTCCTTTGCCCAACCGGAAGAGAACGCGAAGTCCGACTACCCCTCGCACAAGTTCAGTGGGCTGATGTTCGGGGACTACTACTGGTACTACGACAGGCATCAGGACGGGATCAGCATCAGCGATCCGACTCCAGTCGAAGGACAGCACGGTCTGTGGTTCCGGCGGATCTATTTCACGTACGACTTCACGTACAACGAGAAACTCACCACGCGCTTCCGGCTCGAAGCGAACAGCAACGGTGACTTCACCGGCGGCGACCTCACACCGTACGTCAAAGACGCGTACTTTGAAGTGGGCCTACAAAGGCAGCCAGAAACTGACGCTCGGCATCCAGCCGACGCTGACGTTCGACTGGCTCGACGGCTTCTGGGGGCTGCGTCACATCGAGAAGACACCGGCCGATCTCTACCGGCTCGATTCGTCACGCGATTTCGGAGTCACGGTTCGACGGTCCGACTCGGGTGGATGGCCTCACCTACGCGGTGCAGTTCGGCAACGAGTCAGGCAACGGTTCCGAAACCCAGGAGGGCAAGATCCTCCGCGTCGAAGGGCGCTATGAGCGCGGCTCGAGGCTCGCGCTCGAAGGCTTCTATAGCCTTGGTACACGGCCCGCCGACGAGGATCGCCAGACAGCTCAGGGCATAGCGGGCTTCCGCAGCGACGTGGGCCGAATAGGCGGCCAGTACTCTGTGGCAGCAGCGGCGATCGGGGCAGGAAGACATCCCGAATCAGACGATCTCCGTCTGGTCTGGTTTCGGCGTGTGGGAGTTCCTGCCCGAAGAAGGCGAACGTCTTTCTCCGCGCCGACAGCGTGACGGGCCACCTCGGTGACGTCGAGACCGGGCTCCCGGGCGCGGAAGGCATCGACTACTGGCTTCTGAGCAGTCAATCACCCTTCACGACCTGGATCTTCGGCGGCGAGTGGTATCTTCACCCCGCCGTTCGCCTGAGTCCAAATCTCGAGATGGTCCGTTACGCCAACGAACCCGACCCGGTGAACGAGCCAGGGCGCCGTCAGGACGCGCTCCTCCGCGTCACCTTCTTCTGGACATTCTGATGGAGAGCCGTACGGTGATCGAGTCACTCGCGCGTTTTCTGCACGACTTACCCGTTTTGTGCCTGTTCCTCAGCATCCTTCTCGGGACGATCATCGGCCGCTTCCACTTCAAGGGCGTGGGGTTCGGCGCGGTGGTCGGCACGCTGATCGCCGGCATCGTCATCGGCATCCTCGCCAGGCCCGAACTCCCAGACCTGCTCCGCTGGTCGTTCTTCTATCTCTTTCTGTTCTCCATCGGCTACTCGGTGGGCCCGCAGTTCTTCGGCAGCCTGAAGAAAGAGGCGCTGCCGCAAATCGCGCTCGCGGTGGTCGTCGCGGTCAGTGGGCTCGCTGCGGTGATCGCCGTCACCGCGGTATTCGGGTTCGACGAGGGTCTTGCCGTCGGCGTGCTCTCTGGCGCAATGACACAGTCAGCGGCGCTCGGTACGGGGCTGAGTGCGATCGCTGAACTGCCGATCCCGGACGAGGCCAAGGCGGTTCTAATCGCCAACGCGCCACTGGCCGACGCGATCACGTACGGCTTCGGCGACCTGGGTCTCATTCTGTTCCTGACATGGCTCGGACCGAAGATCATGCGCGCGGATCTGAAGCGCGAGGCGAAGGAGCTGGAGAAGGAGCTGTCGGCCGGCACGGCCGCCGGCGACGTGCCGTCGGCGATTCACTTCGGGACTCGCGCATACCGTGTCGAGCACGCAGACATCGCGGGATCCACGCTTGCCGCGCTCGAAGCTCGCTACGCGGCAACGCGATTGTCCGTACAGCGGGTGAAGCGCGGTGCCGATGTCCTGGAGTTGCATCCCACGCTCGTGCTCAATCACGGCGACGAACTGGTCCTCTCGGCCCGCCGCGCCGCGTTCCTCGACGCTGGACGTGACATCGGCCCGGAGATCGACGATCCGTCGGTGCTCTCGGTTCCCGTGAAGACGGCGGCCGTCGTCGTCACCAACTCGGAGGTGATCGGCAAAACGATTGGCGAGACTCGCCCAGGCCCCCATCGCTCGCGGCGTATACCTGGAGTCCGTGCAACGAAGCACTGAACTGATCCCTCGCGAGTCGTGGACGGTGCTCGAACGCGGCGACATCCTGCACGTCGTCGGCGCGCCAGACGATGTCGAGCGTGCAGGCCGACATGTGGGATTCGTGGAGCGCGATCTGTCGAAGACCGACCTCACGTTCCTTGCCGGCGGCATATGCGCGGGGATCCTGCTCGGCCTGCTCAAGCTGAACGCGAGCGGGATCGTGCTCGGGCTCGGCACAGCGGGATCGATTCTCGTCATCGGTCTCGTCGGTGGCTGGGCGCGCAGCCGTTACCCGGTCTTCGGCGCGATCCCGGAACCGGCGCAGCGGCTGCTCATGGATATCGGGTTGATTGTCTTCATCGCCGTCGTCGGCTTACATGCGGGGCCGCACGCCGTTGAAGCCTATCGCGTCAGTGGTGCGGCTTTCTTCGCCACGATATTCGTCGCCGGGATAATCGTGACGGTCGTGCCGCTCGCCGTCGGGACGATCGTCGCCCGATATGTCTTCAAGCTGCGCCCGTTGATGGTCCTCGGCGGTCTCGCCGGGGCGCAAACCTGCACGCCGGGCTTGACCGCGCTGCGCGATGCGAGCGACAGCAACGTCGGCTCGCTGGCCTACACCGTGCCGTACGCGATCGGCAACATCCTGCTCACGATCTGGGGCCCCGTCGTCGTGGCCATCGTCCACGCGATGCGCGGCTAGAACCTCGCAAAGCGCTGATTCACAATAGGCTCGTGATTAGCGTGAGGAGTTGTGGCGTCACACTCAAACAGGGACGCTGAGCTATGAGTTGGGTCACCGTCATCTGGTCGATGATCGCCTCGGCGTGTCTCACGCTGGGGGCGATCTATGGGCTGGTTTGGTATAGGAACCGCTCCGCCTGGGCCTATCTGTTCTTTGCCCTGACAGCCGCCTCCACAGCGGCGTTCACGTTTTGTGAATTGCGGACGGCGCGAGGTGAGACGCCGGAAGAACTCCTCTCGTCGATGAGGTGGACACATGTCGCGTTGCTGTGTCTGCTGGTCTCGACCACGTGGTTCGTGACGCATTACCTCAACGCGGGGCGGCGATGGCTGGCATGGACCGTCACCGGCCTGCGCACGTTCTATCTGCTGATCGCGTTCCTGGTCTGGGGGAACGTCAACTACCTCGAGATCACGAGTCTGCGGCACGAGCCGTTTCTCGGGGACTCTGTGACCGTATTCGAAGGCATACAGAATCCTTGGATGCTGTTCGGATACGCGACGATGGTGGTGCTCCTGATCTTTGTCGCGGATGCCAGCGTCACGGCCTGGCGCCGAGGCGAGCGCCGGAAGGCACTGATGGTCGGGGGCAGCGTCGAGTTCTTTCTCCTGCTCGGGACCTTTCAGGCCGCGCTGGTGCATTGGGCACAACTGCCCATCCCTGTTCTCATCGGCCCGCTTTACCTGGGCCTCGTCGCGGTGATGGGGTTCGAGATCAGCCACGACGTCATCCGTGCGTCGCAACTCGCCACGGACCTGCAGGCGACTGAAGCCGGGCTGCGCGAGAGCGAGACGCGCATGAGCCTGGCCGTTGAGGCCGTCGACTTTGGCATCTGGATCCGGGACTTCGCGCGAAACGAGATCTGGGCAAGCGAGAGATGGCGCGAGTTGTTTGGCTTCGCGCCGTTAGAACCACTGGAGTTCGACGCCATCCTGAACCGGCTGCACCCCGACGATCGCGAAAACCTCCAGGACGCGCAGACGATGGCGATCGCTGGTGCGGGTGGAGGCAAATACCAGACCGAATACCGGCTGATGCTACCGGATGGCGCGATCCGGTGGATCTCCTCGCTGGGCCACGTCGAATGGGACGCGACTGGCCAGCCGGTCCTGATACGTGGCACCGCTCGCGACGTCACCGCGCGCAAGCGAGCTGAGGTCGATTGCCCGCACGCTGAGTGGTCGCCTGCTGTCGGCGCAGGAAGAGGAGCGCCACCGGATTGCGAGAGAACTGCACGACAACCTGAGCCAGCAGGTCGCCATCCTCGCCATCGAGATCGGGCAACTGGCGATGATGTCCGAGCGATCCAGCCGCGGTCGTGGAATCCATACGACAGCTCTGCGCACGGACCGGCGGAGATTTCGAAGGAGATTCACAGCCTCTCGCACCGGCTCCATTCGACGAAGCTGGAGGCGCTCGGCCTTCAGGCGGCCGTTCAAGGACATTGCCGCGAGCTGCGCGCCAAAGGTCTCCAGGTGCAATGCCGGGCCGAGAACGTGCCGCGCGTGTTGCCGTACGAAGTCGCGCTCTGCCTGTTCCGCATCGTCCAGGAAGCACTGAACAACGTCGACAAGCACAGCGGCGCGCGCGAGGCGGAGGTGACGCTCACGGGTACGAGCGGCGCGCTCCTGGTGACGATTGCCGACTCAGGCCGTGGATTCGACGAGGCCGCGTGCGAGCGTTCAAGGCGGGACTGGGGCTCGCCAGCATGCGCGAGCGCGTGCAGTTCGTCGGCGGGGAACTGACCCTTCAATCGCGACCTGGTCACGGCACGAGGATCATCGTTCGCGTGCCGATCGCGGAGGTCGAGCAGGCGCCTGCCGGCGCGCCTGCGTAGCGTCGCGTGACGGCTACGACGCGGCGCCCGAGTCCAGGCCGCGGTGGCCGCGCAGAGTGGCCGAGGGGGACTCTCCAAACGCCGATTTGTAGATGCTCGCGAAGCGCCCGAGCTCGAAGAACCCGTGGTCTGTGGCAATGGTCGTGACTGCGCCGCGCGCGCCGTTGGCCCCGCTCAGAGCACGTCGCACTTCGGTGAGCCGAGTACGCACGACAGAGCGTCTGGGGCTCATGCCGCGTACGGCGTAGAACGCATTGCGCAGGCTGCGCTCGCTGACCGCGGCGACCTGACACAGTTGCGAGATCGAGAACGGCTCGCCGATGCGGGCGTTCAGAAACGCTTCGGCCCGCTCGACGATTTGCCGCCGTGACATGATCGACTGTGCGCTGTGACGGATAGATGCTGAAGCCATGGCCGGCAGACTACCGGAGGCGTCGGCCGAAAATAACTGGCGGAAGTGGTAGAAGTGACAGGTAAAAATTGACAGGTGCTGTTTTGCCACTGTCAGTCACACGGGTGATGCCGAATCTGCATAGTCGCTGATTCGACGACCCGGTAGTCTTGGCGGGTCGGCGGGCAACGGGGGCCAGCACGATGACGCGGTACAGACGGAAGACGCTCGATTTAGACTCCCGCTAACCACATGGCCCGTCCTCGCGTGCTACTGGCGGACGATCACCACCTGCTTCTCGGGGCGCTCGAGAACTTGCTGGCTCCTGAATGCGACATCGTCGGCACTGCCTCCGACGGGCGGTCGCTCGTTGCCGAAGCGCAGCGGCTCGAACCAGACGTCGTCATCCTCGATATCGCGATGCCGCTCTTGAACGGTCTCGATGCCGGGCGTCAAATCAAACAGCTCTGCAAGAGTGTCAAATTGGTGTTCGTCACCATGAACGAAGACTCGGACATGGCCGCCGAAGCGTTTCGCAACGGTGCCTCGGCCTTCCTGCTGAAGCGGTCCGCGCCATCCGAACTGCTGGTGGCAGTCCGCGAGGTGATGCAGGGGCACTCGTACGTGACGCCGCTCGTCACCGGGGGGCTTGTCGAGTCATTCATGCACGCGGCCGGTAAGAAGCCGTCGCACGAGCTGACGTCGCGGCAGCGCGAGGTGCTACAGTTGCTCGCCGAGGGTCATTCGATGAAACAGGTGGCCGCGCTGCTGAACGTCACGCCGCGCACAGTCGCGTTTCACAAGTACCGGATGATGGAGCAACTCAATATCCGGTCGAACGCCGAGCTCATTCAGTTCGCGATCACCCACCACATCATCTAGGAAAAGTTCGCGGCCCTGCCGAAACCGCATAGTCGCCGCCGGCGTCGTGCGCGTACGGTTGGACATGCGCCGCGCCGCAGTCTGCTGCCGCTTCATTCGTTCTCGCGTCGCAGTGCTCTCGCTCGTATTGCTGGCAGCTAGCGCGGCCCCCACGGCCCAGGCGTCGTCGTCGCAGCAGGCCACGACGCCACCACCCTCGGAGGTCCCGCAGGCGTTGACGGGGTTCGAGGAGAAGCTGGTGTACGAAAACCGCGCCTTCTCGGTGAGGTGGGGTTGGATGTTCATGATGGATGGCCTGGCCATGACGCAGGACAGCGTCAACGAGCAGCAGGTCGGCCATGTTCCGGCCAAAGGCGAGCCCCGCGCCGACCGACTATTCATGTCAGGGCAGGTCAAGTTCGCAAAGCCCTGGAGGTACCTATTCAGCGCCAACTACAACGGCTTGGATTCAGAGCCGAGTGAACATTTCTCCTTCATGGACATCGCCGTGGACATCCCGCTCACCATGTGGCTGGGAAGCGTGAACATCAGGCGTCAGAAGGTGGGCGTGTCGCAGGAGTGGATGCTGCCGGGCGCGGACTGGATCTTCATGGAGCGCAGCGGCATGGCCAACGCATTCATCCCGCAGCGCAACATCGGCCTGCGCCTGCACAACGCGTTCGCCAACGGCCGCGCCACCTATTCGGCCGGCGTGTTCAACGACTGGTTCGTCAACGATCGCTCCATGTCGGAGAACGGGACTCAGTATTCCGGACGTGTCTCGTTCCTGCCGATCGATCGCCATGACGGCGAGACCATCGTCAGCGTTGCGACCGCCGTGTTCTACAAGGAAAAGACCGAGGGCCAACTCAAATACCGCGCCCGGCCGGAAACCAATCAAGCACCGTACTTCGTGGACACCGGGTCATTCAACGGCAATCACTCCACCACCACCCAGTTCGAGGTCATGGCCATCAACGGACCGACGCAAGTGTTCGGTGAATGGATGCGGACGCCGGTTGACGCGCCCACGGTCGGCGACCCGTTCTTTCAAGGAGGGTTCGTGAGCGCGTCCCATTTCCTCACCAGCGAGCATCGAGGCTTCAACCGTGATGATGGCTACTACGGCAGGTTCGTTCCGCGCTCACCGTTGAGTTTTCGCAACGGCGGCCTCGGCGCCTGGGAAATCTCGACGAGGTATTCGTACACCGATCTGACGGATGGCGCGATCGACGGCGGAGTGATGCAACGACTGACCGGCGGCATCTCCTGGTATCCGAGTGTGCACTGGAGATTCGAGTTCAACTACGGGCGCGGCGTGCTCGATCGCGGCGGAGCGGAGGGACACTTCAACGTGTTTCAGGCACGCGGTCAGGTCGGATTCTGAGCCCGTGAACAGTGCAGCCCCGATCGAAGAGCGTGATTGGGTAAGACGGTGTCAGGCGCTTCGGCGGCCCGCTTTGCGAAACAGCCTGTCGCGATCGCTGTCGAAGTGATACAGCTTCGCGACCGTGATCCGTTTCGCGAGCGCACTGCACGCGACGCAGGCCGCGACGCTTCCGATCACCGGCCCGACCCAATAGATCCACCAACCCGTCCCATTGTCCTGAGATGATCGCCGGTCCAAGACTGCGCGCCGGGTTGGTGCTCGTGCCCGAGATCGGCGACTCCGCGTACACCATCACGGCGTACAGGATGGGAAAGATCGCGGGAGTGAACGGACGAATCCGGCGAAAGCCGAGGAACACGCTCAACAGGGTGACCATCGCGAACGTCGTGATCACTTCCCCGACAGGACGGCCCCGACGCTGTAGCCTTCGCCCGGGACGGTGGCGCCGAACGACACGCTTCGCCCCATCGCGCCCCAGGCCAGGAGCGGCACGCTCCCGAGAATGGCCCCAGCAAGCTGCGCGACGACATAACCGAGGGACGTCCGCAGATCGAGCTTGCCCATCAAGCGGAACGCCAGCGTCACGATGGGGTTGATGTGCGCGCCGCTCCGTTCCCCGACCGGGGAGAGCGCGATCAACGCACCGGTGGTGCCGAACAGGAAGCCGGTGATCAACCGGCGCCATCCTTCGCTCGGCAGGACGCTCGGAATGGGACTGCCCTCCCCGAACATCAGAATCACGAGCGAAAGGCCGACCAGCACCAGCGCCGCCGTCCCGACCAGTTCGGCACGAAGGACCAGCCAGGGAATGGTGGCGGACCTCGAACTGCTCGCCACCGGTTTGCGCGGGTCGACGGTAATAGCGTTCATCCTCGATTCGCTCACTTCGCCGCGTTGGCGCCCCTCACGCGCGTCCTGATCCGGTACAACCCCTTACTTGCCGTGATGAAGAGCGTCCGCCTGTCCTGACCGCAGAAACTGACGTTCGCTGTCCACTCCTCGTCGGGGATCTGGATCTGCTCGATCTGCCGACCCGTCTTGTCGAACACCAGGACACCCTTGCCCGTGAGGTACAGGTTGCCTTCGTTGTCGAGCGTCATGCCGTCGGATCCCTGTTCGGCGACGAGCGTCTTGCGCGTGAGGCGTCCGTCCGTCGCGATGTCGAACCGGAAGGTCTTCCCGGCGCCGATGTCCGCCACGTACAGCGTCTTCCCGTCAGGCGTACCGATGATCCCGTTGGGCTTCTCCAGGTCGGCAGTCACGCGCACGAGTTGCCGGCGATCTGCGGAGAGAAAGTAGACGTGCTGCCCGTCCTGCGGCATCGTGTCGTGGGTCCACCAGGGCCGCTTGTAGAACGGATCGGTGAAGTAGATCGCGCCATCCGGCCGCACCCAGACATCGTTTGGGCCGTTCAGGGGTTTCCCACCATAAGAACCGAGAATCACGGTGACCTTGCCGTCCGGTGCAATGGACCACAGCGCGGTTTTCTCATCAGCGGCAGCGATCAACTGGCCCCGACGGTCGAAGTACATGCCGTTGGCGCGGCCGGCTGGTTGCAGGAAGGTGGACAGCTTTCCGTCCACACTCCACTTCATGATGCGGTCGTTGGGCTGGTCGGTGAAGAAGAGGTTGCCCTGCGCATCGCACGTCGGTCCCTCGGTGAACTCGAAGTCACCGGCCAGTTTCTCCACCTTCGCGCCGGCCGCGACGACGCGTTCCTGGGCGCCACAGAGCACGGGGGCTGACGATGAGTCCCAGCCCCAGCACGATCGCCGTCACGCGTTTCGTCGTCACAGTGCACGCACCTGGAAGACGTGGCATTGCCATGGCGCCAGATCGACATACAGACCGCTGTCCCGCATCTCGTTCCCGTCCCGTTCGTAGACGTCACCGGACAGCCCATCGTCGAGGCGCCACTGCCTGGATCGCAGCTCGTCCCAGGGCACCTGCACACGAGCCTGGGCGGGTGCCTGTCCATAATTCACGACGATGAGCGCGCGCTCATCGTCCTTGACCCAGCACCAGGCGAGGATGTTCTGGCAGCTCTGGTTGTCGGGCCACCCGCTCGCGCTCGCAGAGGCGCCAGTCGCCGTTCCGGAAGAGATCGCGATGGGTCGCGTTCAGAAGGCGTCCGTAGAAGGCAGCGAGATCATGATCGACCGGCTCTGCCGGGCGGCGGCCGAGGAAGACCGGCAGCCTCACCCGCCATCCCTCGAACTGTCCCTCGTGCAGCAGCCGGGCCCCGGGGAGCGTGAGAATCGCCACTGCCGCCGCGCGATCTCTTCCACCCGGGAAACGTCGCCGCCGCTCTGGGCTCGTCATGGTTCTCGATGAACCGCACCATGCCCTCCTGGTACGAAAGGTCCGCCAGGAGATGCTGCCGCACGCTCTCGGCGGGCCCGTGCTCCATCCGGTCGTAGAGTTTCTTGTCGTAGCAGAAGTCGAAACCTTGCTGTTGCAGCTCCCACTCCAGGTCCCAATACGCCTCGGCGATGAACCTGAACTCCGGGTGTCTGCCCTTGATCGCCGGGATCACCGTCGTCCAGTAGTCGTTGTCGGGTTTGGATCCTGCGCGGCTCACCCCACGTGCGCTCGAAGATGTCGTTCAGCAGCAGCATCGCCATGTCGCACCGGATGCCGTCGCACTGTTCCGGCGATCTCCGAGATCGTCTCGATCACCGCCTGCCGGAGCCCGGGTTGAAAGGCGTTGAGCTGGAGCACATCCGGCCACGCCGGGAAGTACGGGTCCCGGCCGCAGGCGAACACCTTCCCGCCAAACTCGATGAAGGACCCCGGATCGTTGCGAGCATCATCAGCGCTCCCGTGAATGAAGTACTCAGGATGATCGCTGACCCAGGGATTGTCCGGCGCCACGTGGTTGGGAACGAAGTCGAGGATCAGCCGCAGTCCGCGTTGAGCGAGCATGGCGCCGCGCAGTGGCGAGTCCCTTCGGCCCGCCGAAGTGTTCGTCGACGACGTAGCGGCGCACGCAGTAGGGAGAGCCGACATTGTCCTCCGGCGCAAAGTCGGGCAGGGCCCTCCTGAAATCCTGGAGGAGCCCCTCGTTTCGCATGGAGATGCCAATCCCCGTCGGGCTCCGTTCCCAAACGCCCATGAACCAGACGGCGTCGAAGCCCTGATCGGCGATCGCATCCCACTCCTGCTCCGGGACCGTGGCGAGATCCAAGCGCCTCTGGTGCTTGCGGCTCAGATCGTTCAGCCATACCCACGTGTTCACTTCGTAGATGACAGGATGCCTGGGCCAGGTCTTCATTTCTTCGTGTTCAGCGATCTTCATCGCTTCCTCGATCGTTCGCATTGATCATGCCTGCGCAAACTGAATGACGACCTTGATGTCTTCCGGCTGCCGCTGGAGGGCGCGCGTGAACGCCTCCGGTGGCTCGCACCGTGTGATCAGACGCGCCAGCCACGAACGATCCGCGTGAGCCAGTGCCTGTCCTGCCCTGTACCAGTGACGCTTGTTGGCGTTGACGCTGCCGACGACGACGTTGTTTTTGAGCACTGCCGCTGCCGCGATGTCCGCCGCGGCGGGGCCAACCGTGGTTCCGCCGGCACCGACACCGGTGAGGCATACGACACCTCCCGCCGCGATCCCCCGGATCGCGTCGTTGATGACCTGCCCGACCCCGGTGCATTCGACGATCACGTCCGGCTCGAATCCCACGCCCGCGATGTTGCCGGTGTGGTAGGTCGCGCCCAACGCCCGAACGAGATCTGGCTTGGTTCCCGACTCGACCCGGTCCAGGACGTGGACCTCGAGCCCTTGAAGCCGTCCGACGAGTGCTGCAAGAAGACCGATCGGTCCGGCGCCGGTCACGAGCACGGTCTGCGGTACCCAGAAGGCACGTTGGCCGACGGCGAGGACCTGCTCCCACGCCTTCGTGACAACGGTGGTGGGCTCGAGCAGCACGCCCAGGAGCCCGAGTGAGCGGTCGACCTTGATGGCGTACTCGGGTTCGATCCGCCAGCGCTCGGACATGAAGCCGTCGATCTCCTTGATGCCGCGCTCGGTGTACTGGCCGTTCCGGCACATGTCCCATTCACCGACTGCGCAGTTGGGGCAGGGCACGGGGTCCGGACGCCGGACGATGCCGACCACGAGGTCGCCCTTCTGAAACGCCCCGCTCGTGCCGGGGTCTACCACCCGGCCCAGGGATTCGTGCCCGAGCACGAGACGCGTCTCCCCTCGAGGCGCCCAGCCGTACTTGCCCTCCACGATCTCGACGTCGGTCCCGCACACGCCGACGGCGATGGCTTCCACGAGCACTGACCCGGCGCGCAGATCCGGCTCGGGGATGTCTTCCAGACGTGCAGTGTCCGGTTTGTGCGGTTCAACGGTAATGGCCTTCATAGTCGATTTCTCCTGACCAGCCGATCGGGTCGGCGCCGATTTTGAGGTGGTCCGCCGAGATGTTCGTCACGACGTCGATGAGAGGATCCAGGGCCAGGCTCTCATCTCGTCGACGTCGCGGCGCTGGGCACCGCGACCCGCTTTGCGCTCTTCCTGAGCGAACACGGCCTGCTTGCCCACGTCCAGTGCATGCTTCGAATCCACGGATCCGTAGAGCTCGATGAGCGTGGCGACGAGCCCCGTCCAGCCGGTCTGGTGACTGGCGCCCAACCCGGCGCCGTTGTCGCCGTGGAAGTACTCGTGGAAGAGGATGTAGTCGCGCCAGTGCGGGTCTGTCTGGAACTTCTCGATGCCGCCGTACACCGGGCGCCGGCCCTGTTCGTCGCGGGTGAAGGTGCTGGTGAGTCGGTCGGCGATTTCCTTGCTCACCTCGAAGAGGTTCATCATCCTGCCCGACCCTGTGGGACATTCGATCGTGAAGTTGTCGCCGTAGTACAGGTAGAAGTTCTGAAGCGCCCGGATGATGAGCGCGTTCACCGGCATCCAGACCGGGCCTCGCCAGTTGGAGTTGCCGCCGAACATGCCGGTGTCGGACTCGGCCGGCAGGTAGTCCACGCGGTGCTGCTGGCCGTTGACAAAGAAGACATACGGGTGCCGCTCGTGGAACTTCGAGATCGAGCGGATGCCGTGGGGCCCAAGGAACTCGTCCTCGTCGAGCATCTTCGTGAGAATCCGGCGGAGCCGCTCCGGGTTGACCAGCGCCAACAGTCCCCGCTCGGCCACGCCGAAATGACCCGGACCGGTCGGGTGCATCGTCGCCAACAGTTCGGGGCTCCGGCGCAAGCGCTCCTGGATGTAACCCATCGCCTTCGGCACGCGCTCCCGCTGCTCCTTTTCGATCACCGTCGTGGCGCACAGCGGGAGGAGCCCCACCAGGGAACGCACCTTGAGCCGCGTGGCGCTGCCGTCGGGGAGCCGCAGGACGTCGTAGTAGAAGCCGTCCTCCTCGTCCCACATACCGCCCTCGCCCGAGTGGTTCATGGCGGCGGCGATGTAGGAGAAGTGCTCGACGAACTTGAACACCATGCTCTCGTAGGTGCGGTCGTGGGCCGCGAGCTCGACCGCAAACTCCAGCATGTTCTGGCTGAAGAGAGCCATCCACGCCGTGCCGTCCGCCTGCTCGAGGTGGCCGCCGGTGGGAAGCGGCGCGCTGCGATCGAAGACGCCGATGTTGTCCAGGCCGAGGAAGCCGCCCTCGAACACGTTCTTGCCGAAGCGGTCCTTGCGGTTGACCCACCACGTGAAGTTCAGCACGAGCTTGTTGAAGATCGACTTCAGGAAGTCGACGTCCCGCCTCACCACGCCGGGCCTGCTCGCTGCGATACAGGAACAGGCTCGCAAATGCGTGGACCGGGGGGTTCACGTCGCTGAAGTTCCACTCGTAGGCGGGCATCTGCCCGTTGGGGTGCTGGTAGGAACTGCGAAGCATCAGCTCCATCTGCTGCTTGGCGAAATCGGGGTCCACGATCGACAGCGGCAGTGTGTGGAAGGCCAGGTCCCAGGCCGCGTACCAGGGGTACTCCCACTTGTCGGGCATGGAGATGATGTCCTGGTTCAGCATGTGGAACCACTCCGAGTTCCGGGCGTTGCGATAGCCGTGATGGAGTGGGTTGGAGTTGTGCTCGTCGAGCCAGTTGTCGCCATCGAAGAAGAAGAACTGTTTGCTCCACAGCATGCCGGCGATCGCCTGGCGCATGACGTTGGCCGCATCCTCACTCACGGATGGCGGCGTGACCGACTTGTAGAACTCGTCGGCCTCACGACGCCTGGCGGCGAAGACGTCGTCGAACGCCTTTCCGAAGGGTTCGTCTTCGCTTCGGAGCGGTGCGCGAGAGCCGCACGCGAATCACCTCGGACTGACCGCGCCGACGGTGACCTTGTAGTGCGCCGCGACCTTCGTGCCCTGCCTGCCGGGGTTCACGGCATCCTGGCTGCCGTGGACGACGCAGTCGTTGATGCCGTCCTTCACGTACGCGCTCTCGTTCTTCTGCCCCGGAAAGAGTCGCTCGTGGTTGGTTTCGTTCTCGGTGAACAGCAGCGGAACGTTGCCTTCGCAGGCAAAGACGAACTCACCGAGCGCGGGATGCGCTGCCGCCACCGCACTCGCGCCTGCCGGCGCCTCGACCTGCCGGAGAGTGGGCTTCTGCGCGGCCCGGTTGGATGCGGCGATCCACGCCGACCAGTCGTTCCGGAACCACAGCGTCGGCAGGAGGTGCAGTTCGGCGGCTTCCGGTCCCCGGTTGGCCGCCGTGATCGTGACGAGGATGTCCTCCGCGCCGCCCTTGGCGTACTCCACGAAGACGTCGAAGTACCGGTCGTCGTTGAAGACGCCGGTGTCGAGCAATTCGTACTCGAAATCTTTTCGGGAACGCCGGTGGTTGGTCTCCACCAGATCGCCGTAGGGATACGCCGCCTGGGGGTACTTGTAGAGGTACTTCATGTACGAGTGCGTCGGCGTGCTGTCGACGTAGAAGTAGTACTCCTTCACATCCTCGCCGTGGTTCCCCTCGCTGTTGGTCAATCCGAAGAGCCGCTCCTTGAGGATCGGGTCTTTCCCGTTCCACAGGGCGAGCGCGAAGCAGAGGCGCTGCTTGTCGTCGGAGATGCCGGCCAGCCCGTCTTCGCCCCAGCGGTAGGCGCGCGAGCGGGCCTGATCGTGGGTGAAGAAGCCCCAGGCATCGCCGTTCTCGCTGTAGTCCTCGCGGACCGTTCCCCATTGGCGCTCGCTGAGGTACGGGCCCCATTTCTTCCAATCGACCTTGCGCTTCGCGAGCCTCATCAAGCCTGGTGTGTTCAGTCGTGTTCATAGTTTGTCCTCGCTGGTGGTTCGTGCCGCCGGTGCTGATTCGGGAATCACCGTGCGATCGCTGCGGCAGGTTCGGCGATCGTCGCGCGGCGCCGAAATAACTCGCCGCGGCGAATGAGAAAGCGGCCTGCATCAGGACCCCGAATGAGACCATCACGATCGCGCGCTGATCCACGTCGGGTACGGCAAACAACGGCGCCAGCGCGGCGCCGACATTGCGCGTGCACATACCGAGCGACAACACGATCTTTTGACCTCGGGGCAGCCCGAAGCCGAGCGAGATACGGACCGACGGCCGCTACTGAGAAAAATAGAATCTGCACCCCGATGGCATAGCTTCCGGCCAGCCCGAGAAACGCCTTGCCGTAAATCACCACGCACAGACACCAGCATCAGGAGCGTGTCGATCCCCGTCACCTTCTTGACGATCGGTTGGAGCTTGGACGCGACGGACGCCGAGCGGAGTTGGATTGCCGTCCCGATCGCCAGGGGCACGAGCAGGAAAAACAGCAACGGCTTCGCGATCGTCCAGGCGCCGGCGGAGAACCCTTTGACCAGCACCGGAACCGCTAAAGGCATGTAGACCACCGTGGCCACCGATGCCAGCAGCATGAACGCCGCGGTGTAGCCCCTGTCCCCGCCGGCCTTGTCCGCCATCGGCGGGAGGAACGGCGCACACGGCGCCATGGCAAGCAACACGAGCCCGATGGCAATCGGAGCGTCCAGCGGGACAACCACGGTGAGGAGATAGGCCAGACCCGGCAGCAGGATGAAGCCCCACAGCAAGGACAGCGTCACGAAGCGCACGTCTCGAAGGGCCGCAATGGCTTCCTGGAGTTTGAGCAGGAGACCCATGTCGAGCAGGTTGCCCACCATGAAGAGCACCAGGGAGATCTGTAGCGCAATGTCCAGAGTCATGATTTCCCCATCATCGCCAGCATCACCTGGACAAGGACGATCTTCGTGATGGTCGCGGCCGGGAACACGGTCGCGTAGGTGATATCCGTGCGATCGGTCGGCACGAGCTTGGAGCCGAACGCCACGATGGCCGGGTTGCCGCCGACCCCGCCCGCCGCGGCGCCGAGGAGATCATCGAATCGCAGTTTGAGGATGAAATGCCCCGCGAGCATGTTCACGAGCATCGGGGTGAGGATGATGGCCGCGCCCAGGGCCAGAAAGAGCGGCCCCAACTGCTGAACCGTGGCGATGAACTTGGGCCCCGACACCAGCCCGATCTGGGCGAGAAATATCGTCAGGCCGAAGTTGCGCAGAGTGACGTTGGCGGAGACGGGCATGGTCCACACCCAGCTTCCAGTGCGCCCGAAACGACTGAGGATGAGCGCCACCACGAGCGGGCCACCGGCAACGCCGAGACTGAGCGTGCCCAGACCAGGCACCGGGATGGGGAGAATGCCCAGCAGCACGCCGAGCGCCATGCCCACGCCCAGCGAGACGTAACTGAACTCGGCAGTGCCCTTGATGGAATCGCCAAAATGCGCCCGCACCGCATCCCGATCCTCGCGCCTGGCCATCAGTCCCACGCGGTCGCCGTACTCCAGAATCAGGTCGGGTCGCGGCAGGAGGTCCGCGTCGCCCCGGCGCACATGCATGATGGAATACTCGGACACGCCCGCGATCTCGAGGTCGCCTACCCTCACGCCGACCACGGTCGCCTTGGAAACGAAGAAACGGAAGTAGTCGAGATCCAGCCGGTCCTTCGCCATCCGGCCGGTCGCCGACTCCCCAATCAGCGCCTGTGCCGTTTCAAGAGCTTCGGCAGACTCGCCAGTCAGTGCCAGCGCGTCGCCATGATTGAGCACGATGTCGGGCGAGGGAACCCGGTTCTGATGGGACTGGCGGACGACGGCGATGTGCACGCCGGCCGGCAAGGCAGCGGTGAGCTCTGACAGTGGTTGACCAATCACCTGCGCATTGCGCACCACGACTTCCTGGAGCTCGAGACCGGCGCTCGTGGCCGCCTGGAGTTTCGGCTTGAGCAGGACATTGGCGAAATACATGCAGAGGATCGGGGCAATCAAGCCGAACGGGTAGGCCACGCTGTAGCCGAGCGCCGGGTCGTTGTTGCCGACCGCGCCGATGGCCGCCTGGAGTGTCGGCGTGCTCGTCAATGCGCCGGCAAACAAGCCGGCGACGTGCGCCGGCGCGACCGAGAAGGCGGCGTAGGCCACATAGCACACGCCGATGGCGACAAGGTGTGAAACCAGGGCCAGTGCGTTCACCTTGAGGCCAAACGGGCTGGTCAGGCCGGCAAAGAACTGCTTGCCGTATTGAATTCCAATCCCGTAGACAAACATCACGAGTCCAAGGGAGCCAAGCAGCGCGGGGGGCGCCGCGTTGGGCGCCAGCATGCCCACTCCGAGACCAACGAACAGCACCGCACCGACGCCCAGGTTGAAGCCCCGGATGTTCACCTGACCAACGGCGTATCCCACCCCGATGACAAGAAACATCGAGAGCAGGAGCTGTTGTTCGAGAAATGTTCTGAGAATTTCCATGACGGGTGTGTCCCTGCTACGCTCGTTTCGCGAGCTCCTCGGCGAGGATGGGAACGCCAAGATTGCAGGCTTGGATTCCCTGGGCGGTGCAGATCTTGAGAACTTCCATGATCTCTTCCACCGTCACGCCCAGTTTCAGCGCCGTCTGGATGTGCCGGCGTGTTCCGGGCGCATACATGTGATTGATCGACGCATCGACGGCAATGCTCAGGAGTTCCGCCAGCTTGGGCGAGAGCACGCCGCTCGTGTACACCGGAAGGCTCGCAGCGATGATCGCTTCCGTCCATGCTGGGGCAATCTCAAAGAATGCGTCCCACGCCGAATTCCACTGGCCCGCGGCTTTCATCTTGTCGCAGACCGGCGTCGGCGCCGCCTTCGGCGTTGGCTTCACACCGATCGCCTTCGCTTCTTCCAACAGAATGGGTGCGCCCAGGCTGCACGTATGGATCGAGAGAAGCGACGAGACCTTCAGGATCATCAGGATCTCGTCGCGGCTGGCGCCGGCTTCGAGTGCGCCGCGAATATGCCGGCGGGTTCCCTCGGGGCTCAAGGTCGTACACGCCACATTCACCGCAAGACTGATCAGCTCGACGTCTTTGCGTGGCAGCACGCCGCTGGTCCACGGATCGCTGGACATCTTGAGGCACTGCTCGACCCACAGCGGGTCCCATTCACGAAACTTCGCCAGCGCAGGGTTGTCCCACGGACCGGTGGAAGTACTTCCAGGCGACTGATTGCGGGCTGATGCCGACGCCGGCTCCCCGACAGCCAGTATTCCCAGCAGTGCACCGGCGTTGGTTGCGAATTGCCGACGGTTGACTCCGCTGTTGCTGTGAGCTAGTTTTTCTTCGTCATCATGGTTCAGTCACTCGTCTGTCAGTGCTGGCGGCGGCTTTGAGATCCGCCATTCGTTGCCGCACCACGGACCGCAGGTCCTCTCCGAAACCGGTCAGGGCCCCGCCGTCAACGGGGAGCATGTGGCCCGTGATCATGGCCGCGCGATCGCTCGCCAGAAAGCTCACGGCCTCTCCAATGTCTTCGATGGTGCTGAAACGTCCCAGGGGAATCAGTCTCTTGATCGTCATTTCCCGGTACTCGGGCGTGGTCCCCTGCTCCATCAGCGGCGTTTGCACCGCGCCGGGACAGACTGAATTGACCGTGATATTGAAATCCGCAAGCTCCCAGGCCAGATGCGCGGCGAGGCCGGCCTGGCCGTATTTGGATGCGGTGTATTCAACGCCGCCGAAAAAGGCGATTCGAATGGATGCCGTCGAGCCGATGTTGATGATGCGGCCCTTTTTCTGCTTGATCATTTGCGGAATCACCGCCTGACAGCAGAGGAAAGAGCCCTTCAGGTTGACGGTCAAGACTCGGTCCCAGGACTCCTCTGCAAGATCCGTCGTCATGACCGGATGGCTTTCGATACCGGCGTTGTTCACCAGGATGTCGATGGCGCCGAACTGCTTGACGGCCTGTTCAGCCATCGCGGTGACTTCACTTTTCTTGCTGACGTCAGCCTCGACGGCGATGGCCTGGCCGCCCATGGCTTTGATCTTCTTGACCACCCCTTCGGCGTCCGCCGTTATTTTTCTGTCATTGATGACAAGATTTGCTCCCTCGCGGGCGAGGACAAGGGCGATCCCCTCACCGATTCCTCTTCCTGATCCCGTTACGATGGCTGTCTTTCCTTTGAGTTCCATGGCTCTTCTCCGTTGTCTGAAGTTCGCGTCTGCTACATGTGCTCTTCCGTCCGATTGATGATCTCCAGCTGCTGCGAGGGAGATAGATCCACGAAGTACGCGGAGTAGCCGGCAATGCGCACGATCAGGCTCCGGTACTTCTCCGGGTCCTGCTGCGCCGCCAGCAGCGTCTCCCGGTTCAGGATGTTGAACTGCACGTGCCAGTGCTTCAGGTCACACCAGGTGCGGATGATCTGCATCAGGCGACGCGTGCCCTGTTCACCTGCGACGGAGGCCGGGCTGAACTTCAGGTTGATCAGGTCGCCCTCCTTCTCGCGGTAGCTCAGATTCCGGCCCCTGGCCATCGAGTTGAGCGCCACCGTGGGGCCCTTGACGTCCCTGCCATGGGAGGCGGAGATACCCTCGGAAAGGTATTCATGGGCCGGTCTTCCATTGGGTGTGGCCCAGGTCACTTTCCCCATCGGGACATGGAACGTGATGGGGATCTGGCGCATCTGGAAGGGCTGATCGTGGGGCTTGGGGTGCTGGTGCAGGAACTCCAGCAGGACGGTTTCCATCTCGAAGCCCGATGGCATCCACCCACTCGATGCCGTTGCCATACTTGGGCGCGTTCAGACAGAGCTGGCGAACGGCTTCGTGGCCCTCCCAGTTGGCCTCGATCGCCGTCAGGAGTTTGTCCCAGGTGAGTGCCTTGGTGTCGAAGATGAGGTGCTTGACCGCGGCCAGGCTGTCAATCGCGGTGGCCTTGCCAAAGGCGGAACAATTGGAAAAGTCGAGCGCGCCGGGCATGTAGTCGCCGTGCGTGTGCAAGTCGCGGCAATGCTCCATGGCTAAATCGCTCAGCATGGACGTCGCGGGCGCGGCGAAATACTGCGGCTTGATCTTCATGGCGACATGCTGCTGAACCAACACATGCCAGGCCAGATGCCGAACCTGCGCGCAGAACGCATTCCAGACCTGGTCATAGCTCGTCCAGGTCCGCGGATCGCCAGTCTGCACTCCGAACTGAACGTCGTTGAAAACCTTGAGTTTCCCGTTGCGGAAGGTCATTTCGACGACCGAACCGTAGTTGAGGCCGCCGTTGCCGGTGACGTTCGTCTCCCGGTTGGGCAGGCGGGTTTCACAACAACCTGACACGCTCCAGTCCAGTGCCTCCTTGAGCGATGCGCCGTTGGCGAGATAGAAGGGAACGATCATCTCGTCGTTCAACAGCTTCGGGAATCCCTTGCCGTCCTTGATGACTTCCGCGGCGTGATGCAAGAGGCTGTCGGGCGTATTGGCGTGGATCCGGATGCACGGTTCGGGGCACGTGAGCGACAACGCACGGGTCGATTCGAGGATCAGGTGGGTCAGGTCGTTGGTCGCGTCCTTGCCGTCCGGTGTTTGGCCGCCGAGAACGACGTCCTCGAACTTGGCAAAGCCTTCGGCGCCGGCCGCCGTCACGGGGTTCATCTTGATCTCGATGCACTGCGCCATGTTGAGCCAGAGACAGTGCAGCAACTCCATCGCCGAGTCCTTCGTGATCCGGCCCTCGGCCAGGTCCTTCTGGTAGAACGGCAAGAGGTATTGATCCATCCGGCCCTGTCCCATGGCGCAGGAGGTCTGCTCGATGCGGTTGAACAGCTGGCACCACCACTCCGACTGGAGCGCTTCCCGGAACGTACGTGCCGGGTTCTCCGGAACCCGCTCGCACACGTCGGCGATCTCCAGCAGTTCGCCCTTCCGCTGCGGATCGGCTTCCTTGGCGGCGAGTTCTCTCGCGAGTTGCGCGTAACGCCTGGACCAGGTCGTCATGGCGTCGCAGGTCATGACGACGGCATCGAGGAACGGCTTCTTGTAGACGATGTCACGCGGCTCGGAGAGCGCGGCCAGCTTCGCCTGGGCCTCTTCGCGGATCCCCTTGACGCCACGATTCAGGATCTTCGTGAAATCGGGCGTCCAGTTCATTGAGTGGCGCATGGAGCAGGACGCGAAGATGACGACCGTCTGTGTGAGCAGGTTGTTCGGGTCCGGGCCGTACAACACGGACCGCGTGTCCTCCGGCAGGGACTTGATGAAATTCGTGGAGAAGTCCCTGCCCGTCCAGTACGGCGTGAGGACGTCGCTGATGATCCTGTCGTCCTCCTCTGTGACGGTGACATCGCCGGGCTTGCCCTTGTTCTTCTTGAACATCTCCACCCCGGCGGGCATGACGCTGCCGTCGAGCTCGGGATAGACGATGCCCCACTTTCCGAACCAGGTGTTGGGCCGCCCGACGAGGAGCTCGTCGGGGAAGATCGTCACGGGCACGTTCTCGACGAAGTGTTTCAGCGCCTTGGCCCAGCGCAGCACCAGCGGCTGGCTCTCGGTCGCCTTGAACGATTCGGTGAAGAGGACTGCGCGATCCAATGTGACCCGCACTGTTCCGTACGCGCGCATGGCGTCGTACATCCTCACGACCCGGTCGGTGGCCGTTCCGTGCAGGAGCGTTGAGCCACTCTCGATGGCGTGTTCCTGCGCCGACAAAACCGATGCTGTGCTGCTCATATGGATCTCCCTAAATGGCCCGACTCTTCGGATGCGCGCTCACGATGCGGCTACGCGCTCGCGATGCGGTCCGAACGATTCGTCGATGATCGCCCTCAGGCGGGCGAGCAACTCGGGCGCGGGCGACTTGAAGTCGCTCAACTGGTACACCTGTCCCAGGAACTCGTACTTGCTCTCTCCGAACCGGTGGTACGGGAGCAGCTCGTAGTCGACGACGTTCTTGTGGGGGCGGATGAACGCCAGCGTCGCCCGGATATGTTCCTCGTCGTCATTGACGCCCGGGATGAGCGGCGTGCGCACGATGAACTTCGTGCCCGGAAATGTTTCGTACGCCTTCTTGAAGTTGTCTCGCAGACGGTGGTTCTCAGCGCCGGTCCATTTCTTATGCCGGTCTGGATCCGTCAGCTTGATGTCGTGCTGCACGAGATCGACGTGCGGCAGCACCTTCTCCATGTTCGCCCACGGCACGTTCCCCGCGGTTTCAATCGCCGTGTGGATGCCGCGCTGGTGTGCCTCGGTGAAGAGCGCCGCAAGAAAATCGGCCTGCAGCAGGCACTCCCCGCCGCTCACGGTCAGCCCACCGCCGGACTCCCGGTAGAACGTGCCGTCCTGCTCCACTTCCGCAAGCACCTGGTCCACGGTCATTTCCTCACCAAAGAGGTAGAGCGCCTTGGACGGGCAGACGGGCACGCACTTGCCGCAGTTGGTGCACAGGTCCCAGTTGATTCGCACCTTGTCGTCGGTCCGCTCGCCGACACCGACGACGTAGATCGCCACGTCCGGACACACCGGCAGGCAGAGACCGCACTCTTTTTCGCCGATGCACTTGCCGGGGTTGTACGCGAGCTCGGCCTTCTTGAGGATGCTCTCGGGATTCGAGCACCACTTGCAGCGCAGCGAGCATCCCTTCAGGAACACGGTCGTGCGGATGCCAGGGCCGTCGTGGGTACAGAAATGCTGAATGTTCAGCACGCGCCCAGTCAGGGCGTTGGAGTTGGTTGACTCAGTCGCCATGTGTCATTTCCCCGAGGGAGATGCCGAGCGACCGTGCGATCAGGAGCAACTCGCTCTCGGCGGGCACCGTCCTGACTTTGTTGATCGCCTCGGCAAGCGGGACGAACTTGAGATCCGGCGGTTGAAACACGACCATCACTCCGCTCTGTTCCTGCTGCAGGGCGCGTACGGCACCAGCGCCGTATCCCAACCCCAGTTGCCGATCGACCGCGGTCGGCGTTCCGGCTCTCGCCAGCTGCCCGAGCACGAGCGGGTACATCTCCTCATCGGTCCGGCGCTGGAGCTCGAGGGCGACCTGTTCGCTGGCGTGACCCGATCGGTAAATCACGTGGAGGCCTTCCGCGCCCGTCGCTCCGGGAGAAAGCATGCTTTTCAGCTTTGAATCCGACGGCGCCACAGACGCTTCCTGGCCGGCCACCGGCCGGGCGCCTTCAGCCACCACCACCAGCCCTGAAGTCCCACCCGCCCTGGCTCTGACGCACAGTTTCGCGGCGACGGCGTCGAGGTCGTAGCGAATCTCCGGGATGAGCACGGCATCGGCGCACACGGCGATAGCGGATTGAAGCGCCAGCCATCCCGCCTGTTCACCTGTCACTTCGACCACGGCGATCCGGTGCGCGGACCGCGCGGCCTCGCGGCACCGCAGCAACATTTCGGTGACGAAGTTGAGCGCGCTGTTGAAGCCGAACGACAACATCGTGGCCGCCACGTCGTTCTCGACCGACTTCGGCACACAGACCGTCTTGAGACCCTTGCGGTGGAGCCTGAAGAGAGTGCTCATCGACCGAGCGCCGACAACGGAGACGACCCCGTCGATCCCCTCCTGGCCGAGTCGGGCAAGGACTTCATCGGACCGATCGAGCTCCTCGACCTGGGAGTCGACGATCGTGCGAACGCGAAAGGGATCGCTGCGGGGGGCGGTGCCGAGGATGCACCCATCGCGACCGACCAACTCCTGCACGTCTCGCGGGGTGAGCCGCACCAGCCCGCCGCCAGGATACCGGTCGGGAAAGAGCAGTCCGTCGTATCCGTCCTGGATGCCGAAGACCTCCCAGCCCAATTCACTCGAGGCGAGCACCGTGCCCGCGACGACCGCGTTGAGGCCGGGGACGTATCCGCCGCCGAAGTTGACGGCGATGCGTTTGGTTTCCTGTGTCATGACCCACTCTCACGAAAACGGTTCGAGCGGCAGGCCCCCGTCCTCGAAGGAGAGGACGGGACCCTGATCTCACTTCGTCGCGAGTACCGGTGGCGGCGTCATGCAGTACGCCATCGGATGTGAGTCCGAGATCTGATGCTGGACGCTCTTCTTGCCATCGGTCTCCCAGACCATGAAGCCGCGACCGTCATCGCCGCGATTCGGCGGCATGCCGAGGTTCTTCAGCGTCTCGTCCACGCTGTCGTACCAGATCCCGATCTTCATGATCTGGCGCGCTTCCTCCGCCGTCGCAAGCTTGCGACCGAATCGCTCGCAGAGATCTACGGCGGCCTTGACCTGATCCACCGACGTCATGCGCTGGCGCTTGCTGTTCCAGAGGTTGTCCTCGATGCCGACCCGCACGTGCTGACCGAGGATGATCGCCATCGGCTGGGCGACCGCGTTGACCCGCATGCCCGCCCAGAAGGTGACGATGGCACCCTGAGGTTCGCGCTGGAGCCAGTGCATCCAATCGAACGGGTTGTGGCCGCACCCGCCGCCGCCATACATGGTGATGTTGGTGTTCAGTGGGCCCATGTACGCACCGTGGCGGATCAGCCGCTCCACGATCTCGAGCTGGTGCACGTGCGCCAGTGTGAAATAGGGCTGGATCTTCTTCGCCCGCAGACGCTTCAAGTGCTCCAGGTAAAAAGCCGGACCGGCGTCGGTATACATGCCGGCGTAAGCGGCGATCACCTTCGGATCATCGAGATGGGTCCCTTTCACATCGTCCGCGGTCCACATCTGCGTGATGTCGAACATGGAGGTGCCGATTGCGACGGTGACGGTCTCCGGTGCGGGCGTGATTTCCGCGAGCATGTGACGCGTGTCGTAGTCCAGCCACTTGGCCTTCTCGCCATCGCCCTTGGGCGAGAAGGCGATCGAGCCGCCGACCTGGATGATCATCTTGGGCACGGCTTCCTTGAGGCGCGCCATCATGAAGTTGTAGTGTTCGATCTCCGCGGAGAGGTGCCCGGTCGCGGGGTTGCGCACGTGGAGGTGCAGGACCCTGGCGCCGGCGTCGTAGCAATCCACCGCCGACTTGACCTGTTCGTCCCAGGTTACGGGGACGTCGGGCGCGTCACCCGGCAGCCACGTCGGCCCATATGGCGCCGCGGAGATGATCAGCGGTTGCATGTTCTCGGGATACAGCGCGTCGTCTGTGTAACGCATGAACTCTTCCTCCTGGTCTCGGTTTCGGATTCCTGTCTCTAGCTCAGTTCGTCTGGTTCGGGCGCCGGCATCGCCAGCGGGTCGGCCTGCCAGATCGCGAAGATGTTTCCTTCCGGGTCGGCCACGACTGCGAACCATGCTGTCTTCGGAACCGCGCTCTTCGGCCGCAGCACCGAACCGCCGAGAGCGACGATGCGGTCGAGGGTGTGATCGAGCGACTCGACGTGGAGGTAGTGCACCCAGCTGCGTGGCCCAGGAATCGGCCTGACAAGCAGCCCTCCGCCGATACCCGCGGACTCTCCGGGTGTGGTGTTGATGCGCCAGTAGTCGATGCCGGGCGCTTTTTCGATCTGCCACCCGAGCAAGGTCTCGTAGAACTCCGCCAGCTTCGCCGGCTTCTCGGCATAAATCTCGAAGTGAGTCACTGAGCTCGTCATCGTCTTCGCGTCCTGCTCACAAGCGGCCTCCGACGTCCTGGCTTCATGTCGGTTGTCAGAGTAGTAGTCCGTCGCCAGGGCGGCTATGCAGTTTCGGCAAGGCATTTCTCAGCCGAGAGAATCCCTCTGTTACAGGGGGCATTGGGCCGGTGAACACGCTCATCTTCATGAGCGGTTGTATGCGAGACGACGGGCCGTGTCTGCTGTCAGTTCTTCCAGTCGCGAACTGCACATCTCACAGCGCTCGATCCCGGCACTGTGTCATGCCGAAACTGCATAGTCGCTGATCGAGCGAATCGCTGGAGTCGCTTAGGCCGTGGAAGAATTCATTTCGAGCCCGAACGCAGTCCGATTGGATGTCGCCACGAGGCTCGCGGTCGATCGCACGCGCCTCGCGCACGAGCGGACGCTGATGGCCTGGGTCCGGACGGCGACATCGCTCATTTCGTTCGGCTTCACGATCTACAAGTTCTTTCAGTTCGAGCAAGGACGGCCACCGGATGCCGGATCCCTCATCAGGGGCGCGTGGATTCGCGCTCTCATGATTGCGACGGGGCTGGTGGCCTTGCTGCTCTCCGATGCCCTTCCAGACGCCGTGCAGCTCGTGTTGGACAAGCCGTTCACCGAAGACTTTGACGCCATGGTCAAGCGTCGCGCCATTCGCGTGGCCGTGACGTTCAACCGCACGCACTACTTCATCGACGAGGGGCAGAAGCGCGGGATCACGTACAAGTCCTGAAGTCATTCGAGAACGATCTGAACGCCGACTTGAAGACCGGCAAACTCAAGGTGCACGTGGTGATCGTGCCGATGTCGCGTGATCAGCTGTACCCCGCCCTCTCGAGCGGCAAGGTGGACATGGTCGCGGCTATGGTGACCGTCAGGCCCGAGCTTGAGAGACTCGTTTCTCGGAGCCAACGCCCACCAACGTGAGCGAAGTGGTGGTCACCGGGCCAGCTCGGAGAGGTCGTCAACGCGTGGATCAAGAAGGACGGTGAGGGTAACGCATTTCGGAATGTGATCGAACGTCGCTATCTCGAGAGCACGAAGTATGCGAAGAATGCCGCGGCGGAGAGTGAGCGCCTGAAGTTGAAAGCGATCGTCGATCTGTTCAAGAACAGGAGCAATACAACATCGACTACCTGCTGATGGCGGCGCAAGGCTACCAGGAGTCAACGCTCGACCAGAGTGTCAAGAGTCCCGTTGGCGCGATTGGCGTGATGCAGGTCATGCCGCCAACCGGGAAGGACCTCAATGTCGGAGACATCACCAGATCGATGCCAACATCCACGCCGGCGTGAAGTACATGTGGTTCATGATGGACGAGTACTTCAACCTACGCACGCAGCGCGTGCTGTAGTGCCCCGACGAGGTGCGTGAGCAGGTTGCGCTTGAGCACGTATCCCGACGCGCCCGCATCTTCCGCCGCGTGCATGAAGTCTGGATCCTCGATTGCCGTCAGAAACACAATCCGTGGGGGATTCGGCAGAGCCGACAGCCGGTTCGCCACTTCGATACCGCTCATGCGAGGCATCGTGATGTCGAGCACCACGGCGTCGGGTTTGCGGACGAGCGTCTCGTCGAATGCCGCCTGGCCGTCCTGTAGCGTAGCGATGACCTCGAATTCGTCGGCGAGCTGATGGCTCACGAGGTCGAGGATGGCCTGATGGTCGTCGGCCACCAGTACGCGCGGTCGATACATCGACGACGACTGTACGTGTTCGTGACTCTCTTTACTACTCGACATTCTGACAGGTAGACACTGTCAGGAACCTTCCACACACACGACGGAATTTCAGGTCTGGTCCGGCGGTATATTGGCTGGGTCGCCGTGACAGTTCTTCCTTCTTCCTACCGCGTTCTGCGGACGGGACTGGTGCGCGCCGGTCTTGTCCTGTGGGCGATGCTCATCGGCATGTCGGTGCCCGCCGCCGCGCAGACCATCACGGCAACAACGGGCGCGATCAACGGCATCGTCACCGACGGCTCGAAGGCCGTGGTGCCGGGCGTGCTGGTCAGCCTTTCCGGGCCGTCACTCCTGACCACTCAGACAACTGTCACGAACGAGGCAGGCGCATACCGCTTCTCGGGAGTGCCGCCCGGCGCTTACGCACTCGTGTTTGAGCTCGTGAATTTCGCGACAGTCGTGCGCGACGGAATCTACGTGGGCCTCGGCTTCACTGCCTCGGTGGACGCCGAGCTCAGGCCCGGTGATGTCAGCGAGCGTATTGTCGTCAGAGGCGCCCCTGTCGTCGACCTTGCGGCCACCGAGATCACCACGCACTTCGACCGCAACACGCTCGCCACGCTGCCGGGTGCGCGCGACATCTTTGCCGTGTTCGGGAGCACTCCAGGCCTGGCGATGGCGAGGCCTGACGTGGGAGGGAACAACGCGCTCAGCCTGCAGGAGTACACCGTCTACGGCCTCCGAGCGATCAGCGGCATGAATCGCAACGAAGTCGAAGGGATCCGGGTGGGCGGGGCCAACGGAGCGAACGACAACTATTTCTCGGACTTCGGTTCCTTCGCAGAGATCGCCGTGAAGGCCGTCGGCAATTCGGCAGCGATGCCTGCACCCGGCACGCTGACACAGTACGTCAGCAAAGCAGGCGGGAACACCTATAGTGGCAGCCTCTACGCTGACGTTCAGGATGAAGCGTGGCAAGCCACCAATATCGACAACAGTCAGATCGCCCGCGGGGTCTCGGGCGGGCCCGGTCTCGAAGCACGGGACGTGAATCGGCTGGAGCGCTTTCGCGACCTCAACGTCGATGTCGGTGGATATCTGAAGAAGGACCGAGCGTGGTGGTATGCCGCTTACCGAAACACCGAGGTCGCGCAGCGGTACGCCTGGCTCCTCGACGACAGTGCGACGCTCAAGGGCGGTGTCGGCACGGGGAAGCTGACCCTGGCCCTTTGGCCTGGACAGACACTCGTCGGGTACCTACAGCACGAAAGGTTCTCGCAATCGAATTACTTTCTGGCCACCCTGAACCCGCCGATCCAAACGAGCGATGCCCTTCAGAGCATCGCGTTCCCGGTGAGCGTCTGGAAGGCTGAGTACAACGCGGCGTTGACGAGCGCCGTGTATGTCGAGGTGCGGGGAGGCGGCTACTCATCCCGCGCCAGTCTGGGCTTCAAGAGCACAGCTCCGCGCACTGCGGACACCGGCGAGAACACGGTCGAGGGCGGTTCTTCATCATCGGAACGAACGATCAGACGTCCGCAGGTCAACGGGTCCATGAGCATCGCGAAGGACGGCTGGGGCGGAGACCATACGTTCCGCGTTGGAGGTGAATACATGCTCGACCACCTCGACGCGCCGTTCCTCGGCTACGGGAACCCCTGCAACTGCGTCTCCACGTTAAACAATGGCGCGCCTTCGCAAGTACAAGTAGTGCTGGGGACGAACGTGTCCAGGAATGAGTTGGTGACGTCGTCCGGATACGTGGATGACACCTGGCGCCTCAATCGGCGGCTGACACTGTCGCTCGGTGTCCGCCTGGATCAGTATCAAGCCGGTCTGCCCGAGCAGCAAGGCCCTGCCGGCGAGCACTTCACGGCCATGAAGCCCGTGCTCACGTTCAACAACTGGGGGCCGCGCCTGGGACTGAGCGCCGATCTCACCGGTGACGGCAGGACAGTGCTGAAGCTGCACTATGGCAGGTTCTGGCTCTACCCCGGCTCCAACTTCACCGCGGCCTTCAATCCGAATCCTCAGGGCTGGTCGCGCACATATCGCTGGACCGACGACGCCAACGGAAACGGCCGATGGGACCTCGGGGAGGAGGGGTCGCTCATCTCCTCCGCTGGCGGCAGCGCGTCCACCCGGCTCGATCCCGACATTTCGAACACGCGCGTCGAACAGGCGACCGCATACGTCGAGCGCGAATTGGCGAGGGACGTTGCCCTGCGCACGGGCTTTGTGTTCAACGCGAAACGCGACACGTACGGGACGATCAATCTCAATCGGCCGCTGAGTGCCTATTCACGGCCAATCACGGTTGTCGATCCGGGGCCGGACGGCGTGTCAGGCTCGGCGGACGATGGTGCGACGCTGACGGCCTTCGACCTGGCAGACAGCTCGCTGGGCTTCACGCCCGTCAACGTGACGACGACGCTGCCGGACAGCGACAGCGACTACTACACCTGGGAAGTCACGGCGACGAAGCGACAAAGTGACCGCTGGACCTTCCTCGCGAGCTTCACCGAGACCTGGAGTCACGAGGCCGCCCTCGGAACCGGCAACGACTTTACGCCGAACGCGCTCGTCAGCACCGTGAGGAATCAGAATCGGTTTACGACCTGGCAGGCCAAGCTGCACGCCGCGGTACATCTGCCTATGGACCTTCGCGTCGTTCCGGTCGTCCGCTCGCAGTCCGGGACACCGTTCGCGCGCACCTTCGTTCGTACGCTCAACTACGGCAACGCCACGATCAAGACGGATATGGTCGGCACCGAACGAACGCCCACGATCGCGCTGGTGGACCTGCGAACGGAGAAGACGTTTGTGATCGCCCGTGCCCGCGTCATGGGCTTCTTCGACCTGTACAACCTTTTCAACACGAACGCGGAGCAGGCAGTCACCGCCAGTTCGGGCGCTTCGTGGCTGAGGCCGACGACGATCACCGGTCCTCGCATCCTACGGATCGGCGCGCGACTGGAATGGTGACAATGTAGCGCCTGTCACTTTTGACACCCGCGCTCTGTCAGATCGACCAGTTCCGCTTGGCCAGCACTCGAGACTACGTTGTGTCTCGATGGCTATGCTCGGAATCCGGACGGAAATCGATCGGCTCGTCGTTGCCCTCGCCACACGATTGGCGACGGCTCGGTGCGAGACGCTGGAGAACGCGATCGCGGAAGGTCTCGCCGACACCGCAACAGCGCTCGGGCTCGATCGCGCCTTCCTCTGGCAGGAGGAGTTGGCGTCAATACCCTCCGTCGCGTCGAAGCTGGAGGCCGGCGAGGGCTTCTCTTACACGCGTGTCGGCGAGATTCATGACTCGGCCGCTCGCGCCACGTTGCTCCGAAGTGGCCTGTACTCGGCTGCGTTTGTCCCAGTCGCCACCGCCGCTACTCCTGCCGGGTCACGTGCCCTGGTGCTGGGCTCGAAAACCCCAACTCAATGGCCCTCCGATCTGCTCGCACAGATGCGACTCATGGCCGGAGTCTTCGGCCAGGCTCTCGCACGAGCGAGCACGGCCGACGCACTGCAACACGCGCTCGGGGAGCTTCGCGAACTGCGGATGGAACGTGTTGACAGTCCCGCCTGCCAGGGCCCGGCACGGCGCGCGTCTAAGGTCGAAATGCCGCGACGTCCAGCGCGCGATGGCACAAGTGGAGCTGGTCGCATCAATGCCCTCGACTGTCCTGCTGCTCGGCGAGACGGGCGTGGGGAAAGAGGTGTTCGCGGACGCGATTCATGCGCTCAGCCCGCGCCACAGGCGCGAGATGATCCGCGTGAACTGCTCGGCGATTCCGAGCGGGCTCATCGAAAGCGAGTTGTTCGGTCGTGAGCGCGGCGCGTATACGGGCGCGACCACGCGGCAGATTGGTCGCTTCGAGGCTGCCCACCAGTCGACGCTCTTTCTCGACGAGATCGGAGAACTGTCGCCGGACATGCAGGTCAAACTGCTGCGCGTCCTCGAGAGCCGGGTGATCGAACGGCTCGGAGGCACGACGTCCATCGCGGTCGATTTCCGCATCATCGCGGCTACCAACCGAAATCTCGAAAGTGCCATTCGCGCGGGCACGTTCCGCGAAGACCTCTTCTATCGGCTCAACGTCTTCCCCATCGTCCTGCCTCCGCTTCGGAAGCGGATTGAAGACATCCCTGTCCTCGCGTGGCAGTTCATCGACGAGTTCTCCGAGAAGTGCGGCAAGCGAATCGACGCGCTCTCCAGGCGATCGCTCGAAGAACTGCTGCGCTATCCATGGCCGGGAAACATCCGTGAGTTGCGCAACGTGATCGAACGTTCCGTGATTCGCACCACTGGAACGACACTGATTCTCTCGATGCCGGATGCGGCCACCGACCCTCTGCCGTGCGATGTCCTCGCAGCCGGTCACGAACGCGCGGTGGCTGCGGCCTCACACCTCCGGATCGTCGAGAGATGACCTCTGCGCTGAACCTCAACTCGATAGGCTGCTGTCGCCGGAGCTCGTGCGAAGCGTGCTGGAGTCCGCGCCCGACGCGATGGTCGTCATCGACGACGGCGCCGCGCGCGTCGACGCGAGATCGGTCGCGGCAGGTGAATGCTCCGGGAGTCTGATCCGGCATGGTGACCGCGGCGGCGGTCGCGATCCGCGCCCTCAGAACCGTGGCGTCAGATCGCGAAACCGCATGTGCCGCACGTGTCACGCTACTTCTTCACGGGCGGCGGGTAGTTCTTCAGCAGCTTGGCAACGGCTTTCGCGAGATTCTTCTGCTGCTTCTCCGGCTTCGCCTTGGTGTCGAGTGTCTTGGCCGCCGTGCCGCGCCAGACCAAGGCCTTCTGAGCCGGCACGTACATGTCCAGCGCAAGCTGACCGACGTAGATCGTGGAGGTGGTTCCGGTCGTCGTGCTCATGCCACCACCGCCGTACCAACCGGCACCGTACCAGCCTGGGCCGTAGCCGTAGCCGGTGTCGAACGATGTGTACTGTTTCTCGGTGCTGACTGCGGCCTGGTACCCGATAAGCAAGTCCGCAGTGTCGGCCTCCGTACGCTTTAGGCCTTTGGTGGCAAGTTCGAGGTCGATGGCGCCCTTGATCTGTCCGTCGACGAGATCGCTGAGAGGCTCGGCACCTTTGATCGGGACCCACTTGTACGTCTTGAACGTCGCGAAATTGGTGTCCTTCGCGAAGTTGTATCGAACGTCCTGTGCAAGGGCATTGCTCGCGCCGGCCAGGAACAGCACCAGCGGGAGCACGAACAGTCTCTTCATCACTCTCTCCTTCCGGGCCTGATCGAACACGACACGGTCGCACTGCGACATCGGCGTGACACCCGGCGCTGACGGTGCAAGGAGCATGTCGCGTGCCACGGACTCGGCGCGCGACTTCCGTTGCTGGCGGATGCGAATCCGAGTCGTTCGCCTCCAAGTCCCGCGGATTCCACGAAGCGTGCGAGCCGGTTGTCTCTCCGAGATAATGGAGTGCCTCCGTCGTGTCGGAGTCGTGCGACGAAAGATCACGCCGCAAATGTTGTCGTCGGCCACGTTCCACTGCACATTCACCCTCGATATTCCGTGGCACATGGCCTGCTAGCGAGCGGAGCATGGCAATCTCCGTCGGCCCCATCGCCGTCATCGCCGCCGTCTTTGCTCTCTGTGGAAGTCCCGTCGCACTGGCGCAGTCGCTGGATGTCCCCAACGAGACCGGAGACGCACAGCCCGAGTCGCCCGTGGGTGACGTGGCCCGGGCCGAAATACCGCCAACGCCGCCACCGCCCTTGTTTCAGCTTCCAACAACGCTGCCGCCTCTCGACGCCGAAGGTCGCGCGTGCCCGGGTTGCCCGCCGCGCCGCATCGGCTCGGCGTTCCTGTGGGCCACCGCGGTCAACGGCATGTACGAGCTCGCCAACCTGATTCGCGGACAGGACACGGCCAAGATCACACCGGAGACCTGGTGGACGAACATGAAGCGCGGTTGGGAATGGGACCTCGACGACTTCGCCGTCAACCAGATCGGCCACCCATACCAAGGCAACAACTACTTCACGACCGGCCGCTCCAACGGCATGAACTTCTGGGAGTCAGCGGGTCTCACCGCGTTCGGCAGCAGCACGTGGGAGTACTTCGGCGAGACGAATCAGGCCTCGCTCAACGACTTCATCAACACCACGCTCGGCGGCATCGCGCTCGGCGAGATGTTCCATCGCACGGCATGGCTGGTCCGCAACACGCACGCGACCGGCAAGTCGCGCATGTGGAGCGAAATCGGGGCGACGGCGCTGGATCCGATGAGCGGACTCATGCGATTCATGTCCGGCGATGCTGGACGAGTCGTGGACAAGCCGCCCGACATGGTGCCGTCGTCGCTCACTGCCACCGCGCAGTTTGGCCTGCTGTGGCGAGGCTCGAATACCGAGGCGGTCGAGTCGAACACCTACGGGTTCTTCGAGACTGATCTTTTGTATGGCGACGTCCTGCATGACGAAAGCCACACGCCCTACGATGCCTTCGCCGTCCGATTGAGCTTCGGCGGTGGCAGCGCGTTCAGCGAGGCGCGCGTCCGCGGACGCCTCTACAGCAAGCAGCTCAAAAGGACACTCTTCACGATTGCGCAGGCCTATCAGTTCAACAACAACCCGGCGTATCGATTCGGCGCCCAGGCCTTCGAGGGCATGTTCATTGGTGAGAAGCGCCTGACCTCGAATCTGTCGCTGATCGCCGTAGGCGGCGGAGGCGTGACGGTACTCGGCGCTGTCGATTCGATTCCGTTGACTGGCATCCTGCCAGAGGAACCGCCGCCTGACGCCGGGCAAGGCGTGTCGACGGGCCCCCGCTACTACGACTACGGGCCTGGAGGAAACCTCCTGGCCAACTTCATTCTCCGGCGTGGCAACACGAATTTCGTGGCGTTCGGGTATGAGTTGCACCACCTGCATGTCCTCGACGGCGTTCGAGCCAATCACGTGCTCCAACGCGCCCGTCTCGATGTGACGTGGCCGATCAAAGGAGCATGGGGAGTGGGAGGATCAACGGAGTTCTTCAAACGCAAGACGTACTACGCTGACGACGCCGGCGAGGCCGACTACCACTTCCCGCAGTACAGGGTCTTTATGACGTGGACAATCTCATGACGAAACGCGCTGTCCTGCCTGTGTTGCGGATCTGCCTCCTGCTCCTGCTGTCATCCGGTGTGGCGGCGGCGCAGACTGCCCCATCTTCACCGTCCACAGGCTGGCAGCCCTGGATCGTGGTCGGGGGATCGAGCACGACACTACTCGGCGACTGCACCGACTGCCCCGCCGACACGTACATTCATGACGGCGGAGTCCTGGCGATCGTCGGAACCCCGCTGACGCCGCGCACTGACATCGGCGGCCAACTCTTCTGGGTGCCCTCATCGTCGGCAGCTGGCGAGCCGATTAACACGACGTACGTCATGGGCACCTTTCAATTCCGCCCTTGGGGGTCCTCGGGATTCTTCATTCGACTGAGCAGCGGAATGGCCTTCGTGAGGAACTGGATCGTCGATACCGACACGTCGACGTCGTTCACGTCCAAGGCGTTTGCCCTTGAAGTCGGAGGGGGCTGGGAGTGGCGCTTCGGGCGGCGGTTCGGCATGCAGGTGTTCGGCTCGCAGCACGTCGCGGCGCTGGGTGATCTACAGGGATCGACCCAGAAGGTCGAGAATGTCATGGGGAACTTCTGGTCGGTTGGCGGGGGGATCGTGATCCGTTGAGGGGCAAGGTAGAGGCGCGTCTTCAGACGCGCCCGGAAGGAGCCGGCGGGCCTTGAAGGCCCGCCGCTACAAACGCGCTACGCGCGCTTCGGCCGCGTGAGTCCGAGCTTGGCCATTCGCGCTTCGAGCGTCGTCGGCTTGAGGCCCAGGAGCGAGGCGGCTCCGGCACCGCCACGAATGCGCCATCCGGAGCTATCGAGCACGCTCAGAATGTGCTCCCTCTCCACATCGTTCAACTTCAGGCTGCGCTTCCCTGCCGGGTGCGCAACGGCCGGCAGCGGAATCGAGAGCTGCGTGCCCGTCGACACGATCATGGCACGCTCGACGACGTTGCGCAGCTCGCGGATGTTGCCCGGCCACGAATACCGTTGCAGCACCGCCATGTCTTCGCGCGAAATCCCTTCGATGCGTTTGCCGAACGCCTTCGAGAATTCGTCAACGAACCGCCACACGAGCAGCGGAATGTCCTCGATGCGATCTTTGAGCGGCGGCACCTGGATCGGGAAGACATTGAGCCGATAGAACAGGTCCTCGCGGAAGCTGCCTTCAGCGATCCGCTTCTCGAGATTGCGGTGCGTCGCCGCGATGATGCGCACGTCGACGTGAACGCCCTTGGGGCTGCCGAGGCGCTCGATCTGCCGCTCCTCGAGGACGCGCAGAAGCTTCACTTGCACGTCCTGGGGCAGCTCACCGATCTCGTCGAGGAAAATCGTCGAATGATCGGCCAGCTCGAAGCGCCCGATCTGGCGCGCGAGTGCGCCGGTGAAGGCGCCCTTCTCGCGGCCGAAGAGCTCGCTCTCCATGAGCGTGCTCGGGATCGCCGAGCAGTTCACCCGCACCATGATCCGGCCGCGACGCGCGCTCATCTCGTGGATGTACTCGGCTACGAGCTCTTTGCCGGTGCCCGTCTCCCCGAGCAGCAGGACCGTTGAATCGGTCGCCGCCACCTGCCGTGCCAGCTCCAGCACGTTCCGGATGGCCTGGCTCTGGCCGATGATGACGCCGGTGCCGGCGCGTTCCTGGACCTCGCGCCTGAGATACAGGCCTTCCACCCTCATGCGGTCGCGCGCGTGCTCGATCTGCAGGATCGACTGCCGAAGCGTTTCGTCGGTCTCACAGCGCGCCAGGATGTTGCCGAGGACGGCCGCGGTGACGCGCATCGTGTGCAGCGTCTCCTCCGTCCACGTACGATCGCAGTGGAGCATCGTGAAATCGAGCGCGCCGACGATCTGACCGGAGACGGCGATCGGCACCGTCACGGCAGCCCGAACATCAAGGTTTCGGTAGCTCCCGCGGTCGACCTCGTTCGGGACGGCGGCGAGCGACGAGAAGGACACTTCGTTCCCCTCGAGAATCGTGTCCCGCGTCCACGGCAGGCGATCTTTGTACGGCGTCGCCGCGGCAGGAACGGCGACACCATGTCGGCCCCACCAGGCGATCGGACCTGCGGGAAGCTCGCCCTCGATGATCCTGAAGAAACTGCAGCGATCCACGTCGAGCGTCTCGCCGATCCGGCGGACGGCGTCGCGAATCGATTCGATCACCTGATCGGCCGGCAGATTGATGAACTGAACCGAGAGTTCCGCAATGAATCGCTCGAACTCCACTTTCCGATCGAGCGCCAGGCTCGCGGCCTGCTCCAGCACCTGACGTTCCGTCAGGTCAACGACAGACACGAGCGTGAAGAGAGCCTGCTCCACCTTCAGTGGGCTCAGCGTGACTGCAATCGGGAACTCGAGCCCGTCGCGACGACGGCCCGAGAGCTTGTGTTCGAGTCCAATCGTCGGACTGGATTCTGTGATGCCGGCATCCGGCAGCAGGAGGTCGATTGACTGTCCGAGCAGATCGTTCCGGCTGTAGTCGAACTGCCGTTCGATCTGCTGGTTGGCCAGAACGATCCCCCGGTTGTGATCGACGACGAGTACGCCGTTCGGGAGCGATTCCGCCACGAGGCGGAGCAGCACGAAGGAGTCCTCACCCGGCGTCACCCGCCTGGTCTCCCTGCCGGTCACCGCCTTTAGGTTCTGGGTGATGGGATTGCGCACGAACATTCGGGTCGCCATGCTCTCAACGAGCGATGACCGTCCGGAGGACGCGCGCGTAGCCGCCTCTCGTATTTCTGACACTTTGTTTGCCTCTGGATGGGTGCCGCCCGCAATGGCTACACCGATTCTGTTCATCCCTGGTGCAACTTTGAGACCTGCGGCGGACAAGTATCTCAGTTGTGACGGCCTGCGATCTCTCAGTAAAAGCGTCGATCTCAAGAAGTGAGACGAATCAATGGCAGGAGAGCCGCGGAATATCGCGGGGAGGCCGTTGGGGACGGCCTGCGTTGAAACACGTAGTGCAAAGGGCGAATACTCCACTTTCGGGGGAGTTGGTCGTGTCGTTCCCTGTCTAGGTGATTGACGCCCTGCCGCCTGCAATCGAGTATCGTGACCTGCACAGAGCCGGTCTACCCGGCTGGAGGACACATGGTTCGATTCGTGAGACGAGCACTGGTTGCAGCCGCCGCCTTCGGTCTGATCGCGCTTGGAAATACCGAGGTGCGGGGACAGGCGCCGGCGCCAGGGGCCATCGTCGGCACCGGCACTTTCACCTCGTTCGTGGAGAACATGGATCGGTCTCTCGCCTTCTATCACGACGTCTTCGGCATGGATGTGCCGGCAATGCCGGAGGCCGGCGAGCGTCCGTACAACCGATCCAATCCCCAGCTCTTCGCCATGTTCGACATCCCGGACGCCAAGGAACGCCACCAGTCCGCGCGGGTACCTGGCACGCGGCTCAGCGTCGAGGTCATGGAGGTCCAGAACGTCCCGCACCAGACGCACCAGCTGCGCATCCAGGATCCCGGCAACGCCACGCTCGTCCTCGTTGTGCGCGATATCGACGCCGCGCTCGCCAGCGTGAAGCACGCGAACGCTCCCATCGTGACGCCTGGTGGAACACCGGTGGCGATGAGCGACGGGTCGCGCGCGATGCTGATCAACGACATCGACAAGCGGTTCATCGAGATCAGGCAGCCCGCGTCGCTGCCCGAGACCGCCGCAGCGGCCACCGGCAACATCGTCGACGTCCGTCTGTCGATCAGCGTCAACGAGATGGAGCGAACGACGAAGGTCTATCGCGACGTGCTCGGATTCAAGCTCGAGGGTGAGACGCCGTTCGCTTCAGACACAGCGACCCGCGCGTTGACGGGGCTGTCGAAGGCGGAGGTTCGCCGCAGCCGCGTGCAGGCCCAGGGGTCACCGTTGTGGATTGAGTTCGTCGAGTTCAAAGGCGTCGAACGTACGCCGTTGAAGATGCGCATCCAGGATCGCGGCGCGGCTCGACTGCAGTTGCGCGCGCAGAACCTCGACGCGATGGTCGATACGATGAAGAGCGCGGGGCTCACGGTCGTGTCGCAGGGAGGAACCGCTGTGCCGATTCCTCCCAACCTGAAGGGCGCCCTCGTCGCCGATCCGAACAACTTCTTCCTGACGCCGTTCGCGCCGTGCGACGGCTGCACGTCGAGGACGCCGCCGCCGGCGTCCGCGCCCGCGCAGCACTGAGTTTCTCACTGCAGCGGCTTCTTACTTCGGCGCCTTATACGGCACGCCGAGCGCGCGGAACGAACCCGGATCCTTTGTCGCGTCGTTGCGGAGGTTGAGTTTCGCCTCCGCGACGTACGCGGTGCCCTCAGCCAGCGTCACGGCGGTAATTCCCGTCAGTCCCTCTTTCAACACTTTCACGTCCGCCTTGTCACCATTGATGGTGATCTCGTCGAGTCTGCCACCTTCCACGAGCAGCATCGTCTTGCTGCCGACAGTGCGCATGCCATCCGGGCCTTGCAACGGGCGCGAGGGTTCGAGCTTCGCAATCGGCCCGGCCGATCCGTCAGCCTTGACCGGAATCCGCATCAGCGTGCCCTGTCCGACCGAGTTCACGTAGACCTGACCATCGGCGAGGAGCGCGATGCCGTCAGCGGTCGCAAGCAGCATCGGATCAGCCGCCCACACGTCGAGCGCTTTGGCGCCTTTCTTGAGCCGCAGCACGCGTCCCTGCGTGGTGTCGGTCGCGTAGACGGTTCCGTCCTTCGCGACGGCGATGTCGTTGCACAGACCGTTGTTGGGAAATGCGTAGCTCGCCTTGAATGCGGCCGTCTTCAAGTTGAACGCCTTGAGCGCGGTCTCACCGACAACGGGCGCGCCGTTACGCCCACCAGTGGCTGACGCGCACACCCACAACGTTCCTGAGTCTTCGTCGGCGAGCACACCGAGCACCGTGGACAGGCCATTCGCCTTCGGCTGGATCCAGACCTCGGCTTTCGATGATGAGGACGTGGCGCGATAGACGCTATCCTGACCAAGACTGCCGAAGAACAGCGTGCCGTCCTTCGTCGACGTCAGGCTCTCTGGAAAGATCCGGGCATCCGCAAACGTGATCTCAGCACGATCCGCCGCTTGCAGTGAGCAAGCCAGGATCGCGAACAAGGCATAAGCGCCCGTCAGCGCAATTCGACGCATCATTTCTTCTCTCCCTCGTTATGACTTACCACTGAACCCGCGGCGCCGATCCGGGGAATCGATCGATCCGGGCGGCCGCACGGGTGCGCCGGCTGCTCATGGTGGTAGTACGCGTACCACACGCTGTCGCTCTCATCGGCGATGACGCTCTCGAACCAAATCCCGTCTCCAGGGTGCGGCGCGATCACCACGTCGCCGGTGACCTCGAGGTGCTCGACATCCGGACCGGCCATTCTTTCAGGGATGCCACCCCACGACGCGAACGCGACGAGCGTCTGGCGTCCATCGATCTGCGTCCACGTCATCGGCACGCCGGAGTCCACGCGGCCCGGCACCGCGAGTTCCTTGTAGGGGATCACTCGCGTCGCGGGAAGTGCGGCGCTCTGAGCCGGCAACGAGGCACCGCGCGCGCCGCACGCGCAAATGGTCAGCAACCAGGGGACACGAAACCGCATACGGACTACTCCATAACTCGCTTGTGTTGGTCTTGTCGGCAACGTCGTTCCCATTGGGATGGGCCTGACTTTCACCGCAGGCCCACGCTGGTAGCCTCAACACAAGCGAACCATAGAGTAATACCGTGGATCGGGCAGAATCACATTGTTCGAATCCCCGGCACAGCGCGTTTAAGTGTCGGTATCCGATGCTGAGAGGCCTCGTCAAGGAGGACGTGTGAAGATCCACAACGACAACCCGTTAGATCTGGCCGGTGACGACGGAGAGGTCATCACGGTAACGATCGCCAAGTCCAAAGCCCAAGTGGACCTGCTTCTCAATGGCAAGCCCTTTGAGGACGAAAGCTTCAAGCTCGATAAGAGCAAGAGCGACCCATTTTTTCTGGCCGCTGGCGGCGTGTTCACGGACAAGAAGAAGGGCGGCGGGGCATTCAGCGTGTCGTTAAGCGGGAGCGGAATCACCGCCACGCAGACGGCCACGCAATTCTCGCCGAAAGAAGCCAGGCGCGCGTTCGTCTTCACCTTCGACATCGTGTAGGGAACACCATGAAGACACTTTTCCGACCGTTGTCTATCGTGCTCGTCGTGTCTCTGGCGATCGCATCGAGCGCGCGCGCGCAGAGCCCGGTGCAGGCACAGCTCGAGATCAAGAAGGAAGTGCTGCTCGCCGCCGTGCGCGCACAGAAACAGAAGAAGGCACCGATACTGCCAGCCAATGTGAGTTTAGGACTGAACCCCGAGTTGTATCTCCTCTCGATCGCGTTCTCTCGGCCCAGCGCTCCGGCAGTCGCACGAGAGCTCGCGAAGGTCGTCGAAACTGCACGCGTCGACAAGCAACTGGGCAGCGGCTCTTCGGCGTCGGGCAGCACATCGGTCACGGAAAAGGGAGCTGTGCCTGAGATCCTCGCGTTCGCCGTCGAGAATGGCGCGCTCACCAAGAGTCAGAGCGGCACCACGATCTCCTTCAAGGGCAACCCGGTTGGCATCGTCAACTCGTTGATCGCAAACAGCCTGCCGCCGACGGGACCGCTGTCGCGTCTCGCGTTCGGCCTCGAGTTCGATGCGAGTCGCGGCTCCGACGAGAGCCAGGCTCCGGTGTTCGAAGGCGATCCACAGCAACTGTCCGCGTTCAGCGTGAAGTACGAAATCCTCAACCACCGCGATCCTGACAGTCCTCAGTTCAGGCTCGGGCCGAGGCGCTCTACTCGAGCGCGAAAACCGGGCCCCAATCAACGCGCAGCCTCAATCAAGCGGTTCTTCAGTTTGAGGGGAACTTCCCCAAGATGATGGGGCAGCCGGCGCATCAGGCTGCGTTCACGAAGTGGGCCACGGGAGCAGTCGCGGCACTCAATGCCGCACCAGACGAGCAGCTGATGAAAATACTCAACGAGCAGCTCGCGCTTCTCCCCACGCAAGTGCCCTTCACGGCGGCGGAACTGGACAGCTTCGATGACTACATGGAGGCCTACGGCAAGTTGCTCGACAGTCGTGACGAGCTGCTCGAGCTTGCCGGCCAGGGCGCGGTCATGTCGCTCGAGTACGTCAACTCGCGACCAGTCGATCTGCCAACCGAGTCCACGTTCAAGTGGCTCTACGAATGGTCCGCCCTCGACGGCAAGATGGACGTGACGGCAAACGGGTTGCTGACGGTATTGAACGGCACAATCCCGGACGGCACCGAGCGTCTCAAGTCTTGGGCGATCGCCGCACAGGCGGACTTCCCGCTTGGCTCAATCCGTCAGGGTCGAACGCTCATCTTCAGCCTGTCAGGACGAGCAGAGGGAACGGTCGTCGCGCCGACGAACGATCGCGAGACGATCTGGCTGGGTCAGGCCAAGCTGACATTCCCGGTCAAAGACGCCGGGATGAAGCTGCCGCTGTCACTCACAGTGGCAAGCCGCACGGATTTGATCGACGAGACCGTCGTCCGCGGCAACATCGGGCTCACGTTCAACCTCGACTCGCTCCTCGGGATGTAGAACGGCTGCCGCCGCCCTGGTTTCCGAGCGGCACCACCAAGAGGCGTACTTCTCACGGCGTGTGACCGAGGGTGACATCTGGCTCCTCGACACCGCGGCCGTCGTTACGCGGACCGGCGACAGTCGATCGTCGCGCACGGCGCAACGATCGTGGCCACGCTCGAGAATGGCGGACGATGCCGTGGGTAGACGCGCGGGTTTCCCGTCATCTGCTTACTCCATCACCGAGAGAATCGCCGCCGTCAGGAATCCGAGGGTCGCGAGCAGTCCCACGATCTTGCCACCGTGCTCGAAGGCCTCCGGCATCATCACGTCGGAAAGCATCGTCAGTATCGCCCCCGCGGCGAACGCCTTGGCGTACCGGCCGTCGGCCGCCGGGATCGACGCGACGATCGCGTAGCCTGCGCCCGCTGCGACAGCCGACGCGATCACGAGGCTCAACCACATGAATGCCACGTGCTTCACCGACCGGCCCGAGGCGACGAGCGAGCGCGTTCCCGCGACGCCTTCCGGCACGTTCGAGACGAAGACCGCCGTGAGGAACGCGATGCTGATCGCGCCCCCCGTTGCGAGGCCCATGCCCAAAATCATCGATTCGGGAACCCCGTCGAGGAGCGTTCCGAGGAAGATCGCCGTGCCCGACCCGCCGCCTTCGCTTCCCGCGAGGCTCTTGCGCTCGGCTCCGCCGCTCTGATCGATCAGCCAGTCGGCGCCGAAGAATACGAGCGCACCCGCAGCGAACGCGAAGATCATTCCGCGGCCGCCGCCGTGAACGAGCGATTCCGGCACCAGTTCATAGCCGATGCTCGAAACGAGGGCGCCCGACCCGAAACCCATGATCGCCCCCGTCAGGCGTTCGGACAGCGTCCAGCGCAGCGTCAGTCCCGCTCCGAGCAGCAGCGATCCAGCCGCAAGCCCGCCCCACATCGCCGCAAAGATGACCCCACTCATCGTAGCCTCCCCTCGGCTTCGAGCCGATTGATGTCCTCCGTGCGCATGCCTTTCACCCTCCCAGCGCCATCGTCAGGCCGGCGAGCGCGGCACCGAGCACCACCATCCAACAGCCCAGCCATGCCGGGCGATAGTTCGTCTGGCGTCCGTAGGTGTAGCCGGCCAGGAACAACAGCGCAATGGCGATGGCGTTCGACACGCGCATGGCTGGCGCCACGTGCGTCATGACGATGAACGGGAGCACCACCGGGAAGGTCGACACGAACACGAGCAGGAACACGGCTGCCGCGCCGAGCCAGTCGTCGGGGCCCAGGCGTGCTCTGGGCGCCGGCTCGGGAAGTTGCACCAGCCGGAGGCGCATGGATTCGATCTCCTCGGGCTGCAGGATGGACGCGACATCCCGCGGCAGCGAGTCCGCGATGAGGCGCTGGGCCTGCTGCGAGTCGGTGGCGGCGCGCACGGCCAGGAAGGTCGTGAGGCGTCCGTGTTTCTCGGCCGCGCTTCCCATCAGATACAGAATCGCGTCGATGATGCCCCAGGCCAGGTTGCATCCCACCGCGCCGACGAGCATCACGCGCACATCGTCGCGCCCCGTCTGGGCGATGCTGAGCGAGCCCGTGTACGTCAGCACCATGATCAGCCCGAACAGCACTTCCGACGTGCGATCGATCGGATCCAGCACGTGCTTGGAGGACTTCACAGGACGATCGGGCATGGATTTCACTTGTCCTTCGGAGGGAACCCCCAGTATTCCCCCCGCGCTCGCATTTCTTCCTTGGTCTTCTCGGGGATGAGATCGACAGCGTTCGCGCTCTGGCGGCCCTCCCACCCGCCCCCGAGCGAGAGGTACACCCCGACGAGATTGACGGCGACGGCGCCCTGAATCGAGGCAAGTTGATCTTGTTGGCCGACGAGGACCCTCAGCGTGGAGACGACGGTGTTGTAGTCCACCTGGCCGTCCTGATACTGCTCCGTCGAAACGTCAACGGCCCGTTGCGCCGCATCGGCCGCCTGTTGCAAGGCGGCCTGCTGCTGGAGAGACTTGAAGTACGCGATCAGGGCGAGTTCGACCTCGCCCTGCGCCTGAATCACGATCTGCCGGTAGTCTTCGATCGCTTGCTGGACGACCGCGTCCTGAAGACGTACGTTCTCACGGATGCGTCCCCAATTGAACAGGTTCCAGTGCACGAACCCGCCGAGCGTGTACCCGACGTTGGCCACGTTGAAGAGATCGAGGAAGTTCTGGCCCTCCGTAGCCGTTGAGACAGTCGGCCCGATGGACCCCGTCAATCCGAGAGTTGGGTAGAGGTCGCTGACAGCCACTCCGATTTGGGCGCTCTGCGCGGCCACGCGACGCTCCGCCACGCGGATGTCCGGCCGGCGGCGAATCAGGTCCTGCGGCATGCCGACTGCGAACAGCGGTGACACGACCGGAACCGGTCTCGCCGGGCCCAGCCGCGCAGTGAAATCCTGCGGCGGCAGGCCGAGGAGGATGGCCAGCGAGACCTTCAACTGTTGTAGCGACTGTTCCAGGAGCGCGATCGACGCCTGTGTGTTGTAAAGGAGCGTCAGGCCCTGTTCGATGTCGAGCGAGCTGATGTCCCCGGCCTGGAATTTCGCCTCGCTGATGCGCACGCTCTCGGTCTGGTACGCCAGATTCTGCCTGGCGGCCGCGAGTCGCTCCTCGGTGGTGCGGATCGTCAGGTAGGTCTGCGCCACCTGGCCGACGACCAGCACCACGACCCCGTCATAGCTGGATAGCGTCGCGTCGTAGGCCGCCGATGCCGATTCGACTTGGCGGCGGATGCGGCCCCAGACATCGAGTGTCCAATTAAGGTTGAACGTCGCACCGTACGATCCGAGGGGGCCACTCGATTGACCAGGGTCCACCACCGCCGCGCTTCCCGCGAGGTACTGCTGCTGGGGAAGGCGCAGGTTCGCCACGATCAGCAATTGCTGTCGCGCCTGCAGCACCCGCAGGGCGGCAGAACGGAGGGTGAGGTTGCCGGCGATCGCATCGTCGACGAGTTGGTCGAGCACCGGGTCCTTGAAAGCCTCCTTCCACCAGAGGGGCACGACTGGTGAAGTGGCCGCGAGACTCGGGTCTTCGAAATCCATCCAGTTCGGCGCGACGTCAACCGTGGCGGGCCGGTAGTTCGGTCCCACGGTGGCGCACCCGGAGGTCAGGCACCCCAGTGCGGCAACGAGGCTGACGAACCGGTTCATGCGTTTCACCTGGGCCCTCACGGGGTTCGAGACCCGGTGTTCCCGGTCGGTCTTTCGGATTCGCTGTTCTTCGTGACCAGCACCGAACAGGTTGTACCCACGCGCAGTTGGATATCCTTCGGCACGTCGGCCAGGTGCACGCGCACGGGAATCCGCTGCGCCAGCCGGATCCACTCGAATGTCGCACTCACCTTTGGCAGCAGATCGGTTCCGGTGCTGCCGTCCTGCTGCGAGATGCCCCAACCGACGCTGTCCACGATGCCCTCCAGCGGTCGATCCGGGTAGGACATGAGCGTGACCACCACGCGGTCGCCCGACGCGATGCCCCCGACCTGGTTCTCCTTGAAGTAGCCGTCCACCCAGTAGCTGGACGTATCGACGAGCGCCACGCTGGGCTGATTGGCCACGACGTGACTGCCAACACGCAGTCGCAGATTGGCGATGTATCCGTCGGTGGGCGCTCGCATTTTGGTGAACTCGAGGTTCAGCTCCGCCAGCCTGACGGCGGCGAGTGCAAGCCGGAGCTGCGGATTCGCATCGCCAAGGGCGCCGAGCCTGGCCTGGGCTTCGGCCAGCGCCGCCTGGGACTTGAGTAGGTTCGCCTCGGCCTGGAGGCTACCCGACTCCGCCACCTTCTTCTCCTCCACGGAGACGTCATACAGTGCCTGGGCGCGTTCCACGGCTTTTTGCGAGGTGGCCTTCTTGGGCAACATTTCCTGCTGCCGCTCGTACTCGGCCTTGTTCCTCGCGATGACCGCCGTGAGCTGCGCCGTCATACTCTGGGCCTGGTTGATCGTGGCGCGCGACACCTCGATGCTCGCCCGGGCCGACTCCACCTGCTTTCTGGACGCCTCGATGTTCCCGCCGGCTTGGTCGAGTTGGGCACGCGCCTGGTCGAGGCTGGTTTGGTACGTGCTGGGATCGATTTCGAACAGCACGTCGCCGGCGTGGACGAACTGGTTGTCGCGGATCGGCAGCGCGACGACCGGCCCCGACACGCGCGGCGCAATCTGAATCACGTTGGCCTGCACCTGGCCGTCCCGCGTCCAGGGGTTCTCGAGGTAGACACGCCACCTCTAGACGCCGACCGCAATCGCCGCAAGGACGATCGCGCCAGTGACCAAGTACCTGATGATCGGTTTCATGGTGTCACAGGCTCCTGATTAGAAGGGAACGAGCATGTAGCCCACCGCCACCGTGTACAGCACGGCCAGCGCGACGAAGACGAGCGGTGGATAAAAGAGGTAGCGGGACAATCGGTAGCGATTGAGCAGCCTGGCCGTCAGGAACGCCAGCGACACGCCGATCATCGCGGCGACCAGCATGGGCGGCAGGAACACGCCGCCGATGGTCAGCTCACGGGGGACGCCCGTCATGAGAACCACTCCTCCCGCCATTGGGACCAGTTGATGGACTGCGCCACGCCGGCGTAGGCGAGGGCCGCCTCCGACACGCCTCGGTAGCCACCGAGCAGCCGGAAGAATTGCTCGCCGGCGTGTGCACTCAAATCGCGGTCGCCCTTGTTGACGACCTCCGCGACGCGGGTCTCCAGATGCACCAGATGCCTCTCGAGCCGCTGCTCGAGCGCGGCGACAGGCTCGGCCTCGGGGTGACGCGCCCAATTGCCGAAGACAACCTCGAGACCCGCGTGCCAGGTCGCGAGCTCGCCCCGCAGGTCGCGGACGAGGGCCGCGTCAGTGCCGGATCCGGCCGCGTCCATGAGCTGTTCGAGGCGGTGGACCAGGGCCTGCAGGCTGACGACCAGGGCCCGGATGTGGTCGGGCGTCGTGTCGGAACACTGCGTGCGGTCGATGGCCGTGCCCCACGCCGCGAGCTTGGGCGGCATCGACTGCAGCCGACGCTCGTGGAACGCGATGCTCCACCGGTCGATGAGCGACACGCGGGAGGTGTCGGCGCCACTACGCGAGATCAGGAACTCGGCGCTGCGGAAGAAGCGGTCCAGCATCCGCAGCATGGCCTTCTCGGGGCGCGGCGATCCCAACATGTAGGACATCACGAACAGGAACGTGAAGGCCATCACGAGGAAGAGGAAGACGTTGACCATCGCGTAGAAGCTGTAGACCTGCTGGTTCTGAATCTGCAGCATGTTCAGGATGGCCATGTTGCAGAACAACCTCGGCATGCCCGTGAAGAAATAGCAGACGAGGAACATGCACAGGAACAGCAACGTCCCGAGCCCGAGGAAACTGGACAACTGCGGCATGACGAGGACGTAGATCGCCAGGCAGATCGCGGAGGTCACCGCGACTGGGGCAATGAACTTGCTCGCCCGCGCTTGCGGGGCGCCCGCGACGAGCAGCGCGATCGTGCCCGACACCTGGAACCAGGCCGAGTGGCCGGGCGGGTCGAACAGAATCCAGATCAGGAAGCCGACGCCCGTGGTCGCCGCCACGAACGCGGCGCGCCGCACGTGATCCCCGTCGGGCACCGGCAGCCACGTCGAACGGTTCGCGTGTCCGGTGCTCGGCAACGCGCGCGCCGCTTCACGGCTGACGGCGCCTCCGGCCAGTTCGCGCGCGCAGGCGACCAATGCCGCTGTCAGTTCGCCGATGCGCTGCATCTCCACGCGCGCGACTTCCACCGCGGCGCGATCGAAGGCGGACAACTGCGTCAGCGCCGCCGGATCGACCTCGAGTCTCGCCGGCTGGCGCGGGCGCCTCCGTCGAACGACCGGCTAACACGTCGGAGAGCGCGGCGAAGTTCGCATCGAGTGCCGCAAAATACGCCGACAGCCCCGGGAGCACCGCGCGCAGGTCGATGCGGGCGAACTCGGCGACGCCGGATTGCCACCGTCCTGCGGTGTCCAGCCAGTCCGTCGACAGGGCTGTGGAACCGCTCCCAGGTATGGCGTACCTCGCTCACCTCGTAGCTCTCCGAGCCTTCGGCGGTCAGCGCCCTCGCGAACTGCGCGAGGTGTTGCACGACCTTGCCCTGCAGTTCCGGAAAGCGCCCCTCCGGCTTCCGTTCACCGACCAGCGTGTCACGGCCCAGGCGGGAGACGTCCCACAGCGCTGATGCCAGGGCCACACTGGACCGCTTGATCGCCCCGAGGTTCGTCTGTGGCCACAGGAAGATGGAGATGAGGGTGTAAACGATCACCCCCATCGCTGTTTCGACGGTGCGAAACACCGCGCTCTCGAACATGTTCTCCGACGAGTCCACGTCGGACAGGAGGATGATCAGGCACACGTAGCACGCCATCGTCCACAGGTAGGAATCCTTCTGCCGGCTGACCATCAGGTAGCTGGTGATGAACACCCAAGCGCACGTGAGGAACATGAACAGCCAGCGCTCCTGCGGCGCCAGGGCCTGGATGACGAGGGCGGCCAGGCATCCGGGGATCGTGCCCACCACCCGCAGGGTGCCCTTCCGAATCGCGTCGCCCGCAGTGGGCAGCGCGATGACGGCCACGGCCCAGCCTGCCCAGTACGGGTTCATCCAGCCGAGCTGCATCGCGATGCCGAAGACCGCGGCGAACGCGAGGCCCGCTTTGATGGCTTCCTTGAGCTTCGTGCTCCGGCTCACGCCGAGCTTTGAGCAAGGGCAGTACCGCTGGTTTTCGCGCGGAATGAGGCCGGCCAGAACGCGAGAACGATCTTCCGTCCCCCGAGCCGTGCGGAAAAACGCCGCAGAGGTGCGAGATTCTCCCCGTCCGGCTGCTAGCCTTCCTTGCTACCGCGCTTAGCCAGCTTCACGCTTCGCCGCTCGCGTGCGCGTTGCTAGCGGGGCCTGACGCGTGCTACGCGCTGATCGGTCTGACAGGCAGACGCCCTCGAACCCGCTTCCCCGGTCGTCGGAGATCCCGGCGATGCCGTCATCGCCGGTGAGATCGAGGTCGCTCGAGATCCGAGTCGACGCGACCGGCCGGAAGCCCCGAATACGGCTTATCGTGAGCTGGTCATGTTCTCAATAATCCTCATCGCTAGTGCTCTCGTTGCAGTCACCGTGGCCGTGCATGCCACCGGTCTCGCCGTTTTGTTGCGGGCCTTGATGAAATCTCACGCCCAGCCGCCGACGCGCTTTTGGCCCGTCACGAGACTACTGATCGGCCTGACGTGGTGGCTGATCCTGATACATCTGGTAGAAATCTCGGTCTGGGGGTTGTTCTATTTCTGGCAGCGCTGCCTGCCCGACGCCGAGTCGGCGTTCTACTTTGCCGGAGTCACCTATACGACGGTCGGCTATGGCGATCTGGTGCTGCCGAAACCGTGGCGACTCCTCGGCCCGATCGAGGGGTTGACCGGCATCCTGATGTGCGGACTGTCTGCCGGTCTTGTCTTCGCGGTGGTGAGCACGATTTACGGCTCGCGTTCGCACACACGACCAAAATGAGCCGACGAAATTCATGCTCCAGGAAATCCATCACAATCCGCGGATCGAGTCGGATGAAGAGAAGCCTTCCAACTCGGGCGCGTCGGGTGCAAGGTTGCTGATCTTTCGCGCGTAAATGTCCATGCCCGGCATCGCGCTCAAGCCATGCGCAAAGATGCTGCACAGCACCGTCAACATCACCGCGAGCCGGATGGTGGGTTCGCCGGGTTGCTGCGTTTCCTGTTCCAGGTAAACCAGTCCCAGCACGATCGACGCGAGACCACGTGGGCCGAACCAGCCGATGAACAGCACGGTGGCGAGGCACAATCGTGTGCCGATGAGCGCGATGGCGACCGGCAACATGCGCACGACGGTGAGGCTCAACACCGCGTAGAGCGCGTGCTGCACGTTGAACTGCGTTGCCGCCCGCGCCACGAACATGCCGAACATGAAGAAGACGGCAAGGTTGAAAAGCTGGCCCCATTCCTCGGTGAATTCGACGCTATGTTTACCGGCGTCCTTGAAGCCGGGCTGCACCGCCAGTCCTGCCACGAACGCCGCGATGAACATGCTCGCTCCGAGGGCTTCGGACGCCAGCAGGCACAGCAACGGCAGCGCCACGACGCCGAGTTGTCGCCACGAATCCGCCAGCCACGCGCGGCGGTGCGCCGCGCCCAGCAACCAGCCGCCCAAGCCGCCAAGACCCGCGCCGACGAGGACGCCGTAACCAAGTTGTTCGCCGATGAATTGTGTCAGGCTGGCGGCCTCGCCCGTTGTGCCGCCGACGGCCAGCGCGACGAAGAACAAGAGGAACGGCACGGACAATCCGTCGTTCAACCCGGCTTCCACATTGAGGGCCTGACGGATTTTCATCGGCACGCGCGGGCTATTGACGACGACCTGGCCGAGCCCCGCGTCAGTCGGCGCGAGAATCGCCGCCAGAATTCCGGCTTCCCAAACCGAAAGGTTCTGAAAGACGAGGAGGGCGGCGAGCGCGCCCAGCAGAATGGTGAGCAACATGCCCGTACTTAAAAGGCGGGCGGGCAGGGCGCGAATGTTCTTCAGCACGTTCAGTTCGGTACGGCTGGCGTCGGTGAACAACAGCAGTACCAAGCCAATCTCTGCCAGATGAAGAAATGCTCTTTGCTCGACGAGTTGATCCTGCAACCCCGGCAGGAAAAGCGGGGTCAATATCCCCGCGGTGGTGAACATGATGGGCGAGGTCACGACCGTCCGTTCCAGCCGGCGGGAAACCAGACTGTGCAGGAAAACTAGCGCGACGAAGATGGCGAGGAGGCTCATGCGTCAGAAGTTGTCGGTGAGCGCCATGACCACTGTTGGGTCGCCGTCTTCCCTCGTTGAACACGGCCGAAGTGAAACCTGTCTTCTGGCGCGCCGGTCGGTTCCGACCGGGTGTCGCTGCCGCTCAAGTTGCATCACATCCTCCGTTGTGCCGGCGCACCCATCTTCGATGCGCGCGGGAGACTCGTCGCCGTCCTGGATGCGTCGTCGATCGATCCGGAACTCGCGGAACACGCGCACGGGCTGGCGCTCGCCGCCTCTGTCACCTCGGCCCGGGCCATCGAGGAGCAGTTGTTTCGAGAATCGTTTCGGCAATCATAGATTGTCGCGGCAACCCCTTGCGCCGAGAGTGGCTCCGCCGTGCTCCTGGCCGTCGACAACGATCAGTACATCGTCGGTGGTGATCGTCTCGCCGCACGCCTGATGGGTCGCCGCCTCGCGCAGGCGTGGCGCGCACTCATTACCCCGGAGGTCGCGCTCAGGGCACGAATGGGTTGACCGGGCCGAGCGCGGGTGCCTGGGTGGCGGTCGCGGTAATCACCTCGGCCGCCTTCTCGCCGATCATGTACACGGCGCTCGCAAGGAAGAACCCCGGAATGCGCGGGAAGACCGACGCATCGACGACACGAAGCCCCTTGATGCCGTGGACTTCGAAGTTGGTCGAGAGCACGCCGCCATCTTCACGCCGGCCGATGCGGCAGGTGCCCGACGCATGGTGCCCCCATGCCTGGTTCTCGATGAACTCCAGTAGCGTGTCGCCGGTCACGTCATCCCCTGGCGTTTCTTCTTTCTCGATCAAGCCGTCCTTCTTCAGGCCCGCGGAGAGCTTGCGCGCCAGAGCGACGCCCGACGCGACGGCTTTCAGGTCCTGCTTGCGGGCATCGGTGCCCTCGTCGAAGTAGTGAAAGTTGATCGACGGCGGCACGCGCGGGTCCTTCGACGCCAGCGTGACTTCCCCGCCGGTATTGTTGGTGTGCGCCTTGAGCACGACCCAGGTCAGGCAGTTCGGATTCTGCGCAAGCAGCGACGAGTAACCAGGGAAGTACCCTTCGAAGCGGCCGATCACGGAAATGAGGAACAAGTCTGGCGAGAACGCCGCCGGTCCCGAGCGTGCGACGACGGAAAGCACGGCGCCGTTGGTGTCGTAGACACCGCTCTTGTGGTCGGCCCAGGTCTTGTATTGCGGATCAGCGCGCGTGAACGTCGCGCCCTCGATCGGTTTCCACGCGGGAAACTTCATCCGATTGACGACGGCCACTTCGTAGCGATCCTGGAGGTTCTTGCCAACCCCGGGAAGATCCTCGACGCACGTGAGCCCCTGCTTCTCGATGCCCTCACGAGGTCCGATGCCGGAGAGCAGCAACACCTGCGGAGTGTTGAACGCGCCGCCCGCAAGGATCACTTCCCTGGCGGCAAACACCTGCTTCGTCTTGCCGGCCGCCGTGTTCTGTCGAGGGTGCGCTCCGTACAGGCGTTCGCCGCTCTGATACTCGACGCCGATCGCTCGCTTCTCGCCATCGAGCAACACACGGGTCACGAGCGCGTGCATCTGAATCTTCAGCTGGTTCGGAAGACGATTCGCGACCTCGATGACGCGCTCACGGGTGCCGACTCGGCGATGGTCCCTGGTGGTCAGAGGTGTGTAGCGAAGCCCGATGGCATCTTCAGTGACGACACGCCAGTCGTTGGGATCGAGCTGGCTGTCAAGACGTGCCCGCCGATCCTCGTCGGTCACGGCAACCTCGGGACTGCGCAGCGCCGTCTTGGCCGTATCGATCAGCATCTTGCGAAAGTCTTTGTCCTTGAACCCTTCGAGCGGCGCCGCGGTCTCGGTCTGAAGCCAGCCGGACCATCCATGCCGGCTCGGGTTGTGACCCGGGCGACTCGTCGCGCGTTCGTCCGGCCGATGCTCGCAGCGCTCGAGGCGTTCGAAGTACGAGCGCATGTTCTCGGCGCGCCAGCTCGCATCGCCGGTCAGATCCGCAAGCTGATTCCAGTCGGCATTGTGCGGGTAGACCAGGATCAACGCGTTGTGCGCGGTGCAGCCCCCGAGCGTGCCCGCCCTCGGATAAAGGACACCGTCCACCGGCTTGCCCTCGAACGTGCTCCGGTACTTCGGGTCCTTCTCTTGTCTCGCCTGATCCTCGTAGTGCCTGACGAAGAAGTCCCAGCGGATGCCGTCGTTCTCCGCCGAGAGCGGGTTAAACGCCGGCACGTCGTAATCGTCGGGCAGGCTGTTGATGCCCGGCGTTTGCGGTGTAGACCCGACGGTCGTCCGCGGATCGCCTCCGGCTTCGATCAGCAACACACGAAAGCCTGATTCCGCAAGGCGGGCTGCCACGGTGCCGCCCCCCGCCCCGGAGCCAACGACGATGTAGTCGGCGTCGTAGGCGGCGGGCCGGGGTGTGATTGGTCCTGTTGCCACTTTGAGCCTCCGGGCTTACATGGTCTTCAGGAATCCGATCAGGTCGCGTTTTTCTGCGTCGCTGAGTCCTGGTTCTTCGGTGAACAGGTTCGTGCCGAAGTAGTGCCCCTTGTTGATCACGAAGTCCGGGCAATTGCTCATCGAGAGCATCGTCTCCAGCACATTGCGGTTGGCGAACGCATTGTCGCCGCGTTTGAGGTCCGCCTGGATCTGCTTGATCAGCGAGAGCAGCTTCTTGCGATGTTCGCTCTGCTGATCCCTGGGAAGGTCGGCACCGGCGACGTCCATGCTCGTCACGAGGCTGATCGGTGTGCCCTTTGGAATCGGGCCAATCGATACTTCGCCGTCGCGGAACAGATACGGGAAGAGACGACGGCCGATGCCGAGCAGCGGACGGAGGCCATCGGGCAGGTAGCCTTCGGGCACGCGAATGAAGCTCTCGGTGGTCGTCCGTTGAATCCAGCCCACTCCCGCGCCTTCGATCTTCAGCCCGGTGAACAACTCGTCGTTGCGACGGCGCTCGGGCCAGAGCATCTGTTCGATCGACGCCTGGAACACTTTCATGCGCGCTTCGACCGACGGGCTCGGATCGAAGGGACCGACCGAGTTGTTCTGAAGGAACGGCGCCGTCGCCCACAGGCTGACGAGTGATGCCGGCCGAGTGAAGCCGCGGCCGCCCCCCTTCAGCGTGTAGTCGTACTCGGCGCCGGAAAGCGGGTGCCGCACCTTCACCGAGCCCACCGACGGCAGATCCTTATAGGACTGCGACGAGAAGTTGTCCCAGATGTTGCCCGCGATCGCATTCGTGCCAATCGGGCTGCAGATGTTGGTCTGCATGAGCGTCGACGGCACGCGGAGCTCGGTCGAGAGGAAGTTGTCCTTCAAGAAGTCGTCGGCGAGGACCATGTCGCGCATCGGCGCCCTGAACGCATCGGTCTTCGTCCACGCCCAGTACTTGTCCCAGCACCCGAGATAGTTCTTGCCGTTGCAGTTTTCGAGATCGAGCCCCACCGGCAAGGGCGGAGTCTTGCTCGAGTGACAGCGCGCGCAGCGCTCGGCGAAGACCGTCTTTCCTCGACGAGTGGTCGCAGCATCCTCCGTCAAGTACGACGGTCCGTTCGGCGCGTCCCTCAGATAGTGCGGGTCTGTCGTCGCAAGGAAGAAGCTCGCCATATATGGCGTCTGCCGCTCGACCGCCTGCCAGTAGACCGAGTTCTTCCGGGCATCGGCGATCTTGATCGGCGAGATCTCCTGTCCACCGATCAATGGCCGGAAATGTAGCAGCCACTCTTCGCTGAAGAGACCGATGTTCAGGTACACGCGATTGAGCGCACCGAGTGCCCCGACGGAATCCGATCCATCCTTCAGCACTCGTGGCGTCCACGTCGTCGACGGCGGCGTGAAGAACTGCGCGAGCGGATCCGTCGGAGGAACGAACTCGTTGAACTGCTTGTTGTCGAGGCCGCCGCCGCTGAGCGTCTCCTTCCCCCAGCGCTTCGCGAGCGCCATGCGCGGGCCCAGCAGGTAGACCGCGTTCATCGTCCGCGGGTTGTTGATGTTGTCGGTCGAAACGAGCGAGGTATCGAGCGTCCCTGGCAGCGAGGTGTGCAGCGCCTGAAAAAGGAAGCTCTTCTCGTTCGTCGTCGCCTTCCAGTCGAAGACGCGATCCCACCAGAAGAACTGCGCGCCGACGTTCGAGCTGAGATTGGCCCACTCGGGCCTTTCCGGATCCTTCGGCGGCTTCACCGGGTTCGGACCGACGTGGCAGAACGCGCACGACATCGCCACCCGATAGGGCTTCACGAGACCGCGCTGCTCGTAGTACGACGGGTCACGGTAGTAGCGCTCCGAGTCCCAGGCCTTGCGCGCCTTCTCGTCGAAATCCGGGTTCGGGAAGATCCGCAGACCCACGATGCCGGACGCTTCGCCGTAGTACGAGCCCACGGGAACGGTCTTGCCCCGAGCCCCAACCTGCACACCTTTGTATTTCTCTTCGTTCTCGAACGGATCGGGTGGGCACTTGGGATCGCGAACGTCGAGCCACAGCCCGTAGCGATTCGGATCGGGCCCGGTGGCCTTGGTGAAGCACGGTTCGTTGACCAGGCCGAGGTATGTCCAGCGTGTATCGCGCGAGTACGGCAGCGTCGGATGCGAGGACAACGTCTTGACAAAGTCGAGCGAGCCGAAGCTTTCGCGCGAGAGGACATCCCAGAGCCGATCGTTGCCGCCGGAGAACGCGATCCACATATTGCGCCCCTGGATCTGTTCCTTCGTGAGCGCTGCCCCACCATCCATGTCATGGAAGTAGTCTTCGTCGGCGGCCGGGAAGGTCTCGACGGTCCGCTTGGCCAGCATCGCTTCGTCGAGCACCGTGCCCGCTTTCGGCTTGCCGCCTCCGCAGGCGACCGTGCCGATGACGGCGGTCAGCATCAGACTGTGCGCGAACACATTCATCCTGCTGCTTACATGCATTGAGGCAACCTCGACTGGGCTGAGCTTGGAAATGCAGCGGTCGAGCTTCGTCCTCGACACATTGCTGAGACTGGAGTCTAGCCGACCCGATCGATTCGGGGGAACGCGATGAGGAAGGCACGACACGGCGACGATTGAGGTTCGTTACTGCGCGAAGATCGCGCTGCAGGCGCCGTCGACGTCTGCCGGCAACGTCTTCTCGCCTGCGAGTCCCTTGCGGAACGCCAGCTTGACCTGATCCGCGTACTGTCGATACGCGTTCTGCGCCGTCGCAGCAAGGCGCGTGCCCCTCGGCAGGCTGAACATCTCGTCGAGCTCACGATCCCACTGGATCACGCCGATCTCCCGCAGGCTGCGGCGGTTCGGCCCGAAATCGTGAATGCCGAGCGCGATGCCCGCCACCGAGTTCAGCAGCCGGCATTCCTTGAGCACCCGCTGCCCTTCGTACACGGGATCCTTGGCCTGCGTGCCCGATGACGCCGCGCCCATCAGCGGCAGCACGAGCGATCGCACGCCGGCCGCGTCCAGCGCGGCCAGGCATCCGGCTATCCCCTTGCGCACACGGTCCTGCGCAAAGAGCTCTCGACGATCGATCGCGCCGCCCTTGGCGAAGTCGGTCGCGACCAGGCAGGCGGTCCTGGGAAACGCGCCGCCCGACTCTTTGCCCTGACGAGACAACTCCACGACGAACCAGTCGGTGCCGATGGCCAACAGGCCGGCATCTCCCCCGGAGGCGGCAGGCTTTTGCTTGCGGCGGATCTCGATCTGGCTCTCCAGCGAGCGCAGGACAGACGACTGCTTACGAACGCGCTCGATCAGGATGCGCTGCGTGGTGGGCGAGTCTGCAGTGATCAGCAGATCAGTATTGGTCGGAATGATGGCCGCGTCGGGCCTGAACTTCGATGTATCGAACGCACGCTCGAGGTCACCGCCCGTCAAGAAGATCTGCGCGGGAAACGTGGCGCCAGACGCAGGTGGTAATTCGGCAGTCGCAAAGCTCAGCGCGATTTCTTCGCCGCGCTTCTGATCGTCGCTAAACATGGCCGCTACCGGGCCCTGTTGCGCCCCTGTCACACACACGAGCGTTGAGAGAAGAACTCCGACCAGGAGTAGAGAACGGCGGGCACTGAGAGTACCTCGACCCATAACACGATGCTCCTCGTTGCAACGGCGCAGCACAGCACAGCCATTGTAGGCGAAGCGAGTGAGAGAGCGTTGTCTAGCGTACCTGGCAGGATCACCTGGCGGGCGCTACCATCTTCGTTACGCGACCGACGCTCGTGTCGCCCGCATACAGGTTGTCCTGCTTGTCGAAGGCCCAGTAACTGGCCTCGATGAACTGCCCCTTTTCGATCCCCATCCCGTTGCCGATCGCGCCGAGCACCTTGCCATTGCGATCGAGTTTCAGGAACTGGCCATCCTGTCCCGTGGCAAGCCACGGGTTGCCATGCGAGTCGAAGTTGATCGCGCAGACGAGGTTTCTCATCTGCAGCGTCTTGATGAATTTCCCGTCGCCCGAATAGACGACGATCCGATACTCCTCGCGGTCGCCGATCCAGACGTCGCCGTTGGTGGGATCGACAGCGAGGCCATGAGCCGAGCTGAACTTTCCCTGACCCACCTCGTTGCCGAACCACTGATTGACGAACGTGCCGTTCTTGTCGAGATGAATGATCCGCGCCGCGCCGATCGTGTTGGCGGGATCGTCCGACTCGGTGTCGTTCGGGCTCTCGTTCGCATGCCCCTCGCCGATATAGACATCACCATTCGGACCGAACGCCACCATTACCGGCTGCCAGAGCAGGCGCTGGCCTCTTGCCTCGTCCCAGTCGCCCCTTCGTCCAGGCGTACCGAGGGTCATGAGCAACTTCCCCTCAGGGCTGATCTTCATCACCGTCGCACTATTGGCTGCGGTGATCCAGACATTGTCCTCGGCATCGATGGCCATGCCGTGCGCCTTGTCCTGGTAACCGATGATGTCAGGGGCGATGTGAAGAATCAGTTTGTAGCTCGGATCGAACTTGAACAACTGCGGCTTCCCAGCATCTGCGCGCTGAAAGGCCCAGAGGTTGCCTTTCGAGTCGAGCGCGACCGCGGGAACTCCGCCCGGCCCGGGAGGCAGCACATAGGGATACATGAACGCGTATCCCAGCGTCTGCGTCCACTGGACTCGCTGAAGTGTCTGACGGCTGCGACCAAGGCGGTTACCGCACAGCGGCGAGCGCCGGCACGGAGGCGTCTCACTAGCCGTTGAGACCGTCGCCGGAGCAGCAGATGGTTGAGCCGTGCGCGGCAGGACGGTTACACGTCCAGTTGAATCGACAGATGTTCGCCCCGTCGGATCAGGAACGGATCCCTGCAGGAACCATGCGGGCGATCCATCGACGGCCGGCCCCTCGGTAGCCGGATGCGATTGGGTGAACGCTCGCCCGCCACTCAATGCCACGCCGAGGACGATCGCGACACCGGCAGCGAGGGTCCGTCGCTTCATAGTCACCTCTCTTACGCAGTCGCGATTCTCTTGCCCCCGAGCACGGTTCCGGCGGGGAAGAACCGCTGCTTCCCTGTGATCGTGCCCTTGTAGTTGTCGAGGAACTCGAACGTGCCAGAGCGCAGTTCGAGCAGCGCCACATCTGCCGGCGCACCCACGTTCAGCGTGCCGCGATCGTTGAACACGGGGAACGTCCGTGACGGATGGAGCGTCGCGCATGCAATCGCTTCGCTGACCGACATGCCGTAACCAAGCAGCTTCGACATGCAGTTTGGAAGATCGATGACGCCAGTCGTCTTGCTGTTGACGTTCCAGTCGGTCGAGAACGTGTCTGGCCAGAAGCCGGCCTTCATGATCAGGCCGATCGTGTCCCACCGCATATGCCCGGTCTGACCGTTGCCGATGTCGAACCAGACGCCGCGACGACGCGCGGCCAGCACCTCGGGAAGGATGTGACCGTTGTCGTCCACGATGGCGTTGGGTGGCGGCGCGAAGAGATGCGTCACGATGTCGCCGCGCTTCAGGAGAGCCATCAGCTTGCCAATCGGCGAGATCGTCTGGCCCATGTGAATCATCACCGGCAGGTTGAACGACGAGGCCACTTCCTGCGATCGGCGCAGCACCTCGTAGTCGTTCTTTCCGGCAACCTCTTGCGAGAGCCGCGCCTTCACACCAACAACGAAGTCTTTGTGTTTCGCGATCGCATCCTTCGCAGCGGCGACGTCAGCACGGGCAAGGTCCATCGTGTCGCCATCAGGCAGGATGCCGGCGCGGCCGATGTTGATCAGCACGCGTCCCTGTTGCGGCGACGATCGTGCCACTGCGACGATCTCAGCAATGCGGTCGGCGCCTTGCGAGCCGGCGTCGATCCATCCGGTGACGCCGTCGCGCAGCACCAGGCCAGGGCTCTCGGCAGTTCGTCCGGTGTGCGTATGGATGTCAATCAATCCGGGCACCACGAGCTTGCCGCGCGCGTCGATGGTCTCGGCCGCGGCAGTCGTGATACTCGATTCGACGGCGGCTATGCGTCCGCCAGCGATCGCCACGTCGCGCACGGCGTCGAGCCGCACGGACGGATCGATGACGCGTCCACCTCTGATGAGCAGGTCGTACTTCGATGCCTGCGCGGCGAACGCCATCGGATTGCGTGCGATCGTCACCGCACCCGCGACGGCAGCTGACAGGAACTGGCGCCGATCCAGCATCTTCCCTCCTTGGCGGTTAGTGGCTAACCTTTTGAGTGAGGGAGATTATGGATCCGTATGGAACGTCCACGTGCCGGACAATGCAACGCCTCCGCGCGTGGGCACGGGGAAGAGCGTGAAGTCGTCGCGACCGTGGCGGCCGACGACGGTCCAACCGGCCGCCATGCCCAGGGCCGATCCAAAGAGCACGTCGCTCAGAAAATGACGGTTGTCGGTGAGGCGGCTCGTTGCGACATAGCCAGCGATCACGAACATCGGCCAGCTGGCACGATAGCCAAAATGCCGCTCGAGGACTGCGGCCGTCGCGAAGGTCATCGATGCGTGGCCTGAGGGAAACGAACAACATTCGCCGGTCGGGCGGTCGCGCCGGAACGAGACCTTCATCCCGTAGGTCAATGCCTGCGTCACGAGGTTGGCGCGAAGCAGGTCGAAGCCGAGGTGCGCCACCTTGTTGGTGTGTGTGCCGATCTCCGGTTCCATGAAATAGCGCCCGACGACGTAGAGACCGACCGCAGCGCCACCCTGGACCCACGCGTACCCAAGCCACTTCCCAGGCGTGAAAAACTTGTCGAGTGCATCCGCATCCTGAAGGGACTCGTTGATCTCATCGTCGAACGGATAGGCAATGGCAGCGGCTCCCGCGCCGATGCCGAGAATCACCCATGTAGACTTCCGACGCGGAAACGATGCGAAGTCGCTCATGGTGCTGTGAAAGAGCGAACTCCATCCGGTATGCTCCGGTTCAGGGAGCGTTTCGGGCTTCGCCGGCGCCTGCGGTGTCGTTCCGTCGCCTTGAGCAGGCTGAACCGATCCGTCGCCTTGCACCACCTGGCCCGGCTCGTCGCCTTTCGCGACTTGGGCCGATACGATTGCTCGCGCGCCATCACCTGCCAGACACGCTGCGGTAATAAACATCACAGCCCAACGACGAATGGCCATGAGTCGATGGTATACCCGCGAAGATGAACCCCTAATGACGTGTGTCATCGGCGGTTCATGATCGACTTGTCACCATGGGCTCTGGGTTGACAACTCAACAGGCACAGGAACACGCTCGGTGATCGCGACCGACAGACGATGCGAATTCTCCTGGTTGAAGACGAACCACACGCAGCACAGATGCTCGCCAAGGGGCTGCGCGAAGAGGCCTATGCCGTAGACGTGGTCGGGGACGGCGAGAAGGCCGTCTATCAGGCTGCGATCACCGACTATGACGCCATCATCCTCGACGTCATGCTTCCCTTTCAGGATGGGTTCTCGGCCTGCCGAACGATCCGGCAGGACGGCTCATCTGTGCCCATCCTGATGCTGACCGCGCGCGACACCGTCGAATCACGGATCGATGGACTCGATAGCGGCGCGGATGACTACCTGACCAAACCGTTCGACTTTGGTGAGCTGCTCGCACGACTTCGCGCGATTATTCGCCGCGGCCGCCGTCCACCCACACCATCAATCCTCCGCGCCGGCCCGATCGAACTCGACACACGCGCGCGCCGCGGCCGTCGTCGCGGTCAGCCGCTGATTCTGACGGCGCGTGAATATGCGCTGCTCGAGCACCTGGTGCTTCACGCGAACGAAGTGGTCGGTCGCGCCGCACTCGCCGAACACGTGTGGGACGCACCGTTCGAGGCGATGTCCAACGTCATCGACGTCTGCATCCAGCGCCTGCGACGCAAGATCGACGAACCGGGAAAGCCGTCGTTGATCACTACGCGCCGCGGAGAGGGATACATGGTGTCCACCGACGAGACCTCTCCGCTCGAGCCTTCATGACCTGGTCGATCCGTGGCCGACTGACGGCGTGGTACAGCCTCCTCGTCGTGGTCGTGCTGGTTGCGGGCGCCGCGGCGGTCGTCGTGGTGGAGGACCGGCTCGCACTCGAGCGCCTGGACGGCGAGCTCGAACGCCTGATGCTCACGCTCGAAGGCGTGATGCGAACCGAGTTCGGCGAGGGGCTGACGCTTCAGGGTGCCGCCGACGAAGCCAGCAGCGAGGTCGTCGCCCCCGATCGAACGCTGGTGCTCACCGAACCAGACGGCGATCTGCTGGCGGTGTGGGGCCGACCGCTCGCCGCGGCCTGGCGGCCGCCGATCGATGCCCTGTCGATCAGGACAATCACACTCAACTCGATGCGACTGCGCGCGCTCAGTCGGCCGGTGACGCACAACCAGCATCGCTATGTCGCCGCCGTCATGGCGTCGCTCGAAGACATCGAGTCCGAGCGTGAGCGAATGCTCCTCGCCCTTGGTGCCGGCGTATTCGTCGCGCTCATCGTGGCCACGGCAGGCGGCTGGGTCGTCGGACGTCAGTCGCTTCGACCGCTGGCAGTCCTGGCCAGCCAAGCGAGCTCGATCACGGAGCGCGATCCCAACGCGCGGCTTCACGCACCCAATCCCGACGACGAGCTTGGCCTTTTTGCCCGAGCGTTCAATGGTCTTCTCGATCGCCTCGCGACGGCGCTTCACGGCCAGCGCCAGTTCATGGCCGATGCCTCGCACGAAATGCGGACGCCGGTCTCTGTGGTCCGAACGACCGCTCAAGTCACGCTCGCACGCAGCCTGCGAACCGAACAGGACTACCGCGAATCGCTCGCCATCGTCGAAGAGCAGTCCATGCGACTGGCGCGCCTCGTCGATGCGATGTTTCTGTTGTCGCGGGCAGAGGCGGCCGGGATTCCGCTGATTCGTGAACCGCTGTATCTCGACGATCTCGCCGGAGACTGCGCACGTGCGCTCCGCGTGCTGGCGAAAGAGCGCGGCGTGGAGGTGCTCACCTGCGGAGACACCGAAGTGTCGTGGACCGGCGACAACGGGCTGCTTCGTCAGATGGTCAGCAACCTGCTGGAGAACGGGATTCGATATTCGAAGGGGGTCGTCACAGTCACAGTCACGAAGACGCCCAACGGAGGAGCGACGATTCGCGTCTCGGATGACGGCGACGGCGTTCCGCTCGCCCACCAGGCTCGGATCTTCGATCGATTCGTTCGCCTGGACGCCCGCTCGAGCGGGGCGGGCCTCGGCCTGCCGATCGCGCGATGGATTGCGGAGGCACACGGGGGAACGCTCGTGCTCGAATCCAGCAACCCGACCGGCAGTTGCTTCATCGTCACGCTGCCCGCGTGATCATCTTGCATGGTCAACACCGACGCTCACACCGTGTCCTCTGCTGTCAACAACGCCGGCCGTCCGTACCTGAGATAGAGCGAGGGAACGATGAAGAGATTGAGCAGCGTCGATGTCGTGAGCCCGCCCAGGATCACGACGGCAAGCGGGTGTTCGATCTCGTAACCGGCACGGGTGCCGCCGAACACAATAGGGATGAGAGCCAGCCCGGTGGCCAGCGCGGTCATGAGGATAGGAGCAAGGCGCTCCTCCGATCCGCGCAGGATCAGCTCGCGACCGAACGACACCCCCTCGCGCCGTTCGAGATGCTGGTAGTGGCTGATCAGCATGATGCCGTTGCGCGCGGAGATCCCAATCACGGTCACGAGCCCGACGAGCGAGCCCAGCGAGAGGACCCCGCCAGTCGCAAACGCCGCGAGTATCGCGCCCACGAGAGCGAACGGCAACGTCAAAAAGACCAGCGTGGCAACCCGCGCCGATCCGAAATCGGCGAGGAGGATCAGGAAGATCGCCGCAACCGCAATCACGCCGAGCAACGCGAGTCGATTCGACGACGCCTGCCGCTCGGCGTACTCGCCCATGATGCGCGCGTAGTAACCCTGCGGAAACGTCAAGCCTGCCAGTTGCGCCTCGATGTCTTGAGCAACGGCGCCCAGATCGCGACCGCGCACATTCGACGTGACATCGATCCGCCGTGATCCGTTCTCGCGCGTGATCTCGTTTGGTGTGGCGTTGACTTCGACCGTCGACACACTGCCAAGCGGCACCGTGCCGCCGTTGGCGATCGGCACCTGCAGCGCGCGAATCGCGTCGAGATTCCGGCGCACCGCCGGCGCGCCCCACACGACGACGTCGAACAGCTGCTGCGCCTCGTAGAACTCGCCGACCTTCGTGCCCTGGACCAGCGTCGCGGCGGCGCGGCGCACGGTGCCGGGCGTGAGCCCGACGGCGGCGGCGCGATCGGGATCGAAACGTACCTCCACCTTGGGAACGAGCACCTGCGCCTGCACGGTCAGATCGGCGACGCCCTCAACTTTGGCGAGGGCACTCCGGACTGCTGCGGCCTGCGTCCGCAGCCCGTCGAGCTCGGGACCGTAGACGCGCACGACGATCGTCGCGCTGGCACCGGTGAGCACCTCTTTGATGCGCTCGCGCAGGTACGTGAGCAGATCGCGAACGAGCCCCGGATAGCCGTCCACGACGGACTGAATTTTCGCCACCGTCTGTTCGTAATCAACGGACGGATCCAGGCTGATCCAGAGCTCGGTGAAGTTCGGCCCGACAACTTCATCCGCAACCTCAGCTCGTCCGATATGCGAGCCGAAGTTCCTGACACCCGGAATCGCCATCAGCTCCTTGCTCGCGCTCACGGTCACGCGCCGCATCGCTTCGAGCGACGTGCCGGGCTTCTCCACCCAGTGCATCAGGAAGTCGTACTCGCGGAAGTTCGGAAGAAACTCCTCGCCAAGAAGCGGCACCGTGGCGGCCGTGACGACGAGCATTAACGTGAGCGACGCCAGCGCGGCCTTCGGGCGATCGACGATCGCGGCGAGCATGCCGCGGTATTGCGTTTTCAGACCGCCCACCAGGCGTGATTCGCGCCGATCGAGATGTCGCGGCAGCAGGACGAGCGCGAGTGCTGGCGTGATCGTCAACGCGACGACGAGCGAGGCGACGATGGCGAGGACGTACGACAGCGCAAGCGGACGGAAGAACGCGCCCGCGAGTCCCTCGAGCATGAAGACCGGCAGGAACACGACGACCACGATCATGCTGCCGTAGAGCACGGCGCTCCGGACTTCCATCGACGCGTCGAGCACGACCTTGATCGCGGATTGCGGATGCTCAGCCGCCCTGTTCAGCCGCAGTCGCCGGATGATGTTCTCGACGTCGATGATCGCGTCGTCAACGACCTCGCCCAATGCGATGACGAGACCGGCCAGCACCATCGTGTCGAGCGTGCCGCCGCGATAGTGCAGAAGCAAGCCGGCAGCCAGCAGGGACAGGGGAATGGCGACGCTGCTGATGAGCGCGCTGCGCCAGTCCGCGAGGAACACCATCAGCACCAGCACGACGAGGGCGCAGCCGACAAGCAGTGCGCGACTCAGATTCTGCAGCGACATCTCGATGAATGTCGCCGGCCGGAAGATGGTGGGGTCAACCTCGACGCCGGGCAGCGCAGGCTGCATCTGTTCGAGCGCCTCTTCCACGCCGCGCGTCACCGTCAGCGTGTTGGCCCCGAGCTGCTTCTCGACGATCAACATCAGACCCGGCCCGCTGTTGATCACGGCATCGCCAATGGGCGCCGGGAATCCTTCGACGACCGTCGCGACATCGCCGATGCGCAGCGCGGATCCATTCCGTGCTGACACCACGATCGCTTCGAGATCGCGAACCGATGTCACCGCGGCGCGATGGGTGATCGCAAGGCGTTGATTCGGCGTGTCGAGAAATCCGCCCGCCTGCAACGAGACGCCTTCGCTGGCGGCCTGCACGACGTGGTCAACGGTGAGTGAGTGCGCGCGGAGGCGCTCCGGATCGACGAGGACCTGCAGTTGGCGGTCGCGCTGTCCCCAGATCGCGACGTTGGCCACACCCGGGATCGACATCAGTCGCGGCCTGATCGTCCACTTCGCCAGCGTCGTCAGCTCCACCTGCGACAGCGTGTCCGATGTGATGCCCACCTTCATGACACGACTGAGCGACGACAACGGCGAGAGCATCACGGGTGTGCGGGCGACACCTGGAAGCTGCGGAACAGTGCGCGACAGCCGCTCCTGCACCATCTGGCGCGCGGCCATCACGTTGCTCGACGGATCGAGGATGAGCACGACCTGCGACAGACCGAGGACTGACTTGGAACGGATGGTGCGGAGGCCGGGAATCCCGTTGAGTGCCGCTTCGAGCGGAACCGTGACGAGCGACTCGACTTCGTTCGTCGAAAGACCGGGCGCCTCGGTCTGCACTTCGACGAGTGGCGGCGCAAACTCCGGAAAGACGTCGAGCGCCGTGTTGGGCAGCGTCCGTACGGCCGCCACCACTAAAAGTACGCCCAGCGCGATCACGACGATGCGATTACGGAGCGAGATGGCGACGAGCCAGCGCATGTCTTAGTGCCCTGCTCCGAACTCGGTGCCAAAAAGCTCGGGAGCGCCGATCGTCACGACCTTCGCGCCCTCACTGATGCCACGGTTCACGACCACGCGATCTCCCGCGTGTCGTGCGACCTCGACCCGTCGTCGTGCGTACGCGTTGCTGCCAAGGTCTTCGTAGACCCAGGTTGCGCCATGGATGTCGTAGAGAACCGCGGCGTCGGGGACGACAAGACCGCGTGTGTTGCTCTTCATCGCGAGCTCGACGAGAACGCGCTCGCCCGGGCGAAGAGCAGGCTGCCCCTGAGCAACCGCGTAGTGGAGCTCCACCGATGCGGCTGCGGGATCCCCTCGGAGCGGCGCGACGACAGGGGTGCCCCGGGCGGGCGTACCCGCATCCCCAAGCCTCGTGACCGCTACGTGTTGCGCGTGATCGATCTGCGACGCGTCACCCGCGTAGACGCTGACCCGCACCCACAACGTGTCGACGTGCGCGATTTCCAGGAGAGCAGCCGACGCTGCAACCGTTTGCCCGGGCACCGCCGAGACGCGCTGCACGACGCCATCGAATGGCGCAGACACGATCAGCTCACCCTGCTCACCAACCGGGTTGCGCGAGACACCAGCCAGTCGATCGCGCGCCGCGGTGACGGCGGCGACGGTCACCTGATGCTGCGCGCGCGCCTCCTCCACAGCGCGCACGCTCGCCGCTCCGTCTTTGAGCAACTGTTCGAGTCGCTGCAATCGCTGCCGTGCGGCCAGCTCCTCGGCCTCGGCAGCAGACAAGGCACGCTGCGCCTCGATCCGCTGATCGCGATCAGCAGATACGAGGGGCGCGATCGCCATAAGCGGATCGCCTTTGCGCACGCGAGCGCCCGGAAGCGGCGCGGCTGACCCGATCAGCGTTCCGGCGACCGGCGCCGTGACGATGACACTGCGGCCCTCGGGAACGACGACTTCGCCGCCCAGCGTGCGCGTTGCGGCGGCAACGTCCTGCCTGGCCACCACTGTTTCGATGCCCAGTCGCTTGACCGCTTCGGGTGAGAGCGTGATCGTCGAGAGATCCGCCTCGGTGCGTGGATTCTGAATCTTGGCCGGCGTCTCCTTCGCAGGCGAGGAGCTCGGGCCGGACGAGCAGCCGAGACCAAATGTGATGACGAAGGCGCCTAAGAGAAATGAGCGCACGAACCTTCTCAACGTGGTTGACATGAGTGACCCATGCTGCGCTCCAGCGCGATCGTGGCGCGGCGTAAATCTGACTCCGCATCGAGCAGCCGCATGCGGCCGTCGACTAACCGGCGACTCACATCGAGCAGCGCGAAGAGCGGAATCTCACCCGCCTGATACGCGTTCTCCGATTGCCGCTGTTCGACTTCGAGTGAGGGAACAATCTCGTCGCGCCAGGCAGCGATAGACTGCTCGGCCTGATGGACGCGAACCGATGCAGAGCGCACATCGGCGATGACCTGTGACCTGACGGCGGCGTATTGATGTCCGGCTCGATCGACGTCAGCCTCGGCGCGGCCGATCGCACCCTGGTTGCGCGAGAAGATCGGGATGTCCGCGTTCACGCCGGGGCCCAGGTTCGCCGTGGCGCCGGTGCCATTGCCGTCGAGGATGCCGATGAACGTCAACACTCGAGAGTGCTCCCAGCGCGCGCGTTGTGCCGCGGCTTCGATGGCGATTTCCGCGGCACGCACATCGGGCCGCGCCGCGAGCGCGTCTTCCAGACGCGCAGGCTCGGGTCCGCACGCGGACGGATCCACATGCGGACTCGCGATGGGTGTCACCGGGCCTCTGACAGCATCCATGCCGAGCAGGGCCGTCAACGTGACGCGGGCCAGATCGCGGTCGTGTTCGATGGCACGCCGCACCACCTGCACGCGAGCCGCATCGCTCCGGGCCGCGCGCGCCTCCAGTTCGCTGATGTCACCGGCCTTCAGACGCGCCTCTGTGATCGACGTCAGGCGCTGCGCGAGCTCCGCGATCTCAGTCGTCAGTTGAAGACGCCGGTCTGCGATGACCGCCTCGGCATGCGCGGTTCGTGTCTGGGCCACCAGCGTCAGGCCGTCCCACACGAGCCGCTCGCCGACAGCCTGCGCGTTCAGTTGCGCGGCCGCGACGCGCTTCGGCCGCTGCCAGATCACGTCGATCGGAAACTGCAGCGTCCACTCGAGCTGTTTCTGCCCGACGGGAAAAAGCAGCGAGAGCACCGGATTGCGCAGCAGTCCGGCCTCAACCACATCCGCTCGGGCGATGCCGAGGTCCGCGAGCGTCGCCTGAAAGGACGGACTGTTCCAGAGCGCGATCGCGACGGCTTCGTCGGAGGTCAGTCCGTCGTTGATCGCGACATCGGGCGGCAGCGGCTCAGTGCTCTCGACACGGATACCGGCGTTGGTGCGAGCACGGATCGCAGAGTCAACCGTTGAGCGATCGGGAACCTGACCGCTCGTCGCGCAGCCAGCGCACCCGGCGACGCCGAGCCACACGAATAACCGCAGCCGCGCAAGCGGGGTTCCCATCGAAAAGTGATGATCTCAGCGTGAACATGACGGGACGATGACAGCGGGCGGCCGCATTCAGCGCGTTCAATACAGTCGGGCCAGATTTGAGATGAGGTGACCATGTCATCGTGAGGTCATGAGCGGTACCGCATGATCCACGCGCGATGGGACGACTCGTTGCCAGGCCTGGATGGACAGCACGGCACTCAGTCGCTGCGTCTCTTCTCGCGCTGCTCATTCCTGCGCCAAGTGCAGCGCAATCGCCAGCCCCCACGGCGTTGACACTGCAGGCTGCCACGGAGCGCGCATTCGCCACCAATCCAACCATCATCGCTGCGCGCCTGGGCCGGGCCGTCAACATGGCCGGCCTGGCGGTCGCGGGCGAACGACTCAATCCCGAGGCGACCGTCGAAATCGAAAAAGAGACACCGAAACAGGCCTTCGGCATCGCGGTGCCCCTCGAACTGGGTGGGAAGCGTTCGAAACGGATCGCCGTGAGCGAGGCCACGCTGCGGGCCGGCGACGCCGAGCTGGCCGCGACGATCGCTCAGGTCCGTAACGACGTCCGCCGCGCCTACTTCGACGTCCTGGTGGCCGATGCGCGGCTGGCGGTCCAGCGCGAGTTGCGCGACCTGGCGCAACGTGCGCGCGATGCCGCGCAGACGCGCTTCGAGGGTGGCGCCGTGCCGCGGCTCGAGGTCCTTCAAGCAGACCTCGTGCTCAACACCGCGCAGAACGAAGCCGCGTCCGCCGAGAGTGCGGTCGTGGCGGCGACCGCCAGGTTCAACGCTCTCCTGGGGCTGTCCCTCGACACGGTTCAGCAGTTGTCCACGTCGATCGATGACGGCGGGCCCGTAATCAGTGGCCCGGTGCTCGAACTGGCACGTCGCGCAAGCACCGAGCTTGCAGTGCTCGATCGACGAATCGAGGAGCAGCGCGCGAAGTTGACGCTCGCACACGCTCTCCGAACGCCCGATCTGATCCCCACCGCGGCGCTCACACACGATTCACCGCCCGAATTCACCTACGGATGGCGCGCAGGGATTGGGATCACGTTGCCGATCTTCACGAGCCACAAGGCGGGCGTATTGGTGGAAGAAGCCACGCTGGCGCAGCTCACGGCACAACGGCAGGCGGCGTTGCTTCGTATCGAGGCCGCTGTCAGCGCCGCGGCGGTCACTGCCGAGGGGCAACGGTTAGCTTACGTGCGTTACCGGGACGCGATCCTTCCCCAGGCTCAGGAAGTCGAGCAACTCGCACAGGACGCCTATCGCCTCGGTCAAACCGGAATCGCAGCGCTGCTCCAGGCACTGCAGGCGTCACGTGACGTCAGATTGCGTTCGCTCGCCGCGGTTTCGCAGTTCCAGACGGCGGTCGCCGATCTCGAGCGCGCCATCGGAGCGCCACTTCCATGAGGCGCAAGCATGACGATCGCGCCGCGTGCGCCGTGTTCTGTGTTCTCGTCTCACTGCTCGGTGGCTGCGGCAAGCCAACCGAGGAAGAGGTCGAGACCGAGACGGTGGTGTCGGTCAAGACCGAGGCCGCATCGCTCGGCGATATCCGCGGTGTCGTGCATGCGACGGGCGTAGTGAATCCCGCGCCTGGGGCAGATCTCGTGGTCGTGGCGCCGGAGGCTGCGCGGATCCTGGAGATCCCGAAAGCGACCGGCGATTTCGTCAGGCAGGGCGACCTCCTCGTGCGTTTCGAGATTCCCATGTCGGCGGCCGAAGTGCAACGAGAACAGGCCGAAGTCGCTCGTGCAGAGGCGGCGCTTGGCAACGCGAAAGCGGCACAGACCCGGGCGGCCGACCTGTTCCAACGCGGCGTCGCAGCGCGGAAAGAAGTTGAAGATGACGACCGTGCAGTGGCGGACGCCGAGGCCGCGGTCGTTCAAGCGCGAGCATCCCTGGGCGCGGCGGAGACTGTCGCCGCGCGCGCGATCGTGCGCGCGACTTTTGACGGGATCGTGGTGAAGCGGCAGCACAACCCTGGCGACCTGGTTGAGCGGGCCGCGAGCGACCCCGTGCTGCGGATGATCGATCCCCGTCGTCTCGAAGTCGTCGCGTCGGTGGCGCTCGCGAATATCAACAGAATCGAGGTCGGAGCGCCCGCTCGTTTGGTGGAAGCACCGGGAGGCGCGCGAAAAATCAGTCTGAGGGTCCTTTCGCGTCCGGCTGCGGTGGAGACCGGGACCGGAACCATTCCTGTGCGTCTGGGCTTCTCGGCTCCGCCGAACCTGCCGGCAGGAACACCGGTGCAAGTTGAGATCGAAGCCGAGGACCACAAGGGCGTCATCTTGATCCCGGCCGGCGCTGTCGTACGCGAGGGCGACGAGACCGGCGTGTTCGTTGCCGCGGGAGGAAAGGCTGAACGGCGCTCCGTCAACCTGGGACTCACTGACGGGACCCGAGTGGAGATCGTGTCCGGCATCAAGGCAGGAGAACGGGTCATCGTCGATGGCCAGGCTGGCTTGCCTGATGGCGCGGCGATATCCATCGCCGGCGCTGCCGCCGAACCGGAGTCCGGGAAGGACGCGGCGCCAGAGAAGGACGGATCGAAGTGAACGTCGCAGCGCTGGCGCTGAGACATTCGCGAGCGCTCGGCGTGCTGGCCGCCGCCCTGCTGATCAGCGGCGCTCTTGCCGCGTTTGCGCTGCCGAGCGGCATTTACCCGCCGCTGCAGTTTCCGCGCATCGTCATCGTTGCGCACTCGGGAACGCTTCCGCCGCAGTCGATGTCGCTGATTGTGACCCGGCCAATCGAGCAGGTCGTGATGGCCGTACCCGGCGTGCGTCGAGTCCGTTCCAAGAGCATTCGAGGCGCATCGGAAATTTCGGCGCAGTTCGATCCCGCCACCGACATGGTCGTGGCCCTGCAGATGGTGCAGAACCGGGTGGCCGAGATCGGCGCCGACTTGCCGGCGGACACGCAGTTGCAAATCGAACGCATGACGCCGGAGATCTTCCCGGTGTTCATCTTGAGTCTGACGGGCGCGCTCCCGACGGCCGACCTGTACGACTACGCCAACTTCGTCGTGAAGCCGGAAATCGCGCGTGTCCCGGGCGCGGGGATCATCGACGTGCAGGCGAGCGACACCCGCGAGATCGAAGTCGTACTCGATCCTGCGAAGCTGGCGGCCGCCGACCTGACAGTCGTCGACGTGGCGGATGCGCTCAAGGCGCAGAACACCATACAGCCGGTCGGTCGATTTCAGGAGTCAGGGCTGCAGCACCTGACGCTGGCATCAGGACTCTGGAAGAACGTCGATCAGATTGCGGAAGCGCCGGTCAAGATCACCAATGGCACGGCGATTCGCGTGTCGGACATCGGGACCGTGACACGCGGTGCTCCCGATCGCACCCTGCTCGTGACCGGTGGTGGACACGACGCCGTCGTCATGACGATTGCCCAGCAGATCGGCGCCAATATCCTCGACCTGAAGGTCGGGCTCGACGAGGCCGTTTCCAGGTTGGCGACGACCCTGCCCTCAGGCATTGCCATCAGCCGCGTGTACGACCTCGCCGAATTCGTCGAGGAGTCGATCGCGAGCGTCCGCGATGCCATTTTGATTGGAGGCCTGCTCGCGATCGTCGTCCTGCTCGTCTTCCTTCGCAACTGGCGGCTCACGATCATTGCGGCGGTCACGTTGCCGCTGGCGGTCATCCCGACCTTCGTCTTCATGTGGCTTTTCGGCGGCACCATCAACCTCATGTCGATGGGTGGCCTGGCAGTCGCCATCGGTCTGGTCATCGACGACGCCGTCGTGGTCGTGGAGAACGTCCACCGTCGCGCAGGTGAAGGCGGCAGCAGCGTCGTTGACGCCGTCCAGCAACTTCTCGCGCCGCTCGTCAGCTCGACACTCACCACCGTCGTCGTGTTTGCGCCCCTTGGCCTGCTGGCCGGAGTACCAGGTCAGTTCTTCCGCGCACTCTCGCTCAGTCTCTCGGTCGCAGTGCTCATGTCGCTGGCACTGTCCGTCAGCATTGTGCCGCTCATGGCCCGCTGGGCGGCAACACATCATCGCCCCACCGGAGAGACTCACGGACCCGCAGATCGCGCGTACGCCCGCCTGCTCGGCGTGATGGTCCGACGCCCGCTCGCAGCGGTGGCGATGGCACTCCTTCTTGCCACGCTGACTGTTGTGCTCTTCTATCAGGTCGGAACAGGGTTCTTCCCTGCGGCGGACGAGGGGGGCTTCGTCCTCGACTACCTGACACCAGCAGGCAGCGCACTGTCTGAAACCGACCGTCAGGTCCGAGCGATCGAAAAGGTCGTCTCGGAGACCCCGGAGGTTGCATCGTATTCGCGGCGCACAGGGTCAGAGCTCGGTTTGTTCGCGACAGCGCAAAACACTGGTGACGTGCTGGTGCGCCTCAAGCCGCGCAACGAACGGAGCCGGTCGTCGGAAGAGATCATCAGCGACGTGCGCGACCGAGTGCACGAGGCCGCGCCGCTTGCTGAGATCGAGTTCGTCCAGCTGCTGCAGGACATGCTCGGAGACCTCGAAGGGAACCCGGAGCCGATCGAGATCAAGATCTTCGGCGACGATCCCGAGCGACTGGCGGAGCTCGCGACACCGGTCGAGGAGATGATGAACACGATCGACGGCGTCGTGGACGTCGTCGGTGTACAGGGAGGCAACCCCGAGGTCACGTGGACTGTCGACCCGATTGCCGCCGGCCGCTACGGACTCAGTGCGACGCAGGTCTCGAATCAGATGGCCGGTAACTGGCTCGGCGACGTCGCGACCGATCTGCGTCTTGCCGACCGCACGATTCCTGTTCGCGTCCGACTGCCCGACTCCTTCCGTCTGGATCCGAACAAACTTGCCGACACCCTGATCCGCACCTCCGACGGCAAGCCAATCCCAGTCTCCGAGGTCGCCACGATGGAGCGGGAGAACGGACAGGGCGAGCTGCGCAGAGAGAATCTGCGCGCGATGGCCGTGGTCAGCGGCCGACTGGAGGGGCGCGATCTCGGAAGCGCGGTCGCCGAAATCCGATCGAAGCTCGACATGCTCAAGCTGCCGATCGGATACACCTACGAGATTGGCGGCCAGTATCAGGCGCAGGCCCAGGCTTTCCGCGAACTCCTCATGGTCTTCGCGTTGGCCGTCGTCCTGGTGTTCATGATTCTGGTCATCCAGTTTCGCGCCTGGCTGCCGGCGATTCTGATCCTGCTCGCGGCGCCGTTGTCTCTGGGCGGAGCGCTGCTGCTGCTCTGGCTGACCGGGACCGACCTGAACATCTCGTCGGCGATGGGACTCATCCTGCTCGTGGGCCTTGTCGTCAAGAACGGGATCATGCTGCTCGACTTCTCCGAGAAGCTGCATGCGGAAGGCGAGACATTCGGCGCGGCGATCGCGCATGCCGGACGCATCCGTCTCAGGCCAATCCTGATGACCACCTTCTGCACGTTGTTCGGGCTCCTCCCGTTGGCCCTCGGACTCGGGGCTGGCGCGGAGCTGCAGAAGCCGCTCGCGCTGGCCGTGATCGGTGGCCTTGCGCTGTCGACCCCGGTGACGCTGCTGGTGGTTCCCGGTCTCTATGCCGCAATCAAGGGTGTGAAGTGACAGCGTCGGGATACGACGCCATGGAAAGAAGGTCTCATGCGGAACCTGCTCGCTCTTGCCGGATGCCTCGCCGCTGCTGCCGTCGTCCTGTATGCGGCCGATCCGAACTATCACGTGGTGAGGGAAATCCAGATTGGAGGTGAGGGCGGATGGGACTATCTGATCGTCGATCCCGACGCCCACCGCCTGTACGTCTCGCACGCCACCAAAGTCGTCGTCGCCGACATCGATACCGGCAAAGTCGTGGGCGAGATTCCCGATACACCTGGTGTGCACGGATTCGCGCTCGCGCCCGATCTCGGGCGCGGGTTCACGAGCAACGGCCGCGGAAACTCATCGACGATCGTCGATCTGAAAACGCTGAAGCCGCTCGGCACCGTGCCGACCGGCGCCAATCCGGACAGCATCCGGTATCTGCGGAGCCGCAAGGAAGTCTGGACGTTCAATCACACGGGCGGGTCGATTACGGCATTCGATCCGATGAGCGCCAAGGTCATCGCGACGATCGAGGTCGGGGGCGAGCTCGAAGAGGCAGTCGAAGATCCGGCCGTGAATCGTGTGTACGTGAACGTCGAAGACAAAGCCACGATCGCCGTCATCGACACGGTGAAACACGCGATGGTTACCACCTGGCCCATCACCGGCTGCGAAGGACCGACGGGGCTGGCGTTCGACGCCAAGAATCATCTCCTGCTGAGCGCGTGCGACGAGAAGATGGCGGTGATCGACAGCACATCGGGTAAGACGGTGACCAGCTTCCCGATTGCCGGTCGCGTCGACGGAAACGGATTCGACCCCGCAACAGGATTAGCTTTCGCCTCGAGCGGCACCGGTGTGCTGACGATTGCGCACGAGGACGCGCCGAACCAGTTCACTGTGGTTCAAACAGCGAAGACTCAGCCGACGGGCCGGACGATGTGGCTCGATCCGTCCACGCATCGTGTCTACGTGCCTGTGGCGACGACAACGCCAGGCCCGAACGGCCGCGCCGGAATCGTGCCTGACACGATGAAGGTCCTGGTCCTCGCCAAGAAATGAGCGCTGTCTCCACACTGTGGTCGCGCGCAGGCTCGCACACACCGGTGAAATGATGTCGCGCCCAAGCCCGTCTCTCGTTGCCATCCTTTTCTTCGCGGCGTTTACCTCCGCGATATCTGGACAGCCCTCACCTCCGCTTCCCACAATGGGCTTCTGCACTCTTGGTGGCGTGTCGCCCGAGCCTTTGCGCTCTTCCCTCTTCAGCCTCAATCCGCATGCAAAAGTGAGCGAGCAACAGTCGCCGACCGCATCGCCGACTTCCGAAGGCCGGGTCGTGGTGACTCTGGGAGTCGAGGGGGTTCGCGTTCCGTCGGTCACCGTCTCGTTACGAAGTGTCGATGGCAACATCGTGGTTGGACAGACGACGAGCGACTCGATCGGCCAGGTGACGTTTCCCGGCGTGCCGAGCGGCCGCTATGTTGTGCGCGCAGTTCGTGATGGCTTCGTAGACTCCGAGTCGTCGCCATTCGACGTTCGTGCCGGCGAGACCGAACAAGTGCTCGTCGAGATGCGTCTGACCTTCATCCGTGAGAGCGTGGAGGTCGTGGTCCCCGCCAACTCGCCGACCGAGAGTCTGCAACCGGTGGCGGTCAGCGACGTACTGAGCGGAGCCAAGATGGATATCCAACCCCTCGCGGGAGACGATTTCCAGTCCCTCGTGACCGTCCTTCCAAGCGTCATTCGAGGCCCCGAAGGCCGATTGCGGATCAAAGGCGGGGGGCCGACCAATGGAGCGCTGCAATTGAGCAGCGCAAGCCTGAACGACCCGTCGACCGGAGACTTCGACCTCGAACTGCCGAGCGGCGCAGTTGAATCGGTCGAAGTGCTCTCGAATCCTTTTGCCGCCGAATATGGCCGGTTCTCGACAAGCGTGACGCAGGTGCGCACCAAACGCGGCACGAGCGACTGGATCTTCAAACCGGACAATCTGGTGCCGGGGTTCGGGAAGGGCTTCGCGTTCGTCAACAAGTTCGAACCTCGGCTCTCGATCTCGGGTCCGCTCAAGCGCGATCGCTTGTTTCTCGGTCAGTATCTGCAATATCGGTACGCCCAGACACCGGTCAAGAGCCTGCCCGGCAGTCCTCAACTTGGTCTGGAGAGCTTCGACTCGTTCACCCGGCTCGATGCCGTGTTGTCGCCGCGTCACGCCTTGACCGGGGGCGTCATTTATTTCCCTCGCAAGATCACCAATGCGACGCTCTCGACCTTTCGACCGCCGGAAGCGACACCGACATTCACGCAGTCGGGCTTTTCGGCGGGTCTGGCTGATCGGCTCATTCTGTCCGCGTACTCGGTCCTCGAATCGACTGTGGCCATGCGCACCTTCGAGGTCGATCAGAAGACACAGGGGTCGCAGCCGATGGTGTACGCCCCCCAAGGACAAAGCGGCAACTTCTTCAACCGGCAGGAACGCAACGTTCGTAGCGTGCAGTTCGTCGAGGCCTTGACGTTCTCAAAAGACGACTGGCTGGGTCAGCATGTGTTCAAGGTCGGCCTGGACCTTCAACACTCCAGGTTTGACGGCGACCACTACAGCCAGCAGCTCGATGTCGTGCGGTTGGATGGTTCACTGGCCGAACGTACGATGTACTCTCCGTCGTTGACCCACCCTGAGGTCGTCGGCACCGAGGTCGCGTTTTTTGCGCAGGATCGTTGGCGCGTGAACGACAGGTTGAGTCTTGAGCTGGGCATCCGCGCCGACCGCGATGATGTCGTCGAGCGCGTCAACTACTCGCCGCGCGCCGGCATAGCCGTGAGCCTATTGCCCGAAGGTCGAGGAATCCTGCGTGGAGGTCTTGGCAAGTTTGCTGAGCGCACACCGCTGACTGTCGGCGCGTTCACGCAGTACGACGTGCAGACGGTGAGCAGGTTTGCGGCAGATGGGACGCAGCTCGGCGCGCCCGTTACATTTACCCATGTCGTCGAAGGTTCACTGAAAACTCCCGAGAGCATCGTACAAACCGTTGCGTGGGATCAGCGATTTGGCCGTCGTTTCTTCTTCAAGTCGGCCTATCTTCACCGTAACGGATCGCACGCCTACACGATCAATCCGGATCCTGGTCTCGGCCAGCTGGCCCTCGGCGCAGTGGGTGCGTCGAAGTACTGGGAGCTCGAGACGACCGGTCGGTTTCTCGCCAGCGAGCACCGCGATCTGAGCGTCTCCTACGTGAGATCCAAGAGCACGCGTGATCTCAACGACTATGATCAGTTTTTTGGCAACTTCAGGAATCCGATCATCCGGCCGAACGAGAACTCGCTGAGTCCGACCGACGTGCCCAACCGACTGATTGTTCGTGGCAGCATCGGCCTGGTTGGCCAATGGGTTCTCTCGCCACTCTATGAATGGCGTACTGGGTTCCCCTGGTCGGCTGTGAACGAGTTTCAGGATTTTGAGGGCCCGCGAAACCGTTCGGGGCGCCTCCCCTCCGTATCCACCCTGGACTTCACACTCGTACGACCGTGGCGTTTCCGGAAACATCGCTTCTCTGCCGGGCTCAAGATCTACAACCTGTTCGACACCGGAGACGAGCGCGACGTGCAGAACAACATCACCTCACCTGATTACGGCAAGTTCTACAATCCGATTCAGCGCTCGATCGGATTCGTATTCGGTACGACGCGTCCCTGACTCGCGCCGCGTCAGTCGTTCCGGCCGCTCCCCTTAACTCCAATCCCGCTACTCTCAGAAGATGAACTGCAGTCGCGTCTGAAAGCTGTCGGTGCGACCAGTCGTCGCAAACCGATCGAGGATCGTGTGGCGGAAGGTCGCGGACCCACCAGTCGTTGAACACGCCCACGGCCGCCGTCGCTCGCTGCTCTTTCCCGAAGACGTGGCTGATCGTGACGCCGATATCGCGTGACACGAAGAAAGGGCTCAGGACGCGCTCGGCCTGCGGAAGGTTGGCAGCATCGCCGACCATCTGGTATGCGATGGTTTCCTTCGTCTTCCCTACTGTGAGCTTGGTCGCCTGGCCGCGAATCGTGAAGGTGAACGACACGTCCGTCACCTGCCACGTCTCCTCAGGGTCGCTGTCGAATCCCTTGTACTCCCCGCCCACAAGTAACGGACTTTATAGGAGTCCCCGATGGTTCCGCTCAACATCAAGCGGCCGGAACGAGGGTCCCACTGGTCTTCCTGCGCACCGACCTGCGAGATGCTCGCTGCGTCCTGGGTGAACGCGCTGTAGTCCTCGATCAGTACGAGACCCGGTTTCAGCGTGAACCACTTCGTTCGTATCTGGGTTTTACGGGCGAACGAGGTCGGGATATCCGGTACGATGGACGGCTTGGCCGGTGGTGGCGGTTCTTCAGCTTCGAATTGTCCGCGCATCGGGGCGGTGTCCGACTCCAGGGATTGCGCATTGGACGAAGCAGGCGCCAGCAGGAACACTGCCATCCACACAGAGAGAACAAAGCCGATTCAATGATGCGTCCCGGAATCCGCAAGCGCTTATGATGATGGGCACGTCGTATGTGCGTCCAGGGAGGATTGCCGATGAGAAGCAGGATCTTGCTCGTTGTCGTGGCCGTGGCCGGTCTGTCGAGTGCGGCCGATGCGCATTTCGTGCTCGTCTCGCCGGCTGCCTCGTTCGTCCAGAACCGATTAGGCGATCCGCAGAAGATCGCGCCGTGCGGTGGCGTGTCTGCCAATCCGGCCCGCAATACGCCGGCAAACCCCGGCGTGCCCACCAACGCCGTCACGCAACTGACAGGCGGATCGACGCTGCACCTGCTCATTCAGGAAACGGTCTTCCACCCGGGCCACTATCGCGTCGCGCTCGCGCGGACCATGGCTCAACTCCCGCCGGACCCGGTCGTGACGACGCGCGATTCGGATCGCGGACCGTGGTCGGTGTCTGCGGCCATTCAGAGCACGCCGGAAGCGCCGGTTCTGGCCGATGGCCTGTTCGCGCACACCGAGCGGCCGATGGGCCTGAACGAGGCCGACATTCAGATTCCGAACATCACGTGCGTGAACTGCCTGCTCCAGGTGATCCAATTCATGGCGGAGCACGCGAAGAACGCGGACGGCGACTACTCGTATCACCACTGCGCGGTCGTGAACATCACGGCGGATCCGGCCAAGCCGATCGACACGCGCTGGGGTCAGGGCGCATCGCGCTGAGCTGAAAGACCATGTCCCACCGATCGTGAGAAGGGTGCCGTGAGCGAGCCCGAGGAAGAAGATTTCGAGAAGCTTTTCGAGGCGTCACCGAAAGCGAAGCGCTTCGACAAGGGTCAGACTATCGAAGGCACCATCGTCACGATCGGCGCGGAGGTGGCGCTCATCGACGTCGGCGGCAAGAGCGAGGCGGAGATCGACGTCGCCGAGCTGAAAGATGAGGACGGCGACATCGAGGTCGCCGTCGGCGATCGCATCCAGGCGGTCGTCCTGTCAACTGCGGGAGGGCTGAAGCTCTCCCGCCGACTCGCGCGCGGCGCGGCGACGTCGCAGCAACTCGAGAGCGCGTTCCGCGCCGGGCTCCCGGTCGAAGGCAAGGTCGAGCGCGCCGTCAAGGGCGGATACGAGGTGCGTATCGCGCGCCAGCGGGCCTTCTGCCCCATCTCGCAGATCGACATCATCCCCAACACTGACCCCGCTTCGCACGAAAATCGCGTCTACCAGTTCCGCATCATCGAGTACAAGGACAACCGGAACTTCGTCGTCTCGAGACGTGCACTGCTCGAGGAGGAGCAGCGCGCCATCGCGGCCGACGTCCGCAAGTCGATCGTCGAAGGCGCAGTGCTCAGGGGACGGGTTGCGTCGGTCCGCGAATTTGGTGCGTTCGTCGAGCTCGGCGGCGGGATCCAGGGATTGCTGCACGTGTCCGAGATGGGCTGGGCGCGTGTATCGGACACCGCGCAGGTCGCTAAGCCGGGCGACGAGATCACCGTCAAGGTCCTGCGCGTAGACAAGGACAAGATCTCGCTCGGCCTGAAACAGCTCATGGCCGATCCCTGGTCCACGGTGCCAGACACCTATGCAGTCGGCCGCGGATACCAGGGCCGGGTGACGCGCGTCGTTGACTTCGGCGTCTTCGTCGAGCTCGAGCCAGGAGTCGAGGGTCTGATGCCGTTGAGCGAGACCGGGATCGCGAGAGGCGGAGACGTGAAGAAAGCGTTTCCGGCCGGCACGCCTCTCGAGGTCGTGGTCCTCGACGTCGATGCCGCCACACGACGCATCCGTCTCAGCGCCACGGCCGTGCAGAAGATTCGCGAGGCCGACGAAGTACGTGAGTACACAGAGCGCGTGGATACTGCGCCTTCAGACACGTTCGGATCGCTCGCCGACAAGCTTCGCGACGCGCTCAATCCTCGAGAGAAATAGCGCTACTCGCAGCGCAGCGCGACCATCGGATCCAGCGGCGACTTCGAGAGCATCCGCGCGGCATACCGGAGATCGTTCAGCATGTCGGCCTCGTCACTTGGCGAGGTGGTCGGTGGACTTCTCGTTCTCGTTGCAGATGAACTCGATCATCTCCTGGTCGACCATGATGCGCTGGTTCACGCGCACGGTGAACGGCTTCGTATAGGCCTTCGCATCCTCGATGGTGACGTCGATCTCGAGCGTGCCGAAGTTGGGACGCCGGAAGCGCTCGGTCATCTTGAGCGCATCGCTGTAGGGACTGCCATTGACGTCGAGCCAGCCGGCGCGTTCGTCGCCGAGGAAGTGCGTCGTCTCGACCACGAGCGTGTCGCCTTCGTACCAGCCGCGCGAGTAGCCGAACCACCACGGCGTCGGATCGTTATTGGGCGCCGGCCGCCCGTCCATGTAGATGTAGCGCAGCCCGTAGTTCGACTCGTACGTGATCAGCATCAGGTTCTTGGTTTGAACGATCTGTCGCGGCTGCGGATGGTTGTGGTACTGCATCAGGCCGATCGGCAGACACCACACGTCCGGGTTGTCCTTGCTGTTGTCCGCCATGCGCTTTTTCTTGAGCTCGGCGGCCCAGGGCGTCATCGGCAATGGATATCCGCGGCCCGCCACTTCGCCAAACGTCGAGAGCGGAATGCCGTCCGGTGTTGTCGTTGGTGGCGGAGGTGCTCCGTTGCCGCGCCCTCGTCCTCCTCCACCACCGCCGGCACGCATCCAGATTCCCGAGAAATCAACCTTGCCGTCGGCCGTCCGAGGCGCCGGCGCTTCGAGGTTCGGCTTGCCGTCGGCAAGGCGCGGAACGCCCGGCGTCGGATACGACGGCCACTGCGCGCCCAGCGTGGACGTCACGGCCATGAGAATGGCAAACACTCCGGCGATCCACAGTCTTCTAGTAACCACGTATGAAGCTCCTGAAAAAGGTGCCGACCAGTGTACCCGTTCGACCTGCCGGTTGGCAGTGTCAGGGGCGGTCGACTACCCGTTCCAAATCGCGAGGATCGTCCGCTCGTAGATCGCCGAGAGTGGCTCGAGATCCGCCACGCGGACGTGCTCATCGATCTTGTGAATCGACTCGTTGAGCGGCCCGAACTCGACGACCTCGCGAGCCAGCTTCGCCAGGAAGCGCCCGTCAGACGTCCCGCCGCTTGTCGAAAGCGCGGGCTGCACCCCGGCGACCGCGTGCACCGCGGCAGCGAGTGCGTCCACGAGTGGACCTCGAGGCGTGAGAAACGGCTCGCCAATCAGCGTCCACTCGAGCTCGTAGTCGAGACGATGGCGATCGAGTATTTCGCGCACTCGCGCCTGAAGCGCGGAGGCTGACGACTCCGATGAGAAGCGGAAGTTGAATGCAACCTCCAGCGTGCCGGGAATGATGTTGCTCGCACCAGTGCCGGCGTTGATATTCGAGATCTGGAAGCTCGTGGGCTGAAAGTAGTCGTTGCCGCGATCCCACTCGGTCGCGATCAGCGCGTCGAGTGCAGGGGCGGCATCGTGAATAGGGTTGCGACCGCGCTCGGGATACGCGATGTGACACTGCTGACCAAGGACGCGCAATCGCCCGTTCAAGGATCCGCGACGACCGTTCTTGATCGTGTCGCCGAAGCGCTCCGTCGACGTCGGCTCGCCAACGATGCAGACGTCGATCGTCTCGCCACGAGCCTGGAGTGTCGAGACCACCGCACCCGTGCCGTCGACGGCGTCGCCTTCCTCGTCTGACGTCAGGAGGAGCGCGATCGATCCTGCCCGGCCTTGTAGAGGCGGGTCTTCCCTGGCCTGAGCCAAGTCGAAGGCAGACCCGCCTGTGCTGCCACGGGCGCGGGCAACCCGCTCGGCCGCCGTGATCATGGCGGCGACCGACGCCTTCATGTCGGCGGCGCCGCGTCCATACAGGAGGCCGCCGCGCTCGGTCGGCGTGAACGGATCGCTGGTCCACTCGTCAAGAGGACCAGTGGGCACCACATCGACATGACCCGCGAGACAGACGAGCGGCGCAGTAGATCCAAGACGCGCCCACAGGTTGCTCACCGGGCCGCGATCGATCCGTTCGCAGACAAAGCCAACCGACGACAGGCGCTCCGCCAGCAGGCCGAGGCTGCCGCCGTCGGCAGGAGTGAGTGAACGGCACGCGATGAGCTGCCTGGCCAGGTGCAGCGTCTCGGCGTGAATGTTGGTCACGCCCGCAGCAGCTCGTTGATGGAGGTCTTCGCGCGCGTCTGCGCATCGACGCGCTTCACGATCACGGCGCAGGCGAGCGCGTACTTGCCATCAGGCGAAGGCAGGCTTCCCGGCACCACGACCGACCCGGACGGGACCCGTCCGTAGAGCACCTCGCCGGATGCGCGATCGTAGATCTTCGTGCTCTGACCGATGAACACACCCATCGAGATCACCGAGTGGGCCTCCACGATGACGCCTTCGACGATCTCCGAACGGGCGCCGATGAAGCAGTGATCTTCGATGATCGTCGGGTTGGCCTGCAGCGGCTCGAGGACGCCGCCGATGCCGACGCCGCCGGAGAGGTGAACGTTCTTCCCAATCTGCGCGCACGAGCCGACGGTCGCCCACGTGTCCACCATCGTGCCCTCGTCCACGTAGGCGCCGATGTTCACGTACGACGGCATCAGGATGACGTTGCGGCCGATGAACGCGCCGGTCCGCGCGACGGCCGGTGGGACCACGCGAAAGCCACCCTGCCTGAACTCGGTGTCGGAATAGCCGGTGAAGCGCATCGGCACTTTGTCGAAGTAGCTCGTCGCGGCGCCGTCGATCACGCGGTTGTCGTGCGCGCGGAAGTACAGCAGCACGGCCTTCTTCACCCACTGGTGGGTGACCCATGTGCCGTCGATCTTTTCGGCCACGCGCAAGCGGCCGGCATTGAGTCCACCGACGATCTCGGACAACGCCTGCGCCAGATCGGCCGGCACGGTCGCCGGCGTGATGTCGGCGCGGCGCTCGAACGCCGCATCGATGAGTGATTCCAGAGTGTCAGTGGCCATACCCTTCCCAAGTGGACGCGGGTGCGCGATCACAAAACCCAGGTGAGATTCAGTGTAGTCCGAGAGTTCGCAGGAGTTGAGTAAGCCGGGGTCTCACGGGCGAGCGCGCCGCAGCGTCGCGGCCACGTTCGTCGTCTGGTCGGCGCGTACCTGGACTGACGCAGACCATCGTTCGAATCCTTCGCCGGCAATCTGCACCGCTACCGACCCAGCTCGTTGTTCGGAGATGACCAGGGGCGTGACGCCCACGGCTCGCCCGTTGATGAACACTCTGGCTCCGGTTGGTGTCGAGGCAATCGACAGATCACCGACGAACGGGCGAGGCGCGACTTCGTCCGTCGGGGTTGAGACCACGGCTCGACGCGTGGGCGCAGGAAGACGTGGCGGTGTTGGCGTTGGGACTGGTGCCGGTACGGCGGCGGCTTCAACGAATTCATCCCGCACCTGCGGCTCGAGGTCGAGGGCGCGCGCCTCGGGCTGTGATGCGACTGTGATTGGCACTCTCATCATCATGACGAAGATCGACACGGCGATGAGCACGCCGGCCGCCGCCACGCTCTTCATGACGCCCAGCCATCCAGGCGGAACGAGCCATGGCGTGAACTCCGATCGAACCCGGGGCTCCCTCACAACCTGCACGATATCCCGCTGGCTGAGAACGTCTCGCTCGCGGTTGGCGTTCACTTCTTCAGTGCGCCGCCGAACAGCCTCCACTTGCGAAAGCCGCCTGTCGATGACCGCGTGGTATGCCTGGAGCGCGGACAACTCTTCATGCGATCGGCGCGCCACCACCTGTTCGATCCGCCGAACCACTTCGTCTGCCCCTGCGACCCGGGCATCGATGCAGGCGGACAGTTCACGAATGACACGATCCGCAATCAACCCCTCAGAGCGCCGAACGGTCTTCTCGGTCTGCTCCAGCCGTTGGCCGACATGACTACGGAGCGCCTGAATCGCGGCCTGCTTTTCCACCGCATCCGCGGCCACCGTACTCTCGATCTGATGGAGCACGCCCACCGCCTTCTCGAGCCGTTCGTCGACATGACTACGGAGCGCCTGAATCGCGGCCTGCTTTTCGAGCGCGTCCGCGGCCACCGTACTCGCGATCTGGTGGAGCGCGCCCACCGCCTTCTCGAGCCGTTCGTCGACATGACTACGGAGCGCCTGAATCGCGGCCTGCCTTTCGAGCGCGTCCGCGGCCACCGCACTCTCGATCTGGCGGAGCGCGCCCACAGCCTTCTCGAGCCGCTGGTCGATACTGGCGCACAACTCAGAGAGCTTCGCCAACGTGTCGGCCCGCCCATCCAGCTTCCGTGTCGCCTCACGCCTGGCACGGTCGTCGACGATGGCCACTTGTACCTGATGTGGCGCCCAGGTTCTGGTGGGCTGAGAGACAGGGACGGGCTGCGCCATGTCTTTGTTCGTCGTGCCTTCGGAAAAAAACATCCGGAGCGCGTCGGTTCTCTCAGGCAGTCCTTCAGTTCGTGCCGCCGTGTCGACCTGCGTCGCGCGCACGCCGTCGCCCACAGCCACTGGCGTGACATCTTTCGGGTTGGATTCGGAGTCGGACAGCATCACCATCGGTGAAGTGCCTCCACGCTCGCGGATGACAGAGAGACGCTCGCCACGGGGACCGGACGACTGAGTGTAACCTCGGTCAATCGAGGTAAAGACGTTAAGTTTGTGATTCTACAGCAGGTTTTTATTGCTGAGCTGGAACCCGTGAGCACGCTGGGGCCGCCGATCGTCAATTGCAGAAGGCGACGATACGCTGCGCCGCCTCAATGCAATCCGCCAGATCAGGGACGAGTGCCATGCGGACATACCCACGCCCTGGGTTGAGGCCGTGTGCGTCGCGCGCCAGATATTGCCCCGGCAACACGGTCACGTGTGTTGCGGCAAACAGGTCTTTCGCAAACGTCTCATCGTCGCCGCCTGGCACACGGGCCCAGAGGTAGAACCCGGCTTCGGGCCGCGGGGCATGCATCACGCGCTGCAGCATGGGGACGAGCGCGTCGAACTTCTGGCGATACAACCGCCGATTCTCGGCGACGTGCGCTTCGTCGTCCCACGCCGCCATGCTGGCGTACTGCACCGTCAGGCTCATCGCGCACCCGTGATAGGTGCGATAGAGCAAGAACTGTTTCAGCAGCTGTCGATCGCCGGCCACGGCGCCCGCCCGAAGTCCTGGCGCGTTCGAGCGCTTGGATAGACTGTTGAAGACCACCAGCTTCGGGAACCCGTCTCGACCCAGTTGCTGCGCGGCCTCGAGCGCACCAAGCGGAGCGCGCTCGTCGTAGATCTCCGAATAGCATTCGTCGGACGCGATGACGAAGCCATAGCTGTCAGAGCGGTCGAAGAGCGCGCGCCATTCGTCGAGCGTCAACACCCGGCCCGAGGGGTTGGCGGGTGAACACACGTAGAGCAACTGCGTCCGCTTCCAGTCGCGCTCCGTCACCGAATCCAGGTCCAGCGCGAAGCCATTGCCATCCGTCTGATTGAGAAACAAAGGCTCTGCGCCGCCCAGAAGCGCCGCGCCTTCATAGATCTGGTAAAAGGGATTCGGAGACACCACCGCCGGACTCGGACGCGAGGCATCGATGACCGCCTGCCCAAAGGCAAACAGCGCCTCCCGTGTTCCGTTGACCGGCAGGACCTCAGTGAGCGGATCGAGCCGCTTCAGGCCGTACCGACGCACGAACCACGCGGCGATGGTCTCGCGGAGGCGATCGCTTCCCGCGGTCGTTGGATAGACCGAGAGTCCATCGACGTGCTGCGTGAGCGCATCGCGGATCAGATTGGGCGTGGCGTGTTGTGGCTCACCAATCGAGAGACGAATCGACGTCCCGCTCGGCGACAGCCCTGCCAGCAGCGCACGCAACTTCTCGAATGGGTAGGACTGGAGCTCCGACAGACGTGAGTTCACGAACTTGACGATCCTATCTGACAATGGGCCACATGACGACCACGATCGGGTTCATCGGGCTCGGAACAATGGGTGCGCCGATGGTCCGCAACCTCTTGAAATGCGGCCACACGGTCACTGTATGGGCACGACGGCGCGAGGCGATGACACCGCTGTTGGAGGCCGGCGCTGCGGCCGGTGAATCCGCGGCACATGCTGCAGCGACGAGCGAGGTCGTCTTCACGATGGTCACGGACACGCGCGCGGTCGAAGAGGTGATTCTGGGCGCGGGAGGAGTGGCGGGCGGCATTCGAGCGGGCTCGCTCGTGATCGATCACAGCACGATCGATCCGGCCGGCGCGCGGCGCATTGCGAGCGAGCTACAGGGTCAGGGTGTCGAGATGCTCGACGCACCGGTCTCTGGCGGCAGCGCAGCGGCCGAGGCGGGCACGCTCTCGATCATGGCAGGAGGGTCGAAGTCGGCGTTCGATCGCGCTCACCCGCTCCTCTCGTGTTACGCGAAGAATATCGTGTACATCGGGCCGAGCGGTGCGGGCCAGGTGGCCAAAGCTTGCAATCAGATCTGCACCATCGTGAATCAGCTCGGCGCGGCCGAGGCGATGCTGCTCGCCGAGCGCGCGGGCGTAGACCCGCGCGCGGTCAAGGACGCGATGATGGGAGGCTTTGCCGCGAGCCGCATGCTCGACCTGCAGGCACCGAAGATGATCGCTCGTGATTTCGATGGGAAAGTCGAGTCCAGACTCCACCACAAGGACATTCACATCGTCCTGGAGCTGGCCCATAAGTACGGCATCGAGCTTCCGGCCAGCGCAGCCGCGGCCGAGGTGCTCGACGAACTTCAGCGGCGCGGCGGGGCTCGTCAGGACTCGGCTGCAATATTCAACGTGCTCGATTCGCCCCGATGATCGCGTCGGCGTTCTTTGATTGACAGCCAGCGCCGGCGGCAGTGGAATACCATCGTCCGAACCAAAGAAGGAGACGCTCATGGGCTCGCACCATTCCGATCGCCGGCGATTCCTGACAGAGAGCGCTGCGTTAGCGGGTCTGGCAGTCGGGGCCGTCCAATCGGTGGACGCGCAAACACCTGCAGCCGACGCGCGTCTCAAAGACCTGCTGGCCTACGGACAGCCTTCGCGGTTCGACAGCACTGTTCGTCGATCCCTCGGCACCGCCACGCCGATCACCGACACGGCTTTGACGACGCCACTGCAGGATCTCGACGGGATCATCACGCCATCAGGCCTGCACTTCCTGATGGATCACGTCAACGGCATCCCGGAGATCGATCCGCAGCAGCATCGCCTGCTGGTGCACGGCATGGTGGACCGGCCGCTCACGTTCACGATGGACGAACTGAAGCGGTTCCCGTCGGTCTCGAAGATCTATTTCCTCGAATGCAACGCGAACAGTCGTCCACTTCGCGGGCCGAACGGGGATTCAGTGCAAAACGTGCATGGACGAACGAGCTGCAGCGAATGGACCGGCGTGCTGCTCTCAGTTCTGCTCAAAGAATGCGGTGTGCAAAGCGGTGGCAACTGGATCGTGGCCGAGGGGTCGGACGCGAACAAGTACACGATGAGCCTTCCGATGGTGAAGGCGATCGATGACACGCTCGTGGCGTACGCGCAGAATGGCGAGCCTGTCCGCCCGCAGAACGGCTATCCAATCCGCCTGGTTGTGCCTGGCTGGGAAGCGATTCGCTCGGTGAAGTGGCTGAGCCGCATCGCCGTCGTCGATCAGCCAGCCATGTCATGGCACGAGGCGGGCAACAACGCCGACACCGTGCCCACTGGCAAGGCGCTCGGCTTCAGGTTCGAGCTCGGCCCCAAATCGATCATCACCCGCCCGTCGGGAGGCCAGCGTTTGCCGGGGCGCGGATTCTACGAAATCACCGGCCTGGCGTGGACCGGAGCTGGCGCCGTCACTAAGGTCGATGTCTCCGTCGACGGTGGGCGGACCTACAGGCCCGCGCAGCTTCAGGACCCAGTTCTTCGATTCGCGCACACGCGATTCCGTTTCGCGTGGGAGTGGAACGGCGAAGAGGCAGTGCTGCAGTCGCGCTGCACGGACGAGAAAGGCGAAGTGCAGCCAACGATCGCCGAAGCCGCGAAGGTGCTGGGCGTGACGCCCGAGTACTTCCTGCAGGCCGATCACTTCAACGGTATTCAACCCTGGAAGATCAATCGGGATGGGAGCATCGTGAATGCAATCCTCTAGTCGGGGGTCTGGGCTCGGAGCTCGGGGCTCGGCTCTCTTCGTTCTCGTTCTTTTGTTTGCGTTCGCCCTGGGCACGAGCGCGCAACGCGGCTCCACAGCAACGTGGTTCGAAAACGCACGGCTCATCGTCGGCGACGGCAACACGATCGACAACGCGGCGTTCCTCGTCGAGGGTGAGGCATTCACGTGGGTTGGCAGGCAGGGCCAGCGCCAGCCGCCGCAAGGCGCGACACGTGTGGATCTCTCGGGGAAGACCGTGATGCCGTCCCTCATCGACGGCCACAACCACATCGGCCTCATCAACGAGAAGGACGGCAGCAACAGCAAGGCGAACTATCGACGCGAGATTATCGTTGATGTCTTACAGCGCTACGCGTACTACGGCGTCGCGGCCACGTTGAGCATGGGCCTCGAAGCCGATCCGGAGCTGGCGTACGAGCTTCGCGACCAGGTGATCCCGAACGCTGCGCGCTTCCTCACCGTGGGCAAGGGCATCGCAGCCACTCCGATCGGCGGCCCCACTGGCGAGCCGCGCCTGGGAATTCCGTACGGCGCGCGAACGGGACGAGAGGGACAAGATCACGTGCTCGAGTTGCATGCACGAGGCGTGCGCTTCGTAAAGATCTGGGTGGACGATCGCAACGGCGATGTCCCGAAACTCCAGCCGGGCGTCTATCGCGCCATCATCGCAGAGGCACATGCCAATGGCATGGAGGTTCTCGCGCATCTGAGTCGAACATCAGCGCTGGCTGACGCGAAGGATCTCCTCAACGTAGGCATCGATGGGTTCGTCCATCTCGTTCGCGATCGCGACGTTGACGATGAGTATCTGGCCGCAGTGAAGGCACACCCGAAAGTGTGGTCAGGTCCGAATATTCCTGTTCCAGCAACGAAGGACTCGATCGCATCGCTCGCGGAGACATTGCCGGCGAAACAGATCGAAGGCATGCGCGCGCAGCTTGCGCAACTCGAAGCCAAAGGCAATCCGCCCAACGAGCTGTTCGAGCTGCATTGCCGCAACCTGCGCAAGATTCATGACGTGGGAATGGTCATCGGCATGGGAACAGATGGCACCGGTGACGGCTTCGGCTCACATGAACAAATCGAGGCGTACACCCGCTGCGGCATGACGCCGATGGAGGCCATCGTCGCCGCGACGGGAACCAACGCGAGAATCCTCCATCTCGATCGAATGGGGATCGTGGCAGCCGGGAAAGAAGCCAGCTTCAACGTCCTGGACGCCAACCCTCTCGACAGCATCACGAACACGCGGCGGATCTCGAAGGTCTACCTGCGAGGCAAGGAACTCGATCGGCAGGTACTTGCGAACCGGATTCATGACTACAACGCCGCCTCGACTCCTAGTCATGCGCCCCTCTACTCTCTTCGCGGCGTCAATCGTGGCCTTCGCGTCGTCGAGTCATCCTCGCACAAGGACCGACCTATCGATTCGGAACAACGCCAAGCGCCGAGGAGGTCAAGGCGCGCGACAACGCGGTGTCGCCCTCAGGCAAGCAGTTGCCACCGGGGCGCGGCACCGTGAAAGACGGCGCGACCGTCTATGCCCAGAAGTGCCAGTCCTGCCACGGGCCCAATGGCACGGGCACTCGACTCCATCGCGGCCTCATCCCGCTTGGCAATTCAAAGCCGGTGAAGATCCAGGGCAGCCTCGTCCCGTATGCGACGACGGTCTGGGACTTCATCAACCGGGCAATGCCGTCCACGAAACCGGGCTCGCTCACGCCAGACGAGGTCTACGCGGCGACGGCCTACGTCCTGTTTCTCAATGAAGTGATCGACGAGAACGCCGTGCTCGATGCCACGACCCTGCCGAACATCAAGATGCCCAACCGCGACACCTTCGTGGCGGTTGAACTGGACTGGAAGCCGGGCCAGCGTCGGCCACTCGGCCACTACCCGTAACTGTGTCATGTCAGTTGAGTGGTATATTCCGGGCGACCGGAGGGTCGAATGATGTGTGTCCGGACACACCTGATTGGTGCAGCGGTGACGCTTACCCTCGTCGCAACCCCGGCACGCGCACAGCAGGTGGATCTCGCCGGCATGTGGTCGTCGACGCTCGGCAATCACGAAGAGCTGCCGCTCCGCGGCGACCCTGGCGTTGAAGTCGGTGAGTACGTCGGCATCCCCCTCAACGACGCAGCACGGCAACACGCCGAGAGCTGGACGCCGACGATGCACTCGCTGCTCGAGTGGCAGGGCCGTCCGCACCCGGTGACCTATTCGATGCGTGCGCCACGGCCCGACTTCCGCATGGGGGCCGTCGTCGATCCGAAGACCGAACGGCTCATCGCCTACACCATCACGGGACTTTTCGGCCGCGCCGACCGCACCATATGGCTCGATGGCCGCCCGCATCCATCGAAGTACGCCGAACATCTCTGGCAAGGGTTCTCGACCGGCGAGTGGGTCGATGGCGGCCTCAAGGTCACGACCACCCACATCAAGTACAGCTTCGTACATCGCAACGGCATCCCGCTGAGCCCGTACGCCGTCATGACGGAGTACTACTGGCGGCACGGTGACTTTCTCACGCTCGCCATCATCGTCGAGGACTCGGTCTACCTCAGCGAGCCGCTCGTGCGGACCGCGACGTTCAAGCGCGATTCCAACCTGACGATTCCCGCGCTGCAGCCGTTTGAAGTCGCCGAAGAACTCCCGTCGCTGGAAAAGGGACAGGTGCCCGCCTATCCACTCGGCACCACGCACCCCGAGTACGCCAAACGGCACAACCTGCCGTTCGAAGCGTCACTGGGCGGGGCGCAGACGATGTACCCGGAGTACATGCAGCGACTGCAGGAGCTCACGAAAGCGCCAGCACCTGCGACCGCTGTCCATCGCGGCGCGCAGCCGGGCCCTCGCCCGGTCAAACCCGCCTACGACGATGGCGCGGTCGAAGTGATCCCCGTGCAGGGCAACGTGCACGTCGTCGCCGGTTCGGGAGCAAACATCACGGTGCAGATCGATCCCGACGGCGTACTCGTGGTCGACTCGAGCGTCGCGGCAATGAGCGACAAGGTGATCGCCGCGATCCGAACGATCTCCGACAAGCCGATCCGTCAGATCGTCAACACCAGCGCAGACGAACCGCACACCGGGGGGAACGAGAGCCTCTCGAACTCAGGGCGCAACGTGAACGCGGGTGTTGGAGGTCAGAATGGACGCGAACCGGCCCGCCTGGAAGGCGCGCCCGTCATCGCGCACGAGCTGGTGTTGCACCGCATGAGCGGGCTGAAGGGTGAGTCTGCTCGGATGCCGTACGGCGTGTGGCCGCACGATACGTTTTACACGAACAAGAAACAGATCTACTTCGGCGGCGAGGTCGTCGAGATGCTGCACACTCCGGCGGCACACACGGACGGCGACGTGATCGTCTGGTTCCGCAAGTCGGACGTCGTCGCGACCGGCGACGTGTTCTCGACCGTGTCGTATCCGATGATCGATCGCGATCGAGGCGGGAGCATCCAGGGCATCCTCGATGCACTCAATCAGATCCTCGACATCACCTTCCCTGCCTTCAACAACCAGGGCGGCACTCTCGTCGTCCCGGGGCACGGGCGGATCTGCAACGAGTCCGACGTTGCCGAGTATCGCGACATGACGACGATCATCCGCGACCGGATTCAGCTGATGATCGACAAGAAGATGACGCTCGCCCAGATCAAGGCGGCGGGGCCAACGAAGGACTACGACGGCGTCTACTCGACGCCGTCGTGGACCGGCGAGATGTTCATCGAAGCGATCTACGCCGACCTGATTGAGCGCCGGTAAGTCTCAGGGCGCGCACTCACCCTCGATCGGGCTGATCGAGTTCACGCGCATCTCGCGGTCGGCGAGCACTCCCGTCACAGAAACCCGGCGGCCTTCGTACGCCGATGCGTTCGTGGGCCCATCCACGAGCGCGATCCGTGGCGCGCGTTTCTTGAGGAAACCCGATCGCCAGCTGCGAGTCTTTGGTGCATCGACGCCCGAGGTTTCCTTCAGCCAGGCAGACGTGCCGTCGTAATCGAGGCATCCCGAGATCGTCACCGTGTCGATCGATACTGGCGCTGATACGACTTCCGGCTGAGCCTCCGCAGGCGCGGACGACCGCGCGACCGGAGCCGGGAGGGGTACGATCTCGATTCGAGGCCTCACCATCTCGGTCGGAACTGACGTGGGCTTCGGAGTCAGAGCAGCCGGAGCCGGTGATGCATTCAACGCTGGAGGTGTCGTGACCACTGGCGATACCGCAGGCAACTCCGCGGGAACGGGCGGTGCGCTTGCCACGTCGGCCGTGAGTACTGCGGGGTTCTCCGTCGCGTTCACCGGCGACGGCGACGACCACAAGACGGCGACGAGTGCCGCAAACGCAACAGCTCCTCCGAGAACGAGAGCGACAGGAGCGTTACCCTGGTCTGACTGGTGCGCCACACGCACCGGCGGCTCGGATACCGTGGCAGCCGTCGCACTCGAGCGCGCACGCGTCCGGGGACGCGCGTTCTTCACGCGCGCGGTGATCTTCTTCAGCGAGAGCCGGCGAAACTTGCGATCGGCAGACAGCAGGTAACGGGCCCCGTCGGCCGACTTTCGAGTCTTCTTTGCAGGCACGGATGCCCTCCTCAATGGCATGGGGACATGCCTGACCTAATCCGTAGCAAACGCGCTGCCTCGCGCCAAAGTGTGCCGGCGTGGCCCATTCCGTCGGGGCCAATGCTGCATCGTGTGATCGGGAGCGTCAGTACCGTGATCGGACGCAAGGCGCAGGCTACCGGCCGAGAACGGCCTCAGTAGCTGCCTTGAGGATCTCTGCGATGCGATCAACCAAGTCGTCCGGGGTCACGAACGGGGGGGCGAGCACGAAGACATCGCCGCGCGTGCGGCTGATCAGGCCGCGCATCTGCGCTTGCTCGTGAATGCGGGAGACCACCGGATCCTCGGATGGAAACGGCTGCTTCGTCTCGCGATCCTTCACGAACTCGATTGCGCACATGAACCCCGTGCCGCGAATCTCTCCAACATGGGGATGCTGCCCGAGACCCGCGCGCAGCGCCTCGATTAACCGCGCGCCTTTACGCGCCGCTTCGGCGACGAGATGCTCCTCTTCGATAATCTGAAGCGTCCGCAGCGCCACTGCGCACCCGGTCGGATGCGCGCTGTAGGTATAGGCGTGCATCCACGGGACTTGCGCCTCGTCCAGCGCCCGGGCGATCTCGTCGCTGATCCCGACACCACCCAGCGGGAAATAGCCTGACGTGATCGCTTTCGCGAACTGAACGATGTCGGGCGCCACGCCCCAGTGCTCGAGTGCGAACCAGCGGCCCGTGCGTCCGAACCCCGTGATCACTTCGTCCGCGGCAAAGAGCACCGCGTGTCTGTCGCAGATCTCGCGGATACGGGGAAAGTAGTCATCGGGCGGCACGACCACGCCGCCGACACCGATGACTGGCTCGGCGAGAAACATCGCGACCGTCTCGGCACCTTCGCGGACGATCGCCTTCTCGAGTTCGTTGGCGATGGTTACTCCGTACGCCGAGCCTTCCGTCGTCTGCGCACGGTACGGATACGGCGATGGCACGTGGATGAAGCCGGGCACGCGCGGCTCGAAGAGCGGCCAGTAGCCGGCGATCCCGGTGGCGCTCATCGCCGCCAATGTCGTGCCGTGATACCCGAGCTCTCGCGAGATGACCTTCGTCTTCGACGGCTGGCCGCGGAGCTTCCAGTACGAGCGCGCGAACTTGATCGCGCTCTCGTTCGCTTCGGCGCCGCCTGACGTGAAGAAGAATCGGTTGATCCGCGGATACGTGACTCGCGCCAGCTTCTCGGCCAGTTCGATCGCACGTTCGTTCGAATGGCCCGTGTAGCCCGACGCATACGCCAGCGTCTCGAGCTGCGCGCGTGCCGCCTCGGCAAGATCTCTGCGTCCGTGACCGAGTGCGACGTTCCACAGTCCCGCGAGCCCGTCGATGTACTCCTTCCCATCGGCATCGAACAACAGGGCTCCCTCGCCGCGCACCCACACGTGTCCCGCACGGTGGGCCTTTGGATCGTGGAGCGGGTGGATGAGAGACGCGAGGTCGCGTTTCAGGAGATCGGCTTGCACCGCCCCATATTACCGAAGGTCGTTAGCGCCTGATGCAGTCTGTATGGTCACTCCGCGCGAAGGGCCGCACTTGGATCGACCTTCGCCGCACGGCGCGCCGGGAGATATGCGGCGAGCAGCGCCGCGGTGAACACGAGCGCGCAGGCTGCGATGAGCGTGACGCCATCGCGAGGCTCGACGCCAAAGAGATAGCCGCGAATGGCCGGTGCGGCCGCGAATGCCAGTGCGAGCCCGCCAGCAATCCCCGCACCGACGCACGCGATGGCGTCGCCCAGAACGAGGCCGGTCACACGCCACCCCGGCGCACCAAGCGCAACCCTGATGGCGACCTCTTTCAACTGCTGCGCGAGCCGATAGCGCACGACGCCATACACGCCAAGGCCAGCGAGCACGAGGGTGGCCACGGCGAACACGCTGACCACACTTGTGAGCGCGCGGCGCGGCCGTAGCGTGCGACTGATGTACTCCTCGAGCGCCACCGGAGTGCCCAGTGCTTGATTGGAATCGATCGCCCAGATCGCCGAGCGAATCGACGGCGCCAGCGCGATCGGATCGGCCGCGCGCACGACGAGGTCGTATGCCTGGAAGAAACCAGGTGCCTGACCTCTCGGGATGTAGACTTCGCGCCCTGGCTCGCCATCGAGGCCACGATGCCTGACATCGTGGACCACAGCCACGACCTGGCGAACGTTGCCGAGCACGGTGAATCGCGAACGCAAAGGATCGCCACCCTCGGCGCGAATTCGCTGCGCGAAGGTTTCGTTCACCGCCATAACGAGCGGACGTGAGCGGACGTCGCTGACATCGAAATCGCGTCCGGCGACGATGCGGATCCCGACAGTCTCGAAGTACCCTGGGCTCACGATTCGCCCGGCCGCGTTGTCGTGTGCGGGGTTGTACTCGCGCCCCTCCGGGATCGCATCCCATCCCATGCTCGGCCGGTCACCCATGGGAACGTGGATCGTGAGCGCAGCCGACTGGACAGCCGGCACTGCCCTCACGCCATCGAGAACACGACTGAAGAACGGCAGGCGGCCTGGGCCGTCAAGGCGCCCTGCCGGATCGACGCGGATCGCCATCGCACCACTAGGATTGAATCCGGGATCGACGTCGAGCAATTTCACCAGGCTGCGGATCAGCAGTCCGCCGGCAACGGCGAGAACGATGACGATGGCGGCCTGGATGGCAAGAGCGAGCCGCTGCACGTACGCGCCGCGCCGATCGATCGTGATGCCGGCATGCGGCCGCAGGGCGTCGGTCATGTCCCGGCGACGCACCTGCAGCGCTGCGACGGCGCCGAGCACGACCGTGATCGCGATGCAAACCAGGACCGCCAACCCGATCGTGACAGCCCCGACGTGGAGATCGCCTAAGCGCGCGATCGACACGAACGCGTCGCGACGCATCAGTTCCAGCGCGGCCACGGCGATCCAGATGCCCATCACACCGCTCATGACAACCAGCACGCCGTTTTCGATCGTCAGTTGGCCCAGCAGCTGATGCATCGAAGCGCCAAGCGCCATTCGCAACTGCATCTCGCGGCGGCGCCCGCTTCCCCTCACGAGCAGCAGGTTGGCAAGATTGGCGCACGCGAGCAGCAATACACCAGCAGCACCGGCTAGCATGAGGAGCACTGGCGCTCGCGCAGCGCGCGTCACGAGATCCGGTAGCGGCGTGACGTATTGGCCGAGCACTCGCATCCATTCCCACTTGCCGAACGACAGCACCGCTTGTCGCCTTGCCAGTTCCTCCCGCGCCTGATCCGGGGTGACGCCTGGCCGGAGGCGTCCGACGACGGCCATGAAGCCACCGATGTCCTCGTTTCCATCGACAGCAAGTGGGAGGTACACGTCGATCGGCGCGCTCGCGAACACACTCCCCGACAGCGGAAACTCGGTCGGCACGACCCCGACGACCGTGTGCGGCTCGTTTTCGATCGTGAGGGACGTGCCGACGATCGGCGCGCCGCCGAAGCGACGCTGCCAATAGCCGTACGACAGCACGACAGTCTGCGCGGCACCGGGCACATCGTCGCCAGTGCGGAACAACCGGCCTGTCACCGGGGTCGCGCCGAGCATGTCGAGCAATTGATGTGTGACTCGTAGACCGCTCACCCGCTCGGGAGTGCCTCCGCCTGTAACGGTGAAGATGTCCGGCGCATCACCCGCCCACGCGCCGATCTGTTCGAACGAGGTCAGGTGCCGTTGCCAGTCGGCAAACTGTGGCAACCGGTTGGAGCCAATCACCGCCGCCTGGCCGTCCGGCGTGCGAGTGTCGAACGTGGTCACCCAAACCAAACGGTCCGCATCGGGGAACGGAAGCCGCTGAACGAGCATCGAGTACGCGATCGCGAGCGCAGTCGTCGTCGCTCCAATGCCGAGCGTCAACGTGGCCACGATAACGGCCGCAAGCGTCGGCGTCCGGCTCCACGTCCGCACGGCAATCGAGAAAGAGTTCGAGACCTTCATGCTCGACCTGGTTCCGCTATCAATCCGCAAGCCGCGTGAAATGTTCGAATCTGTGGCGATTCGAGAGATGCGCCCGTCCGCGCGTGGGAAGCCGAGTCCCGTGGACGGACGGAGCTACACGCGTGTTGCGGGTGCCTGGTTCAGGACACCGGCGAGGAACTGATCGACCGTCCTCTGCTGGACTCCGAACGTCCTGGCGGTGTCGGCCATTTCGATCACCGAGTCATATGAGTCGAGGCCCGCCATCAATCCCGCGACGATGTCCGGCAGGCCAGGCAACGGCTGCCCGGTTGCAAGGCTCACGACCGGAATCTCTCGGCCGAGCCTCCGCTCGACAACCGCGATCACGTCGCGCCACGAGACGGCCTCGGGCCCGCCGAGCGGCAGGTGACTGTTCATCGCAGCCGAGTGTCCGATCGCGGCGATGGCGAACGACGCCACATCATCAGCGGCGATCAGCGAATGTTTCCTTCGCCCTTCACCGATGATCGTCACCGGACGCCCATCGAGAACGGGACCGATGACAATCATCGGAAACCACACGTCCATGAAGCCGTCGGCTGCCAGGATTGTGTACGGCACTCCGCTGGCGCGCAGATACCCTTCGGTGCGCGCCTTGGCTTGAAAGAGCGGAACCGGGCTGTCGACGGTCACACCGAACGCGGAGACGAAGATGAACTGCTTCGCGCCCGCGCTGCGCGCCGCGTCAATCAAATTGCGGTTGCCGTCGAGATCGACTGTCTGCGTGTTGTCGGCGCCGCCGCGCAGCGCCGAGTTGGCGGTGGTGATCACGACATCGACGCCCGAGCACGCTGCGTCGAGTGTCGCGCGCTGCCTCAGATCGCCGATGGCAATCTGTGCACCAGCGGCCTGGAGACCCTGCCAGGCCGAAACCTCTCGAGCGAGGGCTCTGACTGTGCGTCCCGCAGCGAGCAGCCGCTTCGCAATCAAGCCGCCGAGCTGACCTGTTGCCCCGACGACGAGAATCATTGGAGGTCGGTTCTATTTCGCCGCCATCAACGATTCGAGCAGGGCCGCGGTCTCGGGGAACCCCTCGCTCTGTGCCTGCTTCACACCCGGCACACCAACGCCCTTCGCGAGATCGAGCGCCGTTCGGCCGTTCGCATCCTTGAGCTGCAGGTCAGCGCCGTGCTCGGCAAGGAACTTCACGACGGGCGTATACCCACGCTCCGCCGCACCGTGCAGCGCGGTTTGGTGCGGGACGGCCGTCGCGCTCGGCACCTGGCTGGCGCGGCCACCACGGCCGGCACGCGCCGCGGCCGTCGCTGCAGCGCTGTACTCGCCGGTGCGGGCTGAGTCGGTCACCATCCTGGCATTGACGTCCGCTCCCGCATCGAGCAGCAGCTTCATCGTCGCGAGCACGCCTTCGGTGGTGCGATTCCGGCCGCGTGTGACGCGCGTGCCGAACTCAACGCCGGCGGCCGCCATCAACGGCGTGACGCCTTCCTTGCTCGGAAGATCGGCGAGCGCGCCGTGCTTCAACAGGAGGTCGACAAACGGTGCGTCGCCAGCACGCGCCGCGCGCAGAAGCGGCGTCGCGCCCTGCGCCAGGATTGTGTCGCCGCCGCGATCCTGCGGCACATCGCGATACGGCGGGCGACGCTTCAACTGAAGATTCGGGTTCGCACCGGCGTCGAGCAGCAGCTTCGCAACGTCGAGCGCGGTCACTGAATCCTCGCTCGGGATCACCGCCATCGCGCCATTGCCCTTCGTCGGCAACGTGCTCATGTCAGCCGCCATGTAGAGCGGTGAACGCCCGAAGAGATCCCACTTGTCGACGTCAGCGCCCGCCTTGACCATGTACGCGGCGAACTCGAAATGGAGATTCAGCATCGCCATGATGAGCGGCGTGATGCGTTCGGGATCTTCGCTGTCGCAATCGGCTCCGGCCTCAACCAGGTAGCGCGCGCACTCGACGCAGCCTTCGCGAGCGGCATAAATCAAGGGGGTGAACCCTCCCTTGTTCATGTCCTTGGGGCGCGGCTCGGTGATGACCTTGCGCTCCCACTGGCGGATGACGCCGCGCGCGTTGAGGTCGGCACCCTTCGATGCGAGCAGCTTGACCATCTCGGCCTGACTCTGCGCGGCCGCCCACATCAGGGCGGTCTGCCCGCCGAAATCCTCTTTCGCGTTGATGTCGGCGCCGGCTTCCAGCAACCGCTTCGCGGCCTCGACTTTGCCGGCGCGTGCCACCGCCATCAGCGGCGTCTCGCCCTCGGGATTCTTCGCGTTGGGATCGGCGCCCGCCTTGAGCAGCGCCTCGATGATCGGCGCCGAGCCGATGATCGCCGCCTCGGTCAGCGCGGAGGTGCCGAACTGATTCTTGAGTGTGACGTTGGCGCCCGCCTTGATCAGCGCGCGTACCAGTTCGAGATCGTCGTTCGCCGCTGCATACATGACAGCCGTCGTACCGTCAGGCCCTGGCGCGTTGACGTCGGCGCCCTTCGTCAGGAGCTTCAGGGCGGTCGCGCGATCGCCGCGCTCAGCGGCGTCGAGGAATGTATTTTCCGCCGCACTCACAAATGAAATAGGAGCGGCACACAACGCCACGACGATCACGACACACAGAGGCACCGAGCCACAGAGACCCTTATTGGTTTTTCTCACTGCCTCTGTGCCTCGGTGTGTCGCCTTCAGTGACATAAGCCTAGACCTCCGACAGAATGCCGCCGCTGTCGCCGAGCGTCTCGACCGGGATGTTGTTGCGGTCGAACAGCGTCACGAGCAGATCGGCGAAGCGCGAGTCCTGCGGATACTTCAGGTGCTGGCCGCCTTTGATCTTGCCGTTCGCGTGGCCAAGGATCGCCGCCGGCAGCGGATCGTTGTTGTGCTTGTCGCTGTTGCTCATGTTGCTGCCGTACAGGATTGTCGAGTGATCCAGGACCGTGCCGCCCCCTTCCTGCGCCTTCGACAGTCGCTCGACAAACTTCGCGAACACCTCGGTGTGATACCGCTGAATCTGAACGAGCTTGGTCTGCTTCTCCGAATTGTTCCCGTGATGCGAGAGCGGATGGAACGCTTCAGCGATACCGAGGTTCGTATACGTGCGCATGCTCGCTTCGCGGTCCATCGAGAAGGTGATGACGCGCGTGATGTCCGCCTGGAATGCCAGCGCCATGAGATCGAACATCAGCTTGAAGTGTTCGGTGATGTCATTCGGCGTGCCAACGGGCGCATCGGGAATATCCAGTCGCGATGTGTCCTGCTGCGACGCCATCTGCACGCGACGCTCGATCTCGCGGACTGAATCGAGATAGTCGCTCACGACGACGCGGTCTGAGACGCCGAGGCTTGCCTGCAGGCGCGCGGCCTGTCCCTTGACGCGATCGAGGATGCTGCCGGTCTCGTGGAGAATCGCCGCGCGTTCCTGGTCCGTATCGCCCTGACCGAACAGCTTCTGGAACACCGCGCGCGGATTGCCTTCCTGCGGCAGCGGCTGCGTCGGTGTGCGCCACGCCAGTCGCGCTCCGCCCAGTGCCGTCGTGAGCTCGAGCGAGGGCAGGCGCGTGCCCTGACCGATATGCCTCGCAGCAAACTGGTCTGCGCTGACGCCGGCGTCGGCGCTCCCGATACCGTGGTCCCACGGCTTCACGCACGTGAGCCACGTCATCTCGATGTAGCCGTGCGGCTCGGGGGTTTCGCCGGGCTTGTTTCGGAGTCCGGAGACGATCGTCAGATGCTGGCGCAGCGGCTCCAGCGGCTGGAGAATCGGCGACATCTCGAAGTTCGTGCCGGTCTGCGGTGGCGACCAGCGGTCCATGACCGCGCCGTGCGGGAAGCCGACGAAGGCGAGCCGCTTCGGCGTCGAGCCTGCCGCCGTCTGCGCCCACGCCGTGGCCGCGGGATTCATCGCGTCGAGAAGCGGAAGCGCGATGGTCGCGCCGACACCCTTCAGGACCGTCCGCCGTGACACGTGCTTTTTGAATACGTACATGTCGAATCTCCGCTATCCCACCAAACACGAACGTCGCTGATTACGACACACCGAGGCACAGAGACACAGAGAAATCCTTTGGGTCTTCCTCGGTGCCTCAATGCCTCTGTGTGTCGTATTCAGCATTATCGAAAATCGCCACGTCTTTTCTACGGTGCCGCCGACGCATCTTGCTTACTCGCAGCTGGCGTCGGCACTCTCCGCATCCTGAACTGGTCGCTCTTCACCACGGCCTGCACGAGCGTCGAGAACTTGTAGTCGCTCGCGGCCGCACCGTGAACGATCTTCCGCACGGTGGGCATGTCGTAGTACTCGAGTTTCCGCCCGGTCGCGTAGGTGAGCAGACCCTCGGTGAACGTCTGCGCAAACTGCTCAGGACGACGAAGCAGCGCCTGACGCAGGTCGTCTGGACCCTTGATCGGCGTGCCGTCCGGCAACTCGCCTGAAGAGTCAATCGCGACGCCGGCATAGCGATCGCGGTCTCGCCACATGCCGGTCGCGTCGAAGTTCTCGAGCGCCAACCCGAGCGGATCCATCACCGCGTGACACGACGCGCACGTCGGGTTCGCCCGGTGCTTCGCGATCATCTCGCGAACCGTGAGCGCCTTCGTGGTGCCGATGTCCTTTTCGTCCAGCGTCGGAACATTCATCGGCGGATTCGCCGGCGGCACACCCTGAATGTGCTTGAGGATGAACGCGCCGCGCAGAACCGGCGACGTTCGGTTCGGGTACGCCGCCGCCATCAGCACCGCGCCTTTGCCAAGCAGGCCCCAGCGAGCCGAGTTCGTCAGCTCCACGCGACGGAAGCGATCGCCCTTCACGTCGGTGATGCCGTAGTGCAGCGCGATCCGCTCGTTGAGGAACGTGTGCTTTGCTCTCAACAAGTCGACGACACTGCGATCGTCCCTGAAGATGCTGTCGGCGAACAGCGAGAGCTCGGTACGGAAGTCTTCGCGGGGGTCGGACCGTCCCGACGCATACGGGAACACCGCGGAGTCCGGGACGATTTCGTCCAGGCGCTTCATGTCGAGCCACTGCTGGACGAAGTTGCTCGCCAGCGACAGCGACCGCGGATCGGCAAGCATCCGCTTCACCTGCTTGTCGAGGACCGACGGCTCATCGAGCTTTCCACTGGACGCGAGTTGCAGCAGTTCCTCGTCTGGAATCGTGTTCCACAGGAAGAACGACAACTGTGATGCGAGCTCGAGATCGCTGATCGCGTACGTATCACCAGCACGCAGTCCGGACGGAACGTGCTCACCCCGATACAGGAAGAACGGACTCGCCAGAAGGCCGGTGATGGCGCTGCGGATGCCGGACTCGAAGCCGTCCTTCGCGCTCTCCTGGTAGTACTGCATGAGCTCGTTGACGTCTTCGGCAGTGACCGGCCGTCGATAGGCTCGCTTGGCGAGTGACGTGATGATCTGTTGGGCACATGCCGCCTGCGCAGCGGCACTCTCCGGCTTGCAGACGAAGATGCGCTCGCGACTCGGCGTCGCGCCGATCCCCTTCGCGTCGAATGGCCCCTGCAACTGGAACGATTGCACACGATAGAGACGATCCTGGCCGCCGCCGGGGGCGAACATCTGTAATTGATCGTCGGACTCGGCGAACGTCCGGCGCTTGAATGCGACGCCGATCCGGTGCGGGCCTGCTGTCGCGAAAAAGCGGATCTTCTTCAGGCGGGCGTTGACGCGATCGAGGGCGCCGTTCTGCACCTGATCGTACGCCTTCATGTCCTCTTCCCCGCCGATTACGGTCTCGTAGACAACCTTGTTGTCCAACGTGACAACCAGCGGGTTCTCGAATTCCATCCCATTGCCCCAGATGTGCGTCGCCATGTCGGCGATGTCGACCTGGTATTCACCGTCAGATGGAAGTTCGACTTTGGCGAGGATGCCTCCGCGCGTGCCAAGCGGAAGACCGGGCACATGCGTGAGCTGCGCGCCGGGGCCGGCGCGGAATGTCCACCCACCCGGCCGTGCATCGGGTCGGCCCACCGCCTTCACGGCGACAGCGCGCGCCGCGATCACGTACTGCTCGATGAACGATGGCGATACCTGCAGCGCGGTCGCGATGTTGTCGAACCCTTCGGCCACATCATCAGCGGGCAGAACCTCGGTGGCGTCGAAATCAACCGCGAGGAGATCGCGAACGGCGTTCGCATATTCCTTGCGATTGAGCCGATGGAGCACGACCTCATCTCGAATGTGCTTCCGGCCGGCCGCGTGGTCCAGCGACGTTTCGAGCCATGCGATCAGCGAGTCCGTCGTGTCGCCCTGGGGCTGACGGGCACCGGGCGGCGGCATGACGCGGCCACGCATCTTGCGAACGGCTTTCTCGAACACCTCGGCGCGCTGACCGACGCTGTCGGCCGTGATCCCCTCGAAGCTGACCCCGGCAACCTTCGCGCGATCGTTGTGACAGCCGACGCAGGACCTGCTTGATCGTGGCGAGCTGCGCCTCGGGCGACTGCGAAGCAGCGGATGACTGCGCCGCCGCGGGCGTGCGCTGCGGAGCAGGCGTCGTCTGGGACGCGGTCAGCACAGCGGTCACGGTGACCGTGAGCACGGCAGCAGCGAATGCGATCGCAACGGTCGGACGTGTTGGAGTCTCCATCATCGGCGTATTGGAGTCTGCATCATCTACGCGTCTGGTGATAAGTATGCCCAGAGACTCTCGAACGAGCGGCGCACGAACTCGTCGCCGTTGCCCATTTGCGCATCGAATTCCTTGGTCGGCTTCGCTTCGACCGCCTCGCTCGGCCCGCGGCCCTTGTTCAGCATCGTCGACAGGCGGTCGTAGATCGTCCTGTACATCTCCGCCTGCTTCTCGATGTCCTTGAGGCTGAGCACCGGCCCGCGACCGGGAACGATCCGGGTCTCCGCGTTCGCCATCGTCTGCAGTCGCTGAAGGCCACCGACGATCCCGCCAATCCATCCACCGGTCTGCCAGTCAACGACCGGCCACCCTTGCCCTGAGACGACGTCGCCCACCGCGAGGACGTTCTGCTGCGGGAAGTGCACGTAGAGATCACCGTCGGTATGTGCGGCGTCGGGGATGTAGCCGTATTGAATGCCCGATTCGAGCTTGCCTGTCGTGTAGAAACTCTTGTTCGGTTGCGCGATCTTCGGCAGGCGCTTGAAGCGCTTCCCATTCCATGACCACGTGACGTCCGTGGCCAGCCACAGCTTTGTGTTCTCCTGGGAGATGATCGTCTTGCCGGCCATGCCGACGGCTTCGTTCGATCCGGTCTGCTCGGGATGCCAATGCGTGTTGAAGAGCGTGTGAACCGGACCGCCACCAGGCAGCGCGGTCACAGCCTTCATCAGCGCGTCGGAGCCAGCGGCCGATCCGCCATCGACGAGCAGCACGCCGCCACGAGTCGTATGCGCGATGACGTTGGCTTCGCCAGGGAGCGTGACAACGAAGAGATCGTCACTCAGTTGCTGTGTAGCCGGGTTACCCACCTGCGCGTTCGCTGCGGCGAGAGCCTGAGCCGGCGTGCCCAAAACGAGTCCGGCCGCGCCGCCGAGGGCGGCTTTCAGTATCTGTCGACGTGTGTGAGCGTCCCTGGTCACCACGGTTTCCGCTAAGTGTAGGGCCCCTTCCCTGCCAGGATCTACCCCCAAAACGCGGCACCCGGACCCGCCGAATCGGGTAGAGTGTCACCGCGCACGGCGGCCCCGAGACCCGGGTGCGCGCCAGGAGGATCGACATGATCGCCAGCATCGCACTCATGCTCGTCAGCGCGGCCGCATCGACGTCGACGTGTGAAAGCTTGTCCAGCCTCAAGCTCGACAAAGCCACTATTACCAGCGCTGTGATGGTTCCCGAGGGGCCTGCCCCAGCACGCGGCGGCCGGGCCGGCGCCACTGCGCCGCAGCAACCAGCAATCATCCCGGCGCACTGCCGCGTACAGCTCGTGCTCAAGCCTTCTTCCGATTCCCTGATCAACATGGAGATCTGGCTCCCGCCCGCTGACAAGTGGAACGGGAAGTTCATGGGCGTGGGAAACGGCGGCTTTGCCGGATCGATCCAGGGTTTGAACAACGAGATGCCGCAGGCGCTGCGCCTTGGCTATGCGACCGCCGGCACCGACACCGGTCATCAGGACCAGGGCGGGGCCTGGGCGATCGGCCATCCCGAGAAGATGATCGATTTCGGCTACCGCGCGACCCACGAGATGACGATCAAGTCCAAAGAGATCGTCAAGACCTTCTATGACCGCGCCGCGCAGTACGCCTACTTCAAGGGTTGTTCGACCGGTGGACGCATGGCGCTGATGGAGGCACAACGATACCCCGACGACTACGACGGCATCATCGCGGGCTCGCTCGCCAACCGTCACATCCACATGTGGACCGCCGGCGTCGAACGCAGCATCAGCCTGTCGCGCAACCCGGATCGCGCGATCTCGAGCGAGCAGGCCGCGCTCGTCAACAACCTGGTCATGAACAAGTGCGACACGCTCAAGGAAGGGTTCCTGAACAATCCGCGCGCATGCACCGTCGACTTCTCGGCGCTGAAATGCAAGGCATCCAGCCAGTCGGGCAGCGGGGACAATGCCTGCCTGACCGACGCGCAGATGAAGACCGTCGAAACCTTCTATGGCGGCGTGAAGAACTCGAAGGGCGAACTCATCTTCTCCGGCCAGGCGCTCGGCAATCCGATCGCCGCGCAGCAGCCGACGAACCAGGCGCCTGGCGGCGTCTACGATCTGGTGAAGATCGCCTACAACGATCCGAACGTGGACTGGCAGAAGTTCGATCTCGATCGCGACATGAAGTTCCTCGACGAGAAGATCGGCTACGTCGACGCCGTGAATCCCGATCTGAGCAAGTTCAAGGCGAGCGGCGGCAAGCTGCTGATCACCCACGGCTGGGGGGACACCGGTATCACGCCGGAGACGTCGATCTGGTACTACGATTCGGTTCTCAACAAGATGGGCAAGGACCAGGGCAATTGGATGCGGCTGTTCATGGCGCCCGGCATGGGGCACTGCGGCGGCGGCCCTGGCGTGAATTCATTCGACTCGATTGGCACGCTCGAGAAATGGGTCGAGAAAGGCGTCGCGCCAGAGACGATGCTCGGCACCGGCGCACAGGGCATGACGCGTCCGCTGTGCCCGTACCCGCAATTCGCGGAGTACAAGGGAAGCGGCGATCTGAAAGACGCCAAGAACTGGTCTTGCAAAGCACCGCGCTAAGGACAACTCATGAAACGACTGGCCTGGCTTCTTCCGCTCCTTCTCGTCACGTCCATCTTCGCCGCGCCACCGGCACTGCCACCTCAGGGCGCGACGGCTCTCTCCGCGTTCCTCAAGGGCGCCACCGATCGCGGTGACGTCCCCGGTGTCGTCGTCGCCGTCGTCGACAAGAACGGTCTCCTCTACAACGAGGCCTTCGGCAAGAGCAGCACGATCAAGAACACGCCGATGACGAAGGACACCATCTTCAACATCGCGTCGATGACGAAGGCGATCACCTCCGCCGCCATCATGCAACTGGCGGATGAAGGCAAGCTGAAGGTGGACGACGAGGTCGGGAAGTACCTGCCGAAGTGGAAAGACCCGCAGGTGATCGGCAAGTTCAACGACGCCGATGGCACCTACGAAACGCGCCCGGCGAAGCGGCAGATCACCATCCGGCATCTGCTGACGCACACGTCAGGCATCGGCTACGGGTTCTCGAGCCCGATTCTGGCGAAGATCATCGAGAAGACCAAGAAGAACGAACTGGATCTGCCGTTGCTCTTCGATCCGGGCGAGAGCTGGGCCTATGGCGCCAGCACCCGCGTCCTCGGTCTCGTCGTTGAGGCGATCTCCGGACAGAAGATCGATGCGTATCTGCAGGCCCGCATCCTTGGTCCGCTCGGCATGAACGACACGAGCTACCTGGTGCCAACGACGAAGTACTCACGCGTCGTTGCGGTGAACGCGCGCAACGCGAGCGGCACGTTCGAGGAGCGGCCGACGCCGGCGACGATTCCAGCGACCGTGCAGGGCGACGGTGGGCTCTACGCAACCGCGAGCGACTACGGTCTCTTCCTCCGCATGCTGCTCAATCGCGGCACGCTCAATGGCACGCGCGTACTGAGCGAGCAATCGGCCAAGCTGATGCTCGAGCCCGCCACGGGAAACGTTGTCGTGAAGGAGCAGCAGTCCTCGAATCTTGCGCTCTCGAAGAACTTCCCGGTCGGCGCCGGCAAGGACAAGTGGGGACTGGGCTTCCAGCTCGCCGCCGACAAGCTGCCCAATCGCCGCAGCCCGGGAAGCGGCACGTGGGCTGGCATCTTCAACACGCACTTCTTTATCGATCCGAGCCGTGAGCTCGGCGTCGTCGTGATGATGCAGACGCTGCCCTTCTACGACGAGGCGTCGATGAAGGTGTACTCCGGCGCGGAAGAGGCGGTCTACAGCCACGTGAAGTAGCCGATGAGCCGGCTCGCGTGCCTTCTTCCGTTTCTCGTCGTCGCGGTCATTTCGGCGGCCGCGTCGCTCCCGCGGCAGGCAGCGACAGACCTGTCGACGTTTCTCAAAGGCGTCACCGAACGAGGTGACGTTCCGGGCGTCGTCGTCGCTGTCGTGGGAAAGGACGGCGTCCTCTACCACGAAGCCTTCGGCAAGAGCCGCACGCTGTCGAACACTCCGATGGCGAAGGACACGATCTTCAGCATGGCGTCGATGACCAAGCCGGTCACCTCGGTGGCCATCATGCTGCTCGTGGACGAGGGGAAGCTGAAGCTCGATGACGATGTGGCGAAGTACTTGCCGAAGTACAAGAACCCACTCGTCATCAGCACGTTCAACGAGGCGGACGCCACGTACGAGACGCGTCCCGCCAAGCGCCCGATCACCATCCGTCATCTGCTGACGCACACATCCGGAATTGGTTACGCGGTCGGCAGTGCGATGATCACGAAGATCGCCGCGAACACAAAGAAGACAGAACTCGACCTGCCGCTGCAATTCGATCCGGGCGAGAGCTGGGCTTACGGCCCGAGCACCCGCGTGCTCGGCGATGTCGTCGAAGCGATCTCCGGGCAGAAGCTCGATGCGTTTCTCGAAGCACGCATCCTGGGACCGCTCGGCATGCGCGATACGAGCTACCTGGTGCCTGCCGCGAAGTACGCCCGCGTGGTCGCGGTGAATACGCGCGGCACTGATGGAAAGCTCGTGGAACAGCCGATGCCGGCCACACTGCCCGCCACCGTACAGGGTGATGCTGGCCTCTACGGCACGGCCGGCGACTACGGACTATTCCTTCGCATGCTGCTCAACCGCGGCACGCTGAACGGGAAGCGCATCCTGAGCCAGCAATCAGTCAAGACCATGCTCGAGCCCAACACGGGTAGCGTCGTCGTCAAGGAACAGCAGTCGGTGAATCTGGCATTGTCGAGGAACTTCCCGTCGGGAGCTGGCAAGGACAAATGGGGACTCGGCTTTCAACTGGCTTCGGAGAAGCTGCCGAACCGGCGCTCGCCGGGAAGCGGCACGTGGGCGGGCGTGTTCAACACACACTTCTTCATCGATCCGAGTCGTGAGCTCGGCGTCATCGTGATGATGCAGACGCTGCCCTTCTACGACGACACGTCGATGAAGGTGTACGCCGGCGCGGAAGAAGCGATCTACCGCTATGTGAAGTAGTCAAGCTGTAGCGCGGCCGGTGGCGTGATCACTTAGCGGAACCGCAGCCCTTCTTCGTTTCCTCGAAGTTGTCGAACAGGCGAGTCGCGTTCATGCCGGCGAGCGTCTCCAGCCGGTGTGGCTGTCCCTTCTCGACCGAATAACGCGCGACAGTTCCCTTCGAGCGCAGGAACTCGGCCTCGTTTTTCATCTCGTCGTGCCACCTGTATTCGTCGTTCTCGCCGACGTACATGAAGACGCACATCTTCGAGATCGCCTGGAGCTTCGCCGCCGTGGGCTGCCACATGTAGCCGGGGAATGCCGTGACCGACGCGAAGTACTGCGGATTGGCCGCCGCGACGTGGAAGGCCGCGATGCCGCCATTCGACGGCCCCGCGATGTGGAACCTGCCGCCTTCGATCTTGTAGTCGGCGAGAATCAGCTTCAGGAACTCGGGGAAAATCCGCGCGCCCTCCTCGAAGAACAACTCTCCATTCGGCGCCGCAGGTGCGACGACGATGTAGCCGCGCTTTTCGGCTTCAGTTCGAAAATTGCGAGTCAGCGTCCCTTCGACGGTGTTCATCGTCTGCGGGCCACCGCCAAACACGACGATCCCCGGATATGCCTTCGCAGGGTCATAGCCCGACGGGAGCACGACTTTGTACTGGACGGTCATGTGCGCAACCTGCTTCGATTTCTCCAGCACTTCCGCCCGGGCCGGGCCGGTCGCAAGCACCAGGAGGACGGCTGCCGCCAGCAGAATTCGCGTCGACCTCGAGTTCATCGTCATGTCGCGGATGGTAGCACTCCTCTTCGGCTTGGCGTACTCTTGGCGCCACTCAGGAGGCTCATGAACTCAGTGCTTCGGCTGATGGTGACCCTCGTCGTCGCGCTCGCTTTGTCCGACGTGCTCATGCACGCACAGCGCGGTGGACGGGGCGCTCCGCAGGCACCGCCAACGCCGCGTGCTGCTGCGCCCTTCGACCTCACCGGCCAATGGGTCTCCCTCATCACCGAGGACTGGCGCCATCGTCAGTTCATTGCTCCGAAGGGTGATTACGCATCGTTGCCGCTGTCTCCTGCCGGCCGGAAGATCGCGGACGGTTGGGACGCTGCGCGCGACGAAGCGGCCGGAGAGCAATGCAAGGCGTACGGTGCCGCAGGCCTGCTGCGTTTGCCGACCCGGATGCGCATCGCGTGGCAGGACGACGTGACGTTGAAACTCGAAACCGATGCCGGGACGCAGACGCGCATCTTCTCTTTCGGATCGCCACAGGGAAACGGCGGCGACTGGCAGGGACTTTCGATCGCGTCGTGGGACTCTCCTCGCGCGGCGTTCGCTGGCCGCGGCGGCGGGCCCCCTTCCGGCGGGTCGCTGAAAGTCGTCACGACGAAGATGAAGCCGGGATACCTCCTGAAGAACGGCGCGCCCTACGGAGCGAACGCCGTCCTGACCGAGTACTTCGATCGCTTCGACGTGCCCGGCGGTGACGTCTTGATCGTGATCACCACGGAAGTTGTCGACCCTGAGAACCTCGCGACACCGTACTGGACCAGCCAGCAATTCAAACGCGAGAACGACACGTCGCGGTGGAGTCCGACGCCTTGCGCTACCCGCTAGGAAGACGCGAATGAAGAAGCCCCATTTGCTCATGTGCGCAGCGCTGGTCGCACTCAGCGCAACAGCTGATCGGACAGGTCCCGCAGATTCCTCCAGCCTCGGCGCAGGCACCAGCCGTCGACCTGGGCGGCTACTGGACGCCGGCCCTGCACGAAGACCTGATGGAGCGCGGCGCCGGTTCTGAGATCGCCGACTTCGGCGGCTTCCCTCTCAACGAAGCCGGCAGGCTCTGGGCTCTCTCGTACGACCCATCGCGTGTGACCTTGCGTCACCATCAGTGCGAGGCGTACCTGGCCCCCTATCAGATGCGCGCGCTCGGCAACTTCCGCATCTGGGAGGAACGCGAGGAGCACACACAACGCCTGCTCGCGATCCACGTCTGGGCACAGACTACGGAAGGACATCGCGTGATCTGGATGGACGGGCGCCCGCATCCCCCCGCGTGGGCACCGCACACATTCAGAGGCTTCTCGACCGGGCAGTTCGTCGGCACCTCACTCGTGGTCTCGACGACGCACATGAAGAGCGGCGCGCTTCGGCGCGGCAATGGTGTGCCGCAGAGCGATCAGGCCACGCTCACCGAGTTCTTCGTGCGGCACGGTGACCACCTCACGAACGTCACGGTCGTCACTGATCCCGTCTTCCTGAGCGAGCCGATGGTCCGCAGCAACGATTTCTACCGCCAGCCTGTCGATCCCGGGGCGTGGCTGTACGCGTGCGACGACGGCGAACAGATTCTCGATCGCCCCGAGGACGACGTTCCGCACTACCTGTTCGGGAAGCAACCGTACGTGCGTGAGTTTTCCACCCGCTACAAGCTGCCTCTCGCTGCCAGTCTGCTCGGCGACGCAACGATGTATCCCGAACTCAACGCGCGTCTTCGGACGGTGAACGAATCAGAGGCGAACGGGCTCCTGGCACCCGCTCGCGGCCGCGCTTCAGAGACGAGCAGGGCGACGGAGAAAGACTCGCGCGACGGAAACGTCCACATCTGGCCCGTTCGCGACAACGTCTACATGGTGGTTGGTGACGGCGGAAACATCGTGGTGCAAACCGGCGACCAGGGCGCCTTCGTGGTCGATACCGGTGAAGGCAAGCTGTCAGACAAAGTCCTCGCGGCGATTCGCTCGCTGAGCGCCAACCCGATTCAATTCATCGCCAACACGAGCTTCCGCCAGGAACACACCGGCGGGAACGCGACGTTGGGCTCCGCCGGACAGGACCCGAGCCTGCCGGGATCGTTCTTCCTGCTGCAGGCGCCACGCGGCGTCACAGGGTTCTTCGAGAACCCCCTCGCGCACGCCACGATGATGGCGCACGCCAACGTGCAGATCCGGATGCAGGCCGCGGGCGCGCCCGCTGGTGCAGTACCGGCCGATACGTATCTCGAAGATCGCCGCCGCAAGTTCCACAACGGCGACGCCATCGAGATGTTCTATCAACCCAGCGCCGTCACCGACGGCGACAGCCTGGTCTCCTTCCGGCGCGCGGACGTCATCGTCGCTGGCGACATCTTCTCGACGACACAGTACCCGGTGATCGATGTGAAGAGCGGTGGATCAGTGCAAGGCGAGATCAACGCGTTGAACGCGATCCTCAACAGGACGGTCTACCGGCACCAGGGCGAAGGCGGCACGTACGTCGTGCCTGGTCACGGCTATCTCTCCGACGAGCACGAGGTGCTGGAGTATCGCGACATGGTGGTGATCGTCCGCGATCGCGTGAAGGCGATGGTGGACGCGGGCGCGACACTGCAGCAGGTCAAGGCCGCTCGACTGACTACCGACTACGACACGCAGTACGGCGCGAACACGGGCGCGTGGACGACAGAGATGTTCATCGAGGCCGTGTACAGCAGCCTGAAAGCGCAGCCCAGCGGTCGCTGAAAACGTGCTCGCGCACTCGGACTCGCCACGCGCTCGGGGCTGCGTCCGCGGAATCCCATTCCGGCGCCCGGACCGCGCTGCGATGGCGGCACGGGCCGCGTGACGCTCGGGTCGCGCCAGGCTTGCAAGGACAGGCGCTCAACCTCGCGGAACCTCGGAGCCTTCTCACGCGGTCAGGCGACGCATGTCGGTCGCCTCCATAGGGATTCGCGTCCGTAGCCCGATCGCGTGGTCATCACGCAATCCGCGCTCAGTTGTGTGTGGAATGGCGGCACGCCCTGCGAGTCGCCGCGATCAGCGAAGGGGATAAGAACGCGCTAACGGCTTGCCGCGCGGCGTTATTCTCGCGACGGCGGTTTGCCCCAGCCGCCAACTTCTTCATCGGGATCGAGTGCTTCCTGAGGCGGGCGGAGATCCTCCGGGACGTTCTGCAGGTTGACTCGAATGCGCGTCCACGTGTGAAAGCGCCCGCGCATCGCATCGACGAGGACGTCGGCCGGCTGAAGATGCGACGCGGCCTCGGGATGCCGCGCACGCCAGCGCTCGAGACCCGCGAGCGCGTCGTCCTTCTTCTCCGCGCGCCCGATCTCGATCAACGGCCGTTTCGGGATCCGTCGCCGTGACGGCTGGACGCGCGGCGGTTCATCCGCCTGTTTCTGATAGTGCGGCGGCCACGGCGCGTCGCCCAGCCCTTCTTTCGCATGACGCTTCGAGAGTTCCAGCAACCCCTCGATCGATCCGGCATGTCCGTCCATCGTCGAGTGCGGATCGCCGACCTGCTTGAACCGATCGGGCATCGTCCTGAGCGTGAAGTCGCCCGGCTCGCACGCCTCGATCTCTTCCCACGCGAGCGGTGCCGAGACGCGGGCGTCCGGTTTGGGTCGAACGGAGTACGCGGCGGCGACTGTTCGATCCTTCGCGTTCTGGTTGTAGTCGAGGAACACGCCGTGGCGTTCCTCTTTCCACCACTTGCTCGTCGCGAGATCGGGCGCACGCTTTTCGACTTCTCGCGCAAAGGCGAGCGCGGCCCGGCGGACTTCGGTGAAGGTCCATCGACGCTCGATGCGCACGTAGATGTGCATGCCGCGCGATCCGGATGTCTTGGGCCAGCCGACGAGGCCGAAGTCCTTCAGCGTGGCGTGCACGACGCCAGCGACCGTGCGAATCTGCGACCACTCCACGCCAGGCACGGGATCGAGATCGATGCGCAACTCGTCGGGGTGATCGAGGTCGTCGTCGCGAACCGGATGTGGATGCAATTCGAGGCACGCGAGGTTGGCCATCCATGCAAACGTCGCCGCGTCGCGCGGGACGACTTCTTCCGCCGTGCGACCCGACGGAAATTTCAACGAGACGACATCGACCCAGGACGGCCGTGAAGTGGGCGCGCGCTTCTGATAAAAGAACTCACCGGCGATGCCGTTCGGGTAGCGGACGAGGACGTTGGGCCGATTGCCGGCCGCGCGCAATGCGCCATCTGCAATTGCGAGGTAGTAGCGTACGAGATCGAGCTTCGTATAGCCGGCCTCTGGGAACAGAACCTTGCTTGGGTTGGAGACGGTAACCTCCCGTCCCGCGACGGTCAGCACCTCGGACTCGACTCGGCTTGCCACGCTCTCACTATAAGTGCCGGGCGCACTCTCTCTGACCAGATTGGGAGAACCCTTGCCCTGTCGCGAGTTGCTACGATCGCGCCAGGAAGACTTTCATCGCGCTGATAACAGCTGCGCTTCTCTCTATTACTTTCGTGCACGCGCAGACCCCGGCATCAGCGACCAGGGCCTCTTCGCACTCCGCGCCCAGGACACCATGGGGCGATCGGGACCTGCAGGGCACCTACACCAACAGCAACGAGAGCGGCATCCCGATGGCGCGTCCTGCGGAATTTGCAGGGAAGAAACCTGTCGAGTGATCGATCAGGTTCGAGGATCCCCACACGTGGACGAAGCCGTGGAGCTTTGGCATGTTGCTCACACGCGATCCGCAGTCGCAGGTCTTCGAGTACGCCTGTCACGAGGGCAACGAAGGCATGCTCAAGGCAGCGCGAGAGGCTGAAAAGAAGCACTAACTGGTCGTTTCGTACCAGTCTTCATGGAGCGACCAGCCGCTGCACTGGAGGCAGCTGGTCCAACGCCATTGATGCTGGCAGCCCGGGCAGCGTCCCCGCGTCGAGAACGTATCCCATACCGTTCCGCAGCCGCCGAAGAATCCCTCTGGCGATGGCGTGCGAACACAGCTCCAGCGGCTCCTCTTGCCCGGTTGCCACTCGCAGAGCGGACAGCGGATCCGCGCGTGCTCATCGTCTTCGTCCAGGTTGAAGTCGATGACGGTGTCGGCGTCCCCGGACGACTCTCGCTTCAGGAGCCACATCGCCTGGTCCCGTCATCACGCGGAGGTCACTCCCACGAGCGCAGCGACGAAATCGTTGAGGCTCATAGGCCGTCTGCCGAGCAGCCGCTCGAGATCCGGCGTCTCGCGCTCGTACAGACCGGCGGCGATGAGATCGAACAGCCATCCGTACGGGCCGGCTTCGCTCGAAGGGACCTTCTGGATTGCGATCGAGCGACTGGTCGCCCGACCAATGGCCTCTGCGAGTTGAGCGAACGTCCACGGCGTTCCAGGCAGTTCAATCGGCTTGCCCTTCTCGCCTGATCCACTCACGACAGCGGCCGCCGCCGCAGCCAGATCGGCGCGGCTCGCGGTGTTGACCGCCCTTCCACCTGATGCGTCCTTCAGCGCGCCAGAGCCCATCGCGTCCTGCAGCAGCGCCTGACTCACCAGCGAGTCGGTATAGAACGGGTGACGGAGAAACGTGACCCGCAAACCCGATTTCTCGAGCGCGCGCTCCGTCAGATAGTGCGCGTTGAATCCTCCCGGCTGTTCATTCTGCGCGCCCAGAAAGCTGGTGTACGCCACATGCTTGACTTTGGCTCGCCTCGCGCCTTCGATGACGCGCTCGTGTTGCGCCATGCGTTTTGGCGTGTCGAATTCCGGGGACGAAATGAACAGCAGATCTTCCACGCCCTCGAACGCGGCATGAAGCGAGGAGAGGTCGTCGTAGTCGGCCTGGCGGACATTCACGCCACGGCCGCGCCAGTCGCGCGCTTTTTCCGGATGGCGAACCATGACCGCAACATCTCTGGGGGCAACCTTCTGCAGCAGCTCCTCGACGACGAGCCGGCCGTACTGGCCAGTGGCAGCGGTGATGCCAATCATGGTGTCCCTCCTTTCGTTAGTTTACAGGCGGCGGCTCAGCGCAGTTCGACCTCCTGCTTGATGTGATTGAGCACGCGTTGGTGGATGCGGTGAATCAACGCGTCGCTGAAGATCAGCCAGTACGCCTCCGGTGCCATGTCGAGCTCGTACCAGGTCGAACCCTCGAGCCTCGTGCGGCCATTTCCCAGATCGACGAAACGGAATTCGCCCCGCTTCGACCTCAGATACCCGTGCAGATGCGGCGGCGACAGATCGCGATAGAGGCTGAGCTCGTGCATCGGTGCGGGCGAACTCGTCACATCGAACGACAGGTGGCGCCCCGGTTCCCAGCGTGTGATCGGTTCGACGAACGACCCCGTCGAGAACACGCAGTAGCGCACCGCGCCGACGCCGGTGCCGTCAATGTGCGCGCGGATCGGATACGCCACGCCGCCGCGGAACAACCAGTCCTCCGGCTCCGGGATCTCGCGGAATGCGATCACGTGTGGCCACACGGCAGCGGGAGGCGCTTCGATGATCACCGACGATCTGACTTCGTGCGCCACGCGCCCGCTTGTTGGCTCGATCGCGGCCGCGAGTGGAAGCGCGAGCAACATGAACATCGCCGGCGACGTCTGACCGCCGCCTGACGTCGCCGCCCAGCGCCCGATCGTCGCGCCGAGCAGCGTGAGTGGAATCGCGATCGGCAGCGCCATGACCAGGCAGATCGCACCTTCGTACGCCACGAGGAACAGCGTGACCCCGGCGACGAGCGCGGTGACGAGAACCAGCGACGTTGTTTGGCGTACGCTGACGTTGCGCCCACGGTTGTACAAGAAGGCGGTGCTGGCCCCCATGGCAAATGGCGTGACGATGAACAGCCATCCGCCGTACGACCGGATCGTGCTGACGCCGAGGCCTACCGCCGCGACCGCAACGAAGACACCGGCCGCACTCGACACGGCTCTCGCCGTAGAGTCGTCCACACGCGAGGGAGTGACTGCACGCTCCTGGCGATCACTCCGAGCAGGCAGCACCGACAGCGTGGCCATCAGCAGGTAGTTCACGTACGGCACAAGAAACAGTATCGACAGCCAGGGGGAACGACCTGAGTCGATCAGCCGACGTGCCGTCAGCGTCACCCCGATTACGACAAAAGGCAGCATCCACAGCGCGAGTGCCGGCGCCAGCCACGAGGTCGCATAGATCGACTGCGACGGCAGGAGAGAAGGCATGGCCTGCACGTAATCAGCCGGCGTCCAGAGAGCGTGGCTGGCGGCGCGAATCAGCACGACGTCGCCCAGGTATTTGACGGTGGCGAGAGCGAGGCCGTGCGTCACGTAGACGCGTCGAGTGATGGGGCCTGAGCTGGCCCAGACGCCAACGGTTCGGCGAAGCACCACATTATGAGTAAACATGTTTACAATTAATTCTCATCCCGACGGAAGAACGCAACTGGAGGATTTCGATTGAGTCAGCGTCAGCCGTATGGTCTCATTCGTCGCCATGGCGACAGCAGTCAAACGCGCAGGCCGAACGTCAACGGCATCGACGTCGCGGTGGGCGGCGCACCGTGCGTTTTTCACCGGGATCTCGCTGTTGATGGTCCTTGCCGTCTTCGTCGGCTTCTCGCGGAGCTACTACCTCAAGGGGCTCTACGGCACACCGGAGCTTCCAACCCTCTTCCACGTGCACGGCCTGCTCTTCACGACGTGGATGGTGTTCCTGGTCGTGCAGACGGGCCTCGTCGCTACGCGGCGCACACCCCTTCATCGTCGTCTCGGTGTCGCCGGCGGTGTGCTGGCAGCCGCGATGACCGTCGCCGCGCTCGCGATGACGGTGGACCTGGCGCGGCGCAGTGTGGCGGCTCCAACAGACGCCGGACTGGCGTTCACGATCGTGCCGTTCGCGACCGTCATCGTGTTCCCGGTGCTCGTCGGCCTCGCGCTGCTCTATCGGCGTCAACCGGAGATGCACAAGCGGCTGATGCTGATCGCGACGCTGGAACTCGTCACAGCAGGCGTGGCGCGCATCCCGGGCGCCGGCGCCATGCCGCTGTTCTTCGTGCTCACCGACGCAGGGCTGCTAGCCATCCTGACCTACGACGTCGTCACACGCGGACGGCCGCATTCCGCCACCATCTGGGGTGGACTGCTCCTGATCGCGTCGCAATACATTCGAGTCACTGCCGGCGGCAGCGCAGCGTGGATTGCCTTCGCACGCATTCTTGCGCAGTAGTACAGACGTACTAGAGTCACGGGCGGGGCACTTGGCTACAATCCCGCCGCGTGGATGCGCAGCTGAGCGCGATCGTTCTCGACCTGCAGGCGGTAGAGCAGCGCCTGCGGCAGCTTCATAGCTGGTTGCCTCGCGAGGCATGGAGTCAGCCTCCGGCGCGGGGCCGATGGTCGCCGGCGGAATGCGTCGCGCATCTCAACCTCACGTCGCGTGCGATGCTTCCGCTTCTCCACGATGCACTTCGCAAAGCCCGCCGGAGCCCGATCGGACCGCCCGCGCAATATCGGCGGGACATCGTCGGCTGGCTGATCTGGAAACTGATCGCGCCGGCCAACGGGCTGCGGACCCGGACCATTGACGCGTTCGTGCCAGCGGGCGACGAGTCGAACGACGAGGCCGTGGCTGAATTCTGCCGGCTGCAATCCGCGATCATCGCATGCGTGCGCGAAGCCGACGGCCTCCCGATCGATCGTGTGACGCTGCGGTCGCCGTTCGACGAGCGAGTCAGTTGCAACCTCTATGCAGCGCTGACGCTCATCCCGCGTCATCAGCAGCGGCACGCACTTCAGGCCGAACGCGCGGTCACCGCTCCCCTCCCTGAACCGTCACCCCTCGCTGTATAAGCGGCGGCCCCAGAGCACCGTTCGCGCGACCATCGTCCATCCGGCGATCCATCCGCGAGCGCCGAGAAACAGCAGAGCGAAGACTCGCATACCGAGCCACCCGCGCGGGTCGAATCTCGCGTGGAATGCGTTCATGAAGAACGCGAACAGCGTGTAGATGTAGGTCGCCGCTTGCAGGCCGAGACCCCAGCGGATCGGATGACGATAGACGGCGTCCTCGATGTGCGCGTTGAAGGAATGACCGAGGCGGAAGACGTGGTGCGTGTACCGGCGACTACGCCGTTCCGGGATCCGGTCGCCGGTACCAGCCGCCATGATGGCATCCGCCGCGTGCCGGGCATGGCGGATCCCGGACGTCACGCCGTTGCCAGTCAGCGGATCAGGCATCGAGGCCGCCTCACCCACCATGAACCAGTTCGCGCCGCACACCCTGGTCGTCACGTACGGTTGAAACGACGTGCTCTCGACAGCGAGCCTCGCCTGCGTAGCGAGCAGACTGCGAAACCGCGGGTATCGTGCCAGCTCGTCGCGGAGGATCGCCTCGACAGAGTCGCCCGCCTGACGACGATCGCGAACTCGTTCGGCCGGGAGCACGAAGCCGATGCTGGTTTGCCACGGGGAAATTGCAATGTCCCACACCCAGCTCAAATAGCGATCGCCGTTGTCGACGAAGAACGCTGTTCCGTCGTTCAGCGGCGGCGTGTCGAAGTAGGTCCAGAGACACACTTTCTGCTGGCCGTAGGAGACGACCGGAATATCCATCGCGCGGGACAGCACGCGCGCCGTCCCGCTGGCGTCGATGAACCAACGCGCCTCGATTCGCTGACCGGCAGCCGTCGAGCAGGCCGTGATCCGATCGTCGTCGTGGTGAACGTGCGTCACGCGCTCCCAGATGAACTCAGTGCCGAGCGCGGACGCGTGCTCGAAGAGGCGGGCGTCGAGCGCCGTTCTGTCGACGTGCAGCGTCACGGTCTCGAAGCGAAGCGGCGATCGTCGAATGAGCGGCGGCGGCGCGGCTTGCCACTCGGTTTTCCCGAGCTCACAGACGACGATCTTCTTCTTGTAGGTGGCGATGCCGTCGGCGAGCAGCGCGTCGGTGTCGATGCCGACTCGACGAAGCAGGCCGGGGCTCGACCAGTCGAGCGACTCACCGACTTTTCGCTGGGGATACTGCCGCGGGTCCAGGCAGACCGCGCGCAGCCCCGCCTCGCGCAATAACACGCTCGCTGCGAGGCCGGCGATGCCTGCCCCGACGATGGCGACGTCGTAGCGATTGCTCACCTGAGCAGGGTTGCGATCTCCTCGGAACGATCCCCGCTCCGAGCGGGCTTGTCCTTCGCGACCAGGTCGATCGCCTTCCGGCCCATGTCGTCCTTGAGATCCGTCTTCGCGCCGTGTTCGAGCAGATATTTCACGACCGCGGCCCGTCCCAATTCGGCAGCAAGGAAGAGCGCCGTCTGCCCCTGCCGGTCGGTCATCGTGTTGGTGCGCGCGATGCGCCCCGTCAAGCTGGTCACGTCGGTGATGCGGGCGTTCACGTCCGCGCCCGCCGTGCGCAGGATCTCCATCGTCTCGAGCGCGAGCGCGATGACGTTTTCGGGCGGCCCGGCGCCAAGCACGCCGGAGGTCATACGCGTGCCGATGCCGGAGGCAGACATGAACGGTGTCACGCCCGACGCGTTGGGCAGATCGACGAGTGCGCCGTGATCGAGGAGTAACTGCACGACCTCAGTGTCGAACGTCTGCGCGGCGCGCAGCAGCGGTGTCGCGCCCGTCGTGAGCAGATCGTCCCTGAAGCGATTGTCGCGGCCGCCGCGGCTCGGCTCCTTGAACGCGAGCTGAATGTTCGGGTTCGCGCCCTTCTCGAGCACGGCCTTGATGAAATCGAGCGACTCGGGCGAGCGCTTCCCGGCTCGACTATCGACACCACCTCGCATTGTCACAGCGACATAGAGCGGTGTTCGGCCCCACCAGTCCCAGGTGAGCGGGCTGGCACCGCGATCGAGCAGGTAGCGCGCGACGGCGGGATACCCGTTGTCGAGGGCCATGATCATTGGCGTCATACCGTCCGGGTTCGGCCGATCGAAATCGGCGCCGGCATCGACCATCGTTTTCACGCAGTCGAGACACCCGGCGCGCGCCGCATAGAGCAACGGGGTCAGACCCCCCGTCGGGCGATACTGCACACGCGGCTCGCTGGTGATCTGGGTTTCCCAGTCGTTCGATCGTGCGCGAACCGTGAGATCGGCGCCCTTCGAGACCAGGAACGCCACCATCTCCGGATGGTTCTCGGCTGCCGCCCACATCACTGCCGACTGCTCGCGGAAGCGCTCGCGGGTGTTGACGTCGGCGCCGCGTTGGACGAGGAGCTTCGCGACCGACACGTTGCCCGTGCGCGCCGCCAGCATCAATGACGTCTGCCCGTCCTCGTTGGCGCTGTTGGCGTCGGCCCCCGCCTCGAGCAGCATCTCGACGAGCTCGATGTTGACCACCCTGACGGCCTCGGCCAACGGGGTCGCGCCGTACTTGTTGGCCACGTCCGCGCGCGCCCCTCGCCGAAGCAGCGTCTGCACCAGATCGCGATCGATCTTGTAGACCGCCCAGTGCAGCGGCGTCGTCCCATCCGGCTGCGTGTGATTGACGTCGACGCCTTTCGCGATGAGCTCCAAAGCCGCACGGCGATCGCCGCCCTGAATCCGGTCCGCGAGAGCAGACTGCGCGTGGGCGCTCACGGCGGTGGCGGCCACCATTGCGAGCGCGGCGATAAACCGGTTGATTGCCGGCATGACGTGATCCTCAAACGACATTTGGCGACAGCTTGTTGTGGTGTGCCCACAACCCTTTCTGAAGGTCGTGGAGAAACTTCTGCGGATCCTTCCACGTCCGGGCGAGCCCGTTGAGGACACCCTCTTTGATCATGTCCTCGACGTAGTCGCCCTCGCGCGCGCGATCGACCGTGCGGTCGTAGATCGTCTTCATCGCATCGCGCTCGATCTTCAGGTCGGCCTTGCTCATCACCGGGCCGAAGCCAGGCACGATGCGAGTCCGGTCGTCGGCGAGCGCCAGCAGGCGATCCATCGCGTCGACCCGCCCACCGATCCAGGCACCAGTGAGGTAGTCCAACTCCGGATCGTGCGCCGGCGCAGCGACGTCGCCCGCGGCCAGCACGTTCGAATCGCGAAAGAAGATGAAGATGTCAGCGCTCGTGTGCGCTTCGATCAGGTATCCGTACTCGACGCGCTCACCAGCCACTGTCATCGACCCGTTGGTATAGAAGGTCTTGTCGGGATGCGCCGCGCGCGGGCGCGGCTGACGGTAGCGATCCTCTTTCGGGAGCCAGGTCGGGGTGGCCATCCAGAGCCGCGTGTTCTCGTGGGCGACGATCGTCGCCCCGGCCTGGCGGAGCGCCTCGTTGCCAGCGGTGTTCTGCAGATGCCAGTGCGTGTTGAACAGCGTGGCAACGCGACCGCCGGACATCTGCTGCACTGACGCGATCACACGATCTGTGGAGTCCGGAGCGCCGCTGTCCACCATCACCAGGCCGTCGCTGGTCGCGAGCGCAAGGACGTTGGTGCCAGCGCCAGTGACAAGAGAGAGTCGATCGTTCAGCGCGACAACGCCCGCCTGCTGCGCCAGCGCGCGGCGCGGCACGAGGCTTCCAAGCAGGCCGCCGACCACTCCCGTGAAGAACTGCCTTCGATCGAGCATCAGACCTCCGCGATCGTCCCCGTGCTGTCGCCGAACGAGTCCTGACGCGCGTTGATCCTGTCGAGGATCGTCAGATGAACATTGGCGAGCGGCGTCGGCTCGCTCAACGCGATGTGCTGGCTGCCACGGAGCTTGCCGTTTCCGCCACCAACCAGGATGGTCGGCAGCGGATGACCGTTGTGCCGATCGCTGTTCGACATGTTCGATCCATACAGGAACATCGCGTGATCGAGCAGCGTGCCCTCACCGTCTGGAATCTTGGCGAGCTTGCCGATGAATGCCGCGAACCGGTCGACATGCCATGCCTGAATCTTCGCCAGCTTCTCGATGCGAGTCAGATCGTTGGCGTGATGCGACACGGGATGGAAGGAATCGGACACGCCGATGTGGTTGTAGGTGCGGTTGGTGCCCTCGGCCACCATGATGTACGAGGCCACCCGCGTGAGATCCGCCTGGTAGGCCAGCGCGATCAAGTCGAACATCAAGTCCACCTGCGAGCCGAACGAGTTCAGTTCACCGATGGGGGCCTCCGGGACCTCGATGGCAGACAGATCGCGGCTCGACGCGAGTTGCACGCGCCGCTCGATTTCGCGAACCGTCTCCACGTAGTTGTCCAGCACAGCGCGATCCGTTGCACCGAGGTCTTGCCGCAACGAGCGGATGCGGTCGGTGATGCGATCGAGCAAGCTCGTCGTCTGATCCGAGATCGCCGTGCGCTCCGTGGGCGTGTCGCCTTCGCCGAACAACTGGACGAAGACCTTGCGCGGGTTGTGCTCCATCGGGAGCGGCGAGTGCGCGTCGCGGAACGAGAGCGTGGTGTTGTAGAAACAGGCCGAGCCGCTGCAGGCCGCCGCCTGCTGCGTGGTTTCCGACGACACCTCGAGCGAGGGCAGCGTCGTGTTCTGGCCGATGTGCTTCGCCACCACCTGGTCGAGCGTCGTCGACATGCTTGCGCCGCGCGAGCCTCGATCTGGCTTGGTCCCGCTCAACCATGTCGCAGGTGCGAGGCCGTGCACGCCGCCGACCATCGCCTGGTTTTGCAGGTTGCCGAACGACGTGACGTAGCGCTTGTGTGGCTCGAGCGATTTCAGGATCGGACTGAGCGTGAAGTCGGCGCCCGTGCCGCTCGGCGTCCAGCGATCCATTTCAGGACCGTGGATCGTGTTGCCCATGATCGCACCGTGCGGGATGTAGAAGAATCCCATGCGCATCTTCGGCGTGGCGGCCGTCTGCGCCAGCGCGGTCGCGGCCGGGATCATCGCGTCGAGCAGCGGCAAGGCCAGCGTGACGCCCGCACCTCGCAGCACCGTCCGGCGGCTCAGATGTCTCTTCGTCACGAACATGGGTTGGTCCTCACTCTGTCAATTTCCAACTGCCAATGTCCCAGCTCCCAAGAGCGAACCTGACGCCTGGGATTTGGGAGTTGGAAGTTGGGAGTTAGATGGTCGATCCGGCCGCCCCTGCATGCGGAACGCGTCGCTGGCGACGATGCCCGAGACGATGGCCGACAGGCGATAGTCCTGAGCCGCTGCGCGGCGGACCACGCCGCGGACCTGCGGCATGTCGAAGTACTCGAGCTCCCGGCCGAGCGCATACATCATGAGCTTTTCCGTAAATGTGCGCACGAACACCTCGCGGCCGCCAAAGAGCGCCTGCCGCAGTTCGGCTGGACCGTCGATCGCCCGCCCGTTCGGCAGCACCGTGCTCGCGTTGATCGGAGCGTTGTTCGCCTCGCCATCGACCGTGCGCCACCTGCCGATCGCGTCGAAGTTCTCCAGCGCGAGACCGATCGGATCGATCACGCCGTGACACTGATTGCAGCCAGGCTTCGAGCGATGCTGCTCGAGTCGGGCCCGCAATGTCTTCGGCGCCTCGCCCTTGGGCTGCGAGAGATCGGTGTCGATGTCCGGTGGCGGAGGCGTCGGCGGCGTCCCCAGCAGCTTGTCGAGGACCCATGCGCCGCGCAGCACCGGCGACGTGCGATCGCCGTACGAGGTTCGCAGCAGGACGGCGCCCTTGCCGAGCAGGCCCCATCGCTGTGCATCATCGAGCGCCACGCGGCGGAACTGCGGTCCCAGCACAGAGGTGATCCCGTAGTGTTTTGCGAGCCGCTCGTTCAGGAACGTGTAGTCGGCCGTCAGCAGATCGCCGACGTTGCGGTCGCCGAACAACACGCTCGACACGAACGAATCGAGCTCGACGGCCAGATCGCGCCGCAGTTGGTTGTTGAAGGTGGGGAACAGGTTCGGATCGGGCTCGACCGCTTTAAGGTCGTCGAGGTCCATCCACTTCAGCGCGAAGTTGCGCACGAGACTCGAAGCGCGCGTGTCGTTCAGCAGGCGCAGCGCCTCCGACTGCAGCACCTTCGGGTCGCGCAGTTTCCCGGACGCGGCGACCTTGAGCAGCGCGTCGTCCGGCCCCTGACCCCACAGGAAGAACGACAACCGCGACGCCAGCTCCAGATCGTTCAGCGCGACGTCGGCGCGATCCTGGGCGTCCGGCGTGCGGAGCGCGCGGAACAGGAAGTCTGGACTGACCAGGATCGCAGCGACCATCTGCTCGATGCCGGCGTTGAACCCGCCCGCTCGTCCGCTGTCGAAGTACGGCATGAGCGAATCGACGTCGTCCTTCGTCACCGGGCGGCGGAATGCGCGGCGCGCCAGGTTCTCGGCGATGCGGCGCGCGCACACCGCTTCCTTGCCTGCTTCCGGTTTGCAGACGAAGATCCGTCGGCGGCTCGGCGTGTCCGAGATGCCCGGGGAGTTGTATGGCCCCATGACATCGACGCCGAGGAGAAGGCGAGGCTCGCGGGCACCGCGGCTGAACTCGTCGCCGGGGAGAAACCCGACGAACTCGTCCGACTCGATGCGCGCGCGCTCGATGAACGTCACGGCGACATCGTAGGTCCCGGCCTTCACCTGGACCGGGATGTTGGTGAACGGCTTCATCAGCTCGGCGCGCGCGGGCGCGCCGCCTTGATCCAGCCGCTTCACGTCGTCTGCGCCACCGAGCTGCCGGCGGAAGACTTCGCGGCCATCGATCAGGATGATGACCGTGTGCCGCGTTTCCACCGCGCGCGTGTAGAGGTCGATCCCCAGATCCTGAATCGAGATGCGGTAGTCGCCGTCGGCCGGAAAATTGTGTCTGAACCTCATGCCACCGCGCGTGCCGAGCGGAAGGCCATCGACGTGCGCCGGCTGATCGGCCGTCTCGGGCTGCGCGTAGTGCGCGCTGGAGACCTTGGGCGTGGACTCGCCAACTGCGAGCCGCGCCGCCACGCGAGCGGCGGCGACGTATTGATCGAGGAATGCGGGGGAGATGCTCAGCGCTGCGGCGATGTTGTCGAACCCCTGCACCTCGATCTCGGCCGGCAGCAGTGACTCGGCGTCGAGCTCGATGCCGAGCAAATCGTTCACCGTCGCGCCGAACTCGGTTCGCGTGAGGCGCTGGATGGGCACAAATCCCGCGACCCGGCCCTGACTTCCCGCCGCATCGAGCGTCGTCTCCATCCACGCCACGAACGTGTCGATCTCGCGCTGCTCAGGCTGACGGCTTCCGGGCGGGGGCATCAAGCGGCCGCGCAGTTTGCGCACGGCCTTTTCCCAGACGTCGGCGTGTTCGGTGACGGCATCGAGAGACAGCGTATCGAGAGCCAGGCCAGCCACATGCGCGCGTGAGTTGTGACACCCGACGCAGTAGGTTTCGATCGTCTTGCGCGCCTGCTCGGACCCGCGCGTCTCCGGTCCAGCCTGGACACGGCCGTCCTGTGCGCTTTGTCCGATGGCCGCCGTCGTCAGGGCGGCGATGGCGACACCGATGGCAAGGGCCCGTTTCATGGCGCTGCCGCAGATGATAACGCGCTCCGCGCCCAGGGGCCGGCGTGAACGGCGCGGTCATCGATGCTCACTCAGGCTTCGCGATACGAAGAATGTTTCGCGGAAATCGGGTCTGGGTTAGCATGCGCACCATGCGGAGGAACAATGCTCAATAGGTCCGGCGCAGTCATACTCGCCACCATCATCCTGATCGGTATGCCCTCACTCGGTTTCGGCCAGTGGTTGAAATACCCCACGGAAGGTGTGCCCAGGAACACCGATGGCACCGCCAATCGGAATGCCCCCACTCCGCGCCTGCCGAACGGCAAGCCGGATTTCTCCGGCCTCTGGCACGCCACGAATCCCGCCAGGTGTGGTGGGGGCGGCGCCCAGTTCGTCGAGTGCGGGGCCGAGATCGGTGGGTCGCCGCTCGGCGGCAACCTCGGACGGAACCTGCCCGGTGGTCTGCCCTACAAGCCGGAGGTCGCTGCGCTCGCGAAAGCCAGGCGCGCCGACGACAGTCGCGACGATCCGCACGTGCGCTGCCTGCCCGACAACCCGCCGCGCGCCTGGACGCTGCCCCACCTCACGAAAATCATGCAGACGCCAAAGCAGTTGGCGCTGCTGTACGAAGTGAACGCGATGTACCGTCAGATCTTCACCGACGGACGGCCGTTCCCGGAGGATCCCACGCCGACGTGGAACGGGTACTCCGTTGGCGCATGGGAAGGCGACACGCTGGTCGTCCGGACGCAGGGATTCCGCGATGACCTGTGGATCGACACCGGCGGCAGCCCGATGAGCGATATCGCCAAGATGACCGAGCGGATCACCCGTCCGGACTACGGCACGCTCAACATCGAGCTCACCATCGACGACCCGAAGAACTACACGAAGCCGTTCACGGTGAACTTGAGCCAGCACATCGAGCTCGACACCGAGCTCGTGGACGAGTTCTGCCTCGAGAACGAGAAGTCGTACGAGCGCATGCAGCGCTCGCGCGGATTGGAATAGGCCGTCAGCGGCGAGGCGCTGTCTTCCTGCGCAAAGGAAGCAGCGCCCGCAGCCGCTCCTCCCGCAGATACAGTCCAGCCCACGCCAGCAGCGCCGTCGTCAGCGGAACGAGGACCGGATACGGTTCCTCGAGCCGCGTGTACTGCGAGATCGCGCCGCCAAGATATCCCGTGAGCAACACGACACCCAGTACCGCCGGTACGCGGGGTCAGGTACAACACGACACACGCGAGTTGAAGAATCGCAATGCGCGGCAGCATGGTTGGATCCCAGCCGAGTCTTCCCCACTCTTTGACGTACCAGGGATCGAAGGTCAGCTTCCACCGCGCGCTCATCAACAGGATCGACATCGAGCCAAGAGAAAGGAGCCAGCCTGCCAGAGGCAGCCATCGCTTCATCGAATTCCCTCCTTGCGCGGACGCTATCGTTGCTCTCGTCGAGGCGCCTATTCTCCACTAACTCACCGCCCGCTCCGGCCTGAATCAGAGGGAAAATGGCGGCTCACGCTCATGAGCACCCGGCCGGGCGCAGCCACCATCGACCTCAATCGTGAATGCCTGCTGCGCGGGGATCGCGAGATCAGGCTGAGAGCCAAGACGTTTCACGTCCTGGTGTACCTCTTCGAGCACCACGGGCAACTGGTGACGAAGGAGGATCTGTTTCGAGCGGTCTGGCTGGACACCTTCGTCTCCGATGACTCGCTCACCAAGTGCGTGCGCGAGATTCGCGAGGCGCTCGAGGACCGCGACCATCAGTTGCTGAAGACGGTGGCGCGACGAGGGTTCATCCTCGATGCTCCGCTCGCGCCACTTCCTCAGGCTGGCGTGCGACGAGCGTCCGTGCCCAACGAGCCGCCGCGACGCGCCTCACACAACCTGCCAGCCGCTCTCACCAGCTTCATCGGCCGCCAACGGCAGGTCGCCGAGATCGTGAAGCTGTTGCCGTCAACGCGACTCCTGACACTGACGGGCGCGGGCGGCTGCGGCAAGACGCGGCTCGCGATCGAGGTCGCGCGGCAGGTGCTTGATGACTTCCCTGACGGCGTCTGGCTGGCCGACCTCGCGCCGCTCACCGAGCCCGCGCTGGTCACCCAGACAGTCGCGTCGATCTTCGACGTCAGACAGACGTCGAACCGATCGCTGATCGAGACGCTGATGGATCAGCTACGAGATCGACACACGCTTCTGCTGCTCGACAATTGCGAGCACCTCGTCGCAAGCAGCGCGGACCTCGCCGACACGCTGCTGCGTAAAGCGCCGAACCTGACAATCCTCGCCACGAGTCGCGAAGCGCTGGGCATGACGGGCGAACACGTCTGGCGAGTTCCCTCCCTGACCCTGCCCGACTCCCCTCACGTGTCCGCCGACGATGACCTTCTGAAGTACGAAGCCATCCATTTGCTGGTCGAGCGCGCGAAGGCTGTCGATCCCACCTTCGCGATCACGAATGAGAACGCCGACACCGTCGCCGAGGTGTGCCGGCGGCTCGACGGGATCCCGCTCGCGATCGAGCTTGCCGCGACACGGCTGAACGTCCTGTCGATCGAGCAGATCAACGCACGCCTCGACGATCGCTTTCGACTGCTCGCGCGAACGCATCGGACACCGATCGGACGGCAGCAGACGCTGGAAGCCACGGTCGACTGGAGCTATGACCTGCTCTCTGAAGAGGAACGCCTGCTGCTTCGGCGTCTCTCGGTGTTTGCCGGTGGGTGGACACTCGAAGCCGCCGAGCAGGTGTGCTCCGGCGACGGAATCGAGAGCGCGGACGTGCTCGACCTCATGTCGCGGCTCGTCGACAAGTCGCTCGTCGTGGTCGACCACCATGCGAATGGGCGCCGGCGGTATCGCTCTCTCGAAACTGTTCGTCAGTACGCGTCGAACCGCCTTCGGAACGCCGGTGATGCCGACGCCGTGCGCGTTCGTCACTTCGCGCTCTTCCTGGACGTCGTCACCCGCGCCGAACCTGAGCTCATGAAATCGGACCAACTGCAGTGGCTCGATCGCCTGCAGGTGGAACAGGACAATCTTCGAGCGGCGATGGAGTGGCGTCTGGCGGCCGATCCGCCGGGCCCGGAAGGCCTGGAACTGGCCGCTCGCCTGCACTGGTTCTGGATCAAGCGGGCTCAGCTTGCCGAAGGCCGCCAATGGCTGGAGCGCGGGCTCGCGCGATTCACCGCGGCACCAATTCAGCAGCGCGCCCAGGCCATGACGGCTCTCGGCAATATTCTTTTCTTCCTCGGAGACTTCGAACGGGCGCATGCGCTGCTGGGTGAAGGCGCCGCGATCGCCGAGGCCGCCGGCACGCACGCGATTGCCGCGATCGCGTTCGGGATGTTCTCGATGACCTCAATCGAGCGCGGCGATTTCGATGGTGCCGCACAAAGCGCGGCGCGCTCGGCAGCCGCGGCTCGCGCGGCCACTGAACCCTGGCTCGAAGGCTTCTCGCTCTCGTATCGGGGCTACGAGGCTCTGTACGCAGGAGAGATCGATCGAGCGGGAGACTTGTACGAGCAAGGCCTCACCCTTCTGCGCGCGCAGGGCGAGATCTGGGGGATGACGATCGCCTTGTTCGATCTCGCGCTGCTGCGCGTCGTTCAGCAGCGTCACGCGGAAGCCAGAGCAATGTGTCACGAGGCGATCGCCATCGGCCGGCAGTTCGGCGACCAGCGCGCCATCGCCTGGGCTCTTGGATTGCTGGCCGGGGCGGATGCGGCGGAAGGACACGCTGTGCGGGCTGCGCGGCTTCGCGGCGCGATGGACGGCTTGCTCGATAGCATCGGTACGACCGTGCAACCGACCTACAACCTCCTGATCGACGATCGTCTCTTCCCGGCCGTGCGAACGGAGTTGGGAACGGACGCCTACCAGCAGGCGTGGGCATCAGGCCGCGCGATGTCGCTGTCGCAAGCGATCGAGTACGCGGCAGAGGCTCAGGAGCAACGCTAGAAGTCGGAGTTTTTTCCGAACGCGGTCAGGACAATCGGCCGGCCGGGACCCTATCGTGGCGACACACGGAGGAAGTCGCCATGAAACATCGTCTTGCGGGAAGCTCGTCCACCCGCGCTGTCTGGGCAGCCGCCACGGTCGTGGCGTCACTTGCGTGGTTCGGCCTCGTGGCGACACGCGCTTCCGTCGGCGACACCCCGAACACGGGTATGGCCGACCCGTTCGCTCTGATCAACGCCTACGACCGGTCTCTGGCCGGGCCTCTTTCGCCAGGCGTCGTCGTCCTGTCGCTCTCGAATCTTCGCGGCCTAAGCGGCGAAGCCGTCAACGCGGGTGGGCGGATCGTGGTCAACATCGAGACTGGCACGGTCGACTCCATCGTGGAGTTGCTTCCACCCGATGGCTCATTCGATCTGTGGTTGATCGACAACCAACCAGGCCCTGCCTCCACAACGCTCGCGCAGTCGGGCGACAAGCTGAAGAAGGTCGGCACCTATATCGCCGCCTCCGGTCGACACAGGCTCACCGCTTCGCTGGGAGCCGCGGCGTTCGGCAATTTCTTTCCCGATCGCGGATTCGTCGTCAGGTCGGGCGACAGCCCGGTTGACCGGTTCGTGCTGACGGGCCCCAGCACACTCTTCACGCGCATGCGTCACCGTCAGGTCCGCTTCGTCGATCAGCCACACGCAACGCTTGGATTCAATCCAGCGGCTGCATCGACGCGAGCAGCCCATGTCGCGAAAGTGATCGCTCAAGGCCGCCAGCTCTTTCTGCACGACAGATTCGACGGCAATGGACGAACGTGCGGCACGTGTCATGTCGAGATGAACAACTTCACCGTCGATCCCGCACTCATTGCGAAGCTGCCGGCTGATGATCCGCTGTTCGTAGCCGAAAGCAATCCTGCACTCGCAACGCTGGAGAACGCGGACTTGCTGCGACGGTTCGGCCTGATCCTGGTCAACGCCGACGGGTTCGACCCATCGCGAGGCTTCGTCATGCGCGGTACGCAGAACGTCCAGGCGCTTGCCAACTCGATGACACCCCAAGACCCGTCGTTCGGCATCGACTTCAGCACCAACGGCCGCAATCCCGATCCACCCGAGCGGCTCGGCTGGGGCAACGACGGCGCACCGCTCCGCGACTTCGCGCTCGTGGCGATCGCGCAGCACGCACCGTTGACGATGAATCGCACACTGGGCGTGGATTTCCGCGTGCCCACCGACGAAGAACTGGATGCGCTCGCCGCCTATCAGTTGGCGCTGGGCAGGCAGGAGGACTTCAGTCTCACGACGCTGGAGCTGAAAAGCGATCTGGCCACTAAGGGCAAGACGCTGTTCCTGGACACCGGAAACCTGGGTGAACCCACGCCCGGCCACAAGAATTGCCAGGCCTGTCACTTCAACGCCGGCGGATCTGCCGGATTGTCATTCAACCCGACGACCCCTGGATTTCCGCGTCTCGACGGCAGCCCGCGCGGGTTCAACATCGCGAGCCCAACGAACGCGAACGAGATTCCGTTAGCGTTGACGCTGGGCCTGCCACGTGACGGCGGCTTCGGTCAGATACTGACGATCTTCCTCTCCCACGGAAACACCGACGATCTGCCGCCGCCATTCGGGCATGTCGAGATCGAGGAGTTCAACAGTCCTCCGCTCGTTGAGTCCGCCGACACGGCGCCCTTCTTCCACAATCACACCGTGCCGGATCTCGAGTCGGCGGTTGCGTTCTATGGCACCCAGGCATTCAAGTCCAGTCTCATTCCGGCCGTCATCCCGGTGGAGATCAGCGACGATCCCATGAATCCCGAGGTGCAAGCCATTGCCGCATTTCTGCGAGTCCTCAACGCACTGGAAAACATCCGATCGTCGATCGACGTGGCGAAGCGGGGAGGGATCATGGCCACGATCGCCGACAAACGCGAACTCGCTCGCTTGTCCCTGGCGGAGACCGTCGACGCGTTGGAGGTCCTGTCGACCGGCGCACTGGACCGAAGTGGTGAGCCCACTATTCGCTCTGCACAGACAAGACTGGTCGTCGCAAGGGTGACGCTGGGCGTGGCGCAACATCTCTGGATGCCGAATGCGATCGACAACCTGCTGAGTGTCGCCATTCAGCAGTTGCGCGACGCACGCTCGGCTCTGGCCAAACCCAACACGCTTCCGGCGTCGTTCAGGAATTGAGGCCTGACTCCGACACACAGAGGCACCGAAACACAGAGACAACTTGGGTTTCTCAGTGCCTCTGTGCCTCGGTGTGTCGTACGCGGCGGTCGAGTAAAGTTAGGGCGACTCGAGGGGGCGCCATGCGCTGGCTGTTCGTTCTTACCGTCGTCCTCGTCCCGGGCGCTGCTCTCGCGCAGAGCGTGCCGCAGACTCCTGCAGCGTGCGAGCGGCTCGCCGCGCTCGCGCTGCCGAACGCGACGATCACGCTGGCGCAGCTCGTGAACGCGGGGGCGTTTGTCGTGCCCGGGAGTGCGCCACGGGACGGCGGCGGATCGTCTGCGTTGGCGGGGACCATCGGTCCGGTTCCCGATGTTCCCGGACGGGTGACCGCGAACACCGCGGGCCTCGGCCTCGGTTACAACGGCGGCAAAGGCATCCCGCCGTTCAGCACGCTGCCGGCGTTCTGCCGCGTCGCGGCGACGCTCAAGCCCTCCCCCTCTTCCGACATTCACATGGAGATGTGGATGCCGATCGCGGGCTGGAACGGCAACTTCCGCGGCACGAGCCCGAACGGTCTTGGCGGCGTTCTCAACTACAACGCGATGGGAGTCGGCTTGACGGACGGCTTCGCGGTCGCGAGCACCGACACTGGCCATCAGGGCGGTGACACGGCGTGGATGCGGGATCCGGAAAAGCTGACCGACTTCGCCGGCCGCGCAATGCACGAGACCACAGTTGTCGGGAAGGCGATTACGACCACGTTCTACGGCACGACACCGAAGTACTCGTACATGATCGAGTGCGGCGGCGGCTCCGCCGCTGCGTTGCACGAAGTCCAGAAATATCCCGCCGACTACAACGGGGTCGTCGTTGGCGGTCACGCGGCGCATCTCACGCGACAGATCTTCGGACAGCTATGGCTGTGGATGGCGGCGCATCCGAATGGTGTCGCGATCCTTCCGACGCCGAAGCTGACCGTCATTCACGAGGCTGTGCTCAACCAGTGCGACAGGCTCGACGGTGTGAAGGACGGTCTGCTGGAAGACCCGACGAAGTGCACGTTCGATCCGAAGGAGATCGCGTGCACAGCCGGCGACGAGGCGAACTGCCTGACGGCGGCGCAGGTTGAAGCCGTGCAGAAGATCTACTCGGGCCCGATTAACCCACGAACGAAGGAGCGAATCTGGTCGCCGCTCTTTCGTGGCAGCGAGCTGGACTGGAGCTTCTTCACCGAATCAGCGGCGCCCATCGGGATCGCGACGAGCGCGCTGCGCATGATCCTCAACGATCCGACCTTCAACTATCAGTCGGTCGATTTCGACACCCACGTCGCGGCCGCCGATCGTTCGGAGATTGCGCGTGTCAACGCATCGAACCCTGACATCTCCAGCTACGTGCGTGGCGGTGGAAAGCTGATTCTCTCTGGCGGCTGGAACAACGCGCTCGTGCCGGCCGGCGCGGTGCTCGACTACTACAAGAACGTGGAAGCACAGATCGGCATCACAGAAACGCGGGACGGCGTCCGTCTCTACATGGTGCCCGGGATGATCGAGTGCAACGGCGGTCCGGGCACCGATACATTCGACATGCTGGGTGAGATGCGACGCTGGGTCGAGAACGGTCAGGCACCGAGCGCCGTGCCCGCATCACGCGTCGAGCACGGGAAAGTCGTGCGTACGCGGCCGCTGTGCCCCTACCCCCAGGTGGCCACGTATCGAGGGAGTGGGAGCACAGACGACGCGCGCAATTTCGCCTGCAAATAGGCTCGCCTGCTACGCCGCGAATGGATTCTCGTCCGCGGTTGGACCATACACCGACGGCACCGACAGATTCAGCAACCGCAGATAGACGAGCAACTGGCCACGGTGGTGGTACCAGTGGTTCAGCATGATCGCGCGAACGAACGCCACGCGCGGCATCGCCAACACTTCTCGCCCGCCCTTCTCCAGCCGCCAGGTCGCCGCCATCTTCGCATCGTCGTATGCACCGAGCGCGCGCTTCGCCTGTGCGACACTCTCGGTAAGCGCCGGCACGAGCTCTGCGGCCGTCACCGCCTCTGGCTGATTGAACGAGTTCGGCGCCGCAATATCGACTGCGGCAATCTCGGCAACCAACCCTGGCACTGTGGCCACGTGCAACGCGAGCTGACCGAGCGACATCGACTTCGGATGCGGCCGCCACGACAAGTGCTCTTGCGGGATCCGCTCGAGCACGCGTCGCGTGGTCGCCGCTTCCTGTTCGAGCTCGGCGAGCAGACCATCGATGATCTTCATGTCAATCCTCCTGGCGCGCCGCGGCTTCAGCAGCCTTGCGAACGCGCGCATGCATCGCGGTCCACCCCGATGCCATCTGCGGCCGATTCTCTTCGGGGAACGGGCCGACCACTGTGTGCCTGAACTTGATCAGCGTGCCGTCCGGTGTCTCGCTGAGGCGATACATCATGTTCGACGTCGCACCGGTGGACATGAACAGCGGTCCCCAGATCTCGAGCAGCGTCGGCTGCTTGATGCTCTGGACGAACCCCCACAGGTGCCCGCTGTCGCCACCGAGATCGCGATACCAGCGGCCACCAGGATGCGTCTCGATGACCATCGGCAGCGGTTTGCCGTCGCCGGTTTCGTTGAGGCGTCCGATCTGTGCGATGAGCGACTTGAAGGTCTGCTCGATGGACGCGTGCACGTTGATGTCTTCCGTGATGGTGAAGGTCTGAACCTCCACCGCTGATGCTGTCGTACTCATTTGTTTCCCTCCGCGTGCGCCTTGATGCGCCGGAGCTGTCCACGCCAGTGCTGGGCAAACATCCCGCTCCAGTCGTGGATCGTGCGAAGCGTTTCTGAATTAGTTCGATACAGCGTGCGGCGACCGTCGCGCCGCACCGTCACGAGGTCGACATTCAAGAGCACCTGCAGATGCTTTGATACCGACGGCTGCCCCAGCTCGAGTTGATCGGCAATCTCGCCAACCGAGCGCTCGTCCGCGGCGATGAACTCCAGGATCTGCCGGCGACGAGGCTCGGCAATCGCATTGAAGGGATCTGAAATCGTCGACGCGCGGGGCATGACTGTTTATATATTCCCATATAGGAATATGTCAAGTAGGGCGGCGATGAATCAGGCGCTCGGCGAGCCCAGTCTTCAGAAGAAACGCAGGAGTGCGTCGATCGTTTCTTTCGTGTTCTCTTCCATGAGCCAGTGGCCCGTCTTCGCCAGTACCACTGCGCTCGCATTCACTGCCACCAGCTTTCCCTGCTCGCCGAGGGCACGGCCGTTGGCTCTGTCGCCGCCGATCGTGAGCACCGGCATGGCCAGCCTGGTCCGGGCGAGTTGCGCGAACTCGATCGCCGCGCTCGAGAACGAGTCGAAATAGGACCACGCCGAGCGCATGCGGCCCGGGCGCGCGTACGCGGCGGTGTAGGCCTGGCGATCGGCCTCGGGAATCGATCGCGTGCGATCGGCTGCAAATTCGTTCCAGTAGTAATCGAAATAGGTGCGCTCACGCCCGCTGACAAGCGCCTCCGGTGTCGGACCGTGAAATCGAAAATGCCAGAATCCCGGATGGTTGTGGATCGCTTCCCATCCATCCACGCCGGGGATGAACGCATCCATGAGCACGAGCTTCTGCGTCTCCGCCGGGAAAAGCGCTGCATACGCGTAGGCCACCATCAATCCGATGTCATGTCCCACGACAATCGACGTTCGTATCTCGAGCCCGGCCATCAGGCTATGGATTCGTCTCGCCGCGCTCGTCAGGTCGAGGCCGGCCGCTGGAACATCCGATTCCCCGATGCCCGGGAGGTCCGGAGCGATCACCCTGAACTGTCGTTCGAGATGCGGAATCAACGGCCGCCACATCGAGGACGTTTCCGCGTATCCGTGGAGTAGCAGGATGGCAGGCCCGTCACCAGCGGTGAGGTAGTGAATGTTCAATCCGTCGACGTCGGCAGTGGGCACGATGACTTCTCCTGGGGCTTGTGTGGGGCGGGGCGACGCGGGGGACTTGCGTGGATGTAGATCGAAGACGACGGCCCCGAAGGACCGCCGTCTTCAGCGAGCTCGAACTGTTACTTCCCGACGGCCTTCCAGAGATCCGCCTTGGTCAGCGGCGCGTTGCCTCTATGCACCGGGATGTACTGCTCGAAGTCGAGGTTCAACTTCTCGACGATCGGCTGCAGCGCCTTGATGTGATCGTTGGGCTGCTGTCCCGCCGCCGGCAGCGTGTAGTCGGCCTGGAACAGGATCTTCTCCTTGGGAAGGAACGCGATCGTCAGGCCGTTCGAGTGCGGCGACGGGTAGACGTGATAAAACTCCACGGTCCGCGCACCGTCCGAGTAGACCTTCTTCTCGCCAATCGTTTCGATCTTCACCTTCTTCGGGCTCTTCGCCAGCGCGTCGTTGAGCAGCGTTCGCGGCGTGTTGAACGCCTGCTCGAAGAAGTCCTTGTTGTTCTGCTGGGTGATGATCGTCACGCCCTCGGCCACGAGCGCCGGCAACCCGCCCGTGTGGTCGGAGTGCGGGTGCGAGTTCCACACGTAGCGCAGCGGCTTCTTTGGGAACATCTTCTTCGCCTCGGCAATGTACGCGACGCCGCGAGCCTCGGGCTGACCGGCCTCGAGCATCATCACGTAGTCCTTGAACTCCACGAGGATCGAGTCGTAGCTGCCGTTGCCGGTCGTGAGTCGGATGACGCCGTCACCGAGCTTCTCCTGCGTCACGGTCATCGCGGGCGGGCCACCGGGCGCGCCTCCCGGAGGCGGACCACCGGCACGTCCGGCCGGCGGTGCCGGTGCGGGAACGAGTGTGGCCACGTCTGACGGATTCAGCCTCGCGCTCGTCACGTCAACCACGAAGAACGGCCACCCGCCGCGCGTCTGCGAGATTCGGGCCGGCGCCATCGCGCCGCCAAAATCCTTCCACCCCGTGTAGGTGGCGACGATGTGCATGTCGCCCATGATGTTTTCATTGAGCCACGTCTCGACACGTTCGACCTGGTTGCTGTCGTTGACGTAGCCGTTGATCGTGTAGGCCTTCCCTGATGGCGCCTTGACCGTCGGGCTCCAGGTCAGCACGGTGTAGGTCTTGCCCTCGTATTGCCGGCGGTTCGCCCTCGCGTTGTTCGCCGCCGCACCTTTCAGGAAGCCCCAGGGCGTGATGTAGAACTCCACTGAATTGCCCCACGGCTGCGCGAGGTCGGCCTGCTGCGGCGTGACCTGCTGAAAGAACGTGCCCGGCCCCACCGTCGTCGAGCCGCCGGGCCCGATGTTGTTCGTCGCCCCGGCGTGACGCGACGCCGGCGCGGTGAGATCGATGACGCGGACGTAGTTGTTGATGGGACGCATCGGATTGTGCGTCCCCTGGCAGTTCATCTGGGTCAGGTTGGCTCCGCACTGCTGGAACGCGACGTCCTGCGCCGAACCCGAATACGTGATGGACCTGGGATCTCCCAACGCCTTCTGGGCGTCGGCAATCACCGTTTTTGCGTCCTGCGCTATCGCGATCCCGCTCAGGTACGCGAAGCCGATCGTAAATAAGGCCAGTTTCTTCACCACAACCACTCCTCCTCTAGTCTTGCGGCAGACAAGATATGTCATCCGGTAATCATCTTGTAGTGATTATTTCGATGCTCTAATCGACCTTGATCTTCCGGCGGAACTGCTGATTCTCGTTGCAGACGAACTCGATCGGCTCCTCGTCCGCCATCACGCGCTGGTTGATGCGCACCGTGAACGGCTTGGTGAGCGCCTTCGGGTCCTCGACGGTCACGTCGATCTCGAGCTTGCCAAAGTTCGGCCGACGGAAGCGCTCGGTGAACTTCGCCTGACCGCTGTAAGGGGTCCCACGCACATCGAGCCATCCGTCAACGGAACTCTCTTCGGCGCCGCGAAGATTGTTCGTCTCGACAACCAGGGTGTCGCCCTCCCATCGCCCGACCGAGTAGCCGTACCACCACGGCTGCGGCTCGCCCTGCTTGGGAAGCGGTCGTCCGTCCATGTAGATGTAGCGCAGGCCGTAGTTGGACTCGTAGAGGATCGTGATCAGCTTCGGCGTCTGGATGATCTTCCGCGGCTGTGGCTGCATGTGGAACTGGGTGATCCCCATCGGCATGCAGTTGGCGTCCGGGTTGTCTTTCATGTCCGTCGACATCCGCTCCTTCTTGATCGCGGCAGCCCATGTCGTCAGCGGAAGCCCACCGGGGATGTTCGTGGCGATGTCCCAGAACGCGCCTAGCGGAGGCGACTTCGGATCGGGTGGAAAGACCGCCACCCGCGGCTCGCCGACGACGTCGCCGCCTGCATCGCGCGTGGCCGAGAAGAGCCCTGCGAGCTCAGAGGGGAGCGGCTCCTGGTCAGCTCTCAACCAGTTGCCGGTCAGGTCAGGCTTGCCGTCCGCCGTTCGCGGCGGCGGCGAGTCCATTCGAACCATACCCTTCACGTCGCGCGGGACACTCGGGTCCTGAAATTTGCCCCACTGCGCGGACAGCGACACTGAGCACACCAACAGACACACAGCCGCGCCTGAAACCGTACGCTTCATGTCCACCTATTTCACTCCCGACTTCGTGGTTGCTACTTTGGAGCGCTCGTCGCCAGGGACTGAACGACATACGCGCTCACGTCGCGGATCTGCTCCGGCGCGAACGCACTGCGGAACGACGGCATGTTGTTCCGCCCCACGGTCACAGTCTGCATCGCCACGTTGAAATCGGCGACTTTGTCCAGCGGCGCTCCTCCCGTATGGCCGCCCTTCCCATCGTCACCGTGGCACACCGCGCAGTTCGTCGTGAAGATGCGCTTCCCCTCGACGAGGTTCGCGTCGGCGAGACGAGGCGTTGCGGCGGCGACGGTTGGAGTTGCTGCGGGCGTCGCAGCGGCGTTTCGCGAGACGGGCGTGCCTGCTTGAGCAGGACCGAGCGTGCCATCAAGCGCAAACAGCCACACACTGTCGCCACGCGCTGAGCCGATCAACGCGGCTCCGGCAGAGAACGCGAGCAGATACTGTTTGCCATTGCGCTCGAACGTACTTACCGGCGCATGCATGCCGGCCCCGGTCTGGAACTCCCAGAGTTGCTTGCCGTTCGCCGAGTCGAGCGCCATCAGACGGCCGTCGCTGCGGCCGACGAATAGCAGACCACCTGCGGTCGCCAGCGTGCCGCTGTAGCACTGCTCGGGCCACTGATACCGCCACGCCAGCGTGTTCGTCGTCACGTCGAGCGCGGCGATGATGCCCGTACGAGCCACGCGCGTGAACGTCGTCGCGCCGCCAAGATACGCAACGCCATCTGTCGGTGTCACAAACTTTGAATCGCCGCCGCCGGTGAAGCCATTGATCACCGACGATGCGCAGACGAACATTCGCTGCTGTACCGGATCGTACGAGCTCGGTGGCCAGCTGGCGCCGCCCCAGATGCCGGGCGCAACGATCGTTGGATCCTTGCCGACGAACGGCGTGAAGATGCGGCCGTCGTTGACGAGCGCGTGTCCTTCCGGCGCGATCTCGATCAACTGCGGAACGATGGCCTCGCCGCGGGGGAACGGCTGCGTCGGAGCGGTCTTCTGACGCGGCTCCTGCGGCACCGACTTCTCGTCGATGCCGATGAGCGGCTTGCCTGTCTCGCGGTCGAGGATATACGCCCAGCCGGTCTTGCCCACCTCCGCGATCGCCTTGCGCGTGCGGCCTGTCCCGAGCCCCGTCGAGGGGCCGCCGACGTTGACGTCCATGAGGATGACCGGATTGACCGCGTCGTAGTCCCAAATGTCGTGATGCACCTGCTGGAAGTGCCAGCGGTACTTTCCCGTGGCAAGCTCGATCGCGAGCATCGACGCCGCGTAGAGGTTGTCACCCGCGCGAAACGCGCCGTTGTAGTCGGGAGCGGCATTGCCGGTCGAGAAATAGAGGAGACCGAGATCGAGATCGACTGCTGGCGTCTGCCAGATCGCGGCGCCCCCGTACTTCCAGGCGTCGTTGTCTTTCGGCCACGTGTCGTGACCCGGCTCGCCCGGGCCGGGGATCGTGTAGAAGGTCCAGATCAGACGCCCGTCTTTCGCGTCGTAGGCCTTGACCCGACTGCGCGTGCCGCGATCGCCACCGGCAAAGCCGATGATGACCATGCCTGCCCCGAGTGAAGTCGAGGGGTTGACGTACAACGGCGCGGCGGTGATCGAGAAATTCTCCTGCCAGCGTTCGGCCTGGATCGACCACGCCACCTTCCCCGTCGCGCGATCGAGTGCCGCGAGCCGGCCGTCGAGATGCCCGATGAAGACCTTGTCCTCGCTGACCGCGACGCCCTTGTTGTTCCAGCCGCAACAGACCGACGTGATGTTGGGATCGAGCTTCGCTTCGTACTGCCAGAGGATCTCGCCGGTCTCGATCGACAACGCGAACACGTCGTTGGCGCCGGTGCTCACGTAGGCGACGCCGTCGTGGACCAGCGGCTGTGCGAAGCCCGAGTACTGCGGTTGCGTGCCCGATCCACGCAGATGGGTCCGCCACACACCTTTGAGCTGGGTCACGTTGCTGCGGTTGATGGCCTTGAGCGGCGAATACCGCTGGTTGTATAGGTTGCCGCCATTGGTCGGCCAGTTCGTCGTCGGGTGCGCAGTCAATTTCGCGCCAGAGAAGTCGTGGCCGCCACGGGGTGCCTGCGCGAGGCCTGACGTGACGAGCAAGGCAGCCATGGTCGCAGAGAGCAATATGGAGAATGACGCTCGCATGGCCACCCTTATATACCAACTTGGTTGGTGGTTCGTGGTTGGTGGTTCGTGACCGCCGGGTGGGCCACACAATATCCGCGCCGCTGATACGTCTACATCAGTAGATGGAGGACGCGGCGGGCCTGGACCGGATGGCACGCGACGAGGACCGGCGCGTATCCGACGTGTTCGAGCGGGAGCATGCCCGGCTGCGGAACTTCATCCGCCGTCGCGTGCTCGACCCGAGCGACGCCGAGGACATTCTGCAGGACGTCTTCTACGCCCTGGTGGAAGCCAACCGTCTGCTTGTCCCAATCGAGCACGTGACGGGCTGGCTGTTTCGAGTGGCGCGGAATCGCATCACGGATCTCTTCCGCAAGAACACGCCGGAGCCCTTCAGCGACGTCTCGGTTCCGAGTGACGAGGAGGAGCGGCTGCGGTTCGAAGATCTGCTCCCCTCACCCGATGCCGGACCGGAGGCGGTCTACGCCCGCCGCGTCCTGCTCGAGGAGATCGAGATGGCAATCGACGAACTGCCTGACGAGCAGCGCACGGTGTTCGTCGCGCACGAACTGGAAGGACGCAGCTTCAAGGAGATGGCCGCCGAGACCGGCGTCAGCGTAAACACGCTGCTCTCGCGCAAGCGCTATGCGGTACTCCACCTGCGCGAGCGGCTGCAGGACATCTACGACGAATTCAGAAAGCGTGAGGGTTGACATGAACAACAGACGGAAAAAGTGGATCCTGTTCTTCATTCTGGCGCCGGTCGCGTTTGCGGCGTTTGTCTTCGTCGGCGGCGAGGTGGTGCGCCGGCTGTGGAACTGGCTACTGCCAGCGCTGTTCAGCGTGCCGGAGATCTCCTTCTGGCAGGCGCTGGGCCTGCTCGTGCTGTGCCGCATTCTCTTCGGCGGATTCGGCATGCACGGCCGCGGTCCCCGTCGCTGGGGGCGTTGGGAGCACATGACGCCCGAAGAGCGCGAACGATTCCGCCATGGCTTGCGCGGACGCTGGCGCATGGATCCCGCGCACGAGGGCAAGGGCAACACTCTCGACCTCTGAGCCAGGGCCCGCGCGCCCAACGAAGCATCTGCGCGACGCTCGCTGCTGTAGCGACACCTATAATGTTGCTCACCGTGACGGCCGCGACGCTGTCAGGGTACGCCGGGACGTACGACACGGAGAACGACGGCAGGAAGCACTTCCTTCAGGTAACCCAGGAAGGCACGAGCCTGTGGTTCGACTACGACGGCAAGGGGAAGGAATTACTGGTCGCCCTTTCGGCTACGCGCTTCTCGTGGACCGGGTCGATCGTCGAGTTCGGGGCAACCGGCGATAGCGGCATGAACATCACGATTCACTACGTCGAGAGCACGGAAGTCGGTGTGCGACGGAAGTAGGTTGCCAGATCAGCGGACCGTCGGGTACTTCGGCGCCCAGGGAAGCCTACGCTCTGCGAATACAATCTGCGGAAGCCCTTTGCCGCTCATCCCTGGTACCCGGTTCGGTCCCTACGAAATATCCGCGCAGATCGGCGTGGGCGGAATGGGCGAGGTCTATCGCGCCACTGACACCAACCTGTCGCGGCAGGTCGCGATCAAGGTGCTGCCCGAGACGTTTGCCCAGAACCCTGAACGGCTGGCGCGCTTCGAGCGTGAAGCCAGGACACTCGCCTCGCTGAACCACTCCAACATCGCCACCATCCACGGCCTCGAACAGGCGGGCGACATTCGTGCGCTGGTGATGGAGCTCGTCGAGGGGCCGACGCTTGCCGAGCGCATCGTCACTGGCCGAATCCCGATCGACGAGGCGCTGCAGATTGCCCGACAGATCGCCGCCGCGCTCGAGGCTGCGCACGCGCAGGGAGTGGTTCACCGCGATCTCAAGCCTGCCAACATCAAGCTCCGCTCCGACGGCGCGGTCAAGGTGCTCGATTTCGGTCTGGCCAAGGTTGCCGCTGACGATTTCGATGGGGCTCGGTCACAGATGTCAACCCTCGCCGGCGGAGTCACGCGCGACGGACAGATTGTCGGCACCGCCGCCTACATGAGCCCCGAACAGGCGCGAGGCCTGCCTGTCGACAAGCGCACCGACATCTGGGCGTTCGGATGCGTCCTCTTCGAGATGCTGACCGGACGCGCCGTATTCTCTGGCGGCTCCACCACCGACACGCTCGCCGCGGTCCTGCAGCACGAGCCGGACTGGAACGGTCTTCCAGGATCGACACCGGCGAGGATTCGCGAGCTCCTGCGCCGCTGCCTGCAGAAGGATCCGGCCCGGCGCCAGCACGACATCGCGGATGCGCGCATCGAGATCGAGGAGGCGCTGGCCGAGCCTGTCGGGCAGCGCGCCGCGGCGCGAGCGTGGACGCGGCCGTTATCGTGGGCTGTGGGCGCGGTCGTCGTCGTTGGACTCGGCACCGCGATCGTCCTGCGGTGGCCGCAGGCGCCGGACCCGGTGAAACGCCTCAGCACGAACGCGCCCGCCTCGGTCAACCAGGAGGCCAACGAAGCGTTCGAGCTCTCCCAGCAGTTTCAATTCGTGCAGAACGACGTCGGACGCGCGCAGCAGGCGCTCGAGCGGGCACTGGAGTTGGATCCGCGCTTCGCGGAAGCGCTCCGCTCTCACGGGCTCAACTACGCCATCCTGATGCTGAACGGCTATTCCAATGACACGAGCCTCCTGTACAGAGCCGAGGAGGAATTGCGAGAGGCAACGCGGATCGACCCCGACCTGCCCAGTATGCCTGCTGCGTTCGCAGCGGTTTATCTGATACAAGGCCGCAAGGAACTGATCCCGTGGGACCGTCTCGAGCGAAACCTGCAACTGGACCCATCGAATGTGAACAACCGCCTGTGGCGCGGAATCGCGCTCTGGCTCTCGGGAGACATTGTCGGGGCCAAGCAGGAATTCCGAACCGCGCTCGACTATCGGCCGTTGTTCGGAGCGGCACGGATGTTTCTGAGCAGTACGCTGCGCGAAGAGGGAGACATCCAGGGCGCCATCCGTGAGATGGAGAAGGTTCTGGAACAGGCGCCAGAGAACATCAGCGCCATTACCTCGCTCGCATCGTTCCATCTGGATGCCGGCGATGTGGACCGTGCACGAACGCTGCTCGAGAGCAAGCGTGCGGTGTTCGGCAGCAACTACCTGTGGCGGCAGGCACGGGCACTCGTGCTGGCCGTCGAAGGAAAACGACAGGAAGCCATCGAGACGATGGACGAGGAGACGCTGAAGTTCGGTGCCGCCGCATTCCCGTCCACATTTAACGTAGCGGAGTTCTATGCGGTGATGGGCGACACGTCTAAGGCCCTGGAGTGGCTCGAACGGGCGGTCCGCAACGGCGACGAACGCACGGCGTGGTTTCGGAAGAGCCCGCGGCTGGTGAGTCTTCACAACGATGCGCGCTTCGAGCGCATAATGGCATCGGTCGAATCGCGCAGAAGCACGCCGTCGCGTTGAATGCTACTTCCCCACCAGGTGCGGGACGTCCAGGTTGTTCTCGTTACAGACGTACTCGATCAATTCCCCGTCGGCGATCAACTGGAACTCCTGCGTCACGCTCCATGGTTTGGCGTACGCCTTCGGATCGTCGATCGTGATATCCACGAACAGCTGACCGAATGCCGGACGCCGGAACCGCTCCGTCACCTTCATCTGATCCGAGTGCGGATGGCCGACATCGTCCAGCCAGGTCCGGTCGTTGAAACCGGTGGTCTCGACAACGAGCGTGTCGCCCTCCCAGCGGCCCCTTCGAGTACCCCATCCATGTCGGCTGGGGGTCGCTGACGAGCGTGTGGCCGTCCAGGAAGATCTGGCGGAAGGTGGTGCGCGTCTCGTACAGGATCACGATCGCGGCCGGCGTCTGGATGATCTTCTGTGGAAACGGCACGCCGTTCACGCGCGGCACTCCCGGCTGAAGACAGAAACCCTCTGGATCGTCCTTGCCGTTATTGCCCTGGCGCTCGTCATACAGCGCCTGTCCCCACGGCAGCATCACGACGTCGCCGGCTTTCAGATCGACGGCGAGATTGGCGTTGTACTTCACGTCCGTCTGCCAGATGCCGGACAGGTCCAGGTTGCCTGACGCCGTACGGGGTGCCGGTGCTTTCCCGTCGACAGTGCCGTCAGCCGTTCGGGGGGCATGAGGATCCCGATACAGCCACTGTGCGCTCGCCGTGCCGGCAAGCAGAGTGAAGACTACGAGCGTTGCGAAGATTCTCATGGTTTGACGTTTGACCTTTGACCTTTTGGTGCCAGGACCTCATCGCCCAACTCAGGAAACACCTTTGAGACCTTGCTGAGGAGGTACTCGCCGTATGTGCCGGAGAAGTCGTGCACAGTGGCATGATCCCACCGCTCGGCGGAATCGTCCGCGAGCGCGTCGTTCGACAGACCTTCCACCGGCAGCATCCGTGCATCGAAGCTCGGATCGAAGAAGAACGGAAACGACAGTCGATCGCGCGCGGATGTGTTGATGACGCGATGCGGCGTGGAACGATAGATGCCACGCGTCAGACGTTCGAGCATGTCGCCGATATTGCAGAGGAACGAACCGGGAATCGGTGGCGCGTCAATCCAGCGTGATCGCGATTTCACCTGTAGACCACCGTTCTCGTCCTGTCGCAGGATCGTGAGCAGCCCGTAGTCGGTGTGCTCGCCGACACCCCAAGCGGTCTCGCCACCCGGCGACGCATTCGAATGCGGGTAGTTGAAGATGCGAAACAGGATGAGCGGGTCACGGTAATACCGCTGCTTGAAGTAGTGTTCGTCGAGCCCCAGGCCGAGCGAGATGCCGGACATCAACGCATGGCCGAGCGCGGTCAGGGAGTCGACGTAACGCAGCACGGTCTCGCGGAAGCCGGGAATCCCGGGAAAGAGGTTCGGCCCGTGAAGCGGTGTGCCCGCCCGTACGGCAGGATGATCGAGCGGCACTTCCGCACCGAAGTAGAGACCCTCTTTTCGATCGGGCTTGCCCGATGTCAGCTCGCGACCGACTGGAAAGTATCCGCGCCAGGCCCGGCCGCCGCGCAACATCGCGATCTGCATCTTCTGCGTCGCGCTCTGTGCGAAGAACTCGCGGCTCAGCGCGTCGAGCCGCTGGCACAGCGATTGGTCAACGCCGTGATTGACGATGTAGAAGAATCCGGACTCGCGGCAGGCGGATCCGATCTGCTCTGCCGCCCGGCCCCGCGCTGCCGTGTGGCTGACGAGCGAAGCGACATCGATCACCGGAACGCCGGAGAACTCGGCGAGCCTCATCTCACACCGACGGACTCGATCGGCGCTGGTTGATCTTGCCGAGCACGCCGATAGTCGTCAGCGACGACGCCAGAGCGAGCATGACCCGCTCGCGCTGGGTGTACCCGATCGAGATGTCCCCGGCGACGTTCCCGCCGCCCTGATCGAGTTCACCTTCGACGCTGCCGTCACCGGCGTACGCCGAACAGGCGAACGCCAGCCAGGTGACGCCGACGACGATGAGCAGGTCCGGCCACCACCGGCGCAACGCGTTCATCTACGCAGGCCCGATCTTCTTGTACTGAGCCCGGTAGCGGCCTGATGCCGAACCTCCCACCAGACCCAGATCGATCAGCACGGCGATGACCACGACAACCAGTTGAAACCCTTCAACGGACCCGCGACTGTTGATCGCCCACGCGTAGGCCAGCGTCGTCAGCGGCATGAAGAGGAATCCGATGAACGGCCAGAAGGCCGACTCGTACGCGCGACCGAGGTAGTTGCTGAAGATCGCGACAAGGACGATGGCGAACCGCGGCGCCGAGAGCGCCAGGCAGCCGACCAGGCACGGCATGACACACGAGTTTACTCTCTCGGCAGGAGCTCGACCGAATCGCCGACTCGAATGGTTCCGCCGCGCGTGACCTCCGCGTTCAAGGCCAGCTTGTTCTCGAAGCGTCGCACGATATCGCGCAGCACCTCGGGATCCAGCTGCAGCGTGTCAGGATCGACTGTCGTCATCACACACCGCGATCGCAAGGAGTCGAGGCGAACGATCGCGTCACCGATGAGCAGTTCGTGTTCGACCCACTCACGCTCGGCCAGTCCTTCGACATTGCCCACGACGATGTTCGGTCGCAGGCGGCGAACGTCGCGCCCGAAGGCCGCCACGGCACCGTCGGTGGCGACGAGCAACGGCAGGATGTCGAATCGCTCGAGTCCAGCGCTGGCCTCCAGCCAGGCATCGGCACCGGCTGCGTTCCTGACCAGCGCGAGCGCCGCCGCGCTGTCCCACGGGAGACCGTTGATCAGCGGGTGACGATTGGCGTCGAGCGTCCCGCGCAACCCAAGGAGTCGGTAGTGACGCCGCGACGTGCGAACGCCCTCAGGTCCGCGCACGCGGATAATTCGATCGCCGGCGATGCCATCAGCCGCCAGCGTCGCGCTCGACACCCGCTCGCCGGCCAGCGACTTCACCGGATAACGCCAGAGTTCTGCAACGTGAAGAGACATCCCATCTATCGGATGCCGCGCAGGGGCAGAGTGTGACAATGTGACCGGGCCGGGCACGGCCAGAGGGCGCCGTCACACTCGGCAGGGAGCGGCATCTGAAGGGCAGCGATTGACAAGGAGCACAAGGATGCCTGCACCAGGAACGAACACCGAGAAGTACATCGCCTGCGCCGCGCTCGTACCAGACTGCCCATTCGAAGCGACGGCGCCGACTGAAGAGGAACTGTTGAAGATGGTGGCCGCGCATGCCGCACACACACACGGCATCACGGACGTCACGCCGGAACTGGCCGCGAAGGTCAAGGCTGCGATTCAGAACCGTCAGAACGATTGAGCATGGTCGTCCCCGCCGTGGAACCGAGCGACGAAACGCTCGCCGCTCGTGCCGCGGCCGGGGACAACTCTGCCTTCGAGGCCATCGTGCAGCGGTATCAGGCACGTGTGTTTCGACTCGCATGTCGGCTCACCAGCGACACCGACGCGCCTGACGTGCTGCAGGACACGTTCCTTCAGGTCTACCGGCATCTCCAGTCATTTCGTGGTGACTCGCAATTCGGCACGTGGCTTTACCGCATCGCGACCAACGCCGCGCTGATGCACCGGCGCTCGAACGCCCGCCGTCCTGCTGAATCGCTCGACGAGTATCTGCCACGATTCGATGCCGACGGGAGGCACGCGGCCACACCTGCGCAGTTGCAGGTCGCCTCGCATGCAGACGAACTTCTCGATCGCCAGGCGCTGGCGGACAAGGCACGAGACGTGATCGCGCGATTGCCTGACACGTATCGCGACGCGTTCGTGCTGCGCGATCTCGAAGACATGCCGACCGCGCACGTCGCTCAGGTGCTTGGCATCGAGCCCGCGGCCGTACGGCAGCGCGTGCATCGTGCTCGGCTGATGTTGCGTGGTTATCTGAGCGATCTTGTTGGAGTACAGCCGTGACCCACGTCGCCTGCGCGTCCGGTGTCGAGCTGTTGATGGACTTCATCGAAGGCGTGCTGCCTCCGGATGTGCAGGCCGCACTCGAAGAACACGTCGCCGGCTGCGAGCGCTGCACTGCTTTCGTCGCGTCCTATCAGGCGACGCCGCGCATCCTTCGCAATGCGACCGCGGTCACGCTGCCCGCCGACATCGAAGCGTCGTTGAAGGCGTTCCTTCGTGCGCGAACGAACGCCTTCAAGTGAGCGAAAAGGCTTACGCCTTTCTCGAGTGGAGCCCGAACGCGGCGCCCTGCGGATCCGCTGCGGTGACGACGCGATCCCCGCCCGGCACTTCCATCGGCCCGTTGAGAATCTTGCCGCCATTCGCTGTGATCCGCTCAGCGGCGGCATCCACGTCGGGGACGCGGAAATAGATCAACCAGTGCGGCGGAACGTTCGCCATCGCCGCGGGCTTGTTCATCATGCCGCCGATCATCCCGTGCGGCCGGCTGAACATCTGGTACTTACCGTCAGGCCCCATGTCCATCTGCTCGGTCGGCTGCCAGTTGAAGGCCTCCTCGTAGAACTTCATCGCCGCCTGCCAGTCAGTCGTCATCAGCTCGTGCCACGACCCCTCGCCGACTTCAGGCACGCCTTCCGGGCGTCGCTCGCTGCTCGCGGGCTCGATGATGTAGAACGCGGCGCCCTGCGGATCCATGAACATCTGGATGCGGCCGACGTCCGGAATCTGGATCACTTCGGTGTGCGCTTTGCCACCGAGCTTGTTGATCTTCGCCGCCGCGTCCTCGAGCTTCGGCACTCCGATGTACATCGCCCAGAATGGCGGCGCCTTCACTTCGGCGGGCTTCGTCATCACACCACCGACACCCACATCACCGGTGCGATTGAAAATCGTGTACGGCTGCCCCGCGCCACCGAATGGCGCCGCCTTCCACCCCACGACTGTCTTGTAGAACGCCTCGGCCGCCTGCATGTCGTTGGTCATCAACTCGTACCAGACCGGCCGTCCAAGCAACGTCGACGTAGCAACAGCCATCAAACACCTCCCCGAAGTTTCTCCGCCTGTTGGCTCTTGGCTTTTGGCTCTCGGCATTGCGAAAGCCCAGAGCCCAGAGCCTCTAGAGCCCATTCCCAAACTCGTAGTCTGGCACGTACGAATGACGCGGAAGTGACGCGAGCTGAAGCGTGAGGAACATTTCGTGGGGACGGATGGCGAAGGTCAGCGCGGAGCCTGGCCCCCGTCGCCGGGCAGCCCGAGGAGTTCCTCGAGATTCTGCTCGATCGGTGCAGGCTCTGCCAGCGACGCGCGCGTGGTCGTGAAGCCGATCATCCGGCCGGTGACGATCACGCCAATCCAGATGACGAGCGACACCGCAGCGACGAGACGGCCCAGCGGTGGAGCGGACGCGTCCCGGTCCCACTGCCCGACCGCACGCCGGGTGGTCACCTCGAAGACGAGCATGTTGAACGCGGCCAGGAACAGCAGCGCGATCTTCACGCGGAAGTACGTGTTGTGGAAGTAGACGGACGCGTTCGTCATGAACATCAGCGTGCCCGTCACCGCGGTCAGGACGAACGCGACCCACGTCCACTTCAGGGTGTCATCCGCCAACCGCTGAAACGGCCGATTCGTCGACGCCAATCCGAGCAGCCTCAGGTCGACGATGGCGATCGTGCCGAAGACGAGGGTGAGGCCGATGACGTGCGTCGATTCAATCACCGGGAAGGCGAAGAGCGAGTCACGAATGTGAACGGCAAGGCTCGTCTGCTGGAGCCACTCGAGCATCGACGCGATGTCCACTACTGCCGCTCCGATGGCGACCAGCTTCCCCAGACGTGGTCATAGGCAATGAGTCGACCGAGGAAGATGATGCAGACCCAGATCAGGAAGGTCAGGATGGCAACCGCCTTGATCGATCGGCTGTGGACGAGCGTGTCTTCCCAGCGCTGCTCGTGGCGACGGAGTGCTCGCTGGAAGAGGATGGCGACCGTTGCGCCAATGGCCACGAGCGCCATCTTCATCCAGAAGGAGAAGGTGACGAGTTCGCGCACGGGCTCGCCGATCACCATGAGGATTCCAGTGACCAGCAGGAGCCATAACGAGCCGGTCAGCCACGGGCCGAATCGGTTCGTTGTCTGGCGCAGCGTCTGATCGACCCACGCCCAGCCGAGGATCCGGAGATCGATCATCAGCACGGATCCCATGACGAGCGCGATCCCCACGATGTGAATCGACTGAATCGCGGGAATCGCCCAGGTGTTGTGCTCTTGGATGTAGACGCTCGGCGACGTCGTGGAGAGCCAGAGGGCGAATTGCTTCATCCGTTAGAACGCGTTGCCGCCGATGAGCGTGGAGCCGGGAACCGAGTCGCAGTGCTTGCCGGCTTCGGGAAGCTTCGGCTTCTTGGTTGCATCGTCCACCGGGCACTTGGCGAGCGCGCCTACTCGCGAGCCGAAGTTCGATCCGTCACGCAGCGGGTTCAGATGCACGCTGAACACCGTTCCGGCCGGGAACGTTGACCCGGTAATGCCCTGCTGCGCGATCGCAGCCGTGCCTGCCATCTCAACACCCCATTCGACGTACTTGCCGTCGGCGCCCTTGGCCAGCGCCTTGTGATCCGGCGCGAGCAGGATGAAGTGCAGCTCGGCGTGGTTGGCCTGCGGCACGAACTGCTTCATGACTCCGGTCAGCGTGACCGTCTTCGTCTGGTCGTACATCGCGAATGAATGATGTGTCGAGACCGGGCTCTGGAACAGGACCGCGATCAGGACCAGGCACGCCGCCATCGCCGAAGCTTTGACTGTGCGCGTTTTCATAACTCCTCCAACTCGAGAATAAGAATGCGTCGTTACTTGAAAATATCGGTGATCGCCGTGTCGAGTTCTTCTGCCGGCTTATCCCATCCCTTTTCGAAGTGCTCTTCCCAGTTCTTGGCCCACGGGCGGCCGTAGTAATCGACGAAGCGCGGGTCGGCCCCAGTGGTCTGCTTCGGCCGGCCATCGGTGTTGAAGATGTTGCTCAGGCACTCGATGAACGTGTAGCGGCGATTCGGATCTTCAGTCGTCGCGGCGCGCACGAAACGGAACGACGCGCGTACCGGTACCGTGAACGCATCGGGGTCGTAGAAGATCGTCTCGTGATCGAGGCCGATGAAGTTGCCGCTGGCATCGAGTGCGGGCTTGAAGGTTTCGACGGTCTCCAGCTTGCCGCTGTTCTCGAACATCACGTGCGAGAGTTGCCAGGCCTGGACATTCGCTGTCCACGTCACGAGCGTCGTGCCGTCCCAGAAACCGATCGTCTCGCCGTACCACTGCGGCACCTTCTGGACGTGCGCGGTCTTGCCGACCATCACCTGGCGCAGGAAGTTGTCGGCGATGCCCGACAGGAACTGCACGTTCCACGGCGTCATCGTCAACTGGAAGTTGCCGGCCTGCGACGGCTGCGACCACCATCGCGTGAAGCCTTCAGGCCAGCAGAACGACGCGCTCCACTGCGGAGCATTGGTGACACCCTCGTGATACGCCGTCTGCACCATGCGCTTCTGGTATTCAGGCGTGAGCACCGAGAGGACCGTCGGCACTTGCGTCACGCCCCAGATCCACTCAGAACCGCGATCCGCTTGCCCGTCGCGGCGATAGTAGCCATCCCAGTCGGGCACTGTCGCCTTCGTATAGACCGTCGGGCCACCCTTCGACTTCGTCTGCGCCAGCAGCGCCTCGTAGTGCTCCTTTGCTGTTTTGTACGGATAAGGACTCACGATGCGCTCGCGCGGCCAGTCGTCGTTGCAATCGCCCCACGACGCGGATTCCGGTGGCTTGGGACCGATGCGCTGTCCGTCCCACATCGAGTAGATCTGACGCGGATTGTTGCAGCGGTAGTAGCGCTTATCGAGCCAGTTCGCGCGGTCCTTGTAGAAATTCTTCGACGAGAACATGTCGATCGGCAACGGTTGGACGCCGGCGGGAGGTCCCAGGATTGGGGGCGGAGCGCCACGTCCACGTCCACCACCGGGCGCCCCTGGAGGCGCCGCACCGCGGCCACCCTGTCCAGGCGGGGCGGGATTCGCCGCCTGAGCGTAGACCTGAGTCGAAACCGGATCGACCGTGTTCCACGCCGCGAGCGCGATCAGCACGGCACACGTGAACACAGCCAGCAACCACTTTACGTTCATGCAGAGACTCTCCTCGCAGGTGCCGCGAATGACCTGCGATCATACATTGCAGAGCCATCCGCCGAGACTTCCGCATTCAGGTAGTCTGAACGAACTAGTAACTGTGAAATGTCACGCAGGAGGCAGCGGCGGGCACAGCTCACCAAGGAGCCCGCCACCGCCGCAGTACTTCACGTCCTGAATCTGAATGGCAAGGCCATCCGGATCGGTGAAATACAGCTCGGGTGTTCCGCCTTCAGCGCCGCCGCGATTCGGCATGCGCAGCGAGATGTACGTCACGAGCGGCGATCGCCCCTGCCCTTCCTGCTGCTTGAGGCCGTAGCCCACGAGCAGCTTCGTAACCGCAGCAGGATCGAAGTTGTCGATCGCGACACATGCGTGATCGATTGCGGACGGGCGCGCAGGTCCTCCGCCGGGGCCGCCGCGGCCGGCTGGCGGTGCACCACCCGCGGGCGGAGCAGCACCGCCGCCGCGCGTCGGACCACCGCCACCGATGAACATCAGGAAGTGAACCCCGTTGCCGATCTGCCACGCCGGTGTCGCCGCCTGATACACCATCGGCTTGAGGCCGAACAGTTCCATGTACATCGGCACCGTCGTCGGATCACTCGCCGCGATCGTGAAGTGGCTCGTGTCCTTGAGCGCCATGATTCCCGGCTTCGGTGATGGCTCGGCAACCGGACAGACATTGCCGAGCGCGCCGCTGCCGCCGCAATAGCTGACGTCGTGCAGTTGAAAGACGATGCCGCTCGGATCGGCGACGAACAGATCGCGCGTGCCATCAGGCGATCCGCCTTCGTTCTGCCGGCGCGTGCGCACGAGCGCCTGCTTCGGCCCTGGCTTGACGGCATTCGCCGGCGCTGCCGTGATGCCGTGGGCGGCGAGCGTCTGCATCGCCCGATCGATCGAGAAGTCCTGCACGCCGAAACCGAGCGCGCTAATGCTCGGTGACTCTCCGGCTGCCGCCGGCCGAAGTGCGATGAATCTCGGCCCGTTGCCAATCCGCAGCAGCACGGTCGATCCCTGGCGCGCCTGCACCGGCATGCCGAACAGGCCCTGATAGAAATCGAGCGATCGCTTGACGTCGGAAACCGTCAGCGTGATCTGGCTCAAGCCCGTGGTGCGGAACTGCGGTTGCGCCTGCGCCTGTACGAGTGCCCGCGGCGACAGGGCCAGGGCGGGTAGCGCGGCGAGGAAATGACGGCGGTCGATCGGCATGTTCATGGGCGAATTCTATACGGTTACACCGCGCGCGGACGCACTGCGATACACATCGGCGAAAGTGCGCGCAGCGATTGTTCCCTGCGGGTCGATTGCCGCGTTAATGGGCACGAACAGTGTCGTCCCTTCGCGGCGTGAAAGCACATTGCTCGCCACCAGCGCGCGCATCATCCACACCGCGTTGCGAACACTCGGGCACTCGATGCCGAGCCAGCCGGGATAGCGGTGGTTCGATCGTGAAAAGCCTGTGTCGCGATGAATGAGCGAGGCGACCTTTCCGGCACGTGCGTCGTCGTGACTCGAGAGGTCGGGTTCGAGCAGCGGCGACTGCCCCGCCATCGTGACGAAGAGCTCCGCGATCGCCTGCTGCTGCTCGCGCGGCATGTGACCGAGCCAGTAGTGGCAGGTCTTCGCGATGACGGTGATGACGTTCTTGATCTCCTTCTCGAGCCGGAAGTGCGGCGCAACCGGCAGTTCCAGGACGGCGCCCCGACGACGCGCTGCAACGTTCTCCATCACGATCGCGCGGTGCAGCCAACCCGCCATCGCGTCACCGAGACACGTCACGCATACCCAGCCAGGAGTCGGCGACATGTACGACCGCAGGCCGGTGACCATCCTGATGCCGCGACAGATCTCTTCCGCGGCCGAATCGTACCGCCCGTACTCCGCGTCGATGTCCGCCTCGTTGCCGGGCTCGAGCAGCGCGCCCTTGTGAGGGGGCCCGCCCGCCATCGCGAGGTCGCAGAAGCTTCCCCACAGCTCGTCCCATGCGACCAGCCCCTCGCCGTCGTACTTGAGTGGCGCCGATCCCATCGCCTTCGGCTGCATCTGCTCGTAGGAGTCGCGGTACTCTTCGGGCAGCAGAGTCTTGAGACGACTGTCCAGAGTCTCGAGGGCCGTGCGGTTGTTCGTCTCCGTCTTCACGTGCGATCCGATGATCGCATGGAACGACCGGAGACTGAGGACCGGGGACTGAGGACGAACGAATGGGCTAATCGCGCAAGGCGATTAGCGGGTCGATCTGCGCGGCGGCTCGAGCAGTGACGAACGAGCTGATAAGGGCAACCGCCGCGGCCGTGATTCCCGCGACGACGACGCTGACGGGGTCGTGCGGCGCGACCTCGAAGAGTAGTGTGTCCAGGAATCTCCCGAGCAACAACGCGGCGGCGAGACCGACGCCAACGCCCACGGCGACGATCGGAATGCTCTCGGCCATGACGATGCCGATGACCGTGCGTGACGTCGCTCCGAGCGCAAGCCGTACGCCGATTTCTCGCGTTCGCAACTTGACCTGCCAGGCGATGAGCGTGCCCAGACCGAGGGCGGCCAGCGCAGACGCGGTCGTCGCGAACCCATTCAACGTCAGCGCGACAAGCCGCGGGTTGGCAATCTGCGACTGCACCGCATCGCTCAGCACCACCACGTCGTCGATCGGCAAGGCGGCATCGAGCGCACGGACTTCCGCGCGAACGGCTCCAACGATCGAATCGGGGCGCCCGGAGGCGGTCCGTACGACGAACTGGTGAACGGGATAGGGACACTGCGCGGAGCTGATGTAGAGATCGAGGCGGCTGCCGCGCAGCTCGCGGTACTTCGCGTCGCCGACGATGCCGACGACGGTGAACCACTGCCGATCGAATGACGATCCCGGGAGCGGGAACTTGAGTCGTCGCCCGAGCGCCTGACCGACGGGCCAGAAGCGCTTGACGAAACTCTCGCTCACCACGGCCGCACCAGTGCGCCCGTCGCGATCACCTTCGTTGAGATCGCGTCCGTCGACCAGCGGAATTCCCATCGTGTCGAAGTAGCCGGGCGACACGGCTTCGAGATTCGTCAACGGATTCTGCGCCGCATCCGTCGGCGACTGCCCTTCGATCGTCACCGACCAGTCCATGCCGGCGACGCCCCACAGCGGCCGCAGGAGCACGGACGCTGCGCGCTGGACTCCGGGCAGGGTCGAAATCCTCGGGAGCAGGCGATCGGCAAACTCCTGGCTCGCACGCGCGTCGGGATAACGGCTCGTCGGTTGCGGTACGTCAAACGCGAGGATGCGGTCCGCGGTGAACCCGACGTCAACACCACGAAGGTTGATGAGCGTTCGCGTGACGAGCGTCGCCATCACCAGCAGGAACACCGCAAGCGCGATCTCAATGCCGGCGAGCGCGCGCCGCGCGCCGCCTCTCTCGCCCGCCAGGGTACGCCGGCCCTGCTGAAGCAGCGCCATCACGTCTCGAGACAGCGACTGCACGACAGGCGCGATCGCGCAGAGTGCAATGGATGCAGCCGTGACGACTAGAGCGAACGCGAGCACACGCCAATCGATGCTCACGTTGGCGATACCTGGGATATTGCCAGGCGCGACTGCTCGCACGACACGAACGATGCCGATGGCCAGCGCAGCCCCCAGCACGCCGCTGACGGCCATCAGCACGCTCGACTCTGCCAGCGCTTCGCCGATGACGTGCCTTTGGTTCGCGCCGAGCGCCAGCCGAACGGCGAGATCGTGTGCACGCGCCGCACTTCGCACGAGGAGAAGACCGCCGACGTTGGCGCAGGCGACAGCAAGCAGGACCAGCACGGCGGTCAGCAGCGCCCACAGTGCGGGTCGCGTATCACCAAGCAGCTCGCGCTGCAGCGGGACGACGGAGACGTCTTCGCGTCCGCGGGTTGCGTGATAGCGCTTCGTCAGCTCGTCGAGCGGGATGGCGAGATCGGCACGCGCGGCGGTCGGGGTGATTCCGGGCTTCATCCGCCCGATGATCTCGAGCCAGCCGACTGATCGGTTCTCCACGTATTCCGGAACACCGTGCGCGATCGTGACCCACATCTGCGCCAGCGGCGGATACGCGAAGCCACGAGGCGCAACTCCGGTGACGAGGAACGAGCGGCCGTCGAGCGTCAGCGGCTGTCCGACGATCGATGGATCCGCTCCAAAGCGATCGCGCCACAACGCATGACTGATGGTCACCCCCGCCTGGGAGTTGGGTTTATCCTCCGCGGACGTGAGCGTGCGACCGAGTGCCGCAGGTACGCCGAGCACCTCGAAGAAATTTCCGGAGACGATCCACATCGGGATCTGGACAGGATCGCCACGGCCGGTGAGCGTCATTCCGGCCGGAGCGTTGGCCATGGCCGCGACGCCGTCGAGGCTGCGCACCATGCGCGAGAGATCGAGCGTGTCGGGCCACGAGAACCCGCGCTTGACGGTGTCGCGAGCCGGGCTCACGCCCCAGATCGCGACGACTCGATCGGAGTGCTGAAAAGACAGGGGCCGCAACACGACGCCGTTCACGATTGCGAAAACGGCAGTGGCGGCCCCGATCGCGCCGGCGAGACATACGACCGCGCAGGCAAACATGCGCGGCGTTCGAGCGAGGCTGCGAAATGCGAGACGCATCTGACTACGACACACCGAGGCGGTGAGGCACTGAGAAGAATACTCTCTGTGTCTCTGTGCCTCTGTGTGTCGAAATCCCGAAATAGCTAGTTCGTCCCTGTATTTGGTGCCTTCAAGAGCCTCTGGTATGCCGCCTGGAAGAAGGAGAGCTTTGCGGCCGACGGCGCCGGCTCCACCTGCACGGTATCGCCGAGCACCATGACGCGACCATTCGTCAGGTCCTTGTACTCGGGCCACTTCGGCAAGCCGTTGCCGTTCGGATCACCCTTCGTGATGAAGTTGACCCAGTAGGACGACATCGTGTCCGCGAGCTTCGTGTCCACGTCGTTCCATGTCTGAGTGGCCTGGCCCTTGGGGTTGTTCCACGCGTACGAGATCTCCGCGGTGTGCGTCGCGCCCTGCGGTGAGGGTGCGCCGTTGAGCGTCGGGATGCGCGTGAAGAAGTAGGTGTAGGCCTTCTTCCCGGCTTTGGTCTGCGCGACCGCCCACTGCCGCATGTTCCAGTTGATCTCGTCGGCGCACGCTAGGTGAGCGGCCGACGGCGCGTCGGCGTCCGCCGCGACGGGATAGAGCTTCGCGTACTCGTCCGCGCCTTCACCGAACTTGCGCTGCGCGTTTGCCTTGAACGCCTCAGCGGTCAACGCGGGACCACCACCACGACCGCCTGCTCCGGGGCAGACGCCGAAGTTGGCTTCGTCCTTGTTCGAGCCGGTCAGCACGTCGACGGCGTGCTGCTTGCCGTTCATGAACGTAAGCGACACATCTTCTGGAATGACATAGCCGTCGACGATCAGTCCGCCCGCCGAAAGACCAACGAGCTCGTTCATCGGCTTCGCGCGCAGTTCGGCGATCGTCTTCACGCCGAGCGCCTCCATCGTCTTCGCGCCGTTGGCCTGCGCAGCCTGGCCCGACGCCATCCGTCCCATCGTCAGACCCATCCAGCCGCCACTCTCGGCGATGGCGCGGTGGTAGAGCCCCTTCGCCTGAGGCGATCCGAGCAGCGCGCCGACCATGATCGCGCCAGCGGACTCGCCGGCGATGGTGACGTTGTTCGGATCGCCACCGAAGGCGCTGATGTTCCTCTTGACCCATTGCAGCGCGGCGATCGCATCCATCATCCCGTAGTTGCCGGATGCGTTGTGTCCAGACTCCTTCGCCAGCTCGGGATGCGCAAAGAAGCCGAGCGAACCGAGTCGATAGTTGAGCGTGACGATGACTGGACCCTTCGCGGCGAGGTTCTCTCCGTCATACCAGGCAAGGCCGCCGGAACCACCGGTAAAGCCACCGCCATAGATCCACACCATCACCGGCCGCTTGTCGTTAGGGCTGTTGGCGCTGGTCCAGACGTTGAGATACAGACAGTCTTCAGCGCGAGCGGGCTCGCGCGGCGGCGCGGCTGGTGCCTGCGGTGCGGCACCGGGTGCTGCGGCTCCGCGTCCACCACCTCCGCGACCCGCGGGTGGCGCACCTGCGGCGCACGGCGCACCGAATGCATCTGCCTTGCGGACACCATCCCACCTGGCCACGGGCTGCGGTGCCTTCCACCGGTTCTCACCGACTGGCGGCGCCGCGAAGGGAATGCCCTTGAACACGCGGACAGTCGGCTGACCGCTGACCACACCAGCAAGCAGTCCCGAGTCGATCTTCACCTGCTCGGGGACCATCGCGTTCATGTACGCCGTCGTCCCGACCACCGCGGCTGCGATGGCTATCAATGCGAATCGATTCATTGCGGGTCCTCTCAAAAAGACCCGCAAAACGTACCACAATCAGGCTCTCAGGAGGAGAGCCGGTCAACTTCGAACTGCCACGCTCCAACTCCCAATCCAAACGAGACCGTTTGGGAGTTGGGAGTTGGAATTTGACGCATTCAGTTCTAGAGCGACCGCAGGAAGTTCAGCAGGTCCTGCTTATCTTTCTCGCTCAGCGCGTTGTAGAGCATGACGCTGCCATTGGCCTCTGACCCGGAGCTCGCGTGCGCGCGGATGGCGCTGATCAGATCCGAGGTGCGCCCATCGTGGAGGAAGAAGATGCGTTGCCCGAGCCCCCACAGCGGCGCCGAGCGGAACTCGCGACCGTCCGCCGAGCCCTGGCTGACCCCGTCGGCAAGCCCCACACCCATGTCGTGCACGAGCAGATCGGAGTAGAGCGGGACCGGCTTGTAGCGCAACGCGGCGACCGCTGACTTCCCGGTCGTGAACGACGCCGTATGGCACTGCACGCAGCCGACGTCGTTGAACACCGACTTGCCGTTGTTGATCGACGTGCGGCCACCCGGCAGTGTCGCCGACGGCGTCGGAGGGGCCAGGAACTTCATGAAGAACGTGAACTTTTCGATCGAGCTGATTGCGTCGAACGGCAGCGTCGCGCCTGAATCGGTGATGCTGTTCGGGTGGTTCGCGGGATTGCACGCGGGGTCCTCGTCCCGTTCGGTCATGAACAGGTCGTTCGTGATCCCCATCTCCACGTTGTAGGCTTCGCCCGAGAAGAGCAGCAACGACTTGTTCTGCGCCTTCCATCCCAATCGCGAGATAGTGCCATCGTTGCCGTTGTTGTTCGTCTGTCCCGAGACCGTGCGGCCGGATACCGAGAAATTCGCGCGGCCGCGGATGCCGAGCGCCGCCTTCGCTCCTGAATCGTCTCGCTGACTCGCCAGGATGGCGTCGTCCGGGATCATCTCTATCAGGCCGGTGCCAAACGTCGGCGTCGGAATCCGGAAGATGACATTCTGACTGGCCATCTGGCGAGCGAAGTCCGGTTGCTCCAGATTGCACTTCCCCGCGCCGGCGCGGTTATTGATCGTGAACAGCGCATGCACGCCACCATCTGGAGTGCCGTCAGGATTGCGCACGAACCGCGCTTCACGCACCGGGCCGTTCAGCGACAGGAATGGCGGTACCTTGTCGGTGCCACCAATCTTGGATGCGAACGCGATCTGCGGATTTACGGCGGGACTCGTACCGCCAACCGCTGGCTGGAGATGGCAGCCTGCGCAACCGTCAAGGTTCATCCGGGGTCCGAGTCCGTCCGGTATGTCCTCTTCTTCTTCGAAGTCCTCCAGTCCGACGTTGAAGAGCGCGCGCTCTGAGCGCGTCAGGTCGGCCAAGGGGCCACCGGCACCGGCCACACCGCCTCGCACGCCGGGATCGGTGGCATTACCGCCGGCCGTCGATGCGATCTGAATCTGCAGCACGAGAACGAGCGTGGCGCACCCGATTCCCAGAGCTACCGAGGCAAGGGACGACGTTCCTTTTTTCATACACCTCTCCTCATCCGGTGCGGAGGCGGGCGTGCGTCTGTTGCGGCACACCGCTCCCGGCAACGGCACCGGGTGTTGGATTGTTCGACTTCTGCGGGTGGGAGAGCTTTTGGGGAGTCGGAGTGTAACTGTGCAAGTACTCGGCCGAGCCGTAATGAGGTCAGCGAATGGCGATCGTTCGAAACTAGTCTGCCTTCAGGAAGTATTTGCTCTACACGAACGTCACGATTGATACAGCCTATGGATGGGCGCCAATGATTCGGCGGTCCGCGAGCAACGTCACCGTGCGCGCGCGGCGCGATCTCAAAATTGTGATGTTAGCGAGAAGCTATCGCTTCGACCAGACCGCAAACTCGTAGCCGTCGGGATCGAGGAAATGGAAGCGCTGGCCTCCTGGAAAATCGAAGATCGGTTTCGCGATGCGTCCACCAGCCGCCTCGACACGACGTTGCATGTCAACGAGGTCGTCCGCATACAACACGATCAGCGCCCCGCCCGGTCGTGGCGTCGAGTCGGTCGTAAATCCGCCAGTCAGCCGCCCATCGGCGAACTCACAGTAGGCAGGACCGTAGTCCTTGAAAGTCCAGCCAAAGGCCTGGCCATAGAACGCCTTCGAGCGCTCGATGTTTCCGACACTCATCTCGACATAGTCGATACGACGGTCATTCGCGGAGTTCGCCATCAGCACACCTCGAGGTTGCGCACAGACGTCCTAGCCTAGCGCGTTTGCCAAAAAGTCAGTTTCCAGCTTCACTTGTGGAGTGACGCAGCCTGCGAAGATTTCGAGACCGTGGACTTTCAGCACGACAGTCTCCTCGATGTCCTGATACGGCACGGCTACGACCGCACGCAGCGGACCTTCTTCATCCTCGAAGGCGTGACGATGTACCTGCCCGAAGAGGCCGCGCGCGAGACGCTGCGATTCGTCGGCGCGCATCCAGCCGGGAGCGGCATCGTGTTCGACTTCGTTTACCGCGCGATGATCGACATGATCGCGCGCATCGACATGACGAACATTCCTGAAGCACAGAAGCCGTTCGTGCAGCGCTTCCTGGATCTGACGAAGAACGAACCCTGGGTGTTCGGCCTCCCGATCGGAGGCGAACGTGAGTTCCTGCGCAAGTTCGGCCTCGAGGTCCGCGAGATGTTCACCGTCGGTGGAGAGGACTCCGCGAAGCGTTATCTCACGCGGGCCGATGGCACGCAGGTCGGTGCGCAGGCGATCGCGGAAGCTATGGCGCGCATGGCCGCGCGCGCACGAGAAGTCGCGAACCCCTCGCCTGAGGTTCAGCAACAAATGTCACCCGAGCGGATGCGGGAGCAACAACGGCTCAGCGCCTATCACATCGCCGAGGCCGTCGTTACGGGTTAGCTCTGCACCCAGAGCTTCGGCTTCCCCGTCCCATCGTCGGTCCCCTTGATGTACCAGTTCTTGCCCAGGGGATCGTGATCCATCGTCGTGACGAAGTCGAAGGGCGCCTGGAATTCGATGTAGTCGAAGCCCGTATCAGACGCGAGGAGTTGATGCCACTCGCCCGCTGGAATGAGCACGAGGCTGCCGGGCCCGACGGCCAGAGTCCCGGTATCGTGCTTCACTTCGCCGGTGCCCTTCTCGATGAAATAGAAATGCTCGGGGATGACCGGACTGGTCTTCGACGCCTGGTGGACGTGACGCGGCGAATGCGCGCGCGGGGCGTACGCCATGCGGCCAATCTGCAAATCCCAGGAGCCTGACAGACCGGTTTCCTTGTTGACCCAGAAGGTGCGCTCGCGGAAACGCTTCTCGTCCACCAGCGACCGGAGCTCGGCCTCAACGAAGACATACCCGACCGGCGACTGGTCGTCCGTCGCTTTGCCGGTATGCTTCGGCACGGTGACGAGCAGGAGAGTCATCGGAGTGCTGGACGCGGTGATGGTGGCTTCCTCGCCAGGCTCGAGATAGATACCGCTGCGGCGCTGCGCCGCGTGCTCGGCGGTCTTCCCCTTCGACACGTGCGTGATCGCGGCGTCCTTCCCCTCGAGGATATAGGCGACCTGGGTGCGATCGCTCACCGCGAGGCGACAGGCCTTGCCTGCCTCCACGTGCTCGAGGGCAACCTGAACCCGGGTTCCCTCTTCAGACTGGCCCAGGATCTTCTTCACGTGTCCTTCAGCAACCGGGACCTTGTTGCGGCTCTCCGTATCAATCACTTTGATCATGTCGTCGCGCTCTCTCCGGGGATAGGAAGGCCCGATTTATAGCACAGCGCGTTTCCCGCGCGACAGATCGGCATACTCTGTGCCTCAACCATCCCAGCCAATCGAGCGATACGCGGATTTCCTCCGTGATTTCACTACCGGACGGTCGCGCTCACGGGATATCGTGACCGGGGCCCGATGTTTGTGAACGCGCAACGGGTCTCAATGAGGGAGCGGCATACCGTGATGACACCAACTCGTCGACCAACACCGTTCGGAATCATCTGCGGCATGTCATGCGCCGCGCTGGTCCTGCTGTCAGCCCTCCCGGCGCGTGCGGGACAACAGAAGCCGGCCGCGTCCTCTCAGGATCCGTTCGTTCGGATGAACGAGTCGATCGACGCGCTCACCAAGAAGGTCTGGCCTAGTGTTGTGCAGGTTCTGGTCAGCAGCTACGGACCGCGCGATGAGAGTGGCGGAGGTCGCGGCGACGCCAACGTCGTCATCGGCCGCCAGCAGGCGACCGGCTCGGGCTTCGTGATCGATCCCGACGGCTACATCATCACCAACGCACACGTCGTGAGCGGTGCGCGTCGTGTCCAGATCGTCCTGCCGGCCGAGAACGCGGACGGCACGCTGGCAACTGCCTTGTCGGGACGCACCTACCTGCTTTCGGCCCGCATCGTCGGAATCACCACTGAGCTGGATCTGGCCCTGTTGAAAGTTGACGGTCAGAAACTGCCGGCGCTGCCGCTGGCGACCTACTCACAGGTGCGGCAGGGTGAGACGGTCTTTGCGTTCGGAAGCCCGATCGGCATGCGCAACAGCCTCACGCACGGGCTCGTCTCTGCCGTGGCGCGCCAAATCGATCCCGATTCACCGCAGATCTTCGTGCAGACCGACGCGCCGATCAATCCCGGCAACTCAGGCGGGCCACTGGTCAACATCCGCGGTGAAGTCGTCGGCGTCAACACCTTCATCGTGTCGCAATCGGGAGGGAATGAAGGATTGGGCTTCGCCGTTCCGAGCGCGACGGTGAGAACCGTCTTCCGTCAGTTGCGGGAGTACGGTGTCTTGCGGCGACAGGAAGTGGGCATGAGCATTCAGACGATCACGGCGGAGATGGCGAAGGGTCTCAGCCTGCCGAGAAACTACGGTGTCATCGTCTCCGACGTCTGGCCCGGTGGCCCGGCCGAAGCTGCGGGATTGAAAATCGGTGACATCCTGATCTCGGTCGATGGGCAGCCGGCCGACAACCTGCCCACCGTGAACTACAACTTCCGCCTGAGAGACTCGACAGACAAGGTTCAAATCGTCGTGCTCAGAAGCGGCAAGGAACAAACCATCAGTATGACGCCGGTCGAGCAACGAAACGATCTGGACTCTGTGTCTTCGCTCGCCGATCCGGAGAAGAATCTCGTGCCCGAGCTCGGTCTTCTTGGCGTAGAAATCGATTCCCGTATCGCCGGGAACGCGACGGGGCTTCGCGCACCGTACGGGGTCATCGTCGTGGCGCGGGCGGCGGGCGCCACGACAGACGTCCCGCTTCAGCCACGAGACGTGATCCGCAGCTTCAACAACAGGGACATCTCATCTCTGCAGTCGTTGAGAGACGCCATGCGGGCACTCACCCCCGGCACGCCGGTAACTCTGCAGATTCAGCGTGAAGGACGCCTCATGTACGTGTCGTTCACCGTGGACTGACGACTGACCTCAGGAATTACCGCCAGGCAGTTCCCGTTGGCGCAGGAATCCCCGATCCTGATAGCCTACGCAGCGACGACAACACGGAGTTCGCACAGAGCAGGAATGATTGGGGGATACATGAAACGAATTGCATTGCTGGCCTTCGCGGCCATAACCATTTCCGCCGGGGTGGCCGGCGCGCAGGAGGGCCGCGGCGCACCACCGCCACCGCCGCCTCTGTCGCCGGGTGCGTCGCAGGCCGACGTGGATAAGGCGTTGGCGGCAGCACCTGCCAACCTTCGCGACCAGGCTACGGTCATCAAGTGGAAGACCGATTGGACCTACGACACGTTAAGGAAGGGCACGAACCGGCTCGTCTGCTTTGACAAGTCCGGCTTGTCAGGGCAGCTGCCGTTCTCGCTCGAGTGCACCAGCCTGGGCAACCTCGATCGCGCCACGCAGAACATGAAGTTCGAATCGGAGCCGGATCGCACGAAGCGGCAGGCTGCTCTCGATGCCGCTGAAAAAGACGGCTCGCGAGCCAAGCCCGAGTTCGGTTCGGTCTGGTATCACCTGATGGGCAAGGACCAGGCGACCGCGCGCCCCCATATGACGATCGCCGTTCCCGGCGCGACGACACAGTCGATGGGACTTCCGGATAATCCGAAGACGGGTGGCGTCTGGATCATGAACGCCGGCACGTCCACTGCTCACCTGATGGTTCCGGGCGAGTAAGCCGCGCGAACCGACTTCGGCTCTGTGCCCACGTAGCAGGCGATATGCGGCAAGCAACTCGCCGCATATCGCCTGCTGCCTACTCACATGCGACAGAAGCTTCGAGAGTGATCCAGTCATCAATCGATCCCGAAACAATAGAACAGCCCGGCACCACCGGTGGCCCGGAGATCCGACTGACCGCACCCACGCGACGCGTGCACTGAATTCCAGGAGTTCACTCCCTCCGTCAACCCGCGCCGATCGTGATGGCCGACCTGTGCGCGTCCGTCGCTGCCGGACGTCCAGTTGCGACAGGCGAGATCCTCGCCGGCGGCGTAGGCAGTACCGTCCGGGCGCGATCCTGTCAGGACGTCGTGCACGTTGGGATCGTCGCCAACGCCGTTCACGGGATCCAGCCGCTCGGTAACGGCTGTCTCCTTGTTGATTCGGTTCTTGTCGCTGTGCAACTCGTCGAGCGTCGCCGCAACGAGCAAACCCTCGGCGTTGTACCACGGCCCCTTGCCGATTCGGTCGCGCGCGTTGACCGCCGGCTGTCCATCGCCTGCCGACGTGCTCAGGTATGCCCGCCACGTGTGATCGCCTGCGCCTTCCGCCTGGGCCAGCGCCTGGCAGTGGGCATCGGCGCCGGAAAGACCGCCCAGGTCGCCGCCCTTCCCAGGTCCCTTGCTCGTGACGAAGAACGTCATCACAGACTTGGCGCCCCCCATCTCACGCGATTGCGCCACAGGCTCCAACGGCGTCGGCGGCGGCGGCTCCTGAGCCTGACGGCATCCGGTCATACTCGCCACAAGGGTCATGAGAAAGGCGATCGCCTGGAATCGAGTCATGAGCGGCAACAGTCTGCCACATGCGAGTTGTCCGTCGATGGGCGTCGCGTAGAATCACGTTACAGTGGCAATTGGCCCCGGCGCACATGTCGTCCGTACGTTCAACAACGACGGGTACACCCGCCTGATCGCCTCGCGCGGATGGGACCTGGTTCACTGAGCTGACTGGCGTCTGTCAGCGAACTGAGGCGATTCAATGCGAAAGGCAAACAACACACTGTTCGTCGTGATGCTTGTGAACGCTGGAGTGGTGGCTCTAGCGGCACAGAGCCAGGGTCCTGAGGCGCGTGCGCGGGAAATCTTCAGGCAACTCGTCGAAATCAATACGACCCACTCGGTGGGCAGCACCACGACCGCGGCCGACGCGATGGCCGTCCGATTGAGAGGCGCTGGCTTCACCGATGTCCGCGTGCTCGAGCCTGTGGCTCGGAAAGGGAACCTCGTCGCCCGCTACCCCGGGAACGGCACGAAACGGCCGCTCCTCCTTCTTGCCCATCTCGACGTGGTCGAGGCGAAGCGAGAGGACTGGTCGTTCGATCCGTTCGTCCTGACCGAGAAAGACGGATTCCTGTACGGTCGTGGCACGGCAGACGACAAGACGATGGCCGCGGTGTTTGTCGCGAATCTCATTCGTCTGAAGTCCGAAGGCTACGTGCCGTCACGCGACATCATCCTCGCGCTGACAGCAGACGAGGAGGGTGGCGAGAACAACGGTGTGACGTGGTTGATCGAGAATCATCGCAATCTCATCGACGCGGAGTTTGCCATCAATGAAGGCGGTGGCGGCGTGATGAAGAAAGGACAGTACGTCACCAACGAGGTGCAGGCGGCCGAGAAGGTCTACCAGGACGTTCGTCTCGAGATCAAGAACAGCGGTGGACACAGTTCGCTTCCGGTCAAGGACAATGCGATCTACCGCCTCTCCGCCGCGCTCGCCAGGCTCGCTGCATTCGAGTTCCCCGTGCAGTTGAACGACATCACGCGCGCATACTTTCAGCGAGCAGCGCCGGCGCAACTCGATCCGCAAACGAGATCCGACATGCTGGCAGTCGCGAAGGAACCAATGGACACTGCCGCGGCCGCGCGACTGTCGGCGCAGTCGTCGTATTTCAACGCCCTGATGCGAACGACCTGCGTGGCCACTCAGCTCAATGGTGGCCACGCGCCCAACGCGCTCCCGCAGGTGGCGACCGCCAACGTGAACTGCCGCATCCTGCCGGGCGTGCCGGTGGCGACAGTCATCACGCAGTTGACGAAGGTCCTCGGAGACCAGGCGATTGAGTTGTCACTCGTGGACGAAGCCACGCCGAGCAAGCCCGCAGTGCTCAGGGACGATGTCATGACTGCGACCGAGACAATCGTCAGATCGATGTTCCCTGGCGTGCCGGTCGTTCCGGTGATGAGTACTGGTGCGACCGATGGACTCCATCTCCGGAATGCTGGCATTCCGACGTTTGGTGTCGACGGCCTGTTCGACGACATCGACGACGTACGGGCCCACGGCCGGGATGAGCGCGTGGGCGTCAAGCAGTTCAACGAAGACCTGGAGTTCCATTACCAGCTCATCACCGCGCTGTCGAAGTAGGACGCTACTGCGGCGCGCGCAGGTGCGCCTTCAGGAATCTGCCGGTATGCGAGTTCTTCGCTGCCGCGATCTCTTCCGGCGTGCCACTCGCGACGACACGGCCGCCGGCGTGACCACCCTCAGGACCAAGGTCGATGACGTGATCGGCCGTCTTGATCACATCGAGGTGGTGCTCGATGAGCAACACCGTGTGACCAGCATCCACCAATCGATTGAGCGCCACCAACAACTTCTCGACGTCAGCAAGATGCAGACCGGTCGTCGGCTCGTCGAGGATGTAGAGCGTGTGCTTCGAGCGCTGCAGCGTGCTCAGCTCGGTCGCGATCTTCACGCGCTGCGCCTCGCCACCTGAGAGCGTCGTCGCCGATTGACCGAGCGTCAGGTAGCCGAGGCCGAGTTCGGCGAGCACCTGAATCTTCTTGCCGATCGCCGGTTCGCTCGCGAAGAATCCGACGCCCTCCTCGACAGACATGTCGAGCACATCGTCGATGGTCTTCCCGCGCAGCGTCACCTCGAGCGTCTCGCTGTTGAAGCGCGCGCCCTTACAGGCGGCGCAGATCACTTCCACGTCAGGCATGAAATAGAGCTGCGTCGTGATCGTGCCCTCGCCCTGGCACTCCTCGCAGCGGCCGCCCTTGACGTTGAAACTGAAGCGCCCTGGTTTGTAGTCGCGCTCGAGCGAGAGCGGCGCCTGCGTGAAGAGATCGCGGATGGTGTCGTAGAAGCCGATGTAGGTCGCCGGGTTCGAACGGCTGTTACGCCCAATCGGCGTCTGATCGATGCTCACGACCTTGTGCACGTGCTCGAGGCCGTCCACGTGGTCGTGATCGCCGGGCAACGTGCGCGTATCGACCAGACGCTTCCACAGCGCCTTGTACAGAATCTCGTTGATCAGCGTGCTCTTGCCCGATCCGGACGCGCCGGTAATCGCAACGAGGCACCCGAGCGGGACGCTGACATCGATCGACTTCAGGTTGTTCTCGCGCGCACCGCGCACCGTCAGCCTCTTGCCGTTGCCAGCGCGTCTCCGTGCGGGCAACGCGATCGATCGCTTACCCGACAGGAACTGCCCGGTCGGCGACGCCTTGCATTTCAGGACGTCGTCGAACGTGCCCTGAACAACGACGGTACCGCCGTGAACGCCCGGGCCGGGCCCCATCTCGATGAGATGGTCGGCCGCTCGAATCGTGTCCTCGTCGTGCTCGACGACGATCACCGTGTTGCCGATGTCGCGCAGACTCTCGAGCGTGGCGATCATCTTGACGTTGTCCTTCGGGTGCAGTCCGATGCTTGGCTCGTCGAGGACGTAGAGCATCCCCATGAGGCCGGATCCGATCTGCGTGGACAACCGGATGCGCTGTGATTCACCGCCCGAGAGCGTGCCGGAGCGACGATTGAAGTTGAGGTAGTCGAGACCGATGCCCAGCAGCAGTGCGAGCCGCCCGCGAATTTCCTTGATCACCTGACGTCCGGCATCGGCGCCGCGGCCTGTCGGCTTGATCGTCCCGAGGAACTCGTGCAGCTCGTCGAAGTTGAGCTGCCCCATCTCGTAGATCGTCTTGCCACCGACCGTGAACAGCAGCCGCGTTGCACGCAGGCGCGCGCCGTTGCAGTCAGGGCACGTGTGCTCGACCATCACTTTGTCGAGCCACGCTTCCATCCGTGAATTGGCTTCACCGCGCTGACGGTAGCGGCGATACCAGCGCTCGATGCGGCGCGCGATCCCGGTGAAGCCGATCTCCTTCCCTTCCTGGTTGTCCTTCTTCACCTTCGCTTCCGGCGGCGTCGTGACGACAACCTTCTGCTCGCCGTACAGCACGGCCTTGCGTGCCGGCTCTGGGAGTTCATTCCACGGCGTGTCGAGCGAGAAGCGTTGCGCCTTCGCCAGGCTGAACATCATTCGCCCGTCCCATGTGTCCGGGTTGTAGCGAAATGCCTCCTTCACGAAACAGCCCCCGCGGATGCTGCGCTGGGGATCGGGCACGAGCAGTTCGTGGTGCGTGAGCTTGTCGACGCCCAGGCCGCCACACGTCCGGCATGCGCTCTCGGGATCGTTGAAGACGAAGTAGCTCGGTCCAATGTCGCCGTACACCAGGTGATGTGCCGGGCTGCACAGCGTCTCGTAGAAGCGCTCGCTCGCCGTCTTCGTCGCGCCCTTTCCGACGTGCACATGAAGAATGCCGTCGCCCACGAGTAACGCGGCAGCGATGCCGGCGCGAATCGCCTTCTCGTGCTGGCGGCCAGCAACGAACCGATCCACCACGGCTTCCATCGTCTTCACGCTGTCGGCATCGACGTCGACGTCGCCGGAGATGTCGACCGGCTTGCGGTCGATGATCATCTGCCGGCACCCCTTCTTCCGCAGCTCGGTAAAGACGACGTCGAGCTCTTCGCCATATACCTTGCAGTCCCGTCACGGTCTGTTGTACCTGGTCAACACGTAGCCGCGGAATTCCTGATCGAACCGCTCGAATGTGACGCCGAAGGCCATCGGCACGGCCTGCACCAGCGTGTCGCGTGCACGCAATGCGAACAGGAGTTTTCGCACCCCGTCTTCTCCGTGCTGCGCACCAACGAAATCAAACAAGGCGTGGGCCCAGGGGCGGTCGGGGGCGTCGAGATTTGCCAACGACGGAATGGCACCCGTGGCGGCGGCCGCGCGCGTCGTGAGCAGGTCCGTCGACGCCCACGCGCCGCGCTGATACTCCGCAAGTCCCTCGATCAGGACAGGAGCGACGCGGCTGGTGTTGGGAACGATGTCGAACGCGAACTGATGAGTGAGTTCGTGCACGATGATCCCCGTGCGCCGGTCGAGCGACTCCAGCGAAATCACAAGGTTGTGTCGGGCCGGGGCGCCACTCTGGCGGGTGAGATCTCGCGCGCGCGCCTCCGTCGCCGGGAGTTCGCGATCGCGGAGCAGGAGGATGAGCGGCACGGGCCGTGGCAAATCGTGCTTGAAGGCCGCGCTGAGTTGTGTGTACGCCGCTTCAGCATCGCGGACTGCACCGTCGACGCGGTCCTCCGGCAATCCACTGTGAAAGATCTCGAAGTGCTCTGATGTTCGGAACGGCCACGTCGCTTGACCGGGTGCTGACGGAACACCTTGCACGGGCACTGCGGTCGGCGTTGCCGCGGCACAGACGAAAACGAGTGCCGCCGAAAGGGTGACGGCGCCGGCACGGCGGAATAGGGACGCCCGCGCCGGCGGCGGATCGCCGAGGCTCTGAAGCCGATTCTGCAGCCCTGACCCGGGCATCGCTGTGGCCATCGGCGCGATGCGGCCACCGGCATCGGCGACGCGTCTGGCGAACCGCACCAGGCACGTCGAGTAGACGTGGCTGTCGTGCCCGCGTGAAATCACGACCATGTCGCAGGCCTCTTCGGAAAGCCGCCCAATCTCTCGCACCAGCCACCACGCGAGGGGATGGAACCAGAAGATCGCGCGATTGAGGAGCGCGACGACACTGACGAGGGGGTCGCGTGCACGCGCGTGCTCCTCCTCGTGCGTGAGTACCGCCGACAATTCCGCCTCGCGCCACTTCGGCCAGTCCGGTGGCAAGATGACGGCGGGCGCGACGACTCCGACAGTCATCGGCGTGATACACGCTGCATGGGTCAGCCGTCCACTCACGTGGACCGCGCCGCGCCTGATGGCGCGAGCGCGCCGCACGCCCAGCGCGAGCCGCAGCAAACAGAGCCCGACCCCCGCGACGTATACCGTGCCGGCCGCAGTCGCCCACGTGATGCGCCTGGGCGCACGAGCAGCGTCGAGAGGACTCTCGCTCGGAATCTCATTTGACGCCATCGCCGTGATGCCATGTGCGGCTGGCAGACGGAGCGTACCCGCGGCGTCGGGGGACAGGAGCGGCACCACGAATTCCGGTCCCCACGCGACGAAGATCGGGAGCAGCAGCATCGCGACGACGACGGCGGTCCATACCCGATGGGCCACCCGCGGCGAACGGATGTGCAGGGCGCGCAGGACGGCGAGGACCCCGAGGCCCAGCACGGTGATGCGGGCCGTTGATTCAGCGAGGATCTCCATCTTCATCATCCTTTCTTCCGCTTGGGCGCTCGCCCACGGGCGCGGGCCTTGAGGCTCGCTTCGAGTGCCGCCAGCTCCGCATCGTCGAGGACGTTCGCTTCGACAAGTCCGCTGACCAGTTCGTCGACGGAGCCGTGGCAGAAGCGATCGACGATGTGGCGAAACGCGCGCGCCGCGAGACTGCGTGGCGCTTCAACGGCGCGATAGATGTAGGCGCGGCCCGCGACCTCGTGGTGCACGTAGCCCTTCTGCTCGAGGCGTCGCAGCACGGTGCGGACGGTGACCTCCTTGAGGTCACGCCGGCGCGACACCGCCTGGTGCACGGCTTCGACTGAGGAGGGCCCGGAGCTCCACACGGCCTGCATCACCTGGTGTTCGAGCTCGCTGAGCGCGGGTCGGATGTCCGCCTGTGATGAGGTCCGTTTCATGTGTTACAAGTTGTAACCGTACAACCTGTAACATGTCAAGACCTGCGAATGCGTCGCTGCGAATGGGTCGCTTGCGGTCGAGCGGGCTGCCGGTCTACGCTGCCTGCTGGCGTGTGCGGGACGCCTCCGGTCCGCGGGAAGGGCAGCGCCCACCTGTCATGTCGCGTTGCGAGAGTCAGCAGCGACCTTTCTTCAAGCCCATGATGCGGACACGGGCGTGTATTGAAGGAGGTCGTCCGTGTCGACACCACAGTCGTCTCGTCCTGCCAGTCTCGAACAGCAACACAAGATCGCGAAGGATCTGATCCGCGCCGCGCGTGACGGCGACCAGGCAGCACTCGCGCGCATTCAGGCGGTTCGTTCCGATGCCGCTACTCCACCGCGGTCGCTCACGCTTGCCGATGCTCAGCTCGCCGTCGCCCGCGAAGCTGGCTTTGACTCGTGGCCACAGCTCGTCGCGGAACTGGAGCAGCGCGACGTGAAGGCGTTCTGCGACGCCGTACGCCAGGGAGACGTTGAACGAACGCAACGGCTCCTTTCTCGCGAACACGTACGGGAGCGAATCAACGATCCGATGTTCGACTTTGGCGGGAGAGCCACCCACACGGCCGCGAAAAACGAACGGCTACTGACGACGCTGATCGAAGCTGGCGCTGACGTCAACCTGAAGAGCGACTGGGAGAACGGCCCTTATACCGTGCTCGATCACGCGACCGAGGGTACGGCGCGGTTTCTGCTGACACGCGGGGCAACGCTGACGCCCAACGTAGCAGCCCGGCTTGGCTGGTTCGATGAACTGCGCTCGATGGTGGACGCCGACACCGCACTCGTGCACGTGCGAGGAGGAGATGGTCAGCAGCCGTTGCACGAAGCGAAGACCGTCGCGATCGCCGACTTCCTGCTCGACCGCGGCGCGGGCGTCGACGTGCGCTGCATCGATCACAAGTCCACTGCCGCGCAGTACGCGCTGGTCGATCGCCCGGATGTGTGCCGGCGTCTGCTCGAGCGCGGTGCCTCATCCGACATCTTCATGACGGCGCGTCTCGGAGACGTCGCGCTGGCCACGCGACTGCTGGATGCCGACCCATCGTGCGTCTCCGCCCGCATTCATGAAGACGGCTACGCGCCGGTGCCTCCGCTGCACATCTACTGCTGGACGCTCGGGTTCGGGTTATCGCCGCACGACGTCGCGTCGAAGTCCGGCCATCGCGACGTCTACGATCTGCTCGTATCCCGGAGCCCGACGCAGCTTCGATTCGTCAATGCCGCTCTGGCCGCCGACGAGCACGCGACGAGCGCCGCCCTTGCGGAGGATCCGTCTCTCCTCGCGTCTCTCACTCGCAAGGTGCACGGTCACCTGGCACACGCGATCTTCTACGAGCACTTCGACGCGGCCGAGCTGATGCTGCGTCTCGGATTCGATCCGGCCGCACCCGGCGTCGACGGCGGGTCGGCGCTGCATGCCGCGTGCTGGGTGGGCAACGTGAGAATCGTCGAACGCATTCTCGCGCGCGAAGGCATCCGACTCGACGCGAGGGACCCGACGCATCAGAGCACGCCGCTTGGATGGACGGCGTTCGGATCGGTGCACCGCCGTTCGCGCAGCGCCGATTACCCGGCCGTTGCGCAACGGCTCGTCGCTGCCGGCGCTGACATCACCGCGCTCGGCAACGGACAGGGCCGGACGCTGCTGCAGATGGCGCAGGGAAATCCGCAGATGCAGGACGCGCTGCGGAGGTTGGGCGCCGCGTGATCCGAGCGGTGCGACGGGGCGATGGTGCGGGGTGCGACGGTCCGGTCCGGGGTGCGAGGGTCCGATGGTCCGGTCCGAGGGTCCGAGGGGTCCGAGGGTCCGAGGGCACCGGAATGGCTTCGAGCACTCAGACACGTTTTCGCTTTGGTCGGCGGAGATGCCGCTGAAGACCTGCCACTGCACCGACCGCGCGACTGGCGAGCGAGTCGAGGGCAGATCGCTCTCGTTCGTCGATGTAGTTGCGATCACGCGCATCGCCGATGTGATTGCGCGCCCGAATCCTTCCGCGATATTGGCCGGCGCCGACGCCACAGCAGATTTGATCTGCTCGCAGAAATCCTGGTCGGTCTTGATGTGTGGCCTTTCAATTAGTTCGTAGACGTTGATCTTGAGCTCACTCGCCAGCTTCCAGCAGTCGAAGTCTTCAAAGCGTCGCACTCCAGCCATGCCGGGGCAAAGTGCACGAATCGCTCCCAGCTACAGACCGCGGAATCTTTACCAAGAACCCCAAAAAGTCGCGGATCTCGCAACGCAAGAATCACAGGATCGCGGCAGTAACTTCACGCACCTTTGGGACCATCGGACCGGACCGTCGGACCGGACCGTCGGACCTCCGCACTGGACCCTCGCACCGTCGCCCCTTCGTCCCATCGCACCGCAAGGATCGACTACTCGAGTCTCAATCCGACTTTCACCAGGCGCTGGCGCAGTTCTGGATAGCTGACAGTTTGCACACTGCCCTTAGATTCAATGCTGAGCGAGGCGGCCACGCCCGCCGCTTCTCCCAACATCATGAACGTCGGTTCCATGCGAATGGAGCTGTACGCGACATGCGTCGCCGACAGCGTCACGGGATTGAGCAGGTTGCGCGCCTCGTTCTCGCGGGGAATCAACGAGCGATACGAAATCGGATACGGCGCGTCGTTCGGAATCCGTCCGATGAGCAACCCCTCGAGCATCACCGCATCCTTGCGCTGGCCATTCGGCCACTCCACTGGTGCAGCCAGATAGCGGTGATGGTGAGCGGCGAGCGAGTAGCTCCCGAACGCGACCGGGTCCGCAATCCGTGGACGACGGCCGTTCTGCATGACGTCGTTCTCGTTCATCACGTACGCGCCTACCATGCGCCGCGCGACGCGGACGTAGAACTGATGCGGCCATCCACCGTCGCTCGTGAACTCGTCGGCGCAGTAGCCGAACTGCGAGACCCGCCCGTGCAGCGCCTTGAGGCGCGGTTCGGTCTGCATCGCGTACAACCAGCCCTGGATGAAGTGGCGGTAGCTGCGCTGAATCTGCTCCCGCGCCGCCTGCGGCTGGTCCACGTAACCCTGGTTGAGACCGTCTCCCGTCAGATCGGTCGAGAGCGTGAGGCTGCTGTTCAAGTCGTACTTGAAGTAGTTCCGGTCGCGTGACCGCGCGATCCTGGCCGGGTTGAACATGTTGCGAGCGATGTCCACATCAGGCGGCACCGATGCCGCCAGCCGGGCGTGGAGCTCGTAATCCGACGGTGTGTACGGCTCGGGCCGTGCGAACGGAATGCGGTTGGTCGGATCGTCCGTGACACAGAGGCGATAGGTATACGCCGTCACGCGCGAGTCGCCGTCACCCACTTCGGGAAGCGGATCCGGTCGCGGTTCGACGAATGCGATTGTGCCGCTTGCCGCATCACCCGGCACGCGATAGGGATCGATGTGCAGGCCGAGCGGCAACTGTCGCTGCTGCATCCCCGCGTTGTCTTCCTGGTCGGCGGGAGCAATCACGTCACTCGCGCCTCCAGGACGCCGCGGCTCTCGCCCGATTCGGAACGAGACGCCGGCGAGCGTCATCAGATCGCCCTCGTAGCTGGCATCGATGAAGACGTCACCATGAACATCGCCGCGAGACGTGCGGAGACGCGCAATCGTGGTGCCGTTCTTTTCAACGTCGCGGAGATGCGTGGACCGTTCGACGGTCACGCCAGCCTCGCGCAATATCGTCTCGAAGACGTGCTCGCCGACATGCGGCTCGAAGAAGAAGCTCGACGCGCACGGGTCGAGACATGCACCGCGCGTCTCCTCGAGGGCACGGGCCCGGCGAAAGAACTCACCTGCAAGACCGCTGATGACCTCTGCTCCTCGCTGCCCGGTGTCGGTGTTCGACAAGCCACCGGTCATCATGCCGCCGACGAATCGACCGGGCTCGAGGAGCACGACCTTCCGCCCCGCGCGCGCCGCCGCCACCGCCGCGGTCACACCTGCGGGCGTCGCACCGAACACCACGACGTCCGCACGCGACGCGATCGCTTGCGAGGGATTCGATTGGGCACGGTACTCCACGCTCGCGACAGCGAGCGCGGCGCAGACCACGACAGTCCAGGACGAAGCCGCTCTGTGTCGAAGCATCCGGACGCGGAGTATAGCTCGCGGGATGCGAGCACATCAGGCCAGGAGCACACTCGCCTTCTCTCGACCATCGGCAATCGTTGCAGACGTCGTCAACGCCAGGTCCTGCTCAGCCAGCAGCGTGTAGACTACGGCGTTGCCGGGCAGATCGCTTCCGAGACCCAGCACGAGGTCCGCGATCAGGTTGTACGCGCCTCGCGTCTTCGATGGGTTGCCTGCCACTTCCGTGTTGTTCGTCGCCACAAACGACGAACAATCGATGCGCTGATTGTTCGGGCCGATGTACGCGCTGCCGTTGAGCACCTGGCAGCCCTCCGACCAGTTGTTCACGTCGAAGGTCAGCCCCTTGCCGCCCCAATGAATGTGGATCGTCGAGTTCGACTCGAGTCCCTTGCTCACGTCAGCGTCATCCAGGCGGAAGTCACCCTTCGACCGCACGACGAGCACACCGTTGTCTGACGGCCGCAGCGCGAGGTGCTGGCTCTTGTGCCAGCCGAAGTGGTAGTCGTGCTGCCCGTGCACGAGGAAAGGCGCGCCAAGCGGATTGCTGGTCGCACCGGGATCGGTCGATCCCTGGAATTTGAACACCAGCCCCTTGATCAACAGCACGAAGAGGTCGTCGAACTTATTGGTCTTCGCGCTTCGGCGGACGCCAATGAGATGAATCGCCTCCGGCGCGAACTCCCAGTCCGCAACCTTCCGTGTGTCTGTCTTGCCGGAGAATGCATTGACCAGCCGCAGCATCTCGGTCGGACTCGCCAGGTACTTTCCCTTCACCTTACCCAGCAGTGACAACCAGTCGATGTATTCGGTCTGGCCCAGTGTGCCCGCCCGCCACTGGTCGATCGTCGGCGCCCACTCTGACGCAAGACCCTTATTGAGCCAGCGCTGAAGGTGGCCCTGCGTCGACGGTCCGAAGCGGCCATCCGGCACCGACGGCTGCTTCTCCACCGAGCGCACGTACTCCTGAAAGAGGCGCATCGCCGCACGCGTGCGGTAGCCGCAGATCCCGTCGACCTTTCCGCCTGGAAAGAAACCGATCGTCTTCAGCGCCTGCTGCATCACCGCAACCGTCATAGGCTGCGTGGGTTCCGGTGTGTACGGCGCAAACGACAACTTGTCGCTGCCGTCTGCGGCCTGGTCGGCGCGGCCACCCGAGATCGCGTTAGCCTGTCGCAGGTAAGCGTCCCGATCGGCCGGGGTCACGCTGCTGTCGAACGAACCGAGCACAATCACAACACCCTCCTCGTACCTGCGACAATGGGGCCGCCATGACTGGACGCATCATTTGCCTGGCCGCCGCGTGCCTCGTCATCGCGATCGTCGCCGGCGCACAGGCGCGCGCACAACAGCGACTCGCTGGCTTCGACCTGATGCTCGTCGATCTCGACGGTGGAAAGAAAGTCCTCGGCCGGTTGCCCCCGTCCGTATTCGCCCCACGCCTGTCACCTGATGGTACGCGCGTCGCGTTCGAGACGCGCGATCGATCTGGCCCAGATGGCGCGCGGCTGTGGATCGCGGACGTTTCCGATCTCGCGGGACGACATGCGGTGGAGAATCCTGTCGGACCGCTTGACTGGGCACCGATGTGGACACTGGACAGCGAGCGCCTCGTCTTCATCGTGTCGAATGAAAAGGGAGACGCCGACATGTCGTCGCGCGCGGTCACACCGCTCGTCGTTCTTCCCGGCTCGTCGCAACACAGCAGCGCCGTGTCGCCGGACGGCCGCTGGCTGGCGTACGCGTCCAACGAAACCGGGCGATACGAACTCTTTCTGGAGCCGCTCCCGCGTCGAGCGGCGATCCGGTTGCACTTCCGATCAAAGGATTCGTGCAGGGCGAGTATCGGCGTCAGTTCGATCTGATGCCAAATGGTCGGGAATTGGTGATGTTGTTTCCGGTGGTGGCGGAGTAACCCGCCACCGCCAGGTCGTCTGCTACTTCGCGCGTCCGGGGTAACCCGAAGCCACCATCGGGATCGAATAGACGTACGCATGCTGCAGTCGATCCGGATCGATCAGGCTGACAACCGCGTAGATTGTCTTCTTGTTCTGCCCGGCGAAGGCTGCCGTGATCAATCCGTACGGTGCGGGGATGGTGCCAAGCAGCTTGCCGTCTGGCGCGACGACGTGCAAGTTGGGACCCGCGGTCACGTACAGCCTGTTTTGTGAATCGATCGTCAAGCCATCGCCACCGGGCGTTGGCAGTTTGACGAACTCACGCTGGTTCGTCAGCGTCCCATCGGCCTGCACGTCGAAGGCCGCGACGCTACCAGCGTTGGTCACATAGAGCGTCTTCTCGTCCGCGCTGAGAACGATGCCATTCGTCTGCAGGTTCTCGCCGTAGCGCGTGACGACACCCTTCGCATCGGCGTAGAACACCCCGCCCATCGTGAAGTACGCGCCACCTTTGCTGTCAGCGGTGAGGTCGTTGATCACTCCGCCAAGGCAATCGAGGGGATCGCCGTTCGGCAACTTGTCGGCGATGATCTGCCGCTTTGGCGCGATCTCGGACACATTCGCGCGCAGGCCGCGCTGGACCATGAAGAGCTCGCCCTTCTTGTTCATCGACAGGGCGCCGCCGGTGTGCGTGTCCTTGTAAACGACGGAGACCTTGCCGCTTCGATCCAGCTTGACGACAGCAGAGTTGTGGTTCTGAGCGATCAGGAGGTTGCCGTCCTTGTCGCTGAGGATGCCGTCAGCGTTGTTGCCGCTGGTCTCCCAGACCTTGGTCCATTTCGCCCCCGCCGCGATGACGCCAGGGATTTCAGCGACGTTGTACTCGGCTGGCGGCGGAGGGAACGTGGTTGGTGCAGCGGCAGCTGCCCCGCCCGCACGTCCCGCTCCTCCTCCGCGTGCGCCTGGAGCAGGCGGCGGCACCTTGCACGTCGCGATGAGCTCCTTGTAACCGGGATCCTGTGTCGACTGCGGGCTTGCCCCTGGCGGCAAGGCAATCTGCGCAAATGCCACGCCGCTCGAAAGGACAAATGAAAGTGACAGGACAACGTTCCGCTTCATATCCACCTCGTCTCCACTATTTTTCCTGATCTCTTTCACCCGTTGCGGCACCAACTGGAAGCGGCGCCGGACCACCACCGCGTCCCGCCGGCGCCGCCGCGCCAACTCCTGCGCCATCGTCCTGCACCGTACGCTTGGGCCGGATGATGCCCTTCGCGAAGTCCTCAGCCACGCGGCGCTCTTCCAACCGTTCACCACCCAGCGACATCGAGATCGCCGTGTTGCCGGGGTGACAGTCGTACGGCAGCAAATTGCCACCATCGAGCGGCGTGAGCGGGAACGAAACCGTGAACGGCGTCTCGTAGGTCACCGGATCGTCGTAGGTGGCCTGGTACTGAACGATGTTGTCAGCGACGCGACGGAAGCGCTCGGTGATCACCATCTCCTTGCTGTGACGAACGCCGTTGCCGTTGACGCCGATCGCAGTCCTGTCCGTGAGGTTGGTCGTCTCCACAACGAGTTCTTCACCTTCCCAGTGAGCGCGTGAATCACCGAGGTACTGACCAATAGAGGCGCCGATGTGCGCGCGTCCGTCGGTGTAGAAGAGACGTGTGTCCGGCAGCATCTCATACGAGAGCGCGACCATACCAGGTGACTGGACGATCCGATTGCCGTTGCCGTAGATGACCCGCAGGATCGATCCGGCGATGCCGCGCGTGATGCAGCGTTCGTAGAGCGAGAAGTCTTCCCAGGAGTTGAGCGGGCCGGGGCCGTACGTGCCGCGCGGCATGATACGCCCTTGCACGGCGGGCTTGATCGCGGGCAGCCGGCCATCCGGCGGATCGACGATGAGCGACGTCTGGCGGACGGCGCGGCGTGCGTAGTCGAAGCGGAAGCTGCTCTCTGCGCTGGTGTCGCGCTGCTTCGCACCACGGTCCACCTGTGCCTGTCTCGCCGCAAACTGCGCTTCGTCGAGATACAGCTCTTTGAACTGAGCCGGGCGCGACATCGGAACGTTCTCGAGATCGTCGCTCGACCAGACGCCCTGTAGATCGGGATCGCCCCACGGCGTGCGTGGCACTTTGTATTCGACCGGCTTGCCGGCCAGCGCCGTAATCACGAGCGCAGGCGGAGTACTCCGTGATTGCCCTGAAAGCGAGGCGCTGAACACACCTGCCGCGACGATTCCCACAAACGCGATCAATGACGCTATCTGCCGAGTGGCCATAGGACCCCCTCCGAACGAGGTGATTCTACTCCGCTGGCACTTGAGGGTGCGAACTCGACTCATGTCGGTGCGACCTTATTGTCGGCCCGTGCGATTGCGCCATCTTTTGTCGGTGCGACTTCGATACTCGTCGGTGCAACTGCGTTCAGTTAGCGTTCACTCGCATCAAGGACGCGAATCCCTGTGGAGGCGACCGACCCTGTTCGCCTGACCGTGCGAGAAGGCCGTGGGATTCCGCGAGGTTGAGCGCCACTCGATGCAAGTCTGGCGCGACCCGAGCGTCACTCGGTCGACTGCGCCATCGCAGCACGGTCCGGTCGCCGGAACGGGATTCCGCGGACTTGGTGCGAGTGAGACGCTCATCAAGAGTCGGTGCAAGCCAGTAGGTGTAGGCCCCAAGTCGGTATCTCCTCTCAGGCGCAGTGCGGTCAAGGCACGATACAATTCCCGCGATCCGGAGGAAGGTATGGCGTTCGAGCTGGTCGTGAACGGAACGTCGTATACCGTCGACGCAGACCCGCAGACACCCCTGCTGTGGGTGATACGTGATCAGGTCGGGCTCACCGGCACCAAGTTCAGCTGCGGCATCGGGCAGTGTGGTGCATGCACGGTGCACGTCGATGGCCGGGCGGTCCGATCCTGCAGCGTCCCCGCGCGCACGGCCGTCGGCAAGAGGGTCGTGACGATCGAAGGGGTATCCCCCGACGGCACCCATCCCATCCAAGCCGCGTGGATCGAGTTCGACGCACCGCAATGCGGGTACTGCCAGGCCGGCATGATCATGAGCGCGCTTGCGCTCCTGCGCGAACACCCGGCACCCTCCGACGAGGACATCCACGCGCAGGTCACGAACATCTGTCGCTGCGGCACCTACCACCGCGTGAGACAGGCGATCCATCTGGCCGCCGACCTGATGAACGCAGGCGGGGAGGGTGTGAGATGAGCCAGACCGCAGGCGTCAATCGTCGCGAGTTCCTGGCTACGGTCGCGGCAGCGCAGGGCGCCTTCGTGCTCGGTTTCTGGGTGCCCTCACGCGCCGAGGCGCAGACCATACCGCCGCCCAACGCTGTCTGGTATCAGGATCCGGAGACCCCTGAAGTCAACGCCTGGATCGTGATCGCGCCAGACGACACCGTGACGATTCGCATCGCGCAGACCGAGCTCGGTCAAGGCGTCTGGACGTCGAACGCCATGATGGTCTGCGAGGAACTGCAGTGCGACTGGTCGAAGGTGCGCCCGCAGTACGCATCCGCGAACCGCGATGCGCGTGAGAAAGCGCCGGAGTGGACGCTCAAGGTCCCGGGGCAAGGTGCCGGCGATCCGAAGGGCGGCGGTGAGCCGACGTTTGGCAATCGCGATCGCACCGGTGTCAGCGGGATTCCCGAGAGCCTGTATCGCCGTATGCGGACGAACGCCGCGTCGTCTGTCAAAGACGGACGGTACTACCTGCAGCTTGCCGGTGCCGAGGCGCGCGAGCGATTGCTGCTCGCGACGGCGACACTCTGGAACGTGCCGGTGACCGAGCTGACCGCGAAGAACAGCGTCATTACGCACGCATCGAGCGGCCGCACGACGACCTACGGACAGATCGCTCATCACGCTGCGGCAACGCCGCATCCGCATCCCGAGAGCATCACCATCAAGTCCCCCGATCAGTGGACGTTGATGGGCACCGAGCAGAAGAACCTCGACATCCCGCAGAAGGTCACCGGCAAGGTGGTCTACGGGATCGACGTCCGGCTGCCGGGCATGAAGTGGGCGGCCGTCAAGGCGTGCCCGGTGTACGGCGGCGACGTGAAGTCGTACGACTTCGAGAAGGTTCGCGCGATGCCCGGGGTGCGGTCTGTCGTGCAGTTCCCGATTCCCGATCCGGCTCTGACACGAGGCCGCGTCTTCAGCGGCGGAGTCGCCGTCATCGCCGACAGCTGGTATCAGGCCAAGACGGCGCTCGACAAGATGCCAATCGAGTGGCAGATCCCACCCGAGCACGCCGCCTTCAACACCGCGAACATGCATGCGACGCTGATCGCCGCACTCGATCAGCCCGGCCGCGTCCGCGTCAATCACGGTGATGTCGATGGCGCCTTCGCGCGCGCCGCGAAGATGGTTGAGGCGACGTACTCGACGCCGTATCTGCCGCGCGCCCGCATGGAACCCGGCAACGCCACCGTGCTCGTCACCAACGATCGCGTGGACATCTGGATCGGCGATCAGAGCCCGCAGGAAACACGCTTCAGTGCCGCGACGATCACGGGCATTTCCGAGCAGAACGTGTATCTGCATCTCTGCCACCTGGGCGGAGGCTTCGGCCGCAACGGGAACGGCCCTCAGGCCGAGCACGCGATCATGATCGCCAACGCGAATCGCGGCATCCCGATTCACATGCTGTGGACGCGTGAGGAAGATTTCATCGGCACGACCTACCGCGCGATGGGCGTCGCCCGCCTGAAGGCCGCGCTCGACGCGGACGGATGGCCGATCGCGCTCGAGGTACGCACGGGGATGCAAGGCGGTGGATTCGGTCCCGAGGCGTCGTTCGACGTGACGTCGCGCTACTTCGTGCCGAACTATCGCTACTCGAGTCACACGACCACGTTTCATGTCCCGGTTGGCACGCGCCGCGGCGTTGGTCAGGCGGCGCACGAGTTCTATCGCGAGAGCTTCATCGACGAACTCGCGCACGCCGCCGGCAAGGATCCCTATCGCTATCGCCGCGAGCTTCTCACGCGCACCTCGCTCCCCTACAAGAACGACATGATCACGGCACTCGACATGGCCGCCGAGATGTCGGGCTGGGGATCGCCACTCCCGAAGGGCAAGGCCCGAGCGATCGCCCTCGAAGAGCGCGGTGCCGAAGGCAACGGCATGGCGACGATCAGCGCGATGGTCCACACCGTGTCGGTGAGTCGCGAAGGCAAGGTCAGGCTGGAGCGCGTCGACGTCGCGCACGAGACCGGCTTCGGTCTCGTCAATCCGCTCTCGGTCAAGAAGCAGATCGAAGGGCAGATCACCTGGTTCTACAACGACGCGGTACACCAGGCCAGCAATGTCGCCGACGGACACATCGTCGAGAACAACTTCAACGTGTTCCCGATCTCTCGTATGAGTGAGGATCCGCCGGAGATCAACATTCGCTTCTTCCCCACTCAGCACTGGCTGCTCGGAATGGGGCACGATCGCGCGACGTCGGTCCAATCAGCGATCGGCGACGCGATCTTCCAGATCACCGGCAAGCGCTACCGCGACTTGCCGTACGCCAGGCACGATCTTCGCTGGAGCTGAGTCGAGACGCGAGCCGACCGCGTAGCGATGGCGGTGTGGCTGGCCTTCGCTCCGGTTCGACGCCGCGGAAAAACGCCTCGTCCGCGCGCGTACTGACGGAGCCGGCGGCGGCTGGGATGATACATGCGACAGTGAACAATCGGCTCAATAACGAGCTGCACCGTACGCCCGTGGCGAATCACTGCCGCTGCCGATACGATCGCTCCCGAGCCGTTTTTTCCTCTTTCGCCGATCGCGGCGCGAACAGTCGCTCCAGCCGCAGCCACACCGCCATCGCTATGCGTGTGGGGTGGCGGATCACCGGGCAGTCTGCGGGACGGCGACCTGTTCGCGGCGTGACGGGCGAAGTGAGTAAATCGGGTTGGAGGCGAACCAGGGCTGTCGCCCTCGATTCGCCACTGCCGTACGAGCCAGCTAGTTACCGACACGATTCCTGGCTGTCGTTCGGATGATTCCAGGCGACAGCGTCATCGTCAGCACACTCGCCGGAGACCCGATTTTCCACGCCGACGAACCGGGAGCCCGTCCCCAGGCTCGCCCGGTGAACCGCCGCTACCATCCTCAATTCGTCGCGGTTGCCGCGCCTCGTCGCGCGGCCGCCTTGGTGACGCCAGGACGCGTCGCCACCGTCGACGACGTGTACACGTCGCCCGTCGCCGGATCGACGGCGAGCCCGTGCGGTCGTCCCTCGACTTTGATCACGTCGACGATCTGATCGTTCTTCATCACGGCAACCGCGCCGGAGTTGACGTCGCCGATGTAGAACGTGCCATCAGCTGCCATGAACGAACCGCCGCGACCAGGGATGGCGATGTTCTTCAGGAACTTCCCCTGGCCATCGAACACGACCACGCGCTGGTTGTCGCTGTCGGTAGCGTAGACGCGGCCTTGCGCATCAATGGCCACGCCGTGAACCATCGCCATCTCGCCGTCGCCTTTCCCTTTCTTGCCGCCGAAGATCCGAACGAACTTTCCTTCGGGCGTGAACTCGACCACGCGCTGGTTGGCGTATCCGTCGGAGACGAAGACGTTTCCGTTGGGGCCAAAGGCCACGACGTTCGGGCGATTGAAGGCGTCCTGCGACGCGTTGTCGCCGGCCACCTTCGCCTTGCCGAGCGTCAGCAGCAACTGTCCCGTCGGCGAAAACTTGCGGACGGTGTGATCGACCGAGTCGGTCGCCCACACGCTGCCATCCGGACCGAAGTGCGCGCTGTGCGCTTCGCCGGTGAACAGATCCTTGTCGCCCCACTGCCGGATCGGCGCGCCTTCGGTCGTAAAGAACCGGAGGTACGGCGCCACGCGCACCATCACGAGCACCGTGCCCTTACCGTCGGCAGCCACCCACGTCGTGGTGCCACCCCACTCCTTCGGATCCTTGACGGCGAAGTCGCCGCGGATCGCGTAGCGCCCGAACAAGCTCGAGAGCGTAGACGACGGCGGCGTGAACGGCGCAGCGGGAGCACTGGCCGGAGACTGGGCAATTGCGGGCGCACCGCTATCGGCAAGCAATACAAGCGATACGGCGAGAACAAGATGGCGATTCTTCATGCGGTTCATTCTACGTTTGTTACGTTAGAGTTCTAGGCAGGAGTCACCATGCACTCGATTCTGCCGACGATGCGCAGTGTCCTGCTCGGCGCCGCGGCAACCGCCATCTTCGTCACCATCACACACGGCCAGTCGATCCTCGGTCCGCCGGGCGAAGCGAATCATTTCATCGAGACGCCGAGAGGCTGGGTCCACCCGAAGACTCCATGGGGTGAACCCGACATCCAGGCCACGTTGAACATGATGCAGGCCGCGAATGTGCCGCTCGAGCGGTGCGCCAGCAGCTACCGCTTCGGTGGCCCGCCCTGCGACATGAACAAGAAGTGGTGGACCGAGGAAGAGTACAAGCAACGACTCTCGGCCGCCGCAGGGCGTGGCGACGCAGGCCGGGAACTGATCGCCAAGGGCGAGTTCGGTCGCGCGCTGCTCACCGGCGTTACCGACCCGGCCACGCCGCAGCGTCAGACCAATCTCATCGTCGATCCGCCGAACGGCCTGCTGCCCGGCCTCACGCCTGAGGCCAAGCGCCGCGCGCTCGAGATGGGCAGTTCCTGGTCGCTGCCCGGCGAAGACACTGTCTACGACAACGCGCTCGACTTCGACTTCTGGGACAACTGCCGCTCGCGTGGCATGCCGTCGTCGATGATGCCGTATCGCTACAACGGCGGCTTCAAGATCTGGCAGGCACCGGGCGTCGTCGTCTTCGATCTCGAGATGATTCACGACGCGCGCGTCATCTACACCGATGGCCGGCCGGCACTGACGGCGGCACACAAGCAGTACATGGGCGAGTCGCGCGGCCACTGGGAAGGCAACACGCTCGCCATCGAGACGACAAACTACAAGGAAGGCCCGCCGATGATCAACCTTGCAGTGGTCGGGTCGCCGGCTGGGAATCGCTTCGCGGTCAGCGACAAGTTGAAGACGACCGAGCGCGTGACGCGGCTGAACGACGACATGTGGCTCTACGAAATCACGACAGAGGATCCCGTGATCCTCACGCGTTCGTTCACGGTGCGCTACCCGATGCGCAACGACCCGACGTACGAGTGGTGGGAATACGGGTGCCACGAGGGGAACACGATCGTCCAGAACTACAGCGAGACGAACCGCTACGAGCGGGAGCATCCGGACCCGGAGCCGGCAGCGAAGTCCGCGCAGGTGTCAGCGGATGTCGCCAACGCGCTGGCAGGTCGATGGACGGGACGGCCCCGCCTCGCAACGCTCGACTACGACATCTTCATCGAGTTCACGACACACGCGGATGGAACGGTGCAGGGAAAGTTGATCGGCACCAACCTGAAGACATTCCGCGGCAAGGTCTCGCCGACGATCGACAAGCCGCTGCGGGACTTCACGATGAAAGACAGGCGGATGAACTTCGAGTTTCCCAACACACAACCATGGACGTTTGCCGGCGAACTGTCCGCGGACGGGACCTCGCTCACGGGCACGACGAACAGCGCCCAGGGTGGCATGCCGATCACGTTCAGAAAACAGTAACGCGTCAACACCCAACCGCCAACTCCACTCGAACGCACGATCGGACCGCGATGATCGACGAATCGGCGCAGCGAGTAGTCGTACTCCTCGACAACATTCGCAGCCTGTACAACACCGGCTCGATCCTTCGCACGGCCGATGCATCCGGAGTCGAACGGGTCGTGTTGTGCGGCATCACGCCGCGTCCCGATCAAGGAAGCCGGCAGCGCCGCGCCATCGCGAAGACGGCGCTCGGTGCAGAGGACACCGTGTCGTGGGAATACCAGGCTGACACGGCAAGCGCGCTCACAACGCTCACGGCAGATGGATATCAACTGGTCGCCGTGGAAACCACGCCTGACGCAGTAAACCTCTTCGAGTGGACACCGCGCTGGCCCGTGTGCCTCGTCTTCGGCCATGAAGTCGATGGCGTCTCACCGGGTCTCGCGCCGCACGTGGACGCGGTGATCCGCATCCCGATGCTCGGGCACAAGCGTTCGTTGAACGTCGCCACAGCGGCGGGAGTCGTTCTCTATGAACTGCTTCGGCGCCGGCTCTACGACGGGGCCCTGCTGACCTGATTCAGAAATTGAGTCGCGACGCGATCGGTAACCGGCGATTCTCCATTCTCACCAATGGAGGGGCGAACAGACGAGTAATGCTTCGGTTCGCTCGGGGCCGCCTACGCGTCACTTCTTCCCCATCTCTTGAAAGGCGACGTTCACGTTGATGACGGCGCGCGACAGCGGCGTGCCGCCGTAATCTAAGTCAGTCAGCAGTTCTTCCTTCGTGAAGACCGGGAACTTCGGCTTCAGGCCGGCGGCAATCTCCTCGGCGCTCTGCTTGCCGATTCCGGCCTTTGCGGCCTCGAGCAGCGCGCGATTGAACTGTGTGTAGTCACGGAAGCCGGCCCACGTGTTGACATCACCGTGCCCTTCGATGACCGTGTCGACATTCCGGATTCCCTTGACGGCCTTCTCGAGCGTGTCGGGCAACGCGACGACGCTGCCACCGGCCATCGGATCGATCAGCGGCGCCATCTTCCACGCAAAAATGTCGCCCGCCGCCATCGCACGCAGGGCGGGAAACACGACGAAGGCATCGCCATCGGTGTGTCCGGCGCCGAAGTAGTAGAGATCGATTTGATCCTTGCCGCCGCCGAGCGTGATCTTGTCGCTAAACGTCTTCGTCGGCATCACCGCCGCGTTCGACGCCACTTGCGGATTCGCCGCCATCCACTTCTTCGTGTTCTCGTGCGTGACTTTCTCGATCGCCGGCGCGAAGTAGTCGTTGCTGCCGATGTGATCGGGATGCGAGTGTGTGTTGATGATCATGGTCACGGCCCGGCCGGACACGGTGCGGACCTGACTCAGGATCGCCTCGCCGTTGTTCGCGAGCTTGGTGTCGACGAGCACGATACCGGTCTGCGTCACGAAGACGGTCGTGTTTCCGCCCGCACCGGGGATCACGTAGAGGTTGTCGCGAACCTGCTTGATCGTGCCGGTCGGCGGGATCCGTGGGCGCTGTTGTTGCGCCGCGACCGTGGCAACTGTAAAGCCCGACACGACAATCGCTGCCAGAAATCTCGCGCGTGTCATCCAAGCTCCTCCGCGAGAGAGCATACCGCGCAATGTCGCGTGGTATCGTCAACAAATGCCGTGATCGGTCGAGGCCGTTCCAATGGAGGTATTCGTGCGTGCTTGGTTAGCGGCATTCGTGGTGATGACGGCGCTGACGCCGCCGGTGATAGCGGGATCGGAAGAGGATGCGCTTCAGGTCGTCCAGAAGTGGGCCGCGGCCTTCAACGCATCGGACGTCGATGCCATCGTCGCGCTCTATGCCCCGGACGCGATGTTCCTCGGCACCGGCAGCCGGACCGTCGTGCTCGAGACCGAAGAGATCCGTCAGTACTTCGAGCGGGCGCTGCTGACCGATCGTCCGCGTGGCGCGGTGCTCGAGAGCCGTACAGTGATGGCGTTGTCGAACGATGCCGTGATTGTCACAGGGCTGGACACGACGACCGCCGTCCGGGACGGCAAGACCATCAACTCACCCGGACGCGTCACCTTCGTCGTCGCCAGACGCGGGCCCGAGTGGAAGATCGTGCACTTCCACCGGTCGGCCGTGCCGGGCCGCCCGAACTGACGCGATCGCTCTCCGGCATGAAGAGCCTCTCCGACTGTCGCGTGCTGCTCGTGGACGACGCAAAGGCCAATCTCGACATCCTGGTCGAAGGCCTGAAGGGCGACCACAAACTGAGCGTCGCGATGGATGGCGAAACGGCGCTGCAGATTGCTGCACGCACGCCTCCGGATCTCGTGCTGCTCGACATCGTGATGCCGGGCATGGACGGCTATGAGGTGTGTCGTCGCCTGCGACGCATGCCAGAGACCGCTGAAGCCCCGATCATGTTCCTCTCGTCGCTCGAGGAAGTACAGAACAAGACCCGCGGCTTCGAGGCGGGCGCGAACGATTACCTGACCAAGCCGTTCGAAATGCTCGAGGTCAAGGCACGCGTCCGGTCGCTCCTGAAGGCAAAGGCGTACAGCGACGCGGCGAAAGAGCAGATCGCCACCGAGCTCCGCGTCGCCCGTGACATTCAAATGGGCATGCTGCCGCATGATTTCACGCCGTTCGAACAGGCCTACGGTGTCAGCTTCGGTGCTGTACTCGAACCAGCGCGGGAGGTTGGCGGCGACCTCTATGGTGTCTGCGCTCCCGGGCCGGATCGCCTGGTGATGTTTCTCGGCGACGTGTCCGGCAAGGGCATTCCGGCGTCGATGTTCATGGTGCGTGCGATCAGCCTGGCGCGATTACTGGCGCGCGAGGTTGTGGAACCCGAGCGCATCCTGGCACGACTGAACGACGAGCTCTCCGGGGAGAATCCGTCAGACATGTTCGTGACATTTCTCTGCGCAGTGTTCGAGCCGAAGTCGCGTCAGCTCACGATTGCAAACGCCGGGCATTGTCGGCCTGTGTTGTTGTCCGCCAGCGAAGCGCCGCGCTGGGCGGTGAAGAGTCTCGGCACGGCACTGGGCTTCGAGACGGGCCTGGCATTCGAGCGCACCGAGCTCACACTGAATCCAGGCGATGTGCTGATCCTCTACTCGGATGGTGTGAGCGAAGCGTTCAATCCGCAGGAGGAATGCTACGGAAACGACCGACTGCTGGCTGACGTGCGCGGGCTCGCCACCCAGTCCGCCCCCACGATCACCGCGAGCCTCCTGCAGAGCGTCCGCGCGTTTGCCGACAGCGCGCCGCAGTCGGACGACCTCGCGATTCTGACAATGAAAGTGCACGGTGGCGGTGGCCTGACACTGACGCTGCACGCCACGCCGGAAGAAGTCATGCGTGGAGTGGAGGCACTGCAGGAATTCGCCTCGGCGCGGCGTGTGCCGGACAAGGTGATCTTCGGCCTCGCGCTCGCACTCGAGGAATGCGCCAGCAACATCGTCAACCATGCACTGAAGCGTGACGCCGGGAAGACGTTTCAGGTGGCGTTCGAGCGCACGGGCAACTCGTTCATCATCGAAGTGTGCGACGATGGCCCGGGGTTCGATCCGACGTCGGCGTCACCCTTCAGGCCGCCAGCCGAGGATGATGATGTGCCCGGCGGCTGGGGCATCGAACTCGTCCGCCGCAACACCGACGACATCCGCTATCGACGTGAAGCCGGTAGAAACAGACTGCGCCTGACGAAGCGACTTGTGCCGGCGTCCGGCGACGAATAGTCTGTGTCAGCAACACCAACACTTCCAACACGCGAGCCGCCATGCCACTCGACATCACAATTCACAACGACACCGGCAAACACGGCACTGGAGTCATCACGCTCAGGCTTGCCGGCAGTCTCGATACCGCGACCGCTCCGCAGCTGGCGGAGCAACTGGCTCCCGTGCTGGCGCGTTTGACGAAAGACATCGTGTTCGACCTGACCGAGTTGAAATTCATCAGCAGCGCGGGGCTCCGCGTCTTTGCGTCGACGCGCAAGATGCTCAAGGAGCGCGGTGGACAGGTGTCATTCGTCCACATGCAGCCGCAGATTCAGGAGGTCTTCGAGATCATGAAGTCGCTGCCTGGCGTGGCGGTCTTCAAGGATCTGGAGGAACTGGATCGATACCTGGCCGCACGCCAGCGCTCACACACGCAAGGCGACTAGCGGCGCTGCGCTCGCACGAACATCTGCTTCGCCAGCGGCTTCCAGGGCAGGCGCAGGTAGAGGCGGACCAACCAGGGCCACACGGGCAGGCGACTCTTCAACGAAAACGGCAGGAACCCCGGCACGCATTCGATGACGCGCCAGCCGTGCGCCTCGAGGAAATCGCAGAGGCTCACGTGTGAATACACACTGATGTGTGTGTAGTCGTCGAAGTACTCCTTGTAGGCCCGTTGGTAGTTTGGCTGCAGGATGTTCAAGGTCGCCCCGCTCCTGATTTTTCTCCCGAGCTGTGCGAGCACATCGGCGAACTGCGCCTGTGTCAGGTGCTCGAACAGGTTGCTGGCGAAGACGAAGTCGACGGATGCATCCGGGAGAAACGCAAGATCGGTCACGCATCCCACGTGAGCGGTCACGTCGCTGTTCACGTGCTCAGGCAACTCTGGCCAGACGTCCACGGCCGTGCGTGTCTTGCAGCGGATGTTGTTGATGAAATTGGCGTAGCCGGCGCCAAGCTCGAGGACGTGAAAGTCCGGCGCGATCAGGCGCTGGAAATGGCTCGTGCAGAGGGTGGCCCAGAGTGTTTCGCGGTTGGCGTACGGACGAAACCGCGTTCGATGATAGCCGGCGTCGTTCAAGCCGTCGGCCATCCCGAAAGAATCCCCCGAATCATCCTCATCCCCACGGCGAATGCACGGCGGTTGCTCGTGTTCCCTCCCTTGCTGAGTCCGACCCGTCTATGAAAAGTGATCGGGCATTCCATGATGTGAACGGATCCGCTGAGCGCCGTATCCAGAAAATGCGCATTGAATTCCAGGTTGATCGACGGTCTCAGGAACGGCAGCAGCGCGCGTAGCGCGGAGTTGCGGCACAACTTGTACGTCGTACCTACGTCGGTAAAGGTTCCCTTGCCGAGGTGCTTGGCTTCCAGCAACTTGCCAACAAAAAAATTGCCGTAGTACATGAAGTTCGTGAGTTGCGTCCGGTTGGCACGCAGCTGTTCGACGATGCGCGTGCCGTTCACGATGTCGGCATGCGGGATATAGGACATGAACTTTTCGATGTCGAACGCACGAAACGTCATGTCCCCTTCGCAGAGCAGCGTCAGCTCGGTATCGCTGTACGTCAGACCCTCCTGCAACGCCCGGTAGACACACCGGCCATATCCCGGTAGCGACTCGTGCACGACGATGGCACCGTGCTCGCGCGCGACCCTGGCTGTGTGATCCGTGCTGTCGTTGTCGACCACAATCACCCGCTTGACCAGCGAATGCTGCCGGAAATCATCGACGGCCAGCCCGATACTCTCCTCGTCGTTGAAAGCCGTCAGCACCACGGTCAGAAGGCGGACGGAGGGCGGGTCCATCATGACGTCGTGGCGCTGCCGCTTCTTGTGCACAAGCACCAGCAGATCGAGGGCGGCAAGGCTGCCTCCCGGCAGTGCCAGTCCACCGCTGACGACCAGCAGCCCGCCGGGCCATGACTGTGGCACCAGGCCCGGTGCGATTGCGTCGGCCACGACGAAGGCGAGAGCCCCGATCAGGTGAACTGCAACCGCCAGTAAGATGAGGACAAGCCCGTACAGCAGCAGCGGTAGACGTTGCCATCGAGGCAGCGGCGCTGGCTTCTCGTGCTTACGAAGTACTTCCTCCGCGATGGTTTGCGTAACGGGTGGCCTCCACAACGGTGGTGCTACTCGAACAGGATGCGACTCAGCTCCTGAGCCTCAGTCGCTGTAATGGTACCAGTCAAGCTATCAACCGACTTACCAAGCGCGGTCTCGATCCGCCGCTTCAACACCTGACCGTCGACTATCCGTGTGGTGAACGCTGGCGCGCCCGCATCCTCTGGCACGAACACGATGGACGTCACCGTCTGCGGCGTCGGCGAATCCATCAATGCCATCAGCGTCGGCTTCCTGGCCGCCCACCATTGATCGGGTGGGCAGCAGTATACCGGCGGCCGCTCCACGAGCTTGACTCTTTGGTTCAGGTCTTCACCCGTGAACGGAGGCTGAAGAGCAAACGGCGTGGCCCAGGACCAGAACCAGCCGTCCCGACGCCATTCGGGGACCGTCACCAGCACGACGCTGCCACGAGGGACCGACTGCAGCAGGCGAGGGACAGCTTCGGCGAATTTCTGTGATTCGATACCGGCGGTCACCCATGTGGAGACGTTCCAGATCGAGGCCACAGCGTAGAGGACGATCAGCAGTCCAGCCATCGCCGTTCGCTGCCTCGTCCGGTCGCGCTCTTCCACAACGTGTGCCGGCAGGATGAGTGCAGCCAGCGCGATGCTGACACCCGCGACTGTGACGTAGAGATGCCTCGCCGAGAGGTAAGTCACCACCATCGGAGCGATCGTGATCGCGTACCAGGCTGCCCCGAAGAAACTCAGGCGCTGAAACACCTCGCCATACGCCCGACCGCCGGCGAACATCCAGCGGACGCATACGGCCAGCACGCCAATGGTCAGAACTTCCGCGGCCACCTTCATCGCGCGCGGCGCGCTATTGGGAGTGGGAAGCAGTTCGCGGACGTAGCGGTTTTGACGGAAGAAGAATTCCTCCATCGCCGCTGATGTCAGCAGGCTCTCGCGCACGGCATTTCCGAACAACACGTAGCGAAGCGCCAGATACGACGCCATGAGCGCGAAGAACAGCAGATGCGGCCACAACCGGGCCAACCCGTAGGGTCCGGCTTTGGCCGGACGCAGCAAATCAAACGCCAGCACGAGCAACGGAAACGTCACGACTGACTGCTTCGCAAAGAGTCCGCCGATGAAGATGAGCAGCGACCCGAACAGCCACGCGGGACGATTGGACCGGCGGAACCGGACGAAACACAGGAACGCCCCTAGATAGAACAGCGAGGCGAGCGAATCTACCCGCCCGCTGATCCAGGCGATCGGCTCCGCATGGCTCGGCATGAGTGCGAAGAGCGAGGCCGCCAGTGCCGCGAACGCCGCCTCTCCTGGAGCGATCGACCGGGCGATGGCCAGCACCAGCAGTGCGTTCATGAGGTGGAGGAAACAATTAGTGGCGTGGTAGCCGCTGACGTTCAGCGTGCCAAAGAGGTGGGCATCCAGCCAGTAGCTCAACGCGAGCCAGGGCCGCAGTTCGTCAAGCGTGACACCGTAGATGCCCTCCGTCCAATCGGAGACGAAGTACGACAACAGCCGCTCGGCCGGCAAGTCGTGCAGGTGCTGCACGAGCCCGAAATCGTCGCCCAGAAAGTAGTTGTCACCTCGGATCGTCGGAAGCCCGAGCACAAGACAGACGACAACGATCCAGGCGCACGACCACCACGCGCTACGCACAGACACTGTTGACAAGAGTGTGCGACGAGCCGCCTAACGGCTCGCCTCAGCAGGAGCCGGCGCTTCGAAGGAGTGCGCCAGATCCGGATAACCGTTCATCGCCAGGCGCGCGGACATGCCGTCCCCTGCGAGGCTGGCCAGGTGCCATCGCTGCTTCGGCACGTACACAATGTCGCCCTGATCCGCGATGAACGTCGGCAGTCCCTCGATCGTGTAGCGAATCTGCCCGAGGAGAACGAACCAGAACTCCGAGCTCTCCGTGTGGAAGTGTCCCTTGTCCGACGGAGGCGGAGGCGGAATGCCACGACCCAGGATGATGTTCGCGACGGCGCGCGCATCGTTGACGAACTGACGCGTGCGATCGGTGCCCGCGACAACGGCGTTGAAGTCCACGTACGGCTTGTTGCCGCCCTCGTAGCTTCCCCTGCCAGCCACACGCGCGCGCACGTACTCGACGCCAGGCACCTGCGCCGGTGCCGTGTTCACGGGGTACATCTTGCGCGCCTTCGCGATGTTGACCTCGAGCCGCAGTGACGGTCGATCGCCAACGGTCTCCATCATGTAGAAGGTTCGATACGGCACCTGCACCAGGTATCCCTTCGATGCAACGAACGGGGCCTGGCCGTCGATGCTGAATCGAATCTGCCCGTCCTGGATCGCCCACCACTCACGCGTGTCGGTGTTCATGCGCCGCGGAGTCTTGCCACCTGGCCCCATCGCAATATAGTCGGCGTGCAGCGTGTCATCGTCCACCATCGTCTCGGTCCAATCCGTTTGGCCTTTGTGCGACGTGACCAGATCGGACAGCTTCTTGTGCGGACGATTGGGCGGTGCCCAGTCCGGTGGGGCGGTGGCTTTCGGCGACCAGACGATTTGCGGTTCGGGCGCTCCGGTGCCCGGAGGGCCCTGCGCGATCAGTTCAACCGAAACGATCGAGACGACGAGAGCCGCTCGTAGAAGGATGCGCATCGCTGTCCTCCGCACGCGATCGAGCCGCGAAATACTGTGAAGGGTCTGACCCTTCACGGATTTGCAAAGCCTCGCGGGCCCGTATCATAGCGCGTCGGGGCGTATCAGCTCTCGTCGGGCGGGGCGCCGCCAATCTTCGCCACGTCTTCCTGCTTCACGCGGTCCACGTTGAATCGACCGGCGAGAGCGATCATCTTGTCCATGACGTCATCGAAGTCGAATTCCGTCGACTTCGAGAATCTCCTTCAGCGCCGCCCCGAGCGTCAGGTATGGCGCCTCTTCAAACTCGAAGGCGTGGTCGTTCTCACGCCCCGCGCCGCGCTCGGCAAGCGCTCGCGCCATGCGGATCGTCTCGAGCGACTTCTCCTTCACGTTGTGCGCCTTCTCCGTGTTCAGCGCGAGGATCTTGAACGCGACGTCGGACTCCGGGACGAGCAGGCCGGTAATCGTTTTCGCTCCGAGCTTTCTCATCGCCTGCAGGCGGTGGTTCCCATTCGGCGTCCAGTACTGATCGCCGTCGCGAACGATGACGAGCGGATCGAGGAAGCGGCCGACCTTCTCGATGACAGTCATCAGCCGCTTCACGTGAGGCTCTGAAGGATCGCGCTGGTAAGGTGTCGGCTCGACGACGTCGATCGGCAGCGCGACGAGGAGGACGGGCGTGCCGCCGAATGGGTCGCTGTAGCTCTCGAGCACTGCTCCCCCGTCCTCGTCCACGAGCGCAGTCAGCTCGCGGACACGCGGATCGCTGGTCGCGCGCACCTCGGCGGTCGTGAGGCCGACGGACTTCGCATCGGCCTTCTTTCGTCGCGTCGCTTCTTTCTTCTTCGCCACGTCTCAAGCCGGCGGGCGTCTGCTCACTTGCCCGGTTCGATGCGCAGCAGTGCGCCGTCGTTCTCGGCCGTCAGCAAGTACAGATTGCCATCGGGGCCCTGACGCACGTCGCGGATGCGTTGCTGGAGATCGCGCAGCATCCCCTCGCGGTGCAGCTCTTCCCACTTCTCGTTGAAGTCGAAGCGTTCGAGGTGCCCCGAGCGTGGCACCTCACCCTGCCGCATACCACCGACGAACAGGTTGTTCTTCCACTGCGGGAACTTGTCGCCGGTGTAGAACACGAGACCTGACGCCGCAATAGCGGGCACCCAGTACGCCACCGGAGGCTCCATATTCGCCCGGTAGGGATCCACGCTGACGCGCGGACCGAGATAGAACCGTCCGGCGTTGACGATCGGCCAGCCGTAGTTCTTCCCGGCCATCAGCTCGTTCACTTCGTCGCCGCCGTTGGGACCGTTCTCGACCGACCAGATCGCGCCAGTCTCCGGATTCATCGCGAGACCAAGGATGTTGCGATGACCCAGCGTGTAGATCTCAGGGCGGTAGCCGGCCTTGCCCACGAATGGATTGTCCGGCGGCACCGTGCCGTCGTCCTTCAGTCGAAGCGTCTTGCCCGCGAAGTTCATCGGATCCTGCGGCGGCATCTTGTCTGGCTCGGGATTGCCCTGATTCGCCTGCGGCGGATCACCATAGCCGACAGACATGATCAACGTGCCGTCACGCGCGAACAAAATTCGCGACGCGTTGCCGGTTGGCTGCGCCGTGAAGATGTCCTTCACGTCGACCAGCTTGCTTCCGTCCCAGCGTCCGCGCGCCAGCGTGATCACGCCGGGCGGCGGTGCCGGGCCGCGCCCGCCGCGTCCCGCCGGCGGAGCCGCTGGAGGAGCGGCGCCAGGCTGGCGCTTGTGGTACGTGAGGTAGACGAGCTTGTTCTCCGCGAATTTTGGATGGAGTTGGATATCCATCATCCCGGCAAGACCGGCCGCCTGGATGTCAGCTGGCAGTCCGGCGACGGGCGCAGGATCGAGGACGCCGTTCTTGATCTTTCGCAGCGCGCCGCCACGTTCCGCGACGAGGACCGTGAAATCGCCGCCGCTCTCGGGGACAAACACCATGCTCCACGGCTGCGTCAGTCCCTTGGTGATGGTGACCTTGATCGGCCGCACCAGGCCGGTGTCGAGCATCAACGGCCCGTCCGGCAGGGGCGGCGATGGCCAGTTGATCGGCGGTGGCGCCGTGGCTTGACCGCGACCGCCGGCCGGCGGCGGCTGTTGCGCGGACATCGTCGTCACCGCGAGCAGCAGCCCGCAGACACTCAGGATCGCATTGCGCATGAGGACCATGCGCAAGTTATACACCGAGAGCGTCAGACGAGTTCGTATGCTCTCGTACAGGCTCGACGAGGCCCGACTCTACTTCCGGTAAATTCGAGTCGCTCGGAGGCGATCAGCGCTGCGCCGGCTCAGCGCGGCCTCGGGAGGGAGGCCGCCTGACTCGCAATCGTCCACGTTGCCTCGCAGCTGCGGCACCGCCAGAGGCTGTTCGCGGTGAGGACTTTGGCCAGTGTCTCGATGATCTTGCTATGGCATTCCGGGCATGCCTCCGGGCGTATGGCCGTTTCATTGGATGGTGAATTGGACATGGTCGTTTCTCGGTGATCCTGGTCAGTCCATCGGCGCGACGTTGCGCGACTTGATCAGCCACTGACCGTTCACGCGCTCGAGCTCGTCGATGCTGCGCCCGACACCGGCGACGCGCGGCGGCGTCTCTCGCCCGGCTCCCGCAACCATCGTGATGTGGTAGGCGTCGATGCGCGCGTGATCCTTGTCGATGAACACGATCTGGTGGTTCGCCGTGGTGTGATACATCGGCGGCCGTGGGGTGGCCGGCTGCGCGCCCGCCGGTGGCTGGCGTGCACCCGCGATCATCGTCTTCAGCGCTTCACGTCCCTTGGTCGCGTTCGCGCCCGAACTGAACTGCCCATCGGTGGTGTAGAGCGCTGCGTACGCGTCGGCGTTGCCCGTATCGAGCGCCCGCGCGTAGCGCCACATGACTTCGTCGATCTGCTGGCGATCCCGCGCCTCCCTCAGTACGTCATCGTCCGATTTCGAAGCCGTGAACACCGCTCCGGCCGTGAACATCACTGTCCCGAGAACCACGCCTGCCACCAGGTTCTTCATCTCGCCTCCTCGCGTCGTAAGTCAACAGCCGAATGAATCCGCGCCGCGAAGATTCTACTCCCCGGCAGGGCCCTGGTGATGGACGTCAATGACGACGCGCGACAGATCAATGAAGGACGTCGCGAATGCTCTCGGACATCGTCGGAGAGGGCACACTCCACAAGCGCCACATGAGTGCGGGGGGTACCACTGACAAGACCGCAAGAACAGCCCAGACCGCGAAGGATGTGACGCCGAACCTGGCACCAAGCGTGCCGACGGCAAGAATCCAGACTGCGATCAGAGCCGCTTTCACATAGTCGATTTGCATGTTCTGAGTGTATGGGGATGAGCAATCAGGCGCTGTTCTCGATCGCACATCCTCCCGTCACACGGTTTCCCGATTCACCGCAGCGATCGTCCGTGGAGAGACCGATCGCTCGAGTTCGGCAATCCGCTTCAACGCCGCACGTCGCAATCCCTGGGCATCACGCGCGATGTCCCGTTCCCCCTCCCGCTCGAGGCGGGGCACCCGGCGATCGAGCGCCGCCACAAGCTCGAGCAGGTCCTGCATGAGGGTCTGGTCTGATCTGGCTTTCATGTAGCGATCCTTGGCATCGGCAACTCGCGTATTTCGGGCAGCACTGGACCCGCGAGAGGCTAGCGGACGTTGACGTTCTCAGCCCGGGGACCTTTCGGACCCTGTCCCACGGTGAACGTGACCTCCTGCCCTTCCCGGAGATCGTCGAACCGCGTGCCCACGCAGGCCGACTGATGGAAGAAATACTCAGTGCCTTCAGCGGTCGAAATGAAGCCGAATCCTTTTTCCGTCTTGCGTTTGATCGTTCCGTTCATCGCCATTCGTACTTTCCTTTGAGGTGACGTGTCGTTGTGGAGACTTGCTAGAGCCACCGACGGGACGGCGCGCGCCGTCCGCTCTGCAGTCGGTCAGAGTTCCAGATCTGGCCGCACGCCGTGCAGCGCCAGTAGGTCGAGATGTCTACGGTCTTGCTCGTCGTTGTGACATCCAGTGAGTTGCAAAAAGGGCAGGCCTTGGGCGCGACTGTCGCTTGAGAGGGTCCAGACGGTTGAGTGTACACGAGGCGCGCCTCCTGGCGCTGTGGATCCTGTCCTAGGAGAGTCAAGTCTAGGCAATACGAGTCAGGGGCACTGTTCCAGAGTGAACACATCGACATGAACCCCTTCTAGACCCCGATACCGTCCAGGCCCCGACGACGTGTGCCGTTCGGAACAGCGCCTCGCCCAATAGGCCAGTCACAATCTGTAATGGTTTCTGTTGCCGTAATCGTCCTCGCCTTGACTATTCAGGCCGGCAGTCCGCAGCCGCGTCCCTCGTCATCGCCAGGCCATGCGGCCGACGGCCACACTCACTCCCCCGCTGTCGAACAGGCGCAGCGCTTCTTCTATATCGGCGACTACGACCAGGCCGCAGCGCTGACCCAGGCGCTTTGTGCGGCACGCCTCGACGATTTCGAGGCGTGCGAACTGCGCTCGGCCAGCCTCCTCTTTCAGATCAAGAAGGCGTTCGGAGAAGCGGAAGAACCTGACAAGACCACGGCCTGGAACCGGTGCGCCACCTGTCCAGGACTGATGTCCGCGTTTCTCGAGCAGACGGCGCGCGCGCAAGCCGTTGCTCGAGAACGGCTCAAGGCCGACCCGGACGACGAAGACGCGCTGTTCTTCCTCGGAAAGGTAGACCTCAACTACGTGTGGCTGCAGTTGGGCACGCTCGGACGCAAGACCGGGTGGAATGAATACTGGGAGGCTCGCCGATCGCTCGATCGCGTCCTGCGAATGAATCCGGAACACGTTCGGGCGCGCGTCTCGCGCGCATGGATCGATTACATCGTCGGGACGACCATCCCGCGGGGCGTTCGCTGGATCCTCGGAGGCGGGAACAAGAGGCGCGGACTCCTTGTCGTCCGCGAAGTCGTCGAAGCCGGCGACAGCACCTTCTACGCCCAGACCGAAGCCACGTTCGCCCTCTGGGACATGCAGGTGCGCGAACGGGAAGTCCCGGCAGCCATTGCGACCGCACGCCTCCTCGTCCGTGACTTTCCTGAGAACCGCGAGCTGCGCAAGTTCCTCACGATGCATGATTCGACGACGTTTTCAATCACCCCGGCCAACCCCACGCCGTAGTTCGCTCTCGAAGTCGCCTCGAGCAGTGGACGCGCGTGTGGGCGCGCATCGGCGTGAGATAATTCGCTCGATTCTCGATGCCACGAGCGAAAGCACGGCGTATTCAGCCACGCGCGAAACCACGGGCCTTCGACGGCGAGTCCTTCTTCACGTCCGCCGGTGCGGCACGGCACGTGGCGACATACCCCAGGGGAAAGATTGTCTTCTCGCAGGGTCAAGCGAGCGATACTGTCCTGTACATTCAGAAGGGCAGCGTCAAGATCTCGGTGCTCTCTCGTACCGGCAAGGAAGCAGTGGTGGCGATGCTGGGCCCGGGAGACTTCTTCGGGGAAGGTGCGCTCACCGGTCAATCAGTTCGGATCGGAACGGCCACCGCGACGACGCTGACATCGGTCCTCGTCATCGAGAAGAGCGCGATGCTCCGACTCCTGCGCGACGAGCCGACGTTCTCGGAACGATTCATCTCGTACATGCTGGCGCGCAACATCCGCATCGAAGCGGACCTCGTGGATCATCTCTTCAACTCCAGCGAGAAACGGTTGGCGCGGACGCTGTTACTGCTGGCGCGATACGGCGATCAAGAGGGACCAGAGCAGCGGATCCCGAAGATATCGCAGGAGACGCTAGCGGAGATGGTCGGGACGACGCGTTCGCGCGTCAACTTCTTCATGAACAAGTTCAGAGACCTTGGGTTCATCGATTACAACGGAGAGCTGAAGGTCAACACCTCGCTCCTCAGCGTTGTCCTCCACGAGTAGTTCGTCCACCGGGAAACTCGACGGATGACTCGCCGGCCCACTGGCTAATCACGACATGTAGTTCATCGGCCTGGCCTTGCAATTCGCGCATCCGCTTGGCCTGCACGGCGAGATCGCGACAGATTTCCGCGATCCGGCCTGCAATAGCGTCCGGCAATTCGGTGGGTCGGCGGCCTCGTCTTCGCGCCACTGTGCCTAGCACTTCGGATTTCGGCATAGCCGGATCCTGCCAGTTCAGGACGCGCGTGTCTGTACTGTTTAGAACGCGGCGACGAGATGCTTACCGCCCGCGATCGTCGCCGTTGACCTTCTCGAACACACGCTCGGGCGGTGGCAGCCCTTTCCTGGCGTTTTCCGCGGCCTCCTTCTCGTGGGCGCGCTCGCCGCTCAGCGAGTTCGGCACGGAACGGTTACCTTCGTGACAGCCGTACTCGTAGATCTCGTAGCCAGACTGGCTGGTCAGGGTCATCCGGAGCGTCCACGGCGCGACGTAGGTCTTCGGGTCCTCGACGCGCAGCTCGAATTCGACCATGTGTGGATCGATCCGCGTGATCCGCTCCGTCAGCTTCATCGCCTCGCTCGTCCGGGCGGCGGTGCCGGGGATCGACAGGCGATCGGTGAAGTTGGTTGTTTCAATGACGAGAGTGGTTCCCTCCCAGTGGCCTCGCGAATCCCCCATCAACTGCCGGAGGCCGCCGCCGAGGTGCGGCCGCCCATCGAGCGGGATAACGCGCGTCTCGTGCACCATCTCGTGCGCGATGATGACCGAGTCCGGCGTCTGGATGATGCGCGTGCCGTTGCCGTACACGACCGGGAGCCACGATCCCGCAAGGCCGCGCGTCACGCAACGGTCCCACAAGCTGAAGTCCTCGATGGTATTGAAAGGGCCAAGGCCGGCGGTCCCGCGAACCGCCGGGCGCGTCCGGGCCTCCGCTGTGAGCGCCGGAAGGCGGCCGTCCGGGGGATCGATCACCATCGAGGTGTAGCCGAAGTCGCGCGTGCCTTCCTCGTTGCGGAAGGTTCCCGTTCGCGCGTTGTCCACCTTGCGTGCCGTCGCACGTTCCTTCGCACGCGCGTCGAACTCCTCGTCGGTGAGATAACGGCGGGTGCCGAACTCTGATGGACGCGACATCGGCACACCGCGCATGTCATCGCTCGTCCAGATGCCCTCGAGATCTGGATGTCCCCATGCCAGCTTCGGTGCCGTCCACTTCGGGTTGATAGAAGCCGCGGCTGACGACTCGGCCGCCCCCTTTGCCTGAGCGCGGGCTGGTAGCGCGGTGCCGCCGATGCCGACGATCGTCAGTACTCCCGCGATGAGATAACGACGCATAGCCATCCTTCGAGCGCGAGTCTCGGTTAACGAACTACTTCAGATCCTGGAGTTCCTCGGGTTCGATGTCATCGCAGTTCTCGGGAGCCACACACACGGATTCGAGCGTTCGGCCCGCCGGCGGCGCTGGCATTCCGCGCTCGATCATCAACTTCCGCAGGAGCGCGCCGGCCTCCGGTTGAATGATCGCCGACTGCGTCCCGATCCGAATCAGACCATCGGCGTAATCGACAGCCAACCAGGTGTGCTCTCGGAGCCGTCCGCCCGCGTCGTTGCCGTTCATGCCGTAGTCTCTGATGTCGAGTCTGGCGCCGGCATCAACGAGGACCTGAATGACCTCCGTGCGGCCTTTGTGTCCCGCGCCGTGCAACGCCGCTCGTCCGGTCTCGGCCTGGGCGTTCGGATCGTTGCCCAGGCTCAGGAGCAGTTTCACCGCCTCGACGTTGGCTTCCTTCGACCATTCGTACGTCACGCCTTCCACCCAGCCGATGCCGGCCGCGACCTGCAGAGGGCTCACATTGATCGTCGTGGCGATGTTCGGATCGGCGCCATGCTCCAGCAGCAACTTCATCACGGCGAGATCGCTCGACTGCGACGCGCGCCAGAACGCAGTGGCCCCGTCCTCGTGTACCCACTGCGACGTGAACACCGTCCGGAACCACGTCGAGTCCTTGATTCGCCAATTGACGTTGGCCCCCTTGTCGATCAGCTTCCTGATGAATTCCAGCGTATCCATGTCCGCCTTGCGGACTGGATAATCCCCACCTTCGATGTTGCGGTTATCGACGGCGAGATACAGGGGGGACCAGCCGCCCTTGTTGGTGAGGTTCGGGTTGGCGCCACGGTCGAGGAGAAAGGACGCAAGTTCGAGATACCGATTCTGCGTCGCGACGAGCAGTGGACTCCACCCGTAATTCGTCACCTGGTTCACATCGGCCCCGGCCGCGAGCAGAATGCGCACCGACTCCAGATCGTTCTCACGGGCGGCGAACACCAGCGGCGTGAGCCCTCCGCCATCTGTACCCCGCATGTTCCGCGGACCAATCTGATTTCCGAAAAGCCCCCGCTTCCTCGACGGTCTCGGGTCCGACGCCTTGGCATAGCTCACGGGCCGCTCCTGCCAGGCCGGGCTCGAGCTCGCGCTGACGTTCGCTCCGCGGTCGATGAGCAACTGGACGGCTGCCGGATGGCGCTGGGCCACCGCCCACATCAACGCCGTCGTGCCACGACTCGTTTCTGTCGCATTCACGTCGGCCCCACGATCGAGCAGCAGCGTCATCGTCGCCAGGTTGCCGGTCCGCGCCGCCATCATGAGGACGGTGTCGCTGTTGCCCATGCGCTGGTTCGCGTCCGCGCCTGCCTCGAGCAAGCGCTGCGTGATCGCCGCGTTACCGCTCTCCGCCGCCAGCGACAGCGGCGTCGCGCCAAAGTTGTTGGCAACCTTCACGTCGGCGCCCGCCCTCAGGAGCACATCGACGGTGGCGAGGTCCTCTCGATAGACGGCCCACTGCAGTGCCGTCGCGCCATCGGCCTGACGTGCGTTCACGTCCGCCTTCTGCGTCAGCAGCCGTCGGGCAGCGACGGCGTCGCCACGCATAACGGCGTCCGCCACGTCGCTCGTGGCTGCGCCCATACCCACCGTGGTGAGCGTCAGGAGAGCAAGACAACTCCCAACTCCCAGTCTCCAACTCCCAAACGCGCGCATTCTAGAGATCCTCCAGGCGTCCGGTGCTGTCTCCGATGCGATCTTCGTGAATGTCGAACCGATCCAGAAGGCTGAGCAACAGATTCCCCGTCGGAATCGTCATCGTCGGGTACGCCAGGTGACGGTCGCCCTTCAGCTTTCCGTTGGCGCCCCCGATGAGGACGTGGGGGACGTCCTCGTGGCGATGCTGATTCGAGTTCCCCATGTTCGAGCCATAGAGCACCAGCGAATGATCGAGCAGTGTCCCGTCTCCGTCCTGCGTCTTCGCGAGTCTCTCGACGAAATACGCGAGCATCGCGACGTGATAGCGATTCAATCTGGCGTATTCCGCCTTTCGCTTCACATCCTCACCGTGATGCGAGCCGGCATGGAACGCCACCGTGACGCCGCTTTCCGGGTACGACCGCACGGTGAGGTCGCGGGCGAAGAGCATCGTGGCTATGCGTGTGATGTCCGCCCGCAACGCCAGCGCGAGCAGATCGAACTGCAGCTTGATGTGCTCGTCGAATGATTCCGGAACACCGACCGGGACGGACGTATTCGTCGGCGCCGCGGCCGAGGCCTTTGCCGCGATCTGCAACCGCCGTTCAATCTCTCGTACGTCCTGCGCGTACTCATCGAGGCGCAGGCGATCGGCCGGATCGAGTCCGACCTTGAGCCGCGACAGGCTCGCCATCAGCGAGTCGAGGATGCTCCGGTCGTCCTGCCGGCGCGCGGCTCGTTCCTCGGGAGTGCCGCCGTCCCCGAACATGCGCTCGAACACGAGTTGCGGGTTCAGCTCCATCGGCAGCGGAGTCGTCGGCGTCGACCACGAGATGCTGTTCGTGTAGGCGCAGCTGTAACCTTCGCCGCAGTTGCTCGAGTTCGCGCCGGGATCTTCGACCGCGAACTGCATCGACGGGAGCAGCGTCTCCTGTCCGATCTTCTGCGCGATCAGCTGGTCGATCGTCGTGCCGTTATAGATGTCGGCGCCCGCGGTCCGCTTCGGTTTGTTCGCACAGAGGAACGCTGACGCGACCCAGTGGTCGGGAGGGCTCTGGCCCTCCGGCGCTTCCGCGGAGCGGGCATGGAGGCCACTCAGAATCACGGTCTGCTTCCGGTACGGTGCCAGCGGCTCGAAGATCGGAGGCATCGTAAAGCCGCTTCCTATTTTGTCCGGCACCCAGTATCCGGGCGACATGCCGTGAGGAATGAACGAGGCGATGAATCGCGGCTTCGGCGTGGCGGCCGTCTGCGCGAGCAGCGTCATCGCCGGCACCATCGCGTCGAGCAGCGGCAAGGCGAGCGTCACGCCAGCCCCTCGCAGAAAGGTCCGCCGCGGTATGTGCTTCTTCGCGATAAACATGGTTCCCTCTTGGATAAATTAACGAGCGGCTCGTTGCGATGTCTCTGCGGTCTCCGCGCCCTTGACGTTGTTCTGAAATGGCGCGCTCTTGACCACTCCCAGCACGAGCGCTGAAAAGCGATAGTTGCCACCGGCCGCGTCTCGAACGAGCGAGCGAACGAGAGGCATGTCCTGATATTCCACTCCCCGACCGAGCGCGTAGGTGAGGAGCCGCTCCGCAACGACCCGCACGAACTGCTCCGAGTTCTGCATCAGGACATCGCGCAGGCTCGCCACGCCATCGATCTTCGTCCCGTTCGCGAGCACTCCAGCGGGATCGATTGGCTGGCCTTCGTCCTTGAGCCGCCACGCGCCGATGCCATCGAAGTTCTCGAGCGAGAGGCCGATGGGCTCGAACAAGCTGTGGCAGCTCGCACACTGAGGGTTCACGAGGTGCATCTTCATGCGCTCGCGCATGGTCGGTTCTTTCGCGTTGCCCGCATTGTCCTGCTGCGGAGGCTTGAGGGGCGGAACGACCGCCGGCGGCAACGGAGGACTCACGCCGAGGAAGGTTTCCAGGAACCTCTTGCCGCGGGTGACGGGCGAGGTTCTCGTCGCCTGCGACGTCACGATCAGCAAGGCGCCCTTCCCGAGCAACCCACGCCGCATGTCGAGGTCGGGTCCAAGAGTCACGCGCCGGAACCGGCTGCCGTAGACATTCGGGATCCCGTAATGACGGGCGAGCCGCTCGTCAACGAACGTATAGTCCGCGGTCAGAAAATCGAGGACGCTGCGGTCTTCCCTGACGATGCTGTCGAAAAGCAGCTCGACCTCGCTGCGAAATGCTTCGCGCAGGTTGTCGTCGAAATCCGGATAGACGGTGGGATTCGGCTGTACGGTGTCCAGTGCTCGCAGGTTCAGCCACTGACCAGCGAAGTTGGCGATCAGCTCCGCTGACTTCGGATCGCTCAGCATCCGGCGCACCTGCTTCTCGAGCGTCGCCGGCTCGCGCAGCCGTCCGTGCTCCGCGAGAGCCAGGAGCTCCTCGTCTGGCATGCTGCTCCACAGGAAGAAGGACAGCCTCGACGCCAGCGCCAGGTCGTTGATGCGATAGGTCCCGCCGGCGCGCACGGTCGCTGGTGCGACCTCGCGTCGATAGACGAACTCTGGATCCGCGAGCAGGCGACGCAGCGCCTTTTCGATGCCGTCGTCGAAGGTACCGTTGCCTCGGCCTGAGGCGTAGAACTCCATGAGCACGCGGACATCGTCGGGAGTCACCGGGCGACGGTAGGCACGGCGCGCCAGCGTGGACACGATCGTCCGCGCGCACACGTCCTCCTGCCGAGGGCTCGAGCCGCTCGTCGGCGTGCACACGAAAATCTTGTGGCGGCTCGGCGTGTCGGTGGCGCGACTCGCGTTCGACGGCCCTTCGATTCGCACCTTCCCCACGTGCGGAAAGAACTGGTATCCGGGAATGCCGCCGGTTTCGATCGTCGAGCGCAGAAACACGTCGTTGATGTTGTTGTCGGGCGCGTAGTTGTTCGCAAGGAACGTGACGCCGATCTTGTGCAGCCCGGCCTTCACGGGAATGGCGGGCGTGGGCACACCGGAGCGCGGCGTCCCCCGCATCTCCTTGTCCCAGTCGAACAACTTCACCTGCTGACCGTCGATCGTCACCGCCAGGCGCTCGCCCAGGATCTGGCCGAACGGATCGTTCGCCTGTCCCATGTTGCCTTCGAAGACGGGAACGATCCTGAAGAGGTAGTCACCGTCGGCGGGAAACTCGTGCTCGATGAGCGTGCCACCGCGTGTGCCGAACGGCAGCCCCTCGACATGGTAGTTCTGCGTCATGTCGTCGGGGACATTGAACTCGACAAAGGTCGGCGCGGTGTTCGACGCCATCGCGAGGCGACTGATCTTCCCCGCCGCGGACAGATACGCCTCCATCAGCGCCGGCGACATCGTCAACGCGCCCGCAATGTTGTCGAAGCCGCGCGTTGAATTGTCGGAAGGCAGAAATCTCGCGGGATCGATCTTCAGCCCGATGAGATCGCGAATGACATTGCGATACTCGGTCCGATTGAGACGATGGATGCCGGGCGCCGCCAGGCTGGTGACGGCATGGCTGTCCAATTCGTTTTCCATCCAGGTGGTGAGCCCGTCACGCGTGGATTGATCGGGTCGCGGCGCGTTGGGTGGCGGCATCAGCCCCGTGCGCAGCTTCAGCGCAACCTTCTCGGCCACCTCCGCATGATCGGCGAGCCGCGAGAGATCCAGCTGGTCGAGGGCCAGCCCGCCGGTCTTCAAACGCGTGTTGTGACACCCGACGCAATACTTATCGAGCGCCGCGCGCGGCGCAGTGGCGTTCGTCTTGCCCACCGTTGTGGCGGCAGTTGCGGAAGTGGACGGCGGCTGCTGGCTCTGTCCGGCGACTGCCGTGACAGCCAGAAATGCGAGGATGCCGCCGATGAGGACCTTGTTGTACATGCCCTGCCTTTCTGAACGGGCTCGTGGTCGGTTAGAGATCTTCCAGCCGCTCTTCGAGGCGGTCAACCCACCTATTCGCGTGTGACCTTCTCGGGAGTTGCGCGAACGTTGAGGTGCGATCAGTCACTCAACCGTTCCCAGATGATCCTGGTCTGCACGATTTGACCCGTGCTGTCTTTCGTATCCGCCGGCTTCAGGGTCAGCCTCTTCCCCGAGAACTCGAGGCCCCTTAGAAACTCAGTCCCGACCTGGCCTGAATTGAACGAGGAATCGATGCGGTGGACGACTACGTTTTCGGACTCGTTGACTGTGTAGGGTCCGAAGTAGCTCGTGTAACTGCGATACGTGGCCATCGTCTCTTCCGGCGTCGGCGACGGCCCCACGTATCGTCGCCGGTAAGGTTGCATCATGTGCACCATCACGTGTCCCGAGGCGGTGTACACAAGAAATCCCGTCCACGGCGAATCCGACGACGACGGTTCGCCTTTCGCGTTGCGGCGCTCGAACGAAATCAGTTTCCAGAATCCGATCAGCCTCCGGTGCGTCGCCGTCAGAGTTGGCAAGTCGGGCACGCGTTCCCACGTCAGCGTTCTCTGATCCCCGTTTGCGGAACCCGGTGGTTGCAGCGTCAGCCGGTTTCCGGAAATCGTGAACCGGCGCTCCTGACTGGTCCCGGAAAACGCCGGGCTGAGCGCACCGAATGTCTGATGCGTCACGATGCGCTGAGGTTCGTTCACCGCGAACGATCCCCAGTACCAGTTGTACATGCCCAGCGCGGCGAGCGCCTCCTGCGGCGTCGGTTGAGGGCCTGCGAACGTTGGCCGCCTCAGCCACGAAAGCGTCACCCCCATGTAGCCGGCCGGGTCGTACACGATGTAGCCGAAGCGGCCACCACTATTCGCATTGGGGCCCCGCGCAACGGTCTGGCCTTCGGCATCGCGGGTTTCCTCGCCGACCAGTTTCCAGGCTCCGGCGAAGCGATTGTTCGCGGCACGGACCGCGGCGGGATCTGCCTTGTCCGCCGTAGCACTGGCGAAGGTGGATGGCTGCTCGTCGACACGCTGCGCCGACGGTGCACTCGTGACGACGAGTGCACCGATACCGACGAAGAGCGGCAGGACGAACGCGTTTACGGTGCGCACGTCGGGGCTACTGACTCGAGCGACATGACGTTGATCCGCTCGAGTGTGCTCTGTCGCGTCAGCACACCCTTGACTTGTACTTTGTGTCCAACGTTCGACGCGCCGCGCTGAGTGACGCTCAAGAGCGGAAATGTCTCTGTGCCGAGCGGCTGTGCCGCCGAGACCTTCAGTTCCGCTGGTGTTGTTCCCTCGACGATCCGCGATCTCACCGGACGCGGACTGCTGGCCTTCACCAGGGCCCACGTATTGTTGGCCTCCTGCCTGAGACAGCCCACGGCACGAACGATCGTGAGATTGGACAAGGGGCGGGGTCCATCTGCGCCCACCAACTGGATGCTGCCGACCATATCGGGACCGAGTTCCATCTTGCCGGCAGGAAGACCGTTTGCCTCGAGGATGAAGGCGATGATGTCTGTGTAGGCCCGATCGTCGAGACTGCCGGGGGCATTGCCAGGCATCGTGGTCTTGATGAATGTGAACAGCGGCTCGAGCGTGTCTTCACGCCACCGATCGAGAAAAGCCCTCCCCATCAACTCCGGGCCGTCCGCGTCCTGTCCTTCATGACACCCGATGCAGGACGCCGAGTAGACTGCCTCGCCACGCTCGGCCTGAGCATGGGTGTACACACCATCAAGTACGCTTGTGGAACTCTGCGCGAGCGCTGTCGCAAAGCCAGCAACCAACACGATGACCGCGATGAGGTACGGTCTCACAACTTGAGACTCACGACTGCTCTAGATCTTCATGCCAGCGTACATCCCCTGGTGCACGGCCGGATCGATCTTCGTCAGCGTGCCGCCGTGTACAACGGCGACCGGCACGAACTTCCGCTTAGCGGTGCGCTTATTGGTCTGCTGATCGATCAACTCGAAGTTTCCTTCCTGCAGATCGATCACGGTGACGTCGGCGGTCACGCCGGTTTCGAGCGTCCCGTGCCTGTCCGGGAACTTGAAGATCCGGGTCGGCGTCAGCGTGACGCGCTCGATCACCTGTTCGACGGTGAGGCCGAGGTGCAGGTACTGCGTCATGACCCATGGAAGCAGCTGACCGTTCGGCGTCTGCGGAGTCTGCGCACCGATATCTGTTGAAATCAAATCGGGAGACCAGCCCTCGCTAAACGCTTTCTCCGAGTTTTCCCACAGATGGTGCGAAGTGCCGGCCTGACCATCGGTAAAGATGCCGCGGTCCTTGAGCTCCAGAATCTGCGGCAGCACTGCGCCCGGCTTGCCGCCAAACAGGTTGTCCTGGTTCCCGTTGGGAATGTTGAAGGGGTGGGTCAGGATGTCACCACCTTTCAGCAGCGCCAGCAGGTCCCGCTCGGTTGTCCAATGCATCATGATCGGCAGACCGGCGGCGTCGGCGGCTTCGCGCGCCCGCTTCAAGACTTCCAGGTCATGGGCCAGCTCGTCGTGCTTGCCGTTGATACGCACTTTGAGCGCGAGGATCCGATCGCGATGCTGGTTGATGATGCGACCGGCCGCCACGGGATTGATCAACGACATGTTGAGGTACAGCTCGTTGCCGTAATTCCCGATGATTGCGACATTCAACATCGCGTAGATGCGAAGCGGCTGCGGGTCGATGACGTACTTTCGAAATCCGAGGAAGGTGTTCGCGCCAGCAGATCCGGCGTCAATGGCCGTTGTGACCCCCGCTGGAAATCCGACACCGTCCGGATCCACCGTAATGGTGTTTCCGTACCGGTAAAGGTGGGCGTGCACATTAATCAGCCCTGGCGTCACCAACCGTCCGCGCGCGTCGAAGACGTCCTTGGCTTGCGCCGCCGGAATATTCGCCGCGACGGCGGCAATCTTGCCGCCAGCGATCGCGACATCGAGATCGCCATTCAACTTCTGCGAGGGATCGATCACGCGGCCGCCCTTGATCAACAGATCGTAGGAGGCGGCCGCCTGACCTGCCGCAAATGCGAGTTCGGGAAGAACAACGGATGCAGCACCCAGCGTGCCGATAAAAGCCCGTCGACTTGAGAGTGACAACTTCAGGCCTCCACATTCTTCGCGGTCTTCGTGTCTCTAGAAGTCGAACTGCGCACTGATCTTTGCGATGCGAGCCTGATGAATGCCCGTTGGGACCTGCCAGGCCGCGTAGTTGTTGTTGACCGCTGTGATCCCGCTCGAGTTGAAGGCATTGGCCAGATCGAGATTCACCGAGGTCCGATACCCGCCGAACCGGAAAAGCTTCGAGAAGCGAAGATCGAGCAGATTGGTTTGCTCGGTGAACAACCTGCCGGGCTCGATAAGATTCACTGTCACATTGGCGGCACCACCCGAGAGCGGACGGCCAAGAGACGGTATGACGTCCGCGTTGGTGGCGACGTAGTTCGACACGATATTCACGCCCGGCAGGCTTCGGTACGTCGCGGCTATCTGGACATCCACCTTCGGCACAGCATATGTGCCGAGAAACTTTACTTGGGTTTGGAATTCACCCGGAACATTGCAGTCGGGAGACGTCGGGCCGACGACGTAGGGAGCCGTCACCGTCAGCTCGGGTAGCTGTGCCCGGAGATCGCAGACGTCCAGCGAGGTGCGGCCCGTGCTCGTTCCGCCCTGCAGGATCGTTCCCTTCCCCAGCCGCAGACTGAGGTTGACGTCCACGCCATTCCAGGTCTCTCTGTAATTCCCGTAATTGCTGGCCAACGTGAAGAGGTTGTTGACCTGACCTACTTTGTTCGGGTTGAGATTGTACAGGCCGCCCACCGTGTACCCGCCGCCGTCAGGGAGTCGCGCATCGATCGGCGCGGTGATATCGAACTGGGTGTAGTCGGAGACACCCGTCAGTGTGTTGTCGGTCACCGTGAAGTTGCCATACGTGCGGCGGAAGTAGCCGACGTCCAGGCTCATTCGCGGCATCAGCTCGTGCTGGATCCCGGCCTCCCACTCCCACTGGTCGGGCCGCTTGCCCCAGCCGTGAAGCATCGCGGGATCGGAGACCGTGCTGGGGATTGGTTGGCCGAATCTCAGGTCACTGATCGGTACCGCACTCTCCGTTCGCCATCGGATTCACGAGATCGCATTGCGGGATATAGTCGCCGTTGATGCCCAATCCAACGCGATCGTTCCAGGAACGTGTCACCGAGTTGGCCATCGCATTCACCGGATTGCCCAGGTTCGTATAGTTGCTGGTCAAGCGCTGCGCGAGGACGTATCGACTGAGGTTGACCTTGAGAGCCGTCCGCCCTGTGCCGAACAGATCGTAGACGGCACCGAGCCGAGGAGACATGTCCTTCCAGCCCAGATAATCGTTTTTCGGAAAGGTGATGTCCCGATTGGGCACGAGCCCGCCAGGCTCGAGACTCTGCTCGGGGAAGTTGATGTTCAGATAGTCAAAGCGCACGCCCAGATTGAGGGTGAGCCGGTCGAGCGTCCATTTGTCCTGCGCATAGACCCCAAGCTCCGCTCCCAGATTACTCCGGAAGCCATAGGGCGTGGCGATCTCGGTAATGAGGTTCGGGACACCATTATTGAACCGGTAACGCACGTTTGCCGGAATGTTGTTGTAGTCCTCGCGGCGTGTGCCGAATGTATTGAGGAATCCGGTCTTGAACGCGTGAGCGCCGGTGATGTACGAGAGCGAGGCTTGGGCGGACGCGATATACCCCTTCACGCGGATGAACGGTCCAAGGCCCGTCTGACCGGCGCCCCGATAGAGCAGGCCCGGAATGAGTCCTCCCTGTTCAGTCACGGCAATCAACGTCTTGAACACGTCCGGAAGCGGCTCGGTGAACGCCAGCTGATCCCCGCCTGAGGGGTAGCGGTCCTTCCAGCCCTGAATGATGTCGGACACTTTCACATCCAACAGCCACTTGTTGCTGATCGGCGAAGTATAGCTTCCAGTGAAGAATTCGTTTTCAGGGAAGTCGTACTTCGTGGCCGATTCATACGAGATGGTGGGCGTGAGCTGCTCCCAGACTCGATATTGATGCTCGCCGAAGAACGCGACCTTGTTCCGCGGGCTGACCTGCCACGTCACGCGTGTGTTGAAACTCTGCTGGATCAGCGGCTGAAAGGCCCGTCGACTGAGATCCGGCTCGTAATTCCATTTGGTCGGTTCGCCTGCGTTCTGGTTCTCGTAGAGGCCGGCGATGTATGTCTGCGACGTCTGCCAGCGGGCGGCAGAATAGAACCACAGCTTGTCCTTGACGATCGGTCCGCCGGCTCCCGGATTCACGTCGTAGACCACTTTGAGGCCATTGGGTGTCCGTAGGCCGGCGCTCGCCAATTCATCCGTGTAGTTGTTTGACTGCCAGGACTCGTTGGCACCGGTCGCGAAGAAGGATCCCTTGAACTGGTTTCCTCCTTCGCGCGGAATCAGGTTCATCTGGACGCCGCCGAACGCCTGCTCGGCCGTGCCTGCCGAGTAGCTGACCGCGACTTCCTGCGTGGAAGTCATGTCGGGAATGAAGTTGCTCAACTGGCCGTTGCCGGAAGTGGCGCTGATGGACATCCCGTCCACCATCACGCGCTGGTCGTCCGCTCGGCTGCCATGGACAGTGATCGTGTTCAGATTCAGGTTGTTCGTACCGCCGTAGTCGAGTGGCCCGTTCATCCCGGGGATCAGGTTGGCGAAATTGTGCTGGTTTCTCCCCGCCGGAATGGCGTCGAGGACGTCTTTCCCGAGCGTGACCTGTTGCGTGACGCTCTGGATGTCGACGACCGACGCCTCCCCGGTCACCGTCACTGTCTCCTCCAGAGCGCCCACGCGCATGTCCGCATTCACGGTGGCGGTAAAGGTTCCCGCGAGTTCGATCCCGTCTCGTTTGAACGTGTTAAAGCCGGGCAGCGTGAACGTCACGCTGTACGTGCCGGGACGAAGATCGACGATCTTGAACTGGCCGGTCCCGTCGGTCACCACCGACCGGACCTTTTCAATCAACGCCGGGCTGGCCGCTTCGACCGTCACACCAGGCAGTACCGCGCCCGACGTATCTCTCGCGACACCCGCAACGGATGCCTGGGCATACGCCGCCGCAGGGACAAGCACGAGGCACGCGACCACGAACAAGATCCCCTTCAACGCACGCATTCGCTCCTCCTTCGCGCAGAATGGCGCAAGAGCGCTAACCGATTGAGGCGGGCGGATTCTGGGGCCAGCGAAACGGGCGGTCAATACACGCGATCAGGTGTATCTCGGTTTGACCTCGTGCGCGCTATGCTCCGCAGCGCTATGACTCCTTCACACCCGAAACGCGGACGCGCGATCTGGGCAGGACTGATCCTGTTGTGCATCGGGCTCGGGCTCAGTTCGCGTCTGCTCCGCTCTGACGTTGCGGCGCAAACCCGAGCTGCCGTGCAGGCGCCGATGTTTGAAGTCGATCCGTTCTGGCCGAAGCCGTTACCCAATCATTGGGTCCTCGGCGCTGCAGTGGGCGTGTGGGTCGACGCACAAGACCATGTCTGGATGGTTCACCGGGGAGACAACCCGAACACGCTCAAAGGCCTGGAAATGAAACCGCCCTTCAGCGAGAAGTGCTGCGCGACGGCGCCGCTCGTCCTCGAGTTCGATCAGAAGGGCAACCTGCTCAGACACTGGGGACCGGGACCAAACGATCCGTGGATGGACCAGGAGCACGGCATCCACGTCGACCACAAGAACAATGTGTGGCTGGCCGGAGGCGGCGGCGCCGATTCCCAGATCCTGAAGTACACGATGGACGGCAAGTTCGTGATGCAGGTCGGGAAGAAAGGCGCGCGCCTTCGTGCTGGAGCCGCTCGCCCGATCAACGATCCCAACAGCCTCGACATGGAGAGCTTCGGCCAACCGACGAAGATCGTGGTCGATCCGAAGACCAACGAAGCCTACGTGTCCGACGGCTACGTCAACCACCGCGTCGTCGTGCTGGATGCTGACAGCGGAAAGTTCACACGCGTGTGGGGCGCCTACGGCAACCCACCCGACGACACGCCGGTAGTCGGGCCATTGAATCCGCACCGCGGCAACGCGAACGCCGCACAGCCTGCCGACAGAGGCGCGGCTCACGATCCCAACGCGCCTCCACAGCAGCAGTTCCGCAACCCCGTTCACTGCGTGATCATCTCGAAAGACGATCTCGTCTATGTCTGCGACCGGCAGGGCGATCGTCTTCAGGTGTTCACGAAAGACGGCAAGTTCGTGACGGAAAAACTGATCGAGCCCAAGACCATGAACGCCGGATCCGTCTGGGACGTGGCGCTGTCGAGCGATCCTCAGCAGACGTTCCTCTACGTCGCCGATGGTGAGAACGCGCTCATTCACATCCTGCGGCGCGATACGCTCGAGATCCTGACGGCGTTCGGCGAGGGTGGGCGTCAGCCGGGTCAGTGGCATGGAGTGCACAACATCGCGACCGATTCGCAGGGCAACATCTATACGACCGAAACCTACGATGGAAAGCGCATCCAGAAGTTCACGTTCAAAGGCCTGGCCGCAGTAACGAAGCCGTATCAGGGGACGCCATGGCCGGCGTCCGCAAGGTAGACTGCAACAGCACTTCATGCCGCTGACCATCGTTCGGCGGATCGGCGCGCTGTCGATGACGCTCTGTGCGTGCGCGCTGCCCGCGATCGCCACCGCCGGCGCCGGCGCCGACACTCCACCGGAGATCCGGTACGCGCTTGCCGCGTGGTCGACTGAACAGTCTGGCGACGTGTTCGCGATCGCCCAGGATGTCGACGGCTATCTCTGGCTCGGTACGCCAGACGGTCCCGTCAGGTTCGACGGCACACGCTTTCAGCCCTGGGCGCGGAGCGGGGCCAACGCGCTGCCGGCCCACCCCGTTGCCGCACTCGCCGGTTCCTCTCAAGGCGGCGTGTGGGTCGCGTTTGCCGGCGGCGAGGGTGTTGCCCGGATCGATCGCGACGGCATCACGCGCTATTCCCCGGACGAGGGTGCACCGTCCGGCGTCAACGCGCTGCTCGAGGACCGACGCGGTACGGTGTGGGCAGCGACCGGTCTCGGGCTGTTCCGATACTCGGGCAACCGGTGGTCGCGCGTGACCGACGCCGACGGCTACGACGGCGAGCAGGCGTTCAGTGTCTACGAGGATCGCGTCGGGCGCGTCTGGGTCGGCTCCGCGCGCGGCCTCTATCGCCACGACGGCGGACTGATGCGCCTCGTCGATCGAACGGCCACCTATGTCGAGGGCGTGATCGAAGACGACGCGGGCAGCCTCTGGGTCACGGATCGCGCGGCAATCGTAAGAAAGCTCGACGCGCGAAGTCCTCTGCGCCGCGACCCTCGTATCCACCTTCCGCTGCCAGGCTATCGCATCATTCCGGACCACCGCGGCGGGTTCCTGGTCGCCTCGTTCAGCGGCGGCCTGTTTCGTCTCGCCAATCCTTCCGGCGCGCATCCCCTGCTCGAGCCGGTCGAGTACGAGCATCGCATGCGCGGCTCACCGCGGGCACTCTATCGTGACCGTGACGACAACATCTGGGTCGGGATGCGCGGTGGCCTGATGCGCCTGTCCGAGCATACGTTCAAGTCGGCGGGCCCACTCGACGGCCTCAACAAAGATGGCGTGCGAACCGCGGCCGTCGCCGCCGACGGCAGTATCTGGATCGCCACGACCCAGGCGCTGAACCGTCTGTCGGGCGGCAGCCGGCAATCGTTCGCCGTCACTCAGACGCGCGCCCTCCACGCCGATCGCACGGGAACGATGTGGGTGGCGACCGACGAGATGGTCGGCCGCCATGTCATGGGTCGCCTCGTCAAGGAACGCATTCCGGACATCCAGGCGAGCAGAGTGAATGGGCTCACGACGACGACGGATGCGCTCTGGCTGTGCACCGCATCTCGCGGCGTGCTGTCGTGGAATGGCGACACGCTCAACTCGTATCGGCAGCCTGGAGAATCCGGCGGGCAGTGCAGCAGTATCCTCGCGGATTCGCACGATCGCGTGTGGGCTGGCTTCAGCAGCGGTGGCGTCGCGCTGCACGACCACGGCGGCGTACGGACCCTGACCGAACGGGACGGCGTCGCACCCGGCCTGGTGTGGCAGATCGTCCAGGGCAGCGACGACGCCGTGTGGTTCGCAACATCGGGCGGTGTGAGTCGCTACCAGCACGGTCGCTTCACATCGGTCACCGCGGCGCAGGCGCCCATCACCGGGGTCGTCCCGATACTGGTCGAGGATGCGCAGGGCTATGTGTGGGTGGGAGTGCACTCGGGCGCCGCACTGATGCGCTTCCATGCGGGCGAGATGGACAAGATCGAGATGGACCCTCGTCATCGTCTCGCCTACACGCTCTACGACGAGAGCGACGGATTGCAGCCCGGGACGCAGATGTGGCAGAACGGTGCTGCCGGTGTGCGTGACATGGCCGGGCGGATCTGGGTCGTCAACGGTCCTGGCATGACGATCATCGACCCGCGGCAACTGCGCGAAGTACGCCGCTCTTCCCCACCGAGTCTGGAAGTCGTGACCGTCAACGGCGAGCGGGTCAACCCAGCGGCCATCCGGCGCTTCGCGAACCGCAGCGCGATGCAGATCGAGTACGCCGCCCTCAGCCTCTCGGCGACGTCGAAGTTGCGCTTCCGCCACCTGCTCGAGGGCGCTGACGCCGACTGGGTGTACGACGGTGCCGGCCGGCGCGCCAGCTACACGAACCTGCGCGCCGGTGACTATCGATTCCGCGTCAGCACCACGGAGGGCGGCCCGTGGACCGAGCCGTCGCTGTGGGCGTTCACCGTCGATCCACCGTTCTATCTGGGTCGTTGGTTTCTGATCACCGCGGGCACGCTGCTCGTGGGCGGAGTCGCCGCGGGTGCGAGGCTACGGGTCCGTGCAGTCAGAACCCGCTACGCCTTGGTGATCGCCGAACGCGCGCGCGTGGGCCGCGAGATCCACGACACGCTGCTCCAGAGTCTCGCCGCACTTGGCCCTGAGCTCGAGGCGCTGGCAACGAGCGCCCCGTTACGCGAAGGCGAGATGACGTCCGAGTTGCGCCGCCTGCGCCGGCAGGTCGATCGATCGGTGCGCGATGCACGCGAGTCGATCCTCGAGTTGCGGCGCCATCCTATGGGCACGCCGCGGCTCGCCGAGTCGCTGGCGCAACTCGCCGACGACACCGAGACGCGATCGGGTGTTCGTCCGACAGTGGCCGTCGTGGGACGCCGCCCGGACAACGCGTCTCCAGATGTGGACCTGCAACTGTTCCGCATCGCGCAGGAGGCCGTGGCCAACGCCATCCGGCATGGACACCCGACTCGCATCGACATCAACGTCTCGTACGACGAACGCCAGGTCGCGCTCACGATCGTGGACGACGGCTGCGGCTTCGACGCCGACACGCAGACGGGCGCCACGCGCGACAACGAGCACTTCGGCCTCGTCACGATGCGCGAGCGCGCCGAGCACGTTGGTGGCGGGCTGCGCATCGAGAGCGTGCCGGGCACAGGGACCACCGTGCATGCCGTAGCGGGGTTGACCAACGAATGGGCATAGCGAGCCGGACCATTCGCGTACTGTGCGTCGATGACCATCGCCTGATGCGCGAGGGCGTCGCCAAGATCGTTGGCGTACAGCCTGATATGGAGGTGGTCGCCGAGGCCAGCAACGGCGAGCACGCCGTCGCCCAGTTCCTGGCGAGCCGACCCGACGTCACACTGATGGACTTGCAGCTTCCGGTCACGAGCGGTCCTGCAGCAATGCGTCGCATCCTGCAGATCGATCCCGGCGCCCGGATCATCGCGTTGACTATGTACCGCGGCGACGAGGACGTCCATCGCGCATACGAAGCCGGGGCGGTGGGCTACGTACTGAAGGACACGATCTCAGACGATCTGATCCACGTGATCCGCGAGGTGCACGCCGGCCGCCGCGTGGTGACGCCCGACATCCAGCAGGCGCTCGACGAGCGCGCCCGCCATCCGGCCTTGAGCCTGCGCGAGCGGCAGGTGCTGGAGCTCGTGGCCGAGGGGATGCGCAACAAGGAGATCGCCGCGGCGCTCGGCATCAGCGCGGATACGACCGGCATGCACGTGAAGAACATCTACACCAAGCTGCACGTGCACGACCGCACCGCGGCCGTGGCCAAGGCGATCCGCCGCGGTATCATCCGCATCGAGTGAGCCGTGCGCCGACGTTTGGCGCGCGAGTGAAACTCGAATGGGTCCAGGAGTCGTTGCGTTCAATCGACAGGCTGCGCAGCAATAAACGCCCAGCGATGTTCGAACTCCACTGAATCAGCCGACGCTCGAAGACCGATCCCGGCCGTGATGCCTGCGTCGGCAAACGCCCTCATGGCGACTTCAAGCGAGTGCAGCGAGCGCGCGTTCGCCACAATCGCTGCCCATTCCTTGAACTGACGGTGTTGCAACCAGTGATCGGTTGCAGTCACACGAAATCCGGCCGCATTGACGACCTCCACCAGTTCGCTCGCCGACAAGATGCGGATGTGAGTGGGATCACGCAGTTGTTCCAGCGCATTGTGAAGCCGTCTCTCGGCTGGATCGTCCGATGAAATGAGATCGCCGATCACGAGCAGGCCATCGGATTTGAGGACCCGTTTGACTTCGCGAAGGACGACGAGCGGGTCGGAGAAGTGGTGAATCGACAGGCGGGTCACGACACAATCGAAGGCCGCCGTCGCGAACGGGAGGCGTTCAGCAAGCGATTCGACGAATTGCGTATTCGCTGAACCGGCGGCGCGACACGTGGCGCGCGCCATCTGAATCATCTTCGGCGTCACGTCCACGCCAACACTGAGTCGCATCATGGAGCCGAGACTCGCCAGCAGAATCGCAGGACCACACGCCAGGTCGAGCATCACCCCGGTTGCCCTGGAGGCAATGGCTTCCTTGAAGCGATTGGTGACGGCGTCAGCGGAGAAGGCCGGAGCCCTCGCCATCGCTTCCGCTTGTCGTGAAAATTCGGCCTCCACCAGTTCGCGATGGCTCACGTGTTCGATCGGCACGCGTCGCGGCTCTCTGGTTGAGCGCGACGCGTGCTTCTCATCTCGCAACGATCAGAAATCGACCTGCACGTTGAACCTCATGAACCGTGGCAGCAGTACGGCCGTCGGCTGCATCCATCGTGCTCCGTTCGTCGCCGGGTCGTACACCGTCTCGTACGTCGTCGCGGTGTTGGCGTTGAACAGGTTGTACACGTCGAGACCTACGTTGGTTCTCGTCTTGCCGAACCGAAGGACCTTCGCAAAGCGCATGTCCACGGCGTTGATACGGTCGCCGTACACTTGCCCCGGCAGCAGGAGGTCCACGTCCTGCGTGGCCAATCCGGGAGCCAGTGGACGTCCTGTCGCGGCCAGAAACTGCGCGGCCGTCAGGCGATAGGTTGCGGTGCGCGACGCGCCGTTGGTGCCCACGGCGGCGCCCGGCTGCGCGTTCGATTGCGAGCGGAAGATGGCGCTGACGAGGACGTCGACCTTCGGCACGGTGTAGGAGCCAAGCCCGCGGACGCTTGTGAGGAAAGGTTCCGTGGCGTTGCAGGCGGTCTGACCGTCAACGATGCCCTGGAGGATGACCGGTACCGCGGCCGACCCGAGCGTGGGAGACATGGGTCGCCCGAACCGTCCCGTATACGAGTCGCACGTGTCGTTCACGCCGCGGCCCGTGCTCGTTCCGCCCTGAACCACCAGACCCCATTGCGTCCTGGCGTTGAAGGACACGTCGACGCCGTGCCAGTAGTGCGTCTCGTCGCCGTAGTCGTCGGTGGTCGTGTAGTACGAGTCGGTCGCGCCAAGGGTGCTCCGCGTGTTGCGGGTCAGGAACGTGACCGGGTAGCCGCCTCCATTGGGCAGTGCCGGATTCGAGGGTGCGATCAGGGTGACCTCGTCGTAGTCCGCGGCCGTGAGCGCGCGGTTGTGCGTGACGAAGAAGTTGCTCCACACCCGGCGGTTGTACGCGACTTCCACCGCGATCTGCGGCGCGAGTTCCTGCTGCACGCTGATCCCGTACTGCCAATCGCGATTGCGCGTGCCCCATCCCTCGAGCACAGCGGGATTCACAGTCGTGGTCTGGTTGAAGGAGCCCCAATTGTTAGCCGACCACGCGCCGCACTCGCCGTTGGCCAGCGGGTTCAAGAAGGCGCATTCGGCGATGCGATTCCCGTTGGGATCCGACCAGGAGCGATTGATCGACGTCACGAGCGTCTGGCCCGGATTGCTGATCGTGTACGCGTCACCCGTGTACGCGCCCTGAAGGTACTGCCCGATGTTCCCCTTGAGCGCCGTTTTGCCGTTGCCGAAGACGTCGTAGGCGACACCCAATCGCGGTGAGATGTCGTGATAGCCCTGTACGCCTTCAGTGCGCGGCAGCAGCACCGGGCCGCCGAACTCGTTGTCGGCGATGATGCCGTTCTCTCCCTCCGGCGCCCAGCTCGAGGCGGTTTCATACCTCAGGGCCCCCTGCAGCGTCAGCTTGTGCCGCGTCCACTGGTCCTGGACGTAGAAGCCGTTGTAGAGAATGCTGTTGCTGGTCTGGTTCGTTCCCACCCGCTGCGACAACTGGTTGGGCACGCCGTTGTTGAACCGGTAGCTGATCTGCCGGCCAACGTACGTCGTGCCCTCATTGTTCATGTACCCGGCCTGGTAGCCCCACTTCATGTTGTGGCTGCCGGTGACGTACGACATCGCCGCTTTCCACGTGGCGTGTTTCTGGTTGCTCGATGGTGCCGGGTTGAATCCGCGATAGATGAAATTCGCGAACGGCACGCCGGCACTGGTGGACTGCTCCGTCACCGGAATGAAGTCCGTCAGCACACCGTAAGGACGCGGATCGCCGTTGTCGGTATAGAACGCCGAGTAGCCGGTCTCGAGAAGCACGCGATTCGAGAACGGTGACGTCCACGTGGTCTGCATGATCTTCGCGGGCGCGTCCCAGATGGACCCTGACTCTGGCGAGACCGTCGCTGTGCCTGGAGTGACTCCGGGTCCCGTGGCGATCCAGTCCTTCCCGGGACCGCGGCATTGATTTCCGCCTTCTGTGTACGCTCCTGCGCTGCAGTTCTTCGTGTAGTCGATGTAGAACCCGACCTTGTTCCTCTGCGTCGCCTGCCAGGTCAAGCGCACGGCGTTCAGTGTCTTGGAGGTGGAGTTGCGTACGCTCGGGCTATCGGCTCTCGCATACGTCCAGGCGTTCGGGTTCCCCGCATTCGCGTTGACGTAGAGGTTCTGCTGCTCCTGGTACGTGCCGATCGCACGCGTGTTGCCGTAGAACCACACGCGGTCGCGCAGAATCGGTCCGCCCACGGCCATGTTGGCGTCGTAGCTCTTGATGAGCGCCGGCAGCTCGTTGAATCCCAGTGAACGGAGATGGTCGTCGATGTTGCTCGACTGTCCCCAACTGCCCGCATAGCTGGTGAAGCCGGTGCCGCTGAACGAATTGCCGCCCGTCTTCGGGATGATGTTGAACGCCGGGCCGCCACGATCGGCCTCGCCGAGGCCGCCCGAAATGGCTACCTGCACTTCGGACGAGTTCGACATGTCGTACAAGTACCCGGACACCCCGCCGCCGTTGCCTGGCGCACCGACGTTCATCCCATCGAGCTGGATGAGACCTTCCGTGCTTCGCCCGCCGCGCGCCGAGAAGAAGTTGTTGATGGTTGACGCACCGCCCCCGAAGCCGGTCGCTTGAATGGCCGGAATGGCCGCGATGTAGTTGCCGTAGCTTCGCGACGCTGGAAGCGCGCGCACGATGTCTCCATCGATCACCGTCTGCTGGCGCGCGGTCTGAACGTCCACGACCGGTGACTCACCGGTGACCGTGATGGTCTCCTGGAGCTCCCCGACTCGCATCTCCGCGCCGATCGTCATGACGCCACCGCCTGACAGCTCGACTCCCTCGCGCGCGACGGTGGCGAAGCCGGGCAACGTGAAGGTGACTTTGTAGGTACCGGGTGGCAAGTCCGGAATGCGATACTGGCCCGTTTCGTCGGTCACGCCAGTGCGGACCTTGGTAATCAGCGCCGGACTCGACGCCTCAATCGTGACACCCGGGAGCACAGCTCCCGATGTGTCGCGCACGGCTCCGGCGAGACTCTGCGCGCTCGCCAGGCTGGGTACCACGCCAACGATAGCCGCCACCACCAGGACTCGGATCAGCGTTCGGATCATGAGCGAGAACCTCCACAACCGCTTTTGGTTACGAGGGATGGCCCTGAGATTCGGTATGCCGCGAAGACTGCGCGGACTATGGACCGTTCCAGCACGACTGTCAAGACAAGGGGAAGGCTTTGTGAGCCAGGACAGTCGACTGGCTCATGGCAACTTCAGGAGCCCCCTGCGAATCCGAGGCGCCCCCGGAACGCGACGTCTCCGATCGCGCGGAAACGGCGTCAACGAGTTCACTCAACATGTGCAAGCCGTCGCGCGGAGTGACTTCTCGATAGTTACACCGTCGAGTCTTCGAGAATCCGCGGCGCGGGAATCGGGACGATGAATCGTCCGCCGCGATTCCGGTACTCCTGCTGCTGGCGCATGATTTCGTCCTTGAAATTCCACGCGAGGAGCAGAACGTAGTCGGGAACGGGTGACTGGAGCAGCTTTCCGGGATCGTGCACGCGGAGGTGTACCCCGGGCATGATCTTTCCCTGTTTGTGTGGGCTCAGATCGACTACGTAGTCGAGCAACCGGCCATCGATTCCCGAGGAGTTGAGCAGAATCGTTCCCTTGGCCGACACGGCGTATCCGGCAATCCGGTGACCGCTCGCTTTGAGTGACCCGAGCAACGCTCTGAGATCGGCTTGAATGGCCCGGACCCTCGCTGCGAAGTTCTCATAGAAATCCACGCGATCCACACCAAGTTCTCGTTCCTCGTCGAGCAGCTGCTCGACCGCGGCGCTGGGCCGTCCTGTCCGTTGCACGTACAGACGCAGCGAACCGCCGTGCGTCGGAATGCGCCGCACATCCGTCAACACCAGGCCGCGCTGCGCCATCAGCCGCGCGACGGCGGTCACGGAAAAATAACAGAGATGCTCGTGATACACGGTGTCGAATTCGCCGTGGTCGATGAGATCGCGAACGTACGGCGCCTCGATCACCGCGACGCCATCATCGGCGAGGAGAATGCGGATGCCGTCCACGACCCCTGTCAGATCGGCGACGTGCGCCAGCACATTGTTCCCGTGAATGACGTCAGCCCGCAGTCCCTCGGCGGACAGCGATTGCGCGAGATCGCGGCAGAAAAACTCCTCCCGCGTCGGTATCCCGTGGTTGCGCGCGACGGATGCCGGACCCGACGCCGGATCGATGCCGAGCACGGCAATGCCGCGCTCGGCGTAGTTCTTGAGAAGATACCCGTCGTTCGACGCGATCTCGACGACATGGCTGCCTGGTCCGAGTCGTCGCGTCTCGATCAACTCGAGCGCGTTGTCGCGGCAGTGCGCCACCCATGCGTCGGAGACCGACGAGAAATAGGGATACTCGGCGTTGAACAGCACCTCAGGCGCGACGGTCTCTCGAATCTGGACGAGCGAGCATGCCGGGCAGAAGACAACGGTCAACGGAATTTTCGGCTCCGGCTCGCTCAACTGAGCTTCGGAGAGCAGCCCGTTCACCAGCGGCATGTCCCCGAACGCGAGGATCTCGTGGAGCGTGTCGTGTCCGCAGCCGCGGCAGGTCTGAATGGTCGTGTACATCACGCGCGCGTCTCCGCCGCGCCGGGCCGCATGGGCATGTCGCGGTCCACTGGGGTGTACAGCGGCCAGTTTCGATCTCTGTCGGACATGATCCGGGTGTCGGCGCTGGGCCAGGCGATGGCGAACGCTGGGTCGTCCCATCGCACGCCTCGTTCTGCGTGAGGCGCGTACAGCTGGTTCATCAGGTACAGCACTTCGGTGTGGTCTTCCAGCGTCTGAAATCCGTGGGCCAAACCCTCTGGAACGTAGAGCGACGCGCGGTTGTCCGCAGACAGTTCCACTCCGAACCACTGCAGGTAGCTCGGTGACGAGGGGCGCAGATCCACGATCACGTCGAAGACCGCTCCGCGAATACACCGGATCGTCTTCGCCTCGGCGTGTGGCTCCACCCGATAGTGCATGCCGCGAAGCGTCCCGCGGTGCCGGTTGTAGGACAGGTTGCTTTGCGCGACTCGCGGATCGATACCGTGCGCCGCGGCCTCCTCCTCGCACCACACACGGGCGAAGAAGCCTCGCTCGTCCTCCTTGCGTTCCAGATGGGCGACGAGCGCGCCGTGGAGCGGAGTCCCCTCGAAGATCATCGCTCCACGCTCTGCGGGCCGGCTGCGCTGACTCCGGCTCGTGATGCCTCTGGCACGTCGGCATCGCGGCGCTGCCACTCCAGCGCGCCGTTCAGGAGGCCCTGTGAGCGCAACCCGTTGAGGACCTTGAGCCTCGAGAACGATGAATCGCGAAAGTTCGCGTTGTTGAAACGCATGGCCTCCAACCCCGTACGCAGTCCCTGCACGGTTTCCGCGAGGTCCGTTTCAGGCACATGGCCTGGAGCGAGCCTGCTGAACAGCGAGAAGTCGACTCGATATGAACGCTTATCCGGGGGCGCGTCCTGGTTGATGGAGACCTCGGTGCCAGGGATCGCCGCCGCGACCGCGTTGGCCAGTTCGCGAATCTGATAATTCCACTGATTGCTGCCGGCGTTGACGACCAGATGGCGTCCGCCCGATTGCAGATCGCGGCTCACCGCCCACTCGATGGCCCGCGCCATGTCCCGCACGTTGATCAGCGGCCGCCAGGGTGTCCCGTCGCTGAGTACCGGTGATGCGGCCGGTCGAGAGAGCCGCCGCGACGAAGTCGTTGAGCACGAGGTCGAGCCGGAGACGGTCACTCATGCCGCACGCGGTGGCAAAGCGCAGGCAGGTCGTGCGAAAGCTGTCGTCGGCTAGTTCAGCGAGTCCGAGCTCGGTCAGCACCTTTGACCGGGCATACTCCGTCAAGGGGTTGACCTCCGATGATTCCGTTCGAGCCTCGCTGCTGGCGAAGCCGTACACGCTGCAGCTAGATGCGAAAACGAATGACGCGACGCCTGCGGCCTTGGCTTGTCGCGCCAGGGCGACGCTGGCCCTGTAATTGACATCCAGTGTGACCTCGGCGTGCGCTTTTCCCATCGGGTCGTTCGAGATCGCCGCGAGGTGCACGACCGCGGACACTCCGTCGAGTGCCTTGGGAGGCACGCGGCGCACATCCGCGAAGTACTGCATGTCGATTCCGCTTTCAGGCACGGCCGCCGCGTCCGTGAGGCAGTGCGCGAAGTAGCCCAGGTCCATGCCGACCAGCATCGCATCGGGATAGCGCCAGCGGAGCCGACGCATCACCGAAGGGCCCACGTAGCCCAGGTTTCCAGTAATGAGGATCTTCATGTTGTACCCGAGCTACCAGACCTTCCACGGAGGGTTGCCGGAGCTCCACAGTTCCTCGAGATACACCTTGTCGCGCAGCCCGTCCATCGCAGCCCAGAAGCCGAAATGCCTGTATGCGGCCAGATTTCCTTCACGGGCGAGCGCTTCGAGCGGCGCCTTCTCGAAGACGGTCGAGTCGTTGTCCACGTAGTCCAGCACGGCGGGTTCGAGGATAAAGAACCCGGCATTCACCCACATGCCGTCGCCGTCTGGCTTCTCGAGGAACCCGGCCACGCGCGGCTGTGAGCCCTCCAGCGTGAGCGCACCGAAGCGCCCGGGCGGCTGTGCCGCGGTCACCGTGGCAAGCACCTTGTGCTCACGATGAAATCGCACGACAGCGCCCAGGTCCACGTTGCCGACGCCATCTCCGTACGTCATGCAGAAGGTCTCGTCGCCGACGTGATCGCGAACGCGTTTCAGGCGGCCGCCGGTCATTGTGGCCTCGCCGGTGTCGATGAGGGTGACAGACCAGTCCTCCACGCAACTGCGGAGCACGTCCATCCGGTTCGCCCGCAAGTCGAAGCGGCAGTCGGCCTCATACAGGAAGTAGTTGGCGAAGTAGTCCTTGATCAGATGGCCCTTGTAGCCGCAACAGATCACGAAGTCCGTGATGTTGTGGGCGGCGTAGATCTTCATGATGTGCCAGAGAATCGGCTTGCCGCCGATCTCGACGAGCGGCTTCGGCCTCACTTGAGTCTCTTCGCTCAGGCGGGAGCCGATCCCGCCGGCAAGGATGACAGCCTTCATTCACGCTCCTCTGATGTTCGAGCTGCCGTGTGACCGAGAGTCGGCATCGTTCGCGCTCGCGAAGCGTTCGACGCCGGGTCCGCCAAGCACCGTGCTCGTGGTGGCCTCAGCCGGTGAACGGCTGATGGTCCACTCGAAGATCGGCCTGATGACACCCTCGACCGATCCCGCGTACTCGACTCGCGGTGAATCGCCCTCGAGGCTCCCGATGATCTGAAGCCCGACGTTGCTGCGCGCCCAGACCTGATCGATGTCGGGCTCGAATGCTAGCATGAACACAGACGAGCTGGCGCGAATCGCGCGGCCGGCGAATGGTTCCGGCAGGCCGCCTCCCTCGCGCTGTCACAATCTGCACATCATTGCCCTGGCCGGGGGCCCCTTTTGCCGATCCCCGCGCATGCATCGAGGATTTCGGCTTCGACGGTGTCCCAATCGTTCGCCATCGATCACTCGTTACATCATGCGTGTCATCAACGGTTCACCTTCGCGTCTGTAACCTCCTTTCCTCGGAGCGGTGATCGCAATACTCTTCACGATTTTCCTCTGCACTCCCGGTGGCACTTCACGTACGCCGCGAGGTCCTCTTATTTCCCGAGCATTGATCTGGTGAACGCTACCCAGGAGCAGTTACTGCCCACATCGCCGACCACCTCCGCTCGCGGCAGTGTCGTCGTAACTCTGGCGGTCGAAGGAGTGCACGTCCCGTCGGTCACCGTCTCGCTACGCCGTGTCGATGGCAACGTGGTCGTTGACGTTCATCCGGGAGAGCGTGGAGGTCGTCGTTCCCGCCAACTCGCCGACGGAGAGTCTCCAGCCAGTGGCGGTCAGCGACGTGCTTCGATCGGTCGAGTCTGCAGGTTGGATCAGCCTGATCGATGAGTCCTGCGTCTGCGCAGCTCCGACAAACCCTGCGACCGTCCAGCCGCCGCTCGCGCGAGGAACATCGAGCGCAAGGGCGACCACGCTTACCAACGCCATCGTCAACGTTCCTGCCTTCATGTCAGTGGATGACAGAAGACGAGTGCAAGGACCGCGATTCACACATGCGGACCAAGAAGATCGCAAGGGCGGCATCCGAATCATCGACCCGATGGTGCGCCATACCGGTGCGCCATCGTGTGACATCCTGTGCCTTGCTGTGCACTACCCCGTCCCCCAGGTCGTATAACGAGGATTCAGTGAACCGGGAGGGCCCTGATCAACGTGGCATCGGAGACGGGTTTTCGATTACATTGCGCTTCAAGCGCTACTGATGAGTTCCAAACACCCTTCGACTTGTACCACCATGGATCACGATCCTCTCGGCAAGAACTGCTACGTCAAGGTACTGTCGATGGAACAGGAAGGCTGAGGCTCTTGGTGAGAGCTGACGTCGTGGAGATCACGCCTCGAGCGACTTCTACCGGCTTTCAGGTGACGGGCTCCTTCGTCCGGTTGATCTACATCAGCATCGGCTGTGTGAACGTGCTGCTGATCGTCGCGACACTACTCTCGGATCTCGGTGTCACCCTTCCGCGCGGCCTCGGTCAATTCGATCTGAAGCTCGAAGGCAACTTCGCGACGTGGTATTCGAGCGCGCTGCTATTCCTTGCGGGAGGAGCCTCGCTTCTAATCGCGATCAGCCCCGCTCCTTCGGCCGTCGGCCAGTTCATGTACCGAGTGGCGTGGACGGGAACGTCCATGGCTCTCCTGGCACTCTCAGTGGACGAAATGAACGAGCTTCATGAGAGAGTCGGGGTCTGGTTCACCGAGCGATTCGGCTTCATCCCGGGATTCACTCAAGGCGGTTCCGCGATTTTTGCCTGGACGGTGGCGCTGCTGCCCCTCGTCGCGCTCTTCATTGCGGCGATGATTGCGATAGTCCGCTCGTGGCTACCAGTCAATCGTCTGAGCCGGAACCTTGCTGCGGCCGCCCTGTGTTGTTGGATCGGAGCGCTCGTCGCGGAGGTCACCGAAGCCGAGTTGTTCCGGCTGTCCCTGAGTCGTTCTGTAGAGGGCACGGTCGAAGAGGGGCTCGAGATTGTGGGAAGCGCACTGTTCTTCGCCGCGTTTTGTGAATACCTGCACAGCGAGCAGCCGCGCGGTTGGTCTACCAAAAGTTGAGCTTGCTTTAATACCAGACGGTGACACGATCCTCTCTTCTGTGACTTCAGTCGTGCTGGATGTGACACTCACACAATTACCTCGTTCATACGCACTGATTCCCCTCGTCATCGCGGTAGTGGCCGTGGTCGGTGCCTGCTCATCCTCTTCCATTTCCACTTCCACGCCTGATCCCACGACGGGCCCGACGCCAGTCAAATGTCAGGTTGCGCTGAGCACGACATCTGCGCTCGGCGCTAACGGCGACTCGGGTTCAGTGGCCATCACGACGGACCCGGAGTGTGCGTGGACGGCGTCGACGCCGGCGAATTGGATATCCGATGTGTCGCCAACGTCGGGACAGGGCAATGGTCGCGTCACGTTTCGTGCCACGGCTAATCCAGAGGCCTCAGCCCGCGACGGCGAAATCGTCGTCAACGACGCACGCGCGCGCGTCACCCAACAGGGATCGCCGTGCCGGTTCGACATGACTCCTGGCAGCAATGAGGTTTCATCCGGCGGCGGTGGCGGAAGGTTCGATATCGTCGCTCAGGCGGGATGCTCGTGGACGGCCTCGAGTACGGCGCCTTGGATATCCTTGACCGGTAACGCGAGCGGCAATGGCAACGGCTCAGTGTCCTACACCGTCCAGGAGAACTCGGGTGTTCCGCGCTCGGGTGGCGTTACGGTCGGCAACCTGACGTTCGTCATCAACCAGGCATCGGGCGTCGCCAGCTGCACCTACAGCCTGACTTCGAGCAGTGTCGCGGTGCCTGCAGGTGGGAGCTCCGGATCAGTGACAGTCACTGCGGGCCAAGACTGCGTCTGGACCGCGTCGAGCACCGTCACCTGGATCGCAGTAACAGGTGGCACACCTGCCACCGGCAACGGGCTTGTGTCTTATAGCGTGCAGCCCAACACGGGCGCGGCACGCTCCGGCATCATCAGCATCGCGGGTAAGACCTTCACGGTCAACCAGGCAGTGGCGTGTACCTATCAACTGAATCCCACGAGTGCCCTGATCGCGGGGGGAGGTAGTTCCGAGTCGTTTGGCGTCATCGCCCCGGCTGGATGCGCGTGGACGGCGACGACTGGGGAAAGCTGGATCACCTTCCCGGGTGCGACGACCGGCAGTGGAAATGGATCGGTGTCATTCACCGTCGCGGTGAATCTCTGGACGGGCAGCCGGGCTGGCGTTATTACGGTCGAGGGGCAGACGTTCACGATCACCCAATTGGTGACGTGTGAGTATCAACTCAATCCCACGAGCGTGCCTTCGCCGATCGCAGCTGCTGGCGGTGCCGGGTCCTTTAACGTCATCGCAAAGAGCGAATGTGGGTGGTCGGCGTCGACTGGGGCGAGTTGGATCACCTTTTCGGGTGCGACGACCGGCAATGGAAACGGGCCGGTGTCCTTCTCGGTCGCGGCGAATACGTCGTCGAGCACGCGGTCTGGGGTCATCACCGTCCAGGGGCAGACCTTCACGGTCAACCAGGCGGCGGCCGCGCCGTGCACGTATCAACTGAGTCCGACGAGTGTCCCTTCACCGATTGCGGCGGCGGGCGGTTCCGGGTCCTTCAATGTCATCGCGCCGAGCGGGTGTGCCTGGACGGCAACGAGCGGCGCGAGCTGGATCACCTTCCCGGGTGCGACGACGGGCAGTGGAAACGGGCCGGTGTCCTTCTCGGTCGCGGCGAACACCTCGTCGAGCACGCGGTCTGGGGTCATTACCGTTCAGGGGCAGACCTTCACGGTCAACCAGGCGGCGGCCGCGCCGTCGTGCACATATCAACTGAGTCCGACGAGTGTGCCTTCCCCGATTGCGGCGGCGGGCGGTTCGGGGTCCTTCAACGTCATCGCGCCGAGCGGGTGTGCCTGGACGGCGACGAGCGGCGCGAGCTGGATCACCTTCCCGGGTGCGACGACGGGCAGTGGAAACGGGCCGGTGTCCTTCTCGGTCGCGGCCAATACCTCGTCGAGCACGCGGTCTGGGGTCATTACTGTTCAGGGGCAGACGTTCACGGTCAACCAGGCGGCGGCCGCGCCGTCGTGCACGTATCAACTGAGTCCGACGAGTGTGCCTTCCCCGATTGCGGCGGCGGGCGGTTCGGGGTCCTTCAACGTCATCGCGCCGAGTGGGTGTGCCTGGACGGCGACGAGTGGCGCGAGCTGGATCACCTTCCCGGGTGCGACAACGGGCAGTGGAAACGGGTCGGTGTCCTTCTCGGTCGCGGCGAATACCTCGTCGAGCACGCGGTCTGGGGTCATTACCGTTCAGGGACAGACGTTTACCGTCAATCAGGCCGCCGCGGCCCCGACTTGCACATATTCGCTAAGCCCATCCAGTGCTAATGTGAATAGAAACGGCAACCCCGCGCCATCATTTACGGTGACCACGGGGGCAAGCTGTTCATGGACAGCCGTCAGCAACGCGCCTTGGATTACTGTTAGCCCATCCGGAATACGCACTGGCGGCGGAACGGTCACACTTACCGTGTCGATGAATCCATCGACGACGACGCCACGGTCCGGCACGGTCACCGTCGAGGGCCAAACGTTCACTGTCAATCAGTCAGGGTCGTGACGCCGCTGCAAGAAAGGTCAGGGCCATCGAGTGGCATTTATGAACTACGAGCTTGGGAACACTCGCGCGTGTCGTGTCGGGTGTTTGTCGAGATGTCGAACGGCAGCCAGGGTATTGGTGGCGATCGGCTTTGTCTCCAGTGTGAACGTCTCCACCGCTTCTGCTCAGCAGACGGTGACGGACGTGCTCTCTTTCCTGATGACGAATCGCGCCATCGCAACCGACGACTTCGATCGCGACGCGTCAGCCGCCGCTCAGACGCGCGACACGATCGCCAACTTCCTTGTGCTCGAACTTGCGTCGCTTCCGGTCTCTACCTCGTCAGGTGGCTTCGCCTACCGGCTCGACCCGGCGCTCGGGATTAACGTTCGCTCGAGCGACAGCTTCGGGACTTTCTTCGTCGAACGCTCTCTCACTTCCGGGCGCAACCAGGCGTCTTTTGGCCTCGGCTACCGCAGCGCGCGCTACGACTCGATCGACGGCCGTAACCTTCGCGACGGAACGCTGGTGTCGACTGCAAGCATTCTGCGTGGTGAACCCCAACCGTTCGATGTCGAGACAGTCTCGTTGGAAATGCGCACGGACACGGTGACCCTGACCGGCAATCTCGGTGTGACCGATCGCTTTGACGTCGGCGCCGCGATCCCCGTCACGCGCGTCAGTCTGGTGGGTCAGCGACTCGATACGTATCGCGGGACCGCGTTTACTCAGGCGACTGCCACGGCCCAGGCTTCAGGGCTCGGTGACATCGTTCTTCGCGCGAAGTATAACGTGGTGCGCAGCGGTGCCAGTGGTCTCGCATTCGGTGGCGAAGCGAGGTTACCAACTGGGGACGAGGAGAACCTGCTGGGTACGGGCGAAGCCAGCTTTGTGCCGCGTGTGATCGCTTCGTACGACGGCGATTACGTCGGTGTGCACGGCGAGGTTGGGTACTCGTTCGGCGGGATCGCAGATACGCTCAGCTACGGCGCAGCGCTGACAGCCGCCCCCTCAGCACGATTCACCATCGTAGGGGAGGTGTTGGGACGGCGAATCGATGGTCTGGGGCAACTTATCTCCTCAACTCAACCGCATCCCCGGCTTATCGGAGTTCAAACGATCAGATTGACAGCGGTCGAAGAAACTGTTGATAGCATCGTCGCTGTGGTCGGCTTCAAGTGGAACGTCGGCAGCGCGTTCCTGGTGACGGCCAATGTCTTGCAGCCGTTGACCAACGTCGGTCTAAAGGCCAATTGGGTGCCAACGATTACCTTCGATTATGCGTTTGGAGGGTGAGGGTCGCAGGCCCATGATCAAGGCGCCATCCCTCGGGTCACGTTCGGACAAACCGGATGCGCTCAGCGAGTTCGACTCGAGCCAGCGCAACGATGATAGCTCGCGTCGTGCGAGTGCAATCGCCGGCGAGGCAACCTCCGAGGACCTGAACGCTGCGAAGCTACGGCAGCTCACTCACGTGTTCCTTGCAGGATCGGCGGCGCTTGACGCGTTTGATCCCGAGGAAGCGAACAGAAAACCCAACGGAGTCGCAGCGCCCCCCCCGGCGTTGGCCGACTTCGCAGCAAGCGCCACGGTCGAACCCGGGACACCAACAACAATCGAGCGGCCGGCGGCCAGCACGATCCTGGCGAGGCCCCAAACGGTCACGGCGCCGCCCCTCCGGCCGCCCGTCGTCCTCCCGATCCGGAGGCCTCGCATTCCCGCGTACCTGTATGCCGCGGTCGCGCTCGCGACTCTGATCTTGATTGCCGGTGTGCTCCTGCCCCTCCCACAGCTTATCGTGGAGCAGTCAGCTAAGCAGCCTCTTCCGACGCGCAACGACGCACCGGAAACTCCACGCGCGCGAGAAGCACTGGACGCGACTGCCATCGTCGTTGACCCTGCCGCATCGCCGGAGCAAGAGACAGCGAGGCGGCCGGTCGAGGAAAGCCGCACTGCGGACCTCGTTGCTGCGTCGCCGCCCATAGCTCTGCGTGACGCACCCGCGGCGGCCGCGCCCTCTGCACGCGAAACCAGGCCAGCAGACCCGCCACGGCAATCGTTACCGCTCCCCGCACCACTAACGCGATCTGTTCCAGTCCCGGTGAACACCGCTGCTGCGAACCCTGCAGCGGCAGCTGCACCTGATGCAGCGACGACAAGGGACGACGCAGATCCTCAGCCGCAACCCGTTGTGGCCCCGTTCGTGGCAGCATCAACGTCGACGCCATCAACGGTCGCCGCACTATCACTGCCTGGCGCCGCAACCACTGCCACGCCTCCAACTGTCGCAGCGGCAACTCCGGCCTCGGCACCCGCGAACAGCACGCCAGCGCCGATCAACGGTTCGATCACGGGTGCGAGTGCGGCACTCTCAACACCGACACCCACGACGACGACGACACCGCCGAACCCGGCGACAGCGTCATCGACGCTCGACATTGAAAGAGGCACGATCCGTCAGGTGCTCGAGCGCTACCGTAACGCGAACAACGCACTGGATGCCCGCGGCATTCAGGATGCGTGGCCCGGGGTGAATCGACGAGCGCTCGAGCGCGCGTTCGAAAGCCTCTCCGAGCAGAACGTCTCGTTCCAGAGTTGCCGGATTGACGTCAACACAATAAAAGCGGCAGCAGTCTGCGGCGGCGCCGTACGGTATGTACCTCGCATCGGAAGTCGCACGCCGCGCGTGGAGCAGCGCGAATGGACGTTCCGGCTCGAAAGACAACGCAATGGGTGGTTAATTGAAGGCGTGGACACGCGGTGATACCGACTCTGTGTGCGCGCCGTACGCTTCGCGATCTAGAGCTCGCTCAAGTCCACCCAGCGGCGTTGCGTTTCGCTCTCGAGCATCGCTGCCATTGCGTGCTGCGCGGTCAGTCCGGCGTCGAACGTGCCATCCACATCCAGATCGCTTGCACCACGCCGACACGCATCCACGAAACTGCGCATCATGAAGCCCAGCGAATGGGGCTTCTTGTCTGCGGCCTCGAGCGGCAACGGCACGTCCACCCACTCCGGCGAGTCCGGACACGAGCGCTGCAGGGAATCCCAGGCCCCCCGGCTCAACGCTGCCTTCAAGGCACCTCGAGTGCCAACCACCTCCAGGTGCCCGTTCGGTGTAAAAGACGGCGTCGTGCGACTCACGAAGATCTGACCGTAAGCGCCATGTGCCAGCCGTAGCCATGCGCTGAAAAGATCCTCCGTTTCAACGACGACCGCTGCACCGGTCGGGTCAGGGCGGGTGCGGGGAACCAGATGTGTGAAGCCGACCGCGCTCTCGATCGGTCCCAGTACGTGTGCGGCGAGATCGAACAGGTGCGAGCCAAGATGGAACAGCATGCCGGCGCCGGCAAGATCACGCCGATCTATCCAACCGGCGCGCCAATCGCGTGTGAGTCCATCCCAATTGTCGTATTGCACCCGAAGCAGGAACGGCTGTCCGATTTCTCCACCGGCGACGCGCCGACGCAGCTCGCGCACGCCAAAGTTGTATCGAAATACGAAGCCGACGTGATGCACTCGCCCGCTGGCCCGTGCCGCCCGCGTCATCTCCTGTGCCTGCTGCAAATCGAGGCCAAGCGGTTTTTCGCAGAAGACGTGCTTGCCTCGATCGAACGCCGAGAGCGCCTGGCTTTTGTGATCGACCGTCCGCGTGGCGATCGTGACTGCATCGATGTCGTCGCGCGCGCACAACACACGGTAGTCGTCGTGCACATCGGGAATCCCGTGCTTTTTCGCGAGTGCTTCCGCACGCGCCCGTCCGCCAGCGATTGCGACGACTTCCGCGTGCGGATGCGCCTTCAGCTCGGGAATGTGGCAGACGTCGGCGAAGTTACCGGTACCGATCACCCCACAACGCAGCTTGCGGTGTTCGTCCATTGTCACCGGTGATCGCGCTCCAGATCACGGCTCAGTAATCCTGCTTTCTCGAGCTCAGACGCCGCCTCCTCGATCAATCGGAATGGGAGACGCGCTCGATCCGCAATATCGAGCAAGGAGAACGAGCCGTCAGACAAGTTCAGCACCCAGAGCAGCGCCATGTGTCGAGCATCGACGCCCGTTCCGCCTGTGGAACGATACAACCCTCGCTTCCCCAGTTGTGGCTCTCCCTTCGGCGACAGATTCACGCATCGTCGATCGCGTTCGAGGAGATGGACGAGATCGACCAACAGTCGCAGGGACTCTTCGAGGCTGTCTGGTCGTAGAAAATCGAGGTTGTCGTCCGACGTGTGGTACTCGGGGTATGTTCCGTGCGGTGTGCGCATCAAACAACCAACGGGAAGATTGAATCCCGGAGAACGGTACCTGCCGTTCATCGTATCCGTATGGATCGAAGTCGCAGATCTGAGCAGTCCCAGCCACGGATGTCAGCAGATGCTGCATCGCGCGATCGATTGGTGCGTCGCTCCGTCGCGAACGTTTGTACGTGAACGAACCGGCGTCGCCGATCCCGCTCAACACCAGACCATGCCGGATACGGCTCACCCGGTGTTCATTGCGCGCGAGCCATGTAATCGGACCTACCGTTCCGGGGAGAAACAGGAACCGGTATGAGTAGCGGCGATCTGTCTTCGCAAGCGTGTCAGCGAGGAAAGCCGCGACGACAAGGCCCGAGAGGTTGTCGTTGGCGAGTGACGGATGACAACAATGAGCATGGAACAGCACCTCCTCGTCCGTTTCGCCCGCGAGGAAGAGTTCACCATAGGTGAGGCTTCCGTCCGTGAGGGAAGCATCGATGACGACCTCGTACTCACCTGGCTGCAGCGCGCGAAGCTGCGTGTCGGTCAGGCAAAATCCCCATGTCTCCTTGTAGTAAGAAGTCCGGTAAGGGATCGAGTTGGGTCGCTCAGGTATCGAGAACAACCTGCTGCGCAGGTCGTCGAGGGTCATTCGGGCACGCACGGGAGCGCTGTACTGTACGACATGCAGGTTGTGGCGCCGGAAGTCGATCACGCGCTCACCGCGTGCGTTTGCCACGTACGCGTCGCGAATATTCCATTCACGTGGAACGGTCCAATCGAAGACAGACGTTCCGGACGGCACCTCGTGCAGTTCGAGCGGGATCATCTCGCTGAGTATCCGCAGGCTCTGACGGACGCCGTTACCCGTGATACTGCGACAAATGGGATAGAGCCGCGCCGCAAGCGCGTGCATTCGGTCCCCGAGCGTTTCGTGCGGTCCCACAGAGTCAGTCGATTGAACGGTAGCCGACATCATGTTCACTGTCTTACCACGTCGTCAGGCGTGTCGTGACAAGTCAGGCGCGTGATTGCGACATCAGAAGATGGTTTGCATGCACGAGCAGGGACTGCTCCGGGGTCACGAGAAGACTGGGAGCCGCGGCGGCCGCGGCGGCCTGCAGGTCCTCTTCGTCGTCTGCAAGAAAGTAGGTGCGCGTCAAATCCAGCGAAAAATCTCGCTGAGCCTGGAAGAGGAGGCCGGGCTTCGGTTTGCGACACTCGCAGCCCGCATCCCAGTCGTGGGGGCAGTAATAAATCGCATCGATCGCGCCGCCAGCGGCACGCGCTTCCGCTTCCATGCGGGTGTGAATGGCGCGCAGCGACTCGGTCGTCAGCTGTCCGCGTGCCACGCCCGCCTGATTCGACGCCACGATCACGCGGTAGCCAGCCTCGTGGAATGCGCGAAGTGCCTCGAGCGATCCAGGCAGCCATTCGAACTCCGCGACCTCGCGCACGCAGTGGCCGGTGGGCGGCCGGCGATTGAGAACGCCATCGCGGTCCACGATGACGGCGGGATGCCTGGCGAGAAACGTCTCTGTGAGCGGAAGGCACTCGGGAGAATCGACACTGTAGTATCGATGGTCCGTCACGTGCGCCACCAATTGCCGTTCGCGAGTCAATTGGGGATAGAGCGCTTCTTCGATGAGCAGATCCGGATCGGACAGGCGGTCGAGAAGGTCTCGCCTCAGAATGGCGTAGCTAATCTCGACACCCTTGAGACCAGGAGTCGTTCGACTGCGGTCGAAGATCTCCATGAAGCTATCGGGACCGACTTTCACGGAGTCTCTCGAGTACCCGTCCTTGTTGCTGTACACGGTCGTAAGTGCCAACGCGCCTGAGACCAGATACTGGTTCCACAGCCGGTCGAACGGCATCGGCCAGTAGTTGTCGCAGTACATCAACAAGAAGAATGGATCGAGTTGATCGCGCGCGGCGAGCAGCCGCTTCGTCGTCAGATCCTCCGGCGCGGTGACGGAATAGCTGATGCGAACACCAAATCGGCGGCCATCGCCGAAATGGTCCTGGACGACGTGCGCGAGGTACCCCAACAGAAGCAACACGTCGCGAAAACCCTGCTGCCGGACCATCTCGACGAGATATTCGAGGAACGGGCGCCCGTGCAATTCCACCATCGGTTTCGGCCGCGTATCGGTGTACGGTCCCAACCGCGAGCCACGGCCGCCGGCGAGAATCACGGCCTGCGTCGGCCGCGGCGTATCCGAACCAGCCTTCGACATCACCGATCGAGCCTGTCAGGCGGCGTGGAGCCGGAGGAAACCGATCCGCGAGGCCGTGCGCTGCGAGATCATGTGACACGACTCTCAGAGTGGATCCGCTAAACCATCGAGCACTGTCGCCAGAATTCGGCCTGCCCCAATTTTCGTCATCGCTCGCTCGGCGACAGCAAACGGTGTGGTTGCTCCGATCACGAAAACGACCCCGTCCGTCAGTCTCCCGAGCACGTCAGCCTCGTCCTGCAGCTGGGCCGCTGCAGGTGTATCGACCAACACCCAATCATAGTGAGCCGCACATCGTTGAAGCAGCGCGCGCAACTTTTCGGATCCGAGATCGGCGGGCGGGTTCGTCGACGCGCGGCCCGCGAGCAGAACGTGCAGCGAAGGATGGAGAACGACAGGAAGCGCCTTGTGACGCTCGCCGGAGAGGACGTCGACCACTCCCGGACCCTGCTGGATGTGAATCGCGTCGTGCAACCCCGGCTGATACAAATTCGCATCGACCAATAGAACACGGCTTGAATTCGCCCGGGTCAACGCTAATGCAAGGCCGAGTAAGGTCGTCGTCTTGCCTTCACCAGAGGCCGCGCTTGCGATTGCAACTGTTTTCAATGGGTTTCTGGCGCCAACGTCCTGAATGACGCCCGCAACCCTCTGGTAGTGACGCAACAGTCCAGCAGGCAGCTCCACTCCCAATGTCGCGGCCGAGAGAGGCGCGGCATCGTGTTCGGAGGTACCGAGCAAACGGGTGTTACCGTCGACAACCTGTCGGTGTTCGTTCGGGTATTCCTCGATGACCGCGCCCGCCTTTTCCGGTTCGGCAGTACCGTCCGCCATCACGCGTCTCAATGCTTCGTCAATTCGACTCATGTGTGCGCCTCGAGGGAACTGCGTTCGCGAAATTCTCCACGTCAGTCGAGCAAGAACGCGTGCCTAACGTTGTCGCCATGGCCGTGAGATCGCGCACCCGTTCCGCGATTCCGCTCGCATTGGCGTGTGAAGCGAGCTCTCATTCTATTGCGCCTCGGGCACCGCCCTGGGCGCGTTTTGTCGTTATTCCGTGACTGTCTCGAGAGAGCGCGCAGTTGCGGGCAGATCGTGACTACGACGCCAGTCGACGAATCTGAGTGTCACTTGCGGCCGCGTATGCAGCCGTGGAAGGCCGGGCCACCGCGGGAGAGACGATGACAGATTTGTCAGCGTTGCGTGTTGCAGACGTTGCTCTACTCTGCAGCCTGCGGGCGACGAGGAACAACACCACGTTGACAAGGTTGATCGCCGCCACGACAAGAGCCGTCCGGACGATCCACGGTTCGATGACCATGTGTACTCATCGTATCGGCCGCTGCCAGTACGTCGATAGGGCGCTGCACCTCGCACTCAGCAAAAGTGGGCAAGGGAGCTGCCCTACCTCGCCTGCCGGAGCGAGGCGGGCTCGTCCGCACTCACCAGAAACGGCTCCCAGAACGCCCGGTCGTACCTGGCCCATGCGTGGCAGCCGAATGGAAGTCGGCGACCGTTCATCTCGAAGCACTTGCGCGGCGCGCCCTCGAAGGCGAATTTCAAGGCCTCTTCGACCGTGGCCACCCTGAAGCTGGGCAAATACTTGACGGCCTGAGTCGCCCAGAAAAAGTCGTTGTTCAGGCCGTATCGATCCGGATGCTGGCTGCGCTCCCAGAATTCGAGAGGCCGTTTGAGGAGTCTCGACCGCTTGAAGTAACGCCCCAAAAATCCCAGAAAGCCAAATAAAGGAGCCAGCAGGTGACCGTGCCGGATCATCAACTCGGACCAATAGCTCTTCGGATCGTCACGATACCGATTGTGCAGTACACGCAGCGAGTTGGCGACGTTCATGAGTGCGAAGCCACCATTTCCCACTGCGGCATTCTTCACCCATGGTGTGTCAGGCCCCGGAAGCCACGGCGCGCCAATAAAGTCCCATCCTGCATCGCACCACTCCAGCAGTTGATCGGATAAGACCAGGCTATCGAGGTGATAGATCAGAACGTACTCGTAGTCCTCGAACCGCCGATAGAAACCCGGCCACGAAACCATCCGCGTGTGCGCTCCAGCGGAGCCGAAGAACTTGCGAGGAAATATCACGGTCCTGAAGCCCTCGCGTTTCACTTCCCACGGAGCGACGAAGAACTTGTCGTAGGACGCGAGGAAGCGAGAGAGCTGGCGCAGCGACAGCTCCTCCTCGGGTAGGTACTCGAGGCGATCCGAGAGCGGGACGACGATCGCTACTCTCCGTGAGGGTGGCTTCTCAGGCCGATACGGAGGCACGATACATCGAGTAAGGAAGCCGAGCATCTTCCACTGCCCGGAGCGCGACTCGCTGATGGCCGTGGACATTCGCTCAGCGCCGCGCGCGCGTAATCCTGTATCCGGTCCGTCTCAGACCGAGAGGGGCCAGGCATCGGTCCAGCGAGCGCGACACAATGCTCCGCCAAGTCGTGAGCTGCTCCCGTTCACGTTGGGCTCTCGCCATCTTTGCGCGGTGCAAGATCGTCGCGATATCTTCCACCATCGGATGCTCGGGACGCAGCTCTCCAGCTTTCACTGCCACGTTGATCCCGTTCCTCGTTGCGTCGCACCTGCGAGACTCGATCTGTAATCCGGCCGTCTTCATCCATTCTTCCAGGCAGGCGAGATTAGGACTACCCAGGCGTGAGCGTCAACAGAATAGAGGCCGCTGGTGGTAATACCGTCGACGAGCGTGAAGCGATGGAACCACGGCTTTGAATCAACGAGCTGAAGGATCTCGTTCCTCGTGAGCGTCATGATTCACGAAGCCGAGCGACCGTCATTCGTTAAGGCAGGTGCGCCGGTTCAAGCTCGCGAGCGAGCATTTCGAGCCACGCCTCGATGCGGGTTCGTCCAATGCCATCGACGACAGCGTTGGGGTTGGAGGGAATCGTCAACGGCCGCCAGTTTACGTTCAGCATCGGAAATCCGTCGTCGGTCGTGCCGTCTCCAGCTACTTCTGACGGGTTGTTGGGCACGAAGCCCGTTCGCGTCGTGATGTCGTTGATGATTCGTGCGTCTACGACATCCCGGTCGAGTGGCCGCGCGCCGGCGTTTGCTTTGACATAGGCTTCAACCAGCCCAACCGGCAAGGCGCTGGCGAGCGGCAGATTGGCCAATTCGAGTGGAGGCGCCGAAGCACGAACGCTGATCCCGTTCCAGTCCGCCATGTAGTCCTTGGCCAGCATCCACTGAGCCTCGGTGCTGGTCAAACAGGCACCGTTCTCGCAGTTTGCCTCGTAGTAATTGTCCTCGAGGTAGATTCTGCTGCTCGGGTGGAGATTGGGTAGAAGGCGCACCAGGCTGACAGGCCCCTCTTCTTTGAACTCGAACGGAACATAACCGCCGTAGCCAGGCGTCGTGGGCCCCGGGATGAGGAGGTTGCCTTTTGCGACTGATAGCAGTGGGCCGGCCTGGTGGCCATCCTGATAGTAGATGGCTGAAAGTGGCGTCTGCGACGGATTGTAGATGAGATTGTTGACGAGGATCGTGTGAGGTACTGCCGCCGATCTCGGGGTGGCGATCGTTGTTGTTCGCCGAGATGTTACGCAGCAACGTCACCTTCGGTGTCGAGTTGTGCCACGCCATCACCGATACCTATCGCGCGCGAGTTACTGTAACCTCTGGCGGGATAGTCAGCGGGATCGCAAGGGACGGCGCGGTTCACGAAGCTACACCCGAGCGATTCAGCGATGATCGAATCGAGAATCGCGATCTCACCGGGAGGATGGCCCGCCTCTCCAGCTCCGACCAAGACGGCCGTCCACACTGACCAGCTCACGGACGCGTGATCGAGGACCACATTATTCGCATCGTTTCGAATCCAGACGGCAACAGGCTCGTTATTGAGGTTGCCAACGCGAACTCGAACATGCTGCATCACGACATCGTCGGTGTCGATGACGACTCCAGGTCCTCGGATGAGGATTCCTGGCGACGGTGCTGTTTGACCAGCGATCGTGATAAACGGGTTCCGGATGAACAGTGGCCCCTGTGTCAGGTTGATGGTTCCGCTGATCTCGAATACGACGAAGCGGGGTCCGGAGAGCCATTCGGCGCAGTAGCGCAAGGTACCCACAGCGACGGGCGCCGGGTCATCCAGGCTGGTGACTCGACACACCCCGCCTCCCCGCCCACCGGGGGTGTTCACGCCGTAGCCTTGGTAGTGTGGACGATAACCGCCGTAGTCGACGGATTGACTGTTGACGAAGGTCGTAAGCGTCAACAGTAAGGCAGTGACGAGCGATGCTACTCGTCGCAGTTCCCTGCGTCGCGAGCGAGCGAACCCACTCGCCGCCGCTTCGTCGGGAGTCTGTGTGCACATTGAGGAACCCACGGCGATAACCTTCGCACGCGCTGGCTGCGCACTGGATCGCTCAACCATTCTGACGAAATTCCGGCTGGAAAGCCATACACAATTGCGGCTGGGGTGCGCTTACTGAGCGCCAGGAACGAGCGAGCGTATGTACCGGCGAGCTCCGCGCTCAAGTCTCAGGTCACTCGCGCGCGGAGCTTTGGCTAGTTGCTGGACTGGACCCGAATGCTTGTTGGCGCCCCCGGGCTTCGCGACGAAACGCTGCCGGTTCCCGGCTCGAGCTCGCGAGCGAAATTTTCGAGCCATGCCTCGATTCGGGTGCGCCCGACCGCATCGACAACATCATTGGGCTGGCTTGGTACAGCCAAGGGTCGTGTGTTGGAGGCAAGAATCGGAAATCCGTCCGCGCTTGTACCGGGTCCGGCCTTCTCGGACGTACAGATTCGGCACCCTTCCCGTGCGCGAAATAATCTCGCTTATTAACCGAGTGTCGGTCGCATCTCGATCTGCCGGGCGCGCCCCGGCGTTTGCCAGGAGGTATCCTTCGACCTCGGTGTAAGGCAGCGTCGATGAGAGCGGCAGGTTCGCCAGTTGAATCGGTGGCGAGGCGGCTCTGACGTTGATACCGAACCAATCTAACGCAAAGTCCTTGGCCAGCATCCACTGCGCAGTCGAACTCGCCAGGCATGCACCGTTGGGGCAGTGCTTCTCCTCGTAGTTCCCAGCAAGATAGAGCTGCGATGACGGATTAATCGACGGATGAATCCTCACGAGCATGACATCGCCATCTTCGGCGTATTCCTTCGGGACGTACCCGTTGTTGCCCGGTGTGGTGGGGCCGGGAATCAACACGTTACCTTGCACAACCGACAGTGACGGTCCCCGGCTGAGGAGGTTGTGATAGTAAAAGCTCGAGAGCGGTGTTTGCGACGGGTTGTAAATCAGATTGTTCACGAGGAACGTCTGCGTTTCGCCACCGATTTCGGGATGCCGATCGTTGTTATGCGCAGAGATGTTTCGCAGCAGCGTCACTTTGGGAGCCGCGTGGTTCCATGCGTCACCTATTCCGATTGCCTTGGAGTTGGACCAACCGGCACCGGGGTATCGTGCCGGATCACATGGAACGAGGGTGTTGACTCCACTGCAGGCCAACGCTTCCGAGACAATCGAGTCCACGATCGTGACGTCGCCAGGTGGATGGCCGGCGGTCGTACGCGCCGACCATGAGGCTCGTCCAGACCGCCCAGCTCACCGAAACATGGTCGATAACCACGCCATTCGCGTCATTTCGTAGCCAGAGGCCAGCCGGTTCGTTCGGCAGGTTGCCGACGCGCAAGCGCAGATGCTGCACCACGACATCATGCGTGTCGATGACAAGGCCGGGGCCCCGGATCAGGATTCCCGGTGACGGTGCGGTCTGACCGGCAATGGTGAGGAATGGGTTCTTGACGGTCAACTCTCCGTGCACCAGGGTAATCGTGCCGCTAGTCTCGAAGATGACGAACCTCGGGCCGGACGTTTCGATGCAGTAGCGTATGGTGCCGGGTTGCGGCTGGCCACGCGCTGTCGCTCAGACTGGTAACCCTGCAGACGGCGCCTCCGCGCCCGGCAGGAGTGTTAACCCCGTAGCCCTGATAGTGGGGTCGATAGCCCCCGTAGTCGACCGATTGTGCAGCAGTAATCGAGCCGCAGAAGAGAATGGCGACCAGCACTGTTCCGACTTGCTTCGAGCCTAGGCGTAAATCGACAGTCACGTATTTCACTCCCTGAACCGCGCGACGAAAGCCGGTGCTCACGGGGAGCGAGCGAGGCACCACGTCACTGTTCAACTAAGTCGTTTGTCTGGAATTACGCGCCATTAAACGCGCGCGTGGCGGTCACCCAGCAATTGAGGAGCCAATTCGGCAAAACACGAAAACCCTTCACAAATTCGTGCAATTCGGCGCATCCATCGATTTCAGCTGTCGTGGAAATGGTCGAGGACGCAGTTCTTACACTCACCTTCAACCTCATTCGCAGCTCTGAAGACACGCTTGCGGCCCCACGCGCAGGATTGTCAGAAGCAGTCCCTTTCGTTCACTTGATCCCGACGCGTGTTCCAGCCCTGGGCGCGCATGACGAAAATTCGACGCGCACTGTCGGATTTGTCATTGCGACCTGTGCGTCACCGCTCCGATCCGAGTGCTGATTTGGGACGTGTTGTGCACCTAAGGAACACAGTGACGCCCTTCTTCTTGTGGAGTGTTTCTTGCGGAACCATGCAGGCGTTCTCCTTTCTGTCAACCTCGTGTTTTCTGGGGGTAGTAGTGCGCTTGCGATTCAACTCAATGCTTCATCGGTTCTTGTGCGCCTGTGGGATCACGGCGTTCGTCACGCTTGGTGGCTCGATAGCGATTGCGCAGTCGACTGACTACGGCGGCTATCGTCCCCATTACCAGGGCAACGGCGTCGAGACGGCAGGTGGACGAGGAGGCTCGGTTTGCCGAGTGACGAGCCTGAGTGATTCAGCGTGGCCAGCCGCTCCCGGCACACTGCGGTATTGCGTTGAAGACACCCAGGGGCCACGGTTCGTGGTCTTCGAGATCAGCGGCACGATCAGACTCGTACAGGGTCAGCTGTACGTGAGAAACCCGTACATCACGATCGCGGGTCAGACAGCGCCTTCACCGGGTATCGTGATCCGCGGCCCCGGCGTCGTCATCGACACGCATGACGTCGTCATGCAGCACGTGCGCATTCGCGTCGGGGCAATTGCCGGCGACCCCGCCGCACTGTGGATTCGAGACGATGCGACGAGGGTGGTCGTTGATCACGTATCACTGAGTTGGTCCATTTGGACGTCACTGCTCATTCTCGCTCAGACGCCAGGCCACCCGCCGGGGGAGATAACCATCATTGACTCGGTGATCGCCGAGGCGCTGGCCTGTAGCAGCGTGAACTCCTCCATTCCTTGCGATCCAAATACGTACCCTCGGCAGGGCTGGGCGAACTCGCGAGGCATCGGAGTTGGAGACAGGTGGGGCCATGCGCAGCCGAAGGTGACATTGCTGCGGAATATTTCTGCCAACAACAATGATCGTCATCCCGAAATCGGCGGTGGAACGCAGACGCTCCTCGTCAACAATCTGATCTATAACCCGTCCCAAACGCCTCTCTCAGTTTTCTACTATCAGGATGCGGGTGACGCAGGGCCACTTCGGTCTGTGGCTCAAAGCAACGTCTTGATCCCAGGCCCGACGACGCCAGGACATAACGGTTACGTCGCACGGGAGTATCGCGAAGAGGGCAAGGTCAAAATGGTGAGGGTGCACCCGACTGTCAAGTCGGGCTCACAAATCTATCTCAACGGGAACTACTACGCAGACGATTGCGGAGGCACGGCGTGCCTCGCGAGCACGGCTGCCCAGTGGTTGCTCGCAAAGGACTACAAGATGGATTGGGAGGGCGTCAACGTTAGAGCGACAACGCCACCGTTCTCGGTCGCAACGCTGCCTTTGTCGTCAGCCCGCCCCTACACGGAGGTCGAGAGCTTCGTCATGGCGAATGCCGGTGCGCGTCCGGTCGATCGCGACGCGGTGGACGCTCGAATGATCCAGGAGATCGCGTCGCGGACAGGCAGCGTGCCGAACAATCCGGCAGAAAAAGCTGGCGCCGGGACGACAAGCGACGGATTTCCAATCCTCTCGGTGAACACGCGAGCGCTGAGTGTTCCCGCCAACCCTAACGAGGTTGTCGATCACGTAGGGCGCACTCGAATCGAGGCGTGGCTCGAAACGCTTGCGCGCCAGCTCGAGCCCGCAAACGCAAACGCCGTTCAAACGCCGCCGCCGGCGCCGCAGAACCTGCGTTTCAGCACGCAGTAGATCGCATCGCCACGGACAACTTGTGAGCCGCACCCTCGCATCGGCAGGGAGGCGGCTCCATTCGATCAGCTCCGTGGCCTCCTGCCCTTCGCTTTGACCCAACTGCCCGCACAACTCAATTGCACGTCCTCGAATCCGGCGGATTCGAACCAGCGGCGAACCATTCCTGCGGTGGCGGGACGGTCGTACGCCGGCGAAAGCGCGTCCAAACGTATCGAGCAGGGCGAGCTCTTTGAGTTTCGAATCTTCGAGGTCAAAAACCCCCCGATAGTCGGCTACAGAGAGAACCGTTGAAGCGACCCGGCCAGGCCGACCCAGTAATTTGTGGAGAACCCCCGTAGTCGGATACACCCAGCCCACGTGATAGCGCACCAGCGTGCGCAGGAGGGGAAGCGGCAACCGTCGTGTCAGCGGCCTCAAGTAGTACTTTCCCATGAAGAAGCAACGCCAGTGGAGATGGTAGATATCGATGAATATTTCGCCTCCAGGCTTTACGAATCGACAAAGACTGAGGAATGCGTTTCGCGGCGACGGACAGTGCTGGAGAACGCCGACACAGAGTACTTGTCGAAGCTGGCGAGCTCGAAGGGCGGGCTGAGGATATCCGCCTGTGCGAACAAGACGTTGGAGAAGCGTTGATTGTTTTCGTAGCCCGCTTCGATCGATCGACTCAGATCGAAGCTGCAGATTGATGCTCCGGTTTGCGCCAGCACCTCGGTGAAACGGCCCATTCCAGCGCCGGCTTCGAGTACCCGCTGTCCGTGCAGGTCTTCGGGCCATTGAGTCCCTTCGAACAACCGGCGCCTGCTCTCGTTCCAGTTCGCACGCGAATCCAGTTGCGTCGTGGAATACTCCAGCCACTGACGGCCGAAACTCTCTGCGTAGTTGGCCGCCGGTACGAAACGCGCGATGGAGTTGACAATTGGGAACTCGTCTTCGGAGGATCGTAAGACGCCGGTGATCACTTCGTCGCCGGTGGTCTCTCCAACCTCCAAACCGAGTGGCGCATGCGTGATCGGATGACGAAAGACGTCGCTGAAGGATTTACGCATCGTGGTGACGTGGAAAACAAGAAGAGATCAGGGCACTCGTGGTGACGCATGGGCTACAATCGCCGTCCGCGGCGCCGGCGACTCAGCTGGACGCATTTGAGGCGTGATCATGAGAGTGCTCGTGGCCACTGAATCGCGTTTCGATCGCACGCCTGACGGAGTGCATTGGAATGTCGCCTGGGCGAAGTACGAATTCTGGCGTCGGTATCTCGATGTGTTTGACGAGGTGTGCGTTCTGGCGCGTGTGAGAGACGTCTCGACGATCCCGACCGGCGGCGTTCGCGCCGACGGCCCGAACGTGAGCTTTTCGCCGCTGCCGTACTATCTGGGACCATGGGAGTACCTTCGAAAGTATCCGTCACTTCGTCTTGCTGCTCGACGTGCCATACGAGCTGACGATGCGCTGATCGTTCGTGCTCCCGGGCCAATGTCAGGATTGGTGACAGGCAGGATCGGCAACACGGGTCGTCCCTTTGGCATAGAGGTTGTCGGCGATCCGGGCGAAACGTTCGCGCCTGGAGCCATCCGGTCGGTGTTGCGGCCTATTTTGCGGCACGTGCTGCCGTGGGTCCTGCGGCGTCAATGCGCGCGCGCATCCGCGGTCGCATATGTCACTTCCCATTTGTTGCCTGAACTCTATCCTGCACCCAGAGCTACGCACGTCACGGACTACTCCAGTATTGACCTTCCCGATGCCGCCTTCGTATCGACGTCGCGTCCGCGTCGGGCCTTGCTCGAGACATCGCGGCTGGTGTGTGTCGGTTCCCTCGAGGCAATGTACAAGGGTCCGGACGTGCTCCTCGATGCTCTCGCGCTCGCGATTCGCAGAGGCGCGAGCCTCCAGTTGACCTGGGTTGGCGACGGGAAATATCGACGAGAAATGGACGGCACGTGCAGCTCAATCCGGCCTTGACCGCAACGTCCGCTTTGTGGGGCATCTTCCGCCCGGTGAGATGATCAGGAAGGAACTGGATAGCGCGGATCTCTTTGTCCTCGTCTCTCGCACAGAGGGCTTACCTCGCGCGCTCATCGAGGCAATGGCGCGGGGACTTCCTTGTGTGGGCTCGAATGCAGGAGGGATTGCCGCGCTGTTGTCGCCGGCGGAACGAGTACCGATCGGAGCGGCTGTGCCTCTCGCCGACAAAATCCTCGAGGTTCTCACCGATCCCGATCGGCTCGCACGGCTCTCACAGGAGAACCTGCTGAAAGCTCGCGCTTACCATGCCGCTATGCTGCGACCTCGCCGCCGGAACTTCTATGAGACCGTTCGCGACGCGACGCTGCGTTGGCAAACCGAAACGCCTGGAAGTCAGGCAGTGACCCGTGAGCGTTAGGTGCTGACCACTTCTACGGAATTTGCCGCGCGCAAGTGAGCAGCGATTCGACGGATCGTCTCGTCAAGACCGACCTTCGGCTGGTAGCCAATAAGCGAGGTCACGCGCGTCAGATCCGGAATGCGTCGCGCCATATCCTCGAACCCCGCCTCGTAGGCCAGGTCGTACGGCACGAGCTGAATCTGCGACGTGCTACCCGTGAGTTCGATGACGCGCCTGGCGAGCTGAAGAATGCTGACCTCCTCGGTGTTCCCGATATTGAAGATTTGACCCACAGCGCCGGGGTGCTCCATCAACGCCACCAAGGCTCCCACGATGTCGCCGACGTAACCGAAACAGCGCTGCTGTGATCCTTCGCCATAGACCGTCAGCGGCTGTCCGCTCAACGCTTGCTGCACGAAGCGGGGGACCACCATCCCGTACTGCCCCGTCTGTCGCGGGCCCACCGTGTTGAACAGGCGCACGATGACGATCGGGAGCTTCTTTTCCTTCTGATACGCGAGCGCGAGGAATTCGTCGATCGCCTTCGCGCACGAATAGCTCCAGCGGCTCTTCGTCGTCGGCCCGAGCACGCGGTCATCGTCTTCCGAGAACGGAACTCGCGAGTTCTTGCCGTATATCTCAGACGTGCTCGTCAGCAACACCTTCTTCTTGTAGCGATGTGCCGTTCGCAGAACGATCTCCGTTCCGAGAACGCAGCGCTCGATGACCTCGACGGGCCGGCTCACGATCAATTCCACACCAACAGCCGACGCCAGGTGGTAGACGACGTCGCACTCACTGACCAGGCGATCCATGACGGTTTCGTGCATGATCGACTCGTGCACAAACTGGAATCCTGGCGCGCCCTCTAAGTGTGCGATGTTCGCGAGTCGGCCCGTCGATAGATCGTCGACAGATGTGACATGGTGTCCCGCCTCGAGCAACCGGTCGCTGAGATGTGAGCCGATGAATCCTGCCCCGCCGGTGATTAGTGCCCTCATGGAAAATAGATCCTCTCTGTGTGAGACGTTTGTAACCGTCGCGCGGCTGGACGATACGATCGGCTCGACGGCTTAACCACCGACCTGGCCGGCACGTATTGGTTCCCGATAGGCCGGGAAGAAAGACGAACTGCTGTTGCTCAAGCCGCCGGCACGTTCAGAGAGCTCGTTGTACAGCGTCGGGTCCAGTACTATCCGGCAGGTGTAAAAGGGAAATGTCTGTGCCGAAAAGCCCAACTTGAAGTGCATGAGTGAGTCGTGCGCACCGCCGACACCGCCGCCAAGATGAAGCCAGCGATTGCCACGAGACTTGAACCATGTCGCGGCGCAGTGGAACAGCAGCTTGATGGGATTCATTGGTAAGAAACGATTGAACGTTCCACCCAAGTGATACTGCACGATCCCATTGCATTCCGTAAACAGGGTTGCCGCGGTCACCTCTGAACCAGAACGCGCTATCCAGAGGTGAAGATGGTCGCCCAGTGCGGAACGTAGGTCGTCGAAATAATCATCGGAAAAGTTGTAATACGAGTGGGCGTCCACTCTTTCCATCGATTCCCGATAGGCTCGTAAGAATGCTCGGAACTCCGACCAGCTCGAATCATTTACCGCCGTTTCACCACGTGAACGGGCTTTCGTGACGTCACGGCGGTGGTTGGCGCGCATTTGCCTCCACAACACGTCGTCTGCGAGGGCGAGATCGATAGCGACTGTCTCACCTGACTGAACCACAGAACCGATTCGGCTCAAGGGCGCCAAATCGAGCGGAAGGAGAGGATGTAGACGAAGGAACGCGGATACGATTCCTTCCCGTCCCAGCCGAGTCACCATTGCTTGTACTGCGCTACACAAAAAATCGTTGGGCGGTGCGGCGGTTCGTCCACCAGCGAACACCGTGAGGGGTCCCGGATATCCGTAGGGCACAGTCGCGTCACGAAGAGGCTGTGCATCAGACAGGTGTGATGGCAGTGTACGAATAATGAGAGGGACGAACAATGTGTGACCGTCCTCGGTGGCCACAAACGCTTTCGCCTCACCTCCTTCTAACCTCGCACAGAGCCGCGCGTAAGAGGCCAAGTGGTACACGTCATGTGGCAACTGCCGGATCGTGGCGGTCCACAGATCGTCGATGGCTGGGATCAGATCAGCTCGCATGCGAAGCATTCGCGCCAGCAGCCTGAGACAGGCGCTTTATTGCCACGAACTGAATGCGATTAGGCTCCAGGCCGTTCCATCCGCCCGACGTGAGCCATGGAGAAACCTCGTACGGAGCGGTCCGTTGATCGCGTGCAAAGAACAGCGCCCTGTAGGCGACATGTTCGAGATCCATCCAACCACTCACTTCAGACTGGATCGCATCGAGGGCGGGAGGCGAATATCGCGCGGCGAACCGGTCCCGTGTCCGGGACACGATTGCACAATTCGGGTTAGGGGCTATCGCCACGAGACGCCCACCCGGCTCCAAATGATGCCATGCTGCGCGCAGCGCGGCGGGAAACTCGATGTATTGAAGTACTTCGAGAAAGAAGACGATCTCGTACGTATCTAATTGCTTTATCACTTCGGGGCTGTTAGGGCTGCCACACAGCCATCGGATATGAGAGGATTCGCGTTCGAGCGTCGCGATTACTTCGGGCACAATATCGATACCGGTCACGCTGGATGCGCCGAGTGCCGCTAGCGCGCGGCTGAACTGTCCTCGGCCGCATCCGATGTCCAGACAACGCTTACCGTGAACTGGGCCGGCAGAATCCAGCGCGAGCCCGAAGGTCTGCGCCTGAACGCGGTCGTTCGAATAGTCCAGCCAGGAATTCCCCGCTTTCGCAACGCCCGCGTAGTAGTCAAGCCAGAATGCTTCCTGTCCGTTCATCACGTCCATCCGATTGTCGGTTTCACAATCGCGTCGCGTTCGAGACGACGCTAGTGCACGGTCGCTTTGTCAGCCTTCTCTGTCGGCGAAAGGCTCGTGTTTTGGTGCGCCGGCTCCAACAGCCGGGCGAATTCCTCGAGCCAGACCTCAATGCGTGTTCGACCGACGCTGTCGACCACGACGTTAGGGTCACGAGGAACCGTGAGCTTCCGTCTCATTTCCGCGAGAATGGGGAATCCATCGGCCGATGTGCCCAACCCGGCTTTTTCGGATGTGAGGTTAGGGACGCTTCCGGTCCGTGCCTCGATTTCTCGGATGATCCGCGCGTCGACCGGCATCCCTATCAAGCGGCCGGGCGCCGGCGTTTGTTGTCAGATACCGCTCGACCTCCGTATAAGGGAGAGCAGAGGACAGTGGCAGATTCATCAGCTCGAGAGGTGGTGAGTTGGCACGGACGTTGACCTGTTCCCAGTCGAACTTGTAGTCTTTCGCGAGCATCCACTGAGCAGCAGGGCTGTTGAGACATGCCGTGCCACCGCAGTGCTTTGCGTAGTAGTTTCCATTGAGGAAGATTCGCGAGCCGGCGTTGACCGTCGGGTGCACTCTCACGAGTCGGACCTCCCCTTCTTCAGGAAACTCACGCGCCACGAAGCCGTTGTGGCCAGGTGTCGTCGGTCCAGGAATCAGGAGATTGCCCTGGACGACCGACAAGAGCGGACCACGTTGGCCGGCGTCTTGGAAGTAGATGCCCGACAGCGGTGATTGCGACGGGTTGTAGATAAGGTTGTTGACGATGAAGGTGCGGGTTCCGCCGCCGATTTCTGGATGGCGATCGTTGTTGTGGGCGGAGATGTTTCGCAGCAGTGTCACTTTGGGCTGCGCATGCCCCCATTTGTCGCCAACTCCAATTCCTCGTGAGTTTGCCCAGCCTTCTTGGGGATAGGTCCGCGGATCGCACGGAACGGCGGTATTGACGCCACTACAGCCTAGTGCTTCGGCGATGATCGAGTCGATGATCGTCACTTCCCCCGGCGGGTGACCCGCTCTGTACGCTCCAACAAGCAGCGCAGTCCACACAGACCAGCTTACGGAAACGTGGTCGACGACGACTTTATTGGCGTCGTCGCGTAACCACAGACCGACCGGTTCCTCGGGGATATTCCCGACGCGAACGCGCACATGCTGCACGACCACATCGTGAGTATCAATGACTAAACCGGGGCCGCGAATGAGAATTCCGGGTGATGGCGCGGTCTGGCCTGCAATCGTGACGAAAGGATTACGGACAATCAGAGGGCCCTGTTTGAGTTGGATCGTGCCGCTGATTTCGAAAACGACGAATCGTGGTTCGTTAGATGTCTCCGCGCAGTAGCGAAGTGTGTGCGGCTCTGCAGGCCAGGCGGTATCAGCGAGACTCGTTACCGTGCAGACTGTCCCGCCTCGGCCGCCACGGGTATCGATTCCATACCCCTGATAGTGCGGCCGATAGCCACCGTAGTCAGTCGTTTGCGCACCGGACGGAGCTACAGAGAGTACTAAAACGCACGCCGTCGACAACGCGTTACCAACCCAGCGCCGAAACGCAGGCGAATCAGAACGCACCGTTAGCGAACCCGACGGATGGTCATGAACGCCTCCGCCGCGGTGGCCCCGATCGTCGCGCCGCGATGGCGAGCGAGCGCCTCCACCGCGGCCAATGAGCGTTCATGGGGGAAATCGTGGAGCTGGGACGCATAGGTGGCCATCCCACTGAGCTTCTTAGCCAGATACTCATCGATTCGGACGTAGTAGTCCGGAACGAATGCAGCCGTCACGCCGCGCGCTGCATTCCAGTTGGTTTCGGAAAGCGTCTCATAGGCCACGATCTCGTCGACGACCAAGCCGTTCGTCGGCCGCAGTGCGACGAGACTCGAATCGAACACGAGCTGGTGATCGCGATGCAAATCACCGCGGAACGGAACGAAGACGATTCCGGGCCTGGTCTGTTCGACGACCTGCAGCAGGGCTGCGTTGAGCGTGACGTGTGGGATCTGATCCAGTCGAGCGGCGGGCAAGTCGAGGAAGAGGGTTTCCGCAACGCCTAGCAAGCGATGTGCTTCGCGTGCCTCCCGTCGTCCGAGCTCGATTAGCTCATTGTCGAAATGCTCGGGGCTACCCTTGGTGACAATAGCCACCCTGACGCATCGACCCTCGTCGGCAAAACGGGCGATTGTTCCGCCCACGCCTAAGACCTCATCATCCGGGTGAGGCGCAATCACCAGCACTGATCCATCGCCACTGGATTTCATTCGACCCGTCGCCCTCGAAAGCTCTCCAAGACGTTTTGCAGACTCTCCCGCGACAGCACGACGCCATTGTCAGTCAACTGAACCTCCGTCAAGAGCAACGCGTTGTCCATCGTGGACACCAGCACTCCTGCGGACGTGACGTCGAGTACCGTTCCAGGCACCGCACCGAGCGGTGCGCGGTACCCCCGTGGAATTTCGGCGCGCCAGACACGCAGCACGTTGCCGTTCAGATATGCAAACGCCCCCGGGAAGGGATGCGACACTGCGCGCACGAGACTCCTGATTCGCGTGGCCGAGTCGTTCCAGCAGATGCGTCCGTCCTCCGGGCGCCGGCGACGTGTATAGGTGGCAGCCCGATGATCTTGCGGTGTCCAACGCGCCGTCCCGCCCGCCAGATCTCGCACAGCGTCGGCGACCACCTCCTCAGTGATCGTGTAAACGCGATCGATGACGTCGCCAATGTAGTCGTCCGTTCCGATCGGGAATGCTCGTTGCGCGAGGATTTCTCCATCATCGACACCCTTCCGGAGTCGAATCAGCGTGACCGCGCCGCTGGTCTCACCGTCCAGGATTGCCCAATTCAGTGGTGCTCCCCCGCGACGAGATGGAAGCTTCGTTGGGTGGAGGCCGATGCATGGCGCAATCGACAACGCGTCCTCGCGCACGAGATATGGCCATCCGATGACAAACACATAATCGGGCGACGCCGAAGAAATCGCATCCGGCTCGGCATTGAGATCCGACACGATGCGCACGACGCTGCCGCTCTCGCACGCAAGCACGCCAAGATCAGCGTAGTACGTCGCGGCCATGCCGGACCGAGCACGTACGTCGACGATATCCGTCGTAACGATAGCAACTGGAGGATGTCCCGCGCGAACCATACCCTTCAGCGCGAACTCCGCGACGCGCACCTCTCCCACCAACACCAGTCGCAGCGTGGGAGGTGTGGTACATCGATGGTCCTTAACGAACGGTTCCATCGGGCCCATATACTCCAACTCGTCGAAGTACGGTACCGACAGTCCTCCAGAGGATCATCAGGTCGGCTCGCGCACTGACTCGCGCGACATATTCCAGATCCACTTCAATCCGCTTCGGCCATTCGAGAGCATTGTTGCCGCTGACCTGTGCCAGGCCGGTGATTCCCGGCCGCACGGACAGTCGATGTCGCTGGCGTTCTGTATAGAGAGCGACCTGTTCCGGGATAGTTGGCCGCGGACCGACGAGACTCATGTCTCCTCTCAGCACGTTCCAGATCTGCGGCAACTCGTCCAGGTGGTACTCGCGCAGGAGGCGACCTAATGGAAACACACGCGGGTCTTCATCCCACGTTGCCAGCGAGTCGGCTGGCCAGCAGTGCATGCTGCGGAACTTGATAAGCGTGAACAGCTTGCCTTCCCGTCCTACCCGCGTCTGCCGGAACAAGACGGGACCCGGGCTCGAGAGTTTCACGCCGACCGCGATGGCTATCAGCAGCGGCCACAGCGTCAGCAGCAGCACCGCAGAAGCGATCGACGTCGAATGTCGCGTTTCACGTTTCGACCCGCCGTGCCGTTGATGGCGGCATTCCGGACAGCCCGGCCGCGAGAGTCCGATACTCTCGTATCTGGCGCTGCCATACGTCACGCTGATCAAAGTTCGCGCACACCCAGGCACGACCGGCACGCCCCATCTGCTCCCGCAATGCCGGATCACGCGGCCAGCTTCAGAAGTGCTTCAGCTCAGTGCCTCTGCATCGCCGACCGGACCTGCATGCCGGTAGTGCCAGGCACGATTGCATCGCGAGCGCCCGGTGGCATCGGTCGTGACCGTCGGCAGTCCGAGTGCAGCGGCTTCCAACAACACGTTGCCGAGCCCTTCCCGGTGGGTCGGTAGCGCGACGACATCCATCGCAGCCATGCCCGGGAATGACATCGGACTGAAAGCCGACGTGACGAATAGACGGGATGCGCCGCGATGGTTCTGAATGACGTCGTCTGCGGGTCGATCGCGATGCTCGTAGTCACCAATCAACAGCAGCACTGACTCTCCGGTTGCGCTCGGCACGGCAACGAACGCGCGCACGAGTTCTTCGACACCCTTGTCGCGAGTGAGCCTTCCGACAAAGCCAATCACGACGGCGTCCGTCGGGATACGGTGATTGGCTCGGAACTCGTCTCTCAGTCCGATTCGTTCTGGCGAAAAGCGCCTGCACGTCGACGCCATTGGCGCTCCCTGCCCCCAGCACGCGCACGCGACTGGGATCCGCCAGCCCATCCGCGCACACGCGCTCGCGCATCGACGCCGACACCGCAAACGTCACGTGGGCAAGCCGGCACGGTATCGACGTGGATGCCCGAAGAATTCGTCCGAGCAACCCTCGCTTACCCTCGTAGGGCATTCCGTGCAGGATGTGAATGTGACGCGGACAGCGTGCCAGCCATGCGGCGAGCGAACCGATGAGGGCAGCCTTCGGCGTCGATACTTCGACGAGATCGAAACGCTCCTTGCGAAAGAATCGGTACAGCTGACAGAGCGCTCGCAGGTCCTGCCACGGTGTGATTGCCCGGGTGAACGGGAACGTCTTCAGCCGCACGCCGCGCTTGCCACAATCGCATCGTCGTCTTCTGACGATGCACAGGCAACCGTGATCTCGAAACCGTTCGCTGCTCAAGTATTCGAGTCTGCCGGCGTACAGAACCTGAATCGATTTTCCGATGGTCGCGAGGACGCACAGACGAATACGTCGCGGGCGATCTCGCGGAGGAACGTGTGGTATCCGCATCACGACCGGACGACTCCGTCATGCTTGGCCACCCCCGGCAACGAGTAGGCGTGCCTCCGTTTGTGCTCGGCCTGCACGTATGCCAGAGGTCGCGGACCGAGCAATGCCGAACTCCCAGAATCACCCACGCTGTCAGCGAGGTTTGACTCCCGCGAATTGAATCAGCCGCCGATCGTCTCGCAAGCCCCGCGAGCCGATCACCGGCGAGAAACTGCTGCGTCGCGAGAGCCCGCATGTACATTTCCAGCAGCCTCGGAGCCCATCTCGCCAGTGCCGCGCCATGTCGTTCCAACACCACTTGAAAACTGCGCTCGAGGACCGGCGCCTGCGTCGAGCGCCCTGGCTGACATTCGGTCGCGAGACCTGATCAGGTGCGTCACTGTGATACAAACGCACCACGACGCGGACTGGTTGCTGTCAGGAAACGCGCCGCGAAGTCCAGGTGGTAGATCGCCTCGATATCACTGCCGTGTCAAACTGGAGCGTCATGTTCACCCTCGCGTTTTGACGATGTCGTCACGTCGGCGGGTGCACGTGAGTGTCTCTTGCAGACCGTGGACGGCGACTTTCTCGGCCCAGCGCAAGTACGCGCGCGTAATCCCATACCTCCCGCGCGAGTGGTTCGAGAGGAGACAACGAACCGTCATCGAGCTGGCACATGAAGCGAATGCGACTGCACCTCGTCGGGTACTCGACGAATCTCGGCGTCCATCGATTTCAGCGCATCCGGAGTGAGTTCATCATCGCTGTCCAGTGGGATGATCCACTCCCCTCGAGCGTGCGCTACGCCAGCGTTTCGCGCAGCGGAGACGCCACGATTGATCGGCTGAACGACTAGCCGCAACCGAGAATCCTGGATTCCCCGACACGATTGCCGATGTTGCGTCAGTTGATGCATCGTCTACGACGATGACTTCGAATCGCTGGGTGCTGCTGCTGCGAGGCAGCTCGTGACAGCGCGTCGGATAAACCCTTCCCTGTTGTACGCCGGTATGACGATGGAGAATGTGAGTTCCATAGTGCGTCGGTCCCGGTCCTTCCAGTTTTCCGATGCTCGGCAGAGCACCGCCGTCAAGACGAGAGCCGCCCTGAGCTCCTCATTCCGTTTCTGGGGCGTTCAGGAGCGCGTTGACGAGACTGCGCGTGTCATCTGCGGCGTATGCGATCTGGCTTCGAAAGCGAGTCTGCAGAGACGAGACGAAGGGGTACGTGACGTAGTACTCACTGTTCGGGCTGAGGTCGCGATTGATTCGCGCCTGTTGCGTACGTGCCAGAATCACATCGCGGTCTGCATCGATTCTCTTCGCAGCCTGATCGGCCGAGAAAGGCAGCCGCGTCGAGTCGAGCCGAAACTTGTTCTGGCTGACGATGTATACGCTGCCATCAATGCGAATCACCTGTGGGAAAACCGTCGCGATGGTTTTTGCCGTCGAGAACATATCGGCTGTTCTCAACAGGACAATCCCCGAGGGGCGAAGATGGGCCGAAAGAATCTGAAGGAACTCGACGGAATACAAGGCGCCACTAAACGCATGCGCCGCATGCAACGGAAACATCATGATGACATCGAACGTTTCGTGCGGATTTGCCAGCAGCCACCGCCGTCCATCGTCGACGACATAATTGAGCTTGCTCGATTCGAGGACGGTCTGGCCCTGTGGGGTATGCCTCAGAATGCCATCAAGGTTGCTGTTCAATTCCACAACGACAACCTGGTCGACAACTGGCGACAACACCGCAGTCGCAGCCATTTGCGCGTCACCGAGGCCGATTGACAGCACGCGCCGTGGCGCTGGATGCGCCGCAAGGGCTACTTCGACAGCTGCGTCCTTGGCTATCTCGCGAGAACCGTCACCATGGTGTGACCCGTCAATATAGAGTCGTTGCTGGCCGAGTAACGTGGCCTCTTGACTGAACGCGATCACATCGCGCTGAAGGCGTAACGCCGATACGCCGGTCCTGTCTTCAGCGCCGAGGAACTCGACCCCCGGCTGGTCGGCGAAATGGATCGCCTTGATCACCTGCGTCTTCGATGGAAACAGCAGCACAGCCAGTAACGCCAGTGCGAACGCCAAATATCCGGAGTGGCGCCGGCTCCACGCCGGTTCGATGGAAGCCGTCTGTGCCGAACCCTGCTTGCCAATCAACAACGCGACAGGCACTGCGCAACCGGCCACGATCAGCATGCGAAGAGCGCCCTCGCTTCCAAAAAAGTGAATGACGATGAAACCGACGATGAGACAGCCGACCGTTGAGCCGGCAATATTCGCGAAATAGACTCCGCCAATCGAGTGGCCGAGCGTTTCAACGTGATGTGTCCCCTCCCGCATCAGGTTCGTGAAGCCATATCCCATCAGAATTGTCGGGACGCCCAGGATCACGGTCGACCAGAGACCGATGTCGAGCAGCGAATACAGCGAGATCAAGTCGATGTGTCCTGCGATGAGCTCCGGTGAGGGATGGAAAGTGGTGAAGAAGGACGCCGCCGTGAGCTGTCGCAGAGGCGGCAGCCAGCTGAAATACCCGAGCAGCGTGAACAGCACGAATGCGTACGCGGCAATACCTAGTTGACTCAAGGCGAAGCGCTCGAGGCAACGACCTTGGTCGATGCGTTTACTGGCAAGGACTGAACCCGTCGCGATTCCCGAAAGAAAGAAAAACAGAATCGTTCCGAACACATAAACCGTGGCGTGAAGCAAGACGCCAAGAACGCGATACCAGACGATTTCGTAGCCAAGCGCGATGAATCCCGACAGAAACGAGAAGACAAGGACCCTGCGATAGTCAATCGCAGTTGCGCTCGTCGGGCGAGGCGCTGGTAGGGGCGCGGAATAGTGCTCGTGAGCCTTGGCAAGACGGACCGCCACGACGAGCACGATTGCGGCCAAACTGATGTTGAGCGCGGCAGCGAATGCAGCGGCGCCATCGAGACCGAACAGGCCAATCAACAGGTATGACGACAGAAGTGCGCCGATGGCGGCGCCGAGAGCGTTGACTCCGTACAACCAGGCGAGGTTGTGCCCGATGCGGCCGTCATGTCCAATCACGACACGGCACATCAGCGGCAGCGTCATTCCCATGAGAGTGGTGGGGACCAGTAAAAGCAGGAAATCGGCCACTATCACGACCATCAACGAACCGCCCGCGAGCCATTGTCCGATCCAACCAAATAGTGGGAGGCTGACGAGACCGAAGCCGCCCATGAGGACCTCGATACCCGAGTAGTACACGGCCGGTTGTTTGACCCGGTCGGCAAGCCATCCACCACAGACCGAGCCCACGCCGATTCCAAGCATGAACGTGGCAACGATGACGGAGGTGGAATAGATGTCGACACCAAAGTACAGAGTCAGCACGCGCTGCCAGGCGACCTGATAAATCAGTGCCGGCATTCCGCCGAGAAAAAAAGCAGCGAAGAACGCTATCCGCTGGCTGCTGGCCATGGTGTGCGCTTCTCAGTGAACCTTGCCGTCGGCGTGGGCCGCAGCATGTTCTCGATGCACAGCGGTGCGAAACTCGGTCTGACGGACACCGAGGCCGAGGCTTGTCGCAATCCGGTCGGTTGCGGCCGACCATGAGTACTGCAGGCGGGTCAACTCGAGCGCCGATTTGCAGATCTGGGCGCGCATCGACGGGCTCTTCCAGAGATCGACGACGGCTTGCGCCATATGCTCGGGCTGGTCGCGAATCAGCAGATGCGTGCCGTCCACCGCATCTATGCCTTCGACGCCCTTGGCGCTGCTGACGACGGGCCTTCCGACCGCAAACGCTTCGATAATCTTCAGACGCGTGCCACTCCCGACCGTGATGGGTAACGTGACGATGCACGGCTGCTCGAGATACGGCACCATGCTTTCCACAGCTCCGGTCACCTCGACTGCCGCGTCTCGTGCTGAGGCTGCCAACATCGCGGGTGTCGGGTTGCGGCCGGCGAGAACGACTCGAGCGGCATAACCACGAGCCCGGACAGCCGGCAGGACGTGTTGAATCAATCGCAGCGCGGCGTCCTCGTTCGGGGGGTAGGTAAACAAGCCGGGATAGACCATCGTTACCGGCAGTGCGCTCCAATCGGCGTCCACCCGCGGCGCGGCGGCTCGGCGATATGCGTCGACGTCGACGCCGTTGGGCACGACGGTCACGCCCGTTCTCCTGCCGTAAAGGCGACTGATCTGGTTTGCATCCGTATCGCTGCAGACCCACACGAGATCCGCTCTCGTGATCGCTCGCCGCTCGGCTGCCTGCAGGCGTCCGCTCAGGACTCGATGCTTGATTCCTCGTAGGATCTCTGCACGCGTGAAAAGAGCCTCGTCCAGTGTTGGCTGTAACGTGCCTTCGATGTTATGAGCGTCGAAAACGACGCGGCGGGCCGCTCGCTTGAGCTCGTCGCCGTACGCAGCCAGCACGATTGTCTCGATGAGCGCGATGTCGTAGCCACCCTCCCCCGCCCGTTGACGCAGCCATGACCGGACAGCGGTGGACGAGTACATGTCCACGCCCGGATGAATCCCGGGACGAAGGGGTGTGCACTTCGTCTTGAGGCGATCCCAAGCCGACCGGCTGCGCATGGAGAACGGCACCCATTCGCGGATGCCTTCAACCGCTTGCGGCGTCTCGTCCACACCGACCGTGACGACGTCGACGGCGCCGAATGACGCAAGTGCTTTGATGTTCTGCCAGTTTCGCAGCGGTGCCCCGCTTGTCGGCCGTTCGGGCCGATAGTGTGTCAACACCAGAGAGGTCATTGCGACGACTCGTGGCCGAGCAGCGCAAGACGATGAGAATCTTGATTGATCGCCCGCGTCGCTGTCCGGGCTACCGAGAAGGCTGCGGCAAGCTCGGCCAGCACATTGCGATCCGTGAATGACTCGATCGCGGTCGCAGTGGGCAGGAACGCCTGAAACTCACCCCTCTGCCACGCGTCGAAAACGCGACTGATGTGGTCGGCGACCTCTTCGGGAGAATCGTAGTGCGCGGTGAGACCGACGCCGTCTTCGCGGAAGAGATGACCCATGGCCGACGTTGGTGCGGTGATCACAAGGATAGGACGGCCGGAGTTCACGTAATCGGGCAGCTTCGACAGCAAGGTTGCGCTGTCAGGGCGCGAATAGTCAAAACCGACCAAGAGGCTCGCGCGATCCATCAGCTCGGTCAGCTTCGAGGGCCTGTCAATCGTCCAACCACTCGAACGATATCATCGACACCGCACCGTTGCGTCCATTCGGGGAAGTCGCCATTACTCCAACCAGCTTGTGTCAAGCGCACCTTATTTCGTGCTTGCGGTATTCGGTCGAGAAAGAGACGAAGCCCTCGAATCAGGGCTTCGGAACTATGGCCAGGCGGATTGAGGTTCCCGGTATGAACAATCTGGAAAAGGTCGCTTCGCTGTGGGCTGCTCGTGCCGACTGTACCGACGGAAGATGTGTCACCACGAACGCCTTCGACTGATACCGCTTTCCCGCGTTTCCAAGGACCGCCGCGGCCTGTCGTGGGTTCGTGAATGTCAGGGCGTTCGCGTCGCGTATAATCCGGCGTCGCCACACCTCGAAAAGCGGCACCTTGTGCGGGACTAACCATGCCCGCCCGTTCGCGAAGAGCCTGGACTGGAGGCCACTCGTCGCTGAAGTGCGCCACCCACGGTCGGCCAGTCAACTTCGCAAGGTGCCACGCGACCACGTTCGACGAGCCGGGCATGGAGCGACCGTAAATGATCGTGTTGCCCGGCAGTGACGACAGACCTCGAGACCGGCCTCCACGGCGTCTCGGACCCACGGCACTGAGACTCAGGAATCCCGCACCGGATCATCTGCCAGTTACGGACGAGTCTGTTGCTGGAGATACGGCGTCGCTCGAATCAGGGTCTCAGACCGCTCTGGGGACTCGATACGTTCCGCTGCGGACTGCGCGGCAAGGACGTGCAGACGGGCCCCGGCCTCCCGAAGACTGGCCGCCAATCGGCGACCGGCGAGTGCTTCCGGCACCGCCACCGGATAACGTCCCATTCGTACGAAATCACAGAACGGTTGTGGCGTGCCAGTCCCACTGAAGGTCGGCCTCTCCGTCCAATGCTCGAAACGCTTCCGATGTCAGGAACACGCGTAGACCTCCGCTCTGTGATGCCGCTCCCGCTCCACAGCGAGCCGATGCGCGTTTACCGCCCGATCGATGTGGAATACGCTCGCACGGAATCTGTCTCGGCAGCTGCTCCCCGCAGTCCTAACTGGCTCGCCTGGTCGGGTAATGCGACGGCGACGGCTGCCCATTCCGCATCGTCAGCGCTCAGTGGCAGATATCGAACGAGCGGCAAACGTGAGGCAATTTCCCGGACACCCGGAAGATCGGTGGCCAACACCGGAACTCCCGATGCGCAGGCTTCGAGAACAACGCCTGGTAGTCCTTCTCGTATGGAGGGCAGCAGCAACACGTCGCTCGCCGCGAGAAACTGCGGCACATCGTGACGCACGCCGAGCGCTCTGTACCCGGTCTGCGACTGGCGAGTTCCGAACGGCCGCGGCGCTGATCCCATCCGGATTGTCAGTGCCTCTCCCGATCAGCAGGAGTCGAGCCGACGGGTCGAGTCTGGCAATCTGCGCGAAGATCGCAACGAGCCGGGCGTGGTTCTTCTCCGTGACCTCGTTTCCAACATGAAGGTAGATTCGATCCGACGCCGACAGACCGAGCTCTGCCCGTGTTCGGCCAGCGTCGCCGGTAGCAGTGAATCTCGTCGGATCAACACCGTAGTAGACGACGCGACAACGTGGATCCGATCGCCAGTCGGTGCGCCAGAGGCCATTCATCGCGCCCTCGGCACACCCGACAATATCGCGTGGCGCACCGATCGATGCACTGCCGCATCACCTGTCTGCGTAAGCGGCGTGGCCATGTCGACTGGGTGGCCATCTCCCATCGCGTGGAACTGTGCGATCCGGACGGGGACGCCAGCCGCCGCCGCCAGCGCCAGAATTCCCCCGGTGGCATAAATGACGTTCGAATGCACCACGGAATATCGTTCCCGGTGAAGCAGCTGCATGAACCGAAACGGAAACGACGGGCTCGTCAACGCTACCGGAATGACAGTGCCTCCGCACGCGCGAACCTGCGCGTCGAGAGATCCCTCCAGACCGGAGAGCGCACACACGTCGACGCGAACTTCTGAGGGACCAAGAGCACTGATAGTCTCGAGCAGTCGCATCTCTACTCCGCCAGGCTGCATCCGTCCAAGGACGTACAGCACTCGCGGGAACAGTAGCGACACCGCTGGTGCCAGCGGATCTCTCAGTTGATGCCAACGTTTGCATCTGTGACAGGCATGACGCCGTCGACACGGACCGACCGCTCGAGGCAATCGCGAAGGGAATCGGGACCATCGCCAAGATTCGCCTCGCACCAAGCCGCGAGCGCGAAGGCGTACCAAGCAACATACGGCTGATCGCCACGGAGCCACCGTCGAAAGCGGCCATTCGAGAGTTCATCGCTCGACAGGATGCCAAATCGGTCGAGCCGACTCCGTTCGAACAGGTGCTCGCAGGCTCCGGCCAACGGACCACGCAGCCATTGGAGTACGGGAACGCTGAAGCCTTGCTTCTCACGACGTGCCAGCTCGCTGCCGAATCGACGCTGATGAAGGGCTCTGAGGACGCGCTTGCCCCTGAACGGCTCGTTGCTCGGTCCCACCGTAAAACGTTCGGGCAGGCCGACGCCGAATTCGACGAGACGATGGTCGAGAAACGGCACACGCGCCTCGAGACTGCATGCCATGCTCGCTCGATCGAGCTTGACGAGCATGTCGTTGCACAACGTGCTGCCGAGATCGGCAGCGAGTGTCTTCTGGAGCTCGGTGCCGGAGGCGCGATTGAACCGCTCCTGTGCTTCCTCGACAAAGTGGAGGGCCGATCTCGGCTGACGCATGAGCGGCGCAGAATACGCAAGCGGCGCCCATTGACTGAAACGGTAGTACACCTGCGCGTCGCTGCCCTCCAGTCCCATGCCCAACTTGCCAAGCGTACGGCGAAGGCCGCTCCAGCCATCCCGGACATCCTCTCGAGCCCCTGCTGCCACTCGCCTGAGCAGTCGCCCGACGGCGTCGCGCACCGGTGGCATCCCAGCGAACGGACGTCGCAGCTGGACGACCCTGTATTTCTTGTAGCCGGCAAACACCTCGTCCCCTCCGTCGCCTCCAAGCGCCACCTTGAAGTCGCGTGCAACATGTCGTGACAACAGGTGCACGGCCAGGCTCGATGAGTCGCCGAACGGCTCGTCGTACGCCAGCAGCGCCTCCGCCAGCTGCGCGCGGGCCTCCGTCTCGGTAAACATCTCGATCGAGATAGGCACGCCGATGATGTCCGCCGTTTTCGTCGCGAACGGCGACTCGTCGAACTCAGGCTCGCGGAATCCGACTGAGTACGCCTTGAGGGGCCCCGCAGAAACGTCGTGCGCGTATGCGGTTACCAGCGATGAGTCGATGCCCCCGGAGAGGAATGTCGCAATGGGCACGTCGCTCTCCAGGTGCTCCGTGACCGCCCGTCGCAGCAACGCCTCCACGTGCCCGCACGCTTCGTCGAGGGAAGCGACCTTGGCTGCATCCGGCGCGGGCTCGAGCGACCAGTACGTCTGCGTCCATCTGGCGCCGGTGACGAGATCCACCGTGATTCGAGATGCTGGCGCGAGACGCTTCACGCCCTCGTAGATGGTGCTCTGCCCAGGGACATAGCTCCACGACATCATTCCATGCGCGGCATCGTGATCGATGGCAAAGAGGCGGGTAAAAGGTGAGAGGTTGCGATCGAAGCAGCGCAGCTCGGAGGCGAAAGCGAGAGCGTTCCCCGCGTCGGCAATGAAGAGCGGCTTGATCCCGAATCGGTCACGGCTGATCACGACCCTGCGCCGCCGCCGGTCGTGAATGGCGAACGCCCACATGCCGACGAGATGCTGTTCGACCTGCTCGGGATCGTGTTCGTACAGGCGCAAGATCACTTCGGTGTCGCTGCGCGTGTGAAAGTGGACGCCCCGCTGCTCGAGTTCACGGCGGAGCGCCGGGGCGTTGTACACCTCACCGTTGTAGACGATGACGATCGATTGGTCGTCGTTGAACATCGGCTGGTGGCCGTGAGCGACATCGACAATCGCCAACCGCGTCATGCCAAGGGTCGCGTCGGGGTGCGCCGCAATCCCACCACCATCAGGGCCGCGGTGCCTGATTCGTGTCGCCATCCCAGAAACAAGTGCGTGGCTCCGCTCGAGCGACGCATCCAACCCGAGAAGGCCCACTATCCCGCACACGGTCCGCTACCTCCCCGTCATGGACAGCCGATCGACCAGTGGCAGGAAGGTCCAATCGAACCGATTGCCGCGAGCCGGCGAGCGGCCGAGTGAATACGATCCTGCCTACGAAGTAGCAGACCGCAATCACCACGAGGCCCTGGCCGATCTGCGCGGGCATCGAAAGCCAATCGCTCCTGATGTTGAAGTACAAAGGAAGGATCGATGCGCCAAGCATCGCGGAACCGTATGCGGATCCATCGAAACGCTGCAGCAGTCCGAACAGCACGCCGAGGCCGGCAAAGTATATGACCGGTCCGAACGGCCCGAAGTTATAGTACGCCTCGCCGGTGGCCGAACCGCCCAATGCCGCCTCGCGCTCGACCATGAGTCGTAGAGGCACGCGTTCATCCTGTTCGTAGGGGATCGGTTCACGCCACGGGATCACGCGTCCCAATATCTGACGGTCGAAAGGCGCCCAGTAACTGGCGCCCCACAACAACGGATCTCCAGCTTCGATCCAGTCGATGTAGGCCCTGGTCGCCTGCAGCGAACCTCCCAACTCCATGAATGTATCGAGCGGTGTCACGTCAGTCCAATTGACGAGGTCGCGATTTGCGAAGCCGACGTCCCTGTATATGCTGATGGCGGGAATAGCAAAGAGACAGCCCAAACCAACTGCCGTAATCACGCCCAGGCGAAGGCGAACGCCACGATGGGCCAGGACGGCTGCATAAGTGGCGAGTGGAACCAATGCGGAAGAGCGCTGGCCGACGAGCAGCATAGGGGTGGCAATCCCGATACCCCACAACACCAGTGACCAGGGCCACTGTCGGAGGCTCGCCCCGCACACCACCAACAAACAGCCGAGATGCGCGACGTCGATCGCGGTTGGAAGTAGAGTTTCTGTCATCACCGTGGCGCGGAACTCCAGAACGTCCATCGAAAAAACCGCCAGGCCGCCGTTCTGCGCCAACACCACGACGACCAGCGCGGTTCCGGCGAGCTGTAAGAGCCAGCCCATGATGTAGAGCGCGGGTTCGTTGTCACGCGAGATCGGCGTCGGCGGCTGGAGCGCACGGCCTCGGCGGGTGAAAAACCCGATCGCCAGCACGAACGACGCGGCACCGACAAGACTGAGGAGCATCGCCATACGCGTGCTCGGGTAGAAGAACCATTGGAGATCCTGATCCGAAATCTTCGTCAGGACCGAGGGCACCAGCACCGCGGTAAACGTCATGCCGAAATGAAACGTCCAGAAAAGGACTAGATAGACGACGGGCGCACTGAGCCACGGTAGCCGGAGAAAGTTACCGGGCATACGCAATGAGCCCCGCCGCTGTCGCTCCGGTCGCGACGGCAATGAGGCGATGGCTTTCTGGCGGCTCATAGATCGACACGCCAATGGCGCCGAGGCTCAGTAGGATGACCAAGGCGACCAACACGACGTGTAACGGCAAGAAGGTGATGTCTCTTCGTAGGTGCTGCGCAGTGTCGGCCCGCAACGAGGACACGGGGGCGGAAACGGATGCGTTCACTGTCCGGGTACCTCAGGCGCTTTGAACGGATGCCAGTCTCGACAGAGCGTCGCAGACGCGGAGGACCTCAGCTTCGGTCAACCTGGCCGAAAAAGGCAGCGCGAGCGACACGTCGCCGAGTCTCTCCGTCACGGGAAAGTCGCCGCGACTGTAGCCAAAGCGCTCTACGTAAAATCGTTGAAGGTGTATAGGAGAGAAATACGGCCTGCTCGGGATCCCTTGCTCCGCGAGATCGCGCATCACGTGATCACGCTCCACGTCGCTCGCAAGCCGCACGACAAAGGCGAACCACGACATCCGAGTGGTATGCGCTGACACGACAGGCGCGCGCAGCCAGGGCGCTCGTGACAACCGATCGGCGTACAACCGTGCGACGCGGTCGCGAGCCTCCAGTAACTCGTGCAAACGCGACAGCTGCGCGACACCGAGCGCGGCACTGAGCTCGCTCATCCGGTAGTTGTATCCAAGGCGATCGTGTTGCAGCCACGCGCCCATCGCATCGCGGCCCTGGTTTCGCAGTGACCGGAACTGCGCCGCCCACTCGTCGTTGTTCGTGACGATGATGCCGCCCTCGCCGGTCGTCATCTGCTTGTTCGGATAAAACGCAAACACACCGACATCGCCAATGCCGCCGGCATTTCGCTGCTTGTATTCAGCGCCGATTGCCTCGCAGGCGTCCTCGATGACAGTCAACCCGTGGACGCGGGCTGTTTCCACGATCGGGTCCATGTCAGCCGGCTGACCGAATGCGTGTACCGGCAGAATCGCCTTGAGCCGTCCGACGCCAGAGTCACGGTCCCGAAGTGCAGGTGGAAGCCAGCGCCGGCGCGCGGCGCCACCGGCCAGCAGGTCGCGAACGGCCTCACCGACAAGACCAGGGTCGAGATTCCCGGTTACCGGGTCGACGTCGACGAAGATCGGTATTCCACGTTCGTACAGGATGCAGTTCGCCGAGGCCACAAACGAGAACGGGGTGGTAATGACAAGGTCGCCCGTCTCCACACCGGCGGCGATTGTCGCGAGATGAAGACCGGCGGTTCCACTGGATACACCGACCGCGTGCCGAACGCCGATCAGGCGTGCAATTCGTTGCTCGAATTCCTCGAGCTGTGGGCCGATGCTCAGGCACCCACTCGCGAGTGCTGCCGTAACCGATGACACTTCAAGTTCGGTGATGTCGGGGCCCGACATCGGCACTGGAGGGGAGGTAATCGGCGCTGGAGTTGAGGATGACATCACGTACCTGACCCCACGACGGTGGGCGCCTTTGGCTGCGATGGACCGACTTCTGGCCCATCGGGGTCGAGCGACGAGTAATAGTCGGTCGACGCATAGGGGGCGAAATCGAACGGCTGGTACTTGACGTTGGCCCGGTTCATGACGACGCCGAGCATCCGTCCGCCAACACGCTCGAGCTCGTTGATTGTGAGTCGTGCGGCCCGCGCGCTGGTCTGCGCCGAGGCAACGACCAAAAGGATGCCTGCCGCGCGTTGCGCGATAATACTCGCATCGGTGACGGTCAGAGCTGGCGGTGAGTCGATGATGACCCAATCGAAGTGTTCTTCGAGGACCTTCAACAGCTTGTCGAAGACGGCAGAACCCAGCAGTTCCGGCGCCTCGCGCAAATGACGGCCGGCTGTGAGCAGGCTCACCCCCCGGACGGGAGTCGCGCGCAGCGCTTCGGCCAGAGAGGACGAGCCGGACAACACGCTCGAGAGCCCGGGCTCGAGGGAATTGTTCCACAGCTGGTGCATGGTCGGACGCCGCATGTCGGCGTCGACCAGCACGACCCGGTACTGCGCGTGAGCGAGCACCATTGCGAGTTTGGTCGCGGTTGAGCTCTTGCCTTCGCGCTGGCTCGCGCTCGTGATCAGGATGGACTTGCGGCCTTCCGAGTGAAGGGCAGCCATCGTGCTGGTCCGGATCACTCGAAACGCCTCCACGAGCTCGCGCGGGCCACCGTGCTCCGCGAGCATCGCGTTGCTGTGCACCTTCCGCATGGCCGGAACGATGCCAAGCAATGTCTGGCCGAGTCCATCGGTCACGTCGTCGGGAATCTTCAGACGATCGTCGAGTATCTCCGATACAAACACACTGCCCACAGACAGCAGAGTGGCGCTGAGAACGGCGATCACCATGATGAACGTTGTGCGCGGCGCGATCGGACGCCGCGGCACCTCGGCAGCGTCGACGATGCTGATGTTGGTGGAGCGCAGCTCTCTGGCCACGCCGGTTTCTTTCGCGCGCTGCAAGAGTGTGTTGTAGAGGAGCCGCGCGCTCTCTGCCTCCCGCTGCAGGGCCGCGTACTCGATACCCCGTCGATCGAGGCCGAGCGCTTCCTGTTTTTGAGCCTCGAGCGCCTCGGATAGCGTGTTTTCTTCGGCGCGCGCCTTCTCATAAGTCGTGCGAATCGAGTCGACGACTCGTGCAATCTCCCCATTCAGCGTCGTTTCGGTCTTCTGCATGGCCGTGCGCATCTCGACCATCTTTGGGTGCCGTTCGCCAAGTGTCTCGGACTGTTGCGCGTAATCGCGCTGCAATTTCGCAAGGTCGCCCTTGAGCTGCTGAATGAAGCCGTTCGCGAGGATTGCGGGAAACGCATCGACCGCGCCTGGCTCCTTCTGGGCCGCCAGAATCCCGCGGTACTGCGCTTCGCTCTCGATTCGACTCGTTTTAGCTCTCGTGACCGCCGCATTCAGGTCGCCGAGTTTCTGGACCACGATGTTCTGCCCCGGCCCGAGCGAGACGGCGTCCTCATGTCGCTCCCGAAAGGCTTGTAACGCCGCGTCAGTCTCGCGAACGCGCTGCCGCTCTTCTTTGAGTTGGCCATCGAGCCATGCGGTGGCTTCCTCCGACGCCCGAAACCGACGTCCGAGGCTCTCTTCGACATACTGTTTCGCGTGCGCGTTTGCGACCTCGGCGGCCAGTTTCGCGTCGGACGACCTGAACACGATATGAATCATCCGCGTACCGCGAATCGGTACCGTTTGCAGATTTCCGCGCACGATGTTGACCCACTCGTTCTCGTTCGACACGCCGAACTCTGGCCGCTTTGCGAGCTGCATCGTGGCGACCGTCTTCTGCACCAGCGAGCGGCTGACAAGAAGCTCCTGCTGCGTCTGCACGTACGCACCCAATGTCGGTCCTTCAGACAACACCTTCTCGAATTTGACGACGTTCGGCTCGTCGTAATCGAGCAGGACCGAGACTCGGGCTTCATACACCCGGGCCGCTTGGTACACGTAGAGCGCCGCACCGAGCACGACAATCACAAAGACCGCGATCGCCAGCCGCCGGCGTCTGTACACGATTTTCAGATAGTCGGCGAGCAACGATCGCGGGTTCACAGATAGCGGCATTAGAAGAACCTTTCAGGCACGACGACGGTGTCGCCGGGCTTAACAAGATCGTTGAGCTGCACTTCGATCTCTTTCTCTTTTCCGTTTTCGGCGCGCAGTATCTTCACGCGGTTGACTGCCCCGAATTCCGAAGGGCCCCCTGCGAGCGCCAGCACCTGACGAACCGTCGTCTGTTGTGCGATTGGATACGCTCCAGGGTTCCGGACCTGTCCGGAGACGAACACGTTCAGCTTCGGTGGGACATAGACGGTGTCCCCGTCCTGAACCGTCACTGCTTCCGGCAGCTGCCCGGCATTGAGCTCTCGCAAATCGATGCGTTTCACGTTTGCCGCCGTGTCCTGCCCGGGCAGGATCGGACCTTCGGCTGTGGGTGAATGCAGGATAAACACGTGGTCGGCTGCGTCGGCCGTCGTGGACCCGGCCTGTGCCAGCACCTCAATCAGCGTCATCTCTCGCGTGAGCGGCACAGCACCAGGCTGACGTACCGCGCCCATGACGAAGATTCGTCTGCTCTTGTATTCAATGACCGCAGCGGTGACCTGCGGATTCCTGAAGAAGCCGTTGGCCAGCAACTGCTTCAGCTCGCTCTCGAGTTTTGCCAGCGTCAGGCCAGCAGCCTTCACTTGCCCCACCAGCGGAAACGTGAACGTTCCGTCGCCGCTGACAACGTATTCGCCACTCACGTCGTCCTGGTTCCACACCAAAATGCGGAGACGGTCGTTGGGACCCACAACGTAGTTGGGCGACGCATTGACCGTCGGCGTCGCGGCCCCCTTCGGAGGCGTGCCCTGCACTGTCGGGGCCGACGTTCCCACCTGCGCAGCCGCACCGGACGCCGAAGGCGAATCGACAGCCAGCCAAAGTAATACAGCAAGCCAAGACAGATGTTTCACGGCAGAGCGCTCCTAGAAGCTATAGACCATCGATAATCCGAAACGAAGCCCGTCATACCCGCGCTCGTCGAAATCGGAGTTGCGATTCAGATACCCGACATCAAAGGTCATTCGGGTACGTGTCCCGACCGCATACCCGAGTGTAAAGCCTGAGTCGAACAGCCTCTCCTCATGCCCTTCCTTCGTGTCATCGTCAGGTCTCAATAGTCGTAGATAGTTATGCGACGTCCTGGCGGCCTTCAGCTCCACAAACCACTGGTCCGGGAGTTGCCGGCGGATCGAGACGCCGTAACTCTTTAGCACGTAATACGGCTCGACAATGATGTACGAGAAGTCCGTGCGACGGTCGAAAGTGAAGCCGATAGAAGTTGAGGGCCGCAGTCGATACGATACGCTCGCAGAGCCGACGACACCATTGAACTCCGGCACGGAGGAATCGAGCGGGCGAAAGAGTTGGTAGCCAATGCGTGCGGTGCCGGAGATCAGGGCGCGCGCGTTCAGGGCAACGCCGACAGTCGTTTCGTGAGTGTCGGTATCGCGAAACGAGGCTTCGTCGAAGCGGATTCTCGAAATGTCGCTCGAGACGAGAAACGTCGTCAGGGGTGTGGCCCGGTAGTTCATTCCGCCACCGATGGCGAGCGATTGGCGGTTCAGCTGCGCGGCCAGACCGTAGTTGTCGAACACCTCGTCCCCGTTGAATTTCATTTGCCAGAATTCGCTGTGTACGTCGGCGCTGACCTTGGGCGTCAGGGCGAAACTCACACCCGCCGTGCCGCGACTCTCTACGTGGCGCGCGCGCGCATCGATTTCGAAGGACAGACGCTCGCGCGTGTTCAAGTAATCAAATGCCGCCGACGGCGACACTCTGCCGAACCTGCCGCGTGCTGAAACGGTCAGATTCTCGTTGACCGATCGCTCCGACACCTGGTTTGCGAAGTACACGAACTGGGTTTCCGAACGGATGCTCAAGCCTGCCGCTGGGTGGTCCGATAGTGGCTTCGAAGATCGGCACCGCGGTCAGAACGAAGTCCTTAACCGGCTGCTCGACATTCTGGTTGTACACGTTGGTATCGACGCCGATGTTACGGACCTCGAGCGTCGGCGTGATATACACGGACCCCAGCCGCAGTCGAGCGCTGCTCCGTGGGTCCACGTCTTGTGCCGACGCGGTGCCACCGTTCGTTTCGAGCATTGCTGCCGCTAAAAGCGCAAACACAAACGCGCGCGCCCATCGACGGCCACTGTGACGGTAACCAAGCGTAATCGGCTGCCGCTTTCTCTTGACGTCGGTCGGCGACTCACTGCAGAATACGCCGTTTTCATGACTCACATACCACATCACATCGGATTCCGTTTGGCTGAGGCTCTCCTGAACCTGGGCCCGCTGACAATTCTCCTGGCCGAGATCACGCCGGAATGGCTCAAACGTCGCGTCCGGATTCGGTCTCGCAGGCTATTAGTGGACCCCGACGCCCTTCAGAAACGATTTGCAGAGGCGCTCTCCCGTCTCCAGGCCGAGGGCGTGGAAATCGGAGACTACCTCGAGTTCGGGGTCTACCATGGCACTTCGTTGTCGCTGATGCATCGCACGCTCGAGACAATCGGACTGCAGCAATCCCGGCTGATCGGCTTCGATTCGTTCGAGGGACTGCCACCCGTCGCGGCCACGGATTCGGGCGGGCACTGGCAGCCGGGAGCCTTCAGCTCGACGCTGGAGTTCACGCGCGCGGTGCTGGACCATGAGGGTGTCGACTGGTCTCGAGTCACGCTTGTCAAAGGGTTCTTCAACGAAACGCTCACGGAACAGCGGCGCGCCGATCTTCGCATTCGGCGAGCCAGCGTCATCATGATGGACTGCGATCTCTATCAGTCCACCAAAGAGGCGCTGCAATTCTGCGCTCCAGCCATTGTCGACAAGAGCGTCATCTTCTTCGATGACTGGTATCCGCTGGCAGACCGCGGTCTCGGCCAAAAGCAAGCGCTCGATGAGTGGCTCGCCGCGGACAAGACGCTCGACGCGCATGAGTTGTTTGATTTCCCGTTTGGCGGAAAGGCGTTCTTCGTAACACGCCGGTAGCGCCGGTCTATGCAATTACCGTCTCGGTTTTGGCTATACGTCGCGACTTCCCGGCAATTTGATCGTAAATCCAGCGATAGGTCTGCTCGAGCCCAACACGCAAGGATACTGTCGGTGCCCAGCCCAGCCGCTCCGTAATCATGGTGTTGTCGCTGTTCCGGCCATTGACGCCCTTTGGCGCGCTCAGGTCGTACTTGCGCGTGAGCCGGATACCCGCGATCTCTTCGGCAATGTCGACCAGTTGATTGATCGTGACCGACTCGTCACTGCCCAGATTGATCGGCTCCGCGACGTCACTATCCATGATCAATTGAGTGCCCTTGAGGCAGTCGTCGATATACATGAAACTGCGCGTCTGAGTCCCGCTACCCCAGATTTCGATTTCGTGCCGTCCACTCAGCTTGGCTTCGATGACCTTGCGGCAGATCGCCGCCGGCGCCTTCTCGCGGCCCCCGGTCCACGTCCCATGTGGTCCGTACACGTTGTGATATCGCGCCACCCGAGTCACGAATCCGAAGTCCTCGCGAAAGTGGCGGCACATTCGCTCGCTGAACAGCTTCTCCCAGCCATAGCCATCCTCGGGCATCGCAGGGTAGGCATCGGATTCCTTCAGCGGCGCAACATCCTCCGAGCGCTGTTTGTCCGCGGCATAGACGCATGCCGACGATGAGTAGAAGAATCGGCGCAGTGCCCCTTCGCGGGCGGCCATCAGCAAATGGGTGTTGATCAGGACCGAGAGCATACAGAGGGCGCGATTGTTCTCGATGAAGCCCATGCCGCCCATGTCCGCAGCCAGATTGAACGCCACCTGCGCATTCCGGAGGGCGACGTCGCAATCCTCTTTTCTGCGGAGGTCGAGCTGCAGGTTCTCGACGGCGTCGAACCGCTGGTACCACTCGTCGGCCGGCTTGATGTCCACGGCTCGGATCCGCGAATATCCCTGCCGCAGGAGGTCCGAGACCAGGTGCCCGCCGATGAAACCGCCCGCACCACACACCACGATCAATTCGTTGGCATCTCTCTGCATATCGTGTCGCCTGCTGTTGCGAAATGCGGACCTGTACCGGCCGACTGAATCACTGCAGTCGGCTGGAGCACAGGTCCGAAGCCTATGGTATTGAGGCGTCGTCGTACCCATTCCGCGAGCGAATGTCCGCGTAACTGTGCAACGACATACTCACGAGCTGCCGATGACTTGCACATCCGTCCGAGGAGATACGCCCGTCGCTGCGCCAACGAAAGACGCCTCCGCTCACCAATTTCGCGAATGAGCGTGCGCATCGTCTGTGCCTCGTGTACCCACTGCGACGTCAGGGATCGACGCACGTCGGGATCCAGGTAATCGCCGCACCGGGAGATGGCGTCATCGATCATGCTGTCGACGCGGTGCGCATGTTCGACCGACTCCATATTCACACCAGACGTCGCCTGGCTCTTGTGCACACGCCATCCGCCCCAGGTGTCAGGGACATGCACAGTGTTGGCGATCAGTCCCGCACGCATGCTCCAGTTGAAGTCACCGACCGATCCCCATGTCGACTCGAAATAGCCGATACGGTCGAACAACGAACGCCTGACCAGCAGCTGCGTAATCGATACATAAACCGACCCACCCAACAGGTGAAGCAGTCCGTCGAACGGAGCGCGGCGAATGTGAGGACGGGCCATCAGATCGCCGCTGCTATTCGCAAACATCGATCCGTTCCGCCACCAATTCCACATCGCATCGACGCGATGGCCGTCCTCGTCGATCGGCTGCAATGGGCAGTGCGCGATATCACAGTCGGGATGCGCATCGAGGGCCGCGACGAGCTTCTCCAGGCAGTCGGGTGGCATCGTGTCATCACTCGTGGCGATGTAGACGTACTCCCCCTGCGCTTCGCGAATACAGGGACTCCAGCTGCCCGGCGTTCCAGCCCGGGGTCCCTGCCAGACGCGTGCACGAGATTCGTCAGAGAACCTGTCGCAGATGTACTCCCAGGCGCCATCGCTGGAATAACTGTCATAGACCAGGAGCTCCCAATCGCGAAACGACTGCGCGCCAATCGTGTCAAATCGCTCCGGCAGGAACTGACGAGTATTCAGGTTCGGAACGCAGATCGAAACACGAGGTCGCATGACTAGCCGATGTGCCCTCGAGTTCAGAGCCGCGCTAACGCGGCAGGTGCGGCTCTCAGAAGCAGCGATCGTAGCGAGCCCAGGCCTGAGGACCAGACGGGAGGCGATGGCTGTTCATCTCGAAGCACATTCGTGGCGAGACTTCAAAGGCGAACTCGAGTCCTTGCGCGACTCCGAAGTACTCCCCCGGAAACGATATCGTTTCGAATCCGGCCGAGCGAACGACATGCCCTTTGGCGCAACGAAATACTCGTCGTATTCCCCAAGGTAGTGCTCATCATGGCGGATAGCGATTTCCTCGTCCCGCGTAAGCGACGATCGGGTGGACAAGGGAATCGCAATCGCAAAGGAAGTAGCGGTAGCCATGCTCAATATGTCTGATCGATACGTTGATAGCGGAGCTTGCGGTACGTCTTTTTGACGAAGACAGGCGCCAGTCGAGACACGAGTTGCCGCAGCCGTGACGGCCGTGGAGGACGCGGATGATCCTTCCAAGGAGTATGCGCAAGGTACTCGAAATACTCTCCTTCAAATGGATGATTCAGAAATCCGTTCCATGGCTTGGCGCTGCCCGTGAAATGAACGATACGAGGATTCGATCTCACACGTCGAAACTCCCGTTTATCCACGCCGAGTTCGGCTGGCGAGTAACGCGCGTAGAAGAATGCCTCTTGCGCGTTCCAGACGGGCGAACACTTCCGCCAGCGACTGCTGAGAGTCGCATTCAAGGCATCCTGATCCCAGAACACGAGATCGTTCGGGTGTGCGTCGATGTACGCGATCGCTCTTTCGGAGGCTTGCTCATCGCGCCACGCCCGCAGATTGATCAGGAGAACACCGGCATTGAAGTACGCCGCGTCCGCTGGCAGTGCGAGTCGTCGGGCGTCCTTAGACGACAGCGGGTTCTCGACGGCGGCGTGGGTATAGGGATCGAGAGGGGTCTCGTAGAACTCGGCGATGGATGACCTCACTATCAGATCGGCATCGAGAAAGAGGACCCTGTCGAGATCGGGTGGAAGGATCTGCGGAATGAGGAGACGAAAGTACGTCGCCAGCGACACATGCGCAGAGACGTGCGCGTTTCTGAGCGATGCCGTATCAATCTCGTGGAATTGCAGTTGCTGTTGAAACCGACTGGCCACGCTGGCCAGCCGTTCTCTCGCGGTCGTGCTGAGACCATCGGTGATCACGTGGACCGTGAACGCAACGTCCCGATTGTTCACGAAAAGCGAATACAGCATGACTCCGCAGTGCTGTGCGTACTTCTCGTCGATCGTGCAGACGACGTTCACCTGAAGGATACCTCTGGCGTCACCGGCATACCCGGATCGACGTGTCACTGTGGGCCACAGGCCGCCGAATGACCAGCAGATTGTTGTCGACCTCGTTCTGGGGGTGTGGCAAGACGACAAGGGCATACTCGTACGACGGGTGCCTTCTCTGTGCAACGTCGTCAAGCCACTCGCACCAGATGCCTAACAGTTCCTGCTGGATATCTTCAATGACGTAAACCCCTCCAGGCTGCAGGCGCTCGAGTGACTGCTCCAGAAATGACACGTTCGCCTCGAACGTATGCAATCCATCCTCGATGATCACGTCCGCCCCAGCCTGCATATCGGGCTGTGACCAGAGCTCTCGGATGGCGGTCTCGTTCCGCTGGTCACAGTAGAAAGTCTTGAGACGATCGCCTTGAAACAAGATCGTGCGGTCGATGTCAGCGCCAAAGACCAACGACCGTGGAAAGATCTCACGCCAGCCGCGAAGGGACGCTCCGGGTTGGCCATAGCCTCCCATGTGCCCCATGTTCGACACCAGTTGAGAATTGTTCGTACCTAGTCCGAGTTCGAATACTCTGAGGGGTTCCTTGCGACGCTTCTTCAGAAGCTTGGAATAGACGGTCGTATAGTTGTGCCAACGGTGGTCGCCCTTGTCGCTGCCGTATTTGGTCATGATGCGGCACATTCGAGTCGGTGCCAGCACGTTCACGTTCTGCAGTTGCGCCACGAGACCGGCAGAGCAATGAACGCCAAACCCTCGGATGCTCGGTTTGGTCTTACTGACACACGAAGCAATCAGTTGAGGCAAGTACGTCTGTGTGTACCACCGTCGCATTCGCAACAGTTCCAAGACCCTGGGCGAGAGCATCGACAACAGGAGGCTGCGAAGCGCAGCTGTCCCATTCTTTGCGCTGAATGTAGCCAACATAACGACTTACCCAATGCTGCGTCGACTTACAACCAAACACAGAGCTAGAGTGCGACGAGCCACTCGTGACGCGAGCGTCGTCGACGTGGGTGGCGACCGATGATCGCGTGGGCGCGATGACATGAAAGCGTTTCGGGCTTTGAGCGTCATAGTGCGCTGGGCGCGTGCGAACCAGTGGACTCTGTCGTGACCTCCCAGGAGCCTTCTTCCAAGTAGTGGCACGCGCCCTCCTGCCAGGGCCATTCCCGTTCATGGCCGTGCATGACTACCTCGAACGGACAGACTCCCTCGACGCCATCGTGGAAGCTTCCTGGATAGCCGTCGCTGAGATGTGCCGTCACCGAATAGCGGCCCATGTAAAGACGGAGACGGGGAATGTGGCACGTCAACCGGTAGGTGCCCGGCGCCCGGCCGAACGGCTTCTCTGAGTCGAAGATCCACATGTGCATCACTGGCTGCATCAGCGAGTCGAGGATCTGGAACGAAAATGCCGCCGCGCGGATGCGGACAGGGGTCGTGACGTGGAACACGAAACGGATGGGATGTCCGTGCCGCTGCGTACCCTGTGGTTCAGAGGAGTGTACCTCCACGCGCGTGATACTCGGCGATGTCGCCGACGAAGCAGCCGTATGGAGCGTTTCACGGCTGAGACCGGCATCCAGGTAGGCGGCGATCACCTCGTTCGTCGGTCCGTCGACCACCTTGCGACCCTCGCGCATCAGCAGGCACCGGGTCGTCAACGTGGATACCGCTTGCATATTGTGGCTGACGAACAACACCGTGCGTCCGCTCTGCCGTGAAACGTCCCGCATCTTGCCAAGGCATTTCTTCTGGAACTCCGCGTCGCCTACGGCCAGTACTTCATCGACGATGAGGATCTCCGGTTCCAGGTGCGCCGCAACGGCAAATGCCAGCTTGACGAACATGCCTGACGAGTAGCGCTTGACCGGTGTATCGAGAAACTTCTCGATTTCCGCGAATGCGACGATCTCGTCGAACTTGGCCGCGATCTCTGCGCGGCTCATGCCGAGAATGGCACCGTTCAGAAAGATGTTCTCGCGCCCGGTCAATTCCGGGTGGAAGCCGGTACCCACCTCGAGGAGACTCGCGGTCCGTCCTCGCAGGTGAATGCGACCCGTTGTCGGTTCGGTGATACGGCTGAGGATCTTCAGTAGTGTCGACTTGCCGGCACCGTTGCGTCCGATGATGCCGAGAACCTCCCCGCGTCGAACGTCGAAGCTGACGTCGCGCAGGGCCCAGAATTCTTCACGCCTTCCCGACCGACCATTGCGTCGCAGCCATGTTCTTGGGTTGCGAATCGCATGCTCGATGAAATGTCGCAGGCCATCATCGGCGGACCAATGACTGATTGTGTAGCGCTTGGAAAGATCCACGACGCTAATGACCGGCTCGCTCATGACATCGCTGGCTGGAAATGGCAGCCTATCGGCAACTGGAGTGCAGCCTTGGACAGAAGAGCCGCCTTGCCTGCAGCCCTGATGGCGTCGATCATTCGCTGAATGTGATCCTTGAAGGTATCGTCGTATCCCGGGTTGCCTGGATGAACCCGAGTCCGGTGGACACGCCATCCCGGTAGTCATTGTGCCCGTAATTGATCATGACGAACTGAGCCCTCGGGAGCTTGTCGAGAACAAAGGGGATGATGGCGCCCCCGTTGCTCGATGCGGCACCGCTGACCCCTTCGTTCGCCACCGTCACTGGATACCCTTCCCCAGTGGCGATCAGGTTGGACCGACGCATGCCGGTCGACATGGACGCTGGCGCCTCGGGACTTGTCGTCACCTGAACGCCAGCCAGTTTCAGCTACCGATCACCGATCGAGCAAGCCCATAAACCCTTCGGACCGGCGCTGCCGTGCTCAGCAGGCGCTCGGCGGACATGTACAGTCGACCGAGCATCGAGGGCTGAGGTTGAATGACGTAGTTCTGAACGATGAAAATCGTCCGCTTCGCTATCACGCACGACGCAGGGAGAGTGGACGAGCGGGAATGTCATCGCTTCGGCCGTCAGCCTCCCCCGTGCATCGTCGGGCGGCACTGGAAAATGCGTCGCGTCAGGACCAAAGCCGACATTCGAGACGAGCGTCGTTGAGGGCATCAGCGTAAGGCCGTTCGGACTCCAGCATGCGAATGACCAGGCGTAATCCCACCCATCGTTCTGACCAGGGCGGTTGTAAAGGTCGTCGAAGATGGCGGGATATACGCTGATTGCCCGCTCGTCTTTCATGAGCTCGGCGAGAAGTGTCGTCTCGCGAACCTCCGGCCATCGTCGCACTTCGAGATCGAAGTGCTGCCATGCCCGGCGCCACGTCGCCCAGCCCCATGAGACATTCCATCGCGCGAACGTGTAACTGTACGGTGTCGATCGCAAAGTATGCGGCTGTAAGTGATTCCCCGCAATGTGCATGACACGTTCGTCGTAACGGTAGCGGTCGAGTAACTCTTCGCAGAACCTGAAGAACGTCGGGTGAGGGACGCAGTCGTCTTCCAGCACGATGAGCTCTTCGACCTGTTGGAAGGCTGCATTCAGGCCGGACACGACGCGGTGATGTGGCCCGAGGTTGACCGTCGAGAAATCGCACGTCACCTCGCAATCCCAATCCACACCCTCAACGATCCGCCGCGCCTCGGCACACAGCTCGGCGTCGCGCGGCCGAGACGGGCGGAATCCGTCGACAAACACGAACAAACGGCGTGGCCTCGCTTTCGCGACCTCGGCAAACACACGTGCCGTGAGGTCCGGACGATTGAAGATGATGAGGGCGACAGGCGTCTGCAGGCTCATGCCAAGGACAGGCAAATAAAGCCGACGATGACACCAGTTCGATGCAGGATCGCTCGTGCGGTGCGATCCATCACGCGGGCTCCAGCCGGGAACGTTTTTGTGAGTCCACTGTAAAGCGACATATACAAGCGTCCGAGCGTTGAGGGCTGAGGCCCGATGACGTAGTTCTGGATGATGAAGTCGTCTGCGGTGCGATCCTGCACGAGACATGCAGGATGGGTCAGTTCAAAGCTCATGGGCTCCGGTGAAAGACGCCCGCGTGGATCATCCGGCGCGCTCGGAAAATGCGTCGCGTCGGCTCCGAAGCCCACATTGCCGACCAAAGTCGTCGAGGGCATCACCGTGTAACCGCCTTGGCTCCAACACGCGAAGGACCACGCGTAATCCCAGGCGTCGACCTCTCCGGGACGCTGGTGGAGCTCATCAAAAATTTTCACGTAGAAGTCGACAGCTTTTTGGTCGCCAAGGAGATCCGTCAGGAAACTCGTGTCGCGCACTTCCGGCCACCGCCGGAGCGTCAAATCGAAGTGCTGCCATGCCCGTTTCCACGTCGCCCAGCCCCATGCAATATTCCATCGCGCAAAGGTATAACTGAACGGTACCGAACGTCGGGTGTGTGGCTGGAAATGATTGCCGGCGATGTGCATGACGCGTTCGTCGTCCCGGTAACGCTCTAGAAGCTCGTCGCAGAATCTGAAGAACGTCTGATCTGGCACGCAGTCATCTTCCAGCACAATAAGATCTTCAACATGCTGGAATGCCCACGTAATGCCCGTCGGGACACGCTGGTAATTCCCCATGTTCGATTCCGAGTAAGCGCGCATCACCTGGCAGTCCCAATCCACGCGCTCCGTGACCTCACGAGCCGCAGCACACAGGTCCACCTCCCCGTCCCGGTCAGCCCGCGGGCCGTCGGCAATCACAAACAGACGACGTGGTTTGGCTCTGGCGATTTCCGCAAATACCCGAGCCGTCGTTTCGGGCCGATTGAAGATGACAAGCGCGACGGGAGTCCGCACCATCACGAAACCTCATAATGCAAAGAACAAAGAATTAGCGACCGACGATGCACTTGGGGGAGCATGTGTGCGACCTCTACTCTGGCACGCGGATGTAACAGATGGAGTCCGCGCATTGCCGTATGCGCGCAGGGAGTCTCCGCCGCGACAGAAAATCGTGGACCGCGCGCGCGCAACCATCCCAAGTGTAATAATCGTCGACGATCACCAGGCCGCCTGGCACGACGCGGTCATACAGTGCGTCGAGACAGGCCCACGTCGACTCGTACCAGTCCGCGTCCAGTCGAAGCAGAGCAATGCCTCTGTCGACGCGCACACCGGGCAATGTTTCTTCGAACCAGCCAGCTATGACCTGCACTCTCCGTGCGGGAGACAGCGCCATCGCCGTCCGAGCTTCCCGCTCTGCCGCCGCGCAGTTGTCGTGATAGTTCGGACTGTCGGTGTCACTCTGCCATGCGAGCGCCGCGTGCCCGTCGATCGACTGAGCCTTGGGGAGACCTTGAAAGCTGTCACAAAGTACGTATTCGCGCGAGTCGCCAAGTATCTCTGCTATTCCGGCAATCATTCCGCCACGCCAGACGCCGCATTCGACGACCGCCCCGTCGATGGCACGCACGGTCTCCGCCAACTGTAGGTTGATGACGTAGTCCGATGGCTGGACCATCGTAAACGCGGCGTACTTGTCGTACACGGCAAACAGACTTCGTCGCTGCTGGCGCGTACGGACGAGATCACTGATCGCTCGAAGGGAACCAGTCGGACTGATCATTAGACCATGTCTTCTGTCGCGAGAACCCCGGACGGGACAACGGCTCCAGCCACAGACGCCGCTACCACGGTCTGACTCCGTGCCGGCTCATGACCAGTGGAAAGTGCCGTTCTCGCCACGCCGGCAGCATCCTCGACCATTCGGCTGTCCTCGGTTGACGTGCTTCGTGCACCAAGCTCGCCGAGGCGTCCTGACATGGGTCTGGTGAACCGCTCCTCCTGGACCCCAGCGACAAACTCACCTCCTTCAGCAGGGTGGCCGCCGAGTCGTGGTGGAACCCCGAGATGCCGAGGACGTGCGTCACCGCGACGCTCCCAGCCGCCGCTGCCCCTCGAGCCAGAACGCCAGGTTGCCCGGAGTAGGAATCGGGTAGCGCACTTGTCCAGCCAGGCCGATCTCGGCCGGTGAATCGATCACGCGGAAGTCGACGTTGGCCTCCATCAACCGCTGCCGCAACGACTTAAATGGACCGAAGTGCACATTCACCGGCGGCTCCGTCGATGACATCTGCTGTAGCGTGATCCGAATGTCCCTCGCGTACTTCAGTTGACGCCACCCTACGTTGGCGGCAACGACCAACAGGTTGACAACGGCCAGGCCGACCAGGCCGCATCCGAGCCACCACTGAAACGAACGCCGGAGTGCAGCAAGACTGGGGATGGCGATCACCATCGGAAGCAGCCACGCTTGCGGAACGTAGCGAGCCCACCACGTCTCTTGATGTACGAACATCGTCGCCAGCACACAGCCGCAAATCAGCAGAACGATGCCGGCTGTCCGTCGCGTTGATCGAGCAACGCTGAGCGAGACTGCGGCGACACCAGCAATCAGGAGGAGCGCCCCGTAAAGGGGGCCAAAACCGCCGGACTCGAGGTCCGCCGAATAGAGCCCTCGGCGCTCCTGCGGCGCGATCCAGAAAGGAAATTTCGATCGCGTGCCTTGCGGCGGTCTGACGGTCTCCGAGCGCGAGAAGCTCGACACCAGGAATCGGGTGACACGATCGGCGTGGAGCAGGTTTGCCGGGACCTGAGTCGTGGTGTCCAGAATGCCGTACTTCGGCGTAGCCGGATAAAACGGGTCGTGATGATCGACGAGGTTGTGCACATACGGGCTATACCCGAGCACAATCGTGCCAATGACTCCAGCAGTGGCGGCCGCCGCCGAGAACCGGACGGCAGTCGTCAAGCCACGCTGCCGCCACACAATCAACGCGGCGAGCCCGAGCAGGATCGCGGCGTAGACCAGACCAGTGAATTTGAGGTTGATGGCGAGCGCGGCCGCCAACATCGCGATGAGCATGGCCTGCCATCGCGGGGCTGCCAGGAAGATGACCAGCCCGGCAACCATGACTGTCAGCGAGCTCGCCACCAGATTGTCGACGTAGAACGTCGTGCTCTGGTAGACAACTACAGGGTTCAAGGCGACGAGCACACTCAATGCCGATGCCCACCCGATGGATAGTCGGGTCAGTCGCAGCACCGCCGACAGGCAGAAACATGCGGCTGCAATCATCAAGGTGAGATTGAACAGCTTGCCCGCCTCGATATGACCGGTTGCCTTCAGGACCGCCGCCGCCATGACCCATGACGCCTTGGGGTAATGATCGAGGAAGATTTCTTCGCCTGAACCGTAACGGCTCGCGCCTTCAGTCACCGGATTCCAGCCAGCGGCGAGGCGCACGACAGCTTCTTGTTGATAGGCCAGACCGTCCCAGGAATTGTCCGGAAACGAATACGCAACTGCGCCAGCCGCAAGATGAGTGAAGACGGTGATAGCCGTGGCCAACGTCAGTTCGCGCCAGAGACTTCCGAAGGCCCGTAATCCGATCGTGGCGATCAACGCGGCCAGCGGCAGTACCAGCGGTTCTATCCTGCGACCGAGGAGAAAGCCCGCGACTGCGCAGAAAACGAGTGTGAGCGGGAACAGGAAATGAGCCGCCGTCACCAGTTCCAGTATCCGCGCGAGTCGCTCGCGCGGGAGGCTGTCATGGCCGGGAGAGACTGTGGTCACGAATGTCTCAGCGAGCAGCAGCCACAAGGATCAACGCGGCCGCGACGACCACGACATAGCTCACGGGATCCCGGATAGCAACAAGGACCGGATCGTCCTCGAGGGTCTCGCGCGCCGCCTTGAACCAGCTGCGTGCCATTGAGTAAAGGAGAAGAGGACACAGCAGAATGAGAATCGAAGGCGAGCGATACAGCCTGGCGACGGTCGGGTCTGCCGCATAGAGCGCCAAGACTAAAACCGACATGCATCCAGCACCGATTCCAAGGACTTGCATCCAATGCTGGTCGACGGATTTGTAACCCCGACCCGCCATTGTCCCCGCGGCGGTCATCGCATTCACCGTTCCGGTGTATCGCTTGAGCAGTGCCAGATTCAGAAAGAAGAACATCCCAAATGCGACCAGCCACGTGGAGATCTCAATGCCGGTCGCGACCCCGCCAGCGAACATCCGGAGCACGTAGAAGCCAGTGAGGAAGAAGACATCCAACACCGGCTCCTGCTTGATTCTCAGCGAGTACAGCACAGTCGTCGCGATGTAGAGTGCGAGCCACGCGCCAAACGCTGCGGATACGGCGCTGGTTCCGATGAGCAGGCCGACCACGAGGAGAGCGCCGCTGAGACTCAGGCCTGTGGGAACGGACAAATCTCCCGATGCGAATGGCCGATGACGCTTGCGCACGTGTTGGCGGTCGGCCTGAATGTCGAAGAGATCGTTTGCCACGTAGATGGATGACGCGCACAGGCAAAACGCGACGAACGCCCAGACTGCTCTCATCGCCAGATCGAGTTCGAGAATGCGGTGGGCTGCAATGAGCGGCAGAAACACGAGCAGGTTCTTGACCCACTGATAGGGACGCAGCGCCCGGACGATAGCGCGCACACGACTTCGCGGTGGAACGATCACTCGGACCGAATCGAGACGCGACGTCAAATGCCTGTACAGGCGGCCCGGCGCCGCCACGATCGTGGCGCGACCCGCTGCAAGCCACGTGGGGACGTCGACCCAGTCGTTGCCGACGTAGTCGAACTGACCCGTTCCGAAGCGCCGCTCGAGGCATCTCGCCTTCTGGTGGCCAGACAGATTCAGAACGCCATCACTGGCAATCACCTCGTTGAACACGCCGAGATGCGTCGCGATCGCCAGTGCGTGCGATTCGTCGGCCCCCGTCGCAAGCACGATCTGTCGACCTGATGCACGTGACTCCTCGATAAACGCCAGAACCTCAGGTCGGTATGGAAGCAGCCGAACATCGAGTGGCGCGTTGACTGCGACTTGCCGTTTGACGTAGGCGCGTCCGCGCAGCAGCCAGCGAGGAAGTGTCAGCGCGATGCGCGGGTTGCGCCGGAAAAGGCAGAGCAGCGATTCCCAGAACACATCGCCGGCCACCAATGTGCCGTCGACGTCCACGCAGACGACACGGCGGCTCGATAGGGTGGCGCCTTCGATCGAAGGGCGAGCTGGGGCGAGTGTGCTCACGCGCGGTGTCCGGCGATCAGATCACGTCGGCAAACGTGCGCTCGGTCTGACGGAAATAGCGCACGCCGGTTGCGAGAATGAGAGAGATGACGACGAGAGACGTCGCGAAACCGGAAAGATTCAGCGAGACATCGCGCAGAATCGCCCAGCGGAATCCGTCGATCACTCCCACCATAGGGTTCAGCGAATAGAGCAGCCGCCACTGTTCCGGCACGACGTCGCTGCTGAAGCCGACCGGTGATATATAGAGGCCGAATTGCACGATGAACGGCACGACGAACCGGAAGTCGCGATAGTTGACCATCAGCGCCGAGATCCACAAACCCATACCGAACGCGGCGGCCAACGCCAAAAGCACGAAACCTGGCAAGAGCACGATTCGAATAGTCGGCACGTGCAGCATACCACACCATCAGAACCGCAAGTAACCCCGCCGACACGGCGAAATCAACGAGGCTGGTGATGACGGAGCTGGCGGGTATCGTCATCCGGGGGAAGTACACTTTCGAAATCAGTGACGAATTAGTGATCAGGCTGTTGCTGCTTTCCGAGATCGCTGTCGCAAAGAACTGCCACGGCAGCATGCCGCAGAACACGAGAATCGGATAGGGAACGCCGCCTGAAGGCATGTTCGCCAATCGTCCAAAGACAACGGTCAGAACGACCATCGTGAGAAATGGACGTAGGAGGGCCCACGTGACTCCGACGACCGTCTGCTTGTACCGGACCAGGATGTCTCGCCACGCGAGGAAGTACACGAGCTCACGATAACGCCAGACGTCTTTCCAGTACTGTCGCTCGGCGTGGCCGGCCTCAATGAGTAATTCCTGCACGAGCCGCTCTCGAGTGTTCCCGCGTCGCTCAAGCCGTCGCGTGCTGGCGGGTGCGTGAGAGCCCCGCCAGGGCATACACCGTCATGATGGATAGTCAGACCCCGACTCGTCTCGCAGTGTTCGCCTGCATAGGCACGGGTTCTTCCTCACCGCGGAGTCGATTGTCAACCGATGCAACGGGAGATGCAGGGAGTCGATGCAGCCATTGGAGCGTTGGGCTCAGTAGATGGCGACGCTGCAAATCTGTCAGCACCTCGAGGCGAATCAAAGCCGAGTGGCGAAAGTTGGCGTCGTCGAAATACATCTGCGCGAGACCATTCCGCAACGACTCGATGGTGCCCTGGAGATCGGCTTGTGGTTGATGCCTGGGTGCGAGCCTCCGAAACAGCGAGAAGTCGACGCGGTACGATTGTTTGTCCGGAGGGGCCGCGTAGTTGATCAAAACCTCAGTCCCCGGAATCACGCTGGCCACCGCTTCCGCCAACTGACGAAGTCGATAATTCCATTCCTCGCTCCCCGCGTTCACAACGATAAAGTGGCCGCCGTTGTGTGAATCCCGCCCGACCGCCCATTCGACCGCACGAGCCATGTCGCGCACATCGATCAAGGGTCGCCACGGTGAGCCGTCGCTCAACATGACGATGCGACCTGTTGCGACGGCAGACGCCACGAAGTCGTTCAACACGAGGTCAAGCCGCAGCCGATCGCTCATGCCGCACGCGGTGGCAAACCGTAAACAGGTCACCCGGAAATTCGCGTCTGCCAGCTTGCGAAGTCCGCTCTCGGTCAGCACCTTCGAGCGTGCGTAGACCGTCGAGGGACGGAGCTGCGAATCTTCTCTGCGGGCACGGTCATCCGCTGCGCCATACGCGCTGCAGCTCGAAGCAAAGACGAATGAGCGCACGCCAGCGCTCTTCGCAAGCCGGGCGAGCCGCATTCCAGCGTGGTAATTGATGTCGAGGATGAGGTCCTCGTAGGCTTTTTCCACTGGATGGGTCGAGATCGCCGCCAGGTGCACGATGGTGTCGACGTTTTCAAGCAACTCGGATCCGATACTACGGATGTCCACGTAATACTGCGCATTCAGCTGAGCCTCCGGCGGAGCTCCTGGCGCAGTCATGCAATGCGAGAAGTAGCCGGTGTCGAGTCCGACCAGATCCGCATCAGGAAACGCGGAGCGGAGCTGACGTATAACCGAGGGCCCTACGTATCCGAGATTGCCGGTGATCAGTATCTTCACGGCTTGTCCGACTACCGCTCGTGCGTGTCGGCCTCGCAAAAGAGACAGCTTCGCCCTCTCACTTACATCCCAGGCGTCCAGACCTTGCCAACCTCACGTCGAAAGTGAGGCGTGGGTTCACACCCTGAGGACGCTCAAAATTCTTCGGCGGCGCGTCGTCCAGTGGCGCGACTGAGCTGCCGGAGATCGGCGGCGCGTCCGAGCGCCGAATGGAGCGGAACGGCCGGGTTGCTAGCGACGACAGGGGAGCCAGGCTCCTCAATCGACGACCAGCCATCCGCCGACGCAGCCCGAGCAGTCGACCGGCTGAGTGTCGGAACCATCGCCACTAAGTGCGCGATCGTTTCCGCTTCGCGCCCTTGCCGGGCATGCGACACCGCAGCCTCGACCTGCGCTGCCAGTTGTGACATATCCGCCTGAGGCCAACCCACGCGAAAGATCTTTTGAATCTCGGATGGTTCGAGCGCTTCGCCGTCCCCGACGAGTTCCTCAACCAGCTTTTCACCCGCCCGCAGGCCGATGAACTTGATCTGAATGTGTTCGCCGGGCACGAATCCGGACAGGCGGATGAGGTTTTTCGCCATGTCGAGCACCCTCATCTGCTCTCCCATGTCGAGCACGAATGTCTCGCGACCCCGAGCAAGCACCGCGGCTTGCAGGACAAGCTCGACCGCCTCTGGGATGAGCATGAAGTAGCGGCGGATGTCTGGGTGTGTGACCGTCACGGGTCCGCCTGACCGGATCTGCTCGACCATACGAGGGATCACGCTTCCATTGCTGCCCAGCACGTTTCCAAACCGGACCGCGACAAACCGTGTCGGGCTCCCCTGGCTCATGGCCTGCACGATCAATTCAGCGACCCGCTTGGTCGCGCCCATAATGCTCGATGGATTCGCCGCCTTGTCGGTGGAGATCAGAACGAATCGCTCGACGTGATGTCGGCGCGCTGCCTCGGCAAGTGTCCGCGTGCCCCCGACGTTGTTCTTCACCGCCTCGCAGGGGTTCGTCTCCATCAAAGGAACGTGCTTATGCGCGGCCGCATGAAAGACGAGATGAGGTCGATGCTGGGAAAGCACGGCATCGACGCGATCGGCGTCCGTGACATCTCCGATCATTGGATGAATCGAAGCCGACGGAGCGCGATCGGTGAGGTCGTTGACCACCGCGAACAGGCTGTTTTCGTATCGCTCGTACAGAATCAGACTCGAGGGCTCGAGGGCGACGATCTGTCGGCACAACTCGGAACCAATCGATCCTCCGGCGCCGGTGACCATCACTCGCCTGCCCTTGATGAGCGCCTGCACGTCGCGGACCTGCAATGTCACCGGGCTGCGCGGCAAAAGATCCTCGATCGACAAGGGTCGGATCTGCTGGACGGCGACCTTGCCATTGACCAGATCTTTGAGATCGGGCAACGTCGTGATGGGTAATTTGAACGATTCGAGCCGTTGAAGAATGCCGCGGACAGCCGCCGCCCTGGCGCTCGGAATCGCTATCAAGACCTCGTCGGGGTTCGTGGCGGCGACGATCCGGGTCAGGTCCTTCGCGGTGCCGAGAACGGGCACTCCGTGGATGGCGCCACCCACCTTCAGCGGGTTATCGTCGAGGAATCCGACGGGGTGATATCCCCCGTTCCGTTGCATTTCTCTGACAATCATTTCGCCGGCATCGCCGGCACCCCAAATCAGCACGCGATGGCCCGTCGCGGACCGAGGACGAGCGTGCGCGATCCTGCGAATGAGCCGTGCGCCACTCAAGAACGAAATCAGCAGGAGCGAGTCGATCACAGGGATAGATCGAGGGAATCCTTGTGGTCCGAACGGACTGTAGAACGGCGCATACAGCAGTGCACCACTGGCCAGGACGGCCAGCACGATGCGCGAGATGTCCCAAATCCCCGTGTACTTCCACAGGCCGTCGTACAATCCAAAGCGCCAGAAAATGAGACCGCGGATGACGATGACCCAAGGCAGAGTGCGAAGAAGAGTCGCTATGATCGGTGGCGGGATGTCCCCGTCGAACCGCAACCAGCAGGCGAAATAGACCGCGAGCGCAATGAGTGCGCAATGCACGCCAACCACGAAGGGAAGCGCGTGCAGACGGGTTCCGCCTGCCGATATACGCCTGGAGGCCGTGCCGATAGCTTCGACACCCTGGCCAAGCTTCTGAAGTAAAATGCGGGGCAAACCTCCATTAATTGGAGGCGAGCTCGACAGAAAATCGTTTGGGCTATCGTGGGTAGGCAACGGCAATGGCGAGTAAGCAATCCCAGCGCCAGCGCCGCGCAGATGCAATCATTGATTTGTCATCGTAGCAAGCCACTTATTACATCTGGATAGCTCACATTCGACTAGAGAAAGTTCTGATTTTTGCCGAATTCTTAAAATACGAAATTTGTAATGCTGCGCGCTGGGGGTTTGCCCGTCCCGCTGCTGAAATTCAACGGCCGGCTCTGTTGAGACGAACGCGATCTGTCGATCCTCGTGAGCAGCGACTAGGCCGAGCGCACGGAGGAAGCGCGGCCACGAAAGCCCTTCACGGCTTCGAGGTCACCAGCGGCTACCTACCGGATCATCTCTGTCCGCCGCGCCAGCGCTTCACATTGCGCGGCACGTGACATGTGCGACTGAGCAGATGCTCTGCCTCTTGGCACACCGTCGCGTTCTCTGCGTCGCACCGTCACAGAGGCCCAGCCGTGTTTCTGGCCGCGATCTCGAGGGCCACGTGAGGCAGTGATCCCCGACCTGCACGCCATTGGTCAGCAGTGCGACCTCTGTTGAGCGGAAGCCTGTAACGGCGTATGTGGCGCCGAGGTTGATCCGGATCTCGTGCGGGGGTGGCGGCGACGATAAGGCCCACTGTGTGACCCACATGGTCGCCGGGTCTCCGTCGAAGGCGTTGACCGCGGAATAGTTGCCCCCGCCGGTGTTTTGGCTATCGACGTACTCCAGAACCCAATTCGTTGGCGGGAGTTAGGGGGGGGCCGATGAGACACTGACTGTGTGGATGGTCGACGCGCAAAGCCGAGCAAGCGCTGCCGCGATGCGAAGTCCATGGAAATCGTTGATGCGCTTGACCGAACTGCCTGTCGCGCGCGGCTGAAGCACCCATGACAATCGAATAGGAATTGCGCGCCCTCATGATGCCGCGACGGTTCGCGCGGGGCAATGTCGCCAGTCGCATTGATTAACGGCCGGTCGGAAAGCCCAGGGGGCACGCAGTGGACCTCGGCGACCGAGGTTGGCACCAAGTGCGGTTACGGTTGGAATGCTGCTAGGATCGGCGCCGCTCTATCAACATCCGGAGCTTGCGCCTCCGTTAACGGTTACCGTCTAAATGTATCAACGCTACTACGGCCTTCGCGAACTTCCCTTCGAGCTCAGTCCGAACCCGAAGTATCTGTACCTCACTGCCCAATACCGCGAAGCGCTGAGCAACCTCGAATACGGGCTGTTTTCCGCAAAAGCGCTCACGGTCTTGGTTGGTGAAGCAGGCACCGGCAAGACGACGCTTCTCCGCGCCGCGCTGGAATCAGAACGCTGCGCGAACGTGCGTTGTGTATACCTGAACAATCCCGCTCTGACTCGCGCGGAGTTTGTGAGCATCCTGGTTTCCCGCTTCGGCCTCGGACCGGAAGTCGGTGAATCGAAGGCGGCGTTCCTCGAGGCGTTGGAGCCCGTTCTGCGAAAACGGCGAGACCATGGCGAGATCACCGCTCTCATCGTGGATGAAGCGCAGACCCTCAGTAATGAGTTACTCGAGGAAGTGCGACTCCTGGCCAACATGGAAACATCCGCCGAAAAGCTTCTTCCCCTCGTACTCGCTGGTCAGCCGGAACTAAACGACCGGTTAGAGGAGCAGGCGTTGCGTCAGCTGAAGCAGCGCATCGCGCTCCGGTGCGAACTCACACCGTTGGACTTGAACGAAACGGCAGCCTATATCGCCGCCCGCATTCGAGTTGCTGGCGGAGTGCCGTCGAAACTGTTCACGCGCGAGGCAGTCACGGTTATTCATGAATACTCACGTGGGATCCCAAGAATCATCAGCGTGATCTGCGACAATGCCCTCGTGAGCAGCGTGGCGCTGGACCAGCAGCCAGTTGATCGGGGAATTGTAATCGAGGTCTGTCGTGACTTTCGCTTGCGCGGCGACACAGTGGGCATTGACCTGACGACAGTTGAGAGTCCTCAGAGCACTCTGCCAGAACACGAGCCATTGCAAGCGCCCAGTGAACGGAGCGGCGAAACGGTTGGCGGCACGTCAAAGCCGCATCGGTTTACCTTGTTCGGAGGACGAGAGTAGAAGAGAGAGGCGCCGCGCGCGGCGCGCATTTATCGGCGCGCCAGCTCTCACACTCCCCTACTCAACGACCGTAATCTTGTCGGGCGCCCAGCCTCCGTGGAATCCGAACGGTACCCGAACAGGCAGACGGACCGTCGCGATCGGCTCCCCGGCGAAGTCCTGGGCATCGAGGATGACGACGTCACTGAGATCGCGTTCCGGGTCGTAGACATAGGACATGATCCAGCCTTCGTCCTCGGCGGTGGCTCCCGACTTTCGCACGAAGACCGGCTCCGCCGTCATCCGCCCGCGCCCGTAGTCGTGGATCTCGGTCGTCTGGCGCTCCATGTCGTGCTTCATCGCCGGCCCGAAGGTCACGTCGTTGCCCCAGTGCGCGCTATAGACATATCGATAGGCTTGCCCACTGTAGCGTCCATTGATTCGCATGAACTCGTCGCCGCGGTCGTCGATCATCGTCTCGGTCAGTCTTCCGGACGTGCGATCGAGCGTCCACCGGACCAGGATGGGCGCGCCTTCGTTCGGGCCGTTCTGATCCGTGAAAAACATCCGCGGATGCTTCGCCAGGTCGATGATGGTGCGATCGCCGTCGTCGTACGCGTTGGCAAAGTGAAACGCAAAACAGCGCGGCGCCTCGAACCACTGAATGCGCGACACGTCGCCGTTGCGCGGGAGCAGCCCGATGCGCGAGTCGCGGCGCTCGTCCCACAGCCATGGGAAGTCCGTGTGAGACAACTCCGGCTGAAACGTCACCGGGAAATCGGGAACGATGATGAAGGACTGTGTGAACGCCATGTCGTGGATGAGCGGAATGTGCGGCAGGTCGATCCGCGCCTTGGTCGTGGCTCGCCCGTCGCGGTCGACCGAGATGTAGCGAACCGGCTGGAACGGTTCGTAGGCCAACGCGTGGTGTTCGCCCGTGATCGGATCGAAATGCGGGTGACCTGTGAAACCCGCTTCGAGCGTGCCGCCGAAATCGGTCCGGCGGACGCTCGTCAGCTCGTAGTCGAGTTCGATGGGGATGCTGCCAGCCTCGACGACTGCGCACAGTGTGCCGCCGACGTTCATGAGATTCGTATTGACGTTGCCGTCACGAGTGCCTTCACTGGGCCCGGAGAGCGGTTTGCGGCTCAAGACCCTCGCGGCGTTTCGGTCGAGGACGAAGCGGCTCCGGAACCACTCCGCCTTGCCCCCACGCAACCGCAGGCCGTGCGCCATGCCCGAGCCTGCAAACCAGTGATGGCGCGCGAGCCGCACCTGATCTAGATCGTCAATCGGATTGGGGCCGATGCGGAGAAAGCGTCCCGTCAGCTCTTCAGGGATATGGCCGATCACCTCGAGATCGAAGGAGGTGACCTCGCTCTTGAGCGGCGCGAAGTTTGCCGCCACGTACGGCGCGCCAGTGCTGCCCGCCGATGGGATTGTTGCCGTTGTCGGGTTCATGATCATCTCCTTCAATACGGGCTACAGGGAGGCGGCTTGATTCAAGTCGTCGAACATCGCCTGGTTGACCGCGTGCAGCCGCGGTGCGAGGAATACGCGCCCCAACCATGGGAGCAACCCGACCTGGGTTTCGTGGCTGACGACGATGGTGCTCGAACCGTCGGGCGTAGTGCAGAGCGTGAACGTGCGCTCGGCGTGCACACCCGTCCCGTCGGCGGTGATGGCGAACGTACGCGCTCGCTCGTTGACCACGACCGCGCTACGTAGTTCGACCGGGTGTGCTTTCCAGCGGAAGACGAGCGGTCGGGCAGCACCAGCAGGTGATTCGAGCCGTACCCACTGACAGACGCGCCACCACGACGGCCAGCGTTCGACATCCGTCAGCAGGTCCCACACGCGTTCGGCCGGAGCGTGGATCACCGCAGCGTTGCGAACCTCGATCGGCACCCCGCGCGTCGTGCGGTCCTGGCGCAGCATGAAACTCAGAATGAAGTTGGTGAGCCGGCGGAACGGGGGGCGCAACAGGGCACCACCGTTCCATCGCCCCACCTCGAACACCGCCTTCTGGTGACTGAAGGCGCGGAAGCCTTCGATACCGTGGTACGCGCCAAAGCCGCTCGTTCCGACGCCGCCGAATGGGAGATCCTCCTGCGCGTAGTGCAGGAGCGTGCCGTTGATGGTCACGCCGCCCGAGGTCGTTCGCGTGAGCACCTGTCTCCGATTCGTTGCGGATGATCCGAAATAGTAAAGCCCGAGCGGCCGCGGACGAGCATTGACAAAGCTGATCGCGTCGGTCAGATCGCGATACGTCACAATCGGCAGCACCGGTCCGAAGATCTCCTCCTGCATGATCCGCATGTCGTCACGAACGTTGAGCGCAAGCGTCGGCGGGAGCGTGTGCGGGCGATGTCTCGCCTGCTCGGGTGATAGTCCGGTCTCGATGACTCGCGCGCCCTTCGCTCGCGCGTCGTCGAGGAGCGCGCGCAGCCGCTCGTAGTGCCGCACGTTCACGATCGACGTGTAGTCCGGGCTCGCCGTCCCCTCCGGGTAAAGCGTCGTTACGGCCTTCCCCCACGCTTCGACGAACCCGTCGACCTCCGTCTCGTGCAACAGCACGTAGTCCGGCGCGACGCACGTCTGGCCGGCATTCGCCAACTTGCCGTACGCGATGTCGGTCGCGACGCGCGCGAGCGGTTGACCACGATCGACCAGCACCGGGGATTTGCCACCAAGCTCCAGCGTCACCGGCACGAGCTGCTCGCTGGCGGCACGCATCACCGCGCGGCCGACCGCTGTGCTCCCGGTGAAGAAGAGGTGATCGAACGGTAGCGCCGCGAAGGACGCGCCAATGGCGGTGTCGCCGGTAACGACGGCGACCTCGTTCTCGGAGAAGGTCTGAGTGATTAACGAGACAAGAAGGTCGCTCGTCGCCGGAGTGAGCTCCGACGGTTTGATCATGGCTCGATTGCCCGCGGCGAGCGCGGTTGCCAGCGGCATCAGCGCGAGCGAGAAGGGGTAGTTCCAGGGAGCGACGATGCCGACGACGCCGAGCGGCTGATATTCGACGTACGCTCGCGCGCTACGCATCGGAAGCGCAACGTGCCGGCGCTCGCGCCGCATGAAACGCCGCAGGTTCTTGTGCAGGTAATCGAGACCCCACGCGACCACGAGCATTTCCATGATGGCGGTCTCATGCCGGGAGCGGTGACCGAAGTCGGCATCGAGCGCCGCCTCAAAGTCCGCTCTCCGCGCCAGCAGCGCCGCACGCAGCCTCTTCAAATTGGTGCGGCGTTCGGCGAGAGACGGTGGCCCGTGCCGCAGGAAGGCCGCGCGCATCCTGGCGAGCCGCTCGGAGAGTGTTTCCTGCGGCGTGACGACGGACTGAAGCCGTGTCGCCATGTGACCCTCAAACAGTAACGGCAGCGCCCGCACGACAGAACTCGAGCAGGTCGGTATTGAGGCGATCCTTGAGGGTGGTCGTGAGTCCGTGCCCCGCGCCTTCGTAGATCTTCAGTGTCGACTGCTTGACAATCTTCGCGGCCAGAAGCGCCGACGCGGCGATCGGAACGATCTGATCGTCGTCGCCGTGAACAATCAATGTCGGGACGTCGATCCTCGTGAGGTCCTCGGTCAGATCGGTCTCCGAGAAGACCTTGATGCAGTCGTACACCCCTTTGAGGCCCGCCTGCATCCCGAGAAGCCAGAACGTGTCGAGGACACCTTGAGAGACCGTCGCACCGGCGCGGTTGGCGCCGAAGAATGCCACGCTCAAGTCCTTGAAGAACTGTGAGCGGTCTTTCAGGACGCCGGCGCGGATATCGTCGAACACCTTCAGCGGTAAGCCGCCTGGATTGGCCGGGGTCTGCAGCATCAGCGGCGTGATCGCGCCGATCAGGACGACCTTCGCGGCCCGCGTGGTGCCGTGCCGCCCGATGTATCGCGCGACTTCACCTCCGCCTGTGGAGTGCCCGACGTGGATCGCGTTCTTCAGGTCGAGTGCATGGACGAGCGCGGCCAGATCGTCGGCGTAGGTGTCCATGTCGTTGCCGCTCCACGGCTGACTTGATCGGCCGTGGCCCCGTCGATCGTGCGCAATGCAACGGAAGCCGCGCGAGGCGAGGAACAGCATCTGGTCCTCCCACGCGTCGGAACTCAGCGGCCATCCGTGACTGAAGACGACCGGCTGACCGGTACCCCAGTCCTTGAAGTAGATCCGCGTGCCGTCCTTGGTCGTCAACCAATTCATCGCGCCATCTCCTTTCGACCGAAGGTCGGCCATCTACGGAGCATGCGACGGGCCAGCGAGCGCGTGGCGATTTGCTGTGAGAAATGGAGAGAGCTCGCAAGAGTGGTCACCGTACTGGTGTCGAGATCGACACGCGCACTGACGAAGAACTCGAGCGTCTGAAGGATCCTTTAGGGCTGCAACCGTGCCGGAAACTGGCATGATCGCCACGTGCATCCGGTCGATGCTCAACTCCGTGCGGTTCTCGACGCGATGCCGACGTTGGCCTGGCTGGCGGCTCCAGATGGCGCGGCGGTGTATCTCAGTCAGCGATGGCTGGAGTACACCGGCCTTTCAGCTGACGAAGCGGGTGGCGGAGGATGGACGACTGCCGTCCATCACGACGACGTTGACCGTCTGACTGACTATTGGCAAACCGTGCTCGCCTCGCGTGCGTCAGGTGATATCGACGTGCGACTGCGACGCTTCGACGGCCAGTATCGTCGGTTCCTCTTCTGCGTAGCGCCGCTTCATGACGCCTCGGGCGGACCGGCCGGATGGTGCGTGACGAACATCGACATCGACAATCAGCTGCGATCGAGCCGACGGCAGTTCCATGCGATCGTCGACAACATTCCAGCCCTGATTGCGATCCACAGCCGGTCTGGTGAGCTCGAATATTCAAGCCGGGCCGCCCTGGAATACCGCGGCGGCGACATGGCCGAAATGAAGCAGTCGCCGGTCCGTAGTGTCCATCCCGACGATCTGCCCGCCCTCATCGATGCACAGCAGCGCTCGTTCACGACCGGCCAGCCGCTGGAATTCGAGCTGCGGCTTCAGCGCGCGGATGGCGCCTATCGATGGTGCCAGATGCGATCCGTCCTGGTGAATGATGACTACGACGGCGCCGCTAGGTGGTACACCGTGGGGACCGACATCCACGAGAGAAAGACCGCCGAGGATGCGTTGCGACGCAGCGAGACCTTTCTGCTGGAGGTGCAGCGACTCAGTCGTTCTGGAGGCTGGCGGTACGATCTGGCAACGGACCGCGTCGAGAGTTCGCCGGAGATTCAGCGTGCGTACGCCGTTCAGCCCGACGAAGACATCTCGCGACCGCCATTCTGGTTTGACAGGATTCACCCGGAAGACCGTCCTCGCGTTCAGGCGCAGTTCGAGCGGTGCCTGCTCGAGAAGACGGACTATCGGGCTGGCTACCGAGTCGTCCTTCCGGACGGCAGCATCCGCTATCAGTACGCAACGGGCCATCCGGTGACCAACGATGCCGGCGATGTCGTCGAGTTCATCGGCGCATCAATGGACATGACGGAGCAGTGGCTGGCGACGACCGAGCGCGGTCTTGCCGAAGAAGCCCTGCGCAAGAGCGATGAACGGTGGCGAGCGGTTTTTGAGAATTCGGCCATCGGTGTCGCTCTTACAGACCCGAACGGCCGCTTTCTGGCCACCAACTCCGCCTTTCAGAAAATGCTCGGTTACACCGAGGAGGAAATCGGAGCACTCACTTTCCTGGAGCTTACTCACGAGGATTACCGCGAATCCAATTGGCAGTTGGTCACCGAGCTGCTCGAAGGAAAGCGAAGACAATTTCAAATCGAGAAGCAGTACCGACGCAAGGACGGCAGCTTGATCTGGGTGAGCAACAACGTTTCCCTCGTTCCGGGCACCGAGAGCATGCCGCGGTTCTTGATGGCACTCTCCGAAGACATCACAGAGCGGAAACAAACAGAAGGGACGCTGCGAAGGACGCAGGCGGAGTTGGCCCATGTGACGCGCGTCGCAAGTCTGGGGGAAATGACGGCTTCTATTGCTCATGAAGTCAATCAGCCGCTTGCCGCCGTCGTGGCCAACGGACATGCCTGTCTGCGATGGTTGTCCGCGTCGCCTCCGAACGTTCCCAGGGCTGTGGAGGCCGCAGAACGGATCGTCAAGGACGGCAAGGACGCTGGCGAAGTCGTTCGACGAGTACGCGCCTTGTTCAAACGGACGGGTGTCGAGAAAGTGCCGCTCGATCTCCGCGAGGTCATTGGGGAGGTGCTTCGCCTGCTCGACGGCTACCCAGCGCGTAAGCATGTGTCCCTCGATGTCGTGTTGGATTCCGATGTCCCGCCTGTCTTCGCCGATCGGGTTCAGTTGCAGCAACTGGTGCTGAATCTGATGCTCAACGCGCTCGAAGCCTTGGAACCGGTCAGCGGTCGCGTGAAACAGCTGTCGGTCCGATCGAAACGCGCTAACGGGCGGGAGGCCGTAATCCAGGTCTGCGATAACGGGATCGGCCTCGATGATTCCGTTGCGGCATTTGAACCGTTCGTCTCCACGAAGCCGGAGGGCATGGGCCTGGGGTTGGCGATCTGCCGGTCGATCGTCGTTGCTCATGAAGGTACGTTGTCGGCCGAGCGCAACATTGGATTCGGCACGACGTTCACGGTCACGCTCCCCGTTCAAGCGGTTGAATCCCAATGACAGCCGACCGTCCGGTCGTGTTCGTGGTCGATGACGACGCGCGGGTGCGTGTAGCGCTGTCCAGCCTGCTGGCGTCGGCCGGACTCGACGTGGCTGTGTTCGCATCGGCGACCGAGTTTCTCAATGCAGACAAGCCGGACGCGCCGGCCTGCCTCGTACTCGATCTCGAGCTACCGGACATCCACGGGCTCGAGCTGCAGAAGGAGCTGGCAGAAAGGGAGGCTCCGCCGATCATCTTCATTACCGGGCACGGTGATATTCCTTCCTCGGTGAGGGCCATGAAGGCAGGCGCTATCGAATTCCTGTCGAAGCCCTTCGGCGACGGAGAGTTGCTGCGCGCGATCGATGCTGCCATCGCACTCGATCGGGCGACGCGACTGAAACGATCTCAGCGAGCGGAGCTGGCGCGCCGTTACGAGCGACTCACACCTCGGGAACGTGAAGTGCTCACGTTTGTCGTCGCTGGCTTTGCCAACAAGCTGACGGCCGATGAACTCGGGACCAGCGAGATCACCATCGGCGTTCATCGTGGCCAGATCATGCGCAAGATGGGCGCGCGATCCCTCGCCGAGCTGGTCCGATTCGCTGACAAACTCGGGATCGCGCCTCACGAGCGCGTCTGAATAAACCTATAGTAGCCAACCGCCCGTGCGGATGCGTACCATGCCGCCGCATGGAGAAGGGCGCGTCTCAGTCGAATCTCCTGGTCGCAACTGTTGACGACGATCGGCGTGTTCGAGAGTCGGTTCAGAGCGTTCTCGAGTCCGCCGGATACGACGCCATCACATTTGAATCCGCGGAAACGTTCCTGCTGTCCGGCGTGCTTTCGAGGGTGACCTGCGTCATCGCAGACGTGCGCCTGCCCGGGATGGATGGGACGGAACTGCAGCGGCGGATTCGACTGGAGAGGCGTCAACTGCCGGTCATTCTCATCACTGCCCATGATGACGATGACGTTCGCCGACAGGCACTAAGAGATGGTGCGGTGGCCTTTCTGGTGAAACCGTTCGATGGCGGCGACTTGTTGGAACACGTCGCTCGCGCGACGAACTAGCCGCGATGGATCGGGCTGGAGGAACGGGCACATGGCGGGTCCACTGATTGGTAACAGCGCCGCTTTTCGAGAAGTCGCCGAGGCGATTGCCATGGTCGCGCCTGTGGACAGCGCGGTGCTGCTGCTCGGCGAAACGGGGACCGGTAAAGAAGTGATTGCGCGGGCGATTCACGAAGCCGGCCGGCGTCGGCACCAGCGGTTCATAGCGGTGAACTGCGCCGCAATTCCTGCCGGTCTGCTCGAAAGCGAACTGTTCGGCCACGAACGTGGAGCATTCACAGGCGCGGTCTCGCAGGCCGTCGGGCGATTTCAGGCCGCGGACCACGGAACGTTGTTCCTGGACGAAGTTGGCGACCTGCCGTTGGAGTTGCAACCCAAACTGCTCCGGGCTCTCCAGGAAGGGCAGGTCGAGCGACTGGGCAGCGGCGGCCGCGCGACATCGGTCGACGTGCGAGTGATCGCCGCAACCAACCAGAATCTCGAGGAGATGGTTCAACAGCACACCTTTCGCGCTGATCTGTTTTACCGACTGAACGTGGTTCCCATCCGTGTGCCCCCGTTGCGCGAACGCCCCGAGGACATTCCTCTGCTCGTCACCCACTTCGTTCGCCAGTTTGCTGAGCGTCAAGGCAAGATAGTCGAGGAGATCCCGGAGGAGGCGATTGTCATGCTGAAGCAATACTCGTGGCCGGGCAACGTTCGTGAACTTCAGAATGTCATCGAGCGCGCTGTCGTGGCCACAACAGGTCCGAGGTTGCGATTGCCGTGGCCGGCACGCGGCAGTCATCTTGCGACCCCGGCGTCGCGAACGCTCGCGCAAGTCGAGCGGGACCACATACTGGCGACCCTGCAAGCAACGCACTGGGTGCTCGGCGGCTGGGACGGAGCGGCAGCGAGGCTCGGGCTCTCGAGAACGACGCTTATCTCCCGGATGCAGCGTCTCCGCATCTCGGCTGGAAGCAGTATGCGCAAGGCATCGAGCGAGCCAGGAGTCTCGCGCGTGGAGAGCGGCGCGCACCGAAGATCTCCCGATCCGAGGTCCATCTCCGTTCATTCAGCCCTACCGACCGGAGGACCGCATGACAGATGAGCGTGACAACGAACGCGGCAACGACCCCGCGCATATGCCTTGACCTTCGATAAGGGCTGGGCCACGATGCCGTCATGGACGAGCGCACGAGGGGTGATGCGCGGGCGTGGCGGGAACATCTGCTCCGCACGTCGATACACTGGGCTTCACTCTTTGGTGCTGTCATCGCGATCGGCGTCCTCATCCGGGCGTTCTTCTTCGAGTTCGTAGACGTCAGTAGCCCAGCGTTTGCGGCGATGTTCGTCGGCTACGGTGCGATCGTCGCGCTGCGACTGTTGCCCAAAGTCCCCTACAACGTGCGGGCAGTCGTACTGTCGGCGGCGAGCTTCGTCGCCGGCGGCAGCGCGGTGTTCTTGCGCGGGCTGGCCGCAGCGCCCGTCCTGCTCCTGGGACTCGGTGTGTTGCTCAGTGCTCTCTTCCTCGGAAGGGCCGCCATGATCACCAGCCTCATCCTGGCGGGAACGATCGTGGCCGCGGTCGGCCACCCTGAACCGGTCGTGGGATTCAGTCGATGGTCCAGCGCGATCGACTTCGTATGCGTTGCCGGAGTGATGACGATCCTCGTGCAGGTCGTCGTCAGCCGGCTGGAGGGATCGCTCGAGCGCCGCAGACAGGCGTTCAAGCGGCTGCGAGCGGAACAGGCACTGCGAGAACACACCCAGAGCGAACTGACGCACGCCCAGGCGACATTGCAGCAGACACAGAAGCTCGACGCCGTCGGCCGGCTGGCCGGCGGAGTGGCACACGACTTCAACAACACACTGCAGGTGGTGCTCGGCTGGACCGAGCTGCTGCGCGACGAGACGCAACCGCAAAAGATGCAGGAGGGGATCGAGCAGATTCGCGCCGCCGCCGAACGGAGCAGAGTCCTGACGCGTCAACTCCTGACGTTCAGCCGGCCAGAGATGAGCGCACCAACCCGCGTCGATCTCCATGAGATCTTGCCAGAACTGGTCAAGTCGTACCGTCAGCTCATGCCTGATGACATCTCGATCGTCACGCACACAGTCCCCGGCCTCGCCATCCTCATGGATGAGGGCCATCTCAGTCAGGTCCTGCTGAACATCGCGCTCAACGCGCGCGACGCGATGCCAACTGGAGGTACGCTGGCGCTGATGGCCAGGTTTGTCCCGCGCGCAGAACTGATGCCCTCGATGACGGCATTCCACGGGGGTGCCGTCGAGATCGAAGCGACCGACACGGGAACCGGGATGGACGAAGAGACGAGGAGCCGTGTCTTCGAGCCGTTCTTCACAACCAAGGGCGCGCGAGGCACCGGCCTGGGGTTGTCGACGGTCTATGGCGTGGTGCAACAAGCGGGCGGCTCGATTGACATCTCCAGCGAGCCGGGCAAGGGCACGTCGGTCAAGCTGTTCTTCCCACCGCTAGCTGACCTGACTGAGGCTCGTCCTGCGGTTGGACTTCGTACGGCACGGGTATCTGTCGGGCAGACGGTGCTCCTGGCCGAGGACGATCGTGGCGTACGCACGACGCTCGCACGAGCTTTGCGGCATGCGGGTCATCGAGTCGTCGAAGTGGGCGATGTCGAAAGCGGGCGAGTCGTCGTCAAGGAGCGCGGCGCGGAGTTCGGCGTCCTCGTGACCGACGGCATCATGCCTGGCGGCAGCACGCGCCGGCTGATCGACGATTTCCTCAAAGTCCGCCCGGACGGGCGCGTCGTCGTCTGCTCCGGCTACATCGACGATGAACTCTCGATGCGCGACCTGGGCGCTCGAAGCTTCGAGTTCGTTCCCAAGCCCTTCTCCCCCTCAGAGCTGGTGGCGAGGCTGGACGCCAACGGCGCTCCAGCCCGCGAAATCCCTGTCCAGAAATCCAGGTAAGACCGCGGCACATCGTTTGAAGCGGCGATCGCTCACGATGAGGTCACCGTCTCATCTTCTCTTCCTCACTCTCGGCCTCGCTTCGCTGGCTGTCGCCTGCTCGAGCTCCGACAATGCGCGAGTCAGAGACACGACGCGTCCTACCTATGATTCCGCGACGGGTAAGCTCGTCGAGCTGACCTTCGACCGCAACAAAAATGGTGTCATCGACACTTGGACCGCGATGGAGGGCAGTCGAATGCTCGGCTCGCGCAGCGATCTGAACGAAGACGGCACGCTCGACCGTTGGGAGTACTACGACGAGCGCGGGAACCTGATCAAGGTCGGATTCGCGCGCGCCGGCGATGGACGACAGGACGCGTGGGCGTTTGCCGGCGCGGATGGCAAAGTTGAGCGGATCGAGATCTCCTCGAGCGAGGATCCGCAACACATCGATCGCTGGGAGCAGTACCACGACGGAGTGCTCGTCAGTGCCGAGGAAGACACCAACGGTGACGGACGCGCAGACAAGTTGGATACGTTCGAAGCAGGAGTCCTGACAACGACAGCGATAGACGAGGACGGTGATGGAAAACCCGATCGCCGTCTCACCTATTCCTCGGGCGCGCTCACGCAGATCGAAAGCGAGCGCGATGCGTCTGGTGTATTCCGAAGCTCTGTCACAGTGAAATGACGTCATGCGATTGACCGATGGCATCTCTCGTGCACCCTCTATCCGTGTGTCTTTCTCTTCGTGTCCCTCTAGCATAGGATCCTGACGAAAAAACACCGACCAGGACCGCGAAATTTCGTGGCGTGCTGCGAGCGTTAACGGGCCATTACCCCTTGGAAGGTTGGTTATGCGAAATACGATTGCATTGGGACTAGCGGCAATTCTCCTTCTCGTCACCACCGCTGGCCCGAGCGCTGCGGGTTCCGCGCCCGTGATTGGTTCCATTTCGGGCGTGGCTCGGGATTCGCGGGGTGCCAACCTCGTGAATGCGGGCGTTCGCATTCGAAACGCAACGCACGGCGACGTCGTCGCACAGCTGCGCACCGGTGCAGGTGGAGTCTTCTCCACCGCAGGGCTGATACCGGGCGCATATATCGTCGAGGCGCTCGGGTGGTCCGGCGAAGTGATCGGTGTTTCGCCAGCCGTGTCGGTCATCGCGGGACGAACCGCCAACGTCACGATCCTGGCAGGCGGCGCCCAATCGCAGCGACCACTCTCCCAGGCGGGCTTCAGTCTGTTCGGTCTGGGAACCGCAGCATCCTGGGGAGTCGTCGCCGCCGCCGCGACCGCCACGATCGTGACAGTCGCGGTCGTCGCTAACGACGACACCGTAACGAGCCCATCGCAATAGCCTGAACGCGGTCGGTCGTTGCAAATGCATCCGCCTCGGATGGGCGGCGGAGCTCTACCTGAAAACCTTCACTGTAAGTGAGAGGGCGGTAGCCTGCGCGATTCGGTCAGCGGGCGCCTGCCATGCGAACGCAGCCCATCCTTCTCGCGCTCTTCTGCATCGTCAGCGGCGTCAACACGTCGGCTCAGGTCTACAACCCGATTCCCCCGATTGCCGGCTCGCCGCAGACGATCGACGAGATTCGGGAGAACTATGCGCTGAGTTTCGGGCCGGTCCACGTTGATCCTGTTTTCCGGGTCAAGGAGCTCGGCGTCGATACCAATGTCTTCAATGAGTATGGCGACGGCAGATCGGACTTCACGTTCACCATCTCCCCCAAAGCCGATGGCGTGTTGCCGTTTGCGCGTCGAGGCATGCTCAAAGCGACGCTCGGCGCCGACCTCGTCTATTTCGCGAATTACACCAGCGAGCGGTCGGTGGATCCGCTGGCGATCGTGCGTGGGGAGTTCTACACCCGCCGCGTGACGCTGTTCCTCGAGGAAGCGTACGTGAATACGCGAGAGCGGCCGAGCCACGCGATCGACGTCCGCGCCAGGCGTGCGGAGAACAACTTCTCGACTGGCGCCGCCGGCCGCGTGGGGTCGGAGTTCACCGTCGAGGCCGCACTTCGTCACAGCACGACACGCTTCGACGGCGATGCCGTCGACTTCGGACAGTCTCTGGCTGAAGCGCTCAACTACGACTCCACCGCCTTTCGCGTGATCGGACGATACGAGCACAGCGTCCTGACCACCATCGGTCTGCTCGTCGAGACTCAGACGGATCGGTTTCCGGAGGCGCCGGAGCGCGATTCCGACAGCTTCCGCGTGATGCCGGGCGTCGAGTTCCGGCCGAGGGCGCTCGTCACCGGAAGCGCGTGGATCGGTTATCGGAACTTCGTGCCGAAGAACCCGGCGTTGCCGCTACAACGCGGTCTCGTCTCGCAGCTTGCACTCTCCTACACCCTCCTGGACGCCACGACATTTGGTGTCACCTACAACCGTGACTTCCGGTATTCCTACGAAGTTCTGACGCCTTACTTCGTCGACAACAACATCGGTATCTTCGTGCGGCGCGCCGTCGGCGCCAGCTTCGATGTAATTGCCGAGGTCAACCGGTTCCGCTACGACTACCAGGCGATCACGGACGTGGCCGCCGACATCGCCGGACCGTTCGGCCGCGTCGATACCATTCGCAATTTCGGTCTCAACTTCGGATACCGGCCGAAACGGCAAAGCCGCATCGGGCTGGGCCTCTCTCACTGGAGCCGCGAATCAACGGGTATCTTCCTCCGCAACTACGACGACCTTCGGCTCGGCCTGACGATGACCTACGAGTTGTAACCATGACTGCAGCAACACGACTCATGAGCTCTCTTCTGCTGCTTTTGTTGATCGCCGCGACGGGCGCCCGCGCCCAACAGGCTGCCGACTACATCATCGGCCCTCAAGACGTTCTGGCTATCCAGCTCTTCGACCAGACCGATCTCAGCGGCAAGTACACGGTGGAAGCCGACGGCACGTTTTCGTTCCCACTCGTCGGCCGCCTCAAGGCCGGTGGCTTGACGTTGCGCACGTTCGAGAGCGAACTCAAACAACGACTGGCAGACGGGTACTTCAAGGACCCGCAACTCTCGGTGGCCGTCGACGAGTACCGCAGCCAGCGTCTCTACATCATGGGGGAAGTACGAAGCCCGGGCCCGGTTCCGCTCACGGGCGGCATGACGCTGATCGAGGCGCTCGCGCGGGCCGGGTCCACCCTGCCGTCTGCCTCAGGCGAGATCGCGATCGTCCGCGCTCGCCAGGGCAGCACGGGACCGACGCTGCCATCGGGCACCAACGAGACCTCAATCGTCCGCACAGCGATCCGCGACCTCGAAAGCGGGACGCTGGAGCAGGACATCCACCTCCGCGACGGCGACACGATCTTCGTGCCGCGCGCTGAAACAGCCTTCGTCTTCGGAGAGGTCAGATCTCCCGGCGCATTCCCGATTCAAAAGGACACGACGGTCCTGCAGGCGCTCTCACTCGCCGGTGGCGTCACCGAGCACGGGGCCCTCAATCGCATCAAAGCCGTCCGTCTCGTGAAGGGTGAGCGCACCGACGTGAAAGTGCAGCTCACCGACATCGTTCAGGCGGGTGACACGATCATCGTCCCCGAGAAGTTCTTCTAGCGCAGGACGTCAACATGGCCGAACAACCTATGCAGGACCCTCCCGCCAATCCGCCGTTACGGCTGCGGTTGGCGACAACCGACGGGCGTGGCACGCCGACATCCCGTCCTCTTGCCGACGCGAGCGACGGCCCAGGCGTGCACCTGCTCGAGTACGTGCGTGTCCTGTACAAGCGGCGCCGTACGGCGCTCACGATCTTCGCCCTCGTTGCCGGCGGCGTGACGGTCTACAGCTTCACGGCCACCCCGGTCTACGAAGCGCGCACGCGACTGCTGATCGAGTCGGAACAGCAAAACGTCGTGAACTTCAAGCCAGTCGTCGATGAGGATCAGACCAAGGCGGACTATTACCAGACCCAGTACAACATTCTGCAGAGCCGAGCGCTCGCCCGGCGCTCGCTGGACGAGCTGCAGCTCTGGGATACACCACCCTTCGGCGGCGACGAGCACGAGGGCGGCGTGTTCAGCCGAATCGCACGCACGCTCGGCAGCCTGTCCAACCGTGACACGCCAGGACCGAGTGCCGACGAGACCGCAGCGCAATCCAAGGCGATCGACACGTTCGCCTCGCGCCTGACCGTCATCCCCATCCGCAATAGCCGGCTCGTCGACGTGACTTATCGCCTGCCGGACGCCGCGCTCGCGACACAGATCGTGAACTCGCTGGCCAGGAACTACATCGAGCAGAATCTCGAGTACAAGTTCATGGCGTCCAAGGAGGCGGGCGACTGGCTGATGTCGCAGCTCGCCGGCCAGCGGAAAGAGGTCGAGGGCGCTGAAGCCAAGCTCCAGCGATACCGGGAGCAGAACGACTCCATCTCGCTCGCCGACCGCGAGAACATCACCGTCCAGAAGCTCGCGGATCTGAACGCTGCGGTGACGCGTGCGAAGACCGAACGGATCCAGAAGCAGGCGTTGTACGAGCAGCTCGTGGCGTCGCAGGACAACAAGGCAACGCTCGACACGTTTCCCACCATCCTGCTCAACACGTTCATTCAGCAGCAGAAGGCCGAACTGGCCGGGCTCCAGCGTCAGCAGGTCGAGGCCGCCGAGAAGCTGGGCGCCAAGCACCCCAGCATGATTCGATTGGCTTCCGCTATCGAGCAGTCCCAGGCCAAGCTCGACGTCGAGATCGCCAAGGTCGTCCTGTCGATGCGGAGCGAGTATCAGGCGGCGATGGCGCAGGAACGAAGCCTGGTCGCGGCACTGGACCAGCAGAAGGGGGAAGCCCTGGCGATGAACCGCAAGGCGATTGACTACGGCGTGCTCGCCCGTGACGTCGACTCGAGCAAGCAGCTGTACAACAACCTCCTGCAGCGTGCGAAGGAGACCGGCATCACCGGCGAGCTGCGAACGAGCAACGTGCGCGTCGTCGATCGCGCCGAGCGGCCGCGACTCCCCATCAGCCCGCGCAAACGGGCGAACATCCTGCTCGGTCTGTTCGTGGGAGCGATCCTCGCGTGCAGCGCGGTGCTCTTCTTCGAGTACCTGGACAGCCGCATCAAGTCACCCGAGGAATTGCCGGCCCACCTGGGCCTCGCCTATCTCGGCCTGCTGCCGGTGCTGGAACAGAACGGCACGTATCCATTGCTCAGCGGCCCGGTGCCCGCCGGTTTCAGCGAGAGCTTCAGGACGTTCCGCACAAATGTGTTGTTTTCGTCCGCGGAGGAGGGAGCGCGATCGCTGGTCGTCACGAGCACCGGCCCGCGCGAGGGCAAGAGCATGGTGGCCAGCAACCTGTCGGTCTCGCTCGCACAGGCCGGCCAGCGGGTGCTGCTGATCGACGCCGACCTGCGAAAGCCCAAAGCGCACGAGATCTTTCAACTCCCGCAGGAGCCGGGACTCTCGAATGTTCTGGTGGGAAGCGCGAAAGTCATTGACGCCATCCAGGAATCGCGCGACTCCGGGCCGTGGGTGCTGCCGGCCGGCCGGACCCCACCGAATCCGGCGGAGCTCCTCGGCTCGCAGCGCTTTCAGGAGCTGCTGGCGTCGTTGAGAGCGCACTTCGACTGGATCATCATCGATACGCCTCCGGTGATGGCGGTGACGGACGCCACGCTCGTCGCGCATCACGCATCAGGCGTCGTGTTCGTCGTCGGAGCCGACCTCACCAGCCGGCATGCCGCCAGACGGGCGCTGGACCAATTGCAGCAGGCCGGCGCAAAGTTCGTCGGCGGAGTGCTGAACCGCGTCGATCTTCAGCGCAACGGCTATTACTACTCCCAGTACTACCGGCGCGAGTACACCCACTACTACACCAGCGCGTAATCCGTCCCTCGGAGTCCGGCACAACCCCTGTGTGGTCAACGCTACCTGACGCCCGAACAACTCGATGAGCAGGGCTCGCCGATACGCAAAGTTCGTGGGTGTGATGGTGGGACAGTCCACGGTTCAGCGGCTCGCCAACGTCTTCACCAACATGGTGCTGGCCCGGGCACTCGATGTCACGGGGTTCGGCATCTACAACGTCGTGGCCACGACGGCTTTCAGCGCCTACGGGATGCTGCGGTTGGGATCGGAGTCCGCGCTGCTGGTGCAGACCGCTGCACTCGCGAAAGACAGAGATACACAATCACGAGGAGATCTAGGAGATCTCATTGGCGCCGGTCTGCTCCTGCTGCTTCTGGCCGGCGCTGCGGGTCTTGCGATCTGTGTCGCGTTCGCGGATGCCATCGCGGCGCAGGTCTTCGGTGACCCGTCCCTCGCGGTCTGGGTTCGAATTGGCGGCGTCTCGACGCTCCTCTTGTGCCTGTCACAGTTCTGCTCCGCAACGTTGGCGGGTTTCGAGCGTTTCGCCGACTACGCCAAGGTCGTTGTCGCCATGGCCATCGTGCAGGCTGCCCTCGCAACCGTTGGCGGCCTGCTCTTTGGCCTGGCCGGCGCAGTCATCGCGTTCCTTGCCGTCCAGGCGATCACGGTCGTCGCCATGGCCGCCGCGCTGCGCCGGGCGCTCAAAGCGGACGGCGTGCAAATGGCATTTCGCAATCTCTGGCGCCGGACGCGCGAGCTGCTGGTGTTTGGCATCCCGTTTCAGGCCGCCGCCACGGTGTGGATTCCAGTGTCGTACTACGTGCAGGGGGCGCTGGCACGGCATGCGGGTATCGAAGCGCTCGGATATCTGCGGGCCATCATCTCGGTGACCACGCTCGTGACGTTCGTGCCATCGAGCCTCGCCACGACCGTTGCCGTCATGTTGTCGAGCGCCACCCAGCCGGCGCAGTTTGCGAGCGATGCGACCCGCACAATCAAGCTCGTGGCGCTCTTCGCCCTGCTCATCGCCCCGCTCGTAATCATGACCCTTCCGTGGCTGATTCCGATTCTGTTCGGGTCGGCGTACTCGAACATCGCCGCCGCCACCGGGATCGCGCTGACCGGGTCGGTGCTGGCATCGCTCTCTCAGGCGGTTGAAGTGACCATGCTGTCCGCGAAGCTCCCGAGCGTCGTGCTCGGCCTGACCATCGTCCGTGGCCTGGCGCTTCTGGCGCTGGGACCGATCCTTATTGCACGCTACGGGCTGGCGGGATATCTGCTCGCCGATCTCGCGGGTCACTTGCTGCTGCTGATAGCGGCTTACGGCTGTTCGTACCGCTGGCTGCAGCAGCACGTCACCGCGCGCCCGTGGATCATGAAAGCATCGGCGCCCTGGCTGCTGCTGCTGGCGTACAGCGCCAGCCTCGTCGCGCAACTGGACACGCGCTCCGTCGTGGGTGTGATGTTTGGCGCGACCGTCACCGCGGCCATCTGGATCTGGGTCTATCGGACCGTTCTCGATCGCGAAGAACGACAGGCTGTGTTCCGGCTCGTCCAGATTCGAACGTTCAGAGACGTGGTCACCCCCGTGGTGACCGATTGACGTCCGCCGTGCGCACGACCGACAGCACCTCTCGGCCGCACCACCCAACGTTGCTCATGACATCCGAGCGCCTCGTCGCGGCCGCCCGGCCGGTGCCGGTTATGAACGCGGGTGGAGTCCGCGGGATCGTGTTGTGCGCAGCCTTGATCACGCAGTGGGCACTGGTGGAAGGCGTGCTCACCCCACCGGAAGGACTGGTGACCTATTCGATCGTGCTGGCGGCATACCTCGCATTCGAGATCAGGCAGCAGCAGCGCCGAACGGGACCGGTGTTTGCGAACCCGGTGGTCTTGACGTCCATCGTGTCCTTCCTGATCCCGTTTTCGGTGAGCAACTTCATCTTCTGGCTCCCAGACACGATGCTCGAAGCGGTCGGCACACCCGCGGGGATCACACCGTGGATGAACGACCTCATGTTTCTCGTCGTCATCGCCGCGTGCGGCTTGTGGGTCGGATACTCCTCTGGCATCGGCCGTGGTCTCGCCCGGAAGCTGCGCGAGAGCCGGCTCGTGCGCCACCTGATCTCCGCGCCGGCCGGCATGAGCCAGACAACCGTGTCTGTATGCATTGGCCTAAGTCTGGCCGCGCGACTCGTTCAGCTTCAGTTGGGCATCTTCGGCTACGGCTCGGACAACGACAGGCTGGTCGCGCTCGCAGCCTACCGCGAATATTTCTACTTCGTTGAAGTCCTGGGACAATGGGCGCTCATCGCGATTGCGCTCGATCACTATGGGCCTTCCCGAACGTCTCTCCGTCTCGGGCAGTGGCTCTGGCCAGTGCTGGGATGCGAAGTGGTGTGGGGCTTCCTCTCCGGCTTCAAGGCACGAGTCGTCATACCGATACTGCTTATTGCCCTCGCACACTTCGTTCAGCGTGGCCGGTTTCCACGGTGGCTGGCACCGGCGCTCGCGTGTGGGTTCGTTGTGGCGTACGCGGTCATCGAACCGTACCGGGACCTCTGGAATACGGGCTGGGGCAAGGGCGGAATTCGCGGGGTGACGTCGACGATCGTCGATGGACTGCCCAGAGGGTCCGCTACCGACTCCGGTGTCTCGACGGCGCTGCAGGTCGCCGCGCGAGTCAATCTCACGTATTTCGGTTCTCTGGGAATCGAGTACGCCGAGACGAGCCAGCTCCCCGCCGGCAGTCCCGACTTCCTTGGCAACATCCTATGGTCGCCGGTTTACGCCGTGGTGCCCAGACTACTCTGGGACGCCAAGCCCCTCAACGATTCGGGCAACTGGTATGCACGCGAGGTGCGTGGCGTCGACTCGAACACGTCCACCGCGATGAGCGGCGTGACGTATCTGAACTTCGCAGGCGGCATCACGGCGGTCGTGTTGGGCTTTCTTTTCGTCGGCATGACTCACCGCGTTCTGTTCGACGGATTGCGCGGCCTCGGACCGGGCGCGTGGCTGGTGCTCATTGGCCTGCTGCCGACGCTGATTCAGTTCGAGAGCACGTTCGAAGCGTTTCCGATCGGGATCATGCGCCAACTTCCCCTTCTCCTCGCCGCGCAGTATTTCCTTTTTCCGACACCCACCCGATCCGGCGCTGCCGCCCGCATACAGCCGCGGCCCACGCCTACTGCCGCATAGACGACGACTCCGATGTGTGGAATCACGGGCTGCGTCCTCTCGTCGAATGTTTCACTCGACGCAGGAATCCACGCCACCCGCCGCATGATGGATCGAATGCGCTCGCGCGGTCCCGATGCCGAGGGTCTGATGTCCCCCGACGGGGTCGTGCTGGGTCACCGCCGGCTCGCGATTCTCGATCTCGCAGCGCGTGCGAATCAGCCGATGGCCTCCGACGACGGTCGATTTCTGATCGTCTTCAACGGCGAGATCTACAACTTCCGGGATTTGCGCCACGCACTGGAGGCCGACGGCGTTCGGTTTCGCACCTCGTCGGATACCGAGGTCCTGCTCGTCTTGTACGCGCGTGAAGGGTCCGAGATGCTCCATCGGCTCCGCGGCATGTTTGCGTTTGCCATCTGGGATACGCACGCACGCGAGCTGTTTCTGGCGCGGGATCCTTACGGCATCAAGCCGCTCTACTACGCACGCATTGAAGGCGGCCTGCTGTTCGCGTCGCAGGTGAAGGCGCTGATCGCCTCAGGCCTCGTGCCGCGCTCCGTCGAAACGGCTGGCCTAGCCGGTTTCTACCTGTGGGGAAGCGTTCCAGAACCGTGGACGATGTACCGTGGAGTGCTTGCGCTGCCGCCTGGCCACTGGCTGCGGGTGCGCGAGAGCGCAGTCGGTACGCCTACCTGCTGGCACGACATCAGGACGCACTGGGAGGAAGGCGAGCAGACAGCAACGGCGGAGGCGCTCGCGTCGCAGGTGCGCGACGCGGTCATCGACTCTGTCCGCGCACACCTGGTCTCTGACGTGCCGGTCAGCATGTTCCTGTCCGGCGGCGTCGACTCGGCGGTGATGGCCGCCCTCGCCAAAGAACTGGGCGTCGCGGTGGAGGGCGTGACGGTCAGATTCGACGAGTTCGCCGGTGAGCGTCAGGACGAGGCGCCGACAGCAGCCGTGACTGCGGCGCACCTCGGCCTGCCCCATGTCGAACGACGGATCTCTCATGCCGAGTTCATGCGGGACAGCCCCAGGATCCTCGAGGCGATGGACCAGCCGTCCATCGACGGCGTCAACACGTGGTTCGCCAGCAAAGCCGTGGCAGAGCGTGGATACAAGGTCGTCTTATCGGGGCTTGGCGGTGACGAGCTCTTCTGCGGCTATCCATCGTTCACCCGAATTCCGCGAACGGCGTCGGTCCGCCGTGCTGCGACTGCCTCGTGCATCACACGTGCGCTGCTCGACATCGCCTGGCGGCTGGTGGGAAAGCACTTTCTTCATCCAAAGGCGGCAGGAATCCCGGCGCTGGCTGGATCGATCGAAGGCGCCTACTTCCTCAGCCGGGGACTCTTCCTGCCTCGAGAGCTTCCGGCCCTCATGGGACCAGAGATGGCGCGCGACGGACTCGCGCGCCTCGGCGGCTCACCGTCCGGGATAGAACACACCAAGGCCAGCAACGCAGCGGCTGCCATCGGCCTGCTGGAGTCCACGATCTACATGCGCAACCAACTGCTGAGGGACAGCGACTGGGCCAGCATGGACCACTCGCTGGAATTGCGAACCCCATTGGTCGATGTGCGATTGCTGGCGGCGCTTGCTCCGTTCGCCGCGTCATTCGCACGCGCGGGTGCAGGCAAGAGGCTGTTGTCGGCGGCGCCGCGGAACGGGCTTCCCGACGTTGTCACCAGACGCCCGAAGACCGGGTTCACGGTCCCCATGGCCAAGTGGATTGCCGACTCCTTCGCCGGAGCGGCACGGCCGAAGCCCGCCGGGGCGATAGCGCGCCGATGGTGGGCGCGCGACTGGGCGCTGCTCGTCAGCCCGGAATTCCCGGGCCTCGATGCCCCTCGTCTGTGACGCACGCGCGTTCACATCGACCATGAAGATCGGCATGCTCGTGAGTCACCCGACGCAGTTCGACGCACCGTTCTTCAGGTACGCGAGCGAGGATCGCGCCCATTCGTTCAGAGTCATTTACTGGGACGAGCGTCAGACGCAATCGACAGTGGACCCGGAGCTCGATCGTGAAATCCAGTGGGGCATCGATCTCTTTGGCGGCTACTCGTCGGTCGTGATGCCGGTCACCAGGCTGGCCTCGCGGCTGTGGCACGAGATCAGAGACCAGCAGTTCGATCTACTCGTCGTCAACGGCTACAACCACTGGGTGCTCCTTGCAGCCGTCGGGCTCGCGCGTCTCACCGGGAGCGCCGTTGCACTTCGTCTCGACTCGGTCACGGCCGACGCGTTCAGCGGACTCAAGGGCCGAGTCAAGCGTCGGGTGCTCCCCGTCCTGTTCGGCCGTTACCACGCCTTCCTCGCCGTCAGCTCGCTGACGCGGCAGTATCTGATCGACCAGCGCGTCTCGCCCGACTCGATTCGCTACTTCACCTACTGCGTCGATCACGCTTGGTTCCGCGCCCGCTCGGCCCTGACCAACGATCAGCGGGTCGCCATCAAGCGTCATTTCGGGCTCGCACCTGAGAAGAAGCTCATACTGGCTATCGCCAAATTGACGCCCAGGGAGACTCCCTGGGATCTCCTGAGAGTCGCCTCCTCCCTCGACCGCGGCGACGTGGAGCTGTTGCTCGCCGGAGACGGACTGGAGCGCCCGCAAGTCACCGAGCTCACACGTCACGCGAGGATGCACGTCGCGTTGCCTGGCTACGTCCAGTACACCGACCTTCCGTCGCTCTACGCCGTCGCGGACGTGTTCGTCCATGCGCCGCGTCGAGAGCCGTACGGCGTGTCGGTGGCCGAAGCGCTGGCCTGCGGCGTACCGGTCATCGCGGCATCGACGGTTGGCGCGGCCTACGATTTCATCGTCGAGGGACAGAACGGTTTCGTCTACGAGCTCGGCGACTCGGAGCAGCTGAAGGATCGCCTCGTCACAGCCCTTGACGCTCTCGACGGCGACCGGCTCCGCCGTGTCAGCGCGCCGGTACTCGAGCAGTGGAACCATCAAGCCACGTGGAAGTCCATTCTCGAATGCGCTCGGCAGGTACGCGCACCGGATCGCGAAGAGGTCCGCGCATGACGCTTGAACGAGTCCGGCAATCGGTGCGACAGACCCTCGGTGGATCGGTCTCCTACCGCGCTGCGGCGCGCGTCGCGAACACCTACTTCGCGTTCCGCCGCGAGGGGCTCGGTGGATTGGCGGTGTTGCGAATGGCGCACCGCCGGGGGCCCGAAGCATCGCTGAGGCTTCGATCCCTTCACCACCCTTTTGTCGTCCGCCCCGGTAGCGAGGACGTCGCCACCGTCGTCACCAACGTCTTTCGCGAGGAATATGGGCAGCTCCCGGCGACGTTTCACCCAACGAGGATCGTCGATGCGGGCGCGTACATCGGTGATACCGCCGCCTACTTTCTGACGCGCTTTCCCGATGCCACGGTCATCGCCCTCGAACCTGGCAGAGAGAGCTACGCGCAAGCGGTGCGCAATCTGGCTCCATACGGCGAGCGCGTCAAGCTACTGAACCGAGCGCTGTGGAACAGTGAGACACATCTCCGGATCTCCGGCCACGAGACGGCCGCTTCGGTGGCCAGCAGCGGCGCCCTCGTCGAGACCGATACCGTTCCCGGCATCATGCGCCGCTTCAATCTGGACACCATCGACCTGCTGAAAATCGATATCGAAGGGGCCGAGGCCGTCGTCATCCCCGCTGGCGCCGGCGCATGGCTGCGCCGGATCAGAATGCTGCTCCTCGAGATTCACGGCGCGGACATCGAAGGCGCGCTCATACCGCTGCTCCGCGTCGAGGGGTTCACCTGTTGGCAGCATCGGAGTGTCTGGTATTGCCGGAATACGAAGATCGAGTGAGCCCTAGAGTCGATGTACTACTGGTTACCTCGGGGCTCGGCCCACGCCTCGGCGGAATCGGCTGCGTCTCCCAGAGTGTCCATGACGTGCTGCGAGACAACTGGCGGGCCGAAGTGGTCACGACGCCTCCTGATCGCTCACGCATCGCCAGACGCATCAACCTCTGGGCGTCGCTGCTCGCGAGTCGTACGCACCGTCCTCGCCTCGTGCTGTACGACCATATCGGTCTTTCCCGGATTCATCCCTGGGTGCCGTGGCCGCACGGTACGCGCCACGCAATCCTCCTCTACGGTTTCGAGGTCTGGCGCGCCCTCCCGCCGTCCCAACGACGCATCATCGAGCGGGCCAGCATGCTCCTCGCAATCTCTCAGACGGCGGTGAACCAGGCGCGTCGTCACAATCCGTGGCTGCCGCGTGTGCAAGTCATGCATCTGGGCGTCGTCCCGCCGCAGGGTCCACGCGCGGTCTCGTCTGCGGCGCCGCTACTGGTGCTCGTCAGCCGTGTGGACGCCAACGATCCGTCCAAGAGCCATGACGAGATCCTCAACGCCTGGCCGACGATCCGCGCGGCCGTGCCGTCCGCACGCTTTGTCGCAATCGGCGGTGGCTCCGACCTCGAGCGATTCCGCCGGCGTGTCCGCGTCGAGCGCCTCGCGGGCGTGGAATTCCTTGGATTCCTCACCGACGCGGAGCGTGACACCTGGCTGCGGCAGGCCACGGCCGCCTTCGCGCTGGGAAGAGAAGAAGGATTCGGTCTCGCCAATGTCGAAGCGGCGGCGATGGGCATTCCCCTGATTGGGCTGCCGAACACAGTGCTCGACGAGCTGTTTCCCAAAAATGCCGGCGTACGCTTCGTCCGCTCGCTGCGCCCCGAGGACATCGCCGAGACCGCCATCGAGTTGCTCCGCGATCCGAAGAAAGCGGCCGAGCTCGGGGAACGCGGCCGGGCTCACGCGCTCGACCACTACACGCAGGAGCATTTTCGCGACCGTTTCCTGTCGAACATCGGACTGGTGCTCCAGCAGCAACCGCAGAGGCTAGAGCAGCAGCCAAAGCGAGGGGTCACAGCATGAACCGCGCCCTGGCAAGCTCCAAACGCACGGCCGTGATGACGATGGAGGATGTTCAGCACGGCAACGCGTCGTGGTGGAACACGCAGCCGATGGACTACGACTGGCGGGACTCGAATGGGCTGCAACGCGGATCGCTGGCATGGTTCGACGAGGTTGACGCGCGATTCGTCGCCGTGTCCCGCTTGTTCGCCACCGACAGCCGGCCGTTCGACCGCATCCTCCCGCTCGATGCGCTTGCGGGTCGGCGCGTCCTGGAGATCGGCTGCGGCATGGGCTTGCACACCGAGTTGATGGTCCGCGCGGGAGCGCACGTAACGGCGCTCGATCTGACGCCGACGGCGGTCGACATGACACGGCGGCGCCTCGCGCTCAAGGGGTTGCAAGCCACCGTTGTCGTCGGCGACGCGGAGTCACCAGACTTTCGAAACGGCAGCTTTGATTTCGTTTGGTCCTGGGGGGTCATCCACCACTCTGCCCGCACCGGCCGTGTCGTCCGGCAAATCGCTCGCCTCCTGCAGCCCGAGGGAGAGTGCCGGGTGATGGTCTACAACCGGGAAGGCATGACAGCGCGGCTGGCTGCCGTGCGGCACGTGGTGCAGGGACGCTTCCTGCGCCAGTCGATCGACGAGACGCTCTTTCAGGCAACCGATGGGTTCACTGCCCGTTTCTACGTCAAGGACCAGTTCGAGGATCTCTTTCGCACCTTCTTCGAGCACGTTACGTGCGACATCTGCGGACAGGATGCCGACGTGCTGCCGCTGCCTCACCAGCTGCGCGCGGCTCTCCTGCGCGTCGTTCCGATTGCGTATCAACGGCGGGCGCAGGCTCGTCGTGGCGGCTTTCTCCTGCTGAGAGCGACCTCACCGGTGTAAGCACGGACCATTTAACCAGGACATCCCATGCGGGTCGTGCATGTCGTCGGGGGAGTGAGCGAGGAAGCGAGCGGACCGTCGTACTCGGTCATCCGGCTCTGTGAATCACTTATCGACGCGGGGACCGAAGCCCGGGTCGCTTCGTTGTACGGACCCAAGGCCACGGCCCCACGACCATACCTCGACATGTTCCCGGCCGGACTGGGACCGCGCCGCCTTGGGATGTCACCTCGCCTGGGTCGATGGCTCGACGATGCGGCGGGATCGCATCGTTGCGATGTGATTCACAACCACGGCGTGTGGATGATGCCCAACGTCTATGCCGGGCGCGCGTGCCGCCGGTATTCGAATTGTCGCCTCGTGGTCTCACCCCGCGGAATGCTCTCGAGCTGGGCCCTGAGCTTCCATCCGTTGCGCAAGAGACTCTTCTGGCACGCGTTCCAGCGGGATGCGCTCGGTGGCGCCGCGTGCTTTCACGCCACCGCTGACAACGAGTACGAGGACGTCAGAAGGCTCGGCTTCACCCAGCCGGTATGCGTGCTGCCCAATGGCATCGACGTTCCGCCGCTCGTCAGGCATCGCCCGGACGATCGACGACGGCTGCTGTTTCTGAGCAGAGTTCATCCGAAGAAGGGCGTGGACATCCTGCTGCGAGCATGGCAGGCGATCGAGGATCGATTCCCGCAATGGGACCTCGACATCGTAGGCCCCGACGATCAGCATTACCTCCCAAAGATGCAGGCGCTGGCCGCGCGGCTGCTGCTGAAACGGGTCCGCTTCGGCGGTCCGCTGTACGGCGAGGACAAGCTGCGGGCATATCGTGCAGCCGATTTGTTCGTTCTGCCCACACACTCCGAGAACTTCGGGCTGGCCGTGGCCGAAGCGCTCGCCGCTGGAACACCCGCCATCGTGACAGTCGGTGCTCCCTGGGCGCAGCTTGTATCACGCCATGCGGGCTGGTGGATCGATATCGGGGTGGACCCGTTGATCGGCTGTTTCGAGGAGGCACTCTCGAGGTCTCCCGAGCAGCTTCTTCGCATGGGTGAAGCGGGCCGCGAGTGGATGATTGACGACTACGCGTGGCAACGAATCGGACAGCAGTGCGCGACCACGTATCGCTGGCTGATGGACGGCGGAGAGACCCCGCCGTGGATCAGGCTGCACTGAACGATGAATCCGAACGAGGCGTTGCACTGGTCGGATCGATGGCTCAACCGCCACTACTTCGACCGTCCCGGCTGGATCAACGGCACGCTTCAATTCCATCGCCTGTGTGAGCAAAAGATCCCTGCCGGAGTCCCGATCCTCGAAGTCGGGCCAGGCCCAGCAAACCGGACGTCACGATTCCTGGCGTCACTCGGCCCGACGCACGGCGTCGACATCGATCCGGACGCCGGCACCAACCCATTCCTCTCGTCGTTCCACGTGCTGACCGGCCCCTCGTATCCGTTCCCGGATGAGAGCTTCGCCGCCGTGGTGTCCGACTACGTCGTCGAACATCTCGTCAGCCCTCACGATCATGTTCGCGAAGTGGTTCGAGTCCTTCGCCCGGGAGGTCTGTATCTCTTCCGCACGCCCAATCTGCACCACTACGTCGCGCTCGCCGCTTCGTCCACCCCATATTGGTTTCACGCCCGCGTGGCCAACTGGCTGCGCCGGCTTCCCGTGACGAGCCATTCACCGTATCCGACGTTCTACAGGATGAACACCAGGCGTGTCATTCGCGAGCTCGCGGCCTCGGTCGGTATGTGTGTGTCGGTTCTCGAGATGGTCGAGAAAGAGCCGTCGTACGCGAGAACGTCGAGAGCCTTCTTCCTGGCTGGACTCGCCTACGAGCGAGCGGTGAACCGATTCGCAGCGTTCGAGTGCTGCAGGGCCAACATTTTCGCGGTCCTGGAAAAGATGCCCGCGCACCCCGTCTCCCGATGATCGAGATCCTCTGGCTCGTTCTTCCAGGCCTCGCGGCGGCCGCCGCGAGCCTGGCGATCACACCGCTCGTCGCGCGGTTGGCAGTACTCGTCGGGGCCGTCGATCTTCCCGGCGCTCGAAAGATCCACCACGAGCCCATCCCGCGGCTCGGCGGTGTCGGCGTGGTGCTCTCGATCGCCGCCACCCTTTCGTGGGCGTCCTGGTTGTCGGGAGGGCGCTGGCAGGTCCCGACACATCTCCTCGTGGGAATCGGTTTCGGCGTGTTGCCAATCCTGACGATTTCGATCGCCGACGACATTCGCTCCGTCCGCGCCTCGACCAAGTTCCTCGCGCACCTGCTCGGCGCGGCGACGGCAGTGAGCCTGGGAATCTCCCTGGCTCCGGTCGTCCACCTGTTCGGGCACGAGATTCAGATCGGTTGGCTGGCCGGGCCGCTCTCGATTGTCTGGATCCTGGGCGTGACCAACGCATTCAATCTCATCGACGGATTGGACGGCCTTTCTACCGGCCTCGCCCTCATTGCGGCCGTGAGCATGGCACTCGTCTTTGCTCTGGTGGGTCAGTGGGGCATGGCGGGCTCGTCGCTGGTGCTCGCCGGCGCCCTATTCGGGTTTCTTCCCTACAACATCCATCCTGCGCGGCTGTTTCTCGGCGACAGCGGCGCGACCGCGATCGGTTTCTGCCTTGCTGCGTTTGCGCTGCGTGGCGGATCGACGCTCTCGACTGGATTGGCGGTCCTCCTTCCGGTCCTGATACTCGGTCTTCCCCTCGCCGATATGGTCATCGCCGTGCTGCGGCGCACACTCCATCGGCTCGAATTCCACACGGGCAGCATCTTCGACGCGGACAGGAACCACATCCATCACCGGCTGTTGGCGCTGGGCATCCACCACCGCAATGCGGTCTTGACTCTGTACGGAGCCGGGGTTGCGTTCGCCGCAACCGCGCTCATCTCGCTCTTTCTCAGCGCGCGCGACGCCGCACTCCTGGTCGTGGCGCTGCTCGGCGCGGGGCTGGTGGCCGTGCATCGCCTCGGTTACGACGAGTTCGCGCTCTTCCGCCGGGGCACGGTGCTCAAGGTGTACGAACTGCGTACTGTCAAGCGCGGGTTCTTCATCATCCTGGTTGATATCGGGTTCGTGTTCGTCGCCGCCAGCCTCTCGGTCGGGCTCAAGACGGACGTCTGGACACCGGGCGCGACGGGGGCCTCGGCGTTCGAGATCGCGGTGATGCTGGCGCCCATCACCGTCGCCGTGTTCTGGCTCTGCCGGATGTATCGCGACAGCTGGCGCGTCGCCGGGCTTCAGGACCTGACGAGAGTGGCCCTCGCATCGTCGATCGCGACACTCGCCGGCGCATCCTGTCTCCTCCTGCTGACACCGAGCGAGTATTCTCCGTCGCTCTTCGTCATCTATGGCATCGTCAGCCTCCTGCTGACGGCGTCTTCGCGCGCGTCGTACGTGATCCTCCAACACACCACCCTGCGCTCCAGTCATCGTGGCGAGCCAGTGCTGATCTACGGCGCGGGGCGACGCGGGGCCGCCGCGGCGCGGGAGCTCTTTCTCAACCAGACGCTCAACCTGCGGCCGGTGGGCTTCGTTGATGACGACCCGTCCAAACGCGGTCGAATCGTCACAGGGCTTCCCGTATTCGGCCCCGGCCGCGACCTGGAGCACACGCTGGCGACGACGGGCAGTGCCGGCATCCTGATTTCGAGCGGCAAGATTGCCATCCACCATCTCGATCGAGCGACGGAGGCGTGCCGCCGAACAGGAGCCAAACTTTTCCATCTCGACCTCGGAGTCCACCGGATCGATCGAGACGACGAGCGCGCTCAACCCTCTCCCGTCCCCGCTCGTGCGCGCATGCACACCGGCGCGGCGGTCGCCTTCGCGGCCGTCGAAGGCGGTCCTCAGCTCGATTCGCAGCCATGTCCATCGTGTACGACATCACTGGCGCGACGCTCGCGGGCACGCAACGTCTTCGAGCGTTTCAGGAAGCTGCGAACTGACAGGCGCCTGTACCGATGTGACGCGTGTGGCTGGCGGGGCTGGCTGACTCCTTTGGAAGTAGGCACTCCCCTGAATATCGACAGCTCGATGTCGTTCGACGTGCCCCTGTCCGACCTGGCCGAACGCGCTCACGAACCCTTCGCGCCTCTCGTCCTCGAGGAGTTGAGCCGGTCGAGGGCAGCACCGTCATGACGACTCAGAGCGCCCGGTCGGGACTCGACCCGCCAGTGTCAGTCGTGATCCTCACGCTGAACGAAGAGCACAACATTCGCGAGTGCCTCGAGTCGTGTGCCTGGTGCAAGGACGTCCACGTCCTGGACTCGGGCTCGACCGACGAGACGCAGGCGGTCGCCAACCGGGCGGGTGCCAGGACGTACGTCAACCGGTTCACGTCGTTCGCCCAGCAGCGAAACTGGGCCATCGATCACATCCCGACGCGTCATCACTGGATCTTCCATCTCGATGCCGACGAGCGATTCACGCCGGAGTTGGTGCAGGCGATGATCGCGCTCCTGCGCACCGATCCGCGTGAAGCCGGCTTTTACGTCCCGAGCAAGCTGATGCTCATGGGTCAATGGCTCAAACGCGCAGGCGGATACCCGGCCTACCAGGTTCGTCTCTTTCACAAATATCGCTTGCGCTTCAACGACTACGGACATGGCCAGCGCGAAGAAGCCGCCGGTCCGCTCGGGACACTCGATGTGCCGTATCTGCACTTCAACTTCAGCAAGGGACTGACCGAATGGCTGGAGCGGCACAATCGTTACAGCACGCTGGAAGCCGAGCAGGCGCTCGCTGAATGCGGCCAGCCAGCGATGCTGGGCGACCTTTTCAAGTCCGGTGTCGAGCGCCGGCGTGCCATCAAGCGTCTCGGCAGGCGCTTGCCGATGCGCCCGATCTTGCGGTGGATGTACACGATGCTCGTGCAGGGCGCCATCTTCGAGGGCAAGCCTGGTCGCACGTACGCGGGCCTCATCGCGACCTACGAGCGCATGATCGACCTCAAGCTCGCGGAACTGGAACATCAGGGATTCGCTCTGTCCGGCTCGCGAAGTCCCGAGCGAGCCCCCACGCCTCGGCTCACATCCCTGCCGCACGACAGCATTGGCACGACGTCTCACCACCGCGAATGGATGGATTGATGGGTGACGAAAGCCCGAAGCCCGGCACGCTGCTGGTGCTGAGCCAGGTGTTCGTGCCGGATCCGGCCAGCGTTGGCCAGCACATGGCGGACGTTGCTCAAGCGATGGCTCGCCGCCACTGGCGCGTCGTCGTCCTGACCGCGAATCGCGGCTACGACGACCCGTCGGTGAGATTCTCGGCGCACGAGCGGCTCGACGGCGTCGAGATCCGAAGGCTCCCCTTGTCCTCGTTCGGCAAGACGTCAATCGCCATCCGCCTGCTTGCCGGAACGCTTTTCATGTCGATGTGCATCGTCAGAGGGCTGTTCGTGAGGCACCTGAGCGCGGTCCTGGTGACAACATCCCCTCCGATGTGTTCGGTGGCTGCGATGATCATCGGTGCGATTCGCCGAGTGCCCATCAAGTACTGGGTCATGGACCTCAACCCCGATCAGATGATCGAGTTGGGCAGAATCAAGGTGACCTCTCCGCTCGCGCGCGGTTTCGACCTGGTGAACCGCCTGATCCTGCGGCAGGCCACCGAGGTGATCGCCCTCGATCGCTTCATGGCCGAGCGGCTGAATCGAAAACGCGACCTCACCGCGAAACTGACCGTCATTCCACCGTGGCCGCACGACACGCACCTCGAAGCCGTAGCACACGACTCGAATCCGTTCAGACGACAGCATCGCCTCGACGGCAAGTTCGTCGTCATGTACAGCGGCAACCATTCGCTCGCCTCTCCGCTAACGACCATCCTGCAGGCAGCACTCCAGTTGCGCGACGATCCCCGCGTGGTCTTCGCGTTCATCGGCGGCGGGTTGGGAAAGGGAGAAGTCGACAGCACCATCGCTGAACATCGACCGTCGAACATCATCTCGCTGCCCTACCTGCCGCTGGCGGAGATCAGGTATTCCCTGTCTGCAGCGGACGTGCACCTGGTGACCATGGGCGACTCGATGGTCGGCGTGATCCATCCGTGCAAGATCTACGGCGCTATGGCAGTCGCCAGGCCTATCCTGCTGCTCGGCCCCACCCGATGTCATGCCGCCGAGCTCATCGAGGGTCATCGCATCGGCTGGACTCTAAGACACGGCGACGTCCCCGCTGCGGAGGCAACGATACGCGCGATTCTCGCGACGAGTTCCGCGACGCTCGATGACATGGGCTGCAGGGCGTACGAGGTCGTCCGCTCACAGCTCACCCAGGAACTGCTTTGTGGTCGCCTGTGCGACGTATTGGAGCGCGGTGCGCTGCTCGAGGGCAACCGCCGGGCAGCCCTTCACCATCCCACAGCCTAGGCCTACCCGCCTCCACGCAACCGGCGCACATGACGCTGAAAACCGTCGCCCTCGTCGTGCTGGTGATCACGATGGCATGGGGAGGGTTCGCATTCGGGGCCGTCTATCCGTGGGCCTATTGGCCGTTGCTCGCCGGCGTCGCGTCCGTTGCGATGCTGGGGCTGCTGGCTCCATCGTCACGCCATCGGCGTTCGGCGCTCTCGGCACTCTCGTGGGCGCTGATCGGTTTTCTTCTGGCGGCCGCCATCCAGTTGCTTCCGCTCCCGGTCGATACCCTGCGATGGCTTTCTCCCGAGACGCCGTCCATCGTCGCCCAGCTGGATATGGCCTCGCGCGCCGGTGTGACAACCACGCATCCTCTGTCGATCTCCCCCGCGAGGACCGCAACCGGCATCGCCATCCTCGCGACGCTGTCGCTCTGCGTGATCGGTGCCGCGCGGCTGTTCTCCATCATCGGCGTGAGCGGTATCGCCGCCGCCATTGCAATTGTCGGCACCGTGATGGCTCTCACCGGCATCATCCAGAAGCCGATCTACTCGGGACAGATCTACGGGTTCTGGTCCCCTCTTCAGAGTGGCGCCCACCCCTTCGGACCGTTCGTCAACCAGAATCATTTCGCCGCGTGGATGCTCATGGCGCTGCCAGTTACGCTCGGACTGCTGGGGGGCCACTTCGCGCGCGAGCAGGGCCGCGGCCGCTCGGATGTTCGCGAGCGGATTCTGTGGTTCTCCTCCCCGGACGCGAACAGGCAGGCGCTGTTGATGGGCGCGGTCGCCATCATGGCGCTGTCCCTCGTTCTGACATCGTCGCGCTCGGGGATGTCGGCCGGCGCCGTCGCGCTTGTCACGGTGGCGCTGTCTTTTCGACAGCGGCTCGCGGCCAGGAAGGGCGTGGTCGCGGTCGCAACGTTGTCCGCCCTGATCCTGATCGTCGTCGTGTGGGCGGGGACAAGCGCCATTGCCTCCAGATTTTCGAGCGGCGTCCAGGACTTCGACGGCCGGGTCGCAGTCTGGCAAGACGCCCTGCAAATCGTCCGGCTCTATCCCATTGCCGGGACCGGACTGAACACGTTTGATCTCGCCACCATCTTCTACCAGCGGTTCAACCGCTCGACACGTTACCTGCAGGCGCACAACGACTACCTGCAACTGGCGGCGGAAGGGGGGCTGCTGTTGCTCGTGCCGGCGGTCGTCTGCATCGGCGTCTTTGGACTGACCGTGCGCCGGCGGTTCAGGGACGATGCCAGTCAGACGGGCTACTGGATACGCACGGGCGCGGTCGTCGGCATCTTCGCAATCGCGTTACAGGAGACCGTCGATTTCAGTCTGCAGATGCCCGGAAACGCGTGCCTGTTCGCGCTGCTGTGCGCGATCGCGCTGCACGAGGGGCGAAGACGTGCCGCTGGATCGAGCGTTGTTGGACGATAGCCGAATGCATCCATGGCTCAAGACTGCACGAAAGCGGGCAGCGGAGCGTATGTTTCACACGTTCCAGGCCGTCGGGCTGGACGTCCTTCCGCGTCACTTCTACTCGGAGATTCCCGACATCGCCAAACTGCGCCGCTCAACCGACTGGCGCCGGCCATACTCGATGATTGGAGTGTCCGGCAGCGATGTCGATGTTCAGCTCTCATGGCTCGAGCGCAGGATGACGTGCGAGGTACGTGCCTGGCTGGCGAATCACGACGTTCACGTACTCGGCTGCCAGGCGAATGGCGCTGCCGGCTATGGGCGCGTCGAGGCCGACGTGCTGCACGGTGTGATTCGAGCCGAGAAGCCGGAACGAATCGTCCAGATTGGAGCGGGCGTTTCAACGGCGATCATTCTCGACGCTGCCGCGCACGCCGGCTATGAGCCTTATCTGCTCGCCATCGATCCGTTTCCGACCGAGTACCTGCGCGAGGCGGCGGCCGAAGGTGTCATCCAACTGTGGGCGCGACCGGCCGAGTCCGTCGATCCGGACTCACTGACGCTGGCTGCGGGCGACCTGTTCTTCGTGGACTCGACGCACACGTTGGGACCCGCGGGTGAAGTCGGCCGGATCGTTCTCGAAATGCTTCCCCGGCTCCCGGGCGGCGTGCTCGTGCACTTCCACGACATCTACTTCCCGTACGACTACCCCTCGGACATTCTCGAGGGCGCCGTGTTTTTCCCGCACGAGTCGCCACTGCTCCACGCGTTCCTCGTCAACAACTCCAGGTTCGAGATCCTCGCTTCTCTATCGATGCTGCACCATGAGCGGCCGGCGGAACTGGCACGGCTGGTCGGATCCTATTCGCCGCGCCGCATGTGCGACGGCCTGTCGGCTGGCGAGGGACACTTTCCGTCCGCGCTCTACATGAACGTGGGCTCGGGCGAGCGATGAGTCTTCGCGTCGCCTTCGACATGGACGGTGTGCTCTCCGATTTCTCGGGGGCGTACCACGAGATCGAGGCGCGCCTCTTCGGTGGAAACACAGAGCCGAGTCCACCTCAAGATGAGGACGGGGGGTCTGTCAGCACCACCGACGCGTCGATCAGCGAGGGCATCAAGCGCGAGCGGCGAAGGCGCGCAGCTGTCTGGGATGTCATCCGGACGACGGACAACTTCTGGGTTGGGCTGCGACCCATCGAACCGCATGCCGTCCATCGCCTCAAGACGTTGGCACTCGAACAGCGCTGGGAAGTGTTCTTCATTACGCAGCGCCCGGCGACCATCGGCGACACGGTCCAGCGGCAGACGCAGCGGTGGCTCTGCGAACAGGGGTTCGACTTGCCAAGCGTGCTGGTCCTGCCAGGTTCGCGAGGTCCGGCCGCAGCCACACTGTCACTGAACTACTACGTAGACGACAGCGCGACCAACTGCGTCGATCTGACCGCCGACTCACACGCCCGCTCGATTTTGATCGTAGACGACGCAGATGCCACGGCACGGGCGAGTGCCCGCCGGCTCGGCATCGCCACCGCCCGCAGCATCGGTGTGGCGCTCGATATCCTTCAGAGCGCCAGCGCCGCCCAATCCCGCCCGGACGTCCTCGGGAATCTGGTTCGCCTCGTGGGGTGGAAGCAGAAGACCTGAGGATCCGCCCTCAGCCTTCCTCGACACTCGAACGCGCCGACCCAGCGCTGTTTCCACAACGGCGTCGAGAGCGGTCTGCCCGCCCCTACACGGATTCGACCATTGCTCTAGTGCTGGGCGAGGGTTGAATAATTGTGCGCGACGACGGTGGCCGTCAACGAATTCGCCGCGGCCATGAAGATGATGGCGCCGGTTCGGCTTCGTTCGCGGATCTTGTCGGCAATCAGGATCGTGGATGCCGCGACACCACTCTTGACCGCCACCAACGCGGCGGGCTGACTGGCAATCCCCTTCATGACTGGATTCTGTTCGTGTGCGCCCGCGCCCAACGCTCGAATCGTCGAATGCGCGTCGAGGAGCTGCAACGTCGCAAACGAGACGTAGAGCGGCACCAGGACGCCACGTTTGGCGCCGGTTGCGATCTGTGCTGGCGCCGCGACCGCCGCGAGCGTGTTCGATGCGGCAGGCACAGTCGTGAGATCGATGCGCGGCGACTCGGACGCCAGCGGGGTTACAACCTCCTGCGCATCAGCCCCCGCCGGCAGCGCGAGCACCATCAACAAGAGACACGACGAGGCACAGGCGTTCTGAACACGCCCCTTGATGAACATCACAGACCCTTCTGGTCAGGAACGAAATGAACGCTAGACGCCGCTCGCCTACCCGAGAACCGGCGGCCGACGGACGGCCGTCTCGGTGGGCGCGCGAGTTATGCGAACAAGTTGTCCAAGCGAAGTGCCAGTTGAAGGCCTGTGAAGTCGCGTGCGGAGTCGTGTTATCGATGCGCCTTTGTCATTCGCTCGACCGTCTCTTGCGGTCGCGTGGCCGGCACCAGATGTCTGATCGGAGGCGTGCGAGGATTGCGCGAGCGAGAAGAGCGAAGCTAGGTTTCCAACAAGATTGAGGTGCTTCCGACGTCACCCAACGAGCGATTGACAGCCGCGCAACTCTCCGACGACGATCGCGTTCGCTTGCAGCAGGTGGTCAACATCCAGCGTTGAGGGACGACGTTACGAAGCGCCACAAGCTGCCCTCGTTGTTCGTGGTGTCGCTGCCGCGCTCGCTGTCGACGCTCATCTACCATGCGGTCCGCCAGTCAGTGGGTCTGGCAGAGCCGATCTGGACCTCCGACGGCGAGATCATGAATCTCGATCGCTTCGCGCTGATGCCGGCGCCGGCGAGGGATTTCGGCCGGAAATTTCTTCGCAGGGACACTGATCCCGAGGTGTACGTCGAAGCGATGGCGTTCCTCAATCACACGGTGGTGCCGACCGGCCACGGATATAAGGACGTGGTGCAGCCGTTCCTCATGGCGGAGTGGATGAAGACGAGCGGCTTTCGCGCCTTGCGCATCAAGCGGAATGTCGCCGACGTCGCCTATTCGATGTTGACCCGAGAGTGGCTCTATCCATCCCGGTTGTTTCCACGGACGAAGGACCTGGAACTGGCGATGGTGCGCGGGTTGGTCCTCGCGGATCGCGCGCTGGATACCATACCGGCGCAGCACGTCGATTTCGACGAGCTCATTCACGATGAAGCGCCGATTGATGCCGCGGTGCGAAAGTTGTACGGCGCTCGAGCAATGATGAGACGATTGACCTACATCGACGATCGTTTCAAACGGGATCGTGCGCGAATCCTGCAACGAAGAAGGACGGCACGTTATCAGGCGATCGCCGATCGCGTGGCGAAGGTCTCAGCACGACATCGTCCGTGACTGGCCAGGCATTGGCTGGGACACCTGGCTTCACGTTCCCGGTGGTGATCTTCGGCAACGCAATCGGAGATCACCTGATGGGCCTGCCTGCGCTGCGAGCGTTGGCCGCGCTGTTCCCGGGGCGACTCTCACTGATCTGTGTGCCAGGCGCCAGGCGCGACTTGTTTTCCGACGTTCGCCTGCGATCGACGTGCGCGGTTGAAATGCGTCACCGCGGACGCGGTCGCGTCTTCGATTCCCGACACGCAGCCGAGACCATCGGGAAGTGCGACCTCCTCTTGTCCCTCAATCCATGGCATTCGCCATCAGTCGATCGACTTCTGAGACTCCTCTCGCCGGCGCTTTCGGTGGGATTCTCGCCGGCGTTCGACGTTGTCCTGCCGAAGGACTCCAAGCGGCATGTCGCGGACCAGATATTCGCGCTCGCCACCCACTTCGACCCCTCGTTGCGGCTAGAGGACTTTGCCTGTCCGCCGCGACTGCCTCCCCGCTGTGACCCTCGGGTCCAGGAATTCCTCGAGTCGGTGGCACCAGGGAAGCGCATTCTTGCTGTTCACAACGAAACGAAGCCTGAGAAGGCGTGGCCACGCGAGCGGCTGATGCAGCTTCTCGACGCGTTTCTCGACCGCCACCCGGAGTTCGTCGCGTTCGTCCTGGATTTCTACCGCTGGAAAGGCAGGAAGGCGCACCCACGCGTGATTCACTCACCTGGGTTGCCGCTCCATTACGCGTTCTCGGTGCTGAGCGCGAGCGATCTATTCCTGGGCGTCGATTCCTGCATGCTGCACGCGGCGGATCTGTATCGTCTCCCCGGTGTCGGCCTCTTTGGGCGCGCGAACATCGGGTTCTCGTCGAAGACGTACAACTATCGGCAATGGGGGTTTCGATTCTCCCGGCGGCGCCAGATCTCGGATGCTCGCGGAATGAACTACATCCGGGAGGCCCGAGTGCTGGCGGCGCTGGAGGATTTCTTGAATTAGGCGGTCGTTCCCTTACGCTTGGCGCCACCCTTGATCTCTTTGCGCGACGGCAGATCCTTCCTGGTCTTCTTCGCTCCACGGACAAAGGTCAGATCGCTGTTCATCGTCTCCTCCAATTTGCGGCCGACAAGCTACTCCTGAGCGGCTGCCGGACGCGCAGCGCTCGGGCCCGGTCCTTCCTTCCCACCCAGTTTCTTGAGTAACGCGACGGTGCTCTCCTGCGGCACCGGCAACTGGCCGACGATGGTCTTCCCCATCGCGACGTCGAGCGGCGTGTACCCCTGCTTGCTGGTGGCGTTGACGTCCATGCCCTGATCAATCAGGAACTGCACGATGGTGTCTGCGCCGCGCAGGGCGGCGCCGTGCAGCGCGTTCTCACCTCGGTTGTCGGCCTGCTTGACGTCGAGGCCGGCGGCCATCATGACCTTGACCGCCTCGAGCGCGTCGCGCTCGAGGCCGCGCGTGTTCTTGTCGCGATACCCGATGCCGGCGGCAAGCATGAGGGCGTTGGCTCCGCCCTTAGTCGTAAGCGCCGGGCTCGCGCCCTTCGCGAGCAGCAGACGAATCACCTCGTGATCGCCGGCGCGGGCGGCGCGCATCATCGGCGTCGCGCCCTCGCCGAGCGTGTTGTCGCCGAAATCCATGCCGCTGCGCACCGTGAGCGGGCGCGTGAGCGGGACGTCCAGCTTCGCGCCGTGATCGATGATCGCCTTCACGACCTCCATCGTGGGCAGCGGATCGTCCGTCGTGCGATTCGGCATCGCCGTCCAGTCTTCGTTGCGCATGTCGATCATCGCGTAGAGCGCCGTGCGGCCGCCGGCATCGACGATGGTCACGTCGGCGCCGCGGTCGATGAGGAACTTCGCCAGCGTGTACTGCTTGTTCATGATCGCCGCGACGAGCGGCGTGACGTTGTCGACGTCGCCGAAATTCACGTCGACGCCAGCGTCGAGCATGATGCGCGCCGACTCGAGGTCGCCCTCCCGCGCCGTGAACATCAGCGCGGTGAAGCCGCCGCGCGGGATGGGAGAAATCGCCGACGCCGCACTCAGCTTGGGCGGTTTCGTCTCGCGATCGAATCCGCGCACCTTCCAGTCGGCGCCGCGCTCGAGCAGGAGCTTGACGACCGGAGCGTGACGCTCGGCCGCAGCCCACATCAACGCCGTCTGCCCCTTGTAGCGCTCTCTTGCATTCAGGTCGGCGCCGCGATCGAGGAGCATGCGCACCGACTCCACGTTGCCCGAACGCGCTGCGCTCATGAGCACGGTCTCGCCGTCAGGCGTGGACAGCGCTTTCGCATCCGCGCCCGAGTCGAGCAGCACCTTGACCAGGTCGGCATTGCCAGAGGTGGCAGCCTCTGAGAGCGGCGAGGCGCCAAACCGGTTGGTGGTGGCCGCCTTCGCGCCGGCACCGAGCAGCAGTTTCACGGCCTCGAGGTCGTTCCAGTGTGCTGCCCAGTGCAGCGCCGTGGTTCCGTCGGGCTGCGGAGCGTTGACGTCCACGCGCTTTCCGACCATCGTCCGCAGAGACGCGAAGTCGTTCCGCTGCGCCGCGTCGGCCGCATCAGACGTCCCCGCAAACGCGAGTGCCGGCAGCGCTCCGACGAAGAGACTCGCAAGAAGAAGTGGTTGATCGCATGGTTCGCGCACCGTGCTCAGCGTAATTCAACATGCAAGATTCAAAATGCAAAACGTCTGAAGGATTCGAAGGAATCGAGTCCTTTTGCATCTTGCATTCTTGCATTCGAACATTCCTACACGTCCGACAGCAGGCCGGTGCTGTCGCCGACTTTCTCTTGCCTGATCCCGGCCTTGTCCAGGATGGTCAACAACAGGTTCGACATCGGCGTGCCCTCGGGATACATCAGGTGACGCCCGCCCTTCAGCCGCCCGGCCGCGCCACCGGCAATCAGCACCGGCAATGGCGCGTGGTTGTGCACGTTGCTGTTGCTCATCGCGCTGCCGTAGAGGATCAACGAGTGATCGAGCAGGTTGCCGTCACCGTCAGGAGTCGACTTCAGCCGATCGAGCAGATACGCGACCTGCGATACGTGGAAGGCGTTGATCTTTGCCAGCGTCTCGAGCCGCGCCTGGCTGTTCTGGTGGTGTGACGCCGGGTGAAACGCTTCCGAGATCCCGAGCTTCGGGAAGGTCCGGTAGCTGACCTCGCGCGCCATCATGAACGTCGAGATGCGGGTGATGTCGGCCTGGAACGCGATCGCCATCAGGTCGAACATCAGCTTCGTGTGCGCCTCGTGATCGTCGGGGATGCCGGTTGGTGACTCCGGCACCGCCAGCGACGGATTCGATGCCTGACGCTCGGAGATTTGGATGCGGCGCTCGATCTCGCGGACCGCGTCGAGATACTCAGCGACGCGGCTGCGATCTTTGACGCCGAGATCGCCCTGCAGGCGACGCACTTGCCCATTGATCGCATCAAGAATGCTGCGCTGTGTCTCGATGCGCTGCAGGCGCTCCTGCACCGTCGCGCCGTCGCCGAACATGCGATCGAACACGACGCGCGGGTTGATCTCCATCGGCAGCGGCGATGTCGGCGTCCGCCACGCGATGGTGTTCATGTAGGTGCAACTGAACCCGACATCGCAGGAACCGACGAGGCCGCTGTAGTCTTCGACCGCCAGCTCCAACGAGGGGAGGAGGGTGTCCTGGCCGATCTGCGCCGCGGCCATTTGATCGATCGTGGTGCCAGCCAGAATATCGGCACCGTCGGTGCGCTTGGGGTGCACGCCATTCAGGAACACGGCCGGGCAGCGTGTGTGGTCGCCGCCGTTGTCGCCCGCGCCCTGCGGCCCGGCCATCGCGTGCGCCAGGTTGCTGAGCACGACCACCTGATCCTTGTGCGCCGCGAGCGGCGCCAGAATCGGCGACAGCTCCAGTGCGCCGGTGGTGGCCGGTGTCCACTGGTTCATCACCGCGCCATGCGGGATGAAGTTGAGCCCAAGCCTGATCTGCGGCTTCGCCGCCGTCTGCGCGAGCGCGGTCCGCGCCGGCACCATCGCGTCGAGAAACGGCAGCGATATGGTGACGCCGACCCCGCGGATGAACGTGCGCCGCGAGAGATGCTTCTTGAACAGGGCGCTCATCGGGTCTCCTTGCCAGTCACGGCAGCCTCTTTCATCTGGAACGGAACGCTTCGACTGATGCCAAGAACGACGGACGAGAAGCGGTAGTCGGTGGACCGCGCATCCTCGACGATCTTCCGCACCGCGGGCATGTCGTAGGTACTCGAGACCGCGGCCCACGCCATAGGTCAGCATCCGCTCGGCGAGGACACCGACGAAGACCTCGGGGCGCTTCGCCATCTCCTGACGCAGCGCATTCACGCCGTCAAGCGTGGCACCGGTGAAAAGCGTCCCGGACGCGTCGATGACCAGGCCGTCTTCTTTCGCACGCCATCGGCCAATGCCATCGAAATTCTCCATCGAGAACCCGATTGGATCCATCACGCGATGGCAGCCGGCACACACTGGGTTGGCTCGATGGCGTTCCATCCGCTCGCGCAGCGACAGCACTTTCCCATCGGCGCCATTGTCGGGAAGCGGCGGAATGTTTGGCGGCGGCGGTTGTGGTGGTACGCCCAGCAGATTCGTCAGGATCCACTTGCCGCGTTCAACTGGGGACGTGCGATTGGGATACGAGGTCACCGTCAGGATGCTCGCCTGTCCCAGCAGCCCTCGACGCGCCTCGCTCGGCACCTGCACTCGCCGGAAACGGCTGCCGTAGATATTCGGCATGCCGTAGTGGCGGGCGAGCCGTTCGTTCACGAACGTGTAGTCCGCGTTCAACAGGTCCATCACGCTGCGGTCCTCGCGCATGATGCTGTCGAAGAACAACTCCGTCTCTTCTTTCATCGCCTGCCGGAGGTTGTCGTCGAAGTCCGGGAAGGCGCCGAGATCCGGATTGGAGTTCTTCAAATTGCGCAGGTGCAGCCACTGCTCGGCGAAGTTGTCGATGAGCGTCTTCGACCGCGCATCGGCCAGCATGCGCTTGACCTGTTGTTCGAGCACTGCCGGCTGCTTCAGTTTTCCCTGCGCCGCAAGAGAGATCAGTTGCTCGTCCGGGAGGCTGCTCCACAGAAAGAATGAGAGGCGCGACGCCAGTTCGAGATCGCCTAGCCGATAGACCTCAGGGGACTCGCCGCGCCGGAGCGCAACGCGCGAAGGCGGATCGGGCTCGACGCGAAACAGGAACTCCGGGCTCGCGAGGATGAACTGCAGCGCCGACTCGATACCACGATCGAAATTGCCGGTCTTCCGCCCGCGGGCGTAAAAGTCCATCAGCACATCGGCCGCCGCCGCATTCACCGGCTTTCGATACGCCTGTCGTGCGAGCGTTGTCAGGATCTGCCGGGCGCAGGTTGTCTCTTGCGCAGGAGTGGTTGGCCTGCAGGTCAGGATCTTTCGTCGCGACGCCGTATCACCAGGGCCCGACGCGGCGTACGGCCCTTCGATCGTGATGCGATCCACCGACGGATCGCCCATGATGTCGAGGCCGTCGATCGTCGTCTTGATGAACGGCTTGATCAGATCGTCGCGCGGCGCCTGGCTCTTGAGCACCGTCGTCGCCCAGATCGTGTGCGTGCCTGCCTTGACCGGAAGACGCACGGTCAGGCGGCGATCGAGCTCAGCGCCAAACGTGCCCGGGTTCTCAGCCATCCGGCCGAAGTCGTCGCGCCCGCCCGCCGTGACCACGGTCAAGCGTGCACCATCCATCGCGATCTCGATGTCGTGCGGATCTTCCATTCCGCGCATCAGATCGAACGTGTTACGCCACAAACGAAGCTTGATGACGTACTCGGCATCGACCGGGAACGTGTGCTCGATCTTCATGCCGCCACGCGTGCCCGGCGGCAGCCCCTCGATGTGCCCGTCCTGAGAGAGATCCGGCCGCACGCGATACGTCGCCGTGCTCGGTGTGATGTTCACGTTGCCGAGCGCCAGCCGGCTGATGTTCCAGGACGCCGACAGGTAACGCTCCATCAGCGACGGCGACACGCTGAGCACGTCCGCGATGTTGTCGAATCCGCTGCTCTCATCGTCCGGGGGCAGGAGCGCGGTGGCGTCGATCTCGAGCGAGAGCAGGTCCCGTATCGCATTGGCGTACTCAGCCCGATTGAGCCGATGAAGGGCGGTACGGCCCGGACGTGGACTTGCAGCCGCGGCTCGATCGATGGTGCTTTCGAGATGGCTCACGAACGCGTCGAGCGTGGTGGAGTCCGGTCGCGGCATCCCCGCGGGCGGCATCATGCCGGCCCTGACTTTCCGGATCACCTTCTCCCAGAGATCGGGGCGCAGCGGAATGTTCGCAAGGTCCGCGTGCTCGAGCGAGAGCTCACCCGACTTCGTGCGGTCGTTGTGACATCCGGCGCAGTAGGTCTTGACGAGTGCGGCGTCGGACGAGGAGCGGGCCGCATCACCAGACGCGGCGGCGGTACCGGCCGTCCCCTGTGCCAATCCTGCAGGTGCGGCAAATATCACGGCAAGGACAAAGGCCAACGCCGCTGACGGGAGTATGGTTCGCACGTAGACTCCAAGCGTACTATCGCACTTGTCGAGGCGATCTGCGCCATCGATCTCTTCTGCCTGTGAGACTGCCGATGAAAATTCTGTGGCTATTCCTACTTGCTGCATTCGCCGCCACCGCCTCGGCGCAAGCGCCGAACCCGCTCCGTCCGGACCAACTGGCATTTCGGGAGACGTTCCGGGAGCTGGTCGAGACCAATACGACGCTGTCGTCCGGCAGTTGCACGGTCGCCGCCGAACACGTGGCGGCGCGGCTCAAAGCCGCAGGTTTCACCGACAACCAACTGACACTCTTCGCCACACCCGAGCACCCCAAGGAAGGTGGCTTGGTGGCAGTCTACCCGGGCACATCAAAGACGGCGAAGCCCCTCCTCCTCATTGCGCACATCGACGTCGTCGAGGCTCGACGCGAAGACTGGGACCGCGACCCGTTCACGCTGTTCGAGGAGAACGGGTACTTCTACGCCCGCGGAACGGCTGACACGAAGGCGCTCGCCGCGGTCTGGGTGGACACGCTGATCCGTTTCAAACGGGAGGGCTACACGCCGGCACGCAGCATCAAGGTGGCGCTGACCTGCGGCGAGGAAACGAATGGCGCGTTCAACGGCGTCGAGTGGCTCGCCGCCAACCGGCGCGAGCTGATCGACGCTGAGTTTGCGCTCAACGAGGGAGGCGGTGGCGACAGCGATGGTAAAGGCAAGGTGATCGGGCAGTCCGTCCAGGTTGGCGAGAAGACGTTCGTCAACTTCCGGGTCGAAACGCGCAATCCTGGCGGACACAGTTCAGTGCCGGTCCGCGACAACGCGATCTACCAGTTGTCGCGCGCGCTGGTGAAGATCGACGAGCACGAATTCCCGCTGGAAATGACCGAGACGACGCAGCAGTTCTTCGCCGACGCGGGCGCCGCGCGGAACGACGAGATCGGCAGGGCGATGATCAGGCTAGCCGCGAATCCGCGCGACAAGGACGCCGAGGCGATCGTCAACACCGACCGCTTCCTGCATTCGAACCTGCGCACGACCTGCGTCGCGACGCTGCTCGACGCCGGCCATGCCGCCAACGCGCTGCCACAGCGCGCGGGCTCTAACGTCAATTGCCGCATCTTTCCTGGCCACACAATCGAGGACATTCGTCAGGAGCTCCAGCGAGTGATCGGAGATCCTGGCGTGACCGTGACCGCGCTGCCGCCGGTGCGCCCCTCGCCTCCTGCCCCACCGCTCCACGAACACATCGTCGGGCCAATGCAGAAGCTTGCCGCCAGGTACTGGCCAGGCATCCCTGTGATCCCGGCCATGGCCAACGGTTACACGGACGCGACGTTCCTTGGTGCAGTCGGGATTCCAACGTATGGCGTGCCCGGGATGTGGACCGATCCCGATGGCAACGGCGCCCACGGTCTCAACGAGCGCATCGAAGTGCGCTCGGTCTATGTCGGCCGCGACTACCTGTTCGATTTGATCAAGACGTACGTGAACTGACTGTCGCCTGGTTCCTGACTACTTCGCCTTCAGCGCGTCGGCACTCGAGGTGTATCCCTTCGCCAGCCAACCCTTCCACTTCTCGATGGCCTTGTCGCTGCCGTCACAGCCTCCGTCAGACGGATTCACGAAGGTGCCGTTGGCCAGCCTGACCCAGCCGATGCCACCGGCCGGGCGTCCGTCCTTCATCGGACAATACGAGACGGTGACGTTGGCGCCGGGCTCGAAGGTACTGCCAGTGATGCCGCGCGGGAGCAGTGACGGCGGCGCCGAGCCCTCGAAGCTCCAGAGCGTCTCGGTGCCGTCCGCATTCTTCACATTGAGGTAAAGCCACGAGTGCGGAGCATTGAACTGCCAGCGAGCGACGGTGCCGATCGCGATCTTCTCCACGCTCCGATCGAACATCCCGAACGAGTGGTGAGCCAGGGCGGCCGACGCCGTCAGCAGTGATGCGATGAGGGCGCCGGCAAGCAACCGGAACGTCGTCTTCATTTGGTCTCCTTCCCGCCAGGGAGCGTGGTGTTGTAAATCGGATCGCGTGATTGCCCCGGCAGATCCGGAAACAGCGTCGATCCCCGCGCGTCCTTGAATCCCGACTCACCCGGCAGCCTCGACGTCGTGGCGCCTTTGTCGAAGACATCGTTGTTGCTCGTCTCGCACTCCCAGTGCTGGACGCGATGGCCGGCAGCCTCGAGCTCCTTGGCGCGGCGGAACGCGTAGACGGCGTTAAGCGGTTTCACGAAAGCGTGGCGATCGTAGAAGGTGACCTGCACCTCGAGCCGCTCGACGTCGCCGGGGTACTTCCTGAGCTGCCATGTCTCGACCGACTCGAACTGGTTGCTCGTCATCGGCGACCAGCGCGTGAAGTCGGCGGGCAGGAGATACTTCGTGTTCGTGACCAGTTTGTCGCCGTCCCAGAATCCGACCGTATCGCCGTACCAGGAGTGCGTCCCGTAGACGTTCTTGTGCTCCTGGCCGATGTAGACGCGGCGAATCCCCGGTCCAAAATCGTTGATCAAGTACGACTCCTGAGGCAGATTGACGAACTCGTGCGAGTAGGGTTCGAGCAGCCAGCGCGGATAACCGGGCGGCTCGCAGTGCGTGAGACGGTCGTACTGAACTTCGCCGAGCTCCTGCTGCTGGCGCCACCGCTCCTTGTAGGCCTTCTCATACGGAGGCGTCAGCACGCCCTCGCGAACCTTCCCTGCGAATCCCGGCGGATCGATGAAGCTGTTCATGTGGGTATTGCCGGCGGTTACCCACAAGCCGTCCCAGCGCGGCACGGACGTGATCGTGTGCTTCGTGCCGCCCTTGGCGGCTGTGAGAAGAAACTTGTAGTGCTCGTCGGAGGTTGCAAAGGCCATGGGCGGAGTGACGACGGCGAGCGGCGGTCCGTATCCGCCTCCGAACGTTCCTGGCTGTGCGACGAGCATCAAGGGCGCGGTGATGAGCGCGAACGCAACAACGGCGGCGAACCGCAGTCTCCAATCGGGATTCATGGCAACTCCTGCTTCAACACGACGTCCGACTTCTTCTGGCGCTTGCGGCCGCCTAGAAAACTTCGGCGATACACGTCCGCCCGCGGCATCCCGCGGGCGGCATCCTGCCAGCCTGACTTTCCGGATCACTTTTCCCAGAGCTCGGGATGTTGCGGGATGTGCGTGAGATCCGCGTGCTCGAGCGAGAGCTCACCCAACGCGTGCGGGCCGCAGAGACGAGTGTGATTCGCACGCAGGCTCCGGGGAATTACTATCGCACTGATCGTGCGATTTTCGCTATCGATCTGAGATCGCCCCGCCCATCCCGACGACGACACCAGCATCATGGGTCTCTGACGGCTGCTCCGGCGAGTCACAGCCGCGCGGCAGTCTCTTCAAAACGAGAAGCGTGCCCCGATTCTGACTTGAAGCGGCGTCTGAAACTGCGGCAACGCATTGGTCGAGACCCTGGAGACCGGCGCGCCGAAATCAGGGTTCGGTACACGAAACGTCAGCTCGGTCCAGGTGTCGTAAGAGAGTGTCCGCTGCTCGTTGAAGACGTTGAAGACATCGGCGATCAGCGTCAGAGCTCTTGTCCCGGCAAGCTTCAGGTTGTAGGACGCCTGCAGGTCCACCTGACTCTCGAAGGGCGTGCGCGTCTTGAATCCGTCGATCGTCTGGATGCCCGAAGCGCGCGGCGCCAGCGGAATCTCGCCACCGCTCGTGTAGTTCGGGTTGGCCGCCAGCGGCGTGAGCGGTTTTCCAGAGATCAGGTTGAGGCCCAGGCCTACGCTCAGACCGCTGTTCCACGAGTAGGTTCCGAATGACTTGAACTGGTGAGGACGGTCGAGCGGAAGCACGCCGTCGGCACCCAGGAATCGGATGTCGCCCTGGTAGCCGTACGCAGGGCCACCGATCGCCGCGTAACTCGGGTCGTTGGTCGGGAAGTCGTAGAGCGACGTCCAGGCCGGATCCGACTGCCCATTGTCGTCGCGGTAGAAGCCATCGTAGTTGCCGCGCAGCCGCGACCAGCGGTACGACGCCATGGCGGACCAGTTCCGGGAAAGCCGACGGTTCAGTGTGACTTCCACGGCGTGGTAGGTGTGCAACGGATCGTCGAACGCCGCGCCGAGGTACTCCGCGTCGCTCCGGATCGGGCTGTTCGAGCTCGGATTCGCGAGCGTGGTCGTGACGCTGAGCCCGGGGTGAGTCTCGAAGTACACCATCGGAGTGTCGCCAATGTCCTCGAGGATACGGCCGATGCCGCGGTGGACGTAGCGAATACCGAGCGAGGTATTGGCCATTACTTCACGCTCGACCCCGATACCGAATTCGTCGATGAAGGACATCTTCGCGTCGGAATCGATGGCACCGGCTGTGGGGTTCTGCAGCAGGAGGTGGTTGGTGACTCCACCGGCGAGAACGCCGGCCGGGATCGGACGGGTCAACTCGGCGTCGAAGTAGTCCCCGCGGCTCATTGCATCGTCGGCCGACAGGTGGCGGGCCGCGACGTCGTTTGGGATGCGGGAGTAGAAGCGCCCCCAGCTTCCGTAGATCTTGGTCTTGCCGTCACCAGCGGGATCGTAGGTGGCGCCGATGCGCGGGGCCCAATTGTTCTTGAGCGCGAAGCCCTTGACCTGCGCGCCGTCGAGCGTCTCCTGCTCGTACCTGAGGCCTGGGTTGATGGTCAGCCGGTCGCCCGCCTTCCATGAGTCCTGCACGAACACGTTCAAATACCTCTGTGCTGTGTCGCGTCCGCTGTTGAAGTTCGCGCGTGTGACTCGGTAAATTCTCCCGAAGGCAGGATCCGGCAGAATCGAAATCTGGGCGCCGGTTGCCGTGGTCCGGCCGTCGGGAGCGACAAAGGTCGGGCCCGTGCGCTGGTTACGATTGGTGTAGGCGACGTCATCGTAGGCGAGGCCGTACCTGATCTCATGGTCGGCGACGACGTTGGTCGATTTGATCGACCACTGGTTGTTGACACTGCGGTTGCCCGCCTCGTAGAAGCCCACGCCGCCGAAGATTTGCACAGGAGAAACCGTCAGGTCGGCCACGCGCCACTCGTCGACCGAAGGAAGCTCGCTGATCGAGTTCAGCGCGCGCGCGTAGGCCCCTTCCAGAAGCCAGTGTGCCCCCAGGATGCCGTCGTAGCGCGCCGTTTGATTGTGTCCGCCGAAGTCGATTTCGCTGAACGACGACGTGGTCGGCAGGATCAACGACGAGGGGCGCTGCGGCCCCAGCGGACCATGCGACGGATCCCCGAAAAACGAAGCGTCCACGCGATGCGCACTCGTGAGTTGCCACGTGCCCTTCACCGAGTACGACACATTCCGCCGCTGGCGATCGTAGCCATCCTCGTTGAAGAGAGCCGCCCCCGTCGGTGGCTGCAAGGTTTGCGTTTCCCACTGGGCATCAACGGCACTGAAGAAGAAGAGACGGTTCCGGATGATCGGTCCCCCGCCCTCCACGCCGGAGTCATGCAGTTGAGACGACAGCGTCTGCACCGTACCGTTGACCGACTGGTACTGCTTCCACGTGCCCTCGAGGCTCGACGGCCGGGTGTAGCCAAACACGGAACCTCGAAGGGCGTTCGTGCCGCTCTTCGTGATGACGTTCACCACCCCGCCCGTGGACTGGCCGAACTCGGCTTCGTAGCCGCCACTCTTCACCTGGACTTCCTTGAAGAAGTCGAACGGTATGGCGTTGCCGAGCGAGCCGAAGACGATCGAGTACGAGCCGAGCGCGCCGTACCCTTGATTGGTGATGTTCACGCCATCGACGACGTATTGATTGTCCAGTCCGCTGGCGCCGCCAATCGACGGGTTCTGCCGTCCGACGGATCCGGAGTTGCCCACGCCCGGCGCCATGTAACTCACGTCGGTGATACGCCGCCCAACGGGCACGGTGCGCACGAAGTCGCTGTCGATGACGCCGCCGGTTGTGGTGCTCCTTGGATCGACCGCGGAGACTACGCCGGCCACGATGACCGTCTCGGATATCTCCCCGACCTCCAACTGGAGCTCGATGTCTACCGTCTGCCCAAGGGAGACGTCGATATCGTTCTTCTGGATGACCTTGAAGCCCTGCAGCTCCGCGCGCAGTCGATAGGGCCCGGGCGTCAAGAGCGGCACCGTAAAGCGGCCGTCAGTCTCCGTAATGACTGTCTTCTCCCCTTGCGGTCCCGTTGCCGTCACGATGGCGCCCGGTACAGGCAGCGACTGCGCGTCGACGATGCGCCCCTCGATTCGTCCGGTTGTTTCCTGGGCCTGAAGCGAGCTGACGCTCAGCAGGCCGATCCCAAGCGTGAGCACGACATGTCGGAGTTGCATGGCCGGTGTTCCTCCCATCTCCGTGAGTCGTCGGGCCAGATGGCCTCGATAGTTGCTTAAACGAAAGCGACAGCCGAGTCGAACGCGAAGCTGTTCACACGACCTCGAGCACGACCATCGGGGAGAGGTGTACCGTTTTGACGAAAAATTTGGTTGGCTCGGGTGTTCTCTGATGCCAGTGTGTATCGTCGTTTCTCGTCATCGTGAGGGATCGAACGGAGGGCTTGTGCGGCGCATCACGTTGGGTCTCGTTCTCATTGCCGTCATCGGTCTGCCTGGGCTCGGTCTCGCGCAGTGGGTGCGTTATCCGACGGCTGACGTACCGAAGAAAGCCGACGGAACCAGTAATCTCACCGCGCCTGCGCCGCGGCTCGCGGACGGCAAGCCGGACCTCTCCGGCCTCTGGCATGTCGCACTGCGCAATCCTTGCAACGCGGCGCTGAACCGGTTCAGCGGCTGCACCGAAATTGGCGGCTCGCCGCTGGCGCGCAATATCGGCGCACAACTTCCTGGCGGCCTGCCGTTTCAACCGTGGGCAGCGGAGATCGCCAGGCAGCGAGCAGCGGACGACAGCCGTGATGATCCTCACGTGCGGTGCCTGCCTGACAATCCTCCGCGTCACTGGGGACTGCCACACCTCAACAAACTCGTGCACACGCCAAAGCTGCTGGTGGTGTTGTACGAGGTGAATGCCATGTACCGGCAGATCTTCATCGACGGCCGGCCGCTGCCGGAAGATCCCACACCCGGTTGGAATGGCTACTCCACCGCACGCTGGGAAGGCGATACGCTCGTCGTCCAGACCGCGGGCTTTCGCGACAACCTCTGGATCGATCTGGGCGGCAGCCCAATGAGCGATGCCGCGAAGATGACAGAGCGGATTCGCCGGCCGAGCTACGGCACGCTCGAGATCGAAATCACGGTCGATGATCCCAAGGTGTACACGCGGCCGTGGACCGTCAGGATGGATCAGAGCATCGAGCTCGATACGGAGTTGATCGACGAGTTCTGCCTGGAGAATGAGAAGTCGTACGAGCGGATGATTCGATCGCGCACGGCCAAGTAATGATGACCGAATCGCGTTACACCCTATTTGTCTCCGGCTGTGGCAACGGTCGGGGCTCGGCGGCCGTTGGAGGTGGAAGCCATTTCGCAAGCAGGCGGACCATCACGCAGCCCCACAGCGCGATCACGGCAACAAGAAGAGCCGCATCCTCCACCGTGGTCTGCCGCCAGTCCGCCGTGAACGTCGACCAGTCGGTCCTTGCGATGTAGACAGCGGCAGCGAGGAGCAGCATCACCGCCGCTCCGAAGACGTAAAGGCCGGTGGTGACACCAGTCGGCGCATCGTGATCGAGCAGCGCGTTCTGCTCTGCACTGACCCACGTCCGCCAGAGGACCAACACGATCAGGTACGCGACGCCTGCGGACAAGAGAGCCGCCCCTGCCAGCACGCTGATCGGCATCCAGGCATGCGGAACGCGGCCAAGCCATTCGCCGAAGCCCATTGAGCTCAGTGCATCGCCAGCGCTCCCACGTGCGCGTTCCAGTTCCTCGGCACGCTGGAGTACTGCGAATGCCATCGCAACGGCCACCGGCCAGCGCGTCGCCCTGAGCCACCCGACTCTCCAGCGACTGCGTCGGTTGATATTGACGTGTTCGGGCGGCAGTGCCTTGCACCACGTGCTCTGAGCCGCGTGGGCCAGAATGCGGACGACAGGCAGCACGAACCCGTCTCGATTCTGCCAGTAGGTGGTGTGATCGCGGAGCACCGATCCTTCGTTCCAGATGCGTGTGCCGTTCGGACAGTCCGGCACGCTCGTCCGCGTCGCGCCGTTGGGCACGGGATCCGCCGTCGCCCAGAAGTCCCGCCAGTCATCGACGTTCGAGGGCCGATCGATCGTCTTCTTGATTTGATCTTGGAGCCGCTTCGACAACGTGAGTCGAAGCGTCGCGATGAGCATCAGCGCGAGCATCCCGGCAAAAAAGAACGGCATGACCGGGGCGTCACCCCGCTCCGCGGCGACGATGCCACCGATCACGAGACTCAGGAACGCCGCCATCGCGACTCCGATGGCGAACTTCTTGAGCCAAGGGTGATCCGTCCCGTGGTGATCGATCAGCCATTTCATGAGTTCGACCAGCACTCCCACGATGAGGCTGCCGCCAAGCCACACCGCGGGGATCATCCACAGTTCAGTCAGAGTCAGTTGTCCGGTGGCGACCAGACGCCAGAACCAGAACCCCACGCCCGCCATGGCGAGCAACCCCAGGGATGCTGCGAGAACTGGATCGCGGTCGATGACGGTTTTAGCGTTGCGTTTTCCTTCCTCTTTGTGTGCTTCTGTGTCGGTGCCCTCGTCTTGTGGCATGTCGGCCAGACTATGCGTACTGAGCCAGCGCAGCGCCCCGAGCTTGTTGATGCCCGCGCCAAAGGTGATTAAGACCATTCCCGAGGTCCTGGCATCATCATCGCTTCCCTGTTTCGCCGATACGGACCTCTGCGCCAGCCGTATGAGCGCCTCGAGCGAAACTGTCGCGCCCTGCGAGTGGGCGACGACAACCCGTCGCGTGCAGTGGGCAGCATCGCAGATCCGCTCGAGCATGGTGTACGCAGACATCACGGCCGAACACATCGCCGCGGAGCGCACGGGGCTTTCGAGGAGCACAAGGCTGTCGCCCGCGGTGGCCGCGAGCTTTCGCTGAAAGCGCCCGATCGACGTGCGCAGCGTGTCACTGGGGATCAGGCCGATGAGCGCTAGGGCCGCGAGCAGCACGATGATGAACGGCGCAAGCAACAGGAGGAAGATCCCCTGCGCCACCCCGCCGACTGTCCGAACGAACTTTTCGCGTCCTCTGGTGACGTCGTCGCTCTGGTGCAACCCCTGCGCCGCGTGCATGGCGAGCGCCCACGGAACCGCGCGAAAGCTCCACCCGACGAGTTGTGAGAACGAAGGCGCGATGAACGCTTCGGCCCACCAGCCTTCAACGACGACCCATCGTTCGTCCACGCCATCAGCGCGAATTCGGACGAGGGCCCGTGCCGCAGACTCGTTGTCGGCCTCCGGCGCGAGCTCGGCCCACTCCACAGTGGCCGACACTCCGCGTTTCGTGCCGCGGTTGATCGTGGCGACGAGAGTGTCGAGCCAGTTGACCAGCGTGTCGCTGCGTCGTTGCTCACCGATGCCGTGCACCAGCAGAATGCCGAGCGTGACCGGGCTCTCTTCGGGTGAGGTCGACACGTTCATCGCGAGGATTGCGTCAGGAGTATATGCCGCAATCGAGGGCTTCCCTCTGTCAGGGCGCGCCGGTGTGTCGTGCACGGTGGCCTGAGCTCAGTCGATCGGCTCGCCCTTGAACGTGACGTAGAAAGTCAGTGATGCGTCTGGCGGTCGCCGCTTGATCACAAAGTCGACCGTCATCGATTCGCCAGGCTGCAGTACGCCGTCGCCGACGTCCGGTGACAACGTCGCGCCCACGCCGCCGTACGCACCGTCGCCGTTCAGCAGCGCGCTCTTCCCGCTGATGTTGGTGACCTCGAAAAACGGGTTTCTAACGGCCACGTCGCTCGTGTTGGTGAACGTGGCGGTGATGACGAAGCGGCGAGGTGCCGGGCTGGCGGTCTCCAGGCCGGTCTGCGCGATTAACTCGTCGAGGACCGGATAGGCCGACGTCTCGCGCTGGCACCCGCCCGACACGTTGTTGAACGGATCGCGCGGACAGGCATCGAGTGCGTCGCGCACGCCGTCGCCATCCTCGTCGGAGACGTATACCAGCACTGATGGCCCTGCCGACCCACCACGAGGCGCGTACACGAGCGACGCCGTATCGTGGCTGATACTGGAACCTCTGATGCTGAATCTGAGGTCGGGCAGGCGGAATTGAGCGACGGAACCCCACGCATCCTTTCCTCCCTGGTTTCGCGCGAGGATATCGACCCGGTTCCCGACGACGGGATCGGACAACAGCGCCTTGTCGCCGTCGATAGCCACACCGGAGCCTGGAGCGGGAAAAAGCTGCGTCACCTCGCCCCATTGGTTCAGGCCACCGCGGTTGCGTTCGTAGATTCCCACGGCGAAGGTGATTTCCCCGTGCCCGATCATGAGCGTGTCACCGTCGATTGCCAGGCCCCCGAGGAATTGGAAGCCGCTCGTTTCTGGAAACCTCTTGACGAGCCCCCAGTTGTCCGGACCGCCCTCATGACGATCGAAGACGTAGACCGCGCTGCCGGTGAGCCCTCCCGCCGGCTTCGCAATGACTGCAGTCCCCTTGCTGAGTGCCAATGCTGTACCGAAGCCGAAGTTGGAACCCTCTGGTGATGTCAGCAGCTTCACCTCGCGCCAGCCCTGGCCAGGAATGCGGTTGAAGACATAGACGGCCCCCTCAGGCCCGCCGCTTGCCTGCGCAAACGGACCACTGACGAGGACCGTGTCGCGATCGATTGCGACGCTGCGTCCAAACACCGGGTTGCCGTCGCTTGGCACAAGCTTGACGACCTCCCGCCACACCGGGGGGACGGTCTTCGAACGCCGGAACAGGTACGCCGCGCCATCGGCCCCGACCAGGGCCCGCGTTCCGTCGAAGTCGAGCGACCGGCCGAACCCGCTGGCCCCATCGCTCGGCACGAGCGACGCGGTCTCGGTCCAGAGATCGATAGCGGGGTCGCGATCGAAGACGCGAACCGCACCGCCTTCCGCTGCGAGGCCGGTATCGCCGACAACCCTCATCGATCCGACAGGAAGCTCCGCCTGAAAGGCAAAGGGACCAGGTGATGATGCGGTTGCGAGGTTTGGCGGCTGCGCCCGGGCCGGCCAGGCAATACCAAGCATGCCAAGGACGATTGCAATCGTGAGCGCCGTGGTTGTGGGTTTTCCTCCCAGTTCCAGGCAGCGAGTCATGGCATGCTCCTTCGCGCTCGTGTGCGCAATGAAAGTGCAGTCGCCCGCGGGTTCGTTAAGTGGTCGGGATGGTACGGCGTCGGATTATGCCGCGATTCACGGCGACTCAACTACCAAGAACGGACGCCGAGTGGCCAACGAACGCCATCGCGAGACTTTTTCTCCGCCCAGGCAGCCACCTCGATTGAGGTCATGCCGTCGAGCTCAACGACCTTCCACCATGGCTTTCGTGATCGAGAGCGCCGCCGCCATCCCTTTTTCAGCCTCGCCGCGGACCTTTCCCCGAATGAGCGTGCCGACAAATCCGCTGAGGCCGTCCGATCGGCTGCGGTTCACGCTGGCGAACCAAAACCCTTCGCCCCGGGACGGGTCGGGCACGAGGACGCGCAGCTCGATCGCCGTCCAGAAGTAGTGGCTCGCATAGAGCATTTTCGAGGCCACAGCCACGTGCGTGGGCGCTTCGACAATCGTCAGGTGGTTGATCCGGATCGTCGGCTTGAGGCCGAATTTCGCTTCCTGCCAGTAGATGAACGACTCCGCCTTCGGCAGACTCGCTCTTGGATAGTTCAGCAGTATTCTTGAGGTCGGGGAGATATTCGGTCAGCGACGGCATGCGATACCATCGACGCGAACTCGTCGCGACGCGCATCGCTGGTCCGACCACATCAAGCCCTTGACCAGCCGATCGACGTCGGCCTTGGCCGTCGGCTTCGACCAGTCGATTTCCTTGCGCAGCCGGTTGAGCGAGGCCTCGCTCAACTTCAGTTCGCACGAGCCGACGCGGCATGATTTCAGATCCTCGAGATCGTCGTCGGGAAGGGTCAGCTGCGCAAAGTCCTCAAGGCGAGGCGGACTGCTCACCTTCTTCGTGACGCGGAAGTTCTCGCCCTTCTCGAACTCCTCGATATTCCTGATCGCCGCGACGTAACGAGCGATCGGAGCCTTGACCCAGGTGATGCCAAAAACCGAAACCTCCTGGGTCGGTTCGGCGTCGAGCAGTTTTGTGACCGGCCCGCCGGTGAACATCGCCTTCCGTTGCGCGGCGGTCGGCTTGACCACTTTACTCACGTAGGACTCGAGCTGTGCCGGCAGCACCGCCGGAGCGGACTGCCCGGACACGACCGCAGTCAGGACACACGCCGCGAGCGAGGCGAGGATCGGGGCAGCCAGCGCCGCGAGTCTCGATTTGAAAACCATGCGCTCAGATTTTCCCGCAAGAGGCATGAAGTCAAGCCGCGTACGAACAGGCGACACGTCACCGGACACCTCCGATGTTACGCGTCTAGCTTCCACATCGCGTCGGCCAGCGACACGGAAGTTATTCGCGCAGCTTGCTCCTCAACCTCAAAATCGGCTTTTCCACCAGAAAATACGACACGTTGGCGACACCAAAGATCAGGAGGATGTTTACAGGCAACCTGCCGGCGCCGCCAATGGCAGCGGAGAAGAATAGCTGTTGCCAGATATACAGACTGTACGAGAGCTCACCGACGCGGTTCATCGCTTTCGCATTCAGGAAGCGGTACCACCCGGTGCGCGTGTAATGAATCGACGTGACGATGATGAGACCAATGGCGATATCGGCGATTGTTCCTGACGTGCCACCAAAAGCCGTGATGGCGTACCCCCAGTGCAGTTGCAAATCGCGGTTCAGAACGGTCATGAGTGACAGCGCGACGACGGCGACGAAGGGTAGCCAGATGGCCTTGCTGTAACGGACAGTGATTGCCTTGCAGTATTCCAGGATCCGATCGTGATACATCGCGAAGACACATCCCCACATGATGGCGTCCAGCCGTTGGAAGATCGTCAGTTCGTCCATCCAGGGATACGGCGTTCGGAGATAGAGAAGGCGCATGATGGGCCCAAACAAGATGATGAGGAAGGCGAAGTACTTTCGGAACGGTCGTGCGAATTTGAAGACGAGCGGCCACATCAGATAGAACTGCTCCTCGACCGACAGCGACCAGAGGTGTCTCGTCTCCCATTCGTCCCGCCGGAAGTCTTTGGTGTAAGTGAGCGAGGTGAGCCACGAAACAGAGGTGAAGTCCAGGACGTTCAGAATCTGGAGCGCAAAGTAGACGAACAGCAACAAGTAGTAGAGCGGCAAGATTCGCAGCGCACGACGCAGGTAGAAGCCTTTCAGCGAGACATCACGTCTGTGCTTTTCTTCCTGCAGCAGGAGCGTGGTGATCAGAAACCCTGACAGCACGAAGAAAACGTTCACACCGAACTGGGGGTCGACGAGCAGCGGGAAGCTGGCGTGGATGACGCCATTCAGTTCTTGCTCGTCCACATGGCCGAGGATGACGAGCACGATGCTGAGAGCTCGAAGCCCGTTCAGGCTCGGTATCTGTCGCGTTGTACGAAGGGTAACTTCCGGCGACACGACGGCCGGTTCAACGACCGTGACGGTATCGCGCGAGTTAAGGAAGGTCCCTTTACACTCGGGTGCCGCCGCCAGCACGCTGTCCATTGTTCACCTGCCGTTGTTCACTCGTTCGGCGGTGCCAATCGTCCCACTCGCGAGGAAGGCACGCCGCCGTCCGAATAGCCATGCTGGGGGGCAGCCGGCTGAACCTGACCAACAAGGGCGTTACGCTCCAGGACCACGATGGAGCGCGCTTGGTCCGAGAAACTCGGGTCACGCCTCCACTCGCGTAGAGCCGCGCGTATGCTCGCGAGCGCTGTTCGTTCGCGCTCATCGATCCGCGGCTCCTCCAAGCGATCCTCCACCGCTAGCGTAAGGTCCGCGAGTCCACGTCCGGATTCGAGAGCCAGGAACGCCGTGTCGGAGCCGAACGGGACGAGTTCACATCCAGGCAAGTGCCTGACCGTGGTCGCATCGACGGTGATCAGGAAGCGTCGCGGCGCGACCGCCACGAGGCGTACCGTCTGCGACGGCGACGGTTGCACACTTCCTTCAATCGACTTGTGAACCAACTCGACCACGGCCTTGGCGAGGTCGCCGTCACGAGCGCGCAAGATCGCGATCACATCCTCGGGTAGAGTCATCGTCACTGACCGTGAAGGCCGATCGAACTTGGCAGGCCGACCGCGTTTTCGCATCGCGCGCGAGTTTAACATTTCTTCATAAAAATTCGCAGCCACCTCTGCGGCACGTTCGCCGACGGCCCGAGTTCCCCAATGACTCGGCAAGTGAGCCTCCAGCGTGATATTTCGCTAAGTGACATAAATACAATAATTACAACGCATTTGTCCAGGTGCCGCGACATATGCGGCGAGGCGATGCCAGGAGTCATGATTACGATAAGAAATTTCTGATTAAATTGATTAGAATTTCACCAGCTTCTCACGCCCGAGCTGATCCCTTCAGGTGGCCGGCGCGTAACTAGTAGGGACGGGCGTGTGCAGACGTTCGGTCCGAGTGGGATGGAGAGCCCACATGATTGAGACTCCGGTAGTCCTCATCATCTTCAATCGCCCGAAACAGACCGAGGCCGTCCTGAATGCCGTTGCTCGCGTACGGCCGCGAACACTTCTAGTGGTCGCCGACGGTCCGCGGCCGGATGTTCCCGGAGATCCTCAAGCGTGCGAAGCGGCGCGGGCGGTGATCGAGCGCGTCGATTGGAACTGCGACGTAATCAGGAACTATTCGAACGTCAACCTGGGATGTGGCCATCGGCCAGCCACCGGAATAGGTTGGGCGCTCCAACAGGTGGAGGAAGCCATCATTTTAGAAGACGACTGTGTGCCGCACCCGAGCTTCTTCCGGTTTTGTGCGGAGCTGCTGGAGAGATATCGTGACGATGAGCGCGTGATGCACGTTGCCGGCAGCACCTTTCGTCGCCACGCCGTGCACACGCCCTACAGCTATTTTTTCTCACAGTTCAACTTCGCATGGGGATGGGCCACCTGGCGGCGAGCCTGGCGGCACTTTGACGCGTCCCTGACTTTGTGGCCGCAATTACGGACCACGGCGTGGCTGCTGAATCTTGTCGAAAATGAAGCCGCCGCACGGTACTGGGCGCACGAATTCGACGTCGCTTACGAACGCCAGGGTGATGTCAGTTATTGGGATTATCAGTGGACCTTCGCGTGCTGGGCCAACACTGGCCTCTCCATTGTGCCGCAGGTCAACCTCGTGACGAACATAGGCTGCGGACCCGGTGCCACCCACATGGTCGGAGCGGACGACCCTATGGGGAACGTGCCGGCGAGCGAGATCACGTTTCCGCTCACGCATCCCCCGAACGTTCGGCGGTTGCTGGAGGCAGACCAGGAGTTCCTGCGCGAAGTGGTGCTTTCGCGGCTATGGCAGCCATCCCCGATGCGACGGGTCGCTTCCCGTGTCGCTCCCAACGTAGTCAAGCAAGCGTACCGGAGGCTGGCCGCGGCACTGAGTGCGCTACCGCATTAGACAAGGCCGCGAGCGATTCGTTGCACCCTCGATCCTGTGCCGGGGCGGCACCCAAGGCACAGCGCAGACCTACATACCTGTCTTTCGTGTTTTAGAAATCGAACTGACCTCCGAACTTCACCAATCGCCCCTGGATGACGTTCGTCGGGCGAAGCCACGACGATCCGTACGTGTTGTTCTGCGCCAGCACCGAGCTCGCATTGAACGCATTGAACAAATCCATGTTGGCCTGGATGCGGCGGTTGCCTGGCAGTCGGAAGATCTTCGAGACCCGGAAGTCGAGTTGATTCATGCGATCGCCGAACGTCGTGCCTGGAGCGATCAGCGGGACGACGACAGTGCCGTTCACCCCCGACGACAGATCGCGACCGAGCGAGCCACGGACCTCGGCGTTGGTGTAGGTGCGACTCGCCGTGATCTGGGGGCCCGGGATGCCCTGGTACGTGGCCGATGTTTGAATTCCGTACCACGGCAGCGGATAGACGCCGAGGACCTTGATCTGCGTCTGGAACGGCGGGGCGTTCCTGCAGTTCAACAGCGCCTGGGGAGAGTCCACGACGAAGCATTGGTCAATCAGCGTCCGCCCGGTGCTCGTGCCGCCCTGGACCACGATACCTCGCCCCAGCCGTGCGTTCAGGTACACGTCGACGCCGTCGTAGATCTCTTTGTCTTCACCGTAGTTCTTCGAGAGCCTCATGAGGTTCGATACCTGACCGAACTTCGCACGCGAGATGTTGTAGAGGCCGCAGACCTGGTAGCCACCGCCGTCGGGAAGCCGGCTGTCGATCGGAGCCGTGGCGCAGTAGGGATCATGATCTTCCGGGCCGATCAGCACGTTGTCTGTCGTCTGTTTATTGCCGTACCACCGCCTGAAGTACCCGACGTTCATCGACACGCGCGTCGCCAACTCGTGCTGCACACTGGTCGATATCTCCCAGTTGTATCCCCTGGTCTTGGGAACCTCATCGTCGTAACGCGTGGTGATCACGCTCTGGCCGAACGTGGAACTGCTCAGAGCCCCCAGTTCGTTCTCCTGCGGCAGGTAATCACCGTTGATATCGCCCCACGTTCGAGTGGCGTTGGTCGTGATGGCGGCCGCGGGATTGGCGACACGCGTGAAGCTGATGAGAAGCGGCGCCTCCAGATAGCGGCCGGCCGTGAACTTGACGGCGGTCTTGCCATTTCCGAACAGATCGTACGCTGCTCCCAGCCGTGGCGAGGTGTTCTTCCAGTTCGGCACGTCGTACACGGGCGCAAACGTGACGTTGCGAGTCGGCACGTGCGGGCCCGGTCCTAACGTCTGTTCGGGCACATACGAGTTGAAGTAGTCGTACCGGAGCCCCAGATTCAATGTCAGATTTCGAACCGTCCACTGATCCTGCGCGAAGACACCGACATTCGCCTTGTTGATTTCACGCAGGAGAAGCGGAGTGGCCCACACGGTGACCATGCGTGGCTGGCCATTCAACAGCGTCAGGAGCGTGCCATTGTTGCTGATCTCCTGCGTCGTGTACGACTCCTGGTGTTGGAACGTGAACCCGACCTTCGCGTTGTGTGAGCCGGTGACGTACGAGGCGGAGGCCCTGGTATTCATCTGCCAGGTGGCGTTCTGCCCGTAGGTCGATCGGCTGTTGCCCCAGAAGTTCATCGTCGATGACTCCTGATACGACGGATTGTTTCCGGCCATCGGCTGAAGGAATGTGAAGAAGTTCTTGTTGGCCACGGCGGCACCCGCCTCGAGCAGCACCTTATTCGTCACCGGGGAGTTCCAGCCGACCTGTCCGAGGTAGGAAGGGATCGACTTCGAGGCATACGCCGCTTCCGGCGACGCGAGTGTCTGGCCGAGCGAGTAGCCATAGAAGGGCCTGTCTTGCTGGCCGTACTGATACTGCCCGGTGATCTTGTGCTTCGCAGCGGCCTGCCACGTCAGGCGCAGACTCTCGTTGCCGTTGGTCTCGATGTTGAGCGCCGGCCGTGTGGTGTCGGCCTCGTACCTCCACGGCACAGGGCTCTGGTTGTAGAACATCCCTGCCACGTATTGCTGGGCGGACCACGCCCGCACCGACACGTAGAACCAGAGCTTGTCTTTCAAGACCGGCCCGCCGAGCCCGGGATTGATGTCGTAGATCTTGCGCACCGTGTTGACCGTCAGCAGTCCCTGGGCTTTGAACTCATCTGTCAGGTTATCGCTCTGGAGCGCATCGTTGGTGAACGTGCCCGTGACAGTGCCCCTCCAGGTGTTGCCGCCCTCTTTCGGCACGATGTTCGTGCGGATTCCGCTCATCTCGCTCTCGGCGCCCAGCCCGCTGGTCTCGAGGCTGATCTCCTGAACGGTTCCGTCGTTGGTGGCGATGGCTGTGTACTGGCCGCCCCGGCCCTGTCCGTTGTTGTACATCATGCCGTCATAGAGAAGTTGCTGTTCACCGGCCCGTCCGCCATGGATGGCAATCTGCGAGGAGGTAAAGGCGCTCCCGCCGACATCCTGGTTGTTGACGACGACACCCGGAATGAGCACGCCGAGGTTGACGACCGATCGGCTCCCGGTGGGAACAGCGTCGAGGACGTCACGCGTGACGACTTTCTGCGTGACGACGCTCTGGACGTCGACCGTGGAAGCCTCTCCCGTGACGGTGATCGTCTCCTCGAGATTGCCGACCTGCAGGTCGACGTTGACGTTCGCGGTGAACGCCGCGGTGAGCAGAATGCCCTCTCGCCTGACGGTGTTGAAGCCAGGCAGCGTGAACGTCACCGAGTAGGTGCCCGGGACCAGATTGATCACTTGATATCGGCCCGCGGAGTCGGTGACGACGGTTCTGACTTTCTCGATCAACGCGGGGCTTGCGGCCTCCACCGTCACCCCGGGAAGGACGGCGCCCGACGTATCCCTGACGACGCCGCCGATGTTGCTGTTGCTCTGGCCGAACGCTGCCGCAGGTACGAGTATGAGGACGAGCAAGACTACGAGGTTCGACATCAGCAAGTTGCGCACTGTGACCTCCTGACAACGTTTAGTTGGGTGTCGTGCGATGCATCGCGGCGCGCAGCAAAGCGACAACGCTCTCGCGAACCGGGGTGGCCGCCCCGCGCCCGCGTGCGCCGACGCCCGATGCGACGTCGATGGGCGTTCGGCCTTGCTTGTCCTGAACGTCGACCCTGGCGCCGCGCTCGATCAGGAATCTGATGAAGGGCTCGGACCTGACCGTGACTGCCAGGTGCAGTGCCGTTTGCCCGTTCTCGCTGACGGCATTGACGTCAGCGCCGCGATCGAGGCAAAGCGCCGCAGCGTCGATGAAATCGGCCTCGGTTGCCTGCTTGTCCTCATAGGCGGTGAAGCGTCCGGCGCCACCGATTCCGGACGCGAACATCAGCGCCTCCGTCCCCACCTTCGTCCGCAACTTCGGGTCGGCGGAATGCGTCAGCAACAGCCGCATCGTTTCGACGTCGCCCTTCTTCGCCGCGCGCATGAGAGGCGTCGCGCCGGCGCCGAGCGTCCCATCTCCACGGTCGTGCACTCTCACGAGGATTGGTGCGCTCAGGACCGCGTTCGGGTTCGCGCGATGCTCGAGCAGTGCCTTCACAATGCCGACGGCGTCCAACTTGCCTGACGGCTTCGGCGTCGGCCGGCCCGGCGTGTCAGCGAAGGTGCTCATGTCCACCGCCGCGTAGAGTGGTGTCATGCCGGTGACATCACCGATGTTCGGATCGGCACCCAGATCGAGCAGCAGCGCCGCAGCATCGTAGTGGCCGTTGATGATCGCCACGTTCAAAGCGGTCATGTTGTCCGGATCGGTGGCGTTGAGATTGGCGCCCGACTCCGCGAGTGCCTTGAGCGCGGCGGTGGCATTCTGCCGGGCCGCGTACATCAGCGGCACCCAGTTCCCTTTCGGTAGGACGGTCAGTCGGGCCGATTTCCCGTCGCCGTATTCTTCGCGCGGAAACGTCAGTGGATTCGAGCGCCCGTTCACGTCGGCGCCACGCGCGACAAGCGCCTTGATTGCGTCGGGATGGTCTTCGGCCGACGCCCAGATGAGCGCGGTCTCGCCAAGAACCTGTTCGCGCGCGCTCACATCCGCGCCCCGCGACAGCAGCACGTTGAGCGCGGCGACGTGCCCCGCGCGTGCAGCCATCATCAACGCCGTTTGCCCTTGCGGCAATCGGGCATTCACATCGGCGCCGGCCTCGATCAGCGCCTCGACAACGCTTCGAGTGCCGTTCAGTGCGGCCAGCGAAAGAGGGGTGATGCCGTTGCGATTGGCGACGTTTGCCTTCGCTCCGGCTCGCAGCAGCGCCTGCACAGTCTCGGCATCATCCGCACGCACCGCCCAGTGAAGTGCCGTCGTCCCATCCGCTTCCGGCACATTCACGTCGGTCTTGTTCTTCAGCAGCGCGCGAATCGCGTCGCGATTGCCCGCCTTCACGGCGTCGATGAGCGGAGTGCTGCCGTCCGCCGCCGTTGCTATCGCCACTGCGCCGATCATGATGAGGAGGGCGAGGCCACGCGCATGCATGCTCAGTTCCCTCAGAACAAATCGATCGTGCCGGTGCTCTCGCCGATCCGATCGATCGGGCTCTCGTATTTGTGCGCGACGGTCAGCCAGAGGTTGCCAACCGGCGTGCGCGGCGCGAGTTGGAGGTGCCGGTGTCCCGTACCAACGCCGCCGCCGACCGCCACCATGGGTAACGGATCGCTTGCGTGTTGATTCGGATTCCCCATCCCACCACCGTAGAAGACGAGCGAGTGATCGAGGAGCGAGCCGTCGCCGTCGGGCGTTGCCTTCAGTTTCTCGAGGAACCTGCCGAACAGCATGCTGTGGTAGGTGTTGATCTTCACCACCTGGGCGATGTTCCCGGGGTCGTTGCCGTGGTGCGACACAGTATGGTGCTGCTCGTTGACGCCGAGTTGCGGATACGTGCGCGCACTCAGCTCGCGGTCGGTCATGAAGGTGGCGACGCGCGTGAGGTCGGCCTGATAAGCAACGGCGAGGAGCTCGTACATCAACGTGACGTGATCTTCGAACGACTCGGGAATACCCACCGGCAGCTCCACGGAGGCGAGGTTGCTGCTGTTGTACGCCGCGGCACGCTGAATCCTGCGCTCGATTTCGCGAACGTTCTGGAGATACTCGTCGAGACGCGTGCGATCGCGCGCACCGAGCTCGCGCTGCAGGTCGCCGGTTTGCCCGGCGATGACGTCGAGGACGCTCAGGTTGCGCCGCCGGCGTGCCTCGCGCTGCTCCGGCGTCCCGGGACGACCGAACATCCGCTCGAAGACCGTGCGCGGGTTGAACTCCATCGGCTGCGGCGTCGTCGGAGAGCTCCACGAGATCGTGTTGATGTACCCGCAGCTGAATCCGCTCGTGCACGCCCCGATGTAGCCGGTGAAGTCCGCCGTCGCCAGCTCGAGAGACGGGAACGGTGTGTCCTGACCAATCTGCCGTGCGACGAGCTGATCGATCGACACACCAGCACTGACGTCTTCGGCCTCTGTTCTCTTCGGGTACACACCGGTGAGAAATCCCGCAGCGCTGATCGCGTGATCGCCTTCCACCACTCCGGGATTGGCTCGCGTGAGGTTGCTAATCACTGCCAACTGATCCTGAAACGCTTCCAGCGGTTTCAAGATCGGCGTGAACTGGAAGCCAACGCCGGGTGTCGATGGAATCCATTGCTCCGTGATGGCACCGTTCGGCACGAACACGGCTCCGAACCGCAGCTGCGGCCTCGCCGCCGTCTTCGATTGAGCCGTGAGCGCCGGGACCATCGCGTCGAGCAGCGGCAGAGCAACGGACGCACCCACGCCTCGCAGGAACGTGCGCCGGGGCAGCGATTTCTTGGTGATGAACATGGCTGTTACTCGTAATGCAAAATGCAAAATGCAAAATGCAAAAGGGGCAAATGCATTATTGAGTCTCCAACTTCACTCGCATCTGGAACGGCACGCTGTCGACGACGCCGAGGATCAGGGATGAGAACCGGTAGTCCTGCGCAGCCGCCGTGCGAAGGATGCCGCGAACGACCGGCATGTCCTGTTGATCGAGGCCGCGGCCGAGGGCATAGACCAGCAGTTTCTCCGTCATCGTTCCGGCAAAGAGATCCGGCCGCGCGAGAATGGCCCTTCGCAGCGCGACAACACCGTCGATCCGGGTCCCGTCGGTGAGCTCACCCGATGCGTCGATCGGTGCACCGGCATCCTCAGTGCGCCAGGCCCCGACGGCATCGAAGTTCTCCAACGCGAAACCAATCGGATCCATGATCTTGTGGCAGCTGGCGCAGGTCGGGTTCGCTCGATGCTCGGCCATCTGCTCCCGCATCGTCTTTGGCTTCTGTCCCTTCTCGTTTTCTTTGAGGGTGGGAACGTCAGGCGGCGGTGAAGGTGGCGGTGTCCCGAGAATGTTCTCGAGGATCCATTTGCCGCGAACGACCGGGGACGTCCGCGTCGCGTGCGACGTCAGGGTCAGGATGCTGCCGTGTCCGAGCAGTCCCTTCCGTCCCTCTTCGGTCACCGGAACGCGCCGGAACTGGCTGCCGTAGACGTTCGGGATTCCATAGTGTCTGGCCAGCCTCTCGTTGACGAACGTGTAGTCGGCGCGCAGCAGATCGACGACGCTGCGGTCTTCGCGCATGACGCTCTCGAACAGCAGCTCCGTTTCGCGCTGAAACGCGTGCCGCAGGTTGTCGTCGAAGTCCGGAAAATCGTCGGCGTGCGGCTGCGCGTTGCGGAGGTTCCTCAGGTGCAGCCACTGGCCGGCAAAGTTGCTGACGAGCGCCTGCGCTTTTGGATCGGCCAGCATGCGCCGCGTCTGCCGCTGCAGGACTGACGGGTCTTTCAGTCGGCCGGCGCTCGCCTCTGCCATCAGTTCGTCGTCCGGGATGCTGCTCCACAAGAAGAACGAGAGCCGCGATGCCAGCTCGACGTCGCTCACGCGGTGCACCGTGCCCGGGGCGAGCGCGGCGGGATCGCGTTCCGCGCGGAAGACGAACTTCGGACTCGCCAGAATCAGTTGGAGCGCACGCTCGATGCCCAGATCGAAGGAGCCTTCCTGGCGCCCGCTCTTGTAGAACGCGAGCAAGGGCTGCAGGGCTGTCTCGTTAACGGGCTCGCGGAACGCGCGACGAGCCAGCGTGCCCACGATCTGCTTTGCGCATGTGTCTTCGTTCGCCGGCTGGGTGGGATGACAGGTGAAGATCCGCCGCCGCGACGGCGTCTCTCCTGGTCCGGTCGCGTTGAATGGCCCCGTGATCGTCACCGACCGGACATGCGGGTGGCCCGTCCAGTCGAGCGTGTCGAATGCGCTCTTGAGAAACGGACGCAGCTTCGTGGCGTCCATCGTCGGCGCGCTGCCGATGAACGCGGCGACGACATCGTGCGGGCCGGCACGGACTCGGACGCGAACGGCAAGACGCTGATCGATCGCGTCGGCCGTCTCCTTGGGTTGCTCGAAGGCTGCGCTCAAGTCTCCAGCGCCGCCAATCGTCGCATGATGCACACGCTCACCGTCTACTGTCAGCTCGAACTCGCTCGGGTACTCAATCCCGCGCATGTTGTCGAAGTTGGTGCGGAACAGTGCGGTCCGAATGAGGTACTCGCCGTCACGCGGGAAGAAATGCGTGATGCGTGTTCCCCCGAGCGTGCCGAGCGGCATCCCATCGAGGTGCTGATTCTGCGATACGTCGCCGCGTACGTGATAGGTGTCGCTCAGCGTGCCGGCATCCGGGTCGCCGATCGCCAGCTCTCCGATCTTCTCCGCCGCGGCCAGATAGCGTTCCTGCAGCACCGGCGAGACGTTCAGCGCATCGGAGATGTTGTCGAAGCCGTACGCGGAATCATCGGGCGGCAGCAGGGCCGCAACGTCGACGTCCAGCGCCAGGAGATCGCGCACCGCGTTCGCATACTCCGCGCGATTCAACCGGCGAAGGAGCGGGCGACCGGGATTGGGATGAGCGGCCCATGCACGATCGAGCTCGGTTTCGATCGACGTCGCGAACGCATCTCTGGTGCCCGCATCGGGTTGTCGCGCACCGGCCGGTGGCATCAGCCCGCCGCGTACCTTGCGCACGACTTTTTCCCAGGTCTCGGCCGAGCCGGCGACGTCGTCCAAGTCGAGACGGTCGAGCGCCAAACCGGCGGTCTTCAGCCGCTGGTTATGGCACGCCGTGCAGTACGTGGCGATGACGTCGCGATGCGCCGACACAGGACGCGCCGCGGTGTTGGTGGCTCCCGAGCCCGCCGTCTGCGGGAACACTCCGACGACGGCGCCAAGCCAGAGGGCTCCGGCGATGAGCAGTCTATTCTTCACTTGCCGCTGCCCGACGGTGCCGCTTGCGCAGCCTTCTCTTCCGCGCGCGCCGCACTCAGGATGTTTCGCAAGCCGTAGTTGCCTTCGTGACATGCGTATTCGAAGGGCCGCTGCGTCGCATCCTTCTTGGTCAGGTTCATGGCAAACGTCCACGGCCTCGTCCATGTCGTCGGATCGTCAACGGTTACCGCCCATTCAATGCTGTTCGGACCGGTTGCCGTGAAGCGCTCCGTCAGCCGCAGGGCCTCACCATTGGCGTTTCGGTACGCGATCTGATCCTTGAAGTTGGTGGTTTCGACGACCAGCGTCTCGCCTTCCCAACGGCCGCGGGCGTCGCCCATGTAACTCGTGACGCCCTTTCCGACGTGCGGCTGGCCATCGAGTGGAATCACACGGGTCTCGTGAACCATCTCGTAGACGATCGCCACGAAGTTCGGCCCCTGCACGATCTCGTACGAGCTTCCGTAAATCGCCGGCATCATCGATCCGGGCAATCCGCGAGAGATGCACCGGTCGTACAGGCTGCGGTCTTGCGGAGCATCGGCTGGTCCGCGACCGCTCTTCTTTCGCGCCTCGGCTCGAGCCGCTGCCCGGCTTCGCGCCTCGGGCGTCATCGCCGGGATCTTTCCGTCCGGGGGATCCACGACTAGCCATGCGCGACTGTTCACCGCGTTCAGGTTTTCCCAGAAGACCTCGCGATCGACGGGACGGTCCTCGGCCACGGAGTTCGACGCTGTAGCGCCGCGCCGTGCCACCCGGAGATCCTCCAGTTCCTTTGCCGTGATGTCCTCGAGACGACGGCCCTCGAACTGGGCAGGGCGTTCGAATGGAATGCCACTCTCGTCGCTGTTTGAATAGATGCCCGTGAGATCGGGATCACCCCACGCGGTACGTGCCGGCTTCCAGGTTGTGCTGCCCGCCTCTCGAGATGCGGCCGCAGTAGTTCCCTGTGACTGCCCAGCGACGGAGGTGTGCGGAAGTAAGGCGGCTGTGCACGCTAACGCGAGAGCACCGAACGAGGTAAGAGAGTAATGACGCATGGCCACGTCCCCCGGATTCTCGAACGCCCCAATGAAAACAGTATGAATCGGGCCGGATGGTAGCACGCAGCCGAACGCCTCAACGCTACAATTCGCGCGTGCTGCGGTCGATTCCCTGCTGGCCCGTTCTTACGGCCGTGGTCGGCATTACCTCTTTGGGTAATGCCGTGCAGCCCGGACCGATGTCGGTCGCGACTCCGATTTCATTCCCGGACGCGAAGCCGATCCTGGAGCGTCTCGCGGCGAGCCTGCCGCCCGAGCTCGCTGGCAAACCGGCGTCCGAGCTCGAATCCGTCTGGGGCGATTGGGTGTCGCGACGCAACCGCGAGATTCGCGCGCGGCTGGAGCGGGGCGACGAAGACTCCGTCGTCAACTTCCTTCTCTTCGGCACGACGTTCACCAGGCTGCCACGTGCGCTGAACAGCAGCGACAAGATGAGTGGCGGCCAGCAAGCCGCCGAGATCGTGCGCGGGCGTACAGCAGACCTGATCGCAGGCATTGCCTCACCGGGTGGGAACGAGCGACTGCAGTTCGTTCGTGAGGTCGTCGCGCGACGGGGTATCGATCCAACGACTGCAACTGGTCGAGAGCAGGTGCGGATCTATTTCAACGACCTTCTCGCGCGCGTGGCCGGCGAGATCGATGGCTACGCGCGCGAGATTCAGGCGGTGAGATCGACGCCGAACGGTCCCGAGTTCGCGGTCCGATCGAGTCTCTACCGCACTCGCGGCCTCTCCTCTGACACATCGATCCGGCCGGACTTCGCAATCGATCGGGCGCTCGAGAGACTGACGTCGATGGGGCTGATCGAGGCCGCGTCGGTGCGCCGCGTCGGCGTCATCGGCCCTGGCCTCGACTTCACCGACAAGGCCGAAGGCTACGACTTCTATCCACCGCAGACCACCCAGCCGTTCTCCGTGATCGACTCGCTGCGCCGGCTTGGTGTGGCGAGAACGAACGATCTCCGTCTGACAACGCTCGACCTCAGTGCAAGAGTCAACCGTCATCTTCAGGCCGCACGCGGACGCGCGGATACAGGCGAATCCTATGTGGTCGTGTTGCCGCGCGATCGGGATGGCCGATGGCGTCCCGATCTGATCGGGTTCTGGAAGAACTTCGGCAGCCGTATCGGTGAAGACAGGACTCTCACGATCTCTCATCCCGATGGCATCGATCTGCGCGCAACGCGCATCCGCCCGGAAGTGGTGTCCTCCCTCGATGTCCGCGATCTGAATATCGTGGTGGAACGGCTTGCTCCGTTAGCCGACGAGGACCGCTTCGATCTGATCGTTGCGACCAATATCCTCGTCTACTACAGCGTCTTCGAACAGTCGCTGGCGCTCGCCAACGTTGCGTCGATGCTGCGGCCGGGAGGCATCCTGCTGTCGAACAACGTGCTTGTCGAGTTGCCAACGACGCCCCTGCACGCCATCGGAGACACCAGGGTGATCTACTCCGACCATCCAGACGACACCGATGACATCGTCTGGTACCGGCGACAGTAGCGCGGCTTCTCGCGCGCCTACCGCTCCAGTCTTCGCGCAGCGGCGAGAATATTCCGCAGACTGTAGTTCCCCTCGTGGCACGCGTACTCGTATATCGGCTCGGTGATCCGCGTCATTGGGAACTGCACTGTCCACGGCCTGACCCACGTGAGCGGATCGTTGACGGTGAACTCGTACAACAACGTACCAGCGTCCACGAGAGTGAACTTCTCGGTCAGCGTGAATTTGTCGCTCGCGCTGCGAAACACCATCGGCCGGAAGTTCGTCGTCGAGACGACGAGAGTGTCGCCGTCCCAGCGCGCCTGTGAACTGCCCATCCACAAACGAATCGTCTCGCCGAGCCGCGGGCGCGCGTCCAGCGGGATGACACGATGGTCGTGCACCATCTCGTTGAGGATGACGACATGGTCGGAGGTCTGGACGATCCCGACGTTGTTGTTGTACGCGCCAGGTATCATCGGTGGCCCAGCGACCGTCCAGCCCAAGCATCGCTCCTGCATCGGACGATCGGCGTACGAGTCAAAGCCCGCGCCGGCCGCGCCGCCTTCGTACTGACCGTTCGCCATCCACAGGCCACGCTTGTCGAGGGAGCGACGAGCCCCGTCTGGCGTCAGGGCGGGAATCATGCCGTCCGGTGGGTCGATGACGAGCGACGTTCGGCGCGTACCGACGATCTTCGATCCGTACTCCCACCACGCCTGGTTGTATGCGCGGTCCACGTCCGTGCGCCCGTCCGAACCCCGTCCAGTTGAATTGTCCACATCGCGCCGATCGCGATCCTGGATCTTGAGCGTCTTCTGTTCGAACGCAGTGGCTTCCGCTGCGGTCAGAAATGGCTTGTCCCTGAATTCTGCCGGGCGCTCGAGCGTTGTTAGCGTCGCGTAGCTCCACGTGCCTTGCAGGTCAGGATGGCCATCGTTGGTGCGCGGTATCGTGGTCTTTTGCGCCGCCGATATCGCAACCGTCGTCACAAAGACCAGGCCAATAGCTGCACCTTTCATGAGGCAGCCCCCTTCTATTCAACGATGATCTGCGCGTACGCCCAGGGATGTTCCTTGCAGATGTAGACGTAGGTCCCGGGTCGATCGAAGGTCACGGCGGCGACTCCCGCCGGATCGATTGGCCCCGTGGACCATGAACCGTCTTGAGCGACGGCCGTGTGGACCATGGTGCCGTTGTTGCGCCATGTGACCGTCGTTCCCACCGGAACTTTCGTGCGGTATGGATTGAACTGGTATTCGTCGGTCATGAAGCGCGCGCCGGTGAACGCGTTGTCGCGCTGCAGCGCGGCGGTCTCAATCTGCCTCGTTTCGCTGACCTGCCCGGCAAAGAGCTCAGGCTCGCGGGGCGATGGCGGCGCCGGTCGCGCCGGCACCGTGCCTCCGAGCTTGAACGCCCAGACGTTCGTGCTCGTGACGAGCGATACGTACTGCTCGCCATCGAGTTCGAACGCGGCCGCTGGCCCGCCGGCGGGCGCACCTGTCTGGAACTGCCAGACGATCTCCCCGGTCCTGGCGTCGTGAGCGTTGAAGTGTCCGTCCGGCGCGGCATGAAACAGCAAGCCGCCAGCCGTGGTCAGGACGCCGCTCGGGCGCCCCGCTCCGGAAGCAAACTCCCTGCGCCAGACGATCTTGTGCGTCGTACCGTCGATCGCGGCCATCACGAAGGACTCGAGCCGATCGAGCCCGGGCACGCGATTGCTGAAAGCGGTGCTGAAGAAGTACCCGTCCTCGGCGCGACGAAGCCAGCGCAGCGATCGCTCCCCGACGGCATAGAAATATCCGGTCTGCTGGCTGTAGGACATCGGCGCGACGCGCATCCCGTAGTACGGGAACAGCACGTTCGGCTTGTCGATCGACACCGCCTGGTAGTAGCAACCGACGTCGAAGCCTTTCGGGATCGGCTGCGTCTTCCGCCACCAGTCGCAGTCGGGAAGGACGCCTTCGGCGCTCGCAGGAAACGGCTGCGTCGCTGCCGTCTTCTGGAACCGATCTTGTGGGACGCTGCGCTCCTCGATCTTCGTCAGCGGTTTGCCGCTGATTCGATCGAAGGTGAACACGTAGCCATCAGGTCGGATCGCGCCGATCGCCTTCACTGTCCTGCCTCCGACCTGTGCGTCGTACAGCACGGGGGAGATGGACATGTCGGCCTCCCAGATGTCGTGACGGATCGTCTGATAGTGCCACTTCAGTTTCCCCGTCTTTATGTCGAGGGCGACGATCGAGCAGATGAACAGGTTGTTGCCCTCGCGATGCTCGCCGGAGAGTTGCGGCACACCATTGCCCGTGACGTAGTAGACCAGACCGGCTTCTTCATCCGCCACGCCGGTGAGCCACAGCGCGCCACCGCCGAACTTCCATTGCGCAGTCTTGGGCCAGGTCTCACTCCCCGGCTCCCCGGGTGCAGGCACCGCAAACCACCGCCAGACCTCGCGGCCCGTCTTGCCGTCGAGACCCACGACTTGTCCGCGCCACCCGTTGTCTCCGCTCAGCCCGACCGACACGATGCCGCCCGCATACACGGGAGCGCCCGCAATGCCCTGTCCTTTGTCACGCGCGTCTTCGCCGACGTACCGGTTCCAAACGAGCTCGCCCGTGTCGTCGCGGAGGGCGATGACCCGCGCGTCGGACGTCCCGATGAAGACGAGGCCGTCTCCGAACGCAACTCCCTCGCGATCGGGCGCGCCGATCGCGGGCGGCGCGGAAGCGGCGCCGCCACGCCCACCACCACTGCTGGTCGCGAACCGCCATACGACCTGCCCCGTCCTGGCGTTGATCTTCACGACGTTAGGCGGAGCGGTGAAGTACATCATGCCGTTCTTCACGACGGTCATCGATCGCGAATTCGCTGGCGGAGTTAGTCGCTCGGATACCCAGCCGGCACCGAGCCGCGACACATTTTGGGTATTGATCTGATCGAGGGCGGAGTAGCGATTTCCCAGATCGCCCATGACGGTCGACCATCCCCGGCCGGCGGCCGGCTCCGGGCTGGACTGGACGAAGACGGTTACGGGAAGGGCAAGTACAGCGACGAACAAGGCCGCTCGAATCCACGGTCGAACTCTCCCGACGACTCGTTCACAACCACCCTTGAATGCCACGGATCCCCCCTCACCCTGCCACAACCACCGAGATCTCGATTCGTTCGGACGCGACTACTGTGCGAAGCGGGTCCGGCCGCTTTGGAACTTCATTCGCCGTGCCCAACTGGGCGGCCGGATAGTAACCGAACTGGAAACCGGATCGCGATGATGATCGAGCAGCGCCTTGTCGTGACGTCCCCCGATTTTGGGTAGCGTCAGATCAGTTCTGGGCGAAGTCGTCTGCGGCCCGGTTCGTGACTTGATCCCAGCCGGCCGCCACCGGCTTCGCGCCTTGCTCCTGCGGGGTGAACTTGATGCCGAGCTTGCCGTAGACGAAGGTGATCGACTCTTCCGGCCCTTCGTCGCCGGCTCCCGACCAGTCGATCTTTGTCGTGAAGACCGTGTCGAACTTGAACCGCAGGTATTCCCTGGCCGCGGCCTCGCCGCCCGTCCTGCGCATCGACACGGTGACGGTCTTGTAGTGTGCGCCCGCACAGCAGTTCTTGAAGAAAACAGGGGACGCCTGGTCGGAGGTCTTCTTGATGGTGAACCCGTTGAACTTGACCTTGCCGGCACCACCGGTCGCCGAGCCGATCGTCGTCGGATTCTCGACGCCGAACGAAAAATCCTTGATCTCGAACGCGGCTGGCGCCGAGCCTACGCTGACGCCCTCGAACGTGATGAACGCATCAACGGCCATGATTGAAATCTCCTGAGCCGCCTAGTCCGCTCGTTCGAGTGAAGGCACAAGGACGCTGCAAGTCCACGACAACGAGGCGTGCGAGAGGTGGGTCTCGTCCAGCACAGCGTACTTGCGCTTCAACGCCCGTAAGATGGATCGCCCCCGACGCGACGCAGGGAACGTTGACACGATCACGATTCCCTGTGGGGCCAGCCGAGTGGCATAGCGATCGACGGCCTCGAGCGGCTTGTGGAAGTAATACAGGCACTCGTTGAACACCATGACGTCGTAGGTGTCTTCCGGCGCGTATCGTTCGGCATCGGCGCAGATGAAGTGGCCATCACCCATTTCCCGCGCCTTCGCCACGGCCGTCTCGGAAATGTCCAGTCCCAGGTAGCGCTTGCACCCGCGTGGCTGAAGACGTTGAAAAAGCAGTCCCTCACCGCAGCCGACGTCGAGAACGCACGCATCAGGCTTCAATTCACGAATGTACCCGACGATCAGGCTGAAGCGCCCAAGCTCACCGATGTTGCGCAGGAAGTTCCAGTGGCCGGTCCGATACTGTTGTTCCCACTGCGTCTTGGGTGCGGGGACATCACCTTTCTTGCGTCGCTGCTCCAACGTTTGCACGTGCGCCGCCAGCGCGCTGCTCCAGGGCCCCGGCGACTCGAAGAAAAACTGGTAGTGGACTACCGACAGGAAACGCCCCCACTGATCGACAGTCCACATCTGCGCGCGTTTCGCTAAACTCATCATTACCGTGCCACAAGGAGTCGACCGCAGCGAACGGCGATTATCACCGATCCGGTGATTCGTTGGGCATCGGTCAAAGCGCTCAACCGAAGCCCAAGGGCACGGCGATTTCGATAGGATCAACTGGACGGGAACAGCGTAAGCCATGCGTGGTGCCGCAGTACGGGAGCACATCAAGCGCAGCCTGCCGCTATCAGTGACGAGGGCACTGAGAGGCGCCCGCTCGTCGATTCGCGCCCTGCACTGGCGAACGCGCCGGCGTCTTCAGCACACTCTCGCTTCCGGCCTTCGCGTCGAGGTCGGCTCTTTTTCCGACTGGGTGGTTTACAACGAGGTGTTCGTCGACGGTGAATACGATCCGGTGATTGACGAGCTGATCGAGACCGCACCCGACGACGCATGGACCCTGGATCTCGGCGCGAACGTCGGCCTCTTCACATTGCGACTCATGGATCGTTGGCTGCGGTCCGATCACGCCGGACGTCGGCACCACGTGATCTGTGTCGAAGGTGCACCATCGACGTTTCGGGTGCTGGCGAAAAATCTCGCTCAGCCTCCGCTCGATTCCACCTGCACGTTGCACCTGGGGCTGGCCGGCAGACGATCGGGCGCCGCGAGCATCTCGACGTCGGCACATACCGGCGTGAACTCGATCGTCGACCGTTCACCATCGTTGTCTCGTGTGCGTGTGCCGTTCCTCGATCTCACGAAGCTCGTGCCGACCGACGTGCGCATTACGCTGCTGAAGTGCGATATCGAGGGAGCCGAGGAGCTGTTTCTCGCCAATTATGCCGATTTGCTGGAGCGCGTGGACGCGGCAGTTGTCGAGCTCCATCATCAGTTCTGTTCCCCCGCGCGATGTCGCGATCTTCTGGCCCAGGCAGGGCTCGAGCGACGCCAAGTACTCAAGACCTACGGCGACGACTGCACGCTCGAGTGGTTCTCGAGAGACGGCAGTCGGTGGCGACCGTGAGCGCACCGACGCGTGGGATGATCGCGCTCAACAACTGCGACACGGAACATCGCGCGATGCCCGGTCAGAGCGCGGTTGTGCCTACCGAGAACTCTGTACGCGGTGACAGTGGCTCGTGGGCGAGCCGCCACCAGCGGCCGGCCGTTGACCTGAATCGTCGAGCACTCGGTTTACACTTACACGAGCGCACTGTCCTCGTTGCATTGCAAAGTGGCCAGTGGCGTCTGCTCCAACAATCTGAGAGGCTTCGCTCGGCTCTCCTCACGTTCTTCGTGCGGTTCCGCGCTGCGAACGACCTCGGCCTGCAGAATCTCCCGCCGGCGCAGGGTGACTTCTAACGCCTCGACGGTGGCCATGAGCTTCTCTTGAACCTGCTCGATTTCATGACGACCTGTTGCCACGGCCTCGTGAAGGCGTTCCTGCAGCTCGGTGCGCGCCCTTTCCGCAGCCCGCAGAGAGACATCATGGCGCTCGGCCTGTTCCTTCAGCCGTCCGTCACGTTCGGCAATCAATGCGGCCAACGCCGTGGCGTGCTCGGTGGACAAACGATCGGTCGTGTATTGAAATTCGCGGCGAGTGTCGTCGAGTACGCGCGTGGCTTCGGTCAGGTCGGCGCTGAGCTGCTGAACATTCTTGTCCGCCGCCGCACGAGCCTGCCCGAGGCGCTCGTACGCGGTCTGCATTTCGGCCAGTCGATTTTCGTATTCGAGTCGCTCGCTGGCCAGTCGCGCGTCGAAGTATTCCTCTCGCTCGCGTCCCTGCGCGCGGAGAGCGTCGCCCTCTTCGCGGAACCAGCGCTCGGCGTCGAGCGCGGCTGACCGGGTCTCATTCAGCGTCCGCTCCAGGGTCTGGCGCGCCTCGGTCTCCTGTACGATTCTCAGCTCGAGGTCCGACCGGCGCTCTTCCGCTGCGTCTCGTTCGCAGGCTGCGTGCTTCCTCGCTTCTGCAATTTCTCGCTGGGCGTCGGACAGCTTACCCTCGACAATGTTCCGAGCACCTTCGACGTGTGTGAGTTGCGCGGAGAGGTCGGTTTCGCGCTGCTTTAAGCGAGCGACGTCGGCGGCAGACGATTCGTGCTCATGCCGCGACTGGTTCAGAGCGAATTCGGCTTCGTTCAGCCGCTCTCTCAAGTTGTCACATTCCACTGCCGTGCGTGACAACTCGCGATCGAGCTGCGCCCTTTGCTCAGCGAGCTCGCCCGCCGCCGCGGCCAGCGCTGCGCCGTGCCGTTGCTGCGTCTCGCGCAACGTGGCGTCCGCGTCTGCAACAGCCTGCTCGAGGGTGGCTCGCATCGCGCGCTCGTGCTGACTCTGCCCGACGAGTTCCGCTTCGCGCTGGCCGGCCTGCTCGATCGTACGTGACGCATCGATCAGCTGACGACCCAGGTCGTCGCGAACGTTCTGAAGGTCCGCGACCTGTACGGAGAGGTCGGCCTCGTGCCGCCGTAGGCGCTCGATGTCGCGAGCGGCAATCTGGCTCTGGCGCTGCACCTCGTCAAGTGCAGCCTTCGCCGCGAGCAATCGCTCTTCGACGCTGTCGCGATCCGCCACCGTCTGCGATAGCTCGCGGTCGAAATGTCGCTGGCGCTCGGCCACGAGGGCTCGAGCGTGTTCGAGCTCGCGTGTCAACGTTGCGGCATCGGTCAGTGCCGACGCATACCGCCTTTCGGCCCTTTCAAGAGCGCTCGCGGCCTCGGCGAGCATCTCTTCAACGGTGCGCCGCTTGTCCAGTTCCACCGCAATCTGCGCCTGGAACTCCCGTTCCTGCTCGGTCAACTGTTCGTTTGCTGCGAATTCATGTGCCGCGAGCGCCGCCGCCATGGCGGCCGCGTGCCGTTGTTGAGCATCCTCGAGTGCAGCGGTGACGTCTGCGAGCTTCTGCTCGAGATCGACGCGAGCTGTGCGCTCGAGATGGACGAGCGAGTCGTCCTCAGTCCCCTCGAGTGTGACCTGCAAAAGCTGCGGGTGCTGCGTCGTTGCTCGGGGCCAGCGATGCTGGTTGAGGCCCTCGTACCCGGCTGACTGCGCGGGTGATGGCGAGCGGCAGATCGCGCATAAACGTCTGGCCGTCGGTCACGTATCCGTCGGGTAGCGGGCCGAGTGATTCGAACTGCGTCCGGGTGCCTTCCGGCACAACGATCACAATAGCCGGGCGGATTTCGAGACTCCGCAGATCCTTCAGAGACGAGGGCCACGTTCCCGGGCGTACCTGAGCACCGATGACCAGCGCGGCGAGGTCTCGGTTCTCATCGACGTATCTCGCGCAGTCATCGAGGCTCTGCGCCCATAAGAGCGTGACTTTCGGTGCAAGGCTGCGCAAGGCAGTGGCCACCGCCTGGGCGCTACGCCGTTGATTCCCGATGTACAGAATCTTCATGCAATCTCGCGAAGTTGCGGAGCGGCGCGTGAACTCCCTATCGGCCAGATGGCCAGCGCACTACACTCAGCAGTTTCGGCTCCCGTCTGCCGCAAGGTCACGCGGAAGCAGGCGTCGGATCCTGTCCCTGAAAAAGAGGTCGACAAGAATCAGTTCGCACGTGCGCAACGATGAGCGGCCCGTTGGATCGAACCGGTGTCCGATATGGCGTATTGTCTGAATGTCGAGTGGGTGGCGGGGTCGGCTCTCGCCGGCACCGGCACGACGAAACTGATGCGGCCGCCATCCTGAAAGATCGCGATCCGGCTGTCGGGGGCGATCCATCTTACGGGCGTTGAAGCGCAAGCACGCTGTGCTGGACGAAACCCACCTCGCACGCCTCGGAGTCGTGGACGTGCAGCGTCCTCGCGCGAAGGTGATTTCAACATCCCAGTGGCAGTGATCCTGTAGCAACTGCAACACAGCCGTCCTCTCTCGCGGCGGCAACACCCGCGAACGTCTGACATTCACAAGCCTGTTCGTCAAAACGCGCGCAACGCGTTGCCCTGAAGCACATGTGGAGTGCTGCGTGAGCCCTTTGGTACGCAACATGCTCTTGACTCCGCTGCCGATCCCCTCCGCAAAAGTGACGTCATACATGCCCAAATCATCTCGACCATCGAAGACCGCCAAGAACAAGAGCACCGTACGCAATAGCCGAACGACCGTGAGTGGCCCGGCAGAGCCAGACACTTCAGCGGCGGTGAGCCGGACTCGGGACTCATCATCGCGTCCAACGCGAGTGACGGGACGGAAGACTTCGTCGCCGCCATCGCCAAACATCGGCACTTCGCGAGAGAAACCGATCCGCCACGCGTCTGAGCATACGCGCCGCGGCAACACCTAACTGAGGAGACTCGACCCATGGCTGAAGTAACGACCCTCCACGACGCGTTCATCGACGAACTACGCGACACGTACGATGCCGAGAAACAACTGACGAAAGCGCTGCCGAAATTGGCCAAGGCGGCGTCGAACCCGAAGCTGCGTGAAGCCTTCGAGAGCCATCTCGAAGAGACACAAGGCCAGATCGCGCGTCTCGAACAGGTGTTTGAGAGCCTGGACGAAAAGGTCCGCGGCAAGCATTGTGACGGGATCGCCGGGATCATCGAAGAAGGCAAGTCGATCATGGAAGAGGACTTCGATGACACCACGATGGACGCCTGTCTGATCGCGGCGGGACAGCGTGCTGAACACTACGAGATGGCGGCGTACGGCACGCTGGTCGCGTGGGCGCAGACGATGGGTCATGCCGAAGCCGCCAAGCTGCTGCAGCAGACACTCGACGAAGAAAAGGCGGCCGACAAGAAACTGTCCGGTTTGGCCGAAGGCGGCATCAATCAGAGTGCTGCCGATGCTGCGCACCCGGAGGGTGACGAGGAACCGGTAGGTGTCGCGGCGAGCAGTCCGAAAAAGAATTCGACGAAGTCTAGTAGACGGTAGCAGCAGGCGGCGAGCGCCATAGCTTTCCCGGCGCTCGCCTGCTTCTGCAGCAATGGCAGCGAGTCACAGTCTCGAGATCATGGGCCCTTGCGTCGACTTGTGGGTTGAACTCTCGAAAACGTCTCCTGCTCGCTCCGGAGGTCGGATCGGCTTCCGAGCACAACGCTGACCTGGTGATCACCCCCATCGTCCACCAGCGGAATCGCTTCGTGATCAACGTCAACGCCATCGAGCTGGGCGCGGGCGATGCCATGCGACACGTGATCCGGGTTTGCCACCACAAAGCAATAGCGCGAGCGTCCGACTTTCCAGACCAGTGAATACTCCGGCCACCCCGTGGGAATGCATGGATTGATGCTCATGCTCGCGCCCATCCGGCGCAGACCCAGCAGTGCTTGCACGGCCGCCTGATACATCCAGCCGGCGGAACCTGTATACCAAGTCCAGCCCCCACGACCCACGTGCATCGGATGCGCATACACGTCGGCCGCCACGGCGTAGGGCTCGGCCCGATAACGATCGACATCGTGTGCAGTTCGCATGTGGTTGATGGGGTTGAGCAGATGAAACAGTTCCATCGCCTCGTCGCCCATTCCAAGCCGGGTCAGCGCGATCACAGCCCACAAGGCAGCATGCGTGTACTGACCGCCGTTCTCTCTAATCCCTGGCAGGTACCCCTTGATGTAGCCCGGATCCCTCCCCATCCGATCGAAAGGCGGTGTCAACAACAACACGAGCTGGGCGTCGCGGCGCACAAGATTGGCGCGCACGGCGTTCATAGCCCGTTCGGCCCGGCGGGGTTGCGCCGCACCGGAGAGCACCGCCCACGACTGAGTCAGTGAGTCGAGTTTGCACTCATCGTTCTGCACCGAACCCAGTGGCGAGCCATCGTCGAAATAGGCGCGACGATACCAGTCCCCGTCCCAGGCCAGTTCGAGCATCCCCGCGAGCCAACGCGCCTCCTCCCGATATCGACGCGCCAGGTCATCGCGTCCCCGTCGTTCGCAGATCGGCGCAAAGTCGCTCAGTACCGTAACGAGGAACCATCCCAGCCACACGCTCTCGCCACGGCCGCCATGTCCGACGCGGTTCATCCCGTCGTTCCAGTCGCCTGAACCCATGAGCGGAAGACCGTGCGAGCCGTACTTCATCGCATGCGCGATCGCGCGTACGGCGTGTTCGAAGAGCGACGCGGACGCCGACGACACACGCGGCAATAGATACGCTTCATCCTGATGCGCTTCGAGTAGCGGCGCCTCGAGGAACGCCACCGGTTCATCCAGCACAGTCTCGTCGCCGCTGGCTTCCAGATAGCGCGCAATACAGTACGGGAGCCACAGGAGGTCGTCGGAGCAGCGAGTGCGTGTGCCTCGGCCGCTCGGGGGATGCCACCAATGTTGAACGTCGCCTTCGACAAACTGGTCGCGCCGCAGCCTCGAGCAAATGATTCCGGCACAGGTCGGGACGTGCGTAGACGAGGGCAAGCGTGTCCTGTAGCTGATCCCGGAAGCCGAATGCGCCGCCCGGCTGATACGGACCGCTCCGCGCCCAGATGCGACAGCTCAGCGTCTGGTACAGCAGCCAACGATTCACGATGAGATCAAAGGAATCGTCGGGCGTGTGCACCTGCACGGCCCCGAGCAGCTCGTTCCACATGCGCTCCGTCGCGGCAAGGGTCAGCTCTGTTGTTGCCAACTCGCCATAGCGCTCAGCCAGCTCACGTGCCTGCGCATAGTCGCGGCCCTGTCCAAGCGAGAACGCGATCCGTCGAGACTCGCCGGGCTCCAGTTCGATGACGACTTGCAATGCGGCGCATGGGTCGAGGCCAGCGCCGGTACGACCGGCCAACCGCTCACGAAACAGTGCAGCCGGCGAGCTGAGGGCTGCGATTGCGTCCGATGAATCCTGCCCGATCGCCGGTATACGACGCCGCCGGAAGGCTCGCACGGAAAAACGAGACGGCCTCCGGGAACTCACTGTTGTAGGTGTTCTTTGCGAGCATCGTACTCGTGGTGGGGTCGACGTCGGTGACCACGAAGCGCTGTTCGCTGCTACGTGGCGGCCCGAGACGCCACTCGACGTAGCCGAAGACACTGAGTCGCTTTCGGCGGCTGGAGGTGTTCCTCACCGTGAGCACCGCGAGCTTGACCGGATCCTCCGTGGCAACGAATACCGCCAGCTCCTGAGTCACGCCGGCCACCGCATGCTGATAACGCGTCACGCCCGCCGCGTGCCGGATCAGCCATCGTCCATCGCCCGGTCGCCTGGGCAGCGGGCCGGGGTGCCTCCCCAGACGGCGCCAGTGTCCTCGTCTCGGAGGAAGAACGCCTCACCTGTCGGATCCGTCAAGGGATCATTCGCAAAAGGTGTCAGGCGGTTCTCACGGCTGTTGCCGGCCCACGTGAATGCCGAACCGGCGCTGCTGACGATCGTCCCGAAGCCGGCGTTGGCCAGGACGTTGGACCAGGGCAACGGAGTCTCCCGCTCCCCTTCCAGTACCACCACGTATTCGCGGCCATCAGGCGTAAAGCCACCCACGCCGTTGTCCATCACGATCGCCGGCAGCGGTACGGGATCCGTAGACGCCTCCGGCGCGGGCAGATCCATTGGTAGCGTCACGTTCTGTTCGTCGTACAGCCATCGGGCAGGTCGCTCGAGTTGCAGCGACAGTTCACCAAGGTCGCCGGGAAAAACCACACGTGCCACTGCCGCCAGAAGGTGGCGATCAGCCTCGGCCATGCCCTCCGCCCGGAGCAGAAACATCCCGCCAGACTTTTCGAACCAACTGGTCCAGGGCGACTCTTGGACGAGTTGGAGCATCAGATGCTGCATCTCGTCGAGATAGTCAGTCTTCTGTTCATTGAGGATGACGAGGTCGGCCTTGAGACCCTTGACGCGCCAGTACTCTTGCGCGTTGAGCAACTGGCGTACGAGTGGCAGAGACGCGGGATTGCCAACTCGTACCAGCACGATAGGCAAATCGCCCGAGATGTCCTTGCCCCAGAGGTTCTGCTGGCCGTAGCGATTGACCGCCAGATCCGGAGGGCTGATCATCGAGTTGTCGGACCCAAATACGCGCGACGCGAGTCGATCGTAGAGGATGGCGTCCTCGTCGCTCAGACCCAGGTGCTGCAGCGTCGTGTGCACGTGGGTAAAGGCCATCGAAAACGCGCGCGCCGCCGCACTCCCATCTCGGTACTTGCGGGCGAGAGCCAATGCGGACGCGTGATCCTTCGCCACGCCGGTCGCGAAGGCGATGCGGATCGCCGCACCCGGCACGAGCCTGATGCGTTCGCGCAACGCCGCGATCGGATCCAGCACGGCGCCGGCCGTGCCAGATAAGGCGCGCCCGTCCAGCACCTGCGGGTTCGCCGGCGAGCGGCCGCGTCCGAGGAACCGTGCTCGATCCGATTCCCACTCGACCGACCCACCCAGGCGCGGACCGTTCACGCCGAGCACGTGGAAGGCCACCATCGTCGACTCGTCGGCCGCCCGAGCACGCCGTGTGAACAGCAGACCGGCGCTTTGCGGATCGAACTCCGACTCGATGAACAGCTTCCCGAAGGCAGGGTGCGCGAAGTCGTCCTGTGGTCGCGCCAGCACGATCTCCGCATAGCTCGTCACCTCGAGCTCGTGAGTCTGGGCACCACGGTTCGTGAGCGTCAGCCGTCGCATTTCCACGTCATCCTCGGACGACACGGTGATGTCGAGCTGAGTTTCGATGTCGAGGTCGCGACGTCGAAACGTGATCTTGTCGAGATCGAACGTCGCCTCGAACCAATCGGGCGGGCGGCAGACGGGTTGATGCGTGGCCGACCAGACAACACCAGACCACGGATCACGGATGTAAATGAAATGTGCTCCCGCGTCGCTCGTCGGGTCATCGCGCCGACGCGTGACCGCGATGTCGCGCCACATGCTATAGCCGCCGCCCGCGTTGGTAACGGCCGTCGTGTATCGGCCGTTGGAGAGGAAATGGGTGTGCACGTTGGCGCTTTGCGGCGACAAGAACCGGCGTGACGCGAACACCGGCAGTGATGGCGGCGCGGTTGCGGTTTCGGCCGGCCGTGGCTCCGAGAGAATCGCTTCGCGCGGCACTCGCTCTTGTAGGAGCAGTTCAGTGGCCTGGATGCGGGGATCGGCGTGGAACCGGCTGACGAACACGTCCTGACATACGACGTTGGCGATCGCCACCAGCGACATTCCCTGATGATGGGAAAAATACGCGCGCACGATGACGGGATTCACGGGCGCAGTCGCAGGCATGTCGACGCCGCGGCTGCGCGGGTTGTAGTCCACCGACTCGTAGAAGCCGTAGCGTCCTTCCAGGCCCACGTCGACCAGCTGGTCGAAATTGGCAGCGGCCGCCGCAGGTGAGACCTGGCTCGCAAGGGCAGTCGCGTACGGCGCAATCACCAGATCGGTGACGAGACCTCGCCTGAGGCCAAGGCCAGGCACGCCAAACGCACGGTACTGATACGTGCCGTCGCGGTCGGTGAACGCATAAGCCGACTCCGAAATGCCCCAGGGCACGCGCCGCTGCCGCCCGTACTCAATCTGCCGCCGCACAGCGGCGCGACAGCTCTGGTCGAGCAGCGTACCGGGGAAGCTGCGCATCATGAGCTGCGGCATCAAATATTCGAACATGGTGCCGCCCCAGGAGATCAGCGTCGCGTGGCCGTCGATGTTGGTCACCAGACGCCCGAGACGGAACCAGTGTTGTTGGGGCACATCTCCCTTGGCAATCGCCACGAAGCTCGCGAGCCGCGCTTCCGACGCGAGCAGGTCGTAGAACACCCGGTCGAGTAGGCCTGGACCGGTCGCGTCCTCCAGACGGTAACCAATCGCGAAGAGACGACGCCGCCGGTCGTAGAGAAATTCGAAACGCATCCCGTCAACGAAGGCGCGCATCCGTCCAGCGAGGGCCTGCAGTGAACCGGACGCGACGACTGAGTCGCGGGCGAGGCCGGCGAGGCCGTCCAACACGGCATGCCCCCAGTAGATGACCTCAGCGAGATCGTCGTTCAGTTCCAGACGGTCGATCGCCGCGACGGCTGCTCTGAGCGCGGGCTCGTATTCCTGGAGCGACGTCGCAGAGGCCGCGGTGGCACCGTCGGCTCTGGACACAATTGCGCGCACGAGGTTGTTGATCGCGGACATCGCCTCACGGCTCTCGGCTCGCACGGTGGACGACGAAACGATTCGGAGTGTGGACGCTGCGTCGGTGAGGCCCTCCATCCGCTGCTCGAGCGCCTGCGGCCGCTCCTCGAGTTCCTGCAGGCCTTGCGCGACGGTCAACAGCGCACCAGCGAGGTTGCCGCTGTCGACCGTCGAGACGTAGCGCGGATGCAAGGGCGCGCGAGTAGCCGTGTCATACCAGTTCAAGAGGTGGCCTTGGTAGCGCTCGAGACTCTCGATGCTGCGCATCGCAGCGTCCAGCCGCGCGAACAACCTGTCGGTCGTCAGGTAGCCCAGATCGTGCGCGGCCAGCGTTGAAAGCAGGCTCATGCCGATATTGGTCGGCGACGTGCGTCGTGCCAGCCGATCGGTATCACTACTCTCGCCTTCCTGTAAGTTGTCCGGTGGCAGCCACCCGTCTGCGTCCGTGACATATGTCTCGAAATAGCGCCATGTCTTGCGTGCCAAGCGTCTGAGGCGCCTGCGCTCGTCACGGCGCAGCGGTCGGACGCGCGGGCTGACGGGCTCACTCAACCGGTAGGCCACCGCAGGCGCGCCGAGCCAGAGGAGCAGAAACGGAGCCGCGACTGCCAGCGCGTCGCGGCGCCATACGATGAGAAGGATCGCCACTGCCGTCGCGATGATCGGACTGGCGATCATCTCGAGCGCGAAGCGTCGGAGCCCACGACTCCCGACGAGGCCCGCTGCACGAGCGGCAGTCGTGGCGGCGGTTTCCCACTCCAGCAGCCGGCGTTTGGTCACGATGAGCCGCACCAGCGTCAACCCGATCGCGTGCAGCGCGTCGACGGCGTGAAAGGCGAGCAGCGTCAGGCTGAGGAGGATTTGCGCCACGGCCGTTGACGCGTCATCTCGCACGTTCGTCAGGAACACCGGAATGGACTGCGAACGGCCAGGGCCAATGAGCAGTCGTGCAAGAACCGGGAGTAGTTGCGACGCAGCGACGCCGACCACCATCGCCGTCCACACCTCGAGTCGGCCTGGCAGTACCATCCAGCCGGCGATGAGCATCGCGAGGAGCGAGGGAGCGACGAGACTGCGACGCAGGTTGTCGAGGATCTTCCAGCGGCCGACCGCGGTCAGCGGGTTGCGTTTCAGCCCGCGCCGCGATGGGACGAACGGAAACAGCCAGAACAGGATCTGCCAATCGCCGCGCACCCACCGGTGCTGACGGCGCGCATGCGACAGCACGCTCGACGGATAGTCGTCGACCAGCTCGACGTCCGACGCGAGTCCCACGCGCGCGTGCAGCCCCTCGAACAGATCATGCGACAGCAGGGCGTTCTCCGGAACTGAGTCTTCGAGCGCCGCGATGAAAGTATCGACGTCATACAGCCCCTTGCCGGTGAAGATCCCCTCGCCGAACAGGTCCTGATAGGTATCGGACACGGCCGTGGAATACGGGTCGACGCCGGTATGGCCGGAATACAGCCGGGCGAACAGCGAGCCGGCAGCACTCATGAAGTTCACGCTGATGCGGGGCTGAAGAATGCCGTAGCCCTGAGTGACCCGTCCGACACGTGGATCGAATGCAGCTCGGTTGAGCGGATGTTCGATGATCCCGATTAGCTCCTGCGCCACGCCTCTCGGCAGTCGCGTGTCGCTGTCAAGAGTGATGCAGTACTTGATAGCGGACAGCACCGACAGATCGCCGACGGAAACGGCGAAACTGGTGTCCGTCGCGCCACGCAGCAGGCGATTGAACTCCTCGATCTTGCCCCGCTTGCGCTCCCACCCCATCCAGAGACCTTCGCGAGCGTTCCACTGGCGCAGTCGATGAAACAAGAAGAAGCGACCGCCGGCATCGCCGATGCCCTGCCTCAGATTGAGTGCGGCAATGCCGGCTCGAGCCGCTTCCAGGATCGCGCCGTCCTGTGGCTGGGTCTCAGTAGCCGCGTCCGGAAAGTCACTCAATAACGCGAAGTGGATGTGCGGGTCGACATTTCCAAGAGCCTGGACCTCGAGGTGTGCGATCAACTCCTCGACGCGTTCCACGCTGTCGAGCAGCGTGGGCACAATCACCATGGTGCGGGCCGATGAGGGCACCTGATCGAGCTCGATTCGGGGTAACCGCCTCGGCGGAATCAGATAGCTGGTCATCCGCTGGAGCAGCTGAATGACGAGCTCAGTCGCCGGCACGACCGTCAGCAGTGCCACGAACGCCAATGCGGCGCCGCGCCAGCCGTACCGGTACGCGAAGCCGACGGCGCCGGCAACGAGCAGCGTGGTACCACTCGCAATACTTCCCAGGTAAATCAAGGGCGCCCAGGCAAAGAGCAGCCGCCGGACGCGATGGATCAGCATCTGGTTGCCAGGCGACACTGCGCTCAAAAGGTTTGCGTCCTGCTCCAATGAGGTGGTGGCCGACATGCGCCGCGCGGTCGTCAGGTGCGCGCACGTGCACCTGTCGTGCACGCTCGACACTCTTGAGGGCCACGAGCAGCTGCGCCTCGCCGGTCGGCGACGCCAATTCCTCGACCGCTTGGCGGTAACGGTCTCGGCTGCGGAAGTCCATCTGGCTGTACACGCCAGCAGGATCCCGCTGAAGGACTTGCTCCACCAGGCTGACACTTTCGAAGAACTCGCTCCAGTCGAACGTCGCGATCAGTCGGAGGCTCGTAATCAGATTCGCGACGCCTGCTTGCTCGGTGGCTTGGTGTCGGCCGTCGACTCGGATCGCATCCTCCATCGTCTCGCCACGCCGCGACAACATCTCATCGAGCTGACGATGAAGAGTCGACGCAATCGGTCCAAGAGCACGTGCGCGCCGCAACAGCTGAGTGACGAATGCGGGATGCGCCTCCTCAGGCCAGCGGCGGACGCCGTCTGGCACCGCCTCGATCGCCGACGCTAGCCGATCCGCTTCGATGCGATGCGCTCGCGTCTCTGCCAGAACGTCGCCCCGCTGGCGCAGGTAACCAATGAGCGCGAGCTTGAGTACACTCGGCCAGGCCCAGAGCTCGCCAATGGTCAGCGGGGTGATCGACTGATAGGCGCTAATGAAGCGCTGCAGCCGCTGGGTGTCGATTCGACCGGCGCCGGAGCCAATCAACTCAATCGCCAGCGCATAGATACGGGGCAGACCGGCGAACTCGTCGGTGGCAACGCGCGGCAGTCTCTTGAAGAATGACGGCGGCAAGTCGTGATGGATGTCTTTCGCCGCAGCAGACACGATGTGGAAATTGTCGAGGAGCCATTCGGCTGCGGGGGACAGGGTTTCTTGTCCAGAGTCCTCCGCAAGCTGCCTATAGACGTCGCGGAGGGCCTGCATGTGCCCGTTGAGCTGCCGAAGGTGCGTGCGCCGCGCGAAAGAACCGCCGGGTACTATCGAAAGCAAAGCCGCGAGCCGGCGGGCGTGTTCCTCCAGCAGGTCGATGCTGAGCAGCTCGGCCTCGCTACCGGCCGCGCGAGGAAACGTTGCCTTTTGTCGCATGTGATCTTGGGTACAACACTCGAGCCGCCCAGTTGCGGCTGAAGAGCTGAGTGCAAGAACATCGCCCGCTCTGCCGGAGGAAGCGTTGCGATAGGTTCCGCGTGAGGACACGCCCTCGCGCACGTCTTGTGCAGAATTTCCAGTTGCGCTTGTACCTCACGACGATGCGTAAAGCCATAGCACGTACATCCGGGGAAACATCATTACCTCACTGCTGGCCGCAGTCTTCACCTGGACCGCTCTTACAGCATGCAAGTGCCAGGGGCTATCTTGCCGTCATCACGGCGCTCCTCGTTGGCGGCGCCCTTGGCGGAGTGATGGGCGCCCTCATCGCGTTGCCGCACCCGGGCACTAGCCCAGCGCCAAGAATTGTTCAATCTACAAACCCGTTTGGCATCAAAAGCATCGACTTGCACGTCAGCGTGCGACCCGTCGACCGATTGACTCTTCGCCGTTAGGTCCTCTGAGCACGTTCCTACGGAGTCGTGTGGCACGCGAAGTGCTGCTCTCACCAATGGCACTGCGCGACCTGCCTCAACTGTTCCTTCGGCCAGAAGGCGATTCGCTCGAAGGCCACGCCCGCAGCCCTCAAGGAATGCGCTGGAATCGGGCTCCCTCGAAACTGAAAGTGGCCAATGATCGACATGCAGTCCAGATTCGCCCCGCTTGTTCAACATCCGTGGCGGACAACCGCGCTCGCGGCCGCGGTGGTCATCGGAGGGTTGATCATCGCCGTCGCCTCGGTCGTCCCGTTCTCGTCAGAGACGGCGCGCAGAAAGGTGATCGAGGTCTTATCGGCGCGACTCGATGCGGAAGTGGAATTGACTGAGCTTCGTTTTCGAGTGCTCCCGCAGTTTCACGCAGAAGGCGTTGGTCTGACGATTCGCCATCGGGGCCGGCGCGATGTCCCGCCGTTGATCTCGATTAAGCGATTCTCGGCGGAAGGGAGCGCGTTGCGACTGCTCCAAAGGCACGTCACGCGAGTGACGGTCGATGAGTTGGACATCGTGATCCCGCCAGATCGCAATCGCGACCTGACACCTGGCGCCGAGCCTCCCGCTTCATCAACCCCAGAGGGTGACCGCAGCGACGCGGGCCGCACCTTCGTCGTTGACGAGTTGATCGCACACGACGCCAGCCTGGTGATCATTCCACGGGACTCCGACAAACCTCCGAAAGTGTGGAGCATCCACGATCTTCGAATGGCAGCCGTGTCTATCGACAAACCGATGGCCTTCTCGGCGGCGCTCGAAAACGCCGTTCCACCGGGCGCGATCGAGACGTCGGGCACTTTCGGTCCGTGGGGCCGTGAGGAACCCGGACAGACGCCCCTCGAGGGAAAGTTCACGTTCGAACGCGCCGATCTGGGTGTGTTCAAAGGCATCTCGGGCATCCTGTCGGCCGTCGGAACGTTCGGAGGCACGCTCGAACGAATCGAGGTTCACGGCGTCACCGACACTCCGGATTTCACGGTCCAAGCGGGTGGCCATCCCATGGCACTCCATGCGACCTATCACGCCATCGTCGACGGCACGAACGGCAACACACTTCTCGAAACAGTGGACGCGTCGTTTCTGAACACGTCGTTGACGGCCAAGGGTGGTGTGGTGAAAAAGCCCGGCGCTGATGGCCGGACCGTGGAACTCGATGTCGTCATGGACAAAGCACGACTCGAGGATGTGCTGCTGATGGCTGTGAAGGCACCCACACCACCGATGTCGGGCGCCCTGAAGATGACCACGCGTTTCGAGATCCCACCAGGCGATCGTGATGTGGTTGAAAAGCTCCAGCTGGATGGGGCGTTTACCATCAGCAGCGCGCGCTTCGCGAGCCCACACGTACAGACCAAGATCAATGAGTTGAGCCGGAGAACGCAGGGGCAGGTCACTGCGCAGAAAGCCGAACAGGTCGTGTCGCAGTTTGCCGGGAAGTTCACGCTGCGCTCGGGCCAGCTCTCACTGCCGCACGTCACGTTCGACGTACCTGGATCGGCGATTCGTCTCGCCGGACACTACGGACTCGTCTCGGAACAAATCGACTTCGCCGGTACGATATTCACCGACGCGAGTCTTTCGGAAATGACGACGGGCTACAAGAGCCTACTGCTCAAACCGATTGATCTCATCTTCAAGAAACCAGGGGGAGGAAGCGCGATTCCGATCCGGATCACCGGCACGCGGAAGGACCCGGCATTCGGTCTCGACAAAGGTCGGGTCGTTCACCGGGACTCGCACTGAGGAACAACGCGAGCTCGGCGTCCTCATCTTCCTCGTCATCTTCGTCGTCTTCGTCGTCCTCGTCTTCGTCGTCATCATCCTCGTCTACGTCGTTCTCATCCTCGTCTTCATCGTTGTCATTCTCGTCTTCATCGTTGTCGGCGGCGGCTATCTCATCACCTGAACGATTCGAAAGAACCTGCTCTCCAGACGGCGGGATCGAAGTTGGGTCAGCGTGGCCGCGGTGACCGGTGGGTTCGTCGTGTCGCTGTGCCGGTACATTCGCTTGAGGACTCGTGGACTCGAAATTCATCGTGTTTCCCTCTGCCCGCGTTCCAGCAAGTCGTGTGCCCGCGGGTACATCATCCACCTCGTCTAGAAGCTGTTAGTTTCGTGACGCCAGACTTGGCAAAGACAAGCGGTGGCGGGTTGTGCAATCTACAAACATCTCTCCCGGGAGCTTCCATTCCAGGAATGTACGTCGCCAACACGCGAGCGCCGGCAACGACTTAGATCATCGGCGGCTTCGAGCAGGTGAACCCATCTGACTGGACTCTGGTACGTAAGATGCTCTTGGCACCGATTGCGACCCGCGCGTGAGGGCACACTTCGACAGAAGAAGGAGCAGACGATGTCGAGCAAGAACATACCCGTAGGCGACCGATTGGCGGACAAAGCAACGTCGTTTGGCAATCAGCTCGCTGACCGTGCGAGCGAGGCCAAAGATTCCATGTCCGACATGGCAGCAGCAGCAACGAAGAAGGTCGATGAAGGCCGATCGACGGCCGCTGATCGTCTGGAGAGCACCGCCTCGGCGGTTCAGGATCGAATAGGCGAACTTCCAGGTGGTCAACGCGTCAAGGAGTTCGCGTCTGCGGCCGCAGACCGTCTGAGCACGACCGCCGACTACGTGCGCAGCCACGACGCTAGAAGCATGATGGCTGACGTGGAAACCGTCATGAAAAACCATCCCGGGCCCGCGCTGCTCGTTGCTGCGGCGTTCGGATTTGTGCTCGGCCGAGCACTCACACGCGACTGACATGACTCGCAAGGAGATAGTCGCGGTGGCAATACATCTCCGAGCTGGTCCCAGGCTTCGACGAACAGTTTCAACGCGCAGCACAGAGACATGACGCCCCGCACACACGATGAATGCACATCGGTGCGATGCCATCACGAAGGAGACTCACCTGGTGGCGTTGGACGGGATTTACTTGCGAGGGTTGCGGTTCGGCGCGCAGCAGACGGGGGTGTAGACGGCCTCCCCTTCGGTTTGACCCAGGACCAGACGAGTGATGGTACCACTCGCATCCAGGAAGAACTGTGCGATGGCACCCGTGGATTCGAACATCGTGGCCGACAGAGGAATCAGCGGAAGCGCGTCCAAATAGAGCCGGCCGTTGACGAGCGTCACCGTGTGGTTCATCCCCATGAACCCGGCAACGGTCCGCGACCCGGCGCTGAACGCATACTTGCCCTCGTATCGAGCAAGAACGGCCGCGTCGACTGACACCCCGGCGCGCTCCACCCCCACGAGGCGAGACCGGCTGTTCTCGTTACAGACGTTCTCGAGCATGTCCGTATCCGCCCGGTAGCTCACCGGAAGCGACAGTGACAGCGGTCTCGTCAAGGTCTCGGGATCGTCGAACGTGATCTGATACTCCACGTGGCCGAAGTCAACGCGACGGAATCGTTCGAGCACGCGCAGCTTTTCCGAATGAGGATGCCCCGCTCTGTCGAGCCACGTCCGATCGTTGAAGCCGGCGGACTCGACCATCAGGGTGTCGCCTTCCCAGCGACCCACGGAATAGCCCAACCATGTCGGGTTCGGATCCGCGGGTAGCGTGCGCCCGTCCACATAGATCTGTCGGTAGCGCCCGGTGCCGTTCTCGTACAGCAACGCGACAACCGCGGGCGACTGCATGATCCGGTAAGTCGTGCTCAGCATGTCCGAAGGACCGCCTGGCAGGCAGTTGGTCACGGGGTCGTCGCGGCGGAAGTCCTCGACACGCCGCTGGAAGACTGCCTCAGCGGCCGGGCGAAAGATGGTTTCATCCTCCAGATTCTGTATAAGGTCGAAGCGATACGGGTTGGGAGCTGGCTGCCACAGGCCCGACAAGTCGGGCTTGCCGTCGGGCGTCCTGGGCGCGGGCGCAGCCAGGTTCGGCTTGCCGTCGGCGGTCCGGGGAATGCCAGGCGTTCGCCAGTCGAGCCACTGTGCGCCCAACGAAACCGGTAGCAGCAACAACGCCGCGAGTGCGATTCGTGACATGGGGCTCACTCCTGGCCGCAAACCGTCGCAGTCTACTTCAGGACGGCCAGAACTGTTGGTTCGAGCACGCGCTCGACCCTGCTGTAAAGATCTCGCCGACTGCGTCCGATACAATGAGTGTCGAGTTCCCCTCAATCGAAAGCTGGGCAGCTCTTTTGTTCAGAATGTTCCTTTGCATACGCGCGAGCTGTGTTGCGTTGGCACTTCTGCTCGGCTTCGCGGACAACTCCGCCGCGCAAGAAGCCCAGGTGTGGTTCGGCAGCGCGCCAGTGAGTGCACCGAGCGCGACACCTGTCTTCACACTCAACGTGGTCGAGTCACCGAAACGCCCGGCTCCGACGATGCCATCTGTGACCGTGGTTGAAACGCCGCTGGGTCCACGGATGAGCAACCTGGCCCTGAAGCTTCCGTCGATCACCATCGCGGACACAGTCGTCGCCTCACAGCTTGGCGATCAAACGCTTCCGCGAACGTTCAGCTCCTCGCCGTGGGCGGGTGGTGCGGTCAAGCGGCCGATGCGCGGTCTTAGTTTTTCGACGGCTGGTACGACGCCGGTCACTTTCCTCCTTGGTGAGCTCGACCCCAGTTCGCGCCCGCCGCAATCGAGCAACACGCCAGGTGTGGTGGCGCTGACGATGGGAGTCACTTCCAGCAAGGAACTGTCGGTGACGCCTCGCGCGCTCGTTCCCGTAGGCTCGAAGAAGGCACAGAGCAGTGTCGGAACCACGATTCGCGCCGACGTGAGCCAGCATGTGTCCTTGGTCAGCGACGTCGGCGCCGCGGCCACGACACAACATGGCTGGGATCCGCTCGGCGCTGCCGGTGTCATCGGGCACTGGAGTGGAGCGGAAGTCGAAACAAATGTGCTGCGCGGTACGTCGCCGGTCAGTACGTCTAACATCGCCACCGTCGGGTCGCTCGATCGCGAGGTTGTCCGTGGTCTCGTGCGCTCCATCCCCGGCATGACCATCTCGACCCAGGCCAGCTGGTCGCGCCCCGCGAGCGCGCCAATGACTACCGACACGACGGTCCGTTCGATCGGCGTCGCCTACGATCGCCTTCCGATCGGCGTGCTTACCACCAGACGGCAGGATGAGGACAGCTCGTGGCAGCAGGCCGCCACGACGAGCATCGAGTGGAGACGCAAGCCTGTTGACGGCATCGTCGTCCGCTACACGGAGCGGGAGCAGACGTTGCGCGATCGCCTCCAGCCCACCATGGTGTCCAGGCAAGTGGAGCTGGAGCTTCCCGGATGGATCGAGCGCGACTTCCGGAATCGACTTGATGTCCACGCAGTGCTCACCGATAGCTCGATGCCAGGCACGCCGACAGTGAGCTCGAAACTGAGTGGACGATTCGACATCATCGGCAACGTCGGCGTGACCGGGGATACTGAAATAGGCATTTCGCGCAGCGGACCGACGTTGCGCGAGTTGCGCGTGGCGTCGAAGGTTCCGGTTCTCGAGCGCACAGCCGTGCAACTCGTCTACACGTATCAGGGTCGCGGACCGTATGCGTTGTTCGAGAACCAATCGTTCGAAGCGCGTCTTTTACGCTCGGCGCCTCTCGTGAGCTGGTAATGTCTTCGGCGGAATGTTCGCGGCGTCAATCGCCGCTGCGATGGCTACGGCGAGGCGACGAGTCTCTGCATCTGCGAGTCGGTCAATTGCAGGTGGTAGAAGTCGTTGTAGAACGTCCGCACATCCTGTTCGAACGCGGCGTCGAACGTTTGGCCGCGTGCGACATACGCCAGCCAGGCTAATCCCGGCAATCGATTGACGGACGGGGGCCTCGCCCCCCAGCTGTATGGCAATGCAGGCCAGGCATGGACGCGTCCTGCACGAACGGCATCGACGCGTTGCCACGCTGGATCGGAGCGCAGGCGGGCCGCGGATCCCGACACGACGACGACCTGTGGGGCGAGTGCTGCGATTTCGTCGATGGTCAACGGTCGCCGGGGCGAAGATGCGCGTGGGCCGGCGACGTTGATGCCGCCAAGCCACGCGAGCTGCTCTCCACCGCTGTCGTCCGCGAAACACGGCATGTAGCCGTCAGCGGAGCACGCAAGGTAGACGCGGACCCCACTCGACCCTGTCTTCAGGACGTCCCGATACTTCGCCAGGAGTCGATCGGCAGCACCACTCAGCCGCAGACCGCGCTCCGGTACGCCCAACGCGATGCCCACTCGCCGGTACGTCTCGGGAGTCTTCGCCAGCGCTCCGTCGAGAATGATTCCAGGAACTTTCGTGCGGCGCTGAACCGCTTCGAGCGACTCGATGTAGTCGGCCGAGACGGTGCCGTAGTCGATGTAGAGCTCGGGCTTCAGCGAGATCAACTCGGCATCGGCCGCGGGGTTATCGACCTCCGGAAGCTGGCGTATCAGCGTGGGATTGCGATACGCCGCGGGAAAGAACTCGAGCGCCTCACCGCTCGGTGCGCGGTTGCGGCCAACGAGCAGGTCCGGAGCGAGCGTATAGAGCAAGACCTCGGCTGGAGCGCCGGCCGCGAAGACGCGGCCACTTCGAGTCGGCAGCACGACGCTCCTGCCCGCATCGTCCACGAACGGACTCTGCATCGACGCCGTCGCTGACAGCGCGAGCACGCCCACGAGGAGAGCGATGCGCATGCGTTTCGCCATATGAGTTACAGGCCTACTCGCGTCTTCACGTAGAACGTTCGCCCCGGCTGTGGGAACCCCCACGCCAACTCGACGTTCTGATCGCCGATGTTCTTCATCCCGAACGCGACATCGAAGTTGCGCATCACCGAGTATTGCGCGGAAATGTCGAACAACGAGTATGAACCAGTCTGAACATAGGGGAAGGACGGAAGGGGAGTGGTGTTGACGTCACTCCAGCGATCGCCGGCAATGTCGAGGCTCGGAGTGATCGTGAGCTGCGCGACAGGCCTCCACGATGCGTACACGAACGCCTTGTGAGTGGGCACGCCCGTCGGCCTGAGATTCGGCTGGAGGCCGTCTTGGATGTCACGGCTCAAGGCGGTGTAGTTGCCACCCAGCGTCAACTGTGTCGATAGCGTCGCGTCGAGCGCGACCTCGAACCCGTAGAAACGACCATCGCCGACATTCTGCGTCTGCGTGGTTGTGTCCGGCAACACCACGGTTTGAATCAGATCGCGCACATCGCTGTAGAAGACGGTGGCCTCTACGCGAATGTCCGACGAGGGACGGCCTTTCCATCCGAGCTCGAGATTCGTGGCGCGCTCGGGCCCGAGATCCGGGTTCGGTGTCGCAGTGCCGAAGCGCGTGCTGTAGAGCTCGAAGATCAGCGGGAATCGTGCGCGGTCGGACACGCTGGCGTGCACCTGCGCCGTCGACGAGTAGCGCCAGATGATCGCGCTCTGCCAGTTGAACGCGTCGGTGCCGCCTTTCGGGTACTCGAACAACCCGCGCGTCGCGTTGAAATCCTCTGACTTCGTGATCTCGTATTGCTCGTAGCTGATCCCGCCAACGATGTCGATGGAGTTGCTCGCATGGACCGTATTTTCGAGCGCGAGCGACCAGGTGTCCTGCGCCTGCTCCTGCACAGGCTCAGTGGATGACAAGGTGGGATGCGTCGGACGGCTGGTCTGCTGCTCTCGATGCACGTCTGTGCGGTACGACGCCGCGCCCTTCAATGTGTTCTTCGCACCGAAGGTGCGGCCTCCTTCGACGTTGGCGCCATAGGCGTGATCGTCGTAAGGACTATGGAAGCGGCCGTTTGCCGACTGCGTGGTGTACGTTGCGTCGTCAAACGCGTCGAGGCCGTTCGCGAACGTGTTGTAGTAGATGCGCGATTTCACGTAGCCGGTTCGACCGATCTGTGTCTTCGAGAGGAACGCCGTGTTCTGGATGTCCCAATACGGCCAGCGCCAATAGGTGTTCGGCGGCACCGGCGGATTGTTGATGACATTCAACGGCGCGCCTTTCTCGCCGAGCTGCTTGATGAAGTTCACCGCGTACTCGTCGGTCTCGTTCGGCGTCCATCCGGCTTTTACGTTGTAGCGTGAATCCGACGTATCGGAACTCAGACGCTCGCCGGAGGGCTGGAGTGAGTCCGTTGTCGGTGTGTAGTTGCCGGAGAGCGACCAGAAGTCACGGTCTGAATAGTTTGCGCTTGCCTGCGCATAGAACCGTCGCTGGCGCGTCCCAACCATCGCATAGCCATTCCATCCTTCGGTGTCCGAGCGTCCGCCGGTCCAGATGCTTCCCTCGATCTCGAACGGTTTCGTCGGCTGGCGCGTCACGAGATTGATGGCGCCGCCCATCGCGCCGGGGCCGTCGAGGACCGAGGCATATCCTTTCTGCACCTGGATTTCAGCGATGTCGGCCGTCAGAAAGCGGGCGTAGTCCAGGCGATTGTCGGCGGGCAGGTAGATGCGGACGCCGTCCACCATCAACGGCACCTGCCAGCGACCGAAGCCGCGCACGAAGATATCGCTCTCATTGCGGCGACCGTTCGAGTCGAATGTGCTGACGACGCCGGGAATCACGTTCACCGCCTGGTCAAGCGACTTGCGATCGAACATCCAGATCTGCTCGCTGGTCAGAATCGATCCGCCGACGGCGGGCTGACCGTCCGGCGTGCCGATCACGACGATCTTGCCCATGTCGAACACGCGATCTTGCGGGGGAGTATCGGTCGCGCTGGTCGGATCCGTCTGCGGGGGTGGCTGATTTGGCGTCTGTGCCAGGGCGCTGGTGCAGGTGACGAGCCACGCCGCCAGACACCATCGGCCTGCGGACCGCACGACCATGGACGTTCTCACACCCGAATCGAGCATCGTGAGAGCATGGCGCAGGCGATGCCACTCGTCCAATGGACCGCGTCTATGAGGTTATAGACAGGCTCGATGAAGCTCAGTCGAGCAGGTCGTAGGCGATCGGGGCATGAATCACTACGCGATCGCCTCGGCTGGGTGGAGTTGCCGTCCGCAACAACGGAACGTGCACCCTCACCTCGCCGACGCTCACGAGCACGTCCCATGCGGATACCAGATCGATCACAGCGTCGACGCTGGCCATGAACTCGATGTTGCCGTGACCCAGGCGTAGACTTCGACTCGGGATCGCCACGCGGCGTTCTCCCCCCGGAAGCACGATGTAGCCAAGCGTGTGAGCGACCGCCTCGCGCATCGGACTCGCGGCTATATCCACTTTCGCGCCAGCAGCCAGCACGCGCCCGCCGACGAGGACGATGAGGTCGTCAGCAAGCCTGAACGCTTCTTCGGGATCGTGCGTCACGAGCACGCACGTCGCTCCTGCCTCTCCGAGCAATTGCGGCAACTCGTCGAGCAGACGGCTGTGCGTCGTCCCATCGAGCCCCGCCATCGGCTCGTCGAGGAGCACGACCGGCATGCGCAGACACAGCGCGCGCGCAAGGCTGGCGCGACGCCGTTCGCCGTCCGACACCGCGTCCGCTCGCCGCTCCGCGAGAGCGTCGATCCGCAGCGAGCGCAGAGCCTCGGTCGCCGCGTGGCGCGCTTCGCGGGAGCTTGCGCCCTGGAGGCAGAGGCCCAGTTCCAGGTTCTCGCGAATTGATCGCCGGAGGAACACCTCCTCCTGGAAGGCGACGGAGACCCGGCGCGGGCCGCGCTCGGCGCTCTCGCCACCGACAAGCACTCGTCCAACTGTGGGCCGTTCGAGCCCCGCGACGAGTCTCAGCAGCGTCGTCTTGCCGGCGCCGTTGGGCCCGAGAACTGCGGTGGTTCTGCCGGCTCGAATGTCGAGATCTGGGATCGACAGGACCTCGCGTCCAGCCCGCGTGAACCGCACGTCAGTCAGCCGGACGTCCATCAGTGACGATTCCGCTGCTGGACCACGGTGAGTGCGATGTTCACGGCCAGCGAGAGGCCGAAGAGAACGACGCCCAATGAGAGCGCGTGTTCCACCTCGCCGCGGCTCGTCTCTGTGACGATCGCCGTCGTGCAGTACTCGCGTGCTGCGTTCGAGATTGCCGCCGACGATCATCGACGCACCGACTTCGGAGACGACCGCGCCGAAAGCCGCCATCACGGCGGTCATCAGGCCAAGGCGCGCCTCGCGCGCCAGGAGCCACAGACGCCGAAGACGACCCGCTCCGAGGACGCGCAACAGATCGACGATTCGCGGATTCATGCCTTGGAACGAGGCCGTCGCGAAGCCGATCACGATTGGAGTGGCCAGCAGGAACTGCGCGATCACCATTGCTGGAGCCGTGTAGATCAACTCGAAGGCGCCGAACGGACCGCTGCGAACGAGCACCAGCCACACGACGAGTCCGACGACGACCGGAGGCATGCCCATGCCGGTGTTGACGATTCCCAGAAGAATGGTGCGTCCACGAAAGCGGCGCCAAGCCAGCACGTATCCAATCGGCACGCCGACCGCGATAGACAGCAACGTGGCCGCGCCGGAAATCGCCAGGGTGCGGAGACTGATTGTGAGGGTGCCGGGATCCACCGTTGTATATGACCTGTCGACGCCGGTCAGCGAAGCGCGTCTGGGAAGAACAGCGATTCGCCGTACTCATCGCGCTTGAATGCACCGATCGCTTGCTGAATCGCGGGCAAGACGAGAAAAGCGATGAACTGCCTGGCCTCTGCGAGTTTAGCCTTCGGATGCTTCGCAGGATTGACCGCGTAGACGTGATAGATATTGCGGAGACTGGCGTCTCCCTGGAAGAGGGGTACGAGTGAAAGGCGATTTCGCTGCGCGAGATATGTCCCGCGATCGGTCAAGGTGTAGGCGAGTTTCTGATCGGCAACGTTGAGCGTCGCGCCCATTCCCTGTCCCGTCTCCTCACGCCGGTCGAGCCTGCCGGGACTGATGCCTGCGGCAGCCCAGAGCGACAGTTCCGCTTCGTGCGTCCCCGACCGATCTCCCCTGGAGATAAACATGCCCTGCGCGGCGATCGCTTTCATCGCGTCGCGCGCTGCGTGCTGCCGCCGGACACCGGCCGGGTCGTCGGGAGGCCCGATGATGACGAAGTCGTTGTGCATCACGAGCCGCGCCTCGATCAGATCACCAGCCTCGACGTAGGTGCGCTCCGATGCCGGCGCGTGGACGAGTACCACGTCCGCGTCACCGGACGCCGCCATCCGAAGCGCAGCGCCCGTGCCCACAGCAATGACCTTGACTTCGATGCCATGCTCTCGCTCGAAACGCGGAACCAGCACGTCCAACAAGCCGCTGTCCTGTGTGCTGGTTGTGGTCGCCAGGATGATCGACCTGTTTTGCTCAAGCGCCGAAGCGGACCCAGTGAGGATTCGGTCGAGAGATGCAAGCAGCAGGACGTTGGCAAACACTCGAGACGCGAGACGCACCATCCGCGTAATTTACTGCCTATTTCGCGCGGAGTCGCGAGATGAAGTCGCGCCCTCCGCCAAGATCCTGGTCAACGTCTTCCGCCGACTTCGCTGCAGTGCCGCAGCGTGATGGGCTCAGCGGGGAGGATGGGTGCCTACGATCGCGATACCCACGGCGCGCCCGTGTGCCCTGGCATCGCGGCCGTCGGCGGCGATCAGTGCAAAGCCACAGGCGGAGAGCACTGTCGTAAAGCTTGCGACTGTGTGGCTGTCACCAGTGTCGATGACTGCGCAGACCTTTCCTGCCAGCGTCCGCGCCTGCGCCATTCGATCGAGAAGTGCGACAAACGGCTGCCACTCGTCTGACGAGGGAGTCATACCCGCACTGGGTACGATGATGAGCGCCTGCGAACCGGCAATGTCGGGTTCGGTCGGTGGCACATACTCCTTCTGCAGCCGCCGAAACGTGACAGCGCACTCTTGTGGGACGACCACGCCAGCATGGGTGAGCCAGCGCAAGCGTGGCAGTGCGCGGGCGTTGACGGTACCGACCGCGGCGGCATGCGCGATCGTCTCGGTGGTACCACAGCGCGACGAGAAGACGACGACAACCGCAGGTTGGGCCATGAGTGCTCTCAGGGAAGGTCGAAGACCAGGGCTTCACCGTCGCCGGACACGCGAATCTCGCGCTCGTCGCTGACCGCGGCGCCGTCGCCCTGCCGTAGCGCCAAGCCATTGAGGTCGATGTCGCCTCGTACCACCTGAATCCACGCGTGTCGTCCTTCCCGGAGCGCGTGGATCACGCTGTCGCCCTCGGCCACCTCGGTGACATACAGCTGCACGTCCTGACGGATGATCGCCGTGCGCGCCGGATCGGACGACGTGGGTGCTGCCAGCAGCAACAGCCTCCCGCGCGCGCCTTCGGGGTCGAACGCGATCTGTTGGTACGAAGGAGGCAGATCTTCCGTTTGCGGATCGATCCAAATCTGGAGCGAGTGCGAAGGCTCGGTGTCCGAGGCGTTGAACTCGCTGTGCACGAGGCCGTCACCGGCGGTCATCGCCTGGAGCTCGTGGCGGCCGAGCACGTGCGGTCCGGTCAGGCTGTCGCGATGCGCCAGCCGACCCTCGACCATGTACGTCACGATTTCCATGTCCCGATGGCTGTGTGGTCCGAATCCCTTGCCAGGCGCAATGCGGTCCTCGTTGAGCACCCGCAGGACGCGGAAGCCCATGAAGTTTGGATCGTGATAGCTGCCGAAAGAAAAGGTGGCGTGGGAACGCAGCCACCCGCGGTCGGCGTAGCCACGGTCTTCGCTACGGCGTATCGTGATCATGCGAACGATCTCAGCCGGTTAGCGAGCAAGAATCAAGAGGCACAACTCGGCGCGGCGGCATCAGCGTGTCGTTCCCGGCGCCGGACCGCCGCCCCGAAGCAGCATCTTGTCCGCGCTCTGCTCTCCCTCGTGGCAGGCGTCCTCGAGGAACTCGTAGTCGTCCGCGTAGGCGCGAATGAATCGCGCCGCCAGCTTCCACGGTCGTGTGTAGACGGCGGGATCCTCCACCGTGACTTCATAGTCGAACGCGTCCGGCCCCACCCGGGTGAAGCGCTCGACGAAGTGCACCGCCGGACCATAGAAGTTTCCGACCATGTCGAGTCTCGGCTTGCCGTTGGAGTTGCGAACGTCCACAACGAGCGTGTCGCCTTCCCAGTGACCACGCGAGTCACCCATCCACAGCGTGAGGTCTCCGCCGAGATGCGGCCGGCCGTCGAGAGGAATACTTCGAAATCCGTAGTTCTCCTCGCCGAGAATCAGAACGTGGTCGCGTGTCTGGACGATCCGGAATGCGCCGTGGATAAGATCACGCATTGCACCGTCGGGCAGGCAGCGGTTCTGCGTGTCGATGTGCTCGGGCCGAGTGGGATTGTCAGCGTTGGCACGCAGCTCGGCATGTTTGGTCTTTGCCCAGGGCTGATACGGAATCTGTCCATCGGGCGGATCGACGACACGACTCCGATTGGGTTTGCGTGCGGCACCTTGAGCGGCGCGCGCAACTTCTTCGACGCGAATCTCGCCGCCACGCGGGTCCGTCAGATCGTAGGTGCCGCCGACGGCTGCGGTCCAGAAGCCTTGCAAGTCCGGTTGATCGCGCGGCGTCTGACCGTGGATGACGGTCGGCGAGGATAGCAGCAACGCGGTCATAATCCACACAGGCACGGCGTGTGCTCTCAAGGCGAGGATCATGGGTACAGTTTCTCGTGCGCAAAGCCGTAGCACTCGTACTCGAGCAACTGGAAGTTCTTCTCCTTCCGCCGATAGAGCGGCATCCGCATCGTCCAGGGACGCGTGAACACTCTGGGATCCTCGATCGTCACCTCGTAGTCGATGTGATTCGGCCCATCGGGCGTGAAGCGTTCGATCACGTGCAGCGCGTCGCTATGAAAATTGCCTGCGCGATCGAACCAGGTCTTGCCGTTGAACTGTGTGACGTCGACGATGAGCGTGTCCCCTTCCCAGCGACCACGCGAATCGCCAAGCCATGACTCAACGCGATCGGTCGGATGCGGCCGGCCGTCCATGTGGATAGTGCGAACCGCGTGCGCGTACTCAGACAACACGATGATGTCTTTCGGGGTCTGAGCAATCTGGAGGGGAAACCCCGCGTACGTCAATCGAGGCACGCCAGGCAGATAACACTTCGCCTCCGGATCGGCGGTCGCGCGATTGGCAAAGTTCTCCTGCTTCTGTTTCACAGCCCACAGCTGATACGGAATGTCGTTGCCGTCCACCACACCTTGGCCTGCCGGAATACCAGGTTGCGCCGAGTGATCCTGAATATTCCAAGCCGCGGTGTTCAGCACCTGCCAAAAACCGGAGAGGTCTGGCTTGCCGTCTTCCGTCCGCGCCACAGCGCCACCTGATGACACTTGCCCTGCCGACGCAGGAACGGCGAGACAAAGCGCGACAACCGCTACACGCAGCCGCGCAAGCATCATCAGGTTCACTTGGCGATCTTCTCGGTCTCCGCAGGAGAGCCCGTGCCCGAGGAGACGGTAATTAAGGCGCGTCCGTCGGGTAGAGTGAGTGTGCTGGCATTGGCAGTCGGCGTACCGTTTTTCGCACGATAACCCTGTACGACGATCTCGATGCCGATCGGCAGATCGCCTTTCTTGACGCCGCGACGCGCGAGCGCATTCGGACCCGCGGTCTCAACTGCCCAACTCACGACCTGACCGCTATCGCTCTTGACGTCGATATAGATCCACCCATGCGGGTTCACCCACTCGACCTTCGTGATTGTGCCGCGCAGATTGACTGGCTGGGTGCCATCGAACTCGGCAGCGAACGAGTGGTGCGACAACGCCGGCGTCGCGAGCAGTGCAAGCGCTGCGGCGACGACAACCACGACCGACACACGCATTAAATCCTCCGATGAACCGGACAGGATCATTATGCTACTGGGACTCCTGCGCCCTGCATGCGCGACGTGACTTCCACCTCCATTCAGGCCGGCGGAGCGAGCGTCACACACAACTTGACCGCCTGAGACAGAGAATGAGTTGCAGGTCACTTCGTTTCAGCCCCTCTGCTGATCGGGCCGATACGCACGCAAGACTCTCTGGAGCCGGATGGCGGCGAGCGCGACCGCAAAGACGGTCTCGCCGAAGCCGGGTGGCACAGCCTTGTCCCAAAGCCTTCTCGTGCTCCCAACGATTTCGAGAGAGCGGACCGCTGTTGTTGCGAGCGCTGTCACCCGACGCGGCTTTCGGTGAATCAATGAATCGATGCGGATTCCGAGCCGATCGATGCGCGTGTCGAGACGCGCGCGTCCGTCACGGAGGTCGGCCTGGATGTCTGCGGCAGAGCAGGGTGTCACGATAACCGGCTGGACTTCGCGCGCCGGCTAGATGCCATCAACGTCGAGGTTTTCGTCAGCGACTCGCGTTCTTTTGCCCCGGCGCCTTGCCGTGGGGCGAGGCATGCTCGATCTCGGCGTTCAGTTCGGCGCCCGCGAAGGAGTGATCCACAGCCAATCTTGTTCGGCGTCAGGGCCGAAGTAATTGAGCAGGCTCATCAGCCCCGATACCAAGACGGGCCTGCCCACGATCGCTTGACGCGATCGCGGAAGGCCGTAGCTTCAAGAGATCATCCGCAACTCAGGGCGCTATCGTCCGGCGTCCCGTGATCAGATGCACCACGAACAAGACGAGTGCAACGACGAATAGCACATAGGCGATATTGGTTGCGACAGCGGCAACGCCCGACACGCCGAGCACACCGGCAATGATCGCCACAACGAGAAACACCAACGCGTAATGAAGCACGATCCCCTCCTTGCTTGAGCACCGCAGCTGAGCGGGCTTTCTCATCCCAGGACCTAGCAGAAACTGTGCCGATTCGATTTGCTGAGCAGTCGCGTCATGTGGAGTGCCGCGTGGCAGATTTTTCAATCGCGTTGGCCATAATGTCCGACGCGTCGACGTTGCCCTCGCCTCCAGTTCAGTCGGGATTGTTGGTGTGCTGAATGAGACGGCGTTGGCTCTGCGAGTCCGGCACAATGAGCGGCATGACAATCGTCCGCAACCTCATCTTCGTCACTGCTCTGTCAGCGGTCGCTCTCGCAACCAGTGCGTGTCCGGAAAAGGGCCCGGCCGAGAAGGCGGGAGAGAAGATCGACGAGGCCGTCGATAAGACAACGGACGCGGCAAAGGACGCGACGAAGTAGCCAGCCCTGTGCTTTGAGCTGACGCGCACCTTGGAGCGGAGCGCCCAGTCATGCGCGATTTTCCTTCCGCGGGCGTGCAGTGTCATGGCGCCATCAGATTGGATGTGCCGCGTGAGGAAGGAAGTGATCTGGCTAGGCTCGTGTTCGGAATGAACCAGTCCCCCAACGCCAGGCTTGTTGAGGATGATCTCGAAGGCGCGATCCGCGAGCTGAAGGCCGAGCGCGAGGGGGAGATCGAAGTTGCTGGCCCGGGCTTGGCGCAAAGCCTCACCGAACTTGGCCTGATCGATGAGTATCGAATCTACCTGCACCCCGTCGTGCTTGGTCACGGCAAGCGATATTTCGCCGGGCCCCGGCCGCCGCTCCGCCTCATGGCCAATGATCGGATTGGCGAGGGTGTGATCAGGTTGGCCTACGTTCCTGCGTAATCTCGCGACGACTCGCGGATGGAATCGCCAAATTACGCCTCAACGCGTTCGTGCGACGTCGCCTTTGATTTGCGTGCGGTACATGACCCGCCGTGACGACGCCTCGAAGCTGTCCCGCCGATGCATCGTGCATCGATTGTCCCAGAGCACCAGATCGCCCTCGTTCCACCGATGCTGCCAGACGTGAGCCGAGTCGGTCGCCACGGCCCAGAGCATGTCGAGCAACTCGTCCGACTCACGTGGAGTGAAGCCGTCGATGTACGCATTGCGTCGCCGGCCGAGAAACAACGCCGAGCGCCCAGTCTCCGGGTGCACACGCACCAACGGATGCCAGACACCCGGTGCCGTCCGCGGATCATCCGTCGCGACGACGCCTTGACGGACGTACCCGCCGCTGTTGTACGTGGCGTCATGCTTGAGGCGTAGACCTTCCAAGCGCCGGCGCACGTCAATCGAGAGCCGATCCCACGCGCCGTACATCGAACAGAAACTCGTATCTCCTCCGGCCGGCGGAACCGCGACGGCGTACAACGCGCTGGCGATTGGTGGATCGTCGACGTAGGTCATGTCCGAATGCCACACCGCCTCACCGGAGCCAAGGCTGCCGATGGCAACGCCGTTCTCCACGACGTTTGACACGACGTAAATCTCGGGATGGCCCTCGACGAACCGTCGCCCGTTCTCCTGAATGGGCGCGAGGTCCAGATCGCCAAAGTGGCGACTGAATACCAGCAGGTCTTCGAGGGTAAGCGACTGCTCGCGAAACAGGAGCACCTGGTGCTCGTTCCACGCGGCGCGCACGGCATGGACCTCGCCGGGTCCGAGCACCCTCAGGTCGGCGCCGCGAATCTCCGCACCGATCGAACGGCCAGTCGGCACGATGTCGAACGCCGACCTCGCAGAGCGAGCCGACCTGCCTTGCGCCTCAGATGACATGGAATCCATGAGTACCATCCCGCTCGAGCTGAGCGACGAGGCCATACTCCCAATCCAGGTACGCCTGCATCGCCTGCGCGCCGTTGTCCGTACCCTCGGTACGGTCGTTTGTACACGTCGATCGGACTCATCGTGAGACGCTCGCCACCGAATCGTACTGCACGACCGCTCGATACCCACGCAGCCGTCCCACCGGTAAGCACCGAGACTCTGGCGCCTCTTGACGCCGCGAGTTCCGGGGCGAAGAACGACGCCAGCACTCCATCGCCCGACGTGACGATGTAGTGCGCGGCGCTCGGCAACGCCGCGATGGCGCCATCGCGGGACGTTCGTGAGACGAGCCATGCACCCGGAATGTGGCCGCGCAGGTACTCGACACTCGGCGCAACATCGACGAGCACCGCGCCTCGAGTCTGCTCCGCCTCGAGCTCCGACGGCTCGACGCCGGGCACGTCAGGCACTGGCGGGATCGCCGGCCGCCACGGGCCGATCTCGCGAGCCTCATCCAGCGGCGCATCGTCGAGGACGCAGACATCCCAGCCCATTTGAGCGAGCCACGACGCAGTCATGTCGGCGCGGATCTGCTCCGGGTCCCAGAGCACGATTCGCGCGCCGCGGACGGGTGCGAAAACATCGGTCTCCTGCACGAGCTGCCCGCCTGGCGTCGACCGAAATCCAGGGAGATGACCACGGGCGTACTCGTCGGGTGAACGCACGTCGAAACGATAGGTCGTTCTGTCGTCGCCGTCGGCCCACACTGCCAGATCGCGAGACACCACCCGCTTCACGCCCGCTCGCTCCGCCACCTGACGCGCAGCGACACGTGAGCGGTCGGCGATGTCAACCGGCACAGGCGGAGCGGAGCGCGTTTGGCCGTGGTCCAACTGGAACCCTGCGAGGGTCCAACCGATGGTGCCGTTCCTGAGCGCAGCGACCCGGTTCGGAATACCGGCGTTCACGAGTGACTGCGCCCCGATGATGCTCCTCGTTCGTCCCGCGCAATTCACCACGACGAGCGACGAGGGTGACGGCGCCGCTGCCTGAACGCGATACACGAGCTCGGCACCAGGTACGCTCAACGCGGTCGGAATGCTCATCGTCCGGTATTCCTCGAACCGGCGGGCGTCGAGAACGACCACGTCCGCGTGGGCATCCAGCAGCGCTTTGACTTCAGCTGCGTCAAGTGACGGCGTGTGCCGCCGAGCCTCCACAAGCTCCCCGAACGCCTTGCTCGGCGTGTTCACGTCGCGGAAGATCTCGCCGCCGGCTCGTCGCCATCCGTCGAGGCCTCCCTCGAGTAGCGAGACGTCGGAATACCCCAATGCTCGCAGGCGGTCGACGGCAATAGTGGTCAGCCCTTCGCCGTTGTCGTACACAACGGTCCGCGTAGAGCGCCTCGGCACGCGATCGCCAATCTCGAGCTCGAGACGTCCCAAGGGAAGCGACGCTGCGAACAACGGATGCGCCTCCGCGAACGGACCTTCCTCGCGGACATCGAGCAGCGCGATCTCGCTGCGCTCGATCAGCGCCTTGCGCACCTGCGCGGTCGTCGTCGAATGCAGAGTCGACAGCACTACCAGCCTGCAAGACGGTTGACGAACACCGCAAGCGCCACACACCCAGCCGCCGCGACGGTCATGTAGATGCCGGCACGCGCCAGATCCTTCATTGAAAAGTACCCGGAGGAATACGGGATGATTGTCGTCGGTCCCTCGCTGACGAGAATGAACGCCAGCGACGAGGTGAATGCCGCCGGTGCGACGATGGTCCAGGGCTCGAGGCGCAGGTCGGTGGCGAGCGCCACGAGGATCGGCACGATGATGCTGGCCGTGACGGTGTTGCTGGAGAACAGCAGGTGTAACGCAGCCACCGCCAGCACAATCACGAACGCCTGCGCCACAATCGGGATAGTCGTGATGTTGCCGAGAAGGACCCACGCGAGCCAGCGCGCGGCGCCGGTCTCGAAGACCACGAGCCCGAGGGACAGGCCCGCGACGATCAGCATCACGCCGCCCCACTCGATCTCGCGCTCGGCTTCCTTCCAGTTCAGCACGCGAATGCCCGGGAAGAAGAGGCTCAGGCCTCCAGCCAGCGCCACCGCTTCGACGGGCGGCGCGACCTGTCCATTCGTCCATGCCGCGATCGCCGGTGTCATGAGCCAGAGCGCAATCACCGCGACGAAGATCAGCAGCGTGGCCCGCTCGTTCCGCGTCAGCCGGCCAAGGGCAGCCAGCCGGTCTTCGACGTCTCGTGTGGAGAACGGCAATCGTGGAAGTTCCGGCGGAAACAGCCACAGCAACAGCCGCCACGCGATCGGCACCATCAACAGCGATGCCGGAACGCCGTAGAGCATCCAGCGTGCAAACGACACGTCCACGTTGGCGAGCTGTTTCAGCTGGCTGATGGCGACCAGGTTCGCCGCGGTTCCCGCCGGCGTGGCGATGCCACCAATGAGCGGGCCAAACGCCGTGGCAATCATCAACGCCCGGCCAAAGTTGCTGCGCCCGGGCTGCAGCGCCGCATCGCGCAGCAGACCAACTCCGAGCGGCAGCAGCATCGCCGCCACCGCCATGTCGGTGATCCACCACGAGATGAACGCGCCCACGACCAGCACGCCCAGGAGCACGCGGTCCGTCCGCGTTCCGACACGCTTCAAGATCTCGTATACGAGCCGCGTCCCGAGGCCAGAGCGCGTGAATGCCGCCGACAACAACAGCACACCGATGAAGAAAACGATGATCGGATCACCGAACCCGGCGCGGATCACGGCGCGAAAATCTGCGATGCCGAAGGCGGGTACAAGGAGCACGATGAGCAGCGAGGTCACGGCGAATGGGAGCGCCTCGGACACCCAGGCTGTCACTGCGAAGGCCATGATAGCGAGACAGGTCTTGCCGGTGGCGGTCAGCGCGACGGGACCGCCGGCCGTCTGCAGCGCCGGCGGCGAAGGAAGGAAGTGGATGAGCAGCAGCAGCGCCACTGCGGCGGCGAGCGCCGCCGCGCGCCTGTCCTTCCGGGGCGGCGACGACGATGCGACCGCCACCATCTGTGTCATCGCGCGCCTTCAGGCGTGGGGAGACGCGGCGACGTCGCGCGGCAATCGTCCGTCGTCGTGAGCGCGAACACGCCGCAGGATCCCCGATGCGCGCCGGGGAGTCAACCGCTGCGGCCCTGTCCTCCGCAGGTCCGACCGCGACGGACTGACAATGCGTCGCGTATTGCTTTCGTAGCCACTCTTCTCCAAGAGAGGAGCCGCTCGTGTCACACACGGGTCGGCAGGTCGCAGCGTCGGGACTGGTGGGCGTACCAGTCCCGTCGGTTCCGGTCGACGGAATCGTCAGCCGGCCAGCGTTCTATCGGGAGTCTGTATCGGTTGGGTGAAGGTGTCTGGCAGCCCTGACGCATGAATGCGGATGCTGCACTTGATCTCGTCGTCACCGTTGGAGTCCTCCTGGAGGTCCGAACGAGGCACCGTTTTCTCGTTCACGACACGGAGCACCTGTTGGCCGTTGCCGACGGTAACCGGAATGGCGTCGTGGTCGAACGCGTCGTTGATGAGCACCGACTCTCCGCTCGGGCCGTCGTAGCCGATGATGTCGATGTGCGGATGCCATTCGACGCCGAGCGAGACGAGGTTTCGGTCCACCTTGCCGAACTCGACATCGTAGGCGACGGTCAGCTTGGTGGAGGTGTTGTTGATGGTGGTAAGCGTCAGGCTCGGGTTCGTAACGGTAGGCATGGTCGTAGCTCCTTGTAATGCGAGGTGAACGCCGCGGCCGATTGCGTCGAGGACGTCATACGGCCTTCTCTGTAGGTGGATACGCAAGCGCTGCGCGAAACCGGACAAGCTCGCGCCCGACCTGGAGAGAGTCGGCTCGTCATGGTTGCGCTGGCACCGGTAGCGCGAGCAGAGCCGTTTCGAGGATGCTTCTCTGCGTGAAGCTCACGGATCTACGCGGCATCCTCCACTACGTCCCTCAGTTCCGCGACCGGACGTTCATCCTCGCGATCGATGGCGGCATTGTCGCTGACGAGAACTTCGCGACGATCCTCCTCGACGTCGCCCTGATGTGGTCACTCAGTATCCGAGTGGTAGTTGTTCACGGTGCTGCCGAGCAAATCCGGGCTCTGGCCGAGGCCCAGCAGGTACAGCCATCCGACCTGGATGGTACCGGCGTCACGGATGGGACAACGCTTCAGCTCGCGCTGACTGCGGCAAATCGGTTGACGCACGAGATCCTGGAGGGCCTGACAGTGCACGACCTCCGCGCGGCCTGCCCGAACGTGGTTGTTGCGCACCCTGCGGGTGTCATTCAGGGCATCGATCAACTGTTCACGGGCCGGGTCGAACGAATCGATACGGGGTTCCTGCAGTCGCTAGTCGACCAGGGTGTCGTCCCGATCGTGCCGCCGCTCGGATTCGATGGCAACGGCCACACCTACCGGCTGAACTCCGATAGCGTCGCCGTCGCAGTGGCCACGCATCTGAAGGCGGTCAAGCTGATCTTCGTCACGTCGCAGCCGGGACTGGTTCATCGTGGACGACCAATCCGCCAGATGCCCGTTGGTGAACTGAACGATCTCCTGCAACGCGACGGGGCGGGATTCGCTCCCGAGATGCTGTCTCGGGCGCGTCATGCCGTGCAGGCCTGCACCGCTGGCGTGCCGCGCGTGCACATCATCGATGGCAGGCTTGAAGAAGGTCTCCTCGCCGAAGTGTTCGACAATCACGGGCTCGGGAGCCTGATCCATGCGAACACGTACGAACACATCCGACCGGCGACGAAGAAGGACATTCAAGCCATTCAGCTGCTCACGCGTCAGGCGATCGAGGCCGATGAGCTCATCAAGCGAACGCGTGCCACTTTCGAAAAGAGCATCGGCGACTACTTCATCTTCGAGATCGACGGAAATCCTGTCGCGTGTGTCGCCCTGCATGTGTATCCGGCCGAGCAAAAAGGTGAGCTCGCCAGCCTGTATGTGAGTGCGCCTCACGAAAATCAAGGCATGGGTCGCAAGCTGATACAGTTCGTTGAAGATCGCGCCACTTCCTTGGGGCTGACGCAGCTGATCGCGTTGTCCACGCAGGCGTCCACCTATTTCCAGGCCAAGGCGGGTTTCGTGGAAGGCACGCCCGCCGACCTCCCACCAGAGCGACGCGAGAAGTACGACCGCAGTGGGCGCAACTCGAAAGTACTCGTCAAGTCTCTTCAGACGCGGGGCGCTCACCTTTCCGGCGTCTAGAACAACCGGCTGAGAAACGGATATCCCCAGAACAGACCGAGCACGGTCGACACACAGCCAACGGCGAGTGAGAACGTGCGCACGACCGCACGATCAGATCCCATTCGCGCGATCTGCCAGCCCAGTAGGCCTGACAGCGCCACCATCCCCAGGGTGGATCCGATCCCAAACAGCGCCAGATAACCGAGCCGCGTCGTCGTCGACGGGAGCGTGGCCACGACGAGCGCCGTGAGCGCGCCGCTTCCCGCCAGCCCGTGTACGGCGCCCACCAGCAGAGGTCGTGCGAGCGTCCACCGATCGACGTCAACGAAGCGCGACGTCGGTGACTTCGCGTGAGTATGCGTGCGACGAGGCATGGCGCCACAGGCAGCCAGGTAGATCGCACGGACGCCGAATCCGACCAGCATCAGTACGACGCCAAGCTCGAAGGCCATCGTCGCCTGCACCGGCATTTCGGCGCGGAAAACGACCAGTGCGGCGCCGGCCGCCAACAACGTCAGTGTGTGCCCGAGTCCCCAGCACGCGCCGAGCCACGCCGCCTTCGCACTCGTGCGCTCGCCGGTCATGAGCGTCGCCACCGCAGCGAGATGGTCCGGCTCGAACGCGTGCTGCATGCCGAGAAGCGAGCCCAGAGCGGCGCTCGCGATAAATCCCACCTGCGGAATCGCTGTCGTTCCGCCAGCTCCGATCGTCCACGCACTCCACTCACCCGGTGCAACGATGTTGCTCTGATGAATCAGCCAATAGCCGCCGAACGTGGAAGCGACCCCAAGAAGAACCCAGCGCGCGTCAGGCTTTCGAGATGCGAGTTCCACGGGCGTCCCGTGAGGAGTGGCGCGGTAGGCTTCTGCCCAGGCTTCTCTGCGCGTGAGCAGCGCGTTCTGATCGGTCAGCCCTTTGGCGGTCACCAAACGCTCGAGCGCCGCCAACCAATGTTCGTAGTAGCGAGAGCCGTCGTCCGGTTCTCCACGCTTCGCAGCAGCCTGCAGTTCTTCAGCGAGGCTGGCAGCCCATTCCTTCCAGGTGAAATGCCCCTGCTCGGACAGCTTGACCGCGAGCGCGAAGGCCTGCGCCTGCCATGGCTCGGCGAACACGGGCCCGCCTTCGTCACGAGGCAGACGCGGAAGATCGGATAGCCGCTCGGCGCTTGGGATCGACTCAGTCTCGCTCAAGGTAGTCGTCCCACAGATCGAGGTGCACCGAGTCGCGCGGCAACGCAATCTCTCCCCACAGCTCCGTTGCCGCAAAACGGACAGAGTAAACGTGCTGACGCTTCTCACCCTGAAAAAACGCGTTGCTGTCGGGAAACAGATAGACGCCGTGATCTCGGACGATGACGCCGGTCTTGCCGCGGGCGTAGCGTGGCAAGCGTGTGTGCCCAGAGGGATTGACGTTTCGGGCGCGCACGCGCTGACGCACCGTGAATCGCGGTTGGACGTTTGGATCCTCACTCGACGGAATCCCTCGACTGAGCCAGTGAGGGAACGTGGCGAGGGTCATCGCCGGAGTGGCCTTCGTTGAACCGGGAGCCGCCATACCGCTATCGAACTCCTCTTTGCTCACCAGGCCATGCTCGACCACCTGCCTCGCCAGGCGATGGAACCATCGCTCGTAGTAGCTCATTCGCAGATAGTCGGCACGGGGCAGGCATTCGAGCGCGTGACGGTCGGCGTCGAGATTCCACCTGCCCCACGCCCGCATCGCGCGAGTGAGTGCGTAGATCTGCGCCTCCCAAGGTGCGTGGAACACAGGCTCGTTCTTCTCATACTCGAGCGGACCCATGTCCCGCTGGCCGCCCATATCGTGCGCGCCGTTCATGCGTTGCCTCGAGAAGATGGCAATGTCACTTTCGCAACGCCGACCATCGCATCGCGCGTGATGAGCGAGGCCATTTGCTCCTCGTTCATCATTTCAGTACCAGCCGGACGCTCGGGCAGAACCAGATAGCGCAGCTCCGCGGTGCTGTCCCAGACGCGCACTTCGACATCGTCCGGCAACTGCGTGCCGAACTCGCGCAAGATGCCGCGCGGGTCGATGACCGCGCGAGAACGATACGGCGCGGACTTGTACCAAACGGGAGGCAAGCCGAGAACCGGCCATGGATAACACGAGCACAACGTGCACACGACCAGGTTGTGCACCCTGGCACTGTTCTCCACCACCAACGTATGCTCACCCTGTCCGCTGGTGTAGCCCAGCTCGGCGATCGCGGCTGGCGCATCCTCCAACAGCCGTTGCTTGTAGGCGGGATCCATCCATGCGCGCGCCACGACGCGTGCGCCGTTGCGCGGTCCTACTTTGTGTTCCATCGTGTCGATCAGGGCGTCGAGCGCTGCAGGATCAACCAGGCCTTTCTCCACAAGGAGTGATTCGAGCGACTTGACCCGCAGCGTGAGGTCCGAAGGGACCCTGGCGCCTTCCACCACGATGACGGGCAGACTACTCCCCTGCTCCAGAGAGCGTCAACGACGCGTCCGCCGTAGCCTTGGCGAAGGTGGATCGTGACACGCGCGCGACGTCCGCCTTGACAGCGACGCGCGAGGTTCGCCAGTATCGGCGGCGGGACTCAGGCAACGATGGCGAACGCACCAGATAAACCAGTTGGTCGGCGGAGGTTCCTCAGCAAGGCGGCTGCGGGCACCGCCGGTCTCGTGGCCACTCCACGCATTGGATCAGCCAAGCCGGAGCTGCTCGGTAACGAACAAGACCAAGGTCACCAGAACGTTCCGTCGGATGTGGCGCTCCGCGTCAAGGCGCTCGAGTCGATACTGGTCGAGAAGGGCATGGTGGATCCGGCCACGATCGATGCGGTCATCGAGAGTTACGAGTCGAAGATCGGTCCTCGCAATGGCGCCCGTGTGGTCGCGCGGGCGTGGGTGGATCCCGCCTACCGGAAGCGTTTGCTCACCGACGGTACTGCTGCGATTGCTGAACTCGGGTACGGCGGTTCGCAGGGCGAGCACATGGTGGTGGTTGAAAACACGCCAGCCGTCCACAATCTCGTCGTCTGCACGCTCTGCTCGTGTTATCCGTGGCCAGTACTCGGCCTGCCTCCGACGTGGTACAAGTCTGCGCCGTACCGGTCGCGGGCTGTTATCGACCCGCGCGGCGTTCTACGGGAATTCGGTGTCACGCTGGCAGATGACGTTCAGGTCCGTGTGTGGGACAGCACCGCGGAGATTCGCTACCTCGTTCTTCCCGAGCGTCCGCCGGGAACGGAGGGGTTGACCGAGGACGCGCTGGCAGATCTTGTAACCCGCAACGCGATGGTAGGTGTCGCCAAGGTGGCTGGGCGTGGAGGAGCCGCTGCATGAACGGCATACACGATATGGGTGGCATGCAGGATATGGGTCCCATCGAGGTGCGCGAAGACGAGCGACCATTCCATGCCGAGTGGGAAGCACGCGCATGGGGTCTCATCCGCGCCACCGGACCATTTGGCCCGACCCGTCGTCGGAACTTCCGCTACGAACATGAAATCCTGCCGCCAGCCCAGTACCTGCAGATGCAGTACTACGAGCGATTCATCAAGCTGCTCGTCGATCGCTTGATAGCGGCGAAACTCCTGACGCAGGCAGAACTGGACAGCGGCCGCGCAGATCCCGCGTCTCCCAGACTCACGCCGCGCGTCACACCAGCGAATATCGCCGAGCAGCTCACGCGACGTCGATCGCTGCGCCGTGAGGATGTGAAGATCCGGCCGCAGTTCAAAGTGGGCCAACGCGTGCGGGCGCGCAACATCAACCCGGTCGGACACACGCGCCTCCCGCGCTACATGCGCGGCCATCGCGGAACGATCGTGGCCGACCACGGTATCTTCGATTTCCAGGACACCGACGCCGAGGGTTACGCGCTGCCCGATCGGCCGCAGCACGTGTACACGGTCGGGTTCACCGCACGCGAGCTGTGGGGCGAAGCGGCCAATGCACGAGACACCGTCCACGCCGAGCTCTGGGAGGGCTATCTCGAGCGCGCCTGAGCGCCCCCCCATCCAAAGCGCGCGTCCGCCCTGCGTCACGTGCGAGTTAGCACTTCACCTGGAACGGCATTGCTGGCAATATACGCAGCATTCACCCAAGACCGCACGGCGCGCGGCCGGAAGTCGTTCATACCGTCCCGAAGATCGTCGTAATCAACCCAAGGTTCGGCGGGCACATTCCTCAACCCCAATGGGCGTGATCTCAAGGCTGGCGCGGTTGTCTTTACCGTAACCACGACTGCGCGCGTAATTCGAGAGCGAGGAGGGTGTAATGCGAAGACTGGGTCGAGTCCTGTTGGTGGCAGGCTGCCTGACGCTCGCGCCTGCCGTGGCTTTCGCGCAAGCATCGTTGTCTGGGCTGGTTCAGGACAGCTCGGGTGCCGTACTGCCAGGCGTCACCGTCGAAGCGGCGAGCCCGGTCTTGATCGAAAAGGTCCGAACAACGGTAACCGATGCGAATGGGCGGTATTCCATCCCCGACCTGCGACCCGGGGCCTATACCGTGACCTTTGCACTCACGGGTTTCTCGACATTCAAACGCGAGGGTGTGGAGCTGACGGGCACGGCTGTCTTCACGGTCAACGCCGACATGCGCGTCGGCTCGCTCGAGGAGACGATCACGGTAAGCGGCGAATCGCCGATCGTGGACGTGCAGAGCACCACTCGACAGGCCGTGATCGACCAGGAGGTGCTGGCGGCCATTCCGAGCGCGCGAAATCCGTTTACGACCGGGGTGTTGATTCCGGGCGTGAGACGGGGCGGCGCCAACGTGCCGGACGTCGGCGGCTCGGTAGTGCAGGAGGTGGCATCGCTCGAGTTCAACGGCAGCCGGCAGTCGGACCAGCGCATGATGGTCAACGGCGTGGCGCTGAGCACGATGATCGGCGGTGGCTGGGGCGGCGGAGCGGTGCCGAACGCCACCGGCATGGCGGAGTTCGCCATCGATGTCTCGAGCGTGGACGCGCAGTCGGCAACCGGCGGCGTGCGCATCAACTTCATCCCACGGGATGGCGGCAACAGGATGGCCGGCACGATCTTCGGCGGCTTTACCCAGGAATCGTTCGCGTCGGACAACTTCTCGGGTTCCGACGTCCAGGCGCGAGGTCTGTTGGCGGCGCCCCGCATCAAGGGGAACGGTGACTTCAATCCTGGAGTCGGTGGACCGATCGCCCGGGACCGGGCGTGGTTCTTCCTCTCGGGGCGTTATCTCTACGCGGACAACTACGTGCCAGGGATGTTCTTCAACGCCAATGCGAATAACCTGAACAACTACCGTTACGTGAGCACCGGTGAGCAGGCCATCATCCATCAGGACCAGACGATGTATCAGGCCCGCGTCACGTGGCAGGCGAATTCCAGGAACAAGATCGGTTTCACCTACGATCAAGAGGCGCTGTGCAGCTGTCCCAACCAGATCTCGGCCACGGTCTCCCCTGAGGCCTCGGTCGACCGGCGATTCCCGCTGCAGCGTTTCGTCCAGATGGACTGGAACAGTCCGGTAAGCAACCGACTGCTCCTCGAGGCGAGCGCGATCCACCGCGTGGAGCGATGGGGCGCGATGCACCTTCAGACCGGGAAGGGCGACAACATCGACGCCATCGCCCCGGGCATGGTTCCGGTGATCGACAACCCGTCGCTCGCGACCGGCGCAAGCTTGAACTACCGGGCGTTTGCCACACCGGTCGGCGGCACCTTCAACAACTCCTGGAACTGGAACATCCACTACCGGGCCGCGGTGTCCTACATCACGGGTTCGCACAACTTCAAGGTCGGTTTCAACAACGCCTACGGCCATCACGAGAACACCAGCTACACCGACCCGACGACGCCGTACTTCTACAACTTCGCGAACGGTGTGCCGACGCAGCTCACCTACCGAATCGCGCCGCGGACGGTCGCGGTGAACGTGGACCGCGACCTCGGTCTGTTTGCGCAGGACAAATGGACGGTCGGCCGATGGACGCTCTCGGGTGGTATCCGATACGACACCTTCAAGAACAGCTTCCCGCCGCAGGCGATTGCTCCAACGGCGCTGGCGCCGAACCTCAACGTGCAGTTCGACACGATTGAGAACTACAGCCTGCATGACATCGCGCCGAAGATGGGCGCGACCTACGATCTGTTCGGGAACGGCAAGACCGCGCTCAAGGTCACGCTCAACAAGTATCTGGAAGGCCTCGGTACGACCGGGGCGTTGTCCGACGGCCCCAACCCGATCAATCGGCTGATCACGAGCACGACTCGCTCGTGGACCGACGGCGACGCGGACTTCACACCAGATTGCAACTTGCTGGACTACGCCGCCAACGGGGAGTGCGGCGCGCTCGTGAACGCAGCGATTTTCGGGACCGTCGTACCTGGTACAACCTACGATCCAGAGGTGTTGACCGGCTGGGGGAAGCGGTTCAACAACTGGGAGTTTACGACCAGCGTGCAGCACGAGCTGCTGCCACGCTTGTCGGTCGATCTCCAGTACGCCCGGCGGTGGTACGGCAACTTCCGAACGATGGATGACCTGGCCGTGGGACCTGGGGACTACGACCGGTTCACGATCAACGTGCCCAGCGATTCGCGGCTGCCGAACGGAGGCGGGTATCAGCTGACAGCCTTCGACCTGAAGCCGGCGGCGTTCACACTGGCCCAGAGAAACTTCGTGACCCTCTCCAAGAACTACGGGGATCAGACGGAGGTCTTCAATGCGGTGAACTTCGGCGCCAATGCCAGGCTGCAGAACGGCCTGATGATTCAGGCCGGCGCCGGGACGGGCCGCTCTGTTACTGATGATTGCGACGTGGTGGCGGCACTGCCGGAAACCCTCCACGCGAACTTCTTTACCGGCAACCCGGCGAACCCCGTCACGAACAGCCGTTCGTTCGCGGTCGCGGCCAGGACTCTCGAGCGCTGTCGCCAGGATCACGGATGGCGCACGTCGATGCAGGGCATGGTTTCCTACGTGCTGCCGAAGATCGACGTCAACATCAGCGGGACGTATCAGGACCTGCCCGGGACGAGCGCCAGCAACAGCACCGGCATCAGCATGACCGCGAACGCCGCGATTGCGGCGGCCACTACGACACTCGGACGGGCGTACAGCAGCGGGCCGAATGCGAGGTTCTTCAACATCGTCGAGGCCGGCACCGTCTACGTTGAGCGGATGAGGCAGCTGGACCTCCGCATGTCCAAGCTTTTCAAGGTGGGGACGACGCGGACCAGCGTCAACTTCGACTTCTACAACGTGCTCAATTCCAACTCCGTGATCAACGAGAACATCACGTACGGAGCTACCTGGCGAACGCCGCAACTGATCCTGCTGCCGCGCATTTTCAAGCTGAGCGCGCAGTTCGATTTCTGAAGACGCGGAGTTAGTGGAGGGCGGGTCTTGTCAAGACCCGCCCCGAAATCGCGCGAGTCGACGTCCAGCGGCTCCTTGTTCCATTCAAAGGGCATGAAAAGGGCAACGTTTCAGAGTGCACTTGTGAACAGCAGATGGCACATCGGCGAGATACGCTGCCTCGAAGGAGCGTGATCATGAGTGCAAGCCATCGTCCCACGGACATACATCGACGTCACCATCGGCTGGCAAAGCGGAAAAAGCTGCGTGCGCGGATTGCGGCGGCACCTTCGACCGGACGGGCTGCATTCGAAGCAAAACTGCGGCGAACCTACTCACCATTCCACACGATGATGACAGTACCTTCGAGTGCTGAGTAACGCCACTCGCCAGTGTCCTGAGTCGGTGCGATAGCTACTTCGCGGCTTGCCGACACGAACGGTCGCCTGTAACCGCAACGGCGACGAAGCCCCCGGTGGCTACAGCCACAGCGGCTCCGACTCGCAGGAGCGCAGTTCCCTGCATCGCCTCCCATTCGAGGATCGCTCGCGCACGAACGGGTCCGAGGAGCGCTGCCGCGAGTCCTTGCGTGCACATCCCTCCACGACTTCTCCCGTGTCACCCGACGTCGGACAAGGGAGGCGTAATCCGGTGAGTCGCTATTCTCCTCGAGAGTGCGCAGCGACCTGTTTGGACCGCCTCGGGGTACAATGGGCATCCTTTCCTGAGCCTCCCGGCCGGCACCGGCCGCCAGCCTCATCAAAGTGGCTGGTGCGGAATGCCTTCCTTCCAGCCTCCGTCCGAATCGGTGCCATGAGGCTCACTATGCGCACCCCCAACGAAAGTCCGGCGCATCTTCACCAGTGCCCAGTCTGTCATCAGCCGCAAACGAGGTTGCAACGACGCCTGAGTGAGACAACGAACGGGTCCACCATTTACGTATGTCCACGCGCGGGTGAATGCAGCGTCGGCGTCAGTCTCACCAAACTGGAGACGTGGGTCGCGGTCTAGCTGCAACTGCGACTCGAGGTCACCTCGTGATGGCCCAGTGCGAAACTAGCTGGTGGGTCGACAACATCGCGATACTGGAGCCGGACGACGCAGAGCTCAGCGAAGTCTGCAATGAATCACTCACCAACCATGTGCTGTCCAGTACAGACAGGCTCAACCCCGCGTGTCAGGCTCAACGTGCTTGAAACCCTGGGCCGAGGCGAGTGCCACTCGCGACAAGACGCGCGCGACGAACAAGGCGGCTTTTCCGGCCGTGAGAACCCTCATGACAGATAGCCGTTCAACAATGCAGGTCACCACGCTGCTCGATGTCGAGCCAGACGGCTTCTCGTCGGCAACGTGTCCGCTATGTCAGACGACACACCCGTCGTTGACGCACGAGGCACACGAGGCCGGCGACTCCTGGTGTTGCGCGAGATGCGGCCAGCGTTGGCATGCGCTGCGCCTCCTTGCCGTCAGCAGCAATGCCGCGTGGTTGCCCGGCACGGATAATCTGCACCACCGGCACGCCACCAACGGCGATCGCGCGCTGAGACGCTGAGACGTGAGCGCGAGGACCGACGGCATTCTGCGAATCCGGTGCGGGATCGATCACGAACAAACGCTGGCACGGCCTCGGGTTCGTCCGCGTGCTGGTCGGTTGCAATACCCGTGTTCGCGTACATCTGACGGTACAGTTTCGAGATCGGCAGGAACGTGAGCCCGGACCGAAGCGTGCGGAGAAGGCGCAGAGCGCTGCCAGATCAGGAGGGAATAGAACTGATCCCCTGTCTGCTGTGTGCACGGACGGATTGCTTCAGCGGAAGGGATGAGAGTCATGGGTCAATCTAGAGGTGATGGTCGCAGTGATGGATCCGTAGCGCAGATGAGCGCGTGCAACGGCCAGCCACCGATCTACTTGTGGCTTGACGACCGCCGCCCGGCGCCTGATGGCTGGGTGGCCGTCACCACCGTTGTTGACGCCAAGCTGTCTCTAGAGACTGGTCGTGTCGATCGCGCGAGTCTCGACCACGATTTGGGCGCGTGCGAGACGTGCATGGACGGTATGGACGTGAAAGAGTGGCTGGAAGCGCACAACTTCCGAACGATGCCGCATTGTAAGCATGTCGGTACGGGTTATGACCTTTGCGTCTGGATGGCCGAGACAGGCCACTGGCCGACGGAAGAGCCAACCGTTCACAGCGCGAACCGAGTCGGACGTAACCGGATGAAAGGCGTCATCGCCAAGTATTTTCCGCGGGAGAGCTGAGCCTCACAGCCGCCGTCTGGGCACGCCGTGACTGCCCCTAACAGGATCCGACAAGGTCGCGCCAATTGCTCTCGCTCGAACCATCCCACGACCGCCGCGAGGAGCATCTGTAACCGACGCACGAGGTGAGTCCAAGCCAGGCGCGCTGACTTTTTCGAACGCTCGCTGCAGGAGGCGGAGGATGGTGTTGACGGTTTCAGCTACTTGGTCCTCTCGGGCAAGTCGATGAGCACCAGATCGGAGTTGTCCCGCTGTCTGTCGAAGACGATCTGCAGACCGTCCGGCGTGACATCGAAGGTCCTGTTCGTCGTCCGCAGATCGAAAGATGAAATGCGGCGTGTGCTCATCGAGTCGAGATCCAGTATCCAGAAGTGTTCAGGATCCACCTGCGTGGGAGTCGGCACGTACACGAGCTGCCGCCTGCCAGGCACGAATCGATAGTGCTCCGTGTTCACTCGAATGCGTATCGGCGGCGTGGCGACGGCGGAGCCGTCAGGCCGGATCACGAGCAGGGGTCCGGTCGGACCGCTAACCGGGCCTGTATAGGCGATCACCGATCCGTCCGGAGACCACACGGGATTGCTCGTCACGCCCTCGACAAGCCGTTGTGGTTCGCCGCCATCAACGGGGATTTTGAACAACGCTGCGCCCTTCGAGTCCTGCCCTGAGGCAACGATCCATTTGGCGTCCGGTGACCAGCTCGCCGCAAAGGCCACGTCGATCGCGGGCGCGAGCTGGCGTGCGTCGCCTCCATCGGGCGACAGCAGGGTCAACGTTCGACGCCCCTGCTTCCGTACGATGACCGCTACGTGTTTCCCGTCGACGGACACCGCCGCTGGCTCGAGCAGAGCGCCGTCTACCCCACGCCACACTTCGGCCACCTGGCCGTTGTCGTAGCGCCACAAGCCATCGCCCCCGCCGCGCGACGACAGGAAGAAGAGCGTCGATCCACCATAGCGAGGCGCGTACGCTCGAACAGCGGGAAGTGCAAAGGGCTTCGCATCAGCCTCGTCCACGAGCTGGGTGCGCAATGGGATCGTCCACAGATTTGCCGTCGGCCGCGACACCGTCGTGACGAGGCGTCTTCCATCGCCGCTCGCATCGACCGACGTATACACTTCGAGTCCTGAGCTGATCCGCTGCGTGCGCCTGGTCGCCGTATCGAGCGCCCATAGCCATGGGCCTGCACCATCCTGATCCGGGGAGGTATAGACGATGGTGCGATCGCTGATCGGCGCCAGATACTGGATATCGGCGTTTGTATTCGTCATCCGCTCCGGATCGCCGCCTGTCGCGCGGATGCGCCAGATGTCCATCTCGCGTGCATCCCACATCCCGCTGATGAAGTAGATCCATTGCCCATCCGGCGACCAGATCGGGTAGTGGTTGTGTCCGCCGGCCTTGAGCGAGAAGATCACGCGCGGGTTGCTGCCGTCGCGATCGGTAATGGTCAGTGGGTCCCCATCGTCGAATGGGTGCGAGACGATCTGCGATCCGTCTGGAGACCACACGGGGTTCATCGAGTGCTCGAAGAGAAAGGGGCGCAGCGGGCCGCCCATCGACGGTGTGAGGCGCAGGCGGTCGCCGCCACGCATCGACGAAAGCCAGACCTCAGACCCATCGCCGTTGAAGCCGGCATTGCGAACGAGCACATGGTTGCGTGAGCCCTTGGTGAGGTTCACGTAGTTGCCGCTTCCGATCTGGGTGACCCACGTGTCCTCGGGACCGTCGCGGTCGGAGCGGAACACCATGAAGCGGCCGTCTCGCGAAATGGAGGCGTCCATTTCCGAGCCGTCGAAATCCGTCAGCCGCGTATAGCGCGCGTTGGCAATCGGATTCTCGAGTCCATCCGAGCGGGGCAGCCACCATGCAGTCACGCCTGCGCCGATCACGAGGGCAGCCGCGGCGGTCACCCACGCCACGCTCATCCGACGAGGTGGTCGAGTGGCGCGCGCCGGTTCCTGCTCCTGCGTGTGTCGTGTCAGCCGCTTCAAATCGACGGCGAGCTCGCGCATCGACTGATAGCGCTCCGCCGGATCCTTTTCCAGAGCTTTGTCGACCGCGAGCCGCAGGCTTATCGGTACCTCGTCGGGCAACGCCGCCGGCGATGCGTGGATGACCTTCTGAAGTGTTTCCAGGCCGGTCTTGCCCTCGAAGGCCGGGTGTCCCGAGAGCATCTCGTACAACACCGCGCCGAAAGAGAACACGTCACTCCGTGCATCAATCGGTTCGCCCTTTGCCTGCTCGGGTGACATGTACGGGATCGTGCCGACGACCATCCCTGGATGCGTGTGGCTCCCGGTGACCGCTCGCGACAGATTGACGTCCTGTTCCTCCGCAAGCTTGGCCAGCCCAAAATCCGCGAGCTTGGCGTAGCCACTCTGCGTGACGAGGATGTTCGCAGGCTTGATATCGCGGTGGAGGATACCGGCGGCGTGTGCAACGGCGAGCCCGTCGGCGACACCCGCGAGGAGCTCGACGACCTTCCGCCACGAGCGACGCTCGCGTCCGATCCACCCCTCTAGCGTGCCGCCGTCGATGTACTCCGTGACCAGGTATTGCCTGCCTGCCACTTCGCCCGCGTCGTATACGGTCAGGATATGGGGATGATTCAGCGACGAGGCCATCTGCGCCTCGCGCTGAAATCGCCGGCGTCCCGCAGCATCCGCGAGCGTATCGGAGAGGAACTTGACCGACACGGGACGATTCAATTTGGTGTCGAGCGCGCGAAACACAACGCCCATGCCGCCGTGCCCGAGCGTCGCCTCCAACCGGTACGTGCCGATCGTTGCCCCCACAGCCACGGGCAGCGGATCGCGCTGGACGTTATCGTCGGGAGGGTCTGCGTGCGCCTCAGTCATGTCTCTCTGAGCTCAGCAATGAGTTCCCGCGCAGATGGTCGGCCGGATACCAGAGGACTGTCAAGCACGCCTCAATACCGCACGACGTCCGCAGGTTGATTCGTGAGCTACGCCGTTGAGGCTGACCGAAGGTCTCTACGCGGGTCGTCGGCGGTGTGCATCACCGTTTCGACCGCATCGCCGCGTAGCCGTTGCGCGGCATCGATCCCAGCTACAGCGGCCGGTCTGCGCGCTGTCGGCCGCTCGGGGCGACGAAGCCGGGCTCAGCGCCCCGCCGCCGGGATGTCCAGCTGGATCTCATCCGTCTGATCATCATCGATGATGCGCAACACCGCGCGAGTGGTAGCGGCAGGCACATCGAACCGGTAATCGAACTCACGGGCACTCGACTTCTCAACCTGCTCGTACAGCGAGTCGTTCGGCGCACGAGGCACACCGTCAACGACCAGGCGGAGATCGCTGTGGTACGTGCGGTAGAACGATCGCGTCCCGTGGTTCGCGACCCTGATGTGCAGCGATAGCAGGCGTGTGTCAGCATTCAACTGCTCGAGCGTTCCAGACAGGACGGTGAGCGCCACGTTCTCACGGGGAAGGGTCAGGGTCGCGTCAGCCGGCACCACCAACGCGCGGGCTGACTCAACGCGGCCGCTTGCGCGTGAAGCAGGCGCAGTGCTTGCTGGCACCGCTTCGCCTCGCTGCCGAAAATAGCCGTCGGACCACATGACGGCCGCGCCACCGGCAAGAACGCAGCCGAGAATCACCGACGTGATCATCGCTGCCTTCAGCCGCTTCGGCCTTGCCGGGGCGCGAGTCTCGACCTGAGCGGGCCGGACTCCGAGAGGCGGTTCCCCGCCGATGACTCTCGCGATGCCCTGCGTCAGAAGCGCAAACTCGGGACTCGTCGTGGACCCGTTCCAGTGTGCGAGGCTGGCGGTCTGCTGCTGCCGGAACCCCAGCGGAGGCGTGGAATCATCGAGGAGCACTGACACGAGCACGTTGCGGCTCAGGGCAAGCGTGGCCTCGTCGCGGACCCAGTTTGACTGACGGGCCGACGCGGACCACAGGACGACGACACAACGCGCCGCCGAGAGCTCGGCCTCGATGACCTGTTCGTAACTGACGCCGGGCAGAATCTCGCGGTCCCACCAGACGCTCCAGCCGGCGTCCTCCAGCGCGTGCGACAAAGACTCCGCCTGTGGGCGATTCTCTCGCGCGTAGCTCAGGACAATGTCCGCCATCGCGCGATGGTACGTCAGGAGTCTGCCGGGGCTGAAGTGTCGGCGACCGCACTCTTGTCCAACCGCGCTAAGACGAGCGGCCCGCCGGATCGAACCGGTATCCGACGTCGCGGATTGTCTGAATATACACAGGCGTGTGCGGGTTCGGCTCTATCTTCGCGCGCAGCGTCGTGACGCACCGGTCGATGCTGCGCGGAGCCACAAACACTGCGTGGCCCCACACCGCGTTCAGAATGACGTCCCGCGACAACGCGCAGCCGGGCCGAGTGGCGAAGTACGCGAGCAAGGCGAACTCCTTGGCCGTCAAATCGAGGGGCGTGCCCTTCCGCGTCGCGCGCCGAGCCACCAGATCCACTTCGCAGTCGCCGAATGCCATCAACATGGGAGTCGGCCCGCGGCGCCGCAGGAACGCACGGATGCGCGCGACGAGTTCGGCGACTCGAAACGGCTTGGTGATGTAATCGTCGGCCCCGAGGTTCAGCCCAAGCACTACGTCGGCTTCCTGTCCCTTCGCCGTCAGCATCAAGATCGGCACATCGAGCCCGTGCGCGCGCACCGCCCGGCAGATCTCGAAGCCATTCACCTTCGGCAGCATCACGTCTAACAGAATCAGGTCCGCAGCGCCGCTCATCGCCGCGTCGAGCCCCTGCGCGCCGTCCTTCGCGATGGTCACGTCGAACCCTTGCGCGCGCAAGGCGTCCGAGAGACCACGCGCCAGTGCAGGCTCGTCCTCGACGAGGAGCACGCGACCGTGTGTCATGCGGTCTGCCCCTGGCGTACGCACGGCACACGTAGTGTGAACGTGCTGCCTGCGCCTGGAGCACTCTGCACGACCACCGAGCCTCCGTGCGCGCGCATCACCAGTTCGACGATGCTGAGGCCAAGACCGACGCCGGCAGTCTCGCGCGACAGCCGTTGATCGATGCGATAGAAGCGCTGGAAGATCCGCCGCTGCTCACCTGAAGGGATACCGATGCCGTTGTCGGTGACATCGAAGCGGACGAACCCGCCATCCGCGGACGCCCGGACGCGAATGCGCTTGTCGCTGGTGGTGTACTTCAGCGCGTTCTCGAGCAGGTTGACGAGCGCTGTATTCAAAGCATCCTCATCGGCGATCACCAGTGGCAGTCCAGGTGCGATGTCGAGATCGACCCGGCAATCGTCGGGCAGCCGATCGCGGATGGCATCGACCGCAGTCTCGACCAGCCACGACGGTTGAACCGGCACCAACGTGAACTGCTGGCGGCCGCGGTCGAGTTGAGCGAACGTGAGGAAGCTGTCGATAAGGCGCTGGAGCCTGGATGTCTCGCTGGCCATCATGTCCAGGTACTCGCGAGTCTTGCGCGCGTCGAGTTGTTGATCGGCCCGTAGGCCGTCGACGAGAACGCTAATGGCCGTCACGGGCGTCCGCAGTTCGTGAGACGCAGCGGCAACCAAATCCGTCTTGAGCGCCGCCAGCGTCAGGTGACGACGGATCGATTGTCCGGCGGCAATCCCACTGAAGACGATCACTGCCAGGCCGGCCAGGCCGGCCGACACCGTGATCGCCCGACGCGTGGCGAGCGCAGCCTGGCGGACTTCGGTATCCATGGCCACGAACGACAGCTGCCAGCCAGGCAACCACGGGCCCGCCGCAATCGCCTCCGCGTCGCCGGGTTCATCGGGAGGAAAGGCGATGAACCGGATGCCTTCCGTCTCCACCTGGTGAAGGAAGTCGTGCATCATCCCTTCCAAGCGTCCGGTCCGATAGAGCGCGATGACACGCCCATTCGGTGATGACACCGCCCAGATCCCTGGCAGTGAGGTTTCGCGGATCAGGTCGGCGAGCGGCGTGGTGCGTTCGGCGTCGGCAAGTTCGATCGACAGCTGCAGCGCTGCCTGCGTCGGCAGGAAGACGTTTCGATCGCGCGCCCGCTGCTCCTCCATCACGTGCAGCTGATCCCTGGCGTCGCGATCTGGATACACCAGCGTCCCGTCGTCACCGAGCACCAGCAAACCGTCGGCCTGCTCCTGCGTCACTAGCCGCGTAAACCGATCCTCTGGCGTGGCGGCGCCTTCCTCTAGGCGGGCGGCGTGGGCCCGCCAGAGGGGATCCAGCCGCGATCGCACCAGCCGCAGCTGGCCGCGATACGCCTCAAGCACTTGCTGCTGTCCCGCTGTCGTCTCCATTGCTACCGCACGATTCATCAGCCATAGCATCCCCATAGCGGGAAGCACGGTCAGCAACACGAGCAAGACGAGCAGGCGTGTGGTCATGGTGCCTGGGGCTGCCAGAGTCTCTCAATGATGCCCGCAGGTTTCAATCAGGCGCAGGGTAACAAAGCGGTAATGCACATGCGGCAGGAGGCGCTCGATGAATATCGACTCGCCCTAGCGGGAGGAGTAGCGAGTTGCCGGCCGGCAGCTGCGCGCTCTCGACGATGAACAACTTCAGCCGGCCCTTGCCGGGCACGAGACGTAGTCCCCATTGCTCTCGAACAGCAGTGGGCAACGAGGGACCAGCAAACTCGCCAGCGCCAACATGTTGCCCATCGGCGTATCTGGGGTCTCGGTCGCGTTGCGGAACGTCAACGCAAAACGCTCCTCGAGAAGCGTCTGCAGCATCAGCCGCCGTTGCTGGGCGGTCGCTTCCCTCGACGCGACAGCGTCGACGGCAAAGGCCGTCCTATTGATCCACTCCGGACCTCCCGTCACACGCATCGATGTGTTGAATCTTCCGTCACCGTACGCGGCGTAGATCTGCAGCGGCGGAGGCCGCCACGAGTACGATCGCGGCGACGACGAAGGACCCGGCTATTCTCACGGCCGTGCTACTTACCATCGCAGTTCGGAGAGATCGTCCTGGGGGGCAACGCCCAGCTGAAACTGCCGCCCACACGTATCGAGATCGGGTCGACAGTGTTCGGATTCACCTCGCTGGTGAAGTCCGGGAAATGCTCCCGTATCTGAGCCACGGGCCGTATTCGATTGCCAGTGACCATGATGCGCGCTCCAGACGTTAGCGCTTCTTTCGCGGGGCCGATCACGTGTTCATTCGTCAGTCGGCTCAGTGGAGCCCAATCGACGGTATACAGCGTTCCGTCATCCAGCCTGAGAACGATCCAGGTGTGTGGGTCTTTGAATTCGACCTTTTCGACTCGGCCCTCGATCGTGATGCGTTTGCACTCGTCGTAGAAATACGGGTGGCTGTGATGCGCGTACGCGGAGGACGCGGGAATGACCATATGGAACACGGTGGCCAGCATCACTAGTCCTCGTCTCATGCCAATGGGCCTCCCAAATGATCTCATCGATGCGTGCTCCATACGGTATTGAGATCACGTTACCGGTTTGTAACGGCAATGGCGCGCAAGCGCGCAGCAGTTCACTCGCGATGCCGGTTTGTTAAGGCAGTCGCCACTACGACGCCGTGAGGGCCAAGGTTGGGTCGGTAACATCTTGGTAGTACGAAGTTGCGAAGGTAGTGCATATCAGCGCGGAGCCCGGCCCGCAGCCGCTTACGGCCGCCCGGCCCTGGAATCGGCGTACGCTGCTCTCCTCATCCTTGTGAGCGCGGCAGCCAACGCGCACCATTCGCATCCCGAGTTCCTTATCGATCAAGAGGCGACGGTCCAAGGCACGATCGAGAGCATTCATTTCGCCAACCCGCATGTCGTTATGACATTGCGGGCTGCTCACACGACCGTCTACACCATCGAATGGCAGTGCGCTACATGGCTGGCGTCGGAGCCGCACTGGACGATTTCCGCAACTGGTTACAGCTGGGCCTGCGGCCCGCGAAAGGCAATGAAAATCGGAGTGCAGGTCAGAATGTCGCCCGGTGGGAGCGGCGAGGTCGGGATTAGCCATGGAGCAAGCGAGGCCGAGCAACTGTTTGACCCGGAGCGTGCGTGATTGACCGAATGATTGAGCGTCGTTCGTTCTTTGAGAGGACGACGATAGCTCGCGACCCTGAGTGATGCGACGAGGCACGCTCTCCGCTCTCCCGAAGGAGAGACCGATGCCGTACCGGATCGCGGGAATCGACGTACATAAGAAGATGCTGGCAGTCGTGGTGGCCGACGTCGAGGTCGACGGCGACCTCCACTTCGAGCGTCAGAAGGTCGGCACGACGCCGATCGACCTGCGTCGCCTGGCCGACTGGCTGGTCGAGCACGAGGTCGAGGAAGTCGTCATGGAGTCGACCGCGCAGTACTGGCGGCCGGTGTGGGAAGCGCTGGAACAGCATTGGCGTCCCCGGCGCCGCGCGCGCGACGGCGCGCCGCGGCTCGCGGGCACGCTCCATCTCGCCCAAGCGCAATCGAATCGTGGACCCGGCGGACGCAAGAAGGACTTCCCCGATGCGGAGCGGTTGGTGAAACGTCTGGTCGCGCAGGAGCTCACCTTGAGCTTCGTGCCCGACGCCGAACAACGGCTCTGGCGCACCGTGATGCGCCGCAAGTACCAGGTGACCCGGAATCGCGTGCAACTCCAGAATCGGCTGGAGGCCCTCCTCGAGGAAGCGCACATCAAGGTGTCGAGTGTCGTCTCAGACCTGCTGGGCGTCAGCGCCCGTCGCATGCTGCAAGCGCTCGCCGACGGCGAAACCGATCCGGCCGCCCTCGCACCGCTGGCCGCCCCGCGCTTGCGCGCCACGCCCGAGCAACTGTGCGATGCCTTCCACGCGTCCGCGACGCTGCATCCGGTCTACCGTCGATTGCTCACGCTCACGCTGGAAGAACTGCGCATGATCGAGGAGCACCTGGGCCAACTCGATCAGCAGATGGCCGACCTGCTCACCGCCCACCACGCTGCGGTGCAGCGTCTCGCCGAGGTCCCCGGCCTCGGCGTCGATTCCGCCCAGCAGATCATCGCGGAGGTCGGCGCGACCGCCGCGACCTTCCCCTCATCGAAGCATCTCGCCTCGTGGATGGGCGCCTGCCCCGGTAACGAGGAGAGCGCCGGCGTGAACTACAACCACCGCTGCCCCAAAGGCAATCGGCAGATGCGACGCATCCTCAACCAAGCCGCCAACGCTGCGGTGAAAGCCAAGGGGACGATCTTTGCCATCGTCTACCGTCGGATCGTCCCACGCCTCGGACATGCCCAAGCGATTGGGGCCATCACCCACCGACTCTGTCGATTGATCTGGAAGATCCTGCACGAGCGCGTGCGGTACGAGGAACGGGGGCCGGCCGTCAGCGAAGAGGCGAAGAAGGTGCGTGCGCGCAAGATGATCCGCGAACTGCGAAGTCTCGGCTATCACGTCGAACGTCTCCCGGCTCCATCGAGCAGCCCGGCATGATCGGAAGATTTTCGACCCTGGCTCATCCGTGAGGGCAGCCTGAACGCAGCGTTCGATGCCGAACTTCCCAGACAATGCGGCAGCCCAAAGGGGTCTGTCTCTAATGGCGACCCCGCGCTGAAGCGCGGACACGAGTCTGGACGCGTCGGGGAGACACTCCCGGCGGGTTCGGCCCGCCCCTCAGATGCGCTCGTACTCCGCCGCTATCCGCCTTCAGCCGCACATGTTGCCGAGCGGACCGCGCCCGCCGCAGTAGCTCACGTCCTGGAGTTGAATCTCGACGCAGTCGGGCGAGTCGAGCAGGATCTCCGGCGTACCGTCACCCGCCGTCGCCGCCGAGGAACTGGTGGCGCACGGTCAGATCAGAGTGCAGGACCGTGCCAATCTGCGCCGTGCGAGAGGGGTAGAATGACCCCAGGCGGGGCTGGATCGGAGAGGGCCGGCCGTCGCATAACGGCGATTCGGTAAACCCTCGCGCATGCTCTTCTAATGCTATCCTCCTTTTCCGATGGCTATGTGATGGCACTGGTTCCGATCACAACTTTGGGGAGGCACAAATGATCAAACAAGCTTTGGGATGTGTCGTCGTGTTCGGGTGTCTGATGGTCAGTGCGTCGCTCCAGGCGCATCATTCCACCGCCGGCATCTACGACCCGGCGAAGTCGGGGGAGGTCACGGGCGCGCTGAGCAAGCTCCAGTTCGTGAATCCGCACGGATCGATAACGATTACGGTGAAGAACGCCGACGGCACGACGACCGACTGGACGTTCACGACCGGTTCGGCTACGGCGCTCGCCGAGCGCGGGATCACCAAAGTCGGCCCGAACGCGCTCAAGATCGGCGAACAGTTGACTGTGACGTTCATGCCGGCACGGAACGGAGCTCCATTGGGAGCCCTCAGGACCGTTAAGCGGGCGGACGGCACCCTCGTCGAATCCGCCCTCGAGAAGTGAACCGCACCCTCGACTGGAGATCACTATGGCTTCTCGAGAAAGAATGATGTGGACACGTGTCGCAATCGTCGCGACTCTCATGATCAGCGTGCCGTTCCTGTCGAGCGCTCAAGACCGACCCGCAGCACCAGCAGCAGGCGCCCAAGCTCCCGCACAAGGTGGCGGCGGCCGCCAAGGTGACGCGCCGGAGTACACCCCTGCAGCCGGCGCAAAGGACCTGAAGTCAGTCCTGTTCAACTGGGCTTGGTACACGGGGATGCTGCGGAGCACTGAGGAATACGATCTGATCATGTCGCTCGTCTATCAGGGCACGGGCACCATCCAAGTGGGCGGACAGCCCTGCAATGTGACGATGTACCGAGCCGACATCAGCTATCAGACGTCTGGTGAGCGGATCCGGATCACCGGCACGCGGCCCAATGGTCAGAGTTGCTCCAATGTCGAAGTCCTCAGTGGAGCATATGCCTGGAACGAAGACATTCAGGGCGCCGAACTCATCCCGGGCCAAGGCAAAGCCACTCCGATGCCGGCAACCGTCGAGGAGCGGATGATTCGCCTGTGGGCAGGCCCCCAGGGTGCGTGGAAGTCCGCGATGGCCGGCACTCAGCATCCAAACCCACCTCAAATGGCAGCCAGACCGCAACGGGTACCAGCCGATGTGATGACGGCAGGTAAAACGTCAGTCACATGGGTAGGCAACAAGCCGGTGCTGACGTTCCCGATCCCGGGCGTTCCCAATGCAACGGCGACCGCCACACTCGACGCGAAATTCATGGCCGAGAGCGTCGTGGTGAAAAATGGCGCGGACACGTACGAGTTCACTTACAGCAACTATAAAGATTGGAACAATCCGCTCAACCCTGCCGAGGTGTTCTATGCCGGCAAGATGACGGAGAAGAAGAACGGCGCCGTCGTCCGCGACATTACGACGACGGTGACGGAAACGGGACAGATGTATGTCGTGATGCCTGTGCCGGCAAGCGTCAAGGCCGCGATCACGCCAACGCATCAGCCTCCCAACTGGACGCTGTCGGCCAACGCAGCGCCCGCGAGGCAGACTGCAGCCGTTGCCACGCCGCGCCGCGCCGATGGGAAGCCGGACCTGACCGGAAACTGGGGTCGCGCGCCGAATCCAATCACGGGTAATGGACGCCGCCGATGTGGTCCAACGCAGGTGAAGGGTGGCGGAATCAACCCCGAGTCCGGCTGCCAAAGCGGGCAAGAAAACTTCTGGGTGGAATACGAGTGGATCTCGCCCTCGCGGTTTGGGGTGCTCGGTCGCCCGATTTACAAACCCGAGTTCTGGGACAAGATTCAGGAACTCGATCAGTGGACGAACAAGTACGATCCGATCATGACGTGCAAGCCGCTGGGGCTCCCGCGGCACGGCACGCCCACGCGGATCATCCACACCGATAGAGACCTCATTTTCTTCTATCCAATAAATTCCGATTACGGTGGCGGAAACAACGAATACCGCGCCATCCCGACGGATGGTCGCGCGCGGAACCGGAGTGCGGAGAACCTCGCAACGTTCTACGGACAGAGCACAGGAACCTGGCAAGGGGATACGCTCGTCATCGACTCCATCAATTTCGACGATACGACGTGGTTGGGACGAGGGGGCCTGTTCCACTCCGGCAGCATGCATATCATCGAGAAGACTCACACGTGTCGGAAATGAGCTCCAATACGACATGACAATCGAAGATCCAGAGGTGTTTATTGAACCCTGGGTGATGCCGACCCGCGTCCTGCCCCTGGTGGAGCAGCAGGGGGGCGGCGGCGGAATGCTGCAAGAGCGCGCGAATTGCGAAGTGTACGAAGGGGGCAACGAAACGAGTCAGGTTCGGCACTGAGACTGGCCAAAAGCAGCAGTGTGGCGCAGCCCTGTCCTGCTCAGAAGATAACGCGGCTCAAGCTACGCCCGTTCTGTCCCAACATGGAGCGCGCCTCTGATCTACGCAGCCGACCGATAGTAGTAGCTGAGAATTCCGCCGACTCGGCGGCGACGACGAACGGCACCGCTTCGTCGTTCTGCAGCCGGGCCGTCGATCAGTTCGTTCGCAAGGCCTTGGTGGTTTCGTTCACGATGGTGGTGGATGACAAACCGTTCCGCATTCTCTTCTCGCAGAAACGCGATCAGATCTGTCTGCTCACGATGAAGCCACGCACATACCGCCACGACGAACAACTGAAACGGAGCCACGCGCGAAGTCTGGGCGATTTCGCCGATCCAGTTCTGGGAACTACGCTGTTGGCCGCCGGACAGATGGAACTTGCGTCTCGCATTCGTGCCGCGCGCCGTACAATTGCGCCATGGGCTTTGACGATTACAAGGTCGTCCTTTACCGCCAAGACGACGGCTCGTGGGTAGCCGAAATCCCGGCTCTCGGAGGTTGCTACGCGCTGATGGACACGCGCGAGGCGGCCCTGGCTGAACTTCAGCACGTATTTGATTTAATCGCCCAGGAGCATCAGGACGCACAGCGATGGACGGTCCGTCACTATCCCACTGCATGGTGGACGAGAAATCGGCCCACCGCTGTTTTTCAAGATTCTTCGACAACTTCGCGTGTCGGTCGAGGAATTCGATCGGCTGCGCTGACAACCCAAACCCGGTCGCCCAAGTTTCCAGACACTACGCGCTCCGCCATGTGGTTGACGATCTGGACGCGCTTCGGCTGCACCTCAAACAGGAGCGTCTCTTCCTCGTTGGTCACTCGTGGGGTGGAATGCTCGCGATGGCTTACGCGGCCGTCAAAGCGCCACCAGCCAGGCGATGCCGAGCACCGAAGCGCCGCCTGCGAAGGCAACACCGCAGGCCAGTCCAAGGCGCGCCCAGGGCCACGAGTGCCCGGCTCTCGCGCCGACGTAAGGCTCGGTCGGCGCGGTGACCTTCCGCGTTGCAAGGTCTATTTGGATGCCGGCTTCACGAACCTCGCGGAATCAACAGTCGGATTGAGCTCCACCTTCTCGACGTACGTCGTCATGCTGTCGGCGGGGCTGACGCCGACGACGCGGACGATGTACGGGACCTTCACGCCGCCGACGTCCCGATAGTCCTCGTAATTGGTCTGAATGGCGTAATCCCCGAACGCCGTCGCGATCGCGGTTTCCTTGCGCACGAGGAGACCGGTCTCGTCGTCAAAGAAAAGCTGTTCGGGCAGATCGTCCGCGGGGACGCCGACCACGAGATATGCCGCCATCGTGCCGATCTTGACGGTGCCACGTGTGTCGACGCGCGAGTAGCTCGGTTTGAGATTCAACGGCTCGTAGAAATCGGCGGTCCGTTTCACCCGCGATAGCGGAGGCGCCGGTATGGCGCCGGTGGTTTCGGTGACGACGCCTTTGGCGTCCTGTCGCCAGGCGATGCTGCCGTCGAAGCCCGTCGACGTCGTGGCGCTTGCCGTCTGCGAGATGACGATCCACTGATTCGGTGCCCGGAAATACTGCTGCGTGAGGGCGTGTACCGCCGGCCCAACTCCTCTGACGTCGGCCGCGGCCTCCGTCGTCGCCGTAATGCGGCGAGCGGTGACCCGTCGCAGCGCCTGCTCCCCACCAAGAGCGGCGACGTACTTCGCGAATATCTGGTCGGGCGTGGGCAGTGACGCGGATCGCTCTTTGTCTTCGAGCTCATGAAAACGTTCGGAGAGGACTGCATCCTGGCCTCCGGGGACTGGCGACCCGTTGCCCTTGAACAAGATACCCACGCCCGACGGCGTGTATTGTCCTGTTGGCTGAGGAGTAGCGAGGGGATTGCTGCTGCCGCGATGACACGTGTAACACGTGACTCTGAGCCGCCCCTCGAAGGCGCCCCTGTTCAAGTCGAGCGTCATCCTCATCATCCGCCGCGCCACGTCCTTCTTCGCGGTGTTCAGCGCTCGATTGCTCTCGTGGCAGAATTCGCACTCGACGCCCAGCGACGCGGAAATCACCCGCATCGTCGGTAGAACGAGCGAGTTGGGAATGTCCTTGAGCACTTGGATGTTCGGCGACACCTGCCCGGCCGTCGCCGTCGCGGGCGCCTGCGGACGTTGAGCCGATGCGGCGTTACCTGCGGCGAGGCCGACTGCCACGGCCGCCATCGCTACTGACATGCGCATGTTCGTCATGGCTCTCCCATCAACACGTAAAGACGGCTCGAGCACGTAGTGTCCGGTTACTGAATCGTAGTCCCTTGGACGTTACGCGGCACGGCCGTAATAGTTCAGCACGCCACCCATCCGCTGGCGGCGGCGAACGCGCCCTTGGCCATCCACTCGCCCGAGCAGCAGAATCAAATCGTTGCCGATGCCTTGATGGTTGCGTGTCCAATTGCCATCACAGTCATCGCTCAAGTTGCTGCTTGTTGACGAAGACACAGTCTGCTTCCGCCTCAGATAGGGTGTCATCACGCCGCCCACGACGTGTCGCCTAGCGGAGTGACCTTCGCCTCGGTGATCATATTGAGCATGGCGGGTTGCGATCAGAGCATGAAATGCGTCGCCGCTGCGCGAGCATCCGGGTGCATTCACTTGCGTACGAAAAACCGGCATGAAATGGGCTCGGAAAAGGGCAACGTGAAGATCGGACGACAGAGCCGTCGTCCGCAAATTGTTGGCCGTCGCTTCCGAAAGCTCGGCAGAGACGTAGGACACAACGGGATCTCCAGCGAGGCTTTCTCGATGCCCCCGCCCCTTAGCCCCTACCTAGTTCGGCCCGCGCGGGACGGTCTTGCCGTACACCTCGATCGAGCCAACGTGTACCCATCCGCCGGTGCCGTGGCCGCTGCCAGGAATCAGATCGGCGAAGCCCACTTCGTCGACCTTGCTCAGGTCCGGAGCCACCCAGATCTGATTGAACGGGCCCGGGCTTCCGAGCGTGACCACCCGCATCGGATCCAGCTTCACCCAGCGAACGGTCGCGACCGGGAATTCACTGACCGCCATCATCGCGACATTCTCTGAACTGACGTCGCCGACGAACAGGCTGCCATCCGCGAGCTTGATGACGGGCCGAACGCTGTGGAAGCCGGACGTCTTCGTGGCCCAGCGGATCTTGGCGCCGCCGCTGAGATCGAGCAGGTTGGTCTTGTCACGGAACGTCAGCGCGAAAGGCCCTGCTGTCATGCCCGTCCACGCGCTGAACGGAATGAACTGCGCCGGGTTTCCTGCGTTCGTCAACACCTCCTTGCCGGCGCCGTACTGCTTGAGCTCGAGATTTGGATCGACGACGTTCGCCTGAACAAATGGCAGTTGTTCGGTCTTGCCCGCCACGGCCGCCTTGAACTCCACCTTCATGACAAGAACGGCCGGCGTCGGGCGCGGGGCGTTAGCGCCGGCCCGCCCAGCCGCGGGCTCCTGCGCCAGCAAGAGCGTGCAACCGCCGATCCCCAGAATAGCGGCCAATCCCATCGTCGAACCACCGGAAAAGCGACGAACCATACGGCCTCCTGTCAGGGCCTCGCAGCCCAACAACGTATCTTGGAACGGGCTGAGTCTAGCTCAGACTACGACGACAGAGGCACTGGCAGTGGAGCGTTGAAGAGCGCGTCCGGCAATCGCCTCGCGTGCCTGTTTCGACACTGGACATGGGCCAACGAAGCCATGGCGCAATTCGAGGGCGAACTGGCGGGAGGGTGGACGGACGAAGAAGATCCACTAGCCGATCATCCGTTCGGCGCGTACTACCATTGGTGTGCGCTGTTGTGCGGTTTCAGCGAAGAACTTGAGCATGGACTCCTATCGGAGTCGCAGTTAGAAGCCCTCCGCCCAGACGTCGAGGCCAGTCTGCCTAGACTGCGAGCATGTCGGCAGTTGCTCGTCGTGATTCCTGCGTCGCTGGAGGAGCATCCGCGTATCGTGGACCTCCTCCGCGATGATGAGACGCTCGACCTGCATCTCCCTTGCGTGCGGTGGAGATGGACCGACAGGGCCCTCACGAGGCACGGTGGTCACTTTCCGAGTCGTAGAGAGCATCCGGGTGCTCGTGGGTGCCGAAGAAAAACCCGCATGAAATGGGCTCGGAAAAGGGCAACATGAAGATCGGACGAAGGGCGGGTGTCCGAACGGTTTTGGCTCGCCGCACTGGACGATTTTCCGCAACTGGCTCATTCGAGAAGCGGCGTAAAACGCAGCTGTTTCGCCAGGATTTCGCCACGCAAGCCTTCCCAGGGCGTCTCGACCCTGTCGATCCCAGCGCACTCCCGCGCTTGGTTCATCGGAGTGCGTCACGCACTGAGCGCCACACCGCCTCCTCTAGATGAATGCCACGGCAGGAACCTTCGCCTGCGTTCTCGCCCAAGCTCGTTCTGGTATACTTTTTATACCAGATGGACTTCGAGTTCGACCCAGCGAAGTCAGCCGCCAATCTCAAGAAGCACGGAATCGACTTCGTCGGCGCCCAGGTGCTGTGGAGCGATCCCGATCGTCTCGAGATTCCGGCCCGTTCGATCGACGAGCCTCGGGCGCAGGTCATCGGGCGAATCGGCGAGGTGGTGTGGTCGGCGTTCATCACGATGCGGAACAACCGTATTCGGATTATCTCCGTCAGGCGAGCACGCGATGAAGAACAAGCAGCGTACCTCCAAGACTAGAGCACTCTCGGCCCCCGAACTGGACGCCATGCACGACGCCGGCGCGAATCTGGCGTCGCACATGGATCTGACCAAGGCCGTCCGACCCGGCCGCGCGGTCCAGCGGGTGAACGTGGATTTCCCAGTCGACCTATTGCGTGAGATTGATCAGGAGGCCCGGAGGCTCGGCGTCACTCGGCAGGCGTTCATCAAGGTCAGGCTGGCGGACTCGCTTGTCAAGCACCAGTGAGCCCACCGTTCGGAGCGACCCGTTCTAAGGAGTGACAGATCGATGAAGACGACGGAGGGCCACGATACGGGTTCAGTCGAATCCTGGCTGGTCTCAGCGGGACGCGATCGGAGCCCTGGCTCACCACTGAACGTCCCGCCGACCCCTGCCTCGAACTTCGTACTGGGCGACCGTCGGGCATACTCGCGCGATGACGGCACGCCGAGTTGGGAAGCGCTGGAACAGATCGTTGGCGGTCTCGAAGGCGGATACTCAGTCGCCTTCGCCTCCGGGATGGCGGCCATCGCCGCGATCTTTGATCAACTCCCGGTCGGAGCCGTCGTCGGCCTCCCCCATGATTGCTATCAGGGCGTGGCCGGACTCGCGCTTGCGGGACAGCACCGAGGCCGCTGGACTGTCCGCCGCCTCGCAGTCGAGGACACGGCGCGCTGGATTGAGCTCTGTGCCGTCGCCGATTTCATCTGGTTGGAGTCACCGTCGAATCCGCTCTTGACGGTCGGCGACATCGACGCGATCTGTGCCTCTCCGCGAAAACATGGCGCGGTTCTCGGAGTGGACAACACCTTCGCCACGCCGCTCAATCAACGACCGCTCCTGCTCGGCGCGGATATCGCGGTGCAGTCCGTCACGAAATTCATCGGCGGCCATTCCGATTTGCTGTGCGGCGTCGCGACGGTAAGAGACCCGAATCTGCTGGAGGCTCTCCGTCACTCGCGCGAACTCACTGGAGGAACGCCGGGTACACTCGAGGCATTTCTTGCGGTACGAGGTGCGCGTACATTGGCGCTACGCTTGGAGCGGGCACAACACAGCGCGAGCATCCTCGCCGCGCGGCTCGCTGAGCACCCGAGCGTCACCATGACACGCTTTCCGGGTCTTGCCACACATCCGACCCATGCCGCGGCCAAGCGTCAATTGAAGGGATTCGGTACGATCATCTCGTTTGATGTACGCGGTGACGCTGCAGCGGCGGATGCCGTGTGCGCAAACCTGCGCCTGATCCAACACGCCACCAGTCTTGGCGCGGTTGAGTCGACAATGGAGCGCCGAGCAGCCATTCCAGGCCAGGAACATCTACCTCCGGCGCTGTTGCGGCTGAGCGTTGGCATTGAATCAATCGATGATCTCTGGACCGATCTCGATCGATCGTTGCGACAGACGCTAGCGTGAACGGTTTCGGCATGAAGACCCACTCGTAGCCAGTTCAGACCACAGTCTTCGTTGGAGAGGGCTACCGACGCGGATTCAACGAGTTAGCCTGTGGAAGTTCGAAACACCAGAATGGCTGGATCCGTAAGTGACTGATTCTGTGTGCGTTATGGGCTGGCTCCTCGGGCTGGACTCGAACCAGCAACCCTCCGGTTAACAGCACCCGCGGCGTCTTCTATCTTGTTGATTCTTGGTGCCTGTAGCTCGGGTGCGATCCTGCAGTTACTCGGTGTTCGGGAGGAAATTGTTCACTGATTGTTCACGGCGTTCCAGGTGATGCTCACTGGTTCGTCTTGGTTTTATGCGGTGGTTGGGCGTTCGTGGACTGAAGTTGGACTGCGAATCTCCGCTCGCTCCCCAGCGTCGGGGATCAGCCGACGGCAAGCTTGCGCGGGCGTCCGCCCAGTCGGCCATTCGCACGCGAGCTCGCGGCCTTGCGTTTGCTCGTGCGGCGCCCCACCAGCGCCGCGGCGGTCACCAAACTCACCTTCGCGCGCGAGGAGCCGCGCGTAGGAATCGCTACGCTGGCAACCTGTACCTCCGCGCGCGGCTCGTCCTGCGGATGCGCATCGAGATAGGCGCGCAGTGTCCGAACGATTGCGCTCGCAACCTTGCTGCGTGTCGGGCCCTGTGCGTAGACTGGCAGACCGGCCACGTAGGCGCTGAACACGCCGGAGTCCTCGCGTTCGAACACGATCGGATAATGCGTCGGCATCATTCCACTCCCGCATCTCGAAGGATGCGATTCCCGAGCCGGCCGGCATCATGCCCATGCGACGTGACCCAGACTTCCTTGCCGCTCTCAGGATGAACGAACAGCCGGTGACTGCCCTTGCCAGTGCGCCTCTCCACGAAGCCCGCCACCTTCAACTTGCGGATGACTTCCTTCCGGGTCTCGGACAGAGCGACGGTGATTATCTGTTCAGTCCGCCGCCGCAACTGCGCACTCGTACGAACTCGCCGTAGCAGGCGCACCGCCCTTGTATCGGGGATACGTCGGATACGAACACAGCGGCAGACTCGTCTCCCCTGCTGTCACCGTGACAGACATTCCCGGCGCGACGTTGTTCTCGACCCAATCGAACAACAAGCCGGTCTGGTCATAGCGATTCGGGATCGGCGCAGTCGCAACAGTCTTACCATCGCCCGCCACGGTGTAGCTGCTGCCGCTCAGCCCATGACCCGTTTGCGGCATCACCCACAAGCGGGCAAATCGATCGACAGTCGCCCGTCCCATCTTGTCGAGTACCGACTGAAAGTAGTCCAGCTGCGCACCGGGCGACGCCAACGTGTCGTTGGTGCCGATCGTGACGAGCATCTTGCCGCCGCGTTTGTGGAACGCCGACAGATCCGGGTTCGTCGCGTCGAGAATCGCCGATAGTTCCTGACGACGTTGATTGAAGGCGCCGCCTTCCGTATAGTCCAACGGGTTCGCCGACAGGTTCTTCATGAGAAAGCCGGTCACACCAAGGATGCCGAGATGCGAGTGCATCGCGGCGTCCGCCGCTGCACCTTCCTGCCCTTTGAACCGTGCGTCGAGAATGAGCCCGCTCCCCGATGGATCGGTATTCGGCACCCACATTCCGAACGACTGCGTGCCGTTCGCGAGCGGCGTGGCGAACCGGTACCGCGAGTACGTGAACTCGAGCGTCGTGATCTGGCCATCGGTGAGACAGGCGTCAGCGCTCGTATCTCCTGGGTTCGGATCGACGTTGTTCGCGCATCGCTTCGCTGACCATGGATGTCGATTGCGCGCTCCCTGCGACACGTCGAAGATCGCGCGGCAGGCCATGTAGTTGTTGATGATGCCGTCGGCAAGGCCGTCGAGCGAGTCACACTGCCGCATGAACTCGCCTCGAATCGCATTGATCTTTGCCGGCGTGACCCAGTTGGCTGACGGCTTCTCGTGGATGCGAATCAACTCCGGCGCCAGCATCAGCGTCGAGAAGCTCACGATCGGTACATTGGCGGCGACACCGTCGTAGTCGGCGGGATAGCGCTGCGCCACGGTCAGCGCCTCGCGGCCACCTTGCGATGTTCCGATGTAGTAGTTGAATCGCGGCCGCGCACCGTACGCGCGCTCGATGATGACCATCGCCGCGTCGTGCGTCTTCTTCATCTGCATGTAGCCGAGATTTCTGATCGCCTCGTCGTTGAGCGCCCAATCGTCGGAGAGATTCACTCCTGGCGGTCCCCCTCCTCGAGGCGCGCCACCGCGCGGTCCGCCAAACGCAGCCTGATGTCCCGAGTCGCTGCCGTATGTGACGAAGCCGCGATCGAGGAGAGACGGTCCCGATGCGCCGGGACCACCGCCGGTCAGATTGGGCACGAAACCGTTCATGCCTCCGCCGCCCAGTTGTGCGGCGCGGCCACTCCACGTCGCGGGCAGCACCACGCTGAAGTTGATCGGCCTCGCCGTGCCGTGGGTGTCCACCGGCGCGATTGATCCGTTGACGCGACAATGCGCGGCAATGCCGTTTGCGGGTTCCACCCACGACGGAGCGGACAACGTCACATTGCGGACTGGCTCGCCGATCGCGGACGAGGCAATGGTCGCGCCCAATCGCTCGGCCGTGCATTCCGCCGCGGTCATGGCCTTACCCGTCGCGGCAGTCGAACCCCTGGCTGGTACGGCACTCGCCTGATCGGCCGCAGGAGTGGCTTCGAGAAACGCAACGGTCGTCACGACGACCAGGGCAAGCGGGCCAAGCACGGCTCGAATCATTCGGCGCATTGTTCACTCCTGGGCGATCCCGGGATCCGATATCCCGCAGGACCGGTCGATGGATCCACCTCATAATCTACGGCGTCCCGCACCGTCCTGAGGAAAACGCTGAAATTGCCGGAAAGTCGCAGCGAGCGCCGCTCTGACGCACTTAACGCCACACGGACCGCTCAAAAAACACGCAAGATGTTCCGAACCCGAACTATGCGCCCCCATTGCGCCATAGACTCGGTTCGGGAGGTGGAGCGAACGCATGAATCGTCGCACCTTTATCAAGACGACAGCTGCAGCCTCGGCAGCCGCACTGCTCCGGCCCTCGTGGTCGGAAGCCGCATTGCCCCAAGCAAAGATCACCCGGATACGCTTCTACGAAGCGCCCCCGATCATGCCTCTGCAGATACCGCTCCTGCAGAGCAACATGATCGTGACCATCGAGACCGACGCCAACATCACCGGCATCGGTGAAGGCGGCACTCGCGACACGCTGGAACCTTGCGCGGGGCGTCTGATCGGGCAGAACCCGTTCCACATCGAACGCGCGTGGCAGGACATGTATCGCGCATTTCACTACCCGCCGGGGCGCGAACGGCTCCACGCTGTCGGCGCGCTGGATCTCGCGCTATGGGATCTCAAGGGCAAGGCGCTGGGCGTACCGGTCTACGAGCTCCTGGGCGGCCTGAACCGCAACCACGTCGAGTGCTATACGACGACGTTCCGTGGCGGCGGCAACACACTGCGCGAGCGCGCCGCCGCATGCATGGAGGCCGGATGGCGGCTATTCCGTTTCGATGCCGCCAGCCTTCCGCCGGGCAGCGCCAGCTACGACGCGCGAGAGCGCATCCGGCAGGTGCAGGCCGACTGCCGTGCCGCGCGCGAAGGCGTCGGCCCGGCGGGCAACTTCATGGTGGACTTCCACCAACGCTTCACCTTTGCCGATGCACTCCGCGGTTGCACGCTCATCGAAGAGTTTGAACCCTATCTGGTCGAAGATCCGGTCCAGACCGACTCGTTCCTTCAAGACATTCCCAAGCTCCGCGCGCTCACCAGCGTCCCGCTCGCCGCCGGTGAAGAATGGGGCGCGCGCTGGGACTTCCACAAGCTGGTTGAGAACCACGACCTCGATTTCGTGCGTTGCTCGCTGCCGAACGTCGGCGGCATCACGGAGATGATCCGCATTTGCGCGCTCTGCGAAACACACGACATCGGCATCGTCCCGCACTTCACAGGCCCGATCGCTACAGCAGCGCAGATCCATGCGCTGGGCCCGTATCCCCAGTCCGTCGTCTTCGAATACAACTACGGAAGTGAGCCCATTCCGTACCTCAACGAGTTCCTGACGTTCAAGGACGGTAAGCTCTACGCCAACGACCGCCCGGGGCTCGGCGTCAGCGTGAACATGGATCGACTGAAACTCGTCGCAACAATCTCCGAGCCTGGGCCAAATCGGCCGACGTACTACCGGCCGGATGGATCGCAGATCACGTGGTAGTGCGTGTTTACCGCGAACCACTTTCAGAGCAGAGGACGTTTACGATGACCACGTATTTCGTTCGGCATCTCTTCTCACATTCACTGACTGTCGCTGCCGTCATCGCGGGTGTGTCCCTCACAACCGCCGCCGCGCAGCAGCCCGCGCAACAACCCGCGGCACCAGCAGTCGATCGCGCCGCACTCGAGCGGCAGGCCGAAATCAACGCGCGACCGGATACGCCCGGAAGCGGACGCTTCGCCGCGATGAAGGAGGAAGTCGCCTCATTGCCGCGGCACGTCGTGTACCGGCCCAAAGATCTTGCGGCGCTCGGTCAAACGAAGTTGGGAGTGGTGGCCTGGGGCAACGGCGGGTGCTCCGACGATGCCGCGAGCAGCCGGTTCCATTTGCTGGAGATTGCGTCGCATGGTTATCTCGTGATCGCCAGCGGCCGCATTCTGAGTGGTCCCGGCGCACCGCCGCGGGAGCCGCGTCCAGCGGCGCCACAAGGTCAGCTCCCGCCGCCGCGCACGCAGGTATCGGATCTGACTGACGCCATCGATTGGGCGTTGGCGGAGAACACGCGCGCAGGCAGCCCGTACTTCGGCCGCATCGATCCAGCGCAGATCGCGTATTCAGGTTGGAGTTGTGGTGGCGTTCAGGCCCTCCAGGTCGCGAAAGATCCGCGTGTGAAGACGCTGGTCATCCACAACAGCGGCATCCTCAACAGCGGCCCCACCAACATGACCGGCGCGACCGTCGGCAAGGAGGTGCTGCAGACACTGCACACGCCGGTGATCTACATCCTGGGCGGCGCCAAAGACATCGCGTATGAGAACGGCATGGACGACTTCAACGCGTATCTCGCACGTCCCGGTGGCGACCGCCAATCTGCCAGTTGGACACGGCGGCACGTTCAATGAACCCAACGGCGGCGCGGCCGCATCGGTGGCGGTGAGCTGGCTCAATTGGCAGCTTCGCGGTGATGCGCAGAGCGCGAAGCGGTTCGTCGGGGAGGACTGCGGGCTCTGCAAGGACCCGCAGTGGTCGCTGCAGCGCAAGCAGTTCGCCGAGACCCGCGGGAGCAGGTGATTGCCCGATGCCGGCTTCTTTGGTCGCCAATGGCCAAGGAAGCCGGGCTCTACGAACCCGCACGCAGTCGGGCGAGCCAGGCGTCGAACACGGCGATCCATGACGATGTCGGGGAATTCGGATATCCCGACGCGAACGCGTGGCCGCCCTCTTGAAAGAGATGGGCCTCGACGGGCCGGCCCGCGGCACGCATCGCGGTGAGCAGGTTCAAACTGTTCGAGACCGGCACTGCCGTGTCGTCGATCGCATGCACAAGCAGGAGCGGCGGCGTCTCCGCGCCGACATGGAGCTCGGCGGAGCGGCGCGCGACCTGTGAGGGCAGCGGATTGGGGCCAAGCAGCAGCTCGCGCGACGTCGGGTGCGTACCTGGTATCGCCATCGTGACGACCGGATAAACGAGTGCCGCCGCGAACGGCCTGGCACTCGCCGCATCCGCACCATCGACCGGCACGTAGACGGGCTCGGCGAAGTCCGTCGACAGCGTCGCCGCGAGATGTCCGCCCGCAGAGAAGCCCACGACGGCCAGCGTGCGCGCATCGATCGACCAGCGTGCGGCGTTCGCACGGATGACGCGCATCGCGCGCTGCGCGTCCTGCAGCGGCACGTCCTCGCCTCGCTGCCACCCTTCGGACGGAAGCCTGTAGACGAGCACGAACACCGTGTATCCCCGCTCGCTCAGGCGCGCGGCGAACTCAGCGCCCTCGTTCTCTACCGACACGAACTGATAGCCGCCGCCCGGGATGACGAGCACGGCCTGGCCGGTGGGCTGCTGCGCGTGGAAGATGCGCAGCTCGGGAGAGGCGACGTTGGCGACGAAGGGAGCCGGCCACGCGGCTGGCAACGTCGCGGGCACGAACGTACCGTTTGGTGGCGCCGCTGGCCAGAGCGCAATCCGTTCCGCCGCATTCCACGCGCGCGAGTTGGTGAGCGGTGTCGGAGGCGGCGCGAGCCGGGTGGCACTGGGAGGCCGCTCGCGAACCGCAGACACGGATGCTGCGACCTGCTGCAGGAGCGCTTCGCGGCGCGCCACGCTCACGCGAGCGCCTACGAGTGCATCGGCTCTCTCCACCGCTTCGGCGACCGCACGTTCGGCGAGCGATCGCATTCGTGCGTAGCCGAGCCGATTCGGGTGCACGCCGTCGTTGCCGAGAGCGGCGCGCATTCCACCGTCCGGATCGGCGAGCACCATCCCGTAGTCCACGAACGTGAGGCCGCGGCCGAACGCGAGGCCACGCAGCCACTCGTTCCACTCGCGAATCTGCGGACGTGGATCGAGATTGTCGCGCCAGAACAGCCTCCGCGACGGCGGTATGGCGGCGAGGACGACGGCGATGTCGTTGACACGGGCGAGGTCGATCATCGCCAGGATGTTGTGCTGGTAGTCCTCAATCGTCGTCGGACCGGTATTACCGGCGATGTCGTTCGTGCCAGCCATGATGTGCACGACGCGCGGTCGCAGCGCAACGACGTCCTGCCGGAACCGCGCCAGCATTTGCGGCGATGTCTGGCCGCCAATGCCACGACCGACGATGCCGTCGGCGAACAGCGCCGGATCTCCTCGGACCCAGTTGTCGGTAATCGAGTCGCCCATGAACACGGCGCGCGGCCGCGGTCCGCGCGCGAGCGTCGCGTTCGCCGCCTTGTAGCGACACAGGTTTGGCCAGTCGGTGGCCTGCTGCGCGCGGTTGCGTTCCGCGTCCCCCGCCAGCACGGTGGCCTGGAGTTTCGGTGAACGCGGCCCAGAAGGCGTCTGGCGATGCGGCCGGAGTCATGAACAGATCGTCGATCGGCTTCAGCCTGGCTTCGGCGGCTGGATCAGGCGGCGGGCAAGGTGAGCTGACGATCCCCGCCGTCGCTGATTGGGCGACGGCGTTCGAGACCGCCGCACCCACGAGCAGAGCGGCGATCAGTATCGGGCAGAGGCGGTGCATGTGCTCCTCATGTTCGGCATCACTGCGCGCTTCCCTACTTCAGGGATTCCGCGTCGGCGTCCACGCGCGCGCCACTCGCCAAGGATAGTTCGAAGCCTATAATCGACGCACGGTGGAGGCCTCGCACTTCGACGAGCGCTCGTTCTTTTCGGCGGTTCACGCCAGCGGTGTGCGTGCGCTGCTCATCGGACGCCGGGCGCTGGTCCTGCTGGGACTTCCGTTGCTGACGGCGGACTACGACTATTGGATCGCCATCGACGACATCGAGCGCTTCAACGCCCTGGCTGCGGCCTTCCAGCTGCACCCAACCAGAACCGCAGCCGACGCACGACGTCACGGTCGCTACGTTCTCGAGAACGACGAGCATGTCGACGTGCTGGTGGCGCGATCCGTGCCAACGCTGCACGGGCTGCCCGTCGATTTCGAGGGCCTGTGGACTCGCCGTCACACCATCGACGTCGGGACCGTCCCCGTGTGCATCCCGTCGCTGGATGACCTGATCCTGACCAAGCAGATTGCCTCCCGCCCAAAGGACCTCGAAGACGTTCGTCTGCTGCGCATCCTCAAGGAGTCGCCGCGATGATCCCTCAGGCGGTGGAGGCGGCCGTCTCCCGCGTGGTCAGTCCGGATGAATTGCGCCTCGCTCTCGAATCGACCATTCCCGCCGCGGAGCGGGAGGAAGTCCTGGAACTGGTGCGCTGGTTCACGACACGATACGCCAGCGGCGAGGCCAGGCTCGCCTACGTGCGCCAGGCCGTCGCGCGATGGCAACGCGCTCATGCAACTCGGGGGAGAGGATAGTCCGGATTAAGAGGCTGTGCCCAGCAGAGGTTGACGGAAGCCCGGTTATGCGATCCCCTCTCCTCCTTCGACAGCCGATGCCCTCGTAACTCTCGTCGGGCTCAAGGAGCCGCCGGTTCGTTGTGCTGCCGGCGCCGATGCTGTACAGACGTTCGAGGCCAAGGCCAACACGCTGCTCGCCAGGCCCAAGCCCACCGCGATCTTTCCGACTCACTCGCATCCGATGACGCTTGAAAATTACACACGGGGGCCGAGCGTCGGCCGCAGCGGTGAGCCGCGCTCGTTGCTGTTGCGGTCGGCATTGGCTTTGGTGGCTTCGATGCGATTGATGACTTCCAGGTACGCTCGCGCGGCGGATTCGAGAATGTTGGTGCTGATGCCCGCGCCGCGATAGGACCGGCCGTTGTGTTCGACCGTGAGGAGCGCTTCGCCTTGCGCGTCCTCTCCGACGGTCACGCTGCGCACTTCAAACTTCCGCAACTGCACCTGAATACCGGTTGCGTGGTCGATGGCTTTGACCACAGCGTCCACGGGTCCGTCGGCGGCTTGATTGTGGGTGACGACGCGGCCGTTGGTGTGCGCGAGCCGGACCGTGACGCGCGCCGGTTGATTGTCGTGCGTGGCGACGCTCAGAGATTGCAGCGACCAGGGCCCCGCTTCATGTTCCGAGCACATGACCAACGCTTCGATGTCGCCGTCGAAGAGCTCTTTCTTCCTGTCGGCCAGTGCTTTGAATGCGTCGAACAGTTGATTGAGTTCGCCATCGCTGACGTCAAAGCCGAGCTCCTTCACGCGCTCACGAAACGCATGACGGCCGCTATGCTTGCCGAGCACGAGATTGGTGCGCGACAGCCCCACATCCTGGGGACGCATGATCTCGTAGGTCGAATGATGCTTGAGCATGCCGTGCTGATGAATGCCGGCTTCGTGCGCGAAGGCGTTTTCACCGACGATGGCTTTATTGCGCGGAATGGGCATGCCGGTGATCTGCGACACCAGGCGACTCGTTGGAAAGAGTCGTGTCGTATGAATCCCGGTATTCACTCCCAACACATTCTCGCGGGTCTTGATCGCCATGACCGCTTCCTCGAGCGAGCAATTGCCGGCGCGTTCGCCGATGCCGTTGATCGTGCATTCGATTTGCCGTGCGCCGGCGCGCACCGCGGCCAGGCTGTTTGCGACCGCCATCCCCAAGTCGTTGTGGCAGTGAACGGAGAGCACGGCCTTGCCGACATTGCGCACATTGCGTGTGAGGTACGAAAAGACTTCGTAGAATTCGTCGGGCACTGCATAGCCGACGGTATCGGGAATATTGATCGTTGTGGCGCCGGCTTCGATCGCGGCCTCAACCACCTGCGCGAGAAACTCGAGCTCAGTGCGCGACGCGTCTTCCGGGGAGAATTCCACGTCGGTGCATAAACTGCGTGCGAACGTCACGCCCTCGACCGCGGCCTGGACGATCTGTTCCTTCGCCATGTTGAGTTTGTGTTCGCGATGAATCGCGCTGGTGGCGAGAAAGACGTGGATGCGCGGACGCGCGGCGTCCTTCAACGCGCGCCACGCAGCGTCGATGTCGTCTTGATTGCAACGCGCGAGGCCCGCGATGATCGGACCGCGTACCTCGTGAGCCACAAGATTCACCGCTTCCCAATCGCCCCTCGAGGCGATCGGAAAGCCGGCTTCGATCACGTCAACCCCGAGTTCCGCGAGTGCCTTCGCGACCCGCAGCTTTTCCGCCTGCGTCATGCTGCAGCCGGGCGACTGCTCGCCGTCGCGCAGCGTGGTGTCGAAGATGAGGACGCGGTTGGGGTCGGTCATCCTCTTATCTCGACGACGGTGCGGCACAGGCGAAGTTCGCAGCGTCGTTCACGTCGCCCGAGCCGCGGTATTGCGCCACCTGCGGATAGGGGCACAGCGGCCGGGTGAGCGGCTTCGACGGATCATCGGTGGCGCGTCCGGTGCCGACCAGGCGTTCCGGCGCGACGCCTTGCTCGACCCATCGTTCCAGTGCGGTGAAGATATCGCGCTCAGGTTCCCGGCTGGCAGCCGCTCCACCGCCGCCGTTGCCGAAACTGTTCGCGCCCGAGCCGCCACCGCAGTGCGCCATCCCGGGCACGAGAAACAGCCGGTAGAAGTCCTCGGTCGGCGGAGCGCCAGGCGTGCGCGCATCCGGGTATTTCGAGAGAAAGGCGCGCACGGTCTCGTAGTACTCGATTGAGCTCGGTGCTGGAATGGCGGCGTCTCCCCACCCGTGGTACTGAATGAGCTTCCCGCCTGACGCACGGAATGACCGCAGGTCAGGGCTGGTCGCGTTGAGGACCGGTCCCGCCTTCGCATCGCCGATGCTCACGTCGCGATCGAAGTCGAGCATCCGGAAATTCCACTTCGGGTCCTCGAATACCGCGGCCCCGTAGTAGCTGTTGCCGAACGCGAACTGGATGGCGCCTGCGGCGTTCGCCGGCGTGATCCAGGTGCCCCAGCTGCCCGGCACCGCTTCCGTCCCGGGCGGCTGTCCGACGAAGAGGCGTTCCTGGGTGCGCGGATTGCGCGGTCCCTCGTAGACCTGCCGCAGTGCATCGACCTGGGCTTTGGGCAGACAATCGGCCGCGTCCGCTCCCTTGCAGACGAGCACGGCCGGATCGAACGTGCAGGCGCGCGGATTCTCGATCAAGCCGTCAGCCACGCCGTCGAGACGATCGCATGCGGCCATGACGGCGCGCTGGATGACGGGGAGCTTGGCGGGCGGGATCGCGCTGTCCGGCGTGGCCAGGAGCGCGCGTTCGTTCCACACGAACGCGGTGAACAAGCGCGACCAGTTGTTCGCCGGCGCGCCGGCGAGGATGCCGTTGAAGTCTTCCGGAAAGCGCTGCGCCTCCATCAGCGCTTCGCGGCCGCCGTCGGAGCAGCCGTTGAAGTAGCTTCGCTCCGGGTCCCGGCCGTAGAACGCGCGGATGATCGCTTTGGACTGCATCGCGGTTTCATGCACGGCGCGATACCCGAAGTCGATCAGTTTCTCCGGATGCCCGATGGCCCAGTTCGCGCCGCCACCACCCTCATGGCCATTGTCGGTGCCGGCGACGGCGTAACCGCGGCGCAACGGCTCTGCAAAGGAGGCGGTGTTGATGGCGCCTGCCCAGCCACCGTTGCCTTCCTGCCGGTACTTGGCGTTCCAGGCGGAAGCCGCCGGCAGCCAGAGGGCAAACTTGATTTCAGAATCGCGGCTCGGACGTATCACGCCGCGAACGTCGCAATGGGCGGGTACCGTGCCAGGACTCGCCGGCGGCGCACCCGGAGCGGCGGGCGCCGGTGCCGTGCCTTCCGGCACGCTCGTCGCCGAGGTGATGAGCGTGTAGGGCAGCTTCAGATTCACCAGGTTCTCGCACCCCTGCTGCGCATTCGCCGTGTGGCTGCCGAACAGGATAGTCGCCGGTATGAGCCACGAGACTCTTGTCATCACACTGTCTCCTCTCAGCGCGACCCTTAGGTCGGCTCCACGTCGTTCGCCCGAGCGGTGGTCAGCTCCGCCACGGTAATCTCCCGCATCCTGAACTTCTGAACTTTCCCGGTGACCGTCATCGGGAACTCGCTGGTGAACCTGATGTACCGCGGGATCTTGAAGGTCGCGATCTGCCCGCGACAGAAATCGCGAAACTCTTCCTCGGTTGCGGCGACGCCGTCACGCAGCCGGATCCACGCGCAGACCGCTTCGCCGTACTTGTGATCGGGCACGCCAATCACCTGCACCTCGCTGACCTTCTCATGCGTGTGCAGGAACTCTTCGATCTCGCGTGGATAGACGTTCTCACCCCCGCGGATGATCATGTCCTTGATGCGGCCGGTGATCGCCACGTAGCCGTCGCCGTTCATGACGGCGAGGTCGCCGCTGTGCATCCAGCGCGCCGCGTCGATCGCGGCGGCGGTCGCGTCGTCATCGTTCCAGTACCCGAGCATGACGGCGTAGCCGCGCGTGCACAGCTCCCCTGGCGTGCCGCGCGGAACGGTCGCGCCGGTTTCCGGGTCGACGATCTTGCATTCGAGGTGTGGCAGCACGCGGCCGACTGTCGACACCCGAAGCTCAATCGGATCGTCGATCCGGGACTGGAACGACAGCGGGGACGTTTCGGTCATGCCGTAGCCGATGGTGACCTGTGGCACGTGCATGCGGCCGATGACCTGACGCATGACGTCGATAGGACAGGGAGCGCCAGCCATGATGCCCGTGCGCAGTGTGTCGAGTTGGACACTGCCGAAGCGGGGATGGTCCAGCTGCGCGATGAACATCGTCGGCACCCCGTAGATGGACGTGCAACGCTCTGCCTCGATCGCCCGCAGCGTGGCGTCCGGATCGAATGACTCGCCTGGGATGACCACGGCGCAGCCATGCGTGACGGCCGCCAGGTTCGCCAGCACGCAGCCGAAGCAGTGATAGAACGGGACCGGCGCGCAAATCCTGTCGTGCTCCGTGTAGCGCAGCACTTCGCCGACGATGTAACCGTTGTTCAGAATGTTATGGTGCGAGAGCGTCGCACCTTTCGGTGACCCTGTCGTCCCGGAGGTGTACTGAATGTTGATCGGGTCGTCGCACTGCAGCGTTGTTTCACGCGCCTCGAGTTCGTGCGCGGCGATTCGATTGCCGAGGTCCAGAAAATCGGCCCAGGTGATCCCACCCGGTTGCGCGTCGATGCCGAGGTAAATGACACGGCGAAGTGCCGGCAACCGCTCCGACAGGATTGGCCCCGTCCCAGTCGCCGTCAGTTCCGGCATGAGCCCCAGCAGCATGTCCACATAATTCGTCGCGCGGAACCCCCGGGCGGTAATCAGCACGCTCACACCCGAATGGGTCAGCGCGTATTCCAGCTCTCGCAGGCGGTAGGCGGGATTGATGTTCACGAGGACGGCGCCTGCTTTTGCTGCCGCGTATTGCGTGACCATCCACTCCGCGCGGTTGCCGCTCCAAATGCCGACACGGTCGCCGCGTTGCACCCCGAGCGCGATCAGCGAGCGGGCGGCGCGATCGGCCTCGTCGCGGAGCTCTCGATACGAATAACGCAGCTGCTGATGACATGCCACGAGCGCGTCGCGGTCGCCCCAGCGTTCGGCCGCACCGTTCAGGGCGCCGCCGATGGTGTCCGCGATCAGCGGCGTGGTCCCGACGCCGTGAACGTAGGAGAGGTTCACCTCGACGCCCTCATGGCGATTGGTGCTTTTCGCGAGGCGCGGTCCTCGCCCGTGCTCCGCACGGCCTCGACGAAGTCCTCGACAGCATTGGGCTGTCCGTCGTTGTCGCGGTAGACGAGCGTGAACACGCTGGCTGCCCGCGCCGCCGACAGGGGGATCACGACCAGTCCGGCAGGGGCGGTGAGGCTCGAGACGACGGCGCGCGGAACGATCCCGATGCCGAGACCGTTGGCAACCGCCTGCTTCAGGCTGTCAACGCCCGGCATGACGACAAACAATCCTGTGGGAGGCGCGGAATCATCGGTGGCACACATCGATACGGGCGTCGGCAGTGGCACACCCGCCAGCGTAACGAGCCGGTCGGAATGCAGAATCGTCATCGGCAGCTCGCGCCAGGACGCAAAGGGGTGTCTCTTTGGCAGCAGGACGCAGAAGCCGGCAGACGGGACGGGCACCTGCACGGACGACAACGGCGCGGGCACACGGTCCCTGGTCGTGACGCCGATGTCGATGGTCCCCGCTCCGACTTCCGCGAGGATGTCCAGGTCGGCCACGCGCCGAAACTCGATGCTGACCTGCGGCTGTTTGGCGAGGAAGATCGACAACGCCGGCAGCAGGACGTGAGCGCCTGGTTCATCACCGCCGATCCGCAGGACCGCGCGGTCCCGCTGCGAGAGTTGCCGAATCGTTGCCGCCGCTTCGTCGGCCATTCGGAGCAATCGGATCGCCTCGGGCAGAAGCGCATCGCCTGCCTGCGTCAGCGTGGCGCGACTTCGTGCTGCGATCGAACAAACGCTCGCCCAGATCCTCTTCAAGGCGGCGGATAGCTTGGCTCACCGCCGGCTGGGTTCGACAGAGTTTGATCGCGGCCCGCGAGAAGCTGTGTTCGGTGGCGACCGTGACGAAGACTTTGAGTTCTCCGAGCTCCATAGGTCCTCAAAAAGCAAAAGGGCCATCACCCTTGTCGGATGATGGCCCTTTGTGTGCTGAACTTGTGGGAACTACATCATCCGGCGGCGAGGGTGCTTCCCAGAAGCAGCCCCAGGCTAAGCAGGAGGACGCCAAGCACCAGTGCGAGGATCGACACGACCGACACGTCGGGCGTCAGTGCCACGACGCCGGAGTTGTCGCCGATCCTCGGCAGGTTCATGCAGGCAGATTATTGTTGTGCCAGCTTCGCGTGTCAAGGCAGAACCCGGTGTTTGCAGAACCCAGTGTTCGAATGATTGAGCGCGGCGAGCACTTCTGCTTCGCGTTGAAATCGGGCGAGGCGAGCCGCTTCACCGCCCACCGCGGCGGACAACCCCTTGATCGCCACCGATCGCTTCAGATTGCTGTCGGTCGCGCGATAGACTCGCCCTTTCCCCCGCGCCGCTAGCGGAGACGATCTCATAGGGACCGAGTCGCAAGCCTGGGATAAGGGCCAACGGTGGCGGATTATACGGTTACCAACGCGTTACGCTCGGAAGACGCTCCAGGGCACGGCGCTATAAATGATGGCCATCATCATTGTGTGGCTTTTATGACGACCATCATGTTACTGTCGAGCGGGAACACGTCAGGAGATCGGGATGAGAGTCAGCAAGGAACAGGCTGTCCAGAACCGGGAACGGATCGTCGAGGCGGCAGCCCAGCTATTCCGCGAGCGGGGCTTCGACGGGATCGGCGTCGCGGATCTGATGAAAGAGGCGGGGCTCACGCATGGTGGGTTCTACGGACACTTCTCCTCAAAGGAGGAACTGATCGCGGAGGCCTCTGCCCACGCGCTGGCGGGCTCGCTGGCGGTCTGGATGAAGCTCGCCGATCGTGCGGCAGGTGATCCGCTGTCCGCGGTCGCCGGCGCCTATTTGACCAGCAGACATCGCGACAATCCGGGCGCGGGTTGTCTGCTGGCGGCGCTTGGACCGGACGTGTCGCGACAGGGTCCACTCGTGCGGCGCGCGGTCACCGGTTACGTGCGTTCGGCTGTCGATCTTCTGACGAAGCTGGTTCCAGGCAAATCGCGAGCCGCAAGACGACAGAAGGCGATCAGCACCTGCGCGACATTGGTGGGCGCGATGGTCATCGCGCGCGCGGTCGATGATCGGGCGCTTTCACAGGAAGTCCTGGCTGCCGGCCTGGCGTCCGTTAAGGCCTGATGCGGGCCGCACCTCGCGTGAATACAACGACTCTTGCGGCCGCTTCGCTCGCCTTTACCCTGCTCCTGCCGAGCGGTGTCTTCGGGCAAACGCCTCCGGGCACCGACACGCTTTCTGCCGACTCCGCCGTTCCACCCGTTCCTGGGCAGGCCCCCCGCACGATCACCAGGGACGCGCAGGGCCATCCAACGCTTCGCGCCCTCCGCGTCGGCGAAGCCATCGCCGTGGATGGCCGCCTGAGCGAACGCTTCTACACAACGACGTCGCCGTTTGACGACCTGATCCAGGCCGTCCCCGTATCGCGAGGCGTGCCATCTGAGCGCACGGACGTCTGGATTGGTTTCGACGACGCGAACCTGTACGTCGCCGCCCGCGTGTGGGATTCGCTCGGGGAGGCGGGGTGGATTGCGAACGAGATGCGCCGTGACTCGAATCAACTCCGCTTGAACGACTCTTTCGGGATCTACCTCGACACCTACCGCGACCGCCGTAACGCGGTCGGCTTCTTCGTGACCCCGATCGGAGGCTACGCGGAAGTGCAGATCACCAATGAGGCGACCCCCAACTTCGACTGGAACCCGATCTGGGATGTGGCCACGGGTCGGTTCGACGGCGGTTGGACGGCGGAGATGGTCATTCCGTTCAAGTCGCTTCGCTATCGCCCGGGCGTCGAGCAGCTCTGGGGCATTCAGATCCGTCGCTCCGTGCTGCGCATTAATGAGTGGAGCTACCTCACCGCGGTACCGATCCAAGTTGCGGGGGCCGGGCCGAACGGGGTGTTCCGCGTATCGATGTACGGGGATCTGGTCGGAATCGAGGCGCCTTCGACGGGGTTGAACCTCGAGGTGAAGCCGTTTGTGACTTCGCGCGTCAACACCGACCGGGTCGTGGCTCCCCCCGTCGAGAATGATTGGCTGGCCGACGCAGGTGTGGACGTCAAGTACGCAGTCACGCAGAACCTGGCGCTGGACGTCACCGTGAACACCGACTTCGCTCAGGTCGAGGTAGACGAGCAGCAGGTGAATCTCACACGGTTCAATCTCTTGTTCCCTGAGAAGCGCGAGTTCTTCCTGGAAGGGAGGGGTGTGTACGACTTCGGGGTCGCCCGGTTGGGTTCCTCAGGGCCGGGCGGCGGCGGCAACGGCGCGGCGCCCACGCTGTTCTACTCCCGGCGGATTGGGCTTCAGGGGAGCGCACCCGTACAGGTGCTCGCCGGCGGACGACTTACGGGAAAGGTCGGGCCCTTCGACGTCGGCCTGTTCAGCATCCAGACGGCCGAAGACGAAGCGATCGGCGCGGTCTCAACGAACTTCTCCGTCGTCCGCGTGAAACGCGACCTGTTCGGCCGGGGCAACGTCGGAGCGCTGTTCCAGAATCGATCGGCGTCGATCGTGGCGCCCGGCGAGTCCAACAGGGCGTGGGGTGTCGACGGCGCCTTCGGTTTCAACAACGAAGCGAACCTCCTCACCTACTATGCGCGGTCGCATACTCCGCGTCTTGTCGGGAACGACCAGAGCTATCGGGCCCGGTTCAACTACGATGCCGACCTCATCGGAGGCACAGCCGACTACCTCGTCGTCGGGAACGAGTTCAACCCGGAGATCGGATTCGTGCGCCGCCGCGACTTCCGCAACAGCGCGCTTAGCGCCCGGTTCAGCCCGCGACCCACGTCTATTCCGTGGCTCCGGAAGATGAGTTTCCAGGGAGACGTCAACTATTTCGAGAACGATCGGGCGAGGTACGTCGAGAGCCGGGACCGCAGCGGTCAGATCTCCCTCGATCTCGAGAACGGGGACGCGTTCGCAGTGAACGCCACGGACACTTTCGAATTCCTGCCCCGCAGCGAGCGAATCTCCGGGGTGCTCTTCGAGACCGGCCGCTATGCTTGGGTGGACTACCAGGTGAACTACGGGTTCGGTCCGCAACGGCCGTGGCAGGGGAACCTGGGCGTGCAATGGGGCGGCTTCTACTCGGGTGATCGGTTCTCCCTCAGCCTCGGGAGCGGCCGCATCGAGGTTCATCCTCAACTTTCGATCGAGCCGAGTTTTGAGTTCAACTGGCTCGACCTGCCACAGCAAACGCACTCCGGGCAGTACAACCAGCACGTCGCGCGGACGCGTGTGACGTACACGATGACGCCACGCGCGTATGTGAGCGGACTCGTGCAGTACAGCACCGGGAGTCAGACCGTCAGCGGGAACTTCCGGCTTCGCTGGGAGTGGGCGCCAGGGAGCGAGCTATTCGTCGTGTACACGGAAGACCGGAACACCGGCGCGCCCGGCGAGCGCTGGTCGGAGCTATCGACGCGTGCATTGGTCATCAAGGTGACGAGGCTGTTCCGGCCGTAGATACGGAGACAACCGGGTTCATCAGGTATTACATCGGCAGCGTCGATGACGGCGTTGTCACGGCCTTCATTAGAACATCGCCACGCGCGCGGGCAAGTGCCGCTGGGCTGCCATTCAGCCCCCTCGTCCTGGCTATCGGTTCTCATTCGGCGCGGCTGCATCGTTGTAGCGGACGTGCCGCCCGCGCCGCAACAGACTGCGCTCCACGGCCCGGCAAACTCCGCAGCATCAAGACGGCGGCGAAGCTCCGCGCCGACGCGAAGCCCTGATCTGCGTTTCGCGCAACGCAGCGCTTACGGCTCGGCGCTGAACGTGTGAATCATGACGTGGCGATACGGCTGGCCGGATCTGAGGATCACCTGGTCCTGCCAGTCGGGAATGTTGATCGCGTTCGGGAACTTCTGCGTCTCGAGGCACAGCCCCTGCGTACTGGACGTAGGTAGCCCCTTTGCCCTTGTGCGAGCCATCGAGCACGGCTCGCACGTACACGGCCGCCACCGCGCGGCACAAGTCGTGGGCCCACGCGAGCACGTACCGCAGACGATGCGGCAGACTCATTACCCATTGTCGCAACGGAACGTCGGGCAGCACGTGGTCGACGAGGTGGGCTGCCCGTTCAGCCATGCGGCGCCCGCCACAACTCGGACAGAGCCCGCGCCCCCTTGCAGGAGAACGGCACGAGGCGATCGTGACCGCAGCCGTCGCAGTGGAAGCGCGCGAATCCCGCCGCGAGACATCCACAGGTGCGGAATTGATTTAAGCCGCCTGCACGCGAAACGTCTCGTAGTGATCGCGGACCACCTGGAACAGGATGCTCTGCGTGGGATCGCGCGGCTCGCAGCGGCATGTCGTTCCAGGCACGCGACGCGCGTCGCGTCCGGTGTGCCAGCGGCGCGGCGTGGTCAATCAGGCCGAATTCGAGACGCCGCGACGTCAGGCCTGGCACTTTCTGCCACGCCGGCATTCCGCGCCAATCGCAGGGCTTGCCACGAGTCGATCGCCCGGGGCGATGAACGCCCTCCGTGTCGTCGTCACGGCATGGGCGGCCGGCCGACCAATCGAAGGACATCAGAACCGGGGCCGCCTCACCGCGCGCGGACGGCGGGCTCGACGAACTCGACCAGGATGCCGTCGGGGTCGATCGCGAACACGAATCGTCCGAACGGACGTTGAATGGGCTCAGCGCCGACGCTGAGGAAACGGTAACCCGCACGCGCCGTGCGCTCGAGAAGCGCGTCGAGGCCAGCGACCTCGAGCTGGAATTGCGGCGCGCCCACATCCTGTACTCGCCACTCGAACGGCATGGCCGCCGGGCTCGCGGTCGCGGGCCGCGCGAACTCGGCAAGGACGACCGTCGCCCCGATTCCGGGAATCGACATCACCGTCTGCGTAAGCGTCCCCTCCGTCAGGCCGTTCATCCGAAGCTCGGCGTCGTTCGCGGTACTTGTTGCCCGTAGCTCGAAGCCAAGCAACTTCTCATAGAACGCAAGCGCGCGTTCGCGCCGAGCCACGGAGATCCAGATCGCGGTCTCGATCACGTCACCGGGCGCCTTCGCTGCGGTCACAGCGGCTGACGAAGCTTGTCGCACTTCTACCAGGTAGCCGTCCGGGTCGCGAACGAGTATCGCTCGCCCGTTCGGCGTGTTGAGCGCGACACCACCAATCGTCACGACCGGCGTGCGACGCGTCGTCAATCGAGCCACGACGGAGTTGAGATCACGCACTGTGAAGATCAGTTTCGACGCGCCAGGGTCCCAGGGGTTGGCGTGCCGTTCACTGCGCGGGACGTCGAAGAACTCTGACAGCTCGAGCCCGAACGGCGTGTTGGCGGCCCGCATGAAGACCGTGCGGAAGCGGGACCCGTGTGTGTTTGTCAGGGCCCAGACCAGCGCATCAGAACCGGCTTGCGATACCGGACGGATCGGCTCGGGCCGCGCGTTGGCGGATGCCACCCCGGCGAACGGTGATCGCGCGAGCTCGATGCCGAACACCTCACGGTAGAAGGAGAAGCTGCGCTCGGCGTCGCCGGTACTGTGAATCCAGTTGTAGAGTCCCCGCACGGGCGAATCCGAAGGTGCCGCGCGAGTAAAGCCAACGGCACTCGCGGCACACGCCACAAGCACCGAGACAAGTCCGAGGGTGCGCATCACGTCAGCCACGCACGAGCGGGTCACCGGAACAACAGGGTCGAGACGTGATACAGGTCGTTCTTCCACACCGGGAACGTATGGGCGCCCCCGATGTCGACGTGCCAGATGTGCGGCACCTTCTGCTCGACCAGGTACTTGTGAACGCCTTCGCTGATGTTGAACAGCGAGTCCTGATCGCCGCACGACACCCACAGCAGCTTCAGCTTCTGCCGCGCCACGGCCGGGTCGCGCACCAGTCTGCGCCGGCGGCATCGTGTTGGGCGCGGATGAGAATCCGCCGACCCAGGCGAACGTATCGAGATTGCCGAGGCCGAAGTTCAGCGACTGGCCACCGCCCATCGAGAGGCCGGCGAGCGCGCGGTGCTCGCGATCGGCCACCGTCGAATACTTCGACTCGATGAACGGAATCAGATCAGCCAACAGCTCGCGCTCGAACGCCGCATACGCCTGGAACTCGACCGCCATCGCAGCGCCGCCACGGCCACCCGGAATCTCGCCGCGAGCGTCGCCGGCCGCAGGCGGCGCTCCCGCGCCCGCCTGTCCGGCTGCGGCCTCGGGAGTGGCACCGCGCGCGCCTCGTCCACCGCGTCCACCAAAGAACAATGTCTCCGGCTCGTTCGAGGAGCGGCCGTGAGGCATCACCACGATCATCGGCACGGCCTTCTTGTCGGCGATCAGGTTGTCGAGGATGGCGGCGGCCGCACCCGGTCCGGACCAATGCGTCTCGTTGCCGCCGATCCCGTGCAGCAGGTAGAGCACCGGATACTTCTGCGATGAGGAGTAACCCGGCGGGGTGTACACCATGGCCGGCTTCTTCCCGCCAGTCACCGAGGAGATGTACTCGACGCGTTCGACGCGACCGGTGGCGATACCCTGTCGTGGTGCGTCGAAGCCCTGCGGCGCGTTTGGAAACACCGGCGGCTGCGCCGTCTGTGCGAGCAGGGCCACCGTGCACACCGTCCAGCCGATGAGCGTTGCAAACGGCAGCCGTGAGATTCGGGTCTGCAAACTGACCATATCCAGTCTCCTCAATTGAATGACGCCCGCACTCTACCTCAGCTTCTATTGCGCAGCCTTCGCATCGGCGTCCACGCTGCGAGCCCAGTCATCGACCAGTGTTCGAAGACGACGGACGATGTCAGGCTTTTGCATCGTATGGTCGTGGCGCTCGCCGATGTCCTCGCGCAGGTTGTAGAGCAGCAGGTGGTTCGCGTCAACCACGAGCTTCCAGTCGCCCTGACGTACCGCCTGCTGCGTCCGGTTGGAGTTGGGCGCTGAGCGCCAGAAGAACGTCCGCTCCTGCTTCGGCGCGCGCCCTTCAAGAATCGGGAGCACGTTGATCCCCTCGTAGCTCGCCGGCACCGGCACGCCAGCCGCTGCGAGAATCGATGCGCTCCAGTCGAAGGTGATCGCGGGCTGATCCGAGACGCTCCCCGCGCGGATGCGCCCGGGCCACTTGACGATCGCCGGCACGCGGATCCCGCCCTCCCAGACGGTCCATTTCCGGTTGAAGAGCGGGCCGCCGTTCGACAACCACTCGCCGCCGTTGTCGTTCGTGAAGATAACGATGGTGTTGTCGGTGAGGCCGAGTCGCGCGACAGTCTGCAGAATCCGCCCGACGCCGCTGTCCACCGCTTCGAGCATCGCTGCGTAGTCGGCGCGCGTCGGCGGATTCTCGGCGTTCGCCGTCACGTGCGCGCCGCTCCCCGGTGCCGGCGACGGGCGATCGGGCCGGTTGTACGGCCAGTGCGGAGCGTTATAGGCAACATCGAGAAAGAACGGCTGGACGGCAGACGCGCTCTGTTCGAGGAACTGGATCGATCGCTCGGTGATGAGCGTGGTCAGATACTGACCGTCCATCGAGATCTTTGTCTCGTCTTCCCAGAGATCCTCGGACCCGGGCCCGCGATTGTGATGCCAGTAGTCCACGTGGCTGCCCATCAGGCCGAAGAAATGGTCGAACCCATGCGCGCGTGGACCGCCGTTTTTCGCCCCGCCGGTGACGGTGCCGCCCAGATGCCATTTGCCGATCAGCCCGGTCCGATAGCCGCCGTTCTTCAGCAATTGCGGCAGCGACGAGCCGCTGACGGCAAGCCCGCGCGTCCCCTCCGGTCCAAGCGCGGTCTCGATCGCGCCGCGCTGCGGATATCGTCCGCTGATGAGCGCCGCTCGAGTAGGGCTGCACAGCACGCCGTTCGCATACGCGTCGGTGAGACGCACGCCGTCCCTCGCCAGGCGATCGAGGATCGGCGTCTTGATGTCCTTACCACCGTAGCTCCCGAGATCCGCGTACCCCATGTCGTCGGTCATGATCAGAATCACGTTGGGACGCGACGACGCGACGGACGGGGAACGTTGCTGTGAGCGTGTCTCGGCCGCGAGCAGAGTCAGGAGAGCGCACGCGCACGTCACGACGGTGATCAGTCTTCCCTTGGTCATCTCAGTTTCCGGGCGATGAGCCACTCGAGCAGCCGGTCGTTCCAGGAATCAACAGGCAGCCCGCGCTTCGTCATCCCGAAGCCGGCGCTGACCTGGTCGTAGATGTGAATCTCTGCGGGTTTGCCCGCTCCCTTCCATGCCGCGAACAGCGCCAGGCAGCCGTTGGTCACGTTGAAGTGGGACGAACCGACCGCGATGAAGAGCGGCGGCGCGTGCGCGGGCACGTTGACGTCCTGCAGCGATGGTCCGTAGAGCGATACGAGGAAATCCGGCGACGCGTCCGACCGCTCGGCGAGCGCAGTCCCTACGGCGATCCCGCCGCCGGCGGAGAATCCCATGATGCCGACGCGCGCGGAATCGATACGCCAGCTCTCTGCATTCCGCCGCGCCAGGCGAAGCGCCTGTTGTGCATCCGCGATTCCCATCTGCAGCACCTCCCGCAGTGCCGGATCGTCGGGCTCGGGATTGGCGTTGCCGTTACGAATCTCCAGTTCCTTGCGCGGCGGCGCTCCAGCAACAGACGGACCCGGCGGCGGCGCACCTCGGAGGCCGCCGCTCGCGGGCATCGTTTGCAGTGTCCGGTACTTCAGCACCAACGCCGCAATACCTTTGCTGTTCAACCACTGCGCGACCTTGACGCCCTCATTGTCCCAGCCGAGGAGTCGCAGTGCTCCGCCGGGAGCGACGACTACGGCGGTTCCAGTTGCGCTCGCCGCTGCTGGAAGGAAGACGGTCACCGTCGGATCGCTGACATTCGTGATCGTCCGGTCGCCCGTCGGTGAGGTCGTCGTCGCTTCAGGCAGGATCCAACTCTCTGAGCCCGGAGCTTTGCCCGGCCACAGGCGGATCTCCTGCGGCACCTGTGCGACGGCGTCACCGGCGATCGCCAGCAGTCCGATACCGATGATCGCGCGGGTGAAGTCGATTGACATGAGTCGTCCTACCGCCCTTGACGGTTGAAGAACTCGAAGATGCGCGGCCACACCATCGGCACCATGCTGCCGTGGTTACCATCCACCTCGAGGTACTCGAACGCAAAACCGCGCTCCCGCATGTAACGCGCCAGCACGCGGCTGCCCTCGAGCGACGGCGTCGCGCCGGTGCCCTCGGTCATGAAGATCGGCAGTCGTTTGATCCGCTCGAACGGATACGTCGCCTCGTCGACGAACGGCCCCGACATCGGCGCCACTGCACGCCAGCGCTCGGGATACCGGGCCGCCAGGTGCCACGCGCCGCCGCTGCCCATCGAGTGACCGGCGAGGTATGTGCGCGAGCGATCGGCGCCGTATTCCTCGGTGACGATCTCCAGTGCGGTCATGACCTCGAGCTCGCTGAGATTGAGCTCGCGCTGACGCGCCGGCGTGACGGCAGCTCTCTGCGAGGCGGCCGCCGCGGTCTGGCCGAAGACCGCCGGCAGCCGAAGCGGATTGCCATAGGCACCGAGCGGCGTGAACCCCAGCGGCGATACCACGATGTAGCCGTGCTGCTCGGCGAGTTTCATCAACAGGCCATCGGCCTGATCCAGATACGTGCCCTCGTTGGCGCCGGCACCGTGCAGCATCAGGATGATTGGCAGCGACGCTTTTCCATCCCACGTCTTCGGAACGTAGACGCGATACGGCATCTGCTGGCCCGTCGGCGCAAAGACATATTGCCGACGCTGGTCGCCGGTGGCTCGCGCGGACGGCACCTGGGCCGAGACGGTGAGGGTCAGCGCAATCAGTGCGCACATGCACGTCACGAGTTGGCGGTTCATATGTGTGTCGCTCCTCGTGTCATCCGGTAGAGCGCCGCGATGAGAGTCAGCGTGAGGACGTCGGCGATCGCCACCATGTAGAAGCCCGCCGCAAACGATCCGGTCAGGTCGCGCAGGATGCCGAGCATCTGAGGACCGAAGTATCCGAACAAACCGGCGCCGAGGCTGACGACGCCCATCGCATGACCCGCCTCGTGACGGGGCATCACCGAGCCGGCGAGGCCGTACAACTGATTCGCCGCCGTAAAACCGAAGCCGATCACCGTGGCCGTCGCGACACGGAACGTCACGAGGTTCTCTATGGTCAGCGACGCGGATGCGACGGACAGAATGATGAACACGAGACCGAGCACGACGAGCTTGTTGAAGCGGTCGGTCAGCACGCCAACGCCGAGATTCACCACGATCGCAGTGATGTAGCCGGTGCTGATGATGACTCCCGCCGCCGTCGCGTCGAGACCGTACAACGCCTTCGCCACGCTCGGCACGAAGTACGTCACGGTGAACTGCCCGAAGCCGCCGAGCCCGACGATCAGCGCGATCATCCACACGACGGGCGAGCGAAAGGCGCTCCGGCTGCCGCCGCCGTGCGCTGTCTGCACGCCGGCGCCCCTCGGGTCATCGGACGTCGGCCGATAAAACAGCCAGAACACTGTTGCGCCGACCACCGCCATCGCTGCGTAGCCGAGGATGGCGACGCGCCAGCCAAACTCGCCGACGAGCATCCCCCCGAGCGGAGCGCCAACGACAGATGCGAGCGCCGATGTCGCGCCGAGCACGCCCATCGTACGGCCGCGCAGCGATGGAGGCGCGGTGAGCGCGATGGCGATGAGCACGCTGACAAACGCAAACCGGTAGCCGAAGATCGTCAGCCCCCGGAAGGCAATCGCCGACCCGAAGCTCGACGCCTCTCCGAGCAGCACGCTGCCTGCGGCCACGCCAAGCAGTCCGATGCCGAGCACATGCTTCTCTCCGAAGCGCTTCGCACTGATTCCCGCCGGAACGCTGAGCAGCATCGCCAGAAGTCCGTACAGCCCGGTGAAGAATCCGAGCTGCGTGAAGCTCATGCCGAACTCCTGCTGGATCGACGGCAGGAGCGGCGAAAATCCGAGGTTCGACAACTGCAGCGTAAACATCGCGATGAGCGTCGCCGCGAAGGGCAGCAGCCAGTTGGCCGACGCCGCCGGGAGAACAGTCGTCGCACTGGAGGACCCGCGTGTCGAGAAACGAGCGGACGCTCGGCGCGCGCGCCGTCCGCATCCCACCCGCGCGCGTCGACAACGTCAGCGTCGATCGGCAGAACCGGGATACCCGCGTCCTCGAGCGCACGCTCGATGAAGAGGCGCCCGGTGGCCCGCCGGCTTCATGCTGCGCGGACGCAGGACGAGGGCGCCGTCGATCCGATGCTCGCGCGCCTGGTGCACGATCCACTCGGCCGCCCACGGCGGATTGTGCAGGTACTCGTTGAAGCTTGCCGTGCGACTGGCCAGCGCAGCCATCGGATCGTCGAGGCCATAGCGGATGTAGCCGTCGGGGCCGAACGCGAGGTACATCGACCAGACGAAGACCGCGCGGTGCGACGCCTCGAACGCGGTGTAGAACGCGGTGTCGTGCCAGAGGCCCGCGCCGATCCACATCAGTCGCGCGCGCTCACCCGGGCAGGCCGCGACGCCATCGTCCACGCGCCGCTTCACTTCGTCGTGGAACGCGCGCGCGTGGGCGAGCGCCCACTCGCTCCCCCGCACCCACTGCGTGGCCATCACGTTGGTGATCTGCTCCGTCATCCGCACCGGGCACTCAGGCGCCGCCGCGATCAGACGGCGCACGGCGTCGAACACCTCCTCCTGTTGGTTGACCAGCTCGAGACGTTCGCGCAGGGCATCGCGATCCAACGCACGGCCGCTGATCGCCTCGAGACGCTCGACGAGCCTCTCCAGCGTGGCGACCACGAACGCAAGCCGGTGCGGCTCCACGAGCTCGCGCCAGTTGTGCCGGCCGAGTTCCCACCATCGAGGTGGCAGATCGCCGGCGCCAGGATGATCGATCTCGAAGAGTTCGGCACCGAATGTTGCGGCCCACAAGGAGAAGACGCGGTGAATGCAGTCGCACGTGAGCCGCGCGCAGAGCAGCCGGGGAGTGGGCAGTCCGCCCCAGGGCGAGTCACCTGCGTCTGGATAGCGTGTGGAAGCGTAGCCAAGACTGCAGTAGCGGCACAGATCACCATGGAGGCCGTCGGCGTCCATGGCGTCGAGAAACTTCGGCGCCTGGCGTTTGGCGGCAACGATCGCCGCCCACCACTGGTTGCTGACCGCGGGAATGTCCACGAGGTCGAACAGCTCGAAGGGCACGTCGGCCTGCAGCAGCGCATACGGCTGACGATCGTCGAACACGCGGCGGCGCAGGTCGGCAAACCACTGCTTCTGGAACGCCGATGCCGCCACTGTCGCCTCGAGCTGGCTGTCAGCCATGACGCGCCTCCTGCAGTCGCGAAGCAGCGGACACCATCGCGTCGAGCGCTGCGTGATCGGCAGGGGTTGGCCGCTCGTACGGATCGCAACGCAAACAGACGTGTGGAATGCGACGCGCATTCAGCACGTCACGGAGCGCCGGATAGTCCCAACCGAACACTGCATCGTCCGGGGGCAGCGACACGACGACGGCGTCGACCTCGTCGAGCCTGCTCTGCGTCAAGCGGCGCAACGCGTCAACGGGTGTACGCGCACCGATCGAGTCAGCTCGATATTTGTCGGCGAGCGCGGCTACAGGATCGTCGTCGATCCGGACGTCCTCGCCGGCGGCGCCGCTGCCCCAAGGGCCGACTTCGTCAACCACCACGGCGCCATGAGATTCGATCGTTTCGTGTAGTGTGTGGCCATCGACAGGCGCTCCAGTGAGCAGCACGCGTGGACCGGCCAGCGGTGGGCGCGCCGCGATCCTCGTCGCAGCGTCGCTCGCCATCTCCGCGTAGCGATCGGGATTCATTTCCCAGAACGCCGCGAGTAATGGAAAGACTTCCGCTCCCGCGACGCGCGGAACGGGGCGGCGAAGTTCGACCAGGCGCCGGGCCGCAGCCCGAGCGGCGTTCGCTCGCACGATTTCACCGCGGAGATCGTCATCGGAAGCCATCCGGCCCGAGGCCGACGACAGCTCGTCGAGCAGTGCGTGCATGCGCGCGACGTCGTAGGCCGGCACGTCGGGGCCGCGCGACTGCAGCAGATCGAACAAGACGACGGGCGCGAGCGCAGTCATCACCCCCCTGCGCACCAACTCACGCAGATAGAGAAAGCACTTGTAGTCGGCGTCGGATGTGCGTGGGATGACGATGCGCGCCGCATGAGCGAGACGTCCTGTCAGAGCATCTTCGACCAGCCATCGAAGCCGGCTTGGGAAGATGCCGGGCTCGAGATGCACGTCGGCCGCAGGCGTCGGGGCGGAGGCTCCACGAATCATCACCGCGCGGAAGCCCGCTGCCCGGACGATCTCGACCGGAACCGAGGGCCACGAGGCAACGACGCAGGGCTCGTCCACGCGCGTATCTCAGATGATGCCGGCGGACCGCAGCTGCTCCACGCCGGCAGAACCGTATCCAAGCCAGTCGCCGTAGACGAGCGCGTTGTCCTGGCCGACGGACGGCGCCGGCCGCATGCATCCCGCGCTCGCGTCTGAAAAGGTAATCGGGACGCCCATGCCGACCACGTCGGCGACGCTCCCGAACTTCGGGTGCTCCAGCGGCACGGTCTCACCACGAGCCTGCACGCGCGGGTCGCGGACGGCCTCGCGAGGAGAACGCACTTCTGCCGCCGGCACGCGGTGTCGTTCCAGCAACGGCAGAAGTTCGGCCGTCGGAAGCGTGCGCGTGAATGTCTCGATGTGAGCATTGATCTCGTTGACGTGTGCGACACGGGCATCGCGCGTCGCGAAGCGCGGGTCGTGTTCGAACTCGGGGTGCCCGATGGCGGCGAAGACGTCGCGGGCGAACTGCTCCGTCGGCGCGCAGATCGCCACGTGGCCGTCGGCCGACTCGTAGATGCCGAACGGCGTCAGACGCGGGACAACGCGGCCGGTGCGCTGAGGAAGTCCGCACGCCTCGAGCAGGTCGAAGGGCTCGGCGGCAACGAGCGACGTCAAGACGCCGAGCATTGAGACGTCCACGTGCTGGCCGGTGCCGGTGGCTTCGCGTTGCCGGAGCGCCGCGAGAATGCCGACCACGCCGAAGACCGGCGCCAACAGATCCGCGACCGGCACGCCGACGCGGACCGGCGGCTCCTCGGGCGCGCCGGACGTCATCATCAGGCCACTCAGTGCCTGGATGATGGTGTCCATGGCCTTGCCGGTCCCTGGGGCTTGCGCCGCCCCGAAGCCGGAGATCGAGCAGTAGATCACACGCGGGTTGAGCGACCGTGCGAACGAATACCCGACGCCGAGCCGCTCGAGCGTTCCCGCGCTGAAGTTCTCCACGACGACGTCGGCCTGGCGCAGCAATCGGGCAAACACGTCACGTGCGCCAGGTTGTTTCAAATTGAGCGTGACGCCGTACTTGCCCCGAAGCCTGTTCAGCGCCGACACCGAGACATCGTCCGCGTGCGTGCGGCCGAGCGACACGCCGTCGCGCCCAAGGTAAGGGGGATTCTGCCGGCACGGATCGGGCGACTCGGGGTTCTCGATCTTGATGACGCGTGCGCCGAGACCAGCCAGCAGGAACGTGGCAAACGGCCCCGCGAGCGCCAGCGTGAGATCGAGCACGGTCAGGCCTGCCAGCGGGCCCTGTGAAGGCGTGTTGTCGCCGGACATCTTGCGGTCGAAGTGTAGCGATCCGGTGTCGGAGCGACTAAGACTTTCTGCGCCGGCCCGTGAGACGTGTGACGTCTTTCCCGTTCGGCACCGACTGCTGGACGAGATCGACGAAGGTGCGCACGAGCGGTGAGGGATTGCCGGCCTTCCACGCGATGACAATCGACACCGTCGGGACAGGGTCGTGGGCGAGTGGCTTGAGAACGACGCCAGGGGGCAACAGCGCGCCGACCGAATCAGGAAGCAGCGCGAATCCAAACCCCTCCTGCACGAGTTGAAGGTGGCCGAGCACATTGTCGGCGCTCGAAACGGCCTGCATGCGGATACGCGCCTGCTGGTAGAGGGAGGCGATCACATCGTGCAGCGCGGGCGCAAGCGCCCGATCCATCGTGATGCACGGCAGATCGTGCAGCAGGTGCACCGGGATGCGTTTGCGTCTGGCCAATGCATGGTGCGCCGGCAGGACGACGACGATCTGCTCGCGCACGAGATCGATGACCTCGAGTCCCTCGACGTCCAGCGGCCCGCGCATGAACGCCACGTCAAGCGCCCCCGTTCGCAGTCCCGTGACCGGTTCGACGGCGTACTTGCTGTGCAGGAGGAGGCGAAGGTGAGGGAGGTGCGTGGCAACGAGCGGGCGCAATGGCGGAAGGATTCGGACGTCGGCCGCCGGAAAGGTTCCTACCGACAGATCGCCGGCGCGCCCTCCGGCGGCTTGCTTCGCGAGTCGGCTCGCATGCTCGACACGACCGAGGATGTCTTTCGTCTCACGCAAGAAGGCGCGGCCGGCGCCCGTCAGCGCGACGTGGTGACGGCTCCGATCGAGCAGCGCAACGCCGACCTCCACCTCGAGCTGGCGGATCTGCTGACTGAGCGACGGTTGCGACGTGTTCAGTCGGGTCGCGGCGCGCGTGAAATTCAGTTCTTCCGCGACCGCCAGGAAGTACCGCAGATGCCGCAGCTCCACCCAGACAGGCTAGACGGCGCTGCGAAGAATCGCAACCCGGAAACGCTTGCGGTGAGTTGTGGAATGTCTTACGAAGGCGGTCCCCGGGTGGAGAGATCCAGTCGAAGCCGAGTGGTATTCTTGCGCGTCGCTGGCGAGCTGACCGCTTCGGCGCGTCACGCTGCGCCGATACCGTCGCCTCCATCACGGAAGGGAGTGTGAAATGAAGTGCCTGCATGTTGCCGTAGCGGCCTGCATCGCCGTGAGCCTCGCCATCGTGCTCCAGGCCGAGCAGGGTAGCGCACGAACGGGCGGAGCCGCGCCGGGCACAACCAACGCCCCTCTGCTTGGCGGAACGCTCACGCCCGCAAAACCCGATGCGCGCGGCTGGGGCTGGCAGGTGAAAGCGTTGATCAACCCGGCGACGCCGCGGCCGTTCTACAACAAGGCCAAGGAACTGCTGTTCCAGGACAAGCAGATCACGAGTTACACGATCTCGACGTTCAACGCGGATTTCTACTGCGAGGTCGCCAAGCACTACGACTACATCTGGTTCGAGATGCAGCACAGCACGATGTCGTACGACGAGGTGCGCAGGATGATCCTGGCGTGCCCCGGCGTCGGCGCGGCGCCGATGATCCGCATGCCCGATGCGCTTGAATCGAGCATTCAGAAAGCGACCGACCTCGGTGCAATCGGCATCATCGTGCCGACGGTGGACGATGCGCTCGAGGCGCGCGATGCGGCGCGGTTCTCGCGCTATCCGCCGTTCGGTCGCCGGAGTTCGGGTGGCGGCTCGTTCGGACAGGTCTGGCCTGGGGTCAACTATCGCGCGACTGTCAACGACAACATGCTCGTCACCGTCATGATCGAAACGCTCGAGGGCGTGGCGAACGCGGAGGAAATCGCCGCCACGCACGGCGTTGACGTCCTGCTGATAGGCAACAACGATCTCTCGAGCTTCTCCGGTTGGCCGCAGAACGATCCGCGCTACCAGGACGCGCTGGTGAAGGTGCACGACGCCGCGCTCAAGTACGGCAAGTACTTCGGCAACGCCGGCGCGCAGTATTTGAACGGCTACGTCCTCAGTGCCGACACGCGCATGGTTCAGAACGGACCTGCGCGTGATGGCTGGACGCCACCAGCGCGCGGCGGCGGCGCGGGTCGAGGCGCGGCGCCTGCCGGCCGCGGGCGCGGAGACAACACGCCCCCGCCCGATGAGGAGCCAGTGATCGGGCTGCCAGGCCGTGGTAAGTAGAGGCCAGCATGCTCCAGACTTCAGGAGGCGAGATGAATCAATTCCAACCGCGGCATTACATGTGGCGCTACTGGGCGATGGGACTGGCCGTGTTCGTTGCAACGGCCGGCGCGCCGTCACGCGGGCAAACACCAACCGGCGCCGCGGCAAGGCCACCCGCGAACCCCAATGCCCCACTGATGGTCCTGTCACCGAAGGCGAAGTCGGCCGGGTGGACGGGCGTCCACAAGCCACACATCAAGCTCGGCGACGTGCTGGCGCGGCACAAGGGCCACGCCGATTGGGCCGAGACGATCGTCGACGATGAAAGCCTGTTCGCGCAGTGGATCTCGATGGGGCCCGGCAAGAAGACACCGCGGCGTATGAACGGAGACACGCGTGAGTGGTGGATCGTGCAGGCGGGCACGCTGCGCTTCACCGTCGAAGGCCGTGAGCCCGTCGTCGCCACCAAAGGCTTCATGGTGCAAGTGCCGTATCGCACGTTCTATCAGATCGAGAACGTGGGCACCGATCCGGCGCTCCGCTTCGAAGTGAACGTGACCCGCGCGCGCAAGCTGTATCCCATGGACGAGACGCCGGCGCCGGTGAAGGGTTTCGACTACGTGCCAACGCGCGTGACCGGCGGGAAGGGCGAGCTCGATTCACAGAACCGTCCAGTCGTCGATTTCAACAAGGTCGTGGCCGGCCAGGAGCGAGGCGGCGCGTTCGTCACCGACGATCGCAGCTTCGCCAACATCATCATGGGTCCGTATCAAAAGCCGCAGCCCGGCAACAACGGGCACTATCACGAGGAAGGTGGCGAGTTCTGGCTGATCATGCTCGGCAAGATCCGCTACAAGATCGAAGGGCTGGCGGAATTCGAAGCGGACGAAGGCGACGTTGTGTACGTCCCGCGGCAAACCTGGCATCTCGCGAGCTTCGGCGGACAGGAAGGTCTGCGCTCGTGCCGTCTGGCAATGAACGGGTTCCCCTATCAGGCACACATGTTCGAGGCTGACTGATGCGACTCTCGATTGCGGTTCTGGCGGCGGTATTCCTGATCGGTTGCCGGGGCGCCTCGTCACCGGCGCCCAACGCGAACGAAACCGCCGCGCCCGCGCCTGTGTCTGGAGCCGCTGCTTCGTCCGGAACGGTGACGCTGCCGACGGGATTTCCCGAGCGGCCGTTCGTCCGTGTGGAATTCGAGAAACTCACGTGGCGACCGACTGAGGGCAACACGCTCGGTGTCGAAACCGCGGTCGTTGAAGGCGATCCTTCGAAGCCTGGCTATTACTTGACGATCAACCACTTCCCCCCCGGCGTCATGAGCCGCCCGCACTATCACCCTGACGAGCGGTACATCATCGTGCTCAGAGGGACGTGGTACACCGACGAGGGAGAAGTCTTCAGGCCGAAGGAGACTGTCCCTCTGAAACCAGGCGATTTCATGCGGCATCCCAAGGGCGGCCCGCATTACGACGGCGCGCTTGACGAGGACACGTGGGTCGCGATCAGCGGCTACGGGCCCACCAAGGCCACCGTCATCGACGGAGGCGAGTTGTTCGGAAAGTCTCGTTAGCCTCGATTTCAGGGCTGGACCGAACCGCTCACGTGGTCGTGGCCAACTGCGCGACCGTATAGGAGCGTGCGGGCAGCTTGAACGTCATGCGCGCGCCAGCGGCAGGCGGTTCCAGCCGCTGCGGCGCAACGCGTCGCGGCTGTTCGAAGGTATTGAACGCCTTCAGATCCGGGCCGGTCAATGTCTCGCAGGCGAGGACACGTGTCGGGGTGATGTCGCGCCACTCCAGCGCAAGCTCGCGCTCGCCATCCAGGTCGCGATTGAGCATCAGCAGGCACGCCTGTCCCGCCTGCACATCCAGCGTGGCCACGACATCCACGAACGGCACCTGGTCGTTGCGCGCGAAGTCGGCCTGCAGTCCAGCAGCGGTGATGGGATAGGTCTCGGACTCGACGCGCAGGTCGAGCACCCGCCCGCGCGCGTACCGCAGCGCCCAGGTATAGGGGAACCAGGTACTCTGGCGCAGCACTCCCGTATCGTTGGTCACGAGCGGCGCGATGACGTTCACCAGCTGCGCGATGCAGCCGATGCGCACGCGATCGGCGTTGCGCAGAAGCGTGTTCACGAAGCCGCCAACGAGCAGCGCGTCCTCCAGGTTGTAAACCTCTTCGAGCAGCTTCGGCGCAACCTGCCGCCTCCCGTCCACGGCGTCGCCGCTTCGCGCCCGATACCATACGTTCCACTCGTCAAAGGACAGCCAGAGCCGCTTACTCGATCGCCGCAGGCCTTGCACGTAGTCGCAGACGGCCGCGATTTCGCGAATCTGACGATCCATGTCGAGGTTCATCGCCAGATAGCGCGCCGTGCTGTTGCGCGTCAACGCTGGCGTGTTGCCGTAGTACGCGTGTAGCGAAATGCCGTCGACCTGGTCGTAGCACTCTTCGAGGACTTCCCGGTCCCAGATCAGGTATTGGGGCATGTTCGTGCCACTCGACCCGCAGGCGATCAGCTGCACATTGCTGTCGATCACGCGCATCTGGCGCGCCGCATCGCGCGCCTTGCGCCCGTACTCGCGCGCCTGCATCTGCCCGATCTGCCACGGCCCGTCCATCTCGTTGCCGAGACACCAGTAGCGCACGTTGTGAGGCTTCTCGAAGCCATGCGAGCGACGGAGATCGCTCCACTTGGTACCGCGGTCGTAGTTGCAGTACTCGACGTAAGCGACGGCCATCTCCGCAGAGCCGGTGCCGAAGTTCATTCCCAGCAGCGGCTCGGTGCCGACCATCCGGCACCAGTCGATGAACTCGTTGGTGCCGAACTGATTCGTCTCGATCGAGTTCCACGCTCGTTCGAGCACGGTCGGCCGCTGCTGCTTCGGCCCCACGCCGTCCAGCCAGTTGTACCCAGAGACAAAATTGCCGCCCGGATAGCGGACGATTGGCACGCCGGCGTCCTTGACCTCTCGCACCACGTCGCTGCGGAAGCCGCTCGAATCGGCCAGTGGCGATCCCGGCTGATAGACGCCTGTGTAGACCGCCCTCCCGAGATGTTCGAGAAAGGCGCCGAGAACCCGGCGATCGACATCGGTGCGCACGCGCGGCTGCTGGATGAGCGCACGCGCGGCACCGCGGACGCCTTGCGCATATCCGATCGCATCCAACCACGATCCAGTCGCCAGCATGGCGCCTGTCCCACCCAGCTTCGCGAGAAAGCGACGACGACTCGACGGAGTCATGGTGACCATTTA
>CAVYZF010000004.1:0-534469 GCA_963772955.1 uncultured Acidobacteriota bacterium | reverse complement strand
GGCCGCGACCGCGAGCTTCTTCAGCCCGGACGGCCGGTTGCGCGCGCAATCGGCGGCGGCAGAGCAGGATCTCCTGCTCGGTTCCTGGCAGCTCGATCTGGTCAAGTCCAGGTACACACCCGGCCCTCCACCGCGCAGCGAGGTCCGCACATACGTCCGCGACAACGAAGGCATGAAGGGCACCATCCGCCGGCGCCGCGACGACGGGCGTGAGGAAGTCATCGAGTATCGAGCCGACTTCGATCGCGAGTATCCGGTAATGGGCACTCCGGCCTACGACACGATCCGTCTCAAACGCGTCGATGCGCGCACGGCGGAGGCCGTCCTCTCACACGCGGGCCGTGTGTTTGGAACAGCGCGCCGCACGATCTCCGAGGATGGCCGGACGCTCACGATCACGTTCCGCCAGGAGAACCAGGGCATTCTCGAGAGCAACGTCGCCATCTACCGGAAACAGTAGAGCGCCCCCTCCTCGTCTATGATCTAGGCCGCCACTCGGTTGCCTCGAGTGCGGCACGAGATTCCGAACGAGCTGGAGGGTGAATGAGATCGGTGGTCGGGAAGATTGTCCTCGGTATCCTGGTCGCGGTCGTGACCACGACTGTCTCCGCACAATGGCCCAGGTACACGACGCCCGACGTACCGCGGCTGGCTGACGGCCAACCCAATCTGACGGCGCCCGCGCCGCGGACCGCGGACGGCAAGGTCGACTTCTCCGGCATCTGGGACATCGTGTTTGGTGGCGGTGGGGGCGGCGGTCGAGGCCGCGGCGCCGCACCGACGCCTGCGCCGCCACCGGATCCGAACGCGACTCCGGTGTCACAGTTCTTCGAAGTCGCGGGCCGCGGTTATCCGCTTCCGCTCCAGCCATGGGCGGCGGAACTGAAGAAGAAGCGCATGGCGGACAACAGCAAGGACAACCCGGATGTGTGGTGTCTGCCGATCGGCCTGATGCAGTACCACAACCATCCGCAGCCACGACAGATCGTGCAGACGAAGAATCTGATCCTCATCACGTACGAGTCGAACTACGGGCTGCGCTACATCTACATGGATGGACGGCCGGCGCCCAACAACGATCCGACACCGTGGTGGTTTGGCTACTCGCGCGGATGGTACGAAGGCGACACGCTCGTCGTCGAGACGACCAACTTCCGCGGCGACGAGCGCGCCGGTTGGCTCGACGTCAACGGCAGTCCCTATACCGAGGCGCTCAAGATGACCGAACGCTTCCGTCGTCCGAACTTCGGCACGCTCGAGATCGACATCACGATCGACGATCCCAAGGCGTACACGAAGCCGTTCACCGTTCGCGTCAACCAGAAGATCCTGGTCGATTCGGAGATGATCGAGTTCATCTGCAACGAGAACGAGAAGTCGACAGAGCACCTCGCCAAGTAGGAGTCTGGTTGAACCGAGCGATCGTCACAGCCGCTGCGGGACTCACGTCCCTCGCCCTCGCGACGGCGTTCGCGCAGGCTCCGCCACGCGAGGCTCAGGCCGACCTGCCTGGCGTGCACCTCTCGTACAGCGACACCGGCGGCAACGGAGCCGCCGTCGTGTTCGTCCATGCCGCAACCGGTAGCCGTCGTGTGTGGGAGTACCAGGTGCCCGCGTTCACCGCGGCCGGCTATCGCGTGATCGCATATGACAGACGCGGCTTCGGACGCTCGACGGTCGATCCCGCAGGCCCACAGCCAGGAACAGGTGCGGACGATCTCCTTGGGCTGGTCAACCATCTCAAGCTCGATCGTGTTCATCTCGTGGGCACCGCAGCAGGAGGCATCGTCGCGCTCGACTTCGCGGTGTCATTCCCTCAGCGCCTGCGAAGTCTCGTCGTGGCCAACAGCATCGGAGGAGTGCAGGACGAGGAGTACCTCGAACTGGGACGACGGCTGCGGCCGCCGCCGTTCAACGCGCTGCCTCCCGACGTCCGCGAGTTGGGGCCGTCGTATCGCGCGGCCAATCCCACCGGCAGCGCGCGGTGGCTGGAGTTGGAAAAACAGAGCCGACCGGAAGGCACGCCGGCGCCAGCGCAGACCTTCCGCAATCGATTGACGTTCTCGTTGCTGGAGTCGATTTCAGTGCCGACGTTCCTGCTGACGGGTGATGCCGATCTCTATGCGCCACCAGCAGTGCTGCGTCTCTTCACTGCGCGGATCAGGAACTCGCAATCGCTGGTCGTTCCTGAGGTCGGACACTCGACGTACTGGGAGCAGCCAGAGGTCTTTAATCAGAAAGTCATCGAGTTCCTCCGCGCGCACTGACGCAGCTCATGTCGTCGCCCATCGATCTCAGGTCCGATACCGTCACACGCCCGACACCCGCGATGCGAGAGGCGATGGCCTCTGCGCCCGTCGGCGACGATCAGTTCGGTGAAGATCCGACGATCAACGCGCTGCAGGAGCGCGTGGCCGCGCTTCTTGAAAAGGAGTCGGCGCTGTGGCTCCCGACCGGCACAATGGCGAACCAGGTCGCGTTGCGTGTCCTCACGCGCCCCGGCGATCACGTCGTCGTCAGTCGCGAATCGCACGCGGTGTGGCACGAAACCGGTGGGGCAGGTGCGAACGCGGGTGTTCAACTGACAGAGATCGGAAACCGTGGCGTCTTCACGGCCGACGAGTTTCTCGCGGCGCGCAATCCGCGCGGACACATGCTGCTGCCGCCGACGACGCTCGTCCAGGTCGAGAACACACACAACCGTTCCGGCGGCGTGGTGTTTCCGCACGATGCAGCACACCGGATCTGTGCTGCCGCGCAGCAACACGGCGTTGCAAGCTATCTGGATGGCGCGAGATTGTGGAATGCCGCGGTCGCGAGCGGACGACCTCCTGCCGATCTCGCGGCGCCGTTCGATCTTGTTTCAGTGGCGTTCTCGAAAGGGCTTGGCGCACCGGGAGGATCGATGCTGGCTGGCGCGCGGACGGTGATCGACGCCGCACTCCGCCATCGCCGGATGTTTGGCGGAGCGATGCGGCAGGTCGGCATCTTCGCGGCGGCTGCCATCCACTCGCTCGATCACCAGATGGATCGGCTCGCCGACGATCACGCCAATGCGGCCCTGATCGCGCAGCGGCTCTGCGCCAACACTCGTGTCATACTGGATGCCGACGCCGTTCACACGAACATCATCGTGTTCACTGTCACCGCAGACGCGCCCGACGCGCCCACCATCGTCGCGCGTGCCCGCGATCGCGGTGTTCTCATCATCGCTTTTGGTCCCCGAACGATTCGTCTGGTGACGCATCTGGACGTCTCGCGCACGCAGTGCGAGCAGGCCGCAGACATCCTGCTCGACATCATCTAACTGAGTTTCGGATCCCGGATCCCGGATCCCGGGCGAGAGGAGCTGCCATGGTCGTATCTGTCGATGGCGCGGAGCTGTTCTACTCCACGCGCGGAACCGGCGTTCCCTGCATCGTGCCGTGCATCCTCGGGACGAAGCAATTCGAGCGTATGACGCCTCCACCGCTGACCGACTCTTTCAAGTTCATCTACGTTGACCTGCGCGGGGGAGGGAAGTCGACGGGCGATCCGGGCGATCTGACATTCGACGTGCTCGCGTCAGACCTCGAAGCGGTGCGCACACATGAGGGCGCCGAGCGTGTTGTCGTTCTTGGCTATTCGATCGTCGGCGTGCTCGCCATCGAGTACGGCCGGCGCTGCCCGGGTACTGTGTCGCATGTCATCGCGGCGGGGACACCTCCGGCGGGTGATGTCCCGAAGTTAGTCCAGGCCGGCACCGCGTTCTTCGAGGCGGATGGATCGGAGGAGCGAAAGACGATCCTGCGAGAGAACGTCGCGAAGCTCCCGCCGGGCACGCCGCCGACGCAGGCGGTCTTCGCGCAGACGCCGATGCGTTTCTTCGACCCTCGCTTCGACGCGCTGCCGCTCTTCGCCGAGGCCGATTTCAAGCCGAGGCTCTTCGAACGCGTGCTCGGGCCGCTGACTGCGGACTGGGATGTCACTGTCGACATGTCATCGCTGTGCGTGCCGATTCTCCTCGCGCACGGGCGCTACGACTACGTGTCCCCGTACACGATGTGGAGCGGCATCGTCGAGGCGCTGCCTGACGCCACACAGCACGTTTTCGAACGGAGCGGTCATCAGACGTTCTTCGAAGAGCCGCAGCGATTTGCCGAGGTGGTTCGCGAATGGATGGCGCGCGCTGGCGCATCTGCGCGACAATGAGCCGCCAGAGTCGTCGGAGTCGCTTGTGTCCGCCTCGAGCCCGGAACGGCTAGCAGAATGGGTCAGTGCTTCATTTGAAGCACGATCCCGCGCGCTCGCGAAGTGTCTGGAGACCATCGCACTCAAAGACCCGCGGATCCATGCGTGGGTGCAGATCAGCCCTCAATCCGCGACGGCCACAGGGCCGCTGAGCGGGATTCCGTTCGGCGCGAAGGACATCATCGAGACGCGCGGACTCGCCACTGAGTACGGTTCGGCGATCTACCGGGGTCGCGTCGGCGTCGAGGATGCCGACATCATCACCGAGCTGAAGAGCCGCGGCGCCATTCTCCTCGGCAAGACCCACACGACGGCGTTCGCGTATATGACGCCGGGACCCACGCGCAATCCGCGCAACGTCGAGCACACGCCTGGTGGAAGTTCGAGCGGATCAGCGGCTGCCGTCGCTGCCGGCATGGTGCCGCTTGCGCTCGGCACGCAGACAAAGGGCTCGGTGCTGCGGCCGGCGTCGTACTGCGGCGTCACCGGGTTCAAGCCGACCTTCGGTGCGTTCTCGATGAAAGGTGTGCTGCCGTTCGCGAAGAGCCTCGACACGCTCGGCTTCTTCACGCATACGCCGGAGGACATGCGCGTACTCTGGCGCGCGCTCGGACGTGACAGCGCCGGGGCGGACGTCAACGTGCTGGGTGCACCCAGCCCGACGCCAACAGTTGAAATGCCGATGGCCAATGCGTTCAACCAGGCGCTCGTGACGTCGCAGCAGGGGGGCGTGTCCGTGCGCTTCATCAACATCGCCGGCATGCTCGCCAGGCTGGCGGACGCCGCGCACGTCGTGATGAGCTACGAGGCGGCGCGGTTTCACCAGCAGCGCTTCGAGGAGCATGCGGACCGGCTCGCGGATCTTGCCGACCTGGTTCGAGCGGGACGGGAGATCCCGGAGTCCCGCTACGATGGGGCTCGCCGGCATATCGATGCCTGCAGGCAGAAAATGGCGGAGTTGTTCCAGTCCACGCCGGTGATTGCGGTTCCCGCCGCGACCGGGCCGGCGCCTTCAGGTCTCGGCTCAACCGGCGATCCGACGATGAACTCGCCGTGGACGGCGCTGGGGACGCCGGCGATTTCGATTCCAATGCCAGTCGGGAGTGATTTGCCACTCGGCTTGCAGCTCACCGCCGCGCACGGCAACGATGCGCTGCTCTTGCGCGCGGCGGAACGCGTCGCGGCGATAATGGCTGCCGAATGACCGCGAACGACTTCCGCCGCATCGCGCTTGGAATGGAAGGCGCCGTCGAGAGCTCGCACATGGACCATCCCGATTTTCGAGTCGGGAATCGCATTTTCGCGACGCTGACGCACGACGAGCGCATGGGCATGGTGTCGCTGCCTCCAGGTGATATGCAGCAGGAGTTCATTCGCGTACACCCGTCCGTATTCTCGATGGTGAACGGCACGTGGGGATTGCAGGGTGCGACTCGCGTTCACCTCGAGGCAGCAGACGAGGACGCGGTCGGGGAAGCCATGACCATCGCCTGGCGTCACGCGGTCGCAAAGGGACCATCACGCCCGAAGCCTGCGCGTGGCACGAAGGTCACGAAGAGTGCGAAGGCCACGAAAAAGAGTGCCTCAGCGAAGGCCACACCGGCGACGCGCACGCTGAAGGAGCTCCTTGCGCCGTATCCACGCGAGGTGCAGTCGCTCGCGCGTGCCGCCCGCGCGCTGATGATGGACGTGTTGCCGAAGGTGAAAGAGACCGTCGACTCCACCGGTCCGTACCTCACGTACGGCTACGAACCCGGCTACAAAGGCGTGGTCAGCTACATCACGGTCAGCAAGCAGGGTGTGAAGCTGGGGGTCGCTCGCGGCACGTCGCTGCCAGATCCGAAGAAGCTGCTGCAAGGATCCGGAAAAGCCAATCGCCACGTGGTGATCAAGACGGCAGACGATCTCGAGACGCCGGGCCTGCGTCAGCTCGTCCGCGCGGCGCTCGCCGCGTGGAAGAAGGAACGCGCCTGACGCGTGCGCATAGCCGCCCTCACCGCGCTCGCGCTCGTCGCCTTCTCGGGTAACTCGATTCTCTGTCGCATGGCTCTCGGCCCTGCAGCGATCGATGCCGCGTCGTTCTCGACGATTCGAATTATCGCAGGCGCCCTCTGCCTCTGGCTCATCACCGTCGTCACACAGCGCGGCAGCGTCTGGACGCAAGGCTCGTGGATGTCAGCTGTAATTCTTTTCGTGTACGCGATCCCGTTCTCGTACGCATATGGGTTGCTGACCGCCGGTACGGGCGCGCTGATTCTCTTCGGCACCGTGCAGGTCACGATGATCGGCGGGGCCCTCGTCGAAGGCGAACGGCCGCGAGCCAGGCAATGGATTGGGTTGCTCGTTGCCATTGCCGGTCTCGTCTACCTGCTTTTTCCCGGGATCGCGGCACCATCACCACTTGGTGCGGGGCTAATGGCGATCGCGGGAGTCGGGTGGGCGCTCTACTCGATACAGGGGCGCGACGCAGTGGATCCTGTTGGCCAGAACGGTGGCAACTTCATTCGCACGCTGCCACTGCTGCTCATCGTCAGCGTGCTTGCGCTCAGGTTTCAGCACATCGAGATGCGCGGAGCGATCCTGGCGATCCTGTCTGGTGCGGTGACGACGGGCCTCGGTTACGCGGTGTGGTACTCGGCGCTGCGTGGGCTGACAGCCACGCGCGCCGCGCTGGTTCAGTTGCTCGTCCCGGTGATTACCGTGACGGGAGGAGTGGTTTTCCTGCGTGAGCCGATCTCGCCGCGTGTGGTGCTGTCGGCTGCGATCGTGATTGGCGGCGTTGCGCTCGCGCTGACCGCGAACGAGCGTTCCGTAGAGGCGCGTCTTTAGACGCGCCTTGATCCACGGCGGGTCTAAAGACCCGCCGCTACGGGACTGCGACGGTCGTGCGGTCGACGCTCTCGTGTGTTCCGAGCATCAGGCTGCCGGCGTAGTTCGACTGCTGACAGACGTACTCGAAGAGCTCAGTTCCCGATTCCCACCGAAGATTCGTCGCACCGCCCCACTTCGCCGTGTAGGCGCCGGGGTCGTCAACCGTCAGCTCATACCGCAGCGTGTCGAAGTTCGTGCGCGTGAACTTCTCGAGGGTGTGGAGCTGATTGGTATGCGGCCGCCCCTCGCGATCCATCCAGAAGCCTTCGTTGAATCCGGTGGTGTCGACGACGAGCGTGTCGCCGTCCCACCAGCCGATTGAGTGCCCGTAGTAGCTCGGGTCGATCTGTTCCGGATGTGCGCGGCCGTCCATGTAGATCGTGCGATAGGTGTGCGGACCGCCGATGTCGAAGATGTACACGCGCTGCAGATCCGGCAGTTCGACGAACTCCACGCCATATGGCGTCAGGAACTGACGCAGTACGCCCGACGGCTTGCAGCGAGTGTGCGGCTCGAGCTCGTTGGCTTCGCGATCGGTGAGGACGGCCTTGGCCCACGGCTGGAACGGCACATCCTTCAAGCCAAGCGGATTGGGTGCGACGCCACGCGGCAGCCACACACCCTTGTCAGTCGGGGTGTTGTTGATGAGGACGTGTCCACTCGCATTGCGCGGTGTCGGCTTCGAGGGCCCGGCTTCGCGACCGCGACCCTCACCGCCGCCCTGTTGACCTCCACCACCGCCGCGTCCTTCAGGCACGCCGACCTGGACGCTCGGGGGAGTGGGCTGCGCAGGCTGTTGCTGCCCTCGAAGTGGAATGACGAGCGCCGGTGACAGGAATAGAAGCGACGCAGCGAGCAGCGAACAGAGGTTTCTCATCGTGGGGTTACGGCACCGTGATTGTGGTTCGGTCGACCGCCTCGTATGCGCCCAGCATCAGGTTGTGCGCGTAGTTGGCTTGCTGGCAGACGTATTCGAACAGTTCGGTCCCGTCTTCCCAGCGCAGGTTCATCTTCGTCGTCCACGGTGCGGTGTAGGCGCCGGGATCGTCAATCGTCAATTCGTACGCGATCGTCAACGAGTCGGTGCGCGTGAACTTCTCGAGCGTCCGCAGCTTCTCCGTCGTCGGCAGTCCGCGACGATCGATCCAGAAGCCCTCGTTGAAGCCCGTGGTCTCGACGCTGAGCGTGTCGCCCTCCCACCAGCCGATCGAGTGGCCGTAGAAGGCGGGTGTGAAGTCTGCCGGATGTGAACGGCCGTCCATGTAGATCGTGCGATAGGTGTGTGGACCGCCGATGTCGAAGATGAAGACGCGCTGCAGTTCGGGGAGCTCGACCATCTCGACACCGTACGGCGTCAGGAACTGACGAACGCCACCTGACGGCTTGCACCGCGTGTGCGGTTCGAGCTGATTCTCAAGGCGGTCGGCGTAGACTGCCTTGGCCCACGGCTGGAAAGGAATACCGGCTGACTCCACAGTCGCGCCGCCACCGCCGCCAGGCAGCCACACGCCCTTCTTGCCAGGTGTCCAGAAGATCGCGCGACCATCCGCGTTGCGAGGTGCGGGCGCTGCTGGAGGCCCTGCCGCACGCCCGCGTCCGCCGGCTGGATTTGCCGGCGCGGCGCCGCGTCCATCGGGAACGCCGACCTGCACGCTCGGACGCTGCGGCTGTTGCTGCTGCTCCTGGCCGCGAAGTGACTCTCCGAGAACAGGAGAGAGGAACAACGCGGCGGCTCCGCACAGGGTAAGGCAGTGGCGCATAAGAGGGACCTCAGTGAACAAGTAGTTCGAACTTCGTGGTTCTGGCTTCTCGGTTCGTGTTCAGGTTCGGTTCTGAGTTCGAAGTGCTGAGTTCCCGGTTCCGAGTTCGATGTTCGCGACACCCCGCGAACCTGAACACGAACCCAGCACCGAGAACCTGGAAATTCGAACTTCTTAGTTTCTTTGTTCTACGGGTTCGCCCCACCCTGACTCGACACGGCATCGAGCGTCTCACCCGGCCGGCCGCCAGTTGACGTCATGGTGACCTGACGTGCGTTCATGCGGTTACTGCCGTTCTTGGCGCGCGATCCGACGACGGTGACTTCTTCGCCGATCTTGAGTGTTTCGCGACGCCAGCCGCGGCGCTGCAGACCGTGCGGCGGCCCCATCTCGGCGCCCCAGTTCGTCACCTCGCCCGTCTTCTCGTCCTTGACGTTGATGTAGAACCAGACGTGCGGGTTGGTCCACTCGACCTTGGTGACGCGACCCTTCAACGTGATCGGCTTGTTCGCGTCGAACTCCGCGGCAAACGAGTGATGAGCCAGGGCAGTTCCCGTGGCCAGGAGTACACAGGAAACAATCAGACCGCCGAGGATGTGCGCTCTCATATCCGCTCCTTCACCAATTGGCTCTTACTGGTTCGCGCTCGGGCCGCCCTGACTCGATGCAGCGTCGAGTGTTTCACCCGGTCGCGCGCCTGTCGCCGTCATCACGACCTGTCTCGCGTTCACCCGCTTGCTGCCGTTCTTGGCCAGCGATCCGTTCACCGTGATCTCCTCGCCGATCTTCAACGTGTCACGACGCCAGCCGCGGCGCTGCAGGAGATGCGGCGGACCCATTTCGGCACCCCAGTTGGTGACCTCGCCGGTCTTCTCGTCCTTGACGTTGAAGTAGAACCATACGTGCGGGTTGGTCCACTCCACCTTGGTGACTTTGCCGGTCAGCTTTATGGGCTTGTTTGCGTCGAATTCAGCCGCAAACGAATGGTGGGCCACCGCAGTTCCCGCAGTCATCATCATCGCGACTGCGACCAGACCACCGAATAAGTACGCTCTCATCTCGTTCCTCCCAATTCGTGTCAGGGCCTGTTCTCCTGACACAAGTGCCTCGGCATCTCTTGTCCAGTGACCCAACGCAACGTCCAGCTGGCCGACCACGGTCTCGTATACGCCCCCGGGTCGTCCACCGTAACTTCGTACTTCAGCGTGTCGAAGTTCTCGCGTGTGAACTTCTCGACTAGCTTCAACTGCTCCGTGTGCGGCAGCCCGCCGTTCGTGAACCAGAAGTCCTCGTTGAACCCCCTGGTGTCCACGACCAGGCTCTCGCTCTCCCATTTTCCCACTGCACGGCCGTAATAGAGCGGGTTATCGTCATCACCGCCGACCTGCCCGGCATGACCTCGGCCGTCGAGGTAAATGATGCGGTAGTTGTTGTTTCCCCCGCCAATCAGCTCGAAAATCCGCTGCCGGTCGCGATCTTCCACGAACTGCACACCGTAGGGTATCTGGAACTGACGGGGTCCGCCGGGTGGCTTGCAGTTAATAAAGGTGGGATCGTCCTGAAGGAAACGGCGCTGGCGTAGCTCATACAGTGCCAGTGCCCATGGCTGCATCGGCGCGACGCGCTTGGCGTCTGCGACGTTCTTCAGCAGTCCCCACTGGTCCATCGGAATCGCGGCGTTGTTCTCGACGAGCACCGTGGAGCTCGGGAATCCCCAGTACCCCTGAGCACCACCAGCGCTTGGTCCGAGCCTCGGCTGCTTGTCTGGCCAGCGCGGCGTCGGTCGATTGGCGAGGAGGGCAGGAGGAGTCGCGGGCGTGACGTGCAGCACCTCTTTCCCGCTGCCGGTCATCGTGATCTTGTTGGCCCACAACTGACGGCTGCCGTTGCGCGCCGTGATGCCGGCCACCGTGATCGCGTCGCCGGGCTTGACCGAGTCTTTCGTCCAGCCGCTGGCCTGCAGATCGATCGGGCTCTCGAGCTCGATCGCCCAGTTATCAGCGTCGTTGTTGCTTCGCACGTTCATGTAGATGTGGACGTGCGGGTTCCTCCAATCGACGAGCGTCACGACGCCGCTCAACGTCTGCGGCTTGGTGTCGTCGAACTTGGCGGAGATGGGGTGATGCGCGGAACCGACCGTTCCAAGCAGCAGCACAGCGACGATTGCGAAGGCGAGTGTTACGCCAGACTTCATCAAGGGTCTCCTCTGTATCGCCATCGGCGTGTGCCTACTGCCGGCTGATCTTCAGCTGACCGCTCTCACGCTGGTTCTTCCAGGTACCGACGATCGTGCGGTTCTGGAACGAGAGGTTTTCGATCTTCCCATCGAGAACGTAGTTCAGCACGCCCGACTTGTCCTTGACGTCGGCTTCGATGTGCACGACCCATCCGTCAGGGTTCAGCGTCGCGTTCTTGATCGGCGCATCGTCGGTGCCGGGATTGAGCATCCCGGTGATCGCTTTGCCGTCCCAGTTCATGACGAGGACGATGTCGTTGGTGTGCGTCTTGGCCGGTCCCCACGTCCCCAGCCACGATCCTTTGAGTGGATGCCCTTCTTGTGCGGATATGAGGGCGCTGCCAATCAGGCAGACGACGAATACGGCCAGGGCAATCTTCAACGCTCGCATCAGTTCGGCTCCCAGGCGCGCGGAGCGCGCCAAAAAGATACTGTCACCGGCGGCAAGCGTAAGCTATTCACGAAAGTGTGTTCAAGCGGTAACACGCCGCCCGCGCTCTTGCTCGAAAATATACCGGGAACTGCACTACTGGCGTGCGGCCTCGCCCTTGCACCCCTGAGCAGGATGACCGACCGGGCGCCTCGGCTTCTTCTCGTCTCGCTGCTCGTCCTGGCATTGGGCTGTTCATCGCCCGCCGGGCCCTCCGGCGTCGAGGCCGCAACTCCGGCGAGCTCCGGGGCCGCGTCTGAGCTGGCGTCGCTGACGAATGCCGAACGTCGGCAGGCGGGCCTACCGGCACTCGCCGTGAGTCAATCGCTCATGCGCGCCGCACAACTCCATGCGGACCAGATGGCGTCGATGGGACAGATGGCCCACTCCCTGCCAGGTGCCCGGTATCCCGAGCCACAGGATCGACTCGCCGCCGTCGGCTACCGCTGGCAGGCGTATGCGGAGAACGTCGCGTACGGACAGGGCAATCCCACGTCAGCGATCAGTGCCTGGATGGGATCGTCCGGTCATCGGGCCAACATCCTGAACCCCGGCCTGACCGAGATCGGCACCGCGGTCGCGAACGGCTCCGACGGCCGGCCGTACTGGGTGCAGGTCTTCGGCACTCCCCGGTAAGAACACCAAGCCCCGCATGCTAGTATGCGGGCCGCTTCCAACCGAATCCCATCCGGCACACGAAGGTCCGGCCGCAGGCTGGACACTGCGAAAGGAGTGCGTCGTGGTCATCAGACGACTGGGGCCCCTGTCCTGCGCGAAGGTTGTCGGCCTGGTGTATCTGATCCTGGGGCTTATCTTCGGCGCATGTCTCTCGTTGCTCTCGATGCTTGGTTTCGCCGGCGGGACGGAGAGCCTTCTCCAGGGTATGTTCGGCGCCGCCGCGATTGTGGTTTTGCCGATCTTCTACGGCCTCCTCGGTTTTCTCGGGGCACTGATCATGACGGCGCTGTTCAATCTCGTCGTCGGGATCACCGGAGGCATCGAGGTCGACGCCTCCTGACGTGGCGTTCGCCGTGACCGCCGAACGCGCGATGCTCGCGCCAATCGCGGTCTGGGCTTGGCAGGTGCTGGGCGCCGGGATCACGTTCAGGCGCGTCCAAGGCCAGCCGTTCTCAGTCGTGTCGTGGGTGATCTCGATCGGATTCGTGGCGCTCGTCGCAAACGCCGGCGACGAGCGCGTGAATCCTGCGCTGTTGACGCTGGCCTGTCTCGGACTGATTATGGCGCTCGTACTTTTCGAGTGGGCGAGGCGCACCGTTCGCGGCCGATTCTTCTCGTGGATATTCTCGTCGGATACGCCGGCGTTTCTGTGTACGACAGGTCCCTTCGCGTACGTGCGCAACCCTTTCTATACCAGCTATCTCCTGACGATGGCGTCGGCCGCGGTGATCGTGCCAGGCGTGTTGAGAGCGGCCGTGTTCGCCGGCATGATGATCTACTTCCTGAGGGCGGCACTCCACGAGGAGAAGAAATTCGCGCGCAGCGATCTCGCCGACGAGTACGCACGCTACAAGGAGCGGACAGGCCGCTTCCTGCCGACGTTCAGCGCAATGCGGCGATAACGCGGGATCCACCTGGATTCACGACCAGCGTGTTCACGAGAAAGCGCTGCCCGTCAGCCGTGAGATCGAAGGCGTGGTACGCACCGTACGGATGCTGCAGTTCGAAGAGCGGTTCGTAGTCTTTTACGGTGACGCCACTGGCATCGGTCTCGATTTTCGCGGACATCAGCATGCGATTCGGCGCGACGTAGAAGATCTCTTTTCCATCCCGCCGCCAGCGCGCCTGCGCACCACCGTCCGCAGAGATTCGGAATCGTCGCGTCGGTGCTGGAAACGGCGCGACGAACACTTCAGGCTGACCGGAATTGGAATCAGTCGCACTGAAGACGACCCACTTGCCATCGGGTGAGAACGCCGCCCAGTTCTCGGAAGCCGCGGTGTGGAGGTACGGAAACGGTGCGCCGCTCCCATCACGGAGCAACACCCAGATGTCGTTGCTCGTCCGCTCGTTGTTGGTGACGTAGAGCACGAAGCGACCGTCGGGCGACCAGCTCACCGGCCATTTCCCTTCACCACCGTCCAGCAACCGCGTTCGCTCACTCGTTCCGGACGAGGGCGCTTCGAGCAGCGTGAGGTGATCTCGCGCGAAGGAGTTGAGGAGCACGCGAGCACCGTCCGGTGACCAGATTGACCAGTTCTCGTCGGACGGATCGGAGGTGAACTGTGTGCGTTCACCGGAGGCGAGGTGGTACATCCAGATGTCGCGCGTCGCGCGTGCCGCGTCGGTGACGGCGACGGCCACGCGAGCGCCATCTGGTGAGATCTCGAGGTTGCCGTGATCGGCGATCGGCCCAACCGCACCGAGGCGCTGGCCGCCGCGATCGAACCAGATCAGACGAGAGAGCACGGCGGGGCGCGGGGATTGCGCGAATGCCCAGCGGGCAGCGCCAGCTTCGAAAGCGGCTGCCGCTACGAGCAGGCCCAGGAGCGCTCGGCGCATGGGCGATGATAGCCGGGATTCGGGATCCGGGATCCGGGACTCGGGATCCGGGGGTCGGGGGTCGGGGGTCGGGGGTCGGGGTTTGAGGTTCAGCCGCGAAGGGCGGGCGTCCTGCCGAGCCCGGTTTGCGCTCTCAGCTCGCGCAACCACGTGTCCGTCTGCAGGCACACACGAGCGAAGCGGGTGAAGTCGAGCCCCAGGCGGCGCACGCACTCGCTGTCGACGGTGAGGTTGAAGCCCTCTGCTCCGAGTCCCATGCCGATGTTCTTGGCCACCATATTGGCGATGACGACCGCGTCGAGGACTGGAGTGGACGTCCCGAGGTGGCCGTCGTGATGCCGTGCGATGGCGTCGGTGACGACCTCGGGAAATTGCCAGTCGACGGCGATCGCGGCGCCGACGGCGGCGTGGTTGACCCCGAACAACTGCTGCTCGGCTTCGACGAACGTCACGCTGTTCTGCTTCGCGTGATCGACGATGGTCTCGACGCTCGCGTTGAGGCATCGGCTCATGACGAGCTTGCCGATGTCATGAAGCAGCGCGGCCGTCGTCGCGACCGGCGGAAGATTCGCTGACGGGCACTCCTGCATCAGCGCGCGGACGGCGAGCTGCGATGCCGCTGCGTGCCCCCAGAGATCGTCTTCGGTGAGGTCGTAGAGCGGGGCCGCTGTCCGAAGCCGTGAGAGATATTGGCCGAGGATCAGGTTGAGGAGAGGAACGGTCCCGAGCCGTACGACCGCGTCGCGGACGGTGTCCGGCGGACGAGAGCCCGCATGCGCCCACGATCTGGCCATGCGCAGCACCGATGCGGCGATCGCCTGATCGAATTCCACGAGCTCGGCAATCTTCGCGAGCGACACGTCTTCTCCCTGCATCAGCGCCACGAGTCGCTGCGCCGTGACCGGCATCGGCTCGAGCTGCTCGATGCCGCGTACGAGGGTTGAAGGAAGTAGCATTGCGGGTCCTCTGGACCGTGTAATCGTCAGTCGCGTCGGGTCACTTGAACGGGGGGATGAGGCGGACCGACATTACCGCTGTGCGCAAACCTTTTCGCAGAGCGGATGACTTCCGACTCAGCATGCAATAAACTGTGAGGCTGGCTGGCGTAAGGAATTGACGCCAATCTCTCACTAACGACATACGAACGGCCGTTGCGGTGATCGTCCATATCAATCACATTTCACAGAGCAAGAAGCCCAGGAACGGCCAGCGATCGCCCCAGAGCGAGATGGCTGGACTGGTGACCGGATCATTGATGTCGCTCGTCGAAGACGGCGTCCTCGATGCCAAGATGGCCCCGTCCCTGCGGATTCACCTCGACTGGATTCAGTACAAGACCAACTTTCGCGACCCGGTGATGGTGCGGCGCACGACCAGCGCGCAGGGACAGGCCCTTCCGCTCGCCGAAATTGCCATCGACCTTCGCCAGGCCGACGCGATCGGGCTGCCCGCCGCGCTCGCGAGAGCGGTGAAGAGCCTGGATGCGGGGCCCGAGTCGAATGTCGAGAATCATCTCTACCTCGACGACTACCGCCCCTATCGCGACTGTTTGATCTGGAGCTTCAACCGGCTTTTCTGGCGCTACCTCGGCGACTGGGAGAACGCGTCGGGGAAGGGCTTCGAAGCAGCGCTCCCCGGCGGCTCATCGGATGCCAATCATCCGCAAGCGGTCTCCGACTCGGTGGCCGACTTCTGGACGCTGCTGCGCGATCTCGAGACGCGCGGTCAGTTACCGGCCGAGATCTTCGGGCTCGAGATCGGCGTGGGATCCGGCGCGCGCGCGGCCGCATGGCTCGATCGCTTCAAGGCGCTCGACGAGCAGTGCGGCACGAATTTCTACTCGCGCTTGCACTTCATCCTCGGTGACTACTCGCCGACCAGTCTCGAACGCGCCGTTGCGGCCGTGGCGCATCACGGCAATCACATCAGCGGCGTTCCGCTCGATGCGCTCAATCCGTACAAGGCGCTGACGGCGCATCGGTTCAAGGTCATGTACGTGCACCTCACCAATGTGTACGACAACCTGCCGTTCGACGATCTCGTTCGTCGCGACGGGAAGTTGTACCTCGTCGAGGTGCGCGCGTATCTGAACGGGCCGCTCGTCGATCAGCTCACCGCCGACTTCGGCGTGGCGCGAGCCGATCTGCCGGCGATGGTGAAGAAGCTCCTCGACGGCGGACCGTACGCCGTCTTCGAAGGGGAGAAGGGCGTCGCCTTCTGGCGCCGGGTGTGGGACACATTCAAGCTCGAAGAGCGGCTGCGTGCACTCGACGATCGCGAAGAGGATCACGTGCCGCCCGGTCTCAGCCGCTCGCACCTCGAAGACCTTCTCGCCGAAGCACCCGACGATGTGCGCTTTCACATTTCGCGAGGTGCGGGCGAGAGCTTCGCCAACACGCTGCCGCTGCTGCACCCGCGCGGGTTCCTGCAGGTGCAGGACATCTTCGTGAGCGAGATGGACGACTATCGCAAGGGGTTCCGGGGACCTGGAAAGCTGGATGGTTCGCTCGTGACCTGGGTGAACGGTGCGCTCCTGCGCGCCGTCGGGGCGCGCGCCGGATACGACGTGCATTTCGCGCCGTTCCCGTATCGGCCGGGCACGAAGACGAGCATCCTCTACACGACGCAACGTGATTAATCGGCTTCTGGCTCTCGGCTTCAGGAGGCCCAGAGCCCAGAGCCTAGAGCCTAGAGCCGACAGGGATAATAGAGACCATGACGCCGCCACTGCCCATTCTCCCGACCACTGTCATCGGCAGCTACTCGATGCCCGAGTGGCTCGAACGCGCGAAGAACGAATACCTCTCGCGTCGTCTGAGCAAGCGGGATCTCGACGAGATGCACGACGCGGTGCGGAAAGCTGCGCTCAAGGATCAGGAAACCGCCGGCATCGACATCGTGTCCGACGGCGAAGCGCAGCGCGACAACATGATCGACTACTTCACCGAGCGGATGCCCGGTGTGCAGGTCGATCTGGGGTCGAAGCGCTTCTACTACGACTTCTACGACAGCATCGTGCGCTCGAAACTGGCGACGGGAACGCTCGGCTTGTCCGATGAGGCGCGCTTCCTCGGTCGCTTTTCGGATCACAAGTCGAAGATCTCGATCTCTGGCCCGCACACGCTGGTGAAGCGCATCCAGAACAAGTTCTACGACTCGGAAGAAGCGTTCGCGCTCGATCTGGGCCGCGTGCTCAACCTCGAGCTGAAGGAGCTCGTGCGGGCTGGCGCCACCGAGATCCAGATCGACGAACCGTACTACTCCGGCTTCCCGGAGGATCTGCCATGGGCGATCAAGGCGATCAACGCAATGGTGGACGGCGTGAGTGCGAACATCACGCTGCACGTGTGCTACGGCAACCGCTACGGCAAGCCGTCGTTCGAAGGGAGCTACAAGTTCCTGTTCCCGGCGATTCTCGGCGCGAAAATCCACACCGTGTCGATGGAGTTCGCGCGGCGCGGTGAGGACGACGTTCAGCTCTTCAAAGAGTTCAACGTGCCGTTCAACGTCGGCATCGGCGTCATCGACGTCAAGACCAACGAAGTCGAGTCGGCGGGGTTCGTCGCCGATCGCATTCGCCGTGCGTTGGAAGTGATCCCGGCCGAGCGGCTCGTGATCACTCCGGACTGCGGGCTCGTGCGGTTGCATCGCGAGGTGGCCTTTGGCAAGTTGTGCGCGATGGTCGAAGGCACGAAGTCCGTCCGGAAGGAGCTGGGCAGATGAAGAGCCTGGCGGAGCGCGTGAAGTCGGGGCAGTTCCTCTACATGACGGAACTGGTCGCCTCCGGCCTCAAGCGCGAAGCGCAGGTTCTCGAGATCGCGTCCAAGCTCGCGATGATTCCCGAGGTGGCGGCTGGCAGCATTACGAGCTATGCCGGCGGTCAGCTCGGTCAGGATTCCATTCGCGTGGGCACCGCGGTCCGCGCGCGCGGGCTCGTGCCGAATGTGCACCTCACGTGCGTCGGCCAGGACCGCGCGACGATCGAGAAGACGCTCGTGGCGCTGCAGGCGCTCGAGATGCACAACATCTTCTCGATCAGCGGTGACTGGCCGAAGGCCGCGCAGAAGACCGCCGTCTTCGATATCGACTCGGTGCAGTTGGCGAGTCACATCGCCGATGTGCGCGCGCGGACGGGCACTCCGTTCTTCATCTCATGCGCGGTCTCGCCGTTCAAGTATCAGCGCGAGGATCTGCTCTATCAGTACCTGAAGCTGGAGAAGAAGATTGCCGCCGGCGCCGACATGGCGATCACGCAAGTCGGCTGGGATGCCGCGAAGTTTGTCGAGCTCAAGAAATATCTCGACGAGCGCGGAATCAAGACGCCGGTCCTCGGCAACGTGTACGTCCTGAGCCGGCGCGCCGCGGAGCGCATGAACACCGGGAACCCGCCGGGATGCTGGGCGTCCGACGAGCTCGTCGCGGTCCTCAAGAAAGAATCAGAAGCCGCTGATGGTGGACTGCAAGCACGCCTCGAGCGCGCGGCGCGAAGCATCGCGATCCTCAAAGGCATCGGATACGCCGGCGCGTACATCGGCGGCACACACGACGCGAAGCACATCTCGTGGATGATCCGTCGCGCCGAAGAGCTCGCACCGAAGTGGGAAGAGCTCTACGAGGAGCTGCAGTTCGGCAAGAAAGACGGCTTCTACCTCTATAAGCGCGATCCGCAGCCCAAGCCGACACGAGAGTTCCTTCCCAGCGTGATGGACGCGGCGGCCAAGGCGTTGCCGTTCGTACCCTGGTCGAAGAGCGTCAGGGACTCGTTGATGCGCCGGGCCTTCGAGGGCGCCTTCCGCTGGCTCGATCGACATCCGCGCCTCAGCCACTACTTCGAGCGATTCGAGTACTGACGGGAAGAAAGAGGTCTTCGGCTGCCAGAACTGCGGCAACTGCGTGCTTGGCTCGATGGAGTACGTCTGTCCGCAGACCTGTCCCAAGCAGATGCGCAACGGTCCGTGCGGCGGAACCTTCCACGGTGCATGCGAGGTGATCGATCAGCAGTGCATCTGGGTGAGCGTGATGGCGCGAGCCGAAGCCTCCAACACGATCGACCAGTTGAAAGTGTTCATTCCGCCGCCGGATCGCACGCTCACGGGCACCGCGTCGTGGCTCAACTTCTATCTCGGTCGTGACAGCCGGCCCGGTCGGCCCAAGGATCTCTGGAAGGGCGGCGCGGGCGCCGGCCGAACGGTCCCGATCGAAGAGGACGAGGTGCTCAAGACCGCCGGGCCGTCAGCGGCGGACCAGGCCGCAGCTGCACGCGCGGCAAAGGCCGAGGGCGGTAAGGGCAAGCCCGCCGCCCGTCCGGCCGGCGAGATGAGGCAGGCAGGTTAGTACCTCACGGCAGTAATTCAAAAGGCAAAATGCGAAATGCAAAAGACTGAATCTCGCTTTGCATTCCATTTTGCATTTTGAATTTCGCATTTTGCATTACGAGGATCATCCCGAATGAAGTCAGCGCTTGAAATCGCCCACGAAGCACAACTGCGTCCCGTCTCCGAGATCGCCTCCGCCGCCGGGATTCTCCCCGAGGAGCTCGAGCAGTGCGGTGAGTTCCGCGGCAAGGTGCGTCTCTCGACGCTCGAACGTCTGTCCTCGGGACCGAACGGCAAGCTGGTGATCGTCACCGCCATCACGCCGACCAAGGCCGGCGAGGGCAAGACCACGACCAGTGTCGCGCTGACGATGGGGCTGGGCAAGATCGGCAAGAAGGTGATGCTCTGTCTCCGCGAGCCGTCGATGGGTCCTGTGTTCGGCGTCAAGGGCGGCGGTACCGGCGGCGGTTACGCACAGGTCGGTCCGATGGAGGACATCAACCTCCACTTCAACGGCGACTTTCACGCCGTGACTGCGGCGCACAACCTGCTCGCCGCGGCGCTCGACGCGTCGATTTATAACGGCAACCCGCTGCACATCGATCCCGCGACGATCAGCTGGCCGCGGACGGTCGACATGAACGATCGCGAGCTGCGTTACTCGGTGGTCGGACTCGGCGGCAAGACCCACGGCGTCCCGCGAGAGCACCAGTTCGTGATCACCGCGGCGTCCGAGGTGATGGCGATCTTCGCCCTGGCCAACGGCCTCGCGGACCTGCGGCGCCGGCTCGGGCGCATCGTCGTGGCTTCGACCTACACCGGCGAGCCGGTGACGGCAGAAATGCTCAAGGTGGCCGGGGCGATGACGGTGGTGATGAAGGACGCCATCAAGCCGAACATCGTGCAGACGCTCGAAGGGCAGCCTGCGCTGGTGCACGCCGGTCCATTCGGCAACATCGCGCACGCGGCCAATTCGATCCTGGCGGATCGCATCGCGCTGAAGCTCGCCGACTACGTCATCACCGAAGCCGGCTTTGCCAGCGACCTCGGCTTTCAGAAGTTCTGCGACATCGTTTGCCGCGTCGGAGAGTTCACGCCGAGCGCTGCGGTGCTCGTGACGACCGTGCGGGCGACGAAGTCGCACGGCGGCAAGCCCTTCAACCTGCTCGCCAACGAAGATCTTGATGCGATCACCAAGGGGGCGGACAATCTCGCCGCGCACGTGCAGATCGTCCGTCAGTACGGGTTGCCGTGCGTGGTCGCGATCAACAGCTTCCCGACCGATACGGCGCGCGAGATCGATCTCGTGCGGGAACTGGCGCTGAAGGCGGGCGCCGAAACCGTGGTGGCGCACTCGGGATTCTCGCAGGGTGGTGCAGGAACCGTCGATCTCGCAAACGCAGTGACCACGGCGTGCGAGAAGAAGAACACGTTCTCGTTCCTCACGCCGACCGGCACACCGCTGGTGCAGCAGATCGAAGCGATCGCCACGAAGATCTATGGCGCGGCGGGGATCGATCTCGAGTCGCAGGCGCGCAAGGATCTCGAGCGGGTCGAAAAGCTGGGACTCGCGCACGCGCCGGTGTGCATGGCGAAGACGCAGATGTCGCTGTCACACGATCCGGCGCTGCGAAATCGCCCGACCGGCTTTATCCTGCCGATTCGCGCCATCGTGCCAAGCGCCGGCGCCGAGTTCGTTGTCGTGCTGTGCGGCGAGATGCAGCGCATGCCCGGGCTGGGCAAGGCGCCCGCGTTCATGAACATCGACATCGACGGAGAGGGCAGGACGGTTGGATTGTTCTGAACTGCTACTCGGGTTCAGAGGGTTCAGGGGGTTCAGCGGGTTCAGGAAGTTCAATGGGCCCTGTTCAATCGGTTCTGAACCAATTGAACCCTCGGAACAGGACCCCTGCACCCTTTGAACCTCCTGAACCCATTGAAACCCATTGATGAACCAGCAGGTTCAGCCTCATAGCGTGAGCTACAGCAAGCGGAACACAGCCGCGGCAACCAGCTCGATGATCGGCCTGGTCGACGCCAGCGCCATGATGATCACCACAACAACGGCTCGGTGTAATTGACCGTGTCGTTCGGATAGTGCCGGGCGGTCGTCCAGCCGCGGGACAGCACGATGGCGATCACGAGCGGCACGCCCCACAGGGCGAAAATCACCTCGACCTCGCCGTGAAAATGCAGCAGCTCGGCGACGACGCTCGGGCGCGGTGGGAGCCCCGCCGCCTCGTTCCGCTTATCGTGCCGGTGCTGAACGCGGTGGGCCGCCCCGATGAATCGTGCCGCGAAGAAGGTGTGAATCACGGCGAGGAGGAAAATCGCCGTTGCCACCGCGTTAAAAGGATCGGCTTCGATCCGTCCGAGCAGTGTCGAGAGGAGACCGTCGCCGGGGGCCTTTCACTCACGTCGTCCTCGCCGTGCGTGACTCGCTACTCGCAGAAGTACTCGAGCAGGGTGACGTCGGGGTCGCCCGTTGGCCGCCCCAGGGCGATGCGTCCGCGTCCGCGCAGGATGAACTCCTCGCGACGCACCCACACCTCGGATTCGTGTTCCACCACGACAAAGGTGCCGTTGGAGCTGTGATCGATCAGCACGAAGCGATCGGGGCGCCTCTCGATCCGTGCATGTTGTCGCGATGCTTCACGATCGCCGATGACGACCGCCGACGCCCCGTCCCGTCCCAGGGTGATCGCGTCCGGATTCGATGCATCGAGGGTGCGTTCGTTGCCGCCACAGACCAGACGCAGTCGTGAGATTCGCGGAATCGAATCGAGCTGTGTGATCGTCGTCAGCTCGGGCGATCCTTCCCAGACGTACTCGAGAATCTGCACCGGCTCGCGGCGACCTTTGACAGTGACCTCCCCGAGTGGCCGCAGCTTCTCCCGCAAGTGAGCGCTCAGGCGGTCGACGATCTCACGCGTCACGATCACCTGCCCGGTCTTCGCAATCCCGACGATGCGGGCGGTGACGTTGACCGAGTCTCCGTAGACGTCCCCTTCGTTGTCGAGCACGGGGCCGAAGTGACAGCCGACGTGAATCCCGAGCGCGAGTCCGCTCTGCCCCGCGAACATCGTCAATTGCATCGCCTGCGCGGCGTGCAGCGCGCGATCGGCGTCGGTGAAGTCGCACATCAGCCCGTCGCCCATGCTCTTGACCACCTGGCCGCCATGCTCCACGGCTGCGCGCTGCAGCAGGCGGAGGCGCTGATCGATGCGGGCGTGTGCCTCCTGATCGCCGAGCGATTCGTAGAGCGCCGTACTTCCACTGATGTCGACGAAGAGCAGGGCGCTCATGCGGAGCACCTGCGTAGTGGTTTGACTATCCATTGAGGCGGGTCGGGCGCACCGGAGCGCGCGCCCGACACGTTACGTCATATTGCCGTCGCCCGTCGACTGTGCGGCGCTGCGCCCGGGGTGATATCCTGCCGGCTTCCGTTTTGAACGCGAGGAGTCTCATGGTCCTGACCAAGTCCGAATTGATTGGCTCTCTGAAGAACGAAGTCCGCATCCTGCTCCACCTGGCGAGCAAGCTCGATCGCAGCATGCTGGACTACCGGCCAACGCCGAAGCAGCGCACGCCGATGGAGCTCCTGCGCTATCTGAGCCTGATGGGACCCATGCTGGTGAGGTTCGCCAAGGCTGGTGCCTTCGATCCGGCGGTGTGGACGGCCGAGGACAAGGTCGCGGCGGTACGCGACTTCGATCAGACGCTCGCCGCGATTGCTGGGCACAGCGATCTCTACGCGAGCCTGATCGGCGACATGTCCGACGCCGACTTCCGCACCGAGATCGAGATGTTCGGTAATAAGACGACGCGTGGCGCGTTCATTGTCAATCTCGTGCTCTGTGGATGCGCGGCGTATCGCACCCAGTTGTTCATGAACCTCAAGGCATGTGGACGCGAGGAGCTGAGCACCATGAACCTGTGGGCCGGCATGGACGCACCCGTCCCCGCCTGATGGCGCACGTGTCGTGAGCGAGTGGCTCAAGCGGCTCGGGTTCGGGTCTGCGGCCTGGAATGCCTGGCGGCGCGAGCACCCGGATCTCGTCATCACCCTGGACCATGCCGATCTCAACGGCATGATCCTGACGGGGATCGACTTTGGCCGTCCGAGGATCTCGAGGGCGCCCTGCACGTGCCAACCCCGCGCTCAACGAAAGGTGAGAGCGATGCGATTCAGGACGACACTCGCCACGCTAGTTGCCGCGTTGACGATCTCGGGCGCGGTGCACGTGACCGATCGACCGGTCCAGGCGCAGGCGCGCCCGGCCCCCGGTTCGATTCGGCTGTATGTGTTCGACGGTGGGGTGCTCGAATCCGATCCGGCGCGCTACGAGTTGACCAAAGAGGACGTGAAGGTCACGCAGCTGTCAGTTGCCGCGTACCTGATCGTTCATCCGAAAGGCTTGCTGATGTGGGACACCGAAGCGGTCCCGGACAGCGAGTGGATGCCGACTGGCAGTCCTGTTCGTCAGCGTCTCGTCCTGGCTGATGGGCAGGAGCGCTTCGTCACGATCGCGCGGCCGCTCGCGGCGCAGCTGCAGGCCGCCGGACACAAGCCGTCGGACATCACCTACCTGGCGTTGTCGCACTATCACTGGGATCACACCGCGAACGCCGGCGTGTTTGCGGGCGCAACGTGGCTCGTGCGGCAGATCGAACGCGACGCGATGTTTTCCGCCAAGGCGACCGGAACCAGCCGGCCGCAAACCTATGCCGCCCTGAAGAACAGCAAGACGGTCATCGTCACCGCCGACGAACACGATGTCTTCGGTGACGGCGCGGTGATTCTGAAAGCGGCGCCCGGGCACACGCCCGGTCACCAGGTGCTCTATGTGAATCTGCCAGAGACGGGTCCGGTCGTGCTGTCAGGCGACCTGTATCACTACCAGGCGGAACGCACGATGGGAAAGTACCCGACCTTCGAGTTCAATAAGGACCAGACGCGCGTGTCGCGCGCGGCGGTCGAGACATTTCTCATGAAGACCAAGGCGCGCCTCTGGATCCAGCACGACTTCACCGCACATGCCGCGCTGAAGAAGGCACCGCAGTACTACCAATGAGAAGTATGCAGTAGGCAGTATGCGTCTACCGCCTACCGCCTACCGCCTACCGCCTACCGCCTACCGCCTACCGCCTACCGCCTACCGCTTACTGTCTACTGTGCCGCGCGGCAGCATCTCGTCCGCGCCACTCAGACGACGAAGGACCACGATGGTTTGTGTCTGCACCGCCTGATTGTTCGTGGGGGTCAGTCTCACCGTGAGCTCGTTGTCTTTGATGTCGGCGTAGCGCCGAAGGATCGAGCCCGCGCCTGGGCTCACGCCTCCGAGGATGTTGTGAAAGACCTCGCCGGGGTACACAGTCAGCGCGCCGTAGTAACCCAGATATCCCTGTAGCGCCGCACGGGCTTCGTCAGCCGTCGGGTTCTCTCCCGCGAAGGGCTTTCGGTTCAACGTCGGGAAGTGCACGCCGACGAACCCGCCGGGCGTGTAGACGATGACACTCGGCGCCCGCTTGTTCTCGGACAGCACCGCGCCAGTCGACACGTTCACGCGGCGTTCGACGACGTGTTCCCAGAAGCCGACCGTCTGGCGATAGAACGGGGACAGGTTGTCGATCGTCGGAACTCGCTGCCACGTCCAGCGCGTACCGTTCTGCGCATGCAGTTCGTCGATCGAGGTCATCGTCAAGCGATTGCCTTCCTGCTCGAAGGATCGAGAGAACTCTCGCCCTTGCATGGCGATGCTGATCGCGCCCTGCGCCTTGAGGGTGATCTTCTTCTGAGCGGTGTCGACTTTGTAGCCACCCCAGAAGCCGCCGTACGCGTTGAACATCGCAAGCGGATCGACCTGAGGTGTTTCCGGTTGCTGACGGCTCGCCGTGGTGAAGAACTCGAACACGTGACCAGCGGAGTCGATGATCAGCAACCCGCGTGCGTTTTGAGCCCGCTCGGGCTTTTCACCAGCGACGCCACGCTCGACCGAATTGAGCGTCCACGTGCTCACGAGATCCGGTGAGGACGCCGATGATTCCTGCGCAACCGGCGCCCGCGCCACCCACACCACCAACGCTACACATAACACCGCGACTCTTGTCATCGATTGACTCCGCAAGGATCAGCAAGACGCGCCGTCCAGGATCTCGCGCACCTTCTGCGCGATCGTTCGTGGTGAGAACGGCTTCTGGATGAAGTTCACGCTCGAGGGCAGCACGCCCTGCTCTCCGAGTGCGTCGTCCATGTAACCAGACATGAACAGCGTCTGTGTGTCGGGACGAATGGCGGAGAGTCTCCTGACCAGTTCCGGGCCGTCGATGTCCGGCATCATGACGTCAGTGATCAGAAGATGAATCGGGCCGGTGTGAAGGGAAACGAGATCGAGGGCTTCGCGTCCCGATTCGGCGGTCAGGACCGTGTAGCCATTCTTCCGCAGCGCCATCTGCAGAAGATTGCGGATCGCTGCCTCGTTCTCGACGATGAGCAGCGTCTCCGTGCCAGAAATTACGGGTGGCTGGGGGCTCATGACCCGAAGGCCTGTGAGCCCACACACTACCGCAACAGAGGCAGCCCGCGAAACAACCTGAACAGGTGGTGTAAGACTTACCGCTGCCGTACCCTAGAACTTCACCAAGAGCGCACCGCTGAACCTGCCATAGTCGAGTTTGGTCTCGCTAAGGTTGAGACCCAGCAGTTCGAGCGCCGAGAACGCGTGGAAGTATCGAACGTCTCCACGGATGCCGAGGTGGTCGCTGAAGTGAATCATCAGGCCGCCGCCGATGTTCCAACCGAAGTCGTTCTGGTCACCTTCAACCAGGCCACTAAGCGTCAGGTCCGTGTGCGTCTTGATGAGGCCGAGGCCGATCGTGCCGTAGGGTTGCACCGGGCCGAACTTCGGGGCGAGCAGGAAGTTGCCCATGAACGTGAAGATGCTGTTCTCCTGGCCGGGCACTTCTCCGAAGAAGTTCGGAATGAATGCGAATTCGGCTTCGACTCCGAACAAACCGCCCACCGCACCCACGCCGAGGCCCCAATTGAGGTGTTTGTCCTCGCAGTTCGAGATCGATGGGCAACCTGAGTCACCGCTGAAGTTGTAGCCGATGAACGGGCTGATGAAGCCCTCCGCGCGGGCCGGTGCTGCGGCAGCGATGGAGAGCAGCAGTGTCAGGAAGAGGGTAGAAACAGACATTCTCGCCGTTGGAGACATAACTCAACCACCTCGTGCCCCGGCTTGCTGCAAGAACCAGCCCGTCCTCGATGTCAGACGGTCATGATCGCGGTGACCGTTGTCCGATATGCGACCTCTTGATACGCATTGAGCATCTGGTCGATCGGGACAACAGAGGTTGCGAGTGCTCGTGCGTTGAACTGTCCCTTGTCGAGCAGTTCGACGAAGCGAGGAATGTCGCGCATCGGATTGCAGCCGCCGGCCTGTCCGGCATGATGCGTTCGTCCACCGATCGTGAAGAGCACCGCAGGTAACGACAGCGTTCCGCGCGGCAGACTGGTTGTGACGATGTGTCCACCGGGCGCGGTCATCTCGTAGGCCTGACGCAACGGCAGGATACCCGTCGGATCGGGGCCTGCTTCGAGCTTCGGTGCAACAGCGTCGGCGCCGACCGCTTCGATGACGAAGTCTGCGCCCGCACCTCCCAGCAGACCGCCGGCATCGCGTCCGCCGGCCCAGAGTCGATTGTTCGGGCCGCTCGAGAGCTCACGCACTTTGTCAACGAGTCGCGTGCCCTCCACATTCGGATCGAGCACGTGTGTCGCACCGATCGTCATTGCGACCTCGCGACGCGCGCGAATCGGATCGATCGCGATGATGGTCGAGGCACCGGAGATGCGTGCGCCCTGCACGGCGCTCAGGCCCAGCGGTCCGCAGCCGACAACGGCGACGATCGAGCCTGGTTCAACGAGGGCGACATTCTGCGAGGTCGTTGCACCAAGACCTGCGACCGTAACGCAACTGCAGACCATGCCCAGATCCGCCGCCGCTGCTTTCGTGAAGATCGGGACAACCCACTCTTCGAACGTGACCATCTTCTCGGCGAGGCCACCGATGTGCGAGTTCGCGTACACCGGTGTGCCATCGCTCATGTCCGCAATCGGGACGAGATCGTCCGGACCCTGTCGGCCGAGGAACTGGCACATGTCCGCGCGGCCACGCAGGCACTGATAACAGTTTCCGCACTGCGGTGTGCCGGACACGCACACGCGATCACCGACCTGCACGCGACGGACGTCCGGGCCGACGGCTTCGACGATGCCCACTCCGCCGTGGCCCTGTATCAGCGCCATCTGATTCAGTCGTCCGAATCCCGTTGGCGGTGCCGCGGGCGGACGTGGCGCATTCGTGGGAGCAGCGGGCGCAGGTGGCGGTGCGATGGCCGGCTGAATGCCGAGCACGGCGCCGACGTTCGAGTAACAGAGATTGGTTGCCTCGGTGCGGACGACGATCTGCCGCCCGCCGATGGGGCGCAGCGTGAGTTCCTGCAGCGTCGTGCGATTCGTCCCCGTCCCGCGCGAGACCCACGCGCGAAATCGCTGCCTCGTCACAACGGCTGCATTACCGGCTTGCGCACGGACGGCGTCCTGCGGAGAGATGGCGATGCCGCTCGCGGCCGCGATGCCAGCCTTCAGAAGATCCCGGCGTGACGTGCTGTCAGAGGTCATGGGAATCTACTCCACAGCTCGCTTGTGTTGGTCCTGTCGGCAACGTCGCTCCCATCGACATGGGCGTGATTTTCGCCGCGGGCCTACGCCAATGGCCTCAACACAAGCGAACGGTAGAGTAATACTATGGCCCCGCAAGCCCAAATGGACACTCTGAAGAAGGTCGCCATCGTTGCGTCTTTTCTGTGCGTCGCCGACCTGGGATTCGCCCGGCAGGTGACCGTCGATCGAGTGGCGTGGTTGCAGGGATGCTGGCGCTCGACCCGTGGCGAGGCGACGATCGACGAGCAGTGGATGGCGCCGCGAGGTGGCGCGATGCTCGGGATGGGGCGCACGGTTCGTGGCAGTAAGCTCGTGGAATACGAGCTCGTGCTGATCAAGGAACAGGAGGGCCGCCTCACGTACGAGGCGCATCCGTCCGGACAACCTCCGGCCACGTTCACCGCGGCGACCACATCAGACACGAGCGTCATCTTCGAGAACCGGCAGCACGATTTCCCTCAGCGTGTGGGTTACAAACGCAGCGGGGCGGACGGTCTCGATGCGTGGATCGAGGGACAAGCAAACGGAGAGTCGCGGCGCGTGGACTTCTCGTACCAGCGTGTGCGCTGCGAGTCGCCGTAAGGGCAGGGACCAGTGATTGAAATCGAAGCGTTGCATCATGTCGCCGTCTGCGTCACGGACGTGGAACGCGCAAAGCACTTTTACAGCGTCGTGCTCGGGATGAAAGAAGTGCCGCGCCCAGCGTTCCCGTTCGGCGGCGCATGGTACGAGTATTCGGAGGGGCGGCAGCTGCACCTGATCGAGCATCCGCCGACGCGCACGTTGCGAGGGACGAACGACATCGACGATCGCGATGGTCACTTCGCGCTGCGCGTGCGCAGCTATCGTCAGACGCTCGAGCACTTGAAGGCGCACGGCGTCGACGTGCTGGAGAAGCCACGCAACTATACGCCGTGGGCGCAGCTCTACGTGACCGATCCTGACGGGAACGTCATCGAGCTCAACGCTCAAATGCTCGACTAGCGCCACACGGTCCGAGGGGGCGAGGGGACGACGGTGCGACGGTCGGTCCGGCGGTCCGATGGAGCGGGTCCGACGGACCGGTCCGGCGGTGCGCGGCTCGGACGCTCGGACCACCGGACCTTCGGACCGGACCCTCGGACCGGACCCTCGGACTGGACTGTCGCACCGTCGTCCCCTCGCCCCGTCGGACCGCAAATGACAAATTGCCGTATCATCGCGTTCGCGAGGAGATTGATATGCGCAACGCCCGTCATACCGCTGCCAGATTCGTCGCGCTCGTTCTCATGCTCGGCGCGATGCTCGCCTGGCCGATCACCGCAGCCACACCGACCGTACGACCGGAAGAAGTCGGTTTCTCCGCCGAGCGTCTCCATCGCATCAACGACCTGATCCAGCGTCATATCGACGCCGGTACGTTTTCAGGCGCCGTCACGCTCGTCGCCCGCCAGGGACGTATCGCGCATCTCGAGGCGCAGGGGCTGATGGACATCGAATCGCGCAAGCCAATGCAGAAGGACGCGATCTTCCGCATCATGTCGATGACCAAGCCGGTCGTCGGCGTCTCGATCATGATGATGATCGAGGAAGGCAAGGTGCGGCTGACCGATCCCGTCTCGAAGTTCATCCCCGAGATGAAGGATCTGAAGGTGGCGGTCGCGATGACGCCGGCTGGTCCGCCGCCGCCACAGAATGCCCCGGCGCGCTTCTACGCCGTACCAGCCGAACGCGAAATCACTGTTCGAGATCTCCTGACACATACCTCCGGCCTCGTAAGCGGCGGCATCAGCAACCGGGAAGCGCAACGCGTGGCGCTCAAAGGCAAAGAGACGTTGGCGGACTACCTGCCTCGACTGGGCGGCGTGCCGCTCGACTTCCAGCCGGGCACGCGCTGGGCATACAGCGCGCAGGCCGGCTTCGACACCCTCGCGCGCATCGTCGAGATCACGTCGGGGATGCCATTCGACAAGTTTGCGAAGCAGCGCATCTTCGATCCGCTCGGGATGAAAGACACGTTCTTCTATCCCGCCGAGGGCAATCCACGAATGGCGACGCTCTATCGCCGTGGGGAGAAGGGATTGGAGAAGCAGAACAACCCCGGCTTCATGAACGGCGCATACTTCTCCGGTGGCGGTGGGTTGATGAGCACAGCCGAGGACTACTTGCAGTTTGCGCAGATGCTGCTCAACGGTGGCGAGCTGAACGGCAAGCGGCTGCTCGGCTCGAAGACGGTCGAGGTGATGACGTCGGTCGCGGCGCCGGATACCCTGCCGGGCCGATCCAGGGGCGAGGGTTATGGATTGAGCGTGCGCGTCGTAAACGATCCGATCGCTCGCAGCTCATTCATGTCTCCGGGAACATTCGGCTGGAGCGGCGCGTTCGGGACTCATTTCTTCGTCGATCCGCACGAACGCATTGTCGGCATTCTCATGGCCCAGACTCCGGATCAGCAGGTCCGCCTCGATTTCGAGAACGCCGTCATGCATGCGATTGTGGGAAATAGCACGTTGTCGGGCACGCACTGACCAGTCTTGGCAGTTTCCAAGGGCAAGGTCGTAGTTGTAGCATTTGCGGAGACCAAAAGGAGCGCACCCATGAGGATCCGGGTTTCTGGCCTCGTTGCCACGACCCTCGCCGCCACACTCGGGTTTGTTGCGACGACTCGCGCACAGGCTCCGGCAGCGGCACCCAAGGCTGCAGCAGCGCCCACGAGCGCGGCGGCACCCAAGGACGCACCCCCGCCGAAGGCACCGCGGACGCCATGGGGCGACCCAGACCTGCAGGGCACGTGGGACTACCGCACGATCACGCCGCTCGAACGCGCGCGTGAATTCGGCACTCGCGAGTTCTACACCGAGGAAGAGAAGAAGACGCTCGAGAGCCGTGCCGGCCGTCGAATGGATGGCCCACCCGAAGAGATTCGTCCGGGCCTCACCCACGCGCAGTACTGGACTGATCCGGGGCGCTTCATCTCCGATGGCTATCGCACGTCGTTGATCGTGGACCCGCCAGACGGCCGGGTCCCCGCGTTGACAGCGGAGGGCAAGGCTCGCCAGGCGCGCGCGCCGAACAGAAACAATGCTGTGAACGCGTCGTGGCTCGATCGTGGCAATCAGGAGCGCTGCATCACCTACGGGTTGCCGAGCGCGAGCCTGCCGACGCTGTACAACAACAACATCCAGATCGTGCAGGCACCCGGCGTCGCCGTGATCGTGCACGAGATGATTCACGAGGCGCGGATCGTGCCGCTCGACGGCCGGCCGCAGTTGAACGAGCACGTCCGGGGATGGATCGGCGACACGCGCGGCCACTGGGAAGGTGACACGCTCGTTGTCGAGACGACAAATTTCAACGGCAAGAACAGTTACCGTGGGTCAACGACCGGTCTGCACTTGACGGAGCGTTACACGCGTGTGGGAGAGGGCCGGCTCGAGCTCCGGCTAACGGTCAGCGACCCTACCACGTGGGAGAAGCCGTGGACTGTGCTCCTGCCGATGCGGCCGACCGAGGGCGAACTCATCGAGTACGCGTGTCACGAGGCCAATCTGAGCATGTTCAACCTCCTCGAGGTCGCCCGTGACGCTGAGAAGGCGGCTGCCGCCAGTGGCAAGGCTCCAGGTGGCGCAGACCCGGCTGACGACAAGCAGGAGCGCTGAGCGGAGCCTCACGGACAGGGAACCGAGGAGCCATGAACAGACCACGAGTCGTACTGGCCATCGCAATCGTGGCCATCAGTGTGTCGTCGCTTCGCGCGCATCATTCGTTTGCCGCCGAGTTCGACGCGAACAAGCCGATCACGCTCAAGGGCACCGTCACGAAGATGGACTGGGTGAACCCGCACACCTGGATTCACCTCGACGTCAAGAACCCCGACGGCAGCGTGACCCAATGGATGATCGAAGGCGGTACGCCCAATACGCTCATTCGGCGAGGGTTCACCAAGAACTCGCTGTTGCCGGGCACCGAGATCACCATCGAGGGCTATCAGGCGAAGAACGGGGCCAATCGCGCGAACGGCGCGGACCTGATCCTGCCCGATGGCAAGCGGTTGTTCATGGGCTCCTCGGGCACCGGTGCGCCCAAAGACCCCGAAGCTGGCAAGTGAACCGTCGCCGCCTCCTGCAGCTTCTCGCATCCAGTTCTCTTCTTCCTCACCTGCATCTGCCCGATGGTTGGGTAGATGCGGCCTACGCACAATCGCCCGCATCAGCGGCTGACAGCGATCTGATCGCGTCCGCAGCAGACGCGTTGTCCGTCCTCGACTTCGAGCCGGTCGCCAAGGCGAAGCTTCCGCCGTGGCACTGGGCGTGGCTCTCGACGGGCGGCGACGGCAGCGAGACGATGAGAGCGAATCGAGAGGGGTTCGATCGCTACCAGATTCGCGCCAGGCGCTTGGTGGACATCAGCAAGATCGACACCTCGATTCGGCTCTTCGGTCGAACGTGGGAGACGCCGATCTACATGAGCCCGGTCGGCGGTCATCGCACCTACAACCCGGAAGGGGAGCTGGCGACGGCGCGCGCCGCGAAAGCGAAGAAGCATCTCCAGGTGCTCTCGACGGTGACGACAACGTCGGTCGAGGATGTGAACGCCGCGCGCGGCGAGCCGGTGTGGTTCCAGCTGTATCAACGCGATGACTGGAATCAGACGAAGGAACTGCTCAAGCGAGTCGAGTCCGCCGGATGCCCCGCGCTCGTGTTCACCGTCGATCTGCTCGGCGGCCGGAACATGGAGCAGTTCAACCGCGTGCTGCAGCGCAACCGCCAGCAGTGCGTCGCGTGTCACTTGAACGGTCAGCCGCTGACCGACCTGCGCAATCGGCCGATGCTGAACACGCTGGCGGTGCCGGCGACGCCGCAGCCGGAGATCGGCTCGCCGACGTGGGACTACGTCAAGCGCCTGAAGGACACGATCGGCATGAAGCTGCTCGTGAAAGGGATCGTCACGCGCGAAGATGCGGAGTTGGCGATGCAGAACGGCGTGGACGGCGTCTACATCTCGAATCACGGTGGCCGCGCCGAAAACAGCCTGCGCCCGACGATTCAGTGCGTGCCGGAAGTCGCAGCCGGTGTCGCAGGCCGTGCGCCGATTCTCGTCGACGGTGGTGTTCGACGCGGGTCCGACATCTTCAAGGCGCTCGCGCTCGGAGCCACAGCTGTTGGAGTGGGCCGGCCGTACATGTGGGGGCTCGCGTCATTCGGGCAACCGGGCGTCGAGATGGTGCTCGACATCCTGCGTCGCGAGTTGCAACTCATCATGCGGCAGACTGGTGTCACGAGCCTTCAATCTGTTAGCGGCGCGTACGTGACTGAGCGTCGCTGAGCACCATCCACAAACCACTAACCGTGGAGCATCACAAATGAACCGCGCCGTTTCCGCGATCGTCCTCGCCGTGCTCGCGGCTGCTTCTTTCGTGCGCGCGCAGCAGCCAGCCTTTCCACCTGTGACCGAGGAGATGCTGCTCAAGCCGAGCGCGAACGACTGGCTGATGTTCAGCCGGACGTACGACGCGCAGCGCTTCAGCCCGCTCAATCAGATCACGACGCAGAACGTCGCGCGGCTCAAAGAGGCATTCAAGAAGGAACTGCCGGCGGGCCCGCACGAGAGCATCCCGATCGTGTATCGCGGCGTCATGTACATGCTCCTGCCGGGCAACACCGTGCAGGCGCTCGACGCCACCAGCGGAAAACTGATCTGGGAGCACAAGCGGCCGAGCGGGTCGTCGAGAGCGAAGACGATCGCGATCTACGACGACATGGTGTTCAACAGCACGCCTGACGGCTTCATCGAAGCGCTCGATGCGCGCACGGGTGAGTTGCGGTGGGAGACCAAGTCGTCGGGACGACTGACCGCGGGCGTGATCGTCGTCGAGGGCAAGGTCCTGACCGGCCGCGCGTGTGCGCCGAAGCGCGAAGACTGCTACGTCTCCGCGCACGATGCGAAGACCGGCAAAGAGGTCTGGCGCTTCTACACTGCCGCCGCGTCGAACGAGCCTGGCGGTGACACGTGGGCTGGTGCGCCCGATGAAACGCGCGCCGCATCATCGTGGGCACTCCCGGGTGGATACGATCCGGTCAGGAGACTGGTCTACTGGGGTGTCGCCAACCCGACGCCCAACACGCGCGCCAATCGCCATGGCGGGAAGAGCGACGCGATTCCGACCGAGTCGCCCGCGGATCTGTACAGCAACTCCACGATCGCGCTCGATCCGGACACAGGCAAGCTGCGCTGGTACTACCAGCACCTTCCCGGCGACGACTGGGACGAGGACTACGCGAACGAGCGCACGCTGCTGCGGACGGCTTTCAATCCCGATCCGAAGCTCGTGAAGTGGTTCAACCCGGACGTCAAGCGTGGTGAACAGCGTGACGTCGCCGTCATGGTGGGAGAGGGCGGCGGCATCTTCGTGATCGATCGCGGCAACGGTCAGTTCCTCTGGGCAAATCCATTCCCGTTCGACACGCCGGACTTTCTGATCTCGAATGTCGACGGCAAGACCGGGCGTGTCTCGCTCAACAAGAACAAGCTGTTCACGGGACCGTCCGACCGTCGCGTGATCTGCTACTGGAACACGCGCAGCTACTGGCCGACGGCGTATCACCCGGGCGTCAACTCGCTCTTCGTGCCGTACGTCGAGAACTGCCTCGACATGACGTCAGAAGGGCCGAACGGCGAGCCGCGCGAGAAGCGCGGTGGCATTCCGCGACCCGGGTCGGACCCGAACACGTGGTCGGGCCTGATGAAGATCAATATGGCGACCGGTGAGATGAAGCCGATCTTCACCGGGCGTGCGCCCAGCAATGGCGCCGTGCTGACGACTGCGGGGAACGTCGTGTTCTGGGGCGACCTCGATCAGAAGTTCCGCGCGTTCGACGCGCAGAGCGGCAAGATGCTGTGGGAGCAGACGCTCGGCGGTCCCGTGCAGAACAGTACGATTACGTACTCGGTGAACGGAAAGCAGTACATTGCCGTCCTCACAGGCAGCGGTGCGCTCAGTGGCGGGTTGATGGACCAGGCCGGGATCAAGCCGAATCGCGCATATAACGCGCTGTACGTCTTCGCTCTTCCTTAGGCGCGCACACCTTGATCTGGCAGAGGCGAGTCTTTAGACTCGCCTTCCATCATGGCAACCCGCCGTCAGTTCATCGTCGCGTGCTCGTCAGGCGCTGTGGCATTCGCGGAGTCGCTGTCGGCGCTCGGCCAAGGAGGCGCGGCGCGCGGCGCGGCTTCTGACACGCTCGTCGAAGATCTGGTCGCAGGGAATCGCATCCTCGCGATGGAAGGCGTGCTCGACGCGATGGGTCACATCAGCGTGCGCCACGGCACGAGGCCGGATCGCTTCCTGCTCGCACGGTCGATGGCGCCGGAGCTCGTCACTGCCGCCGACATCATGGAATACGACCTGGATGGCAACGCGATCGACGCCCGCGACCGCACGTCGTACCTCGAGCGCTTCATCCACAGCGAGATCTATCGGGTTCGGCCCGACGTGCGCGCCGTCGTCCACTGTCACACTGCATCGCTGATTCCGTTCGCCGATTCCGATGTGCCGCTGCGCGCGATGTATCACATGGCCGCGTTCGTTGCGGAAGGCGTGCCGGTCTTTGACATCAGAAAGGCGGCCGGGCTCACCGATCTGCTCGTACGGGACGCGCCACTGGGAAAGGCACTCGCCAAGAGCCTCGGTCAGAAATCGGCAGCGCTCATGCGCGGCCATGGCGCGGTAGTCGTCGCTGCGTCGATCCCCAACGTCGTCGGCCGCAGCATCTACCTCGATGTCAACGCCAGGGCACAGGCGCAAGCCATCGCACTCGGCGGAAAGATCACGTACGTCGAGGCCGACGAAGCGAAGCTGCGCATGAGCGACACGAACGAGTACGCGCGCGCATGGGATCTCTGGAAGCGCAAGGCAGCGCGGTGAGCGCCACCTATGGAATCCGAGAACGAACGGGCGGCGGCGCTAGCGAAAGAGGGTCTGCAACTCTGGGAAGAGGGAAGGCTCGAGGACGCGCTGCTCAAATACGTCGCGGCTCTCGATGTCGCGGATGCGAATCACAACAGGTTGCCGGACTATCACGGAGAGTGTGCGGGTGTCCTCGCCACCCTCGGTCGTGACGCAGAGGCGTTCGAGCAGTATCAGATCTCGCTGACGCACGCGCTCCGCCAGGATCCCGACGGGAGAGGCCCCGCCGTGGCGGTGGCTCGATACAGCCTGGGCGAGCAGCTCCTCAAGATGAAGCAGCCCGAGCGCGCGCTCCATGTCATCACGCTCGGCGTTGGTCTGGCGGGCGATCAGGAGTGGCTGCTGCGAGTCGTCGAAGCGCGTGCGCTGTGGGATCTCGGCCGGAAGCCGGAGTCGAAGCGCGCCGCGGAGCGTGCGCTCATACATGCGCCATCGGACGCGAAGGCAAAAGACCTGCGGGAATATCTAGGCGAGATCCTGGGTCATGCGTCTTGAGGCTCATCGGAGGCAACGTGGCACACATCGACACCGTGAAGACGATCTACGAGGCATTCGGCAAGGGAGACGTCGGGACGATTCTCGACCAGCTGGTCGACGACGTCGAATGGGAGTACGGGATCAATTCGACTGACGTGCCGTGGCTGCAGCCGCGCAAGGGTCGCGCGCGCGTCGCGGAATTCTTCCAGGCCCTCGGCGGGATGGAGATCAAGACGTTCCTGCCGAAGGCGTTCTTCTCATCGGACGATGCCGTCCTTGTACTGATCGAGCTCGAGGCGTCCGTGCGAACGACCGGCCGCCGGATCAAAGAGGAGGACGAGGTTCACATCTGGTACTTCGATGCGGCAGGAAAAGTCAGCCGATTTCGCCATCGTGTCGACACGCACCAGCACCAGATGGCGTTCTCCGGCCGGTAGTCGTCGTCGCCCTCACCATGAACGCGCGTGAGCCATGCACGTTGCGGCACTCTTCGACGTTCACGCAAACCTGCCGGCGCTCGATGCCGTGCTGCGCGACGTTCGTGCCGCCGGCGCCGACCTCGTCGTGTTTGGAGGCGACATCGTTCCCGGCCCGATGATGCGCGAAACGTTCGCGCGCATCCTGGGCCTCGATATCCCGGCGCAGTTCATCTACGGAAACGGTGAGCTGGGCATGCTGGCGCAGATCAACGCGCCGAGTCCTGAAGCGGTGACCTACTGGGGAACGACCGCGGATACTCCGCTGCCGGATCCGCTCAAGGAAGTCGTGCGGTGGAGCGCACGCCAGGTGCTGCCGGAACATGCCCGTGTCATGGCTTCATGGCCGATGACGCTGCGTCTCGCGATTCCCGATCTCGGAAACGTGCTGTTCTGCCATGCCACGCCTCACAGTGAGACGGATGCCTTCACTCGTCTCACGCCCGAAGACGTTCTGAAGCCAGTCTTCGACGGGCTCGGCGCGGACATCGTCGTCTGCGGCCACACGCACATGCAATTCGACCGGATGATCGGGGCGACACGCGTCGTCAATGCCGGAAGTGTGGGGATGCCCTTTGGCCGGACTGGTGCCGACTGGCTTCTTCTTGGACCTGATGTGGGGCTACGGCATACCAGCTATGACCTCGACGCTGCGGCCGCACGCGTCCGCGGCACTGCGTATCCACAAGCCGAGGAATTCGCGGCAACGTCCATCCTCAACCCGCCGTCAGAGTCTCAGATACTGGATCTCTTCACGCGAATTTCGTTCTGAACCCGCTGTTAACCGGAACCTCGGCCGCACGTTGTCGTAGTGAGACCACATATGCCAGCGATTCCTCCGGTCATCCGGCGCTTTACGCGCGCGCCAGCGTGTCGCTTGTTCTCGCGTCAGCGGCCGTGCTGGCGAGCTATCTGCCGGCGCGCCGTGCAGCCGCCCTCAATCCTGTGCAGGCGCTCCGTGCCGAATAAATGTCACAGGGGCGTCACGAACCATCGCATGGGAGCCTGCGTCCAACAGAACGTGGAGGGGCAATGAGTTTCATGGTTTTGGCGTTTGGGATTCTGTTGATCGGCACTGGCTTCGTCACGCTGATTCACAGGTTGCACGATCGCTCGATGCAGGAATCGCTCGTCGTGCTGAGAAGTGCGCACGGCGACACGGGTCGAGCGGTTGCGGGGTTCGTCAGTCTGCTGGTGCCGATTGTGTCGTCAATCGCGAGCGGCCTCGCGATTCTCGCTGTCGCGGTCCTGCTGCGCTAGTTCGCTTTCGCTCTGCGATCCAGGACCCCTTTGAGCAAGGGAACGCTGTCGGCATTCGGCGCGGCCTGAGGGATCGAACGGATGTACGCATACACATCCCGGAGATCGGCCTCGGGTATCGCGACGAATGACGGCATGCCCTGAGTGGCTGGTTTCCTGACGTAGGCCAGGAAGACGTCCTCGGCTCGTACCATCGGTACCAGTCGCGGCGATCCCGTCTGACCGTCGAACCCATGACACGCGTAGCAGCGCAGCGACGTTTCGAACAGCGTCTTGCCACGCTGTGCATTTCCCGTTGGCGCTGCAAGCGGAGCCGCCGCTTGAGTCTGCGCGGATAAAGCGCTGCCGAATGTAATGAGCCCGAGCGCGACGATCGTCAACCGTAGAGCCATTGAATACCTCTGTGCCTCGGTGCCTCGGTGTGTCGCCCCCTCGACTACGCTCGGGGCGCCCTGAGCATCGTCGAAGGGCGTGATCATCGAGGCTGAGAGATGACGTCGATCAGCGCCGGTTCTCCCGCTCTCACCTTCGCCAGCGCCCGCTGATAGGCACCCGCCAGATCCTTCGGGTTCTCGATCGGCCCTTCGCTGTACATCCCGTAGGCCTTCGCCATCTGCGCATAGTTGATATTCGGATCGGTGATCACGTTGCCGATGTGCGCGTTCTGGTTGCCGCGTCCGCGCACGCCGCACATCCGCTGGATGATCATCACCTCCGCGTGATACGCGCGGTTGTTGTGGATGACGAAGAGCAGCGGAATTTTGTGGTGCGCAGCGGTCCAGATCACACCAGGGCTGAAGTTGAGATCGCCGTCGCCGACGATTGCCACCGGCAACCGGCCGAACTTCTTGTGCGCCAGCGCACCGCCGACGGATGCGGGGGAGTCGTATCCGATGCCGAAGCCGCCGCAGTCGCCGTTGTAGCGATACGGCTTGTCGTGATTCAGCAGGCGCCGTTGCCAGTCGCCGGTGAACTGATGGCCCGAGACGATCGCCCAGTCGTCGTTGGCGATCTGCTCGGCGAGCTCCGCGACGATGCGCGGGACGCTGACAGGGCTGGCGTCCCACCCGTGCCTCGCATCACGAATGCTGTTCAGTTGCAGCTCCTTGTGCGCCGCCGCCACCTGCTTGCCGCGCGCCTGGATCACGTTCTTGCGTTCGGGCGTCGTCTGCTTCCGCACTTCTTCGATCAGCGACGGGAGCGTCTCTTCGGCGTCTGCGGCGATCGCGAGGTCCACGTCGGAGTAGCGTCCGAAGTCGTGGATATTGCTTCCCTGGAAGAGATACTCCGCCGAGATGCTGATCGTCTTCCGGCCACTCGCCCGTGCGGCACGTGCCTGCGCTGACATGTCGGTGACTTCGAGGCCGAGCGTCACGTCCGGCGTGTAGCCACGCCCGCCGGTTCCATACATCGGATGCCACGACGGGAACTTCTGCCAGGACGAATATCCCATCACGTCAACCGGCGCCTGCAGCGCATCAGCCAACTCGATGAGCAGGTCCCACGCTTTCGGCGTCCGTCCGAGCTTCGCGATCTGAATCAACGGCGTTTGTGCGTTGACCAGCATTCGCGCGGCTTCGCGAACGGCTGCGGCATCACCCTGCGGAGGGGCAGGGATCGTCAGCTCCGGGATGCGCGGTACTTCGTTGACGAGCGACTCCTGCAGTTCGGCAGCGACCGTGAGGAGCACTGGCCCCATCGGCGGCGTAACCGCGATGCGATACGCGCGCATCGCCGATTCGGCAAAGCGCTCGAGCGTCGTCGCTTCATCGTCGTACTTGACGAAGCTGCGAACGAGCAGCCCCATGTCCTGCGCGCTGTGCGGACGATTGATCACGCCGGACGGATTGCGGTTGTGTCCGACGATGACAACGACTGGCACGCGATCGGCCCAGGCCTGGAAGAGTGCCATCGACGAGTGGAGAAGACCGACCGTGCCGTGCACGATGACGAGCATCGGCTTGCCCGAGGCCTTCGCATACCCGTGAGCCATCGCGACGGCGGCTTCTTCGTGCAGGCACGTCAGCAACTCGGGCGCGCTGTTGTTGCCGTAGTTGAGCAGGGACTCGTGAAGCCCCTGAAACGTCGAGCCCGGGTTGATGGCGGCGTACTCGAACCCGATCTTCTTGATCACGTCGACCATGAAGTCAGACGCGGGCCTTCCCTGGGACGCCGCGCGGGCCGGAGGAGGTCCGCTCGCCTGAGCAGGCATCGCGTAGGCAAGATCGTGCGCGAGCGTCGGCAGCTCAACAGCCGGTGCCGGCTGAATCGGCGGTGCCTCCGCAGCGGCGCTCTGCCCGCCGACGATGAGACCTGCGGCGCCGAACGCGGCACCCTTGAAGAAGTCCCGCCGGTCGAGCGATTCGTTGCCTGCGTTGTCGTCTTTATCAGCCACGATGGCCTCCTGAATTCGGGCTACATCATAGCCGGGACTCGGGACTCGGGATCCGGGATCCGGGATCCGGGATCCGGGTCCGACGATCCCTCGGATCCCGGGGCCCGGGCCCCGGGTCCCGCGTGCTACCATCGGCGCGCGAGGTGCGTATGACCCGTCTTATTTCTCCTCGAATTTTGCTAGCGCTCGGAGTCGTCGCGGCGCTTGGCGGCGCCATCGTTCACGCACAACGGACGTCATCCTCGGCAGCGATGGCGACGGCGGCCGAGAAATTTCTCGCGTCGCTGACACCGGAGCAGCGCCAGCAGGCCACCTTCCAGTTTGATTCTGCTGAGCGTCTGCGGTGGCACTTCGTCCCGCAGTTCGAGCGCAACGGCCTGCAGTTGAAGGCGATGAGCGAGCCGCAGCGTAAGCTCGCGCAGGATCTGCTGAAGACCGGGCTGAGCGATCGCGGCTACACGACGTACTCGCAGATCATGCAGCTCGAAAACATTCTGAAGGTCGTGGAGAAGGGCAGCGGCCCGACGCGCGACCCGGAAGGCTATCGGTTCTCCGTGTTCGGCACGCCGTCGCCCAAGGGCACGTGGGCATGGCGTGTCGAGTTCCATCACGTCTCGCTGCACTTCACCGTCGTGAATGGAACCGCGATTGCGAGCACGCCGTCGTTTGCCGGCGCGAACCCCGCTGAGGTCAAGGACGGTCCGCAGAAGGGGCAGCGCACGCTCGGCCCGCTCGAGGACACCGGTCGCACGCTCGTCACCGGTCTCGACGCCGCACAGCGCAAGACTGCCATCTTCACCGACGTCGCCCTTAATGACATCGTCACAGGCAACTCGCTCGACATCAATCCGCTGTCACCGGTGGGGCTGAAGGCGTCGGCCATGACGGCGGCGCAGCGCGATCAGTTGATGAAAGTGCTCGAGGCGTACGCCAGCCTGATGGCGCCGGACATCGCGTCGGATCGAATGACGAAGCTCAAGATCGCCGGCATCGAGAACGTCACGTTCGCGTGGGCGGGATCGATCGAGCGCGGGCAGAAGCACTACTACCGCGTGCAGGGACCGACGTTCCTGATCGAGTTCGACAACACTCAGAATGACGGCAACCACGTGCATTCGGTGTGGCGCGATTTCCGCGGCGACTTCGGCCGCGACCTGCTGCGCGAACACCTGCGAACTTCGCTGCACGAGTAACTTTCGGCGGGTCTAAAGACTCGCCGCTACATTCCGTTTCCGCAGAGGCGGGCCTTCAGGCCCGCCTGACAGATCTTGGTAAATCAATGAGAATTGCATTCACAGTCCTTCTTGCCGCGCTCCTTGTCGTCCCCGTCGTTGGCGACGACAGCGAACGCATTCTGACCATCGACCACTTCGTTCGCGTGCAGTCGTCGGTGCCGGCGATCTCAGGGCAGCCCGCGCAGCTGTACGTCCGCGAGCGCGTGCACGCCGGGACGCTCGCACGCGGTTCGCGCCTGGCCGATCGTGTCGTCTTGTTCGTGCACGGCGCTGGCACGCCCGCCGAAGTGGCGTTCGACGTGCCGTATGAGGACTACAGCTGGATGGCATACCTGGCGCAGGCAGGGTTCGACGCTTTCTCTGTGGACATGACGGGGTATGGGCGCTCGACGCGACCTGCAGCGATGAACGATCCCTGCAACCTCGCACCGGCCCAGCAGGCGCTGTTCATCCCGCGTCTCATTCCGGCACCGTGCGCCGCCACCTACAGTCAAAACCTGACGTCGATTGCGTCCGACTGGGCCGACGTGGGTGCCGCGGTGGACTACATCCGCGCGTTGCGTGGCGTCGAGCGCGTGAGCCTCGTCGCATGGTCGCTCGGTGGTCCTCGCTCTGGTGGCTACACCGCCAGGAACCCGCAGAAGGTTCATCGGCTCGTTTTGCTCGCGCCTGGCTATGGTCGCGAGGGCAGGGGAGAAGCGCCAGCCAAGGTTCCCGCTGATGGCGTGGTGTTCAATACGCAGTCGCGTGCGGAGTTCGATGCGAACTGGGATCGACAGGTCGGTTGTACGACGCAGTACGAGAAGCCAGCGGCCGATAGCGTCTGGTCCGCGATGATCGCGTCCGATCCTGTAGGAGCCACATGGGGCACCGGTGTCCGTCGTGCGCCGCAGACGACGTCGTGGGGCTTCAACGCCGCCGTCGTAACGAAGATGCAAACGCCGACCTTGATGGTGGCTGGCATCCACGACAAGCAGGTCGTGCCAGAGCGGGTAAAAGAGATGTACGAAGATCTCGGAGCGTCCCAGAAGGTGATGATCGATCTCGGGTGCTCCTCGCACAATGCGATGTGGGAGAAGAACCACACGATGCTGTTCCGTGCGTCGCTCGAGTGGCTCGAGAAGGGCACTGTGAACGGGTCGTCGACCGGCGTTCTGCGGATGGGTTACTAGTCGGTGCCGGTCCGCGGACGGGACCATCGCAAGGCCGACCACCCGGTTGAACCGCTCTTCGTCGATCGGTGGTCGCCGCGCGCGATGTCGGGCGAGCCGCTCTCGCAGGGCGAGCTCGATGTCCTTTTCGAAGCAGCCCGCTGGGCACCTTCGGCGGGCAACACGCATCCTTGGCGAATTCTCTACGCGCATCGCGACACCGAGAACTGGCCGCTCTTCTTCAACCTGCTGGTCGAGCGCAATCAGGTCTGGTGCCGCAACGCCGCTGCCCTGCTGCTCTTCATCTCGCGCAAGACACACGAACAAAACGGGCGTCCCCTTATCACGCACAGTTACGACACCGGTGCGGCGTGGCAGAACCTTGCGCTGCAGGGCACGCTCAAAGGCCTCGTCGTCCACGGCATGGCGGGCTTCGACTACGCGCGCGCGAAGACCACGCTGAACATCCCCGACGATTTTCACGTCGAAGCGATGGCTGCCGTCGGGCGACCCGGTCCGATCTCTGTGCTGCCCGACGACTTTCAGGCGAGGGAGTCGCCGAACACCAGAAGGTCGATCAACGAGGTGGTCTTTGAAGGCAAGTTCCCGGGATAAGTCCACGGTCCTCGGTCTTCCGTCCTCGGTCTTATCCGCCTTCCTCAATCAGTCTTAGGTTTGCCTCCACGTTCCTCAGCGCGCGATTCTGAAACGGACTGCTCCATTTGCTGAACCAGTCGCTGGCAGTTGCCTAACGACTGCGTCGCTCTGGCTGATGACGGCCGTCCATGCTGCTCCGCGCGCGTAGCTCAGCTCCGAAGTGAGCGATGCGAGATATTTCACTTCGCACGCCGAGCCGAGCGCGATGTTGAGAAATCTCAAATAGTCCTTCTCTCCACTTCGCGCGTTTCCTTCAACAAGGTTGCTCGGGACTGAAACCGCGGCACGCCGAATCTGTGTACGAAGACCGAACCATTCGTCGCGCGGGAAATCATGTGTTTGCTGATGGATCGCGAGGGTAAGTTTGTGCGCTTGATGAAACACGCGCAGCTTCCGGTGGTCTCTGCTCATTGACGCCTCCTGCCAGGAAAGCGCAACAAGCCTGCCCAGGGGTGGAACGCAGAACTCAAAGGCTGGGACTGAAGACCGGAGACCGAGGACTAATGAGTGAGCGCGTAGAGCAGCGTGTTGATTCCGAACGCGTAGCCGGGAACGGACATCTGGTAGAAGTACTGCGGGTCGTCCGCTTCGCGCTCGAATGAGTCGCCCAGATCCGTGTTGTGCGTCATCAGCACCATGATGTTGCCGTGCTTGTCGAGCACCGCGCGTGCGTGCGGCACAGCGCTGTCCTCGCCACGCTCCGATGTTCCGCCGCCGGTGCTGGCCCAGTGCCCGATCGAGGCGATCTGCGGCACCTTCGTGATTTGGAACTGCGCCGAGAACATCGGGTGATTCGGCGGCAGGTCGACGATTGGATACTCCGACGGCGGCAGCACCTTGCTGAACTGCGCAGCCCACCAATCCCACGCGTAGGTGCCCCAGAAGTCGTCGGCCCACAGGAAGCCACCCTTCTCGAGATACAACCGCAGGCGCGCCGCTTCCTCGTCGCTGATCGATACCGAGCCGACCTCCGTCATCATGATGAACGGGCACTCGAACATCACATCATCGGTGAGCCGGATGAGCAGCGGTATCGGTTCGCCCGCTGAGTCCATGCTGACGTAGGAGCGCGTCAGTTCCGACAAGCGAATCGAGAGATTGATGTCGGCACGGGGGTAGTCCACGCTCCAGTTGCCGCCGCTGTCACCACGGAAGTCACTGTTGAAGGCGACGCGGCAGAACTGAAATCCGCCGACGAAGTCTTCGGGCTTGGCCACTCGAACGCCGAAGCCGCGCTGAAAGCCGCCACCACGGCGACGAAACTGTGCCTCGACGACGACCGACGCGGCGAGCAGCGCGAGCAGCGCCAACATCAGGATGGCCGATCGCCGCCGCGTCAGAAAGCCGCGCACGGCCCAAGTCTAGCAGGTCTGACTGGCCCCCGCGATATGCCCAGGGCCTGACGGATTGTTCAGGAAGTGTTCAGGTTGCGCGCGGCTGAAACCGGGTATCGTATGACGTGAATGCGCGGACGCTCCGTCTCGCTCGTCGTGGTGATCGTGCTCGCCGTCGCGCCACTTGCCCGCGCGATGTGCGAAGTGTCGTGCGCGGACGGACCCCATCGATCTGATTCGGTGGCCCACGCGCACCACGCACCTGTCGCGTCGACGCATAACCATCACCCCGTATCACACGAGTCGCACACGATGGCTGCCACGGCTCTGTCCTTCGTGCCAGGTGTGGCGGCGTCATCGTGCTGCGCGGACGCTCAACGGTCGCTGACCTCCGTGGCGGCAACGAAACCCGGTATCGAGGCGCCCGCAATCGTCGTTACGTTCGTCGCGGTCGTCGACTATCGAGCAACAGACGGGTTGCAGGTCACGATGCGGTGGACCGCTTCAGCCGCCAGTCCACCCTCTTCGAACTCGCCTCTGCGCGTCTAGTACCTCTCCACGTTGCTGTGTAGCGGGGCTTGTACAGCGTGGGGGAGTCATGTACGCCTGTGTGTGTTCGAGGCTGATCGCGCGTTACGGATTCATCGTTCTTGTGTGTTCCGGCGCAGTGAGCGTCGCTGCTCAGGAACCGCATGATGCGCAGCACGCGGGGCACGCGCAGATGGGAGACCAGGACATTCCGATGACGCGGGATGGTTCGGGGACGTCGTGGCTGCCCGACGAAACACCGATGTATGCGTTGCATGCGCAAGGCAGGGGCTGGGTGTTCATGAGCCATGGCACCGCGTTCCTGCAGTACCTGAAGGACAGTGGCGACCGCGGGAGCGAGCAGACTGGCAGCATCAATTGGATGATGGGCATGGCAGAGCGCCCCGCTGGTGGTGGCCGCCTGTCGTTACGCGCGATGGCGAGCCTCGAGCCATGGACGATCGGAGGATGCGGGTATCCCAATCTGCTGGCGACTGGCGAGATCTGCGACGGCGAGGCGATTCACGATCGTCAGCACCCTCACGATCTGTTCATGGAGATTGCGGCGCAGTACAACCATCCACTCGGAAAGGGCGTGCGGCTGGAACTCTATGGCGGGCCGGCCGGCGAACCAGCGCTCGGTCCCGTGGCGTTCATGCATCGCGTGTCCGGGCTGCCGAACCCCATCGCCCCGATGACCCATCACTGGTTCGATTCCACGCACATTACGTACGGCGTCGCCACCGCCGGGCTCTACGGTCATCAATGGAAGACCGAAGTGTCCGTGTTCAATGGGCGTGAGCCTGACGAGACGCGCACCGATTTCGACTTCGCAGCGATGGACTCCTGGTCCGCGCGCGTCTGGTTTCTTCCTTCCTCGCACTGGTCGCTGCAGTTCTCCGGAGGCCGATTGAACGAGGCCGAGCCCGGGCACGATGGCGAACTACCCATCGACATCAGTCGCCTGACGGCGTCGGCGACGTACCACCGGACGACGCTCGAGAATGTGATGTGGGCGACAACGTTCGGCTGGGGCCGCAATGCTGAGAGTGGTGGAGACGCGACGAACGCCGTGCTCGTCGAGGGCAGTGTCACCATTCGCGATCGCCACTCGTGGTACGGACGCTTCGAGTGGGCGGAGAAGAGCGGCCATGACCTGGCCGTCCAGGAGCAGGGTATCTTCAGCGTTGCGAAGCTTCAGGGCGGGTACACGCGATACTTGAGTACTTGGAAGAGACTCGCGCCCGGCTTTGGCGCTGCGGTGTCGACCGGGATTGTGCCGGGCAGCTTGCAGCCAGAGTATGGCGAGCGATTGAATCCGGGATTCAGCGTGTATCTCACGCTCCGTCCGGCCCAGCTTCCGATGTAGACATGCGCGCACTCAGCTACGTCTTGCTCGGTCTCGTCGCAGCCGCCGTGATTCTCGCGGGCGCTGGACTCGTGTACCTGAAGTCCACCGGACTGAGCACGCGGGGAGAACCGGGTCGCATCGAGGCGTCGATGGCGCGAACGGCGCGCTCGATGGCGATCCCTTCGTCCGCCCGGGCGCTGCAGAACCCAATTCCCGTTTCATCAGAGGTGATCGCGGAAGGCATGGCACACTACGCTGACCATTGCGCAACGTGCCACGCCAACGATGGAAGCGGCACGACTGAGATGGGCCAGGGTCTGTTTCCGAAGGCACCCGACATGCGGCTTCCCGCTACGCAGGACCTCTCGGATGGCGAACTGTTCTACGTGATCGAGCACGGCGTTCGATTCACCGGAATGCCAGGCTGGGGGACCGGCACTGCGTCCGGCGAGACGTCCACGTGGCAGCTGGTGCACTTCATGCGGCACCTGCCCACGCTGACGTCCGCTGAGCTCGATGCGATGAAGGATCGCAATCCTCGATCGCCGCAGGAGATTCGTCTGGAACTTGAAGAGGAACGCTTTCTTAACGAAGGAGCACCGCAATGAAAACGAACTGGATTGTCGCGCTGGCACTGACTGCCGCTCTCGTCTTCCCGGTCGTCGCGTTGGCGCATGAAGGACACGTGCACAAGGCGCTCGGCACCATCGCCACCATCAACGGCGAGCATGTCGAGATCAAGACCACCGACGGCAAGAACCTGACCGTGATGCTCGACAAGAAGACGACGGTCACGCGTGGCAAGGAGAAGCTGGATGCGACGGCGCTGAAGGTGGGCGAGCGAATCTCGGTCGATTACATGGAACAGAACAAGATGATGATGGCGCAGGCCATCAAGCTCTCCACGACGACCACGACGGCGAAGAAGTAGTTGAGACGCTCATCTCGCGGTGCACGGCCTGGGATTCCAGCCGGTTGCATCCGCCTGCTTCTTGAAGTTCGTGCTCGTCACGAAGGGCTCCGTGAGGTACTCAGGATCCTCGACGACTGTCGTCACCGTGAACCAGACGTCGCTGTTTTGCTCGGTTGACAGGTCGTAGAACTCGCGCACCGTCGTGCGAGCGCTGTAAGGCACGCCGTTCTTACGAAGGTATCCCGGGCGCAGGTTTGTCGTCACGACCTCGAGCGATTTCCCCCGCGTGCCTTCGCGCGGGTTGAGCGCGATCGGAAGAAAGTCCGGAGAGCCAGTTCCACGGACGATCCCCTCCCACTGCGCGGTGGAGTTGCCCTGCCACGACGGACGCGGCTCGGGCTTGTCGTTGCGGAATCGCAGCAGACGCGTCTGCGTGCCAGCGTCGGTCTCAATCTTCAGCGTGTCATCGTCCTGCCACGTGATGTGCAGCCGGCCTGGCACGCGCATGATCGCGGCGGCGCCGTATGCCTTGCACTGTTCCTTCGCGGCTTCGTCCTTCACCGGATCCCATGCGAGACCGAGTGTGCGGGCGGCGGGCGTCAGCGGGACACCCGCGAAATCGCCTTTCGCCGGCGTCACCATTCGCCATCGCCAATCTTCGGTGACGACCGACACCCAGTAGCCGGTGAAATCAACCGGCGCGGCCTCGCGCGGCGATTTCGGCGGCGGCGCGCCTCGTCCACCGGCGGGCGGTCCCTGCGCATCCACTCGTGCCAGCGCGATCACACACAGGAGGGCGAGCACGTTCCACTGACTTCCCAACTTTGACCCTTGACCTTTCTACTTCGCCGTAAGGCTGCGATACACGGCCTCGACGAAGGCATCGGGCGATGCGCCACCGGTCGCGTCGTACTCCGTGTCGTAGTCGCGAGACGGGCGCGCCGTCTTCACCTGGTCCCACGTGAGCCCCTTGCCAATCAGATCCTGCACGCGGTCGCGAATGATGGTGACCATGTCGCGATACTCGACGACGTCGGCTTCATCTGACAGACGTCCATGCCCGGGGATGACGTAGGTGCCGCCCTCCTGGAAGCGCGCCGGTACCGTGATCTCGAGGATGTGATTCAGCGCGGCGATCAGGCCCTGGACCGATCCGCCGGTCGCGCGGTCGATGATCGGGTAGCGATCGGGTGCGAAGACATCGCCGACCGCGATCACGTCCGAGCTGCGGAAGTGCACCAGGCTGTCGCCGTCAGTGTGCGCGGCCGGAGCGTGGTCGATCACGACCGGCTCGCCGTTGAGAAAGAAGTCTTTCGTCGGGGTGTCGTACGTGTTGTTGATGGGTAGCGTGATTACGGCGTTGAGACGGAAGCCGCCGGCCGATCCGCCGGCCGGTGCGGCCGCAATCATTCGATCCTGCACCGTCTGATGCGCGATGACGCGCACTGGCTGGGCAGCCCCCGTGCCTCGTTGCTTGACCAGCGACTCGTTGCCACCGGTGTGATCGGCGTGGACGTGCGTGTTGATGATCGTGTGGATCGGCTTGGTTGACAGCGTTCGAATCGCCGCAATCACTTGCGGTGCGACTGCTGCCGTCGCCGCGTCAACCAGCAGGACGCCATCGTCGCCAACCTGCACGGCGATGTTCATGCCGTTGACCACGAGCATGTGCACCTTGCCCTGGACGTGGAGCACGCCAACGGCGGGCGCTGGCGCGTTCTGTGGTTGCCCTTGTCCGGCCGACGTGGCCGTGGCGATCGTGAGCCCGGCAAAGACGATCGCACACGCGGTGAGATGTCTCGAGCGCATCTGGGTCACGGGCCCGTCACAGAGAGGCAGCCGCCAAACCCGACGCAGTTGCAGTACCGCTCGCACGTGTCCCTGGGCTTGTAGATCTTCTCCAGCTTCTGCTGATACTCGGGGTAGATCGTTTCGGCTCCACCGCGAGCGGCCTCGGCCGGCAGGCTGTACCAGTCGAGAAACTCCTGCAGGTTCGGGTTCGCCCCAGGCAGATGGTGTGGCACCGTTCCAGGCGGCGCCGGCACTTCAGGCACGTACTCACACGGAAAGAGACCGGCCCGTTGGCCCGGATCCAGGAACCACGTCTGGCTTCGCACCAGCGGTTCGGTCAACACCACCGGATCCTCGAGCACGCTCGTGATCGTCAGGTATGTCCGGTGAACGTTCCAGTGCTCCGTCAGGCGAGCCTTTGCGCTGCGAGGCACGCCGTTCCGTCGCAGATAGTTCGCCTTGAGATGCGTGGTCGTGATGGTCAGCGTGTTGCCTTCCCACACGCCGGTCGAGAATCCCTGAAACGTGTGAGCGGCGTAGTCGGGAGGGTGGAGGCGTCCGTCGAGATAGATCGTTCTCTTGTTCTCGTACGCGCCGATGTGCACGTGAAACGCGACGATGCGCTGCGTCGCGTCGTCGTATTCCGCCCAGACGCGAATCGGCGCCAGTCCTCGAAGCCCGTAGTCGACCGAGTGGGGCCGGCACTGATACTCCTGGACGACCGAGATGCGATCGGCGTCCCAGCTGTCGGCGCGAAGGCGGCCGGCTTCGGTCAATGGCAGCCCGGTGTAGTCGCCAAGCTCAGGGCCGGGGACACGCTCGATCGTGTCTTCCTGATACAGAGGCGCCCACTGTCCCGTGAAGTCCACCTGCGCCTGCGCGTCCGCGAACGCGCCTGCAAGCGTCACGAGCAGGGCGACCGTTGCCGCGTTCGCGGCATGAGCTTTCATGTGAGTGCTCCGCACGGCGCAATTCTAGTTGAAGCGTTGCTCACGTAGAATCGACATGTGAACCGTCGCGTTCTCGCTGTTGCCACGCTCTGTTTCGCGGCGGTTATTGGTCTGCTCGTGATCCTGAGCTCGCGGCGAACGAGCGTGGAGCCAGAGAGACCGGCCGCGGCGCCCGCGACCACTGCGCCCCGTGCGGCATCGGCGCCGCCTGACAAACCCGCCGCCGCTCCGCGCCCGGCCGCGCGTGCGGCGAAACCTGAAGCCGCCAAGCCACCGCCTCCAGTCGAAGCGGCTGCGCCGCTCGAGTCAGGCACGCTTCGAATCGACGCCGACGTTCCCAGGGCGCAGGTCTTCATCGACAGACAGTTCGTAGGGACGACGCCGCTCACCGCAGAGAACGTGAAGCCAGGCACTCACCAGTTGAACGTGACTGCAGAGGGCTTCGATGGAATTGCGCAGACGATCGACGTCGAGCCCGGGCCTCGCGATCTGTCATTTCGCTTTCGCGAGGTTCTCCTCGATGCCACGGTTGCCGTGGTTCACAAACATCGCATGGGCTCGTGTCAGGGGCGGCTCGTCGCCACCGCGGACGGCATTCGATACGAGACTGCGGACAAAGACGATGCGTTCGTCGCTCCGTTGAGCGATCTCGAAGCCTTCCAGGTGAACTACCAGGACAAGAACCTTCGGGTCAAACTTCGCAAGGGCAAACAGTTCAACTTCACCGATCCCGACGGCAACGCCGATCGGCTCTTCGTGTTTCACCGCGACGTCGAGAAGGCCAGACAGAAACTCGGGCAGTAACCTAGCCGATCGCTGCGGCGACGGTCTCCGCATGCCCGTCCACCTTGACGTTGTCCCATCGTTGCTCGACTTTGCCATCAGGTCCGATGAGATACGTCGTGCGGACGATGCCCATGTACTTGCGGCCGTAGCGTGACTTCTCCTGCCACACGCCGTACTTCTCGGCGACCTCGTGATCGGCATCGGCGAGCAGTGGGAACGTGATTCCGTGCTTGGTGGCGAACTTCGCCTTGCTCTTCTCGTCGAGGATGCTGACGCCGAGCACGACGGCCTTCTTCTTGCCGAGCGCGGGCAGGCGCGCCTCGAAGTCGCACGTCTCCTGCGTGCAGCCTGGCGTGTCGTCCTTGGGGTAGAAGTAGAGGACGACCGGCTTGCCCGCATAGTCCGAGAGACGATGCGATTTACCGGTCTGATCTTTGAGCGTGAACGCGGGCGCCTTCTTGCCTGGATCGATCAACGACATGCGCTACATAGTATCTTGTCCTCAATGACGACTCCCCGCCGCGCCATCATCGCCGCCGATGGCGTGTTCACCTACGACGATCTGGATGACGCCTCGAAGCGTGTCGCCGGATCGCTGCTGGCTGACAACGACGATCTGAACCAGACCCGCGTCGCGTTCCTGGTGCACCCGAGCTTTGCGTACGCTGCTGTGCAGCGCGGTGTCTGGCGCGCCGGCGGTGTGGCTGTGCCGCTCGCGGTGTCGCATCCGCCTGCCGAACTCGAGTACGCGATTCGCGATTCCGGGGCAGGCGTCGTCGTGGCGGACCAGGCATCGGCTGCGACGCTCATGCCGATTGCGCGAGCGGTGCACGCGCGGTTCGTAGCGGCTGACGATGCGCTGCGAGCGAGCCCGGCGGACGGCTTGCCGCATCTCGGGTCGAATCGCCGAGCGATGATCATCTACACGAGCGGTACCACGGGCAGGCCAAAGGGCGCCGTCTCCACTCACCAGATCATCGGCGCGCAGATCGCCTCGCTGGTCGAGGCGTGGCGCTGGACCCCCGCCGATCACCTGCTGCTCGTGCTCCCGCTGCACCATGTACACGGGATCATCAACGGGCTCGGTTCGGCGCTCGCGGTGCGCGCGACCTGCGAGATCCTGCCGGCGTTCGACGCAGAGCGTGTGTGGGAGCGGCTCACGTCAGGTGAAGTGACTGTGTTCACTGCGGTGCCGACGATCTACAACCGCCTGATCTCCTCGTGGGAGGCGGCGTCCCTGGAGATTCGAACGCGACGCTCGGATGCCGTTCGCGGTCTGCGTCTCATGATGTCGGGCTCGGCCGCGCTTCCGGTAAAAACGCTCGAGCGCTGGCGGGAGATCAGCGGTCACACGCTGCTCGAGCGCTATGGCATGACCGAGATCGGCATGGCCCTGTCGAATCCGATCGCCGGAGAGAGACGCCCGGGATGTGTCGGCATGCCGTTGCCTGACGTCGAAGTCAGGCTGGTCGACGACGCAGGGCATGAGGTTGAGACCGGTACGCCTGGAGAGCTCGAAGTGCGTGGGCCGTCCGTCTTCCTCGAATACTGGAAACGCCCCGAAGAGACCACGGCGGCGTTTCGTGACGGCTGGTTCCGGACGGGCGACGTCGCGGTCCTCGAGGATGGGTCGTACCGCCTGCTCGGGCGTACGAGCGTGGACATCATCAAGACCGGCGGTTTCAAGGTCTCTGCGCTCGAGATCGAGGAGGTGCTCAGGACGCATCCTGCGATCGCCGAATGCGCGGTCGTCGGCATCAGCGATGAAGACTGGGGTGAATGCGTGTCTGCAGCGGTGGAGCTTCGACCAGGTGCGACGCTCTCACTCGACGACCTACAGCAGTGGGCAAAACCCCAGCTGGCGCCCTACAAGATTCCACGCGCGCTTCAGCACGTGTCCACGCTTCCGCGCAATGCAATGGGGAAAGTCGTCAAGCCTGAAGTTGCCGGGCTGTTCAAATCGCGCTAACCTCCACGAATGGGTCGTCGCATCGCCGCTGCCGCTGCTGTCATCACGACGATTCTCGCCGCGGCGGGTGCTGTGCAGGCTCAGCGTTACTTCCGTGAGGGCAGCTTCGCTGCGCGCTGGGCTCCACAGCAGATGCCGGACTCGTCGTTTGTCATCTGTCGCGTGGCGTATCGTTCCGTCCGGATGGAGTACTCGGGGATCGGCTGGCAGACCGACTATCCGTACGCGGAGATCAACCTCACGACCCGCTTGTCCGAGCTCACCAAGACGCGTGTCAGCCGTGACGAGAGCAAGCAGCCCAACTTCTATGTCGTGCGGCTGACCGACGATGCGCTGTTCAACTGTCCGATCACGGTGATGTCGGATGCCGGCACGATCGGCATCACAGATAACGAGGCCGAGCGGCTACGGACGTATCTCCTCAAGGGTGGCTTCCTCTGGGCGGATGATTTCTGGGGCACCGCAGCGTGGGAGCAGTGGGAAACGGAGATCGCGAAGGTGTTGCCGCCATCCGAGTATCCGATCCAGGACGTGCGACTCGACGATCCGATCCTGCACAGCCTGTTCGAGGTCAGGAAGATCCCGCAGATCACCAACATCCAATTCTGGCGACGGAGCGGCGGCCAGGAGACGTCGGAGCGTGGACCCGACAGCGAAGTCGTGCACTTCAGGGTGATTCGCGACAAGGAGCACCGCGTGATGGTGCTGATGACGCACAACACCGATGTTGCGGATTCGTGGGAGCGTGAAGGCGAGGACCCCGCGTTCTTCTACCAGTTCTCGCCCGCAGGATATGCGCTCGGAATCGATGTGCTCATTCACATCATGACGCACTAGAAATTCCCGACCACGAAGTTCCCAGGCGCGAAGTTCACGAAGAATTCGATCTACGCGCAGCGATCGCTGCGTCAAGAAAGGCCCGTTGGCGCTAGCGCTTGCGCGTCCAGAACAGATAGAACGGAACGCCCGCCAGGATAATCACGACCCCCGGCCACGTTGTGGCCGTCTGGTAGGTGAAGAGCACGAGCAGCACGGCAGTCGCGCCGACGATATAGAGCGCCGGCACGATCGGGTAACCGAACGCGCGATACGGGCGCTCGATATCCGGCATCGTCGAGCGCAACCGGAACAGCCCGGCGATCGTCAGGATGTAGAAGATCAGCGCCGCCGAGATCACGTACGTCAGCAAGTCGCCATACAGGTTTCCGTACGTCTGAGACGATGTGTTGTAGGTGCGCGGCAGAATCAGGACGGCAGTCCAGATGCCCTGCAGCAGCAGGCCCCACGCGGGCACCTTGTGCGTGTTCAGCGTCCCTGCCCGCCGCACAAAGACGCCATCCCGCGCCATCGCGTAGTAGGCACGCGAGCCTGCGAGGATGAGGCCGTTATTGCAGCCAAAGGTCGAGATCATGATCGCAATGGCCATGATCATCGCGCCGAGGCCCGGGAAGATCGCCTCGAGTGTCGCCGTAGCGACGCGATCAGATGGGGCGTGTTGCACCGACTCGAAGGGGAGCGTCACGAGGTAGGCGACGTTGGCCAGCAGGTACAGCGTAATGACGATCCCTGTGCCGAGCGCGAGCGCGAGCGGAATGTTGCGGCGCGGCTCTTTGACCTCACCAGCCGTGAACGTGATGTTGTTCCACGCGTCGGCGGAGAAGAGCGATCCGACCTGCGCCACGCACAGGGCGATGAACATGCCGTAGGCCGTGGTGGCGTCGAGCCCGGGGGCGAGCGGCGTCGCGCCGCGCGGCGTCCACAGGTCCCCGAAGTTCCCGCTCGTCGCCGCTGCGTTCACGCCGAACAGCAGGCCGACGGCAATGAGTGCGATCACTGCACCGGTCTTGGTCGTCGTGAAGACGTTCTGAATGACCTTGCCCCAGTCGAGGCCGCGCGTATTGGTCCACGTCAGCAGCGCGACCATGACGATGCCGAGCAGTTGCACCGTGGACAGCGACACGGCATAGCCCGGCGAGAGATGGAGCGGCGGGATCAGGTAGTGCTCTTCGGAGAACCACGGGAGCAGATATCCGGTGTAGCGGGCGAAGCCGACCGCCACCGCCGCAATTGTGCCGGTCTGGATCACCATGAACAGCGTCCAGCCGTACAGGAACCCCCAGAGCGGCCCGAACGCTTCGCGCAGGTACACGTACTGACCGCCCGCGCGCGGCATCATCGCCGCGAGCTCGCCGTACGAGAGCGCAGCGGCGAGCGTCAGGACACCGGTAACGATCCAGGCCGTCAGCAGCAGCCCGGGGCTCGCCGTCTGCCGTCCCATCTCCGCCGAGACGAGAAAGATGCCGGAGCCGATCATCGAGCCGACGACGACCATCGTCGAGGCGTAGAGTCCGAGGCCGCGCTTGAACTCGGTGTCGAGGGGGGTAATGGTGGTCATTGGAGACTGGTGATCGTTGATTGTTGATTCGTTGTAGAACGTTGATTGTCGATTGGCGATTGATGTGCGATTCGCAGGATCCAAATTCTGCAATAAATCAACATTCGTCAATCATCAATCAACAAGGAATCAAAGATCGCAAATCACCAGTCATCAATCGGGCAAATACGGAATCGTCTGCGGTCCCTGTGGCAGCACGCACAGCGTCGCCGCGGTTCCGGCCTTGCTCAGCGCTTCATGCACCGCGCGCGAGACGTCGTCGATCGGCGTGAAGTGCGCCGCGCGAATCTCGTTGGGACCAAGGCCTGCAGTCTTGATCAGAACGTTTGCCCGAGTCTGAATCTGCGCCTGGATCTGCACCTGCCACTGATCCGGCACCGCGTAGCCCGGCGAACAGATCATCTCTAACAGTGCGGCCGGGCTCGCCGCTGATGCCAGCACTGCGCCGTACGAGCCGTGGTTCGGAAGCCCGTCGCGACACTCGGCCGCCGCGACGATCGTTCCGCCTCGCTTGACGATCTTGGCCGCTGCCGACATGCCTTTCACAGCCTGATACAGATTTTGATCCAGTGGGTACCCCGAGTTCGTGGTGACGACGACGTCGAATGGGGTGGGGACTTGACGCATCGCCGTGTCCTTCGCGTAGGCGCAGGCGGCTCGGTGCTCGGCGAAGACGTCGCCCGCAAAGGCGGCGGTGATCTTCTGGTCGCGATTAAGCGTCACGTCGATCGCGAAGTGCACACCCACCATCCGCGCGATCTCGCGCACGTCGTCGTGGACCGGGTTCCCCTCGGTGATGCCCCACGTGGCGCGCGGGTGGCCGATGTGCCTCGCGTCGTGAAGCGTCATCACCGTCTCGAGCCCTGCCAGGCCGGGCGCCACCATCTTGGGGCCGCCGCTGAAACCGGCGAAGAAGTGCGGCTCGACGAAGCCCGTCGTGATCCGCACGTCGGCCTCGAAGAACTCACGATTCAGGAAGACCTGCACGCCGGTGGATGTTGTGCCGACTCGAGCCAGCGTCGAAGCGTCGCGACTGTTGTGATTGATGACCCTGTAGCGGCCCAGGATCTCGCGACCAAGCATCCGCTCGAGTTCCTGATCGGTGTTGCCGCGATGCGTCCCGGTCGCGATGAGGATCGTGACGTCTTCCGGCTTGACCTGCGGCAGTTCCTCGAAGATGGCCTGCAGCTGCTCGATGCGTGGCTGCGCGCGTGTGATGTCGCAGACCGAGATCGCCACCTTCTGACCCGCACGAACCATGTCTCTCAGTGGCGACCGTTCGTAGGGCGCGCGGAGCGCCTTGAGCAGCGTGGCTCGCGGGTCGGGGACAGCAGGTCTGGCCATCGGCTCGATGACCGTCACCCGTTCGTCGGGGAGATCGACCTCGAGTCCATCGGTTCCGTAGTCGAGTCGTATTTTCACGTGGCGGTCGAGTGTACCATCTGAGTGGCGATGGATCAGCGGCTCGTCGACGAGTTCAAACGCGCGGTCGGACCCGAGGCCGTGCTCACCGAGCCGGTGCAACTCGTGACGTACGAGTGCGACGCGTTGCCCCACCTTCGGAGCATGCCTGAACTCGTGCTCCTTCCTCGATCGGCTGCCGACGTGCAGGCCATCGTGCGCATCTGCAACAAGGCCGGCGTGCCGTTCGTGGCGAGGGGACATGGCACGGGTCTCTCCGGTGGGGCGTTGCCCGTACCCGGTGGCGTGGTCATCAGCCTGGCGAAGCTGAATCGAGTGCTCGACGTCGACATCCCGAATCGTCGAGTCACTGTTGAACCGGGTGTCACCAACCTGGAGATCACCCGGCAGGTCGCCCCGTTCGGCTACTACTACGCGCCCGACCCATCGAGTCAGCAGGTGTGCTCGATCGGCGGCAACGTCGCAGAGAACTCCGGCGGCGCCCACTGTCTGAAGTACGGCTTCACCGTGCACCACGTTCTCGCGGTTGAAGCGGTGTTGACGAACGGCGACCTCGTGCAGATTGGAAGTGCACTCGCCGATGCGCCTGGTCCCGACGTGCTCGGGCTCCTGATCGGCAGCGAAGGCACGCTCGCCATCGTGACGAAAGCCGTCGTCCGAATCCTGCGAAAGCCGGAGAGCGTGCAGACGCTGCTGGCGGCTTTCGACAGCATCAGCGAAGCGGGCGCGGCGGTCTCGGAGATCATCTCGGCGGGCATCGTGCCAGCCGCTGTCGAGATGATGGACGCTGTAGCGATCGAGGCTGCGGAAGCGGCTGTCCATCCCAATTTCCCACCAGCAGACACCGTCCTCATCGTCGAGCTCGATGGACCGTCGGCCGAAGTCGCGGAGCTCTTCGCGATCGTCGAAGCGATTTGTCAGAAGTCAGGGGCCACGCGGGTCGAAGTCGCGCAGGACGAAGGGCAACGCGGGCGCATCTGGAAAGGGCGGAAGGCAGCCTTTGCCGCGATGGGGCGCATCTCGCCCAACTACTACGTCCAGGACGGCGTCGTGCCGCGTACGAAGCTGCCCGAGGTGCTCGGGCGAATTCGCGCGCTCGGCGAGCGGGAAGGCCTTCGCATCGGCAATGTGTTCCATGCCGGCGACGGCAACCTGCATCCGCTGATCTGTTACGACGAGCGCATCGAAGGGCAGTCGGCGCTGGCGGAACGAGTCGCGGGAGAGATTCTGCTCTACTGCATCGAGGCGGGTGGATCGATCACGGGCGAGCACGGTGTCGGCGCCGACAAGAAAGAGTTCATGCCGAAGATGTTCTCGCAGGACAGCCTCGACGTGATGCAGTCGGTGCGCGACGCGCTCGATCCGAAGCGCTTGTGCAATCCAGGTAAAGTCCTCCCGACTCCCAGGCTCTGTGGGGAAGTGCCCGGTCCGTATCGTGAGCATCCCGTCGAGCGCGCTGGCCTCGCGGAACGGTTCTGATGAGCGTGTTCGAGACCCTTCGACCAGCAGCCGCCGAAGACGCAATCGACGGCGTCGTTCCGCGCCACGTGGCGCTTCCCGAGAGCGCAGAGGAGCTCGCGCGGGTCCTCGCGGATGCCTCGCGCGATCGACAGCTCACTGTGTTGCGAGGTAGCGGCTCGAAGCTCGGCTGGGGCCGCGTCCCGAGTCGCGTCGATCTCGTGCTCGGCACTGAGAAGCTCAATCGACTGATTGCGCATCGCCACGGCGATATGACTGTGACCGCGCAGGCCGGCATGCGACTCGCCGAGTTGAATCGGCAGCTCGCCGAGCACCGCCAGTACCTGCCGATCGAGAGCGCGTTCGAGCCGGCGACGATCGGCGGGATTATCGCAACGAACGATGCCGGTCCGATGCGTCACCGTTTCGGCACACCACGCGATCTGTTGATCGGCGTCACGCTTGCGATGACCGACGGACGACTCGTCAAAGCGGGCGGGACCGTCGTGAAGAACGTCGCTGGATACGACCTCGGAAGACTCGTGAGCGGCTCGTACGGGACCCTTGCCGCAATTGTCGACGCCACCTTCAAGCTCTTGCCGATTCCATTGGCATCGACGACGCTCGTCGCGACATACACGGATGGCAACGCGCTCGCACACGATGTGGCTGCGCTCAACGGAAGCCAGGTCGAGCTGGCCGCGTTCGACATCAGCGTCTCGAGCGGCGGGCGCTGGATCCTGTTGATGCGTATGGCGTCGAGCCCCGCGGCGACAGCGGCACAAGCTGCGGAAGCCAGGCGATTGCTCTCGAGCCCTCCCGCGGCTGTGAGCGGTGATGAAGAACGGTCGCTCTGGGAAGAGCAGATCCGTGCGCCGTGGACGGAGGGTGGAACGATCGTTCGACTCAGTTGGTTGCCGTCACATTTGCCTGCGGTTGTCGCGCTCTTGTCACGACTGCAGCAGGACGGATGTCACGTGGACACCTTCACCGGACGCGCCATCGGTTCGGGTCAGTTGCGACTCGAAGGAGACGACCGCGCGATCGTTGCCGGGATCGCCACGTTACGTGCGAGCCGGGAGGTTGGTCATGTCGTCGTGCTTCGCGCGACACCGCGGTTGAAGTCACAGGTCGATGTGTGGGGGCCGGCGTCGGGTGCTATCGACGTGGCGCGCACGCTCAAGCGGATGTTCGACCCCGCAGATATTCTCAACGCGATGAGAGGGCCGATCTGACGTGTCCGACAGCCCAGAGCCGGGAGCCGAGAGCCTGTTCCAGGGGAGTGACGTCCCATCGCGCGCGCTGATCGACAAGTGCGTGCATTGTGGATTCTGCCTCCCGACGTGTCCGACCTACGTGCTGTGGGGCGAGGAAATGGATTCGCCACGCGGGCGGATCTATCTGATGAAGGCCGGCCTCGAAGGACGCGCCGAGATGACGCAGTCGTTCGTGCAGCATTTCGATCGCTGTCTCGGATGCCTTGCGTGTGTGACGGCGTGTCCGTCCGGAGTCCAGTACGCGCCGCTCATCGAGAAGTCGCGAGTGCAGATCGAGCAGCGCTACGCGCGCCCGGAAGGAGATCGCCTGTTCCGACGACTCCTCATGGCGCTCATTCCGTACCCATCGCGAATGCGGTTGCTCATGGCTCCGCTGCTGGCGCTGAGTCCGTTCATGGGCCGGAGCGGAGGACTCAGTCCCGCGTTCGCGAAGCTCTTTCCCTCGCGACTGCGAGCGCTTCTGTCGGTGGCGCCGCGCGTCAGCCTGTGGGGTTTGATTGGACGTGCGCCCGCGCGAACGGCGGCGGTCGGGACCGAACGCCTGACGGTGGCGCTGCTCGAAGGGTGCGTCCAGCGGATTGCGTTCGCCAATGTGAACGAGGCGACGGTGCGCGTTCTGGCCGCAGAAGGGTGTCGCGTCGACGCGCCGCACGCGCAGGGGTGCTGCGGTGCGCTGCCGTTACACGCCGGGCACATCGACCAGGCGCGCGACCTCGCCCGTCACAACATCGCCGTTTTCGAAGCCGCCAGTGTCGATCGCATCGTCGTCAACGCGGCCGGCTGCGGATCCGCGATGAAGGACTACGGCGAGTTGTTTGAGGGCGACCCCCAGTGGGACACGAGGGCGCGGGCGATCAGCCAAAAGGTCCGGGACATTTCGCAAATCCTTGTTGAACTCGGAGAGCCGCGGGCCGTCCGGAATCCGATCCGCTCCCGGGTGGTCTATCACGACGCCTGTCACCTTGCGCACGGGCAGGGCGTTCGATCGGAGCCGCGTGCGCTGCTTCAGGCGATTCCCGGCATCGAACTGCTCACCCCACCTGAATCGGAGATTTGCTGTGGGAGCGCGGGCATCTACAATCTCGTGCAACCCGAAGCGGCACGCGAGCTCGGGGCGCGGAAAGCGCGTCACATCGCGGCGCTGTCCCCGGATATGATTGCGACCGGAAATCCGGGGTGCACGCTGCAGATCGCCGCAGCGGGACGAGATCTCGGGCACGACTGGCCGATTGTGCACCCCATCGAGCTTCTTGACGCCTCGATCAGGGGCGTCGATCCACGGACCAAGGACTAAGCACGAAGAACCGAGGACCAAGAAAAGATATGTGGCAGCACAACTATGAACCGATAGCGGGGAGTCTCGGCATGTCGGCGGTCGCCGCCGCGCTCCCGATTGTGGTGCTGTTCGTGATGCTCGGTGTGCTGCGCAAGCCCGCATGGATGTCTGCGGCGACGGCGCTCGCCTCGGGACTCCTCGTGTCGCTCATCGTCTACCAGATGCCCATGGGCCTCGCGCTTATCTCCACGATCTACGGCGCGGCGTTTGGTATTTTCCCGATCGCCTGGATCGTGTTCGCGTCGATCATGTTGTACCGGCTGGCGGTCGACACAGGTAAGTTCGAGATCATCAAAGACTCGATCGGCGGTCTGACCACGGACCGGCGGCTGCAGGCGATGTTCATCGCTTTTTCCTTTGGAGCGTTCATCGAAGGCGCCGCCGGCTTCGGCGCACCGGTGGCGATCTCGGGCGCCATGCTCGCAGGTCTCGGGTTCAATCCGTTCTACGCGGCAGGTATCTGCCTGCTGGCCAATACGGCGCCGGTGGCCTTCGGCTCGATCGGCATTCCTGTGACGACTCTCGCCAATGTTACGGGGCTGCCTGTCCTGGCCTTGAGCGCCATGGTGGGAACGCTGTGCGCGATGATCTCGGTCTTCATTCCCGGCTATCTGATCGTTGTGATGGCCGGCTGGAAGCGCGCGGTCGAAGTGCTGCCGGCCATCCTCGCCTGCGGCCTCTCGTTCGCTGGCATGCAGTACTACGTCTCGAACAATCTCGGGCCTGAACTGACCGACATCATGAGCTCGCTCACGTGCATCGTCGTGATGGTGGTCGTGCTCAAGGTGTGGACACCGAAGTCCATCATGCGCCTCGAAGGTGACAAGCCGGCCACCCTCACAGCCTCCAAGCACTCGATGGCAGAAGTGTTCGTCGGGTGGCTGCCGTACCTGCTGCTCGTCGTATTCGTGCTGACCTGGGGCGAGCCCGATATCAAGGCGGCCATCGACCGCTGGACTCACAGCATCCTCCCATCGTTCCTGCCAGTGAGTGGGACCGGGCTGAACAATCTGGAAGTGCCAGGTCTGCACAACCTGATCACGCGGATGCCCCCCGTCACCGCGAAGCCGTCTCCCTATGCAGCGCCCTACGCGTTCAACTGGCTGAGCGCCTCGGGAACGGCGTGTATGCTGGCGACCATCGCTGCGGCCGCGCTCTTGCGCGTGAGTCCAACGCGGTTCGTCGGCATCTACAAGGCGACGTTCAAGCAACTGGCAATCCCCATGGGGACCATCGCCCTGATGCTTGGATTGGCGTACTTGATGAACTACTCCGGAATGACCTCGACGCTCGGGCTCGCGCTTGCCACCAGCGGTGTCGCGTTCCCGTTCTTCAGTGCCACCCTCGGATGGCTCGGTGTCTTCCTGACCGGCAGCGACACGTCTGCAAACGCTCTGTTCGGCAACCTGCAGGTCGTGACGGCAAACGCACTCAACCTCAATCCCGTGTTGACCGCCTCGGTGAACTCTGCCGCGGGCGTGATGGGTAAGATGATCTCGGTTCAGAGTATCGCTGTGGCCGTTGCAGCCACGGGGATGGCTCGATCCGACGAGAGCAGGCTCTTCCGATTCACCATCAAGCACAGTGTGTTCCTGATGGTGATCATGGGCATCATCTCGATGCTCTTCGCGTACGTCTTCCCCGGCAGCGTGCCGGTCGTGCCACCCAAATAGGCTAGACCGATCGCGCGGGGCTGACCGCCATCCTCCCTGGGTCACTCTATAGACCCAACCTATCGACGCGCGTCCGAGCACGTGGCTGACCGGACGCGTCTCCGGTAAACAGATATGGCACAGTCGCGTATCGAATTGGAGAGCCATGGGATCCACACAGATTCCGATCGCGGAACCAGAACGGCGGCAATTTTTTGCCCGCGTCGTCAAGTCCATCCAGTCAGTCATCGCAGCGGTCGTTGGTGTCGTCGCCGGCGGCTCGATTCTCTCTCCTGGCTTCGCGCGCCGCGAGGAGAGTTGGTTTCCGGTTGGTCTCGAACTCGGTACGTTGATCGACAACGCACCCACGCCCGCCACGCTGCGCGTTGCGCGTGAAGATGGCTACAACCAGATCGTCGATCGTCGCGTCGTCCTCCTGGTGAAGACAGGAGAGAACGAAGTCACCGCGCTCAATCCGACGTGCACACACCTCGGCTGTCGCGTCAGCTGGGACTCGGAGGCGAAGGAGCTCCGTTGCCCCTGTCACGGCGGTACCTACGATCACCTTGGCGTCGTGAAATCAGGCCCACCGCCTGCGCCGCTGCCAAGGTTGGCCACGAAGGTCGACGGCAACAAAATTTTCGTCCAAATCTGATGTCGCTCCCCAACACGTTGCTCGACTGGCTCGACTCGCGTACGGGCTGGCGCACGGGACGAAAGAACCTCCTCGAAGAACCGATCCAGGCCGGTGTCGGCTGGTGGTTCGTGACGGGCAGCATCCTCCTCATGCTGCTCACGGTGCAGTTCGTGACGGGCGTGGTGCTCGCGATGTTCTACGTGCCGGCACCCGATCACGCCTACGACAGCATCCGTTTCATCATGGAGCGCCTCGCGTTCGGTCACGTGCTGCGCGGACTCCACTTCTTCGGTGCCAGCTTCATCGTGGTGGCTGCCGTCGTGCACATGCTGCGTGTTGTCGCGCTGGGGTCGTACAAGAATCCGCGCGAAGTGACATGGATCACCGGCGTTGTTCTCCTGCTGGTGATTCTCGGATTCGCGCTGACCGGCTATCTACTCCCGTGGGATCAGAAGGCGTACTGGGCGACGACCGTCACAATCAATATCGCGAGGAGCGGTCCGCTCGGCGAGCAGGTTGCCGGCCTGTTGCAAGGCGGCACCAGCCTGGGATCGCTCACGCTGCTGCGATGGTACGCAGCCCATGTGTTCCTGCTTCCGTCTGCGCTCATCGGCTTCGTGATCGCGCATCTGTTTCTGATGCGGCGACACGGGATTTCCGGTGCGCTCAAGCCGGTGGAGGGCGCGGCGAAACCGTTCTACCCGTATCACGCGCTGAAGGACACGATCGCTGGCGCTCTTGTCTTCTCGCTGCTCCTGACCTTCGCCGTCGTGTTTCGCGCGCCGCTCGATCCGATTGCGGATCCCTCGGATGCCGCGTACGTTCCGCGCCCCGAGTGGTACTTCCTCAGTCTCTTTCAGTTGCTGAAGTACTTCCCCGGCCCGCTCGAGCCGCTGGCGACGATGGTGATCCCCGCGCTGGTGGTGGGACTGCTGGTGTTGCTGCCGTTCCTCGATCGACGCCCGGACAGACACTTTCTGAAACGGCCGCTTGTGACAGCGGGCTTCGGTGTCATCGGCCTGGCGATCATCGTGCTCACGTATCTCGGATACAAGGACACGCCGCAGCACGCCGACCCGTCGGTGTGGGGACCGCTGCCTCTGGCGGGGCACACCTTCGTTCAGGACCAGCGATGTCTCACGTGCCACACCGCCGGTGGGACGGCCAGCGAGCTCGAGGACATTCGGATCAGCCGCGACCCCGAGTGGATCATTTCGCACGCCCGCGACCCCGACGTCATCGCCCCGGGTTCTCGCGAGGCGCCACGCGGCGGGATGAGCGAAGGGCAGGCGCGATCGGTGTTCAGCTACATGCGAAAGCTGCGAGCCGGAGTGGCCCCTCCGCAGGTATCGGAGCAGACCCGTGTGGTCTCGCTCATCATTGGGAGGTACTGCTCCAACTGCCACATGATCGACGGAGAGGGGGGAGCGGCAGCTCCGGATCTCAGTCGGGTAGGCGCCAGCAGAGACGCCAAGTGGCTGCGGAACTGGATTACCAATCCCGAGGAGGTTGACCCGTTCGCCAACATGCCCGCCTTTGGCGACACGCTGACTCCCGACGAAATGACAGCGCTCGTCGAGTACCTTTCGGCACGAAAATGACTGTGAAGTTGTTGAGGGGTAGTGGGTTAGTCAATAGGAAATGACAGGCGCCATAGGCCGCCGGGTCTCCGCGCGGCGGCCTCCGGAGCGGCAGGCTCGTGCCGATAAGTGCCGTGTTGCGTAGCAATACCGCGCATGCTATATTCGTCAGGTTCTCTTGGAGCTAGGACACCCTATCTAGCTTCAACCGCGCTGGAAGAAGCCTGGAAGGCTGTTTTCCTGGAGAGGACGCGCGTCGCGTTGACCGCGCTCCACTCGGACATTCAACAAATAGGGTTTTAGTTTCAGGCGCCAGATCGACGCGCGCTCATTGAGCGAGTGTCGTTCTTCAGGCTTGGAACGAACGCAAGGCCGCATGGCTGGCGGCTGTGCGCGTACGTTTTTGAGGAACGGCGTGAGCCGTTCCGGTAGATAGCGGGAACGGCGTGAAGCCGTCCCCGTAGATAGCGGGAACGGCGTGAAGCCGTCCCCGTAGATAGCGAGATCGAGGGCACATGCCGACCATCAGTCAGCTCGTGCGTCAAGGGCGCACGAAGATCGTGACCAAGACCAAGAGCCCCGCGCTCCAGGTCAGCCCGCAGAAGCGTGGTGTCTGTGTGCGCGTGTTCACCCAGACGCCGAAGAAGCCGAACTCGGCGCTTCGCAAGGTGGCGCGCGTCCGCTTGACGAACGGGATCGAGGTCACGACTTACATCCCGGGCGTCGGCCACAACCTGCAGGAGCACTCGCTGGTGCTGATTCGCGGGGGCCGCGTGAAGGATCTCCCGGGCGTTCGGTATCACGTCGTGCGCGGCACGCTCGACGCTGTCGGTGTGCAGGGCAGGAAGCAGGGTCGGTCGAAGTACGGCGCGAAGCGGCCCAAGCAGTAGGCAGTAAGTAGGCAGAAGGTCCAAGCGATATGCCACGACGAAGAGAGATTCCGAAGCGCGAACTGGCGGCCGATCCGCTTTACAACAGCGTGCTGGTCAGCAAGTTCATCAACACCGTGATGCACGACGGCAAGCGCAGCACCGCCGAGCGCATCCTTTACCAGAGCTTCGACATCATCAAGGAGCGCACGGGCGACGACCCGCTCAAGGTCTTCAAGAAGGCGCTCGACAACGTCAAGCCGAGCCTCGAAGTGAAGTCGCGTCGCGTTGGCGGCTCGAACTACCAGGTGCCGGTCGAAGTGAATCCGAATCGCCGTCTCTCGCTGAGCATCCGCTGGCTGGTTGGCTACGCGCGCGATCGCGGCGACGGCAAGACGATGCAGGAGAAACTCGCGAACGAGTTGCTGGACGCGTCGAACCTTCGTGGTGGCGCTGTCAAGAAGCGCGAAGACGTGCACCGTATGGCGGAGGCGAACAAGGCCTTCGCGCACTATCGCTGGTAAGCGACGACCGACGACCAGATTCCACAGACTCGAGATCGAAAGACACAGCAATGCCGCGTCAGACACCGCTCAACCGAACCCGCAACATCGGCATCATGGCTCACATCGATGCCGGGAAGACGACCACGACTGAGCGGATCCTCTTCTACACCGGAATTACGTACAAGATCGGCGAAGTCCACGAAGGCACGGCCGTCATGGACTGGATGGAGCAGGAGCAGGAGCGCGGCATCACGATCACGTCCGCGGCGACCACGTGTTTCTGGCGCGACATGCGCATCAACATCATCGACACGCCCGGCCACGTGGACTTCACGGCAGAAGTCGAGCGTTCGCTGCGCGTCCTCGATGGCGCCTGCGCAGTGTTCGATGCGGTCTCCGGCGTGGAGCCCCAGTCGGAAACGGTCTGGCGGCAGGCTGACAAGTACCGCGTCCCGCGCATTTGTTTCGTCAACAAGATGGACCGCATCGGCGCGGACTTCAAGGCGACGCTCTCGCAGATCGAGACCAAGCTGGGGGCCAATCCCGTTGCGATTCAGCTCCCTATCGGTGCCGAGGACAAGTTCATCGGCGTGATCGACCTCGTCAAGATGAAGGCGATCACTTACAAGGACGAGACGATGGGCGCCGACTACGACGTGTCGGACATCCCGGCCGAGCTGATGGCCGAGGCCCAGCAGTACCGCGAGAAGCTGATCGAGAAGGTCAGCGAGCATGACGACAAGCTGCTCGAGAAGTATCTGGGGGGCGTCGAGATCACCGAGGCGGAGATCAAGGCCGCCCTGCGCGATCGTGTGATCAGGTCGGTCTACAACGAAGAGACCGCCTTCGTGGTCGTCATCTGCGGCACCGCGTTCAAGAACAAGGGTGTGCAGCCGCTGCTCGATGCCGTCGTGGACTATCTGCCGTCGCCGCTCGACGTGCCCGCCATCTCGGGTCTCGACCCGGAGGCGAAGGAAGAGACGCTGATCGAGCGGCCCGCGTCGGATGATGCGCCCTTTTCGTCGCTGGCGTTCAAGCTGATGACGGACCCGTTCGTCGGTCAGCTCACGTTCATACGCGTGTATTCCGGCGTGCTGACGTCGGGCTCATCGGTCTACAACGCCACGAAGGGCCGGACTGAGCGGGTTGGCCGTCTGTTGAAGATGCACGCCAACAAGCGTGAGGAAATCAAAGAGGTCTACGCCGGCGACATCGCGGCCGCTGTCGGTCTCAAGCAGGTCAGCACGGGCGACACGTTGTGCGACGAGAAGCATGCCGTCGTGCTCGAGTCGATGGACTTCCCGGAGCCGGTTATCGCGCTGGCCATCGAGCCCAAGACGAAGAGCGACCAGGAGAAGCTTGGCGTCGGCCTGCAGAAGCTGATGGCCGAGGATCCGACCTTCCGCGTCAAGACCGACGAGCAGACCGGGCAGGTCGTGATCTCCGGGATGGGTGAGCTCCACCTCGAGATCATCGTCGACCGACTGAAGCGGGAGTTTGGTGTCGAGGCCAGTGTCGGCAAGCCGCAGGTTGCCTACAAGGAAACGCTGACGCGTCCGGCCGATGGCGAGATGAAGTACGCCAAGCAGACGGGTGGTCGCGGTCAGTACGGCCACGCGAAGATTCATCTGTTCCCGGGCGAGCCAGGTACCGGATACATCTTCGAGAACGAGGTCACCCAGGGCGCGATTCCGAAGGAATTCATCAAGCCGATCGACGAGGGCATCAAGGAGGCGCTCACGCGCGGCGTGCTCGCCGGCTATCCGATCGACGACGTCCGCATCGTGCTGTACGACGGGTCGTATCACGATGTTGACTCGTCAGAAATGGCGTTCAAGATCGCCGGTTCGATGGCGTTTCAGGATGCCGCGAAGAAGGCGAAGCCGGTGTTGCTCGAGCCCGTGATGCGGGTCGAGGTCGTCGTCCCCAAGGACTACATGGGCGACGTGATGGGCGATCTGGCGAGCCGTCGCGGTCGGATTCAGTCGCAGGAAGACCGTGGTGGTACGCAGATCATCAACGCGCGCGTGCCGCTGTCGGAAATGTTTGGATACGCCACCGACCTCAGATCGCGTACGCAGGGGCGCGCGACGTACTCGATGCACTTCGATCGGTACGAGCAGGCGCCGCCGAACGTGAGCGAAGAGGTTGTGGCGAGGATTCAGGGGACGAAGTAAACAGACGGAGTGAACTTCGATGGCGAAAGAGAAATTTGATCGGTCCAAACCGCACGTGAACGTGGGGACGATCGGGCACATCGACCACGGGAAGACGACGTTGACGGCGGCCTTGACGAAGGTGGCGGCGGACAAGGGGTGGGCGAAGTTCGTGCCGTATGACGAAGTGGCGAAGGCGTCGGAATCGCAGGGGCGGCGCGACGACACGAAGATTCTGACGATTGCGTCGAGCCATGTGGAGTATGCGACGGCGAATCGGCACTACGCGCACGTGGACTGCCCGGGGCATGCCGACTACATCAAGAACATGATCACGGGGGCGGCGCAGATGGACGGCGCGATCCTGGTGGTGAGTGCGGTGGACGGGCCGATGCCGCAGACGCGGGAGCATGTGCTGCTGGCGCGGCAGGTGAACGTGCCGTATCTGGTGGTGGCGCTGAACAAGGTGGACGCGGTCGACGATCCGGAACTGCTGGACCTGGTGGAGTTGGAAGTCCGGGAGTTGTTGACGAGCTACAAGTTCGACGGGGACGCGGTGCCGGTGGTGCGGGTGAGCGCGCTCGGGGCGATCAATGGCGACGCGGCGGGCGTGGAGTCGGTGATCAAGCTGATGGAGGCGCTCGACAGCTACATTCCGCTGCCGGAGCGGGAGATCGACAAGCCGTTCATGATGCCGATCGAAGACGTGTTCTCGATCTCGGGGCGCGGGACGGTGGTGACCGGGCGAATCGAGCGCGGGCAGGTGAAGGTGGGGGAGGAAGTCGAGATCGTGGGCTTCAAGCCGACGGAGAAGAAGGTGGTCACGGGCGTGGAGATGTTCCGGAAGCTGCTCGACTCGGGGGTGGCGGGGGACAACGTCGGGGTGCTGCTGCGCGGGGTGGAAAAGGCGGACGTGGAGCGCGGGCAGGTGCTGTGCAAGCCGGGGACGATCAAGCCGCACACGAAGTTCAAGGGCGAGGTCTACATCCTGTCGAAGGAAGAGGGCGGGCGGCACACGCCGTTCTTCACGGGGTATCGGCCGCAGTTCTACATCCGGACGACGGACGTGACGGGGTCGTTGAAGTTGCCGGACGGCGTGGAGATGGTGATGCCGGGCGACAACACGACGATCACGGCGGAACTGCACACGCCGGTGGCGCTGGAGAAGGGTGCGCGCTTTGCGATTCGCGAAGGCGGGCGCACGGTGGGTGCAGGGACCATCTCGGAAATCATCGAGTAGTCAGGACAAGAAGATGGCTATGTTCTCAGACAAGATCCGCATCCGCCTGAAGGCGTACGACTCGCGGATTCTCGACCAGTCAACCGGCGAGATCGTCGATACGGCGAAGCGGACAGGTGCGCGGCTGGCGGGTCCGATTCCGCTGCCGACGTCGCGCAACCGGTGGACGGTGCTGCGCTCGCCACACGTCGACAAGAAGTCGCGCGAGCAGTTCGAGATCCGCACGCACAAGCGCCTCATTGACATCTTCGAGCCAACGCCGCAGACCGTTGACGCGCTGATGAAGCTCGATCTGCCGGCGGGTGTTGACGTGGAGATCAAGGCGTTCGGCAAGGAGCACGGGAAGTAGCCATGGTCACAGGACTCCTCGGCAAGAAAGTCGGGATGACGCAGCTGTTCGATCCCGACGGCACCGTTCATCCGGCGACCGTGCTCAAGGCCGGCCCGTGCGTGGTCGCGCAGGTGAAGACCGCGCAAGGCGACGGCTACGAGGCCGTGCAGATCGGGCTCGTCGAAGGACGGCCGACGAAAGAGAACAAGGCCACGCAGGGACACTTCAAGAAGGCCGGCGTGCCGCCCACGCGCGTCGTGCGCGAGGTGAAGCAGGCGACCGGAAGTGATCCGGTGAAGCCGGGCGATCAGGTGAACGTGTCGATCTTCGCCGACGGCGAGCGCGTCGACATCATCGGCACCAGCCGCGGCAAGGGCTTCCAGGGCGTCGTCAAGCGGCACCACTTCGCAGGTGGACGCGCCACGCACGGATCGATGTTCCATCGCGCACCGGGATCGATTGGCGCCTCGTCGTATCCGTCGCGTGTCGTGAAGGGCATGCGGATGGGCGGTCACATGGGCGCCGATCGCGTGACCGTGCGCAACGTGAAGATCCTGCGCGTGGACGCCGAGAACAACCTGCTGATGCTCGAGGGCTCAGTGCCCGGCGGACCGAATAGCGTCCTCCTGATTCGCAAGGCCGTGGCGGCGAAGAAGCTCAAGGTTGCGCAGGCGGAGCCCGTGAAGAAGAAGGGTAAGAAGTAGTCATGACTGTCGACGTCGTGAACTCACAGAACGAGAAGATCGGATCGCTCGACCTGAGCGACGAGGTGTTCGGCGGCCGCGTGAAGACGGATCTCATTCACGAGTCGGTGGTCCGCCAGAACGCCGCGGAGCGCCGCGGCACGCACGCGACCAAGACGCGCGCGATGGTCAGTGGCTCGGGTAAGAAGCCGTGGCGGCAAAAGGGTACCGGGCGCGCGCGCGTTGGCGAGATTCGCAATCCGCTGTGGCGCCACGGCGGCACGACGTTCGGGCCGCAGCCGCGCAGCTACGAATACCAGTTGCCCAAGAAGGTAGAGAAGGGTGCGCTGCGTGCGGCGCTCTCGCTGCGCCTGCGCGATGGCGCGGTCATCGTGGTCGATGCGCTGAGCGTGGCCGAGATCAAGACCAAGGCGGCTGCCGAGCTGCTGAAGCGTCTTGGCGTCAACGGCAAGGCGTTGCTCGTCGACGTGAAGCCGGAGGATCGCCTGGTGCTGTCGGTGCGCAATATCGAGGGCGTGCGGTTGCTCGCCAGCAATCGCATCAGCGCCCGAGACGTGATTGAGACGCGTCGGGTGGTGTTGACGCGCGCAGCCCTCGAGAAGCTGCAGGAGGCGCTGGGATGAAATTGACGGACGTCATCAGGCGCCCGCTGATCACCGAGAAGACGACGGTGATTCGCGAGGAGAATCAGACGCTGGTGTTTCAGGTCGCGATGGATGCGAACAAGATCGACATCCGCCGCGCCGTCGAGCAACTGCTCGGCGCCAAGGTCGCGAGCGTGCGCACCTCACTGGCGCACGGCAAGGAAAAGCGCCAGGGCCGTTTCGTCGGCCGGCGCTCGGATTGGAAGAAGGCGTACGTGAAGCTGCGGGACGGCGAGAAGATGCCGGACTTCCTGCAGGGCGCGTAGCGGACGAGGATCGTTAAGATGCCGATTCGCAAATACAACCCGACCTCGCCTGGCTTGCGGGGCAAGACGTCGCTGACGTTCGACGAGATCACGACGAGCGAGCCGTATCGTCCCCTGACGGAGAACCTGCATCGCTCGGGCGGTCGCAACAATCAGGGCGAAGTGACCATGTGGTGGCGCGGTGGCGGACACAAGCGTCTGTACCGCATCATCGACTTCAAGCGCGACAAGAAGGACATCCCGGGCAAGATCGAGACGGTCGAGTACGACCCGAATCGCTCGGCGCGCATCGCGCTCGTGACCTACGCCGACGGTGAGAAGCGCTACATCCTGCATCCGAACGGGATGAAGGTGGGCGACACCGTGCTGTCGGGCGACAACGTGGACATCCTGCCGGGCAATTGCCTGCCGCTGAAGAACATCCCGCTCGGCACGACGATTCACAACGTCGAGTTGCGCCCGGGCAAGGGTGGTCAGATTGCCCGCAGCGCCGGATCGTGGGTGCAGCTGGTCGCGCGCGAAGGCGAGTACGCATCGGTCAAGATGCCGTCGGGCGAGATTCGCAAGATCAACGTCGAGTGCGTTGCGACGATCGGCCAGGTCGGCAACATCGATCACGAGAACGTGGCGTACGGAAAGGCCGGACGGAGCCGCTGGCTCGGCAAGCGTCCGCACGTCCGTGGCGTGGCGATGAACCCGGTGGATCACCCCCTTGGTGGTGGTGAAGGCAAGACCTCGGGTGGCCGCCATCCTGTGACGCCGTGGGGACAGCCGACGAAGGGGTACAAGACCCGCCGCCGCAAGACCACGGATCGCTTCATCGTTCAGAGGAGAAAGAAGTGAGCCGCTCACTGAAGAAGGGTCCGTTCGTCGACACATCGCTCCTCGAGAAGCTCGAGACGATGAACCGGGCGAACGAGAAGAAAGTGATCAAGACGTGGTCGCGCCGATCGACGGTGGTGCCCGAGATGGTGGGGCACACGATGGCGGTGCACAACGGCAAGAAATTCATCCCCGTGTACGTCACCGAGAACATGGTCGGGCACAAGCTCGGCGAGTTTGCGCCGACGCGGACGTTCAAGGGGCATACGACGAAGACGGAGAAGGCGGCCGCAACGGCGGCTGCGGCTCCTGCTGCGCCAGCCAAGGGATAGGTGAATCGCAATGGTTGAAGCACAGGCCACCGCACGCGGCGTTCGGACATCGGCCCAGAAGGCCGGCCTTGTCTGCGATCTCATTCGCGGCAAGAGCGTCAATCAGGCGCTGGCCACGCTGCAGTTCACGCGCAAGATCATCGCGCGCGACATCGCCAAGGTCCTGCGGTCCGCCGTCGCGAACCTGCAGCAGAAGGAAGGATTCGGCGGCGACATCGATCGGCTCTTTGTGTCGGCGTGCTACGCCAACCAGGGCATGTCGGCGAAGCGGGTGCGTCCGGCGCCGATGGGGCGTGCGTATCGCGTCGTGAAGCGAACCGCGCATCTCACGGTGCACGTCTCGGAGCGGCCGCTCAAGATCGCGAAGGTTGGAGACAGCAGGCGAGGCGGCAGCGCCGGCTCGCGTGAAAAAGACGACGCGCGCCAAGAAGGCCGCCGCGTCAGCGTAGGCAGTAAGGAGATAACCAGTGGGCCAGAAGGTTCACCCGTACGGATTCCGGCTCGGCTTCAACAAGACGTGGCGCTCGCGGTGGTACTCGGACCGCGACTACGCGAAGTTGCTCCATGAGGACCTCGCCCTCAGGCAGAACCTCAAGAAGCGCTTCTCGCACGCCGGTGTCTCGCGCATCGAGACCGAGCGCGCCGCGAACAAGCTGAAGATCGACATCTACACCTCGCGCCCCGGCATCATCATCGGGCGCAAGGGCACCGAGGTCGACAAGCTGAAGCAGGAAATCCAGAAGCGAACGAGCCGCGAGGTCTTCATCAACATCCAGGAGATCCAGAAGCCGGAGCTCGAGGCGCAGCTCATCTCCGAGTCGGTGGCCGTGCAGCTCGAAAAGCGCGTGGCGTTCCGGCGCGCGATGCGCAAGGCGGTGGAGTCGGCGCTGCGATTCGGCGCACGCGGGATCAAGGTTCGCGTGTCCGGGCGGTTGAACGGCGCCGAGATCGCGCGGTCCGAATGGTATCTGCACGGGCAGCTTCCGCTGCAGACACTGCGAGCCGACATCGACTACGGCTTTGCCGAAGCGAACACGACCTACGGCCAGATCGGCGTGAAGGTGTGGCTCTACAAGGGCGAGCGCCTGGTGCCGCGTGTCGGCCGCGACGAGGAATACCGGGATCGCGCCCCGCGTCGGGCGCCGGCCGGGGACAGAAGGTAACGAATCATGTTGATGCCGAAGAAGGTCAAGTACCGCAAGCAACAGCGCGGTCGCATGGCCGGTAAAGCGTGGCGCGGATCCGATGTGTCGTTCGGCGACTACGGTCTGAAAGCGATGGAGCCGTGCTGGATGACCGCGCGGCAGATCGAGGCGGCACGCGTGGCGATGACTCGCTTCATCAAGCGCGGCGGCAAGATCTGGGTGCGGGTGTTCCCGGACAAGCCGATCACGAAGAAGCCGCAGGAAACACGCATGGGTAAGGGCAAGGGTGCGCCCGAGGAATGGGTGTGTGTCGTTCGTCCCGGCCGGATTCTGTTCGAGATGGAAGGCGTCACCGCGGTTGAAGCGCGTCGCGCGATGCAGCTGGCGGCGGCCAAGCTCCCCATCAAGACGAAGTTTGCCGTGCGGTTTGCCGAGGAGAGAGCGTCATGAAGGTCGCCGAGATCAGGGAGCTGACGGTCGACGATCTGCGCACGCGCGCCAAGGAACTCGACGACGAACTGTTCCGGCTGCGGATTCAGAAATCAATGGGCCAACTCGAGGCGCCGGCCAAGGTGCGCGGTGTGCGTCGGGACCGCGCGCGGATCAAGACGATCCTGCGTGAGAAGCAGAAGTAGGGCGATATGAGCGTCAAGGCACAGGTAACCGGGACCGTCATCAGCGACAAGATGCAGAAGACCGTCGTCGTCGCTGTCGAACGGAAGGTCCGTCACGAGCTCTACGGCAAGACGCAGCGCAAGACGTCGACGTTTGTGGCGCACAACGAGAACAACGAAGCGAAGATGGGCGACACCGTCGCGATCGTCGAATCGCGTCCGTTGAGCCGCCGCAAGCGATGGGTCGTGACGCGCGTGGTGGCGAAGGCTCCTGAGGTGTAGGTGAAGCCATGATTCAGATGCGATCGATTCTGGACGTCGCCGATAACTCGGGCGCTCGGAAGATCTCGGTGATTAATCCCATTGGTGGTTCGGCCGGGCGCTACGCCCGCCTCGGCGACATCGTGACGGCGTCGGTCAAGGAAGCGACACCCGATGGCACGGTGAAAAAGGGGCAGGTCGTGAAGGCCGTGATCGTGCGGACGCGCAAGGAACAGCGCCGCCGCGACGGCACCTACATCCGGTTCGATCGGAACGCGGCCGTGCTCATCAACGATCAGAACGAGCCGGTGGGCACGCGCGTGTTCGGTCCGGTCGCGCGAGAGCTGCGTGAACGCAGGTTCATGAAGATCATCTCGCTGGCTCCGGAGGTTCTTTGAATTCTGAATTGTGAATTCAGAATTCAGAATTGATTTCTATGTCGAGATTGCAAACAGTCATTCGCCGCAACGACACGGTCATCGTCACGACCGGGAAGGACAGCGGCAAGCGTGGCCGGGTACTCAAGGTCATCCCGGTCAAGAACCGCCTGATTGTGGAAGGCGTGAACATCATCAAGCGTCACACGCGTCCGAACCCGCAGCGCAACATCAAGGGCGGGATCGTCGAGCGTGAAGGCGCCCTGCACGCCAGCAACGTGCAGCTCGTCTGCCCCGAGTGCGGAAAGATGACCCGCGTCGGGCATGACGTGCGTGGCGATCGCAAGGTCCGGATCTGCCGCAAGTGTGAGGGAGTGGTCGACAAATGAGCCGCCTGAAAGATCGGTACTCGAAGGAAGTGGCGCCGGCGCTCAAGAAGGAGTTCGGCTATCGCAACGTGATGGCCATCCCCAAGATCGAGAAGGTCGTCGTCAACATGGGACTCGGCGAGGCGACGTCGAACGCGAAGCTCGCGGACGTGGGCGCCGACGAGCTCGGGCGCATCACCGGTCAGAAGGCCGTGGTCCGTCGCGCAACGAAGTCGATCGCTCAGTTCAAGTTGCGCCAGGGAATGCCCGTGGGCGCGATGGTGACGCTGCGAGGCGAGCGGATGTACGAGTTCCTCGATCGCCTGATCAGCATCGCGCTGCCGCGCGTGCGTGACTTCCGCGGCGTGTCGCCGAAGGGATTCGACGGTCGCGGCAACTTCACGCTTGGCCTTCGGGACCAGCTGCTCTTCCCGGAGATCGACTACATGAAGGTCGACAAAGCGCGCGGGATGAACGTGTCCGTCGTGACGAGCGCGCGGACGGACGAAGAGGCACGGAAGCTCCTGCAGTTGATGGGGATGCCGTTCCGCACCAACCAGTAGGCAGTAAGCAGAGGATTACGAATGGCCACGACTGCGAAAGTCGCCAAGGAAGCGAAGACTCCGAAGTACAAGGTCCGTCAGCGCAATCGCTGCAAGCTGTGCGGCCGGCCGCGTGCGTTCATCCGGAAGTTCCACATGTGCCGGTTGTGCTTCCGGAAGCTGGCGCTCGAAGGCGACGTCACAGGCGTGACGAAGAGCTCCTGGTAGTTAGCGAGCCTACCGCCTACTAGATAGGGAACAGAGAGATGACAGAATCCGATTTCGGACATGCTGACGCGCCTGCGGAATGCGGTGTCGGCCAAGCACGCTCGCGTCGACATGCCCGCCAGCAAGCTGAAGGCAGAGATTGCGCGGATTCTTCAGGACGAGGGCTACATCCAGGGCTTTCGCATCGTCGAAGAGCCCGCGGAGCGGGACGGCAAGCAGCCCCGCCAGCTCATTCGCGTGTTCCTGAAGTACGGACCGCGCGGGGAAAAGGTCATGAGTGGCCTCGAGCGCATCAGTCGACCGGGACGCCGGGTGTACCTCGGTGCCGAGGACGTGCCACAGGTCCTCGGTGGACTCGGCACGAACATCCTGACCACCTCGCGCGGAGTCATGACCGGGCGCGCCGCGCGCAAGGCTGGCGTCGGCGGCGAAGTGCTCTGCAACGTCTGGTAGAGGCCATATGTCGCGCATAGGCAAGAAACCAATTCCGCTCCCGAAGGGCGTGACCGTGAAGATCGCGCCCGACGCGGTCGAAGTCCAGGGACCGAAGGGCAAGCTGCGCCAGCCGCTGCCCCCCGGCATCCTGTTCTCTCAGGACGCGGGTGCGCTCGTGGCCACGCTCTCACGCGAGGACGATGAGCTGCGCAAGTTTCACGGCCTGGCTCGCAGCCTGGTCGCAAACGCTGTCGCCGGAGTGACCGACGGCTTCAAGAAGGAACTCGACATCGTCGGTGTCGGCTACCGCGCGGAGCTGAAGGGCAAGCAGGTCCACTTCGCGCTGGGCTACTCGCATCCGGTGATTTTCGACATCCCGAACGGGATCGATATCGCGGTCGACAAGCAGACGCACATCGTTGTCACCGGCGTCGATCGCCAGCTGGTTGGACAGGTGGCCGCCAACATTCGCCGGATGCGCAAGCCCGATCCGTATAAGCAGAAGGGTGTGCGCTACACCGGCGAACAGCTGAAGAAGAAGGTCGGAAAGACGGGGGCGAAGTAATGCGGATCAAGACCAAAGAGGATCGCCGGGATCGGATCAAGTACCGGATCCGCCGCCGGGTGCGTGGCTCGGTCGAGCGTCCGCGACTGACCGTCTTCCGCAGCGTCGCGCACATGTACGTGCAGGTCGTCGACGACGCGACCGGGAAAACGATTGCCTCGGCGTCGACCGTGGAGTCGGCGGTGAAGGGTGCGTTGCCGAAGAAGGCAACCGGCGGAAACGTCGAAGGCGCCAAGGCAATCGGCAAGGCGATCGCCGAGCGGCTGATTGGCCAGGGCGTGAAGCACGTGGTGTTCGACCGAAACGGATTTCTTTATCACGGGCGGGTGAAGGCTGTCGCCGACGCCGCGCGTGAAGCAGGCCTGGAGTTCTAACGTGGCGCTAATGAACCGCACTCGGGAAAAGATCGACGCCGGCCAACTCGAGATCAAGGACAGCGTCGTCTCGATCAATCGCGTGACGAAGGTCGTCAAGGGAGGCAAGAACCTGAGCTTCAGCGCCCTTGTCGTCGTTGGCGACGGTCATGGCGTGGTTGGCTTCGGCGTCGGCAAGGCGAAGGAAGTCCCCTCGGCGATCAAGAAGGGGATCGAGGCCGCCAAGAAGAACCTGATCAAGGTGCCGCTCAAGGGGACGACCATTCCGCATCAGGTCGTCGGCCGGTTTGGATCGGGCAGCGTGCTGCTCAAGCCGGCGCCTGAAGGCACCGGGCTGATCGCCGGTGGGGCCGTGCGCGCCGTTGTCGAGAGCTGCGGCATTCAGAACGTGCTGACCAAGTCGCTCGGCTCGGCGAACCCGCACAACGTGGTGCGCGCGACGTTTGCCGGCCTCATGGGTCTGAAGGATCCGGCGCAGGTAGCGCGGTTCCGCGGCAAGGAAGAAGCGGAACTGATTGGGGCCTAACAAGGTCAAAGGGCAAAGGGCAAAAGTACGATGGCCACGAAGAAGGCAAAGCAAGCCGACGGCAAGCGCCTCAAGATCACGCTTGTGAAGAGCACGATTGGCTTCAACCGGACGCAGGACGAGACGGTGATCGGCCTCGGACTCCGACGCCTCAACCACACGGTGGAGTTGGCGGACACGCCCGAGACGCGCGGCATGATTCACAAGGTCCGTCACCTCGTTACGGTGCAGGAATAACGTCATGGATCTGAGCAATCTCAAGCCCTCCGAGGGCATGAAGAGAAACAAGAAGCGTGTCGGCCGCGGTCACGGAACAGGCCAGGGCACGCAGGCCGGACGCGGCCACAAGGGTGCGCAGTCGCGCTCGGGCTACAAGTTCAAGCGCGGATTCGAAGGCGGCCAGATGCCGCTGCATCGCCGTATTCCAAAGCGGGGATTTCACAATCCCTTCCGCGTGGAGTACGCCGTCGTGAACCTCGACGTGCTGGCCGATCGCTTCGATGCCGGCACGGTTGTGACGCCGGAGCTGCTCCGTGAGCGGGGGTTGATCCACAGCGAGCGTCAGCCGATCAAGGTCCTCGCTCGCGGGGACATGTCAAAGACGCTGACAGTGCGAGCGCACAAATTCAGCGGCAAGGCAGCCGAGAAGATTGCGGCCGCCGGTGGTGCAGCAGAGGTCATCGCAGCAGCGAGTAAGGCGGCGAGTAAGTAGGTAGCGGGGCTTCCGGCCCCGTGGCAGGCATATATGGAGAACGCGCTCAAGAATCTCTTCGCCGTCAGCGACCTGCGGAACCGCGTGCTGTTCACGCTGGCAATGCTTGGCGTCTACCGCGTCGGGAGTTTCGTCCCGACGCCGGGCGTGAATCAGGAAGCGTTGAGGCTCTTTGCCGACCAGCTCGCCGGTTCGATGTTCGGCCTGGCCAACATGTTCACCGGCGGCAGCCTGTCGCGCGTCACAATCTTCGCGCTTGGCGTGATGCCGTACATCAGCGCCTCGATCATCATTCAGCTGCTGACAGTGGTGTGGCCGTACCTCGAGCGCATCTCGAAGGAAGGTGAGCTCGGTCGCCGCAAGATCACGCAGTACACTCGGTACCTGACCGTGGTGCTCGCCGTCGTGCAGTCCTTCGGCTACGCAATCTGGCTGGAGAGCTCGGCCGACGCTCCTGGTGGGTTGCCGCTGGTGCTCTACTCGGGCTGGGGCTTCAGGCTGATGTGCGTCCTGACCTTGACGACCGGGACGATGTTCGTCATGTGGCTTGGCGAGCAGATCACGGAGCGCGGCATTGGCAACGGCATGTCGCTGTTGATCTTTGCCGGCATCGTCGTGAATTTTCCGACTGCCGTGCTGGGCACGCTCGACCAGATGCAGACCGGGCAGATTGGTCCGCTCCGCATCCTCTTCCTCATCGCGATGGCCGTCGTGGTGATCGGTGCAATCATCTTTTTCGAGCGAGCGAGTCGCCGCATCACGGTGCAGTACGCCAAACGTGTTGTTGGCCGCCGGCAGTACGGCGGCTCGAGCACGCACATCCCGTTGAAGGTCAACACGGGCGGCGTCATACCCGTGATCTTTGCCTCGTCCATCTTGTCGTTTTTCACCATGGCGGCGCCGCTCTTCGAGGTCGGCACGTGGCCGCGCCGGGTCATCGATCAGGTCGCGTACGGGATGCCGCTCTATAACCTCCTGTACGTGGTGGGCATCATCTTCTTCGCGTACTTTTACACGTCGATCATCTTCAACCCTGATGACGTGGCGGAGAACATGCGGAAGTACGGCGGGTTCGTGCCCGGCATTCGTCCAGGCAAGCGGACGGCGGAATACATCGACACGATCCTGGCGCGCATCACGCTGGTCGGCGCGATCTATCTGGCCATGGTCGCGCTGCTGCCGGAACTGCTCATCACCGGGTTCCGCGTCGCACCGATTCCGTTCATCGGCGAGAGGCTCGATGCCATTCTCCCGAGCTGGTTCACGCAAGGCATGGGTGTCACGTTCTACTTCGGTGGAACCTCGCTGCTGATCGTCGTCGGTGTCGCGATGGATACGGTGCAGCAGGTCGAGTCGCAGCTCATCATGAGGCACTACGACGGCTTCATGAAGAAGACCCGGATCCGTGGCCGCCGAGGCTAGCTCCCGAGGACATGGGGTTGAACGTGATCATGATGGGACCGCCCGGTGCTGGAAAGGGCACGCAGGCGGGGCAGCTGGCAAAGGATCGCGGTCTGCCGAAGATTTCGACCGGCGACATTCTGCGTGAGGCCATCAAGGAGAAGAACCCCACGGCGCTAGCGGCGAAGGCCCGGATGGATCGCGGAGAGCTCGTCGACGACGCGATGATGATCGCGATCGTGGCGGATCGGTTGACGAAACCGGATGTGCAGCCAGGGTTCGTGCTCGACGGGTTTCCGCGCACAGTGGCTCAGGCTCGTGCGCTCGACGATTTGATGGAGCGGCTCGGGTCGGGCCCACTCATCGTGGTGGATGTTGCGGTGCCGGAGCCGGAGTTGGTCAAGCGGCTGGCGGGCCGCAGGATTTGCGGGGAGTGCGGCACGAACGCCGGCTCGCTGGACGCGAAGGCGTGCGCCCAGTGCGGCGGACAGTTCGTGCAGCGTGCCGACGATGACCGGGACGTCGTGTTGGAGCGTCTTAGGGTGTATCAGCAGTCGACGAAGCCTGTGCTCGAGTATTACCGCGGGCGTCCGACGTTTTGCGAGGTGAACGGTGCCCAGGCGCCCGAGCGAGTGGCGTCCGAGCTGAACGCGATCATCCACGAAGCGGCGGCGGCAAACGGTAAGGGGAACTTGTGATCGTCTGTCGTTCTCACGCCGAGATCGAAAAGCTGCGACGAGTCAATCAGCTCGTGGCGCGCATTCTCGCCGAGTTGCGGCAGGTCGTGGTGCCGGGCATCACGACAACGGACATCGACGAGCTTGCCGAGCGTCGCGTCCGGGAAGCGGGAGCAGAGCCGGCGTTCAAGGGGTACCACGGGTACCCGGCCACAGTGTGTGCCTCGGTGAATGAGCAGGTCGTGCACGGGATTCCGTCGAACCGCCCGCTCGTGGTCGGCGACATCGTGTCGATCGACATGGGTGCCAAGCTCGACGGCTTCTATGGTGATTGCGCCGTGACGGTTCCGGTTGGAACGGTGTCGTCTCAGGCCACCGAGTTGCTGCGGGTAACCGAGGAAGCGCTCTTTCGTGGCATCGACGCCGTGCGGCCGGGCGCGCGTGTCTCGGACATTGGCGCCGCGGTCCAGGGGCACGTCGAGGCGCAGGGCTTTTCAGTCGTTCGCGAGTTCGTTGGTCACGGCATTGGAACAGCGCTGCACGAGGAGCCGCAGGTCGCGAACTACGGACCTGCCGGACACGGGCCGCGATTGTCAGAAGGCATGGTGATCGCGATCGAGCCGATGGTGAACGCGGGCAAGCCGGCGGTGAAGGTGTTGTCCGATGGTTGGACGGCGGTCACCAAGGACAAGAGCTTGTCGGCGCACTTCGAGCACACGGTGGTGGTGACGCGTGAGGGATGTGAGATTCTCACCCTTCTGGCGTCCGAGGAAGTGCGGGCGAAGCAGTTACTGGCAGGGCGGATCGTGCCCGGTAGCGACAGTCCCGAGACCGAGGGAGTCCGAGCGCATACGTAAGTGTGACGGGGTCAGACCCTTCACAGATGTGCACATGAGCGCTGGCGGGTCGCGTCGAGTCGAGGGCGTCGTCATCGCGCAGTTGCCGAGCGGGCTCTACCAGGTGCAGGTCGAGGGAGAGCATCGGATTACAGCGCATCCGACCGGTAGTATGGAGCGGAACTTCGTCAGGTTGCTCGTCGGTGATCGGGTGATCGTGGAGTTGACGGCGAGAGACGGCGCACGCGGCCGCATAGTCAGGAAACGATAGTCGGAAAGCTATAGTCCGGAAGGCGTAGGACATCATGAAGGTCAGAGCGTCGGTGAAACGGATTTGTGACAAGTGCAAGGTGGTCCGCCGCCGTGGGGTGGTGCGCGTCATCTGCACGAACGCCAAACACAAGCAGAGGCAAGGATAGGACATGGCTCGTATTGCCGGCATCGATCTTCCGCGCACGAAGCGGATCGAGATTGGACTCACGTACATCTACGGCATCGGACGCAAGAAGTCCGGCGACATCCTGGGACAGGCGGGCGTCAGCCCAGACATCCGCGTCAAGGATCTCTCCGAAGAGGACGTCCGGACGATCAGCAAGGTGATCGAAGAGGTCGGTGGCGTCGAGGGTGATCTTCGCAAGGAGATCTCGATGAACATCAAGCGGCTGATGGAAATCGGTTGCTACCGGGGACTCCGTCATCGTCGTAACCTGCCCGCCCGTGGTCAGCGGACGCGGACGAACGCGCGCACGCGGAAGGGCCCGCGCAAGGGTGCCATCGCGAAGAAGAAGACTGTTTAGCCGGATGGTGGTGGGTGGTAGGTGGATCGTGGTAACCACCAACCACCAACCACGAACCACCAACGACAAGCGACAAAGAAAATGGCCAAGACTGAAGGCGCAGCAGCTGACAAGAAAGCCGAGGGCGGAAAGAAGGCGCCCCGGAAGACGTTCAAGAAGCGCGGCGAGAAGCGAGTGGTGCATCACGGACTGGTGCACATTCATGCCTCGTTTAACAACACGCAGATCACGATCACGGATACCGAAGGCAATGTGATCGCGTGGTCGAGCGCGGGAGGCATCGGCTTCAAAGGGTCCCGGAAGGGGACGCCGTTTGCCGCGACGCAGGCCGCGATGAGCGCAGGCAACACGGCAAAGACCTACGGCCTTCGCTCGGTCGACGTCCGGGTCAAGGGGCCAGGGTCGGGTCGTGAGTCGGCGATTCGTGCGTTGCAGACGGTGGGGATCGAGGTGAAGTCGATTCGCGACGTCACGCCGATTCCGCACAACGGTTGCCGGCCCACGAAGCGTCGAAGAGTGTAAGAGAGGTGTAATGCAAAAGGCAAAATGCAAAAGGCAAGTACTGACTTTGCATTCCATTTTGCAGTTTGAATTTTGCATCTTGCATTACTAAGTAGGGAGTACGAATGGCTCGTTACATCGGACCTGTTTGCCGTCTGTGCCGCCGCGAGGGCATGAAGCTGTTCCTCAAGGGCGAACGCTGCTACACCGAGAAGTGCGCGATCGAGAAGCGCAACTTTGCGCCCGGTCAGCACGGCAAGACTCGGAAGTCGAAGCTCGCCGGCTACGGCGTGCAGTTGCGCGAGAAGCAGAAGGTGAAGCGCATCTACGGAGTGCTCGAGGACCAGTTCCGCCGCTACTTCGAGCAAGCGGAGCGGACTCGCGGCATCACGGGCGAGACGCTGCTCCAGTTGCTCGAGCGTCGTCTCGATAACGTGGCGTATCGCCTTGGCTTTGCCACCTCGCGTCCGCAGGCGCGCCAGCTCGTGCGCCACGGGCACTTCATCGTGAACGGCAAGAAGGTGGACATCCCGTCGTTCTCGGTCAAGCCGGGCGACGTCGTCGCGGTGCGGCAGAGCAGTCAGAAGGCGCCGGCGATTCTGCACGCACTCGAGGAGGTCAAGGGGCGCGGCGTGCCGGAGTGGCTGCAGTTCGATGCGGCCGCGCTGTCAGCAAAGATTGGATCGGTGCCGACGCGCGAGCAGATCAATCTGCCCGTGCAGGAGCAGCTGATCGTCGAGTTGTATAGCAAGTAGTAGGTGGTTAGTGGTCAGTGGTTGGTAGTGAGTGGTTGAGGTCGCGGAGGTTCTTCCACGAACCACCAACCACACACCACCAACAGGTTCGCAAGCCGTCGGCCCGCAGCTCACAGACCTGCAGCGGGAGGCCGGCGGACGTAACACGCAGGTCTGGAGGCCGGGGCTGCCGGCCCATAGGCGAAAGGACATCCCATGCTCTGGAAAGGTTTTCAGCGTCCGAAGCGTCTCGAGTTCGAGCGAGAGACTCTCACCGATCGGTTTGGCCGGTTCTACGCCCAGCCGTTCGAGCGCGGGTTCGGCACCACGATTGGCAACGCGCTGCGTCGCGTGCTGCTTTCCTCGATTGAAGGTGCGGCCATCACCGCGGTCAAGATCGACGGTGTGCTGCACGAGTTCTCGCCGATTCCCGGCGTAGTCGAGGACGCCACCGACATCATCCTCAACCTGAAGCAGATCCCGCTCAAGCTGCACGTCGACTACACCAAGACGTTGTACCTGCGTGTCGAGAAGCCGGGCATCGTACGCGCGAAGGACATCGAGGTCGATCAGGACGTCGAGATCCTCGAGCCTGAGGCGCACATCGCCACGATATCCGAGGGCGGTAAGCTCCACATGGAGCTGCGGATGAAGCGCGGCCGCGGATACGTCGCGGCGGACAAGAACTTCGACGAAGATCTCGGCATCGGCTGGATCCCGGTGGACTCGGTCCACTCGCCGGTCAAGAAGGTGAACTACCTGGTTGAGGCTGCTCGACTCGGACAAACCACCGACTACGACAAGCTGACGATCGATGTGTGGACGAACGGGTCAGTGACGGCGCAGGAGTCGGTGTCGCTCGCCGCCAAGCTCATTCGCGATCACCTCAACATCTTCATCAACCTCGATGACGCGGGTGAGTCTCCGGACACGCAGGCCGAACCGACGCGCGCCGGTGCGCTCAACGAGAATCTCGACAAGAGCGTCGAGGAGCTCGAGCTCTCCGTGCGCTCGTACAACTGCCTGAAGAACGCGAACATCAGGACCATCCGCGAGCTCGTGCAGAAGACCGAGGCGGAGATGCTGAAGACGAAGAACTTCGGCCGCAAGTCGCTCAACGAGATCAAGGAGATCCTGCACACGATGGGCCTGAGCCTGGGCATGCGGCTCGATCAGCCCGCGCAGGCGCATCAAGACTAGGTCCTCGGTCCACCGTCTTCGGTCCTCGGTCTTTGTCAGGACTGGGGACCGGAGACGGAGGACTGGGGACGACAGGAATCAGATATGAGACATAACGTCGCACACAGAAAGCTTGGCCGCGTCACCGAGCATCGGCTCGCCTTGCTGCGCAACCAGGCCATCGCGCTGCTGCGCCACGAGAAGATCGAGACCACGATGCCGAAGGCCAAGGAGCTGCGGCCGTTCGTGGAGCGTTTGATCACCATCGCGCGCCGCGGTGTCGCTGCTGGAGACGCCGCCGGCAAAACGCTGCACGCGCGTCGCATGGTCCAGGCGGAACTGCCGGACAACGAGGTGGTGAGCAAGCTGTTCGAGACGCTCGCACCGCGATTCGCGGAGCGACCGGGTGGCTACACGCGGATTCTGCGCGTGGGATATCGCCGCGGCGATTCCGCGGAAGTCGCTCACATCGAGCTCGTCGGCAGCGAGTACAACCCCGCTGCGAAGGTCGAGAAGGAAGAGGGCGGAGAGGAAGCGCCGAAGAAGGCGAAGGGCGTTGGCGAGCGCATCAAGCGCGCCGCGCAGCGTATACGTGGCGGCAAGGGCGAGGGCGGGCACAAGGCGCAAGCCGGTGGTCAGACGCGCGGCAAGGCGCAGAAGAGCACGACGCCGAGGAAAGCCGGCGGCTCCTAGTCAACACTCCCAATTCCCAACTACCAACCCAAGAAGAAGACCCGGGCGACTATCGTCGGCCGGGTCTTTGTATTTATGGCGTGCGTTTGGGCGTTGGCCCCTTGGAAGTTGCGGGCTGACTCAGACTTCCTCGGCCACAACCTGCCCGCGCTCGGCCTTCGCCGCCGCAATAATCTTCGCCTGGAAGGTGTGCGGCACTTCCTCGTAGTGCGAGTACTCCATGTGGTACGACCCGCGCCCGCCCGTCGCTGACGTGAGGTGCTGCTCGTAGGTCAGCATCTCCGCCATCGGCACTTGCGCGCGAATGACCGTCATCGTTCCACGCGTGTCCATGCCGGCGATACGTCCCCTCCGGCTGTTCAGATCGCCCATCAGATCGCCGGCGAAGTCGCTCGGTGTATAGACCTCGACTTTCATCACCGGCTCGAGGATGGTCGGCTTGGCGCGCGACATCGCATCCTTGAATGCGAGTGAACCCGCCATCTTGAATGACAGCTCGTTGGAGTCGACCGCGTGATACGAGCCGTCGAACACCGTGGCCTTGAAATCGACCATGGGGTAACCGGCAAGGTAGCCGCGCAGGCGCGACTCCTGGATGCCCTTCTCGACCGCTGGTACGTACTGGCGGGGAATGGAGCCGCCGAAGATGTCGTCCTCGAACTGAAAGTCACTGCCACGCGGCAGCGGTTCGACTCTGATCTTGCAATCGCCGAACTGACCGTGCCCGCCGGTCTGTTTCTTGTGTCGCCCGTGCGCCTCGGTGGACGCGGTAATCGTCTCGCGGTAGGGAATCCGTGGCGGTTTCAGGATGACTTCGACGCCGAACCTTCGTTTCAACTTGGCGACCGTGACTTCGATATGGAGCTGGCCCTGGCCGGCGAGCAGGAGCTCGGTGGTCTGGGGATCGCGCGCGTACTTGATGGACGGGTCCTCTTCCTCGAGGCGATGCATGGCGCTGCTGATCTTGTCTTCGTCACCGCGGCTTTTCGGCTCGATTGCATAGGCGAGCACGGGCTCGGGGAAGGTGATCGCCGGGACCTTGATGTTGGTCGACTTGTCGGCGATGACATCGCTCGTATGCGTGTCCTTCAACTTTGCGACCGCACCGAGGTCGCCCGCCTTGAGCTCCGGCACGTGCGTCTGCGTCTTCCCCTGCAAGGCGAGCAGGTGTCCCAGTCGCTCGGACGAATCGCGCGTCGAGTTGAAGACCGTCGCATCCGACTTCAGGCTGCCCGACACCACGCGGAGCATGGTGATGCGTCCGGCAAATGGGTCGGCGATGGTCTTCCACACGAAGGCGGCATACGGGGCAGCATCCGATGCCGTCACCGTGGACTCGGCGCCCTGACGATCGGTCACGCGAAAGTCGCGTTCGGCCGGCGAGGGTGCGTAGCTGACGATCGCGTCGAGCAACGGCTGGATCCCGGTCGCGTGCTGACCCGACGTGCAGAGCAGCGGATAGATCTTTCCGGCCATCGTCGCCGTTCGCAGCCCGGACAGCAGTTGCTCCTGCGTGAGGGTGCCTTCCGCGAAGAAGGTCTCCATGAGTTGTTCATCGACTTCGGCGACCATCTCAATGAGCTGCTCGCGGGCGTGCTTCGCCGCGTCGGCCAGCGAGCTCGGGATCTCGCCTTCCGTCATCTTGCCGTCGCCGCCGAACATCTGCGCTTTCATCCGCACCAGGTCCACGACGCCAGTGAAGTTCTTTTCCTCTCCGAGCGGCAGTTGAATCGGGACGATCTCGCGGGCGCAGTCACGGTGCAGCGACTCGAGGGCGCGCTCCACGCTGGCGCGGTCGCGATCGAGGCGGTTGACGACGACGATCCGGGGCAATCCGAGCGCCGCGGCCTCGGCCCACAGCTTCTCGGTCTGGACTTCGACACCGGCGACGCCATCGACGACGACCACTGCCGCTTCGACCACGCGGAGCGCGGCGCGCGCGTCGGTCAGGAAGTTCGCAAATCCCGGCGTATCGATGATGTTGATTTTGGCTTTCTGCCACTCGGCGTAGGCGAGGCTGGAGGAGAGGGTGTGCTTGCGGGCGATTTCTTCTTCGTCGAAGTCGGTAACGGTCGTCCCATCGTCGACGCGGCCGATGCGGTTGACCGCGCCCGCGACGAACAGCATGGTGGAGACCAGCTGTGTCTTGCCGCTGCCTCCGTGGCCGACGATGGCGACATTCCGGAGGCTGGTGGCGTCGTAGACCTTCATACCGGGTATCCCTCCTGCGTCGCGGACCAGACACGCGAAGCGGCTTGCCCGCCGAAGCCTCGGCGGAGGCGGGCGTGAGTCGCCCGGGCGGGAGTAACCACAGCCGGGCCGGATGTGCCCGCCAAAGGCGGGACACGGATCATAGCCACGCTTGTTACACGTCGCAAGACGGCGCGAGGGACGCCAGCTGCGTGGTACGGGCGTTCGGCCGATTTCAAAAATATCTACAGTTATGTTGTAAGTAAATAGTTGTTGGACAACTTTGTATCAAATGATGAAGGGCCAGCCAACCGCCGCGTCGCAGTCCCGCGCCCGGCCGCCTCAGCGTGTCCAATCGCCGGATCGCGGACCCGTGCTGCAGCAGGTCCTGCGGCAGGTGTGAGTTCCGTCGATCATTCGTATTCCTACACTAATGTCCAAGATCCAAATGCAGGCAACAACTATGTTCTATTCGAAAAAGCACCACGATCGTCTGGATCGCCCGGATCTAGGCCGATTTCGTCACGATCGCGTCCCGCCGCGAATGCTTCAGTCTGGCGTCTCTTTTGCTCCCTCGGCCGATGACGCCCCGCGCGGAGTTGGGCGCATCGCGAACAGAGGTGACGAATGAACCAAGCTGATACCGCCTGGATGCTGATGTCCACGGCGCTCGTGTTGTTGATGACCCCAGCACTCGCATTCTTCTACGGCGGGCTGGTGCGCTCGAAGAATGCGCTCAACACCATGATGATGAGTTTCATCTCGCTCGGATTTGTGGGAGTGCTCTGGGCGGTGCTCGGTTACTCGCTGGCGTTCACCACCGGCAACGACTGGCTCGGCGACTTGTCGAACGCCTTCCTGAACGGCGTCGGCCTCGAGGCCAAGGGCACGATTCCACACATGCTGTTCATGGCCTTCCAGGGCACGTTCGCGATCATCACCGCGGCGCTGATCTCTGGCGCCATCGTCGAGCGCATGCGCTTTTCCGCGTATGTCGTGTTCATCTCGCTGTGGGCGATCGTGGTCTACAGCCCGATTGCGCACTGGGTGTGGGGTGGCGGCTGGCTCGCCAAGATGGGCGCCCTTGACTTTGCGGGTGGCACCGTCGTGCACGTCAACGCCGCTGTCGCTGCGTTTGCCGCCGTGCTCGCTGTCGGAAAGCGTCACGGCTATGGTCAGACCTCCATCGTGCCGCACAACGTGCCGTTCGTGCTCCTCGGCTCTGGCCTGCTGTGGTTTGGCTGGTTCGGTTTCAACTCCGGCAGCGCGCTGGCGGCGAGTCCGATTGCCGGCCTGGCGTTTGTGACGACGATGCTGGCGCCCGCCGGGACGCTGGTGGTCTGGACGCTGCTCGATGCGGTGCGAGGTGGCAAGCCCACCGCGGTTGGTGCAGCCACGGCGATCGTCGTTGGTCTGGTCGCGGTGACTCCGGCGGCCGGTTTCGTCAGCCCAATGAATGCGTTGATTCTTGGCGGCATTGCCGCGATTCCGAGCTACTTCGCGATTCAGATCCGCGCCAAGACGTCATTCGACGACTCGCTCGATGTTCTGGCCGCGCATGGCGTGGGCGGAACGGTGGGCGCGCTGCTGACCGGTGTGTTCGCGGACAAGAGCATCAACACGGTTGCCGACGGTCTGCTCTATGGCAACCCCGGACAGCTTCTCATTCAGGCCACGGCGGTCCTCGCCGCCATCGTCTACAGCGGCGTGGCGAGCTTCCTGCTGCTCAAGGTGATCGGTCTGGTGATTCCGTTGACGGCGACGACGGCGGAACAGGTCGAAGGGATCGACATCTCGGCGCACGGCGAAGAGGCTTACATGCATGCGAGCGGTGCGGCGATGCTCGAATCGTCCATCAGTGGTCCCGCGCAACCGGCGCTCAAGCCGGTACGCAACGAAGCCTGAGCGCGGGGGTGAACCGCCTCAGAAGTACGACCGGCGGCATCGAGGGAGATGCCGCCGGTTTCTCAACCCTACGGTTTTGAATCGCGGAGGAATGGATGCTCTCGATGTCTAGTGTAAGGAGCCACGCACGGATGCTGGCAGCAGCGGCGTGCACAACCTTGATCCTGGCAAGCAGCCCGGCATGGGCGCAGGATGCGCCCGCAGTTGATCCGAATCCGGGTGCCTTGACCCTCACTGGCACGTTCGATGTGTTGAACCAGTACATGTTCCGCGGGATCCGACAGAACGACACCGGGATCGCGATGTGGCCCGCCGTGGACCTGGGGATAGCCGCGTACTCGAGCGACGGCACTTTCAAGGGGCTGGGCATCAACTTCGGCACGTGGAACAGCCTGCACACCGGCGATACTGGCGCCGACAACCCTCGGAACGGCAAGTTGTGGTACGAATCCGACTTCTACACGACGCTCGCGTTGGGCTTTGGCGGCGGAGTCGCCCTCAGCGCCACCTACACCGCCTACACCAGCCCGAACGACGGCTTCTCCACGGTCAAGGAGATCAGTTTCAAGTTCGGCGTCGATGACAGCGCACGTCTCGGGAGGGCGGCGCTGAAACCGTACGTGGTCCTTGCGCAGGAGTTTGACACCGATATCGCCACCGGCCAGGCCGATGGTGGCGACAATGCTGGAACCTACATGGAGATCGGGATTGCTCCCGGCTACTACGGACTCAGCCAGGCCAGCATCGCGTTTCCGATCAAAGTCGGTTTCAGCCTGAACGACTACTACGAGCTCGCTGGACAGGACAACAAGTTCGGCTTCTTCAGCATCGCCGGGATCGTCACAGCACCTCTCGGTGGTACAAGCAACTTCGGCGGGTGGAACATTCACGGCGGCGTAGAATACCAGGCGCTTGGCACGACCACTGAGTTCTTGAATGGTGGCGAAAGCAACCAATGGATCGGTTCTTTCGGAATCGGGTTCTCGTACTGACCGAGCCTCTTCGGGAGGCCGCATGCGGCGGAGCAAGTCGGCGGGCGGGTGGCCATGTGTCTGCGTGCTGATGGTTCTGATGTCAGCGGCCACCGCGTCGCCGGCGCGGGCCCAGGGTTCGACGGATCCGAATCCCGGTGCCCTGACGTTGACCGGCGGATTCGATTTCGCGAACGCGTATTTCTTCCGCGGCATCTTTCAGGACGACACCGGCGTCGTCATGTGGCCCTACGGGGATCTTGGCTTCGCGCTGCACTCGGGAGATGGGGTCCTCAAGAGTGTGGGTGTGAACATCGGCACGTGGAACAGTCTCCACACCGGTGACGCAGGAAGCAGCGGCCCGACCGGAAAGCTGTGGTACGAGTCGGACTTCTACGCCGGCGCAACATTGGGGTTCGGCAGCACGACGGTCGGCGTCACGTATACGGCGTATTCGAGCCCGAATCAGATGTTCGGGACAGTGAAGGAGCTCTCGTTCAAGGTGGCCGTCGATGACAGCGGCCTGCTGGGAGCGGCGGCGGTCAAGCCGTATGTGCTGCTCGCCCAGGAGCTCGATGGTCAGGCGGATGGCGGCGCCAACGAGGGTACGTATCTCGAGCTGGGGATCGGTCCTGGATTTTCACTCTCGAAGATGAGCGTGACAGTGCCAGTGAAGGTCGGACTCAGTCTCAGCGACTACTACGAAGGGCTCACCGGTGACGAGACCTTCGGGTTCGCGAGTGTGGCCGGCGTCGTCACCGTTCCGCTCACGAGCGCGCCGACGAAGTTCGGCAGCTGGAACATTCATGGAGGTGTCGAGTTCCTGATGCTGGGTGATCGTAACGAGGCTGTCTTCGGCGACAGTTCGTATGTGATTGGCTCTATTGGTATAGGTCTCAGCTACTAGCGTCCGCGGTGGGACAGACGGGCGCCCCGGCGTCCGACGTCACGTCTACTTGCGCGTATGCTTGAGTCCGCAACGGGAGACAATCACGTTATGGCAGTCACGCAGCCGGGTCCGAGCGGCCCGGCGCTGGTCGCGGCCCTTGAGGCAGCGAGGACAGAGCTTCAATCCGATGTAGTGCGCGGAGTAGGGGGGCGATCGGCGCTCGAGCGCTACTCTGACCGCGTCGACGCCATGCTGCGGCAGTTGTTTGCCGAAGCCGGCGGGGCGAACCACGACGTCGTGGTGCTGGCGCTCGGAGGCTACGGCAGACGCCATCTGTGTCTCCACTCGGACATCGATCTGCTGATTCTGTTTGGTGGCCGCATCGACGAAGAGTTCCTGCGAGCGTTTCTGAATCCGTTGTGGGATCTTGGCGTCTCGATTGGTCACCAGGTGCGCGAGCTCGAGGAGTTCTCCACGTTGGAGGCAGATAACCCCGAGTTTCTGCTGGCGCTGCTCGATGCGCGTCCGGTTGCCGGGGTTCGAGTGCTGTTCGAACGGTTTGGGGCGCTGTTTCACACGGCCGCGACGCACGCGTTCATCCTGAAGTCCCTGCTCGAGTTGATCGACGCGCGGCACGCAGGGTTCAACGCGACGTTGTATCAGCTCGAGCCCGATGTGAAGGAGGCGCCCGGTGCGCTGCGCGATCTGACCGCGGCGCGTACGATTGCGATGCTGACGGATCCGCTGCTGCTACGGCGCGGTCCCGCCGATCCGGCGCGAGTCGATCAGGCGGAGGATTTCCTGCTGCGTGTGCGTTCGACGCTGCATCTGAATGCGGGTCGGAATCAGAACACCCTCAGTCACGAGATGCAGGAGCGAACCGCGGAGTTGCTGGGATATCCGGGCGCCGAGCCTCGTCAGCGCGTCGAACGCCTCATGAGCGACTACTTCCGGCACGCGCGGACCGCCCATCGATCTCTCAACTGGGCACGCAAGGGCGCTCCCGTCCCGGTCGGGCCGAACCTTGGCATCTCGCGCGACGGCATCCGCTTCCTGGATCCCATCCAGGCCGCGCGCAATCCCGCGACCTGGATCGGTGCGTTTCAGGCTGCGATCGATGCCGACACGACCGTGTCGGAGGAAGCGCTATCCTGCATCCAGCAGCACGTCGATCGATTTCGGGCGGATGACTTCTTCCCGGACGCCGCGGACCGGGCGGCGTTGCTCAATCTGCTGAGACCGAGGAAGGGGCTCTACCTCCGGCTCTCGGAGATGCACGACTGCGGCCTGCTCGGACGCGTGTTCCCAGAGTTCCAGGCGATCTCCTGGCGTGTGGTCCGCGACTTCTACCACAAGTACACCGTCGACGAGCACACGCTGCTGACGATCCGCAATCTCGAGCGCATTGCCACGACTGAGGTGCCGTATCGACTGCGCTTTCGCAACATCCTGGGCGAAGTCGATCGACCTGAGTTGCTCGTGCTGGCGCTGCTGCTCCACGACGTTGGCAAATGGCGCGACGACGACCATGCGCACGAGAGCGTTCGCATGGCGGTCGAAGCCGTCGAGCGTCTCGGGCTCGACGCTGACGCGCGCGAGGCCGTCATCTTCCTGATTCGCCATCACCTCCGCATGTCACTCGTCGCCTTCCGCCGCGACACCGAGGACCCCGACATCGTCAAGGAGTTCTCCGCGTTTATCGGGAACGAGGAGCGGCTCAAGATGCTCACCCTGATGACGCTGGTGGACGTCGAAGCGGTGAGCCCGGAGACGCTGACCGCGTGGAAGGAGGAGTTGCTCTGGCGGCTGTACGTCGACACCTACAACCACCTCACGCAACGGTACGGCGACGAGGTCATCGAGAGGAATCAGGCTGGCCTGAGCGATCTGCTGAAGCAGCGGCCGGATGACCTCACGGTGACCGAGATCACGCGGTTCCTGGAGGGACTCCCGCAACGCTATCTCCAGCTCTTCGCTCGTGACGTTATTTACCGTCACGTGCGGCTCGCGCGTGACATCCATCCGGACGAAGTGCACCTGTCGCTCGAGCGCGGTGAGGCGTCCGTCTGGTCGCTCGCCGTTGCCACGCTGGACAAGCCGTTTCTGTTCTCGAACATCTGCGGCGTCCTCTCCTCGTTCGGCATGAACATCATTCGCGGACACGCGCTGACCAACCCGAATGGCCTCGTGCTCGACGTGTTCCAGTTCACCGACGACGAGCGGTTCCTCGAGCTCAATCGCGACGGGCAGGAACAGCTCATGACCGTGCTCGAAGAGGTCGTGTCCGCTCGATCGGATGTCGCGTCACGGTTGCGCCCGCGCGAGGAGGGTGTCCTGCATGCCAGGGGGACACCGCGATTTCCACCGGTCGTCCGGGCGGACAACCAGGCGTCCGGGCGCTACTCGATTCTCGACATCGTCGCCACGAACGCGCTCGGCTTGCTCTACCGCATCAGTCGCGTCATCTCGCAGCATGGGTGCGACGTCGACCTCGTGCTCATTGCGACTGAAGGGGAGAAGGCGATCGACGTCTTTCACATCACCAAGGGTGGATCGAAACTTACCGAGGCGGAGCAGCAGGCGCTGACGTCCGACCTACATCGCACACTGGAGGGTTCACTATGAAGTTGATCAAGTGCATCATTCGTCCGAACAAGGTCGATGAAGTGAAGGACGCGCTCGCCAAGCTGAGTATCGCCGGCATGACCGTGACCGAGGTTCGTGGCCACGGAAAGCAGAAGGGACATACGGCGATCTACCGAGGCAAGGAATACAACGTCAGCCTGTTGCCCAAGATGGAAATCGAAATCGTCGTGTCCGACAACATGGCCGACGACGTCGTGAAGGCCGTCGTGCAAGCGGCGCGGACGGGCGAGATCGGCGACGGGCGCGTGTTCGTCCTCCCGGTGCTCGAGAGCTATCGCATCAGAACCGGCGAAAAGGAATCCTGATCGACACCAGCGGTGGCGGCGCCCCGTTCCGGGATCGTGGGACGCGGGGCGCAGCGACCTGACCCTCCCACGCGTGCGCCATGATGATTCCTACAGTCATGTCGCCGGATTTTTCAGTCCATACACTCTTGTCTGAACTGGATTCAGGCCGCGCGCGGCGTCTGGCCGCGCACCGAGGTTGTCGGCCAGTTCCACGTGTAATCGTGACACCCGCCCGAGCGCGATCTGGCATCGGCGTTGCCAGCAGGGTTGTAGGTTCCTCTGCGCATGGCCTCTTCCCGGATTCCATTTGACTCGCTCTCGGCTGCCGAGCGCAGCCGTCTGGTGGCCGACAACGATCGCCTGCGGCAGCAACTGCGCGACCGTCACCGGATCGCCGACCTTGCCGGAGACAGCCGCGCCATTCGACATGTCTGCGAGTTGATTGCCCAGGTGGCGCCGTCGCCGCACAGCGTGTGCCTGCACGGTGAGGATGGCGTTGGAAAGACGCGCGTCGCGCGGGCCATTCATGCGGCGTCCGCACGGTCGGCCGGGCCCTTTGTCTCGATTAGCTGCGCGTCGCTGCTCGAGACCGATGTCGATGCGCAACTGTTCGGCGGGGCGGAAGGCGCGTCAGGCGCCGTTGGATCGACGGGCGGCTGCGTCGGCAGGGCAGAGAGCGGAACGTTGTTCCTGGATGATGTTGCCGACCTCGGTCCACGAGCGCAAACGAGACTCCTGAGGCTCGCGCGCGATAGCGACTGGGAACGCCGCGATGGCACGCCCGTCCGCGTCGATGTCCGTGTGATTGCCTCGTCGACGCGCGACCTCGAGCAGGAAGTCGCATCAGGTCGATGCCTGAAGGATCTGTGGGAGCACCTCGGTGCGCTGACGATCCGGATTCCACCGCTGCGCGATCGGAAGGGCGACCTTTCGGTCCTGACAGACCTGTTTGTCGAGCAGTTTGCCCGGGAGCACGTGCGCGGGGTCAGAGGTGTCTCCACCCGCGCGATGGACATGCTCCTGAACTACGATTGGCCCGGCAACGTGGCTCAGTTGCGCATGACGATCGAACGGGCAGTGGTGCTGACGACCGGGCCGGTGATCCACCATCATCACCTTCCGGTCGAGATACAAGCATCGGGCGAGACCAGCGTGCCGATGCTGGGATTGAGCGAAGCACTCGAGGCGTACGAAAAGGAACTCCTTCAGGATGCGTTACGGCAGGCCAAAGGTGTGCGGTCACAGGCGGCCCGCCTGCTGATGACGTCAGAGCGGGTCTTCAGCTATCGGCTCAGAAAGCATGGCATCGACACCAGGCGCTTCAAGACGTCTTGAACGCCGGGCGGGCTGTCGACGCGCCCTCTACTCGTGTCTGAGAGCTTCGATGGGATCGAGGCGGGACGCACGAACGGCAGGAACCATTCCAAAGAAGATGCCGACCGCGGCCGAGAATCCAAGACCGATTGCGAATGACCACCACGGCAGCGAGATGGGGAAGCCGGTCGCGAAGCTGATCGCCACACCGATGCCGCTGCCGCACAGGATCCCCAGGACGCCTCCGACAGAGGTCAGGACCGCTGCCTCGGAGAGGAACTGAAGAAGGATCTCCTGTCGGCGGGCGCCCAGCGCCTTGCGCACGCCGATCTCTCGTGTGCGCTCGGTGACCGAGATCATCATGATCGCCATCACGCCGATGCCGCCCACCATCAGCGCGACCGACGAGATCACGACCAGCGCGAGGAACACCGCACGGCTGATCTGATCCCACAGCCTGAGGATCGCGTCCTGCCCGCCGATCTCGAAGTCGTTCGCCTCATCCAGCTTCAATCCGTGCCGGATGCGCATGATCTCCTCGATTTCAGCGACCGCCTCGTCACGAGTCGCCGTCTCGACGGGTACGATCGTGATTGTGGCGCTGCCGCCGCCACCGAAGGCGCGCCGGGCATTGGTACTGAACACGACCTGGTGCGTCGTCTGCGGAATGACGACGAAGTCGTCGGCCTGAGGAAATGGTGAGGGCCGTTTGCCGAGGACACCGACGACCGTGTACTCGACCGCATCGATGCGGACCTTCTTGCCGATCGGATCCAGTCCCGACGGGGCAAAGAGCGCCTGATAGGGATTGTTCGCGAGCACGACGACTCGTCGTCGGCGCTGAACCTCGGACTCGGTGAAGAAGCGCCCGAAGGCGAGCTTGACGAAGTTGACGGCCGCGAACTGTTCCGTCGCGCCGAGCACGCCGAGCGTGGGCGTCCGCTGGCCTTCGTAGGCGACGCGACCGACCGTCTGGCCTCCGATACCTTGACCCATCCAGATGTCCACGATGCCCACCGAAGGCGCCAGCTTCTCAATCGCTTTGGCATCGTCCACCGTCAGATTCGGCCGGCGCATGATCTGGGCGAAATCGGCGCCGGACGCCAGGGTCACGGCACTCGCCTTGCTGAGCATGATCGTATTGGGGCCGAGCTCGCGAATCATGTCGCGTAGCGACTCGTCGAAGCCGCGAATGAGCGACGTCATCCCCACGATCGATGTGATGCCGATGACGACTCCAAGGATCGTGAGCGCCGATCGCATCTTGTTCGAGCGCAGCGTGTCGAGCGCCATCACGAACACTTCGCGCCAGAGCCCTCTATTCACGTCTGAGCGCCTCGATGGGATCGAGCGATGCCGCTCGTGACGCGGGGTACGCGCCGAAGAACAGGCCGACCGCTGCAGTGATGCCGATGCCCAGTACCACGGACCACATCTCCAGCCTCGCTGGCAGGGGAGTGAATGCCGCAATCGCGCTCGCCGCGAGCGAACCCAGGCCGATGCCGATCAGGCCGCCGAACGTCGACAGCGTGATCGACTCCGTCAGCACCTGGGTCATGATGTCTTTGCGCTTCGCGCCGAGCGCCTTGCGCAACCCGATCTCTCGCGTCCGTTCGCTCACCACCATCAACATGATGTTCATGATGACGATGCCGCCGACGACGAGCGACAGCGCGACGATGCCGACAAGGACGGCGAAGATCCCGCTGGTCACCTGGCGGTAAAGATTGAGAATCGTCTCGGACGTCAGGATGCCGAAGTTGTCGGGCTCTGACGGCTTCAGGCGGCGGCTGACTCGCAGCGCGACGGTCGCGTCGTCCATCGCCGTGGTCATGACGTCCGTCGACACCGGCTTCACGCTCAGCGAAAGCGACTGTCTCGCGCCGAACAGGCGCTGGTACGCGTTCAGCGGGATCACGGCGAAGTTGTCCTGGGAGTTCCCGAAGAACGACCCCTTCTGTTCGCTGACGCCAACGACGCGGAAGTTGATCCCGGCGATCTTGATCGTCTTGTCCAGCGGGTTGATCTCGCCGAAGAGTCGGTCGGCCAATCCCCAGCCAAGTAGTGCGACCGGCTGACCGCGCTCGACCTCGATCTGGCTCATCATGCGGCCGGTCTCGACGCTGAACGTCGAGAAGTCAACGTAGGTGCTCGTGACGCCCTGAATCTGGGCGTTGTCGATTTCCTCGGTGCGATACGACACGCTGGCATTGCGGCTGGCTTGTGCCATCACCGAGGAAATGAGCGGACTGAAGTTTCGAATGGCTTCCGCTTCATCGATCGTGATGAGCGGGTTGTTGCGCGCGCGCTCCTCATCGTCCTCGTTGAAGATGGGCGGTCGGCGCTGAACGGTGAACGAGTCTGCACCGATGTCGCTCACGATCGCATCGGCAACCATCCCGTTCATGCCCTGGATGAGCGTCACGACCGTCACGATAGACGTGACCGCCACGATGTTCCCCAGCACCGTCATGAACGATCGCAGCTTGTTGGCCCAGATGGCCTGAAGCGCGATAACGATGGAGTCGATGACCTGGTTCACTTGGTGTTCGTTCTGCGCGTGCTCTGCTGAATCTTCACGCCCTGTCCGTCGAAGAGCTCGCGGACCGACGAGAACGGTCCCGTGATGACCTGATCTCCAGCCTTGAGGCCGTCGAGCACCTCGAAGTACTGCTCGCCCGCGATCCCCACTTTCACCGGCAGGTAGATCGCCTTGCCGTCGCGGACGGCGAAGACGCCTTCAGTCTCCTTCCGCGTATGTCCGGGCGGCGGCTCGTTCGACGCGCTGAGCGGTGTCTCGATGTTCGTGCCGCGCCGTCGGCGGTTCGGCGTCTCTCGAACCATCTCGCCCTTGTCGTTGTAAAGCATCTCGCGCACGGTCAACGCCTGGATCGGTACTGACACGACTTCCTTCCGCCTGGCGGTTGTGATTTCAGCCGTGCACGTGAACCCGGGGCGGATGTCCGGCACCGGTTCCTCGAGCGTGACGACGACCTTGAAGGTCGTGGCCTGTCGCTGTCCCGTGTTCTGCGTGGTCGTCTGGATCGGGCTGTTGCCGATCTCGGTGACGCGTCCCTTGAACGTCCGATCGGGAACCGCGTCGATGGTCACCTTGGCTTCCTGATTGAGCATCACCGTTGGAATCTCAGTCTCGTCCACTTCCACTTCGGCTTCGATGACTGACATGTCGGCGATGGTCAGCAGGACCGACCCCGCATTGTTCATAGTTCCGACGACGGCGGTTTCTCCCTCCTCTATGCTGCGGCGGGTTACCAGACCGTCCATGGGTGCCGTAATGATGATCTGATTCAGGTTGTAGCGCGTCGTCGACAGGCCGGCCTGTTCCTGCTTGATGCGCTGCTCGTTCGTTTCGATGTCTTGTTGCCGGGAGCGCAGATCCGTCTCGCGAACGGTGACCTCGTTCTGCGCGCGCTCGAGATTCTCGCGCGTGGTCAGTCCCTCTTTCCAGAGGTCTTCCTGACGCTTCAGATTCTGACGCGCGAGCTCCAGGTTTGCGCGGCCTGTTTCGACGGACGTGCGCGCCCCGAGCAGGGACGATTGGGCGGCGGCAACACTGGCCTCTCCGCGTTGCAGTTGTCCCTCGAGTTGTTTCGGATCGATCTCGAGGAGGAATTGCCCGGCCTTCACGCGCTGACCTTCTTCGACCGCGATGCGGGTGACGCGTCCCGGAGTCTGGGCCGAGACGTTGACCTGACGCTTGGGTTGGACCTTGCCCGAGGCGGAGACGATCGCTTCGAGGTCGCGTGCCCTCACGGCTTCGGCTTGCACGTTGAGGCCGGTGTCGCGCCGGTAGTACAAATTCGCCGCGACCACTGCGGCGGCGACCAGCACGACCCCCAGAACGATGAGAACCTTCTTTCCTGTCATTACCGCTCCCCTAGGAACCGGACGTGAAAACCGCGATCAGCAACGCGATGACGACGTAGAGCCCGATGAACGTTGTAGCGATTGGCCCCGTTCGACGCTTGTAGAGCACGCCAAGCCCTATAGCGAGAACGACCATCCACCACAACAGGAACATATCGATCGAACGAAGCATCACCGCCACAAACGACGTCTCCTCCAACATCGGCAGGAACACGCCGAGATTGGCGCCCGGTGGACGCACTCCGACAGGTTTGGCGCCGATCGACAGCATGCCCGCGACGAACAGAGCGGAGATGGCAGGGATAAGGCCGGCGTGATTCATCACAGCGAAGACCTGCTTGAACGTGCCGTTCCCTCCCATCAACGTCGTGAAGATTCCGGTCATGATTCCGGCGACTGCTGCGCCGAACAGCGGACCCAGCACAAAGACGCCGACCGCGTATCCGACGGGGAGGTAGCCGATGAAGCGCTCCATGTTGGCCAACTGCTCGTCGGAGACGGCGTTTCCGCGACCCTCGATTGCTCTGACCTGCTGATCGACGATCGCGTCTTGCATGTCCTGCGACCCCAGAATCATGTAGTACGCCGCCGAGGTCATGACCAACGTCACCAGCATGACCCCCAGCCATCGAGGTTTCGCGACGACGGCGGCCAAGGTCTCACGTGGGGAGAGGAGCACGCCAACCATCCGGCTCACCAGTCCGGGCAATGGCTTGTTCTGTACGCTGTCAGGAACCGATGCAACGTCGGTCACGGAGATACCCCTCAAAAATGGATGTCGAATTGGACACCAGACCGGGTGGTCTAGCACTGCGGGGTGAACACAAACTCCTGATACGAAAGTTCTTGGCTCCAGTTCCGTCTTATTTCTCTCATGATCGCTCGCTCTGCCGTAACGTGCAAATCGGTCGGCCGATACATTGAGCGGCTGTCCGAATTTTCGCTTCGAGGTCAACAGTGACGAAATCCCTGGGTCTGCTTGTGCTGGTCCTCGTTGTCATGCTCGCGTTTCCGCCCGAGCCGGCGTCCGCTCAAATCGTTGAAGTTGTTGGCAGCAGGGCACTTGGCATGGGTGGAGCCTTCGTCGCTGTTGCCGATGACAGCACGGCTACCTGGTGGAACCCCGCTGGTCAGGCGGCCGGGGGACTCTTCGACGTGGCGCTCGGTTGGGCAACGACCGATATTGAGAACAGCCAGCTGCCGGAAAGACACGACGAGGCGGCCTGGTTCGCCTTCGCCACGCCCCCGATCGGTTTCAGCTACTACCACTTGCGAATCAAAGAAACAGGCCCGTTTCGCACTATCGCGCCCGGTTCGGGGGGCCGAGAAGATAGACGAGCCGCAGTGCCCGATTGGTCGCTCTCCGCCAGTCAGTTCGGAGCCACCCTCGTACACACGCTGGTCTCGGATCTCCACGTCGGGACGACGCTCAAATACGTGCGTGCGAGTGAGTCAACTGGTCTCACCGATGCAAACAATGCGTTCGACTTGGATCTGGGTGGTCTGTTCGTGAAGGGGCCTGTTCGAGTGGGTGGAGTGGTGCGAAACGTACTGGCGGCAGAGTTGGGAGCCGTGAATTTACCGCGTCAGGCGCGAGTGGGGGTCGCCTTCGATGCGTCGCAGGTCAGCAGCCGGGCGGTGGTCGTTGCCCTGGACGCTGACGTTGACGCGTACGACACCGCCTACGGCGAACGGAGAGTTGTAGCTGTTGGCGTTGAAGGCTTGGCATTCGGACGACGCATCGCGATGCGCGCGGGCGCCCGGTTCAACACTGTTGGAGCAGAGGAGCAGGCCTACACGGTCGGGGCGAGCGTCGCCGTTCGTTCCGGAGTCTACGTGGATGGGCATGGCGTATTCGGGGGAGCCGACGACGAGAGCGGCTGGGGCATTGGGGCCCGGGTCACGTTCTGACGATTCACGTGAGATAGGCCGGTTTCTTTTTCATGGCGGTTCGAATCGGAGAGCTGCTTCTCAAAGAGAAGCGCATCACGCCTGAGCAACTCCAGGAGGCACTGAACTATCAGCGCCAGAACGGGGGGAAGCTCGGCTTCAATCTGATCAAGCTCGGTTACGTCAAAGACGACGAGATCACCGCTCTCCTGAGCAAGCAGTATGGCGTGCCGTCGATCGCCCTCGGGCAGTTCGACGTGGACGCGACCGTCGTCAAGCTCGTTCCTGCCGAGACCGCACAGAAGTATCAAATCATCCCGCTCTCGAGGTCTGGCGCGACGCTGACGATCGCGATGACGGACCCGACGAACGTGTTCGCCATGGACGACATCAAGTTCATGACGGGCTACAACGTCGAGCCGGTCGTCGCGTCGGAAACCGCGGTCATCGACGCGATCACGAAGTACTACGGAAAGAGCTCGAGTACGAACGGCTCGGGCGGCGGGAACGCTGGGCCAAGCGGACCGAGCGCGCTCGAAATCGCGAGCAAGGCACTCGATGACATGCCGGTGCTCGCCGACGCCGGCGACGTCGAGGTCCTCGAGGAGTTCGAAGAGATCAGTGCCGAGGCGCTCGCCAAGCAGGGTGAGGAAGCGCCGGTCATCAAGCTGGTGAACGTCATTCTGATGTCGGCGATCCAGAAGGGTGCCAGCGACATCCACATCGAGCCGTACGAGAAGGAATTGCGCGTCCGCTACCGCGTCGATGGCATCCTCTACAACATCATGCAGCCGCCGATGAAGTACCGCGATGCGATTACCTCGCGCATCAAGATCATGTCCAAGCTGGACATCGCGGAAAAGCGGCTTCCGCAGGACGGCCGCATCAAGATCCGCTTCCAGGATGGCGGGGAGATGCGCGACATCGACTTCCGCGTTTCCTGTCTCCCGACGCTCTTCGGCGAAAAGATCGTCATGCGTCTCCTGGACAAGACGAAACTGATGCTCGACATGACCAAGCTCGGATTCGAGTCCGAGTCGCTTCAGAAATTCGAAGTGGCCATCTCGAAGCCGTGGGGCATGGTGCTCGTGACCGGGCCCACCGGATCTGGTAAGACCAATACCCTCTACTCGTCGATCGCGCGCATCAACACCGTCGAGACCAACATCATGACGGCCGAGGACCCGGTCGAATTCAACCTGATGGGCGTCAACCAGGTCCAGGTGCGCGAGAACATCGGCCTCAACTTCGCTGCTGCGCTGCGAAGCTTCCTGCGTCAGGACCCGAACATCATCCTCGTCGGCGAAATCCGCGACTTCGAAACGGCGGAAATCGCGGTGAAGGCGGCGCTGACCGGACACCTCGTGCTGTCGACACTGCACACCAACGACGCGCCGAGCACCATCAATCGACTGATGAACATGGGCATCGAGCCCTTCCTGGTTGCGAGCTCGCTGAACCTCGTGTGCGCCCAGCGCCTCGTGCGCAGAATCTGCAAGAACTGCACGGAACCAGACCCGATGCCACCCCCCGCGCTGATGCAGGCTGGGTACTCTGCCGAAGATGCAAAAAAGGTGGTTCCCAACCGCGGTAAGGGTTGCGAGAAGTGCAACAACACCGGCTACAAGGGCCGTGTCGGCCTGTACGAAGTGATGGAGATCACCGAAGAGATTCGCGAGCTTGTGCTCGTCGGTGCTTCCGCGCTCGAACTTCGGCGCAAGGCGGTCGAAGAGGGGATGCTTACGCTGCGTGCCAGCGGGCTCAGAAAAGTGAAGGACGGCGTAACGACGATTGAAGAGATCGTCCGGGAGACGGTGAAGTAATGCAAACACTGCCTGAACTGCTGCAGACGCTGGTGCAGTTGGAAGGATCGGACCTTCACATCACCACCAACACGCCGCCCCAGGTCAGGGTTCACGGCCATCTGACACGTCTGGACGGTGCGGCGCTGACGCCGTCCGATACAAAACAGCTCTCGTACAGCGTGCTCACCGACGCGCAGAAGAAGCGGTTCGAAGAGACCTTCGAGCTCGACTTCTCGTTTGGTATCAAGGGTCTCGCTCGCTTCCGCGTGAACATGTTCAATCAGCGCGGTGCGGTCGGCGCAGTCTACCGACTCATCCCCGAGCAAATCCGAAGCTTCCAGGAACTCAGTCTGCCGCCGGTGCTTGCGACGCTCGCGGAGAAGCCGCGCGGACTCGTGCTCGTCACCGGTCCGACCGGTTCCGGTAAGTCGACGACGCTCGCGGCGATGATCGACAAGATCAACAAGGAGCGCCGCGATCACATCCTCACGATCGAGGATCCCATCGAATTCGTGCACCAGCACCAGGGCTGTCTGGTCAATCAGCGCGAGGTGCACAGCGACACCGAGAGCTTCACCAATGCGCTGCGCGCCGCACTTCGTGAAGACCCCGACATCGTCCTCATCGGCGAAATGCGCGACCTCGAGACGGTGGAGTCCGCGTTGCGTATCGCGGAAACGGGCCACTTGACGCTCGCGACGCTGCACACGAACTCGACGTCGCAGACGATCAACCGCATCATCGATATTTTCCCGGCGCACCAGCAGAGCCAGATCCGCACGCAGCTGTCGCTCGTGGTCGAAGGCATCGTCTGTCAGGCGCTGCTTCCGAAGATCGGCGGCGGCCGCGTCGTCGCGCTCGAGATCATGGTGCCGACGGCGGGCATCCGGAACCTGATTCGCGAAGACAAGATCCACCAGATCTACTCCGCGATGCAGACCGGCCAGGAAAAGATGGGCATGCAGACGATGAATCAGTCGCTCGCGACGCTCTATCAAAAGCGACTTGTCACGCTCGAAACGGCGCTGATGGCGTCGTCGAATCGCGACGAGCTGCAGGACCTGATCAACCGAGGCGTTGGCGTCGTGGCGGGTGCCGGGCTTCGTACCGGGACGACGGGAAGGCCGGCGGGCAGGTGACACGTGGAATGCAAAAGGCAAAATGCAAGATGCAATAAGCAAGACTCACGTGTTCGCATTCTGAATGTCTTCATTCTCAATGTTTGCATTTTGCATTTTGCATTTTGAATTAGTAAAGGCACTAAGTAATGGCCACATTTGCATATAGCGGACGGACGCGACAGGGACGAACTGTCACAGGCGAGCGCAGCGCCGACACGATGGACGGGGCGGTTGCCGCCCTGCGCCGCGAGCAGATCCTCGTCACGCAGATCACCCCGGTCAAAGAGGCGGCGCCCAAGGTGTCCAAGCCTCGGGGCAGGAAGGTCGCCGCGAAGAACCTGGCCGTCTTCACGCGCCAGTTCTCGGTCATGATCGACGCCGGCCTCCCGCTCGTGCAGTGTCTCGAGATCCTCGGCACGCAGGAAGAGGACAAGAACTTCGCGTCGGTCATTCTCGCCACCCGGACCGATGTCGAGAGCGGCGCTTCGCTGGCAGATGCGATGAAGAAGCATCCGAAGGCGTTCGACCCGCTCTTCACGAACATGATCGCGGCCGGTGAGGCCGGCGGTATTCTCGACACGATTCTGAAACGACTGGCGACGTACATCGAAAAGGCCGTCAAGCTGCAGGGTCAGGTCAAGTCCGCCATGATTTACCCGATCGCGGTCGTTGTGATCGCGGTTGTCGTGGTCGGCGTCATTCTCTGGAAGGTCATCCCGACCTTCGCCAACTTGTTCGCCGGCCTTGGCGCCGAGCTCCCGTTGCCGACTCGGATCGTCATCGCGGCCAGCAACGGACTCGTTCGCTTCATGCCGTTCATTCTCGTGGGCATCGGCGCTGCGGTGTTCGGGTTTCGCGCGTACTACAACTCGCCCAACGGTCGAAGGGTGATCGACGCGATCACGCTCAAGCTGCCTGTGCTGGGTTCGTTGATGCGAAAGATCGCCGTCGCGCGGTTCTGTCGAACGCTCTCGACACTCCTGGCATCGGGCGTCTCGATTCTCGAAGCGCTCGACATCACGGCGCGCACTGCCGGCAACGCGATCATCGAAGAAGGGATCATGGTCACGCGAAAGAGCATCGAGCGCGGTGAAACGATTGCGGCTCCCTTGAAGGAGACCGGCGTCTTCCCGTCGATGGTCGTGCAGATGATCAGCGTCGGTGAAGCGACCGGCGCCCTCGACACGATGCTGGGCAAGATCGCCGACTTCTACGAAGAAGAGGTCGACACGGCCGTTGCCGGGTTGCTGACCCTGCTCGAGCCCATCATGATCTTCTTCCTCGGTGTGGTGGTTGGCGGTATCGTGATCGCGATGTACATGCCGATCTTCGACCTGATCAGCAAGCTGACCGGATAAGAGCATTGATGATTAGTGATTGTTGACTGGTGATTCGTTGGTGATTGCAGATTTTTGATTGGTGATTGGCTAGTCCTCGATAAATCAAAAATCCCCAATCCACAATCACCAGCGAATCAACAAATCACTAATCGCTAATCAACAAATGGATTTACGCTCCCGCCTTTCGACGCTGATCGCGGCACGAGTCGTCCTCGTGACCCTGCTGATGGGCTCGGCGATTCTCATTCAGATCAGTCGGCCGGGGGCATTTCCAGTCGACCCGTTCTTCGCGCTCATCGGCCTGACCTACGCGCTGAGCGTGTTCTACCTCGCGACGGTCAGGTACGCCGAGCGCCACCCCTGGCTCGTCGATTTCCAGTTCGGCGCGGATGCGCTCCTGGTCTCCGCGTTCATCCACGTCACTGGCGGGATCAGCAGTAACTTCTCGTCCCTCTACCTGCTGCCGATCATCGCCGCGAGCATGATTCGCTACCGGCGCGTCGCGATCCAGTTGGCCGCACTCAGCGCAGTCATGTACCTCGCGCTCGTGGCGGTGCAATACATCGACCTCGACCTTCCGCTCGCGCGCCGGTTCTCGCCTGTGGTGGATCTGCCGACAGTGCGGGTCGCGCAGTACACGGTTGCGATCAACCTTGGCGGATTCATCGCCGTCGCGCTCCTTGCCGGGTCACTTGCCGACAGTCTTCGGTCCGCTGGTGCACGGCTCGAGGACGCATCCGATCGGATTCGCGATCTCCGCGCGTTTAACGAGTACGTCATCAACAGTCTGTTGAGTGGACTGATCACCACCGATCAGGACGGCGGAATCCTGACCTTCAATCGCTCCGCATCTACGATCATCGGCGTCCCCGCGTCGCAGGTCATTGGCCGCGACGTCGTTGAGGTGATGCAGATGCCCGCGATCGTGCGTACGCGCCTCGAGGGCCTCACCAGCGGTCGAAGCCTGAAGATCGATTGCCAGCACCGGACTCCGGATGGCCGGATGATCGACGTTGGTCTCACGGCCAGCACGCTCACGCTGCCTGAAGGGGGAACGGGGTACGTCTGGTCGTTCCAGGATGTCACCGACGTGCGTCGGCTCGAGCGTGACGCGCGACTTCGGCAGCGGCTCGCGGCCGTCGGCGAGATGGCAGCCGGCATTGCGCACGAGATCCGAAACCCGCTGGCGTCGATGTCGGGATCGATTCAGGTGCTCAGACAGGAACTGCCCCTCACCGAAGACCAGGCGCAGTTGATGGACATCGTGCTGCGCGAGTCCGAGAGACTGAACGACACGATCAGATCGTTTCTGGCCTACGCGAGACCGCAGCGCGCAGCGATGGCGCGTCTCGACGTGAGGCGAGTGCTTCAGGATACTGCGCTCCTCCTGCGCAACAGCGCGGAGGTCAAGCCGCACCACATCATCGACGTCGACGTGTCGGCAGAACCAGTGTGGTGCGAAGCTGATGAAAACCAGATCCGCCAGATCGTCTGGAACCTTGCGACCAATGGCGTGCGTGCAATGGCGAACGGTGGGCATCTCCGCATGACTGTGAGCTCGGAGCGCGAATCGGAGGGCGACGAGTGGGTCGTGCTGGCGGTTCAGGATGAAGGGTGCGGGATCGCGCCCGAGGACGTCGACGAAATCTTTCAGCCGTTTCGCAGCTCGTTCGAACGGGGCACCGGTCTGGGCCTGGCCACCGTGCACCGGGTTGTCACCGACTACAACGGGACGATCAACGTAGCCTCTCAAGTTGGTGTGGGGACGCTCATGAGCGTTCGCCTACCGGTTCACGCGGGCATCAGCGCGACGCCGGCGGAGTCCGAATCACGGAGTGTTGGCGTATGACGCGACCATCGGCGGCAACGCCATCGAGTGAGGCGCCCGCGAGCGCCGAGCCCACCCCGAAGCCGCGCATTCTCGTCGTTGACGATGAGCCGTCGATGCGCGAGATGTTGCGCATCGTGCTTCGGCGCGACGGCTACGAGGTGACGGTTGCCGCGAACGGGGCAGAGGCGCTCGACGTCCTGCAGCGCGAGCGGATGGATCTGCTGCTCTCGGACATCCGCATGCCCGACATCAGCGGTGTCGAGGTGCTGCGAGCGGCGAAGGAAGCGAACAAGGATCTCGTGGCGTTCATGATGACGGCGTTTGCCTCGACGGACACGGCCGTTGAAGCGATGAGGCTCGGCGCCGTCGACTACTTCACGAAGCCGTTCAACATGGACGAGTTGCGGATCAAGGTGCGACAGCATCTTGAGACGCTTCGCATCCGGCAGGAGAACGTCCTGCTGAAGCGCACGCTCAATACGTCCCACGAGTTCTGCAACATCATCGGACGCAGCGATGCGATGCTCGACACGTTCAAGATGATCGAGACCATCGCTAAGACGGTCAGTACCGTTCTGATCACCGGCGAGTCAGGCACAGGCAAGGATCTCGTTGCCCGGGCCGTGCACTTCAACTCCCTCCGTCGCGAGCATCCGTTTGTCGCCCTCAACTGCGGTGGTCTTCCCGAAACGCTGCTCGAATCGGAATTGTTCGGCCACATGCGCGGCGCATTCACAGGCGCCGACACCAACAAGAAGGGGCTGGTCGAAGTCGCCGAGCGCGGCACCATCTTCCTCGACGAAATCGGGGAGATGAACCAGGCGATGCAGGTCAAGCTGCTGCGGGTGCTGCAGGATCGGCGATTCAGAAGGCTCGGTGGAACGGAAGAAGTGCAGGCCGACATTCGCGTGATCGCGGCGACGAATCAGGATCTGCAGAAGATGGTGGCGGAGGGCCGCTTCCGCGAAGACCTGTACTATCGCATCAACGTCATCCAGGTGCATCTGCCGCCGCTGCGCGATCGTCGCGAGGACGTACCTCTTCTCGCGGATCACTTCCTTGCGAAGTACGCGAAGGCCGCTGGCAAATCTGTGAACGGGATCTCTCACGAAGCGCAGGAGCTTCTTGCGGCGTACGCGTGGCCTGGCAACGTTCGTGAGCTCGAGAACGTGATCGAGAGGGCGGTGGCACTGGAGCAGACGCCGCTGGTTCTCCCCGAGAGCCTTCCGACGCAGGTGCGCACACTTGGCGGTACACCCGCCAAGGTTATGGGGTCGCCGGCCTCAGGCGGCGCGCCTGCGCGTGCCGGTCTGCCCGACCTGAAAGAAGGGTTCGACCTCGAGGCGCTCGGCGAGGAGTTCTATCGCCACTACATCGCGTTGGCGCTTGAAAGATCGGGCGGCGTGCAAACGCGCGCAGCCGAAATGCTGGGTATGAGCTTCCGTTCGTTTCGCTATTACGCCAAGAAATTCAATCTGCGCTGACTGTCAATTCTTGACACCGGCGGTTGACACTTCCTGTCATGCGGTCCGAGGAATGGCACTCCACCGACACCAGTCCTCGAAGCTCAGCAACGCCATAAGCCTAAAGGGATAAGCCAGTTACACCGACACATAGAGTGGCACGAACGCGTGGCACCACGCTTGCCTCTTCTGGAATCGTTCACGAGGCGCCGTGTCGGAGCGGCGGATACAGATAAACCGGGCCTTCCGGCCCGAGCGCTCTCAAGGAGACTTGTTGTGAAGAAACTGCAGAAGAATGAAGGCTTTACGCTTATCGAACTGCTGATCGTCGTGGCGATCATCGGCATCATCGCGGCGATTGCTGTCCCCGGTCTTCTCCGCGCTCGTATGTCGGGCAACGAGACGTCGGCCATCGGGTCGATGCGCGCGATCAACACTTCAGAGGTTAGCTATTCGGCCGCGTGCGGCCAGGGCGGATACGCGGTTCTGTTGACGACCCTCGGCGTGCCGCCCCCAGGCGGAAACCAGGCGTTCCTCTCGAACGACCTGACGCAGGTTGTGGCCCCTCAGAAGAGCGGCTTCACCTACTCGCTGGCGGCGGGCGCCGGCGGTGCGGCGGGCCCGAACGACTGCAACGGCACGGCGACCAACGTGACCTACTACACGACGGCGATTCCGACCAGCCCGGCGTCAACGGGCAACCGCGCCTTCGCGAGCAACCAGGCGGGCGCGATTTGGCAGAACGTCGCGGCAGCCGGTGCGGCGGCTCCGACCGAGCCCTTCACGGTCTCGGCGACGGTTACGCCCATCCAGTAGTGAGTGTTCGAGTATGACGAGGGCCGCCCGGCGGAGTGTCGGGACGGCCTTCTCGCAAGCGAGTCAGTAAGTCAGTCGACATAAGGTAGTCGCGGATTCGGTGATTAGAGAGATTGGCCTGACGGCCATGCGCTCATGAGGAGCGTAAGGAGAGATTGTGAAGAGACTGCAGAAGAACGAAGGCTTTACCCTCATCGAGCTGCTGATCGTCGTGGCGATCATCGGCATCATCGCCGCGATCGCCGTGCCGGGTCTGCTTCGCGCCCGTATGTCTGGTAACGAGACGTCGGCCATCGGGTCGATGCGTGCGATTAACACCTCGGAAGTCAGCTACTCGGCCGCGTGCGGCCAGGGCGGATACGCGGTTCTGTTGACGACGCTCGGCGTGCCGCCTCCAGGCGGAAACCAGGCGTTCCTCTCGAACGACCTGACGCAGGTCGTGGCGCCCCAGAAGAGCGGCTTCACCTATTCGCTGGCGGCAGGCGCTGGCGGCGCGGCGGGCCCGAACGACTGCAACGGCACGGCGACGAACGTGACCTACTACACGACGGCGCGTCCGACGAGCCCGGCTTCGACTGGTAACCGCGCCTTTGCGAGCAACCAGGCGGGCGCGATTTGGCAGAACGTCGCGGCAGCCGGTGCGGCGGCGCCGACCGAGCCCTTCACGGTTTCAGCAACAGTGACGCCCATCCAGTAAGTCGCAATTCGATTCGACCACGGGGGAAAAGGCCGGCTGGATATCGCAGCCGGCCTTTCCTTTGTACGGCCACGTCGACCCTAACAAACATTGGCAGTCGCGTTGCCGCGGTTTGTCAGCCTGCCACCGAATGTCAGCATCGCGCGGCGAAATTCACCCACACCGTTCTCTTAAACAGTTGATAACACGTCGTTTGTCGTGCCGACGATCGAGACATGAAAACGGGTACCGAGCTTGCTCTTACCGGGCCATACAGGCCGACCGCGCCTAAGGAGAAGGTTGTGAGGATATTGAAGAAGAATGAAGGCTTTACGCTCATCGAGCTCTTGATCGTTGTGGCGATCATCGGCATCATCGCGGCGATCGCCGTGCCGGGTCTGCTTCGCGCCCGGATGTCGGGCAATGAGACGTCGGCCATTGGCTCGGTACGCGCCATCAACACGGCGGAAGTCAGTTACACGGCGTCGTGTGGCTTCGGGTCTTACGCAGTGCTGTTCGCGACCCTCGGCACGCCACCCCCCGGTGGAAACCAGGCGTTCCTCTCGAATGACCTGACAGGCGCTGTGTCGCCTCAGAAGAGCGGGTTCACCTATGCGCTGGCAGCCGGCCTCGCCGGCGGCGCCGGGCCGAACGACTGCAACGGCACCGCTACCAATTCGGCTTATTACGTCACGGCTATCCCGACGAGCCCGTCATCGACTGGGAACCGCGCGTTTGCGAGCGGCCAGGCGGGTGCGATTTGGCAGAACGTCGCCGCAGCCGGTGCGGCAGCGCCGACCGAGCCCTTCACGGTCTCGGCGACGGTGATGCCCATCCAGTAATCACGAGTTCGACCACAGGGAGGGCCGGCTGGATATCGCAGCCGGCCTTTCCTTTGTACGACCGTCCTATAATGCAGTGAAGCTTCGCTTCACTGCATCGCTATTGGCTTGCCCCGCTTCGCGGGGCGCAGGCATCTCCAAGGGCAAAGGCGCATGGCCTTGGGAGATGCCTGACTGTCACTGCAGTGGAGGGCGCGGAACTCTCATCAAAGAGGTTGGCCATGTCCGCTCGCACTCGTTACGCCCTCGTCGTGCTCTCGGCAATTGGGCTCGCAGCATCCACGTATGCGCTGTATGTCCATTACCATCTCCTCACGGAACCGAACTACTCAAGCGCCTGCGAGGTCAGCGAGACCGTATCGTGTCAGCGCGTGTTCGAGAGTGCATACGGTACGTTTGCGGGTGTTCCAGTAGCTGCCGGCGGTGCGATCTGGTCTGCCCTCGTGCTTCTGCTGTCCACATGGGGAATGCGGAAGCCGAAGTCAGAGGAAGCATCGCGGGCGGCCGGGTATGTCTTCCTGCTCTCGACTGTGGGACTCGCGGCAGTCTTCTATTTGGCATACGCATCATTCGTCGTGCTCGGCCAGGTCTGCCTCGTGTGTCTGACGATGTACGTGAGCGTGGTCGGGATCTTCCTCGTGTCGTCCGCTGCGGCAGGACCGCTGCGCGCGCTGCAGTCTGGAGTCTCGAAGGACCTTGGCGGGTTGACGGGAAGTCCAACCGCTGCACTACTCGCGGTGATCTGGCTCGTCGCATCAGCCGGTCTCGTGCTCGCGTTCCCGCGTGAACAAGCGGTAAGTGCGCAGTCTGCATCCACGGCAGCAGCCGTCCCAGCGGTGCCAGTCGAAACACTCGCGCCCGAGCAGCTGACCGAGCTTCACGCCTGGGTCGATCGTCAGCCGACGGTACCCGACGTCATGCCGCAGGGCGGCGTCAAGGTTCTGCTGATCAAGTTCAACGACTATCAGTGCCCGTCCTGCCGTCAGGCCTACATCCTCTACAAGGACATCATCGCGAAATATGAGGCGGCGTATCCCGGCGCCTTCAAGTACGAGAACCGGGACTACCCGCTCGAGACCGAGTGCGGCGCTGGTGGAGTTCATGGGGCGGCGTGCGAGGCAGCCGTAGCGGTGCGGCTGGCGAAGGAAAAGAACCTGGACAAGCAGCTCGAGGCCACGCTGTTCGATCGACAGTCGATGTCGATGACGGGCGCCGACGTGAAGGCTGCGTTGGAAGAAGTGACCAAGATCACACCGAGCGAGTTCGACAGCCGGTATCAGAAGATGCTCGAGTTGGTGCGCCAGGATGTGCAACTTGGACAGAAGGTGGGTATAACCGGGACGCCGACCTACTTCATCAATGGCATCAGGCTCGGCGGGTTCCGCCCGGCAGCACTCGATGCGGTCATCGCCTACGAGCTCAAGAAGGCAGGCGTGACGTCGTAGGGGACCCGGTGGGGATCGGCCCCCGATCTCCCGATAATCCGATCACGTATGGATGCGATCAGGACCGAGGGGCTGACCAAACACTACACAAAGGGATTCTGGCGCCCCCGCCCGTACGCCGCTCTCGAAGGCCTGACGCTTCACGTCGGGCAGGGTGAGGTCTTCGGATTCCTCGGCCCCAACGGCGCGGGCAAGACCACCACGCTCAAGCTGCTGATGCAGCTGATTTTCCCCACCACCGGGCGGGCCGAGATCCTCGGTCGCCCGGTTGGTGACGTCTGCGGTGCGGCGACGCATCGGATACCTGCCCGAGAACCCGTATTTCTACGACAACCTCAGTGCCGAAGAACTGCTGATCTATTTCGCGCGCGTGTTCGGCTATTCGGCGCACGAGGGACGTGCACGCGCCAGCCGGCTGCTCGATGAGGTCGGGATCGGTTCCGAGCGACGCTTTCAACTCCGCAAGTTCTCGAAAGGCATGATCCAGCGGGTCGGGATCGCGCAGGCGCTCATCAACGACCCCGAGGTGGTGTTTCTCGACGAGCCAATGTCGGGACTCGATCCGCTGGGCCGTCGGGAGGTGCGCGAACTGATCCTGCGACTCCGAGACAAAGGGTGCGCCGTGTTTTTCAGTTCGCATGTCCTCAGCGATGCCGAGGCGCTCTGCAGTCGCGTCGCGGTCGTCGTCAAAGGGAGGCTTGCTGCAACAGGGCGATTGTCCGATCTGCTCGCGGACCGCGCGCGCGCCTGGGAGCTCGTGGTCTCGACCGTCAGCCAGTCTGTCATCGACCGAATCAGGCCGCGGCTCACGGCCGTCACTGCACTCGGCGAAGGTCGCTTCTCGCTGGAGCTTCCGCTGACCGTCGCTCCAGAGCAGCTGCTCGCGGAGATCGCCGCAACAGGCGGCCACCTCGTTTCTCTCAACCCTGTCCGCGAAACGCTCGAGGACTTCTTCGTGCAGCAGGTCCGCGCGACCGACGAGGCCGGCATCGTGCGAGAACGGACGGCATCATGACAGCCGTCCTCGCCCTTGCACGCGGCGTCTTCAAGGATTCGATTCGCGATCGGGTGCCGTACAACCTCGTGTTCTTTGCCGTGCTGCTGATGGCGGCGTCGTTTCTGCTCGCGCAACTCACTGCGGGGCAGGACGTGAAGATCATCAAGGATCTCGGTCTGGCCGCCGCGTCCCTGATGGGTGTGCTGATTGCCGTGTTCTTCGGAATCGGTCTGGTCGCGAAGGAGGTCGAGCGGCGCAGCATTTACAGTCTGCTCTCGAAACCGATCACGCGGAGCCAGTTCATCGTCGGCAAGTACCTTGGCCTGGTCTTCACGCTCATCGCCAATCTGGCCGTGATGGCCATCGCGTATTACGGAGTACTGGCGTTCCTCGAGTGGCAGACGCCCGCCAACGTGAAACTCGGTTGGGAGGCCGCGGCGACCGATCCGATGCTGCTCAAGGCGTTCGCGCTCATCGGCGTCGAGCTGATGCTGGTGACGGCGCTCGCGCTGTTCTTCTCGACCTTCTCGACCACCTTCCTGTCCGCCGCCCTGACGATCGCCGTCTACGTGATCGGTCATTTCAGCGATGACCTGCGGACGCTCGAGTCATTTGGTGCGTCTCCGGCGGTCGCGATGATCGGTCGCGCGCTCTACTACGCCTTCCCGAATCTGGCGCCACTCAACGTGACCGCCGCCGTCGTGCACGGTCAGGCCGTGACCGCGCAGCACATGCTGCTCGCCAGCGGGTCGATCGGCCTCTACGTCGCGGTGCTGCTCGTGGCGTCCACGCTGATCTTCGAACGGCGGGATTTCAAGTAGATGGCGACGCACGATCGAAGCCGCCGTGCCCTGCACTGGATCGCGTTCGTCGTCCTGCTGGTGGCAGCGATTGGCACGCAAACGGTGATCAATGGGGCGTTCGAGCGCTTCACGCCGACGCAGGAAGTGCAGTGGGTCCGGTCGCCGGGCGTCATGCGCCGGCTCGTCCTCGGCTTCAATAGTATTGCCGCGGATATCTACTGGATCCGCGCCGTGCAGTACTACGGAAGCACGAAGCTCTCGAAGGCGGAAAAGAAGGACTACGGGTTCCTGTTTCCTCTGCTCGACATCACGACGACACTCGATCCGCGTTTCAACATCGCCTACCGATTCGGCGCCATCCTGTTGTCGGAGGGGTATCCCAACGGCCCTGGCCGTCCGGACGAAGCGATTGCGCTGCTCGAGAAGGGGATTCGCGAATCGCCGAACAAGTGGGAGTACTACCTCGACGCCGGGTTCGTCGAGTATTGGTGGCATCGCGATCCAAAGGCGGCGGCCGACTGGTTCCTGCGCGGATCCAAGCTCTCGACCGCGCCAAACTGGCTGCAGCCACTGGCGGCCAGCGTGCTTGCCGAAGGTGGCGATCAGCTTGCCGCCCGTGTCCTGTGGACCCAGCTGGCCCAGACCGCTGAACAGGAATGGATGCGCCGAACCGCTCGCACCCGCTTGCAGCAGCTCGACGCTGAAGCCGTGATCGGGCAGCTGCAACCGATCGTCAACAGCTTCTACGACAAAGCGAACCGATTCCCGACCGAATGGGACGAGATGATTCGTGCCGGCCTCGTCAGGGGGATCCCGCTCGATCCGACCGGAGTGCCGTACGCCCTCGATCCAGTATCCGGCGCCGTTGACGTCGCGAAAGACTCAACGCTCTACCCCTTGCGGCGCGGCCTGTGACCGTCGAAATTCCAGGCTGGATGCCGCCGCTCTTTGCGGTCCTGTTCGGGGCCTGCATCGGCAGCTTTCTGAACGTGTGCATCTACCGCCTGCCGCGCGGCGAGTCGCTGGTGTGGCCGGGATCGCAGGTGCACGTCGTGCGGTCGCGCGCTGACGCTGGTTCGACAACATCCCGATCCTGAGCTGGGTCACGCTCGGCGGACGATGCCGCACGTGCAAGGCGTCGGTGTCGTCGATGTATCCGATCGTCGAGGTCGTGACCGCGCTCGCATTTCTCGGCGGCTATCTGTTGTACGGCATGACGCCGCTCGCGCTCGTACGCATCCTGTTTGCGTGCGCGCTCATCGTGCTCTTCGTGACCGACCTCCAGCACAAGATCCTGCCCAACACGATCACGCTGCCCGGAATCGTGATTGGTTTTGTCTGCAGCCTGTTTCTTCCCCCGGGTCCGCGCGATTCGCTGATTGGCATCGCGGTCGGCGGCGGAGTGCTGTTCGCGATCGCGGAGGGTTACTACCGCATCCGCGGTGAAGAAGGGCTCGGCATGGGCGACGTCAAGCTGCTCGCCATGATCGGCGCGTTCCTCGGTTGGAAGCTCGTGCTGCTCACGCTCGTGATGGCGTCGCTCTCCGGGTCGATCATCGGCGTGGCCTTGATCGCGTCCAAACGCGGCAACATGAAATACGCGCTGCCGTTCGGGACCTTCCTCGCGATCGGCGCAGTGGTGTCCGCTGCCTGGGGGACGCCGATCGTGGACTGGTACTTCGGCTTCTATCAATGAACCTGCAGGCCTACGCGCTGCTGGCGAACACAGCGATCATCCTCGTGCTGATCGGCGTCCTCGTGTTTGCCGGGCTGCGCTTCCTGTCGGCATCGCGCAGGAAGCGCTCTCACGATCGCGAAGGCGGCGACTCGGCCCTGATGGCGGGCGCCCTTCAGGACGCGATTCAGAAGCTGAAGGCACAGGAGCGCGCCATGACGGAGCGCGCTGAAGCGTCAGAGCTGCTGAATACGCAGATCGTCAACAGCCTTACCGCCGGCCTGCTCGTCGTCGATCGGTCGGGGCAAGTGCAGATCCTGAACCCGGGAGGACGACGGATGCTCGGGTTCGATGCGGCGGGCGACTGGCCGCACTACACGAAGTTGCCGGCCGCGGCTGCACCGCTGGCTGGGGTGATCGAAGAATGTCTGACGACCGGGCAACCGATCGTGCGGCGCGCGCTGGAGATGCCGTCTGCCGATGATGTCACGCACGTGGGTGTGACGGTGTCGCCCCTTGGATCCGACGGCTCTGGCGGCGTCATCTGCCTGTTCTCGGATCTCACCGCCGTCGTGCAACTCGAGGAGCAGCTTCGGTTGAAGGAGACGCTGGCGAGGCTCGGCGAATTGACCGCTGGTATCGCACACGAGTTTCGCAACGGCCTGGCGACGATTCACGGATACGGCAAGTTGCTCGATCCGGCGTCCCTCCCGCCGAAGTACAGGCCGTACGTCGAAGGTATCCGGCAGGAGACCGTCGCGCTCGGCGAGGTCGTGACGAACTTCCTCAACTTCGCGCGTCCGACGCAGTTGTCGCTCGCGACATACGACCTTCGCACGATCGTCGAACGTGGCGTCGATGACCTCAAGTCCGATGCCCGTCAGTTGCATGGAGATATCGTCGTCGCGGGAGAGTTCGGCCAGGTGGACGCTGACGATGTGCTTCTGAGACAGGCGTTCAGCAACCTCCTTCGCAACGCCGTCGAGGCGTGTCAGGGTGCGGGCGTCACACCGGAGATTCGCGTCGAAGGCGCGCTCGACAAGGTGCAGGGCGTGGCTCGTGTCACCGTGCTCGACAATGGCCCCGGCGTCCCCGCGGACGCTCGCGAAAAGATCTTCCGGCCCTTCTTCACGACCAAGAAGAGCGGAACCGGACTTGGACTCGCTCTGGTGCAGAAGATCATCGTGACGCACAACGGTCGTGTGCTGGCGACGACGTCGCCTGCCGGCGGCGCCTCCTTTCAAGTGACGTTGCCACTCGTCTAACACTTCGGCGAAATTGGCAGTGGAGGAATTGCGATCTTCGAACTGCCTCGCGATCGCACCTCCTCGGCCTTTCCACACACAACCCCTGACGACGTCATGACTTCGACGGATCGCGGCTGTGTCGAGCCAACAATGGCAGCGGCGTTGCGATCGCCGTCGTCATGAAGGATGCGGGCGGCTCGACGTTGGTGGAGGCACTCATCGCCACGTTGGTCCTCACGACGGGGCTGCTGACGATGGCCGAACTCGTGAGAGTGGCCACTGCCACGAACACCGTGGCGAGGAACGGCACGCTGGCGGGGATTCTCGCAGTGCAGAAGATCGAGCAGCTTCGCTCGCTGACGTGGGAATTCGATGCGAGCGGAATGCCCGTGAGCGACGTCAGCACGGACACGACCGTTCAGCCTGAATCTCCCTCAGGTGGAACAGGGCTTCAATCGTCGCCTGGCTCTCTCCGGCAAAACACCCCTGGATTTGTCGACCACGTTGATGGGGGTGGCCGAATCGTGGGTCGCGCGACACAGCCGCCGGCGTCCGCTGTCTACACGCGCCGGTGGTCGATCGAACCGATGCCGACCAGCGCGGGGCCGGCCGTGCTGATTCAGGTACTCGTGACGAGCATACGAAACCGCGGGCGCGCCAATCAGGGTGTCGTGACACGACTGCCTGGCGAAGCACGGCTCGTGACGCTCAAGCTGAGGAAGCCGCGATGACGCGCCAGGATGGCTTCAGTCTCGTCGAGCTCCTGCTTGCAAGCCTGATCACGCTGGTCGTTGTCGGTGGAGCATTCGCGCTCGCTGCGCCTGCGCAGCGCATGTTCCAGGCACAGCCTGAAGCTGCCGACATGCACCAGCGGATGCGTGTTGCCGTCGACGCGCTCCGCAGGGATCTGGTCATGGCAGGAGCGGGAACGTATGCCGGACCCGCGCTCGGGCCCCTCAACGACATCATCGCGCCGGTCATGCCGTTTCGAGCCTTCGGCGACGCGCCCGATCAGGCACAGAACACCTTCTTTCGATCCGATGCGATCAGCTTTCTCTACGTGCCGTCGACGCCATCGCAGACCAGTCTGTCCACCGCGCTCGCCGCCGGGGCGCTTGATCCGCTTATTGAGACACCACCCAATTGCCCGCTCACGTCATCGCAGCAAGTCTGCGGCTTCGCAAGCGGAAACGATGCACTGCTCGTCGACGTAGCGGGGAACTGGGATGTCTACCGCGTGAACCAAGTCGTCAATGGAGCGATGACGCTGCAGCATCGCGGCCAGCCGTCGAGCACGTCGTATCCAGTTGGCTCGTCAGTCTCAGAGATTCGGGCGGGGAGCTACTTCCTCAAGAGTGATGTGACGACGGGGACGTATCAGTTGATGCGCCACGACGGATGGACGACTGAGCTCCCGCTCGTCGACGAGGTAGTGGGGTTGGAGTTCCGCTACTTCGGGGTGGTGCAACCGCCACAGCTCACTGGAGCGCCCCTGGATATCACACCCGGCCCATGGACGACATACGGTCCGGCGCCACCGCCGCTCGGACTCAGTCGCGGTTCGTGGCCGGCAGGGGAGAACTGCGTCTTCGCCGTCGTCAACGGCGCCCATGTGACGCGACTCACGACGATTGCGCCGGGTTCGCTGACGCTTGTGGAGCTCACGTCGTCGACGCTGACCGACGGCCCATGGTGTCCCGACGCCGTGTCGCTCAATCGATTTGATGCGGATCTCCTGCGCGTACCGGCGGATCCATGTGTCGCTGCGGGTGCAATCGGCGCTTGCGTCACTACGCGGGCCGGCGGGCGTGCTGTTTGCACATGGCGGCACAGCGCGAGCCGCGGATCGCTACCTGCCCGATCTCGTCACGCAGTTCGACATCACGCCGCGGAACCTGAACCTCGCACGCTGAACAGGAACCACGAACATGCCGGTGGCCCGAAGCCGTAAGCCTGAAGCCCGTTCCGATCGCGGTATCGCTCTCATCGTCGCGATGCTGATCATGATGCTTCTCTCCGCGCTCGGCTTGTCGCTCACGATGGTGACGATGACCGAGGCGCGAGTGGCGCATTCGTACTCGAGCGACAGCGAGTCGTTCTACGCTGCAGATGCCGCACTCGAGCTCGCGATGAACGAGCTGGCGCAACTGCCCGATTGGAATCGCGTCCTCGACGGTTCAGTGTCATCGTCATTTGTCGATCCCGCAGTGGCCTCCCGCCCGTGGCCTGGAGGGCGGGGAAGGACCAGCACGGAAGCCACCGCTCTTGTGACGTGCGCGCGAACCAGCTGCTCGATGACGGACATGGACGCGAGAACGGCTGGACGGCCGTGGGGGCCGAACAACCCGCGATGGCGGTTGTTTGTGTACGGGCCGCTGTCGGCGATGAGCCAGTCTGGTGCGATCGATTCCCGCGAGTACGTGGCCGTCTGGGTGGGCGATGACTCGCTGGAAAACGACGATAACCCTCTGGTCGATGGCGACGAGTCGCGAGGCCCAAATCCGGGCCGGGGCGTGCTGACGATCCTTGTTCATGCCTACGGGATATCCACGGTGCGTGGGGTGGAGGCGACCGTCGCGCGCGCTGGGAATAGCGTGCGGGTGATTTCGTGGCGGGAGATTCGCTGATTGCAGAATCTTGCCGCGATTTGCACGTCATCACGCGACTCGGCTGTAGACTCACGACTTTGATGCCGAAAAGAAAAGAGTGAGAATCCTCGGTATGGTGCGTCTTCTCAGTGTGGCGGCGCTCGTGTTTGTTGGCGTGGCTCACGTGGCCGCGGCTCAGTCCCTGGGCGATGTCGCGAAGAAGGAAGAGCAGCGGCGCAAGACTGTCAAGTCGGCTGGTAAGGTCTACACCAACGACACACTCAAGGCCGACCCGACACCGTCGGTTCCGGCCACCAGCGCGACGGGCACGCCAACCCCGGGGGCTTCGACGACACCAACACCGGCTCCTGCTCCGAGCGACGACAGCGCCGACAAGGGCGACGAGAAGACCTGGCGGAAGCGCATCGCGGACGCACGAGACGCGCTGCAGCGCTCGCAGGCGTTTGCTGACGCACTTCAGAGTCAGCTCAACGGGCTCACCACCGACTTTGTGAATCGAGACGATCCGGCCCAGAGACAGCAGATCGCGAACAAGCGCGACGCCGCCATGGCCGAGCTCGAACGCGTCAAGAAGGAAGTGGCCGCGCAGACCAAGGCCATCAGCGATATCCAGGAACAGGCCAGGCGCGCAGGTGTGCCAGCCGGCTGGGTTCGCTAAAGCGCATTGATGATTGTTGATTTCGCGATTGTTGATTGCTTGTTGACGGTTGATTTCTGATTGCTGATTTGATGCTCGCTCACGAGCGCCAGTCCTTCCGATAATCAACAATCAACAATCAACAATCAAAAACGAATCAACAATCAAGAATCGCCAAATCATCAATGTCCTCCTCTCTCCCGGTTCTCATAGTCGAAGATCGAGATTCGCTGCGGACAATGCTCCGGCATCGCCCTCGAGGCGCACGGCCATGCCGTGATCGAGGCGCGCGATGAACCGGAGGCCATTCGCGAACTCCGTCAAACCCGCCCTGTTGTCGTTCTCACCGATCTGAAGCTGCCCGTCGGCGACGGATTCGGGATCCTCCGTGCGGCGAAGGAGCTCGATCCAGATCTGCCGGTTGTCGTGATGACCGCATACGGCAGCATCCAGGATGCGGTGGCGGCTATGCGCGAGGGGGCGATGGATTTTCTCGCGAAGCCTGTCGAGCCCGATCATCTGCTGCTCATGGTCGAGCGGGCGATCGCCCAGCGCCGCATGCTCACCGAATACATCGTGCTCAAGGAGGAACTTGCCGAACGCCGCGGGGCGCCGCGCATCATCGGCGAAGACGGCAAGCTGCGTCAGGTGTCACAGCAGCTCCACCGCGCGGCAGCGACCGACGCCACCGTTCTCCTCGAAGGCGAGAGCGGGACAGGGAAGGAACTCTTCGCACGAGCCCTGCATGCGTTGAGTCCGCGCAACGACGGACCGTTCGTCGCCATCAACTGCGCGGCTATTCCCGAGTCGCTGCTGGAGAGTGAGCTCTTCGGCTACGAGAAGGGAGCCTTCACTGGCGCCACGCAACGCAAGCCAGGCCGGTTCGAGCTCGCTCATCGCGGCACGCTCTTCCTCGACGAGATCGGTGACCTTCCGCTCGGCCTTCAGGCCAAGATACTTCGAGCGCTCGAGGAGAAGGAGTTCGAGCGAGTCGGCGGCACGCAGTGCCTGCACGTCGATGTGCGCGTCGTGGCGGCGACGAACCGGAACCTCAAACAGCGCGTGGGAGATCGGCAGTTCCGCGAGGATCTCTACTTCCGCCTCTCCGTGTTCCCGATCCAGATTCCGCCGCTGCGCGAGCGCGGCGATGATGTCTTCATCCTTGCGCATCATTTCGTGGACAAGTTCTGCAAGGATCTGAAGAAATCGCTCAGCCTGTCGCCTTCAGTGCTTGATGATCTGAAGACGTACCCATGGCCAGGAAACGTGCGCGAGCTGCAGAACTGCATCGAACGCGCGGTGATCCTGGCCGACGGTGACGCCATTCAACAGCGGCATCTCAATTTGTCGTTCCGCAACTTGCCGGTGACACAGGTACAGTCCGACCCGTGGGATCAGATCGATCTCTCGGGAACGATGGCCGATGCGCTCCGTCGTGTCGGCGGTCAGGTGGAACGGCGGAAGATCGAGCTCGCGTTGCAGGAAGCCGGAGGCAACAAGGTCCAGGCGGCGCAGGCGCTCCAGTTAGGCTTCAAGGTCCTGACGCAGAAGCTCAGGGCCTACGGAATCCCCGAAGCCTGAGTTCTCTCTAAGTTCACAGTTCACGGTTCACGGTTCACAATTGGGTCGGACCAACTGTGAACTGTGAACTGTGGACCGCTTACCGCCTACTGATTCGGCCGGAGAATCTGCCTGAAGCGCAGCGTGTTGACGTCGCGGAACATCGGCGTCCCTGGCGGCAGCAGCGCCGGCTGCAGGAAGTTCGTGTCGAACGCGAACGCGCGGGTGCCTGGTGAGTAGACGTTCGAGTTCGCTCTGTAGATCCCGATCATCTGCCGCGCGGTGTAGAGGCTGATCATCGCGCCGCGATACGAGATCGTCTGGCCGCCCCAGTCCTCGAGCATGCGCATGAAGTTGTGGACTCCACCGTCCGTGCCCCAGTCGCCGGCGGCCGCCCATCCCGGCTTCGGGAACGCGATGCTCTTTCCCGCCGATCATGGCGAATCGATACCCGGTGCTGGTTGCGTCGCGCGCCGCCATGTCGTTCGGACTGTTCAGCGACTTCACGTCGGTCCAGTTGTTCGACAGGATCGTGATCGCGTCGCCGATGATGGCCGCCGGACGATCCGGTGCCGCGACGACGCTCGTGTCGGTCGCGTTGTAGTTGCCCTGGACGTAGATGCCGTTCTCCGCGGCGATGGTCAGCCCCGAGTCAGGCAGGTTGTTCACGCCGCCGTTGATGCCGCCGTTGATCAACTTCAGCGCGCGGCGGAAGAGCACCTGTTTGTTCATGCGCGCAGCCGGCGAGTTGGCGATGGTCGTCAGCGGCGTCGCAGCGGCGTTGAAAGGGCGCGACCGCGCCTGCCGGCACGACGCCGGGCACAGTGCTCGCCAATGCCCCGTAGGTTTCGAGGACGGGGACATAGGTGGGCACATCCAGCGGGTTCCGGTCTTCTCCGGTCTCGAGAACGCCGTTGGGTGCCGATGATGCGGCCCCGGCGGTGTTGTTGATGGAATCCTCGTTGCCGTACTCGCCGGTCTCCGGCGCGCCGCCCCCGGCGAAGGCGTCGTTGTGATTGCCGCGGCGATCGGAGAAGTACACGATGTAACCGTTGTTGTTGAGCGCCTGGTTGCCGGTTGCGCCGATGGCACCGCTCAACCACCGCTTCAGGTTCGCGATGTCGAGCGCCACGTAATTCATGACGCCGCCCATCGTCATCTGCGCGTTTGTGCCGACGTCACGATACACGCCTTCGCGCGCATCGTAGAGCACGTTCGGCCAGTAGTCGGTCGCCATCGTTGAACCGGCGTAACCGCAGACGGCCGTCGGGTTGCCGCTATCGCGCAGACGCTGCATGCGGATCACCGCGTTCGGTGTCGGGTCGGCGCACGGCGCCGACGTGCCTTCCTGATTCGGTGCAGAGAAGCCCAGGTTCAGGATTTCAGTCGTGACATCCGACCAGGCTCCCGCGGCATTCTGCTTCTCGATCTTGATGAAGCCGCCGAGCAGGCTCTGTCCGGCGCTCGAGAGTGCCTGGGTTGAGATCGCCGAGTTGACCGCCGGTGCGGTCGTCCAGTAGCACCCGGTCAGCTGATTTGCCGCGCTGCTGTAGCCTGAGCAGGTGAGCGGCGTGTTGCCCGCGTAGATCAGGCGTGTGGCCCACGCCAGGTTCTGCGTGGAGACCAGGGTGATGGTTCTGTTCGTGCCGACCGTCGCCGAGCCACCGCTGCCGGTGCGGAAGGTGAGCGTTTCTCCCGTCGCGATCGTCACGTTGAAGTTCGTGTTGAGCGGCGTGGTGGCGCCGGCGACCTGGCAGCCCTGAATCTGCGTGGCTGTCATCAGGTTGCAGTTGGTTACCGTGCTGGCGCCGATGGTGAACGTCGGCGTCGCGACGTTGTTCCCCATGCGCAGCCAGTTCGGGAGACCGCCGTTCACGCGTGACTGTTCCGGTGCTGGTCGTACCAGTTCCGCCGGTTGCCTGGACTGTCGGTGCCGCTGGCGTGGGACCGATCGAGAGCGCAACGGGCGGCAGACCGCCGGGCGGCACGAAAGTGCCGTCGAGCGCCACCGGCGCACCCGCTGTGATCGTCGTCAAACCCGTCAGGTCCGCCGCGCGGTCCGACAACAGGATGCGAAGGCTGGCCATTGCGTAGTAACGCTGACCGTAGACTGGCGGATTGGTGGCGAACTCATTCACGCCGAGGGGCGGGCGTGCGATCAGGTCGATCGGACGCGCACCCTGCGAGACGAGAGGCAGATCGAGACGCTTGGCGCCCGTGAGCGTGTTGCGGATGTTGGTGGCGTAGGTCACCTCGGACAGGTTCTTCCAGCCGGTCACCGCACCGCTGGTCGGACCATTGATCTTGCTGCCTTCACTGGCGCTGAGATTGCGATAGGCCGAGCCGATCACGGTGGGAACGACCACGGTTCCGGTGTGACCACTCGCGGTGATGTTATTGCCGTTCTCGAGTTCAGAGCGGACGACCTCACCAATCGCCGTCAGTTTGTCGCGGAAGGTGAGCGTCGCGCCGTTACCCTCTGCCAGGAAGAGGTGCCCGTTCGTGTGCACGCGGCCACCGAAGTCGAAGTTGGCACCGGCGTGGAACGACAGGCTCTTTTCACCGAAGACACCGAACTGGAAGACCGGCACCGCGACCGTCTGTACCTCGCGGCGCAGTCGAACCTCGGAGCCACCACTCGTTGCCCTTGCGGTGACGGTGAGCGTGTACGGCGTGATGAGTCCCTTGAATCCCGCGAACGGCCCAGTCGTGATGTCGTTGCTCGTGCTCGGCAACGGGTTTCCCGCGTTCGGGCACGTGCAGGTGTCGGCGTTGAATGACACCGCGTAGCCCGGGCCACCGCCCGGTGCCACAAAGTTGAAACCGGGGACAGTCGGAGCGACAGCGGACGCAGTCGTAATCTGCGTTGCGCTTGGACTGAAGTCGGTGACGAAGAGTTGCGCCAGCTGCGTGGTCAACTTCTCCAGTCCGGCATGTGCCGCCGAATAGGCCTGGCTCTGGTCGCGGTCGAGACCCAGCGAACGCTGGTCCGACGAAATGGCCGCGAACATCCCCGCCATCAGAGCGCTGGCCAGCATACAGACCAGGAGCACCGTCAGCAGCGCCATGCCCGATTCATCGTGTCGCAAATGCTTTCTCATGTCAGATGACTCCAGTAGCCTTCCTCAGCCTCGATATCGATCGACGAACGCCATTCCGCGCAGCGCGACCTGCGACTGCAGGGTGTTGCGCAGCGGCAGCGTCCGCGGGTTGTTCCCCAGCGTGCGGTTCCTGCCCGACAGCGCGATGTTGATCTTGCGAATCTGCGTCGACGCACACGCCACCGGCGAGCACGCGCCCGCCGTCGTCAGATCGGCGGTGAGCATCTTCACGTTGCCCGGGTTGTTCGTCCCGTTGCTGATGTCGTAACTGAGCTGAAAATTCTCGATGTCCATCGCGACGGCCGTTCCCAGCAGGTTGTTGAACGTCGTTGGATGGCCGTTGTTGATTCGGCGGACCAGTCTCGGGTGACGCGGATCCGTGGTCGCATCCACGTAGTAGGTGATCATCCGGATGCGCGTGATGTTGGTCGCGGCCGCGTTGTTGACAGGCGCCGCGGCGTTGAGCGCGGGCAGGTTACCCGATGCCGCACCCGACTGATTCAAATTCAGCGAGTCACCATTGGCGAATGTCAGACGCCGCGTCGTCGTGTTGACCGCCGTAACCTGCACCAGCGTCGAGAACGAGCCCTTGGAAATCATCATCAACTGGCCCGTCGATACGCGGTCTGGGCCGACATCGATGATTGGTCCCGCGGCGATGTCCACCGTCGTATTCGCGACAGCCGACAACGCGACGTTCAGAAAGGTGTTGTCCGCCATCAGCACCGTGATGACGTCGGTCGGGACGCCGACGCCGTTGATCGCCGGGCCAGCGCCTGGTCGTGGAATGACTGCGGGAATGGTGTTGTCGCCGAGCGCCGTCTTGAATGCCGTTCCTGGAGGTCCGGGAATATTCACCTGAATTGCGCCGGCGCCATTCGGGATCGTGATCGTGTGACCCGACGGCAGACCCGACCCGACCTGCAGCATGTCGCGGATGATCAGGTCCATCCCCGTGCGCAGCGAGTTATTCATGGTCGCCGTCTGCAGCACCATCTCGTTGGCCGTCATCATGTTCGACATGCCGGCGAGCGAGGCACCGATGACGACCGTCAGGATTCCCATCGAGATCAGGACTTCGATGAGCGAGAAGCCGCCCGAGTCCTTGAGCCGCACAGCAGGAGTTCGTTGCGTGATCGCCATGATTTCTTCCTATGAGTACGAGGAGATGGTACGAGACCAGCGTGTAGGTTCGCCAGGCTCGGTCCACTCGGTAGCGAATCGTCACCGTCACTTGCCGGAGATCGCGATTCACCGTCGCCGTGCCATCGATATTGAGCGGCGTAATCGCAATCTGACGCGTGAAGTCATTGAGCGTCACGGTTTCGTCATCAGCCGTTCCGAGGGTCCCGTCAAGGCCTGGCTTTTTCATCGTCTCGATCGCCCCATCGTCGGCCGTGTTGACGAGGCCATCGATGCCGGGCGTACGAATCGACTGCGCGCCATTGAGAAAGACCCCGCCGTCAGCGACGTTGAGAATCGTGGTCCACGCGAACTCGCCGGTGTCGCGCGCCGAGTGCACGCTTTCGATCGCTTCACGGGCTTTTTCGCGCGCGATGAGCATGGGGGTCGAGGCCCGCATACGCTGAAGGGTCATCGTGAAGACACCGACGAGACTCAGGAGCGCGACACTGAGAACCAGCATCGCGACCATCATCTCGATCAGCGAGAATCCGTCCGCGCGCTCGGGGCGGCGGTAACGTTGACGTTGCGTCATTCCTGCCACTGGGCGCCTCTCCACTTCCAGTTGTGCGTGAGACCCGTGACGCCGAAGATCGTCACTGCTCGCTGCGTCAGCGGCTGTCCGGGAACACCGAAGAAGATCGAGCCATTGACGACGTCGCCGTTGGAGTCCACGAGGGAGCCGTCACTGGTGAACATCACGGGCGCCGTGCCCGTGAACGTCGTGGCGCTCGCCGCGCCAAACGCATCCGGTGTGTCCGGAATGCCGGTGAACTTCAGGAAGGTCTGGCCGCCCTCGAGAATGAACTGTTCGACCTGGGTCGTTGAGATCACGGTGCCTGCCGCATTGATCTCCTGGCGCCCCAGCGTAATTCGATTGGGCGCGGTGAACGTTAGAACGTAGTTGCGACGTTCGCTGACTGCCCGGTCGTGCGCCATGTCGATCGCAGCCGTGGCCGCCGACACGGACGAGTCCGCGCGCATCGTTCGAACGAATTGGTCCGTGACCGGTATAGCGATACCGACGAGGACGGCCGCGATCGCTGCCACGACCATCAACTCGATGAGCGTGAAGCCGTCGTTCGACTCGCGAAGTCCGGTCCGCCGGGTGGTGTTACGTGCCATGCCCATCTATTGAGCAAGACACAAGCCGTTGGAGCGATGCCTCTTAGTCATTGTGGGTGAGCCACTTACAGTCGTTGCGCGTGGCTGCGCGGTGCTCCGAAACGGAACACGGCTTACAGATTGGGTCGGTCATGGGAAAACCTCACGCTTTTGCATGAGGGATCACTGGGATTGGCCACGCGGGCTTACTGTTTTTGTATCGGGCGCGCCATCGAGAAGTGCACGGGTGGGAAAAAACGAAGGGGGCGCGGCGATTGCCGCGCCCCCCTTGCGCAAAGATGTGAAGGGTCTGACCCCGCACACTTACGGCTTGGACGATATCGTCACCACGGCCGAATCGTGACGGGCTCCGCGGCCCACGAGCACAATCTTGTTCTTCGAGCCTGGCACCAGCGCTCGGCTGACGTCCAGCGTCTTGACCTGGCCGTCACGCAGGCGGCCGGACAGGAACCAGCGATGGTTGACGAAGACCTCAACGCTCTCGAGGCCCTTCTTCCCATTGCGGATCGTCACGTATTTCATCGAGCTCGCCACATGCTTCGCAACCTCGATGTCGAAGCGGCCCTGCCCCGTCAACTCCCGGCGGATCGGATCTTCGCTCCCGGGTGTCGGCTTCGGTGGTTCCGGCTTTGGCGGCTGTGGCTTTGGCGGCTCGGGCTTCGGGGGCGCCGGCGGTGCCGGGGGGTTCGGCGTCGGCGTGCTGCTGGCCGGAATGTTCGACGAGCAGCTCACCTGATTTCCAAAGGAGTCCACGACGTCGAGTTCAACCGTCGCGGCCTGTGCGGCGTTGCTGCGCATAGCGCTCACGCTCACATCGCCTGCAACTGGCGCAGGGAAGTCCACGCTCGTCGGGCTCGTGACCGCCGAGCCTCCACGAACCGAGACCTGGAAGTTCGAGACTGTCCGCACGACGACCCGCCGCAAGCCACTGCCGTCTCGCAACGTGAGATCGACTCGTGTCGGAGTGCCTGTCGGAGTGGTCGTCGTGCACACAGGCTGCGTCGATTCCGTATACGGGAAGTCGACGCCCGCCCGCTGCTCACCCGAACCGAGATCAACGGCCAGTGGGGTCGGGTTGCCCGACAACCCGCTGATGGAAACGGGAGCGCTCACTGAATAGAGCCCGCTCAGAACGTTGGGCAACGCGTAGCCGCCGCTTCCATCCGTGACGGCGGATCCGGTGTCGGCTCCTGAGAGCGAGATCTGGACGTTCGAGAGCCCGGGCTCCGAGGCGTCCCTGACTCCGTTGCGGTTGTAGTCGACGAACGTCGAGCCCGAGATGCTGCTGGGCTCCGGGCTCCACGCAGCTCCAGCCACGCCAGGCGAGGGCGAGAAACCACCGCAGACGCGAACGATGCTGTCAGACGACGCGACGGCGTTGTCGCTGAAGCGAACGCCACTCGTGCCGCCGTCCACTCGTCCCTGGGGAGCGTAGATACAGCCGTCGGCGCCGACGCGAAGGAGTCCGCCGCGGAATCCGCCTGACGCAAACGACGATTGAGTCGGTACACCGCTGAAGTTCAGAGTCGGGAACGTCAGTCTCGTCATCGTCCCGTCCTCGTTGAGCGTGACGGCGAAGTCGCCGCTCGCGCGGAACGCCACGCCCTGCGGCATTGCGCTCATCGTGATCCGTCGCACGAGCTGCGAATCATCGATGACGCTTTTGCTGGCAATGAGAGCGACCGGGCGGCTGATCACCGCGAGCCCCTGCGTGCTCGCGTTGCTATCTCGATACGAGACGAATGCGCTGCTGCCATCCGGGGCGAAGTACAGACTTTCGAGCGTCTCCGTCGCAGTACGATGAATGCGGGCGAACGCCTTCGTTGAACCGGCGGTCATGTCGTAGTCCCACAACGTGCACGCAACCGCGGTCGGGCGCATCGCCGGAGCGCAATCCGCGCCGAGATAGACGACGTGGTTCGTGGGCACGCTGATCGGGTCGAGGTCGATCCCGCGACCGTTGCCAGCGTTCACAGTCATCGAGTTGAGCGGACCGCCGAGAATCGGAGTGCCGGTCGCGGCCTCGAGGGGCCATAGCCCGGTATCCGTATTCGCGAACATGGTCTCAATGCCCATGTACGTTGAGCCGTGATTGACGACGCCGCATCCTGTTGGCGCCGGCGCGTACGTGGACTGGTCGACGATCGACTCGGGGCGAACTGATCCGCCGTGTCCGTCAGGCGTGCTGCCCAGACGATCGAAGCGATGGAGGTTGAAGCCTCCACACTCGGGTGCCCACACGTCTCCGGTGGGTGTAAACGCCACGCCACCCATGAACCCGTCGGCGCCACTGACGACGACCGGGCTCGCCGTCACGCCATAAAGCTCCTGCGTGAAGGGTGACGAAAGCGAGGTGAAAGAGTGTCCCGGTCCATCGGCCTTGATTGCGGCGGCGCAGCAGGCAAGCCCCGCCACGAGGACCGTGATCTGTGTTCGATTCCGGATGACATCAAATGTGCGCACGGCAGCTCTCCTCGAAACAGTCGGAACGGCGGTGACACCACACCGCCGCTCCGTCCGAGCCTAGGCAGGAGATGTGCCATGGCGCGCCTTCAAACGACTGGAAAAGAAGCCCCTTCTGGCTAACCACCGCGCGTGCCGCGGCTTGCTGGATCAGCGGTATTCGATTAGTCCGCAGGCGCGTTGACATGGCTTCATGCGCCGGCGTGCAGCAGCGCGAATGGCGCACGATCTCCCTGTACGAGAAGAGAACAGGGCTCTCGGATTTGGAACTCGAAGAAGGACGGGCGGGACTGCCTAGTTTTTCAGACCGAGACGTACGAGCGCCGCGCGGAGTTCGTCTTCACTCACATCGTCAACGGTCATCGTCGCGCCGATCTCGATCGCGATGACGAAGTGCAGACGACCGTGAACGACTTTCTTGTCGCGGCGAATTGCGTCGATTGCCTCGGGAATCGGCAGATCTGAGACAGTTGGCAACGGCCCCAGCTTGGTGATCAATTTCGCGAGCGCTGCTCGTTCGCGCTCGGCCATCGCTCCTCGAACGACGGCGAGGTCGGCGGCGGCCAGCATACCCAGGGCGATGGCTTCGCCGTGTCTGAACCGCCGGTAGTGTGTAACAGCTTCGAGTGCGTGGCCGACCGTGTGTCCAAAGTTGAGAATTCGTCGAAGGCCGCTCTCGCGCTCGTCCTTGGATACAACATCAGCCTTGATTCGACAGGAGTCAACGATCGCAGGGACGAGCGCGGCCGGGTCCTTCGCGAAGATTGCTTTGGTGTCCGAGTTCAGGCGATCGAACAGATTGCGATTTGCAATCACGCCGTACTTCACCACCTCGTAGAGACCCGAACGGAATTCACGGCGTGGCAACGTCTCGAGCAGCGACGGATCAACGACGACGAGAGCGGGCTGGTGGAAGGCCCCGATCAGGTTCTTGCCAAGGGCATGGTTGACGCCGACCTTCCCTCCGATCGAGCTGTCGACTTGTGCAAGCAGTGTCGTCGGCACGTGAACGAGCGCAATCCCGCGCAGGAATGTCGCCGCTGCGAATCCAGCAGAGTCGCCGACGACTCCGCCACCGACGGCGATGATCGTGCTCCCGCGATCGGCGTTGGCGCGAATGAGCGCCTCGTAGACCTTTGCGATCGATTGCAGGTTCTTGTGGCGCTCACCATCCGGAAGGAGGATCGGGTCGCCGCCTCCGAGGGCGGCCCGCAACCGCTCGCCGTGAAAGCGCCACACGATGGGACTCGAGACGATGAAGCGTCGCGCGCCGATGCCGTGATCATCGAGCAGCGATGGGAGTGCCTGGCTGAGACCTTCTCCGATCCAGATGGGAGAGGTGCGGTTGCCAGTGGTGACGTCGATGCGGATGGGATCGATCAAGCGGCTCTTGGCTCTGGGAAGCCCGTGAGTTGATAGGATAACAGTCCGTGGGCGTGCGCGGCGACTTTCTGGTCATCGGCAGCGGCATCGCCGGGCTTCGCGCCGCGATCTCGCTGGCGGAAACCGGTGACGTCGTCATGCTCACGAAAGCCGATCCGCGCGAGAGCAATACGGGCTACGCGCAGGGCGGAATCGCCGCCGCGATCGGTCCGGACGATTCCCCCGATCTTCATTTCTCGGACACCGTCGCTGCCGGTGATGGCCTCTGCGTGCCCGAGGCCGTCGGCGTGCTCGTGACCGAGGGCCCGCGTTACGTCAAGGAGCTCATCGCGTGGGGCGTCGCCTTCGATCGTGATGCGGCGGGAGCGCCGGCGCTCGGGCGTGAAGCCGCACACTCGGTTCGGCGCGTGCTTCACGCGCGCGACACACCGGGTCGCGAGATCGGCCGCGTGCTCTGGCACAGGGTGCAATCGCATCCACGCGTTCGCGTCTACGACGATGCGCTGGCGATGTCGCTGCTGATGCTCGACGGTGAATGTCGAGGAGCGGCATTCATCGGTCGCGACGGCACGCTCGAACAAGTCGATGCGGCACGAACGCTGATCGCGACCGGCGGGGCGGGCCAGGTCTTTCGAGAAACGACCAACCCCGCGATTGCGACCGGCGACGGTATCGCGATGGCGTTCGAGGCCGGTGCGCGTGTCACGGATCTCGAGTTCATCCAGTTTCATCCGACCGCGTTGAGTGTCGAGGGCGCGCCGCGATTCCTGATATCGGAGGCGTTGCGCGGCGAGGGCGCCTGGCTCGTGAACGCCGATGGCGAGCGATTCGTCCATCGCTATGAGCCCGCCGGTGATCTGGCGTCACGCGACCTGGTCTCACGCGCGATCGTTCGCGAGGTCGAGCGAACGAATGCGCCGGTGTACCTCTCCATGGCACACCTGGATGCCGACTACGTGCGACGTCGATTCCCGGCGATCACAGCCGCGTGCCAACAGGCCGGACTCGATCTGGCCGTCGATCGGATTCCAGTGAGCCCTGCCGCCCACTATGCGATGGGGGGGATCGAGACCGATCTCGACGGGCGCACGTCGATCGCGAGTCTCTTTGCCGCAGGAGAAGCGGCCTGCACCGGTGTTCACGGAGCCAATCGGCTGGCGAGCAACTCGTTGCTCGAAGGGCTCGTGTTCGGCGCCCGCGCCGCAGCCGCGATGATTGCTCCGCAGCAACCGGCTTCGTGCTTCGCCGTCCCCGGGGAACCGATGCTGCGAGCGCACGGTAGCGTCGGGTCGTCAGCCCTCCCGCCGATCGCTGATGCCGAGCCAGCAGCGCAGACGGTTCGCGACCTGATGTGGCGTCACGCGGGACTTCTGCGCTCGCGCGAGACGTTGAGCGACCTCGTCACCCGACTCTCGTCCTGGTGGGGACACCTGGCGGATGCTCGCGTATCGGCCCCGGCGAATCGCGATCTCCGTCGTCTGTCGAGTCTGGTCACCGTCGGCCTGCTGATCGCACGCGCGGCGCATAGACGCGAAGAGAGTCGTGGAGGCCACTTCCGCACGGACTTCCCGCACCGCGACGATATACACTGGCAGAAGCATGTCTCGGATGTGATCGGCTCTCGGCTCTAGGCTTCGGGCTCCCGCCCGCAGGCCGCGCCGTGTCCGCGTCGTCCGAGCGCCAAACCGACGATTCCAGAGCACAAAGACCAGAGCCTAGAGCCATCGCATGTCTTCAGAGATCCCAGATCTTCCAACCGAGATCACGCCGCAGTCACAGGACTTCGGTCGCTGGTACATCGACGTCGTTCGACGCGCCGAGCTGGCCGACTACTCGCCGGTCAAGGGCTGCATGGTGATCCGTCCCTACGGCTACGCGATCTGGGAACTGATGCAGCAGGGGCTCGACAAGCGTTTCAAGGCGACGGGCCACGTCAACGCGTACTTTCCACTGTTCATCCCGGAAAGCCTGTTGATGAAAGAGACGGAGCACGTCGCGGGCTTTGCGCCCCAGGTCGCATGGGTCACACAGGGCGGGAACGAGGTGCTCGAGGAGCGGCTCGTCGTGCGTCCCACGTCGGAGACGATCATCGGGACGATGTACGCGAAGTGGGTGCAGTCGTGGCGCGATCTCCCAATCCTGATCAACCAGTGGGCGAATGTGGTGCGGTGGGAGAAGGTGACGCGGCTCTTCCTTCGCACGACGGAGTTTCTCTGGCAGGAAGGTCACACGGCGCACGAGACCGCTGAAGAAGCCGAAGCGGAAACGCAGAAGATGCTCGCCGTCTACAAGGACTTCGCGCAGACTGAACTCGCGATGCCGGTCGTCGACGGACAGAAGACGGAGAGCGAGAAGTTCGCCGGCGCCGACCGGACGTATTCGATCGAAGCGCTGATGCGCGACGGTCGCGCGCTTCAAGCGGGCACCTCTCACAACCTCGGTCAGAACTTCGCCAGGGTGTTCGACATCAAGTTCCAGGCGCGGGACAAGTCGGTGCAGTACGTCTACGGAACATCGTGGGGGGTTTCTACCCGCATGATCGGTGGCGTCATCATGACGCACGGCGATGATGGTGGGTTGATCCTGCCGCCCCGGATTGCGCCGTATCAGGTCGTCATCATTCCGATTCCGAGAGGCAACTGGAAGGAGACCGTGCTTCCGCGCGCGCAGGCGATCCGTGACGACCTCGTCGCCAGCGGCGTCCGCGTGATGCTCGATGACCGCGATACGCAGACGCCCGGCTGGAAGTACAACGAGTGGGAGTTGCGCGGTGTGCCGCTTCGTCTCGAGATCGGACCGAAGGACATCGAGAAGTCGCAGGTCATGCTTGCCCGCCGCGATACGCGCGAAAAGTCGTCGGCGCCGATGGAGGGGCTCGCCACGCACGTGGTCGGAATGCTGGACTCGATTCAGCAGGCGCTCTTTGCCCGCGCGGTCGCATTTCGAGACGAACACACGACGCAGACCGACTCGTACGACGAGTTCAAGCAGATCATGGAAGGACGTCCCGGCTTCGTCGTGTCTCCGTGGTGCGGCTCCGCCACCTGCGAAGCGCAGATCAAGGCCGAGACGCAGGCGACGATTCGAAACATTCCGTTCACCGGGACGACTGCGGCTGGGAAGACGTGCCTGAAGTGTGACGCCGATGCAACGGTGCACGCGTGGTTCGCTAAGTCATACTAATCAGAAGTGTGAAAGGTCAAAGCTCAAAGGGCAACGTGGGAAGGACGCTGACAAGAACCCTGATCATTGCGACGGCGCTCATCGTGTCGGGACTCGTCGCCGCTGGATGCCGGCCGAGTGGACCGCTTCGTGTGACGACGATTCAGACGGGCAAGTCGTTGAACTCGGATAAGAGCGTCGGCAACCACACCACGCGGTTCAAGCCCGACGACACGATGTTCGCCTCGGTGCTGACCGATGGTCCTGGCAGCGGCACCATCGGGGCGCGGTGGCGGTTTTCTGGGCGCCTCGTGAGCGAGGAGACGAAGAACGTCAGCTACCGAGACCACGCGGCAACCGAGTTCCATATTCAGAATTCCAGTGGATTTCCTCCCGGCGACTACTCGGTCGAGATTCTCGTCGACGGACAGTCGTTCGCCACGCGTGCGTTGCGTGTGGATAAGTAGGGCTAAATGAACCCTACCCAGTGTGCGCGGATACCTTTCACGATAGCACTACGCCCGCCCAGCTTCGAACGAGTCACAATCCGTTGCGCAGCTTCTGACAATTGAGCACGCCATCTGGCGTCTCGCGTTGCCGACCATGCGCGCGCGAGTGGCTCGAGGCCGCTCGCATCGCCAAGACTCGCCATCGCTTCGACGAATCCTGGCGGCAGCGGGTCCTTCGCCGTGCTGAACGTTTCGCGCGCGTCATACAGCGCGAGGCGGCTCCCTCGGTTCGCCAGTATGTGATGCGCGACGCCGCGGGCCCGGAGCCACTCGCTTCGCTCACCGCTCGTCTCCGCCCGGCCCTCTGCATCGCGAAATGACTTGATCGCATCGTGCAGCGTTGCGAGCGTGGCGCGACCGCCATGGGTCTCGACCCAGTCGCGCGCGGCCACAGGGTTGTCGAGTGGTGGTCCGCCAGCTTCCGGCGGCGGCGCCTGCTTGCGAATCGGACCAAGCAGGTCATCGGGGAGGTCAGAAAGCGCATCGAGCGCGGCGACACGAACACGCGCATCGCGCTCGTGATCCACCGCGATCGCCGTGATCACCTCGAGGAGGCGCGTGCCGGTTTCACGCGGAACCCAACTGCGCAGCACATTCAGCGCGGCAGCGACAGTCTCGATGTCGGTTGCACCGAGCGCTGCGACCGCGATCTCCACGGCGTGGGGATCTTCGAGGCCCTCGAGCGCGCTGATGGCGAGTGCGCGCGCGCTCGACGCGCCGGACGAGTCGATGAACTTTGCTAACCGGGGAAAGGCGCGCGGACCGATGACGCGCAGGCGTGCGACCGACGCGTCACGCCGAATCGGATCGGATGACTCGAGATCGGCGATGAGCCGATCCACTTCACTGGGTCGTGAGTTCCCTGGCGCCACGTTGTCGACGATCGTCGAACTACGACGCTTCTTCGATCTGCTTGGTTCGCTTCTTCCCGAATATCCAGGCGAGACCGATGCTGAGGATATACAGGACGATCACGGGTCCGCCCATCGCCAGCATGCCGACACCGCCGCCATCCGGCGAGAGCACGGCTGAGGCGATGACGATGAGCAGCACGGCGAACTTGAAGTGGCGGATCATCAAGCGAGGCGTGACGATACCAAGCCGGGCCAGGAACAGCACAAGGGTCGGCAGTTGGAACGTGATGCCGAGGGCGAGGACCAGCCTGAGATACATGGAGAACGCCGGCTCCACCCTGGGCATGAACGTCAGGAAATCGTTGGTGAAGCTGACGAAGAATCTCCAGACGATCGGAAACACAAGATAGTGCGAGAAGGCAGCACCGGCGACGAACAACGTCGACGACATCACGACGAAGGGGATGGCCAGTTTCTTCTCGTTTGCGTAGAGCCCTGGTGCGATGAAGAGCCAGAGCTGCGAGGCAACGACCGGCGACGCCAGGATGAGCCCGGCCATCAGCGCGATCTTGATTTGAAGGAAGAAGGCTTCGCTCGGGTCCGTGTAGATGAGCGTCTGGCCGGCAGGCAGCAGCGCCTGCATCGGTTGGAAGATGAACTGGAAGAGCGGGCCCATGAAAAACAGCGCGATGCCAAGCCCCACGAGCACCGCGACGAGCGAGTAGATGATCCGGTTTCTCAGCTCGTCCAGGTGGTCGAGGAAGGACATCTTCCCCTGGGCGGATTCGGAGTCGTCGTCCTCCCAATCGTCATCGTCGGGATCCGACGATGTCGACTTCTTCGGAAACGGCACGAGTGCCATTGGACGACCTAGGCGGACGTGCCGGTGTTCGTGCGGCTGATGGTTGGTTCAGCGGATTCCGTGGTCACGGTCGACCCCGGTGTGATCGGCTGCGCGCTGGCCGCCAGTGCGGAAGCCTGCTCGGCCTGCAGCTTGGCTTTCTGTTCCTTCTGTTCCTCGACCCTGACCTCTTCTTCGAGCGTGTTGCGCAGCTCGTTCGAGGCGCGCTTGAACTCGCCGAGGCTCTTGCCCAGCGAACGTCCGAGCTCGGGCAATTTGCGCGGGCCAAAGATGATCAAAGCGATCACCAGAATAATGACCAGCTCGGGCATTCCAATAGAACCAAACATAAGGCACTCCAACCGGCCTTGGAGCCGGCGCTGCTTCACAGGATTATCGCTCCCTGCAAATGCTTCATAGGATTATAGAAATCCGGTCTGGACGGGGTCAAGGTGAGGGTGTACATTTGCTTGTAATATGCCTGTGATGCGCAGCTCTCGTTTTCTGACCTTCGGTGGGCTCGTTATTATCTTTTGTGCCGTTGCAGGCGGGTTCTGGGGTCGCAGCGCCCTCGTCGCCCAGGACCAGATCCCTGACCGGTACAAGGTTTTCACGTCTGCCCTCGGTGCCATCGAGGACAACTACGTCGGCGAATACGAGTCGGACCGCCTGGTCTATAGCGCCATCAGCGGGTTGCTGCAGACGCTCGATCCGCATTCGAGCTTCATGGATCCGCGCAGCTTCGCGCAGATGCGCGAGCGGCAGGAAGGTCGCTACTACGGCCTCGGCATCACCATCAATGTCGTCGAGGGTGACGTCACGGTGTTCAGCGTGTTCGAAGGATCACCGGCGCACCAGAAGGGTCTGCGACGCGGTGATGTGATCGCGAAGATCGAAGGCGAGGACGCCAAGGGGTGGACGAGCGAGCAGGCGGTCGGCCGTCTGCGCGGACCCAAGCAGTCGTCGGTCAACATCTCCATTCGCCGCGCCGGCTATGACGGACTGATCGATCTCGCGGTGACACGAGACGAAGTCCATATCCCGACGGTGCCCGCGGCGGTGATGCTCGATGCGACGACCGGCTACATCAAGCTGCAGGACTTCGGCGAGAACACCGATCAAGAGCTTGGCAAAGCGCTCGAGGGGCTCACGAAGCAGGGAATGCAGAAGCTCGTGTTCGATCTGCGCGGCAATCCCGGCGGCGCACTCGATCAGGCGATTCGCGTGTCGAATCGATTCCTCCCGAAGGGCGATCTGATCGTCTACACGCGCGGTCGCGTAGCGAACTCCGATCAGGACTATCGCGCGACGGAACAGAGCGATTACCTGCGCGTGCCGATGATTACGCTGGTCAATCGCAGCAGCGCGAGCGCGTCGGAGATTGTGTCGGGCGCGCTTCAAGATCATGACCGCTCGCTGATCGTTGGTGAGACCACGTTCGGTAAGGCGCTCGTGCAGTCGGTGTATCGCGTGGCCGAGGGTGCCGGTGCGGCCATCACCACCGCGCGTTACTACACGCCGAGCGGTCGATTGATTCAGCGGCCGTGGGATGTGGGCTTCGACGAGTACCTGACCTACACGTGGCGTGAGCAGGACGGCAATAAGGTCCACAAGGCTGACGATCTGAAGTACACGGATGCGGGACGCAAGGTGTACAGCGGCGGTGGCATCGAGCCGGATCGCCGGTACGACGGACCGTCGGATGGATTCAACCCGACGCGGTTCGGGCGCACGATTGCGGCGCGGAACCTGTTCGACACCTACGCGCAGCAGTTCACGCGCAGGGGCGACACGCGCGTCAGCCGGCGGGCCGGACAGGTTCGTGAGCTGGCACCGGACTTCGAGGTCACCGACGAGATGCTCGCCGAGTTCAAGAAGCTGGTGCAGCAGTCGCCGATTCCCTTCGACGAGATGGCGTGGAACACCGACCTCGTGTTCATCAAGGCGATGATCCACCGCGAGATCGACGTCGATCTGTTCGGCATCGCGGCAGCCTACAAGAACCTGGCGCGCTACGACCCGCAGCTGCAGTTCGCCCTGACGCTGTTCCCCGAAGCGCAGCAGTTGCTCAACATGAGTCGACAGAGCAACAGCGGTCGTCGGGTTGCTGCCCGCTGACGGCTAATTCCCAAGCTCCAACTTCCCGATTTCTTATATATCGGGGGCTGGAACCTGGAGTGTGGAAGTTGTTGAAGATTGGTCGCCTAGCCCAAAATATTGTGGTAGGACTTACGTCTTGCCACAATAGCTAGGCCCTGCTAGACTCCCACCGTTTCGGCTCGCTTTCGTCCAGCAGCCGCCCGCGGTCCGTGTCCCAACGTGCCGGCCGGGTTCAGTCTGTCATGTAAGCAAGGGGCAGTAATGCGTCTCGAGCGTCTCGAAATCTCTGGTTTCAAGTCCTTCTCCGATCGGTCGGAGCTTTCCTTCGATCATGGCGTCACTGCCATTGTTGGGCCCAACGGGTGCGGCAAGAGCAATGTCGCCGACGCCATCACGTGGGTCCTGGGCGAGCAGAGCGCCAAGAGCCTTCGCGGCGACAAGATGGAGGATGTCATCTTCAACGGCAGCGACGCCCGAAAGCCGGGGGCGACCGCGGAAGTTCGCCTGCGTCTTGGCGGGCTCCCCGCGCCGCCGACCGCCGCAACGCCGGCTGCCGACGTTCCAGCGCTCGAAGAATTTCGCGCGGCGCACGAGAACGGCAACGGTCACGAGGGCGCGAATGGAAACGGGCATGCGTCACTCGCAGACATGGTCGACGTGTTCACGCGCGATGTCGAGGTCACGCGGCGTCTGTACCGGTCTGGAGAGAGCGAGTACCTGATCGACGGCGCGGTGTGCCGGCTCCGCGATGTGCACGAGCTCCTGATGGATACAGGACTCGGCGCCAAGGCGTACTCGATCATCGAGCAGGGCAAGATCGGGATGATCCTCAGCTCGCGCCCCACGGACCGGCGTCAGCTGATTGAAGAAGCCGCCGGAATCACGAAGTACCGCTCGCGCCGACGTGCAGCGGAGTTGAAGCTCGAAGCTGCCCAGCAGAACCTCACGCGCATTGACGACATCGTGTTCGAAGTCGAGAAACAGCGCGGCGCGTTGAAACGACAGGCGGCAAAGGCGCGACGCTACGGCCGCTTGCGCGAGGAGTATCGGCGCTGGGAGAAGGTGCTCTTTGCGCGACGGTATCGCGACCTCGCCGGCGCGATCGAATCGGCTCGCGGGACGTTGTCGCTCGCGAGAGAACGCGAGTCTGCGGCTCACGCGCATCTCGCGGAAGTCGAAGCGAACATCGCGCGCTTGCGCATCGAGCAGGCAGAGGCCGAAGCGCACTCCGCACAGATCCGCGAGGACGCACACGCCCGCGAGCTCGACAGCAACCTTCGTCAGCAGCAACAGGAGTTCAACCGTCAGCAGGTTGAGATGCTGGACGGCCGTGGACGGGACATCGCCGCCGAGATCGAGGAGCTCGAGGCGCGCCGCGAGCCTGCGCGTCTGGCCCTCGACGTGCGACGTGCAGCCGCGGTTGAGATCGAGCGCACGAGAGACGAAGCCGGGGAGGTGATGGCATCCGCCAGCGCGGAGCACGCGCAGGCGCAATCACAGATCGAAGGACTCGAGGGCCGTGTCGAGGAGATCCGCAGCGATCTCTTCCGGTCGTCGAATGCGACGACGACGGTGCGCCATGTGATGGAGCACACCGCCACGCAACACGAGCGTGTCGGCGAGCAGTTGGCGCGCCTGGACGTCGAACAGCACGACGTGCGACGCGAGGGCGACAAGGTGGAGGCGGACCGCGCCGCGGCATCGGACGCGCATGCGCAGTCGAAGGCCGCGCTCGAGCGAATCAGTCAGCAGTTGTCCGAGCGCCGGACGCAGCTCGGGATATCGAGGAGCGAGCACGAAGAACGTACACGCGACCTGCGTACACGAGAACAGGAGCTGGCGGCGTTCGAGGGCCGGCTCGCGTCGCTGGAGGAGCTGGCCGCCAGTCGCGCCGATTTCGGCGATGCCGCGCGGATGGTGTTGGTACAGGCGAACGGTCACGTCGGTCAGCAGGGCGCGGTCGCGGACTTCCTTGAGGTCGACAGCCGATACGAGCGCGCGGTCGAAGCGTGTCTGGGCGATCTGCTTCAGCATGTGATTGTCGAGCGGCACGATCAGGCGGCTGCGGGCTTGTCCCTTGTTCGGCAGGAGGACGCAGGCCGTTGCGGGTTTGTCGTCGTCGAGCCTGGATCCAACGGCTACTATCCCAGCAACGCGCTTCACGCGCCGGGAATCGTGCCGGTGTCGGATGTCCTGCGCGTCAGCGGTCCGCACGCAGCGACCATTCTGAAAGTGATCCCTGAGGCGTACGTCGCCGAGAGCTTCGAGCAGGCAGTCACCTTCTCTCACGAGACCGTTGCGCCTATCGCCACCATCGAGGGGGACGTGTTTCGCGGCCCCCATCTGGTGGCCGGCGGTGCGAAAGTCGAGTCGCGCGGAATCCTTGCGACCCGGCGCGAGATCAAGGAGCTGCGCGAGCGGGTCGAGCGCGATCGCGAGATGTTGGCGCGATTGGGAGCCGACGTCGCCAGCCTCGACGCGCGCATCGTCGAAGTCACCAGCGCGATCGGTTTGCTCCAGGACGAGGAGCACGTTCAGGAAAAGGCGCTCGTCGCGCACGACGCGCAGCTCGCACGCGCCGCAGACGATCGACTGCGCCTGTCCCGCAAGACGGACGTCGTGGCGATGGAGCGGCGTCGCGCCGAAGAGGAGCGAGCGGCGCTCGAGACGCGTCGGGCGGACGCGGAAGTGTCCATGGCGAAGCTCGCGGAGGAACAGCGAGTCATCGAGGAGGATTTTGGCGAGGCGCAGCGGCGGCTGGCCGCCGCGCGTGAGACCGTGACGTCGCTCGCGACGCGCGCGGCCGAGGCGCGTGCGTCGCACGCCGCACTGGTCGAGCGTGCGGCTGCCGTCGGCGCCGAGGTGCTTCGCCTCGAAGAGGGCGGACGCGAACTCGAGCTGAGGATTGCAACGAGGATTTCCGAGCAGCAGCAGACTCACAGCCGGCGCGAAGCGCTGATCGCGGCGATCGCATCCGGTGAGAAGGCGCTCGATGAGGACGTGATCGCGCTCGAGTCAATGCGCGGCACCCTGCGCGAGGCTGATGACGCCGCCTCGGCGTTGCGCGCGCGCGTCGACGAACAGGAGGTGGCGATTCGACAGGCTCGTCGGACGCTCGAGGACATCCGCGTCGAGGCGAGCGATCTGGAAGTGGCTCGTGCGACGGCCGAAAGCGATCTGACGCATCTCGCGCAGACGTGTGTGGATGCTGTCCAGAACACGCTCGACGAAGTGCTCGCGCAGGTCGAAGAGATGGAGCGGAGTGGTCAGGCGACGCCGGACGCGGCAGCGATTTCCGCCGAAGAGCCCGATCCAGAAGCCGACGAGGACAGCGTCGCCGCATCGGCCGACGCGCAGGCCGCGCCCGCGGTAGAGGCTGCGCCGCTCGATGCGCCGACCACGATGACGGCCGAGGAAGCCATCGCCCGCCTCAAGGCCAAGATCGATCGGCTCGGGCCGGTCAACATGATGGCGATCGAGCAGTTCGACGAGCTCGAGGGCCGGCATGTGTTCCTCACGACGCAGCGGCGCGATCTCGTCGACTCGATTGCGCAGACCTCCGAAGCGATCGCACGCATCGATGAGACGACCAAAGCCCGGTTCACCGAGGCATTCGTGGCGATCCAGGCCAATTTTCAGGTCACGTTCAGCACGTTGTTCGGCGGCGGGCGCGCGGGGCTTGCGTTGCTCGACGAGAACGATCCGCTCGAGAGCGGGATCGACATCGTCGCTTCGCCTCCAGGCAAGCGGCTGCAGAGCGTGATGCTGCTCTCGGGTGGCGAGAAGGCCTTGACGGCGATTGCGCTGATGTTCGCCATCTTCAAGTACAAGCCGAGCCCGTTCTGCCTGCTGGACGAAATCGACGCGCCGCTCGACGACGCCAATGTGCACCGGTTCGTGGAGATGCTGCGAAGCATGCTCGACCGGACGCAGTTCATCCTCATCACGCACAATCGCCAGACCATGGAGATCGCCAACCGGCTCTACGGCGTCACGATGGAGGAGCCGGGAGTGTCGAAGTTGATCTCGGTCCAGCTGAATTGACCCGACCCTTCGCCACGCTCAGGGTCGCCCCGAGCAGCGTCGAGGGGCGAACGATCCGAACAGTCCGGACGTAGTAGAGTTCGGGAGGTTCGACAATATGAGCAGCCGACACTCATGGGCCTTGGGGGTGGCGCTGGGCTTGGCCCTCGCCTCGGTCGCGTGCGACGTCAAGGTCGGTGAGGGAGGCGGTCTCTCGGTCGACTTCGCGGCCGGCAAGGCCAGCGATGAGTGGGTCCGCACCTACGACATCAAGCCTGGCGGGCACCTCCACATCATCAACATCAACGGTCAGATCCGGGCATCGCCTGCGGCGGGCAGCCAGGTCGAGGTTCGCGCCATTCGCGAAGCCAGAACGGGAAGCGAAGAAGCATCGCGCGAACTGCTCAAGACGAGTGAAATGCGCGAAGAGGTCACTCCCGATGGGGTCAGGATCGAAACGCCGGAAGGTCAGGGGCGGGGCCGCGGGTTCGGTCGCGCGCAACTGTCGGTCCGCTACGAGGTGCGCGTGCCTCCCGGATTGAACCTGCTGTTCAAGACTCAGAACGGCGAGGTACGGCTCGAGAACGTCGACGGTGCTCGTATCGAGGCGACGACCACGAATGGAGGCATCATCGGTCGAGGTGTCTCGGGCGCGGTCGAGGCGCAGACGGTGAACGGTGGAGTCACGATGGACCTGGCGTCGGTCACTGGCGACTCGCGCATCACCACCGTCAATGGCGGAGTGATGATCACTGTTTCACCCGGCGTGAACGCCAACCTCGAGGCGACAGTCGTCAACGGCGGTGTGCAGGTGCAGGACGGCTTTCAACTGACGGCCGACGAGCAGACCCGTCAGCGGGTTTCCGGCCGCATCGGCAACGGCGGACCCCGCCTGGTTCTGCAGACAACGAACGGAGGCGTCCGTCTCGGGGCTCGCGGAGCGTCGTAGCTCGCGTCTCCAATACGTCACGGGTAGACCATATCGGTGGCCAACGAAGACAAGTCGGCGAGATATCACAGGCTGCGTCGACGTACCGCGCTGATCGATACCGCGGTTCAGGTCGTCTTTCTCATCATCATTCTCTTGAGCGGCGCCTCGACGGCCATCCGGGCGAGTGTCGAGGCGACCGTCGGCACGAGTCTCGTTCCTGTCGTCCTGGCGTACGTGCTGACGATTGCGGCGCTGTCAGAGTTGCTCCATCTGCCGTTCGCCTTCTATCAGGGAATCGTTCTCGAGCGCCGCTATGGGCTGTCGCGGGAGACCACAGGACGGTGGCTTGCTGATCACCTCAAGGCGGCCGCGATCGTGCTCGTCTATCTCGCGCTTGCCGGCATCGTCGTTGCCGTGTTGCTCTGGCTGAGCCCTGCCAACTGGTGGCTCTTCACCACGATCCTCTTTGCGGTCGTACTCGTGCTGCTGGCGCGATTCGCGCCCGTGTTGCTGCTCCCGATCTTCTACGACGTGCGCCCGCTCGAGCGGGAAGAGCTGCGCGCGCGGCTGATCGCTCTTGCCGAGAAAGCCGGAACCCCTGTGCTCGGCGTATTCGAATGGCGTCTGGGCGACCGGACGAGCAAGGCCAACGCCGCGCTCGTTGGAATCGGGCGCACACGGCGCATCCTCGTGTCCGACACATTGCTGGAGGCACATTCCGATCAGGAGATCGAGACCGTCTTCGCGCACGAGCTCGCGCACCACGTCTACGGCGACGTCTGGTCGGGGCTGGCGCTCGAAGTCGTGCTCGTGGCGCTGGGGTGTTATCTCGCCGATTACGCGCTGACGACGCTTGCGCTCAGCGCGGGTCTGGAAGGGAAGTCCGATGTCGCGGGCATGCCGCTGATCGCTCTCGCACTCGGCGCTGTCTCAATGGCGCTCAAGCCGGTGACCAACGCGCTCTCGCGTGCGCATGAGCGCCGCGCCGATCGCTACGCCCTCGAGACGACGAGAAATTCTTCGGCGTTCATCAGCGCGATGAAGCGGCTGGCGTCGACGAACCTCGCGGAGGAGAGGCCGTCGAGATTCGTCGAGCTCTTCTTCCACACTCACCCCTCGACAACCGCGCGGATCGACGCTGCGAAGGCGTGGGACAGGGTGGCTAGGTAGCTGAGTTGCTGGGTGACTGGGAACAAACCCCAGCAACCTAGCTACCCACTGACCTAGCTACCTACTTGCTCCGAACGATCAGCTCGCCACGCATCTGCGCGTGACGCGAGTCGTTGGTCAGATTGGAATAGAAGGCAAACGTTCCAGCACGATCGGCGCGAAACTCGAGCGTCGTCGAGCCACCCGCGGGCACGCGGCGCGACACGCGATACTCGTCGATCGTGAGGCTGTACGCGTTGTCCTCGCTCTGCACTGTGAGCTTCACGAGATCGTCCTGAGCGACTTCGATCCGGGCAGGGGAGAACCGGTAGTTGCGAGCGGTCAGCGTGATCTCACGTCTGTTAGCGGCTTGTTCCTGGCCTTCGACAGGCTCAGCCCACGGCAAGCCTGTCGAGCCGTGGGCGAGGGCGTGGAATACGAAGGGCGAGAGCAGACCCACCACGCCTACGAGCAACAGGCTGGACGTCCGACTCCTGAGCTTCATCAATGCATTTTAGACGACCGGGACTGAGTCCCGGTTCGTCCATGCACGGATTGCCTATTCTTTTGCGGCTGGGGCTGGAATTGCGCCTTTTTGCACTTCGTCCTGCAGCAAAGCCTTGCGGCTCAGCCGGATCTTACCAGTGGGATCGATGTTGATGACCTTCACGAGGATCTGCTGACCCTCCTTCAGCTCATCGTGTACGTCCTTCACGCGGTGATTCGCGATCTCCGAGACGTGGAGGAGGCCATCGGTGCCGGCCATGATCTCGACGAACGCGCCGAAGTCTGTGATGCGCTGCACCTTGCCCATATAGGTCTTGTTGAGCTCGGGCGTGGCAGTGAGTTCCTGGATGATCCCGATCGCCTTGGCAGCGGATTCCCCATCCGCTGACGCGACGTTGACCTGGCCGTTGTCCTCGACGTCGATCTTTACCCCGGTCCGTTCGATGATGCTGCGGATCATTTTGCCGCCGGGACCGATGACGTCGCGAATCTTGTCGACCGGAATCTTGATGGTGATGATGCGCGGCGCGAACATCGACATGTTGCCGCGGGTCGAGGTCAGCGTCTTCGCCATCTCGCCGAGGATGTGCATGCGGCCGGCGCGCGCTTGTTCGAGCGCCTTGGCCATGATCTCCGAGTTGATGCCGGTGACCTTGATGTCCATCTGCAGCGCCGTGATGCCACTGGCGGTGCCGGCGACCTTGAAGTCCATGTCGCCGTAGTGATCTTCGGCGCCCGCGATGTCCGAGAGGACGGCGTACTTGCCGGTCTTCTCGTCCATGATCAAGCCCATCGCGATGCCAGCGACGGCGGACGTCATCGGCACACCCGCGTCCATCATCGCCATCGAGCCGCCGCAGACCGAGGCCATTGACGATGAGCCGTTGGACTCGAGAATGTCCGAGACCAGACGGATCGTGTACGCGAACTTCTCCTCGGGTGGAATCATCGGCGCCAGCGCGCGCTCGGCAAGCGCCCCATGCCCGATCTCACGACGGCCCGGACCGCGCTGCGGGCCGGTCTCGCCAACCGAGAAGGGCGGGAAGTTGTAGTGGAGCATGAAGCGCCGGTACTGCTCACCGGTGACGTGTTCGATCTTCTGCTGGTCGTCGGCCGTGCCCAGCGTGCAGCTGACGAGCGCCTGTGTCTCGCCGCGCGTGAAGACGACGGAGCCGTGCACGCGAGGGAGGACACCGGTCTCGGTCCAGATCGGGCGAATCTCGTCGAATTTCCGGCCGTCGAGTCGCACGCCGCGCTCGAGCGCCTCGTCTTTCATCGCCTTTTCTTGCAGTTCGTGGAAGATGTGCTCCGCGTCCGTCCTCTGCTGCGCGTCGTCTTCGGGCAGCGACGCAAGAAGGTCGTCGAGCACCTTGTCTACCTGCCCGTAGCTCTCGAGCTTCTGCTTGATGCGCATTGCGTCGGTAAGAGGACCGAGCGCCTTCTTCTCGACTTGCTGATAGAACTCGGGGGCGATCGCCTTGGCGGCAACAACGAGCTTCTTCTTGCCGACGGCACCCTTCAGATCCTCGATGGCCGCGATGATCTTCTTGATCGCGGCATGCGCGGCTTCGAGCGCGCCGACGACGTGCGCTTCGGATACTTCCTTCGCGCCGGCCTCGACCATCACGATGCCGTCCTTCGTGCCGGCGACGATGAGGTCGAGCGTGCTCTGCTTGCGCTCGGGGTACGTCGGGTTGATCACGTACTCGTTGTTCACCATGCCCACGCGGACGCCGGCCACGGTCTTTTCGAACGGGATCTCCGAGATGGCGAGCGCCGCCGAGGCGCCCGTGATCGCGAGGACGTCGGCGTCGTTCTCCGTGTCGGCGGACATCAGGAGCGCGATGATCTGGGTCTCGTATCGCCACCCGGACGGGAAGAGCGGCCGGATCGGTCGATCGATCAGCCGGCTCGTGAGGATTTCCTTCTCTGCGGCCTTGCCCTCGCGCTTGAAGAAGCCGCCGGGGATCCGTCCGGACGCATACGCGTACTCGCGGTAGTCGACGGTCAGCGGGAGGAAGTCCACGTCGCGCGGGCTGCCCGCACGGGACGCGGCGACGAGCACCATGGTGTCGCCGGATCGGACGATCACCGAGCCGTGGGCCTGCTTGGCGAGCTTGCCGGTTTCCAGGGACAGCGTGCGGGATCCGATCTGGATCTCGCGCCTCTGCAAGTTAACGTTGTGCATGTGACTAGGTTCTACTTACGTATGCCGAGCCGCTTGATGAGATCCGCGTAGCGCTCGGAGTCTTTGCTCTTGAGGTAGTCGAGCAACCGTCGACGCTGGCCTACCAGCTTCAACAGCCCCCGGCGCGAATGATGATCCTTTGCGTGGATCTTGAAGTGCTCGGTGAGGTAGTTGATCCGCTCGCTGAGGAGCGCGACCTGAACTTCGGGCGACCCCGTGTCACCGTCGTGTGTCTTATAGGTTCCGATGATCCCGCTCTTGCGGTCACTGCTTAACGCCACAGATGGCTCCTCCACGAACGGCTCAGAACTGATGTCCCGGGCTTTTGCCCCCGGTTATCCACCAAACCGCCGTATGGTTGCGAGTGTTGCTGCTCCCCTAAACAGTTCATTTTAAATCAGGACAACCGCCGGGTGCAAAAATTCTCGGGTCGAGTCAACGGTGCCCAACGCAATGAGTTGGCCCTCTCCGTCGATGAGCCGGACCCACGCGCCCGGGCTCTGCCCGCTGGTTTCACCTCCGAGAACATGACTGGCGCCGAGCATTTGCCCGTGCGCCACCCGCTTGCGCCCCTCGTTTCCAAGCCTGACGGACGGCATGGCAGGTAGCAGACGCTCAAGCGAAATCCACCGCTCGGTCACCGCCACGCTCGACTGCCTGACCTGTTCCAGCTCGACGGCCTGACCGACGCTGAACTCCCCGCTGCGTGTCCGACGCAGAGACTCGAGGCAGGCGCCCGTCGCCACAAGCTCACCCAGGGAATGGGCGAAGGTCCTCACATAAAAGCCCGCCGAGCATGTGATGTCGATGCGGGCAGAGGCGCCGCTGAACGCCACGAGATCGGCGCGCGTGACGCGCACGGGCGCTGGCTGCAGAGTCACAGCTTCGTCACGGCGCGCGCGTGCGTAGGCCCGCTCACCTGCAACTCTCTTTGCTGAGAACGCCGGCGGCACCTGCAGGTATTCGCCGCGCAGTGAGGTCAGCGCGGCCTCGACGGCCTCACGCTCGGGCGCGTGCCCCGAGCGGCTGGTTTCACTGCCGGTGATGTCGTAGGTATCAGTCGCGACGCCGAACCGGACCGTGGCCTCGTAGTCCTTGTCCGACGACACGAAGAAGCGCACGAGCCTCGTGGCCCGGCCGCACGCCAACGGCAGTACACCTGTCGCGAGAGGGTCGAGCGTTCCAGTATGGCCGATACGTCGTTCGTGAAGAGAGCGCCTGGCAACCGCGACGACATCGTGTGACGTCAGGCCCTGCGGTTTGTCGACGATAAGAACGCCGTCCATGGGGAGTATGCAGTAGGCAGTATGCGGTAGGCAGTGTAGGCCGGGTCCTGCTCTGTGGACCCGGCGGGTCAACAACGCAAGACCCGCCCTACTGTGCCGCGTCGATCGCCTGTGCGAGCTTGCCCTCGAAAAGAGTCTTCAGCGTCGCGAACTCACCGCTCGCGGAGCATCCCGATGCATTGGTGTGGCCGCCGCCACCGAATTCACGCGCGATGGCGTTGACATTGATCGCGCCTTTCGATCGCATGCTCACGCGCCAGTCGCCTGCCCCGTTCTCCTTGAAGAACGCGACCGCGACGATGTCCTTGACGGTGAGTGGAAGGTTGACGAGGCCCTCGGTGTCTTCGTAAGTCCCGCCACACTCGTGGGCCAGTTGCTGATCGACGTAGACGGTCGCGATGCGTCCCGTGGGATCGAGTTGCATCCGGTGCAGCACCGCCCCGTACAGTTTCAGGCGCGCGAGGTTGTTGCTGTCGAAAATGCTGCGCGCGACCGCAGGGGGATTGACACCCGCTTCAACACACTGGCGGCAGATGTCGAACGTGCGCGGCGTGATGTTCGAGTAATGGAAGGCGCCGGTGTCGGTCAGGATCGCGATATAGACGTGCGTTGCGATCTCTGGTGTCAGTGACACGCCAAGCTCGCCGATCAACGCGAACACCATTTCCCCGCAGGCGGCAGCCGAGAGGTCCATCCAGTTCACCGCCCCGTACATCATGTTGCCGGGGTGATGATCGATGTTGATGACGAAGCCCTGCTCGAGACCGGCGACTCCGGGCCGCTGCGCGTCGCCGCACTCGAGGATGATCACGGCGTCGCCCTGATCGTCGACGTGGTCGATCACCTCGATCGAATCGACACCGGGAAACACCAGCATCTGCGGCGGGACTCTGTCGCGACTGACGACCCGCGCCTGCTTGCCGAGCCGCTGAAGAGCCAGCGCCATCGCCATCGAGGACCCGATGGCGTCGCCGTCGGGCCGGGCGTGCGACGCCACGACGAAGCGTTGTCGGCGGCGGATCTCGGCAGCGACGTGAGCGGCCGTCGTCTCAGCGGCTGTTGTGGTCATTCCCCTTGGTGTCCTCGGTCGGATCACTGTTGTGTTCGGCGGCGCGCTGCGCTTCTTCCTCGCGAAGATCGCGCAGGATCTGCTCGATCCGATCCTGGTGCGCGACCGATTCATCGAACCGGAAATCGAGCTCCGGCACGCGTCGCAGGCGCAGCCGGCCTCCGATGTGACGTCGAAGGAATGGCGTTGCCCGCTCGAGCGCAGCCGCGGTGCCGCGGCGCGCCTCCGCGTCTCCCATCAATGTGTAGAACACCCGCGCCAGCTGCAGGTCGGGTGACATCTTGACACGAGTCAGTGTGATGAAACCGATGCCGGGATCGTGGACGGCGCCACGACTGAGGAGGTCGCTGAGCTCCTGCCGAATCTGATCGCCGACGCGATCGGGTCTGTGCCCTTGAGCCATTAAGTCAGGTACTCAACCTCGGACCGGGTCATCAACCCCGGTTCGAGGCGTTCGATTTCCTCGGCGGCGCCCGCTAGTTCCTGCTCCACGTGCAGCGTGGTGTTCGAGATGGCGACGATGCCGAGGCCCGCCCGCTGCCAGAGATCCTGATGCTCGAGCTCCGCGACGGCGACATTGAACTTCTGCAGGCGGTCTTTGATCCGCCGCAGCACCATGCGCTTGTCTTTGAGCGACTGCGCGTACGGAATGTGGATCTCGATGTGCAGAACGGCGACACGCATGGCGCCGTTCTATGCGGTGACCGCCACGCGCTCCATCGTGAAGACCTCGATGACGTCCCCGACCTTCACGTCGTTGTAGTTCTGCAGCCCGATGCCGCATTCAAAACCGCTCTTCACCTCACTCACGTCGTCTTTGAATCGACGGAGTGACGAGATCTTGCCCTCGAAGACGACCACGTTGTCGCGCAGCAGGCGAGCCTGCGTTTCGCCGGCGCGGGTGATGCGGCCATCGGTCACCATGCAGCCTGCGATGGCGCCGATCTTCGGAACCTTGAAGACTTCGCGCACATTGGCGGTGCCGAGCCGGACTTCCTTGAAGGTCGGATCGAGCAATCCTTCCATGCTCTTCTTGATCTCGTCGGTGACGTTGTAGATCACCGAGTGCAGGCGGACGTCGATCTCCTCGCGCTCCGCCATGTCCTGAGCGTTGCGATCGGGGCGGACGTTGAAGCCGATGATGATCGCGTTCGACGCGGAAGCGAGCAGCACGTCGGACTCGTTGATCGCACCGACGCCGGAACGGATGATGCGAATCTTGACCTTGTCGTCCGAGAGCTTTGTCAGCGTCTCAGCCAGTACTTCGGCAGACCCCTGCACGTCGGCCTTGACGATGAGCGGCAGTTCCTTCACGCCGCCTTCGGCGATCTGCTCTTTGAGCGACTCGAGCGTGAGCCGTCCGCCTTTCGCACCGAGCGCGCGCTCCTTGGCTTGCGCTTGACGGAATGTCGCGATCTGCCGCGCCTTCGCGGCATCAGCCACGGTCTGGAAGGGATCCCCCGGCTGCGGCAGGCTGGTGAGACCGAGCACTTCGACCGGCGTGGCCGGGCCCGCGGATTTCACCTGGCGGCCGCGATCGTCGATGAGCGCGCGAACCCTGCCCACGACAGGACCCGCGATGAAGTTGTCGCCGACCCTGAGCGTGCCGTCCTGTACGAGGACAGTCGCGACCGGCCCGCGCCCACGATCGAGCTTGGCCTCGAGCACCGCGCCGGAGGCACTTCGCTTCGGGTTGGCTCGCAGCTCCAGGATGTCGGTCGAGAGCAGAATCATCTCGAGCAACTGATCGAGGTTCTGCCGCTTCTTGGCGGAGACCGGAACCATCACGGTTTGTCCGCCCCAGTCTTCCGGAACGAGACTGAGCTCGGCGAGCTCGCGCTTGACGTTGTCCGGGTTGGCGCCGGGCTTGTCGATCTTGTTGATCGCGACAACGATCGGCACGTTTGCAGCCTTCGCGTGATCGATCGCTTCCCGCGTCTGCGGCATGACGCCATCGTCGGCAGCGACGACGAGGACGACCACGTCGGTGACCTTGGCGCCGCGCGCGCGCATCAGCGTGAACGCTTCGTGACCGGGCGTGTCGAGGAAGACGACGCTGCGGCCGTCACCGAGCTCGACGTGATAGGCGCCGATGTGCTGCGTAATACCGCCGGCCTCGCGCTCGGCGACCTTCGTTTCGCGGATGGCATCGAGCAGCGACGTCTTGCCGTGATCCACGTGACCCATGACGGTCACCACGGGCGCGCGCGGCTTGATGTCCTCCGGTTTCGACTCATCGCCCTCGGCCGAGACGAGCTCTTCTTCGAAGCTGCGCATCTCGATCTCGGCGCCGAACTCACGCGCGAGGCTCTTCGCCGTTTCGACGTCCATCGTGCTGTTGATGGTCATCATCATGCGACGCATCAGCAGCTTTGCCAGGACATCCTTCACGCGGACATCGAGTTTGTCGGCCAGGTCTTTCACCGTCATACCCTCGGCCAGCGTGATGATGCGCGTGATCGGCGGAGGCGCGGCGGGGGCTGAGGGCATCGATGGCGCGGACGGCCGCTCACGTCGGGCCCCGCCGGAGCGTTGAACAGGAGGACGGTATTGTCCGCCGGGTGGACGCTGTCCAAACGGTGGTCGAGGCTGTGTTCCCGGCGGAGCCGGTGCCTGACCCGGACGCGCGAATGCCGGCTGCTGCGTGCGCACCGGTTGAGACGGCAGCGGACGTGGCCCGCCCAGCATGCCCGGTGTCGTCGGACGCGGCGGCGAATAGGGCTGACGAGGCGGCTGCGCCGCGCCAGGTCGAGGCGACGGCGCGCGTCCAGTCGCGGGCGTTGCGGGCTTCGCGCCGACAGCAGGAGGCGCCGGCGGTTGCACGATGCGCGGCTGCGTGACCTGTGGCCGCTTCGCCGGAGCGAGCGGGCGTGCCGGTTGCGGTAACCTGCCCGGTTCCTCGATGCGAAGCCGGATCGTCGGTGGAACAAAACGTCCAGCGTGCTGCGGTTGCGATGGCAGCGCGACCGGGGAAGCAGCCACGGCTGCGGGAGGCTCTTCGATTGTCTCCTCGACAACCGGTGGTTCTTCGACGGGGACAGGTTCGGGAACGATCACAATCGGGGGTAATTCCTCGACGACAACAGGAGGTGGTGGTTCAACTTCGACAACAGGTAGTGGTGCCACGTCGACGGCGACCGGAGCCTCTTCGGGCTCGTGCTCGACAACAGGTGGCGGGGGAGGAGCCACAGCCGTGGCGGTGGCCTCCGCAGGCGCATGCGGCTTGACGGTCTTGACGAGACGCGGCGGGCCGAGGACCGGAGCAACCGGCTTGGCGGGTTCCGCCTTTTTCGGCGCTGCCGCCGCTTTCTTCAAGGTGGTCTTGGCTGGAACGGTGTGCTCGGCGAACATGTCGCCGCCTGGCAGCGAGATGCTTCGCTGTCGCGCGAGGCGCTCGACGAACGAGCGCGCGACCACTTCCTCGATCGTGCTCGAGGCGCTCTTCAGCTCGATTCCGTGATCGCGCTTGAGCAGCGCCAGCACTTCCTGGCTCGTCGTGCCGAGCAGTTCCGCGACCTTGTAAATCCGAACCGTTGCCAAATTGCTTCCTTGTCCGCGCGCGCCCGCGCTCTACGATTCCGCCTTGATATCGCTGCCTGCCTCTGTCCCGGCCTCGGCGACCGCCGCCGGCTCCTGCTCCTGCTCCTGCTCCTGCTCCTGCTCTGGCGTTGCGGGCTCGCCGGCCGCGTCATCCGCGGAGGCTGCCTCGCCGCCGAGCGCGCCGAATTCGGCCTCGACCTCGCGCCGCTTCTCTTCCTCGCTCTTGATGTCGATACGCCAGCCGGTCAGCTTCGCGGCCAGGCGCACGTTCTGTCCCTTCTTACCAATCGCCAATGACAACTGCTTGTCCTCGACGACAACTTCCATGATCCGATCGCGGTCGTCGACGATGGACACGCGCTGTACCTTTGCGGGACTCAGCGCGTTCGTCACGAGCTGCACCGGATCGTCGGACCACTCGACGATGTCGATCTTCTCCCCGCGAAGCTCGCGAATGATCGCCTGCACGCGCGTGCCTTTCATGCCGACGCACGCGCCCACGGGATCGACATCGCGTTCGCGGGAATACACCGCAACCTTGGCGCGGTCGCCCGCTTCGCGCACGGCGCCGCGAATCATCACAGTGCCGTCGTAGATCTCAGGGACTTCCTGCTCGAACAGCTTGATCAGCAGGGCAGGATCAGTTCGCGACAGGACGATCTGCGGCCCTTTCGCGCTGCGATTGACGCCTTTGATGACCGCGCGAATGCGCTCGCCGGGGGTGTAACTTTCCGCGCGCGACTGTTCCTTGCGGGGCAGCACGGCTTCCACTCGGCCGATCTCCACGACGAGGTCGCCGTTCTCGAACCGCTTCACCGTGCTGTTGATGACTTCGCCGACGCGATCGTTGTACTCGGCAAAGATGTTCTCGCGCTCGGCCTCGCGCACCTTCTGGAAAATCACCTGCTTGGCGGTCTGCGCCGCGATTCGACCGAGGACGTCGGTTCGCTTGGGGAACTCGATCTCCATGTCGACTTCGGCCTCTTCGCCGTAAAGCTCCTGCGCTTCCTTGAGGGAGATCTCCGTCGCGTCGTTGGTCACGTCGGTGACGATGTGTTTGATCGCAAACAGATCGACCTGGCCCGTCTCCTGGTTGAACCGCGTCTTCAGATTCTCGTTCGTCTTGTAGTACTTGCGCGACGCGGTGAGGACAGCGTCCTCAATCGCGGTGATGATCGTATTGGCCTCGATGCCTTTTTCCTTGGCGAGCGCCTCGATCGTCTGCATCAACGGGTTTTGCATATTTCAAGAATCCTAGAACTCAACTTCGAGCCGGCCGCGCGTGATGAGGTGCATCGGTAGCCTGTGCTCGCGGCCGTTCGGCGCTTCCAGCAGAACGAACTCTCCGTCCACTCCGTTCAGGCGCCCTTCAAACGCCTTCTGGTTGTCGACTGCTTCCTTGACCACGACCTTTGCCAGCCGTCCCGCGAAGCGCCGGTAGTCGTCGAGGCCGCGCAGGGGACGATCGAGCCCGGGTGATGAAACCTCCAACGTATAAGTGAACGGGAGCGGATCCTCAACGTCGAGAATCGTTCCGATCTCGCGGTTGACCTGCTCGCAATCCTCGATGCTGACGCTGTCGTCAGGAGTGGCCGACGGTCCGGGCCTGTCGATAAAGACCCTGACCACGTGTCCCCCCATTTCGCGGCGACTTTGAATGTCCCAGATCTCCAGTCCTCGCGCTGCGGCGACCCGTTCGGCAATCGCCCGAATCTGCTCAAGCGGAAACATCGACACGCTGAAACAAAAAAAGTGGGCACGAGCCCACCTGGAGTCTTCCTCCGCCTAGGTGACCCTCAAGCTTAGCACGTGGATTCAACGCCCGACAATGCTCGCTCTTCGCGCTCGCGCGCCTCGGCGGAGCCTCGCCAATGCGGTCCGCTGGCGGACCGCACAATCAGCGCTGGCTGTCGCGTCGCAGGGCGACGCGACCTAGCGGAGGCGGGGACGGACAACCAGGTCGTAGGCACGATTTCCAACGACTTCGGCCTGGACGAACTGTCCCGCCGTGAGCTCGGAAGGGTCGCAGTCGGTCAAATACACCTGGGGGTCGATCTCGGGCGCCTGTCCTTCCAACCGTCCGCGAAGGACCAGGTCGTGTTCGGCCGAAGGGCCATCCACCAGGACCCGGACCCGGCTCCCGATCCGCGCCCGCTGCGCCCGGGCGACGATCCGCCTCTGCCGTCGCATCACGCCAGACTGGCGGCGCTTCTTGACGGCGGGCGGCACATCGTCGGTCAGGCCGTGGGCGGAGGTGCCTTCTTCATGCGAATAGGTGAAGACACCCATGTGGTCGAAGCCCACGGACTCGACGAAGGATTCCAACTCAGAGTAGTCCTCATTCGTTTCACCAGGGAATCCGACGATGAAGGTTGTACGGAGCGTGACACCAGGAACGCGCTGCCGGATCCGATCGAGGAGGCGCTCGTAGCCCGCGCGTGTGCCCGGCCGTTTCATGCGCTTGAGCACGCCATCCGAGGCGTGCTGCAGCGGCAGGTCGACGTACTTGCACACCTTCGAGCTCTCCGCCATCGCATCGAGCACGTCGTCGGTGATCGTCGTTGGATAGAGGTACAGCATCCGGATCCACTCGAGCCCGTCGAGGCGATTGAGGGCGCGGAGGAGTCGCGCGAGTGCGCCACGTTCGCCGCGATCGATGCCGTAGAAGGTCGTGTCCTGCGAGATCAGCAGCAGCTCTTTCACGCCTTGCGCGGCGAGGCGTTCGGCCTCGGCGACGATCGACTCGTGCGTTCGGCTGCGATACTTGCCGCGCAGCGTGGGGATGATGCAGAAGGCGCACTTGTAGTCGCAGCCCTCGGCGATCTTCACGTAGGCGTAGTGTCGTGGCGTCGCAAGAAGGCGCGGGGTGCTCGCGTCGTAGAGGTAGGTGGGCAGGTCCTCGGTCCTCGGTCCTCGGTCCTCGGTCCCGACCTGCTCGCCGTTCGAGCGTCGCAGCTGGATCAAACCAGAGTGACTCTGTGCCTCGGCGCCTCGGTGTGTCGTGTTCACTCCGAGCGCGTTCACGATCTCCGGGACTTCGCCGGTGCCGAGAATCGCGTCGATCTCCGGAATCTGCTCGCGGAGCTCGTCTCGATACCGCTCGGCCAGGCAGCCGGTCACCACCAGCCGTTTGCACGCGCCCGTTTTCTTGTGCTCCGCCATCTCGAGGATGGTGTCGATCGACTCCTGCTTGGCCTTGTCGATGAACGCGCAAGTATTGACGATGAGCACGTCGGCGTCGGCGGCATCGCGAGTGAGCTGATGCCCCTGCTCCTGGGCCAGCCCCAGCATGACCTCGGAGTCCACGAGGTTCTTGGGGCACCCGAGCGAGATCATTCCAATCTTCATTGTTCCTACAACCTTCTAGGATACAGGGGATCCGCGTCTCGGCGGATAATCCCATTACTGAGATGCCTCACGCTGACTACATCGATGTTTCGTCTGCACTGAAAGGGAAGGCGGCGACCGGGAGCCGCGTGACGGTTCGCGGATGGGTTCGGACACGCCGCGATTCAAAGGCCGGGCTTTCATTCATTCACGTGCACGACGGGTCGTGCTTCGATCCGGTGCAGGTCGTGGCACAGAACACGCTGCCCAACTATGAGAGCGAGATTAAGCACCTGACTTCTGGATGCGCGGTCACCGCGACGGGTGTGCTGGCCGCCAGTCAGGGCCAGGGTCAGGCAGTGGAGCTCCAGGCCGAAAGCGTCGAGGTCGTGGGGTGGGTGGACGACCCTGAGGCGTATCCAATCCAGCAGAAGAAGACGTCGTTCGAGTATCTCCGTGACGTGGCTCACCTCCGCCCGCGGACGAACACGCTCGGCGCGCTCGCACGTGTTCGTCATTGCCTCAGCATGGCGATTCATCGCTACTTTCACGAGCACGGCTTCTTCTGGGTGCACACGCCGATCGTCACGGCGAGCGATGCCGAGGGTGCGGGCGAGATGTTCCGCGTCAGTACGCTCGATCTCGCCAACGTCGGTGCCATCCCGAAGACGCAGGACGGACGCACCGATTTCACGAAGGACTTCTTCGGCAAGGAAGCGTTCCTCACCGTCAGCGGTCAGCTCAACGTGGAGACCTACTGCCTCGCGCTGTCGAAGGTCTACACCTTTGGTCCGACATTCCGCGCTGAGAACAGCAACACGAGCCGTCATCTCGCAGAGTTCTGGATGGTGGAGCCCGAGATCGCATTCGCCGATCTCGCGGCCGACGCCGACCTTGCCGAGTCGTTTCTGAAATACATCCTCAGCGCGCTCCTGAACGAGCGGAGCGACGACATGAAGTTCTTCGCCGATCGTATCGACAAGGATTGCCTGAGCCGTGTCGAAGCGTTCGTCTCGTCACCGTTCGAGCGCATGACCTACACCGACGCCATCTCCGCGCTCGAGAAGAGTGGTAAGTCGTTCGAATTCCCCGTGCGCTGGGGGATGGACATGCAGTCCGAGCACGAGCGCTGGCTGAGCGAGGAGCACGTCAAGGCGCCGGTCGTCGTGATGAACTATCCGAAGGAAATCAAGGCCTTCTACATGCGCATGAACGACGATGGGAAGACAGTGGCGGCGATGGATGTCCTGGCGCCGGGCATCGGCGAGATCATCGGCGGCTCGCAGCGCGAGGAGCGTCTCGATTACCTCGATAGACGACTCGCGGAGATGCACCTGGATCCAAAGATCTACTGGTGGTATCGCGACCTGCGGCGCTATGGGACCGTGCCGCACGCCGGGTTCGGCCTCGGCCTCGAGCGCACGATCATCTACGCCACGGGCATGGGCAATATCAGGGACGTGATTCCGTTTCCACGCACGCCAGGACAGGCTGCCTTCTGAATTCTGAAGATCAATTCAGAATTCAGAAAGTGACGAATGACTTTTCCAGCCGCTCGCGCGCCTTCGCGCATCGCTTGAGCACGTTGATCGGATCGCCGGTGTCGGACACCTCGAACATCAGCGCGCCGTCGTAGCCGATCTTCTGCGTCTCCATCATCGCAGCGTCCCAGTCGATCGTGCCGGCATAAGGCGGCAGATGATCGTCCTTCTTCCCGTGGTTGTCGTGGACGTGCGTCGTCCACATGTGCCCCGAGAGCTCTTCGATCGCCTCGCCGAGGTCGCCCATCAGGTGCGCATGACCGTAGTCGAGGCACACGCCGACGTCGAGGCCGTCCAGTTGATCTTCGACCAGTAACGCGAGCGACGCAGCGTCGGAGAGCGCATTCGGAATCACTTCGACGGTCACGCGCACATTGACACGTGCGGCCGCCGTTGCGATCTCCTCGACGCTGCGCCGCGCGGCAGCGGCATGGTTGTCCGTGGCTTGTTGCTGCTCGCTGGTCGGCACGCCGAGGTGAAGCACGAGATAGCGGAACGGAATCTGCGCAGCGACTGCGATCGCGGCCTGTGCCTCGGCCACTGCCTGCTTCCGTCGGCTTTCGTCCGACGAGGCATTCGAGAACGGGCCGACCCAGCGCCCGTTCTCCATGCGCGCCACGATCGGCGCGTGAATGGAGTGAAGCATCAGGCTGGTGTCTGACAACCATTCGGCCACTTCTGCGATCGCCTCGGGACTCTTGTAGTCGAAGTGTGCGCGCGTGGCGAAGAGCTCCACCACCTCGAATCCGTGGGCGGCGATGTGGACCAGGTGGTCGCGGCTGAGCCGGTGTTCGTGGAAGAGATGTGTGGAGACGCCGAACTGATACATGGAGTGTCAGCCGCTCTCGCGAGCGAGCAGTCAGTCAATTCTAGTCTGGCGAGATCAACTCCCAACTCCCAAATTCCAACGCCAATAACTTGCCGCGCGTAGCGCGCGCCACTCGGGAGTCGATAGTTGTCACGAAACTCTGCGATCCCAGCGATCCCTGCGTTGGTAAATCTCCGCGTGCTCCGTGTCTCCGCGGTTCGTAGACGGGAGGCGGCCCGAGGATTACCGGAGCTCCTCGACGTGCTTCGCGAGGATCTCGCGCAGGCGCGCGAAACGCGGGTCGCGCTCCGTGTTGTTGCGAACGTAGGCGAGCGTGCGCGGCATGTACTGGATGTAAACGGTGTTTCCGCGGGTCGTCGTCTGGAAACCGAAGGTGCCGAGCGCCTTGAGATTGCGCTGGAGCGCCATCAGGTCGAACCGCCGCCGGAACACTCCGGCTTCCATGCCGGCTCCTTTTCCGGCGCCCACGCCGCGCAGCGCAAGGAAGAACGCGATCAGCTCGTCGACTTCGCGCTCGCTGAAATCCATGTAGGAGTCGCGCAGCAACGACACCAGGTCGTAGGTGTCAGGTCCCATGCGCGCATCCTGGAAATCGATGATATAGAGCTGACCATCGTGCAGCATCAGGTTACGGCTGTGATAGTCGCGATGACAGAACACTCTCGGCTCGGCGGCCAGCTCCTCGGCGATGCGCAGCAGTTCTGCACTGAGTGCTTCGCGTTCACTGGTGGTGAGTGATGCGCCGCGATATGCCTCGAGGAAATGCTTCACGAAGAACTGCAGCTCCCACGACAGCTTTTCGACGTCGAACGCGATGCCATACGGCAGATAGCGGTCTGACGCGAGCTCGCGCCCGCGCTGCTGCATCTTTACGATGAGCGTCACCGCCTGGCGATAGAGTGCGGCATGTTCGGCTCGTGTGGCCGCGCCGAGATGCGCCTGCAGCGTGACGTCACCGAGATCCTGCAGCGCGAGGATGCCAAGCTCGTTCGAGTGGCCGAGGATTTCCGGCACGGGCACTGGCATTGCCGCCATCAGGCGAGTGACGTTCGCAAAGGGCAGTTGGTCGACGTCGAAGGCCTGCGGATAAACGGCGAGCACCTGCGAGGGCACATCACGAAGCAGGATCCGGACGTATCGCCGGTCGGAGGCATCTCCGGTGAGCGGCACGACCTTGGCACCCTGTGCTGCCAGGCCGGTTTCGGACAGATAGCGATCAATGCGCGGTCTAACGGTGTCTGTCATCTCTAGAGCGAACCTATAGCGAGCCCATCGATTCTGCGTTCACCAGGCGCGAGTGCACCCGACGCGACGCGAATGGTGACGCCGTGCCACGACGTATCCGCCGGGACACGCACGCCGTCGGTCACCACGCACTCACGCAACATCGCACCATCTTCCACGACCACATCGTCCCACAGGACGCAGCGCTCGACACGCGCCGTGGAACTGATCTCGGCTCGAGCGGTCACGACGAACCCGTCGCGCTCTGCCAACGTGAGAGAGGTCGCGAGATAGTCGGCCGGCGTGCCGATGTCCATGAACTCGCCGCTCGTGCGATACGCGCGGATCGACCCCGGACGTTCCGCGATGAGAGCAGGGTAGAGCGCGCTCACCGTTTCATACGGGATGTCGGCGGGCACTGATGCGAACGCGGTTGCCTCGGCAGCCTGTATGCCGACGAAATGCCACGATGGTTCATTCGAGCCGCGTCGAACGAAGCCGGTCACCGACCCATCGTCTTTCACCACGACACCTCCATACTTCTGAGGCTCGTGATTCGGGACAACGGCCATCGTTACGAGCGCGCCCGAGCGCTGATGATCGTCGACGACGGCGGAGGCATCGACGTCGGTGAGGGTGTCGCCATTGAGTATCAAGAACGTGCCGGGATCCGGGCTCCGGGATTCGGGACTCGCCAGGAGTGGCACTGCGCGCCTTGGTCCACCCGCAGATCCGAGGACGGGTACTTCCCACGAATAGCGGACGTGCATTCCGAGCGCACTGCCGTCGCCGAGCAGCGTCGTGAGCGTGTGGGGGAGATGGTGCAGGTTGAGCACCACATCGCGCACGCCTGCCGACGACAGCGATCGCAGGATGCGATGTATGAGCGGCGTGCCCGCAACCGGCAACGCCGCTTTCGCGCGGACGAACGACAGAGGGCGGAGGCGAGTGGCGAGGCCAGCGGTCAGGACGAGTGCTGGGACCATTCGTCGGCGAACATCATGTCGGCGCCGGTCAGCCCGAGCCGTTCCCGTCGTTGGAGAAACAGGCCGCGATACGAGTCGAGCACGTAGTCGGCCTCGTTGCGCCCAAGCGCGCGTGCCATCAATTCGATCGCGCGCTCACCACCTTCGATTTCGACGAAGGTGCCGATCGGCGTTTCGTCGAGCGCGATGCTGGCGTCCTCGGCCGCAAACTCCTCGCGAAATTTCTGGTAGCGAAACCAGACGTGCAGGCCGAGCGACTCGAGCACGCGCGTCAGGACGTCTCCGTCGCTGACGACCGTCTCATGCTCTTCCCGCGTCGTCATCCGGCTTGCCTGCACCGGACCCTTGAACGTCAGCAGGCTTCTGCCGGATTCACTGCGCACGCGCAGCGCGCAGCCCTGACGACGAAGTGATTCGTCGTTGGTGTCGAAGAGCGCATCTTCCTGGAGTCGCCGGCACTTGAGTGGCGCCGCGCCAGCGGCCAGGATAGCCGTCCGCGCTTCACCGGCGGTTTCGAACTGCAGCTTGATTTCTCGTTCGGTCATGGTGGGCTCTGGTCTCTCGGCTTTGGGCTTTCGGCTTCTGTTCCGGGTTCCAGGTTCCGTGTGGCTCGAACAGGGCCCAGATTATAGGCGCGTTCGAACAAAAGAAAAGGCCCCAGTTGCAGCAACTGGGGCCTCGAATTGTCCCGAACCCCGAATCCCGGATCCCGGATCCCGGATCCCGGTTCGATTACTCCTTGGTGACCGTCACGAACGTTTCCTGGCCGCCGCGAACGACGCGCAGGAACGCGGTGCCGCCCGAGGCGATTCGAGCCAGCTCGCGCTGAGCCTCGGCCGCCGTTTCAACGGGCTGCCGCCCGACCCGCACGATCACGTCTCCTGGCTGCATTCCGGCGCGAGCCGCGGGGCTGCCTTGCTCGATGTCAGTGACGACCGCGCCGCGTCGATTCTCCAGACGAAGCCGGCGCGCAATCTCGGGCGTGACGTTCTGCAGCGTGATGCCGAACCCGCTGCTCGTTTCCTGCGCCGGATCGTCCGGCTCCCGTCCGTTGTTGCTGCTGCGCGCGGCGGTCTCGGTCTCGAGATCCAGCTCGTCGACGGTAATGCTGACCGTGCGTTCCATTCTGTCGCGCATGACGCGGACGGGAACGGTGGTTCCGGGCCTTGTACTGACGACCATGCGGACGAGCTCATCGCGTGACGTGACAGGCTTGCCGCCCCAGCCGATGATGACGTCGCCAGGCTCGAGCCCCGCCTTGCTCGCCGCGCTGTCGGGCGCGACGCTCTGCACGACGGCGCCCTTGCGATCCTTCAGACCGAACTCGTCAACCGCTTCACGTGCAATGGCGCCGACCGACACACCGATGCGGCCGCGCGTGATCTTGCCGGTGCGCAGCTGCGGCAGCAGCTCTCGAACCGTGTTGCTGGGAATCGCGAATCCGATCCCGATGTTGCCTTGCTGCCGGGCGTCCGTATAGATCGCGGTGTTGATCCCGATGACTTCACCGCGCAGGTTGAGCAGCGGTCCGCCCGAGTTGCCGGGATTGATCGCAGCGTCGGTCTGCAGCACCTGAGCCGAGCGCCCCTCAGCGACGGTAAACGGACGCTCGAGCGCGCTGATGACACCGACGCTGACCGTGTGTGCGAGGCCGAAGGGATTGCCGATCGCCATGACCCAGTCGCCCGGCTGCATCTGCGAGGAGTCACCGAACTTCGCCTCGGGCAGCACGTGATCCGGTTTCTGCGTCAGCTCGATGAGCGCGCTGTCGGTGAGCGGATCGTGTCCAACCACCTTCGCGTCGTACTCCTGGTCGTCGTCTTCACCGTAGAGCGACACCTTGATCTTGCTGGCGCCTTCGACAACGTGATTGTTGGTGAGGATGAAGCCGGCCTTGTCGATGATGAAGCCGGTGCCGGCGGCTTGCACGACCTGCTCGCGTGGTCGCTGCTGTCCACCTCCACCTCGTTCGCGCGGTTCTTGTTGACCGAAGAATCGATCGAACAGATCGTTGCCGCCGCCGAAGAACTCGCTCAGATCCTGCGCGCGCTGCTTCGACTCGGTCCGGATGTTGACGACTGCTGGCATCACAGTCTTCGCGACATCGCGAAACGTGCTAGCCGTCAGGGGACCTGTAATGGGCGCGCTGTTCATCGGTGGCGCCGCCGCAACAGTCTGCGCGGACGACTCCGGCGACAGGCCCAGCCGCGACGCGATGACCAGCGCGGCCGCGGCCGACGTCATCGCAATGAGCAGTGCGTAGAACCAGGTGTTTCTTCGGTTGGACATCAGAGCCTCCAAACCCTCACTCGCTATTGTCGACCTATTGTGGGCCCAACTTCATACCAGTGTCACGACCTCGCTTTGTCGTGGCCCTGTCACAATTGCCTCGTGCTCGCCCCGATAGACGTTGATTTCGGTGCGGACACCGAAGCTTTCGAAGTAAAGCCCGGGTTCGACGGTAAAGCCGGTACCCGGAAGGAGACGCCGATCGTCATGCGTCTCGAAGTCGTCCATGTGGACGCCGTTTCCGTGGACGTTCTCGCCGAGGCTGTGTCCGGTGCGATGCACGATGCGATCGCCGTATCCCTGACCCTTCAGAACGGCTCGAGCTGCCTCATCCACTTCCCAGCCTCTGAGGTCCCGGCCGTCGCGAGCGGCCTCGACCACGAGACGGACTGCCGAGTCGCGAGCGTCGGCGACGGCGCGAAAGGCGCGCGACACCTCGTCGGGCACGTGCGCCGACGTCACTGCGACCCACGTAATGTCTGCAAACACTGCGCCTTTGTTCTGTTTCTTCCCCCAAAGGTCCAGCAGCAGTACTTCGTTGGGGACCACGGCCCGGCACCGATCAGCCTTCGGCAGATAGTGGGGATCGCCGGCATTGCTCCCGACCGCCACAACGGGGGGAGAGTCGGTCACCAGCCCCTCTTCGTCGAACCACCGTACCATTTCCTGCTGCAACTCGTATTCATTGAGGGATCGCCCTCGGCTCATCGCGTCAGCGGCCATGGCAAACGCCCGATCCTTGATGCGATACAGCGACTCAGACGCCGCCCGGTGGGTCGCCAGCTGCTCGTCCGTCCAGGCGGCTTCGAACTGTTGGACGAGATCTCCCGACGAAACGACCTCGACTCCGCGTGCGCGCACCATTTCTACCGTTCCCGCATCGACGCGAGACAGGTAGGGGATGGCACACATCGGCGAGTATTCCATCGCTACTATCTTGAGACCCGACAGCAGATGGGTGAGCCCCGCCTCGAGCTGCTGCCTGCCGGCGTAAACCGCTCGTTCACCGGGAAGTGCATCGAGGTTGTGGCGTTCGATGGCGTGAACCAGGCCGCGCGGCTGACCGGTTGCGGGAATCAAGTAGTACCAACGCCGCGTGGTCATGTGCGTGCCGCTGGTCAGGCCTGCCAGTTGTGCCGCAATCGGGTTGGACCCGTGAAAGTCGTACAGCAGCCATCCGTCCAGGCCGGCCTTACGTAGTCGATCCTGAACTGCCGCCACATCCAGCGCCATAAGGTGATTCTATGCCCGCGATCCGGGATTCGGGATCCGGGATCCGGGGCCCGGGGTTTGAGCGCGTAGTTTCTTTCGACGCCACTGCGGCTGAGAAGGCCGTTCGGTCTAGTTTCGAACCCTGAATCCCGAACCCCGAATCCCGGATCCCGGATCCCGGGCCCCGGGATAGAATCCGGAGTGCCAGCCCCTGCAATGCACCTATGACACATCGAATTGCGTTTGCCTTGACTCTCGCCGCTCTCAGCGGTGGCTTGTTGGCTGCGCAGCAGCCAGCGCCCCAGACGCCGGCGTCACCGGCCGATCAGCCCCCGGTGTCCTTCCGCGTGGAGGTCAACTACGTCGAGGTCGATGCGGTCGTGACCGATTCGCAGGGCATGCCGATCACCAACCTCACGAAGAACGACTTCGAGATCTTCGAGGACGGCAAGAAGCAGGACGTGTCGACGTTCTCGCTCGTCAACATCCCGATCGAACGCGCAGAGCGTCCACTGTTTGCGTCGGCGCCAGTCGAAGCCGATGTGCAGAGCAACGAGCACGTCGAGGGGCGCATCTATCTCATCGTCCTCGACGATGTCCACACTGATCTCACGAGAACGCCGCGGGTCAAGGCCGCCGCCACACGATTCATCGAGACCAACTTCGGGACCAACGATCTGGCGGCCGTGGCCTACACCGGACGAGCCGGGGACGGCCAGGACTTCACGAACAACCCACGGCTCCTCATCGCGTCGATTAACAAGTTCAACGGACGCAAGCTGCGCTCGGGCACACTGAATCGCATCGAGGGCGCCCGGGTGAATCCCGGGACCGGCGCGCTCGAGCCCGGCGACGACATCGATCAGATGGATCGCGCGTTTCGCGCGCGCTCGATGGCGAACTCGATACGGAAGCTGTCGGAGTTCATGGCCGGCGTGCGCGGACGCCGGAAGACAATGATCCTGATCGGTGAGGGCGTGGACGTCGATATCTACCAGGCCGTCGGGCAACTGGGATCGACGGCCTCCTCGGTCCTGCTCGATACGCACGATGCGATTGCGGCCGCGACCCGTGGCAACGTCGCCATCTATGCGATCGACCCGCGGGGACTGGCGAACGCAGAGTCCGATCTCATCGAGGTGTCAGGCACAGTCGGTGACGCCGACAGCCGGGCGATTGCCAACGAGATGCGGCTGTCGCAGGACAGCCTTCGCGTGCTGGCCGACGCGACCGGCGGCTTTGCGGCCGTGAATCGCAACGATCTCAACGGCGCCTTCGACCGCATCGTCACCGAGAACAGCACCTACTACATGCTCGGGTTCTACTCGACCAACGATCGGCGGAACGGCCGCTACCGGAAACTGGAAGTTCGCGTCAATCGTCCCGGTTCGCGCGTACGGAGTCGCGCCGGCTACTACGAAGCGCGGGGTCGCGCGCCGAATCAGCCCGCGGCATCCGCATCACCGACCGCGATTGCGCCGGCCGTCACGGACGCGCTTAACAGTCCACTTCCGGTGAGCGGCGTGCCGATGAAGGTGTTTGCCGCGCCGTTCAAGGGAACCGCGCCGAATGCCGCAGTTGCCCTGGCGCTCGAGATCGACGTGCGCACGCTCGATTTCGTCGAGGGCAATGGCACGTTCAACGAACAGGTCGAAATCGCGTATACCGCGGTGAACAACCAGGGCAAAGTGTTCCCTGGTGAACGGCAAACAGCCACGCTCACGTTGAAGCCGGATACGTACGAGCGGGCGAAGGCTCGCGGCTTCCGCGTGCTGTCGCAGGCGAGCCTGCCGCCGGGGCGGTACCAGGTACGCGTCGCTGCCGGGAACAAGACAGGCAAGGCTGGTAGCGTCGTCTACGATCTCGAGGTCCCGGACTTCACCAAGGAACCGCTGATGATGAGCGGCGTCGCCATGACGTCAGCGGCCGCCGCGCAGGCGCCGACCATCAAGCCCAAGGATCCGCTGGCGGATTTCCTCCCGGGACCGCCAACGGCCATGCGTGAGTTCGACAGGGGTGACCTGCTCGTACTGTTCGCTGAGTTCTACGAGAATGGGCGCGGGTCAGCGCCTCATATGCTCGACTTCAAGGCGGAGTTGCGCGCGGAGGGTGGACGAGTGGTGCAGCAGGTGAGCGAGGAGCGATCCTCGACAGAGCTGCAAGGAAAGAGCGGTGGCTACGGTTTCCAACCGCGACTAGCACTCGACTCGGTGGAGTCGGGACTCTACGTCATCCATGTGGAAGGACGTTCCCGCACGAGCCAGGACGCCGTTGTCAGCCGCGACATTCAGATCAGAGTGCGTTGAACGAGAAGATCTAGTTCGACGCACCGATGCGCCTCGATTTCATTCAGACCGTCGCCTTTGCCGGCTTGATGCTGTTCCTGGGTTACGGCATCAAGCGGCTGGTGCCGGCACTCGCTCGCTATAACATTCCTGCGCCCGTCGTCGGCGGCCTGCCTGTAGCCGCGCTGTTTGCGTTGTTTCACGCGATGGAGTGGCCGACGCCGGCGTTCGACACCACGCTCCAGACGCCGCTCCAGAATACATTCTTCGCGTCGATCGGATTCGGAGCGAGTGTGCTCGTGCTGAAGCGCGGCGGTCCCCTCGTTGCGATCATGATGGTCGTCGCCTCGGTGGCCGCGGTACTTCAGAACGTGGTGGGTGGCCTCACCGCCCTCGCGCTTGGCCAGCACCCGCTGATGGGCGTCCTCGCAGGTTCGACCACGCTTACCGGTGGTCCAGCCACCGGCCTGGCGTTTGCACCGCTCTTCGAGCAGGCAGGCGTGACCGGTGCGGCAACGCTCGCCGTGTCCGCCGCGATGGCCGGAATCGTTGCCGGAGGATTGCTCGGTGGTCCGATCGCCACGTACTTGTTACAACGGCGGCCGCGATTGATGCCCGTTCAGGCGGCGAAGGGACAACTGATGCACCTCGTCGAGGAGCGAACTCCGGAACCGCCAGAAACCGCGCCGGTCGGCGAAGACGTCGAGGCGTACGGGCTCGTCAAGCATCTCGTGCTCCTTGTGGTTGCTGTTGGAGCAGGTGCCTGGGTCAGCGCGGGGATCGAGGCAATGGGGCTGCGGCTCCCCGCGTACATCGGCGCCATGATCGTGGCCGCATGCATCCGTAACTTCGACGACTCAACCGGCGCGATCGGGATGTCGCAGAAAACGATGGACGACATAGGAGAAGTGGCGCTGACGCTCTTTCTCGTCATGGCGCTCATGACGCTTCGGCTGTGGGAACTCGCCGGCGTCGTCGTCCCGCTCTTCTTCATCCTGGCGATGCAGATCGCGCTCGTCGCCGCGATCTGCGTGTGGGCGGTTCCGCGCCTGATGGGAATGGATTACGACGCCGTTGTCATGGCCGGTGGGTTCTGTGGATTCATGCTGGGGACGACGGCGAACGCGATGGCAAACATGGGAGCGCTCGTCGAGCGGTATGGGCCGGCGCCGAAGGCGTATCTCGTCGTACCGCTCGTTGGCGCGTTCGGTATCGATTTCGTCAACGGCCTGCTCATCACGGCCACGATCAACTTCTGGCGATAGGAAATGGGGTCGGGAGTCATTTGATCAGGACAGTCTTACGACGGTCTCTCGACATGGAAAGTGTCCTCAACAAATGACTCCCGACCCCATTTCGCTCAACCTTCCCGGGCGTGTCGCCGCGCCGCTCGCGTATGCGGGCTGGTGGATCACCGGTGCGCTGTTCTGGTTCCTCGAACGGCGCGATCTGTACGTCCGTTTCCACGCCGCGCAGTCGTGTGTGGCGTTCGGGATCGTTGCGATCGTCGTGGCACTGCTGTCAGGCATTGCCGCGACGTCGCTGGTCTTCATGCCGAACGCGTTCGCGTTCTGGATGTGGACTGCGGGTTTGATCTGGATGGCTGGAGTCGTGCTGTGGGTCGCTGCGATCTGGCACGCGGCAACGGGACGTCTGTGGCGAATCCCGGTTGCCGCGTCGATCGCGGATCGAATGTGCCGGTCTTGATCTAGAGCTTCGGCAGCAGCGTCGCCTTGATCGTGCCGTTGGCGTGCTCGAACTTGTACTGATTCCGGTTCATCGCCGGATTCCTCGGCACCTGCAGGACGACGTCGATCACTTCGCCCGGCTGGAGGGGCTTGCGCCACCGGAACGGCTGCGAGCCGGTGACGGGATTCCCCTCCTTGTCGTACCAGAACTCATCGACCTTCAGTCCGGCGATCGCGCCGTTCGATAAGTTCTTGATCTTGATCGTCGTGATGATCATGTTCTTTTCTTGCTTCGTCACGGGCTTCAGATAGCCAATCGTTGCTTCGCCACGCACGGGCGGCACCAGCTTCTTCGGCGCGCCCTCGTCGCTTGGCTTCTGCGTCGTTGAGGGCGGAGGCGTGACCGCTGGCTTGGCTTGCTCAGCCGAGGCGATCGCCGTAACAAGCGTAACGCCGGCGAGTAACAGGAGAATACGTCCAGAGCGGTTCATGGTTGACCTCCACTACACTGCAGCTCGAGTAGGCGTGCGCATTATAGCTACATCTCTCCATTCCAGTCTTCCGGCTCGGGATTGACCGATCGAAAGATCTCCAGGTGCCACTTTCCGCCGCCCCAGGGCTCGATGACCTCGGTTGCGACCACGTCCACGAGGATCTCGGCGAAGGTGCGTCCTTCCGGATCGCCCTCGAGGTGATACGCCGGTTCCTCCCAGCCGAAATTCGGATACAGGATGACGGAGAGGAAGAGATCGTAGCCGTCGTCGACCACGAGGATCTGGCCACACGGGCGCTTGATGGTTGAGTGGTAGATCAGGTACTTCTCGGCGCTGTGCGCGCGGATGTAGCGTTTGAGCGCGAACTCGCGGGCGACGATCTCCTCGACGGCGATCTTCTTCTCCCAGCAGTCCCGGCAATAGCGCTCTTCGCCGCGCGGTTCGGAGACGTCTTTCGCCTCACACAGGGCGCACTTCGTTTTAGCGATGTTCGATTTTCGCGGCGCCATCTTTCAATTATATCTGGTCGCTAGAGGGTCAGTGTTTCGCGTCGGACCGTCGGCAGATACATATCTCGCACATAATCCTTCACCATCCGGCGGGCGCTGAAGCCGGGCAGCACGGTACGAATCGATTGCTTGACGATCTGGAGCCAGCGGTGCGGGATGCCCTGCGCGTCGCGCTCGTAGAACGTCGGCACGAGCTGCTCTTCGATCAGCTGGTAGAGCGCCTGCGCGTCGGCCCAGTCCTGTGCCGCCTGGTCGTTGGGATCCGCGCGCCCTTCGATGAGCCAGCCGTTCTCGCCAGTGAAGCCCTCGGCCCACCACCCATCGCCGATTGACAGATGCGGCGTCCCGTTGATCGCGGCCTTCATTCCGCTCGTGCCGCTCGCTTCCATCGGTTTGCGCGGGTTGTTCATCCAGACATCGCATCCCTGCACGAGGAAGTGCGCAACGTGCAGGTCATAGTCGTCGACGAATCCGATGCGGCCGCCAAACTTCGGGTCGAGCGCGCGCCTGAAGATTCGCTGCAGGTGATGCTTGCCGGCTTCGTCGGCCGGATGCGCTTTGCCGGCAAACACAATCTGCACCGCGCGTCCCGGAGCGGTGAGAATATTCGCGAGGCGATCGGCGTCAGAGAAGATCAACTCCGGCCGCTTGTAGCCGGTGAAGCGCCGGGCGAATCCGATCGTGAGCGTGTTGTGATCGAAGAGTGTGGCAGCGGCGACGATTCTCGCGGCGCTCACGTTCTCGTGCGTCCAGCGTGCGCGCGCGCGCTCCCGGATGAAATTGAACAGAAACGACCGCAGCGCCTGACGCGCGGACCACAGCTCTTCGTCCGGGATGTCCATGACGCGATCGATCACGGCGGGATCGTCGTGCACGTCGAGCCAGTTTGAGCCGAGGTGACGCTCGAGCAATGCGGCAATCTCCGACGACAGCCACGTCGACACGTGCACGCCGTTGGTGATCGACCGGATCGGCAGCTTCTCGACGGCGACACCCGGCCAGATCGTCTGCCACATCTGCTTGGTGACCTCGCCGTGCAGACGGCTGACGCCGTTGATGGCGCCGCTGGCCCGCATCGCCAGCGCGGTCATGTTGAACATCGGGCCGCTGCCGTTGTCGTGATGACCGAGCGCGAGGAACTGCTCGCGGTATCCGCCAAGGTCACCCCATGCGCCAGCCAGGTGCGTCTCCACGAGCGAAAACGGAAACGCGTCGTGGCCCGCAGCCACCGGCGTGTGAGTGGTAAAGACGGTGCTGCGGCGAACCTCGGCCAGCGCGTTCTCGAAGTTGCCGCCAGCCTCGCACAGATCACGGATTCGCTGGAGGACGACGAACGCGGCGTGCCCTTCGTTGAGGTGATAGACCGCGGGCCTGTACCCCATGGCCTTCAGCACGCGGACACCGCCGACGCCGAGGATGATTTCCTGCTGAACGCGCGTCTCACGATCGCCGCCGTAGAGACGAGCGGACAGGTCGCGATCCCACGGAGCGTTCTCTTCGAGGTCGGTATCGAGCAGGTAGAGCACCACGCGGCCGACGCGGACGCGCCAGACCGCGACGAGGACGGTTCGATTGCCAAGTGGTACCGCGGTAATACACGGCTTGCCGTCAGGGGTGATCGCCGGTTCGACTGGTGCGCTCGTCCAATTGAGCTTCTCGTAGACTTCCTGCTGCCACCCGTCGGCCGTCAGGCTCTGATGGAAATAGCCCTGCGGATACATGAAGCCGACGCCGATGAGCGGCACACCAAGGTCGCTCGCTTCCTTGCAGACATCCCCCGCCAGGACGCCAAGGCCGCCGGCGTAGATCGGCAGCGATTGATGCAAGGCGAACTCCGCCGAGAAGTACGCGATCTGCTTGCCGACGAGATCGCTGTGTTCGCGCTGGCACCAGGAGCCGTACGACGACTGCATCGCGTCGAGGCGAGAGACGGCGGCATCGTAGTTGGCGAGCCACTCCGGCCGGGCCATCGCGTGCTCGAGCCCGTCGGGCGTGAGCAGCTGCAGCATCCGCACCGGGTTGTGCGCGGTGCCACGCCACGTCGCATAGTCGAGCTGTCGAAATACCTGCCGCGCGTGCGGCGTCCAACTCCACCAGAGATCGCGCGCCAGCGCCTCCAGGCGGTTGATGCGTTCAGGAAGTAGGATCAATACGTCTCACCGGAAATCCGCATGCTAACACTGTCGCGACACGCGTCCGATGGTGTATGCTGAAAGTGCCGAATGGCCAGAAACGCCAGACCCACCGCTGCGAAACGCGAACGAGAGAAGGCCCTCATCGAGCGGCGTCAGATGAAAGCCGCGCGTCGACAGGACGCGAAGGACCGGAAGACGACGCCAGACAGTTCGGACGGCGATCCGGATATTGCCCACATCAAGCTGGGCCCTCAGCCGCCCGCCGACTGGCAGATCGAAGAGAGTTAAACGCCAGGGCTCACTCCCAACTCCGCAACTCCCAGCCGTTGGAGGTTGGGAATTGGAAGTTGGGATTGAGCGTCTTTTCGCGTTCTAGTTCGCGGCGAAGCAGTAGAGAAGACCCGCACCACCCGTAGCCACCAGATTGGGCTGGCTGCAGCCACGCGATCCATGTGCGGCATTCCACGACGAGTTGCCGCCGCCCGTGCGGTCATGGTGTCCGAGCATCACGCTCCCTTTTCCATCACCGTTGCTCGTGTAGTTGCCGCACGTCGTGTCCGAGTCGCCCGCGACCGCGCGTCCGGTTGAATCCGAGCCGGTGAGGATGTCGTGCTGGTTCGGCATGTCGCCGACGCCGTTCACAACCCCGCTCTTTTCGTTCAGCGCGAACGTCTTGTTGATGCTGTTGCGATCGCGCTGCACGTCTCCGTGGAGGTCGGCAACGTTGTTCGCAATCAGCTGACCACGTGCGTTGAACCACGGACCCGCACCGATGCGGTCCCGGGCATTCACCGCCGGCTGGCCACCCGACGCCGGCTGACTGAGGTACGCGCGCCAGGTCCGCCCTGGCGGCGTGGCCAGTCCGCCACCCTGGGCCATCTGCGCGCAGTAGGCATCGGCCCCGGCGATCCCGCCGTAGTTGGCGCCATCGCCCTTACCGACACTCGTGATGAAGAACGACGCCGGGCCCGCCGGAGCACCACCGCGGCCGCCGGCCGGCTGCTGCGGCGCCTGGGCAAACGCCACCAGCGTTCCAAGTGCGGCAAATGCAGTCGCCGCAAGAACATGTCGCATCCTTCGCATCTGGATTTCCTCCTCGGGACTCGGGATTTGCGATCCGCGAGCCGGTCTCTTCTTTTCAGTTAGGGCCTGAGTTCTTCCGAGCCCGGACTCCGGGTCCCGGATCCGGGCCATAGTTCAGATTGGTTCTGGTGTTCCGTTCGATTAAAGGCGGGTAAAGTTAGCACACTCTGTTGACGTCCGCTGCTCGGTTCGGGGCTCGGGGAGCGCAGTTTGCCGTGTTGGCGATCGTGGTCTCAGTGTCGGCCCACGGCGTCCTCGGGCAGTCCATCACCGCTGATACGTCTGTGGCGCGCGTGGGTGATTACGTCGAGCGCTATTACTCGCGCGCGCAGAGCATCATGGTCGACGAGAATGTCGCGATCCAGCCGCTGGCGCTCGATCTGAGGTACGACGGCTTCGCGCGCCGGCTCACCTACGAATTGCGGGTTGAATGGAATCCTGACGCGACCGGCGACGAGAGCCCCGCGAAGGTCACGAGGCAGCTGATCGCCATCAACGGCCGGCCACCGAAGCCGGACCAGGAGCCGGAGTGTCTCGACCCTCGGAGCACCTCGCCGGAACCGCTGGCCTTTCTCCTCCCGGATCGTCGCGAGAAGTTCATCTTCAAGGCCGCCGGTCTGGGTCGGGTCGGCGCGCGGGATGCCGTAATGATTGACTATCGATCGGTCAAGCCTGAGGAACCGAAGGTCGAATGGAAAGACGAGTGTGTCAGCATCGACCTTCCCGGGCGCGCGCGCGGCCGCATATGGGCCGACCCTGAAACATCGGAGATCCTTCGGCTCGACGAAGGGATCATCGGGCTTGTCGACATCACAGTACCGCGCGAACAGCAGCGGGCGGGCGGCCCCACGTACATGACCATCGAACGTGCCGACAGCACGATCAGATATCGTCGTGTGCCGTTCACCGACCCGGACGAAACGCTCGTCCTGCCTGGCAGCATCGAGACCACCACGATCGTCAGAAATTCGGGCAGCCCGAGAACACGCATTACGCAGACGTTCACGAATTACCGTCGGTTCGTCACCGGCTCCCGCCTCGTCCAGTAAGACGTGACAAAATCGTCGGGTGGGAGCTGAGATGACAATGACGAGATCCTGGGCGCTGGGCGGAGCGATTGCTCTATTTGCGAGTGGCGTCGTGACGGCACAAGGTGGTGGCTTCAGCGGCAAGACGCCGACCGCGTTGCGTGCGGTTGCGGCAGAGACGACAGCAGCCAAAGCGAAAGATCCGAACTGGAAAGCGCCGAAGACTGCGTGGGGACATCCCAACCTCGAGGGCGTCTGGACGAGCGACGACATGCGCAGCGTTCAGATGAGCCGCGCGCCGCAGTACGGCACGCGCGAGTTGCTGACGCCCGAGGAGTTCGCGCGCCGCGCCTCCGGTGATGAAGGGTCGCGAGATCGCGCGGTCAATCAGGAAACCATTCTTCGCAATGAGTTCGGCGTCCGGACGTTCGGCTACACGTCGTTCGTCGTCGATCCGCCGAATGGACAGATGCCGGCGATGACCGCGACCGGCCGCGCGCGTGCCGCCAATCGCGACGCAGGAACGTTCGGTCCCGGGCCGTTCAACGAGTTCGAAGACTTCACGCTCTACGACCGCTGCGTCACACGCGGCCTCGTGGGATCGATTCTGCCGGTGCTCTACGGCAACGGCGTCCGCATTCTCCAGACGCCCAATGAAGTCGTCCTGAGTTACGAGATGGTGCACGACACGCGCATCATCCCAATCGATGGAAGGCCCGACGTTGGACCCGCGATCAAGGAGTACATGGGCAGCTCGCGGGGACACTTCGAGGGCGACACGCTGGTGATCGAGACGAGCCATTTCACCGATCGCACGAGCATCGGTCCCAACGGCAACGGGACTCGACACAGCGATCGTCTGAAGATCACCGAGTGGCTCACGCGGATCGATCCCGAGATGATCGACTACCGCATTCGTGTCGAGGATCCGGTGACGTATGCCGCGCCGTTCACCCTCCGCCTCACGATCACGTCGCAGCCCGGTTACGAGATGTATGAGTACCTCCTGCCACGAGGGCAACGGCGCCGTGAAGTACGCGCTCAGCGCCGAGCGTGAATACGACCGCAAGGTCGCAGAGGCGCAGGCGAAGGGATTGCCGGTTCCACCCCGCACGATGGGGATGGAGGTCTACACCGGTCAGGCCGTCGAAGGGCGCGAAGAGATCCGCGAGTTCGGCGGCGCCGGACGGTAAGCTACCCGCGGGTAGAGGCGAGGCGTCAGCCTCGCCGTGACGCAACAATCCCCCCGTTCTCAAGGAGGCCGCGTGACCACGACGTCCGATGTGCCAGACGCCGCCACGCTCATCGCACGCGCGGCGTCGCTGCGACCGCTGCTGGAGCGGAACGCCGAGAGGACAGACGCGCAACGCCGGCTGCCGGACGAAGTTGTCCAGGCACTGAAAGAGACAGGCTTGTGCGCGCTCATGGTGCCGAAGCGATTCGGCGGCTATCAAACATCCGTTCGCACCTACATCGACGTGATGAGCGAACTCGGTCGTGGCTGCGGCTCGACGGCGTGGGTCGCCAGCCTCGTCAACGTCTGTGCGTGGCTGGCCGCGCTCTTCCCGGAGCGCGCGCAGCGCGATATCTGGGAATCCGACCCTGACGTGTGGGTGGCTGGATCGCTGGCCCCGAATGGCACCGCGGTTCCCGTCGACGGCGGCTGGCGTGTGACCGGGCGATGGCCGTGGGCCTCGGGATCGCTGCATGCACAGTGGGGCGCCTGCGGCATTCACATGAAGAACGAGCGCGGCGAGATGGCGAACTTCGGTCTCTCGCTGATGCCGATGAATCAGATGACGATCGAAGACACCTGGTTCATGGTCGGCATGAAGGGCACCGGCAGCAACACGATCGTTGCGAAAGATGTCTTCGTGCCGGAGCATCGGTTCCTGCCGTATCCGCAGGCGTTCGCGGGCACGTACCGGACGGAGTTCAAGGACGAAGTCATCTATCGCGTCGATCTGGTGCCGGTGACCGTGTTGATTCTCGCAGGCTCGCAGATCGGCGTTGCACGTGCGGCGCTCGACCACGTGGTGGCGAAGTCGCACACCCGCGGCATCACGCACACCAACTTCGCCACTCAGGCCGAGTCCGCGGGCTTCCAGATGCAGGTCGCAGACGCGGCGATGAAAATCGACAGCGCGACGCTGCACGCGCAGCGAGCGGCAGACGATCTCGATCGTGCCTCCGAGCACAGTCGCCACCTGGATCTGACTGAGCGGGCGAAGGTCCGGATCGATACGGCGCTGGTTGCGAAGTACTGCCGCGAGGCAGTCGAGGTGCTCGTCGCTGCACACGGGACCTCGAGTCTCGCCGATGCGAATCTCCTGCAACGCCTGTGGCGCGATGTGCACACCGCAAGTCATCACGCGATCACCGAGTGGCAGGTGAACCTCGAGGTCTACGGCAAGGCCTTGCTCGGAGTGGAGCCGAATATAACGCATCTGATTTAGGTGGTTGGTGGGAGGACCGCTGTCGGCCGATAGATTGATCAGGGAACTGATCGGCTAGTGGGACGACGCGGGTTTTTTCGACAGGATATTGGCGAGCATCCGCCTGAGATCCATGAATTCCTGGACCGCTACTGGCACCCTCGCGGGGATGGCAGGTTCCGCAGGATTTCGATCGGAGCGCTCTCGCGTACCGAGGTGCGCGAGAACGCCAGGTGGTTTGCGAAGTTCCTGTGGCTCACTGCCGTCGTCATCCCGTTGGCGTACTGGAAGTGGGCCGGCGACCGACTGACCATCTTCGGTTGGACAACGCTGTTCGCGGTTAGCGCAGGTCTTGCGATTTTCGGAGTGGTGTTGTTGCGCTCGTCAGGCCTGCCGGATCCGTCCGCGCCGAAGGGACAACCGAAACCCCACCGCAAATCCAACAAGGGCAGCGGCAAGAATCTGCCATGACGAGATCGAGGCGAACATAGCGCCGCTGCCTTCTGACATCGTCACGCGAAGCACCGCGAGCACGACGATGACGACGGCGAGCAGTGCCGTGAAGACACCGACCAGTGCGCTCTTCAGGTAGGCCACGGTCTCACTCTGCCACTCGCTCGGCGAGACGGCGAGACAGCCAACGCCATCCGAGCCACGCTGCCTGGGCGACCATCACGCTCGCGTAAACCGAGAGCCAGAACACCGCGATCCAGCTGACCCGATCCGGAGTGCGAGGAACGATCGAGAAGAACGACACCAGCGCGGTGACGATGACCGCTGCGAGTGCGGCGCGAGCGGACATCAGGGCGGCAGGTGACCGATTCAAGTCGCGTCTCCGTCTAACGCGTCACGCGCGGCGGTACTCGTCGAGCCCAGAAGCCTGCCAGCATCAAGAGCACAGTTCCGAGCGCCACCTGCCACCAGATCGGCGCATTAACCCACTTCGTGCCCTGGAACCAGCCGTGGCTGTACTTCAAGTCCCAACCGATGAGACCAGCGACGAAGAACAGCAGCCCGCCGAATCCGACCGAGAAGACGCGCTGATACTGCCAGCCCGGGCTTCCGGGCCACTGGTGACGTTGCGCTCTAAAGCCGGCGATCAGAACTCCGACTATGAGTGCGATCAGGGCGAGGGGTTGGAGTTCCATCATGCGAACTATATTCCAGAGCGAGTCGCTTCTCCCCGATTCCTCGTGCGACGACAGCGACTCAATCGCTGCAGTTCGCCGACGTCACCGCGGATGAGTGCGGCCTTCTTTTCGGCCGTCCAGTTCTTTAGCTGTCGTTCCCGCTTCAGAGCCAACGGCTTCGAGGCGCACTGTTCCTGGTAGACCAAATTGACTGGCAACCTCTTGGCTGTGTGTCGGGCACCGAGACCAGCGCGATGCAGTCGCAGACGCGATTCCAAGTCGTCGGCGTGGCCAACATAGAAGGTGTTGTCTCCACAGCGAAGGATGTGACCCACGGCACACGACGACGATGGCATCGTCATCATCGCGACGGCAAGACACCAAGGTTTTCTGGAAAGTGAGAGGCCCTTCGACTCGCTTCGCTCGCTCAGGGCACCATTCGGTGTGGCCTGCCATGAGCGAGGCCTGCATGGCGGGCCGAGTCGAATGGTGCGGAAGAAAGGACTCGAACCTTCATGGGCTTGCGCCCACTAGCTCCTGAGGCTAGCGCGTCTGCCAATTCCGCCACTTCCGCACAGTGGAAGCATCCGGGTCTCACCGGACGCCAATTCAATACAGGCAGGAACATCGAAGTATAACATGCGCATGTTGATGCTCCTGCGCGTGGCCGCCATCGTCCTGCTCGCAGCGTGGGCGTGGCGCCGCCGCTCCCTCACGCTGTGGATCGTCGTCGGCATGGCCGCCGGCGCAGAGATCGGCCACGACGTTCCGGACGTCGCCAGGCAGCTCCGAGTCCTCGCGCAGATCTTCCTGCGCCTCATCCGCACGATCGTGGCGCCGCTGCTGTTCGCCACGCTGGTCGTCGGCATCGCCGGGCACTCGAACCTGCGTCAGGTCGGCCGCATGGGCGTGAAGGCGCTCATCTACTTCGAGATCGTCACGACGCTCGCGCTCTTCATCGGGTGGGCGGCGATCAGCGTGAGTCGCGCAGGTGTCGGCGTGACGCTTCCACAGGCTGTGGAGACGACGCAGATTCAACAACCGGGGCAGCGCACGTGGCAAGACATCGTCCTCGAGATCTTTCCGGAGAACATCGCTCGCGCAGTCGCTGAAGCGGAGATGCTGCAGGTCGTGGTCTTCAGCGTGCTGTTTGGTGTTGCGCTCGCGCTCATCCCGGAGGAGAAGAAGCGTCCGTTGCTCGCCTTCACCGAAAGCCTGGCCGAGACGATGTTCCGGTTCACGACGATCGTGATGCTGATGGCACCCATAGGGGTCGGGGCCGCGATTGCGTACACGGTCGGCCAGCTCGGTCTCGGCATTCTCGTGAATCTCTTTCAGCTCGTGGCGACGTTCTACGTCGCCGTCGCGATCTTCGTCGTCGTCGTGCTCCTCCCTGTGGCGATGATTGCGAAGGTCCCGATTCGTCGGTTCGTCCAGGCGGTCGCCGAGCCGATCTCGATCGCGTTCGCGACGACCAGCTCCGAAGCCGCGTTGCCGCGCGCCATGGAAGCGATGGAGAAGCTCGGTGTGCCGCGGCAGATTGTCGCGTTCGTGATGCCGACCGGTTACAGCTTCAATCTCGATGGCAGCACGCTCTATCTCTCGCTGACGGCGATCTTCGTCGCGCAGGCTGCGGGCATCGAGCTGTCGGTGGGGCAGCAGTTCGTCCTGCTGCTGACGCTGATGTTATCGAGCAAGGGAGTGGCGGGCGTTCCGCGCGGGGCGCTCGTGATTCTGCTCGGCACGGTCTCGTCGTTCGGGCTGCCAACCGAGCCGGTCTTCGTCATTCTCGGGATCGATGCCGTGCTCGACATGCTGCGCACGTCGCTCAACGTGCTTGGTAACTGTCTTGCGACGGTGGTCATCGCGCGTTGGGAAGGAGAGTTCCCGTCGCCCGCCGCAGCGCCGCTCGCGCCAGCAGCCGCGTCGAGTCCAGCGTCGGCAGCGGAGAATTCCCGTCATTCATGATGAGCGGGATCTCGGTGCACCCGAGGATGACGGCATCACACCCCTGTTCTTTCATCCGCTCGATGACCCGTTGAAAGCACACCACCGCCGCAGGTGTGAACACGCCATTCACCAGTTCGTCGAAGATGATGCGATTGATCGCGGCGCGTTCGGCCGCGTTCGGACGCACGCACTCCAGGCCGCGGGCCGCCAACTGTTGCGGGTAGATGTCGCTCTCGACCAGTGGGCGAGTCCCGGTGAGGCCGAGTCGTTGGCAGCCTCGCGCCACGGCGCTCTCGGCGGTCACGGCCGCGATGTGCAGCCAGGGCAATGGTGATCTCGCCTCGACGTGAGGCAGCGCCTGGTGAATCGTATTGTCCGGACAGATCAGGAAGTCGGCGCCAACTCCCGCGAGCTTCTGTGCGGACGACAGCATCAGCTCGCCGACGCCAGCCCAGTCATCTCGATTGACGCACTCCATGTATGTGGCGAGGGAGTGTGTGTGCATCGAGACCTCGGGATGGTCGTGCGTCCCGAGAAACTGGGCACCCTCCGCGCAGACCGTGCGATAGCACAGGGCCGCACCTTCCGCGGAACACGCAACGATGCCGATGTGAAGCGGCACGGATCTATCCTCGCGCATCAGGCCACAGCGCGATCGCATCAGGGAGCACTCGTCGCGTCGCCCACAAGAAGGAGACCAGCCGCGCGACGGTTCGATCTCTTCCAGGCGTCCACGTCATCCCGTATTGCTCGCGCACCTGCGCGGGAAGCAGGCCGATCGTGATCGTCCGATTGATCCAGGTTGCTGGTGCGATCAGCCATCCACCGGAGGGTGAGAGCACCGCATGGGCGAGCGCGCGTCCCTGCGTTCCGACAGCGATCGCATGTGACGCGTACATGCGATCCAGGTAGCAGCGCAGGTCGTGCCAGGTCCTTGGCACGTCCGCCTCGCGCGCGGCAAGTGCAAGCGCGATCGGAAACGCCTCCTGGCAATACTCGTCTCGCTCGGCTTCGGTGAGTGGAGCGACGAGCTTCTCATAGACCATCAGGACGGACTCGATCAGCGTTGCGTGCACCCACAACACGAGGGACGGATCTTCTGCTGAGTAGCGCGTGCCTGCTTCGTAGGGGCCAACGACTTCCGGCAGGATGCCATTCACGCGACGATGGATGGCGCGGATGCCGTCGATGGTTCGCTGGCGGGCGACTTCGTCGCCAAAGGTCAGCGAGAGCATCGCGTGCACCGTGTGATACAGCCGTGATGCCGCGGCGTACGGCGTCCCCCGAAATCCGCTGTGATCGAAGACGCCCGCAGCGACGAGCGGATGCGCAAGCTGCAGCAGGATCGCACGCGCCCAGCCGAGCAGCACGATTCGCTCGGCATTGACCCGCCAGGTGATCGACGTCACCTTTGGCGTCACGTCCGTTGCTGGTTCGTCGTCTCGTCTTCGGTCGTCTGCGCGCCGTCGGCGCGGTTGTTTTGTCGCCAGATCCATCCAGCGATCCCAAAGAGGGCAAGGCCCATGGCGCCACGGCGGATCGTTCTCCACTTTCCGCCGCTCTTCATCTCAGGGTGCAGAATCTCACGATATGCGCCGAGCGCTTCGGGGCTCGATACTTCCAGCGCCCGGGTGCGTGTCTGTGGCCGTTCGGGTCGGTCGGGAACAGGTACCCAGCGGGTGATAAACGCGAATGACTCGGACGCGCACTGAGGGCACTGCTGCGCGTCATGAACTTCGTCGCAATCCAGGCAGAGGCGGGCGGACCGCAATTGCATGGATCCAGTGTACCCGGACCCGGGCTCGGGCTCCGGACCGAGCACCACGGACGCACCAAGGACCGGCGACTAAGCCACGATCTGCTTGGCGACCTGGAAGAGTCCCGGCGCGCGGCGATCGATGTCGGCCTGCCACTTCTCGTCCAGCCCGAGCCGCGTGCAGATGGGATCGTCCACGAGCTTGACGTCCTCCTCCGCGAGGCAGCCGAACCCGTAGCGATGGCTCAACCGGTTGGCCATGTACGTCACAGCCGCTTCGCGACTGTGAGTCTGGCTCGCCGCCGGATCGTGGTGATACCGCACCGGGGCTTCGAGCGCTTCCGGCAACTGCCACCGGCGCAGCAGGCGCGCGCCGATCTCGGCGTGCCGTTCGCGACACACGGTTTCGATCTCCTGCGCCGATGGTGTCGGCACGCCGAACTTGATGAAGTCGCGCGCGAGCTTCAGGAGCATCAGCTTGCCCATGTCGTGCAGCAGGCCGCACATGAATGCTTCATCCGCATCGTCGCCCAGTTTCTCGGCGATCAGTCGCGCGAGGTAGGCCGTGCCGATGGCGTGGTCCATCAGCTCGCGACCCTGCGGACCGTACACGTTCGCGCCCTGCAGACGTGAGGTGAAGCAGACGGCGAGCACGACGTTCCGCACCGGGCCGGTACCCATGCGCACGATCGCGTCGTTGACGGTCGTGACTTCCTGCAGCGGCGCGCAGTAGGCGGAGTTGGCCAACCGCAGGACGCGCGTCGCGAGGACCTGGTCCTTGGCGATGACGCGTCCGATTCGAGCCACGCTCACCTCGGGATCGATCGCCAGCGACATCACGTCAGTCGCGAGGGCCGGCAGCATCGGCATGGCCGTATCGCTGTTGTCGACCCACTCACCAGACTCGACCCAGTCGGACCATGTCGCGAAGGTCGTATTCATTAGACTGCGCTCCTCGTGACGATGAGCTCGACGAAGAGCTCGGCCTTGTTTCTCATGCGAAAGGGACACAACACGCGTTGCACGTCGCTGACATATTTCGTGTAGAAGTCTGAGCCGACAGTGACCGTGGGGACCGAGATCGCCCAGGTCTCGCCCTTGGCGTGAGCCACGCGAGTCCGGAACGATCCGGCAATCATGTTGGTGAGCTCGCCGATCGCGTCAGGCAGCTCCCCGTTGACGTTCGCGGGATCGATCCCCAGCATCGATGCGGTGATGCTCTGCGCAGCCTCCAGCGAGCTGTAGAACACGACAAGGCCGCTCGTCTGGCCGGCGAACGCCACCGTGCCGACCACGTTCGCTCCAGGCCGCTTCGCGTCACCGGCGATGGGCGACGAAGCGGCCACGTCCTGGAAGACCATGGTCTTGAACACGTCGCGGGTCGCCGCGGTGAGTTCGTCGAGGAGGAGGCTGTCGATGGCGGTAGCTGGTGACATCGCAGGTTACCGGGCGAGGACGGCTTCGATCTTTTCTTTCATCGTGTCGGGCGTGAACGGCTTCACGACGTAGCTGTTGACGCCCGCTTTCAGCGCCTCGACGATGTCGTCCTTGGCGGCGTTGGTGGTGACCATCAGCACCGGCGTATCCTTGATGTCCGGCATCGAGCGCACCGTGCGAATGAAATCGATGCCGCTCATCTCCGGCATGTTCCAGTCGGTGATAATCAGGTCCACGGGCCCCGCACTGAGGCGGTCGAGTCCCTCCCTGCCGTTGCCCGCTTCGGCCACGTCCTGATGTCCGAGCTTGTTCAAGGTGTTGATGATGATGCGGCGCATCGTGCTCGAATCGTCGACGATCAAGAAGCGCATGTTGATATCCTGAGCAGACTCTCCACAAGAACTCGCTTGTGTTGGTGATTTCATCAGCGTTCCTCCGGGGTGGATCAGCCTGTCTGTCACCCGGCCCTGGCCCGAAGTCTCCCAACACAGGCGAGCTGTGGAGTAGATCAGCTGTGTAATCGGCTACGGGGGATGAAGGTTTAGCGGGAATGTCCAATCAAACTACTGCGAGAACGCCCGGTCAGACCGATCTATTGACGCTCAATCGCGCGGCCACCGTTGCCCGCCTGCTGGCCGGTGTCGCGCACGAGGTCAATAACGCCCTTCAGGTCATCGGGGGGACGACGGAACTGATGCAGACCACTCCCGGTCTCCCTGCATCGGTTGCCGACGGATTGCAGCGAATTGCGGTGCAGAACACCCGCGCCGCGGCCGCCATTCAGGAAGTGATGCTGTTCGCGCGGCAGAAGGATGCGCCCGGCCGCACGAATCTGCGCGAGATTGCCAGTCGCTCCGTCGCGCTTCGCTCGTTCGCGATCGGACGCGCGCGCCTGACGATTGTGTTGGACGCTCCCACCGCCGGCCGGTTCGTCGTCAACGGCAATGCCGCGCTGCTTCAACTCGCCGTGCTCAACCTGATCGTCAACGCCGAACAGGCGCTGGCCGGGCAGAAGGGTGGAGCGATTCGCGTCGAGCTCGAGGAAGCGCCTGACTCGGTATTTCTACGGGTCTCGGACAATGGCCCGGGAGTCGACCAGGCGGCGCGAGAGGAATTGTTCGAGTCGTTCTACACGACGCGATCGCGCGATGAAGCGAGCGGGATCGGACTGTCGGTCGCGAAGATCGTTGCCGAACAGCACGGAGGCACGCTGGCGTTGAAGGAGCAGGACGCCGGCGCGTGTTTCGAACTCCGCCTGCCCGCTGCCTGATTGTCGGATTCTGGTGATTGTTGATCTTTGAATCGTTGATGATTGCTGATCGGTGATTGTTGATTGGTGGCTCCCAGGGCCAATCAACAATCCTCAATCACCAATCACCAACGAATCGACAATCAAAGATCGACAAATCAATAATGACTTAAGCGGCGCCGCGCTCCAGATTCAGCCGGTGCAACTTGTCGATGAACGTCGTGCGGCTCAAGTTGAGGAGCCGCGCGGCCTGGCGCTTGTTGCCGCCGGTCTTCTCGAGGCAGCGCAGGATCAACTCGCGTTCGAGTTGTGACACGAGCGACGTGAAGTTCAGTCCCTCATCCGGAATCGCGACGGTCGGTACGAGCATCGATCCCGCGCGCTCGCGCACATCATCCGGTAACGTCTCCGGGCCGATCTCGGTCTTGGCTGCCGCCATTGCCACGGCGTGCTCAACTGCGTTCTCGAACTGACGGATGTTGCCCGGCCAGTCGTACGCCATCAGCGCGCGCAGCGCGTCCTGCGTCACGGTCTTGACCGCAATATTGTTGTCGGTGCACGACTTGCGCACGAAGTGCTGCGCGAGAAGAGGAATGTCCTCGCGGCGCTGCCGCAGGGCGGGGAGCGTCACGGGAATGACATTCAGGCGATAGAAGAGATCCTCGCGAAACGTCCCGTCTTTCACCATCTTCCGCAGATCCGTGTTGGTGGCAGCGACGACGCGGATGTCGAGGCGCATGGGCCTGGACTCGCCGACCCGCTCGATCTCGCGCTCCTGCAACGCGCGCAGCAGTTTCGCCTGCAGCGGCAACGACATCGACGCCACTTCGTCGATGAACAGCGTCCCGCGATGCGCGAGCTCGAAGCGGCCCGCACGTGACGCCACCGCGCCGGTGAACGCGCCCTTGACGTGGCCGAAGAGTTCCGCTTCGGCGAGCGTTTCTGGAATCGCCGCCGCGTTGAAGGCGACGAAGCGTTCGTTCGATCGCGGGCTGTTGTGGTGAATCGTGCGCGCGATCAGTTCCTTGCCCGTGCCGGTCTCACCGTGAATGAGCACGGTGCTGTTCATCGGCGACACCAGTTCGAGCGTGGTGAAGAGCGCCTGCATCGTGCTGTGGCGGCCGATGATGTTCTCGAACCGAAACTTGCCTTTGAGCTGCGCCTTGAGCTCGGCGTTCTCTTCCTGCAGGCGCTGCCGCTCGAGTCCGGCCGACAGCACACGCGACAGCTGTGACAGCTGGAACGGCTTGATCAGGAAGTCGACGGCTCCTCGCTTGATCGCGGTGACCGCCTCGGCCACGCCGCCGAACCCCGTCATCACGACCGCCCGGATTTCCGGATAGCGATCGAGTGCTTCGTCAAGTACTGTCATGCCGTCGGCATCCGGCAACCGGAGATCGACGACGAGGCCATCGTAGGCAAAAGAGCGCAACCTCTCGATGGCATCTGCGGCGTCGGCGGCTTGTGCGGCCGCAAAACCGCTGGATTCCAGGCTGGCAACAATGGTCTGACGGAGGTCGAGGTCGTCTTCGACGACGAGGATGGACGGTAACGCTCGCTGGCTCATATGTTCGCTTACGTCAAGTTATCGTCGGATCGTCGGTGGCCCGACATACCCAACGGTACCTCCGAGTGGGAAGGCCTCGGAGTTGGTTAACGATTGCTGAAGATTCCAGCCGGTTCGCCGATTGATCGACATACCGACACTATGGACGGCGCCGTAGGGGAGCAACTCAAATGCCATCAGTGCAGCTGCCCAAAAAGGAAGCGCTCATTGTAGACGACGATTCCCGCGCGAGGGAACTGCTTTCGGAGTTTTGTCGCGGGCAGGGGTTCGAGGTCGCAACGGCGCATGACGGCAGGGCGGCCATCTCGGCCATCTCCCGGGATCCCAGGCAATTTGCCGTGATCATTACAGACTTGCATCTGCCTGGCGCCGATGGTTTTGAGGTTCTTCGAGCGGCGCGTGACGCAAATCCGTCCGTCTACGTGGTCATGATTACCGGCTACGCCAGCATCGATTCGGCGATTCGTGCCGTCCGGGAAGGCGCCTACGACTACCTCGCCAAGCCGTTCGCGCTCGGCCAGCTCGAAGTTGTGCTCACCCGCATCAAGGATCGGATGGCGCTCGAGCAGGAGAATCGCGAGCTCTCGAAGCTCGTTGGACGCGATGGCGGAGCAGCCAACGCGGAACTGGGATGGCGGCTGCAGGCGATCGAAGAACGTCTCGCGCACATCGAGGCATTACTGCGCACGCGCGGCTGACGCCGGGGTCCACGGTCTTCGGTCCACCGTCCTCCGTCCACTCACCACCGACCACTCACCACCAACCACTACCACCAACCACGAAGCGGCGATCGTTCCACGTGACACTTCGCCGTCGCGACGGCGCTCGGTGTCGGTTCTCCGATCTCATCGAGTGTTCTGCGAGCGTGCGATCCGGGCAATTGCGCGAATTTCGATCAGGGCACGACATCTGCTCGACTGGCTGTCGACATCTTCGTCGACTTCTTGAATCGAGGCGTGAGCGATGAGCGGAATCAGTGACAGCCAACTCGTGTCGGCACTGCGACGGCAGATGACGATCGCGGTTGCGAAGCAGGTCGCGTCGGCCGGCAACCTCGCGAACGTCGACACGCCAGATTACAAGGCAGTCGAAGTCAACTTCGCGTCTGCGCTCGACGAGAAGCTCACTGCGCCGGCGGCGACTCACTCGAAGCACTTCTCGGCGTCGTCACCCGGAGCGATCTCGACGAACGAAATTCAGGGTGTGACGCCGCGTCGCGACGGCAACACGGTGCAGCTCGATCACGAGCTCCTCACGATGAACCGTGCCGGCGGCGACTTCAGCGCTGCCCAGACCGCTCTGGCGGCGAAGTTCCGCCTGGTTCGTTACGCGATCAACGAAGGCCGTTAGTCATGTCAACACTCAGCTCCGCGATCAACGCCAGCGCCAGTGCACTCTCCGCCGAGCGCACACGCATCGAAGTGGCGGTCTCCAACCTGGCCAACGCCGAGTCCACGCGGGGACCCGACGGGCAGCCCTATCGGCGCCGCGACGTCGTGCTCGCGCCGGACAGAACCAGCTCGTTCGATAGCGCGCTTGGTCAGGCCGGCGCCGTCGGCGTCAACGTGGCAGCGGTCGTCGAGGATCAGGCGCCATTCCGGCGGCGCTACGAGCCGACGCATCCCGACGCCGACGCAGAAGGCTTTGTGACGCTCCCCAATGTGGAGCCGCAGAACGAGATGGTCGACCTGATCGGCGCCTCGCGCGCGTATCAAGCCAATCTCACCGCGATCAGTTTGATTCGTGACCTCGTTTCGAGGGCATTGGAGCTTGGACGATAAGCCATGGCCACGTCTCCCCTCGGCGGCATCGCCTCGATCGGAAAGACCGTTGCCGCGACCAGGTCCGGCAAGACAGCGCCCGCGACTCCCGACGAGGGCGTCGGCCAGACCTTCGGCCAGTCGTTGATGAACCTCGTCGAGAACGTCGAGCAGACCGGCGCGGACGCCAATCAGGCCGTGTCGAACATGATCGACAAGTCCGGCGACGTGCACGACGCGATGATCGCGCTGCAGCGCGCCGAGATGACGCTGCAGCTGACCGTCCAGATTCGTAACAAGCTCGTTCAGGCGTATCAAGACGTCATGAGGATGCCCGTCTGATGGACGCACTCCTCGAACGTCTCAAGGGCATTACCTCCAACTTCACCGCGACGCAGCTGGCAACGATTGCCGGCGCGTTCGTACTCGTCGTGGCGATTGTCGCCGGCTCCGCGTGGTGGCTGAACAAGCCGGATTACGCGTTGCTGTTTTCCGAGATGGACGCCGAGTCGGCGGCGCAGGTCGTCACGCGCCTCAAGTCGATGAAGGTGCACTACCAGATCGATCCGGGTGGTGGCGCGATTCGCGTGCCGAGCGATCGGGTCGACGAGTTGCGCATGGAGTTCTCGTCGCAGGGCATGCCGAGCTCGGGCCGCATCGGCTTCGAGATCTTCGACCGCACCGCGTTTGGCGCGACCGAGTTCCTCGAGAAGGTCAACTATCGTCGTGCGCTCGAAGGTGAGATCGCACGGACGGTCGCAACGCTGTCAGAGGTCTCGAGCGCGCGTGTGCACATCGCGATGGGCAAGGACGTGCTCTTCGGCGAGCCTCGTCCCGCCAAGGCGTCAGTCGTCCTGAAGCTGCGCGGACAGCGTCAGCTGTCGCCTTCGTCGATCTCGGGCATCTCGAACATGGTCGCCGCCAGCGTCGAAGGCCTCCGCCCCGAGAGCGTGGTGATCCTCGACAGCTTCGGCCGGCCGCTCGCGCGCCCACAGGAAGACGCCGACGATCCACTCGGCGCTGCGCAACTCGAACGGCAGCAGCGGCTGGAGCGTGACCTCGGCACGAAGGTGATCGCGCTGCTGGAGCCGGTGGTTGGTGAAAATCGCGTACGCGTCAACGTCGCGCTGAAGCTCAACGCCAGGACCAGCGAAGAGACGGAGGAGCGCTACGACCCGAACACGGTCATCCGCAGCACGCAGCGCACCAGCGACGTTGCGAACACGCCAGGATCGGTTGGCGCCGTTGCTGGCGTGCGCAGCAATCTGCCACCGCAGCCGGTGGATCCGAAGACCCCGCAGGTGACGCTGCCTGGCGCCGGCACGGCTCGCACCGCCGAGACGACGAACTACGAGGTCAGCAAGACCACCAAGCGCGTGTTGCAACCGCCGGGCGACGTCGCTCGTTTGTCGGTCGCGGTGATCCTGGACGACGACCACGTGCAGAAGAAGGGGCAGGACGGTGCGGTCAGCACCGTACGCCAGGCACGCAAGCCCGAGGAGATTCAGAAGATTCAGGGCCTCGTGGCCGCCGCCGTCGGACTCGATATGGAGCGCGGCGATCTGCTGACGGTCGAGAACGTCGCGTTCGACGAGCCCGAAGTCGAAGAGGACACGCCGCCGTCGATCTTCGTGCGTTATGCGCCGCAGATCAACGAGTTCGGCCGCCTCGTCACCGTGCTGGTCGTCGGCATCGTCGGCTTCCTGTTCGTGGTGCGGCCGCTGCTGAAGGCCGGCGGGCTGGGAGGTAAGGCTCCCGATCAGGCGCAACTGGTTGAAGTGCAGCGGCCACGAACGGTCGCCGATCTCGAGAGCGAGATCGAGGCGCAGATGGATGCGCAGCTTGCGGAGAAGGCCGGTGAGAACCGGAAACTGCCGGTCCTGACGCGCCGCGTGAGCGCACTCACCAAGAAGGAACCGGATCAGGTCGCCAAGCTCCTGAGGGGTTGGATTCGCGAGGCGGAACGCTGATGGCTGTCGTTCATCAGCAGGTCATCCCCGGGATCCGCAAGGCCGCGATCGTCATGCTCCTCATTGGCGAGGAGTTGTCGGCGGAAGTCTTCAAGCATCTCTCCGAGGAGGAGATCGAAGAACTCTCCAAGGAGATGGCGGCGCTCGGCCCGGTGGCGACGCAGCTTGGCGAGAAGGTCCTGGATGAATTTCACCAGACCTCGGTCGCCGCCGAGTTCGTCACGCGCGGAGATATCGAATACGCCCGGCGCGTGCTGCTCCGTACAGTCGGACCAGAGGTCGCGCGCCGCATCATGGACCGGGTGATGCGCTCGTTTCAGTCGACGGCCGGCTTCACGTCGCTCGAAAAAGCCGACCCGCAGCAGTTGTCGAAGTTCATCCTCGGCGAACACCCGCAGACGATCGCGCTCATCCTGGCGCACCTCAATCCGACCAGCGCCGCGCAACTCGTGACGTTGTTGCCGGACGCGTTGCGTGTGGATGTGCTGACGCGCATGGCCAGCCTCGAAGACATCTCGCCCGACGTGATCTCGCGTATCTCGACCGTCATCGAGATGCGCCTGAAGTCGCTCGGTGGTGTGACGCGCGAACAGCACGGCGGTGTGCGTGCCGTGGCGGAGCTGTTCAATCGCCTCGAGCGCAACGTCAGCGGACCGGTCCTCGAAGCCATTGAGGCGAAGCGACCGGATCTCGCGGTGTCGATCCGGAACCTCATGTTCGTGTTCGACGACCTGGTGCACGTCGACGACAACGGCATGCGCGAGATCGTTCAACGCGCGGACAAGAAGGCGCTCACGATCGCCCTCAAGGGCGCGAGCGAAGAGATCCGGGCGCGATTCTTCGACAACATGTCGAAGCGCGCGGCCGAGATGCTGCGCGAAGAGATGGAAGTGCTCGGCGCCGTGCGCCTGCGCGACGTCGAAAAGGCGCAGCAGGATGTCGTCGCCATCGCCAGGAAGCTCGAGGAAGAGGGCGTGATCTCCACCGGAGCAGCGGCTGGCGAGGCGTATGTCGTCTAGAGCCCGCCGCATCGACCCCCTTGGCGTGCATCCCTTCTCGTGGGCGGGATCGGATGCCGCTCCTGCGGTGTTGCCACGCGCACAGAATCGACCGGCGGCACCTGCAGCGGCGACGGCGGAGGGGGACGATCAGGCTGCGCTCAACGCGCGACTCGCCGCGCTCGAGCGCGATGCATTCTCGAAGGGTTTTGCGCAGGGTGAACGGGCAGGAGGCGAGGCGGCGGCTCAACGCGCCGAGGCCATGCTTCGTCGTCTCACCGAGACGCTCGAGGAGTTGACGACCCTCCGCCAGCAGATGATCCACGAGACGGAGCGGCAGATGGTGCAGCTGGCGCTGGCGATCGCGCGCCGCGTCGTGCACCGCGAGGTCTCGATCGATCACGATTTGCTTATCGCGATGGCGCGAGTGGCCCTCGATCGCCTGGGCGAGAGCGCGCAAGTGACCGTTCGGCTCAGCCCGGAAGACTTCGAAGCGACAGCCGCCGTGCGATCGGCGCAGTGGACCGGTACTCACGTGACCGTGGTCGCCGACGCCAGGGTCGGACGTGGCGGTTGCCGCGTGGAGTCCGAGTTCGGCGCGATGGACGCCGGTGTCGACGGACAGATCCACGAGATCGCGCGCGCGCTCCTCGGTGCGGCGGCATGAGCTCGGTTGCCGCGTTCTCGCTGAGCCACTACATCGCCCGCGTCGATCAGATCGACACCACGCCGCCATCGGGCCGTGTGATTCGCACGGTTGGACTGCTCATCGAGTCGGCGGGTCCGCGCGCGAGCGTCGGTGAGATCTGTGAAGTCATTGGTTCGCCGGACGCGCCGCCGCTGCCGGTGCAGGTGGTTGGCTTTCGCGAAGGGACGCTGCTGACGGTGCCGCTGGGCGACACCGCAGGCGTCCGCCCCGGCGATCGCATCGTCGCTCGCGCAGGTGCGGTGTCCGTGGGCGTCGGTCCAAGTCTCCTGGGCCGCGTCATCGACGCGCTGGGCAAGCCGCTCGATGGCCTGCCGCTGCGCACCGACGCGCGCTATCCCTTGTTTCCCACGCCGCTCAACCCGATGGATCGCGATCCGGTCATCGCGCCGCTCGGCACGGGCGTACGCGCCATGGACGCGATGCTGACGTGCGGCCGTGGCCAGCGCATCGGTCTCTTCGGCGGCAGCGGCGTCGGCAAGAGCACGCTGCTCGGCATGATCACGCGCGGCACGGCTGCCGATGTGATCGTCCTCGCGCTGGTAGGCGAGCGCGGTCGAGAGGTCCGCAGCTTCATCGATCACGACCTCGGGCCAGAAGGCATGCGCAAGGCCGTTGTGGTGGTCTCGACGTCCGACAACCCGCCGCTCCTGCGGATGCGCGCGGCGTACGCAGCGACGTCGATCGCGGAGTACTTCCGGGACCAGGGCAAGAACGTGTTGCTGCTCATGGATTCGGTCACGCGGTTCGCGATGTCACAACGGGAAGTCGGCCTGGCCGCGGGCGAGCCGCCAACGACAAAGGGATACACGCCTTCGGTGTTTGCGTTGCTGCCGGCACTGCTCGAGCGCGCAGGTGCGGTCCGCGGAAAGGGCAGCATCACCGGCATGTACACCGTGCTCGTCGACGGGGACGATCACAACGAGCCGGTCGCCGATGCCGTGCGTTCGATCCTCGACGGCCACGTCGTGCTCTCGCGCGACCTGGCGTCGCGCCATCACTATCCACCGATCGACATCCTGCAGAGCGTCAGCCGAACGATGCCTGACGTCACCAACGTCACGCATCGCCAGAAGGCCGGGCAGGTCCGTGAATGGATGGCGGCGATCCGCGACAGTGAAGATCTGGTCAGCGTCGGCGCGTATGTCGCCGGCAGCAATCCGCGCATCGATCAGGCGCGCGCGAAGCGCGATGCGATCGACGCGTTCCTGTGTCAGGACGCCGGCAGCCTCTGTGGCTTCACCGACGCCGTGGCTTCTTTGGAGACACTCTGACGTGAAGCCATTTCGCTTCCGTGCACAGGCGGCGATCGACCTTCGGCAACGTGAGTACGACGAGACGCGACGAGTGCTCGCGCGCGCGATGCTCGATTTGCGGGCCGCAGAAGAGGTCCGAACCGAAGCCGACGCGCGAATCATCGCTGCACGCGAGCAAGGCGCGCGTGAAATGCGCGGGACGATCGATACCGCGCGCTGGCAGTGGCACCAGTCTTGGATTCTTCGTCTGGAGCACGAGCGGGCCGTGTGCGCGGCGGACGTCGCGGCACGGGAAGGTGATGTGACTCGGGCATCGCTGGCGGCACAGAAGGCGCGCCAGCGCGTCGAAGCGCTCGAACGCTTCCGCGACAAGGCACGACGCGCGTGGGACCACGCGGTCACTGCCGAAGAACAGAAACAGATCGACGTGCTCGCGACATTGCGCCATGTTGCGGCTCTTCGGGAATCGGCGCAAAGGAGCAGAACGTGATTCCGCAGACTTCCGGCACCAACGGCAGCACCAACAACGCTGTCGACACACCGAAGCGGAAAGACCAACTGGGTCGCGACGCATTCCTGCAGCTGCTGACCACGCAGCTGTCCCATCAGGATCCGACGGCGCCCCAGGACAATGGCGAAATGATCGCGCAGCTTGCGTCGTTCAGCTCGCTCGAACAGTTGACCCAGATTCAAACAACGCTCGATGCAATCGGAACGGCGCTGGGTGTGCCTCCTGCATCTGAAAGGGCTAAGTAAATGGCTGTCGGTTCATTTTCGGCCGGTCTCTCCGGTCTCAACGCGAACGGGCAATACCTGGCGGTGATCGGAAACAACCTGGCGAACATCAACACGATCGGCTTCAAGTCGAGCGCCGTGACGTTCATGGATCTCGTCAGTCAGACCGTTGGCGGATCGAGCGCCAACCCGATGCAGGTCGGCCTCGGTGTCGTGACCGGATCGATCTCGCCGATCTTCAGCCAGGGCGCGATCGAGAATACGCGTGAAGCGACCAACGTCGCCATCCAGGGCAACGGCTTCTTCGTCGTCCGCGGTGACAACGGCCTGTCATACACGCGCGCGGGCAACTTCAGCCTGAACAGCGACGGCGCGCTCGTGACGCCGGATGGCTTCAAGGTGCAGGGATACACGGCGACCGACCCGGTGACCGCTCAGATCATCACGACCAGCCAGCCGACGGACATCGTCGTTCCGCCTGGCGTGCTGCGATCGCCGGTCGCGACGAGCTCGTTCCGCACGTTGAGCAACCTCGACGTGAACGCAATCCCAGGCACGGCGTTCAATACGCCAGTGCAGATTTATGACTCGGTCGGCGCGTCGCACGTCATGACCGTCGCCTACACACGTACAGCGGCCGGCTGGAACTTCCAGATCACCGTTGATGGTGGCGAAGTGACCGGCGGAACGGCCGGCACGCCGTTCGTGCTCGGCGCTGGCTCGGTGGCCTTCGACGGTCAGGGCAATATCGCCACGGTAACGCCCACGGCTCCGGCAACGGGCGGTGGCGCGACGCCGACTGTCGCCGACCTCTCGTTTACCACTCCCGCCTGGGTCACGGGTGCCACGGCAAGCACGATTTCGTGGGATCTCGTCGATCCGAATGGCGTCGTCTCGCTCACCGGCTACGCGTCGCCCTCGGCGACCTCGTCGAAGAGCCAGAACGGTGCGGCGGCCGGCATGATCGACAGCATCGCGATCACCGCGGACGGCTCGATCGTCGCGACATTCGGTGCCGGTCAGACCGTGGCGGTTGGCCAGCTCTCGCTCGCCAGCTTCAACAACCCGAAGGGTCTCGTGAAGATGGGATCGAATCGCTACGGCGAAAGCCAGGCGGCGGGCATCCCGAACGTCGGCGTCGCCGGCACCGGTGGCCGCGGCACGCTGATCGGATCGGCGCTCGAGCAGTCGAACGTGGACATCGCGCAGGAGTTCACGCAGATGATCCTCGCCCAGCGCGGCTATCAAGCGAACTCGAAGACGATCACGGTCTCCGACGAACTCCTGATGGATACCTTGAATCTGAAGCGGTAATTCATGCAGATCGATATCGTGTCGGGCGCGGCGGCGAACGCCGCGCCCGCGAATGAATCAAACGGCGCGTCAGCAGAAGCGGGGAAGGCTCCTGGCTCGTTTGCTGACCTGCTCAACGCAGTGGCCGACGATCAGGACGAGTCGACGTCCGCCGACGAGGCAGACGAGGACGGTCTCATTGGCGACGAGTGGTTGACGGTACCCGTCGTTGTCCCGTTCGCGTCCGTGATCCCGCAGGACCTCGTGGCGATCGAGGACGGTGGCGCGACGAGCGTCGAAGCGATCGCCGAAGACATCGCGGCGGACGTGGTGGATGTGCCTCGGCCCGACGTCGCAGCGTCGCCTGATGTGAAGTCCTGTGTCGACGATGAGGCGCCGAAACCCGCTGAGACGAAGCAGACGGAGTTGGCGCTGGCCAACCAGACCCCCGCGCCGGTGATTCCGGCAGTTGACGGTCAGCCAGTGAGGATCGCCAGCGACGTTCGCCCTGGAGGGGTCGCGGCAGACACGAAGATTGAACAAACGACCGCGATTGCGTCGAAGGAAGCGATCGCGGCGGAGCCGACGGCGAAGCCGGGCAAAGAAGCCAGGACGACGCCGGCGCCGGTGGCGAAGAGCGCCGAGACGAACGAGGCAGCAAAACCAGTCGCGGGGGCGACGGCGATCGGCGCGGTACAGAGCACTGTTGCCGAACGTGTCTCCCCGCGAGCCGAAGCCTCATCGAGCGACACATCGAATGAGCCGGCCCCGAGTCCGAAGGGTGTTGCCGCCCGATTCGCGCGTGCAATCGAGCGCGCGATCGCGCCCGCAGTCGCACCAGCAGCGGCGGGAGAGAACACCCAGTCGTCGAATCAGAACGGTGATGGTCAGCCGTCATTCGGTGAGTGGATCCGCGAGCAGTTGCCGCAGCTGGCTGCAGCGCGCGGTCACCATTCAGCCAATCCGGCGTTCGCGTTCGTCGCGCCGGCCCAGAACGACGCGCGTGTATCAGGCCTCCTCGCGTCGCCCGGTGGAAACGTGCTGCCGAACACTCCGGCGATGCCGAATGAGCAAGACATCCAGCTGCAAGTCGTGCAGTCGATGCGAATGCAGTTTCGTGACGGCATTGGTGAAGCAGTTCTCAGGCTCAAACCCGAGCACCTGGGCTCGGTCTCCATCTCGCTGCGAGTCGAGAACGGCGGTCTCAAGGCAAACGTGCAGGCCGACATCCCTGCCGTCAGGCAGTGGCTCGAGTCGCAGCAGGACACGCTGCGCAGCGCGCTCGCCGAACACAACTTGCGCCTCGATCAGTTCGACGTCGAGCCCGATGCTCAGCGTCAGCAGGCCGACGATCAAGGCCAGCGAGAGCGGTCGAGAAAGCGACAGGCGCAGAAGCGTGAAGCCGAGCAGCCTATCTTCGAAGTCGTAGTGTGAAATGGTGGGTGGTAGGTGGTTGGTGGTCGGTGGTCCGGTTCGGGTTTCATATTCGAAACTGCATGAACTCGCACAGCGAACCATGAACACCACCCTGCACTAACCACCATCCACCAAACAGCCCAGTGACGGCGACCCGACAGGTCGTCGGCTCAACGTCTTGACAATTCGCAAAAACAGGCCTGTTCTTGCGGGAATCAGCCTCAACAGCGCGGCACCCTGATTGCTCCCTCAGCGGCAGGACGGGACACGACCATGTCAGACGCTGAAAAGACCGAGAAGACCGCCGCCGCAGGCAAGCCACAGAAGAAATCGAAGCTCATTCCGATCCTCGCGGTCGTGTTCGTGCTGCTGGCCGGTGGAGGCGCAGGTGCCTATTGGATGTACTCGAAGCGCGCGGCTCAAGTCGGCGGCGAGGCTCCTGCGAAGGAAGAGAAGCCACCGAAGTCCGGCGTGGTCGACATGGAGCCATTCGTCGTGAACCTCGCCGATGAAAGCGGCAAGCGATTCCTGCGTGTGAACCTGAAGCTCCTCACCTGGGATGAGGAACAGGCGGCCGAGATGAAAGAGGACGCCGTGATCAACGCCCGCGTCCGCGCCGCGATTCTCGAACTGCTCTCGCTGCAATATGCCGCGCCGCTCGTGACGCCCGAAGGGAAAGAGGAACTGAAGAAGGCGATCGCGGAGCGCGTGGCCGAGACCTCCGAAGAACTGAAGGTAACTGATGTCCTCTTCGTCGAATTCGTTGTTCAGTAGCGCCGATCTTCAGGCGCTCGGCGACGTGTCGTGCAACGTCGACGTGTGGCTCGGGACCGCGACGATTTCGGTCCGCGACTGTCTGCACATGAAGCGGCAAAGCATCATCCGCCTCGAGCAGTCAGCCGGTGGTGACATGCAGGTCGTGGTGAACGGTGTGCTCGTGGCTCACGGCGAGGTCGTCATCATCGACGACAGCACCGCCGTCCGTCTGACCGAGATCGCTGTGCCGCCAAGCGCGGAGACCTCGGCATGAACACGTTCCTCGCGACGCTGATCGTGCTCGCGCTCGTGGGCGGATTGGCGTGGCTCGTGCGCCGTGGGCCGCTCGCGCGATTTGCCGCAGGCGGCAAGCCGGTCGCGGTGGAGACGGCGATTCCGCTTGGTGAGCGCCGCTCGCTCGTGATCGTCTCAGTTGAAGGACGGAGGCTGCTGCTCGGTCTCACCAGCACCAACATTTCACTCGTCACGGAGCTCCGAGCTGGAACGGCCGTCCACGAAGTGTTTGGTGCCAGCAAGTGAACAACTGTCCTGGTGCCCGTAAGTGAATAACGTCGATCTCCAGGTAAACGGAATCGGCACGATCTCGGCTCCGCTGCAGGTCGTTCTTCTCCTGACGCTGATTTCGTTCCTGCCGGCGATCCTCGTGACGATGACCTCGTTTACGCGGATCACCATCATTTTTCACTTCCTCCGCCAGGCGCTCGGCACGCAGGAAATGCCGTCGAGCCAGATTCTGATCGGCCTCTCGCTCTTCCTGACGATGTTCGTGATGGCCCCCGTGGGCGCGCAGATCAATGAAGTCGCGCTCGAGCCGGCGATGGCCGGGAAGGTCAGCGTGACCGAGGCGCTTCAACTCGGTGCGCCACCGCTGCGCGACTTCATGTTGAAGCAGACGCGCGAGGCCGATCTCGCGCTCTTCATCGAGCTCGGGAAGATCGAGAAGCCCAAGACCGCTTCCGAGCTGCCGATGCGCGTCGTCATCCCCGCATACGTCATCTCTGAGCTGAAGACCGGCTTCCAGATGGGCTTCTTCCTCTTCATTCCGTTCCTGCTCATCGACCTCGTCGTGTCGACGACGTTGCTGTCGATGGGCATGTTGCAGATGCCGCCGGCGATGGTGTCGCTGCCGTTCAAGGTGCTGCTCTTCGTGATGATTGACGGCTGGAATCTCGTGGTCGGGTCCATCGTCAGGAGCTTTGTGTAGCCATGCCCGAATCCGTCGTTGTCGGAATCGTGCGTCAGGCGATCGAGATCGCGATCATGGTGAGCCTGCCGATGCTCCTCGCCGGGCTGGTTGCCGGTGTGCTCGTCAGCATCTTCCAGACGGTGACGTCGATCCAGGACAACGTCCTGGCATTCATCCCGCGTGCGGCGGCGATCTTCGCGGTCTTCGCGCTGACGTTCCCGTGGATTCTTCGCGTGGTCACCGGGTTCTCGCGTGACCTGGTCTTCCGGCTCCCGGAGTTCATCCGGTGATCGATCTGTCCCTGGTGGTCAGGTTCGGGCTGCTCCTGGTACGTCCGGGGATGCTGGTGATGGTGGCGCCGGTACTCGGCGGCTCGTACACACCGGCACCAGTGAAGGTCGCCCTGACGGTGCTCCTGGCTCTCGTGCTTGCACCAACAGTTGCGGTGCCGCCGGCGGACAGCGACGTTTCGCTCACGCTCATCATCGCGCGTGAAGTCGTCGTCGGCCTCTCGCTCGGTCTCGCGGTTCGCGCGCTGGTCGCCGCGGCCGAGCTCGGTGGACACCTGAGCGGATACCAGATCGGTTTCTCATACGCTGCGACGATCGATCCGGCGAGCGGTGCCCGCAACTCGGTCATCACGTCGCTCTACGGTCTGCTGGCACTGCTCGCGTTCTTCGCGATCAACGGCCATCACCAGGTCCTGCGCGCGCTGGTGGCGTCCTACGAAGGGCTGCCGATCGGCGGCGGACACGTGGACGCATCGATCGTGACCGGCGTCCGTCAGATGCTCGGCCTCATCTTCACGGTCGGTGTGCGGCTGGCCGCACCGATGGTCCTGGTCCTGCTCATCGTCGAGCTCGCCGTCGGTCTCGTGTCCCGCTCTGCGCCTTCGTTGAACTTCATGGTCGTCGGCTACCCCGTGCGACTCGTGGTTGGCCTGCTCGTGCTGGCGGCGATCGTCGGCACCGTCCCGCAGGTGATCGCGAGCGTGTCGGAACGAACCGTGGACCTCGGACTCTCTCTCGCGGCGGCGTTCAAGTAGAGCCATGTCGCAAGAGCGCACAGAGCAACCCACAGCAAAACGGCTGCGCGAAGCCCGTGAGAAAGGGCAGGTTGCACGCAGCCGTGATCTTGCGCTCGCGGCGGCGTCAGTCGCGGCGACAGTTGCGCTCGCCAAGCTGGGAAGCCGGCTGCTGACCGGCCTCGCAGAGCATCTCGCGTCCGACCTCGCGCATTTCGGCGACGCGCCGCTCAAGGCGATCTCCGCCGGCGACATCAACACTCGCGTGATTCAGGGCGCTGGCCTCCTTGCGCTCCTCGTCGGGCCGATCGCGCTGGCGACGATGGCCGTGGGTGTGGCGATGCACGGCTTCCAGGGCGGGTGGGTGTTCGCGCCGAACGCACTGCAGTTCAACTGGTCCCGACTCAATCCTGCCAGCGGCTTCAAGCGGTTCGGGATGAAGCAGTCGGGCGCCGATACGCTGAAGACGCTCATCTCCGTTTCCGTCATCACCTATCTCGCGTGGCGGGTCGTCGAAGGCGCGATGAACGAGGCGCCGCAGATGGCGTGGCTGACGCCACTCGGCGCCGCGGCGCTGGCCTGGTCGCACGGCGACACGCTGCTGTGGCGCGTGGCGTGGGCGCTCGGTGTCCTCGCCCTCGGCGACTACGCGCTCCAGAAGTACCGCCTGACCTCCTCCTTGAAGATGAGCAAGCAGGAGATCAAGGACGAACACAAGATGATGGAGGGCAGCCCCGAGAACAAGCGGCGCGTGCGACGGGCGCAGCTGACGATGGCGCGCCGCCGGATGATGCAGGACGTCGCCCGCGCGACGGTCGTCATCACCAACCCCACACACTTTGCCGTCGCGCTCGAATACCGCCGCGACAAGATGGCGGCCCCGATGGTGCTCGCCAAGGGCGCGGACCACGTGGCCCTGCGCATTCGTGAAGAGGCGCGCACGCACGGCATTCCGATCATCGAAAACAAGCCGCTCGCGCAGGCGCTCTTCAAGACCGCCGAGATCGGCCAGACCATTCCGGCCCCACTCTTCGGCGCCGTCGCCGAAGTGCTCGCGTATCTGGTCCGGATCAAGCAGCTGATGCTCTGATATGGCGACTACTCGCACGCCCAATCGCGCCACTCACCTGATCGCGCCGATCGCCGTGATGGCGGTCGTGCTGCTGATGATCGTCCCGCTGCCGACGATCCTGCTCGACCTGCTGCTGTCGATCGACATCGGGCTCGCGGTGGTGCTGCTGCTCACCGCCATCTACGTCCGGCAACCGGTGGATTTCTCGGTCTTCCCGTCATTGCTGCTGTTGCTCACGTTGATCCGCCTGTCGCTCAACGTGGCCTCCACTCGACTCGTGCTGCTCAACGGTGGTGACGGAATCGAGGCGGCCGGCAACGTCATCATGGCCTTCGGCCAGTTCGTGGTCGGCGGCAACTTCGTCGTGGGCATTGTCGTCTTCCTGGTGCTCATCGCGATTCAGTACATCGTCATCAACCACGGCGCGGTCCGCATCTCGGAAGTCACGGCACGGTTCACGTTGGACGCGTTGCCTGGGCGACAGATGGCGATCGACGCGGACCTGTCGTCGGGTGCGATCACTGACACCGAGGCGCGCGATCGACGCGATCGACTCCGGCGCGAAGCCGACTTCTACGGCGCGATGGACGGTGCGATCAGGTTCACGCAGCGCGACGCGCTGGCAGCCGTGCTCATCACCGCCGTCAATATCGTGGCGGGGCTGATCATCGGCGTGTTTCAGCACGGTCTCGACCTGGCGACCGCGGCGGAAACCTACACGATCCTGACAGTGGGCGAGGGCCTCGTCACGTCGATCCCCGCGCTGCTGGTGTCGATGGCCGGCGGTCTGATCACGACGCGGGCGGCCGCCGAATCGCACCTCGGTGAAGAGGTTGCGGTGCAGTTGCTCGAGCGATCCCGTCCGCTTGGCATCGCGGCTGGCGTGCTCACGTTCCTCGCGATGATCCCGGGCCTGCCCAAGCTGTCGTTCCTGACCGTCGCGGCCGTGCTGGGTGCAGCGGCCTACGCCGTGCGGACCCGGCCGACGGAGGACGTCACGACTGAATCAGCGACCACCAGCGCAGACGCGCAAGAGCCCACGGTCAGCGTCGATCCCCTCGGCGTGGACGTCGGATATGCACTCGTCAGCCTCGTCGACGAGCGTCAGAACGGGACGCTCCTGACGCGGGTCCGATCGATTCGCAAGCAGATCGCGACCGAGACCGGGCTCGTCGTTCCACCAGTTCGCATCGCTGACAACCTGCAACTCGGGCCCCGTGCGTACAGCATCCTCGTGAAGGGTGTTGAAGTCGCTCGTGGCGAGCTGTATCCAGAGCGACTGCTCGCCATCAACCCGGGCTCTGTCACACGAGCGATCGAAGGCACGCAAACAAAGGAGCCGGCGTTTGGCCTGCCCGCGACATGGATTGCGCAGGACCTGCGCGAAGCCGCGTCGGCCGCTGGCTACACCGTGGTCGATGCGACCACCGCGCTCTCGACCCACTTGTCAGAAACCATCCGAGCGTTCCTGCCGGATCTCCTGAGCCGTCAGCAAGTCAAGGAAATGGTGGACCAGGTTGCGCAATCGTCGCCGCGACTGGTCGAAGACCTCGTGCCGAAGCTCGTCTCGCTCGGCGAGATTCAGCGCGTCCTGCGACAACTGCTGCGCGAGCGCGTGCCGGTGCGTGACCTGCCGACAATCCTCGAAGCGATCGCGGATGCCGCGGCAGTCACCAAGGATTCGGATGCGATCAACGAATCGGTCCGCGCGGCGATTGGCCGGGCGATCTGCCGGCCCTATCAAACAGAGAAGGGCGAGCTGCCGGTGATCGGAGTTGCACCGGTGCTGGAGGAACGGCTCCTCGCGTCGCTGGTCCGGACAGACCACGGTGCAGTTCTGGCCCTCGACCCGCAACAGGCGCAGAACATCGCCTCACGCATCGCCCGCGCCCTCGAACAGGCCGTGGCACAACCCGTGCTCTTGTGTTCTCCAACGCTGCGGCCTCATTTGTGGAGGCTGTTCGCGCGAGTGCTCCCGCACCTCGGGGTGCTCTCGCACAACGAAGTGCCCGCGCACATTCCGGTTGTCTCGATTGCGACCCTCGACTGATATGCATTTGAAGCGCTATCGCCGGCCAACGCTCAAAGACGCACTCCGTGCGATCCGGGAAGAACTGGGTCCGGACGCCCTCGTGCTGTCGACCCGCGAGGTCACCGCGGCAGGCATGCGCGGGATGATCGGAGGCCGGGAAATCGAGGTCACTGCGGCGGCAGAGCGGCCGGCGGTGCCGGAGAGCCGACACGTCGACCCGGAGCCGATTGCGGTTGCGGCCCCGCGCCGTTCGCGCTCGGACAGAGCAATCGACCAGATCGCCGCTCGGCTTGAGGCCGGCGGACTTGCCGCGGACCTGGCGCGCGAGATCGCGATGTCGCACCCGGTCAACCGCCGCCGTGCGGCAGACACTGAGAGCCTGAAAGAAACGCTCGCGCGCGAGCTCACGGCGATTGCAGCGGGCGACGAGGCCTACGCACCCATCCAGGTGTTCGTCGGGCCTCCTGGTGTGGGTAAGACAACGACGATCGCGAAGATCGCTGCGCAGGAACGTGCACGCCACGGCCAGCGGCTGATGCTGCTGGCGGCCGACGGCTTCCGCGTTGGTGCGATCGAGCAGCTCCGCCTCTATGCGGACATCCTTGGCGCGCCGTTCGTCGCTGCGCGCACGCCGGACGAATTCTCCCGCGCGCTCGACGGCATCAGATGCCCGCTGCTCGTCGACACCGCGGGTCGATCGCCGTCAGACGACATGGCGAAGGACATGTTTCGTGTGCTCGGCGCGCGAAGCGATGTGCGAACGCATCTGGTGATTCCGGCTGCGACGACCGCAAAGTCCGCCGAGCGGCTCATCGATCGATTCGCGGACGCGCGTCCAGCGCGCGTGGTGCTGACCCGTCTCGATGAAGCAGAAACGATCGGCCCGCTGGTCGGCGTGCTGCGCGAACGCCGCCTGCCGTTGTCGTACTTCGGTACCGGTCAGAACGTGCCGGCCGACCTGCAGCGTGTGAGCGCATCCGTGCTCGCCGACTGGGTGATGGGCGAGATGGTGCAAGGAGCGGTCGCGTGAACACGAACGCCGGTATCGCAAACGTGCTTGCCGTGACGAGCGGCAAGGGAGGAGTGGGCAAGACCAACGTCACCGTGAACGTGGCCTTGTCGCTCGCGCGTCTCGGCTACCGCGTCGGGCTCATCGACGCCGACTTCGGGCTCGGCAACATCGACGTGATGCTCGGCCTGACACCCGACAGCCACATTGGCCACCTGCTCACTGGCGAGAAGACGCTCGCGGAAGTCGTGGTGCGCGGGCCGCTCGGGGTCGAAGTGCTTCCGGCGAGCTCGGGTCTGCAGTCGATCACCTCGATGACCTCCGCTCAGCGCACCACGCTGCGCGAGGCGCTGCATCTGTTCGCGAGCCGCCTGGACTTTCTGCTCATCGACACCGCGGCGGGCATCTCCGACAACGTCGTCGAAACCCTGCGACTCGCCGAGCGCGTCGCGCTCGTCACGTCGCTCGAGCCATCGGCTGTCGTCGACGCCTATGCGACCGCCAAGGTTCTGACGCAGACGTCGCCTGGGACCGAGATTGGCGTGGTCGTCAATTCGGTTCGTGATGGCGATGAAGCGGGATTGGCATTCAAGCAACTCGATGTGGCGGCAACCCGCTTCCTCGGTCGCAGCCTTCGTTACTACGGTTTCATCGCCGAGGACCGTGCCGTGCGCGAATCAGTGCTCGTGCAGCGTGCGGTTGTTGACCACTTGCCACAGGCAGCGGCCAGCCGCTGCTACCGGATATTGGCCTCGCGTCTGGCGGGCCTTGGCCGCGGCCCCGGTGGCCTGCGCCTGGCCGTCGGCGCGTCGGTCTCGGAAGGACCCACGGAGGTTTACGAGTGCGCGACAAGGTGTCCACAGCAGTGCGCGTGAAAACATCCGCGACCGTAAAGACGCCGGCTCCCGATATGGATGCTCGCGATCGTCTTGTCATGGAGCACGTCCCGCTCGTGAAGACGCTCGCGCAGCGGCTGGCGCAGCGGCTGCCGTCGCAGGTCGAGATGAACGATCTGGTTAGCGTCGGTGTACTGGGGCTGATCGACGCCGCAACGCGATATCGTCCGTCAACCGGTGTGCCGTTCGATGCGTTCGCCCGCCGCCGCGTCAACGGCGCCATGCTCGACGCGCTGCGAGAGCTCGATTGGGCGCCGCGCTCGTTGCGCCGCATGCGGCGCGAGATGGATACGGCGATCGCCTCGCTGCGCCATCGCCTCGGTCGCGAGCCACGCGAAGAGGAAATCGCGGACGCCATGGATCTGTCGGTGCCTGCCTATGAGAAGGCGCTCGAACAGCTCCGCACGCTCGAAGTCGGCTCGGTCCGTCAGCTCGACGCGCCGACGCCGGACGGAACGCCGCTCATCGAGCTGTGCATCGACGCGTCTGAAGACGCCGTGACCCAGCTGGAGCGAAAAGAGCTCAAGACCCATCTGGCGCAGGCGATCGAGGAGTTGCCCGAACGTGAGCGTCAGATTCTGGCGCTGTACTACCAGGAAGAGCTGACCCTTGCGGAGATCGGCGAGGTCATCGGCGTCTGTGAGTCGCGTGTGAGTCAGCTGCGCGCGCTGGCGATTTCACGGCTGCGGACGCTGCTGCGCCGCTCGCTCGGCATCGCGGAGGCACGCGCGTGAGCAAGATTCTGTCGCAGGACGAAATCGACGCGCTGCTGGCCTCGTCGGCAGCGGCCGTCATCGGGCGGCACAGTGGGCCGGTCGATGCCGGGGCGTCGAGTGACGTGGTCAGCTACAACTTCCGCCGCCCGGACCGCGTATCGAAGGACCAGCTCCGCTCGCTGCACTTCCTGCACGACCGCTTCGCGCTCAACGTCTCGACGTCGCTGTCTGCGTTCCTTCGTGCGATGACCGAGGTCAGCATCGTCTCGGTCGAACAGTTCGCGTACTCGGAATTCCTGATGTCGCTGCCCGACCCCACGGCGTTCTACGCCGTGAGCCTGAGCCTCTTCGACGGCGTCGGCGCCCTCGAGATCAATCCGTCGGTCGCATTCACGATGGTGGACCGGTTGCTGGGCGGCAACGGGCAGACACCCGGACCGAATCGCGCGCTTACGCTCATCGAGCAGAACGTCGTCGACTCGGTCGTCAACCTGATGCTCGACAACCTGACGGAAACGTGGCGCGCGGTCACGAACATGGAGTTCAAGATTCAGGCGCGCGAGACACGGCCGCAGATGCTGCAGGTGACCGGCCCGACAGAAATCGTGATTCTGCTCGTGTTCGACATCCGCATCGGCGACACGCGCGGGATGGTGAACTTCTGTATTCCCGCTGCCGCGATCGAAGCCATCGGCGAGGCCTTCGAGCAGGGATGGCAGCGGACGAGAAAGCAGCCGACGCCAGACGAGGAAGCGTGGCTGCAGGCCAACCTGGGGCGCGTGCCGCTGCCGGTCACCGCACTGCTCGAGACGACGCTGCCCGCGCGCGACCTCATCGCGCTCAAGCCTGGCGACGTGCTGTCGCTGGGACACGCTGTGACGCAGCCGGTTGACGTGCACATCGGTCAGGTCCGCCGGTACGGCGGCCGCCTCACGCAGCACGGGACGACCGCGGGCGTGTTGATCGAGTCGAAGACGCCACTGCAGCAGGGAGCCGCCGCATGACCGCCGCGCTGAATCAGGAGATATTCGCCGCGCTTGTCGAAGAGCTGGGCATCGTCGTCGGGACGACCATCGACGCGCCGGCAACCGTGTCGGCGGGTGTACCGGCCACAGGTCGCCAGTGGGTGGCGGATGTCAGCGCCAGGGGGGAAGTCAACGGATCGATCACCGTGGTGCTCGATCACGATGGTGCGAGCGCAATCACCAGACTGATGACCGGCATCGAGGGCGACATCCCCGACGAGGCGCTGCTCGACACCATTCGCGAGGTGCTTGCGCAGGCGGTCAGCGCGCTGTCGCTGAAGCCGGTGGCGCGTGGCGCAAAGCTCGCGGTCGTCAACGTCACGCCAGGCGAGGGGCACGTTCCTGAAGGTGAATGGAACGCACACGCCATCGCGTCCGACAAGATGTCTGCTCCGTTGTCGGTGACGACGTGGGGCGATCTCGCCGTGGGGCAGGCACCTGCCGCGAAGCCGGCCACCGGGCCGAGACCAGTTGCGAAGCCATCATCGGCGCCCGCGAGGCTCGCAGAGGTGCCCGAAGAGAAGCTCGACGATCGGATCGACGTGATCCTGGACATCGATCTTCCGCTCGTCGTGCGCTTTGGCAGGACCGAGCTTCCGTTGAAGACGCTGACCCGGCTCGGGCCGGGGTCGGTGATCGACCTTGGGCGCTCGCCAGACGATCCCGTCGAAGTGCTGGTCAGCAACCGCGTGGTGGCTCGTGGAGAAGTGGTGATCGTTGGGGGCAGCTATGGCATCCGCATTCTGGATGTCGTCAGTCAGCGTGAACGTGTGCGTTCGATGGAGGCGTAGTCGTGGAGATCTATGTGTGGTCTGGTGCGGGTCTACTGGCGCTGGCGCTTGCGCTGTCATGTCGTATGCACGTGTTGCAGCATCGAAAGCTCTCCGCTCTCGGCGATCGCCTCGCGCATCTGACATCCGGCATCTCGCTCTTGACTGACACGGTCGAAGGCGGGCTGCGCGACGTCGCCCAGGAGATCGAGCGCCTCAGCGGAGCGAACAAGCCGGCGGCCAAGCCGAAGGCACGTGTCGCGACGCAGCGTCGTGTGTCGGCTGCCGCCAAGCGCGGACGTTCGGTGCAGGACATCGCCTCGAAGGAACAGATGTCCGAGAGCGAAGTGCGTCTGCGTCTGCAGATGGCCGGCGCCGTCGCAGGCCGGGAGAAAGCTCATGCCACGGTGCGCTGACGACAGATGTGGCCGCTGGCGGCCTGACCTCTCATCGGTCGAGCGTTTTGCCAGTGCGTCTGTCATGAGAATGGGAGCGCTGCAGTTCAACGGGCTCTGGTATTGCTCGCGCGCATGTGTGGAGCAAGCGGCGCGCGCGGGCCTGAATCAGGACCGGACGCGGGCGCGTGTCTCGAATGGACTGCCGCCGTTGAGGCTCGGTGTGTTGCTTCGCCATGCGGGCGTCGTCACGCAGCCCCAGCTCGAAGCGGCTCTCGAGGCGGCGAAGGAAACGGGACTCAAGATCGGCGCGCAACTCGAGCACCTTGGCTATTCCACGCCTGACGACGTGCTGCGGGCGCTCGCGGCGCAGGCTGGCGTGAGCTACCTGTCGACGTTCGACGTGACGCGCGTCGAGCGGGCGCCGGGATCGATGCCAGCCGCGATGGTCCGTGCGTTGGGCCTGGTGCCGTTCGAAGCAGACGATGTGTTGAAGAAGTTGTCGGTGGTGTGCGCGGCGCCTGTGCCAAAGGCGGCGATGCGCGCGCTGATGCGACTGACTGGATGGACGCCCGAGGTCTATCTCGTGACCGATCGCGTGTTCCAGGGCGCGCTCGACGCGTACACGCCGGCGCAGAAGGACGCGAAGTCACATCAGGCGTTGACGGTGGAGAACATGAGCGCCGCCGCGGCGCTCGTGGCAGAAGTGGCCGCGAATGAGCGCGCTGTGACGATGCGTCACGCGGACTGCGATTCGTATCGCTGGGTGCGCGTGCAGGCACCGCAGCGCGTCAGCGATCTGCTCGTGACTGCAGCGCAGGAGGAGAGAGGATGCCAGGCGGAGCTTACAGCGCACTGAGCGGCATGCGGATGCGCCTCGATGACCTGGATCGGCTCGCTGCCGACCTGGCCAACGTGGGCACCGCCGGCTACAAGACCGAGCGCACGTCGACCGAAGAGTCGCGGCGCGCGTTTGCGTCGGCGCTCGACTCGGCGATCGACGTCACGCAGGGCGGACGCCGGACCAACTTCGTGCCTGGAACGATTACGTCCACCGGACGCGAGCTGGACATGGCGATCGAGGGGCCAGGCTTCTTCGAGATCGAAACCGCGGGCGGCATGCGTTACACCCGAGCGGGCAGCTTCAAGGTGCAGCCCGACGGCCTGCTGACGACGATGGACGACATGCCAGTGCAGGGGGACAGCGGAGAGATTCACCTGCCGGTGGGACCGGTAACGGTGATGGCCGACGGCACGATTCGCGTCGATCGGACCGACGCCGGCAAGGTGAAGGTTGTGAGGTTCGACGACGAGGACGCACTCATTCGTGAGACGGGCACGCGATTCCGGGCGCCGGCTGGCGTCGAGGCGACTGAAGCCGAGGATGTGCGCATCTTCGAGAGGTCGCTCGAGCAGTCGAACGTCTCGGTCGTCGAACGCGTGGCGGTGATGACCGAGGTCTCGCGATCGTTCGAAGCGTTGCAGAGGGGCATCTCGGTGCTCATGAACGACATCGATGGTCGGGCGATTTCGGAGCTCGGCAAGCGGTAGGCAGTAGGCAGTAAGCAAGTAGCGGCGGGTCTTTAGACCCGCCGGGTCCGACGAGCGGGACCCGGCCTACAACTTAAATCGACAGGCAGAGGGAAAGGTTCAGCAATGATTCGAGCGTTGTATACGGCGGCGAGCGGCATGAACGCCCAGCAGGCCAACATCGACAACGTGGCGCACAACCTGGCCAACGTGAACACGACCGGCTTCAAGAAGAGCCGCGTCGAGTTCGAGGACCTCGTCTACCAGCAGATCAAGGCGCCCGGGACCTCTACATCGCAGGACACGGAGGCGCCCACCGGTCTCGAGGCCGGACTCGGTTCGCGCCCGGTTGCAACGGCACGCAACTTCACCGCCGGCAACCTGCGCGCGACGAACAACCCGCTCGATCTCGCGATCGAAGGGCAGGGGTTCCTGCAGGTCACACTGACGGGCGGCCAGACAGCTTACACGCGCGCGGGCAATCTGCATCTGAGCGGGCAGGGCCAGCTCGTGACTGCCGATGGCTACCCGATCGAGCCGCAGATCACGATTCCGGAGAACGCGGTGACCGTGATGATTTCGAAAGACGGGATCGTCTCGGTGAAGCTCGCCGATCAGGATGCGACGCAGCAGGTCGGCAACATCGAACTCGCGAATTTCCAGAACCCAGCGGGGCTCATGGCGCTCGGCGGCAACCTCTTCTCGATCACGACAGCATCTGGTGACCCGATCAACGGTGTTCCCGGCACCGACGGCCTCGGCACGTTGGCGCAGGGATTCGTCGAGGACTCCAACGTCAGCGTCGTCGAGGAAATGGTCAACATGATTCTCGGCCAGCGCGCGTACGAGGCGAATTCGAAAGTGATTCGCACGGCCGACGAGATGCTTCAGCAGATCAACAACCTGTCCCGGTAACGCGGATGCTGCACCTCCTCGCTCTCGGCGTCGCGCTCACCGGTCCCGTACCGGCTGCGATCGAGCGCTCCATCCAGGAGCGGATGGGAGAAGTGCGGGTCGAAGTGCTCGCGCTCAGCGGTCCGACGGGGCGAGGGGACGAGGGTGCGAGGGTCCGGTGCGAGGGTACGGAGGTCCGGTGCGAAGGTCCGAAGGCCATACCCGAACCGGGATCGCGGCTTGGCCGGCCGATCCGTTTCATTCTTTTCGAGAACGGTGCGCGAACTGGATCAGTCGTCGCGAAGTTGGAGGTGACCGGATCGGCTGTGCGTTCGAGCCGCGCGTTGACGCGGGGTGAGAACGTCGCCGCCGATGCGATCGAAGTCGTTGACGTCGAGCTCACGAACATCCTGCTCGACAGGTTGCCGACGTCGACCGAAATGGTCGGCGCACAGGCGCGTCGCGACATCAGGACCGGTGAGGTCCTGACCGGCGCCACCGTGATCGTTCCGCCCGCCGTCAAGTCGGGCGACGAGGTTCGAGTCAGCGTATCGACCGGCGTCATCGCGTTGACCAGCGTTGGTCGCGCGTCTGGCAGCGGTCACGTCGGTGATCTGATTCGCGTGCTCATGCCGCAGAGTCGCAAGAGCCTGAAGGCTCGCATTACCGGACCCGGGTCCGTGGAGATCGTGCGATGAAGAGACCGTTGGTGCTGTGCCTGATGCTCGTGACCGCGCCAGCGATGGCAGGGCAGGAGAAAGAAGAAGCCACGCAGAAGCAAAGCGACAACTACGACGTGCTCTATGCGCGCTATTTGAAAGCAGCCCGTGCGCTGCCGGTGACCACTTCTGCGCCGGACACGACCTGGATGACCGGTCTGCTCGGCGATTTGCGAGCGCGGCATGTGAACGACCTGGTCACGATCCGTGTCGTGGAGAGCATCTCCGCAGTGGGATCGGCCGACGCGAACCTGGACAAGAACGGCAGTGCTTCGGCATCGCTGACCCATTTGTTCGGACTCGAATCGGCATACCCCAACTGGCTCGATCCGACGTCGCTTGTCGCGGGCAATTCGAGCACGAGCTTCAAGGGCGGTGGCAGCACGACCCGTACCGGTGACCTGTCGGCCACGCTCTCGGCCCGTGTCATTGAAGTGCTGCCGAATGGCGACCTTGCTCTCGAAGGCGTGCGCGAAGTGGACATCAACGGCGACATTCAGATCCTCGTGCTCACGGGTGTGGTCCGGACTGCGGACATCCGTCCAGGGAACGTCGTTCCGTCCACGGCCGTCGGGCAGATGCGGATCCGGTACTTCGGCCGCGGCCTGATGAAGGACAACCTCAAGCCGGGCTGGATTGTCCGGGTATTGAACAAGATTTTCTGAGTTGGAGACTCTCGTGCTGAGACATGCACAACTTGATCACTGGTCGGTCATGGGCACCGACATTCGAACGCTCGCCGTAGCGGCGGTCATCATGGCGACGCTGGTGCATCCCGTCGGCGCGCAGCAGCAGGCGCCGCCGATTGCCGTTTCGCGCCTCAAGGACGTGACGACGCTCCAGGGGGCGACGACGCTGCCGCTGATCGGGTATGGGTTGGTGGTCGGTCTGAACAAGACCGGCGATCGCCGCCAGACAATCTTCTCCGCGCAGACGCTAGCGAACATGCTCGAACGGTTCGGCGTGGCCGTGCCTCCCGGTGGAATCAAGATCGAAAACGTGGCGGCTGTCATGGTCACGGCGGAGATCGGCCCGTATGCACAATCAGGTACCAGGATCGACATCATGGCATCGTCGATCGGCGACGCGCGCAGTCTGCAGGGTGGCACCCTGTTGCCGACGCCGCTTCGTGGTCCCGACGGCGCGATCGTGGTGCTGGGTCAGGGCCCACTGTCCATTGGCGGCTTTGGTGTGGGCGGTGGAGGCAACGCGATCGCAGTCAATCACCTGACCGTTGGCCGCGTCCCGGGCGGAGGCCTCGTCCAAGTGGAGCGCCAGACGGCGATAGCGCCGGCCGACGAATTTCGTTTCGCCTTGCGCGACCCGGACTTCATCTCCGCCGGACGCATCGCCAAAGCGATCAACGTGGAGCTTGGCGGAGACCGTGCGCATGTCAGCGACGCGGGCACGGTCATCGTCAGCGTGCCCAACGAATATCGCGCGACCGTCCCCGATCTGCTCGCCCGCCTCGAGCCGCTTCCGGTTGCGATCGACACGATGGCTCGCGTGGTCATCAACGAGCGGACGGGCACGGTGGTGCTGGGCGGCGACGTCCGGATCGGACCTGTCGCCGTGGCGCACGGCAACCTTTCGCTCCGGATCTCGACGCAGTACAACGTGTCGCAGCCGACCGAGTTCTCGGTCGGGGGGCGAACGGTGGTGACGCCCGACACGCAGGTCGGGGCGGAGCAGGAAACGCGTCAGCTCGTGTCCCTCGAGGAAGGTACGACGCTGGCAGATGTCGTTCGCGCGCTCAACACGCTTGGTGTCACGCCGCGCGACATCATCGCCATCATGCAGGCATTGAAAGTGTCCGGCGCGTTGCGCGCCGATCTGGTGATCCTGTGAGCATCGAGAGCATCGGCGATCTGCTGCAGCGCGCGCGGGCCGAGGCCGCTCCAAAGGACGAGGCCGGCCCGGGCCCGGAGCGCGAGCGTCTGATGCGGGTCGCTCAGGAGTTCGAGTCGATGCTCATGCTCCAGATGCTGAAGGAGATGCGCAAGGCCGGATCGTGGGCTGACGAGGACGAGAAGGAGAGCGGCTACGGCGCCGAGACCATGTTCGACACGATCGACATGGAGCTCGCCGGCCATCTGACGCGCGCGCAGGGCCTGGGTCTTGGCCAGCAACTGCTCCAGGCGCTCGAGAAGATGCACCCGGAGGGGAAGAAGGATGGCGGGTTCATCAACGTTGGCGGGTCTAAAGAACAAGACCCGCCCTACGCTGCTCCGTCGTCCATCGAGATCCCAACGGGCAAGGTCACGAGCGGGTTTGGATGGCGCGCCGATCCATTTCACGGCGCGGCAAAGTTCCATCGCGGTATCGACATCAGAGCGGCCTACGGGCAGGACGTTCCGACTGCCGCGTCCGGTAAAGTCGTTTCAGCGGGTACTGAGGGCGGCTACGGCCAGACCGTGGTGATTGAACACGCCGGCGGAATCCGGACGCGGTACGCTCATCTCTCGACGACGCTCGTCGCGCCTGGCGATGACGTGCGGGAGGGCCAGGTCGTCGGCCGGGCAGGGCACAGCGGTCGGGCTACCGGCACTCATTTACATTTTGAGGTGATGACCGCGAGCGGAAAACCGTTGAATCCCGCGCAATTTGCGGGATTCAAGGCCGAAGGGCTGGTTGCCGATTTGACGGGTGGAACCAACCCTGTGTTGCAGGAGACCGGTAATGACTTCACGAATTGACGGTAATCAGGGCGCGCCACTCTCGACTCAGGTCGATCGGGCCGAAGCAGCGAAGGCCACCGAGCGCGCACAGAACCAGGCGAAGGCAGCCAAGGCCGATCGGGTCGAGGTGTCCCCGGATGCGGCGTTGATGCATTCGGCGGTGCAGGCGGCGAACGACGCGCCGGCCGTGCGTGCGGACAGGGTCGAGGCCGCGAAGAAAGCGCTGGCAGATGGCTCCCTCGGTGCCGATGCCGGAAAGCTTGCCGACGCGCTCATCGATCACATGTTGGACGACAAGAAGTGATGAGCGAGCAGGGCACGCGCGCCGTCGCTGCGGTGGCGCGATTGCGTGCAGCGCTCGAGCGCACGGCAGGGGCGCTGGCCCAGCCGGATCTCGACACGCTGCTCGCGGGTGAGTCCGAGATCGAAGTCGCGCTCACCGAGCTTCCCGCGACGTACGAGTTGTCGCCAGAAGAGCGGCGCGCCGTGCGTGTCGAAGTGGGGAAGGCGCACGCCGCCTTGCTGCGATGCCGCCGGCTCGGCGCTGCGCTCGGCAGCTTCGTGCGGATCAGCCTCGAGGCCCAGGGACTCAGCGAGTACGGGCCGCGGAAAGTTGCGACGTCCTACGCCGGTCAGGCGCTCGACGCGCGAATGTAGGGAACATGTCAAGCCTGTTCAGCAGCCTCACTGCCGCGGCGCGTGCGCTCGATGCCCAGCGCTTCGGCCTCGACGTGACCGGTCAGAACATCGCGAACGTCAACACGCCCGGATATAGCCGGCGCGTGATCGACATGGCGGCCGTTCCGCCGGAGTCGAACCGCACGGCCGGTCGCGGCGTCGATGTCGTCGCGGTCAGATCCGCACGCGACCTCCTGATCGAACGCCGGCTGCAACAGGAAGTGCCCGCCGAACAGCGCGAGGGCGCGCTCGCTGACGTGCTCGGTGTTGTCGAAGTCGCACTCGGCAAGCCCGGCGAGTCCATTGACGCGTCGCTCGATCGTTTCTTCGACGCGTTCGCCAACCTCTCGCAGAGCCCTTCGTCATCGGTCGCGCGGCAAGAGGTGCTGCTGCAGGCCGAGTCGCTCGCCGATTCGTTTCGTGACATGGCGGAGCGCCTCGCGGTGGCGAAGCGCGATACCGACGGCCAGGTCGCGTCGTCGGCACAGGATATCAACAGCCTCGCATCGCAGATTGCCAAGATCAACGAAACGATTGGGCGGACGGGCGAATCCGCCGGCGGAATCCTGTCCCTGCAGGACGAGCAGTCGGTCCTGGTTCGCCAGCTGTCGGAGATCGTCGACATCGACGTGCTCCAGCGCGCCGATGGCGGCGTGGACATCACGATTGGCAACGGCCGCGCGCTGGTGATCGGTGAGAACGGCTATCAGGTTCAGGCGTCGGTCGTCGCCGGCGTGAACCACATCTTCTCGGCGGGCGTGGACATCACGGCCGAACTCAGTGCTGGGAAGATCGGCGGTCTCATCTACGCGCGTGATGTGCTCCTGCCTGGGTATCAATCGGATCTCGATTCGCTGGCGTACGAGGTCGCGAACAACGTGAACACGCTGCATGCCGCCGGCGTCGGCGGTGACGGCGGAACCGGGCGCAACCTCTTCACGTTCACACCGGCCCTCGTCGGGTCCGCTGGCGCGGCCGGCGCCATCGGTGTCAATCCGATCGTCGCGGCCGACGGCAACCTCGTGGCTGCCGCTGGCCCCGGCGCGCCAGTGGGCGACAACACGACGGCACGCGACATCGCCGCACTCCGCCAGACGAAGGTCATCGGCGGAACGAGGACCTTCCACGACGCGTGGGGCCAGCTCGTGTACCGGGTGGGTCGTGATTCACAGACCGCGAAGAACGAGCAGCACAGTCGCGAGGAGATCGTCACCCAGGTCGATGCGCTGCGCGACCAGGTGTCCGGCATCTCGCTCGATGAAGAAGCGGTCAACCTGGTCAAGTACCAGAAGGCGTACGAAGCGAACGCGCGCTTCTTCCGCGCGATCGATTCGACGCTCGATACCCTGCTCGGCATCCTGAGGTAACCATGCGAGTCACGTTCAACGCCCAGAATCGCAACAGCACGGCGGGCCTCGAGGGCTCGGCCACTCGATTGCTCGAATTCCAGCGTCAGGTCTCGACTGGCAAGCGGATCGAGAAACCGAGCGACGATCCGTCAGCGACCCTGGGCGCGATCGGTGAGCACGCGGAGACGGCGGCCATCGACCAGTACGCGCGTGCGACCGACTCGGTTGCATCGCGCCTGTCGGTCATCGACACGGTGCTCTCCGATCTGATCACGCAGATTGAACGAGGTCAGGTGTCGGCGGCGAGCGCGCGCGGGTCCACGAAGACGCAGCTTCAGCGGGACGCGGCGGCGACCGACCTCGAAGGCATCCGCGACACGATCTTCTCGGACATGAACACGGCGTTCAACGGGACCTACGTGTTCTCGGGCCAGGCCAGCACGGTGCCGCCCTATACGCGAGTGGGCAGCGGTCCCGTGTCCGCCTATGCCGGGTCGACCTCGGAAATGGTGGTCGACATCGATCAGCAGCGAGCGGTCAAGATCGCATTCAACGGTCAGCTCGTCACGCAGGGCAGCAACCCGCAGGACGTCTTCGTCGAGTTCGCTAATCTGATAGCGGCAGTGCGCGCCGGCGATGATGCCGGGATCGACGCGGGTATGAGCGCGCTCGAGCGGATGTTCGATCGCGTCTCCACGTCGCAGGGGCGCGTCGGAGCCGACCTCCGCACCATCGACGAGCAGAAGGTTCGCCTGAGCGAGTTGCGTCGTGCCAGCACCAAGCGACTGTCGGCCCTCGAAGACACGAACATGGCTGAAGCCATTACCGGGATGGCGCAAGCCGACGCCGCCTATCGTGCCGCGCTTGGCGCGGTCAACTCCGTGAGCCGGATGTCCCTGATGGATTACCTGAAATGAACCCAGCACCTGCCGCAGCCGAGACCGAGATCACCGTATCGGAGGCGGTGACGTTCCCCAATGGCATTCCGGGTTTCGAGACCTGTCGAAGCTGGGTGGTCATGGCTGCCGAGAGCGCGACACCGCTTCGACGGCTGCACGCCATGGACGGTGCCGACGCCTCGTTCCTGGCGATCGACCCGCGCGCCGTGCTCGACAACTATCGCTGCGATCTGAGCGCGTCCGATCTCCGTCGCCTCGGTGCCGGCGACAACGACTCGCTGCTGTGGCTCGCCATCGTCATGATGGAGCCCGACGGCGCCTTGACGGTCAACCTCCGCGCGCCGATCGTCATCAATCCGAAAACGATGACCGGGCAGCAGGTGTTACCGCACAACTGCCTCTATCCGCTGCGTCACGTGCTGGTCGACGCCGAGTAAGCCATGCTTGTGTTCACGCGTCGACGGCACGAAGCCATCATGATTGGCGATGGCGTGGAGGTCCGGGTCCTCCGCGTCGGCAAGGACGGTGTCCGCCTGGGCATCGTCGCGCCTCCCGAGGTCCGCGTTCATCGTCGTGAGGTCTATGATCAGATCCGCGACGCGAATCAGTCGGCGGTCGTGTCACCAGACCAGCTCGCGCAAGTCGCCGAGAGGCTGACGAAGGCGAAGTAGCTCGGTCGATTCCCACCTCCCAATTTCGAATTTCTAAAGTCTCGCTGCATGAGGCGACTGGATAGGTCAACACTGGCCGACTCAGGGAGGAGCTATCGATCCACAGACCGCCGCCGGCCTCGAGCGCAGCCGCCGGGCGCGCCAATCAGGCCACATTTCGCGCATTGGCACTGGCGTCCGCCGCAACCTCCACGTTGACCTACCGGTGAGTGAGGACTACGATGCTGAGTCCGCACGGCACCCATGCTCGGCACGCGCGTCTCGCACTACGACGTCATTCGGGCGCTCGGCAGCGGCGGTATGGGCGTGGTGTACGAAGCGGAAGACACGCGGCTGGGCCGGCGCGTAGCCCTCAAATTCCTGCTGCCTGCGCTGGAGCGTGATCTGAAGGCGCTAGAGCGGTTCCAACGCGAAGCGCGCGCGGCGTCAGCCCTGAACCACCCGAATATCTGCACCGTCTACGGGATCGAGCAGCACGATGGGTTGTGCTCACCGCCGGACTGTCCAAGTGAGCACTTTATCGTCATGGAGCTGCTCGAAGGCCAAACTCTGGCGCAGATGATTGGCCGCCACCATCGGTTCGACCTGACGCACTTGCTCGATATCGCGATGCAGATCACCGATGCGCTGGAGTCGGCACACGCCAAGGGCATCGTCCACCGCGACATCAAGCCGGCCCACATCTTTCTCAGTCCACGAGGCCAGGTGAAAATCCTCGACTTTGGGATCGCCCAGATCGAAGGCGCGCGAGCCATCGCGGACTCTTGGGGATCGGAGGCAGAGACGACCGGAGGCCAGCATCTGACGGTCGCCGGTACGGCGATTGGTACGGTGGCGTATATGTCGCCGGAACAGGCGCGCGGGTGGCTCACCGACGCGCGCACCGACCTGTTCTCCCTCGGCACCGTGCTCTATCAGACCGCCACTGGCGGCCTCCCGTTCCAGGGGGAAACGTCCGCGATGGTGTTCGACGCCATCTTCAACCACGATCCGGTGCCCGTCACGCACGCCAACGCGGAGCTGCCTGCCGAGTTCGGGCGAATCCTCAACAAGGCGCTCGAGAAAGACCGTAACCTCCGTTACCAGACCGCAACCGATCTGAAGACCGATTTAATCCGGCTTCGGCGCGACACCGACCCCAGCAGGAAGACGACCGCTGAAGCCACTGGCCCCGATACGTCGGCTGAGCGATCGGTCGCCGTGCTGTTCTTCGAGAACCTGAGCGGCGTGAAGGAGGACGAGTACTTCCGAGACGGCATCACCGAAGACATCATCACGGAGCTGTCCAAGATCAAGGGCCTGAACATCTTCTCGCGCGCCACGGTGCTCGCCTACCGCGACAAACCCGTGACCCCCGCCCAGATCAGCCAGCAACTCCGCGCCACATGCGTGCTCACCGGCAGTTTGCGGCGGGCCGGCAACCGGCTGCGCATCAACGCCCAGCTCGTCGACACGCGGACGGACTTTCCGCTCTGGTCCGAGCGGTACGACCGCGAGATGCAGGACGCCTTCGAAGTCCAGGACGAGATCGCACGCAAGATCGCCGAAGCGCTGCGCGTCACGCTCGCGCCTCAGGGCCAGGTGGCGCTCGCGGCCAAACCCACTGAGAACCCGCCGGCCCATAATCTTTGATTAGTTCAGGACGAACGGTTAGCAGGTTGAAATCTTTTCCCGCGAGTAGGTCGGAAAGTCACGCTTGCCGGAGGACTGCGCGTCCAATAGCGTGGCCTGAGTTGGCTGATCGGTAGTGGGTCAGTTCGGATTTCGGTACTGAGCCGGCCTGTTCAGTTCTTTGAGGCGACACGGCCAGCTGCAACCGCAAAGACAAGGAAGCCACCGGCAGCCACAGCCACCACGGCCCCGGAGCGCAGGAGTGCGGTATGCGTCGTCTCCCATTCGAGTATCGCTCGTGCGCGGTCGGGTCCGAGGAGCGTCGCCGAGAGCGCTTGCATGCACATCACGGCTCCCAACGCGCGCAGAGTCTTGGGCGCGCGAGAGTGCGGGGCAAATACGATCACCACGAGCCCCATGGCCACGCGAACGGCGGCGGCTGTATAGAGTCCGACAGGCGTCGCGAAGTACAGCCGTCGAGCCGTCGTCACGCTATCGGGGGACACGATGCCCAGCACACCGACGACGATAGTGAAGAGGGCGACGAGCAACACGGCAATTCTCATGTGGTCCGTCTACGTGAGTAGACCGACGGTTTCCTCGACGCTCCAAACGTGATTTGCCACGCCCGCCTCCATCGCTGGCGTCACCCGCATCGTCTGATGCACGCGCCCGAAGTTGTAATACATAAAGTATAGGGCGATGGCCGCTGCGTGGTTCTCGTTGGGCCTCCTCCTCGACGTCAGTCCTGAGTGACGGCGATCTGGCGGTCTTGTTTCGAAGGGGTTCAATTCCGGCGGTGACTCTCGCGCGATGCCAGCTCAAGGCGACGTACTCCGATGATCGTCTTGAGCACGGCGGTCAGTTGCCGATAGCGCCGGTTGTCGGCCTTGAATCTGATCGCGACCACATGCGGTGGCTGGGTCGCGAGCTCGAGTCGCAGGAGGCCGCCACTCAACACGGCATGGTTGACCCGAACGTGCCCACACAGCTCGCGTTGGTGGCACTCGACGTAGACGCGTCCTCCATCAGGAGATTCGAACCGGCGCTGAAGCAGAAAGTACGGTGTGTCGCCGTCAGTCCCTTCCGGACGCGCATCGAACGACACCTGGAAATACTCGTCCCCAGCGCTCGCAACGGACACGTACGGTAACGACAGCTCAGTGATCACGCCAGAGACAGGCCAAGTCGTCCAATTTATCGCGTGCTTGAGAACCCGGCCATGGCTGACTACGCGACATCCTTCCGGACGTGTGCCGCCAAGACCTCGTTGATAAGGGTCTGGTAGCCCACGCGGCGGCGGCGGGCTTCCTGACGGAACTGATCGAGCACGCCCGGATCAACGCGAATCGCGATCAGCTGGCGAGGTTCATCTCCAAGCGGCGGGCGACCCACGCGGCGCATCGCTTTCAACTGCGCTGCAGACGACTCGGGAATGTCAGAGAAGTCAAGCTTTCGCCGCGTACGCCGCACGCTCGCGACGGCTCGCCCGCCGCGCGCTGATAAGCCGGATCGCTTCCGCATCGCCACTTCTCCTGATGGTGTACGCGATCATGAGTACCCGTCCGCCCGCGGATCGACCAAGCCGCCGACGTCGCGCTTCCGCCGACGAGTGCTGCAGGTCCGGGCCATCGAGTGCCTCGGGATCCAGGAAGACAGTCACGGCCTCGTCGAACGAAACGCCGTGTTTCGCCGCGTTGGCCTCGGCCTTCCGCGGGTCCCACGCGAACACGCATTCAGTATATACGGAATGCCGCGGCATGCTGAGCACAACGGACCAGGAGGCCGTTGCACATGCCACAGACGACACTTCGAAAGCGGAAGAAGGCGCCGAAACGCATCCTCGCCCTACCCGACTTGGAGCAGGCCAAGTCGGCGGTCCTCAACAGCCTGACATCCGCCAGCGGCCAGCGGACGTACGAGCACGCCATTCGCGAGTTCGTCGCCTGGTACTGCTCGGAGCCGCGTCTCGCGTTCAACCGCACGGTCGTTCTCCGTTATCGGATACATCTCGAGCAACGCCAATACGCACCGGCCACCATCAATCTTCGGCTGGCCGCCGTCCGTCGTATCGCGTACGAGGCGGCTGATGCCGGTCTGCTGAGTCCCGAGCTGGCTGCGGGCATTCGCCGTGTCAAAGGCGTGCGGCGCCTGGGCGTCCGGCTTGGAAACTGGCTGACCCCAGAACAAGGACGGCGGTTGATCGAACGGTCGACGCCTGGCACACCTCGTGAGCTCCGTGACCATGCCATGGTCGCGATGTTGATCGGATGCGGATTGCGCCGTGGCGAGTTACTCGCCCTGACGCTCGAATCAATCCAGCAACGGGAGGAGCACTGGGTGATCGCGGACCTCGTCGGCAAGGGCGGCCACGTACGCACCGTGCCGATCCCTCTCTGGGTGAAAGCAACCGTTGACGCTTGGATCGCTGCGGCCAACATCACGCACGGCACGGTCTTTCGTGCCATCAACAAGGCCGGGCGGGTCTGGGGCGATGGTATGTCTCCGAAGGTGCTCTGGGACGTCGTACGGGTCGCAGCTGCACGCGTCGGCATTGACAGGCCTCGAATGGAGCAGCAGCGCACTATACTCCGGTGATCACTTCCACTTGCCACCGCAGAGGTAGTCCAGCGGAGACATCCCGATGGAAGGGCACACCGTTTCGCACTATCAGATCTTCGAGAAGCTGGGTGGCGGCGGAATGGGCGTCGTCTACAGAGCACTCGATGGTCGACTGAACCGGACCGTCGCGCTCAAGTTCCTTCCGCCCGATCTCACGCGAGACGACGAAGCCCGCGAGCGGTTCGTGCACGAGGCTCAGGCCGCCTCCGCGCTCGATCACCCCAACATCTGCACCATCTACGAGATCGACACGACGCCCGACGGCCGCATGTTCCTGGCGCTCGCCTACTACGAGGGCGAAACGGTCAAGAAGCGCATCGACCGTGGTCCGTTGAGCGTAGCCGAAGCGCTCGACATCGCGATGCAGGTTGCGCAGGGGCTCGTCAAGGCACACGAGTCCGGCATCGTGCACCGGGACATCAAGCCCGCGAACCTGATGCTCACGAAGGACGGCACGGTCAAGATTCTCGATTTCGGGATCGCGAAGCTATCTGGGGTGACCGGGCTGACGCGCACTGGCGTGGCCGTGGGGACGGTGTCCTACATGGCGCCCGAGCAACTGAAAGGGGGAACGGTTGATCATCGGGTCGATGTGTGGGCGCTCGGCGTCGTCCTGTACGAGATGCTGACCGGCGTGAACCCGTTCCACAGGGACCACGAATCAGGAGTGATCAACGCGATCCTCAACGAAGAGCCGAGGAGGCTCACCGACCTGCGGGCGGGCGTGCCACACCGGGTCGGACACGTGGTCGCTCGCGCGCTCGACAAGGATGCGGGCGGGCGCTACGCTACGGCCGCCGAGCTCCGGGATGACTTGGCGCGTTGTCGTGCCGCCCTGACCGCCCCGGTCACGGCCGTCGATGTCGCCGGCGTCTGGCAGGGGTTTCGGACGTCGTGGATCGCGTGGACAGCCTTGTTTGTCCTCGTCGCCGCCGTGATTGCGGGCGCGTTCGCATGGAGTCGAGGCGCAGAGGCGCGGCGCGCCCGCGCCGTAACGATCCCCGAGATCCGACGACTGATCGAGCAGGATCGTTTGCTGGAGGCCTACGCCCTCGCCGAGCAGGTCGAAAGGATCATCCCGCAGGAGGCGGCGTTGGGCGAGCTCTGGCCGCGGATGTCGGTGACGGTTTCAGTCGAGACAACGCCGCCCAACGCGGACGTGTTCGTCAGCCCGTACTCGGCCGAGGATCGCGAGCGGACGAGCATCGGCCGGACCCCTCTGACTCGCATTCGCCTTCCCCAGGGTGCGTTTCGCATTCGGGCGCGCGCGGACGGCTATGAACCCATCGACACCGTGGAGCTGTTCACCGGCCGGAACCCCGTGACGCTGCGCTATACCCTACCCAAGACGGGGAGCGTCCCCGCCGGCATGGTGGCCGTCCCCGGCGGTCCGCTGGGCATCGACTTCGTCGTCTTGAGCGCGACATACCCGCCGATCGTCGCTCCGGCGTACTTCATCGATCGCAGCGAGGTGTCGAACGAAGCGTTCAAGGCGTTCGTCGATCAAGGGGGCTATCGGTCGCGCAGCCTGTGGAAGCATCCATTCGAGAGAGCCGGCCGGGTCGTGTCTTGGGAGGAGGGAGTCGCTACATTCACTGACGAGACCGGCCGGCCTGGTCCGTCGACATGGGCGGTCGGCACGTTCCCGGACCAGCAGCAGAAATATCCCGTCTCGGGCGTGAGCTGGTACGAAGCGGCTGCATACTGCGAGTCAGTCGGCAAGGCTCTGCCGACGATCTACCACTGGAGCCAGGCGGCATCGGTGTACTGGTCGCAGTACATCAGCTCGCAGAGCAACTTCTCCGGCAAAGGGCCGGCCCCGGTGGGTACCACGCGAAGCCTGAGTCGCAGTGGTACCTACGACATGGCCGGAAACGTCAAGGAATGGGCGTGGAACAGCTCTGGCCAGGAACGTTACCTGCTCGGCGGCGCGTGGAGCGATCCCGACTACAAGTTCTTCGAACCCGAGACGCGATCACCGTTCGATCGCTCACCATCGAACGGGTTTCGGTGCGCGCAGTACCAGAGTGACACGGTGCCTGCGGGGTTGGCGGGCAACATCCCCCTGCCAACCCGGGACTACGCTCGCGAGCAACCGGTTCCGGATCAACTCTTCGAGGCGTACAAAAGCCTGTACCTTTACGACAAGACCAATCTGAACGCCGTCGTCGAGGGGACGGATGATTCGCCGCCGAACTGGCGCAGGGAGAGAATCACCTTCGACGCAGCCTATGGCGACGAGCGCGTCATTGCTCACCTGTTTCTTCCGAAGACGGGCTCTCCGCCGTACCAGACCGTAGTCGTGTTTCCCTTGTGGACTGGATCCAGCAAGATTTCGAGCGAGAGGCTCCCGCCAATTGTGGTGCCGGAGTTTCTCCTCGTCGGCGGGCGCGCCGTGATGGTTCCGATCTACCAGGGCACATACGAGCGTTCCAAGGGAGACCTGTCGACGGGCTACCCCCGAAACGATCGACTCTACCGGAACTACGCCATTCACTGGGTGCAGGATCTCATGAGGTCGATCGACTATCTCGAGACGCGGTCCGACATCGATCTGAGCAAACTCGCCTTCCACGGTACGAGTTGGGGCGGACCGCAGGGAGCCATCGTGCCAGCGGTCGAGCCGCGCCTGGCGGCCGGCGTCCTGGTACTGGCCGGGTTGCCGATGCAGCGGTCGCTCCCCGAGGTCGACCCGATCAACTTCGTCGGACGGGTGCGCATTCCAATGTTGATCCTGGGAGGCCAGTACGACTTCGTGTTTCCGCTCGAGGCCTCGCAGCGTCCGATGTTCACAAGGCTGGGCACTCCACCCGCAGACAAGCGGCTACGCATCTTCGACGGTGTCGGGCACGACCTGAGCACGCTGGGCCGGAATGACGTGATCCGCGAGACACTCGTCTGGCTCGACAAGTACCTGGGCCGCGTCGAATAGGCGGATACCCAGCACCGCTCGTCCTGCGTACTGCAGTGATGTCAACTCGCGCTCTTTACTCGTGGCGATTGGCCTGCTGCTCGAGGCGAGCTGGCGCGTCCAGGCTGTCGAGACGGGATTCCGCGCCGAGGGTGTGCTGACGCTGAAGATGGTCTTCCCCCTGTCGATGCCGTCCCCCTCGCGTGCCGAGTTCTACTCACGCGTGTTGGCTGGGGCACGTGCGTTTCCAGGCATCACGTCGGCGGCCTACGTCAGCATCATTCCAATGACACTCGAGTTGGGCAACTTCCCGGTGCGGGGTTGGGGTGATCTGCGTAGCGCTGTCGCGGAATCAACGGGATACGTAATGAGCAACGCCGCAGTGACTTTTGATCTCGAGGCTCGGTTTTCAAAAGCCACTTGCCGATGAACCGTTACTAACCTCAATGTGACAGAAACTCAGGCCGCGCGTGCGAGTGCGCGAGCGACCCGTTCATAGCTCCGCCGGGTTTCGAGATTGTCCATCAGGCGCAGCCGCAGGGCGCCCTGGGGCCGCACGAGTTGGGCCGCGCGGTTGAAAAATGCGAAGCGGAGCGACTGAATAGTCTGGAGCACCGGCAGCACCGTCCGTTTCCGCGAGCGGGGCGCGCCGCGCCGCGCCGGTCTCGAGTTGAAAGTTCGTTAGCAGGTTGTGCGTGAGGACCACCAGTTGCTGCCACGCGCTGTTGGCCGCGTAGGTCATGGTCGGGACCGTGTGGAAGGCCAGCCCGCTCTTGAGCTGCGCAATGGTCTTCTCGTGATTGCCACGACCGCACGCAAATCGCCACAGGTTCGCGAGCGTGAGGTCCAAGTTGCTCGTCACGGCGGAGTATTCGTAGTGCCCATCGTTCGGGTCGAACAGATCCAACTGATAGTTTTTCGTCGCCCGATGGTGCACATGCTTCCGGTAGATCGCCACCCACACGGGACGGCCCCACGGCGTCGCCGCGTGCGGGACGACGAAGCCCGTGACGTCCGGCGCCACGGGCTTCCAGGTCGGCTGCGCCCGGATGTACTGCTGCAGATCGAGCCAGCGATAGAACGGCACCTTGATGGCGTAGCCGGCCTTCCGCGTCGCAAGCCACTGCAGCACATCCTGTCGGAAAAACGCGCCATCCATGCGAAAGCGGACGGTCCCGCCGCGCGGCAGGAGCGTGCCCAATTGGGTCCACAGGTCGCGCAAGAACGGCAGGCCCGCTTTCCCGTCGTGCACGTTGCCCGACCGATTCTTCACGCGCAGCACGTGGGTCGTCTCCGCCAAGTGCGCCATGATGGGGTAGTAACTCGGGACCTTCCGGTGATGGGGATTGAAGCCGCGGAAGGCCCGCTCGACCTGCAGGCCGGTCGACACCACCACGCCGTCCACGTCGATCGTCCACGTGCGCACCCCGAGCGTCGCCAACACGCGCGCGATCACCGCGGTGTTGATCGCCTGCAGATGCGCGATCGCGTCGTCATCGTGAAGCCCTGCAGCCACCGACTCACCGTGCGCGCCGTTCGGCACGACCTCGCACTTCGCAGAAGCGTTTGAACAGCGGATCATCCTGGACGAAGGCCACATGCCGCAGGCGGCGGCCGCCGACGACCAGCAGCCCCGATCAGTCAGCCGCACCATCGCGACTGCCCCAAGTCGCTCCATGCGGCCGTCCCGGCCATGGCGTCCCGGACCAGCGCGATTGCAACCCCGTGGCCGCGCAGGTAGACGACCGAACAATTCGCGGCCCGCATCGAGCTGAGCGCAATATCCGCGAACTCCAGCTGCACATCCCCATTGACTCGCGCGCGCAAATCGGTTCTGCTTCGTCTCACGTCCGGTGGCCTTCTACGTTGAGCGCTCCTGAGTGTCGCCGCAGTGGCACCTCTCTTCGACCACAACGGAAGGCCTTTTTCGGTTTTCAAAAGCCGACTCGCCGAGTTTGCACACCGTTACTAATCCGCGTGAAAGGCCGGTCGCACACCATCACTCCTAAGCAACGCGGCTGCGCGTTGGCGACCATTAACCTGCAACTCCCGCAGTCCGACGGGTCGCCTACGCTATCCCTGATGCCGGGCTACCAGTGCCGAACTCGCGCATTCGTCGAATCAGGACACTTCGGCAATCGGGAATCGCAGCCATAGCCGCGCCTTAATGCTCCACGGCGACGCCTTCGAGCGACGTTTTCCGGATGATCCTGATGGCTGCCGACGATGCGAGGAAGTCGATGAAGCTCTTGGCGACAGCGGGGTTCGTTGACGCGGCGTCCACACCAGCAGTTATGGTCTTTGTTCAACAACCGGCAGCGGTGCGAATCCCGCCCCTCTCCGCCAGCCTTCGCTCGCCTTCGGCGAGCTTCGGTAGTATCTTCCAGCGCTATCGCGTGCAGGAGGTTTCATGGCAACCAAACGCTCGACTATCTCTCGTCGTCGTGCTCTGAAGACCGCTGCAGCAGCTGCCTTCGGCGGCGGAGCCGCGTTGCTCAATCGAGGGACATTGGCCGATCAGGGCGGGGCACCCGCGATCCTCACGAACGCTCAGGGAGGACGAAAGTTCAAAGCCTTCGTCAAGTACAGCACGGCGAATCTGCCGGAAGTCCTGGAACTGACGGTCCGTCCCATCACTGGACGGCAGCTGGTGATCCGTCAGGAAGCCGCCCAGACCTGCTACACCAGCATCGACCAGGTCTTGATACCAGGCACTCCGACCAACCAGGCAACCATCGTCGGTCATGGCGGCGTCGGCGTCGTCGAAGCCATCGGTCCGCAGGTGCTCAGTTGCCGCGTAGGCGACCGCGTCATCGTCAACCTTCACGCCGCGTGCGGACGATGCTTCAACTGTCTGAACATGCGCTCCGACAAGTGTCGCAACACCGGAGCTGCCAATCCGATGCCCACGTGCACGATGGCCGATGGTACGCCGGTCTATTCGGCGACCGCCGGGATGGCGGAGCTGTTGATCGTCAATGAAGAGTACGCGACGCCCATCTTCACGAGCGTGAGTCCGGTCGAGATCTCGATGCTCACGTGCGTGGGCGGTTGTGGTCTGGGGATGACGATGACGAATGCGCCTGTCGAAGTGGCGTCCGATGTGGTGATCTTCGGCGCCGGGCCGGTCGGTCTTGCTTCGGTGATGGGTGCCAAAGTGAAAGGGGCTTCACGGATCATCGTCGTCGAGCCGATCCCGTATCGGCGCGACCTCGCGCTGACACTGGGCGCGACCGACGTCGTCGATCCGAATCAGTACAACGATCGCAAGCCGATCCCGAACGCGCCCGCCAACGGCGACCGCTTCCGCGATGTCCTCGTCGAGCACCTCCGTGAAATGACAAAGGAGAAGACCGATCGGCTCTGGTCAGGTGGAGGCAGAAATGGCCCCCATCACGTGATCGAGGCAGTCGGCGGCGACAAAATCAAGCCGCGACGACTTCCACAGGGACCTGACCCGACCGGCGTCACGGTGCTGAACCAGTGCTGGGAGCTCGGTTCGTCCATCGGAACGATCGTCACGTGCAGCGTCGGTCATCCGAGCAACGCATTTGTCTCGCTTCCGGCGTCACAATGGGCGGACGGTCCGAAGCATCATTGGCCCGGCACAGGGGGGGGCACCAATGACCGGCGCGACTCTCCCCGCCACGTCAGACTGATGGAGACGGGACAAATCAACATGAAAGCGACGGTAGGGAAGACGTTCCCCTTGAGCCAGACGAGGGACGCGTACCAGGAGTGCGCAGATCGCACGGTCATCTCGACCGTCGTTACCGCCAACACGTGAGGGGACGATCCTCGAGAGACGAGGTTCAGGACATCTTGCCAAGTGACGGGAATTGGCAGTCTTATCGGTCGCGATAGACGCCGATCCTGGCTTCCATCCGTGGCGGGTGCCGATAGAAATATCCTTGCCGACTTACTCGCGAGTAATCGCGAGGACGCATCGACAGAGAGCGCGAGACTCACTTTGTCGGCACGAGGCGCTTCAGCTCCTCGAACCAGGGTCGAAAATCTCTCGCGATCATGCCAGAGTGCTCGCGGGAGCTAGTCCGCGTTCGACGTGATAGCCGAGACTGCGAAGTTCGCGGATCATCTTCGCGGCTCGACGCTGTGCACGCGCTTTGGTGACGGCCGGCCCTCGTTCTTCGTAGATAACGCCGTCGTGAAGAATCTTCCACACCAGTCGACACAGCCGGTGCGCGATCGCCCCGATCGCTTGCGCATGTCCCAGCCGGATCACCAGCCGTCGATACACGAGCTCAAAGATACTGCCTTTGGTCTTCACTGCGGCGTTGGCGGCTTGATTGAGGAGGCGACGCATTTGGCGATTGCCGTTGGGGGATCGACGGCTGTGATTGACACCAGCGCTTTCGTCGTGTCCGGGACAGGCACCGACCCACGACGCGAGGCGCTTCGCGGTTGCGAAGGTGCCGGCGCTCGGCCCGACTTCAGCGATGATCTGCTGCGCCGAATCGACGCCGAGGCCGGGTACGGCCGCGAGTCGTTGGACGGCGGCCTGGTGCTCGCGGAGGAGCTGCGCGAGTTCCTCATCCAATTGGCGCACCTGCGTCTCGAGCCGCGTTCCAACGCATCCCACACCGGCCGCCAGTACTGCGCCGTTGATTCCATCACCACTTCTTCGACGTCGCCCGCGACGAGCCAGGCGGCCAGCCTCTCCAATTGGCTCGGGCTCGTCCCGAATTGCTGCCGCTCGAATCGAAAGTCTCCGTCGTCCTCGACGTCCGCCACCGCCACGGCCAGCATCCGCTTGTGCACATCCACGCCTGCGATTCGATAGGCCATACGCCTCTCCAGGCGCGAGCGGAGAACGTGCCTCTCTATCTCACTCAGGGTCACGGGCTCTCAGGGCCTTGCGGCACCCCACGCCCACTTATTCGCTCAAGTACGCACGTTCCGGATCAGCCAATTCACCGGCTTCACATACTCCACTGGTTCGATCGATCTCGCCGCTCGCCCCGCCGTCATTCTCGCAACGGCGCCGCGGATTTTCATCCGATTTCGCGTGCTGATGTCAGCGCGTGGGAACGCGCTGCTGAAGCTCAGTAAACCAGTTCAGGACGACGGCGATCTGCGGTGTGCTGAGATTTCCAGATTGCTGCGAGCCCGCGTAGATCACGCCCAGGATCCGCCCGTCCGGCATGAGGTCGGCATTACGCCGCGCGAACACAATACCGCCAAGCCGCGCGCCGTGCGCGAACTCGACGGGTTGCCCAAAGCCAAACCGCGGGGAAGTCGTCACAGGGATCACGGCGTCCCTGTTCGCGGCAATGCCGGTGAAGATTTCGTCGCCGTTGCGAGACCAGACAGGATGGACGGACCCGATCTCAACCGGCACTTGGTAGGTCGCGCCAGTCGGTGGAAACGGTTGGACGAAGGAGTCCGCGATTTCGCCGCGTCCCTCATTCGGCCTGAACACCTGGTACGCGACCCAGCGGCCATCGGGCGAGAATGCCGCTTCGACGAGCAAGCGCGACTGCACGTTTGCGAACGGAGACGCGCGGCGGTCCTTCATCCCCAGCATCCACAGTGAGGACTGACCATCCTTCACGACCGTGAACAGCAAGTGCGCTCCATCCGGAGACAAGGACTGAGGGATGTGAACCGCTCCAGCGTCCGGCCTCGTCAGCCGCTCGGCAGTGCCCGAGCCGTCAGCGCGCTGGCGCAAGATCCCGCCATCTCCGTCTCGATCGGACTGGAAGATGATCCATTGCGAATCGCCGGCCCATACGGGCGCACGGCTCTTCCCGCCGAAGGTCAGGCGTCGAATCGCGCTGGTGCCTGACAGCTCGAACAGCCAAATGTCCGCGTCGCGGCCGTCCCCGCGCTCGAAGACGGCCCACTTGCCGTCGGCAGACACACGCGGCGCGGCGTAAGGCGCCGGCGGCAGTCCGAGCGGCTGCGCCGCGGCTTTCCGATCGAACAGCGCCAGGTCGCGGGCCTCGGTCGACGCGGTCGCCGATGGCCCAGGGATGAACGCAAGCGAGCCGGTCGCCGAATAGGCGTAGTGGGCGGTGGCCGGCGCGGTTGGGCCCTCGGCCCTCACGCGGCCCCTGAGCACGCCTTCAACGATCGACACGGCCCCACCGCTCACGGTGAGCGAGTCCAGGTTGAACGGGACGGCAAAGAGAACCGTCGAGACCGCGTAGACGAGATGACCCGAGGGAACGTACATGCCGGCGGCGCCGCCGTCGATCACCGTTTTTCGGGCGCCGTCTCCCAGGTTCTGCACGACGATCTGACCCTTGTCCCACCCGTCGGCAGATTTCTTGACCGAGAAGAGCACCGCCCTTCCACCTGGCAACATCTGCGGAGCCTCCACCATCTCGTCGGCGGCAGCCGACGCGATGACCTCGGGCGTTCCACCGGCGGGGGATACACGAAGGATCCCCTTGGGCTGGCCGAACACGATGCCGTCCTCGCTCCAGCTCAGGCCGAATAGCGCCTCGATCTTGCAGATCGTCACCGGCGCGCCGCCCGAAATCGGCAGCCGCTTGAGCGCGGCGTCATCGACCGAGGCGAAGGCCACCGATTGGCCATCGGGAGAAAAGACCGGGTTCAAGACAGCGCCCGTGTGCTCGCTGCCGGCGATGGGGCGAGACTCGTTGCCGGACATGCGCCGGACGTACAGGCGTCTGTTGGCGACATACACGAGGTTCGTGCCGTCAGGCGACAGCGCGAGGATCGGTCGCCCGATATTCGAGAACTGCTGGCCCTCGGGCAGAGGGATTGAGAATCGTGTGACGGCGCGTGCGGGTTGAGGCTGCAGCCTCCACACGCCGTAGGCGGCAGCGAGCGCGCCGACCAGGGCGATGGCCGCGACAGACACCGCCCATTTCCAGGGCGGCCGCGCCCCGGCGCCGGCCGCGCGCGAGTCCTCCGCGGCCGACGACAGGTCCGCGATGGCTTCGAGTAGCAAGCGCACGTCGGCGGCGGCATGCCAGCGCCGCTTGGGATTCTTCTCGAGGCAGAACACCAGCACCTCGACGAGACGCGAGTTCAGTGTTGGCGGAAGTCGCGATAGATCGACGTCGGACTTGAGCACGTTCGCGACCTGCTCCGATGGCGTGTCGCCCTCGAACGCCCGACGCCCGCTGAGCAGCTCGAAGAAGATGCAGCCGAACGAGAAGATGTCGCTACGTTGATCGGCCTCGAGGCCCTTGGCCTGCTCGGGCGACATGTAGCCGACGGTGCCGAGAACCACGCCGGCGGAGGTGCCGCCAAAGGTCGTGGACAAGTCGGTGAGATTGCCCTCCGTGCCGCGGTCCTGCAGAAACTTCGCGAGGCCGAAGTCGAGGACCTTCACGGCGCCGTCGCGGGTCAGCGCGACGTTGGCAGGCTTCAAGTCGCGATGACAGATCCCCTTCTCGTGCGCGGCCCCGAGCGCCTCGAGGATCTGTCTCGCGATGCCCACGGCTTCATCCACGGTGAGCGGGCCGCGCGCGAGTCGCTGGGCGAGCGTCTCGCCTTCGACGAGTTCCAAAACCAGGAACGTGGTCCCGCCGGCTTCGGCGAGGTCGTAAATCGCGGCGATGCCCGAGTGATTGAGCGCCGCCACGGCCTGCGCTTCGCGGTGGAAACGGGCCACGCGATCGGGATTGGCAGCAAACGCCTCGGGAAGGACTTTGATCGCGACCTTGCGTTTCAGCTTGGTGTCGGTGGCTTGGTACACCTCGCCCATGCCGCCCGCACCGATTTGGGCAGTGATCTCATATGGGCCGAGGCGGGTGCCAGCAGTGAGAGGCACGGTAGGTGGCCGCGATTATAGAAGACATGCCACGGCGAGAGCGGATAACGGCGATCTGGCTAGCTATTTTCGCAGTCGAGGACGGCGGTGAATTCGCGTTTTCTGAAACGTATGGGAGATATCCGCAGGTAGGACGAGCACGTTTTCGCTCGTTAGTATCAACGGCGGTATCACAAGCTCGTGAAGCCACCCACCGCGACGACGGCCATCGTGATCAGCACGACGGAGAGACCCAGATAGACGCCGGCAATGTAGCCTCGCGGAGTGGACGTGCGCCGTGCGCTTCGAAGGCGTACGGTGCCCAATGGAACCCAGATGAGCACGCCGCTGACCAAACCCGGCGCGTACGTCCATGTAAGGAGGCTGGCGACCACGTGCATGGCGACATTGCCCAACACGGCGATGGCGAGCGAGATCTCGATGAACCTGAACTTCGAATGGCGACTCACAAGCCATGCGCCCAGGCATGTGAGTCCGAGCGCCAACGTACTCCAGGCGGTGAACTCCGCGTTGCTGAACCGAATCGCGAGCGTTCGCTCGGCCCAGAACGGAAAGCCGCCGGCAGCGAGGTACTCCTCAGTGAGGTGAATGACGAAGGTGGTCGGAAACAGCCACACTGCATCGAGCCGACGAGGCCCCGCACGTCCATCCACGCTGCTGCCCACGTCAAAATTGTAAGAGGCCGACGCACCGGTGCGACGTGTTGCGCGGCGGTGGATGCCCTGCCGTTACCGGCCGCTATGATTCGTCGCAACAAAAGGCGCAGTGCGTCGTGATTAGCCGCTGCGTCGATAGTCGGCCAACCACTGCCCGCTCACCGGACTAAGGTCGCGCAAGAAGCGCCAGGAATCGCGGTGTCGTCCTCGATACAGGACGAGGGCACCAGCGACAACGAGTGCGACGAGGACAAATAGAGCGATGGAACCAAGCATGAGTCAACCTGAGAAGAGCGATGGCGTTCAGGACGTTCGAAAAGGAGTATCGGCAGACGGGCCGGGAGGTTTAGCGATAGGCACGTCAACTCTGCCGTAGCGCCTCGGTCGGTTGAACACGCAGCGCGCGGCGCGCCGGTGCGGCGCACGCAAGCACCCCCACCGCCGCCATGATGACGGACGTGATCACTGACGAGACGAGGAGATCCGCGGTCAGGCTGTCAGCGCGCCACGCGAGGAACAAGATGAGGCTGTTGCCGGCGATGATGCCGCCCCCGAGCTGACGGCCGGCACGAGCGAACACGTTGCCGAGCACGTGCCGGGGGTTGGCGCCGAGTGCGAGACGGATACCGATCTCGCGGGTGCGACGCGCCACGGCGACGGCCATGAGCGCGTACAGACCTGCCGCGGAGAAGACCACCGACGCGAGCAGAACGCTGCCGAAGACGACGACGCCGATGACCTCCGGCGCCCGCTGCTGCGCGACGATCTCCTCGAGGGTGACGATGTCCCGGAGCTGCAGGCCCACATCGACCTGCTGCGCAAGGGCGGCGATGCGAGACGCGAGGGGCGCAGCGTCCCCCGCGACGCGCACAGCGACCACGACAGGATCGAGCTCCGCCACGGAGGCCGCGCGATAGATGTAGGCTGCCCCACCCCAATCGGCGGGGAACAACGTCTCCAGATCGGTGACCACGCCGACGATCTCGTGCCAGGGTCCCAGCTCGCGCTCGCTGCCTCGTTGGAGCGTGCGAACGTGTGCGCCCACGGGATTCCTGCCCACCACGCGCATGAACGCCTCGTTGACCACGACGGGCCCGTTCGGCGCCCCAGCGTCAGAGGTACGCAAGCCGCGGCCGGCCACGATCTTGGCGCCGAACGCGTCGTGATAGCCGGCACCGACAGCAGCCATCGCGAATCCGCCCTCGAAATTGCCCTGCAGGCGAGCCGGAGGTGCACCGTCCTCCACCCCACCGCGCAAAGTCCGCGCGGCGGGGACCCCGTCCTGCTCCATTTCCACCGCCACCCACTCTGGGGACATCGTCTGCAGGCGATCGCCGTACGTCACGTGCGTCACACCAGGCTCCTCACGCAACACGCCCACGAGCGTTTCGTATGCACGCGCGCGACGCGCGCCAATCTGCCCATCGTCAGGCACACCACGTTCGCCAGCCAGCGCCTCGTTGTCGATCCTGAGGCGGAGCGTGAGGTAACGCTCCGCGGGAAACGCGACCCACGTCGACTCGTCGCGGAGAGAGTTGGTGAAGATGCCTACCGCGGCGGGCACGAACAGCAGCGTAAACGCCACCTGCGCGCCGATGATGAACGACCAGATCCCGCCGAACTTCATCGTCCCACCGGTGCTCGTGATCCCTTGCAGTCCCCGCTGTACGGACGCGCCCGTGGCTTTCAGTGCGGGCAGCAGGCCGATCAGTGCCGCGGCGACAAGCGCGAGCAGCAGCGCATACGCGATGGTGCCAGGCTCGAGCTTCAGATCCACCCAGAACGGCAGGTCCTCCCCAGTGATTTCACTCGCCCGCGCCCAGGCATAGCGCACTGTCGTCTGGGCAACGACGAGCCCGAGCACGGCGGCGGCGAGGGTCAGCACGAGCCCTTCGGTGACGATCTGCGCGATCACGCGGGCACGGCTCGCTCCGAGCGCGTGGCGGACGATGATCTCCGGCTCCCGCATCGCCGTGCGCGCGAAGATCAACGTCGCGACGTTCGCGCAGACCGCCCCCAGCAGCAGCAGGACGATGGCGTGGACCGCCAGATCTTCCAGCCGCAGCGGATCACCCGGCGTGCGCCCGGCGAATGCGCGAACGCGCGTCCGCAACTGCGCGTGGGTTGCCGGCTGGTCGGTGGCAAAGCGTGCCGTGACGACGTCGAGCTCCGCCGCGGCGTCCTGCCAGCTCGCTCCGTCGGCGAGCCGGCCGAACACGTCCACCGCCGGCCCGTCGCGCGGCGGCGCGTCCTGGACCAGCAATGGCACCCATATCTGCTGATTGCGCGGGAAGCCGAAGCGCGGAGGCATCACGCCCACCACGGTGCGAGCCGTGCGGCCCACTGTCACGACGCGACCGATGATCGCCGGGTCGCGTAGGAATTGTCTCTGCCAGACGTCGTAAGCCAGGACCACGACGGGCTCCGCGCCCTGCATTTCGTCCGTCGGTTGCAGCGGCCTGCCGAGCAGTGGCGGCACGCGGGTAAGCGGAAACGCCGACGCCGTGATCTCCGCGACGCGCAGGGCTTCGATGCGGCCTTCGCCGGTGAGCACGTTACGCTCGCTCACGCGCGCGGCGCCGAGTTCGGCCACCGTCTTCAGAGCCCGGCGCCAGATCGCGAAATCGTGGAGTACCCTTGGCTCCACGCGTGACGCCGCCACGTCCCGCGTCTCGAGGCGCACGACTCGGCCGCCCTCATCGAACGGCAGGCGTTTGTACAGCAGTTCGTCGGCGAGTTCGATGCCGACCGCCCCGATCGCAATCGCGGCCGCTAGCGAAAGCCCGCCGATGATCGTGAGCGCCGGATATTTCAGCAGCAGACGCGCGCCCAGCTTCCAGTCGACCCACGAGACCGCCGTCATCTGGCCTCACGCTGCAGGCGCCCCTGAACCTGCTCCCCGCACACCAGGCCGGCACTCATACGCTTCTCCTCCAGTCCGCAGATGTCCGCATCTGGCCGTGCTCATCGAGCCGGCGGATAAGCATCCCCTCTCGGACCAGCCGGTGTCTTCACCTAGAGGTGAGTATTCCGTGAGATTCCGGTGAGCGGGGCCCAGGTGATGTTCCACGGGCCAGCGGCCTTTGCGGCGGGCACGCACCGCGAACATGTTCTAAGGCGCGTCGAGCGTCAACGTCCCCGCAATGAATGCGGACGTGCTCGTGAATCCCATCTTGTCGTAGAGCGCGCGGGCGCTGGTGTTGCTATCGGCGACCAGCAGTGTGGCCTGCTTGGCGCCGCGGGCAGCAGCCGCGCGACAGGCTTCGTCCACGAGTCGCTCGGCGAGACCCTGACGACGACGAGAGGGATGAACGGCGACCTGGGGCAGATGTAACGTCCCTGGCGCGATTCTGGTCGCGAGAACCAACGCCTGAAGATTGCCGCCGTTGCGAACGACGCGCGTCACGGCAGGCTCGATCACGCCGCAACCGGGACGCTCGACCAGGCTGCGCACGTACTCTTCCCACTCCCCGGGCGTGCCACGAGGAGCGAAGTGCTTGCCCTCGTCTTCATACGAGTCACGGAGTAGCGTGGCCGCAGGGAGAAGATCATCGGCATTCCATGACTCCGCGTGCGTGGCGTCGTCGCCTGCGGCAATCGGCCGGGTCAGGTAGCGATAGTGCTCGCACACGAAGCCGCGCTCGCCAAGCGCCTCCTCGAATCCGTCGGCGCGAATCGGCAGAAAGCATGAGACGCGCGCGGGACGTGGCGGACGCAGGGCCGACTCGAGGCACGCATCGAGGAGCGCGTTCGTGGCCTCACGCGTGTCCGCGACGACGCCACCAAGATGCGCCGTTTCGCCCTCGGGCAGGAAGTAGGCCCAACCACGAACCGTGCGGCCGCTGTCGACGGCGATGAATCCGGGCAGGCCCCACGTGACACGCGCCTGTTCGATCTCGCGCCAGGCCGTCGAGGCATCCCACGCTAACTCGCGAACCCAGTACTCCTGTTCGCGTGCGTAGAGCACCTGTGTGTCAGAGGGGTCAGCATCGCGCCAGTCGCGGACGATCATCGCTCTTCTTTCAGTGTACCGCGGTTTTTGAGTGTTACAGTTTTGCGCTCGTGTCCACACAACCAAGAGTCGAAAGCCGAGAGCCGAAATCCAAAGACGCCCTGTTGTCCCGCGAGTTGGGCGTTCGACAGCTGGCCGCGGTCATCTTCAACTACACCGTCGGCAGCGGCATCTTCGTCCTGCCCGCCGTCGTCGCCGCGCAACTCGGTCCATCGGCGATCCTCGCGTATCTGGTCTGCGCGTTCATCATGACGCTGAGCGTGCTGTGCTTTGCGGAGGCGGGAAGCCGAGTGTCAACGAGCGGTGGTCCGTACGCCTACGTCGAGGCCGCACTGGGTCCGCTCCTCGGGTTTCTCACCGGCGTACTGAATGTCGTGAGTGCTCTGGCGGCTGCCGCGTTCGTCGCGTCGGCATTCGCAGCGTCGGCGGCGGCTCTGCTCGGGACGTCTTCGCCGATTGTGCAGGACGTGATCATGGTCGGGGTGTTGTCAGTTGCGGCGGTGATCAACATCCGCAGCGTGACGGGGGGAGCGCGCCTGGTTGAAATTGCTGTCGTCGCCAAACTGGTGCCGCTACTGTTGTTCGTGCTCGTGGGCGCCTGGTTCGTTCGAATGGATGACCTGTCGTGGTCGTCAACGCCATCGACGCTGTCGGTCATGAGTGCCTCAGGCGTCCTCATCTTCGCGTTTCTCGGAATCGAAGGTGCTCTGCAGCCGAGCGGAGAAGTCCGCGATCCGTCGCGCACGGTGCCACGCGCCATATTCCTGGCGATCGCGGGCGTCGTGATTCTCTACATTGCCATTCAGCTCGTGGCGCAAGGACTGCTGGGGCCAGCCTTGCCGGATGATCGAGTCGCGCCGTTGGCCGATGCTGCGGCAACCGTCGTTGGTCCCTTCGGGCGCACGCTCATGCTGGTTGGCGCGACGGTCTCGATGTTCGGGTTTCTGTGCGGAACAGTGCTCACCGGCCCGCGATCGCTCTTCGCATTCGCCGAGGATCGGCTGGCGCCTCGAGCACTGGCTTCGGTGCACCCGTCGCGTCGAACACCTCACGTCGCCATCGTCGTTTACGCGGCGTTGGCGGTAGGACTCGGACTTTCCGGATCGTTCCGGCAGCTGCTCATCCTGACCAACGTCAGCGCGTTGATCGTATATATCGCCGTCGCGGTCGCCGCATGGATCTTGAGACGAAGAGATGTCCGCGCGCATGGCGCTCCGTTCATCGCGCCGGGTGGAGCGCTGATCCCAGTGCTTACCTGCGTGATCATCATCGGAGTAATCATCGCGACAGTCAGCAGGGTCGAGATGATGGCAGTTGCAGGGGTGGTTGCCGCCGCGACCGCGGTATACGCGTTTCGACGTGACCCAAGGCGGGTCTAGAAAAGCAAGACCCGAGATCAGCCCCGTCTATTCACCAGCGTCGCCGACGCGAGTGTCGGAGTCACAACGCGCCGATATGCCGCGAGCGTGCTCTCGCCCTGCTCGAGCGCTTGCGCCGCGAGGTGACGCGCCTGCTCGGCGTTCTTCAGCGCCTGCACCGAGTCCTCGTCGACCGCCACGATGTCCGCGACGAGGTCTGCGGCCTGACGATGGAGCGCGACGATTTCCTGGAAGGCCGGCATGTCCGCGAGGTACTCGCGGAACTTGAGCAGCTGTTGGCGAACGCCCTTGAGCTCGTGTTCGACCGTGACGAGCGTGGCCATGACGCGATCGCGGTTGTCGACCGACCCTTGCATCTCGGTCGCCGATCCGGTCTCGCTCGCGCGCCGCTGATCGACGGCGATCGCCTGCAGGCGATGGAGGAGCATCAGCTCCGCATCGAGGCCGGCGCGGTACTGTTCGACGAGTGGTAAGAGGTCCTGAAGAGTCACCGAATCACCGTGCGAGCGCCAGCTCCGGAGTCGGCTGCGCGGCAGCCTGGGCCCATCCTTCGCGCAGGGTGCTGAGCAGCTTCTGGATCTCGTCGCACGCGGCGATGTCCTGCTTGATCGTGATGTCGAGAAGCCGTGAGTTGATGTAGGTGTAGAGGTTGTCGAGGCGTTCGGCCACCTCGCCACCGTGTTCCATGTCGAGCGTGTTCTGCAGCTCGCCAACGATGGCGAGTGTCTTGGAGATCGCCACGCCACGGGCGCGCAGGTCCTTGCGGGCGTGAGCCTCGCGGGCGTCGTTCACAAAACGAATCGCGCCGTCGTACAACATGACGACGAGCTCGAGCGGTGAACGCGATTCCGACTCGACGCGACGGTAGGCCTGGGCAGCACGGCTGGCAGCAATCACGGTGGTTGGGCTCCTCTTCCTTAGAACAATCGGTATTGCCCACCCAACGCTTGAAGCGAGGACCCCTGGCCATTGAGCTGCGACATCATCTGGTCGGCTGCGATGAATTCGCGTTGCAGCGTCTGGCGTCGAAGCTCGAGCTGCAGTTCCATCGTGTCGAGCTTGGAGTCGATCTTCACGATTTGATCCTTGAGGCGATTCTTGGCGCCCTGCACCAGGCCGCCCGCCTTCGTGTAGTCCTCGACCTGCGCCTTGAGCGCGCCAAAGACGCCGCCGGTGCCGGTCGCTCCCACGAACAGCTTGCGGATCGCCGTCGGGTCGTCCAGGACGGCCGCCTTCAACTTGGTTGGATCCAGCTTGATCGTTCCGTCCGAGTTGAACTCGACGCCGACCGTTCCAATCCGCGTGTACGTCGGGCCGCCATCGAGGAACTCGGCGCGCATGCTGCTCGTGAGCCCCATCTTGAGCGAACGCACGAGCGAATCTCTCGAGATACTGGCCTTGCCTGCCAGGGCCGCGGTGTTCTGCTCGGTCAGGAACGACATGAGGTCGTTGTACGCCTTCACGAACTCGTCGAGTTGCGACTTCGCCTCATCGGCGCTCTCGGTCACCTCCACGAGCACGGTCTTCGTGGCGTCCTTCTTCGCGAGCGTCATGATCACGCCGGGGATCGCGCTATCGATGGTGTTGCTCGTGGCGGTCACCGGGATGTTGTTGATCGTCAGCGCCGCGTTTGTCGCCGACACCGCTGAATCGGCTGTATCGTCACCGTAGGTGCCGTCGCCGTCGGTATCGATGAACGCGAGACCCTTGCCGCCGGAGAGCGTGCTGCCGAGAGTGAACGCGTTCGCGCTGCCCGTGTTGCGTCCGGTCAGCACGAGGCGGTACTGGCCCGGCGCGGCCTGGACGACGGCTGCGGTCACCGGAGAATTCGCGTCTGCGTTGATCGCGTCGGCAAGCTGCCGGACGGACATCGATCCTGCGATGGCTGTCGGGGGAATGTTGACGGGCGGATTGCCATACAGTGCAACGCTCAGGCTGCCGCCTGTCGCAACCACTTCGTCGGGGCTCGAGTAGGTCGTGGTCGATGCCATGACCTGCGCGCGTGCCAATTCGGAAACGACGACCTCGTAGAGGCCGGCCACCCCGCCAGCGGTGGTCGAGACTCCGACATTCTCCGGGCTGCCGCTCGTGGCCGCGTAGATATTGAAGCCATCGGAATCCGCCAGCGTATCGACTGCCGATTCGAGCGCACCCAGCTTGCTCGCCAGCGTCGTAAACGCTGTGCCCTGCTGATTGAGCGTCGTCTTCTGCGTCTCGAGCGCAGTCAACGGAATGCGCTCGGCGGTCATGATCGTGTTGAGGATCGAGCCGAAGTCGATGTTGTTGAACCCGCTGAACGTAATTGGCGAACCCATGGTTGTTCTCCTGAGTGCGAGAAACAAGCCAACTCGGACCGTCGGCAAAGGGAAATGGGCGGACCGGATGGAAGTTCCCATTCCGGCCCGCCTGGTTACGACCGAGTCATTGGCGAGTCTCACGACTCGCCGCTACCGCCGATCTGCTTACCGGAGCAGCGACAGGACCGACGCGCTGGCCTGGTTCGCCTGCGCCAGGGCCGCGATGCCCGTCTGGCTCAGGATGTTGAACCGGGTCATGTTCGCCGATTCCTCCGCGATGTTCGCGTCACGGATGCGGCTCTCAGCAGCCTTCTTGTTGGTCATCTGCGACTGCGCCAGCGTCATCGCGAACTGGAGCCGGTTCTGCAGCGTACCAACCTGACCCTGTACGCCGCCGAGGGTTGCGATACCCGCGGTGATGTTCGTGATCGCCGTCTGCGCGCCAGCCTGCGACGAGATGTCCAGACCGGTGAGGGCCAGGCCGTTCACGTCGATGTCGTTGATGGCCGACGAAGACGAGATCGTCTCGTTGCCCGAGTCGTTGCTCACGAACACCGAGAAGTTCACACCAGCGTCTGCGTCGAGGCCCGCGATCTCGGCTTCGCGGTCGATTTCTGCGAGCAGGTCCTGCGCTTCCTGGTTGAGAATCGTGCGCTGCGCCGTGGTCGTGAGACCCGACGCCGACTGGGTCGACAGCGACGCCAGACGATCGAGCAGGTTCGAGATGTTGTTGAGTGCGCCGTCCTTGATCTGGAGCTCCGACAATCCGTCGTTCGCGTTGCGGATGCCCTGGCCGATGATCGCCACGTCCGACCGATAGCGGTTCGCCACCGCGAGGCCGGCCGCGTCGTCACCCGACATGTTGATGCGGAAGCCGCTGGACAACCGGGTCAGCGCCTTGTTCAGCCCGAGGTTCGTGCCGAGCAAGTTCGCCTGCGCGTTCATCGACGCGATGTTAGAGACAACTGAAAAAGAAGCCATTGAACTATTCCTCCTTGAATACGAACCCGCATCCATGCGGGCCGCCTTTCTGTCGGGGAGGTAATCGGAAAGGGTCCTGGTTTCTTTAACGGCCCCGGACCCGGCCCGTCAGGCCGGTGACGCGGCCATGATGTCGGGGAGCCGACAGGGCGTACGCGGGCGCCCGGCCTCGACCTCGGTGTTTTCCTAGAGAAAACCCGCGGACCGGATCGCGCTCGCCCCGATGGGGCAAGCGGCATAGCGGGTATTCACGTTGCACAACGGCCAGCGAGCCGATGGCACACGCACGCCAGCACGTTAGAAATACAGTCATTCCGCATCCGCGCGCGACGGTCCCGTTCTCGAAGCCCTCGATTGGGCCGGCCGAGATCGCGGAAGTCGTGGCGACGCTCGAGTCCGGGTGGTTATCCACCGGGCCGCGCGTGGCCGAATTCGAACAGGCGTTCGCGGACTACGTTGGTGCGCGATATGCGCTGGCGGTCAATTCGTGCACAGCGGCGCTGCACCTGTCTCTGATCGCCACAGGAATCGGCCCTGGCGACGAAGTCATCACGACGCCGTTGACGTTTTGCGCAACGGCGAACGTCGTGCTCCACGCCGGAGCCACGCCGGTCTTCGCCGACATCGATCCTCTTTCGCACAACCTCGATCCCGCGGCAGTAAGCGCGACCATCACGCCGCGTACGCGCGTGCTCATGCCGGTGCACTACGCGGGTTTCCCGGCGGACATGCAGGCGTTCCAGCGCATCGCGGAGCTGCGTGGCCTCCGGATCGTCGAGGACGCCGCGCACTGCGTCGAAGGGATCGCCGAGGGTCGCAAGGTCGGATCGATCGGCGACTTCACCTGCTTCAGTTTCTACGCGACGAAGAACCTGACGACTGGCGAAGGTGGGATGGTCACGACCGGCGACGCCGCCGCACTCGAACTGATGCGCGCAGCGTCGCTGCACGGGATGAGCCGTGATGCGTGGTCACGCTACGCGCCCAACGGCAACGCGCACTACGACGTCGTCCTGCCCGGCTTCAAATACAACATGATGGACATCCAGGCCGCGATTGGGCTGCATCAGCTCACGAGGCTGCGTCGCATGCACGCGCGACGCGTGGCGATCTGTGCGAGCTACGACGCCGGCCTCGTAAACCTGCCGCTTCGTCTGCCCGCACGGACGACAGCAGGCAGCACACACGCACGGCACTTGTATCCGGTGCTGCTCGACGAAGCCGCGGCGGGTATCTCGCGCGATGAGTTCTGCACCCGCCTGCGCGATCGCGGCATCTCGACGAGCATTCATTTCCGTCCCGTCCATCTGCACCCGTACTACCAGGAGCGATTCGGTTTCCGGCGCGGCATGTTCCCGGTATCCGAGTCGGTCTACGACTCCACCCTGTCACTGCCGCTGTCGGCCTCTCTGGATGATGCGTCTGTTGAGCGCGTCATCGAGGCGTGTCATGACGTCCTGCGCTGACCTTCGAATTCTCTTTCGTGCACCGGCCGGGCCGCGACGTGGCTTCGGTCATCTCGTGCGATGCCGGTCTCTGGCGCGTGCACTTGGCGTGCGTCCACTGATCGCGTTGCGTGGCGGGTCGCGGGTTGAAGAAGCGGCGGTGGCGCTCGGTTGCGATGTCGTCCACGGGAACGCGAATCGCCTGCTGCGCTCGCTCGCGCCGGATGTGCTCGTCGTCGACGACCCCGTGACAGCAGACGCTCGACGCTGGATGGCCGCAGGGCGACGCGCGGGATGCCTGGTGGTCAGCGTGCACGACCTCGGCCTCGGATGCCTCGACGCCGATCTCGTCATCGATGGCAGCGTGACGATGAACGCGCGCGCGCGCCGCGGCATGACGCTGGCTGGCCCGCGCTTCGCGCTGCTGGATCCTGCCCTGGTCGATGAAGACGAGAGCCGCGACCCGTACTCAGTGCTCGTCGCGCTTGGTGGCGGCCCGCGCGCCGAGTTGGCTGTCGATATCGCCGAAGCGATCGTCGATGCCGTTCCTCAGGCGACCGTGCGCGTGGCAGGCGGCTTTGTCAGCACGCCGGCGCAAGTACGTCAGCACATCACCTGGGTCGGACCTTCGCGCAGCCTGCATCAGGAGATGGCACGTGCCTCCGTCGCAGTCGTCGGCGGGGGAGTCTCGCTCTACGAAGCGTGCGCACTCGGCACTCCGGCCGTCGGTGTGCCTGTTGTTGCCGCACAGCGGCCGACGGTCGCGGCGTTTGTGGCGCGCGGTGCGGCGCGAGGCTCAACGTTCGGACCTGTGTCCGCGAAGCACGTCGCGGAGGAGTGTGCCTCGCTCCTGAGCGACGCCTCGATGCGGCGACACCTGGCCCGCGCGGGCCGGCGCTTGATTGATGGACGTGGTGCGTTTCGCGCGGCTGCCGCCGTTGCGCGATTGGCGGCCGCCGGAGGATCTCGCTAGATGAGGGCCGTGATCTTCGATCTCGACGACACGTTGTATCCGTACATCCAGCACCTGCACAGCGGCTTTGCTGCCGTCGCGACCTACGTCGATCGCCACTTCGGCGTGCCAGCGAAGGACGCGTACGCCACGTTGCGATGTGCGCGCGAAGTCGATGCTCGCGGCAGCGAGTTTCAGCGGCTCTGCGACGTCTATCGCCTCGATCGGTCGATCGTGCCGGCCCTGCTCCGGGAGTTCAACGCGCATCATCCACAGCTCTGGCTCACGCATGACGCGGCTGCTGTCCTCGGCAATCTTCGTCGGGCCAGCTGGCGGCTCGGGCTTCTGACGAACGGAGATCCGGCGGTTCAGAAAAAGAAGGTCGAAGTGCTTGGCCTCGCAGCGTTGATCGATCACGTGGTCTACGCAAGCGAGCACGCACCCGGCGGCAAACCGGCCCGCGAGCCATTCATCGAGGTATTGCGTCGGCTCGAAGTCGCGCCGCATGACGCCGTAATGGTGGGTGACGACCCGATCAACGACGTCGAAGGCGCTCGCGTCGTGGGCATCCGAACGATCTTTCTCGCAGGCACGGGACGCGCGCATCAGGACGGCGCCGATGCCGTCGTGCATGCCTTGAGCGACGTGCCAGCGGCAGCGGCGGCACTCTTCGATCGAGGGATGGCTCATGCTGCGTGAGATCGCGGGCCGCCGGATCGGGGCCGATGCGCCGGTGTTCGTGATCGCCGAGATTGGCTTGAACCACGGCGGATCCGTCGAGCGGGCGCTCGCGCTCGTCGCTGCCGCGGCACAGGCCGGCGCCAGCGCCATCAAGCTCCAGACGCTCTACGCCGATCGCCTCGTGGCCGCCGCATGCCCGGCTCCCGCCCACGTGCGGGCGTCGTCTCTCAGGGAGTTCTTTGCGACCTTCGAGCTCGACCTCGATGCGCATCAGGAGGTCGTCGCACGCGCACGCCGGCACGGCCTGGCGGTCATGACGACGCCGTTTGCCGAAGATGTCGTGCCGGCGCTCGCCGAGATCGGCTTCGACGCCTACAAGATCGCCAGCGGCGACGTGACCTACCTCGGGTTGATCGGGAAGGTTGCTGCCACTCGGCGCCCGGTCGTGATCTCGAGCGGCATGAGTGATCTGATCGACGTGCGCGCAGCGCTACAGGCGGCGCGCGAGAGCGGCTGCGACGAGCTCGCGGTTCTGCACTGCGTCTCTGCGTATCCCGTCCCGCCCGGGTCCGAAAACCTTCGCGCGATTTCGACGATGGCGGAGGAGTTTGGTGTGCCCGTCGGTCTGTCCGATCACGGCGAAGGCCTCGTGTCGCCAGTCGTGGCGGCGACGATGGGTGCCTGCATCTACGAACGGCATCTCGTGCTCGAAGGCGACAGCAGCGCCATCGATGCCGCGGTGTCGAGCACGCCGACCGAGCTGGCCGCGATCATCCGCGCGATGGAACGGACCCGCTGCGCACTCGGCTCGGGCGTCAAGGTGTGTCAGGCGGCAGAGGCCGTCAATGTGACAGCAAGCCGGCGCGGCCTTTACGCGCGGCGGGCCATTCGCGCTGGAGAACAGGTGTCGAAGGACGACGTGATTGTGTTGCGGCCCGCGACTCGTGTCGCACCGTCGCGAATCGGTGCGCTTGTCGGCTCGCGGCTCACACGCGACGTTGCCGCTGGCGCGCCGTTCGATCTCGGCGACCTCGACGGAGCGCGGGGGTGAGCGCCATGAATATTCTCATCACCGCCGCGTCGCGCCGTGTTCCGCTCGTGCGTGGATTCAAGCAGGCGCTGGTATCGCTTGGCGTGCCGGGGCGTGTCATCGTGACCGACGTCAACCCGCTGTCGCCGGCGGTGCACGTCGCCGATCAGGCCTATCGCGTTCCGCTTGCGCACGACCCGGAGTACCTGCCAGAGCTGCTGAAGATCTGCGAGGCCGAAGGGATTCGTCTCGCCGTTCCGACGATCGACGACGAGGTCGAGCTCTTCGGCGCGGCGCGCCAGACATTCGCCGAGATCGGAGTGATGGCCGCGTGCTCCCCGAAGGAGACGGCGGCGGCATGCAACGACAAGTTCGCCACGTGGCGAACGCTGTCCGATCACGGCGTCTCTGCGGCGCGCACGTATCTGCCCAACCAGTTGCCGGCGCAGCCACGCTTCCCGTTGTTCATCAAGCCGCGCATCGGTCGCGGCGCGGTTGGGGCGCACGTCATTCGCAATCAACGCGAGCTCGACTTCTTCAGCGAATACGTCAGCCAGCCGGTGATTCAGGAGTACCTGGATAGCCCCGAATACACGATCGACGTCCTCTGCGACATGCGCGGCCGGCCCATTCACATCGTGCCGCGCGAACGCGTGGTCATCCGCGCGGGCGTGATCGATCGGGGCCGGACGGTCAAGTGGCCCGCCCTCATCGAGCTGGCCCAGCAGACCTGCAGCGCGATGCGCTTTGCGGGCGCGCTCAACATCCAGTGCCGTCTCCGCGAGGGGTGGCCGGCGATCTTCGAGATCAACCCGCGCTTCTCCGGCGGCATTCCGTTGACGATTGCGGCCGGCGCGGACTTCCCGAAGCTGCTGATCAAGATGGCGCTCGGCGTCGACGTGCAGCCGGCCATCGGCGAGTTCAAGGAAGGCACGTGGATGACCAGCTACGAGACGTCGTTCTTTCTCGACGAATCGAGCCTGCGTCTTCCCGTCTGCGAAGCACGGCCTCGCATGGGAGAAGTCGCCTGATGCGGACACGCGCCGGCATCATCCTCCAGGCACGGCTGGGATCGTCGAGGCTCCCGCGCAAGGCGCTGGCCGCCATCGCGGGCCAGACGATCCTCGAGCATTGCCTGCGCCGGCTGATGTTCGCCGGCGTCGCGCCGGTGGTACTGGCCACGACCGATCGCCCGGAGGATCAGGCGCTCACCGCGGTCGCCCAGCACCTCGGCGCATCAGTCTTCCGCGGGGATGCGGACGATGTGCTCGGTCGCTTCGTCGCTGCGGCGGAGGCCTTCGATTTCGATCATGTCGTCCGTGCGACGGGCGACAACCCGGGAGTAGACATTCAGGCACCGGGCCGGCTGCTCGGGGCGCTGCGTCTCGGCGAGGCCGACTACGTCTACGAGCAGGGGCTGCCATACGGTGGCGCCGTGGAAGCCGTCACGCGCGACGCGCTGGTGCGGGCGTCACGGGAAGCCACGCGGCCTGACGATCGCGAGCACGTGACGACCTACGTTCGTCGCAACTCGCATCTGTTCTACGTCGTTCAACTTGCGGCGCCGGCACCGCTGCGCCGTCCCGATGTCCGCGTGACGGTCGACACCGCGGAAGACCTGGCGCACGTGCGCACACTGTTCGAGCGGAGCGGACTCGATCTGCCATCGCTTCGACAGTTGATCGAAGCCGCCGGCCGTCCTGCTCGACCCGAGGTTGCGTGATGCGCCGGAAGCGCGCCCTCGACATCGCCTCATTGCTGACGCTGCCGCTCGGCATCGTCATCGTGCTTGCCGCCCAGTGGCTCGAAGGCGGAGCACCGCGCGCGCTGCTGCAAGGCCCGGCAGCGCTCATCGTCTTTGGCGGCACCTGTGCCGCCGTGCTCGTCAGCTACTCGCCGCGCGAGGTCAGACGCGCGATCCGCGCGGTCGCCGAGACGTTCGAACAGGTCAGCGACGATACCGACGCGCTGATGTCGAGACTGATCGCAATCGCCGGTCGCGCGCATCGCAAAGGGTTGATGTCGCTCGAGGCGGAGCTCAACGACGTCGATCATCGGCTCCTGCGCGATGGCCTGATGCTCATCGTCGATGGCACGTCGATCGAGGTGCTGCGCGACATGGTTGTCGCGGACCGGCGTGCGCGCGACGCTGACGAGGAGATGCCGGCGCGCGTGTTCGAGGCTGCCGCAGGGTACGCACCCACCCTCGGCATTCTTGGAGCCGTGCTCGGGTTGATCGAGGTCATGCACCACCTGTCCGAACCTGCAGCGCTCGGGTCGGGGATCGCGGTCGCGTTCGTCGCGACGGTCTACGGCGTCGGCGCCGCAAATCTCGTGTTCCTGCCGCTGGCCGGACGTCTTCGCGAGCGGGCGGCGCTTGCCAGCCGCCGCCGCGATCTGGTGGCCGAAGCGCTCTTCGCGATTCACGCGCGCACGAACCCGCGACTCGTCGCGCACAAATTGAAGGTGCTGTCGGCATGAAACCGTCTCACCAGCGCGGAGGCGGCCAGGAGCGTTGGCTGCTGTCCTATGCCGACTTCGTGACGCTGCTCTTAGCTCTGTTCGTCACGATGTACGCGGTCTCGACTGTCGATGCCGACAAGCTGGCTCCCGCCGCATCGTCCATGCGCTCCGCGTTCGATGGAGACAAGAAAGCAGCCGAAGCGGCGCCGGTGCCGGACATCGGGATCATCGTCCCGCAGACGCCACCCGAGATCGAGCAGGTACGCGACGCGCTCGCGCTCGCGCTTGCCGACGCCATCGCCGCGGGACGTCTCGAGCTGATCGAGGATGCTCGCGGGCTGGTCATCTCGCTGCCCGAGCGTGCGACGTTTGCGCCAGCGAGCACGGACATGACTCCAGTGGCGCTGCAGTTGATCGCCCGCGTGGCCGAAGCCGTGCAGCCATTCGATCGCCAGCTTCGGATCGAGGGGCACACCGACAACGTGCCGATTCACACGCGCGAGTTCCATTCGAACTGGGAGCTGTCGACGGCACGTGCGGCCACGGTCATTCGTTTTCTCATCGAGCGCGTTCAGTTCGACCCGCGCCGTCTGTCCGCGGCTGGTTACGGCGAGTTCCACCCGCGAGTGGCGAACGACACGCCAGAGAATCGCGCGCGTAACCGTCGCGTGGACATCGTCATTCTGGAGGCTTCATCGTGATGGAGTTGGACCGCGACGCCGAGCAGCTGTTGCTCGGGCGGCCCGTGGAGAGCGTGCTGACGGCGTTCGATCGCCGCGCGCTCAAGGGGCGACGCCTGCTCGTGACCGGAGCAGGGGGCAGCGTGGGCTCGGAGTTGGCCCGACAACTCGCTTCGTGCGCGCCGGCATCGCTGACGCTCGTCGATCACGCCGAGTACAACCTGTTCTGCGTCGAGCGTCAGCTCCGCATCGAATTCCCGTCGCTGGCGATTCATGCCGTGCTGGCCGACGTCAGTCGGCGCGCAGACATCCGCTCCGCGTGCCTGACGGCCCGTCCGCACACGGTGTACCACGCAGCCGCATACAAACACGTACCGGTGACTGAGGTCTCGGTCGTTGCGGCGGCGCGAACCAACGTGCTGGGCACCGCTGAGACCATTCGCGCCGCCAGGGAAGTGGGCGCCCGTCTGCTGCTCGTGTCATCCGACAAGGCCGCCGATCCACGAAGTGTGATGGGAGCCACGAAACGGCTGGCGGAACTGGTGGCCGTGTATCAGCGGAGTCGCCTGTTCCGGCCGGTCGTGGTGCGATTCGGCAACATCCTCGGCAGCAGCGGCAGCGTCGTCGAGATCATGGCGAACACGGTGCGCGCAGGACGAAATGTGCCGGTAACCGATCCAGCCGCGACGCGCTTCTTCATGACCGCAGAAGAAGCCGTGTCGCTCATCATCAAGGCCGATCTCATGGGGCGCGGCGGCGACGTGTTCTGGCTCGACATGGGTCAGGCGCTGCGCATCGGCGATCTGGCGGAACGCGTCATCGATTGGGCGACGCCGGCAGGACGACCCCGCGTCGGCGTCGACATCATCGGCCTGCGGGCTGGCGAAAAGCTCCGTGAGGAGTTGACGACGCAGGGGCTCGAGATGAAGACAACGAGCCATGCGCGGATTTGGTACGCGCGCCAGCTCGATGTATCGCGGACGTTGATCCAGCAGGCAGTTACCCGACTGCGTCGAGCGTGCGCGGCAGGCGATGCGAGCATGGCGCTGGAGACGCTGATCAAGGCAGTCCCGGACTACGAAGCGAGCGAGGTGGCGCTCAAAACCGCGCGTCTCGCCTCGTTGCGCGTCAATGCACCCTCGACGCGCGCGCCGCGATCCGCGGACGCACTTCGAGGGGACGCGCTCGGTCGATCGGCATGAGGTCCAAATGGGGTCGGGAGTCATTTAATGAGGACACTCTCGATCGTCCTGATCAAATGACTCCCGACCCCATTACCAGCGCAGCGCACTGGCTCGACGCCGCGTGCGGCGACAAGCCCATTCCCTCGCTTCTGATCGTCGTTGGCATCGATCAAGGCCACCTGCTCGATGTGTTGGACATGCGCGGATCGACGACGAAGGTCCTGGCCATCGAGCCCGACCGTGCGATGGCCGGTGCGTTTCAGGCGCGCAAGGATTGGCACGCGTGGCGCACGACGGGCCGGCTCGCTCACCTCGTGCATCCGGACTACGCCGGCGCGGACGAAGCCTGGCGGATGTTTCCCACCAATCCCAACGACTGCCTCCTGATGGTCAGTCCCCGGCTGCGCGAAGGAAGCCCTGAAGCCACTGCGGCTGCGGGCGTCGCCAAGAAAATCCTGTACGGAGTCCGCGCCAATGCAGAAGCGCGCCGGCAATTCGCGCCCAGGTATTTGACGAATACCATCCGCAATCTGCCTGCGATCGTACGCGGGCGGGATGTCCGAGCGCTCGCCGGGACATGTGCCGGGATGCCTGCGGTCATTGCCGGGGCCGGGCCATCGCTCGATGGAGCACTGGATCCTCTGAGAGAGATGAAGGACCGCGCCGTGCTCATCGCCGTTGACACCGCGCTCCGGCCGCTTCTCCATGCGGGCCTCACACCCCGGCTGGCGGTCGGTCTCGATCCCAGTTCGGCGAACGCTCGCCATTTCCATCTCCTGCCGGAATGTAAAGAGACGTGGCTGGTGGGCGAGTCTGGACTCGACAGCAGCGCCGTGCATCCTTTCGGTGACCGCACGTTCTGGTTCCGGGTGTCGAACCACCATCCGTGGCCGTGGTTGAAGGAACACGGCGTCGACGTGGAGCAGGTAGACGTGTGGGGCTCCGTGTTGACAGCCGCTTTTCAGGTCGCGTGGCTCGCCGGCTGCGACCCGATCATCACGGTGGGTTCAGACCTTGCGTTTACCGGAGGCCGGCCGTATTGCCGGGGCACGACGTACGAGTTCGACTGGGCCTTTGCCGCCGCCAGCGGTACCGGCCCCCGCGAGTGGTGGCAGAGACACGTCGCCAAGAGTCCACCGCAATTGACGACCGACCTGCATGGGTCGCAGACGACTTCGACCGCATCGTTAATGTCCGTCCGGGACTGGCTCGTCGCCAGGGCCAAACGTTCCGGCCGTCGCGTGATCAACGCAACGGGCGCTGGTATTTTGTTCGGCGCGGGCGTGGAGCAGGCCGAGTTGCGCGAAGTACTCTCCGTGGTCGCGCCGCTTTTTAAACCCAGCCGGTCGTGGGGTGACGGATCACGCGCGACACCCTCCGGTCTTGCCTCCGAAATCAGGAAGGTCCGCCAGGCGCTCGATCGGCAAGCGACATCCGATACGCCGCTCCGGCAGTGGAATGAGTTCTGCGGGGGAGGGTTTGACGCATCCGCCACAACGGCGGCGCTCGACGACGCCGTGACACGACTCGAAACGACATCAGCGGCGCCACAGGCACCAGCGATTCCGTGGTCAGACCTGATCGCCGGACAGCGTGGCGAACGCTTCATCGAGCTTGCGGAACTGACCGAGAGATGGCTGGCAGCGTCGAAAGGGGAAGCGCTCCGTTCGCCTTCGGCAGAGGCCGCTGACACGCTGGTTGATGCGCTGGGTCTGCTCGGCCAGATCAAGAACGGTGTGTTGGAACGCGAAGTCCTCGTTCCGCTGTCTCACATCCCTGTTGCGAGTTCGCCACCGGTTGCCACACTGTACGGATGGCCCGAGGGCATCCGGTGGGCCGTGCAGATGTTCGAGGCCCTGCTGGGGCGCTCCTGCGGCTCCATCCTTCCTGGCGAGTCTGTAACTTTTTTCAATCAGCGACTCCATGTCCGTGGCGGAGCGGCCAGACCGGCAACTGCCGAGGAATCGCTTGGAGCCACGCACGCGATAACGTTGCTCGCGGCGGAGTGGTTTCGTTGCGCTATCTCGTTGATGGCGCCGGGATCTGCCATGCCCGCAATCAATCGTCTCACCGGCCTGGCAAGTGCGGTTCGTCACAACCCGCCGGTAGACAGATCGATTCGGGCCGCAACTCTGGCGATCCGAGCAGAGACACCCACGTCCTCACAGTTCTTCGAATTGCCTCTTCATGTCGATGCGCCCGGCCTCGCGCGGGTGCTCACTGGATTCATTCACACGGAGGCGGCCCGCACGATCGAGTTGGCGTCCCTCGACGTGAGCGGTTTGCGCGCGTCGATGGCCATTCAATTCGTGGGCGGACTTGGCGCCAACCCTGGCAGGTCCTCGAATCCGGATCGCGCTCGTGCTGTGCGGCCCATCCTTGTGACGCCGCGAGTGCTAACGGACGAGGGTGTCGCGCCGGCCATTCTGAGTTATGCGAACGATCGGGGCGCGATCGCGGTTGTAAACCACTCGACGCAGAGCGTGCTTATCCACGGCGATGGCACGGTTGCAACCCATCAGACGTGGCCTCGCCCCATCGTCGCGGAGTTGCCGTTTGGCGACGAGGGTGGGGCGGTCGCATGGGGAAATGGCCTGGCGAGCTTGCCAGATGTGACGTCCGCGTATGTCATGTACCGGAGACGGTCCGGCGATGACGTGTCGGTCGAAGATCTCCCGGTCAGGCCCGTCATTGGTTCGTGGTGGAAGGGGCGGCTGCACTGGTGCTGCTATCCGGGGCCTGCGGCGACATGGGTTGGCGTGGCGTCATGGATGCCGGGCGAGCAGGTTCGGCTCGAGCTCGCGGATCTGACGCTCTTCGGGATGTATTCGGACCAACGGGGCCTTCGCCTCGAACCGTGTACGTATGCCATGCCCAAAGGCTACGACCGCCAGCTCATCTCCACTGGCTGGATTTGGCGAGGCGAGGGTGCACCCGACCCTGTCGCTCTTGGTGCACACGGAAGCGCGTCCTCCCGGTGCACCCTATCTGGCTGGACGGCGGTCGCGCACCCGAATGCTGATCTCGTCACGCTCGCGTCGAGCGACGGCCGATCGCAGACACTGCAGTGCTATTACCCGCTGCGGGCGATGTGGTCCGGTCGATCTCTGCTGATCAGCACTGCGCATCGAGAACTGCTGCTGTTCCAAGACCTCCTCGACGTGCTGAGCGAGACGGCCTGACATGCCCGGCTCGAGAGATCTCCCGACCGTATCGAAGCCACGCGCGCTGAACTTTCAGCTGAACGACGTTTGTAACGCCCGTTGTGTCATGTGCAACATCTGGCAGCGCAAGCGTAATCGCGAGATGTCGCCTGGCGAGTTCGCGACGATGTTGTCCGACCCCTACTTCAGCGAACTCGAACATGTCGGCATTACCGGTGGCGAGCCAACCCTTCGGCGCGACCTCCCGGACTTCTACCAAGTCCTTCTCGACGTCTGTCCGAAGCTGACTGGAGCGTCGTTCATCACGCACGGCCTCGATACCGATCGCGCGATAGCGGCATACACACGCGTGGCAGGTGCATACCGCGCCCGCGGTCTCGCGTTCCACGGGATGGTGTCGATCGATGGACTCGGTACGGTCCACGACACGGTTCGAGGGCGCGCGGGGGCATTCGATCGCGCGGCGCGAACGCTGTTCGGTCTGAAAGCTGCGGGGATCCCGACGTCGGCGTGTTGCACGATCGTCCGCAGCAATGTCTGGGGTCTCTGGGACCTGCTGGACTGGAGCTTCAACAAGACTTACGTGCGCTTCCGCGTGGCCGAGTTCATCAATCGGCTTGGGAATGCCACTGCGTGTAATGAGATTCGAGCGTTTGACGACGCCGAGCGCGCCGCTCTGATTTCATTCTTTCATCATCTCATGGCCTGGTACGAGACGGATGAGAGCGTCAAGAAGACATACGCGTCCATTGTCTCGCTCCTGGCAGGTGGTACACGCCTGGTCGGGTGTCCATACCTAAGAGGCGACGCCCTCAATGTCGATTGCCGTGGTGAGTTCGCCATCTGCGCGCCGAAGGGAACACCACATCCGCTAACGGCGATACCGGCCCGCGCGGTCTTGGACGCGGCAGGCGAGCGTGAGGCGATCGCCTCACAGCACTGCGGATCCTGCATTCACGACTACCACGATGATTGGCGGACCGACATCGTCGAGCAACACGTGGTTGGCGCCGACGTCATTCGACTCCTGCGCGGGGTGACTCAGCCTGTGCGCGGACTCTTTCCTGAGACGACATCCTCAGCGTCTCCCTCACGTGTGCTAGTCCTCGGATGGTACGGCACTGAGACCATCGGCGACATGGCGATTCTGCTGGGGCTGGTTGAAGAGTATCGCCAGGTGCGGCCGGAGACCGTGTTTGTCGTGCCCAGTCATTACCCAGACTACACACGCCACAATCTGGTTCGGCTCGGGCTCGACTGCATGACGACGTCCTATGACAGCCCTGAAGCGATTGGCGACCTCTGGGACTGTCAGACGGTGATCATCGGTGGAGGGCCGCTGATGGACATTCCTCAGATCACGTGGCTGGCGAACCTCTTCGAGCGTGCGCGCGCGCTCGGTCGCCGCACGATCATCGAGGGCTGCGGGATCGGCCCCGTCAACTTGACCGCGACCGCCGCGGCCATCGCGCGGATCGCAGGCGTCGCCGACGAGATTCGTGTGCGCGATGCGGAGTCAGCGTTGCAGCTTCGCGCGCTCGGAGCGGATGGCGTCATCGAGGTCGTTGCCGATCCGGCAGCGAGATGGGCCCGCCGCACGGCGATTCGTCACCGGCCATCCGACAGCGGGCCAATCTGCGTGTTCGCACGCGAGCTGACCGACGAGTATCCGCAGGCGACGACGCCCGAGGAGGCGACGCTCGCACTGAGTGAGTTCCTGCGCCGCCTGGCCGACTGGTATCCGGATCGCGCCATCCGTCTGCACGCCATGCATCATTTCCCGGTGGGCGGTGACGACCGTCTCTACGGCCGGCGCCTCGCGACGATGATCGGTCGATCCACCGTCTCGGTTGACGAGGTTCCACGCACTCCCGCAGAGACACTCGATATCATGGCCGGCGCTTCGTTTGTGGTGTGCATGCGTTTTCACTCGGTTGCATTCGCCCACGCAATCGGCGCCCCGTTGCTGGCGATCGACTACACCGATGGTGGCAAGGTGGCTCGCTTTGCGCGAGAACAGGGCATGGACCGCAGGCTGGTCTCGTTCGTCGAGCTCCCGCGTCTGAATCGGCAGCGGCTTGCGAGCCTGGGGTTGACCGACATCCCGATCGCTCCGCAGCTCACAACCCAGACGACCTAAAGCCAGCGATGCCGCTTATCTGCGGCATATCCCTTGCTCAAACCCAATGCAATTCCGCGATCGCCAGGCAGAAGCGCGTGAGCATCGGCCGAGTCTGTATCGCGAAGAGGGGTTGAGGTGATGGGCATCCGACGCTCCTGTCGGAATTCCAGCCAGGTCGATCCAGCTGTCGAAGGTTGCGTCGATGAGAGTGCTTCACATCAGCACGTTCGAACGCTCGGGTGGAGCTGCGATCGCCGCGGGCCGGTTGCATGCGGGGCTGCGCCAATTCGGGCACGAGTCGACGTTGCTCGTCAGGGATCGGGACGCAGGCGAGCCACTGCCACGAACGATTGGGCTGGCCGGTCTCGATTGCATTCGGCTCGGTTCACACGCCGTGGACCTGCTTTACTACAACGCGTTCTCGACCTCACTCGCCGAGGGCGTCGACTACCTGTTCTCCAGCGATCTGCCGACGCGCGACTACGCGTCGCTCCAGGTCGTGGCGCAGGCTGACGTCATCAACGTCCACTGGGCTTCGGGCATGCTCTCGACGCCGGCGATCCGGCAGATGCAGGATCTGGGCAAGCCGATCGTCTGGACCCTGCATGACCAGGCGGCGTTCACCGGTGGTTGCCACTACTCGGGCGACTGCCGCGGCTATGAGACCGACTGTCAGCGATGCCCTCATCTCCAGCCGGATGCGGCGCACCTTCCTGCGCTGGTGCTCGATCTCAAGCGGCAGTGGCTCGATGCAACGCGGTTGACCGTGGTGACACCGTCGGCCTGGCTGGCGTCGTGCGTGCGCGCCAGCGCTTTGCTTCGCGGTGCCGACGTTCACGTCATTCCGAACAGTCTTCCCGTCAGTGTCTACCAGAGTGTGTCGCGCACCGACGCTCGCACCCGCCTGCAGCTTCCGCCTGGTGCAGTCGTGCTGCTCGTTGGGGCCGATCGTCTTCGAGAAAAGCGCAAGGGGCACGACCATGTCGCAGCAGCGCTTCAGCGAGTCGCAAGCGATCCGCGCCTGCGTGAGCGCGTAGCATCCGGACAAATCTTGTGCGCCGCCTTCGGCGACGGCGAGCTCGATGACCCAGGCATTCCCGTCGTGCGCCTCGGACGCCTGTCCGGCGATGCGCAGACGGCGCTCGCGTATCGCGCTGCAGATCTGTTCCTGCTCCCGACCCTGGAAGACAACCTGCCCAACACACTGCTCGAGGCAATCGCTGCGGGCACGCCCGTCGTGTCTTACGAGACGGGTGGTGTTCCGGATCTGTTGCGTGACGGTGAATGTGGGCAGCTTGTGCCGCGTAGCGACGTCGATCGATTCGCCTCCGCTATCGCAGCGTTGGCGCTCGATTCCGATGCGCGGGAACGAATGCGCTCGGCCTGTTTGAATCTCGCCGAGCGGCTCGAATTGCCAGTCCAGGCGCGAGCGTACCTGGATCTTTACGAAGGGCTTCTTCGGAAGACCCAGACCAACCGCGCGGATCCACAGCTGCCATGCGCGACCGCCCGCTATGTCGAGGCTGTCGCCGCTACAGAGTCGACTCTGCTGGCTGGCCTGACTTCAGTACCGGCGTTGGCATCGCGCTTACTCGTTCAGCTCGCCGAGCACGAGCGGAGCCATCAAGACCTCATCGCGTCGCGCGGAGGGGAAATCTTGGCGCTCAATGCCGCGCTCCGGGAGCAGGACGATGCGTTGGACAAGGCTGGACGCGAACGGCAGCAACTGGAGCACGCGCTTATCGGGCTCCGTGCCGAGCGTGCCGCGCTCAGAAGGAGATTGAGTCAGGTGATGAAACGCGTAGTCATCTTCGGATCCGGTGACGCGGCGCGGCGCGCCTGGGAAGCCCTGGTGCAGAGTGGGGGAGCCGACGTCGCGGGATTTATCGACACCGACGAACGGCGGCATGGGCGGCAATTCCTCGGCTCAGTCGTTCATCCACCGGAGTGGCTCAAGCAATCGATGTGGGACGTCGTCGTCGTGGCCACGGCGGATGCTGAAGCGGCCACCCGGCATCTCTCCGCCGCGGGCATTGTGACCAGCCGAATCATGGCGTGCGCTGACGACGCATCGCTCGAGAGGTCGATCGCAGCACGGTTTCCTGATTCGCTCGCCGGCCTGATGACCCTCGCTCCTTCGTCGAGTGCAGCCACCCGGTTGGGGATCTTTGGCACTGGAGCTGGCGCTATGCGTGTCTGGGAAGCGCTCGCAGAGATCGACGGGGCAGAGGTGGTCTGGTTTGCCGACAACAACGCTGCCCAACAGGGACGTGCGCTCTTGTGGGTCGATGTGATTGCACCCGCGCAGATCGTCAACCGAGACTACGACCTCGTCGTGATTGGCAGCATGAGTCGCGAGCCGATCCTGAAGCAGTTGCTGCAACTGGGTGTGGCCCGCGAGCGCATCCTGGCGCCGGACGTCGTGACATCTACCGAGCGCGTCCGCGATCAGCTCGCAGAAATGATCTCAGGTGCTGCGAGTGAGGTGGCCAGATGAGCGATCGGGCCAATACTGTCGCGCTCGAGCGACGTGTGCGCGCGCTCGAAGACGACAACCTGCAATTGAGAACGGCCCTCGCGGAAGCCGAGGCTCGTGCCGCGCGCAGCCCTCACGAGTTGTTACTTCGTGATGGCCTTTTCTTGCGTGAGGAGATGCTCGCGTGTCGTCAGCCGGCCGTGCCTGGACGTGTGACGGTAGTCGTGCCGGCCTACAACGCCGAGGCGTTCCTCGAGCGCACCGTGCAGTCGGTCTGGGCACAGACGTATCCGCACGCGTCGATCGAACTGGTGATTGCCGACGATGGTTCGACCGATGGTACGCGCGCGCTTGCCGAGCGGTTGTTGAAAGAAGGTCCAATCGCGATGCGCGTGCTTACGCATGAGGGGGGGCGCAACCGCGGTGTCTCGCCGACGAGGCAGCTTGCGGCAAGCGAAGCGACCGGTGAGTTCATCGCGCTCCTGGATGCCGACGATGGGTTCCTGCCTGAGCGACTGGAAGCGACGATTACCGCTCTGCGTGAGCTGCCTGCAGCAGTTGCTGTTTGCAGCCTCGGGCGAAACGTGGACAGCTTCGGCGAACAAGTCGTCGGCCACAACGGCACCGTGCGTGCTGGCGAGTGGCGGACGCTGAACGAAGACCTGTCCACGCCGTTCACGTTCGATCAGCTCTGGCGCGTCGATCCCATCGCAAACTCCTCGCTGACGATCCGCCGCACGGCACTCGAACAGGTCGGTGGCTTTCCCACCTTGATGGCGCACCAGGCGGAGGACTGGCTGCTCGTCCTGAAGCTCAGTCTGCTGGCACCCATCCCGTGTCTCGATCGCGAGTTGATGCTTTATACACATCACCCCGGAGCGTACACGCATGCGTATCACGCGGGCGGGTGGCGCGAAGGAGCACGCCTCGAGACGTTCTATCAGGCGGTGTGGTGGATGCTCAACACGCCGGCACATGCGGAAAGCGGACGGCGCTTCTTCCGCCGCGAGTATCCGCACATCGTTGCCGACCATCAGCGTCTTCTCCCGTTGTTGCGCCAGTACTACGCCGACGGGGGAGGTCCGGCCGCGGGAGCGTCTGCGCTTGGCGATCACATCGAACGACTAACGCAGGAACTGGATTCCATGCGCCGGACTGTGCAACTGAAACTGCGCGAGAACAGCCGGCTGCGGCACCTCGTTCGCGATCTGGCGGCCGATGCCTCAGTGGAGGACGAGGAACGCGGATCAGTGGCACATCCGTTGCTCGAAAGGCCAGCGAGCCCCCGATGAAGGCCGGAAACAGCAAGTTTCCGATGGCTTGTGTCGCGTCCCGATGACGGGAGCCCAACATGCCTGTCGGCAGAGTGACATGCCGGTCGGCCACAAGGAGACTGCGCGATGACACCAGCCGTTGCGGCTGCAGAGACCACGGACGAGAAGCTCGCGAGACTGATGTCCGACCGCGTGCACTACGCGTGCGGGCAGAACGTCCTCGATGGATGGCTCAACGTCGACGGGTTCGATGAGTCTTATCCGAATGGATGCGTCGATCTGCAAAAGAGCGCGCGGATCTTTCGGATGGACATTACGGCGCCGCATCCCTTTCCCGACAACTCATTCCAGTGGGGCTACTCCGAGGACTTCCTCGAGCACCTCACGCAAGCCGAGTCGATGGTGTTCCTGTGCGAGGCCTATCGCACCTTCAAGCCGGGTGGCGTGTTGCGGCTGTCATTCCCTGGACTTGCCGGCGTGCTGCGGCGACATCTGCGATCCGGCGGGCATCAGGGTGCGACGACGTTGATCAGCGAGGCCTACACGCGCTGGTATCACGAACACTTCTACACGTTCGAGAGTCTCGAACTCGTGGCGTGCCACATTGGCTTCTCGAAGGTCACGCGTTGTGACTACGGTCACAGCCGTCATCAGATTCTGAAACAGGAAACGCGGCCGAATCAGGCCGACCTGAACCTTGTCGTCGAGCTGACGAAGTAGCTGGAGAACACCACGTCATGATCATCCCCTGCGACGTTTTGCGCGAGTGCGCCAATCTGCCGGAGTTCGCGCCGGCTTCGGATCTGATTCAACGTCGTGTGATCCATGCGGCGAACGATGCCGACCGCCTCCAACTCGAGCGGATCTTCGACTTCGCGACCAGCCCGCAGGCGCTGTGCCTGCCCGCCGTGGCCCGCTGGCGCGCGTTCATGACGACGATGTTCAACAAGCACTACGAGGTGTGGAACTACCTCCGCCAGATCGAGCTTCAGAACTCGAACCCCGGCCACGAAAGCTACGTCTCGACGTCCCCGTTCTCGATCCTGCCAGTCGTCGGCTACCTGTATCACCTGAACTCGTGGGGCGTCGCCGGTGATGTCATCGAGTGCGGCTGCTTCAAGGGAGTGTCGGCGGCATATCTGAGCTGGGCGTGCAAGATGCTCAATCGCAAGCTGTATGCGGCGGATTCATTCCAGGGGTTGCCGTCGTCGATTGCGCAAAGCGAGAACTATTACAAGACTGGCGACTACGCCGGCAGCCTCGACGAGGTGAAGCGCACGGTGGCCACGTTCGGGTGTCCCGACGTCGTGGAATATGTCCCTGGCTTCTTCGAAAACACACTGGCATTCGTGCAGGCGCGCCATCTGGCGCTCATCTGGGCGGACGTTGATCTCGAGTCGTCGATGAACTCGGTGCTGCGGGCGCTGTATCCGCGCCTCGATCGCGAAGGCGTGCTGCTGTCCGACGAAGTACCAGCCGCGGCATTCGATGGTCACCGCATCAAGACCGACGCGACCAGCGTGCCGGGTGCAATCCGTTCGTTTGCCGAATCGCAGAAGCTGGAGCACGCGGGCGCCAACATGAACCTGGGTGTGTCCTACATCTATTTCAACGCGCCGGGCAGTCCGTTGCTGGACTACAAGAAGCTGACGAAGCTCTTGCTGCACAGCGGGAACTGATGGTGCTCTGATGCTGGCGTCCACGGTTGAACAAACGGCGAAGAGCCTGCGCCGGTCGATTATCTACGGTGCAGGCGCAGCCGGCCGCGCGGCGCTCGCACGACTCGGTCGAGACGCGACACGGACGGTCGCCGCGTTTGCCGACAGCGACGCGCGCAAGCACGGCACTCTTGTTGATGGCGTCCCGGTTGTAGCACCTGAATCGCTGACGGGCGACTGGTTCGACGAGGTGATCGTCGCGAGCCTGGCGTGGCGCGAGATCTCCGGCGCGTTGACACGGCTGGGTATCTCAGCCTCGTCGATCTCGCTCTATCACGTTGGCGAAGAGCGCATCGTCCCGGCGTTTCCTGAACGGAAGACATCGAACGCGCCGTGCGTCCTGGTGCTGACCGATGACTGCGTCTCGCCCGGGCATGGCACCGGCGCGGTGCTGATGCGGCACCTGGTGGACTATCCGGGCGATCGCCTCACGCACGCATATTTGCGTCGCAAGGGCGACCCCTTCTGGCCGAACAGCTTTGCGCTCTCGATCGCCGGGAAGGGCGAAGCCGGGAGCATCCCTCCCGAGGAACTTGCGGTGAGACTCGCGGCGAACGGACAGACGCCGGATCTGATTTACGCGAACGTCTTCGGCGAACCAGGCCTTGAAGCGCTGAAGGCGCTACTCGACGTGCTCGGACCCGTGCCAGTCATCCAGCATTTCCACGATTGGCTCTATGCCGATCGCGCCGGCTTCGAACGAACGCTGCGCGGGGTTGCCCCTCGCATTTCAGAGTTCTGGGCGATTACCGACTCGCTCGGCCGAGAGATCGGAGAAATCGTCGGCCGCGCCGTCCGCACGATGAACACATTCAAGTGCGAGATTGCCTCGGCCTACAAGCGCGAGCATCGCGAGCTCGATGCGAAGTTCCGTGTGGTGATGCTGGGCAACTCGCACATGCCGTGGGTGCTGCATCACATCCGGAGTGTGTGGCGGACGATTCAGGCCCAGGTGCCCGGGCTCGGCCCGATTCAGTGGTTCGGCTATCCCACGTCTGTGCTATATGTGAAGGAAGCGGGCGTCGAGATCGAGCCGGAGATCGAGTACTACGGCTATCTGAACAACCGAGTACTTCACCAGCACCTGTGCGCCGCGGACCTGGCGCTGATCCCGTTCAACATTACGGACGTGCCGGAGTATCACTACGCTGCGTTCTCGGTGCCGTCGCGTATCACGGAGTTCCTCAACGCCGGCCTGCCGATTTTCGCCGCGGCCGGGCAAGGGACGGAGACCTATCGGTTCCTGTCAGGGCACGGCATCGGTATGAGTGCCACGATCGCCGACGAGCAGCGCTTTGCGGCGTCGCTTCTCGGCGTGATGCGCGACACCAGCACGCGCCTCGCGCTCAGCAAGGCAGGGCGCGCATTTGCCGAGCAGCACTGCAACGTTCGAACGTATCAGCGAACGCTCGCGGAGGCGTTCTCGCGCCTCGCGGCTGGGGAGTCGTCGTCGCGGTAAGAAACAGCCGCACCGACCGGAGATGAAGGAAAACTGGCCAAGAAGATGGCAGTCGTATGCGGCGCCGGCGGTTTCATCCGCGGACACATTGTCGCGTCTCTCCGCGAGAAGGGCCAGTACAACGTACGCGCCGTCGATATCAAGCCGAAGGGCGAGTGGTTCCACGAGATCGAGATCTGGAGTGACGGCGAACAGACCCGAAGCTTCCAGTACGTCGACGACTGTATTGAGGGGATCGAACGGCTGATGCGCAGCGACGTTCGCCAACCGATCAACCTCGGGAGTAGCGAGATGGTGTCGATCAACCAGCTCGCGTCGCTCGCCGAGCGCATCGGCAAGGTCAAGCTGCAGCGACGCTCCGACCTGACTGCGCCCAAGGGCGTGCGCGGCCGCACTAGCGACAACACGCTGATCAAACAGCTACTCGGGTGGGAGCCGTCGACCAGCCTCGAGTTCGGCCTGACAAAAACCTTCCAGTGGATTGCGCGTGAACGGGCGAGCGCCCGGCGTCAGAAAAAAGTCGCGTAACCATCCGATGCGTTCCGACCTCACCCTGCTCATCGTCGCTCGGAATGCTGCGGCGACGATCGATCGGGCGCTGCTGTCGTGCCTCACCGAACCCGCTTGCCCAATCGTCCTGGTGGACGACTTCAGTCGTGACGACACCGTCGCGCGGGCGCGATCCATCGCGGGTTCGCGCCTCCGTGTGTTGACATCGCATCCGCCAGGAGGCGTCGGCCTCGCACGTCAAACCGCACTCGACGCTGCAGAGACTGAATTCGCCGCGTGGCTTGACGCAGACGATGAGTGGATTGCGGGGAGGGCAGGGCGCCTCGTGCGCATGCTCGAGGCTGATTCTGACGTCGCAACGGAGAGCATCGATCTGCACGATGGCGAGACTGGCGAGTGGCGTCGTCGTCTCACGGTGCCCTCCTTCGTCCGTGGTGCCACGGGTGCGCTGCGGCTCTTCGAGCGCAACTTCCTGCCGGGTGACACGCAGGTGGCCTTCCGCACCCAGGTATTTCGTGATGCAGGCGGCTACGATCCTGCGATTCGCGGTCCCGAGAGCTACGATCTGCTGTTGCGGGCCATTCACCGTGGCGCTCGACTCGCGGTCGGCGACGAAGTTGGATACCGGATGTACGCGTATCCGGGGAGCCTGTCGAGAAACCTGGATCGACAACGCGCGGCATTGATGCTCGCGCTAGGCAAGCACCGGTATGAAGACGTGCGCCGGATGTATCTCGACGCTGGCCACGACGTTCGCGTGGCTTCGTGGGCGCTCGTGATGCTTGCTCAGTTTCGTGGCGAGCCTCGTGCGGCGCTTGCATTTCTCGACGACGCATCACCTCGCAGTGCCGATGCGGCCGAGCTCCTCGAGCCCGATGGCCCGTGGCCCTTCGCGGAAGGCTGGAGGCGTGCATTCCATCGCGGCACGCTTCTCTTGCAGGAAGGCGACGCGCTCCTGGCAGCCGCAGAACTCGGACGAGCCGAAGAGCTGAATCCCACGGCTGAAGGCGCGAACAATCTGGGCGTGGCATTCGCGCGGCTGGGATACCGGAACGATGCGTGCGCAGCGTTCGATTTGGCTGCAGCACGGTTCCCTGGCTATGTCGATGCGCGGCTGAACCGCGAGGCGCAGTTGCCGGCGGCGATCACGACGCATCCACTGCGCCGCGTCGCGAGCCGCAGCGAGTACGACGCCGCTTGAGCTATTTGCCTTCCAGCTCTCGCTGCAGCTCGACGATCCGGTTGTGGCTGATCTCGTGGAGCGCGCGCGTCTCCGCGCTGAGGCGCGCGATCATCTGGCGCCGCCGCTTGGCGAGGTCGAGGCGCGCACGGAATTCGTTCAGCCGGAACGGCTTGAACATGATGTCGGCGTGCCCGCCCGCGAGCAGGTTCTCGACCGGAAACATGCCGGCGTGACCCGTGATGATCATCACGTAGAGGTCGGGCTTCAGGCGCCACGCCTCTTCCGTCACCGTCATGCCATCGGACTCCGGCATGCACATGTCCGTGATCAGGATATCGACGGGCTCGTCGGCGAGGCACTGCAGCGCCTCTGACGCCCGCATGAACGGCCGGACGACGTGCCCTTCCTGCTCGCACACGCGTGACAGCATGTTCACGATGGGGACTTCATCGTCGAGGATGAGCGTCCGCGTGCGCGTCTCTTTCATGACTGTGTCTCCTGCGCACCGCCGCCAGCCGCCGCCCGGCGCTGTTTCTCCTCGAGCTCCTGCTGGAGGCCCATGATCATTTCCTTGCTCATCGAGTGAAGAGCCGCCCTCTCCGCGTTGAGTCGTGCGATGAGCGTCCGCCGGCGTTCGGCCAGGGCCAGACGGGCACGAAGCTCGTTCATGTGAAACGGCTTGAACATGATGTCGGCCGTGCCGTCCGCCATCAGTTCCTCGATCGGGTAGCTTCCCGTGTGCCCGGTGATGATCAGCGTGAACAGGTCCGGCTGCAGCCGGCGCGCCTCCTTGATGACTGCCACACCGTCGGGACCGGGCATGTGCATGTCCGTGATCAAGAGATCCACCGGGTTGCTCGCCAGTTGGATGAGCGCATCGGTCGAATCGGTGAACGGCATCACCGTGTGCCCCTGCTTCTCACACACCAGTGCAAGCATGTGCACGATCGGTTCTTCGTCGTCCAGGATGAGCGTGCGCATGTGCGTTCAGTGTTCTCGATAGGCCAATCGGCACATGTGCGCCGACCTTCAATGTGTGCGCGCATGCTCAAGAGCATCGGAGGCGCTGCCGATTCACCCCCCGATGATGTCTCCACGGGTGAACCCCACAGCTGTTTCAGACCCGGTATCCCCGTCGGGATTCGATTTGGGTGGTGCGCACGGCTGCTCGGCGCTCGATGCCCTGCTGGCCATGATGAGCGCATGCGCGCCCGACATATATGCCCACGTGCGGCGTGTCTCGCAGATCGCGACGGCAACGGCCAGGATGATGGACCTGCCGGCGCCGATCGTCGAACAGGTCGAACAGGCGGCGCTGTTGCACGACCTCGGGAAGCTCGCCTTGACTGAGCAGGGCGCTCCGTCTCTCGGGGTGGAGGGCGAACTGCAGGCCGTGCTCGTCAGGCAGCACGTGCGAATCGGCTTCGACGTGCTGAGCGTCGTTCCGCCGTTGCGGTCGGCCGCGTCGATCGTGATTGCCGTGCACGAGCGCTGGGATGGGTTTGGGTATCCGGCCGGCCTTCGCGGCACCGAGATTCCAGTCGCCGCGCGCCTCATCGCCGTGGCTGACGCCTTCGACGTCCTGACATCTCCGCACGCATTCCGCGGCGGCATGTCGCGCGACGAAGCCAACGCCGAGATCGTTCGCGCAGCCGGCACCTACTTCGATCCCGACATCGTGCGCGCGTGGTTGCGCGCTTCGGACAGACTCGAATGCTCATAATCGTCGGCCTCGTCATCGTTCTCGGCTCTGTCGTCGGCGGCTATCTCATGGCCGGCGGCAACCTGCTCGTCCTCAACCAGCCGTCCGAGTTCATCGTCATCGGTGGTGCCGCGATCGGGAGTCTCGTCATCAGCACACCCGGCGCCGTGCTGAAGGCAATCGTCGCGCAAATCAAAGCGGTGATGGGGGCCGGCTTCTCGAAGGCGGACTACATCGATCTGCTGTCGCTGCTGTACCTCGTCTTCAAGCAGGTGCAGCAGTCTGGAGTGATGTCGCTCGAAGCCCACTTCGAGGATCCCGCAAAGAGCCCGATCCTGTCGCGCTATCCCAAGTTCCTCGCGCGGCATGACGCGGTCGACTTCCTTGCCGACTCGGCGAAGGTCATCATCGTTGGAGGCATTGCCGCGCACGACCTCGAGGCGCTGATGGACGAAGACCTCAAGGTCCATCACGAAGAAGCGCTGCGTCCATCGGTGGTGCTGACGAAGATCGGCGACGCGCTGCCTGGCCTGGGCATCGTTGCCGCCGTGCTTGGTGTCGTCATCACGATGGGTCACATCGACGGTCCGGTGGAGGAGATCGGTCACCACGTCGGCGCGGCGCTCATCGGCACATTCCTCGGCATTCTCATGTCGTACGGCATCGTCCAGCCGGTTGCGCAGAGCCTCGAGCAGCGCGTGGGTGACGATCAGGTACTACTGCCTCTGCATCAAGGCCGGTCTGCTGGCCGTCTACAAAGGCAACCCGCCGGCGATTGCCGTGGAGTTCGCCAGGCGCGTGCTGCCGCATGCCGTGCGTCCGTCGTTCAACGAGACGGAGCAGTTCTGTCGCGCGGCGACGAAGGCTCCTGAGAAGACGGCGGAAGCCGCGTAAGCGGATCTTCCAGGTTCCAGGTTCCGGGTTCCGTAATGAGTAAAGGTCAGCCGGTCATCATCGTCAAGAAGAAGGGCCACGGTGGCCACGGCCACCATGGCGGCGCGTGGAAGGTCGCGTACGCCGACTTCGTCACCGCCATGATGGCGTTCTTCCTGGTGATGTGGCTGGTAGGGCAGAGCCCGAAAGTCAAAGCCGCCGTTGGTGGCTACTTCCGCGATCCAGGAGTATTCGAGACCACCAAGGGTGGCGGCGTGTTACCGGGCAGCTCGGAAGGGTTGAGAGATTCGGGTGTCACGCCGCAGCCCGACAGCGTGAAACAGGCACAGGAAATCCTCGAGCAGGCAGCCGAGCATTTGCGCGAAGCATTGCAGAAGGTGCCGGCGCTGAAGGCACTCGAAGATCGCATCGAGATCACCGTCACGGCCGAGGGGTTGCGCATCGAGTTGCTCGAGAACGAGAAGAACAGTTTCTTCGCCGTGGGGAGCGCGCAACTGCTTCCCGAAACGGTGGAGCTGCTGGGCGTGATTGCAAATGAGCTGAGCCCACTTGGCAACAGGATCGCTCTCGAGGGCCACACCGACAGTCGTCCTTACGGGTCGAGGATCGGCTATACGAACTGGGAGCTGTCGAGCGATCGCGCCAACGCCGCGCGCCGTGCGATGGAGAGCCATGGCCTGCGTGAAGGCCAGATCGATGCGATACGCGGATTTGCGGATACGCGCCTGCGCTATCCGGACGACTCGCTCGATCCCCGCAACCGACGCATTTCGATCGTCGTCCAAAGCACGTCGTAACTCGCTGCGAGCTGGTACTCATGTTGCTCCTCTCCTCGCCAACTGACTGTGCGAGGAAAGGCCATGAGAACCCGCAGCATCGTCTTGTGCGTCGCCACCATCGCCCTGCTCAGCGTTGCCTCTGGCGACGCGAGGGAGAACCGACTGCGGATCGAAGTCTCGCCGCGCGTCGGCATGGCGCCAGCAGCGGTCACCATTCGAGCGTACGTGACGCCCGACGCCGCGAATCGCGCGCTCCAGGTTGTTGCTGATTCAGGCTCGTTCTATCGGAGCAGCATGGTGCCGCTGGACGGAGCAAACGCAGCGCTCATCACAGAAGCGATCTTCAAGGACCTTCCTGGTGGTGAGTACGAAGTGAGCGTCGCTCTGGTCGCCGCCAATGGTCGACGGACTGTCGACAGGCGTGAGGTGAAAATCACCTCCCCGTACGCGGACTAGGCGCACGCTGCGAGCACGTCGTCAAGCGTGCGTCGGAGGGTCTCCGTGCGGACGGGCTTGGACAGGGCAGCGGCGGCTCCAAGTTGTCGAGCCATCTCGAGATAAAAACCACCAAATACCCCGGACAACGCGATGACCTTGACATGGGGAAACCGGCGTCGAATCTCGATGATTGTCTCGATGCCCTCGCGACGCGGCATCGCCAGGTCGGTCACGACCACCGTCTGAAGTTTCTGGACCTGTGCCTCCATCACCCGTTCTATCGACACGGGCGCCGGCGGGGCGATTCAGAAAATTCCTGAGCTCCAGCCGCTTAGTGCACGCCGAGCAACTGCGGCGAGTGCTGATCGAGGAGCCAGTGCACGGTCTGGCGAAGAGTCTCGGGCTGGATCGGCTTCGCGATGCATGCGTGCGCTCGCAGCCTGCTGGCGGGCGGTGGAATCGCGCCGAAGAAGCCTGACATCACGACGATCTTGACGTCGGGGAACTGGCGTCTGATTTCAGCGATCTCCTCGACCTCATGTTGCGATTGCGTCGGCAACTCGATGAGCACGAGGTCGACCGCTGCGGCCTTCATCATCTGAAAACCAACGCCGACGCTGCGCGTGGACAGGACGGAGAAGCCCTCGCGCTCGAGCAGGGTCTCGAGCACGCTCCTGACCATGATGTTCTCGTCGATTACCAGAATGGTCACGAGACTGAGTTCCATCGATGCCTGCCACTCAAATTATCGAGCAGCGAAGCGGTCATTTCGATTCAGGAAATTCCTTAGAGTGACCTAGAGGTCCGCGGAGACGAGCCCCGCACGAACGGCGAATCGAGCCAGGCCGGCGACCTCGTGGATGCCAAGGCGCTCCATCAGGAGGCGCCGATGCGTCTCGACGGTCTTCGTGCTCAGCACCAATCGGTAGCCGATCTCTTTTGTTGACTGGCCTTCCGCGATGAGCTGCAGGATCTCGCGCTGGCGCGCGGTCAGCAGCGAAAGCGGACTCGTCTCCGACTCGTTCCTCGCGAGCATCTGCGTGACCGTTTTCGGCGCGCTCGGGCTGATATAGACCTCGCCTCTCAACGCGCTCTCGATGGCGATTCTGACCTCGGCGACCGCGACATCCTTCATCAGGTATCCGGTCGCGCCCGCACGCATGGCCTCGACCACTCGTTGCTCGTCCTGATGCATCGACAGCATGATCACCTTGGTGCCGGGTACGTACGCGGCGATGCGCCGCGCTGCCTCCACGCCGTTGAGACCAGGCATGCTGATGTCCATCAGCACGATGTCGGGACGGGCCTGCGAGGCGAGTTCGACGGCGTCGAGGCCATCGACGGCTTCGAGGATGGTGACGTTCGGGATCGTCTTCTCGAGAAGCGTGCGAATGCCAGCTCTCATGAGCGGATGATCGTCGGCGATGAGAATGCGATGACTCATGCTACAACTCCAAGAGGAACGAGACACGTGACGGTGGTGCCCTGGCCGATCGTCGAGCTCACGCTCATCGTGCCGCCGACGCGGCTGAGACGTTCACGCATGCCGACGAGTCCCAGATGTCCGTCGCGCACCGCCTGACGAGTCGTCGGCGCCACATCGAAACCGCGCCCATCGTCCGCGATGCTCACGGTCAGCTGATCCGATTCGTAGTTCACGAACACGCAGACGCTTCGCGCGCGCGCATGCTTGACAACGTTGGCGATCGCTTCGCGCACGACGCGGTAGCACACCAGTTCGATGTTGCGTGGAAGCGAGAGTTCGTTGTCCGGTGCCTCGATGAGCACCGTGAGCCGCCCACGGGTGCCCTCCGACGTCGCCAGGGCACTCAGTGCCGGCAGCAACTGGCCCTCGTCGAATGGCGCCGGACGCAGCGAGTGGGACATCGCGCGCACCTCGGACAGCAGCTCGTCCACGATCGCAACGGAAGACGCCGTCGATTTACGGCGGTCGAGCGCCTGATCAATCTCCGTGAGTTGCAGCTGCATCTTGAGCGCAGCCAGCTTTTGCGCGACCTCGTCGTGCAACTCGTGGGAGAGCCGTGAGCGCTCCCTGTCCGCTGTTTCCTGCAGTTCACGCGCGAGGCGCCGATGCACGGCAGCCGATCGACGGGCGGCGCCGACGGCGGCTCCCAGTGACAGGGCGACCATGCCGGTCACGCCGACACGCGCCTGAACAACGAGGTTGACCAGCGATGACGGCGTGAGATCGAAGAGCGGGCCGTAACCAAGCGCTGTGCCCCAGAGGCAGAAGGCGTTGACAACAAAGACGGCCCACGCCGCGCCGGTTGCTTCAAATCTGATCGCCGCCCACGCGATGAGCGGCAGGATGAGCAGCGGGTTTGCGAACTGATCGAGCCGTGACGGGTGCTTCCAGAGATAGAGGTATGCCGACGTCACAACCAGGACGGCAAGGATGAATAACGCCTCGAACAGTCGCCGACGGGGAAAAGGAAGTTTGAGTTCCGAGACGGCGCCGGCAGTGGCGAGGAGCACGGGAGTGATGATCACGACTCCCGTGGCAGCTGAACCGGTCCAGGTACCGAACACTCCGAGCCAACTCGCCGGTGATGTCAGCGTTGCGACGAGACCAGCGATCGCTCCGCCACTCACGGATGCCACGCCGCCGCAGGCGATCAAGGCGAAGCCGTTCAGCGGCTGGCTCAGTCGCGGCGCGTCGGGGCAGAAGCGTCGAACGAGCCAGCGGCCCGCGAGCCCTTCGCCAAGATTGATGCACGTATAGCCAACGCTCGTGGCGGTGGCGAACCCCACGCCGAGATTCGCGGCGATCCCACCGAGCAGCGAGCCAACGAGGATGGAGAGAACGAGTCGATGCGGCACGAGCAGCAACGTGCCGAACAGGAGGCCGCTCGCCGGCCACACCGACGCCGCCCCGTTGGTCACGTCAATCGAGAGCGCGACGTAACAGGCGAAGAAGTAGACCAGGCCCATGCCGACCGCGGTTGCACCCTGCGTAAGCCAGTCCCGGGTCTTTCCGGAGAGAGTGAAGGTCGGGTTGATGAACACGTTGAAGCGACCGCGGCGTCAGTGCCGGTTGTGCCGGACTGTGCAATGGCCGGACCGCGGCTCGGGCGACCGGGAGAAACACCTGGACGCATCAACTTAGGCCTGATTTCTCAAACTGCGTGCTGAAGATCGTGTCGGGCAGCCGACAGGGGTGTCGGGGACGCTGACACTGGGTTGTGTCGCGGGGCCGTTTTGGGGTCGTGGCTCCTTACGCCCGCCGCCCGTTCGAGCGCGCTCGCGGCCAGTCTTGCGAGATGTCGAGGGCGAGTGCTCTGCCGTCGGCCGCGAGAAAGACATCCTCTCTCATCACCCGTTCGAGGGCTTCTCGATCGATGCGAGACACGACCGGCGTTTGAAGATCCTGCCGCGTCGACCTGACCCATTCCCGTTCGTCCAAGGTCCGTCGCATGGTCACGCTCCGTGCCGCAATCGATACGCACGATGCATGCCCATGCGGTAAGGCCGATCACGGTATTAGGTGACACCTCTCTGCGGGCTGAGACGCGCGCCAGGAATATCGACACCAAGGCCGGCGTTTGTCGCGATAATTCGATCGCTGAGTTATTGCGTGAGCTGGCAGGGCGTTCTTCATACGGGCCCATCAGCCAGCTGTCGGAGGTCTGAGTGGAGGTCAGATGAATCGTCGATTGAAGGTCATCGTCACCGTTTTCGACGCGGTTGCGCTGAGCACGCGAAACGACAGCGGCAAGGAAGCGGCGGTAAGCCTCTGGAAGCGGAACTGAGGCACTGGGTCCCGGGGCTCGACGTCGTCCGCCGGTACGAGCGGGCCTGGCTGCGGCACGACCTCGTCGCCGGCCTCGTCATGACGACGATGCTCGTGCCAGTCGGGATTGCGTATGCCGAGGCATCGGGTGTACCAGGCATCAACGGTCTCTACGCGACGATCGTTCCTCTCCTCGCGTATGCCGTTTTCGGTCCCAGCCGGATTCTCGTGCTGGGTCCCGACTCCGCGCTCGCCGCCGTCATCCTCGCCGTCGTGTTGCCGATCTCGGCAGGTGATCCGCAGCGGGCGGTCGCGGCGGCTGGCCTGATGGCGGTTGTGTCCGGCGTCATCTGCGTGGCGGCAGGGCTCGCGCGTTTTGGGTTCATCACCGAGCTGCTTTCGAAGCCGATTCGCTACGGTTACATGAACGGCATCGCGCTGACCGTGATCCTCAGTCAGCTTCCGAAGCTGTTTGGGTTTTCAGTATCAGCGGATGGGCCCGTCCGCCAGGCGACGGGCATCGTCGAACAGGTGCTCGCGGGGAGCACCAACGTGGTCGCACTCGCGATTGGTGCGAGCGCGCTCGCGCTGATTCTCGTGTTGAAAAGGTGGCCGCGCATCCCTGGCATGTTGATCGCGGTCGCGGGCGCCACGGTCATCGTCGGCGTGTTCGATTTGGCGGGACGCCTGTCGGTGCTCGGACCTTTGCCTCAAGGGTTGCCGGCGCCAAGTCTTCCGCTGGTGCCCTTCGAGCAGTTGACGTCACTTGTCATGGGAGGCGTCGCTGTTGCGCTCATCTCGTTTGCGGACACGAGTGTGCTCTCGCGGACGTACGCAGCACGCCTGCGTGCGCCAGTTGATCCGAATCAGGAGATGACCGGCCTCGGCATCGCCAACCTCGCCACTGGGTTCTTCCAGGGGATGCCAATCAGCAGCAGTTCGTCTCGCACGCCGGTGGCAGAAGCTGCGGGCGCTCGAACGCAGCTCACGGGCGTTGTGGGCGCAGTTGCGATCGCACTGCTGCTGATTGTTGCGCCCGACCTGCTTCGATCGCTGCCGCAAACCGTGCTGGCCGCGCTCGTGATCGCCTCGGCCATCGGGCTCTTCGAGGTGTCAGACCTGCGTCGCATCTATCGCATCCAGCGCTGGGAGTTCTGGTTGTCGATGGCGTGCTTTGCCGGTGTGGCCGTATTCGGCGCGATCCCCGGAATTGCCTTGGCGATCGTGATTGCCGTGATCGAGTTTCTATGGGACGGCTGGCGCCCGCATTCCGCCGTGCTGGGGCGCGTCGATCAGATCAAGGGCTATCACGACATCACGCGATATCCGAACGCGCGGCTGATTCCCGGTCTCGTCCTTTTTCGCTGGGATGCGCCGCTGTTCTTCGCCAACGCCGAACTGTTTCACGACCGGGTCCGTGCTGCCATCGCGCGCTCGCCGACGGCGGTCAGGTGGTTGGTCGTGGCGGCCGAACCGGTCACGAGTATCGACGTCACGTCGGCCGACGCCGTCTGCGATCTCGACGACGAGCTGCGTGCCGCGGGAATCAATTTGTACTTCGCGGAGATGAAGGATCCGGTGAAGGACAAGCTGAAACGTTTCGGGCTGTATGAGCGCTTCGGCGAGCGGACGTTCTTCGCCACGATTGGGGCAGCTGTCAGCGCGTATCGCGAGACCGTGGCGGTGGACTGGACCGACTGGGAGGATCGCGCCTGACGGGACACGAGTCGCGCGGGGCTTGACTTGTATTTTAGTTTAATCTAAATTAATGCTCGACTTCATGGACACGGCTCTTCTGGCTGCTGTCGCGTCCCCGCGCCGTCGCGAGATCCTGCGACTGCTCTGGAATCAGGAACTGACCGCAGGTGCCATCCGCGACGCCATGCCGGATGTCACCTTCGGCGCCGTGTCCCTCCAACTCAAGGTCCTGCTCGACGCGGGCCTTGTCGAGTGCGAGGCCGATCGCCAGTTCCGCGTCTACCGAATCAAGAGGGACGTGCTTGGTCCCGTCGCCCCGATGCTGGAGCAGATGTGGAACGACGCGCTCTGGCGTCTCAAGTTGCGAGCCGAGCTCGCAGAGACTCGTCGCGGGCCGCAGCCCGCGTCGCGGCGGCGTCCGCGTCGCCGCAAGAAACGTGACGGGGTCTGACCCCTTCACACGTGTTCACGACATGGAGGACCGATGACCGCGCCACCCCTCGCCCATCGTCTGGATCGCACGCTGGTGATCCAGGCGCGGCCTGAAACTGTCTTTCAATTCTTCACGGATACGCCGCAATGGGCCGCGTGGTGGGGTACTGGCTCAACCATCGACGCTCGGCCCGGTGGTCGCATGCTGATCCGGCATCCCAACGGCGTCGACGTGTCTGGCGAGGTCCTCGAGCTTCAGGCGCCGGAACGAATCGTGTTCACGTACGGCTACGCGAGCGGTCAACCGATTCCGCTTGACGGTTCCCGCGTCACGATTCGACTCGATCGCCACCCCAACGGAACGCTGCTGCAACTGACGCACGAGTTCGCCGACGTCCAGCCTCGCGACGAGCACGTACAGGGCTGGCGTTTCCAGTTGTCGCTGTTTGCCAACCTGATTGCCGACACCGCCAGTACCGGAGCGACCGCACTTGTCGATCGATGGTTTGCGACGTGGAGCGAGGCGGACACGGCGACGCGCGAGAGAACACTCGCGGCGATCGCTGTGGCAAACGTGACGTTCGGCGACCGATTCAGTTGTCTCGATGGCGCCGGCGAGGTGAGCGCACACCTCGCGGCGGCGCAGCGCTTCATGCCGGGGATGCGACTCGAGCGTCGGGGCGATATCCGCCACTGTCAGTGGCACGTGCTGGCGGATTGGGTCGCGGTCGGCAGCGATGGCCAGGAGCGTGGGCGCGGCACGAATCTGTTCGTGCTGAATGCCGACGGCCAGATCGCCTCGGTGACAGGGTTCTGGGCCTGAGTAAATCGAGAAGTGTGAAGGAGTGTGAAGGGTCAGACCCTTCACACTCCTTCGCGTTAGGGTAGACGCAGTACCTGACCAGGGTTGATCTTGTTGGGATCGCTCAACTGGTCCTTGTTCAATTCGAAAATCTTCATGTAGTCGTTGGCGTTGCCGAGATGCTCCCTGGCGATCTTGCTGAGCGTGTCGCCGGATTTGACGGTGTAGGTCTTCGGAGCGACCGCGGTTGCAGTCGCGGATTGCGGGCTTCGTGCCGGCGGCGCTGTTGGCGGCGGCGCAGTTGGCGCTACTGAACTCGGCCCGCCCGTCACGCGAATGTCTGCGTTGATGTCGTCACGCCACGTCGGAATGGTCTTGATCGCATTCCAGATGTCGTTCTTCTCCGTCTCTGTGGCGACTGATCCCTTGAACTCCAGCTTTCCGTTGTGTTCCTCGATCGTGCCGTGGAAATGCCCCTGTGCGACTTGCTGTGCGTACGCGTACATCCCTTTCAACGACATGGGTCACCTCGTCTTTCCCGAGTGCTTGGCCAATTCGAATGGCATCTCGTGACTCTACCTCCGCGAGTTGTCGATCGCGAGCACAGCCGCACGCAGCTCGACGTTGAGATGTCGAGCGCCACATGTTCTGTCGAGCCCGAATCGGCGTTAGCTCCTGTGAAGAGTCGTCACGACGTAAACGTCGCGTGACAGAGCGAAGGTTGGTGACCAGTGGCCGTCATCTATGGTGTGCTGCGTGGAAAGCTCGATCGATGGAAGCGTGAGGATCCTCCACCGGGAGCCAGCAAGTCGCCTCATCTACAAGTTCGTGTGATCGATGGTCAGGGAAAACCCTGGCGCATTCCGGTCAACGTCCGCTCGGGCGACCCCGCGAAGTCACTCGTGATCTTTCATCGGGCCGATCCGCTGCTCAGTCATCCGATTCTGGAGAACCTGGCAGCGTTGCCGTCCGGCCTCACTGACCTGAATCGCAAGCCGCGGTCGGCATCGAACGCGCTCGACTACTCGCGCGCGCCGCTCTTCGACTGGCCCACAGGAATTGCCTTGCCACCCACGGGCCCCGGGGAGAACGACGATCTGCAGGACGTCGTGAGCCGCCAACTGAACGACCTGAAGGCGAGCGGCGGGGAACTGATCGCCTTCGGTTCGCACTTTCACGATCCCGCGCCGAAGCCGGGCATCGATGCCGAGTTCGGAACGAAAGACGGGATCCACGACATCCACATGAACCAGGGGAACGCGCTGCACGAGCATGACGAGGACAACGGTGTCTTCAACGATGGTGGTCTGATTCTGCTGTACCCCGATCACGTTACCGGGATGTTCTTCCGCTTCAAAACGCAGTTCCTGCCGACCGACTCGAATGGCGATCGAATCCCCGGCGCGTCGAAGGAGATTCCCCCCGCTGCAACGCCGCCCGTCGTTCCGCCGCCGCTCATTCCAGACCCCGATGATCCGCAGCCGACGTTCCCGGCTGTCTACGTCGAGCGCGCGCTCGTCAACCCAGTGGGAGACGATGTGCACAAGGAGGTCGTGGTGATCGGCAACACGACGACTATTTCGGTCGACCTGACCGGCTGGCGCATCGTCGACAAGAACGATCTGGCGGATACGCTCAACGGGGTGCAACTGGCGGCAGGTGCATCGGCGTTGATCGTGCTGACAGGAAGTGGTGCGCAGCTGTCGAACAAGGGCGGGACGATCCGGCTGATCAATCCGGCTGGCGTGCTCGTTCACGCCGTGAGCTACTCCAAAGCCGACGCGGTCGACAGTCGCTACCTGCGATTCAACACCTGACGGTGGGCGCCATTCACCGCGCTGCTTTCCTGTGGTGAGTGTGCAAGCCACTCTACTCGAAGCGGTCGGACACCCGCGCGGTGGCCTAGAGGAGTTGACGTGGCTGCTGGAACGCGTCGGCCCGATGGTGGCTATCGGGAAGCCGGGTGAGCGGTTGCCCGAACTTGGCGCCGCACGGCTCTACGTGGACGACGAAAGCTGGAAGGACACGATTACGGCGCTCATGCGCAGAGCCGCGCTCGTGGTCATCCGGGCTGGCAACACGACAAGTCTCTGGTGGGAAGTCGAACAGGCAATGTCACTCGCCAGGCCGGAGCGCGTGGTAATCGTCGCGCTCGGTCCGACGGAGCGATGGCTCGATTTCCGGCGCCGTCTCGTGGACACAGTGGGTGAGCCAACCCTGGTTGACTAACCGTCGACGTTGCCTCTGCTGTTGCAGCGAGTTCTGCTTCCGGGTCGCGTGCAGGGCTCAATCATCTACTTCGATCGGAGCGGCCGTGCGATCGAGCGATCCTTCAGGTTCTCATTGAGCCTGCGCGCACTGTTCACGAACATCTACAGCCCGCACCAGGCCATGCTCAACGAGGCACTCGAACCCGGTGATCGCGTCACTGGACGTGCCAATACGGTCGACAAAATCGCAGACCATCGCGGTGCTCCTTGCATTCTTCGGAGGCATGCTGGGCCTTCACCATTTCTACCGGGGTAACAATCGACGCGGGTGGTGGAACTGCGCCCTGTTCTGGACTCTGGTCCCGTTGGTGCTTGGCTTCGTCGGTGCCTTTAGGATCGCGCTGCTCGACGACGCGGCGTTCAGGAATTGGACGGCGCCCCAGGATAACGCGGTATAGATGAACTTGACGCTTTTTTGAGCGTTCCCACCCCCGTTTCCTGCAACAATCCCCCAGCTTCGAAATTCGTCAGCAACCTTTCGGAGGAGCATTATGCGCACACCTGGCGCGGTCTGGGTCGTCGTGGCGTTGTTCCTGGTGACCCCGGCCGTAGCGTTCGCCCAAGCGTCGATTACTGGAACCGTTCGAGATACATCAAGCGCCGTGTTACCCGGCGTCACCGTGGAGGCGTCAAGCCCCGCGCTCATCGAAAAGGTGCGAACGGCCACGACCGATGGCAACGGCCAGTACCGCATCGTCGATCTTCGGGCGGGCGAGTATACGGTCACGTTCACCTTGCCGGGATTCACGACCGTCAAGCGCGAGCGGGTCACGCTTGAAGGGTCTTTCACGGCATCCATCAACGCCGACATGCGCGTCGGCGAGCTCACCGAAACGATCACCGTCACTGGTGAGTCACCCATCGTCGACGTGCAGAGCGTGCGACGGCAGATGGTGCTCGACAACGACATCATCAGCGCGATTCCCTCGTCGCGGTCGTACAACAACCTGATTCAGCTGATTCCGAACAGCATCAACCAGGGTGGCGCTCCGACGGACGCCCAGGTGGTACCGGGCATGGTGGTGTTTGGCGGATTCGGCGGGCGATCTAACGAAGGTCGCGTCAACGTGGACGGCATCAGCGTCGGCTCGGCATTCAACGGCGCCGGCGTCTCGTCGTACATCGCCGACGTGGCGAACGCGCGTGAGATCGCGATGACCACCACCGGCGGCCTCGGGGAAAACGAAGGCGGCGGTCCGTCGCTGAACGTGCTGCCGAAAGAAGGCGGCAACTCGGTGCGAGGCACCTTCTTCGCCTCCGGTGTCACGAGTGGAATGGTTGGCAGCAACTACACGCAGGAACTGCGCGACCGCGGATTGACGACACCGGGTGAGACCAGGAAAGTGTGGGATTTCAATCTCGGCCTCGGTGGTCCCATCGCGAAGGATCGTGTGTGGTTCTACCTGAACCTGCGCGAAGAGGGGAGCGAGCGAACGGTGCCGGGCATGTTCGCCAATGCGAACGCCGGCGACCCCACGAAGTGGACGTATGTGGCCGACACGAGCCGTCCCGCTGTGCTCGCCGCCTCCTATCGCATCACCGCGCTCAGGCTGACGGCGCAGGCTACGCCGCGAAACAAGTTCACGGTGTTCTACGACCAGCAGCTCCCGTGCGAGGGTGGTTCAGCTCCTGGATTCTCTGGAGATGCCTGCCGTCAATCGGGCGACGGCGAAATCTTCGCCGGATCCACGGCGGCACCGACCCCCTCGGCGTCTGCGATCTCTGCGCCCGAGACGGCGGGTTACCGCGACTTTGGCAACCGCGTGTCGCAGGTGAAGTGGACGTCGCCGTTGAACAATCGGCTGTTGCTGGAAGCGGGGACCGGCATGTACCGCAGCCGCTACGGCGGCGGGCAGATGCCCGGTCTCGACACTGAGAATCTGGTTCGCGTGGTCGAGGCGTGCGCCGGCGGCTGCGCCGGTAACGGCAACATTCCCGGGCTGACCTATCGGTCGCTCAACTGGTTCTCGAACGTCAACTGGAACACACAGTGGAATGTCGGCGCGTCGCTCGTCACTGGAAGTCACAGCATCAAGGTCGGCTATCAAGGCGCGCTGCTGATCGATCAGCGGAAGAACTTCGGGAACCTTCAGTATCTGCAGTACCGGGTCAACAATGCCGTTCCCGATCAGATCACGCTCAACATCAACCGCTTCGACATCCGGCAGTCGGTGCGCAGTGATGCCTTCTATGCGCAAGAGCAGTGGACGCATGGGCGATTTACGGCGTCGGGGGCGTTGCGATACGACCACGCGTGGAGCTACTTCCCCGAGCAGCAGGTCGGACCCGTCCGCTTCTTTCCGAATGGCGTGACGTACCCACGCACGACCGGCGTCGAGGGATACAACGATCTGTGGCCGCGCGCCGGTCTCGCGTACGACGTCTTCGGCACCGGCAAGACGTCCCTCAAGGTGAACTTCGGACGGTACCTGGAGGCGGCGCAGAATGGCGGGCTGTTCATCGCGCTCAATCCGACGGCGCGCCTCTCGACGACGACGACGAGGGCATGGACCGACGCGAACCGCAACTACCTGGCCGACTGCGATCTGATGAATCCCGCCAACCAGGATCTGCGCGCCACAGGAGGCGATCTCTGCGGGCCGAATGCGAACGCGAATTTCGGGACGCAGGTCTTCGAGTCGACATTGGATCCGGGGCTCATCTCGGGATGGGGAGTGCGGGCCGGCGACTGGCAGTGGGGCGCGTCAGTGCAGCACGAGGTGCTGCCTCGCATGGCAGTGGAGGTGGGATACCAACGGCGATGGCTGGTGAACTCCACGGTGGTCGACAACCGCACGCGCGGCCCGGAGGATCACACGGAGTTTGGCGTCACCGTTCCCGTCGATTCACGGCTGCCAGACGGTGGAGGCGGGGTCCTTGGTGGCCTCTACAACGTTACGCCGGTTGCCTCGACGCGGTTGAACGACAACTACACGACGCTCGACTCGAACTACGGAGGTTGGGCTCAGGTCGCGCACTCTCTCAATCTGAACGTGACGGCGCGAATGAGAAACGGCCTGATGCTGCAGGGCGGGTTCAACACGGGCGTGGCGGGTAACGACTACTGCGACGTCAGGCGCGCCATTCCGGAGTGGACGGTCGTTCTTGCCCAATCGCCAACCAACCCGTGGTGCGACACCTCGTCAGGATGGGTGACCCGTGCCACTGCGCTCGGCTCGTACACGATCCCGAAGATTGACGTGCAGGTTGCCGGGACGCTGCGCAGCGATCAGGGCGCGCCACTGTCCGCGAACTGGACCGCGCCGAACTCCGCGACCGTTGGTCTGAACCGGCCGTTTGCCGGCGTTGGTGGTCAGACGATCACGGTGAACCTGATCGAGCCCGGGACGCTTTACGGCGATCGCGTGACGCAGATCGACATGCGATTCGCCAAGATCCTGAGGTTCGGCCGCACGCGCACGACGGTTGGACTCGATGTGTACAACATCACCAACTCCAACGCGATCCTGACGTACAACCAGACGTTCGTGCCGACGACCGACACCTGGCTGCGGCCGAACAGCGTCTTGCAGGCGCGCTTCATGAAGGTGAGCGCGCAGATGGACTTCTGAAAACACGAAGACCGCGAAGATCACGAAAGACGAGGCGGGTCTAAAGACCCGCCTCGCCGATCTACCGTGCTCCGATACTGAAGGCGTAAAACTGATTGTTGCCAACTCCGCCCGTTCGCGCGTAGCCGGATCCCCAATACGCCGTGCCATCGACGATAGCTGGACCGGCGACGACCGAGCCGCCGGCAGGGAACTTCCAGAGAATGTCGCCGTTCGACGTATCCAGCGCGTACATCTGATCGCCGGTGTGTGCCATCGAACCCGCGTAGAGCACGCCATTGGCGACCGTCAGCGCACCGAGGTCCGCTGCGCCCTGTGGATCAGCAGTCTGCCAGACGATCTCGCCGGTCGATGGATGGAGCGCGGCCCATGACCCGCCGGTGATGCTCTGGCCCGATGGCGAGGTGTACGGTGCCAGGTTTCTTACGTGACCGATCGCCGCGTAGATGTAGCGGCCGTCGAACGCGGTTCCCCACTGGATGCCACCGGGATCGTCGCCGTGACCGACGAGCCTGCTCCACACGAGAGAGCCAGTGGCCGCGTCGAGTGCCCAGTAGACGCCGCTCTTCTGTCCGATTCCGGCGATCATGCGCAACTGACGTCCGACGCGAGCCGGAAACACGTTCACACCGGAGCCGGCGAAGTCCCAGACGCTGAAGTTGTTCTCCCACGGCGGGCACCATGCCGGCGGGGTCCGACCGCATCCGAGTCGGCGCGCCCGCGGGCCCGCGCCGCGAAACGACCAGCGCGGCGTTCCGGTCCGCAGGTCGAATGCAATGACTGAGTTGAAGTACGCCCCGGCGGGATAACACGACTCGCTCCAGCCTCCCGGTTTGTCCGCGAGACAGGCGGTGACCGACGCTGGCTCTGCGTAAAGCTGACCCGCAGCGCCGAAGACCAGGCCATGCAGGACATCGATCGCCGGTGGGTTCACAAATGCTCCTCCCGCGAAGCCACCCGGCACGCCCGCGTTGTCAGGCAGTACGAACGTCTGCCAGATTTTTCGTCCGGTGCGGACGTCGAGCGCGATCATGCTCCCGCGGAAAATGAGACGCGCATCACCGCCACCGGACGACGAGGTCGCGATCACGAGCGTGTTGCCGTGCACGACCGGCGACGTCGTGACGATCGTGTTGGGGTTGGGGTCGAGCTCGGTCAGCCATCGCTTCTCACCGGTCGCCGCGTCGATTCCCATCATGTTGCCGCTCAGATCGGCGACGAGAACCAGCCCCTGCGCGAGCACAGGGCTTGTTCGCGAGATCGAATTCGCGATGTTGTTGTATTCAGATATGTCATGCGACCACAACACCTTGCCGGTCTCCGCGTCGAGCTTCCAGAGCATCCCGCCCCAGTCGGGGAAGTAGAGGACGAGACGACGATGGCCGCGTCCCCGTTCCTCGTCTGCTTCGTTGTCCACTGCGGGTGTGGCTGAGACATCGCCGGCGGTCGTGAACGTCCACCTCGGTGAGAGGTTGTTGACGTTGCGTCGAAAGATGCGAGCCTCGAACGGTTGGCTTCTCGTGTTGGCGACGTCATGGCCGTTCATTCGCCAGGTGGGTATGAAGCCGCCGAAATCGGCGCTCGTGTGCGGCAGTGCAATGAATGACAGGACGATCGTCGTTGCCAGTGCAGTGACGATCCGAACTATGGGGCGACGCTGTGACATGCGACCTCCACTGCGGCCGTCGTCTTGCCCCGGGGAGTGGGTGACGCGCAGGCGGATTATAGGCCGTTCATCGCCCCACCGACTCTGGTGTCTGTACCCGACTCAGCCGATCGCGGGCGCACCGCGCTCCGATCGGCACACTTTGTGATGAGACTTCCGGAGATGCTCATCCGAGGCATCGCCTTCATCGTCGTCCCAGTGGTTGTGCTTGTGGTTCCCGGCTGTGCAGCACGATCAAAGACGCCGGCGGCAACTGCCAGCATTCTCGAAGTGCGTGAGGGCCTTGCCTGGGACACTAACGTACAGCGTCCCGGAACTACGTTTCCGTGCCGTGCGTCGAAGTCCGCATGAGACTCATCGCTGCAGGATTGTGCCTCCTCGGCCTTGCGCTGGCTGCGCAAACGCGGCCCGATCGCATCAGCCCTGAGACGGTCGGCCGACTTGCAGTGGTGTGGACCTACGACACGCGAGAGTCGACTGCACCCCTGCGCCCGGGCACCGACTCACCGGCGTTTGAAGCGACACCCCAATACGCGGACGGTCGACTGTATCTCTCGACTCCGGCCGGTCTCGTGATCGCGCTCGATGCTGACACCGGGAAAGAGATGTGGCGAGTCGATCTGAAGATCAGACGCGATTCGAACTATAGCGAGTTCACCAGCCGCGGCGTGACGGTCGCCGATGACTTCATCTACGCGGCGACTGTCGATGCGCGGCTTGTCTGCCTGAATCGTCAAGACGGCAGCCTCTGCGATCGATTCGGTGCGCGAGGCCAGGTCGATTTGACGGCGGGCCTGCGCCGGAGGCCCGAGTATGCCGGCGAGTACGGCGTCAGCTCACCGCCCGCCTTGTATCGCGATCTCGTGATCGTCGGTTCGTTCGTCGCAGACAACAGCCGCGCTCGCATGGCGTCAGGCGAGGTCCGCGCCTTCGATCGTCGCTCGGGCGCGCTGCGGTGGACCTTTCATCCGCTGCCGGAAGATGCCCTCGCCGGTGGAGCCAACACGTGGTCACCCATCACCATCGACGACAGCAACGGGCTCGTGTTCCTGCCAACTGGCAGCCCGAGCCCTGATTACTACGGCGGCCTCCGCCCCGGCGACAACCGATACGCCAACAGCGTCATCGCCCTGCGCGCCGCTACCGGCGAGACCGTCTGGTCGTTTCAGACCGTCCACCACGATCTCTGGGACTACGACGTCGCGTCGCCGCCGCTTCTCTATCCGGGGAGGGAGGGCGTCGCGATCGCGATCGGGTCGAAGACCGGTCACTTGTTTCTGTTCGAACGCCTCACCGGGCGACCACTCTTTCCCATTCGTGAGCGCCCGGTTCCGGCGAGCGACGTGACCGGCGAAGTTGCTGCCGCCACGCAGCCATTCCCTGATCGGCCGGCAGCGCTCGCTCCTCAGCAGATCACCGAAGCCGACATCTGGGGTGCGACCCCGCAGGATCGGGACGCGTGCCTGGCGACATTTCGCTCGTTGCGTCACGAGGGTGCGTTCACGCCACCCAGCGTGCGCGGCAGCCTCCTTGTTCCGGGGAACGTCGGCGGTATGCACTGGGGGGGAATGGCCTGGGATCCGGTCACGCGGACGATCATCGCACCTGTGAACCGTATTCCGGCGATTGTGCGTCTCGTCCCGAGCGCGGACTTCGCGCGAACGAGAAGAGCCAGCCCAGGCCTCGAGGTCACCGAGCAACGCGGAACGCCGTTCGCCATGTCGCGACAGTTCTTCCTGTCACCGTCGGGCGTTCCCTGCGTGGCACCGCCCTGGGGAGAACTCGTCGCTGTTCACGCGGACACGGGAGAGACCGCGTGGCGGACGACGCTCGGAGACCTGCGCTCGATCTTCAAGCTTGCGTCTGGACCGCCGACCGGCGCCCTCAATCTCGGCGGCCCGGTCACCACGACCACCGGTCTCGTCTTCATCGGCTCGACGATCGATCCGCACTTGCGAGCGTTCGAGACGAAGGACGGTCGCCAGGCGTGGGAAGCCGAGTTACCCACAGGCGCGCGGGCAACACCGCTCGTGTTCACCACAGAAAGCGGGCGCGAGATGATCGCGATCGCGGCCGGTGGCTTCGATTCGCCGGTATCGAAGCTCGGTACGACGCTCGTGGTCTTCGGACTGAAGCAGTAAGACGTGACGTCGCTCGGCGAGCACCTGCTCTATTGTGTCGGCGGAGCAGCCGGTCGCTCGCCAAGCACGCGACCGTCAGGTAGCGTCACCGATACGAAGAGCCCACCAGGGTCTCCGTTGCGGAACGGTCGGAGCGAGATGGTGACCTTGTCGCCAGGCTTGAGCGTCGAGGACTTCCACCCGGCACGAACCAGGAATGCCGGTGAGGTCATCTCGACGGACCACGTCTGTGTGACACCTTTGTCGTCGGCCACGTCGAGATCGATCCAGGAGTGCGGATTGGTCCAGCGGAACTCTTTGACGGTCCCAGTCACGACCTGCGTCTTCGTTCGATCGATTCCGGCGGCGGAGTGGTGAGCCAACACCGGCGCGGATATCCCCAAACAGGCCACGCATACCAGTCCGGCAAGTGAACGAATCATCTCGGTCCCCCTCTAACGAACGTTGTCCTGCGAACGCGTGCTCGGCATGTGGTCGTTGAGATCCGGCAGGCAAGAGACTTCGGCGATGTCGCGGTCGTCCTGGCGATTCCACCGCTTCGTCATCGTCCATTCGCCTTCCCAGCCCTTCGGATCGCTCAGCGTGTACTCGATCTCGAGCGTCTTGCCGTCGTTGATCATGCGGACGCGCTCCACGATGTGAAGAGCGGTGCTCGCAGGTATGCCGGAATCAATCCAGTGATGGTGACCGACGAAGTGCATCGTATCGATCACGAGTGTGTCGCCATCCCATCGTCCGATCGACTCGCCGTTGAAACTGGGTACTACGACGTCGGGATCGGAGTGCGGCCGGCCGTCCATGTACACGACCCGCAGGCTGTTCATGAACTCGCTGACCATGTAGATGACGGTCGGGTACTGCATCATCGCGATTGGCCAGACGCGCGTCATGATGACGGGCAGTCCCGCCGGCCAGCACTGGCCGATGTCGTCGCGATAGACTTTGCCCTCTTTCTGCGCCTTCTGCGCCGCGTCGTAGTGAACCTGCGCTTCCGGTGTCAGTTTGAATCCGGCCGGTGGAGAGAACCGGAACCCATTGCCCGGTCCTCCAGCATGGAGCCACACGCCGGTCAGATCGAACGGCGGTTTCGGCCGTGGCTTGGCCAGGTTGGCTGGCGACAACGCGCCAGGTGGCAGCGCAGGTGTCTGAGCGGCCGGTGCCGGCGCCTGTGCCCGCATGGGTTGAACGATCAGAATGGCGACTGCCAGTGTTGCCGCTGAAATCTTGATCATCGTCATTGTTCAGATGTGGAAGTGATTATCGACCGCCGCTGCCGAGCCGCATACGAACGCGCCCCTTCTCGTCGACGTACTCGCGGTTGTTGTCGCAGACGAACTCGACCATCTTGTAGTCGCGCAAGCGGCGATACGCCAGCGTATAGACGACTGGTTTCTCGAGGACGACGGGATCGTCGATCGTGATCTGGTCGTGAAGAACATCGGGCGTCACGAGCCGCAGTCGCTCGGTGATTCTCATCTGGTCGCTGTGCGGAACGTTCTGATAGCCGGGCACTGATTCCCTTATCCCGACTGTATCGATGACGAGCGTCTCGCCGTCCAGGCGTCCCACCGAGTGACCGTAGTAGCCGGGAGGGACTTCGTCGATGGGAAGTTGCGATTGACCCATGAAGACGCGACGCACTTCGCTGAACGCCTCGGCGATGATCGTGAACTGTCCTGGCGTTTCGAGGATCTCGACTGGGTACGAGGCAACCGCCATCATGCGCGGCATCCCGTATGGAGCACAGGCGACGGCAGCACTGGCCGGCGGTTCACCTCGCTTCGTCGCTTCGGCATCGGCAGCGCGTTGAGCGAGATACTCCTTGGCGTACGCCGGCTTCAGGACTACTGGCCCCGCAGGCGGCGGAGCCACGGCGGGATCGGCTCCGCGTCCTGCCCCGAACGGTGCCCACACGCCTGTGAGGCTTGGACGGGCCTGGCTCTGTCCGGCCGCTGGAGACGCGACCACGATCGCGCCCAGCACGACTCCGACGACACAGCCGAGGATTCGAGAGCGAGTGGTCATCGATCTCTTGTCAGCGCGCAGGCGCGCTCGTTGCCGGCGCGGATGGGGGAGTGCCTGGTCCGATGCCCGCCGGTCCGCCATTGCCAAGCACCCGGCCGTCAGCGAGCGTGATGCGATTCAGTAGGCTTCCCGGCTCGCCGTTGCGAAGCGGGCTCACGACCGCCGTGATCTTGTCGCCCTTCTTGATGGTGTTGAACTTCCAGCCGCCGCGCATGAGGATGCTCGGGCTTCCCAATTCGATTGCCCAGTGCTTCGTCGCCTGACCATCAGGCACGTCGACCTCGATGTAGACGTGCGGATTCGTCCACTCGAATGCTGTGACGACACCAGAGATCGTGATGGTGTTGGCGGTGTCGAACATGGCGAACGAGTGATGGGCGAAGAGGCGCGTCGTGCCGGGCACAAGGGCGAGGAGCGCTATCAAAGTAAAAAGGGCGTGGCGGGAGTTGGACATCAAACCTCGCGTTGCGCCAATCCTAACCTGAGCCGGGTCATATCGTCAGCCGCGAAGCGCGATCAGCGTCGGCAAAAAAGAATCAACATCGTGCAATTTTGTTTGCCTGTTGAGACGGATTCGACAGAAGTGTCGTTTCCTCCGCAGCTCACGTCTCGCCTCGTACCGTGCGAATGCGCAGGGCGATCGACGTCAGTCCCGCCTATTTGCCGCGGGAACGCCTATGGTGACGGCTCTCGTGTCCAGCACAGCCGAGCGGCCTGGAAGTTGCCTTGTTCAGGGCATGCGCGGTTACTACCGGCACACCAAGATCATCGCCACCGTCGGCCCGGCGACCGAGAGCCCGGAGAAGCTCGAGAAGCTGATCCTCGCCGGCCTCGACGTGATGCGCCTGAACATGGCGCACGGCACGAGCGACTGGGTGACGTCGCTGGTGAAGCGGATTCGCGATGTCTCGGTCGCGCGTCCAGCGGCATGTCGCCGTCATGATGGACGTCAAGGGGCCAGAGATCCGCACCGGCGTTGTCACCGATCCAATCGATCTCCAGGAGGGGGACCCGTTCGAGTTGTACACCGAGAGCCCCACGACAGGTATTCGCGGGGTCGACGTCAATTACGCCGGGCTCGCACAGGATGTCGGGGTCGGCGCGACGGTGCTCGTCGACAGCGGGCTGATTCGAATGGAAGTCGTCGAGAAGGATCGAGACGTCCCTGCGCTGCCGTGTCACCACTCCGGGAAGACTCGGCTCGCGGCGGCATATCAACCTCCCTGGCGTCGATGTCAACCTGCCGTCGCTGACGGAGAAGGACGAACGCGACATTCGCGCGGGAGTGGAGGCAGGCTGTGACTTCTTTGCGCTGTCCTTCGTCCGGCGCCGCGACGACATCCTGGTGTTGCGGGCGCTGCTGGATCACCTGGGCTCGCGAGCCCGCATCGTCGCCAAGATCGAGGACCAGAACGGCGTCGGCAACCTTGCAGAGATCGTCAAGGTCGCCGACGCCGTCATGGTCGCCCGCGGCGATCTCGGCATCGAGATCGACTATCACACCCTCCCGCTCGTCCAGACGCGCATCGTCGATCTGTGCCTCGTCCACGGCAAGCCGGTCATCATCGCCACGCATCTGCTCGAATCGATGATCCTGGCGCCGATGCCGACGCGCGCGGAAATCTCGGACATCTCGACGGCCGTGCGCGAGCGCGCCGACGCGGTCATGCTCTCGGGCGAAACGACGACCGGCAGGTATCCGCTCGAGTGCGTCGAGGTGATGAAGAACATCGTCAAGACGATCGAGCCGACCGAGACGCGGCGGATGAACGATGCGCTCGCTCTCAGGGAGCCGAAGGCCAAGATGCTGCGGTCGGCCGCCGTGCTCGCACAGGAGCTGGGGAACTCCGGCATCGTCGTGTTCACCCGCAGCGGGTTCCTGGCCTATACGCTCGCCGCGCTCCGCGCCGTGGGCGTACCGATCTATGCGTTCACCGATGACGAAGCGCTGTTCCGCCAGCTGCTGCTGCCGTGGGGCGTCGAGCCGTTCCTCATGCCGTTCAGCGAGGACCCCGAGAAGACCATTCAGGATGCGATGGCGTATCTCAAGCGGCGCGAGTGGTGCAGGAAGGGAACGTGGCTGGTCGTCATCACCAATGCACTCGCCAGCGGCAAGGTCATTGATGCGCTGCAGCTTCGGGAGGTCGAGTAGGCTCGCTACTTGTTGGCGTCGCGAATGCGTGTCGAGAACTGATCGACGTACTCGAGCACGCTCTTCACCACGCCATCCGCGTGCACGGCAGGCCCCCCGCCTGCAAGACCGCCTTTGTGCAGCAATTCCACCTGCAGCAGCACCGGCGATGCTGTGTGGGTCAGTTGCGCGGCAGCATGTGAGTACAGCGTCACGTCGTATCGCGACACACACAGCGCCGTCGACGCCGTGACGGTGTTGACGTTGACGTAGAGATACGTGTCATCGTCCGAGAATCGAACGACGCGCAGGCCGGCGTCGGTCAGTCGCTTCGTGACGGCCGTCTCGAGCGCCTCCTGTTTCAATCCGCACTTCGCTGCCTCTGCGCCGAGGCCCTCCACCACGATACCGAGACGAGTGAGCCCTTTGAGGGACGCGTCGGGGCGTTGATCAAGGGCTGATGAGGCCGCAGGGGATGACGCCGGAGACGTTGCCGGAGGCGGAGCAACACCACGTGGCGCGCTCGTCGTCGAAGGCGCTGAGTCAGGGGCCGTCCTCTCGTAGACCCGCCTCACTCTGTCGCCGCTCCTGTTGCCTTCGACGAACTCGACGTCCACGATCAATGTTCCCGGGTTCTGACCAGCCGAATATGTGTAACGGAGCAACCGGCTGGTCCCCGCGTTGTAGGCGATCGTCAAGCGGCCCGCGTCCCACGACGTGTTCGTGAGGGCTGTGACCGGACCGACCTTCACCTGCTGGTCGCGCAGACCGGGTTGGACCGTGCGCGCCGCCCCGGGATCGGGTGTGATCGTCACCATCGCTGGCGTGACGTCGATGGTCAGTCGATCGGGGGGTACGCGCACTTCGTCGGTGAGGAAGCGAACGCGCGTTGCGCCTTCTTGCGTCTCACTCTGAACGCTATTGCGACGGCCCTGGCGGTCGGTGCCACCTGGCGGCTCTATGGGGAGGAAGCTGGCGCTGAAGCCCAGCTCCTGAGGAAACTGGCTCAATTGGCGATTGAGCGTCCACGATCCGACAATGTCGGTTGGACTCTGCGCCGAGAGCAGTGGTCCGCCCAGCACGGCGAACGAGACGAGTGCGGCAGAGACCGCCGCGCGCAGTGAAGGCATGATCGATTCTACGCTCTCGCGAAGGCCGACCTATCCTCCGTGAGCCTTGATGAGATGCTCAGCGTATCGCCGCGTACAAAAAGGGCGCGGCGACGCTGAGTCGGATGAGGCTACGCCGCGCGCTTGATCACCCGCGTGATCCCCACGAGAACGACCGCGCCAACAAAGGCGACGATGATTGAGCCGACGAGACCTCCCCCCGGGAAGATGCCGAGGGCTCCGAACAGCCATCCGCCGACGATGCCGCCTAATACACCGAGGACGATGTCGGTCAGCAAGCCGTATCCCCCGCCCTTCATGACCACGCCTGCGAGCCACCCCGCAATGAGGCCGATTACGATCCAATAGAGAAATCCCATCACCCGACCCTCCTTTTCGCCTGCGCGGTGTGAAGCGCTTTCGACAGAGCGTTATGTGTGCGGCGACATTAATGCAACGACCCCTATTGATCAACCCTCGCGTGACGTTCGCGTGACGTTCCACGCGCTCGGTGGCCTGCCACCGTAGCTCTAAGAAGTTATTCGTGGAAGCCGACTCACGGCGTTCAGGCAGACTTGGCTGGTCGATCGTCATCCCATCGAGGAGACTGATCGTGCGCCCGATATCTCACGTGTCGCTGGAATCAGCCGCTCCGGTCTCCGACGCGTTCGAGCTATCCATTCGCATCGGACCTGCACTCCGGCCGGGCTATTCGAGCAAATGGCCACGCTGCCCGATCTCGGTTCCACTCCTGATCTTCAGCGAGGTGTACTTGCGTTCGAGATCGGCTGTTAGCCGTATGAATTCGGGTTTCTCACGCAGGTGTGCGAGATGGGGGTCGATCCGGAAAAACGGCCAACAGGCGAAACCGGTGTCGACACTGCGTTCCAACCACGCCATCGCTTTGTCCGTTTCTCCGAGTACCTGCGTACACGCAGGCGATTTGGTAATAGACATGATGCGTGTGGCCGAAGGAGCGTGGCACTTCGAGCGCTCTGCGCACGCACTCGAGAGCGGCGCCAGCCTGGTTCCGCCGGGCGTGCAGCATGCCTTGAAGGCTGACGAAGTAGGGGTCGTTGGGGAATAGTCTGAGACCCGTCGCCAACCGTTGCTCAGCGAGATCCAGGTCTCCACTCAACAGCGAAGGTTGGGGGTGGAAGTAGACGGCCAGGCTGGATTCGGGTCTCTCTCGAGTGAGGGCCTCGCCTGCCTCTTCCGCGCGCGCGAAGTCACCGCTATAGAGATAGTAAAACTCGAGGTTGAGGGTCCGAGTTTTTGGATTCGACCGCCGCGCACGCTCGTGGGCGAGGAGTGATTCACGAAGCCGTCCGATATGCGCACAAATCCCGGACATCCGGTTGTGAGCCCGCTCGAGATTGGGTTGCACGGCCAGCACTTGTTCCAGCGCCGCGATGGCCTCTGCGTGCTGGAAACCCTTCGCCGGGCTCCACAGGATCCACGCCTGCGCCAAATGTGCCTCGGGCAACGCCGGGGCCAGCATCAGAGCCCGGCGGCAGTGGTGTTCGGCCTTTTCCAGCAGAGTGGGCCGCGGGTCGAATTCGAAGTGCATGTTCATCGAGACGAACGACAGCCAGGCATGCGCCAGCGCGAAATCAGGGTCACGCTCGACTGCCGTCGTCAAACGCCGGATGGCGCTCTCGAGCATGTCGGCCCGGTCGGAGCAACTCTCGCGCAGGCCGGCCATGAACTCGTCATACGCTTCCAGGTCACTGCTGTACCGATCACGGGATTTCCGCACGGCAGGCGGGAACCGTTTTCGAAGCGATTCAACGACCTGGCGTCCAATTTCGTCCTGCACCTCGAAGACGTCGTCCATCGCAAAGTCGTACTGCTCGGACGAAATGCTCTTTTGCGTCATCGCATCGAAGAGGTGCATCGATACGCGCCAGCGGCTTCCGAGCTTCTGGACGTTGCCCTGCAAGAGGTGACGTGTTCCCAGATCGCGACACGCGCGGGCTGGGTCGGCGCCGGCGGCGTAGTTGAGGATCGCCGATGTCGGAAGGACAGCAACATCTTCAAGTCGCCCGAGCATCGTGATCAACGCGTCTGCGAACCCCAGGGACAATGCCTTGCTTTCTTCGATGTCAACCAGGAAGACGAAAGGGAGTACGGCAATCGAGGTGAGGAGCGTCCGGCCCTCCAATGTCGCCGCAGATGATCCACCGGGAGCGACACCGCTGCCGAGGGCCTCGAGAACCGCTTCCGCCATCTGATATCGCTCAGCGGGACTCTTGCGGAGCAGCTTTCGTGTGATGGCGGCCACCTCTGCGTGCATCAGAGAGGGGGCGTGAATCGCTGGTGGGTCGTCGTGAAGGATCGCGTGGAGCGTATCTACCGGTGACTGGCCAGGCCACGGATGTCGCCCCGTCAGCATTTCATAGAGCATGACCCCAAACGCGAAGAGGTCACTGCGCTGATCGACCTCGCCCCCCTGGATCTGTTCCGGTGACATGTACGGGATCGTCCCGAGGATCTGACCTGGACGACTGAGACGTCGATCGTCGACGGCGTCGGTTGCGAGGGCAATCACTGTCGAATCTGTCGTTGCGACGTTGTCTGCCGGGAGCAAACGAGAGGTTGGGATCTGCGCCGCAAGGCCGAAATCCAGCACCTTCACGTAGCCATCGGAGCGAACCATGACGTTCTCTGGCTTCAAGTCGCGATGGACAATCCCCGCACGATGAGCTGCGCCAAGCGCCTCGAGCACCTGCCGTGCAACCTCGAGGCTGCGCTCGATGGGCAGCGCGCGTCTGAACCAGTCTCGGAGGGTTTCACCCTCCACCAACTCCGCCACCAGGTAGTTGGGGCCGACGTCATGGACGGTGCAAATATTGGGATGATTCAGCGTGGCAATGGCTCGAACCTCACGGTCGAATCGCTCGCTGAAGCGCTCCGCGGCGATTTTGATTGCGACTTCGCGGTGCAGCCGAGGATCAAAAGCCTTGTAGACCTGGCCCATGCCGCCAGCTCCCAGGAGCCTGAGAATCTGATACGGCCCCAGCTGCGCGCCGGGGGCCATCTGGATGGCGTCGAGCGGGGACGCCGGCTCGAGCCGTGCACTCGATGCGAACAGCGGGATTTCCCCGAACTGGCCAGCGCCATCGAGTCCGACGAGCATGGCCTCGACTTCCCGCCGCAGCGTCGAGTCGTCGCGGCATGCCTCGGCGACAAAGGCCTCGCGGCGCGCCGGATCGCGCTCGCGCGCGGCATGGAAGATCTCGGTGATCTCACGCCAGCGCTCAGGCGTCATGCTGAGGTTCTGGTGAGACGAGCGTAGAGCCACGCGCGGCCCGCCTGCCACTCCCGCTCCACCGTGGCGACGGAGATGCCCAGCACGTGGCCAGTCTCTTCGAGCGACAACCCGCCAAAAAAGCGCAGCTCGGCGACCTGACTTTTCCTGGCGTCGAAGGCGGCCAACGCGCTCAGCGCGTGATCCAGGTCCAGTACATCGACGACGTCGGAGTGTCCCTTGGCCAGCTCCTCATCGAGCGTGACGCGCGTCCACCGGCCGGAGCGCTTCGCCATGTTGCGGGCCCGTGCTCGGTCCACGAGGAGGCGCCGCATCATCTGTGAGGCGACGCCAAAGAACTGCGCGCGGTTCTGCCAGGAGGTGCGGTCTTGCTTCACAAGGAGAAGGAACACTTCATGGACGAGTGCCGTCGGCTGCAGCGTGTGTTCCACTCGCTCGCGTCGAAGGTAGGCGCCGGCGCGCCGCCGCAGTTCCTGGTACACGACAGTTGCCAGCCGGTCCCGCGCGTCAATGTCGCCGCCTCTCCAGGCCTGCAGCAGCGCGGTCACGTCCGCGTCCGGGCGTTCCTTCGTATCCATGACTGAAATGGAGGTCTCATTCTGGCTCTCGAGGACCCCGTGAGCAAGTTCCTCTCTGGTTCTCGCGTCACTGGCAGGAGGGAACGGGCGATGGGGCCCAATCTCAGATCCAGAGGAGAGAACCATGAGTGTTCAGAAGATCACACGAATCGTCGCCATCGCCATCGTTGCAGGCTTTGCAGCCCTGACTCCAGCACTGAGCATCGGAGAGGCTTCGGTATCGGCGTCGTCAGAACCAGCACGAAAACTTCATCTGACCAAGTGGTGCTACGAGTACAACGGCAACGCCGGAGACTGGTGCACAGTTCATTTCTCGAGCCTCAGACGCATCCCCGTCTTGGCGACGATTTTCTATAGCCAGGCCGCGGGCGTTCCGGCTGGGTTGCTGGACAGCAACGTCGTCCTCGACGCCGGGGGCGGAAACAGAGCGGTGGGTCGTTGCACGCTCGACCTGGAAACGAATCTTGGACTGTGCACGTTCTCTGACGGGACCGGGACGCTCGCCAGGTTCCAGGCCCGTCTCAACGTCAAATGCGAGCCCCCGCTGGGAATCGTCTGCGAATTGGATGGCACGTACAGCTTCGATTGAGGCGCCGCTCTGGTAGATCCTCAACGTGTCGGGGGAGAATGAACGTGAGCCGATGTCTCACGTGTCGCTGGAATCAACCGATCCGATCTCCGACGCGTTAGAGCCATCCGTTCGCTCCGAGTGGCGGGCCTTGCTGATTCTGGCGCTGTGGTTCGTCGCCGTTGCGATGGCGGTTGGGGTGCAACGGAATACTCCGGTCATCGACGACTGGACTTATGCGTGGAGCGTTGAGCGCCTGCTCGTCGATGGCCGGATCGAGATACTCGATTGGAGCGCCGTGTATCCGCTCGCCCACTCACTGTGGGGCGCCGCCTGGTCGCTGCTGTTTGGCTTCTCATTCACGACGCTGCGCCTCTCCACACTGGCGCTGTCACTGCTCGCGACCTGTGCCCTTTATCTGATCCTCCGTGAACTCGAGGCGCGCCCCGGCGTCGCGCTGCTTGGCGCCCTGACGGTCGCGGCGAATCCGGTCGTTCTCTTGTTGTCGTCCTCGTTCATGACCGACGTGCCCTTTGTCGCCTCGACTCTGATGGCCTTGCTCTGTTACACGCGTGCGATGCGCCGGGGCCAGGTTCACCTGGTCTGGTGGGGTGGCGCCTGGGCGTGCCTGGCGTTTCTCGATCGACAAGTCGCTCTTGTGACGCCGCTGGCGGCGCTGCCACTGCTCATGCCGCGTCCCAAGAGTGAGCCAAAACGATCGGCCGTGTTGCTGGCGCTCGCAGCGACCTGGGGCGCGATGCTCGTCTGCTCGCTCGGCATGATGTATCTCATGAGACCGACGGGCGAGATGATGAAGCTGGTCGATCGTCTGCAGTATGTGCTCTCGATTTCAATGACCAGGTATCTGATCATCAACCTCTACATCCTGAGCACCATGGCCTTCTACGCGCTGCCGGCACTTTTCGCGATGGCCACCGTCCGTCGTCTATGGTGCAGGCCAGCGCTGTTCGTCGTGACCCTTTCTCTAGCGGCGATCATGCTGGGATTCGCCGGCGAGATCCCGGTCCCGCTCCGGCCCGGGAACACGTGGACGCTCGCCGAAGTCGGTGGCAGTCGCGGACTGGTCAACGGGCAACGGCCCCCATCGGACTGGACGACGATCGAGTTCGTGTTGCGCGGTGCGGGCTTGTTCGCGTTCGGACTGGGGGTGATGGCGCTGACGTGGCCAGAAGGTCACTCCGCGCTCGCGCGGACGGCGTTCGAGTGGCGGCCGATCTTTCGTCGGATGCTGGATGCCGCGAACACGATCGCGACGACGCCGCGCATGCCGCTCGTCATCTACCTGATCGCCTACCTCGGCATCGCCAACGTGCTGTGGTTCTACAACGATCGATATCTGATCGTGTTGCTGCCAGTCGTCGTCGCCCTGGCCCTCGGCGGACGCCAGCACGGTGCCGAAGTGCCGCGCCTGGCGTGGATCGTCGCGGCCATCTTTGCCATGGTCGCTGTGGTCGGAACTCGGGACGCCCTGCGTTTCAACCAAGGCCTGCGTGACGGCTGGCAGGCGCTCGTGGACAGTGGCGTTCCACCGTCAGACATCGACGCCGGGTATGCGTGGAATGGATGGTGGCTCTACGCTCACCCGGAGAACCTGGCCAAGGGAATGACCGTCCAGGACGTGCCGTGGATCACGACGGAACGGCGGTCCACCTACATTCTTTCTACGTCCGCACTCGACGGCTACGACGTCGCGCGCGAGGTGGCCTGGACCGACAACGCGCCGTGGCCGGGACCGGATCGTCTGTTTGTTCTCAAACGACAGGTGGCACACTAGTTGAGGAGCGCACGACTGGACTGACGACGTGCTGTTCACCGAGCCCACGTTCCTGTTCGCGTTCCTGCCAATACTTCTGGCCCTCTACCAACTGCCGGGGGTGGGCTACCGCAACTGGCTCCTGCTCGCGGCGAGCATCATTTTCTACACGCGTGGCGCCGGCAGCTTCACCTGGCTCGTCCTTGCGCTGATCGTTTTCAACTACGTCGCCGCTCGTCTCATCGACCGCCACCGTGCCACGGAGCTCGGCCGGAGGCTCCTGGCGGGTGCCGTCGCGATCGACCTGCTCGTGCTGGCAGTGTTCAAGTACGCGGATTTCGTGGTGGGCAATCTCAACGCTGCACTGGCGTTCGTCGGCGTTCAGCCGTTTGCACTGCCCGGCATTCTGCTTCCGATCGGAATCTCGTTCTTCACCTTTCACGCGATCTCGTACGTCGTCGACGTCTACCGGCAGGACGCCTCCGCGCAGAAGCGGCCGGTCAAAGCCGCGCTCTACCTGCTCGTGTTTCCACAGTTGATCGCGGGGCCGATCGTTCGCTACCGGCAGATCGCGGACCAATTGTCAGCGCGCGTCACGTCGCTGGACGACTTCGCGTACGGCGTGCGGCGGTTCATCATCGGGCTGTCGAAGAAGATGCTGATCGCCAACACGCTGGCAGCCCCCGCCGATCAGATCTTCGCGATGCCCGCCGCGGAGCTGACCGCCCTGCACGCGTGGACGGCCGTGGTGTGCTACACGCTGCAGATCTATTTCGACTTCTCGGGGTACTCCGACATGGCCATCGGCCTCGGCCGCATGTTCGGCTTCAGATTTCCCGAGAACTTCAACTACCCGTACACCGCCACCTCGATCCAGGACTTCTGGCGGCGCTGGCACATGTCGCTCTCCGCCTGGTTCCGCGACTACGTGTACATCCCGCTTGGTGGTAACCGCACGTCGACGGCCCGCATGTACTTCAACCTCGTCCTCGTATTCTTCCTCTGTGGCCTCTGGCACGGCGCCAGCTGGACGTTCGTCGTGTGGGGTCTGTATCACGGGGTCTTCCTCGTGCTCGAACGAGTGGGGCTGGCCGCTCGCGTCGGCGTGATGCCGAAACCATTACGTCACGCGTACGCGGTGCTTGTGGTGATGGTGGGTTGGGTCTTCTTCCGTGCCGACACGTTGTCGAGTGCCGTGACAATGCTCGCGGCTATGGGGGGCGCCGGCGGCGCGGCACCCGCCGTCTACGCGCCAGCATGGTTCTGGACCACCGACGTGCTTCTTGCTCTTGCAGCAGGCGCCGTGGGATCAACGCCGGTGATTCACGCACTCGCGCAGCGTCTGGCTTTTCCTGCCGAGAGTAGTGGTGCTCCCACACTGCGCTGGCCTGGATCGATAGCCGCGCTGCTCGCACTCACGACCCTGCTCACGGCCTCGCTCATGCTGTCGGCTGCGCGCAGCTACAACCCGTTCATCTATTTCCGATTCTGAAACGATGATCCACCGGCACGCGCTCGTCGACCGGACGCTCATCGCCATCTTCATCGCGGCGCTCTGCCTGCCGATGACAGGAATGGTGCTGCAGCTCGATCGCGATGCCCCGTCGGGCGAGAACCGGACACTCGCGGCGTGGCCGCAGTTCCGGTGGGACGCTGCATCACTCCGCGCGTTACCAGAGCAGTTGACCCGCTACTTCGAGGACCACTTCGCCTTCCGTGAGCGCCTGGTGCGCTGGCAGGCGATCGTCCGACTGCACGTGCTGGGCGTGTCACCGTCGGCGTCGGTGATCAAGGGACGCGGCGGCTGGCTGTTCTATGCCGACGATGGCGCGATTGAGGATTACGCGGAAGCGCCGCCGTTCACCGGCGCCGAGCTTGACCAGTGGCGGCAGACGCTACAGGACATCAGCGACTGGCTGCGCGCCCAAGGGATCGCCTATCTGTTTGTCATCGCACCGGACAAGCATGTCATCTACAACGAGTACATGCCGGAAACGATCCGTCGCACGGCCATTTCGCGGATCGACCAGCTGGTCTCTCACCTACACCAGCACTCCACTGTTCGTGTGGTTGATCTGCGACCGGCGCTCCTCGCGGCCAAGGCCCGTGAGCGCCTCTACCATCGCACCGACACTCACTGGAACGACCGCGGTGCATTCGTCGGCTATCAGAGCATCATCGATGCTCTGACGGAGGAGTTCCCCGCGCTGCGGCCTCTCCCGCGCACCGCGTTCGAGCCGCGCGTCGTGCGATCGGCAGGTCTCGATCTCGCTGGGATGCTGGGTCTCACGGAGGTACTCCGCGAGGAGGACCTCGTGCTGGTCCCCAGGCAGCCTGCCACGGCCCGCATCCTCGAGCCGCAGCATCCCAACCCTCGGCTGATACACGCGCGCATCGTTACCGAGGCGCCGAACCGCGGACCGCGCGCGGTTGTCTTCATGGATTCGTTCGGCCCGGGGCTCGTGCCGTTCCTATCCGAGGATTTCAGCCGCGTAGTCTATCTATGGCAACACAACGTGGATCCGCAGGTTGTTCAGCAGGAGGAGCCGCAGGTCGTCATCCAGGAATGGGTCGGCCGCGCGCTCTCGACGCTCCTCCCCTACAACCCGGTGCCCGGCGCGAGCGTCGCATCGACCCGGTGAGGGTCCCGGCTGCGGACGTCGGCCCCACGCTTCCCGGCTACGAAGCGCGCGTACGTGTCTTCATAGGCATCTGACCGGTTCAGACGGAGTTCGACCGCGATACGCTCTTCGCCCCAGGTGTGCTTGCCTGCTGTGATCGTAGCGAGGAGTTGCTGCAGCACGAGGGGAATGCACAATGGTTGGGCTAATCGTTCCACTTCGCGCGCGATCTTGCTGGTCGCAATTCGTATTCCGATGATACAAAGTGTTTACAGTGGCACTCGATAGAAGCCCCCGCCGCGATCTGCGCATCACCGACGCCGGACAACTGCTCTGCGCTGCGCTGATGCTGGGGGTCTCGCTCGTCGCCATCAAGGGCTACCACCTCGGCGTCCCGCTGCGCAACGGGCTGTTGGAGTACCTGCGCTCGCTCGCCGCGATCTCCTACGTCGACGTGCTCTTTGCCACCGTGTGCTGGGCGGTGGCCCGCCTGCTGTTGGCCATCACCTGGCGGCGACCGCTTGCGGCACGGGCGGTCTCTGGCGCGTTCGTGGTCTTCGCGGCATTCTGCTGCGTCTATGCGTTCGTGAACGTCAGGCTGTTCGGCATCGTTGGCGGATTCTTGACCTATCCGCTGCTGGCGGCCATCGGCGACGTGCGCATGATGCGGTCCTCGGTCGGCGCACACCTGACGCTGCCGGCGATCGTCAGCCTGATCGGCATTCCATGTGTGTATCTCGTGTCGGTGGTGGCTTTGACTCGCCTCATGCGAGCGGCATCGTCGACGAGATGGGTCAGTGCGAGTCCGGCGATCCTCGCAGCAGCCTGGGTTGCGGCGGGCCACTACGGGTATGTGACGCAGTTCGACGCGCGGCGCGATCGCCGCGTTGCCGACAGCCCGTATTGGGCGATCGCCGCGTCGACATGGCAGGCGGTCGCCGATGGTGGCTTCGTCCGGATGGCTGGGACGTTCACGCCAGGCGACCTCGCGGACTTCGACCCACCGAACATGTGGCAGGCGCGGACGGCCTCCCCGCCGTCGAGGGTGATTCGTCGCGCCACCGCCACGCTCGACGTGCGTGCCAGCGCCGCGCGCCGGCCGCCCAATGTCGTGCTCATCGTCCTGGAGTCGGTGGCGGCACGGTGGACCAGCCTGCACAATCCGCTGTATGCCACGACACCAACGCTGCAGGCGGAATCGGCGCGCAGCGCGGTCGCGGACAACTTCTACGCGCACATCGGTCGAAGCTCCAATTCGATGGTCGCGATGCTGTTATCGGCGTACCCGAAACTCGATTTCCGAGAGCTGACCGTGCAGTATCCGGACTTTCCGGGCACGTCGCTGGCGACCATGTTTCGCAGCCGAGGGTATCGGACGACCTTCGTCACGCCGAGCGACATGGACTGGGCCGGGTGGCGCGGGTTCCTAGAAGGCCACGACTTCGAGGACGTCCTGGATTACCGCGACCTTGCCTGTCCGGCGATGCTCTCGTCGTGGGGCGTCGAGGATCGCTGCATGGTCGACAAGATAGTGGACCTGATTGCCGGCGCCGGCACGCAACCCTTTTTCGTGACCGGGTGGACGACGCAAACGCACCATCCGTACGAGCCCAGTCCGGGAGTTCTCCCACTCAATCTGCTGCGGGAGCCGACCCCAGACGAGTGGGATCTGGGCCGGTACCTGAATGTCCTGCACGAAACCGATCGCCAGCTCGCACGCCTCTTCGAGGCGGTACGTCGCGCCGGTCTCGAGCAGGACACGCTGATCGTCGTGACGGGCGATCACGGTCAGGGGTTTGGATATCCACACGAGGGGTACGGTCAAGGCCGCACCGTATACGAAGAGGACGTGCACGTGCCGCTGATGGTGTGGTACCCACGCATGTACAAGGCGACCGCTCGCGTGCCGGTGGTCGGCAGCCATGTGGATTTGGCGCCGACGATCGCCGAGCTGATCGGACTGCCTGCCGCGCCGGACTGGCAGGGACGCAGCCTGTTCGACGAGAGCCATCCGCGTCGTGCGTACTTCTATGTCGCGCAAGATCATTTCCGGCTTGCTGTTCGCGAGGCGAACTGGAAGTACATTTACAGCGTTCGCGATGGACGCGAAGAGCTCTACGATCTGCAGGCGGATCCGCTCGAGCAGCGCAATGTCGCCGCGCAACATCCCGATCGCTGCAATCGTCTGCGACAGCGTCTTGCAGCCTGGACTGAAGCGAATCGCCGTCAGTACGAGCGAGTGGAGGCAAGACCGTAATCGGTCAGGCCGAAGGGCATTCCATTTCGAAGCTCGCAGCCCGCACGAGTTCTCGCCGCGGTCCCGACGTGCTCTCACGACCCTGGTGGATCCTCATCACGTCGAGCAGAATGGATCGTAAGCCGCGGTGCGACTCTTGCCCGGCGAAGAACAAGCAGTTCGTCGTCAGCGTTCGGTTGTTCGGAGCACATCTGTGGATCTTCAGCACAGCAGTTCACGGCCATCGCGAGCGAATGCAATGACCGACCGGCAGAGCGAACGGCAAACGTGGTTGCTCAAAATGAGGGCGGAATGGTTTCGTGTGTTGCGCCCTCTGGGTGGGTGGGTACCTTGGGAATTGCGAGAACTGGTCGAACAGTCAGCCGAGCCGGGCGGGGCACCCTTTTGGGGCGAGGGGATCGTCAAAGAAGCTCCACAGCTCGGAGAAGAGCACCTGCGGAATTGCATAGTCCTACCCACCCGGACACACATCTTGAGACGATTCCCCAAGGGGGGCATCGTCGCCGAGGTCGGAGTCTTGCACGGTGAGTTCTCACGAGAGATCGTGGAGATCGTGTCGCCAACCGAGTTGCATCTGATCGATCAATATCTTGAGCCTCGTGCACGCGCCATTGCTTCAGATCCGGGTGGGTACATTCGCCTGCACGAAGGCGATTCGGCTGACACGCTGGAGGCCTTCCCGGATGAGTATTTTGATTGGATCTACATCGATGCCCAGCATTCTTACGAGGGTGTGCGGCGCGACATAGCGGTAGGCCGGCGGAAGGTCAAGAAAACCGGCTTGATGTTGTTCAACGACTATATTCCTTGGTCGTACGTGGAAATGCAGCCGTATGGCGTCATGGCCGCCGTCAATGAATTGTGCATCGACGATGGATGGGAAATCGTTTACCTCGCCTTGCCGCCGCACATGTATTGTGACGTTGCCTTACGCAGAGTGCCTCTGAATCGCACATAGTTCAAGCTGAGAAACAAACGGCGAGGCTGCCTCACGGATCCTCGGGTCGTCTGTAGGAGGGCCGTTCCAGGAGCTGGCCGGGCACACGCGCTCGACGGAGCTCCCCTACAATCCGGTGCGCGATGCGAGCGCGCCATCCTGAAGATCATGTGGGCGGCCACCAGGTCCACGTTCGCCGGCGGCGAGCCGCGTGTACAGCTCTTCGTAGGCGTCGATCATTCTCGCCAGACCGAAGCGCGCGACGGCGCGGGCACGGACCGCCGCGCGGTCGTAGGCAATGACCGCCGGCAGGCCAGCCACCAACTCATCGAGTGAGGAGAAGATGCCACCGGTGATGCCGTGCTCGACGATCTCGCGCACGGCGCCGCGATCGAGCGCCGCCACTGGCGTTCCGCAGGCCATGGCCTCGGCGAGGACGAGCCCGAACGGCTCGCCCCGCTGTACGGGATACAGCAAGGCCTGCGCGCCGCCGAGCAGCGCGACCTTCTCGGCATGCCCGACCTCGCCAGCCCAGATAATGTGAGTCCCGTCCACGTGCGGCGCCACGGTCGTCTGGTAGTAGTCGTTCTCGGGCGCGGCGAGGATCAGCCGCCGGGAAGTCCTGCGCGCGACCTCGATCGCTTGCAGGACGCCTTTGCCCTCAGTGAAGCGGCCGAGGTACAGGAGGTAGTCGCGCGGCGTGCCTGAGAACGCGAACGCATCCGTGTCCACACCGTGGTGGATCGTCGCGACCACATTGAGCCCGTCGAACAGCGACGCCTGCGCGTGCGAGATCGCCACGAACAGTGCTTCCGGATAGCGCGTCCAGAGTGAGAGTTCCAGAGGGCCCGGGGCGTGATGCACGGTCTGCACGAGCGGCACCGACACGAGGCGCGTCAGCGGCAGCGACACCGGCCACGACATCGCCTGGTAGTGAATGACATCGAATTCCGGCGCTCGTTCGAGCGCGGCGGCCAGGTTGAGCAACTCACAGAGTTCCCACGGCCATGCTTCGAGGCCCTCGTGGTACCCCCTGGCAAAAGTCGCGTGCAGTTCTGCCGAGGTGCGCGACGTGCCCGTGGCGAACAGCGTCACGCGGTGTCCTCGCGCAACCAGCCCTTCCGTTAACAGCGACGTGAACAACTCGACGGAGCTCGACCCGAACGGCGGGATCGACGTCTTTACTGGACCAACCTGCGCGATTCGCAGCGGGCGGGTCATGAGCATGCGACCTCGAGGAATCGCGGCAGCACCACGCTCGCATCGAAGTGCTCACGAGCGATCTCCGCGGCCCGTTTCGAATGCATCGTCCAATCGCCGACGATCCGATCGAGCCCGTCGAGCGCCTCTTCGCAGGTCGAGAACCGCAGCAAGCCGGCGCCCGCCGGGAGATGGGCGCTCCAGCCGGTGTCCTGCACCAGCGCCGGGCGGCCGGCGGCAAGGTAGCACTCCGTGCGGTCGCTGAACCAGCCCGAACGGCTGTCCACGTAGGCGTGCTTGGCCACCCCGAACTCGGCGCGCGAGCCCTGGATAAACGTGCGGTAATCCCAGAGCGATCTCGACACGCCCATCGCGTTCACTGTGTCCCAGCCATGTTCGCGAAGCAGTTGTTGTGGGCCGTTGACCGCCAGCTCGAAGCGATGCGGCGTCCGCCCTGGCAGGTCGATGAACTTGATGAACTCTTTGTCCTTGTTGCCGTCGACATCGGTGAAGCTTTCGATCTTCCACGTCATCACCGTCGTGAAGCGATCGCTCACGGGCGGCGCATCGCTGTGCCACAACTCGGTAACCACGGGCTGCCAGGTCTTGTGCCACGTGAAGCCACCAGTGGGCGTGGCGCTCGCCGGGGTACCGATGTTGGCGCCAAAGGTGAAGAGATGATCGAAGCCCTTGAAGAAGTCGACGTACCAGCCTTCGGCCTTGGCAATTGCCAGCTGCGTGAACACCGGATCGGAATCGATGAAGATCCGGCGCGGGATCTTCACGTACTCGTCGCGCCAGAACCACGAACCGCCGGACAGGTTCACGAACAGGTCGGCGTCGGTGCAGAACGCGCGGACACCTTCGCGCGAGACGCCGTGATACTCGCCGTTGAAGTTGACGAAGGACCAGCGATCGCCCAACCCGAAGGGCGCGAGCGCATCGTTGATGTAGCGAGTGCCGTAGGAGGGATCTTCACTCCGCGTGTTCTGCTCGGGATCGTAGATGCACTCGCCGGTGTCCTCGATGTAGAGCACCTCATGACCGAGGGCGCGCAATCCAAGCAGGTACATCAGGGAACACCAGGTCACGCCCCCGAAGGGATAACGGGCGATGATGCCTGCCACGAGGATTTTCATGGCGTGCGCTCGATCAGATCGCCGGCTCCAGGGCGTCGGCCGCGTCGCGATCGTCCAGCGTCTTGCCGATGCTGAGACGTGCGCACATCCGCCGGTACAGCTGATTCGACGACAGCAGCTCCGTGTGAGTGCCCTGCGCCGCGATGCGTCCCTCGTGCAGCACGAGGATGCGATCGGCGTCGCGAATCGTCGAGAGGCGATGGGCGATGACGAGCGTGGTGCGGCCCTGGCGCAGCCGGCGGAACGCGTCGAAGACCGCCGCCTCGGAAATCGCGTCGAGCGACGATGTTGGCTCGTCGAGGATGAGGATCGGCGCGTCTTTCAGCAGCGCGCGGGCGATGCTGAGCCGCTGGCGTTCGCCGCCCGACAAGCTGCCGCCCGCCTGCGCGAGTGGCGTGTCGTAGCCGTGCGGAAGTTGCATGATGAAGTCGTGCGCGTGCGCGGCGCGCGCGGCTTCCTGCACATCCTCGATGGTGGCATCCAGCCGGCCGTAACGCAGATTCTCCACGACCGTGTTGCCAAACAGCATCGGGTCCTGCAGCACGATGGCGATGCGCTCGCGCAGCCCGCGAAGCCGATACTGCGCCACGTCGATGCCGTCGATGAGCACGCGGCCCTGACGGGGCTCGTAGAACCGTGGAACCAGGCTGGCCAGCGTCGACTTGCCTGCGCCGGTCAGGCCGACGAGCGCCACCATCTCGCCCGGCCTGGCGCTGAAGCTGACGTCGTGAAGAACGGTCCGCCCCGCTTCGTAAGCGAAGTTCACGTGTTCGAATCGGATCTCGCCGGCAATCGTGGCCGCGTCGATCGCATCGGGTCGATCGAGCGTCTCAGGTACGAGAGCAAGAACTTCGCGCACCCGTCGCGAGCTGGCAACCGCGTTCTGCAGTTTTCCAGTCGTATACGCGATCGACGAGAGGGGGCCGTACACGGAGGCCAGATACGCAATTACAACCAGCAACCCGCCAACCGTGAGGCTGCCTTGCAACACGTGCAGGCCGCCGACGGCGAGCACGACGGCCGTGCCACTCAGCGTGATCGCAGACACGAGCCAGGTGAACAGCGACTCTTGCCAGGTGTAGCGCAGTCGCGCCGACATCGTCTCGCGTCCGATGTCAGCGAATCGCTCGAGCTCGTGCGGCTCGCGTGCAAAGCTCTTGACCACCTTGATGCCGGACAGAATTTCGTACACCCGATCGACGAGTCTCGACTCGAGCTCCTTCACCTGCTGTGCGCGGTTCACCATCCGGGTCGAGTAATAGCGAAGACACGCATACAGCAACGGAACGACCGCGAGCGACAGGAGTGCAAGCGGCGCATCCAGGCGAAGCAGGATGAGGAACATCGCCACCAGCATCAGCACCGACACGAACAGGTTGAGCAGTCCGCTCATGACCAGGTCGTGCACGCAATAAGCGTCGGCTTCCAGGCGGTAGACGGAATCAGCGGTACGGGTGACGACGTGGTGTCGCAACGCCAGCGCCTGCAGATGGCCCAACAACCGGGCGCGCAGTGCGTAGACGAGGCGCTGCCCGGTGTCGACCTGCACCTGCACGTTGATCATCGAGAGCGTCTGCGCCAGGACCTGCAGCAGCAGTCCTCCGCACACGACCAGCACGAGGAGCGCCGCGCGGCTATCACCGGCCAGCGCAACGCCAATGCGATCGAGGGCACCGGGCAACGGCCGCCCCTCGAGGACGTTGTCCACGACCAGCTTCAGCGGCCACGGCGCCAGAACGCCGAGCGCTACGTTGATGATGGCAATCGTGGTGAGGATCGCAACGCGGCCGCGATACGGCCGCACACACGACCATGTCCATGCAGCCAGGGACATTATTCGATGGCCCGCCTCGCGAGAGACACCACCTCATGGCGTTGGCTGCGCGTGATCACCCCAGCCACCTGGATCGGGCGTCCGCGAGAGACATTGACGACGGTCACCGCGCCCTTGTCGTCCACGACGTAGAGCCATCCTCCCGGGCGGTAGGCGAGGCGTGATGGGGAAGAGAATCGCCCGGGCGAGCCCACGCTGGAGATGTCCCCGCCGCGTGTGATCGCGCGGACGGTTCCGCTCAGGTACTCCGCGACGAAGACCGTGACCTCGCGCTTCGACCACGAGAGCGCAAGCCCAATGGGTCCGGCGAGACTCGCACGTCGCGCCGGCCCGCCGTCTCCCGTCGAGCGAGGCCTGCCGTCGCCCGCTATCGTCGTGATGATGCCGGTGACGCTGTCGATGACTCGCACTCGATCGTGCCCCATGTCGGCGACGTAAATGTCGCCGTCGGGTCCAACCGCGACGTCCATCGGCATGCTGAGACGCGCCAGTTTTGCCGGACCGCCATCTCCGAGGGCGGCATCGCTGGCGTCTGACGGTCCGGGTTCCCCGGTGCCTGCCACCGTGCGAATCACACCGGTCGCGGCCGACACCATGCGAATCCGGTTGTTGCCGGAGTCTGCGATGTAGACGTTTCCGTTCGACGCAACCGCCACACCATTGGGAGCGTTCAGGCTGGCGTTGAATGCCGGCTTGAGATCGCCGTCGAACCCGCGGATGCCAGTGCCAGCCAGCACCACCATGTCGCCGGAGTCCTTGATGCGGGTAATGCGGTTATGGCCCGCGTCGGCGGCGTACAACTCGCCATCGGGTCCGATGGACACTGACGCCGGCGAATCGATGCGCCAGTCGGAGACCAGTACCTGACGCTCGTCGGTGTCGCTGACTGCCGAGCGCGCTCGAATCGGCTCGTTCAGCGCCGCTACGTCGAAGCGGTGAATCACACCGCGACGAGTGTCGGCAACGATCAGGTCGCCGTTCAGCGCTACCTCGACGTCGCCGGCAATCCCCGGCGCCTTAGCAACAGCCACCGGTGCTGGCGGCGTTGTGCCGGTGGGTTCGACCGCAGCTCTGATCAAAGCCCCGACGGCAGTGATCGAGGGTGTGAGGTTCACCAACGGTGCGTCGCGCAGCAGCGAGGTTGCCGTGTCCACCGACCCTGCCGCGAGCAGCGCGACCACCAGCGCCTGTGCCGCCCGCGGCACCATCGCCACGCGTGGACGCAAGCGCCATGGCGCACCCGACCCACCGCGCTGAGGAATCGGCATCATTCCGACGGTGATCGCTGCGCGCTGGACGGCACGGCGCGCCAGCGTCACGGCCGCGCTCGTCTGCCGCGCCGCGCGGGTGACGACGAGCGCAACGCCGACGACGCATGCCAGGCTTAGCCAGGGCTGTGCACCGAAGACAGTTGTACGCGCGAGGAGCAAGGCGAGCAGCAGGCTCAACGCGAGCACCACTCCAACCCGCGCAGGACGCAAGCGCAGCCCGACGCGTAACAGGCACTTGGCGCCGCCGTGCTCTTCGATCAGAGAACGGACATCGAGCCATCCCCAGATGCCCACGGCGATGCTCACGTCGCGGTCCGCCCGGAACCCGTCGTCCACCTCGACGACCCGGGTCGGCCGCGCCGCGCGCAGCAGACCGGTCAGTTCCGTGAGCAACGCATCGGGCGAGGTCCACGTCTCGCTCCAGAAGCGCGATTCAGTGGCGCCGCCGACGAGCAAACGCGCCGATGCCATCGCGTCTGACGGCCCGGACGATGGAGCCCGCCACGTCAGCCGCGTCGCGCGCGCTGGTTCGATCACCGGCGGCGGCGCCCAGCGGCCGCGGATGCGCCCGGCAAAGCGCGCCAATGGCTGGAGGAAATGGAGCCACGCGATCAGCAGTCGATGACTCACGCGGCTCGAGACGCCGTGCACGGTCGCGACGCCATTGAGATCCGAACGCCACCCAAACATCAGGCAACGCGCGATGGTCGTGATCCAGCCGAGGACGCCTGCCAGAAGCAGCACCACGCCCAACTCGATGTAGCCGCTGGTAAACGTGCCGGCGCTGGCAACGAGAGCGAGCGTCGAGAGCCCCTGCCACGCCGGCGAATGTGGCAGCAGTTGCGCTGGATGCACGCTCGTCGAGTAGACGGACGGAAATGGCGCCGTTCCCCAGACGCCGCTGTTGATGTGGTGCTGCGACAGGGAGCGGATGAACGGCAGCGGACTGTAAATGCGGCCGTGCCACAGCATGGTGCCGTGTACGAACTTCTCCGGGTGGTGGGCCTCGAGCCACGCCTCACCCTCACCGTACCCGACCTGCTGGCGCCAGTACGCCTTGATCGACGGCCGATGGTGGTGCCAGACGAGCGCTGACGGCGAGAATCCAATCCGCTGCTTCTTTGCCTGCAGCCGCCAGCAGATGTCTACGTCGTCACCGGCGCGCAGATAGACCGGGTTGAACCCGTCGATGGCGAGGAGCGCTCCTCGCCGGAAAGCCATGTTGCAACCGGGCACGTGCTCGGCGATGCGATCGTCGAGCAGCACCTGCGTCGGTCCGCCAGGCGCCCGCGCAACGCACTGCGCCACGAAGGGATCGTCAGGGGGCACGATGTTGGGACCGCCCGAACCGACGACATCCGAAGTCAGAAACGGTTGCACGAGATACGTGAGCCAGTCCGGATCGACGCGCACGTCGGCGTCGGTATAGGCAACGATCTCTCCGGTTGCAGCCGAGAGGCCGATGTTTCTTGCCGCGCTCAACCCACCGTTGGGCACCGAGATGAGGCGCACGGAGTATCGCCGGGCGATGTCACCGGTTGCATCTCTCGAGCCGTCATTGACGACGATGACCTCGACGTCGGGATAGCGCAGGCGCCCGAGTGAGTCCAGGCAGTCATCGAGGGTGTCGGCGGCGTTGTACGCGCAGACGACGACCGATACTCTCGGCCACGTTTGCGTGCGTTCCTCCGGGAACGGCGCCGAGGCAAACTCCGCGCTGACTGCCGCCAACGCCGGCTTCGGGCGCCGAGCCGCGTCGACGAGACCGAAGGCCCAGTCGTCGATCTGGCTGCCGCCACGCCACCATTCGTCGGTCCACGAGAACGCCACCGCGCCGCAGAGTCCTTCCTCGAACGCTGCGCGGATGTGCATCGCGGTGATCGCGGCCTGCCCGTCGGTCCCCTCGCGGATGCTGTCGGCGCCCGCCTCCGCAAGCAACAGCGGACGCGTGCCGGCGATGTGCTGCAGTCGGGCGAGGTATGCGCGCAGGTCGGCTTCGCGGTGCAGGTAAACGTTGAACGCGCAGACGTCGAAGCAGTCGAGCTCGAGATACTCGGTCGGCGGGTAGTTCACATACGACAGCAAACTATGTGGCGAGACGGACCTGGCGTCGGCACAGAGGTCCTGCAGAAAGCGCGTCACGCGCCTGCGACCGTGCCAGCGCACGACGGACGGCGGAATCTCGTTGCCGACAGCGAAGAGCAGTGCTGCAGGATGCGAACCGAGCACTCTGACGTGCGCGGTCACCTCGCGTCGGATATCGCGCATCAACCGCGCGTCGTCCAGGAACGCCACGTGCTGCGACCAGGGCAGACCGATCAGGACGCGAAGCCCGTGCCGTGCGGCTTCGTCGAGCAACGCGAATGAGGGGGGTGTGTAGGTGCGGACGGTGTTGAACCCCGACCGTGCCATGAGGGCGAAGTCCGCTCGGACCTGCTCCAAAGGCGGGAAATGGCCGTTGCCATCGCTTGGCGCGAAGGTCCCGTAGGAGGCGCCCTTGATGAGGAAGCGCTCGCCTCCTATCTCGATAAATTTGCCTGCCGTCCGAGGGTTCATCACGCGGTCTCTGTTCGCTCCGAGGTTCCTGGCGCACCCCTGTGACGGCGTACTCACGGCTGAGTGCCCACACGATGACAGCAACGATCGCGCCAGACGGGCGCAACCTGGCGACGATAGAGATCCCTGCAGGCTCTCGTCGCGTGCTCTCGACTGACTCTCGGAAAAACAGAGAGAGCGCGCAGCCCCAGGTCCCGTAGAACGTGAGACGGCGTCGGCCAAGATAAGTATTTAAACTGTCTGGCCGAGCGTGTATTTGAGAAGAATCTACACGGATTTGCGCAATGGTAGCACCTCATCAGCAATGGGACGATTTCGTCGCCTCACCGTTGATTTGCTACAAATTCGTCGAAACGACCGCGATTCACATTATTTGTGAGGCTGGCCTCTATCCGAGTTCGAAGACGATGGCGCGCGCGTTCTCCAGTACGCAGCGATGTACGCGCCGCAGGTGCTCTTCGAAGAGCGGATAGGTATCGAAGAACCAGAAGGCCGGCCACAGGAGTGCGAAATGCGTGGCGCCCGCGGCGCGCAGCCGCGAGAGCTCAGCGATGGCGTGCGCATCGTCGGCGGGCGGACCGAAATACTGTCCCTGCTTCTCGACGAAGGGGAGCCGAGCGCGTCCGGCAATCTCTTTGCCGAACCCTCCCTGCTCGAGGTCGGCGACGATGACCACTGTGTCACGTGAGGTGACCGCGGCCAGTTGCTCCTCCACCATGTGCACTGAGTGCGAGTGATGGCTGCCACCGTGCCACTTGTTGTCGCGGAGAGGGTGCCGCTCCGGCACGATGAAGTGATACGACGGAGGGCTGCCGAGACGGTTCACCGGTGTGTATCCGAACTCGCGCAACAGAGACGTGGCGCTTTCGAGCGCATCTTCCGTGATCAACTCGATGAAGATCTGCGGACGGTGATCGCGCAGGAGCGTCGTGGCGCTACGTAACACGCCCATCTCCATGCCTTCGACATCAATCTTGAGAAACGTGATCGGAAGGGAGGGCAACGAGGGTGCGAGTTCAGCGATCAGGTCGTCGAGACGCCGAAGCTCGACGCGCTCGCCGGCGTCTGCTGCACCCGAGGGCCCACATATGATGTGGCTTGCGCCGATGTTGCCATGGTGTTCGTCGCGTAAGGCCATTGCGCCGACCACGTCGGTGTCACTGATGCCGACAGGCACGATCGTGGTCCGCTCGCCCAAGGCGTTCGCGTCGATGTTGCGCAGCAGAATCGGATGAAGGCGGGGGTTGGGCTCAATCGCCACCACGTGGTCCGCGCAGAAAAGACCAAAGAACACGGCGTGGTTGCCGATGTTGCTGCCGACATCGAGGTAGCTCCCGCCACGCGGTCCTACCATGGCGATGTACTCGAGCTGATCGATCTCCCAGAACGTTTTCTGGGTGCGGATCACGTAGGCGATCTTGTCGGTCGCGTCGTGGCCCTCGAGGCGCACGAGCACCGACTTGTCGTCACCAGACCACCATGCATTGCAGGTGAAGCTGGTCAGGGTAGGTGCGTGGGGCGCAGGCGCCATCGCTGATGTACATTACCTGACTCCCGATGTCTGGCTTGAAGACCGCCCTGCAGTGGGCCATGCTGGCGGGCGCGCTCGCGCTGCTGAATGCGTCGCTGACGTTCGAAAACGCCTGGCCGACGCTCTCGATCCAGCTCACCTGGGCGCTGTCTATCGAGGTGGCGCTCTGCGTGTTGGCCATCGTCGTGGCCGTCCGCTGGTTCAAAGTGCCCTCGCCGTTGGCGCTGCGAGTTCTCGCTGCGATCTGGGTCGTCCTGGTGATCGGACGCTACGAGGATGTGACCGCGCGGTCGCTCTACGGTCGGGACATCAACCTGTATTGGGATGCGCGCAATCTACCGAGTGTGGGTGCGATGCTGTCGGCTGTCGCGAAGCCGTGGCTGGTTGCGGCAGCGATTGCGGGCGTGGCACTCGTACCGCTGATCATCTACCTGCCGCTGCGGTGGGCGCTCGGCTGTGTTGCGAAGGCGTCGAATGACCCGCGCACCCGGTATGTGCTGACGGCTGTCGCGGGAGCAGTCCTCGTGCTGGGCGTCTCCCAGGGTCTTGGCGCGACACTACCTCGTGAATTACACGTCGTGAAACCGGTGGCAGCCGTCTACGCGCGGCAGGCGGGCATGTTCGCGTATGAGATTAGTGGCGCGGGGTTGCGCGCTCTTCCGCCCGCGCCGCCGATGCGTTCCGACCTCGGGCGCGTCAAGGGCGCCGACGTTCTACTCGTCTTCCTCGAGTCGTACGGCGCTGTGAGCTGGGATCGCCCTGCGCTCGTCGACGCGCTTGCCGTGAGCCGCACACAGCTCGACGCCGAGATTCACGACACTGGTCGTCGCGTGGTCTCAGCGCTCGTCGAATCGACGACGTTCGGCGGCAAGTCGTGGCTCGCGCATATCAGCCTGCTGTCCGGCACCGAGGTGCGTGACGAGCAGACCAGTGTGCGGCTGATGTCTCAACCACGACGCGAGACCATGGTGAGTACGTTCTCCCGTCGCGGCTACAGGACGGTGGCCATCATGCCAGGCGCGCGAGCGGCGTGGCCGGAGGGTGCATTCTACGGATTCGACGAGATCTATGATCTTGCCCGTCTCGACTATCAGGGACCGTCCTTTGGCTGGTGGGACATCACCGATCAATTCGCAATCGCTCGAATGGATGCCTTCGAGATTGCGCCGCGCGCTCGCCAGCCAGTGTTCGTCTTCTTCCCCACGATCAGCACGCACACACCGTTCACACCGGCTCCGCCCTATCAGCCGGACTGGAGTCGAATCCTCACACGCGCCCCCTATGACGAGAAGGAGCTGGCGTACGCGTGGGCACAGGAGCCCGACTGGTTCAATCTGGAGCCGAGTTACGCGCAGGCGCTCAACTACGCCAACGTGACCCTTGGTGGCTATTTACGCCTTCGCGCGGATCGCGACTTCGTGATGGTGATCGTCGGCGATCACCAGCCGCCGGCGATGGTCAGCGGGGAAGGGGCGACCTGGGATGTGCCGGTTCATGTGATCACCAACCGGGCACAGGTCCTCGATCGTCTGCTGCAGCGGGGGTTCCGGGAAGGCCTGAGGCCGAGTGGGCCGTCGGCTGTCAAAATACACGCCTTGCTCCCGGTTTTGCTCGACGCGTTTGGCGATCAGGAAACCGCGCTGGATCAGTGAGGCCGAAGTCCGACTTGGCTTGCCAACCGTGGCATTCAGACGCTATTCGTTGGTGACCTATCTCTGCTCAGTACACTGAGCCCGGCGAGCAGCAGCAGGCCGGCGGCTGCGATGCTCAGCGACAGATCCCAGTGGCGAGGCCGGTACTCGAACTTCACCGTCCAGTCGCCGGCTGATGGGATGGCCACCGCCTTGAACGCGTGGTTTACCCGAAAGTAGGGCACACGTCGACCGTTCAATGTGGCACGGAAATCGTCTGGGAGAAACGTCTCGGTCAGGACGGCGAGGCCTGGCCCCGAGGCACGCACGACGAAGCTCGTCGTGTTGCCGGTGAGCATGTATCCTCGTGCGGGGATGCTGTCGCCAGCGGAGGCTCGTAATCCTCGCGCGGCCTCTATTGCTCGATTGTCGGTTGACTGGACCGAAGCAAGGGGCTTCCCGTGTGCAGCCACTTGTCTGAGCAGTTCCTGCGGCTCGACATAGGTCGTAACGCCGTCTGTGAAGAACGCGCGCGGCCACGCTGAGGGACGACGAAGGGGCTTCAACCGATCCGTCCCTTGCATCGGCACATCAATAAGCCCTGGCAACACACGCTCAGGACGTGCGAGCACGAAGCCCACATTGAGCAGGTCCAGGAGCGGCGCAAGGCGATCGAAGCTAGTGGCTGACACAACAGTCAACCATCCGACCGCCAATAGGGGACCATCCGGGCGGTCGATGGGTCCTGCATCGACCAGTTGCTCGTAGGGAGCGCTCATCAAGGCATCCGGCCCCCCGAGCCCCTCCAGACCATAGAGAGCTTGCGAACCCGCCCTCAGCACAGCGTCGATGCCGATCGTGCGTGCGGGCTCGTTCATCGCCCGATGGATGGCCTCGACGGCTGGTGAGGTCGCGTCCAAGTCGGCGCGAAGCCTCGGTTGTGACAGTAACTGGTCGAGCGCGGGGGCACCGGTTTCGATCTGCAGTCCGCCCGGGAGCAGCAGAAGCGCCCCCAGGGCAAACATGCTTAGTACTGGAAGAACCTGTCCGGAGGCCCGTCCTGCGGCCCGCATGGAAAAGGGAACAGCGACCGCGCCGGCCAGGAGCAGGCCGATTAACCACACCTCGGGCATGTCGACCCCTCTCACGGCAGCATCCCGAAAGAGCCAAACCACTGTGAGACCCACCAAAAAGGTGAACAGCCCTGCCTTCCAGAGTGAAGCGGCCAGCAGAGACTCCGCGCCAACGGCACACACGACCGAGAGCAGCACAATCGCGGCCGTGGTCGTGACGTTGTTGACTTGGTAGATGTTGGCGACGAGAGGCACGCGGACCAGCCAATCTGCCGGGATCGCGCCAAATGCCACCGCGAGTAAACACATCGCAATCAGGAGGCAAGCCAGGATCGCCGGCAGTCGCAGCAGCCGGAGCGGACTTATGACGGCGCCGATCAACAGTGGTACCGTCGCAACCTGCAAGGCGGGAAGCACGAGGACCGGGCTGAGCGAACCGAGCAGGATCTGCGGTGCTGCCGAAAATTGAAAGAGCGCAGCCGTCGGGCGGTCGTACACCGTGAGCGAGTTGCGCAGCGTGTCGAGGAACGCCACCCAGTGGGGCGCCGTGATCGCCACCATGGCTGCACCAGCGACCGTCGCAAAACCCAGTCGCTGCCAAAGTCCCGGTGCGTCCTTTCTGCATAACAGCAGCACGAGCAAGCCCGCCGCCTGGCAACTTGCCAGCACGACGGCGGCCTCCTTGGGAGGAGAGGCCAGCAGCACAAGGGTGGAAGTCACCGACAGCAGGACTGCTGCGCGCGCCATATGAAACCGTGTTGGAGCGCCCGCAAGCCACAGCCACGCCATCAGAATCCACGGAGCGTAGCTCACGGCGAACGCGGCGTCATGGTTGAAGCGAAAGCTGTAGAAGCCCAGGAACGGCGTCAACACCGCTGCCATCGCGGCTGCTAGCCAGCTGCAGCCCGCAGTGAACGCCACAAGTCCGACTCCAGCGGCAAACACGAAGCGGTGGGCGACGAATTTCAGATCCTGGCCCCAATCGGCGTCCAGAAACGTCAGCCAGTGAAGTGGATCGCCGAAGAACGTCTGACCCTGTCCCCAAAGGGCACGCCCGGTCCCGTTGAAACGATTCCAGAGAGGCACCTCTCCGTAGGAGAGCGAATCGCGTTGCACTTTCGCGTATGGGAGAAACGCCGCCATCATGGCGTAGACGTCCGCGGCCCGCACATCTTCGATGTCGATATCCTGCGATCCGGGCACGTAGGGCGCCTGGTCGTACAACATCCCTGTCCCGCCGTTGTTTGGCGAGACCAGGCTTCGGTTCAGGAACAGAATGGGATACGTCGCTATCAGCGTCGCAATCGCTGCCGCGACCAGGACTGCGCCGGTCGGGTGAGCATCTGACCATTGAGCCGTCGCCTGCAGCCAACGCCAGACAGTGGGCGCAACGCGCCGCAAAGCTCGCTCGAGAAGGCCAATCAGCAGAACCAGGGCACAGACGTAACCCACCAGACGAGCGAGAAGCAGGCCGAGGCTCGGCGGGCGCGAGGACTCCGGCAACGGCTGCGAGAGTTCATAGAGCAGTTGCGGATCGTTGCTGCCCGGCGGGCTCTCGACCACCAGACGCTCGCTCGTGCGCTCGATCAGCGAAAGCTGGTGGACCGGGCGCAACTCCGCCAGTGGAATCGACCAGTAGGTCGACCCGTCTGGTCTCCGGATGACCGCCCGTTCGATCGTGTAGCGCCCAGGTTGGTTCCCGGGATCGATTCGCAGGAAGCGGTAGCCCTCCTGGGGAAGAGGGCAGCTCGTACTCGCGGCGCTCCGTTTCCAATGGGACAGCCGCCGAGTCGGCCTCGCGCACTCCCGCGCCGATATCGTAGAAGACCTGCAGGGCTCCAGGAACATCCGAGGTCATCAGGATCGCCAGCTTGTAGGAACGCTCTTTATCGACAGCCTTCGTCAGATGCGGAATGAGCGCGAGGACACCCAGGACGTACCCGAGCACGAGTCGTGCGATCACGCGGTGATTGTAAATGAGTGGCGGATGACGGGCGGAGTGCTCAGAATGCGCGCCGCGTGCGGCCACGGCGTCCGAGAGGCACGAATCGGTACTTGAAGCACGCGCGAAACCACGTCAGAGGATCACGAACGAACGAGACCTTCTTTCCTTGTGCGAACGACCTCGACTCGTAGTTCACTGGAATCTCGAGGGGCATATACCCCGCGCGTACGAGCTTGCCGACCAACTCCCAGTCGAAATCGAAGCGATTGGATTCGAACGTCAGACCGTGGAGGCAGTCGCGTCTGAACACCTTGAACATCGTGAACGGGTCGTTCAGGCGGGTGCCGTACACGCGATTGAAGAGGCTGGTGAAGAACAGATGTCCTAAGTTCATGACCTGGCTCACCATCACCTGATCGGTGAAATGCCTCACCTTCCAGCTCTGTCCGTTCATTCCATGCCGGGCGCCCAGCACGAACGCGGCCCGCCCCGCGCGCAGTGGCTCGAGGAGGCTCTCATAGTCATTGAGGTCGTATTCGAGATCGGCGTCCTGAATCAGGACGAAGTCCCCCGTCGCGTGCGCCAGGCCGCTGCGTACGGCGTGGCCCTTGCCACGCGCGCGATCCTCATAGACGACTCGCACTCGTGGCCGCCCCTCGTACCTTGCACACCTCCTCCCGTGTGCCGTCGGTCGAGTTGCTCTCAACGATGACGATCTCGATCTCCATGCGGGAAATTTCCTTCGCCAGGAGCTGCTCGATCACGAGCGGGAACGTCGCGCGTTCGTTGAACACTGGCATCACGATCGACAATCGCTCCAAGCGCTGATCGGGAGGTGGGAGCGCGGCACGGCGGCCCAGCACGTTGATGCCGCTGGCGACGACTGTGATCGAGCGGCGGCGGAGCGGGCCGGGTAGCAGGGTTCCGGTGAAACGCGCCGCGGGCGACACGAGCGGCACGCGGAATCGCTCGAAATGCCGGACGACGTAGTCCGGGCTGAGCCGTTTGTAGCCCGCTTCGATCTCGACCTGCTCGAAGCCCGCTTTGAAGAGCAGCCACTGCATGGTCAGGCTGTCGAAATAGAACAGATGTTCGTCCTTGAACTCCATCCAGCGTTCCCGCATCAGCCGGGCCGACCAGCTATCGAGGCTCGGCGCCGCAATGAAGAGCACCGCCCCCGGCCGAAGCGCGCGCCAGACGTGGCGGAGGTCGGCCAGCGGATCCCGCGTGTGCTCGATCAGGTCTGCAAGGACCGCCACGTCGAAGTGCCCCGCCGGCAGCGAGACGTCGCCGATGCCGCCACGCAGCACGCGCGCGGCCCCGAGCCGCTCGTTCGCGGTTCGCACCGAACTCGCGGAGTACTCGACGCCAGTCACCTCGTAACGGCGCGACGCGGCTTCGAGGAGAAGGTCACCCAGACCCGATCCGAGCTCCAGCAGCCGCAGCTCCCGCCTGCCCTGGCGGTCGACACCGAGTCTTGCTTCGATCTGGTCCAGGTACATCGCGGCAGTCTGCCGCTTCAACCGGCTGGTTTCGTCCGCCAGCGCCTGCGGGCCGTCGCTGCCGAGAAAGTAGTGCTCGGTGTAGATCGCGCGCAACTCCGCGTCAGAAGGCTGCGGGTTGCGCATCAACAGGCCACAGCCGGAGCACCGGACGATTGGTGTGGCACCCTGAGTGAACTGATAACGCAAGCTGTCCGCTCCACAGAGCGGGCAGCGATCGAGGTGTGGACGACTCGCTGACACCTGGTCTGAACTGGCGCCGGCTTCGCGCGCGGATTGAGCTCGGTCGAGGATCGGCGTTCGAGGCGTCAACGCCTTGCCGCGAGCTCCAACGAAAACCCGGCGGCCTCCCCATCGTCGTGGAACATCTGCACGGTTTCGAGCGAGTACTCGTCGAGAGCCTTGCCCACGAGCGGGAGCTTCTTCAGGATGTCGTCCGTCACCGTGATGATGTGACAGCCGATCGCGTCGGCCTGGAAGATGTTCAACAGCTCGCGAGGGCTCGCCCACATCAGCTCCGCCCTGGGCTCGGATTCAAGAATTCTCCGCGCTTCTGTCATCAGAGGTACCGGATCGAGCCCGGTATCGGCGATGCGCCCCGCGAACACCGAAACGTACGAAGGAGCGCCGCCTGTCAACGCGTCCACCACGTCGCGCACCTGATCGAGCGTCATGACGGCGGTGACGTTCAGCTTGACCCCGCGGTGCGACAAGCGATGGATCAACGCTTTAGCGGTCTCGCGTCTCGTGTTCGTGACCGGAATCTTCACGTAGACGTGCTCGCCCCACGTGGCGATCTCGAGCGCCTGGCGCTCCATCTCGGAAAAATCATCCGCGAAGACTCCGAATGAGATGGGGCGATCGGGAATGGAGGTGACCACTTGCCGCGCAAACGCACGGTAATCGGTGATGCCCGCCTTCCGCATGAGCGTCGGGTTGGTCGTAAAACCTTTGATGTAGGGCTGGCGATAGAGCGCCAACATGCCCTCGAGGTCGGCACCATCGGCGAAGATTTTCGTTCGTAGAGTGCCGAGGTTCACGTCTCGTCCTCCAGCTTCAAAATCCAGTCGGCTGCTTCGGCCAGTGATCGCACGCGCGTGTCGGCATCCACCGGCGCCGGCTCATCGGTACTCGTAGTCGATGAACACCGTCGCCCGGCAACCCGCACGGCGGCCTGCCTCGATGTCGCGCCAGCGATCGCCGACCACGATGCTGCGTGCGAGCGCGTGGGCGGGCGTCGCGGTCAGCAGACCAGGCTTCGGCTTCCGGCAAGGGCATCCATCGGCATCGTCGTGGAAGCACACCCGAAACTCGTCCACGGGGAGGAGCGTGGCGAGATGATCGTGGATGGCCTGAACCCCCTCTCTCGTCTGCTTTCCGCGGGCGACATCCGGCTGGTTCGTCACGACGATCAGGGCGTAGCCCGCCGCACGAAGCCGACCGAGCGCCTCGGGCACGCCTGGCAGCACCTCGACCTGGTCGATGCGCGCGGGCGGAAAGGGCTTGTTGTCCCGCACCAGCGCGCGATTGATGACGCCGTCGCGATCGAGAAACACCGCAGGCCTCATCCCGTCGACTCCCATTTGGTCGCCGCCACTTTGAGGAGGGGGTGCGATACGAGCAGGTGCCAGATCACCGCCTGAAATGCCTCGGTGTGAGGGGTGATGGTCGCCGCGTTCACGGTCGGCACGACCACGCAGGCATCCGCCACTTGCGCGGTATAGCCCCCATCACGGCCGACCACGCCGACGATGGCCGCACCAACTTCCCTGGCGTACCGTAAAGCACGCACGAGGTTTGGACTGATGTTCTTCTCGAGGCTGCCACCGCCAACCGAAAACACGACGAGCCCGTCCTCGGCGCGCAGACGGCTGCCTTTGAGCCACGCGACGAACACGGTCTCCCAACCTTCGTCGTTCGTGCGGGCCGTGAGCTCGGCCACGTTGTCGGTCGGCGCGTACGCTTCGAAGCCGGCGAGTTTGCGGAAATCGTTCACCGCGTGGCCGCAGTTGCCGGCGCCGCCCCCGACGCCGAGAAAGAACAGTCGGCCGCCACGCGCGCGTACGTCCGCGAGCCTCTGGGCCATCCGTTCGATGCTCTCGATGTCGAGCTTGGCGAGCACCTGAGCGGCTTCGTCCAGATGCTGTTGGGTGTAGGTCATTTCGGATTCAGGCCTGCCGGGATTGCAGGTACTCGCGCGTCTCTTCAAGACCGTCCGGTGATCCTATTTCGTAGAACCGCGAGGTCACTTCGTAGGCGGCCAGGCGACCCTCATTCGCGATGTCCTGGTACACGGTCGCCAGGTCGAACGGCTCGCCGGGGGGATACGGCTCGAGCGCCAATGCCGACACGATGGAGAGGCCGTAGTCGATATGCTGCATGTCGGGGGTACGATGTCGCTTGTTGTAGCGAACGATCCGCCCGTTCTCCAACAGTACGTTGCTCGCATCCCAGCGATTCGCGTTGCCGATCACGGTCATCAAGGCTGGTTGGCCGCTCGCGTGAAACGCTTTTTCGATCGCCCGCAAGTCACAATCCAGGTACGAATCGCCGTACATCACGAAGAAGGCGTCACCGAGAACGCCGCGCGCACGCTGCAATGCGCCTCCCGTGCCGAGGAGCGTCGGCCCGTCGGACACGTACTCGATCCGCAGGCCCCACCGCGCGCCGTTCCCCAATGCCTCGCTGACCATCTCGCCTCGATACCCGACGAGGAACACGATGCGCTCGATCCCCTGAGCGCTCAGCCATTCCACCTGGTGCTCGGCGAAAGGCCGCCCGGCCACGTCCACGAGGGCCTTTGGAACGGTCTCCGTAATGGGCAGCAGCCTGGTCGCGAGGCCACCGGCGAGGATTGCCACCGGCAGGATCACCCGAACAACACCTTCGTACCCTCGAAGTCGAAGCGGAAGCGCACTTCCTCCAGAGCCGCCTTTTTCATTGCCGCGCGGAGGCGCCGATGATCCTCGGCATAGAACATCAGGAACCCGCCGCCGCCTGCGCCGACCAGCTTACCGCCGATCGCGCCGTTCCTGCGACCGAGCTCGTACCACTCGTCGATCTGTGGGTTGCTCATGCTGCCCGATCGCCGCCGCTTGTGCTCCCAGTGCTCGTGCATGAGCTCTCCGAACAACGCCGTGTCGCTCTTTCGTAACGCCTCGCAACTGCGGTGGCCGAGCTCCTTGACGTAGTGCAGGTTTCGCAGCATCTCGTCGTCATGGGCTTCGGTGCGGTGCTTCTGATCCGCGAGGATATGGGCGGCGTTGCGCGAGAACCCCGTAAAGAACAGCAGCAGGTTGTCCTCGAGGTTGAACAACGCATCCATTGGAAGACCAAGGGGTCGGGCATCCACGGTGTCGTCGGGGTTGAACGTGAAGCACGTCACGCCGCCGAACGCGGCGATGTACTGATCTTGTTTGCCGATCGGCTCGCCGAGCTTCTCGATCTCCAGCTCACATGCGAGCTCTGCCAGCTCGCCCGGATGCAGTAACCGCCGGCGATGCGCATAGAGTGCCTTCAGGAGTGCCGTAGTAAAGCTGCCGGACGAGCCGAGGCCGGTGCCGGCTGGAATGTCCGCGAGCGTCGTGATTTCGAGTTGCGGCGTTCGGAAATCGAGCAGCTTGATGGCTTCGCGAATGATCGGATGCTGCACATCGGTGGTCGCCTCGACGTGCTCGAGCTTCGAGTACTTCAGGTAGATACCCTCGGTGAACGGACGTATCACCGTCACGTAAACGTACTTGTCGATCGCCGCTGCGAGGAGAAATCCACCGTGCTCGCGGTAGTAGGACGGCAGGTCCGTGCCACCGCCACCGAGCGTGATGCGGAGGGGGCTGCGCGTGATGATCATTCCGGCTCAGGCCTCGCAGCTCCGGTCTCGAGGGTTCGCTCGATCTCGATCGACGCCGTGGCGGCAAATCGAAAACCGGAGCGACGATAAATCTCTTCAGCCACCACGAGCGCGCGGCGCGCGGCCTCGAGGCCAGCCGATGGTTCACGATGCTGCTCGACGTCGGCGAGGAACTCGCTGAATTCGACCTGCCATGACGAATCAGCGCTCGGATACTCGCGAATGCGCGTCTCCGGCGGGCCCATCTCCGGCAGCATGCGGTAGTGGACGAGGCGTTCCAGACCGTAGCTTCCACCAAGACCGTCGACGGCAATCTTTCCGTCGCGACCGTAAATCTCCAGCGAGAACAGGTTCTTCCACTCGGTGCAGCTCACGTGCAGAAACGCGGTCTGCCCTTGAGTCGTCCTCAGAGTCATGAACGCGTTGTCGTCGACGGGCATCTTCCAGAAGTATGTCGTCGCCACACCTTGCACGTCGACGAAGTCGCCCAGAAACCATCCGGCGAGATCGATCAAGTGAACGCCTTGATCGATCAACTCGCCTCCTCCGGACAACCTTGGATCCGACCGCCACTCACGCTCGTATCCCACGCGGCCGCCATGCCCGTAACGGCCTCGCATGAACATCAGGGTACCCAACGTCCCCGCATCGACGATTCTCCGCGCCTCGAGGAGCGAAGGGTGGTAGCGGTGGTTGAAGCCGACGCGCACCGTCCGATTCGCGCGGCAAGCCGCCTCGATCAGCGTGTCGAGCTCTTTCACGTTGCGCGCAGCGGGCTTCTCGACGAGCACGTGTTTGCCGGCGTTCAGGGCTGCGATGGCCACTGGCGTCAAAGCATCGTTGGTCGTCGCGACAATCACGATGTCGACATCTGGATGACAGACTGCTGTCTCGACGTCCAAGGCGATTGCGCCGCGAACGCTCCGAGCGAGATCGACGGCTCGATTGGACACGGTGTCGGCGCAAGCGACCAGCCGTCCGCCGGCGAGCCCGGCGGCGCGTTTCCGACCGACGAGACCACACCCGACGATGGCGACTCCTGGCCCGCTCATATGTCGCCCCACGTCATGCCGCGGTCCCTGGGAAGGATGCGTCGGAGTGTGTAGACATCCGACCGGTTCAGATCCTCGCGGTGCGACGGCAGATCAGACCAGGGATCCCAGACCGCACTGATCAAACGACCCGAAATACCGTCGCTCTCGGCGGATGCCAGGAACACAATGAGCTCGGCACTGCGCTCGGGCGCCACACCCCCGGTCTGCAGTTGTGACAACGCCCTCGCGTGCTCGGCTCCCGCTGCCTCCCCGGCCGCGAGCACAGTGTCGAGCATCCGCGTGTTCATCGCACCTGGCGCGACCGTGTTGACGTCCACCCCCGTGCCCGTCAGCTCCGCCGCGAGCGTCTCGCTGAAGCGGACCAGCCCGCATTTGGCCGTGGCATAGGCGGAGAACCGCGGGCGAGCTGCCGTGCCCCCGCCGCCTGACACACTGATGATCTTGCCCCTGCCCGCCGCGCGCATGTGCGGCGCGACCAGATGACACAGTCGGATGGGAGCGATGAGATCGATGTCGAGCGCGGCGCGCCACGCGTGCCAGTCGATGGCGCCGACCTCGCCGATCGGCCCCTGCACGGCGGCGTTGTTGACGAGGACGTGCACCGACGCCTTGGCGGCCAGCCAGTCGTGGACGACGGCGTCCATGCTGGCGCTGTCCGTCACGTCGACCGCATGCTGCGAGATGGTCTGCGTTGGTGACGCTCGCGCCGCCGCGGCGTGGGCGGCCGCTTCAACGAGCGCCGCGCCGTCCCGCCCCACCAGCCAGAGGTCAGCCCCCTCGCGGGCGAATGCCACCGCGGTCGCGAGGCCGAGTCCGCGCGACGCACCCGTGATGAGCGCTGAGCGATTTGTCAGGCAGGCGGCCTTCACAACGAACCTCGTGTCCCCACAGGGTGCCCGGTCACCTTCCATCGCGCGTCGATGGCGCGCGCCGCGAGACCCCACGGAATGATGCGCTCCCACGCGCGCGGCTCGCGGACGCCCAGCGCCTTGAGCACCTTGAACCGGATGATCTGATCGTAGCCGGGCAGAAAGCCGTAAAACGAGGCGTCCAACCCTGCCTCGGCGTACGCGCGTGCCAGCGTCTGCGGCTCGAAGAAGCTCACGTGGATCTCGGGGATAACGTAACGCCACGTGGCCAGGCGTCCGCGAAACGGCCGGGAGTTGCCGGTTGTCAGCATGAGCACGCCGCCGGGCTTCAGCAGGCGCGCCATCGTGCGCAGCGTGTCGATCGGATCCACGATGTGCTCAATCACCTCGACGGCGGTGACGAGATCGAATGTCCCGGCAGCGCTGTCGAGCTCCTCCTTACAGAGAAGCGGAAAGCCAGCTTCACGGACACGGTCGGCAATCCACCCCGTCTCGTAACCCACGGCCGTGATTCCGGCGTGCTCGCGCACCCAGCGAAGCAAGCCTCCGTTGCCGCAGCCGAAATCGAGCCAACGGACCGTGGGTGTCATCGGCACCAGCATCGCAGCCGCCCGTAGCAGACCGGCCCATTCGTAGCGGCGAACCGTACGTTCGAAGTGCTCCAGCTCGAACACGTAGTCGACATACGGGTCGGCGCCGCGGCCGTCATAGTAAGCCTCCGAGTAGATCGTCGCGTAGTCGGTCCAGGGATCGACCACGAACGAGAACCGGCACGACGTGCAATGCGCGAGCTCGAAGGCCCGTCCGGCGATGCGGCCGTCCACGCGACCGGCGGGCTCGAGATCCTGGCCGCGGCACACGCGGCACTCGAGACTCATCGCCCCGACAGCACCCACTCGTTCGACCGCAGGTAATCCAGCGTGCGCAGAATCCCTTCGCGAATCGTGAGCTTCGGCTTCCAGCCCAGCGCGCGAATCCTGGTGGTGTCGAGAAAGATGAAAGGGCTGTCGCCAATCCAGCCGCGGTCACCGCCCGTGTAGTCGAGGATCGGCGACACTCCGAGATCGCCTGTGATCCAGTCGATCGAGTCGTTCACCTCACAGTACTCCTCGGTCCCGAGGTTCAACACGTTGACCTTCTCCGTCGCTCGATTCAGCGCGACGAGAATCGCGTCGATGCAGTCCTGCACGTAGAGGTACGATTTTCGCTGCCTGCCGTTGCCGAGCACGCGCAGGCGCGACGGGTTGGTACGCAGGCTACAGTAAAAATCGAACACGTGTCCGTGCGTATAACGCTCGCCCAGAATCGAGACGAAGCGAAAAATCCACGACTGAAAACCAAATCCTTCGCAGTAGGCCTGAATCAGTCCCTCGCCCGCCAGCTTGGACGCACCGTAGAGGGATGTCTGCACGGGGAACGGCGAGTGCTCGGGAGTCGGAATCACCGACGCATCGCCATAGATCGATCCAGTCGACGCGAACGCGATCCTTCGCGCGCCGGTCGCGCGCATGGCCTCGAGCACGTTGAAGGTCGCGATAGTGTTCTGATCGAGGTCCTTCCGTGGATGCTCGACGCCGAACCGGACGTCCGCATTGGCGGCGAGATGGAACACCATCTCCGAGCCGGCCATGGCCTCGACCAGCGCAGGCAGATCCAGCGTATCGCCGCGAACGAGGGTGAATTGCGGATGTGACCGAGCGATTTCGAGGAAGGCATCCTGACCCGTCGAGAAGTTGTCAAAGGCGACAACCGAGTGATTGGCCGCCAGCAGGCGATCGACGAGGTTGCTTCCGATGAAACCGGCGCCGCCGGTTACGAATGCGCGCATCGTCCGTTGAAACGGCTTCCTTCCGGGTGCTCGCTTGTGTTGTCGGTCTAGTCTGGCCGCGGCAGCGCCACCCGCTGATCGGTCAAGCAACCGAGCCCGGGATTAGCGCTGCGAGAGCAGTATAACGTTTGGCCATCCCCACAACCGAACGCACTCAGGCGCTCAGCCGCAGGCTGATTGGCTCCGCTCCGACTTCGAATGTGCCCGGCACGTTGACCGGCGAGAGCTGTTTCTCGATCAACGTGGCGCCGGCGAGCTTCACCACGCCCTTACCCTTTATCTTGCCCATCTGAACTTCGCGCACGGCGCCGTCGCGGATGCGCAGCACCGCTCCTTGCAGAACGAGCTCCAATGAGATCGAGAACGGTAGCCGCCCGATTTCCCGCCCGTCCTTGATCAGCGCGATGTACGGATCGTGCGTGGACTTGATCGTGTGCTCGACCAGTTCCAGGAAGAAGTCCTTCTCTGGCGCCTTCGCGCTCTTCTGGAGCTGTTGTCGCAAGGCGTAGGATTTGTTCCACGCGCCGACCAGGATGTCGCCAAAGCCGATGTTCATCAACGAGGACAGCTGGCCAGCGATCGCTTTCGGCATCATGCGCCAGGCGAGCATCCCGCCGCTTCCCCCTGTCACTTCAAGATGCTGCTCGGCGAGCGCTGTCGTGATGTGCCCGGTGAGATCCGGTTGGCCATCGAGAAAGAACTGATTGAGAGTCACCATGACGGCTCCTGTTTGCCGGTCCAATAGCCGGCAATGAATTCTTCTGGGCAGTCCAGCGTCTGCACGCCGCGATCGCGCCGTGCCTCGAGCGCCATCTCGAAGTTCGTCAGGTCCCGGTCGCCTGGCGCGCTGAACTGGGTTCCGGCGTCGACGTGGGGCACGAGGATCGGAGTACTGATGATTCGGTTGCGCCGTACTCGTTTCACCGTGGCCGTCACGGCGGCTGCGAGTACGAACATTGCGCCCGTACTAAGCCATGGCGGGACAAGTGACCACCACGCAGCGAGCGGCGTTGCGACGACGAGGCTGATCGCCGTCCCTTGCGCAACCTGGACGCCCGCCTCCACGGACTGGAACGTCACGGTGCCCGTCGTGGCCGCAGATGGCCGTTGATCGACAGACCCCGGCCGGAGGCCGGCCTCAGCGAGCATCGAGACCGCGCTGTCCAGCGATGCCTCGATGACACGGGGAACGGTGGCCAGTGTGACGGGGGGTGGCATGATGGGAACCGCGAGCCAGACTGAAACCAGCGAGCCCGCCTCGACGACCGTGCCCGCCGGCGGATCCTGCGCGACCACTGTGCCGCGCGGTTCGCTGCTCTCGCGTTCGCCGAACTGGCCGACACGCAGCTCGAGGTTCTGGATTGACGCCGTCGCTTCGTTCTGAGAGTTGCCCCTGAGATCCGGAACGTTCACCGTTACAGGCGGCAGCGGTGCCGCGACCCAGACATCCACTGTCGATCCGGGATCGAGCTGGCGTCCGGCAACTGGCCTCTGGTCGACGATGACGCCGGCCGGCTCCTTGGACGCTCGCGAAATGACACCACCGACTCGAAGCGTGTTGCGACTGAGCAGAGCTTCTGCGCCAGTCTGCCGTTGACCAACCAGATCGGGGACGGTCGACTTTCGTACGGGAATAGCGAGCGTGAAGTCGACTGCAGTACCTGGCTGTACTTGCGCGCCCGCTGCAGGTCGCTGCTCGAGGACAGTGCCTGCTGTTTGGCTGGACTCACGCTGACTGACCGCTCCAGGGGTGAGCTTCGCGTTGCCAAGAAGAGCGAGCGCCTCGGTCTGCGCCACTCCGGTCAGCGAAGGTACCCACGCAACCGGTGGGGGAGGCACTGGAGTGGCGAGCCATACGCCAACGGCTGCTCCCCACCTGACGGATGTGTTGGCGGCCGGGACCTGGCCGACGACACTACCAGCCTTTTCGTTGGACTCTCGCCTGCCGAGCTCGATGATGTTGAGGCCGATATCAGTAAGCGTTTGGCCCGCTCTGGCGCGGTCCTGCCCCTGGAGATCGGGCACGATGACAGGCTTCCGAACTGCAACCCACACATCGACGGGACTCTCCGGGTTGACGATGGTGTTGGCGGCAGGCAGCTGATCGACCACCGTGCCGGGCGCAGCTGTCGATTCGCGCTCGAGAGTCTTCCCGAGGCGCAGGCCCGATTGCGTGAGTCGCCGGCCGGCAGCGGGCACGTCATTCCCAGACAGCGACGGCACACGCGTCACCTGCTGCGCGACCACGACATCGATTGCCGTATCGCACTTCACCGTGGTTCCAGGCCCGAACGACTGGGTGAGGATCATGCCGCCAGCCTGGTCGGATTCCTGTCGACGCACGCTGCCGACGCGCAACTGCGCACCGGAGATGAGTTCGATCGCCTGCTTTTCATCGCGCCCGACGAGCGACGGAACCTTGCACTCCGGATCATCGGCCACGATGACGTCTACCGGCGACCCACAGGAAACCAGCGCGTCTGCGAGAGGCCGCTGTTCGATGACCGTGCCTGCAGGCCTGGCGTCTTGACGTGAGGAGATCGATCCTCGAGACAGGCGCGCGTCGCCCAAGATGTTCGTGATTGTGCGTGCGTCAGCACCAACCAGCCTCGGCACGCGGCACGTTGGCGGTACACCTGTCTGGACGGGGACGGCAACCAGGACATTGACTCGAGAGCCGCATGGCACCGACGTCCCCCGGTCCGGCGACTGGTCGATGATCGTGCCTCTTGGCCGCGGGTCGGGCCGGCTATCGACGCGGCCGATTGTGAGTCTCTGCCGATCGAGTATGTCTTTCGCCGGTCCGACGCCCGCCTCCACGAGATCGGGAACCTGAACTCGGCACGTTGGCGGTGGATCGGACGGGATGGGGACGCCGACCAGGATATTGACTGGCGAGCCGCACGGCACGAGAGCGCCCGGCTCGGGCGACTGGTCGATGATGGTTTCCTTTGGCCGCGGGTCGGGCCGCGTATCGATGTGGCCCAGCATGAGTCTCTGTCGATTGAGTGTGTCTCTTGCCCGGGCGACGCTACCCGCTTCTACGAGATCAGGAACACGAACACGGCACTGGCGTGGTTCCTGCTCCGCTATCAGAACGTTGACCGTGGAACCACAGCGAATCTGGCTCCCTGGTTTGGGAGACTGATCGATCACGAATCCAGGCGGTCCCGGGGCCGGGCGTCGATCGACGGCCCCGATCGAAAGGCGGTTCCCAAGCATCGGCGCCGCAGCCCTGAGATCATTTCCAATCAGGTTGGGCACCGTGGTCACACATTGCATCTCCCCCTTCGGCGGGTACTTCCGTGGTGGTGGAGGTGGCGCAACATCGTCATCGTGACTCTGCGGCGGTGGGGGAGGTGGAACCCTGTGAGGAACCCGCGACGGTGGCGGCGTTGTTACCGCTGGAGGAAGAGGCCTCGGGGGGACTTTCGTCACTGCTCCTTGCGTCTTCGGGCTCGGTCCGTCTTTCGTCTGGGCCGCGAAGAGTGGAGCAGGTGCGCTCAGCAACATCAGGGCCGCGATGGCGACTACCAGGATTCCGAGTCGTCTTGTTTTCATGTGCCCTGCTTCCGCTCCAGATTGTTGCGGTCGCAAGTGCACAACGAGTTCCATCCGGACGCGACGTCGAAACGTTCGAAGAATGCTCGAAAGACTGCTCGAATTAAGTGGTGGTGGGCTATCCAGGTGGTGAGACGCTATCCGATCGGATAGCCAGCATCCGCCTACTGGGGCTTCCTCAGCAACGCCTTCAAGTTGAGATTTCGAATCAGGCGATGCAGATAGTTCGGATGGAGTCCGAGCATCTGCGCCGCGGCAGTGTAGTTGCCCCCCGCCTGCTCGAAAACGTGGACGATCAGATCTTTCTTCGATTGGGTGATCACGTCGTGGAATCGCGAAGACAGTGAAGCCGCCGCGGCAGCTGACGGCTGGGCACCGGCCTCCACCACAGCATCCGGGAGATCTTCGAGGAGGATCTGATCCGTCGACCCCAATACAACGGCACGTTCGATCGCGTTCTCGAGCTCGCGGATGTTGCCGGGCCAGTCGTACTTCGACAGACACGCGAGAGCGGCAGGTGTGATGCCGTTCACTCGCCGCTTGACGCGCCCGGAGTGGCGCCGAATGAAGTACTGAACCAGCACGGGAATATCGTCCGTGCGCTCGCGCAACGGCGGCATGACCAGCGCGACGACGTTCAGACGGTAGTAGAGATCGCGTCGGAATGTCCCCTGCTCGATCGCCTCCTCGAGGTTCCGATTGGTGGCGGCGATCAAGCGAAAGTCCACGGCCACGCGCCGTGTGCCGCCCACTCGTTCGAACGCCCGCTCCTGCAGCACGCGCAGCAACTTCGCCTGCAGCGCGGGTGACAGCTCGCCAATCTCGTCGAGGAACACCGAGCCCCCCTCCGCGGTCTCGAGCCGCCCCTTCTTCTGGGCGACGGCACCGGTGAACGCGCCCTTTTCGTACCCGAACAGTTCACTCTCCAGCAGCGTCTCGGTGATGGCGGCGCAATTGATCGCCACGAATGGACGATCGGCGCGCGGGCTGTTGCTGTGGATCGCGTGCGCCACCAGCTCCTTGCCGGTGCCGCTCTCCCCGGTGATAAGGACGGTCGACTCGGTGGGGGCCACGCGGGCGAGACGTTGGAACACCGCGCGCATCGCTGGGCTCTGACCGACGATGTTGTGGTCTCCCGCGAGCTCATTCCGCAATCGCTGGTTCTCACTCGTGAGCCACTGGGCGTGCCGCTCGTAGCCAAGCGCGGTACCGGCCACTGCAGCGATCGACATCAACAGGCTCAGGTGTCCTTCGTCGAATGGCTGCTCGGGCGAATCAGACTCGAGATAGATGGCACCTAACACCTCGTCGAATGCCATCAGCGGAGCGGCCAGCAGCGATCTGGAGCGCGACGGTTCGCCTCCACCAGGTGCCCCCCCATCAGGGGCGTCAGCCAGGACTCCGACCAGGTCGCGAAGCGCGCGCTCGATCACCGCTCGGCTCACGGGCAGCCGGCGCGCGTTACCTGATACACCCTCCCGTTCGACGGCGGGAATCTCGTCGGGATCGGTCGTGAGAATCAGGGCACCTCGAGTTGCGGGCACGATCTCTGCGAGCAGCTCGATGAGGGGGCGCTCGAGTGCGACCAGTCCCCGCACTGCGCTGATGGCCGAATTGATACGCATCAGGCCAACCAGATCGCGCGCCAACCGGGCCGCCGATGTCTGTGGCAGTTGCGGGCCTCCCATGAAGGCGTCTTCGCGACGCATCACATGCATCGAACGTGGCGCCGTCGTGTCCAGCACGACGTGAACCTCGTGCGCTGGAGAGACGTCGCCGAACGTGAGCACGAACAGCGAACTCCCCATCTGGAGGCGATCGCCGTGCTGCAACGCCCGGTCGTCTGCGGGCAGTCCATTGACGAACGTGGGATTGCCGTGATCGCAGTCGCGCACAACGATCTGCTGTCCGTTCCACGCGAGGACGCAATGTCGCGGCGAGATCGTCGCGTCTGCCAGCACGATGCAGTTGCTGCGATCGCAGCCGACGCTCGTCTCTGGTCGATCCAGTGAAAATGCTCCACCGCTCAGTGGACCACTGACTGCAACCAAGCTGGGAGACATCGCGCCTATATATACAACGCGCGAACCTGGAGCCTGCATATGAAATGGCGTTGGGTCGCTTGCTTGGCGACTTGGTTCAGCGTTGACCGTGCGCTCGCGTCCAGCAAGTCGACGCCTGCTTGGCTTGTCAGTTGTAGCTCTCGGTCGGTGGCAACCTTCGCCTGAAATGAGAGCGAAGGTTGGTGAATCGCAATTTCGCCAGTTGGAACCAGACGCTGGGCTGGCTCCGAGCGTTCAGCGCTCTCAGAAACGCCGCCTGACCATGCCCGACCGTTCGCGGGCCACCAGGAACGAGACGCTATCGGATGGAACCTATTTCGTCGCAGTTGGTTGATACGAGCGGCGGGAGTTTCGTTTGGTCGGCCGCTCGATCGCCTCCTTGGTCTTTCGAACGAGAGTAGGGATCCGACAAGAACGCCGCGCGAGATCGCGATTACCTTGGCCGAAGCCGCCCGCCTGCGCGTCGCGTGTTCCAGCTTTATGGTGCGCCGTCCATGGCCGAGAATCGGCGTTCAGCGCTTTGATCGTTATAATGACCGCCGACAGGAGGCTGAACGTGACGCGCTTGAACGCTATGCTCGCGACGGTCCTCGCCTGCGGGACAGTCGAAATTGTGGCGCAGCAGGCGGCTCGGCCGTCCGCGAGTCTTCCGCCGCCCTTCCCGCGCGCCGGCGCGAAACAGTTGCTCGACAACGACCGCGTCACTGTGTGGGACGTCGTGTGGCCCAAAGGTCAACCGACACCGCTTCATCGCCATCCGTACGCGCTGGCCGGCGTGTACCTTGAGCCCGGCACCCGCGTCATCACGGACGCCGACGGATTGAAGCGCAATGTCAGCAACGAGGCCGGCGGCGTCACGTTTCAGCTCAAGGGCCTGACGCACGTCGAGGAAGGCACGAGCGACACGCCGCTGCACGCGATCATGATCGAGCTGAAGGAGAACGCGCCGATTGGAGACGATCCGTCGCCGGACCTGCCGCCGGCTTTTCCACGGGAAGGCGCGAAGCAGCCTCTGGACAACGATCGGGTTCGCGTGTGGGATTACGCCTTCACGCCTCATCGCGTCGTGCCGCTCCACCGTCACGTGCGCGACGCCGTGGCCGTATGGGTGGAGGGCGGCAAACTGAGGGCCACGCCGCGAGACGGCGCGTCGAGCGTGAACACGCAGATGAAGTTCACGGCGACGTATTCCAGGCGCGGCACCGTGCACACGGAAGAAGCCATCGAAGGCACACCGCACGCGTACGTCTTTGAACTGAAATAACTGCGCGCGCGTTGCGGGCCTGGTCATTGAATTGACGGGCGAAGGGCTGATCCGTCTCCGGTCTCAGAGGACCTTGTTGCGGAACTGATTCGGCAGCTCACTTGGGCGCAAGAACGACAAAGGCCTTTATCCGCGACCTCGTATTGAACCCCGAACAGGCCGGAACCGCGCTCACTTTGCGGCTTGCACACGATCACCTCGGCCCAGGTCATGTGGCGATCATGAACCTACCTCTGGGCTCGTCAATGCGCGACTCGGGACGCGTGAAACGGACAGGTTCGATTCCTGTCCGCGATCGCAGTTCCGACCGGTCGCAAGTGCTTGATGGTATTGACTGATGAAGATGGTGAGCCGCCTCGGAATCGAACCGAGAACCCGCAGATTAAGAGTCTGCTGCTCTGCCAATTGAGCTAGCGGCCCGTTTTGGAACTAACGCTGTAATGCAAAAGTCAAAATGCAAAATTCAAAAACCAGTCTGCATTTCGCATCTTGCATTTTGAATTACCCGCCCGTCCCCCAAAGTGGCGCGCCCGGCAGGATTCGAACCTGCGGCCTTTGGCTCCGGAGGCCAACGCTCTATCCAGCTGAGCTACGGGCGCTTACGTCTGACGCCCGTAATGCAAAATGCAAAATGCAAAATGCAAGACGACGATGACGCTTTGCATTTTGCAATTTGAATTCTGAATTACAGCCCGTCATCTTGTGGTGCGCCCGGCAGGACTCGAACCTGCGGCCTACTGGTTCGAAGCCAGTCGCTCTATCCAACTGAGCTACGGGCGCGACAAGCGCTCATCATATCATTCTCAGCTGTACTTCAGCCGCTCCCTTTCAAGGAGATGACCTGACATGGACGTGCGCTTGATCGCCGCCAGCTTCATGCTGACGCTTGCCGCTCCGGTTTTTGCGCAGCAACAGCAACCGCCGGCCCAGCAGCCCGCCGCCGCTCAGGAACCACAGGATCCCGATCGCCCCGTCGCGTTCGAAGAACAGCTCGTCGTCACGGCCTCCAGGACCGATCAACAGCTCGTGAACGCGCCGGCTTCGGTCAGCCTGATCACGACGGAGACGATCCAGAACTCTCCGGGCACGAACATCGGTGATCTGTTGCGCGCGGTCCCAGGCATCAACGTGGCCCAGCTCTCGGCACGCGACGTGAACCTGACGGCGCGCGGCGCGACGTCGACGCTGGCGACCTCGCAACTCGCACTCGTCGATGGCCGCAGTGTGTACCTCGACTTCTTCGGCATGGTGATGTGGGACCTCGTCCCCACCAACGCCAACGAGATCAAGCAGATCGAAGTGATCCGCGGGCCGGCCTCCGCGGTGTGGGGCGCCAACGCGATGAGCGGTGTGGTCAACGTCATCACGCTGTCGCCGCGGGAGCTTGCCGCGGGCGGAGGGTCGTCGCTGACGATCGGCGCCGGCTTCTTCGATCGCGATGCGACCGGCCAGGACAACGGCACCGGCGGACTCTTCTACGTCAACGGCACACACGCGCAGGCGGTGAACGACAAGTGGTCCTACAAGCTGTCCGCAGGGTACTTCTCGCAGGACCCGTTGCCGCGGCCGACGGGCACGATCCCGAATGCGTTCAACACGCCGTATCCGCCCTACACGAACAGCGGCACATCGCAGCCGAAGTTCGATGCGCGCGTCGACTACGAGCTGGCTGATTCCGCCAAGCTCATATTGTCCGGCGGCGTGGCTGGCACCGAGGGCATCATCCACAGCGGCATCGGTCCCTTCGATATCAACAGCGGATCGCGACTGACGTACCTCAGCGGCCGCTACCAGAAGGGCGGTCGACACATTGGGTTCTTCACGAACATCCTCAACGGTGACGCCGTGAACTTTCTATCGCGCGATATCACCGGGGCGCTGCTGCCACTGTCGTTCGACACGACGACGTTCGATGTCGAGGCGTCCGATCTCCACACCTTCGGCACGCGCCACGTCCTCAGCTACGGTGGCAACTACCGCCACAACAGCTTCGACATCTCGATTGCGCCCAACGGTGACAACCGCAACGAGGGCGGCGCCTACGTCCAGGACGAGATCTTCCTTGGCGACCGGTTCCGCTGGGTGGTCGGAGGCAGGCTGGACAAGTTCTCGTCGATCGACAGCGCGGTCTTCTCGCCACGCACGACGCTGATGTACAAGCCGTCGCTCAATCAGACGGTGCGCCTGTCGTTCAACCGGGCGTTTCGCGCGCCCTCGTTCATCAACAACAACCTCGATGTGACGCTGCTGAACCAGGCCAATCTGAGCGCCATCAGTCCGGCGTTGTCGGCGTTCGTCTTCCCGTTCCGCGCCGTCGGCAACCCGGACCTCGAGCAGGAGACGATGACGGCGTACGAGATCGGCTACACGGGGGTGCTCAACAGGCGGGCGACCGTGACGGCGGCGGTCTACTGGAACACGATCGACGATGCGATCTTCTTCACGCAGACGGGCCGATACACGGCGGCCAATCCGCCAGTGACGTGGCCGCCGCAGATACCGCCCTTCGTTCTCAACCTGCTTCCGGAGCCCGGACTCCCGTCGCTCTTCAGCTATCAGAATCTCGGCACCGTTCACGACAAGGGCATCGAGCTTGGCGTGGACGGCGTCGTCAATCGATATCTCAACGTGAACGTGAACTACTCGTATCAGGCGGACCCCGATGTCGAGGGCTTCGACCCGAGCGAGACGAACTTCCCGGCGAACAATCGCTTCAACATCGGCTTCAACTTCAATTACGGCCGGTATCTTGGCAACTTCATGGTGAGCTACACGGGCGACGCCTACTGGCAGGACGTGCTCGACCAGCGATTCGCCGGCTCGACGGACGCCTTTACTCTCGTGAACCTTGGCTTCGGTGTGAAGTGGATGCAGGACCGCCTGGTCACCAGCCTCAAGATCAACAACCTCGCGAACAGCGAAGTCCAGCAGCACATCTTCGGCGACATCATCAAACGGCAGGTCGTCGGCGAAGTCAGGTACGGCTTCTAGTCAGCCCGTCTGTCCCCTGTGTGCACCTGTGCGCCAGAGGCACACCTGTGTTTCAAGTGTTGCCGCAGGTGTGCCGATTACGTCCCCGGCGACTTCTGTGACTGACAACGAGCTGGCATGTTTGCGCGACGACCCGGAGATGGCCGATCTGTTTCTGGCCGAGGCTCTGGATCATCTGGGCACGATCGAGGCGGCGCTGCTCGCGCTCGACGAGCGTCCCGGTGACGTCACGCTACTGAACGACATCTTCAGGCCGTTCCACACGATCAAGGGCAACGCTGGCGCGCTCGGCGTGACCTCCGTTCAGGAAGTGGCGCACAGCGTCGAAAACCTGCTCGACCTCGCCCGCTCGGGCCGGCGCACGATGGGCCCCGCTGACGTGGACGTCGTACTTCGTGCCGTCGACGTGCTGACGTCGATGATTCGTGACGTCGGCGTGCGACTCTCCGGACAGCCAGGCGCCGACCTGGCGCCGGTTGCGCAGGCACTCATCGAGTCCGTCGACATGCTGATCTCCGGTCCGGCCGAATCGTTCGCCGTTCTTGTTGCCGAGCCCGGGCGCGCCGAGTCCGCAGTCGAGATCGGCGGTCCAGCGCGTCGCGGTGAAGAAAACACTGCCATCAAAGTCGACACGAGAAAGCTCGATAGCCTGGTCGACGCGGTCGGCGAGTTGATCATCGTGCAGTCGCTGATCCAGGAGGATCCGGCGCTGGCGAACCACGTCGATCAGCGGCTCGCCGGCAACCTCGGCCAGCTCAAACGCATTACTGCCGGCCTCCAGCGCAGCGCGATGGCGCTGCGCATGGTGCCGATCCGCCAGGCGTTCCAGAAGGTCTCACGCATCGTCCGCGACTTGAGCCGCAAGGCGGACAAGTCTGTCGAGCTCGTGTTGAGCGGCGAGGACACGGAACTGGATCGCAAGGTCGTCGAGGAGATCACCGATCCGCTCATGCACATGGTCCGTAACAGCATCGACCACGCCATCGAGCCGGCGGCGGTGCGGCACGCGGCCGGAAAGCGACCGCAGGCGAGGATTGCACTCAGCGCCTACCACCAGGGTGGGCACATCGTCATCGAGATTGCTGACGATGGGAAAGGGCTCGACACCCAGAAGATCAAGGCGCGGGCGATCGAGCGAGGCCTCATTGCGCCCGGCGCGTCGCCGTCTGCCGACGAGATCAACGCGCTGATCTTCGAACCGGGGTTCTCGACCGCCGAGAAGGTCACGGAGATCTCGGGACGCGGCGTCGGGATGGACGTCGTCCGCCGCAACATCGACGCACTGCGCGGCCGGGTCGAGATCGCGACTGAGCAGGGCAAGGGAACAACGTTCTCCATCCGGCTGCCGCTGACGCTGGCGGTGCTCGACGGGTTGATCGTCGGTGTTGGTCGCGAGCGATTCGTGATGCCGACGACCGGTGTCCGCGAATCATTGCGGCCGCTGCCGGCGCACGTGCACGACGTCCAGGGTTCCCCGCGGGTGGTGCAGGTGCGTGACTCGCTGCTTCCGCTGGTCTCGCTCGGCGAGTTGTTCGGCCTGCCGCATGAGAGCGATCCCTGCAAGGCGACTGTCGTGGTCATCGAGGATGCCGGGTCGCAAGTGGGCCTGATCGTCGATGCGTTGCTCGGAAAGCAGGAGGTCGTCATCAAGTCGCTCGGCGAGACCTTCGCGAGCGTCAGAGGAATTGCCGGTGGCGCGATTCTCGGTGACGGTCGCATCGGCCTGATTCTCGATGCACACGGGATCGTCGAACTGGAGCGCGGTGTGAATCGCGCGGCCGCGTAGGAGGAGTCATGGAGGCCGGGAAGTATCTGACCTTTACGCTCGCGGGCGAAGAATACGGCGTGCCCGTGCTGCGCGTGCGCGAAATCATCAAGATGATGGACATCACCGAGGTGCCGCAGGTGCCGCCGCACGTCAAGGGCGTGCTGAATCTGCGTGGCAAGGTCATCCCGGTGGTCGACTTGCGGCTCAAGTTCGGGTTTACCAAGGTAGACATCACCTCTCGGACCTGCATCATCGTCGTCGAGGTGGCGCTCGCCGCCAACCGCGTGATGATGGGCGTCATCGTCGACCACGTGTCTGAAGTACTGAACATCGTGGCGGACGAAATCGCGCCGACTCCGGAGTTCGGCGATCGGGTCTGCACCGACCATATCAAGGGCATGGCCAAGGTGAAGGGAACGGTCAAGATTCTCCTCGACCTCGACCGCGTGCTCGGGACCGACGATGCGGCGCTCAGCGCTGCTTAATGGGGTCAGACCCCTTCACACGTCTTCACAGGTGAAGGGGTCTGACCCCATCGCTGACGCCGGGGACGTTCGACTCTCGGACGCCGAGCTCTCGCGCATCGTGCGCCTCGTCTACGAGCGCTCCGGCATCACGCTGCACGCAGGGAAGCGCGCGCTCGTGCTCGCGCGCCTGCAGAAGCGTCTACGAGCCGGCGGGTTCTCGAGCTTCCGCGATTACCTCTCGCACGTCGAGCGCGACACGAGCGGCGGCGAAATCACCGCGCTGCTCGACGCGATCGCGACCAACCACACCAGCTTCTTCCGCGAGCCACAGCACTTCGAATTCCTGCGCTCGACCGTGGTGCCGGTACTCGCCAAGGGGAACATCCGGATCTGGAGCGCGGCGTGTTCGTCCGGTGAAGAGCCCGTCACGATCGCGATCACGCTGCTCGATGCGCTCGACGCGCGGCACCACGGGCGCATTCGAATCCTGGCGTCGGATCTCTCGACCAGGGCGCTGACCATTGCATCGTGCGGCGTCTACACGATGGAGCGCGTGGCGGGTATTCCACGTGACGTGCTGCGGCGTCACTTCGAACGCGGACTCGGCGCGCAGACCGGGCAGGCTCGTGTCGCGGCGCACGTTCGTCGCCAGATCGAGTACCAGCGCCTCAACTTTCTCGAGGCCTCGGACCTCGGCGAGCGCTTCGAGGTGATCTTCTGCCGCAACGTCATGATCTACTTCGATCGCGACGTGCAGCAGCGCGTCGTGTCACTGCTCGAACGGCACCTCGCGCCCGGCGGATACCTCTTCATCTCGCATTCAGAGAGCCTCAACGGGACCACGCATGGCTTGCGCTGGGTGGCGCCGGCCGTCTATCAGCGGCCAATCGCATGAGTCTGCCGGCCACTTCTGCGCTCGTGACGCCGGGACGTGGTGAGCGTGTCGTGATCGGCATCGGCGAATTCGCGGTCACGACGGCGGCCGATGCGGAGATCGTGACGCACGCGCTCGGGAGCTGTGTGGCGGTGTGTCTCTGGGACCCGGTGACGCACGTCGCGGGGATGCTGCACTTCCTGCTGCCGGAGTCGAAGCTCAACGCCGAGCGCGCAGCGCGGCAGCCCGGCACCTTTGCTGACACCGGTATCCCATCGCTGTTTCAGGCGGCTTACAAAGCAGGCGCGGTGAAGTCCCGTCTGCGCGTGCAGCTGCTGGGCGGTGCGACGATCACGGGTGGGCCGAACGGACTCGACGTGGGTCGACGGAATGCGCTCATCGCCAAGAAGATCCTGTGGCAGAACGGCGTGCTCGTGAACGGCGAGTCGCTTGGCGGAACCGATACGCGAACCGTGAGCCTCTCAGCCTCTACCGGCCGGGTACTGGTCACGCGGGGACGCGAGGTCGTTGAGGAGCTGTAGAGAGACGCGATGAACGCCCGGCCGATCAAAGTGCTGATCGTCGACGACTCGGCGATCGTCAGGAAGCTGCTTGCCGATTCGCTGAAAGGTGAGCCCGACATCGAAGTCGTGGGTGGTGCGTGCGATCCGTTTGTCGCCCGCGAAATGATCCTGCGGCTCGAGCCGGACGTGTTGACGCTCGACATCGAGATGCCGCGGATGGACGGCCTGAGTTTTCTCCGTCGCTTGATGGCCCACCGGCCGATGCCAGTGATCATCATCAGCTCGCTGACGCAGGCGGGATCGGCGGTCACGATCGATGCGTTGCGTGCGGGTGCGATGGATGTCCTGGCCAAGCCGGCTGGACCGGGCTCGGTCGGCGAACTGGGCGTGCGCCTCAAGCAGCGCGTACGCGCGATTCGAGGAATGGCGCCATTGGGGCTCGCGCGCGCCGTTGCGTCAGCCGCGGCGCCACCTCCAGCGTCCACCGTTGAATTCGACTGGCCACGGCGACGGCACGGCATCATTGCCATCGGTGCGTCGACCGGGGGACCGCAGGCGATCGAGGCGGTGTTGAGTCGACTGCCAGCCGAAGCTCCGCCGATCGTCATCGCGCAGCACATGCCGGCCGGATTCACCAGGGCCTTCGCCGATCGACTCGACAAGGCGAGCGCCATTCGCGTCATCGAGGCCGCGGGTGGAGAACAGCTCGAGCCCGGGACGGCGTACGTTGCCCCGGGCGAGCATCACCTGGTCGTCAAACTCCAGAGCAACAAGCTGATGACCGCGCTCCACGAGGGACCGCCTCTGCACCATCAACGGCCAGCGGTGGACGAGTTGTTCGGATCGCTCGCGAAGCTCAGAGGCGTGCCCATCGTGGCGGCGCTGCTGACCGGGATGGGGGCGGATGGTGCGGACGGCCTGCTGGCACTGCGAGAGGCAGGGGCGGAAACCATCGCCGAGGACGAGCACTCGTGCATCGTGTTCGGCATGCCGCGCGAGGCGATCGCCCGTGGCGCAGCACTGCACGTCGCGACACTGCTCCACATGCCAGTAATGATCACAGAGTGCTTTAATCGCGTCGCAAGTGGTACTGCTCGTGCGTCTTAGGGCGTTTCCCGTTCAAGCACGGCCGGAGCCAGCCGATTAGTCTCTTGATGGATTCCGCCCGTCGGATCGCCCACGACCTCAACAACGTTGCATTCGTGATCTCTGGGTACGCGCAGCAGATCGAAGAGTCACTGGCGAAGGATCACAATCTGCAGGGCGACGTGCAGCAGATCCTTGCCGAGATCCCGCGCCTCACGGCCATCGTCGATCGCATCCGCAGCCTCGATCCGGCAGAAACCGAAACGTCCTCGGACCTGATCATCGGAGCGGCACCGATGCCGGCGATGACGTCGCATACGCCGCGGATTCTGCTCGTGGAAGATGAACCCGCCGTTCGCGATCTGCTCCGTCATGCGCTCGAGCGTCGTGGGTATCACGTCGACATCGGAGCGACGGGTGCAGAAGGCCTCGCGCTCTGCGACGAGCTCGAGCCGCCAGATCTTCTCATCACTGATTTGATTCTTCCGGGAGCCACCGGCCCCGTTATCGTCGAAAAGCTGCGACAACGGGCACCGGCGGTGAAAGTGTTGCTGATGTCAGGCTACGCGGAGCATCCACTGCTCGATGCAGCGCATGCGGCTGGCGAACCCTGCCTTGTCAAACCCTTCGAGCTCGCCAGCTTCAGCGAAACCGTCGCGCGCCTCCTTGGTGAGGCGGCGTAACTACTCGACGCTGAACGCGAGCAGCACGTTGCCTGGTCGTCCGATCAGGCTCACGTATCCAGAGTTCACGTAGATCATTCCGCCGGACACGACCGCGCCCGGGCCGTCCATGGCGCCGCCCTTGGCCTTCACGCCGTTGACCGTCTGGAACTCCTGATTCGTGTTGAACGACCACACCGTCGTGCCGTCGTCTGCCGCGTGCGCGCGGAGACCGCCGTCCATCGAGACCGAGAGAACAATGCCCGGGAGCGCCGTGACGGCTGCACCCTGCGCCGCACTGCAGCCGCGTTCGGTGCCACAGAGTCTTTCCTCGGCATTCTTCGACCACACTTCGACGCCTGTGTCGAGGTTCACCGCGCGCAGGCCGCCTGCTGCTCGCGCCGGTCCGTTGATGCTGAAGTACACCTGGCGTCCATCGGTGGCGGTGCCCCATTGTCCGCCGAGGCCGGCGCCATCGCTCGTCTTGTATTGCCACACGAGCGCGCCCTGTCTTTCAGGATCGATGGCGTAGGCCATGCCGGACTTCTGCTGAACGATCAGAAGATCGGATCCGTTGGTGCGCTTTGCGAGCATCGGCGACATGGAGAAGTCGTGATCCGGTCCGAGCGCCGCAGGGCAGTTGGGATTACCATCGCCCGCTTTGCAACCGCCGACCCACACGTCCGTCGTCGGTTGGAAGCTCCAGAGAATCTTGCCGCTGGCCATGTCGAAGGCGACCACCGCGTCGCTGGTCTTCGAGTTGGGCTCGGCGTACGCGTTGCCGGTGGCGACGTAGACCGCGCGTCGTTGCGCATCGATGGTCGGTGCGGACCAGATGCCTGCGCCAGCGGGCCCCCACAGCTGCACGCCGTCCTTGCTCTTACCGCGCGGCTTGGGCTCGTCCATCGTGTAGGTCTTCCAGATCACCGCGCCCGTGTTGGCATCGAACGCGCTCAAGCTGCCGCGGAACGTGCAGCACTCGTACTTCGACGATCCGCCTTGTCCTTCTTCGCCGACACCGGCGACTGGCACGTAGACGCGGCCATCGAAGTAGGTGAGTGATCCAGTCGACTTCGCGTAGACGTGATCGTCGGCGCGGCGCGACCAGATCTCCTGGCCGGTCTCCGTGTCGACGCCGTAGACGTTAGCGGCCCCATCGGCGACATAGACCGCGAATCCGTTGCTGCCATTCGCGCGCTTGTAGGCACCGACTGATGGTGCCGTGCGGATGCCGGCTTTGGTGTGGAAACTCCAGTAGGTGCAACCCGTCTTCGCGTTGAGCGCGAAGAGGTCGCCGCTCTCACTACCGACGAACATGCGGTCGCCGAGAATCGCCGGCTGCGATCGCGCCGAGCTCACACCCTGGAACCCGAATGCCCATTTCAGCTTCAGTCGCGGGATGTTCGGCGAGGTCAGGCCGCTCTTCTCGGCGTTCTGAAACCGATTGTTCGTTGGTGTCGATCCCCATCCATTCCAGCCGCCCGCGATGTTTGCCGCCGTGATCGCCGCCGGCTTCGTGGTGCATTGCCCGACGGTGGACGCAGGAGCGGCGGTGCCTACCGGCCTGCCCGCGAGGAACGCGGCCACTGCCTTGCGCTCTGCATCGGTGAGCGCCGAACCCTGCCGGAACATCTGGCCGCTCGTCAGCGTGACGAGGATACTTTCGGGCGCGAGGGTCGCGAGGATTTCGCGATTGGGCGCTCGTGAGTCGGGTCCGGGATTGGCGTGGCACGACGCGCAGCTTGCCTGGTAGACGGCAGCGCCGTCGGGCGCCTGTGCCGCGGCCGGCGCGCTCAGCACGCCAACGAGCAGCAACGTTATCAGGGCAGACACAGGTCTCATCGGTTCGGTGCTCCGGAAGTAGAGTTCGCGCAGGATCTGCGCGAAGACATTATAGATTCTGCGAGAATACACGCCCCGAGACGCCCGTCCTATGACCTGTTTCGGTAAGTCTCGAGTAACGCGATCAGGGCTTCGCCGCGAGCTGCACGTCGGTGTCTTCCCATCCGATCACGACGATGGACTGAGGGACAGCGGCGACCTGAGGCACGCGCACCCGGTACGAGCCGGGTGTCACTGCGGGGAATTCGAACGACCCATCCTGCTTCACCGGCGCTTCCAATGCGCCGACGATGTGGCCGGTCAGTTCGACTTTCGCAGACACGAGATTCGCCGCCGGAACACCGTTCACCCTGCCGCGTAGCTTGGGAAGATTCGCGGGCGGTGACACCGTGATGACGAGCCCTGTGACATCACTCGATCCAACGACGACGCCCTGCGACAGATCCTGATTGCCTAGACGAACCGAGGACAGCGAATAGCCACCCGGCATACCTGCGAGCTCCACCTTGTGTCGAGCGGGTTGGAGCTGTGTTCGAAACGTTCCGTCGGGGTTGATGTGCGCGGTCTCGTAGCTCGACACGGTTTCGAAGCCGAGCCAACCGTAGGGAAGCGGACCACTCTTGACGACGATGCGCCCGCTGACGCTACGCAGCGTGGGTCGCACGAGATCGACGCGCACGTCGGACTCCTCGACCCGAAACGTCCGTGACGGCATGCCTGGCAGAGCGGGGAAGAGGCTGAGCAGGTACGCGCCCTTCGGAAGGTGACCGAAGTTGAACGTGCCGTCCGAACCAAGTGGGCTCTCGAGCAACTCACCAAGCGCGACGCCGGATAGCACCGCCTTCTCCTGCACACCAGCAGGTGATGGCGTCGTGACGCGGCCGCTGACACGTCCGCCTGGTGGCATCTGGACGGAGAAGTTGACGCCCTCACTCGGTTTGTCAGCGCCCACGGTGACGACCGTCGCACGATCGGCGTTGGTTCCGGATGGATAGAAGGTCGGGTATCCGAAGACGCTGGCGACGATGAAGTATCGCCCGGGCGCGAGATTGGCGAGCCGGTATCGGCCCTGCGCGTCGCTGAGCGTCGTTGCCTGCCGGCGCGGTCGTCGAGTAGTAGTTCTGCCCGTCCGATGGAAGGATGTTAGGTGGAGGTGCGGGCAGCGCAGAGACGCGAATTGCTGCGGCCGGCGCACCTTCGCGCGTTTGCAACTGGCCCGTCACAACGCCTGGCCGAGCGGGCGCTGCTGCCTGCAGCAGCACCAGGAACACTGACGCGACACTGATCATGCACGAGCCTCCACGCTGACTATCAAGCCTAAACCCGTTCCACGTCCACGTTCTCGTGATCGATGTCGGAGATCCAGGACTCCAGCAATCGATACGTCACTGCCAGCACCGTCGGGCCCACGAACAGGCCGATCACGCCGAATCCGATCAGACCTCCGATGACGCCGGCGAGGATGAGCAGCAGTGGCAGGTCCGCGCCGCGCCGGATCAAGATGGGGCGCATCACGTTATCGAGCAAAGCGACGGCGATGCTCCAGATGAGCAGCACGGTTCCCAACACCGAATTACCCGACCAGTAGACCCACGCCACGGCAGGTACAAGGACGAGGATGGGACCAATCTGCGCGATGCAGAGGACGAAGATAATCGTGGTGAGCACCCCGGCGTAGGGAATGCCGGCAACGGCGAGGCCGAAGCCTGCGGCGGCAGACTGCACGACGGCCGTGACGATCACTCCAAGCGCCACGGCGCGAATCGCCTGGCCCGAGAGCACCACGGCGTTCTCGCCGCGCTCCACCGCGAGGCGACGGCCGAAGCGGCGCACTCCCCTCGCTGCGACTTCACCGTTGGAGTACAGAATCGCGGAGATGACCAGCGTCAGGATGAAGTGCAGCACCATCAGGCCGAGGCTGCCAGCCTGTCCGGCGAACCAGGTGAGCGCCTGACCGATATAGGGTGCGGCCTGCGCCGCCAATTCCTCGGCACCGATCGCTGCCAGCCGGCGCCATTCTTCCGAGAGGCGCGCTCCGACAAGTGGCACACCTTCCAGCCACGCGGGCGGTGGAGGCACGTCCGTAGTCGAGAGCGACGCGACCAGGTTGACGATCTCATCTCGACGATCCATGACCGTGAGGATCGCGGTGGTCAGCGGCGCGACGAGCAGGAACAACATCGCCAGCATCATCACCATCACTGCCGCCCAGCGTCGTCCGCCGAGCGCGTCCTGGACCTTCAGCATCAGTGGCCAGGTGGCGACGACGATCATCGTGGCCCAGATCACTGCGCCGAGGAACGGCTGCAGGATCCACAGGCTGGAGACGATCATCAGCCCGATGAACAGCACGACGAGCACGATGCGGGCGACGTCGCGCGCTGGTGGGAGTTGTTTCATGTGATCTGGCCCGGAAGATAGTACCGCGGCCTTCGGCAGCGTATGCCGACGCTGGATTTTTATCAATCATGCCCGCGGAGACCTAAGCTAGCGCCATGATCGGGAGACACGTGGTCTTGCTGATATCTGTTGCCGTGGTTGTGGTGTTGTTGCTGGTTCTCTGGGCGGGCCAGAGGCAGTTGATGTACTTCCCGCTCCGTGATGTGCCGGCGATCGCGTCGCTCGGTCTCGAGGACGTCGAAGAGGTGGCGTTCGACGCGACCGACGGACTCCGCCTCTCGGGCTGGTTGTTCACCGTCAATGCGGCAGATCAAGCACCCGCGGTCATCGTCTTCAACGGCAATGCTGGCAACCGCGCGTATCGCGTTCCTCTCGCCGAGGCGCTCCGCCGATTGGGCCTGCACGTGTTGCTGTTCGACTACCGTGGTTACGGCGGAAATCCCGGTACGCCGACGGAGCAGGGGCTGGCGATGGATGCCCGCGCAGCTCGCGAGTTCCTGATCACGCGGCGCCACGTCGACCCCGGCAGCCTTATCTATTTTGGAGAGTCGCTGGGCACCGGTGTGGCCGTCGAACTCGCGTCAGAGCATCCTCCCGCTGCGCTCATTCTCCGGTCGCCGTACACGTCGATGGCCGACGTCGCGCAGTATCACTATTCGTGGCTGCCGGTTCGTCTGATGCTTCGCGATCGATACGACAGTCTGGCGCGCATACCGAGCGTGAGGACCCGACTGCTGATCATTGCCGGCGAACGTGATCGTGTCGTGCCCGCCGAATTCAGCCGTCAACTCTACGATGCGGCGTCGCAGCCGAAGACCCTTGTCTCGGTACCGGGCGCGGATCACAACGACGACGAGTTGCTGACTGGTAAGGCGGTGATCGAGGCGATCACGAAGTTCCTCGATCGCTAAGGTGTGGGCGAGCCGGTGACCGATCCTCTTCAACGGTAGTTGTCGATCACGCTGAGGTGTCCGCGATCGAAGTCCCTCGTGTACACAATCCACCGGCCGTCCGGAGACCACGCGCCGCCGTGCACGTGCCACACTCCCTTGCCGAACGTGACCTGCCGGGGCGCCCCTGCCGCGTGAGGGAATTCCTCGGCGCTGGTCGAGGGAACGAGCGGCAGCACGTACCGATTCATGCTGAAGTGTCCGTCCGCGCTGTTGTAAGCGACCGAACGCCCGTCGGAAGCGACGCTCAACTCCGTAGCGTTCGCCTTCAGGAGTAGGCGTTCCTTGCCGGTGTCGAGGTTGGCCACGACCATCTCGATTCGCCCATCCGAGCCGTTGCGCGTATAGATCACTCGGCGACTGTCCTGATACCAGTCGAAGCGCAAGACACCAGACACCTGCGTCGGACGTGCGTTACTGCCATCGGGATTGATGAGCCACAGCGTCGAGCCGCCTTCGCCCGGGGCAAGATAGGCGATAGCGCGACCATCGGACGACCACCTCGGTGCGACTCGTGCGTTCACCCACCAATCCCCATCCATGGGGATCGCCTGCTCGGAAAGGCGATGCGTCGCTCCGCCGTCCACGTCCGCGACCCACAATTGAAAAGGACCGTCGCGATTCGAGAGAAGCACCACCTGCTTCCCATCGGGCGACCAATCCGGCGTCCTGTCCTCCCGTCCGGCCGCCGGGTACGTGAGCTGGCGCTCTGTGCCTGTCTCCATATCGTGGAGCCACAGCACCGACCGGCCGGCACGGCTCGATTGAAACACGATCTGCCGGCCGTCTGGCGAGAAGCGCTGGGCGAAGTTGCTGCCCGCGCTCAGTGAGATCTGCTCGTGCACGGCCGACGCGTTGTCGACCGGCATCTTGAAGAAGAAAGTCTGATGGCTCCATTGCGAGAGGACGAGGCGCCCTGTGGAGGAGAGGATCGGCGTACTGACCCCGGCCCCGACCGTCAGCTGCTTGATCCTCCCCGTGCCGATGTCGACCTCCGAGATGTCTCCACCGAACGGTCCGTCAGTAACGGACAGAAGGCGTTGGTCGTCGAGCGACCACGTTGCGGCGCTGCGGCCGACCGTCTCGTTCGGAAGCACCGCTCGCGGTTCCCCGCCCGATGCCGGCACCATCTGCAGAGAGGATGGCGAGCCAGTCGACGAACGATGAAACGCGATCCACTTGCCGTCGTGCGACCACGCAGCCCGCCAATCGCTCGCGCCCGCCGGCGGCGCTGTGAGGCGTGCTTCCTGGCCGCTCTCGGTGTCAACCGTCCACAACGCCACGCTATTGGTGGGCTCCAGCCGTGAGAACACCAGCCGCCGTCCATCCGGAGACCACGGTTGCGATCCGACGGCGCCGATCGACGTGAACCGGTCCAGATACTGAAGATGGGTCTGCGCGATTCTCCGGCGCGCTCCGCCAGTAGGCGGCACCCAATACACGTTCATGCCGGTGCCGTCATCGGACAGGAAGGCGATCCTGGAGCCATCTGGCGACCAGCGAGGCATGACCTCGTCGTTGGGCCCGCCCGCGACGAGCCGAGGCTCTCCACCCCCGAGCGACATGACGGCTACGTCCATCGACCCATTCAAGGTGTAGTCGTAGGCAACCTGGGTACCGTCGGAGGACCAGCTGGCCGACAACGAGAGCCCCTCCGTATCTGTCAGCGGGCTGATCGTCAGCGCCGGCGCGCTCGTCCCGGCTGGTGCTGGGCCGACGAGGCTCCTCGCCGACCACACCACGGCTCCGAGCGCGAGGGCACCAAGGGCGGCCGCGCCGGCCACTTTCAGCGCACTCCATCGTGCCGCACCCCCCAACGACGCCGCTCGCAGCCGGTGGCCTGAGTCGGTGTCGCGCCGCATCCGCTTCAGGTCGGCGCGGAGTTCCGAGGCGTGCTGATAGCGGAGGTCCACGTCTTTGTCCAACAGCTTGTTGACGACACCTTCCAGTCCGGGTGCGACGTCGGAAGTCAGCTGCACGGGCGCCGGTGCTCGATTGAGGATCTGGTCGAAGATCGCGGCCGGCGTGGCACCGACGAAAGGCGGCTTGCCCGTCAAGGCCTCGTAAAGAACGGCGCCCAGTGAAAACAGGTCGGTCCGTGGATCGAGCTCCTTGCCCAGCGCCTGCTCGGGCGACATGTACGCCAACGTACCCAACGTGGTTCCATGGCCGGTCAGCCGCTCGACGTCGTGCGAGATGGTCAAGGCCTCGGCAGCCTTGAGACGATCGGTCTTGGCCAACCCGAAATCCAGAATCTTCGCCTGTCCGCGATCCGTGATGAAGATGTTCGCTGGCTTGACGTCCCGATGAACGATCCCCGCAGTATGAGCGGCATCCAAGGCATCGGCCAACTGCGTGCTCAGTTCCAGGACTTCGTCGGATTCGAGACGCCCCTGACTCGAGAGTCTTGCCTCGAGTGTTTGTCCCCTGAGCAGTTCCATCACGATGAAGGGCTGGCCCTCGTGATCGCCGACTTCGTGAATCGCACAGATGTTGGGATGATTCAGAGCGGCGGCGGCACGGGCCTCATGCTGGAATCGCGCAACCCGAACCGGATCTTGGCCAAACGCGTCCGGGAGAACCTTAATCGCGACCTCGCGTCCCAGCTTCTGATCCTTTGCCCGATACACCTCTCCCATGCCGCCTTTTCCGAGCGGGGAGAGGACTTCATAGTGTCCCAGCGCTGTGCCAGGCTCAAACATGGGTAGATAGAACTACGGATGGGAACTGGGGTCAATCTAAAGCAGTTGTGCCGAACGCGGTATGGCCAGGCCGTTTTCTACTCAGGACCTAATTCCCAAGGGCGCGCTACGAGCGCGAGCCGAGCAGGCGCGCGGCAACCGCGCGGAAGCGGTTGTGATACCGACCGGTCACGAACATCCAGCGGAGCGCGCGCACGCTGGTGGGTCCGCTGGCGCCGGCTGGCATCATCTCGTCGAGCGTCGCGATCGGCTGCGAGCGAATGCGGTCGAGCAGCGCCACGCGGTGCACGCACGACACGGTGCAGAACGGCGCACAGCTCTTCTCGCTCGTGCTCTCGCGCAGCACGTCCCGGGTGGTGTACTCGGCCAACGGAATGCCTGGGTGCCCGCGCTGCTGTGAGCACCAGTGCACGAGGCCGTCCTCACAGATGTATAGATAGCGTCCGCCGGCGCCGCACTGCCAGTCGTTCGGCCGCCCGAGCGCGAGGTTTCGCTGAAAGTCGTTCTGGTTCTGGACCGTGTAGAACGGCGCGGTGAGCGAGGTGATCTCACGATAGACGCGCAATTGCTCCGGCGTCAGTGGCATCAAGCGGCCGTGGCTGTTGTGGATCAGGCCGACTGTCGCCGTCAGACCTAGTTCGATCGCCCGCTTCGCGACCGTCAGTGCGTCCTCGGGATGACTCAAGTCGCCGCCGAGCACTGAATTGATGTTGACACTGAACGCGGCGTGCTTCGCCAACATCTGGAGCTTCGCGTCGAGCACCTTCAGGCTCTTCTTCGACGTGTCGTCAGGCTTCACGTTGTCGATGCTGATCTGCAGGTGATCCAGCCCGGCGTCGTTGAAGCGCTCGATACGCCTCTCGTTGAGCAGGTAGCCGTTGGTGATCAGTCCGGCCAGTGCGTCGGTTCCGCGGATGTGGCGAATGAGCTCGTCGAGGTCAGGGTGCAGCAGCGGCTCGCCGCCGCTGATCTCGATGTTCGCCGTGCGCAGTCGAGCCAGATCGTCGATGCGTTCGCGCATCGTCGCCAGCGCGACTGGCGGCGAGTGCTTGTCGTACTCGTTGCAGTAGGTGCACGCCAGGTTGCAGCGGCGAATAGGAACGATCTGCGCGAGGATCGGATGACTCGCGGACTGAAAGCCGCGCGCCACCATCGCGGCCTCTCGCCGCTTGCGGTCGAAGGTTCGGAGCAGGCGTTGCGGCCGCGGCATATTAGGATGATAGCCCGATGCCCCCCGTCGATTGTGCACGCTGGACGACGACGCTGACTGCGTCGTACCTGGCGATCACGGCCGCGTTGATTGCGATCCTCGGGAATGCCGTTCCAGGCCGCGTGTGGCTGGTCGCGGTGCACCTGACGCTCGCGGGGGCGTTGCTGATCCTGAACCGCGCGAGGCCATCGGCGGGGATCCTTCGCGTGATTCGCGACTGGCATCCATTGATGTTGTTTCCTCTCCTCTACAAGGAGGTGGAGCTGGTCGCGGCGGTGATTGGCGACTGGCGGCTGACCGCGGCAATTCCAGCTTGGGAGTCCGCGATGTTCGACGGACAGCCGAGCCAGTATCTGAGCGAACGGCTGGCATTGGTGCCGTTGTCCGAGTACCTGCATTTCTGCTACGCGGCCTACGTCATCGTCATTCCGTTGGTGGCCGCGTACTGGTACGTCAGCGGACGGCGAGTGGCCTTCGGCGAGCTGCTGCTGATGTTGTCGACCGTGATGCTGGGGAGCTACCTGTTCTTCATCGTGCTGCCAGTGGACAGCCCGTACTATCTGTCGCCGCACCTGGGCCCGCCGCTCTCCGGCCACTTCTTCTTCGATCTCGTTCATCGGATGTCGGGGCTCGGCGGCGCGCGCGGTGGCGCGTTTCCCAGCGCACATGTCTCTGGTGCGGTCGTGCTGAGCCTGGTCGCGTGGCGGCATCAGCGTCGGCTCGCGTACCTGCTCGTCCCCATCACCGGGAGTCTGATGTTCGCCACTGTGTACGGCCGCTTCCATTACGTCCTCGACGCACTCGCGGGCGCGGCCCTCGCCGTCGTCGTCGTGCTGGGGTATCGATATATTTTCGGCGATGGGCTCGGCGAGAGGCAGTCAGCTTGTTTGTCGTCCGGAGCAGTTCCTTCCGTTTCCTCGCAGAGGGCTCAATGAATCAGCGGCTCGATCCCACATCCATCATGCAGACTGCGACGAGTTTTTGGGCCTCGAAGGTCCTGCTCACCGCGGTGGAATTCGATCTGTTCTCGACGCTTGGCGACGGTTCGATGACGGCGGAGGAGCTCGGAGCTGCGCTGGGACTGCATCCTCGAGGCAGATATGACTTCTTCGATGCGCTGGTGGCGCTCGGTTTCTTGCACCGCGAGGGTGATGGCCCCGAGAGCAGATATCGGAACACGCCTGAGACTGCAGCGTTTCTCGTCAAGCAGAGTCCCGCCTACATCGGTGGCATGCCCGAGATGTTCAATTCCCGGCTCTTCGGATTCTGGAACAGCCTCGGGGAGGCGCTGAGAACGGGCAAACCGCAGAACGAGATCAAACTGACGGGCAAGCCCATGTTCGCCGAGCTCTATGCCGACGAAGCCAGGCTCGGTGAGTTTCTTCGGGCCATGACGGGCCTTCAGTCAGGAAATTTCAGCCTGCTGGCCGACAGATTCGACTTCGAGCGGTATCGGAGTGTGACCGACGTCGGTGGGGCGCTCGCACTGCTATCGCGCTTGGTCGCGGCGCGGCATCCGCATCTCCGCTTTCAGACGTTCGATCTTCCTCCGGTGAGAGTTCACGCACAGACCGCGATCGACCGCGCCGGTCTTGCTGATCGCATTCAGGTCGTCTCGGGGGACTTCTTCGTCGATCCGTTGCCGCCTGCTGACGTCGTCACGATGGGCAACGTCCTCCACGATTGGAATCTGGAGCAGAAGCTGCAGCTCATTCGAAAGGCGTACGATGCGTTGCCAGAGGGGGGCGCGCTCATCGCGATAGAGAACGTCATCGACGATGCCCGGCGCGAAAACGCATTCGGCCTGCTGATGTCACTGAACATGTTGATCGAGTTCGGCGATGCCTTCGACTACACCGGGGCCGACTTCCGCGCGTGGTGCGGGCAAGTGGGATTCAGGCGCTTCGACCTCATCCCCTTGGCAGGACCGTCCGCCGCGGCCGTGGCTTATAAGTAACGCTCCCTACGACATCCCCATATAATCCGGGAGCTCCGTGTCATTCGCCCCCGGAACGCGGCTAGGCCACTATGAAGTCACCGGCTACATCGGGGCCGGCGGCATGGGCGAAGTGCTTCTCGCCACCGACACCCGGCTCGACCGGCAGGTCGCGCTGAAGGTTCTCTCCTCCGAGTTCGCGTCGGACAGCGACCGGCGGCGCCGCTTCATGCGCGAGGCGCGCGCGGCCGCCGGCCTCTCCCATCCCGGCGTTGCCACTATTTACGATGTCGGCGAGGCCAGCGGCGTTGGCTACATTGCGATGGAGTACATCGAAGGGCGGACGCTGGCGGAGAGAATCACGGGAACGACGATCGCGCTCGATGAGATAGTGGGAATCGGGATCCAGATCGGCGACGCCCTGTTCGCCGCGCACACACGCGGCGTCGTCCACCGCGACATCAAGCCCGCCAACGTCATGATCACGTCGCGTGGCCAGGTCAAGGTGCTGGACTTCGGACTGGCGAGAGTCGAACCGACCGTGACACGTGCGGCGGACGATGTCACGCGCGAGGCGGCAACAACGCCTGGCCTGGTGATGGGCACGGTCCCGTATATGAGTCCCGAGCAGGGTATCGGTGCACAACTCGACCGGCGAACCGACGTTTTCTCACTAGGCGTCGTGCTGTATGAGATGGCGACCGGACGGCGGCCGTTCAAGGGAACGACAGACCTACATACCATCGACGTGATCAGGCACGACGAGCCGGATGCGATCGCCCGGTATAACCGCAACGTACCAGCCGAACTGGAACGGATCATCCAGAAGTGCCTCGAGAAACAGCCGGACCACCGTTACCAAAGCGCGCAGGACCTGGTGATCGATCTCCAGGCCTTGCAGCGCGTGACGCACGCAGCGCCCGCGCGTATGCCGGAAAGGCAACGTCACAACCTGCCGGCCGAGCTCACCGGCTTCGTTGGCCGGCGGAAAGAGCTCGCGCAGTTGCAATCGATGCTCGCGTCATCGCGCCTGGTGTCGTTGACGGGCGCCGGGGGCGCCGGAAAAACGCGTCTGGCCGTGCGCTTTGCGTGTGACGTCATCGACGAATTTCCGGACGGCGTGTGGCTGGTCGATCTGGCGCCGCTCACGACGCCCGATCTGGTGGCGCAGACAGTCGCGACAGCAGTCGGCGTCCGAGAAGGCCCCCAGCGATCGGTACGCGACGCCCTTCTCGACAATCTGCGCCATCGTAAGCTCCTGCTCATCCTGGACAACTGCGAGCACGTGATCGATGCCTGTGCCGAGGTGGCACAGACGCTGCTCCAGGGAGTGCCGGAGCTGAGGATTGTCGTGACGAGTCGTGAAGCGCTGGGAGTGCCCGGCGAGACCGTCACTCGCGTCCCCTCGCTTTCTCTGCCGGAGGAGACGGCATCCATTCGCGTCGAAGCGCTCGTCGACGCCGAGGCCACACGGCTTTTCATCGAGCGTGCGACCGCTATCGACCGAGCCTTCAGAGCCACTTCCGAGAATGCGGGCACGATTGCACGAATCTGCCGGCGTCTCGATGGGATGCCACTTGCGATCGAGTTGGCCGCCGCCCGTGTCGTCGTCCTGTCACTGGAGCAGATCGACACGAGGTTGCAGGACCGATTCCGCCTGCTCACCGGCGGCATGCGGACGGCAGTGGCCCGACAGCGGACGCTCGAAGCGACCGTGGACTGGAGCTACCAGCTGCTGTCCGATGACGAACGGCAGCTGCTCTGCCGCTTGTCCGTGTTCCCAGCCGGGTGGACGCTCGAGGCCGCTGAGAAGGTCTGTGGTGATGACGGGGTCGACGCCGGCGACATGCTCGACCTCTTGTCGAAGCTGGTCAGCAAATCCCTCGTCAGCGTCGAGAACGATGTCGCCGGTCAGCGGCGGTACCGCTTCCTCGAGACGATCCGCCAGTTCGCGCGCGAACGGCTCATACAGGGGGGCGCCGCCGACCGGCAGCGCGAGCGGCATTTCGAATACGTCTTCAACGAGTTCCGTGGGGTACTGCCCATCCTCCGCCACCATGGTCAGCTGCAGTGTCTCCAGCGCATCCAGATAGAGCAGGAGAACGTCCGCGCGGCGCTCGAATGGGCGTTGACGTCGGCGTCTCTCGCCGAAAAGGGACTCGAACTCGCCGGCGCGCTGTTCTGGTTCTGGACGAAGCGCGGTCAGTTCGAGGAGGGAAGGCTGTGGCTCGAACGGGCGCTCTCAGTTGCTGGTCACGGGCCACCAGCGCTGCGGGCGCGGGCGCTCATCGGTTTGGCTCACATGCATCACTTCCAAGGGCGTCACGTCGAAGTTGGAGCATGCGCTGCCGAAGTGCTGTCGTTGGGCCGTGAGGCCGGTGATGCATGGGCCGTCTCGAGAGGAGTGTTTCTTCAGGCGCTTGCCGCGTTTGAACTGGGCGACCACGAGACGGCTGCAGCGCGTTGCCTGGAGGCGCGAGAAGCCGCCGATGCCAGCGGCGACGCCGTGGAGCATGGCGGCCCGCTGATGATCCTTGCCAACATCGCGGTCTCGAACGGCGACAACGACCGAGCGCAACTCCTCTACGATGAATCCATCGAGGTGCATCGGCGCGCCGGTGACATGTGGGGCCTGGGCATTCTGCTTTCGGTAGCCGCCGGCCTGCGCATCGTTCGGGGAGACTTCGACCAAGCGCGCGCGCAGGCATCCGAGGCGATGTCGCTGTGTCAGGAACTCGAGGATCCACGCGGGATCGCCTGGAGTCTCGACGTGTTCGCGGGGCTGCTGGCCGCCGGAGGCCACGCCGACAGAGCGGCCCGATTATGGGGCGCGTCAGACGGGCTGCTCCAACGCGTGGGCGGCTCGCTGAACCCTACTGTCGCGTGGATCCGGGATCGCTACTTCGAGGCCGTGAAGACGTCGCTCGGTCCCGGACCATTCGAGACGGCCCGTGCGGAGGGACGAGCGCTGTCGCCTGTGCAGGCGGCCGCTCTCGCACGGCAGTAGAACGTTCGCTCCAACTCGCTTTGAGCTAGAAGAATTTGAGTGGGGTGGGTGACGGGTTTCGAACTCTACAAACGCGACTCTCTATGTTCGCTGCACAACGTGCGAACGTCAACCGCGAGGGCGCGAGCGGTTCACTCGCTTCTTCAACACCCGTCGACGCGCCTTCGTCGGCTGCACACGCTTGGGCGGTACTTGGCTGACCAAAGGGTACCGCTCCGGATGCGTCAGCGAGTCGACTGCCAGATCGATATCGAGGTCCGGCCAGTATAGGTGATGCGCGCTCGGCAGCTCCACGCGGCTGATCTCGCCAATCGACGCGTCCTCGAACCACGGGAACTCCTTGAACGACACGAACCGCTCCTGCTCGCCGACGAACAGCCAGAACCCGTGCGGCGACACGTTCGTGACCTCAACCTGGGAAGTGCTTCGCCCAAGCGTCGCGGATTTCATTCACGTGCTCCTCAACCAATGTCTGCACTTCGGCGATCGCTTGGCCTTGAGACCGTAGTTCGCGTGCAATTCCACGGTCGGATCGATCCAGAACTTCGCCTCGCCCTCGGCATGCTGCACATGGACATGCGCCCGTTTCTCCTCGCGCGAGAAGGAGTAGAACCGAAACCCCTTCACGCGCAGGACCGTCGGGCTCACTCACACAGGATAGCCCATGCACACAACGGTTCGCAGGCGCACGGCGCACGCGCGCGCGGACTGAGAAGAAGGAAGCCGACCTCGGATTGTTGGCGCCAGATGCGTTAAACCCACTGGCGTCGTTGCAGTTTTGAGCGGCCGCTAACGGCCAGCGTTCACCAGCGGCCGCTCACGATCGCACCTGCGGCCGTCTGGTGCATCGCGCGGTTAGCCCGCCTTCATTTTGCGCACCATTGGACTATTAGCCGCCCCCGCGGCTCCAGGGCTCTCCGATGGAGACCGCGGTGCCTGCGTTCACTTGTTCAAACCCGCGTCCCAGTTGAGTACGACGGTGATCGACGGCGCTGTCTCTTCTTCGACTGCCGTGTTCATTAGGAACCGTCCGTCGCGAGCAACTGAATACTGTTGCCTCGACAACCCCCCGACCGCAACATTCGCACCAGTGGCGAGCCGCGTGGAGAAGAGCGGCATCGGTGCACTTGGCTCAAGCGTTTGCCCGTCCAGGCCTGTCGCGATCGGCACGGCCATCAAGCGGGCGTCGTGTGCGACATAAAATAGCTCCTTTCCGTCCGTCCGCCACCGCGGTTGGCTGCCGCCCGCGGTCGAGACTGGAATCCTGGCGCCCGGTCCGGGAAACGGCTGGAGATAGATCTCCATGCGTCCCGAGGCATTCGATTGGAACGCCACCCACTTTCCATCGGGAGAGAATTGCCCTTCGGCCTCGTCGAAGGCCGTTTGCACGACGGGGAAGGGTGCCGTGCGAGACGGTCCGGAGCTCGTCGAGAGGTCGAAGCGCACGGCCCAGAGGTCGGCTCCCGTCTTTGCAGTCTCGGTTGCGTAGAGAAGGACGCGACCGTCAGGCGACCAGGAAAGCGCAACCTTGTTCTCGGTTGTCTCGAGAAGCGGCTGCTCGTCACCGGCGCCGTTCGCCTGTTTCTCAAACAGATCGAAGACACCGTCGGCGTTGATGTGCCGGAACGCTAAACGGCGTCCATCGGGGTGCCACAAGGGGGACACGCTTCTGCTGAACGTAAAACGGCTCGCCACGGTACGGCCGATCTCGATCAACCAGACATCGGGTTCCCCTTCTATGGTCCGGTGCACTGCTACGCGCCGGCCGTCGGGCGCCAGATCGGGATTCGTGAGCCCGTTTTCATCGGGCACACCCACGGTGGCCTGGACGTCGCCCGTGCGGTCGAACCATACGAGCTGTCGCCGTTGCTTAGCAGCTGCCCGAAGCGCGAGAACACCAGTTGCTGACGTAGCAAACGCGCCGCGTGCTACTCCGTCGTCCGCGTCCACACTCTGAGCAACGGGGGTTGGAACCCCGCTCACCATGCCGCGTACGGGGTCAAAGCTCTGGGCGAGAAGTACGCCCTGGCGCACAAACAGTAAGGCTGCGCGTGGCGCGAATACAGCCGCCGATTCAGTCTCTACAACCTTCGTCGATAGGACGTCGTCGAGCATCCCTAGGTACGTGCCCCGAGTGTCGAGTCGCCCGAAGCCCACGAAAAAGAGAAATCGACGCCCATCGGGCAAGAATTGAGGCCAGCGATGGCTCCCGTGGCCGGGTCCAAGCTCGGTCGCAGCGACGGGGGTACCGCCCGTGGCGGCGACGCGCATCAACCCTCCGCCCTGAGCCGTCGGGGCAAAAACGATGACGCCATCAGAGTTCCACGTGCCGCCGCGTCCACTGGTGGCGTTCGCTAACACCTGCGGCTTGCCACCCACTACATTGGTGCGCTTCAGCTTGCCGTCCGCAAAGAAGCCAATGGCTGTGCCGTCGGGAGCCCAGAACGGATAGCTCGCTCCCTCGGTGCCCTGGAGCGCTTGGCTCGTCACCTGGTCGAGCGCACGCACCCACAGTCGCTGCGCGCCCTGTGACGTCGCTACGAACGCCAATTGCCGCCCATCCGGAGACAGCGCGAAGGACAAAGGATCGCCCAAGAGCGGTGTTTGGATATCGAACCGCATCGTGAGCTGTTCGGGCGATGATTCGCGCAGGTGGCTTACGGTCGGAATCGCCAATCCCACAAGGGCGACGGCGAGTACAGCCACAAGGCCCCACGCCAGCGGCTCGCGTATCTTTCGAGGCGCAGCGGGAGCCATGGGAATTGACACACCCGATCGAGGCATTGACGACAAACCCTCTAACGCAAACGCCAGATCCTGAGTCGATTGAAATCTCGCTGTCGGATTCTTTTCCAGGCACCGACCTACGATGCGCTCGAGTTCTGGCGGCACCGCCGGTTGGACCGTCGTTAGCTCCGGCGGCTCCTCTCGGAGAATCGCGGTCATCGTTTCAGCCGAGGTCTCGCCCAGAAACGCGCGGCGGCCCGACACCATTTCGTAGAGCACTGCACCGAAAGCAAAAATGTCAGACCGGTAGTCTGCGGTGAGTCCACGCACCTGTTCGGGTGCCATGTAGCCCACTGTACCGAGCACGACACCCAGTTCTGTCTCGGCCGGGCGTGTGGGCAGAAGGCTCGCGACCAAACCAACGGGATCGCGTTGGGTCAGCTTCGCCAGTCCGAAATCGAGGATCTTTGCGCGGCCATCCGCGGTGAGAAAGAGGTTCTCTGGCTTCAGATCGCGGTGCACAATACCTTTGTCGTGTGCGGCCGCGAGACCACGCGCGATCTGAAGGGCACAGTCGATAGCCTTACGGATAGGAAGCCCGCCGGACGAGACTGATCCACGCGCACGTCCAGCCACCAAGCAGGCCTGCACGGTCTCGCCTTCGAGTAGTTCGGAGACGATGTAAGGGCCGCCGTCATGTATCCCAGTGTCAAAGACAGCGAGGATGTTGGGGTGGTTCAAGGCGGCGGCGGCGCGGGCTTCCAGTTCGAAGCGCCGCAGGCGGTCGGCATCGGCGGCGAAGGCAACTGGAAGGATTTTGACAGCGACGTCGCGACCGAGCCGCGTGTCACGCGCCCGATAGACTTCACCCATCCCGCCTGCACCGAGCGGTGCGACGATATCGTAGGGTCCGACGCGAGTACCGACCGTAATGACCATGTGAGTTCGAAGGTCAGTCACTCCTCGAGCTGCCGATTATGGAAGACTCGCCGCACAGCGAGTGGCAAAGTTCCGGTGTCGTTTCTGCGAGCGTTTCGTCGTCGTCGTCGGGCTAACGTCAGGCTTCAGCCGCGGCGGCTCATGATCGCACCGGCCGCCGTCGGCTGCAAGCCGTGTTAGGCAACTTGATCGGTGTATATAAATACGTATATAGTACGGCGTGTCTGAGAAGCCGGTGTCCTGGCTCGGCTCGTCGCTCGAAGACCTCCGGGCATTCCCGAGAACGCGCGTCGTGCCGCAGGATACCAACTCGGACGAGTGCAGCAAGGTCTCCTCCCGACCGATTGGAGGCCGATGACGACGGTCGGGCCAGGTGTCATCGAGATTCGTGTTCACACTCGCGTGGAGCATCGCGTCTTCTACGTCGCAAAGTTCGAGGAAGCTGTCTACGTGCTCCACGCGTTCGAGAAACGGACTCGCCAGACGCCTCAATCCGAGATCGCGCTGGCCCAGAAGCGTCTCGCCGATCTGATCCGTCGCCGCGCCAAAAAGCCGGAGGCCCCATGACCACGAAGATTCGACGTTCGAGTGGCAACGTCTTTCGAGATCTCGGATTTTCAGCTGAGGAAGCGACGAACCTGAAGATCCGATCAGACCTGATGATTCGGCTGAGCAAGCTGATCGAGGCCCGCGGCTTGACCCAAGCGCAGGCCGCAGATCTCTTTGCTGTCACGCAGCCCAGAATCAGCGACCTCGTACGAGGCAAGATCGACCGATTCAGCATTGACACGTTGATCGCCATGCTGGGCCACGCGGGTGTCAGAGTTCAGATCGTTCTCGGTCGTTCTACGAAAGTTGCCTAATCTCTAACGTTCCAAATGAGCCGCACGCCGCGGCGACATGATCGCATAGGACAGTGGGGCGCGTCGGCTCCATATATTGGGTGTTAGCCGGATTGTGGTCCGTAACGCCATAGGTTACACTCGACTGAGTGGCGATCAAGGGATTTCGACACAAGGGTCTCGAACGGTTCTTCGCCACGGGGAGCAAGCGCGGTATCCAAGCCAAGCATGAAGACCGGCTCCGCCTGCTTCTCGGCAGTCTTAACGCCGCGACGGCGGCACGGGACATGAACTTGCCCGGCCTGGGACTGCACGAACTGCAAGGTTCCCGCAAAGGTACCTGGGCCGTGAAGGTCAGCGGCAACTGGCGCGTGACCTTCGAGTTCGTCGACAAGGACGCCAACAACGTTGACTACGAAGACTACCATTGAGATCGATCATGAAGATGCACAACCCGCCGCATCCTGGTGAAGTGCTTCGGGAACTTTGCTTGAAGCCGCTCGGTTTGAGTGTCACCGACGCCGCCCGGTCGCTCGGTGTAAGTCGGAAGACCCTGTCGAGCATTCTCAACGCCCGCGCCGGCATCAGTCCGGAGATGGCCGTGCGTTTGTCGCTCGCCTTCGGCACGACGGCCGAGAGTTGGATGAACCAGCAGGTTCAGTACGACCTTTGGCACGTCGAGCGGCGCCGCAAGAAGCTCCGCGTCGCAAAGTTGTCCGCAGCCTGATCGTTCGTGTCTTCTTGATCGATCGAGTTCGTATTCCGGCTAACCGTCTTTTAGGTGGAAGACGCCATTCGCCGGTTCTGCCCACGAGCGACTCGCTTGGGCATGGCTCGTCTGACACCACGTGGGGCAGTTCTCCTGGGCGGATGGCTCGTGGTCAACTCCTTCCTGTGCGCCAACTTCCGAACGGCTCGCGCAGCGCCATCCACAGATTGACTCCGGCGCCATAACCAGGCTGTGCCTTAGTTAGGTGGGAGGCGCCAATTCGTGGGCTCGGTGACATCCGGCGTGGACAAGTGTTCGAGCGCAGAGAGTCGCCAGCCAAGTTGGGTTTTCGCAAGACCTCTGGCCGCCCTCGAACAGGTGCGGCATCGGCTTCGGACGCGCCACTACCTCGCGGCTTCTCGAATTCATCAGCGCCGCCTCGCCTTCAGCCACGAGCGCGCGCCCGATTCGCCGGCTTCTTCAGCACTCGTCGAGGCGCCTTCGTCGGCTGTGAGCGTTTAGGCTGCGCTTGGCTGACCAACGGGTACCGCTCCGGATGCGTCAGCGAGTCGACCGCCAGATCGATATCGAGGTCCGGCCAGTACAAGTGATGCGCACTCGGCAGCTCCACGCGGCTGATCTCGCCAATCGACGCGTCCTCGAACCACGGGAACTCCTTGAACGACACGAACAACTCCTGCTCGCCGACGAACAGCCAAAACCCGTGCGGCGACACGTTCGTGACTTCAACCTGGGAAGTGCTTCGCCCAAGCGTCGCGGATCTCATTCCCTTGCTCCTCAACCAATGTCTGAGCTTCGGCAAGTCTCTTGGCTCTGAGACCGTAATTCGCGTGGAATTCCACGGTCGGATCGATCCAAAACTTCGCCTCGCCTTCGGCATGCTGCACCTGCACATGTGCCCGTTTCTCCTCGCGCGAGAAGAAGTAGAGGCGGACTTCACGCGCAGGACCGTCGGACTCACTCACACAGGATAGCCCATGCACACAAGGTCGCGGTCGCACGAGGCGCCGATTGAGAAGAACGAAGCCGAGATCGAATCGCAGGTATGTTGAACCCGCCTGCGTCGTTTGCAGTTTCAAGCGGTCGCTAAAACGTCAACGCATCTCCGGCACACGTTCTGCTCGCATTCGGCGATGCGGGGAGCGCCCGCACGAGCGATTCAGGAGCTCGCCGGTCATCAGGAATGGTACGCTTCCTCCATGACTATCAAGGCCACGGTCAAAGCAGGGCGATTCGTCATTGATGAACCCACGAATCTCCCGGATGGCACGGAAGTCGAACTCCTTCCGCTTGATCCTGGCGACTGGCTGGATGATGCCGACCGTGCCGCTCTCCACAAGGCGCTTCGTGACTCGGATGCTGACGTTGCTGGCGGTCGGCTCGTCGACGCTGAGGGAATTCCCAGGGAACTCAGATCGCGTTGACGCCGCGCCTCGTCGGATTCACGAGCACCGCGCAAGAACACGTCAGGCGCGAGAAAGACTGGTGGCTTGTGGAGACATTTTGGAGACGGTGAAGAGTTCGATGAGATGGGGGTGGAGATGACCACCGCGCTCGCCGTCCCCGTCTCGTCACCCTAGTTCAAGAACGCTGGCTTCTTCCTGCTGTCCAAAGTGCTGGATGTCCGTGACGTGGCGGCGCATCACGGTTGCCACTTCGTCGGTCGTGCAGTTGCCAAGCCGGAGCCAAATCACCTTTGGCGGCGCGCCTCGAAGCACGCTCAGTCGATGGAAGTCTTCGTCCTTTGTGACGAGGATGCAGCCGCGTTCTTTGGCGATCTGCCAGACAGTGGAATCGGACGCACCGGCGGCGCCAAGCGCCCGCACGTGCAACGACTCCGGGAAGGCGTCCTCGAACAACGCAAGTAGATCTTCCGAGAGTTGCTCATCGAAGAGCAGTCGCACGTCTCAGGCCGCCGGAATGCCTTGTGTCCGGCGTTCACGTTCAGCGGCGTAAGCGAGGCACGCCCGGATGTCCTCAGGCTTCAACTGCGGAAATTCTCTGAGGAGCCGAGCCTCGTCTTCTCCAGCCGCCAGATACCCGAGAACATCGCCGACGGTGATACGAGTCCCACGGACGCAGGGTTTTCCGAATCGGATCGACGGATCGATGCTGATGCGATCCAGGAGGCTCATGCCAAAGAGTCTAGGGCAGATGCGGCCGGCAGGGCAAAGTCAGTGGTTTGTCGCGGCGGGGGAGTCCGCGATCGATTCACACGTGCCGCGAGCCAAAGGGCCAGAGGGTTGGGCGGCACAGCACCGCGGCCGCGCGCCTACGCGTTCGCATGGCTCTCAAGTTGCACAGATACCGAGCGTTGCTGACGTAACCCACTGATTCCAGAGAAATTCGCGGACGCGTCTGCGTGCTATTCCGCAGCCCTGCGAGATATTGCCCTGTGCGAACTGTGTGGGCAGAAGAAAAGGGGCTACGAGGCTCCGCGGGTTGCCCACGATTATCAGAGATGCGCGCGCTATGGAAGCACGCGCGCTCATGGAAGCTGAGAGAAACGGATCACCGAGGCGGCCATCGGCTTCCCCGGCGCCAGCGGCCGTCTCCCGGATCAGACCGCGACGGTGGGGCAGATCCTCCAGGACGGAGGATGGAGCACGTACTGGCTGGGCAAGAACCACAACGTCGCCGAACAGGACGTCTCGTCCGGCGCCAGCCGCAAGCAGTGGCCGCTCCAGGCCTCACCGTTTGAGAAGGGCGGCGTGACCGTCGTGAAGATGGACGGGAAAGCCGAGGGGCGCCGTGCGCGACGTCTCGAGGGTGATGAAGAGGCGCGACTGATGCAGCACGCAGGCGCCCATCTACAGGCCTGCATCACGGCCACACTAGAAACCGGGATGCGTCGTGGAGAAATCCTCGGGCTCCAGTGGCAGCACGTGCAGGAGGCCTTCGGCGTGATCGACCTCCCAGCCACAGTGACCAAGACGGGGATTCCTCGCGGGGTTGTCATCACCCCGAGGCTGGCGGCTGTGCTGGACATGCTCAAGACCGCGCAGCGGACGGCGCGTGAGCTTGAGCCTGACGTCGATCTTCCCGGTGACGCGCATCCTTTCGGGAACGAGATCGGCGAACGCGTCAAGGCCTTCCAGACGGCCTCGAGACTCACGTGCCGGCGTGCTGGTATCGCGGGCCTTCGGTTTCACGACTTGAGGAGAGAGGCCGGCTCCCGGCTGATGGAGACACCAGGTGTGAGCCTCACGGATGTGCGTGACTACCTCGGACATCGCGACGTCAGCCAGACCAACACGTACTTGTCCTCGACGATGCATCGACTCAAGGACGCGTTGACGAAGCGGGACGCCGCTCGCACAAACCTCGCACAGCCGCCGATCAGCGAAGACACGCCTTCAGCGGAGGCGGTTGTAACTCACTGATAGAGAATTGTTTGATTGGGGTGGGTGACGGGTCTCGAACCCGCGACTTCCTGAGCCACAGTCAGGCGCTCTACCCCTGAGCTACACCCACCATCCCACCCCAACGCGCAGGCGCGTTGGGGACCTCGGTCGAGGCGTGAACACTCAAGCTTAGCATGGCCGCCGCGCGATTTCTGGAGTGAGGCGCGCGCGATTCAGCTGTGAGGCAGCCTACTGCCTACTGCTTACCGCCTACTGAAGTTGTGGGATTGAAGCCGCTCGCGAGCTCGCGGTTCGTCGTCCGACGGACATCTCGACGCCGACGTAGACGGTGCGACCGCGTCGCGCAGGAATCGTATCGCCCGTGTTACTGCCCCAATCGGGGAGCCACACCTGATCGTTCGTGAGATTGTCCACGTTGATCACGAGCGCAACGCCTGCCGTCTGGCTGGCTTTGAAGAGCGCGGCCATATCCAGCCGCGCGTGTGCGCTGACCAGATGCCGCGACGCCGGCTGCGGATTCAGGATCGACGAGAAGCCGTTGAGAGAACCCTGATAGTTGTCGAAGACGCTGGCCGTGATGCCGCGGTCGTTCTGAAAACTGATCCCGCCCTTGGCGCTCGTGTTGGGCACAGGCGTGATGTTCGTGGCGCCGTCGCCGTCGGAATTCGACTGGTGCAACAGCGAGCCGAGCACGTACAGGTTCCGGTTGACGTCGTACTTGCCGTCACACTCCACGCCCTGGAACGTCGCCTCGCCACTATTCACGTAGCGCCACACCTGCTCGCTGGCGTCGATCACGATGCTGTCGGTGTGCGCGCTGTGGAAGTAGTTCGCGCTGCCCTGAATCCGATCGCCGTGATAGCTCAACTCGACGTCAAAGGTCGCCACATTCTCCGGCTGCAGGTTGACGTCGCCTTTCAGCCCCGGATGGTTCAGCGTCGTCTCGTTGATACTGGGTGCGCGGAACGCCTGGCCGTAGAGCGCCTTGACGTTCCAGCGCGTGGCGGGACTCCAGATGACGCCGCCGCGCGGAACGACGTCGAGCGCGAGGCTGCCGATCTTGTTCGCCTGGAAGCCGCCGATCAATTTCACGGTGTCGACGAGACGGTGATCGATCTGCGCGTAGCCCGCATAGCCCGATCGCCGGCCGTCCGAGATGTTGATGGGGAAGTCAAGGCCGTAGTACGTCTCGTGACCGAGGACCTGGTTGCGCAGCACGCCAAACGTCACCTGGTCGCGCGACGTCGGGTTGACGAAGTTCGTCCACTCGAACAGCATCTCGCTCGAGTCGCGTGCAATGAACGGGAACTCCTGAATCGCGAACAGGTTTCGCGTATAGGTCGCGTTCAGGTTCATCTTCCAGCGCGTCGTGGCATCGAACCCGTAGCCGACATCCGCGAACCCGCGTCGCCACCGACTCTCACCGACGGTCCCTCGCACGAACGCTGCGTTCCGCCACTCGGTGAACGACGTCGTTGCCGCGAGACCTTTGTAGGTCATGCCGGCGAAACCGCCGCGGCTGCGATCGCGAATGGTCGCGTCCTGCACGGTGGGTACGCCAGCGGCAAACGGGTCGTCGGGGTTGTTGAACCAGTACGTGGTGTTCCAGTCAGGACGCTGATGGAGCTGTGCGCCACCGACGATGCGCAGGTCTCCGCACGAATAGGTGCCTTCGCCTGAAACCTGTCGAGCGCCCGCGGTTCCCGGTGCACCGCCGAACGAGAAGCCATTGGCTTCGTCCTCGAGCGTGATCAGGTTCACGACAGCCGAGAACGCGTTCGATCCGTAGAGGACTGAGCCGGGTCCCTTGATGACCTCGATGCGGTCGAGGACGTTGATCGGAAAGGACTCGAGCAGATCGCTGACGAGGCCGCCTTCGAGCACTTCACGTGTCGGACGTCCATTGATCAGGAAGAGCACATGGCCGCCGTTGATCTTCGTCTGATCGCCGCGCGCGGCGACCATGCTGCGATCGGTGAAGTACGCGGTGCTCGACGCCACTCCGGGGACGCGCTCGAGAACGTCACGCAGCGTGGTGCCACCGAAGCGGCGCAATTCGTCCCGGCTGACGACGGAAATGATGCCCGGTGCGTCGGATTGACTCTCGGAGAACTTCGAGGCGGTGATGACCTTGACGTTCAGCAGCGACTCCAGATCGAGCGCGCGGAGATCCGCCGGCGTGACCTGGCGAGGGGCACAGGGCGACTGCGCGGACGCCGACGTAGCGGTCGCGCACACGACCAGAACCGCGTTCACGGCGACGAGGGCGAGACGTCGAGTCGTCTTCATGATCTGCTGGAACACAGCAGGTGGCAGAGGGCAGGGCAAGTGCGATGCCGCCCCGCCGAGGTGCGGGACAAGTGAAATTGGGCGTCAGATTGAAGAGATAAGGGGGAGTCGCTGTGTCGAGCTGTTGGAGGCCCCTGTCGGGTGCCCGACACCGCACTTTGATCCAGCGCAAATCGCGAGCAATTCGCCGCATCGGCGCGCAGCCCCTGCGGCGCTGTTACGATGCGATGCCGATGCTGACCGACATCCTGCGACCTGCCCCTGTCCCGTCCATCGATGGCGTGCTGTCAATCATGGCTGCCATCGACGAACGCCTGCCGGACGCGGACGGCTTGAAGTGGTTCAATCGCCTCTACCTCCAGGTGACCCGCAGTGTGCGTCAGGCCGTGGCGGGCCCGGCGTTTCACGATACCCGGTTCATGTCGGAACTCGATGTGGTGTTTGCGAACCAGTATTTCGCCGCAATCGCCGCAGGTGAGATCGATGTGTCCCGTGCGCCATCGGCGTGGCGTCCACTGCTGCGTTGCCGAACGCAGCGCGGGATCGCGCGGCTGCAGTTCGCGCTCGCGGGCATGAACGCGCACATCAATCGCGATCTGCCGCAGGGGATCGTGGACGTCTTCACCACGCTTGGCGGAGATCCCACCTCTGACGCCGCTCGACGCCAGGACTTCGACAGCGTGAACGACCTCCTCGAACGCGTCGAGGGCGAAATCAAGGGCGACTTCTCGATTGGAGTCATCGGCGCCGTGGACGTCCTCGCCGGACGCCTGGATGATGTGGCCGCGATGTGGAACGTGCGAGTGGCACGACATGCGGCGTGGACCAATGCCGAAGTGCTCTGGAGTTTGCAGCGGGCCCCCCGCGTGCGGACAGCCTTCTTCGAAACGCTCGATCGATCCACCGGGCTTGCCGGGCGCGGGCTTCTCAAGCCGATTGCGCTCGATACGACTTCCTGAAGAATGCGGTCCCCTCGCTCCGTCGCACCGCACGTTCTCCCTCTAGTAACATGAACTTCACGCGCCCGTAGCTCAGTTGGATAGAGCACCGGCCTTCTAAGCCGGGGGTCCCGCGTTCGAGTCGCGGCGGGCGCACCAATCTTCTCGATGATTCTTCTCCCCCGTTTTCGAGGAGTCATCCTGTTGCCGTCCCGGCCAACGATGTATAGTCGCCGCGAAAACTATGGAGGGTTCATGTCGCGGATTCTGCTGCTAGGCTACGACCCGGAGACGGTGGATTTTTCCGACCCGGCCTTGCCACCCGGTATGACCGTTGAGAAGGTGCACGCCGGAATCGCGGTTGCGCTGAAGGGGTTCGCTGAACACGGATGGGAGTCCGACGTGTGTTTCATCCGGCCTGATGAAACCGCTGGGCCGACCGTGGAGCGTCAGTTAGGTTCGACGCGCTACGACTGTGTTGTCATCGGAGCCGGCGTCCGCCTGCCGCCCCGAAGCCTCGCATTATTCGAAGCTGTCATCAACGCTGTGCGAAAGGCGGCCCCGGGCGCGGCAATTGCCTTCAATACACGGCCCGACGATAGCGCCGATGCTGCCGCCCGAGGGTTGGCGCTTAGAAGCCACGCTGTATAGTCCGGCCTCCCACAAAACCCATTTGTCGTGTCCACTCGTCGGGTTCGGCGTCGTTCGCGGCGACGCAGCGCAGATCAATCGCGTGGCACATCCGCGTGGGAAACCGCGTGGGTGACCGATCCGAGTGGATAAACCGCGTGGGTCAGTCGCGTTTGATCGCGTGCCGGTGAGCGATCTTGATCGCTCAAGTGGGCGTTGACGCACGGGGCCTGCGCCGTTCGTGATTCGCTTGTGCTCGCACGCGTCAACTCCGCGCATGTGTGACCAGTCCCCGGCGTTCAAAGCTGCAGTTCTCAACAATCAACGCGGCGCCGTTTCTCGCGGGTAAACGTCGTGCCGCTCAGCCGCGAGCGGCTCTCAGCGTCGTTTCAATTTCAGCCCCTTGGTCTACGCCGCTCGTCGCTGTGGCGGCTTGTGAGCCAGCATCCGGGCACGACGGCGAAAGCGCATAGTCAGGCGACCCAGCGTGACGCTCGCTCGAATCGAATGGAGACTACCGAGTCGTCGGGGCGAGTGCGAACCGATGCGAGGCAACCCCGGCGCAGTACGGAGGACGGCTAGGCGACACAAGGGGCGTCCATGAACCCCGTCGCTTCGGTAATTGCCATCGTAGGGAGCGCGGGCGGTCAAGGGCGCGGACGACGCCCAAGCGCTCCCGCAAAATCGATTCCCGGAGCGACGGGTCAGGTCAGTCTCGAATAAGCTTCTTCACTAACCGTCCTACCTCCGGGACGTTCAGGAATTCGCCGGGCCGCACCACGTTCACCGATTGGTACTGCTTGCGATCGAAGTGCCCGGGTGCCGTGTTCACGGTGACGATGAATTCCGCGTTTGCGGCAAGCGCGCACTCGAGAAAACGGTTGTCCGGTTCGTGCCGGATCACACTGAGCTCGGTCAGCGGATAGCAGACAGGGAAGGTCTCGACAATTTCAGCGACGAAGTCTGGATGGTCGCCGAGGACGTCCGCGTACTCTTCGAGGATGGCCGGACTGACCCACGCCTCGATCAGACCGGCGCCCGCGAGCTCGTAGATCAGAGCCGAGGCGTTGTTGTCGGCCGGGAAGGTCGCGAGCTTCAGAATGCAGGTGTCAAGGACGACTCGCAAGGTAGGGCCTGGCGCGCCGCAGCGCCCGTGCGCGGCGCTTCGTTTCGACGAACGCAACCGCCGCGGCGTCGGTCATCGCCTTGCCGCGGTTCTGGCGGTGCGCTCGCGCCAGCGCCGGGGACAGCCTGAACCGGACAACCTTGCCACCAACGACGGCCGTCGCATACATGACATCAGCGTACGCGAAGGCAGCCGCAGAGACAAGCGATCGAGGCTGCACTCCGGCCGGGTTGTCGCTCATTCGTCTGAAGATTCGTTACTTCGCTGACACCGACACGCTGTACATCGAGTTCCGTGACGTGCCGGTCAGTGAGACCCGCGACCCCGACGAGAACACGACCTTAGACATCGACGCCCAAGGGGATGTCTCGGCGATTACGGTGGAGCACGCGTCCAAACGCGCAGGCATCCCTGAGTTCTCTTACGAGCAGGTCACCGCGCACCGCGCCTGACTGTTTCGACCGCTCGACCTGGTGAGAGTGGAACGAGGTCCTGCCAATCGCGTGGGCAGATCGCGTGGGCGAGGCTCCAACTTGCAGACGAGTAGCGCCTTCTCTCCGCTGAATCGGGCCTTTTAAGCCGGGGGTCGCAGGTTCAAGTCCTGCCGGGCGCGCTCAGCAAGGGCAGTCGCTCGCGCTGATGACACGCGAGCTATGGCGGGGTTGCGCGTGAGTGTCTGTGCCCACCGAAGTTCCGCAGGAACGAAGGAGGGCCGGGCAGGCCACCGAGCGAGCCGCGCGGCTCTATACGCCTAGTCCCCCCTCGGCCAGCGGTGAAGTTACTCGGGCGGTCGAGAGTGGCACTCGGGCGACGATTGTCGTACCGCTTCCGGGCCGCGATTCGATTGAGAGCTCACCTGCAACGAGCTTCAAGCGCTCCCTCATGCTCGTCAGGCCGAGTCCGCCATCGTTCGAGGCTGATTCGGCGTCGAATCCGCGCCCGGCGTCACGCACGGTGAGACTGAGGCCGTCCGGTGTTCCCAGGAAGCTCACCGCAAAACTGCGAGCAGCGCTGTGCCGCACGCCATTACGCAACGCTTCCTGCAGGACTCGGAAAAGACAGAGCGCGATGTCAGGCGGTACGGTCGCGGGCACGCCCTGATGGCTGAAATCGACCTCGACGTTCTGCCGTACGGAGCTCTCCGAACAGAAGGCGCTCATCGCAGCGACGACACCGAGCAACTGCACCTTGGATGAGTGCAGTTCGTGCGCCAGCGCCTGGATATCGGCTGCGATTTCCCTGGTCTGCCGCCGCAGGGCGTCGACGTGGTCGCGACGCTCGCTCGCCTGATCTGATGACGACCATTGGAGCTCGTCGAACCCCAACGACAGCAGGGCGAGCCGTTGACCGATGTCGTCGTGCAGATCTCGCGCGATGCGAGCCCGCTCGGCCTCCTGGGCCTCGAGCAGGCGGCGGCTCACACTCGAGAGCACATCTTCCGCCTGCTTGCGCGGCGTGATGTCCGCTACCATACCCACGATCCGCACCAGGTTGCCCGCATCGTCGAAGTACGACCGGCTGCTCCGTTCGACCCACATCAATGAGCCGTCTGGCCGGACCAGGCGATAACTGACCAGTAATTGCGGCCGCTCGGGCGTCAAGGCGCTCAGCGCGGCGAGGACGCGCGTCCGGTCATCGTGGTGAATCCTGGCGAGCATTTGCTGGCCGGTCACAGGCGTCTCGGCATCGATGCCGAGAATGTGGCTGGACTTTCCGGAGCGAGTGATCGCGTCAGTGGCAGCGTCCCACGTATACGCGAACATATGTCCCGCTTCGGCAGCCAGCCGCAGACGTTCTTCACTCTCGCTCAAGGCCTGCTGGGCCTGCTTGCGTTCGGTGATGTCCTGGACGGTACCTCGAAGCCCGGAAATCCGCCCGTCAGCGTCTCGTTGCGGTTCACCACGCGCCGTGATCCACCTGCGTGAACCGCTGCTGAACATCTCGACATCGAGCTCGTATGGCGTGCCGCAACGAATTGCCTCGTCGGCGCAGCGACGAATTCGTTCCCAATCTTCCGGCGGGTACAGTTGCGGATGATGGCTGGCATCCAGGGCACCCATCGAGCCAGGCTCCAGTCCGGCAATTCGAAAGAGCTCCTTCGACCACACGGTTTCGTTCGTGTTCAGGTCCCATCGCCAACTTCCAATGGCTGCCAGTCGCTGCGCTTCGGTGAGCTCCGACTCTTTACGGCGCAGCGACTCTTCGGCCTGTTTGCGCTCGGTGATGTCCGTGGCGATGCCCAGCATGTGGGTGGCCTGCCCGTCTGCTGCATAGGAGAACCGTCCCCTCGCGGCGACCCAGCGTACCGTCCCATCCGGCCAGCGGACGCGGAACTCCTCTTCGTACTGCATGCCGCGGCGCTCGGCCTCATCGATCGCCGCCAACACACGTTCCCGGTCGTCCGGGTGCAACCCCTGGCGGAAGTCATCGATCGTTCCGACGAACGTCGTGTCACTGATTCCGAGGATCGTTTGAAGATCGCCGAAGCAGGTGTCGCGGCCCGACTTGAGATCCCACTCGAAGGCCAATGACTTCCCTGATTCGAGGGCAAGGCGCAACCGGTCCGAAGAGTGCACGAGGTCTGCCTGCGCCTGCTTGAGATCGGTGATGTCGACGCACGATCCGATGTAGCCGACCAACGCGCCATCCATGGCCAACCGCGGCACACCGGTGTCGAGTACCCATCGGTATTCCTTGTCGTGCCGCGCAAGTCGATACTCGACCTTGAACGGCTCACGCCGTTCGAACGCCGCGGCGAGTGCGTCGAGGCACGTCGACAAGTCGTCCGGATGAATGCAGTCCCGCCACCCGTCACCGAGCTCTGCCTCCAACGTGCGACCGGTGAAGGCCAGCCACGGTTTGTTGACGTAGGTACACCGCTTGTCGGCGTCCGACATCCAGATCAGGACCGGAGCACTGTCTGCTACGAGCCGGAAGGGCTCGTCGCTTCCGAACCCGGTGTGACCAGTCGCGTATCCGATCGACTGACCGAGCGGAGAAACTCCGGGGGACGTCTGAGTAATGCTCATGTCCGACCCTCTCAGCACGGCGGAAGCGGGTTGTCCGCCGATACCACGTGGCTGTGCTCGTCACAGATCTTCTTGAACCCGGTACCCTCGGCGACAGCCTTAAACGAGTAGCCGCAAAGGAGCGAGCACTCGCGTGTGGCGATGAATTGATTCCATAGAATTTCGAGGGACGTGGCTGCGGCCTCGTTGTGGTTCTTCCATAGAACGTCGACCATCTCACCGTACGCTCGGACCCGACGCTTCCCGCTCCCCGCCGCCCCGTCCATGACCGTATTCATCGTGTCTTCGAAGCGTCGCGTGTTTGGCATTGCTTCGACCATGAAGCGGCTCAGGACCTCGTCGGCATCGAGTATCACGAGCTCGCCCTGGTCAATCCGCTTCTGGGGCTCGACCGCCATGGCGATCAACTGCTCGAAGATGGCTGCTTTGTGCGACGGCGTGGCAATCAAGACTGCCGACTGGTTGGCGACCAGCCCTGCCCCGATGAAGCGCGCGACCGTGTGTGAGAGCGACTCTGCGTCGTCGTAGAAATAGACCGCATGGATCTTCAACGCCCGCTGGACCATCGAGACGAGTTCGGCCCACAGGTTTCGCTTCAGCACACACGCCGACGCGCCAAGCGCCCGAGCGGCTTGGGCGAGTTCCGGATCATCGGAGGCGGTGCAGAACACGATCCTGGGCGCGTCTGGCATGTCCTTGATGATGGCCGCCGCCCCGAACCCGTTGAGAACGGGCATCGAGATGTCGAGCACGACCAGATCGGGGAGAAGTGTCCTGGTTGACTCGACAGCTTCCTGGCCATTGGCGACGGTCGCGACGATGTCGAACCTGGACCCGAGCAGCGTGGCGATCCGCTCACGCATTTCAGTGTGATCGTCCGCCACCAGAATGCGCGGTCTGGCCATGCGAGGGAATCTTACGCCAAGAGCGGGTGCCCGAAGGCTAGCGGGGCGTCGTCAAGGTTAACGAGCAGCAACGACGCGGAGTCACCTCTCGCGTAGAATCGCCCGGACGTGCGCACGCGAAGAAGGTCGCCGTATTTGCGCCTGACGCGGTGGTTGTGGACCGCCGCCGGCGTCGCACTGCTCGTCACGGCTTTGACCTTTTTGTTCGTCCCGTCGATGCCGCCGCGCACCATTGTGATGGCGACCGGTCCCGACGGCGGCGCCTACGCGGCATTGGGACAGAAGTACAGGGAGATCCTGAGCCGGCAGAACCTTCGACTCGAGTTGGTGGCCACCAACGGGTCGGTCGAGAACATCGAGCGGCTGCGTAACTCGAAGAACGGCGTCAGTGTGGCGTTCGTCCAGGGCGGCACCACGAGCGCGGCCGAGGCGCCGGAACTGGTGTCGTTGGGCACGCTGTTCTACGAGCCGTTCTGGGTCTTCTCGCGTGTGCCGCCGCAGAATCTGCCGGGGGGCAGAACGAGGGCGGGGATGCGGGTCTCGTTCGGCCCTGCCGGCAGCGGAACTAACAAGATCGCCCCCGAGCTGGCCGCGGCCATGGGCGTCGACCTCGACCGGGTCGAGGTGCTCGAACTCGGCCCAGTCGAGGCCGGTGAGCAGCTTCTGAAGGGCGAGCTGGATCTGATCACAATCGTCGCGGCGTGGGATGCGCCGATCGTCCGCAGACTCCTGCTCGACCGCTCCGTGCAGCTTCGCGACTGGCCCCGCGCCGACGCCCACGTGGCGCTGCGCCCGTATCTCAGCAAGCTCGTGCTCCCACGCGGGGTCGCCGACCTTGCCAGCGATCGGCCGCCCGAGGATGTCAGGTTACTCGCGGGCAAGGCCAGCCTCGTCGTGCGCGACGACCTGCATCCTGCGCTCCAGCACCTGCTGCTCGCGACCGCGTCCGAGATCCACGGCGGTCCCGGCGTGTTCAACAGGGCCGGTGAGTTTCCGGCGGCAGAACCCGGCGACCTGCCGCTGAGCGAGCCCGCACGCGACTACTACCACGGCGGCCGGCCGTTCCTGCAGCGCTACCTGCCATTCTGGCTGGCGGCGTTGGCGTCTCGGCTGTTGCTCGTGCTGATTCCCGTCGTCGGGCTTCTTTATCCGCTCTTCCGGTTGCTGCCGGCGGCCTGGGGCTGGGGCATGCAGTACCGAATCTACCGGCTTTACGGAGAGCTGAAGGTGCTTGAAATGGAGTTCGACGCGGGAAGCGGCGGCCCGCCGCACGCGCTCGATGAGCGGCTCCGTTTGCTGGAGTACCGCGCGGATCGAATGCGGGTGCCGCTCAGGTTTGCGCCGCTGCTCTACAACTTGAAGATGCACATCGGCCTGGTGCGAGCGCGCGTCCACGCCGACGAGACCGGACGAACTACGCGGTCGCAAGCTGTGACGTGAACTCCTCGTGTGAACCCTTGAAGTCGACGATGCGCCCGTCCTCGAAGTGCCACACGCGCGTGCCGACTTCTTCCAGCAGATCCTGGTCGTGCGTCACGAGCAGCACCGTTCCCTCGTACTTCTGGAGCGCGACGTTCAGCGCGTTGATCGATTCCAGGTCCAGGTGGTTCGTCGGCTCGTCGAGCAGAAGCACGTTGGGCTTCTCGAGCATGATGCGGCAGAACAGCAGCCGCGCCGTCTCGCCGCCCGAGAGCGCTTCGGTCGGCTTGAGGCCTTCTTCGCCGCTGAACAGCATCTGGCCGAGGAGGCCGTGGATCTCCTGCCGCGACGCGTCCGGATCGAAGCGGTGCAGCCACTCAACCGCCGTCAGCCCCTTCTCGATGACGCCGGTCGCATCCTGCGGGAAGTAGCCGATCGATACTTCGTGTCCCCACTTCAGCGTTCCCGCGTCCACATCACCAGGTGAGGCAGGCATGCCTGGCGCATCCGCCAGCAGTGCCTTCAGCATCGTCGTCTTGCCGACGCCGTTGCGTCCGACGAGCACGATCCGGTCGCCGCGGTTGACGATGGCGTTGAACTTTGAGATCACCTGCCGCGTGCCGAAGGCTTTGGACAGCCCCTCGAATTCCAGCGGCACCTTGCCGGACGGCCGTTTCGTCTTGAACTTGATATAGGGGCGCTGGATGTTGGACCGCGCCAGCTCCGTCGTCTGCAGCCGCTCGACTTCCTTGCGGCGCGACTGCACCTGGCTGGACCGCGTGCCGGCGGAGAAGCGGGCAATGAAGTCGTTCAGCTGCTCGATCTTCTTCTCGCGTTGCTCGTTCTGCGATTCGATGGTTGTCCGAGCCTGTGTCTTCGCCATGACCATGTCGTCGTAGCCGCCCGTATACGTGATGATCGTCTCGTAGTCGATGTCGGCGATGTGCGTGCAGACGTTGTTCAGGAAGTGGCGGTCGTGCGAGATGACGATCAGCGTGCCGTCGTAGCGGTTGAGAAATTCCTCTACCCAGTGGATCGAGTCCAGATCCAGGTGGTTCGTCGGCTCGTCGAGCAGCAGCGCCGCCGGGTGGCCGAAGAGTGCTTGCGCCAGCAGCACGCGTACCTTCTGTCCACCCTGCAGCTCCGCCATCGTCTTTTCGTGGAGCGCGTCCGGGATGTCGAGACCCTGCAGGAGGATCGCCGCGTCGCTTTCGGCCGTGTATCCGTCTTCCTCGCCGACGATGCCCTCGAGCTCACCGAGGCGCATCCCGTCCTCGTTGGACATGTCGGTGCGTGTGTAGAGCACGTCGCGTTCCTGGAGCGCATTCCAGAGACGCTGGTTGCCCATGATCACCGTGTCGATCACGCGGAACGTGTCGAAGGCGTAGTGGTCCTGGCGCAGGATGCCCAGTTTCGGTGGTCGAGTGACCGATCCACGCTGCGGAGGCTGTTCGCCCGTCAGCAGCTTCATGAACGTGGACTTACCCGCGCCGTTGGGCCCTGTGAGCCCGTACCGCCGGCCCGAGGAAAAGGTCGTGGTCACGTCCTCGAAGAGCACCTTCGAGCCGAACCGCATGGACACACCGCTGACCGAAATCATGAGAGCAAGCCCTTACCGAGAAATTGTGTGAGTGAGCAACTACCTATTATAACAGGAGTTATCGGCTCAACAGGATCCGGGCATGATGTGAGGATGGCCCTCGGCGCAACCCTCTACAATTTCGACATCGAGCTCGCAGACAGCGACCGGCAAGTCTACGAGTCGCTCGCGCTGCGGGTGGCGCAGCACCCCTCCGAGTCCAACGAGTATCTGATCGCCCGCGTGCTTGCCTATCTGCTCGAGTTCGGGGAGGGCATCGAGTTCTCGCGCGGCGTGTCGGACCCCGATGAGCCGACCATTGCCATCCGCGATCGCACTGGCGCGATCACCACGTGGATCGATGTCGGGACGCCCGATGCGGCGCGGCTGCACAAGGCGTCGAAGGCCACCGGCCGGGTGGCCGTCTACACCCACAAGGAGCCGGCGCAGTTCCTGAAGCAGCTTGCCGGCGAAAGGATTCACCGCGCCGAGGCGTTGGAACTGTACGCAATCGATCGCGCGCTCGTGGGCGCGCTCGTTGAGCGTCTCGAGCGGCGCGTGGCGTTCAGCCTGTCCGTCACCGACCGCGAGCTGTACCTCTCGATCGGATCGGACACTCTCACGGGCGCCGTCGTCCGCTTGAATCGCGCCTAGACGGCACCAGTTGTGAGACAGTGACTGGGTGAAGCCCTGGGAATTGATCGGTGAAACGCGCACGCCGGACGGCAGCCTGCTCACGCTGACTCGCCACGTCAGCGAAATCGTGATCATGGCCAACGGCAAGACCCTCATGTCCAACCGGGTGCACGGCTCGGAGGAGGCGATGGCCGCGATGATCTGCCCGCACTTGAAGGGGGTGGACGACCCGCGCGTGCTCATCGGCGGTCTCGGCATGGGCTTCACGCTTCGCGCGACGCTCGATCTCCTGCCGTCCGCTGCCATCGTTACCGTTGCGGAACTGATCCCGGCTGTCGTGGAGTGGAACCGTGGACCGCTCGGACCGCTGGCGAATCATCCGCTGAAGGACTCGCGCGTCCGCGTCGAGGTAAACGACGTCGCCGCAGTGCTGCGCGCAAGCTTCGCCGGGAAACAGCGCCCCTTCGACGCGATCATGCTCGACGTGGACAACGGGCCGGCCGCCTTCACGTCGGAGGAGAACGGGGGGCTCTATACCAATCAAGGGATTGCCGACGCTCGCCGCGCGCTCAGCCCCGCAGGGGTAATGGCGATCTGGTCCGCGTTCGACGATCGGAAATTCGTTCAGCGCTTGAGCCATGCGGGATTCGGCGTGAGAGTGGAACACGTGCGCGCCCGCCTCAAGAAGGGTGGCCCGCGTCACACGATCTTCCTGGCATACCCCGGAGGTGCTCCGATCAAACAGTCGAGACGTACGATCGGAAGCCACGACAGAGTGCGATAACGACGACTACTTCGTGGCCGGCAGTTCAGATGGGGCGGTGTACACGCGCCGGGCCCGCACTCTGACTCCACGTCGTGGCACCTGCACTCGAATCTGATGGTCGCGCCCGTCGCGTGCAGGCTCGAAGCCCAGTGTGTATTGGTTGATCAAATCTTCAACGACCTTCGCGAACGACTCGCTCAAGTCATCACTCTTCTCGGCGAACAACACGCGGCCGCCGCTGGCATCAGCCAGCGACTCCAGTTTCTCTTTCAGCTCGTCCACCGTAGAACCGCGGCCCAATCCCACCGCCATCAGCATGGCGTCGCTGTCGGCAACAAGCTTCTGGACCCGTTCGAGTGTGGCCTGACTGGAGCTGTCGTCGCCGTCGCTGAAGATGACGAGCGCATGCTTGCCCGGCTGCCGCGACAGCAGTTGGAGCGATCGCACGATGACGTCGTAGAGCGCTGTCGATCCCCACGCCGTCAACTTATTCAGAGCCGGCAGTGCCTCGGTGCCAGGCACGCCGCGCGACAGCGTGAACAGGGCATTGTTGAAGGCGACAAGGGTCACGCGATCCTGTGGCCTGAGCGCGCGAAGGAACCCCTGGGCAGCCTCCTTCACATCGGCCAGCGCGGTGCTCATGCTCGCGCTCACGTCAAGCGCCAGCACCACTTCTAGAGGGGCCTCGTCCGATTGAAAGCTGGTCACCGGACGTTCCTTGTCGTCGTCGAAGACCTTGAAATCGTCGCGCGTGAGTCCCTTGACGAAACGGCCGCTGTCGGTGACGACGGCGTTGGCGAGCACGACGTCCACCGACACTGCCTCGACATACCCCGCATCTTTCGTGCGCACGTTGGCGACCAGGCGGCCGCCGTTCTTCAGCCGCGCGACAGCTCGAATCGCATGGGTGGTGAGCTCAGGTCCGGCGTCCCACTTGCACTGCGGGGTCGTTGCGGGGACGACGCACACCTGACGCCCGTCGGCAAAGAACGTCACGTCCTCGACGAGCGCCGCCCCCCCTTCGCCGCCGATGACGACCCTGAGGATTGCGGCACCGCTCACGTACGTGTCTTCGGTTGGCGAGGCGAAACGCAGCGTCGGGGTCGACTGCGCCCGACCGTACAACACGGCGGCCAGTATGCAGAGCACCGCAGCGAACAGTTGACGCCTCACCTCTGTGCCTCCCGTGTCGCGAGCCGCACGGGCCCTGCCGCGACGAGCGCGGCGACATAGTCCTGAACCGTCTCGCGTGAGACCTGAGCGGCATAGCCCACGATACCCAGCCAGTCGTCATCGTAGATGGGTGGCGCACCATCGATGAAATCCTGAGTGGCCATCGCCATCACGCCGGGAAATAGCGCGACCGGAACTTTCAACGCGGCCAGGTGCTCGGCCACGCGTAGCGTCAGGTCCGGCACGGAGGCGCCCAGCAGTCGGCCTCCGAGACGCCCAGCGACACGATCCCATGTTCCGATCGCTGGAAAGCGCAGGCAATAGCAGCCTGACTGCGGCTCGAACGACGTGCCCCAGGAATCCAGTCGCTCGAACGGGCGATCGTTCAATCCGAGCCAGAACATCTCGGCCGTCGAGAAGATCGCTGGCACACGTGCGGGCTCCTGTTGCAGCGTCCAGGCGACAAGTTGCCGACGGCTCTCGCTCATCGACACGCGTGAAGCCAGCCGATCGAGCGAGGCTGCATTGGTTGCGGCCTGCACCTGCTCGCGTCCACTCGTGATCGCGCGTTCGATCGATGACAGGTCCTCACTCGTGAGGCTTCGTGGCGTCATGAGGGCCAGGACGTCGACGAAAGCGGAGCTGTCGTTCGAGCTCAAACGGGGAGGATGGGGGAGTCCGTCCAACGCGATTCTTCGAAGGCGCTTCGTCGACAGCGTCAGGTCCAGCCCGAACAACGAACCGGCTACTGCGAGTCCGGCGCTCTCGGATTTCTCCATGCCGGGCCGTTGCCACGCCCGGCGCTCCACGGCGGGCGCGCCGGGTTTCGATTTCAGTCCGAAGTCATGGCGATGAGACAGGTCGGTCTCTGGGCCAAGCAGCTCGCGCGGATCCCCCAGGTAGGGAGCGTAGGCCAACGCCACGAGTGTCTCGCCGAGCAGATAGTCCCGGAGCGCGATGAGCGGCGCAACGATGCGCGGAGCCTTCGAGGCGTCCCTGGGTTTTGTGATCTTGCTGAGATCTCGTACGGCACGATCGACGATCTTCTTTACGTCGGGGACATCGTCCGGAAGATCAGGCCAGGCGCGTGCAGCGACCAGGCGGTCGGCTGCCGCCTTGAGAGAGGGTGTATGCGTCTTCAGCGCGTCGAGCGTAAGGCCGTCCTGCTGCAACGGAGTCAGCGCACGCGTCAGTGTCACCAGCGCATCAAGGCTGTTACCACCTTGCTTCGCCCTGATGGCGACGAGATCGCGCAGTGATGCGCCCGTGACGTCGGTGACGTACCGCGTACCTTCCCATTCGAAGGGAGCGCTCGCCTCCGCCGTGTCCGCGAGAGCTCGAAGGAGACTCGTTTCGAGGGGACGGCTGGGATCACCGGATGGCGGCGGCAGCGCGGGGACCAATGTCGTTTCGATCCAGGCGGCGAGCGCCCCGTCGTAGCGGCCGCTACTCGTCTCCAGCAGGCAGAGCGACGAGACGAGGGCGTCAATTCCTGACAACGGAATCGCCCCGGTGCGCGACATGCGCTCGAGCAGAAGCAGCGTGCCTTGAAACTGCGCGAGCACAGGGACAGCCTGCGCGGGATCTCCGGCATCCTCGATCGCGCGAGCCCGTCGCGCCGCCAGGGCGTATGTGGCTGGCCGGCGCACCCCCGAGCGGTCGAGCGTCATCACGAGCGCGGGGAATCTCGCGCACGCACGGATTGCGACCAGCGCGTCTTCGAGTTCGTCCGCTGGCGCCGAACCAAAGACCCGTTGGCCGAACGCGAAGCATCCGAGGCGCGCCTGCCGTTCAGGGGAGAGTCCCAGCAGCACGTGTTCAGCGAGCCACGCGGCGTCGACGACTCCGTCCTCGAAGACATCCCTCAACTCGCGCGTCCCCGCGCTGGGCACATCGATACCGGTGAGCGCGCGGTCCCAGAAGCGACGGTAGGCCGGCGCCGCTGGCTCGCCCTGTGCCCCGACTGCCACAAGGGCAAGCATCGTTGCCGGATCGTTCAAGGGTCTTGCAAATGGTCGCTCGAGCGTCTTCCATGCTGGATCGATGTCAGCGAACGCGCGATACAGCGCTCGAAAGCGTTCGAGCCGTATACCGCGATCTTTGATCCACATGCCGAGAGCGAATCGTTGATGCGGCGCGTCGAGGTGGGACACCGTGTCGAACAAGTACGCGAGGCGGCCGTCGCTTCGACTGAAGATGGCGTGCGTAAACTGGTCGGTCCGCTCCAACCGCTCGTCTGCCAGCGCTTCCCACAGTTCCACCGCATCGGCGCCTCCCGGGACGACGAGGCGACCGTCTTCGCCTACGCGGACCGAACTGCCAAATGCCGCTACCGGACCAGGCACGTCTCGATAGAGACGACGCAGGAGCTGTCGATCCTTCGCAAGGTAGGCCCTGGTCGCAGGCGACATCGACAGAAGGCCGTAAAAGAGCAGCGAGGCTCGCCGATCGCGCACGATGGCGCTGAAGAGTGAGCGCGGCGGGATCGGCCGCTCGAAGATCGCGGCCTCCCACGCATCGTGCGGCAGCGGCGACGGCAGGATCGTGAACGCCGGTGATGGTGTGATCGTCTCTCCGCTATTCAGCGTCTTCTCGATCGCTTCCGCGTCGATGCCTGCCGCTTCGAGCCGCTTCCGCAGTCTCACAGCATCGCCGTCCTGATTGAGCTCAACGGAGTACACGCCGCGGCGTTCACGGAGACGAAGGCCCATCGACTCGACCGCGCCCTTGAAGACATCCCGTTCCGCCGAGTTCTTCGCCATCTCGAGGCGCAGACCTCGAGCGCCCGCTCGCTGCGACTCCTTTTCGACCGCGTCCAGGTCCGTCAGGAGTTGCTCGAATTCAGCGACGGGCCCCGAGAGTTCGCCTTCACGAGGGTTCGTGTGCAGCACGCGGATCGCGCGTGGCGCCGCAAGTGTGCGGCCCGCATCCAGACTGACGTCGATCCGGGTCAACGCGGCCGTTGGCACCGGCAGCTCGAACCATCCTGATTGCGCGGAGACAGGCGCAGTGGCAAAGACGCCGACGACCACGAACCCAAGTAGCCGCATGTACCCCAACGAAGAGTCTGAATTCTACAGGACCTACCCGTCGGGCGCAGGTGGGGCTACTATGCCTAGGCTGGAGTGTTCATGAGGAATCTAGTCGCCGTCGTCTCGTGCGTCGTGACGGCGCTCGCAGTTGTCGCGGCGCAGGAACGACCACCGACGCAGCCCTCTCAAACGGCCGAGCCCATTCAAGGCCCGAGCTTCCGTACGGGTATCGATCTCGTCGCTGTGGACGTCTCGGTTGTCGATCGAAACGGTCGGCCCGTCGACGACCTTCTTGCACCCGACTTCGTCGTGAAGATCGACGGCACGGCACGGCGTGTGGTCTCCGCGGATCTCGTCAAGGTCGACGCTGAGGCCGCGCGAAAGGCACGCGTCGACAAGACGGAGAGTTTCTACTCGAGCAACCTCACGCCGCCGAAGGGACGGAGGATCGTGCTGGCGATCGATCAGGTGCGCATCGGGCCAGGGACGCTCCGTCCAGTTCTCGACGCAGCGTCCGCCTTTATCAATCGCCTCACTCCTCTCGATCAGGTCGCGCTCGTCGCCTTTCCGGAGCCCGGCGTGCGTGTGGACTTTACGAACGACAAAGTGCGCCTTCGTCGCGCGCTGGAGCGCCTCGTCGGGCACGCGCCACGATCCACGACGCGACGTCACGCCATCAGCGTGTCGGAGGCGATCGCGATCCAGGACCGGGGGGATACGCGCGTGTTCACTGATGTCGTGGCCCGCGAATGCCAGGCGTCGAGAGATGAGCGCGACAACGCCCGGTGTACCCGGGAGATTGACCTGGAATCCATGGAGGTGCTCCAGGAGGCACAGGACGAATCCGAAATATCGCGACGCGGACTGGAACAAGTGCTCGAGCAGTTGGCGAAGGTCGAAGGCCCAAAGCTGATGATTCTTCTCTCCGAGGGGTTTCTGGCCGACGAGCTCGAACAGCGGTCGATTGTCACACTGGCCGGGGAGGCGCGCACGTCGATCAATGTCATGGTTGTCGACTTGCGTAAGGCAGACGTGACGGCCAGGCTTCGGCAGCCGAACGAGGCTCAGGATCGGCGGCTCAACGTTCAGAGCCTGGAAGGGATCGCGGCGATGTCGCGCGGGAGCCTGTTCCGCATCGCCGGCTCAGGTGAGCCGGTCTTCGAGCGTCTCGCGTCCGAGATCTCCGCGTACTACATCCTTGGCGTGGAGCAGCAACCGAGTGACAGTGCGGGCGATCGCCACCGGATCGACGTCGATGTCCGTCGGCGCGACGTCACCATCAGGTCGCGCCAGGCGTTCGTGCTGTCACCGGCACGCCTTGCGGGCCGCGCGCGCGAGAAACCCGATGCAGCGTTGCGAGAGACCCTGTCGTCGCCGTTCGCCGTGTCTGGTCTTCCGCTCATCGCGACGACGTTCGCGCAGCAGGATCCCGAGAGCGGGAAAGTGCGACTCGTCGTGGCGGCGCAGGTCGGTGAAGCCGGTGCCAGGCAAGGCGAATATAACGTCGGGTTCATCGTGATGAACACCGAGGGCCAGGTCGCCGCGTCGTTCCTCGACCGACTGACTCTGTCGCCCGGATCGAGTAGTCCCAACGAGCCACTGAGATTCGTTGGCGGCGTTGTCGTGGACCCGGGGAACTACTCGCTGCGCTTCGCCGCGATCGACGAGGAGGGGCGCCGCGGCAGCATCGTTCGCGACGTCAGCGCCTGGAAGATGGCTGGCGAGTCGTTCGCGCTGGGGGACCTGGTCGTCGGTCCGGTACCCGCGCAAGGGAAGGGTGTCGCAATTCAGGTTGAGCCGTACATCAGGACCGACGGAGTGGCTGCCTACCTCGAACTGTATTCAACGGCCGAGGCGACATGGAAGGGCACGACCGTCGCGTTCGAGATCGCCGACAACGAGGATGCGCCTGCGCTGATGTCGCTTGACGCGTCTGTCGTACCCGGCAGGCAGACGACATGGCGGGTGGCAACGGGTGTCGTGCCGGCACAGGCGCTCCCTCCGGGACGATACGTGGCGCGGGCAAAAATCGCACGAGACGGGAAGGCCGTCGGCGTGCTCGTCCGGCCCTTCGTCCTGGAGCGCGAGGCCGGGGCGAACGCGGCACCAGCGGCGGCGATCGCCGTAGCGCCGTCGCCGGTGACCCCTTCGATCCCAAAGTTCGATCCGGCGATCGCGCTCGAACGAAATCTCCTGGATGCGATGCTGGTCATGGTCGAGCGGCACTCGCCCGATCTCAAGACCGCGCTGGTCGAGGCGAGAGCTGGCCGTTACGACGCTGCGGCGCGTGAAGCATTCAACAACGGTGACCTGATCGTCGGCGCGTTCTGGAGCGGCGTCGATCTGTTCTCGAAAGGTGAGCTCGATGAGGCGGCCGCGCAACTCCAGGCGGCGGCAGGACCGCGACGCGAGTTCTTCCCGGCCGCCTTCTTTCTGGGCGCGTGCTATGCGTCCGTCGGTCGCGATCAGGACGCGGCAGGTGTCTGGCAGTTGGCGCTCGGCAAGGATCCGCGTCCGCCTGTGGCGTACACAGTGGCAGCCGACGCGCGCCTGCGTATTGGCCAGTCGCAATCGGCGGTCGACATCCTGAGGCCTGCCTACGATCGCGATCCCATGCAGGACGAGATCGCTCGGCGGCTGGCGATGGCCTATGGCATGACGAATCGCCACGCCGAGGCGCTATCGGTGCTCGACACGTACTTGCTCCGTCATCCGGACGATCAGGACATGCTCTTCGCCGCCATCCTGTCGCAGTACGAAGTAGTCCGTGGCGGCCAGATCCTTTCGAGCATCGACCGGGACAAGGTTCAAAAGTATGCAGGGTCGTATCAAGGGCCAAACCGGACGCTGGTGGACAAGTACCTCGAGACGATGAGATAGGCCGCCAATTCGAACGTTTCCGGCGCCCGGCCGCCAAGCGAAATTATCCCGGTCAAAATTGACCGCACTGATGAGTCGCGGCACGATCCACGCGCGAACATGCGAGGCTGAGAGCAAATGCTGATGAAAAGTCTTGCAGGATCTCGATGTTGCGGCGAACGGTCCCGGCGGTGTCCTCCACTGGCTCGCCTGGAACATTCCCGCCAAGGCAGGTGGGATCCCTGAAGGAAGTCTGCCTGAAGGCTCGGTTATCGGAACCGCGGGCGTGGGCCGCGGGACTTATTTCGGACCTGGCGCTCCTGCTGGACCTCGATATCATCACTACGTCTTCGAGCTTTACGCGCTGAGCGCAACGCTGAACCTTCCCGCCGACGCCACACGCGCTCAACTGCTCGACGCGATGAAGGACATCATCGTCGGCAAGGCCGCCTAGGTCGGCCGATTCCGTCAGTAGCTCCATTCCGAAGACAGATCAAGTTTGGGACGCAGTACGTGGTGAGCGTCCCTTGGACGTGTTATCACCGAAGCCTGCGCAGAATCGAGAAGGGTCTGACCCCAGCCTGTCACCCAAAACATCCAAAGGCATACGCGTCACGAAAGACGATGCGAGTGACGTCGTTGCGGCGCTGAAGAAGCGGCCGGGACGAGACATCTGGCTCTTTGGGGGCGGCGCGCTCTTCCGTTCCCTTCTCGACGCCGGACTTGTGGACACGGTGGAAGTGGCGCTGATGCCGGTGCTGCTTGGCAGCGGGATTCCGTTGCTGCCGCCGGGCGCTTCTGCGAAACTCGAGCTCGTCGATCGAAAAGTTCTCCCTGCAAGCGGCATCGTGATGCTCTCATATCGCGTGCCGGGGCGACGCACGCGTGGCGCGCGCATCCGATATATCAAGCCTCGCAAGAAGGGGAAGGCGAACTAGCGGCCGGAGTAGGGCACACGCGCACGAATCGCAGTGCCACGCTGCGGCGCGGAGTCGACGGCCATATGCCCGTGAACGCTCTTGATCCGTTCCCTCATGCTGCTCAGGCCCAGTCCGCGCGTTCTGGCTGCCTGATCGGGATCGAAACCCTGTCCAGCGTCACGGACCGTCAACTCGATTCCATCCGCGCCACTCGTGAGCGAGACGTCAACGTGACGAGCGCCGCTATGCTTTGCGGCATTCTGCAGTGCTTCTTGCAGGACTCGATACAGGCAGAGCGAAATCCGTGACGGCAGCCGTCTCGGAATTCCTTCGGTGTGAAAGCGCACCTCCATCGTCCTCGGATTCGAGAACTCCTCGCACAAGGCATCGGCCGCGGCTGCCAATCCAAGGAGTCCCAGCCGTGGCGGGTGCAGACGATAGGAGAGGTCGTGCACGTCCTTCACCAGGCTCGCGACTTCTTCACTGGTGATCGACAGTAGCGGTTCAAGGCCTTCCCCCGGTTCACGAGAGGCCTGTGACAATTCGCTGAGGCGAAGAGACACCAGCCCCAATCGCTGACTGATATCGTCGTGAAGCTCACGAGCCAGGCGGCTGCGCTCTTCCTCCTGCGCATCGATCAATCGCTGGCTGACGGTGGACAGTGCCTCCTGCGCAAACCGGCGCTCGGTGACGTCCACGGCCGAGCCGATGTAGCCGGCAAACGAACCGTCGCCCTTCCGTCTCGCTACGCCAGTATCGAGCAGCCAGCGGAATTCACCGTCGTGCCTGCGCACGCGATACTCCATCTGAAACGGTTGCTGCCGTTCGAAGGCCGTTGAATAGACCTCCCAGCTTCGCTCGACGTCGTCGGGATGAATGGTATCCGTCCATCCCTTCCCGAGCGCCGCCTCGAGCGGCCGCCCGGAGAAGTCGAGCCATGCCTGGTTGACGTACGTGCACTCCTTGTCAGCGTTCGTCATCCAGATGGTGACGGGAGCGGAGCTCGCCATGAGGCGGAACCATTCTTCGCTCTCACGCACCGCAGCCTCGTCGCGCGCGCGCTTCTCTTCCCGTTGATAAACCCGGGCATCAGCCAATGCGACTGCGACATGCCCGGCGACCAGATCGAGAAAGGCGCGATACCTCCCGTCGAGCGGCCGCCGCGCACTGACGCCGGCGATGAGCACGCCAGCGAGTTCCTCGAGCGCACCGCCTCGAATCGGCAGCATGACGGCGTCGTTCACGTCGACTGGTCGTCTGGTGGCGACCACGGATGCGAACGGCCATGGACCGGCGTCGATCGCATCGACAGGGACGCTGTCAGGCAGCCGCCGCTCGCCATCGATGTCGACTGGGGTGGTGTACATCCGGACGAGACGATTGGAATCGTTCAGGACGTACAGCGCGGCAAACGGAATGTCGTTCGGATTGACCGCAAGCACGTGCCCGGCGGCCAGGCAGGCGTCCGCCAGGCTTCGCTTGATCGAGGACTCCTCAACGAGCCCTCGCAACGTTTCGAGCCGTCGATTCCCGACGACCTTTTCCGTGGTCTCCGTGCACGCGCAGAAGATTCCGTCCACCGATCCGCCTTCACCGAACACGGGACTGAATGAAAAGGTGACGTAGGTCTCCTCTTGCGCGAGCTGCCGATCGAAGAACATCAGCACGTCCTGCGAGCGCCTGGCTGTGCCATCGGTGAAGGCACGGTCAATCGCCGGCCCGACGATGTTCCAGATCTCCTGCCAGGTCTCCCGCGCGCAGCGTGCCAGGGCGGCCGGATGCCGCGATGGTCCGAGGAGCGGGACACATGCGTCGTTATAGAAGAGCGTCAGATTGCGTCCCCACAGGATCTGGGCGGGGAATATGGACGCCAGACAAATGCCGAGTGAGACGCGCAGGCTAGCGGGCCACGCGTCGGGGTGCCCGAGTAGGGTGGTCGACCAGTCGAACGACCTCATGCGAGAGGCCATCTCGCTCGGGCCGGGAAATGCGCCCGTCAGGTCGTTCACCCCAGGAGTCTACGACAGATTAATTGCCGCGAGCATTCGTCACAGCAGACTGCCCGGCGAGAGGCAAATCGGTATAGAGTGTCTCCCCGGTGCGCGATTGTCTGCCGCGCCATCACGCGTCGAACAAGGAGCGAGTATGTGCGATCAGGATCATTTTGAAGAAGATCGACTGGAGTACGAGTCTGGCGGAATGGTGACCCGGCGGCAGTTCGGCGTCCTCGTGGCTGCTGGTGTGGCGCTGGCTCTGCCGAAGGTCGTCAACGCAGTCGCCGTGACCGAGATGGATGTGACGATCAAGACGCCGGACGGCACGTGCGACGCCTACTTCGTGCACCCGGCAACCCTGACGGCTCCGGCCGTGCTCGTGTGGCCGGACATCTTCGGACTGCGCCCCGCGTTCCGGACGATGGGCAAACGGCTCGCCGAGACCGGCTATTCAGTGCTCGTGGTGAACCCGTTCTATCGCACGCAGAAAGCGCCAACCGCAGCGAAGGGCGCCGCGACCCCAATTCCGGAATTGCTGCCGCTGGCAAAGACGTTGAGCGCGACCACACACATGACCGACGCAAAAGCGTTCACTGCGTGGCTCGATCTACAGCCGTCGGTTGCGAAGAACAAGAAGATGGGAACCCAGGGATACTGCATGGGCGGGCCCATGGCGTTCCGCACGGCGTCGGCTTCCGATCGCGTGGGCGCGGTCGCATCCTTCCACGGCGGCGGGCTGGTGACCATGGACGCGGACAGCCCGCATCTGCTGGCGTCGAAGACCAAGGCGTCGCTGCTCGTCGCGATCGCGTCGAACGACGACAAACAGCGGCCGATGGAGAAGGACGTCCTCAAGGAGACGTTCGCGAAATCGGGTCAGGCCGCGGAGATCGAAGTCTATTCAGGCGCGCATGGTTGGTGCCCGCCGGACTCGGGCGTCTACAACGAGCCGGACGCCGAGAAGGCGTGGGCCCGTCTGCTCGCGTTGTACGGTAAGGCATTGGCCTAAACGTCATAGCGGCGGGCCTGAAGGCCCGCCGCCACATCCCCGTCAGGCGGGTCTGACGACCCGCCTCTACTTCTCGGACTTCTCGTTCTCGTCGCTCTTGGACGAACTGCCGCGGGGCAGTTGTTGAGCGAAATCCAGCCGCAACGACTTGAGCGTCGTCGCCACCGTCGAGAGCTGCGTGCCGGCGCGAACATCGGTGAGGAGATTCGCGGTCTGCCCGACGAGCACGCGGTAGAACTGCGCGCGCGGGCCAAACGGGAACGCGCGCTGCGCCGTGACGATCGCCGCCACGAGTCCGCCCAGAATCGTCGTCAGTTCCGATTGCTGGAAGACGCCGGACGAGATGATCGCGACCGAAAGCAGGATGCCGGCCACGTTCAGCAGGTTGTCCCAGCGCGTGTTGAACGCAAGCCGGTGCTGGCAGTCTGCGAGGAACGCGTTCACTTCAGCCAGGAGCGCGTTCGCGTCGGCGGTTGTCGACGTCGCGTTGCTGCCCACGAGCGGATCGGAAATCGAAGCCATGGGGTGTCCCTTACGGATGTGAGGCGAGGGGTGACCTGAACATCTTGCCGAGGTCTCGCTCGTTATCGCAGAACGTTTCGATCAGGTCCGAATCCGCGAGCAGATTCGCTGGCACTTTGGCCGTCCACGGTTTCGTATATGCGCCAGAATCATCGATCGTGATCTCGAGATCGAGGTGCCCGAAGTCTCTGCGCGTCAAGCGCTCGGTGACTTTCGCCGCTTCTGTTTGAGGGTGGCCCGCTCCGGTGTCAACCCAGCCGCGTCCGTTGAATCCGGCAGTGGTCACGACAAGTGTGTCGCCATCCCATCGCCCGATCGAGTAACCCAGCCAGGTCGGTTGCATGTCCTCAGGCAAGGAGCGGCCGTCCATGAACACTTGCCGAAACGTCTGATTCGTGGACGTCTCGTACAACAGCACGACGAGCGCCGGTGTTTGCACGATCTTGAAGGGGTGAAGCATGGCGCCGCCCCCGGTGAAGTCAATGCGAGGGACGCCGGGCGGCATGCACGCGACCATCGGGTCGTTCTTATGATCGTTGCTCTGGTTTTCTTTGACACGCGCTTCCGCCCACGGAAGCATGACCAGTTCCCCTTGCTTCAGGTCACGACCCAGATTCGTGAAGTATCCCTGGGCTGAATTCCAGGTCCCGGAGAGATCGGGTTTGTCGTCCGCGGTTCGCGGTGCCGGCGCAGCGAGGTTCACCTTGCCGTCAGCCGTGCGCGGCACTCCTGGAACCTTGTAGTTCAACCATTGCGCGCGCAGTGCAGGCACGGCAAGACACAGCATGACGACGATTGCGACAAGGGCTCGGTGGGCAAACCCGGGGTGCGGCGCGGCCATACGTCCTCCGTTAGGTATCGCCAATGGTAACCCTGTGGACGCCCGTCCGCTTGTCGAGTCCGATAAGACGTACTACTTTCGCGCGAACCGATAGTTGCCGGACACGTGCTTCACGAAGAGCCCGCCGGCGCCACCCTCGATGAACTCGACGCCGAGCCCGTACAGACCGGTAAACGACGTCTCCGACGTGCCGATGAGCGCGACGTCTCCGCGGCCGTCCATGTTCGCGACGAGTGTTCCATCGACGACCGTGATCCTGACGACGCGCGCGACCGCCCGCCAGTACGGTTGCTGCTCTGCGTAGGTGCCGATGTATTTCGAGAGGATCGCGGGCGCGACCTGGACTTCGCCTTTCCGTTCGTCAGACGCTTTCCCGACCCAATGCTCGACACCGTGTGGGCTCTCGTTGCACACCCACTCGATCAACTCCGTGTCGGCGGCGAGTTCCGCGCGCACAGCCACGGTCCATGCCTTCGAGTACGCCTTTGGATCCGAGAGCGTGACCTCGACATCGAGACTCCCGACATCACGCCGGCGGTAGCGCTCCGTCATGCGCAAGGCTTCGGTGTGTGGATGGCCGTCGTGATCGAGCCACGTGCGATCGTTGAAGCCGTAGCTCTCGACAACCAGCGTGTCGCCTTCCCAGCGTCCGACTGAATAGCCCATCCAACTCGGGTTGGGTGCCGTCTCGAGTGCGCGCCCATCGAGGAAGATCTGACGGTAGGTGAGATCGGGGTTGAGGATGATGATCAGCCCCGGCGTCTGGACGATCTTCATCATCTCAGCGCCGGTGCTGTCCGCCGCCGTCGTGTACCCAGGTCCAAGCGGCACGCAACGGACGTTCATGTATTCCTTGCCGAGATCCTCTCTGCGCTGCTCGACCAGCGTGCGGGCCCACGGCTGAATCTCGTCGGCCTTGAGGTCGGCCGCGATGTTGCGGGAGTACTTCGGCGAGATCTTCGTCCAGAGCCCGGAGAGATCGGGCTTGCCGTCAGTCGCTCGTGGCGCCGGCGCGGACAGATTCACCTTGCCGTCAGGTGTGCGGGGAAGGCCCGCCGTCGGTTGATTGAGCCACTGCGCGGAAGCCGGTGCACCGAACGCCACGACGATGAGCGCGATCGAAAGTGCTTTCATGTTCGGCCGGTCTCACCGCCCGACAGTCGTCGCCTTGCCCTTGAACACGCTGTCGATCGCCGCCTGCGCGCAGCGCTCGCCGTCGCCGCTCGACACTCCCATCGCCCCGATCACTTGCCCGTTGAGGACGACGGGCACGGCGCCCGGTTGCGGGAAGTCGTCCATGAAGGTTGGCGCCAGGTTCTCACCGCTGCGGACCATCTTGTTGGTCTCTGACGTCGGGCGTCGCCATCGCAGCGCCGACTTCGCCTTGAGTAGCGCCGTCTCGATCGCATTCGCCGCGGCACCCTCCATCGCGTGCGAATCGATGACGTTGCCACCCCAGTCGATGATCGCCATGGCGACGATGAGCTTGTTGCGCTCGGCCCAGGACACGCAGGCGTCGGTCAACGCGCGCGCGCCGGCGCTCGAGATGATCGTGACGTCTCTCGTCAGCGAGGCATCACGCGCCAGCGAGACGTCGCCTCCCTTCGACGATTGCGCCGAGGAGGGGGAGGTGGTGAAGAGGGTCGCCAGGAGTACGAACAGCCCCAGTAGACAAGCTGACGTGCGCATATGCCGTCTCCTTCCGTCGGGGCGGATTGTGGCACACAACTGGAGGGGACTGTAATTTGAAATGCGAAATGCAAAATGCAAAATGGAAAATGGAAACGAGGACGAAGCTAGTGTTCTGCCTTTTGCATTTTGAATCTTGCCTCTTGAATTACTCGTGTCGCAGCGCATGCAGCGGATCGAGGCGCGTGGCGCGGCGGGCGGGGCCAACGGATGCTGCGAAAGCCACCACAATGAGCAGCACCACAATCGCGACCAGGGTGACGGGGTCTCGCGGGCTGGTCTGGACGAGGAACTCCTGGAGCACGCGGCCGAGGCCGATTGCCGCGGCGACGCCAATCGTCAGCCCGATCGTCAGCTGGACGATCGATCGCTTGAGAAACAGCCAGATCACCTGCCCGGGCTGCGCCCCGAGCACCATGCGCACACCGATGTCGCGGGTGTGTTGGGTCACGGCGTATGCGGTGACGGCGTAGAGACCCACAGCCGCGAGGACGAGCGCCATCACGGCAAATATCGAGAACATCGTCGTGAACACACGCAGTAACCAGCGGTTCTGCGCGAGCGCCTCGTCCATCGTCCGCGGAGTGGACAGCGCCTGATCGGGATCGACCCCCGTCATCGCGTCACGCAGGATCTTCGTGGCCTGCACGGGATCGTTGCTCCGCGTGCGCGCGATCACGTTCGTTGCGCGCGCCATGCCCAAGTTCTGGCGATGCGTGATGTACGCGATCGCATCGGCTTGGGATTCCTGGTTGTTGTTGCGCTGACGAATGTTCGGCACGAGGCCGACGACGGTCAGCCACTCGGCCTTCTCGGTGTTGCCGGTGATGTCTTGCGAGAGACGAATCGTGCGCCCGATCGGATCCTCTCCCTTGAAGTACTGATCGACGAGTCGCTGGTTGACGATCGCGATCAGCCTTCCAGGTCCGCCATCTTCGTTGGTGAACGCGCGCCCGCGGACAGGGACGCCGATCACGTCGAAGTAGCGCGACCCGACGCTCAGCATCGTCACTTCCGGAAGGCGTTCGCCTGGCGTCGCCATGCGCCCATCGACCTCGAGTCGCCGCACCGCGCCACCGCTGAATGGCAACGCCGAGGTGGTCGATGCCCCTTCGATCGCGGAGACCGTGGCGAAGTGGTCGTCGATCCTTTGCAAGAACCGCGTGCGGTCTTCCCAGCCGGCGTACTTGGTCGCCGGGATGATCATGCCGGTCACGACGAGACGCGAGGTATCGATCCCGACATCCATGCGATACATCGTGAAGAAACTGCGGAGCATCAAGCCAGCGCCCGCGAGCAGCACCAGCGTGAGCGCGATCTGAACGACGATCAGTCCACCCGACCAGCGGCGTGCGCGAATGCCGCCGGCCCCTGTGCGTCCGCCCTCCTTCAGCATCTCGTGCACATTGGTCGTTGACGCGTGCAGCGCGGGAAGCAGTCCGAAAATCAAACCGGTTGCCAGGCACACCACCAGGAAGAAGGTGAACGTGCGCCAGTCCATTGAGAACACCATCCAGTACGGGATGCCGACGTTCTGTGACTCGGCGCTGAACCAGCGAATCCAGGCAAACGACAGCAGCAGCCCCACGATACCGGCGACCATCGCAAGCAGGATGCTCTCGATGAGCAACTGGCGGACGATCTGCCAACGGCTCGCGCCGACCGCGACGCGGACGCTGATCTCACTCGATCGTCCGGCTGCCTTGGCGAGGAGCAGATTCGCGACGTTCGAGCACGCGATCAACAACACGAATCCAACAGCACCCATCAGCGCCCAGAAGAGCAGCGAAATCTGCGGGCCCAGGATGCGTTCCACGAATGGGTCGGCGTGCGGCCAGAGGTCCTTGTTGGTCTCTGGATATTGCCCTGCGAGCGTCGTCCCGATCGTCTTGAGCTCGGCGCGTGCCTGTTCAACGGTGACACCGTCGTTGAGACGCCCCACCGCAAAGTAGCCGCGGGCCTGACGCGGTTGCCCGGTGATGGCAGGCGGCATCGACCCGGTGGGGAGCCAGATGTTCGCATTGAAGGGGAAGTGCATGCCCTCCGGCATCACTCCGATGATCGTGCCGTTCTGATCGATGATGCGGATCGATTTGCCGACGATATTCGGATCGCTGCCGTAGCGCTGTCGCCACACCGTGTTGCTGAGCAGAACGACGATCGGTGTGCCAGGTGTGTCTTCGGCCGGGGTGAAGTCGCGTCCAAGCGCCGGTGACACGCCGAGCATCTTGAACAGATTCGGCGACACATACGCACCGGGGATCTGGTCCGGCGTCAGCCCCTCGTTCCCGACGTTGAAGGCGCCGTTGAAGAGGAACGACATCCCGGCGAACGTGCGTGTCGCCGCCCTCCAGTCCTCGAAATCGCGTAGCGATACTCCCTGGTTACGACCCTGCGTATCGCGTGTCCCGAGGAACATGACTTCGTCGGGCTGCGGCACTGGCAGATTCCGCAGCAGCACGCCGTTGACGATCGTGAAGACAGCGTTGTTGGCGCCGATCCCCAGGGCGAGGACGACCACCGCCATGACCGTGAACCAACGGTTCTTGACGAGCAGCCGTCCCGCGTAACGGACGTCCCGAAGCAGATCCATAGAGATTCCTTGGAGAGGGTTGACTGACCCTTAGACACCGGCCGACGAAAATTGGTTGGCGCAGAGTAGACTCTCACACGCCGAGGAGGAGCGTATGAGAAATCGCCGGGACTTCATCCGAAACGCCGCCGGTGCGACCGCCGGGTTGCTCGTGAGTGGCGATCGACTGCTCGGCGCCGCCGCGCGGCAGGTCGGCGCGCCCAAGGGCAAGCGGCGGGAGGTGTCCATCGGCGGCCGGCGAGTGAAGACGGTGGACGTGCACGCTCACTGCTTCGTGCCGGAGGTCATGGAGGTCGTCAAGAACACGCCGCTCGCCGAAACTGCGAAGGCCACGTTGACCAACATCGTCTCTCTCGGCAATCCGCAGCGCCTCATCGACATGGACGCGCAGGGCATCGACTACCAGGCGATCAACATCAATGCCTGGGGCTACTCCGCCGATCGAATGCTGGCGCGCGACGTCGTCGCCGTGCAGAACCAGAAGATCTCAGAGTCCTGCGCGAAGCATCCCGATCGATTCGTAGGCATGGCATCGCTCGCGCTGCAGTATCCCGAGCTTGCCGCCGAGCAGCTCGAACAGGCTGTGAAGAAGTTAGGCCTGCGTGGTGCGGCGATTGGTGGAAGCGTTGAGGGGCAGGAGCTGTCCGACCGCAAGTTCGATCCGTTCTGGGCGAAGGCGGAAGAACTCGGAGTGCTGCTGTTCATGCATCCTCAGCCGGCGCCCGGCACCACGCAAAACATGCGGCTGCAGGGCAAAGGCGGACTTGGCAACACCATCGGCAATCCGCTCGAGACCAGCGTGTTCCTCTCGCACCTGATTTTCGAAGGTACGCTGGACCGTTTCCCGGGTCTCAGGATCTGCGCGGCTCACGCCGGCGGATACCTGACGTCGTACCTCGGTCGCTCGGACGCGCTCTGCGGTCGCGGCGGCGCATTGGGTGCCGACTGCAAGGCGCTCAAGAAAAAGCCGAGCGAATACTTCCGCCGCGAGTTGATCGTCGACACGATGATCTTCCGCGAGGATGGTCTCCGGCACCTCGTCGCCGAGGCGGGCGTCGGGCAGCTTGTGTACGGGACCGACTATCCGTTCGACTGGCCGGTCGGCGTTGACTTCGTCATCAACGCACCGTTCCTGAGCAACGCCGATAAAGAAGCGATCCTCGGTGGTAATGCGATGAAGCTGCTTCGGATCAGCGCTTAATTCGACACGCGCTCGACCCGAAGCACGGTCTGCCCGACTGCGCCGCTGGTCCACGCCAGGAGTGCGCCGTCGGCGACCGAAGCCAGCGCTGGATACTCGGCGCGAATGCTGTCACCGATCGGCTGCCTCACGAATCGCGCAACGCCGCTGCGATCGATCGTCGCGCGAGCGAGAGCGATGCTGCGCGTGCCCTTGGCCTGCTCGTCCCATGCCACGACGAGTCCGCCATTCGGGCCGGCGATCATCTGCGGGTGACGCGGCACGCCTTCAGTGGGAATCCGCTGTCGCTCGGTGAAACGCTTGCCATCCACTGACATCGCATAGAAGAGGGCGAGTGTCGGTTCGCTCGTTCGCGTGGCACCGGGCACGAGCGTCGGCCACACGATGTGAATGCGCTTCGCGTCATCCACCACCAACGCCGGTCCGTTTTCGGGACAGCCATCGAGCACCCAGTTGTCGTTGCTGACCCGAATCGGCGCAGCGAAGCTGCGGCCGTTGTCTGACGACGTCGTGAAGGCAATGTCGCGGATGTTGCCGTCGTACACGTGTCGCCACGCCGCGTAGATCGCACCGTCCGAGTCAGTGGCGATCGCCGTTTTGCAGCAGTAGCAGACGCCACCGCTCAGTGCCTTCGGGCTCTCGGCGCTGCCCAGCCTTGCGAACCACAACTTCGAGAGTTGTGCTCGCGCGACGCCGTCGGATGGACGCTGACCGGACTCGAGGTGCTGGTGCTCGGCATGATTCATCGGCGCGCCGGTGCCGCGCCCGCTCGACGACTCACGATGATCGAGCCAGAGCGCAACCACGTCGCCCCCCCGACTCGTCGCAATCGATTCCCAGCCACGATTGCCGGACGCGTCACTGCCCGGCAGTGAGGCCGGCGGCGCGAACGTGCGCCCCTCGTCATCGGACCGGGCCGAGAGCAGCCGTGTGCCCGCAGACCCGCTTGCCGTCCAGACGACAACGATCGATGGTGTCCGCCCGGCCCGCGGGACCAGCGCGACGCGTGGTGGTTGCTCGCCGGCGAGCTTCGCATCTGCGGCGACTCGTGTCGACGCAGCGAATGCACGACCTCCGTCGCGGCTCACGGCGATGTAGATGTCCGTCGCGCCGTCCTTGCTGCTCGCACCCCACGCCATTGCGGCGAATGGCCCAGCGGCCGCAAGCGACACGTACGCATTCGCACGATCTTTCACGGTGACTACGAGCCTCTGGCTCGTCGCTGTACGTGACGCCGTGGCCGCCAGCACGACGATCCCGAAGACGATCGGCCAGCGCATGTGTGATCGATTCATCGCGTGTCCTCAGAAAGTCAGTCGCAGTCCGAACTGGAGAATCCTCGGATCGCCAACCGCCGTGATTTGGTTGAACGTCGCGACCGGGTTCGTCGGATACGCTCCCGGGCCGAAGTTCCCGTTGCGTGTCAGCGGGTTCGCGCGATTCGTCAGGTTGAATGTCTCGACCAGCCCTTCGAGCTTGACGCCACCGCCAACCGGGAAGGCACGACTGAGCCGAAGATTCAGACTGAAGAAATCGCTTCCGAGTCCCGCGTTCCGCGAAATCAGCGTCACGGCCCGTACGTCGAAGTTGGGCGCGGCTGTCGCCCCATCGGCGAGCGGCCGGCTGTTGGTGCCCTGCAGGTTCACAACGCCGGATGTGATGTTGAAGGGGAGCTTCGAGTAGTACTGCAGGAAGCCACTGACCTGGAATCCGTGGCTGATGGCTTCCCACGTTGTCGTCGCCGGTACCATCGGCGTGTTCACGGTCCCGTTGAGCACGAGACGATGGCGCTGGTCATCGTCGGAGCGACCCCAGTCCCTCATGACGTTCGTCGGGTCGACCGGTGAGCTGAAGAACGCCTCGCCGACGTTGTTCATCGACTTGGAGAGCGTATAGGTGACGCGCACGCTCGCCCAGATGGTCGGGCGCTGCACGAGCGACACGTGGAGCCCGTGATAGGTCGAGTCCGCCACCGACGAGTACTGGCTGTTGTTTCTGTAAGAGGCGTTCGGACGGCATCCGTTGTTCGTCCCTTGTGCCACGCACGTCGGCACGTTCTGGTTGACCGACATCACGAGGTTGTCGCCACGCAGGTATTGGTAGCCGATGCTTGCCGTTAGTCCCTGCGCGAGCACGCGCTCCACTTCGATGCTCGCCTGCTTCGAGTACGCATTCTGCAGATTGCGGTCCATCGTCGTGAAGTCCACGAGAGTCGTCGTCAGGATGTGCGCAGGAAGGATGTTCGGGAACACCGGTGCACCGGCCTGGCTCGGAATCAGCCCCGAGACGCTGGGTTGCTGGAGATTGGCGAGCTCAGTCGTGTTGCCAGCGGAGAGGATGCCATTCGCGACGGCACGGAGCGGCACCCGATCGAAGAAGAGTCCTGCGCTGCCACGGACCACGAGAGCCTGAGAAGCAGCCGGCGACCACGCGAAACCCGCTCTTGGCGACACGTTGTTCGTGTCGGTGTCGATCGTCTCGAGGAACTGCAGGTCGTAGCGCAGGCCGAGATTCAACGTGAGGCTCGACCCGACGCGCCATTCATCCTGCGCGTACATGCCGATGTTCGGGTTCGTCTGTGAGACGACGGGATCGCCGAACGTCTGGGTGAAGCCGCTGTAGTTGCCGAGCAGGAAGTTCGCCATCGACGAGAAGGCGTAGTTGCCGCGGAACGAGCGCGGGTAGGTGATCGTGTCGTCGTTGAACACCAGATCGACTCCGGCTCGCAGGGCGTGCGCACCCGCCTGACGAGACAGCGTGTTCACGACTTGATACATCTTGTTCAGGCGTCTGGTCGGGCTGCCGGACGAGGTGCCGAACGCTGCGACGCCCGTGATGCTGACGGCGGGTCCGATCAGATCGGTCGGTGGTGCCTTCAGATCGCTGTACACGACCTGTGCGCGCGTCTCGTTGACCATCTGCGGGGAGATCGTCCACGTATTGCCGAACCCCAGCGAGTGGTCCACGTTGTCAAGCCCGGCCGAGGCGCTTGGCGCATTCAGCGCGCCGGCGCCGCGCGAGTTGTCGGATGTGACGTGATAGAGGGCGTATCGAAACGTGAGGTGATCAGAACCGTTGACGTGATGATCGAGCTTTGCGATCGCGTTGGTGCTGTGAACAGGATTCGGATAGATGCCGGTCGTGACGGACGATCCCGGATAACTCGTCGCCCCGAGCTTGGCATTGATGACGGGCACGTTCTCCGGAAGGATCGTGACGAGGCCCGTTTGATCGAGCAGGCGCTGCTCGAAGTTGCCGAAGAAGAACGTCCGGTTGCGCGCGAGGGGACCACCAAGGCTGGCGCCGTACTGGTGCTGGTCCATCGGCAGCCTCGTGCCGGAGAGCGCATTGGCCGCGTTGAGGCTGTCGTCGCGGATGTAGTCGTAGAGCGTGCCTCGGAATGCGTTCGTGCCGCTTTTGGTGACGACGCTGATGTAGCCGCCAAGCGCGCGTCCGAGCTCGGCCTGCCCACCCGATGTGACGACTTGAAACTGTTCGACGGCGTCGATTCCATATGGAATCCCGCTCAAGCCCGCAGCGTCGTCATTCGCAGACAGTCCATCGACGATGAAGTTGTTGGACAGGTTGCGCTGGCTGGCAATCGAGATCCCCTGACCTGGAACTGCGGATGTTTCAGCGAAGAGCTGCGTGCTGCCGATGTTGGTCGGCGAGACACCTGGAATGAGGAGTGCGAGATCGAGGAAGTTGCGACCGTTCATCGGAAGGCTCTGGACCTCCGACTGTGGAACCGTGCCCGCGATCTGACTGCGCGCTGCCTCGAGCAGCGGCGACTCCGCTGAGACGGTCACGCTCGCGTCGAGCCCTGCCACGGCGAGCGGCACGGTGATGTCGAACGCCGCGCCCACGGACGCCCTGAGTATTCGGATGCTGTCGGCAAACCCGTCGACGTGTACTTTCAGCTCGTAGATACCGACCTTGAGATACGGGAAACGGAATCGTCCCTCGGTGTTCGTCACGGTTTCAGAGACGATGTTGGTTTCCGTCTGTCGTGCGCTGACCCTGGCGCCAGGCACGACGGCGCCCTGCGGATCGGTGACACGCCCGCTCACGCTCGCGAAATTGATCGCTTCCTGCGCGTGCACCGTGCGAACGGATGCCACGGCGCAGCAGGCTGCCAAAACGAGGCAGCCCCATAACCCTGTTTTCATGACTCCCCACCTTGGCAGGTCTAAAGACCTGCCGTTCAAGGAAAACGGAACCCGCCGGCGACAACGCCGACACGTAGAGGCGGGGCTTCAGCCCCGCCTGGATATCCGCTTGGTTGTCAGGAGAGCGAGGGTCGCGGAGGTGGAGAGATCGGAGCGCGCCGACTTTCCGGAGCTGACTGCGCGCGTGCAGGCGACGAGAGAGCGACGAGATCCGGCAGACCGACCGAGACGCCGATCGGTAGCACCGCGATGTCAGTCGTCAGCAGCGTCAGCGGATCAGATGAACAACTGCACGCCAGTTGAGCGGTGTTGGCTGGTACGCTGCTGTCGTGGTGATGATGATGGCCGGGATTCGACGCTTCTGGCGCCGTGCTGGCCGGCTGCGACGTGTGCATCAAACAGTCAGGCGCCGGGATGCCGCCGTGAGTATGCGGCCGGTCCACACACATGCCGATCACGCCGAGCGCCGACACGCCGACCTGAATGGCCAGAAGGGCCACCGCAACTGCGCACGAGCCCCAACTTGAGCGGTGCATGGAGACGACGCCCATCTTAGCGCAACTGGGGTGGATGATCGGATGTGAGGCCGTTATTTGGCGATCGAGACCGTCACGGGTGCGCCAACGAACCGGCTGTAGCGTTCGCCGGCTGCGTTGACCTGACCCCGCTCCGGCTTCGTGAGCCTTCGCAAGGGAAAAACGTCGATGGCGACGCCGTCGGACGTCTTCGGCATCCGCCAGGTGCCTGCAACCTGGCCGGCGATCACCAGCGCGTGCTGGAACGTGACCGACTCGCGAGCACGCGATTTCACGACCGTCGGGCCGTGTGGAACGGCCTCGCGATCGCGATAGGACACGAGGTATTCGTCGTAGATCGGCAGCAGGTGAGCGTTGGCTCGATCTGGGCCAGGACGCGACGTGTTCCCAACCGTCCAATACGTGCATCCATCGACGACCTCGGACTTCGCGCGATTCATCTCGAGTCCGCGCTTCGTGTCGGCCATGGTCAGACCCGACCACCACACGAAGTCGCTCATCGTTGCCGGACCGTGGCTGCGGAAGAATCGAGCGGTGAGCTCGGCAAGAGATTCGTCGCGCGATAGGCGTCTGGCATCCGGTGCGCGCGCGGAGAGCAGCGCGTAAGTGTGATGCTTCCCGCGGCGCGGGCCGCTGCAGAGCACGCCCTCGAGCTCCGCGAAGATCGTCAGCATTGCGAGCGAGATCCCTTTTGCACCCATGCCGGCGCGTTCGAGGCGCAGGTTCAGCTCAGGGCGCGTAAGCGCCTGACCATCGAGCGCGCGTTCGAAGATGCTGGTGGCGCGCGTGCACACCTCAGGACCCAGCCCCAGCTTGCGACAGTAGTGCCCGATCGTTCGATGGACTCGCGGCGCCGTCAGTTCCAACATCCAACGGATGTCGGCCGACGCGACGAAGTGCCATGTCGGTCTCATCACATGTGTGCGCAGAATTCGACCGGCATCGAACGCCTTGTCGATGGAGCTGTCAGTGGTTGTCTCTGGCAGGCGCAGCCCAAGTCCCCACTTGGCCGGGCCGAACTCCTGCGCCTGCACCGCGCCGAGCCACGCCACCAGATTGGCGGGCTGGCGGTGGGCCGCTCGGGTGATGCACTGGTTGTGTAGTCGCAGTTGCGGAATCGCGGTCAGCGTCTGGTCCCAATCGCCCTCGTCCAGATCTCGGCTTGCTCTGGCGTCATCTCGCTGTGCGGCTGAAGGCGTGCGTCAGTGTAGCCGAGCTGATCGAGGTCGCAGGACAACTTCGTCTCGTACGGCTGTGGTACGCTCGCCCGCAACGGAGTCATTCCCATGGCGCTTTTTACCTTGGTCCACGTCGTGATCAGCTTGATCGGAATCATTACGGGATTGGTCGTCCTCGGAGGCTTGCTGAGCGGCAAGAGACTCGACGGCTGGACCGGCCTGTTTCTTCTGACAACCATCGTGACCAACCTCACCGGTTATGGCTTCCCAGTCGATCGAGTGTTGCCATCGCACATCGTCGGAGCGATCTCGCTCGTCGCGCTCGCGATCGCGTGCGTTGCTCGCTACCGGTATGGCCTCGCAGGCGGCTGGCGCCAGACGTATGTGGTTACGGCGGTGCTATCGCTCTATTTGAACGTGTTCGTGCTGATCGTGCAGACGTTCCAGAAGGTGCCGGCGCTGAGAGAACTGGCCCCGACCCAGTCGGAGCCCCCGTTTGGGATCTCGCAGTTGATCGTGCTGGTGATGTTCCTCGTGCTCGGCTATCGCGCAGTCGTCAGTTTTCGCGAATCGCCTGCGGCGCCCGCCCGGCAGTTTCTCTGATCCGGTCCTGAAGATGTTGCAGAACGATCGCCTGGCTCGGGAGGATTTTTCTTCCAGCGGTTTCGAGATCGAACCACGCCGCGCGATCGACTTCGGGAAATGACCGCCGGTTGCCCGACTTGGGCGGCCATTCCATCTCGAACAGATTGCTCGTGAGCGAGGCCGGATCGAAGTCGCTCTCAATCGCCCATACATGCACGATCTTCCCGCCCGTCTGACGGAAGGGCGAGAGCACGATGAAGTTGCCAGAGGGGCGCGCGCCCGTCTCTTCTTCGACCTCGCGTCGTGCTGCCGACAGCGCATCTTCGTTCGGCTCGATCTCACCCTTGGGAATCGACCAGGCTCCCTCGTCTTTACCAGCCCACAACGGCCCGCCGGGGTGGACGAGCAGCACTTCGAGCGTGCCGACGCTTTCTCTGAACAACAAGAGCCCTGCCGCCTGTTTGTGTGCCATCTATATGCGCCTGGGCCATCGCCACAATGCGACGAGGCCACCGATACCGGCCAGTGCCGCGAGCGCGAGGACGATGCGCGCCGCGGCGGCCTGCGCCGGTGGCTGATGCGTCCCGGTCCAGATCCAGCCCATCGCCGTCATGGCGATGAGGATCAGGATGAAGATCGATGCAGTCAGGCGGATCGCCCTCATGACGGTCGATTCTGGCCGTGTGGTCGGCAGGTCGCCATAGTGTGTTTGTAGGATTGGGGCTGTCCAGCGGCGCCCCTATACTTCTACCTGAACTCGTCGCTGAACCCGTTGACATGCCGGAGAACCAGATGAGCGTAGCCCATGCCGCCAGCGTCCGTGTTGATGCCCCTTTGATGGAGCGCCTGAATAGCTCTCAACACGAGCTCGCGCTGCGGCTGTTCATGCTGATCGTGCTCGCGCATTGGGGAGAGCATCTGATCCAGGGATTTCAGATCTACGCGCTCGCCTGGCCGGTTCCGGAGGCGCGCGGAATCGTCGGCTATTTCTTCCCCTGGGTGATTCAGTCGGAAACGCTGCACTACGGCTACGCCGTCGTGATGCTCATCGGGCTGTGGACCTTGCGCACAGGTTTCACGGGAATCGATCGCAAGTGGTGGACCATCGCCCTCGCCATCCAGTTCTTCCATCACATCGAACACTTCCTGCTGCTTGCTCAAGCGACCACTGGCTATAACCTCGGTGGACGGCCCGTGCCAACGAGCATCGTGCAGATGTGGGTGCCTCGCGTCGAACTTCACCTGTTCTACAACACCATCGTCTTCATCCCGATGGTGATTGCGATGTACTACCACATGTTTCCGACGAAGTCCGACGCGGCGGCTCAGCGGTGCACGTGTAACTGGGACCACGGGGTAGCTGCGTCCGTGTGACGAACCCCACGCCATCGGACGTTCTTCGGTGGCCTCTTGTCGGATCCTTTCTGCGGTGGCGGTACGCCCGCACGTCGCTGCAGACCGTTCTCCTCCTCGTCGCTGCCGTGCTCGTCGTGCACGGCCTCTTCGGCCCTCAAGTTGCGCCCGCCAATCTCGCAACGGTTGTGTCGTGGGTGCAGTACCGCGGATGGCTCATCCTCGCGCTGCTCGTCGCCGGTAACTTCTTCTGCACCGCCTGCCCGTTTGTCCTTGTTCGTGATCAAGGCCGCCGGTGGCTGACGCCTCTGCACCGATGGCCGCGATGGCTCCGCGTGAAATGGATCGGGATCGCGCTCTTCGTTGGAGTGCTCTTTACGTACGAGCTCTTCGACCTGTGGTCGCTACCTCGCGCGACGGCGTGGCTCGTCCTCGGATACTTTGCCGCCGCGCTGGCGGTCGATCTCCTCTTTACCGGCGCCACCTTCTGCAAGTATCTCTGCCCAATCGGTCAGTTCAGTTTCGTCGCATCGACGATGTCGCCGCTCGAGTTGCAGGTGCGACAACCGGAGACGTGCCGGACGTGTCGCACAGTTGATTGCATCAAGGGTCGACGAGATGACGCCGTTCCGGCTCGAGTCCTGCGACGCGGGTGCGAGTTGGCGCTGTTCCTCCCGGCCAAGGTCGGCAACCTCGATTGCACTTTCTGCCTCGACTGCGTCCAGGCCTGCCCACACGACAACATTGCGATCGCGACACGCGTGCCCGGACTGGAACTGGTCGATCCTCGCCGCAGGTCTGGCATTGGATGGTTGCCGCGCCGGCGTGATGTCGCCGCGCTTGTCGTCATCTTCGTGTTCGGTGGCCTGATCAATGCGCTCGGCATGACGGCTCCAGCTCGCGCGATGGAGCAAGCTCTGGTCGACGTTCTTGGCGTGCAGTCAGAGGGCCCGGTCCTGGCCGCCCTCTTTGCCATTGTCCTCATTGTCATTCCGGTCGTCCTTCTCGCCATCGCGGGGGTGCTGACCGCTGGCCTCACGCGCACCCGGCTGTCGTCGTCGCTCGACGTCGTCACGCGGTACGCCTATGCGCTCGTGCCGCTCGGCTTCGGCGTGTGGCTCGCGCACTACGGATTTCATCTGCTCACGGGTGTCCTCACCGTGATTCCCGTGGCGCAGTCAGCAGCGCTCGATCTGATCGGGTGGGCGGCACTCGGTACGCCGCTGTGGCAGTTGACCGGAATGCGACCTGGACTCGTGTTTCCGATCGAGGTTGGCGTGATTCTGATCGGGGCTGCCGGATCGCTGGCGCTCGCGTACTTGATTTCAGAGCGAGACTTTGTCGAGAGACCTGTGCTGGCGACGATTCCGTGGGCCGTTGTGACGATCGCGATTACCGTCGCCGCGTTGTGGATCACATCGCAGCCGATGGACATGCGAGCGGTCGCGTTTCCCGGATGACGTGCGCGGCCCGCTCCATCGTTTTCATCTCGCTGACGTGCGGCTTGCTCCTCGTGGCCACCGTTGCTTCGGCCCACGACGGTCCGCCGTATCCGATCGTGTCGAATCAACTGCTGGGCCGGTATCGCATTTCCGTGTGGACCGATCCGGACACGACTGACGATGGGTCGGCCGGTGGGCAGTTCTGGGTGATGATCGACACCGTTCGATCGGGTGACGCGGTGCCGCCCGGCGTGCAGGCTGTCGTGACGATCCGGCCTCTCGACCGGCAAGGTGCGCCGCTGATGGCTCGCGCCGCTCCGGTCAATCACGACCCATCGCGTCAGTTTGCCACCCTCGTCATGGATCACGAGGGACGCTTTGCGGTGCACGTCGATGTCGAGAGCGCGTCCGGCCGGGTGAGCGTCGATGCGGACGTGCAGGCGACCTACGATCAGCGGCCGTCGCCCGTCATGCTCGCGATCTACCTGGTTCCGTTTCTGCTAGCTGGCTTCCTGTGGACGACGCTGCTCGTCCGTCGTCGCCGCGCGTTCGCACGTGCGCGCGTCCGCCGCTAACGAAGCTTCGCGAGGATCGCTTTCTGGTTGGCCAGAATCTGATCCAGCTTTCGCTGGTTCGTGACGATCTTGTCCAACTTGGACTGGTTGCGTTGAATGCGCTGCTGGTTGGCGAGGATCTTCTTCTGGTTCGCGATGATCTCCTTCTGCATGGCCAGGGTCGCGTCACTCGGCATCGATGTGCTCCTTTCAGACCCCGCCTTTTGAGTAGTTGTGTCCAGCGGGATGTGAGACTGTAGCAGAGTTTTCAGGACATTCGAGGCGATTATGAACGAATACATCGAGGTTCGGTTTCGGCGGAACGGCAAACCGTTTCCGCTCAAGCGTCAGCTGTCCGGTGGAATCGAGTTCGACGAGCCCGATCCCATCGAGCGCACGGTGGGCATCACGTTCGATGCCGCGAGCGCCGCGACGCGCGAGCGCATGAACAGCATTCGCCGCGTCCAGGGTTGGGACCCGGGACAGTTCAAGCTCGATGTGGCCGTCGAAGATGGCGCGCTGATCCTGCGGGGCGTGAACGCGCACGCGCTGACCGAAGGACTCTACAGGCTCAAAGTGGAGATCGAAGAGGCGCGGACGCCGCGCAAGTTCACTGTCGCCGACGTCGGGCACGATAGTCACGCGGTGGTGACGATCGACGTACAACTGGACGAGCGTGGCGTGCGTGTCGATCTGGATGGCTGCGATCCCGACATCCGTCAGCTCCTCGATCGCTCCGTCATCGACGACATGCGAGCGGCCGATTGGGTAGAAGACGCGAGCCGTCGCCCGACGCGTCAAGCGTGCCTGTTGAATCTGCTCGCCAGCCTGCGTACACGACCGACGACGCGCGCGCCGCTCGTGGAACTCGTGCACGACATCTACTACGTCGGCAACGATCGGATGTACGCGAAAGTCGATCGCGCACTGGTCGACAGACTGCAGGTCTTGTCCAACGATCAGACGAAGCCGTTCTACGCTGAAGGCACGCCGAAGGCGGCGGTCCACGGCCGGCTGCTCAGTGGCATTCCAGAGCCGCCCGAGATCAAGGCGCGGTTCACAACACTTTCGAGCTTCCGAGGAGAGGGACGTCCGTCGATGCAGGCGGTGGTGGCGATTCCGCCGCCGGATTTACCCCATACCTATTGCGAGTTCGACCTCGATCTCGGCAATCCGCTGCAGGATGTGCTGGGTTTCTTCGTCCATATGGGTGAGCTGCTCGACGGAAAGCCTACGAATCATCTCGATCTGCGAAAAGTGTTAGCGAAAGCGAAGGCGTCCGAATTCCTCTGCTACACCGTCGTTGCAAATTAGCGCGGTCGCCCCGCGCCTAAGCTATGATCGCCGGCTCGGGGTTCCCCCCGGGTGTGCGATTTCGGAGGAGATGGCAATGGTGAAGTGGATGTCAGTCGCGGTCGTCGTGATGGTGATGACAGCGACGGTGTCGTTCCGGGTGTCTGCGCAGCAGAATCAGATGAGCTTTTTCGTGACGAGCGCCGGCTCCGGCAACGGAGCGAATCTGGGCGGACTCGCGGGAGCGGACAAGATCTGTCAGACGCTGGGCGCCGCGGCAGGTGGAGGCGGCAAGACCTGGCATGCGTATCTGAGCACGAAGGGCGCGGACGGGAAGCCGGGAGTCAATGCGAAGGATCGCATCGGCAACGGTCCCTGGTACAACGTCAAGGGCGTCATGATCGCCAAGGGCGTTGCCGACCTGCACTCGGACGCCAACAACCTGAAGAAGGACACCGCGCTCACGGAAAAAGGCACGGTCGTCAATGGTGTGGGAGATACGCCGAATCAGCACGACATCCTGACGGGCTCACAGCCCGATGGAACGCTGCAGCTTGGTGAAGGCGACACGACCTGCGGCAACTGGACGAGCGCGAGTGAGGGCAGCGGATCGGGTCAGCTGGGGCATGTCGATCGCATGGGACGCGGCGCGACGGGGGCTTCGTGGAACTCAGCACATCCCTCACGCGGGTGCTCGCAGCAGAACCTCGTCGCCACCGGCGGCAACGGGTATCTGTACTGCTTCGCAACGAACTAGTGGCCAACGCACGTAATCGTGAGTTGCACATCGGAAAGCGAGAGTTGAAGCGATGAAGGGCAAGGATAAGGAATCAGCCGCCAAGCAGGCCAAGGATCGCGTCGCGGTCGCCGAGCGGTCACACAAGGACGCCGCGAAGAAGGCCGATGCGGCTGACGAGGTCGTCAAGCAGGCGAAGGCCGCGCTCAAGAAAGCCAAGAAGGAATTCAAGCTGGCGAGCAAGTCTGCGCGTCAGGCGCGCGGTGCAGCCGATGACGCGCGCGCGGCGTACGACAAGGCCGCCAAGCGAGCGACCAAGGCCGAGACCAAGCTTGGTAAAGCGCGGAAGAAGGCGGCGTCGAAGCAGGCGAAGCCGGCTCCGGTGAAGGCCGCTGCAGAGAAGCCCGCAACGAAGGCCGCTCACAAGCCCGAAGCGCGCAAGAAGAAGAAGGCGCCCAAGCCGCGACCGAAGGCCGCAGCGGCTCCGGCCAGCGCAGAGAGCACGACAGCCGAGGACAGCTTCGTGCTCGGCGAGTCGGGCGCCGAACTGCAATAGGCCCGACCTACTGAATGGTGAAGCGCTCCTCGTGGAGGAGCGCTCCCTCCGCATTCCGCAACTCGACCGTCCAGTCGCCACGACGTTCTGCGATCACGGTGTTGCGGCTGTACGTCCGGTAGCCTGCGCCCGGATTCGCGCCAACACGAAGGTTCACGCTTCTCAGCAGGCGTCCGTTCATCAACCAGCGATGTTGCACGGTGGTATCACGCTGCGACTGCACCCTCGTGTAGAAGAAGAAGACGCCTGGCGCCGCGGGGCTCGTCGCCGGCGTGCACGCCCAGTTCGACGTGGAGAGCGAGCGACACAACTTCGCGTCCGCCAGTGACACGTCGCCGCGAACAGGGGCCGACGGCTTCGCCGTCGCCGCCGGTGCTGTCGGTTCAGGAGCAGCGCTCACGGCAGGCGGTGCCGGCTGTTCGCGTGGCGCAACTTGCTCTTCGCGTGGCGGTGCTGTCTCGGCGCGCGACGAGGCGGGCGCTGTCGATCCGGGCGAGTCGCGATATCCGAACCACCACCCTGCCACTCCGAGCAGCAGCACCGCGCCGATGACGATCGCCGCGGTCGGACGACTCGAGGGCGCTGACACGGCTGACGCGGTACGCATCGCCGCGGTCGGCGGACGCGCGGGCGCCTCTGGAACGCGGACCTCTGTGGGTCTCGGCGGTCGCACGGGCGCCGGCTGCGGCCTGGGCGCAAGTGGCGGCTCCGGCGCCGCAGCCTTTGATGCCGGCGACTCGGACGTGAAGGTATCGAGCGCTGGTGATTGCGGCTCTCGCAACTCGAACGGCTTGCCCATCGCCGCGCAGAAGTCCCTGAGATTCTGTCCGCTCGTCTGGACGAGCGCATGCTCCGGCGGGAGCGACGTGCTGGCGATGCGATACGCTCTGCGATAGCACGCCTCGGCGTCAGCCGATTTGCCGAGGTGTTCACAGACAATACCGAGGTTGTTCAGAGTATTGGCGAGGTCGTGATGCCCCGGACCGAGACGTATCTCCTGCAGTTCGGCGGCTTGACGCAAATGCCGCTCAGCCGAGACAAAATCCTGCGCAGCCGCCGCCTGTTCTGCGGCTTCAAGAATCGCGCCTAGCTCGAGTGTTGCTTCGGTCATCGCCTCTCGCGAGAGAGTACACCATGGAACCCGACGATCGCCTGGAGCTGTTTTTTTCTCAGTCGCTGGACGGCTTTTTCTTCATGATGCTCGATGAGCCGGTCGTCTGGGACGACTCGATCGACAAGGAGAAGGCGCTCGACTACATCTTCGAGCACCAGCGCGTGACAAAAGTCAACGACGCGATGCTGGCGCAGTACGGCGCCACGCGCGAGGCGTTCCTGGGGACGACGCCGGCCGATCTCTTCCGGCACGACCTGGCGTACGGCCGGCGAATCTGGCGCGACTTCTTCGATCACGGCCGGCTGCACATCGAGACCGACGAACGCCGCGTCGATGGGACGCCCGTCCCCATCGAAGGCGACTACCTCTGCTTCTACGACGGGCAGGGTCGCGTCACGGGTCACTTTGGAATCCAACGCGACGTCACGCAACGGCATCACTCGGATCGATCGCTCCGCCAGTACAACCAGCGCCTGCAGGTGTTGCACGACATTCATCTCGACATCCTGGGTTCGCGGTCGTCGCGTCAGATCGCGCACGCGACGATTCGCCACGTCCAGAGCCTGATCGCCTGCCGGCGAGTCAGCGTCGCCCTGCTCGACACGGTGCGAAAGAGCGGGCAGATCATCGCCCTGCACGACGACGTGCCCACCGAGGTTCGCGAGGGCGCCATCATTCCGATCGACACCTTCGGAGCCCTCGAGGATCTCCAGGCCGGTATCGTCCGCAGCATTGTCAGGTGGGAGGACGCACCCGGGGTGATCGCGACGCTCGGGGCATCCGGCCTGCGATCGTTCATCAACGTACCGTTGCTGGCTGATGGTGATCTCATTGGCGTGCTCAATGTGGCCTCTCCCGCCGAGGATGCCTTTGGACGCGAGCCAATCGAGATTGCGCAGCAGATTGCGAGCACGCTCGCCGTCGCGATGCGACAGGCGCAGCTCCGCGAGCGAGTCGAACTGTACGCGAACCAGCTGGAAGATCTCGTCGCCGCGCGCACCGCCGATCTGGAACGGAGCGAGAGCCGTCTTGCCGCGGTCCTCAACGCGCTTCCGGATCTCGTGTTCGTCGTCGACAGAGATGGGCGTTATCTCGAGATTCTGACCTCCCGCGAAGACCTGTTGTATCGCGCGCCATCGGAGATGAAGGGCAAGCGGTTCCACGACGTTCTGCCGGCCTCGGTGGCCGATGCGCATCTCCGGATCGTGCGGCAGACGATTCAGACGCGAGCCAGCCAGACCATCGAATACTCGTTGAGCGTCCGGGCCGGTGAACGATGGTTCGAAGGGCGCACTGGTCTGCTTGGCGTAGATATCAACGGCGAGCCCGCGGTGACGTTTATCGCGCGCGACATCACGGATCGCAAGCGCGCAGAGGAACTCGAGTCGCAGAACGTCTACCTGCAGGAAGAACTGCAGGTCGAGGGGAGCTTCGGCGAGATCGTTGGACAGTCACCGGCGATGAAGCAGGTGTTCCGGGCGATTGAGCGCGTCGCGGATACCGATTCCACGGTGCTGCTGCTCGGTGAGACAGGCACGGGCAAGGAGTTGATCGCGCGCGCCCTCCATCGCTTGAGCCGCCGGCGCGACGGTGTGATGGTGAAGGTCAACTGCGGCGCGCTGCCGTCGAGCCTCGCCGAAAGTGAGCTGTTCGGCCACGAGCGAGGTGCGTTCACTGGCGCCGTGCAGCAAAAGCGTGGACGCTTCGAGCTGGCCAACAACGGGACGATATTCCTCGACGAAATCGGGGAGCTTTCGCTGGATGTGCAGGTGAAGCTGCTGCGCGTGCTGCAGGAGCAGGAGGTCGAGAGGCTTGGCGGCACGCGGCCGACGAAGGTGAGCATCCGGGTGATCGCCGCGACCAATCGCGATCTGCAGGCCGAGGTGCAGCGCGGGGCGTTCCGTTCGGATTTGTTCTATCGACTGAACATCTTTCCGATCCACATTCCCCCGTTGCGCGAGCGCAGGGAGGACGTGCCGCTGCTGGCAGGGCACTTCGTCACCGAGTTCGCACGCCGGATGGGGAAGAGCGTCGATCGGATCGGGTCGCTCGCCGCCGCGCGGCTCGCGGCGTACGCATGGCCGGGCAACGTCAGAGAGGTCGCCAACGTAATGGAGCGCGCAGTGATCCTCTGCGAGGGCCCGGTCATCCAGGATGAACACATCGGCGCGTTGGACCGCAGGTCCTCGTCCGTTGAATCAGATGTCTTCCTCACGCTCGCGGAGATGGAGCGGCAGCACATCCAGCGTGCGCTGGCGAGAACAGGCGGTGTGCTCGCAGGACCCCAGGGTGCCGCGCGCCTCCTCGGTATGCGGCGATCGACCGTCTGGTCGAGGATGCGAAAGCTCGGCATTCAGGGGTTGAAAGATTGATCGCAGTCAAGTTGCTGCCGGTATTTCAGTACGGGTGCTGAAATATCGGCACGCCCGTCGATTTAGGGACCGCCATCCGCCCCATCGCAACTCACTTAACTCATTGATGCAACTGAAAGTTATCCGATTGCACGCGTGACATCCTTCGGCGTGGCACGTCGCTCGCTCTCTGTGTCGCATGTCGCAACGTTCTTGAGCGACATCAAAGGGGACAGGGAGGCGACATGTTTACGCGCAGGCAAGCGATCAGATGGGCGGAGTTGTGGCTGTCGTGCTGGAACGACGCGGATTTCGACACGTTGCTGGCCATGCATCGAGACGACACCCGCTTCGGCGTCTGGAGCGACGGCGTGGGACCGCGGCTCGATCGGAAGGATGCGATGAAGCGTCACTGGGGGGCACTGCCGTTCGGGCTTCATTCGGTTCCAGCGGAGTTCGACGAGATCGCGTGGGACCCGGAGTCTCGCGAGATCACGGTCGTCTACGTCGCGGACTTCGCGGGCACGCGCGTGCGCGGCTGCGACCTGGTGCAGCTCGATAGCACCGGTCGCGTCATCGCAGGCGAACCTTGCGTCGGGTCCGTCGTGGAAGACGAGCCGCGCCCGGTTATGCAGTCGCACCCTCGCGAATGGATTCTCAGCGAGAGTGCAGGAGGACGATGATGGGGACCACGGGAACTCGAACGATCAGTCGACTCATCGCGATCGTCACCATCCTTGGCGGCGTGCCGATCGCGGGCGTCGGGTCGAGCGCGCAGTCGCTGAGCGCTCGTGAGACGACGCGCTCGGTGCAGCGGGCGCTCGAGCGACTGCCGTACTACGGCGTGTTCGACTTCATGGCATTCGACGTCGATCGCGGCGTGGTCACACTGACCGGCTACGCGTATCACGGCAGCTTGAGGCACGCGGCCGAAGCCGTGACGAAGCGGACGTCAGGAGTGGATGAAGTGGCCAATCGCGTGGAGCTTCTGCCGGCGTCGCAGAACGACGACCGCATCCGCTGGGCGACGTTCTATCGCATCTACACCGACGCGTTCCTCTCACGGTATGCGCCTGGTGGGCCGGATCAGATTCGTCGCGAGATCTACGACTCGCAGCGATTCCACGGGATGCTTCAACCGCTCGGCATGTATTCGATTCATATCGTCGTGCGGAACGGGCACACCACGTTGTTCGGCGTCGTGGACAACGAGGGCGATAAGCGGATAGCAGAAGTGCGTGCTCGTGAGGTGACCGGTGTGTTCTCGGTGGAGAACGAGCTCGTGGTCCCGAAGAAGGATAAGAACACCGGCGAGTAACTCAGAACGGCGGGTCTCAAGACCCGCCGCTACGGAAGTGTAGTAGAGGGAATCATCATGGTGCGAAGAGTGTTCAGAACAGTTCTGGCGTCAGCTGTGGCAGCGATCCTGATCGCTCCGGCGACGTCAGCGGCACAGGAAGGCGGACCGATCGCCCCCGAGCTCACCGGGCTGGGGACGTTGCACATGCCGGTCACGACCGCTGTGCCCCAGGCGCAGCGTTTCTTCGATCAAGGACTGCGCCTGTTGTATGCGTTCAACCACGCCGAGGCGATTCGCGCATTTCGCGAAGCGGCGCGGTTGGATCCCGGTCTTGCGATGGCGCATTGGGGGCGGGCGATCGCGCTTGGTCCCAACCTCAATGCGCCAATGACGCAGGAAAACGGCCGGCAGGCCTACTCCGCTATCCGGCAGGCGCGCGCATTGTCCAGTCGCGCGACCCCCCGCGAGCAGGCACTCATCGAGGCGCTGTCGCAGCGTTACGCCGCCGACGGCACAGGCGATCGCGCCGCCCTCGACCGCGCCTACGCCGGAGCGATGCAGCAGGCCGCCGGCCGTTTTGAAGACGACCCTGACGTGCAGACACTCTTCGTCGATTCCCAGATGAACACGATGCCGTGGGACTACTGGCAGAAGGACGGTACTGCCAGGCCCGAGACGGCACGCCTCCTCACCGTGCTCGAAACCGTCATTGCGAGACAGCCTGACCATGCAGGTGCATTGCACTACCACATTCACCTGCTCGAGGCTTCGGCCGATCCCGACAGGGCAGAAGCGAGCGCCGATCGTCTCGGCTCGCTGATGCCATCCGCTGGACACATGGTCCACATGCCCGCACACATCTACATCCGCGTCGGTCGCTACGCCGATGCGGCGGAAGTCAACGTGCGGGCGATCGCGGCTGACGAGGACTACCTCGCGCAGTGTCAGGCGCAGGGTCTGTATCCGGTCAGCTACTACCCGCACAACCTGCACTTCCTGTGGGCGGCGGCGACGTTCGAAGGCCGACGCGCGGTGGCCGTTGATACGGCGAGAAGGCTGGCCGAGAAAGTGCCGCACCACCATGCTGGCGCGCTGGCGTGGACGGCAGATTATCCGGTGACACCGATGCTGGCTTATGCGCGCTTCGGGATGTGGCAGGAACTGTTGACGGAACCCAAGCCTCCCGCGAACGAGCCGTACGCGATCGGGGTCTGGAACTACGGACGCGGCCTGGCGTTTGTCGCGCGCGGCCGGCTGGATGCCGCGGCGACTGAGCTGACGTCGTTGAGAGCGGTGATGAAGCACCAGGCCTTCGAGACGAAGCTGAAGGATATGCCGATGCTGACGAACCTGCAGATCGCATCGCGCATCCTGGACGGCGAGCTCAGCCTGCGTCGAGGAAATACCGACGCCGCGATCGTTGCACTCAACGAGGCCGTGAAGATCGAAGACGGCATTCCGTACAACGAGCCACCAGTCTGGCATCACCCGCCGCGCCAGATTCTCGGCGCGATCCTGCTCGAGGCCGGCCGGCCGGAGGAGGCAGAAGTGGTCTATCGGGAGGACCTGACGCGCTTTCGAGAGAACGGATGGTCGCTCTTCGGTCTGGCCAGGAGCCTCGAAGCGCAGCAGAAGCCGAGCGAGGCGCGCGAGGTGCAGCAGCGTTTTGACGTCGCGTGGAAGCGCGCGGACATCACGCTGACGTCGTCGCGGATCATGGACGCACGGAGCGCGGCAGTCGATCGATCGAGTGCGTTGAAGCACGTTGAGCTGACGGACGGCACGCGCCTGGCGTACGTCGAGCAAGGCGACACCAACGGAGTGCCGGTGATCCTCCTGCACGGGTACACAGACTCCTGGCGATCGTACGAGCGGGTGCTTCCGCACCTGCCGCACTCGCTGCGCGTGTTCGCGGTCACGCAACGCGGACATGGCGACTCGAGCAAGCCGGATGGCGACTACGAGTCACGCGTGTTCGCTCGCGACGTCGCCGGCTTCATGGACGCGCTTGGCATCGAGCGCGCGGTCATCGTCGGCCACTCGATGGGATCGACAGTCGCGCAGCGCTTTGCCGTCGAATACTCGGGCCGGGTTCGTGCGCTCGTGCTCGTCGGCGCGTTCATGCCCCGGCCGGCGAACGCCGAGGTTCGCACGTTCTTCGAGGAGGTTGCGACGCTCAAGGATCCGATCGATCCCGGCTTCGCTCGAGCGTTCCAGCAAAGCACATTGGCTCAACCGGTCCCGCCGGAGTTCCTCGAAACCGTCGTGGGCGAGTCATTGAAGGTGCCCGCGCATGTATGGCACGCGGCACTGCGGCCGTATCTCACGACCGACTTCGCAGCCGACCTTGCGAATGTGACGGTGCCGACCCTGCTCGTGTGGGGCGACCGCGACACGTTCACTGGACGAAATGAACAGGACGCACTCGGGAGTGCGATCGCGACGTCACGACTCGTTGTGTACGCCGGCGCGGGTCACAGCCCGCATTGGGAGGAGCCACAACGCTTCGCAGGCCAGGTCGCGTCGTTCGTCGCGGAACTCCGGTCGGAGGCGGTTCACACCGACGTGATTCATACGGCATCGCATGCGCAACCACGGCCCTGATGTACGCGTCACAATCAGAGCAGAGCTGCCACGTGACGATGATCCTGAAGAAGACCCCACGCACGTGATAAGTATTGAAGGCTGATCAGAGGAGGAGACGTCATGTCGCTGCGTATCAACGATGTTGCCCCGAACTTCACCGCCGAGACGACGGAAGGACCGATCGCCTTCCACGAATGGATCGGTGACGGATGGGCGGTGCTGTTCTCGCACCCGAAGGATTTCACGCCGGTGTGCACCACCGAACTGGGGTATATGGCCCGGATCAAACCGGAATTCGACAAGCGGAACTGCAAGATCCTCGGCATCAGTGTGGACGGCGTCAGCAACCACCAGAAGTGGTCGAAGGACATCGAGGCATCGCAGGGACACGCCGTCAACTATCCGCTGATCGGCGATCCCCAGCTCAAGGTCGTGAGGGCGTACGACATGCTGCCGGCCGATGCGGGCGAGACGAGTGAAGGCCGCACGGCTGCTGACAACGCCACGGCACGGTCCGTGTTCATCATCGGGCCCGACAAGAAGATCAAGGCGATGTTGACGTACCCGATGAGCACGGGCCGCAACTTCGACGAGATCCTGCGGCTCCTCGATTCCTGCCGTCTGACCGCATCGCGGAAGGTCGCGACCCCGGTCAACTGGAAGCAGGGCGAGGACGTCATCATCCTGCCGGCGGTCTCGGACGAGGACGCGAAGAAGACGTATCCAGAGGGGTGGAAGTCGCCACTGCCGTATATCCGCATAGTTCCACAGCCTCGTTAACCCCCGGGACCCCCGGGGTCCGCATGATAGGATCCGGCATCCGCCCAAACCTCGGATGACCGACAGAATGTCAGCGACAGGAGCGGCCGCCGGGGCCGCTCCGAGCCCCGATCCGTCGGCGTCTCAGCTACCAAAGCCGGCCTCGGGCCATATCGTCACCCTCTCTGCGTTCTGGCAACAGGCCGCGTTCACGCTCGGAGGCATCGATTTCCTCCAGATCGACGTCGCCCTGGCCGCCATGGTGTTTGGCGACTGGGCGCAATTCGAGAAACGGCTCGCCCAAGGGTTAGCGTGCGCGACGCGTGCGAGCGTTGAGAACCTGCCTGCACCAGCCAGCGTGGTCGAACAAGCGGCCATATCGTTTCGCTACGAGCGCGATCTGATCTCCGGTGCGGATGTCACGGCATGGCTCGAACGCGGTGGCTTCTCTCCAGAAGCGTGGATGGCCTGCATCACTCGCAGCGTGCTCCGTCAGACGTGGAGTGACGACCTCGAAGACATCCTCGATCGCTACGGGCCCTCGCCGCGACAACTCCAGTCCGCGGCTCTCGCAGAAGGAGTCTGCTCGCGACTGTTCGACGAGTTCGAGCAGGCGTTCGCAGGACGGGCGGCGACCGCGTTCACCATGGATGCCGCAAGGTTCGAATCGCGCGCGGTGCTCTCGGTGTCGCACGCCGAAGTGGCCGCGCGGCTTGCCCGGCAGCATGCCCACTGGCTGGAGGGGCGCGCAGCGTCGGACACGCTGGCGCGCCTGCGAGCCGTTCTCGAGATTCGAGATCTCTACTGCGCCGCAACCGAGACGCTCGTGACGGACGCAGCGCTCCGGGACGTCCTCGACGCCAATCACGTCGAGTGGGTCGTAATCGACACCGACACCTTGAGTTTTGCAGATGAGAGTGCGGCGCGTGAGGCGCTCCTCTGCGTGAATGAGGATCGCTTGTCGCTTTCGGATATCGCCGAACTCTCTCGGCACCCGCTCATTCGTACCCATGGATTTCTCGACGACGTCCCGCCCGAGCATCGCCATCGGTTGCTCGCAGCAGAACCCGGGCGCGTCATCGGCCCATTGCTCGTGGACGGCCGGTATCAGGTGACGACGGTCACTGACCGCACCGTGCCGACACTCGACGATCCGCATGTGGCCAGGCGGGCGCGGACGACGTTCCTCGATCACATCGCTCATCGCGCCGCCCGCGAGCACGTCAGCCGGCGACGGGTCTCGTCCTAGCCGGAGGCAACGTGGCTGAATCGGGCGTCCTCGACGAACTTCCGATCCTGCGATTCCTGCCAGATGACGCCCGCGCGCGCGTCGTGAGGCGGTTCGAGACCGTATCGTTTCCCTTTGGCGGCATCATGACCGCCGAAGGTGAGACCGCCGATGCGATCTACGTCCTCGTCAGCGGGCGGGCGCGCGTCGTCAAGCGCACCGATCCGGACAACGAAGTTCCGCTCAACATGCTGCACGCGGGCGACAGCTTCGGCGAGGCCGAGTTACTCGACGGCCGGCCCCGGCTGACGACCGTCCGTGCGAGCAGCGACGTCCTCGCGCTGCGGCTCGATCGAGCCGCATTCACCGAGCTGATCGAATCCGATCCCAACATCCGCACGTACCTGGAGCTGCAGCTCAAACATCACACGCTGCAAAGCTTCTTCAGAGACTTCCCGGCGTTCGCGCGTCTGCCACCGGAGGCGATGGTTGGCATCGTCCTCGCCGAACTCGAGCCGCGTGTCTACGCCGCGGGCGAAGTCATCGTCTCTGAGGGCGATCCTCCAGGACCGATGTACCTGATCGAGCAGGGGCGCGTCCGTGTGATGCGACGCGTCGAAGGCGTCGCCGAGTATCTCGGAGATCTCGAGGCCGGCCAGTATTTCGGCGAGACCGCTGCGCTGACAGGTGCGCCACGCACCGCGACCGTCGAAGCGACCACGGCGTGCCGCCTGCTCGCGCTCAGCCCGGACACCGTCCGTCATCTCGCAGACAAGCTTCCCGAGTTTCGCGATCGGCTGAACGAACGGATCGCGCAGTACGACTATCGAAGACGGGCGAAGACACCAGAAGGTGTTGACCGCGAGCTTCTTCCCGCAGGCGCCGGCGCGCAGGTGCAGGTCGATGCCGATCAGGTCGACCAGAATGAAGCGGACACGAGTGGTGCCGAGGAGGCGCCGTTCGAGGATGAAGGCCGCTTCATCAAGCGCAGGCGGCAAGTCCGTCGCATGCGGCTCGTGCGGCAGATCGATGAAATGGATTGCGGCGCCGCGAGTCTCGCGATGATCGCGCACCACTTCGGCGGCACGGTGTCGCTCGCGCGTATCCGCCAACTCGTCAACACCGGTCTCGACGGCACGAGCCTGCGATCGCTCTGCAGTGCGGCCGAGGAACTGGGCCTCGCCGCGCGCTCCGTCAAGGCGTCCCTGCACAACCTCGATCGGATGCCGCTGCCCGCCATCTGCCACTGGGACGGCGATCACTGGCTGGTGCTGTATCACGTCACGAAGCGCCATGCGTTTGTGGCCGATCCCGCGATCGGATTCCGCCGGCTCCCGCGCGAGGAGTTCGAGCGGCGCTGGACCAGATACGCGGCGCTCTTCGATTACACCACCGCTTTCGAGCAGGCCCCGCGCGCCACCAGAAGCCTGGCGTGGCTGTGGCCGATCGTCAAACCGCATCGAGCGTCACTCGCACGGGTCCTCGCACTTGCGGTCGTCGTCAGCGTCCTGCAGATGGTGCTGCCGGTCTTCACGCAGATCATCGTCGACCGCGTGCTGGTCGAACAGGATCTGTCGCTGCTGAGGCTCCTGATCGTGGCGCTTGGCGGCACGATGGTGTTCATCGTCGCCGCGCTGCTGGCCCAGCGCTACCTTCTGAGCTTCGTGGCGGTTCGCGTCGATGCCGCCGGACTCGACTTCATCACGCGCCGCCTTCTGGCGCTGCCGATGTCGTACTTCGCCACGCGGCGGACCGGCGATCTGCAGCGACGCATCGATGGCTTGCGGCAGGCCCGCCAGGTCCTGGTCCAGCACGGCATCGCCGGCGTGACGGCGGTTGGTCAGCTCACGGTGACAGTCGTGATCATGGCGGCATACAGTCCGTGGCTGACAACCGTGTTCCTGGCGACGGCGCCGGTCTACGCGCTGCTGATGTATTCGGCGGTGCGGTGGCTGCGCCCGACATTCTACGAGCTCGAGGACGCGTACGGACGCTATCACTCGTATCAGGTCGATGCGATCAAGGGCATCGAGACTGTCAAGGCGGTCGGCGGCGAGCCGATGTTTCGCAACCTGATGCTGGGACAGTTTCAGGGTGTGGCGCACAAACTGTTCAAGGCCGACTTCCTGGAGATGAGCTTCGACGGAGCCGTGGAAGCGGTGAGCTTCCTGGGACTGGGGCTGTTTCTCTGGGCGGGCGCGCAGCAGGTGCTGAGTGGCCAACTGACGATCGGCGGCCTCGTCGCGTTCAATTCGCTGCTCACGCTGGCGACGGTTCCCATCTCCAACCTGCTCCTGTTGTGGGACACGCTGCAGCGGGTCAAGGTCCTGGTCAATCGACTCGAGGATGTGTTCGAGCAGGAACCGGAGCAGGGTCATGACCGCTCGCGCCTGCGTCCCGTGCGGAGCCTGACCGGGCACATCACCTTTCGTCACGTGGGGTTTCGATACGGTGGGCCGGAGGCGCCGCCGATTCTCCAGGACCTCACCCTGGAGGTGCCGGCGGGAAAGACCGTCGCGATCGTTGGCCGCAGCGGCTCCGGCAAGACGACGCTCGCGAAGTGTTTGTCCGGCCTGCTCGAACCGACGGAGGGCGCGATCCTGTTCGACGGGCTGGATCTCAAGACGCTGAACTACCGCGACCTCCGTCGTCAGATCGGCTTCGTGCTGCAGGACGCGTATGTGTTCGCGGACACGATTGCCCGTAACATCGCCTTTGGCGAGGACGAGCCGGACATGGATCGAGTGATCTGGGCCGCGCAAATGGCGAGCGCCGATGATTTCGTCGAGCGCCTGCCGTTCGGATACGACACGAGGATCGGCGAGACGGGTCTCGCGCTGTCGGGTGGACAGAAGCAGCGGGTCGCTATTGCCCGCGCGCTCTACAACAAGCCGCCGGTGCTGGTGTTCGACGAGGCGACCAGTTCGCTGGACACGGAATCAGAGCGGCTCGTTCAGCGCAACATGGACAGTCTGATGCGTGGACGCACGACGTTCATCATTGCTCATCGTCTCAGTACGGTCCGGCACGCCGGGCTCATCATCGTGCTCGAGCAGGGACGACTCGTCGAGCAGGGCACGCACGAAGAGTTGATGAAGCGGCAAGGGCTGTATTACTACCTTGCCAGCCAGCAGCTGGGGATTTCATGAGCCCGTCACCGAACGCCCCGCCGCCGTTCATGCAGGACTCGCCGCCGCTCTGGGCGGCGCGTGCGTTATCGACCGTGTTGCTCGCCCTGTTCGTCGCCGCGCTTGTTGCGCTGCTCGTCGTACGGGTTCCAGAGACGGTCATCGCGAATTTCGTCCTGGCTCCTGTTCGTGATGCCGATCCGATCAAGGCGCTTCATCCAGGGATCGTCTCGCAGGTGAACGTCGTGGAAGCGCAGGTCGTTCGTGAACACGACCTGCTCTTCGTGGTGGCGTCGGAGCTCGTTGGCGATCGGGTGTCAGAGCGGGGCATGATCGATGCGCGTCTTGCCGGCGGCAACAATCGACGGACGAACGAGAAGGTGAAGTACGAAAACCAGCAGCGTGCCGATGAACAGGAGCGTCAGCGCCTCGAGCAGCGGATCGTTGCCCTGCAGCGTCAGGCTGACGTGAAGCAGCGCGAGCTGAGCTTGATCGAAGATATCGCGGCTCGCAGGACGAAGGAATTCGATCAGGGCGTCCTCAGCGCGATGGACGCCAACCGGGCCAAGCTCGAGGTCGAGAAGCTTGCGGGGGAGCTCGAGGTGATTCGCGCGGCGATGGTCGATGCGCGCAATGCGATGGCTCGTATCGCCTTCGAGCTCGCGTCGCGCACCGCCGCGTACGCGGAGACAGAGCGCGCGATCGGCGAAGAGTTGACGACGTTCAAGGCGAGGAAGAGCGTGCTCGATCAGGATCGCCTGAGAGACGGCAACACGTTGTCGGTAGAAGCGCCATGCGCGGGCACGGTCGTGACATTGCACGTCCGCAACCCGGGCACGGTCGTGGACGAAGGCGATCGCCTCGCTGAGCTCGTGTGCACGGGACAGCCGCTGCAGGCGGAGTTGCAGCTTCCAGAGCGAGGGCTCGCCCTCGTCCACATCGGGCAGCCGGTGAAGCTGCTGTACGACGCGTTCCCTTACGAGCGATACGGCGCGCAGTACGGGACGCTGACCTGGCTCAGTCCGGCCTCGTCGGCCGGTGCACGCGGCCCCACGTTCCGGGCGTTCGCAGAGCTCGGGGCCGATACGGTCGGCGTGCAGGGGACGCCGCGATCGGTCCTGCCTGGGATGACCGGCCGCGCCGCGGTCATCGTCGGGCAGCGAACGCTCGTGAGCTACGCTCTCGAGCCGTTGCGGCAGATGCGCGAGTCGCTTTCGGCGGGTCCTCCGAATCAGCAGGCGCCAGCCGGATCGCGGTGACGCATGGCGAGTTCGCGAACGCGCGCCTATGACGACACCGCGGCGACCCTCGGTGACTTCTACACCAGCGACACGATCATGCAGGCGTGTCTCGATCGGGCACGAGTCGCGGCGCAGACCGATCTCCCGATCCTGATTCTCGGCGAGTCGGGCGCCGGCAAGACCATCCTGGCGCGCGCGATTCACAACTCCTCGCGACGCAACCGCGGTCCGTTCGTGTCGTTCAACGCTGCGGCACTGAGCGATACGCTGCTCGACAGCCAGCTGTTCGGGCACGAGCGGGGTGCGTTTACCGGCGCGCACCAGCGGGTCAAAGGCAAGTTCGAGCTCGCACATCAGGGCACGCTCTTCCTCGACGAAATAGCCGATCTCAGCCCCACCGGGCAGAGCAAGATCCTGCGCGCCGTCGAATACGGTGAGTTCGAGCGCCTCGGCTCCGACGCACTGCAGCGCGCCGACGTGCGCGTGATCAGTGCGACGCATCGGGCGATGAACGGGGCGGGGGAGCAGCGCTTCCGGCAGGATCTCTTCTTCCGCATCAGCGGCTTCACGCTCACGCTGCCCTCGTTGCGAGAGCGCCCCAACGATCTGCCGGTGCTGCTGGCGGCGGAAATTCAGCGCGCGAGCGAGCGCCAGGGCAAAGCGATCGTTGGCCTCAACCGCGCGGCCGCCAATCGGCTCCTGGCGTATGGCTGGCCGGGAAACTTGCGTGAGCTCTCGACCGTCGTGCACGCGGCGGTGGCACTTGCGACCGCCGAAGTGATCGGCGAGGAGCATCTGATGCTGGGCACCGGCGTTCTCGAGGCGACACCCGTCGTGCCCGCTGCGAGTAACGGCAACTCGAAGAGACGCACCCTCCGCGATGCCATGGCACGTCACATCCTGCAGGTGCTCGAAGACGTCGGAGGGAACAAGCGTCGTGCCGCGCGCGAGCTCGGCGTGTCGCGGGCGACGCTCGATCGCAAGCTCCGCGAGATTTCGAAGCCGGCCTCACGGTGAGGCCACGTGGCCTCATTTCGATACCGTCGAATAGCCTCATTTCGAGGCCAATCGATGCCATCCATTCCGCCCAGTTCGTGATGTACCTCTGAAATCCCTGGGATTTCGCCGCGATCGCGCGCTGCTCCCCTCTCGATGCCAGGGTGGCAAGCCGCGTGCAGTTGGGCATGGGCGTGAAACACAAAGCACGGCCTCAACCAAAACAAGACATCGTCACGCTTGCCGATCTCGCCCCGCGACAGCGCGTCACTGGCGGGAGTGAGCGTCGAGTGTTTGGAACGGACTCGCACGCGCGAGCGCTGGAGGAGAAAGCCATGGCGACGAAGAAGAGCGCGAAGGATCTACCTCCCAGCACCAGCATCAAGGGTGGCGCCGGCACCGCTGACGGACCGAAAGGGCCCGGCAAGCTTGCCACCAACGACAATTTGACCCTGGTCCGAGGCTGACCAGTTACCACCGAACCTGCCGGCCACGGAGCAAGGGCGGGGACCAATTGGCCGGATTAGAAGCCCGCAGCGCGCACGACTACGAGCACGGAAGACTGGAGCACATCATGGCGACAAAGAAGGATCTCTCGGCGAAGAAAGACGTCAAGGGCGGCCGTAAGAAGTAGTCCAACAGCAGTCTGACAATCGAGAGCGGAGTACACGATGAGCAGCGACAACATCACTTTGGTTCGGGCAGCAAAGCCAGCGAAGAAGGACCTGCCGGCGGGCAAGGACGTCAAGGGCGGGAAGAAGAACGCATAGTAGCTTCACGCGCTGGCTCGTCGTGGTGCCCGGCTCCCCCGGGCATCGCGACGAGTCAGGGACGGGTGCTGCGGCTCACGGTCAATCAGGCCTGGTGCACCTTACGCGCAACGACGAGTGGACAAGTCGGGCATATTCATCTCACAACAGGAGAGCGACAATGGCACCGAAGAAGAAGGATCTTCCTGCGAAGAAGGACGTCAAGGGCGGAAGGCTGCCGTACAAGAACGCCTAGGCGGTGCTTTGCCGCGGTGCCCGGCGCCCCCGGGTATCGCGGCGGTCCATGACCATCGTGCCACGGCACGAGGGCGCGCCGCAGGCGCACGGATAATCGTCCTTTCTGACACCGCGATACTTGTAATCCAGCGTCAGCTCTTCACCCTTCCGGATCGCTCTCACACTGAAGAACAACAAGTGCCCGAACACCCTCCGCGCTCGAAGGTTGGGTGCACACGAGTGGTTGATGTACTGGGCACCAGTGCCTCCTCGTGATCCGTCGATGATCACGTTCTTTGCGAATGCGAAAAAGTAATGGAGGCTGGGATTCCCCCGGTGCTGCGCCTCCGTCGAGGTGACGCGCTCGCCTGCGTACTCGATGACCTTGCGCCCGCGCGGGATTCGCTGGCACGCAAACACGCCCAACCGGTGGATGCGCGACTGCCGGATCACCAACCGATACGCGGCGTACCGTGGGTTGATTGCACGGGCACCCATTCAAAACGCATTGTAGCGTCGAACCGGTCGTCAACTTCGATTCGCGGTCGCTGCTCGTCGCGATCGTGACGTGCGCCGCACGTTCATCGTGCCGCGACACGTTGGCGCCCCGCAGTGACACGGCATTCGCGTGATGTCACTCTCGTAGCGATAGTCCACCGTCAGCTCTTCTAACCGCTCAATCGATCGCTTGCTGAAATACAGGATATGGCCGCGCACGATTCGCGTGCGTAGATTGGGTTCGCAGGAGTGGTTGATGTACTCGGCGCCGCTGCCGCCGATGGCGCCGTCGATTTGCCAGTACGCGTTCAGATAGAACAGATAGCTGCGCTTCGGGTCCCAGCGCCGGCGTCCTTCGTATCGGCTGATGCGCTCGCCCGTGTACTCGATGACCTTCCGCCGGGGAGGGATCGCCTCGTCCGCGAAGACACCGAGCCGGTGAATGGCCGACGGACGAACGAGCAGGTGAAAAGGCGCGTGGTCGGGATTGATCGTCCCGGTGATGCCGACTGCCTCGTCGTTCACGGCGTCCACTTTCGACAGGATTCGTGCGGCACGTTCGGCGGCGAGCGTGGCCTCCTTGCGCTCCCCAAGCGTCCTCAGCACGGACGAGTAGTTCTCCAGGCAGACGCCGACGTTGGGATGATTGGCGCCCAGCGCGCGTCGAAAGATCGCGAGCGCGCGCCGGAAGAGTGACGCGGCTTCCCTGGGGTGTTTCTCCTTGAGCAGCACCGCCAGGTTGTTGAGCGAGAAGCCGACCTTCGGATGACGCGCGCCTAGCACCGTGGTCTCGATGTCGATCGCACGGCGATACATGCGTTCGGCATCGTTCACATCACCCCGCGCCTGCCGTACTGCGGCGAGGTTGTTCAGGTTGACGGCCACCGGGTGGCTCTCAGGACCGTGCGCGCGCTCGACGATTGCGAGTGCCCGCCGATACAGGCGCTCCGCTTCGACGTACTTCTTCTGCTGATCGAGCAGCGCCGCGAGCGCCGTCAGATCGGCGGCGACGTCTGGATGATGCGGGCCAAGCGCCCGCGTGCGGATGCGCACCGACGTGCGCGCGAACGGTTCGCCGCGACTCCAGTTGCGCGCCGCGTGCTCGAGCCCGCCGAGGTTGTGATAGATGGTCGCGACGTCGGGATGGTCAGGCCCGAGCGCACGCTCGGTGATCAACAGCGCGCGTTGGTAGAGCGGCCCGGCGTCGAGATAGCGCGCTAGGTACTTGTAGCAGACGGCCAGGTTGTTGAGCGGAGTGGCGACCTCGATGTGATCGGGGCCGAACGCACGCTCCGCGACGTCGATCGCCTCGAGGAGTACGGGCTCCGCGTCGCGATAACGGCCGTGATGTTGAAGCAGATCGCCGAGCTCGACGAGTGCGCCGGTCAGGCGTCGCGCGACCCGGCGCGTCCGAGGTACAGCACGGCGCAGGCCCGCAATTTCCCGACGACGGTCGCGCTCGTTCACCAGATTCGCGAGTGCCTTATCGAGGCGTGAGGCGACTCACCACAGGCGGAATGGTTCTGAGGTTTCGTGCTGAACAGGTTTTCGGGAGACGGTCCTTATCCGGCGGCGTATCACCGGCGTAGCAACCGGGAATCACGTAGAAGGTCTTCGGGTTCGCGGCGACTCGCGGTGTATCGGATCGCGCCGCTGACCTGGTGAGGTCTCGCCGGTACTCGGCACGACGATCTTCGTCGATGCGCACATCGAACGTCTCTGTCTGGTACCCGTCAGCGCGCAACTCGATCCGGCGTGGGCCGGACTCCAGCCACAATCCACGATCCTGAAAATCAGCGACGGTCCCGGCGTAGAAGCCGTCAACGTACACCTGCGTCGACGCAGGCGTCACGAATAGAGCGAGCCGGCCTTGGGGCAGTCCGCTAGGCTGCTGCGCGGTCGGAGGATAGGCGTAGTAACCACCAGTGTCGTAGTACGCACCGTATCCGCCAGTGTATCCACCCGAGACGGCAGACCAGCGTCCGTAGCGCGGAGCGTATGTGCGACGTCCGGATTGAAACACATCACCTGACGCCGACGGGCGCCCGGACGGCGCGGGCCGCATGATCGGATCGGGCACCGAGCCGGCGAAGGGGACTGGCAACGGCAAGCTCGGAGGTGCAGATGATCGTGGCGTCGGGTCAAAAGAACGGCCAGGGCCTCCCGGATTCATGCCGGGGCGAGATGGAAGCGTCGCGGGTGCAGCTGGCGGGGGAGTGGCAACCTGAGGCGTGAACGAGTAGCCGGGCACTCGACCGTTCCCATGAACCTGCGCGCTCACGATTGTGAGCGGAAGCAGGCTCGCAGAGATCACAAGCACGATGAGCGAACGCGCTCGCATGCCACCCTTATACCCCTAATTCGGGTGTAGCGCCATGCGTCTCGAATGCAGAGGTCCCCGACGCCGTTCTGTTGTATAAACTCCCCCAACTCGAGTGCAGCAGGGAGGCCGGTCCATGAAGTCTTCACTCTACGCCGTAGCGCTGTTCGGATGCGCGTTCGCGCTGGCAGGTGTGCAGCCGGTTCAAACGCAGAACGGCAATGCCGCAGCCTCGCCGGCGTCAGCGCCGGTCACTTTGAGGGGCAAGCTCGAACGCATCAAGATCCACGGCAAATCGCTCGAAGGAAACCTGCTGGGAGAGACGGCCGACCCGGAGGTCTCTATCTATCTCCCGCCCAGCTACAGCACTGACCGGAATCGCCGCTATCCCGTCGTCTACTTGCTGCACGGCTACACGAACACTGACCTTGGGTACTTCGGCTCGGACGGCAGGAATCTCCATCTGATTGCCGAGCGCGTGTTCGCGAGTGGCGCCGCCCGCGAGATGATTCTCGTCATGCCGAACGCCATGAATGCGTTCGGCGGCAGCATGTATTCGAACTCGGTGACGGCCGGCGACTGGGAAGGGTACGTCGCTGAGGATCTCGTCTCCTACATGGACAAGAACTATCGGACAATTGCATCGCGCGAGGGGCGCGGACTCGCCGGTCATTCGATGGGCGGTTACGGCACGATGCGCATCGGCATGAAGCGCCCCGATGTCTTCTCAGCGATCTACGCACTCAGCTCCTGCTGCCTGAACGAAGGGACCCTGCGCGCGCGCGGGACCGGGCCGTCGCCTGCCGAGCAGGTCAAGACGATGGAAGAGGCGCGCGGGAATCGGGGAGCACAGGGAACGCTGGCGCGCGCCGCGGCGTGGGCGCCGAATCCGAAGAATCCACCCTTCTATCTGGATCTGCCGACGAAGAACGGTGAAGTGGTTCCTGACGTCGCGGTGAAGTGGGCGGCGAATTCGCCCGTGGCGATGCTCGATCAGTACGTGCCCAATCTGAAGAAGATGAAGGCGATCGCTCTCGACATCGGCCTGCAGGACAATCTGATCGTCGGCAACAAGTTGCTCGTGGAGCGGATGACCGCGTTCGGCATCCCGCACACGTTCGAAACCTACGACGGCGATCACGGCAATCGCATTCCCGACCGTCTCGAACAGAAGGTGCTGCCGTTCTTTTCGAAACACTTGAGCGCGCATTAATTCGAATCCCGAATTCCGAGCCCCGAATCCCGACTCAAAGGAGTTCTCAATGGCTCTCATCCGTCGACTGATCTTCCTGGCCCTGCTCATCGCCGTCGTGTCGTGGCCGTACACCGGACGCGGACAGACAGGTGCCAAGAATGGCGAATGGCGCGCGTACGCCGCCGAAGAGGCAAGCACGAAATATTCCCCCGTTGATCAGATCACGCGTGACAACGTCAAGAACCTCGAGGTCGCGTGGACCTTCAAGTTCGACAACTTTGGATCGGCGGCCCAGACGGCGACGACTGAAACGACGCCAATCATGGTTGGCGGGAAGCTGTATTTCACCGCCGGTCAGCGCCGTACCGTCGTTGCGGCCGACGCGGGGACCGGCGAAACGCTGTGGACGTGGCGACCAGACGAAGGCGCTCGCTTCGACGCGGCGCCGCGCAAGGTGCATCGCGGTGTGGCCTACTGGTCCAGCGGTCAGGATGAGCGCATCGTCCTCGTCACGCCAGGGTTCCAGTTGGTGTCGCTCGATGCAAAGACCGGCAGGCCTGTCCAGGGCTTCGGGCAAAGCGGCACGGTCGATCTGTTCAAGCAACTCGATCTCGATGTGCCGCTCGATCCAACGGGACGCATCGGCAACAGCTCGCCGCCGGTGATCTCGAACGACGTCATCGTCGTCGGTCCCGCGCTCACGCCCGGGGGGCGCGTGAACATCTCCAACGTCAAGGCCGACATCATGGGGTTCGACGTGCGAACGGGCCGGAAGCTCTGGACGTTTCACACCATTCCGCGTGAGGGTGAGCCGGGCTCCGAGACGTGGAAAGGCGATTCAGCGCAGTACACCGGAAACGCCGGCATCTGGGGACCGTTCTCGGCTGATCCCGCGCTCGGCTACGTCTATCTGAGCATCGAGTCCGCGACCAACGACGTGTACGGCGGTCATCGTCCCGGCAACAACCTGTACTCGGACTCGCTGGTCTGCCTCGACATCAAGACCGGCAAGATGATCTGGTATCAGCAGCTCGTGCACCACGATATCTGGGACTACGACATGCCACCGCATCCGATCCTGATCGATCTCAACGTCGACGGGAAGCCGGTGAAGGCCGTCGTGCAGCTCACGAAGCAGGCGTTCGCGTACGTGTTCGACCGCACCAACGGTCGGCCCGTCTTCGGCTGGACAGAGCGGCCGGTCCCGCAGACTGACGTGCCGAAGGAGTGGACGGCGGCGACGCAGCCGTTTCCGAACAAGCCACCGGCATTTGATCAGCAGGGGGTCACGCACGACGATCTGATCGATTTCACCCCGGCGTTGCGCGCGGAGGCGATCAAGGCCCTCGAGCAATACAAAATCGGCCCGATTTACACGCCGGGAACGGTCGTCGTTGAAGGCAAGAACAAGGGGACCATTGTGGCGCCAGGCCTGGGCGGCGGAGCGAACTGGCCGGCTGGTGGCGCCGATCCGGAGACAGGATTCGTCTATGTCGGATCCACGACGACACCGGGAGTGATCGGATTGACGCCGAACACCGATCAGAAGGCGAGCGGAGTGGACACCGACTACACGTTTGGTGGCGGCCTGCCGACGATTCAGGGGCTTCGTCTGATGAAGCCGCCGTACGGACGCATTACGGCGTACAACATGAACAAGGGCGAGATCGCCTGGCAGATTCCCAACGGCGACACACCGCCGGCGGTGAAGAACAATCCCGCACTCAAGGGTCTGACGATTCCGAAAACGGGCAGCCCGTCGCAGGCCGGCTTGCTCGTCACCAAGACGTTGTTGTTCGCCGGTGAAGGCTCTGGCGGGATGGCGTTCTTCCACGCGTACGACAAGGCGACGGGTGCGGAGCTCTGGCAGACACCAACTCCGGGTCCGCAAACGAGCGTGCCGATGACTTACCTGCACCAAGGCCGGCAGTACGTCGTCCTCGGCGTTCGCGGTCCGATGGGTCAAGGTGCACAGCTCATGGCGTTTGCGCTTCCGCGTGAAGAGCCTGCAGGTCGCGGTGGACGAGGCGGTCGCGGTGGTGCAGCCGGGCGCGGTGCAGGAGCGAACCCAGAAAACTAGCTCCTGCTAACTCCCAACTCCCAGGCATCCAACTCCCAATCCAACGGTCCTTGGGAGTTGGAAGCGGGGAAGCGAACAAGGCCCGGTGGCCTTCGCGGTCTTCAAAACCGTTGCTCCCCGCTCTGCGGGAAGGCTGGGTTCGACTCCCAGGCGCTTCCGCCAGGCTTGTCTGTCCCAAGCATCCCGTCTCTGGATGATATGTTGCCTCGGGAACTCCTGACCGGATGCAGCATGTCATCGTCGGCACCGCGGGTCACATCGATCACGGCAAGAGCTCGCTCGTCCTGGCGCTGACCGGCACTGATCCCGACCGGTTGCGCGAGGAAAAAGAGCGCGGCATCACCATCGACCTCGGCTTCGCCCACACCACCGAGCAGGGCACCGTTCTCTCCTTCGTCGACGTGCCGGGTCACGAGCGTTTTGTTCGGAACATGCTCGCGGGTGTCGGCGGCATGGATCTCGTCATGCTGCACGTCGCATCGGACGAGTCGGTCATGCCACAGACGCGTGAACACTTCGAGATCTGCCGTCTGCTGAACGTGCCAGCCGGGCTCGTCGTCATCACCAAATCGGATCTCGCCGACGCCGGAATGCTCGACGTCGTCAGGCTCGAAATTCAGGAACTCGTGGCCGGCTCATTTCTCGACAGTGCGCCGGTGATCGCCGTGTCCGCGCGCAGTGGGGAGGGCATCCCTGAATTGCGGCGCACGCTGGTGGCGTTGGCATCTGCGACCCGGCGGCGGCGATCGGATGGGTCGCCGCGCCTGCCGATCGATCGCGTCTTCTCCATGAAGGGATTCGGCACGGTCGTGACCGGCACGCTCCTCACGGGCCGGCTGACCCACGACGATGCACTCGTGTTGCAACCGTCGGGGCGCGCGGTCCACGTGCGCGGTCTTCATGTGCACGGTCAGCCGCAGGATGAGGCAGTGGCGGGGCAGCGTGTCGCGGTGAATCTGTCAGGCGCTGACGTTGCCGACGTCACGCGCGGCGAGACGCTGACTCGCATCGATGCCGTCACGGTGACACGCCACGCCGATGTGCAGATCGAGTTGCTCCCGACGGCCCGTCAGCTCAAACACGGAGCGCGAGTGAGGTTTCATCAAGGCACGCGCGAACTGATCGGTCGCATCGTGTTACCCGACGCGACGCACCTCGAGCCGGGGTCACCCGCGTGCGCGCGGATCTACTTCGATGCGCCTGCGGTGATCGTTCGCGGCGATCGCTTCATCCTGCGCGCGTACTCGCCTCTGGCAACGATTGCCGGCGGCACCATTCTCGATCCGCTGCCGCCGAGGCGAGGGGTGCGCACTGCGGCCGGTATCGCTCGGCTCACGCGCCTGTTGCAGTCCGATCAGGACGCCCTGATGGCCGCGATCGATGAGGCCGGTCTCAGCGGGTTGCCGCTGCCGCAACTGACAGGTCGAATGGGCGTGGCGTGGGATCAGCGTCAGACGACGGTGGACCGGGTCATAACCGGCAGCCTCGCATTCGAGATTGGCGGTGTGCTCGTCGCCGCATCGAAACTGTCTGCCGTCGAAGATGCGCTTGTGACGATGGTGACTCGCTATCACGCGGGCCATCCTCTCGAGGACGGGATGCCGCGAGAGGAGGTCCGCGAGCGCCTCTTCCCAAATGCCCCGGTGCAGGTGTTCGAGCATGTGCTGCGCGTGCTCACGGAACGGAAGCGCATCATTGCGCGCGATCGAATCGCGCTCGCCGGGCACAACGTGGCGCTCTCCGACGACGAGGCCCGCGCGCGCGACGCCATGATCGAGGCGCTGCGCGCCGCGAGGCTGACGCCGCCCGATCCCTCGACGCTGGCGACGCAGATCGGTGTGCCACTCAACGTCATCACTCGTATCGCGACGCTCCTCGTCCGGCGCGCAGAGCTCATTCGCTCTGGTGATCTGCTGTTCCACGAGTCTGCCCTCACGCAGCTCAAGTCCGAGATTCAGTCACTCAAGCAGAGCGGGGCAACGGACACGATCGACGTCGCATCGTTCAAGGATCGCTACAACATCACTCGCAAGTACGCGATTCCGCTGCTCGAGTACCCTCGATCGGGAGCGCGTCACGAGACGGGTGGGAGACGCCAGGAAGATTCTCTGAAAGTTCAGCTTTGACCTTTGAACTTTCCACTTATCGTCCAGCAAGCACCATGTCAGGCTTTTTGTTGCGTTGCTTGAGCACGGCCTGCATCGAACGCTGGACCCCTCGGTACACGTTGTTGTCTGGTTGCACGCCAAGGCGAAGCAGCGTCGTCAGCTGCGCGTAGTACGCGCCGCTTTCATCCCTGCCGTGAAGCAGGTGCCACTCCTCGTGCGCGAGGATGCTGGAGAGCTTCTTCATCACGGAAGACTCACTGCAAGTCGATCGCGACCGCATCGCCTCCTGGAACGTGGGCGACGTTGTCACAACGTAGATGTGCGGATCGGGCAGACTGACGAACGCCTCCGCCTGGATCGACGCGTGTTTCGGTGGTGCCTCCACGAGCGTAATCGGGGGCATCGTTCTCTCGCTGCGACCGAGCAGCGACAGTGCACAGGCAATGATTGCAGCTGCGCTCTGCATGACCAGCCTCCTGTCCTTCGACTGGGCTCAGGACATCCCGAGCGGAGTCGAGGGGTGCCGCAGGCTGGCCTCACCTATACTGGGTAGAGTCCGGCCCACAGCCCTAACCTGTGGGTTGTGATCAGGGGCGTCGGTGCGTTGCCGCGCATCGGCGTCCCGCCCTTGCGAAACTGCTTTCCACTCTCTACGTCGCGCACGCGACAAGGTTCACAGTCGCGCCGTTCGCCGTGCAGCCTCCGTACCACACGGCACTGAGGCTCGAACGTGTGCTCTTTGACGGAAATTGCTGCGCGAAGGTTTGCAAAGTCAGGCGCGCGCGTTCCACCCGTATCAAGCGGCGTTCGAAAGCGGACGCTCGATCCCGTCAACGAACAACGGGCGGCGGGGCAACTGATATACACGTCATTCCTTTTCGGTGACGTCCTGGTAACGCAAATAGGCGAGCTGTGCCGTGAACGCGTGTTCGTCAGTGAGGCATCGCAGATCGAGTACGAAGGTGTCGTCTTGTACGCGTCCGATAACCGGGATGGGTAGTCCGCGAAACGACGCGGCGATCGTGTGAAGTACCGCACCTGCGCCCCGTCGTGCGCGCGGACGCAGCGACAGTCCCGCGCTTGGGATCGTGTGCGTCGGCAGCGCGCCACTTCCGATCTGACTCAGGCACTCAGCCACCCTGACGGTCGCGGCACACTCGAATACCGGCGCGATCTGCGGAAGGAGCCGCTCCGCGAGCGATCGAATGTCCGCGACCGGTCGCGTGAGCAGCGCGAGGACGGGAAGTTTGTCTGCGAGTCGATCGCTGTCGGCATAGAGGGCAAGCACCGCAGCGAGCGCCGCGGTCGTCATCTTGTCGACACGCAACGTTCTGCGCAGCGGGTTGCGCTTCATCGCGGCAATGAGGTCGGCGCGACCGACGATGAGACCGGCCTGGGGGCCACCGAGCAGTTTGTCTCCGCTGAACGTGACGACGTCGGCGCCGTGCGCGAGCGCCTCTGACGGCGTCGGCTCGTGCGGCAAACCGAACTGAGCCAGGTCGACAAGTGTCCCGCTTCCGAGATCGACGACGAACGGCACACCGCGCTCGCGGCACAAGGACGAGAGATCCTGTTCCGGCACGCCCGCAGTGAAGCCGACGACTTCATAGTTGCTCGTGTGCACCTTCATCACCAGGCCGGTCTTCGGCCCGATCGCATCCGCGTAGTCGCGCAGGTGCACGCGATTGGTCGTGCCGACCTCCCGCAGCGTGCAGCCCGCCCGCTTCATGATGTCGGGCATGCGGAACGAGCCGCCGATCTCGATCAGCTCACCGCGCGACGTCGGCACTTCCTTTCTCAACGCGAGTGTGTTCAACACCAGCAACACGGCGCCGGCGTTGTTGTTGACGACAGTCGCGGCTGCTGCACCAGTGAGCCGACAGAGCGCGGCTTCCACGTGCGCGTCGCGATCGCCACGCGTGCCGGTGTCGAGATCGAATTCGACGTTGCTCGCGTCGCCCGCCGCGGCGACGACGGCCTCGATCGCTTCGCGTGGCAGAGGCGCGCGCCCAAGATTCGTGTGAAGCACCGTCCCCGTCAGGTTGAAGACACGGCGAAGCGAGGGGCTGGCCCGTTCCGCGGCGGCGCGCGCGACACGGTCGACCAGGTGGTTGGCGTCGAGCGGGCGATCAGTGCCGGCGATTTCGTCGCGTACCTCGGCGAGCACCTGGCGGATGGCGCTGGTGACGATTGACCTGCCATGTTGGTCCAGGACTGCTGCGAGCCGTGGATCTCGCAATAGATGATCGACCGAGGGCAACGCCCTGAGAGAGCTCATGAACGGATTCTAGTTCGCCTGACGCGCGCGCGTTGAGCTGCGCATGAGCGCTGGAACGGCCGACGCGGGAGGACTAAGGTTGAGAGTGTCCGTCATGGTGCACGAGCGACCGTTCCTGACCGCGCAGTGGAGGCATCTCGCGTTGGCCAACTTCGAGATCGATCCCAGCCTGCTTCGGCCGCTTGTTCCCGTTGGAACGGAGTTGGACTGCTGGTTTCTGTTCCTCGACACGCGTGTCAACGGCTGGTCGATCCCGTATCACCGGAACTTCGAAGAAGTGAACCTGCGCTTTTACGTCAAGCGTTTGTCAGATGAGGGATGGCGTCGCGCAGTCGTGTTCGTGAAGGAGATCGTGCCGCGGGCCGCCATCGCGATGACGGCCCGATGGTTGTATGGCGAGAACTACGTCGCCCTTCCCATGCAACACCGCATCGAGGACGGGCCGGGTACAGGCACAGTCTCATACAGTTGGTGGCTCCGTGGGCAGGAGCAGCGATTGGACATGTCGGTCGGTGGTGAGGCGCGCGATGTCATCCCAGATAGCGAGCAGCCGGCACAGTAGTCCGCTCGGCTGGGTGCTGTTCGACGGCTCGTGCGGTTTCTGCCGCACGTGGGTCGAGTACTGGGCGCACACGCTTCGGCAGCGCGGCTTTGAGATCGCGCCGCTGCAGGAGGCGTGGGTGCGGGAGCGGCTCGCCTCACCGGATGAGGAGGAGCTGCTGCGCGATCTGCGTGTCCTGCTCCAGTGTGGTCGCGAGCTGCGCGGTGCAGAGGCGTACAGATATGTGATGCAACGCATCTGGTGGGCGTACCCTCTTTACCTCCTGTCCGTGACGCCGCTGCTGCGCCACCTGTTCAACCGGGCGTACCGTGCGTTCGCCGACAATCGCTACCATTTCTCACGCTCGTGTGAGTTGCCGGCGCGGCCGACGGGGCCCGTAAAATCTGAAGAATAATTTATCTAGACTTCAGAAAGGGCTCAGGTTCGCCCGGGTACACTGCCAATCAGTGGGTCGCGCGTCACGTGCGACACGAGAGGTCTATCAATGCGAAAGAGTGGCTGGTTTCTTCTCCTGAGCGCTGTGATCTTCGCTGGCGCTCTCTTCACGGTCAGCGCGTGTCAGAGTGCACCACCACCTCCAACGCCCCAGCCTGCACCGGAGACGCCTGTCTATCAGCCGACGGCGACGATCAAGGACATCATGATGTCGATCGTGGATCCGAACGCGGACGTCGTATGGCTCTCGGTGACGACGGTGCAGAGCGCGAAGGGAACCGTGGACACCGCGCCCAGGAACGACGAAGAGTGGAAGAACGTCCGCAAGGGTGCGGTGGCGCTCTCCGAGGCGGGCAATCTGCTCATGATGCCCGGACGGCACGTGGCTGCTGCCGGGGAAAAGTCGGAGACGCCGGGTGTCGAGCTCGAGCCGTCCGAGATGGAAGCCCTGATCAACAAGGATCGCGCCGCGTGGGTGATGCGCGCGACGAAGCTGCACGAGGCCGGCCTGGAAGCCATCAAGGCGATCGATGCCCATGACTCGCAGAAGGTCTTCGAGGTTGGCGAACAGATCGAACAGGCCTGCGAGAACTGCCATCGTCAGTACTGGTATCCGAACGAGCAGATTCCTCCCGTCCCGGCGAGCACGCAGTAGTCCATGCGCAGAGCGTCCGTCCTTGTCGCGGCCGGCTCGCTGTTGACTGGTGCGCTGTTAGTCCCTGGTTGCGGGCAACCGCCGTCGGGCGCACCGGCGGTTGCTGAAGCGCCGTCGTTCACGCCCGTCCTCTCGGTCAAGGAATTGATGGAGCACATCGTCGATCCCACCGCGGACTGGATCTTCGATGCGGCCGTGATCGACGTCAGCGAGAAGGGCACCGTCGAGACGCTCCCGCTCACCGGCGAAGACTGGACGCGCGTCGAACGCGGCGCGATGATCCTCGCCGAGTCCGCGAACCTGCTGAAGATGCCGCGGACGATGGTGCCGCCCGGCGACGAGTCACTGAAGAAGGAGCCAGGCGGACCCGAACTGACGCCGGCCGAGATCGAAGCGAAGATCAAGAAGGATCCCGCCCTGTGGGCGAAGCACGCCGACGGTCTGCGCCAGGTGGCCGTCGAGTCGCTGGCGGTCATCAAGTCGCGCGATGCACAAGCGCTTTTCAACGTCGGCGACAGGATCGACAAGGCGTGCGAAAGCTGTCACCTCGAGTACTGGTATCCCGGCGACAAGAAAGCCGTCCTCGAAGATCAGCAGAAGCGTGTCACTTACGACAAGCCAAAGAAGTAGCTGGGTAGCTGAGTAGCTGAGTAGCTGGGTAGATGGGTAGATGGGATCGGAAACGCCCTAGCAACCCAGCAACCCAGCAACCCAGCAACCTAGCAACCCAGCAACCGAGCAACCTAGCACACCCTAGCCACCCAGCTACCTCCATTCGGGAAGTTGATCTCGCACCCATCGGCGGGTAAGATGCCGCGACGTCAGGACTTATGCGGTCCTCCTCCGCGGGTTTCGTGCTCATCGCCGCCGGCCTTCTCGCCGGGGCCGGTGCCCTTTCCGCCCAGCACGCCACGGCCTTCGACATCGAAGACGGTGGTCGGGCGTTCAGGAACACGTGCGCGAACTGCCATGGACCCGACGGCGATCAGGTCGCGGGCATCGATCTCGGACGCGGCCAGTTCCGCCGGACGTTGAGCGACCAGGAGCTCGTCGGCATCATCCGGAACGGCATCCCGAACACGCCGATGCCGGCGAACAACGTCTCGGAAGCACAGGCCGTCAAGATCGTCGCCTATCTGAGGTCGCTCTCGGAATCGCGACGCAGTATGGCCGCCACTGGCGACGCCGCGCGAGGTCAGTCGATCTTCGACGGCAAGGGCGCATGCGCGACGTGTCATCGCGTCAACGGCACCGGCTCACGCCTCGGGCCTGACCTGAGCCGCATCGGACAGCTGCGGCGAACGATCGAGCTCGAGCAAGCACTCATCGAGCCCGCCGCAGAAGTGTTGCCTGGCAATCGCACCTACCGCGTGACGACGAAAGATGGAACGACGGTCACAGGGCGCCTGTTGAATCACGACACGTTCACCGTGCAGCTCCTCGACTCGAACGAAAAGCTGCGGTCGTTCGTGAAGGCGGACCTGAAGGAATTCGGCTTCGCGCCCACGCCGATGCCGTCGTACAAAGGCAAGCTCGACGCGCAGGAAACGGCGGACGTCGTCAGCTATCTCGTCTCGCTCAAAGGCAGGACCACTCCATGATGGCGCGAACGTGCGTGCTCGTTCTCCTCGCCGCCGCGTCACTGCAGGCGCAAGTCACGTTCGATCGCATTCTCGGCGCCGAACGCGAACCGCAAAACTGGCTCAGTTATTCAGGCACGCTCTTCAATCAGCGTTTCAGTCCGCTGACGCAGATCACGGCGGCCAACGCGAAGAACCTGCAACTGCAGTGGGTGTGGCAGTCGCGCTCGCTCGAGAAGTTCGAAGCCACGGCGCTCGTCGTCGACGGAGTCCTCTATACCGTTCAGGCGCCGAACGACGTTGTCGCGCTCGATGCCGTTACCGGTCGCGTGTTCTGGACGTACTCACATCAGCCCGCGCCGGACGCGCGAACCTGCTGCGGTCGCGTAAATCGCGGGCTTGCCATTCTCGGCGACACGCTCTACATGGGGACGATCGACGCGCATCTGCTCGCGATCGATGCCAGGAGCGGCAGCTTGATCTGGGACACGACCGTCGCCAGTTCGGCGCAGCGGTATTCGATTACTCACTCACCACTCGTCGTGAAGGACAAGGTGATCGTCGGAACCGCCGGCGGCGACATGGGGATACGTGGCCTCGTCGCGGCGTTCGATACGAAGACGGGGAAGGAAGTGTGGCGCTTTCACACGATCCCCGGTCCGGGCGAGCCGGGCAACGACTCGTGGTTGGGCAATTCGTGGATGACGGGCGGCGCCGGCGTGTGGAACGCAGGTGCCTACGATCCCGAGACGAACCTGACGTTCTGGGGGACGGGGAATCCAGCGCCAGACTGGGACGGTCGCAACCGTCTCGGCGACAACTTATATAGCGACAGCGTCGTCGCGCTCGACGCCGACACTGGCCAATTGAAATGGCATTACCAGTTCACGCCACACGACGAGCTCGATTACGACTCGACACAAGTGCCCGTCCTCGCTGACATCACCTTCCGCGGTCAGCCTCGCAAGGTGATGTTGTGGGCCAACCGCAACGGGGTGATGTACGTGCTCGATCGCAGGACTGGCGAGTTCCTGCTCGGGAAGCCATACGTGAAGGTCAACTGGATGGACGGCTTCGATCACAAGGGCCGGCCGAAACGCGTTCCGGGGAAGGTCCCGACGCCTGAAGGCACGCTGATTCAACCGCATGTGCACGGCGCAACCAACTGGGCGCCGCCGTCATTCAGTCCACAGACCGGCTGGTTCTACGTTGCGCACTGGGAGAACACCGGCACCATCGTCACCGAAGGTTTGAGCCCGCGACCTGTCGGCGTGAACACGCGGCAGACGACGATGGGCCAGGTGAACTTACAGCAGTTCTACAACAACGACGAGGAAGCGTACGGCGTCGTCAGAGCGTACGACCCGAACACGCTCGAATCGAAATGGGAATACCGGATGAACGACATCACGTGGGGCGGTGTGCTGACGACCGCGAGCGATGTCCTCTTCAGCGGTGGCAAGGAAGGCTACTTCTTCGCGCTCGATGCCCGGACGGGAGAACTGCTATGGAAGGCATCCGTCGGTGGACAGATCAACGCAGGTCCGATGAGTTACTCAGTGGGCGGCAGACAATACGTCACGATCGCAGCGGGGAGCGCACTCTTCGCGTACGCGCTGCCACAGGGTCAATGATGATGCGGCTACTCGGTGCACTCGTCATCGTCAGCATTGCGGCAATCGCGGTGTCCGCGCAGGCCCCAGCCTATAAGGTGCCACGCACGCCTGATGGCCAGCCCGACCTCCAGGGCTTCTGGTCGAACGCGACCTATACGCCACTCGAGCGGCCGAACAACGTGACGAAGGAGTTCTACACGCCGGCAGAAGCGGCGGTGGCGGAGAAGGCGGCGGCGGCGCGTGAGTCGGCAGAGACTGAGCCGGGAACGGTCGCCGACGTGCACTACGACTTCACACAGTTCGGCCTCGACCGCAGTCAGGCGACGCTCGCGCGCAGTCTCCGCACCTCGTTAATCGTGGACCCGAAGAATGGCAGGCTGCCGCCGATCACCGAAGAAGGAAAGAAGATTCTCGCGGTGCGCGCCGAAGAGGCCAAGCGGCTGGGCGGACGTTGGGACTCGGCGCAGAGTAATCAGCTCGACGACCGCTGCATCATCATGGCTGGTCCAGGACCGCCGATGATGGATGCCGCGTACAACAGCAATTACCACATCGTCCAGGCGCCGGGCTACGTGATGATTCTCACGGAGATGATTCACGACGTCCGTATCATTCCACTCGACGGACGTCCTCAGCCGTCGGCCAGCGTGCGGCAGTGGATGGGAATTTCGCGTGGGCGCTGGGAAGGTGACACGCTCGTCGTGGAGACGACGAACTTCAACGGGAAGAATCCGTTGAGAGGCTCCACCGAGAACATGAAGGTCGTCGAGCGTCTCAAACGAGTGTCCGACGACGTGATCGAGTACAACTTCACCGTCGACGACAAGAGCATGTGGGAGCGACCGTGGTCCGTCGAGGCCGTGATGAAGAAGACCACCGGTCCGCTGTTCGAGCACGCGTGCCACGAAGGCAACTACGGTCTCTATAATACGCTCGTCGGCGCCAGGCTCGAGGAGCAGCAGAAGGCGATCGGCGGGGCGGCAAAGAAGGACTCGAAGTAAATGCGGAAACCGTTCCTCGCTCGCGTAACGGTCCTGGCCATCGTGACCTGTGTTGCCGCGGTCGTGACCGCGCAGACGCCTGGCTATCGCGCGCCACGCGGACCTGACGGCAAGCCGAATCTCAACGGCATCTGGCAGGCGATCAACTCGGCGAACTATGACATCGAAGCGCACTCAGCTGCGCCGAGTCCGGTGCTGGATCTGGGAGCCTCCGGCGCGGTGCCCGCTGGTCTCGGTGTCGTCGAGGGCGGTACCTTGCCGTACACACCCGAGGCGCTCAAGAAGCGCAACGAGAACCGCGCGAACCGGCTGAAGCTCGACCCCGAGATCAAGTGCTACCTGCCCGGCGTGCCGCGAGCCACCTACATGCCATTCCCGTTTCAGATCATCCAGAGCCAGAAGCACATCATGCTCGTGCACGAGTATGCGGGTGCGGTCCGGACGATCTACATGGCCGATCAGACCGAGGCTCCGGCGGATAGCTGGATGGGATGGTCCAACGGACGCTGGGAAGGGGAGACACTGGTCGTCGATACGAAGGGGTTCAACGATCTGAGCTGGTTCGATCGCTCTGGAAATTTTCACAGCGATGCACTGCATGTCGTGGAGCGGTTCACGGCGCGGAGTGCCGACACGCTCAACTACGAGGTGACAGTCGAGGATTCAAAGGTGTTTACGCGCCCCTGGAAGATGAGCATGCCGCTCTACCGGCGGGTGGAGTCCAACGCGCAGATTCTGGAGTTCAGATGCGTCGAATTCGTGGAAGATCTCTTATACGGACATCTGCGGAAACAGCCGAGTCAGTAAGCCTGAAATGGAGAGTCTGATGAATCGTCGATCTCTCGTTTCGATCGGGGCCCTGGTCCTGGGAGTCGCCGTGCTCGCGACGGCGACGATCGCCGCCCAGGTGCCGGCGCCGCTTGCCAAACCCGCGTCTGCCGCGAAACCCGCCGCACCGCCGACGGGAAAGGCCTACACGCCACCGAAGACTCCCGATGGTCAACCGGACCTCCAGGGCTTCTGGACCAACTCCACGTACGTCCCGCTCGAACGGCCGCAGGGCGTGACGAAGGAGATTTACACACCGGCCGAAGCCGAGGCCGCGATCAAAGCCGCCGCGGAGCGAGAGGCCGAGCAGACCGAGCCGGGAACCACTGCTGACGTGCACTACGACTTCAGTCAGTTCGGGCTCGATCGAAGCCAGTCGAAGTTCGCGGCCAGTCTGCGCACCTCGCTCATCATCGACCCGCCTGACGGCAAGATGCCGCCGGTAAATGCGCAAGGGCAGAAGCGCGCGGCCGAACGAGCCGCAGCGAGGAAGCAGGCGGGCGGCCAGTACGATTCGGTGCAGAACATGCCGATCGGATCGCGCTGCATCATCATGGGCGGGTCAGGCCCACCGATGATGAACGCCGGCTATAACGCGAACTATCAGATCGTGCAGTCGCCCGGCTACGTCATGATCCTCACCGAGATGATTCATGACGCACGTATCATCCCGCTCGACACCCGGCCACAGGCAGCGCAGGGCGTCCGCCAGTGGGTCGGCGTGTCGCGTGGCCGGTGGGAAGGCAACACGCTCGTCGTCGAGACGACGAACTTCAACGGGAAGAACGCGTTCAGAGGCGCCAGCGAGAACCTGAGGGTCACCGAGCGCTTCACGCGCGTTGCCGAGGACATGATCGACTACAAGTTCACGGTCGAAGATCCGGCGACGTGGGACAAAGCGTGGACCGCTGAGGCGCCGCTCGCGAAGACCGAAGGACCGATTTTCGAGTTCGCGTGCCACGAGACCAACTATGGGATTCCCAACATCCTCGCCGGAGCGCGCGCCGAGGACAAGACGAAAGCCGAGCAGGCAAAGAAGGGGTCGAACTGACATGCGAGCAAAGCTTGTAGTTGTGATTGCCTGCGCCGCCGTGCTGCTGGCCGTCGGTCAGGCGCGGGCGCATCATGCGTTCGCTGCTGAATTCGACGTGAACAAGCCACTCACCTTGAAGGGGTCGCTCATCAAGTGGGAGATGGTCAATCCGCATTCCTGGTTCCACGTGGCCGTGAAGGAACCGGACGGCAAGGTGACCGAGTGGCTGATCGAAGGGGGCAGTCCGAATCAACTGATTCGCATGGGTGTCACGAAAAACACCGTGCCGATCGGTACTGAGCTCACGATCGAAGGCTATCGTGCGAAGGATGGCGGACTGAAAGCGGTCGGTCGAAACTTCGTGCTGCCCGACGGCTCGCGCCTCTTCCTCGGCGGATCAGCGCCGGGAGGAACGCCGGCGGAGAAGAAGTAACTTATTTCGGATGGTGGTTGGTGGTCAGTGGTTGGTGGTTCGTTCCACCCACCACCCACCACCTACCGTCTTTCCGGCATCAACGCGAGTGCCACCCCTCCAAGAATCAGCCCTCCGCCGACACCGTTCGCGATCGTCGGCCGCTCGTCGAGAAAGACAAATCCGAGAATCAACGCGATTGCCGGCGTGAAGACGCTGATGAAGCTGAGGCTCGTCACGGACCACGTCTTGAGCAGCGTGAAGTACCCGAGAAACGTGATGACGCTGCCAGCGATGGCGAGATAGCCGATCGCGGCCCAGGTCGAACTGTCCCGTGGGATCTGCAAGCCGTCGCCCACGACGAGAGAAACCACTGCAAGGGCGGCAGCACCGATCAACATCGCGGGTGCATTGAGCGCCGCTGGATGGAGCGCCGTGCCATGTCGCTTGGTCGCGACACCCGCGGCGGCCGCGCATATGGTGCTGCCGACGATCGCGAGCATCGGTCGGAGTCCCGTGGGGTCGAGGCGGACGCGGTCGCCGAAGAGCGCGACGATGCCGGCGAACGCGAGGATGCTTCCCGCGAGCTTACGGGCCGTGATCCGGTCACCCGGCACGTAGAGGTGTGCGAAGGCGATTGTGACGAGCGGCAGGAGTGCGAACAGGATCGATGTCAGGCCGCTATCGAGGAACTGCTCACCCCAGTAGATGAGACCGTAGTCCGCCGCGAACAGAATCAGCCCGACCCACGTGACGAGCAGCCATTCGGCACGGCCTGCCGGCCAGCGCGCGCCCAACAGCGATGTGACGGGCATCAACACCACGCCGGCCAGGAGAAATCTCAGGGCCGCGACATTGAACGGGCCGAGTCCGCCGTAGCCCACCTTGATGACGAGCCAGGTCGATCCCCAGATGAGGCAGAGCAGCACGTAGAGAGCGAGGTGCATTCTTTTTGCTTGAGTAGACGCGACCGTTGTGCCGACAATGCCCTATCACTCGAGAGTGCACGATGAAACTCCACTTTCCCGCGACACTCGGCGCAGCGCTCATGATCGTCTCAGTCGCGACGCTGACGGCGCAAGACCAATCGAAGCCAGCAGCGCAACAGGATCCGTCGAAGACGCCGACGATACTCGAGTTGACCGGGTGCGTGAGTCTCAACCCCGCAGCGGGCGGTCAGTATGCGTTTGTTGATACGGCGAGCGGTGGCACGTATCGACTGAACGGGAAGAATCTCAAGAAGTACGCGGGCCAGCGCGTGAGGCTCACGGGTGATCCATCGACGAAACGTCTGAAGTTCAAGACCGGACTCTGGCCGTCACCGAACATTGCGGCACAGGCAGGCGCTCTGGATCCCGCGCAGGAGTCCATCGCCCGTCATTCCGGCGGGGCCGGGAATCTGCCTGACGGGACCCCCGAGTTGAAGGTCGTGCGCGTGCATGGCATCGAAGGCGCGTGTCAGTAGCGTCCCGTTCCACGCACCGCTGATTGCCATCCTTCCGACCGCCGAGAGATCCCACAAGCCCGTCGTCGATAGAACAAATGTCGCCCTCAGATGGAACTTGTTGAAAGCGCATAACTTCGTGCGCTTTTGTCTTGCCTGCGCCTGAGCTCGAGTGAATAATCCGGCTCTCGACTGTTCACCTCCTTCCCGCAGGACGTTGTAGTCGACGCAGGCTCATTCATGGGTTTTGCCCTTTCCTCAAAAGCTGTCAAGGAGACTAGAGTGGCTATCTGTCTATCGTGCTCGCCGCGGCGGTGGGGACTCGCTCGCGAGGCGGCGCGTACCCGCATTGCCCTCCTTGCAGTGAGTTTGATCGTCTTCTCCGCGGCGTCGGCCGCGGCGCAGACGGCGCAGAACGCACTCCCCTGGTTTCACACCTACACCGTGCCCGGCAACTACGCCGTTGGCGGTGTTGATCTAGTGCCTCTGTCCTTCCACGACGGTCTCAGAACGCGAAAAATCCTCATGGGCAGTCAGGTCCCGCCCAATGCAGAGATCCTTGCCGCGTTTCTCTACTGGGAGTCAATGTGGAGCGGACAGCCTTCAGCGCTGACGGCGCTGAACCGGCAAGTGAAGTTCCGCGATCAGCCGGTTACGGCGATCAAACACACGGACCAACCGCTGACGCCGGGATGCCGCGCCATTGGAAATGGCCAGTCCATATCGATGATGCGAGCGGATGTCCTTCGTCTCCTTCCACTCCAGTTGGACGAGAACGGCAAGCCTACCGGACGACGTCTGGTGAACGATCTCGATTTGGCGGCGAATGGTTTGGGCCCGCACACCGTCTCGCTGCCCGATTCTGGAATCTTTAATTTCGTCCCGCAGAGCGCCGGAGCCTCGTTGCTGGTCATCTATCAGGATCCCAACCCGGCGGCGCCGTTGAGGAGCGTCGTCGTGTACGACGGTCTTCATGTTCAAGCGCCTGGCACAGATACACAGTTGACGATACGCGGATTCGTGGACGCGGTCGGTGGAAGTGCCGCCAAGCTGACCTTCATCGGAGGCAGCGGGTTTGCGAACCTGACCGACCGTGTGTACGTCGGAGCGACAAGAGTCGATAGCGGAAATCCGTTTCCCGCGGGCGGCCTGTTGACGGACCGAGCATGGTCGAATCCGACGTTCAACCTTCCTGCCGGGACGTGGGCGCCACAAAACGATCTCGTGTACGGAGAGCAGGTCACGACAAGGATCACACATGCTCTGCCGTTGCTGCTCTACGACTGCCTGTCGATGGGTGCTGTCGTCTTTAGTACCGCGACTCAGGATGGCGATGGCGACGGCCTGCCGGACAAGTTGGAAGACGCCGTGAGCGAGATGAGGAACCCGGCTGGCCTGCCATACCCGGACATCCACAAGATGGGGGCACAATCCGGTCAACGGGACCTGTTCGTCGAGATCGGCGCCGCGCGCAGCGTTCTCGGGTGGGATCCGTCGACATCACTTCAGGACCCGGTACCAGGCCCCCATAATCACATGCCTTCCGAGGCGGTCTTGAAGGCCGTGGGAAGCGGGCTCCTCAATCCGCCTGCCGGCCGTACCCCCGTCTACGTACACTTTGACGTCGGTAACCGGGGATACGTCAGCCCACCGGAGAATCCCTCCCTATTCGTTCCTCCGGCGTTGGCCAGGGGCGGCGAGCAGTTCGAAGAGCGGGAGTGTGTCGAAGACGACAACCCTGGCACTCCTCCGTGCCGGTTCCCTGGCTTTAGAGGCGTGGTGAGCTGGCCTGCCGGGTTCCAGTTCCTGGCGATGGCGCCAGTCGGTCCGAACGGTGAGGAGCTTCTTGACCCTGAAATCGCCGAGTGGTGCGCTCCCCAACCGCAGCAGCAGACCGCAGACGATTGCCGGCGCCGATTCGATTTGAATCGCGACGGTATCTTTCACTATCTGATGTACACCCACGCGAGGGGTGTGCGTAAGTCCGATCTCCCGTGTCTGGCTGACGACGGAATGGGACACGTGAATCCCGTGCCGTTTCCGACCGGAACGATCACGTGCGCTACGCCCCTGAGCAACAACCCTGAGTACTCGATGCCCAAGAGTTCGTCGGGAGTTGCGGAACTGCCGGGCAGGTTTGCGATGGTGTCGCTTGGGTTATGGGACAAGGCCGTCGGAACCGAGAACATGCAGGCGCAGACGACGCTGCACGAACTGGGTCACAACCTCGGCCTGTGGCACGGGGGCACGCCGCCTGTGTTCACCGCACTGCCGTCCGGACGTGTCCGGGTCGCGATCATGCCCAATTGCGTTCCGCACTACTGGAGCGTGATGAACTACGCCAATCAGGCGACGGGCGTGGTCGACAAGGCCGGCGTCCCTCTGGTGCGTCTGTCCGGCGAACAGGGCCCCGATCTGGACGAGATGGCTTTGGCCGATGGCTTGTTCGGCCTGGGTACGCTGCCGTTCCGTTCGAGCTGGTTCGCACCGAAGGTCGCAGGCACCCTGCCGTTCACCCTGAATTTAACCCCGGCAACCAGGCGTTGCGATGGAACGCCGTTGCAGCCGGGTGATGTGATGGCTCGTTTGGACGCCCAGTTCAACTCGTCGACGCTCAATTGGAGCATCGACTGGAACGGGGACGGTCCCAACGGCGTCGCTCCGCCGCAGGACGTCAACTTCGACGGTAAGGCCAGCACCGGTGCAACCCGTCTCAGGAGTACCAACGACTGGGACACGATGACGCTGAATCGGTTGGGCTCCGGTCATGCCATGTTCGAGTTCTCTCTTGGACTCGGGCTCGACTTCGGCGGGCTTGATTTCGGTGGCCTCGATTTTGGCGGCCTCGATTTTGGCGGTCTGGACTTCGGCGGCCTCGATTTCGGCGGCCTGGACTTCGGCGGCCTCGATTTCGGTGGTCTCATCGGGGGGCTCGATTTTGGTGGCCTCGATTTTGGCGGCCTCGATTTCGGAGGACTTGATTTCGGCGGCCTGGACTTCGGTGGGCTCGATTTCGGTGGCTTGGATTTCGGCGGACTCGACTTCGGCGGTCTCGAAGACGAGGTCAGCGCCGAGCTGACTTACGAGATCGTCACCGAGTCGATCGCGCCTGGCGGAGCGACGGGGCCCACCGAGCTCACCGCATGCGTTATTGGGACTGACGGATGCGTGGGTGAAGAGCTGCATCGTCAGTTGTTGGGTTGGAAGGCGCCGACTGTGGGCACGCCCAACTTCTATGAAGCGTCGCGTGCGTGGGATCCGACCGGCATTGCGACGGAACCGGCGCCGGACGGTGTGGTCACGATCCTCGGTAACACACCGAACGCCGTGACGACAACGTTCACGGACGACGAGGAACTGCCCGATGGCCGGCGGTTCATTTACTGGACCCGCGCGTCGGTCGGCGGGAAGCTGGGAAGCCTGTCCAACTTCGCGTTCCTGACAGCCGTCAACTCGGCTCCGGTCGCCACGAACGACGAGGGATTCACGTTGCGCGAGGACACGGCTGCCACCTTCGAGACAAGCGTGCTTGCCAATGACAGCGATGAAGACAGTTCGGCGTCCTCGCTGAGGGCGAAACTTGTCACGGGCCCGCAGCACGGATCCCTCGTGTTCAACGCCGACGGGACGTTCACCTACACGCCGGCGCCGGATTACTTCGGCACGGACACGTTCACTTACCAGGCCAACGACGGTGTGTGGTCGGTGAATGGGGATGTGCCGATGAGTCCCGACTCGAACGTCGCGACGGTCACGATCGTCGTGACGCCGGTCAACGACCCGCCCGTCTTCGAGTTGCCGGCACCCAATCCCCCGGGTCCGGCCTTGCCAAACGTCACTGTCGCTCAGAATGCCGGGCCGCAGACGCTTACCAGCTTCGCTTCCAACATCAAGCCCAGACCGGACAATGAGGGCGATCAGTCCGTCAACTTCATTGTCACAAACAACAACAACGGGCTGTTCGCCTCCGAAGGGCAACCTGCGATCTCGCCGGCTGGCACGCTGACCTTTGCGCCGAAGGCGACGTCGGCCGGTGTGGCGACGGTCTCGGTGCAGCTCCACGACAACGGCGGCACGGCCGACGAAGGCGACGACACGAGCGACTTGAAGACGTTCACGATCACCGTCACTGCGGTAACACAGGCGACGATCAAGCCAGAGAGGGTCGACATCTGGATGAGTACGAGCGCGAGCAGCTCGACGAAGTTCGACGTGAAGGTCGACGTGTTAAAGAACGACACGGTCATCGCGACAAGAACGATCACGACCACAACGCTTGGATGGGTCTCGAAAGCCCTGAAGCAGCTCGACCTCCAGTGTGATGGGGTGTCGTTCACTGCGACGGACACGCTCCGTTTCAGGGTGTCGATCAAGCTCTCGAATGTCTCGGGTGCGCCATCGAGTGCAGCGGCGAAGCTGTACTACAACATTCCACTGCCGATCGTATCGAGCCATCTGCACGCGAAACGCAACGGAGCGGACGTCAGGTACTACCTGATCAAGAATTCGTCCGGATCGTTGGTGTTGCAGAAGGACGGTCTGGTGACGGGTGCCCTGGAGATCATCGAAAGGACCGCCAATAAGACGACCTTCGTGGAGATGGGGACCTGGAGCGTCACGGCTCCGTGAGTCATGCGGAGCCGCGCAGCGAGGGCCGGAAGCGCGTTAGCTTCCGGCTCTGGCGCGAACGTCCTTCACGAGGCGATCTTCAGTAGAGTTCCCGCGAATTGACAGGTACTGCTTGAAGGAATCGCGATAGCCCGACGTCCCGATCTTCTGGCGCCCGAGCCCCTGGTAGTAGTAAACGACGGGAAGGTAGCCGTAGGTGGGCTCCTCGTCGATGAACAGCGAGAGCGCCTCGCCCCGGCGCTTCAGGCAGTCGTCGAACTCCGAATCGGCCCGCGTCTCCGCGCCTTCGGTCTCGAGGTACGCGCGACCGAGATCGAAGTGGCCGATCCAGGTATCGAACTGCTTGTTGGCTTCCTGCAGCAAGTCGGCCGCTCGCCGCGCGTCGCCACCTTTCAAGGCAATCTCACCCTCGACGATCTTCGCGTAGGCCTGCGGCTCGGCCTCGAGCTCCTTCGCCAGCGTCAGGGCCTCCTGGTGCGCACGACTGGTGTTGCCGGTTGCAACGAAAGTCCGTGCGGCGAGGAAGCGAATCGGGACGGCACGGCTGTGCATGAGCGCCTGATCGGCGGCCGCGACGGCGGCGCGGTTGTTGTCCAGATCGAGATACACCTGCGACAACAGAGCTAACTTCATCGCGGCTCGTCCGGTGTAGTTGGCGGCAATGTCCGCCGTGGCGCCTTCCTGCAGAATGCGCGCGGCGTCGGCAAAGCGCCCTTCGTACACGGCAAGATCGCCGAGTCCCGAGGCGGCGAGTGACGCGCCTTGCGGTCCAAAGCTGGTGAGCGTCTCGTATGTCGCTCTCGCGTCGGCTACTCTCCCTTGTCCGAGCTGTGCGAAGGCCAGCGCCTGCCCTGCAAAGCGGTCGGCCGGCTGAATCGCCAGCGCTTCCTGCTCCGCGGACTGAAAGTCGCTCGCGTAGGTCGCGTAGTACGAGAGGTTCGTGCGGAACAGCGGGAGCGTCGGAAGCAGGCGCACGACACGGCGCATCTGGGTCACGGCTTCGGGGAATCGCCGTAACTTCGTGAGGCACAGCGCCAGTCCGTTCCCGCCGACGACATCAGCCTCATAGCGAGCGATCAATTCGCCGTATTCCTTGACGCACTGCTGATAGTCGCCGGTCAGCCGTGAGTACATGCCGCGCGTGTTGTAACGCTCGCGTTCCGTCATCCCGTCGATGTTCTTGTACGCCTCTTTGATGTGCGCCAGCGCTTCGTCGGCCTGTCCCAGGTTGCGCGAGACCACGGCGAGGCTCTGGTAGCCGATCCCGAAGCGCGGATCGATCTCGACGGCCTTGATCAGGCTGTCACGCGCGTCTTCGAACTTGCTGTTCGATGAGGCCTCGAGCGCCGTCGCGAACAGGCGCACGACCTCGAGCGATGTCGCCGTGATGCTCGTCATCTTGAACATCTGCGACGATTCCGACTCATCGTCGCCGAGTCCGTTACGGATCCGAGTCATCAATCGCGTCGCGGCTTCGAGAACCTGGTCGTTGGTCGCTGCCACGCCGGTTGAGGCGGCGATGACGTTTCCGGTGACGGCCTGCGCGGCCTTGACCGAGATGCGGTAGCCGCGCCCTTGTCGTTCGAGTGCGCCCGAGAGCACCACGCCGAGCCCTTGTTTGACGGCAAGTTCCCGGGCAGCAACCTCGCCGAACTCTTCAGGCGGCTGCACGTTGAGGTTCCGGCGGATGGCGTTGCGATCGTACGCGGTAATGAACCCGGCGCCTTCGAGCGCGATCTTCAGGACCGGTTCGAGTACCCGGTCGAATGCCGGGTCGTTCGTGCGGTTCTCGAGATCGGCAACGACAACCGCGATCGGGTCGTGTTGCACGGGCGGCCGCGTGTAGTACCAGATGCCTCCCGACAGCGCCAGCAACGCGACGACGGCTGCGGACGCGTAGGGCAGTCCGACGACTTTCTTGATCGGACGGAGCTTGCCGCGATCGTCGAGGCGATCCAGGGCAGCGACCATTTCGGCTGCCGTCTGAAAGCGCTTTGCGGCATCAGGCTCGATGCACCGCGCCACGAACTTGTCGAGCGCCTCTGGGACCTCTGGAACGATCGAGCGGATGGGCGGAGGCAACTGGCTCATCCGCTTCTGCAACTCGAACACCGCGCTCGGTGCGTGCTCGATCCGGCGCCGGCCGGCCAGCATGTCGTACAGGATCAACCCGAACGCGTAGATGTCGACACGATGATCGACGTGCTCGCCGCGCGCCTGTTCGGGCGCCATGTACTCGATTGTTCCGATGACGGCGCCGACGACCGTGGCTGCCGCTTGCGTCATCGTCTCGTCGATGGTCACCCCTGAGGATGTGGGCGAATCCTTCTTCGGTCCGGATGGCACCGAGCCCACGCGCGAGGTCGAGCGCGCGATTCCGAAGTCCATGATGATCGCGCTTTCGTTGTCGACCATCACGTTCGCGGGCTTGAGGTCGCGGTGAACGACGCCGGCCTCGTGTGCCGCCTGAAGGCCCGCAGCGATCTGCCGGATGAGCGGCATCACCTTCGGGATCGGCAGCTTCGGCGTGTCGCGCAGAACGGTCGCCAGGTCGGCGCCCTCGATGTACGGCATCGTGATGTACTTGATGCCGTTGATCTCGCCGAGGTCGTGGATGCGGACGACGTTCTTGTGCGTGACCTGGCGGGCCAGCAACAGTTCCTGCTTGAAGCGACGCTCGACGTCCTGCGCCGCATCGGAATCGTGCGCGGCCTCAGGGCGGATGACTTTCAACGCAACGGCGACGTTCAGTTCGGCGTCCCAGGCCTGGTACACCGCGCCCATCCCGCCGATACCCAGCTGCCGAAGAATCGTGTAGCGCGATCCGAATTGTTCAGAAATCTTCAGTGGGCCGAGGCTGGTTTTCGGCGCGGGGGTGTGCCTGACGCCGCCCGCCGACAGGGGCAGGCCAGTCGTATCCGACGTATCGTGTGATTGGGTGTGCGGTGGTGAAACCGGCGCGGAAAACACAGTTTCCGCGTCGTCCTTGGGCACAGGGGTCAGAAGGCTCGTCGCGACAGAGGAGGGCAGCAGTGTCTTGCAGGTAGGGCAACGCCCACCTCGGTCGGACACCTCTCCTCCGCAGTTCGGGCACTTCATCACAAGGGCGCGGCCCCAGGGTCGACTCCCGGCTCGGTTCCCGCTGTTGAGATTATGTGGCTGGGTCCGGAAATATCAAAGCCCAAAGGGTTTCCTCAGGTACTGACAACGGAATGGATGGCCGTACTGAACGGGCGCCGGCGCCATGGGTCATGGCGCGGCTGTGCTGCGCCAGGGACCAGCCACCGTCGTGATCGCACGGGCAGCGAAGTCCGCGAGTCGTAGATACCCGACTCGGGTGTAGTGACAACAGTTGTCGATGTACGCCGGCGCCGGTTCCGTGTCGAAGATACGCGTCCCGTCGAAGAAGTTCGCGCGCGCGGCGAGGCCCTGGCTCGATGCCTCGGACAGGAGAACCGGATATCCCTGTTCGACCCCCGACTTGAAGGCCGAGTCCGGGCTGAAGGCGACTGCCGACTCCTCGGGGCTGAAGGATCGCGTGGTGTGGTGATACTGGTTCGGTTGCAGGACGTGGACGTACGGGATGTCCTTCGCGGCCAGCATCGCTTTCATGAGGAGCGACGCCTGTGCCCAGTTTCGTGCGATGTCCTGGAAGAGCATGGGGCCAGTCCGTTGCTCGGTTGGGGGAATCGCACCGATCAGTGAGTTGCCCGGTGTCGAGGGCAGGCCGTAATACGTTCGTACTTCGCGATCGTACCGGCTGACCAGCCAGGCGCGATAGCCGCCGAGCACGGCATCAACGGCCGCGCTGCGATTGCGATTGAGCACTCCCATCACTTCATCCACGCGTGACTTGTAGCGGGCGACGGCAGCGAGCGATTCGAGTCGTTGCGGCGTCAGGCTTCCTTTGTCGATCAGGTTGATCAGCGGAATGAAGTGCGATGCGCTCGGCATCGAGATGTCGAGATTCTGCTGGTTGTTGACAGCCGAGAGCGCGACCTCGTTGAGGCCATCGATGTTGATGACGAGATCGAATGGTTGCCCGATGGACAGAAAGTAGGCGAGCACGAGCGCCTGTTGTGGCTGCTTGTACCCTTCGTGCGCCATGCAGAGCGGAACGAGGGTCCGTGCCTTGAAGAACTCGTGCTGCCGCAGATCGTCGAGCAGGTGCTCGACGCCGACCTGGCAGAACCAGACGCTGACCGAGCCGCCAAAAATCCCGATGATGAACTCGTTCTCGCCTCTGTCGATCGGAAAGCTGTACGGCGAGGCGAATCCGAAATTATTCGTGGCGATGTGCGGGGCTTCTTGCCCCGGTGCTCGAAGCTCGGGAGGCACGTCGAACGGGTGTCCCGATCGGTGGCTGGGCCCGAAGTACGGATTGAGGACGTCAGCCGTGAGTTGTCCGGACAGCGGATCGCCGACCGACGTGTAGGCGGGACGATCGACGTAGAACAGGTGGCCCGTCCTTGCGAAATGGGCCAGCAGCGCGATGCCCTCGGCCAGCACGCCGAAGACGATCACGTTGATCACGACGATCGTCGCAGCCCGTCGCATCGCTATCGATCGGATGCTGCGCCCGCAGCGTGATTGCGGACTCGCGTGATGGTTGCAGCGATCGCACGCGTGACCTCTGCCGCATCCTCGGGAGCGACGAGCATCGCAGGTTGCTCGTGCATGCCGACCGAAAGCGTGGTGACATCTATGTTCGGTGGAAGTGAAACGCGACGAGCCGCGGCTTCAAGCGCCGGAAGCTGTGACAGCTCCAGTGCGGCCCGAGCGAGGTGATCGGGTCGATTGAGGAAGGCGCTCATGGCGCCCCCGGCGTCGCCTGGCAGTCCCTTCGCGAGCGTGGGAAGCCTGTTGGAGAGGCGCAGGACTCCGGTGCGCGCAAGCCACGGCCACGCCGACACGAAAGTAGGCCCGGAGCGTGTCGGTTCAATCGTCGGATCGTCGATGAGCACGAGGGCAGCCGTGTTCGATGAGAATCGCGCCGCGTACATCCGCGCGAAGAGGGCTCCGCCTTCCTGGCCAACCAGGACGATGGGGCCGATCTCGTTCGCGCGATCGAGCAATACGCGCAGTTCCTCTGGCACACGCGTCGGGATGTAGCGGCCGTCGCCTGCTTCGCTCCATCCAAGGCCCGCGCGATCGTAGCTGCAGACGCGCGTGATTGTGGCAACCTCGGGCTGAACCCATGCCCAGGCAGCCGACATACTTCCCGCCGCCGCTTCGAGGATGACGATCGGCGAGCCCTTGCCCGTGCAATGGATGTGCAATTGGTGTCCGCCGGCGTCGACGAGACCGCCGGGGCGCTCGAACCGGTGACGTTCGAGCGCGGTGGCGACGCCTTGATACGTGGCACCGGCCAGCACGAACACGGCAAGCAGCACGGCGACAAGTCTGGTCGTCCGTCGCAGACGTGGCAGAAGCGGAGTCATGGAGCCCGCCCTTCGCGCACGCGATCCAGAACGGACCGCACCGCGATGGCGAGAGCCGACGGCGTAAACGGCTTGCGAAGCAGGATGTCGTTCTTGGGGTCGAGGCCGTGGGTCGGCATCTGATCCGGCGGGTGGCCGCTCATGAAAAGCACAGGCAGGTTCCCGCTCGTGGTCCGCAGCCGTTCGACGAGTTGCGGCCCGCTCATGCCGCGCATGCCGACGTCAGTCACCAGGAGATCGATTCGATCGCGCTGAAGCGCTGCCACATCAAGCGCCTCCTGACCCGAGCTGGCGCTCAACACCGAGTAGCCTTGTCGCTCGAGCAGCGACTGCGTCATGCTCCGGACCGCGACGTCGTCCTCGACCAGCAGGATTCTCTCCGTGCCCGAGCGCGGCGCCACGAGCTCAATCGGACGCGGATCCTGAACTTCGACGCTGCTGACCGACGGCAGGTAGATGCGGAACATCGTCCCCTGCTCCGGTCGGCTGTCGACGAGAATGTGGCCGCCCGACTGACGGACGATGCCGTCGACGACGGACATGCCGAGGCCGGTGCCCTTGCCGGCACTCTTGGTCGTGAAGAACGGCTCGAAGAGACGCGCGCGGGTCTCATCGCTCATGCCGATGCCAGTATCGGCCAGCGAGATCAATACGTAGTCTTGCGGGTCAGAACTCGCGTCGAGCCCGGGGACGAACTCGCCAATTGGCACGTTCCGCGTCTCGATTGTCAGATGGCCGCCCGAGGGCATGGCATCCCTCGCGTTGAGTCCGATGTTCAGCAGCGCACGTCCGAGCTGACGCGGGTCAACTCTCACATGCCACACATCTGCTCCGAGCCGTACGCGCAACTCGATGCGCTCGCCAAGGGTTCTTCGCAACATCGTCTCGGTGCTCGTGACGATGGTGTTCGGGTTGACGAGTGTCGGCTCGATGAGTGACTGCCGGCTGAAAGCGAGGAGCTGCCCGGTCAGCGATGCGGCCTGTTCTGCGGCGAGGCGAATCTGCTCGAGCTCGAAGCGTGCGCTGGCCGTGTTCGCCTCCGCTCGCAGCATGTCCGCATGCCCGGCGATCACGGTCAGGAGGTTGTTGAAGTCGTGAGCGGCGCCGCCCGCCAGCTGCCCGAGTGCCTCCATCTTCTGCGCGTGCGCCAGCCTCTGTTCGAGCTTGCGCCTGGTGTCTTCGGCCACGACGCGATCGTCGATGTTGCGACTCTCGGGAATCAGCAGCACGACAGCGCCGGTCGCGTCGTGCACTGGCTTCAACGAGAAGTCCATGTGGTGCACCCGCCCATCCGCCGCGCGATGCGTCGTCTCGAAGCGAACGACCTCACCGCGGCTCGCCGCCGTCACGGCACGTCGAACGCGCCCTTGCAGCTCCGGTGAGTGCGTCCACCACGGCGTTTCCCAGAACGGCTTCCCGACCACATCGTCGTGTCGAGCTCCGGCAAATGCCAACGCCGTCTGATTCATCTCGAGCAGAATGCCGCTGACGTCGAGGAGTCCGATGAACTGGAAGGTCTGATCGAAGATCGCGCGGAATCGTTTTTCGGCGGTGACAAGCCTGGCATGACGCCGCCGGTGGTCGACCATCTGCAGCGCGATGACGACCGTCGTGGCGACGACGCCCACCGACCCGAAGAAAGGCAGCCTGATGCGCAGCATGTCGGTCATCACTGCCGACACCAGCGGGATGACCGAGCCGACGGCCGCGACCATCAGCAACAGGCCGCCGTTGCGATCCTGGGCCATGAACCGGCGGGCGCAGAGCAGATTGAAGACGATCGTCGATGCCACGGCGACGTAGATGATCGCGGTCAACGGGCTCGACGGTGTGCGCTCGAGCGCCGTGAACAGTTCGCCCCATGGCAGAGGGATGCGTTCGATGCCCGTGACTCGGCCACCCAGCACTGGAATTCCAAGGACGATGGCGGCGACGACCGAGAGCAGGATCGTCGTGACGATCCGGAGGTACAGGCGCGCACGAACGGACGCGATCTCGGCGAAGAGCCATGCGAGCGCGGCCACATTCACGGCGCCGAACATCGAACGAAGTTGAATCGCCTGCTGTGCGTCCGTAACGGTTGTGGCTGAGGCGACGGAGAGGGCCGCGTAGGTTTGAAGGGCGCCGACGGCGCAGACGATCGACAGGATCAGCAGGGTCCGTTCTCTGCGGGTTCCCCACCACAGCACGATCGACGAGAGCGAGGCGAAGGCGAAAAAACCGCAGAGAAACGCTTGGGAGAACGCGTAGGGCCCCATCGATGTCATCAATCTTATCCGCACCATGCGCGGAACGGATGTGCCGCTCGTCGGAGCGTCCGATTCGGGATGGGCGAGCCCTGAGAGATAATCGGCCCCTATGCTGGAGATCCGTAGAAACACGCGCGCGAGTTACTCGGACGTTTTCACGACGCAGGCGCTCGATGCCCTGCACGCGCTCGCGCCCCTTGATGACAACCGCAAGGCGGTGATGGTGCGACGGATCGCACGACGCGACGCCCGGTCGCGGGCGGGGCAGCGCATCGCGTTTCTCGATCCGGCGTCCGAGATTCCCGGGACCCGAATTCGTGTCGAGGGCGCGCGCGCCGGCGATTTCGTGGGAAGCGAAATCCCCGCGGATCTTCAGCGACAGTGGATTCAGGGAACGGGACCCGCCGCGCGGCCTGGCGTCTCCACCGAGAAGAGCATTCGCAACATCGCATATGCATTGCTGTCTGGCGCTGACGGCTGGATGTTCGACGGCGAGGACGCGCTCGGGCAGTTGTCGACCATGTCACTCGACAATCAGCGAAACCTCAAGCTGGCCATCCATCGCGACGACGTGTTCATGCGCACCGCGGAGCAGGTCGCCGCGGAGATGAATCAGTGGGCCACAGGCTTTCTCGGCCGGACGATCATCGCGGACTGGCGTTCGCAACTCGACTTCACCACGAAGATCTTCCGCGCCCGCGGGCTTCACCTCGACGATCGGCACGTCCGGCGCGCCGACGGCGGCGGGTTCTCGGCGTCAATCACCGACATGACGCTGTACGTCATCAACAACCAGCAGCGTCTCCGGGAGAGCGGCGCGTCGATCGTGCTGTACCTGCCGAAGATTCAAACGGCAGAAGAAGCGGGGCTGTGGAACGAGCTGCTCTTCACGCTCGAAACGTTCCTGCAGCTGCCGATCGGAACGATCAAGGTGTACGTCCTCGTCGAGCAGCTCGAGGCCGCGTATCAGCTGATGGAGATTCGTGCTGCGCTCGGTGAGCACTTCGTTGGCTTCAACACCGGTCGCTGGGACTACATCAATAGCGTCGCCGACGCGATGGCCTGGGAGCAGAGCTTCATTGATCCCAACATCGACGCGATCACGATGACCTATGGCTACATGCGCAACTACGAAGACCGCGTCCGCCGGGCGGTGAACACACCCGACTCACGCGGCCACTTCGCGTTGTGGCAGGGCGGGATGGAGCCCAACATCCCAGTGGGCTCCGCCGAAGGCGTCACGAAGGCGATGGAACGCGCGGTCGCCGGCGCCGAGCGCGAAGAGCGCGAAGGTGCGAGCGGCAAGTGGGTCGCCCACTGGAAAATGGTTCACATCGTCAGGCCCGTGTGGGAGAAGGTGGGGAAGGCGAATCAGCTCGGGCGTGCGTTTCCTCGGCTTGGGTACTCGACGGCTGATGCCGATGCCTTACTGCTGCTCGAACCTGCGCCACGCACCGTACGCGGCGCGCGTGACTTGCTGAGTGTCGCGCTGCAGTATGGGAACGCGTTCGGTCAGGGCATGCAGGCCGCTGCGCTCAAGGCTGCCGACTTCTTTGCCAACGACGACGTGCTGTATCTGATGGAGGATATGGCGACGGGCGAGATCCGTCTCAGCATCCTGTGGGAGTGGTTGCACAAGGGAGCGCATTTGACCGCCGGCGATGCAGAGACGAGCAGCCAGGCGGGAGACGTCTTCACGACGGCGTTGTTCAAGCGGCTGCTGGTTGAGGAGTACGACAAGCTTCAGCGGGCGAGTAATCGCGACGTCCACGACCACTCGAAGAACACGACACTGCCGATCGCGCGTGAAATCGTCGACACCTACGTCACGGACGCCAGCAAGCTCCCGTGGTACATCGATCTGCTCAATATCAACCTGGGCGTGCACGACGTCGCCGAGGCGAAGCGGCGAATCGACATGTTGCGGACGGCGTTTCGGACCGACGGGACGCGGATTACGGAGAATCTGGACTTCGACGCGCCGGCAGCAGTGTAGGGATGTCGGCGGGCCTGAAGGCCCGCCGCTACGAAGGCACGTAGAGGCGGGTCTTTAGACCCGCCTGCAGATCAGCCTGACAGATCAGGCCGCCGCTGATGCTGCCGCGGCGACGAACTTGGTGTCGATCCCGGCTCGCTTCAGGGATGACTCAAAGGCAGGCTTGTCCACCGACTTCGCATACGCCTCTTCCGGTGCGACCAGTTTCTTGGTCACCAGGTTCATCAGCGAGTCGTTCAGCGTCACCATGCCCTGCGCCTTACCGACCTGCATGATCGAGGGCAGCTGGAAGGTCTTGCCCTCGCGAATCAGGTTGCTCACGGCCGACGTGACGATCAGCACCTCGAGTGCAGCCACGCGTCCGCCGCCGATCTTCTTGCACAGCGTCTGGGCGATCACCCCGCGCAGCGATTCCGACAGCATCGTGCGAATCTGCGACTGCCGGTCGCTGGGGAACTGATCGATGATGCGGTCCACGGTCGATGCAGCAGTCGTCGTGTGGAGCGTGCCGAAGACGAGATGGCCGGTCTCGGCCGTCTCGATGGCAATCGCGACGGTCTCGAGATCGCGCATTTCGCCAACGAGCAGGATGTCCGGATCCTCACGCAGGGCGGCACGCAACGCGTCGCGGAACGAATCTGTGTGGGTATGGACCTCGCGCTGATTGACGAGGCACTTCCGGTTCTCGTGGACGAACTCGATCGGGTCTTCGATCGCGATGATGTGATCGCTGCGGTTCTGGTTGACGTAGTCGATCATCGCGCACAGGGTCGTCGACTTGCCCGAGCCCGTGGGCCCGGTGACGAGCACGAGCCCCTTGTTCAGGCGACAGAGCTGCAGGATGTGCGGCGACAGACCCAGATCGGACGCCGTCAGGATCTTCGATGGGATGACGCGGAAGACTGCGCCGGGACCTTTACGGTCCATGAAGATGTTCGCGCGGAATCGCGCCAGCCCGGGGATCTCGTACGCGAAGTCGGTATCGTGACGGCGCGCGAACTCCTCCTTGTTCTTTCCCGGCATGATGGGCTCGAGCAGTGACGTCATCATCGTCGTCGGATCGAGCGCGGGCGCGGAGAGATCGAGGAGTTGAATCGAGCCGTCCTTGCGGATCAGCGGAGGCATGCCGACGCAGAGATGCAGGTCGGATGCTCCCTGCTCGCACATCAATTTGAAGAGGCGGTCGATCGCTGCCGTCATTGAGTAACCTTCTCGACGAGTGCCACGATGTGGCTGGAATTGACAATGAGCGTGCCGCCAGATGTCAGCACGTACCAGAAGTGCTTCGACTCCCGCACGTAGTCGCTGAGGCGTTCGTGGCCGGCAGTGGCGTTGACGAGGACCGCGCCGCTCACCACGGTGCCGGTCGACAGTGTCACCGAGACGTCGCGGCGATTGGCGATCGAGTAGCCGGGTTCGAGTTCTTCTTCCCCCGCTCCGACAGGCAGGCGGACCATGACCAGTTGTGCGCGGTTGTACTGCGCGGTCGACCCGTCATCGTGCTGGAACGGAAAGAAGCCGAGGGCGCCGTTCAGCAGATCGCCGACGCGCTCGGGGCCGCCATGGGTCACCGAGGTGACGACGAAGAAGCAGCCGTGCCGCATTGCGCCGGTTGACAGGACGAGCGTGGCCGCGACCTGGTGCTTTTCGAACCTGAAGTCCGACATATGCGTGAGCGCGCGTCAGCGCACGAGAGCGAGGAGACTGGTGAAGAAGCTCGCGATCCGGACGGATGCCAATGTGGGCAACTGTCCCTCAGTGAGAAGTCGAAGGACCAGGATCAGGACCCCCTTGGCCAGTGCCGCGCCGAGCGCCACCGTGAGGAGGAACGTCGTGAGGAGAACGAGAGCGCCCACACTGTATCTATCGGCGCGGACGCGCGAAAGCACAGTACTTGATCGCCTTACGGCGAGACCCGCGTCCAGACACCGTGGCCGGTCTCGATGAGGACCCCGGCGCTCACCAGGCGTTCGACAATGCGAGTCGCGGCTTCGGGTGACACCTGAAGAGAGTCCTTCAGTCCCTCGATCGTGATAAACGGCGCGCCGCCATGGACGATCTCCTCGAGAACGGTCCTGACGACCTCGGCTCGGCGAGTGGTATCGCGACGGTTGAGTTCCACAACGCCTCGTCAGACTCGGGAGGCTACTGGTGACGGCGGTTGGGGGACAGGCACCCGAACCTCCTCTCGATCGGCCACGATTCGGTCCAGCAGATCGGGCAGGCTCAAGGCAAACAGATAGACGGTTTCGTTCATCATCTCTGTGCGCCGAAGGCGCTCATCTCCGCTGAGCTTTATCGGTCTGGGGCGGAGGGCCAATAGGGGGTCGATAGTGAATTGACGTGACGTGATGTGACACGAAAGGCAGTGAACGTCTATACTCGAGCTTCCGCCGAAGTCACCTGAGCCAGCCCCAGGGCCCTTCTGCCTCAGTGGCCCGTGATTTCCGGTACCCCCAACCATGTCTGATATCGAGCCAGGTCTGGATAGCCCTATCGAACCGACACCGCCCCTTCGTGAAGGCCTGCCAGCCCGATTCCGGATGCGGGCCGATGCGCATTACGTCGAAGAACTGGATTCTGCGTCGTTCAGCGCGCCAATCCGGCATCTCGACGTGCGCACCATCGACCCGTTGCAACGCGATGGCGATCACAGCCCGTCGGCCGATTTCATCGAGTCGGTGAGACGGCACGGCATCCTCCAGCCCCTGCTCGTGCGAAGCCGGGGAGGGCGATTCCAGGTCATGTCCGGCAGCAAGCGCCTGGCCGCTGCCCTCGAGGCCGGCCTGAGCGAGGTTCCCTGCCTCGTCGAGCGGGTGGACGACGACCAGGCGCGCGCTCTGGCGACAGCGACCAATGTTCCGTCGAACGCGCGCGAAGCGTCTCCAGCGGTACGGCCGGAGCGGCCTAGGACGGACATCGCCTTTAGCGCCTTTGCCGACTGCCTGACCGCCGTCGCCTCGTCGGCGGACCTGCTTTCGAGCGGATCGGCGTTGACCCAGGCAGTTGCCGTCGATTTGGTACGCGCCGAGGCCGCCCGGGCGCTGCACCTGCTGAAAGCGTTGCGGGTGCTTCGTAGGGAGGTCAACCTGCTTCGAAGCCCGCTTTATCCGGGCTCGGTTCTGCGGCGCGTGTTCGACGACACCGGAGCCGAACGCCGTTTGCGTGGGGTCACGCTGACCATCGATCGGAACAAGGCAGACGGTCCGCCGTTCGCAGGAGACGAAGACCTGCTGGTCGCCGCGCTCGGTTCGCTGGTCGTGGCGGCACCGGCACTCCTCAGCGTGCAAGGCGTTCGCGCCGTTTCGCTCAACGCGACGACGAGGTCTGACGGGGCGATTGTGTTCACGGCCGACCACGAGGGTGCGGAGCTGCCGCTGTTCTGGCGCTCGATTCTCGCGGAAGATGACTTGCGAGAGGGTAGTGTCCCAGGTGGATCGGCCGCGACGTCAGCCCTGACGCTGCTACGTGCCGCCCGTCAGGTGGCCGAACTGCACGGCGGTCGTATGAGTGTGGACTGCAGGGATGGGCTGACCAGTCTTACGATCGCCATTCCCACGTCGCGCTGAGCGCGCGCTATTGGAGGACCGTCGCGCCAGCCATGCCTGGCGTGATGGTCGCACCGTCGGACCGGAAGAAGATCGCCCCGCTCGTCATGATCGCGAACGAGCGGTCACCGGTCGAACCAGTCGAAATCGGATGCATCTCGGCGAAGTGCGCGGAAACAGCCGCCATCGACGAGCCATTGCACGTCAAGGCTGGCGCCATGATCGGGACGGCGCCGACATCAGGCCCGATGTTGGCGATATAGCCTGACTTGAAGATGCCGTTGCTCGAGAGCGTCGCCGGGATGAACCCCTGGTTCGATCCCGTTGGCGGAAGCGCGAGGTCGCTCAGGGTCTGCGCGAAGGCTCCCTTCGCGCAGATCGTGGAGTAGGCGCCCTGCGCCGAGTGAATCGATCGCAGCGATCCGATTGCGGACGTTTCGTTGGCTGCGATGCGTGCCCGTATCAGGGCGGGCAGTGCGACGGCGGCAACGACCGCCAGGATAGCGACAACCACCAGCAGTTCGATGAGCGTAAAGCCTGCTGCCGGTGTCGCACGTGAGTGCTTCATGCTGCTGACAGCGGGGCCGACCAGATTTCGAGCTCGCCCCTGCGGAACAGCGCGTTGAACGCCGCGACAACCTTCGGATCGAATTGCGTGTTTTCCCCGTTGGTGATCACGTCCCGCGCTTCGAATGGCGACATCGCCTTGCGATACGGTCTGTCGCTGGTGAGTGCGTCGTAGACGTCGGCGACCGCGATGATGCGCGCTTCGAACGGAATCGCGTCGCCGCTTGTCGGGTTGTAGCCACTGCCGTCGAACTTGTCGTGGTGCGCGAGGATGATCGGTATGACGCGCCTCAGGGCACCGCCGACGGGCTCGAGGATCTCGATACCGCGTGGAACGTGTTCCTGGATGCGCTCGTGCTCCTCGCGCGTGAGTCGAGCAGCCTTATACAGAAGATCCCGGCTGATCTCGAGCTTTCCGATATCGTGCAGCAGGGCTGCGGCGCGCACGTCCTCGACGCGATCGGTCGGCAGGTTCAACTGCGCCGCGATTCTCGTGGCGTAGACCGACACGCGATAGCAGTGATTCTCCGTATAGGTGTCCTTCGAGATGAAGTGCCGAAGGATCATCAGCACGCCCTGATAGGTCTCGCGCATTTCGTTGATCTGCTGGTTCTTGTGCTCGTACAGGGTCCCCATCAGGTACCCGGTCACGATCAGCGAACCACCCCAGACCACGACTTCCAGCCACTCCGCATACGTCATGTTGTTCGCAGCGGGTGCGCCAGTGATCGAGGTGCGGAACAGGAGCAGTCCGACCACCAGCAGCACGCTCGCAAACGCCGTGAGTGTGCCGTGGCGCCGGCCGTAGAAGTAGGCCGACGCGATCGTCGGCAACACGTAGAAGCTCAGGACCATCCGCTGGGCGGCAATCACCTGGTTCAAGAGCAGGGCGATCGCAAACAGCGACAGGACGACCCACAGCTCTTTGTTGACACGCTCGAGGGCGCTGGGCAGGTGCAGTCTCTTCATAGTGTCAATTCGCAGAGGCCCACTACGGGCCGCATTGGGGAGACTGAGCAACTGTTGTTCCGGTTGCGGCGGACGCGGCCCTGTGTTGGTAAAGGCCTGAAATTCAGAGCATTGACGGTGGGGGCGTCAGGGGTGAGAAGCGCGCGGTGTGCCAGGCCGGAACACGCGCAACCGTTTTCTTCTCTCGACCCCTGACATTCTGAGCGCCCGCGCCTGCCACTTTTTTGGCGGGCTGCCATTTCTTGGCAGGCGGGGGAGGCGGTTATTTCGAAGCCGGAGCCGGTGGGTTCGCCGGTTCGATGCGGAGTAAGGCGCCCTGCGCTTCCGCGGTCACGAGGTAGAGGAGTCCGTCCGGACCTTCGCGAACGTCGCGAATGCGCTGGTGCAGCTCGCGGAGCATCGGCTCGCGGCGCACTTCTTCCCACTTCTCGTTGAACTCGATGCGCTGCATCTGGCCGGTGCGTGGAGTTTCGCCTTCTCGCAGACCCCCGACGAAGTAGCTTCGCTTCCACCCCGTGAACACGTTGCCGGTGTAGAAGGTGCCGCCAGTGACGGCGATCGACGGCACCCATACCACGTGCGGCTGCTCGGTGTCCTTCTGATAGGGAACGTCAGAGATCTTTGGGCCCATGTAGTTGCGACCGTTGCTCACGAACGGCCAGCCGTAGTTGGCGGCGGCCTTCAGGATGTTCACCTCGTCCCCGCCGTTCGGGCCCTGCTCGGTTACCCACATTTGCCCCGTCTCGGGATTGAGCGACATCGAGTGGCCGTTGCGGTGACCAAGCGTATAGATCCCCGCCTTGTATCCGGCCTTTCCGACGAACGGGTTGTCTGGCGGGATCGTGCCGTCGTCGCGCAGGCGAACGGTCTTGCCCGCGTAGTCGTCTGGATCGGCCGAGCGGAAGACATCGGGACCGGTGCCCGATGCACTGATCGACATGTAGAGCATCCCGTCGCGCCCGAAGCCGATTCGCGACGACTCGGTGTTGGTGGCGCCCGACGCGAAGATGTCGCGGACGTCGGTGAGGGCGGTTCCGTTCCACACCCCGCGCGCGAGCGTCGTTTCGCCCGCCGCGGCTCCCGTCGGCCCCTTCACCGGCTTGTGGTACGAGATGTAGATGTAATGGTTCTCCGCGAAGCGCGGGTGGAGTACCACGTCCATCAATCCCTGCAGGCCGGAGGCATGGACGGTCGGTGTGCCGGCGACTGGGTTCGGATCGAGCACGCCGCTGCGGATGATCCGGAGCTGGCCTCCGCGCTCTGTAACGAGGATCGCATTGTCGGGCAGAAACGCGATCGACCACGGCTGCCGCAATCGCGCCATTACGACGACGCGCAGATTGCGGTGCTCCGGGCGCGCTGATTCGATGAGAAAGGGACCGTCTCCGAGTGGCGGGTCCGCCCAATTGATCGGTGTCGCACCGATGTTGCACTCGGCTGCAGGAATCTTGGGGTTGACGCATTCGGGCCGTGGATTTCCGCGCCCGCCGCCCTGACCGCCGGCGGCGCCAGCCCCTTGACCTTGCCCCTGCTGCGCATCGAGCGTCACCGCCGCTGCGCCCATTGCAACGATGGCCAGTGCGACCATCGCCTTCTTCAGTGCTTCATGCATCCGGGGATCTTACCTCGGTTGCGCAGTGCGTCCGCCGCCGTCGCCTCCTCCCGATCCACCGCTCGAGAAGCCTTGACTCGACACACTCCCACCACCGCCTGACGACGATGACGATCCACCGGAGGACGATGCGGTTGAACCTGTCGCGCCGGGCGAACCGTGAGGTGTCGGCTCTGCTTCGCGCGGCCGAACGCGCGTATAGCCAAGACCATCAACCACTCGCCCGCGTCCGCTTGGACCCGGCTGGACGCTGCCGCCGCCACCACCTCCGGATCCACCGCCATCGCCGATGATGATGAAGCCGCCACCACCGTAGTAATAGGGCGGGTAATACCACGGGAGATAGGAGTAGAACGGCGAGTAGAAGTAGGGCGAGTACGGCCCGTACAGCGGGGAATAGAAGCTGTAGTCCCACCACGTCGGATAGCCGAAGGCCCATCCGGTGAAGAACGGATCGTCAGCGAATGCCGTCGCCGACGCCGCATCGGCTCGCCTGCGCTCCACGACGAATCGATCCGGGTAGGAGAGCGCGACCATCAGATCTGTGACGCTGCCAGGAACCTTCGCGTCCTGAAGCGCGATCAGATCCTTTCCGGACAGATCGAAGGACGAGCCCGTTTCGACCAACGCAGCTTCAAGCGCACGCGCCGACACCTTGTCAGCGGCTTCCTTCACGTCATCGATCGTGAGCGACGTGGCATGCGTGAGTCCCGACCCGATCTGTGAAACCTCAGAGAGACGCCGATAGCTGCGGACGCGAACCGTCTGCTGTCCGCTGATATCGACAGCCTGAATGTCGGTCCACGTTCCATTGGCACCGAGGATCGAGAAACCCGACACGCGGCGGTTGCCCTTGTCAGCCGAGCATGCGAGATCCGCCTCCGAATACACCTTGCGGCCATCATCCGACCATTCGGCCCGCTGCGTCCCGCGACACTCTGCGTCGGCAATGGGGTGGTCGACACCGTCGGCGACGATGGACTGTACAATCGCCGCCTGGTTCGCGACCTGCGTTGTCATCGTTACGCCGTTGCCGGACGGCTCGACGCAGATCTGCGGAGGCGATGCGGTGGAGGAGCGGGGCAGTGTCCGGCGTGATGGACTTGGCCGCATGGAACCATCGCGCGCGTTTTCGATCACGAGCTCCCAGCAGCCGAGCCACGCGTTCCATTTCGGATCCGTCGGGTGCTCCTGCGCGCTGGAGACGAGAGGGAACGCGAGCAAGGCCGAGGCGAGAGCCAGCGTCTTCATTCGGGTGCTCCTCGAGGTGATCCTACTCCTACCGCTCAGAATATGAAGTTGATGCCGCTGCCGATGTGAAGGCCCGACAGATCGATCGGGTCGAAGTTGATGAAGTCGGGTCCAAAGTCGCCCTTGGTCCACTGGTAGCGCGCCTCGATTGTGAGGTACACGCGGCGGTGCAGCTTCAGGTCTGCGCCGCCAAATACGTGCGCACTCGGCTTCCAGCCACTGGATTCGAACAGGTCGGTGAAGACTGAGTTGTCGAGGAAGTCCACGAAGTCGCCTTGCTGCCTGAGCCGGTACCAGTGCGCTCCGCCGCCGGCACCGACGTAGGGGACGATGGTCGCCGGTACCCACGCGACGCTCCCAACCTCGCGGCCTCGAGGGATCAGGGCGTATTTCACGCTGCCGGTGATCGTCGAACCACGGAGTTCGGTCTTCTGCTCGATCGGAAGCCGATTGTTGTCGACAAAGTTGCGGTACTCGGAGTTGGTCGAGGCATTCGAGACGTCAACGCCGGCGACGATATCCAACCGCGGCTTGACCGTAAGGCTGACGTCGAACCCGAACTCGGGGCCGTTGAAATCGCCTCGCTCGACGGTCAGTTGCTTGGTCACAAAATCGTACCAGTCGCTGCCGGCGCGGCTGAAGACCCAGTTACCTCGGATTCCGATTGACCCGTCCGGGCGACCGAAGAGGAAGTCCGGACTCTTCCTGGGAGTCTGGACCTGGGAGGAGGAGCCTTGTTGATCCGGCCCGGCATATGCGGTCCCGTCAGCCAGGAGGAGGATTACGACTGGGAGCCAGATGCGCATAGCGCTTGCTGGCGGGGGCAAACATCAGGCCATTGAGGATGGCTGAATTTGCGCCGAATCAAAATAAGGCACGGCCGTGATGTCCTTGTGACATGACGGCTCGCTATTTTCTAGTGTGTCCTTGGCTGGGGTCAGACCCCGTCTCAGATTTGCACATGACCGGGTGCCATAGAATGGCCGCATGCCCGGCCGTGGCGAGGATGTCGCTGTCTCGCGATTCGTCGAGTTCAGCCGCGCCGAGTGGGCGCGGCTTCGGTCCGCGACACCCCTACCCCTGACCGAACCGCAGTTGAGGGGACTTGTCAGCCTCAACGAGCAGATCTCGCTCGACGAAGTTGCCGACATCTACCTGCCTCTGTCGCGTCTCCTGAACCTGTACGTCGGCGCGACGCAGAACCTTCGTAACGCGACGACGACGTTCCTCGGTGGCGAGAGGTCGCGGGTGCCGTTCGTCATCGGTGTTGCGGGAAGCGTGGCGGTGGGGAAGAGCACCGCGTCGCGATTACTTCAGGCATTGCTCTCGCGATGGCCAAGCCACCCGAAGGTCGATCTGATTACGACCGACGGGTTCCTGCTGCCGCTCGCGACGCTCGATTCGCGCGGCCTGGTTCAGCGGAAGGGATTCCCGGAGAGCTACGACGTCCGCCGCCTCGTGCACTTCTTGGCCGAACTGAAGTCAGGCGTACCCGAGGTCCTGGCTCCTGTTTACTCGCATCTGCGCTACGACATCGTGCCAGGTGAGTTTCAGTACGTGCGAAACCCTGACATTGTGATCGTCGAGGGGCTGAACGTACTTCAGACGGGGAGCGGCCGGGCGGGCCGACCGTTGCCGCTCTTCGTGTCGGACTTCTTCGACTTCTCGATCTACGTGGACGCCGGCGAGCACGACATCGAGCAGTGGTACATCGAGCGCTTTCAGAAGCTGCGCGAGACGGTGTTCCAGAACGTCTCGTCGTACTTCCATCGATATGCGGAATTGACTCCCGCAGAATCAGTGGAGACAGCGCGTCGCCTCTGGACCACGATCAACCTGATAAACCTGCGAGAGAACATCCTGCCCACACGCGAGCGGGCGCATCTGATTCTTGACAAGGGTCGCGATCACGCCGTCCGGCGCGTGCGGCTGCGGAAGCTGTAGCTCAGGACGCGGCGGGCAGTGCCGCCGTAGACTCGCTTGCGAGCAGCGGTGCCATGTCGCCGGCGGTGAGTGGCCGCGAGAACAGGTAGCCTTGCGCGTGCGGGCAATCGAGCGCACGCAGTTGCTCGACGTGCGTGACAGTCTCCACGCCCTCGGCAATGAGCCCCATGCCGAGCTCGCGCGCAAGCTTCACGATCGCGCCGCCCACACCGTCGTTGCCCGGCGTGCCCATGCGGGCGACGAACGACTTATCCAGCTTCAACGCGTCAACCGGGTAGCGCTGCAGGTAGCTCAGTGACGCGTAGCCCGTGCCGAAGTTGTCGAGATGCAGCGCCACCTGCATGGCGCGCAGTCGATCGAAGTGGTGCCCCACCACGTCGGAGTGATCGATCAGCACGCTCTCGGGAATCTCCAGGCGAAGGGTGCCCGGCAGGAGACTGCTTTCGCGCAGCGCTTCCTCGACCTTGTCGATGAACTCTGGTCTCGAGAATAGCTTGGGCGAGATGTTCACGGACAGGTCGAGCGGCCGGCCGAACATCTGCTGCCACGCGGCGACCTGATGACACGCCTGCCCGAGGACCTGATAGGTGAGCGGCGCAATCAGTCCGGTCTCTTCCGCAACGGCGATGAAGTCGGACGGCGGCATCATCCGGCCGTCGGCGCGCTCCCATCGCACGAGTGCCTCGAGCCCGCAGATTCGCGACGAGGGCAGCTGGACAATCGGCTGATAGAAGACGGTGAGATGGTTCCGCTCGATGGCGCGGCGGAGCTCCGTCTCGAACATCAGACGCTTCAGCGCCGCAGAGTGCATGGCGGCGTCGAACAGCTCGTAGCCGCCTCGCCCTGCCGCTTTCGCGCGATACATCGCGATGTCCGCATCGCGCAACAGCGCATCGACAGACTTCGATTCCGGGGTGCCGACGACGATGCCAATGCTGGCGGCGCCGCGCACCTTCTGCTTGTTGATCTGGAAGGGCTCGGACAGCGCCTGCTGCAAGCGCTCCGCGATCATGCAGAGATCGTCAGTTGACGCGATGTCATGCGCCAGGACACCGAACTCGTCGCCGCCGAGGCGCGCCAGCACGTCACCGGGGCGGAGCTGCGCGTAGAGTCTCCGCGAGATCGATTTCAGGAAGCGGTCGCCGGCGACGTGACCGTGCGTGTCGTTGATCGCTTTGAAGCCGTCGAGGTCGATGAAGAGCACACCGTAGCCAGACGATGGTGTGCGGCTCATCTGCGCAATCGCGCGCTGAACGAGCTCGCGGAACAACGTCCGGTTCGGCAGGTCCGTCAGCGCATCGTGCTGCGCCGCTTGTGCCAGTGAGTCACGAATGCGGCGCTGCTCGGTGATGTCGGTCTGTGAACCAGCCAGACGTACGGCCACTCCATTTTCACGCTGGGCGATACCGCGGCAGTGAACCCAGCGGACGCTGCCATCGACATGACGCAGGCGGTACTCGATCTCGAAGTGCGACCGCTGACTCGTCAGGTGGGCCTGAATCGCTTCCTCCAGCGCCGCCTCATCCTCCTCGTCGGCCAGCTTCAACCAGTCGGCGAGTGTCGCCACACCGTCATCGGGCGAGAGGCCGATCATCAGCTTCCAGCGAGGGGAGCAGTAGAGCGCATCGGCCGTGACGTCCCAGTCCCAGATGCCGTCGTTCGACCCGTCGACCGCCAGCTCATATCGCTTCTCGGAGTTCTTGGCGACCTGGAGTGCTGCGAGCGTGTCACCGTGGAGCCGCACGACTTCTTCCTTGTGCCGCTCCATGAGCTGCAATCGCTCGACGTACATCCTGTACGACCGGAATGTCAGATAGACCGGGGCAACGGCGAGGGGCAGGAGCCACCACTGCTGCGTCTGCCACAGGATCGCAGCAGCCACCGCGGCGCCTGCACCCACGTAGTAGCTGGGCGCCGTCCACAAGAAGTTCGATTGCCAGACCGACCACACCGATCGACCGTTGGCAAGCGCAACGGCGGTCGCAACGATCGACGTGTTCACCAGGTAATAGGCCAGCGCACTTGCGACAACCGGCTTTGCAATTCCGCGCAGGCTGAGGTCGAGTACTCCGGTCTGCCCACCCATGTACTCGAAGGCCAATCCGGCGGCCCTGACCGTCAGGACGAGCGCCGCGGCATTGAAGACGGTTCGGAACACTGGATTACGTTTGTGATCGTGCCCGAATGCCGACTGCAGCCACGCGCTCACGCCCGCGACCAGCATGGTCAGCTCGGTGCCGATCAACAGCAGTGCGGCAAAGTCGACGCTGTACGAAACCGAGAGATTGGAGGAACTGACGCCGAGCGGGACGCGCAGTCGAAGACTGGATGCGAGAGCGGATGCCGCCAGGAGCGTTCCGAACAGAACCGGATTCGGGATTTGTCTCGGACCCCAGAACGCGAGTACTGCGGCGCCGGCCGCAATGATCGCTGCGACGAACAGCCGCGCGGCAGGCGGCTGCGAGCGCAATGCCTCCTCGGACTGCGTTGACGGAGTCTGACCTGCGCGGCTACGGCCATCGAGGTCACGCGAAGTCATGGGATCCGTCACGCGTCCTTCCTCAGTCGCTCACCCCGTCGTGCTGCTGGGGCACGACGTGAGACCGCTCAGGATGCATGAGGGGCCCGAGGACGAAAATCGACATCACCGGTTTAATCAGCAACCGGGAAGCCAAGTGCACCTCGCGTTTTTGCGGACAACCCCCATGCGCGGGTCTGCGCGAGACGGCGCACGACGACGACGCCGTCAATCGACAACTATGTGATCCACCTGTCTGGCAAACTCAGAGGTTCTCGTCCGGATCGGAAGGCTGCTTGTTGGGTGCCTTTTATTGTTTACCGCGTATCCAGTTCGCAAGCGCTCGAAACGCCTGGCCACGATGGGCGATCGCCAGTTTCTGCTCTTCATCGACTTCGGCGAGCGTGGCTTTATAGGAAGGGAAGTAAAAGATCGGGTCGTAGCCGAATCCGCGATCGCCAGCCGCTGCATGGGCGATAGTGCCTTCAACGGTGCCAATCGTTTCAAACGCAATGAGATCGCCGTCGACGACGGTGACCGCGCAGACGAATCGTGCAGTTCGTGGTCGGTCGGGCTTCTGTGCAAGCCGCTCGAAGATCGCGGCGAAGCGCTCTGGATAGGACGCGTCAGGCCGGAGGAACCTGGCCGACCTGACACCCGGATCGCCATCGAGCGCATCGACAACGAGGCCGGAGTCTTCGGCCACCGTCAGCATCCCGGAAAGTTTCGCGTAGTACCGTGCCTTGAGGCGTGCGTTGTCCTGAAAGGTCTCGCCTGTCTCTTCAGGCTCAACGACCGGTGCCAGATCCCGTAGCGTGAGCAGCTCCACGGGCGCGCCGGCGAGCAGCGATCGGATCTCGCGAACCTTGTCGCGATTGGTTGTGGCGACGAGCAGCCGCATTACGCGGCCGCTCGCTTGTGTTGGGGACCTTCGGCTTGCGTCGCGGCTGAAATAACCGCCTTACCAGTCAAGACGAACGTGGGCAACATAGCCGACACAAGCGAGTTCTGACGTAGATCACGACTGTTTGCCCAGGTGCTGGCCGACCAGTCCTTTCTGGAGTGCGATCAGCTGGCGAATACCGGTGTCGGCGAGATCGAGCAGACGGTTCAACGCTTCGCGGCCGAAGGGTAGCGCTTCTGCGGTTCCTTGCAGCTCGATGTAGAGCCCGGCGCCCGTCTTGATGACGTTCATGTCCACGTCGGCCTTCGAGTCCTCGACGTACGCGAGATCCAGCATTGGCTCACCGCCAACGATACCGACGCTGGTCGCCGCCACGAAGTCGGTCACCGGCATCGTTCGGATCATGTCCTGCTCGCGCATCTTGTTGAGCGCGAGCACGAGGGCCACGAACGCACCGGAGATCGACGCCGTTCGCGTCCCTCCGTCGGCCTGAATGACGTCGCAGTCGAGCGTGATCGTCCGCTCGCCCAACTCTTCGAGCTTTGTGACGGCGCGCAACGAGCGGCCGATCAGGCGCTGAATCTCCTGCGTGCGTCCGCCGACTTTGCCAGCGCTCGCTTCGCGTTGGGTTCGCGTCGTTGTCGCGCGCGGCAGCATGCCGTATTCAGCGGTGACCCATCCTTTGCCGGTGTTGCGCCGGAACGGCGGGACACGGTCCTCGACGCTGGCGGTGCAGATGACTTTCGTCTTGCCGGCTTCGACAAGGACTGAACCTTCGGCGTGAATCAGGTAGTTGGGCGTGATGCGTGTGGGGCGGAGCTGTTCCGGAAGGCGACCGTCTGTTCTCATTTAGATGAACACTGTAGTCCGAAATGCAAAATGCAAGATGCAAAATGCAAACAGACCTTTGCATTTGCTTTTGCATTTTGACTTTTGCATTTTGAATTACTTCTCGTCAGCCTCCTTGACGAGCGAATCATCTCGCACGAGCGGGCGACGAAGATCGACGTGTCCGGCGATCGTGTCGGCTTCCTTGCCGTCCACCAGGATCTGTACTCGGCGGGCGGCGGGGAGGTTGGCCGTCACGGCATTGACGAGTGCGTACACCGTAAGCAACTCGTTCAGCGATCCGCCGGGATGCCCGGTGACGAGGTCTGAGCTGAGATCGACGAAGGCGTCGCCGCGATCGGTGACATAGAAGGCACGCAGCCTGGTGCCGGCCGGAATGACGCTGACATTCGGCGGCTGGGGCGCTTCCGACAGTTGTGCGTTCAGAATCTGACGCCCCTGTTCGACGACCGTGTCAGCGAGAGGGACGTCGCGTCGAACGGGGACGAGCGTCTGACCGTCAGGCGCGCCGAAAAACAGCGTCGCGGTGATGTGTGCGGTATCTGTACTCGTTGACGGTGCCGTTGCGGATGGAGCCTGTTCGGTAGGCGCCGGACGTGCGGGTCCATACATGCGCGCGATGCCGAGCGCGATGAGCACCAGGACGGCAAGCGCTCCAACGAACGCCAGCCACCACGTCTTCATGCTCATTGGCCCTGCGACTCCTCGGACCACGCGCGGAATCGCACGATCGCGCTGAATACCGCCTGGGCGACCGAGGTCTTGAAATCGTCGGTGGCGAGACGCGCTTCCTGCTGCGGATTGGTCAGGTAGGCCACTTCCACGAGCGCCGCAGGCATGTTAGCCGCAGCGAGCAGGCGAATGGGACCCCGACGGATCGGATGCCCGCTCATCGGAACACTCCGCTGCAATTCCTCCTGAAGCACGCTGGCCAGCACCGACGATTCATCGAGATGGCGCGCTTGTGCCAGGTCCCATGGGATCAGGTCCAGGCGCCTGACGGTGCCGCCGATAGTGGGAAGCGCCGCGCCTTCAGCAGTGGCGGCGCGGACGACGTCCGCGCTCTCTCGATCGAGCTGAAGGTGAAGCACCTCGGCGCCCGAGGTATCGGGCACTCGCGATCCATTCACATGCAGGCTGATCAGGAGGTTGGCCTTGCCGTTGTTCGCGACCGCGGCGCGCTCGTCGAGCGCCAGTGCACGATCGTCATCTCGTGTCAGGATCACGCGAAGACCCAGTCGGCTCTCGACCATGGCTCGCAAGCGACGGGCGATGTCCAGCGTCAGCTGTTTCTCTTCCACGCCCTTCGCGCTGCGCACTCCCACATCGTCACCACCGTGACCCGGATCGATCACGATCGTCTGCCAGGTGCGCGTGGCCGCGATGACCGTACGGGGATTGGGTATTGGAGCCGAAGGCGCGGGAGCCGGGGCGGGTGCGGGAGCTGCACCTGGCGCTGCGCCAGGTGCACGGGACTCTGACGTCGCTGCCGGAGCAACCTCGATCAGGACGCGCGCCACGTTGTTCGCGGTGGTCACCGTCGCGCGCCCGGTCCCATTGGTGTCGAGGGTGATGGTGTTCGGCTGATCGCCGACACGGATGCGATCGATGAGACCGCTCATCGCGGATGCGCTGAAGTCGAGGCCGTCCGCATCGATTCGTACCTGCATTCGCCCGGGATCGGCGTTGACGGCCACGGCGGCGGCAGGAGCGATCTCGATGGTTGCGCGAGTCGGAGGCCCGGGGCTGTCGATGCTGGCCGTGACGCGTGGTAACCGCACGTCGCCAAGGATGACCAGACGAGACGCGCGCCGGAGCTCGATTCGTTGATCGTAGATAGAAGACAACGCGCTCGAGATGAACTCGATGGGGACGAGCCACCGTCGTCCGGACCTGACCATCGGGGCAGGAAGCGAGACCACACGTCCTTCGACCGAGACGATCGGTCGATCGACGGACGCGACGATCGTGCGACCGCGATACGACACCGTCACGCCGCCGGCCAGCGCGTCTTCCTTGACACTCACCTGAAACAGGTTGGCCAGATCGTCGAGTGCCACGACCTCGCGGCCATTCTGGACGGAGGTCGGAATTGTCCGGCGTGCGTCACGCGAGACCAGCGTCAGCGGACTCGACGGTGCGGAGTCCTGCCCCGACGTCGTGGTCACGAGGGCAAGAATCAGAGCCGCTATAAAGGGACGTCGCCGTCGCACAGCGTCACATGATCGCATTCGTTTTGTCGGGCCGCAATGCAGGACATCGGTGTAAGCTGCAACGAAAGACATCAGTGTAGAGTAGCCCTACCCGTTTGCCGGGATCGGAAGGAGGGTTCGTGAAGACATTCCCGATGATGCTTGTGCTCGTGCTGGTCTCAGCCCCCGTCATCTCTGGTCATCATTCGTTTGCCGCGCATTACTTCGAAGAGCAGTCGGTCACGGTTCGCGGAACGCTCGTCGAGTTCAAGTACGAAGCTCCGCACGCGTGGGTCCACCTGTCGGTGGCTGATGACAGTGGAGCAGTCCGCCAGTATTCCGCCGAGTGGGCGAATCCAAACCGGCTGTCACGTGATGGCATCACGAAGGAAACGCTCAAGGCCGGCGATCAGGTGATTGTCACAGGCAGTCCCGGACGCAATGCGAGTGAGAACCGCATTCACCTGAAACAGATCGAACGGCCGGCTGATGGGTGGAATTGGCGGGGAGGACGCCGGTAGTTAGGCGTCCAGTACGTCCCGGACCGTCTTCTCGATCTGGTGTGACGTGAACGGTTTGTGGAGAACCGGTACGTCGGCCACCGGCGCGCTGGCCTGCCGGGAATCTCCGCTCGGAAAGCCCGACACGAACAGCAGCTTCACTGCAGGCCATCGCGTCTGAATCTCTTCCGCGAGCCGGGTGCCGCTCATCTTCGGCATCACGAGATCGGTGACCACCAGGTCCATCTGACGATTCGTGGTGTTCAGCAGGGCGAGCGCCGAAGCGCCATCCTCCGTCTCGAACACGTCATATCCCTGCGCTCGAAGGATCCGCGCCAGCAACTTCCTCACGCCCGGTTCATCGTCCACGACGAGCACGCGCTCGTCGCCACCACGTGCCGCCTCCGGTTCACGCACCGCCGGCGCGTCTGCTTTCTCCGCACGGGGAGCAGGGCGCAAGTAGATCGTGAACGTGGCGCCTTGACCGGGTGAGCTGTCGCACCAGATGAAGCCGCCGCTCTGCTTCACGATTCCGTACACGCTCGACAGGCCGAGTCCCGTTCCCTTGCTGCCTTTTGTCGTAAAGAACGGCTCGAAGATGTGCGCGAGGACCTCGGGCGACATGCCGGCTCCCGTGTCGCTGACCGAGAGCCGGACGTAACGTCCTGGCGGCATCTGAAAGTACGGGCGGCTGACGTCGACGGCGGACGCGTCGATGTGCAGCGTGCCGCCATCAGGCATCGCGTCTCGTGCGTTGATCGCCAGGTTCACGAGCACCTGTTCGAGCTGGCCCGGATCCACTTCGACGTGCGGTAGTCGCGGCTCGAGCGTCGTTGACAGACGGATTTGCGTGCCCAGTGCACCCGTCAGCATCGCCTGCACCTGCATCACGACTTTGTTCAGATCCACCCGCTGGACCTGCATCATCTGTCGTCGCCCGAAGGCGAGCAATTGGCGCGTGAGCGTGCTGGCGCGTTTGGCCGCGGCGAGAAGCTCGGAGACTTCCTGCGAGGGCGTACAGTTCCTGGAGGACTTCGCCGTATCCGATGACGATCGTCAGGAGGTTGTTGAAGTCGTGTGCGATGTGGCCGGCAAGCGTGCCGATCGCTTCGACGCGCTGAATCGCCTGAAGCTGCTCCTGGCTGCGCTGCAGGTCGCGTTCAGCGTGCAAGCGCTCGATCTCGCTCGCGACTCGACTGGCGAGAAGGTCGAGCAGTCCGGCCTCGTGAGGATCCGCGCCGAGATCGCGTCGTGTGATGACGATCATCGCGCCCACGACTTCATCGCGGGTTCCGATGAGAGGAACGGCGATGTACGTGGCCGCATCGACCGATTGCAACAGCGGGTCAGCAGGGAAGAGCGCTTTGACGTTCGCTCCGAAGCGGGCTGGAACTCGGTTCGGAAGGTCCTGGCAAGGCGTGTCCGCGATGGCGAACTCGAAATCCGTGGCGGGCGCGCCGTCGCGCCAGACGGCTACTGTCTGAAGGCGCTCGCCACCAACCAGTTCGGCGACGACGGTGACGCTGGCGTCGAACACGCGCACCACTTCCTGAACGACGGCTGGTAGAAACGCCTCGCCTGTCTTCGTCAGCACCGAAGCGGCGCTGCGCAACATGTCTTCTCGTCCAGTTGGTGCGGTCGACCGTTCCATGGCTGCCGGGACTATTCCGGATGGTCCCGGTCGTTAATCGGCCGTGCCGCTGTCCTCTTCACTCTTCTCAAGATGCGCCGGACCAGGCCGATTTGTCAGTCAGGGATTGCCTTAAGGGCACGCATGATCAAATTGGGGCTGCGGGGCGGCGCAGGGATCGATTCACCGCTTCGGGCCGTTGTCGACGAACTGCTGGCGATGCTCGTTGAGGTGATCGCGGCATATCACGAGGCCGGAGACCTCGGGCTCGTCGAGAATCTCGAGTCACGGCGTCGCGAACTGGCGGAAGCGGCAGACGACGGGACTCTGGCGATGCTGGCGGAGTCCAGTCTGGAAGCCGCGCGTGCCGCGGTCACCCGCGCATGCGATCGTCAATCGGAACAGCACGCCGAGCTGACGCGATTCGTGGCGCTGGTGCGCGACACCGTGACCGTGCTCGGCGGGCAGGGTCAGGATCCCTCGACCGAGATCAATCAGGCGGCCGATCGTTTCAATGAGTTGCTCGAGATCAAGGACTTCGGTCAGTTGAAGACGCGGCTCGCGCAGGAGGTCACAGGACTCCGCCGGCTTGCCGAAGAGCGGCAGCGTCAATGGAGCGAAGCGACCGAGATGTTCATGGCCAAAGTCGCTGTGCTCGAGACGCAACTCGCCGGCGTGCGCGAGGAAGCGTCGCTCGATCCGCTGACGAAGATCGGCAATCGGCGGCATTTCGAATCATCGCTCGGCGATCACCTCCTGAAGTCCAGGCGTCAGTTCGTCGTCGCCCTCTTCGATCTCGATAGCTTCAAGCAGATCAACGATACGCACGGGCATGGCATGGGCGACCGTGTGCTGCAGGAGACCGCGCTGGGGCTGAAGACCTCGATGCGGCCGGGCGATCTCGTCGCGCGGATCGGTGGCGATGAGTTCGCGGCGATCGCCCCTGGTCTGACGCTGAAGCAGTCCGAGGCGCGGATGCAATCCGTGCTCGCGTCGATCGCAGCTCATCTCCGCGAGGTGAAGGATCTCGTGCCTGTATCGTTCAGTTGCGGCGTCGCGGAGTGCTCTGCGGGAGATACGGCGCAGAGCCTCATCGGTCGCGCCGATCAGGCGCTCTACGATGCGAAGCGGAGGGGCAAGAACCGCGTCGCAATCAAGGCGGTGCCTTTCATTCGCGAGCTCCTCAGCCGGTAGATCTTTCACACGCCAATGTAGAGACGGGCATCGAGACCGCCCTTTAGCGATTCTCACGTCTCCGGGACAGCCTTCCAGCCCGGCGTCTGTCGTGCACTCAGCTCCACCGGAGTGCATGCGCGTGACGAACTTCGTCGTCTACCTGATCGGGACGCTGCTCGTAGTTTCGGGGCTCGCATACGGCGCGTCGCGTCTCGGCGTGAGTCAAGTGTGGATTGTCGCCGGCGCGCTCGTAATCATCGGTTTCGGCCTGATGGGCGGAATCGTGAAAACGAGGCAGAAGGATCCGGCGTCCTAACTTGGGATTCGGGATTCGGGCTCCGAACTCCGGGACGTACGGCGGGTCTTGCTTTGTAGCCCCGCCGCCAACTGCCGGTACAATGGAGGGACGCATCGGAGGAGCGTCCGATGTGTCCGTCTTCGCGCTACGCGCGTCGGCGGGACAAGCGACTCACCCTGAGGGGGCGAAATTGGCTTCGACGGGGGCATGAGATTGCGGGATGCATGCCGAGCACCATTAACTCGTAAATCTGATGGAACATCCGTTAACTGCGGACAATCAGTACGCTCTCGCTGCTTAATTAAGCAGTGACGTTCGCCTTGACCTCGCCTGGTGGTTGAGGGTCGAACGCCATTAAACAGGCTGGTGGCCACGTGGCGCCTCGGCGCGTGGCCGCGAGATTTTCCGAGGCTGGTGCCTTGCGGTTTTGGCCGCGTCCTCACGCCGGGCACGAGAAAACAGATGCGGACACGCATGTAGAGTCCCACGACGACGTGCTTTCGGACGCGGGTTCGACTCCCGCCGCCTCCACCACTTAAGTCAAGCTGTTTCAATCAGATACAGACGCCGATTTTGGCGCTGCACCTGATTCGGGTGTTTCACCTCTCTCGCAGCGATTCAGACTCGCGAATTCACGACAGAAATCCACGATCTTTGTTGCTGCCGGTCCTCGTTCCGCCGCCTCCACCAAGTGCCGAGAACGACCACTGGCAGCTTGCTCGGTACCATACGAACCGACATCGATATTAACGCTTGATGCGCTGAACGTACGACTTTGTTAGCGGCCCACGCGATGGGATCGCGACTCGTCAGCGCAGAAACTGGGGGGCACGAGGGCACGCCAGTCTGATCGCGAACCTCCGAGAACCGAGACCGAACCGGCACTGGTGCTCCGTAGCCCGCGTGTTAGCGTGGTCCGGGGATTCGCGGCATCGTCACTGGTGACACGTCGTTGACGCGGCGTGATCCCGTTCACGGAGATTGCCTCTCATCCGCATCCCTGTTCTCGGAGGTGTCGTCAGTGTAAAGGAGGCCTCCGTGAAGCGCCAGACCCGTCGTCGTACGCCCAAGCCTCGCCAGTCCCCGGCTGCACTCGAGCGGCTCCACCCCGACGCCGCCGGCATCGACTGCGAATCGGCGGAGCACTTCGTGGCCGTGCCGCCGGATAGGGCCCCGACGCCCATCCAAGCCTTTCCGACGTTCACCGGGATCTCCACCGCCTCGCGGACTGGCTCACGACGTGTCGCATCACGCACGTGGCGATGGAAGCCACCGGCGTCTATTGGATTCCCATCTTCGAGATCCTGGACGCCCGTGGGTTCCACGTCATCCTCGTCAATGCACGGCACGTCGAGAATCTCCCTGGCCGCAAGAGCGACGTGTCCGACTGTGAATGGCTGCGCGACCTCCACACGTTCGGGCTCTTGCGCGGGAGCTTCCGCCCCGCCGACGGCATCGTCGCCTTGCGGGGCTATCTCCGGCACCGCGCGACGCTCATCGAGAGCGCCAGCGCCCTCGTCCAACGCATGCAGAAAGCGTTGGTCCAGATGAACGTGCAGCTCCCGCTGGTCGTCAGCGACATCACCGGCGTGACCGGCATGCGGATATCCTCCGCGACCTCGTGGCCGGTCAGCGAGACCCGCAGCAGCTCGCCCGACATCGGGACTCTCGGTGTCACGCGTCCGAGGGCGAGATCGTCGCTGCCTTGACCGGCAACTATCGTCCCGAACACCTCTTCGCGCTCCAGCAGAACCTCGAACTCTTCGACATCTATCAGCGGCAACTTGCCGCGTGCGATGTCGCGCGTCGAAGCCCACCTTACTCACCTCGCCGCGCTCAGCATGCCGCCCGCGACCCCGGTGCCCGCCGCGCGGCGCCGACAGAAGCCGCGTGACAACGAACCGCGCTTCGATGTCCGGACGCCGCTGCACCAGCTCACCGGCGTCGACCTATCCCAGATCGACGGCATCGGGCCCTACAACGCGCTTCGCCTGCTGTCGGAGATCGGCACCGACATGACGCGCTGGCCCACCGAGAAGCATTTCACCGTCGTGGCTCACCCTCGCCCCGCAGAACAAGATCTCCGGCGGACGTCTGCTGAGCAGCCGGACACAGCCCTCGGCGAATCGCGCCGCCGCCATCCTCCGCTTGGCCGCCATGAAGTTACTCGGGCGCACCCAGACCGCCCTGGGCGCGTTCTATCGGCGGGTGGCTTTCCGAATCGGTAAGGCCAAAGCCATCACCGCCACGGCGCGCAAGCTCGCCGTCCTCGTGTACCGCCGCTCAAAGAACATCTCGTCTACGTCGCCCGGCGCCGATGCCTATGATGCGCAGGACCGCACCCGCATCGTTCGTCGCCTCCGTCAACGCGCCGAGCATCTCGGTTTCGGCTTCGTCAACCTTTCGACCGGTGAGGTCGTCGAGGAATCAGTTTCTTAGGAGATCCGGAGGTCAATTTCGGCCAGTTTCTGCATGGTGCGCAAATAGTGCGGTCGCGTCACGAAGAAGTGGGCGGTGAGGATCTCGGTGATGACGGCGCGCACCACCGGGAGCGTCGGCAGGCGTGCCCCGTCGCTGGCGTTCGCACTGCAGCCAGGTGTAGGCGAGCGCGGTGAGGACGACGTGGCGCTGCCACCCGGGCAGGGGCGGCCCTCGAAGTGATCGAGACCGAGTTCGTCCTTCAGCTCCTGATACTGCTGCTCGATCGCCCAGCGCTGATGCGTCAGTCGCACCAGCGTGCGCAGCGACGCGGTCGCCGGCAGGTGGACGAGATAGTACTTGGTCCGATCGCTCGCGCCGAGCGCGCGTTCGCAGAGCAGCCAGACCTCGGGCGCGAGACGACGGTCGCGCCAGTCGTGCGCGGGCGTGACGCGCGTCGCACAGAACCGGGCCCGCCACGCGGGCTGCGTGCCGTTGCGCCACGACACGACGCGCCACGCGCGTGCGGGCTGCGCCGCGGCCCAGGCGCGGGCCTCGAGGGCCGACACGTCGGGCGCCAGGGTGGGACGCGATCGCGGACGACCGAGGCGCGCGCGCGCGCGCCGGCGCGACGAGGGCCGGCGTGCCGACGAAGACGGTGAGCGTCGACGAGACGCCCAAGGCGTACGGCAGCTGCGCGCGGTGCAACGTCCGCCGCAGCGTCGCACTCTCGCCGAACTCCGCATCGCCGAGCACCGCGGTCACGCGTGATCCCGCTGGCCCGCACCTGCCGCAGCAACGTCAGCGCGAGCTGCCACTTCGGCTGCCCGCGGACCGCGGCCGGAATGCGGGCGCGCGTGCGCTGCGTCGGGCGTCAGCCACGACTCGGGCAGATACAACGTCGCGCCGAGCATCCACGCCCGGGCGCCGGTCCACAACGCGACCGTCACCGCGGTCTGGCAATTGGCGATCTTGCCGAGCGCGCCGCAGTACTGCCGCGCCACGCCGACCGAGTGCGGCCCCTGCTTCGGAAAGCTCGTGCCATCGAGAATGAGCACGCCCGTGCGATCGGGAATCGTCGCGCGCAGGTGTCGCCACACGCGCGTCGGCCGACCACGGCGCATCGGTGATGAAATGCTGGAACGCCTGATACGTGCCCGGATCGCGGACGCGCTCCAGCATCGCGCTCATCGATTTGCGGCGGCTGTCGCTCAGCAGCCCGAGCAGATAGCGGCGAAACGCGCCGCGCTGCGCGACGTGCGTGAAGCACACCTCGAACGGCTCGAGCCACTGCGCTCAAGCGATCGAGCCACGCCGGCGCGTTGCGCGGCAGTCGCGACAGCACCGAGCGGCAGCGTACCGAACGCCGCGGAACAAGTACAAGCTCTTTATCTCGATTCCGCGTCAGATTCCGCGAGCGAATCTGCCGATCTAACAAAGTCGTACTAGGCGATGCGCAGCAGCAGTGCCGAACGAAACGGCCGTTGTCGAGGAAGCGCTCCGCTTGGCGCGGCACACTCAGAGGCCGCCAGATTCAGATATTCGCAGGCATAGCTTGTTCGTGACCATGACATCACGACTTCCGAAAGATCCGGACCGCGTCGGCGACGATCCGCCCCGGCTGCGCGCTTTGGCGCGACACCTCGATCTGGATCACGTTGCCAGCGACGCAGGAGAGCTCACCAAGCGACTTCCAGACCGGAGTGGCCGGCAGTGCCCGCGTCCGGCGCGAGCGGACCCGGTGGGTGTTCTGCGCGATGGGCATGACGCCGAGCGTGCCCGGCAGGTGGCCAAATTTGTCCACCCGCACGCGCGTCGCCGAGTTATTGCCTGGGAGCGCCGGCCACCACAGCGAGACGTCGTAGCGGCCGTAGGCCGGGATCACCGCCCTGAACCGCGCCACGTCCCCCTGGGCCGCCCGTGGGTCGGGTGGGACGGAGACAAACGTCCTCGACCAACTGTGCTTGGGATGCGGTCCCCCAGCGCCGGTGTTTCTCCCAGCCGTCCGTAACCAGTGGCTTCCCACGCTGAAATGGGACGAAGCGGTGTCGACGATGAGCCGGATCGGCCGCGACTGGGGGCTAATGCCATCCCACCTCACGAGCGCCAGAAAGTCCTCCCAGTCCCAGTATCCCCCTGGATCCCCGTGACACGACGTGCCGGGCGCGCAGTTCCCGGGCGCCATGTCGTGCCCGATGATGTGCGACGCATCCACGGCGATGTTGTGCCGGCGGCAGATATCCCGGCACAGGGCCGCCGAGGCGAGATAAAGGTCCTCGCTCAAGTCGTCGGGGTTACGCGAAAACCCCTCGTGCTCGATGCCGATGCTGTACGGGTTCGCCCCATGACCGTGCAGGGCGATGTGCCGCTCGGCCACGATCTGGGTTATTTGGCCCGCTCTGCTGACGACGTAGTGCGGCTTGAAGCAAAGATGACCGCCACCGATGCGCCAGTTGTCGATCGAGCTCGCGTAGTTGGAGCGCTCGATCATGTGGATGACGATGTGCGTGATGGCTCCCTGGGCGCGCACCTTGAAGGTACGACCTGTCTTTGGTACCTGGCACGCGTTGGCCGGCACGACGGCGACGGTCCTCCCCCGGATGATGGCGTCGGGCGCCGTCAACGGCACCTGCTCGTACTCCACCTCGGCCGCGAGTTCCCGGTCTTCGACGCTCCACTCGCTCTCGTGATCCGCCTCCCCCAAGACCCAGGGCTGGGCTTCCCGTCCGACTTGTTGCGACGCGCCGCCACCTCTGAGACCAGGTTCTGAATCCGGCATGACTACGCGTACGGACCCAACCGGCAGGTGCTGAACTCGCCGCTGGACGAAGAAGGCATTGCTCCCTTGGTTCAGTCCCGCGATCGGGCCGACCCACGCCCAGCCTTTGCGTTGAGCGTAACCTTCTGTGAATCGACGCCACTCTTCGTAGTCGGCTGGCCATCGTGCGTTCTTGTCCCTGAAATACACGCGCGTCGAACCGAACTCTGTCGCGTTCCCGATTGGATTTGACACCTGGCCGCTCAACACGCGCAGCGACAGCGAACGCGCGCCTTTGGACAGGCGATTCCAGGGCGTGCGCTGCAACTGCAAGAACCCCCCGAGTTGGCCTCGCGGGATCGTCGTCCCTGGATAGTTGCCGCCAGTTCGAACAAAGTCCGACGTCTTCATGTGGCGGCGGGCGGATCCAGGGTTACTCAAAACCGGTTGCAGCGGTGTCGAGTAGGCGCGCAGGAACTGGTGGAACGTCGAGTAATACCGTCGCGTGAAGAGCCCATAACGATTGAGCATCGCCCAGATCACCGCTCTGTTCCCCGGATCGTCACGCCCGCCGGCTTCGCCGGTGACCAACAGAGCCGTCCAAAGTGCGTCCTCCGGTGTAAAGCGGTAGACCCACTCGCGGCTTCCGGGTACGTTGACCACCAGCCTGCCAAGCGAGGCCATCAGGCCGACGTCAGACGTGCCACTGACTTCCTCGAGTTCCTTTGAACGGCAGTTGCAACTCGCCATTGCAAATCTCCTTGGTCGGCTCCGTGCGAACCGATTGGCCCTCTCGAGACACGTGCTGCCGAGCAACGACGGGGCGCCTTTCCGCAGGCACAGCCAACGAGTTGTGCGAAGGATGTGCCAGGCTGTCAGCCGAGCACTCTTGGTCTAAGGTAGCGATCTTGAATGGGTTGAATCGCTAATCCAGGAGGGCGTGTCCCGCTCTGTGTCGTGCGACTGATCGCTGGAGTGTCTGAGGCTGGCAAGCGGCGTCGCCTGCGAAGTGATTTTCGCCCGGGCTCCCCGCAGCAAGTCTTTCCCGAACGTTGCTTCGCTTTCCTTCCATACACGCACCGGTAATTCCCAAGAATCAACTGGCACGTCGGGTGCACAAGAGTTGGCCACACGATGCGCTGACGTTTGGGTCAGCCGGAGGGCACTGTCAAGATGATGAGGATATAGGGTTGACGATGTCGGGTTGACCACCCTTTCCAATGGCAAGAGCGACATGACGCGTCATCGCGCGCGACGTCTGGAAATATGGCCGTGGCGCTAGAACGTCCGCATAATGGGCCGCTACGGTGCCAGTAGAATCGGCGCCAACCATGCGGCGCGCCATTGGACAGCAGTGCTCGGCTGCGCGCCATCAAGTATGCATGCCGTTCGTAGGTGGCGGTGGCGTGAATCGCCTGCGGGTTGAGATGAGATATGAACGCGTCAAGGAAATCGTTCGTACAGATCCTGGAGCCGTCGACACGCTAGAATCAGTCCAAACATGACCCATTGCGGTCACCGAGCCAAACCGGGCCGGAACCCGCGCAGCGCAGCCCGGGAGCGAGAAGGCGCAGCGTGAACGCGTGCCTCGCAGCCACTACTACGTCGAATACGCCGGCGGACTCGGCGACATCTTTCAGCAGATGTACGCCCATGGCACCTACAGCGCACTCGAGCACCTCGCCAACGACGAAGCCGCAACCGTTACCCTCATCACCCACAACCCGTTCGCATCGGAACTATTCGCGAATCATCCAAAGAAGAACCAGCTCGAGGTGAACGCGCCCGGGTACTGGCTGCCCGAAGAGGACGAGGTCAACCGTCGCCGACTTCGCCTGCCGCCATTCTCATCGCGCGCATATGCACCCGGTCCAGCACCGCGCCACGGCCCGGTTACGTACCTATCCGAACCATGCTGACGCCGCGGCGCTTCGCGACCTCTTTTCCCCTCACGAGAGTGAAAGCCGGCCGATCGTGGTGTTTTCCGTGAGCGCGGGCGAGCCACACAAATCGATCCCTGCCGGACTCGTGAGGCAGCTCGTGGCCGGTGTGGCGGGTGCCGGCTGTGTGCCGGTCTTCGTCGGTCGGACCTATGAACGCAATTTCCGCGAGGAACAGAGAGGCTCATGGATCAACGAAGGCATCGACTTGATCGATCGCCTGACCGTTCCGGGGACCGCGCGCCTCGTCCAACTGGCGGCCGGCGTGGTCTGCTGCCACAGCAGCATCAACATGCTCGCGGCGATGGAGCGCAAGCCGCAACTGCTCCTGTACCCCGAATCGATATTCGAGACATTCATCCGCCCGCGCACGATATGGGCGGCAGGAATCGATGACGCGGACACGGTCCATGGCCGCTTCGACGATTACAACACGCGAATGACGGAGAGATTCCTTATGCGCGTAGAAGCCAAGACCCGACAGCCGCTCGCACGAAAGGGAGTTGAGCCAGCCCACATCGACGTGCGGGAGTTCCTCGAGACGCTGCCGAATGTGAAGAATCCGATCACGGGCGAAGACTACAGACAGGCAGACTGGTTCAGGGCGTGGAACGGATATCCGTGTTATACGCGGGCCGCGGAGCTCATTCGTCCGAAATCGATCCTCGAGATCGGCGCCTTTCTTGGCTTCGGCCTGGCGGCCTTCATTCACGGGGCTTCGAAGATCGACCGCGTCACGGCGATGGACAACGAGAGTTATATTCCCGGCAGTCAGGAGCTCTGTGCGGCGAACCTGTCGTTCTTTGGCGGCGGGAAGGAGTTCGTCCGATCGCTCGAAGAGACGCGCGGCACCTACGATCTTGTCCATGTTGATGCTGACCACACGTTCCAAGGCGCGCTGGATGACATCGCGTTTGCCTGGGGACTAGGTCCGCGTGTGATGCTCGTCGACGATTACGGGTTTCTCGAGGACGTGCGCCGGGCGGCCCAGGCCTTTGCCGCCCATCATTCGTTGCCTTACAAAGTCTGGCAGTCGTATCGCGGGTGGGCCGTCTTCGCACGACCCAAGGCCTTCGCCGCACTGCCCGAGGAGCTCTGAACCCGGACTGAGGCCCACGTCAGCGCGGAGATCGTCACCGCCGGGAAAATGGCTTACCGAACCAGCTGTACCGTGCCCGGCGGTAGCTCGGCGATCGGAACGCGGCTCGGATCCCCAGACACCGGGCGCGTTCGAACGAAGAACGTGTTGACCGCGTACTGCGACAAGCTGGGACGATCGCCGATCCATTGCCAGCCGTCTCGATCGAGCGTTCTTTTCCCTTCGCTGTACTTTCTTGCTCTCTCCGAACCGTCTGTTGAAGGCTTTCCACTGTTCAACAGTCGGCTGCCTCTTGTGCTTTCGAAAAAAGTACGTCGCGGTATTGGCGAACTCCGTTGCGAGTCCGATTGGGCTTCCGAGCTGGCCGGTGAGCACGGCCAGTGCGGCGGCGCGCGCACCAGCACTGAGCGCACTCCAACACGTCTTTTGCAGTTTCAGATGCTTGGCCAACTGTCCCCGAGGAACCTGAGCGTTCTTAGGGTATGCGCCACCGACCCGCACGTACCCGGGCTTGTCATAGTGATGCACCGCCGAACCGTACGACAGAACCGGCTGGAGAGGCGTCGAGTACGAGCGAATAAAGTCGCTAAATGTTCCGTACCCTTTCTTGAGCCGCTTACGATTCGTGAGCAGTGCGAACCGGTTGAGCATGGCCCAGATGACGGCATAGTTGTCGGCATCCTTTCGGCCGCCCGCTTCGCCCTGAATCATCCGCGCGGTCCAGACCAGATCAGCAGGTGTGATTCGATAGCGGAACTCGACGCCGGGTCTATTGACGACCAGGGTTGAAAGCGATCCGGATGGCACGTCGGCGCAGCCGGTGCCCGTCGCCGTTGCTGGCGCGCCGGTGGCGCGACCGTCGTGCTGAGCCTCGCGCGACCAGTAGCTGAACGATTCGTCCAGAATCGAGCTCATGACTCCTCCTCGAAAGCGACAGGCGCGATCCGCGTGCGAACACGTCGCTCGACGACGTCGACGGCGAGCGAACGCATACAGTCGATGGTTCCGTGGCAGGCGCCATACCGGGTCGCCTGCCAGCATGGCGCGCAGGCGAACGCCGCGCGCAGCGCCTCTTGATGCGGGGCGAACGTTCCGAGCACACGCTCGGACGTTGGCCCGAACAACGTAATCGTCGGCGTCCCCACCGCGGCCGCGACGTGCGCCAGGCCGTTGTCATTCGCCACGACAACGCCGGCGCCGGCCAGCAGCGATGCGGTCTCACGAAGCGAACGTTTGCCGACAAAGCTGCGCACGTTCGCCGGAAAGGACAAATGATCCGCTCCCGACGCGAGATCGTCCGCCGTGCCGACGACAGCAACGTCGAGATCGCCGAGCCGTGCGGCCAACGCCGCAAAATGCGGCCAGCGCTTGTTCGCCATCTCTCCCGTCTTGCTTCCGGGCGCGAACACGACCGTGGCCGCGGTGACATCGGTGGTGTTGGGCGCGATTGGCAGCCACGTTTCGGGCTTCGTCACGCCCGTCCAACCCGCGCTGGCCGCAAAAGCGAGGTACCAACTCTGCTCGTCGCTGTAAAACAGATCGTCCGGCGGGCGCTGATGGCCGCGGAACACCGTTCTGAATCTCGGCCAGTAGAACGGAGGGATCGCCGCGACGACGAGATCCGGGCGATGGGCGAGAGCAACTTCCAGCTCATTGTCCGCAAACACTCGCCGTATCGCAGGCCATCCATCGAAGAGCGACGCCGTCTCTGGGTAGTCCGCTGACAAGCACAAATCCACGCTGATGCGAATCTGCTCCAGGGCAGAAAGCATCGGCGTCGCCAGAACGATGTTGCCGATGCCCGCACCGAGGTGAACGAGAGCCGTTCGCATCAATCCCCCGGCGCATACAGAAAGAGTTGCCAGCCCATGCGGGCCACCAGCGGATGCCGGTGACAGCCTTGTTCCATGGCGGCATGGAGCAGATCCTGACGCCATCCGTTGCGGATGAATCGCTCGTGCCACCACGCGCGTGAGTTCCAGGTGATGTGCGCCAGATCGCCCTCGGGCGCGATGTCTCCCTCAGGAATCAACGGAATGACGGCGAGCATCGCGATTCTAACGTGTGTTCGCGCGCGCGACAGAAACCTATCGATCTGCTCTTCAGTCATCTGCGTCAACACATGGAGCGCCGTGACCACGTCATACGTGCAGCTCCAAGACATGTCTTCCGCCGCCGAAACAGTCATAAACTCGCGCGCGGAATCGTCCGCATACGTGTGCGCCCACTCGCTCACGTCGCAGCCCCAAGCGGCCTTGCCCGACTCGCGTAGCGCGCGTATGAGAAAGCCCTTTGCGCATCCCGCATCGAAGAACGTATGCGCGTTCGGAAACGCGCCGGTGAGGAACGCCGCGGTGTCGCCGAACAGACCTCTGAACTCGCGCCAGCTGTAGCCGCGCGACCAATTGCTCTTCCGCCCGAGCTCGAAATAGTCTGCGTCGAACCAGGCGCCAGGTATCGGGACCGAAGGCCTCAGAGGCGCTCTCGCGTCACCGGCGAGCGGCGCGGCGATTCCGCGGGATGAGACCTCTTGCCACCGCGCCGCATCGGTCTTCTCCAACAGTTCGACGAGACGGTCGCGCGCCTGCGCTCCCACGACTGGATGCGCATAGCGTTGTCGCAGTGACGTCGCCGCTTCGCCGGCTAGGCGTCGTGCTTCGTCGAGGTTCTCGTAGATCCATCGCAAGTGCCCGGCAGCCTCGTCGACATTCGGGTCCGCCCAGTCCATCGCCTGGTTGTAAAAGACGTAGCGCTGCCGCACCGGCACAACCCGGTAGGACACGAGTCGATGATGCGTGGGGTCGAGGTATTCGAGCGGCCCGCCGAACGCTGTCGCGATCACTGGCGTGCCGCGCACCGCCGCCTCGAATAACGGATAACCCCAGCCCTCGCCGCGATGCAGCGAGAGATAGCAGTCGCCTCGCGCGTGGAGCGCGGCGATGGTGCCTTGGTTCCATGCTTCGCAGCAGAGCACAATCCGCGCGTTCGACGGAACGGCGTGTCGCGCGCGCATCAACGCGGTGTGTGCCTCCGTGGCGACGGATGATCCCGTCTTGAGCACGAGCACCGCGCGGTCCCTGTCCGAGAAGGCGTGGAGAAACGCGGTCATCTGCTCGAACGGTCCCTTGCGATCCTGCCACTCGAAAATGCTGTAAAAGACAATGTCATCGGGATCCAGCCCGAGCGATGAGATGTCTCCGAACTCGATTGGCGGCGGCGGAACGGGATGCGGCAGCTTCATCACCGGCCGACGGAGCTCACGCTCGAATACGCGGGCGTTGAAGTCGCAGGGGAGCCAGACGTCGAGTGCGCGACGCAGCGCGTTCCTCCACTGCGGCGGCATCATCGTCGTTTCCCAGACGGTCATCGCGATGTAGTGCGTATGCCGGAACGCGTCCGCCGTCCAAATCGGGGGAATCCCGTGGAACAGACGGAGATCTGGGGTCATTTCGCGCTGCGTCAGCGATTCGATTAGCTCGTCGCGAACGGCAGGGCCCGCGTGCGTCAGGTTGATCGCCTGGATCTCCACGCCGGCGGCGTGCAGCGCGTGAATATAGGCGCGCGCCGCGGCGCCATAGCCGGATGCGTCGAATAAATGGCCGTGGTACGCCAGACGCAGACCGGCAACCGGCGCACGATGGCGGTCGGACATCGCCGGCGCGCGCTCGTCCGGCTCCAACATGACGTCAGTCTTGTGAGTGTGCATAAGCTTGTCTCGAACTTCCATCGGGGTGAGTGTTTTGAGACACCGCAGATGGTGCTCGCAGTCTCGTCGTCCCCATCGCTCACGCCGGCACGCTGGTTCACACGGCAGACCCTTGGAGAGCGCGACCATGTGAGGTGTCTTCATCGCCTCGCGCTGCGGGTTCGTAATACCGAAGATGCCGATCGTCGGAACACCGAGCGCGGCGCCCAAGTGCATCAGGCCGGAGTCGTTTGCCACGAGCGCGGCGCACTGGCTCAGTAGCGCTGCGGTGTCGGCAAGTGACAGCTCGCCGATGTAGTTGCGCACGTGAGCGGGCCACGCAAACGGCCGCTTGAACCACGTTCGCGAGTTGTCCGCGTCCTCAGCAAGGCCGACGACGACCACGTGCTCGAGCATCGCGGCGAGCTCGTCGAAGCCGTGCCATTTCTTCCAGGGCCAGTCCGGCTTGCATCCCGGATGCAGCGCGATTGTGCCCGGCGGCAACTCGAATGAGCGGCCGGAATGGCACGCGAAAGGCCTGCACGGCGTGGCGCATCCCAGCGATACCGCAACCCGTGCGAGCCAGCCGTTTTCGCCTTCCGCCATCCACTCGTCGCGCTCGATCGCGTGCGTCCGACTGGCGCTGACACAGCCGCGAAATTGCTGACCCCACCACGCGAACACTGCGTCGTCGTACGTCAGTTCCGGCGGCGGCGCTCTGCCGACGTACACGCGGCGGATTTCAGGCGCGCCCTCGAGAAGTCCTGTCGTCTCGGCATAGTCGGGCGCGAGTAGTACGTCGACCATCCGTCCGCTCTCGTGCAGCGCGCGAACGAGCGGCGTTGCGCGCAGGATATCTCCGATGCCTTTTCCTGTTGCCACGAGCGCTGTAGCGCGAGTGACCGGTTGGCGCAGGGCGTCACGGTACCCATGGAAATCCGAGCCCATCACGTGCTCGACGTCACGAAGCGGCCGGACCTGCCAGCGTCCCGTGTTCGTTCGCTTGCGGCTCGTGTTGGCGTTGTGCATGAGACCGACGACGAAGTCGGTGCGCGAATGACGATGAATGCGCGCGGGGTCACACTGCGAAACGAAGTGGGAATCTTCTCCGACGTCGATGTCGGGGAAGGGATGCTGCCTCCAGACGGATGTGCGGTAGCAGAGCGTGTTGCCGGCTACCCATGGCGACCGCTTTCGCGGGTGTGCGTATTCCCAGGCACGTTGCTGCGAGGGCTCGTAGTAGAGGAGGCGATCCAGGCCGCACACGTCAGCCCCCGTGCGCTGCAGATCCTCGACCTGATATCGGATTCGCCACGGCGCGTACCAGTCGTCGTCGTCCCAGTGAACGACGAACGTGCCGCGAGCGTGGTCGCACGCGAGATTGCGCTTTGCGCCGATCGACGAACGCCCCTCCAGTCGGATGCAACGGATGTTCGAGGAGGATGCTGCCGCGATGTTGGCTGGCTCGTCGCCGTCATCGATGACGACGAGCTCGGACTCGCTATCGTGTGCTCGCAGAAAGTACGCGAGCGCCCGCTGGACAAACCAGGGCCGGTTCGACGTCGGCATCACGCAGGACACGACGGGCGCCGCGCTCATGACAGTCGCCCCTATGCATCATCCGCTCCTGTTCTCCACATGAAGCAACGGCGCGCGGTCCGTTGATGCACCGAGCAGCGGACTCCGACCGGCGGTAGGCGCGGCGAAAAGAATTTCGCCGGCCCGCTGTGTGGTGTGGCGCGCAACGAACATCGTTTCGCGCCGTTCGCTCATACCTCGAAGCTGCTCGCGGTTGATTTGTACGAACGGGTGCGGAAAGACGCGGCCTCTTCGCGTGCCATCACCGTCCGCGCGTTCGTGGCACCTGCTTTGTTTATACAGCTCACGACTGTGCTTGCGCACCATCCAGGAGCGTGCGATGCGTGAACTCGATGAACTGATCGCGTCCGACGCGGAGACAGCCGCTGATACGGAAGTCTTCGACGAAACCGAGGAAATGGAGCTCGCCTCGCAGCTGCTCGAAGTGACCAGCGACGCCGAGCTCGATCAGTTCATCGGCGATCTGGTGGGACGCGCAACACGTTCACTCGGTCAGTTCGCGAGAAGCAACGCCGGGCGGGCGATCGGCGGAATGCTGAGGCAGACCGCGAAACGCGCGCTGCCCTTTCTCGGACGAACGGTCGGCGGGTATATCGGCGGCCCCGCAGGTGCGCGTGCCGGCGCCCGGCTGTTTGGCATCGAGCTCGAGGGACTGAGCCCCGAGGACCAGGAGTTCGAGACCGCTCGCCGATTCGTGAAGTTCGCCGGCAGCGCCGCGCGTCGGGCGGCGCGCGGCGGTCGTCGAACGCGGCCGCGTGCGGCCGCGCGCATCGCGCTCAGACGGGCGGCGCGGCGCCTCGCACCAGGCTTGGGCGCCCCGAGTGCGCCGAGCGCCAACGCCGCCGCCGTGACGGCGAACGGCGTGGCCGGCGGATCGCCTGAGGGAGCCGACACAACTCCGCCGCCTTCCGAGCCGACGACGACAACCGTCACCGGCGGTGGGCGGTGGATCCGTCAAGGCCCGCACACGATCGTCATCAACTGTTCCCCGTCCGCTCAGCCGGTCGAGCCGGCTGCCGCTCCATCTCCCGAACCGCCGCCCTCGTCCGAGGACGGTTCGGACGCCAAGGAGGTCACCGTGCATGACATCGATCGAACGCTCACGGAGCTCGATACCGAGCTCGACGCCTACGAAACCGACCAGTTCGAATTCGACGGCGAATCCGACATGGAGCTGGACACCGAATACGCATCGGACTTCGAAGCGCTCTTCGACGAAACGGAGGAGATCGACCTCGCCAACGAGCTGCTTTCGGTCGCGAGCGAAGAGGAGCTGGATCTGTTTCTGGGCAAAGCGCTCGGCAAAGCCTTTCGTCGACTCGGCAAGGTGGCGAAAGGCCTCGCGCGTCCGCTCGGCGGAATCCTGAAGGGAGTGGCGAAGAAGGCGCTGCCGTTCGTGGGGGGCGCGCTCGGCTCGTTCATTCCGATTCCGGGAGTGGGAACGGCTGTGGGCTCGGCGCTCGGCGGAGCCTTGAGCAAGGCGCTCGAGACCGAGCTGGAAGGCGTGGCGCCGGAGGACCGCGAGGTCGAAATGGCTCGCCGGTTTGTCCGCGTCGCGGGCACGGCCGCGCAGCAGGCTGCAGCGGCGCCGCCGAGTGCCGATCCCGTTGCGACGGCGACGAAGGCCGTCACTCGCGCCGCCCAGCAGCACGTGCCAGCCATGGCCGCCAGCGCTGGTGGACCGTCGAGCGCTCGAGGGCGTCGCGGTCGTTGGGTCCGGCGGGGCTCGAAAATCATCGTGATGGGTATCTGAGGCGCTATGCCCGTCCCCTCCGCCGCGTTTCGCCTGCTCGCCCACGAGGCGCGCGGACTGCTGACGAGACTCCGGCGAGTCCAGCCGTTCGGCCTGGTCGAGTCGATGGTGCCGGCCGCCGGCATCTCGCCGGTGGCGCAGACCGCCATCGATCGCTTTCTGCTCGAAGGAAGGCGCGCGCTGCGCACACGCGTGCGCGAGTACCTCGTCTGGCTTCGGGCGGCGAAGAGGCGGGACACGACGCCGGAGGAGGCGCAGCGGCGGATGGCGCTTCTCAGGCTGACGTTCAACGCGGTGCTCGGCCAGTTCGATCTGTTCGCCGACGTGTTGACGCAGCGCAGCGAACGCGACACCGGCGTCTGGCTCGCCGGCCTCGACGTCGTCGCCGCCGATGCGCTCGCGCTGCCGGGTGACTATTACGTCGCGCCTCCGGTCGTCTGTTATCTGGATCGCGGCGTCGGCGCCGCGATCCGGCGCGCGAGAACGCGGCTTCCGGGCGGCGGTGAGAATCCGGTCGCGATCGTCCGAGTGCCGCGCGAGCGCATGGTCGGCGGTGGGATCGCATCCTCGCTCGTTCATGAGGTCGGTCATCAAGCGGCGGCACTGCTCGACCTGGTGAACTCGTTGCGTCCGATCCTCCGGGCAATGCAGACCACTCGGAGCAACGAGCGCGTGGCCTGGGTGATGTGGGAGCGATGGCTGTCGGAGATCGTCGCGGATCTCTGGTCCGTGTCTCGGGTGGGCGTGTCGTCGACGATGGGCCTGATGAGCGTCGTCAGCCTGCCACGAGCGTTCGTCCTGCGCATCAGCCTCGACGACCCGCATCCCGTGCCGTGGGTGCGCGTGCATTTGAGCTGTGCGATCGGGCAGGCGCTCTATCCACATCCGCAGTGGACGCTGCTCTCGCGGGTCTGGGAAGCGATGTACCCGCTCGGCAGGCTCGACGCGACGCGACGTCAGCTGTTCGAGCGGCTGCGCTCGACGATGCCGGCATTCGCCGGCGTGCTGGTGAGCCATCGCCCGAAATCGCTGCGCGGTCGATCGCTCGCGGAGGCGCTGGCGCAGAGCGACCGGCAGCCGGCGCGCCTCACGGCGGTGTTTCGTCGATGGCAAACCGCACCAGCACTTGCGCGCGCGGCGTCACCGACGCTGGCGTTCGCGGTGCTCGGACAGGCGAAGGCGAACGGTGAGCTGAACCCGGACGTCGAGAGCCGGCTGCTCGAGGAGCTGCTCACGTTCTGGGCCTTGCGGAGCAACTTGAACACGTCTGCTGCGTGCGCTCAGCGGCCACGGGCAGTCGGTGTGGCACAGAAGGTCTAGGCCGACACTCGGCACAAGGAGATGGACCATGGATATCGGCATCAGAGTCGACAAACGCATCGAGCCGGGGAAGACCGTCCGGGTCTCCACTTCAGCCCCCGTCATGGGTGGTCCATACAAATACAAGTACGAATGGGAGATCGTCCAACAGACGCCGCCTCACAAAAAGCTCCCATTCACCACGCATGAACCCGAGCTGTTCTGGGACGTTCCTTCGGATGTCAGTGGCTACGTCACGATTTCGGTGACGGCCACACCCGAAGTGATGGCCACAGCCACAGCCCAAACGGTGCCGCAGGATGTCGGCACCGGACAGGAGACGTTCCCGGTGGACGATGGCAGGCTGTCGCCAGATATCTGGCGCATCAAGCACAACATCGATGGCCACCTGACAGCGCTCACGGGCGAGGTCGGCAAGGTGGCCACAGCAGTCGGATCGGTCGCCGACAAGGTGAGCGGCGGCCTCTCGGTATCCCTGCAGAAGCAAGGGGCCGCCGGGTCCGATGACTTGCGGGCGCTGGTGGGGTTCTTCGGAGGCATTCGCAGCCGCACCACGGCCATCGGGTTCACTCCGTACAACGAATTCATCAATCGTCTGCTGTGTGAAGGCATCGACGACGGGGAGGCAACCTGCGGATCGCCGCCGGCGTCGAGCGCCTCCGATTATGGGGCGCCGAATATCAGAGAGCGACGTGACGACCTGCGCGGGCGTCCGAGCATCTACGGAGTCGACGCGTATCAGCTTCTCAAGCTCGCCACGGAAGCCTTCCTGGTGTTCGAGGCGGGCGTTGCGATCAGGCCCCCGCGAGATGGGCGCACGGGACAGTACGGGCGTCGCGACAACAACAACAACTTCGTGCCGGCGCTGCCGACCGACGAATTCCCCGGAGAGGGTCTGCCGCGCGGGACCGCGGCAGTCACGTTCCAGCAGATCACCGCGCAACTCGATCGCTATCTCAGCCGCGGCAGCAGCACTGGCACCACGTACTTGCGGCGGATCGTGGACGCGCTGCTCGGACCCGATTCAGAAAGCCGCGACGAGAAGCTTCCGTTCTGTGATGGGATTCTCCGGCACCGGCTCAGTTGCCCGAGCCTCCTCGAGTTGATTTGGTCGTACTGGCACGAAGAGGGAATGCTCGTGCAGTCGCTCAACGTGATCGCGCTGCGGTTCCAGAACCGGCGCGGCGCGATGGAGCGGGATCCGCTCGCGCATCTCGAGATCGATCCGCTGCGTCCACTGAACAACCTGCTCTGGGGCTACGTGCAGGACGAAATGCATCGCCTGACGGTGCCGCGGCGCGCCTACGAGTACGACCATCACTACGGGCTGACGATCTTCGGCAAAGCGGTGCCGTCCATCCGTCCTGCCGATAGCCGATCGAAGTTCCTGGAGGCATTCCACAACCTGCTGCATCGAACGGCAGCCTTCTACCACGAGGACGCCGACACGACTGTCATCGCTGAGGCGTTCCCGCTGTTGAACGCGCTCCGTGAAGTGCACCTGCTGCTCGCCGAAGGTGCGCACAACCAGTTCGGCGATCTTCCCTGGACGGCGCGCGCCGAGATGCTCGTTCAGCAATGGCTTCTCGCCAGGCCCGAGATGCGCGAGTTCCTCCGCGGCCGAGCGATGGTGCCGTACGCCGAGCAGTGGATGGGACAAGTGGACACGATCAAGCGGCTCCAAGGATGGAGCGAGGTCTCGGTCACCAACTTCCAGGAGCTCGGTGTGTTCGGCGAGCAGATCCTGCTGTCAATCCGCTATCACGACTGGAGCGCGGTCAACGATGAGGAAGAGGCCAGGGTCTGGGCGCGCTACTGGAAGGCGGAGATTCAGCGCTACATCCATTCCTACCGCGCGGTCACCGGTGTGGATCTGACGACGGAACCCGTGGACGCCAAGGCTCCTTGGATCCACTTGCGCGGCCGTCTGGCCGACGAGCAGAAGAGACGAGTGGGGCGGCCGTGAATGCTCGACTTCACCTCGGCCTTGTACCTGGGTTTGACGCACCCGACAGCGGCGCTTTGTCCGTGGGCGCAGCTCACGACCGGACGGCCGGCCGCGCTGGAACAGACGTGCGAGGCAGGGGCCATGAGTGGCGCGCTCGCGTCGCTCACCGGATGCGAGGCCGCGACGCTGCGGCCATCGACGCTCCACGTCTTCTGGGATCTGTTCGGCATGATCGGCCGGCACTGCCGCGTCTACCTCGATGCGGGCGCGTACGCGATCGCGCACTGGGGAACGGAGCGTGCGGCGGGGCGGGGGATTGGGGTGACGCTCTTCCCACACCACGACGCCAGCGCGCTTCGACGGCTGATCGGAACCCAGCGTGGCGGCGCACGACCGGTCGTCGTTGCCGACGGCTTCTGCCCGGGCTGCGGGCGTTCGGCGCCGATCGCCGAGTATCTCGGCGCGATCGAAGAGCGCAACGGCCTGCTGGTCCTGGACGATACGCAGGCGCTGGGAATCTTCGGAGATTCGCCGGCGCCCGGCATCCCATACGGGCATGGGGGTGGCGGCTCACTCCGGTATCAGGCGATCACGATCCCGCAGGTCGTGCTGATCGCCTCGCTCGCGAAGGCGTTCGGAGTACCGGTGGCGATGCTGGCGGGCAGCGCGGCGACCGTCCGATGCTTCGAGGCTCACAGCGAGACCCGCGTGCATGCGAGTCCGCCGTCAGCCGCGGTCATTGGTGCCGGCGCGCACGCGCTCTCGGTCAATGCGGTGACGGGGGAGGCTCTTCGCAGGCTCCTTGCGGCCCGGGTGACGCAGTTCCGCAGTCGCCTATCCGCACACGGCATCTCGACGATAGGAGGGCTGTTCCCGAGTCAGACGATCGACACCCGTGGTGTTGACGCGCGACACCTGCACGAGCGTCTGCTGAAAGCCGGCGTTCGGACGGTGCTGCGCGGCTTGCGAGGAGACGGCGCCGCCGTGACGCTGCTGATCACGGCGCGTCATTCAGCCGCAGCGATTGATTGCGCGGCCGCGGCGATCAAGGGCGCGATTCGATTGACGCGAACGTGAGGGAGCCATGAATCAGCCATTCAGCGTTGCACAGTCGTACGAAGCGTTGGATACCGAGCTCGGTGGGGTCGATCGGGAGCCCCCGCGCAAGACGCGGCAGGGCCACGGCGCGAAGCGCGGTGGCGCATGCTGTGCACGCTGCGCCGGTCTCGCCCGTGGAATGGAGCACGAAGACGAACTGGCGGCGCCTGCCGCTCCTGGCTGGCTCAACATCGTTTTCCAGTTGTACCGCGCCGGCCGCCTCGGATGGCGAGCAGGCCGATGGATCGACAAGCAAACCGGCCGTCGATTCGGGAAGACGATCTCGCAGCGGGGCGCCGAATTCCTCTACCGGCGGCTGGGCCGCTCACGAGCGGCCGAGGACTTCTTCGACAACTTGCCGGCGCCGGTGAAGCGCTGGTTGAACCGGCTCTGACACAGGGCGTCTTCGCGCCCACGAGCCTCGACACCAATCAGGCCATTTCTCCTGGAGGCGAACATGCGCTACGACACCGACTTCGAGCAGGACTCGCTCGAGACCCATGAGGAGCTGAGCGACGCATTTGAGACCGGTCTCCAGGGGGATTCCGCCTTCGAGACCGCCGAATTCTCCGATACCGAAGCACTCGACACAGAGCTGACGGATTTCGAGCAGGAATTCGACCAGGCAGGTGAAGCCTTCGGACAGGACGAAGGAGAAGAAGAAAGTGAAGAGGAGGCTGGCGTGCGGGCAGGCCGCGGCGGCGGCGCCGACGCCCAGCAGAAATTGAACCAGCAGCGTCTCGCGCTCGCCAGACTTCGCGGCGCCGTTGAGGGTGTCGGGCGTCACATCCGGACCGAGGGCGGACGTCTGCGCTTCAAGCTGCCGGCGCGAAGTGTTTCGGATGCCGCGGCGAAGCTGAAGCTCGACCCCCGAGTCGTGGCCGCGATGCTGAAGTCGCTCAGCGCGACCAACGCGCGTGCACCGCTACGCCGGCGCCGAGAGAGATCGACACCGAGATGAACGAGGCGATGTGGCAGGAAGTGGGCGGCGCATGCCCCGGGGTCACGAAGTACAGCACGCACTGGTGGGGAGTCAGTCTCTGGCTGAACGAGTGTCACACCAAAACGCTGCTCGAGGCCGCAGATGCCGGCAGCGGCGCTGCGGGCATCTGCGCGGCCCTTGCTCCGGAGGGCATTTCGAAAACGGCGTGCGCTGTCGCGGCCGGCGTTCTCAAAGTCGGCGGCTTCATCGTCAAGCGCATCGATGCTCTGGGAGGGAACAAGGGAATCGTCATCCGCAAACCCTGGGTGCCTATAGGACCGCCCTTTGTGGTCTGGCATCAATAAGGGTTCGCTCGTTCCGGGCGCGCGATGAATCCTGCGAGCGAGCCGTGGCCCTGATCGACGGAGTGCTCGCCTACGCCCGGGACAATCGGAACCGGTTCGTCCGTGAGCTACAGGAGTTCGTCCGCTTTCCGAGCGTCAGTGCGCAGCCGGCACACGCGCGCGATGTCAAGGCCTGTGCTGAGTGGCTCGGTAATCACGTGCGGCAGGTCGGACTGAGAACGGTCAGGGTGGTTCCGACAGCCAGGCACCCGATTGTCTACGGCGCCTGGGATGCGGAGGCGCAGCGGCAGACGGTGTTGCTCTACGGCCACTACGACGTGCAGCCTCCAGACCCGCTGTCGGAATGGCGCGCGCCGCCGTTCGACGCGCGCGTGGAGGATGGGTATCTCTACGGCCGCGGCGCGTGCGACAACAAGGGACAGCTGTTTGCCCACGTGAAAGCGATGGAGTGTTATCTACGCGTCGGCGGTCGCCTGCCGGTGAACGTACGCTGCCTGTTCGAAGGAGAAGAAGAGATCGGCAGCGGCTCGCTGAGCGCTTTCGTCCGTCGCTATCGGAGCGCGTTGTCGGCGGACGCCGCGGTGGTCTCCGACACGAAGATGCTGGGACCGCAACGACCCGCTATCACGTACTCCCTTCGCGGCGTGCTCGGACTCGAAGTCGACGTGCAGGGGCCACGATCAGACTTGCATTCCGGCAATTTTGGAGGCGCGGTGCACAATCCACTCGAAGCGTTGTGCTCGGCGGTGGCAAGCCTCCACGAGCCGTCTGGCCGCATCGCGGTTCGCGGCTTTTATGATCGCGTCCGCGTGCGTCCGCGACGAGAACGCGCGGAGATGGCGCGCGTGGGGCCGTCCAACGCGCAGCTACTCGGCGACGCCCAGGCTCCGCGGGGGTGGGGCGAACCGGGCTACACCGCGTACGAGCGCACGACGATTCGTCCGTGTCTCGTCGTCAACGGAATTGTCGGAGGCTATCAGGGCGTCGGTTCGAAAGCAGTTCTTCCATCTCGTGCGACCGCAAAGATCAACGTCCGTCTCGTTCCCGATCAGACTCCTGAAGACATTGCCCGGTTGATTCACGACCACGTGGTCGGCGCCGTGCCGGACACCGTGCGCGCGACGGTCCGTACGACGATGGCGGCGAGGCCGGTCGAGATATCACGGCACCATCCCGTGATGCGGATGGCGGCGCTGGGGTACCGGCGGGGCTTCGGCGCCGAGCCGGTGTTCATTCGCTCGGGCGGCACGATCCCGATCGTCAACACGCTGCAGGAGACGCTCGGCATCCCGACCGCACTCATGGGATTCGCGCTTCCGGATGACCGCATTCACGCGCCGAACGAGCGGTTCCGGCTGTCGAACTTTCACAAGGCCGTTGCGACGTCGATTTGGACGCTGGCAGCGTTTGCGTCGATGCGACGCGGCGGGCCGCGACCATGATCGTCGACTGTCACTGTCACGCGGGACGCGGAGACGGCTTGACCGGGCCCTGGGACACACGCGCGCCGCTCCGCGAGTACCTGCGGCGCGCCGGGCGAGCAGGTATAACCCACGTCGTGCTCTTCGCTGCGTTCCACCTCGACTACCGCACCGCGAATCGGGAAGTTGCGCGCATCGTTGCCAGCCGCCCGGATCGATTCTTCGGCTTCGCGTTCGTGCACGCCGGCAGGGATCGCGGCCGCATCCGCGCCATGGTGAGGGAAGCAGTCGAAACGCACGGGTTCGTCGGCATCAAGGTTCATCGGTACGACGCGCGGATCACAAGAGAAATCTGCGAGGCAGCGCGCGCGTTCGCAATCCCGGTGCTCTACGACGTCATGGGCGAGGTTTCGGTGTGCGAGCTGCTGGCGGAAGAGTATCCGGACGTGACTTTCATCATCCCGCATCTGGGGAGCTTTGCAGACGACTGGAAGGCGCAGGTCGCGTTCATCGATCACCTCGAGCGTCACCCGAACATCTACACCGACACGTCCGGCGTGCGCCGGTTCGACCTGCTGGCGCAGGCGGTTGCGCGGGCGGGGGCGCGGAAGGTCCTGTTCGGCTCCGATGGTCCCTGGCTGCATCCGGGCGTTGAGCTGGCAAAGGTGCACGCGCTCGAGCTCTCCGAATCCGACAGGCGCGCGGTGCTCGCGGGAAATGTCATGGGTCTGGTTCGCGCGGCAAGCGACCGCCTGCGCTCCGGTCCGCGCGTGGATGCGACACACCCTGACCGTCTGCCGCCCGGTGATCCGTGGCAGGCGCAGACGGACTTGAGCGCTGAGTAGCGCGTAGGAGGCGACGATGTACGGCCGTGATTCATCAGATTACGCGGCGTTCAGAGGCGAGTCGGCAGAGTGGCTCGAGGTTGGCGGCGGCGACAAACCAGATTGTTCCCGCATCGACCAGCTCAAGTGCCAGGAACTGCCTGCGGAGCGGCCGATCGTGCCAGCCGGAAACCCCGAAGGCGGGCTGATCAACCGAACCGAAGGCGATCCGGACCAAAACCTTTCGCTCCAGTTCACGGATTACGACGTGAACGCATGGCGCGCGAATGAGAAGGAGCGCCATCGGCGGGGTCTCGAGCGCATCATCAAGTTCATCCAGGACCGGAACACCCAGATCCTGAAGTCCCGCGAGGGGATCGCGATCACGATCAGTGGCGCAGCCAGTCGCACGGGAACGAAGGAATACAACGACCGCCTCTCGTGCAAGCGCGCGGCATGCGTTGCCGGGCACATCCGGCAGATTCTGCCGATTCCCCCCGGCGGATCCGACGCCCTGCTCGCCAAGATCCATTTCGATATCAGCGGGAAGGGATTTCAAGAGGCGACGTGCGTCGGCGCGCAATGCGAGATTGGGGAGTTCCGCTCCGTGCTCGTCGCCGTGCACCGGCCCGGAAAACCGCCAAAGCCCATTGACGTGATACCTCCCGTCCAGACGAAGTTCCGTATCCGGACCTGCTCGCTCAAGACGGAGAGCCTCGGCGAATTTCTCATCGGCGACCTCGTTGATCGGGGTATTGCCGCGCTGCCGGAATCGATCAGAAAAGAGGTCGAACGATCGGCCGCGGCGAAGAGTCTTCTCAACAGGCTCGCCAAGGAGTTGGTCGCGCAGTTGAAGAAAGCGCTGACCCGCCTGCCGGGCGCGCTCGGCAGACTGGCGAAGGAACTCACCAAGAAATTGCCGTTCCCGGTCGAGTTCGTCAGGGACACGGCGGTGTTTCAGATCGAGGAGCGCGACAAACCGAATCCGAAGGACATCATTCTTTGTTACACGGGTTTCGGCTTGCGTCTGCTCTTCCCGCGTGAACTGCCCGTCTTGATCCCCGAGCCGCTCAAGAAGACGCTGAAGGAGTTTCTCAAGAAAACGCTGAAGGTCGAAGGCAGTGGGATCGATGTGCTGCTCGACGTGCTCGGCGGAAAGATTCCTTCGCTCGACTCGAAAATACCGGGAGACTTCACCAACTTCGACGTCGTGCCTTCTCCTCGTGTACCGAAGCCGTTCACGCTGCAGTCGTTCGAAGGAGAGGCGGTGCTGCTGAAGGGGGGCGATTTGCCGGGGCATGTCCGCCTCGGATTCGACTCCCGGCTGACGTTTCGTCACCCGGATCCCCTGAAGCGTCCGAGACTGGTGTGCAAGGGTTGCTCCGAGAGCATCATTCCGGTGAAGGTGGGCACCGGCACGGGGATCGAAGTGGTCGCGCCGACATCAGGAAGCCTGGTCGATGGCAGTTGTGTCTGTGGGGAGGCGCCAAAGCAAGTCCGTGCAGGATTCCGGCAGCCAGTGCAATCCGCCATTCGGCCACGTATCGCGGTGAGGCGTCGCGCGCGCCTCATTGCGCGACGAACGGTGTAGCGCCTACGCGCCGCGCCGCTGGGTGGCTCGGCGAATTTGCAGCGCCCGGCCGGTGACGCCGAGTCTGCGAGCCGCTTTCGGCAGGTTGCCATTCTCCAGGGCGAGCGCGGCCTCGATCGCGAGATCCTCGGCGGCGCGGCGGATCGTCTTCAGCCCGACCCCGCCGCCGACCGCCTGGTGGATCGACGTGCCGAACCCGTTGCTGCGCCAGTCGCGCACCGGTGCCGCCACGTCTGGCCGGTCATCCTCGGGGACGTCGGCGGCGGTGATCGGACCGATGCCGACGTGGCGATCGGCGATGCGTGACACGAGCTGCTTCAGATCGCGAATGTTGCCAGGGTATTCGCGTTCGAGCAGAAAGTGGCGGACCGACTCCTCGAGTTCCGCCGACCCTTCGAACGGCAGCCGCTGTTGAATGAAGTGCGTGGCCAGCGGCAGAATGTCTTCGGAACGTTCCCGCAGGGATGGCAGCTTGATCGTCCAGCTCGCCAGGCGATAGTAGAGATCTGGCCGAAACCTTCCACGCCGAACGAGCTCTTTCAGATCTCGGTTGGTGGCACACACCAGACGAAACTGCGTGTGATGCCAGGTGTTCCCGCCAACCCGCTTGAACACGCCCTCCTGCACCACCCGCAGCAACTGCGCCTGCAGGCCAAGCTGAAGTTCCCCAACTTCATCGAGAAACAACGTGCTGCCGTTGGCCTTCGCAAACGCACCGTCGCGCGCCGTCACGGCATGCGTGAAGGCGCCCCGCTCGTGGCCGAAGAGCTCGCTCCCCGACAGCTCGGGAACGATCGTCGTGCAGTCGAGCACTTGAAGATCACCCTTGTCCGCGGTGGCATCGACGGAATGAATCGTCCTGGCGACGAGCTCTTTGCCCGTTCCGGTCTCTCCGATGACCAGCACCGTCGAGCGTGTTAGAGCCACTTCAACGATCTGCCGCAGCACCCGGCGCCAGACGGGACTGTCGCCGACGAGAATCCGCCGCACCGTTGACGACGCAATCAACTGGTCGACCTGTTGCCAGTGCCGGAGCTTGGCGCTCAGCCGGTCGGCAAGCTGCGCAGTTTCCTCCCATGTGATGACGTCCACCGCACCTGCCTGTAGCAGTTGCCACACGGCTCCACTCGCGAGCCCGGCTCCAGAGGCGGCTACCGCGCAGACGCGCTCGAGCCCGCCGCGGCTCAGACGGCGAATCGCGTCGAGCAGGCGGGGAGTCACCTCGTCGAAGAACAGGAGGCCGGGACCCTCCGGCCTATCCTCGCGAAAGGAACTGATGGAGATGCCTGCTCGAGCGAGGTGTCCTGTGTCGCCAATCAGCGAGGCCGGACAGAGGCTGTAACACCAAGCCTGAATGTCTGCCATGCCGTCACCTCGAATAGCTCAGAGGTACCTTGCCGAACGGCGATGCCGAATTGCCGAGACGTGAGGGGCAGTCGCCTGCTGACGCTCGACAGGAGACCAACGTTCGGAGATTTCGTGAGTGACACCTTACATCCGCCGACGCGGCCCGAACGCTAGACGAGCGCGGTCTCTTCCGTCACTCTCAACCCGCAGTGGCCGTCGCGCCGGCCGACAGGCGTGAGATACCCGCGCGAATCGCGCGAGGGTTGACTGCGCTCGTGTCCCAGTTCAGACGAGCTTGCTCGCTGGAGCCGAGGCTCAGAATCGCCGTGGTTTCGCGTATGCCGATGCGGCGCACATGAAGACGCCAGAGCCGCCACGCATCCAGGGTCACCGCGCTCTCGCTGTCCTCGCTGGTCAGCGTCCCATCCTGCCGTCGGGCGACGAGTCCCATTCGCAAGCGGCTCGCGACTCTTCGGATACGCGCCGCCACGCTGAGTTCGTCGTCACCAGTCTGGAGCTGGAGCAGGGTGAGACTCTGCCCGCCCGTCAACTGCAATGCCTTCACTCTGAAGCGACCTTCGACTATCCACTCGAAGCGGTTCTCCGGGAGCTCCGAGTGCGTACACGCGATGCGAGCGCCGTCCTCGCTTCCTGACTTGACCGCGCAACGCATGCCGCGCGTACCGCTGTATGCCGCCACCGGATCGCTCGTAACCGTCGACAGGCTCGTAGGATGGCTGATAACCGCCCACTGGCTGGGCGGCATGAGACCGTCTTCGAAATCGACCACGCGATCGGTTGCCGTCTGGTTCGGAATCGCGGCGGACGCACTCTGGACGATGGTTCCACCGATGTCGATCGCGCGTCCGCTGATTCGATCGCAGGCTGGCGGGAGGTTACGGACGAGTACGCCGTAGTGGAGATCGACGCGCTCGTCCTCTACAAGATTGGACCGCTGGTAGCCCTCGACGCCGATGTCGCTGACGAACAGCAGGCTATCCCCGATGCCCTCGTTGATGGTCGTCTTGTCGTTGAAGTCCACGACGCGGGTTTCGAGAAGGGTGGGACCGGCGAAGAGATCGACTTCCACTCGCCTGAGATCGCCTTCGGCGCGATTCGGCGCGTCGAAGCGCAGCCTGGCTGCCATCAGGCCATTCAGCCGGTTGAATCGGTCGCAGGTTGGAGCGGAGAAGTTGGCAGTGTTCGCGTAGGGCAGATAACTTAGCGGATGCACGCTGTACTGCTCGAACGGCTTCGACTTGCGAAACTCGAAGTGCAGATGAGCATACTCAGCATCATCATCACCGACGGTTCCGATCGCCTGTCCCTGCGTGACAACAGCCCTTTCAGTAATCGCACTGTCGATCGACGCGAGGTGCACGTGCACGAGATATAGCACGCTATCGTTCGGGTCATTCACTTCGAGGATGATGTGCCGCGAGCTGTAACCATGCGTTCCCGCGGGGCCGGCTCGGTGCACGGTGCCGGAACGCATGGCCAGCACAGGCGTGCCGATCGGCGCCTTCAGATCGATGCCGTCGTGAAAATCCCACTTTCGTCTGTTGATCCGCGGCCCGAACGACGTGTTCATGTCCGGCGCCGTAGTCGTCCCGCTCAACGGCCATATGTAATTCGGCACACCGACGATCCCTTGCGTTTCGAGCGTTCGCGATCCGACTCTTTTGGGAGGGCAACATGGCTGGCGCCACGTCGATGCCATGAATAACGTCATTCAATTGGAAATGAAACAGTGATCTGTGAACTTTTTTGTATTAATTTGCACTGCCGACCCGAAGGCCGTGCCCGTAGCGGCTCAGCGGTCGCCAGCCTGCGATGCGTCGAGGACCGTTTCGCGAAGGTCGCCCAGGTCGTCGCGACCATTTGCAGGTACGTTAGACGGTCACGCGCGGTCGGGTTCGCAGATCAAGAGTTCTCTGAATTCAAGTGGCAACGGACGAGTCGGCCCGCGTGAGAAGAACGGCAGTCGTCAGTGAGCCATGCAACGGTCAACTAATTCCCACATTCGGTTCTGCCTTGCAGATGGATCGTGCGACGCTGTATGCCTATCTTGCTGCTGGCCCCGACTGTACCTGTTTTGTACCTGCACCAAGGCTTTCTATCGTTTCTCGCCGATTGAGCGATTCGGGTTCTCGAAATCATTCGAGAATTCGACAATTGCGGCAGACCGACTCCCGCCGCCTCCACCACTTAAGTTGTTCTACCGAGAAGGAGTTACCGATCTCGGTAGATCCCGTTGCCAACATGTTGCCAAACATCGTGCTCGTTTTCGGTGCGTCGAGCAGCCGGATCGCGCCCTCGATCGCCGCCGGACTCAGGTGCATGTAGCGCTGCGTCGTCGCCAGGTCCTGATGCCCCGCGAGCTCCTGGATGGCGCGCGCCGGCGCGCCACGCATCGCCAGATGCGAGCAGAACGAATGACGGAGCCGATGCACACCGCCCTTGGCGAGCTGTGCGCGCCGAACCGCCCGTCGCACGTAGTCCTGCACGATCTTCTGCGTCAGCGGTGATCCGTCCCGCTGGCACAGCACGCGAGCGCCGCGCAGGTGGCGATGCTCCTTGAGCCCGGCCGCGAGCCGAGCCGTCAACGGCACGTAGCGGACCCGTCCGCCCTTGGTGGCCGTCACGTGCCCTTTCCAGTCGGAGCGTTCGATCCGAAGTTGTCGCTTGGCCAGATCGACGTCGCTCCACTCGAGGGCCATCATCTCCCCGCACCGGAGTCCCGCCTCTCCGCCCAGCAGCACGATCAGGTAGGCGTTCTGGTCGTCGGTCATCGCCGCCTCGACGAGTCGCTCGTACTCGTCGAAGTCGTAGAAGCCGGCTGACGCCTTCGGGATCGGCAGCAAGCGGATCGAGCAGGCCGTCCGTTCGATGACGCCCCACTCGGCGGCCTTCTTCAGCAGCACGTTCAGCACCGTGAGCACGTTGTTCACCGTCTTCGGCGCCTTGCTTCGAAGTTGGTGTTTGAGTTGCTGGACATGTTCCGTCGTGATCGCATCCAACCTCGTTGAACCCAGCGCCGGTACCAGGTGGACGTTCAGGACTGTCTCCTTGGCAGCGATGCCGCTCGGCTTCTGACGGTTGGCCCGAGCGTAGCCATCCAGAAACCGATCCTTGAACTCTGCGAGTGTGGGCACCTCCTTCTTGCGCCGCGGTAGGCCGTGCTGGAGGAGATGTCGCTCACGCGCCTCGCCCCATCGCCTGGCCGCCGTTCGTGACGTGTGGATTCGCTTCCGCTGCCGGTCAACGCCTCGTGGTAGAGCCGTTCGATCTGCTGCCAGCGCTCGGGCGTCATGGGCCGCATGCTACGGTGCTTCGGGCGCCCAGTCCTTAAGGAGCGTAATCGGCGGTGCCGTTTCGAGGACGGTGTTGAGCAGGAACCGGCCGTCTCTCGATACGTCGTAGTTCCAGCCGACATTCAAATCCGAACCGCCGTACATCCGCCCCTGAAAAAGAGGCTGAGGCCGACCTGGCTCCAACAGCCCCGGCCGCGGGCGGCGGATCTGCGCGGCCATCAGCATGCCGTTCGGAGCGACGTAATAGATCTCGCTGCCGTCCCGCGCCCAGCGAGGGTGAATACCGCCCGAGACCGATATCTGTCGCTCGCTCCCCGACCCGCGGAACGGCCTCACGTAGATCTCGGTAGCTGCCCGACACGTTCGACACGTATGCGACCCATTCGCCGTCGGGAGAGAACGTAGGGGAGCGTTCATCAGCGGCGGTCCCCAAGAACTCTCTCGGAGTCCGTGTGCCCTCCATGGGCATTACCCAGATGTCTTGCAGGGTCTGCGGATCGTTGGCGGTATACGCGATGAAACGTCCGTCCCGAGACCAATCATCGGGGGTTGTTGTTTTGGGCGACTGCAGCAAGATCTCATCGCCGGTCGACAGATCGGAACGCTTCTCGTACAGGTTGCGTAAGCCGCTGCGGTTCGACTCGAAAAGGATCCGGCTGCCGTCATGAGACCAGATCGGGATGCGATCGATTTCCGGATCGAACGTCAGTCGCGTCGAGCGGTCGCCTTCCAGAATCCAGACGTCGGTGTTCTGCTGAATCGTCTGGAAGATGGCGATTTTACGGCCGTCCGGGGAGAGACGCGGCGCGACCATGCTGTCATTGTTGGCCGTGCTGGCGACGCCGAGCACCCGACCCGTGCGATCGAACCAGGTGAGCTGCAGGCGCGTCGCGGCCCCGGTGCGATACGCGAGAAGACCGTTCGCAGCGACGGTCACCGCGATCGCGCCGCGATAGACGTCCATAGCCACGGAATCAGCCACAGTGATCGGATCGCCTGTCAGCTCGCCGCGCAATAGATTCAGACGCTGCGCCAGCAACGCGCCGGAACGGCCGAACACCAGCCAGTCGCCCCGCCAAAGGACGCCCGCCGCGTGGCCAGCGACGAGGCGCCTGGCTGGCGAGCGATCGAGCGAGCCCAGGTAGATCCCCTCGGAGGCCGAAGTGCCCTGCACGAAGAACAGGAAGCGACGGCCGTCCGGCAGGAACTGCGCAAAACGGTGGTTCAGATGTTCGGCCTGCAATTCCGTCACGGCGACGGGTTCGCTGCCGGCTGCCCGGATCTGCCACAACGGGCCGGGGTTGTTGCGGGCAAAGAGAATCGTCCCGTCCTCCCCCCAGGCGCCGCCACGAGGCGCCGCGATGGTCACCACGCGCAGCGATCCGCCAGTCGCAGCCACTACTTTCAGCGCTCCATCGGCGAAGAATGCGATGGCGGCGCTGTCAGGCGACCAGAAGGGAAGGCTTGCTCCTTCCGTGCCGCTCAGCGCGAACGCGGTCTCCCGATCGAACGATCGGATCCAGAGCCGCTGGACGTCACCGTCGGCGGCGACGAACGCGATGTGGCGCCCATCCGGCGACAGCGCTACCGAGAACGGGTCGGACGTCGGCGGCGTGACGATGTCGACTCGCGTCTCGCGCGGTGTGACACGGCCGGAGTCGAGGCGCAGCATTACCAAGCCGACGTTGACGGCAAGCAATGCGATAGTCGCGGCGATCCATAATGCCCGCTCCCGCCACGCCGGCCGCGTCGCTGGCATGTCTGGTACTGCCGTCGCCTCATCGAGTTCGTTCCGGACGTCGCCGATGTCCCTGGCGCGGCGCCTCGGGTTCTTCGCGAGGCAACGCGCGAGCAGGCGCCGCAGAGAAGGAGGCAGCGCCGGCAGCTGACTCCAATCAGGCTCGCGCTCCAGGATTGCGGCGAGGGTATCGCTGACGGTGGCACCAGCGAAGGGCGCACGGCCTGCCAGCAGCTCGAACAGCACGCAGCCGAACGCCCAGATGTCCGTGCGTTTGTCGACGGCATGGCCACGCGCCTGCTCCGGGCTCATGTACGCGGCCGTGCCGAGAATCATCCCGTCGCGCGTGGCCGCGACCGTCGTCGCTTCACTGGCCTCGCCCGCTTCTCCCCCGATTCTGGCGAGACCGAAGTCGAGCACCTTCACGGTGCCGCCCTTCGACACGATGACGTTGGCCGGCTTCAGATCGCGGTGCACGATCCCCTTCTCGTGCGCAGCGTCGAGCGCGTCGGCGATCTGTCGGCCGATGGCGAGAACGTCGTCCAGCGGCAGGGCGCCGACGCGCGCCACCCGGCCGCCAGCGTCTCGCCCTCGACCAGCTCCATAACGATGGCGCGGGTGGGGCCCGCCTCTTCCAGGCCATGGATGGTCGCGATGTTGGGGTGGTTGAGCGATGCCAGCACGCGCGCTTCACGCTCGAAGCGGGCGAGCCGGTCGGGGTCGCTGGTGAATACCGGCGGCAGGATCTTGATTGCCACGTCACGCCCGAGCCGCGTGTCGCGGGCTCGGTACACGTCACCCATGCCGCCCTTGCCGAGCAGCCCTTGGACGGCATAGACACCGATCCGCGTGCCGATTGCCAGCGGCGCCGCGATGTCACTGACCAGCGCGGCCGCCGCGCCGTCCAGCGGGCCGTCCGCCGACACCGGCTGCGCGAGGAGCGACGCCACTTCGCGTCGCAGCATCTCGTCCCCTCCACAGGCAGAGGCGACAAACGAGTCCCGTTCGCTGGCATCGCGCGCCAACGCCTCGTGGTAGAGCCGTTCGATCTGCTGCCAGCGCTCGGGCGTCATGCAGTGTCGGAGGCCGCCAACTCCCGCAGCAGCCAGGCTTTCGCGAACTTCCAGTCGCGCATGACGGTTTCGGGCGACACCTTCAGAACGTCGGCCGTTTCTTCCACGGTGAGGCCGCCGAAGAACTTCATCTCGACGACACGGCCTTTGCGCTCGTCGACCGCGGCCAGCGCCTCGAGCGCATCGTCAACGGCCACCAGGTCCAAGTCATGTTCGGTCGCGACCGGCAGCTCCTCGAGAAAGGTCACGCGGACGGCGCCGCCCCCGCGCTTCTGATAGCCCTTCGCGCGCGCCGCATCGACCAGGATCCGGCGCATCAGCCGTGCTGACATGGCCAGGAAGTGGGCACGGTTCTGCCAGTTGATCCGCTGGACATCGATCAGGCGGAGGTATGCCTCGTTCACGAGGGCGGTCGCTTGGAGACTGTGCCCCGCCTTCTCCCCGGCCATGCAACGCCGCGCGATGCGGCGTAGCTCATCGTGGACGAGTGGGACCAGCTGCCCCAGCGCCGCCTCGTCTCCGCCGCCCCATGCGAGGAGCAGGTTGGTGACGTCGGCGGGCTTCGAGATGCGCCGATTCTAACCGGTTTTCCAACGATGCCAGTTCACGGATGCGGGTTCCCGCCTCTCGAACCGAGGAGGGACCGGTCATGGGGAAGACGCCGTGCAACCTGGTGGCGGGTGTGGTGGTGACGGTGACAGCGGTGGGGTCGGCGCATAACTCCCGTGTCAGGACGGACAGTCCGGTGATTGCCGCGGTCATTCAGGACGGTATTCGGCGCTCGGCCACGTTCCGACGGCTTGTCGAGGCGATCGACGCCAGCGATGGGATCGTGTTCGTGGAAGAAGGTCGGTGCCGTCACAGTGTGCGCGCGTGCTTGGCCCTCTCGGTGAAGCAGGCAGGACCGAACCGGTTGCTGCGCGTGGTGGTCGAGGTGAGGAAACCTGACTGGGAGTTGATGGGGTCGATTGGTCACGAGCTCCAGCACGCCGTCGAGGTGCTCAGCGAGCCTCGCGTCAACAGCAGCGGTGCCATCTATCTGTTTTACAAGAGCGTTGGAGAACCATCCGGCGACCGCTTCGAAACGCCTGCTGCGATCAACGCGGGGAATGCCGTCCGTCGCGAGGCACGTCGAGTGAGGTAGGCAGAGGGTCGGTTGACTCTGGGGGCCGCTGGAGCGTACCTGAAGTAGCTGGGTTCATTGAAAGCTGGCAGAATCACTCAGTGAGCCCAACCGTTCTTCAAGAAGGGCCGTATCGGTTCTTCTTCTTTTCAAGCGATCGTGGCGAACCTGTGCATGTGCACGTTGCTCGCGATCGGAAGGCGGCGAAGTTCTGGTTGGGGCCCGTCCGACTCGAATACAACCACGGCTTCGCGTCGACTGAGCTGAATCGAGTGACGGGGATAGTCGAGGTGCACGAAGGTGAGTTATTGAGGGCGTGGAATGACTACTTCAAGTCAGGCCGTTGAATCGGCCATGGCGCGACGCGTACGCGTGACTGCCGAGGCACTCGTTGTCGACCTACATGATGGACGTGTGGTTTCGGTGCCCGTCACGCGGTACCCGCGGCTAGCTGAGGGAACACCTCGAGAACGTCGTCGCTGGAAATTGATCGGTCCGGGGATCGGAATTCACTGGCCGGATCTCGATGAAGATATCTCGGTCGAAGCGTTGCTCCTCGGGCAGGGTTCAAACGAAAGCCCTGCTTCACTTCGTCGTTGGCGGGCATCGAGGCGACGACCGGCTCACAAACGAGTGGAGCCGACGCGCCGGCGTTCGACAAGGCGCGCGGCTCATTCATAATCGTTCGATCGCGGATTCAAGGCATGAAGATTGGCTACTTCACGGACACAGACACTCTCTGTATCGAGTTCCGGGATCGGCCCGTTGCCGAGACTCGAGACTTGGATGAGAACACGGTCTTGGACGTTGACGTCGACGGCAACATCTGCGGGATCACAGTCGAGCACGCCTCGACGCGGACCGGGATTCCTGAGTTCTTGTACGAACAAGTCTCGGCCTAGGAGGCGACGGATCTGACGCGCGCAACGCCCTTGGGTGTGGCCAAACTGTTGCCAAGGCCGGGGCTGATTCGAGTGGACCGGCGATGACGTGAGCAGACAGCTCGATGGTTGCAATTCGATGAGGCCAGGACACTTGTTGCCAGAAGTTCCACGCCGTCACCAACTTGGAAATTCCCGTCAGTAGGGTTCGACTCCCGCCGCCTCCACCATTTTCCTTAGGAAATCGGCAGATTCAGGGCCGATTTCCCGCCGCCTCCATCATTTCTCCAACACGACACGTGGGCTTCGGCCCGTCGAGCAGCCTGATGGCTGCGTCGAGTGCAGCGGGACTGAGGTGCATATACCGCTGCGTCGTAGCCAAATCCTGATGCCCTGCCAGCTCCTGAATCGCCCTGGCGGGCGCACCCTTCATCGCGAGGTGCGAGCAGAAAGTGTGGCGCAGGATGTGAACACCTGGCTTCACCTGAGACCCGTACGCAAGGCGGACTCGAAACCATCGATCCACGCGGGATCGTCGGCTCTCGCATAACTCAGAAACAGGTCATGGCTGCGTCCGGGAACGAAGGCCATTCAGTACTCCGCAAATCCAGGAGGCTCGGCGCGAGCGCATGATAGCTCGGTTCCCGTCGGCCACGACGCACGACCCGCGTGGTTGGACGCTCTATGAAGTCGCTGAAAAACGCATGATTATGCCGTCTGCGTCCCCCAGCAGGTGCAAGTCGTCCTGACGAGAAGCGATCGGCGTGCGTCCGTCGCGCTGGACGGCCGCGAACCGCGGCCTGAGTCCGATCCCGCCGCGTCTCATGCGGCCCTCGCGCGCAACGTGACGATCCGTCTGATGTTGAACGCCGCGCTGGCGAAGACGAAGAGCGCGTCCACGTTCGGAAGGCCGCGCAGCTTAACCGTCCGAAGCCCGGCAATCGTCTTGAGCCACCCAAACGCACGCTCGATGCGGGGCCGCGCATGTTGACTCATCGCATAGCCGGCATGTCGCGTGGTGCGGGCGTCGATCGCGCTCCCGCCGCCGGGTGTCGTTTTGCGCGACGTGCGGCGTCATGTCGATCTCGCGCACCTGGTCGACGAAGTCGGCCGTGTCATAGGCCTTGTCGGCTCCGACGCTGCGCTGGCGCTGCGGGGCAAACCGCGTTGAGGACTGCCGTCCTACTTCTGGGCGATCAACCTCCAGGTACCAGCGGAGGATCGTGTCCGTGGTGACGATACCGGCGACCGCATCAACTCGCGTCGGCCGAGTTGCCTGCCGCGCACCGCGAGTCGACGGCGCTGGGCGTCCGTTAGCCGAAGCGGTCCAGGACCAAGTTGTTCGCGGAGGATGTGATTCTCTTTCGGAGATAGTCAATCACATCTTCTTGGTGGCGATTCACCCAGCCAGCAACAGTGAGCACGAGGAATTGCAGCACATGGGGCATCGCGGGAGGCTACTCGGCCGAGATGCCGGCACCGAACGGCCCGCAACGATTCACCTGACCTCGGCCGCTTTTTCGCACCTTACGGGGTGGCTCAACTCCGCAGAAGAGGCGACCCGGATATGGCACTCTACTAAACAACTCTGTCCGCGCGACCAGATATAAGTGCAAACACTCGTATGGATTCCGGAGGCAGGGAGGTCTTGCTGAGTAGGCGGCCCGATCAGCTCTGCCGCGCTCATGTCCAGAGATCGTACGTGCCGAAGCTACGCCGCTGGCTCAGAACCAGCGCTTGCTGTTACATGAGGTCTCCCCCGAAAACGACGGCACTCGGAGCGAGAAGACGCGCGTCTCGCCATCCTCAACGCGCGAGGCTTGAGGAATAGGGAAGAGTGCTCTGACGTCTGTCAGGACGCCGTGGAAGACCGAGCGATGGCTTGATGCAGGTCCCCAGTCGGCCTGGAGCCGCATCCACCACCCCGCCGCGACTCACGTCCGAGACTGACAGGTCAGTGCGAGCAGGCGGCGCAGATCAGTCGCGAATCTCTGTTTGCGTTCTGCAGGACACACACACGTGCACTTGATCGATACACACAATCGTGCGATCCTTACACATATCAATCATGCGCACGAACATCGATATCGACGACCAGCTGATGCGGCAAGCGATGCGAAGCAGCGGCGCGAAGACCAAGCGCGCGGCTGTGGAAGAAGCATTGCGACTGTTGATTAAGACCCGCGGCCAAGCCAGTCTTCGTCGACTCAGAGGAAAGGTGACCTGGGAAGGTGACCTGCACACATCGCGGCTCGATCGCGTTCCAAAGTAACCGGCAGTGGTGATCGTCGACAGCACCGTGTGGGTTGACTACTTCAACGGCCTGCACAATCCGGAAACGGATTGGCTCGAAGGCCACTTGGACCAGCAACGCCTCGGGCTGACGACGGTCATCTTGTGCGAAGTGTTGCAGGGAATTCGCGACGAGCGAAGGGCCGTCGCCGTAGAGACTGCATTGCTGAAACTCGAAGTCTTCGACATGCCGAGCGTGGCCATCGCCACTCAGGCGGCCAAGAACTATCGAACACTGCGCAGCCGGGGTCGAACCGTGCGCAAGACCATCGACGTTCTCATCGCGACGTTCTGCATCGAGGGACGCCACACACTGCTTCATCGCGACCGTGATTTCGATTCGTTCGAGGAGCTCTTGGACCTCTCCGTCGTTCACCCGTAGTTTGCGACCTGACGGCTGCCAACTGCTGGGGGCAATTTGGGGGCTCACGAGGGCTTTTCAGCGATTCTCGCGTTTCTGGCGTATCGATTTCATTCCGAAACCGCAGAAATCGGCCTATTTTGAAAGCTGTGTCAAGTCCGACTCCCGCCGCCTCCAAATCATTTGTAGTCAAATATTTAATCGGACGCCTTTGCTTTCCCCGCCGCCTCCACTAGGTTGCGAGAGATTCGCTGTACCTGTTTTGTCCCTTCCGAGTTGAAGGTTGACGCAACAATCGGCACTGCGTTGGTGTATAGATGCTGCCACCGTGAACTAGATGACAGCGTCATCGCCATGGAGGACTCCCGATCATGCTGAAAGAAGTCGAGCGTGAGAGGCACACCGAGTCGATTGTTGACTGGCCGGACCTTCCGTTACCCTTGACTGCCGCTGAGCGACACCGGATCAGGGCGCTGCTGATCTTCATCGCGCTCGTGGGTTTCGTCGCACTGATCGTGTCGTTTGCAGCTCGCTGACGTCAGCTCTCGTCGCCTTCTGCCCGGCTGAATCCCCTCTGGCTACCTGACGGCCCTGCGCCGCACTGGCGTCCGCTTGGCCGGGAGGGGCAGTTCGCTGCGTTCGAGCTGTACCAACGCGGTGAGGAATTTTCGTACGCCTTCCTCATCGAATGCGATGAGCGTGTAGCGCGCATCGACCGCGATGACCACGCCCGGCCCGAATCGCGTGTGCGACACGCGATCGTCCTTTCGAAAACTCCTCGTCGACCGTCCCTCTGACCGCTCGCCACGACTATACATGCGAATATCTTAATATATATAAATACGACTTGCCCGACCGGCGGGCGAGGCTCATCGGGAGGACACATCAGCGATGGCGACAGAGCTTGATCGAACCCATGGTCTCGAGGCCCTTGGCGTCGTGCGCGTTGGACGCATCCACTGGAACCTGGGACCCGCTGCGCTCTACGAGGAGGCGCTGCGGCGGCGGGAAGGCTCGCTGGCGGCCGACGGGCCCCTCGTGTGCCGCACGGGGCAACACACGGGCCGCTCACCGAACGACAAGTTCGTCGTGCGCGAAGCCTCGAGCGAGCGTCTCATCCATTGGGGCGCCGTCAACCGCGCGATCGACGAGGCGTCCTTCGATACCCTGCACCGCGACATGCTGGCGTATCTCGAGAATAAAGATCTGTTCGTCCTCGACGGCTGGGCGGGCACTGATCCGACGTTCAGGATGCCCATCCGCGTGATGACCGAGTTCGCCTGGCACAACCTCTTCGCGCGAAACATGTTCCTGCCCGAGCTCGACGAGACACGTCGCCGGCAGCACCAGCCCGAGTTCACCGTCATCGACGCGCCGAATTTCGCGGCTGATCCCGCGAAGCATGGCACACGGTCGGACGTGTTCATCGTCGTGCACTTCCGCCGGAAGCTCGTGCTCATCGGCGGCACGCACTACGCGGGCGAGATCAAGAAGTCCATTTTCACCATCCTGAACTACACGCTGCCGCTGCAGGGCGTGATGCCGATGCACTGCTCGGCGAACATCGGCACAAACGGTGATACTGCGCTCTTCTTCGGCCTGTCGGGGACGGGGAAGACGACACTGTCGAGCGATCCGCAGCGGCGCCTGATCGGTGATGACGAGCACGGCTGGAGCAACAAAGGCGTCTTCAATTTCGAAGGCGGGTGTTACGCGAAGGTGATCAAGCTCTCCGCCGAGGCCGAGCCGCAGATCTACGCGACGACACAGCGGTTCGGCACGATCCTCGAAAACGTGGTCCTCGATCCCGACTCGCGCGCGTTGGACCTGGATGATGCATCGCTCACCGAGAATACGCGCGGGTCGTACCCGATCGATTTCATCGACAACGCGGAGCCCAGCGGACGCGGTGGGCATCCGAAAAACATCATCATGCTCACGGCGGACGCCTACGGCGTACTCCCGCCGATCGCGCGCCTGACGCCCGACGGTGCCATGTATCACTTCCTCTCGGGATACACGGCCCGCGTGGCTGGCACCGAGAAGGGCGTCACCGAGCCGAAAGCGACCTTCAGCACGTGTTTCGGCGCGCCGTTCCTTCCGCTCAACCCGAACGTCTACGCCAGCATGCTCGGGAAGAAGATCGCCGAGCACGCCGTGCGCGTGTGGCTGGTGAACACGGGCTGGACCGGCGGGCCGTACGGAGTTGGCCGGCGCATGACGATTGCGTACACGCGAGCGATGATCACCGCGGCGCTGGCCGGGCAGCTCGACGCAGTCAGGTATCAGCGACACCCGATCTTCAACGTTGATTCGCCCACGACATGTCCGGGTGTGCCGGACGTCGTGCTCGATCCGAGAACTACGTGGCAGGACGGGGCGAAGTACGACGCACAGGCGCGCACACTCGCGCGGCTGTTCATCGAGAATTTCGAGTCATTCGAACGACACGTGGCCGGCGCGGTGAGAACGTCGGGACCGACGATCTGACCCAGCGAGCGGGTGCGGCAGAGGCGTGCGGCGGTGACTAGCGACGTCGACGCTCGTGCTGAAGCTGGCGGAGGAGACCCTGAGTGCTGACGAGGTGGTTGTTGAAGATGCGCCTCGCGGTGCTCAGGAGCTCCGCGATCAGCGGATCGCGCACGGAGTACCGCACGCTGACCCCCTCCTTCCGCCCGGCCACGATGTTGTTGGCGCGCAAGACTGCGAGTTGCTGCGACACGACCGGTTGCTCCACGCCGAGCGCCTCCTGGAGCTCCTGTACGTTCTGGTCGCCCTTCACCAGGAGCTCGAGCAGCCGGATTCGAATGGGATGCGCGAGGGCCTTGAAGAACGCCGCCTTGAACGCTTGAAGTTCCTCGGTGGCCACGTCTGCCATTGGCATATTTTTATATTACATTCTTTGCATGTCTGCCGGACCGCTGCTGATGCGCGTGACGAACGAGGATCGATGATCAACCCTGCGCTGGGCGTCGGCGCCGTCGTCGTCGTCCGCGCCGCAGTCGTGGTCGCCTCGCTGCTGCTGCGCCGGCGGCGCGAACTGGTTCGCCGGGTTGCGTTCGGTGGCGCCGCGCTCGCATCCGCGATTGCCGGCTTCACGGCCGCGGCGACGCTCGGTTCCAGTGCAGTGTCGCGGGGGGTGTTTTTCGTTCATCACGCATCGGGCTTCTCTCTGGAGTATTCGATCGATCCACTCTCGGCGTGGTTTCTCATCGTGCTGTCGGCCCTTGCTGTGCCCATTGCGATCTTCAGCATCGGCTACGCACGACATCCATATCTGCAGCGCTTCGGTTTTCACGACGTCTTCACACCCGTCACCTCGTTGCACTGGATGGGCGCCTGGCCGCACGACGAGGCGCAGGCGGCCTCGCTGATCGTCTACGGCGGCACGCTGGCGGCTGTCGGCGGCGCCAATTCCATCACCACCAAGACCACGCACGAAGCGTTCGGCATCCCGACGCCAAAAGCCAACGCCGAGGGGTTGCGCATGACGCGCATGGCCATCTATCTGGCGCAACCTCAAGCTCGACTCCATGCCCGAGTTTCAGGCCGAGTGCGACCTGATCCGCCGCGAGGTGGTGCCGATCATGGACAAGATCCTGGAGATGGGCGACGGCGACGCGGCACTGGCCACGGTGCGCGGAGCTGCAGCCGGGGTGCTGGACATTCCCTGGTCGCCCAACAACCATGTCCGGAGCCGTATCATGCCCGCCCGCGATGCCGACGGCTATCTCCGCATCGTCGATCCCGGTGACATGCCGTTCCCGAGCGACGTCCTCGAGGTGCACGAAGCCGGACTGCGGCGACGCGCCGAGCGCGACGGCGTTCCGTTCGGTCACGATCTCGGCGGTCGCCAGCGTCTACGAGATCAGCGAGACGCTCGAGAAGCTTGCCCCCTAGCGCGCCGCCTTCGTCCGACTGGGCATCCTCCAGATCAGGGCTGGCGACGTCGGCACCGCCGAACTTCTTGAGCTGGCGGATGCCGGTCGGCGAGGTGACGTTGATCTCCGTCAGGTAGGGGCCGATCACATCGATGCCCGTGAACAGCAGGCCGCGCTTCTTCAACTCGGGCCCGAGCCGCGCGCAGATCTCGCGGTCGCGGTCGGTCAGCTCGACGGGGGGGGCCGTGCCGCCGACATGCAGGTTGGAGCGGGTCTCGTCGGCGGCCGGCACGTGGTTGATGGCGCCGGCCAGTTCGCCGTCGATCAGGATGATGCGCTTGTCACCGCCGCGCACCTCGGGCCGGTACTGCTGCACCATGAACGGCTCGCGGAACACAGTCTGGAACAACTCGATCAGCGAGTTGAGGTTGGTGTCGTCGGGCTTGACGCGGAACACCGAGGAGCCGCCGTTGCCGTACAGGGGCTTGATGATGATGTCCTTGTGCTCGGCGCGGAACAGCTTGACGTCGGCGGCATTGCGCGTAACCAGCGTCGGCGGCATCAGGTCGAGGAAGTCGAGCACGAATACCTTCTCGGGCGCGTTGCGTACGTGGGCCGGATCGTTGACCACCAGCGTCTTGGGGTGGATGCGCTCGAGCAGGTGCGTGGTGGTGATGTAGGCCATGTCGAATGGCGGATCCGCGCAGCAGCACGACGTCGCAGTCGGCGAGATCCACCGTGCGCGATCCGACACCCATAATGGTCGCCGACCTTGTCTTCGACGCGCAGGGTCTGGCCATGCGCCATCAGCCGCCCACCCAGCAGCGAAAGGTTGGGTGGCGTGTAGTAGAATAGCGAGTGCCCGCGGGCCTGCGCCTCGATCAGGATCGCGAACGTCGAATTGCCGCCGATGTCGATGCGGTCGATAGGGTCCATCTGGCAGGCGACTTTGAGCGGCATGCGCGGTCCTCAAGTAGATTCCCTCTCCCCATTTTTCATGGGGAGAGGGTTAGGGGAGGGGCAGACGCTTACTCCGGCGATTGTTGCTGCCCCTCACCCGGCCCTCTCCCCGAAAGACGGGGAGAGGGAGCATGCAAAGGGCTTCGCGCGGGCGGTGTCAACGCGAATTCGAGAGGCGTGGGGCAGCCATGTGCAGGGCGTCCGGCAGGTGCGCCGGCAGCCGGCCAGGCACCACCAGCACGGCGTCGAGCCCCCGCTCGTGCTCGCGGTAGGCGGCATGTCGGCTGACCCAGAACTCGGCGGCGCGGGCAATGCGGCCGGCCTGCCGGGGTGTCAGGGCGGCCTCCGCCTCGCCCCGCGTCAGGCGCCGCTTCACCTCGACGAAGGCGAGACGCGAACCCCGCACCGCGACAAGGTCGATGCCCTCGCCGACGGCGTCGTATCCGCCGGCCGAGGATACGGTAGCCCTTGGCCATCAGCAGCGCGGCCGCCATCCACTCCGACAGCCGGCCGCGCCGATAGCGGGCGAGGCGGTCGGGACTGGCGGGGGCGCTGCGCATGCTGCAGCGTAAGGGCAAAGCAATCGTCGGTCGAGATTGCGCTGTGAGACATGCGACATCCGACCGAAAAAACCCGTGCGCATACCGTGGATGGCCTGCCATGCGCCGTTGACGCCTCTCGTTGCGCCACTAGCGTCCCACCCCTCGATCACACGCGGAGGCATGGATGCGGGCGCTACTCGTCGCGATATTGACGGGTCTTTCTGGCCATCCAGGCAGACGCGCAAGAGGTCGATCTTCGCGCATCGCTGAAGGTCCCCAAGATAACCGTCCGCCACTCCGAGACATTGCCGTTCCGCATCGCCATTGCCCTCAACGACAGTGCAGCGGCGATTTCCGGCAAGCCGCCCTACAGCTCGGTCGTCATGATCGTCGAGAAGGACGAACGCATCACCCGCCGGCCATCCTAGTCGGCAACTTCGAACATGATGGTGCTGGATCACAAACAGGTTCGCGGCCTGGTGGCCTATGGCCTGTCGCGCGTCGTGACCAACAATCTGTTCCCTAGCTTCGTCGTCTCGGAGAACGACAAGAAGGCCCTGCCCTTCTTCGGCACCGACCCAGCCGGCAGCCCTGGACGCGCACGAGCTGATCTCCCCGACCAGGCGCGGCAACGCCTTTCTCTACTATGTCCCGCGCGAATACGACGACGGCATGAAGCTCATCGAGGTGGGCATCAAGGAGTTCTCGACCGACGGCGACCTGTTGTGGGAGTGGACCAGCAGCCGCGCACGCAAATTCAATGCGGAGAAGGCCAAGGCCCACTTCCACGACTATCTGCACGTCAATTCGATTTCCGAGTTCGACAAGTACATCGTCATCTCGGTACGCGACACTCCGAGGTCTGGCTGATCGATCGCGATCGCAAGGAGATCGCGCACAGCATCGGACTCTGCGGACGGGTGGACGTTCAAGGACGACCCGCGCAACGGCTTTCGCTATCAGCACCATGCCCACATCGACGCCGGCGGCGTGCTGACTTTCTTCGACAATTCCGGCAGCTACGATGCGCCCTTCACCGTCGAAGGGTCGCGTGCGGTGCGCTTCAGGATCAGCCTCGCAACAAAATCCGCGACCCTGATCGAGAGCATCCCGATCTATGGCGCCGTCAAGGAGCGCTCCCGCCAGGGGTCGGCGACCTTCTTCGAGAACGGCTATCGCCTGATCGGCTGGGGAGTTGCCGAGCCGGCTTCCTGCCAGGGAGTGACCGAGCAACCTCTCGTCTATTCGGTCGACCCGGATGCCAAGGTGATCGCCGAGATGCAGGCCGACTGCGGCTGGTATTCCTATCGGGCGCTGCCGATCTTCGACTGACGGGACGGCATGCGCTCAGGCCCGCCGAGCCGAAGTCGCTGGCCCAGGCGGGTGTTGCCTCGGCTCGTCGTGACGCCTTGCGTTGAGCCAGCCGGGCGAGCGCCCACCCCGTGAACAGCAGCAGCGCAATGCCGACCGCATTGACGGCGATCTGCGGTCCCCAGCCGTCGCCATACTCCGCCATCGCCAGGCTGCCGGCCATCGATAGAGCGATGCCCAGGCAGAAAACCGGCAGGGGAATGCCGGCCGCAATCGATCACGCGCTGCGCCAGGGTGCTGTCCAGCCAGGCCGCGCTCGCCGGAATCAGGGACGACGCGAACAGGCCAGCGCCGTCAGGTGCGCCACCCGCCACAGCGACAGCAATTGCTTGTTCTGCTCGCCGAGCAGGACATCGGGCGCCGGAAGCAGCCGCGCCTCCTCGAACGGCGGCAAGGCCGTCCAGGGCGCCGCCGCCAGCAGGGCAAACAGCACGATGCCGATGGCCGGCAGCATCAGCCAGACGGAACGGCCCGGCAGGGCCTGTCGGGTCGAGAAATACGCTGCGATGGCACCGAGGCTGAACAGCAGCTGCCAGGCGAAAGGATTGAAGAACCACCCTTCGTTCTCGCGGCAGGTCGGGAGATTCAGCCCGCGAGGTTGGCTCCCAGCCAGAGTGCCGCCGACGCAGCCAACGCCAACGCAACGTGAATGCGCATCAGCGAGAGCAGGACCGGAAACCAGAGCAGCAGCACGACATAAAGCGGCAGGATGTCCAGCATGGCCGGCTGATGGCTCAGCAGCAGGGCCTTGCGCAACGCGCGCGCCGGCTCGTCGAAGAACGGCTCCAGGTTCAACACGTCCTGGTAGATCGGATTGTCGAGGAACAGGGCCGCGACGACCAGCGCGGCGACGCAGGCCACGAGAAGAAGCGCGAGCCGGCGATAGGCGCGCCAACGCCGGCCGCGCAGCTCCTCGATCAGCCCGGCGGCCGAACCCTGGCCAGCGTGCACCCGGGTGCAGGTCAAAACGATGCATAGCCCGCAGCCGACACACGTCGGCGGCGTCGGCGAAGCCGAAGTTCTCCCAGCATCGTTGCGTACTGCAGAATGTTTTCCTGGACGTGGTCGATAAAGATGAAGATCAGTGCGAGGCCACGAAAGAAATCGACGCGCGCGTCCCGCTCACGAGGCATGGAGGCAAGCGTCGCAGCATTGGAACCACGCGTCATACCGAGGGAAACTCTCGAAGCTGAGCACCCGGTGGGCTCACCCCAATGTGATGCTCACATTGGGCTCACGTACGCGGTCGACAACCGATCAGCGCTGCGGCTAACCCGCACGGACGCAGCGTGTGCCGATCGAGCGCTAGCCCGTGGTCGGCCCTCTTTAGGGCGAGGCCGAGATCATAGACGCGTGCTTTCGTCACACCGAGGTCCTCGGCGACGGCCTTGGCTGCGTCGCGCAGGCTGAGATCGGCCAGCAGCGTGCGCAGGCGCGACGTTATGGCATCGTCGGTGACTTCGAGTGAGGCGGCGTTCGGCGGCCCGATCAGGATCACCATTTCGCCGCGGGGTGCTGCGGCCTCGGCCCATTGCGCCAGTTCGGCAGCCGAGCCGCGCCGCACTTCCTCGTGCAGCTTGGTGAGTTCGCGGGCGACGGCCGTCTGGCGATCGCCGAGCACGGCGCCGATGTCGGCGAGGCTGTCGGTGAGACGGGAGGGCGCCTCGAAGAACACCAGCGTCGCCGGAACCGTCTTCAATTCGGCAAGCCGCGAGCGGCGCGCGCCCTGCGGGTCGGCAGAAAGCCCGCGAACAGGAACGCGTCCGTGGCGAGGCCAGCCGTGGCCAGCGCAGTCGAGCACGGCAGACGCGCCCGGCAGGCTGACGACGGCGTGGCCTTCGGCGATGGCAGCCCGCACCAGCTTGTAGCCCGGGTCGGAGATGAGCGGCGTCCCGGCATCGCTGATCAGCGCCACGCATTGCCCGTCGGTCAGCTCGGCAAGGATGTGCGGCCGCTCGCGCTCGGCGTTGTGCTCGTGATAGGCGCGCAAGGGTCGAGAGATGGCGTAGTGGGAGAGCAGCGTGCGGCTGTGCCGCGTGTCCTCGCAATAGATGACGTCGGCGCGCTCCAGCACCGCCAGCGCTCGCAGGGTTATGTCGGCCAGATTGCCGATCGGAGTGGCAACGACGTAGAGGCCCGAGGCCAACGGCTCGGAAACGAGCCTGCCCAGCACCTCGGCGGCGCGCTGGGAGGTCCGGCCATGCTCATCCGACGCCATCAGCCGTATCCTCATCCAATGGCGGCTCACCCGCCTTCGAGGGCTTGCGGTCACCGAAATTCGGCCCGAGTGGCGGTTTTGCCCTCGCCCTGCCTTGATGTGCAGGTTACCACCGCAAGGGGTGCATGCCAGGGGGATGGCTTTACAATGGCATTGCGATTTGGGGGCCAGCATCGATGACCGGCGGCGTGACGAGGCAATGGGTGCTGAAGGCGGCTGCCAGCTGCTTCGGCTCTGCCTTGCTCGGCGCCTGCGCGGGCGGGAACGGGCCCCGAGTAGGGGACTGCACCGCTGCAGTCGCAAGGCGACGCGTCGGGCGCCGCGCCCAAGGAACTGGTCAAGGTCGCGCTCATCCTGCCGATCTCGGCTGCCGGCCATCCGGGGCTGATCGGCAAGAGTTTGAAGCAGGCGGCCGAGCTGGCGCTGTTCGAGCGCGACAACCCGACCCTGCAGCTGATCGTCAAGGACGACAAGGGCACGCCGGAGGGCGCCAAGGCTGCAGCGGAGATCGCTGAGGCCGTCAAGGCCGGCGCCGCACTCATCCTGGGACCATTGTTCGCCAAGTCGGTGGCGGCGGTTGCGCCGGTCGCGCGCCAGGCCGGCATTCCGGTTATCACCTTTTCAAAATCCGCCAGGTGGCTGGCAACGGCGTGTTCCTGCTGAGCTTCCAGCCAGGCCCGGATGTCGAACGCGTGGTGGGCTACGCGGCGACGCAGGGCAAGCGCCGCTTCGTGGCGCTGGTGCCGGAGGATCCGTTCGGCAAGATCGCCGAGAGTGCGTTCAAGGATGCGGCCGCCCGCTCGCAAGTCACGCTGGTGGCCATCGAACGATACCCGTCCTCCGCCAACACCAACTGAACCAAGTACAGGAAAAGGCGCCACGTATTGCTTTGGCGGAGGACGGGTATCGTTCGATGGCCACCAGCGTGACTTGCGAGCGGGCGGCCGCATCCTTGAACGCACTCTCGGCGATCTTGCCGAACGGATCCTCCGGCACCAGCGCCACGAAGTGGCGCTTGCCCTGCGTCGCCGCGTAGCCCACCACGCGTTCGACATCCGGGCCTGGCTGGAAGCTCAGCAGGAACACGCCGTTGCCAGCCACCTGGCGGTCGTTTGAAAAGGCGATAACCGGAATGCCGGCCTGGCGCGCGACCGGCGCAACCGCCGCCACCGACTTGGCGAACAATGGTCCCAGGATGAGTGCGGCGCCGGCCTTGACGGCCTCATCCGCTGCAGCCTTCGCGCCCTCCGGCGTGCCCTTGTCGTCCTTGACGATCAGCTGCAGGGTCGGGTTGTCGCGCTCGAACAGCGCCAGCTCGGCCGCCTGCTTCAAACTCTTGCCGATCAGCCCCGGATGGCCGGCGGCCGAGATCGGCAGGATGAGCGCGACCTTGACCAGTTCCTTGGGCGCGGCGCCCGACGCGTCGCCTTGCGACTGCAGCGGTGCAGATCCCTGCACTTGGGGCCCGTTCCCGCCCGCGCAGGCGCCGAGCAAGGCAGAGCCGAAGCAGCTGGCAGCCGCCTTCAGCACCCATTGCCTCGTCACGCCGCCGGTCATCGATGCTGGCCCCCGAATTCCAATGCCATTGTAAAGCCATCCCCCTGGCATGCACCCCTTGCGGTGGTAACCTGCACATCAAGGCAGGGCGAGGGCAAAACCGCCACTCGGGCCGAATTTCGGTGACCGCAAGCCCTCGAAGGCGGGTGAGCCGCCATTGGATGAGGATACGGCTGATGGCGTCGGATGAGCATAGCCGGACCTCCCAGCGCGCGCCGCCGAGGTGCTGGGCAGGCTCGTTTCCGAGCCGTTGGCCTCGGGCCTCTACGTCGTTGCCACTCCGATCGGCAATCTGGCCGACATAACCCTGCGAGCGCTGGCGGTGCTGGAGCGCGCCGACGTCATCTATTGCGAGGACACGCGGCACAGCCGCACGCTGCTCTCCCACTACGCCATCTCGCAACCCTTGCGCGCCTATCACGAGCACAACGCCGAGCGCGAGCGGCCGCACATCCTTGCCGAGCTGACCAACGGCAAATGCGTGGCGCTGATCAGCGATGCCGGGACGCCGCTCATCTCCGACCCGGGCTACAAGCTGGTGCGGGCTGCCATCGCCGAAGGCCACGCCGTCGTCAGCCTGCCGGGCGCGTCTGCCGTGCTGACTGCGCTGGCTACGGCTGGCCTCGCCACGGACGCGTTCCTGTTCGCGGGCTTTCTGCCGACCCGACAGGGCGCGCGCCGCTCGCGGCTTGCCGAATTGAAGACGGTTCCGGCGACGCTGGTGTTCTTCGAGGCGCCCTCCCGTCTCACCGACAGCCTCGCCGACATCGCCGCCGTGCTCGGCGATCGCCAGACGGCCGTCGCCCGCGAACTCACCAAGCTGCATGAGGAAGTGCGGCGCGGCTCGGCTGCCGAACTGGCGCAATGGGCCGAGACCGCAGCACCCCGCGGCGAAATGGTGATCCTGATCGGGCCGCCGAACGCCGCCTCACTCGAAGTCACCGACGATGCCATAACGTCGCGCCTGCGCACGCTGCTGGCCGATCTCAGCCTGCGCGACGCAGCCAAGGCCGTCGCCGAGGACCTCGGTGTGACGAAAGCACGCGTCTATGATCTCGGCCTCGCCCTAAAGAGGGCCGACCAGGGCTAGCGCTCGATCGGCACACGCTGCGTCCGTGCGGGTTAGCCGCAGCGCTGATCGGTTGTCGACCGCGTACGTGAGCCCAATGTGAGCATCACATTGGGGTGAGCCCACGCCGGATTATCAGCTTCGAGAGTTTCCCTCGGTATGACGCCTGGTTCCAATGCTGCGACGCTTGCCTCCATGCCTCGTGAGCGGGACGCGCGCGTCGATTTCTTTCGTGGCCTCGCACTGATCTTCATCTTTATCGACCACGTCCAGGAAAACATTCTGCAGTACGCAACGATGCAGAACTTCGGCTTCGCCGACGCCGCCGACGTGTTCGTCGGCCTCGCGGGCTATGCATCGTTTTTGGCCTACACCCGGGTTTTCGATGGCCAGGGTTGGGGAGCCGGGCTGACGAAGGTCGGACGGCGAATTGGCACGCTGTATCTGGCGCACATCCTTTTTCTCGTGGCCTGCGTCGCCGCGCTGGTCGTCGCGGCCCTGTTCCTCGACAATCCGATCTACCAGGACGTGTTGAACCTGGAGCCGTTCTTCGACGAGCCGGCGCGCGCGTTGCGCAAGGCCCTGCTGCTGAGCCATCAGCCGGCCATGCTGGACATCCTGCCGCTTTATGTCGTGCTGCTGCTCTGGTTTCCGGTCCTGCTCTCGCTGATGCGCATTCACGTTGCGTTGGCGTTGGCTGCGTCGGCGGCACTCTGGCTGGGAGCCAACCTCGCGGGCTGGAATCTCCCGACCTATCCCGAGAACGAAGGGTGGTTCTTCAATCCTTTCGCCTGGCAGCTGCTGTTCAGCCTCGGTGCCATCGCAGCGTATTTCTCGACCCGACAGGCCCTGCCGGGCCGTTCCGTCTGGCTGATGCTGCCGGCCATCGGCATCGTGCTGTTTGCCCTGCTGGCGGCGGCGCCCTGGACGGCCTTGCCGCCGTTCGAGGAGGCGCGGCTGCTTCCGGCGCCCGATGTCCTGCTCGGCGAGCAGAACAAGCAATTGCTGTCGCTGTGGCGGGTGGCGCACCTGACGGCGCTGGCCTATCTCGCGTCGTCCCTGATTCCGGCGAGCGCGGCCTGGCTGGACAGCACCCTGGCGCAGCGCGTGATCGATTGCGGCCGGCATTCCCTGCCGGTTTTCTGCCTGGGCATCGCTCTATCGATGGCCGGCAGCCTGGCGATGGCGGAGTATGGCGACGGCTGGGGACCGCAGATCGCCGTCAATGCGGTCGGCATTGCGCTGCTGCTGTTCACGGGGTGGGCGCTCGCCCGGCTGGCTCAACGCAAGGCGTCACGACGAGCCGAGGCAACACCTGCCTGGGCATAGACTCGGCTCAGGCGGGCCTGAGCGCATGCCGTCCCGTCAGTCGAAGATCGGCAGCGCCCGATAGGAATACCAGCCGCAGTCGGCCTGCATCTCGGCAATCACCTTGGCATCCCGGTAGACCGAATAGACGAGAGGTTGCTCGGTCACTCCCTGGCAGGAAGCCGGCTCGGCAACTCCCCAGCCGATCAGGCGATCGCCGTTCTCGAAGAAGGTCGCCGACCCCTGGCGGGAGCGCTCCTTGACGGCGCCATAGATCGGGATGCTCTCGATCAGGGTCGCGGATTTTGTTGCGAGGCTGATCCTGAAGCGCACCGCACGCGACCCTTCGACGGTGAAGGGCGCATCGTAGCTGCCGGAATTGTCGAAGAGAGTCAGCACGCCGCCGGCGTCGATGTGGGCATGGTGCTGATAGCGAAAGCCGTTGCGCGGGTCGCCCTTGAACGTCCACCCGTCCGCGAGTCCGATGCTGTGCGCGATCTCCTTGCGATCGCGATCGATCAGCCAGACCTCGGATGTGTCGCGTACCGAAATGACGATGTACTTGTCGAACTCGGAAATCGAATTGACGTGCAGATAGTCGTGGAAGTGGGCCTTGGCCTTCTCCGCATTGAATTTGCGCGCGCGGCTGCTGGTCCACTCCCACAACAGGTCGCCGTCGGTCGAGAACTCCTTGATGCCCACCTCGATGAGCTTCATGCCGTCGTCGTATTCGCGCGGGACATAGTAGAGAAAGGCGTTGCCGCGCCTGGTCGGGGAGATCAGCTCGTGCGCGTCCAGGGCTGCCGGCTGGGTCGGTACGAAGAAGGGCAGGGCCTTCTTGTCGTTCTCCGAGACGACGAAGCTAGGGAACAGATTGTTGGTCACGACGCGCGACAGGCCATAGGCCACCAGGCCGCGAACCTGTTTGTGATCCAGCACCATCATGTTCGAAGTTGCCGACTGATGGATGGCCGGCACGGTGATGCGTCCGTCCTTCTCGACGATCATGACGACCGAGCTGTAGGGCGGCTTGCCGGAAATCGCCGCTGCACTGTCGTTGAGGGCAATGGCGATGCGGAACGGCAATGTCTCGGAGTGGCGGACGGTTATCTTGGGGACTTTCAGCGATGCGCGAAGATCGACCTCTTGCGCGTCTGCCTGGATGGCCAGAAAGACCGTCAATATCGCGACGAGTAGCGCCCGCATCCATGCCTCCGCGTGTGATCGAGGGGTGGGACGCTAGTGGCGCAACGAGAGGCGTCAACGGCGCATGGCAGGCCATCCACGGTATGCGCACGGGTTTTTTCGGGTCGGATGTCGCATGTCTCACAGCGCAATCTCGACCGACGATTGCTTTGCCCTTACGCTGCAGCATGCGCAGCGCCCCCGCCAGTCCCGACCGCCTCGCCCGCTATCGGCGCGGCCGGCTGTCGGAGTGGATGGCGGCCGCGCTGCTGATGGCCAAGGGCTACCGTATCCTCGGCCGGCGGATACGCACGCCGCATGGCGAGATCGACCTTGTCGCGGTGCGGGGTTCGCGTCTCGCCTTCGTCGAGGTGAAGCGGCGCCTGACGCGGGGCGAGGCGGAGGCGCGCCCTGACGCCCCGGCAGGCCGGCCGCATTGCCCGCGCCGCCGAGTTCTGGGTCAGCCGACATGCCGCCTACCGCGAGCACGAGCGGGGGCTCGACGCCGTGCTGGTGGTGCCTGGCCGGCTGCCGGCGCACCTGCCGGACGCCCTGCACATGGCTGCCCCACGCCTCTCGAATTCGCGTTGACACCGCCCGCGCGAAGCCCTTTGCATGCTCCCGCTCCCCGTCTTTCGGGGAGAGGGCCGGGTGAGGGGCAGCAACAATCGCCGGAGTAAGCGTCTGCCCCCTCACCCTAACCCTCTCCCCATGAAAAATCGGGAGAGGGAATCTACTCGAGGACCGCGCATGCCGCTCAAAGTCGCCTGCCAGATGGACCCTATCGACCGCATCGACATCGGCGGCGATTTCGACGTTCGCGATCCTGATCGAGGCGCAGGCCCGCGGGCACTCGCTATTCTACTACACGCCACCCAACCTTTCGCTGCTGGGTGGGCGGCTGATGGCGCATGGCCAGACCCTGCGCGTCGAAGACAAGGTCGGCGACCATTATCGGGTGTCGGATGCGCGCACGGTGGATCTCGCCGACTGCGACGTCGTGCTGCTGCGCCAGGACCCGCCATTCGACATGGCCTACATCACCACCACGCACCTGCTCGAGCGCATCCACCCCAAGACGCTGGTGGTCAACGATCCGGCCCACGTACGCAACGCGCCCGAGAAGGTATTCGTGCTCGACTTCCTCGACCTGATGCCGCCGACGCTGGTTACGCGCAATGCCGCCGACGTCAAGCTGTTCCGCGCCGAGCACAAGGACATCATCATCAAGCCCCTGTACGGCAACGGCGGCTCCTCGGTGTTCCGCGTCAAGCCCGACGACACCAACCTCAACTCGCTGATCGAGTTGTTCCAGACTGTGTTCCGCGAGCCGTTCATGGTGCAGCAGTACCGGCCCGAGGTGCGCGGCGGTGACAAGCGCATCATCCTGATCGACGGCGAACTGGCCGGCGCCATCAACCGCGTGCCGGCCGCCGACGAGACCCGCTCCAACCTGCATGTCGGCGGCACGGCCGCCCCCGTCGAGCTGACCGACCGCGACCGCGAGATCTGCGCGCGGCTCGGCCCGGAGCTGAAGAAGCGCGGCCTGCTGTTCACGGGCATCGATGTGATCGGCCCCTACCTGACGGAGATCAACGTCACCTCGCCGACCGGCATCCGCCAGCTCAAGAAGTTCGGCGGTGCCGACGTCGCAGCCCTGATCTGGGATGCCATCGAGACGAAGGTGGCGCGCTAGGGGGCAAGCTTCTCGAGCGTCTCGCTGATCTCGTAGACGCTGGAGACCGCGAGATCGTGACCGAACTGGAACGCCCTCGCGCTCGGCGCGCCGCCGCAGTCCGGCTTCGTGCACCTCGAGGACGTCGCGCGGGAACGGCATGTCGCCGGGATCGACGATGCGGAGATAGCCGTCGGCATCGCGGGCGGGCATGATGCGGCTCCCGGGACATGCTTGTTGGGCGACCAGGGAATGTCCAGCACCCCGGCTGCAGCTCCGCGCACCGTGGCCAGTGCCGCGTCGCCGTCGCCCATCTCCGAAAATCTTGTCCATGATTGGCACCACCTCGCGGCGGATCAGGTCGCACTCGGCCTGGAACTCGGGCGTGGAATTGAGCTTGAGGTTGCGCGCCAGATAGATGGCCATGCGCGTCATGCGCAACCCCTCGGCGTTGGCCTTCGGCGTGGGGATGCCGAACGCCTCGTGCGTGGTCTTGGTGGTGATGGAGTTCGCACCGCCAACGGCTGCCAGCGTGCCGCCGTAGACGATCAGCGAGGCCGCCTGCGCCTCATCATGCGGCCAGGCGCCCATCCAGTGCAGCGAGGTGACGGGCGTGAAGACGTCGTGAAAACCGAAGCGCTGCAGATGTAGCCGATGCTGAAGATCGCAATGGGCACAGCAAGCGCGGACAGCACGATGAGAACCCACGCCGAGAGTCGAATATATCGAATAGTTCAGAGAGAAGCCCGATGCGTGATGAACGAAGAACACCCCCCGCGACACTGCACTGGAACCGAGCGTCGCCGCCGCCGTGAAGCCGGCAATCGCCGATGCGAGCGCGGCGCCACCGAACGCAACCCGGCGAACCAGTTCGCGCCGCCGGCGCAGCAGCAGCGCGACGACAACGACTGCAGCGCGGACGATGACGACGGCGCCTACGCCCAGCGCAGGGTCGATCATCAATCCTCGCTCTTCACGCGGCGCATCAGCAGCGGACCGGCTGACATGCAAAGAATGTAATATAAAAATATGCCTATGGCTGACGTGGCCACCGAGGAACTTCAAGCGTTCAAGGCGGCGTTCTTCAAGGCGCTCGCGCATCCCATCCGAATCCGGATGCTCGAACTCCTGGTCAAAGGCGACAAGAACGTACAGGAGCTCCAGGACGCGCTCGGTGTGGAGCAACCGGTCGTGTCGCAGCAACTCGCGGTCTTGCGCGCCAACAACATCGTGGCCGGGCGCAAGGAAGGACGGGGTGATCTATGCGGTCCTCCATTCGCGATCCGTTGATCGCGGAGCTCCTGAGCACCGCGAGGCGCATCTTCAACAACCACCTCGTCGCACTCAGGGTCTCCTCCGCCAGCTTCAGCACGAGCATCGACGTCGCTAGTCACCGCCCCGCACCTCTCCGGCCGCTGGGTCAAATCGTCGGTCCCGACGCTTTCACCGCGCCGGCCACGTGTTGTTGAATGACTGGAAATTCTCGATGAACAGGCGCGCGAGCTCGCGCGCCTGCGCGTCGTATTTCGACCCGTCCTGCCACGTGCTTCTCGGATCGAGCACGGTGTCCAGCACACCGGGACATGTCGTCGGCAAATCGAGGTTGAACATCGAATCGCGTCGATACCTCACTGCGTCGAATTGGCCAGCGAGCGCGGCCGTAATCATCGCCCGCGTGTGTGCGATCCTCATCCGCCTGCCCACGCCTACGGCCCGCCGGTCCAGCCAGTGTTCACCAGCCACACGGCGCGCCGTGCCGGCGATCTTCTCGCCGAGCAGCTGGCGTAGACGTTCGCCTTGAGCGGCAGGAACGGCGCACCGAAACACGTGCTGAAGGTCGCCTTCGGCTCGGTGACGCCCTTCTCGGTGCCAGCCACACGGGCGGTGTATCCCGAGAGGAAGTGATACATCGCACCGTCGGGCGTGAGGCGCGAGATTGGCGGCAGCACGCCGTAGGCGTCGCCGTGAGCATGATGATGTTCTTGGGATGACCGCCGAGTCCGCTGGGCTCGGCGTTGTCGATGAACTCGATCGGGTAGACCCCCGCGTATTCTCCGTGAGCGAGGCGTCAGCGAGATCAACGTCCGCGTGTCGGGATCGATCACCACGTTCTCGAGCACCGTGCCGAACCGCTGTGTCGTCGCGTAGATCTGTGGCTCGGCCTCGGCGGAGAGCTTGATCACCTTGGCGTAGCATCCGCCTTCGAAATTGAAGACGCCTTTGTTGCTCCAGCCGTGCTCGTCATCACCGATCAGGCGCCGCTGCGGATCGCTCGACAACGTCGTCTTCCCCGTACCCGACAGACCGAAGAACAGCGCGGTATCACCGTCCTTGCCAATGTTCGCCGAGCAGTGCATCGGCATCACGCCCTGCAGCGGCAGCGTGTAGTTCAGGATCGTGAAAATCGGACTTCTTGATCTCGCCCGCGTAGTGCGTGCCGCCGATGAGCACGAGCTTCCGACGGAAGTGCACGACGATGAACACGTCCGATCGTGTGCCATGCTTCGCGGGATCAGCCGTGAAATTCGGCGCGTCGATGACGGTGAACTCGGGCTGGTGCTGCCGGCGACGTGTCTCGTCGAGCTCGGGCAGGAACATGTTTCGCGCGAAGAGGTTGTGCCAGGCGAACTCGGTCACCACGCGGATGGGCATCCTGAATGTCGGATCGTGCCCGCCCAGCCGTCGAGGACGAACAGATCTTTATTCTCGAGATACGCCAACATGTCGCGATGCAGGGTATCGAAGGACGCCTCGTCGATCGCGCCGTTAACGGCGCCCCAATGGATGAGACGCTCGCTCGAGGCTTCGCGCACGACGAACTTGTCGTTCGGTGAGCGGCCGGTGTGTTGACCCGTGCGGCACACGAGGGGCCCGTCGGCCGCCAACGAGCCCTCCCGCCGCCGCAGCGCCTCCTCGTAGAGGGCAGCGGGGCCAGGTTCCAGTGGATGCGTCCAACGCGCACGATGCCAAGGGCCTCGAGACCATCGGTTCGATCAAGCTCTGTCGCCATCGCTGATGTGTCCTCCCGATGAGCCTCGCCCGCCGGTCGGGCAAGTCGTATTTATATATATTAAGATATTCGCATGTATATCGCCGCGCGGGGTGAGGGGGGACGGTCGATGAGGAGTTTTCGAAAAGACGATCGTGTGTCGCACACCCGATTCGGGCCGGGCGTGGTCATCGCGGTCGATGCGCGCTACACGCTCATCGCATTCGATGAGGAAGGCGTACGAAAGTTCCTCACCACGTTGGTACAACTCGAACGCAGCGAACTGCCCGTCCCAGTCAAGCGTGCGCCAGCGCGGCGTAGAGCCGTCAGGTAGCCGAAGGGGATTCAATCGCCGCGCAGGACGCCGCAAGAGCCGACGTCAGCGAGCCACAAACGACATAACCAGTGCGACGAAACCCACGAGCGCGATGAAGATCAGCAGCGCTCTGATCCGGTGTCGCTCGGCGGCAGTCAAGGGTAACGGGAGGTCCGGCCAGTCAACAATCGACTCGGTGTGCCTCTCACGCTCGACTTCTTTCAGCATGATCGGGAGTCCTCCATGGCGATGACGCGGTCACCCAGTTCACGGTGGCAGCATCTATACACCAACGCAGTGCCGATTGTTGCGTCAACCTACAACTCGGAAGGGACAAAACAGGTACAGCGAATCTCTCGCAACTTAGTGGAGGCGGCGGGGAAAGCAAAGGCGTCCGATTAAATATTTGACTACAAAGGATTTGGAGGCGGCGGGAGTCGGACTTGACACAGCTTCAAAAATGGCCGATTTTCTGCGGTTTCGGAATGAAATCGATACGCCAGAAACGCGAGAATCACTGAAAAGCCCTCGTGAGCCCCGATTGCCGGCAGTTTGGCAGCCGTCAGGTCGCAAACTACGGGTGAACAACGAGAAAAAGCCATCCCGAGAGCTCCTCGAACGAATCGAAATCACGGTCGCAATGAAGCAGTGTGTGGCGTCCCTCGATGCAGAACGTCGCAATGAGAACGTCGATGGTCTTGCGCACAGTTCGACCCCGGCTGCGCAGTGTTCGATAGTTCTTGGCCGCCTGAGTGGCGATGGCCACGCTCGGCATGTCGAAGACTATGAGTTTCAGCAATGCAGTCTATACGGCGACGGCCCTTCGCTCGTCGCGAATTCCCCCTGCAACACTGCGCACAAGATCGCCCGTCGTCAGCCCGAGGCGTTGCTCGTCCAGTCGGCCTTCAAGCCAATCCGTTCTCCGGATTGTGCAGGCCGTTGAAGTAGTCAACCCACACCGTGCTGTCAAGATCACCACTGCCAGTTACTTAGGAACGCGATCGAGCCGCGATGTGTGCAGGTCACCTTCCCAGGTCACCTTTCCTCTGAGTCGACGAACTCTGGCTTGGCCGCGGGTCTTAATCAACAGTCGCAATGCTTCTTCCACAGCCGCGCGCTTGGTCTTCGCGCTGCTGCTTCGCATCGCTTGCCGCATCAGCTGGTCGTCGATATCGATGTTCGTGCGCATGATTGATATGTGTAAGGATCGCACGATTGTGTGTATCGATCAAGTGCACGTGTGTGTGTCCTGCAGAACGCAAACAGAGATTCGCGACTGATCTGCGCCGCCTGCTCGCACTGACCTGTCAGTTCTCGACGTGAGTCGCGGCGGGGTGGTGGATGCGGCTCCAGGCCGACTGGGGACCGGCATCAAGCCATCGCTCGGTCTTCCACGGCGTCCTGACAGACGTCAGAGCACTCTTCCCTATTCCTCAAGCCTCGCGCGTTGAGGATGGCGAGACGCGCGTCTTCTCGCTCCGAGTGCCGTCGTTTTCGGGGGAGACCTCATGTAACAGCAAGCGCTGGTTCTGAGCCAGCGGCGTAGCTTCGGGACTAACCATCTCTGGACATGAGCGCGGCAGAGCTGATCGGGCCGCCTACTCAGCAAGACCTCCCTGCCTCCGGAATCCATACGAGTGTTTGCACTTATATCTGGTCGCGCGGACAGAGTTGTTTAGTAGAGTGCCATATCCGGGTCGCCTCTTCTTCCGCGGAGTTGAGCCACCCCGTAAGGTGCGAAAAAGCGGCCGAGGTCAGGTGAATCGTTGCGGGCCGTTCGTGTGACATTCTGGCCGAGTAGCCTCCCGCGATGCCCCATGTGCTGCAATTCCTCGTGCTCACTGTTGCTGGCTGGGTGAATCGCCACCAAGAAGATGTGATTGACTATCTCCGAAAGAGAATCACATCCTCCGCGAACAACTTGGTCCTGGACCGCTTCGGCTAACGGACGCCCAGCGCCGTCGACTCGCGGTGCGCGGCAGGCAACTCGGCCGACGCGAGTTGATGCGGTCGCCGGTATCGTCACCACGGACACGATCCTCCGCTGGTACTGGAGGTTGATCGCCCAGAAGTAGGACGGCAGTCCTCAACGCGGTTTGCCCCGCAGCGCCAGCGCAGCGTCGGAGCCGACAAGGCCTATGACACGGCCGACTTCGTCGACCAGGTGCGCGAGATTGACATGACGCCGCACGTCGCGCAAAACGACACCCGGCGGCGGGAGCGCGATCGACGCCCGCACCACGCGACATGCCGGCTATGCGATGAGTCAACATGCGCGGCCCCGCATCGAGCGTGCGTTTGGGTGGCTCAAGACGATTGCCGGGCTTCGGACGGTTAAGCTGCGCGGCCTTCCGAACGTGGACGCGCTCTTCGTCTTCGCCAGCGCGGCGTTCAACATCAGACGGATCGTCACGTTGCGCGCGAGGGCCGCATGAGACGCGGCGGGATCGGACTCAGGCCGCGGTTCGCGGCCGTCCAGCGCGACGGACGCACGCCGATCGCTTCTCGTCAGGACGACTTGCACCTGCTGGGGGACGCAGACGGCATAATCATGCGTTTTTCAGCGACTTCATAGAGCGTCCAACCACGCGGGTCGTGCGTCGTGGCCGACGGGAACCGAGCTATCATGCGCTCGCGCCGAGCCTCCTGGATTTGCGGATATACTGAATGGCCTTCGTTCCCGGACGCAGCCATGACCTGTTTCTGAGTTATGCGAGAGCCGACGATCCCGCGTGGATCGATGGTTTCGAGTCCGCCTTGCGTACGGGTCTCAGGTGAAGCCAGGTGTTCACATCCTGCGCCACACTTTCTGCTCGCACCTCGCGATGAAGGGTGCGCCCGCCAGGGCGATTCAGGAGCTGGCAGGGCATCAGGATTTGGCTACGACGCAGCGGTATATGCACCTCAGTCCCGCTGCACTCGACGCAGCCATCAGGCTGCTCGACGGGCCGAAGCCCACGTGTCGTGTTGGAGAAATGATGGAGGCGGCGGGAAATCGGCCCTGAATCTGCCG
>CAVYZF010000003.1:0-523080 GCA_963772955.1 uncultured Acidobacteriota bacterium | reverse complement strand
GATCGCCCGGATCAACTCGCTCTATCGGGCCTCGGTACCGCAGATCTACGCCGACATCGACCGGAGCAAGGTTTTGAAATCGGGCGTCCCGTTGAACGACGTCAACACGACGCTGGGGGCGCTGCTCGGCAGTTCCTATGTGAACGACTTCAACCGTTTCGGCCGTGTATACAAGGTGTATGTGCAGGCCGAGCCGGAGTTCCGCCAGGATCCGAAGCAACTCGGGCTGTTCTTCGTGAAGAACCAGAAGGGCGGCATGGTCCCGCTCGACACGCTGGTGACGACCAGGCCAAGCAACGGACCGGAGTTCACCAATCGCTTCAATCTGTTTCGGACGGCCGAACTCACGGGGGTGCCTGCCGCGGGTTACTCGTCGACACAGGCGCTCGACGCACTCGAGGAGACCGCACGCGCAGTGCTGCCATCGGACGTGACTTACGACTGGGCAGACTTGTCGTTTCAGGAACGCCGGGCCCCCGGTGTGGCCACGGTGTTCGCGCTGGCGATCTTCCTCGTGTTTCTCATCCTGGCCGCGCAGTACGAAAGCTGGGGCCTGCCGTTCAGCGTGCTCCTCGGAACTCCCTTCGCCGCCTTCGGCGCGTATCTCGGTCTCTACCTGGCACGCATGTTCATGGGCCCGAGCTACGTGAACAACGTCTTCGCGCAGATCGGGCTGATCATGCTCATTGGTTTGGCTGCGAAGAACGCGATCCTGATCGTCGAGTTCGCGAAGATGGAACTCGAGGCGGGGAAGCCTCTCATGGAAGCGACGATGTCGGCGGCGAAGCTGCGCTTCCGCCCGATCCTGATGACCGCCTTCGCGTTCATCCTGGGTGTCGTGCCCCTGCTGACCGCTTCGGGCGCGGGCGCCGAAGGGCGCAAGGTCATGGGGATGACCGTCTTCGCCGGCATGCTCGTCGCGACCATTCTTGGCGTCTGCCTGATCCCGATGTTGTTCGTCTTTGTCGAGAAGGTGACCGGTGGGTCGAAGAAGCATGCAGTGGCTACCCCGGCGGTACCGCCACAGTCGCTGGCGACCGAGCACGGGCAGGGGAGTCACTGAGATGCTCACCGTCGCCTCTGCACGGCTCATCGGGCTGGTCACGCTTGCGTGTGTGTCGGCCGGCTGTCTCCTCGGCCCCAACTACCAGCGACCGGAGCTTACGAGCCCGCAGCAATTCCGTTTTGTTGAAGGTGCGCAGGCGGAGTCGCTGGCCGATGCCCCCTGGTTCGAGGTGTTCGAGGATCCAGCACTGCAGGACCTGATCAAGCTTGCCATCACGAACAACCTCGATCTCCGCGCCGCCGTCGCGCGTGTCGAGGAGATGCGTGCGCGCGCCGGCATCGCGAAGTCGTACCTATATCCGCAGGTCGACGGCGGCGCCAGCTATCGCGCTCGCGGAGCGACGAGCGCGGAGCCGGATGAGACCGACGACGAGGACACGTTCCACCAGAACACGAGTTACGGATTCCAGCTGGGGTGGGAAATCGATCTGTTCGGCAAGCTCCGGCGGCAGAACGAAGCCGCATTGGCCCTGGCGCTGGCCAGTGAGCAGGCGCGACGAGGCGTGATGGTCACGCTCGTCGGCGACGTCGCGTCAAGTTACTTCCTGCTGCGCGAGCTCGACGTCCAGCTCGCCATCGCGCGGCAGACGCTCGACGTCAACGATCAGACGGTCACCTACTTCCAGAATCGACTGGACGGAGGCGTCTCGAACCGGCTGGAGGTCGATCGCATCCGCGCGTTGCGCGCGCGGACGGCCGCCACGATTCCCAACATCGAGCAACAGATCGCGACAGTTGAAAACGAGGTCTCGTTGCTTCTAGGCCGCCCGCCGAGTGCGATCGCGCGCGGTCCCGCGACTCCTGCCGCGCCTCTGCCGCCAGCGGTTCCCGCAGGCCTTCCCACCTCGTTGCTGGAGCGCCGTCCGGATGTGGCCGAGGCCGAGCAGTTCCTGGTGTCGGCAAACGCCGACATCGGCGTCGCCAAAGCGATGTTCTATCCAACGATCAGCCTGACCGGATTTCTGGGTGGCATCAGCGGCGACCTCACAACCTTCCTTGGTGGCAGTGGCGGTATCTGGTCCGCGGGCGCTGGACTTCTGCAACCGATCTATCAAGGGGGTCGTCTGCGCCGGAACAGCGAGGTCGCGCAGGCGCGATTCGACCAGGCACTCGCGATGTATCAGAAGGCCGCCCTCAACGGCTATCGAGAAGTGGCCGATGCGCTGGTGACGATTCAGAAGCTGGGCGAAGAGCGCATACAGCACGAGGCTGGCGTAGTCGTCCTGGTGGATGCCGCCGATCTCGCGCGCTCCCGCTACGATTCCGGGCTTGCGAGCTACATCGAGATCCTGACGGCCGACCAGGACCTGTTCGAGCAGCAGTTGCGGCTCGCGCAGACCCGCGGACAGGAATTCCGGGCGCGGGCAGAGCTGTATCGGGCGCTCGGCGGAGGATGGCAACCGTGACAACTCCCAACTCCGCAACTCCCAACTCCCAAAACGATCCGAGCCCTGGCGAGTCGGAGATCAGGTATCGGGAGTCAGGCAATGCAGTGCCGCAAACGAGGAAAAGACAAATGGCGAAGCTTAAAGGCAAAGAGTACGCGAAGGAACTCGTCAAGCTGCAGGGTGAGCTCTGCCTGCTGCAGGAGTGGGTGAAGGCCAAGGGACTGAAGGTCATCATCATCTTCGAAGGGCGTGACGCCGCCGGGAAGGGTGGCACCATCAAGGCGATCACCGAGCGCGTCAGCCCTCGCGTCTTCCGACTCGTCGCCCTTCCCGCGCCGTCTGATCGGGAAAAGAGCCAGATGTACTTGCAGCGGTACATGGCGCACTTCCCGGCCGCCGGAGAAATCATCATCTTCGATCGGAGCTGGTACAACCGGGCCGGCGTTGAGCGCGTCATGGGCTTCTGCACGAAGGAGCAGTACGAGCTCTTTCTCGAACTGTGTCCGAAGTTCGAGCAGCACATGGTCACCCATGCCGGAATCATCCTGATCAAGTTCTGGCTCGAGGTCGGCAACAAGGAGCAGGAGCGCCGGTTCAAGGCGCGCATGACTGATCCGCTGCGGCAATGGAAGTTGAGCAACATGGACCTGCCGTCACGGGCCAAGTGGTACCAGTACTCGATAGCGCGTGATGCCATGCTCAAGGCGACGGACACCAAGGAGTCGCCGTGGTACGTCGTCAGGTCCGATGACAAGAAGCGTGCGCGCCTCAACGTCATCGCGCATCTGCTGAAGCAGATCCCGTACAAGAAGATCGAGAAAGACAAGATCAAGCTGCCCGGCCGGTCGAAGAAGCACGCCTACGACGACGAGGCAACGCTGGCCAAGCGCAAGTTCGTGCCTGAGGTCTACTGAGCGGGATGGATCACATGAAAGCAGCATTCGCGCTGGGTGCGCTGCTGCTGTGGTCCGTCGGCCTCGCCGCTCAGACCCAGACATCGCCACAAGCGCCGGCGCAGCCTCTGCCGACCGGAGTGGCCTTGGCTCTCGTCAGCGTGGAGCGGTCCAGCGAGACGGCCACGCTGACGTACTTCAATCGCACAATCGTGGTGCTCCGGGCGCGAGTTCTGGGCCGACATCCGGTCGAGCGCGTGACCGGTGCCACGAGAATCCTCGACGATCTGGTCGCAGACGGAGTCACGGGCCCCGTCGAGTCGCGTTCGATCGAAGGGGGCTCGCTCATCAGCGTCGGGTCCAAAGTCGTCTTCGGATTGGCCCTTTTCGATGTCGACGAACTGTCCGGCGAGACGCTGCCGGTGGTAACGGCACAGGCAGTCACGCGCTTGCAACAGGCGCTTCGAGAAGCAGCCGATGCGCGCGCGCCGGGTGTTTTGTTTCGCGGCGCGGGTCTCGCAGCCGCGGGCCTGGCGTTCGGGGTGCTGCTCCTGTGGACGATCGGCAAGTCGCGTCGATTCGTCGCCAGGAAGCTTGACTCGGTCGCCGAGCAAACCCTCTCGAAAACCGGGATCGCTGACCTCGTGGCGTTACGCTCATCGCGTCTGCTCGACTTCCAGCGCGCGTTCGTGACGATGGTGACCGTCGGTCTGCAACTGGTCGTCTTGTACAGTCTCATCACCTTCGTCCTCCAACGGTTCCCGTACACGCGTCCGTGGGGTGAATCGCTCCGCGGGTACCTCCTCGCGACTGTTCAGGCGCTCGGCTTGGGCATCGTGCACGGCATTCCTGGACTGTTCACCGTCCTACTGATCGTGCTGATCACGCGCTTCTCGACCAGGTTACTCGCGCTGTGGTTCAACTCAGTCGAGCAGGGACGGGTCAAGGTCAGGTGGATCTACCCGGAGACAGCGGTGCCGACACGACGACTGGTGACCGCGCTCGTCTGGATGTTCGCGATCGTGGTGGCCTATCCGTACATGCCGGGAAGTCAGACCGACGCCTTCAAGGGCGTCAGCGTGTTTCTCGGCCTCATGTTGACGCTCGGATCGAGTGGGATCGTGAATCAGATCATGAGCGGGTTCATGGTCACGTATTCGCGCGCGGTGCGGCTTGGCGATTTCGTACGGATCGGAGAGGTCGAAGGAACGGTTATCCATCTGGGCGTGCTGTCCACCAAGATCAAGACGCTGATGCGGGAAGAGGTCACGGTTCCCAATGCCGTCGTCGTGGCACACACCACCACGGACTACACACGACTAGCCGAAACCGAGGGAGTGCTCACGCCGATTTCGGTCACGATTGGCTACGACGCGCCCTGGCGCCAGATACATGCCCTCCTGGTGATGGCCGCCGAGCGGACACCGGGCCTTCGCCGCGAGCCGAAGCCGCACGTCTTCCAAACGGCGCTCGAGGATTTTTACGTGCGATACACGCTGTATGTCAGCCTGGCGCACCAGGAGGAGCGTCTTGTAACGATGGATGCCCTCCAGGCGAACATCCAGGACGTCTTCAACGAGTACGGCGTCCAGATCATGTCGCCGAACTACGTCCTCGATCCCGCTGCCCCGAAGGTGGTGGCCAAGAAGGATTGGTTCGCAGCGCCGGCACGTCAGGACTAACTTGGTCCAAGTCAGCCTCCCAGGCCGGACGATTCGATCAGGCCGACGATGCCACCCCAGAGAATGGCGATGGCGACGCAGAGCAGGATGAACGCAGAGAGCCGGAGAAAGACGCTGGTACCGGTTTCGCCGAGCCATGCGATCAACCGCGACGCAAAACGGAAACTGAGATACACGGTGCCGGCGACGATCGCGATGCTGACGACGTCGGCGATGACGTGGCCGCCCGCAAACAACCGACTCTCGTCGCGGGCCCCCAGCGTGATGGCAATCGAGATCGACCCGGGACCGACGGTCAACGGAAACGTCAGCGGATAGAAGCCGCGGCGGCCGACCTCGCGTTGCCAGGCATCGACCAGCGACGTCGGGGGTGGGGCCTCGCGCTCATCGCCGGCATGGAGCAGCCGCCAGCCCGACGCGAGCAGCACGAGCCCGCCGGCCACGCGGACCACCGGGAGGGAGATACCGAAGAACGCGAGCACGTACGATCCCACCAGCATCGCGGCCGCCAGCAGGATGAACGCGTTGCGCGCGACTACGCCCGCCAGATGCCGGCGCGCCTGCGCCGGAAGGTCTGCCGACATGGCGAGGAAGATGGGCGCTGCGCCGAGCGGGTTGACTATCGGCAGCAGCGCTGCAAGCGTAACCAGTCCCGACTCGAATAGCTCGAGCATCAGTACTCGTCGAAATATCGCTGAATCTGTTTCAGATCCGTCGTCTTCGTCAGCGCCAGGCGAAGCAGGACGCGCGCCTTCTGGGGGTTGTGTTCGAGCGACGCGACGAATCCCAGTTCGTCGTCGTTCAACTCCACGTTACGACCGACTCGACCGGTCAGCACGCGCGACGATCGCACAGAGACGATCCCTTTCTTCGATTGCGCGGCGAGCGCCTTTACAGCTCCCTCCGTCATGTTGCCGTTACCCACACCAGCGATGACGAGGCCTTTGGCGCCGGCAGCCGCCGCAGCGTCGATGAGCGCGCCGTCCATGTTCTCGTAGGCCATGATGATGTCCACGCGCGGCAGGGCCGTGACACCGTCGAGCGAGAACTCCGAGTTCACGGTGTTCCGGCCCACCCCGTTGCGATAGAACTCGACTTCACCGTAGGCCACCGTGCCAATCAATCCTCGGGCCGGCGACATGAACGTCTGCACGGCAGTCGTGCTGGTCTTGGTCAACGAAGACGCGCCGTGGATCCAGTCGTTGACGACCACGAGCACGCCGCGCCCGCCCGCATCCTTGTTGGCTGCGACCGCCACCGCGTTGAAGAAGTTGAGCGGACCATCGGCCGACAGCGCTGTCGACGGACGCATCGCCGCCGTGAGCACGACGGGCTTCCTCGACTTCACGACGAGGTTGAGGAAGTAGGCCGTCTCTTCGATCGTGTCGGTTCCGTGGGTGATGACGATGCCGGCCACGTCGTTCATCGCCGCCAGCTCGTTGACACGCCTGGCCAGCTTGAGCCAGACCTCATCGTTCATGTCCTGCGATCCGATGTTCGAGATCTGCTCCCCCCGCAGCGTGGCGACCTTCTTTGCCTGAGGCACCGCGGCGAGCAACTGATCGACGCCCACCTGTCCCGACTTGTAAGCCGCCTGCACGTCGCTACCCGCAGCGCCCGCGATCGTGCCGCCCGTCGCGAGCACAACGACGGTGGGGAGCGACTGTTGCGCACCAGTCCCACCGCTCGTCGCCAGTACGAGAACCACGATTGCCAGCATTCCTCGCCTCACCATGACACCCTCCTCACTTTGTAAACATAACGACTTGAACACGCGCGGACTCGCGTCACCGGGCGACCAGCATCAGCCAGGGCACGCCGATGACGAGGTACACGAGAAGACTGAACGCCGTGGAGATGGCACCGATCCGGTACAGCTCGCCCTGCGTCATATAGCCGGCTCCCGCGAAGAGAAGATTGGCGCTCGATCCCTGCGGCGTGATCCCGGAAAAGAAGTTGGTGGCGAACAGCAGCAGGAAGGCGAGGATCGTCGCTGGCACGCCGAGGCGTACGCCGACGTCGAGAAACACACCGAAGAGCGCCAGCAGGTGAGCCGTCTGGCTGACGAACAGATAGTGGAGCAGGACGTAGGCGACGACGAGAATGAGACCGGTTGCGACCGGTGACAGTCCGCCGAGGGCGGTCGCCAGGTTCTGGCCCAGGAATCCCATGAAGCCAAGCTCATTGAGCTGACTGCTCAACGTGAAGAGCACGGCGAACCACAAGTAGATCGCGAGGACGTCGCCCTGCTTCGCGATGTCGTCGAGCGTCAATGTGCCGGTCAGAAGCAGCAGGCCGAGGCCAAGAAATGCCACCGCAGTCGAGTCGAGCCCGAGCGTCGCCGACGCGCCCCACAGCGCCACCATCCCGACGAAGGTGCCCATTACCAGCTTCTCTTGAAGGCTCAGCGGACCCAGCCCCGCGAGCGCCTTCTTCGCGGCAGCGGGCGCCTCCGGCGTGAGGGTGACCTCCGGGGACATGAGCTTGTACAGAAGCAGCGGCAGCAGCAGCATCGCGGCCAGCGTCGGCACTGAAGAGGCCAGTAGCCACGAGCCGAAGCCGATCTCGACGCCGAATGGTCTGGCGATCTCTGCGCCGAGCGGGTTCGCGGCCATGGCCGTGAGCCACAGCGCAGACGAGAGACTCAGGCTGGCGATCCCCGAATACATCAGGAAGCCGCCGAGTCTTCGGCGAGACGGATCGTCCGGCCTGGCGCCTGCCGCCTCAGCGAGTGAAAACGCCAACGGGAACAGCACGCCCGCGCGAGCGGTGTTGCTTGGAAAGGCAGGCGCGATGACGCCATCGACGAGGAACACGCTATAGGACAGTCCCAGTGTGGACCGTCCGAACACACTCACGACCGCGTAGCCGATGCGCTGGCCCAGCCCGCACGTGACGACGGCGCGCGCGACCAGGAAGGCCAGCACGATCAGAAGAATCGTTCCGTTGGCAAACCCGGAGTACGCCTTGGCCGGCGACAGCGTGCCGGTGAGCACGGCCAGGCCCACTGCGATAACGGAGGCCGTGAGAATGGGAATCACATCGGCGACCACAGCGACGATCGTCGCAGCGAAGATGGCGAAAAGATGCCACGCCGGTGCGGTGAGACCTTCGGGGACGGGGGAGAACCAAATCGCGACGGCGAGCGCCACGATCGCAGCTCGTCCGATCGCGACCCGTCGTCTCGAAGGGGCGGTCGTCACGGCGAAGTCGAGCCCAGACGGAATCGTCCCTTGAGATCGGCTGCCCGGCCCTGGAGCGCACCGTCCTCTGCGCGAATCACATACTGCCAGGTCAGCTCGTACTCGCCCGACATGTGTGCGTAGCGGCCGGAACCGCCGGTGATCGTCCCGATCCAGCGCCGACCTTGTTCGAGTGGCTCTCCTCTGAGCTCGCTGAAGATCCGATCGCCACGATCATCTGTCCAGACTGATCGTCCAAGACGAACCGCCACTCCGTCATCGAAGCCGAGCGCCTCGCCGCGGAATCCTCGACTCAATCCGCTGCCGCCCGTCAGAACGAGTGAACCCGACAGACGGACAATGGAAGCCGCACGAGTGCCCTCAGTCGGGATCGTCTCCTGCTGTCCCGTGGCGGACCAGCTTCCAGAGAATGTGCGCCCGCCTTCGGTCGGCTGAGCACTCGCTGGCAGGGCCGGCCCGAGCAGCACGCAGAGCGCGACGGCGGCGCGGGTCATACGCTGCGGCCCTGTCCCGTCATGGCCGCCGGGTCGAGCACCTGGGCGATCTGCTCCTCGGTCAGGAGCTTCTTCGCGCGGATCAACTCCAGGATTCCGCTCCCGGTCAGCATCGCCTCTTTCGCAAGCTCGGTCGATCGGTCGTAGCCGATGACCGGATTCAATGCGGTGACCGTGCCGATGCTGTAGTCGACATAGTGGCGACAGATCTCCGGGTTGGCGGTGATGCCGTCCACACAGTGGACCCTCAGCGTGCGCGCCGCGTTGATGAACATCGTCTGCGCCTCGAAGATGCACGCGGCGATCACCGGTTCGAAGACGTTCAATTGCAACTGCCCGCCTTCGGCGGCCATCGATACCGTCAGGTCGCTGCCGATCACGCGGAAGCAGACCATGTTCACGACTTCCGGGATGACCGGATTGACCTTGCCCGGCATGATCGAAGAGCCCGGTTGCTTGGGAGGCAGGTTGATCTCGCGCAGGCCGCAGCGCGGGCCTGACGAGAGCAGACGCAGATCGTTACAGACCTTCGAGAGCTTGATCGCCAGGCTCTTCATACACGATGAGTAGAGGACGAAGGCCTGCGTGTCCTGGGTCGCCTCGATCAGGTTGGTTGCGAGGTGAATCGGAAAGCCGGTGATGGCTGCGAGATGTTGCGTACACTTTTCCGCGTAGCCGACCGGGGCGTTCAGTCCCGTGCCGATCGCGGTGGCTCCCATGTTGACTTCGCAGAGCACGGCCTGCTGAATCCGTTCGAGGGCGAGGATCTCGCCGGATAACGTCTCGGCAAACGCTTCGAACTCCTGGCCGAGTGTCATCGGCACGGCGTCTTGAAGCTGCGTCCGTCCCATCTTCAAGATGGAGGCGAACTCCTTGCCCTTCGCGCGGAAGGCGGCGATGAGCTCCTTCATCGCGGCCACGAGACGGACGTTGCCCAGCGCCATTCCGATGTGGAGCGCCGTCGGGTACGCGTCATTGGTGGACTGTGACGCATTCACGTGATCGTGCGGGTCGCAGAAGGCGTACTCGCCTTTCTGGTGGCCCATCAGCTCGAGGGCGCGGTTGGCGATGACCTCGTTGATGTTCATGTTCGTCGAGGTGCCCGCGCCACCCTGGAAGACATCGAGCTGGAACTGATCGTGAAGTTTCCCGTCGATCACTTCCTTGCAGGCACCCTCGATGCCTCGAAGGATGGTCTCGTCGAACTGTCCGCACTCGTGGTTCGCGCGCGCCGCGGCGTACTTGACCATCGCAAGCGCTTTGATGAAATCGGGATAGAGGCGGAGCTGGACACCAGAGATGTGAAAGTTCTCGAGGCCGCGCGCGGTCTGCACGCCGTAGTAGGCGTCCGCTGGCACGTCCTTCTCTCCGAGCAGATCGTGTTCGCGGCGTGTCGGGTGATTGGCCATCGCAATGACTCCTCAGGTGAAATGCGTACTGCGTCGTGATGTGGACGCAGGGGTGCGATGCTCAGACCCGTCGCACCTCTTCGGCGTAGTCGATGCCGCGAGATCCTCCTGGAAGGGTGAACACCACGTCGGGATTTTCCGTGGCACGCTCGATCAATTCCGCCAGCGCCGAGAAGCGATGCGACCGAACCTGGCGGCGCAGATCGGTTTCGTTCTTCCAGCTCTCGACGTAGCGAATCACGACCAGTGCGCCCATTTCCGTAGACACAGAACATCCGGCGCAGCCCGGTGCCGCGCGTGTCTGGAGCATCAACGACTGTAGCGCTGCGGTGATTGACTGTGCCTCCCCTGCAGGCACACGCCACCTCACCGTCATACCGACGGGTACGGATTCCATTCTCGCTTCTCTGGCATCGCGGCGAAATTCAGGAGTCCAGAGCTCTGCGACTGCAGAGCGCGTGCCATGAACTGAAAGATCAGGCGGCAGAAGGCCGCGTCGGCTGCAGGGAACACTGGCGGTGCGCGTAGGGCTCCGCCACGTTGGAGGGTCTCCATTATCTCGGAGAGGAATCGCCCGCGACGCTGCGGAATATCCCGCCATCGTCGACGTGCCCATGCCTCGGGTCGTCGCGACGAAAACGACCTTCTGCCTGTGATTCTGAATCAAACGTAACGTGGCATGACCCGTGCTGAAGCGCTCGACGTATGACGGTGCGGTGTGCGTCGATTGCCTTCGCGGTGTGGGTACTGACCCTCACGCTGCCGCTCACGGCGCAGCAGCCGGCCGCTGACGAGTTCAACGACTCGCACTTCCATCTGACGAACTACATCCAGGAAGGGATCGACGCGCGCCAGTTCCTTCAGATCATGGGCCGCCGAGTGTCCCGTTCGACGCTCTTCGGGATTCCGCTGCAGCAGCAATGGTCGTACGCAAACTCGGGCGAGTTCGCACCGACCTACTACCTGCAGAGTGACGCGCCGCTCTACTACTACTCGTTCACCGATGCGTACATCGCGAGCATGTACCGCTCGCTTTCGAAAGAGGAGCAGGCGCGCTTCGATCCGATGATCACCGGATTCAATCCGGCGGACATGTATGCGGTCGATCACATCCGTCGCGTCCTGCGGACGTTTCCCGGCGTGTTCACCGGCATCGGCGAGTTCAGCATCCACAAGGAGTTCGTCTCGTCCAAGGTCTCTGGTGAGACCGCAAGCCTCACCAATCCGGCACTCGATCGCGTGCTCGACTTCGCGGCGGAGGCGGGTCTCGTCGTCATCCTGCACAGCGACATCGACATGCCCTTTGCGAAAGTCGATGCCGAGCCGGTCTACCTGTCGCAGATGAAGGCGCTGCTCAAGCGTCACCCGAAGACCACGATCATCTGGGCGCACATCGGACTCGGACGCGTGGTCCATCCGGTTCAAACGTCGGCCGCTGCGGCCGCTGAGCGCTCACCCGCACAGGTCGGCATCGTCGAGGCGATGGTGACCGATCCGGCGCTCGCGCATGTGAGCTTCGACATCTCCTGGGACGAGGTCGCGAAGTACGCCGTCGCATCACCGGAGTCGATCGCGCGCGTGGTGGCGATGCTCAATCGCTATCCCGATCGGTTCTTGTTCGGCACGGACACGGTTGCGCCATCAGGCCCCGGACCGTACTACGCCGTCTTCGACATGTGGGCGCCGGTCTGGAAGCAGTTGACGCCCGAGGCCAGTCTCAAAGTGCGCAAGACCAATTACGAACGGCTGTTCGACGAGGGCCGTCGTCGTGTTCGCGCGTGGGAGAAGGTGAACGTGTCATGAGACAGAAATCCAAGGTCGCCGTTGTGGTGGTGTTCGCGGCGACTGCAGTCGTCGCGGTTGCGGCGCAGCAGCGTCCCGATCCGCAGACAGCGGTGAACGACGCGTTCAACCAGTTCAGGACATTGCAGGAAGGCAAGAACGCGGACTACATCCCGGCGCTCGCCAAGGTCGATCCGAACCTGTTCGGTATCGTGCTCGTCACCGTAGACGGCAAGGTGTTCACGGCGGGCGACATCAAGACCGAGGTCTCGATCCAGTCGATCTCCAAGGTCTTCACGATGGCGCAGGTCATCCAGGAGCAGGGGCTGGAGTCGATCGAGAAACGGATCGGCGTGGATGCGACCGGCGCGCGGTTCAACTCGATCATCGCCATCGAAGGCGTGCGCACCGTTGTCGGAACCGGCGCGCCGGAGATGAATCCGCTGGTGAACCCGGGTGCGATCTCGGCGACCAGCATGGTGACCGGCGCCAACGCCGACGCCGTGTGGGCGAAGATCATCGGCTTCCACAACGACTCCGCCGGCCGCACGTTGAGCGTGCTGCAGGACGTCTACAAGTCGGAGTCCGATACCAACCAGCGCAATCAGGCCATCGGCGCGCTCATGCTCGCGTATGGCTACATCAAGACCAACTGGCAGCAGGCCGTCGATCTCTACACACGTCAGTGCTCGATCGGCGTGAACGCGAAAGACCTCGCGACGATGGCGGCGATGCTGGCAGCGGGCGGAAAAAATCCGGTGACTGGAAAGCAGGTGATGGACGCTGCGAAGGTCCCCGGAGTGCTCGCCGTCATGGCCACGGCTGGCCTCTATGACGATTCGGGCAAGTGGCTTTATCACACGGGACTGCCTGCCAAGAGCGGCGTAGGCGGCGGCCTCATCGCGGTGTCACCGGGCAAGTTCGGCATCGCCGTCGTATCACCGCCGCTCGATGACGCGGGCAACAGCGTCCGCGCGCAGCGGGCAATCGCCGCTATTTCAAATGCCCTCGGGGGCAATCCGTTGGCACCAACGGCACGTTAGTGGAGGACTCAATGTTGAAGAGAGCCATCGTTACAGCAGGGTTATTTGTCATGGCCGGAGTCGTTCCGGCGTTTGCGCAGAAGGTGGAAGTCAGCGGGTTCGTGGGCTGGTCCTTCAGTGACGGCGTCGATAGCGACCCGATACTCGCCGGCGACGGCAACATCTACGACACCGTTGAACCGTCTGATTCCGCTATATATGGATTCTCTGTCGGCGCGCTCGTCGGCGAAGGCGCCGAAGTTGGCTTCAGGTGGGCCCAGCAGCCAACGACTCTCAACATCAGCGGAACGTCGGAGCGGGAAATCGGTGATATGAGCATCACTTCATACCACGGCTACTTCGCCTACAACTTCGGCGAAGTTGACGCTCCGGTGCGACCCTTCGTGCTGATTGGCCTGGGTGCGACGAACTACGGCTCCGTGGACGCGACAATCGCCGGAGTGAATCGAAGCCTCGGTGGCGAGACGCAGTTCTCGACCACCTGGGCCGCCGGCGTGAAGATGCACGCTCGGGCCGTCGGTCTGCGCTTGGCGATGGAATGGACGCCGACCTACATCAAGACGGATTCGACCGGTTGGTGGTGCGATCCGTATTGGGGCTGCTACCTGGTGGGGAACGCTCAGTATTCCAATCAATTCCAGTTCACTGGCGGCGTGATGTTCCGTTTCTAGATCTTGGTTCGACGCCGTGTACACCGGGCCCGGCGGCTGGAGGTTCGTCCTTCCAGCCGCTCTCGTGATCGTCGTGGTACTCGAGACACCGGCCAACGCGCAGAAGACGGACATCGTCACACTCGCCAATGGCGATCGCATTACGGGCGAAGTGTCGACGCTCAGTCGTGGCCAACTCGAGTACAAGACCGACGACGAAGGGACGCTCTATATCGAGTGGGACAAGATCGCGACCGTCACGTCGACCGGGCAGTTCGAGGTCGGGACGAGCGATGGCCGTCGCTTCGTCGGCAGCCTTCGCTCCGATCCGGGCCGCATGCTCGTCATCGTCGAGGCGACGGGTCCCGTGCCGTTGTCGATGGACGAGGTCACGGTGATCACCACGATCGGCCGGAGCTTCTGGAAGAAGCTCGATGGCTCGGTCGACATCGGCTTCAGCTACACGAAATCGAGTGACATCGCTCAGCTGAATGTCAACGCGAGCACCGTGTACCGGAGTCCGTCCTTCGAGGCGCGAGCTCAGCGGGTCAGGAACGGCGACGCAGACCAGCGACGAAGAGGGGCGCGACGACCGCGGCACCGTGCAGATGTCCTACCTGCGCTATCGCGGTCAGCGACTCTTTGTCGGCGGCGCCGCCGGCTTCGAAACCAACGAGAGCCTCGGCATCAAGCTGCGCTCCCAGGTCAGTGGTGCCCTCGGTCAGCGCCTCGTGAACACCAATCGCTCGCAGTTGTCGCTGTCGGCCGGGTTGTCGGTCAACGACGAGCATGGTGTCGACACCGAGCCGACACAGAACATCGAAGCGATCATGACATTCCGGACGTCGTACTACGCGTACGATTCTCCGAAAACGAACGTCGACGTCGCGTTCCAGTATTTTCCCAGCCTGAGCGACTTCGGCCGTCAGCGCATCCAGTTCGATTCGAATTTCAGGCGAGAGATCTGGAAAGACGTGTTTCTCGCCGTGAACGTGTTTGATACGTTTGACAGTGATCCGCCCAGCGCAGACGCCGACAGCAACGACGTCGGCGTCGTGCTTTCATTCGGGTTGACCTTCTAGTCTTCATTCGTGGTCTGGGAATCAAGGAAAGGGAATCAGATGGCAGCCAAGACCCGTTTCCACACAGCTCGGCAACTCATCGCCCTGGCGACTGCGGTCAGTCTGATGCTCCCGTCAGTTGAGATCGTTCTGCTCGCGCAGTCCTCGACGGCAAAGCCGCCGGCGACCACGCCGTCAACGGCGAAACCCCCGGCGCCCTCGACAGCGAAGCCTCCGGCCACGCCATCGACGGCGAAGCCACCAGCGACGCAGCCGTCAACAGCGAAGCCCGCGACGGCAACTGCACCCGTTTCAGCGACGCGTCGTCGATGGTGGATGGCCACGCGCCGTCCTGACGGCCGCAGGCGGACAGCTATTGATCTACCAGCCGCAGATCTCGACCTGGGAGAGGCAGAAAGACATGCTGGCCTACGCGGCGGTGTCGTACCTGATCAAGGGCGCGACCCGGCCGGAGCTGGGCACCGTCACGTCGAGGCCACGACCGACGTGGCGCTCGATGAGCGCCTCGTCAGGTTCACGAACATCCGCGTCACCGAGTCGAACTTTCCGAAGCTGACGCGCGATCAGGTGCGCGACATCACGGACACGATCGTGAGCGGGATCCCCGACCGTGGAGCGCTTCATCGCGCTCGACCGCGTGCTGGCCATGGTCGATAAGAGCCAGATCCGTCCATCGAATGTCGAAGGCGTCAAGTCCGATCCCCCGACCATCTTCTACAGCACGTCGCCCGCAGTGCTCGTCAACATCGACGGCGATGCGATCTGGAGCCCGATCCCGTCGAACGATCTCAAGTACGCCGTCAACACCAACTGGGATCTCTTCGAGCACGAGCCGACGAAGACGTACTTCCTGCGCCACGAGAAGGTGTGGTTGAAGGCGTCCACGTTGAAGGGACCGTGGACGGCTGCCGGCACGCTGCCCGGGAGCTTCTCGAAGCTGCCTGCCGACGAGAACTGGAAAGAGGTGAAGTCCGCATTGCCTGGAACGAAGACCTCCTCGGTCCCGGCGGTGTTCCTGAGCACCACTCCAGCGGAAATGATCCTGGTCCAGGGGTCGCCGATCTACACCACCGTGCCGGGTGCGAGCCCGCTCATGTGGCTCCAGAACACGGAGTCCGACGTGTTTCGCTTCGGCAGCACTGGCGACGTCTACTACCTCGTCGCGGGGCGATGGTTCTCTGCCCCGAGCCTGCTCGGGCCGTGGACGTTTGCGACACCGAAGTTGCCCGACGTCTTCAAGCAGATCCCGCTCGAGCACACGCGTTCGCGCGTGCTCGCGTCCGTGCCGGGTACGCCGGAGGCCGCGGACGCCATTCTGCTGGCGCAGATACCGCAGACCGCCCGCGTGAACAGGAAGCAGACTCAGGCCCCTGAGGTCGCGTATCAAGGCGAACCAAAATTCGAGGAAATCCCGATGACGACGGTGTCGCGTGCGACGAACACCGACAAGGACATCATCAAGGTCGGCGATCTCTACTACATGTGCTTCCAGGGAGTCTGGTTCATGGCGAAGAGCGCCAACGGGCCATGGGAGGTTGCGACGTCCGTGCCCGAAGCCATTTACAAAATCCCTGCAAGTTCTCCCTCGCACAACGTGACCTACGTGACCATCGTCGAAGACGACGATGACGACGAGTGGGTGACGTATGCGGCGGTCGCCGGCTACACCGGGATGATGGTCGCGTATGGGTGTGTGGTCTGGGGCAGCGGATGGTATTACCCGCCCTACGTGGGATACGGCGGCTTCTACCCCGTCTACTATCCGTTCTATCCCACCTACGGGTTCTCGGCCTGGTACAACCCATGGACCGGCGCGTACGGACGGAGTGCTGCGGTCTATGGGCCGTATGGCGGCATGGGCGCGAGCGCGCGATACAACCCTCGAACAGGTACCTATTCACGCAGCGCCGTGGCGTGGGGCCCGTATGGCGCGCGTGGAGTTGGCCAGGCGTATAACCCGCGCACAGGCACGTATGCACGCACGAACCAGGGCAGTGGCGTCTACGGAAGCTGGGGTGCGACGTCGGTGCAGCGCGGCAACCAGTGGGCACAAACCGCGCGCGTCACCAACCGCGCGACCGGCACGACGACCCGCGTGACACAAGGCAGCGGCGGTGGTGAAGCGATTACGAGGAGAGGACCTGGGGCCGACTCAGGGGTTGTGCGAACCGGAAGTGGCGACGTCTATGCCGGCCGGGATGGCAATGTGTATCGTCGAGAAGACGGCGGCGGCTGGTCCAAGTACGACAACGGATCGTGGGGCTCGGCGGAGCGTCCGACGCCGTCAGGCGATCGCGCCACGGCCGGGACGACGGATCGCGGCACGAGCGAGCGATCGGGTGATACGGTCGGTCAGCTGAATCGTGACTCCGCGGCACGCACGGAAGGAAGTACGCGGACGCGCGACTACGGCTCAGTCCGAAGCTCAGGCGGCAGTACCAACCGGAGCGGAGGCACGTATCGTCCGAGCGGCGGTGGATTTAGAGGTGGTGGAGGGCGGCGCCGATAGATGTGACGGAAGTTCAGCTGGCTTTTTGTGACGCCGCCACTTCTGCACCAGGCAACTTCTCTGGCAGCCGCTCGAATCCGACCAGCTTCCAGCCTCCACCCTCCTGCCGGAAGTAGGCGCGCACCGGCACCTTCCATGTCGGATACATCGCGCTGTCAGCGGCGATGTCCACCGCAACGTAGCCACTTGATGGGAGACCGTTCGGCGCCGGGATTGTGGTCGTCGTGCTCTTGGTTTCGGAGAGTGGCGTAGTCGCGCCGGTCGCGTTGTCGAAGCGCATCCACGACGCTCGATACGTCTCGGGGGCCTTCGCGACGCCGCCGGCGACTGCCGCGTTCTCGAACGTCAGTCCCTTCGCATCGAGGCGCGGGTTCACGATCGGGTTCACCGCCGGCAGATAGATACGCTTGATAGTTTCACGGCGCTGGATCAGCACGTCAGCGATGTACTTCTCGGCCGTCGGATCGCTGTACTGCCCGGTCTTGACAACCGCCCTGATCAGGTCGTCGCTGAAGGCCGCGATGCGCTGCGCCGCCCAGAAGGCGTCGTCGGCGCGCATCTCCATGTAGGCCACCGTCGGTGTCTGCGGCCGCCACTTCCGCGGGTCGAAGACCTTGCCTTCGAACTTGCCGACCGACGGGTACTCGATGTAATCGACCGTCTGCCACGGGCTCAACCCGAACCCCAGCGTCAAGAGGCGCTTCTTCGACGGACCACCCTCATAGAAGTACTCGTAGCTCAGATCCCACTCGTAGTGGTCGTTCGGCATCCCGAACGTGGAGCCCACGTCCTGCAGGTAGTGCCGGATGAACGTCTTGCCGTTCTCCGTGATCACGGAGTCGATCGTGTTCGCGGCCTTGAGGTCAGTGAGGTTCGTCCATGCGCCGAAGACGCGCAGCGCCCGCAGCTCGCGGCGGTGCTGATGCGGCACGACGTCGTTGGGATCGTCGGGGCGGGTGCCGACGTACTGAAAGCCACCGAGAATCCTGCCGGGCAGTTGGCGGCCCGCGACCACCCGATAGGATCCGTCCTTATTAGGCGCGACGCCCTCGAGGATGACGTTGATGTCGTCGCGGTTGAACCTCGTTCGCTTCCCGTTCGGGCGACGAACCGTCGCCCCCGGGTCGATCGTTGTCTTCTTCGGATCGAGGGTTGTCAGGAACGACTCGACCTGGTTGTAGCCCAATGCCCAGAACACCTTCGTCGCCATGATCACGGATCCAGTGGCGGCTTCCGGCGCCCACGGCGGATCGAACTCGAGGAACCAGGTCTCACCGTTGGCGTCCTTTGCGGTGAAGCCGGGATGCGAGCCCGACGTCTTCTCCCTGAACAACACCCATTTCGACGGGTCGGGCGGCGCGCCCATGACCGGGCCGCGACTGATCTCTTCAGTCGTGATCGGTCGCGTGCCGATACGGTTGGTGAACCAGTTTGAGTCTGGTACCTCGCCAATCGTGTTGATGTTCTGTGCTCGCACGCCAGTCGGTTCGAGGCCGGCGTTGACGAACAGGTTGAACATCAACTCGTACATTTGCGACTGGTCGTACGGCGCCGCTTTCGCGGGGCTCTGCGATTCGGGTTCGCGCGCGATCGGGTCGTCTGGATAGAAGCGCGGGCCCTGCATTGATGCGACAGTGGCAAAAGCGGCGACCGCACTGCCCGACAGCACCAGGGAGGCGACTCGACGCACGCGTGGCGACAGCATTGATGGAAACATGAAGCGTGGCCTCAGAAACTAGGACCTGTCGAGAAGATGAAGGAGAGGCCTTCGTGGCTCTTGGCCAGCTCGACGCGGAGCGGCGTCGCGAAGGGGCCGTGGAAACGGGTGCCGACGCCGAAGTCGTCGTTCAGGCCATTGAGATCGAGATCCCCCATCCGCGGGGCGACTTTGCCCGCGTCGTAAAAAAACGCCAGGTCCAGATAGCGGTTGATCGGGATGCGCCACTCCGCCTGAAGCAGCAGGCTGTTCTTATCGCGGAATCGCCAACTGTTGTACCCGCGCAGCGACGATCCGCCGCCAAGTGCCGGCAGCATGAAGTACGGCGTCTCCTGGTCGTTCTTGGCGGTTGAGTTCTGCACCCGTCCGCGGAACGAGAGCACCCACGCTTCGCGCAGGATCGGTACGTGCTGGATGGCCTCGTATTGCACCATCTGGAACCCAAACGCGTCGTCGGGGTCGCTGTAGTCGTGCAGGCTCACACTATAGAAACCACCGCGGCGGGCGTAACCGGGGGAGATCCTCCAGTCGATTCCGACCGCGCCCTGGGTGTGAAGGTAGGTGACTTCTGCGCCGAGGCCCGGAAGAGTCGCTGGCGAGTACTTCGTTTCAATCGACGGATAGCGGCCCTCGCCGGATTCCTGCGACCACCGCGTGAACTCGGCGCCGCCGCGCAGCATCAAGAGTTTCCGCGTCGGGAAGATTGTGAAGAGTGCGTTGCCGTAGGGCTGCTTGAACAGATAGTTGGTGCGATCGTCCAGCGACGTCTCGTTGCCGAGGCCATAGAAGCCGACCTGGGTTGCCTCACGCCATCCGCCGATCACCGACAACTGAGCCCGCCGGTTGAACATCCGCGGTGCGACGAACTCGGCCTCGATGCGCTTGTAGTTGGAGAACGTCCAGCTACCGCGCACGTCGATGTAGTTGTAGGCACTCACATAGCTGGCGTGGCCGAGGCCAAGCGTGAAGCCTCCGCCCGAATAGGCGTTCTCGAAAAATGGATGCCAGCGGAGGGTCCCACCCTCGAGAACTGTGTCAACACGTTGAAAGAGCTGTTCGGCCCTGTTGACCACGTACGGATGAAGGTTCGGGACCTTTGCCGCCTGCTCCCGTTCGATCTCCGCTTGCCGCGTTGGCGCCTGTGCCGTCTGCGACGGCTCCGACGGATCGGGAGGTGGCGCCTGCGCGGCTACCGCTCTTGTCAGTCCCAGTACCAAGGCCACTGTCGTGACCATTTTCAACAGTCGATGCGCACGCACATCCATCGCAGCTACTCGCACTGAACGATATTAATCGACATGGACCCAACGCACGAAGAACTGTGCTGACGGGACCCGCCTTACGGGCCTGAAACCTGTCAACTCCCAAGTATCCAACGTCCAATTTCCAAAGAGCTAAACGGTTGGGAGTTGGAGATTGAGAGTTGGGAGTTGATCTGGATAGACTCGGCCGGTGGCTGCGCGCGTCAAAGCACGCTTCATCCAGCCGATGCTCCTGCTCCCCACCGACAAACTCCCGGACGATCCGGCAAAGTGGGAGTACCAGCTCAAACTCGACGGCTATCGCGCGGTCGCGTTCAAGAGCGACGACCGGGTTCATCTACGCTCTCGTAACGACAACGATTTCACGCGACGGTACCCGGTTGTTGTGCGCGGGCTCGGAAAGCTTCCCAATGACACGGTGATCGATGGCGAGGTCGTGGCGCTCGATGAAGACGGCAGGCCCTCGTTCAACGCGCTGCAGAACTCGAATGAATCGCAGACGCCCATCGTCTACTACGTCTTCGACGTGATGATGCTTGCGGGTCGCGATCTCAGCTCAGAACCGCTATCCAGGCGTCGTGCGCTCCTCGAAGAGAAGGTCCTCCCGGCGCTGAGCGAGCCGGTGCGCTACACCGGCATCCTGGTAGCGAGCCTCCGCGATTTGATCCACGCCGTGAAAACACAGGGGTTCGAAGGGCTGGTCGCGAAGCGACGCGACAGCCGCTACGAATCGGGCCAGCGGTCGGGCGCGTGGATGAAGATGCGGATCAACCGCGGGCAAGAGCTGGTCATCGGCGGCTACACGATCGGAACGAAGACGTTCGACGCGCTGGTTATCGGCTACTACGAGGGCGATCGCCTGGTGTATGCAGCACGCACGCGCAACGGCTTCACGCCTGCGGTGCGGCAGCAGTTGTTCAGGAAGTTCAAGGGCCTCGAGACGTCCGAGTGTCCGTTCGTCAACCTGCCCGAGGCGAAGAGCGGTCGATGGGGGCAGGGACTGACGAAGGAGAAGATGGCGGACTGTCGCTGGCTGAAGCCGGTGCTGGTGGGGCAGTTCGAGTTCGTCGAGTGGACGTCCGACAATCATCTCCGCCACACGAAGTTCGTGGCCTTGCGCGAGGATAAGCCCGCGCGCGAAGTTCGGCGCGAGTCGCGTGTCTAGTAAGAGGGTCCCCCGACAAAGATTGGCGGGCCGCCGCCGGCCCCGCCTCCCCACCTTGTAGGGTAGCCGGTACCGACGCCAACGCCAGTTCCACTCTCGCAGCTCGACGCCACGAGCGCCGTCGCAATCACAACGGCGAGGAGGAGGATTTTCGACGGGAGCTTCGTACATTTCATGGCGTTCGTCTCAGAACGGGTACTTTTGCAGCGCGAGCACCGCGCCCGCCGAATCGGCGATGACGATCAGCGAACCGTTTCGACGTTCGGGTGCCGCAGGCACAACGACCCGCCCACCGAGGGCGGTCACACGCGCGGCGAGCGCGGCGGCGTCATCCACCAGCACGTATGAGAACCACCGCTGTTCCGCGGGTGCGCCGTCGCGCATCCACGGGCCTGTCGCGGGAAAGCCTTGTGTCGTTGTAGACGCTCGCGACCGCAGGCGAGCTACTTGATGTGAGGCCCCATGTGGCCGGTGGACTTCTCGTTCTCGTTGCAGATGAACTCGAAGAGCTCGGTGTTGAGCATCAGGCGCGCGTTGGTCGTCGCCGTCCACGGCTTCGTATAGTAGGTCGGGTCGGTGATGGTCAGTTCAATCTCCAGCCGCCCGAAGTTTGGACGCCGGAACTTCTCGACGACGGTCAGCTTGTCACTCGTGGGCAGGCCGCCGTGATCCAGCCACTGCTTGCCATTGAGGCCTCTGGTCTCGACAACAAGAGTGTCGCCCTCCCAGCGTCCCTTCGAATAGCCCAACCAGCTCGGATTGAGATCCTCTCCGAAGTCACGCGAATCGAGATGGACCTGCCGCCACAGGTTGAATGCCTCGTACACCAGGACGACGAGCTTATCGGTCTGCACGATCTTGAACGGCACGGGCGCCGAGTTGATCTTGGGAACACCCTGCGGCAGGCAGAACGCGTCGGGCTCGGTGTAGCCGAGCGTGCCGTCCTCGCGCGACTTGTGAATCTTCCGCGCCTCGTCGGTCATCGGCACGTTCTCAATGCCGACGTCCGCGGCGAGGTTTCGGAAGTACCGCATGTTCGGCTGGTAAATTCCTGACAGGTCCGGCTTGCCGCTGCTCGTTCGCGGCGCTGGCGCCGACATGTTCGGCTTGCCGTCGGCGCCCAGTGGCACAGCGTCCGTGGGCAGGTTACGCCACTGCGCGTGCGCCGATATCGTCAGCAGCAGCGTGCCCACTGTTACGATTCCCGCGCGATTCATCCACGCCCCACGATTGTTGCTGCGTCCGCTCATCGTCATCTGCATTGTCCGGGAATTGTCCGTAGCCGGGAGAAGTGGTGTCAACTTACCTAAACACGTCACACGTTCGGGAGACGTTTACCGGGGAGCGTATGTTTTGCTGAAGCCGTTTCGCCCGTTTGTGACAGTGAATGTCCCATCCGGCCTGATCGACGCGCGAATCCAGTTGCCCTTGCATTCTGCCGACTCCTCGAAGTTCGCGATCATGTCCTCGGACGTATTCGAGGCCTTGTCCTTTTCAAGCAGCGAGAAGTGGCCTTGCCAGATCCCTTCGATACCCGGTGTCTTCGCTATGCGTTGGAAGTGCTGTGTCAGCGGTTTCGGTGAGCCCGCCGATGGACCACCCAGACCTTTGCGCGGGCCGTTGTTGACGATGACGACCTGCGGTTTGATCGCATAGAGCAGTCCGGGCGCTCCGGCACCATCGAGCGCGCCGTGTCGTCCCGCCTGCCAGATTGTGACCTGTCCAATCCGGTTGATTGGACACGCCAGCTCCATTTCCTTCTCCCAATCGAGATCGGCAAGATCGAGAAACCTGAACGTCCCGTATGTGAGGAGCGCGCCAACCATGAACTGATTCTCGGGACCTTCCGCTGGCTTGTTCTCTGCGGTTGCGCACAGCGCATTGGGTCCGCCACCAGCGAGTGGCTTCGTGATCAGCTGACCGTTGGACGCGACGACGTCGATCTGCACACCCTTCATGGGAATCGTGTCGCCGGCTTTGAGGATCGTCCGCTTGGACGCGCACGCAGCGAGAAAGATGTCGCGCCATCGCTGATTGGCCGGCTCGATGAAGTCGCCGCGATCGAAACAGCGACCGATGGGCACGAGCCTCGCGACTTCCTGCAAGCCACCAGCGTGATCGGCGTGGTAGTGACTCAGCACGAAGGAATCGATCCTCGAAAGCCCAGCCTGCTTGACGACCTCCGCGATCCGCTTGCCGTCCCGTCCATCGACTTCCCAACCGGCGTCGTAGAGCAGCGATTCTCCCGAAGGCGCTATCACCAGCGTCGCGGCGCCGCCCTCCACGTCGATCCAATAGATATCGAGCGAGCGTTGTTGAGCGCTGAGTAACGCTGAGATCAGCAGGATGACTGCGAGTCCGAGTACCGCGATCGCGCCCACCTGAGATCTCGATGACTGCATCACGCCTCCTGTGGCATCTCTTCTATCACTGTCGAGTCCCTCATGGCAGCGCTACTCATGTTTAGGTAGCTCAGTGATTTTACGGAGTCGTGTTTTCCTTATTCGGATTCTCCCTAGAGACGTACGGGCCGTGCTGGGTGTACGTTCTTCTCGCGAAATTCGTTCCAATATCACGACGCCCCAAAATCGGGAGGCTAGGATGCGACTGAACGAGCGCACGGTCATCGGAACGATTTCAGACATCACGAAGAGTCTCGAACGTATCGAGTCGGGATCCGCGTCGCCTTCAGTGGCTCTGCCGGGGCTTTCGCCAGGTACGCAAATCACTGCGCAAACGAGAAACACGTGCTACCAGATGGAAGTGATGGACGGGCCTGCCGGGCGCGTGTTGATCAGTGGCGGATTGCTCTTTCCTCAAGGCGCCGAAGTCGAAGTGATCGGCGCATCCGACGGCGAAGGCGTGAAAGTCGGGTGGATCGTTGAAGGTCTTCAGATCGAGCTCGCAACCGTACGTGGCCCGGTCCTCACATCGATCGTCGAATCACTCTCGGTGCGCCAGCGCGAAAGCTAGCGCAATCGGCGCCAGCACGATTGCGGGTCGAACGCACCTCTGAGCACGCGAAGGATGGGTTCGACATAGAGATCAGCGTACCAGCATCGACGTGGCTCAGCTGGCGACGACTGTCTATTCACAGACTCCCGGTGGTCCGATAAGATCGAAAAGCGCACGCTACGGTGGTCGGCAACGATCGCCTCACGCGCGTTCCTCCACAAATACATCGAGCCATCGCGCCTCGGGGATGGCAAAGCCTTCACACTCGAAGGGACAGGGAAAAACTGTGTTCGGACGCAAGCTGCCACGCACTCGGCTCATTTGGATCACGGCCGTGGTGCTCGTGTTGTCAATCGGCGTCTTCGTGGTGTTCCGAACGACGGGAAGCGCGGAACCGGCGCTCGTCCCATTCTCAGATTTTCTCCAGGACGTCCGGGCCAACCGGGTGAAGTCGGTTGTGGCAGCAGGAGATGCCATCCAGTTCGAGCGCATCGACGGCGCCCGCGTCGCGACCGAGGCTCCGCAGGGATACATCGCGCTCAATCCCACATTTATAGCCAGCCTGATCGAGCGCGGCGTCCGATTCGACGTGAGCAAGGCGCAGGCCTCGCGCGACGGGACCTACGCGGCGCTCGTGTTCGGCGTGCTGATCTTTGCCGGCCTCGGCCTCACGCTTTATCGCGTCGTGACGGGGCGCGTGTTCAGCCTCGAGAAGGCGCGCACGATCGATCCGCAGGACGCGACGGTGACGTTCAACGACGTGGCTGGCGTCGACGAAGCCAAGGACGAAGTGCGTGAGATCGTCGACTTCCTCAAGGAGCCCGCGCGCTTTGCCTCGATCGGCGGACGAATCCCGCGCGGCATTCTTCTCGTTGGCCCTCCCGGAACGGGCAAGACGCTGCTCGCGCGTTCGATGGCCGGCGAGGCAGGTGTTCCTTTCATGTCCGCCAGCGGATCGGAGTTCGTCGAGATGTACGCCGGCGTTGGCGCCGCACGCATTCGGCGACTGTTCCGCGAGGCTCGCCGCCACCAGCGCTGCATCATCTTCATCGACGAGCTCGATGCCGTCGGCCGCAATCGCGGTGGCAACTCACTCAGTCATGAGGAACGCGAGCAGACACTCAATCAGCTGCTCGTCGAAATGGATGGCTTCGCGCGCACCGACAGCGTCGTCGTGGTCGCCGCCACCAACCGCGCCGATATCCTCGACGCCGCGCTGCTCCGGCCGGGCCGGTTCGATCGGCAGGTGACCGTCGGCAATCCCGACCTGAAGGGCCGCGAACAGATCCTCCGTGTGCATACACGCGCGATTGCGCTCGAATCAGACGTTGACCTGCGGTCGATCGCGCGCGGGACGCCGGGCTTCTCAGGTGCCGATCTTGCGAACCTCGTCAACGAGGCGGCGCTCGGCGCGGCACGCGCCGGACGGACCACCGTCTGCAACGCGGACCTCGATGGCGCCCGCGACAAGGTGCTCATGGGAGTGGAGCGCAAGTCGGTGGTGATGAGCGAGCACGAGCGCGTGACCTGCGCGTACCACGAAGCCGGTCACGCTGTCGTCGCCGCGATGCTTCCCGATGCCGACCCGCTGCACAAAGTGACGATCATCCCGCGTGGCCGCGCACTGGGTGTGACCATGCAGTTGCCGGAGGCCGATCGCCACACGCACTCGAAATCATTCATCGAGGCGCAGATCGCGATCCTGATGGGCGGTCGCGTCGCCGAGGAGTCGTGCCTGCGCCAGATGACCAGTGGCGCGTCGAACGACATCGAGCGCGCGACCGAGCTCGCGCGCAAGATGGTCTGCGAGCTCGGCATGTCACCACTTGGGCCGGTGCACTTCCGTCGTCCGTCGGGGGCGTGGGATGGAGAGAACCAGGCAGCCGGATTCAGCGAGGAAGCCGCGCGGCGGGTGGACAACGAGATCAGCGCCGTCGTGATGCGGGGCTATGAGACGTCGCGTCAGATCATCGAGCGGCAGCGAGGCGCCGTCCGCGCGCTGGCACTGGAGCTGCTCGAAGTCGAGTCAGTCGATGCCGATCGCGTGAAGCAACTCATGGCGCAACACGTGGTTCCAGTCGTGACGTCGCGGGTCACACCAGTCGAGGCGATCAACGACGTGATCTGAACGCGTCGTTACATCCTCAGCGAACGATGGCCACCTTCGGGAGCGTGCGCCACAGCGAGGTGCTCGGCACAGAGTTGGGGAAGCAGGCGCTCGCCCGCTGTCTCGAACCGAGACGTGGGATAACAGCAGACCGTCATGAACCGAAGTGCGCGCGTCAGCTCGGTCCATGCGTGCTCGAGCTCGAGCGCGAGATCGGGATGTGGGTCGAGCAGATGTGTGGAGATGTCTCCCACGAACGTCAGTATCGACTGCGCTCCCCGAGCACCGTTGACTCGCGCCCGATCTGTCTCGGCCACGAGCTCACGCAGATGATCGAGATCGAGGAATCCGTTGCGGATGACCGGCGAGAGCGCAGTCGCACTGTCCAATGCTCGGTATGGCCCGTAGTCTCCGGATTCGCCTACCTTCCAGCCTGCCGTCTGCAGCCTCTGCGCCACCCCGGCTCGGATACGTGACGACGAGACGAGCGAGACCGAATCGCCCCGCCTCAGCGCTGCCGCCAGGAGACCGCTGACGCCATCGACAAATCCTCGATCGTTCTCGTGCAGGAGAACGACGTGCCCCGTGAACTCAGAATCGATCGCGAAGAGCGATTCGAGCGAAGGCACGAACAACTGTCCCGCCAGGACGTGCTGAAGCGCGTTGGCGAGATCCAGGTGAAGCCGCGTCTTCAACACGTAACCGCGCCCACCCGATCGGAACCCTTCGGCCACGTAATCGTCTGACTCGTGCATTGTCAGGAAAACGATGCGCGCGCGTGTGCCGATCTGGACGAGGTCCTGGGCGGTTTGAAATCCGTCGCGCCCGGGCATCGTGATGTCGAGTGCGATGAGATCAGGGTCCAGGCGTTGCGCAGCGTCGACGGCCTGATATCCATCGCTGGCCGTTCCGACCACGTCGAAGTCGAACGATAACAACCGGGACGTCGACTTCAAGATGTCCGGGTGATCGTCTACCAGGAGCACCTTCGGTCTGGTGAGAGGGGCGGTCCCATCGGATTCAACGCGGCCAGGGGACTTCACGGCGGTCGAGAAGCATACAATCGAACGTCACCATTTCGTCAAGCACGCGCTTCGGAGATGGGCTCGAAGGCCGTACCTCTTCTCCGGATCTTTACGGTGTCGTGCCTCTCGTCGTTGCGGCCTTCTCTGCCTGTGGCGAGTCGGCCGGGACGATCGTTGGATTCCCGAACCGGCCCATGCCGATTCCAACGAGAACACCGCCGGCAGCAATTGCGAGCCCCGCCATAATCGGAAGCAGCAGAGACGCGGCCTGATCGCGAGCGGGCTGATTCTGGTCGCCCACGATGGTGACCGGATACGGGTTCCGAGCATCAGCGGCCTGACCCACACCGGCGATCGTGGCTATGGCTGCCGTGAGGCCAACCATTAGCAGAAGGATTCCAAGGACTTTCATCGCCCGCCTCCGCGACGAGTCGTGCAAGACATATTCCCTGGTCCGTCTCGCTTTGGTCCGTTCGTTCGTTGTATGAATCTGCGATCTGCTGCAATTCCTTCAATACTCATCAATGCAATCGCGACGAATTGGCGAGCGATTTCCGATCGACGCCGCAAAGTTCTCGTGGCAGCACTGTTGCACCGGCTCGCGCGGAGGACCATCCGATGCGACAGAGTGAAACCAGCCCTGCCATTCACAACGTCGAGGTACCTGGACTGACGCCGAGTCTCGACCAGGTCGAGTCGGATCCGAGTCGCTTCCGATTGGTTGCGCTACCCCTGCTGTTGCCCGGAAGCCTCGTCACGCTGCACACGAGAAACACCTGCTACCGGCTGGTCGTGATCGACGGGGCCGAGCGACGCGTGCAGATCAGCGGCGGCAAGCTGTTCCCCGAGAACACCGAGGCCGAACTGATTGGCGCGACCGATGACGAAGGCGTGAAGGTTGGCTGGATCGTCGAAGGCTTCCAGCTCGAACTGCTCACCAACCGCGGTCCTGTCCTCACGTCAACCGTCGAATCCGTTGACGTCGAATAACTAAAACGCCTGGCCGATACTGAAGTAGAACCTGCTCCGCGGCTCGCCGGGCCGCGGCGCGACCACGATTCCATAATCACCGCGCAGCAGCACCCACGGTGTGGGACGCGTAGCCCGACGCCGTAAGACTTCCGAAGATCTGTGACTGACAGATCGCTGAGGCGGTTCGTACACATTCCCGAGATCAAGGAAGACGACACCATCAACGATCTTGACGAGCGGCATGCGAAGCTCGTTGTTCAGAATGAGCATGGCCTCGCCGCCAACCGGAATACGGTTCGGGCCGATCGAGCCGACGGCGTTCTGCGCGAATCCGCGCAGCGTGGAGCTGCCGCGGCGATCCTCGTCAAAGGCGGCAGCGCAGTGGATGCCGCGATTGCGGTCAATGCGGCTATGGGCCGGGGTGCTGCCGACGAAGGGCGGCGACACGACGTATCTCAGCGTCGTCCCGCTCAAGGCGCGGATGACCAAGCTCACGTTCTCCGGCTGCGATTCCTGAGCCGTTTCTCGCGTAAGGCCGCCCACACGGCTGGGCTTGTTCGACGATTAGGAGACTATTGGTTCGTTTCTCCGGCCGATCCTGCCTGACGGTGACGAATCAATCCGCCCTCCGACCGAAATTCGGCTAGATTTATCTCGTGAAGTGATCTCAACGCTGGAATAGCAATTGCCCACGTGTGTTTGATTCAGACCTGACACTCGTTGAAAAGATTGACGTGCATGGCTACCGTAAGCGCCCCCACTTCGGAAGACAGAGGTGTCCTGCGTTCGAGCAGGAGCGGCAGTAACAGCCTCGGCGACATGCTCAGGCGTGCCCGTGAGCTTCGAGGCTTGACGCTGGAACGGATCGCGAGCGAGACGAAGATCCCCCAGCGCCATCTCGAAGCGTTCGAACGCGACAACCTGGCGGCCGTTCCGTCCGGGTTCTACCAGCGTGCCGAGTTACGGACCTACGCGCAGGCCGTTGGTCTCGATCAACAGCTCGCCCTGGCTACGCTGGAGTCTGCGCTGACACCCGCGGACACGCACGATCCGCCTGAGACTCGAGACAGCAAGGCGGTGGCATCACCACTGCCGTACATCGTCATCGCAGTCGCCGCGATCGCCGTAACGGGTGTTCTCTTTGGGCGCGCGAGCGTCGAACCCACCGTCCCGCTCGCGCCGGCGGTCACGAACCAGCCGGCAGCCGAGTCTGCGTCGGGCGCTCCGGTGGTGTCCGAGCCTGTGAAGCCAGAGCCTGCTGCCGCGGCGCCGACGACTCAGTTGACGACGGAACCAACCCAGGCAGTTGCGCCAGCGCCTGTGGGATCCGTAACTGAACTGGTCGTGACGACCGAGCCGGAGGGGGCACGCATTACCGTGAACGGAATCGGGTGGGGATCGTCACCGGCCAGAATCCAGTATCTCGAGCCGGGCGCGAAGCGCATTCGGGTAAGTAAAGAAGGGTACGCGGCGGTCGAGCGCGTGGTGCAGATCAATGAACGCCGCCGGCACACTCTCAACATCCAGCTCCAAAGCGCGCAGTAGCGGTTATCGCGGGCCTGGATTCTTTGAGAGCTTGCGCTGCAGGGAGCGGCGATGGATGCCGAGGGCCCGCGCGGCCTTCGACACGTTGCCTCCGCAATCGGCCATCACGCGCTGGATATGCTCCCATTCGACGCGTGCGAGCGACGGCACTTCCGCGTCGGCGTCCGGCTGGATTCCCTCGAACGCCGCGACGATCTGATCCGCATCTGCTGGTTTCGTGAGATAACTGGCGGCCCCGAGCTTGACCGCCTCGACCGCGGTCGCGATGCTCCCGTAGCCGGTCAGCACGACGACGACCGTTGCGGGATCGAGCTCCTTCAAATCGCGGATCACCTTGAGACCGGATTCGCCCGGCAGCTTGAGATCGACGAGCGCCAGTTCCGGGCTGTCCTGGCGCGCGGCATCGAGCGCTGACGGATGATCCGAGACGCCGTGGGCGTCGAAGCCACGATCGCACATCGCGCGCACGAGACGATCGCGCAGTGGCGAGTCGTCTTCGACGATCAGAAGCGTCCGGCTGTCTGCGCTCATGCGAGCGTTGCCTCGACCGGGCGCGCCGGAATCTCCAGGATGGCTGTCGTTCCGTTGTCAGTGTCGAACTGCAGCGTCCCGCCGGCACGCTCGGCGAACGTGCGGGTCAGGAACAACCCGAGTCCCATGCCCTGGCCAGGCTCCTTTGTTGTGTAGAACGGCTCACCCAGACGGCGACGGATCTCCGGCGACAAGCCGGCGCCGCGGTCGTGCACCTCGATGCGGACCATGTCGCCACGGCGGGCGAATCGCAGCCCGACGTCCGACGTCGCGTCGCTCGCGTCGAATGCGTTCTTCAAGAGCGACGAGATCGCTTGCACCATCGCGGCGCCGGCGACAGATGGCGTGGCGTGATCGGCTGCAATCTCAACCTGCAGTCGCTGCTGCTGCGTATCGGTCAACCGGCTGCGAACGAGCTGCGCGAGCGCCGCTGGCGTCAGCGGTTCGGCCGCTGATGGCGCACCGTCAGGCGCGCGCCCACTCATCCCATCGAGGATGACCTGACAGCGATCGACCTCCGTCCGGATCAACTTTGCATCATCCTTCAGTGTGTCGACGGCTGGGTGAGAGGCTGCGAGGCGGTCGGCCGTGCGCTCCAGCTCACGGGCAGCAATCGCGATGGTCGCAAGCGGTGTCGATAGTTCGTGGGCCGCACCAGCCGCCAGTGTGGTCAGCGATGCGAGGTGCTCACTACGAAGCGCGCGCTCGCGGGCCTCGTCGAGTTGCCGCTGTCGCTGGTCGAGCACGGCGCGAGCACGCGAGACGTAGTGCGCGACGAGTTCTGCGATCGCTGACCCGGCGAGCCACATCGTGAACAGGTGAGTGGGGAAGTCGTTCAGCCGATGGTGCTCGGCGAGCTCGGCCTGCACGTGGTCGACAATCAGCCATCCGAATCCCGCAAGGGACACCGCGCCGACAGCAAGTCCCCAGGCCGGCCCGAGCGTTACCGCCGCGAGCCAGATGTACGTGACGTACATCACGATGAACGGATTGAACGGCCCGCCGGTGATGTCCAGTAGTCCTGCCAGCAGGGCGGCTTCAGCGCACCAGCAAATCCCGAGCGCTGCACGCGGCGCTGCGCCACCGCGGCGGGACAGCACGAGGACGACGGTGCGACAAATCGCCGCAGCCAAACCGAACGGCGCGACCGCCCGTAGTGGCAGATCGAGATGCGGAAACACGAAGACAGCCGCCACGACGACCCACAGCGCGATGCAGGTCACCCAACGTACGAAGGGGAGCCATGCGACAACATGCCGCATGTCCTCGCGTCGTTCTGCCATCTAGACTCGTCTCCTCACACTCTCTCCGCGCATCGATCCTTGGGCCTGAGAATCATAGCAACCGTCGTCGTCGCCTTGTTGCTGACAGTGTCTGTTGCACACGCGCAGGCGCCTGGCCGCGTTGGCGGTCGTGTCATCGATCAGACCGGCGCTGTTCTCCCCGGCGTCGTGATCGATCTCGTCGTCAATAAAAAGGAATTGACGACCACCACGGACGCCGAGGGCCGCTACCAGTTCGAAGGTGTCCCGACCGGAAGTGCGGAGCTCACGTTCCGCCTGCTCAATTTCGGCGTGCTCCGACGCACGGTCACCGTCACGAGTGGGGTCCCGGTGACGTCCGACAACGTGCTGAGACTCGCGCTCAACGCTGACGTCATCGTGACGGGAACGGCGACCTTCCGCAACCTGGTCGACATCGAGAACCCGGCCGAGAATCTCGTTGGCATCGCCGCTTCTGCGAGCCAGGGCGCCGTTACCGCGGAGCAATTCGACGTCCGGCCCATTCAGCGTCCAGGTGAAGTGCTCGAGACCGTGCCGGGGATGGTGATCAGCCAGCATAGCGGTGAAGGCAAGGCCAATCAGTACCTACCTGCGTGGCTTCAACCTCGATCACGGCACTGACTTTTCCACGACGGTCGCCGGTGTGCCGGTGAATACGCCGACTGGTGCCCACGCGCACGGCTACTCCGACATCAGCTTTCTGATTCCAGAACTGGTCAGCGGCGTTCAGTACAAGAAGGGGCCGTACTTTGCTGACGAAGGAGATTTCTCCGCGGCGGGCGCGGCGAACATCAACTATGTCAATCAGCTCGAACGGCCGGCGTTCTATGCAAGTGCCGGCAACAACGGATGGGGCCGTCTGTTTGGCGCAGCCTCTCCGCGTGTCGGCAATGGCCATCTGCTTGCGGCACTCGAGTTGAACCACAATGACGGACCGTGGGAACGCCCGGACGACTATGAGAAGGTCAACGGCGTAGTGCGGTACAGTCAGGGCGACAATCGCAATGGGTTCTCGGTCACCGGCATGGGCTATTGGGCTGACTGGGACTCCACTGACCAGGTCGCGCAGCGCGCAATCGACAGCGGATTGATCTCGCGCTTCGGTCCTCTCGATGTCTCGGACGGTGGACACGCCAATCGCCAGAGCGTTGCTGCTGAATTTCAGCGGTCCGCGGGGCCGTCCTCTCTCCGTGGCACCGCATACGTGCTGCACAACAGTCTCAACCTGTTCTCGAACTTCACGTACTTCCTCGACGATCAGGAGCACGGCGATCAGTTCGAACAGGCGGAGCGGCGGACCGCGGCTGGTGGACGCCTGACCTACCGACGCCTTGGTCACTTCTACGAACGGCACACCGAGAGTGCGATCGGCGTACAACTCCGGAGCGATTGGCTATCTCCCGTCGGGCTCTATCACACCGAGTCACGCCAAAGACTGTCGACGACACGCGAAGACGAAGTCGGCCAGACGTTGGCCAGCACGTACGCGCAAACAGAGATCGAATGGACCCGCACACTGCGGACGACATTCGGCCTGCGCGGAGACGTGTATCGGTTTTCGGTAACGTCGGACAATGCGCTGAACTCTGGTGACGGGTCCGACGGGATGGTCAGTCCGAAATTCGGCGCCGTCCTCGGGCCGTGGTCCGGAACCGAGTTCTACGCGAATGCCGGGATGGGATTCCACAGCAACGACGCGCGCGGCGCGGCCATCAGCATCGACCCCTCCACCGGTGAACCCGCCGAGCGTGTGACACCACTGGTTCGTGCGCGCGGCGCCGAGGTGGGTGTTCGCACCGTGCGAGTCCGTGGGCTGCAGTCCACCGTCGCACTGTGGTATCTGGGTCTCGACTCCGAGCTGCTTTTCGTCGGTGATGCCGGCACAACAGAACCTGGACGTCCAAGCCGCCGCGTCGGGCTGGAGTGGACCAACTATGCGAGCCTTACGCCGTGGCTGACACTCGACGCAGACCTTGCCTGGACACATGCACAATTCACCGACGACGACCCGGCGGGTAACCACGTCCCGGGCGCGCTGGATCGTGTCATCTCGGCCGGACTGACGGTCGAGTCACGTCAACCGATCTTCGGCAGTATTCGCGTTCGCCACTTTGGTCCGCGTCCCCTGATCGAAGACGCGAGCGTGACCTCCAAGAGCACGACGCTCTGGAACGGTGAAGTCGGCTATCGCTTGTCGAATAAGGCGCGCCTCGTGCTCGAGGTCTTCAACATCTTTGATACCGACGCGTCAGACATCGACTACTTCTACACGTCGCGCCTGACGGACGAACCCGATGAAGGTGTCGACGACATCCACACGCATCCCGCGCTTCCGCGCTCTGCGTGGTTCGGTGTTCAGGTGTCGTTCTGACCTGGCTCTCTCCATGCCGCCTGCCGCCGCGCGGATGGGCTCGGTAGGTAATTGTCCGAAGCCAGGTACCCCGGCGGCGGTGTAAACTGGGGCCTCCCGATCAATCAGATGGATTCGGTGCTTCAGGTCTTCGCTGTCGACGATGATCCAATCGTCCTCAGGGCCATCGAGCGAATGCTGCGCTCGCACAATATCGCTGTCGAAGGATTTACGTCGCCGGAAGCCTTCCTGGCCCGGCTTCCGTATGAGGGCGTGGCCTGCGTGCTGCTCGACCTGAAGATGCCTGGTTTGAGCGGCCTGGACGTGCAGACGGCTCTGATTTCCAGGGGCATTTCGATGCCCATCATCTTTCTCAGTGCCCAGAGCGACGTCCCCTCGACGGTTCGCGCGATGCGGGGAGGCGCGGTCGATTTCCTCGAGAAGCCGATGGACGAGGAGCAGTTGCTGGCTGCGCTCGAACGGGCTCGCATGGAGGCGGTCTCGATGGGCCAGGAGCAGCGCCGCCAGCGCGACGCCGAGGAGCGGCTCGCGCGCTTGACGAAACGCGAGCGCGAGGTCTGCGACCTGGTCGCCGCCGGTCTTCTGAACAAACAGATCGCTCACGAACTGGGCATGAGTGAAAAGACCGTCAAGGTCCACCGCGGGCGAGTCACCCGCAAGCTCGATGTCACGTCCGTCCCCGCACTCGTGCGGCTCCTGTCTACGCGGGAAAGTCGAAATTAGTGGTGCCCTGTGACCAGGGCGATGGCATCCAGGAGATCGTGCTCGTCGAGCGGCTTCCGAAGGACTGGCTTGCCTGTCGTGCGGACCGCGCGCGTGGCGAGGTCATCGTGAGCCGTGATGAAGACGACCGGGAGCCCCCGGCCGCTCTTTCGCAGCTGCTCTTCCATTTCGAGCCCGCTGACACCCGGCAGGCCGATGTCGACGATCGCGCAGTCAGCTTTGCAGTCCCCTGCCAGATATGCTTCGCCGGACTCGAACAGATGCACCTTGTGTCCGTGGGAGCGCAGGGATCGGCCCACGGCACGTCGGATGTCCATGTCATCGTCAACGACAACGAGTGTGAGGCTGGATGCACTCATAGTCATGTAACGCTCGTGTGGCGAGGATACATACGAATGGTATCGCCTACAATCGGGTTGACTGCGTAAGACCAAAGTCTCACTGTCTGGATGTGACCCAGCCTGATAGCTTCCTGTCTTACCGCAGCAAGAAGACTCAATCAGCCGCCTTGAGGCGGCCAGAGGTGACAATGCGCTCAGACCGACCAACATCTCCGCCTCCCGGGACGCCCTCGTCTCGCTCGCACGAGCCGGTCATGTCGGATCGCACGATTGTCGGCGCGAGCAACGCCCTGAAGTACGTGATGTACCGCGTCGAGCAAGTGGCGTCGACGAACGCCTCTGTCCTGTTGCTCGGTGAGACCGGCACAGGGAAGGAGCTCGTGGCGCGCGCGATTCATCACCAGAGCCGGCGAGCGAATCACAAGTTCATGGTCGTGAACTGCGGCGCCCTGCCGCCAAGCCTCATCGAGAGCGAACTGTTCGGCCGCGATCGCGGCGCGTTCACGGGCGCGCACACGTCACAGCCCGGGCGTTTCGAGCTCGCCAACGGCGGCACGGTATTCCTCGACGAGATCGGGGAGCTCCCTCTCGAGTTACAGCCCAAGCTGCTTCGCGTATTGCAGGAAGGGCAGCTCGAGAGGCTCGGTAGCACGCGGACGGTGCAAGTCGACGTCCGGATCGTGGCTGCCACCAACCGGAATCTGGTCGAAGAGGTGAACGGCGGCAGGTTCAGACAGGATCTGGACCATCGCCTCAATGTCTTCCCGATCACGCTACCCGCGCTGCGCGAACGGCTCGAGGATCTGCCGTTGCTTCTGCGTCACTTCTCCGATCGCGTTGCCCGTCAGATGGGCAAGCCGATCGATCGCGTTGCGCCCGGCACATTGGAGGCCCTTGGGCTCTATGACTGGCCGGGAAACATCCGGGAGTTCGAGAACGTGATCCATCAGGGCGTCATCCTGTCGCGCGATGGCGTGCTCGACCTGTCCAACTTCAGAGGCGAGCCGGTTCGTCGAACTGTGCCGATGCCCGCCGTCGACGAGTTACAAACGCTGGTCGACGTTCAGCGTGCGCACATCCTGCGGATGCTGAATCACACGAACTGGCGGATCGAGGGTTCCTCGGGCGCAGCGAAGGTGCTTGGCTTGTGTGCCAGCACGCTGCGAACCAGGATGCGGAAGCTTGGAATCCACCGCCCGATGGATGGTCATCAGGGAGTGGTCAGCCATCCTGTGCCGCAGCCTTCGAGGGCCATTCCGTTCAGCACCAACGTGCGAGCTGCCGCCTCCTGACGTCACCGCGCTGATCCTGCGCGGGCGCGCCATTCAAGAACACCGCGAAGGAGCTGGTGTGCTGGTGACGGCTGAGCGATCCAGTGGGCCAGTCAGGTACGCGGTCGTCGGGCTTGGGCACATCGCGCAGGTCGCGGTGCTCCCGGCGTTCGAGCGTGCCCGGCGCAATTCGCGGCTCGCTGCCCTGGTCAGTGATGACCCCACAAAGCTGAAGGCGCTGTCGAAGAAATATCGGATTCGCGGGACGTTTGCCTATGCCGACTTCGACGCCTGCCTCGATCAGGTCGATGCCGTGTACATCGCGCTACCGAATTCGATGCATGCGGAGTACGCCATCCGCGCCGCGCAGAGAGGCGTCCATGTGCTGTGTGAGAAGCCGATGGCTATCACGGCTGCGGAGTGCGAGCGCATGATCGACGCGTGTCGAAAGCACCAGGTGAAGCTGATGATTGCGTATCGGCTGCACTTCGAGGAGATCAACAGGCAGGTCGTGGATCTGGTTCGCCGCGGCCGAATCGGCGATCCGAAGTTCTTCAACTCGTCGTTGTCGTTCGCTGTCCGGCCCGGCAATATCCGGACGAAAAAGGCACTCGGTGGCGGAACGCTCTACGACATCGGCGTGTATTGCATCAACGCTGCGCGGCGCCTCTTTCGAGCCGAGCCCAAAGAGGTCATGGCGATCTCGGTGAACGCCGGCAGCAAAACGCTCCAGCACGTCGACGAGTCCACCGGAGCTCTGCTTCGATTCGACGGCGAGCGCGTGGCCGCATTCGTCACGAGCTTCAACTCGAGCAGGGCCGGCTCGTATCTCATCGTCGGGACCAGAGGACTGGTCCGCGTGGATCCGGCGTACGCCTACGCCGGAGGGCTTGCCTACGAGCTGACTGTCGATGGAAAGACCACACGCAGGCGTGTCGCCAGGCGCGATCAGTTTGCGGCGGAGTTGTCGTACTTCTCGGACTGCGTGCTCGAGAATCGGGAGCCGGAGCCCTCAGGCGACGAGGGCATGCGGGACGTTCGTATCATCGAGGCTCTCTACGAATCGGCGAGGACGGGGAGGGCGATCGCTATTCCACCCCTCGATCGCGCCCGGCGGCTTTCTGGTAAATCACGATCGTCATCAACACATCGTTACACGAACTTGTAGTCGGCCTGCGTGTCGCGCGATGACGGTGTCAAAGGGACTCGCACGCCAATACGTGTACCACCGCCCGGCGTCGCATTGATCACGAGGTCTCCCTTGAGCACGCCCACACGCTCACGCATGCTGACGAGGCCAAGGCCCGCATGTTCGAGGGCGACGGGATCGAAGCCGACGCCGGTGTCAGCGATCTGCAGAAAGATCTCATTGCCTTCACGCGTCAGCCCGACGGACGCGTCTCGCGCCTGGCTATGCTTGGCGACGTTGTGCAGCGCTTCTTGTGCGATGCGATAGAGGCAGAGCGAGACGCGCGGATCGACGGCGCTCGGAAGCTCGCTCGAGCTGAACTCGATGTTGACCTGTCGCCGCTGCGAGATCTCACTGCACAGCAGCCGCACGGACTCGATCAGCCCGAGCGTCTGCAGCCTCGAGGGGTGCAGCCTGTGCGAGAGATTGGACAGGTCACCGGCGATCTCGCCGATCTGCGATGACACCTGCTCGAGGCGCTCGCGATGGGCATCGGCTGTGACGACGTCGGCGATCTGATCGACTTCCAGGTTCAGCAGCCCGATCTTCTGACTCAGGTCGTCGTGCAATTCGCGGGCGATTCGCTGGCGCTCCTGCTCCTGGCTCACGATGATGCGTCCGGCAAGCGCGCGGTTGAGCTCGACCGCCCGCTTTGGCTCAGTGACATCGCGCACGACACTCAGCACCCGGCCGTTGTCTGCCGGCACGAAGCGCGCCTCGAAGTAGCGCAGCTCATCGAGCGGCAACTCGTAGTCCACGACGACCGGATCATCGGTCGTTCGTGCTCGTTCGAGTGCATCCATGAGCCTGTTCGCCAGCGCGGCGGGCATGATCTCCCTGATCGTTTTGCCCAGGAAGAACTCTGGCGGCACGAGCAGCAGTTTTCGATCGCGCGCGTGGTAGTCGACGTATCGGCCTTCACGATCAATCACGAACACCAGGTCAGGCAAGGCGCGGAGAATGGCGGTGTTCCGCATCTCGGAGTGGCGCAGGGCGGCTTCCGCGCGCCGCAGCCGGCGGCGTTGAATCAGCAGGCCGCCGATGAGAAGCCCTTGCGCCGAGATGACCAGCGCACCAGTCACGACGTAGCCGCGGTACTGATCGAACAAGGACGGCTCGCGGTAGCGGATGACGCTCCCTGCCGGAAGACGTGCCTCGTCGATTCCCCAACGCTGAAGCTGTCGCCAGTCGAATTGATACGCGTAGCTGTCGAAGGTGGTAACCGGGATTGCCTCGGGCTTCTCTCCGCTCAGCACCCGCAGTGCGATGCGCGCTGTCTCCTGCGCGTCCCTGACCGATGAATGCAGGCGGCCGCCGACGACGCCATGACCGAGCGCATCCTCGTGCCAACTGTAGACCGGTGCGTTGGCGGCCCTGGCGATTGGCTCGACCGCGTCGAGTGGCATCACGGTGTGCCCGGCGCCATCGTCCGAGACGCTGAGGTAGAACACAATCGAGTCGGGTGGCAGGGTGCGGACTCGCGTCTCAAGATCCGGCAACGTCAGCCCGGCGAGGTCGTGGAATGTGACGCGCGTGCCGAACAGCGTGCGTTGCGTTCTGAAGATCTCGGCGTAGAGCCGATCGAAGGGTGCCACGCCGCTGACGACATAGACGTGCTTTGTCCCGGGCTCGGCGGTGAGCGCCGCGGACAACGTGCTCGTCAGGTCGATCGCCGAGACGATCCCCGTCGAGTTCGGGCCACCGACCAGGCCGGGCCGCGTCGTGAAGACGAGCGGCACGCCGCGAAACAGGGAGGGATCGCGGTTCAGGAAATCGACGACAGCGGGCCCGGACGCGATGACGAGGTCAAACCCGCCATCGACGTAGCGCGAGCGCAGATAGCTGCTCAGTGCCGTCTGGTATTTCGGATCTCCGAGGCGATTGAGATCGATGTACTCGCTGTAGTAGTCGAGGCGATTGGCGAGCGTCTCCCGGAGCACCGATCGAAACGTGTCGTCGAAACCGGGCGAGTCACGCCTGATGACGTGGAGCGCGAGGACGCGCTTGGATCTCGCGTCGCTCGTGTCTTGCCCGTGCAGAGACACGAGCAGACTCGCACACATCATCACGATGGCGATCAGGTGTCGGGGGAAGCGACCCCTTGTCGAGTCCATCAGTCGAAGTTGGATGCGCGGCCATCATCCATCCCCGAATCGATCGAGTCAATACGCAAAGACAGGGATCAGTGCACGTCAGAGGTGTCGAGGCCGACACCTGGCGTGCAATAGGTATCCCCGTCCAGAGCTGTGTGGATCGCGAAGAGCAGGTCGTCAGCCGCCGAGTGCTTGAGCACGAACCCTGAGGCTCCGGCGCGGAAGGCCGCGCGCGCCACCCACGGATCGCCTCCGGCTGTGACGAGGATGACCTTCGTCTGGGGCGAGGCGTGCTTGATATGGCGACACGCTTCGAGCCCGTTCACTTCGGGCATCGACAGATCGGCGATCACCACGTCGGGGGCGAGTGTGTCTGCCGCCTCGAGCAGTGCTCTTCCGTCGCCAACGCATCCGACCACGTCGCACGAGGGCTCGAGCAGGCGCCGCCAGGCTGAGAGCAGCCCTGCGTAGTCATCCGCCAGCAGAACACGCGGTCGGGGTTCCTGGGTCACGGAAGCTCCCATCATATCTCCAGTCTCCAGGGGCTGCCTCCTTTCACAGCCCGCGGCATTTCGCGGGTTAGTCTTGATGTCGCGGCGTCATTCGAGATTCCTGCTCATTTGGCTCACAGCAACACGGACCCACATTTGCTTTGCCGCTTCGCGAGACCAATGCGTACACGTTCAGGAGGACCTATGAAAGTAAGGACGACGACGGTGCTGGTGACGATGCTCTGGATGGCGGCAGTTGCACTGCCGGTGGCTCAAGCCCCGGTCACGAAAGCCAATGTGGTGACGATCAGCGCGACGATCCAGGCGATCGACACCACCAGCCGTTCGCTTACGCTGCGCGACGACAAGGGGAACGAAGACACATTCACGGTTGGCCCTGCGGTGCAGCGGTTCAACGAGCTCAAGGTCGGCCAGAAGGTGAACATCACCTATTACGAGTCGCTCGTGTTGCAGCTCGTCAAGCCGGGTGAAAAGAGCGGCGGCGCCAGCTTCGAAGCCGCGTTGGAGCGCGCGAAGACTAAACTGCCGGCGGGGACGGTGGCGGTTCAGGACAAGGCGACGGTCACGGTCAAGGCCGTGGATCCCGCGGTTCCCTCGATCACGGTGACGACGGCGGACGGCCGTACAGTCACGCGGATGGTCGAGGACAAGAAGAACATCGAGGGTGTCAAGGCAGGCGACAGGATCGACATCACGTTCACGCGTGCGTTGGTCACGAGCGTTGAGAACCCGAAATAAGCACCATCACGAGTTGCGGGTCGTCAGAGACGGAATGGCGGGCCACGTTCGGTGAGCGCCGCCATGTCCGCCCCTTCGGTCCTGGCCGTGGAGAGTGATCGTGATGGAGAAACTCCGGCATCGGAAGGCGCTGAGCCCAGACATTGAACCGACGCTGCAGGCCACGCCATTCCTGCCTCCTATTCGTCCCGACGCGCCGCTGCTGACCGACGATCAGCGGATGCGGCTCGCCGCGATCGCGACCAGGGTTCGGGTGGCGCCGCGCGAGGTCGTCTATCGCGAAGAAACCGCGGCGAAATCGGTCTACATCATCGCTGAAGGTGTGGTGAAGGCCTTCAAGGACATGCCCAGCGGCCGGCGCTGGGTCACGGCATTCCTCTTTCCCGCCGATGTCTTCGGCCTCGCCGAAAACGGCCTCTACGTTCGCACCGCGCAGGTGGTGACCCAGGCGCTGCTCTATCAGTTCGATACCAACGTCCTCATCGAGACGCTCAAGAGCGACGGCGACCTTCAATTCAAGTTCCTGTGCAAGCTGACGCACGAACTGCGCGAAGCGCAGCGCCAGACGATTGCGATCGGACGCAAGGATGCGCTCGGCAAGCTGGCGATGTTCTTCCGGCAGCTGCAACGGGAGCCCCAGGGCTCGCGGGACATCGAGCTGCCCATGACTCGTTCGGATATCGCCAGCTACCTCGGGCTCTCGCTCGAGTCCGTGAGCCGTGCGACGCGCTCGCTGCAGCAACGCGGTGTCGTCTGCTTTCCCAACCGACACATGGTGCGCATCATCGACCAGGCACAGTTCGAACGGATCGAATCGACGCTGTAGATCCGTGCCGCGAGTGCGCGTCGGTTCCCGTTTGCGCCCGCTCCGCATCAGGAAAACCCTCTTTCGCGGTTTGATCCGGATCAACGCACTGCCCTGATCGCCTCACGTAGGATCGTCAGACGTGTGAGTGCCCTGGTTACGGTACGGCTGGGAAGCGACCTCCGTGCACTGTTAAGGCTCATGTCCAAGTCAGTTGACTCGCTCAGGCAGAATCTCGCGGCGGGAGAATCGACGGATCGCGACTTCATCGAGCTCGAAGGTGCGATCGACAGCGCGTTTCATGTCAGTCGAGAGCTAATCTCCATAGGCGAGCCCGCGGGGCTCGATCGTTCGGTCGTCGACGTCAACGAGCTCGTCGCGCAACTCGAAGGCGTGCTGGCGCGCGTCCTCGGATCGAAAATTCGTGTGGCGCTGCGCCTCGAGGCTGTCGATCCACTCGTGCAGGCCGAGGCCGTGCAGCTCGAGTGGGCGTTCTTCAACCTTGCGTCGAACAGCAGGGACGCGATGCCGAATGGCGGCAACTTCCTCGTCCACACCGCATCGGTCGATCGCCCGGTTGGAGCGCCGTCGCGGATGCAGCGCTTCGTTCGCGTGACCGTCACCGACACCGGCCAGGGTTTGTTTGGCGATGCGCGTATGCGCTCGGTCGATCCATTCTTCAGCACCAAAGAGGGTGCGCCAGGACTTGGACTCACCAGCGTCGCGATGATCGTGCGGAACTTTCAGGGATGGCTGCACATCGAAAGCGATGACACCGGCACGAGCATCCACATGCACTTTCCCGCCCTGGGGCACATCACGCCCTGATCGCACAGTCGCGCCATACAGTCGTGTGCCGGAAGAACTACGTAGATCTATCGGCCAATTGCCCGTACGGGCTTAAGCCGTTAGTGTTCGAGACTCCAAGCAAGGCCATGACCTGAACGCAAAGGCCGCCGGCGACCCCCTCCGCCGAGCGTGCTTTTTCGGATCACGTCGGAGGGTATTGTCATGGGAGTTTCGGCGTTTCCGGGCCGCGATAACCGCCTTCCTAACATCGAACGCGCAGCGCAGGACGCGCGAGCGCGACTGAACCAGGCTTCATCGGAGTCCCTCGACGACCGGCTTCGAGACACGCTCTCTCGTCTGGCGGATGAGTTGGCGCTCGAAGGCGGCCTCCTCGTGTTGGCAGCAAACCAGCGCGCGAAGAATGTTGCCGTCGGGAGTGCGATCACCTCAGGTCGCGTCGTCTCCGAGTTCCTCACACGGCCGCGCGTGCAGGGGGCGACGGGGCATAGCGAGATTCTCGTCGTGTCGGGTCCGCCACACGGGAGCAGCAGCGTCCTTCCTCCCGACGACCACCTTCACCTCTGGGCGCTGGGCATCCGGACACTCGTTGTCGTGCCCCTGTGGCCACAGCGGTACGACGGTGGCGTCCTCGTGTTGTTCTCACAGCGACCACAAAGCCAGTTGGATGTGCAAACGCTTCATCCGCTGCTGACGGTGGCTGATGCGATTCGCGGCCTCGTCGACGACGGTCGCCCCCCTCTCACGAACCCGGCTCCACCCTTCCATGACCAGGATGCGGCCGCTCGCCGCCTCACCGGCGGGACGGAAGCCCCGTTCGATCGGGCAGGGGTCCCGCCGATCGAGGACACGCTCGTCGGTGAAAGCGCAGCATGGCGGTACGTCGTCTTCCGGCTCGACCAGGTCGCGGCAACCCATGCGACCGTGTTGCTGCTCGGCGAGACCGGCACCGGCAAGGAACTGGTGGCGCGGGCGATCCATCGCCGCAGCGCGCGGTCCGCAGGGAAGTTCGTTGCCCTCAACTGCGCCGCGCTGCCTCCCACGCTCGTCGAGAGCGAACTCTTTGGACGTGAGCGCGGCGCATTCACCGGCGCGCATTCGAGTCAGGCCGGGCGTTTCGAGATTGCCCATCGCGGAACGCTGTTCCTCGACGAAGTGGGGGACCTGCCGATCGAGCTGCAACCGAAGCTGCTGCGGGTCCTTCAGGAAGGGCAGCTCGAACGTCTGGGGAGCACGCGCACGGTGGACGTCGACGTGCGGGTCATTGCGGCAACCAATCGCGACCTCACTGAAGAAGTCCGCCAGAACCGGTTCAGGGACGATCTCTACTACCGGCTCAACGTGTTTCCGATCACGCTTCCCTCGCTGCGGGAGCGTCGCGAGGACATCCCGCTGCTCGCACAGCATCTGGCGAATCGGTTCGCCCGGGCGATGCCGAAAGCCATCAAGCCGATTCCCGACTCGGTTTCGCGCGCGCTGCAACAGTACGATTGGCCGGGCAACATCCGCGAGCTCGAGAACGTCATTCAGCGCGCGCTCATCCTGTCACCTGACGGCATGATCTCGATGAACGACATCTCGCTGACCGCGGCCAAGGCGCCCACCGCGACGGTGGGGACGACGCTCGAGGAGATAGAGCGCAACCACATTCAGCGGATGCTGAACACGACGCTGTGGCGCATTGAGGGACGTCGTGGCGCGGCCGAACTACTTGGTCTCAAGCCCAGTACGCTGCGAAGCCGGTTGCGGAAACTCGGGATCAGGCGCGGGACAGGGGCGTAGCTCACGCCCACCCGGCAGGTATCGCAATAGAAATACGGGCGCCGCCACCCAGTCGGGACGTGATCGTGAACGTCCCGTTGGCCAGGTGGACGCGCTCTTCCATGCTCAATAGTCCGAGCCCCCGTGTCCGGGCGGTTGACGTGTCGAAGCCGCATCCGTTGTCGGTGATGTTCAGCTCGATCTGGCGGCCGACGCGCGCGAGCGATACCCAGACGCGGCGCGCGTTCGCGTGCATCGCCACGTTGCGCAATGCCTGCTGTGTCGCGCGGTACAAACAGAGGGCGATGTCGGTCGGGACGTCCTGAAAGCTGCCGCGCGACTCGAACCTGACCACGAACGTATGCTGGGCGTCGACCGCTTCGCAGTGTGAGGCGATCGCGGCGTTCAGGCCCGCATGTTTGAGCACGCCAGGATGGAGTGCGTGCGAAACATGTCGCACGCGTTCGGCCAGACCGCTCGCCACCCGGCGCAGGTTGCTCACCTCGTCCTGCAGCCGATCCTGACCGGCCACGTGCGTTTCGAGCAGGCTGAGTCCGATCCCGAGAGCGGCCAGTTGCTGGCTGATGTCGTCGTGCAGGTCACGGGCGATCTCGCTCCGTTCCGCCTCCTGAGCCAGCATCAGCCGATGGGCGAGCAAGCGGATACGCTCATACGCTTCCCGCAGGGTCATCTCCTTCTGTCGGAGAGCTTCCTCTGCCCGCCAGCGATCGGTGATGTCCCGCCCGATGGCCTGCAGTTCGACGGGGCCTCCGTCAGGCGATGCGATCACGTGGTCAACCCACTGCTGGCGGCCGAGGCTCCCGTCGGGCATGACGACGCCATGTTCGTCGACCCGTGGCTCGCCGCCGTGAAGAATCGCTTCGACGTTCCTGAGCGCGGCCGGCCGGTCAGCTTCGGGGATCAACTCGATGAATTTGCTGCCAATCAGTTCGTCGCGGCGCTTTCCGAAGAAGCGGCAATAGGCCTCGTTCACGAACGTCAGCGTGGTATCGGGTAAATAGCGGCACACGAGATCGCTCTGGTTCTCGACGACGCTGCGATACCGCTGCTCGCTCCGGCGCAGAGCGGCCATGACGAGCCGACGGTCGACGGCCGTCCGGAACATCTCGGTGACGTCCTCGAGGAGCGCGCGATGCGGCTGTTGGCCTGCCGCGTCCAGGCCAGGGTCGGTATAGGCGATTTCGATGGAACCGGTGCGCCCGTCGGCGACGGTGAATTCAGTGCGATGAAGCGGGGTGAGCCTGTCGAAGCTGGAAGTCGTCACCTCGAAAGTACCGAGCCGGGCTCGAACGGCGATGGTGTCGCGACGGGGCCATGATGCAGCCAGGGCCTCAGCGATCTCGCTCAGCCAGTCCGACGCTGACACGATGTCCTCGCGATGGAGAATGCCCGTCACATCGTGAAGGAGCGTCAGTTCCTGCACTCGCGAGCCGAGGTCGGCGACGAGATGCATGTTGTCAGCAGCCATGGCAGGCGTGATGAAGACGGATGTTGTCGAAGCCGCGATCCTATCGCACCAGGCGCGCGGCGTGAACGCCCGCTTTCTGCGGTGAGCCGCGGCCAGACCGCGAAGGGGAACGGGAGGACCGTAAAATCCGCGTTTTATCGCACCGCTCCTGCAGGCACGACGGTTGCGTTACCGACACGAGAGCGCCTGCGCGTTGCGCGAACCGACTGGGCGCACGACGTGCTCTGAGAGTCGCTTGATGCCTGAAGCACCCGCAAACACGGCGGTTTGGGGAGTTCGAAGCCGCGAGATGTCGCGGCGAGCTGACGGCCGGAGGTCGGGGAAGCCTCCCGCGATGCATGTAGCCACTGTCAACCTGCGGGTGAAGGATGACAAGCGGTCGGAGGCGTTGAGCGCCATCGAAGGGTTCATTCGTCGTATGCACACCTGGCCTGGTTGCCTGACCTGCCGCCTCATGGCGGATGCTGCGGACAGCCAGTTGCTGACGCTCGTGTCGGAGTGGGATAGTCGCGAGGCCCTCGATGGCTTCATCTCGTCTCGCGAATTCATGATCCTGCAGGGCATGCGCATGGTTCTTCGCGACGATCCGCAGGTCATTCTTGACGAGATCCTCCTTCGATCGAGGATGTCACTTGGCGCGCGGTCACGATAGCCAGGGCCACGCTCCTCGCCGACGTTCTTCGACACCGCGACGCGGACGCGCGTTCGCGTCTGTCCTATCATGCTCAGGAAAGACCTGCCGAAACCGTGCACGGGAGTGTCGGCTGCTGTCGTATGTTCGAAACAACGGGCCGCGGCGTTAATGACGGATAATTTGACCGGGATGAGCATCATGACCGCGTCGCCACGCACGCTTCTCGCCGATGACCACATGATGGTGGCCGAGGGGCTCAATCGGCTGCTCGCCGATCATTGTCAAATGGTGGGCACTGTCCTCGACGGCACCAGCCTCGTTGAAGCGGCCGTCGATCTCCAGCCTGACCTGATCATTGCGGATCTGTCGATGCCGGGACTCAGCGGGCTCGACGCGATCACGCAGTTGCGCGCTCGCGGCGTCACCGCCAAGATCATCATTCTGACGATGTATGCCGACCCGCGCATCGCAAAGGAAGCCATTGCGGCGGGCGCCGTCGGCTTCGTGTCGAAGCACGCAGCCGGTCAGGAATTGCTGACAGCGATAGACGAGGTCCTCGGCGGGGGCACGTACTTGAGCCCCGCGGTGGCGGCGCAGATCGGCGGACTTCCGGTTGCCGATAAGCCGCTCGCCAAGTTGACGCCACGTCAACGGCAGGTCCTTCAGTTGATTGCCAAGGGATACCGCATGCGTGAGATCGCCAACGCGCTGCAGGTGTCGCCGCGGACCGTCGAGACGCACAAGTACGAGATCATGCGCGTCCTCGGCTTCAAGAACACGGCAGACCTCGTTCGCTACGCGACGTGGCTGGGGCTGGTCAACACGTAAGACATCTGATGGGAAACGGAGTCGGGCGCCACTCATCGGACGACCGCGTGCCGGTGCTCATGTCCCGATGCTGCGCCGGTGTGTGAGCCCGCGGTTGATCAGCGGCGATCCGACCCCGTCATCTGCCGATACGGCCTCGACCGTTCGACAAGGCCGTTCGCGACACACTCGAATCTTTCAAGAGCTACGCCAGCGAAACTCGCTCGTCAGCCCCATCTTCTCGAAGGAATCCGCACGACGTACGGAGAACACCCCGTCGTGAACCGGCGATCATCGCGACATATCGCGGTAGCCCGTCGATGCAGTCCTCCTGACGACCGGGTATTGGCTCGCGGCGGCTGTCGCCCGCCTGCCGGCGATCGCTGACGTGCAAGCTCGGGCATGTACCAATTCATTACAGTCGTCGTTTCACAAGGCGGTGCTACTCCACAATGTCTTCGTCGTCGATCACGACGAGGGGGCCCGAACGGCGCTCTCTCGGCATCTGACTTCATTCGGTTTCGCCGTGCGGGCGTTCAGCTCCGCGGAGTCGTTTCTGGAGCAGCGCCCGTCCTCGGGTGCGGCGTGCGTTGTCCTCAACGATCTCCTGCCTGGCCTGTCCGGCCTGGAGTTGCAGAGGCGACTCAAGCGCGAGAGTGGGCTCGCGGTGGTGTTCGTGACCGGGCGCGGCGACGTGCCGACCGTGGTTCAAGCCATGAAAAGCGGGGCAATCGACTTCCTCACCAAGCCCGTCGATACGGAACAGCTCGTGGCAGCGGTCACACGAGGCCTCGAACAAAGTGCTCGCACCGAAACGGAGCAACGGCTCTATGAAGTGTTCGTCGAGCGCGTGCACCGCCTAACGCGACGGGAACGCGAGGTCGCCACTGGCCTGATTCGGGGCAAGCACAACAAACAGATCGCCTCGGAGCTGGGCACAACCGAGAGAACGGTCAAGGCCCATCGCGGACGGGTCATGTCGAAGCTCGAGGTCGGTTCGGTGGCGCAACTCGTCAGACTGGTTGAAAATGCGCGGAGGGGTGGCATACTGAGGCTGATCGACTCAGCCATCCGTCCAACCTCCGAGCGGCCATTCGAAACACGTCGAATCCACTGGGATGGCAATAGCGAGCCCAAGTGGCGATCGACGTGTTGAACCGTGGTGCCCCGCCGCAGGCCGCGGGTGGTGTTGAGCGATATTCATATGCGGACTGCGCTTTCTGCGCCGATCCGTCATGGCACGGGAGTTGACTTGATACTGCACACTCCCAGTGTGTGAAAGGACTGCGGCCATGAAACGAAAAGTCGTGTTGATCGTCGCGGCGCTTGCGACGACAGGATTCAGCGCGCTGCAGTGGGGCTGCGGTGGCGGAGGCAGGCAGGAGCAAGCACCGGTCGCACAGGCAGCGCCTCCGGCACCGCCGCCGGAAGCCGCTCCTCCACCCGCTCCCGAACCGGCTCCCGCCCCAGCTGCTGCGGCACCGGCGCCCGCGCCGCGTCCGGCGTCGAGACCACCAAGTCAGAGTGCGGCTCCCGCGCCAGCTCCCGTGGCAGCAGCACCAGCACCGGCACCCGCGGCTCCGCCGCCACCTCCACCGCCGCCGCCGCCGCGTCAGTTCACGCTGCGCTCGGGGACCCCGTTGAGTGTGTTCACGACATCGACGATCTCATCGAGCGCGCAGAAGAGTGGTGAGGCATTCAGCGCCGTGCTCGCGAAAGGCATCGTCGATGGCGATTGGGTCATCGCCAAGCAGGGCGCGCGCGTTGAGGGCGTGGTTGTCGAATCCGATCCCGGGGGCAAAGTGAAGGGCGTCGCCTCGATGACGCTGGCGCTTCGACGCTTGACGCTGGCTGATGGCCGGACGATCGATCTCGATACGGACACTCACATTGAGGAAGCGAAAACGACAAAGGGCAAGGACGCCAAGAAAGTCGGCATCGGTGCCGGCATCGGAGCGGCCATCGGTGCAATCGCGGGCGGTGGCAAAGGCGCCGCGATTGGTGCGGCCGTCGGTGGAGGCGGTGGCGCCGCCGCGTCGCTTGCCACCCGTGGTGACGCTGCCGAGATCCCGAGCGAGACCGAACTGAAGTTCACGCTCAATTCGTCGATCACGATCACCGAACGGAAGTAGCCTCAGTCTTGCCGTGTCCCTCCTGCTGGGGGGACACGGCTCGCTCGATGACCTCCGTTCGGTCCACGCCGTTCAAAGCCCTTCGACATCGCAACTTCCGCCTGCTCTGGATCGGTCAGCTCGTCTCGATGGCTGGTTCGATGATGCAGAACGCTGCGATCCTGTGGCACGTCTCGCTGCTCGTTGAACCGGCCAATCGCGGTCTCGCGCTCGGCATGGTCGGCCTCGTGCGCGTGGTGCCGATCGTCACGTTTTCGCTGGTTGCTGGAGTCATCGCTGACGCACAGGATCGTCGTCGCCTCATGCTGTTCACTCAGACAGGGATGGCGATTTCAGCCGCGTTGTTGTCCTGGGTCGCTTTTGCCGGTGTGAACAGCGTGTGGCCGATCTACGCGCTTGCCGCGACCGGCGCGGCCTTTGGCACATTCGACAACCCGGCGCGGCAAGCGCTGATGCCCACGCTTGTACCGGCCGCCGATTTGCCGAATGCGATCAGCCTCAACGCGATCATGTTTCAGACGGCGGCGGTGGTCGGTCCTGCCGCGGGAGGTGTGCTGATCGGTGAGTTCGGCGTCCCGTGGGCGTACGCGTGCAACGCGGTCTCGTTTCTGTTCGTGATCGGCGCGGTGGTTGCGATGAGAGGTATCTCCGGACGCGCCGAAGGATCGAATCGCGGCATCAGCCTCGCGGCTGGCATGGAAGGATTGCGATTCGTGTTCTCGACGCCACTCATTCGCTCGACGATGCTGCTCGACTTCTTCGCGACGTTTTTCGCGTCGGCCACGGCGCTGCTGCCGATCTTTGCCCAGGACATCCTCCACATCGGCGCGCGCGGTTACGGATTGTTGTCATCCGCACCGTCGGTCGGTGCCATTCTCGCCAGCCTGGTGATGGTCCGCGTGATCGACCACATCGATCGCCGCGGGCAGGTGCTGCTGTGGGCGATTTCGGTGTACGGCCTCGCGACGGTGGTGTTCGGCTTCTCGCAGGTGTTCCTGCTATCGTTCCTCTGCTTGGCCATGACCGGCGCTGCGGATACGGTGAGCATGGTGATTCGCAACCTGGTTCGGCAACTGACGACGCCGGACTACATGCGCGGGCGGATGACGAGCGTGAACATGATCTTCTTCCAGGGTGGGCCTCAGCTCGGCGAGCTCGAGGCAGGACTCGTCGCGAACGCGTGGGGCCCTGTGCTCTCGGTGGTGTCCGGCGGGGCGGGGTGTCTGCTGGCGACGGCCTTGATCGCGTCACGCACTCCGCAGTTGCGCAATTACCGCGCGTCTATTCATCTCCCGCCGGCAGACGATGTGCGCGAAGGCGGGCTGTCGTAGTGCTCCGCAAGCGCGCGGCGGCGCGTTGGTGAGAGTTCGTCGGTCTTCTTGCGGCGCAGCTTCGCGAGCGTGCCCGCGGGCTGCGCGCCCTGGTCGAGCTTGTTTTCAGGCTCTATTTCACACCCATGCAGTTGGCGTAGAAGGTGACCGGTGCGGCCCAGTCTGAAAACACCCCGAGGATGCCCACGTCCTTCGCCAGCACATCGAGCACTTTGTAAAGATCGCCATCCCGCTTTATCGCCGCGTCGATGGTCTGGTAGTAGAAGCCATTGTTGCCATCGGCCAGGATGCCGGATCGTTCGAGTGTCCAGGTGATGATGTCGAGCCCGGCTTCCCTGGCATCGCGAGCGGCTTGCGAGGCGACGATGCGGTTCGAGCCATCGAGCGCGAGCAAGGCGAACGTCGGCGGTGCCCAGATTCGGACGCCCTGCTGGCGATAACTCACGAGGTCTGAGAACGTCGGCAGTTCAGCCACCACGTTCGCATCGTCGAGGAACACGGCCTGCCTGCCGAAGGCCGGTTCGTGCTTCACCCAGTAAAGGACGTCTGCGAGGCTGAAGGACTGCGCGAAGACATCGCGTGGACGGACGCCGGCGGCCTTGAGCTCGTCGATCATCTTCTGCGCGTACATCTCCTGCGTGAAGCCGTCGAAGGGCATCGTGACCGACGGCGCCTTGAGCTCCGGCGTCATCTTGGTGCCGAGCTGTTTCATGAGCTCGATGCTTTCCTTGAACGTGAGCAGATGACCGCTCGTTGGGCCCGCCTGTAGGTCAGTCCGGAAACTCGGCGTGCCGCCGAGGTATTCTGCCGGCGTCAGTGCCGCCGGGTTGAACGCGTCCATCTTGCCCGTCAGCGTTTTGAACTCGGCGAGCGTGAGCTCGCTGGTGCGGCACTCCGCGCTTGCCGGCGTGATGACCTGACCGCTCGGGCCGAGGACCGCCGGAGTGAACGACTTGATGCACGTGCTCGCGAGCGGCGTGACCAGGATGTTGGTGGTCGTGTGCAGATCGTTCTGCGCGTGCCGGCAGACGAGCTGTTTGTCCTTGGTAAACGTGACATCACACTCGAGGATGCCCGCGCCCATTCGGGCACCTGCCTCATAGGACTCGCGCGTGTGCTCGGGGAACTGCAGGGCAGCGCCGCGATGGCCGATCGAGAAATCGCTCTTCTTGAAGGGGCCGGAGGTGCACTTCTGCAGCTGACGTTTGAGGCGGCCGTCTTCCATTTCGTTGACGAGGAAGAACGGACGCGGACCGAGCTGGACATTCGATTCACTTTGCCGGTGACCTTCGTCGTTCTCGTTTCCACCGTCGGCTCTGGCGACGGTTGTCGCGCATAGCGTGAGCGCAACGGCCAATGTGGCGATCTGATAGCGCATCGTGTGAGTCCTCCTTCGGACCCGAACACCGTATGCGTTCGCTTTGACCCAGGGGTGACGTGCGAGTCACATCGACGTATCCTCGTGAACGGCCGCGCCCTTCCTGCCGTCTAAGGCGCCGTGGATCATCAAATCGATGTCGGACGTCGTGGCGCTGACGGTCGTCGACCGCCAGCAGCACACGACTCTGCTCGTCGCGTTCGGCGGACTTGCGATGCTCATTGCGTCGATCGGACTCTACGGTCTGCTGGCGCAGTCGGTGTCTGCTCGAAGCCGCGAAATCGGATTGCGCATCGCCCTCGGCGCCACGTGGCGAAGTGTCGTGACGCTGGTCATGTCGCGATGGATCGTGCTGACCGGGACGGGTGTGGCGCTGGGTGTCTTCGTCGCGTGGATGGTCACGCGCGCGATGCAGACGCTGCTGTTTGGCGTCGACGCGGGCGATCCGCTGACGTTCGCGGTGGGGCTCGGGCTGCTCGCGACGTGGCCGTCATCGCTTGCGCGATTCCGGCCATCCGTGCGGCGCGTGTGGATCCGATGCTGGCCTTACGCGACCAGTAGGTTCGCTCACTTCGGTGGCGGAGGATTCTTGACGGCCGAGTCCCAGTGCTCCTGCACGAGGCCGTTGTCGACACGCACCATGTCGAACCAGTAGGCGGGATAGGTCTTCGACGTGTCGTCAGGGTCCATGAGGCTCCGCTTGAACATCATGAAGACGTACGATCCGCTCACGATGGTCAACTCCGGCGCGTCCTTCCATTCGGCCTTGATCGGCTCGGGCTTGCGGATCTTGCTGAAGAACTCCACGAACGCGGCGCGGCCGGTCGGGACATTCGGGTTGTGCTGGATGTAGGTCGGCGCCATCACCTTTTCCGCCAGCTCCACGTGTCCGTACTGCAGGATGTCCTTGAACTCGACGGTCGCGACTTCGAGATTCTTCTGTTCCTGCGGTGACAGCTTGAACGTCACCTTGGTGTAGTCGATGCCGTCGGGCGCGCCGCCGTACGGAATCTTCGGCGTCTTGAGCGCGTAGTCCCAATGCTCCTGCACCTTGCCGTTCTGCAGCCGCAGCAGATCGTAGGTGTTGTACTTGTAGGTCTTCGCCGGATCGGCCGGGTCCTTGCCTTCGCGTTCCCAAATCACGACAACGTAGTCGCCCTTCCCGAAGGCGATGGCTGGCTTGTTCGTGAGCTCCGCGGCAATCGGCACGGGCTGGCCAAGGCCGCCGAAGAACTTCACGAAGCCCGCGCGCCCGGTCTGAATGTTGATGTTGTGCTGAATGTAGTCCTCGGCCTGGTACTTCGGCGCCAACTCGACATGGCGCGACTGAATCACTTCACGCCACCAGTCGAGCACGAATTTCAGGTTGGCCTGCTCCTGCGTGTTCATGTTGCTCTGCGCGAGCGAAGGGAGCACGCTCATGGCAAAGACAACGACAGACATGGACGCCCGCTTGATCGTGATTCGCATCGCCAGCTCACTCTCCGGCCCGGAACGGGCCCGCAGCTATCCGAAAAGGGCATCAGCATACTGCAGGTATGATCGGCAGGGGTCATGGCCGTGATATCCGCCCCCTTCGTGGGTCGTCCTGACGCACATATCGGCCCAGTTTCTGACCGACGCTCCTACCGGCTGGCATCGCTCGATCTGCTGCGTGGCCTGGTGATCGTCATCATGGCCATCGATCACGTCAGGGATTTCTTCCTGGCGGGCGCGCTGCAGGACCCGACCACCGATCCAAACGTCACGCTCGCCCTCTTCATGACGCGCTGGATCACGCATTTCTGCGCGCCGGTCTTCGTGCTGCTGGCTGGCGTCAGCGCCGGACTGATGTCCGCGCGCCGAGCGCCGACCGATCTCGCGCGCTTCCTGTTCACGCGCGGTCTCTGGCTGATCGCTGTCGAATGGTTTGTCATCTCGACGTCGGCGACATTTGCTCCTGGAGGAATCCCGCAGCTCGGCGGACTGTTCCTCGTGACGATGCAGGTGATCTGGGCGATCGGCGCGAGCATGATCGTGCTCTCAGGCGCGCAGCTGCTGGGCAGGCGGACCTGTCTTGTCATCGGTGCGGTCGTCATTGCCGGTCACAACCTGCTGGATCCGATCTGGCCGCAGACTGGTCTGCTCGAGCTGAAATGGCCGCTGTGGGCCGCGCTGCATTCCCAGATGTCGGTCAGCGCCGGACCATTCATGTTCACGTTCGTGTATCCGCTGCTGCCGTGGACCGGCGTGATGCTGTTCGGCTTCGGCGTGTCGACGATGTTCGAGCGCGAGGACGCGGCGCGGAAGGCGTTGCTGCTGAAATGGGGGCTCGCACTGACCTCGGCTTTCGTTGTGTTGCGAGCGGTCGGCGTCTATGGCGATCCCAATCCGTGGGCGTTGCAGTCAGGCGGTGTGACTGCCACCGTCATCGATTTTCTGAACACCACGAAGTATCCACCCAGTCTTGATTTCATCCTGATGACGCTCGGACCTGCGGCGGTTTTGTGCGCGTTCGCTGACAAGATCCCCGCTGGCATCAGAGGAATCCTCACGACCTTCGGGCGGGTGCCGTTCGCCTTCTACGTCGCGCACTTCATCCTGATTCACACGTTGAGCGTGCTGTTGGGCGTCGCGCAGGGTTTCCGCGCGAGCCAGTTCATGACGCTGTTCCTGTTCTATCCGCAGGGATACGGCGTCCCGCTGCTCGGTGTCTACGTCGTATGGCTCGTGGTGATCGGGACGCTCTATCCCTGGTGTCGCTGGATGGCGGGCGTCAAAACTCGCCGCCGGGACTGGTGGCTCAGTTACCTTTAGTTGAACTACGTAAGCATGATGGCCGTCGTTCGAATTTCTCAGTGCTCACTTCTAGGTCTCGTACGTTCCATCGACTCGACGCATCGCGAACCGGAACTTCGAACAGAGTGTCTTTACTGACCGACGAACTTGCCGATCCCTTTCAGCCCCTCGACGTGATCGCACACCGCCTTCATGACCATGAGCATGGGGACGGCGAGCAGCATTCCGGGAACACCCCACGCCCAGCTCCAGAACGCAATCGCCACGAAGATCGCCACATGGTTCAGTGAAGCCGCGCGGCTCAGGAGATGCGGTGTCAGGAACATGCCCTCGATGGTCGTGATGGCGAGGGCGACGCCTGCGACCAGAGCCGCCATCTCGATCGTCCCGAACTGCAGGAGGCCGACGACCGCCAGGCCGGCGGTGACGATCAGCGGACCGAAGTAGGGGACGATGTTCAGCACTCCGGCGAGCACACCCCACACCAGCGGTTCCGCGATCCCGATCCACCAGAGCGCCAGCGAGGTTGCCACAGCAACGGCGCCAGACGTCATCGCCTGCACCCAGATGAACCGGCCGATCTGGGTCGAGATGTCGTTGAGAATCCGCACGGTGATTCGCTTGGTGTTCTGGGTATCCATCTCCGAGACGAGTTTCCGCTTGAAGGAGTCGTCTTCGTACAGAAGGAAGATCGTCAGGAACAGCACCGTGACGCCCTGACCGAGGATGCCGAGTGCGCCCATCCCTCCGGTCCACAGGATGTCGGACACGCGCCACGGCTGTTCGATCTCGACGCGCGTGACGCCGGGGCCTGCGGGCACCTTCATCAGCACGGAATCGATCTGCGGCCACAGAGAGGTGAATCCTGCGCCGAGGCCTCCGATCAGGGCACAGACCACGACGAGCGTGGCCACGATCCGTGGCAGATGCCAGCTCTCCAGCCGGTCGACGATCGGATCGAGCATGTAAAAGAGCATCACGCTCAAGACTGCGCTGTCCTGACGAGCCTTCGCATCGCCCGAGCCTTGTTCAATCGGCGTGCCAGCCGAGCCTGCAGGCATGTGCCGCAGAGTTTCGTGGCAACGGGCCCGGCCTTGTAACTCGGGCACGGGCGACTGCAGGAATTGCGCTACTTGCTCTGAAGCTCCTGCTGGCGCACCTTCTCGAGTTCCTCGAGCTCACGATTGTTCGTGCAATAGAACTCGTAGATATCACCGTTGCCCAGCGTCCAGCGGCGCGGAGCGGATTTCCATGGCTTGGTCAGCACCTTCGGATCGTCGACGGTGACCTCCACCATCAGGTAGTTCATCGACGGCCGCGAGTAACGCTCGACGACGCGCAGCTGGTCGCTGTGGAACCAGCCGTTGGGCTGAATGTAGGTGCGCTCGTCGAACCCCGTCGATTCCACGACGAGCGTGTCGCCCTCCCAGCGTGCGGCGCTGTTGCCGTGAAAGAGCGGCTCCGGATACGTCGGCAGCGGCCGCCCATCGAGGTGAATCACTCGGAAATTGTTGAGCACCTCGTACAACTGCACCAGCACGTCCGGCTTGTGCACCATCATCGTCGAGTAAGGATTCTGCAACCAGATGGCGGGCACGCCGCGCGGCATGCAGTTCACCGATGACTTCGAGAGCTCGAGCTCGGTCGGCGTCATCGACTTGATCTTTTCGAGCGCCCACGGCTGGAAAGACGGACGCTCCTCGGGTGTGACCTTGGGATCAAATTGCCGCGTCGCGGCCGGGTCAACGCCGTAACGCCCGCTGACACCCTGCCCTGCGCCGTTCGGCAGCCAGTGTCCCGAGAGATCGGGATGGCCGTCCGCCAGTCGAGGAGCCGGACCTCCTGGAGGCATCACCTTGATCGTGTACTCGGTCTGCTGCGCGAGAAGCGGGAGAGCGGACGCGAACAACGCCGCGAATGCCGTGGCGCAGGCGAGCCGGAAACCGGGATGACGTCGCATATGGTCGCTAGTCCTGAAGCTGACCGACCTGGCGCATGACGCCATCGGAGAACTTCAACGTGCCGGCGGCGGCGTAGTTCTTCCTGCCGTTCCGCGCCAGGCACCCGCGCACGAAGACTTCCTTGCCCACGTTGTCGAGAAAGACCTGTCGATCGTTTCCGGCTCGACGCAGCGTGATGAGCGCGTAGGTCTGGAATGACCACGGCTCAACGTGGCCGTCAGGTTCCTTCACGTCCACATAGAAGTAGGCGTGAGGGTTCTGCCAATCGAGCTTCGTCAGGGTGCCGGTGAAATCGCGGCAGTTCTTGCCGTCGAACTCCGCGGCAAATGAGTGATGCGCCCGCGTGGCGGGAGCCGAGAGCAGGATGCCCGCGCACAGCATCGCCGCAGTGAGAGCTCTGGACGTGCTCATGACGATCTCCCTCCATCGCGAAGAGCCTGCAGTACCTGTTGCGCGGCTTCACCGGCGTCTTGTCCTGAGAATCCTGCCGGGAGCTCGACGACCTGCTTCGCGCGCGCGATGGTGTTGAACTCGGCGGCTGCCTGCGTGCCAGCAGTCCGGGACTCCGCACCGATCACGACGATCCGTGGTTGTGTGGCCTTGAGCAGGATCAGCGCATCGGGCAGGTTGGTGGCGGTCAGCGTGCGGTATCCCGCCTCCTTCAGCAACTCGCGCAGATAGGTCAGCACGTCCGCCGACTCGTCGACGCACAGGACATCCGGGTTCTCGAATGCGTCGACGCCTTGACCGCTGCGGTGGATGTCCACGATCGAGTCAGCTTCGGTGGCGTACGGTTGAAACACCGACCTGAGACGCGTGATCCGCAGCACGTCTTCGATCTTCGGGGAGACAGCGCAGACCTTCAGCGTCCCTCGTCGATCTTGTGGCCGCGTGAGGTAGCGAGCAATCAGGCCCAGGCCACCGCTGTCGATAAAGTCAACGGCCCCGAGGTGGAGGAGGACGTGCGGGCTCTCCGGCAGAAGCCGGTCGAGACACACTTGAAGTGACTTGGACTCTTCACCTGCGACGATCCGGCCGCTGCACGTGACGACCGTCACATCGCCGACGCACCGACTCTGCAACGTGAGCAAGAAGGCCCCCCGGATTCGGTGACCAGACGCGTTGATTATGCCTCAGGATTACAGCAGGAACGACAAGAGCTGCCGCCCCAGGAAGATATAGAGTGCACAGATGATCCCCTCGCCGATGAGGATTCCGATGAGCATTTTCCGCACATCCACCCCGAGCGAGCCGCAGACGTAGCAAATCAGGTCCGTTGGGGCGAGAGGAAAGAGGCTCCATCCGATCACGATCGGCAGCTCCTGCCGGCTCAGGAGCCCGCGCACGCGGGTCACGTGACTGGAGTGGCGCGTCTCGAAGTACTCGGCGAGCTGAAGGCGCTCCGAGAAGTAGTAGAGTCCCGCCGACGACACGAGAATGCCGCCGATGGTGAGAAAGAAGTGAACAACGGGGGACAGAAACAGCAGGCCAAACGGGATGAGGTAGGTCACAGGAATGAGCGTGAATCCCCGGATGCATCCCATCACGAAGTACACCGCCCCGGCGATGACGGTGGACGAGGCCGACAAGACGAGCATCTCGTCGCGGACGATGTCGGCGCGAGCGACGTAGAAGTAGATGCCGGACCCGATGGCCAGCAACCAAATCAGGAATGTGACGGCGCTCAGTCTGGCAGGCACTCGACACCCTATTACTCTTCGACAGCCCGCAGGTTCATACCGAGCGCCGTGAAGAAGTCGTCTCCCTATTATCCGATCGACCGAGGGGTGGTACACTGCGGGGCCTTATGAGAGGTGTGCCTCGCCTCAGCTTCGTCGTGATGGCGGCAACAACGTTGTCGCTGTCGTCCTGCTCGTCGGCATCGGTTCCGAGCGAGTCCGAAGTCATCTCCGTCGTTGAAGCCTTTTATGGTGCGATCAAGAAGGGAGATGCCTCGGCAGCGATGGGCGTCATCGCGCCCGACGCGGTCTTCCTCGAATCGGGCAAGCTCGAGACGCGCGCAGAATATGAGATGAATCACCTGCCGGCTGACATCGAGTTCGAGAGTGAGGTCACCGGGAAACGTGGCCCGATGCAGGTCACGTTCGACGGCAACACGGCGTGGGTGATCGCGATGACGGAATACGACGGAAAGTTTCAGGGCGATCCCGTGAGCTTCGTGAGCGCGCAGCTCGTCGTCCTGACCCGTGACGCAGGCCGATGGATGATTCGTTCGATCCACTGGTCCTCACGCCGGATCTAGATCATTACCGTCCGGCCGGAAGAAAGTAGAACCCCAGCGCCAGAATCACGTAGACCGCGAGCATCTGGACTCCTTCCATCCAGTGCGTCTCGCCGTCGTGTGCGACGAAGGAGATTGTCAGCACGGCGATGCTGACTGCCGCGTCCATCGACTGAGAGATCGACAATCGAGGTGGCGGGCCGCTGTGCTCGTGCGGCTGTCTGTGAGTCTTGAGCGTGAACACGGAGGACGAGCGCGCCATATCGTTGAAGCCACGATCGCAAATGCTGTCGTCCCTGCATGCCAATGCCTCGCTCTGTTCGCAGGCGCCTCTCAGCGATAAGATGCGCCGAGCGGAACCCCCACGCCGGTGGGTCATATGCTGCAACGTTTGCGTGAACGTCAGGAATGGCAGTTCTTTGCGGCTCTGCCGAAGGCGGACAGCCTGCTCGCCATCGTCTGGTGGGCGGTGCTGCTGCTGCGCGGTGTCCTGCCCGCGCTCTTCGCTGTGGCGATGGGTGTGCTGGTTACCGCGGTGCAGAGAGGCAGCGGCCTCGCGGAACCGCTTGCGGTCGTGGGCGTCATCTTCGTCCTGCTGCAGGTCCTGACGCCGATCCACACCGCGATTGGTTTGAACCTCGGGGATCGGACTGCCGCGCATCTCTACGATCAACTGACGACCGCATGTGTTCGGCCTCAGGGCATGGGACACCTCGAAGATCCCGCGCTCATCGGCGATCTGACGGTCGCGCGCGATTTCGATCTCGGTATGACAGGGCCGCCCTTGTCGTACTCGATGGACTTCATCGCCGGCGGTCTCGTTGGCGTCGTCGGTGGCCTGTCAGCGGCGGTTGTGCTCTTCGGTTACTCGTGGTGGGCGCCTATCGTTCTGGTTGGGGCATGGTTCGCCACGCATTGGCTGCTGCGTGAGAGCGGTATCTGGCACGACCGCAATACCGATGAAGTGCGGAGCGCCCAGCGCGACGCCGACTATGCGTACCGGCTTGCCGTCGATCCGCCAGCCGGCAAAGAACTGCGGCTCTTTGGCCTGGCGCGCTGGAACATCGAGCGCTTCGTGGCCCGGCGCGTGCGCCTCCACGCGCTTCAGTACGAAGCGACTCGTCTCCGCCAGCGGCCGCTGACCTGGAGTGTGCTGATCGTCACAGCTGCGAACGTCGCAGTCCTGTGGTCGATCGCGGCCGCAGCCGCGGCAGGTCGCATCAATCTCGGCGAGATCGTCATCTACGCCCAGTGTGCGGTCGCCACGTCAATGATCGCGTTCGGTGGCCTCAACTGGGCGCTCGACGGCGCGTCGGCTCCAGTCGCCGCGGTGCGACGCCTGATGCCTGCGATGGCGAATGCCGGGCGACTAGCCTCCGGACCAGGATCGGCGGCCAGGTTACCCGCGCGTCAGGTTCGGTTCCGAGACGTCACGTTTGCCTACCCAGGTGGGGCCCCGGTTCTCGATGGCTTCGATTTGACGATTCCAGCCGGCACGTCGCTCGCCATCGTCGGACAGAACGGTGCAGGCAAGACGACGCTCGCGAAGTTGCTGTGCCGCCTCTATGACCCGCAGATTGGCGCGATCGAGATCGACGGCACCGATGTGCGCGATCTCGATCTCACTGAGTGGCGGACGCGGCTCGCCGCTGTCTTTCAGGACTTCACGCGATTCGAGTTGTCGCTGCGTGACAACGTCGCCCCGGCCGGAGCGCCGGACGATGTCGTGGTGAGCGCGCTCGAGGATGCAGGGGCGTCGAAGCTGGCGCGACTCGATACCACGCTGGCGCGTGGCTATGACGATGGCATCGATCTCTCCGGGGGCCAATGGCAACGCGTCGCGCTGGCCCGAGCGTTGTGCGCCGTCAAAGAAGGGGCCGGTGTCGTGTTACTCGACGAGCCGACGGCGCAACTGGACGTTCGCGGTGAGGCCGAGATCTTCGAACGCATGCTCGCGGCCACGCGCCACTGCACGACGATCCTGATCTCGCACCGCTTCTCGACCGTCCGCCATGTCGATCGCATTTGCGTGCTCGAGAAAGGCAAGGTCGTCGAGTTGGGTACGCACGGCGAACTGATGGCGCTGAACGGCCGCTATCGCACGATGTTCGATTTGCAGGCGCAGCGCTTCACTGCCGAGGACGAAGAAGGGAAGAGCTATGACGTCCTCGCCTGAGGCTCGACCGAAGGTGGATCGCCTTCCGGCCGGCCTGGCGTCCATGTGGCGCTTGTGCAAGCTGGGTTACCGGCACGAGCCCGGGCTCCTGCTCGCGGCGTTTTCGCTGGCCCTGCTCTCGGCCCTGCCTGATTCGCTCATCGCGCTCTGGTTCAAGCTGCTCGGCGACGGCACGCTCGCCCGCAACTGGTCGCTCGTCGTGTTCGCGGCGATCGCGCTCGGCGTCTCGTCCACGGCGACCTGGTTCCTGCAGACCGTCAGCACTCGCGTGCAGCGCAAGTTCCGCGACAAGGTGACGATCGCGCTCGAATCGCATGTGGCGACGCTGCTGGCATCGATCGCGACGATCGCGCATCACGAACGGCCCGAGTATCTCGATCGACTCGCAGTTCTCCGCAATCAGGTCTTCATGCTCGACCACATGTACATGTCGCTCTTCACGACGTGTGCGTGGATCCTCCGGCTCGTTGTGACAGTCGGCCTGCTCGTCTCCATTCACCCGGCGCTCGCGCTTCTCCTGGTGTGTGCGTTGCCGACGGTGCTCACGTCCGCGTGGCGGCCCAGCGTCGAAAGAAGTGCGTTCGAGCGTGGTGCGCAGGCGAACCGATTGGCGCGTCATCTCTTCGACATTGCGACGACGGCTCCGGCGGGGAAGGAAGTCCGTGTCACCGGGATCGGCGATCGCCTGGTCAAGGAGCGCCGGCTCGCGTGGGAGTTCGGCAACCGGCCGGTCTCCGCAGCCCGATGGCGTACGGCCGCATGGCACACGGCCGCCTGGGCGATCTTCGGCATCTGCTACGTCGGCGCGATTGTGTTCGTGGCCTATGGGCTCGGTGCGCCTGCCGGCGATGTGTTGCTTGCCCTCGCCGCCGGCTCGCGGCTGTCGTTCTACGTCGGCGCCACGGTTGGCGAGATCGGATTCCTGCGCGGTGTCTGGATGGATGCGGCAATTCGGCTCGCGTGGCTCGAGGACTACGCGAACTCATTGATCGCCAATGCCGATCAGCCGGCACCTGCGCGGCTGGCCCAGGGCATTCGCTTCGAACACGTGTCCTTCACGTACCCAGGCACCGATCGCCTCGTGCTCAACGACGTGAATCTCAATCTTCCGGCGGGCACGGTGGTGGCCGTTGTCGGCGAGAACGGAGCGGGGAAGTCGACGCTCGTCAAACTGCTCGCGAAGCTCTACGAACCCACGAGCGGCCGGATCCTGATCGACGAGACCGACCTTGCGCGAATCCCGCCGGTGGAGTGGCGCGCTCGACTCGCAGGCGCGTTTCAGGATTTCTTCCGCTTCGAGTTCCTCGCCCGTCACACGGTCGGGGTCGGCGATGTCCCTCGTCTTGACGACGAACCCGCGGTCGTTACGGCAGTCAGTCGCGCGGGCGCCGGCGATGTGATCGTGAAGTTGACGGGAGGCCTCGAGACGCAACTGGGACCATCGTGGCCAGGCGGTGTCGACGTCAGCTTCGGCCAGTGGCAGAAGCTCGCCCTCGCGCGCGGCTTCATGCGCGACGAACCAATCGTACTTGTGCTCGACGAGCCGACAGCCGCGCTCGACGCGGAAACCGAGCACGCCCTGTTCGAACGTTACGCCGCGGCAGTCCGCGGCACCAGCGCGGATGGGCGCGTCACCATCCTCGTGTCGCACCGCTTCTCGACGGTGCGCATGGCCGATCTGATCGTCGTCCTCGATGGCGCTCGCGTCGTGGAGGTGGGCTCGCACGAGGCGCTGATGGGCAAGCGCGGGCAGTACTCCCAACTCTACGGAATCCAGGCGGCGGCGTATCGCTAGACAGCGCAATCGCGTGCGCTGCGTGATTCTACCTGCGCAAAGACACGCAACACGCAAAGACCCGCTGGTTGGCATTGACCATGCGTCGGCCACGCCTTCGTGGAATCAGAGTTCACTGCGCAAGTCGAAGCGTTCGCCCGCGTGTATTTGATCCCGACGGCATGGAAACTTCTGGGTGCCGTTGCTCTCTGGATCGTCGGCAGTTGGGTCATCAAGCTCGTCCGAGCCGCGCTTGGTCGTTTCCTGCATCTGCGCCGCTTCGACGTCACGCTCGCGTCGTACGTCGAGGCCAGCGCGGCAGTCCTGTTTCAGGTTCTGCTGTTCATTGCCGTCCTCGGCGTGCTCGGCATCGAGACGACGTCGTTTGCGGCGCTGCTGGCGGCAGCGGGCCTCGCCGTCGGTGCCGCGTGGTCGGGGCTGCTCGCCAACTTCGCGGCGGGCCTGTTTCTCCTGGTGTTTCGCCCGTTCAAGGTCGGCGACACGATTGCGGCCGTCGGTATCACCGGAACGGTGCGCGAGATTGGCCTGTTCGTGACGTCGATCGTGACGCCGGACAACGTCGTCACCTACATCGGCAACAACCGGCTGTTCTCCGAGAACGTTCAGAACTTCAGCGCCACGCCGTTTCGACGCGTCGATCTCACGGTCCAGTTGCTGCCCGGCGTCGACTCAGAGGTCGTGAGCATGCGGCTGCGCCAGCGTATGCGCCAGATCCCGCATCTGCTCGACGCGCCGGCGCCCGTCATCGAGATCCTGTCGTTCAACGTCATGGGAACGGCGGTGACGCCGGTGCTGGCGGTGCGACCCTTCTGCCGCAATGAGCACTACAACCAGGTCTTCTTCGACACCACGCGGGCGATCCAGGAGATCAGTGCCGAGGTGCACGTGTGAGTTCCGCTTCTACGAAGAGCTGAACGACTACCTTCCGCCAGACCAGCGCAAGCAGACCATCACGCGCGAGATCACGGGCACGCCGTCGGTCAAGGATGCGATCGAATCGCTCGGCGTGCCGCACACCGAGATCGATCTGATTCTCGTCGACGGCCGCTCGGTTCGCTTCGATCGCAAGCTCCTCGGCGGCGAACGCGTCGCGGTGTATCCGGAGTTCGAGCGGTTCGACATTTCTCCACTCCATCGACTGAGACCAAAGCCACTGCGGAGGCCGTCGCTTCGTTGCAGACGTCCATCTCGGCACGCTCGCGCGTTTCCTGCGCCTGCTTGGCTTCGACACGCGCTATGGCAACGGGCTCGACGATGCGGAGCTGGCCACGATTACGTCGGCGGAGAAGCGGATCCTGCTGACGCGTGACGTAGGGCTGCTCAAGCGCAAGGCCGTCGTCCGCGGCCAATGGCTGCGTTCCCGCGATCCCGAAGAGCAGTTAGCGGAGATCGTCGACGCGCTCCACTTGAAGCGTGCGTTCCGGCCATTCACGCGGTGCATGACGTGCAACGGCGGTCTCGTCGCGATCGCGCGCGACGAGGTGGTCAGTCTCGTGCCGCCGCGCGTCCATCGTCGCTTTCGTTCGTTTAAGCAGTGTCGCGAGTGCCGGCGTGTGTATTGGCGGGGCACGCACTTCATGCGTTTGCAGCGGCTGGTGGCTGGACTGCGATCAACGCGCTCATGACGTGTGGCGGGTGCGATTCAGCGCTATCGCCAATCGCCGGCGGCGACGAATGCAGCCCAGTAGAACGGGTGCGTACTCTGTGCTTTCGCTCTGCGTGCCCGCAGGACTGACAGCCCGGCCTCGCGGACGGCCGCGGCCGTGTCGAGCTTCTTCTGCAATCGTCCTTCGTAGAGTGCCCGCATCCAGTCTCGTGTGCTCACGTCTTCGACCGGCCACAGGCTCATGATGACGGTACGTGCGCCGGCAATCTGGAATGCCCTCCGAAGGCCGAATACGCCTTCGCCTGCCTTGATCTCGCCAAGGCCCGTGTCGCACGCCGAGAGCACGGCCCACTCAGTCCCCTGCAGGTTCAGCCTGGCGATTTCATCTGCCGTGAGGATGCCTTCGTCCTGATCGAGGGTTGCCGCGCTTCGCCGGTTTGCACCCGCGAGGGCGAGGCCAGTGAGCAGCAATGGGTTCTCTTTCGCAACGGCCGCGGCCTGCGCCGAGGTGCGCGCAAGGCCGCCCACGGCGCGAAGGCCGGAGGGACCAAACTCACAGTCGGTGCCGAGGACGAAACCGTGAGTGGCCAGATGCACCACGCGTCGGCCGGACACCGCGCGCTTGACCGCGGTTTCAGTCGCAGCCGCGCCGCTCAACAGGGTGACGTCGTTCGCGCTGGTCTTCGGCCACAGGCGGCCGATCTCGGTGACCTCACTCAACGACCCTGGCAGGTTGTCGAAATGAACCTGTGCCAGCGACTGACACTCGGTCCCTCGCCTGGCCTCTGTCGCCACGGGCAGCGCGGGCCCTTCATCGAAGGCGGGACCTCCCACCGTCAGCAGTCCACGGGCAGCGCTGGCGTCGCGATCCGGTAACAGAAGATCGCGCTCTGTGGTCAGGTAGTGGATGATCGCGCTTCGCTCCGCCAGATAGCTGTCTCCATCTGGCAGTGAGGACAGATTGACCAGATTCAGCCGGCCGTCTGGCACCACGAACACTCGAGAGGCGCCGCCGACATGCGCGACGAGGGGATCCCATACCGATCGACGGAGACGTGTCGCCGCAGTGAGGTACATGCGCTCGGCTTGAGGCGCCGGAACGCCTCGAGCGATCGACTTGCCCGATGCCTCACGTCGCCACGCTTCGATGATCGGGTCGAGGCTCGAGGCAAGGCCAAGCGCCACGAAGGCGACACGATCGGAATCCGGCCGGATGACGAACGCTGCGTAAGAGAAGCCGGACGGCTGATTCCTCCGGTCGTACCTCACAAACGAGATGAGCGCGGCATTCGCAGGCAGCGCGCGACGGACTTCGCTGAGGCCCGCTGAAAAGCGTGTGAGCTCGGCGCGAGCGTCGAGGTTGCGTTCGGCCAGTGCGCGTTCCGCCTCGTCTTTCTGTCTCCGGGCGTCGTCGAGCACCTCGCGAGACACCGGTTCCTGCAGGCTCCGGACCACCAGATTGGCAAGGCGTTGTCGTGCGGCCGTCGTGGCGTTGACGAGCGCCGCCACCTCCGGGCTCGCACTGCTGGACTCGCTCCGCCGGGCCGATGCGAACTCGTCGAGCAGGATGCTTCGCGAGCGAATCACGGCGTCGAGCACTGGCGACGGGTCAGCCGGCGACGCTGAAAGAAGCGTGAGGGCGAGATTCAATCCCTGCGGGCGCGTCGAGGCGTACGTCATCGCCTGGCGCTCCGGCAGGTAACGAACCGTGAACAGGAGGTGCTCCCGTCCAAGCCGTTCGACGTCGAGCGCACCGGCCATTGCCTTGCCACGATCTCCGAGTGCGAGATCGATCGCGGCGAGCGAGGCTCGTGTCTCCGTCACGAGCGGATGGTTCGGCCCGAAGATGCGCGTGCGCTCCGCCATCGCCTGTTCGACGCTCGCGCGTGCCGCACGCAGATGCCCGAGTCGCTCTTCGAGCGCGCCTCTGAGCTCGAGCACGCGCGCGAAGTGATCGGGCTCGTCGGCAGTACCGGACTTGCGATAGATGGCGATCGCTTCCTCGATGTATCGCAACGCCAGCGGGACATTCCTGAGGTTCGCCTCGGTCCTGGCCAGGTTGGTCAGCGTCCATGCGACGTGTGGGTGCTCCGGGCCGAGGCTGCGACGTCGAATCGCGAGTGCGCGCTCGTAGAGGTCGTGAGCTCTCGGTAGATCGCCGCGCTCTGCCGCGACGTCCGCCACGGCATCAAGGCCTCGCGCCACAAACGAGTGGTTCGGTCCGAGCCCCTTCGACCATATGTCGACCGCGCGGGTATAGAGCGCGTCGGCCTCGACAAGGTCACCGACGTCTCGTGCAACGCCAGCATCATTGAAGACCAGTGTGGCTTCAGCGTCTGTCCACCCCGCGGTGGCGCCGCTGTTGCTGCACCCCCTGACTTTCTCCAGCGTGGCTCGGTAGAGTCTCCTGGCCTCGGCGTATTCCCCGCCGTAGCGCAGCGCGTCTGCTAAGGCGACGGCGAGCAGTCGCCCCGCCGGATCGCACGGAGCCAACGACCGGTCCCCGATATCACGCGCACGCTCCGCCAATTGCCTCGCTTCTGCGAGGTTACCGAGGGAAAACGCTGCCAGCGACAATCTGCCCAGCGTCACTGCCACCAGTGGGTGATCCGCTCGCAGCGTCCGTATCGCGAGGTCGAGAGCCGACTTCCAGCTTTGCTCTGCGCCGCCCGCAGCGCCCATCAGCAGAAGGACGTCACCTCGAGTCTGCAGAGCAAAGATGTCATCCGGATGATTCGGCATCAGACGCCGCCGAGTCTCGAGCGCACGGTCGATGGAGGTCAGGGCAGCAGGGTAGTTATCCGTGTACCGGCGAAGAAGGGCGACGAGTTCGAGCGTTTGCGCCAGCGCGCGCGGCGCCTGTTCGAACGTCTGCTCTCGAATCTGCGCCGACTTAGCCAGTAGCTCTTCGGCCTCTGCAAATCGTTCCAGTCGAATCTGGGCGAGAGCGAGTTGCTCGAGTGTGTTGGCAACCTGAGGAGCGTCGGGACCGAGTACTGCGGTTCGAATAGCCAACCCGCGATCTAACGCGGAGATGGCCAGGGGAAATTCACCGCGCTGCAGGCGGACTGTTCCCAGATTGTGCAGGGACTCGGCTGTCTCCACATGGTTCGGGCCAACGTGTCGATCTTTCAGACGGACGGCACGCTCAGCACGCACGAGTGCATCCGGTTTGCCGGCGTTCCCGTTCTTGACGCTCGCCTCCACGAGCAAGTCGAGCGCGCGGGCCGTGACGAGTGCGTCCGCCCCTTCATCGCGCTCGACCTTCGTGAACAGCTCGATCGCCAGGCTTTCGGCCTGGACATAGTCACCGGCGTCGAGCGCGTGCCGTACCTGTTCCGGTTGCACACGACCTTTGTCCGGCGTCTGACACGCAACGATTCCAATGAGCGCACACGCGACAAGTCGGAGCCGCCCGTTCACATTCCTCGGACGTCGACGTGACGGCTCGTTCATAGATAGCGCTTGTCCCGCGTCTTAGGTCTCCACCACATCGTGGCTCGGTCTCTCGGGATCGGATAGTAATTCCCTGGCGAGTCTCAATTCTGCGGCGAACCCGATTTGCTTTCCGAACCCGATTTGCTTGCCAAAGCCAATCTGCTTGCCGAAGCCGATTTGCTTACCGAACCCGATCTGCTTCCCGAATCCGATTTGTTTGCCGAACCCCATGACGTTGCGTGCGATCTCCTCGAGGATCCCGCGCTGAAGTTGTTCCAGGACGACTGGCAGGAGCATGCTCCTCATGTCGAGCGCCGCGGCCGATCCGTTGGCCTGATACGGCGACGATGGCGGGACCGGATCGGGCGGCATTCCTTCGAGTGCGACCTCCTCCCATCCAGTCGACTTGATCGCCAGACCTTCGTACACGCTATGGGATGCGAGGGCAGCGACCAACGATTTCTCCAACTCGGGCTTTGTGGAGGGGTAGAAGAAGACGCTGACGCCACTGACTGGATCGGCGCTGTTGGATATCTGAAGGCTGGTCTTGCTCGACATCTCCACACGCGCGGTGAGCGCCGGGTTGAACACGACGCCCTGGAGTGCCGTCTCCAGTGCCTCGGCCTCCTTTGACGCAGCGGTTCCCCGGAGTGCCTTGCACAGTTCCCCGACATCGGCAAGCGCCGTGTCCCCACTCGTGACCGTCGACAGAGTCTTTCGGAGGGCCGGGTCTTCGCTCAACTTCTTCGCGACAGCGCCCAACGGTTCGCTGACGTTCGTCAATGCGCTGGTGTCGAGGAGCGAGTACGGCACTTTGGGTCGCCCGTACCTATTCTTGTCTTCCGAGTAGTGCTGGTGCAGCGCTTCCACGATCGAGTACGCAGCGTCTTTTGCGTCTCTCTTCTTGGAAGGCGCAAGCGACTTGAACATCTCGACATACGGCCATCCGGGAATGGGCACGATGTCGGGCGACGCGATGAGATAGGTCGCCGAATCTTTGAGTTCGTAGGCGGTCTCAAGGGTGCTCATGAAGCAGTCCTTGAAGACGATGATGTCGACGTTCTGTTGCAGACACTCGCGTGCGTTTCGGAGGGCGACGCGGAGTTCCCTCAGCGTGAGCGTCTGCGCCACGTAGGACTGCAGATCTTCCTCGGCGAACTGGCTGCCGATCAGGCTGCTGAACCGATCCGTAAACAGCCCGAACGGACCGCGACTGTGTCCCCAGAACATCAGCATGTATCGATACGCAGGGCAGGCGGTCGCGACCCAATCGAAGAAGCCGTACAGCGTCGCCGGATCGGCCGCAGCGCTTTCCGGCTGGACCCACGTTCCTTTGCCCACGACGCGACGCCACACGTCGGGCTGATTCCGGAAGTCCATCTGCACCGCGACATGCATGTTGTCTCTGTCGCCCCCAAGCGTCGCGTAGACGATCTCGTCCAGCTCGCGATTGGCCTGTTGGTCCAGCAGCTCTCCGCCCGCCGGATCGTCCGCGATCATGTAAATCATCACCGTCCACGGTTTTCGCTTGATCTCGTTCTCTGGGGTGTCGTGGTTGTTGGCCATCGCAGGCTCCTTGAGTGCCGCAGACATAACGGACCGGCTGAGTCTAGACCTTTCTTCGGCTGGCCCGAAGATACTGAGCCACATAAGCCATAACGGACGACTCACCCTTCTGTAACGCGACCACCGTTACTTTGCCGGTTGGCCGCCGTTAACCCACTGTGGCGGTTCGTTTCGTGAGTAACTTCCCAGCGTTGAGAACTCCGGGCAGGGTATGCTAGGCGCCGTCGCTCTCGATTTTCTGCCCGGAATGGACGAAACCGCGCCCGACAGCGGGGTGCCACCCGCGCGCCTCCCTCTGAGCGCCGCCTCGTCGTTCGACCTCGTGCTCCGTGCGAACGCCGGGGAGCAGGACGCGCTCGAAGCGCTGTGCGCGCGCTACCTGCCCCGTTTGCAGCGCTGGGCGCACGGGCGCATTCCACCCGCCGCACGCAGCGCTCTCCAGACTCACGATCTGGTCCAGGACACGCTGATCAAGGTGGTCGAGCGTCTCCCGTCGTTCCAACCACGTCATGAAGGCGCGTTCCAGGGCTACGTACGCACGGCACTCTGGAACCGCATTCGGGACATCGCGAGACAGTACCAACGGACCGGCGCACCCAATCCACTCGACACGGAGATGGCCGGGAAGGAGGACTCACCCCTGGACCTGGCCATCGGACACGAGACGCTCGAACGCTACGAAGCCGCCCTGGATCGCCTCCGCCCCGAGGAGAAGGAGCTGATCATCGCGCGTATCGAGATGGGGTTACCGCACGCAGAGATCGTCGTGATGTTCGACAAGCCGAGCGTTGCGGCGGTGCATATGGCGATCAGCCGGGCGCTCGTCAGGCTGGCAGAGGAGATGGCTCATGAGCGGAGACGCTGACGATCCGCTCCTCTCGGTCGCGGGAAAAATCTCCAGCGGCGAGCCGGTCGATTGGAAGGAGATCCAGGACCAGATGGCAACGCCCGATCAAGCGGCCATCGTCGAAGAACTTCGTTCACTCGAGCGCTACGCACAGGTCAACGAGAAGACCCCGGCATCGTGGGGCCGTTTCCAGATCATCGAGCAGATCGGTGTTGGTACGTTCGGTGTGGTCTATCGCGCCCTGGACCCCACCCTGCAGATTGAAGTGGCTCTGAAGGTCACACACCCTCGACATCCAGCGCTGGCAAGTGACCAGGACAAAGCGCTCGAAGAGGCGAGACGGCTGGTCAAGGTCAAGCATCCCAACGTCGTCCGGGCATTCGGGGCCGAACGGGTCGGCGATGAGATCGGCTTGTCCATGGAGCTCGTCACCGGGCGCACGCTCGACGAAATCGTCAGGCGACAGGCTCCCTTCGGCGCCAACGAAGCCGTCGTCATCGGGATCGATCTCTGTCGTGCGCTCGCGGCCGTGCACATCGCCGGTGTCCTCCATGGCGACATCAAAGCGCACAACGTGATGCGCGAGGATGGCGGAAGAACCGTGTTGATGGATTTCGGCACCAGTCGCGATATCCATCGACAGCCTCCCGGTCCGGGTGGCGACTTCGCAGGAACGCCGTTGTACCTGGCGCCCGAAGTCTTTGCCGGAAAGAGTCGCACGATGGCCTCCGAGATCTACAGCGTGGGTGTTCTGCTGTATTTCCTGGTGAGCGGGGTACATCCGTTCGAGGGCGAGACGCGGACCGTCATCGGGGAGCTTCACGCCCGCCATGCTCCGCACAAGCCGCTCCGAGATCTCAGGCCGGATCTGCCCGACTCGTTCATTCGTGTCGTAGACCGCGCCCTTTCAGAAAGCCCCGAGCATCGCTACGAGAGCGCTGGTGCGCTCGAGACGGCATTGGTTCGCGTGGTCTCCGCGCGACCTGACCCTAACCCTCCGAGTCCTGTGCTCAAAGTTCTGCTGGTGGCGCTCGCACTCGTGGTCCTCGGACTGGGCGCGCTGGCCGTGTCCCGACTCAGAGGGGGCGCACCGGCTCCGGTCCCATCGGCGAACCCGGCTTCGGAGTACCGCATCGATGCGGCGTTCTATCGCGAGCGCACGGGATCGATCGAGCGGCTGACGCCAGGCGAGAAGCTGCTTCCGGACGAGACGCTTTCACTCCAGGTGGAGCTCTCGACGCCCGCCTATCTATACGTCGTGAACGAGGATGAGAAAGGCGAGTCGTATCTGCTGTTTCCAATACCTGGTCTGGCGCTGAGAAATCCTCTTCCGCCCGGACAGCGTCATCGCCTTCCTGGTATGTGGGACGGAGAACCAGTCTCGTGGCAAGTGACCAGTGCCGGACGGAACGAACACTTTCTGATCGTGGCCAGTCCCCGGCGATCGCCTGAATTCGAAGAAATGTTCGCGTCTCTGCCTCAACCGAGCTTCGACAAGCCGGCGCTGAAGTTGTCGGCTGATGGCGTCGGCCTGTTGCGCAGCGTTGGCGGACTCACTGCGTCACCAGTGCGTACAAACCTCCAGTTGCGCTTGCTTCCCGAGTTCTCTACACCGTTGGCTGCAGGCGAGGAACGGGTGCGTGGTGTGTGGATCAGGCAGGCGACGTTCGGGAACCCGGAGAGAAATTAGATGCTAATGTGGCGACATGAAACCAGCGATCGCCTTGCCTCTGGTCGCCATGTTGATGTCCGCATGCTCGAGCTCGTCGCCTGCCGTGACGTTCCCGACCGGTGAGATTGTCGATCTTTCACATACCTACGATTCGCAGACGATCTACTGGCCTACCGCGGAAGGGTTTCAACTCCGCCGCGACGCCGACGGAGTCACACCTGCCGGTTATTACTACGCCGCCAATAGCTTCTTCACATCCGAGCACGGCGGCACGCATATAGATGCTCCGGTCCACTTTGCCGAGGGCCATCAGGCGGTCGATAAGATCCCGCTCGACCGGCTGATTGGACCGGCGGTTATCATCGATGTCACCCAGCCGAGCGGAGGGGATGCCGACTATCAGGTGACGGTCGCCGACTTTCAACGATTCGAGCAGGAGCATGGCGCGATCCCGAAAGACGCAATCGTCCTGCTGAGGACCGGGTTTTCAACCCGTTGGCCCGGGCTGGAGCGATATCTCGGGACGACGCTCCGAGGAGAAGAAGGGGCGCGCAGCCTGCATTTCCCGGGGCTTCATCCCGAGGCGGCACGCTGGATTGTGGCAAATAGACCGATTCGGGCCGTTGGAATCGATACCGCCAGTATCGATTACGGGCCCTCGTCTTTGTTTGAGTCCCATCGCGCCCTGTATGAGCACGATATCCCGGCATTCGAGAACCTGACAGCACTCGATCGCTTACCGGTCACTGGGGCCTATGTCATCGCCCTACCGATGAAGATAGGTGGTGGCAGTGGAGCGCCTCTTCGTGCGATCGCCATCCTTCCCTAGCGAAATAGGAATAAGGGCTCTTGACGGGATGTCACTTTCGATCACAGATCGATCATGACCGTTGCCAATCCGTATGCGGAGGACTTGGGAAACCGCATACCGCTCGATGCCCTCGAAGACACCGCAGAACGCATTCGCCAGTTAGTGGCCTCCTGGAGTGACGATACTTTCAATAAGAGCTATGCGCCGGGCAAGTGGAGTGGCCGCCAGATCCTTGTGCACCTCGCCCAGACTGAGTTAGCGCTGACCACGCGCGCGCGCTTCGCTCTCGGACAGCCGGGCTATGCAGCTCAAGCGTTCAATCAGGACGACTGGATGCCGCTCGACGATGGCGCAGACGCGCGTACGGCCCTCGCCGCATACACCTCGCTACGCAGCCTGAATCTAGCGATGTGGAAGCGGCTGACGAAGGAGCAAGTCGATCGCGCGTTCTCGCACCCCGAGTATGGTGACCTGACCGTTGGCTGGATCATGGCGCAAATGGCCGGACACGACATTCACCATTTGAAGCAACTGCAAGCGATTCATAGCTAGACCACACGCATAGTTAGAAGGAGAGGAACGTGCCAAAAGGATCAAGTGGACTGACCGCGGAGCGGCTCCGCGACCTCGCTCGTCGCGGGGCCGAGACAGTGTTGAAGCAACTTCGTGCAGAAATCATTGCGATCGAACGAACTTTTCCCGAACTCGCGATTCCCCAGAAGCGCCGAGCCGTCCGTGACGCGTTCCAGAAGGCGCGCAAGCGTGTGCGGACGATGACCGCCGCCGAGCGCAAGGCCGTGTCCGACCGCATGAGAAAGTACTGGGCCGAACGGCGGAAGGCGAAGGCTAAGGTGAAGTAAGTCCACTGACGAGCGCGTGCCGGTCGCCGACCTGCCTGACCTCGAGACGAAGTCCGGCACCAGCGACCTGCTCGCGAAGCTCGTCAAGGGTGAACGCCGCGCACAGCGAATTGAAGAAGTCCTCGCGCAGGATAGGATCCTCGCGCGCCGCTACACGATCCACGATTCGAGCAGCCTCGTCGCGCGTGGCCGGGCGAACCAGATCCATCACGTAGACCACTGCGCCCGGCCTCGCAAGTCGCGCGATCTCCTTCCACAGCAACGAGGGATCGGGCACGTGGTGCAACAGATCCTTCGACAGCACCGCATCGAAGCTGTGCGCGTCCAGCGCCACTCCGGGCACGTATCCCTGCACGACGGTGACCCGATCGCCGACTCCGGCGATCAGGACGGCGCCACGCGCCAGCGTGACCATCGGCGCGGAGCCGTCGATGGCGATGATCTCGAGATCGGGGAGCGCACGCGCCAGCCTGACCATGACGTCTCCTGGTCCGCACCCGATGTCGACCGCCGTCCGCAGGCGTTGCGGAAAGTCGTGAAGCAATCCATCGACAAAGAGCTGGTTCGATGTGCTGAAGTCCGCCCTCGCATACGCGATCGACTGCAGTTCATCCTCCATGAGCTCAGGTTCAAGCACTCGCTCCATCACAGGCTCACTTGCCGACCAGATGCGGCACGTCCTTTTCGTTCTCGAGGCACGCGTACTCGAGCAGGTCAGTGTCGAGCGCCACGCGTTGATTGACGTTGACGGTCCAGGCGTTTGTGTACGCCTTCGGATCGTCGATCGTCACCTGAATCTCCAGCGTGCCGTAGTTGGGCCGGCGAAACCGCTCGGTCATCCGCGCCTGATCCGTGAGCGGGCTGCCGTAGAAATCTGCCCACAGCCCGTCGCGCAGGCCAACCGTCTCCACGATCAGCGTGTCTCCCTCCCATCGTCCGGACGAGTAGCCATACCAGGAGGGCTGCGGATCCTCCGGCAGCCGTCGCCCATCGGTGTAGATCTGGCGGAACTCCATGTTGCGCTCGTGCAGGATCACGACGAGACCGCGTGACTGAAGAATCTTCTTCGGCAGCGGATGCGCCAGCATCTGCAGCGGGCCCAGCGGAAGGCAGCGCGCATCGGGATTGTCTTTGGCCTCATCCCGTCGTCGCTGTGCAGCGAGCGCTGCTGCCCACGGTTGAAAGGGAGGCGTCCCGTTCATGCCGAAGGTGAGATCGAAGAACACGGTCTTGGGAGTGGCGCCCAACCCTTCGCCACCCGGCGGGCCATAGCCCACGTTTTGCCAGACACCGGAGAAATCGGGTTTGCCGTCTGCAGCGCGAGGTGTCCGCGCCGACAAGTCAGGTTTGCCGTCGCGTGTTTGCGGCACGCCCGCCGTTGGATAGCGGATCCACTGTGCGGCCACCGGCATCGCGAGAGCGCTCCATGCCGTGGCCACGATGACCGCGAACGCGGAAATCCTCATCGATGCCTCCGGGGCCGGAGACTATCACGGGCCTTCGCCTCGAATGGCGCAAGGGATTTGCAAATCTACCGAGCGGCTGCCACCGCCAGCGTAGTGAGCTGGAGGCGTGTCATCGTCAAACTTTCTTGACGAATTCCTGGCTGAGCAGATCATCAGTTGCGGTGATGGCGGGCGACCGCAACAGCGAGGCCAGCGTGCGAGACACCACACGCCAGGTGAGCACGAGCGACGTGAAGCACAGTCCGGCTCCGCCGAGCAGCAAGGTCACCACCACGATGTCCCAGAGCGGACGGTTGTTGTAGAGCCACGGGAAATCCAGCGAGTGCAAGCCACGGGTCAACCAGCGGTCGACCCACTGGTTCGCCGTGTAGCTTCCGGCAAGCGTCGCTGTTCTGGGATCGATGTAGTAGCGGGACCCCACTTTATCGTTGAAGCGGGCATAGATGACCGGCAGCGGCCGCAATCCGCGGCGATCGACGTAGTAGGCGTCGTACTTGTCCATGAGTCGCAGTTCGACCAGGTGCTCGTCGAGTGCATTCCTGACGCGCTTCATGAGGTCTTCTGCGTCGAAGCTCTCGAATGGTGTCCCGCGCATCGGAACGATGCGGGTATCGCCGCGGCCATTGGATGCGACATAGAGCGGGCGTCCGGCGAACGAGCTGTATTCGATCTCTTTGACGCCGAAGCCTTGCAATGAAGCGACAGCCGCGCTCGGGTGTCGGTCCGCGTAGTGGGAGTAGTCCAGCCGGCCCGAGCGGAAGACGCGAAAGAGATCGGCTTCGTGATGATGACCGCTCGGCTGCACCTCAGGTCGGATAAAGGATGTGACTGTGTCAACCAACGGAAACGGTCCCATCGTCATGAGCCCGCTGAACGTCCACGTCGTCGCGATGACGCCGAAGCAGAGGCCTGCCACGGTGTGCCAGCGCTTCCACCCGCGGTAGGGAATGCTGGTGGGTCGCCCCTCATGGCGATACCGCCGGCGCGGCGAGTACATCCACGCGGCGATCACGAAACCGATCAGCGCCGCCACGCTGCCGATCGTGGATGACCAGACGATGATGGAGAACCACGGTCCCTGCTGCACTCGTAGCGGCGTGAAATAGAGCCAGTGAGGGATCGCGCCCAGATATGCCCACAGGCGGGATGACGTCGTCGTGTACTGCACGACGTCGCCCGTGTTCCCGTCGACGTACACCTGCTGGCCGTCGGGCCACGAGTACTTGAACAACGGACGGAGACCGCGCAGATCGCCGCTCAGCGTCCATTGGTCGGGTTCCTCGACCGATGACTTTTGGGCTTCGGCAGCCGCCCGGCCGGACCACGCTGCCGCGGCGCGGTCGATCATCGCAGCGTCCACGTCACGAGGCTGGCTGCCGTCGTCGGCGTAGACCAGCGCCCCGCCTCCGAAGTAGATCGGGCGGCCGTCGAGGCTCGTCAACACGATATGTGCGGGTTGGCCGTCGGGTCCGAACGTGGCGAAGGCCTCTTCGGCGGACAGCTTGATCTGCGACGGGTCGAGCATGGGCAGGTGTGCCAGGCGATCGCGCACCGTCACGCTCGGATAGCTTCGGTACAGCATGACGATGCCAGAGGCGAACCAGAGCATGAGGATCGCGGACAAGGCGACCCCCAACCAGCGATGGGCGAAGATGAGCGCCCGCTTCAACAGCCGTTCGATCACGACTGGGATCATCCTGACCGTGGCGGTCGAACGCACCTGAATTGTTCCTGAACTGTTTGTCAGGAGATCACGGCTCAAGAATTCAGGAATTCTTCAGTATCGACAGCAGAGCCTCCCTATACAGTTCTGTCCTTTGTTTTCCATGGCTTCAATGCGGCGTTCGGTGCCCGATTCGCCGGCGAGCAATTCGTCAACGACAGCAACACCGTTCATCTGGACTCGTACACGATCTTCTCGGGTGCAATCGGTTATCGTACTGACCGCTGGGAGTGGACGTTGAACGCGGAAAACCTGTTCAATAAGACGGATTACTTCCTCCCCGGGCATTTCAGCAACAATGCGTTCCCGGGTCAGCCGATTAACGTGAACAGCACGATTCGGTTCAAGTTCAACTGAACGTGTTGCGCAGGAGTGCCTCGATGCGAACCATCCGGATTTCGATCGGTCTTTCACTGCTCGTGTTCTGCCTGGCACTGATCGGTGCGTGCCAGAGCCAGAGCCCGGCGCCGGCCGCGTCACCCGCGCCACCGGAGCCGACGTATCTGCCGACGGCGACGATCAAGGACTTGATGCTTTCCCTTGTGGATCCCTCGGCGGATGTCGTCTGGCTGTCGGTCACGACGATCGTGGATTCGAAGGGCCTCGTGGAGACGATGCCCAAGACCGACGAAGAGTGGAAAAAGGTTCGCCATGGCGCGATTGCGCTCGCGGAGGCGGCCAACCTGCTGAAAATGCCTGGCCGGCGAGTGGCGCAGCCGGGCGAAAAATCAGAGACGCCGGGCGTCGAGCTGGAGCCCGAGGAGATGGATGTTCTCATCGCAAAGGATCGCGCCGCCTGGCAGGAGCGCGCGACGCACCTTCACGACGCCGCCATCGACGTGATTGCCGCCATCGATGCGAAGGACGGCAACAAGGTGTTCGAGCTCGGCGAGAAGATTGAGGAGGCCTGCGAGAACTGCCACAAGCAGGTACTGGTATCCGAACGAGGTCATTCCGCCGGTGCCAGCGGATACAAAGTAGTCCTGGGTCCAAGAACGAAGGACCAAGACAGCGTCACGGTTGCACGGTTTCGGCCGCCGGCCGTGGCGCGCGAAGCCAGCGCGAGCGCACGACGCGCGTCCACCACATGATGAAGCCGGTGACGAAAAGCACCGGCGGCGCCATTCCCAACAGTAGCCACGCCACCCTGATGCCGTTGCCGCCGAAGTTGCCGACGTGCAGCGGCGTGAGCCACGCCATCACGATGTCTCCGGCCGATCGTCTGGCGAGAGACGGCACCGTCAACGCTTCACCCGTGTATTGATCGAGATAGACCGACGTCAATTCGGGATTGCCCGGCGTGGGCTCCATGCGGGAGAACATCACGAGAAACGGTGACGTATCCGACGAGGGCAGCACGACCCGCGCGACGTGTCGTCCTGGCACTCGACGTTGAGCCTCGTCAACGAGGGCACGCCATGACGGGCGCGACGCCACTGTTTGTGCCGGCTTCGATTGCGGCGTGGCGGCGTTCGTCAGCGGGGAGATGCGATTGACGGCCAGTCGAATCGGCGTCGGGAAGACGAAGTTGGCGCCGGTCGCGGCCCACATCGCGATCAGCGCCACGGTCCAGAAGCCGAGCGCACTGTGCAGATCCCAGTTCACTCGCCGCCACTGTCTGCCACAGTCCACCATCAGGCTGCGCGTCCAGTTGCTCCGTCCCGGCCACCAGATCACCACGCCTGTCACGCACATGCCGAGCAACACCAGCGCGCCCACTCCATTGACGAGCCGACCCCTGCTGCCGCCGAGCAGATCGAAATGCAGATCCTGAAGCGTGCGAACGAACGACTGTTCCGGCACCTCGCCCAGCAGTTCTGCGCTCACTGGATCAAGGAGCAACGTGGCAAAGCGGTCGCCGCTGGCTGCATATGCCAGATAGGTCGCACGTGTCGTCGTCGGCGCTTCGATGCCGGATACTCGCGACTCCGGATACGCCTTCTGAACGCTCTCCATCACCGCGACCGGGTCCGCGAGTGACCCGGACGTGCGCGGGGTGAAGAGGTCCGGATGCATCGCGCGCTGCATGTCGATCCTGAATACCAGTGCCGCACCGGTCGCGCAGACGACGAAGATGTAGAGGCCGGTCAGCACGCCGAGCCACAGGTGGACCTGAAAGAGAGCCCGTCGAGCAAGAACAGATTGGGGGCGATCGAGGAACGTACTCACGTATCGGAAGTGTGCCGTACACTCGCAGTATCGTGCGAGTGCTCATGGTCGAAGACGATGCGACGATCGCGGACTTCGTCAGCAAGGGGCTGGCGGAAGCCGGCTACGCTGTGGATGTGGCGGCCGACGGCGAGCGGGGCGCCGAGATGGCCATCACAGGCAGCTACGACGCGGCCATCATCGACGTCATGCTGCCGCGCCTCGATGGGCTGGCGCTGATCGATCGCATCCGGGCACGCGGCATTCGCACGCCCGTGCTCATTCTGAGCGCACGCCGGACGGTTGACGATCGAGTCAAGGGGCTGCAGGCGGGCGGCGATGACTACCTGACCAAGCCGTTCGCGTTTGCGGAACTGCTCGCGCGCCTGCAAGCGCTCGTCAGGCGATCGACGGGCCAGACCGAACCGACACGGCTCTCGCTCGGCGATCTGTCGCTCGACCTCCTGACTCGCCAGGCGGAACGGGCGGGAAAGCCGATCGAGTTGCGCCCGCGTGAATACCAGTTGCTGGACTATCTGCTGCGCAATCAGGGCCGCGTGCTGACGAAGACGATGATCGTGTCACACGTGTGGGGCTACAACTTCGATCCCGGCACGAACGTCGTCGATGTGCTGGTCTCGCGTCTGCGCGAGAAGATCGATCGCGACTTCGAGCCCAGGCTGCTTCAGACCGTTCGCGGCGTCGGATACGTCCTCAAGGCGAGCTGATGGAGGGCGCGCCACAGATTGCGACGGATGCCGAGCCGAGCGGGCGGCTCGGCCTGCGCCTCGCCTCGTGGTACGCGGTCGTCTTCGTTCTCACGTCGCTGGCGATTGTCCTTCTGACATACCGCCTGCTCGAGGCGTCACTCGTGGAGCGGGATCAGCAGCTCGTCATCTCCACGCTGCGCGAGTACTCGCAGCGGTATGCCGAGGGAGGACTTGGTTCGCTCGCGGAAGCCGTCGACATCGAGCAACGATCCGGCCGTCTGGAGCGCTTGTTCGTCCGCGTCGTGAGAGGGCAGTCGGAGACGTTGTTCCTCAGCGCGCCGAACGCGTTCAACGACTTCGACGTGAGCCGTCTGCGAGGACTCAGCGAGCTCGAGCAGGTCCTGTCTCAGTCCGGATCGGCGCGGCTCGAAGTCGCCTCGGCGCGGCTTGCGGACGGCACGCTCCTTCAGGTGGGCAAGAGCACGGAGATTCGCGAGGCACTCCTCGCGCGTTTTCGCTACGTGCTCGCGATCGTCTCGCTCGTCATCGTGGCGGTTGGCCTGGCTGGCGGCGCGCTCGTCACGCGCTCCACGCTGCAGCCGATCCGTCAGCTGATCACGGCGGTGCGAGACATCATCCGCACCGGGCGCATCAATGCGCGAGTGCCGGTGCGTCCCGAGCGCGACGCCATCGACGAGCTCAGTGCGCTCTTCAACGAGATGCTCGATCGAATCACGACGCTCATTCGCGGCATGGAGCACGCGCTCGACAACGTCGCGCACGATCTACGCACGCCGATGACGCGCCTGCGGGGCGTCGCCGAACGCGCCCTGCAGACCGGCGATGTGCACGCGCAGCGAGAGGCGCTCGTCACCTGTCTCGAGGAATCCGAGCGCATCCTCGCCATGCTCGAGACGTTGATGGACATCTCCGAGGCCGAAACCGGGACGATGCGGCTGGACATCGGCGATGTGCCGGTGGCGTCGATCGTCGGGCAAATAGTCGAGTTGTACGAGAACGTCGCCGAGGACAAACACATCGAGGTCTCGACGAACGTCGAGACTGGCCTGACGGTGCCGGCCGATTCCAGGCGTCTCGGTCAAGTCCTCGCCAATCTCGTGGACAACGCGATCAAGTACACGCCATCAGGCGGGCGAGTGACCGTGAGCGCTCGTCGTGATGACTCGGTCGTGCGCTTCGAGATCGCCGATACCGGCATCGGCATCGCGCCGAACGACCTGCCCCACATCTGGGATCGCCTCTACCGCGGCGATCAGAGTCGAGCGGAGCGCGGACTTGGCCTCGGGCTGAGCCTCGTCCGCGCGATCGTCGTCGCGCATGGCGGAACTGTGGATGTAGAGGCTGAACCCGGCCGCGGCTCGACATTCATCGTCAAACTGCCCGCGGACCGTGAAATCGTCCCACCAACCACGAACCACTAACCACCAACCACCATTACACACGTGTAATGGTGCTGACACGACCTGGAAAGCTTCTGGTTCGTCCTACTCGATGTGAGCAATTTTCGAGCAAAGGAGTTACGAGCCATGTTCAACTTTCCTCGGCGACCCGCCCTGACTCGCGCCGGTATCGGCGCGGTGCTTGTCGCGCTGGTGGCCATCGCGGGCTACAACATCGGGCTGGCGCAGTCGCCGAGCGCCGTCGTGTCGGCCGCGCAGTCAGCCGTCCGCACCTCTGACACGCCACACCTCAAAGGGTCCGACACCACGACGTCGTACGCGCCAGTTGTCGATGCCGTCGCACCGGCAGTCGTCACCGTCCGCGTCGACAAGAAAGCGTCGGTCGTTCCAACGCAGTTTCCCGGCGACGACGACGACCTGTTTCGCTTTTTCGGCAGGCAGTTCCAGCTTCCCCGGCAGCAGCGCGTCCCGCGTCAGTCAGGGTTGGGATCGGGCGTCATCACCACGACCGATGGCTACATCCTGACGAACAACCACGTGATCGACGGTGCCGACCAGGTGCGCGTCGAGCTTCCTGACAAGCGCGTGTTCGATGCCAGGGTCGTCGGCGCTGACCCGGCCAGCGATCTCGCGGTGCTGAAGATCGACGCATCGAGTCTTCCGACGGTGGCCATCGGCGACTCGAACAAGGTGCGCGTGGGTGACGTGGTGCTCGCCGTTGGCAACCCGCTTGGTGTTGGCCAGACGGTCACGATGGGCATCGTCAGCGCGAAGGGTCGCGCGACGGGCGTTGGTGACGGCAGCTACGAGGACTTCCTGCAGACCGACGCGCCGATCAACCAGGGCAACTCGGGCGGCGCGCTCGTCAACATCAACGGCGAGCTCGTGGGCATCAACTCGCAGATCCTCACGCCGACCGGTGGCAACATCGGACTCGGCTTCGCGATTCCGTCCAACATGGCGCGTGAGGTCATGGGCCAGTTGAAAGCGGACGGACGCGTGCAACGCGGCAAGCTCGGCGTCGCCATTCAGAGTGTGTCGCCTGATCTGGCGGCGAGCCTGAAGTTGCCGAGCACGAGCGGTGCACTCGTGAATTCGGTCGAGCCGGGAGGCGCGGCCTCGCACGCGGGACTCAAGCAGGGTGACGTGATAACAGCGCTGAACGGCGAGAGGGTGGCGGACAGCAACACGCTGCGCAATCGGATCGCGGGGACGAAGCCGGGATCGAGCGTTGACCTCGAGATCGTCCGAAACGGCAAGACCGAGAACGTCCATGCCACGCTCGGCGCGCTCGAGCCGTCGAAGCAGCGAGCGTCACGCGACGACCAGGACTCGGAGGCGCCCGAGTTCGGGCCGACCGGTATGGCAGTCGAGTCACTGACGCCGCAGGTTGCGCGTGAGCTCGGGCTGTCGAATCGCAAGGAGGGCGTCGTGGTTCGCGACGTCAACCCGGATGGTGCGGCGGCTGCGGCCGGACTGCAGCCCGGCGACGTGATCAGCCAGGTCAATGGCGAAGCCGTGAAGACGCCAAACGAGCTGAAGTCCGCTCTGGCTGCGTCGCACGAGCGGCCTGCGCTGTTGCTCATCACGCGCGAGAACGCGGACATCTTCCTCGCGCTGCGCCACCCGAAGTCGTAACTCAGTAGGCAGTAGACAGTAGGCGTTTGTAGAGGCGAGTCTAAAAGACTCGCCTCTACATTTTTCTCAGCACGCACATCTCCGAACTCAGCGTCACGTCCATTCGCTCTATGGCTTCAACCCGTTCGGACATCTTGAACCGTGCGCCGCGATAGGTGCCGCGGAGCAAATTCAGTAACGCGCTCCGTTCCAACGTCAGTTGTTCCCGGATCGGGAGGCGCTCCACGACCGTGAAGCCGGCGGCGTGCTCCACGAGCATCGCGTCGATACGATTTCGCTCGACACCTTCCCCGTGAACGACGGTTCGCAACTCAATCACATCGTCAGCTGCTGGCAGCACGACGATCAACACGCCAGCCGGTGTGAGCACCCGCGAGCATTCAGCGGGATTCCGGCGCCCGTGGATGGACAGCACGACGTCAACGCTGTCGTCCTGCAATGGCACTCGACGATCTGCGTTGGCGACGATCCATGTCAGTGAAGGAAATCGGCGAGCGCCGAGCTCGACGGCGGCCACAGACAGGTCGATGCCAATTCCGGAGATCGGCCGGGCCTTCGCCAGGCCGCCCAACATTTCCCCGGTTCCGGAACCCAGATCGACGGCGATCGCGTCCGCCGGGAGCCGGAGAGCGGCGGTCATGTCAATGACCGCATCGACGACAGCGCGACCGACGCCGGACTCTTCGAGGGCCGCTCGCGCTTCAACCGCCGCCTGCGAGTCGCCGGCCGACAGCGAACGACGATCCTGCGGCTGCAGGAGGTTGATGTAGCCGCTGCGTGCGATATCGAAGGAGTGACCAGCAGAGCAGACGAGCGCGCGTTCGCGTTGCGTCAGCGGCAGGCCGCATCCGCGCACACTGCAGGCGAGGGCTGAGACAGACACTCAGACGAGATCTTCTGACAGTGCCGGCTCTCGCGTGCCCTTGGCATTGAGCATTCGGGCGAGCTTACGCCCCAGCACTCTCCACGCGAGGATCAACGACGTCACGCAGAGCGCCGTGCCTCCCAGCATCAGCGTGATGACGACGATGTCCCAGAGCGGACGGTAGTTGTAGAGCCATGGAAAATTGAGCGAGTGCAGCCCGTTGTACAGCCACCGGTTCACCCAGTTGCTCGAGTTGTAGGTCTGGATGATGCGCGCGGTCTTCGGGTCGATGTAGTAGCGGGTCTGCTGGCCGGTCGTGGCTTCGGCGAGGATGACGGGCAGCGGGAGACGACGCGTGCGATCCAGATAGTAGCGGTCGTACTGATTGAGCACCCGAGTCGTCATGCGTCCGTCAGCCGCGGCCGAGACAACGCGGACGATCTCCTTCTGATCGAAGCCGCTGCGCGGATCGCCGCGCATCGGAATCACGCGCGTGTCGCCGTCTGCGAGGCGGGCCAGGTAGATCGCCTCACCATCGAACGACATGAGGTCGAGTTCCTTGACCTGAAGATCTCCGAGTTGTTCCAGTGCCTGGCGCGGGTGCCTGGCGTCGAACGCGGCAGGATCGAGATCGCCGTGGAGCGCCACGCGGATGTTCGGCTCGCCGCCGCCACGCCGCTGCTGCACGCGGTCGTTGAACGACGGGAACGGATCCATCGACAGCATGCCGCTGAAGGCGTACGTCACCGTCGCCACGCCGAAGATGAGTCCGAAGACGGTGTGCCAGCGTTTCTGGCCACGATAGGGGATGCTCGTCGGCGTTCCCGCGAAGCGATACTTCCGTGTCGGGGAATACATCCAGATGCCGATGACGACACCGATGATCGCGGCGATCGTGCCGATGCCTGAAGACCAGATCACCACGCGGCTCCACTGCGGTCCGTTCTTGCGGAGCGGTGTGAAATAGAACCAGTGCGGGATCGGTCCGAGGTAGGCGCCGACGCGCGACGCGGTCGTCGTGTACTGCACGACCTCACCCGACGACTGGGAGACGTAGACCTGCTCACCGTTTGGCCACGAGTACTTGAACACCGGGCTCAGGTTTGCGAGCCGGGTTTGCAGCGTCCATTGATCGACCTCGGTGACCTCTTCAACCGACGCGCTGCTGACAGGCTGACCAGTCCAGGTCGCCGCGAGGCGCTGCACCATCTCGGTCGAGACCTCGCCTTGCTCCTCACCGGTATCTGCATAAAGCACGGGGCCGCCACCGCCACGGCCACCGCCAGCGCGATACGCCGGTCGCCCATCGAAGGACGTGAGCGTGAGATCCTCGGCGTCCACGCCGAGCTTTTGCGCGGCTTCGCCGGGCGAGACCGTGACTGTGGACGGCTGGAGCATCGGCAGCCGCTCGAAGCGAGACGCCGGCGTCACGCTTGGCATCGGGAAATACATCATCCCGATCCCCGAGGGGAACCAGAGCAGGAAGAGCACGCACAGGGCGATGCCCAGCCAGCGGTGGACGAAGATGAGCGCGCGTTTGACCATCACGTGTCCTTGCCCGCGGATGCTACCCGGGGTCGCGTTCGGGATGGAACTGAAGAGATCCTGAATTCCTCGTCAGGAAGCAGTCAGTCCCGCGAGTCCTTATTATTTCTGCCCTGCGAGCGTCATGCGATGACCAAAGTGGCGCTGAACCGACAGCCAGGGAAGGCCCGCGACGGATGCCAGATGCTGCATCTCGCCGGGCTTCAGCGACCGGCGAATCGACAGCGGACCATCGTGGTGAAGGATGGGGTGGAACGGCTTGGTGAACAGCCAGGTCCAGACGTAGGCGCGCCGCGACCGCACGAGGTCGTTGACGACGATGCCGCGGGTGGCGAGCCGATCGAACGCCGTGAGCGCGCTGATGATCTGAGCGTCGGTGAGGTGATGAAAGAAGAGCGCGCACGTGACGTAGTCGAACGCGTGGTCGCGGAATGGCGGTTGCTCGACATTGGCACAGACCAGGCGCAGCCGCTCGTCGACCGGTTCAATACGACGAGCGTAGTCGAGTGCGCTCGGCAGGATGTCGGTCGCGGTGACGCGCAGGTCGAACCCGCGCGCGCGGCCCCACGCGATCAGCGCCTTGGGCACGTCGGCGGCGCCGCAGGCGATCTCGAGTACCTCGATCCGTTCGCCGGTGCGCCACGTGCGGCTGAAGGTTTCAAAGCGCGCAATCGTGGCGCTCACGCCGCCGAGATAGCGATTCACCGACGCGAGGTATCGATAGATTTCGTCGGCGGTGTCCTGGTCGAGGGTCTCCTCGTCCATGATCTCGGGCTGGTAGATGCGCGATCTCATAGGAACTAGCGGTCCGACGGGGCGACGGGGCGAAGGTGCGAGGGTCCGGTCCGATGGTTCGAGAGTCCGGTCCGACGGTCCGAACGTCCGGTCCGACGGTCCGGTCCGACGGCAAACAGTCCGACGCTTGCGAACCGTACGCCGAACCCCGGACCATCGCACTGCACCGTCGCACCCTCGTCCCGTCGCCCCATCGGACCGTGCCTTGCCTGTTTACAGTGCCGCCTTAAGCAGCGTCCTGATATTCATCGGCTGCCTCCCGAGCGCGACGTCGAGCAGCGTTGTGACCAACGATCGTTTGCGCAGGAGCGCGTGCGCCGCGCGCCCCTCGGCGCGCGACACGGCGAGGAGCAGGCGGCCGAGTCGGTCGGCGTTGCGACCCATGTCCAGTCGCGTTCGCTCGTAGGACGCGAGACTGCCGGAGACGATCGCGTCTGCGGCGGGTTGCACCGACGCCATCGCCAGGGCGATGCCGTCACCGGTGATCGGATCGGGCGCGCCGGCGGCGTCACCAATCAACAGCAACCCGCGATCGACGATGCGCGAGAGGCGCAATCCCAACGGTGACGCCGCGAGCACTGGCGTCGTCAGCTTCACGTATTGAGAACGCGCGCGCATCTCGGGAATGGCGTCGAGCAGATAGGTGATGCCATCGCGCCGGAACTGCGACTGATGAAACAGCGCGGCGACGAGCGTCTCTCCGCCACCGGTCGGTGCGACATACAGCTCGCCGTCGCGATGAAAGAACACCTCGACGCGATCGCTCACGCCCTCCAGTCCTGTGACGTGCGCTGACAAGCCGACGCGCGTGTGGCGAGGACGCCGAGCCTCGAGTTGGCGATGGAAGCGCGAGTGGCGTCCGTCCGCACCCACGACGAAGGGCTCACCTTCGGATCGGTATGGTGTGCCCACTCGCGCGTCGACGTTCGCGGTTGCCGCAGCTTTTTCGAACAGCCACGTATCGAACCAGTCGCGGCGGACAACCAGGCCGAAGCCGTCGGGGAAGTCGGCATCTGTCGATGCGCTGCCGGCGACGAAGCGCAGGCCGCGAACGCGTGGCGCATCGGGCAGTCCAGCAATCGCGTGCAGCGCGGTGACGCCGTGCGGGAGCAGGCCTTCTCCGCACGCCTTGAGCCGCGGATGGCGGGCCTTCTCGTACAAGTTGACGCGTACGCCCCGGCGTCCCAACTCGATTGCGAGCGCAGCGCCCGCCGGTCCGCCGCCGGCAATCGCGACGTCTGCTACCACACGATCGCCAGCATTTCGGCGGCGAATCCCGGACCGAGCGCCAGCATCAGTCCGTTGTCGCCAGACTTCGGCGCCCCGCTGGCGACGAGATTGCTCAGCATGACGAGCACCGCGGCACTCGACAGATTGCCGAACCGACGCATGCAGTCGCGCGCAATCGACAGGGCTTCGTCGGAGAGACCGAAGGCCGATCGATACGTGGACATCACCTTCGCGCCACCGGGATGCAGGATGTGATGCCTGATATTGGCGAACGACAGCCCCGCGTCCTGCAGGAACTCGTGAACGACGGGCGCGACCCGCGAGCCGACGAGCGACGGGATGTCGCGCGACAGCACCAGCCGCATGCCGTCTTCAGTGAAGCGCCATCCCATGAGGTGCCGGGAGTCCTTGAACAGGTGTGTGCGCGTGTGCGAGATCCGAATGCCTGGTTCGGGCGTGTCGTCGCCACCGAGCAATGCCGCTGCTGCGCCGTCGCCGAAGAGCGCGACGCCAACGAGGTCGGTTGGGGTCTGCGCCTGCTTCGAAAAGATCAGGCTTCCGAGCTCCACCGACACGACGAGCGCCTTGTCGCGCGGGCGCGATGACAGCACATCGCACGCGCGAATGAGTGCGCCCGCGCCGCCTGCGCATCCGAGCCCGAACAGGGGAGATCGCCGCACGTCCGGGCGCAGGCCCAGACAGCTGGCAAGCAACGCATCCAGGCTGGGCGTCGTGAGCCCCGTCGTGGTGACGACAAAGATCTGGTCGATCTCGTCGGGCCTCGTACCTGACTGCGTGAAGCACGAACGCACGGCTGTCTGCGCCAGCTCGAGTGCCCTGGCGGCGTAATCCTCGTTTCGCTCTTCGAACGAACGAGACTCCAGGTACCACTCGGGTTCGTGGACAAGATGTCGTGTGTCGACGCCAGTTCGGTCGAACACCGGAAGCAAACGTTCGAGGTGTGGTTGCCCCTCACAGAGCCGCGCCATCTCGCGGCGGGCGAATGCCTGATCCATTCGATGCGGCGGGATGGCGGAGGACAGCGCGAGAATTTTCGGCATGAGTCGAGGCGCACGGTGCTGCGACGGCAGCCCGCTTCCAGTAGGCGGAGTCTATGCGAACGCTCGCCGTGAGAACAGCTCAAGTGTCCACTGCGAGCGATCAACCGTGCATCTTTTTGGACGAGCGTATCGGTCTTGTTGGACTGCACATGTCCGCGTTCGAGGTTTCCTCAGGAACTCGCGTTGTCGAGATCAGGCACGACTATTGCCCATGGCGTCAGGTCTTTCGACAAGGAGCGACTTGTGACAACAGCGAATCGGCAGCTGCCGAACGTGATCACACTCTCGTCAGAGCACGTGTCTGAACCCTCGCGTCGGCAGTTCTGCGCGCACGCCTGTCAGGCTGCGTCGCTTGTTGCTGTGAGTGCGTTGCTACCCGCGTGTGGCGGCGGTGATGACAGCAATCCGGCCGGTCCGTCAGGTGGTGGCGGCACTACTTCGGCGTTGCCTCTGATCAACGGGACCGTCGCCGGTCGAACGGTCTCGGTGTCGGTGAGTGGTTCGCTGGCCAATCCAGGCAGCGCGGCGCTGGTCCAGGTCCCTGCAACGGTACAACCCAACGTCTTCCTCGTCTTCCGTGATTCAACGACGGCGTTCACTGCGTTGACGGCCGTGTGTACTCACGAAGGCTGCACGGTCGACAGCTTCAACGGGCAGCTCTACACCTGCCCGTGTCACGGTTCCAAGTACACGACCGCCGGAGGAGTAGCCAACGGCCCGGCCAACAGCCCGCTCAGGGTGTTTCCGTCTACGCTGACCGGCACCACGCTGTCGTTCAATATCTGACGCTTCTCGTAGGCGGCAGGCAGTCGGCAGTAGGCGAGTCTGTTGCCGCATACCGCCGACTGCATACCGCATACTCCCAGCAGCGTTAGTATGAGGACATGCAGACGCTTCGAAAAGCAGAGGACCGCGGCCACACCGATCTGGGGTGGCTGAACAGCTATCACACGTTTTCGTTCGGCGGGTACAACGACCCGAAGCACATGGGGTTTCGGGCGCTGCGCGTGCTGAACGACGATCGTGTCGCTGCCGGCAAGGGCTTCGGTGCGCACGGCCATCGCGATATGGAGATCCTGTCCTATGTGATCGACGGCGGGCTTGCGCACAAGGACAGCATGGGCGAACAGCACGTCCTCGGTCCGAATGAAGTGCAGGCGATGAGCGCCGGCTCCGGTGTGATCCACAGCGAGTTCAACGCATCGGCGACGTCGCCGACTCACTTCCTTCAGATCTGGATCATCCCTGCGGTCGAGGATCTGAAGCCGTCGTACCAGCAGTTCGCGTACCCCTCGTCCGAAAAGCGGGGCGCGTTGCGCCTCATCGCGGGACCTGACAGGACCAGTGATCCAGCGGCCGCGTTCATCAATCAGGATGCGCGCATGTACGCGGCGGTGCTCGGCGCAGGTGACTCGATCGACCATGCGATCCGCCCCGGGCGCCACGCGTGGGTGCAGGTCGCAACCGGTGCGATCGATGTCAACGGTGTCGCGATGAAGGAAGGCGACGGCCTCGCCGTCAGCGAGGAATCTGTATTGCGACTCCGTGGGACCAATGGCGGCGAGTCCGAGCTGTTGTTGTTCGACCTCGCCTAGCTCCCGGAGCCGAGAGCCCAAAGTCCAGAGCCAGACCCATGCCCGACGTCAACGTCCTCGTTGTGTTTTATTCGCGATACGGCAACGCGGAGCGAATCGCTCTCGCGACGGGTGTCGGTGCGATTCAGGCTCGCGCCAACATCCGGCTGCGCCGTGTCGCCGACCACGCCGACGCGAAGACGATCGACGCGACTCCCGCGTGGCGCGAGAACCTCGATCGAATGAACCGCGACTACGTCGCGCCTCGTCCGGCGGATCCGCAGTGGGCCGATGTCATCGTGCTGGCGACGCCGCCGGACTCATGCGCCGAGATCGAATCGTACTGCGCGTCGCTTCCGTCGATTGCCTCGATGCGCGGCAAGATCGCGGCGCCGCTTGCACCGCGTGACGAGGAATCGGCCCTGAGACCCATCTACGCCGCGGCGGCCTGCGCCGGCATGGTCGTCGTCCCCGCGAAGACGGAATCGGGCGATCCGATCACCGCGGCCCGTGAGTACGGACAGCGTGTCACCGAGATGGCGCGGTCGCTCAAGAAGCTTTCGCCGGTCTGACACAGCAGATTGGTCTCGTGCGCCAGTCCTGGCAATGGTGCCTGAGTTGAGGCGCGCTGTCGCAGAGGTTGATGGCCCGGCGCGCCGTGCCACTCGACGCGATCCGCAGCGCGTGTTGCGGAGCGAGTAGGCGAGTCAGAGGCTCGCGGTAACAGTGCGCCGGGCGGCGGGAGCGAACTTCCGCCGGTAGTAGCGCGTCCAGATCGCAATCGCCGGCACGCCGATGATTGACGGCGTCAACCACACCATAAGTGAAAACGTTGCCATCCCGAGATTGCTGGCGTTGACCACCAGGAACGCCGTGGTCGCGGCGATGCAGGCAGCCAGCATGCTCGACATGTGCTCGAACCACCAGTGCATCGGATGCGTCGGAGGTGTCATCCAATAGGCAAGATGGCCACCGCCGGTAAAGAGGCCGATCGCAGAGAAGGCCATGAAGCGGTAATTCCCGGTGCTCAGCCCGTGGACCGCGGCTGCGATGCTCGACGCTGTCAGGAGAGCCGGCAGCCCGATGTCCCACAGATGGTGGTGTCGGGCAGTTCGTGTCTTCGCGCGCAGTACCCTGACGCCACCTGAAACACTCGTCGCCGTCAGGATTGAGACAAAGAACAGGAACGCCCCGGCGTCGCGGCCTCGTGGCGTCGGGTCGGTTGCCCACCTCGTGCCTGCAAGCAGCAGTGCGGTGATCGACACGACGGCCATGCCGCTCACGAAGACCCAGCCGGCGCGGCGATGGCTCTGTCCGCCCTTCTTCGTCACGAGCGGAATGAGCATCGAGAGCAGGGCGGCAGAACCTCCGGCGATGTGCAAATACAGAATCGAAGTCAGCATGCGACTATCCATGACTTTTGGCATACGGTGCGCAAGGAGCTGCTTGAGTACATCTAGCGGTCCGAAGGGACGAAGGGGCGACGGTGCGATGGTCCAGTACCGAAGGTTCGGTGGTCCAGTGCGATGGTCCGATGGTCGCTCCGTCGTCCGTCGGACTCGACCCTCGCACCTCGGACCGCACCTTCGCACCTCCGCCCCTTCGTCCCGTCGCACCGTTCGCTCAGATCTACGCTGACAAGTCTCGCCGATACGTCTCCGTCAACGCGAGCGTCGAGAGCCAGGAAATGAGCGACATCGCGGTGATGTAGATCGTGATGAGCGTGGAGTCCCCGGTTGCGCTGAAGAGCGAGGTGGCAATGACGGGGGAGAGCGCGCCGCCGAGAATCGTTCCGAGCGTCAAACTCAGCGACGCGCCGCTGTAGCGCGTGGCTGTCGGGAAGAGCTCCGAGAAAACGGCAGGCTGCGGGCCGATGTACGCGCCCTGGATCACAAGTATCCCGCAGAGCGCGAGCCCAGCGAGGAACACCGATCCAGTATCCGCCAGCGGGAAGAACACGATCGACCAGAGCACGAGCGCGCCGTTACCCCACTGCATGATTCGTCTCCGGCCGAAGCGATCGGACAAGACGGCAGAGGCGAAGATCGAGACGGCAAACAGCAGCGCGGCAATGAGCAGCAGCGCGAGCGTCGTCGTCAGCGGAAACTTGAGCACGCGCGTCGCGTACAACACGAAGTACACGATCACGATGTAGCCCAGTGTGCTGATGCCGATGTAGCTGCCCGCCGCGAGCAGGACCGCGCGCGCGTCATAGCGAAGCACATCGACGATCGGCATCTTTCTCGCGGACGCTGCCTTGAGCACTTGCGCGAAGATCGGGCTCTCGGCCAGTCCCATACGAACCCAGAGCCCCACGGCCACGAGCACCGCGCTGGCGATGAACGGAATGCGCCAGGCCCAGTTGGCGAACGCTGCCGGTGACACTGCGCTGGACGTCACGAGGAATACGAGATTGGACAGGATGATTCCTGCCGGTAACCCCAGCGCGACGAAGCTCCCGAAGAACCCGCGACGTGATTGCGGTGCGTGCTCGACTGACATGAGGACGGCACCGCCCCATTCACCACCCAGCGCAAAGCCCTGCACGAATCGGAACGTAACGAGCAGGATCGGTGCCCACACCCCAAGCTGCCCGTAGTTCGGCAGCAGGCCGATGCCGAGCGTCGAGAGCCCCATCAACATCAGGGACCAGACCAGCATCGACTTGCGGCCAAGACGATCGCCGTAGTGACCCATTGCCACGCCACCGAGCGGACGCGCGATGAAGCCGATGGCGAACGTGCCGAACGCGGCGAGCGTCCCGGCGAGATCCGACACCTGAGGAAAGAACTGCGGCGCGAAAACGACCGCCGCGGCAGTCCCGTAGATGAAGAAGTCGTACCACTCGATCGTGGTGCCAATCCCGCCGGCAAGCGCGACCCGCCGCGCGTCGTGGGCCGTCGGATTCGCCTCGGTCGACGGGAGAGGAGACGCCATCGGGGGCTATTCTGCCCCGGATTCTTCACCCTGAGTTCCGAACCCCGAACCCCGAACCCCGAACCCCGAACCCCGAACCCCGAACCCGAACCCCGAATCCCGAGTCCCGGGCGTACGGCCTATACTGATCGCTTCCGGAGGGCGTTGAGCTTATGAACAGGCTGCGTATGCCGCACGACTATCGTCTTTGGATCGTCTTCGCCGCGCTGGGGGTTGTCGCCTTCGGAATCCACGCGGGAGCAGGCCAGCAGAAGGTGGAGTTCCGCGGCGGCATCCCCGTCGCGCCGTCGGGGCTCGCTGGTCACACGTTGCCGGCCAAGCCGGTTGAATTCGACACGGGTGAGGGGCAGCGCATTCGCGTGTCAGCAGTCACACGTGCGCTCGAATACCCGTGGGCCCTGGCGTTCCTTCCGGACCCCTCGACTCCGCTCGGGGCGGGCGGCGTGACAATGCTCGTCACCGAACGCGCCGGGCGCCTGCGCGTGATCCGCAATGGCGTGCTCGATCCCCAGCCCGTTGCTGGCGCACCCGTGTCGTACTGGACGGGCGAGTCGGGCTTGCCGGGAGCGGTGCACGGCTACATGGATGTCGCCCTCCATCCGCAGTTTGCCCAGAATCGCCTGGTCTATCTTTCGTACACCAAGCCACTCGACGAGAAGCGCAGGACGGTTGCGGTCGCACGAGGCCGCTTCGACGGGAAGGCGCTGACCGAGGTGAAGGACGTCCTCGTGCTGGATCGCGCCGGCACGACACGGATCGCGTTCGGTCGCGACGGCGACCTGTACGTCACGACGACCGGCACCGACCCGCAGGACCCGAAGGATCCGCAGAACCCGAACACGCAAGGTGGCAAGGTCCTCCGCGTGCGCGACGACGGCAGCATCCCGAAGGACAATCCGTTTGTTGGCAAACCCAATCACCGGCCCGAGGTGTACACGCTCGGCCATCGCAGCGCGCTCGGTCTTGCGGTGAATCCGGCGACCGGCGAGATGTGGCTCAACGAGAACGGGCCCAACGGCGGTGACGAGATCAACATCCTCAAGCCAGGCCGGAACTACGGCTGGCCGATCGTCAGCTACGGCCGTCAGTACACCGGCCCGTGGCAGTCGGAGATTCCAGGGCACGCCGGGTTCGAGCCGCCGCTCGTGTTCTGGGTCCCATCGATTGCGGCCTCCGGTATGGCTTTTTACACGGGCGACAAGTTCCCCAAATGGAAAGGTGATGTGTTCGTGGGCGCTCTTCGCACCGGCGAGATTCCGGGGACAGGGCACCTCGAGCGGATTCTCTTCAACGAAAAAATGGAGGAACTGCGGCGCGAATCACTGCTCGTCGAGTTACGGCAGCGTATTCGAGAGGTTCGCCAGGGTCCCGACGGCCTCTTGTACCTCCTGACCGACGAGAAAGAAGGGGCGGTGCTCAAGATCGAGCCCGTTCAGTAAGCAGAAGACAGAAATTCGCAGTAAGCATCAATGGCGGTCGCGGACCGACTAAGATCCGTCTGGGCATTTATATCGGCATACCGGAACCACGCATGGGCTTCATTCGACTCCTTCTTGTTGCAACGGTTGCGGCCGCGTCGGTCGCTGCGGCTGGTTGTGCCGCGGAAGATCCGGCCGCCAGCGCGGCGTCGGCCGCCTCAGGCCGCGGCGGTGGCCGTGGTGGTGGTGCGGTGCCGGTGACGGTTGCGCCTGTCCTCACCAAGGCGATGCCGATCGAGATCACGGTCATCGGCACGGCAGAGGCGTTTTCGAACGTCGGGATCCGTTCCCAGATCACCGGGCTGCTCGAGAAGGTCAACTTCACCGAAGGCGACGATGTGCAGCAGGGTCAGGTGCTGTTCACGCTGGATCGTCGGCCGCTCGAGTTGGCGCTCCGCGAAGCGCAGGCAAATCTCGAACGCGACATGGCGCGGGCCGAGAACGCTGCGCTCATGACCAAACGCTACGAGGATCTCGCGAAGCGCGGCATCGCACCGCGCGAGCAGCTGGACACGTCGCGGGCGGACATGGCTGCGCTCAACGCAACGGTCAACGCGGACAAAGCTGCGGTCGAGAACGCGAGCGTGCAGTTGGACTACGCCACGATCAAGGCGCCGATCTCCGGTCGTACCGGCGCTCTGGCAGTGCATGAGGGCAACCTCGTGCGCGCCAACGATCAGACTGCGCTCGTGACCATCAACCAGGTCATGCCGATGTCGGTGTCGTTCTCAGTGCCGGAATCACGTCTTTCCGAGTTGAAGCGCTACCTCGCTCTCGGCGCGCTTGCCGTCAGGGCGACACCGCCCAACGACGAGGGTCCCGCCGCTGTTGGCAGGATCGCCTTCATCGACAACGCGGTTGACGAGAACAGCGGCACGATTCGTGTCAAAGGCACGTTCGCCAACACGGATCGTCGGCTCTGGCCGGGCCAGTACGTCAACGTCGTCGTGACGCTGACGACCGATCCGAAGGCGATCGTCGTGCCGTCGGTTGCAGTGCAGAACGGCCAGCAGGGCACGTTCGTGTTCGTGGTCAAGCCGGACCAGACCGTTGAAATGCGTCCTGTCACGGTGCAGCGCGCAAGCGCGAGCGAGACCGTGCTCGCGAGCGGCGGGGTGCAGCCGGGCGATACGGTGGTCACCGACGGCCATCTGCGGCTCGTTCCTGGAAGCCGCATCAGCGTCAAGGGAGACAGCAACCAGCAGGCGAATCAAAGCCAGCCGCAGGACGATCGAAAGGGCGCGCCATGAATATGTCGGCACTGTTCATCAAGCGTCCGGTCACCACGACGCTCTTGATGCTCGGAATCCTGGTGTTCGGCGGGCTCGCCTACCAGGTTCTGCCGGTCGCCGATCTGCCGAGCGTTGATTTCCCGTCCATCCGAGTCCAGGCATCGCTGCCCGGTGCCAGTCCCGAGACGATGGCCGCCTCGGTCGCCCTTCCGCTGGAAAAGCAGTTCACGTCGATTGCCGGGGTCACCAGCATCAATTCCACCAGCACGCAGGGCGGCACCGACATCACCATTCAGTTCGACATCAACAAGAACATCGACGCCGCCGCCCAGGACGTTCAGTCGATGATCGGCCGCGCCTCACGGCAGCTCCCACCGGAGATGCCGTCCCCGCCTTCTTATCAGAAGGTCAACCCGGCGGATCAGTCGATCTTCTTCATTGTCCTGCGGTCGTCGACGCTGTCGCTCGCGGTGCTCGATGAGATCGCCCAGTCGCAGGTCGCGCAGCGCATCTCGATGGTCAGCGGCGTGGCGCAGGTCAATATCTTCGGGTCGCAGAAGTTCGCGGTCCGCGTCGACGTGGACCCGCGCGAGCTGGCGGCGCGCTCGATCGGTATCGACGAGGTTGCCAACGCCATCAACAACGCAAACTCGAATCTGCCGACAGGCACGATCTACGGTGAGCGCACGTTCGTGGTCCGGTCCAACGGCCAGTTGATGCGTGCCGCCGCGTACGGGCCGACGATCATCGCCTACCGCAATGGCATGCCCGTCCGCCTGGACGAAGTTGCGCACGTCTACGACGGGGTCGAAAACGACAAGACGGCCAGCTGGCAGAACGGTGAACGCTGTATCTACCTGCCGGTGCAGAAGCAGCCCGGCGTGAACGTGGTCGAGACCGTCGATCGGATCAAGGCGTTGCTGCCAACCATCCGCGAGCAGTTGCCGGCGTCGGTCACGCTCGACGTCCGCAGCGATCGCGCCCTCACGATTCGCGAGTCGGTGCACGACGTGAAGCTCACGCTCATGATCACGGTCGCGCTGGTCGTGCTCGTGATCTTCCTGTTCCTTCGCAACCTCTCCGCCACGATTATCCCGAGCCTCGCGCTCCCGTGCTCGCTCGTCGGGACCTTCGCGGTGATGTATCTGCTCGGATACAGCCTCGACAATCTGTCCCTGATGGCCCTCACCCTCTCCGTCGGGTTCGTCGTCGACGATGCGATCGTGATGCTGGAGAACATCGTCCGCCACATGGAGATGGGCAAGAACGCCATGCAGGCTGCCTTCGATGGCTCGAAGGAAGTGGCGTTCACGATTCTGTCGATGACGCTGTCGCTCGTCGCCGTGTTCATCCCGGTGCTGTTCATGGGCGGCATCGTCGGTCGCCTGTTGCACGAGTTTGCGATCACCATTACCGCGGCGATTCTGATCTCGGGCTTTGTCTCGATCAGCCTGACGCCCATGCTGTGCAGCCGATTCCTCCGGCCGCCGCATGTGCAGAATCACGGCCGCCTCTACAACCTGTTCGAGTGGGTATTCGATACGTGGCGCGGTGCGTACAGCGTGACGCTTCGCGTTGCCCTGAGATATCGGTTCATTACTGCGACCATCTCAGTGGCTCTGATGGTTGCGACCGTGTATCTGTTCATCGCAGTGCCGAAGGGCTTTCTGCCGAGCGAAGACCAGGGACGATTCAACGTCAACACCGAAGGGGCGCAGGGCATCAGCTTCGATGAGATGGTTCGCCACCAACTGCAGGTGGCCGACGTCTTGTTGAAGGATCCCAACATCGCCAGCGCGGGCGTGAACGTCGGCCAGATGGGGAACAACGCGACCGGCGGCTCCAATCAGGGACGCATGTTCGTCGAGCTGAAGCCGCGCGCCGAGCGTTCGATGAGCGTCGACCAGGTGATTGCCGAATTGCGCCCGAAGCTGGCCGAGATTCCCGGCATCCGCTCGTTCATGGTGAACCAGCCGCCGATCAATCTCGGTGGAGGTGGGCAGAACCGCGCGCTGTATCAGTTCACGATGCAGGACACCGACACCGCCGAGTTGTACAAGTGGGCGCCGGTGTTCGAAGCGAAGATTCGGCAGACGCCTGGATTCGAAGACGTCAACAGCGACCTGCAGTTGAACAACCCGCAGGTGACCGTCGAGATGAATCGCGACAAGCTGTCGACGCTCGGTCTGTCTGCCACACAGGTGGAGAACGCGCTCTACAACGCGTACGGCACGCGGCAGGTCTCTCAGATTTTCGCGCCGAACAATCAGTACCAGGTCATTCTGCGTGTGGCGCCGCAGTTCCAGCGCGATCCCGGGGCGATGTCGCTGCTCTACATTCGCGCGAACAACGGCCGGCTGATTCCACTCGAGTCCGTTGCGCGCGTGAAGACTGAAGTCGGTCCGTTCCAGGTGAATCACTTCGGTCAGCTTCCGGCCGTGACCATCGCGTTCAACCTTGCGCCGGGCTTCGCACTCGGCGACGCGGTGAACCAGGTTCAGTCGATGGCGGCCTCGACGCTGCCGGCGACGATCAATCTCGCGTTCCAGGGAACGGCGCAGGCGTTCCAGGATTCGCTGCGCGGTCTCGGTCTGGTTCTCGCGATGGCGATTGTCGTCATCTACATCGTGCTCGGGGTGCTGTATGAGAGCTTCACGCACCCGCTCACGATTCTCTCTGGTCTTCCGGCAGCGGGTCTTGGCGCGTTGCTGACACTCATCGTCTTCAAGACCGAGCTGAACCTCTACGCGTTCGTCGGCGTGATCATGCTCGTCGGCCTGGTCAAGAAGAACGGCATCATGATGGTGGACTTCGCCGTGGACCTGCAGCGGCAGGGGAAGTCGGCCGCGGAAGCCATCCACGAAGCATGTCTCGTCAGGTTCCGGCCGATCATGATGACGACGATGGCCGCGCTCGTGGGGACGTTGCCGATTGCGTTGGGACTGGGTGCGGGCGCCGAATCGCGCCGCCCGCTGGGCCTTGCAGTGGTCGGTGGTCTCCTGGTGTCGCAGTTGCTGACGCTTTACATCACGCCTGTCTACTACGTCTACATCGAGGGTGCCCGTGCTCGCCTGATGCGTCGTCGTCTCGCAAGAGAGCATCAGGAAGTTCCAGTGGCTGCACACTAGTCAGCGGTCCGACGGGGCGAGGGGACGACGGTGCGATGGTCCGGTCCAGAGTGCGACGGTCCACCTGACTCTCGAACCTGACCGTCGGACCTGACCGTCGGACCCCGTACTGGACCTTCGCACCTTCGCCCCGTCGTCCCATCGGACCGCTTATTTCATGTACCAGTGCCCGGCGAGGCTCACTCCCACGCCGCCCAGGTCGTATCCCACCCGGGCCTCGTTGAACCAGCGGTAGCTCACCTGCGTGCTGATCGCGAACTTCGGCACGCTGGCGAACGACAACTCGCCGCCGCCGAACATCTGCGACCCGTAGCGCGAGTCCGACATGTCGCCGAGCAGAGGGCTGGTGAGCGACGACTTGTAGAAGTTCATACCGGCACCGATGTACGGACGCAGCCACGTGTAGTCCGCGACGTGATCGTTGAACGAGAACAGCACGCTCGGGCCGAACTCGGTTGACGACATCGAACCCAGGTCGATCGGGCTCGAGACGTTGTAGTGCGCGACGTCGAACTGCACGCCGAGCCGCTTGCGCGACCAGCCGCGCGCGGTGACGCCGAGGCCGAACGACGGACCTCCCATTAACGCGCCCACGCCGAATTTGTGGGTCGTTCCCGTCGATGACGGTGACGTGGTGCGAACGGGCAGGCGATTCCCGGTCTGTGCCTGTGCTGGCTCGACGGGCACGACGACTGGCGTGGTTACCACGCGCTGAGATGGCTGGACGCCGGCACTCTTGGCAGTCGCATTGTTCGGCAGCGGCGCTGTGGGCGCGACGGTGCCGTTCGAAGCGGTGCCGTTTGATACGCTGCCGACGCTCACGCGCACGTAGCCGACACCGTCCGCAGCAGACGGCCACGCGACCTTCACCCAGTCGCCAACGTTGCGAGTCACCTGGAGCCTGGCGCCGCGGGCGGCCTGACCGATCACCGGGCTGGCAGTGCTCGGCGCCTTGTGCACACTGGCCGACGACACGTTGATTGTCAGTTCAGTGCTCTGGGCCGTCACCCACGACGGGCTCAACAGCAGAACGATGACGACGGCTGCGGCATGACGAATCATCTCGGACCTCCTGCTTCAACTTCCGATTGCGTGGGCGAACTGACGGTTCCGTGATCGACCCCGCGCACCGATGCACGGAAATGACACGGTCAGACAGCCGCCGGGGGTGAGAGGAGCAAATGACGTGCTGGCGGTTGCCAATCGTTGATTTCGTGATGTCTGATTGTTGAATCGTTGGTGATTGTTGAACCCGTGATTGTTGTTTCAGAGCTAGATCCCCAGTCACGAATCAAAATTCGCCAACCAATCAATCAAAGACCACCAAAATCACCGATGCACAGAGGATTGAGACGTGATTGAGGCGCAGGATCTGACACGACGCTACGGGCAGGTCACCGCCGTCGATCGCCTTTCGCTGAAGGTGAAGGAAGGTGAGCTGGTCGTGTTGCTCGGAGGCTCGGGATCCGGCAAGACGACCACGCTCAAGATGGTGAACCGGCTGATCGAGCCGACTGCTGGTCGCGTGCTGATCGACGGCGAGGATGCCGGCGCGATCCCGGCGCACGAGTTGCGGCGCCGAATCGGATATGTCTTCCAACGTGTTGGTCTCTTCCCGCACATGACCATCGGCGAAAACGTGGGCGTCACGTTGACGCTGCTCGGATGGGATCGCGCTCGCGTTGGCGCACGGGTCAACGAGCTGCTGGAACTGGTGGAGCTCGATCCAGGGCTTGTGCGCGATCGACATCCAGACGAGCTGTCGGGAGGAGAGCAGCAGCGCGTCGGCGTGGCGCGTGCGCTCGCGGCCTCGCCTCGTTTGATGCTGCTCGATGAGCCGTTCGGTGCGCTCGACCCGCTGACGCGCGATCGCCTGCAACAGTCCTTCCTGCGCATTCGCCGGCGCCTGTCGCTCACGGCGATCTTCGTCACGCACGACATGGTGGAAGCGCTGCTCATGGGCGATCGGATTGCCGTGATGCACGGCGGACGGCTCGTGCAGGTCGGCACACCGTCGGAGCTGTTGCAGTCGCCGGCCGACGACTACGTTCGTCAGCTGATGAGCACACCACGGCGGCAGGCGGAACTGGTCGAAGGCCTCCTCGCGGCCAGGCCCTCATGAGAGATCAGCTCCTGCTCCTGCCTGGGTACCTGACCGCCCACCTCCAGCTGACGCTGTTCGCGCTGCTGGCCGGGACCGCGGTGAGCATTCCCCTTGGCATCGCCATTACCCGGAGCCGTCGCCTCGAGCGTCCTGTTCTCGGTATCGCCAGCGTGATTCAGACCGTTCCCAGCCTCGCGCTGCTCGCGGTCATGGTACCCGCGTTGTCGTCGCTCGGTCTGCGGAGCATCGGATTTCTTCCAGCGTTCATCGGGTTGACGCTCTACAGCGTGTTGCCGGTGCTGCGGAATACCGTCACCGGCTTCGCCGGTCTCGATCCGGCGCTGAAGGAGGCGGCACGCGGTGTGGGGATGACATCGCGCCAGCAGTTGTGGCGAGTCGAGCTGCCGCTCGCCCTGCCGGTGATCCTGGCGGGGCTTCGCACATCGACCGTGTGGACGGTCGGCATGGCCACGCTCTCGACGCCAGTCGGCGCACCGAGTCTCGGCAACTACATCTTCGCGGGTCTCCAGACGAGAAACCTGACGGCGGTCCTCGTGGGATGCGTGGCCGCGGCCGCCCTGGCTCTGACGCTCGATGGCCTGGTTCGCGCGCTTGGCGCCGCGGTGCTCGCACGTAAACGTTCCTCGATCATCGCCGTCCTCGCGGTGTTCGCCCTGCTCTACGCGCATGCCTCGATTGCGTTCGTGACGTCGGCGACGCGAACGGGCCCGGCGCGTATCGTGGTCGGAGCGAAGACGTTCACCGAGCAGTACATCCTTGCGAGGATTCTCTCGACGACAGTCGCCACCGCCACGGGCAATCAAGTCGACGTGGTGTCGTCGCTGGGTTCGACCGTAGCGTTCGATGCGCTTCGTGCGGGCGACATCGATGCGTACGTCGACTACACCGGAACGATTTGGGCCACGATCATGCGTCGGGAGGCGTCCTCGGTCGAGCGTGACACCGTATTGCGCGAGGTTGGCCGCTATTTGCAGGACGAGCATGGCATCGAGGTGGTCGGTACGCTCGGCTTCGAAAACGCCTACGCGATGGCCATGCGCCGTGCGCACGCTGCGGATCTCAAGGTTCGCAGCCTCAGCGATCTGGTGCCCTACGCGTCGCGGCTTTCTGTGGGTGGCGACTACGAGTTCTTCGATCGGCCGGAATGGCGCGCGATCCGGGAGCGATACGGCCTGCGCTTCCGCGAACAACGCAGCATGGATCCCTCACTGATGTATCAGGCTGTCGCGAACAGCCAGGTCGATCTCATCGGAGCGTTCTCGACCGACGGGCGTATCGCCGCGCTCGACCTCGTGCTGCTGGAGGACGAGCGTCATGCGATTCCGCCATATGACGCCGTGATCCTGGCCGGCGCGCGGCTCGTCCGCGAGCACCCTGACGCCGTCGCCGCTCTGCGCGGTCTGAGCGGGACAATCGACGCCGACCGCATGCGGCGGATGAATCTGGCGGTCGACCAGGATGGACGCTCGCCCGAAGCAGTCGCCGCCGGCTTCGTCGACGGTCAAAAGTGAAGTACCTTTGATCGACTTGAATGGCCGATCCCGTTCTGGATATCCGCCCCCTCGGCAATCGTTGGCAGACTGTTGACCCCTTCCTCTTCTGCGTGCACCACATCGACCACTACCCGCAGGGAAACGAGCAGTACGGACCGGCTGTGCCGCTGACCGGGCACGACATCGGTCAGGACTTCGAGGGTGTCGACGGCTGGCGCATGTATCACGGCGACATCGTGCCCGGCTTCCCGCAGCATCCGCATCGCGGTTTCGAGACGGTCACGATCATTCGCCGCGGCTACATCGATCACTCCGACTCGCTTGGTGCCGCGGTCCGATTCGGCGCCGGCGACGTGCAGTGGCTGACCGCCGGATCCGGGGTCGTCCACTCGGAAATGTTTCCGCTGCTCAATCGCGAGGGGCCGAACACGCTGGAGTTGTTTCAGATCTGGTTGAATCTTCCGTCGAAGGACAAACTGGTCGAGCCGTACTTCACGATGCTGTGGGATCGCGAGATCCCGCGCCGTGTATTCACCGACGCGGCGAGCCGGCGTACCGAAGTCATGGTGATCGCCGGGTCACTCGACGGAACGATGCCGCTCGCACCGCCTCCTCACTCGTGGGCGTCGACGCCGGAGTCCGATCTCGCGATCTGGTCGATCTCTCTCGAGAAGGGCGCGACGTGGACGGTGCCGTCTGCGACCGGCCGGCACACGTTGCGCACGCTCAACTTCTTCGCGGGAACCTCGTTGCGCGTCGCAGGACGACTCGTGACGGGCCCGTCGGCCGTGCAGGTGACGGCGGATGAGCCGATCGAGATCGAGGCCGTCGACGGCCCCGCTGATGTCCTGCTCCTTCAGGGCCGGCCGATCGGTGAACCTGTCGCCCAGTACGGCCCCTTCGTCATGAACACGCGTGAAGAACTGGAGCGTGCGTTCAGTGACTATCAACGCACGTTGTTTGGCGGATGGCCCTGGCCCGACAAGGCGCCAGTCCACGGCCGCGATCCCGTGCGATTCGCCAAACACGCCGACGGCCGCGTCGAGCGCATCGTCGAGGAAGCCACGCCAGAGACCAGGTGAAACGCCTGTCCACTCCCCCGCGTAATTGAGGAGGGTCAGACCCTTCACAGTATTGCGCCGTGAGAACCATGTGTTGATGAGATCAACGTACCGAATGTCCCGTGCACCGCTCGCCGCGCTCGTCACGATGCTTGCCGCTGTCGTCGCCGGCGGCGTGAACCTGATCGCGCGCCAGCAGGCGGCGGCCGACCCGAACGCCCTCGAGGTCATTCAGCTTCGCCCCAACTTCTACGTCATCGCCGGCGACGGCTCGAACATCGCCGTGCAGTTGGGAAGTGACGGCATCGTGATTGTCGATACCGGGATTGGGGACAAGGCGAAGCAGGTGCTCGCTGAGATTCGCAAGCTGTCCACGAAACCGATCCGGTATGTGATCAACACCAGCGCCGATCCCGATCACGTTGGCGGCAACGATGAAGTGTCGGCAGCCGGGCAGTCGGTGATTCCGACCGGCGGTCTCAACGAGATCGGCGCGGCTGGTGGACGAGCACCGATCCTGGCTGAAGAGAACGTGCAATCGCGGATGGCCGCGCCAGAGGGCGAGAAGTCCGCGTTTCCGATCGGCGCGTGGCCGACCGTCACCTACGCGTCAGCGCTCGAGGAAATGCAGAAGGATCTCTACATCAACGGCGAAGCGATCATCACGACCTATCAGCCCGCTGCGCACACCGACGGCGACAGCATCGTGTTCTTCCGCCGCTCCGATGTGCTGGTGACCGGTGACGTCTTCGATCAGACGCGCTTCCCGGTGATCGATCGCGAGAAGGGCGGGAGCATTCAAGGCGTCATCGACAGTCTCAACCGCATCATCGGGATCACCGTGCCGCCGATTCCGTTCATCTGGCAGGAAGGTGGCACCATCGTCGTGCCGGGTCACGGTCTCGTGAGCCATGAGGCCGATGTCGTTGACTATCGCGACATGGTGACGATCGTTCGCGATCGGATTCAGTCGTGGATCGGCAAGGGCATGACGCTCGAACAGGTGCGCAAGGCCGATCCGGTCAAGGGTTTCCGTGGGCGGTACGGCGCCAACACCGGCGCATGGACCACGGACAAGTTCATCGAGGCGGTCTACAAAGACCTCGGCGGAAAGTAAATCACAGTGAGAACGGGCAACTTCGTATTCGCAACAGCGCTGCTCGTTGCGCTGGTCGCGTCGAATGCCGTCGCGCAGACGCCGGCGCGCGGACAAGGCCAGGGTGGGCGTGGGCAAACGCCTCCCGAACCGCCACCGACACCCCGTGCCGCGGCGCCAATCGATCTCGCGGGCAACTGGGTCTCTGTCGTCACGGAGGACTGGCGCTGGCGAATGGTCACGCCTCCCAAGGGTGACTACACAAGCATTCCGATCAACGCGGAGGCGAAGAAGGTTGCGGACGCATGGGACTCGGCGAAGGACGTTGCCGCCGGTGATCAGTGCAAGGCGTACGGCGCGCCCGGCCTGATGCGTCTGCCCACTCGGTTGCGCATCTCATGGCAGGACGACACGACGCTGAAGGTCGAAACAGATGCGGGCACGCAGACACGCCTCCTGCACTTCGGCGACTGGAAGCCGCCGGCGGGCGGACCGACACGCCAGGGCAACACGACGGCGCAGTGGGAAGCACGTCAGGGGCGTCGTGGGCAGCCGCTGCCTCCGCCGGATCAGCGCGCTGGCAACCTGAAGACGGTGACCACAGGGCTGATGGCGGGCTACCTTCGCAAGAACGGCGTTCCCTTCAGCGAGAAGGCGACGCTCACCGAGTATTGGGATCTGCTGCGTCAGCCAACAGGAGAGCAGTGGATCGTGATCACGACGGTCGTCGAGGATCCGATGTATCTGAGCCGGACGTGGATCACGTCGCTCAACTTCAAGAAGGAAGCGAACGGATCGAAGTGGGATCCGTCCGCGTGCGAGGCGAGCTAGAAGTGCGAGGAACTCGAATGAAGATCAGTGTGCTGACTGCCGTGGCGATGCTCGCGAGCGTGCCGGCGTTTGCGCAGGGGCAAGTCGAGGCCGCGGCAGCGGCGACGCGCGGGCAGGTCACCGACCTCGCAGGCTCGTGGGCCAACCGCCTGCACGAGGACTGGGTCGAGCGCGCGCCGGGACCGCACATCGGTGACTACAGCGGTTTGCCGATCAACGACGAAGCGCGGGCGTACGCCGACCTCTATCAGGTGTCGATGCAGAACATGCCCGAGCGGCAATGCATCCTCTACACCTCCCAGTACATCGTCATGGGTCCGCAGAACGTGCGCATCGAGCCCGAAGTCGATCCGATCTCTGGCGCGATCGTTGCGCTCCACATGACTGGTACCGTCGACCGCGCGCCTCACACAGTCTGGATGGACGGCCGTCCGCATCCCTCGAAGAATTCGCCTCATACGCCGGGCGGGTTTTCGACCGGTGTCTGGCAGGGCGGGACGATCGTCGCGCAGACGACGCACCTGAAGGCCGGGCTCGTGTGGCGAAACGGCGTGCCGCACAGCGATCAGGCGACTATCACGGAGTTCTACGCGCGTCACGGCGACATGCTCACGATCACGATGATCCTGAACGACCCGATCTACTACGAAGAGCCGTTCATCAGGAATGCGACGTTCGAGCTCGATCCTCAGACGCGCGTGTTGCCAGAGCCGTGTGAACCGCAGGTCGAAATCCCGCGCGCGCCTGGCGTCGTGCCGCACTACCTGCCGGGAGAGAACCCGTATCTCAACGAGTTCGCAGAGACATTCAATCTGCCGCTCGAAGCGGTGCGTGGTGGCGCGGCAACGACGTATCCAGAGTACGGGAAGAAGTTGAGGTCAACCTACAAGCCGCCAGTAAAATGCACGGTGTACTGTTGCGGCGGCACGGGGCTGACCGTGCCGAACACGAACAACGCCGCGTGTCGTGAAGGCGACGCCCCGCCGCCAACGCCGTAGGGCACGGCGAGTCGAACATAGGTAGTTTGTAGAGGCGGGTCTTCTGACCCGCCTTCGTACACGCACATGTCGCCTTCTACGGCTCGCGGCTCGCCCTCTCCGGGCGGTCGCTCCGCGCGGCGGGAAATCGCTCTTCGCTCTTACCCTGACGCGCTCACCGCGAGTAGTTTCCGATGCCGACGTCTGCTATCGCGGCATGCACCGGCAGTGCTAATACCACCGCCACGGATCGCGCTGATCGTGAACTGAAGTTTAACTGGCGAGATATTCAGTGGGCCGACCCACGGACCTTCGACGTGAGCGCGCGCGATCGTTACATGCTCGGTCCGGCGTCCGTTCGGAGCACAGCGTTACACCGCGTAGCCGGAAATTGATCGCAGCGATTCAACGCCGCGAGTTCGTGCCGCGCGATCCATCTGATGGAATCGAATCCGGCGGTGCATGCCGCGATGGCAGGCGTGTGAAACGGGTACTACTCGCGGCGGGAGCGAGAGGGATTGAGCGGAGAGCAATTTCCCGCCGTGCGGAGCGGACGCCGGACGAGTGTGTAACGATCGCGTGATTGGATCGACGGCGGGTCTGAAGACCCGCCGCCACCGATCCCCGTCGACGCGCGTCCTCGAAGCGCTTGCCGTAGACTCGCGAGTCCCGATGCGATCGCGCGAAGAAGGTGCGCGTGTCCGAGCGTCATGGCAATGCCAGCGCGACGAGCTCGCCTGGATACTGCCGTCCTGAGATCCCGACGACGATGTACTGCTTGCCTTTGGCCATGTAGGTCATCGGCGCATTGCTGACGCCAGCGGGCAATTCCATCTCCCAGACGATCGCGCCCGTCTTCTTGTCGAACGCGCGGAATTTCTTGCCGCCCCACGGACCACCAGGTGGCAGTCCCACACCACTGTCGCTCCCTTCACCCATGAACACGAAGCTCTTGGTGACGAGCGCGGCGAGACGGCCGGGCGTGCCGAGCGGCGGAAGATTCAGCCCCTTGAACGCCGGATGATTGCGCAGTCCATCGCCATTCGCGACCGACCACGCGATGTCGCCCTTGTTCAAGTCGATCGCGACGAGACGCGAGTACGGCGGCTTGAACGGATCGGGCAGGCCCTGCGGCCCGAATGGCCACGACGCCGTCTGCTTCACGTACGGCAGTGTCGACTCCGGATGCTGCGACTTGCCCAGTGCGATGACCGTCGGCATGTGGGCAGACGGCACGTACAACATGCCCGACTCAGGATCGAACGCGGCGCCACCCCAGTCAGCACCGCCATTCGTTCCCGGCACGAGCAGGAGTCCCTTGGGACCATCGGCGCTGCCAAGGAGGACGGGCGGTGTGTAGATCGGGCCGGTCTTGTACTCGCTGACGATCTTCTTCGCTTCAGCCTTCAACTCCGGCGTGAAGTCGATCAGATCGTTGTCAGAGACTCCCTGCTGATCGAACGCGGGTGGCTTCGACGGAATCGGCTGCGTCGCTGAGTACCACTCACCGGGCACATCTCCTTTCGGCACCGGCTTCTCTTCGATCGGCCACACCGGCTGACCGGTCACGCGATCGAAGACATACACGAATGCCTGCTTCGACACCTGCGCGACGGCTTTGATCCGTCGTCCGTTGACCGTGATGTCGCCGAGGACGGGTGCAGCGGGAAGGTCGTAGTCCCACAGGCCGTGATGAATGGTCTGGAAATGCCACACGCGTTTGCCGGTGCGCGCGTCGAGGCAGACGATCGACTCGGCATAGAGGTTGTTGCCAGGCCGCGTGCCACCGTAGTAGTCACCAGTCGCTTCTTCGAGCGGCAGATACACGTAGCCGAGGTCTTCGTCGGCGCTCAGCAGCGACCACGCCCCGCTGTTCCCTGAATACGTCCACGAATCGTTGAGCCACGTGTCGTTTCCCGGTTCGCCTTTACGTGGCACGACGTGAAAGGTCCACAACAGCTTGCCCGTCCGCACGTCGTAGCCACGGACGTCGTCTGGCGGCATCTCCTTCGGCGCGCGTGCGCGTTCGTTGAGGATGTCCGTTGCCGGCGAGGGGACGCCGGCGACGACTACGACGTCCTTGACGACGATCGGCCCGCTGCTCCAGCGCCACCCGGTGATCGGACGCTCGAAGCCTTTCGTGAGATCGACCTGCCCGTTCTCGCCGAAGTCGGGGTACCGCTTTCCAGTCTTCGCGTTGATGGCAACCAGATTCGCGCCGACGTTGGTCACGATGCGCGCATCGCGTCCATCGGTCCAGTAGGCGAGGCTCCGTGTGGCGCCGCCGCGCGCGGGGCCTTGTCCATCCGGACGAAGGGGAAGAGTGTCGTACCACAGCGTCTTCCCAGTTGTTGGATCGAGAGCGACGATTGCGCCGACGGCGGAACTCATGTACATCACGCCGCCCACGACGAGCGGTGTGTGCTGGTAGTTCGCCGCTGCCTGCGCATCGGGGAATGTCGAACGCAGTTCCTCCGGCAGGCCGGAGCGTGTCCACGCGACCCTCAGGTTCTTGATCGTGTCCTTGTTGATCTGATCGAGGGGCGAGTACTTCGTGCTGCCCTTGTCGCCGGCGTACGCAGGCCAATCGCGATCGGCGTCAGCGGCGCCGCCGGTCACGGTCCAGACGGCCAGGGCGGTCAGGATGAATGGGAATGACAGAGCCACTTTGCGCATGGGGCAAAGTGTAGATCGAAGACAGGCGTGCGGTGCGAAGGGGGAGGGTTTTTACTCGACGCGGACGGCAACCGTTTCTGCGTGGTCGGCTTCTGCTGGCTCGGCTGCCGCTGACCACTCGCAACTGCGGAGCGCCTCGCGGATGTCGGCGAGCGCGCGAACGATCAGGCGAAGTTCATCGACGCCGGATGTGCTGCGCGCTTCGAGCACCCGCGTCTGTGCGACGTCATTGATGTGCGCGATGGCGGTCTCGATGTGACGCCTCGCGAGCGAAATGCGCTGTGTGGGCGAATCGTTCTTGGCGACGATGTGGAGCATCCCGGATCCTTCGGTCGTCACTGTTTGCGCCTGTCTTCTGTGAAGCGCGTTTGCCGGCGTCGGTCATATCCCGTGCGCCGCTCACTCTGTGGCAGCACGCCGTACCCATTCGAGAGCAACTGCTGCTCGAATTGAACCTGATACTCCACGAGCGAAAGTGCATCCTGAAACGCATACGATCGTCGCAGGGCGCCAGGTCCGAAAACTTTCAAATCCAGCCCGCGTCCCTCGGCAATCCGCGTTTCCCACCGAACCGAGATGAGGTTCTGCGTGAACAGCCGTATAACCGGGCGGTCAACCGGGACCATCGCTTCTGGTCTCCAAAACCTACTGAACAGTCTCCGCGGCGACGAACTTTTTTCTTACCTTTGTGCCTCGATCCACGCGTTATTTCACGGCGTTTTTCGAGAGAATGGCATCGCCACCGTTGAACCTAGCAAGCGGCGCGCCGCTCCGTGTTGACGTTGCACAGAAGCGGCGATAGCCTACCGTTCCAATGTCATCCAAGGCACCTGGTTTTACCTCGGCTGGAGAACGGGAATATCTGTCGGGCTTCGGCAATGAGTTCGCGTCTGAGGCGATCGCCGGCGCTCTACCGCGCGATCAGAACACGCCTCAGAAGCCGCCCTTGGGCCTGTATATCGAGGAGTTGAACGGCACTGCGTTCACGGCGCCGCGTGGCGTGAGTCGCTCGACCTGGACCTATCGGATCAGGCCGTCGGCGATGCACAAGCCGTTCAAGCCGCGCGGCCTGCGATTGATCCGTAGTGGTCCGTTCAACGAAGTTCCGCCGACCCCGAACCAGCTCCGCTGGAAAGCGATGCCGATCCCCAAAGATCCGACCGATTTCGTGGATGGCATCGTCACGATCGGCGGCAACGGCGACCCCGCGGCTCAGTCAGGTGCGGCAATTCACCTGTACGCGGCTAATCTTTCCATGCGGGATCGGTTTTTCTATAACGCCGATGGAGAACTTCTGATCGTGCCGCAGTCGGGCGCGCTCGTGTTGCATACGGAGTTCGGGATCCTCGATGCGCCGCCTGGGCAGGTGGTGTTGATCCCTCGCGGCGTCAAGTTTCGGGTCGAGCTTCCGGATGGGCCGGTGCGCGGTTTCATCTGCGAGAACTACGGGCAGAATCTGCGGTTGCCCGACCTTGGCCCCATCGGGACGTTCGGCCTCGCCAACGCGCGCGACTTTCAGGCTCCGGTCGCCGGCTTCGAAGATCGCGAAGGTGACTTCCGCCTCGTCGCCAAGTTCGGTGGCGGGATGTGGGAAGCTGAAATCGATCACTCTCCACTCGACATCGTCGCCTGGCGTGGCAACTACCTGCCGTTCAGGTACGACCTCTACAAATTTCAGTGCATCAACACGGTCACCTTCGATCATCCGGATCCGTCGATCTACTGTGTGCTCGCGTCGCCGACGTCTGTGCCAGGCACCTCGAACATGGAGTTTGGATGTTTCCCGCCAAGATGGACCGTCGCTGAACACACGTTCCGTCCACCGCCTTTCCACCGAAATGTCGCGAGCGAGTTTCTCGGGCTGATTGCCGGGAAGTACATCGGCAAGGGAGACGACTTCGGTCCTGGCAGCACGAGCCTGCACAACTGCATGTCAGGTCACGGTCCGGACGCGGACGCGTACGAGCGCGGGCGGACGGCGGAACTGAAGCCACAGTTCCTGGACGACACGCTGGTATTTCTGTTCGAAACGCAGCTGCCGATTCGTCCGACCCGCTTCGCGCTGGAAACGGATCTGCTCGAGCGTGACTACTACACGCACTGGCAGGGGCTGAAGAAGAACTTTGGTCTGGTGGGATCCGGAAGGTAGAGAACGCGCAATGAGACTTCAGGCAGTTGCGGTGGTTGCCGCGTGGATCGTGATGACAGGCCTTGCAGCGGCTCAGACGTGTGACCGCGAGTGCCTGACAGGAATCGCGGAGCAGTACCTCGATGCGCTTGTCGCGAAGGATCACATCGAAGCTTCCGCTCGCGTCGGCGACCGTGAAGTTCACCGAGAACGGGCAGCGCCTCAAGCTGGGTGACGGTTTCTGGAACTCGGTCTCGGGCCGTGGCACCTACAAGATTCACCTGCCGGACACGACGGCGAGCCAGGTGGCCACGATTATCACGATGCGTGAGGCCAACTCGCCCGTCATCCTCGTGACCCGGCTCAAGGTTGACCAGGGACGCATCAGTGAGATCGAGACGATGGTCGCGCGCAGCGAGAACGGCGCCAAGGGATTCGAAGCGCTCGGCCAGCCGCGGCCTGCGTTCAGCCGTGTGACCCCGCCGGCCGATCGGGTGTCGCGCGCCGAACTGGTGCGCGTCGCAAACATGTACTTCAGCGGCATGCAACTGAACGACGGCAAGGGACAGTATCCGTTCGCCGACGACTGTGACCGGATCGAGAACGGCGGCCGGTCAACCAACGCTCCCAGCAAGGGTGGCGAGGGGAAGCCCGACCCGAAGACGGCGAGCAACTACTCGGGAATGTGGAGTTGCCGCGAGCAGTTCGAGTCGGGGTTGCTGCACTTCGTCAGCCGGATCCGTGACCGTCGCTACGTCGCCGTCGACGAGGAGCGCGGCCTCGTGCTCGCGTTCGTCTTCTTCGATCACGATGCGGGTGCCTCACGGACGTTCCAGACCCCGGGCGGGCGCACGGTGACGGCAGGTCCCGTGGTGCCGTGGACGTGGCAGATCGCGGAACTGTTCAAGGTCGAGAAGGGGCTCCTGCACGAAATCGAAGCGGTGCTGGAGCGCGTGCCCTATGGAATGACGTCGGGCTGGAGCAACTGGGAAGACGGGATGTCAGACAAGATACAATTCGCGCGGTGAAATCGGGCTCCGGACTTCGGCTGTCTCAGGGTGTCGTGTGGGAGTTGGAACCTTGGGAGTTGGAGTTCTTCATAGAGGGGACGCTATGAGACGCACGTATGTGCTCGGCATGATCGTGGTTGCGGGCGTTGTCGCGGCAGCGGCTGCGAATCTGGGCGCCCAACAACAGCCGGCCGCGGGAGGCCAGGCTGGTCGTGGTGGCGGTGGCGGTCCGGCGCTCGGCAAGATCGAAAAGGTTGCCGACAATCTCTATTTCATCTTCGGCGCCGGCGGCAACACTGGCGTGTACATCGCTGATAAGGGTGTCGTCCTCGTCGACACCAAGAACCCCAACAATGGGCAGGGCATCCTCGATCAGGTCAAGTCGGTCACCGACAAGCCGATCACGCACATCATCAACACGCACACGCACGGCGATCACAACGGGAGCAACGTCTTCTTTCCGGCGAGCGTGGAGATTGTCTCGCAGGAGAACACCGCCGCGAACATGCAGAAGATGCCGGCGTTCCAGGAGGCGTTGAACAGACACGGTCTTCCCGATCGCACCTACAAGGACAAGATGACGTTGCTTAGCGGGAAGGACGCGATCGACCTGTACTACTTTGGCCCGGCGCACACCAACGGCGACACGTTCGTCGTGTACCGCAACGCGCGCGTCGTGCACGCCGGTGACGCGTTTGCCAACAAGGGTCAGCCGCTTATCGATCGCAATAACGGCGGCAGCGGCATCGCGTATCCCGAGACGATCGCGAAAGCCGCGAAGGGTATCAGGAACGTCGACATCGTCATCAACGGGCATTCGCCGGTGTTGATGAAGTTCCAGGATCTCGTCGACTTCGGTGAGTTCAACCGGTTGTTCCTCGAGCACGCGCGCGCATCGCTCAAGGCCGGCAAGACGCCGGAGCAGGCGATGATGGACTTGAAGCTGCCCGAGAAGTTCAAGGACTACAACCTGACCGGTGGCCGTGGCGGCCCGGGCGGGAACTTCGGCGTGATCTTCGAGGAGCTCAAAGGGAATTAGCACGAAGTCCACGACGCGACGATCGCGCAGACCACGAAGGCTTTATACTCCCCACGCATCATGCCGGGTCCCGCACAGGGGCCCGGCCTCCCGCAACATCACGTCAAGGTAGTGCGCACGCCTCACCGAGGAGGACTCTGTGACTCAACCCGCACTTGGACTGCTCTCGAGCGCCATCGTGATGGCGATCGCTCTGGGGTTCATCTCGCTCTTCGATTTTGGGACGTTCGCGGGATGGATCGCGTTCACGATGCTGGGCCTCATTCCCATGCAGGTCGTCGCCGTCGTCCTCTGGGGCGGCAATCCCGCATTCGCGAGCGGATTGCGTCAGCCAGCGAAGGGCGTCATCCTGGTGTTGGTCACGGTGGTCGCGACGCTGGTGATCACGCCGCTCGTTCACATGCTTGTGGGTGAGGGCGCAGCGCCGCCCGGACCGATCCCCTCACACTACGCGGTCATCGTCGTGCCCACGACGTTCTGGCTGACGATCATGATGGGCGGCTGGCCGTTCAACCGGGTGAGCTCGAACCCGATCGTGAGCGGTTTGCTGACGCTTATCGCGGCGTACGTCGTGACGTACGTCGTCTTCCGAGTCTTCTTCAACTACGACTTCATGCAGGGAGCGCCGGTGTATCTCCAGTCGGCGCCGAAGGGGCATGTTCAACGGCGTGTCTGCACTGGTGTTCTACGTCACGGCACTCGCTGTCATGTTTCTCGTGCTCTGCTTCGATCTCTGGCCACTCACATCGGTACCGGCCATCATGAAGCAGCCGGTGTTGGGCGTGGTCTGGACCGCCATTGCGTTGATCGGTGCGGCGGTTGCGATGTCGGTCGGCGTCACTGGAGCCGGGGCAGACCCGATGGCCTTCTTGACCGAGGTCTCGGTGCCCTTCATCTTCGGATCGATCGTCGTCCTGAACATGCTCCAGAACTCGCTCTTCGCGCGCATGACCCAGCCCCTCAAAGGCGTGATGAACACGATCGCCGCCGTGGCAGTGGGGCTGATTCTTGCGCACCTGTACATCTCTCTCATCCCGATGGTCACGGGACCGCTGCCATCCGGACCGCCGGCATACGACAGGGAGGTCTGGATTGCCAACGCACTCCTCAGCGTGACGTTCCCATTCCTCATCTACCACGCAGTGTTTCTTGGGTTCTGGCCGCTCTTACGAAGTAAGCAGTAGGGGAGGCAGTATCCAGTAGCGGCGGGCCTTCAGGCCCGCCGTTTCAGGCGCGAGAACAGCGCTACGAAGAATTTCGTTGACACTACGAAATTAATCGTAGGAGACTGCGGGACATGGCACGTCGCCCGACTCCACGACCCACCGACGCCGAGCTATCCATCCTGCGCGTCCTCTGGGAACGCGGCCCGAGCACCGTCCGCCAGGTCCATGACGTGCTCTCCGCCGACCGCGACTTCGCCTACACGACCACCCTGAAGCTGCTGCAGCTGATGACGGAGAAGGGCGTTGCCGTCCGTGACGAGGATGGCCGTGTCCATCTGTACCGGGCTGCGGTCGCGCAGGAGGAAACGCAGCGGCACCTGATTCGAGACCTGGTCGATCGCGCATTTGGCGGTTCGCCCAGTCAGCTCGTCATGCAGGCGCTTGCGGTGAAACCGGCCTCCGCAGACGAACTCCGTGAGATTCGACGCCTGTTGAAGGAGCACGAGGAGAAGAACCGTGACTGATCCGCTGCTCGACATGCCGCTGGTTCAATCGATTGGCTGGGCGCTGATTCATTTCGTCTGGCAGGGCACGGTGATCGGTATCGCCTCCGCGCTTGCGCTTCGTGCGCTTGCCGGCGCGCGACCCACCGTTCGTTACGCCGTGGCGTGTTTCAGCCTCGCACTGATGCTGATCGTTCCCCTCGTCGCAGTGCTCGCCGATCGCGGATCGGATTCACTGGCCATCGTCTCGGCCGCGGCAACCTCAATCAACGTCGGCCCGCCGGTGCCACTCGATCGTCTCCTGCCTGCTGCCGTCGTCGTCTGGCTGGTCGGTGTTCTGCTGCTCTCCGTGCGGCTCATCGTCGCGTGGGCCGGCGTCGAGCGGCTGAAGTGGGCGACTCGAGCTGTTGATGCGACGGTGATCGCTCGAGTGCAGTCGCTCGCACACCGCTTCGGCATCGACAGGCCCGTGCGCGTATTCGAATCGACTCTTGTTCGCGTGCCGACCGTCGTCGGTTGCCTGCGACCGGTCATCCTGCTTCCGGCGAGCGTGCTCACCGGTCTGATGCCGGCGTACCTCGATGCCGTGCTCGCGCACGAGCTTGCTCACGTGCGCCGGCATGATTACCTCGTCAACGTGCTGCAGTCGCTCGTCGAAACGCTTCTCTTCTACCACCCGGCAGTCTGGTGGTGCTCGCGGCAGATTCGAATCGAACGCGAGCACTGCTGCGACGACATGGTGGTCGAGGCCGGCGGCAATCGAGTGGCGTATGCGGCAGCACTCGCTCAACTCGAAGAATTGAGAGGACTCCAACCCATGCTCTCGCTCAATGCATCTGGAGGCCGGCTGGTCGATCGGATCCGCCGTCTGCTCGGGGAATCGCCGATGAAAGAACGTCGATCGACCATGTGGACGATCGCAGCGGCGCTGGCCGTCGTCACGGCGATCGTGGTGACTCCAGCTCTGACGGTCGCCGATGCGAGTGGGCTGGTGACGTCACTGCAATCGGACAGTGGGCAGTCGAATCCGCCGCAGGTTCCGGTGTTGCCGTCTGCCGTTCGCGACCGCAAGGCGGTGGAGGACACTGCGCCTCGGCCCCAGCCTGCGCCTCGGCCCCAGGGCCGGCCCACGTCGCAACCGCAGGCTCAACCCACGCCGCAGCCCGAGGCCCAGCCCTGGCCTCAACCACCGCAGCCGCCCGTGCCACCGGTGCCTTCCGCCGTTCGCTGTGCCCGCGCCGCCGGGCTCAGCGCCTGCAGCGCCCGCGCCTCCGCTACCGCCGAACGCGCAGGTCCTTGCCGGCACTTCCGGCACCTCCCGCGCCACCGGCTCCGCCCGCGGAGCCGCTCGGTCTGGATCCGGACTCGATCCACGAGTTGATCAAGAGTGCGACGCAACAGATCGCCGAAAGCTTCGAGGAGTTGCGCCGCGCCACTGCGGACGTGGGCCTCAAGCAGGAAGCGATTCGTCAGGCGCAGGCCGAGATGGCGAAGATGCGAATCGAGTCGCTCGCTGCCGAGGCGCAGATCGAAGTCATGCAGAAGACGCTGTCGGAGTTCTCCGCGAAGAGCGCGGCGTCGCAGCTGGACAGTCGAGAAATGCAGAAGCTGCTCGACGAGCTGAGCGCGGAACTCTCGAAGCTGCGCGCCCGATGACGGCTCGGCGACGGCGGGTCTGCCTTCGACTGCGCTCAGGCCAGGAAAGACCCGCCGCTACGATCGAGGACTGGAGACCGCGGGACTGACGACCGGATTACTTCGCCTGGATGTGAATCCCGCATTCGAGCTTCTGGCCCTGCCAGCGGCCCGAGCGCGGGTTTTCCGGATCGAAGGGCAGTGCCGTGCACGGCTCGCAGCCGATGCTCGTGTAGCCCAGTTCGTAGAGCGGCAGCAGCGGAATGTCGTGCGCCTTCGCGTACGCCCACACGTCGCGCGCCGTCCAGCCAGCAATCGGCGCGACGCGTGAGATGGTCCGCCCCGGGAGATTGAACGGCTCCACTTCCTTCAGGTTCGCGCGTGACGGCGACTGATCGCGCCGCAGCGCCGTGAACCAGGTGTCGTAGCCTTCGAGTGCAGCGAACAGCGGCTCCACCTTGTGACGCTTGCAGCACGCCTCAGTGCTCTCGGCCTGCCACAACCCGACGCTCGGCGTCTGCGCGCGCAAGGTTGATCAGATTCAATCCCCAGCGCGCACTGAGCTCGTCGCGATAGGTCAGCGTCTGCTCGAAGTGATGGAACGTATCGAGGAACAGCACCGGGATGTCGGGACGAACCTCGCGCAGCATGTGCGTGAGCACCACGCACTCGGCCTGAAAGCTCGACGTGATGCAGGGCGTCTGGGCGCTGGCCAACGCGTCTTCGACCGTGTGTCTCGCTTGATTCACGAGGTTCGAATCTCGAACCCCGAGTCCCGAATCCCGGGTCATGTGAGCATCTCCTCGAGCGCCTTGCGCACGGCCTCGGCGGCCTCTTCATCCGACGCCGCCCGCCGTGCGATGTGCGCCAGGCGCTGAGCGAACGTGAGCGGCGCCCCCTGCACTTCGACGGCTCGCACGCAAGCGGATCGGTGATCATCCCCGCGCCGCAGGTGAACTGCGTGGCCGGATCGATCAGGATGAAGCTGCCGGTGGCGCGATTCTCAGCGTAGCGATCGAACACGAGCGGTCGTGCCGTCGAGATCTGGACGTTGCCGATCTGATTCAGCACGAGCGCGTGATTGACTTCGGCCGTCACGGTGCGCGTGCCGTGCTTCAGCAGGTACACGCGACCCGGATCCAGCGGCCGCTCGTCCATCCACACCAGCTCCGCCTCGAATTTCTGTCCGACGAACGCCGGTTCCACCGTCAGCACGTCGCCGCGACTGATGTCGATCTCGTCGTCCAGCGTCAGCGTCACCGACATCGGCGCGAAGCCCATAGCCAGGTCGCCGTCGTAGGTGACGATGCGCTTGACGCGAGCGCTGCGGCCGGAGGGCCAGGCGGTGATGCGATCGCCGGTTCTGACGCTGCCCGACACGATCTGCCCCGCGTATCCGCGGAACTCGTGGTCGGGACGAAGCACCATCTGCACCGGGAAGCGGAACGGCGCCGCCGGCAGGTTGCGATGGACCTGCACGGTCTCGAGGAACTCGAGCAGCGGGGGGCCGTCGAAGTACGGCGTGCGCTCGCTGCGCGTGATGACGTTGTCGCCCTCGAGCGCGCTCATCGGAATCGCATGTACCGCGGCGCCGGTGAGGAACTCGCTGAAGTCGTCCAGGATCTTCTCGTAGACCTCGCGATCGAAGTCGACGAGGTCCATCTTGTTGATGGCGAGCACGAAGTTGGTGATGCCGAGCAGGCGTGCGATGCGTGCATGCCGCTTCGACTGCGTCCGGACGCCGTTGCGCGCGTCGATGAGCAGAATGGCGACGTCGGCGGTTGATGCGCCCGTTGCCATGTTCCGCGTGTACTGCTCGTGACCGGGTGTGTCCGCGAGGATGAACTTGCGGCGCGCGGTGGCGAAGTAGCGATACGCGACGTCGATCGTGATGCCCTGTTCGCGCTCGGCGCGCAGGCCGTCGGTGAACAGCGAGAAGTCGATGGGCCCGGCGTTGCGATTCTTCGACGCCTTGGCGACCGACGCCACCTGGTCTTCGTAGACCGACTGCGAATCGTGGAGTAACCGCCCAATCAGCGTGCTCTTTCCATCGTCCACGCTGCCGGCCGTGCAGATTCTCAGGAGGCTGGATTCCATGGTCCGGGTTCCCAGTTCCGGCATCAGAAGTAGCCTTCCCGCTTCTTCAACTCCATCGAGCCGTCCTGGTCGTGATCGATGATGCGCAGCTGACGTTCGGACTGGCGCGTCGCGATCAGCTCTTCGATGATCTTGGGCACCGTATCTGCGTCGGACTTGATGGCGCCCGTGCATGGTGAGCAACCGAGCGAGCGCATGCGGCACTTGACCACCTGCGGCTTCTCTCCGGGCATCGTCACGACGAACGGTTGTTCCTGGACGATGAGCGAGGCGCCACGGACGATCACCTCGCGCTCCCTTGCGAAGTAGAGCGGCACGATCGGGATGTTCTCGGCGTGGATGTAGTTCCACACGTCGATTTCCGTCCAGTTCGAGAGCGGGAACACCCGGATGCTCTCGCCGGGCCGCAGCTTCGCGTTGAGCAGCGTCCAGAGCTCGGGACGCTGACGCTTCGGGTCCCACTGTCCATTCGGATCGCGCACGGAGAAGATGCGCTCTTTGGCGCGCGAGCGCTCCTCGTCGCGGCGGGCGCCGCCGATGGCCGCGTCGAAGTTCCCGGCCTGGAGCGCATCGAGCAGCGACTTCGTCTTGAGCAGGCCGCAGCAGCGCTGCGTGCCGACCTTGAAGGGCTGCGTGCCGTCCGCGATCGCTTCCTCGTTCGTGTGGACGATCAGCCGGGCGCCGACAGAACGGGCCATCTCGTCACGGAACTCGATCATTTCGCGGAACTTGTAGGTGGTATCGACGTGAAGCAGGGGAAAGGGAATCGGACCCGGGTAGAACGCCTTCTGCGCAAGCCGCAGCAGGACCGACGAGTCCTTGCCGATGGAGTAGAGCATCACCGGCCGTTCGAACTCGGCGACGACCTCGCGGAAGATGTGAATGCTCTCCGCCTCGAGTGCCCGCAGATGGTCGAGGCGGGAGGCGACGGTCGAGCTAGGGGTCAGGGTCACTGTCGACATATTCCTAAGACGAGCAATAAAAAAGCCCGGGTTCGTTTCCCCGGGCTTCGATCGCGTAGCGTGTTTCTGGGTTGTTCTGCTATTCACCCAATTGCCGGATCGTCACCTCGGGGACCCATTACAGGTCCTGCTACAACAGCAGCAAACGCAAAGGCGACAGATTCGGGCGGACATCGAAACTAGATTCTACCTGCCAGCCGCCAGGAACGCAAAAAGGGGGTAAGCCGGGGGTATGGTGTAGGGCATGAAGAAGATTCTGTTGCTCCTCGTTGTGGCGGTCGCCACGGCAAGTGGCGCTCAACTGCTCGCACACCATTCGTTTGCGGCGGAGTTCGATGCCAGCAAAGCGATTCGCGTCACCGGGACGCTGTCCAAGGTGGAGTGGACCAATCCGCATATCTACTTCTACCTGGATGCGAAGGACGAGCAGGGAAACGCGGTGAAGTGGACCTGTGAGTCGGGTGCCCCCGGGGCGCTGAGCCGGCGCGGGTTCAAGCGCGGTGATCTCAAACTCGGCGACACGATCGTGGTGGACGGGTATCGCGCGAAGAACGGGTCGAACCTGATGGATGCCCGTCGTGTGACGCTCGCGGACGGCCGTATCGTCTCGGGCGCCTCGGCCGGAGACGGAGGGCCGCAATGACAGCGATGAGGGCGGGCCTCATACCGGCAATTGTTTTGTTCGCGCTCGCGCTCTCTGCTATCGCGACCCGTGCGCAGATGCAGGTGCCGGACTTCAAGTCGAACCGACCAACGCCGCGAATGGCAAACGGCAAGCCAGACTTCAGCGGCTATTGGAAGGGCACCACCGATACGAAGCCTGGCGGCAACATCGGCAAGGACCTACCCGGGTGGAAGCTGCCGCTGACGCCGGCCGGAGAGGCCGCCCTCAAGCACAATCTCACGGCGACGATCGATCCCGAGAGCCTCTGCATCATCGGTGGAATCCCGCGCCACAACGCCAGTGGTCTTCCGTTCGAGGTCCTGCAAGGCAACAACAAGATCGCGTTTCTGTATTGGTACAGCTACTTCCGTTTGATCCCGATCGATCCGAACCGCAAGCACTCGGACGATCCCGATCCGTCCTTCTTCGGGGAAGAGCTTGGCAAGTGGGAAGGCGACACGCTCGTCATCGACTCGATCGGCTTCAAGGACGAAAAGGTCTGGATCGACGAAAACGCCAACCCTCACAGTGACGCATTGCACGTCGTCGAGCGATGGACGCGCCCTGATGCCGACCACATTCACGTCGACACGCTGATCGAGGATCCGAAGTTCTACACGCGTCCGTTCACCTACTCGCGCACGTGGGTACTCGGGAAGCCCGACGAAGAAATCATGGAGTACGCCTGCAGCGAGAACAACGTCGATGCGGCACATCTCGGTTTCGGACCGGGTCCGATCAGGCCCGACGGCACCCGTGGCTACATCGATCCCGCGCCGTTGCCGCCGCCGCTCCCGCGCAAATGAAACAGGACGTCAGCTACGCGCTACGTCTGCTCAGGCGCGCTCCTGCGTTTGCTCTAGCGGCCCTTGCCACGCTCGCACTCGGCATCGGGGCGAGCACTGCGATGTTCGCCATCGTCGATTCCGTGCTGCTTCGCCCGCTGCGTTTCCCGGAGCCGGAGCGGCTCGTCATGCTGCGTCCGACGTCCGGCGCACGTCTGTCGCGGGGCTACCTGGATCAGTGGCGTCGCCAGAGCGGCACGTTTGCGGATCTGGTGGGATGGCACGAAGCCAGAGCGACGCTGACCGGTCGCGGCGAGCCTGTTCAGGTTGTTGCGGACCATGCGACCACGAATTTCTTCGCCGTGCTCGGAACGCCTCCACTCGTCGGCCGCACATTTACGACCGAACGCGATCTGAGCCGGATCGCGCCCGAAGTTGCCCTCAGCTATGGCTTGTGGCAACGGCGGTTCGGAGGCGATCCGAATGTCGTGGGCCAATCAATCGTCCTCGATGGCGCGACGCGGACCATCGTCGGCGTCATGCCGCAGGCCTTTACGATCCGCACGACCGAGTTTGCCGAATCGCGCGCGGAGTTGTGGCAACCTCTCCGCCTCGATCCGAGCGAACTCGTAGGGATGGGAGGCGATCTCCACGTTGTCGGGCGCCTGGCATCGGGGGCCACACTCGAGCAGGCGCAAGCAGACCTGTCGGCGATCGCCGCACGTGTCGAGGATCAGTTTCCGTCCTATAGCCACGATTGGCGCATCCAGACGCTTCCGCTTCTGGAAGCAACAGTGCGCGACGCGCGTCCGTTGCTGCTTGCGCTCTTCGGTGCGGTGATGCTCCTGCTGTTCATCGCGTGTGCGAACGTGGCCAATCTGGCGATCAGCCGCAGTGTGGCACGGCAGGGAGAGTTCGCCGTTCGCTGGTCGCTGGGCGCGAGCCACGGTCGCCTGGTGCGGCAACTGTTTTTCGAGAGTGTCGCCCTCGCGAGTCTCGGCGGGACTGCGGGGATGCTGTTGGCCTGGTGGGGGACAGACGCCATTCAGGGGCTGATTTCTCCCGGCATGAACCTCCCGCGAACGACGGAGATCATTGTCAACCTGCGGACGCTTGGCTTCGCATTCGTCGTCACAGTTGTCGCGGCGTTGGCGATGTGGATCGTCTCAGTATCGCGAATGGCAATCGGCGGCGCGTCGCCAGGTGCAACGCGCGGCGTCGTGGGTCAACGTCACCCGAGAATCACCAACGCAATCATCGTTGCCGAGGTCGCGTTTGCTCTCATGCTTCTCGCGGGCACAGGCCTTCTGACGCGCACGGTTCAGCAGCTGACGCACATCGCGCCCGGCTTCGATGCGGATCGTGTCCTCACCATGAAGACCGCACTCTCCGAGGGCGCGTATCCGCGCGAAGAGCAGATTCGAGTCTTTGGTGCGGAACTCGTGCGTCTGCTCGAGAACGAACCGCAAGTGTCGCGTGCCGGGTTCGCCAACTATCTGCCCATGAGCCGCGGCGGCGCGGCGAATCGCTTCGAGATAGACGGGCGTGCTGAGACGCACGTCGAAGATCAGAAATTCTCGTGGGTCAGCATCGTCGGCGGACGGTACTTCGAGGCGATGGGGATCCCGCTCGTCAGCGGCCGGTTGCCGGGGCGCGACGATACCGAGCGGAGTGAGCCGGTGTTCGTGATCGACGAATTGCTGGCCCGCCGCTACTGGCCCGGCGGAGATGCGGTGGGTGCGCATCTCACGTGGCACCGCGGGAACAACGAGACGCTGACTGGAAGGGTCGTCGGCATCGTTGGCAGTGTCCGATTTGGCGGGCTGGCCGCGGATGCGCCGCCAAGCGCCTATTGGTGGTTTCCGCAGGTGACGACGCGTGATTTCGCGTTGGCGGTTCGGTCGACGGGTGATGCCGCGTCTGTCGCGCCTATCGTCAGCGGTGTGATCCGGCGGCTGGATCCCAATCAGCCGGTTGCAGATGTCCGCGCTCTTGCCGATTTCGTTGCCGACGACTTGTCACGCCCACGATTCGCAATGCAGCTGCTTGGCGGCTTCGCCGGGGTCGCGCTGCTCCTCGCGGGAATGGGACTGTACGGAGTGGTGGCGTTCTGGGTGGCGCGCCGCACGAGTGAGATCGCTTTGCGAGTGGCCATCGGTGCGCAACCTGGCGCCGTGCTCTGGCTCGTCATGCGCCGCACTGTTCTGCTTGCCGCCGGTGGCGTGGCGATTGGCCTCGCCGCCTCAATGGCCTTCGCCAGAACGCTCGCCGGATTGCTCCATGGTGTCACGCCCACCGACCCCGCGGCCCTGATGCTCGCCACGCTGTTTCTTGTCGCTGTCGTTGTGCTTGCCGTGTACCTGCCTGCACGCCGTGCGCTTCGCGTGGATCCGATCGTCGCGCTCAGGGCCGACTAGTCGGAAGTCAACTTTCTTTGACGACGATTCGTTCAGTGCGCTACAAAGTGATGCCAATGATGCCCACGGCCCCGCGTCTCTCTTGTTGCTGTTGTTGTTGCAGCAGCAGAAGTGTCTCCGGCGACACGCGCGCGGTGGAGGGCCTCATCTCAAGCCCTTAGCTCCTGATCTCATTCAGGCTCGGCCACCGATCGAAGGCCCGGAGGTTCACGCTTCCGGGCCTTTTTCTTTGTACGGCGAAGGAATCCACATGTTTCGGACACTGCTCTCGATAGTTCTGCTCCTGTCTGTTTCCGTTGCGATCCAGGCGCAACAGCCGGTCAATGTGCTCACGCGCGCGGAGGTTGACGCGCTTCTCGCGAGGCCGGCGGATGTTCTCGTGATCGACGTGCGCCGTCCAGACGAGATCGGTTCGATTGGCGGATTCCCCGTCTACCTGAATGTGCAGATCGGCGATCTCGAGACGCGACTGCCATCGATTCCACGAGAGCGCGTGATCGTCACCGTCTCGAATCACTCGACGCGCTCGGTGCGAGCGGCGGAACTCTTGCAGAAGAACGGCTTCAAGGTGGCTAGTGCTGCCGGCGCTCAGGACTACGAAGCGGAGGGGGGAGCGCTCGTGAAAATCGCAGCGGGCGGGACCTTCGGTTGCGCGATCGAGATATCGGCCTTCCATCACGCGGATGAAGAACTCCTGCGTGAGATCCTGCGCTTGGTCAGCCGGATACCCGCGGCGGCGAACGTAGCGTAAGCGACCAGCTCGCAGCGCGACACCGAGCGGAGCGAGCCACGGCCGGGGGAACGGCGGGCGATCACCATCGTCCACCATGTGGTCGGGAAAGCTGATCCCCCCGCCAGCGTGTGCATCGTTCCGCCTGCGGTGTTTCCGGGATCGCCGGTCATGAGCTCAACCTGTGCCGCTCCACAACAGGCATAAGGAATTGGAAGTCAATGGTTACACTGCGCTCATCGCTGATGTGCCGGCTGCAGCCGCGCGTATTCAGCTTTGGCGCGCTTCAGGACCGGGATATCGGCGTCAGCATCCTTCCACAAGGCCAGGAATGTCTCATAGGCAGCCTTGGCCTTGGTCCTCTCTCCCGACAGAACGATCGCCACCGTCGCGCACCATCACCTCGCCGCGCACCCGTGCGACCGCCGCCGTAATGTTGGAAGTTAGCTTCAACCCTAACCAGATTCGGCGCGGTGGCGAAGCGGCAACGCGGTGGTCTGCAAAACCGCCATGCGAGGGTTCGCTCCCTCCCGCGCCTCCAGGCGCGGTTGGACGACAGCCTGGCGGCCTCCAAACGGCCGGTACGAGCCAGCGCGAGGGACTGCGCGTGCGCGATCCGGTGTTCCACGCTGCGCTTGCCCCGGGCCAGCGCGACTGACCGGGCCATCTGCTCCTGGTCACCCGTCAGCACCGCGAGGTTGTATCGGATGACGACAAGACGGTCGAGCTCCAGCTTGCGCTCGGAAGCCGCCTGAATCGTCCTCTCGGCTTCCGCGAAGCGACCGGTGAGGAAATAGCTTCCCGCGAGATTGCCATACCCCAACCCAAAGTCGGGATCAGCCGCGATTTCCTTTCGAGATGCTTCGAGCGCCCTCTCGTAACGGCCGGTCCCATGGGTGGAGATGCCGCCAAGCAGACTATGGGGATTGGGTTGTTCCGTGCGGGGATACGTCTGAACCACAATTCGAGCGTCTGATAGGCCTTTTCGAGATTTCCCGTGACTTGACGGTCGTAGATAAAGTCGATGAAGAACCTTTCGCGATCGCTGACGCGATCTCGCAGGAGCCACGCTCTTCTGGTGCTCTCGGCCGCCAGCTCTGATTCCCCGAGGGAGTTCAGTCCCAGCCGGGCGTGCGCCATCGCGAACCCGGGATCGAGTTCGACGGCGCGGCGATGAAAGCGATTCACCGCGACTTCCGAAGGGACGGCCGTCTCCGGCGGACGCCTCAAGGCGTCGTGGATGATGTCGTGGTTTCGGGCAAGGGCGCGTGCTTTTCAACTGTGAGCAGCGATTCGCCTGCCCGGGTTCTGAATCTTCGCGCGATCTGACTCAGGGCGTTGAGAATGTCCTCTTGCCGAGCCACCTGGATCTGCTGTTGATCGAGGATGCGGCCCGTCGTGCAGTTCCTGGCGCGCAAGCCCAGCACGTATTGGCTGCCAAGTCTGGTAATCGACCCCTCCAGAGTCGCCGCACGCTGTTCGATCGAGATCGCTGCGCGATCTCCGGAGTCACTCTCGCGTCTCTCGGCTGGCCCATCAGCGCCAGGGTCTCTTGAACCTTGGTGTCCGATATCACTGCGAATGGCGATTGTGCGAGCTCGAACGACAACCCTTGACGGAGCGCGCCGTCGAAGACCGGATCGCCGGTCTGGTTCGTGACGTCCACCAGCACGATGGTGTCCTTCTCGGTCAGCGTGGGTCTCATCGGCGACACGCGAGAGGAGAGCGACCATGCCGTCACCCCGATCGACACGAGGAGTGCGAGTCCGGCGGCTGTGCCGACAGCGGCAGCCCGGTGCCTGCGGAGAAACTTCCGAGTTCGGTACAGCCGGCCCGGCGGCGCGGCCAGCACAGGCCGGTGCTCCAGGTAATTCCGGATATCGGCTGCGAGGTCAGCGACCGACGCGTAGCGCCGCTCGCGCGCCTTCTCCAGGGCCTTCATCGTGATCGAGTTCAGGTCGCCGTCCACGAGACGGCGCAACGAGACCGGGTCGGTCTGCCGACGCTCGGCAATGTGCGTCACCGCGGCGCCCAACGAGGTGAGCTTTCGGGAGAGCGAAGGGGCCTCATCTTCGCGAATGATCCGCAGCATTTCGGCCAGACCGGCGCTGCGCAACGTCGCGGGGTCGAACGGCACGGCGCCGATCAGCATCTCGAACAAGAGCACGCCGAGCGAATAGACGTCGGAGCTCTCATCGACGTCTCCCTGCATCGTGTCCACCTGCTCCGGGCTGGCGTACTCCGGCGTCCCCACGATCTGGCCGAAGTGGGTGAGCGCGCTCTTCTCCACAGCCCACTTGTCGGTGGCCTTTGCTATTCCGAAGTCGATGACTTTGGGAATCGGCGTGCGGTCCCGTTCCATCACCAGCACGTTCGACGGCTTCACGTCGCGGTGGATCACACCCTTCCGGTGCGCGTGGTGGATCGCATCGCACACCGCGAGGAACAAGGCGAGCCGATCCCTCGTCGGCATCCGCTTGCGATCGCAAAACTGGGTGATGACCGCCCCTTCGATGTACTCCATCACGAAGTACGGGCGCCCTTTGCTGGTCGCGCCGGCGTCGAAGATCTGGGCGATGTTCGGGTGGTCCATCATCGCGAGCGCCTGGCGTTCGTTGGCGAAGCGGGCGAGCACCGCTGCGGTGTCCATGCCGAGCTTCACGACTTTGAGCGCCACGCGCCGGCGAATGGGTTCACGCTGCTCGGCGAGAGACACCGTACCCATCCCGCCCTCGCCCAGGGACTTGATAATGCGATAGCGGCCGAAGTCGTCATCCAGGGCTGCACCTGGGGCAGGGCGAGGCACCTCGGTCCCGAGCTCGTCGCTACCGGAGCTCCCGAGTGCGCCCTGAATCAGACACGTCGGGCAGAGTCCCTCGGGATCGCCGGAGGTCAGTTCCGCTCCGCACCGTGGACAGTCTGGCATTTCATCCTGAAAGCGGCATCCTATACCTGTTCCCGCTGAGGCTGTAACCTCCCGTGCCGCGTTTCCTTATTCGCGTCAGGTGAGCCAAACGTGGTCACGCACAACTGGGAGGACACTCAAATGATGCGACAACTCGTAGCAGCATGTGGTGCGGTAGCGATGGTCATGATGCTGATGCCACCGGCCGATGCTTCGCGGGATTCGAAGGGTTCCGAGTGGTCGACACCGGTCAACCTTGGGGCGGGCATCAATACGTTATTTGGCGAAGCGGCCCCGGCCATCTCCCAGGACGGGCTTACCTTGTATTTCGTTTCGAATCGCCCGGGCGTCCCTCCCGACGCTTTCGGTGATAACGACCTGTACGTCGCTCGGCGCGAGAGCGTGCACCTTCCCTGGGACTGGCCCGTGAATCTGGGCGCGAATATCAACACCGCTGCCTTCGAAGGCTTTCCGGCCCTTTCTCGGAATGAACACCATCTGTTCTTCTTTCGAGCCCCAGGGGACATTTGGGTTTCCTACCGGAAGAACGTTAGCGATGACCTGGGAGACAACGGATGGCAGTTGCCGGTACCCCTCGGTCCTGGGGTCAACACCGCCGACTCGGAGGGAGGGCCCGCCTATTTCGAGAACAGGAAGCGGGGCCTGGCGCAGCTCTTCTTCCACAGTCTTCGGCCCGGCAGCGCCCTTACCGACATCTACGTCGCTGACGCGTTCGGCTCGGCGGTGCCGGTGAAAGAACTGAACAGCGAAGCGACCGACGCGGACCCATCGATTACCGCCGACGGACTCGAGATCTTTTTCCACTCCAACCGGATCGGAAGTGCAGGGTCCGACCTGTATTCATCGGTGCGGAAGAGCGTGCTCGAGCCCTGGTCTGAGCCCGAGACACTGGGGACGGTCGTGAACACCGCGGCCAGCGACAACCTTGGCGCCATCTCGCCCGACGGCGAGACGCTCTTCTTTACGTCGATGCGCGACGGTGGTTTCGGATCGAACGACATCTACGTGACGACACGCACAAAGCACCGAAGACGTTGAGCAAATGGTGAGCGGCGCGGCGACCCATGACGGACCATTGGCGCGCCGGCTGAGCGGCTGCTGACGATGCTCGCACAGCCGTGCGTGACATTCGCACGCATTGCCTCGGAATTCGGCGTGACACGCGAGTGCGTCCGGCAGTGGCACCAGCGCCTGCTGCCAGACGCGCCACGCGGGCATCGCCGGCAGCAGCTGTGTCGCGAGCATCACATGAAGCGCCGGCTGCTCGAGGACGCGCTGTTTCTGCGCTTCTATCGTCACGTTCGATCGTCGGTGCAGCAGCCGCGCGTCACGCTGATTCCCGCGCGTCACGGGTTCCGCAAGCGCGCCGTGCGTATTGATGGCCGTACGATTGCGCTCAGGCGGGCGAGGCGACACAAGGGCCCGGCCTCTTCCGGAAGTGGAGCGATCTACACGCTCGCCAACGCGCCCGCCGGTGCGGATCTGCTCTACTACGAACTCTCCGCGCAGGACTACTTGCTCCTCCCGCGGGAGTCCCTCTTGATGGGAGCGATGACGTACGTCGATACGGACGCATCGACGTATCGTCAATTCAAGAACACGCTCGCTGCGCTTCGAGACGCGCCTTAGCCCTGCGGTCGCACAGGTTCGGCCGGGGGAATTCGAGATCGCGCGAGTTCTTCATTGCGTTTGACCTGCGGCAACTGCACGGAGAAGAACCGGTAGAGCAGCCACGAATCGAGCAGGCCGACGGTAACGAGCACCAGGTAGGCGATGTTGCTCTGCACCAGACCGAGGTCCTTGAGCAGCGTGGACAAGCCAAAGCCCACGATCCACGCATCGAAGCTCATACACAGGCGACGGAATGTCTCCGGCCTGATGCGATGAATGATGTACGCGCCGATCGGGACCCCGATCGCGATGCTCGGCAGGATGGATGGAATGAGCGCAAGACTTTGCGCCGTGTAGAGCCCGGCGTATGCGTACGCGACTGCCGTGAAGCTCGATTCGGCCAACCGGATGAAACCGAGCGCTGCGCGAAAGTCCTTCTGCGTCAGCCCCTGATTGCTCAGCATCACCGCCAACGGCGGTCCCGAGATCGTCGTCACCGAGTAGAGCACGCCGACGCCGCCGCCGAACACGAATCCCACCGATTTCTCGGACTTGATGGGCCGGCGATATCCTGCGGCCTGAAACAGAATCAGCGGCAGGAGCACGATGAACGTGCCGAACCGGAGCCAGCCCGGGTTGACCATCGACACGATCGTGGTGCCAAGGATGACGCCTGGAAGTAACCCGATCACGATCGGCAGCACGCGACGCCACACGCGAGGCAGTGCGTCGCGATTCACCCACAGCACGTAGGCATTGAGAACGACTTCGATCGGAACCAGCGCGGGATTGAGAACGCGGTTGGTCAGGAAGAGCAACGCGATCGGCACGGTGATCGACGAGAACCCGTAGCCGAGGGCACCGTTGACGATGGCCGCGCCGAGTGTGATGAAGACGAGTGCGATCTGAGTGGAGTCCATTACCTGAGGGAAAGCCTGCCAGTTTTGCGTGTTTGTCGCGAGTCTGTCAAACGGCCGCCCGGTTCGAGCTGCGCGTTCATTCGGGCTCGTCCATGGCGTCACGCTCGCGATACTGGCGCCAGTCGATCTTCAGTTTCCGCATGCGCGCCCGCAGCGTGTGTGGATTGATCTTGAGCAGGCGCGCGGCGCCGTGCCGCCCCTCCACTCGACCGTTGGTCGCCTCGAGCGCGGTCTCGATGTGCTGTCGAATGACGACGTCCAGCGGGGCAATACGCGACGGTACTGCGTCGTTGCCTCGCACCGGAGAGGGGACCGACGCCCTCGCGCCCTGACCGAGCGCGCCCGCGACATTGAGCGTCTTCCCCTGGCCGATCAACACCGCGCGATCCATCACGGCGGCCATCTCGCGCACGTTGCCCGGCCAGTGGTACTCGGCCAGCACCCGCACATCGTCGTCAGAGACCGGCACGAGTCGAAGACCGAAACGGTTGGCTGCGCGCTCTGCGAAGTATTCGGCGAACGCACGGACGTCGCTCGGGCGATCGCGCAGCGGCGGGATCACGATCGGAAACACCGACAGGCGATAGTAAAGATCCTCGCGAAACGTCTGTTGCTCCACCATGCCCGGCAGATCACGATGCGTGGCAGCCACGATTCGAACGTTCACTTTCACTGGTCGCTCTCCGCCCACGCGAACGAGCTCGGACTCCTGCACGACGCGCAGCAGGCGCACCTGCGCAGCCAGGGCAAGCTCGCCGACCTCGTCGAGGAACAGCGTGCCGCCGTCGGCCTGTTCGAACCATCCCTTGCGCCGACTCACGGCACCAGTGAAGGCGCCCTGCTCGTGACCGAAGAGCTCAGAGTCGATCAGTTCAGAGGGAATCGCGCCGCAGTTCACACGACGGAAAGGGCCGCTCCGAAACGGCGAGTGCTCGTGGATCGCCCGCGCGATGATCTCCTTGCCGGTTCCCGTTTCGCCGAAGAGCAGCACCGGGGCGGTACTTCGCGAGACGATGCGCGCGCGTGTCATCACCGCGGCCAATCCCGTGTCGCCGCCGATCAGCTGCTCTTCGCCGGCGCGCAGATCGCCGTTGATGAGGATGTCTGGCGCCAGACGGGCCGGAGCGGCTCTTTGTTTCTGTGACATATGACGGAAATTGGCTGTATATTGAAACAGAAAATCTATCTTATTTGATAGATAGTCGTCAATCTGGGTCTGGGAAGTCAAATTCCCTCCCAAATCGTTTACGGTCCAGGTCTTGCCTCTAGTCCGGCGAATGTCTCTTCTCGCCCATCGATGTCTCTGTTGCCCCACGTTGTGTCGGTGCGCATGTATGACGCCGACGACCACCAGGTGGTGAGCTAGTTCTTTCGGTTCGTTCCGCTCCCACCTTCCAGACCCCGGTCGTTCGGCTGACTCAGTTCACCTTCAACCAGATGGTTGCCGCGCATGCGCGGCGTTACGGGGTGCCGATCAGCGCATCGGCCAAGGAGATTCGATGTTACGCAGAGTGTTGATGTTCGCCGCCGTCCTGCTCGCCGGGTTGATGCCGACGGCAGCGCTGGCCCAGACCGCCGGTACCGTCAACGGCGTTGTTCGCGACTCGAGTGGTGGCGCTATTCCGGGCGTGACGATTCGAGTGATTAACGAGGCGAGCGGCGCCGCGAAGGAAGCCGTGAGCGACGCCGAGGGCAGCTATCAGGTCAGTGACCTGGCACCCGGTCAGTATCGTGTGGAAGCGAACCTCGATGGGTTCGAAGCCGCAGTTGTTCGCGGCGCACTCGACGGACGCCAGGCGGCGAAGATTGACGTGACGCTGACGCCGGCTCGACTGACGGAAGGCGTGGTTGTGACGGCTCGTCGCGTCGAAGAGGCGGTTCAGGAAGTTCCGATTCCGGTGTCGGTACTGACTGGCGAGCTCGTCGCCAGCGCCGGTGCGTTCAACGTGAATCGCGTCAAGGAGCTCATTCCCACCGTCCAGTTCTACTCGTCCAACCCGCGCAACTCCGCGGTCACCATTCGCGGCATCGGGTCACCGTTCGGTCTGACCAATGACGGCATCGAGCCGGGGGTCGGGATGTACATCGATGGCGTGTTCTACGCGCGCCCCGCGTCTGCAACGCTCGACTTCCTCGACGTGGCGCAAGTCGAAGTGCTGCGCGGACCGCAGGGGACGCTCTTCGGCAAGAACACGACGGCGGGGGCGATCAACGTCACCAGTCGCCGGCCGACGTTCTCGCGGGAGTCGAACGTCGAGCTCGCGTATGGCAGCTACGACTTCGTCCAGGCCAAGGCGTCGCTGGCCGGTCCGTTGAGCAGCAAGGTCGCTGGACGTGTTTCGTTCTCCGGCACGGGGCGCGAGGGCTTCATCTACAACACGAAGACGCAGGCAGAGACGAACACGCTGAACAATCTGGGGTTCCGAGGTCAGCTGCTCGTGACGCCGTCGAAATCAGTTGCCGTCAACGTGTCGGTGGATCACACGCGTCAGCGGCCCGAGGGCTATGCGCAGGTTGTCGCAGGTGTGGCGCCGACGCTGCGACCTGCGAACCGTCAGTGGGAGGCGATCACAGCCGACCTCGGGTACACGCCCCCGAGCTACAACGCCTTCGATCGACTCACCGACACGGACACGAGCTGGCAGTCCAACCAGGATCTCGGCGGTGCCTCGGCAAACGTCGATTGGAATGTTGGACGAGGTCGCGTGACCTCGACGACGGCGTATCGGTACTGGAATTGGGATCCGTCCAACGACCGCGACTTCATCGGCCTGCCGGTCACATCGATCTCTGCAGCGCCATCGAAACAGAACCAGTGGACGCAGGAGGTGCGCTACGCCGGCCCGCTGTCGTCGCGCTTCAACCTGGTGACCGGCATCTTCGCGTTCCACCAGGCGCTCGATTCCAATCCGTCGTTCAAGCAGGAGCAGGGATCGGCGGCCGCGCGCTTCCTGCTCGCGCCGAGCGCGGCGGCGGCAACACCGGGCCTGCTCGACGGCTACGGCTACAACCAGTACCTGACATTCCGGAACACCAGCGCAGCAGCCTTCGGTCAACTCGAGTGGCTCGTCACCGATCGCCTGCGCATCCTCCCGGGCCTGCGCTTCAACTACGACCAGAAGAGCGCTGACTACGACCAGCAGGTGTATGGCGGACTGGAGACGACCAACCCGGCGCTCATCGCACTCAAGCTCTCGGTCCTTGCGCCGCAGGCGTACACCGCGGACGTCGATGACACGAACACATCAGGTCAGCTGACGGTGGCGTACAAGATTTCGAACGCCGTCAACACGTATGGCACCTACTCGACCGGGTTCAAGTCTGTCGGTTTGAATCTGAATGGCTTGCCCACCGACGCGCTCGGCAATCCCGTTCTGTCGGCGGCGACCGTCAAGCCGGAGGACGCACATCACGTCGAGTTCGGAGTGAAGACCGAGTTCCGCCCCGGGTATACCGCGAACGTCACGGTGTTCAATACGAGCATCGATGACTATCAGACGCAGGTCGTCAACGCACAGGTCGGCGTGCTGCGCGGCTATCTCGCAAACGCCGAGAAAGTGCGGGTGCGAGGCGCCGAATTCGACGGCAACGCGCGCATCAACCGCCGGCTCTCGTTCTATGGCGCCGCTGCCTACACCGACGGCATCTACGTCTCGTTCCCGGATGCGCCGCCGCCGGTCGAGGACACTGGCGGTCCCCAGACCAAGGACATCTCGGGCTCGGTCCTGCCGGGTATCTCGAAGTGGGCGCTCACGTTCGGTGGCGAATACAACCACCCGGCGACGGTCTTCAGTCAGGCTGGTGAATTTTTCGGCGCGGTTGACACCAGCTATCGATCGGAATTCTCCTCGAGCCCGTCGGCTTCGCGGTACATGACGGTTGACGGGTACGGCCTCGTCAACCTGCGTGCGGGCTTCCGGTGGAACCAGGGCTGGTCGGTGTTCCTCTGGTCGCGCAATCTGCTCGACAAGCAGTACTTCGAGTTCCTGACGGCGCAGCCGGGCAACTCGGGTCTCATCGTCGGCCTGCCGGGCGATCCGCGCACAGTCGGCGTCACACTGCGGATGGCGCTCGGCAAGTAACGCACCGGCTCGCCTCAACGCGAGCGGTCTTTACGGCTAGATTGCGGCCGCGCCACCCGGCGCGGCTGCGGTCGTTTGGTGGCTTGTTCGAACGACCGGTACAGCGATTCGAACAGCGTCATCCCCCGATCGAGCAGTTCGTGATCGTCAGCGTGCGCCAGGCGCAGTCCGTCGATGACGGCACCGACCGTCGCCGACTCGGGAGCACGGAAGCGTCCGTCCTTCAAGTCGAGATCGTGAACGATTGATGCGATGCGGGCGACAGCCGGGTCGGCGATGGAGAACACTTCACACAGCGTCTCGAACGTGCAGTTCCGTCCGCGATGCCCGAACTCGACTGCAAACATGTCGAAGGGAAGGGCGTCGTGTGGAGCTTTTTCTCGTTCTCGCACGAAGCCAAACGCAGCTTTTGAATCGATGAAGCGCCGGATTAGCCATGCCGACGACATGCGATCAACGCCGGGCCGCGGGCGTGTCACCCAGGAACGAGCGTGGTATGTGCCCTTCGAGCTGGTGCTCCTCTCGGTGCTGTGCCTGCTTTCTTGTGTCCGGCGCGACGACATCTGATCGATCAACGCGACGACACGATCGCGACCCGCGCTGTCGAAGAAATCCACACGCTCGATGGCGGCAAGGCGCTGGCGAAACGTCTGAACCGGCCGCTGCTCGCCCCGGATGACTCGTTTGCCTCGCGACACCGCGGCGCGCGTGGCGTTGAGGCCGTCCTCGATCTCGCGCGCCAGCGCAACATAGTCGTCTTGCCGGGCGCGTCTGAATTCCTCGACCAGCGCCTCGTCTGCGGCGCCGTCGATGTGGTCGGCTGACAGAATGCTCGCCTGCCCACCCACGCCTTCGATCTCGGCTTTCAACCACTCGAAGTCTTCTCGCGCCTCAGCGGAATCAGGCAGCACGTAGACGGCCTGCTTGATCACGAGCGCACCAATCTGCTGTAAACGCCGCCAGACGCGGACGCGGATATTCGATGGCTTCGACGGCAGCTGATGGACGAACAGCAGCCACCGCTTCGCGACGCCAGCCCTGCCTGGAGCGACTCGGCTGGTGGCGCGCCGTACCGGCATTCGCTCTGTAACCAACGTTTCAATTATAATGTCGTCCTGTTACATGTTGCGAAGGGTTTCCGTTGTCTCCGTGCTCGTCGCGCTTACCACCGCGTGCACGTCATCTTCGCCACCGCCGCCTGCCACCACCACGACGGCTAAGACGTTCGTGGGGTCGGCCGCGTGCGAATCCTGCCATCGGGACGAGTACACCAGGTGGAAAGACACGCTGATGGCGCGTGTCATCCTCGATCCCGTCAAGCACCCCGATGCGGTGCTCGGTGATTTCTCTGCGCCGAACCCTCTCGTCACTTTCAAGAAAGAGGATGTGGCGTTCGTCTACGGGACGAAGTGGAAGCAGCGCTACTTCACGAAGCGCGGCGACGACTACTTCGTGTTCCCCGCGCAATGGGACGTCCAGGCGAAGACCTGGCGGCGCTACTTCGTCGAGCCGGGAACGGATTGGTGGGCGGAGCACTATCCCGCAGATCAGATGCAGCGGCCGACGGGTCCGCTCTGCGATGGGTGTCACTCCGTCAACTACGACATCAAGACGAAGACGGTCACCGAATGGAACGTGGGCTGCGAAAAGTGCCACGGCCCCGGAAGTCTGCACGTTCAGAATCCCGTCGCAGCCACGATCGTCAATCCGGCAAAGCTGCAGGGAGAGCGGGCCGACGATGTCTGCCTGCAGTGTCATACGCAGGGACAGCCGCGAACGAAACCGATCGAGGGCGTCTACTACGACTGGCCGGTGGGTTATCAACCGGGCGATCGATTGAGCGACGTCTGGATGCTCGAGGAGCATCACCCTGGCAAGGAAACGTTCACGCATTGGCCTGACGGTCATGCGCACAAGAACCGGATGCAGGGAAACGACTACGTGCAGAGTCAGATGTCCGTGAAAGGCGTGCGCTGCTACGGGTGTCATGACGTCCATGGGACAAAGTACGAGGCAGATCTCCGTTTACCGGGAAACGCCGTCTGTCTGGAGTGTCACGGGCCACAGCGTCAGCCAGGGCCGCCCGGTACGATCGAGCAGCACACGCAGCACAAGGCCGACAGTGAAGGGAGCAAGTGCATCGCCTGTCACATGCCGCAGATCGCGCGCACTGTGGGCACGGTCAACGTGCGCAGTCACACGTTCAAGTTCATCTCGCCCACAACGACCGAACAGAGCGGTGTGCCGAACCCCTGCATGTCGTGTCACAAAGACCGCACACCGCAGTGGGCGAGGGATGCGTTGAAGAAATGGCCGGGAGTGTCCGCATGGCGCGTGGGCGGTTAGCTGCTGCGTGCCTCCTGGCCGCAGGATGGCTGGCGGCTCCTGCGCCGGCGGACGCACAGAGCGAACCGCGGTGCGTGATCCTGTGCGCGCCGGAGCTCAAGATCGAGCCGACGTGGACGATCGAGAATCTCGGAGGGGCGCGCCGTGTTGAAGTCGATGGGCAGGTGGAGTCGATTGGTGCCGGGTCTGTGTTTGAGCTCGGTACTCGCCCTCGATATCCCCACGACGATTCCGCGCGTGGGGTTCACATTCGAGACGATCTTTGCCCCCTTCGTCAGCGACAACAGTGTCGAGATTGAAACTGAGTTCAACTTCCATGTGTTCGACACCGATCGGACGGGAGGGTGGGTCTCATCGCACATCGACGTTGTCGATCAGTTCAGCCCGGGCGAGACACCACGGGCGACGAGCAGCTACACGCACAAACTCGACTTCGAGTGGGATACCGCATTTCATCTGTTCAACAGATTGCCGAAGGGGCACTGGTTACGAAATGTGGAGGCCGAGGTGTCGCTGGATTACCTTGCGAGCGGATTGCCGAAAGCCGGTGACGTGGTCGGCGCCGAACGGTTCCTGGACGACGCGAATCCGTGGTCGTTCTCGCTGCTCATGATCATTCCGCTCGCGCCACTCGCACCCTGAGAGCACACGATGCCGCTGCTCCCAACCTGGGCCCCGAACCTCCATCCGCTCGTTATTCATTTCCCGATCGCGCTCATCGTCGTTGCGGCGTTCGCGGACCTGGTCGATACGCTGTTCGGTCGCCCCGGATGGCTGACATCCGCAGCAACGACGTTGTTCGTCCTCGGGAGTGCGGCCGCGATCGCCGCGTGTCTCACCGGGCAACAGGCGCTTGATACCGTCTTCATGCCCGGTATGGCGCATCCCATCGTCCAGGCCCATCGAACGTGGGCCATTGCCACCGCCAGCTATTTTTCCGTGCTGACGCTGATACGAGTGAGCGTGGCATTCCGCGCACCTCTCGCCCGTCGCTATCGAGTCGCACTACTGGTCGCCGCGCTCGTTGGAGTCGCTGGACTTCAACAAACGGCCGAGCGCGGAGGCCGGCTCGTGTACGAGCAGGGCGTTGGGGTGATTGGATCGAGTCTGCGTTGACCCACCACCGCGAACGGTCATCAGTCGTTATAATCGGTCGCTCATGTCACGCGTCGCTCACTGGATGGAGGATCTGTCGCACGACATCCGCTTAGGGAGCCGTGCACTGAGACGGAGTCCTGGCTTTACCGCGTCCGCGGTGCTCGTCCTGGCTGTCGGCATCGGGCTCAACCTCGCGTTTCTTCATGTCGTGAAAGCGACGCTCTCGGGGAGCCTGCCGTTCCGCGATGCCGACTCACTCGTGCGCATCGTCCGCCAATCTCCGCAGGCGGAGCGCTGGGCCATGACGATGAGCGCGCTGCGTTTGTATCGTGAGAACACGAGCGTGTTTTCTTATGTCGTCGCCGAGCGCCTGACTACCGAGCCGGTGCAGGTGCAGCAGGACGACGAGGACGCGCGCGCGAAGTTCGTGTCCGGTAACTATTTCCGCGATCTCGGCGTCACTCCCGCGCTCGGCCGCCTGTTGGAGCCGGTTGACGACCAACGCGGAGCGCCCCTCGTTGCGGTGCTGAGCGACGGCTACTGGAAGCGGCGCTTCGGTAGCGATCCGTCTGTCGTCTCGCGGACAGTGACCATCAACGGCAACAGCGTGATGGTCCTCGGCGTGCTGCCGTCCGACTTCGTTGCTGTGACCATGGGCCGCGGCGATCTCTGGTTTCCGGATGCAAATCGTCCCGGCCTGCTGGGCGCAATCGGTCGCGACGGGGACGCGGACCTGCCGGATACGGCTCTCGTTGCGCAACCGCGTCCGGGTGTGAGCCGAGACGCCATCTCCGCTCAGCTAAGTGCCATTGATGCTGAACTGCGCCTGCAGCAGCCCCGCCTGTTTGAACAACGCGAAGTGGTTCGCGTGCGTCCCGTTCGCGAGGATGAGCGTCGCGGCAATGGGTTGCCGATCGCCACGGTGCTGGTGTTTCTCGTTCTGCTCACGTCGTGCGCCAACCTCGGGAACATGATGCTTGCGCGCGGTGTCGCACGGCGGCGCGAGATCGACACCCGCGTCGCAGTCGGCGCGAGCCGCAACCGGTTGGTACGGCAGCTGATGACAGAAGCGCTGCTGCTGTCAGCGCTGGCGGCTGTGGTGGGAATAGCGCTCGCGAGCGTTGGCGGCCGACTGTTGGTGGCCAACTTTGCGGGGCAGCTCAACGTGCGCGTGACGACTGACTTTTCGATCGTCGCGGCAGCTGGTGTTCTCGCCCTGGTCTGCGCGATTGCATTCGGCCTCGCGCCAGCCCGTCATGTCAGCCGGCAGCGTCCGCCCGCAACGAGGGCCCGGCAGACGCTGGTCGCCGTACAGGTGGCGACGAGCTGCTTGCTCCTCGTTCTCGCCGGACTTCTGGTGCGTGGTTCGCAGCGTCAGCTGACGCTGGCCGGCCACGCCGATCACACGTCGATCATGGTGGTCGAGCCACAGCTCGACGAAGGCGCTTTTCCCGGCGCCGCAACGCTCGCCGCAGTCGACGGCATGGCCGCGCGTGTTCGCGCAGTTCCCGATGTCGCCGGCGTGGCAGTCGCGGCAGATCCCATTTATGGGCCGGCCGTCCTGAGCGCGGATGGTGCGCCGGTGATCCTGCAGTCGCGTGTGGATCCCGGGTACTTCGCGGTGATGGGCATTCACGTGCTGCGCGGCCGGATTCCCATGCCCGGTGAACGCCGCGTTGCCGTGATCAGCCGTTCCGCCGAGCGGGCTGTGTTCGATGACGCAGATGCGCTGGGCCAGATCTGGACGCCCGGCGGCGAGGCGGCCACGGTGGTGGGGGTCGTCGAGGACACGGTGCTCGGAAGACTCCGGGATGTCCGTGCCGTTGAATCGTACGTGGCGCTCGACGAGAACAGTGTGGGAGAGGCATCGATCATCGTTCGCACTCGAGGCGACGCCCGCAGTGTTCTCCGACGTGCACGTTCCGCGGCATCCATGTCCAATGCGCAGCCATCCGCCTGGCTGTTGCAGCGCCCCATCGACCAGCTCTTGCAGCACTCGCTCGCCGCCAGCCGGATGATCGGAGCTCTCGGCGCGGTCGCAGCCAGCCTCGCAGCATTCGGAATCTTCGGACTGCTGACGTTTGCCGTTCGTGAGCGCACGCGCGAGCTCGCTGTGCGTCGAGCGCTGGGCGCGCACGCGCGCAGCATTGCGTCTTTGCTGCTGTGGCAGTACCTGACGCCGTTGGCCGCTGGAGTGGGCGCGGGCGCAGTGCTGGCGACGCTCGTTGCACAGGCGATGATCGGCGTCAGCGCGGGGCTTGGACTCGATACGTCGCTTGATTCCGTCGGGTATCTGCTCGGTCTCGCGACGTTCGGTCTCGCGCTCCTCGCTGCGGTACTCCCGGCGGTTCGCAGCGCTACGCGTGTCGATCCGGCGGTCGCGTTGCGCGCCGAGTAACGGCGAGGCTCGCTGCGGCGGCTACGGCCCGCGGTCGCCCGATCACTGTCATGCACCACATCATCGTTGAGAACCTGGTGAAGACGTTCCGAGTCGCTGAACGCGCGGCGGGACTGTGGGACGCCATTCGCGGCGTCGTCACCGAGAGTATCGGACCGTGCGTGCACTCGATGGCGTGTCTCTTACTCTCGACGCTGGAGAGCTGATCGGCTACATCGGCCCCAACGGCGCAGGGAAATCGACCGTGAAAGTGGGTCCGATCTTCATGTTGGTGTGCTTCCAGATGTGGAAGCTCGGGGTGCGGCACTATCAGTCCACAGGGAGCTGATCGCTACTCTGACCCGAGAACTTCTACGGGATCGACGGACACAGCCCGTCGAGCCGGCAGATAACTCGCGAGTACCGTGACGATCACTAAGATGACAGGCACTACCGCATACGTCATCGGATCGAGTGGCGTGATGCCGTACAGCAACGTCGACATCAGGCGCGTGAGGCCTGCTGCGGCCGCCAGTCCCACCATGACACCCACACCAGCCAGCGCCAGTCCATGGCGCACAAACATTCGTTTCAATTCTCCCCGCTGTGCGCCGAGCGCCGCGCGAATGCCAATCTCGCGCCTGCGCTGCGAGACGACGTACGAGATCACGCCGTAGATGCCGACGATGCCCAGGAGCAGAGCCATCGCCGCGGCGATTGCCAGCATGACCAGCGTAAAGGACGTCCGGGCGAGCGACTGATCGTAGACGTCGCGCATGGTCCGCAGCGACACGGGCAGCGTGGGGTCCACTGACCACACCGCTTGCCGGACTTGGCTGAGAAACCCTTCAGTGCTGGTGCGATCGCTGCGGACGATGAAGGACACCCCGCGGATGGCATTCGGCTGTCCTCCAGCGACATTCAAATACGCAGACATCGTTGGCCAGTAGACGATGGCAGGGGCGTGCTGGTTGAGACCGTTTTCACGGACATCCTCCACGACACCGATCACTTCATGCCAGGGCATGTCGGGACGCTGGCGGAGGTGTTTGCCAACGGCAGCTGGTGGTGTGCCCCAGAGTTCACGGGCGAGATTCTCGGAAACCAGGGCGACGGGTCGCAGATCGTAGACCTCTGTCCACGTGATCTCGCGGCCGGCGATCACTCGGGTGCCCGCAGTGCGAAAGAAGCCGGGCGAGGCGTACTTGAATACGCGCACCGGTGGGCTTTCAGACTCTTCATCGGTCCGATCCTCTGTGCGGATGGCGCCGAAGTTTATGACGCCCAGGTTCGGACCGAACCCTTCCATCGGCATCGCGTTCCCGAACGCTGCCGAGGTCACACCCGGAATCGACGACAGCTTGTCCTGAAGGTCGTTCTGTACCCGCGTCACTCCTCTCGGGTCCGTACCGGCCGACGCAGCGAAAAAGAATCGCATGATGTGGAGACGCTCGGGCTCTGTGAACCCCGGCGCGACGGTCCGCAAGGACTCGAATGTGCGAATCATCAATCCAGCGCTCACCAGGAGTACGAGCGCGATCGCCACCTGCACCACAACCAGCGCGCTGCGGACGCGGTGGCGCTCTCGGCTCACGCTCGCTGTTCGGCCGACGCTGCCCAGCGCAGCCGACATCCGCGGCCTCGTGTATTTCAGCGCCGGGAGGAGTCCAAACAACACACTCGACACGAGCGAGAGCACGGCACTGAAAGCCAACGTTCGCGAATCGAGTGAGATTTCGCTCAGTCGTGGAAGATTCGACGGGCCAATGACCAGCAACAATCGCAAGCCGGCGTACGCGAGTCCCACTCCGAGCGCGCCGCCGATAACACCCAGCAGCAGGCTTTCGACCAGCAGACTCCGGATGATCCGTCCGCGGCCCGCGCCAAGCGCCGCGCGCAGACCCAACTCCTTTTGCCGCACCTCCGCCCGAACGAGCAGCAGATTCGCCACGTTTGCGCAGGCGATGAGCATCACCAGGCCGATCGTGGCCATCACCACCCACAGCACGTCGGTCACGCTGCCGACCACTTCCTGTTTCAGGGGACGGAGGTCGGGCGTCATTCTCCAGGTCTCGTAGGCTCGTGCATCTGTGCCCGGTCCATCCGACCAGGAGTTCATCCAGATCGGAATCATGCGCGCTACGTCGGCGTTGGCTTGCTCGATCGTGACTCCCGGCTTGAGCCGGGCCACGCCTCGATAGTTGAAACCGGCGAGCGTGAATCGTCCTCGATCGAATGCCAGCGGAAAGATGATGTCCGCTTCGTCATTGACGATCCTGAACCCCGGCGGCATCACGCCGACGATCTCCCTCGGGCGTGAGTCCATGATGATCGCGCGTCCGATCACGGATGGGTCCCCTCCGAAGCGCCGTTGCCAGTACCCGTAGGTGAGCATCACGCGGGTCCACACCTGGAAGACGCTTGGCGGAGGCCGCGTGGCGCCGACCTGGTCGGCGGCGAGGAGCCAGCGGCCGGCTGCGGGTGGAACATTGAGCGCTGGCAGGAGGCCGTCGCTGATGCCGATCACGCGGACCTGTTCTGGGTCGCCCACGCCAGTCACCGTCGAAATGGTGTTGACCCACGGTGAACGTGGGATTGCGGCGCATGACACGGCAGCCGTAGCGAACGTCCTGCCAGAGCTCCTCAATGACAGGAATCGTGAGTTGCTCGCGATACGCGTCCTGGACTTGTGTCAGTCCACCCATCGCGCGGCGAGCCGCCGCATGGGCCTCGTCGGGCCCCATGCCGTGCGCGCGACCGCCTCGAGCCCGTCGAGATGGTAGGCGCGAGCTGAGCGTCCAGGTCGGCGTCGAGCCGCCGGCGACGGAGCACGTCGATGATGCGGCCCCAGATCATCGCTCGCCCGCCGGGTCGGCAAGGAACTTCGCCATCAAGGCCACCGTCAGTTCCCAGCTCGCGGTTTCCTCGCGAATCTGTCGTCGGCCGCGTGCCGTCAGCTCGTAGAACTTCGCCTTCCGGTTGTTGTCTGAGACGCCCCAGCGAGACTTGATCCATCGTCGGTGCTCGAGCCGGAGGAGCGCGGGGTACAGCGTGCCCTGATTCAAATCGAGAAGGCCTTCCGAGACCTGGAGGATCCGCCTGGCGAGTCCGAGTCCGTGTTGCGGTCCCATCGCGGCGAGCGTCCGCAACACCATGAGATCGAGGGTGCCCTGCAGTACTTCTCTAGACATTCTAAAGGAGCATGTCGCGACTCATCTAGAATGTCAACATGAGTCGATGGCTATCGACATCGATTCTGAACGACAGTTCAGACAGTCTTCAGTTGTGAGTTGGGCAGGCCTCGCATACGATGGCGCAAGTGTTCAGGAGCCGGCTGGTCGGACTCGTCCTCGTGGCAGCTGTGGGATGGATTCCCGTCGCTCCGCCGGAACACGTTCACGAAGAAGAGGAGCATGGGCACGAAACGCTCCTCGTCCATCGGCATCTTGGCGCGCACACCCTTCCCCAGCACGTCTCACGCCACGAGCAGATTCTCGATCACGAAGACGCGCCGGTCCTGACGTTCGAGCCGGTCTACGTCGTTCCGTCAGCGTCACACGTCGTCGGGGCGCCGCCCAGCATCGTGCTGGCAACGATCGAGCCCCCGGCAACGGAAACACTGAACCGGTCGAGGGACTACGTTGAACGGCTGATCCACGCACCGCCCCGGGCTCCAACCTCGCTCCGCGCGCCTCCCGCAGTGTCCCGCCTCTAGTCGCGGCCAGTCGGCCGTCTCGATATTTCTCTGTCCTGAAGGGGTCGTATGCGGACACGTACGTGGTGCGTGGCTGCGGTGCTGCTGTCGTTCGGCGCGCCCGCCACCGCCCAAATCGTTCTCTCTGAAAGTGACGCGCTGGCGCGGCTTTCACCTGACAGTCCTCGCGTTCGTGCCATTCGGTCGTCAGTCGATGTTGCCCGGGCTGACGTCCTCAGTGCAGGCCGTTGGCCCAATCCGCGCGCGACCTTCAATCGCGAGTCCGTCGCGGGCATCACCGAGAACATGGTGACCGTCACGCAGCCATTGCCGATTACCGGCCGCCGCGGACTCGAAGTGGATGCCGCGTCAGCACTCATCGAGGCGAGCGAGCGCAGAGCCGACGAGGAGATCCGTCGAGCACACGCCGAACTTCGCACGGCTTACGCGGACCTCGTCTCGGCGCAGGTGCGTGAGACGGAGTTGGCGCGGGCTCGCGACCAGCTGCGAACGCTGGCTGAGGTGTTGGCGCGACGCGAAACAGCCGGCGACGCTGCAGGTTATGACCGCCTCCGCGCCGAGCGCGAGGTCATGGACATCGACGCAGACTGGGTGGCGGCTCGCGGCGATCGTGCCCGTGCGCAGGCCGCGCTTGCCGCGTTCTTCGTGGCTCCCGGCGACGTCACCGCCATTGTCGCAGTCGTCCCGGCGACAACCAGTCGAGCACCGCTGCCCACGATTGACACGTTGACGGCGCGCGCCGAGATGACACGCGGCGAGGGAGCAGCCTTGCAACAGGAAATCGAGTCTGCGCGTTTTGCCGATCGCGCAGCGGCACGGCGCCTGGTCCCGGAGCCGGAGATTGTCGCCGGCAGGAAGTCGTCGAACGTCGGGGGCGGCGACGTCGGCAGTGTCCTCAGCGTTCACGCGACGATCCCGCTGTTCGACCATGCCCGGCCGGAGCGTGCGATCGCGCAGGCGCATCTCGCGCAGGCCGAGGCGCGTGCGGCTGTCTTTCGCACTTCCGTATCCGCACAAATCGTCGCCTTGCGCATGCTGGTCGAAGAACGGCGCGAGGCCGCACAGCGGTATCGCGCGACGTCCACCACGAGCGCAGCCGAGCTCGAGCGCATCGCGCACGTGAGCTACGACGCGGGCGAGCGCGGCATCCTCGAACTGCTCGATGCCTATCGCAGCGGCGCCGTGGCACGTATTCGCCAGGCGGTGCTCGACGCCGCAGTTCGGCGCGCCGAAATCGAATTGGAGTTTGTCAGCGGTTGGGAGATCCAGTGATGCGATACCTGCTCAGCGTGATTGTGATCGGAACCGTCGCGGCCGGGTGCACTCGCGCACGCGAGGCACCAGCCAGTGCTGACGAAACCCCCACGCTCGACGTCACGAGCTGGACCGACACGAGCGAACTGTTCATGGAGCATCCGCCGCTCGTGGCGGGTAAGACTGTGCGCTTCGCTGTGCATCTCACGAAGCTCGCCGACTTCAGCGCGTTGAACGCCGGCCGGCCATCCATTGAGATGACGCCAGAGTCCGGTGGATCGCCAACGACCCTACCGGGATCCGAGCCGCTGAGGCCGGGTGCGTTCCGGGTCGAAGGAAAGATTCCCCCGGCTGGACGTTACCGGTGGGCGCTGCTCGTCAACGCACCGGGTTTGTCTGATCGTCACGATCTCGGAGTCACGACCGTGTTCGGTGACGACACGGCTGGCAACGCCGATGCCGAGAAGCAGCCTGACAAGGATGCGGCAGCGATCGCGTACCTGAAAGAGCAGCAGTGGACCAATCCTTTCCAGACCGCTCTGGTTCGCGAAGGAAATGTTCGGTCCGCTTTGCGAGTCCCGGCGGCAATCGAGCCGCTGACCGGCGGCGAAGCGATTGTGGCCGCACCCGCCGACGGACTCTACGCGTCGAAGACATTTCCGTCCGTTGGCGATCGCGTCTCTGCCGGCGACGTGCTCGGGCAACTCGAGCCGCGGCTGGCCGAAGGAGGCGAGGATCGCGCCTCGCTTGCTGCCAACGTGGCGGAGGCGCAGGTAGCGCTCGATGCAGCCACGGCCGATCAGGCACGCGCCGAGCGTCTGTTCCAGGAACGGGCCGTGCCGGCGCGCCGCGTCGAGGATGCCCGCCGAGCGACTTCCATCGCCGAGACGAGGATGACAGCGGCGCAGGCGCGACTTGCGCAACGTGACGAGGTGTTGCGCAGCGGTGGCAGCGTCGCCTCCGGGAACGCGTTCGTGCTGCGCGCTCCGATCGCCGGTCGAGTTGCCGAGGTCTACGCCGCGCTCGGCGCGTCGTTCGACGAGGGCGCACCACTCTTCCGCATCGTGCGTACCGATCGGGTCGAGTTACAGGCGCAGATTCCGCCGAGCGAAGCGCCGCTGTCCGAGCGGATTGCTGCGTTGGCGTTTGAGGTGCCTGGCCGTCCGGAACCGATCGAGCTGAAGCCGGACCACGTGCACGACGCCGGCGTGATCGACCCGAAGACGCGCGCGCTGCCGGTTCAGATCGAAGTCGAGAATCGCGGCGGCCGGCTGCTCATCGGTCAGACAGGCACGGCGGTCATCTACACCGGCCGGACTCAGCACATGTCGGTCGTTCCTCGCGACGCGGTCCTGATGGAAGCAGGGCGACCGTATGTCTTCGTGCAGATCGGTGGCGAGACGTTTTCGCGCCGCTACGTTGAAGTGGCTTCCCGCGACGGCGATCTCGTCGGCATCCGCAGCGGCGTCACGTCCGGCGATCGCGTCGTCACGCGCGGCGCGTATGAAGTCCAACTGGCATCGGCCGCCAAAGGCCTGCCGGCCGAAGGGCACGTTCACTAAGGGGCCGTCATGAAACGAATAGTGCAGTGGTCGATCGACCACCATTGGATCGTGATCGGCCTGTCGGTGCTCTTGTTCGTCTCCGGGGCGTGGACCGCACGCCAGATGCCGGTCGACGTGTTTCCCGATCTCACGGCGCCCACCGTCACCATCCTCACCGAGGGGCACGGCATGGCACCAGAGGAGATGGAGTCCCTCGTTACGTTTCCCATCGAGAGCGCCATCAACGGGGCATCGGGGGTGCGACGCGTCCGCTCGGCGACAGCGGTTGGCATCGCCGTCGTATGGGTCGAGTTCGACTGGGGCACCGACATCTTCATGGCCCGTCAGCTCGTCTCGGAGAAGTTGACGCTGGTTGGCGGCACGCTTCCGCCGCAGGTGCATCAGCCGGTGCTGGCGCCGGTGTCGTCGATCATGGGCGAGATCCTGTTCTTCGCGATTTCGTCGGAGCAGGACGATCCGCTCGCGCTGCGAACGATTGCAGATACCACTGTCCGTCGCCGCTTGTTGGCCGTGCCCGGGGTGTCGCAGGTGACGCCAATCGGAGGCGCCGAACGGCAGTTCCAGGTTGTCGCGCATCCGGATGCGCTCAGAGCGAACAACGTCACGCTGACGGAACTGCTCGATGCGGCTCGCGGCGCCAGCGAGAACACGTCCGCCGGCGTCTATACCGAGGGTGCTCAGGAGTACGTGCTCGAAGCGATCGGACGTGTTCGTACTCCCCAGGAGATCGGGGAGACCGTCGTGGCCATGCGCGGCGATCGCTCGGTGCTCGTCCGCGACGTCGCCGATGTTCGCGAGGGCGCAGCGTTCAAGCGCGGCGAAGGGTCCCGAAGTGGTAAGCCCGCGGTCATCGTAGGGGTGCAGAAGCAGCCGGGTGCCAACACCATCGAAGTAACGCAACGACTCGATCGGGCGCTGGACGCTCTACAGCAGGAACTGCCGCGCGGTCTGACCATCGATCGCCGCATCTTCCGGCAATCGGATTTCATCGAAGTCGCGGTGGATAACGTCATTCGGGCCCTGCGCGATGGCGGCATCCTGGTGGTGTTCGTTGTTCTGATCTTTCTGGCCAACATGCGGGCCAGCGCGATCACGCTGACGGCCATGCCGCTGTCGCTGGCGGCCGCCGTTCTTGCGCTGCGTGCCTTCGGCGCGAGTATCAACACCATGACGCTTGGCGGCATGGCCATCGCAATTGGCGCACTCGTTGACGATGCGATCATCGACGTCGAGAACGTCGTCAGGCGACTGCGCGAGAACCACGCAAAGCCGGCAGGGGAGCGAGCGCCAGCTTCCGTGATCGTGCGCGAGGCGACGTTGGAGATCCGATCGTCGATCGTCTTCGCGACCGTCATCATCGTGATGGTCTTCATGCCTGTATTCGGCCTGGAAGGCATCGAAGGACGCCTGCTCACGCCGCTTGCGTTTGCGTATATCGTGGCGCTGCTCGCATCGTTGGCCGTCGCGATCGTCGTGACGCCAGCGTTGTGTTTTGCGTTCCTGCCATCGTCGGCGTCGATTCAGCGTGGCCACGACGGGTGGTTGACCCGCGTGCTCAAAGCGCGGTTCGCGCGACTGTTGCCGCCAATCCTCAACCACCCGGTTCCCGTCGTTGGTGCGGCGGTCGTGTTGCTGGCGGTGGCCTCGTTCGGATTGACGAGAGCCGGAACGGCTTTCCTGCCCGAGTTCCACGAAGGCAGCCTCACGGTGCAAGCGAACACGCTACCGGGCACCTCGCTCGCGAAATCGGACGAGATCGGCAACCGTGTCGAGCGCATCCTGCTGGCGCAGCCCGAGGTGGTGGCCACGGCGCGGCGAACGGGTCGCGCGGAGTATGACGAGCACGTGCAGGGAGTCGAGGCTGCAGAAATTGATGTGGGTTTGAGAGAGACCGGACGACGGCGGGACGAGTTACTCGCGGAGCTGCGGCGGCAGTTCTCGACGCTGCCGGGTACGAACGTGACGATCGGCCAGCCGATCTCGCACCGCATTGATCACATGTTGTCCGGCACACGGGCCAACATCGCGGTGAAAGTCTTCGGTGACGACCTGCGTACGTTGCGCCGGCTCGGCGAGAACGTCCGGAATGCGATGCAGGCCGTTCCGGGTGTTGCCGACCTTTCGCTCGAACAGCAGATGGACGTGCCGTTCGTTCGATTCGTCCTGAACCGGCCGACGATCGCGCGTTATGGACTGCGGCCTGGCGATGTTGCCGAAGCGATCGAGACCAGCTTTGCTGGCGCCACTGTCGGCCGGATCTTCGATCGGGGTACGGCGTTCGATCTGATCGTGAAGCTCGATCCTTCTATTGGCGCCGATTTCGACCGCGTTGCCGATTTGCCAATCGACACGCCAGCCGGCGCGGTTGTACCGGTTCGACTCCTGGCGGACGTGCGGCGCGAAGAAGGACCGAACATGGTGCTGCGAGAGAACGTTCAGCGGCGAATTGTGATCTCCTGCAACGTTGCCGGCCGTGATCTGGGTAGCGTGGTCCGTGACGTACAAGGTGCCGTCGCTCAGGCGGTGCCGATGCCCGCTGGCTATCGGGTTGAATATGGCGGCCAGTTCGAGAGCGAAGAACGTGCGACACAGCGCCTGCTTGCGCTGGGTGTACTCGTCATCGCTGGCCTGTTCATGCTCCTCGTCCTGGCGTTCGGCCGGGCGCGAGACGCGCTGATTGTGATGATCAACCTGCCACTGGCACTAATCGGAGGCGTGGCGGGAGTGTTCCTCGCTGGCGGCGTTCTCAACGTGGCGACGATAATCGGGTTCATCACGCTGTTCGGCATCGCAACGAGAAACGGGATCATGTTGATTTCCCATGTCCGACACCTCCGCGAGGTGGAGGGTGTGTCAGACTTTCGCGTGGCAGTCGAACGCGGTGCGCTGGAGCGCTTGGTGCCAATTCTCATGACGGCCATGGCGGCCGGCCTGGCACTGATCCCGCTGGCTCTCGGAGGAGGACAGTCGGGCAGCGAAATTCAAACGCCGATGGCCATCGTGATTCTGTGTGGCCTGTTGACGTCAACGCTGCTCAACATGTTCGTTGTGCCCACGTTGTACCTGCGGTTCGGCCGGTGAGGAGATGATGGAGTCGCTGTTCGTCTGGCTCGAAGCGCTACCTCTCAGCGTCTGGCTGCGCGAGTCGCCCTCGCTGTGGGCCTTTCCGTTTGTGCTGATCCTCCACACAGTGGGCCTCGCGTTCTTCGTCGGCGCGAACATCGCGTGGGATGTTCGCGTCCTCGGCTTCAGCCTGGGCATTCCGCTCGACGCGTTGCGTCGCTACTTCCTGGTGATGTGGGCTGGCTTCTGGGTGAACGCGTTCTCCGGCGTGTTGCTGCTTCTTGCGTATCCGACCAAAGCCCTGACCAATCCGCTCTTTTTCGTGAAGCTTGCGCTCATTGGGCTCGGAGTGGTGCTCGCGTTTCGGATTCGTCGCGAGGTTGATCGTGCTGGCTCTCGTGCCGACGCGACCCAGCTGGCGAGGATGCTCGCGGCGGTATCGCTCGCGTGCTGGGTGGCAGTCATCTTCGCAGGGCGCCTGCTCGCGTACACGTGCACGCGGCTGACGGTGGATTTCCCGTGCTAGACCAGGTCCTTCACGCGCTGGAGGCGTATCTGCGCCACACCCCGCAGGGCGAGTTCCTGCGTACGGCGAAATGGGGATGGCCGATCTTCGAGTCGCTGCACTTCACAGGGATGTCCCTGCTGCTCGGCACGGTCGGTGTCTTCGATCTCAGGTTGCTTGGCTTCGCGAAGCGGATCCCTATCGCAGCGCTTCATCGATTGATTCCGATCGGCATCTCGGGATTCGTCATCAACATGCTGACCGGGATCTGCTTCATCTCGGCCACGCCCGATCAATACCTGTTCAACAAGGCGTTCTACTGGAAAGTCACGTTCATCACGATTGCCGGCATCAATGTGATGATTTTCTATGCAGGGACGTTCAGGCGATTGTTGGAGGCGCCGCCCGGAGCCCCGCCCCCGCTGGCGGCACGGCTGGCAGGCGGGGTATCGCTGCTTGCATGGATCGGCGTCATGTCCGCCGGGCGGTTGCTGACGTTCTTCAGGCCGTAGGTCCGGGGCCCGGGTCCCGGGTCCCGGTCAGGCTGCGGTATTCTCGACGCATGCACTTTTTGCGTCTCCTGCTCCTCACGATCATCGCGGCAGCGTCTGTCTTCAACACCGGCCTGGGCGCGCAGTGGAATGCGACGGTAATCGAGACCGAGACGATGCAGCATTTTCAGGCGCTGCTGCGTCTCGACACGACCAGCCCGCCGGGTAATGAGCGGCGCGCGGTCGAGTACCTCGAGCAGGTCCTCAAACGCGAGGGCATCACGTATCAGGTGTTCGCCAAGGATCCACAGCGTCCAAACCTGGTCGCGCGCATCAAGGGCAACGGAAAGAAGCGGCCGATTCTCGTGATGGGGCACACCGACGTCGTGTCCGTGGATCCGCAGAAGTGGAGCTTTCCACCGTTTGGCGCGACGCGAGACGGCGGCTACGTCTACGGCCGCGGAACCGTTGACGACAAGGACAGCGTAGTAGCCGGCCTGATGCTGATGCTCACGCTCAAACGCATGGAAACGGCGCTCGATCGTGACGTCATCTTCCTGGCAGAGTCCGGTGAAGAAGGCGCGCCGGAGTTCGGCGCGCAGTTCATGATCGACGACCACTTCGCCGCGATCGACGCCGAGTACTGCTTTGCCGAGGGCGGCGGCGTTGCGCGCGCGGGCGGCCGCGTCACGCAGGCGACGGTGGGGACGACCGAGAAAGAGCCGCGACCGATTCAACTCATCGCGCATGGCACGTCAGGTCACGGATCGGTTCCACTGAAGGACAACGCCATCGCGCGGCTCTCGTCGGCGCTTGCAAAGATCTCGGCCTGGGTGCCGCCGCTTCAACTCAGCGAAACGACCATCGCGTACTTCAAGACGCTGGCGACTGTGGCCTCGCCCGATGCCGCCCAACGCTACCGCGACGTGCTGAGCACCAATCCGAAAGTCGCGGCCGCCGCCGCCGAGTGGATGCTCGAGAACCAACCGCAGCACTGGTCAATGCTGCACACGTCGCTCGTGCCGACGATGATCGACGGCGGCTATCGCTACAACGTGATTCCGTCTGAGGCGAAGGCGACCATCGATGTGCGGTTGCATCCTGAAGAGGACCAGAAGACCTTCCTCGATCGCGTCCGCGACGTGATCAGCGATCCCAAAGTGGAAGTGCGATGGACGCGCGAGTCGTACCGCCCTGCGGGTGCGTCACGACTGAACACCGAGGCGTTCACGGTGCTGCAGAATCAGCTCAAGGCGCACTACAACACCATCGCGCTTCCGATGATGGGCACCGGCGCGACCGACATGTCGCAAGTTCGATCGAAGGGTGTGCAGTGCTACGGCATCGGTCCGGCGCTCGACACCGAAGACTCCGCGCGCGGCTTCGGCGCGCACAGCGACCAGGAGCGCATCCTCGAGAGCGAGCTGCATCGCTTCGTGCGGTTTCAGTACGACGTTGTGATGGAGTTGGCGAGAGCGCGTTACTAGTACCGGCTCAGTCGCACGCGTAGTGGCCGCGACTGCGCTGTGGCAGACCGTGCGACGACAAAAACCTCTGTTCCTCGACTGAGCAACCGGGGAGTCTTGAGCAGATACGGCGTTGGCCAGTCTGCTGATGGATCAGTCAGCGCCAACAGGACATCCGTGCCGCCATCCGGCCGTCTCGCGGACACTTCGAGCGATGTGAGACCGGCCACGATCTCGGGCTGAACCGCCCACACGCGCGTGTCTCGGGCGAGCCTGGTCCGGGTGTCGACAACGAGGTCGGTGGCGGCCTTGATATCGGGATTCGGGATTCGGGGTTCGGGATTCGATACAAAGAACACGCCGAGTGTGCTGCGGTCGGTTGTCTCCACGTTCGTTCCGCGATAGTGAATGTCAACGACGATCCGGGACCGCGCGGGAAGGCGATAGGCAACGCCCTGCGGAAGTTCCACGAAGCTGTGCCACGGCGTCCAGCTGCCGAGCCATTGTCCGGTGCTTTCGAGGCTGAACGTCGCCGCACGTACGACGCGACGGTCGCCAGGCATGAACTCGAGTCCCCGCACCTGCCGCGTGGCCGTGAGGCCGAGATCGACCACGAGCCTCTTCGTCGCATCGCTCGCCTTTGCGTCGATCGCACTCGGTGGCAACGGCCGCAGGAGATCGGGTTCACCGAGCTGCCAGTGATCGGTGTGCGGCGTGGCGCGGATCTCCCGCGCGGCCGACGCTTTCGGATCGACGACGTTGAGGAACACCTTGCCGCCGTTTCGTGGTCCGAGGCCTTCGACCCACGACACGAGGAATTGCGATTCGCGCAGCGTCAGGCGGTTGTCGTTGACGAATTCGCCGTATCCGGCAACAGCGGACCATGGAGGCATGTGGCGACGCAGCACCGACGCTCGCATGGCCCGGCCTTGCAGCCATGTCTGCTCGTAGGTCTCGAGCGGAAACGACAATCCCTTGTCCATGTGACACATCACGCAGCGCTGATTCAGGATCCGCACGATCTCCCGATCGAACAGCACCGTCGTCGTCAGCGATCCGTGGGACTGGACTGACTGCGGCCACGCCATGACGAGGGCAATGCCCAGAGCCAAGAGCCCAGAGCCGAGAGCCGGCTTCATCTCTCCCGCACCTCGAACGTCGTCACGAACGTGTGGACCCTGTCGCGACGCCTGAACTGCGTCCACGCACGGTAGCGGCCGGGCTTTGGCATCAAGCCGTCGAAGATCACCCTGGGACCACCGCGCAGCTTCTCGAGGTCGGCACCGGGCGGTATCAGGAACTGCGGCATGTCTTCGTCGTCGTTACCACCGGGAACGATGTCGAGCGAGTGGGAGTGGACGTACTCGTTCAGGTCTTCGCTCATGATGAGCGTGTGCCCGAAGGCGCCCAGGTAGGTCTGTAGATCCGTGACCGGGCTTCCTGTCGCAGCGTCTGTCAGATCGAATTGGAGATGGCCGTAGAGGCCAGCGACGAAAGGAGCCGGGTCGTAGCTGACTCTGGCAGTGAGGTCGTCGATCGTCTGCGTGTTGCTGGCGTCCGGAGTCAGCCGCGCAGAGTCACCGGCGAAATCACCTGCGTACCCGGCCGTGACCAGCGGCCGCGCGATGAACTGTGATGCGCCACCTGCGGGAAGGAAATCAGAGAGGACCTTGTAGTAGCCGGCTTTCGGCAGCGTGACGTCGATGACCCACGCGCCATCCGGCTGCAGCTCCGGATGGATGTGCTGAAAGTGAGTCATGTCCTGGCTGATGACGAACAGGTGGTACTGCCGCTCGTGCACCGTCTCGAACTTCAGGATGCGCTCGCCCGTGCCGGGATGAGAGATGCGGAACTGCCACCGTGCGGGCTTCCCCGCCTGCACGACGGCGGGTGTCGTGAGGAGTTCGAGCCCGTAGTCGCGCACGTCGAACGGTGCGCCGCGCACGAGCGCCATGCCGCATCGCGGGCACGTGCCGGCAATGTCGAGCGTGTAGTCCGGATGCATCGGGCACACGAACGCCGTTTCAGCATCGATTGATTCGGATCCCGGGCCCCGGATCCCGGATCCCGGTGATTGCTGCGCCTGGACGAAAAGCGTGACCAGCACGCACAGCGTCAGCGTGGCGATCGTGGCGAATACGCGGTTAGCGATGCGGGCTCGTCGCATTGCCCTCATACGTGCCCGTGCCAGGGCCAGGCAGTTCGTCGGCGCGCGGACCCGTGTAGCGCGCGACATGGAGACCGGTGTCGTTGTCCACCCAGTAGATCAGCCCGTCCTTGAAGACGGGGTAGGTGCGCGCGACACCCTGCGGCACCGTCAGCGCGTGGCCCACTTCGCGCGGCCCGTAGGGATTCGAGATGTCGATGACGCGCAGACCGTGCGCGTACCACGTCGTGAAGACAAGGTTCTTGAAGATCGTCGGATTGTGATTCTGCTGCGGGATGCGGCGGCGAGGCTGTCCGTTCGGCTCTGTCGTCGCCTGGGTGAGGCACTCCTCGATCTGATTGTCGGGAATCGCGAAGGCGCCCACCATGATCGGCACCATCTCTGATTCGACAGAGACCATGCGCGCGTAGTTGAGCGGACAGCCGCCGTTCTCGTCGCTCAGCCAGACGTACGCCGGACGCCCCTTCGTGTTTCCGCGCACGCGAGCCGGCCTGCCCGGCACGAACACCGCGCTGTGCGTCCCTGTGGGAGACGCGTTCACCGGTGGATACACGTCGAAGCGCGATCGGGTCATGAGCACGAGGTAGCGCGCGGCCTTGGCTTCCGGCGAGGCATTCGATGCGAGGAATGCCTTCAGGCCCGGATCGTTGTTGACCACCATGTGCAGGCAGTCGTCGGCAATCTGCGCGATCTTCGCTGCGTCCATCACGCCGTTGGCCGAGACGATGGTCGAGCGCTGATTGCAGCCGGCTCCGGCAGTCGCCAGCATCGCGTCGCGTGAGTGCGCGATCTTCTCTGAGTCGAGCACATAAAACCCGGCCGTCGTGCCCGCCACGTACACCCGCTCGCCGTCGTCAGTGACCGACACCGAGTGCAAGCGGTTCTGCTCGCGGTTCTGAAAGTTGCCCGCCTGGCCGAGTCCGGTCTTCGAGTCGCTGAAGTCGAGGAAGCGTCCATCGGAGAAGAGACCGGTTGCGTCCGGGCGCTCGTCGACGGGAGGGCCGCCCACTTCCTGCAGGGTGAAGCCCGCGAGGAACTTCGGCTTCGGCAGCATCTCGCCGCTGTCCTCGTCGGTGACCGCCATCACGAGGAGGTCAGGCACCTTCAGGCCTGGACTGGTTGGATCGGGCACGCCGCCGGTCCAGTTCGTCATGTACACGAGCACGCGGTTCGTGTTCGCCGGATCGTGCCAGAGGAAGAACTCGTGCGACTGCGAGTAGAAGTCCACGACCTCGCTCTTCGCGGTCGGCAGGCACGTGTTCATGTCGATGCGGTATGTCTCCATCCGGCCGAGCGTGTTGGTGCCGGCGTTGCGCACGAGGATGTAGCGGTCTTCTCCGCGCGACGTCTTGTAGACGAGCGACCGCAGTTCGCGATCGTCGAAGCCTTCGTTGCCTTCGACCATCGCAGGAATCTCACCCACGACAACCGGCTGCTGTTTCGCGGGGTCGGGCTGAATCTTCAGGATGTTGACCGCGTGCTTCACGCCGGCACCGTTCGAATGTCCGACGAAGATGCAATTGCCGGCGACACCGAGCCCGCGTCCATCGCCGGCCCCGTCGAGGTCGCCGCCGCGCCAACCGCCGCTTGCCGGATCGCGTTCGGACGGAATCAGCGGCACCCAGTGAATGTGCTCGAGATTGCGGAAGAGGAAGAGCCGCTTCTCGACCTCGAAGGCGCCCGCCTTCGCGTCGGCCTCGGATGAGTGCGGATCGATCTGGCCCTGACGGTTGACGCGCACTGATGGCATCTGCGCCATCGGCGTATCGAAGGTGCTCGGCTGACAGCCGGCCGGATCCTTGGAATGGTCAACGCACTGCTGGTCGGCGGAGACGGTCCGGCTGAGGCCGGATGCGACATACAGACTCGCAGCCGCGAGCACACAGGCGGGCAAACGCGCGAGAGGGCGTCTCATGCGCGTCAGTATAAAGCTGGGATGGGGTCTGACCCCGCAGAGTTATCACGTTTGCCGTGATCATCATCAACAGCTGGAACCGCCTCAACGTGTCGTTCCGGCCGGTCGTGGGTGACTATCAGCCGAAGGCGATGGTGGCAGTCTGAATCTCTGAATCTCGTCGATTGTTGATTTGGGGATCTGTGATTGTTGAGTCGTTGATGATCGGGGTATTGCTGATTGGGGATTGTGTTACACCTGTTTTCAATCTCCAATCACGAATCAGCAATCACCAACGAATCGCCAATCACAGATCCTTAAATCAACAATGTCTCCTTCGTGATCTTCGTGCCCTTCGTGAACTCCGCGGATCAGAAGTTCAGCGTGAAATTGAACCGTGCGAACCGCGGATTGAGCACAGAGGTCGGTCGCAGCCAGCTCGCGCCGTTGGAGACGACGTCGTACACCTGGTTGAACGCAGTGCCGGTGTTCGCGTTGAACAGGTTGTAGAAGTCGAACCCGACATCCATGCGGTAGCCGTGGAAGCGGAGGACTTTCGCGACTCGCATGTCCACCGAGTTGACGCGATCGGGGTACACCTCGCCGGGCAGTGTCAGGTCCACGGTCTGGAACGCCAGGCCTGGTGCGAGCGGCCGCCCGATCGTCGAGCCCTGGAGAATCTGGCTGGTGACGTTGTAGTTCGCGGCGACGGATCCACCGTTGGTCGCCACGAACGTGTTGATTGTCGACGGCTGCGTGTTCGGTGTCGATCGGATCGAGCCGGCCACCAGTACCTCGATCCGCGGAATCATGTACGTCACGGAGCTGCGGAACGTCGTGAGCCACGACTCGTCGATCGCGCATGCAGACTTCTGTGCGTTGGCGAGGACGGAACCGACGGTGACGAACAGCTCGGGCAGCGCGTCGGTGATCTGGCAGTAGTCGCGCACGCCGCGACCCGTGCTCGTCCCGCCCTGGAACGTGATGCCGTTCGACGTGCGCGCGTTCACCGACACATCCACGCCATGCCAGTAGGTCGTGACGTCGCCGTAGTCGCTCGCGAACGTATAGTAGTTGTCCGTCGCGCCCAGCGGCGATCGTGCGTTGCGGGTCACAAACGTCACCGGGTAGCCGCCGCCGTTCGACAGATTCGAGTGGCTCGGCGCAGTGATGGTCGCCGTGTCGAAGTCCTGCGGCCCGATCGCGCGGTTGTCGGTGAAGAAGTGATTGCCCCACCACCGCCGGTTGTAGCCGACGTCCACCGACACGCGCGGCAGCAGCTCATGTTGGACCGAGACGCCGAACTGCCAGTCGTACGGACGGATTCCCCAGCCATGCAGCACGTCCGGATTGACCGTCGTCGTACTGAACGGGTTGCCGAAGTTCAGGTTGGTCCACGGACCGCAGACGTCACCACCTGTCGGGCGGTTGTCCTCGGCGACCTTGTTCATCAGCACGCAATCAACAGCGAAGTTGCCGTTCGAATCGGTCCAGGATCGATTCGTGGTCTGCTGGAAGGTGACCGCCGGATTCGCAATGGTGTACTGCGCGTCGTTGTTCGCGGCCTGCAGATACTTGCTGAAGTTCGCCTTGAGCGACGTCTTGCCGTTGCCGAACAAGTCGTAGGCCGCGCCCATGCGAGGCGTGATGTCGTGATAGCCGGTCACGCCATCGAGTTCGGGGAAGAGGAAGGTGGATCCGAACTGGTTGTCCTCGACGACGCCGTTTTCGCCGTCCGGGAACCAGCTCCATGCGTGCTCGTATCGAAGGCCTCCTTGCAGCGTAAGCCGGCCGCGCGTCCACTGATCCTGGACGTAGATCGCATCGAAACGTGTGCGGTTGCTCTGCCAGAACGGCGCGTCGCGCAGCGTGAACTGAATCGGTGTGCGGTTGTTGAAGACGTAACTCAGTTGGCTGCCCGCGTTCTGGAAGTTCTTCTGCACCTGGAACGCGGCCTGATACCCGACCTTCAAGCTGTGTGCGCCGGTGACGTAGGTGCCCGATGCGCGCCAGACGTTATGGAACTGTTCGTTCGATCCGGCGGACGACCAGCCGCGATACGTGAAGTTGCCGACGGGCGTTCCGCCGAGCGTGCTCTGTTCCTGGACCGGGATGAAGTTGGTGAGCGCGCCGCCCGGGATCTGCCCGCCAAATCGGCTCGCGAACTGCGAGAATCCCGCTTCGAGCAACAGCTTGCTCGTGAACGGCGACGTCCAGGTGAACTGCGTGATCTTCTCGCGGTTGTCCCACACGTTGCCTGATTCCGGAGCGAGCGCACCGAAGAACCCGGCGCCGACGCTCCCGAGCGCTACCCAGTCGTCGCCGCGATCGCGGCACTGTTCGGCACCCTGGGCGTACGCCGATCCGTTGCAGACGTTTTGATAGTCGAGATAGAAGCCGACCTTGTTGCGCGGTGTCGCCTGACCCGTCAGTCGGATGGCCTCGATCATCTTCGCGGCTGCGCCGCGCGCCGTCAGCGTCTCGTCCTTGTCATAGAACCACTTCGACTGATCGCCCGCGTTCCTGTTGCCGAACAGTCCGGGGATCTCCTGTTGGTTCCCGTAGCTTCTGATGTTGTTGTAGAACCAGAGCCGGTCCTTGATGATCGGACCGCCGAGCGCGAAGTTCGTGTCCCAGTTCTTGATCAACCCCGGGACCTGCGTCAGCCCGAACCCGATCAGCTCGTCATCCAGGTTGTTTCCCTGCGACCACTTGCCGGCGAGGCTGAGGAATCCGGTTCCGCTGAACGTGTTACCACCGGTTTTCGGAATCAGATTGAAGGCCGGGCCGCCGCGATCGACTTCGCCCAGCCCGCCCGAGATCGTCACCTGAATCTCGGATGCTTCACCGATCGGGTAGCCGAAGCCGGCGACGCCGCCACCATTGAAGGCCGACCCGACGTTCATGCCGTCGATCTGAATCGTGCCCTCGTTGCCGCGTCCGCCGCGCGCCGTGAAGAAGTTCGTCGAGACTCCCGAGCTCACGTCGAGTCCAGTGGCCTGAATGCCGGGCACCGTTGCGAGCAGGTTGCCGTAGCCTCGTGATGCGGGAATTGCCTGAACGACTGCGCTCGACAGCACCATCTGTCGGCGCGTGCTGGTCTGTGTGTCAACGATCGGCGATTCACCGGTGACCGTGATGGTCTCGGTGAGGGCGCCAACGCGCATGTCCGCGTTGATCGTCGTGACGCCGCCGCCGGCCACTTCCACGCCTTCGCGGCTGACTGTGGCAAAGCCTGGCAGCGTGAAGGTGACTTTGTAGATCCCTGGGGGCAGATCGGGAATCCGGTAGAGGCCGGTGGAATCGCTGATCCCGGTTCGTACCTTTTCGATCAGCACCGGACTGGATGCTTCCACGCTCACGCCGGGCAGCACGCCACCCGAGGTGTCCTTGACGAAGCCCGACAGCGACGCTTGGGCAAAGACGGTTGCCGGCAGGATCACGAACGATGCAAGGGCGACCACCACACGTTTGATCACGCGTATGCTCCTTCCTTATCGCGATATCCCAGCGAGGCCGTAAGTTTACGCTTCAATACACAGGCATCTCCATAGTCTGTAAGCGTGACACGCCACCATTGCCGTTCCGGGTCAGCGCGCGATGCGGCAGCTCGTCGTAGTGCCCTGACGGCACTCGAGGAAGAAGGCGTGCGTCATCTGAATCAGCGACAGCCCCTCGGCGCCTGTGCCCCAGCCAGGCACGAAGGAAAACTTGTCCGGTTCCCACGACTTGTATCGCCGGAAGTAATCGGCGATCTCCTGGCGCACTCGCGCGGTCGGCGCATATTCCGGCCGCCCCTTCTTGAGCGGAGACACGATGACCTTCGCATCGTAGCCCTTCTCGTCGTTCATCAGCAGCAGGCCGACGATGGCGCCACGGACGAGGCTGCCGCCTTCGATTGGCGGCCCGAGCACGAGGACGTCGAAAGGATCACCGTCGTATGAAACCGTCTGCGGGACGAAGCCGTAGTTGACGGGATAGCCACCGATGCTCTCGGGTATCACGCGATCGACCGCGCGCTTGTTGGCCGCCATGTCGAACTCCCACTTGTTCCGATCGCCGCGAGCGATTTCGACGTAAGCGTTGACGGTGCCGTCCTCGTTGAGTGGTGGGGTATCGCGCCAGACGTGCTTTGCGTGCGGCTTGGACTCGGACAGGCTCGTGGAGAGACGCGTCGCCGCAGCGGCGGGGAGCTCCGGCGAGATTTCGCGCGACGGCTGTGAGGACGCAGTCGATGACGGTTGCTGCGGATGCCCTTCGACGATCTCGAGCTCCATGTTGTCCGGAGCCTGCACGAACGCGGACCGCATGCCGTTGGCCCGGCGTGGTTGCGTCAACACCTTCACGCCCTCGCCGCGAAGCCGGGCCAGCGTCTGATCCAGGTTGTCCACGCTGATCGCCACATGGTCGATTGACGCGACCGCGATTGGTCGCGTACTGCGTGCGTCCCTTCCATTGCCCGCCGTAGAGCGCTCTCGCGTGCGCCGTCGGATACCAGAAGAACGTGACGTTATCGAGCTGCGACGAGGCCGAAGGGCCCGTGGGAATCCCGCGAAACGCACGCTCGGTTTTCAACTGATTGCGTGGTGTGAGCCCGAGGTGCTGTTCGTACCACGCTGCCGCGGCGACCGGGTCGTCGCTCAGCAGATGCACGTGCATGAAGTTGTGATGCATCGCGCTCTGCACCTCGATCGTCGCGTGATCGGGGCCATCGAGATACATGAAGAAGTTACGATCGCGCGTGCCGGCACCGAACAACTCGACGCCGTCGGTCAGGACCGTTTGAAACGTGGTGCCAAGCTTGATCTGGCGCTCGAACTCGGCCTTCATGTCCTCTGCTCCCCAGCCGATGTGAAAGAGGGGAGACACGACTTCTGACGGCGGCGGCTGTTTGACCTTGTTGAACAGCAGCCACGATTTCTGCGTCCACACGGCGTCGGCGTTGTCGAAAATCGCTTTCTCTCCCGAGAGGTGCGTCGTGTAGAACTCGATCGCCGCTTTCGGATCGGTGGAGTTGAGATGCACGTGATGGAAATGGGTTTGCGCGGCGGCGGAGGACGCAACCGCGCTCACCAGAAACAATGAGAGGGACACTCGCCGGATCATCGTCCTGGTATTATGGCGTGTCCCGCGTGCTACCATCCGCGCCATGAAATGGCGCATTCTTCCAGCACTGCTGCTGTTCACGGCTCTGGTTCACGCAGCAGCCAGCGATCCCGTGCCCACGGCAAAGCCTGAAGACGTCGGGCTCTCATCGGCTCGTCTCGACCGTCTTGCGCAGGTGCTGCGCGCAGACATCGATCACGGCCGGATGCCTGGAGCGGTCATCGCGATCACGCGAAAGGGGAAGCTCGCGTACTACGAGTCGTTCGGTTTTACCGACAAGGCCGCCGGCACACCGATGTCGAAGGATGCGATCTTCGCGCTCGCCTCGATGACCAAGCCGATGACGGCCGTGGCAGCGTTGATGCTGGCCGAGCGAGGTGAGTTGCTGCTCAACGATCCGGTCGGCAACTATCTCCCCGCATTGAAGGACATGAAGGTCGCGACCGCGACCGGCACGGAACCAGCGCGCCGCCAACCCACGCTGCAAGACATGATGCGCCACACCGCCGGTGTGACATACGGCAATCAGGGAACGACCGAACTTCACAAACGCTATCCGTCCGGAAATGTCAGCGACACGATGACCGGCACTCAGTTCCTCGAGACGCTCGGCAAACTGCCGTTGCACTATCAGCCTGGCACGACGTGGGATTACAGCTTCGGCCTCGAAGTCACGGGACTCGCGGTCGAAGCGGTTGCAAAGCAGCGGCTCGGCGAGTTCCTGCAGGCGCGACTGTTCGCGCCGCTCGGAATGACGGACACGCAGTTCGTGGTGCCGGCGGCGAAAGTGACGCGCATCGCGAAGCCGTTGCCGCGCGATCCCGACACAGGTGCGGCGCCGACGTTTCGGGAGCCGGTCAAGCCGTGGCAGTTCGATTGCGGCGGCGGATGCGCCTCTGGTACCGCGATGGACTATACGCGCTTCGCGCTGATGCTGCTCAACAAGGGAGCACTCGGTGGCACGCGCATCCTCAGCCGCAAGACAGTCGAGTACATGACCTCCGACCAGTTGAGTGCGGACGTCAACGTCGATCGATTGAACAACTTCGCTGTCGAGCACATCGCGGGCTACGGGTTCGGTCTCGCCGTTGCGGTGCGACGGCAGTCGGGTGTCGCCGGTGTTCCCGGTACGCCAGGTGAGTTCCTCTGGAGCGGCGCGCAGGGAACGATGTTCTGGGTGGATCCGAAAGAGGAGATGACAGTCGTGTATCTGGCCAACACGCCGGGACCGATTCGTCGCCACTATCGCGAGCTGGTCAAGACGCTCGTGTTGCAAGCGGTCGCCGATTGAACGCTATAATTCTTCCTCTCTCGACTTTCTGACCGCACCCTCACACTCCGGTCGGCCGTGAGGGTCGTGTTCCTATGAGCATGGCTGCACGCCGATCCCTGGCGCTGAGTGGTGTCGTCATTGTGGCTGGACTGTTGCTCGGCGTGGATGCCGAGGCTCAGCCGCGACGGCCGTCCACCGTGCTCACTATCCATTGGGGCGCGGAGGATTCTCCCGGTCCGACGGCGGTCGACGCCGCCATTAAAGAGTCGCTGTTCTCGGACCCCGGCACGCCAGTCGCCTACTTCACCGAATACCTCGAGTCCGATCGCTTTCCCGTTGAAGAAGCGACCGCGGCACTTAGCACCTACATCCGGCAGAAGTATGCCAGTCGTCCGATTGACGTCGTGATTGCTGTCTCCGATGCGGCGTTGGAGTTCGTGCGGCAGCATCGCTCCGAGCTTTTTCCGAACACCCCCCTCGTCGCGGCGTCGACGGAGATGCTGGACACCGGGCTTCGCTCGGAAGGGCCCGGCGCGACCGGTCTGTTCGGCGGCGTCGGGTACGACAGCACGCTCGCCCTTGCTCTTCAGCTCCAGCCGTCGACGAAGCGCGTATTCGTCATCGCATATGCGCCTACCTTCAACCTGGTGGAGAGCGTTCGCCCGAAACTGATGCCGTTCGCGAAGCAAGTCGAGCTGACCTACTTCGACGAGCCCTCACTCGACCGCCTGCTTGCCGCTGTCAGGGCGGTTCCGGCCGACAGTGTGATTCTTTACGTCCGCCACTCGGGGGAGAGTGAGGGAAACGTGCTGTCCCCGGCCGAGACTGCGCGGCTGGTGAGCGCGGCCTCGCGAGTGCCGGTGTACGGAATCAGCAATACCTACATTGGAGCCGGGGTCGTCGGAGGCATGCTGCCCGCGAGAGTGCAGCTCGGACATCGCCTCGCGGAGATCACGCGACGGATTCTTCGTGGCATGCCGGCGAAGGACATCGCGCCCGACCGGGTACCAATGAGCGCGACATTCGACTGGCGCGAGCTGGCGCGGTGGGATCTTGATCCTTCGCGCGTGCCTGGGGCAGTCATCCTCCAATTCCGCCAACCCACGGCATGGGAACGGTATCGCCGATACATCGTCGCAGCGGTCGCGTTGATCACGTTGCAGACTTTGTTCATTGGCGCGTTGCTCGTGCAGCGTCGACAGCGGCAGCGCGCGGAAGCGGCGCTGCGCGAGAGCGAAGCCCACTTCCGGATCATGGCGGACACTGCGCCCGTCCTGATCTGGCGATCCGGCGTCAACAAGAAGTTCGACTTCTTCAACCAGCCGTGGTTGTCCTTCACCGGACGGACGCTCGAACAGGAGCTCGGCGACGGCTGGGCGGAGAGCGTCCACCCCGACGACCGCCACTTCTGCGTCGAGACATACACCACGGCCTTTGATGCACGCGAACCGTTCCGCATGGAGTACCGGCTGCGACGGTTCGACGGCGAGTATCGCGTCGTGCTGGGCAGCGGAGTGCCGAGGTGGGAGGACGACGGCTCGTTCGCCGGCTACATCGGATCGTGCTTCGACATCAGCGACCGTAAGCAGGCCGAGCGTGCGCTCGCCGAGACACATGCCGAGCTCAGTCGCCTGTCGCGCCTCACGGCACTGGGGGAATTTGCCGCATCGGTCGCGCACGAGGTTCGTCAACCGCTCACGGCGATCATCATCAACGCGCGAATCTGCCTGCGCTGGCTCGCCAATCCCAATCCTGATTTCGAGGAAGTGAAGGCGGGGTTGCTCGATGTCGTCACTGCCGGACAGCGTGCCGAAGAAGTGATCAAGCGAAATCGCGAGCTCTTCCGCCATCACAAGGTGGAGGCCGCGGCCGTAGACATCAACACGGTCATCGGCGAGGCGATGACGCTCGTCGGCCACCGGCTTCGCGACAATCGGGATCGCGTTGGTCACGTCGCTGGCTGAGGGACTTCCCGCCGTCAGCGGGCGACCGATCGAACTCCAGCAGGTCCTGCTGAACCTGATTTCGAATGCGATCGACGCGATGGATTGTGTGGCGCCCGAATCGAGGCGCATCGACATTTCATCCTCGTGCTCGGGCGATCAGTTCGTGCAGGTCAGGGTCACCGATCAGGGCAAGGGGCTCGAAGGCGTCGATGTCGAGAAGATGTTCAAGCTGTCCTACACGACGAAGGAGACCGGTACCGGCGTCGGTTTGTCGGTGAGCCGTTCGATCGTAGAGGCACACGGTGGACGCTTGTGGGCGGAACAGAACGCGGGACGCGGCGCCACGTTCTGCTTCACCGTTCCCGTTGCCCCGAGTGTCGTGGCGGCCTGACCAAGAACCAAGGACTACGGACTTAGAACGTCTTATTCTTCGTAGGCTGACCGCTACGGAATTCATGTGACAGGTTGTAGTAGCCCGCCGACACGAGAGTGACCGTGATTTCCTGGTCGGTGGTGTTCTCCCAGTACCAGCCATGAATGCCTGAGAACGGGGCCGTCAGCGTGCCTGACGCTTCGCTCTTGCGCTCGACTTTCTCGTACGTCTGCGCGTAGCCGCGCGGCGCGCCATCGGGCTCGGCGTGGAACTCATAGTTGACCGGGCCGGTCGTTTTCCACGAATAGAGAAGCGCCTCACCCTTGTCGAGCCGGTACTTGTATTCCATCCCTTCACGCGGGCCGACCTTGAATTCCACCGTCTCCTGCTTGAAGGCGCGATCCTGCGGTACGACGATCGTCGCCGCCGCACCACCCGTCGCCGCTGAACTCGAGAGCGCCTCGACCTGCTGACCGACGAGGCCGAGATCGAGGAGCCCCGTGCGTGCGCCGATGCCGAGCGGATCGACCGCATACTCGGCCGGCAGGACGAACGTCACGAGGATGATGCCGGCACCGAGGAGCGCCGCCCCGCGGCGACGAGGAGTCGCTGTCTGGCTTCGACTGTTTGTTCTGAGGCTGTGGTCATCGCGTCACGCTGCCAGGAAGTAGCCGGAGAGTTGGTAGCCGACCAGCAGGAAACCACACGCCATCACGATGGCGTTCGTCGCGAAGGCGTGCTTCATGAACCCGCTGCGCGTGCGCCAGTAGCTCAGGGCGATGAGCACCCCGGTCAGCGCCAACCCCTGCCCGATCTCCACTCCGACATTGAAGCTCACGATATTGGCGACCAGCCCGTTGCCCGACAACTCGAACTCCTGGAGCTTGGTGGCGAGGCCGAAGCCGTGGAACAGGCCGAAGATCAGGACCGCGATTCGCGTATCCGGCTGGAACCCGAAGAAGCGCCGGAAGCCGTCCATGTTCTCGAACGCTTTGTAGGCGACAGAGAAGCCGATGATCGCGTCGATGAGGTACGCGTTGGCGTGGATGCCGCCGAGCACGCCGGCCAGCAGCGTGACGCTGTGCCCGATCGTGAACAGGCTGACGTAGAGCAGGACGTCCTTCAGCCGGTAGAGGAAGAAGATGACGCCAACCAGGAACAGCAGGTGGTCGTAGCCGGTCACCATGTGCTTGGCGCCGAGATACATCAGCGGGATGATGGCCCGCCCCTGAAGGCCCTGAAGGAACACCGCGTCCTTGCCCGAGACGCCGTGCGCTTCGACCACGTTGGTGAAGGCCCCAAGCATCATCGCGACCGACGCGAGTAGGAACAGCCTGCGTTGTGTCATGTGCATTTCCGTGATGGGGTCAGACCCCTTCACAGTGTTTCACTCCCGCTGATACTGACGGTGACAGTTGTCGCATGAGGCGTTGAGCGTCTCGCCTGCCGCGAGGATTGCCATCGGGTCCTTCGCCTGTGTCGCCTTGAGCACCACCATGCCCGCATCGGCGAGTGCCTTCGACATCTTGGCCCACTCGCCCCTGTCAACCGCGCGGTCGCCCACCATGAGCAGGTTGGCGGACTCGACAAGCGCCGCGGCGCTTGCGCCTACCACGGCCCACTCCGTGTCCGTCGACGGCTGCTTCTCGTGGATGCCGGTCGCATCGACGATCGTGCCGACCGAGTCGAAAACGACAGTTGCCGATGGGCCGATGATGCCGTCCATGAGTTGCTTCACGGTGGCGACGGGCGCGATCTCCGGCGCTCGCGCTTCTACCGGCGTGGCGAGTTGCGCGGTCCGAGCCCCGGCGATAATGAAGCCGATGCCGCTGATGAACAGCGCCGCGCAGACAACGAATAGCCAGTTCGTGAGTCGCATCTCTCGATCCTATTTGGCCTATTTGGCAACGATGCTGAAGCTGCGGCGCCCGATCGGTTCGCCGTCACGCGTCGCCGTCACCGTCACGTTCCACGTCCCCGACATCGATAGTTGTCCCATGCCCTGATAGCGCCCGCCTTCGACGTGCGCGAGCTTCGCTTCGACGCGCATGGCCGGCATGTTCATCGCCGGCATCGCTGGCATGGAGAACACCGCGGTTACGGCCGCATCGGTGATGGCCGTGCCGTCGGGTTGCCGAACCGTGACCTCGATCGTGTTGTCGCCCGACTTCGGCGGATCCGGCTCGCTGCTGAAATCGATCGTGACCCCTTCGGTGGACGTGGCCGCGGGGCTGGCGGTCTGCCCCTGGCTCATGCTCGGGGTCTGCGAACTGGACATGCATCCGCAGATCAAGAGCGACGCGCAGACGACTGACAGCCTGTTGATGGTTCGCATGGAGCGCTCATGTTAGCTGGAGAAAACGACGACGTCACTCCAGCGGTTTCACCGGCACGTCGAACTGAACGGTATTGACGACACCCAGTCGCTGAAACTGGACCCACACGCGATAGACCTGGGGCCGTGGAAACACCATCTCGAACTCGACCATCGGCCCCTCGTCCACGCGATACGGATGCTGGTGAATCATGTCGATCAGGTCGTTGCTCGCGGCCAGCATGTGCGCCCACGCTCCGAGATACTGCTCGAGGCCCTCGCCTGGGTCGAACCGGAAGCGCAGCTGCGTGCGATTGCCGGCGATCGCCTGTTCGGGGATGGTCTCCATCGAGATGCGCATGTTCTGCCCGGCCTTCGGGGTGTAATCGCGCGTGAGTTGCACGGGCGCGGGCGAGTCCCCGGGGACGTACACCGTGCGTGCATTCAATTGCGGTGTCGCACCGGCCGGATAGAAGTCGCCGAGGACGCGATACATGCCTGCCTTCGGCAGGACGATCGGAAGCTGAAACAGACCGTCGGCGGCCAGCGTCGGGTGCCCGTGCCTGAAGAATTGCAGATCCTCGCTCACCACGAATGCATGAAACAGCTTCTCGTGCACGACGTTGTAGCTGCTGACCGGGCGGTCCTTCCATGGGTCATGGATGAAGAACTGCAATGCGGCCGCTCGTCCTGCCTGTATCGGCTGAGGGATGGTCTCCACGTCGAGATGGAACTCGACGGGATCGGGGATCCCCGCGACGAGGTTCATGCCACACCGGCGGCACGTCCCGGGATTGTGCGATCGGACGTCCGGATCCATCGGGCAGATGTAGACGGGATCCTTCGACGGATCGACTGGGGCGGGCGCCTGGACGACCGCCGTTCCCGCCACCGCATCGGATGGTCCCGCCTGATCGGCTCGCGCGGACACGCAGACGATGCCGATGGCGACGAGCCACAACGCGACGGTGATACGCATCGGGTATATCTTGCGCTCCCTGGACCAGCTGTCAAAACCTGCCGGACCGAGCTATCGTTCATATCGATACTAGTGCCGATGGCTCGAACGTTTCTCATCGCTGCGTTGTGCTGGGGTTGTGCGGCTGCAGTCGCCGCGCACAACATCGGCGTGACCCCCATCACCTGGAACCGTGAGATATCGAGGCTGATCTACGACAAGTGTGCGTCGTGCCATCGGCCGGATGGGTCGGCGTTTTCGCTGATGACGTATCGCGATGTGCAACCGCGCGTCACCGAGATCAAGGCGGCCGTGCTCTCCCGGCGGATGCCTCCCTGGGGCGCCATCAAGGGTTTCGGCGACTTTCGCAACGATGAAGCACTCACGCCGGAGCAGATCGAGCTCTTCGTTGACTGGATTCAGAACGACGCGCCGCGCGGCAACAACCGCCAGGCGTTGCCGGCGGAGCCGAAGTTTTCGGCGCCTGCAGCTGTGACGACGCCCACGCGCGTCGTGTCGGTCAGCGGAAGCCTGACGCTCGATCGACCGCTGGTCCTCGATGGGCTGATGCCTCGCACGGTGCAGCCCGGACAATCGATGCGAATCACGGCCTCTTTTCCCAACGGGGCGATGCAGCCGCTGCTCTGGCTGCACGACTACAACGAACGGTTTCAACACCCATTTCTGCTGCGGAAACCGATCCAGCTCCCGGCCGGGACTGTCATCCGGGGTGTCTCCCCTGGTGCCGTTGTCGATCTGATTCCCGCCATCGGCCGATAACCGCACTCTGACTAATCCTTCAGGAAATCTTCAGGTAGATCCGCTAGAGGTTCCTCATAAGATTTGCCCCACGGGGATGCTGACCGCCCCCAAATGGAGGAAGGCACGATGACGCGTGTCCGGAAAAGTGTGTGCGGCTTCGGGGCCGCCATGGCACTCATATGCGGTGTAGTCAGTGCATCGGCGCAGGAGAAACCAGCTCAGATGAACATGGCCGATCACCGCGGGTCGCTGCAGGGACGCGTGCGCAGCGGTGCGGGCGCCGCGGTCACGGACACCGAAGTGCTGGCGGTCAATGCCGAGAACGGTGCGGAGTTCAGGTCGACGACAGATGCGCAAGGCGCATACTCCTTCGGGGCCCTTCCCGTTGGTAAGTACGACGTCACGCTCGCATCGCCGGCCGGATTGACCACGTTCCGGCGTCGTGGCGTGGACATCGCGATGGACGGGAAGGTCACGCTCGACATCACGCTCGACGCGGCATCGGCGGCCGAGGCCGCCGAGTTCGAGCGCCAGCTGCTCCTGGAGAAAATCGCCACGCTCGAGAAGCGCGTGGGCGATCTGGAAACGACGACGGTGCTGTCCGAGCCGGAGACGCGCGTTCGACGCGTCGAGGTCTACGTCGACCCCGCCACCGGTCAGGAACACGACGAACCGGTGCCGGGGGCGCAGAAAGAGGTGACGTATCGCCGCGAGCGCACGTACCGCCGCCAGACGATCAGCGAGAAGATCGACGCTGCGCTCGAGGATGCTGCGACGCACAGCGTGACCGTGGGCGTTGACGCCGCCATGGCGACGCAGTTCGCGGCGCGCACCCGGGGGGATATCGATCCCTCCCACGGCGCCTACGCCCTGGCGTCGGCGGACTTGTTCTTCACAGCGGGTATCGCCCAGAACACGTTGTTCTTCGCGGATATCGTCGGCTTGAGCGGGGCGCCGCCCGATTCGGAGATCCCGACGCTGACGCTCATAAACGGGTACACCGCGCGCCTGGTCGAACAGAACTCGCTGAACCTGCGTGAAGCGTGGCTGCGCACCGAGGTCTTCAAGAATCGGCTGGCGCTGACGGCCGGGCGGCTCGACCTGACCAACTATTTCGACGCCAACGCATTCGCCAATGACGAAAGCACGCAGTACATCAGCGACGCGCTCGTGAACAACCAGATGCTCGGCCTGGTGGTCAACGGCGTCGGCGTGGCAGCCGAGGTCGATGCGAAGAACGGCTTCCGACTGAAGTTCGGATTCCAACAGAGCAGCCCTGAACCGACCAGTCTCGGGGACTCGCTCTTTACGTTGTCGGAGGTCGGCTACACGTTCACCCCCTTCTCGCTGCCTGAAGGGACCTATCGCGTGTGGTTCAGGACCGACAACAGCGAGCCTGACGTCATCCGCACAGGCTTCGGCCTGAGCTTCGACCAGAAGCTCAGTCCGGCTGTTGGCCTGTTCGCGCGCTATGGCCAGGCGGAGACCGATCTGGGTGACGACCGCTTCTACAGCGTCGGCGTTAGCTTCCAGCACGGGTTGATCTTCAACCCGGAAGATACGTGGGGTGTCGGTTATGCCAACATGGATCTCCAGACCGGCCAGCAGGAGCACCTCATCGAGGGCTACTACAACCTGCTCCTCACCGAGAAGCTCCGGTTGTCATTCCATCTCACGGGTGTGGTCGATACGCCCGAAGTTGGCGACAAATTTGGGTATCTTTTCCCGGGCATCCGTTTCCAGGCGGCGTTTTAGGAGTCATGACTATGCGTAACCTCATTCGACGCAACACCGTCGCCGGCTTCGTCGCTGCAGCCACGCTTGCAACGATGGCGGTCGGCCTCGAAGCCCAGGGCGTCAAGATCTCTGACCCGACGTCGGTGGTCATGATCGTGAACCGGGACTCGAACGACATCGCGTTCATGGATATCAAGACCCACAAGATGGTGGGCAGCGTCTTCCTCGGGAACAACGTCAACCCGCACATGGTGATGATGTCGCCCGACGGCCGCTACGTGGTGACCGGTGGCACGCGCGCCAACAAGGCCTACATCATCGACACCAAGACGCTGCAGCTCGTGAAGACCATCCCGGTGGACATCGCGCCCGAGCATCTGGCGTTCTCGCCCGACAGCCGTTGGTACTACCAGGGCAACCCGGACGGTGACTCGATCTCGGTGATCGACATGCAGTCGCTCAGCAAGATCAAGACGATCCCCGGCTTCGTCGAGCCGCTCAACGTCACGTTCCTGCCTGACGGATCCAAGGCCTATGTCGGTAACTATGGCGCGCACTGGGTTGGCGTCGTGGACGTGCGCCGTCACGAGCTGATCAAGAAGATCCAGATCGCCGAGGTGCCCGGCGTCGCCAAGCTCGATCCCGCTAAGTACCTGGGGGAGATCCACGGAATCAACATCGCCATGCCGTCGCCTGACGGCAAGTATCTTTATGCGGCCGACGGGACGCTCGGCATCGTCGGGGTGATCGATCCGCGCGAAGACAAGGTCGTCAAGCACATTCGCGTCGGCAAGGATCCCTGGCGCATCTACATGGGCCACGACGGCAAGTATGCGATCACGCCGAATAATGGCGACGAGACGATCTCGATCATCGACCTGAAGAGCAATACCGTCGCAGCGACGCTCGAGGCGGGCCCGAACATGACCGGCGTCAACTTCGCCCAGGGCAAGGCGTTCGTGATCAGCTCGACGAGCGGCTTCGTGTACGTCTACGACATGAACAGCCTCAAGCCGGCGGGTCGCATCAAGATGGGCACGAACATCCAGCTGGAGACGGCGACGACCGACACGAAGGAAGAGAAGCTGTACCTGGCAGAGTCCACGAACCACGAAGTGCTCATCATCGACGCCAAGACGAACGCCGTTGAGCGCGTCGGGAACGTTGGGCTGTTCCCATGGGGCACGCATATCATGGACAGCAAGGACAATTACTGCCACTGATGAAAGTTCGGAGTGGGAAGTGTGAAGTTCGAAGTAAGTGGAAAGTCTCCGGGCTTTTCGCCTTACTTTGCACGTTGCACTTCACACTTTGCACTTCTCCCACCTTCGCCCAGGGTATTCGCGATCGCATCCGCGGCAACCGCGACGCGGTGACCTCGATCAACGAGGCGCAGGCGTCCGAGCTCACCTTGACCGTGACCACGGTCGACGTCCGTCCCATCCAGGTATGGGTGCGCACGGCGGGCACCGGCCCCGGTCAGGTCCTGCGAGCCGTCGTCCCGGCAAAGGACGCCAGCTTCATCAAGCCGGACCAGCGCGTGAGGGCGTTTCCGCCCGAAAACCGATCGTCCATGTTCCAGGCCCGCGTAACACAGGTCGTTCGCGGCGCCGACCGCGCCGAAGTCGTAGTCACGCTGGTCGCTCCCGGGCTGAAGGGCAGCTCGCGATACGTGCTCGAGATCGTGACCGAGCTCGGCGATCTGCTGTCGGTGCCGAACGAGGCGATCATCGAGACGGGCGACAAGCGCGTGGTGTACGTGCAAGGATCGGGTGGCAGCTACGCACAACGGGAAGTCGAGTTGGGTGTGCAGGGGGAGTTGTTCACCGAGGTGGTCAAGGGGCTCATGCCGGGTGAACAGGTGGTCACCTTCGGAAGCTTCTTCATCGACGCCGACCACAAGCTAAAGGGGCTCTGATGTTCGAGGCATGATCACCGCCATCATCCATTTCGTGATCCGCTTCCGGTGGATCGTGTGGTGCCTGGTGGCGGGTCTGGTCGCCATCAGCGTCTACGCGGTTCGCACCGTGGCGCTCGACGCGATTCCCGACATCTCCGATCCGCAGATCATCGTCTACGCCAAGTGGCCGCGAAGCCCGCTGCTGATCGAGACCGAGGTCACTGAACCCGTCATCAGGGCGCTCCAGGGCTCACCTGAGATCAAGTCGATCCGAGCTACCTCCCACATGGGGTACTCGTTCATCTACGTGATCCTCGTGGATCCGAGTCATCGCGCCGCCGTCCGGCAGTTCGTTGCGGACCGCCTGAGCGCGATCCGTGCGCAGCTACCCGCAGACGCGAACGTCACTGTCGGGCCCAACGCCAGCAGCATGGGCTGGATCTTCCAGTACGCCCTCGTCGATCACGAGGGTACGCGCGATCTGCGCGAGCTGCGGCTGCTGAACGAGAGCCAGATCAAGCCGGCGCTGCAGTCGGCGCCTGGCGTCGCCGAGGTCGCTTCCGTGGGCGGGCTCGAGAAGCAGTATCAGATCAAGCTGTTTCCTCCCCTCCTGAGCGAGCGCGGCATCTCCCTCCGGCAGATCATCCGCGCCGTCGAAGGCGCGTTCCAGGAAGCCGGAGGACGCACCATCGAGGTGACCAATCGCGAGTATCAGCTGCGAGGCGCGCTCAAGACCGACGACCTCAATAAGCTCGAATTCCTGGTCCTCGGCCGCGACAAGGCCGGCCAGCCTGTGCGCCTCAGGGACGTCGGCTTCATGCAGTCGGGCTACGACCTTCGCCGCGGGATCGCGGACCTTGACGGCACCGGCGAAGTCGTGGGCGGCATCGCCATCATGGAGCAGGGCCGCAACGTGCTGGCCGTGACCAACGCGCTCCGCGGCAAGCTGGAGCAACTCAAGCCGTCCCTGCCCGCCGGCATCGAGCTGGTGCCGACCTACGACCGGTCAGCGCTCATCTGGGAGACGCTGAAGAATTTCGTCCAGGCGCTCGCCTACGAGCTGATCGTCGTCATCCTCGTGATCGGTGTCGCGCTCCGCAACCTGCGGGCGTCGGTGGCGCCGATCTGCGTGCTGCTCCTCGGCACGCTCTTCACGGCGCTGCCGCTCGTGGCGTTCGGCCAGACGGTCAATCTCTTCTCGCTCGCGGGTCTGGCGATTGCGATCGGCGAGATGGCCGACGCGACGATCGTGATCGTCGAGAACTGCACGTCGCGGCTGGCGCAGCGCGGAGCCGTCTCGGGCCGCGAGAAGATGGCGATCATCATCGACGCGACCGCGACGATGACCAAGCCGCTCTTGTTCTCGATGTTGATTATCGTCACGTCGTTCCTGCCGATCTTCTTCCTCGGCGAGCGCGAAGGCCGGCTGTTCAATCCGCTCGCCTACAGCAAGACCTTTGCAATGGCGTTCTCGACATTGCTCACGCTGTTCCTGCTGCCGGTCGTGATCGTGTGGGTGTTCAAGCGCGACGTGGTGCCGCCCGACGTGCGGGAGAGCGTGTTCGTGCGCGGCTATCGCACGGCCCTGGTGTGGGTGATTCGGCACCGCTATGCCTTCGTCGGCGCGAGCGCAGTCATCCTCGTGCTCGGAACGATGCTCATGCTCCGGTTCCAGAAGGACTACATGCCGGAGATGGACGAGGGCTCGATCCTCTACATGCCGACGACACTGCCGGGCCTGCCGTCACGTGAGGCGGGCTGGATCGTCCAGCAGATGGACCGCAAGCTGAAGACCTTCCCGGAAGTCGCGCGCGTATTCGGCAAGCTCGGACGCGCGGATAGTGCGACCGATCCGGCGCCCGTGGAGATGATCGAGACCACTGTCATGCTCAAGCCCAAGTCTGAGTGGCGGCCGGCGATGACGAAGGACAAGCTGATCGCGGAGATGAACAGTGCGATGCAGATCGTCGGCTACGTGAACAGCTGGACGCAGCCGATCAGCACGCGCGTGATGATGCAGGACACCGGCATCCAGACGCCGGTCGGCATCAAGGTCAAGGGCAAGGACCTGGCCGTCGTCCAGCAGATCGCGCAACAGATCGAGGACCTGCTCCGCGACTTCCCGGGCACGCAGTCAGTGATCGCGGAGCGGATCTCGCAAGGGTACTTTGTGGATGCCCAGCTCGATCCCGAGCGGATGGCGCAGCAGGGGGTCACGGTGGACGAAGCCCTCTCGACCGTTCGCTTCGCCATCGGCGGTGACAACGTCATCGGCGTACGGCAGGCAGACAAGACGATCGTGCCGCTCTCGATTCAGTACTCGCCTGAATACACCGACACGCTGGCGAAGGTGCGCAACACGCCGGTGGTGACCGAAGGCGGGCGTGCTGTAGCGTTGGGCGACATCGCGGACGTCGCCGTTCGCGAGGCGCCGGAGATGATCCGCAACGACAACGGGGAGCTGGCCGGCTACATCTACGTGTACCTGCGTGACATCACCGGCCCGGAGTACGTCGAGCGCGCGCGCTCGTATCTGGACGCCAACCTGAAGGTGCCGGCGGGCTACGCGACGGAATGGACCGGCCTGTTTCAGTACACGGAAGACGCCCGTTCCAAGCTGAGCATCGTCTTGCCGATCACGCTGGCGATCATGTTCCTGCTGCTGATGATGGCGTTCAATTCCATGGCGGACAGCTCCCTCATCATGCTCTCGGCGCCATTCGCCCTCGTCGGCGGCGTGCTGTTGCAGTGGCAGCAGGGATTCTCGATGACGACGGCGGTGATCATCGGCTATGTGTCGCTCTTTGCCGTGGCGATCCAGACCGGCATCATCATGATCGAGTTCATCCGGGAAGCGCTCGCGAACCGGACGCCGGAGCAGACCTATATGGACGCCGTCGTGCAGGGATCCGTAGCGCGGCTGCGGCCGAAGCTGATGACCGTGGCGACCACCGTACTCGGCCTCCTGCCGATCATGTTTGCCAGCGGCTCGGGCATGGACATCACGCAGCCGATCGCGACGCCGACCTTCGGCGGCATGATCAGCTCCACGATTTACGTGCTGTTCCTCATTCCCTGCCTCTTCGCGATCGGGGAAGACCTGCGACGCCGGAGGCCGGCATGGGCTCAGAATCCAAGGACCATGCTCACCCGCAGGGTGCGAGGCACCGCCGGGTGAACGTGGATGTCTTCAACGCCCCCGAGCGGTTCACCCTGAAGCCGTGACGCGAAGTAGTAGTCGATGTCGCTGACCTCGGCGTCGAGGATGTTGTAGACCTGCGCGTTCAGCCGCAGCGCCTTGGCGAACTGATACCCACCCTCGAAGTTCAGGAGTGTCGTGGCCTTCGAGCGCACCGAGTTGTCCTCGACGAGGGAACGCGGGCCGAAGTAGCGAAGCCGCAGGCTGGCAAACGTCCGATGGAAGTTGTCGATACTTGCCCCACCTGAGACCACGACGTCTACTGCCTCTGGCACGTACTGACCAGCCTCGTTGAACTCGGTGAATCGCGCGCGCGACCAGGAGAAATCACCGTCGAAGATCAGCCACGGCTTCGGGCTGTAGTAGTTGGCGAGCTCCACTCCGTATCGTCTGCTTGCCGGGCCGGGTTCGGTTGCGCCGATATCGCCGTTGTAGACCAGCTCCGACGCGAGGTGCAGTGCCCACAACGACACTGTGCTCTGGAGATGCGGAATCGCAACGGTGCGCACACCGACCTCAGCGCCGCGCGCTCGAACGAGCGGAGTGACCGGGTCCACCGAATCGCCATTCGCGTCGTACTTCAACGTCGTTCCGAGCGCGCTGTTGCTGTGAAAGCCGCTCCCCGCGTTGAGGTAGAACTCGGTCGATCGCCACGGTCCAAACGTCGCTGTGCCCTTCGGACTGAGGATGCCGGCTGTATCAGTGCCACCGTTTCTCTCATCGACTCTGTTGGTGACGTCGAAGCGCGACCCATCCGCACGCAAGCCGACTGTCGTCTTGAACCATGGCGCCCACTCCACCTGGTTCTCGCCATAGACGCCGAGGCTGCTCACCATCGCTGATGCATCGTTCCACGTCTCGAGGCGCTGCCGCGCTTCGGTGTGATACAGCGCCACCTGCATCACATCGTCATTCCTGAACTGCACGCCGATCGTGTTCTCGACGGGACGGCCACTCCATCGCGTCTGACGCTTCTGAAACGCCCGCACGCCGGAAACGAAGCGGTGATCGACCTGCTCGCGCTGATCGCCGCGCACGGGGTCGTCGAGGAAGAACGTGAAGTTTGAGATGAGGCCGAGGTCGTAGCCAATGCCGTACGCCTGAATCTTGCTGAGTGTCTGGCCGCTGCCGTGCTGCCACTCGCCGCCAACGCTGTAGCGATACGTGTGTCCGCCGTCGGTCGGGTCGATGGAGCCGAAGCGATCGATGAGGCCGGAGTCGATCGCGCGTTGCGGCGACGCTTCAGTGGCGTTCCATTCGCCGTGATATCCCATGAAGGTGAGGGAGAGGCCGTTCACGTTGTCGCCCTGGCTGTAGCGCACCACCCCGTTGAACTTCCTGTACGAGTCCGGAACGGTCCACGGCCCGGAGTTCGTGGAGGTCTCGAACGCCGTCATCAGATTGCCTTTACCAAGCTTCGGTGACGCGGCCAACAGGATTCGCCCGAAGTGATAGGTGCCCGTCTCGACGCGGACAAGTGGCCGATCGAGCGTTGTCGCGTAGCTGATGTTGCCTGAGCCGGCCGTAGCGAAGTCTCCCTGGTCGACGTAGTACGGGCCCTTGGAGTACTGCACGCCGGCGACGAGCTCGGGGATCAGGAAGTTGAGATCGGAGTAGCCCTGGCTGTGCGCGTGCGTCGGCATGTTGACCGGCGTCCCTGCGACCGTCATGGCGAAGTCGCTGCCATGATCGAGATTGAAGCCGCGCAGGAAGTACTGATTGGCTTTTCCCTCGCCGCTGTGCTGCGTGATGATCACGCCCGGTACAGTCTCGAGCACCTCGGCCTGTCGCATGAATGGCCGAACGTCGAGTTGCTTCGCCGTGATCGCACCCTGGCTCGCTGACGAGGCGATGCCGACGAGATCCTCAGCTGGATTTTCCACGTCCGCGAGGTTGGTGAACGTGCGCTTGCCGACGACGACCACTTCGGCGTTGAGCGAGAGATGCATCACCTCGTCGTTGGTGACGGCCTGACCCGCCGTGACCTTGAGGTCCTTGTGATTCACCGCGGCGAAGTTGATGAGCCGCATCGAGAGTTGATACGTCCCCGCAGGCACGTTGTCGAAGTCGTAGTTGCCCCTTGCGTCGCTGACGACTTCGCGCGCCTCGCTGCCGCCGAGCAATTCCACTGTCACACCCGGAAGTGCTCCACCGGTCTCGTCGGTGACGCGCCCTTTGACGTGAGCCCCGCTTTGCGCGAACGCGGGAACGCTGATGATGAGCAAGAAGAGAAGGACGTGCAGCAGCTTCATACAGTCATCGTCCCGCGACGGATGGGTCCGTGCATCTGAAGAGTTCTTAAATCCTTCGTCAGCTGCTTTTAACGAGAACCTCGACTGCGCGCGGTGGCACGCTTCCTGAAGTCGTCAGCGCTCCGGAGGAAATCGATGAGCGATGAGAACCTGCTGACAAGGCGTGAGTTCACGGTGGAAAGCGCTCTGGCAATGCTGGCCGGCGTCACGATCACCATCAGTGGATGCGGTGGTGATGACGACCCGACCCCGGCACCAACTCCACCAACAGCGGTAGCCGACAAGACCGGGACGGTCAGTACAGACGCCGGTCATACCCATACTGGCGCAGTGATCACGGCGGCTCAGCTCACGGCTGGAAATGCGATTACCTTGACCCTTATGGGCGTCACCACACACATTCACACGGTGGCGCTCAGTCAGACCGAGCTCACGACGATCAGCGCGGGGACGCGAGTATCGAAGACGTCGTCCACCGACAACGCGCACTCGCACACGGTCACGTTCAATTAACTCGGGATCCGGGATCCGGGATCCGGGATTCGGGATCCGGGATCCGGGATTCGGGGTTCGGGACTCGGGACTCGGGACTCGGGAGTCGGGAGTCGGGAGCCGGGAGTCGTAGGGCGGGTCCTGATATTTGGACCCGCCGCGCAGCACGTCGCTGCTACCGTCTCTCGACGGATCGGTGGATCTCGTTCGTCCAGAAAACTGGATCCGGTTGTGTGACTGGAGCCACACCGCTTCGTAGTCCGCGCACGATTCGCCTGAGCCCGAGGAAGAGTCCGATGGCGCTCGTCGTGAGTCCGCCGAGGCTGAGCAGGATCATGACGATGTCCCACAGCGGCCGCTTGTAGTACCAGAACCCAAAGTCGAGGCTGTGCAGGCCGTTCCACAGCCAGCGTTCGGCGCGATCGAGTCGATGGATGCGACCGACCAGCTGACTCATTCGCGGATCGATATACAGCCACGTACGATCCGGATCATCGAGCTTCACCCGCAGTACCGGTAGCGGCGCGAGGCCCTCGCGTGAGTAGTAGTACGAGTCGTAAGTCGTGAGCATCTCGGAGCTCACGACGGTGGTATCGGGAACAGCGTGCGTCACGCGCGCGAGCAGCGAGTCGGCGGGGAAGTCGCGGTCGTGCAGTTGCAGCGTACGTGCGTTGACCACTGTTTGTGCGGCGTCGCGCGCTCGTATTGCGTAATACGGCTCGTGTCCGCGGATGTCCGTGCCCGCGCCCGCGTCGGGATTCCGCCGCACGAGGAAGAACGGTTCGTCCTGAATGCGGACGTATTCGACCTCTTTGACTGGTTTCCCGTCCGCGATCGTCCGCAAGGCGTCTGCTGTCAGCGCGGGGTACGCAGCAAGGTCACCGGCGTTGCTCGTGAACGCCTCACGAAGCCCGCCGCCGAACCGGCCTGCCTTCGTCGCCCAGCCGAACGGTTCCATCGAGATCCATCCGCTGAAGACGAACGTCAGCGTGAACACGCCGAACACGAGGCCCGTCACGTAGTGCCATCGCATCCAGCCTGAGTACGGGAGATACGAACCGATCTTCTTGAAGCTGAAGGGGCGCGTGATCCTGAGCTGGACGATGCCTAGAACGATGCCCAGCAGCGCGAGCGCGATGCCAAGCCCGGACGTCCACAAGACGATCGCACGCCAGAGCGGCTGGTTGAGCCGAAGCGGTGCGAAGTACATGAAGTGCGGGATCACGCCCACCCATGCGAGCGCGCGGCTGCCGCGCGTGGTCAGCACGGTCACTTCCGCGTTGCGCTCCGAGACGTACACCTGCGTTCGCGCGTCGTCGTCGACGATGAACTTGTGCATCGGGCCCTGACGAATAGTCAGCGACCACTGATCGGGTTCGGTGAGCCGGTCTACGTGATGCAGACGGTTCTCGGGAAGACGAACGAATGCGGCGGCGATCGTCTGCGCCTGTGCGGCGTCGATGTCGAGAAGCTGTTCTCCGGTATCTGCAAAAACCGTCGTCGATTCACCGCCGGCTCCGAAGCGGTACGCCGGCCGGCCCATGATCGTGAGCAGGGTGACTTTGTCCGAGCCATCGAGCTCCGCGCGTTCAAGCGCTTCCGACGCGGACAGGCGCACGGCTGACGTGTCGAGCGGCGCGATTCGCTCCAGGCGCATGTCCGGAGTCAGTCGCGGCATGCCGCGCCCGTAGAGCATCGCGATGCCTGACGCGAACCACGACACGAAAATCACGCTGAGCGCGATGCCGAGATACCGGTGGATCAGGATGAGCCATTTGCGCATATGCAGAACCCGGAACCCGGAACCTGGAACCGAAAGTTGGGGCTAGTATACCCACGCCCTTTCGAGGAGCATTGTGCCATGCGTCCACGAATTGCCTTCATTTGCGTTCTTCTTCTGGCATCGGCCTGCTCGAGGTCCGAAGCACCCCAGCCAGCACCGGCTCCTGCCGCAACCCCGACCCCCGGCGCCGAAAACGCCAGGCCGGCCGGCGGACGGCTGTTTGTCACCAACGAAGTCAGCGGCGATATCAGCGTCATCGACGTCGCGGCGCAGAAGGTCATCACGACGATCCCGGTTGGGAAGCGCCCGCGCGGTATTCGTGTGAGCCCCGATGGCTCGACGCTCTACGTCGCGCTGAGCGGTTCACCCATTGCGGGACCGGGTGTTGACGAGAGCAAGCTACCGCCGCCGGACAAGCGCGCGGACGGCATCGGCGTCGTCAGCGTTGCCGATCACCGGTTGCTGCGAATCGTGAAGGCGGGATCCGATCCGGAGCAGACGGCGGTCAGTCAGGACGGCATGCGTCTCTTCGTGGCCAACGAAGACGTCGGCGAGGCGAGCGTCGTCGCCGTTGACGATGGACACGTGTTGGCGAGTCTGAAGGTCGGCGGCGAGCCCGAAGGCGTCGAGATGCGGCCCGACGGGAAGTTTGTTTACGTCACGTCCGAAGAGGACGGGCACGTGGCGGTCATCGATGCAGAGGCGCTCAAGGTACTCAAGACGCTCGAGGTCGGACCCCGCCCGCGCTCGACGGCATTTCTGCCGGACAGTTCTCGCGCCTACGTCTCGTCAGAAAACGGCGGAGCGATCGCCGTCATCGATTCGATGAAACACACGGTGCTCGAGACCATCAAGCTCACCGGTGGTCAACTCGTACGTCCGATGGGCGTCGTGGCATCGCCCGATGGCAAGTTCGTGTTCGTGACGACGGGTCGAGGCAAGAACGTGGTCATCCTCGAGACCGCCACGAACAAACAGATTGCGTCGATCGAAGTCGGCGAGCGTCCCTGGGGCATCGCCGTGTCGGCTGACGGCAGCACCGTGTTCACCGCGAACGGACCATCCAACGACGTCTCCATCGTTGACGTCGCGTCCCGCACCGTGAAGGCGAAGGTCACGGTTGGCGATCGACCCTGGGGCATTGTCTTCGTGCCCTGAGGATGAGACGGAGTCCGTCCTGAAGTCTGATAAACTGCCCGGCCGAACCTCTTGGATTTCGGAGACCTGGCAAATGTCTCGAGTGTGGACCGCACTCCTCGTTGTATTCGTTTGTTTCGTGTTCGTGGCCAGTGCCAGCGCGCAGAAGCGCGGCGGCGATCCCAAGGCCCGTGCTGTCAAGAACCCGGTGCCGTCGACACCGGCATCGGTGACCGCCGGACGCGCCGTTTACAACATGAATTGCCGGCAGTGCCATGGCCTCCGGCTCAAGGGTGATGGCCCGCTCGCGCCGAAGAACCCGAAGCCTGCGGATCTGACCGACGACAAGTGGGATCACGGGACGAGCGACGGCGAGATCTACGCGGTGATCTGGAACGGCGCCCCGGCCCCCATGTCCGAGATGAAGCCGATGAAGGACACGTTGAAGGACCGCGACGTGTGGAACGTCATCAACTTCATTCGGAGCATGGGACCCAAGCCGGCTGCTCCTGCGAAGTGATTTCCCGGTGAGGATGCCGCTCGTCGGTACCGTGTTCGTCCGCCTCTGTCTGATCGTGGTTTTGACGCTGGTGGGCGGCCTCGGCTGCCGCGTCTTCGAACGGAACGTGCCGGCACCGGTGGCGTCGCAATTACTCCCCGGGCAAACGGCTGACGTGTTCACAACGGCGCGTCCGACGTTCGCCGCCGCGCTCAACGACTTCCTCGGCCGCCATCCTGTTGTTGTCGAGCAACCGTTCGAGTTCCCGCACATCATCCACGCGGGTCGCGAGATCGCGTGCACCGAGTACTGTCACGAGACCGTTTCTGAGGGACCTGTCGCAGGTCTTCCGAGCGTGCGGACCTGCATGTCCTGCCATCGCACCGTCGCCACCAATCGCCCGCGCATCATTCAGATCACTCAGATGCGCGAACAGGGTCGCGACTTCGCGTGGAAGCGCGTGTTCGGATATCCCGCGCAGTCGCACGTCCGCTTCAATCACGCGCCGCACATTCGAGCCAAGGTCGAGTGCTCGACGTGTCACGGCAACATCGCCACGCAGCGCACCGCGCAGCGAAACGTCGACATGACGATGGGCTTCTGCGTGAACTGTCACCGCGAGAACAAAGCTCCGGACGACTGTTTGACCTGTCACTTCTAACCGCACGCGTAATGCAAAATGCAAGAGTCAAAATGCAAACTGTGACCAACGTGACGCAACAACAGACACAGCCGCGCGACGGCGGGTCTCGAGAGCGCCGTTTGCATTTTGCATTTTGCATTTTGCATTACAGCGTTCCTGCGCAGTAATGGATCGCCGCTCCTTCATCAAGCTCACTGCCGTCACCGGGACCAGCGCCGCTTTGGCGAGCTGTGGCAGTCCCGAGAACGAAATCATCCGATTCGTGCCGGACGAAGACATCATGCCGGGCATTGCGACGATGAAGCCGAGCGTGTGCACGCTCTGCGCGTCCGGCTGCGGCCTCAGCGTTCGCATGATGATGGCGGACGCCGACGTCGTCCGGAATGGACAGGCGGGTCTCGTTCGCATTCATGCCGCCAAGAAGCTCGAGGGCACCTCCGAGCATCCGGTGAACCACGGCGGGTTGTGCGCGCGCGGTCAGGCGGCGATTCAGGTCACGTATCACCCGGACCGCATCACGCAACCGTTGAAGCGAAGCGGCGATCGTGGCCAGGCCAAGTACGACGCGATCTCCTGGGACGACGCGATCGCGGAGCTCGTGTCGCGCCTGGACGCGCTCGCGACCGCCGGCAATCAGAAGTCGCTGGCGTTCCTCGCTCGGCATCGTCGTGGTCATCGAGCCGCGCTCGTCGATCGATTCCTCGCAGCGTATGGCGCACCCGGAGCGATCACCTACGACTTGTTCAACGACGACGTGCTGCGTCGTGCGAACGCGCTGAGTTTCGGGCGCGAGCAGTTGCCGACATTCGACCTGCCGAACGCGCGATACGTCGTGAGCTTCGGCGCCGATTTCCTCGGTACCTGGAACTCGCCGACGTCTCAGGGGCACGGCTATGGATTGATGCGACAGGGCCGCCCCGGCATCCGTGGCATGTTCGTGCAGGTCGAGTCGCGGATGTCGCAGACCGGCGCGAACGCGGATCAGTGGGTTCCTGTGAAGCCGGGCACCGAAGGCGTACTTGCCCTGGGACTCGCGCACGTGATCGTGGCGGCCAAGCTGCGTCCGGCGAGTGCGGGTGGCAGGGCCGGTGCCCTCATAGACGGCTGGTCGGCAGGACTCACCAGCTTTGCGCCCGAGCAGGTCGAGATGATCACTGGCGTGGCCGCGGCACGCGTCGAGCGGCTGGCGCGCGAGCTCGCGGAGCTCAGTCCGTCGGTCGCAATCGTCGGTGGCGGACCGCTGGCACAGACTAATGGTTTGTTCACGGCGCTCGCTGTCAATGCGCTCAACTCATTGCTCGGAAGCGTCGAGCGACCTGGTGGCATGTTCTTCACCCCGCAGATCAACCTGGCGTCAGCCGCGAAGGGGTTGTCGGGCAAAGCGGCGGCGTCCCTGCCCCTCGACAAGATCGCGGCAGGAATCCTGGATGGTTCGTCGGTTCCGCAAGTGCTCCTGCTCGATGGCGCCAACCCGGTCCACGGCGCACCCAAAGGCTGGCGCGTGCGTGAAGCGCTCGAGAAGGTCCCTTTCATCGTCAGCTTCGGTCAGTTCCTCGACGAGACGGCGGCGCTGTCGGATCTGATCCTCCCGGATCATTCGTTCCTGGAGACATGGGCCGAGGCGCTGCCTGAGTCCGGATCGATGACTGCCGTGGCCAGCGTTGCGCCCGCAGCGATGATGCCGCTGCATCAGACGAGGGCGACGGAGGATGTCCTGCTTGATGTCGGGCGACGGCTGGCAAAGCCGCTCAACCTGCCCTGGGAGAACTTCGAGGCGCTGCTGACCGAGTCCGTCTCGGCGCTGCCGACAACGTCGACGTTCGACACGTGGACAGAGGCCCAGGAGAAAGGCGGGTGGTGGGGAACGCTGCCGGCTGCGCTCACGACGCCTGCCGCGTCCGCCGCGCAGACGAGGCCGTTCGCGTTCCTCGAACCGCAATTCGACGGCGATGCCGGTCAGTTCCCGCTGCACTTTCTGCCGTATGCCTCCAGCGCATTTCTCGATGGCTCGCTTGCGCACCTGCCGTGGCTGCAGGAGATGCCGGATCCACTGACGTCGGCAATGTGGAGCAGCTGGATCGAAATCAATCCAACGACTGCGGCAAAGCTCGGCGTCCGCGACGGCGACATCGTCGAAGTCGCGTCGTCTCAGGGCACGTTGAGGACGGCTGCGATCGTGTCGCCAGGCATCGCGCCGGATCTCGTCGCGATGCCGGCTGGTCAGGGACACCAGACGTTCACGCGTTACGCGAGCGGTCGCGGCGAGAACCCGGTCGAGTTGCTGGCGCCCGTGACGGAGTCGGAAACCGGCACCCTGGCGTGGGCCGCGACACGCGTTCGCGTGACACGCATCGGCGATCCGGATGGAAGGTTGATCCTCTTCGCCGGTGGTTCTCGTGAGGAAGAAGGACACCGATGAAATGGGGAATGGCAGTCGATCTGGATCGCTGCGATGGGTGCGGCGCGTGCGTGACCGCGTGCCACGCCGAGAACAACATCTCGACGGTCGGCGCCGATCAGGCGTCGCGAGGACGCGCCAAGCACTGGATCCGCGTCGAGCGCTATTGGGAAGGCGAGTTTCCGGACGTGCGGCTGAAGTTTCGTCCGGTGATGTGCCAGCACTGCGAGAACGCGCCGTGCGAACCGGTCTGTCCGACCTACGCAAGCCACCACACGGCAGATGGTCTCAACGCGCAGGTCTACAACCGCTGCATCGGCACCAGGTACTGCGCGAACGCGTGTCCGTACAACGTCAGGTTCTTCGACTTCTTCAATCCTTCCTGGGATAAGCCGCTGCAGCTGCAGCTCAATCCCGACGTCTCTCTTCGCGAAGTCGGGGTGATGGAGAAGTGCACGTTCTGCGTGCAGCGCATCAAGGCGTCGACGATTCAGGCGAAGGCCGAGGACCGTCCCGTGGCCGATGGCGAGATCAAGCCGGCATGTGCGCAGGCCTGTCCCGCACAAGCGCTCGTGTTCGGCGATCTCGATGATCCCGAAAGCGCAGTGTCTCGCCTGTCGCGCTCCTCTCGAGGCAGCAAGCTGCTCGAGGACCGCGGCACGAAACCAGCGGTGACGTATCTGAGCCGGCAATCATGATCTCATTACAGCATGGTGCGCAATGACCCCGTCCCACTCTCAGATCAACACCGATCTTCTGCGCCCGCTGCTGAAGACCTCGTGGAAGTTCTACGTGGTCGTGACGATCTTTCTTGCGATCGTCGTGGCGGCGCTCGTGTCGTGGCTGTCGCAGATGTTCTATGGCTTCGGGATCTCCGGTATCCGCTGGCCGGTCTACTGGGGCTTCTACGTCACGAGCTTCGTGTTCTGGATCGGGATCAGCCATGCCGGAACGTTGATCTCAGCCATCCTTCGTCTTGTTGATGCGGGCTGGCGCCGGCCGGTCACGCGCTGCGCCGAGGTGATCACGGTCTTCGCGCTGATGATCGGTGCGATGTTCCCGATCATTCACCTGGGCCGTCCGTGGCTGGCGTTCTGGCTGTTTCCGTATCCGAGCGAACGGCTGATCTGGCCGAACTTCAGATCGCCGCTCGTCTGGGACTTCTTCGCGATCAACACGTACCTGACCGGCAGCCTGTTGTTCCTGTTCCTGCCGATGATTCCCGACTTCGCCGTCGTGCGCGACAAGTCCACCGGGCTTCGCCGTCGCATCTACACGTTGCTTGCGCTCGGGTGGCGAGGCACGCCGAAGCAGTGGCATCGCCTGGAGTCAGCGATGGCGATCATGGCGATTGCGATCGTGCCGGTCGCCGTATCCGTTCACACGATCGTGTCCTTCGACTTCTCGATGGCGCCGGTCCCGATGTGGCAGTCGACGATCTTCGGGCCGTACTTCGTCGCGGGCGCGATCTTCAGCGGCATCGCCGGGTTGCTCATCGCGATGGCCATCCTTCGCCGGGTGCTGCATCTCGAGCCGTACCTTCATCCCGTCCACTTCGAGAACCTCGGCAAGTTGCTGCTCGTGATGGCGCTGCTGTGGGGCTACTTCGTGTTCAACGAGCGGCTCGTCACATACTACGGCAACGAACCGTCGGAGATGGCGGTGTTCTGGCGGACGCAGCGCGAGTCGTTCGCGCCCCTCTACTGGACGATGGTGATTGGTAACTTCGTGCTGCCGCTAGTGCTCATGGGTATCAAGCGATTCCGCACGATCACCGGCTGCGTGATCGCGTCGCTCGGCGTCGTCGTGGGCATGTGGCTCGAGCGCTTCCTCATCATTGTCCCGTCGCTCGGGCACAAGTACCTGCCCTACAGCTACGGCATCTATCGCCCGCAGCCGGTCGAGATCATCATCGCCGGCGCGACATTTGCCGCGATGACCTTGCTCTACGTGCTCTTTGTGAAGATCGTCCCAATCATCTCGATCTGGGAGCTCAAGGCGGGCGAACACCAGCCGCCGCCCGCCGGCGGTCCCGCTGCCGAGGAGCGCAGGCTCCGGGAACAGCACTCATGACCCGTCGAGAGCCTCAGGGTCACCCCGAGCACGGTCGAGGGGTGAAGGCGGTCTACGCTCTCTATCCGGATGGCCACTCGGCGCAGCAGGCGGTGAGCCGGTTACACGCCGCAGGGGTGAACGACCGCGACATCACGATTCAGTCGGCGCAGCCGATGGAGGACTTCGAGTTCGGCCATCGGGACAAGGCGACGTGGATGTGGTGGATTGCGTCCGGCGGCGGCCTCATCGGCATGGCGTCGGCGTTGGGTCTCGCGTGGCTGACGGAGATGTCCTGGCCGATCAACGTGGGCGGTCTACCGATCTTCGCGTGGTGGCCAAACCTGATCATCACGTTCGAGATGACGATGCTCGGCGCGATTCTGGCGACGGTGGTCACGCTCGTGATCGCGGCGCGGCTGGGTCGCGGCTCGACGATCTACGATGCGGAAGTGTCCGACGGCAAGATTCTCGTCGGTGTCGTCAATCCATCTGAGTCAGCCTTGGCGGGAGTCGAGGCCGCGCTGGCTGCGACGGCGCCAGCGCAAACGAAGAAGATCCAGTAAATCAGTCGTTCGCCCGACGATCTACCACGACGATGTAGAGTACGCCGGTGCCGGAAATCTCACGCTTCTTTGGAATCATCATCCGCATGTTTCCAGAAGTCGGTGCACCACATCACCGGCCGCTTCCACGCGGGCTACCAGGAATTCAAGGCAGTGTTCGCCCTCGATCCGATTGAGTGTGTCGGTGGCACTCTGCCGCGAACGCAGCAGCGCCTCGTCGAGGCGTGGGCAGAGATCCATCATGACGAACTACGGAACGACTGGGCGCTCTTGCATTCCGGCCGTCCGCCGCTCAAGATTGAGCCATTGCGATAGCTGGAGACCAAGCGAATGGATCATCCGATTCACCGAGTCCAGCGCTTCGAAATCGTGGGGCTGTACACGCTGGTGCTGGAGTTCGACGATGGCACGCAACAGCGAATAGACTTCCGGCCGGTACTCGAAGGCGAGGTGTTCGGGCCTCTGCAGGATCTGCGGGCGTTCAACGCAGTGGAGCTGGATCCGACGTTCGGAACGATTCAATGGCCGAACGGTGCAGACTTCGACCCGGAGCCGCTTCACGATTGGCCTAAGTACCGCGATGAGTTCCTCGCGATGGCCAGGCGTTGGGCGGCCGCTTCGGGTCCCGCACCCGACGAGCGGGCTAACCCGCGAATGGAGTCGACGCGCCACTGACAATGGATGGCGCGCGGCTCATCGCAGCGTTAGCGAGTGGCGGACCTTACTCGTGAAGACGTAGACTGTTCTGCGAGGCATCAATGCGCTGGCAGGATCACATCGTCGCCACTGCCGACACCTTGCACGGTTGGCCGAGGTTCCGGGACACGCGTATCCCCGTGGCAGTGGTGCTCGACAACCTTGCGGCCGGCGTATCCGCCGATGAACTCCACGCCGACTACCCAACACTCCCGAAGGAGGCGATCCCGGCGGCCCTGGCGTACGCCGCTGAACTCGCCCGCGATACGATCGTCCCCATCCCCGCGGCATAGTCGTGCCACCGGTCAAGCTCGATGAGAACATTCCCGACTCTATCGGGATGATTCTTCGAGAAGCCGGGCACGACGTCGCCCTCGCCCGTGATGAGCAACTCGCAGGTACCCCCGACGACCAGCTGCTTGCAGCGGCCGCCGGCGAGGGGCGTGTCTTGGTGTCTTTCGATCGCGGTTTCACCAGCGTCATTCAGCATCCGCCGGATACGACAGCGGGAATCGTCGTGATTCGTTTGCACGAGCAGACGCTGCCACGTGTCCGGCGGGTCGCCGTGACCCTGGCGGCCCTGTTGACGACCGAACGCATTCAGGGACGGTTGTGGGTGCTCGATGAATCGCGGCTGCGAATTTGGCCGAGAGGTCCCGGTTAAGAGATCGCAGATATGGCCGAAGCGGTCACCATCTTGGAAATTCGCGTTCTTTGGGTTCGAAACCCCGAACCCCGAACATCAAACGACCAGCCGAACCTGAACACGAACCGAGCGGTGAGAACGAAGACGTGTGAACGGTGAGGTTCTACAGTCCTGGCACCGGCCCGACGTAGGCGATCAGTCGCCCTGCGACGATGGCGCAGAACCAGCAGGCGAGCGAGGCCCACGCCAGCATCTTCATCCTGCCGGTCACTGGAGCGGTGTCGAGGTTCGGGTCGGCAAAGACCTGCGTGCGCATCATCTTGATGAGCGCGACGCCGCAGATCACGAAGAACAGTTTCACGTAGAGGTCGTAGTTCCGGCCGTAGATGCTGGCGTCCTTCAGGAAAATCGAGACGCCGGTGAACAGGTTGATCGCGAACCCGAACCACATGACGGGATAGAGACGCTCGAGCGGCTTGAGCGCGGTCTTCGGCCAGAAGCCGAGGAGCGCCATCGAGATCACCGCGGCGCCGCCGGCGACGAGCGACATACCCAGGGTGTGGACGAAGAGCAGTGCCGGGAACGCCCACAGGCTTGGAGATTCACGCACCCAGGCGCTGTACGACAGCGACTCGAGCCAGTTCAGGAATTCCATCGTCAGCGACCCTCTTTGCCTTCGTGACTCGCGCTCCGGTCGATCAGAAATCCAAAGATCGCCACCACAACGGTCACTCCCAGAACCACGGAAAACACAGTCAGCGCGAGCTCCATCTCCGGTTCACCTTTCCTGCGTTTAGAAGGCGTTCCCGATGAATGGCAGCATGCTGCCCCAATACATCACGCCGACCCAGAAGAACATGGCGCCGACGGCGGCTGCCTTCGAGAGCATCGGTGCGTCGCGTCCGGGTTCCAGCGCCCACGTGCGATCGAACGTGAAGTAGAGCGTGTTCGCGCCGGCCAGCAGCACGAAGACCAGCTTCCAGAAGAACGCCGGGTTGTTGACATACTGACCGTAGGCGGCCGCGAAGAACAACATGCCCGTGAAGGTGTTCATCGCGAAGCCGAGCATCGCCCAGGGCAGCAGGCGATCGAGCGCCGCAAACGAGACCTGCTTCATGAAGCCGATCATGCGCAGGTCGATGAGGAGGATCACACCGACCAGCATCGACAGGCCAACGAAGTGGATCGTTTCGGCGGCGATCCAGGTCCAGGGCGTGTCGCGGACGTAGTCGCCGGCGACGCGACCCAGGTGACCGGCGAACGTCGTGATCTCCTCAGCCCCTCGAATCTCCGGATGGTTAATCATCCCGCCGACGTTCGCGGCCTGCGCCATCAGCCCCATCGTCGCGAGCGACAGCACGAGAAGGACGCCGTACATGCCTGGCGAGACGTTCAACGTCCGCCTGAACTGCCAGAGCGCCAGCCAGGCAAGCGCACCCGTCAGTTCCATGAAGGCAAGAGCGATGAACGCCGCGCCCTCATGCGTCTCGATGAGGGACAGCGTGACCATGCCTTCGTTCGTTCCGTCGCTGACCTCGCCGCGATCCTGCAGGTGCGTCTGGGCCGCGTTGCCCGTGACGTACGTGGGGATCGAGATGAGCGCCACGCCTACGAAGATGACCAGGCTGGCCTGTTTGAGGTCGTTGCTGCGCCCCACGAGTCCGAGCACGAACATCGCGATGCCGATGCCGAACCCGATGGTGGGCACATGATTCAACAGCAGGTGAAGATGTGTGGGATCCATAGCTCTATCTACTACGGCCGCCGCCGGACTGGTTGAATGCTGTCCAAGGGAAAGGGGCGAGGGCTGGACTGAATCAACGTGGACACAGGCTCGGCAGACCGACGGTGGAGTCTATTGCCGATTCGACAAAAAGTCTACACAGCACTAATATTCCCGCGCGTACGAGTCATCTTCGAGGGCCTTATGACGCGATATGTCCCGCGCATCGTCGTGTGTGGTTTCTTCGTCACGATCGTGGCGGCACCGGCGTCCGCGCAGGTGGATCTGACCGGAATGTGGGCGCCGATCTTCCACGAGGACCAGGTCGAGCGCATTCCCGGTCCGGATGTCGGTGACTACGCCGGCCTTCCGATCAACGATGCCTTGCGGCTGCGTGCCGATAGCTGGGACGCGTCGCTGCTGACGCTGCCCGAGCATCAGTGCAAGCCGCACCCCTCAACCTACGGGTTCCGTGGTGTCGGCAACCTGCGCATAACCGCGGACGTCGACGACAAGACACAGTCGATTATCAAGCTGCACACGCACATTCAGTGGCAGGAACAGCGGCGTGACATCTGGATGGACGGGCGCCCTCATCCTCCCGAGTACGCGGCGCACACCTGGCAGGGTTTCTCCACCGGCACGTGGGAGGGCAACGTCCTCGTCGTGAAGACGACGCACCTCAAGGCGGGATGGATTCGTCGCAATGGCCTGCTCATCACCGACGAAGCGACGATGACCGAGCGGTTCATCCGGCATGGAAACTACCTTACGCACATCTACATGATCGAGGATCCCAATTACCTCACCGAACCGCTCATCAAGACCAACGGGTTCCAGCTCACACCGAACCCGAACATGCAGCCGTACCCGTGCTATCCGACGGTAGAAGTGCCGCGTGAGAAGGGCGAGGTCCCCAGTCATCTGCCGGGTGAGAATCCCTTCCTCGGGGAGTTTGCGAAGAAGTACAACCTTCCGCAGGCCGGCGTTCGCGGCGGTGCGGAGACCGCGCTACCTGAATTCATGGCGGGATCCGGGACCCGGGGTCCGGGATCCGCTGGGCCCGGAAGTCGAGACGCCCGAACATCGGGTCCCGGGTCCCGGGTCCCGAGTCCCGGCACAGACGACGAAGTGCACTCACTTCACGTACAGGGGAACGTTTGGATGCTGCACGGCGGCGGCGTCAACGCCGCGGTCCAGATCGGTGACGAAGGCGTGCTCGTCGTTGACACGATGACCGCCGGCCTCGGCGAGAAGGTCGTGGCAGAGATCAGAAAGCTCGCTGGCAACAAGCCGATTCGCTGGATCGTGAACACGCAGGTGGATCCGGATCACACCGGCGGCAACGCGAAAGTGGCCGAGGCGGGTGAGTCGATCATCGCCGGGAACTTTGTGGGTCAGGCCGGCCAGAAGGCGGCGAATTTTGCCAAGGTGCTGACCCATGAAAACGTCGAAGCGCGCCTGGTCAAGGTGCAGCCGGCGCTGCCGCAGCAGGCCTTACCCACGGACACGTTCTTCACTGACGAGTTCGAGATCCACTTCAACGGCGAGGCTGTACAGTTCATCCATATCCCGAACGGACATAGTGACGGCGACGTGATGGTGTTCTTCAGGAAGTCCGACGTGCTCGTCGCGGGTGACGTGTTCAACACGACCAGCTTTCCCGTCATCGACATGGAAGAGGGCGGCAGCCTGAACGGCGTTGTGAAATCACTGAATCAGATCCTCGATATCACGGTGCCGGAGGACAAGCAGGAAGGCGGCACCTACGTGATCCCGGGCCATGGCCGGCTGACTGACGAAGCCGACGTGGTCGAGTATCGCGACATGATGACGATCATTCGCGATCGCGTTCAGAACGCCGTTGACAAGGGTATGACGCTCGAGCAGGTGAAGGCGGCGCGCCTGGTTCGCGATTACGAAGGACGCTACGGCGCGGCGCGTGGAGCGGCCACGGCGGATGCGTTCGTCGAAGCCGCGTATCGCAGTCTCAAGACGAGTTCGAAGTAGTTCACAGTTCACAGTTCACGGTGGAGAGGTCAGTGACCAGACACATCCAGGTGGTCGTGGTAGCGGCGGTGCTCATCGGATCGGCGATCGTGTTGTCGGCACAGCAGGGTGGCGGTCGCGCCGGGGGACCACCGGCTCCGCCGCCGACGCCACAAGCCGGGGCGCCAATCGACCTCAGCGGGTACTGGGTCTCAGTCGTGACCGAGGACTGGCGCTGGCGGATGGTGACGCCGCCCAAGGGCGACTTCGCGAGCGTGCCGTTGAATCCCGAAGGGACGAAGGTCGCCAACTCCTGGGATCCGGCCACCGACGGCTCGTGTCTCGCGTACGGGGCGGCCGGCCTGATGCGCGAACCGACCCGCGTGCACATCACGTGGGAGAACCCTCAGACGCTGAAGCTTGAAACCGATTCGGGTGTGCAGACTCGACGTCTGGTCTTTGGTGCGCCACAGCCGCCGGCCCAGCGATCGCTGCAAGGCTACTCAGCGGCCGAATGGGAGATCGCCGGGGCGGGCGGCCGTGGCGCACCGGCCGGTCCTCGCCGCGGCAACCTCAAGGTCACGACGACGATGATGAGCGGGGGGTGGTTGAGGAAGAACGGCGTTCCCTACAGCGAGAACGCGACGCTGACGGAGTACTACGATCGGTTCCCCGCTCCGAACAACGAGGAGTGGTTCGTGGTGACGACGATCGTCTCCGATCCGAAGTATCTGAACACCGACTTCGTCACGAGCACACACTTCAAGAAGGAAGCCGACGGCGCGAAGTGGGCGCCGAAGCCGTGTAAGTCCTGAACTCGGGATCCGGGATCCGGGATTCGGGATCCGGGGTTACGACGGTAGCACTGCGACGTCGTAGTCCGTGAATGCCTTGTCGTAGCTCACGAGGGTGAGCCCTTCGTTTTGTGCCTGCGCGACCAGCATTCGGTCGAACGGATCCTCGTGGTGATGTGGCAGCGCGGCGGTGGTCTTCGCATGCCGCCAGTTGATCGGAAGCTCGAGCATCCCTCCAGCCTGAAGCTCCTGTTCGAGCACCTCGACGTCCAGATCGAGGCGGCCGAGACTTCTCTTGATCGCAATCTCCCAGAGCGTGATGGCGCTCACGAAGACAAGTGCGTTGCCGTCCGAGATTGCGCGACGCTCAGTCCCCTTCAGTCGCCGATCATCAGCAAGCCACCAGAGGAGCACGTGCGTGTCGAGCAGCAGCCTCACTCGCGCTCGCCGCGGAATGACTTGGCTATGTCTGCGGGCAGTGGAGCATCGAAGTCACGTCGGATTCGGATCCGCCCCTTCATGCTTCCGGGGCGGCGGGCCGCGCGGCCGACCGGTACGAGTCGAGCCACGGCTTTGCCATTCCTTGCGACGATGATTTCTTCGCCGGCCTCCACGCGCTCGAGGAGACGCGAGAGATGCGTCTTGGCCTCATGCACATTGACCGTCTGCATATGACTTAGTTTAACTTAGCTAAGTCAAGTTGTCGCACCGGTCACTCGAACCCCGGACCCCGGATCCCGGATCCCGGATCCCGGATCCCGGATCTACGGTTCTCCCGCCAACGGTCCGAACCCCCGCGGCGGCGTGCGGTGTCTGGTTGCGGCCTCGTACGCGGACGCGATCCGGAACAGCATCGCTTCGTCGAAGGGGCGGCCGACGATATCGACTCCCACGGGGAGTCGTGCGGCGATCGGGCCAACCAGCCGCGTCTCGTTGCCGTCGCGCGCGCGATCCCACACCTCGGTCGTGAAGCCCGCCGGTACGGTGATCACCGGGAAGCCCTGCTGGCCCAGCATCGACCAGCCCACAGGGGATCGTCCGTTGACGGCCGGCTCACGCGGCGACGTGAGCTTGCGCGGCGGCACGGTGGCGGTCGGCGCGACGAGCGCATCCACACGCTGCTCCTGCATGCACTGCAGCAGCATGATCTGCATCGCGTAGCGAGTCTGCACGCGGGTCGCCGTGTCCAGGACCTGTCCGCGCTCGGCGTTGAGGCGAGCCTGTCTGCGATCGGGGAAGTTGGGGTCGGAGTAGAACGTCGCCCTGGCTGCGAGATCGGCGTTGGTCTTGATGTTGGCGTCACCGCGCTCGCGCAGATACGTGTTCATCATGTAGCGGTCTTCCCCCGGCGCACCGAACCCGCCGAGGCTGCGGAGCGAGAGGCCTTCCGGTATGCGGGACGGATCCGCAGCGAGATCGAGGAGCAGGGCGATGTGGTCACCCGCCGGCTGACCGGCAGTGTCAACGGGAAACGCCTGCTGATATTGCCGCGTGAACGAAGCGTTGAGCAGTCGCGGCGCAGACTTCGCGATGCACGGCTGGAACAGCGAGCCCTGTGCACCGGGATCGACGATGGTCGCACCCAGCTTGCGCAGGTCGGCGATCGCGCGCTCGACGAGATCGATGCTTTGCTCGTCGGCTTGGCTGAACAGTTTCTTGTTCAGATACTCACGCACGACGCCGATGCGCAGACCGTCGAGGCGCTTCGCCGCGGCGGCGCTCGCATAGGAGCGTGGCGGCGTCCGCCCGACGCTCAGCACCGTCATGTCGTCCTTCGGGTCGTAGCCGGCAATGACGTCGAGGATCTTCGCGGCGTCGGCGACGCTGCGGCAGATCGGACCCGTGCGCATGTTGAGGCCGGCGCCCATCATGCCGTCGCGGCTGACCAGCTCCTGCGTCGGCGCAAGACCAACAAGGCTGTTCACCGCGGCCGGCCACCGTATCGACACGACAGTCTCCTCGCCGATCGCGCACGTCACGAGGTTCGCTGCGACAGAACTCGCCGAACCCGCGCTCGACATGCCGGGCTCTCGCTCGGTGTCGTACGGGTTGCAGAACGTGCCGCCGAACGAGCTGCGTGCGCCGTCTACGGCGTACTCTGCCAGGTTCGCTTTTGCCAGGATGATCGCGCCCGAGTCTCGCAGTCGGCGAACAAACGTCGCATCGTCCGGAGGGCGATCGTTGGCGTACTGTGCATCGCCGCCAGACGTGGTGCGCATGTCGAAGGTGTCGTACTGGTCCTTGATCGCCATGACCACGCCATGGAGCGGACCGACGAGTCTTCCTGTCTGCTTGAACTGACGGTCTTGCGCGGCGGCGACCTCGAGCGCATCCGGCATCGATTGGCTGTTGTCGGTGCGATCGGTCTGGCTGCGCGCCTTGCGATCGTCGAAGCCCCACTTCATCCGGGTGGCAGGCCGCAAGTTGATCGTCGAGAGCGCGTTGATCTGTCCCGCATTTGCCATCGTCGTGATCGGACCGAGGAGACCCTGTGGCTGGTTGACACACGTGCCGTTATAGGCCTTGATGCGTTTGAGATACAGCTCCACGAGGCCGACGGTTGTGATCTGCCCACCTCTGATCGCGGCCTGGATGCCGGCGATTGTCGCCTCCTCGAGGTGGAACCTCGCCCGCGCCCCCTGAGCGAATCCCGTCGGCGCCGTTATCGCGACCAACGCCAGTGACAGGCCAATCTGTGAGAGCTTCAACATGGGCCGGATGGTAATGCGCGTGGGAATGACCCGCAAGGGAACACGAGGCGTATAATCCGCGACCACATGTCGAGTCCAGTCGCGGGTCCACGTTTCGCCCCGCCGAGAGTGGAAGTCGAGCAGCGTCCTGACGGAACGACGCTGCTGCGCTCGCCGGAGCCCCTTCGCCCATTCGCACGCGCCGTCGGTGAATGGCTCGTTCACTGGGCCTCGATCGCACCCGATCGCTGCTTTCTGGCGGAGCGCGCCGGCGACGCCTGGCGCCGTGTGACCTACGCCACGGCGATCGACGCGGTCCGCCGCATCGGCGCTTCACTGCTCGCGCGTGGCCTGGACGCGGCAACTCCCGTTGCGATCCTCTCTGACAACTCCATCGACCACGCATTGCTGGCGCACGCTGCCATGCACGTGGGCATCCCGGTGGCGCCGATCTCGCCCGCGTACTCACTGCTCTCGAACGATCACGCCAAGCTCACAGGCATCTTTGATCTCTTGCGGCCGGGACTGGTCTTCGCGCAGGATCCCGAGCGATTCGCGCCGGCACTGGCCGCGGTCGGTGCGACGGCCACACCGATCGAAGCGCTGCTCGACAGCGATCATGACGATCGCGTGGAGGACGCCTTTGCAGCAATCGGACCGGACACGGTGGCGAAGATCCTGTTCACGTCGGGCTCCACCGGGACGCCGAAGGGTGTGATCAACACGCAGCGCATGCTGTGCTCCAACCAGCAAAGCTGGGCACAGGTGTGGCCGTTCCTCGAAGACGCGCCTCCCGTGTTCTGCGAGTGGCTGCCGTGGAATCACACGTTCGGAGGCAACGCCACGTTCAACCTCGTGCTGCGGAACGGCGGGACGCTTCACATCGACGGTGGCAAGCCGACACCCGATCTGATTTCGATCACCGCGCGCAACCTCCGCGAGGTGTCGCCGACGCTGTACTTCAACGTCCCTCGCGGCTACGATCTGCTGATCCCGCTCCTCGAATCCGACGAGCAGCTGCGTCGTTCCTTCTTCTCGCGTCTCGAGGGTGTGTTCTACGCGGGTGCGGCCCTTCCTCAGAATCTCTACGAGCGTCTGCTCGCGATGATGCACACAGTGGAGGGCTGCCGCACACGCATGCTGTCAGGGTGGGGCTCGACCGAGACCGCCCCGCTCGCGACGTGCGTGCACTTTCCCATCGACCGCGCCAGCATCGTCGGCAACCCGGCGCCCGGGATCGAGTTGAAGCTCGTACCGACGGGAGACAAGCGCGAAGTTCGCGTGAAAGGCCCAAACGTCACGCCCGGTTACCTGGGCCGTCCCGATCTCACGGGCGCGGCCTTTGACGATGAGGGGTTCTACAAAATCGGTGACGCGATGCGTCTCGTCGATGAAGCGGATGCCGCGCGAGGGCTGGCCTTCGACGGTCGCGTCGTTGAAGACTTCAAGATTCAGTCGGGCACCTGGGTATCTGCAGGTTCCCTGCGTGTGAGTCTGATCGCCGCGTGCAACCCTCTGATTCAGGACGCGGTCATCACCGGGCACGACAAGCGTGAAGTGGGGGCACTCGTCTGGGTCAACCAGGCGGCGGCGCGGTCGCTTGGTCTGGACGAGGGCGCAATCAGGGCGCGTCTCCAACGTGCACTTGCCGCCCTGCGTCTTGGCTCCAGCGGCAGTTCAACCGCACCGTCGCGCCTGCTCATCCTCGATCTGCCGCCGTCGATCGACGAGGGGGAGATCACGGACAAGGGGTATATCAATCAGCGCGCGGTCCTTGAGCGGCGGGCGATGCACGTCGAGCATCTCCACGCCGGCGGATCGGGTGTCATCTGGGCGGAATAATCGAACGGTTGTATCCTGTGCAGCCGGAGCGCATATGAGCGAACAGAACGAACTCCACGTCGAGCAACAGTTGAAGAAGTTGTACGAAGGCTTCGCGGCCGGTCACGTCAGCCGGCGCGACTTCATGCGCCGCGCCACCGCGATGGGCGTCGCTGGTGCGGCCGCATCGGCACTCGGATCGCTGGCATTGCCTGCGGAAGCTGCGGCACTCGCGCAACAGACAGCGGCCGCGTCCACCAAGATTCCGCTCGATGTCGCCGAGTGGAGCTACATGTGGGTCAACGTCAAGCGCGCAGAGACCGCACGCGGCGCGTTTGTCGGCGGGCAGCAGATGTACGTCGAGTACATGATTCCCGCGCAGGTGCGTCACCCGTTCCCGGTCGTACTCGTGCACGGCGGCGGCGGACAGGGAACTGACTGGCTCGGCACACCTGACGGCCGGCCTGGCTGGTTCCAGTACCTCGTGGCGGAAGGCTTCAAGGTCTACGTTGTCGATCGTCCCGGTCATGGACGATCGCCGATTCATCCCGAGCTGCATGGCGGATTCCCCGCTCAGGCGCTGACGCTCGAGAGCATCGCGGGACGCTTCACGCCTCCGGCCGCGAATCCGGCCAACGTCCCGAACGAGTACCAGAAGAATCACAACCAATGGCCGGGTCCCGGCAACGTTGGCTCCGACGATCTCGGCCGGCTCACAGCGGGCATGGGCGGCAGTTACGTCGTGCAGCCTGCGGCTGCAGCGGGACGAGGCGGAGCGCCAGGCGCTCCCGGTGCAGCCGGAGGTGGGCGTGGCCAGGGTGGTGGACGTGGAGCAGCACCGGCAGGTCCGCCGCCGCCAGCGAATCAGCAACCTGCAGGCGCGCTCAACGTGCAGCATCTGACGTGGCGTCAGGCAGGCGCCGATCTGCTCGACAAGATCGGGCCGGCGATCATCATGACGCACTCGGCCGGTGGTCCATTCGGGCTGCTCGTTGCTGAAGCGCGACCGAATCTCGTGAAGGCGACCATCATCATCGAGGGTGCTGGTGGCAGCGCGTTCGGATTCGGCAGCCGATGGGGACTCTCGACGATTCCCGTCACCTACGATCCGCCGGTCAACGATCCCGCAGAGATCAAGACGAAGTGGGTGGCGAATCCTGAGCAGGGCGTCGCGGGCTACTACTTACAGGAAGATCCGCCGCGCAAGCTGCCGAATCTGAAGAACACGAAGGTGCTGATCGCGACAGCCGATTCGTCGTTCGCCTCGCCGGGTAGTCCCGGTGCTGTCGCCTTCCTGAAGCAGGCCGGTGTGCAGGCCGAGGAGTTGCGCTGGGGCAAGCTCGGCATGAACGGCAACGGCCACGCGATGATGATGGAGAAGAACAGCCGTCAGGTGCTGCAGCCGCTTATCGACTGGATGCACAAGAACGTGACGGGGAGCAACAGCCAGGCGCCCGCCCCACGCCGTGCAGGCAACGACTCGCTCGCGCTCAAGCTCGCCGATGCCGGGATGTTCTGGGTGGGCACGTCGAACACCAGGAAGATGCCGTACGGCACGATTCATCAGGCACCGATGTTCGTGCAGTACTTCGAGCCCGCGCAGCAGCGTCACCCGCTGCCGGTCGTGCTCGTGCACGGCGGCGGCGGCCAGATGGTCCACTACTTCGGGCTCGGTGGAATGTCGGGCTGGGCACATCACTTCGTCCAGGCCGGTTACAAGGTCTACCTCGTGGATCGTCCGGGTCACGGTCGATCGCTCTACCACCCCGACGCGCTCGGTGAGATCGGCAACCTCGTGACCTACGACCTGCTCACGCGCGATACGGTGACGTCGGCGCACACGCCGAACAAGCAGTGGCCGGGCACGACAGGCGATGTCGGTGATCCGCTGGTCGATCAACTCGTCGCTGCGGCCAACTCTGCCCCGCGCGACACCCAGCTCGCACAAACGCTGTGGAAGCAGTACGGCGGGGAGCTGATCGATCGCGTCGGTCCATCCGTCATCGTCACGCACTCGGCGGGTGGTCCATTCGGATGGCTCGTCGCCAACGAGCGGCCGAACCTGGTCAAGGCCGTGGTGTCGTTCGAAGGCGCGACGGCGCCTCTTGTCGGTGCCGGAGGCGCCGCGGGCACTCCGCTCCCGAATCTGAAGAACATGCCGATCATGTATCTGCTGTCGGAGCGTGGCGGACGCGACGGCCGTCCGATCATCGACGCGTTGACGCAATCAGGCGCGAAAGCGGAGCTGATCGATCTCAAGGATCGCGGCATCCTCGGGAACAGCCACTTCGCGATGTTCGAGAACAACCGGCGTCAGGTGTTCGAGGTCGTCCGCGGGTGGATTGAGCAGAGGGTTCCGGCGGGCAACTCTACTGCCAGACTGTAGGACATTCATCGATCACGTCACACCGAGACACTGAGGCACAGAGAGCCAAAAAATGAAATTCTCAATGCCTCGGTGCCTCGGTGTGTCGCAATCATCTAACCGGCCTCAATTCTAGAAGTCGTACTGCAAGGTAATCTTTGCCGTGCGTGCAGTCAGCACTTCTTGCGGAACCAGCCATGCACCTTGCCGGGTCGTACTGGAAGTTGTTGACCAGCACGGTGTCGAGGTTGAGCACGTTGAACAGATCGACCGCGAAGAGCGCACGCTGCCCTCCGAAGCGCAAGACCTTACCGATCCGGAGGTCGAGGATGTTGATCCGATCGCTGTCGCATCTGGTCGGGTGCAAGCATGTTCACAGAGACGATTAGGCGCGCTGCCCGCCAAATCACGACCGAGCCACTGCCGGATGGTCGCGTTGGGTATGATCCAGTTTGCCTCGAGTGGCACCCCCGGGCTGCTCGTCAGCGTGTCGGCGACCTGCACGTCGACTTTGGGAACAAGGTACGAGTCCGGCGAGGTCGACTCGCGTCGTGATGCCGGGCGCGACATGACAGAACGGGTTCGCGGGCCGTACGGCAATGCCCGCCGGCGAAGACGCTCCGCTCGACACTTGCTCCGGCAGTTTGTCCCGCACCCACACGCATCGACCACTGCTGTCCCGTGCTTGTTCCCCCTGTAGCTGCAGGCCGTTTCGGAGGCGCGCGTTCACCGTGAAGTCGACCCCGTTGGAGACCTGCGGTCACGTTGCCGTAGGCCGGGCGAATAGGTGCGGAAATCGTCAGTGACCCCGAACATGGCGGGATTGACGTTGTAGAGATCGGGCCGACGATGTAGCCGCCCCCGCCGGGAAGGCGTGGATCCAGAGGTGCCACCACGTTGAATGCCGTGAAGTCGGCAGGCGTCACCGCGCGGTTGTCGGTGACAGTGAAGTTCTGGAGCCAGCGTCGCACATAGCCCACTTCCACGGAAACGCGCGGAAGTATTTCGTGCTGCGCGGTCACGCCGATCTGCCAGTCGGACGGCCGGTTGTACCAGCCTTTGAGGATGTTCTCGTCATAGGAAAGGCTGTACACGTTCTTGCCGAAGTTGAGGTTGCTCCACCGGCCGCAGCTGTCGCCGCCGCGCGACCGGAGGTCCTGCGTCTCACCGTTCAACAAATCGCAGTCAGGGGTGAAGTTGCCGTTGGCGTCGACCCACGACCGCGTCACGCTCGTCGGGACCCGGTTGGTCGGTCTCAAGGCTGAGTAGTTTCCGTTGCCGTTGACCGCAGCTTCGAGGTACCGGCCCGTGTTGAACTTCAACGCGGTCTTCCCGTTGCCGAACACGTCATAGGCGAGGCCGAATCGCGGGTTGATGTCGTGATAGCCGATGACGCCTTTGGACTCTGGAAACACGAGCGCATTCGGAATGAATTGTGTCGGCCCGAGTTGCTGCGCCGGATAATAGCTCCAGGCGTGGTCGTAGCGGATTGCTCCCTGGACGGTGAGCTTGCCGTGAGTCCACTGGTCCTGCGCGTACAGGGCGTCGTATCGCGATGCGCGAGTCCGCGAGGTACGGCCTCGCAAGACTGCGTCAGCTGGTTCGGCACGCCGTTGTTCACACGGTATTCGAGGTTTTGCGTTGTTGCCGTGGGGGTGAACCTGTTCCAGGTGGAACACGCCTTGATAGCCGAACTTCATGTTGTGTGCGCCGGTGACGTAGGTCGCTGCCGTCTGCCAGCGGTTCGGCTCCATGTAGTCGGGGTTCCACACCTGTGCGCGATAGACCAGGCCCGGGATGCCCCCGCCGTTGTTGGCGCAGCTAGGCGCGCACTGTTCCGTCATGCGGATCAGGTCGCGATTGTTGCCCGGCACCTCGCGTCCGTTCCAATCCTGGTGGAACGACCCGTAGCTCGCGTCCAGCAGGAGCCTGCTCGTAACCGTCCAGGCCCACTTGTACTGAAACATCGGCGAACGTCCGCTTCCACCGACCGTGCCGGTCTCCGGCGTGGCCGACGCGACCGCCCCGACGATGCCGATCTGCGGGTAGTCACTGAGCCTGTAACCTCCCGAATCGATGAAGAATCCAGCCTGCATGCGGCGATTGAGTTGCGCCGTCACGCGCAGCGTCGGATTGATCACACCGGAGGTGCTGTTGTTGGCCGGACGATTGAAGTCAGGATCGTAGTTCCACTTGGTGATGTCGCCGGCGCTCTTGTTGTAGAAGATACCCGGAAGGTCGGTGCCACTTTCCGTTGTACCTGGTCGCGTAAAAGAACCAGAACCGGTCCCGCATGATCGGACCGCTGTTCATCAGGCTGGCATCCCACTGGTAGTTCGTCTTGCAAGGCTCCGCAGGCCTGCATCTTTCAACTCCTGCGTGTAGTTGCTCCCCTGCATGGCACCGCTCAAGCCGGACGCCTGAAAGCGATTCTCGAACCGATTGCTGCCGTTGCGCGGGATCAGATTGACGATCGGTCCGCCGACCTCGACGTCTCCAAGCCCGCCACTGGCGGTGAGCACGACCTCTTCCGTCGTGTCGAGCCGCCCGTAACCCGAGACGCCGCCGCCATTGATCGCGGCACCGGTGCCGATCCCGTCCGTCTGCGCGACTCCCTCGTTTCCACGGCCGCCGCGCCCGCCGAAGACGATCATGCCCGGTGCGTTCAGCACGACATTCGCGTTGCCGCCGTCGCTTTGCATCATCGACGGCATCAACACCATGACCGCTGCGTACCCCTGCGCGGTGGGGAGCGACTCGATCAGTTCTTCGTTGAGCGTCCGGCGTCGCCGGGCGCTTTGCACGTCCACGATGGGACTCTCGCCTGTCACCGTGACGGTTTCTTCAAGCTGGCCGATGCGCAGCTCAGCGTTCACGGTTGACACGAAATCGGCCGGTAACTCGAGTTGCTCACGCTTCACCGTGTTGAACCCCGTCAGCGTGAAGGTGACGGTATAGGTGCCCGGTCGCAGCTCGAGAATTCGATACTGACCTGATTCATCCGATACAGCTGAGCGAGCCTTCTCAATGAGCACATCGCTTGCGGCTTCGACGCTGACGCCGGGCAGGACTGCACCAGACGTGTCCCTGACAACGCCTGTGATGGAGGATTGGGCCAAAGACCAGGACGGAACCAACACCAGACACGTCAGGACTACTACCGCGTGAGTCAGTCTGCGCATGTCTATCTCCTTCTGCTCCAACAGGCGACTGGAACGAGTCGTGTTGGGCCGCGCGTGTACCGAGGTCCGCGAGTGAACGCTATGGGTGTTGTCCGGCTTTTACGCCTTACGCATGGGTATAGTCAAGGATGAACGGATATGATCGAGACAGCTGTGGCCAGGACTGTTTCTGCTCTCGCCAGTGCCGCGATCGTCGTGAGTGGGTTGCTCGCATGGCACTGGACTGCTGACTCCCCATTCGAGGAGGCGATGGCGGCCAGCCTCAGAGCCGGCAGGAGTTCAGCGCCGCGAGTGCTGGAAGAAACGGGTGCCGTACCGGATGAACTCAGAGAGAGTTCTGGTCTCGCGATCAGTCGCACCCAACCAGGCGTGCTCTGGTCCCACAACGACTCCGGTGATGGTCCCAATCTCTACGCGATCGACATCTCCGGAAAACTGCTCGCGGTCTTTCATGTGACGGGTGCGGCGGCGCGTGATTGGGAGGACATCGCGGTTGGTCCGTGTCCGGCCGACGGCGCCACGACGACATCATCAGCGCCCTGGTCATGTCTCTTCATCGCCGATACCGGTGACAACGATCAAGTCCGTCCTGATGTCTCGATCTACATCGTCGCCGAACCTCGTGTCGGCGAGGCGAGATCCTCGCCGGTCGTTGCGCGCGCTTTGCGCTACCGGTATCCGTCCGGACCGACCGATGCGGAAGCGCTCGCCGTCCGAGCGAATGGGGATCTCACGATCGTCTCGAAGGGTCGCAGTGGCACGATCGACTTCTTCAGCATTTCTGCCACGAACGTGACCAAGGCGATCGCATCGGGCGAGGTCGTCACGGCGATCCTTGCCGGCAACACCGGGATTCAACCCAGTCTGCGCACCGGCCGGCTGGTGACGGCTGCGGCCCTGTCGCCTGACGGCATGACGCTTGCCGTGCGCACCTACTACGAGGTGTACTTTTTCAAGCTCGGGACACGTCGCGGGCAGAGCCGCTGGGAAGAGACCGGACGGCCATGCGAGCTCGGCGACGCCGAGCCGCAAGGCGAGGCGATCGATTACCTCGATGCGAAGACGCTGCTCCTGACCTCCGAACGCTCGCGCGGTCGCCCGGGCTCGATTCATCGTCTGCAGTGTTGAGTAGGGGTCAGACCCTTCACATCGCTGCACTGTGACGGACGCTCCCGCAGGTGTGAACCCACGTCACAGGGTCACCGCAATCATCTCCTTCATCTTCAGCCACTTGTACAATGGCGCGCCGCTTGCCCAGGCGTCGTGACATGAGAACACTCGCGCTGCTGGTTCTGCTCCTCGGTCTGCCAGGCGTGCAGGCCAACGCCCAGGACGCGGACGCGCCCGAAGGCGCCGTCATCGACTCCGTCGAGATGTCAGGCTTCTCGCCTTACAGCCTGAGTCCCGGACTCAAGAAAGAATTCGACTCGCTGGTCGGCACGCCTCTCAATCGCGAACGACTCGGTCAGCTCGTTACGCGAATCGAAGGAGAGCAACCTGAGATGGTGGCCGCGGTGCGGAGCATCGCTCGTCCCGATGGCAAAGCGCACGTCATTTTCCTCGTCGCACGAATCAGCGACGACACGGACCTCAGTGAAAACATCAACGCCCGCTACATCGTCGAGAGTGTGGATATCGAAGGGCCGGCGAGCGAAGTCAGCCAGGAGCTGCGCGCCGATCTGCAGAATCTGGTTGGCAAACGTCTCGACACGGACGAAGCCGAAGAACTGAAGGATCGACTCGAGAAGGAACTGCCGGGACGCGACGTTGCCCGACGGATCTCGAAAGGATCCGAATCCGGCAGGATCCGCGTTGTCTTCGAGATCATCGCGGCGCCGTGGATTCCATTCGCGCCGACGCGATCGAAACTGGTGTACCACGCCGAGCAGGGATGGAGCGGGGTACTCGACATCCCAATCACTGTTTCGGGCCGCCGTCACCGGTTCACTGCTGGCCTCGTGTTCAACGACATCGACGACTTGATCGAGGAGTACTCCGGCTTCCGCCTCGGTTTCGAGAGCCGCAAGATCGGAACCGACAAGCTCGGTGTCCGCCTGGACTTCGGACGATTCAACGAGACCTGGGAGGACGCGACACTCTCTGCGCTCTCTGTCAGTCCGACGATCCCCGAGCCGTATCGCAATCGACTGACATTCGAGCCGACCGCTACGTTTGCGTTCAGTCCGAGCGTCCGGCTCACCGGTGGCGTGAGCCTCTCCGATCTGGAGTCGCTGACGCACGCGCCAGATTCACAGAAGGCGAATGCGTGGATTGCAGGCATCAGCGCCGACCACACCTGGAAAGCCACGGACGGCCGCTCGAGTCAGAGTGTGGAAGCGAGTTACCAGTTACGGGCGGCTGTCGATGGCCTCGACAGCGACCTGTTCTACAAACGCCACCTTGGGCACGCGAGCTATCGCTATACGCAGGGACGTGGAGAGGCGCTCGGGTCGATCTCGCTCGGCTACATCAGCGGTCAACCGCCGCTCTTCGAGCGCTTCTCGCTCGGCAACTCCACGACGCTTCGCGGTTTCGACAAGTACGACATCGCGCCCACCGGCGGTGAGCGCATGTTTCACTCCTCGATCGAGTATCGCTACCACCACGTCGGGGTGTTCTTCGACACCGGCTCCGTCTGGGACCGGGATGGCGACGCGAAGATCCGCTACTCGACCGGGTTCGGCGTCAACAACGACACCTTCTTCCTGCTCCTCGGCTTCCCGTTGAATGGGAACGACGCGACCCCTATCTTCATGACGGGAGTGCGGTTTTGAGCCGCGCGGCTCGTCGGGCGTCGCTCTGGCAGGTGGGACTGATGACCCTCATGTGTCTCCTCTCACCGCCCGGTCTTGCGGCGCAAACGCTGTCCGTCAACGCCGCCGGTGACGCGTTGCGCGTCCAGGCGCGCAACTTCGCCTTCCTCGAGGGGACGGTGCTGACCCGCCTGAAGGAGGGGCGCTCGGTGCGCGTCGACTTCGAACTGACGGTGTTGTCGAAGCCGGAGGGCCCCGTCGTGAAGCAGGCCGTGCAGGGGTTCACCGTGAGCTTCGATCTGTGGGAAGAGCGGTTCGCGGTGTCGCGAGCGGGCTCGCCGCCTCGGTCGATCTCTCACCTGCGTGCGAACGACGCAGAGAACTGGTGTCTCGAGAATCTCACGATGTCGATTTCATCGCTGGGAATCGGTCGCGACACGCCGTTCTGGCTCCGTCTGGTCTACCGTGTTCAGGACCTGGCTCCGGTCACCGAAGATCCCGGGGACCGATATACGCTGCGCGCGTTGATCGACAGATTGAGCCGGCGCAGGGAGGAGGCTGATTTGGCAAAATCGGTGAGCGGCGGGCCATTTCGACTCTCCAAATAGCCTGTCACTCTAATGCAAAATGCAAAAGTCAAAATGCAAATCGAACCTGCGGGCTTTGTTGGCATTTTGCATTTTGCATTTTGCATTTTGCATCTTGAATTACTGGATCCTCCCTAGATGCAAAGCCTCCGCGCGAGACTGATCGCTGCGTTCATCATCGCTACCCTCGTGCCGCTTGGTGCGACGATCTGGATCACGACGTCGCTCCTCGAGCGCAGTCTGGGCTATGCAACGACCGAGGAACTCGACCGGCTGTCGCGGACGCTCGAAGGGACGGTCAGGCAGTTCTATCAGCGCGAACGCGACTCATTGAAGCGCGAAGCGCTCGACGGTCGCATCGCTCCGACGTCGTACGCCGCCACCACCATCGCAACGTGGCCCGACGAGGTTCGTGCGTTCTGGGAGAGTGGCGAACCGGAGCGCTCGAGTCTGTCCGGGCCCGGTGGCGATCACCTGGACTTCATGCGCAAGGGACCGGGCGGCGTCGAGGTCTATCGTCGTGACCTTGGTGGAATCCGGATGCAGGAGCTGTCGGATGAATTCCGCCGGACTCGTGCGCTCGTCGGATCGATCGAGTCGCGCGACCTGCAGCGCGGATTCACGCTCACGCTGTTGCTGCTCGTCGCGCTCGTCTGGATCGTGTCGCTCGCACCGATCCTGTTCATCGCGCATCGCATCAGCAGCCCCATCCGGCAACTCACTGCAGGCTTGACTGGCTTCGCGGCCGGGCAATGGGACCGCCGGCTCGAGAAAGGCCGTGACGATGAAGTAGGGCAGGCCGTGGACGCGTTCAACGGGATGGCGGAGCAGTTGCGGAGGAGCCGCGAGCGTCTCGTCTATTTGACTCGGATGTCGAGCTGGCAGTCGCTCGCACGCAAGACGGCGCACGAGTTGAAGAACTCGCTGACGCCAATTCGCCTGACCGTGGAGGAGATGCTGGCGCGGCAGCCGTCAGCGGACCGCGCGTTCATGGATCAGGCCGCCCAGATCGTCGTGAGCGAGATAGAAACGCTCGAGCGTCGCGTCCGTGCCTTCTCCGAGTTTGCGAGCGAGCCGCCGGTCAACCCGGAGGTGTTCGATCTCAATGTGTTAGTCGCCGAGCGCGTGGCGCTGCTGAAGCCGGCGCATCCGGACACGGCGTACAGTTTCCGCCTCGATGTCCGTGGCCCGCGTGTCCATGCCGGCACGGACCTGGTCAAAGGTATCCTGACGAATCTGCTCGAGAACGCCGCCGAGGCCGCGGGCCCTGGCGGATCGGTCATGACGGTGTCGCACTCGCAGGGTGGCCACGTGGTGCTGGAAGTTCACGATTCGGGACCGGGGCTGAGCGACGAGGCGCGTCGTACGCTCTTCGAGCCGACGATCACGTTCAAGAAGCGCGGCATGGGCCTTGGGCTCTCGATTGCGCGAAAGAATGCGTTGCTGCTCGGTGGCGACATCACGCTGGTGGGCGGAGAGCTCGGCGGCGCCGGATTCAGGGTGACCCTGCCGTCCGCACCGGAGTCACCGGCCGCCGTCGTATGAACCGCAAACGCCACATCGTCGTCGTCGACGACGAGTCGAATATCGGGTTGTCGCTTCGCCTGATCCTGGAGGGCGAGGGGTTTCGCGTCTCGATCTGTGAGTCGATCGCGCGCTTCACCGCGCAGCGCGGAATAGGCCCCGTCGATCTCTACCTGCTCGATGTGCGACTGCCCGATGGTAACGGCATCGATCTCCTGCGCTCGCTGAGGCAGCGGGACGACCTCACGCCGGCCGTGATGATTTCCGGACACGGAACGATTCGCGACGCCGTGGAAGCGACGCGCGTCGGTGCCTTCGATTTCCTCGAGAAGCCGCTTGCGCGGGACCGCGTGCTCCTCGTCGTGAAGAACGCCCTCGAGCGATCGGATCTGCAAAGCGAGAACCAGCGCTATCGCGACATGGTGGGCGACGGCCCGCGCATGATCGGGCGCAGCGTCACGTTCCAGCACGCAGTCACGCAGGCGACACAGGTCGCCCGATCGGATGCGGGCGTGTTGCTGATGGGAGAATCGGGAACGGGCAAGGAACTGCTCGCCGAACACATTCATCGCGAGAGCCCGTTCGCATCGCGTCCGTTCGTGAAGGTGAACTGCGCGGCGATTCCGACCGAGCTCATCGAGAGCGAGTTGTTCGGCCACGAGAGGGGCGCATTCACAGGGGCGGCGGCGCTGCGGCGTGGCAAGTTCGAGCTCGCCGATGGTGGCAGTATCTTTCTCGATGAAGTCGGCGACCTGCACGAGGCGTCGCAGGCGAAGTTGCTTCGTGTGTTGCAGGACGGCGAGCTTCAGCGTCTCGGCAGCGAGCAATCGATTCGCGTCTCGGTTCGCGTTGTCTCCGCGACCAATCGCCGGCTCGATGAGCTCGTCGCCGACGGGAATCATTGTGTTGTCCTGGTAGTCCTGGAGGGCGGCGGCGACTTTGGTTTCGCCGTTCGGTCCCTTCACCGTCGATCCTTTGAATCCGCCGTCGAGATTGCCCTCGAACTTGTCGCGGCCTTCATCGATCCGATCGACGAGGATCTTGACGTCCTTGTCGCCCAGTCGTTCGGGTGGCGCCTGGGCGCGCGCGGGAGTGGACCAGATATCCAGCGCGCTCGCAAGGAGAACGGCCAGCGAACGCGCGCTGGTACGACGAATTGGGATCTGGAGCCGAGTGGTGGTCATGAGAGCCTCCGTAGGAAGCAGCGGAAAACGACCGGTGTGCCGAAGACGCTGTGGCTGCGATTACGTATCAGCGTCGGGTGGCGAAGCCCCCGCGAGTATCTAAGCCCGCACACCATGTGTCAAGCTCGATCGAGCCCTTGTCGGTTTCGATGACGCCGTGCATGCCCCCGGAGCTCTTGGCGCCCGACGGCACTTTTGGATTGCCTGGTCCGCTGGCCGGTGAGCTGCAGCCGACGAGGCCTATGAGAGTGACACACAGAAGAATGCGCGAGCAGACTGAGACGAAATCACGTAGTTGCAGATGTTCGATGGGCACGCGACGAGAATAGCACCAGCTTGAACTGCGCATCGTCGAGGAGCGCGAGTTTGACCGCATCGACAAAGCCCAGGACAAAGGGCACGGCTGTCCAGAAGAAGATGCAGGACCAGATACCCTTTCGATGGTGACCGAGATAGAAATGGTGCACGCCGAACATCCGTCGGGGCGAGGCGGAGATCGCATAATGCGCATTCAGTCAACCTTCCGGGAGGCCGTTCATAGCGTCTATCGTCCTCAGGAGAGAGGCGAGGTTCTCTCCGTCGAGATACTCCATCGACAGGAAATGCGTCCCTTCGACGAATCCAATGTCGTAGACGCGGCACACGTTGGGGTGTGATACCTGGGTTCTGGCCAGCTGTGGGCACTGGCTGACATCAGCCCTCGGCGCGTTCGCGCGTACGCTCGAGCCGCGCGAGGTTCCGGCAGGATCTCTTCTATCGACTCAGTGTGGTGCCCATCCGTGTGCCGGCGCTCCGCGAGCGGCGTGAGGACATCCGGGAGCTGGCGGGGTATTTCCTCGCGGAATTCTGCGCACGTAACAACTTCAGGCCAAGGTCGATGGACGATGACGTCGTGCCGATGCTGGAGCGGTACGACTGGCCCGGGAACGTCCGGGAGCTTCGCAACACGGTGGAGCGGATGGCCATCCTGTCGACGGGGAGCCGCATCACAGTCGACGCCATCCCGATGGAGATCCGGTTGCCTCCCGTGATGCCGCCGACCGATCTGCAGGGAGTCCGCGATGCCGCCGAGCGCGAGCGCATTGTCGAGGCGCTCGATCAGACGAACTGGAATGTGTCCGGGGCAGCCCGCATCCTTGGCGTCGAGCGAACCAACCTGCACAAGCGTATCCGCGCGTTGGGCCTGAGCCGCGAGTAGAGTAGACTCCGCGTGTCGGATCGCCCTCAGAGGAATTCATATATGACGAAGGTTGCAACGCTCGTCGCGGTGACGCTTGCCGTTCTCGGAACTGCATCGGCCGAGGCGCAATCGACGGGCGGTCGATCGTGCGAGTCGCTGGCATCACTTGCCCTTCCACACGCCAAGATCACGAGTGCGGAGTTGGTTGCGGCTGGTGCGTTCAAGGCGCCGAATGCCGGGCGAGGGAATGCGCAGTTCGCGCAGTTGCCAGCGTTCTGTCGCGTTGCTGCCACGCTGACGCCCGCAGCTGGTTCAGACATCAAGATGGAGATCTGGCTGCCCGCGGAGAACTGGAACGGGAAATTCCTCGCCGTCGGCAACGGCGGATGGGCGGGCACGATCTCGCTCGATGCCGTGGCGGAGGGTCTTCGTCGCGGATATGCGGCGGCGTCGAACGACACCGGTCACTCCGACCAGGGTGCACGGTTCGCGCTGAGTCAGGACAAGCTGATCGACTTCGCGTATCGCGCGATGCACGAGATGACCGTGCAGTCGAAGACGATCGTGGGCGCCTTTTACAGCCGTCCTCCGCGACTCTCGTATTACCAGGGCTGCTCGACCGGTGGACGGCAGGGAATGATGGAGGCGCAGCGCTATCCTGACGACTTCGACGCGATCGTCGCCGGGGCGCCGGTCTACAACATGGTTCACATGAACGTGACGCAGACGGCGCTGCAGGTGGACATGTTGAGGAACCCTGAGCGCATCGTCCCGCCCAACAAAGTAGCGTTGGTTGCGACTGCCGCAACGGCGGCGTGCGACTCGAACGATGGCGTGAAGGATGGCATCATCAGCGAGCCGCGTGCGTGCAAGTTCGATCCCGGCGTGCTGGCGTGCAAGGCCGGTGACGCACCCGATTGTCTGACGGCTGGCCAGGTCGAATCAGCACGTCAACTGTACGCGCCAGTCAAGATGAAGTCAGGACACGTGGCGTATCCCGGACGCTCGCCGGGCGTCGAGCCTGGTTGGGCCTCTCGTATCCCCGAGGTGGGAAAGCCTGTGGGGGCTCTTTGGGGTGACATGCCGAAGTTCGTCGGTCATCGCGATGCGAGCTGGGACGCCATGTCATTCGATCTCGACAATGACCTCGCGCTCACGCTCAAGAACGCAAGCTTCATCGAGGCGAGCGATCCCAATCTCACGAGGTTCAAGGCGCGCGGCGGGAAGCTTCTACTGTGGCACGGGTGGGCCGATCCTGGACCGGCGCCCGAGAACACCATCAACTACTACTCGAACGCAGCGAAGGCATCGGGCGGATCGCAGGACGAATGGATGCGGTTGTTCCTGATGCCCGGGGTCGCGCATTGCGGTGGCGGAGTCGGTCCCGATCAGGCGGACTTCCTCGGCGCGATGGAACGCTGGCGCGAGCAGGGGGTGGCGCCCGCGCAGATCACAGCGTCACGTAACGCTGGCCGGGGCGGACTCACGCCGATGACGCGACCGCTCTGTCCATTCCCGCAGGTCGCGAAGTACAAGGGAACAGGTAGCACGGACGATGCCGCGAATTTCACATGCGCAGCGCCATAGTGCCAAAGGCCTGATCCTGTAGTCCCATCCTCCATTTTGTAAGCCACCAGGCTCCCGAGCGCACAGTTCGGCCTTGAATGGCGTGGCACATGCCTTGCCCCGTCATTCCTCCGGATATGTCTATGTCCGACCACGATGTGAAGAATGGGCAGCTGTGTCCGCGCTGCGCGGCACCGATGCATCCTGCGGCGAAGATGTGCTGGACCTGCGGCCACGAAGTGGCAGCGCTGAATGAGCCGGCGCATGCGAACGTGAACGAGCTGCTGCGCGCACACGCGAGCCAGCCACTGCAGTCAGTCTCGAATGCCGAGGCGGATGCGGTCGATCAGATCCCGCTCGTCGAGTGGAAAGACGGATCGGATCAGCCCGCAGCGCCAGTGCCGCCGCCGATCGCTCCAGCTCCCGCGCCTGCGGTGCAGGTTCGTGACGCAGTGCCGGCGCGACAGCCGAGAAACTGGTCGATGGCGCTCGTCGGTGGAGCAGGCGTGCTCGCGTGCGTGCTCGCGATGGTCGTCGTGCAATCGCTTCAGCCGGCAGCATCGCCACAACCGGTCAACGCTGCGGCTCCTGTCGCAGCGTCAGCAGTTGCCGAAGAGCCGATACTCGAGGGCCCGGTGCCGACCTGGGTTGGGAGTCGGCAGGCTGCGTGGGCAAACGACGGATCGAAGACGATTTCGTTCGAACTCAAATCCACACGCGATGTGAACGTGTGGATGGCGCGCGTGCGCCCGCTCCTCATCGTTCGATGTTTGTACCGCACGACGGAAGTCTTCGTCGCGACGCAGGCCTCGGCGAGTATCGAAGGGCAGTCGGGCAGTCACACGGTACGGCTGACTATCGACACCGATCCGGAGATCGTGCAGCAGTGGACCGACTCGGTCAGCGGGCACGAGCTCTTTGCGCCGGACGGTGTGGACCTTGCGCGCCGTCTCGCACGCGCCGAGCTGGTGCGATTCAGCTTCACCCCATTCAACGCAAAGCCGGTCACCGCAGATTTCGTCGTGTCAGGGTTTGACCAGCTCGCGGGGCTCGTTGGTAATACGTGCGGTTGGAAGGTTGACGCATCTGCAACAACACGCACGGCTCGTCGATAGCTAGCGAACTTCAATCTCTACAATCTGGCTCTCGTCGTTGCCGAGTCGCACGAGGTGATGTGTGTCGCCGGCAGGTACGAGCACCCATTGCCCTGGGCGATCGATCTGCTTGAGTCCGACCGGCGCGGGTGCATTCGCCTTCGCCTTCTCGTCCGGGCCTTCCGACATCACCTTGCCACCCAGAAGCACGACGATTGTCGGAACGGCGTGGGCGTGAGAGGTCTGCTGCCGGTCCTTCCCCAGCGCCACGGTGTAAACGCGGAACGATCTCGACTCTTTCGCGAGCGTCGTGCCCGCGCCGGAAACCGCCGGCGTTGCGGACCAGCCATTCGCCTTCAGGTTCTCGACCGCGAACAGCTGATACGCCGTGGCGCCCATCGTTTCGAACTTGTGAGTCGTCGAGCCCTTGCCGGCGTAGTCGGTGGTTTCGATGTCGCCAACAGGCCGCCGCGGACGATTCGCCCACGCTTCTCCAGCCGCCTGCGTTCGCACTTCCGCGGCATTGCTCATGGCGACGGTCACAATATCGCGGTCGTGCGAATGATCGAGTGTCGTCTCGCCTGCCGGAACGTTGACGTCCATAATCCGGAACTGGGCGTTCTCGAAGACAACGTGATGATGCGGTTCCTTGGTGACGGGGATCTGCGCCTGAACCACGGCGATCGTGGCGACGATGAAGAAGACGGCCCAACGGGATGCGTTCATGGCCCTCGATGATAGTCGAGCGTGACCGCCGTGGCTACGAGAACGGGTCCGCCGCGAGTACACTCGCCTGGAGTGCTGCTCAGACACGAAGGGTTCCGCCGACTGTGTCGCGCCCGCGATCTGCTGCTCGACAACACGCGGGAGCGACCGCTCACGATCCACGATCTTGCGCGCGACGTTGGGATCTCGCCCTTTCATCTCATCCGGCAGTTCGAGGCTGTCTTCGGCGCCACCCCGCATCAATTTAGACAGGCATCCCGGCTCGACCTCGCCAGGGAGCTGCTGGCATCCGGCCGGCATTCGGTCACCGAGGTCTGCATGGAAGTCGGCTTCTCCAGCCTCGGGAGCTTCAGCGTTCTCTTCACGCGTCGAATGGGCGAGACGCCTTCGGCGTATCAACGGCGAATGCGACCGCTCATCGTCGTCCCTGGCGTCTCGCCGCACCTGACGCCGGGGTGCCTGACCCTCATGAACCACATACCACACTCTTCGTGGCCTTCGTGACCTTCGTGGTCTTCGTGCGTCGCAATTTCCGAGAAGCGCAGCGCCGACGCGATCCGGCACACTGTGGTGCGGGGGGGATTCATGCGCATCAGGCTGACGAGCATCATGGTCGACGACCAGGAGAAGGGACTCCGCTTCTATACGGATGTCCTGGGCTTCAGGAAGAAGCGCGATATTCCGGTCGGCGAGTACCGCTGGATAACGGTCACGTCACCTGAGGGTCCAGACGATGTAGAGCTGGCGCTCGAACCGAACGCCAACCCGGCGGGCAAGGCGTTTCAGACGGCGATGTTCACGCAAGGGATTCCAATTGCGGCGTTCGAGGTAGATGACCTTGCCGGAGAATTCGCTCGGATGACCGGCCACGGTGTCGTCTTTACCAAAGAGCCGACACCGGCGGGCCCCATCAAGCTGGCTGTGTTCGCGGACACGTGCGGCAATCTCATTCAGATCTACCAGCGCACCTAACGCGCGAGTGTGCCGCGAAGTGGGACGACATTTGCACCTTCACGGCCATCCGGCTGGATCTGAACGACCGGCGTCGGTTCGTTACACCACCTACTAGGAGAGCCCTGCTTCATCGGTGATAATCCAGTCACTGATGCAGGAGACCAACATCACCACCATTCGGAAGAACGGTGGGGACAAAGCCGTTGTCTTTCTTCACGGCTTCAGCGGAACACGAGACGACACGTGGGATCGATTTCCGGGCCTTCTGGGAAGCGCGGCGGAAGAGTGGGACATCTTCACGATCGGTTACGCCACGACGCTGCTCCCTGACGTCGTCGGCATCTGGTCGGCAGACCCGGACCTGCCCGTGCTCGGCAGCATGCTGAGTACGCAGCTCGCGCTGCCGCCCTTCGGCGGTTACCGATTGCTGACACTCGTCGCGCACAGTATGGGCGGCCTGGTCGTGCAGAAGGCGCTGGTTGACGATCAGGGGCTGGCTGCGCGGGTGCAGCACCTCGTCCTCTTCGGCACACCGAGTGGCGGATTGCGCAAGGCGGCCTGGGCGCCTTTCTGGAAGCGCCAGTTGCGCAACATGGCCGAGGGCAGTGTCTTCATCACGCAGCTCAGGCAGGACTGGACGCGCCTCTACGCCGCCGCACCACCGTTCGACCTGCTCGTCGTCGCGGGCGCCAGCGATCAATTCGTTCCACCGCTGTCATCGCTCGGTCCGTTCGACAAGAAAGTGCAGCGCGTCGTGCCGGGCGATCACGTCAGCATCGTGAAACCGGCGAACGCTGATGCACCAAGCCTGGGTCTGCTGGTGGCGACACTCGGAGCCGGCGGGCCACCTGTACAAGATGCAGTCTCGAAGTTGCGCCTGGCAGCGGAGAGCAAGAGCTCGAAGGCATCGGAGATCGTCAAGACCGTTCAAGACAAACCGGGCGACATGTCGGTCAAGGACATCGTCGATGCAGCGCTGGCGCTGGAGCGCGCGGGCGAGCGTGGTCAGGCGATCGCGCTGCTCGAGCGGAACAAAGAGCGGGATACCGACATCAAAGGGAGCCTCGGCGGCCGGCTCAAGCGGATGTGGATGGAGTCGGAGCAGAAGGAACACGGAGCGCGCGCCCTGTCGCTCTACGTCGAGGCGCTTGCGGCTGCGAAAACGCCCGACCAGATTTACTACCTGGCGATCAACGTCGCGTTCATGAAGTTCGCCTTCGTTGGCGACAAGGACGCCGCGCGCGAGATGGCCACGCTGGCCCTCGATCACGCCAAGCCGCCGGGCGACGACGTGTGGAAGACCGCGACCGTGGCGGAGGCGTATCTCTACTTGGACAGACCTGCCGACGCGCTGGATGAGTATCGCAGGCTCCTCACGCTCGAGGCGGAGCGCTGGAAGCACCGCTCGGCGTCGCTTCAGGCCAGTCGAATCGCGGCCGCGCTCGGCGATCGAGCGCTGGCGGAAGAACTGGAGGGCATCTTCACTCCGGGCTCGCGGCGTGTGAATCAGATCTTCGTGAGCTACAGCCACAAAGACGGCGAATGGCTCGACCGTCTGAAGGTCATGCTGATCCCCTATCTCAGGCAGGCTGAGACCGAGCTCGTCTTATGGGACGACAAGCGGTTACGCGCGGGCCAGGAGTGGAATGCAGAGATCAAGGCCGCGCTGTCGAGAGCGGGCGTGCTCGTTGCGCTCGTCAGCGCCGACTTCCTCGCGTCGACCTTCATCATGGAGGACGAGCTGCCAGTGATGGTGAAGGCGGCGAAAGAAGGTGGCGCCCGGTTGCTCTGGGTGTACCTCTCGTCTGCCGGATGGGAGGAGACGGCGCTCAAGGATTTCCAGGCGACGCACGACACCAAGATTCCACTCGACGCGCGGCCGCGACCCGAACAGAATGAGATTCTCAAGTCGGTCGCCCAGCAGGTCAAACAGGCGGCGCTTGGATCGACGAGCCGGTTCAAGAGCCTGCCGGCTTAGGTGAGCGCAGGAACTCATGGCTACGCGGCGACAGTACGTGAAGCGCCAGACGCAATTCGTTGTTGCCGTCCAGCTCGATCTCGATACGACAGGATTCTCCTATCAGAAGTGGGGCGACACGCAGACCTGCAAGCGCGGCGACTGGATCGTCAACAACAATGGCGACACGTACACTGTTGATGGCGAGTCGTTCGCACGAACCTACCGATTGAATGGGCCGGGCACGTACGTGAAGAGCGCGCCTGTGTGGGCGGCGGCCGCGTCGACTGCCGGCAGCGTTCGAACGAAGGAGGGCTCCACTGACTACGAGGCTGGGGACTACCTCGTGTCCAACGAGGAAAGTGGCTCGGATGCGTATGCCGTCTCGAAAGCCGAGTTCGAGCGGATGTATGAACCGGTCGTCTGACCACCTGGATGTCCCCTGATCGTCGACTCATCGACCAGGCCGAAGCCGATCGCCTGATCCGGGAGCACGTCCACCTCGATCAGGGCAGCGGCACTCGCATCGACGAATTTCTCGACGCTCGCATCGTCGATGTCACGCTCACCGTGAGCACGATGTTGATGCCGGTCAGCTTCGGAAATTCGGAACTCGAGCGAGTCCGTTTCGACAGTTCCAATCTCGAAGACGCATCATTCGACCGTTCGCGCTTGAAACAGTGCGATCTGTCGAACCTGAATGCGGGTCGATTGTGGGCAGCGGATGCGGTGTTCGAAGAGTGCCGCTTCCGTGGGGCATATCTGCGGCGTGCGCACCTGAAGCAGGCGCGTCTCGAGCGATGCGATCTCACTCAAACGGAACTGGTGGCGAGCTTCGCCGTGGGAGCGAGCTTTCGAGGGTCCGTTCTCGATCAGACGACATTCGAGCTGGCCTGGCTCGAGTCCGCTGACTTCTCTGAGACCCGGTGCCGGGAGACCGTCTTCCGGCGTGCGCATATGCGAGAGGCCAGGCTGGGCGGACTCGACCTCAGGGGGTGTGATTTCGCCGAAGCGGATCTGCGTGGCGCCGACATGAAGGCTGCCGATCTTCGGGGCGCGCGCTGTGCGGGCGCCGATTTCCGTCGTGCCGTGCTCAGTGGCGCACAGCTTCAGGGAGCGGATCTCTCGCACGCGAATCTCTCGGGCGCCGACCTTCGAGGTGCGGACCTGACCGGCGCGCACGTCTACGGCGTGTCCGCCTGGGATGTCGCCCTCGACGACGCGGCGCAGCGTGGGCTGATCATCGTTCCACCGGATCAGTCCGCGATCACCGTGGACGATCTCGAGGTCGCCCAGTTCGTCTACCTGATGTACCAGAACCCAAAGATCAGGCGTGTGATCGACACCATCACATCGCGAGCGGTGCTGATCCTGGGGCGCTTCACTCCGGAGCGCAAGGTGGTGCTCGACGGCATTCGCGAGGAGCTCCGCCGCCGCGACTGGGTGCCGATCCTCTTCGACTTCGACAAGCCCACTCAGCGCGACTTCACGGAAACGATCCTCACGCTGGCGGGGATGGTGCGATTCGTCATCGCCGACATCAGCAATCCCAAGTCGAGCCCGCTCGAGCTCCAGGCAACCGTGCCGAACTACATGATTCCGTTTGTGCCGATCCTGCAGAGCGGGGAAGCGCCGTTCGCGATGTTCCGGGACCTGAAGCAGAAGTACAACGATTGGGTCCTGGATCTGCTCGAGTACGACTCGCTCGAGAATCTCATTCTCGGCTTCGAGCCCGCCATTATCGTTCCGGCCCTGGAGAAGCATGCCGAACTGGCGGCTCGGAAAGCGCAAGACCTGGTCAAGCGGGACATCCGCAGTTATCTCAAGCAGTCACCGTGACTCAGCCAAGCCCGGACGCGATCGGCGTTCTGACAAACGGCCAGATCGACATTCGCAGATCACCCGGCTGGACATGTGCCCACGGTGTTGTGCCGACCGCTCTTAGATCGGCCCGCGCGCGGGCCTCGCACGGCGCCGGCGCTGGTTCGGCGAGATCGACTTGATGACGGTGTAGCCCTTGCTGCGTTTCGGGAGCGGCGTGTCGGTCTCGGCGATCGCGGCTCCGACAAGATCGTCGATCTCGGGCCGCTCGAGGATGGCCGCCGATTCGAGCCTGATGAAGCGCCCCTGGTTGCCCGAGCCGAGCAGGAGACCGTGCGGGTCGGCGAGCGCCACGCCGTAGATGAAGTAGAGGTTGACGCCGCGCGCATATACCGCCAGCGATACGATCCAGTCGCCCCTCTTCTCCGACGAGCCGTAGCCGATCGCGAGCGCGTTGTAGTTGTCGTACACGAGCTCGACGGCGGTCGGCAGCCGCTTCCGCAGCCGCGTTCGCGCCTGCCGTACGATCTTCTGAATCGCGGGATCGAATCTCGCGATCATGGCGTTCAGCTGCGTGGCTGGCGACGCGGGTACCATCGGCGTCTTAGTTGGCCAGGGCGATCGCATCGCCGGGGCGAATGGTGCCAAGCTGTACGACCGACGCGTAGAAGCCGCTCAATCCCCAGGAGGGCGCCTCGTGATCTCCCTTCTGCACGCGCGCATCGTACATCGCCGCCTGGATGCCGGTGCCGTAGAGGTCGAGCGTCGCGCACGGCGTGCGGATCGTGGTCAGCTCGATCGCCGCGTCACCCACCTGCAGGCGCTGACCCAGGCGCAGTGCACGCCGGTCGAGCCCTCGCGTCGTGAGATTCTCGCCCAGCGCTCCGGGAAAGAGCGGAAAGCCTTGCGAGCAGAGCTCGTCGATGCCTTCGACGGTGACGAGGAGAATCGCCTTACGCGTGCCGCCGTGGAACGGGAAGCGCCACGCGTCCCCAGCAATTCCCGCGGCGGTCAGCTCGCCCGACGGGATCGCCCGTTTCGGAATCCCGCCGCGCGACACGTTGACCTGGAGGATGGTGCCCGTCACGCACTCTTTTCGGGCTGGCGAATGCCGGCCACATTGCCTTCGGTGTCGAGGAAGTACGCGACCGTGCCCACGGTGGGGATGTGGAACTTCGGCGTGGCGAGGCGACCGCCGTTGGCCTCGATGGCGCGAATGGTCTGGTCGATGTTCTCAACGGTAATCGTGCACTCGAAGCCGGTCATCTTCTGACCCGGCATCAGCTCGCGGCGCTCCTGCAGTGCACCGCTGTGATTGCCTTCCGCATTCCGGGGCGTCGCGATCAGATAGAAGCCGGGCGGTCCCCAGGGCTCGAAACCCCAGCCGAACACGCTTTGGTAGAAGGTGCGGGCGCGGGGCACGTCGTCCGCGTTGATGGCGAAGAAATCGACGTCGTTGGACATAGTCGCACTCTACGACGGTCCATTCGTGTGTGTCTTGCGCTAGATTGACAATGAATGTCGCCAGACCGTCAACCTGCAGGCGCGGCGCGCCGGCGGATCACCGCAGAGCAGGAGCCTTTCCTCATGGCGCGCGCGCTGAGCACGACCTACAGCAACGGATCGGTGCTTCATCCCCATCGGCATGCGTCGCATCAGCTGCTGTTTGCGTCGAGTGGCGCGATGACGGTGACCGGCGATCGGACCTCGTGGATGATTCCTCCGGGGCGCGCGGTGCTGATCCCGGCGGGCATCCCGCACGCGATCCGCATGTGGGGCGACGTGGCGATGCGGTCGTTGTACTTCCCGGTGAGCGCGCCGGCGCCGGCCTTTAACATCGAGGCCTGTCGCGTCATCTCGGTGGGCCCTCTTCTGCGCGAGCTGATCCTGCGCGTCGCGGAGCTTGGCGCGCTCGATTCGCGAGAGCCGGCCGAGGCTCGCGTGATGGCCGTGTTGATGGACGAGCTCACGACGGCGCGGATCGAGCCGCTGCTCCTGCCACTGCCGGCTGACGAGCGGGCGCTCACCGCCGCGCACCACGTCCTGACGAATCCCGCCGATGGCGCGACGACGGACGCCGTGGCCCGGCGGTCAGGGCTGAGCGCGCGAACGCTCGAGCGCCTGTTCCGCGCGGAAACCGGGATGTCATTTGGGTTGTGGCGGCAGAAGGCGCGGCTGCTCGAATCGGTGCGTCTCCTGGCGCAGGGCGACTCGGTGACCGACGCAGCGCTCGACTCCGGCTACTCGAGCGTGAGCGCCTACATCGCGGCGTTCAAGCAAACGTTCGGGTGTACTCCGGGGGCGATGCTGACGGGGCAGGCGGGAGCCTGAGTGGCGCGACGACGTCGTCAGTACGACACACCGAGGCACGGAGGCGCCGAGATGCAGTCGACTAGTCTTCTTGGGCAGCTCCTTGAGAGTGAGTTCTGAGTTTGGGAGGGTTCCTCCTTGCGGCGTTAGGACCAAGCCGCTGGCGCTGGCACGGCGGACGCTACCGTGAGGTGCGCTCGATCAGCCGGGTAGCGTGTGGGTCACCAGGAGGTGCCTGTGACCCATCTCAGACAAGCCATGCTGGAGGAACTCCAGCGACGCAACTACGCCCAGACCACGGTTCAGTACTACCTCGAGGCAGTCGAGCGATTCGCGAAGTACTTTCGCACGCCGCCGGACCGACTCAATCAAAGCCATCTGCGGACGTATCAGGCGTACCTGCTGCCGCGAGCGCAAGCTCGGGCCGCGGACCGTGAAGCTGCATGTCTCGGCGCCGCCACCCGCGCCCTGTTGGACAAACCGGTGTCGCCGCATCTCTTGCGGCATTCGTACGCCTCGCACCTCGTCGAAGCGGGGCCGACTTGCGCACGGTGCAACTCCTGCTCGGGCACGTCAAACTCGAGCACACCGTCATCTACCTGCACTTATCACCGCGGCACCTGCAAGCGGTCGCCAACCCGCTTGATGCAATGGCGGTCTCCGCGGGTGACACCGTCCGCCGCACGCGCCGGTTGCACAAGCGGTGACGCGGCCACCCTTCGAGGTGGCCGACATTGTGCGCCGACATGGCGATCGATTCCTGGACACCCACCCCGCGTGGGTGACAGGACCGCATCGGCGTGTGCTCCGCGCGATCGCCCAGTGTCGTACCGCGGCGCTCGGCGGGCATCGCGATCGCTGTGAGCAGTGTGCGCAGCCGGCCCTCTCGTACAACAGCTGCCGCGATCGGCATTGCCCGAATGTCTGACCGCGGCGCGGAACGCGTGGGTCGCTGCGCGCGAGGAGGAACTCTTGCCGGTTATGTCCACCTCGTCTTCACGATGCCGGAGCCGCTCGCCCGGCTCGCGCTCGTCAATAAGCGCGTGGTGTACGACCTGGTGTTTCACGCGGCCGCTGAGACGTTGCTCCAGGTCGCACGGAATCCGAAACGTCTGGGCGCCGCGATTGGTGGGCTGATGGTCCTGCACACGTGGGGACAACGTCTGCAAAGTGACCCGGCGCTCGAACCTCGAGCTCGATTCGCGCGCGCGCGCCGGGTCACTCCCGATAGAGTCATATCGTTTTCGGTTATCCATCCGCGTCGCGCGACCGTTTCGTTGCCAGAAAGTCGAACACGTCTTGGTGGTCGATGCTGATCTGCTTCATCCTGATCCTTTGGGATCGACTGGATGCCGCTACGGCGCTGATCGCGAGGCATCGTCGCGTTCGTTGCGCGGTTAGCGCTATGCTGACCCTCGATACATGCTCGAACGACTGGTCCCATATGCAGTGGGCTTCACACTCCCGCTTCTCCTGGGGCTCCTGTACGTGGCCTTCCGTTGGCGGTACCTCCGGGAGGTGAGACGGACGACCCGCTCACCGATCCCCGGCGAATGTCCCGAAGGTATTTTGCGGAAGGGCTCGCCCGGGGCCGCAGTCACCGTCAGGTGGATCGACGCGGAGTCGGAAGCGAGAAAGCCGCCGCCGCGCGCCCTCGTCGTTGCGCGCCGTGAAGCGTGGACGATGCGACTGGTGTTGGTGGCGGCTGGGACCGTCTACATCGTAGCCGCTGCGGCTGTCGTCTGGGGCGGCCAACGAACGTTTGGCTTCGACGCTCGAGCCGCGTGGTTTCTTGCGTACTCCAGTTCGCTGACGGGCGTGTTCCTAATCGTCGCATTCACAAGTGGCGACTGGAGAAGCTGGGCAGCGGCCGGCACGGGATGGTTCGGCGGCGCGTTCGTGCTGCTCGTCTGGCCATTGCACCTGACACCGTCGGCGGCCATTCGCGGCATCGCGTCGAGCATGGATTATGCCGCATTGCCGCTCATTGTCGTGGCACCGCTTGCCCTGCGCATCATTAGACCACTCGCTGTCGGGTTCCTGCCGCTCGTCGGCCTGTACTTCGTGTGCGCCGCTGCCCTGAGCCTCTTGTTGGAGCAGTTCGGCATCAGTTTCGCCGGGCGATACACACCCGAGCTCGTCGTGGGTGGCAGCCTGGCCGCCCTGGCCGGCATAACGATCGCGATCCGGCAGATTCGGAGGCAGGTTAGACCTACCTTCGTGTTCAGTCTCGCTGCGATGTTGATTGTTGGATTGTCATGGAGCTTCTACTCCAGGGCCAGTGCGATCGGTGGCGCTGTCGGAGCTATCGGTGCCAACGGATTGTTGACTCTCCTCACGTGGCAGCTCTTTTCACGCCTCCTCCAAATCAAGGCTCGGGCGCGCATCACCGACGAAGTCCTGCACTTCAGTCTGTGCTGGTTTGTGTTGACGGCGCTCTTGCCTGCCATGGCGAATACGGGTTGGACATCCGTGCCGCTCGTCGCCGCTGTATTCGTCTCGTCTATGGCGACCCTATTCCTGCTGCTACGCCGCCAGGGACGCCGCCTTTCACAAGGGCCGCCCGCACGGATGCTGCTTCTCCGCGTATTCGCTGAGGAGCCGCTTCGAAATCGATTGATGGACGGACTCGACGATTCATGGCGGCGGATCGGCTGCGTCGATCTCATCGTCGGAACCGATCTGGCGATACGGTCGTTGAGTCCGATTGCACTCGAAGGGTTTCTGCTCGGTCGGGTGCACCGTCAAGTGCTGACGACCGCGGGGGACGCCGCACAACGCATCGCCGTCACGCCACATGAACGGGCCGTTGATGGCCGATATCTCCTCAACGAGTTTCACTGCTCGCCCGACGTGTGGGCGCAGGTCGTCAGCATGCTGGCGAGGCGTGCGGACATTGTCCTCATCGATCTTGGCGGATGGAACGCTAGTCACAGCGGCGCGACCTTCGAGCTGTCTCTGGTGGTGGATCAAGTGCCCTTGTCCCGTATCGTGTGGCTGGCCGATCGGCAGACGGACGAGGCGGGGCTGACGACAGCGATCGAACAGACGTGGACCCGACTGCCGGACGAGTCAGTCAATGCGCGACTTCCAGAGCCATGCATCGACGTGATGCGCTGCTCGGGCCAACGTCGAACCGACGCGGCGGCGATTTCGAATCGCGTCTTCGGGATTCGTGAACTGTTGACACCGAGCCCGATGCTGGCGGTTCCCAGCTGACTAGTCCCGAGTAGCCTACTGACTACATACACATGTCGTTTCGGCACCTTTGCGAAATCGACCACATTGAACGAGGCCTTCAAAAGGTCGACTCTTCTCAGTGCCTCAGCGCCTCTGTGTGTCGTGATCAGCGACGCACTGGCAATGCGAACGAAGCCACTGGCGGCGCCACTTTCTCCTATGGGCATCGAGTTGCCCGGTAATCCGCCGGCAAGAACGATTAACGCGCGAGCCGAATCTCAAGAGATCTGCAATGTCCTACCGAGCAGCTGGACCAGACATCATGTCGTGCACGACCTTGCCGTCGATGACGGTCAGTGCCGACGTGATCTTTCTAATCGCATCGTCCGGGACGCGCTTCGGATCGAAGTAGTCGTCGCTGAGGACGACGAGATCGGCGAGCTTGCCAGCCTCAATCGTGCCGAGCGTCGCCTCTTCCTTCAGGAACCAGCCGTTCTCCGCGGTGTAGAGGCGCAGCGCTTCCATGCGCGTCAACTGCTGCCCGCCGTTGATGAGCGATCCATCAAGCGCCTTGCCGGTCACCATGTAGGAGATCACCAGCCATGGGTTGAGCGTCGAGATCTGTGCGGAATCCGACCCTGCGCCAAGCTTGATGCCGCTGTCGACAAGGGTGCGGAGTGGAGGACCGCCGCGTCCGCCAGCGAGAAACTGAAAAGGATGCACGGCGATGGCTGCGCCCATCGCCTTCAGCCTGCTGATCGTCGCCGCATCGACGGTTCCGACGTGCGCCAGCGACCAGCGCAGGTTTGCGATCGGCGTGGTCTTGTTGACCGCTTCGAACGTGCTGACGGTCAGCTCGTTCTCGGCGGGCGAGAGACTATGCTGCTGGAATGCCCACCCTTGCTTCGCGATGCGTGACAGCGCAGCCTGGTAGTTGTCTGGCGGCTTGTTCCCGAAGAGCGGCCAGCTCGACGCGAACTCGCCGATGCCGGAGATGCGCATCATGTCGTCGCCAAAGCCGTTGAAGTCATTTCGCAAGCGCTCGGACAGGATCGGCACATCCGGCCGCGTATCCATCGTCAGGAAGAACACGCGCAGTCGCGTCGTCATCTTGCCTTCACGATGCAATGCGACGACCGGGTCGTACATCGTGAACTGGTTGGCGCTGGCGAGCGTGTCGGCTTCGAAGGAGCCCTGGAGGTCTGGCGTGCCCGGGAGATTGAACGCCCCCATGTCGGCGTTCGTCGTGACGCCGACGCTGGCGGAGTACGCCATCGCGTCCTGTGTGCCGCGCTTCTTGTCGTCGAAGGTCTGAACTGCACGTAAGGCATTCAGCGCGGCAAGCGACGGCGCGTTTATGGCGATCTGCCCGGTGTCGCTGACCGCGACGCCCGTGCTCGCGAAGAACTCCTTGCCCTTCGTGTTCGTTGCTGCCGGTCCGGTGAACGACTGGTAGACGAGCACGGGGTGAGTGGCTGTTGCGGCATCGAGCTCGGCCAGCGTGGGGAGTCGTTTCTCGGTGAACTGCGCCTGGTTCCATCCGCCCATCGACGTGATGAACGCGCCCGCGGGCACGCCCTTCGCCCGCGCCTTGATGGTCGCCTGCACGTCGGCGATCGAGGCCGCGCCTTCGAGCGGCGTGTGATACCCGGGGCGGATGCCGAGCAGCACGATGTGATTGTGGTTGTCGATCAGGCCCGGAACGACTGTGCGGCCGCGAAGATTGATCTCGCGCGTGCACGGGCTCACTCGCTGATTGCCGCGAGGACCGACCGCGGTGAATCGTCCGTTCTGAACGGTGACTTCTGTCGCTGTTGATCCGCGCACGTCCATCGTGACGAACCTGCCGTTCGTCAGATGCAGGTCACGCGTACCGGCACATGGATCAGCGGCCGCTTGCCTTGCCTGACCAAACGTTGTGATGGGAGGGAACGCGACGGCTGCAAAGACCGCGGCTGCGCCACAGAAGACAACGAGGCTTCTGAATCTGAACATGCGGGAGATTGTATGCGGGAGGAAGGAAGCGCGGATACGTGATTACGTCACACCGAGGCCCTCAGTGCCTCGGTGTGTCCTGGTCATCAAACGTCGTTAAGCCGTCGTCGCAGGCGCTGGATTGGCCGCCGCGAGGACTGCCGACTTCTTACCCGCGAGCCACTGATCGAAGCTCTGGAGCGACGGGTTGAGCTTCCGCGACAAGTCGATGCTGCGTGCCGCGTTCACTTCCTTCTCGAAGTCGCGATAGACCTGGAACATGTTGCCGTATTCGTCGGCGCCGGGGAACCCGAAGCCGCGGAACACGTTCGCATCAACCGGGTTGAACTGCACCGGCGAGATGCCGAGACCTTTTTCGAGTCTCTTGCTCATCTCCTGGAAGCTCAGGCTCTCACCCGCGATGCCAACGGTCTTGCCGACGTACTCGGAGCCCGCCTTGAAGATGCCGTAGGCGACCTTGCCGATGTCTTCGGCCGCGATGCCGGGCAACTTGGCTTCGCCCATCGGGAACGTCCAGCTGTAGACGCCCTTGTCGTCCTTCTTCGGCGCCAGCCCGAACAGGTAGAAGTTGTCCCAGTAGAACGACGTCACCAGGAAGGTCGTCGGCAGACCGCTGAACGCCGCGTTGGCGTCGGCCTTCGCGTCGAAGTGCGGCACGCGATACTTGCCCTGCAGGATCGGCATGCGCGTGTCGTCGGCCGACATCAGCTTGCGCGTGTCTTCCAGCGTTGACCAGATGACGTGCTTCACGCCGGCCGCCCTGGCGGCCTCGGCGATGTTCTTCGCCTGCTGGATCTCCTTCTCACCCGAGAAGTGCTCCCAGAAGTTGGTGACCGCGTAGACGCCGTGCGCGCCCGCGAATGCCTTTTTCAGGCTCTCGACGTCGTCGAGATCGCCGCTCACGACTTCCGCGCCGGCCGCCGCCAACGCCTTGGACTTGTCCTTGCTCGCGTCGCGCGTGATCGCACGGGCGGCAAAGCCGCCGTTTGGATCGCCAAGGATTGCGCGCACGAGCCCGCCACCCTGTGACCCGGTGGCTCCTGTTACTGCGATGATCTTCTTGTCAGCCATTTTCAAACCTCAATCAATTGAAGATTTGGCGATCTTTGATGGTTGATTCCTTGGTGATTGGCGACTGTTGATCGTTGAATTGCAATTGCTTCGCAGCAATCAGCCAACGAATCGTCAATCAACACTCAACAATCAAAAACGAATCAAAGATCACCCAATCGATAAATCCCAACTGCTCTAGACCCCTGCCACTTCCTTGCGGACAATCGAAGCAGCCTCGCTCAGTGCATGAAGCTTCATCTTCGCGACCATGCGTGCCAGCGGCTTCATGCCGCAGTCGCTGCTGAGTGTGACCTTGTCGGCCGGGATGTACTTGATTGCGCGCCGGATCCTGTCGGCGATCTTCGCCGGCGGCTCGATCGCATTGGTCCGGATGTCGAGGACGCCGAGCTGGATGCCCTGGTTCGCGGGGAGGTTCTTCAGGAACTCGACGCCCGCCATGTCACGGTTCGCGTAGTCGAGCACGAACTCGTCAATGCCGGCTGTACCGAAGAAGTAGGGGAGGACGGTCTGATAGCCCTCGGGGTAATTCGCGCTCAGGATGTCGTTGCCCCAGGCATTGCCGAAGCAGAAGTGCCACCCGATCTTGGCATCGACGCCGTCGCAGCACATCTCGACCGACTCGCGAATCCACTTGTAGTCGTCCTTGTTGCCCGTGAAGAGCGGCAGCCAGGCGCCCAGATCCTCGAACTGCAGGTACTTTGCACCGGCCGCCACGAGGTCCTTCATTTCCTTGTTGAAGATCGGCGCCAGCGCGAAGCTGAGATCCTTCGCGTTCTTGTAGTGCTGGAAGTAGACGTGCCACGCGAGGTTCGCGGGGCCCGCGCCGACGGAGACCTTGACCGGCGCCGTCGTGTGCTTCGCCGCAATCTTGTAGAGATCGGCCAGCCGGATGGGTCCGTGAGACACGGGGCCGCTGTTGATGACGCCGCCCCAGTCGTCGAGGATCTCCTTGCCCGAGCTCGGCGGCGCATTGACCACCGACGGGTGCGGTTCGCGCGACGGCTCGAAGCCACCGATGCGCTCGTACATGTACCAGCAGAACGATCCGATCACGCCAACGTAATCGTCGTACCACATGTTGCCGTCGGTGACGATGTCCAGGCCGGCTTCCTGCTGATCGCGAATGACGGTTGAGACGGCGTCGTTGTACGCCTCTTCGTACTGCGCTTCCTTGAATGCCACCCGGATGTCACGGCCGAGCAACTGCTGCTTGTACCACGCCGGACGCGGATAAGACCCGACCATCGTGGTGGGTAGAAGTTTGTCTACGATCTTCGTTGCCATGTAGCCCTCTGTAAATTTAGGCGTGTCGGTAGCGACGGGCCTGCTCCGCTCTTTCGGCCGTCAGTGACAGCGCGAGCCGGCCCTGAAGGCCCGCGCAGCCGACGATTATTGCACTACAACTCGGTTGGTGGATAGTGGTGGGTGGCAACCACTATCTACCATCCCGGCGTGGGGCTCCGATATGATCGCTGTTTGACAATCCACGTCCTCGTAGCTCCCTGGAGAGTTGAATGCTGAAGCGCCTTCTCGTTTGTCTGATGTTCGTGACAGCCATGGCCGCGGTGGCGTGTGGCGGAGCCCCATCCCAGCCGGAAGGCGGTGGCACGACGCCGGCACCGGCGCCCGCGGCACCGGCAGCGCCAATCGGGGCCAGCGTCATCAGCGGCAGCGTCAAGCTCGAAGGCACCCCACCGGAAGCGCGGGTGATTCGGATGACGTCAGACCCGCTCTGCATGCCCGAAGGGCCAACGTTGTCGGAAGTTGTGCTGGTCGGGCCCGGTAACGGCCTGCAGAACGTGTTCGTCTACGTGAAGGAAGGCCTTGGCGATCGCACCTTCACTGCCCCCACGACCCCGATCGTGCTCGATCAGAGGGGCTGCAAATACATGCCGCACGTGTTCGGCGCCCAGGTCGGGCAGCCGGTCAAGATCGTCAACAGTGACGGCACTTTACACAACGTTCACGCCGTTCCGAAGGAGAACACCGAGTTCAATTTCGGCCAGCCGCTGAAGGGCATGGAGTCCACGCAGACCTTCACCAAGTCCGAGATCATGGTGCCCTTCAGATGCGACGTGCACGGCTGGATGGCTGCCTACGGTGGTATCGTCCCGCACCCGTTCTTCGCGGTCACGAAGAACGACGGGACGTTCGAGATCAAGGGGCTTCCGGCGGGGACTTACACCATCGAAACCTGGCACGAACGGTTCGGTCTGCAGACGCAGACGGTGACCGTGGACGGAACCGCGGCGGGTCAGGCGGATTTCAGCTATAAAGCTTCGTAATCGTCGGGCCCGGGACCCGGGGCCCGGGTCCCGATTTTAATACGCGTTCGCTCCGCGACCCGCCCGCCCCAGTTCATCGTCAACGGCGCGCTGAATGGCCATGGCGGCTTCGGTCTCGTAGCTCTTGTGCGATCCGCTGCCGGAAGACTGGAAGCCAATCTCTTCGTAGAGCGACTCCATCCCCTCGGCATCGAGGATGTCGGTGCGCTCGCCGATCTCGAGCGCGTGCTGGAGTTCGTGCGCGAGCAGCGCAATCTGCCGGCGCGGCGACTGTTGCATGCCCTCATCGAACAATTCCTTGAGGACCGGATCGAGGAAACGGACGTGGGGTGCGCTCTGGGCGTACGAGCGTTGCGGGGCGAAGAGTATCAACAGAAGAAGAATGAGTACGACTCGGTGGGCCATCTTTTTCCACTGTATCGGCGCACACGCGCTGCCGGCTACTGAAGATTTCGTTAATTCCTTGTCAGGTGCACGCGGAGGTTGTGCAGGCGTGTGAATCGACTACTGAGTAAGGAATGACGCCTCTTCCTTGAGCCAGGCCTGATATTCCTCTGGCGTCTGGATCTGATAGATACCCTTCATGCGGTAGTGCCCGAGGCCGCACAACTGCGAGCAGGCGATATCCCACTGTCCGGTTTTCGTTGGCGTGAACCAGACGGGCTGGACGATGCCGGGAATCGCGTCCTGCTTCACGCGCATCTGCGGCAGCGCGAAGCTGTGGATGACGTCCTTGCTCGAGAGATAGACGATGACCGGTTTGCCGACTGGCAGATTGAGGCGTCCGTTGACGACGAGGTCGTCCTTGCCGACGGCTTCATCGCGATCGAGGCCCAGCGGGTTGTCAGGAGAGACGAGTCGGATGTCCGTGCGCCCGAAGACGCCGTCCGGGCCCGGGTAGTGCACGTTCCACGCGAACTGCTCCGCGACCACGCGCACGACCGTCGCTTGCGTCTCTTGTGGCGGCGCGGCATCGACGTTCCGGGTCCAGAACGGAATCGAGAAGAAGGCGAGGAGTACGATTTCAGCGATCAGCACGCCGCCTTCCACCCAGTTCGACCAGCCTCCACGCACACCGCGATAATCGGCCTTCGGGTGTGCGCCACTCCGGAAGCGGAACAGTACGTAGACGAAGAAGATGCTCCAGCCGACGAAGAGCACGACCATCAGCCAGTGCACGAGCGCCATGATCCGGTCGACTTCACCGGCATGCGCCGACGCGGCAACGGGGAGTCCGAGCCAGTGCAAGATGGGGTCGGGAGTCATTTGTTTAGGACACCCTCGATTCGTGCGGGCAGAGTGTCCTCGACAAATGACTCCCGACCCCCTAGCTGGGAACGTTTCACGAGCGTGAAGATGAATCGCGCGAAAAACGCCAGCACGATCGCGGTGACGCCCATCAGGACGCCGATGCCGGTGTTCAGGCTCTCACGCATCAACGTGTCTTCGCCGCCGAAACAGACTGGGCACGCCATAAATCACTCAATTGTTGATCTGTCGATCTTCGATTGTTGAATCGTTGTTGATTGGTGAATGTAGATTGGCGATTTCATCCATTCATCAATCGAAAATCCCCGATCACCAACGAATCGATAAATCAAAGATCGTTCAATCCTTAATACTCTGGAACGAGTCTTGGAATCTCGCCCCGAACAGGTGATCAGATTCGCTCACGAGCAGCGACCCCAGCAATGCGACGAACAAGAACGCCGTCAGCGCCAGTGGCCAGGTCACCATTGGCCGTTCGCCCTTCAGGTGCATGAAGAACATCGCGACGAGCGCCGCCTTCGTCGTTGCAATGATCAGCGCGACCACGACGGTTTCGACCTCAGGCAGATCCAGATACGACACGCCGACGGTCACGAACGTCAGGACGAGCAACGTTCCGAACACCATCAGATACCCTCTTACCTGCCTGGCAACGTCGTGAGTCATGGCCTTCAGAGCAGATACAACACGGGAAACAGGAAGATCCACACCACGTCGACGAAGTGCCAGTAGATACCGGCCACTTCAATGCGATTGGTGAAGCGCTCGGGATCCGTCTTCCACATCTTCGTGCCCGGACCCAGGAAGTACGCGTTGACGATCATCCCGGCGATGACGTGAATCGCGTGGAGGCCCGTCATCGTGAAATACAGCCCGAGGAAGTTATTCGTTGCCGGGTAGAGATGATGCGAGAACTTGTCGCCGTACTCGATGGTCTTGACGACGAGGAAGATGGCACCGCACAGCAGCGTTAGTCCCATGTAAAGCCGGAACTTCCGTAAGCCGACAGCCTCTGCCGCGGGTGCAAGCGACGCCCACGCCATCACCATCGTCACCGACGACGCAATCAACACCACCGTGTTGAGCGTGGCGAGCGGCACGTTGACGATCGATGACTGATCGGGCCAGCTCGGTGCCCCTGTGCGCAGGAGCGCGTAGGAGGAGAAGAGCGAGCCGAACAGCATCACTTCGGATGCCAGGAACAGCCACACCCCCAGTTTGGGGTTGGTGAGTCCGGTGTCGGGCCTGACCTCGGTGGTGTACGGGATTTGCACGGCTACGTGGGCGCCCATGCGCGAATACGACACACAGAGGCAGTGAGACACCGAGGATCAAACCAATTAATTCTCTGTGCCTCTGTGCCTCGGTGTGTCGTGGCTTTGGGAAACGTGGCAATGAAGCGGAGCATCGTTCTCATATCCGCTCTTCCGCTTGCGCGGCCTGCGGCAGGAAGCCTGCCGTTGCGCCCGGCGCGCTGTATTCGTAGGGATCGCGCACGACTCGCGGCACTCGATCGAAATTGCCGTGCTCGCGCGGAGGACTCGGCGCCGCCGACCACTCGAGCGTCGTCGCCGCCCACGGGTTCGCCCCAGCGGTGCGCCCAGCTCGAATGCTCCACACGAGGTTGATGATGAAGAAGATCTGGAAGAACGCGAGCGCGAGCGCCGCGTAGGACATCGGCACGTTCAGCGACAGCGTGGCCTGCGCGTGCGTGTAGAGGGTGCCGCCATCCCAGAGCCTGCGGTTCACGCCGGCGAGTCCCTGCACGAACATCGGCAGGAAGATGACGTTCATGCAGATCAGCGAGCCGACGAAGTGGATCTTGCCGAGCGCCTCGTTCATCATCCGGCCGGTGATCTTCGGGAACCAGTAGTAGATGCCGGCGAAGAGCGCGAAGATCGTCCCTGGCGCGACGAGGTAATGAAAGTGCGCGACCACGTAGTTGGTATCGTGCAGCGGGATGTCTGTTGCGGCCAGGCCGAGCGGCAGGCCCGTCAATCCACCGAGACCGAACATGGGCATGAAGGCGAGCGCAAAGAGCATCGGCGTGTTGAACCTGATCGATCCACCATAAAGCGACAGGATGAGCGAGCTCAGGATGATCACCGACGGGATCGAAATGATCATCGTCGTCGCCTGGAAGAACGCGCCGATGGCGGTTCCCATCCCCGTCAGGTACATGTGGTGGGCCCAGACGACGAACGAAAGGAAGCCGAGGACGAACACGGAGTAGACCATCAAGCGGTAGCCCCAGAGCGGCTTGCGCGTGTTGTTGGTCACGACTTCGGCGACGATGCCCATTGCCGGCAGGATGAGCACGTAGACTTCGGGATGTCCGAGGAACCAGAACAGGTGCTGCCAGAGAAGCGCGTTGCCGCTGCCGGCCACCTGGAGCGGCTGGCCTCCGACGACGAGTCCGCTCGGAAGGAAGAAGCTCGTCTTCGCGACGCGATCCATGCCTTGCAGGACAGCAGCCGCCTGAAGCGCGGGGAAGGCGAGCAGCAGCAGGAATGCGGTAATGAGCTGCGACCAGACGAAGAAGGGCAGCCGGAACCACGTCATGCCTGGCGCGCGCAACTGGACGATCGTCGCGATGAAGTTGATCGCGCCGAGCAGCGACGAAAAAATGAGGAGCAACATCCCGATCAGCCAGAGCGTCTGACCGTGACCGGGTGCGAGATCGGAGAGCGGTGCGTACGAGGTCCAGCCGTTGTTGGCTGCGCCACCAGGAACGAGAAAGCTCGCGAGCATCACGAGGCCGCCGGCCGCATACAGCCAGTAGCTCGTCATGTTCAGCCGCGGAAACGCCATGTCGGGAGCGCCAATTTGCAACGGCACGACGTAGTTGCCGAACGCGCCGAACGCGAGCGGCACCACACCAAGGAACACCATGATGGTGCCGTGCATCGCCCCGAGCTGGTTGTAGAACTCTGGAAGAAGAACGCCGCCTGGCGCATTGGCTTGACCGAGCCAGTCGCCGACGAGGGGAATGGGTTGCGCCGGGAACGCCTGCTGCCAGCGGATCAGCATCACGAGTGAGAAGCCGACCAGCAGGAAGAACAAGCTGGTGAACCCGTACTGCAGGCCGATGACCTTATGGTCGGTGGAAAAAATGTACCGGCGTATCAATCCCGGCATCTTACTCAGCCCCGCGAGACGAGGGCAAGCGAGTGGTGTATATTTCTGGCCGCCTTTGAAGGCACAGACATCTTTCCATCGAGGAGTTGAGATCCATGCGCTTGTCTCCGTATCGCGTTGCCGTGACGTCGGCCAGCCTTCTGCTTGTCGCTGCGTTTGTCGGCTGCGGGCAGCCGGCCAGTGCACCGCCGGCAGGAGCACCCGCTCCGGCAGCCGTGCCCGTGGCGTCGGCGGAATCACAGATCGAACGCGGTCATCGTCTCATCATCGGGGGCGGATGCCACGATTGCCACACGCCTAAGAAGGTTGGGCCGAGCGGTCCCGAGGCAGACATGGACCGCATGCTCTCGGGCCACCCCGAGAGCGAGGGCGTACCGCCGCCCTTCAAGCCGATCAAGGGCAGCCCGTATGTGATTCACATCAACGGTCACCTGACAGCGTGGAGCGGCGACTGGGGCGTGTCGTTTGCGGCGAACCTGACGCCGGATCAGAACACCGGCCTCGGCATCTGGACCGAGGACATGTTCGTCGAAGCGCTCAAGAAGGGAAAACATATGGGCAAAGGGCGTCAGATTCTGCCGCCGATGCCGTGGAACTGGTATGGGCAGCTTCCAGATGAAGACTTGAAAGCGATGTTCGCCTATTTGAGATCGATCAAGGCGATCTCTAATCGCGTGCCCATTCCGCTTGGACCAGACGGCAAGCCGATCGAGGCGCCGTAGCGGATGCATTTCTTCAGCAGCTTCGATCCAGGCACTCTCGGCCGCCACCCGGTATTCGAGGGGCACAGCGAGGGCTATGCTCACAAGTCGCTCGTCAACCGCGCTGAGGGCTCAGTCCTTACCGGGCTGAGCATCAACGAACTCGCACCGGGCGGACGGATCGATCCGCACGTTCACTCCTTTGAAGAGAGCTTCTACGTGTTGAGCGGAGAAGCGCTCGTCGTCATCAACGGTTCCAGTTACCACGTCAGCGTCGGCGATTACGCCGCAGTCAAGGTGGGATCGCCGCACGCGTGGAAGCAGATCGGATCGGCTCCTGTCCGGTGGCTGCAGATGGCGGCACCGCAGCCGAAGCCGGTTGGTGCCGAACGCGACACGTTCTTTCTGAAGGATCGCTCGCTCCCTTCGTCAGCGCCGCGGCTCGACCTCCAGGACCTGAGGGGGAATCTGCTCGGCCATTTCGACGCGGGTCAGATTCCGCCACTGGCGCACAGGCCCGCTTCGCTGACGGGGCTCGAGGGTGTGTTCCTCAAGTGGCTCATCGACGAAGACTTCGGTGCCCGGCATCATCGGTTGCTCTTCATCGAGTACCAGCCGGGCGTTCGACTCGGACTGCACGACCATACGTTCGAGGAGTCGTACTTCATCCTCAGCGGTGAGGTGGAAGGTACGATGGACGGCAAGACCTACGTGGGAAAGCCGGGCGACGTCTTCTGGACGGGTGTTGGCTGCGTGCACGGGTTCGCCAATGTCGGCACGCAGCCGGTGACGTGGCTGGAAACGTTCGCGCCGCAGCCGCCGAAAGAAAACGTATTTCGGTTCATGGCTGAGTGGGAGAAACGCGCCAAGGAGTTGGAGGGATAGATCATGGCGGCTCAGACAACACCGCGTACTCGTCCCTACACGGGGGCCGAGTACCTCGAAAGTATCAGAGACGGCCGGGAGATCTGGATCTACGGCGAACGCGTGAAGGACGTGACGACCCATCCGGCATTTCGCAACACCGCGCGGATGATCGCCCGACTGTACGACGCGCTCCACGATCCCGCGCGGCAAGCGGTGCTCACGACGCCGACCGATACCGGGACGGGCGGTTTCACGCACAAGTTCTACAAGGCGACGCGCAACGCCGAGGAGCTTGTCGGCGCCCGTGACGCGATCGCCGAATGGGCGCGCGTCACCTACGGGTGGGTCGGTCGCAGTCCGGACTACAAGGCGGCTTTCCTTGCGACGCTCGGCGCCAACGCGTCCTACTACGCGCCCTACGATGAGAACGCGCGCCGCTGGTACAAGAAGGTCAATGACGAGGTCTCCTTCGTCAACCACGCGATCGTGAACCCGCCGGTCGATCGCGACAAGCCGCTCGACGAAGTGAAAGACGTGTACATGCACGTCGAGGAAGAGACCGACGCCGGCCTGATCGTCAGCGGAGCAAAGGTCGTGGCCACGACGTCCACGCTCACGCATTTCAACTTCATCGCGAACAACGGCGCGCTCCCGATCAAGACGAAGCCATTCGCGTTCGTCTGCATGGTACCGACCGATGCCAAGGGCGTGAAGCTGCTGTGCCGTCCGTCGTACGAGATGACGGCGGCGGTGATGGGCACGCCGTACGACTACCCGCTCTCGAGCCGGATGGACGAGAACGACTCGATCCTCATCTTCGACAAGGTGCTCGTGCCGTGGGAGAACGTCTTCGCGTACGGCGACATCGAGAAGGTGAACAACTTCTTCCCGCGCTCGGGATTCCTGCCACGATTCATGTTCCAGGGCTGCACCCGGCTGGCCGTGAAGATGGACTTCCTCGCCGGCCTCCTGCTGAAGGCAGTCGAGGCCACCGGTGCCAAGGACTTCCGCGGCGTGCAGGCGCAGGTTGGCGAAGTGCTCGCCTGGCGCAATCTGTTCTGGGGGCTCACCGACGCGATGGCACGGACGACGACGCCCTGGACCGAAGGGTACGTGTTGCCGAATCTCGACTACGGCCTGGCGTATCGCGTGATGGCGAGCATCGCGTATCCGAAGATCAAGGAGATCATCGAGAACTCGCTCGCCAGCGCGCTGATCTATCTGCCGTCGAGCGCGCTCGACTTCAAGGTGCCGGAACTGCGGCCGTATCTCGATCAGTTCGTGCGCGGGTCCAACGGCTACTCGGCCGAGGATCGCGTCAAACTGATGAAGCTGATGTGGGACGCCATCGGCAGCGAGTTCGGCGGCCGCCACGAGCTCTACGAGCGGAACTACTTCGGCAACCACGAGAGCATCAGGTTCGAGACGCTTCTGGTGGCGGACGTGACCGGTGCGACGAAGCGCTACAAGGGCTTTGCCGAGCAGTGCATGTCCGAGTACAACCTCGATGGGTGGACGGCGCCGGACCTCGTGCAGTCCGACGACGTGAGCGCGATCATCAAGAAGATCGGCACAAGGGGGTAGAGAGCCCTGAAGTTCGAACTTCGGAGTTCTCTGTGCACGAACTGAGAAGTCAGAACCAGGAAACTCGAACGACAGTTCCTCTGCTGTGTTCAGGTGACATGTCGATAGACCCTCGGACGTTCCGCCAGACCGTCGGCCAGTTTGTCACCGGCGTGACGGTCATCGCGATGGAGGTCGAGGGGTCTATTCGCGCGCTGACGGCCAACTCGTTTACCTCGCTCTCGCTCAACCCGCCGCTCGTCCTCTTCTGCCTGGGCAAGGGCACGAAGGCGGGGCAGCTCATTCACGACGTCGTCGAGTTCTCCGTCAACATTCTCAGCCAGGAACAGCAGACGCTGTCGTCGTACTTCGCTGGTGCGTGGAAAGAAGAGACGCCGCCTCCTCCATTTTCGTTCACTCGCGCGGAAGGGGGGCCACGACTCGATGGCTCTGTTGCGGCGCTCGGTTGCGAAGTCAACGCGGTTCACGAAGGCGGCGATCACTGGATCGTGGTCGGGCAGGTTGTGTCGATTCACCGCAGCGAGCTGCCGCGCGCACCGCTGGTCTTCTTCAGCGGGCGCTACTCTGCGCTTGCCGGCGAAGACGACTGGGCTGAAGAGGCGGGCCTGCTGATCTCCTGGACCGAGCCGGGGAAATGAGCCGAGCGGTCCGACGATGCGAAATGGCGAGGGTGCGACGGTGCGGTGCGAGGGGCCGAGGGTTGATTGACCGTGGACCGAAGACCGTGGACTGGGGACCGAAATGATTGAAGGTGTTGAACGGCTCATCGATCTCGTCGGGACTCGGTCCAGTGGTCTGACCGGCGCAGGGGATGCGGAGGTTGCTGAGTGGACGGGTCGTTGTGACGGCGATGCGCTGGCGCGGACCGACGGTCACTTCGCGGCAGTCGGGCGCGACGGCAGGACCGTACGCCTGGCGCGCACCATCGGTATTCCGCTGCGCTACTTCGTTGCGAAGATGTACCACGGCCCGTTCCTCGTGGTGTCTGACCGCATGGATCGGATCTTTTCGTGGTGCCAGGAGCAGCGGATCGCATGGCAGTTCGAACCGGCGTACACGCGCATGGTGCCGGCACACTACCTCGTCGAGCTCGATCAGGTTGGTTGTCCCGATCCCGTGCCGAGGTATCAGCGGTTCTTCGATCCCCCGGTCGGGCGCGGTTCAAATGATCTCCACGACCTGGGCTCGACGTACATCACCGCCGCGTCGCGCGCGCTGAAGGACTGGATTGGTCGCGTCCCCGCGGACGAGCCAATCGCCGTCGCGTTTTCAGCGGGGATCGACAGCACCGCGACGCTGTTGCTGGCTCGGCACGCGTGCGCGGAGCTTGGCCGCCATCCGGATCAAGTCAGGGCGTTCACGCTGGACTTCGGCGGCGGAGAAGACGCGGCGCAGGCCGAGCGTGCGGCGCGCGCGCTCGGGCTCGAGGCGAGCTGGGAGCGAGTCGACGTCAGCTCGGACGCGTACGATCTCGATGCAGCCATTCGCCTCATCGAGGACTACCAGCCGCTCGACGTCGAGTGTGCGGCGACATCGCTCTGTCTCCTGCAGGAAGTTCGTCGCCGGCATCCAGGACTCAGGTATCTGCTCGACGGCGACGGCGGCGACGAGAATCTGAAGTCGTATCCGCTCGAGGACTCCGACCTGACGCTGTCCAGCGTGCTGCGCAATCCGCTGCTGTACCAGGAGGGCTGGGGCGTCGATGCCATCAAGCACAGCCTCGCGTACTCCGGCGGGCTGTCACGCAGCTACGTGCGCACGTTCGCGCCGGCCGCGGCGCTTGGGTTCGAGGCGTTCTCGCCCTTTACCGTCCGCTCGGTCATCGCATCCGCCGTCGCGATTCCATTCGAGCAGGTACTTGATGGACGAGCGGAGCGTCTTCACACCCTCAAGCGCGATGTCGTCGTCGCCGGCATCAAAGCCGTGACGGGGATCGACATGCCGGCCAACCCGAAGCGGCGTTTCCAGGACGGCGCGGTTGCCTCGCCGCGCGCGCGCGTGAGCAAAGCGTGGTGCCGGCGAACCTTCAGTCGAATCTGGCAGGAGCGATTGAAGGAAGCGGAGGCTCTCGAGCGGAGATCAGGTAATGAAGTCTCTGTTTCTGCACTACCGTAATTCAGAATGCAGAATTTAGAATTCAGACTCCGTTTTCTGCATTCTGCATTCTGCATTCTGCATTTTGAATTCTGAATTACTCGATCGCTTTGTTCTCCAACACCGGCCGGCGAAGCGGCCGCTCGATCCACATCACGCCTACGCCGCCATCTGGGAAGAGGAGCGCGATGCGAACGGCGCCCTCGCCTCGACGGCTGTCGTCTTCCTGACCAACAAGGAATGTCCGTTTCGATGCGTGATGTGCGACCTCTGGGTCAATACGCTCGACGCGACCGCGCCCCGCGGGGCCATCGCGACGCAAATCCGCGTCGCGCTCACTGACCTTCCGGCCGCGAATCAAATCAAGCTCTATAACGCCGGCAGCTTCTTCGACCCCGCTGCCATTCCTCCTGACGATGGCGACGAGATCGCGAAGGTCGTGCAGGGATTCGAGCGCGTGATCGTCGAAGCGCATCCCGCGTTCCTGGCAGGCGCATATCGAGATCGGTGCCTTCGTTTCCGGGATGCGATCGGCGGCCAGCTCGAAGTGGCGATTGGCCTCGAGACATCCCACCCTGAAGTGCTGGCGCGCCTCAACAAGAAGATGACGCTCGATGCGTTCAAGCGCGCCGGAGATTTCCTCGGCGAGCACGACATCGCTCTGCGCGTGTTCATTCTTCTCAGCCCGCCCTTCATGGCACGTGGCGAAGAAGTCGAGTGGGCGTGTCGATCGCTCGACGTCGCGGCGGAGTGCGGTGCGAGCGTCAGCGTCGTGATTCCCACTCGCGGGGGTAACGGTGCGATGGAAGCGATCGGCGACTCGTTTCATCCGCCACGGCTCGACTGGCTCGAGTCCACCATCGAATACGGGCTCTCTCTCGATAGCATGCGCGTGTTTGCCGATCTCTGGAATGTCGAGCGCTTCTTCGACTGCAGTTGCTCGCCCGATCGTGCGGCGAGGCTTGCCGCCATGAACCGCGGGCAGCGTGTGCAACCGCAGGTGACCTGCGCGACCCAGCTCTGCCGCGGCATATAATCGCCTCGCCTCATGGCTCTCGCCCCGGGGACTTTGATCGGCGCGTATCGGATCGAATCGGCGATCGCCGCCGGTGGGATGGGGGAGGTCTACCTCGCGACGGACACGCGACCTCGAATCGCGGCCGGTTGCAATCAAGTTCCTGCTGCGTGCGCTCGACAGCGAAGAGGCACGTCATCGATTCCGGCGCGAAGTGAGCGCATTGTCCGCGCTCAGCCAGCACCCTCATATCGTGACCGTGCACGAGGCCGGCACCTTCGATGGTCGTGAGTATCTCGTCACGGAGTACGTTGATGGCGGGACTCTCAGCACGTGGGCCCGTGGCGAGAAACGCACCTGGCGCCAGGTGGTCGAACTGCTCGTCGGGGTTGCGGATGCGCTCGCCACCGCGCACGACGCCGGAATCCTCCATCGCGACATCAAGCCTGACAACATCCTCCTGACGAAGAACGGATACGCGAAGCTCGGGGACTTCGGTCTCGCAAAAGTCATGGAGGACGGAGGGAAAGAGACTCGCACGGTGTCGATGTCCCCGACCCGTCATGGAGCCATCCTGGGGACGATCGGGTACTTATCGCCCGAGCAGGCGCGAGGAGCCGCTCTGGATGCTCGGAGCGACATCTTCTCGTTCGGCATCGTTCTCTACGAGGCGCTTTCGGGCCGGCGACCGTTTGGCGGAGCGACCGACCTGCACGTCGTCGAGGCCGTCCTGAACGACGCGCCCGCCCCGCTTGCCGATGACGTGCCTCCTGAGCTGCGCGCCATCGTCGAAAAAGCGCTGGAGAAGGGTCCCGCGGATCGGTATCAGTCGATGCGCGACTTCGTCGTCGATCTGCGACGAGTGGGCCGCACGACGGGTGTGGCGTCGACGACAGTCGCGAGGCCGGCGCCGCGCCAGCGCATGGGGTGGCGCGTCGCGGGTGTGGCAGCTGTGGCGCTGCTCGCTACCGCGGGGCTCTGGTGGCGCGCACAAGGTGGCAGCGCGAACGCAGTTGCGTCGCGGCCCGAGATCCGATCGATCGCAGTCCTGCCATTGCAATCGCTGTCTCCCGATCCGAATGACGAGTACTTTTCCGACGGGATGACCGAGCAGCTGATCTCGAGTCTCGCTCAGGTGCGCGCGCTCAAGGTGATTTCGCGCACATCGGTCATGCAGTACAAGAAGACAACGAAGAAGCTGGGTGACATCGCGAAGGAGCTGGGCGCTGACGCGATCATCGAGGGTTCTGTGCGTCGTGCCGATGGCCGTGTGCGCGTGACGACGCAGCTGATTCACGCCGCTTCCGATGCGCACCTGTGGGCGAAGGATTTCGATCACGACTTCTCCGATGTCTTGATGCTTCAGTCGGAGATCGCCGAGGCGATCGTCCGCGAGATCAGAGTTCAGGTCACTCCAGACGAAGCCACGCGGCTCGCCAAGTCACGCCCGGTAGATCCGAAGGTGTACGACCTCTTCATGCTGGGTCGATACCACTACTGGCAGGGCAACCAGAATTCCTGGAAGCTGGCTGTCGCGGAACTGGAGGAGGCCGTGCGTCTGCAGCCGGACTATGCGCCGGCGCAGGCATCGTTGTCGATGGCATTGACCCAGGGCCGCGATCTGCTGTTTACGCAGGAGGAAGGCCCCAGGCGGGAAGCCGCACAGAGGGCAATCGAGCTCGATCCTTCGCTTGCGGAAGGGTACGCCGCACTGGCTGGCATCAAGTTCGACGACTGGGACTGGGACGCCACGCTCGCCGCGTATGAAAAGGCGTACGAACTGAACCCCGATGCGATCGATGTATGCGGCTGTTATGGAAACACGCTTGCCGCGTTCGGCCGTTTCGAGGAGGCGTTACGCATCATCGAACAGGCCATCGCCGTGAATCCGCTCTCCACGGACTTGCGATTCAACCACGGGTTTGTCCTGTTCATGAGTCGGAAGTACGCAGACGCTGAACGGGCGTTCCGGCGGGCACTCGAGCTGGAGCCACGAAACACGCTGTCCCACATTCTCCTGGTCTTCACGTACCTGGAGACGAATCGCTTCCAGGAGGCGCTGGGCGAAGCAGACCGGCCCGAACTACAGAACAGTGGACTCCTGGCCGGGGCATATGCCGCGCTGGGCAGGCGCGACGACGCGATCAAGGTATTGAGCCGAATGAATCGTGAAGCCAATCCGTTGGACGCCGTTGCCGCTTACACCTGGCTCGGCGATACGGATCGAGTGTTCGAATACCTGGCGAAAGCCGTCGATCGACGCCAGGGTCCGATCCGCTGGATGAACGTGTCACCGCAATTCGATCGCTTCCGCTCCGATCCACGCTTCAAGCCGCTCGTCGCCCGTCTCAATCTTCCTGCCTCGCCGGCTGGGCGCTGACGCGTTACTCTCCTGTCGTGATCTCGATTCACTCGGATACAGATCTCGCCATTGTCGGCTCCGGTTTCGGCGGCTCGCTGCTGTCGATGATCGCGCGGCGCCTCGGGTATCGCGTGATGCTGCTCGAGCGCGGACAGCATCCGCGGTTCGCCATCGGCGAGTCGGCGTCGCCGCTCGCGGGCATCGTCATCGAACAGCTCGCCGATCGATACGATCTGCCGCGCGTCCGCCCACTGTCTGCCTTCGGCACGTGGCAGCGGACGTACCCGGATGTCGGGTGTGGACTCAAGCGCGGCTTCACGTACTTCAAGCACGAGACCGGCCGTGCCTACAAGGCCGACGAGGAACGAACGAATCAGCTGCTTGTTGCCGCGAGCCCGAGCGACGAGTTGTCCGACACGCACTGGCTGCGAAGCGACGTCGATCGCTTTCTCGTGAACGAAGCGATTGCGCTCGGTGTCGACTATCACGATCTCGTCGAGCTCGATGGTGTCGAGTGGCACGCGACAGGGCATCCGCTGCTTCGAGGAGCGCGGCACGGCCAGAGCTTCCGTGTTCGCGCGCAGTTCGTCGTCGACGCATCAGGCCCGCACGGGTTTCTGAGCAGGTCTCTCGGTGTCGCCAATCGGGGCTTTGGCGGATATCCGGCCACGCAGGCGCTGTTTTCGCACTTCACCGGGGTCGCACGCTGCGATCAGATGGCGGACTACGACCCGGGACTCGGGGATTTCGCTTGGGGCTTCGATGCGACGCCGTACCCTGTCGACGATGCGGCGCTGCATCACGTGTTCAATGGCGGCTGGATGTGGGTGCTGCGGTTTGGCAACGGCGTGACGAGTGCCGGCGTGGCTGTGGAGGACTGGCTCGCCGAGGAACTGAGGCTGGCCGACGGCGAACCTGCGTGGCACCGGTTGCTGGCTCGCTATCCATCGGTTGCGGCGCAATTCGCGGATGCAAGACCGATTCGCGAGTTCACGTGGATGCCGCGGCTGGCGTATCGTGCGGACGTTGCTGCCGGCGAGCGATGGGCGATGTTGCCGTCGGCCGCGGCCTTCATCGATCCATTGTTCTCGACCGGCATTCCGCTCACGCTGCTTGGCATCGAGCGCCTTGCGAGCCTGCTCAGCGACACGGGTGTGAAGACCCGACTCTCCAAAGCCCGCAGCAGCATGTCTTCGGACGTGTCGCCGTACTCCGCGCTCACGCTCGCCGACGCCGATCGGACGGCGCGCTTTATCGCCGGCAGCTATGCAGGCTTTCGTGAGTTTCCCATGTTCGCGTCGTACTCGATGTTCTACTTCGCCGCGGCCAGCTTTAGCGAGATGGCACGGCGACTCGACTCACCGCGCACGCCGCGTGGCTTCCTCTGCGGTGACAGCGATCGCTTTACCAGCGCACTGAGACGACTCTGGCCGGCGGTTGAAGCCGGAATCGCGCACGATCGCTACGCGAGTGAAGTGGCGACGGCCATCGATGACTGGAACGTCGCCGGTCTTTGCGATTCCGGCAAGAGAAATTGGTACGGCGTTGATCTCGACGACACGATTCGCGGCGCGGAGAAGCTCGGGCTGACGAGGAGGCAAGTGCGGGATCGCCTCGGCCCAGTGGCGTGCAGCCCCGGAGCCTGAAGCCCAGAGCCTATTTTTTCGACGCCATGTGTTCTTTGATGAGCGCGGCCATGCCCGCCGCAGCCGGGGTCATGTAGCGGCTGCGCGAAGAGATGAGCCCCACCGTCACCGACAGCGATGGCTCGACGAGCAGCGCCGCGTGACATCCCTCGCCCCACGAAATCTCAGGAATGCATCCTGACGGAAGGATGCCGATGCCAACACCTGCGAACACGTGATGCAGGATGCTCAGCAACCGATCGACGGTCACGCTGTAGTGCAGCGTGAACCCGGCGGACATCGCCGCAGCGTCCACGAGCCGACGTAAGTACGTGTCGTTCGGCGCAGAGACGAGCGCCTCATCCTTCAACTCCGCCAGCCGCACCTTCGGCTTCTTCTTGATCGCGAGCGGATGCGATGTCGGAATCAGGACGTAGAGCTGCTCCTTCTTGAGCGTCGTCGCCTCGAGCAGATCGGGCAAGGCGTTGACGTAACCGATGCCGAAGTCGGCGGCGCCATTACGGACGTCCTCGACGATCTCCGATTGCCGTCCCTCGCGAATCCGTACTTCGATGAGCGGCCGCGTCTCGCGGTAGCGGCGGACGAGCATGGGGAGCGGATTGACCGCGAACGCCGAGTAGGTCGTCAGCGTGATGCGGCCGCGCTGCTCGTTGGTCACCTCGCTCAGATTGCGCACGGTGAGGTGCAGCTCGTTGAGCATCCGTTCGGCGACGGCGACGAACTCGCGCCCGGCGGCCGTGATCTCCACGCGACGCGTGTTACGCGCGAACAGCATGACGCCGAGGACGCGCTCGACGCGCTTGATGGTGCGAGTGAGTGCCGGCTGCGACGTCTTCAGGTACGCGGCGGCTGCCACGAAGCTGCCATATTCGGCCAGCGCCATGACCGTCAGCAGTTCGCGGGCACGAATGTCAGGAACGTCGGAAGGATGCATAGGGATTGGGCGGCGCCGACTTATTCGGGATTCGCAATTCTAGTCGTAGTCGGGTCGCATGTAGAATAGACAGTTGGAGATCAGACATCATGCTTAAGTTCTTGAGCGTTAGCGCGCTCACGGCGTCGCTCGTGGCAGGCGCAAGCCTCCCGGCGTTCGCCCAGGCCGGTGCGGACTTCTCCGGAGTCTGGCAACCGCGCTATCACGAAGACCAACCGGATCGCATCCCCGGACCCGAACTGACCGACTACACGGGGCTCCCGATTAACGATTCGGCACGCCAGTACGCGAACAGCTGGGACCCGTCGCGCCTGACGCTCCCCGAGGAGCAGTGCCGCGTGCACGTCTCGCCGTATATCTATCGCGGCCCGCTCAACCTGCGCATCTGGGAAGAGAAGGACCCGAAGACGCAGGACCTGATCGCGATCAAGCACTACTCCAGCACCTTCGAACAGACTCGCACCATTTGGATGGACGGCCGTCCGCATCCCGGCCCCAATGCGCCGCATACATGGATGGGATTCTCAACCGGCCGCTACGACGGCGACATGCTGATCGTTGAGACCACTCACCTGAAAAAGGGCTGGGTGCGTCGCAACGGCGTGCCGATGAGCGACCAGGCGAAGATGACGGAGTACATGGTCCGCAACGGCGAGACCATGACGCACATCGTCGTGCTCGTCGATCCTGTGTACCTCACCGAGCCGCTCGTGAAGAGTCAGGACTTCGTGCGCAGCACACGCGAGCTGCCGGCTGGCACCTGGCTCTGGGTGTGCGACCCGGTGCTCGAGATCGCGGATCGTCCGGAGGGTGACGTGCCGGCCTACCTGCCGGATGAGCACCCCTTCAAGGAAGAGTACGCGCGCCGGCATCAGATTCCCTTTGTCGGTATCTACGGTGGCGCTCAGACGATGTATCCGGAGTTTCAGGACGTTCTGAAGAAGGCCCCGATTCCTCCGCCACTGCCGAAACCACAGACAGGCGCGCAACGAGTCACTGGGGCACCACAGGGACAGCAGGGTCGCTGACATGATGAGGCTACAAACCAGCACGTCACAAAGGGCCCGCATTCTGTCGGTCGCCGCAGCCCTCGTCGTCGGCGCGGCCCTCGCGGTGGGCACCGCGATCGCCCAGCAGAATCAGAACTTCGACAACGTTCAGATTGACACCGTCAAGGTGCGCGACAACGTCTACATGCTTGTCGGCGCCGGCGGTAACACGACCATCTTCACCGGCCCGGAAGGCATCATGGTCGTCGACACGCAGTTCGCGCCGCTGAGCACCAAGATTCTCAATGCCATCCGGGCGATCAGTGACGGACCGATTCGTTACATCGTCAACACGCACGTCCACGGCGATCACATCGGGGGCAACGAAGCGATCTCCAAGGCCGGCCGCTTCCGCGCCGGTGGCAACGTCGTCGGCGACCTGGGTGCGGCGGCGACGGCGACCGCGGCGATTATTGCGCACGAGAACGTGTTGAAGCGCCTGAGCGCTGACCCGCCCGCCGGGCAACCGCAGGTGCCGTTTGCCGCGTGGCCGACGGAGACCTACATCACGAAGAAGCGGGAATTCCTGTTCAACGGTGAAGCGGTCCAGATCATCCACGAACCGGACGCGCATACCGACGGCGACAGTGTCGTGTTCTTCCGCAAGTCAGACGTGCTTGCCACGGGCGATCTCTTCACGACCGTGATGTATCCGTTCATCGACGCCGCCAACGGCGGCACCATCGACGGCTACATCAACGCGCTGAACGCGATCATGGACATTACGGTCGCGAGCAACGTCAACGAGGGCGGCACGCTGGTCATCCCCGGTCATGGCCGCTTGTCCGACGAGCAGGACGTCACCGAGTACCGCAACATGGCGACCATCGTCCGCGACCGCATCAAGGAGTACGCCAAGCGTGGCATGACGCTCGAACAGGTGAAGGCAAAGAAGCCGACGCTCGACTTCGATCCGCGTTACGGCTCGGACACCGGCTTCTGGACGACGTCGATGTTCGTCGAGACGATCTACAAGCAGATGGTTGCAGCCAATCCGCCGGCGAAGCCTGCTCAGTCCAAGAGTCAGCAGAAGGGGAAATCGGAATGAGTGCGCGAACTCTGAGGACGGTGACGGCGCCGCTGACGGCTGCCATCGCGTGCGCCGTGATCTTCACGGTCGTGGTTGAGCCGGAAGCGAAGCAGCGGGCATCCGAGGCGTCGACGCCGGCAGGGCAAACGCCGCCGGCTGTTCCAGGTGGCGGTGGCCGTGGCAGAGGCCGTGGACCGGTTGGACCGCCTCCGCCCGCCCGTCAGGGAGCCCCTGTCGATCTTGCGGGCAACTGGGTGTCGGTGGTCACAGAAGACTGGCAGTGGCGGATGCGCACGCCTCCCAAGGGCGACTACGCGAGCGTGCCAATGACTCCAGCGGCGCGGCAACAGGCCGATGCCTGGGACCCATCGAAGGATGGCCAGTGCCAGGCCTACGGCGTCGGCGGCATCATGCGCATGCCTGGTCGCCTGCGTATCAGCTGGCAGGATGACAACACGCTGAAGATCGAGACGGATGCCGGGCAGCAGACGCGTCTCCTTCATTTCACGCCGCCAGGAGCGGCACCACAGCCGGTGTCCGCGATCGCATCGCAACCAAGGACGCTTCAGGGGTACTCGGCCGCCGAATGGGTTCGCAGTGGTGGCGCATTCGATGCGTTCCTCGAACGCGGTGCCGGTGCTCCACCTCCGCGCTGGGGAACGCTGAAGGTGGTGACGACGAACATGCTGCCTGGATGGTTGCGGCGGAACGGCGTGCCCTATAGCCAGGACGCGGTTATCACAGAGAACTTCACGCGATTTACGAACCCCGACGCCGGCGACTGGTTCGTGGTGACGACGACCGTTGAGGACCCGCAGAATCTCGCGCAGCCCTTCATCACGAGCTCGAACTGGAAGAAGGAAGCTGACGGGGCGAAGTGGAATCCGCAACCCTGTAAAGCCCAGTAGTTCGAATTTCAGGCTTCTCGCTTCTCAGTTCGTGTTCAGGTTCGGTTCTTCGTTCGGAGGCAGCCAATGCGTCGCGACATCGTTGGTGTGATCGGACTCGTAGCATTCGTGGGTGTGGCGACGTTGTCGGCTCAGTCACTGGCAGGACGCGCTGGCAGCACGGCGCGAAGCGAATACAACGCGCCCAAGACACCGTGGGGTGAGCCGGACCTGCAGGGGATCTACACGAACGCTGACGAGAACGGCACGCCGATGGAGCAGCCGGCCGATCTGGCGGGCAAGCGGCTCGAGGACTTCGGCGAAAAAGAGATGGCCGCACTGCGCGTGGATCGCCAGAAGCGCGCGCAGGCCGGAGCCCGCAGCATCGGCGGAAGCCAGGAAGAAGATACTGGCGCCGGGCCATCGCACTGGTACGAGCATCTGCAAGCCAACAACTCACAGCCCTGGCTCGTGTTCGATCCGCCAAGCGGGAAGATTCCGCCGATCAACGCCGCGGCACGGCAGCGCGTGGCTGCGCGGCAAGCGTCTCGCAAAGGAAGAGGGCCGGCCGATTCGTACACGGATCGCAGTCTCTACGATCGCTGCATCTCGCTCGGCGTGCCCGGTTCGATGACGCCGATGATCTACGGCAACGCGTACGACATCACGCAGGGCCCGGGATTCGTGGCGATTCGCTACGAGATGATCCATGAGGCGCGCATCGTCCCGACGAACAACAGCGCGCATCTGTCGGCAGCCATGAAGAACTACATGGGTGACGCGCGCGGCCGCTGGGAGGGCAGCACGCTGGTCGTCGAGACCACCAACTTCCATCCGCTGATCGCGTTCCGCGGCGCGAGCGAGAAGCTCAAGGTGACCGAGCGCTTCACGCCGATCAACGCCAACACGATTCGCTGGGAGATCCGCTTCGACGATCCCGACACCTGGGAGCAGTCATGGGCGTACGCGATGCCGCTCAAGCGGGACGCCGAGCACGCGCCCTACGAGTACGCGTGCCACGAAGGAAACCGTGGCCTCGCCAATATCCTGAGCGCCGCTCGCGCTGAGGAGAAAACTGCAGGAAAATAGCGCTCGTGCAGTCGACAATCCGATCGTTTGATCTCGCGCATCTCGCGCATGTTGAAATCCTCACACCCAAGCCCGACGAGAGCCTGAACTTCTTCGTCAACGTGATGGGCATGACCGAGACCGCCCGACGCGGCGAGTCGGTCTACCTGCGTGGCTGGGACGACTACGAACACCACACGCTCAAGCTGACCGCCGCGAAGGCCCCCGGAATGGGGCACTTCGCGTTCCGCGCGAGCAGTCCCGAGGCGCTGGCGCGGCGAGTGGCGATCATCGAGCAGGGTGGCACGGGGAAGGGGTGGACCGACGGCGACCTGGGTCACGGCCCGGCCTACGCGTTCACCACCCCCGACGGCCACAACATGGAGCTGTACTGGGAGACGGAGTGGTACAAAGCGCCGCCCGAGCTCAAGCCGTCGCTCAAGAATCAGGCGATGCGCTTTCCAGGGCGCGGCGCGAACGTCCGCCGGCTCGATCATCTCAACCTGCTCACCTCCGACGTGGCCGGACTGCAGCGTTTCATGGAAGACACGCTGGGGATGCGGACGACCGAGATGATCAAGCTGGATAGCGGACAGATCGCCGGCGTGTGGGTGACGTGCAACAACAAGACGTACGACGTGGCGTTCACCGCGGACCACTACGGCGTGCCAGGCCGTTTTCATCATGCGACCTGGGCGGTGGATTCAAAGGAAGAGGTACTGCGCGCGGCTGATATCTGTCTCGAGAACGGCATCTTCATCGAGACCGGGCCGCACAAGCACGGGGTGCAACAAACCTTCTTCCTCTACGTGTACGAACCGGGCGGCAATCGGATCGAGTTCGACAGCGCCGGTGCGCGCCTGATGCTCGCTCCGGACTGGCAGCCGATCGTGTGGACCGAGACCGAGCGGAAGAAGGGGCAGGCCTGGGGGCTCAAGACGGTCGAGACGTTCCACACATACGGGACGCCGCCGGTGGAGACGAAAAAGTAATGCATTTTGCATTTTGAATTACTCCATGCAGAGATCCATCCCCTGCACGATGATGCGAGGCGGCACCTCGAAGGGCGCCTATTTCATCGCAGCTGATCTGCCGACCGATATCGCGCAGCGCGATCGCATCCTGCTCTCCGTCATGGGTTCGCCGGACCCTCGACAAATCGACGGCATTGGCGGCGCCGATCCGCTGACCAGCAAGGTCGCGGTCATCTCGTCGTCGACGCGTCCCGGTATCGACGTGGACTACCTGTTCCTGCAGGTGTGGGTCGATCGCGCAGAGGTGTCCGACAAGCAGAACTGCGGCAACATCCTCGCGGGCGTTGCGCCATTCGCCATCGAGCAGGGCCTCGTGCGCGGCTGCGATCCGCTGACGAAAGTGCGCATCTTCATGGTGAACACCTCACAGACCGTCGTGGCCACCATCCAGACGCCAGGAGGGAAGCCTGAGTATCAAGGGAACGCTCGCATCGATGGCGTGCCCGGGACGGCGGCGCCGATTCCCTTGAGTTTTTCGGACACGGCTGGATCGACGTGCGGTGCGCTCCTGCCAACAGGCCGGGCCGTGGACATCATCAACGGCATCGAAGTCACCTGCATCGACAACGGCATGCCCGTCGTCGTCATGCGCGCAGCGGATCTCGGTCGCACCGGCTATGAGACGCGCGACGAGCTCGATCAGGACACCGAGCTGAAGGCGCGTGTCGAGGCGATTCGACTGCAGGTGGGTCCGATGATGAATCTGGGCGACGTTATGAATCAGACAGTGCCGAAGATGATTCTCGTCGCGCCTCCGCGCGCCGGAGGTGTCGTCTCGACGCGCTCGTTCATTCCGCACCGTGCGCACGCCACGATTGGCGTGTTCGCGGCCGTCAGCGTTGCGACGGCATGCCTGCTGCCGGAGAGCCCTGCACACTCGGTGGCGCGCATCCCTGATGGCGCCACGAAGATGATGCTCGTCGAGCACCCGACGGGCGCGAGCCCGGTGTCGCTGACGACCGAAGATCAGAACGGCATCCCCGCCGTAACGGAAGCTGCCATCATCAGCACAGCCCGCGCGCTGTTCGAGGGAAGAGTCCTCGTTCCCTAGTTATCTTCGCAGTCAAAAGCTGTAATATCAGTCCCGTCCGTTCGGACCTCTCGAGGGTGGCGTTCCATGACGATCGTCAGGATCCTGGTCGGGGGGCTGCTACTGAGTGCAGTTCCTGCGTTCGCGCAGCAACAGGTCGACATCTCTGGTGAGTGGGCAGCGCGCGTCCACGAAGATCAGCCGCATCGCGGACCAGGCGCCGAGCTCGGCGACTACACCGGCCTGCCGATCAACGACGCCGCTCGACAAAAGGCGTCACACTGGGACGCCTCGGTTCTTGCCCTCCCAGAGCGAATGGCACAGCCGCATCCGGCTGTGTATTTCATGCGCGGCCCTGGGCCCAACATGCGCATCATCAAGCGCGTCGATCCGGTCACTCAGGAACTGGTCGCATACACGCTCGAAGGTGTCTTCGGTCGTGACGATCGGGTCATCTGGATGGACGGACGGCCGCATCCATCGCCGAATGCGGAGTACCTGTGGGAAGGCTTTTCGACCGGGAAGGTCGAAGGCAATCGCCTGACAATCACGACGACTCACATGAAGTACGGCGTCATCCAGCGAAACGGTGTTCCAGCGAGCACCAAGGCGACGATGACGGAGCATTTCATCCGGCACGGCGATCAGTTGACGCTGATGACAATCGTGGACGACCCGGTCTATCTCGAGGAGCCCTTCGTTCGAACGTCTCACTGGGTCCGGAGCTCGAACATCACGGTAGATCAACGATGGCTCTTCGAGGTGGTCGATGAAGTCGCCGGGCACTCGATCGGGTACGTGCCGCATTACCCGTGGGGGACGAAACAGGACGGGTACGCGAAGAAGCACGGCATCCCGTTCGAGGCCACGCAAGGCGGGAAGGCCACCACGTATCCCGAGTACGAACTGAAGATCAAGGAACTGCTGGCGAAGAAGCCGTCGTCGCCGGCTTCAGCAGCACGCTGACATGCGACCGAGCGCTCTCGTCGCGGCTGTGTTCTGTTCGATCGGAATGGTGGCGTTGCGCGCGCAGCAGCCTGTGACGACAGTTTCGCTGACTCCGCCTCCCCCCCCGTCATCGTCGATGGTCTCGAGATCCTTCCAGTCCAAGGGAACGTGCACCTGATCGTGGGCGCGGGATCGAACGTCGCCGTGCAGATCGGCGAGGAAGGCGCGTTCGTCGTCGACACCGGCGGATCCGGTCAGGGGCAGCGAGTGCTCGCGGCCGTAACCCGCCTGACGAATCGACCGGTCCGGTTTCTGGTCAACACCAACGCCGACAGCGATCACATCGCCGGCAACGATGTGATCGTGAAGTCGCAGCGCGGCACGCGGGGGCCGCAGCCAGGTCAGGGCGGTGCTGCCCAGGGGCAGAATGTCGGCGTAGTGACCGTCGCGCACGAGAATGCCTCCAACCGGATGTCCGCCGGAGGGGAAGGTGTGCCGCCACTGACTGGAGATGCGCTGCCTGCGTCGACGTTCTTCACGCCACGCAAAGATCTGTTCTCCAACGGTGAGCCGGTTCAACTCATCAGCCAGCCGGCCGCGCACACCGACGGCGACATCCTCGTGTTCTTCCGCAAGTCGGATGTGGTTGTGACCGGCGACGTGTTCGTGACGACCAGTTACCCGGTGATCGATACCGCACGCGGTGGCAGCGTGCAGGGCGTCATCGACGCGTTGAACGCGATCATCGAGCTGACGGTGCCGGAGCGCAATCAGATGGGCGGGACGCGCGTCGTTCCTGGTCACGGTCGAATTTGCAACGAAGCGGACGTCGTCGATTACCGCGACATGGTGACCATCGTCCGCGACCGCGTGCAGGAGATGGCGAGGAAGGGCATGACGCTGCAGCAGATCAAAGCCGCGCGGCCATCGCTCGAGTACGACGGTCTCTATGGCGCGACGACGGGGAACTGGACGACGGATCGCTTTCTGGAAACCGTGTATCGAGATGTCACCAGAGCGAAGTAGCGCGGTGCCCGTCCGCCTTGGCGCCGTCGCGTTGGCCTCAGCGTTCTTCTCGTTCGTGCTGGCGAGCGGGACTGTTGGCGGCCAGCAGGCCGCGCAACCGGCCAACACTGCGCGAGCGATGGCGCCCGTCGATTTCACCGGCGTCTGGGCCGCCGTCATCACGGAAGACTGGCGCTTCCGCATGGTGACTCCTCCGAAGGGTGACGCAGCAGGTGTCCCGCTCAACGCTGCCGGACAGAAAGCGGCGGAGGCCTGGGATCCCCAGAAGGACATCGCCGCCGGGGAGCAGTGCCGCGCGTTTGGGGCTGGCGGCGTCATGCGGATGCCGATCCGGCTGCGAGTCTCGTGGCAAGACGAGACCACGTTGAAGTTCGAGACCGACAACGGGCAGCAGGTACGGTTGTTCCGGTTTGGCGGTTCGCAGTCGCCCGCCGGTGAGCCGCAGTGGCAGGGGCAATCTGTCGCTTCGTGGGAGACCGTTGCAGAAGGGCAAGGTATCGCGCCCGCTGGAGGAGGTGGAGGTGGCGGTGGCGGTGGCCGTGGAGGCGCAGCGAATCCAGCGACTCAACTCACCGGCTCGATGAAAGTGCTCACCACCCGCATGCGTCCCGGCTATGCGCGCCGGAATGGAGTGCCTTACTCGGAGGGAGCCGTCCTGACCGAGTTCTTCGATCGGTCAGATGAGGCCAATGGTGACGCCTGGCTGATCGTCACGTCGACACTCGACGACCCGACCTACTTCGCGCAGCCGCTCATGACCTCGACGCACTTCAAGCGAGAAGCAGACGGTTCCAAGTGGAGCCCGCGCCCGTGTGATGTGACGCTGCCGCTTGAAACGCGGTAGCGCCTGTCCTGGTTCAGCGTCTTGCCGACAACTCGCGATAGACGGCCTCGATGAACATGTCCGTTGTCCAGGGACCGGTCGCCGCGCCGTAGCGTCCGTCGTAGTCGGCGGTCGGTTGTGCGGCTTTGACCTCCGCGAGCGTCTTGCCCTTCGAGACGAGATCCTGAATCCGATCGCGAATGATCGTCAGCATGTCGCGGTACTCGACGACGTCCGCCTCGTCGGCGAGTCTGCCATGACCGGGGACGACGTAGGTGCCGCCCTCCTCTTTGTCCTTCGGGATCGTGATGTCGAGCAGGCGATTCAGACCGTCGATGACGCCCTGCACGGTGCCGCCGCGCTGCGAGTCCACGACCGGATAGGTCGTCGTCGTGAAGAGATCTCCGCTCGCCACGACATCCGAGCGGCGAAAGAACACCAGGACGTCGCCGTCGGTGTGACCAGGCTGATGAATCAACTGGATCGCTTCGTCGTTGAAGAAGATCTCCTTGTCGTCACCGAAGAACGTGTCGGTCGGCCACGCGGCGAACGGCCGTGGCGACGGTTCTCCAGACGGCGCGCTCATGCGCCTGAGGACGTTCTCGTGCGCGAGGACGTGGGCCGTGTCCAGCCCGAGTCCCGAGTTGCCTGGAGCGTTTCCGCCGAGCGAGCGGCCGGCTGCGGCGATCGCCTCATTGGCGCCGGTGTGATCGTCGTGCACGTGCGTGTTGATGACGAGGCGGATCGGCTTGTCCGAGATCGTGCGGATGGCGGCGAGCACTTCGGCGCCGCGCTGCGCGGTGCCTGTATCGATGACGAGGACGCCTTCCTCGCCGGCCTGCACGATGATGTTGCCACCGGCGCCGACGATCATGTGCACCTTGCCCTGGACGTGCATGGTCTGGATTTGGCCAGGCGGGTCTAAAGACCCGCCTCTACCTGTCGCGTTGCTCGGCGCGGCTGACCCGCCTCCACTGGGAATAGCAGGGGGTCTGACCCCATCCGGGTAGGTCGTTGCCGCGCCGCCGCGCGCTGCTGTCGCTGGCACCTTGTACTTGGCCGGGAACTCCGTCAGCTTGCGCGTCGCGTCAGGCGATCCCGGCAGATTGTGCGGCACTTCGCCTCGGCGCCGCACGGCGACTTCATCAACGACGTCGAACTGGGTGCGGCGGATTTCCTGATCGGGATTCAACACCCAGTTCGTCGTGCGAATGAATGGCTCTTCAAGGTAGATCGGGTCGTCCACGATCGTGACGACGGTCAGATAGTTTCCGTGCCTGATGAAGCGCTCCGTCATCGTCGCCCGATCGCTATGGGCGACGCCGTTGCGTTGGAGCCAGCCCACCTTCAGATGCGAGGTCGCCACTTCGAGCGCGTTGCCATCCCATCGTCCCGTTGAGAATCCGGCCCACGTGTGGGCGGCGTACTCGGCAGGGTGCTGCCGGCCGTCCAACCAGATCTGTCGCGTCGCCTGTCCGAATGTGCCGAACAGCTCGTAGCCAATCACTTCCTCTGTGACGGGATCGAGCTGTCGCGTGATGCGGATGTTGGCCGGCCCTCGCAGCGAGTAGGTGGACGGATGCGGCTTGGCCTGATGCTCGCGCAGAGTCAGGATGGAGGCGTCCCAGCTGTCAGCCTTGAGGCGGCCGGCGTCGTTCAGTGGAATCCCGGTGTAGTCGCCGAGATCAGGTCCTGGAATGCGGTGGGGTTGATCTTCGTGGTAGAGGGCGGCCCAGTTGCCGGCGATGTCGCGCTGGGCCAGCGCGTGGCTGGTGAATGAGACGATCATCAGCCCCGCGATGACGGTCGCTCTCATCATCGTTAGATTACGTCACACCGAGGCACCGAGGCAGTGAGAAACCATTTGTCTTTCCCTCGGTGCCTCGGTGCCTCGGTGTGTCGGAATTATCGCCCCTGTCTCACGCCTCAGAAGTCGAAGTTGACGCTGAACTTCGCCACTCGCGGATTCAGGATCTGCGTTGGAACCAGATACGTCGCGAAGGACTGGTTGACGTCAGTGATCGCGTCGGAGTTGAGCGCGTTGTACAGGTCCACACTCAGGGTAACGCGTGCCCCCCCGCCCATGCGAAGCAGTTTGCCGAACCGGAGGTCGAGTTCGTTGCGTCTGTCGAGGTACTTCGTGTAAGGCTCGAGCAGTTGCAGCGTTACGTTGGGCACACCACCTGACAACGTTCGGCCCAGGGTGGAATTGGCGGCCAGATACGCGTTGGTCGCGACGAACCCGACGTTGATGTCGTTGTTCGGCGGGTTCTGCTGGTTCTGACCCGGGATGCTGCGGAACGAGCCTGAGATCTGCACCTCGATTTTCGGGATGAGGTAGACGCCGTACGCCTTGAACTGCGTCAGGAACGGCGACTCGCGGTGGCAGTACTGCGCCGGGCGCCATGACGCGGGAAGCGTCGAAGCGGTGTTCGGCGCCGAGGGTGGAGCCGGCTGGTTGTTGAACTCCGGCACCTTCGCGACGATCTCGCAGTTGTCTTCCATGGTTTTGCCGGTGCTGACGCCACCCTGAAGCGTGAGGCCGTTCCGGAGCCGCGCGTTGACCGTCGCGTCCACGCCGTTCCAATTCTCCAACTGCGAGCCGTAGTCGTCGGACAGCGCGTTGATGTTGCGAACCTGGCCTGCTTTCGTCGGCACCACGTCATAGAAGCCGGTCAGCGTGTAGCCGCCACCGTTCGGCAGGCGCGGGTCCGTTGGTGCCACCATGCTGAACTCGGTGAAGTCCTCCGGGCCGACCAGTGTGTTGTCGGTCACCTGGAAGTGGGCCCAGGCGCGGCGGAAGTACCCGACGTCGAGCGCGATGCCCTGAACGAGCTCGTGCTGAACGCCGGCAGAGAACTCCCAGTTGGTCTGGCGGTGATTGAATCCCGAGATGAGATCTTTGTCGTACAAGTCGCTCGGCGCCGTGGTGCCGAATGCCAGGTTGTCGAGTGGTCCGCATTCGCCATTGGCGAGCGGGTTCTGAAGGTTGCACTGTGGGACGTAGTCGTTATTGATCCCGAGGCCGCCCCGATCGTTCCACGGACGATTCGCCAGGGTGACCAGTGTCAGCACTGGATTCGGGCTGCGTCCGAGACCGTTGAGCGTCTGGCCGAGGAGATACTTGTTGAAGGCGACCTTCACGGCTGTCTTGCCTGTACCGAACAGATCGTAGGCAACCCCGCTCCGATAGGTGATGTCCTTCCACGAGATGTTGTCCTGCGCGGGGAACGTAAGGTTCCGGGTCGGCGTGAGATCCGACGGCTCAACCGTCTGTTCCGGGAAGCTCGTAGCGAAGTAGTCGAACCGTATCGCTCCCTGGATGGTCCAGCGATTGACCGACCAGCGATCCTGCGCGTAGAGACCGAGATCGCTGTCGAGGTTGGTGATCGCCCGATAGGGGAATGCTCGCTCGGTGATTCTGTTCGGCACACCGCCGTTGAAGCGGTAGCTCAGGTTGTTGAGCGTGTATTGATACTCGTCCAGATGACCCTGCGTGTTATTGAAACCGACCTTGAACGCGTGAGAGCCGGTCACGTAGGTGCCGGCAACACGATAGGTAAAGCTCGGGACCGACGTGTTGTTGTAGTTCGCCTGGGAGCGGTAGGTCAGATTGTTGCTCTGCTCCGTCACGCTGATCATCTGCGGCAGGATGGCCTCGAGTGCGGGATCCTCGAGCGATCCGCCGTCGACGCGGTAGTGCATGTTTCCCCATCGCTCGTAGAGATGCAGGGCGACCGCTTCGAAGAGCAGCTTGTTCGTCACCGGCGAGGTCCACTCGAAATGTTCCTGTGCCAGGCGTGGGAAGCGGCGGTCGCGGCCCGCCTCCGGCGCGACAGTGGCGCTGATGTTGTTCGGACAGTTACACCACTTGTCGAACTTATAGGTCCCGGCGATCTTGTTGCGCGGGCTGGCCTGCCACGTCACGCGCAGGCTGTTGTTCATCTGGTAGCCCTTGTTTGCACCAGGTGTGCTCGGGTCTGGTTCGTAGAGAAACTTCGTCGGGTCGTAGGCGTTCTTGTTCGCGAGTACCGGCACCTCGTATTCCGTCTGGTTGTAACGCGTTGAAAACCAGAACCACACCTTGTCGCGTTTGAACGGCCCGCCAACGGACTCGTTGAAGTCGACGGCGTTCACGATGCGGTTGGGTGTGCTCAGCCCCGCCTGCCGCAGCTCGTCCGAGAAGTTGTCGCCCTGGAGATTCTCGTTGGTGAACGTGAAGAACGTCGAGTTCGCGAACTTGTTGCCGCCATCTTTCGGCACGAAGTTGATCCGCACGCCGCCCGTCGACAGATCGGCTGAGAGCGAGTTGGTGTCGACCGTCACTTCGGAGGCCGATCCGACGTCGGGTGTCTGTCCGCCGATATTGCCGCCGGCTTGAAGGGTCATGGTGCTGACGCCATTCACCGTGACGCGCTGATCGACGTTGCGGCTGCCGTGCACGACGACACTCTGCCCGACGTCCTGTACGAGGGACCCGCCGACGTCGTTGCCCCCGCCCAGTGTGCCTGGGATCATCCGTGCCAGGCCGAAGTAATTGCGCGCGCTCGGAAGCGCGTCGATGATGTCGGAGCTCAGGACACGCTGCTGCGTCGTGCTCGACACGTCCACGAGCGGCGATTCGCCCGTGACGGTGATCGTCTCCTCGAGCGAACCGACTCGCAGTTCGCCGTCGACGGTGACCGCAGCCGTTCCGCTGACGGCGACGCCTTCGCGCTTGACGGTATTGAATCCAGCGAGCGAGAACGTGACGGTGTAGGCTCCGGGGCGGAGGTCGACAATCTGAAAACGGCCGCTGGCGTCGGTAACCGCCTCGCGGGCTTTTTCAATCAGTACGGGACTCGCGGCTTCCACAGTCACTCCGGGAAGCACGGCGCCCGAAGTGTCTTTGACAATGCCCGTAATGGACGCTTGCGCAAATGCTAGTGAGGGCAGGAGTGCCGTCCAAACCAGAACGACGGCGCACCTGAGCGCGACACGCATGTGTTTCGCCTCCTGAGCGTTGGGTCTTGCCAACGCCCTAACATGGGGTGACCGACCTTGGGGAACGACGAACAACCTCAGAACGAGCGGACCGATTTCTGATAGATCAGTGGTGCGGTGGAATCTACGCCTCGTACCTGTGCGAAGTCAATGCTGCTTCACCTGTTTTTCTTCTGTTCTGGCCTCAGCGGCCTCGTGTATCAGGTCATCTGGGTTCGCCAGTTCGGACAGGTTTTTGGGAATACTGTTTATTCCGGATCGATCGTGGTGGCGATCTTCATGCTGGGCCTCGGCGTCGGCAGCTATGTCTTCGGCGTGCTCGCGGATCGTCGCCATCAATCGCGTCCCGAGAGCCTCGTTCGCCTCTACGGCGTGCTCGAGGTGCTGATCGCCGGCTTCGGCCTGGCCGTGTCGCTCATGCTTCCGCATCTCGGCGGCATCGTTGCGCGACTGTCCTCCTACGAGACCGATCCGGTGGGGTGGCACGCGCTCACATTCGTGTCACATCTGACTCGCGGTGCCATGGCCGTCGTGCTGCTGGCACCTATGACGATGCTGATGGGCGGGACGTTGACGGTGTTGGTTCGCGCCGTCGTGCGATCCGATCTGCGGTCGTCGGGCTGGCGGGTCGCGCTGCTCTACGGCGTCAACACCGCCGGTGCTGCAACCGGCGCGTTCCTGACCGACTTCGTGTTGGTGCCGGCAGTCGGACTGATGGCCACGCAGTTCGTTGCCGTCGGGCTGAATCTGATCGCTGCGGCCGGCGCGTTCGGAATCGCGCGCGGCGTCTCTACATCCGCGCGTGCGCCGCAACGGCCGACCACCCCGACGATGGCCTCCGGCGTGCACTGGGCTGCTCTTGCGCTGGCGTTGTCGGGGTTCGCGGCGCTCGGCATGGAGATCGTCTGGTTGCGACATCTTGCCGTGTTGCTCGGCGGCTTCCGCGCGGTCTTCTCGCTCCTGCTCACCGTGATGCTCGTGGCACTGGGCGCGGGTGCGCTCCTCGGCGGTTGGCTGGATCGTCGATTCGGTCAGCCCGCACGAACGCTGATGATCGTCGAAGCACTCTTTGCGATGACCACGCTCCTTGGCCTGGCGTTCGGCAGCGCGGAGGCGTTGGCATCTCGTGGCAGTGCAATTGCTGGCGCGCTCGCAACGCTCGCGCCGTTCTCACGTGTGCTCGCAGAGCTGTGGTTCAACATGCGCCCGATGCTGGTCGAGGTTGCGCTGCCATCGCTCATCGGCGGGATGGCATTCCCGCTGGCGAATGCCATCGTGCAGAACGCCGAGACAGCAGTGGCTCGTCGCGCGGGTGTGCTGTACGCCGCAAACACGGTCGGCGCGGTGTGCGGATCGCTCGTCACTGGGTATCTGCTCTTGCCCCGACTCGGGATGCAAGGCTCCGCCGCTGTCCTTGCCGCGGTTGCCGCGCTGACGATCGTTCCCCTCTATCTCACCGACTCCACCCACGCCCATCGTCGTGCCGCATTCGCGGGAGCGGGTGTCATGGCGGCGGGCGCGCTGGCCGTCTGGCTGGCATTGCCAGCTGATTACCTCACTCGCCGGGCGCTTGGACCCCGCGCCGCCAACGAGCAGGTCATCGCGCTGAGTGAAGGCGTGACCGAACTGCTTGCCGTCGTCGAAAGACCGGAGCGTGGACGTGGGCTGCTGACGAACGGACATGCGATGTCGTCAACGGCGCGCCTCGATCAGCGCTACATGCGTGCACTTGCCCACATCCCGCTGCTCGCGATCGAGAGCCCCGAGCGAGTCCTCGTGATTGGATTTGGCGTCGGGAACACCACCCACGCAGCCACGCTTCATACGTCGGTGAAGCAGGTTGACGTCGCTGACCTTTCGCGACACATCCTCGAGCACGCCGCCTATTTCCGGGACGCCAATCACGACGTATTGAAGGACGCGAAAGTCAGCGTCTTCGTCAATGACGGCAGGCAGCACCTTCAGATGACGGCGCCCGGCACTTACGACCTCATTACGCTGGAGCCTCCGCCGATTGCCCACGCGGGTGTCGCGGCGTTGTACTCGCGCGAGTTCTACCAGCTCGCACGGTCGCGTCTGACAGCGGGTGGCTACGTCAGCCAGTGGCTTCCCGCGTATCAGGTGCCGGCCGAAAGCAGCCTGGCGATGGTGCGCGCCTTCGTCGATGTATTCCCGCAATCGGTGCTGCTCTCAGGTGCGCAGGCCGAGCTGCTCCTCGTCGGCACGACCGCTTCGCGAATTGAGCTCGATCCCGACCTGCTCGCCGCCAGACTCGGACGCGAGCTCGCGGTTCAGCAGGATCTGGCGCGAGTGGATCTCGGATCGCCGCGCGAGATTGCTGGAACCTTCGTGGGAGCGGCGGACACGCTCGTCCGAGCAACGGATGGATCTCCTGCCGTAACCGACGACCGTCCGCTTCAGGAATATGGCGTCCTCTCCGGACTGAGCGCCGGGCTGATGGGTGTGCCTTCGGCGCTCTTCGACGTCGCGAGCGTCGGGAAGTGGTGCCCACGATGCGTCGAGGAGAAGAACGGAGAACAGACCGTCGCGAATCTCGATCTGTACCTCCGGCTTCTGCAGCAGGCCTACGTTACGCCGGTCGCAGAAGTCGCGACAGCGTCCGCGGTTCACGGCGATCGCCGGCTTCTTGGGAGCGCATATCTTGGTGCCGTTGTGCCGGACTCCGCAGAGGTCCACAATCTCGTGGGTCTTGCGGCGATGCGCGATGGACGCCTGGACGAGGCCGTACGCGAGTTCGAATCGGCGTTGATCAAGGAACCGCGTTCCGCGAATGCCCGCACCAATCTCGGTCAGCTTCGCTACGATCAGGGTGCGGCTCTTCTCGAATCGCGCCGCTTCGACGATGCCGCCATGATGCTGAGGGCGGCAGTGGATCTGATGCCGGACTCTGCCGAGGCGCAAAACGATCTCGGTGTGGCGCTCGCGTCGATGGGGCGTGTCGGCGAGGCGAGGGGGCACTTTCAGCGCGCCGTGGACATCGAGCCTGATTTCGTCGAGGCGCGGCGAAACCTCGAGTCCGCGCTGAATCATCCGTGAGCTTCTGAGGTGTGTGACATGACCAGGCGAATTCTGTTCGGAGCCACCGCGCTCGCGGCCGTCCTGTGTGCAGCGGAGTATTCACGCGGTGTGCGTGCGCAATCGCTCTCGCTCCCGACGTACACATCGGCTCAGGCCGCGCAGGGGAAGCAGGCCTACGAGAAAGCCTGCTCTACATGCCATGGCGCCAATCTCGACGACGGCGAGTTCGCCCCGACGCTCAAGGGCGTCGACTTCCGACTCCGATGGGGTGGAAAGCCCGTCGAAGCGCTCTTCGACCAGATGACGCGGACAATGCCGCCAGGCTCGCCGGGGTCGATGGGCGATGAGACCTATGCGCAGTTGCTCGCGTACGTCATTCAGGAGAACGGTGTCATCGCCGGCACTCGTCAGCTTCCGTCCGATCCGGCGCTCCTGAGAACGGCGATGTTGCCAGCGGCGGCAGGCGGACCAGGCGGAGGCCTCACGATTGGCGTGGCGATTCCGCCGCCGCCGAGCAGGCCGAACCCGCTCGATCGATTGACGGCAGTCACCGACACGATGTTGAGCAGCCCGCCCGACGGCGAGTGGCTGACGTGGCGCAGAGCGTTCGATGCGCAGGGCTTCAGTCCGCTCGCACAGATCACGCGCGCCAATGTCGGCAGTCTTCGTCTGGCGTGGAGCTGGGCGTTGCCCAATGGCGCGAACGAGGTGACGCCGCTCGTGCATGACGGCGTGATGTTCGTCCATGCGTATGGTGACAAGGTGCAGGCGCTCGATGCGGCGACAGGCGATCTGTTGTGGCAGTACTCACGCCGGTTGCCTCGTGGTCTCAATCCGTCAGTGAAGAGAGGCATCGCGCTGTATGGCGCACGCCTCTTTGTGCCGACCTCCGACACGCACATGGTTGCGCTCAACGCGAAGACCGGTGACGTGGTGTGGGATCAGGCGGTCGCCGACTACAAGAGTGGCTACGGCATGACCGGCGGGCCGCTCGTCGCCAACGGCAAGGTCATGATCGGCACGACCGGCCGTGCCCCCGGCGGCAACTTCATCGTCGCGCTCGATGCGGAGACGGGGAGGGAGGCGTGGCGATTCTCGACGATCGCGAAGCCGGGCGACCCCGGTGGGCACACGTGGAACGGCCTGCCGCTCGAGAAACGCAACGGTGCGTCGGTCTGGGTGCCCGCGAGCTACGATCAATCGCTGAACCTGGCGTTCTTCGGGCCAGCGCAGACCTACGATACTGGGCCGCTTCGCACTCCCGCTGATGAAGGGGATGTCACCAACGACGGCCTCTACACGGACTCGACACTGGCCATCAATGTCGATACCGGAAAGCTGGTGTGGTTCTTTCAGCATCAGCCAAACGATCAATGGGATCTCGACTGGGCGTTCGAGAGACATGTGCTGCCGATGCGGGTCAACGGAGTCGAGAAGACGCTGGTCGTCACCGGTGGCAAGCAGGCGATCTTCGACGCGATGGAGGCGGCCACGGGTGCCTACGCGTTCTCGATGGATCTCGGCGTCCAGAACGTCGTGACCGCGATCGATCCGAAGACCGGTGCCAAGACGATCGATCCCAACCTCGTGCCGGGAGATGGACAGACCAAGTTCGTGTGTCCGCATGCCGGCGGTGCGAAGTCGTGGCTGCCTTCGTCGTATAACCCGCGCACGAAGATGCTCTACGTGCCGCTCGTGGAGTCGTGCATGGATCTCACGCCGGTCGAGCCCGGTGGGCGGGGGAGTCTTTCGACCGGCGTCCGCTGGAGCCTGCGGCCGCGTCCGAACAGCGACGGCAAGTACGGCCGGCTCCAGGCGATCAATCTCGAGACGCGTCAGTCGGTATGGACCGAGCGCCAGCGTGCGCCTCAGACCACCGGGACTCTGGCAACGGCCGGCGGTGTCGTCTTCGCGGGTGCGCTGGATCGCGTGTTCGCGGCATACGACGATGCGACCGGGAAAGAGCTGTGGCGCGCGCGGCTTGGCGATGTGCCGAGCAATGCGCCCATCAGCTACACGGCGAACGGCAAGCAGTACGTCGCGATGGTTGTCGGCAACGGCGGTGCGCAGGCAATCACGTTCCCTGCGCTCGTTCCCGAGATCCGAAACCCACCCGATCGCGGCGCGGGCGTGTGGGTGTTTGAACTCCCTCGTCAGTGAGGCAGTCGGGCCTCATCGGGAGTGAACCGCGTCACGATCTACATGCGCTGCCGATCACGACACACCGAGGCACCGAGACTCCGAGGGAAGAGCTTGGACGCGCGTAGCCAATGACACACGCTGCCATCGCCGCGTACTTCGATACTCTGCTGGCGGGAGATTCTTCGCGGCTGCTTTCAGGATTCGACGGCGCACCAGCGATAGACGATCCGCTCGCCGGACCGGTGCGCGGCGCCCGCGATGTCGAACGTTTCGTGCGGGCGCGTCAGGCGTGGCTCGCGGAGCGATCGGCACGAATCGAGCCGCTGCGCACGACGCGGCTCGAGCGACGCACCGTGTTCGAAGCGCTCGTGTACCTCTACCTGCCGGCACTCACCGAGTTGCCTGTGGCCATCGTTGGCGATCACGCCGGCGAGTTGTTGTCCGCGATCCGCGTCTATCACAGCCTCTGGCCGCTCGAAGGCACGCATCGAGTCCGGCCGCCTCTACTACCGCACGATCCATCCCTGGTGGCGCCCGATGTCGTTGCCGCCTATCAGCGCGCGCTTGCTGCGGGCGACGTCGATGCCATTGTCGCCACGTTCGAGCCCGAGGGGTACTTTCGCGAACCTGCGGGCGGCGAGTGGTATTACAGGGGACACGCGCCGCTCCGTGAGTTCATGGCGCACATCCTCGGCTCCGGTGGCATTGGCCTCCAGTACTGTTCGTTGACCGACGATGGTGTGGCGTGTGCGATCGAGTTCAATGCGGTGCGATTCGGCTCCCACACAGTGCAACCCCAGGCCGGTGTTGCCGTCTACGAACGTGGGACGAGTGGCAGGTTGCGTGCCGCGCGGATCTACGACGATGTGAACGTGGAGGCGCTGGCCGCACGGGTTGGAGACGGATGAGATAACGCAGCTAGCGAACCTGGCACGGCGCAGGATTCCACTTCGTGCCGTCGGGCTCCTTCTTGAAGTGACTCGTGGTGACCCAGGGCTCGCCGAGATAGAGGGGATCCCTGACGCTCGTGGTGACGACGAACCAGTCCGGGCCGTCTGGCTCTGGAAACAGATCGAAGTACTCGGTCATGGATGCGTTCTCGCTGAACGGAACGCCGTTCTTGCGCAGGTAGCCCGGACGAATCTGAGTCGTGGTCACTTCGAGCGATCGACTCTGCGTGCCTGCGCGGGGTGCGAGACCCAATCCCAGTCCGCGGCCACCTTGCGGTGGCGGTTCCCATCGTGCGACTGAGACGCCTTGCCACGAGCGCTGCCCCGCGGTCGCCGGGGGCGCGCTCTGCGGAGCGTCCGGGCGCGCGAACTGAAGCACTCGCGTCTGCATGCCGGCGTCGGTTTCGATCTTCATCGTGTAATCGTCCGTCCACGATATGCGCAAGCGTGTGGGCTCGCGCATGATGGCCGGTGCGGCATAGCCCTTACACTGTTCGCCGGCTGCTTCGTCGCGCGCGGGATCCCAGGTGTCTGCGATCTTCCGGGCTGCCGCATTCAGCGGAATGTTGGCGTAGTCGCCTTTCGGTGGCGTGATCATCCGCCATCGCCAGTCTTCGCTGACGATCGAGACCCAGTTGCCGGTGAAATCCACTGGAGCGGATGCGCGCGCGGTTGGTGGCGGCCCTCCGCGGCCGCCTCGCCCCTGAGGTGGTTGTGCCCAGACCGGCGTCACGACAGCCAGGAGACCGGTGACGATCAGCCCGCGGCAGAGAGCGTTCGTCATCCGCGTCCTCCGCGCTGCGGTTGTGTGAGGCTGCGATAGATCGACTCGACGAATCGATCTGCGTCCGCTGCGCTGGCGCCGTACTCCGCGTCGTAGTCGCGTGAGGGGCGCGACGCCTTGATCTGCTCCCACGTCATCCCCTTGGCGATCAGATCCTGCACGCGATCGCGGATGATCACGACCATGTCGCGGAACTCGGCGACGTCGCTTTCCTCGCAGATGCGTCCACGTGCCGGGATGATCAACGTCCCTCCCGAAGCGAATCCTTCAGGCACGGCGAGCGCGAGGATGTTCGTCAGCCCGGCGATGAGTCCCTGCACGCTCCCGCCGCTGGCTACGTCGATCACCGGGTAACGACCGGGCGTGAGGATCGCTCCGGCGCTGATGACGTCCGATCCGCGGAACAGCACCACACTGTCGCTGTCGGTGTGCGCCGCCGGCTCGTGATACAGGACGATCGCTTCTCCATTCGAGAAGTCCATCGACGGGAGAAAGTAGGTTGTGGTTGGGAGCGCATCGGGCGGCGTGGGCGCGCTGCCTGCCGGCGGATTCGACAGTCGATTGAGGACGTTCTCGTGCGCCACGATCGAGGGACGGTTGAGGCCGACGAAACCGAACGGCGCGCCGCCAGCCGCGCGCCCGGTGAACGGGGCCACGAGCGCTGCGTTTCCGGCGACATGCTCGGGACTGCTGCTCGTGTTGATCACCCAGCGAATCGGCAGACTCGTCAGCTTCCGAATCTCCTCCACCACGCGCGCCGCTGAGGCCGGTTGTGGCGTGTCGACAAGCAGCACACCGTACTTGCCCACGTGGACGGTGATGTTGACGCCCGCGCCCGAGATCATATGAACCCTGCCCTGCACGGGAGTGACAATCAGCAGTGCTGCCGCCGGGGGCTGTTGTGCCGTCAGGCTCGCCAGCGAGGCAAGCGCAAGTGCGAAGGCTGTCAGGAGTGGACGCATGTGGTGTCAGCGGAGGTTACATCCGGCGTTCGCGTTGAAGCAGGTGCAGTACCTGCCGCAGCGATCCAGTGTGGAGAAGGTCTGCTTCAACTTCTGGCGATACTCCGGGTACATCGTCTCGGCGCCGCCGCGCGTCGCTTCGAACGGAATGCCGTACCACTCCGAGAACTCCTTGAGGTACGGATTGGTGGCAGGCAGCCAGTGAGGAACGACACCATCCCCGAGCGGTAGCTCCGCGGCGTAGTCGCACCAGTTCGAGCCCAGGCGCTGTCCAGCGTCGATCGTCCACGACTGGCTTCGCACGAGGCGTTCGGTGAGGAACACCGGGTCGTCGACGATCGACACCACCGTGAGCAAGTCTCCATGACGGACCCAGTACTCAGTCAACGTACGTCGGTCGCTGCTGGGCACCCCGTTCCGGCGGAAGTAGTACGCCTTGAGATGGGTTGTTCTGACGCGCAGCATGTTGCCCATCCACACGCCGGTGGAGAAGCCGCTCCAACTGTGAGGGGCGTCCGCCGGCGGATGCGGTCGTCCGTCGAGGTAGATCGTCCGCTCGGCGTCGTGAAAGTTGATTCGCGTGTGGAGTGCCGACATCCGCTGGGTCGGCGCATCGAAGTCGGTCGTGATTCGCATGTTGGCAAGACCGCGGTCGCCGTAATCGGCGGCGTGCTGCCGGCACTGGTATTCACTGACCGCCGATATGCGGTCGGCGTCGTAACTGTCGGCGCGCAGGCGCGCCGCGTCGTTGATGGGGAGGCCGAGGTAGTCGGCCAGCTCGGGTCCGGGCAGCCGCTCTGGTCCGTCTTCGTGATAGATGGGCACCCAGGATCCGGTGAAATCGATCTCCTGTGCCACTGCCGAAGTCGCAGCCGCGGCGAGCAGAACCAGGGCCGAGACCATGTTCCCAAGGGCTCTCATCATGCCGACTCCCATTGTGGCGGCGCCTAGCATAGATCAGACCTTGCAGCGGCCGCTGGGTGATGCGTAGAGGCGCGTCTTCAGACGCGCCTGTCGATCTGCGGCCTCCTCGTTCGACGCGCTGATAGGGAGGAGAGTCACATGCGTTTCATGCAACTGCACGCAGATGTGCTCGGGCCGTCATTCGAAGGCGAGCTCGAGATCAGGCAGATGCCGGACGTGGCGCCCCAGTACGCGTGACCTGGCCGATCGTCCCGCGCCGGTGGGTACTTACAGAGCTGGTCGGCGTGAGCGGACTTCTGCAATGAGCAAGGCGAAGGTTGCGGCGTAATCGCCGGAAAGTCCTGATCTTTTGCGGCCGAGCGTGGCACACGTCTTGACGATCCGTGAAGACGTGGTCGCAATTCTTGTCTGCGTGGCTGTGGTCCTTGGACTCGCACTGCGAGGTCTGTCGTCCGAGGAGCGGTGGCGGTTCGCACAGGCAATCGTCGACGGCCTGGTCTTCATTAAAGACTCGATCGCAAAGCCGCCGTCGGGAGGCGAGGGCTTCTACAGAGCCTTGAGGGCGCGCACGAAGTGGGCTCTCGTCACGCCCGCGATCATCGTGACCTATATCGTAGTCTTCGGCATGCTCCTCGTCGGGAGTGGCAGCCTCGGCGATCCGCGCACACTCATCGACTGGGGCAGCAGCATCGGCACGCGCACGACGAATGACGAGTGGTGGCGCCTCGGGACGGCGATGTTCGTCCATGTGGGTCTCATCCACCTGATCGCCGAGATTGCCGGCCTCGTTCAGGTGGGCCTGCTCGTCGAGCGACTCGTTGGCCGGCTCGCGTTTGCCGTGGTCTATATCGCGTCGGGCGTCCTCGCCGGTGTGTGGAGCCTGACGCTGCATCCGGTATCGGTCCAGGCCGGCGCGGCAGGGGCGACCTTCGGTGTTTACGGCCTGTTGCTCGCGACATTGGTACTGGGACTGGCGCAGCGTTCGTCACTCACAGTACCGGTCAAGGTCCTCAAGGGACTGTGGCCGGGCGTGGCGGTGTTCCTCGTTTACAACATGCTGACGGAAGGTGTGTTCAGCGAGGCGATGCAGGCCGGTCTCGTCGTCGGGTTCACAGGCGGCATGCTCCTCGCGGGTCGGGTGATTTCGGAAAAGCCGCCGGCGCGACGCGTTGCCGCGGTTCTTGCGGCAGCGTTCGCCATCGTCGTGGCGTTGGCGGCACCGCTGCGCGGACTCGCCGATGTCAGCGGCGAAGTTGCCAGGGTCAAGGACGAAGAGGCGCGCACGGCGCGGACATACGACACGGCTGTCGTTCGCTTCAGGGCCGGGCGGATTACCGCGCAGGAACTCGCGAGACTCGCCGATCGCATAGTCGGCGAGTTGCAGTACGTTCATGCACAGCTCGTTTCACTCGACAACGTTCCAGGCGAACACTGGCCGATGGTCGAGAAGGCCTCCGAATATCTGAAGCTGCGTCAGGACAGTTGGCGGCTTCGCGCCCAAGGCTTGCGCGCCGGGCAGGCACGGACGCTTCAGGAGGCGGATGTCGCCGAACATTCCGCATTGGCCGCCCTGGCCAGCGCCACGATACCCATCCAGCAGTAGCCTCGTTATCTGAGCAACATCAGCACGACGACCGCAAGCGCCAGACACGACAGGGCGATGGTCAGCAGGATCTGATGTTGTCGCCGCTTGTTATCCGCCAATCGAAGCTCGACGATGTTCGCCCAGAGCGCCTTCTGCAGATAGGGATCGACAGTCCCAGCGATGATTGGTTCCACAGGCTCGGGTCCGGCTTCGACTGGTGCCAGGAAGCGATAGCCGCGCTTCGGCACAGTCTGAACGTAGAGAGAATCCTCGGCGCTGTCTCCGAGCGCGTCGCGAACCTGCTTGACCGCGAAGTTCACGCCCTGATCGAAGTCAACGAAGGTATCGCCGGCCCACAGGGCCGCCTGGATTTCCTCGCGGGTCACCAGGTGGCCGGGTCGATTCGTGAGCAGACAGAGCAGCCGAAAGGGCTGGGGCTGGATCCGGATCGTCCGACCGCTCTTGAGCAGCCGTTCGGCCTCGAGATCGAGCTCAAAGGAACCGAAGCGTCGCACGCCCCCCGACCGTCGATCCATAAGGTTGCTAGGTTACTGGGTAGCTAGGTTGCTGGGTAGCGCTTAAGACTCAGCAACCCAGTCCACCCAGCTACCTAGCAACCCAGTCCACCCAGCTACCTAGCAACCCAGCCCACCCAGCCACCCAAGTCACTGAGCCGCATCGTCTTGTGCGCTCGGCTACGCATCGGGACGCGCAAAGCGTTCACCCATGGTCATTCTGCCGTTTGATCCGTATAACGTTGGAAAGAAAACGGAGGAGAGAGATGCAGAACATCAAGCGACCCGTGATCCTCACCGCGATCGTGGCCCTCTTTGGATTCGTGGTTGGCGCCACGCCAGCCGGCGCGCAAACGAAGGAAGCCCGTGGGGCGGTGACCGGTGTGACCACCACCACCATGACCGTCAAGGTCGGCACTCAGGACATGACGTTCTACATCGACAGTGACACGCACCTCGAAGTGCGAAGCGCGGCGAAGGAGGTTCAGGCTGCGCAGCCTGGCGGCGCGAAGCCGCGGGTTAACGACTTCTTCGAGGTCGGCAATCCCGTCGTGGTCCGGTATCGAGAGGAAAACGGAAGGAATCATGCCCTCGATGTCTCGCGCGTTGGAAGTGCTGGTTCGGCGAACCCGACGAAGCTCGCCGAGGGAAAGGTGACGTCGGTCTCCGCTTCTCGAGTGACAGTCGCGGCCGACGGCCATAACATGACCTTCGCGATCACCGCCGACACCGACGTCCTGGTCAAGGGTGCCACGAAGGCCACCAAGGCCGCCGGTGGCAGCACACCTTTGACCACGTTCGTCCACAACGGGGACATGGTGAGCGTAAGCTACAAGGAAGCCGCCGGAGCAATGACCGCGTCCGAGATTCGCGTGCGAGTCGCCAATAAGTAGCTAACGACACGGGGCACGATTGGCATCCACGGTGAACTCGGACAAGGACAGGAGCAGCGTCATGACAGTGACTCGACGTTCAGCAGCCCTGGCGTTGGTGTTGATGGTCGCAGCCTTGCCGCCGTGTTTCGGGCAGGACACGACCACCGCGACGACGCAATCACCGATGGCAGCGGAGGAGATGGAGCGCTTCCTCCAGTCCGCCAACATCGTGGCGACGAAGTCGACGAAGAAGGGTGTGACGGCGGCGAAACGGGTCACGCTGTCCGATGGACGGGTCACACATGACGCGCAGCTCCAGGACGTGGACATCGCCCTTCCGATCTTTGAGGTGGGCCCGAAGTACACCGAGGTCGACTTCAAAGACACGTATCGATACAACATCGCGGGCTACCGCCTGTCACGCCTGCTCGGGCTCGACAACGTCCCGATGTCGGTCGAGCGCAAGGTGAATGGCAAGCCCGTGGCGATGACCTGGTGGATAGACGACGTGAAGCTGGATGAGGGATCGCGACAGAAGGCACATACAGTCGGTCCGAATCCGTCACGCACTGCCAGTCAGATCCACATCCTCCGTGTGTTCGACGAGCTCATTCAGAATCGCGACCGCAACTCAGGCAACCTGTTGTGGACCGCCGATTGGAAGATGTGGATGATCGATCACACGCGGGCATTTCGGCTCGGCAAGGATCTCCTGAAGCCGCAGCAACTCGAACGTGTCGATCGAGCGATGTTCGAAAAGATGAAGGGCCTGACTGCGTCTGAGCTGACCGGGGCGATGGACAAGAGTCTGACGCAGAGAGAGATCGACGCGTTGCTCGTGCGTCGTGACGCGATCGTCAAGTTGTTCGACGGGAAGATCGCGCAGCGGGGAGAGGCGGCGGTCTTCTTCACGCTCGCGAACTAGTAGTACGTCAGCGTCTCGATGCCGGTTCCAGCCTGGAACCGGCTCGTTTCCTTCTTCGTCGCCAGGTCGACCACGGAGACGCTCCCGTCGCCGTGGTTCGCGACCAGCACGGTCTTGCCGTCGGCAGAGAACGCGAATCCCATCGGGTCCTTGCCGACGGTCAGCGTGTGCTGCATGCCGTGCAGGTTGGCTGCGTCGAAGATGTTGATCGACGCCGATCCGAGGTTCATCGTCAGCAGATATTTCCCGTCCGGGCTGTAGTAGGCCTTGTAACCGCCGCCCTTCTGATCGGCGAGCGCGATCCGGTCGACGATCGTGTCGGTCGTGGGATCGATGACGAGCGCCGTCGGTTCAGCGGAGGCCATCACGACAACCTGCTTTCCATCGGGTGAGACGGCAATGCCCTGCGTGCCGCCCGGCACGGCGATCTTGCCCGTCATCTTGTGAATCGTGAGGTCGATGACACTGATGAACGGGCCGTCGTTCTTGTTGGTCGCGTAGATCTTGCTTCCGTTCGGCAGGATCCCAATCCAATGCGTGGTGCCCTCGGTGTCGATCGCGTGCGTAACCTTTCGCGCCTTCGGGTCGATGACGAGCAGTTTGCGATCGAGATCGCTGCTCACGTAGATAGTCCCGTTGTTGTCGATCTGGATTCCGTGTGGAGCGCGATACGGCGCCACGTCAATCGTCCCGACGATCTTCTGGCCCTCCATGTCCACGATCACGACCTCGTGACCGGGGTTCGGGTTCCGCCCGTAGATGCCGTCGCCGTAGAGCGGCACGTACGCCGTCTTGCGATCGGCGGTCAGGACGAAGTCGTGAGGGTTGGTCGCGACCTTGAACGCCGCTCGCTCTTTGTAGGTGACCGGGTCGATGAATCTGATCTGGCCGCCGACCTTATCGATCAGCAGGATTCCGCGTATCCCGGTCGGGTGATTCGCGTCGGCGACGAGGAACGCCGTCGATGCCAGCGTAAGGAATGCTGCCGCTGCGATGAAAATTCGTCGTGTCATATCGTGGTCAGGTTACTTTTGCGCCATCAGCATCTTCATCTGGTCGATCGCGGACGAGATCTTGAAGTCGAGAAACTGCTTGCCCATGTCCGCCGTTGCCGGACCAGGATTGCCGCCGACGCCGGTTGTCGTTTCCGGTCCCGCCGCGCTGACCGCAAACTTGTCGGCGTGGATCAATGTCTTGCCCTGATCGAGAAACATCACCTGCGACGTCTCGGCAACCGCGGCGTGTCCGCCAGCGACGATGTTCTTCTCTTTGAGGTAGGCAGCGATCTGCTGGCCGGCCTTGGTGTTGACGTCAGAGACGTAGTAGACGCGCGTGCCTTTCGCGCGCCAGTCGGCGTCGACGCTCTCGGCGGCCACGCGCAGCTCGGACTGGCCCTGACCATGCTCGCCCATCAGGAAGATGTTCTTGAAGCCTGCGGCGGCGGCGCTTTGTGCGGCCTGTCGCATCACTCCGAGGAACACTTCGGAGGAGATGCTGACGGTGCCGGGGAAGCGCATGTGACCGGTTTTGGCGACCGGATCACCGGCGGGTGAGAACGGCATGATCGGATAGACCAGCGTATTGCCCATGCGTTCGGCGATCTGCCCCGCCACATAGCGGGCGATGACGTTGTGCTTGACGAGCGCCATGTGCGGCCCGTTCTGCTCGAGGCCGCCCGCGAAGATGATCGCCGAGGTCTTGCCGGCGGCCATCGCATCGCGAATCTCGTACGAGGTCAGGTCCTCGATGAACACCGAGCGGGTTTGCGCGGATGCACCCGAGGCGACGAAGACAAGGACGATCGCGGTCAGTAGTCGCTGCATAACTTTGAATTCCCTTTTTGCCTTTTGCATTTTGCATTACAGAGTTACACCGGAGACCGATTTCTCTCCCGGAAGCCGTTCTGGTGCCAATACGGATAGGCCGGCGTCGTTGTGCTGGCGGCGTCGAGCGTGGCCACCTGCTCGGGCGAGAGGCTCCATCCGATGGCACCGAGATTCTGCCTCAATTGCTCCTCGTTGCGCGCGCCGATGATGAGCGTAGCGACCGAGGGGCGCCGGAGCAGCCAATTCAGAGCAACTTGAGGCACGCTCTTCCCGGTTTCGGCGGCGACAAGATCGAGCGCATCGACAACCTTGTAGAGCGCCTCGTTCTCGACCGGCGGACCGTAGTCGATGACGACCTGACTATGCAGGCGACTCGTCTCAGGCAGCGGCTGGCCTCGTCGAATCTTGCCAGTGAGCCGTCCCCAGCCAAGCGGACTCCACACCACCGTGCCGACGCGCTGGTCCAATGCGAGCGGCATCAACTCCCACTCGAAGTCGCGGCCGATGAGCGAGTAGTACGCCTGGTGCGCGACGTAGCGTGACCAGCCGTATCGTTCCGACACCGCAAGCGACTTCATCAGGTGCCAGCCGGAGTAGTTCGAGCAGCCGATGTATCGAATCTTACCGGCCTTCACCAGGTCGTCGAGCGTACCGATCTGTTCCTCGATGGGCGTCAAGGCATCGAAGCCGTGCAGTTGATAGAGGTCGATGTAGTCGGTATTGAGCCGGCGAAGGCTCCCTTCGACCGCGCGAATGAGGTGCTGGCGCGACGAGCCGACGTCGTTGGGTCCTGGCCCGGCCCGGAATGTGCCCTTTGTCGAGATGAGCACGCGATCGCGCCGGCCTTTGATCGCCTGGCCGAGGATCTCTTCGGCCTGACCCGCCGAGTAGATGTTCGATGAATCGAACATCGTGAGCCCGGCGTCGAGGCAGATGTCCACGAGTCGCGTCGCACCTTCAGCGTTGTTCGCGCCCCAGGCTCTGAAGAATTCGCTGTTACCGCCGCCGAACGTTCCGGTCCCGAAGCTCAGGACGGGAACCATGAGACCAGACGCGCCAAGTTGTCGTTGTTCCATCGTCGGATTGGGAGTTCGAGCGTGGGAGTAAACGCAGTTCAGCTCATTCGTTGATTGCGATCGGTTCGTCGTCGGGTTGGAGATTCGTCATCTCCGCTTCGAGCAGCTGTTCGCCGGCGGCCGCAGGTACCCCATGTGAGAAGGACACCGGCGGGAGGAACATCGTGGCCAGAAGGCCCGCACCCGAGACGACCGCTCCCGCCATGAAGACGCGATGGAGTGCAGCCGCGAACTGATCGCGCGCGGGGCCTGAGAGTGCGATGGCCCCGGACACCAGCGCGCCTTCCGCGCCACCAGGCAGTGCGAGTCCCGCAAGGCCGCGCGCGAGGATCGCGCCCATGACCGACACGCCGAGCGCCGCGCCAACACTGCGTGAGAACTGGTTGAGCGAGGTGGCCAGCCCGAGCTGGGTGCGATCGACCGCGTGCTGGACCGCGAGCAACAGCGAGAGCATCTGCGTCCCCATGCCTGCGCCGAGAATCGTGCAGCTCACCAGCAGCAACATTCGAGGTGAATGGCTGTCGAGCAAACTGAGCCCGAGGAACCCGGCAGTCATCAGGATGCTGCCCCCGATGGCCGACACGCGGTAGCCAATCCGCACGGTGACGCGCGCACCGACGATCGACATGACCACCCATCCCAGAAACAGCGGGGTGAGTACCTGGCCCGCCTGCGTGGCCGTCCCGCCCTGGACGCTCTGCACGAACAGCGGGATGAAGGCGATGGCGCCGAACATCGCGATCCCGACGAGGAAGACCACGACGATCGTGCGCGAGATGACGGGCAGCTTCACGAGCGAGAGCGGAAGGATCGGCTCGACCGCTCGACGCTGCGCGACGACGAAGCCGCCGAGCAGGATGACCGTCGCCGCGAGCCACAACAGCCTCGATCCTGCGTCTCCGCCGATGGCAATCAGGAGCGTGCTGATGCCGGAGAAGAGGAGAGCCGCACCGAGCCAGTCGACCTGCACCTGGCGGGTGATTCGTGATGCCGGATAGGCGAGCGCGATCACCGCCATGCAACAGAAGCCGAAGGGCACGTTCAGATAAAAGACCCATCGCCACGACAGCGCATCGGTGATGTATCCGCCGACCAGCGGGCCAGCGATTGATGCCACACCCCAGACACCGCTGAAGAGCGCCTGTGTGCGGGCGCGCTCCGAGAGCGTGTACAGCTCACCGACGATCGTCATGCTCATCGGGATGATCGCGCCGGCGCCGAGTCCCTGAATGGCGCGCGCCGCGATCAAGGTGAACATGCTCGTGGCCGCGCCCGCCATGACCGAGCCGACCAGAAACACGGCGACGCCAAGCAGGTACATGCGTCGCCTGCCGTAGAGATCAGAGAGTCGCCCCCAGATCGGAACCGACGCCGTCGAGGTGAGCAGGTAGGCCGAGAACACCCAGCTGTAGTGAGCCAGCCCGCCGAGCGTTGCGATGACCGTTGGCATCGCCGTGCTGACGACTGTGGCCTCGAGCGCGCCGAGGCTCATTCCAAGGAGGAGTCCGGCCGTTATGGCTCGTCGACGAGGAAGGCTGACCTGAAGATGAGGGGTTGGCTGAGACACGTCCTCAGCGTACCAGAAACTGGGCTACACTCCGCCGCATGAGATCGACTCGAAGCGCCTTGATTGCTCTCATTGCTGGAGTCTTTGTTGCGTCGGCATCGTCCGCACTCGCGGCAACATGCGAGAGCCTGACGTCGCTCGCTGTACCTCATGGCACGGTGACGCTTGCGCAAACTGTTGCTCCCGGTGCGTTCACGCCGCCAACCGGCCGCGCCGGCGGGCCCGGTGGCCAGAATCCGTTTGCGAAGCTGCTGTCGTTTTGCCGCGTTGCCGTCACGCTCAAACCCGGTGCGCAGTCCGACATCAAGGCCGAAGTCTGGCTGCCATCGTCAGGGTGGAACGGCAAGCTGCAGGTAGTTGGCAACGGCGGATTCGCCGGAACGATCAGTTATCCGGCGATGGCCAATGCGCTCGCAGCGGGTTATGCCGCGGCCAGCACCGACACCGGGCACACAGGGCCGTCGCCCAACACGTTTGCGAATGACGATGTGCTGATCGACTTCGCGCATCGCGCGATTCACGAAACGACCGTCGCCGCGAAGGCGACGGTGAAGGGACTCTTCGGCGATGCGCCGAAGCTTTCGTACTTCAACGGATGCTCAACCGGCGGTCGTCAGGCGGTCACGGCCGCACAGCGTTATCCCGACGACTTCGACGGCATCGTTGGTGGCGCGCCAGCGAGCCACACGTCCACGCAGGCTTTCGGTCAGATCTGGTTCGCGCAGGCGCTCGGCGACCCGGCATCGGCGCTCCCGCGCGAGACGCTCACGATGCTGCACGACGCGGTGCTCAACGCGTGCGATGAACTCGATGGCGCGAAAGATGGGGTGCTCGAGAATCCGCTCGCGTGCAAGTTCGATCCGCAGGTGCTCGCGTGCAAGCAGGGGGGCGACAGCGCTTCCTGTCTCGCGCAGGCGCAGGTCGATGGTGTGCGTCGGATCTATGCGGGTGCTTCAAACCCGCGAACTGGTCAGCACATTTTTGCGGGGCTGGAGCGCGGGAGCGAACTCGGCTGGAACCCGGTTCCTGTCGGCTACGCCGTGGACTACTTCAAGTACATCGTCTTCAAGGATCCCAACTGGGATCCGAAGACGTTGAACTACGACTCCGACGTGGAGCGTGCGGGCAAGGGAGGCAATCTTGTCTTCGATGCGACCGAGACCAATCTCAGTCGCTTCACGACACGTGGCGGCAAGCTGATCCTGTATCAGGGCTGGGCCGAGCCCGGCATTCCGCCAGGGAACCTGGTGAAGTACTACGGCCAGATTCAGCAGAAGACGAGCGGTGCGAAAGACGCGGTGCGCGTCTTCATGGTTCCGGGGATGGGGCACTGCGGAGGGGGCAACGGCACGAGCACGTTCGATATGGTTGCCGCACTCGATGCGTGGAGAGACGGCGGCAAGGCGCCGGAACAGATCAACGCCTCACGCGTGCGTGACGGCAAGGTCGATCGTACGCGCCCGCTCTGCGCGTGGCCGGCTGTTGCGAAATACAAGGGCAGCGGAAGCGTTGACGATGCCGAAAACTTCGTTTGTACTGTGAAGTAGGCAGTATGCAGTAGGCGGTCTGCAGTAAGAACTTCTGGTTCTTGCTGTTTCCGTCTACCGCCTACCGCCTACTTATTCGGCGTCATCGCCACGTTGAGCGTCGTCGTCTGGCCGGGGCGCACAGTGATATCGGTCATGTAGGTCCGATATCCGTCCTTGCGAATCTGCACGTTGTGGACACCGGGACCCAGTTGCAGGATGAACCGCTCGTTGTCCCCGGAGTTCTCCCACGGCTCACCATCGATCATGATGTTCGCATCGCCCGGCTGTACGCGAAGCGCGAGCGATCCAAACTCCGATCGCTGGCCTCGATCCGGTTCCGGTCCCTGTTCCGGAACAATCGCACCTGGGTCATGATCTCGCTCCTCATTCGGCGCGTAACGCGGCGACCGCGACGGAGGAGGATTCGTTGGTCGAGGCCTCCCGGCAGGACGCACAGGCTCCGCATCACCAGGTGCGAGCTGCGCCATCTCGTGGCGCACGTTGAATGTCTTGCCAGGCTGTGTGTACACCTTCTGCTGATAGCTGCGATGGCCCGGCATGAACAGCTCGAGATCGTGTTCGCCCGGCTCGACATGCAGCCGCTGGAAGGTGCCGTCGAAGTCATCCACGGTGCCCGCGTAGTAGCCGTCGACGAAGACCTCGGCCTCGCGCGGTTCCACCTGAAGACGGAGCGATGCGCTCGAGTCATAAGCGTAGCCGTACGGATAGCCGTAGCCGTAGTAGGGGTAACCGTAATACCCATAACCACAGCATCCGAATCCGACCGAGAACGCGAACGGATAGCGGTAACCGTAGCCGTAGTACGGGTAGTACCCGCCATACCAATACGGGCTGGCGTAATACGATCGATAGACAGCGGGCCCGCGATACGCGCCGCCGCCCCCATAAACAGGCCGGGAGGGAACAGGACGCGGAACCGCCTGTCGCGAAGTTGCTTGTCGTTGTGCCTGGGCGAGGCCCGGCAGAAGAAGGAGTGCGGCTGCCACGACGGCCGCAGATGTGGTTCGTTTGCCTACGGTCACGGTGACCTCCGGGATAATCCCACTACTTACTTAGGCAACGGTCGTGCCGCGGCCGTGAGCCGAATTTCATTGTAAACGTAGCGGGCTATCGGTGCCTGCGTCGCTCTGCGGCGACAGCTGTCACGATGCGTGGACGGGATTTTGCTCAGACGGGAGAACGATTTCGAACACTGCGCCATTGTCGTTCCGCGCGCTGATGCGGCCACCATGGCGCTCGACGATGGCCTTGACGATCGAGAGCCCGAGCCCGCTTCCGCCGGCAGCCTTCCGAGCAGCATCGACCTTGTAGAAGCGCTCGAAGATGAGCGGCAGATGCTCGTCCGGGATCCCTCCACCCGTGTCACGAACGCTCAACATCAAGCCGTCCGCCACGGGAGAACTACTCAGCGTGATCTCGCCACTCTCTGGGGTATGACGCAGCGCATTCGCGGCGAGGTTCTGCAGCGCCTGCTCCAGCCGATCCGAGTCACCGACGACGACCTCGGCGCCAGGCTCTACGCGCTGAACGAGCCGAATACCCCGTTCCTGCAACTCGCGTTCATGTCGTGCGGCAACGCGCCCGAAGATCGCTTTCACGTCCACGCGCTCTCGACGCATCGACGTGCCACCGCCTTCGAGGCGCGCGAGGTCGAGCAGGTCACCGATGATGTGTTCCAGTCGATGGGTCTCGTCGGTGACGATGCGCAGGTAGCGTTCGCGAGTGGGACCATCGAGTTTCAGTTCGGACATGCCGAGCGTCTCGATGTAGCCACGCATCGCTGTGAGAGGTGTCATCAACTCGTGTGACACATCTGCGAGCAATTGGCGACGGGCGCCGTCGGACGCCTCGAGCGCGCGCGCACGACTCGCGAGCTCCTCCGCCATCTTGTTGAACGATCGCGCGACTGCCGCAACCTCGTCGCCGCCACTGTCGGGCGCGCGTGCATCCAGATCGCCGGCGCCGAGTCGCTCGGTTGCATCTTGAACGGCTCTCAGTCGTCGACGCGCGGGCCCGAAGACGACGAACGCGATGACGACCATGCCGACGCCAAGCACGCCCGCCGCAACTGGCGCCATCGTTGGACCAAGCCTCGTGAGGATTCTCCAGAACGATGGGCCACCAGGCAGCACGATGACGCGGCCGACCGGCATGCCGCTGACGACAATCGGGGCGAATTCACCGCGCCGTGGCGGCCGGCGTGGCGGTGGACGATCGCCGTCTGGCTCGCCGTTTGGTGGCGGTGGAGGAGGACCGCCCGGGCCCGCATCGAACGGTCCGCCCGGGCCGCCGCCAAAGGGACCGGGACCGCCGCCACGACGCCCGAAACCTCTCGGCCGCTCATTGATGAAGCGCTGTTCCTCTCGAACCTCTTCGAGCAGAGCCTCAGGGACATCGTTGTGATTCGAAAACATTCGCCCGTCGCGCATGACGATGACGAACGTCTGAAGGATCTCGCCGAATTGCTCGGGGAGATAGAGGTGGAGGTCGAGGTCCGGGTTCGTGTTCAGGGCCGCGCTGACGTCCGACCCCACGAGCGCCGCGAGCCGGCGAGGCGATCGCGCCGGCATCGAGCCGGCGATGCGATCGGTCATCCAGAGAAAGAGCGCGCCCTGAGCGGCGAGCATCAAGGCGAGGAATGCGAAGAGGCCCAGCGCGATGCGCCAGTAGAGACTTCGGTGCCACTGCAGCCTAGACATCAGCCGCCTTGTAGCCGGCCCCCCACACGGTCAGGATCACGCCGGGATCAGCCGGCTGCGATTCGATCTTCTTGCGTAGTCGTTTCACCAGCGTATCGACGCTGCGGACGGTGACAAACGTCTGGTCCTTCCAGACTTTGCTGAGCAGCGACTCGCGGCTGAAGACGATGCCAGGATGGCTGATGAGCACGTACAGCAGTTCGAACTCATTGAAGGTCAGCCCGATATCGCGGCTCCCGACCCGGACGCGCCTGCGCGCCGGATCGACCTCAATGTGCTTGTACGTCACTGGTCCTGTGCTTGTCCCGGCAGCTGCGCGGGCCTGCGAGGCCTCACCTCGACGAAGCAACGCTCTGACGCGCGCGAGCAGTTCGCGAATGCCGAAGGGTTTCGTCAGGTAGTCGTCGGCGCCGCTATCGAGACCGAGTACTTTGTCGGACTCTTCGCGCCTGGCGGTGAGCATGAGGATCGGGGTGTCTGCATTCGGTGAATCGCGACGGATCGCCCGGCACACGGTGACGCCGTCGAGGCCTGGGAGCATCAGGTCGAGAATGATCAGGTCGAACTTGCGCGAGCGGGCAGCGGAAAGGCCGCTGTCGCCGTCAGATGATTCGACGGGGATGAGCTCTTCGAGCCGGAGATGCAGCGCGACGAGCTCTCGGATGTTGGCCTCGTCCTCGACCACGAGGACGTTCGGACGGGGACTGACTGGGGGACTGACTGGGCTAGCCACAGTCCTCAGTCTAGCGCCCGGCCGTGGTAAGGCTGTGATTCACAAGTGACGAAACGATGGCAGCCGCGATTTTCACCCCGCTGCCATGTGCGTGTGAGGATCATGGGCGAATTACGCGAATGAAAGCATTCCCGAGGGTGATCGTCGCGCTGTCGAGCCTGGTGCTCGTGGGCGGAGGGGTTCTGCTGGCTCTGCCGGCACAGGCCCCGCGTCCCGTCTGCGCGATCGTTGGCCGCGTGGTGAACTCGGGCACCGCGCTGCCCGGGGTGTCGGTCACCGCGACGCGTGAAGGTCAGGTCGTGGCCGCCACATCCACTGACCCGAACGGTGCCTACCGCCTGAGGGTCCCGGAGGGCGAGTTCCTGGTGTCCGCAGAGCTCGCTGCGTTCGCTCGCTTCGAACAGACACTCGCTGTCACAGCTGATTCGTGCGACGTCCCGTTGGATGTGCAGCTTGTGCTGACGTCGCGTGCGCAGGCGGCGTTGGGACAGGCGTCTGGTCCCGTGATCGAAGCGCCGAGTTCGCTCCGCCGGCCGAATCGTCTTGGCGCTGGCGCAGGGCAGCCAGGCGGGCAGCCTCGCTTCTCTCAACTGCAACTCGTTCAGTCGAACGCTGCGGCGGCCGCGGACAACTCGTCGACATCCATCGACGATGGGGATCCCGCGACGCGACTCCTGCCGCCGGGCTTTTCAGCTGAGGCCTCGACGAGCGTGGTGGCGGTGACCGGCGAGGCGGTCAACCTCGATCGAGGGCAGCTTCGCGATCGACTCGAGGCGCTGGGGCGTGGTGAGTTTGCGGCGGCGGGTGCACAGCCGCCTGAGGGATTCGGTCCGCGCTTTGGCGGACCCGGTGGTGGACCCGGCGCGTTCCCTGGCGCACAAGCAGGCACCGGTGGTCCGGGCGGATTTGGTCCGGGCCCTCAAGGCGGACCCGGCGGGTTCGGAGCACGAGGCGGCGGAGGTTTCTTCGGGCGAGGACGCGGCGGCAACACGTTGCAAGGATCGGCGAACTACAACTTCGGCGGCTCCGTGCTGGATGCGTCGCCGTATCCGCTTCGAGCCAACTCGCAAACCGATCCGAGCTACGCGCGCCAGCAATTCGGGGCAACCATCGGGGGGCCGCTGCGAATCCCAGGTGTGTACGACGGGACTCGCACGACGTTCTTTGTCAACTACTCAGGCGGTCACTCGACGAACCTCGTCGATCAATACGCGACGGTCCCGAGCGAGGCGATGCGTGCTGGTGATTTTTCGAGCCTCTCGGTTGGCCCAGTCGATCCGACGACAGGTCTTCCGTTCGGAGGCGGGGTCATCCCCCAATCTCGACTGGATCCCTCAGCACTCGCCCTGCTTGGATACATCCCGATCCCCAATCTTCCTGGCGTGACGCAGAACTACCGTCGAAGCGCCACGGCGCTCTCGACATCGGATGGCATCGACGTGCGCGTCACGCACAATTTCTCGGCCACTCCGGCACGTGGTGGCGGACCGTTCGGACGAGGCGGTGGATTTGGCCGTGGAGGTGGTGGCGGCGGCCGCGGCGGACGTTCAGGTACCGCTGTCGTACTCAACGCGCAGCTTCAGTATCGTCACAACGACGCGGACGTCGTGAACGTGTTTCAGCTGCTCGGTGGCGCCAACATCGGGTCGTCGTGGTCGGTGCCCGTGTCGCTCAACATCCTTCGCAATCGATGGGTGCACAACCTGCAGGTGACGGGCACGCGTTCGAGGTCGAGCACGAGGAACGCATTCGCGGGCGCGTTCGATGTTGCGGGCAACGCTGGCATCGCCGGTGTGGCGACGCACCCGTTCGAGTGGGGTGTGCCGAACCTGTCGTTTTCAAGTCTCACCAGCGTGCGTGATGCGGCACCTAGTGCGCGCACCGATCGACGCATCCAGATGACGTACAGCGCGACGCGTCCAGTTCGAGCCCACGCGTTTCGTATCGGCGGTGACTTCCGGATGGACGACTCGGACGGTGTGAGTAACAGCGATGCGCGCGGTACGTTCGTGTTCACCGGGTTGTATTCCGCTCCGGGACAGATCGTCCGTTCCTACGGTCTGGACTTCGCGGACTTTCTCCTCGGGTCTCCGCAGCAGGCGAGTGTCCAATACACCGACGGCGTTGCCCTGCGGGGAAGAGCCTTCAGCCTGTTCGCGCAGGACGACTGGCGTGTCCGAGGGAACCTCACGTTCAACCTCGGCGTGCGCTACGAAGGGGTGCGGCCGTTCACCGAAGCAAAGGGGCGGATGGTGAACCTGGATGCAGCCCTCGACTTCACGGCCGTCGATCCGGTGCTGGCCGGAGGTAGCGGCCTTTACACCGGGGAGTTCCCCTCGAGCCTCGTCTATCCCGACTACGACAATGTGGCTCCTCGGGTCGGTCTCGCATGGCGGGTGACTCCGCGCACAATCGTCCGCAGCGGCTTCGGCATCAGTTTCAACAACGGTGCCTATGCTGCCATCGCGCGCCAGTTGTCGGCACAGCCACCGTTTGCGGTCACGAGCACGAACGTCGGATCGACCACCGATCCGCTGATGCTCTCGGACGCGTTTGCAAACGTCGATGCGTCCACCACCACGAACAACTTCGGCGTGGACAAGAACTATCAGCTCGGCGTCATCCAGACGTGGAACCTCGACGTCAATCGCAACGCCGGCCGCGGGTGGCAGTTCGGTGCGGGCTACACCGGGACTCGCGGGACACATCTCGACGTCTTGCGCGCACCGAATCGTGATCCCGCTGGGCTGCGGATCGAGGGAGTGCAGGCCTTCCTCTGGCAAAGCTCGGAAGGCGCCTCGATTCTCCACGCGGGCACGTTCCGGCTGCGCAAGCAGCAAAGCCGGGGCGTCGGAGGAAGCCTCAGCTACACGTTGGCGAAGTCGCGAGACGATGCCTCTTCCATCGGTGGGGGCGGGCGCGTCGTGGCACAGGACGATCGCAACCTCGAGGCAGAGTGGGGCCTCTCGAGTTTCGATCGCCGCCATCAGCTCACCGGCAACCTGCAGATCGATCTCCCGTTCGGTCCGAACAGGCAGTGGCTCACCACGGGAGGTGGGTGGGCGGCGCTCTTTGGAGGCTGGTCGATGTCGGCCGCGTTCACTGCGCAGTCGGGTACACCATTCACCGCGCGGCTGGTGGGGGCCACCTCGGATGTGGCGCGTGGCACCAACGGCACGTTGAGAGCGGACTACACCGGCGCGCCAATCTCGATCGATGAGCCGACGCTTCTTCGGTTCTTCAACACGTCGGCCTTCGCGGTTCCGGCCACGGGCGCGTTCGGGTCGGCCGCGCGGAACACTATCGTCGGGCCAGCGAGTCAGCAGGTCGATGCGTCGCTCACGCGTGACGTACGGCTCTCGAACACGCAAGTGATTTCCATTCAGCTCCAGGCGACGAATGTGTTGAACACCGTCCGGTTCGGGGCGATCGATTCCGTGGTGAACTCTCCGACGTTTGGTCAGGTCGTGACCATTCGCCCAATGCGAACGGTTCAACTGGGCGTGAGGTTCCGATTCTGATGTGCAGAAATAGGACGGGGTCAGACCCCTTTGCAGTTCTGCTCGTGATCGTGCTGTTAGCGGCAGTACCCGCGGCGCAGCAGACGCCAAAGCCGGTCTTTCGAACCGACGTCAACCTCGTCGTCGTCGACGTCGTCGTTCGCGATCGCAACGGCGCCGTGGTCCGCGGCCTGACGGCAGCCGACTTCGAGGTACGCGAGGACGACAAAGCGCAGCGGGTGACGTCGTTCGACGTCGAAGAGATCGCGACGACGCCGCAGCCGGCCGCGCCACTGCCCGAGTTGCTCAAGCCGGGAACGCCAGCGCCGTCCGCCGTAGCGTCCGCAGCTGCCACGCCGGTGCGGCGGGAAGATCTCTCCGGGCGCCGCCTGATCGTGCTGCTGTTCGATCTCAGCTCGATGCAGCCCGAAGAGCTCGAGCGCGCGATGCGTGCGGCAGCCGACTATGTCGACAACCAGATGAGCGACGCAGATCTCGTGGCGATCACGACGATTGACACGACGCTCAAGGTCGTCTCGGACTTCAGCGGTGATCGCAGGCAGGTGAAGACGACGCTCGCCGAGTTCACTGCAGTCGATGCGACTGCCTTCGATGCGCCGGCCGCCGAAACCGCGGCCACCGACGAGGCCGCGGCCGCAGGTGGAGACGCGGTGACCGCGGACGCTGCCGAATACGATCTCTTCAACAACGACGCGCGACTGCGCGGCCTGCGCACGCTGGCCGACATGCTCGGTTCGATCGAACAGAAGAAGTCGGTGCTCTATTTCAGCGGCGGCATGACGCGAAGCGGAACCGACAATCAGGTCGAGTTGCGCGCGACCACGAGCAGCGCGGTGCGCGCGAACATGTCGATCTATCCGGTCGACACACGCGGGCTGCAGGCGATCGTTCCCGGTGGCGATGCGTCGCGCCCGAGCGCTCGAGGCGTCAGCGCGTTCTCGGGTCGAGGCGTCAATCAGCAGTTCGATCGCCTGTTTGCATCGCAGGAGACGTTGCAAACGCTCGCGTCCGACACTGGTGGACGTGCGTTCACCGACACCAACGATTTCGGTGAAGCCTTCACGCAGGTGCAGCGCGACACCTCGCTCTACTACCTGCTCGGCTACAACAGCACGAATGCGTCGAAGGACGGACGCTTCCGCCGCATCACCGTGCGGGTGAAAAATCCTGGCCTTCGCGTCGAGCATCGTGCCGGCTACTACGCCGAGCGCGACTTCGCTCACACCAATCGCCAGGATCGCGAGCGTCAGCTCCAGGAACAGCTCGCCGCGCCGGTCTCGGCCACCGATTTGCCGGTCGTGATGTCGGCGGGTTGGTTTCGCCTGGGACCGGATCGCTACTACGTGCCGCTGTCGGTTGCCGTGCCTGGTGGCGCTCTCCGTGAATCGCCGCCGCGCGACACGCTCGACGTGCTCGGGATCGTTCGCGATGAACAGGGACGGCCGGTGGGTCGTTTCCGGGAGACGCTCGATATCGCGGCGGACGCGTCAGGTCTCGCGTCGCGGCAATTGCTGTATCAGGCTGGCCTGACGTTGCCACCCGGACGCTTCGTCGTGAAGGTCGTCGTGCGCGAGAACGCGAATGGCACGATGGGCTCCTTCGAGTCTGGCGTGTTCGTCCCTGATCTTCGTCAAGCGCCGGTCAAGGTCAGCTCCGTCACGCTGAGCACGCAGATCCGGTCCGCGACTGGACGACCGCGCACGGACAATCCGCTCGTTCGCGAAGGCGTCGAGCTCCTCCCGAGCCTCACGCATGTCGTCGATCGGAATCAGAAGATGTACTTCTACTACGAGGTGTATGAGCCTCAGGCTCCGCCTGGCGGTTCGGCGCTCTTGAAGACGAGCCTCGCGTTCTATCGCGGAGCCGTCAAGGTCTTCGAGACACCACTCGTCGAGCGCTCGGATCTCGACGCGGCCGATCGGCGTGCCGCGTTGTTTCAATTCGAGGTGCCGGCCGACGCGTTCAGGCCTGGCCTGTATACCTGTCAGGTCAACATCATCGACGATGTGGCAGGCCGCTTCGCGTTTCCCCGCCTCGCGCTGTACGTAAGGTAGCCGCTACTTCATCGGCTCGAACAGCTCGAAATTACCGTCCACTTCGTCGAGCTGCAGGCGCAACGCGCGAGTGGCGAAGTCGATCAGTGCTGGTGACGAGCGCAGGCGATCGACAATGACGAACCCGAGGTTCGCATCATGGACGAACATCGGACCGCTGGCCACGAGCGCGGCATCGCGCTCCGGTGAGATCGCGCCTCCCTCGCTCAGAGTGATCAGCGCATCGATCATGTCGATGCGGCGAACCTCTGACTTGCTCTCCGGATCCACACGCGACAGATAGCCACCAATGAGCGGCTTACCGTGCATCGTCTGGAAGTACTGCGAGCGGGCGGAGAAATTGCCGATGCTGGACGCGCCGTCGCGAACACCGGTGGGCAGTTCGAGGACGCGCACGTCGCCCGTCGCCGCTGCGACGCGATGATAGAAGTTCGGAACGGCCGCTGAGTGAAGTGTCAGCGGGGCCGGCAGCAATTCGGCCACGAGCAGCGCCGCGACCATCGTCAGCATCGCAGGGCGATATGTCGGGTATCTGCGCCCGAACCATTCGAGCGCCGCGGCAAACAGCACCGCAACTGCGAGCATCATCACGACCGAGAATCGCGCAGGCGTTCGTGCGAGGCCGAGCATCGGTACGTATCGCAGCAGGGCCCACGGTCCGGGGATGTAGGTGTTCATCCCCGCAATATGAATGAACGGGCCGAGCGCCAGCGCTCCAAACGTCACCGCCAGCATCGCCCACCAGCGTGACGGACGCCATCCCATGCGCCACGCGACAATCAACACTGTCAACACGACAATCGGGACCGACACGACGCTCTCGAGATATCCACCCTGAAAGGACGTCAGCCAGTCGGCGATCCAGGCAGGAGTCAGAGGGTGATTCGGATTTGGGATGACGAGTGCCAGCAGGTCGACGCCTGCCGGGCTGCTGCGCCACATGATGCCTGGCGACGTGAGATTGCTCGAGCTGATTCGTTTGCCCACCGCATAGAGAACCGGTGACAGGATTGCGGTGGCGACGAGTCCCGCAGCCAAGGTCAAGGAGGCGAGTCTCCACGCGTCGGTTCGCGCGCCCGGTCGTGGCGATGCGCGGACGTGCCAGGCCACGCGTAGCAGCGCGAGCGCGGTGAGCACCAGCATCGGCGTGTAGAGGCCTTTCGCGGAAATCGCGTGACCGAAAATCGTGGATGTCCAGCCGCCGGTGATTGCAATGGCGCTCACGAGGCCGGCCGTGCAAAGCAGCAGCACGTCGATCGCCCACCGCAACGCGCGCGAGCGCCCCGACTGCGGGCTGGCGTGAATCGCGAAGATGCGGGCGACGAGGAAGACGGCGCCAATCAACAGGCAGTAGACGCCGTAGTACGCGTCGGCCGTTGCCGCCCACGCGACGACGGCGCCGAGCGCCGCCGCGTCGCGGAAGCGCTCCTGTCCGTCCGCCTTCATCAGCACGAGCAGGAAGATCGCAAGCGGTGCCGCTGCCACGAGGCTGAAGTGGCCCATGCCGCGCGTGACGAGCAGCGGACTCCACGCGAACAACAGCCCCGCCAGCCACGACTCCGCCGGCCGGCCGGTCACGTGCTTCGCCAGCAGGAACGTGGCGTAAGCCGTCAGCACGGACATGAACAGGAAGATGATGTTGAACGTCGCAACGACGCCGAGCCATCCGGAGAGCGGCAGGGCCAGCAGATTCTGAAACGAGGTGTAGTTATGCAGGCTCAGGTTTGCTTCCTGCGTCATCGAGAAGATCAAGTCGGTGAAGAACGGCAGACGCCGGTGCACCAGGATCTCGTGCTGGAAGACCCACTGGTTCCAGACATAAACGCCGGTATCGCCGTCAGGCGGGCCGGAGAGGTGTGTACTGAGATGGAGCGCGAGGGGCCAGGAGAAAACCAGCGCTGTCGCGACGTAGCCGGCAAGAACGGTGAGATGTAACCCTGGCCCGCGTCGCCAATTCATTGTGAGCAGACGCCGCGAGAATAGCAGAAAACGTGTGGCTACGGCCCGGGGGATGCAGCGGTGGCATGTTCGGACGGACGCCGCCCTGGCTGTTACCCACAGCTGGCGTCCCCAACGGTCTGCTCGCGGTATGTCCTTCGAGCCGAGAGTTGCACGTCACAGCACGACATACCTGTAAATCACACGTGACGATGACGTGTACCGATCCACTCAGAAAGACGAGACGCGTGACACACGCGTTACATGTCTGGAGTCCGGATAACCGGTGAACGAACGCTTATCAGGAACTGCCGGTCAAATGCCTGATTTCTGCTTCCCCTTATTCGAGAACCTAGCTGTCCTGGACTCGCTCCGTAATTAACCTGGGCGTAACAGGTTCGTTGTCTCGCGATCAACTCCCACAGATAAGGTTCCGACTGCCACGCATCACTCAAGCGGCAGAGGAGCCTATGAACGTTCGAAGCAGGGCCGTGAAGTTGTTATCAGCATGTACGTTGTTGCTCGTCCTGGCACCGGTGGTCGGCATCGCTCAGGGACAGACAGTGCGCGTAACGGGCGTTGTGCGTGACGAAGCAAACGCGATTTTGCTGCCGGGTGTTCCTGTCGAAGTAGTCGGCACAAACGTCGTCGCTTATACCGACGTCGACGGACGGTATGTGCTGAACGTGCCACCCGGCAAGCACGTGATCAAAGTCCTTCTCGAGGGCTACCAGGAGCGATTGATCAACCTCGAGGTGGGCGATCAGCGCTCGGTGGCCGCCGACATCGGTCTGACGATGAAGGGACTCACCGAGACGGTCGTGGTCCAGGCGCAAGCGGTCGACGTGGAGACGTCGTCGGCTGAAGCGCAGCTCATCGAGCGCAGGCAGGCGCCCGTCATTACCGACAACATCGGCTCCCAGGAGATGAAAGACAACGGCGACAGAAACGCAGCATCAGCCATGGAGCGAGTGACGGGTGTCTCGGTTGTCGACAACTCCTACGTCTTCGTGCGTGGTCTGGGTGAGCGCTACAGCAATACGACCTTGGCCGGCTCTGTTATCCCCACGACGGAGCCCGACAAGAAAGTCGTCCCGCTGGATATGTTCCCCACAGGTCTCATCGACAGCGTGCAGGTGAGCAAGTCCTATTCAGCCGACAAGTCGGCGGAGTTCGCCGGAGGGCTCGTCCAGATCACGCCGATCAAGTTCCCGTCCGATCCGGTCGTCGATCTGAGTTATGGAATCGGCTACTTCACGACTGCGACGGGTAACGATATTCCGCTCAGCCCGCTTGGGAGCCGCGACGGTTGGGGATATGACAACGGCGCGCGGGCGCTGCCAGCAGGGATCCCGTCGACGAAGATCGTGCGCCAGGGCATCTACACGCCCGACGTGGGGTTCGCCAACAGTCAGATCACGGAATACGGCAAATTGTTCGAAAACGTCTGGCGGCCGGTCAATGACAGCGGCGCGCCTGGGCAGACGTGGAGCGCGACGTTCGGCAATCGGTTCAACAACAAGTTCGGCGTCATCGGGAGCGTCAGTCACTCATACAGGGAGCAGTTCATCGACGAGGATCGCCGCTTCTACAGGATTGGCGACGCCGATGCGCTCGAAGCGACGAGTGACTACCACATCCAGACGGGCACGCAGCGAGCCCAGCTCGGCATCGTAGCCAACTTCGCGTATCAATTCTCGACCAACCAGCGTCTCAGCTTCGAGAACTTCTATACGCACACCGGCCACGACGAGGGGCGGTTTTTCGAGGGGCAGAACCTCGACAACGCCCGTGACTACCAGAACTCCCGGTTGCAGTTCATCGAAGAAGGGCTGTTCTCGAACGCCCTGAGCGGCGAGCATTTCTTCCAGAATCTGTCGAACAGCCGACTGGACTGGCGGGCCAATTTCGCCCGGGCCTCGCGCGACGAACCAGATCTGCGTGAGACGCTCTACGAGCGGGCACTGAACAGTGCTCCCAACGTCGTCTATACCTACGCCGACGAGTCGCAGAGCGGCTTCCGCATGTTCAACACGCTCGACGACGATACCGTCGATGTGGCTCTGAACTGGGCAACGCTCAGCAACGCCGGTGGAAAGGCAACGCAGTACAAGTTTGGCTTCAACTACGTGGATCGCAATCGCGACTTCCTGTCACGGCGTTTTCACTACATTCCCATCACGACCCAGAAGGCGGACACCGGCAATCTTCTCTTCGACAACACTCTGCCGCCGGAGCAGATCTTCGTCGAGAGCAACATCGGCACTGCGATGCGACTCAACGAGGAGACGCGCCCGACGGACGCGTACAAGGGTGACCAGACCACGACGTCGGCGTTTGGAATGGTGGACCTCTCGTTGAGCGGTCGCGCGCGGCTCATCGCGGGTGCCCGCGTCGAGGGATTCGATCAGACTGTCACCACACAGGATCCGTTTGGTCTGTTCGCCCGCGAGGTGCAGGCGGAGAACAACAACACGGACATCTTCCCCGCCGTGAACTTTGTGCTGGGCGCCACCGCCAATTCCAACATCCGCCTCAGCTACAGCACGACGGTCAATCGTCCGGAATTCCGAGAGCTGGCCGAGTTCGAGTTCACCGACGTCGTTGGCAACCGTGCCGTGAAGGGAAACGCCGACCTGGTGCGCGCCTTGATTCAGAACATCGATGGCCGCTGGGAGATGTTCAGTGGGGGACGCGGCGTCGTGGCAGCAAGTGTCTTCTACAAGTACTTCGACAAGCCGATCGAGCGCGTGGTCATCGCGTCGGCCAACCCGATCGTCACCTTCCAGAACGCCGATAACGCCCGGAACTTTGGCATCGAGCTGGAGTTGGGCCGCCAGTTGGGTTCGCACTTCTTCGTGAACGCCAACTATACGTGGGTCGACTCGAAGATCACGCTGTCGCCGGAGCAGCTCGGCGTCCAGACGTCGGCAGAGCGGCCGCTTGCTGGACAGTCGGAGAACCTGTTTAACGTCGGGGGAGAAGCCTTCTTCGGAGGTTTCTCCGTGCGTGCGCTCTACAACTACTTTGGCGATCGCATCTCGGACGTCGGGGCCAACGAGGCGCCGGACATCGTCGAACAGGGTCGCGGCACGCTCGACATGGTGGTGGCGCAGAAGCTTCGCGGCCTTACCATTCGCGCCACTCTCGAGAACCTGACGGACAGCGATTTTCTTTGGACGCAAACGTTGCAGGTGGACAGAACTCAGCGACTGTACAGCTCGGGTCGCTCCTACACGGTCACCTTCAGCTACAGCCTGTTCTGAGACGCGCCATGACATCGACAAGGAGCACACGAGGCATCATGCATTTCTCACGTATCCTATTTGGGATCGCGGTCGCGGCAGGTTTCGCGATCGCCCCGACCGCCCGGCTAGCGTCTGAGCAGGCACCGCCAGTCAACGTCCCAGGCATCGACAAGCCCGTCATCGTAGTTACGGGTGAGGTAACGGCTAACGAGACCTGGGTCAGCTCGAACTACTACGTGCTACGCGGCGCGGTCTTCGTGAGGTCAGGCGGCACCCTCAACATCGCGGCAGGCACACGCGTGATCGGCGAGGCCGGCAGCGTCGGCACGTTGATCGTCGAGCGCGGAGGACGGCTGAACGCGATCGGCACGCCATCGGCTCCCATTGTCTTCACGAGCGATCAACCTATCGGTCAGCGAGGGCGTGGCGACTGGGGAGGCATCATCATCAACGGCCGTGCGCCGCTGAACTTCGGCTCTGGCGAGGCAGCCGGAGAAGGCGATACTGGCGTCTATGGTGGCAATGATCCCAACGACAACAGCGGCACCCTCCAGTACGTCCGGGTCGAGTTTTCCGGAGTCGAGTTCAGCCCGGACAACGAGCTGAACGGCATCGCCTTCCAGGCTGTCGGCCGCGGAACGGTCATTCATCACGTGCAGGCGCACATGAGCCGTGACGACGCGATGGAGTGGTTCGGCGGGACTGCCGATGGGAAGTATCTGGTGATGTCCAATGCGGCGGACGACAGCGTCGACTGGACGTTCGGCTGGACCGGGCGTCTGCAATTCGTGGCGGTTACGCAGCGTGGAGATGACGCGGACAACGGGATCGAGGCCGACAACAACGAGTTCAACAACAACGTGCTGCCCCGGTCGAACCCGCAGATCTACAACATCACTCTGTGCGGCGACCCCGACAGGAATGAGGGAGGCGAGAGCCCTCGTGGCGCAAACCTCCGGCGCGGGACGGCGTTCACGATTCGGAACTTCCTGCTCACCGGGTTCAAGAGCACTGGGTTCCAAATCAGCGACGCTGCGACGACCACCCAGGTCACCAACGGCACGTCGTTCATGGACGCTGGGGTGGCTTGGAACATGGGCGTGACCGGCAGCGCTCCTGTCGCACCGATGCACTCGAGTGTTCAGGCGTTCATCACCACCGGCCGGTTCTCGAACATCGTGTTGAACCAGGACCCGGGCGTCTCGACGGCCGCCTGCTCGAATCATCCATCACCGAACTTCCAGCCATCATCGATCGCCACCCTGGCTGGAGGACAGCTCGCACCGGCCATTCCGCCCAACGATGGCTTCTTCGAGGTCACGACATACATCGGCGCCGTGGCGCCGGCGCCAGCACCGAATTGGATGGCCGGCTGGACGTCGTTCCCGCAGAACTGATCGCGGGGGGTGCGAACCGGGTTGACGCCAAGGTTCTGCATCTTCGAAAGACACTCCAATGACGCGGGGGCCTGGGCCCCCGCGTTCCTATCACCTCGTGTACTCTGACTGAAGTGAACCGACTGAAAATCTGGGCGGGCGTGTTGGCGCTCGCAGCAAGTGCGGCGTGCGGCCGCGTGCCTCCACTGGCCAATACTCACCCGTCACCATCGTCGCTCGCGTCCGCGGTGCTCGACGCACTGGCGAGCCGAGACCGGGCGGCTTTGGAAGCATTGGCGTTGAACGAAACTGAGTTCCGGGATCATGTGTGGCCTCGGTTGCCGGCGTCGCGCCCGGAGCGCAATCTGCCGTTCTCCTACGTCTGGGGCGAGCTGCGCCAGAAGAGTGCGCAGGCACTGACGAGCGTGCTCTCGCGCGAGGGGGGAAAACGCTACGAATTGATCGACGTGCGATTTGCGGCCGACAGCGACTATGGAACCTATCGGGTACGTCGGGACGCGACGTTTCAGGTGCGCGACGCCAGCGGCATGCATTTCGACTTGCGCGTGTGTGGGTCGATGCTCGAACAGGATGGCGGCTGGAAGGTTTTCAGCTACGTCGTTGATGATTGATCTGCGATGAACACTGCGCCGATCGAGACGGGACTTGGCGAGACTGGCAGGCAGGACCTGCGCTTGCCTCCTACTCGGTGCTCCAGCGTAGTCCGTACAGGAGACACGCCAGGCCGATCAACGATGGAATCAGCCGTGCGAGTCGAAGGTCGAAATCAGGAAGCGCGACGTTGATGATGAGTGCGGCGTTGTTCACGGTCAAGCCGGCGAGACCGATGGAGCTCCACATCAAGAAGCGGGTTCGGTGCTGCATGTATCGGTGAAAGAGAAGGATCGCAGAAGCGGCGCTCCACAGGACAGCCACCAGGTAGAGCGTCATCTTGAGGGAGTACGCGAGCAGCGTCACGGTCCTTCATTGTACGCAGACACCATCATGTTGGTTGTATGCGCGCTCGCCGAAGACGCCGCTGTCCGTTACAGGTGTAACAGACGTGCCACTTGCACCGAAGACTAGTGCGCCGTCCTCGCGAGTGCCAGGCTATACAGCCCTCGATCGGCCCGACGACCAAGGCCAAGCTCGGCCCGCACAGCGTTCTCGCGGCTGATGGCACACGCGTCGGAAACGGACTCCCCGCGCTTCGGATCCGCACATTGCCCCGATAGATCGCCGGCCAGCAGATAGGGTACGGCGTGGCCATAGACCTCGTGCACCAGGATGCGGTCCAGGTCGGCATCGATGTCCCGGGGCGCTGACAGCCGTGTATCGTGCATGTCCTGGAGCAGCCGCACATTCACGACGACTACGACGGTTGGTACCTGAGCCTCCTCGTCGAGGAGCGGGATCGCTTCAGCCAGGAGGCCTCGGTCGAACACACGAGGACTCCGGTTGCGGTCCGTAAGCGTCACGTCCGGGGGAGTCGCCACGACCACGTAACGCCCCGTCTGGCGCACACTCGCAACGGCTTCTCGCCAGAGTTGGCTGCCACGCCAGATGCGTTGGAGGCTCGCCAGCAGAGTGGGGTTAGTAACGCGGAGGGGGGTATTGAGGGAGGTGGACCGCTCTGAATCCGCGAGGGCCTGGCCTTGGACGGGCCGCGGACCCACTATCGACGCAAGGACCACAACTAGAGCCAAGTTCCTGACCGTGCTCGACATAGCCAACCTCGGATTCCCTATCAGGCTGGTAACGGTGAAGCATTTCGGACCTGCCTGGAGGCCGGTAACGATAGATAAATTTACACCACAGAAACATTCACGTCACGAGTTTGTTGTTTCAAAGTGGGTTATCGACAGGTCTGGGTGGGGGCTTGAGGGCAGCCATGGCCGAGACGCGCCACAGCTGAAACTTCTCTTGTGGCCGACTTGGCCCGGGCTGTTCGCGACTAGTTGTCCGCGGAGAGCGGCAGCTTCACAGTGAACATCGCGCCACCTTCCGGGCGATTTGCGGCGACCGCCTCACCACCGTGCAACTCCACGAGGTGCTTCACAATCGCGAGTCCCAGGCCCGTTCCCCCGGGCCGCGATCGGGACTTGTCCACACGGTAGAAGCGTTCGAAGACGCGCGCCAGATCCTCATTCGGAATTCCCGGACCCGAATCAGCGACCGTGATCGTGTAGGTGCCGTTCTGTTGTGCGGCCCCGAGCCTGACCTCGGCACCCTCCGGTGAGTAGTTCACGGCGTTCTCGACGAGGTTGCGGATGATGTCGTGCAGCTTGGCGGGATCGCCATCGACGTGGCGAGCCTCGGGGACGACGTCCATCGCGATTCGCTGTCCCTTGTCCTCGATCGTCGGCGCCAGATCGGCCGTCACCGCGCTGAAGATCTGCTTGATATCGCAACGAGCGGTTTCGAGGAGCTCCTGCCGCGCGTCGAGGCGCGCAAGCCGCAGGAGATCCTTGACCAGCCGCTCCATGCGCGTCGAGTGCCGCGCGATGATCTCGAGGAACTTGTGGGTGTTCTCCGCGTCAGCGGGCCCATCGAGCAATGCTTCGACGTACCCGCGAATAGCGGTCAGCGGGGTGCGAAGCTCGTGGGAGACATTCGCGACGAAGTCGCGCCGGATCTGATCGGCGCGGCGCAGGTCGGTGATGTCGTGCAGCACCAGGACCGCGCCACCGCTCGGGCCGGTGACCGGGGCTGCGCGCGTCAGGAGCGTCCGGCCAGGATCGCGCGCGAGCGTCAGCTCCTGCCCGCCGATTTCCTCACCGTGCAGCGCCGCTGTCAGCTGCGCGGCGATGTCGGGGTGACGAATCACCTCGAGATACGGCCGGCCTGTGGCCGAAGGCTCGACGCGAAGCATCTGCTGTGCGGCACGATTCACGAGCTGCAATCGTCCCTGTCGATCGACGACGAGCACGCCTTCGACCATGCCGCTGAGGATCGCTTCCATGCGCGCCCGATCGCGCGACAACTCTTCGATGCGGCCTCCGAGCTGCTGGACGGAATCGTCCAGCGCGCGGGCCACGGTACCGAGCTCGTCGGAGCCGTGGTCGTAGATCGGTCGGGTCAGGTCGCCCGACGAATAGCGTTCCGCCACGCGCGCGATGGCGCTGACACGCCGTGACAGCGACGTGGAGAAGAACCACGAGACCAGCAGCGCGAGCGGAATGGAGGCAGCCAGGGCCCCGAGCGTGGCGCGCACGATGGCTGTCAACTGCGCATCGACGTCGGTCAGCGGGAGTGCGAGGCGGACGTACGTGACGATCGGGTGCGTCGCACGGACCGCGACGTACACCATGTCGGTGCTGACAGTCCCACTGTATCGCTCGCTGCTGCCGAATCCGTGCTCGCGCGCCGCCACGACCTCAGGTCGTGTCAGATGGTTCTCAAGCGTGCGGAGCTCCGCTTCAGTCTGCGTGGAGTCGCCGACCACACGGCCGTCTTCGCCGATGAAGGTGACCCGGGCCGAAATCAGCTGGCCGAGTCGATCGGCTTCGGCGTCGAGGCCTGGTTCATCATCGAGCGTGACGGCCTTTGAGAGCAGGTCCGCCGCGAGATACGCCTCGTCACTCAAGTGGCGCTCGATGGTGGTCCGCTGCCGCTCACGGACCTGCCAGGCCATGAGGCTCGCCAGTGCCAGCAGCGACAAGGCCGCGGCGGCAAATGCCCCAATGAAGACTTTCGTGCGAAATCCGGCCTTCATATGCGAGTGCCGCCCTGCGCGGCCACTCTATTGTTCGTCGAGCTTGTAACCAAACTGTTTCACGGTCACGAGGCCGTCGACCAGCACGGGTAGCTTCTCCCGGAGCCGCCGGACATGGACGTCAACGGTTCGTGTCCCGCCCGTGTACCTGTAGCCCCACACATCGCCGAGCAGGACGTCCCTCGAGAGGACGCGCCCGCGGTGCTGCAGGAGGTACTGGAGCAGGAGGAACTCCTTGGCGGTCAGCTTGACCTCCTGGCTGCCGTCGATCACCGTGTGGCGCTCCAGGTCCATCACGAGCGACCCGAACTTGATCGTGTGCGACTCGGGCTCGGCCCGCTTCGAACGGCGCATCAGGGCCCGGATCCGTGCCACCAGTTCGTTGGGGCTGAACGGCTTCGCGAGGTAATCGTCGGCGCCGATGTCGAGCCCGATGATGCGGTCCGTCTCTTCGGCCCGCGCCGTGACCATGATGATCGGGATCGCGTTGGTCGCGCTGTCTGCACGAAGCGCGCGGCACACTTCCAGTCCGCTCATGCCCGGCAGCATGACGTCGAGGATCACGAGATCGAATGGTTGCTTGCGGGCGCGCGCCAGCGCGTCATCGCCCGATCCAACGGTGTGAGGCGTCCAACCAGATCGCTCGACGTAGTGAGCGATGAGATCGGCGATGTCGCGGTCGTCTTCGGCGACCAGGATGTTCACGTCAGCTCAATGCTACATCGCCGCAGGGTGCGGCCGGGCGTTCAGGGTGCGTCGAACAGCACTCGAAAGATTTCGTAGGTCAGGCCACCGATGAACGCGGATGCGGGAATCGTCAGGACCCAGGCCCAGACGATTTGACGGGCAACTCCCCAACGCACGGCGGACAGCCGCTTCGACGCGCCGACACCGACGATGGCGCCGGTGATCGTGTGAGTCGTGCTGATGCCGACTCCAAGGGCGGTCGCAGAGTAGATCGCGAGGGCAGCACCGGTCTCGGCTGCGAACCCGCCGATCGGTTGCAGCTTCGTGATCTTCGTGCCCATCGTCTTGATGATGCGCCAGCCGCCCGATAGAGTGCCCAGGGCGATTGCCCCGTTGGCCAGCAGGATGACCCAGTAGGGAATCGGGAGTGCTCCGTCTGGCCCCCTGTCGAGAAATCCCCCTGTCACCAGTGCTCCCGCGATGATGCCCATCGTCTTCTGCGCATCGTTGGCGCCGTGCATCAGGCTGAAGGCCGCCGCCGAGACGAGCTGCATCTTCCGGAAAAACCCATCGACGCGTCGCGGCGTCTGACGTCGCAGGACCCACTGACTCATGGTCATCAGCAGGAGTCCGACGACGAGGCCAATCAATGGCGCAAGGACGATGAAGATGATCGTGCGCGTCCACCCGCTCGGGATGATCGCGATGAAGCCGGCCTTGGCGACCGCCGCACCGGCATAGCCACCGAACAGCGCGTGCGATGAACTGGTTGGAAGCCCGTAGTACCACGTCACGAGGTCCCAGACGATCGCCCCCGTGAGACCGGCGAAGATCACTGTCAAAGTGACCACTTTGAGATCGACCATGCCTGCGCCGACGGTCTGCGCGACCGCAGTGCCGAATCCGAACGCCGCAACGAAGTTGAAAAAGGCCGCCCAGATCACGGCCTTCCCGGGCGACAGCACGCGGGTCGAGACCACGGTCGCGATCGAGTTGGCCGCGTCGTGGAAACCGTTGATGTAGTCGAAAATGAGCGCGACTGCGATCAGCGTGAGTACTGCGAGAAGCGTGTGATCCATCAGCCGTGCTTGACGATCACGCCCTCGAGCAGATTTGCGACGTCCTCACATCGGTCGGTGGCGTTTTCGAGGAAGTCCAGAATCTCTTTCCATTTGATCACGACGATCGGATCGTGCTCTTCATCGAAGAGAGCGACGATGGCGTCCTGATGCACGCGATCGGCTTCGCGCTCGAGCTGATCGACGCGTGCGCACAGTTCAACGACACCCTGTTTCTTCTCGAGTACCGCCAGCGCTTCGCAGAGACGGTCGGTCGCGTCGACGATGATCTCAGTCAACCGACGGGCGCCTGGCCTGACGCGCGTGATTTTGTAAAGACGCGTGACCGCTGCGGTCGCATCGATCGCATCCATCACGTCGTCGAGCGAAATCGCCAGCGCGTGAATATCCTCGCGATCGAGCGGCGTGACGAAGGTGCGATTCAGCCGATCGATGATCGCTCGCGTCCGGCCGTCGCAGATGTGCTCGAGGTCCTTGATGGCGTCTGCCTTCGAGACGTCCGGGGGTTCGACCGCGAGCATCTGTTTGAGGAGCCGGGCGCCGCCACGAAGCTCCTCGGCCATGCCGACGAAATCCTCAAAGAAGCGCTCGTCGCGCGGAATCAGGCTGAAACGGGCCATGTCACCTCGGTGAGAGTTACGAGTGGAGACCACGCAGGGCTTGCGTGTAACGACAATGTAACGGAATCGTAACACGCCGAGGACAGAGCCTCGGAAGGTGGGAATCAGCAGTCCAGGTGAATTGAAATCAGGCCGCTTCGTCGACGGCTTCCGCGCCGGTCAACTTCTGATGCTCGCGGCGGATGCCGACGACGATGAGAAACCAGACAGCGATGAGAACGAGGTTCACGATGGCAAAGCCGCGGATGTTCAACGCCAGTTGGACGCCGAGGTACACGACGCCGGCCTGCAACATGTCGCCGAAGCGCACGAAGAACGAGTCGATGGCCTGCTTGGCCTTGTACTTCGCCTCGCGGCTCGTTGGAAGGAAGAGCGCCTGCCGCGTGGTGTTCTGGATCGAATAGTCCGTGCTGTTCTCGAAGATCTTCGTCCACTGTACGGTCATCAGTATGGGCAGCAGCGCGATCGACGTGTAACCCGTGGCGGCGATGATCGGCAGGATGAACAGCGCTCCGCGCACGCCGGCATACTTGAATATGCGCGACATGAAGAACGCCTGCAGCACAAAGGCCAGCAGGTTGACGTAGGTCCCCACGGTGCCAGACAGGGTGCCGCTGACACCAGCCTTGATGGTTCGTACTTGTTCTTCGCTTGCTCCAGCGGTGGCGGCGGCCACGCGCGTCGCCTCCTGTTCGATCTCCGTGTTCAACATGAACCCGCCGAGCGTGTTCACGAGGTTGTAGACCAGCACCAGCATGGCGATCAGGAGCAGGTAGCGCTGCTGGAAGACCAGCGTAAATCCGCCCGGTCCGCCGACCGGCTTCTCCGCTTCATCCTTCTTTGCGTCCTTGCGATGGCCCTCGCGCCTGTGGACGACGATCGTCAGAGCGACCGGCACGAGCAGCCCGAACGCCGCGATCAGCATCAGGCTGTATGGGCCCATGCCTTTGAAGAAGTACGCCGTGAGGCCCGCGCCGACGAGCGCGCCCAGTGATGCGCCGACGCCGACCAACGGGAACAATCGCTTCCCGCGCTCGTTCGTGTAGAGGTCGTTGGCAAACGCCCAGAACTGGGCGACTGCCACCATGTTGAACACGCCGACCCAGATGTAGAACGCCACGCCGATGCGCATACCGGTAGAACCGAGGGCGTAGAAGATCAGGAGATGGGACGCGAAGAAGATCGTGACTCCGGAGATCAGCCAGACGCGATTCACCCGCGATGCGATCGCTCCGTACGCCGGTACGAAAACGAAGAGCACCGCGGCCATTCCTGCTGAAGCGTAGCTGGCGGCGACCGCTCCGGACTCGCTCAGGATGAGCGCATCACGAACGATCTTGAGGACCTGGTAGAACGCAAGGAGATAGAAGACGTTGGTCGCGAGCAGCAGGGCGCCCACGCCTTCTCCGGCGCGAACATCGGTGAAGAGCGACAACGCGCGATCAAGTGGTCCCTTGTGTTCGGTCGGAAACGACGAGCCCTTTGCCATCGGTTCCGATGCTACACCGATACGACGTGCTCCGTGCTATCTCTTGGTGTCGCGACTGTTAACGATCCAGTGAGATTGGGCAGGTGGGCCTTCCACCACGTTCGGGCATCCTCCTGTCCCCAGCTTTCAGTGCATTGACATCCGTATGCCATGCCTAGAAGCTCGCCGGCGTTCTGTGGCCTCAACGCCGGGTCCTTCTGGAGACATGCCATGACGAGATCGTCGAGTTGTCGTGGGATCGGCAGCTCGGAACGTTCGGATGGGCGCGTCGGCTGCGTGTGCAGGTGATGCATCAGCATCTGCATCGAGTTCTCGGCTTCGAAGACGAGAGTGCCCGTGAGCGCAAAGTACGCCACGCATCCCAGGGCATAGACATCGGCACGGCGGTCCACGTCCACGTCTCCCAGAATGCATTCGGGCGCCATGTATGCCGGCGTCCCCGTCGTGCTCTGGTCGGCCGTGGTCAACGAATCAGCGCGGGCTCGATTTCTCATCTTCACCAGGCCGAAGTCCAACACCTTGGCAAAGTCGTAGTCGAGACCCATCCGGCAGACGTAGATGTTGGCCGGCTTGACGTCGCGATGGACGAGACCGCGGGCGTGCGCGTCCGCGAGGGAGTGACAGACCTGGCGGAGAAGGTAGATCGTCCGCGCTGCCGGCAGAGGACCGAACTCGCGCACGAGCGATTCCAGGTCGCGCCCGGCGAGCAGTTCCATCACGTAATAGAACGTGCCGTCCTGCGTGATGCCGAAGTCGAACACTTGAATGGTGTGCGGCGAGTTGAGCGCCGCGGTGGCCTGCGCCTCGCGCTCGAAGCGGCGAAGCGTCGACTGCACTTCCTGTTCGTTGCGCGCGCCCAGCACCTCGGGACGAACCAGCTTGATCGCGGCATCGCGTGCGAGCAGGCGATGTTCCGCGCGCCACACCTCGCCCATGCCGCCGTGCCCGAGCCTCTCGATCAGCTGGTAGCTGCCAAGCTCCTGCGCTTCTTTCAGACGGCGGCCCATGCGATGGAGCACCTTGGCAGGCACGACCACGACGAAGGCACACGCGTAACTCGGCCAGCAGAGGATGAACAGCCGAACGAACGTCGGCGCCTGCCCGCCCGCCAACCACAGGATCAGATACGCCAGCGGATCGAACGATGCCGCGATGATCGACATGAAAAACATCCTGCGGGGCGCGCCGGGCGCGATCATCGCGAAGATCAGAATCAGGAGTGCGATCCACGACGGGCGCCCAATCTCCGGAGCCTCGGGTGGGAGCGCGGGCATCGCCCACGCATTCGCGGCGGCGATGAGCGCGCCGTTCATCAGCATCATCGCGAAGCCGATGGTGCTCTTGCGCTCGGCGGTCGTCTCCGCGCGGCTCAAATACCAGCGAATGATGGCGGAGCCGACGACACCGGTGATTTCAAGCGGGATGATGCGCCAGTTCCTGACCCAGGTGGCCGAGAGCGCAGGCAGGATGGCGATGTCGAGAAGCAGCGCGAACGACCAGAGGACGGCCGCGACGGTTGCAAAGACCGTGAGCCGTGTAACCTGCTCCGTCAGGAGTTCCGTCGGAAGGCGAGTGGTTCGACCAGAGTCCCGCGAATCGGAGGTTATGGTCTCCTCTCGCCTGGCGAGCACCTGCCGTGGCGGGGTCATATGGGCACTATAAACTCCCAACTCCCAAACGCCCAACTCCGAATGAGTTTTGCGCTCAGGGTGGTCCGGTTCCGGTGCGGCGCCTCAACTCCTCCAGGTTGAGCATGATGGACTCGTTCGAGCGCAGCAGGTCGGCGAGGATTTCGTCGCGGGCGCGACTGTCGCTCTGCTTCCGCGGACGGTCGGTCAGGAACGGCCAGAGGCGATCGCGAAGGTCGGGAGGCAGGACGCCTTCGAGATACTCGAGGGCCGTGCCGCGCAGGCCCGGGTCGTCGGTATGGAGACCGCGATACGCGATCTGCAACGGGGCAGTGGGCAGCACCAGCGAGAGCAGCGTGAAGACATGAGCCAGGCTCTGCCCTGCACGATCTTTCAGGAACTCGTCAACGAACGATCGCGCGTCGGCCTCGACCGTGTCGAGCAGGCGATGGCTCTCCCACACCGGGCGCCCGACCGCGACCTCGCGCCGGACGACGTCGAAGATTCGTTCCTTGTCGATGCGGATGCGCGGGTTCTTCTCGAGGATGGAGGCCAGCGATCGCCCACATTGGAATCGGACCTCGAATCGCAGATCCTCGAGGCCGAGCAGGACGCCGTCAATCGCGCGCTGCGAGACGCAGACGGAGAACACACGCGCGAGACGACGACGCGACGCGAACGGCTGGTTCGGATCGAGGAGCGCATCGACCAGCTCGCCGACACGTTCTTCGGCAACCTTCCGGAGCGCCCGAACGGCGTCCTCAGCGACGGGATCCCAGGCGAGTAGTGGAATCACATGTGGAATGAGCGCGGCCGGCAGCCCTTCTTCTGCGCGCAGAACCTGCAGCACCGCGTCGCGATTGCGCGACCGCAGTGCCACAATCTCGCGCAGTTCGGGGTCGTTGACCGGCGTCGGAATCCGTGTCGTTTCGCCCTGGGGTCGCGTATCGCTCTGCGGCCCCTGTTCGGCCGTCGGTCGAGGCAGGTTCGGCCGAGGCGCGCGAATCGTCCGCATCATGACCGTTCTCGTCGTGATGTCGCCGACGTCCGACAACTCGAGCTCCACGGCGCGATCGAGCAGGCTGCGCTCGAGCGTGTGGATATATCCCCGACTCAGTCGTTGCGCCACAGCGACAGCAACCGCCGAGCACCCGATGGCTGCCCCCACCAGTGCGGCGTACTGCGATGCGCTCGGCAACATGATCAGCAGCTGAATCAGTCCGCCACCCACTGCGTCACCGAGGCGATCGAATCCCACGTCGATGATCGACTTGGCCGCTCGCTTGTCGTGCGAGGCGATCGGCGTAAAGAAGATCTCGTACCCTGTCTTGAAGAGGGAACTGCGAAGCGTGGATTCGCCGGCGCGGGCGGCGAGGGCGCCGCTCAGTCCCGGAAACACCAGGGCGCCGATTCCGCCGACGACAAGGGCCAGCGACGGTGTAGCCGTGGTGACTGCGAGGCCGAGGCGTTCCAGCACGAGCTGGGCGGACACGCTCTGCACGACGAAAGCCAGAAGGCTGACGCTTGCGTAGTAGAGCGCGAAGAACTGCAGCAGGCGATCGCCCCGGCCAAACGCCTCGACCGCCTGTACTTTGAAGACGTAGTCGATGAAGGCCGCAGACACCGTGCCCAGAAGCACGAGCGCTGCAAGGTTCCTGCAGGTACGGCGCGCCCGCCAGTACACGGAGGCCCGAGCGCGGCGATGTCGCGGCGAGGTCCGGGGCGACCTCCATTGCCTTGTCATGAATCGTCAGGACCTTCGGACCCGCCAGGCTGCGAATCTGCCACGCGCAGATCACGTTGAGCACGGCGAGCAGCGGGAGCATCTCGTTGATGCCGATGGTCGCGCCGATTCGTTCGGTGACGAGCGCCGCCACGAGACCGCTGATCGTGCCGATGCCGGCAATGCGTCCGAAGTTCAAACGAGCCGTGTGCGGATCGAATCGCTCAGTAGCAATCAGCCAGAAGCCCGACCCGAGCATCGGGCCCAGCCCGGAAATCTGAAGGTACACGAGTTGCGCGGCCAGCCGGGGCGACCATCCGAGCAGCAGCCACGAGCCGAGCAGCAACGCCGCGCTGAGCAGAAAGGCTGCGGGGACAAAGGTACCAGGGGTGATGGACCGCAGGCTGCGCGAACTGGCCATGACCAGCAGTATCGAAACCACTGCCGTCGCGACCACGATCGCCGGCAATGTGGTCACATCCAGGTGTGCGAGGTACAGTGCGTCGCGGGTTGCCTTGCCGGCGATGAACTGGGCGCCGACGGCGCCCGAACAGATCATCGCGGTAATTACAACTGGATCGAGCGTCGGTCTGGGAGAAGATGCCATTAACCTGAGAACTCGCTTGTGTTGGTCCGGTTGGGCAAGTCGGTTCCCTTATGGGCACGACGGATGTTGCCGAGAGCCTTCGCTGAAAGCCTCAACACAAGCGAGCGGCAGCATAAAACTGTCGCAGCGGGCCGCTCACGCGTATCCGCGCGGCAATCCGGCGCAGCGTCATCGTATCACCCGGGCGGCGGATGGCTGGGCTTCGGGTTGCATGAGGCGGACCAGAATAGGCACGTTCAAGTGAGGTTGGGATGAAGGGGTGCGTCACGTCCTCGTTGCGAGTGGTCGCCACGCTGCTCGCGCTCATGTCACCGGTGTACGGCCAGGAACGAGCGCCTGCCAAGGGGATTCCCTCGCTTGCAGACTTCGACGACTCCATCGAGGCGCTTGTTCGTACTGTCGACCCCAGTGTGGTGCAGGTGATCACCAGCGGCTTGACGCCCGTCGCTGGTGTGGTCACCGAGCAATCGGGTCTCGTGACCACTCAGCGCGCGAGCGGCTCAGGGGTCATTGTCGATCCCGAAGGCTACATCGTGACCAACGCGCACGTCGTTCGCGGCGCGTCGCGCATCCGAGTGGAGATCCCGACGACCCGATCCGGGCAGTCAGTGCTGGCGCGACGGACACGAGTCGCTCCGGCGCGTCTGATCGGCATCGATGATGAGACCGACCTCGCGGTATTGCGCGTGGAGGAACGCGGGCTTGCGGCACTGCCGTTCGGAGACTCCGACGAGTTGAGAGCCGGCCAGATGGTCCTCGCCTTTGGCAGCCCGCTCGGCCTGCAGAATTCCGTGTCTCTCGGCATCGTGAGCGCCGTCGCGCGTCAGCTCGAGCCCGAATCGCCGATGGTCTACGTCCAGACCGATGCGTCGATCAATCCGGGCAACAGCGGAGGACCACTCGTCGATGCCCGCGGCAGGCTGATCGGGATCAACACGTTGATCCTGTCTGGCGGTGTCGCCACCGCCGGTCCGGGCTTCGCCGCGCCGAGCAACATCGTGCGGACGGTCTTCGAACAGATCAAGCGCAGTGGCCGCGTGCGTCGAGGAGAAATCGGCGTGCGCGCGCAGACCGTGACGCCGATTCTCGCTGCCGGGCTCGGCCTCAAGCGGGAGCAGGGTGCCGTGCTCGCCGATGTTGCGCCCGGCAGTCCTGCGGATCGAGCTGGGTTGAGCGTGGGTGACCTGGTCCTGACTCTCGATGGCAAGCCGATCGAGAACGGCCGGCAGCTGCACGTCAACCTGTATCGACGCGCGGTCGGTGATCAGGTGCGGCTGGAAGTGCTCCGTGGTGACCAGCCGACCACTGTCACCGTCACGGTGGCGGAGCGCGCCGACCCGCTGTCGGCCGCGACCCTGCTGACCGACCCGCGCGAGAACATCGTGCCGCGTCTCGGGATCCTCGGCGCGACGCTCGATCCGAAGCTGGCTGCGTCCCTGCCGCTGCGGGCCAAGGCAGGCGTCGTCGTGGCCTCTGCGAGCGCGGGCGCGCTCGATTCAGACGACGGCGGTCTTCAGCCCGGTGACGTGATCCACGCCGTCAACGGCCAGTGGATTTCGGATCTGGCGGCACTGCGCCAGGCCGTCGATTCCGCGAAGCCCGGCGCGCCGCTCGTGCTCCAGCTGGAGCGCCGAGGCGCGCTGATGTACCTGGCGTTTACGGTGGAGTGACTCCATGCGAGGGCGTGGCCGAGCGGAGAGCGTGACACTCGACGCTAGTCGCCGCCTGTTCCCTTGAACTGGTCCTCTTCGTTCGCGAAGAGGAGATTGAAGCTGGTGAGCGAGCCGTAACATCCGCTGACATATCCCTGCAGCTTCAGCTTCACATCGTCGGGCAGGTCCGACGCGTTGACGTGCTGCTCGAGACTGCGCAGGCGATTACGCAACATCACAACCTTGTGGAAAAACGTTTCGATCGGCCACGTCTTCTCTTGAAGTCCTGGCGTGGCCGGCCGCAGCACCATCGTGCCGCCTCGCCACTTCGGCGCCGGCGCAACCGGCGTGACGCCGGCCTCTTCACGAATGATGCGACGGAGCAGCAGTTCCAGATCGTCAGGTCGGTCGGACAGAGCCATGGGTGGGGCGATCCTTTCGCGTTCGCTGACAAGAGGTGCGGATTGAGACGGACTGCGGGCAGGCTCGCTCGATCGTGCCGGCGCCGCAGCTGCCGAGGCGGGCGACGTCGTTCGTGGAACCGGATCGATCCGCGGACCGCCTCGATAGTTGTGCTGACTTTCGCAGTACCCGCACTGCACGCGAAGCGGGTGACCGGTGCCGTCGACGACGATCACGGTGTGAGAGCGATCGGTCTTGCAGGCGCGGCAGTAGTCGTCGATCGATTCGCCAGCGCGCCAGCGGCGGGGGGTGTTCACGGTGAATGATGATGCCACGATGTATCATCCATTCCCATGAAGCCGAGCGACTGCATTCTCTTCAGTGGTGGCGCACCGGGTGCTGAAGCGTATTTTGGCGCGTGCGCCGAGCGGCATGGCGTTGAGGAAGTGAACTTCACGTTCGACGGCCACAAGATCGAGCGTCACCGCGGCGTCCGTGTGCTGAACCACGAGGAGTTGCTCACGGGCGACGTGAGCCTCGCCTATGTGTCGCGGCTGATGAATCGCCGGTACACCGAGGGACCGACGCTTCGCAAAGTGCTGCAGACGCTCTGGTATCAGGTCAACAATGGCCAGGAGGTCTACGTCATCGGTACTGTCCAGGACGATGGGACGGTCCGCGGCGGGACGGGCTGGGGCGCTGAGTTTGCGAAGCTGTGTAACAAGCCGCTCTACGTCTTCGATCAGGACAAGAACGGATGGTTCACGTGGACGGGTGACGCGTGGGCGCGGTCAGTCGCCGGCGAGCCCGTGATCACCCACCAGCATTTCACCGGCACCGGGACGCGAACGCTGAAAGAGAACGGTGCGCGAGCGATCGACGCGCTCTTCGCTCAGAGCTTCACGTGATGGATTGTTGTGAAGCTCAGGCTGCGGCTTGCGCCGTCACGAGCGGCCTGACGATGAGCCGGTAGTACAGGTTCAGGCAAATCGCCGCGAACACAGCAGCCAGAAAAAGTGTGCGCGACCACAGGAGCGCGTGCCCGGCGAGTGTTCGGGGCTTGAGCTCGTACTTGATGACGTCGCTCGCCGGGGCGTCGAAGCGCACTGAAAGCACACACACACGATCCGCGAACTCCGGGTACTTCTCGAGAACCATCCGTTCCAGCTTGTCGTTCGGCCAGTGGTCGTAGAAGCCGGGATACTCGTGGCGCACTTGATTCACGACGCTCTGCGAACAGAAGCCCTGCCTCAGATCGGCTTCCTGAATGCCTTTTACCAGGTCGTCTGGTGTTCCCTCTGCGGCGAGCACACCGAGCCGGCCGGCGCTGATGATGAACGCCGGAATGGTATTGCCCACTTCGGGTACGGCGCTCCGTGTGAACGCATCGAGAGTGCTCAGGACCTGAACGTTTTCTCGAGTCGGAAGCGGCTCCGAGTGCGTGTAACGGACCAGCGCAACGATGAGCGCGATCACTGCGGCACCGAAGACGACTTTGAGTCCTATCCGCAGCGGAGCGCCGAGGTCGGTGTCGCGCTGATAGCCGAAGAGCGTTCCCGCGAGGCCGTAATCCCGAGAAGGCACCGGACGCGTGCGCGGGGCTGGCGCCGCTGGTACCGGGAGCTCCCTGTCAAACTTGTAGCCGAGCGCTTCGAGGCGTCGTCGTTCGCTCCCACATCGGCACACTTCGACATTCCGCGGAATATTCCGTCCGCATGTCGGGCATTGCCACGCGCCTGTTCGCCGTTCGCCGGTCTCCGGTCTCTGGTCTGACACCTGTACACCGCTCTTCGGTTTATCGGCACGATCGGGGGCGGCTCTTAGCGGGCGTCAGATCCGAGCCCGGCGGCAGCATCTGAATTGAAGTGACACAGAGCCGGAACATGACGTAGCTTCCTGAAACGTCTGTTCGGGTGCCGATGATTCCACTACTCCTCCTGATGCTTGGGGCAGCACTACCCGCCGCTCAACAACCCACAACTCAGCAGAGTCCGACGAGCGGCCGTGTCGTGGCGACCGTGACCACGCTCGAAGGCACGGTGCAACTGCCCGGCGCGCAGGTGGAACTGCGCGAACAACCGTCAGGTGCCGTGCTGGCGACGACGTTGAGCGACGGCGCGGGACAGGTGGTCTTCCCGGATGTCCCGCCGGGGCGATACACGCTCGGGGCGGTGCGGGCGGGATTCGTTGACAGCACATCGACCGCCTTCGATGTTCGTGCGGGAGAGGTTGCGAAAGTCCTGCTCGACGTGCAGCTGACGTTCACGGTGCCGACGGTCGACGTCGTGGCGGCGAGTCCGTCACCGACAGACAGCATTCAGCCGGTGTCGCTGAGCGACATGCTCGATGGCACCCTCATGGAGTCGTCGCCGCTCGAGGGTGACGACTTCCAGAGCCTGTTGCCATTACTCCCTGGCGTCGTCCGCGGTCCCGACGGACGGTTGCGCGTCAAGGGCGGACAGCCCACCCAGGCCGCCCTGCAGGTGAGCAGCGCCAGCCTGGTCGATCCATCGACGGGAGATTTCGATCTCGAACTGCCGGCGCCGAGCGTCGAGTCCGTCGAAGTGCTCGCCAACCCGTTCGCTGCGGAGTTCGGCCGCTTCTCGACGAGCGTGACGCAGATTCGAACGCGTCGCGGCACCGACGAATGGGAGTTCAAACCCGGCAGTCTCATGCCGCGCTTTCGCAAGGGATTCAGCGGTATTCGTGGATTCGAGCCGCGCTTCTCGGTCCGCGGGCCGATTCACCGCGGTCGCGTGTTCCTTGCGCAGGACGTGCAGTACAGATTCGTGGAAACGCCGGTCAAGAGCTTGCCAAACGAACCGGACATCGAGCTCACGAGCTTCGATTCGTTCACTCGCCTGGACGCGATTCTGTCAGCGCGCCACACTGTCGGTGGTGCGCTGATCATCTTTCCGCGCGACATCACCAACGCGACGCTGAACACGTTTCGTCCGCCGGAAGCGACGGCTGGTCTGAAACAGGGGGGCTGGTCTGCGGGCCTGCTCGATCGGTTCGCGCTGTCGCCGAACGTCGTGATCGAGACTACGATCGCCGGCCGCCGGTTCGAGATCGAAGTCAACCCTGAGGGCCTCGAGCCGCTGACCATCGCTCCTCAAACCGAGAGCGGCAATTACTTCAATACGTCGGAGCGGCACGTGCGCAGCTTTCAGTGGGTCGAGTCCATCAGCCTGACTCGCAACTGGCGAGGCGAGCATGTCATCAAGACGGGCGCCGACGTGCAGTGGGCGCGGTTCGAAGGGACCAGCGAGAACCGTCCCGTGGAGGTGCGTCGCCTGGACGGCTCGCTCGCGGAGCGAACGATCTTCGGTGGACCGACGGAACAGGAAGTGGCCGGCACGGAGGTCGCCCTCTTCGGTCAGGACCGCTGGCGCCTCGGCTCCCGTTTCACGACCGAGCTGGGATTGCGCATGGACCGCGATCCGATTACGCATCGCTACAACTGGTCACCGCGTGCGGGTGCGGCCGTGACCGTTCTGCCAGAAGGGCGCGCGATAATCCGGGGCGGATACGGGAAGTTCGTCGCGCGAACCGCCCTCAATATCGAGGCCTTTCCGCAGTACGAGTCGCGCGTCGTCCGGCGTTTCGGGCCAGACGGCGTCGCCCTCGGGCCGGCGGTCGCCTTCGCCAACACGATTGACGGCAACCTCAGGACGCCTGAAGCCTCCGTCGGCAACGTCGAATGGGATCAGCGCTTCGGCCGGCGCCTGCTCGTCAAGCTTGGATTCATGCGACGCTCCGGCTCACATGAGTACATCGTCGTGCCGGATTCCACAGCGGGACAGATGAAACTCTTGAGTACCGGCGTATCGCGTTATCGAGAGCTCGAGGCGACGACGAGATACCTCGGCGGGACTCGGCGCGACCTCACGTTCTCGTACGTCTGGGCGCGCGGCACGGCCGACCTCAACAACTACGATCAGTTCTACGGTAACTTCCGCAATCCACTGGTACGCGCGAACGAGAACAGCTACCTGCCGACCGACGTGCGTCACCGGGTGATGGTGCGCGGCAACGTCGGGTTGCCAGGGCAATGGGATTTTGCGCCGGTGCTCGAAGTGCGATCCGGGTTCCCGTATTCGGCGGTCAACGAGTTCCAGGACTTCGTCGGGGCTCGTAATCAAGCAGGCCGGCTGCCGACCGTGCACACGCTCGACTTCCAATTGTCACGTCGCTGGAGCTTCAGGAAGTATCGCTTCCGGGCGGGACTGAAGGTCTACAACGTGTTGGGTGCATCCGCCGACCGCGATGTGCAGAACAACATCACCGCGCCCGACTACGGCACGTCATACAACCCAATCGAGCGATCGATCGGCTTCGTCCTCGGATCCGCGAAGTAGGCCGGAGGAGATTCTGCGCGTCAGGATTAGAGCTCGCGGATCGTGCGATTCTTCACGAGGAAGGCGAATGCGACGGCACTCAGGAGCACTCCGTTGACGGTGAGAACCGTTGGTGCGCCGGCGAAGTTCGCCAGCCATCCGCCGGCAAGGCTCCCGAGCGGCATTCCGCCGCGAAACGCCACCATGTACAGACTCATCACGCGGCCGCGCATCTCGTTGGGCGCGTTCAGCTGGACGAGCGATGACAGCGTGGCGAATACCATCACCATGCATGCGCCTGCGCCGAACAGGAGAGCGGCGTTCAGCCAGAAGATCCGCGTCATCGCAAACAGGATCATGAGCCCGCCGAAGACGATCTGAATCATCAGCACGGTGCGGCCCATGTGCGGGAAGCGGCCCCGCCAGGCGACGACGAGCGCGCCCGCGACAGCGCCGGCACCCGCACTCGACATCAGATAGGTGTACTGCGTGACCTCGCCGTGCAACACGTCCTGCGCGAACAGCGGCAGGAACGTGAGCAGCGGGTTGCCGAGGAAGGTCCCGGCGAAGCCGAGCACCGCCAGGCCGAGCAACGCCGGACGGTCTCGCACGTATTCGAATCCGCTCTTGAACTCCTCACGCATGCGCTTTGGCGCAGCCGGTGGGATGTGCCGGATGTGCAGCGACAGGATTGCCGCGATGACGGCGAGGAACGACAACCCATTGAGGCCGAAGCAGGCAACCATGCCGAGGGTCGCGAGCGCAGCGCCCGCAAAGAGCGGTCCGATGACGCGGGCCAGGTTGAACTGGATCGAATTGAATGCGATCGCATTCGGCACGTGGTCCTTGCTGACCAGCGATGGCAGGAGCGATTGATAGGCCGGCCCGCCGAACGCCTGCGCCAGGCCGGTGATCACCGACAGCGAGAGCACATGCCAGATGTGCACCTGCCCTGAAAACACCATGGCCGCCAGCGTGAACGCCGCGCCCATCTGGATGTACTGCGAGGTGAGCAGGAGCCGGCGGCGGTCGTATCTGTCCGCCACGACACCACCGACCACGGTCAGCAGCAGAATCGGCAGCTCGCCGAGAAACGAATCGAGCCCGAGAAAGAACGCCGACGAGGTTCCAGTGATCGTCAGCACCAGCCAGTTCTGCGCGACCTTCTGCATCCAGGTGCCGATCGTCGACAGGAACGCACCGAACCAGAGCACGCGAAAGTCGCGATAGGTCAGCGCAGCCGCGATACGGTTCAGCGCGCTGGGTGCCGGCGTGGGTTCAGCAGTTCTGAAGTGCGGGTCGGGGACCGGGGCAGATGCGGTGCTCACGAACGCCCCTAATCTTAGTCCAGTGCGGAATCGCGACCGCTTGTGGGACGGACGATCCCGGTGATGAACGTCTGCCTGTCGGATCTCGTCAAATCCCGTGTCAATCGAACGGCACGCCGCTTGTTACAGCCGCCGTGTTCGAAGGAGAGAGCGATGACCCGGACAAAGACGCTTCTGGCACTGGCAGTCGGAATTTCGTTCCTCGCGTCACCGGCCTGGGCCGACTTCAAAACCGAGCGCCGGCTGGCGCTCGAGCCTGGTGGCACCTTCACGCTCGATTCGGATATCGGGACGGTCACGCTGACCGGCGATTCGACGTCCGGTGCGGTGGTGACCGTAACGTCCCGCAAGGATGACTTCAACGATCTCTTCGACGTGCAGTTCAACGAGACCCCGGGTGCTGTCACCGTGACGGTCAAGCGGCGAGGAAGCTGGATCAAAGGCTTCTGGAACGGCGACTGGTTCGGCGACAACACGCAATTCGTCGTGCATGTGCCGTCGAAGACGGCAGCCACGATCAAGACGGCCGGAGGCTCGGTCGATGCGTCCCGGTTGGATGGCCGGCTGACCGTGCGCACGTCGGGCGGCAGTCTGCGCGTCGAGTCGGTCTCGGCACAGGTCGAGGGATCGACGAGCGGTGGATCGATCCGCATGCGCGATTTGGGTGGTGACACCGTCGCCAGCACGTCAGGTGGCAGCATCGACATCGTGGGCGTCCGTGGCAGTCTGCGAGCCACGACGAGTGGCGGCGGGATCGCTATCGAGACCGTCTCCGGTGATCTCTATGCCTCGACCAGCGGTGGAGGAGTTCAGGTGCGCGGGGCCGGCGGGCGCGTGGAGGCGCACACGAGCGGCGGCCCGGTCACGGTACGGTTCAGCGCGGGAAACAAGAGTGGTGGCGAGTTGACCACGTCAGGCGGGGGCGTGCGCACTGAACTGGACCCTGGTGTCGCGTTGACGATTGACGCGAGTTCGTCCGGTGGCGACGTCCACTCCGATCTGCCGGTCACTGTTCACGGCACGAGTCGCAACTCGCTGCGCGGTGAGATCAACGGCGGCGGGGCGTTGCTGCGCCTCCGCTCGAGCGGTGGAGGCGTGCGGATTAGTGCGACGGCAGGAGCCAGTAGGCAGTAAGCGGTATGCAGGGTAGGTTTCTGCCTACTGCCTACCGTCGACTAGTCGTGGAGTCGCTCGCGCACCATCGGGGCCACTTTCGTCCCATAGAGTTCGAGGCTCGTCATGAGCGTGTCGTGCGGCATGGTGCCGTTGGCGTACTTCAGCTCGAAGCGCGAGAGACCGAGCAGCTTGATCGTCGTCACGATCTTCATCGCCACCGTCTCCGGGGAGCCGACGTAGAGCGCGCCGTCAGGGCCGGCTTCACGTTCGAATTGGCCGCGGCCGATCGGCGACCACCCGCGCTCGGCGCCGATTCGATTCATCAGTCCGGCATAGTGCGGCCAGAGTTCTTCTTTGGCCTGTTCGTCGGTCGCCGCAATGTGCCCTGGCGAGTGTACGCCGATCGGGAGTGTTGGCTTGTTGAATCGCTCGAGCATCTGCCGATACAGCTGCGAGTAGCCCGCGAATCGCTGCGCGCTTCCTCCGATGATGGCGAGGATCAACGGCAACCCGTAGTGCGCCGCGCGCACCACTGATTCCGGGCTGCCGCCGACAGCGACCCACGTGCGCAGCGTCCCGTTCTCGATAGGTGGATACACCAGCTGGTTCGACAGCGGCGCGCGCAGCTTGCCGGCCCACGTCACCGGCGTCCCCTTGAGCAACTCAGCGAAGAGATTGAGCTTCTCCTCGAAGAGCGCCTCGTAGTTGGACATGTCGTAGCCGAAGAGCGGGAACGACTCCGTGAACGAGCCGCGTCCGACGATGACTTCCGCGCGTCCGCTGGAGATCGCGTTGAGCGTCGAGAATCGCTGGAAGACGCGCACCGGATCATCTGTGCTGAGGACGGTGACCGCGGACCCGAGATAGATTCGCTTCGATCGGCTCGCAATCGCCGCCAGCACGACTTCGGGCGCGGAGACGGAGAAGTCCTTCCTGTGGTGTTCTCCAACGCAGAAGAAATCGAGTCCGACCTGATCGGCGAGCGCGCCCTGCTCGACGACGTCACGCAGCGCCTGGGCCTGCGTCAGCTGCTTTCCGGTGTGATCCACCGTCGCATCGCCAAAGGTATCAACACCCAACTCAATCGTCTGCGTCATCTCTCTGCATTGTCCTACACTTTGTTCCGGTGCGTCCTTCGCTCACGCGCGCAATCTCTCTCGTCGTAGTTGTCTGGGCACTCGTGTCTGTGATAACCGCGGGCCGCTACGCGATGATGCGTGGCGCGGATCCAGTGGCGGCCCTCGAGGCGGAGTTTCGGGCGCTGTCGCGTGCATTGCCACTCTCAGGGCCAGTCGGTTTTCTTCGCTACGACACTGACGACGACCGCGCCGATCGTGTGATGACGTACTACGTGGCGCAGTACACGCTCGCCCCGCGTGTCGTCGAGAAGCGGACCGATCTGGAATTCGTGATCGTGGCGCCTGACGCAGCGCGCGCGGCTGGCGACGCGCGGCTCGTCGGCTTCGAGCCTGTTGCGACTTCCAAAGAAGGCTACCGCGTGTATCAGAGGCGTACGCAGTAATGCGAGAGGCGATCGCGTTGCTGCTCCCCGCGTGCGCGATCGGAGTCGTCCTGTATCGGTCGGCGGGAGTCATGCGCGCGCGGGCGGCCGTTGCGTCTCTTGCACTCGCGCTGTGCCTCGGCATTGGTTTCTCCTCGGTCGTGTCCACCGCTCTCATCTTCAGTGGAATCGCACCGGTGAGCCGTGCTTTCGTTCTGATCGACGTCGCGACCTGGGCGATTGTCGCCGCGCTCAGTTGGTGGACGACATCGGCCGCCAAGAGCCCAGAGCCGAAAGCCCAGAGCCGAGAGCCCTGGCTCCTGCCTGTGACATTCGGTGTGATTGCGATCGTCGCCCTTGCGTCGGCTGTCGCATCGTCCCTGGCCGCGCCGCATGGCGACTGGGATGCGTGGGCGATCTGGAACCAGCACGCGCGGTTTCTGTTTCGCGGTGGTGATGGATCCTGGCGCGAGTTCCTTTCGATTGCGTGGTCGCAGCCTGATTACCCGTTGCTGCTGCCGGCATCAGTCGCCCGCGTGTGGGCCTATGCGGGGCACGAATCGACGCTCGGTCCTGCGCTGATCGCGATGGTCTTCGGGATCGCGTGCGTGACGCTCGTGGTGACGACGCTGGATGGTCAGCGTAGATGGATCGCCGGCGCAGTGATGCTTGGCGCCACGACGTTTCTCACGCAGGTGCCGTCGCAGGCTGCAGATGTCCCACTGGCGTGCTTCATCGTCTCGACGGTGGCCGTGACCTTTGGAGATGTGCTTCGAACCCCGACCCCCGAATCCCGAATCCCGGCCTTCGTCGCCGGATCGACCAGTGCGATGGCCGCATGGACGAAGAACGAAGGCGTCGTCTTTGTGCTGCTGATGTTCCTCGTTGCTGTCGTCGTCGCTGTGCGTCGTCGCGATGGCCGGCAGCTGTTGTGGTCGATCGCCGGCGCCGCTCCGATTCTGATCGCGGTTGTGTGGTTCAAGCTGGCGCTGGCGCCCTCATCGGGCCTTGTCGAGGGACAGTCGCTGACGGTCATCCTGACGCGACTCATGGATCCCGCTCGCCATGCCACTGTCATCGAGTTGGTGGCTCAGCACGCGATGCGCTGGAGTGCGCCGTTCGCTTACGCGGTGTTTCCGCTCGTGAGTCTCGTAGCCATCTGGATGGCCGTTCGTGTCGGCGGATCGGTGCGAGTGATGACGCTGGTTCTCGGCCTGATGCTCGTGTCCTATTACGTCGTCTACGTCACCACGCCGTTCGACATCACGTGGCACGTCACCACCTCAGTCGATCGCCTTCTGGTTCAACTGTGGCCGGCGCTGGTGCTGACGGTCTTTCTCGGCCTTCGGTCACAGTTCACTGAATATTGAATAATCAGAGTGATTTTCGCCTCTTGATCGCCATCTCAATTCGATCGTATAGTCTGGCGAAGATAGAGCGAAAATTATGGCGCATCCCGCTGTTGCCGTCCTCGAATCCGCCCTTCGTGCCCGCAAACTCGATCGCACGCTGACGACAACGCTGCCGTCGTGGGAGGGGACGGATCCTGCGTCGCTGCTTCCCATGAATGTGCCCCTCGTGGACGCCTGTCTGAGGGGAGGCCTGCCGCGCGGTCACTTATCGGAATTGAGCGGACCGTGCTCGTCCGGACGGATGACGCTGCTGCTTCAGCTCATGGCAGCCGCCACGCAACGGGGCGAGATCGTCGCTCTGATCGATACCTGCGATCGGCTCGACGTCGCGTCGGCCACAGCAGCGGGTGTGGATCTCGATCGATTGCTGTGGATCCGGGGCTCGGGGCCCGGGGCCCGGGTCCCGGGATTCGGAACATCGAACGATAGGTCCCCGGATCCCGGATCCCGGATCCCGGATCCCGACCGTGACACCGATCGCGCGCTCAAAGCGCTCAACCTGGTGCTGCAGGCTGGCGGGTTCAGTCTCGTGGCGATCGATCTGGCTGATGTGCCACCGGCAAGGCTCAGGCAGATTCCGTTCACCACGTGGCCGCGCGTGCAGCGCGTCATCGAGGGGAGTGACACGGCATGTGTGCTGCTGACACCGGAGCCATTGGCCCGCAGCGCCGGCGGGCTGACGTTGTCGCTGGCTGGTCGATCGACATGGGCGGGCGGTTCCGATCGCAGCCGGTTGTTGCAAGGCGTTGATCTCCGCGTGCGGGTGGTGTCGCCGCGGAAGCGGATTGATGGCGACGTGCGCGTACGCGCGGTCGTGCCGTAGGCCGGGTCCTGTTCTTTGGACCCGGCGATGAGGTGCTCCATGTTCGGTGCGTTGTCGACGGTTGAAGGCGCTCCGCCTGATGTTCTGGCGGAGGTGGCGCGCGAGTTCTCTCCGCGCATCGAAGTATGCAGCCACGCGGAAATCGTGCTGGATCTGAACGGCCTGACGCGATTGTTCGGTGAGGCGCGAACGATTGCGGAAGAACTGCGACGAACAGCAGCCGATCGCGGGCTGCGCGTGCGCATCGCGATTGCGGGTACGAGAACCGCTGCCCGACTGCTCGTGCGGTATCGCGCCGGTCTCACGATCGTGGAGCCAGGCAACGAGGCCGCTGCTGTCGCTCCGCTGCCGATCGCTCTGCTCGGCGATCTGGATCGGGTCCCGGGCCCCGGATCCCGGATCCCGAGTCCCGGATCCCGGGTCCCGGATCAGCTCGTGACATTCCGTCATTGGGGCCTGCGTACGCTCGGCGATCTCGCGGCATTGCCGTCCGACGATCTCGCGGCTCGTCTTGGCCGTCAGGACACGGACTGGCAGCGCCTCGCTCGTGGCGAAGACGCGCGGCCGCTCGTGCCGGCCGTACCGGAAGAACGGTTCGAGCAGACGCTCGAGCTCGAATGGCCGATTGAGGAACTCGAGCCGCTCTCGTTCGTGCTCGGTCGCCTGATGGAGTCACTCGAGGCGCACCTGGTGCAGCGCGATCGTGGTGCTGCTGTGCTGCACGTGCGACTGCATTTGATCAAAATCGACGGCACGACGCGCGAGGTGCATGAGCGATCGCTACAGTTGCCGGTGCCGATTCGTGACGCGCGCACGCTCCGCACGCTGGCGCTGCTCGATCTCGAAGCCAACCCTCCCGCTGCAGCCATTGATCGCGTGACGGTGGCCGTCGATCCGACGCCGGCTCGCATCGTCCAGTTTTCGCTGCTGACGCGTCCGCTGCCCACACCGGAACAGGTCTCCACGCTCATGGCACGTCTCCATGCGCTCATGGGAGAGACGCGCTGTGGATCGCCAGAAATGATCGACTCGTGGCAACCCGGGGCGTTTGCGATGAAATCTTTCATGCCACCTGATGGCTACGCTCGCCACCAGCGTGACGACACACAAAGGCACAGAGCCACCGAGGCAAAAACCTTAATTAATGATCTCAGTGCCTCAGTGCCTCGGTGTGTCGTTGAAGCAGAGACAGCTGCGCCGATCCTCGCACTTCGCCGCTTCCGCCACCCGGTTCCTATTCGCGTCCACGTGAAGCAAGGCAAGCCATCGAGCGTCTCGATCATGCCGCGCGGCTTGAGCGGGGGAGCCATCGACTCGTGCGCTGGCCCGTGGCGAACGTCTGGTGGTTGGTGGGAAACCCGAATCCCGAGCCCATGGGATCGCGACGAGTGGGACGTTGCGCTTGCGGATGGGCCGACGTATCGGCTCTTTCGCGAGCGCCATTCGGATAGATGGTTCTTAGAAGGAGTTGTGGATTAGTGGCTATGCCGCATTCCCACCAACCACCGTCCACCAACCACCATCCGGATGTACATCGAGCTCCACGCCGCATCGGCCTTCAGCTTTCTTCAGGGCGCCTCGTTGCCCGAAGCGCTTGTCGAGCGTGCGGCATCGCTCGGCTATCCGGCGCTCGCATTGCTCGATGCCGATGGCGTCTACGGTGCACCGAGGTTTCATAAGGCTGCGAAGCAGGCAGGACTCCGCGCGATCATCGGGGCAGAGCTGACGATCGAGTTTTCGCGACAACTTTCCCCACCTCCGTCACACCGAGGCACAGAGGCACAGAGAAAACCGAATAAATCTCCTCAGAGCCTCGGTGCCTCTGTGGGTCGTGGGGGTGAGAGTCGCACGACGTGGCGGTTGCCAGTTTTAGTGGCTTCCGCTGAGGGTTACAAGAATCTTTGTCGCCTCGTCACCCGCATGAAGCTGCGCGCACCGAAAGGCGAAGGGGCGCTCTCGCTCGAGGAGTTCGAGGGCTTCACCACCGGGCTCGTCGCGCTCGCGGGCCGTCCGCTGCTCGATGCGCGACATCACGGCGTCGGGGGGTTGCTCGATCGACTGGTCGGTCTGTTCGGTCGTGGCAACGTGTGCGTCGAGCTGCACCGTCACCTCCTGCGTGACGAGGAATGTGAGAACGCGGCGCTCGTCGAGCTCGCACGCGGGTTTCGCGTGCCGATCATCGCCACCAACGACGTGCGCTGCGCGACGTCGGCCGATCGTCCGCTCTTCGACGTGCTCACCTGCGTACGGCATCACACCACGCTCGATGCCGCCGGACGACGACTGGCGCGAAACGCCGAGCGCTACCTCAAGTCGCCCGAGATGATGGCGGAGCTCTTCTCCGATCTTCCCGAAGCGATCGCGGGCACGCGAACGCTCGCCGAGCGGCTCGAATACACGATGGCGGATCTGGGATATCGCTTCCCGATCTATCCCGTGCCGTCAGGCGAGACTGCGGCGTCGTTTCTGCGCCATATGACGGAAGTGGGCGCGCGCGATCGCTATCGCCCGTATCACGACAAGGCGCGCGCGCAGATGTCCCGCGAGCTCGATCTCATCGAGAAACTCGATCTCGCTGGCTACTTCCTGATCGTCTGGGACATCGTCAATTACTGCCGGCAGCAGGACATCCTCGTGCAGGGCCGCGGGTCGGCCGCCAACAGCGCCGTCTGCTACAGCCTCGGGATCACGGCGGTCGATCCCATCAAGATGGAGCTACTGTTCGAGCGCTTCCTGTCCGAGGAGCGCGGCGAGTGGCCCGACATCGATCTCGATCTGCCGAGCGGCGATCGGCGCGAGCGGGTCATTCAGCACGTCTACGAGAAGTACGGACAGCGCGGGGCGGCGATGACCGCTAACGTCATCACGTATCGCGGCAAGAGCGCGGCACGCGAAGTGGGGAAGGCGCTGTCGCTCGACGAAGAGCGCATCGATCGGCTTGCGAAGGTGATGCACGCCTTCGAGTTCACCGATCCCAACGAGACGCTGGCGCGCAATATGGAAGCCGCCGGTCTCTCGCTCGACATGCCGCGCGTGCGCGCGTTTGCCGAGCTGTGGATGTCCATCCAGGATCTGCCGCGCCATCTCGGTCAGCATTCCGGAGGCATGGTCGTGTCGCAGGGCGAGCTCGATTCAGTCGTGCCGCTCGAGCCCGCCAGTATGCCCGGGCGCGTCGTCATTCAGTGGGACAAAGACGACTGCGCTGACATGGGCATCGTCAAAGTCGATCTGCTCGGACTCGGCATGATGGCCGTTCTGCAGGATGCGATCGAGCTGGTCAATACCGGGATTCGGGATTCGGGATTCGGGATTCGGGATTCGGAATTCGAAAGTTCTCAAGGAGCCCGAGCCCCGAGTCCCGAGTCCCGAGTCCCGAGATTTGATCTCGCGCATCTTCCCCCCGACGATCCCGCTGTCTACGACCTGCTGCAGAAGGCCGACACGATCGGGGTCTTCCAGGTCGAGTCGCGCGCGCAGATGGCCACGCTCCCGCGGCTCAAACCGACGCACTTCTACGATCTCGTCGTCGAAGTCGCCATCATTCGTCCCGGGCCCATCGTCGGGCAGATGGTGCATCCCTATCTCAATCGACGGTCGGGTAGAGAAGAAGTCGTGCCACTGCATCCGTCGCTGGAGCCTGTGCTCAGGCGAACACTCGGTGTGCCGCTCTTTCAGGAACAGCTGCTTCGGATGGCGATGGTTGCCGCTGGCTTCACGGGTGGTCAGGCCGAAGAGCTGCGTCGCGCGATGGGCTTCAAGCGCTCCGAGAAACGGATGAAGCAGATCGAGGTGCAGCTGCGCGACGGCATGGCGCGGAACGGCATCACTGGCGAGACTGCGGAGCGGATCATCACCTCGATCACGTCGTTCGCGCTCTACGGATTTCCCGAATCGCACGCGGCGAGCTTCGCGTTGCTGGCCTACGCGAGCGCATATCTCAAGGTGTATTACCCGTCCGCGTTCTATACGGCTCTCCTCAACAACCAGCCGATGGGGTTCTATCACCCCGCGACGCTCGTCAAGGATGCGCAGCGCCGCGGCGTCCGCTTCCACCCGATCGACGTGCAGCAATCCGACTGGCTCTGTCGCGTCGAGGAGGATGGCGGGATTCGCATCGGCTTCATGTACGTCAACGGCTTGCGAAGGGACACGGGGCAGGCGATGGCTGCATTCGATCGAACGAAGACAGTTGCCCCGCCACCGCTGTGCGCGAAGTGCGGCTGTGACGATGAGTCGATGATCGAAGTAGTTGGTGACGGGACCCGGGATCCGGGACCCGGGTCCGGGATCCCGGACCCCGGATCCCGGTTCGAAGGTACTACTGCAACATCTGCTCACATGAATGGACAGTCGAACTGCGGCCCGCCGGGCGCTTCAAATCGATCGAAGACGTCGTGCAGCGAACCGGCCTGCGTCGTGACGAGCTGACGACGCTCGCGGATATCGGAGCACTCAACGCATTCACCAGCGAGCGGCGGAGTGCGTTATGGCAAGTGGAGCGCTCAGTGCGGCCCGCTGGCGAGCTCTTCCGGGATCCGGGACCCGGGGCCCGGGATCCGGAACAGAACTCGGAACACGAGAACTTCGAACCTCGAACCTCGAACTCCCGGATCCCGGATCCCGGATCCCGAGTCCCGAGTCCATTACGCCCTATGGACGCCCCCGAGCGGCTACAAGCAGATTACGCAGGCATGGGCCTGACGATCGGGCCACACCCGATGGCGCTGCGGCGCAGCGAGCTGGCGCTGCGCGGCGTGTTGCGCGCCGCCGACCTGCCGCGCGCGCGGGACGGCCGGCGAGTGCGTGTCGCGGGAATGGTGATCACCAGGCAGCGTCCCGGCACAGCGAAGGGCTTTGTCTTCCTCACGCTCGAGGATGAGACCGGGATCTCGAACGTCATCATTCGGCCCGATCTCTACGATCGCGAGCGAACCGCCGTGGTCGGCCAGCCATTCCTGATGATCGAGGGCGTGCTGCAGCATCAGGACGGCGTGCTGTCGGTGCGTGCCGAACGAGTCGAGGGCATCCAGGGCGCCGCCTCGATCGATGCCCATGATTTCTATTAGCGAGCCTTGGTGATCACGACACACCGCAGTGAGGTACAGAGAAGATCCTTTTAATTCTCGGTGCCTCTGTGTCTCTGTGTGTCGTAGTCAAGCAGCATCCTGGGGCTACAATTTGCCTGTATGAAATCGTCGCCGTTGGCGATCGCCCTTTCGCTTGTGCTCGGGCTTCTTTCCACGTCCGAGGCGCAGCGCTGCGATCGCCAGTGCCTCGCCGATTTCATCACTACCTATCTCGAGGCAATGGTCGCGCACGATGTGGAGCGGCTTCATACGAGCAGCCGCGTGCGATTCACTGAGGACACAGTCGAAATGAGGCTCGGCCAGGGCGGCCTCTGGAAGACTGCCACCGCGCTCCGTCCGTACCGTCAGGACTTTCTCGACGTCCGCGAAGGTGTGGCTGGCACCCACACCGTTGTCGAAGAGAACGGCACCCCGGTGCTGCTGGCTCTGAGGCTGAAAGTGTTCGGGCTCGCGATCTCTGAAGTCGAAACGATGGCCGTGAGAAGCAAGCAGGAGGGTGTCCTCTTTGAACCCGAGGCGTTCACGAAACCCAATGCCGGTATGGCATACGTGCCGAAGCCGTCGGAGCTAAACGATCGGGACGAGATGATTCGCATCGCCTCGCTCTATCCCGCCGGCCTGCGCGCGGGAAGCTTCGTCATGCCTGACGTGCCGATGTCCAGTGACGCCTATCGCTTCGAGAACGGACGAAAGATGGCCGGGCCCGGCTGCACGTTCCAGCCTCCAAGCTGTGAGGACATGAAGAACCAGAAGATCCCCAAGCTCCCGGGTGTCACCTATCGAGTAGTGGCCGTCGACGAGGAGATGGGCGTCGTGTGGTTGCGCCAGGATTTCGGTGGCGGCTCGGTGCCTGGCGGTAAAGACGACGTGATGTTCTCGACCTTCGAAGCGTTCAAGGTCTACGGCGGGAAGATCCACGCGGCGGAAGCGATTCTCGAAGTGGAGCCTGCCGGCACGCCGTCCGGCTGGGAGCCACCCCGCTGGAACTGATCGCAGGCCACGGGACGTGCGCATAGGGATCGATCTCGGCGGCACCAAGATCGAAGGCGTCGTTCTTGACGGCAGCCGTGAGCTCGCGCGCGTTCGCGTCGACACGCCGCGCGACCACTACGACGCGACCCTCGACACAATCGTCGCGCTCGTCAGAAATCTGCAGAAGACCGCCGGTGTCGCCGCCACGATCGGCATCGGCATTCCCGGCACGATCGAGACGACCGGTCTCGTCAAAAACGCGAACTCGACGTGGTTGATCGGGCGGCCCCTCCAGCGCGATGTCGAGGCGCGCCTCGGGCGCAGCGTTCGCATTGCCAACGACGCCAACTGCTTCGTGATGTCTGAGGCGATCGATGGTGCGGCCGCCGGTGCGGACGTCGTCTTTGGCGTCATCGTTGGAACAGGCACGGGTGCAGGCATCGTCGTGCGCGGGCAGGTATTGACCGGTGCCAACGGCATCGCGGGGGAGTGGGGACACAACGCGCTGCCCTGGCCCGATGACGGCGAGCGTCCGGGCCCGGCGTGTTACTGCGGCAAGAGCGGGTGCATCGAGACGTTCCTCTCGGGTCCTGGCATGACCGCTGACCATGAACGCTGCACCGGCCAGCGTGTGCTGCCGCGCGCGATCGCATCAGCCGCGGATCGGGGCGATCGCGGCGCTGTGGCCACGATGGAGCGATACGAGCGGCGCATGGCACGGGCACTGGCCAGCGTGATCAACGTGATCGATCCCGACGTGATCGTCCTAGGCGGCGGGATGTCGAACATCGACTGTGTGTACGACGACGTCCCTCGACTGTGGTCGCCGTGGGTCTTCGCCGCGACCGGTTCGGCGCCGGACATCCGAACCCGACTCGTACGCGCCAGGCATGGCGACGCGAGCGGCGTCCGCGGCGCCGCGTGGTTGTGGTCCTAGGGTGAAGCAAGAGGGCGAACATCCCCGATGTGTGACCGCCAGCGCTCAGTTTCGGTCTGCCACTCGGGTGTGTGCTGGGCGCCGTTGTCTGTGTTGCGGTCGATATCACGCGCGTCGTCCTGAAGAAACGAGGGGCTACCGAAGACCGGAGACCGGGGACTGAGGACAAGCCGTAGAATAGAAGTCGAGGGCGAAGCCACCTCGTTGTCCAAGAAACGATCCCGCCAATCTGAGTTCCTTCCAGCGTCGATCCTGGCGCTGCGCGATTACTCCCTTCGTACGTTTACGTCCGACCTGATTGCCGGTGTGACCGTCGGCCTGGTGGCGCTGCCGCTGGCGATGGCGTTTGCGATTTCCTCAGGGATGACTCCGCAGGCCGGCATCTACTGCGCGATCGTGACCGGCTTTGTGATCTCTGTCCTCGGCGGTTCGTACGTGCAGATCGGTGGGCCGACGGGAGCGTTCGTCGTCGTCGTGTCGGGCATCATCGCCGAGCACGGCATGGACGGCCTGTTCATGTGCACGATGATGGCCGGCGTCGTGCTCCTCGTCATGGGGCTGACCGGCAGCGGAACCGCCGTCCGCTTCATCCCGCGTCCGGTGGTGATCGGCTTCACGAACGGCATCGCTCTCGTGATCGCCAGCACGCAGCTGCGCGACGTGCTCGGTATCGGGCTCGACGTGCCAGTACCGGGTGACTTCCTTGGCCGGCTCGACGTCCTGCTCGGCAACCTTGGCACTGCGTCGGTCCCAACGACCGTCGTGGGCATCGGCGTGCTCGTGTTGATCGTGGTGTGGAACCGGCTCGTTCCGCGCGTGCCCGGCTACATCGTCGCCCTGGTGGCCGGGACGCTCGTCGTGGCTGTCGGCCAGTTGCCGCTCGAGACGATCGGCTCGCGGTTCGGCGGTATCCCTTCCGGCCTGCCTGAATTGCACCTTCCGCGCTTTCGCCCCGATCTGATCCTGTCACTGCTCTCACCAACACTCACCGTCGCGATGCTCGGCGCCATCGAGTCACTGCTCTCAGCGGTTGTTGCAGATCGGATGAGCGGCCGTCGGCACAACTCCAACGTCGAGCTGTTCGCCCAGGGGATTGCCAACATCGTGTCGCCGATGGTGGGTGGGCTGCCGGCGACTGGCGCGATCGCACGGACCGCGACCAACGTGCGATCGGGTGGTCGAACCCCGGTCGCGGGAATGATTCATGCGTGCACGCTGCTGCTGATCCTGTTGTTCGCGGCGAAATTGGCGGCGCTCGTGCCGATGGCCGTCCTCGGATCGATCCTGCTCGTTGTCGCGTACAACATGGGCGAGTGGCGGGAGATCCCCGAGCTGTGGAAGCACGGCTGGACGGATCGCATCGTGTGGGTGTGGACGTTCGCTTTGACGGTGCTCGCGGATCTGACAGTCGCCGTCGAAGCCGGCATGATCATCGCGGCGTTGATGTTCATCCGTCGCGTGACCGCCACGACGACGGTGTCGCGGGTCACACAGGACTACGTGAAGCGCGGACGCGAGCACATCTTGCAGGACAAGGACATTCCCGGATACGTCACCATCCTGCGGATTCACGGTCCGTTTCTCTTTGGCGCGACCGACAAGCTGACGGCCCAGGCGGAGCACATCGCCGACTTCGCGCCGGTCGTCGTCTTGCGGCTGCGAAACATGACTGCGCTCGACGGAACCGGCCTGCGCGCGATTCAAGACTTCTCGGACGCGTTGCGCGCGACCGGCCGGATGCTGCTCCTGTGCGGCGCGCTGCCACAGCCGGCGTCGCTGATGAACCAGGCCGAATTCCATCGCCACGTCGGCGCCGAGAACATCCTGCCGCACGTCGAAGGCGCCCTCAAACGGGCTGCTGAGATTTGGGCGACGCGGGGACCCTGGCAGCCCTCGCAAGTGCCTCCGGCGGCCTGAGGTTAGGGCTTCGCCACGGGCTTCGATTGGACGTACGATTGGTCACGCCCATGCCGGCGCCGGATTGAGGAGACTGTCGTGTCCCGACTACTGCTGACCGCGATCCTGACGCTCTTCGTCGTCTGCGCGCCGCCGTCGTCGCGTCTCGATGCGCGCGCCCAGGCTCCCCGCCCGGCGGCGGCGCAGGTTCAGGCGGCAGCGCCACTCAAGTCCACGCTGCCCAACGACACTGATTCGGTCAAGTTCCTCGTCATCGGCGACAGCGGAACGGGCGATCGCTATCAGTACGACGTGGCGGCCAAGATCGTCGAGGCGCGCGCGCGGTTTCCGTTCGAGTTCGCGATCATGCTCGGCGACAACCTGTACGGGAGCGAAAAGGCCGCCGATTATGTCAGGAAGTTCGAGGTGCCGTACGGGCCGCTGCTCGACAAGGGCATCAAGTTCTATGCGTCACTGGGCAACCACGACGATCCATCGCAGCGCTACTACCAGAAGTTCAACATGGACGGGCAGCGCTACTACACGTTCCGCAGGAAGGACGTCGAGTTCTTCGTGCTCGACAGCACGTACATGTCGCCGCCGCAGATCAACTGGCTGCGCAGCGAGCTCAAACGATCCGACGCGAAGTGGAAGATTTCGTACTTTCACCATCCGATCTATTCATCAGGCGAGCGGCACGGTTCCGAGCTCGATTTGCAGCGCGTCGTCGAGCCGATGTTCGTCGAGAACGGTGTGGACGTGGTCTTCTCGGGTCACGAGCACTTCTACGAGCGGTTGAAGCCGCAGAAGGGTATCGTCTACATCACACAGGGTGGGGCCGCGAAGCTGCGGCGGGGCAATATCCGCGACAACTCGGCGATGACGGCGAAGGGGTTCGACAGCGATCGATCGTTCACGCTCGTCGAGATCGCAGGAGATCACCTCTTCTTCGAGACGATCTCCCGGCTCGGCACGCTGGTTGATTCAGGCGAGTTCCCGCGCCGCGAACTCAACGACTCGACCGGCACTCGCTGACTTCTCCGATTACATGAGAAGCCCGCATCGCCATCACCTGTCTCGTGTGGGATACACGTTGGAAAGCACGTCGACCACCAGGTTCGCGTCGCGATCGCGCAGCAGAAAATAACGATCGATCAGCCGGTACTCGAGTGTCTCGGGCAGCGTGGGCAGCCTCGCCAGCAGCTTCGCAGGGACGCTGACCAGCGGAAGCGTCGTCGGGTACACCTGATTGACGGAGAGCTTGATGCCCTGCGGAAGCTCCTCGAAGAGCGCTTTCCGATCGGCGGGGCTTCGCGACTTCCAGTCCTCAGCGAGCGCCTTCTTCAAGTACACCGACATCTCGGCGCCGAAGACATCGCCTGGCTTCGCGGTCGCTCGCGATTTCGCTATTGCCTGACCGAGCGCCATCTCGCGTCCGCTGATCTTGGCCGGATCGCCGGTCTCCTTCACCTCGGGCAGGTGCTGTGTCGCCTCGTCACGTACTTTCATGTACGCGTCGATGCGCTTGTGAAAGTCCACCATCTCCTGCGCAACCGCATTGACAGCGGGCCTCTCCTGCTGCGCCGTCGCGTCGATGCAGACCAGCGTGAGCCCCAGAACGAGTAGCGTGCGCACCATGCGTCTCTCCTCGGGTCTGCCACCGAGACCCATCTGGCCTCGATTCAAGCGACGTGCCACGAAAAGATCGACATGTGGCCCGGCAACGTGTTGAGTTTTGCAATTCTTACTGCGCCCGGTCGGGCTTGTACAAAGACGAGGTCGACGAGGCAGCACCAACGTGCCGCCTCGCCGCTCGTAGTTCGCGTGATCAGCCGACCCTGACGGGAGAGTCCAGACGAACGCGTACGATCGAGCCGGCCGGAAGCGTGATGTCCTTGCCGTCGGTCGCCGCAATCGCGCCGCCTGCGCCGATGACCGCACCGAGAACCGCACCCTTCACGCCGCCGAGAATGCCGCCGACGATACCGCCGACGCCAGCACCGGCCGCAGCCACCGTGCCCTCTTCGCGAATGCCCTTGCTCTCGAAGATCTGAGTCGCCGATCCACGGATGTCACGGTCGCGTCCCCTGACGCTCATACGATCGAACGTCAGCGTCAGCGCGCCGTCTCGGTCGATGCGGCCCGCCTTGTCGACATCGCTCACGACACCCTGCACCACAGAACCGGCGGGAACGAGCACGCGCCCGTTCTGCACGAGATCGACCACGGTCGTCGTCTCGAAGCGCTGCTCAACGGTCGCTGTCTCGGAACTCAGGGTGGACTGCAACCGCACGTCGATTTCCTGTCCCACGGGAATGGTTCCCGGCGTTGACTCATTGACGGTTGTCGGACTGCCCGGCGCCTGCGAACTGACTTGAGACGTGCGCTCCGGCGCGCTCGCGCGTGGCGTGCTGCTGGTAGCGCAGGCGACACTGGCGATCGCCGTTGCGACGGTAAGAGCTCGCACCTTCATCATGGTCATGTGCATACCTCCTTCAGCGCCTGTTCGTGCAACGCACGTACCCGCGCGTTGCACATGAGTCGCTCGTGCTGAATGAGTATTTGTGAGGGTGGAGAAAGGACGAGCTTTACTGCGCCTGCTCGGGCTGCCGTGGAGGCATGGTGTTTGGAGGCGGTGACGTCAGCCCTCGACGCACCTTCGCAATGGTGCGTCCCACTGCGAGCGAAGCGTAAAAGATCTTGCCAACAGGAATACCACCCTTCAGACGATGGCGACCGATCGCCTCGAGTCCGGCCGATGCGATGCATCCGCAGTTCTGGCAATCTGGCTTGCCACCGAATTGGCACGGCGTGATCCGTCGCTCGAGATCCGACGAATAGCATTCGGTTGTCTGGGCGAAGATGCACGCGTCCGGAGATTGCGGCGGTCTCGCGTACACCTTCAACATCCCGTCCAGCATCTGCAGCTTCGAGTAGTTCTTCCGCATGCGCGACAGGTCCGCGATCACCCTCTCGCGATCGGCCTTCGTCAGGCGCTCAGTGGACAGCTCGCCGACCTGCGGCGTGTAGAGGCTGATCCAGATCAGACGGGTGCTGGGATTGGCTTGCCAGTACTCGAGGAACTCCTGGAGGTAGCCGTCCCGCCGCACCTGTTGCCGTGTCACTGTGCAGTGAACGGTGATCTGATGTCCTTCGATGTGCTTGAGAATGCGCTCGTATGTGGCGGGTGTGCGGCGAACGTCGTGTTCCGGCTGAAGGCCATCGATCGACACCACCAGCTGCAACCGCTGCAACTTCTGCCACTCGCTCGGAATGGGTCGAACGGCGCTGGTGACCAGCTGCGTGTGTATGCCTCGCTCGGCCATCTGCGGCAGAATCTGGTTGAGTTCTTTGTACCTGACCAGCGGCTCGCCGCCGACGATCGAGACATGCAGTGGCCGGAAGCGATCGATGAGCGCCATGAATCGCGAGACCAACTCATCGCCCTTGTAATCGGACAGCCCTCTGAGTGTGACTTCGCCGCCCAGGTGCTCATCGCCGTAGGCGTAGCAACCCGGACATCGCAGTGGGCACTCTTTCGTGATCTCGATCGAAATGTTGGGACTGTGTCCAGAGAGAATACGGCCCCAAGCCTGGACCAGCTCGCGGGCTCCAACAGAGGTGGCGCTCATGGTGTGGCGACTATTATGGTCTATTCTTCTTGGACATGCTTCGTCTTCCGACCCTTCCGCGCATCGCGCGGCGCAAGTCCAAGCTCCATGGATGGGGGGTCTTCGCCCTCCAATCGATCAACAAGAACACCCGCATCGTGACCTACGACGGCGAGCTCATCGATCACAAAGAGAGCTTCAAGCGCGAAACGAAGTACCTCAAACGGGGGGAGATCTGGTGCTTCACGGTCAATCGGCGCTGGGTTCGTGACGCAACCGTCGGTGGCAACGTCGCCCGCTTCATCAATCACGCCTGCAAGCCGAATTGCTACAGTCAGATCATCGGCAAGGACATCTGGATCCGTGCCGGCCGCAACATCGATCCGGGCGAGGAGCTCACGTACGACTACTTCACGGACGGCGAGAAGGTGATCCAGTGCAACTGCCGGCCCGGCTGTAAGCGGAGATTGTGATTGGCCGTCCGTGCCCTTCTGGTCCTCGCGATTGTCGCTGCATGTCTCCAGGCATGGACACCGCCAATGGTCGCCGCGCAGGCCGAGGTCACTGACGAACAGCTCGAAGCCGCAAGCGTCGGACGCACTGTTGCCGTTGGCTCGCCGAACGGTGGGCGCATCACACGGATCCCGCTCGAGGTCTACGTCGCTCGCGTGCTGGCCGGCGAAGGCGAACCCAATGCGCCTGACGCCGCGCGCCAGGCCCTTGCCGTTGCCATCAGGACCTACACGCTCGTGCAGATGGGGCGCCATCGCCGCGAAGGGTTCGACCTCTGTGACACCGTGCACTGCCAGGTGCTGCGCGCGGCAAACGACAACTCTCGCCGCGCCGCGTATGCCACCGCGCATCGCGTCCTGACCGTGAACGGCGCGCCCGCCGAAGTGTTCTACTCGGCCTCGTGCGGAGGTCGATCGGAGGGCGCGGCACAGGTCTGGCCGGGCGCCACGTTCCCGTACATGCAGGTCGTTCGTGATGACGACGTGCATGAAGAAGATGTGGCATGGACCCTGGACCAGACGCTCGAGGAGCTTCGGCGTGCGCTGTCGCGCGCGGGGTTTGGCGGCGGTCCGTTGCGCAGCATTTCCATCGATGGAGTCAACGCGTCGGGCCGGGTCGAGCGCCTGCGCCTGCCTGGCATGCGGCCCAATGAAATCACCGGACCTGCATTCCGCGATGCGCTCGGCACGACCAGGATTCGCAGCACGGCGTTCACGCTCGCGCAGCAGGGCGACGTCGTGCGATTTACCGGGCGGGGGTACGGTCACGGCGTCGGCATGTGTGTCATCGGCGCGGGCCGTCGCGCGCGACGGGGCGAATCATTCGACGCGATCCTCGCGCAGTACTACCCGAATCTGCAGCTCACCGATCTCGCCAGCGCAGCGGTCACGCCGAAGCCGGCACCGCCGCCCGTCGAAGTGAGCGCATCTGGCGTCGTCGTCTCCGTCCCTCGCGATTCAAGGGTGAGCGCGCGCGATCTCGAACGGATGACGGTCAACGCGCGCGAGTCGCTGACGCGCGCGTTAGGAACGCAGGCCATGCCGGTGACCGTAGAGTTGCACAACACGCTCGATCAGTTCCGGCTGGAAGTGCGGCGTCCGTGGTGGGTGAGTGCCGCGGTCACAGGCTCGACGATCGATCTCGCGCCGGCGGCGCTCCTCGAGCAGCGCGAGGGCATCGAGGCGACCGTCCGAACCGCGATGGCGGAACTGTTGATGTCCTCGACGCTTGCCGATCGGCCGGCATGGGTGCGCGTCGGCGGCGCCAGGTACTTTGCGGCCGCCTCGCGTCCGCCAACGCCCTCATCCAACGTGCCGTGTCCGGCGGATGCCGAGCTCACGCTTGCGCTGTCCGCCGTCGCGCAGCGTGATGCGGAGTCTCGAGCGGTCAGATGCTTCGCGCGCGCACTGGCGACAACGGGCGATTGGCGCACGGTGAAGTAGGGCGGCAGTCAACCCATCCATCGGCCCATCTCGCTCGTAGTGGAAGAAGGGTCGCGCCGGGCGATTTCGCCCGCAAATCGACCGGAGTCCGGGTGGCTGAGACCGAAGTCGCCGCGTCGGCATCTAAATTGTTAAGTTTGTTAGCTGGCCCGGGAAACGTTCTGCTTAGAGGGTCGGCGGTCCTATAATCGCCATATGCTGATCAAGAAGGCTCCCGACGTCCGTTCGTCAGAGATCACACCAAAGAGCGTGTACTTGCGTCGCCGGGAGTTCATCCAGGCGTCGGCCGCTGCTCTCGTGGCGGCGGGCATCCCATCCATAGCCTGCGATGCGGCTGCGCAGGGGGGTGGTGGCCTGGCGAAGCTTCCGAACGTGAAGAAGAGCCCGCTCAGCACGACCGAGGCACCGAGCCTCTACGACCACATCACCAGCTACAACAATTTCTACGAGTTCGCCCCCGGCGCTGGTGATGGCCCGAAGAACAACTCCAAGAACTTCAAGCCGCGGCCCTGGAAGATCAAGATCGACGGCAACGTGGCCAAGCCGGGCGACTACGACATCGATGAGTTCATCAAGCCGTACGCACTCGAGGAGCGTGTGTATCGCATGCGCTGCGTCGAGGCGTGGTCGTTCGTGGTTCCGTGGATCGGGATCCCGATGGCCGATGTCATCAAACGCGTCGAGCCGACGGCCAAGGCGAAGTACGTCGAGATGACGACGCTCGTGGACACGGGCCGCTTCCCGATGCAGCGCACCGATCTGCTGCAGTGGCCGTACGTCGAGGGACTGCGTCTCGATGAGGCCATGCATCCACTGACGCTTCTGGCCGTAGGACTGTACGGAGAGGTGCTCCCGGCACAAAACGGCGCGCCGATTCGACTCGTGGTGCCTTGGAAGTACGGCTTCAAGGGCGTCAAGTCCATCGTCCGAATTCGATTCGTTGAGAACCAGCCGAGGAACACGTGGCAGACCATGGCGCCATCAGAGTACGGCTTCTACGCGAACGTGAATCCGAACGTCGATCATCCGCGCTGGAGCCAGGCAAGGGAGCGCCGGCTTCCGAGCTTCATCCCCAATCACAAGACGGAGATGTTCAACGGATACACCGAGCAGGTCGCGGCTCTGTACAAGGACATGGACCTGCGCAAAAACTTCTAAAGCCGATCACCGTCGTCAAGGTTCTCTGCTTCGCCGCGGCGCTCATCCCCGCCGCGGCGCTTGCGTACGGTCTCTATCGAACGATCGTGCTGGGCGACTTCAACGCCCTTACGGCCAACCCGGGTGACTACCTCACCGATCAGACCGGGACCTGGACGATCGCGTTCATCACGATCTCGCTCGCAGTCACACCTCTCAGACGCATCACTGGCTGGAACGACATCGTCAAGCTCCGCCGCATGCTTGGGCTGTTCGCGTTCTTCTACGGGACGCTGCACCTGCTCACGTGGATTGTCTTCGTCAACTACTTCGACATCCCGACGATGATCGAGGACATCGGCAAGCGTCCGTTCATCACCATCGGCATGGCCACGTGGACCATCCTCTTTCTTCTCGGCATCACGTCGAATCGTTTCGCGATCAGAAAACTCGGCCGGCGATGGCAGTCGCTGCACCGCCTGGTGTACGCCGCGGGTATTCTTGCCGTCATCCACTTCTGGTGGCTGGTCAAGGCTGACATCACGCTGCCGCGCCGCTGGGCGTTTGCGATCGGATCGCTGCTGCTGTTCCGTCTCTGGTGGACGTACCGCGGCAAGTTGTCGTTCCGGTCCTGATCACGCGACCTTCTCCGCACGCTCGAGCAGCCTTACGGGGGGCAGAAGCGTCTTTCTCCTTGTCATGGGCTTGCTGTTCGCCGGCTGGGCCGTGTCCCAATTCGTGTCGTCGAGGAGAATGAGCCAGAAGTGACGCGCGATTGAACCGTCGGCCCCGTTGACACGTCTCTGGAACTACGCGAGTGTTCGAGGAGACACCATGATTCTGACGACGACACCTGGTATCGACGGCAAGACGGTCGGCACGTATCTCGGGATTGTGACGGGCGAAGCCATTGTTGGCGCGAATATCTTCCGCGACCTGTTTGCCAACATCACTGACATCGTCGGCGGGCGGTCGGCGGCGTACGAAAAGGAGCTGGCGCGCGCGCGGACGATCGCGCTCGACGAGGCAAAGAACGCCGCACAGCAGCTGGGCGCTGACGCCGTGATCGGGATCGACCTTGACTACGAGGTGCTCGGCGCCAACAACGGTATGCTGATGGTGAGCGTGAGCGGAACGGCGGTCAAACTCCGATAGCGAAAGCCGCGCGATGATAGCGTCCGGGTGACATGAGCCGGGTCACGAAGGTGATCGACGGCGGCCTCGTCGCGACGCTCCATCTCCCGCCCGGAGAAGGCCGTCGTCCGGCAGTGATCGTTCTGAGCGGATCGGACGGAGGCATCGCAACCGCCAACATCTTTGGCGAACCGCTTGCCGCGTCAGGCTTCGCGACGATGTGCCTGGCGTACTTCGCGATGGACGGTCTTCCACGGGATCTCTCGCGCATTCCTCTCGAGTACTTCAAGAAGGCGATCGACTGGCTGCGCGCCCATCCGAGCGTGGATGCCGAGCGCCTCGCCGTGTTCGGGATGTCACGCGGCGGCGAGGCGGCGCTGCTCATTGGCTCGACGTTTCCCGCGATCACCGCGGCGGTCGCCATCGTGCCCAGCCACGTAGTGTGGCAGGGCATTAACACCGATCCTTCAATCAGGACATCGAGCTGGACGCTGGGCGGCGAGGAATTGCCTTACGCTCCACTCGTCGAGCCGCGCGTGGGCGCGACGTGGCGAGAGTGGTTCGAGAACAGCCTTGGAGCAGCACCGCCGGAAGCGGCGATTCCGGTCGAGCGGATCAACGGCCCGGTGTTGTTCGTCAGCGGCACCGCGGATGGTGTCTGGCCGTGCAGCGAGATGGCCGATGCGGCGATCGCACGTCTCCACGAGCATCGCTTTCCATTCCCCGTCGAGCACGTGCGCTACGAGGGCGGTGGGCACGCGATCCTCATGCCGCCGTATCGTGTTGGGCCGATTGAGAACCCGTGGCCTGACGAGAGCTACCATCGGCCTCAGTGGCTGAAGGATGGGATCGGCTCGTTGCAATTCGGAGGCACGTCCGAGGGAAACCGTCTCGCACGAATCGACGCGTGGCCGCGGATGCTGCGGTTTCTGACAGAGCATCTCGCACATGATTGACATTCGGCATGCGGTTATTCCGACGTAACTGTGTGGCTCTGCCCGCCGATGCAAATGCCAAAAGGGCTCTCAGTGATCAGGCTCGACGCCCCGATTTCCCTTCCCGGAGAAGAGCCCGCTGTGATGCCAGGACTCCAGGCGACGGCGCAGATTGTCATCTACCCTGGGGGGCGCGCGGTTGGAGAGCGAAAGAGCGAATGGCGATGAACGAGACACGTGCCATGCTGCGGCACTTCCTTGCAGCGATCGCGTATCGAACGCAGAAGGCGTTGCGCGGGGCCCCCGAATCGTTCGGCTCGTTCGAGGCCGGTCAGCAGGTGCGCACGCCTTCAGAACTGGTTCGGCACATGACAAGCGTCCTCAGCTATGCGCGCAGCTGCTTTGGGGGTGGTCGCTACCAGCCGGAGCCGTTGCCGGACCTGGGTGCGGAGATCACGCGCTTCCACGCCATGCTCGAGGATCTCTCGCAACACCTTGCGGCTGGAACGGAGCTGATGGGGATCACAGAAGAGCAATTGCTGCAGGGCCCGCTCTCAGACGCCATGACTCATGTCGGGCAACTGGCGGTGCTGCGGCGGTTGGCTGGCTCGCCGGTGGCTCCAGAGAGCTTCGTCGAGGCGGCAGTGGATCCGGCGAATGTCGGTCCCAACCAGCCGGATCCCGTCAATCCGGATCCGGTATGGCCGGAGTCACCCCGGTCAACTGTTTAGCATGCACAGGGAGCCGACGCGAAGTCATTTAGAGTAGGGTCGCGGATGCCAACAGACATTCATCTCCCAACGCTGCTGAGTGTTCTCCTGTTGCCGGCGATCACATTCGCCCTCGCATACTCGTCGATCGTGACATACGTCTCGCGCGGGCTCCTCTCGCATTACGCGAAAGCCGACGTTCGAAAACGGTTGACCGCTGCCTCCATCGACGGCCTTCTCGTGGCGTCGTTGTGCGTGGTGTCGTGGATCGGCGGCGCGCCGCTCTATCTCGTTCTCGGAGCGACCTACCTTCTGCTGCGTGATGCGATCGGAGGGCAGAGTCTCGGAAAAATTCTTCTCGGGCTCGTCGTGATCGACCTCCAGACCGGCCGGGTCTCCTCATTGGCTGGTTCCGTCAGGCGGAACTTTCTGCTGCTGCTTCCCGGCGCGAACGTCGTCGCGATTGTTCTCGAGGCGCGGACGATCATGTCCGACCCTCAGGGTCAGCGGCTGGGGGACAGACTGGCGCAGACGCAGGTGGTCGAAGGCGCAGGAGCGAAGGATCTCGTGAAGTCGCTGCAGGATTGGCTTCTGAGCCTGAGCAGTGGGCTCGCCGAGGCCTCGGGCAGACGACGACGCCGCGTGCCGGGACGGATCGATCGCGCGGCTTGATCCGGATTCTCGAGGCTTTTCGATACCACTCTGGGCTCTATCAATCGGTCAACTGTCGACGCATGGCATGCTCGGGCGGTGCGCGAGATGATCGAGCGAGAGCCGCGACTGAACGTCGGATGGGCAACGAAGATTATCAGGCTCGGTGCCTCTGTGCCTCGGTGTGTCGAGTGCAGTGAATAGGCGTGAAAACGAGATTACGGCGCCTTTGGCAGGCTGATCAGATTGGCGAACTGACGATACGCGCCAGGGACGCCGGAGCGCAGCTGTCTGAACCACGCGTACGACGTGTAGACGTATTTCCCTTTGCCGACGTCGGCGATCACTTCGCCGCCGCGCTGTGGAGCCTCGCCGGGATCCGCGGATTCGAGCAGCGGCGTGTAGCGCGCGTCGAAAGTACCGAACGAGTACAGATTGCGCTCCTGCACCCAACCGTCGAAGTCAGCGGACGTGATCCGGTTCGGGTAGTTGAACGCGGGATGCATCGGCGCGAGGATCCGGACGGCAGCCGTTTCATCTGTCACGCGCGAGTTGCCCGGTGACTTGACTGGGTACGGCGGCAGGTTTCGTTCCACGTAATCGGTTTGCTGATACTGGACGATCAGCGTCCCGCCGCGCTCCATGTAGGCGCGCAGCCGCGCCTGGTTTGCCACGAAATCAGGCCGCGCCTCCGACGCGCGCACACCGACGACGATTGTGTCGAATCGCGACAGATCACCCGTCGTGAGCATCTCTTTGTCGATGATGGCCACGTCGACGCCCATGCGACGGAGCGCGACCGGCACCTCGTCGCCGCTCCCCATGATGTAGCCGACCTTCACTCTCGAGACGGCCAGATCGATCACCTCGACGCGCGCCATCGCCGGTGCGTACAGCCGATGGCTCTGAATGTGTGGATACGCGACGTTCTCGACGCTCGACGAAAAGACGCGACCGCCGGCGTCGGCCTCGGCCGACACGATCACCACACCCGCTGTTCGTTTGGCAGGAGGTGTGACGACGAACGTGGCGGTTGCCGAATCGCCTGCCGATGTCACCGAGAAGGAGGCTGAGGCTGGCGATGAGGTCCACCCGGCAGGCACCCGCAGTCGCAACGTGCCGGTCACCGCTCGATCGACGAAGCTCGTTGCCGTGACAATGAGCCGTTGGCCCTCCGGAGCGCCTGCCGTCGGAACGATGAGCAGGTCCGAGTCGAACCTCACTGAGAGTTCGGGAACCACGTTCAGATCCCGGCGCAACTCGCCGCGCACGCGATCCGCAAAGCGATAGCGCACGGGTCGCGTGAGCGTGAGCTCTGTGCCGTTGACGGTGAAGGTCGCGCTCGCTGACAGCAGCGGCGGCGCAAACGGCAGCCCCAGCGGCGCATCGGCCTCCCAGTCGTACACGCTGCCGGTGCGAGGCTTCACCAGGAAGTACGGCTGGGTGAATCGAGCATCGGCAGGAGCGGTCACGTGATAGCTCGTCGCAGCCGTTGGCATCTCACGGAAGCGGAAACCGCCACCGCCGCCACTGGGGGGAGGCTGACTGGTCTCCACGCGCCATCCTTGCGGCGTGTTCAGAGCGAGGTTCTGCAGGGTAGCAAGGCCGGTGCGCTCGAGAAATGTGCGGACGCTGACATCGACGGCGCCACCTGGCACGACCGTCTCTTCATCCGACAACGGATCGACGACGATGCCCGCGGCCTGTGCGAGCGCTTCGATGAAGTCAGCCTCTTTGCGTGCGAGCACGAAGTCCACGTCGGCGCGAGCGTCGGGTGAAACGGCTGTCGATGACAGCACCTGACGCGCGGTGCGAGTGGCGTTGAGGCCGCGTGCCAGAACCGGCACGCTGCGCTCGGGTTCGAGCGCGTTGAAACTGCCGAGTGCCTCGCGCGCGTCGGTGTCGATGGCGCTGAGCTCCCTGGTCAGTGTTCCCGCCGGGAGCCCCATCAGGCCTGCGAGCCCCGGAAGGCTTGTGTCGAGCCCGTCGAACACCGACGTTTCCTTTGCCGCCACAGGCGCGCCGCTCTCGATCAGGTGCAGCCCGGACGCCGAAGGACCAAGCGGCTCGATGCCACCCATCTCCTGCGACTTGTGCTGGCTGCGGCCTTCAGCCGCAATCGCCGCGTAGGTCCGGCCGATGACCGCATCGAGGACGCCGGTCTGCACCTCCGTGGTGACCTCGTTGTTCGCGCCGCGGCCTCCGGTGCGATAGAGCTTGCGCGCCTGCCACGGACGAAGGCCGGCGGCAATCTGCTCTGGATACTGCGCGGGGTCGGCGGCCGCCCTGAATGCCAGCGGCGTGAGGTAGCCAGCGAATTGATGCTGCCCGTGTCCGTCGTTGTCGTTGCCGGCAAACCTCGAATGAATCACGAGTGGCCGGAAAGACCGGATGACGCGCACCATGTCGCCAAGGACTTCGCGCTCGTTCCACTTCGACTTGGCCTCGACCAGCGTCTTCGAGAAGCCGTAGTCGAATGCGCGCGTGAAGAACTGCTCGCCACCGTCCAGTCGCCGGGCCTGGAGCAACTCCTCGGAGCGAATGACGCCGAGCGCGTCGAACAACTCGGGCCCGATGATGTTCTGGCCGCCTTCGCCGCGTGTCAGCGACAGATACGCCACTCGCGCGTGATCGCCGCGCGCGGCTCTTGCGATAAACGCCGAATCCTCATCGTCAGGGTGAGCGCCAGTGTGAAGGACGCTTGCCGTCGTTTGCAGGCGACCCAGCAGATGCGCGAGACCGGCCGCGCCGGAGTCGTAAATTGGTCGCACCTGCGCGTCGATGGACGCTCCCAGCGTCGCGAGCCACACTGCCGTCGCGATCGCGGTGTAATGCAGAATGCAAAATGCAAAATGCAACGAAGACGTTCCTGGTGCGTTTCGCATCCGGCCTGTTAGTTTTGCATTCTGCATTTTGAATTTTGCATTACAGGGCACGCACGGATCACGTGCCGTACCTAAAGCCAGCCCGAACGTTTGAACCCTGCGTATAACGCGACGCACGCCCCCACCATGATTGCGATCGAGGCGTGATACCCGTAGGCCCAGTTGAGCTCGGGCATGTTGCGGAAGTTCATCCCGTAGATACCCGCGATCATCGTCGGCACGGCGATCATCGCGGCCCACGCCGTGATGCGCTTCATGTGCTCGTTCTGCGTGTGCGACATGATGGACAGGTGCGCTTCGAGCGCCGTCGTGAGCAACTCGCGCTGCGCGTCGATCGTTTCGTTGAGCCGGACGATGTGATCGTAGACGTCGCGGAAGTAGACGCGTGTGTCCTCGGGGATGTGCGGAAGATCGAAGCGCATCAGGCGATTGCAGACCTCGACGAGCGGGGAAATCGTCTTGCGCAGCGCCAGCAGATCGCGCTTGAGTTGATAGACACGTTGCGTCGCAGCGCCGCTCGCCCCCTCGCCGAAGATGAGATCTTCGAGCTCCTCGATCTCCTGTTCCATCTGCTGCACGATCGGCAGGTACTGATCGACGACGAAGTCCATCAGTGCGTAAAGGACATATCCCGGACCCTTGGCGAGCAGCTGCGGAGTGGACTCACACCGCTGCCGGACGCCGATGTGGGAGCGCAGCGAACCGTGTCGAACCGTGACGAGGTAGTTCTTGCCGAGGAAGATGTGCGTCTCGCCGAATTCCAGGTGGTGCGGCGCCGGAACCAGGTGCGCCGTCCTCAGCACGACGAACACCGAGTCCTCGTAGAGTTCGAGCTTCGGCCGCTGATGGGCGTTATAGGCGTCTTCGATCGCGAGGTCGTGCAGGCCGAACTGCTGCTGCACGGCGCGCAGGATGTCCTTCTCCGGTTCGTACAGTCCGAGCCAGACGAACTTATCGCTCTCCTCGAGCGCGCCGCGAATCTGCCCGATGCCGACGTCGGCCACGCGGACACCGCCACAGTAGGCGGCGCAGTCGATCACGGTGGTTGATCCAGGGCGTGCGGCTTCGGACGTGAGCGACTGGAGCACGTCGGGCATCGCCATTCAGCTTACTCCCTCCATGAGAGAATCGGCGCGGAGGAAGGGCCGTGATCCTGTCCGCGTGGCGGTCGTGGAGGGGTGCCCAGGGCGTCGCCCTGCTCGCCATCGTCGCCCTGACCGTGGGGATCGGGTCGACGACCGCGATCTTCACCGTGATCAACGGCGTGATGCTGAAGCCGTTGCCGTTCCCACAAAGCGAGCGCTTCGTCGCCATCTATGGCGCCCGGAGCGATGAGCCTGGCCGCTACTCCTCCAGCCCGTTCCCCGATCTCATCGAATATCAGGCCCGGACAACCAGCTTCGACGTCTTCGGCTGGTTCCGCCTCGCGAACTTCAACCTGACCGCGCCTGGCGAGCCGCAGTATCTCGCCGGAGCGGAACTGACACCGTCGCTGGCGCGAAGTCTCGGAGTGCCGAGCCTGGGTCAATGGTTCGTCGACGAGCAGGGCGCGGTGATCTCCAACGCACTGTGGATGCGGCTTGGCAACGACGCGAACATCGTGGGAAAGCCGATCACCCTCGACGATCGTCAGTTCACGATCACTGGAGTCATGCCCCGGGAATTCCAGTTTCCCGTTTTCGGTACCACCACCGGCCGCCTGCCATTCGAGATCTGGATCGCTCTCGATCCGACAGGGAAGGGCCAGCGCCCAGACCAGGGAGTCTATTTCGCGAACGCCAGACGCAAGCCGGGGGTCTCCGTGCAACAAGCGCAGGCAGATGTGGCGCGTGTGGCCGCAGACATCGCGCGTGCCGATCCCGCGTCGCGTCCGATGTACACGGCTGTCGTCATGGACCTGAGGCGGCAGACACTGACCGACCTGCAATCGACGTTGATGGTGCTGTTCGGCGCTGCCGGTCTCCTGCTACTGATCGCCTGCGCGAACGTGGCAACGCTGCTGCTCGCACGGTCGGTGGCGCGAGCCCGTGAGACGGCGATTCGCGTGGCGCTCGGTGCCGGTCGCGCGCACCTGGCACTTCGATATCTCGCTGAGAGCGCCGTCGTGTCATTGATCGGCGCAGCCGCGGGCGTCGCGTTGAGCGTCGTGCTCGTTCGCCTCATCGTCGTCGCCGGCTCGGAGTACGTGCCCTTCGCCGATGAACTGAGGATTGACTGGGCGGTCCTCGCGTTTGCGGTCGCGATGGCCTTTGTCGCAAGCGCGCTCGCCAGCCTCGCACCGCTCTGGCAGGCGTTACGCACTCCGCCGAATGCCGTGCTCACCGAGGGTGTGCGCGCGTCGGCTGCCAGTCCTGTTCGCAAAGTGTCGCAGGCACTCGTTATTGCGGAGATCGCTTTGGCGTTCACACTGCTGACGGTGTCCGCCATCCTCGTCGTGCATCTTCGCAATCTGGGCCGCGTTCCTACCGGCTTCGATCCCAGCAACCTCCTGACGTTTCAGCTCAGCGCGCCGGGGCGAGTTGCGGGAGCGGGGGCGCTCGTGCCGTTTCAAAAGCGGTTGATCGAAGCGCTCGAGGCCGTGCCCGGTGTGACCAGCGCGGGGGTGGTGAATCAGTTGCCACTCGACGGGTGCTGCATGGGTGGAACCGTGTACGTCGAGGGGCGGCCGCCCGGGGACGAAGGCCGTCGTGTCAGTTTTCTCTTTGTCACTCCTGGCTTCCTTCCGGCGATGGGCATCCCGCTACGTGCCGGCCGCTTTCTCACCGAAGCCGACACGAGCGAAGACCTGTTGTATGCCGTCGTCAACCAGGCGGCAGTCAATCGGTACTGGCCGGACCGGAATCCGGTTGGGATGACGGGTCGGTTGAATCGGCCCGACGGGAATCGATTTCAAGTGGTCGGCGTCATCGCCGATGTCCGCAACGACGGCCTCAACAAGGTGCCTGAGGCCGAGCTCTATCTTCTTTCTGCGCTCATCCCGGTCAATCCGATGTATGTCGTCGTGCGCTCGTCGCTCCCGTCCGATCGAATTCTTCCGGACGTTCGACGTGCCGTGCAGAACGTCGATCGGACACTCGCGATTCACGACGAGCGGCTGATGACGGACATCGTCCAGGACTCGCTGCAGCTCGAACGTGTCAGCTCGCTGGTGATGACGTTTTTCGGGCTGGGGGCCCTGCTCATGGCGACGCTCGGCATCTACGGCGTCGTCTCGTACGGCGTTCGCCAGCGGACGGTCGAACTGGGTACGCGTATGGCGCTTGGCGCCGTCGGCCGCGATCTGATGAGGATGGTGGTTGGCGGTGGTTTGAGGATGACCGTGACCGGTATGGCCGTTGGCGGGCTGGCGCTGGTTGGCGGCGTCACGGTGCTCGCTCGAGCCCTCGCGATTCGCGACGTGACCTGGGTGCCGTTTGCGTTGTCGATCGGCGTCGTTGCGTTCATCTCCGTGGCGGCCTCGTGTGTGCCGGCATGGCGGGCGAGCCTCCTGTCACCGATGGTCGCCATTCGCGACGAGTCCTCATCCTGGCAGTCGATGCGCCGACGCTTCCGGCGCGCGATGGAGGACGTCAGGGGAGCGGTCATCCTCGGAGCGTCTGCGCAGATGCCGCCGACGCTCCTCACCGAGTTCGTTGCGGCCGCTCGAGCAGCGGATTCCTTCGACGAGGCGCTGCGCAGCGCGCTGGCAACTCTCTGTGAGCGGATTGGCGTCGAATCGGGTGTCCTGCTCGAGAAAGTGGACGGTGCGTATCGCGGCCGCGCCGCGATCGGCCCCTTTGCTTCGCGCGAATGGAGCGCGCCGGCAGACGGATTTCTCGCAGGCCGGCTTGCGGCCTACCCGATGCCGTTGCCGTTCGAGCGTGATGAGCTCGGCGCATTGGCGGAATGGGCGGCGGCGAACAGGCCCGAGCGCCTTGACGAGATCCGCGATCTCGCGCAGCGTGACGTTCGCATCGCCGTGCCTCTTCGGACTCGAACCGAAGTCATGGGCATTCTGCTCCTGGGGCCGCTGCGCGATGATGTCCGGTTCGGCGCGATGGAGAGGCACGTGCTGCGGAATTGCGCGGACCAGTTTGCCTTGATGATGGAGAACGCACGGCTGACCGATCGAGTGGTTGGGCAGGAGGCGCTTCGTCGTGACCTGGCGCTGGCGGCCGAAGTGCAGAAACGGCTGCTGCCATCAGCTCCGCCCGTGGCGAACATCGCCGAGTTCGCCGCGGTCAGCGTGCCGGCACGAAGCATCGGCGGCGACTATTACGACTTCATCCAGGTGGGCGATTCGCGGATTGGAGTCGCACTCGCTGACGTGTCGGGCAAGGGTGTGGCGGCGGCGCTCATCATGTCCGTCGTTCAGGCGTCGCTGCGGATCATCGCGTCAGATGGCGACATCTCGCTGCCGCGGCTTGCCGAGCGCATGAACGAGTTCCTGTACCGCACGACGCCGGGCAACAAGTACGCGACGTTCTTCTACGCCCAGGTCGACCCCGATCGCCGTCAGCTGAGATACGTCAACGCCGGACACAACCCACCGTACCTCGTGCGCGCACGGCGGACGGTGGGTTCCCCGGCCGGGGAAGAGGCGCTGCTCGAAGAACTCTCGACCGGCGGCGCTGTCGTCGGGATGCTGCCGGGAATGACGTACGAGGAGGCGACCGTCGATCTGTGCTCGGGCGACGTGCTCCTCGCGTACACGGACGGCGTCACCGAGGCGCACAACCCCGACAACGACGAATTCGGCGAGGACAGGTTGAAGGCGCTGCTTGCGGAGGTGGCCCACCTGTCAGCGGACGAGATCCGCGTGCGAATCTCGTCCGAGCTGAAGGAATGGATCGAAGACGCTGAGCAGTACGACGATCTGACGTTCGTCGTGATGAAGGTGACCTGACCTCACGCCACCATGATCTTCCTCGGGTACTGCGAGTTGTCCTCGAGGAAGGTCTTCTTGTTCTCCAGATCCTTTTCCGTAGGCTGCACCAGTCCGTTGACGTCGGTCACGCGCGAGACGACGATGTGCTCGCCTGGCGTCGTGCCAGTCCACGAATAGGAGAACAGCTTCCAGGAGAATTTGTCGGTGGTGGCCTTGTCGATCGTCGCCTGCTGCCACGGACCCTCGTCCACTTTGACTTCGACGGACTTGATCGGTGTGCCGTCGTTGAGGATCACGCCACGGGCCGTGAACTTGTCGCCCGAGCGCGAGACGCGCGCGACGAACGACTTCAGCTGCATGCTGGTCACCGCGGCCTCGGTCCATTTCATCTCGCCGTTGATCATCTCGCCGCGGAGCGTTCGGTACCAGCGCGCCTGATACTTGCCGAGGTACTGATCCTCCTGCGCGTGAATCTCTGACAGCCACTTGACGTTGGCAACGCCGTACCAGCCAGGCACGATCAGCCGCAGCGGGAAGCCCTGGTGCTTGGTGAGCGGCTCATCGTTCATGAGGTAAGCCAGGATCGGTTCGCCGGAGAACGCCTTCTCGCGCGAGAGGCTCCGGCCGAACTGCTGGTTGACCGTGAACTTCTGCGTGCGGAACTCGACTTCCTCGTCGCCGCGGTCGGCACCGAAAAAGACGAACTCCTTCGCATCGCTCTTCACGCCGGCCTGATCGAGCACCGTCTTCAGTGGTACGCCGGTCCAATGGCCGTTGCTGCACAGCCCTTGCAGCGGACGACGATTGCCTGAGCACTCGAAGCCAAAGTTGATCTGGGTGCTCTTCATCTTCTTCAGATCGTCGAGCGAGAGCGCCAACGGCTTGTTCACCATGCCGGACACCTTGAGACGGAACGCGTTCGGGTCGACGTCCGGGTGTCCGTAATGCTGCGTGGTGAAGAATGAATCTCTCGGCGTGAGCGGGCCTTCGATGGTCCGGACGTCGAGCAGCCGGCGATCGGCCGCCGGCGCCGGCGTGTTCGCAGGAAGATCGGTGAACGGGACGATTGCCTCGCCCTGAGCCATCACGGGGAGCACCCATTCGGGCAAGTCGAAAGCGCTCAGCCCGGCCACTGCCAATCCACCCTTGAGAATGCCCCGGCGTGTGCTCTGCATCGTCATGATTCGCTCCCTGCGTTCGACGGTTCGCCCTAATGTTCTGTCAATTGGGCGTCAGACGCAACCGGCGCCATAATCCGAGCAGCCGGCCACGAGGTGTCGATCGAGCCCGTACCGTACGAGTCCAGCGTGGCGGCAACGAGATGATGCGCATCCAGGCGCCGAGGCAGTAGGTATATGCCACGAAAGACTGTCAGCCTCGACGTCGTCTGCGAGCTCGCGCTGGCGTTGCCCGCTGTCGAGCAAAGCACCTCGTACGGCGCCACGTCGTTCAAGGTTCGGGGCAAGATGATCGCCTGTCAGGCGATCAGCAAGTCTGCAGAGCCGAACTCGCTGGTTGTGAAGATCCCCTTCTCACAACGCGACGAATTGATCGCGGCCGAGCCCGACGTGTACTACGTGACTGACCATTACGCTCCCTATCCGTCAGTGGTCGTGCGGCTCTCTCGCGTCCATCGTGACGCGTTGCGCGATCTGCTTGGGATGGCGTTGCGCTTCGCGAACGAGAAGCCCAAGAAGAAATCGCCACGGCCCCGGAACTGACTCGCCTCGCCGGTGTCCAAGACTCCAGCCATGCTGGAACTGCGCAACGTCTGCAAACGATTTGGCGGCAGCCTCGCTGTTGACAACGTCAGCTTCCGCGCCCGCGCCGGCGAGGTCACCGGCTACCTGGGGCCCAACGGCTCTGGCAAGTCGACGACGATGAAGATGATCGTCGGGCTGATTGAGGCGACCTCTGGCGACATCGCGTTCGACGGGCGATCGATCGAGCAGGACATCGTCGCCTGGAAACAGGGTGTCGGCTATATGCCAGAAGAGCCGCACCTCTACGCCCATCTTTCAGGTCTCGAGTATCTCGTCATGGTCGGTCAGTTGCGCGATCTGTCGGACCGGCAGACGGCCGATCGCATCGACGGGCTCCTTCGACTTCTGGCGCTCTACGACGATCGCCACGTGTCGATCGCGGCGTATTCGAAAGGCATGCGTCAGAAGGTTCTTCTGGCCGCTGCGCTTCTGCACAACCCCGATCTGCTGCTGCTCGATGAGCCCTTCTCGGGTCTGGATGTCGGATCCGCGCTGGTGTTGCGCGACTTGATTCAGGAGCTCGCGTCCCGTGGCAAGGTGGTCCTCTTCAGCTCACACGAGCTCGAGACGGTCGAGCGCATCTCGTCGCACGTCGTGATTCTGCATCGCGGGAAGGTCGTCGCAGACGATTCGATTGCGCGGCTACGTTCGCTGATGGCAGTGTCGACGCTCGAAGGCATCTTCGCGCAACTCGCGTCCGACCGCGACACCGCGGCGGTCTCGCGTCAGATCGCCGATCTGATCGGCGCCTGACATGACGAAGCGCCAGCTTCGCGCCCTCTATCGCGACTTTCTCCTCTCCGTCGTGGACAGAGATCTGTTGTCCACGCATGCGAAGGGAGACGCAAGCCAGCTGCTGCTGCAGATCGTTGCGTTGCTCGTGTGCGTCAGCGTGTGCTTCTGCCTTCCTGCCTTCAGCATCGGCGCCGCCAACGCCACTGCATTCGGTCGAGTGTCGTTTGCCTGGACCGTCGAGCACTTCCTGATCGCGACCACGATGCTCGTCGTCGGTCTCTTCGCGGTCTTGAGCTGGAGCGCGATGTTGCCCGGTCAGCGCGATGTGCTTGTGCTCGGGCCGTTGCCAATTCGAGCGCACACGATCCTGTTCGCGAAGCTCGCCGCTGTTGCCACGGCTGTCGGTGTCACTGTTCTCGCGCTACACGTGGCGGCCGGCCTGCTTTGGCCGCTGGCGATCAATGGCACTTCTCACGTAGCCGCAATTCAGGTGCCGCGACATATGGACGACGCCGCGATGCCGGCAGTTGCTGCGGCGGATCTTCAGTCGGTGATGGGCCGCGACCTGGAGAATGCCCTCCGCACTGGTCCTCTGGCACCAGGCGCCGGTGGCGGCGTGTCCGTGGGCATCTATCAACGCGGAGTGCGTCGCGTTTTCAGCTACGGCGCTGCGGCACCTGACTCAATCTTTCAGATCGGATCGGCGACGAAGCCGTTCACCGGCTTGTTGCTTGCCGAGATGGTCGAGAGGGGAGTCGTTCGACTCGATGAGCCCGTTCGAGAGCTGATTCCTTCGGCACGTGTGCCTCGTCCTGCCGGGAATGAAATCCGGTTGCGCGACCTGGTCACGCATCGGTCCGGTCTTCCGCCGATGCCCGCGAGCTTCCGGCCCGTAGATCCTGCCAATCCCGCCGCCGACTTCGACGTCGCCAAGCTATACAACTTCCTGCGCGGTCGCGGTCTCGACCGGAGGGCCGATGCGCCGTTCGTTTACAGCAACCTCGGGTTCGGGCTGCTCGGTCACGCGCTCAGTCAGCGGGCCGGCGTGGACTACGCGGCGCTTCTTCGTCAGGTGATCGCCGAACCACTCGGGATGAACGACACGGCGATCGATCTGTCGCTGGGCCAGCAGCGCCGCCGGGTGCGGGGCCACGACGACTATCGCCGACCGATCGCGGCTTGGGATTTCGACGTTCTCGCCGGGGCCGGCGGACTGCACTCAACCGCGCTCGACATGCTGAAGTGGCTGGAGGCCAATCTCCATCCCGAGAGAGTCGATGCAGGAACGCTGTCGAGGGCGCTCATCTCCTCGCACCAGGTTCATTCGCGCATGAATGCGGACCGCGACATCGCTCTCGCCTGGTGGGTCGACTCGGATTCAGGTGTCCTGGAGCACGGAGGATCGCTGCGTGGCTTCACCGCCGACACGTTCTTCAATCCGAAAGACGATGTCGCCGTAGTTGTGCTCTCGAACGTCGGCCCTGGTACCGCTGTGTCTGCGGAAACGATCGGCGAACACATTCGCGCGCGCCTCGATGGCACGCCAGCGGTGTCGCTTGTGATGATTGCGATTCCACCGGCCGGCGGTGTGTATCGAGGAGTCAGGCTGTTCGTCGCCTATTGGATCACGATGATCGCGGCAAGCATCTTCACGCTCGGCCTCGCGATGACGGTGCAAGGCGTCGCGGCCGCATTCCTCTCGCGACGCTATTTCCTGCGTGTGTCGTCGTGGCTGCAATTGGCGGTGTTCTGTCTGGTCATCGGCACGTACCTTCTTCAGCCGATGGTGATCAGGCCAGAGGTCCTTCGTGCGGCGCAGAGCGGAGGAGCCTGGTCTGCGTCACCGTCGCTCTGGTTCCTTGGCATGTTGCAGGGGCTCAATGGATCGCCGGCGCTCGCGCCTCTGGCCGCGAGTGCCTGGCTCGGTCTCGGAGCCGTCGTCTCTAGCACTGCGTTGGTCTGCGTGCTCTCGTACGTCCGCACACTTCGCCAGGTCGCGGAACAACCTGACGTGACGGTCACGTCGGCCCCACTCCTTTTGCTGCCCACGTTCGGAACCAGGTTACAAAGCGCGGTCGGGCAGTTCAGTATCAGGACCGTGTTTCGCAGCGCCCAGCATCGGATGATTCTTGCGTTCTATTGGGGCGTGGCCATCGCCATCGCCATCGTGTTCGTGAAGAGCCCGCGCGGCCAGCAATTCGCCGAGGTCCCCGGCGGCGACACATGGCTCGAGACGAGCGGGCCCCTCATCGTCTCGAGCATGGTGATGATGGGGTTGGCCGTCCTGGCTGCGAGGCTCGCCTTCGCGATGCCGCGTGACCTCCACTCGAATTGGATCTTTCGAATCGTTCCCAATGCAGGCGCGACGCAAGTCTTGAAGGCGCGCCGCCGGGCGCTCGCGATCGTGTCGATCGCGCCGGTCCTGACGCTATGGGCCGTTGTGCTCCTCGCTCGTTGGCCGTGGCAGCCGGCGCTCGGGCACCTTGTTGCGCTCGGAGTGTTCGGCGTCATTCTCGTAGAGGTCGCTCTCATCGGTGCGCTGAAGATTCCCTGTGCCTGTTCCTATCTGCCGGGCAAGTCGCACATCAACGTGGTCGTATGCGCCGCTGCCCTGGTGCTTTTGCCCATCGTCATGAGAGCCGCGAGTGTCGAGCGTGACGCCCTTCAAGACCCGACGACCTACGCGGCGATGCTCGGCGGTCTGTGCGTGATCTGGATAGGTGTCACGCGTGCCATTGCCTGGGCGAGCGCGAGCAGCCCTCAGCTCACGTTTGACGATGAGCCTGCGCAACGCGCGGTCACGCTGGAGCTGTGGGACAGTCGATGACGACGATCGCTCGATGGGTCTCTGTCCTCGCGCATCCGTTTGTCATGGTCGCATTGCTGATTGTCGTGCCCGCGGTGCGCCAATCGTCTGGCACGGCGATGCAAACCGCCCTCGTGGTGGCGGTCGCCGTCATCGTGCCGATTGCGGTCCTGATGGTGGGCCAGGTCCGTCGCGGCCGGTGGTCGAATGTCGATGCCTCGAAGCCGTCAGAGCGACCGCTGCTATTCGTTGTCGCGCTAGCTGGTCTTGTGGCCGCCCTCGGATGGCTGCTTCTCAATGACCCGCACTCGTACCTGGTGCGCGGCATGTTCGTCGTGACCGCATTTCTGCTGCTCGCTGCAATCCTGACTCAGTGGGTCAAGCTATCGCTGCACGTAGCGTTCGTGGCGCTCACGGCGACGGCTTTGTCTCTCATCGGCTCGTGGATTGGCTGGGCACTCATCGGACTGATCCCGCTGATGTTCTGGTCGCGACTGGCTCTCGGCCGTCATCGCGCGCACGAACTGATGGTCGGACTGCTGCTTGGCGTCGTGACTGGTGTAGTGCTCGTCCGACTCTGATACCGTTTGGTTTCGATGAACGATTCCGAACCGACACGCGCACCCGACGCGTTCGCCGCCGTCGTGCGCGACACCGAGGCCTCCGGCTTCACGATGGTCTCGGAGCCGAAAGTGGGAGCCTTCCTCGCTACGCTTGCGGCGTCGAAGCCCGGCGGGCGGCTACTCGAGTTGGGAACCGGTACCGGGCATGGAACTGCGTGGCTGCTGTTCGGGATGGATCCGACCGCACGCCTTGATACGGTCGACACCGACGCGACTGTCGTGGCCATCGCCAGGCGTCATCTTGGATCCGACACACGCGTCACGTTCCACGTCGCTGACGGCGCAGCATTCATCACGCAAACGCCGCGCAGTCAGTTCGATCTCATTTACGCCGATGCCTGGCCCGGCAAGTTCAGTCACCTCGATGAGGCCCTGGCGCTGCTCAAACCGGGCGGAATTGTACGTCCTCGACGATTTGCTGCCGCAACCGAACTGGCCAGAAGGGCACGCCCCGAAAGTGCCGGCACTCATCGACGACATCGAGCGCCGCGCTGAGTTCGTGACGGTCACACTCGCGTGGGCGTCAGGGCTGATGGTTGTCGTTCGGAAGCACAACTGAATCGTGGGCGCCGCGACCATCACTGCCACACCAACCAGCCTCGAGCGCATTCGTCTGTGGCGCGACATCTACCAGCTGGAGATGAGTTGTCAGATCGTTCACGACTCGATCCACTTCCGGTCTGGCTGGACCCAGGAGTATCTGCTGAGCGCCGGTGACACGCCGGTCGGCTACGGCTCTATTGCGGTCGGCGGTCCATGGACAAATCAGCCCGCACTCTACGAGTTCTATGTTGTCCCCACTGAACGCCAGCGCCTATTTGAGTTGTTCAGGACGCTACTAGGCTAGCCGCCAGCCGTCCCATGAGCATCGAGGTTCAGAGCAACGATAACCTCGCGACGACAATGCTGCACGCGTTCGCGCCGCACGCCACGAGCGAGGCCATCCTCTTTCACGACCAGATCACGACTGCGCTGGTTGTGCCTGGTGTCACGCTGCGTGAGCCGACGGCGCCTGAAGCCTCCGACGCGCATCCTGACGAACGCAGATGGCGTCGCCTCATCGAAGTCGATGGCCAGGCCGCCGCGAGTGGAGGAGTGCTCTTCCACTACAACCGGCCCTACGGCGACATCTACATGGAAGTCGAGGAGCCGTTTCGCCGGCGTGGCCTCGGCGCGTTCCTGGTGCAGGAGCTGAAGCGTCTCTGCTACGAGGGCGGACACGTCCCCGCAGCTCGATGCAATCCCGGCAACCTCGCATCACAACGCACGCTGCAGCGGGCCGGGTTCGTTCCCTGCGGCCACATCCTGAGGGGCGTGCTAGAGCGCTGAGGCGAGACTGGCGCCGGTCGCGTCGAACACCGTCGAGGCGCCGTTGCTCGCCATCGCGATGAAGCGCGGCGTGACGATCGGATCGAACTGCGTCCCGATGCCGGCCTCGAGTCTGCGAATCGCTTCCTCCATCGGCAGGCCCCTGCGGTACGGCCGCGACGAAATCATCGCGTCGAAGGCATCCATCACCGAGACGATGCGCGACCCGATCGGGATCTCGTCGCCGCGCAGTCCGGCAGGATAGCCCGCGCCGTCGAAGGCCTCGTGATGGTGAAGCACGAACAGGCTGACGCGCTCGAAGCCGGGCACGACTCGCAGGACCGCCCAGCCGTACTCCGGATGCTTCTTGATGACGGCGAATTCCTCTTCCGTCAGCTTGCCTGGTTTCTTGAGAATGTGATCCGGCGTTCCAATCTTCCCGATGTCGTGCAGGATCGCCGCAACCTCCAGGTCGCGGAGCCGACCCGCGCGTCCGCCTGCATCTCTGCGAAGAAGTCACCGGGTGCAAGCTCCAGCACGGCAAACGAGAGCGCAGACACCGCGAAGAGCATCACGAGACTGGAGGCGATGCGTCGCACGATGACCGTCATGCGACAGCTCCCTGCGGCATCAGCACCGGATGCGGCTTCTCGATCCGGCCGTCGTGCATGACGGCGATCTCGGTCGCGAACGACGTCAGCAGCTCCATGTCGTGCGAGATGCACACATAGGTCAGCCCCTGCGACGTCCTGAGCTCGATGAGGAGACGCATGATTCGGTCGCGCGTCGCGAGGTCGAGGCCAGAGAACGTTTCGTCGAGAATCAGCAGTCGAGGGCTCGACACGAGCGCTCGCGCGATCGCCAGTCGCTGCCGCTCACCGCCGCTGAACTCGATCGGCCTCGACGCCAGCCGGTCCGCTGAAAGACCGACGAGTTCCATCAGGGCCGCGCAGACGTCGCGCCGGTCGCCATCCGTGCCGATGTCCTGGATGACCATCGCTTCACTGACCACGTCGAGCGCCGTGAAACGGGGATTGAGCGCCGCGGCCGAGTCCTGGAAGACCACCTGCACGTCGTTGCGATACGGCAGGAGCGCGCGACCGCGCAGTCGGGCGATGTCTGTCCCCTCGATGCGAATCTGGCCCGCGTCGGCCGGTTCCAGGCTGGCGATGCAGCGGGCGAGCGTGGATTTTCCGCAGCCCGAACGGCCCGCCACGCCAAGGATTGAACCGCGGGCGATCGAGAGATCGGCGTCTTTGAGCGCTTCGACCGCAGGCTCGGGTCTTCCCAGCAGCCGGCGCCGCTGATAGGTCTTCGACAGGCCGGTGATTTCGACGAGTGCGTCGCGCGATCCATGCGGACGGTCGCCGTTCGCTCCGCGTGAGGCGAGAGGAAACGAGACTGTCGATCGCCGTGTCGCCTCAGTCACGGTTCCGGCGCGCATCTCGACGACGCGGTCGGCGGTGCTGGCGAGCACTTCAGGGCTGTGCGTGATCAGCAGGAACGACGTTCCGGACAGCGTGTTCAGCGAGCGGAGCAACGCGAGCACGTCGGCGCGGCTGTCGTAGTCGAGTGAGGCAACGGGTTCGTCGGCGATGACGAGTGCCGGACGGCAGACGATCGCCTGCGCGATCAGAATCCGCTGCCGCTGACCGCCACTGAGTTCGTGCGGATAGGCGTTGAAGATGCGATCGCGTTCCTCACCGAAGCCCACATCCGCGAGCGCTTGGCGTGCGCGTTGAGCGGCATCGTCGTACGTGCAGCGCACGTGTGCCTTGACGACTTCGACGATCTGCGCGCCGGCAGTCAGCACCGGATTCAGCGCGAGCGCGGATTCCTGGAAGACGAGCCCGATCCGTGCACCGCGAAGTGACTCGAGATCCGCTTCGCGCACGCCACGTAGTTCCCGGCCATCGAATGAAATCGATCCCGATATCTCTGTGTCAGGCGGCAGCAGTCCCATCAACGACAACGCGAGCGTCGTCTTGCCGCACCCCGAAGGACCGGACAGGCCGACGATCTCACCCGCATCGATCGACAGGCTGACGCCGTCGACGACTGGCGGTCGGCCCGGAAAATTGACGGAGAGATTAGTTACCTGCAGCAGAGACACACGTCACCTGATGGCTGTCAGCTGAGCAAGTCCACTGCCACAGGAAATCCGACCAAATCTCTCGATTGGCCGGGTGTGCACGATCGAGCGTGTGCCAGTTCGGATCAGAGCCGTGTCTCAATCTGAAAGACTTCTTGAGTCGAATCCGTTACGGTCTGCCAGGAATCGTTGCGCACGACCGGCGCGCATGCGCGGGGTTGCACGTCGCGGAGCAAGTCACGTCTGGTGTGGTCGCCCGTCTCGGCTGGTGCCGAGGCCGCGTCCTCTTTCGATCGCACGTCACCTGAAAGCCACGTCGCTCCGGCGATGTCACTCCGAAATCGAAAGACGCCCTGCGCTCCTGTCGTGGTGCGTCTCTTGCTGACTGCCCCGTGGGGGTGTTGGGATGGTTCGAACACACACACTCCGCAGAGCCAGTGCAGCTCTAGCGTTTTGTGCGATCTGCGGGCTGGGTGCGACCGCCTCGGCGCAGTATTTCGGCGGCAACAAGGTTCAGTATCGAAACTTTGATTTTCAGATCCTGAAAACGGAGCACTTCGACATCTACTTCTACCCGAGCGAGCAAGCGGGTGTTGACATCGCCGCGCGCCTGGCCGAACGGTGGCGAGTACGACTCGAGCGCCTGTTGCATCACGAACTGAGCGGCCGCCAGCCGCTCATCCTCTATGGCTCGCACGTCGAGTTCGAACAGACCAACGTGATCGGCGGCGAGATCGGCGAAGGCACGGGCGGCGTCACCGAAGGATTGAAGCGGCGCATCGTGCTCCCGCTCGCGGGTCCGCTGGCTGACACCGATCACGTCATCGGTCACGAGCTGGTTCACGCGTTTCAGTACGACATGACGAAGCTGCCCGACAGCGCCCCGGGTGAGAACGGCGCCGAGCGGCTTCCGCTCTGGTTCATCGAAGGGATGGCCGAATACCTCTCGATCGGACCGGTCGATTCGAACACCGCGATGTGGCTTCGCGATGCCGCACGCGGGGAAAAGTTCCCCTCCATCAAGGACCTCGATAACCCGAAGTACTTCCCGTATCGATGGGGTCAGGCGTTGTGGGCATACATCGGTGGCCGATGGGGTGACGACGTGATCGGCGACATGCTGACCGTAGCATCGCGGCACGGCATCGACGAGGCGTTTCAGGACGTGCTCGGCGTCTCGACGAAGCAGGTCTCGATGGATTGGCAGCAGGCCGTTCGAAACGCGTATGAGCCGATTCTCAAGGCAGGTTCGGGCGAGACCGGAAGGCTGGTGATCGAGGGAAAGGAGCTGGGCGCCGATCTGAATGTCGGTCCGGCGATCAGTCCCGACGGCCGGTGGATCGCGTTTCTCTCGACACGCAGCTTCTTCTCCGTTGACGTGTATGTGGCCGAGGCCGCGACCGGGAAGATCGTCCGGCGACTCACGAGTCAGGCGACGAATCCGCACTTCTCGAGCGTGCAGTTCATCCAGTCCACCGGAGCGTGGGATAGCGCCAGCCAGCATATCGCCGTGGCAACGGTGACTTCTGGTCGCGCGGCTCTTGCCATCTTCGATGCACAGAACGGCGGCACGACCCGCGAGATCAAGATCCCGGATGTCGACGAGATCATGCATCCGACGTGGGCACCGGATGGCCACGCCATCTGTTTCACCGGGATGCATCAGGGCATCACCGATCTCTTCATCTACGACCTGCAATCGAATCGTTTGCGTCAGCTCACGAAGGACGTATTCGCCGATCTGCAGCCGGCGTGGTCACCGGACGGCCGGCGCATCGCGTTCTCAACCGATCGATTCTCCAGCGACCTGAAGACGCTGGCATTTGGTCCATACGCCTTGGCCACGATCGATCCTGAGAGCGGCAACGTCCAGCAGATCTCGACGACGATCGATGGAAAACACATCAATCCGCAGTGGGCGCCCGACGGCCAGTCGATCTACTTCATCTCGGATCGCGATGGCATCCCGAACATCTACAGGGCGGCGCTCACAGATCCGGCCGCGACGACGCAGGTGACCCACGTGACCACCGGCATCAGCGGAATCACAAGCCTGAGCCCGGCGATGAGTGTGGCGTCGAAGGCGGGGACCGTGGCCTTCAGCGTGTATCAGGACAGCAAGTACGACATCCGCACGACGGCGGCGGACGTTCGGGGCACGCCGCTTCCTCCGGTATCCGTGACCGCCGCGACACTCGTGCCGCTCGAGAGAAAGGCCAGCGATGTGGCAGCGCTTCTCGCGGCCCCTGAGATCGGTCTGCCGGAGCCGACGACCTATGCCGTCGAACCGTACAAGACGAAGCTCTCGCTCACCGGTGTGTCGCAACCAGTGGTTGGTGTTGGCGTCAGCAGGTTTGGCACGTCGTTCGGCGGAGGTATCGCCTTCACGTTCGGCGATCAGCTTGGCAATCACCTGCTCGCCACGGCCGTGCAGGTCAACACCGGCATCGGTGGAAGCACCAGCGTGAAGGACATCGGTGCGCAGGTCGCCTATCTGAACATGTCGAAGCGCTGGAACTGGGGTCTCGTCGGCGGACAGATTCCATATCTCAGCAGCGGTTTCCAGAGCACGGTCGGTCGATTGCCGAACGGCGATCTCGTCCAGTCCGACCAGCTCTTCGTCTATCGCCAGACGGAGCGCAATGTCTCCGGTGTCGTCTCGTATCCACTCGATCGCGCCCGACGGCTGGAGTTCCAGGGCGGGATGAGCAGCATCTCGTTCGACCAAGTCGTGACCACCACGACGTATTCGCTCAACACCGGAGCGGTCTACAAAGACACGACCGAGACGACGCCGCTTGCAGAGACGTTGAACCTCGGTACCAGTTCCGCCGCTTATGTGGTCGATTCATCGGTCTTCGGTGCCACCAGTCCTGTCCAGGGTCATCGGTATCGATTCGAAGCGTCACCGACGTTCGGCACGATCAACTTCACCGGGCTGCTCGCCGATTACCGTCGCTACTTCATGCCCGCGCCGTTCTACACGATCGCCGTTCGCGGGATGCACTACGGCCGCTACGGCAGCGGGTCCCAGGACGCGCGTATTTCACCGCTCTACGTCGGATATCCCTGGCTCGTGCGCGGCTATGACGTCAACAGCATCGACTCCGGCGACTGTGTGCCGACGCCGGCAGGCAGCTGTGAGCTGATCGATCGACTCCTTGGCAGCCGCATGCTGGTCGGGAACGTGGAGTTCCGCTTCCCGTTGCTTCGTCCGTTCGGAGTCTCGGGGAACATGTACGGTCCGCTCCCGGTAGAGGTCGCGCTTTTCGCCGATGTGGGCAGCGCCTGGAATCAGGGTGAGCATCCGTCGTTCAACGGTGGATCGCGCAGTGCCGTGTCCTCGGCGGGCGTCGCATTTCGCGTGAGCCTGATGGGGTTCGCCGTCGGCGAATTCGATATCGCCCACGCGTTTCAGAGGCCTGGCCACGGCTGGATCTTCGGATTCAACCTGATGCCCGGGTGGTAGGTCGGTCACGATCTCTGCACGTCTCTGCCACAGTCCTGTGACCTTTGAACGGTCAGACTGGATCGTGGAGGCGGCAAGAATGAAAGAGAGACGATTGCTCACGCGGCGGGAGGCCATCGGCGCCGTGGGCGCGGCAGGAGCGGCGGCGCTGGCGTTCGGCTGTAGCGACTCACCCACGAGTCCATCGGCGACGACGACCACGACAAACACGACGTCGACCAATGCCACATGCGCGGTGACCCCGACGGAAACCGCTGGTCCGTTCCCGTCACTCACTGACCTGTTTCGCAGCGACATCAGAGAGGGGAAGAGCGGAGCGCTCCTGACCCTCACCATCCACGTCGTCAACATCAATAACGGGTGCGCCGCAGTCTCGAACGCCAATGTCGAGATCTGGCACGTGGACGCCGCGGGGGACTACTCGCAGTACGGCTCGCAGGCGACTCAGACGTTTCTTCGCGGCATCCAGACGACGAACAGCAACGGCGACGTGACATTCACGACGATCTATCCCGGGTGGTACCAGGGGCGTGCCACTCACATCCACGTCGAAGTGACGATCGCCGGGCGGTCGGTGAAGGTGACACAGATGGCGTTTCCGGAATCGATCAACAACTCCGTGCACGCGAGCGGTGTGTATGCCTCGCGCGGTTCGAACCCGATGTCGAACCTCGCTGACGGGATCTTTTCAGACAGCCTCTCATCCGAGATCGTCACGCCGACCGGGAGCGTGAGCGGTGGATACGCCGCGACGTTTCAGGTGGGCGTCTCTCTGTAGAGGCGCGTCTTCAGACGCGCCTTGGTTGAGGCGGCGGGTCTGCCTTCGGCCAGGCTCAGGCCAGGAAAGACCCGCCGCGACGAAGCAGCAGGTTACTGCGCGCGATTGAGCTGGCCGCGCGACACGCCACCGGGGTTCGTCGGCGAGTGCACGTTGAAGTAGAAGGCGGCCGGATTGTTCACGATGTTCTGAAGGTTGGTCGCCGATACCGAGACGCCGGTCGCACTGAAGGACATCACGCCGTTCGTCTGGGTGACCGGAGACACGAGGCCGGTGTTCACGAGAACAGCGCCGTTGACCCCGGCCGCGCCAGGATGGATGTGCGCGGCGATGATGGTCGTGCTCGACGGGTAGCCCGCCAGCTGGAAATGGAAGTCGGCTGTTCCGCCAGTGATGGCGCCGGTTCCATCGCGTGTCACGTTGAGGGTGATCTGGGCAGCGCCGTGGCCAGTATTCTCGGCGTTGGCGATTGCCGGTACTTCGTTGGACGGCAGCAGGGTGGCCGTCATGACGATCGGTAGGTTGGAAGGCGCCGTATCATCACCACAGCCGGCGGCTCCGAGCAGGCTCAAGCCGAGGAGTAACACTCCGAATCGCTTCATCGTTCCTCCAGCCGCGGTCTCTGAGCCGCGGTCCTTGTTGTAGAAGGCAGCATAGAGTACCCGAGATCGCGCCCCGACGCGCAAGAAGAGACTCTGCCTGATTGACCCTCCGTCGAACGGGATGGTATGAGGATCGACATGCAGGTCGATGCCACGCAGCTCGAAGCTCATCGCGTTCCGTTGAGGGGCCACTGCTACCGGATGCTGGGCTCGGCGTTCGATGCCGAGGATGCCGTCCAGGAAACGATGGTGCGCGCGTGGCAGGCCCTCGATCGCTTCGAGGGGCGCGCCTCCTTACATACGTGGTTATACCGAATCGCCACCAACGTCTGCCTCGATGCGCTCTCGGACCGGTCGCGGCGGGCCAGGCCGATGGAGGAAGGGCCGAACGGCTCAGTTGAGGACCACCTCGAGACTAGGGAGCGGCAGCATTGGCTCGAACCGGTTCCCGACGCCCGGGTGTTGCCGGCCGATGCGAGTCCCTTCGAATTGGCGGCCCTTCGTCAGAGCATTCGCCTCGCGTTCGTCTCGGCGCTTCAGCACCTTCCACCGCGCCAGCGTGCTGCCCTGCTGCTCAGCGAAGTGCTTGGATGGTCTGCGGCCGAAGTCGCCGAGTGCCTCGACATGTCCGTTGCCGCAGTCAACAGCGCGTTACAACGCGCGCGCGCGACCGTCGCCGCGCGCCAGGGCAAGACCACGACCGAACCACTGTCCGACGAGAAGTCCACACTGCTGGAGAAGTACGTCGAGGCGTTTCACAACTACGACGTCGATGGCCTGGTTGCCCTGCTTCGCGAAGACGCGACGCTCTCCATGCCGCCTTACACGCTCTGGCTGCAGGGCCACGAGACCATCAAGTCGTGGCTGCTCGGGCCCGGCCTGGGTTGCCGCGGCTCGCGACTTGTGCCGACGCGCGCGTCCGGAGCTCCATCATTCGGGCAGTATCGCCCCGCACCGGGCGGCGGCCACGCACCCTGGGCGCTCATCGTCCTTGAATTCGATCGCGACGGCATCGCGGCGTGGAACTCGTTCCTCGACACCGAAAAGCTGTTTCCTCTATTCGGCCTTCCCGCGCATCTTCCAGCCTGAAATGCGGCGCTATTTCTTTGCTGCGACGAGACGCCAGAACTGGGTCTCGTTGAGCAGTGTGATCCTGTGACCCTTCTCGCGCAGACGCTTGATGTCCATCAGCTTGAGGCCGCCATCACGCCCGGCAGCCTGCAACGCATTCGGCCGCCCACGCACGACCACGGTCGTCCGGGCGGACGGTCCGCTGTGAACGATCGCTCCCGCCCTCCGCGCCGCGAGCGCGGCTTCGCTGCGCCGCCTGGTCAGGATGCCCGTGAAGGTGATGTGCACGCCCTTCAACGATCGAAGGACGCCGACCTTCAGTGAGGCGGGTGGCGTGCGCAGTGCCTCGATCAGTTCGTTCGCGCTCTCGTAGCGCTTTCGCCGTTCGCCGATACACCGGTAGACGATCTCTTTCAGGTGATCGCTGCACGTGAGCGCGCGCACGTCCGACGTTCGGATGCGCATCGTCGCATTGCCTTTGATGAGCATCGCGAGCAGTTGCCCGACCTGGTAGACGTCATCGCGCGCCTGCCACTTCGGCGCCGCGGCGGCGAGAAACTCGCTCGGCGCCGTCAACGTGTTCATCGTCCTGGCGGTGATCCCGCGTCGATCGCTTTGCTGGCGCACGATTCCGAAATCACCGAGCTTGAGGCGACGGCTGTCGCACACGAACACGTTCATCGGTGTCAGATCGCGGTGGAGCATCTGCCCGCGATGGAGTTTCCCGAGCACTTCGAGGACGCCGGCGATTTCGCGACGAGCGATCGACTCTGCCCACGGGCGAGCGTTGCGCTGCAGGAACGTGCTGAGGTCCCCATACTGCGCGTATTCGATCGCCAGGCAGTAGAGGATCGATCGCGCGGAGGATGTGACGGGAAATGCGTCGAAGACTCGTATCGCGCGCGGGTGATCGTCGAGGAGCTGGCCGAAGTAGGCCTCGCGCAACCAGCCATCGATGCGCTGGCTGGCCTTGATGCAGAGGACCTCGGGTACAGTCGAAGATTTCCCGAGTCGTCGCGCCAGGTAGACCTGACCGAAGCCGCCCTGACCGAGCAGCCCTTCTATCTGGTAACTGAGTTGAGTCTCAGGGCTCGTGACGACATGCGCGACCGGCAGCAGATCGGTTCGATTGCCTTTGCGACCCGCCGTAGCTGTGCGCGTGATGGCCGAAGTGAAGGACGTCGGCATGACTCAGGATAGCTTTTTCCTCGGCACGATCGCGGCCGGCTCGGGCACGCTGCGAGCCGCATGGGAACCAATCGCGCGCGTGGTACGCAGCCTCCAGGCGCTAACGGCATCACTTCCCTGCGACAATACCTGCGGATCGTACCGAGCTCGCTCGAGCTTCAGGGAGGAGTGATGGCGCAGGAACATGTGTCCGACGAATTCGATTGGGTTGGCGCGCAGGCGAAATGCAGCGCGGCCTTGATGTTCGAGCGCCTCCAGACTCACGTCGCGGAGGATGTTCGCCGCCGCAACGGGTTGCTTGGCCGGCCGGACGGGTGGAAGTTCGAGTTCTACGCCGAAGACGACGCCGATGCCTTCGAGGTGTCCCGCCTCGTCGGCAATGACAGGGTCGCGGCTGTCGTCCAGTTCGAGCGCGTCGGCCGGCGCATTCACGTCCAGGGTGAAGACATCGACGTCGACTTCACTGCCATCGTCACACTTGATACATCCGGCATGTGCCGGTTCGTCATCGGCGAGGCGATGTACTCCGACTGGGAACTGCGTCGGATGGCACTCGAGCTGCTGTTCTTCGAGGAAGTCGAGGAACCGGAGTAAGCGCGGATCCGAAAGTCGGATTTCAAGATTGGCTTCCGGATAACCACGTAGTCCGGGCGCACTTATGCGGAAATAGCCCAAAGAGGCCGTGTTGCGGCCTCCCGTTCGAAGGGCCGACTGGCCCTGTTCTTGACAGAGCGGGAGCGTGTGCCGAACGCTCTCGACAGTCTTCATCGGAGCCGCCTGCTTCTTCATCGTCCTGGCGTCGGGCCACGTCCTCGCGCAGGACGCACCCGTGCCGCTCGTCGATCGGACGCGCGGATCAGAGCGCGTGGTCGTCGGTCAAGTGACGGCAGTCAGCCCGGTCTGGCAGACGAATGAATTCGGCGATCGCCTGATCGTGTCGATTGTGAGCGTTGCCGTCGACGAAACGCTTCGCGGGCCCTCGCAGCAAGCCGTGGATGTTGAAGTCGAAGGCGGGACGATCGGCGACCTCACGCTGCACGTGTCCGACCTCGAGACATTTGCTCCTGGCGACCGAGGAGTGTTCTACCTGAAACGCGGCTCGCGGGGATCTTTCGTCCCGCATCTCCGCGGTCAGGGACTGATGAAGCTCGATCGCGCCGATCGCGTGCGCGGAAGCAACGTCACGCTGGCGGATGTGCGGCGAGAGGCGAGGCGGGTCCAGTGAAGCGCACCACGAGCCTGGCGGTGATGGCGATGCTTCCTGCGATTGGCCTCGTGCTGTCGCAGGACACGAGCGCGTACGCGACGAACGGCGCGACGTGGGCGCAGTTTCCGGTGCCGTACTCGATCAACACGACCAACCTGGACCTGCCGGAGTCCGCAGTGGAGCCCGCCGTCATCGCAGGCGCCGATACGTGGGCGACGCAGTCGTCTGCCGCAGTGAGCCTGTCATATACGGGTCGCAACGCCCAGACGACGACCGGTTATGACGGGTTGAATCTCGTCGTGTTTCGCAATGCTTCGAGTGGATCGGCGATCGCAACGACATACTACTGGTCGAGCGGCAATCGTCTGATCGACGCTGACATCGTCTTCTGGGATGCGGCGTTCCGTTTCTTCTCGGGGACGACGGGATGCTCGGGTGGCTTCTACATCGAAGACATCGCGGCGCACGAGTTCGGACATGCGCTGGGAATGGGGCATTCCGCGGTGCCGGCGGCGACGATGTATCCGTCGACTTCCTCGTGCAACGCGAGCAATCGCTCGCTCGATGCCGACGACATCGCCGGGATTCTGTTCCTGTATCCGTCGCGTACCGGTGTGCCGGGACCGATCAAGAACGTTCGCATCGCCGGAAGCTAGCTCGCCGATCCCGCCTCGTCGAGCAACGCCTCTTTGAACAACGTATCTGCCGACTGAATGAAGCCGCGCACAGGCGAGAGGCGAAGCGTCAGCGATGCAGACGGCAGCATTCGTCGCAGGAGTGCGACCAGCGCGCTCGTCGCTCGTTGACCCGAACTGCGATCAAGCAGCCACCAGAGAACGATCCCGAGATGGGCGAGATAGAGCAGTCGTCCGAGGGCTTCGGCCAGCGCGCGCGGCGGTGCGTCGGTTGAAGCGACGACGGCGTCCTCGAACACGGCCTGCACCCTGACCCGCGACAACGCAGTGCTTCGGGCGAACACGCCTTCCTCGACGTCGCCGACCATGATTGGAGCCAACGCACGGAGCGTGACTCGGTGGGGCCCGAGAACGCGCAACGCCGTCTGCACGCCGGCGATGAAGCGATCTCGCCATTTGCCTCGCGGGATCTCAACCGCCTGTCTCGCGAATTCGTCCGAGAGCTCGTCGTACAAGGCGAGAACCACCGATCGCTTGTTCGGAAAGTACTTGTAGAGAAGGGCCGGGCTGACCCGGGCCTTTGTCGCAACATCCCGCAGCGTTGCAGCCTCATATCCGCGCTCGCCAATCAGTGCGATTGCCGCCTTGTAAAGACGGAGCCTGGTGGCCTCTCCTTCGGCGGTCCGGCCCGCTGGGCGGCCTCGTTTGGCAGGCTTGTTAATTGCGGTAAACACGTTTACTATTAAACGATGAAATTGATTCTTCGCACAGGAGATCGATCAGAGCGTTGAGGATGGCTCGTGATGACCGGCGGCGTTCGTTGCGGCCGTCGCCGAGCTGGCGCGAGTTGATCGCGCCTGATGTTGCGGCAATAATTCTTCACAGCGTCCACCGGCGAAAGAGCACTACACCATCGCCCGACGTGGCATGGCGCGTGCTCCGCCCCGAGGGTAGACGCGATCTCCCCCGCAATCGGCGGTAGTGTAAACGCGGCCCGCGATATGTCGTGGGCTGTAGAGGTAAAGGCATGGCGAACGTTCGGAACAAGCGGCGTGTCATCGAATTCGGTTCACTGATTGGTATTTTGCTGCTGTTCTCGGGCTGTTCCTCCCCCTCACCCTCGAGCCAGACACAAGCGGGCGCTAACGGCGGCAACCCGCAGCTCGTGACCAAGGCAACCGACGACGATGAGCCGCTGCCGCCGGAGACGTCGCCATACGATGCGCTGCCCGAAGGGGCGCGGCCGCTACTCGACCAGTCGTTCACCGGCGACTTCGACGAGATGGTCAAGCGCCGCATCATTCGCGCCGGCGTCGTCTACAACCGCACGCAGTACTTCATCGATCGCGGCGTGCAGCGCGGCATCAGCTACGAGTCGATCAATCTCTTCGAAGAGCAATTGAACAAGCGGCTCAAGACGGGATTACTCAAAGTGCACGTGGCGATCGTGCCGCTCGCGCGCGATCAACTGTTCCCCGCGCTCGAGTCAGGGAAGGTGGATTTCGTCGCCGCCGCCCTGACCATCACACCCGAGCGCAGCAAGGTCGCCAACTTCAGCACACCGACTCGAGCGGGCGTTTCTGAGATCGTCGTGACGGCGCCGGACGTGACGGCGCCTGCCACGGTTGACGATCTGTCCGGCCGCGAAGTGTTCGTGCGCAGGAGCAGCAGCTACTACGAGAGCCTGCAGACGTTGAACAAGTCGCTCGCCTCCCGCGGCAAGCCGCCGGTCTCGATCGTCGAGGCACCGGAAGCGCTCGAAGACGACGACATCCTCGAGATGGTCAATGCCGGTCTCGTCGACATCACCGTCGTCGATGATTTCGTGACGGACTTCTGGCAAAAAATCTTCCCGGATTTCAAGCCTCACAAGGAACTCGCGCTGCGAAGCGGTGGCGAGATCGCGGTCGGTGTTCGCAAGAACAACCCGCGGATGCTCCAGGCTGTGAACATGTTCGTCAAGGAGTACGGTCCGAACACGGCCTTCGGCAACATGATGGAGCGCAGGTACCTCGAGAGCACGAAGTACGTGAAGGGTGCGGGTGCTGAAAGCGAGCGCCGGAAGCTGCGGGAGTTGGTGAAGTTTTTCCAGACCTACGGCAGCAAATACGATGTTGACTATCTGCTGATGGCGGCGCAGGGCTACCAGGAGTCGCAGCTCAATCAGTCGGCAAAGAGCCACGTGGGTGCGATTGGCGTCATGCAGGTGATGCCGGCGACCGGCAACGATCTGAAGGTCGGCGACATTAGTCAGGTTGAGCCGAACATTCATGCCGGGGTGAAATACTTCCGCTTCATGATGGACGAGTTCTACAAGGACGAACCGATGACGCAGCTCAATAAGGGGCTGATGACGCTGGCGTCCTATAACGCTGGTCCCGGACGGATACGGCAACTGCGGCGTGAGACCGAGAAGCGTGGTCTCGACCCGAATGTGTGGTTCGGGAACGTGGAGCGCATCGTCTCCGAGCGAGTGGGCCGCGAAACCGTCACGTACGTCAGCAACATCTACAAGTACTACGTGGCGTACCGGTTGTCGGTGGATCGCGAAGCCGCGCGAATAAAAGCGAAGACCGAGGTCACGTCGCAGTCGAAGTAGGGCTGAGTCAGCCCTGCTGCCCGCTGATGATTCTCGAGTAGCCGCGCCAGTTGTCTCGTCAGAGTCGCGAGTCTGACCAGAATTACATCAGTGCCCTGACCTGCCAGTCAGTGGCGTTCATCAGCGCGTGATATTCGGCCTGTGACACGGATCGCTTCGAATACCTGCAGGCGATCACGAACATGTTCTTCGTGTGGTGCCAGTCGCTGCGGACGACATCACATTGAAATGTTTCGCCGGAGTTGATCGCCATCGTCAGTACCACGCCGGCCTTGGGGATGGACTCCACCTCGATCTGCTTGCAGAACCGGATGTCGCTGTTGTTGATCGTTTCGAGGGTGTCCGTCTCTTCCTTGCGAACTCGCAGGGACGGAATCCTGAGACTTATTTCGACGGTTTGTGCCATGTGTCCGTAACAGAGTGGTGCCCCTCCAACTGGAGGGCACATATCCCGATGGTACGATAGATTTCGGATGCCACTCGTGACGCTCGACCGTATCTCGATGGCCTTCGGCCATCTTCCCCTTCTCGATCAGGCCAGTTTCCGCATCGAACCACGCGAGCGCGTGTGCGTAATCGGCCGCAATGGCACAGGTAAGTCGACGCTGCTGCAGATCGTCAGCGGCGACCTCGCCCCTCAGGAGGGGCTCGTCTGGCACGAGCCTGCGCTCCGCATCGGCCGCCTGGCTCAGGATGCGCTGGTCGCGGATGACCGGCGTGTCTTCGACGTTGTCGCCGAGGGACTCGGACGCTCGGACGCCGAAGGATGGCAGTCTGAGCAGAAGGTCGCGAAGGTGCTGTCCAGGCTTCAGATCCCCGCCGATGTCAGCATGCAGACGTTGTCAGGTGGATGGAAAAGGCGCGTCTTGCTCGCGCGCGCGCTGGTTGGTGAGCCGGATCTGCTGCTGCTCGACGAGCCGACCAATCACCTCGACATCGAAACCATGCGCTGGCTCGAAGGATGGCTGGCGGACTACGCCGGAACGGTTGTGTTCGTGACGCACGACCGCGTGTTTCTGCAGGCGCTGGCGACCAGGATCGTCGAACTGGATCGCGGCCGGCTCACGTCGTGGCCGGGAGACTACGCGACGTTCCTGCGACGGAAGGAAGAGGCGCTCGCCGTTGAAGCCGCGCACGACGCGAAGTTCGACAAGAAGCTGGCGGAAGAAGAGGTGTGGCTGCGCCAGGGAATCAAGGCGCGGCGCACCAGGAACGAAGGACGCGTCCGGGCGCTGCTGGCGATGCGCGAGGAGCGCGCGGCCCGCCGCTCTCAGATGGGTTCAGTGCGGCTGCAGACCGAGATGGGTGACCGGAGTGGCCAGCTCGTGTTCGAGGCTGAGGGGATCTCGAAGTCGTTCGCCGGCCGTCCCATCGTTCGCGATTTCACGACGCGCGTCATGCGCGGCGATCGCATAGGCCTGATCGGAGTGAACGGCTCCGGCAAGACGACGCTGTTGAAGCTGATGTTGGGAGAGCTCGCATCCGATGCCGGAGAAGTGCGGCGGGGAGCGAACGTGCAGATTGCGTACTACGATCAACAGCGCGAGCAGCTCGATCCTGAACGCAGCGTCTGGGAAACTGTGGCGGACGGGCACGATACCGTGACGCTCAACGGAGGCACGCAGCACGTTCACGGATACCTGCGTGATTTCCTGTTTCCGCCGGAGCGAGCACAGTCTCCGGTCAAGGCGCTGTCGGGTGGCGAGCGGAATCGCCTCCTGCTCGCGCGGCTCTTCGCGCGGCCGTTCAACGTCCTCGTGATGGACGAACCGACCAACGATCTGGATATCGAGACGCTCGAGCTGCTCGAGGAGCGACTCGTGAGCTGGGCGGGCACACTGCTACTCGTCAGCCACGATCGCGCGTTCATCGATCACGTCGTGACGAGCACGCTCGTGTTCGAGGGCGACGGTCGCGTGCAGGAATACGTCGGCGGATACGAGGACTGGCTGCGGCAGCGCCGACAAGCACAGCCGGACGCACTTCGCACAGGCGGCACAGTGCGCAATGACTCGACGACTACCGACACGGACACGCCACGCGCGAATCGCAAGCCTTCGTACAAAGAGCAACTCGAGCTCGAACAATTGCCCGTGCGCATAGACGGGCTGGAAACAGAGCAGCGACGGCTGCAGGCGGATGTGACATCAGCTGATTTCTACAAGCGGCCCGCCGCTGAGATTCATGACACGCTCGCGAGGCTCGAGGAACTCGAGACTCTGCTGCTCGCGGCATACACACGATGGGATGCGCTCGACTCGCGCGCGCCCGTCAGCCCGAAGTGAGCGTACCGGATCCTGAGTGGTGCTCCCCTGGGGAGAGGTCGAGGCGCGCAAAGCATGGCGGCTCAACGGGTTGTGACCGTAACCGAGGGGCGGGCATCGTCGATAGCCATACCCTGAATTAGGCGGTAGCCGAGCCTGTAGGCGAGCGGTATTATTTGTCTCGATTACGACGAGCGAATCACGTTTCGATATGCGAAAGCTCAGGCTCACACGCGCGCTGACCGTCGTTGCCCTTCTCGCTTTCTGTTGGACGTGGGTGGATGCACGTGGACAGACCGCGCGCAGCCGCGCCCTGCGACGCCCGCACCCGCGACGCCAGCCGGCGCGAAGCCCGTCGCGGCAGCGGCGGCTCCGACGCAGTCACATAAAGCGACGCTCGATCGCTACTGCGTCACGTGTCACAGCGATCGACTCAAGACCGCCGGCCTGACACTCGAGAGCATCGACACGACGAACGTCGCTGCCGCGCCCGATGTCTGGGAGAAGGTGGTCCGCAAGGTTCGCGTCGGGATGATGCCTCCCCAGGGATCACCCGCGCCGGACAGCGCCTCACGCGCCGCGCTCGTGACGTGGCTCACCGGCGAGCTCGATGCTCACGCCGCTGCGCGTCCCGATCCGGGCCGGCCGCTCGTGCATCGACTGAATCGTTCCGAGTACGGCAACGCCATTCGAGACCTGCTCGATCTCGAGATCGATCCCTCGGGCCTCTTGCCTGCCGACGACTCGGCGTACGGCTTCGACAACGTCGCCGACGTGCTTGGTGTCTCACCCGTGCTCCTCGAGCGCTATCTCTCCGCCGCAGGAAAAGTGAGCGCGCTTGCCGTGGGTGATCCCGATAGCGGCGTGTCGGGCGAGACCTTCCGCGTCCGGCAGGATGCCTCGCAGGACCGCCACGTCGAAGGGTTGCCGATTGGCACCGTCGGTGGAATGCTGGCGCACACGACGCTGCCGCTCGATGGCGAGTACGTCATCCAGCCTCGCCTGTTCCGCACCAACCTCGGTGCGATGCGCGGTCTCGAATATGCGCATCAGCTCGAGATCACTGTCGACGGCGCACGTGTGCACCTGGCGTCGTTCGGTGGCGACGAGGACTTCAAGGCCTCGCTGAGGAACCCCACGCTGGCCGGCGACGACGTGGAGGCGCGATCGCGCGCGCGCGTCCGTCTCACCGCCGGGCCGCACACGATTGGTGTGGCCTTCATCGAGAAGACCGCAGCGCAGAACAGCTGGCGCCTTGAGCCGTTCATCCGCAGCTCGCACGACACCTTCGATCCGACCGGATATCCGCACATCGATGTGTTCTCGGTGACCGGTCCGTACAACCCGACCGGATCGGGCGATACCCCGAGCCGCCGCCGGGTTTTCATGTGCCGCCCCTCGAATGTGTCCGAAGAGGAGCCCTGCGCGCGCCGGATCGTGTCAACGCTCGCGCGCCTGGCCTATCGCGGCCAGGTCAGCGACGAGGACATTCAACGGCTGATGTCGTTCTACGCGACAGGCCGCCGCGACGGGAACTTCGAGAAGGGCGTTCAGCTCGCACTGCAGCGCATGCTCGCGAGCGCAAAGTTCGCCTTGCGCGTCGAACGCGATCCGGCGAACGCCAAGCCCGGCCAGGTGTATCCGCTGAACAACTTCGACCTTGCCTCACGGCTCTCGTTCTTCTTGTGGAGCAGCATTCCGGATGACGAGCTGCTGCGCGTAGCCGAGCAGGGCAAGCTGCACACGCCGCTCGTCCTGCGTCAGCAGCTGCGACGGATGCTCGCGAATCCGAAGTCCGAGGCGCTCGTGACCAACTTCGCCGGGCAGTGGCTCTATCTTCGCAATCTGAAGAACATGGTGCCGCTCTCGACCGAGTTCGTCGACTTCGACGACAACCTGCGCCGCGCGTTCGAGCAGGAGGCCGAGCTCTTCTTCGCGAGCATCATGCGCGAGAACCGCACGGTGCTCGACTTGATGGACGCTAACTACACGTTCGTCAACGAGCGGCTCGCGAAGCACTACAACATTCCGGGCATCTACGGCAGTCACTATCGCCGCGTCACGCTCACCGATGAAGCCCGTCGCGGGCTTCTTGGCAAGGGCGCCATCCTGATGGTGACGTCGCACACCGATCGCACGTCACCGGTTGTGCGTGGCAAATGGGTGTTGGACAATCTGCTCGGTGCGCCGCCGCCGCCGATGCCTGCCAACGTCCCGCCGCTCGACGAGAACGGACAGCAGGCGGGGCGCGTGCTGACGATGCGCGAGCGAATGGAAGTGCACCGCCGGAATCCGGTGTGCGCCAACTGTCACAAGATCATGGATCCCATCGGGCTCGCGATGGAGAACTTCGACGCCGTCGGGTCGTGGCGCACGCGTGAGGGCGGCACGCACGGCACGGCCATTGACGCGTCGGGCGTGCTCCTCGACGGCACGAAAGTCGACGGAATCGTCTCACTGCGCAAGGCGCTTCTGCGCAATCCCGAGATCTTCGTCGGGACGTTTGTTGAGAAGATGATGACGTATGCGCTGGGCCGCGGTGTCGCGGCGACCGATATGCCGACTGTCAGGCAGATCGTTCGCGACGGTGCGAGCCAGAACTACCGCTTCGCCTCTCTGGTCGAGGGCATCGTCAGGAGTCCGGCGTTCCAGATGCGGCGCGTGCCGGTGGGGCAGGAGTCTGAGTAGCTGGGTTGCTGGGTAGCTAGGGTTGCTAGGTTGTTGGGTAGCTGGGTTGCTAAGTAGCTGGGTGGCTAGGTTGTTGGGTGGCTAGGGTCTGACCCCAGCGACCCAGCTACCCAACTCCCCAGCAACCTTATTAAGGAGTGCGTCATGTTCATCACGAATAGGGCACTGTCACGGCGGACGATTCTTCGCGGGATGGGCTCAGCGCTTGCGCTGCCGTTCCTCGACGCCATGGTGCCTGTCTTCGGCTCGGCGGCCGCAGCCACCCCAACCCGCCGATTTGGCGCAGTGTTCGTCCCGCTGGGCGAGCGGCCCGGGTTCTGGGATCCGACCACGATCGGCACCAACTTCGAGCTCAACGCCATCATGAAGCCGCTCGAAGAATTCCGCAGCCACATGACAGTGGTGTCGCAGCTCTGCGATCCGCTCGATGGTCACGCGACGACGGTCGCCGCCTGGTTGAGCGGCGCGATCCCGAAGCGCACGCTGGCCGAGAACGTGAACAACGGCGTCACGGTCGATCAGGTCATCGCCGATCAGATCGGGCAGGACACGCCGATGAAGTCGCTCGAGCTCGCCACCGAAGACTTCACCGGATGGATCGGCGGCTGCGACCCGTCATACAGCTGCGCCTACATGAACACCATCTCGTGGAAGAACGCCACGACGCCGATGCCGATGGAGATCAACCCGCGCAGCGTGTTCGAGCGCATGTTCGGGCGTCCCGGCACGAGCCAGCAGCGTCTGGCGCGGATGGCCACCGACCGAAGCGTGCTCGACTCGCTGCTCGAAGAGCTCAAGGGGATGAGCAAGGGACTCGGCGGCAAGGACCTGAATCGCCTCAACGACTATCTCGAGAACGTGCGCGAGATCGAGGCGCGCATCCAGAAGGCCGAGAAGCAGTCGCTGACCAACGTGGAAGTCCCCGACGCGCCGGTCGGCATCCCGGAGGAGTTCGAGGATCACGCCGCCCTCATGTACGACCTGATGGCGCTCGCCTACGAGGCCGACATCACGCGCGTTGTCACCTACATGAAGTCACGCGACGCGAGCCAGCGCGTGTATCCGAAGATCGGCGTGACCGAGCCGCACCACGCGATGTCGCATCACGGCAACAACGCCGAGAAGCTCGCCAACCTGGTGAAGCTGAACACGCATCATGTGGACCTGTTCCGCGGCTTCGTCGAGAAGCTGGCGAAGACGCCGGATGGCGACGGCACGCTGCTCGATCACACGCTGATCCTCTACGGCAGCGGCATGAGCGAGAGCGACACCCACAGCCGCTTGAACATCCCGACGCTGCTCGTCGGCAAGGGCGCCGGGCTGGTGCAGGGCAATCAGCACATCGTGGCTCCGAAGGAAACGCCGATGGCGAACTTCCTGCTCGACCTGGCGAACAAATACGGCTCCGACGCCAAGTCGTTCGGGATCAGCACGGCCCGTTTCGAAGTCGCGTAGATGCGCGCGGGAGGACGAGCGATGCGGAAAGTCCTGGCGGCTGCGGCGGTGATGGTCCTGTCGTCGGCGGTCGCATTCGCGGCCGGCGCGCCGGTCATCGACGCCGTCAAGTCGGGAAACGTCGAAGCGGTTCGCGTCGCGCTGCAGAAGCGCGCGGACGTCAACCTGGCCGAAGCGGACGGCATGACGGCGCTGCACTGGGCCGCACGCAACAACGACCTGGCGTCTGCGCGATTGCTGCTTCGCGCCGGCGCCAACACCAAGGCAACGACACGCTATGGCGTGACGCCGCTCACGCTCGCCGCGCAGAACGGCAGCGCGCCAATGCTCGATCTGCTGCTCAAGGGCGGAGCCGACGCCAATGCCGCGCTGCCCGAGGGTGAGACAGCGCTGATGACGGCGGCGCGCACGGGAAGCGCGGCCTCGATCAAGGTGCTCGCCTCGCACGGCGCCAACGTGAACGTGCATGAGAACTGGATGGGCGAGAGCCCGCTCAGTTGGGCAGCGGCCGAGAATCACGCCGACGCGGTCAAGGCGCTGATTGAGCTCGGTGCAGACGTCAACAAGAAGTCGAACGTGCTCTCGTTCCCCGAGTTCAAGTGGATCACGTCCGGGCATGGTCAGCACGGCGCTCCCGCGTGGAGGCTGGACGCCGTTGATGCACGCCGCCCGACAAGGCGCGCTCGAAGCCGGTCAGGCGATCGCCGAATCACCGCAGATCGATCTGAACGTCGTCGATCCTGACGGCACCACCGCGCTCGTCGTCGCAATCATCAACGCGCACTACGACTTTGCCTCGATGCTGCTCGACAAGGGCGCGGATCCCAACGTCGCTGACAGCACCGGCACGGCGGCGCTCTACTTCCTCGTCGACATGCACACGCTCGGCAACATGCAGGGGCGGCCTGCAGCCAAAGCTGGTGGACAAGATCGACGCAGAGGCGCTGCTCAAGCAGTTGATCGCGAAAGGCGCCAGCCTGAACGCACGCCTGCAGCGCCCGATGCTGGGCCGGTATCACGGCTCCGGCGACGCCACGCTCGGCGAGGGAACGACGCCGTTCCTGCGTGCGGCGAAGGCTGTTGACGTGCCCTTCATGCGCGTTCTGCTCGCGGCGGGCGCCGACGCGACGCTGACGAAGAAGGATCGGACGAATGCCGCGATGCTCGTCGCGGCGGGGCAGGCCAACAGTGGCTACCTCGGCGCAGGGCCCGACGCTGCGTTGAGCGCGACGCTCGAGGCGCTGCAGATGTGCCTCGACAAGGGCGTCGATCTGAATGCGTTCAACACCGCCGGCCAGACCGCGATGCACGTCGCCGCGGGCCGCGGACTCGACGGCGTCATCAAGTATCTCGCTGAACATGGCGCGAAGCTGGATCGCACGGACAAGCAAGGCAGGACACCCCTGGACGTCGCGCTCGGAGTTGGAGCCGGTGCGGCTCGAGGCACTCGCAACGCCGGCGGCCCGCGCGAGAGCACGGCGGTGCTGTTGCGACAACTCATGAGCGAAAGTGGCCGGACGAGCGCAACGCTTCAGTAACGCGCTCGTCGCCGCGTCGTTTGCTCTGGTCGGAACAGCAGGTCTCAGCATCTCGGGTGCCGCTGGCCAGGGCCCGGCGGACAGGCGGTCGATCAAGGACGGCGTCTACACAGAGGTCCAGGCCAATCGCGGCGAGCGCGAGTACGGGCGCACCTGCGAGCACTGTCACGGTGCGGGGCTCGAAGGGGACGCGGGACGTGAGATCCCGCCGCTCGTGTCCGATCCGTTCATGCGCAACTGGAACGGAAAGACGCTCAAGGAGCTGTTCGACCTTCTGAGCCGGTCGATGCCGGCCGACAATCGGGGCAGTCTCAGCGCACGCACGTATGCGGATCTGATTGCGTATCTCTTGCGCGCGAACGACGCGCCCGCCGGAACGTCGGCGCTACCGGACTCGCCCGCGGGACTGGAAACCATCTCGATCGAGAAACCCTGAGCGGGGTCAGACCCTTCATGGATTTGCACATGCGCAACGAACAGAGTCTCAGTCGCCGGCGTCTGTGGTGGAGCGATGCTTCTTTGGCTTGCCGTAATGGCGACGAGATCCAGCCTGCGGTCGTGATGGCGCAGGAGGGCAGCGGTCGCAAGATCTGGGACGGCATCTACACACAGGCGCAGGCCGTTCGTGGCAAGCCGGCTTTCGAGCAGAGCTGCGGTCGTTGCCACAACAACGAGCTCGTCGGATCCGAGCGCGCGCCCGCGCTCAAGGGCGACGGCTTCTTCTCGCACTGGGAGAACGACACGCTCGACAAACTGTTCACCAAGATTCGCGACACGATGCCGGCTGGCGGCATCGAGAGCGTGACCGACGCCGGCAAGCTCGACATCCTCGCTTTCGTCCTCTCGATGAACGGCGCCCCAGCAGGCAAAGAAGAGTTGAGCCTCGAACTCCCGGCACTCGAAGCGATCACCATCGTCCGGCAGGGTGGTGTACCCGAGGGTGTCTCGAACTTCAACCTCGTTCAACTGGTAGGTTGCCTTGCGCCCGCTGGCGACAAAGCGTGGAGACTCACGAATGCGAGTGAGCCGGTGGTGACGAAGGAAGAAACGTCCACGGCCGCGGCACTCGCCAAGGCAGGTGGCCAGGCGCTCGGCAAGCTGAATTTCGATCTGGTCAGTGTCCTCCCGTCATATCAGGCCGACAGCCGCGCGGGACAGAAGGTGGAAGCGCGCGGGTTGATCTTCAGGGCGAGCACGGACAACGCGATCAACCTGACGTCGCTGCAGCCCGTCGGCGCGAGCTGCCCCTAGCTCTCCTCAGAGCGAACGCGGCGCGAGCGCTTCGCGTGAGAAGGTCCGCCAGGACTGTCCACGCATCCGCATCCACAGGTACATCGCTGACCCCAGCACGATGTATCCGGCCATCGGAAGGATTCCCGCCTCTCCGCGAAGCCAGGGCTGATCGTCGGTCACCGAGAAGAGCTTCGGATACAGCCATTGTGAAGTCGTGTTGTGAAAGCTGTGGAAGAAGACGGCTGGCCAGAGACTGCGCGCCCGATACGACTCCCTGGCCATGATGAACGACACCGGCAGGTCGCCGATCGCAAAGAGCAGCAGGCTCGTCCACAAACCGCCGACGAGCGCGTAGTCGGCACCCGCCATCAGCGGCGCGTGATACGCGACCTGAAAGAGCCAGACGATCGCGACGCTCCAGCGAACATCGGCGGCGTCGAGGCGCGGTTGAAGATAGCCGCGCCACCCGATCTCTTCACCCATCGCCGTCAGCGTGCTGAAGACTCCGAGAATCGCGAGGTTGATCACGAGGTTCGCGGCAATGTGGCCCCCCGTCGTCCATTTGCCTTCGCCGGGATTCCAATAGGCGAAGCCGGCACTCAGGGCGATGGCATATGCCACGCCGTAAACCACCAGTGGTATCGCGAGCGGCACGAGGATCACTTGTGCGCCCGTGATCCCCCAGCGCCTGAGCGGCATCCTCGTCATGAACGGCGGATGCTCCGCACGACGCGCGATGTAGGCGGCGAGTGCCGGCGCCCACATCGCGATTGGCACCAGTGCGCCCCACGCGGGTGACGTGACCGTCCACCCCATGCGCGCCGTGATGAGCGATAGTGCTGACGTTACTCCCGTCGAGATGCAGAAAAAGACGAGCAGCGGTCGAGTCATTCTTGTCGCCGGCATTGTCGCAGTGTTCGGCGTGAGTGATCGGCTATCGTTCAGGAACGAGGAGACGACCGATGGCAACGATCACGACGAAGGACGGCACGCAGATCTACTACAAGGATTGGGGCGAAGGGCAGCCGATTGTCTTCAGCCATGGATGGCCGCTCACGGCGGACGCCTGGGACGACCAGATGGTGTACCTCGCGTCCCGTGGCTATCGCTGCATCGCCCACGATCGGCGCGGCCACGGGCGATCGAGCCAGCCGTGGAACGGCAACGAGATGGATACCTACGCCGACGATCTGCTCGCGCTCGTCGAAGCGCTCGATCTCCGCAAGGCGATTCACGTCGGCCACTCCACCGGTGGCGGAGAAGTCGCGCGCTATCTCGGTCGCCACGGCACGGCGCGCGCGGCCAAAGCCGTTCTCATCGGCGCTGTGCCGCCGCTGATGCTCAAGACTGCAGCGAATCCGGGCGGACTGCCCATCGAAGCCTTCGACGCAATTCGGAACGGTGTGCTGGCGGATCGGTCTCAGTTCTTCATGGATCTCACGATGCCGTTCTACGGCTACAACCGCCCTGGCGCGCAGGTGTCGCAAGGCGTCCGCGACTCATTCTGGATGCAGGGGATGCTTGCGGGTCACAAGAGCGCGCTCGACTGCATCAAGGCGTTCTCCGAGACCGACTTCACCGGGGACCTCAAGAAGATCGACGTGCCGACGTTCGTCATGCACGGCGACGATGACCAGATCGTGCCGATCGGAGCCTCGGCGATGTTGTCGTCGAAGCTGGTCACAGGCGCCGTGCTCAAAATCTATCCCGGGCTGTCCCACGGGATGTGCACCGTCAACAAGGATCGGATCAACGCCGATCTGCTGGCGTTCATCAAGGGGTAGTCGTCAGCACGATGAGACTGTAACCAACGGCGCACTGCGCGTCAGCTCCCGATCTCGCCGCCGTCGTCCTTGGTGATCACGATGCACGACGAGCGCGGGCGTCCACCCTCATCCCCGTCTGGCCATGAGCTGTACAGCTTTGGCGTCGCAGGATCGTTGCGCACGTCTGCGCCGCTCGGCAGATCGGGCGGCTCACCGGGATGCTGGATGCCGACGAACATCGTCTTCTCGTCGGGTGTGGTAAACACGCCAGTGATCTCACACTGGCTGGGACCGGTGAGGAAGCGTCGAACCTCTCCGGTTGTCGGATCGGAGCACAGCATCTGGTTGTTGCCGAAGCCCGTGTAGTCGCCGGCGTTGATTGTAGCCGTCGACACGTCGGTCTGGATCCAGAGGCGGCCGCTGGGCGCGACGTAGATCCCATCGGGTGAGCCGAACTTGTCGCCGATGATCGTCGAGCCATGGGCAGGATTGGCTGGGTCTCCCCCCATGGCGTAGACGTCCCAGGTGAAGTCGGGTTCACTGAAGTCGTAGTCGTACTTCCAGGTAATGATGTGCCCGTAGACGTTGATGGCGCGCGGGTTGACGGCGTCGACCGGCGGTCGCGCCGAGCCGGCGATCGTCGTGCCGTCTGGATTGTTGCTCGAGGGTGGCGACGAACCACGCCGATTGTTGTTCGTGAGCGTGGCAATCGCCGTGAGCGCCTGTGGGAAGGTATCGATCCACTCCGGCCGGTCCATCATCGTTGCGCCCACCGCGTCGGCGGCGCCGCGTGTGTTGATCAGGATGTCGTTCATCGTCCACGTGACGAGCGCTGGATTGTCCGGCGTGAGGGGTAGCCACTCGCCGGTGCCGTCCGCCTTGAACTTGGCCACATAGAGGATGCCATCGTCGAGCGGGTTGATGCCGCGCCGGCGCGCGACCTTCCAGGGCAAGTTCGAGACGTAGCGGTAGATATACTCATTGCGCTCGTCATCGCCCATGTAGACCACGATCTTCCCGTTCTTGGTCTCCTGCACCCACGCGCCTTCGTGCTTGAGGCGTCCGAGCGCCGTGCGTTTCACTGGAGTCGAGCGCGGCTCGAACGGATCGATTTCGACTACCCAGCCGAACCGATTCGATTCGTTGCCGTAGGTATCAGCGTTGAATCTCGGATGCGTGGTGTACCAACGGAGACCGCCGTTCGAAGGACCGATCCCGTAGCGCTTTTCCAGCGCGCTGCGAGAATCCGGTGAGAGCGTGCGGAAGAAGAAGCCGTTGAAGTTCTCCTCGCACGTCAGGTACGTGCCCCACGGCGTGAAGCCCATCGCGCAGTTATTGAGTGTCCCGAGAACCCTCGTGCCATCGGGGTCGTCGATCGTTTTCAGGCGATCATCTCCCGCAGCCGGTCCGCCGATCTTTATAGGTGTCTGGCCGGTGATGCGGCGCGCGAAGCGCGAGTGACGCACGATCTCCCAATCGCACTGCCCCTTGGCCCCGCGGCTGCGCCACCGCGGACGATGGCCACGACGATCGCCTCTCGTGATCTCGATGATCGACACGCCATGGGCATTGAGGGCCTTGTTGGTCTTCTCTTCATTCCAGTTGTCAACGCCGTCTGGGAAGAGCAGCCCTTCGTCGGCGTACTCGTTGTTCTGCGCGAGAAGGCCGTGCGAGGAGCCGTTGATCGGGAAGTACACCAGGCCGTCGTTGTGCATACCCCACTGCCTGGCTTGATCCTCGGCAGAGTTGCTGGCGTCTGGCTCGAATTCGGGACCGTTGCCGACGGGATCGCCCCAGGAGATCAGCACTTCCGCGGTGTAGCCCTTGGGAACGGTGACCGTGTCTACCGTCGAAACCGGGATGCCTTGGAATCCCAGGAGCGGCCGGCGCGGTCCGCGTCCGTGGGCAGAAACCGGAACTGACTTCAGCAGCGCGCTTGCGCCGCCCAGCGTGATGCCGGCTGCGGCAGTCAGGCCGCCTCCGAGAAATCCGCGGCGCGAAAGACGCGCTTCGATTACGTGCTCAAATGTTTCGTTCTTGGAGTCATTTGACCCGTTCGGATCTTCGAAATCGGCCATGCTGCCTCTGAAACCGAGCTCCGTACAGAGCTCTGTCGTCGTCGATGGTTGTAGGTGGAGTCGAAAAGCCAGACGGTACCAACGTGCGATGACGAGTGCACAACGTTGACGCAACAAAGCGGTGACTCGGTTCCCGGGTGGACCATTTCGGAACGCGGTTACCTGCGCTCCGACCCACGGTGGGTGGAACCTCGGAGCCAGGCTGGGAACAAGGTGTAGACGGTCTACGTCCAAGGCTGTAGACTGTCTACGACTATGGCCAAGACACCCGACGATCGCCGACTGGAACTCCTCCAGGGCACTCTCGACATGCTCATTCTCCGGACGCTGCAGTGGGGGCCTCAGCACGGCCACGGCATCGGCCAGACCATCCGCTCGCAGTCCGACGACCTGCTCAAGGTCGAAACGGGATCGCTCTATCCAGCGCTTCATCGGCTGGAGAAGCGCGGATGGCTGAAATCGACCTGGGATGTGAGCGAAGCCAACCAGCGGGCGAAGTACTACCGGCTGACGGCAGCTGGCAAGGCGCAGTTGGTGCGCGAGCAGGATCGCTGGACGCAGTTGGTGCACGCCATCGGCCTGATCATGAACCCGGCACCGGCGCCAGAGGAGTGAGTCATGCGCCCTGATGACGACGACCTCGATGAAGAGATTCGCGGGCATCTGGCGCTCAGCATCAAAGAGCGCGTGCAGCGCGGAGAGGACCCCGCAGCTGCGAGGCTGGCGGCACTGAAGGAATTCGGCAACGTCGCCTTGACGCGCGACTCGATGCGCGGCGTCTGGCGCCCACGCTGGTTCGATGCTGCCGAAGCCCTGGGCCGCGACATCCGGTTCGCCATGCGCGCGCTCCTGCGTGCCAAGGGGCTGGCAGCAACTGTCGTCGTGACGCTCGCGCTTGGCATCGGCGCCAACGCCGCGATCTTCAGCGTTGTCAGGGGTGTGCTCTTACGCCCGCTCGTGAATCGCGACGAAGATCGCCTGGTTTACATCCGCCAGAGTGCGCCCGGCCTCGGCGCCGAGAACACCACGTTCTCGGTGCCGGAAATCAACGACTTCAAGTCACGCGTCACCACCATCAGCGCGTTCGGTGATTTCTCCACGGTCGACTTCACCATGGTTGGTCTTGGAGGCCAGCCCCGGATCGTGAAGGCGGGCGTGGTTGGCGGGTCGTTCTTCGAGGTCATGGGCCTTCGCCCCGTGCTTGGCCGCTTGCTGAACGCCACCGACGACGGCCCGGAGGCCGCGGGCGCGGCCGTCCTCACCCACAGGTACTGGACGGCTGCGCTCGACAGCGATCCGACCGTCATCGGCAAGACCATTCGTCTCGGTCCACGCACCGCCACAGTGATCGGTGTGCTCGAGCCGTCCGTGCCCTATCCGGCCGACACCGAGATCATCGCCAATGTCGTGACCAGCCCGCATCACCTCGGCGCGACGATGGTCACCAGCCGAACGCACCGCATGACGGAGCTCTTTGGCCGTCTCAAGCCGGAAGCGTCCTTCGAAGCGGCGCAAGCCGAGCTCATGTCGGTGCACGCCGGTCTCCTGCGCGAGCACCCCGAAGCGCATGCGGCAGGATCGGATGTCCAACTCACCGTGACGAAGCTTCGCGATCAAATTGCGGCGCCGGCGCGAACGATCCTGCTCGTGCTCCTCGCCGCAGCCGCGATCGTGTTCGTTATAGCGTGCTCGAATGTGGCAAATCTGATTCTGGCTCGCTCAGTTCGACGCGAAGGTGAACTCGCGGTACGGGCTGCGCTCGGCGCAGGCACCGGAGCGCTCCGGCGCACGCTTCTCGCCGAGAGCCTGGTGCTCTGCGGGGCTGGGGCGGTGCTGGGCGTCCTGCTCGCTCAGCCCCTTTTTGCGACTGTCGCCCGCTACGCCGCGCGATTCTCGGTACGCGCGCTCGAAGTCAGCGTTGATACGAGCGTGCTCTGGGTCGGTGCCGGCCTGGCGATCGTTGCAGCCGGTACTGCTCGCCTACGTCCCACGGCTGCCTTCGGCTCACGCTCCAGCCGGGCTCGGCCTGGCGAGTGGAAGCGTTCGCATCACCCCGAGCACGAACCGGCGTTTGCGAGTGTTTGCCACAACGCAGATTGCATTCTCGTTCGTGCTCCTGGCCGGCGCCGGCATGCTCCTCGCCGCGCTCGTCGCGATGCAGAAGGTGAACACCGGCTTCAACATGCGGCAGGTGTTGGTACTCGATGTGCCGCCATCGGCGTCGGGTATTGGTGGCGCACCGTTGATCGACTTCTATCAGCAAGTGACGCGTCGCATCAGCAGCCTGCCCGGCGTCGAAGGCGTTGCGGTCGGGAGCTTCGTGCCCTGGCGGGATACCGGCACATTCCCTCCGGGGTTCCAGTTCGCTGTCGACGGCTACGTCCCCGCAAACGGCGAAGAAAACCTGCATGCGCGACTCCGAATCGTCGCACCGAGTTTCTTTGCGGTACTCGGTGTCCCTTTGATGGCTGGCCGCGACTTCACCGACGACGATCGGGGCGGCGAGGAACTCGTGTCGATCGTGAGCCAGAGCGTCGCACAACGATTGTTTCCGAACGGCGATGCCGTAAACCACCAGCTGACATGGATCGATCCGGTCTTTCTGACGTTCGGGAAGCCCGTGCCACGGCGCATCATTGGCGTCGTGGCCGACGTCGACGATGAGAACGTCGTGCCCGGGTCGGCGATGACGGTCTACCAGCCGCTCCGGCAGATGGGTGCTGGCGGACGCCTCTTCGTTCACGCCGCAGGCGATCCCTACGCCCTCGTGCCGGCCGTGACGCGTGTCATCCGTGAGATTTCCGCTGACCAGCCAGTTGAGCGAGCGGCCACGCTCGAGGACGTGCGAGCTGAAGTGCTGTCGCCAGAGCGGCTGAACGTCTTCGTGTTTTCCGGATTCGCCGGCATCGCCCTGCTGATTGCCGTCGTGGGCGTCGCAGGCGTGCTCGCTTTCTCGGTCAGTGCGCGGACCGCCGAGTTCGGTGTGCGTCTGGCCGTCGGAGCAGCGCCGCGAGAGCTGCTCGTTCGTGTGCTCTTGGAAGGGGCACTGATTGCGGCGATCGGTGTCGCGGCGGGCGCCGCAGGCGGCTACGCGCTCGCGATCGCGGCCGAGCGGTTTGTCGAGGACGTCGCGTTGCCAGGTGCCCTGCCCCTGATGGGTGCGGCGGCCGTACTCATCTGTGCTGCCGCCGTCGCCTCGCTGATGCCGGCCGCACGCGCTTCCCGCGTAGACGTGGTGCAGGCACTTCGATCGGAGTAGCGTCTTCGAGCGCATTGGACAGGAATCCATGGGACCCGCACTGTTCGTGCACATCCTCGCAGGAGCGCTTGGGCTCGTGAGCGGCTATGTCGCGCTCTATGCGGTGAAGGGAGCGACGCTGCACCGCAAGAGCGGGATGCTGTTCGTCTATGCGATGTCCACGATGTGTGTCTCGCCGCCATGTCGTTCTTTTTCGGCCAGGCCAAGGTGATTCCCGAGCCGCTACGCATCATGCCTCTGCTGCGATTCCCGTGCTGGCCGTCCTCGTGACGATGACCTACTGGCTGTGGCGCCTGCGCTCCAGAAGGTCGTTTCACGGCGTCGTCGCCGTCAGCGCACAAGAAGCAGTCTGACTGGTGGCGTCAGGCCTGTTTCTGTATGCCCGTCGCTGAGCCCCTCCGTCATTTGGGAGTTTCTCCGGCAAGATGGAGGGTGCACTTCCGGAGCGTTCTCGCCAAGATGGCAGTCAAGTATCATCGATTCAGTTAGTTGTGCGCTCGAGGCGCCCGGCACCACGTCGGTACGGCAGATGCTGTGCCATATGATCGCAAGCCTTGTCTTCCTGAGCGAATTGCCGTGAGCTTTACCAAGGGGTCGCCCATGACCACTCTCTTGATCGCCACGATTATCGCGGCTTGCGTCGCGTGCGGATCTCCACAGCAGCGCACCGCGTTGAATGCGCAGACAACCCCAGCGCAACTGCCGACAGCGACGCTCGATCAATTGCTGGCTCCGATCGCGCTGTATCCAGACGCGCTCCTCGCGCAGATTCTCATGAGCGCTCAGGACCCGCCGAAAGTCGCGGAGCTCGACAAGTGGTTGAAGACCAATGCGACGTTGAAGGGCACGCAGTTGCAGGACGCTGCCGTGAAGGCAGGGTTCGATGCCAGTTTCGTGGCTCTCGCGCTCTTTCCGCAGGTCGTCACCAAAATGGCTGAGCAAATCGCCTGGACCGTCGTGCTGGGCCAATCGTTTACCAACGACAAGACCGCCGTCTTTGCGGCGATTCAAAAGCTCAGGAAACAGGCTCAGACCGTCGGCACGCTGAAGAGCAACGCCCAGCAGGACGTCGAGACGAAGACGACGTCGAGCGGCGAACAGGTGATCGTCATCGAGCCGACCAATCCGCAGATCATCTACGTCCCGCAATACAACACGCAGGTGGTCTATACGCAGCCTCCCGCGACCACCACGGTGATCGTTCAGGAGGATAACGATGCCGACGTCGCCGTCGCGGCCGGCTTGATCGGCTTCACTGCCGGTATCGCGATCGGCGCGTCCATGAACAACAACTACTACTACGGTCCGTACGGGTGGCACGGCGGTGCCTACATGTACAACGACGCGTGGGACGACTACTACGACCATCGTGAGGACGCCCGCGAAGACTGGATCGACCATCGCGAGGATCTCTCCGAGGAACGAACCGACCGCCGTGAAAATACGCAGGAGCAGCGCACCGACCGTCAGGAGAACCGGCAAGAGAACCGGCCCGAGGCGAGCTCGGAGCAGAGGGCTCAGGCGCAGCAGAAGGCTCAGGAGCGCCAGTCGCAGAACACGTCGGCCTCCGCGCAGAGCGCGTCGACGCAGCGCACGACCAATCGCACCGGTAGCGCAGAGGCGAGGGGGTACGGTAACGGGAGCGGGGCAACTCAATCGACTGCGCAGCGAAGTGGCACGCGATCGGACGCGTTCTCCGGTTACTCGAGCGGCTCGTCACAGCGTGCATCGAGCTCTCGAGGTCAGGCGAGCCGAGGCGCTTCACGCGGCGGCGGTGGTCGCCGTCGATGACTGGTGTTCGAAAGGTGACCACGATGAATACCACTCGCCGTCGCCGGATCGCATTGATCGCATCGATCGCGTTGGTCAGCGCCTGCACGCTGGCGGGCGCTGTGGCGTTCGCACAGACCGCGGCGCAGAAGACGTTCGCCACGCCTGAGGACGCGGTGAAGGCGCTGGCCGACACAGTCAAAGCCGGGAACCTCGATGCCGTCGTGGCAATCTTCGGCCCCGAAGGCAAGGAGTTGATCGACTCGTCAGAGCCTGCGATCGCTCGCCAGAATCAGCAGATCTTCACCGTCGCGTTCCGTGAAAAGTGGCATCTCGAGGATGCCGGCCCCGATCGCAAGACGCTGGTCATCGGCAACGAGGACTGGCCGTTTCCCGTTCCCATCGTGAAAGCCGCCAATGGATGGCGATTCGATACCGCCGCCGGAAAAGAAGAAGTACTTTCGCGGAGAATCGGCCGCAACGAGCTCATGGCGATCGAGGCGACGAGTGCCTATGTGACCGCGCAGCGGCGCTATGCGGAACAGGGGCACGACGGAAAGCCGGCCGGAGTGCACGCGGCAAAGTTCCAGAGCGACCCCGGCAAACAGAACGGGTTGTATTGGCCGACGACCCGTGGGCAGAAGCCGAGCCCGCTTGGTGATCTCGTTGCACAAGCGGCTGGAGAAGGCCGTCCGGTGGGAGGCAAAGGGTCCGAGCCGGCACCCTTTCATGGCTACTACTTCAAGATCCTGACCGCCCAAGGCAGCGCTGCACCGGGGGGTGCGAAGAGCTACATCGTGAAAGGCGAGATGACAGGTGGATTTGCGCTCGTCGCGTGGCCGGCACAGTACGACGCCACCGGTATCATGACGTTCATCGTCAACCAGGACGGGGTTGTACGTGAGAAGAATCTCGGCCCTGGTACTGATGCCACCGCGCGCAAGATGACGACGTACAATCCCGATGCCTCGTGGCAAATCACACCGTGACACCTCTCGTGCCATGGCACGCTATCCGTCGCTGTTTCAGATCAACATCCGTGTCTGGCTGACGGCGCTGGCCAGCCAACTTGGCCGGCCAGCGACGCTGGACGACGTTCCAGACGCAGAACTCGATCGGCTCGCCGGTGCCGGGTTCGAGTGGGTGTGGTTGCTGAGCGTCTGGCAAACCGGTCTTGCCTCGCAGCGCGTCTCACGCAGCATCCCTGAGCTCCGTCACGAATTCGAGGCAACGCTTCCTGATCTGCGCGAAGAGGACATCGCCGGGTCCGGGTTCGCGATCACCGGCTACTCCGTTCACACATCGCTTGGCGGTGACGCGGCACTGGCACGCGTTCGCGACCGCCTGCGCAAGCGCGGTCTGAAACTGATGCTCGACTTCGTGCCGAACCACATGGCCCTCGATCATCCTTGGGTTGAGTCCAATCCCGAGTACTTCATCTCCGGGACTCAGGCTGATCTCGCGGGTGAACCTCGGAACTACATCAGGGTCGCGCGTTCGACTGGTGACGTCATTCTTGCGCACGGACGGGATCCGTTCTTTCCCGGCTGGTCGGATACGCTGCAACTCGACTACGGCCATCCAGCGACGCAGGAAGCGATGCTCGCTGCGCTTCAGAAAATCGCTGGTCAATGCGACGGCGTCCGCTGCGACATGGCTATGCTGGTATTGCCGGATGTCTTCGAGCGCACCTGGGGCCGTCGTCCACAGCCGTTCTGGCCGCGCGCGATCCGCAGCGTGCGCGAACGCGTCCGCGACTTCTGCTTCATGGCCGAAGTCTATTGGGACCTCGAGTGGACGCTGCAGCAGCAGGGGTTCGACTACACCTACGACAAGCGGCTCTACGATCGACTGCGCGAGGGGCACGCGAGGCCGGTGCGCGAGCACCTGCATGCCGGTCTCGACTTTCAGGACAAGCTCGCGAGGTTTCTCGAGAACCATGACGAACCGAGGGCGGCGGCGACGTTCCCTTCGCGCGTGCACGAAGCGGCGGCGATCGTCACGTTTCTCTCGCCTGGGCTGCGCTTCTTTCATCAGGGACAGCTCGAAGGCCGTCTCAAGCGGATCTCCCCGCACCTGGTGCGCGCACCGATCGAAACACCAAACGAGTCGTTGCAGCAGTTCTACGATCGGCTCTTGTCAGTCGTGCGCCGGCCGGCGCTTCGCGATAGCGACTGGCGTCTGCTCGAGTGCGTGCCCGCGTGGGACGACAACTGGACGTGGGAAAGCTTTCTCGCGTTCTGGTGGCTGAGCACGAGCGGCGATCGTGTGCTCGTCGTCGTCAACTACTCCGCCGATCAGAGCCAGTGCTACATCCGGTTGCCGCTCGCGGGAGTCGATGGTCGAACGGTGCGCTTCACCGACGTGATGGGTACCGCGATCTACGATCGCAATGAGGCCGATCTCGCAGCGCGCGGGCTTTTCCTCGATATGCCCGCCTGGGGATATCACGTCTTCGAGTTGTCACGGTAATTCGAAGGCTCGCCCATGACGCACAGCCAGGCTTCAGGCGAACAGCGGCGGCAACTGTATCTCTCCGAGGCGATCGGTACGGCGCTCCTCGCGCTCGGCGGCCTCTCCGTCGTCATCTTCATGTTCGGCGCTGGCAGCCCGATGGAGCGGCTTCTTCCCAATGTCGTGCTGCGACGCATCGTCACCGGATTTCTGTTCGGTTGTGTCGGCGGCTCCATTGCCTTGTCGCAGGTCGGGAAAGTGAGTGGTGCGCACATCAATCCCGCTGTGACGCTTGGGTTCTGGTTGATGCAGAAGCTCGACGCACGAACAGCGATCGGCTACGTCTGTGCGCAACTCGCTGGAGCCGCACTGGGCTCGCTGCCGCTGCTGGCGTGGGGCGCGATGGGGCGGAGCGTCGATTTTGGCGCGACGGTTCCCGGCGAAGGCTACATGACGATGGACGCGCTGCTCGGAGAAGTGGTGACGACCTTCGCTCTTGTGACCGGCCTGTGCATCTTCATCGGCTTTCGAGGGCTCCGTCGCTTTACGCCCTTCCTGATGCCACCGCTCTACGCAGTGATGGTGCCTCTCGAAACGGCGCTCTCAGGTACGAGCACGAATCCTGCGCGCACTTTCGGGCCGGCGCTCATCTCCGGCCGCTGGGACGAGTGGTGGATCTATTGGGTCGGCCCACTTGCGGGCACGCTCGCCGCGATCGTCGTGTGCAGTTCCCTCGCGCGCCGAATCGAGGTCGCCAAGCTCTATCACTTCGAGAGCGATCGCCGGCGCATCTTTCATCGGATGGCCGGCTCTCACTGATCTGAACGCACCGTTCTACGTGTGCGCCGGCGTTCCCCCGACCTGCTCGATCGTCACCCGTTCCAGGAGACGAGCGCGCTCGGTTTCGAGCAGCGTCTTCGCATCGAATCGCCCGAAGATGTCGAGCAACGGCGCGACCAGGCCGGTCCACCCGGTCTGGTGACTGGCGCCGAGCCCGGCTCCGTTGTCGCCGTGGAAGTACTCGTGGAACAGGATCAAGTCGCGCCAGTGGGGATCGTTCTGGAATATCTCGGTGGCACCGTAAATCGGCCGCTTCCCGTCCGCGTTGCGCAGGAACGCGCTGACGATCCGGCGGGTCAGCTCCTTCGCAACCTCGAACAAGTTCATTCGCTGCCCGGACCCGGTCGGGCACTCGACGGTGAACTCGTCACCGTAGAAGCTGTACAGGTTCAGCAGGGCCCGGATGATCAGCACGTTCACGGGCATCCAGACCGGGCCGCGCCAATTTGAGTTGCCTCCGAACATGCCCGTGTTGGATTCGGCGGGAAGGTACTGAACCTTGTACTCGTGAGGACCGACCCAAAACGAAAACGGGTGCTCGAGGTGGTATCGCGACAGCGACCGGATCCCATGCGGTCCGAGGAACTCGGTTTCGTCGAGCATGTACTTCAGCACGCTCTCCAGTTTCTTCTTGTTGAGAATCGCGAGCAGGCGCCGGTTCTTGTAGCCGATAAACCCGTCGTCGGTCGGAGCGATGTGGGCGAGCAATTCGGGATGCCGCTTCCGGGCAATGCCAATCAACTCCCTGAGTCTCGGATGGTCGGTGAGATTGTGGTCCTCGAAAACGGTTGACGCACACAGCGGCAGCAGGCCCACCAGCGATCTCACCTTAAGCCTCTTCGCCTGACCGTCCGGAAGCCGGAGCAGGTCGTAAAAGAATCCATCCTGCTTGTCCCACATCTCATCGTGATGGTCGCCGATGCGGTCCATTGCGTAGGCGATCCACATGAAGTGCCGTACGAACTTGTAAGCGACCTCCTCGTACATCGAGTCGTACTCGCACAGGATCAGCGATATTTCGAGCATGCACTGGCAATAGAACGCCATCCACGCAGTGCCGTCTGCTTGTTCGAGCGAGCCGCCGGTCGGGAGCTCGGCGCTCCGGTCGAAGACGCCGATGTTGTCGAGGCCGAGAAATCCACCGGCGAAGACGTTGCGGCCGCTCGGATCCTTCCGGTTCACCCACCAGTTGAAGTTGAGCATCAGTCCCTGGAACGACCGCTCGAGGAATTTGATGTCGGCCCGGCCCAGCGCGCGTTCCATCTTGAAGAGATACAACGTGGCCCATGCGTGCACCGGTGGATTGACGTCGCTGAAGTTCCACTCATAGGCCGGGATCTGGCCGTTTGGATGGAAGTACATACTGCGCAGCATGAGGAGCAGTTGCTCTTTCGCGAAGTCGAAGTCCACGAGCGCGAGGGAGATCGTGTGGAACGCGAGGTCCCAGGCGGCGTACCAGGGGTATTCCCACTTGTCCGGCATCGAGATCACTTCGGCGTTGAGCATGTGGAACCACTCGGTGTTCCGCACGCCAGCGCGTGGAGACTCGGAGAGCGGATCACTGCGGTGCTCGCTGAGCCACTTCTCCAGATCGAAGTAGTAGAACTGCTTGCTCCACAGCATGCCGGCGAGCGCCTGACGATGAACGCGACGCTGATCGTCTGTGAGTGACTGTGGCGCGATCCGCGTGTAGAACTCGTCGGCTTCAGCCAACCTGTTTTTGACAATCAGATCGAACTCACTGAATGGCTTCGGCGCGGACGCGGCGGTGGCCGCGAGCCGCAGCCGCACGGTCTGGCTCCCGCCGGCCGGGACGTCGAGCATGTAATGCGCCGCAGCCTTCGTCCCGACTCGAGCCGGGTTAACGAACGTGTCGTTGCCCGTGGTGATGCACGTGTGGAACGCGTCCTTCACGTACGGTGAGGGGTTGGGTTGCCCCCAAAGGTGCTGCGCGTTGCTCTCGTTTTCCGTGAAGAGCAGTCGCGGCGAGCCATCGCACGACAGCACGTACGTACCAAGATCGTGATGCGCGGCTTCGATCGTGCCTGGGCCGGCCTCGCGAAGCGTGGGCTTGCGCTCGTCCTCGCCCCACGACCAGGTGTTGCGGAACCACAGTGTCGGCAGCAGGTGGAGTCGAGCGGACTCGGGTCCGCGATTGCAAACGGTGATCTGGACGAGGATGTCCTCCGGACCGGCCTTGGCGTATTCGACGAAGACGTCGAAGTAGCGATTGTCGGCGAACACGCCGGTATCGAGCAGCTCGTATTCGAACTGCTCGCGCGATCGCATCCGGTTGGTCTCGACAAGATCCCGATACGGGAACTCCCGTTGGGGATACTTGTAGAGGTACTTCATGTAGGAGTGCGTTGGCGTGCTGTCGACGTAGAAGTCGTACTCCTTGACGTCCTCGCCGTGGTTGCCTTCACTGTTGGTGAGACCGAACAGCCGCTCCTTGAGAATCGGGTCACGTCCGTTCCACAACGCGAGCGCGAAGCAGAGCCGCTGCTTGTCGTCGCAGATGCCGCCAAGGCCGTCTTCGCCCCATTGATAGGCCCGCGACCGCGACTGATCGTGTGAGAAATACGCCCACGCGTTGCCGTCGTCGCTGTAGTCCTCCCGGACGGTGCCCCACTGGCGTTCGGATAGATATGGGCCCCACTTCTTCCAGGGGATGTGGGCCTCACGCGCCTCATTCAATCGTTTTTGCTCGATGACATCGACGATGGATGGCTTTGTCATGGTCTGTCCTTGCGGTGTGTCTGAGCACACCTGATGCCCCTGATCTTGCCCCGCCGTGAAGCGTCAAGTTCTTGAAAAATGCAGCAGTCCTGGCCCAGTGGCGGCGCCACCGCATTGATCTTGCCTCCGTTATTCCGGAGGACCTCCAATCCGGCAGTAGTTCCCACGCTGTTCCACGGCACCTTCGATCGGTCGCAGGCAAACAGCCTAGACATCTTCTATGGCCAAGAGCGTGACGATTGAAGCAAGTTTTTCGCTCGGCCACAGAAGATGTCCGCCCCGCGAAGCGGGGCAAGAAGACGCTGGACTAGCGAAGCGCAGCCAGTGGGGTTCTTCTGGACGGTTTGAGGCGGAGCTTCGCTAGTGATCTGTGCGCGTGTCGCCGTGCTGCGTAGGCATGCCGCTTGCCAAGGGACATCCTCCGGACGTGACCATCGCCAAGCGCCTGATTATTCTGCTGACGGTGCCGCTCGTGGCGCTGCTCGGTCTTGGTGTCTTTTCTCGCCTGCAGCTCGCTGAAATCGAGGCGCGCAGCCGCTTCGTCGCCGAGTCCCGCATCACCGCCCTCGCCACTCTTGGCAACCTGTCGCGAGGCTCCGCCGAACTGCGCGTCAACGTGCGCACTTACCTGCTGGCGACGACGGATGCCCAGAGGCGCGCGGCCAGAGCAGCGTTCGACGACGACGAGCAGGATGTGGCGCGTCTACTGGCGACGTATGCCGACAACCTCGTCCTGGGCGACAGGGAGCGCCGCCTTCTTGGTGAGTATCAGACCCTCAGCCGCGAGTGGATCACCGACGCGAAGCAATCGATGCTGCTCGTGAACGAGGGCCGTTCCGTCGAAGCGGTCGCGCTGCTCAACGGCCGGGTCAGTGATCTCGGGTTCAGGCTCAGCCAGGTGTCGAACGAGTGGATTGCGCTCGATCAGGAGGCGGCTACCGCCGCCGGGCAGGAGTCGCTGGCGGTCATCAATCGTTTCCGCCGCGACATGCTGATCGCCAATTCGACGGCGCTCCTCTTCACAGGTCTGCTTGGCTTCCTCACATTCCGGAGAATCGTCACGCCGATTCGTGCGCTCGAGACTTCGGTGAAGACGATCGCTGCCGGCGACTACGGCAAGGCGGTGCCATTCGTTGATGCCGAAGACGAAACGGGCGGTCTCGCTCGATCGGTTGACGTGCTGAAGCAGGGCGCTGCGGCGATGGATCAGCAGCGATGGGTGAAGGCCAGCGTTTCAGAGCTGACCGGCGAACTGCAGGGCGGGCGCTCGCTGGCGGAGTTCGGCGATCGGCTTCTCTCGGGCCTTGTGCCCATGGTCGGTGGTGGCGTTGCCGGTTTCTATCTCTTCGATGAAACGCAGGGACGGTTGCGGCGCGTGTCCGCGTACGGTCTGGTCGAGACCGCCGGCTCTCCCGGATCGTTCAAAGTCGGTGAAGGATTGGTTGGTGAATGTGCGCGAGGCCTCGGCGTCGTCACACTGACGAACCTCCCAGCGAACTATCTCCAGATTGCCTCGGGTGTCGGGCATGCGCCGCCGGTACAGACGACTGCGTTCCCCGTGTTGTCCAAGGACGCACTGCTCGGTGTGCTCGAAGTCGCCTCGCTTCGCCCGTTCAGCGAGAGAGAGCAGTCGCTCGTCGCTGAAGTGCTGCCCGTCGCGGCGATGAGCCTCGAGATCCTCCAGCGCAATCTGCACACGCAGGAATTGCTCCGTCAGACCCAGGCGCAGGCGGATCAACTGGCCGAACAGGCCGAGGAGCTGGCGGCCGCCAAGGAGAAGGCCGAGGAAGCGACCGAGATGAAGTCGATGTTCCTCGCGAACATGACGCACGAGATCCGCACGCCGATGAACGCCATCATCGGCCTCTCGCATCTCGCGCTCAAGACGCCGCTCACGACCAAGCAGCGCGACTACGTCAGCAAGATTCACAACGCGGGCACGTCGCTCCTCGCCGTCATCAACGACATCCTCGACTTCTCGAAAATCGAAGCCGGGCGGCTCGACATCGAGGCGACCGATTTTCAGATCGACGACGTGATCACCTCGGTCACGACGCTGACTGCGCAGCAGGCGCACGACAAGGGCCTCGAGTTCCTCGTCCACGTCGCGCCCGGCATCCCGGAGCACCTGCTGGGAGATCCCGTTCGCCTCGGCCAGATTCTGACCAACTGCGTGGGCAACGCGGTGAAGTTCACCGAGCGTGGGGAGATTCGCGTCGACATCGAGGCGATGGAGCGCACCGGCGAGAAGGTGCAGCTCAAGTGCTCCGTGCGCGACACCGGCATCGGCATGACGCGCGAGCAGTCGGCGAAGCTGTTTCAGCCGTTCACGCAGGCGGACATGTCCACGACCCGCAAGCATGGCGGCACGGGACTCGGCCTCACGATTTGCCGGCGGCTCGTCGAGCTGATGGGTGGTCGCATCTGGCTCGAGAGCGAACCCGGCGTCGGCACGACGTTCTACTTCACGCTCTGGCTGGGCGTCGGCGAAGCGAAGAGCGCAGCACGAGTCGTCCCGGCGAGGCTGGCACGGCTCCGCGCGTTGATCGTGGACGACAATGACGTCGCTCGCCAGATTTTGCGCGAGTCGCTGGGGACGCTCGCGCAGCGCGTGGACGCCGTCGCGTCCGGCGGCGAAGCGATTACGGCGATTCGCGAGCGCGACGCGACTGAACCCTACGACATCGTGTTCATGGACTGGCGCATGCCCGGGATGGATGGCCTCCAGGCCAGTCGCTACATCAAGAGCGATGAGACGTTGAGGCAGCAGCCGGCGATCGTGCTGGTGACGGCCTTCGGGCGTGAAGAAGTGCGAGAAGAGGCTGAGCGCCTGCAACTCGATGGCTTCCTGCTGAAGCCGGTCACCCGGTCAACGATCCTGGACACGCTGGTGAATGTCTTTGCAGAGGAACGCGAGCACACGGGAAAAGCCGCCGACCAGGAGCAGGACACGCGGCTGCGCGGCGCACGGATCCTGCTGACCGAGGACAACGAGATCAATCAGCAGATCGCCATCGAGCTTCTCGAAAGCGCCGGCGCCGCGGTCACCGTGGCCAACAACGGGCGCGAGGCGGTAGACACGCTGTCGAGCAGTACGCAGGACGCGCCGTTCCATATCGTGTTGATGGACCTTCAGATGCCGGAAATGGACGGCTATCAGGCGACGACGAAGATCCGTTCCGAGCCGCGATTTGCGAACCTCCCGATTGTGGCGATGACCGCGCACGCGACGATCGAAGAGCGTCAGCGATGCCTCGCGGCCGGGATGAACGATCACATCGCCAAGCCGATTGACCCGGTTGGTCTGCTGGAGACGGTTGCCCGGTACGACGGAGCCGTGCACGCCCCGACGCAGGCCAGAATCGCGGACGTTCAATCAACTGCCACGTCAGACACAACCCTCGACACCGGGGCAGGGTTATCGCGAGTCGCCGGCAATCGGACGCTCTATCAGTCGCTTCTTCGTCAGTTCGTTGACAAGCAGGCCACTGTGGCGGAGCAGATTCGCGAGGCGCTCAACAAGGATGAGAGGACGCTGGCCGAACGGCTCGCGCACACGCTCAAAGGAGTTGCTGGAAACATCGGGGCCACCCACGTGCAGTCCACTGCCGGCGCGTTGGAGAAGGCGATTCGCGACGGAGCGTTGCCTCCGAACCTGCAGTCAGCGATTCAGCAGGTCGCTACCGCCCTGGATCCCGTCGTCACGGAAATCCGACGCCTGCTGAGTGAGAATGTCCCTGGTCCCGACACAAAGCCGGCCACGACTCAGGTAGACGCCGCGCAGTCGCGAGCGGCCGCAGCGAAACTCATGGCCCTGCTCTCTGAGCTGGATCCTGCGGCGATCGACTGCCTGGAATCCAGTTATGCGGCGCTGCGGCCACTCTTCGGTGACGCGACCTGGCCGGTGTTTGAAGATCTCGTCCGCGGCTATGCGTTTGCCGATGCGCAGGCACGGCTCGAGCAGGCACTCAAATCGGATGGGGTCAGACCCCTTCACATATGAAAAAGCGTGAAGGGGTCTGACCCCATGAAGAGTCTCTCTGACAGTCGCATCCTCATCGTCGACGACGTGAAGGACAACATCGACGTGCTGGTCAATGCGCTGCGTGACGAATACAAGCTGACTGTGGCGCTCGATGGAACCGCCGCTCTTCGCAGTGTCGAGAAGCAGTCGCCTGATCTCGTGCTGCTCGACATCATGATGCCGGGCATCGACGGCTACGAGGTGTGCCGGCAGCTGCGCGCGCAGGAGGCCACGCGCGAGGTCCCGGTGATGTTCCTCAGCGCGCTCGAAGACGTGACGAACAAGGCGCGCGGCTTCGAAGTTGGTGGCAACGATTACCTGACGAAGCCGTTCGAGTTGCTCGAGGTCAAAGCACGAGTCCGCTCGCTGCTCAAGGCGAAGGCGTATGCCGATGCCATCCGTGAGGCGATGGCTCGCGACCTGCGCATCGCCCGGGAAATTCAGATGGGCATCCTGCCGACCGACCCCGCGTCGATCACGAAAGGCACCGGCCTCGACGTTCATGCGGTGATCGAGCCAGCACGTCAGGTCGGCGGCGATCTCTACGAGGTGTTGCGCATTTCCGACTCGCGCGTGGTCGTGGCGCTCGGCGACGTGTCGGGGAAGGGGATTCCGGCGGCGCTCTTCATGGCCGTCGCCGTCACCGTGCTGCGCACGCTCGCGCGCCAGATCGAGCAGCCCGACGAGATCCTGCGTCGCCTCAACGACGAGCTGGTCGAGCAGAATCCGCGCGGGATGTTCGTCACGCTGCAGTGCCTGGTGTTCGACACGAAGGCGCGGCGAGTGCTGTGCGCAGGCGCCGGGCATCATCAGCTGGCGGTCCTGGCGCCAAATCAGCCGCCTCGCCTGGCGTGCGCATCGACGGGTCGCCCGATTGGACTGATGCCGGGCAATCACATCGAGTGCGAGACGATTCAGCTCGAGCCGGGCGAGACCTTCGTGCTGTATTCAGACGGTGTCTCGGAAGCCATGAACCTCAGGGACGATCTCTACGGCGAAGAGCGATTCCTCGCCGCGTTGTCCGCCACTCGCGACGCCGGGCTCGCCGACATGCTGTCCCACGTCCTCGCTGACGTGCGGGTCTTCGCCGATGGAGCGAAGCAGTCGGACGACATCACGATGCTCGCCGTTCGTTACGCGGGCTAGAATGATCGTTCTCCTGCCACGTGACACAAGTTGGGCGTGATCACGCTCGCCGCAGCGGCGTTGATGCTGACGTGTCCCCGACTCTCGCCAGCCAAAGCACCGGCGTGATCGACGTCAGTACGGCCCCGTCCCTATTGGGCGAGCTGCCTGAGGTGCTCGGGCGTCGTGCTCGGAAAACCGAAGAACTCGAGGTAGGCCGGGATCTGCTCGAACAGCATGTCGGTGCCAATCTGCACGCGGCACCCGCGGGCCTGTGCCGCGCTGAGAAACGGCGTCATCTCGTTCGCCATCACGACCTCACCGACCCACGTTCCGGGTGCGATGCGCTCGACATCCATCGGCAGCGGGTCATCGTCGCGCATGCCCATTGGCGTCGCGTTGATGACGATGTCACTGCCAGCGGGATCATCGATATCGGTTGCCAACTCGAGGCTCGGATAGTGCAATGCGAGGCGGTTGGCCAACGCTCGCGCACGCGCAGGATGAATGTCGAACAGGGTGACCGCACGGGCACCCGCTGTCGCCAACGATGCGGCGATTGCCGAGCCGACGCCGCCGGCTCCGGCGATGAACGCGCGCGCTCCGGCAAGCCGGCAGCCTTTCCGCGCCAGGGCCCGGACGAAGCCCTCCCCGTCGAACAGATCTCCCTGCAGGCGACCGTCCTCGAGCCGCCGCACGGCATTGCACGCGCCCGCAATGCGAACCGCCAGCGAGGTCTCGTCAAGCAGCGCCGCCGTCGCAACCTTGTGCGGCATCGTGATGAGCGCTCCCCGGATGTTCGTCAGCATGAACGCGGCCGCCAGAACGCTCGGGAAGTGCTCGGAGCGACAGCCCATCGGCACGACCACGGCGTCGATGCCGGCGTGCTCGAAGTACGGGTTGTAGATGAGCGGCGATTTGAACGCATCCGTGGGAAACCCGATGTGCGCGATGAGTGCGGTCGTTCCACGAATGATCATCATCGTGTCCTGGTGCGCCCGGGATTCAGGCCTCGCTTCGCTCGAGTGCGTTCGCCGACTGAGCGCGCAATCGCTGGTATTCGTGCACGCTCACGGGTAGAGCGGCCGGATCACCGAGGTCGCGAAGATGGATGCGAGACGTTTCGCGCGCGCTCCAGGCGGCGATCGCCGCGACGATGGTCACGGCGAGAGTCAGAGCGCCGATCGTCGCCGGAACGTGCGAGGAGCCTGGCGGCGCAACCGCCGCGAAGAGCGCGGGCAGCAACGCCGTCAGCATGGTGCCGAGGTTCTGCGCGATCGCCATCGCGGTGACGCGCACGTGCGCGGGGAACAGTTCCGGGAAGAAGCTCGGGAACACGGCGTTGTAGCCCTGGTAGACCACGCCCCACATCACCAGAGAGATGACGATCGCCAGCGGCACGTGCCTGATGCTGATCGCGTAGAGATAGACGAATGAGAGCATGCCCGAAGCGAGCGCGCCAGCCACGATCGGCGGGCGGCGGCCGATACGATCCGACAGGCGCCCGGCAAACGGGATGACCAGCACGGCGACGCAATTCCCGAGCACGGGAATCCACAGGTAGACGTCCTCCCGCATTTCGATGCGATACCCGGGCTGCACCGCGTAGGCGGCGCCGAAGATCGTGGTGACGACTGGGATGACGTTCATCAGCGCCATGCATGTCACGCGCAGCATGTCCGCCCCGTTGTTGGTGAAGGCCCGGACGGCCGGTGCTCCAGGCATCGTTCCGAGGGCGTGCTGCTCCACGAACACGGGCGTCTCCGCGACACGACGGCGGATGACGTAGCCCCCCGCAACAGCGAACACGCTGAGCAGGAAGGGCAGGCGCCACCCCCATGCCATGAACTGCTCCCGCGGCATGTATCGCGCGAGCGGCAGGAAGACGGCGGCGGCGAGGATCTGACCGGCTTGCACGCCCTGAAGCGTGAAGCTCGAATAGAGACCGCGATGACCGAATGGCGCATGTTCCAGAATCATCGAGCTCGAGCCGGAGATCTCACCCGCCACGGCGAATCCCTGAATCAGCCGCAGCACGACGAGCAGGGTCGGCGCCAGCGCGCCCGCTTGCTCGTACGTCGGCAGCAGTCCAACGGCCATCGTTGAAAAGCCCATCAGGATCATGCAGCCGACGAGCACCCGCTTGCGTCCATGCGTGTCGCCCCAATGTCCGAGGACGAAAGCGCCAAGGGGCCTGGCGAGGTATCCGACGCCATAGGTCGCAAGCGACGCGACGATGGCGATCGACGGATTGCCAGATGGAAAGAAGATCCCTGGGAAGACGAGCGACGCGGCAGTGGCGTAAATGAAGAAATCGTAGTACTCGAGCGCTGAGCCGACCCAGCCGCCGGCCACGGCCCTGTGAGCCTGCGAGATCGCTCCCTTCATGGCGCGCCGTTCACGTCAGCAGGCGGTCGCGCGGAGCAGGTATTCAGCCGCCGACGAGGCTCCGGCCTGATCGGGATCAGTACGGCCACGTCCAGTTTGCAATCTCCGGCCGATCGGTGCCGTGCTCGTGCGCGTAGCGCATGTTGTCGATGATTGCGTTCTTCATCTCGTCCTTGAGATGCGCGCACTTTGCGCTCAGCCGTGATACTCGATCGATGACATCGATGACCAGGTGAAAGCGGGAAGTGTCGTTCAACATCGCGAGCTCGAGCGGCGTGTTGATGTTTCCCTTCTCCTTGTAGCCACGCACGTGCAGGTGCTCGTGACCCTTGAAGCGATACGCCAGCCGGTGAATGAGCCAGGGGTAACCGTGAAAGTTGAAGATGATCGGCTTGTCGCTGGTGAAGAGCCCGTCGAATTCGAACTCGGTCGAACCATGTGGATGTTGTGATGCCGGCTGCAGCCTGAACAGATCCACCACGTTGACGAATCTCAGCTTCAGGTCGGGGACTCGTTCGCGCAGGATGGCCGCGGCGGCCAGCGCCTCCATCGTTGCCACATCTCCGCACGACGCCAGCACGACATCCGGCTCCTCGCCGGCGTCGGTGCTCGCGCGTGGCCAGATGCCGATGCCTTTCTCGCAGTGGATGATGGCCTCGTCGATGGTGGCAAACTGCAGATGCTTCTGCTTGTCGGCCACGATGACGTTGATGCAGTCCTTGCTGCGGAAGCAGTGATCCATCACGGCCAGCAGCGTGTTCGCATCGGGCGGGAGATAGATCCGTACGACCGATGGTCCCTTGTTGGTCACGAGGTCGATGAAGCCAGGGTCCTGGTGAGAGAAGCCGTTGTGATCCTGGCGCCAGACGGTTGAGGACAGCAGAATGTTTTCTGACGCGACCGGTGCGCGCCATGAGACGTGATTCTTCGAAATGTCGAGCCACTTGGCGTGCTGGTTGAACATCGAGTCGATGACGTGCGCGAACGCCTCATACGTGTGGAACAGGCCGTGCCGGCCCGTGAGGAGGTAGCCCTCGAGCCATCCGAGCAGCGTGTGCTCCGACAACATCTCCATCACACGGCCATCGCGTGACAGCTCGCCGCCGTCGAGGTCCTCCGGCAGCATGTCGGCCATCCAGGCCTTCTTGCTGGCGCCGTACACGGCCTGCAAGCGGTTCGATGCCGTCTCGTCGGGCCCAAAGACTCGAAACGACGTCGGGTTGTTGGCGAGCACATCACGCAGATACTCGCCGAGCGGTTTGGTGTTCTCGTACTCGGATGTTCCGCGCGCGGTCACGGCGACGGCGTACTTGCGAAAGTCCGGAAGGCGCAGCTCGTGCCGAAGCAGCCCGCCGTTGGCGTGCGGGTTGGCGCTCATCCTGCGCGGTCCGTGCGGCGCAAGCGCTCGCAGTGCCGGCTGAAGGGCTCCGCTCTCCGTGAAGAGCTCGTCCGGCTTGTAGCTCTTCATCCAGCTCTCGAGCAGCTGCATGTTCGCCGGGTTGTTCCGCACATCCCCGAATGGCACCTGGTGCGAGCGCCACGATCCCTCGACCTTGTGGCCGTTGATCTCCTTCGGACCTGTCCACCCTTTTGGCGAACGCAACACGATCATCGGCCACCGTGGGCGGCTGGCGGTACCGGAGTCGCGCGCCGCCTTCTGTGCCGCACGAATGTCGCCGATCGCCCGATCGAGCGTGGCTGCCATGCGCTGGTGCATCTCCTGCGGCTCGCTTCCCTCTACGAAGTACGGTGTGTAGCCGTAGCCGACGAACAACGCCTCCAGTTCCTCGTGGCTGATGCGCGCGAGGATGGTCGGGTTCGCGATCTTGTAGCCATTGAGATTCAGGATCGGCAGCACTGCGCCGTCGCGTATAGGATTGAGGAACTTGTTGGAGTGCCACGCAGTGGCCAGCGGTCCGGTCTCTGCCTCACCGTCGCCGACGACGCACGCGACGATCAGGTCGGGGTTGTCGAACGCCATGCCGTAGGAGTGCGACAGGCTGTAGCCGAGCTCGCCGCCCTCGTGGATGGAGCCGGGTGTTTCAGGAGTGACGTGACTCCCGATATGGCCGGGGAAGGAGAACTGCTTGAAGAACTTCTGCATCCCCTCGGTGTCGGGGCTCTTGTCCGGATAGATCTCGGAGTACGTACCTTCGAGGTAGGCAGGTCCCAGCACGCCGGGCGCTCCGTGGCCAGGTCCGGCCACGAAGAGCACGTTGAGGTCGTCCCTGACGATCAATCGGTTCAGGTGCACCCAGACAAACGACAGCGCCGGGCTGGCTCCCCAGTGTCCGAGCAGCCGATGCTTGACGTGCTCCGTCTTCAGCGGCTCGCGTAGCAGCGGGTTGTCTTTCAAATAGATCATGCCTACCGACAGGTAGTTGCACGCACGCCAGTAGGCGTCGATCAGGGCAAGTTGCGTGTCGGCGAGCGGTCGTGACTCGACTTCCGGTTGCGTGACCAGAGTGTCCATGACGTCCTCTCAACTGTGCACGACGCGCGGCAGGGCGAGCAGCACGAGGGAGCGCGACTGCACGAGGTGCGTGCTGCCCGGGATGGGTGCCGCCGCGGTGTTCCAGGGTTGGATGTCGTCAGGGGAGGTGAGCGCGGATCGATGCAGCGCCGCCAGACGTGCGGGCTCCCGCGGAGCACCGGCGGGATCTCGAATGTCAGTGCCTCACAGTATGCGTTCGACATGCCGCGCAGCAGTAAACGGCCGCCCAGGGTTTCCAGTGTGAACGCCAGCGAGTGCGAGTGGTTCACTCCAGTCATGGCGATTGAGCGCCACGCCATACCACTCGATCGATGCGCACTCCATGCGGAGCAGGAGTCGTTCCACGGCAGAATTTTCCGCGGTGCGTGAATTATCTTCAGTTGAATTCAAGTGCCCGTGGCTCACAGTATTTGAGACTCCGATATTTGGGAGTGCCTCCAGCAACGTGGAGCAACCCGCAGAGTAGGGCCGCTGATTGCAACGCTTCCCGAGCATTGGCTTCAGTATGCCAGCCGGGCACGGGGTGTGCTTGCCGCAACCTTTCGTTCCGGAGATCGTCGTGTTGAAACGCTCATGCTTCGCGGTAGCGATCTGTGTCTTTGCCTGTGTGATCACCGTGCGGACCGGCGGGATCTCGCCAGACGCTCTGCAGCCCGGGCAACAGGCGTCCGCGCCGGCGGCGTCACAACCAGGTTACGTGGGCAGCGACACGTGCGAGGCGTGTCATACACAAGGTGAAACGCTCAAGGGCACGCCACATGCGATGGCGACGAACCCGCGGACTCCCGCGGCTACCCACGGCTGTGAGAGCTGCCATGGGCCCGGTCAGGCGCACGTGGACGACGACAACAAGGGAAACATCCGAAAGTTCGGGCAGATCAAGGCCGGCGAGATCAATGAGAGCTGCCTGAGTTGTCACAACCGCGGTGAGCACGCGGGTTGGGAAGGAAGCGGGCACGAGCGGCGCAACCTCTCGTGCACGACGTGCCACAGCGTTCACAGCCCGAAGTCCACTGCGCATCAACTCGTCAAGACCACCCAGACCGAGTTGTGCGCGACCTGTCATCGCGTGCAGGTGACCAAGACCGAGCGCGCGGTCGCGCACATGCCAGTGCGCGAAGGCAAGATGACGTGCACGTCGTGCCACAACCCGCACGGCTCGATCAGCAACGTCAAAGCGCTGAAGGTCGGAAGCTCGGTCGCCGAGTTGTGCACCAGTTGTCACGCCGAGATGCGGGGCCCGATGTTGTGGGAGCACGCGCCGGTCAAGGAGAACTGCGCCACCTGTCATGACCCGCACGGTTCGTCGAACGACCGCATGCTGGTCGTCCGCATGCCGATGCTCTGTCAACGATGCCATGTGGCCACGCGGCATCCGTCGACGCTCTATGACAAGGACGAGATCACGACCAACAAGAGCAACCGGATGTTCGGACGGTCGTGCGTGAACTGCCACTCGAACGTCCACGGGTCGAACCACCCGTCGGGGCAGTTCTTCATGCGTTAGCAGCGGAGGTACACGTGCGGCAACTTCTGCTGATTCTCCTTCTCGTCTTCGCGTTCCTCGTTGCCCCCCTGCCCGCACGCGCGCAGTCCACGCTGGCTGCGGCGACGGCCAGTGCCGCCGCTGCCTCGGCGGCGCAGGAGCCGGCACCGGCGCCTGCAGCCGAGCTCGATACGCGCAGCTTGTTCGATACGCGGCCAAACCAGTTGCAGATCGGCGGACGCTTCAGCAGCATCGATGGTGACCCGGCACGATTCCAGCGCTATCAGGACATCAGGGACGGTGTGCTGTTCACCGACGCCCGCTTTGAACGCAACGACCCTGGCGGCCGGTGGCTGTTCAATGCCGCCGCCGACAATGTCGGGTGGCGTGACCAGCACTACAGCGCCGAATACCAGCGCCCCGGCAAGTTCGTCGTGACCGGTCTGTGGGATCAGATTCCGCAGTTCTATAGCGTCGATACCAGAACGCCATTCTCGCCCGCTCCGAGTCCGCTGCAACTCGACGACACTGCGCAACTACAAGCTCAGAACGGGGGCGGCCTCAACGTCTATGTCCCGATCGCCAGCCAGTTCGATCTCATCGAACGTCGCGACGTCGGGCATGTGAGCCTGGTCGCAACGCCGCGGCCGACGTTGGATCTCACGGCGAGTTTCACGACGCAGAAACACGTCGGCGAGTTGCCGTGGGGCGCCAGCTTCGGATTCAGCAACGATGTCGAGGTGGCACTGCCGTACGACTCGCGGACCAACGACTTCAATCTCGGCGCCGAGTGGACGAACCACAAGCAGATGCTGCGCGTGGCGTACACCGGCTCATGGTTCGACAACCTGGACGACACGCTGACGTGGGACAGTCCGCTGCGGTTGACGGATTCGACGAGCGCACCGGGCCGCGGGCGGATGGCGCTGTGGCCGTCGAACACGGCGCAGACCGTGAGCGCGTCCGGTTATGCGAAGCTCGCGCATCGGACGCAATTCACCGGCTTCGTGTCCTTTGGATCGTGGACCAACGACGAGCCGTTGCAGCCGTTCACCATCAACGCGACGCTGCCGCAGCTCGCGCTGCCGAGGACGAACGCCGAAGCGCAGGCGGACGTGTTCTCGACCAATCTGAATCTCGTGTCGCGTCCACTCGACGAGTGGCGTTTCAGTGCGCGCGTGCGGCGCTACGACTACAGCAACCAGATGCCCCACACGGCCATCCCGCAGTTCATCAACTACGACACGTCGGTCACGAACTCGTCCACTGGTGGCCCCGAGCTGTACGCGCACAGCCGGACGAACTTCGACGCCGACGCCACGTGGAGCAAGCTGCAGCCGGTCTCGTTGACCGTGGGATACACGCGCAACAACACCGGCCACGACTTCCGCATCTTCGAGAGCACTGGCGAGAACGTGTTTCGCGTGACGGCTGACGCGGTTGGTAGTCAATGGGTGACGTTCCGCGCCGACTACGAGCACTCGGATCGAACGGGATCGGGGCTGGACGAGAGCCTGCTCGTGCAGATCGGCGAGCAGCCCGCGCTGCGGCACTACGACATCGCGGATCGAGACCGGAACAAGTTCACCGGCCAGATCGATATCGTCCCGAACGATCTGTGGACGTTCAGCGTCACGGGCGGCGGCGGCAAGGACACCTACGACGACAGCTATTTCGGGCTCCAGGAGTCGACGTTCTCTGTCTTCTCCGTGGCTGCCGATCTTCAGCGGCCCGACGGTTGGGGCGCGGGCGCTTCCTACAACTACGAGCACTATTCGGGATTTCAGCAATCCCGGAATGCGAATCCCGGGCAGGAAACGGACCCGCTGCGAAACTGGACTGCGGACTCGAAGGAGCGCGTGAACTACTTCTCGATCTACGCCAGGCCTCCACGGTTTGGACGGAACACCGAGGCGCGCGTGTCCTACGACTACAGCTATGCGGAGGGAAGCTACCTCTATGCGATTCCTCCGGGGAGCCCGATCACGCCGCCGAACCAGCTTCCGAACGTGTACAACAAGCTCCAGCAGTTGCACGTTGACGTGAGGCATCGCCTGACGAATCAGTGGGCGGCAACGCTCTCGTATCTCTACGAACCGTTCCGTGTGTACGACTTCGCGTTCGACCCATCTGTCGTAAACGGCATTGCCCAGCCAAGTTCGCTGGTGCTCGGATACGTGTACCGTCCGTACACCGCGCATGCTTTCGTTCTGGGCGCGCGATACTACTGGTAGTTCGACGCACGACCTGTTCATCCATGGAGGCTGCATGCCGATCGCGTTCATGACGAAACGGACTCTCACGGTGGTGATCGCCGTAACACTCGGCGCTGCGATGCTGCCCTCGCTCGCAGCAGCGGGTCAGGACGCCAAGCGTGGAGCAGGAACTCTACGCGGCACAGAAGTGTCAGGGCTGTCACGCCATCGGCGGCAAAGGGATGAAGGCGAACCCGCTCGATGGAGTCGGGACGAAGCTCTGCGCTGCCGACACCAAGGCGTGGATTGTCACTCCGAAGGAGATGGCCACGAAGAGCCAGTCGAAGGCGTAAGCCGCCGATGCCGGATCGCTACGCCAAGTTGCCGGCCGCCGACATCGACGCGCTCGTGGCGTACATGCAGAGCCTGAAATAGGGGCGCCCGGTGGCTGGACGTGAGGCGCTTGCGCGCCATCCGCTCGCAATCGCAGGCGCGCTGATCACGACCTGCGCCGCAGTGGCCTTCATCGCGATGGCCATTGCGGTGGTGGCCGGCCTGTTCGACAACCCGTACGCTGGCCTCGTCGTCTTCGTCGCTCTTCCCGTCCTGTTCGTGGTGGGCCTGCTGCTCATCCCGGCAGGGATGTCGCTGCAGCGGCGCAAGCTGGAACGCGACCCGAGCGCCGCACGCGACTGGCCGGTCGTCGACTTCCGCAATGCCAGCGTCCGCCGGACGGCGCTCGCCATCACGGCCCTGACCGCCGTCAACATCATCATCGTCCTGCTGGCCGGCTACGGCAGCCTGCATTCGATGGAATCGCCCACCTTCTGCGGTCAGGTGTGCCACACGCCGATGCACCCGCAGTTCGCTGCCTGGCAGGCGGCGTCGCACTCACGCGTCGCGTGCGTCAACTGCCACGTCGGGGAAGGTGCCTCAGGATTCGTCCACGCGAAGCTTGCGGGTGTCCGGCAACTCGTGCACGTGATGACGAACTCGGTCCCGAAGCCGATTCCTCCTGGAGGCGATCTGCCTTCCGTCGAGCAAACCTGCCTCAATTGCCATCGTCCGGGAAATCCGGTCCCGGATCGGGTTCGCACGTTCCGCGAGTTCGCCGACGATGAAACGAACTCCGAGACGGCGACCGTGATGCAGATGCACATGGGCACGTCGCCGGCGTCCAAGCGGTCGATCCACTGGCACGCCGATCCGGCCAATCGCGTCGAGTACGTCGCGACAGACGCAGCCCGCGAAACGATCCCGTACGTGAAGGTGACCAACGCGAGCGGACAGGTCAAGGAGTACCGCGCAGCGGACACGACCGACGCAACGATCAACGATGGCACTCGGCGGACGATGGACTGCCGCGACTGCCACAACACGATCGGCCATCCGATTGCTCCGACGCCTGAACAGGCCGTCGATCGAGCCATCGCCGCATCGTCGATTGCGCGGGAACTTCCGTACGTGCGGCGTGAAGGCGTCAGACTGGTGAAGGCCTCCTATGCAAATGAGGACGAGGCCGTGCAGGCAATTGAAAGCGGGCTCCGCGCCTTCTATTCGTCGCAGAGTTCTGGTTCCGCCGATCCCAAGGCGCTCGACCGAAGCGTGGCCGGCCTTCAGGAGGTGTATCGCCGGAACGTGTTCCCCTCGATGATGGTCTCGTTTGGCTCGTATCCGACGAACCGGGGCCACTTCACGTCGACAGGCTGCTTCCGCTGTCACGACGACTCGCATACCGCCGCAGATGGCTCCACCATCGGGGCCGAGTGCGAACTCTGCCACACTCAAATCGAAACGCCGTAACACATCCGGAGGACCAGCCATGACGAGCAGGCGCCGGATCACGGTCGACGGAAACGAAGCGGCCGCATCGGTCGCGTATCGGGCGAGCGAGACGATCGCCATCTACCCGATCACGCCAAGCAGTCCGATGGCCGAGCTCTGCGACGAGTGGTCCAGCCGCAAGATCCCGAACCTGTGGGGCGCCGTGCCCGAGGTGGCGGAGATGCAGTCGGAGGGTGGCGCCGCCGGTGCCGTCCATGGCGCGCTGCAGGCAGGCTCGCTGGCGACGACCTTCACGGCGTCGCAGGGCCTGCTGCTGATGATCCCCAACATGTACAAGATCGCGGGCGAGCTCACGCCCTTCACGATGCACGTGGCCGCACGGACGCTGGCGACGCATGCGTTGTCGATCTTCGGGGATCACTCCGATGTGATGGCCTGCCGCCAGACCGGCTTCGCGCTCCTGTGCTCAAACTCCGTCCAGGAAGCGCACGACATGGCGGCCGTGGCGCATGCGTCAACGCTCGAGGCGCGCATTCCCTTCCTGCACTTCTTCGATGGCTTCAGGACCTCGCACGAGGTCGCGAAGATCGAGGAGCTCGCCGACGACGACCTGCGCGCGATGATCGCGGAACCGTCGATCTTTGCTCATCGCCAGCGCGGGCTGACGCCCGATCGGCCGGTGATCCGCGGAACCGCGCAGAATCCCGACGTGTTCTTCCAGGCGCGCGAAGCCGCCAACCGCTTCTACGACGAATGCCCCGACGTCGTCGAGCGCGCGATGAGGCGGCTGGCGGAGCTGACCGGCCGCCGGTACGGCCTGTTCGAGTACTTCGGCCCGCCCGAGGCGGAGCGCGTGATCGTGATCATGGGATCGGGCGCCGACACCGTGCACGAGACCGTCGAGTACATGACCCGGCGCGGCGAAAGGGTCGGCGTCCTCAAGGTGCGGCTGTACCGGCCGTTCGTGAGTACCGCGTTCCTGGCCGCACTGCCGCGCTCGGTGCGCAATGTGGCGGTGCTTGATCGCACCAAGGAGCCAGGTGCGATTGGTGATCCGCTCTATCTCGACGTCACCGCTGCGCTCGCTGAAGCGCACGCCGAAGGCCGCCTGCCGTTCGCCGCGCCGCCGCGCGTCATCGCCGGCCGCTACGGCCTGTCGTCGAAAGAGTTCACGCCGGCGATGGTCAAGAGCGTGTTCGACGAGATGGCGAAGGACACGCCACGCCGCCACTTCACAGTCGGCATCGTCGACGACGTGACGCACACCTCGCTCGCCTGGGATCCGTCGTTTCGAACCGAGGGGGAGGATGTCTCGGCGTCGCTGTTCTACGGACTCGGCGCTGATGGCACAGTCGGCGCGAACAAGAACTCGATCAAGATCGTCGGCCAGGAGACGGATCTCTTCGCGCAGGGATACTTCGTCTACGACTCGAAGAAATCAGGGGCGATCACCGTTTCGCATCTGCGCACCAGCCGCACGCCGATCAGGTCCGCGTACCTCGTCGATCGCGCCGGCTTCGTGGCCTGTCACCAGTTCGAGTTCGTGGACAAGATCGACCTGCTCGAGCACGCGGCACCCGGCGCGGCGTTTCTGCTGAACGCGCCGTTCGACACCGGGGCCGTGTGGGATCACCTGCCGAGAGAACTGCAGGAACAGATCATCGAGAGACGAATCCGCTTCTTTGCCATCGACGCCTACGACCTGGCGAAGCGCGCGGGTATGGGCACTCGCATCAACACGATCATGCAGACGTGTTTCTTTGCGATCTCCGGACTCCTGCCGCGTGACCAGGCGATTGCGCACATCAAGAAGGCCATCGAGAAGACCTACGGCAAACGCGGCCCGGAAGTCGTGCGGCGGAACTGCGAGGTCGTGGATCAGTCGCTCGCGAACTTGCACGAGATCCCTGTGCCTGCGGCCGTGAGCGCGCGATACGCTCGTCCACCGCTGGTGTCTCAGAAGGCACCGGACTTCGTGCAGAAGGTCACGGCCGTGATGCTGGCCGGCAAAGGTGACCTGCTGCCAGTGAGCGCGTTTCCTGTCGATGGGACGTGGCCGGTCGCGACCGCCAAGTGGGAAAAGCGAAACATCGCCTTCGAGATTCCCGTCTGGGACTCGAAGATCTGTATTCAGTGCAACCAGTGTGCGCTGGTGTGTCCGCACGCGGCGATTCGCGCGAAGGTCTACGACGAGGGTTCGCTCGCCGCCGCGCCGCAGACGTTCAAGTCCACGCCGTACAAGGGCAACGAGCACAAGGGCAAGCGCTACACGATCCAGGTGGCACCCGAGGACTGCACCGGGTGCAATCTGTGCGTCAACGTCTGCCCGGCCAAGGACCGCACCAACCCGAAGCACAAAGCGATCGACATGCATCCGCAGGCGCCGCTGCGCGAGAGCGAGCGCGCCAACTACGACTTCTTCCTCGATCTCCCCGAAGTGAACCGAACCTCGATCATCCGACTCGATCACAAAAGCTCCCAGTTCCTGGAACCGCTGTTCGAGTACTCGGGCGCGTGCGCCGGTTGCGGCGAGACGCCGTACCTGAAGATGCTCACGCAGTTGTTCGGCGACCGCCTGCTCATTGCCAACGCCACTGGCTGCTCGTCGATCTACGGTGGCAACTTGCCGACGACGCCGTACACCACGAATCGGGACGGACGGGGACCGGCGTGGGCGAACTCGCTGTTCGAGGACAACGCCGAGTTCGGGTACGGCTTTCGCCTCGCCCTCGACGCGCACGTCGCCGCGGCGCGCGCGCTCGTCCAGCGCCTTGCGCCGCAGATCGGCGACGGCCTGGCCACGGTGCTGCTCGACGCGGATCAGTCGAACGAAGCCGGCATCGCCGCGCAACGCGATCGCGTGCGTGCGCTGCGTGGTCAACTCGCCGCGCAGACATCCGCCGAGGCGCGCCGGCTCGAGACACTTGCCGACTACCTCGTGAAGAAGAGCGTGTGGCTGGTCGGTGGTGACGGGTGGGCGTACGACATCGGATACGGCGGCCTCGATCACGTGCTGGCCAACCGGCGCGACGTCAACATTCTCGTCCTCGACACCGAGGTGTACTCGAACACCGGGGGCCAGCAGTCGAAGGCCACGCCGCTTGGGGCGGCCGCGAAGTTCGCCGCGGCCGGAAAGCCAGTGGGGAAGAAGGACCTCGGCCTGCTGGCCAACATGTACGGCCACGTCTACGTGGCCCGTGTCGCATTCGGCGCGAAGATGGCGCAGACCGCCCAGGCGTTTCTCGAAGCCGAGTCGTATGCCGGTCCCTCGCTGATCGTGGCTTACAGCCATTGCATCGCCCACGGATACGACATGGCCAACGGCGCCGCGCAGCAGAAGCTCGCAGTCGATTCCGGTGTGTGGCCACTCTATCGCTTCGACCCGCGGCGGCTTGTCAAGGGTGAGCCGCCACTCCACCTCGATTATGGTCCACCGAAGGCGAGGGTAGTCGACTACCTGCGCAACGAATCACGTTTCCGGGTGGTGGAGCGCGCCGATCCCGCGCAGTACAAGAAATTCGTTGCGGAGTCTCAGGCGGCGGCGCAGCGGCGCTATTCCGTGTACTCGCAACTCGCCGGCATTACCGTCCCTGTTGTCGAGGCGACACCGGAAGAAGACGGACAGCCCGGTGAGGTCCGGCCAAAGCCGGACACTGTGTGACGCCAAGGAGCAGCCATGGATCTGAGCACCACATATGTCGGGATGCGGCTGCCGCATCCACTGATCGTCGGCGCGGGTCCTCTTGGAGATGACCCGGACACCGTGCGGGCGCTCGAGGATGCCGGCGCCGCGATGATCGTGCTCCGCTCGCTGTACGAAGAGGAAGTTACGCAGGAGCAGATGAGCGAGTTCGTCAACGTCGAACGCTTCAGTGACTCGTTCCCCGAAGCCACCAGCTTCGCGCCCGATCCACTGCTGTCACTCGGGCCGGACGAGTACCTCGAGCAACTTCGCCTGATCAAGGAAGCGGTGGACATTCCGGTGATGGCGTCGCTCAACGGGATGACGCGCGGCGGCTGGCTCGAATACGCGCGCCTGCTCGAAGAGGCCGGTGCCGATGGCCTCGAGCTGCATATCTACCACGCAGCCAGCGACATGACGATGAGCGCGGCTGATGTCGAACGGCAGGCGATCGACATCGTCAGGGAAGTCAAAAGCACTCTGCACATTCCAGTCGCCGTGAAGCTCGCGCCGCTCCTCACTGCGTTTGCCCATTTCGCGAAATCTCTCGACGAGGCCGGCGCCGACGCCCTGGTGCTCTTCACCCGCTTTCATCGCATCGACATCGATGTCGACGAGCTCGAGGTCGTACGCACGCTGCCGCTGTCTGATTCATCGGAGCTCCCGCTTCGTCTCCGCGGGACCGCGGCGCTGGCCGGGCGCATCAAGGCGTCGATCGCGATCACCGGTGGTGTGCACACGGGCCTCGACGTCATCAAGGCGACAATGGCCGGCGCGCACGGCACGCAACTCGTGTCGGCGCTGCTTCGTCACGGGCCGGATCACCTGCGCACGGTTCGTCGTGAGGTCGAGTCGTGGATGCGGGAGCACGAGTGGGAGTCGCTCAACGAGATGCGCGGCAACATGAGCCTCGAGCGTATCCCCGATCCTGCGACATACGAACGCGCGAACTTCAGGATGGCTTTGCGGTAAGGGGTCTTCTCGCGGTCACGCTTCGAGGCTCCGTTGATGGGCGCCTGTGGGAGAGCGCAGCAGTGTCGCACACGATTCGCAGCGTCGTCACCGAGGTCCTCCAGGATCTCGGCAGGTCGTGGAAGGACCTCGCCCTCACCGACCTCGCCTGCAAGGTCGTGTCGTTCGCAGTGCTGACGCCGGCGACCGTGTTGCTGTTGCGGTCGGTGATATCAGGCGCCGGGGGCCGCGTTATTGCCGACGTCGACATCGCGACGTTCTTTCTGACCAGGCCCATTGGGGTACTGACGCTTGTTCTCGGTGGCACTCTCCTCGTCGCGATCACTGCGATCGAAATAGCCTGCCTGATGGCCATTGGAGTTGCCGTCGCCAGGGGCAGAACGCTGACGGTGAAAGGATCGCTCGCGTTCGGAGTCGCGCGCGCGTTTCCCGTGCTCCGCCTGACTGCGAACATGATCGTGCGTCTATTGGCTGGTCTACTGCCGTTCCTCTTGGCGGCGGGAGTGGCGTACTGGGCACTTCTCCGGGACTACGACATCAACTTCTACCTGGCCGTTCGGCCGTTGGCTTTCTGGGTGGCTGCCGGGTTCGCTGTCGTGCTGTTCACTGGGATGGCAGCGCTGCTCGTGCGCACGATCGCCCATTGGGCGCTTGCGCTGCCGCTCGTTCTCTTCGAGAACGTTGCGCCCCGGCGTGCGCTGGGCGAGAGCGGCCGACGGTCGGCCGGGTCTCGTGCCATCGTCGTCGCCGTGCTGGCATCGTGGGCAGCCTTTGCGGTGCTGCTGCTCGCCGCGGCTGGCGCAGTGCCCGAGATCATTGGCCGGAGCGTCGCGCCGCAGCTGGCAGGTTCGCTCGCGCCATTGCTGCTGTTCATCACTGCGCTCGTTCTCCTCTGGGCTGCTCTCGGTCTCGCGGTCGGCATCGTTAACACGTCGTTATTTGCGCTCGCCATCGTCCGGCTGTACTTGCGCATCGGCGATGCGAGACCTCACGTGCCGGAGTCGGCCGCCTTGGAAACATCCGGTCGACTTCCACGCCCTGTGGTAGGTGGCGCAGCAGCCGTCGTCATCCTCGTCCTCCTCGGGATCGCCCTTCTTGCGGCCGCAACGACGCGACGCAATCAGCCGGTGCTGGTGATTGCCCACCGCGGCTCGTCAGCGACCGCGCCGGAGAACACGCTGGCCGCCTTCCGGTTGGCCGTCGAGCAGGACGCCGACTACATCGAGTTCGACGTCCAGGAGTCGGCGGACGGGGAAGTCGTGGTGATGCACGACAGCGACCTCATGCGGATGGGCGGTTCAGCGCTCAAAGTCTGGGAGGCAGATGCGTCGGCGCTCAAGTCGGTCGACATCGGTTCCCGCACGGCGCCAGCCTTCTCGTCGGAGCGCGTGCCCACGCTGGCCGAGACGTTCGCAGCGATCAAGGGCGGCGCGCGCGCCGTCGTTGAGCTGAAGTCATACGGTCACGCACAACGTCTCGAGGAGAGAGTCGTTGCGATTGTCGAGGCCGCTGGCATGACGAACGACAGCATCTTCATGTCGCTCGATCACGCCATGGTGCGGAAGATCAAGCAGCTGCGACCCTCCTGGCGATCCGGCGTACTGGTTGCCAAGGCGATCGGCGATCTCACCTCGCTCAATGCAGACTTCCTGGCTGTCGAGGCCCGGCTCGCCACGCGCGCGTTCGTCCGGCAGGCGCATCGCGCGGGCCAGGATGTCTATGTCTGGACCGTGAATGACCCGGCATGGATGCTGGCGGCCATGAGCGCTGGCGTCGACGGGCTGATCACGGACCGGCCCGATCTGGGGCGCCGCGTCGTCGAACGGCGCGCCGGGATGACCGACGCGCAACGTATAGCGGTGGCTCTGTTGATCCGGCTGGGTGCGCGGACCGACGCACTCGCTGCCGAGGATGCGCTGCGTCCGTAACTGTCGCGGGTCGAATTCGCCGGCGGAGTGACTCGGAAGAATCTGTAATGGGGTCGGGAGTCATTTGATCAGGACAGTCTTGAGACATTCGCGAGTGTCCTCGTTAAATGACTCCCGACCCCCTAAGAAGGGAAACTTCATGGCTAGGATCGCTATTCACGGTTTCGGTCGTATCGGTCGCTCCTTGATGAGGGTGGCGCTCAAGGACAAGTTGTTCGTCCCAGTGTCGATCTCCGATATCAAGGACGTCGCGACCCTGGCGGCGCTGTTCGAGGTGGACTCCAATTACGGCCGCTGGTCAGAAAGCGTCTCGACGAAGGACAACAGCTTCGTGGTGGGCGGTCGCGAGATCCCGTACTTCGACTCGACGAAAGCCCTGCCGGACTGGAAGGCTCTCGGTGTTGACCTTGTCATCGACTGCACGGGCCGCGCATCCACGCGTCCGGGCGCGCAGGCGCACCTCGATGCCGGCGCCAGGCGCGTGCTGATAAGCGCACCCAGCAAGAAACGAGAAGACTGCGACGCCGTGCTGCTGCCGGGCATCAACCTCGACACGTTCGACCGCGACACACACAAGATCGTCAGCCTCGCGAGCTGCACGACCAACGCGCTGGCCCCGGTCGTCAAGGTCGTGATCGAGAACTTCGGCATCCGGTACGGCCTGTTCTCGACCATCCATGCCTACACCAACACGCAGGCGCTGACCGACCAGCCGATGAAGGATCGCCGCGACTCGTGGGCAGCCACCGAAAACATCATTCCGTCGTCGTCGGGCGCGGCGCGCGCGCTCGCGTTCATCTGGAAAGGCCTCAACATCTCGGGCAAGGCCTACCGAGTTCCCACGCGGACCGGCAGCATCGCCGAGCTGAATCTGCTCACGGAGCGTCCGGTGACTGTGGAAGCCGTCAATGACGCCTTCCGCAACGCGGCCGCCGTTGCTCCCCTGAAGGGCGTCATGTCTGTCCTCGAAGACGAATGGGCATCCTCGCGCATCGTCGGCGATCCGCATTCATCGATCGTCGATCTCCCGCTAACCGCGATTCAAGGTGAGCTGCTGTCGGTCGCGGCCTGGTATGACAACGAGATGGGCTACTCGACTCGCCTCGCCGAGACGGCGGCATATATCGCGGGCTGATCGAACGCGAACCCCCCTGCTAGTTGACGGGCGTAGAGGCCGGCTGCATCCCGGCCAGGAGCTCGAGCACCGCGCCGTTCGTCCAGCCGAAGCCGATCTGATTCGCGCTGTATCCGAACTTGATGTCGGCCGCGACGTCCGACTCGCGCCGGCGGACGTCGTACTTTTCGACGATGGTGCCGTGTTCCTCGAATTCCTTTGCGACGAGCGACACGAACTTCGTGGCAACGCGGTTCGCGTCCTCCTGATACCCGTAACGCCGCAAGCCGGCAACTGCGATCATCTGCAGCGGCGCCCATCCGAATGGCGCGTCCCACTGGTTGCCCGTCATCTCGGTGCTTGTGAGAAGACCCCCGGGCGCCTCGAACCGTTCCAGATTCCCTCGCACTCGCGACGCCTGGGCCGGCGACGCGATTCCTGCCCAGAGTGGATAGAACGTCGTCGCGAAGTCGTACCGCCGGAGCCGGCGACTTCGGAAGTTGTAGTCGTAGTAGAGCCCGGCCTGTTGGTCCCACATCAGCCGATTGATGAGGCCGCGTCTCGACGCTGCGCGACCGTGCCACACACGCGCGGCTGAGTCGTCCCCCAGAATCTCCATGATCCGGGCTGCGTCGTCTTCCATTACATAGAGCAGCGTGTTCAGGCAGACCGGCGCATAGTGGACGATGTCCACGTTCAACGCGCCGAAACGATTCGATGGATCGAATCCCGACTCGCGCATTGTTCGATCGCCCTTGTAGAAGAGATCAGTGAGGCGGTCCCGTCGGCTGTCGTAGTAGAGCGACTCGTCGTAGTCGGTCACGTCGTGGGTGCGGTAGTACTCGCCCGCGCGATCGTAGTGAGTGCGACCGTGCTCGTCCTTCTCATCGGCCAGCACTTCGGGCGCCGGACCGGTGCCTCGATCGAAGTAGCGCGATAAACCAACGTCGGCCACGGCGTGCGGGCCAGTGGTCCAGAACCGGTAGTGGCGCTCGATCGCGGGCACCGCGCTGCGCAGCCACACCTCGTCCGCGGTCCGCTCGTACACGCCAAGAACCATCCGGGTCAGAAAGGGCGGCTGCGATCGCGAGAGGAAATACGTGCGATTGGCATTGAGGATGGTGCCGTAGTGCTCGATCTCGTAGATGAAGTTCTCGACCAGATCGCGCGCGCGAGCCAGCTCGCCGTCGCGCAGCAGCCCGGCCTGGATGAAGTAGCTATCCCACCCGTACATCTCGTTGAATCGTCCGCCCGGCACCACGTACGGGCGTGGGAGGTACAGCAGGCCATGTTCGCGGATCGCGAGCACGTCCTTCGGCAGCGTGCGGATTTCGATCTGCTTCATCGCGTCCGCATCCAGCACGCGCGCCAGCTCGCCGTGCACGCGTGCGCGTGACTCGCGGGGAGATACGTAGAGGAGCCAGCGTTGCCCGGGCGGGCGCGGCATCTTCGGATCGGGCAACGCCTTCGGCAGATCGTGGTTCGACCGTGACAAGGTCGCCCAACTGAGCTTGATGTACTCGCGGAGCCGCCCGAGGTGTGCCTCGTCTGGCAGCCCCTGAGCAGCGTAGGCCGTAAGCCCGCACAACAACTGGGCCGCGCACAACGAAATCAGCAGGCGGCGGCGCGTCGTCGCATAGATCGGACGCATGAATCGCATGATACGCGCCTGTTACCGGTCATCCGTCGTGTGGTAGTCTTCGCTCTGCGAAATCGGTTCGAGTCCATCAGCACTCCATCGACAGTCACACAAGCCGCGCCGCATCGCGTTCCAGGGTTCGAGGAGGATTGCAAATGCCCCGAGTCGTGAAAGTCCTGGCAGTAGGTGTCGCCATCCTGCTGCTGCCCAGTCTGGTATATGCCCAAGCCACGATCGCAGGAGTTGTCCGCGACGCATCAGCTGCAGTGCTCCCCGGCGTCAGCGTCGAGGCCTCCAGCTCCGCACTCATCGAGAAAACCCGCACCGTCGTCTCGGACGGCACGGGCCAGTACCGCATCACCGATCTCCCACCAGGCACGTATGTCCTGACCTTTACTCTCCAGGGCTTCAGCACCGTGAAGCGCGACAGCCTGGCCGTTTCCGGTTCCGGTGTGACCCCGGTGAACGTCGAGTTGCGCGTTGGCGCGCTCGAAGAGACCGTCACCGTGACCGGCGAGTCACCCCTCGTCGATACGCAGTCCGTGCGACGTGAAGTCGTGCTGGACAACGAGATACTCAGCACGCTCCCGGCGACGCGCGGCTACGGCTCCGCGCTGGCAGCGGTTCCGGCACTGAACACCGGTGGTGTCGCAGGTGCGAACGCAACCACGGCGCCGACCACTCCTTCGATGACGTTCTTCAGCACACACGGTGGCGCCAGCGGTGAAGGGCGCGTCATGACAAATGGGCTCACCGTTGCGGCGCCTTTCGGCGGCGGCGGCGTCTCGGACGTGACATACGACACCGCGAATGCCGAGGAAATGCAGGTCCTGATCTCGGGCGGCCTCGCCGAAGCCGAGACCGGAGGGCCGAGCATCAACATCGTGCCGAAGTCTGGCGGCAACGACTTCCGCGGTTCTGCGTTCTACAGCACATCGGGTGACTGGGCCTCGTCGAACAATGTCGACGACGAGCTGCGAGCGGTGGGGATCACGCAGCCGCCAACGCTGCGGACCAACTGGGATGCGAGCTACAGCATGGGCGGCCCGATCAAGCGGGATCGTCTCTGGTTCTTCGCCAACGTGCGTGGCTGGGCCAACGCGTCGGTCGTCGACGGCATCTTCGGGAATCGCTTCGCCGGCGACGCTTCGCATTGGGATCCGTCGCTCGATCAGTCCATTGAAACGCGCGTGGCCGAGGGCAGGAAGATCATCGCCGGGCGCCTGACCGCGCAGGTCACGCCAAAGAACCGTGTGACGTTCTCGCACGACTATCAGCGCCGATGCGGCGGTTCGTCGCTCAAAGAGGGCGGTGACGGCTGCCGTCAGGCGAGTAGCACCTGGGTCGCTTCTGGGCGTACGTTCGGTGCCGATACCGTCTCGCCCGAGACGTTCCCGGGTTATCACGACTTTCCGTACAACACCACGCAGGCGACCTACTCGTCGCCAGTGAGCAGCCGGGTCCTGCTTGAAGCGGGGTACTCGCGATTCCAGTACGACTACGCGCGGTTCGGCATGGCGGCGCCGGACGGCTTGATGGATCTGATTCCGGTGACAGAGCAGACCGGCATCTATGGGCGTCCGAACTTTTCGTACCGCGGCGTCTTCGATCCGCTCGACTTCGGCTTCAACGACAACTCGGCGCTGAATACGTCCTGGCGGGCGGCGGTGTCGTACGTGACCGGTGCGCACAACATGAAGCTGGGCTACATGGGGTCCTTCGTCGACGTGCGCAACGGGCGCGTGCCGAACCATACGCAGCTTCGCTACACGTTCAACTCCGCCGCGCCAGCGACCACGCCGTGCACGAGTCAGGACGGGAATCGCCTCTGTCCCGTGAGCGTGTCGTACTTCTTGTCGCCGCGCTGGGACCAGCACGATCGAACCGAGACGATGTCGTTGTACGCGCAGGACCAGTGGACGCTCGGAAAGCTCACCTTGCAGGGTGGCGTCCGATACGACCGCGCATGGAGCTGGGCGCCGGCGGATGGCAACGGCACGACTGAGACCTCGAAGTTCAACCCGAACCCGATCACGTTCGAGAGGACCGTCAGCGTACGCGGTTTCAACGACATCACGCCGCGCTTCGGTCTCTCGTATGACCTGTTCGGCAACGGCAGGACGGCGCTGAAGGTGCAGGGCGGTAAGTATCTCGAGGCGGCAACGGGTGACGTCATCTACAGCTCCAACAACCCGGCGGCGCGCATCATCACGCGCATCGGTTCCGGACCTGCGGCGGCGCGTGCCTGGACCGACGGCAATCGCAACTTCGTCGTCGATTGCGATCTGTTGAATACCGCTGCCCAGAACAATCTCGCGACCGGCGGTGACCAGTGTGCAGCGATCGGTGGGGTGGGACTGAACTTCGGCAGCGCCAATCCGAACAGCACGACGGTCAATCCCGACATTCTCGGCGGATGGGGCGTGCGTCCCTACGACTGGCAAATCGGGATGTCAGTCCAGCACGAGGTCGTTCCTCGCGTGTCCGTCGAAGCGGGCTACAACCGCCGGTGGTGGGGCAACTTCTTTGTTACCGACAACACGCTCACGACCGCGGCGGATTACGAGACCTACTCGCTCGCCATCCCTACTCACGAGAATCTGCCCGGGGCGGGCGAGATGGCGTCGTTCGTCGCAATCACGCAGGCCGCGAACAACCGCGGAGCGCAGAACTACATGACGAGCGAGAAGGACTACGGCGATGCGCGGACGGCGTATTGGCACGGCTTCGATTTCACCGGCACGGCACGTCTGGCCAACGGCCTGACCGTTCAGGGTGGAACGAGCACGGGTCGCGCAGTCCGCGACATTTGCAATGTGACGAAGGCGCTCCCCGAGTTGCTCGGCACCGCGCGTGTCGACTCCTGCGACGTCACGGAGAACTGGACCACCGTGTTCAGAGGCCTTGCGTCGTACACGTTGCCAAAGATCGGCGTGCTCGTGAGCGCCAGCATCCGATCGCTCGAGGCCATACCTGGCGGCGGCGTGGCAACCAACGGGGGCTCTCTGGCGGCGAACTACGTCGTACCGAACACCGTGATCCAGGACGCGCTCGGCCGCCTGCCGGCCAACGCGCTTGCGAGCGGAACGACGACGGTGAATCTGCTGAATCCTGGTGAGCTCTACACGCTAAGGCGAACGAATCTCATGGACATGCGCTTCGCGAAGATCCTGCGATTCGGTGGCACCCGCACGGACGTTGGTGTGGACCTGTACAACTTGTTCAACTCGAACGTCACGACCGCCTATCAGCAGACGTACGAGTACCGGACCAATGGCGCTGCGTGGCTGACCCCAACGGCCATCGCTGCCCCACGCCTCGCGCGCATTAACCTCACCTTCAACTTCTAACGCATCATCCGGGCTGGGCCTCTCACAGGCCCAGCCCCGGCTCGCCTCGCACGGGGTATCCTTGTGAGGCCAGTGAGCAATTACGCACTCTCCTTTGCTGCGCTCGTAGCGGCGGTGCTGCTCCGTGCGCTGCTCGACAGGTGGCTGGGCGACTCGCTGCCGCTCGTCACGCCGTTGGGCGCGGTTGCCGTGGCGGTCTGGCTGGGCGGATATCGCCCGGCTGTGATGGTCACCATCCTCGGTTTCCTCGCCTGCGCGTATCTCTTCATCGCACCTCGCGGCCAAATCGATCTCGTCGATCCGGAACTGCTGGTGCGGATGGTGGGCTATCTGTTCGCGTGCGCACTCGTCATCGGGTTCGGAGTGGCCCTTCAGCGGGCACAGGCGCACACGGATGCGGAGCGTGAGTTCACACGCATGACGGCGCAGCTCCAGATGGAGAAGGGAAATCAGCTCATTGCCGCGCGGCTGCTCGCGTCCATCGTCGAGTCGTCGGACGACGCCATTCTCAGCAAGTCGCTCGCGGGGGTCATTCAAAGCTGGAATGCCGGAGCCGAGCGACTGTTCGGATACACCGCTGCGCAAGCGATCGGCCGTCATATCTCGCTCATCATTCCTCCCGAGCGAATCGAGGAAGAAGACCGCATCATCGCCAGCTTGAAGGTCGGTCGACGCATCGAACATTTCGAGACCGAGCGCGTTCGATCGGACGGCCGCCGCATTCTTGTGTCGCTGACGATCTCGCCCATCAAAGACGACGAGGGCCGTGTGATCGGTGCGTCGAAGATCGCGCGCGACATCACCGAGCGAAGGAAGGTCGAGGCCGAGCGCGAGAAGTTCGTCACGCTCGTCGAGAACAGCACGGACTTTATCGGCATATGCGATCTGGAGGGGATCCCGTTGTTCGTCAATCGCGCGGGACTCGCCATGGTCGGTCTCGACAGCCTCGATGAGGCTCGCACGGTTCCCGTCGCGTCGTTGTTCTTTCCGGAGGACCAGTCCCGGATGATGCAGGAGTTCTTCCCGTCGGTCCTGCGCGAAGGTCACGGCGAGATCGACATCCGCTTCCGGAATTTCAAGACCGGCGACGCGCGCTGGATGGCCTACAAGGTCCTGACGCTGCCGGACGAGTCAGGGCGGCCGATCGCGTTTGCGACTGTCAGCCAGGACGTCACCGAACGACGACGGCTCGAAAACAACCTGAGGGATCTGGCTGCGAACCTGTCCGAAGCCGACCGCCGCAAGAACGAATTCCTCGCGATGCTGGCGCACGAGTTGCGCAACCCGCTTGCGCCGATCAGCAACGCGGCACGCGCACTGCGCCTCGGTGGACGCGAGGGAGAGTCGTTGCGCTCCGCGTCGGACATGCTGGAGCGCCAGGTCGCGCAGATGTCACGCCTGGTTGATGACCTGCTGGACATGAGCCGGATCACGCGCGGCAGGATCGAGCTTCGCAAGGAGCGCGTCGATCTCGGTCCCGTGGTCAGCCACGCCGTCGAGGCCGCGCGCGCTCTCTATCGCAGCATGGATCACGAAATGACTGTGACCATGTCCGACACGCCGATGCAGTTGTCCGCCGACCCGACGCGGCTTGCGCAGGTGATTGGCAACCTGCTGAACAACGCGAGCAAGTTCACGGACAAGGGCGGTCACGTCTGGCTCACGGTGGAGAGGGACGGCCACGAGGCGGTCATCCGCGTGCGCGACAACGGTATTGGCATCGCGGAAGAGCACATCCCAGGCCTCTTCGAGATGTTCGCGCAAATCGACACGTCGCTCGAGCGCTCGCGCGGCGGGTTGGGTATCGGCCTCACGCTCGTGAAGACGCTCGTGGAGATGCACGGCGGCACGGTGCACGCGCGGAGCGACGGGCCAGCGCGCGGAAGCGAATTCACTGTCCGCCTCCCGATTCTGTCCGACGTCATCAGCCCGGCCTCTCATGCTGGAGCCCTTGAGCCTCCGTTGCCCGCAGTGAAGAGTCGCGTGCTCGTTGTGGACGACAGCGAAGATGGTGCCGAATCGTTGGCGATGCTGTTGCAACTGAGCGGGCACGAGACGCAGATCGCTCACGATGGTGTCGAGGCGATTGAGGCCGCAGAGAAGTTTCGTCCCGATGTCGTCCTGCTCGACATCGGCCTTCCGCGGCTCAACGGCTACGAGGTCGGCAGTCGTTTGCGCAAGAAGCCGTGGGCGAAGGATCTGGCGCTCGTGGCGTTGACCGGGTGGGGACAGGACGAAGATCGCCATCGATCGAGAGACGCCGGCTTCGATGCCCATCTGGTCAAACCTGTCGATTACGGTGCGCTTCTGAAATTGCTCGCCTCCTTCCCCGGGGTCAAGCGCGCCGGCTCGCTGCAGACCTAGCGGGCGACGGGGCGCCACGGCATGTCGTGATCAGGCGTTGGCGCAGGAATCGAGTCGAAGCACTCGGGCTGGAAAACCGATGGGAGCGGCTCGACCTGAGCGGAACACACTTTGTAAAGCAGCGGACGGGTCAAGGAGCCCACACCTATGCGACGCCTCTACATGCTGCAGGTCTGTATCGCGCTGCTGACTACCGCCGTCCTGGCACAGAAGGACATCAAACCGCCCGAGACGTTCACCGCCAGCGCACAGGTACTCGGCAACAACGCCGGGGCGTCCGCGCAGGTCACCATTCAGATCAACCAGTACACGAGCGACAAGGACCGCGCGGCGATTCAGGAAGCGTTGAAGAGCGGCGGAAACCAGGGATTCCTCAAGGCGCTTCGCAGTGCGCCTGAAGTCGGCTATGTCGAGATGAACGGACGGAAGGTGGCCGTGCGCTGGGCGCGTCAGCAGCCGACAGAGAAGGGGCGAACGATCTCGGTCGTGACCGATGCGCCGATGGCCTTCGTCGGGGGCGGGAGCGTCGATGCCAAGCCGCGCGCCGGTTACGACGTCGCGGTCATTCAGCTCGAGGTCGATCAAATCGGGCTGGGCAACGGGTCTATCGCCGCGGCTGCCCGAGTCAAGCCGGGCGGCCCGACTGGTGTGCAGATCGACGACTACGCCGAGACGCCGGCCAAGCTCGTCACCGTCCGGAAGTCGTTCGCCAGCAAGTAGCGACTCCGCGTTCGCCCGCGCACTCCGAGGGAGAATTCTGGGATACATTTCCTTCCACAACTCGCTTGTGTGGGTGACTTCACCACGCCGGTCCCGCGAGAGACCGGCCGTGTAATCAACTCGGCTAGTGGTCTGGGCCCCCAACACAAGCGAGGCATGAGTAGTGCCCTTGAAGTCCGGATGCGCATTTCCAAGCTCCTCGATTGGCGCAAGCTGCTGATCTATTCACACCGCTGGCTCGGCATCGTCGTCGGCCTGGTGTTCGTCGCGTGGTGTGTGTCGGGCGTCGTGCTGATGTACTACGGCGTCCCCCATCTCACCGCCGGGGAACGCCTCATGCGGCTGCCGGCTCTCGATCTCTCCACCGTTCGCGTTGCGCCCACTGACGCCGCCGCACAGCTGAAAGACCCTCCACGACGCCTCCGGATCTCGATGCACGGCGACCGGCCGGTGTATCGCTTCAACACGGGACGCGTGTTCGGCCGCTGGACCCTCATCTACGCCGACACCGGCGAACCGGTCGCCCCTCTCGATCGCGAGGCTGCGCTCTCGTGGCTGAAGGAATACCTGCGTGACCAGCGCGCGCTTCGCTACGACGCGTATCTCGAGCGACCTGACACGTACACGCGGCTCCCCGCGATGCAGACCCATTTCCCGTTGCATCGCGTGGCACTGGACGACGACGCGGGCACCGAGTATTACGTGTCGGAGCGATCGGGCGAGGCGGTGATGAAGAGCGATCGGCGGACGCGCCTGCTCGGGCTGTTCGGATACATCACCCACACGTTCTTCTTCTTCCGCCAGAAGTCATGGTGGAGCGCGCTGCAGCAGTGGGCGTCGTGGATCGGACTCGTGATGTGTGTGACGGGGGCGGTCGTCGGCGTATGGCGCTACGGCTTGTCACCACGATTCCGCCACAAGCGAATCCCGTCGCACTCGCCGTACACCGGATGGATGAAGTGGCATCACTACGCCGGCCTGATCTTTGGCGTGTTCACGATCACGTGGGTCTTCAGTGGCCTGGTCTCGATAGACGTGATCCCCGGCATTCGCGAGACGAGGTATTCGCCGCAGCAGATCACCGAAGGAGCGCGATCGGTCCAGGGTGAGGGGGCCGTGATCGATCTCAGCTCCCTGACCGTCCAGCGTCTCAAAGCCGCTGGCGCGACGGTGTCCCGCGCGTTCGCTCCAAAAGAGCTCGAGCTCCTTCAATTTGGCAACGAACCGTATCTGATCGCCTATCGGCCTCCGACGCCGGACACTGTGGGCGAGTGGAGCAGCCGCAGCGGGATGGACTTCATCACGCCGACGCCGGACGGCGAGCCCGTGCTCGTGTCACCGCTCACTCCCGATCGCACGTTCGCGCGATTCGATGACGAGACCGTGATGCGCGTGGCGCGCGCGGCGATGCCGGGCGTCCCGATGCGCGACGCGATGTGGTTGAACGAATACGACGACTACTACTACAAGACCGTGTCGTCGTTCGACCTCGGTCTCCCGAGGATGGCGAAGACGCTGCCGGTTCTGCGGGTCCGATATGAGGATGCCGCGCAGACCTGGTTGTACCTGACGCCATCACCGGGGCAGATTCTCAAGGTCGAGAGCCTCGATCGCGCGAATCGCTGGGGCTATTACGGCCTGCACGCCTTCGACTTTGCTTTCCTCTATCGCCATCGTCCGTTGTGGGACATCGTCGTCGTCGCGCTTCTCATCGGCGTCGCGGTCTCGAGTGTGACAACCATCGTGCCCGCGTATCGTCGCCTCGCGAGGCACGCCCGGAAACTGACCCAGCCCGCGCAACCGCGCGCGGCTGCACGCTCACTCGGGGCGAGCCGCGCCCCGGCGTCTCAGCCCGAGTAATGCCGCGAGCGCAGTGCCCTGATCCCGCTCTTCTTCGGGCTTACGTCGACGGGACTCTGTTCTCGCGAGATGTGGGCGCGGTCGAAGAGCACATCGCGAGTTGCGAACGTTGCGCAGCCATTCTCGACGCCATGCGCAAGCAGGACGCCGTGGCTGCATCGACATGGCCCCGTCCGCTCGTTGCCGCAGCGGCGCTCGCAGCGATCGCGGTCGCCGGCATCGCCGTCTGGACGATGCGTTCTGGATCGAACGACGTGGCTCCGAGCGAAACCCCGGTCGTGACTCGGCCAGAGGCTCCCGAAGTCGTGACGCCTCCTCCCGTGGCGCCCACTCCGTCACCTGAGAAACCAGTCGAGCTCGCACCGGCGCCCGCGCCCAAACCTGCTCCGGTGCCCAAACCTGCTGCCGCGCCAAAGGCTACGACTCCTCCTGCCGACGCGACTCCACCGGCCGAAGTGGCCGGAGTCGAGGACGGTGTCATAGTCCGCGGACGACGATCGAATCGTCGCGTGATCTGGCGCGCGCGCGACGTGGTCATCGAGCACTCGACGGATGGCGGGATGACGTGGGCGACCGAGCACACGACGGACCGCCCCGTTCGATCGGGCGTGTTTGTGAGTGCGGACGTCGCATGGCTTGTCGGCGACAGCGGGTTGGTGTTGCGACGCACGAAGAACGGTTGGTTCGGTACGACGCCGCCTGCTGACGGCAACATCAAAAGCATCCGCGCGTCGAGCGCGAGCAAGGCGACCGTGACGTTCGAAGATGGGCGGGCGTTCGCCACCGAGAACGGCGGCGTGACCTGGTCGTCGCAGTAGGCGCAGGCGGGTCTGAAGACCCGCCTCTACCAGTCGAGCGCCCACTCAATCGGACATCAGGAAGATCAGCGGGCGCACGTCCTCTTCCGGCGTCGATTCCCAGTAGCGCAGCAGGATCGCGTAGACCATCAATCCGGTCTCTCCTTCGCCGAACAGCAGGTAATTGACCGCCTGTTGCATCAGCCCGAGGCGCGTGAGGCTGACGAAGATGGAGATTGGATCGATGGCTTCGCTGATGAACGCAATCGTGTTGGCAATGGCGACAGCGCCGTAGACCTCCGCGACGTAGTCGTCGTCCTCCTTCCAGAGCTTGAAGTCGAGTGGTGCCGTGAACTCGCTGCGGTTGTCCACAAGGTTGACATGGATAAAGAGGAACGGCCCGCCAACCTTGAAGTGCCGCGCGATCTCGGCCTTCTTCCTGCGGCGATCAGCCGCTGAGGAGGTCTTCATGGGAACCATGTGGACCTTCTTGCCGCGAAGCTCGGGGCCCAGCTTCCAGCTCTCGACGTCCACGAAGAACCCGTACGGGATGCGGAACTCCATCGACCGCATCGAGCGACTGATGCCGCAGACAATGACCAGAATGAGCGTGAAGATGCTGCCGATAATGAGGCCGTCGGGCCGTTCGATGCAGTTGTCGATCAGCGTGTAGGCAAAGACCAGTGTGAGGAAGCCAGCGTAGATCGCGAGCGGATATCGCCGTTCGTGCCACAAGGAGAGCGTGGCGGCAAAGGCAGCGGAGAGAATCAGCACCAGCACGCCAGTGGCGTATGCGCCGCTCTGAGCCTCGACATCGGCGCCGAAAATCAGCGTGATCACGACATTCACGCCGAGCAGGATGAGAATGAGCGGACGCGAGAGCGACGCCCAGCGAGGAGCCATCCCGTAACGGGGCAGGTAGCGCGGGATGAGGTGGAGCAGCCCGGCCATGGCCGACGCGCCGGCGAGGCCGAGGATGAAGATCGTCGAGACGTCATAGACGGTCCCGAAGATCGACCCGAGATACTGATGCGCGAGGAACGCGATTGCGCGTCCCGCCGCCTTGCCGCCTTCTTGATAGTCGGCAGGCTGTATCAGCAGCGTCGTCACCATGCTCGAGGCGACGAGCATCACGCTCATGATGGCGGCGGCAGTGAGGAGGAGTTTGCGGGTATTTGCGATGCGTCCTGTTGGCTTGCCATCCGTTCGCGGGCTGTAGTCCTTATCCTGCTCGCCGCCGCTGATGAGCGGCATCACCGATACGCCGGTCTCGAACCCGCTCAGCCCGAGTGCCAGCTTGGGGAAGACGAGCATCGCGCCAGCGATGAGCATCGTTGTGTCGCCCTGTGCGCTCAGCGCCATGCGCCAGTTGGGGAGAAGAGTTGGATGCGTAAGGATCTCGTAGAGCCCACGCGCGAGCACGATCACGTTCAAGGCCAGGTAGGGCAACGCGGCGGCGGCCGCCAGCCCGATCGCCTCGGAGAAGCCTTTCAGGAAGACCGTGGCCAGGACGACGAGGATTGCGAGCGTGACGAGGATCTGATGCTCGCCAATCGCATCGTGGAGAAAGGGATTTTCGATCGCGTGCTTGGCGGCGTCGGCAGCTGACAGCGTCATCGTGATGACGAAGTCGGTGGCGGCAAAGCCGAGCAGGATGAGAACGAGCGCCTTGCCCTTCCATCCCGAAAGGAGGTTTTCGAGCAGGGCGATCGATCCCTGACCGGCGAAGCTGCGCCCTGCAACCTGCGAGTACACAGGCAAGGCACCGAGCAGAGTGACGAGCACGAGGATGACTGTGGCAATCGGCGCGACGGCGCCTGCCGCGAGCAGGGCGATGCCAGGCTGGTATCCGAGCGTGGAGAAGTAGTCGACGCCTGTGAGCCAGATCACTTTCCGCCACGGGTGCGTGCCGACGATCGCGCCTTTGTGATCCTCCAGTGGCTCGCCGCGCGCGCACCATCGTCCGATCGTGGACGTGTATTCGGCGGGGTCGTGCATCTGCTCGCGGAAAGGAACGCGCGCCGGGATCTTGCGTGAGACCGGAGTGGCGGGAGCAATGGTGTCGGTGTGCTCGGACATGGTGAGGTTGGTTACGAGACCCGCGAGATGTCGCGGATTGTCAGATGTAACTCGAAGTACAAAGGCTAACCCCGAATCGTTCTTGCCTTGTGTGGCAGCTGCCGATGCGGTGGGTCTGACACGCACCCTATTCGCCACAGAAGAGGTCTGTGCTCGTGCGCGGCACCAGCGGCATCGTCTGCCCGCACTAGACCGGTTGGCGCGGCGCGGCGCTACCGTTCGGGTGTGGTCAATCCGCTGCTGTGCGGACTAGTGTGTGCGAGGCCTGCTCACGGCTGGCATAGCGACGCGAGCTATGTGAGCGCGCTTTCCCCGCCCGCCGGCGTCAGGACGCGCGCGTTGTTCGGCGATGTCGCCGCCCGCGCCGGCGGAACGCTGATCGTTTCGGGCTCGCATCGGCTGGTTCACAGGTACTTCAAAGAAAATCCGCCGCCGCCCAGCGCACGCGGCGCCGATGATCGGCGCCGGCTTTACCGTCATCCCTATCTTCGTGACCTGCACACACGTCGCGATGTCGAACAACGGCAACGCACCGCGTTTTCTTCTCAGCGGCGTCGTCGATCTCCCCTCGATGTGGACCGTGAAACCTTTCTCCTGATCTCTGCCGTAAGCATGTGCAGTTACTAGCATTTGGGTATTACTGGCATTTCAGGATGACGCTAGCATGTCGCCCGTTCGCGCAGCGAATTTCGAGACTGGATCGGTTTCCCTGCACGGAGGGGTAAAACTTCATGCGCACGCTCAGAGGGCTCGCGCTTGCCGTGGTGGTGGTACTGCTGTTCCCCACCCTGGCACGCGCACAAGCCACGATCGCGGGAACTGTTCGTGATACTTCGGGCGCCGTTCTTCCAGGCGTCACCGTCGAGGCGTCGAGCCCGGCGCTCATTGAAAAGGTTCGGACCGCTGTCACCGACGGCAGTGGCCAATATCAGGTCGTCAATCTCCGGCCCGGCTCCTACGTTCTGACGTTCTCGCTGTCCGGCTTCACCACTGTCAGGCGTGAAGGCGTCGAGCTGACTGCTGCGTCGGTTGCGAATATCAATGCGGATCTTCGTGTCGGCACGCTTGAAGAAACGATCACGGTCAGCGGCGAAGCGCCCGTCGTGGACGTTCAGAGCACGAGCCGAAATCAGACGCTGAGCTCCGAGATTCTCAGCGCGGTTCCAGCCACACGCGGCTACAACGCCCTCGTCTTTCTCGTGCCATCGGTTACAGGTGGTAGCAATCAAGTGGACCTCAGTCCACTCATGCGCATCTTCTACAGTCACGGCGGCCGTGCGAATGAAGGACGCGTGATGGTGGACGGCCTGAGTGTCGGCGCGGCCCTGAACGGCGGTGGTGTCTCGTTGTACGTGCCGGACACGACCAACAGCCAGGAGATGACCTTGAATCTGTCCGGTGGTCTCGGTGAGGCCGAAACGGGAGGAGCTGTCGTCAACATCATCCCCAAGACCGGCGGCAATTCGTTCACCGGCACTGGATTCCTGAGCACGGCGGGAAAGTGGTCGATGGGCAACAACCTGGATGACCGGCTCAGAGGGTTCGGGCTGCAGGACCCGCCAGAGTTGATCAAGAACTGGGACACGAGTTTCTCGATCGGCGGGCCGATTAAACGTGACCGTGTGTGGTTCTATGGCGTGGCGCGCAGCTTCGGTCAGCAGGACACGATCGCGGGCATGTATGCCAACAAGAACGCTGGCGATCCGACGAAGTGGAACTACGAGAAAGACACCAACATCAAGGCGATCAACGCCACGAGACGGACAATCACCGCGATTCGCGTCACCGCGCAGGTGACCCCGCGAAACAAATTCGGGTTCTACTTCGACAATCAGCTGTGGTGCGACGGCTCTTCGATGCTGACGGAAGGTGGGGGGTGCCGCCAGGCCACGTCAGAATGGGTCGCGAGCGGCCAGGCAACGCGCGCACCCGAGGCCTCGAGTGGCTCCAATGGTCTGCTCAGCGCCGCCGGCTATCACGACAAGTACACGCGCATGGGACAGATCACGTGGACGAGCCCAGTCTCGGATCGACTGCTGCTCGAAGCGGGTCTCTCGTCGTTCTCCAACATCTGGGGTTTCCTCGAGCCGCCAGGAGCGATTCGCAATCTCGTTCCAGTCGTTGAGCAGTCCGCTCTCGACGGCATGCCTGCCGGACTGATTTACCGCGGCCTCGGCCTCACGCAGTCCAACCTGCAGAACCCAAACGTGTGGCGCGCAGCCGCGTCCTACGTCACCGGCTCGAATGGTCTGAAGCTCGGGTATCAGGGCGGCTATCACGTCTCGAACACCGAGAGCACAGGCGATCAGACCAGCCTCGAGTATCAACTCAATCGCGGCGTGCCGAATCGGTTGACGATGTTCATCCGCGATTGGGACACGTCAGACAAGACCAGGTACGACGCGCTGTATGTGCAGGATCAGTGGACGGTTCATCGATTCACGCTGCAGGGCGCGCTGCGCTACGACCGTGCCTGGAGTTGGCACCCGGCCGATGGAAATGGGTCGCACACCGCGCAGCCCTTTTATCCTGTGCCGTACGTCTTCCCGGACACCGACGGCGTGAACAGTTTCAATGACATCACCATGCGAGGTGGTGCGGCGTGGGACGTGACCGGCGACGGGAAGACGTCGTTCAAGGTCAACCTCGGAAAGTATCTTCAGAGCGCGAACAACCAGGACCGCTACGTCATCAACAATCCGGCGCAGGGCACGCGCTTTCCGCGTCAGACCAATCGCAGCTGGAACGACATCGACCGCGACTACGTGCCTGATTGCGACCTGATGAACCCTCTCATCAACGGCGAGTGCGGTGCGTGGTCGAACCCGGCGTTCGGCAGCCCGATTGGCTCGGCGATCGATCCCGGCATCCTTCACGGGTGGGGCGTGCGTCCGTCTGATTGGCAGTTCGGGGCGGCCGTTCAGCGTGAAGTCCTGCCACGGACCTCGGTGGAGTTCAGCTACAGCCGCCGCTGGTTCCAGAATTTTCAGGTCACGGACAATCTCGCCCTCGGTCCTGGTGACGTCGACTCGTTCACAATCACGGCGCCACAGCACCCGGATCTGCCTGGCGGTGGCGGCTACACGGCGACCTACCTCGATCCACGGACGCTGGCTGTGAACAACTACACGACGTTCGAGTCTGACTACGGCGATCGAGCGCTGTACTGGCACGGGTTCGACGTCAATGTGAACGCGCGCTTGAACAACGGTCTGACGCTCCAGGGTGGAACGAGCACTGGGCGCGGCGTGCAGGACTTCTGCGATGTCGCAGCGAAACTGCCTGAGTTGTTCCTCACCGGCAATCGCGCGCAGACCTCATCGTGCGATGTCGCGGAGCCCTGGCTGACGCAGTTCCGCGGCCTCGTCTCCTACGTCGTGCCGAAAATCGAGGTGCAGGTGAGCGCGACGCTTCAGGCCAAGCCAGGGACGCTCGGCATCGCCGGCAACACGTCTGGCACCAACGGCGGCTCGATTGCCGCCAACTACGCGGCCCCCAACGTCGAGATTCTGCAGTCGCTCGGCCGGCTGCCGACCGGTGGACTGATCAACGGCAATACCTCGGTGAACCTGCTCCTGCCAGGAGACCTGTACGGCGATCGCATCAACCAGTTCGATCTGCGGCTTGCCAAGATTCTCCGCTTCGGCCGCACGAGGACACAGGTTGGCGTTGACCTCTACAACCTGCTCAACTCGAACCCGGGGCTGACGTACAACGAGACGTTTTCTGGAGCAGGGCAGACCTGGCTGCGGCCGACGTCGATCCTCTTGCCGCGATTCGCTCGTTTCAACGTCACCGTCGATTTCTGATCGACGCGCTCGTTCCCAAGGAGAAGGACATATGCGAGACCGTCGATGGGGATACCTGCTGGTCGGCACCGGGGCATGCGTGGCACTGGTGTTGGCCGTTCTTGACCTCAGTGCCCAGTCGAAAGTCCAGAAGCTGCCGGTAGGCGCGGGGGCGATCGGCAAGGGGCCGGACGCAATCGTTCTGCCGGGGTACGAAGATGTGCCTCGACCCCCCGCGTTCACTGATGCGGTCAGAAAGATCGCGCGGGAGCAGGAACAGGCGATCGACAACTACACCCCGCAGCCGGCGTTTGCCGGGCAGACGCGCGCGCCGAAGCCGTCGAAGGTCATTCCCTACAGCGTCGAGGTGTTCGGCGATCCAATCTCGAATCCATGGTCGATTGCCTTCCTGCCGGATGGCCGTCTCCTGGTCAGCGAGATGAACAAGGGGCTGAGGCTGCTCGACAAGAACGGCAAATCCCTCTGGTATGTCAGCGGGCTCCCGCTCGATTTCTCGAAGCGCGCGCAGCAGTTGCTCGACATCGTGCCGGATAAGGATTTCGCCCGCACGCGCACGCTCTTCTTCCTTTACCGCGTGCCACCAAAGGAGGCCGGTGACATCGGAAAGGCGGAAGAAGACTTCCCGATTCATTACCCGCAAATCGAGATGGTCGGGCGCGGCCAACTGTCGGCCGATGACAAGACGCTGACGGATGTGCGGGTGTTGCTGAACACGCACGGGATCGAAGGGCGCATGATTCAGGCGCCCGACGGCAGCTTGTTCATCGACTCAGGCCCGCTTGCCGGTCGAGGCATCCTCTCGCGCAACTGGACGCAATCGCAGCTGCCCGGCAGTCTCATGGGCAAGGTCCTGCACATCAACGCTGATGGCTCGATCCCGCCGGATAACCCGTTCATCGGGAAAGCGGATACGAGGCCCGAGATCTGGGCGTTTGGTGTGCGCGACGCGCAGAGCATGGCGTTCGATTCCCAGGGGCGCCTGTGGAGCGCTGAGAATGGACCCATGGGTGGGGACGAGCTCAATCTGATTGAGAAGGGAAAGAACTATGGTTTCCCGATCATTTCGTATGGCCGCGAGTACTCCGGTGAACTGATCAACGGAGGACTGACAGCCAAAGCGGGACTCGAACAGCCGGTCTACTTCTGGACGCCGTCCATCGCGCCGTCGGGAATGATCTTCTATTCGGGCAAGCTCGCGCCGGAGTGGTCCGGCAATCTCTTCATGGCCGCCATGTCGCCGCGGTTTGGCAGGAAGGTCATCCGGCTTGAGCTGAAGTCGACCTCCGAGGGAATGCGAGTAGCTGGCGAGGAGTTTCTGTTGGCCGAGCTCAATGGCGTGCGCTTCAGGGACGTCAAGGAAGGGCCCGATGGGGCGCTGTACGTTGCGAGCCAGGAACTGATCCACCGCGTGGTGCCGAAGCCTCGCTAACCCATGTCGAGCCCAACTGCGCCTCGGGTGGTGGAGACCTACACCAACTTCAAGGACATCGCGGACGGCGTCGTGAATGCCCGCGTGTGGGGAGGAATCCACTGGAGAACATCCAGCGCGCAGGGCCGGTTTGTGGGCGAAGAAGTCGGACGTTATTGTCGTGCGTCACTTCGGTGAGCGGAGGGAGCCAAGACTGGAGCAGCCGATCTCCGATCGCTGAGGTGTTTCCGGCGAGGCTGGGGTAGCATGATTCCCGTCCGCGCTCGCCTCACGAGCGCGAGGAGGATCGGACGTGCGCGCTACCCTGACCATCACCGCCTTCATCGTCTGCGTCGTCGCGGCCCTCGCCGGTCAGACTCGACCCACGCCGGCGCCCGGTACCCAGAAGCCAGGGATGGCGCCGCGGCCGCCGCTGCTGTTCAGCGAGTCATGGAAGCTCCCGCCGTACACCGGCCCGCAGACGGACGAGAACACGCGTGTCACGCCCGCGGTTGTGACCAACGCCAATCTCGAAGTGAAGCTCTATGGACCGGACTCGAAGGTCGTTCGCGCAGCGACGCACGAGGAGCGCACGGATTTGTGGAATGGTCTGGCCGCGTCTCCGACGGCGGTCACGTTGCGGGACAAACGTAACTTCCTCGACCTCACCGAGGCCGCGCGTCTACGCTGGATCGTGAGAACCAACGCTGTTCATTTCCTCAACCCGGTCGTCAAGCTGGGTGACGGCCGGCTCCTCGTTGGCGACAGAACCATCACGACGAATGGCGAATTTCTCTCGGTCGAGATCGCCTTCAGCGGGATGCGCTGGTACACGCTGGATCCCGCGAAGGTCATCGTGATGACCGAGGTGCCAAACCCTAACCTCAAGATGGTGGACGAGGTTGGACTGGCGATGCTGACGCCCGGTGGCGGGCATGGCATCGCCGGATCTGCCAACCTGTCGACTGTGGAGCTGTTCGCGTACCCTGTGCCTCGCTAGAATCATTCGCAGAAGGAGCGTCACGATGAAGACCGTACTCGTGTCGGCAATGGTCACCCTCGCGCTGGTCTCCGGTACTGTGTCGCTGTCCGCGCATCACTCGTGGCCGGTGAACATGGACAAGCTGGTCACAGTGAAGGGCACGGTGATGCAGTTCGAGTGGGCGAACCCGCACCCGATGATCACCCTCGAGGTGAAGAGTGACGATGGCAAGGTGGAGAAGTGGTTGATTGGTGGACCCGCGATCAACCGGATGGAAGCGAACGGGTGGACCAAGGACACGGTCAAGCCCGGCGATGTCCTCACGGGCACCGGCTTTCAGTTCTCCGACGGCCAGAAAATCATCAGGCTCGAACGCGTCGTCTTCGCCGATGGCAAAGAGATGCGTCTCTACGGTCGCTAGCGGTCACTGCACGGTGAGGGAGATTGAGGTATAAGCGTTCACTATGATTGGTGGACGAACTCCTGTCACGCGCGGCATCCTGATTAAACACGGATACGTACTGACGCTCGATCCCGCGCTCGGCGATCTCCCTGATACCGACGTGCTGATCGAGGGCGATACGATCACCCGCGTCGGCCGCGACCTGGAGGCGCCGGGGCACGCCAACGTGATCGACGCGCGCAATCGCATCGTCATCCCAGGGTTCGTGGACAGCCATCGTCACACCTGGCAGACACCTGTGCGCGGGGTGTTACCCAGCTGCACCCTGGATCAGTATTTTTCGGGGATGCTCGACAACATCGGGCGGCAATACCGCGCGGACGACGTCTACATCGCCAACCTGATGGGTGCGCTGGAGGCGCTGAACGGCGGCATCACGACGTTGCTCGACTGGTCGCATGTCAACAACACCCCTGAGCACGCCGACGCCGCGGTCGCGGGATTGAGTGAAGCAGGCATCCGGGCGGTGTACGCGCATGGTGTTCCGGTGGGAAACGACTGGTGGGCGTACAGCTCGCGCGAGCACCCGGAAGACGTCCGTCGCATTCGCAAGCAGTACTTCAACTCGGACGATCAGTTACTGACTCTCGCCCTTGCGGCGCGGGCGCCTGGCAACACGACGCCAGAGGTCGCCACGCACGACTGGAAGCTGGCCAGAGACCTTGGCATTCGTATTAGCGTTCACGTGGGGATGCGCCTGACCGGCGTGCACGTCAACCACGTGATGACGCTCGATCAACTTGGCCTCATGGGGCCGGATACGACGTACATCCATTGCACCGACTCCACCGACCAGGAGCTTGACCTCATCGCGAAGACCGGTGGATCGGCGTCAGTGGCACCCTACGTCGAGATGCTCATGGGCCACGGGGTGCCGCCGACCGGGCGCCTCGTCGCCCGCGGCGTCCGTCCGTCCCTCAGCATCGACGTGGTCTCCAGCGTCCCCGGCGACATGTTTACGCAAATGCGGACGGCGCTTGTCCAAGAGCGGATCCTCGCTTTCACAGAGACGCCCGACATGCCGTTTGCGCCCACGCTCACGCATCGCGATGTCCTCGAGTTCGCGACGATCGATGGGGCGCGCGCCTGTGCGCTCGACCACAAGGTGGGCACGATCAGCCCGGGTAAACAGGCCGACATCGTGCTCATTCGGACGGACCAGGTCAACGTGGCGCCGGTGGTCGATCCAGTCGCCACTGTCGTGATCGCGGCCGACACGTCGAACGTGGACACCGTGATGGTGGCGGGCCGTATCGTCAAGCACAATGGGCAACTTTCGCGAGTTGACCTGCCCAGTCTGTTGCGGCGGCTGGATGCGGCGCGCGATTACCTGCTGTCCGAAGCGGGGACGATTTCTCGCTGGGTGCTGTCGCGTCGGGATTGAGCCGCTCCACAATGCGTTCTTCATGCCTATAACAGGAGACTTCATGAAAATCGGACTCGCTGTCGTGCTCACGCTGCTCTTTGTCAGCGCCGTCGCTCTCATGGCCCAGGGCGGCATACGTCCGGGACGCTGGGAAACGTCCATGCAGATGGAGATGGCGGGCTCGCCGGTTCAGATGCCGCCGATGAAGACGACCCGCTGCGTCACGCCGGCTGAAGCCAAGGATCCGTCATCGCTGCAGTCCGGACCTCCGGGCGGTCGCGGCGGGAAGAGTGACTGCAAGGTCAGCGACCAGAAGATGTCGGGCAACACGATCAGTTGGAAGATCGCGTGCTCGTCGCCGGATGCGATGACGGGCACCGGAGAGATGACGTTTGGTGACGACACCTATACCGGCGTGATGAAGATGAACATGGCGCAGGGTGCGATGTCGATGAAGATGGAAGGCAAGCGTCTCGGCGACTGCACGAACTAGGCTCGCCTCAGTACCGGGTCAGCAGCTACTCAGGAGCGCGATACACGACGCGGCCGCCCACCATCGTCAGCGTCGGGCGGATGTTCTTGATCTGCGCTGCAGGCACGGTCATGTAGTCACGGTCGAGCACGACGAGGTCCGCCTGCTTGCCCACTTCGAGCGAGCCGAGCGCGGCCTCCTGAAAAAACAGATACGCGTTCGATCGCGTATGGGCGATGAGCGCCTCCTCGCGCGTCAGTGTCTCGTCGAGCACGCGAGTGCCGCCGGCGTCGAGACCGCTGACGACCCACCCTAGTGTGACGAACGGCGAGTAGTGCGAGACGATCGTGGCGTCCGTGCCCAGGCCGAACACGATGCCGCTGTCGGCGATCCTCCTCAGTGGCATGTGTGCGGCGGCCTGCATCGCGGCGCCGTGCACGCCGAGCGTCATACCCATTGTCTTGGCGCGCGCGATGTTTTCTGACGAGATGTCGTAGACGTGTCCGAGCGTCCAGCGCAGGCGGTCGATACGCTGGGTTGTGTTCACGGCTGCGAGCGTGTCGAGCAGATCGGTGACGGCCGAGTTGTTGATCACGTGCTGGTGAACGTGCCACCCGCCACGCGCTGCTGCAGTTGCGAGCGTGCCGTACTCGTTCATGATCTCGGCCGGCCAGTGATCCTTGCGGGGCGCCAGATCGAAGAACGGTCCGTACAAGACCTCGCCCAGGCCGAAGATCCCGAAGTTGCCGTTGAACTGATTGGGGCGGCTGCGTTCGATGAGCGCCGCGGCTTTCGTCGCCGAGGCCGGATCCGAGGCGTTGAACGCGAGGCTCTCCCATAGCCGAACCGGCAGCGGCCCCTTGGCGGCGCGCGCGGCGAGAAACGCCGATTGCCCGAGGCTGTAGACGCCGGTGAGGCCGGTGGAATTGAGCTCGCGCAAGAAGTCCGTGAGGTTCTGTTCGAGTTGTGCGGGCGTCGTCGGCGGAATCGCATCGAGCAATGTGGCGGGCGGTTGGAACGACGCGAGGCCCGCGGCGCTGCGTTTTGCGCCGCCGGCCGGATCGAGCCCGACTGCCTTCAGCGCCAGGCTGTTGGCGTAGACGAAGCTGTAGCCTTCCTGAACGAACAGCGGATTCGCGGGCGCCACGCGATCGAGTTCCTCGAGCGTGAACCCGCCGGGCGCGTCGGCGAACTGTCGCGGCGTCCAGCCGCCCTGCACCATGATCCATTCACCGCGCGGCAGGGCGGCGGCCTTGGCGGCAAGCAGCTCGAGCGCTTTCTTCCGCGAGTCAACACCTTCGAATCGGACCTGCCGCTGCCAACTGTCCACCGCGCGTGTGAGATGGAAGTGATTGTCGATGAGTCCGGGGATTACAGTCGCACCCTTGACGTTAATGACGCTGGTCCTGGGACCCGCGTAGCGTGCGACTTCTTCGTTCGTGCCGCGCGCGATGATGCGCCCGTCGTTGATGGCGACGGCCTGGACGACGCGGAAAGCCGCATCAACGGTCAGAATCTTCCCGTTGGTGACGACGGTGTCGACGTTGTTCTGCGCGAGTGCGACGGGGCTCGCGAGTACGGCAAGCAGAGCGACAAGGCCGGCGATCCGCGTTGGCATGGGATGCTCCGTCGAATCCGGATTGCACGCTCGATTGTACTTGCCGAGAGGCCGCTACACCGCAGTCCGCTGACGCCGGTGCGGTGTGTCCTGCGTCCTGCGCTTGAAGCCCGGCCCGGGCGTGCGGCCGGAATTGCGACGCTGCCAGTCAGGCACGAACTCGCGACGCTTGTTCTGACCGCGATTCTCGCGCGGCTGCGTCGAACGCGCCCGCGCGTGGCTGACCTCGAAGCCTTCGACGACCGCGTGCTCGAGCGGAGCCGAGAGCAGCTTCTGAATCTCGTGCAGGAGCGGCTTCTCGTCGGCGGTCACGAGCGAGACGGCGTGCCCTGGCACTCCCGCGCGGCCCGTACGTCCGACGCGATGGACGTAGTCTTCAGCCACGAGCGGCAGGTCGTAGTTGACGACGAGCGGAAGCTGCGCGACGTCGAGACCGCGCGCCGCGATATCAGTGGCCACGAGCACACGGATACGGCCGGCTTTAAAGTCCGCGAGGCAGCGGGTCCGCTGCGACTGGCTCTTCCTCCCGTGAAGGACGGCGGTCTTCACGTTCGTGCCTTCGAGCAGGTCGCCAATGCGATCGGCACCGTGCTTGGTCTTGCAGAAGACGAGCGCCTGGTCTGTCGGTGCCTGCGTCAGCACGTGGACGAGCAGTGCGCGCTTCCGATCGTGATCGACAGGGTGAACGCGATGCGCGATCGTTGGCGCGACCGTCTGTTCGTTCGACACGTCAACGCGCTGCGGCTCGCGCGTGAAGTCGGCCGAGAGCCGGACGACGTCGTCAGCGAGCGTGGCCGAGAACAGCAGTGTCTGGCGCGCGCGTGGCAAGGCCGGCAGCACGCGGCGCAGTGCCGGCATGAATCCCATGTCGAGCATGCGATCGGCTTCGTCGAGCACGAGCATCTCGATGGCCGACAGGTCCACCGTTTTGCGTTGCAGGTGATCGATGAGCCGCCCTGGCGTGGCCACGACGATGTCGACGCCGTTCCGCAATGCGTTGATCTGAGGGGCCATCCCCACGCCACCGAAAATCGGTGTCACGCGAAGACGCACGGACGCTCCATACGTGGCGAGCGCGCGCTGCACCTGAAGGGCAAGCTCGCGCGTCGGCACGAGCACGAGTCCGAGCGGAGCGCGAGTCTTCGCGCGCCGCTCGCCCAGGAGCAGGCGCTGGATCATCGGCAGCGCAAACGCCGCGGTCTTGCCCGTTCCGGTCTGGGCACGTGCGAGCAGATCGGCACCCGTGAGGATGATGGGGATCGACGCCAACTGCACTGGTGTTGGTTGCGTGTAGCCCATCTTCGCGAGGGGTGTACACAGGGAGGGCGTGAGCCCGAGTTTCGAGAACGGCATGGACGGACTGCTCCTGACTTGCCACGAGCATGTGCGCTCGGCGGCCCGATGATCACCGCGCGCGACGCGTTATGCGTCCGCTTTGCGGACGGAGCACACAAGCTCCGCGCGGATTTCGATTCGTGGCTAAGGACTTGTGGAGGAGCGGGTCCGATTACGGCCCGAAACGCCTACAGGAAGCAGAGCGCGAGAGAGATCCGACTCGCTATAGTAGCACGGAGCCGCTGGCGGTGCCTCCGCAACGGTTGATGTGCCGCTATGATCACTGAAAACACAGGCTTCAATCAGAGAACACAGGCTTTAATCAGAGAATACAGGCCTTAATCAGAGAACACAGGCTCTAAGAGGTTCAGCATGCCGAGTCGTCTGTTGCGTTACACCGTCATCCTGGGGACCGCAGGACTGTGCCTCACGCTGCCTGTCGCCGCTCGCGCGCAGCAGCCGCGTTCGCTCTACGACCGCTACACGGAGCCGATCCAGATCTACAAAGTCGGTCTCGGCACGTTTACCAAGCCGATGTCGTCAACGAACAAGGAGGCGCAGGCGTTCTTCGATCAGGGCTTCCAGATGATGTATGCGTTTGCGAAGCCGGAAGCCGTGCGGTCGTTCCGCGAGTCGTGGACGCGCGATCCTGAGTGCGCGATCTGCTATTGGGGCGAAGGCTGGGCGTGGGGTTCGTACCTGAACGCCCCGATGAGCGCCGAGGAATCACCGTACGCGTACGCCGCCGCGCAGAAGGCGCTGTCGTTGAAGAGCCGGGCGACACCCAAGGAGCGCGCGCTCATCGACGCCCTTGCGGTTCGCTATGTCGAGAAGTTCGACGGGGCCAGGCGCGTCGAGCAGGACCGCGCCTATGCCGACGCGATGCAGAAAGTCTCGGCGCAGTATCCCGACGATCTCGAGATTGCGACGCTCTATGCCGATGCGCTCTTCCTGCTCGAGCCGCGCCGTGGCACGCGCGACGTGAACGATCCGAACGTACACCGGCTCCATCAGGTGCTCGAAGCCATCCTCGCGCGCGACGTGCGCCATCCGGGCGCCTGTCATCTCTACGTGCACGCGACTGAGTCGACGATCGTTCCGGGTCGCGCGGAGGCGTGTGCCGAGTTTCTCGGTCGATCGATTCCCGGCGCCAGCCACATCAACCACATGCCGTCGCACACGTGGAACGAGGTTGGCCGCTGGGGCGACTCGGTACGCGCGAATCTCGAGGCGTGGCACTCCGATCAGAAGGCAGCGATTGGCCAGGGCTTCGCGATCTATCCCGAGCACAACCTCCATATGCTCCTCTATGCGGCCTCGTATGACGGTCAGGGTGCGATCGCGATGCGGGCGGGGAAGGACTACACGAAGCTGACGGGGGAATCGTTCTACGAAGTGCTGACGCTGATTCGCTTCGGCCGCTTCGACGAGGTGCTGCAGGTCACGAGTCGACCCCGACCCGACATCCAGGGCGCGCTCTGGGATTTCGCGCAAGGCTATGCCCACCTCAAACAAGGAAACGCCGATTTCGCCAGCCTCTACCTTGGGCGCGTCAAGAAGGCGGCGGACTCGTCGACGGGGACGTTTCGAGTCCATACGGCGAAGAGTCTTCTGTCCGTCGTGGCCGGCATCCTCGAGGGTGAGATTCAGCGGACCGCGGGGAACCTGGATGCGGCGATCGCGTCCTTCCAGCTGGCGGCGACCACGCAGGACGCGCTCGTCTACGACGAGCCGGAGCCGCTGCCATTTTCGGCATTTCACTGGCTCGGCGCTGCGCTCGTGGAAGCGAAGCGGTTCGACGAAGCGGAGAAGGCGTATCGCATGGAGCTCAAGGATCACCCACACAACGGCTGGTCGCTCTTCGGCCTCAAGCAGGCGCTCGAGGGAATGGGAAAGGAGTCGTCCGAAGTTTCCGCCGACCTCGCATCAAGCTGGTCGCGCGCGGACACCTGGCTCCAGTCGTCGCGCTATTGAGCCCGTTCTCAACGGCGCGAGGAAGTGTGGCTGGCGATTGTGGTCGCGTGGTATCGTCTGGGCGCTGGAAGCCTCGGGATGACGTTGAAACGGAGGTCGATGATGGTGTTTTCATCTTTGATCCGAGCGTTGGCCGTCTGCCTCGGAATCGCGGTCCTGGCGACACACGTGGCAGCCCAAGGCGTGCCCCGGCTCGACTCCTATAACGGCGTCGCTGTCCGAATCCTCCAGAGCAACAACGCTGGCACGATCCATCACATCATCGATCCCGCGACCAACCGGGTGACGGGACTCATCAGGGGCTGTCCGAACCCGCACAATCTGACCACCCACCCGGATGGCCTTTACTACTACTGCTCGAACGAGGCCGAGGATACCGTCGACGTGTTCGACACGAAGACGCTGAAGCTCGTGACGCAGATCCCACTCTCTGGCAATCCCAACAAGATCGTGGTGAACAAGAAGCACAAGAAGATCTATGCCGGCATCCGCGCCTGGACGGCTGACAAGCGCGCGGTGGTGGACGTGATTGACATCGCCACCAACAAGCGTGTTCGCAGCATCGCCGTTCATCACCCAGTGCACAACACCTACGTGACGCCGGATGACAACTTCGTCATCGCCGGTCTCGCCGGCGAGGTACGGCCAGGGGAACCGACGATCCAGGTGATCGATCCCGTCAAGGACCAGGTCGTATGGGGGATGGAATTGACGGGGTATCAGCAATACGGCCGCAACAACCACGAGGTGCGGCCGATGGCCTTCGAGGCCAACGCTGACGGTTCCACCAAGCGCATGTTCGCGCAGGCCACCGGCATCAACGCCGTCTGGATCATCGATTGGAACAAGCGCCAGGTGGTCGACATGATCTGGCCGCCGAAACTTCCTCTCTGGAAACAGAATGCGGACGGAATTCAGACTGGCGACATGCATGGCGTCGAGGTACTCCCGGATCGTTCCGCGGTGTGGGCATCGAGTCGCCTCGATAGTCGCATCTACGGGTGGACGCTGCCGGACTTGAAGTACATCGGCGCGGTGGAGGTCGGCCCGACGGCCAACTGGATGACGCCGACTCCCGACAGCAAGTTCATGTACGTAGCAATCTCGGGGTCCGACCACACTGTCGCGGTCGATCTGAAGAAGCTGGAGATCGTTGCCAAGATCAAGACCGGTGCGCGGCCGGCCCGGATCAGCACAGCGATCCTGCCGCTCAACCGAGTCAACGAGGCCCCAGCGACGACGTCGACCCAGCAGGGCGGCGGGGAGTAGCCGCCATGAACACGACAATGCGCGTGTGTGCGGGCGCCCTCATGGTCGCTGTACTTGCGGTGTCGCTCGCAGGCCAAACGCCAGCCCCGACATCGTCGGCGCCGCGACCGGCGGACGTCGACTCCTTCCGGAACACCATCGAACCGATCTTCATGCGCGATCGCGGTGGCACGATGCCGGGCTATGCGGCCTGCGTGATGTGTCACACGTGGCAGACCAGCCTGCGATTCGATCTCGAAACACCGGCGAGCGACGCGGGATGGACGGCGAATCAGTCGCGGCAGAACTTCGAGATGATCACGCAGCTGGTCAACACGAAAACTCCCGAGAACAGCTATCTGCTGCTCAAGCCGCTCGAGCCAAAGGCCGGCGGCCTCGGACACACCGGTGGCACCTACTGGAGTTCTCGCGACGACGCCGAGTATCAAACTGTCCTGAAGTGGATTCGCAGTCTGCCGGCCGATCGCTACGTGCAGGCGCCGGCGCCCCGGGTGGACTTCGAGTTCTTCCGCTCGTGTGTGCAAAACGTCTTTGCGACTCCACGCGAAGGACATCTCCGGTGCAGCAATTGCCACAGCGGAGGAGCCATGGGCTTCGCCCCGCTACCGGGTGAGGGCCGCAGCACATGGAACGAGAAGGAGGCGCAAGAGGCCTTTCGCGTGATCGCGCGTCTGATCGTCCCGGGGAATCCGGTGCAGAGCCGGTTCCTGCTGAAGCCGCTGCATCCGGACGGCGGCGGATCCTATGCCCATAACGGAGTCCGACGCTGGCAGAGTCGTGACGACCCCGAATGGCAGATGCTGGCCGCGTGGGTTCGCGGCGAGCGCAAAGGCACGAGTTGCTCGTAACGATTACAGCCCGGCCCGCTTCGAGAGACTTGCTTTCGTGAATTCCAGAAGACGAGCCGTTGCCCCCGCCGGCTTCTCGGCGCGTCTCAGCAGAATCCCCGAGTGAATCGGCCGAATCGGATCCGCGATCGGAAAGACATCGACCCGCCGGCCACGCGTCACCGCCCCGTTCGGCATCAAGGGCACAACGGACGCTCCAAGCCCGCTTTCGACCATGCTGACGATTGTCTCGGTACTCGTCGTCTCCAGCGCGACTCGCGGCGAAAGGCCACGCTCATGAAAGGCATCGAGCACGTGCTGGCGGCCCGTCGATCCTCTCTCGTAAAGAATGAGAGGATGCTCGATCACCTGTTTCAGCCGCACGTGCGAGCGCCCCGCAACCCGATACCGCCGGTTCGCGCGACGGCGCCCGGGGGAATCGAAGCCAACGCGATCGCCAAGTCTGTCGCGGGAGCGACAGGGGAGTACAGGGCTCTACTGACGGTGCCAAGCGCCGGCGAGTGGACGATACGCATCGATACAGATTGGCCCGCAACGCCACCATTGCTCCGGTCCCGAATTGACACGCCGCACATTCCAGCCGGACTATCTCAGGAAGTTCCTCGCGGACCCGGCAGCCACCCTTGGGAAAGCGTCACCTCCGCACGTCGGCGAGATGCCGAATCAGCAACTCACCGCCGACGAAATCGAAGCGCTCGTCGCCTTCATGAATCGTGAACGTGAACGCACGCCGGAGGTGTCCAGGGCGCGTCTCTTCTAGTTCACGATCCAGGCGTGCGCCACGGATGCCCGATGGTTCGTTTCCGAATCCCGGTTGCACCGTGCGCGACTATTTCGCCAGTGGGTCGGGGCGCATCTGGAACTTCATCACTTTGCTCGTCGTGCCTTTCCCGGTCTCCATGTGGAACGGTGTTCTGGTCGAGATCGTCGTCCAGATACCGCGCCCCTTCCAGCCGGCGTTTGGATCGTCGATGCGGCCGTCCATCCATTTCGTGTAGAACCCCATCGGGTACGGCACGCGCATCGTGACGAACTTACCGTCCTTCAACGCCAACAGCGCTTCGGTTGCGTTCCCGGTGTTGATCGGCACGTTGCGCCCGAGTCCGAGCGTATCGAACTGATCGACCCACGTGTAGTAGCTCCCCTCGGTGCTCCCCGATGCCTTGACGTTCTTGAACTGCGGCGCCGGCTCGGTATAAAACGTCCAGCCCTCGGCACAATGCAGACCTGAGGCTTTCGGGCCGTTCAACGGGCCCTTGCACTTGCGACGATCGAAGCTCGCAAGGTGGCCGCTCGCCATGGCCGCCCAGTAGACACCGTTGCGATCGACGTCACCGCCACGCGGCGAGAATCCCTGCTCGGCGGGTGGCTGATAGATCTCCACGAGCGCGGTCTCGGGAGGATTCGACCCAGGCGCGAGTCTGATCAGCGCGCCGGGATATCCGAGTTGTGTGCCCCATACCGAACCGTCAGGCGCCGGCGCCACGGCATAGAGGGCGCCGCCAATCCTCTGATCCTTGGCCGGGTCGAGAGGCTGATCCGGCTCGACGTAGGCGTCGCGCTTGCCGTTCCCGTTCGCGTCCCGGATCAGCGCGGTCCAGCCCTGCGACTTCATCTCGTCCTGTGTTTCGTCGAACATCTTCGTGTTCAGCCAGCCGATCACCTGTCCGCCACCGCTGGTCCACAGCGTGTGATTCGCGTCCTCGGCGAACATCAGGTGATGCGTGCCGAAGCAGGTGCCGATGTGCGTCAGTTTCTTCGTCGCCGGGTCGTACACGGCGAGATGGCGGCCTGCATTGGCAACGGGGAAGAGCTTCGCTGAGGGGTGACTCGAGCCCTCCTTGCACTCAGGCGGGTTCGCTGCGGGCCGAACGGCAGATGTCAGCCAGACTCGTCCTTTGTGATCGAGCATCGGGTTGTGGACGTTGTTCTTGCTGGTCCAGATCACCTCGTTGGCCCAGTATGGCGACGGCTCCGGCATAGACGCGTTCGTCGGCGGCGTATTGGGATCGCGCACGGTCAACGGTACCTGGCTCGCCGTGTTGGTGGCGGGATTCAGTACCGGAACATAGTCGGCACTCAGCTCCAGTGCTCCGTACACCGGGCCGTTCGCATTGACCCGCGGATTGCGGCGGTCGGTCGACACGACATCGTGCAGGTATGCCTTGGGATCGGCCCAGTCCCACTGCGTGATGACCACGTTGCGCTCGATTCCCTGTGGCCGTTGCGGGGCAGGTGGAAGCTCACCGGCGCGGATCCGATCGGTCCAGTCCGCGAACATCTTCAAGACTCGCGCGCGTCCGAACTGATTGAGGCCTGCGCTCATCTGCCCGCCGGCCTGACCGGATTTGACGCGGCGATCCCAGGCTGCGACCGATGTGGGGAAAGCACCGAGAGCCACCGGGATTTCTCTCGTGCCCTTGGTGCCGAGTGCGTGGCACGCCGTGCAGCCTCCTGACTTCACGCTGCGGATCCAATCACCCTGGCTCTTCATGTTCGGCGAGATGCCGTTGCCGCTGTCGCCAGTGCCTGGGAATTCGTGCGTGGCTGGCATTTCCATCAACGAGAGCCAGTTCGCGGCCGGATAGTAGAAGGCCGCCTCTGCAGGAGAGCTGGCGCGCACGGCGCGAAGAGCCAGGTTCTTTCCCGGAGTCGTCTGGACCTTCGGCGAGTCCACCAGTCCGTATCCGCGTACCCAGACTCTGTAATTGGCCTTGGGCAGGTCTGGCACGAGGTACCGTCCGCGATCGTCGGTCACGACGATCTTCGCGAACGGCGTGGGCAGGTCGATCGTCTCGGCAATGACCCAGACGCCCACCTCAGGTCCGGAGGGTCCGGCCACCGTTCCTGCCAGGTCGTCGCCGTCGATCGCGATGGCTTCGCCTGTTGTTTGTGCGGCACGCGTGCCGCCGACGACGCCAGCGCAGATCACGAGCCCTATGATGATTCCGACGGTGAGGAGTTTCCTCGGCATGATCGTCTCACCTTTCGTGTGGTTGTCAGGTTTACTGTGCTGCCATCTCCCGCCATCCGGCGAGCAGCTCCTCGACGATTCTGGCAGTGTCCCTGCGCAGCCGACTTTCGAGTTCTTTCGTCGACGACAGCGCTTGTTTCCGAACGGGGGCGAGCTGGTTGGCGCCGAGCTGCACGCCGGAATCGTAGACGATGTCGGCGAGGTCCTCAACAGAGCGGAGATCGGCCAGGCGAACCTCCCGATACGACGGCTCCCAAGTGGAGACCCACCAGTCCAGCCAGTGTTCCGCGCGGCCCGTGGCGGCGGGGATCTGCAGTGTGGGTCCGATTGCGAGGATATCGTGCTTCAATCGACCGATTTGCCGGGTTCCGTCGATCACGCGAGCCGCCTGTAGCGTCGTGGAGTGATCGAGGCAAGGAAGACCACCGAGATTGGCGACTTCCTTTGCTTCGATGAGCACATCATCTCCAGGCTCGGTGCTCGGGCCCTGCAGGCGAATGAGAACCTTCCTGGCGGTGGCACTGCCGACGCCGATGCGCAGCCACCCGGCGCGGACAACGGTGAAATACCCGGGCGCACGGTCCGAACGCTCGCCGCGTACCAGCCGTTCAAGGGCTTCCATTCCTGTAGCAATCGACTTCAGCTGTGCCTCCTCCATCGGTTGCATCTGCTGCTCACCCCACGTGAGATAGGCGTCGCGTGTGAAGGGTGCCTGCTTCCGCAACTGGCGGACGAGGCCGGGCTCGGGAGGGCGATAGTCCGGCTCCGACAAACCGCGATAGTAGCCCTGGAAAAAACGGCTCCACAACGCGTCACGATCGCGCGTCCAGCCGCGCTGACGGGTGGCAAGATCGATCGAGCCCAGGAACCGCACGATATCGACGAACGCGGGGCCGCGCGAGGAGTCATCGAAGTCGTCGAGACCCCACGCATTGTTGGTGAACGCGAATTGCTCGAGGTGCGCGTCGCCGTGGAGACGCACGATCGTCCGATCAGTGACGTCGGCGAACACTTCGCAGACTCGCGCGGTCCAGGGGCGATTGATGAACCGGAAATACGTGAACGGGTCAGTGCGCAGTCGATCGACGAGCTCGGCAGGTGCGGCAGCCAGCGCCTCGGGAAGCGGTCGGAGCGGGCCCTGGGCGGACGGCACCGCGGTGAGAGCGATGCAGATCGTCGCGAGTACCAGGTGACCTGCGAACCGATAGCCCTGTCCGGGGCGATGCATGCTGCCGTGCCTTTTCTGAGAGCGGATTCTACTTCAAGGCCTGAGAAGGGAACGGTCGCTTGATCCTCGTGCACGCATGCCGTACGCTACCCGCGCTTGCCTCGCCGTGAGCCTGAGGCGGGCCGGGTGACCCTACTAAATCGGAGGCGGTCGATGCGACCACTGGTACTGGGATCCTTTTTCGTTGCGGTACTACTTCTTCTTTCCACACCAGCATTCTCCCAGGATGTCGCTGGCATCGTCAGGGACACCTCTGGTGCCATCCTGCCAGGCGTGACCGTCGAAGCGGCAAGTCCTGCGCTCATCGAGAAGGCACGCACTGTGGTGACCGATGGGAGCGGCCAATACCGGTTCGTCGCTCTCGAGCCCGGCACCTACATCGTGACGTTCACGCTGCCCGGTTTCACCACAGTGAGGCGCGAGGGCATCCAACTCTCGGGCGCCGGCGTGACGACGGTCAATGCAGACATGCGAGTCGGAGCCGTGGAGGAGACGATTACCGTCTCCGGAGCGACACCCATCATCGACACGCAGACCAGCACAAAGCGTGAGGTCGTGCTCGCCGACGAGGTGCTTGCCGCCGTCCCCGTGTCGCGCACCTATGGCAGTGTCCTCGCGATGGTACCCGGCGTTCAGTCGTTGACGCTCGACGTGAACTCCACGCAGTCTGTTGGCGGGACCGCGACGAACTTCTTCTTCACGTCGCGCGGTGGGCGCGGCAACGAAGGTACCGTTCAAGTGGACGGCATGAACGTCGGCTCGGCATTCGGCGGTGGCGGCGTCTCGAGCTTTGCCTACGACTTCGTCAACGCTCAGGAAGTCCAGGTCACCGTTGCGGGCGGTATGGGTGAGGTCGATCGCGGTGGGCCGGCGTTCAACATCATCCCCAAGAGCGGCGGCAACAACTTCAACGGCACCGCGTTCTTCAGCACCGCGGGCGAGTGGTCACAGGGCAGTAATCTCGACGACTATCTGCGCAGCGTTGGCATCACAGAACCGCCAGGGCTCATCAAGAACTGGGACACCAACCTTGCCGTCGGCGGACCGATCAAGCGCGATCGGCTGTGGTTCTTCAACAACCTGCGCAGCTACGGGACGCACCAGACCATTCCGGGTTTGTCTCCAAATGCGAACGCTCTCGATCCCTCGAAGTGGAACTATGTGAGGGACACGAACACCCAGGCGCGGTCGGCGGGCGACAAGAAGATCGAAGCGTTCCGCCTCACCGGCCAGCTCACGCAGAAGAACAAGCTGGGGTTCTACTACGACTACCAGTCGAACTGCGCCGGGTCTGCGCTCGTCAACACCGGCGATGGGTGTCGCGAGCGCGGCGACGACTGGATAGCGCTCGGCACCACGACGACCTCACCAGAGTCTGCCAACATGTGGCCGGAGCGGGAGAAGATCACGCAGGCGACATGGACGTCGCCGGCGACGAACCGCATCCTGATGGAAGCCGGCTTCTCGTCGTTCAGCAGCAAGTGGGGTGGATATCCTCCGCCCGGAACACAGACGGGGCTGGTGGCAGTGACCGAACAGAGCACTGCGGCTGGTGTTCCCGTTCCTAACTTCATTTACCACGGCTGGAACTCGGCCGCGGAGAACAACCAGCAGCACAACATCTGGCGGGCGTCGCTCGCCTACGTGACCGGCGCGCACAGCTTCAAAGTCGGCTACCAGGCGGCGCACGAGGTGTACAGGCAGTACCAGAACGCCGACAATCAACTGGCCTACACATTCAACAACGGGACGCCCACGCAGTTCACGATGCGCATCGCCCCGCACATCCAGAGCAACCGCACGCGCTACGACGGTTTCTACGTCCAGGATCAGTGGACGCACAATCGCCTCACCGTGCAGGCGGCGCTGCGCTACGAGCACGCGTGGAGTTGGTTCCCGGAGGGCGAGAACGGCATTACCGCCGACAACCGGTTCGGCAGCACTTACATGTTCCCGCGGCAGGATGGCGTCACCGGCTTCCACGACATCACGCCTCGCATGGGCGCGGCCTGGGATCTGTTTGGAAACGGCAAGACGTCGCTGAAGGTGAACTTCAGCAAGTACCTGGAAACCGCACAGAACGGCGGCCTCTACACAATCGCCAACCCGGCGGTCACATACCAGCAGACGACGAACCGCAGCTGGACTGATGGCAACCGTAACTTCATCCCGGATTGCGATCTGATGAACCCGGCCGCACAAAACAATGCAGCGTCGGGTGGCGACAACTGCGGCGCCTGGAGCAACTCCAACTTCGGCAACCCGTTCGTGACCACGCGCGCCAACCCCGACGTGCAGCACGGATGGGGCGTGCGGCAATACGACTGGCAGTTCGGCGTGGCCGTGCAGCACGAGATCATCCCGCGTGTCGCGCTCGACGTCAGCTACAACCGGCGCTGGTGGGGGAACCACTTCTTCACGGATAACCTCGCATTGAGTCCGTTGGATTTCGATCAGGTCGCGATCGCGGCGCCGCAGAATTCGAATCTGCCGGGTGGCGGCGGCTACCCCGTGACGTTCTTCACGCGCAACACGCGATCACCGCTCGGCGCGACGGACAACTACTTCACGTCCGCGAACGACTACGGCGATGTGACGGCCTACTGGCACGGCGTCGACGCCCAGGTGAGCGCGCGCCTGCCGAATCAACTGTTCCTGCAGCTTGGCATGAGCGGCGGCCGCGGTGTGCGCGACTATTGCGCCGTGGCGGAGAAGCTTCCAGAGCTGTACACGACGGCCGGGTCGTTGCTCGTCAACCAGCAGATCGCATCATGCGCGATCAGCGAAGACTGGCTGACGAGCATCCGCGGGCTCGCGACGTACACCATTCCCAGGATCGACGTCCTGGTGAGCGGCACGTTCCGCTCGACCCCTGGTGTGGCGCCCGCCGGAAACGCGGTGGCCAGCAATGGCAATTCGTTGTCGGCAAACTACAACGTCTCGAGTGCGATTCTGCAGGCGCAGACAGGACGTCCGCTGGCGCCGGGCCTGCCGTTCCAGACGGTCAATCTTCTCGAGCAGGGACACACGTTCCCCGACATGCTCAATTCACTCGACCTGCGCGTCGGCAAGAACCTGAGATTCGGCAAGACGCGGACGAACGTGGCGATCGACATCTACAACCTGTTCAACAGCAACACGGGAACGGTCTACAACCAGACGTACGATCCCGTGACCAACGGCGCGACGTGGCTGGCGCCGACGGCGGTGCTGAACGCGCGGTTTGCGCGGTTCAACGTGACCTTCGACTTCTAGAACTTTTCACACTGTCGTAGAGGCGGGTCTTTAGACCCGCCTTTATTAATCCGCTAGTCTGACGGCGAGTCTAAAGACTCGCCGCTACACGCAAGCGCAGTGGCGCCTCGCGGACCCTCATCAATCCTCGTCGTCACGAACGCACACATCGTCACTCGCAAACCTGAGCCGCCTCGTCGCGCGCAGAACGATCTGGTCGTATCCGTCGTATCCGAAGGAACTGTGGATTAGGAGAACCAACGTGGAACGCGACGATTTCAACAACGCGGCAAAAACACTCGAGGACGCTTTTTTCGCCAAGGAGAATGCCCGGCTTCTACAACAGATGCGCGATCGCGCCAAAGAGCAGGAGCGGCGCGCTGCCATGCGCGAGGTCGTGCGCGTGGACAACGACGGATTGATCGATCACCTGATCGAGCTCGGGCTCGAGCCGCAGACGGTGCTGGCGCTGCAACTCGTGCCGCTGGCGGCGATCGCCTGGGCTGACGGCAAGATCGAGCCGCGCGAGCGTGACGCAGTCCTGAAGGCTGCCGCGTCGCAGGGCGTGCCGCCGGAGAGCGTCGCCGGGCAGATGCTCAATAGCTGGTTGGTACAGCGGCCGGGTGCGGAACTCGTAGACGCGTGGAAAAGCCAGATGCGAGCGCTTTGGCCGTCGCTCTCGCAAAAGGAACGCGACGAGATCCGCGCCTCGGGGCTCGAGCGCGCGCGCAGCGTCGCGGAGGCCGCGGGCGGCTTCCTCGGCCTGACCTCGCGAATTTCGCCGGAGGAGAAGGTGGTCCTGGACGATCTCGCGCAGACGCTCGCGGATTAAGAACTGACGGAGACCCAGACATGGCTGATGCTCCGGAACACGCATACGTCGACTGGCTGGAGCGTTATCGTCGCGCGTGGATCGAACGCGACGCCGATACCGCGAGCGAGTTGTTCACGGTAGACGCCACGTACCGCGAGCAGCCGTTTCAGCCGCCGTTCGTCGGTCGCGCAGCGATTCGGAGCTATTGGGCCAACGTCACTGCATCGCAGACTGCCGTCGAACTCCGCTACGGCAAGTCGATTGTCGACGGCCGGCGTCTGGCGGTGGAATGGTGGGCGAACTTGCAGACCAGCGACGGTCCTCTGACGTTGGCGGGCGAGTTCCTGTTGTTGTTTGCCGACACCGGCCAGTGTCGCGAGTTGCGCGAGTACTGGGTCCTCACGCAGGGCCGCGTCGAGCCGCCCGCCGGTTGGGGCGCTTAGCTACATCGACTCGAATGACGGGCTCGATCGCGTATCAGGGCGGCGCCGCGCGATAGACCTCGCCCATGCCGCCGGCTCGATGGCGGCCTGGATCTCGTACGATCCGAGACGGCTGCCGGAAGCGAGCGACACGTCGGTGCGGATTCTATTACAACGGTCCTGCTGCCAAGGGACATCGCGCGAGGCCGTCGTAGGCTTCGCGCGAGCTCGAACGGGTGCAGGCCGGGACTGTGCGGGGACTACGTGGTGGTTCGGCGGACGCTCGTCGCGCGTGGGCCCTTGGGGCCGCCGTCGCCGAGATCGAACTCGACACCATCGCCTTCGCGGAGGTTCTCGATGCCCTCACCGAAGATGGCGCTGGCGTGGAAGAACACTTCCTTGCCGGTCGCGTCTCGAATAAAGCCGAATCCCTTGTCTGCACGAAGCGTCTTGATTGTTCCTGTCATTCGTTGTTTCACTCCTGTCGAAAGTTGAAGAATGTGCGGGTCTTGCCGCACCACAAAACGAGAAGAGGCCGCCACAAGGCGACCTCTCGTCAAATCGCTTTGGTTGCTGGGGGCTCGCAGCCGCTCATAACAACTGTACTTCATATCGTGGCGGCATGACTTGGGGGCGCAGATCCCGAGGCCGAAAATCCGCACTGCCGCCGTAAGCCGCCAGTCGCGTCGATTGAGCGTGGCGGCCTGACTGCCAGCCGTCTGTTCCCGGCGAGCCGGTAACGTCGTCACGTTCAGGGTTTGAGGCCCTTGAACAAGACGATGTCGCTGCGTTCTGAGAGACGGAGGATGGCGAGCTGCGTGCCGTCGTGCGAGAAGGCGTAGTCGAAAATTTGCTGTCCGTCCGTGAAGTGCGTGAGAGCTCGCACCTCACCACCTTCAATCTGCCGCACCAGGAGATTCGTCCGCGTGGCGGTGTCGACGAATGTCATCGCCCCGTCGGGCGTCCACTCCACCCGGTCCACTCCGTCGGGCGCAGGATGGCGGACAAGGTTCGAGCAGGCCGGCAGCTCGCAGACGATCAGTTGACGTTGATCGCGTTCGCGCGTGACGAACATGATGCGTCGGCTGTCTCGAGAGACGGATGCGGTGCCCAATGCCGGAAGAACTGACACCTGCGTATCGGGCCCTCCTTTCACCGGCACGCTCCAGAGAGCTCGCACGCGCGCGACATCGCTGTAGATGACATGCTGACCATCTGGCGTGATGGCGATTGGATCGGAGGTCCTATCGGTGAGCTTGACGAGGTTGCGGCCGTCGGCATCGCTCCGCCAGATGCCGGGCTTGTCGATGAGACCGAACACGAGGGTTCGTCCGTCGGCGGTGCCGAAGCCATTGTTGCTTCCGGGCATGACCTTCGTGCGAGTTGATTCCCCTGGCACCACCGTCGAAAGACCAGAGTCGATTCCACCATCGTCGAACAGCAAGCGGTTGCCGGACCAGCGAACGCTCCAGGCCACCATCGACGGCGGCACGACGTCCTTGCCTGTGCGCGCGTCTTTGTCACCGACCCAGATCGTCGTTCGATCGTCGAGTCTCGCGGTGACCTGCTGATTGCGATCGGCCGTCACGCTGACGCCAAAGTACTGATTGATATCGCTCGTGAGGCGCGTGGCAGTCCCTTCCGGATACGAAAAGCGCCAGATCTGCGCGTTGGCCAGCCCGACACTCCGATTGAACAGGATAGACCTGTCATTCAGCCACGCGAGACCGTAGATGAATGAGCCGCGAGGCAGATCGAACGCTTGCATGCGGCCCGAAGCGACTTCGACGACAACGATTTGAAATCGAGACGGCGAATGCCCGGCCACCGCGATGAGACGACCGTCTGGCGACCATGCAGGCGCGGCTGGTTGTGGGACGAAGTTCTGAGTGTCGAAGACCTCGTCGCCTTGTCGAGTGCCGAGCACGCGCTGGTCTTCGCCGTTACGATCCGCCAGCACCAGTGTTGTCGCACCCGACGACGCGTCGAAGCGCACCCACGACATCGTCTGACCGTCAGGCGACCACCCGGCGGCCGTCTGCACATCAACGGCGATCCGCTTCGGTGATCCTCCAAGGATCGGCACTCGCCAGAGCTCGCGCGTGCCGCCCTGCAGTTGCAGGAAGTCCACTTGATTGCCGTCAGAAAGAAATGTTGCGCCGCGAATGTCGACGCCCGCGCGCGGCCGGACGATCTGGACGGTGCTATCCGTCGCGGTCTGGCGGATCCAGAGGCTGCTCTTGCCGTCTTCGATCTGGACGTAGGCCACGTATCGTCCGTCGGCGGAAATCGACGGCAAAAATGCATTGCCTGTCGTCGTCAGTTGGACGACATCCAGGTCTCCCTGGACGATGCTCACGGACTGTAGCGATGCAGGCCGCGAGGCGAAGTAGTACGCGCCGACGGCGAGCGCCAATAGGGCCGCGGCTATCAACATCACGAGCGGCAGCGGCAGACGACGGTGGCGCGCGGCGATCACCGGCTTGGTCGTCGATGATGCAGGCGACGTGTGGGGCGAGTCGATGAATCGTTTCAGGCGGCGCAGATCGGTTCGCAGATCAGCCGCCGACTGATATCGGAAATCTCGATCCTTCTCGAGCAGCTTGGCCGAGATGTCATCGAACGTTGAGGGCACATCGGCGCGCACCGTATGCGGCGTTGCTGGTGTCTCATGCAGGATGGCCGCGGAGATCGCTCCTGCTGTCGCGCCCGTAAATGCGGAGCGCCCGGTCGCGGCCTCGTACAGCACCACTCCTAACGAGAAGAGATCGCAGCGCGCGTCGAGTGGCTCACCACGCACCTGCTCCGGCGACATGTAGGCCACAGTGCCGACAGCCATGCCAATGCCCGTCAGTCGTGCTTCGGTCGGTTGTCCTGTGACGTTCGTGGGACCCGGCGCCAGATCCTTCGCGAGACCGAAGTCGAGCAGCTTGGGTCCTCGCGCCGTGAGAAAGATGTTGGCGGGTTTGATATCGCGGTGCAGAAAACCGCTGCGGTGAGCCGCATCCAACGCATCGGCGATCGCGATTCCGAGATCGGCCAGCGTCGGGATGTCGAGCGGACCGCGCAGCAGGCGATCGTGAAGCGTCTCGCCTTCGAGCAGCTCCATGACGATGAACAGACCGCCATCGTCGGTGGCTCCGAGCTCGAAGATGGTGCAGATGTTCGGATGTTGAAGCCCCGCGACGGCGCGTGCTTCCCGGCGAAGGCGATCGTGGCCGTGGTGTGCCTCGACGCGATGGCCCACGATCTTGATCGCGACCTGCCGCTCGAGTCTCAGGTCGCGCGCGCGATAGACCTCGCCCATGCCGCGCCCGAGCCAAGGAGCGAAACGATTTCGTAAGCGCCCAGACGCGTGCCGGCCTCGAGCATGGCAGGTGGGTGCTATCGCACCAGGTCCCAACCGCGAATCAACGTACCGAGGCGGAGTGTTCCATTGGTCGCGACTGAACCAGTGCCCGCGACCGGATCGGTCGGTGAAGACGGAGCCGTGGTCGTGGATGGCCCGATGACGGTACCTAGATTGTCGATGCGGTCGCATCCGGCCGCCGTGAAGAACAAGGCCAGGATCGGAATGAGTCCAGTCATTTCTTCGAGTGTAGTCGATCAGCGCCAGCAGATAGAATCCGATCGGGCCGGATGATCGCCTCGACCGATTGCGTCGTGAGGCACGCGTGCTCGCTGCGCTCAATCACCCGCACATCGTGACGGTGCACTTCGGTGGCCTGCAACTGAATGCGTGATCACGGACGCGGTTCGGCCCTGTCACGCGTGTCCTGGGGCGCTGGCGAAAGTGCAGTAGTGTACACTTCGCCGATCACAAGGTCGCCCGCGCACAGGCGGCTACTATGAAGCCAGTCGTCATCGTCGCTGGTGTTGGCCCCGGCATTGGAACCTCGATCGCCCGCGCGTTCGGGGCGGAGGGGTTCGCAATCGCGCTCTTGGCCAGGGATTCCGCGAGGCTGGCGAAGCGCCATGCCGAAATGACCGCTGCGGGCATCACCGCGGCGCCCTTCGTTGTCGATCTTGCGGACGCTGCGGCCACACTCAACGTGGTTGCGCAAGTTCGCACCTGGGCCGAAGGCGATCCTTCGTCGCTCGTCTACAACGCATTCGCGTTGCAGCAGGGTTCGGCTGATCGGCTCGACCTGGCCGACAGCCAGCGTGCGATGCGGGTCAACTTTCTCGCAGCCACCCAGCTCACTGCGCTTCTGGCGCCAGCGATGCGTGCGTCGGGAACCGGTTCGCTCTTGTTCACTGGCGGCGGCGCGGCGCTGCATCCGTACGCGGGTCTGTCGAGTTTGTGCGCGGGCAAGGCCGCGCTGCGCATGTGGGTCCTCACGTTAGCTGCAGACCTTGCCGGGACCGGGGTTCGAGTGGGTACTGTGACCGTGCACGGTCGAGTGGAGCGTGGCACCGCTTTCGATCCCGACAATATCGCCGCTGCGTTGGTGCGCCTTCATCGCGGAACGAACGAAGGTGTGGAAATCCACTTTGCTGGCGGCGGCAATGGTTAAGGACGCGCCCCCCTCCCTGATCGGGCGGCAGCTCGGCACCTACGAGGTTCTTTCCTTAATCGGCGCCGGTGGCATGGGTGATGTCTACCGTGCGCGCGACACGAAACTGAATCGTGATGTCGCCCTGAAGATTCTTCCCGATGCCTTCGCGCGAGACGACGACCGTCTGGCACGCTTTAGACGGGAAGCTCGGGCCCTCGCCTCGCTCAACCACGCGCACATCGTCACCATCTTCTCGATCGAGGAACACGATGATGTTCCCTTCATGACGATGGAGCTCATTGAGGGGTGCACGCTCGCCGAGGGCATTCTTTCCGGTGGACTCTCGCCGGCGCGGTTCTTTGACATCGCGATTGCGCTGGCAGACGCGCTTTCGGCGGCGCATCGAAAGAACATCATCCACCGCGATCTGAAACCCGCGAACGTAATGGTGACTGAGGACGGCCGTGTAAAGGTCCTCGACTTTGGATTGGCGCGGGGAGGTGACGACGAAGCCGTCCGCCTCGCGGAAGACGTCACCGTCACCTCCGTCGGGACGAAGGTGGGGACCATCGTCGGCACCATGCCGTACATGTCGCCCGAACAGATCGAAGCCAGGCCGATCGATCATCGCACCGACATCTTCTCGCTTGGCATCACGCTGTACGAGCAGGCGACGGGCGAACGACCGTTTCGCGGGGATTCACCGGCGGGGCTCATGTCATCCATATTGAAAGATCACCCCAAGCCAATTGAAGAATCGCGCTCTGACCTGCCAGGCGACGTGTGTCGTCTGATCGATCGGTGTCTCGAGAAAGAACCGCGCGACCGCGTCCAGACTGCTACTGAGATCCACGCCGAGCTGAAAATCCATCGGCGGGCGTGGGAGACGGGAGGTGGCCGGTCAGCCCGGGCAGGGGCGCCAGACAGCAATTCGTTGCCCGCCGCGCGAGCGGTGTCGATTGCGGTGCTGGCCTTCACCGACATGAGCGCGGCAAAGGACCAGGACTGGTTCTGCGACGGAATCGCCGAAGAGATTCTCAACGCTCTGACGCCGCTCAAGGGTCTAAGGGTCGCCGCGCGCACGTCGGCGTTCTCCTTCAAAGGCAAAGGCGACGACCTTCGGACCATCGGCGAGAAGCTGAATGTGACGACAGTTCTCGAAGGCAGCGTGCGCCGAGCCGGGGATCGGGTGCGCATCACTGTGCGGCTGAGCGATGTGGCAAATGGCTTTCAACTGTGGTCCGAGCGCTACGACCGTGAGCTGAAGGACATCTTCGACGTGCAGGATGAGATCGCAAAGGCGATCGTCGATCGATTGCGCGTCACACTGGTTGGAGGCAAAGACGATCGGCTGGTCGAACAGGCGACGACGAATATCGAGGCGTATCAGCTCTATTTGAAGGGCCGCGCGTTGGTCGATCGGAGGGGAGCGAACGTCCCGGCCGGGCTCGATCTGCTTCGGAAGGCGGTCGAGCTCGACCCCGACTATTCACTGGCATGGGCCGGCGTCGCGGACGCGTTGACTGTGCTGGCGTATTCCGGGGCCATGCGAGGCTCTGAGACAAAAGAGCAAGCGATGGCGGCCGCGAGACGGTCGATCGAACTCAATCCCAGATCCGCGGTGGCCCACACGTCTTTGGCATGTGCGACCCTGCTGTACGAGAACAACCGCCGAATGGCGAAGCAGACCTTCGAGCGAGTGCTGGAACTCAACCCAAGTCACGCGATGGGCCGCTGCTGGTACGGGCTCTTCTATTTGAATTGGGTGTGCGGGGACTTCGAGCGGGGCATCGCAGAGGTCCGCCGAGCGCTCGACAGCGATCCGCTGTCCGCGTACGTCACGATGACCCTCGGGGTCTCTCTGTTTACCGCCGGCCGGCTGGACGAGGCGATCGAGACGTGCCGCCGGGCCACTCAGCTGGACCCCGAGTCGTTCGTGTCGCGCTGGGCCCTCGGCATTTCACTCGGAATGGCTGGACGATTCGAAGAGGCGGTCTCCCTACTCGAGGCCGCGGCTGCCATGTCAGGTCGCCACTCGCTCGCCCTCACCGCCCTGGCGGGACTCTTCGGGCAGGCGGGGAAGTCGGCTGAAGCACGCGCCGTGCATCGCGAATTGATGGATCGCGCCTCGCGAAGTTATGTCTCGCCGTCACACCTTGCGCTCACGGCCGAGGCGGCCGGGCACCATGAAGAGGCGATGGCGTTCGCGAAGCGCGCGTGGGATGGGCGCGAGCCATCTTTCATCGTCTGGGCGCGCCAGTTTCCGCAATACCGCGCGCTGCACTCGGATCCGCGGTTTGCCGCCATCTTGCGCGAGATGGATTCACAGGAAGAGGACGCGCAAATGCAGCGGTGAACGGTGGCTCGTTGCCACGAACGAAGGCGTCGAGCTTCCTTAGAAGGTTTCCTGGCGGCCTGACGAGCCCCGGGGGCGACGGCCAGCCGCCGCCCCTCCGACGCTCTCTTGCTGGCGGATGGTTCTACTTGGGGGCGTTGCCCGTCACCATGATCTTCTCTGAGATCTCGGTCTGGGGCTCGGCGACGATTTTCGTGGCCGAGATCTTCATGCCCTTCCTCAGTTCGTGGACCGACGCCGGTTTGCCCTCTACCGTGAACCGGTACGACTCGGGAACGTTGAACTCGCGGTTCTCACCGTTCTCGAGGGTGAGGACGACGTAATTGCCCTGGACATACCAGACCGTTCCGTTGAGCACCGATGTCGTACGGACCGTGACCGGCTGCGTCTTGGTGATGATCACCGCGGTGAGGACGGTGCCAGGCCTGAGGTCGGCGATGAGCCTGGGTTTTCCGTCAATGTTGAATTGCCGTCCCGGCTGGACGTTAAACCACCGGTACTGGCCGCCCGGCAGCATCTTGGTGAGGAGCCAGTTGCCCTCGACGAACACCACCTCACCGGTAATCGATGACGTGGTGGAAGTGGCGCCGGCTTCCGTCGTTTTCGACGTGGTCTGCGCCTGAATCCCCGCTGCCAGGGCCATCACGGCCAGGCCCGTGATAATTGTGCGTCGTACTATCATGACTCTCCTCCTTTTTGGCTTCGCTGCCATCCCAGTCCCTCTCGGTGCGCCATCGACACCGGACCCGCCGCTGCAACGAGTCCGACCACAGACCTGATAAGGCCGATTCATTCAGGATTGCGACCACGCGCCGCCGGCGTGCGCGCCAAATACCGGAGGGCGTCGTGTGAGACTACTCTACTTGGTGCGTGACCTTGGCGATTTTTTTTGCCTTGTATTCCGCTGAATATCTGCGGAGCAGAGGCGCAGGACAAGTATCTCGAGCAGCAGGTCTCGATGCTTCGGTGAGGCGAATCGAATTGCCGCGATCGTCCGACCGGCGTGACGCATCGCTCATAGAATCGCCAGCCAGCGCCAGCGTCAACGATTTTGCCCGGACGCCATATTGGTGAGGCACACCTGCAGTGGCCGGACGGGATCGATCTCCACGCGACTCGCCTATCGCACCTGGTTCAGGATCTGCCTCGCGAGGTCACGGATGTACGCCTGAGGATCAGTCGCGGCCATGTTCCGCACGCGTGCGAGAGCGGACGCGGGCGGTGCGCCGCCGGTGATCGCCGGTTTGATCGTCTTCAGGGCCGTCTCGCGAACTCCACTGTCGCTGTCGCCCAGGAGATCGGTCAGGATGTCGGTTCCGGCTTCTCGGGTGAGATTGCCGGCAGCAGCCGCGGAGGCAACTCGGACCTCTGCGCGTCTGTTGGCCGATCCGGATCGCACGACCGCAGCCGACCGGCGATCGCGGATCAGGCTCGCCGCGTAAACGGCTTTCGCCGCCAGGCTGGCGTCGGCTCCCGCGGTCATCTCTTCGAGATACGGCAGTGCGCCGGGCCCCAGGCGCGCCGCGCGCCCGTAGTCCGGCTCATCCGGGTTCAGCACCGCGCGCACTTGCTCGCGGGTCACTGGATCCGAACGCTCCTGGCTCGTTCCCCCTCGCCCACCGTCCTCGGTTGGCGTGGTCGAGCGGCCCTGACCGGCCGCGATGATGCCGGTCAGGACGATCCAGAGTCCGACGAAGAGCCGATGAGCCTTCACCCCCACGAACAACGGCCTGCTACAGTCCTTTCGCAACGTCCTTCGCGACGTCGCGGATGTGCTCATCCGGGTCTTTTTCCGCCATCGCTGACACCTTCGCGCGGAGACGACTGCTCTTCGACGTCTTCGCCGCCCGAAGCGCTACCTTTCGCACACCGACGTCCCCATCGTCCAGCAGCCGCTCGAGCAGATCGGTAGACGCAGCTGTCCCCGCACGCATGGCGTGAGCGGCCGCGACCCGTACGACCGGATCGCGATGTGCGGCTGCGTGCTCCAGAACGGGAGCCGCCTGCGCGCCGCCGATCAGCCCCGCGAGGTACGCCGCCTTTGAAGCACGCATCGGATCGTCGGCCTCCACGATTTGCTGCAGGTGAGGCAGCGCATCGGGACCGAGCTTCGCCGCGGCTTGATAGTCCGGCTCGTCCTTGTCGATCTCGGCGAGCACCTGACTCATGGTAACGGCCATGGCTTTTTCTCCTTGGAACTAATTCGTGAATGCGCTGGCCAGTATCGTCGCGCTTTCCGAGGCGATGAGATCCGGCGGCAGATTGGTGATGTTGTCGGTTCCGTTCCCGGTCATCAGCCTGTTATTGTCGTTGACGTGGGGGAGACTGAGCACATGACCCACTTCGTGGGCCATCGTCCATGCGCTAGCCCCGCTGGCGACGACCGCGCCCGGTCTGCCTGCGGGAAACGCTGCGCACCCGTTGAAAGGGGGCACCGTGGTCCTGACGAAGTAGACGACGACATCGTTCGCTGCCGCCGAGTTGCGGTTGCCGAACAGTTGGTTCTGTTCGGCCGTGGTTGAGCCCATGGTACACGCGCCCACGTCGACATCGTTCAGTGCGGGAAGATTGAGAACCTCGAACGACACATACCGGACGCCGATCTGAGCCGTGGCGTACACGAGACGCATGTTCGAGATCATGGTCTCGATGGTGAAACGCGTCGGTGCGGTGAGGCACTTGACGTGAATCCTCACCGTCTGCCGACATGCCAGAGCGCCGGTCGCAGGGCTCCAGTAGATCGATCCGTGCTGGAACTCGCTGAATCGGCCGGTGGCGTCCTCGGTTGATCGTTCATCGCTCGTCGGATAGCCGAGGAAGCTGCGCTCCCACCCCAGGTTCGCCCAGAGGCCGCGAATCGCGCCATGAACCTCCCATGCGCCGGTCGAAGGCGTCCAGTAGATCGACCCACCCTGAAAGTGGTTGTATCGGCCGACGCCATCTGGTGTCGTGGTTTCGTCGGTGAGCGGGTAACCGAGGAAGCTACGTTCCCATCCGAGACTTGACCACTTGCCGCGAATGGCGCCGTGGACCTCGTGCGCGCCGGTCGCCGGCGTCCAGTAGACGGAGCCGCCCTGAAAATGGTTGTACCGGCCGACGCGATCTGGTGTCGTGGTTTCATCGGTGAGCGGGTAGCCGAGGAAGCTGCGTTCCCATCCGAGACTTGCCCACTTGCCGCGAATGTCGCCGTGGACCTCGTGCGCGCCGGTCGCCGGCGTCCAGTAGATGGAGCCGCCCTGAAAATGGTTGTACCGGCCGACGCGATCTGGTGTCGTGGTTTCATCGGTGAGCGGGTAGCCGAGGAAGCTGCGTTCCCATCCGAGACTTGCCCACCTGCCGCGAATGTCGCCGTGGACCTCGTGCGCGCCGGTCGCCGGCGACCAGTAGACCGAGCCACCCTGGTAGTGCCGGTAACGGCCCACTCCATCTGGCGCGGTCGTTTCGGCAATGGTAGGCGCGCCCAGGAAGCCTGCGGCGCCGCCCAGTTGAGCGTACTTTACATCGATGTCCGACATGGTTGTTTCTCCTCTGCGACACCCACTTCAAGACTCCGGTGACTGCGATCGTTGATGGAGACTGAACTCGATAACTTGGAACGGATGACTGCGAGACCCGATGACACGAAACCGACGACAACGAACCCAGTGAACCGGTGACTACGAACCTGGTGACCAGGAAAGAGCGCCGCGCACTATAGATAACGTCCCCCGCGCATCGATAGAACAGCACTTGAGGCAAGTGCCGTCGCGGACGAGCTTTAACGCCGTTCAACGAAGCCAGCCATCAGCGTTGTGGTAGAAAGCGATTTGTGAAACGCCGCTCGAATCCATTGCCGTCTTATACGCATGCCGCAGTTCAAATGACATGAGCGGCCCATTTGGAAAGGATGATTTGCAAGCGAGTCGCTCTTCTATTGACTCGCCGTCCTCCCTCGCCATCCTGGCCCAAGCCGGTTCGCCGGTGCTTTTCTAACAATTCACACAAACACCACCATGCCTGCTTCTCTCGAACACGTCTCTGAGCACACTCCGATGGGCGCGAACCTCACGAATGGGGGCGCCACCTTCCGTGTCTGGGCCCCGAATGCGCACCGCGTTCACGCGTGCGTGAAAGGCGAAGCGCCCGACGACAAGAACCTGCTGACGCGCAACGATCAGGGCCACTGGCTCGGCTTTCTGCCCAATGTGCAGGATCGCGATCGCTACATGTTCTTCGTCGCCGGCGATGGCGATTCGGGGCCAAAGCGCGATCCTTTTGCGCGCGAGTTGACGACTCCGTTTCCGAGCGACTGCGTGATCCGCAAGACCGACTTCCCGTGGCACGACGTGGGATACGTCACGCCGCGGTTTCCTGATTTCGTGATCTATCAATTGCACGCCGGCGTGTTCTTCACCCCGAATCTGCCGGTCAAGGCGGGCACCTTTCTAGATGTCGCCCGCAAGATTCCGCATCTCGCGAGCCTCGGCATCACGGCCATCCAGCTCATGCCGATTCAGGAGTTCCCCACAGAATTCAGCCTCGGCTACAACGGGGTGGACTACTTTTCGCCGGAAATGGATTTCGCCGTCGAGGATATGGATCTTCTGCCTTACGTCGCGCACGTGAATGCGCTCCTTACCGCGAAGGGTCTGACGCCGTACCAGACCGACGACCTCCGCGGAGAGATGAATCAGCTCAAGGCGTTGGTCGACCTCTGCCATATCCATGGGCTGGCTGTTCTTCTGGACGTCGTTTACAACCACGCGGGCGGTGATTTCGGCGACGAGAGCATCTACTTCTTCGATCGGCAATCGAAGACCGGCGGCAACCGGAACTCGCTGTACTTCACCGATCGCGGGCATGCGGGCGGGCTGGTCTTTGATTTTGGCAAACCGGACGTGCGTGCCTTCCTCATCGAGAACGCGAAATTCTTCATCGATGAATACCACGTGGATGGCTTCCGCTACGATCAGGTGAGCGTGATCGATCACGATGGCGCGCCGCACGGCTGGAGCTTTTGCCAGGACCTCACCCAGACCCTGCGGCACCATCAGCCGCGGGCGCTGGACCTGGCGGAGTATTGGAACGTGAATCCTTATATCGTCAAGCCGCCGCAAGAGGGCGCCGGCTTCGACACTTCGCTCACCGACGGATTGCGCATCGCGATCCGTGACGTGATCGGCAATGCCAGCGCCCCCGACGACCGCCCGCTCAACTTGGGAGGTCTCGCGCGAAGCATGTGGCCGGACGGCTTCAGTGAGCAGTGGCAATTCGTGCAGGGACCGGAGAATCACGACATCGTCTATCAGGGGCGGGAGCAGCGGGTGGCGCGACTCGGGCACCCGGACGACCCGCGTTCGTGGTTCGGCCGCAGCCGCGCGCGGGTGGCCACAGGCATTGGGCTGACGGCCCCAGGCGTTCCGATGCTGTTCATGGGCCAGGAATTCCTGGAAGACAAACAGTGGTCGGACAATTTCACCTTTCACAAGGGCCTGCTCCTCCACTGGGCCGGCCTCGACGCCGGGGACAAGCAGATGATCGATCACGTGCGATTCACGCGGGAATTGATCGCGCTTCGCTGGCACTACCCAGCACTGCGCGGACAAGGGTTCCGCGTCGCGCATTCCCACGATCAAAACCGCGTCCTGGCTTTTCACCGCTGGATCGAGGGCGAAGGGCGCGACGTGCTGGTCATCGTGCATCTCGCGACCTTCAACCGCTTCGGCTACCGCATCGGCGTGCCGGGTGGCGGCACATGGCGCGAGATCTTTAACAGCGACGTGTATGAGAACTGGGTAAACCCCAATGTCGTCGGCAATGGCACCGGTGTCTCAGGCAACGGGCCTGCGATGCACGGCTTCCAGCACTCGGCAGCGTTTGTTCTGCCGGCCAACTCGATCCTGGTCTTCGCACGCTAGAACCATTACTGCCGGGTTCGTGCAATATCTCGCGGGTCTCACGAAGTGGAGCATGGAGAAAGGACTGGCGCAGCAAAGGCCGGGCCTTGGCGGCAGCGAACATCCAAGCGTGGTGTGCCCACCGGGGCAGGCCCGCCGCGTTCATCACGATCACTCGCGTCGGATCGAACCGATCACGCGTTCGTACGCGTTCTGCCACGGCGATCGCGGCGCCGTTCGCACCTCCTGAATATTCACCCGCTCAATGGGCGTCGCGACTCGCGCAAAGATGGAGTCGCGATCGTGGAGCAGATATCGGGGCGCCTCGTTGTCCGGAAAGGCGTTTCGCAGTTGCTGTGCCGTCCAGACCGCGGTTGGATGCGCGGTGACCGCTACGTGGATAATTCGTCGCCGGTCGTGGGCCAGGACACGCTCGACTGACTCACCGCGATCCCCAGCTTGCGGAGCTCGCCGTGAATACGAGGTGCGCCCCAGAGTGGGTTCGCCGTACACATCTCCCGAATCAACCTGCGGACATCGGGTGATACCAGCACGAGGTCGCCAGATACCGGCGACCTCATGGTCCAAATAAAGCTGGTTGCGGGGGCTCGCAGCCACTTATACCGACCGCCCTCTACGTCGTGGCCGCATGACCGCCATTCGGCCACAACATCAATAAATACAGCGAGAACGGAGTTGTCAGTAGGGACAGCCTTTGCGGCTGGATATTTCCAAGCAAAACCACAACTTGAGTATGATCATACTTTAAGTCATACTTTTGGATATGCCATCGACTGAGCGTGTCACCATTACGTTGCCAGCGGATCTTCTTCAAGAAGTCGATCGGCTTGAGCGCAACCGAAGTCGCTTTATCGCTGAAGCGGTTCAGCACGAAGTAACGCGTCGACGGCGCGCCACGCTCCTCGAGTCAGTTCGAAGCCCGCATCCGGAGACCGCGCAGTTGATTGATGCCGGATTGGCGGATTGGACTTCCGAATTGCCTGATGACGAAGGGCTCTTGGACCCTTCGGGCGGTACGGCTGTTCGTTGGGTCGAGGGCCAAGGCTGGATCACGGAATCCGCGTGACGCTCGAACGTGGAACCGTCGTTCTCGTTGAGCTTGATCCGACCGTCGGTCACGAGCAGCGAGGCGTGCGGCCCTGCGTAGCTGTAAGCGATCCCGCGGTTAATGTCGATCAGCGATTTCCACTCATCGCGGTTGTGCCAGTGACGGGCACGGCCGGCGTTGGCGCGCTCTATCCGAGCCTCGCAGCGGGAAGCAGTGGCCTCACGAAGCCGTCGTTTGCGCTAGTCGATCACATTCGTTCAATCGACAAGCGCCGAATCCGCCGGATGTTTGGGCAAGTATCACCTTCAGAACTCGCGAGCATTGATCAGGGGCTCGAACTGTTCCTTGGCATCAGCGGCACCGAGTAACGCCTACCGCGTTTCTGGGTGCGCGGGCAAGTATCTCGAGCAGCAGGTCTCGATTTGTCGATGAGGCGAATCGAATTGCCGCGATCGTCCGACCGGCGTCACGCATCGCGCATAGAATGGCCAGCCATCGCGCCAGCGTCAACGATTTGCCCGGACGCGATATTGGCGAGGCACAACCTCCGCTTCTGCACCCGAACATGGCCGACAGTTGGCGAGCGGAGGTTACCCAGCTCCGCGATGCCCTGGCAGAGGACCGCTGCGATGCCGAGGCGCGTCAGGCCGTCCGGAACATGGTCGAGGAGATTAGGCTCACTCCCCGCGATGGCGTCCTGACGATCGATGTGAAGGGAAATCATCGCTCGCCCAGCGTCACGATGCTCTCGACGTACCCGTACCAGAGGCGATCGCCAGCAAATGTGCCGGTCACGACAGGTCCGCCGCTGATGTGGGCCAGAAAGGCATTGACCGAGACGTGGCTCGTCATCGCGAAGTCGGCCGACGTCTCCACGGACGTGCCGAGGTCGCGGCTCCCATTGGAGCGGCGCCCCACGTAGCCGAACGTGTCGCCCGCACCGAGCGTCGCGCCGCTGCCGCCATACCAGAGGTCGGCGGCCGACGCGAGCGTGAGACGATGAACATCGAGCCGCAGGCCGAGCGCGGGGCGTGGCCGCGCGAGCACTTGCACGAATCGGTCGCGCAGATTCATCGTGCTGTACACAGTGGTCTGCGAGAACCGCCGAAGCGTGGGCAACATCGGGAAGAAGGTTCCGTGCCGTCCATCGACCGCTGAGTCGTCACCGCTGGCGTGGAACACACCCGCGCGAATCCACGGGCGCCACGGTGCCTTCGACCACTGGTAGCCGCCCTCTGCAGCCAGCGCGAAGGCGCGGTGGTCGTCGTCGTACCAACTGCCAGCCTGGGCAGCTGTCCACACGAAGAGATCAGCTTCACCAGGTCCTGCGGGATAGGCGCCCACGGCGACACCTCCGAACGTTGCCACATCGATATCGACAGCCGTGGCCGTTCTGCCAGTGTTGTCCGGCCGCTGGGTCACCGGCCGGCGGTCGTGGTACTCGAGACCAAAGCCCTGCACCTGCGTGTGTGAGAGCGTGGTTTTGGCGGCTGGGCGGCTGCTGATGGTGCCGCCCGCCACGATGATGTCGGTGATGGTTGGTCCTGCGACACGCGCGAAGCCTCCTTGCGTCGGCATCACCGCGATCCCGGTGGCGCGCCATCGCGCTCTCTCCGCGTCGACGCGTATCCCATCGAAGCCCCTCTGGTAGAACGACCACTCGAACTCGCCCACCAATCGCGAGTCGAGGCGCTGACGCTTGACCGTTTCGATCTTGGGTACGCCACTTGGCGCCTCCGCGCCCAAGGTGAAGGCCATTCGGCCCAGTTGCAGATCGATTCCGGGGCGTACATTCGGAAAACGCACGTTGGCGTAACGGAGATAGATCTCCTGCGGGTTCTCGCGCTTCCCGCTCTGGTCGAAGTACAAGGAGCCCGTTCCGAACGCGCCCGGTCCTGATGCTCCTGTCGGAAGACCCAACTGGCCCGCGTACTGCGCGGCGAGCGTGACCTCCGCTCGCCGCCAGCGCCCTCGAGCCTCGACACGCAGGCGGTTGCCGAGGAACGAGTAGTCGGGATCTCCACCTCCGGGCGGTGGCTCGAAGTAGCGCCACGACTCGAATCGCGTCAGGTTGACGGCTGAAACGCTCCACGTGGCAGCGGGTTGTGTCGGCGTCGTCTGCCCGGCATGCGCCCGGTCGGCGACCATCCCGATCAACCCGAGCACGAGCATCCAGCGCCACGCCCGCGCGAGTCGAGTGGCCGGAGACCGTCATGTCAGGACAGTGGAGGCGCTTCGGGCACGTGACATTGGCGGCACCGTGTGCGCTCGGGGTGTGTCGTGCGGATCTCCGCGCGCGCGGCCGGACCGGCATGGCAGGCGGCGCACTGTTCGCGCAGTTGCAGTGTGTGAGGAATCGTCGGCGGTGCACCTGGCGTGGCGCGTTGCCCGCGCCACGCCCCCTGTGGAAGGCCGGCGAAGCGAGAGCCGACGAGCAGCGATTGCCCGACTCGCGGCACATGACATTGGGGACACCGACGCATGTTGCCATCTGCGGCGTCGTCGCCGTGCGGGGCAGCGGGTGCGATCCCCACACCATCGATGACGGTGCCGTCGCTGTCGTGACAGGTCACGCACGTACCGATGGACGCGTCGTGGGGAATCGTCGGGGGCGCACCATCGTAGGCCCGCGCGTTTGCACGCTCGCCAGTCGAGCGCGCGACGGCCGGTGCGGGCGAGCCTCGTTCGCAGGCTGCTGCTGCGCTGAATGCCAACACGCCGATGAGTGCCGCTAGACGCGCTGCAGGCGAACCGCGCATTTCTTGAAATCCGGCTGCTTGCTGATGTTGTCCATCGCGTCCAGCGTGAGGACGTTCACGAGGTACGACTCGTCGAAGAACGGTACGAAGAGCGTGCCGCGCGGCGGACGCCCGCGCCCGTCCACTTCGACGGTCAGCTCGAGGGTTCCTCGTCGGCTCGCCACTTTCACACGGTCGCCTTTCTTGAGTCCCTCGCGTTCGGCGTCCGCGCGGTTCATTTCGACATACGCATTGGGCACAGCCTGGTGCAACTGCGGGATCCGTTGGGTCATCGATCCGCTGTGCCAGTGCTCGAGCACGCGGCCGGTCGTGAGCCAGTAGGGATAGGCCTGGTCCGGCACCTCCGCCGGCGGATGGTACGGCCGGATGAAGAAGGCGGCCTTTTCGCCGTAGCCCACCGCTTTGTAGAAGTGTGCTCCGCTGGTCTTCTTCACGTAGGGGTCATAGCCCGCGGTGTAGCGATACGGTGTCTCCTTGCCGTTCACAACCGGCCAGAGCATGCCGCGTGTGCGCGTGAGCTCGGTGTAGCTCGCGAGATCCTTGCCGTGCCCGAGCCCGAACGATCGGGTACTCCTCGAACATCGGCTCGTGCCAGTTGTCGTCGGGCCAGGGAAAGAGATGACCCATACCCATGCGCTTGGCCACCTGGATCACCTGCCACGCGTCCTCGCGGGCTTCGCCCGGCGGATCCACCATCTTCTTCCAGTGCTGCGTCCGCCGCTCGGTGTTGCCGAACATGCCTTCGCGCTCAACCCAGGCCGCGGCCGGCAGAATCAGATCGGCGATGGCTGTCGTCGGTGTTGGATAGATATCGCTGACGACGATGAAGCGGCCGTCGCTGGGAGTGCGCTCGAAGCGCGAGTGGTTGGGGAGCGTCACCCACGGATTGGTCGTCTGGATCCACAGCGCTTTGACGTCGCCGCGCTTCAGCGCGCGGAACATGTCGACGGCGTGATACCCGGGCGTGGCGGGAATGGTGCCGGCCGGCAGCTTCCAGATGCGTTCGGCCTCGGCGCGATGCTCGGGACTCGTCACCACCATGTCGGCCGGAAGTCTGTTGTTCGAGGTGCCCACTTCGCGCGCAGTTCCGCACGCGCTCGGCTGCCCGGTCAGGCTCAACGGGTTGGAGCCAGGCCGGCAGATCTTGCCGGTGATGAGGTGCAGATCGGTGATCAGGTTGTTCATCCACGTGCCGCGCACGTGCTGATTCACGCCCATGCACCACAGGCTGACGGTGCCGCGCGACAGATCGCCGTAGATCGAGGCCAGCGCTCGTATCTGCTCGACCGGGACCCCGGTGATCTCGCGGACCCGGTCGGGCGCGTAGTCGGCGAGGAACGTGCGCAGCTCGTCGATGCTGCTGGGGCGCGCCACGTCTTCGAAGGTGTATCGTTCGGCCTGCGCGTCGTAGCAGCCGTAGCCGATCGCCGCGACATCCTCGATGCCGCGCCGGAACACCACGTTCTCGTCGATGAACGCCTGTTGAATGCGGCCCTCGGCGAGGAGCAGATGCAGGATGCCGTTGGCGAGGGCGAGGTCGGTGCCCGGCTTGAAGAGCACGTGCAGGTCGGCATAGTCGGTCGTGGGCGTGCGCCGCGTGGCGATATCAACGAGGCGCGTGCCCGGCTTCTGCCGCTTCGTCTCGAGGATGCGGCTGAAGAGCACCGGGTGCATCTCGGCCATGTTGTTGCCCCAGAGCACGAAGTCGTCCCCTGCCTCGAGGTCCTGATAGCAGCCCATCGGCTCGTCGCTCTGGAACTGCGTGAGGAAGCCCGAGACCGCGCTCGCCATGCACAGGCGGGCGTTGGGTTCCAGGTTGTTGCTGCGCAGACCGCCTTTGACCCACTTCTGCGCCGCGTATCCGTCGAAGACCGTCGATTGACCGGAGACGTACATCGCCACCGCGCCCGGACCGGACTCCTTGAGCGTGTCGCCAAACCGCCTGGCGACGAGGTCGAGCGCCTCATCCCACGAGATGCGCGTCAGCGAGCCGTCGGCGTTGCGGCGCTGTGGGTAGAGCAGCCGGTCCGCACCGTACAGGAGCCCCGGCAGGTGATAGCCCTTCACGCACAGCAGCCCGCGATTCACCGGGCTGGCTTCGTCGCCCCGGACGGCGACGACTCGCCCTTGCTCGACACCGACCATGACGCCGCAGCCGGTGCCACAGAACCGGCAGGGCGCCTTGTCCCACTTCACGGATGCACGATCGATGGGCGCGTCGCTGCCGATGCGCGCGGCTTCGTCGCGATCGGCGCACGAGAAGGCCGCGACGGCGGGGACGGCGACGCTCGCGATCTCGAGAAATGTCCGCCGGCCGATGGTCGTCGTCATCGCTCTTGTCTCGTCTGACCGTAGCGTCTCTGCATCTCGCGGTTGATCGCGTCGGCCTGTTCTTCGGCGCCCTTCTGCAGCCACTGATGCTCCGGCCGGCCGAGAATCTCGTCGATGACGGCGTTGACCCGTCGCGCCGGCTCGCCGCGGCCGGCGCGCGCCGCGGCAGCGGTGATCTCGCGCGCCTCGGGAATCAGCTTCATGTAGAAGCGCTCCGCCACCTCGAACAGGCCGTGCCACTGGGTGTAGTCGGGCGCCATCATCGACGCGCCCATGCGCGCGCGTCGCCCCTCGTGGTGCCAGAGGTAGTACCACGTCCACTCGATCTGCTCGTCGTACTGCGTCTTGGTGATGAGGCTGTTCGACGCGAGGGCGCTCATGATCATCTGCCCGGGCTTGGCGAACTTCTCGTTGTAGTGAACGACGAGATCGTCGTACTGCCGGTAGAACAAGTTGATGTAGTCCGGGGTATGGCAGGTCGAGCACACCTGCTTCATCCGGTTGCGCTTGGCGTCGGCGGTGTCGGCGATCGCGGCCCGCCGCTTCTCCGGATCGGTCTCGGTCACCACGGCGTGGTTGGCGTCGGTGTCCATCACCAGGCTCACCGGCGGCCGGTTGGTCCAGGAGATTCGCTCGCCCGGATCGTGCGTGACCTTCATGCCGTTGCGGAGATTCGCGCTCATGTGACACGTGGCGCACGTCGGCGCGGCGCTGTAGTCGCGGCCGAGCACCCACGGACGCGCGTCGAGGTTCATCTCGCCGATGAGATCGCGGAACGCGACGCCGTGCTTCGACTCCTCGTAGATCTCCTTCTGCGGATGGTCGGGTCCGAGGTGGCACTTGCCGCAGTTCTCCGGCTGGCGTGCGCGGCGTGCGGAGAAGTCGTGGCGGCTGTGGCAGGCGGCACACGACCCGAGCGAGCCGTCGAGATTGATGCGGCCGATGCCGGTGTTCGGCCAGGTGCTGCTGTGGAGGAGTGGCTTGCCGCTCTCGTTGCGCGCGATCCGTCCGACGGCGTCGAGGTTGGTCGGCTGGCCTGCCTCATTGGGTTTCAAATCGCGCATCGTCACGATGCCGCCATCGGTGGCCTGGAACCCGACGAGCGAGCCATGGCACTGCCGGCACCCCGAGTTGGCGGGCGCCAGACCATTCACCGCTTGCATGGGCTTGCCCGGCGTCGGCGAGTGCGGATTGAAGGCCACGCGCGATCCTTCGACGGTCTCGGCGAGGAAGTTGTCGAGCGAGGCGAGGATGTTGCCGCCCTGCGCGTGGTGGCTCTGGGCGAACTCGGTGCCTTCAGTCGGATGGCAGCGCGCGCAGTCACGCGGGGTGACGATCGTGGCGATCTGCGCGCCGTAGTGGCTGAACGCATCCGCGTCCTTGGCGTCGGCCTTGTGACAGTCGGCGCAGGCCGACGCCCTTCTCGGCATGAGTGGATCCGGTCCAGTGATCGACGATGCCGCGCGAGACTTGCGTGTGGCAGTCCACGCACTGCCGCGACGCGGCCGGTGTGCTGACGGACGCGCGGCGGTCACCGGTCTCCTGCTGACGTCGCGAGACCTCCAGGAACTGCACGGCGACGAGCGACAGCAGGAAGAGCAGTCCCAGGCCGCCGATGACCCAGCGTTTCTGATCGAGTGTCATACCGCGATGCTCCTCAGTGCGCGACGAGCGCTTCCCACATCGTGAAGCCCATGATGGTCAGCGCACCCGCCACGCCAATCCACACGCTGATGTCCGCGTACTTGAATCGCCGGACGAGCCACGCGTCGATGAACGGCCAGCAGAACATCACGAAGACGATGAGGCCCTGGGTGAGCACGGCCGTCGTCCCGGAGAAGAGCTTGAGCCACCGGAACGCCACGTAGAAGAACCACTCGGGCTTGATGATCTCTGGTGTCACGAGCGGATCGGCGCGCGGCCCCAGCCCCACGGGCACGAGCGTCGCCAGCGCGCTCAGCAGGATCATCAACGTCAGCCCGATGATGAGCTCCGTGTAGAAATGATCCGGAAAGAAGTTGAACGGCTTTGCCGGCCGGTCTGCCTCGGCTTCGAAGGTGAGCTCGGTGACGCCGTGGAGCCGGACGAGGCCGATGTGCATCATCAGGACCAGGATCATCGCCACCGGAAGGACCGCACCGTGGAGGATGAAGAAGCGCGACAAGCGTGCGGTCGTTGTAGGCCTCACCGCCAAGCAAGACCTGCTTCATCAGCGGTCCCACGACCGGCACGGTGTCGCTGATGTTGGCGCCGACCGTGGCGCCCCAGTAGCTCAGTTGCTCGAACACCAGGCTGTAGCCGGTGAATCCGAGCAGCAGCGTGCAGACGAGCAGCGTCATGCCGATCATCCAGTTCAACTCACGCGGCCGCCGGTACGCGCCGGTGAAGAACACCCGCATCTGGTGAAGGACGACGGCGGCGATCATCAGCGTCGCGCCCCATTTGTGCAGGCCGCGCAGATACCACCCGAACGAGGCCTCCTCGGTGATGTAGCGCACGGACTCGTAGGCCGTGGTTGGCGCCGGCTGGTAGTAGAACGCCAGCAGGATGCCGGTGACGATCTGCACGACGAAGAGGTACGCCGGCGTGCCGCCGAGCGCGAACCACCAGCGTTTCAAGTGGTGCGGCACCGGCTCGTTCGACATCGCCGCGACGGCCTCCAGCGACACGGGGACGCGCTCGCCGAGCCAGTCGCGCGCGGTGCTCACGCGCGTCTCTCCGGGTCGTGTGGCGTGGAACCCGAACACGCCAGACACGTCAGGCAGGGATCGTGTCCGGGACCGACCGGGCTCGTGATCGTCACCAGACCGGCGCGACGTTCGATCGACAGTTGCTCGGCGGGCACGTTGATGTAGAGCAGCCCCTTCTGCACGGTGAGCACGTAGCGCGGCAGCGAGAGGCCCGCATCGCCAGGGGGACCGCCCGTCGCCTTGCCCGGACGGATCGAACGTTCCGTTGTGGCACGGACAGAAGTAGCGGTTGTTCTGTCCTTCCCATCGCACCTGACATCCCAGGTGCGGACACGTACTCGACAGCGCGATGAAGTCTTCGGCCGTGCCACTCGTGCCACGGCGGGTGATGTTGACCGTGCGGCCATCCGGCGTCTGGTAAAGCAGGGTGCCGCCCGCGACGAGGTCGGCGACGCGAGTGACGAACAGTTGATGCACGCGTCCGAGTCGCGCCGGCAGCATGAAGCGCGTGCCCACCCACGCGAAAAGCCCGTAGCCGCCCGCGAGACCGGCAGCCATCACGACGCGGGACGACAGCCACAGCGCCGCGCGTCGCGTCAGCGCCGGGGCGCGTGGAGGATCGACAGCGGGCGATGGTTCGTGCGCCATGGCTGGTTGCTCAGAAGGGCGAGAAGCCGCGCGATGGGAATCGCGCCAGCGTGTGGAGGTGATAGAGCGGCTGCGCGTACGCCAGGATGATGAGGACCACCGCGATCGCCGCCCACAGACCGAAGCGGTCCCAGATGGACGGGCCCGGCGTCGGTGCACCAGCGACTCGGCATACTCGATCGGGCGAGGTGGCGCCGTGCGGCGACACGAGCATCGTGCCGACGAGGACGCCGACGTAGCACATCGCCGACACGAACAGAATCACACCGCCAACGGCGGACAGATCGACGAGCGGTATCCATGCCTGGGCCGCTGCCACTCCCTGGAATTCGCCCGTGTAGACGCGCCGAGGCATGCCGAGCACACCCGCAATGTGGTTCGGAATGCTGAAGCACTGCATGCCGACGAACCAGAGATAGGGCTGCAGGGTCGCGACGCGCGGCCAGATGATCGCGCGCCCGGTGAGACGCGGCAGCATCCAGTAGCTGACGCCCATGAAGGTCAGTGCGACGGCCGTGCCCACCGTCAGGTGGAAATGTCCCTGTATCCACGCCGTGTTGTGGATCATCGCGTTCATGGCGTAGGCGGCATTGATGGCGCCGCCGAATCCGCCGAGCGCGAACGTGATCATCGCGAGCGCGACGCTCGCGAAGAACGGATCGCGCCAGGGCAGGCGCCGGATCCACCCGAACAGGCCCGTGCCGCCGCGCGCGCGCCCTGCGTACTCGAGCGAGGCGATCACCGTGAACGCGGTGACGAGGCTCGGAAACATGATGGCGTAGGTCGTGAACGTGTGCACCAGCTTCCAGCCGCCCGCGATGCCGGGATCGGTGAACTGGTGATGGAAGCCGACCGGCGTCGAGAACAGGACGAACTGCACGAACACGACGCGTGTGATGGCGTCGCTGAACAGCTTGCCGCCGGCGACGCGCGGGATCACGGTGTACCAGAGCACATACGCCGGCACCAGCCAGAAGTACGTGAGCGGGTGGCCGAACCACCAGAAGTACGTGCGCGCCACGATCGGATCGATGCGGTCCACCAGACCGAGCGACCACGGCAGGATGAGCACCAACACTTCCACGGCAAGACCGGTCGTGGCGAGCAGCCAGATGGCCACGGTGGCGATCATTCCGTGCGCCGCGAGCGGCACACGCTCGCGCGCATGCGACCGTCGCCAGGCGAGATAGCTGGCGATCATCACGCCGCACCAGAGCCAGGAGCCGATGACGAGCAATGTCGCGCCGATGTAGAAGGCAGGGTGAGCCTGCAGCGGCGGGTAGAACGTGTAGAGCACCGTGCTCGTCCCCGACAGAATCGCGACGGTCGTCACCAGCGTGCCGACGAGGGCGATCCAGAAGCCCGCCCATGCCCACGCGGGGCCGACAATGCGGCCGAGCGTCGTGTCGGCCACCAGGTACCCGAGCGCCATGATGAAGAACGTGGTGAACACGAGCGCCAGCAGGACGCCATGAGCGGTGACCGAGAGGTAATAGAGGCTGGCCGAGCCGAACGGCAGTTGAACGCCGGTGCGCGCCAGCGCCTGCATCACGGCCATCATCGAGCCGAGCGCGAACGCCGTCACGGCAACCCAGAAGTGCGACAGCACGAGCCGAGTGGCGGGTGTCATCGCGCCGGCTCCACCACGATCGTGCCCTGCATCAGATGGTGGGCGAGCCCGCAGTACTCGTTGCACACGACGAGGTACTCACCAGGCGTGTCGAACGTCGTCGTGACCTCGCTCACGTAGCCAGGAGCGACAGTCAGATTGATATTCGTACCGACGACCTGAAAGCCGTGAATCACGTCCGGGCTCGTGATTCGAATCGTCACCGGCCGCCCGGCAGGTACGCGCACCACCGCAGGACGGAAGACGTAGAACTCCGCCCGCATGGATACGGTCACACCGCCACTCGCTCCGATCACGACGCCTGGGGAGGCGAACTCGCCGCTGACGGTGAGCGTCTCGGGATCGACCGTCTCCGTGTGGCTGGGGGGATGTGCGGAGCCGGCGACCGCGGTGGCGACGATCGCCCCGGTGAAGAGCACCAGCATGCCGGTGGCGGCCCACATCCAGTAGCGTTCGTAGCGTTCGACTTCCATATCCGGCTACGGAGTGATCCGTGGGACGAACAGGCCGAAGAAGAAGAGGAGCCAGCCGACGACGACAAGGGCGCCAAACGCACCGACGATGAACAGGGTCCCGCGAGGGTGGTCATCCGCTGGGCGGATGGAATCAGGCATTGCTTACCTTGATCGGCTGAGACGCTCTTTGAGCTGAAGTGACAGTACCAAGCAGAGTCTTCCCGATCGCCCGCGGCAGGGCAACCCAAAAGAGCGTGGTCGAAACGTCACGGAAGAGTTACATGTGCACCTCGGAAGAAGGCAGATATCACGCACCGTGCACGCTGAGTACCGGGCAGGAGGCCGCGCGCACGACCTGCTGTGTGGTTGAACCGAACGCCGGCAGCACGTGACTCCCGCGTCCCTGCGCACCCATGACGATGAGATCGACTCCCGTGTCAGCGACCCGCACGATTTCCCGATGCGCACGACCGATGACAACCGTACCCTCGGTGGCACCACGGGGGGACTCCTGCGCTATGAGAGCCTCCAGCCGTTCGCGCGCGTTGAGCGTCAAGTACTGCCGGTACTCCGGAACATTGAAGTGAGCGAGCGCACGTGGTTCCTCCTCCGGCAACCACTCGATGACGTAGAGCACGGTTACCGACGCGTTGGTGCGGCGCGCCAGATCCATCGCGAAGCCGAAGGCCTGCAGGGCCGCCGATGAAAAATCCATTGGGCACAGGATTCGGCGAATCGCCACATCAGAGGGAGGCGCCGCCGGAGCATGAGGTGGTACGGTCAGCACCGGGCATGGCGATGTTCGAAGCACCTTCTCAGTGACCGATCCAAGGAGAAGCCTGTTGAACCCGCTGCGCCCGTGGGTGCCCATGACCACGAGATCGGATCGCCTCGTCACAGCCTGATCCACGATGGTTGCAGCGTCCTCGCCGGCTTCGGTGACGAGGGTGACGTGAGCAGTTGGGACGCCGGCCGCCTCCAGCGCCTGCCGGAGCCGCTCGAGCACCTCCTCGCGCGACATCGGATAGACGATGCGGACCGGGTCGTAGAGAGCGCCGGCCCGCACCTCCATGGGCTCGAAGGTCGGGACCACGTGCAACGCAGTCAGCTCGCCGTCGTACAACTTGGCGATGGCGCCGGCGTAGGCGAGCGAGCGAATTGACAGCTCGCTCAGGTCAATGGGACAAAGGACCTGCCTGAATTCAACCACGAGCATCTCCTTCCGAGCGATCGGATTCCGTCCTGTGCTCACTCGTCACGACGACCCACGATTCCGAGTCCCGACGCGCTGTCCAGGCGCTCGCAGAACGTGTTCGCCTCCGGCACGCGGACCGGTCTTCAGGGCGCGAAGATTCATCGATCTCAATGTGTTGTCAACAGCGGGCGCGAACACCGCATCGCGATCGTGCACGATAGACCGGTACGGTTACACGAGATCCACGTGACAAGAGTTTCACACGAGTGCGGTCTGCAGGCGTAGAATGCGGCCGCTCGAAGATGGCCAAATCGGACATGTCGGGATAAAGGCCGCAAAGAACGTTGATGTCACGCCAAGGCACCCCGATCACATCAGGAGGGCTGTGATGCAAAGCATTTCCTTATCGCATGCGAGACGTGATCGTCAGGGATCTCCACGTCGAAGTCGGAGGCTTCTTCGCGTGATTGGCGTAATTGCGCTGCTGTATGTCGCAGGAGCAGCACCGCAGTCCGCGGATCTAGCGACACACGCAACGCCGCCACGGCCCTACGGACGCCTGCCACTCGCGTTCGAAACCAATCGCGGCCAGACCGATAGTCAGGTGCAGTTTCTGGCTCGCGGTGCTGGCTACCAGGTCTTCCTGACTCGCAGTGAGGCCGTATTGGCGTTCAGCGCACCCGCTGCCACGGAATCCCGTCCGCCGGCCGGCGTGCCCACGACGAGGCCGAAGGCACCGCCCGTGAGCGACATGAAACAGACGTTCGTGCGCATGGCGCTCGAAGGCGCGAATCCGGATCCGCACGGGGTGGGATTGGAGCAGCTGCCTGGGAAGGTGAACTACCTCCGAGGCAACGATCCCGGCGAGTGGCAGACGAACGTACCCATGTACGCCAAGGTCAGATACGAAGCCGTGTACCCCGGCATCGACCTCGTCTACTACGGTCACTCGCGCCAGTTGGAATACGACTTCGTCGTGGCGCCCGGAGCAGACCCCGACACGATCACTCTGAGCTTCGACAGCGCGGGCAGTGTGGACCTCGATGCCGCGGGAGACCTGCTCCTGACGACCGCGGCAGGTCCCGTTCGGTTTCAGAAGCCGATTGTGTATCAGGAGAGAGACGGGAGCCGGCAGAGTGTAGCCGGCGGCTACGTGCGAAAGGGAACGAATCGAATCGGGTTCCGCGTGGCTGATTACGACACCACGCGTCCACTGATCATCGACCCGGTGTTGAGCTACGCGACCTATCTCGGTGGCAGCGACGGTGATTCTGGCGCAGACATCGCTGTGGATCGCACAGGCGCTGCTTATGTTTTGGGCACGACGTCGTCCCTCGACTTCCCGACACAGTCTCCCCTTCAAGCGACTGCGGACGCAGACGGTGATGCATTTGTAGCGAAGTTGTCGCCCGACGGGACCGCCTTGGTGTACGCGACGTATCTGGGCGGTAGCGATGCCGAATTTGGCGTCAGCATTGCTGTCGACCGGACAGGCGCTGCCTACGTTGCAGGACAGACTCTTTCGCTCGACTTTCCGACCAGGTCTCCGTTACAGCCGGCGCTTGCAGGAGTCGACGACTGGTTCGTGGCGAAACTGACACCAGACGGTACCGCGCTCGTCTATGCCACGTATCTGGGCGGGAGCGGAGACGAGGGGACGGACGTCGCGATCGCGGTAGATGGCAGCGGCTCCGCCTATGTCGGCAGTGCGACGAATTCGACCGACTTTCCACTCAAATCTCCGCTGCAAGCGGCGCTCGCGGGCGAGAGCGATGCGTACATCGTGAAACTGACGGCTGACGGTAGCGCTCTAGTCTACGGTACCTTTCTCGGTGGCAGCGGAATCGACACGGTTAATGCTGTTGCCGTTGACGCCAATGGCGCTGCCGTGGTGGCAGGCTTTACGAACTCACCCGATTTTCCGACCAAGTCCGCTTTTCAATCGATGCTGAACGATGGTGCGCCCCCGGATCCGTCTCGTGGTGAGCCGTTTGGCGATGCGTTCGTCGCAAAACTCACCCCTGATGGGTCTACCTTAGTCTACGCCACGTATTTAGGCGGTAGTAGTCACGAATCCGCGACGAGTATCGCCGTGGACGGCGCCGGTGCCGCATATATTACCGGGGACACTGGATCGGAAGACTTTCCCACCGTGTCTCCTCTCCAACCGGTGCCGACCCGGGCTGCTGACGTCGGCGGCCAACAAGATCTGTTTGTTGCGAAGCTGACAGTCGATGGGTCTGCGCTGGCCTATTCCACGTACTTCAGCGGTACGTTTGCCACCGGCATTGCTGTTGACGCTGCGGGGGCTGCCTATGTCACAGGCTTCATTGCCGCAGGTTTCAATTTCATCGTTGTGCACCCCGTACAACCTCATAGAAGTGAAACGGGAGAAGGCTTCCTAGCGAAGTTCGCGGCTGGCGGCAGTGCGCTCGTTTATTCCTTTGGCCTCGACAGCGGCCCTTTTGGGGGCCCCGCTGTTGCTGTCGACACGGCTGGTGCCGCGTACGTCACCGGGACCACGATGTTTCTGAACTTTCCGACGACCAATGCCGTCCAGCCAACGCCCGGAGGTGGTGGCGACGGCTTCGTTCTGAAGTTGGCCCCTGCGAGCACTGATGTGCCCGTACCGCGGCGTGAACAATCTCGTCGAGCTGCCCGCCGACGAGGTGACCACCTTGTTCGACCCGACTCCCGTGTCGGACGTGCATCCGGCCGGCACCTTCAGGATTGTCGCGGGATTCGACAACGTGAGCTCCTTCAATATCTGCAACCCGTTTTTCCAGGTGGTCGAGCTGCCGCACGCCAATCTCTTACGGGGCGTGTGGATCGAACCTGCCGGCCAACCTATTCAGGGTCCACTGGCTTATCCGGTGAGTCATCCGACTCTCGCATTCGAACCCGGATTTCGGATGCGCTTCAGATTCGACATTGCTCTGTCCACAACAGACCCGTTTCGATTCTTCGTCAACGTGTGGGGTACACCGCAGGCTCCAGGGACTCCCTGTCCATAGCACTTGGATAGCCGTCAAGGAGGTCACATGCGTCTTCCCGGTCGAGCGATGACAACACTGATACGGGCCGGATCTCTACCCCTCGTGATTGCCCTTGTCACTATCCTGGTCGTCGCTCCAGCGACATCGGGGCAGACCATCGCGGGCAAACTGACACCCGATGACCCGCTGGCGGGGGACTTTGGCGAGAGCGTCGCGGTCAGCGGCAACACGGCGATCGTCGGAGCAGCGTTCACACTCGGGCCCGGAGGACAGTGCTGCGCCGGCGCTGCGTATGTGTTCGAGCGGGTCGACGCCACAGCGAACGCGTGGCACCGCACCGCCAAATTGACGGCCGCGGATCCAACAGCCGTTGCTCTCTTTGGCTTCAGCGTATCGATCAACGGCGACATCGCGGTGATAGGAGCGCCCGGATTAGGAGCGCCCGGAAACGCGGCGTACGTTTTCGCTCGCCATCAAGGGGGGCCGAATCCGTGGGGACAGGTGGCGAAACTGACAACCGACGATGTGGACGTCGGCGACTCGTTCGGAATAAGCGTGTCGATCAGCGGGGACATCGTGATCGTCGGCGCGGGGGAAGGATTTCCAACTCGCGGTTCAGTCTACGTCTTCGCACGCAATCAAGGGGGGATGAATGCGTGGGGTCAGGTCGCCCGGCTGAGGGCCAGCGACGGAATGCCTGGCGACGCGTGAAGGGTGCACTTATCGGGTTCTCGTTTCTTTTCGACCCGAATGAACCGGAAGCGAGTGCGTAGAATGGGGCTACGCAGGAGGTCTCGTGCTGGTTTCGTTCTGCTACTTGGTGCTCCCTCGGGTTCTCCAACTCGCGGCCTTGCGCATCCGCTCGAACGACTTCAAAGAGCTTGAAATCGTCGTCCTGCGCCACGAACTCGCTATTCTCCGTCGACGGCACAAGCGTCCGAGGGTGACAGCGGTCGATCGGCTCTTCCTCGCGGCAGCGAGTCGATGTTTGTCTCGGGACTACTGGCGGTCGTTCATGTTCACGCCCGCGACACTGCTTCGCTGGCATCGGCGCCTGGTGGCGAAACGGTGGACCTACGCGCACCGTGCTGGCCGCCCACCGATGCGACGAGAGATTCGAGACTTGGTGCTCCGGCTCGCGCGAGACAATCCACGGTGGGGCTATCAACGCATTGTGGGTGAGTTGAAGGGCTTGGGCATTTCAGTCTCAACGACCACGGTGCGGATCTGGCTGCGGGCGGCGGGTCTTGGGCCCCACGCTTCGCGTCGAGGAACTACGTGGCGCGAGTTGTGCGCGCCCACCGGCCCAGCCTATTGGCGGTCGATTTCTTTGCAGTGGAGACGATGTTTCTGCAACGGCTCTATGTGCTCTTCTTCATCGAATTGGGCAGCCGTTGCGTGCACCTGGCCGGCTGCACACCGAATCCCAGTGCGCCGTGGGTTGTCCAGCACGCCCGCCAGTTGACATGGACGTTAGCGGACCGCTCGGAACCGATTCGGTTCCTCATTCGCGATCGGGACCAGAAATTCACAGACGGATTTGACGACGTGTTCCGCAGTGACGGGATCGAGATCGTGCGTACGCCGTTTCGCACACCGCAAGCCAACGGTGTGGCGGAGCGATTCGTTCGGACCATTCGGTCCGAGTGTCTCGACTGGATGCTCATCCTAGACAAGAAACATCTCGAGCAAGCGCTTGGTATCTTCATCGATCACTACAACGAACACCGGCCACATCGAGCATTGGCCACCACAGCCACGACGTTCATCAATCGCGTCGGCGACTGGCAAGGTTCGTGTTCACCGTCGCGACCGCCTCGGTGGTGTGATTCACGAGCCTAAGTTGCCAGTGCCGGAGCCACATGTCCCAGCCAGGGACGCAATCAGAGACCGCTAGTCGAGCGGCGGCGTGGCCATTTGCAGACACGCGTCCAATTGCCCAACGGCTACTGGCGTAGGAAGCTCCGGGGACCTTGCGAACAAACTGATCCCAGTTGAACTCATCAATGCCCCAGGATAGGAATTGCGGATTGTTTTCTGGGAGATTCGCGCGGATCTGGTTAGCGATCGCCCCGGCCAGATGATTCCCGACTCCGTGTATCGCCACGAGTGAGACGTGATCCTTTGCGACGCCGTCCTGCGACATCGTAAGCTCCCCGTCAAGTGGACAGTTCGATAGGAGACTTTTCTGAGTCCGAGGACGAATCGAAGTATGGGTTCGGCAGTTCTTGGTCCGCGTGAATGTAGACCACGACCTCACCGATGCCAGGTTGGACCATCCCGATACTCGACTCGTAGCTCAACGCGACCGAACAGCCGGGCGCCGCAACGAAGATTGCCGACGCCGAACTCGCGCCTGAACGCCACCACCTTCGATTCTACGCCTCTATCACGGGTGGCATTGGTTTCCCGGAACGAGCAAGCCGTGAGGCCGCAGGCGTTATTGTTGCGAGGACTTAGGAGCGTTTCGTTCGATTGCCGCGGACAACGCTCCCTGCATGTTGGCGAGAAAGACTCGGTGCGCGACCGGGAGCAGTAACCACCGTTCGAACCTAGTCTGAGTGCTCGTCTGGCGGCGTGACGGAATTTGTGCACCCTTCAGGCGTGATGAGGTTTTTGCACCCTACACGCTCAGCATCATGGTGAAGGCCAATGCCGAAAAGCTCTTGGAGGCAGGTGGCCTAATTCCGTCAAGTTGTGTTGGTTGCGGGGGGGGGATTTGAACCCCCGACCTTTGGGTTATGAGCCCAACGAGCTACCGGACTGCTCCACCCCGCGTCATGGCGTGCGCCGAAACTCTCCGAACGTCGGTTGTAGCGGAACGCTCGCGAATCTTTCGGATGTTCAGGTCAACCCTGAGCGCTGTGTCTCAGCAACCAGAACCCACCTACTGTAGCACGCTACTTCGGGCACGGTAAAGCGACGGCCGGTATGCTGCTGGCTCTCGGGTGCGGCGACGTCGCGAATAGGCGAATTCTCTGCGCGATCTCGCGGCTCTTTCGGCGCCTCGCCCACGGTGCGACGTGGGTGGGCCTCAGCCGGTGAGCTCAGTGTGCCCCTGACCGATTGTGATCGCCGGCGCCTTCGTTTTCTGGCTCGTGGGCCGCTGGCTGATTGCGTTCGCCACGCGAACACGTGGCCCCGCGCTCTTGAAACAGCAACTGGATGTCACGCTCACCAAGTATCTGCAGACCGGCCTCTCCGTGGTGCTCAACGCCGCCCTGCTCGTGGCGATCCTCGGGTTCTTTGGCGTCGAAACGACCACGTTCGCGGCGCTCATCGCCGCAGGCGGTGTGGCGATCGGCGTGGCCTGGGGCGGCCTCCTCGCCAATTTCGCCGGATCATTCCTCGTGTTCCTTCGTCCCTTCAAGGTCGGTGACTTCATCACGATCCAGAACTTCTCCGCGAACCCGTATCGCCGCGTGGATATGACCGCCACGATCAACAACAGCGTCGATCACCATCAGGCGATTCGGCTGCTCAAGGATCGCCTTGCGAGGATCCCGAACGTGCTGTCGTCGCCGGCACCCGACGGCGACGTCCTCCAGTTCACGCCCGCTGGACCACAACTTTGCGTGCGGCCGTACTGCGCCAACCAGCACTATTGGCAGGTGTATTTCGACACGAACCGATTGATCCGCGAATCGTTCGGCGAGGCGGGCTTCCCGGCGCCCCTGCCGGCATACTCCGTATCAGGTGTGATGCCGGTGCCGTTGCAACACTGAGAGATGAGGGCTGACCTCGGGACTACCGATCCAGGGTGGTCGGTCGGTCCTTGAGGATGAACAGGTGCTCGCCCGGCTTGATCAGCCCGAGCTCGCGGCGAGCCAGATCCTCGATGGCGGCTGGATCGCTGCGCAGCCGTCTGGCCTCTTCGCGCAGCCGCTCATTTTCGGCTCTGGCGCGCCTGATCGACTGCTCGAGTACCTGCGAACTCCTGCCGCTTCTTCGTGGTCTCGAGCAGCCCTTTCTCCCCGACGAGCGCATCGACGAACACCACGCAACCGATCAACAGCAGCGCGTACTCAATCGCCCGTCGTCCACGGCGTCGTGCCGTGCTGGAACTCGATCGAGACTGCGAAGAAGCCTTTTTCACGACCTGATCGTGCGAGAATAGCGCGTTTTTCGACGAAGTACACCTGTTAACTAACAAAAACGACGGAAAAGTACAAGAAAAAACGTGACCTCCACTGCCAACCTCGACGTCAGGATCGTCCTGACGACGATCGGATCCGAGGCTGATGGGATCTCGATCGCCAAGACGCTCGTCGATGAAGGGCTCGCGGCCTGCGTGAATGTGCTGCCCCAGATGATCTCGATCTACCGGTGGAAGGGATCCGTCGAGCAGGACAGGGAGCATCAGATCGTGATCAAGACCACCGCCGATCGGTTAGCCGCGCTCGAGCCTCGGCTTCGGGAACTGCATCCGTACGAGCTGCCTGAATTCCTGGTCATCGATCCGGCAGTCGGAGGGGCTGCCTACTTGGCCTGGGTGAAGGAGTCGGTCACGTCGTGAGCCGATTTGCGTCGACCCGGCACCTGAGGGAGTGGAGGTTGATGCATGCGTTCACCGGCCCTGCTGTCCCTGGCCCTCCTGCTGACCGCTGGCAACGCTCTCGCGCAATCGACTGACGCCCGGCCGGCGCCCGCCCTCGAGTTTCTCGCCGGATATGCCGGCTTCGTTGACGACGCCACCATCGACCATGCGATCGTCGGCGCAGCCGGGCGCGTGTATCTGACGCCGCGAGTGGCGGTCGGCCCCGAGTTCGTCTACATGCGCGGGCCCGGCTCGGATCGTGATCTGTTCCTGACCGGCAATCTGACCTTCGACGTCCTGTCGCCGCGCGATGGCCGCCCGCGGCGAGTCACGCCATTCCTCGTCGCTGGCGGAGGCTTCTTTCAGCACAGCGATCGATTCGGTGCGTTCGATTTCACCTCATATGAAGGCGCCTTCACAGCGGGTGGAGGAGTCCGCGGCTGGATTACCGACCGCGTCTATGTATCGGGTGACGTTCGCTTTGGATGGGAACTCCACGCCCGCGTCAACGCGGGGATCGGAATGGGTTTGTAGGGTGGCAGGTGCAAAGAGCAGGACCCGCCCTACGTCCTGGGAGCGCTGCGATACTTCACGTACTCGACGAACATCGGCAGCAGCGACACGACGACGATCCCGAGGGCGACGAGCGAGAAGTTGTTCTTGACGATCGGGCACGTTGCCGAACAGGTATCCCGCACCGATGCAGATGCCCACCCATGCGATGGCGCCCGTCACGTTGTAGAGCGCGAACGCGGAGTAGGACATCTCCGCGACGCCGGCGACGAAGGGCACGAACGTGCGGACGATCGGCATGAACCGTCCCAGCACGATGGCCTTGCCGCCCTGCCGCTCGAAGAAGTCGTGTGCGCGCGCGATGTAGTCGGGATTGATCCAGCGCCGCCAGCGCGGGTCGGTTTTCGACAGCTCGATCACCCGCAATCCCGCCGATCGCCCAACGGCGTAGTTGACGGCATCGCCGGCGACCGCGGCGGCCAGCATCAGGGTGAGAGCCATCCAGACATTGAGCGCCCCGCTGGCGGCCAGCGCACCTGTCGCAAACAACAGCGAGTCTCCCGGCAGGAACGGCGTGACCACCAGCCCAGTCTCGGCAAACACGATGAGGAAGAGGATCGCGTAGATCCAGACGCCGTAGTTGGCGACGAGCTCGAGGAGATGGCGGTCGACGTGGAGCAGCAGATCGATGAGTTGTTCGGCCACGCAGGGTTCCGGTGAGTGTTCAGACGCAGGCGAGCGCCTGTTCGAGGTCTTCCTTCAGATCGTCGACGTCTTCGATGCCGACCGAGATCCGCACCATATCCTCAGTCAAGCCGATCTGAAGACGCCGCTCCGAGCGGCACTGACGCATGCGTCATCGACGCGGGATGAGAGATCAGCGTTTCGACGCCCCCCAGGCTCTCTGCCAGAGACATCAGGCGGACGTTGTTCAGCAGCGTCCGCGCCCGTTCCAGCGAGCCGAGCTCGAAGGCGATCAGGCCGCCGAAGCCGCGCATCTGCCGCCGCGCCAGATCGTGCTGTGGATGCGTCGGGAGCCCTGGGTAGTGGACGCGCGTCACCTTCGGATGCGAGACGAGATACTCGGCCAGCACCTGCGTGTTCGTATTGTGACGTTCCATGCGGAGCGGCAGCGTCTTGGTCCCTCGCAGCACGAGCCAGGCGTCCATCGGTCCGAGGATCGCGCCCTCGGCGTTCTGGACGAACTTCAGCCACTCGATGTGGGCGTCGCGCACAGCGATCGACGACTCCGCCGACGCTGTCGCTGTGGCCGTTCAGGAACTTCGTCGTGCTGTGGACGACGAGGTCGGCGCCGAAGTCGATTGGTCGCTGAATCGCGGGACTGGCGAACGTGTTGTCGACGACGACGATGACGTCGCGGGCGTGGGCGATCTCGCAGGCGCCGGACGAGATCGGTGAGTCGCAGCGTCGGGTTCGTCGGCGTCTCGAGAAACAGCATCCGCGTGTCCGGACGGATGGCGGCCTCAATGGCCTCCAGATCAGAGGTATCGACGTAGGTGAAATCGAGCTGATACTTCCGCAGCACGCGCTCGAACAATCGATACGTGCCGCCGTAGGTATTGTCGGTGACGACGACGTGATCGCCCGCCTTGAGGAGCGTCATCACGGCACCGGTCGCGGCCATGCCAGAGGCAAACGCGAACGCGGCTCGACCGTTCTCGATCGCCGCAAGGTTGGCCTCGAGCGCGCTGCGCGTCGGGTTCTGCGTGCGCGCGTACTCGTAGCCCTTGTGCTTGCCGAGCGCCTCCTGCACGTAGGTCGAGGTCTGATAGATGGGCGTGATGATCGCGCCAGTCGACGGATCGGGTTCCTGGCCCGCGTGGATGCACACCGTGCTGAATCGAGCGTTGTCGCGCAGCTTCACGATGATTGGAAGGGTACTCTAGACTTACTGCCAGCTGCCACCCTTCACACCAGACACCGTGCCCACTACACGCCTCGACGCCGTGCGCGCCTGGCTGACGCAGACGTTTGCCGGCCGTCTGCTCATCGCAGGCGTGGCGCTGAAGCTCGTCGCATGGCTCGGTCGTCTCGCGCAGCTGCAGCCGGGACTGTTCGGCGCGATCGACACGCTGGGCGGCCTTGCGATTCTCGTCAGCGCGGTGGCGATCGGGTATCGAGTCTACGTGCTCGCACGTCATCGCCTGCTGTGGCGCGTCCGGCGAAAGCTGATCCTCTCCTACGTCTTCATCGGCGTCGTGCCGGTGCTGCTGGTGGCGATCTTCTTCACGCTCGGCGGGCTGCTCTTCTTCTTCAACGTCAGCGCGTTCATGCTTCGCAACCACGTCACGTCGGTCGTCGACGGTGCCCGGTTTCTGGCGCAGGCGGCGGCCCCGACGCTCGACCCGGCGTCGACCGCCGGCGCAACTCACTGCTGGTCTCGTCACGCGCCAGAGTGCGGCAGCGGAGAGGTATCCGCTCGTCTCATACGCGCTCGTGCCGTCAGACGGTCGCTGCGGCAACAGCGACGCGAGCTCGCCCGCGCCACAAGTCGTCGGCGGTCCCTGGAGCCACATCGCGGCACCGCAAAGCATCCCAACCTGGGTGCCGTGCGGCGGGTTTGCGAGCCTCATCACCTATCAGGCAGAAGGCAGCACCGCTCTCGCCGCACGCGCCATCACATGGCCCCCCGGCTTCAGGTCCGCGCTCGTCGTGGACATCCCGTTCGGCGATGCGCTGATTCGGGAGTTTCACGACGAGATGGGCATCACGATCGAGTCGTACACGATCGTGGAGCTGGTCGATCGACGGACCGAATCCGCGGCGAACGAGCGCAGAGGGCGGCTGGTCGTCGGCCCGGTGAACCTGCGACTGGGCGAGCAGCAGGAGCCGCTTGGATGGGTGGCGTTCCTCGACTACACCGACTGGAAGACTGGCGAGACGAGTCCTCTCACGGTGGGTTTCCGGATGGGGCCGGCGGCGGTCTACCGGTATCTCTCCGGACAATCGTTCGCGCCACTCGACAACTACAACCTCGGACAGATCTTCCTGATCCTCCTCGCGGTGATTGCCTTCCTGTTCCTGGTGATCCAGGCGGTCGCACTCGTCATGGGGCTCTCGCTCGCCCGGTCGATCACGGGATCGGTGCACGAGCTCTTTGCCGGCACCGAACGCGTGCGCCGTGGTGACTTCGGTCACAAGATCGCGATCCGCTCGCGCGACCAGCTGGGCGAGCTGGCGGGATCGTTCAACTCGATGACGGCGAGCATCGAAGGTCTGCTGCTCGAGAAGGCGGAGAAGGAACGCCTCGAGCAGGAACTGAAGATTGCGCGCAGCATCCAGATGTCGCTGCTGCCGCGGCCGCTGCAGATGGCCGGCCTGTCACTCTCCGGGCATTGCGAGCCCGCGCGCGAAGTCGGCGGCGACTACTACGACTTTCTGCCGCTCGACAACGATCGTCTCGGGATCCTGATTGCCGACGTCGCCGGGAAGGGCACGTCCGCGGCGCTCTACATGGCGGAGCTCAAGGGGCTGATGTTGTCCCTGAGTCGCCATCACGTGTCGCCGCGCACGCTGCTCATCGAAGCGAACAGCATCATCTCCAAGCATCTCGATTCGCGCAGCTTCATCACGATGACCTACGCGGTGGTCGACCTGCACGCCCAGACGATCACATTCGCGCGGGCGGGTCATTGTCCGATGATCTATGTCCCCGGGCCTGACGCGCTCTCGCGCACGCCGCAGGTCCTCACGCCGGACGGCCTGGTCCTCGGGCTGCAGTTCGATCTCGGCGACACCTTCGATCGATTGCTCGAAGAAGTGACGCTGCCGCTCGGTCGCGGCGACCTCTTCGTGCTCTACACCGACGGTATCAGCGAGGCGATGAACGAGCAGGGCGACTGCTTTGGCGATCAGCGGCTCGTGGACCTGGCCGGGTGCCACGGTGATCTGAAGTCGGACGATCTGAGCGCGCGCATCCTGAGTGACGTCCACACGTTTGCGGGCGCTGCCGCAGCAGCACGACGACATGACCATGGTGCTCATCAAGATCAACTGAGGAATGCGCGATTGTGGATTGTCGATTCGTTGGTGACGGTTGATTGCTGATTGGAGATTGCGGTCGCATCCACAAATGAATCATCAATCACGGATCAACAATCATCAACGAATCGATAATCACAGATCAGCACATCAACCATGACACCGACGGTCGTCTTCACCACTTCATCGGACATCGAAGCCAGTGTCGTGATCGCGTTGCTCGACAGCCAGGGGATTCCAAGCTTCCGCCTGTCGGGGCAGACGCACTCGGTGTGGCCGATGGCCGTGAGCGCGCTCGGCGAGATCCGCATTGCTGTCGCCGACGACCTGGCCGAGGAGGCACGCCGCATCATCGACAGCCATCGACAGGACGTCGGCGCGAAGGTCGTCCGCCTTCGTGACGAGTTCGACGACCTTCAGGTGCGCATCGGATACCGCTTTCGCGATCGCGGGTTGCTCGAGCACGCGCTCACGCACAAGTCGCGAGCGGCAGAAGACGCCTCAGGTGGTGTGGCCGACAACGAGTCGCTCGAGTTCCTCGGCGATGCGGTGCTCGGCCTGGTCGTCGCCGATGCGCTGTTCCATCAGTACCCGGACTACGACGAGGGGCAGAAGTCCAAGGTGAAGGCGGCGGTCGTCTCCACGCAGTCGCTCGCACGGCATGCTGAGCAACTACGGCTGGGAGAGCATCTCATCCTCGGGCGCGGTGAAGAGAAGACCGGTGGCCGCTTCAAACAGGCGCTCCTTGCCGACGGGTATGAGGCGTTGATTGCGGCGCTCTATCTCGATGGCGGTCTCGAAGCGGCGGAGGCGTTTCTGCGTCGAGAACTGAAGGACGCGCTCGACGAAGGGAGTGCCCAGACATTCGTCCGCGATCACAAGTCGGCGTTGCAGGAACGACTGCAGGCGCTTGGCCGGCCGCTCCCGGAATATCGCGTCTCAGGCGAAGCGGGTCCCGATCACCGTAAGACATTCAGCGTCGAAGTGGTCGTGAACGGCGAAGTGCTCGGCACCGCCACGGGGCGCGCGAAGAAAGAAGCGGAGCAGGAAGCCGCGCGCCTGGCGCTCACCAAACTCGAATGAACGAAGAAGAACTCTACGCCGCCATCGGCGAGGATGGCTTCGCCCGGCTTGTGCGCGCGTTCTACGCGCAGGTGCCTGGAGACGATGTGCTCGGGCCGATGTACCCGGCGCACGACTTGACCGGGGCGGAAGAGCGACTGCGCGACTTCCTGATCGGGCGCTTCGGTGGGCCGCCGCGATACATCGAGCAGCGCGGGCATCCACGTTTGCGGATGCGTCATGCGCCGTTTGCGATCGATGAGGCGGCGAGGAACCGGTGGGTGACGCTGATGGATCGCGCGCTCGACGACGCGCGCCTCCCAGACGATGCCGCGTCGCTGCTGCGTGAGTTCCTTCACGCGATGGCGACGTTCATGATCAATCGGCCAGCACTCTGAAGCGTGTAATGCGAAATGCAAAAGTCAAAATGCAAATGGAGCCGAAGTCCATTTTGCATTTTGCCTTTTGAATCTTGCATTAGTCGATCTCGATGATGCCCCAGCTCTTGCGCTCTTCGGGAGAGGCGTCGACGCCTGCATAGGCGAGCGCCGGCACGGCCTCACGCGGTGGCACACGCGCCATCGCGTAGTTCTGGACCTCGCGTACGACGTCCTCGTCGGTCGGCTCGACGGGATGGCAGTGCAGGCGCACCCAGAGGCGGAGCACCGGATCGGTGAAGCTGTACCGCTTCTGACGAGAGACGACGAGGTCGACGTCCTCGAGCCACGAGAGATAGTCCTTCGTGGACCCAGGCGTGCGACGCAGGCGATGCGAGATCTCGGTAAGCGTCAGCCCTTCCTCTTCCGCGAGGATGTCGAGAATCGCTTTCAGCGCGCCGTAGCCGCGTGCGCGATGCAGGCGCAGCTCGTAACAGAAGCGGCACCAGTTCGTGAGCGCGCCATCCGGTGAGAGCAGCGCCGTGAGGGCGCTGATCGGATCCGATGTGCCGCTGGGTCGCGCCATCTCGTCGCCGATGGCCTTGACGTAGGCGACGCGCCCGTCTGTCAGCGCCTGAACGGTGCGACCGAGGTAGTCGCGGTCGTCAGTGGCCATGCGCTCGTAGCCGCCGAAGACGGGAGCGAGGACGTCGGTCACGTCGGGTGGCTGTAGCGAGGTGACGTGCATCACCTCGAACCGCGCTGTTGCATCGCGGAGGAACCGGTGCGCCCGCGCGACATACCGCGTCGTCAGCACGAAGTGGTTCGGGCTGTCGGCCAGGGCGTCCACGAGCTCGCGGATGACATGGCGAAGACCCGGAAAGCTTTCAAACGTCCGGAGTTCGAGCGTTTCGTCGAGCAGGAAGGTGCACGGCTCGCCGCCGGGCGCGCGAGCGGTATCGAAAAATGCCAGCAGCGCGTCGAAGGCTTCCCGGGCACTCGTGGGCACCGTCTCTGCGCCATGCCAGCGGAAGGGCGAGGTCGATGTGACAGCGGCGAGAAATCGTTCCGGCGTGGTGGCGCAACGCTCCACGTCGATGTACTGGGCCGCGCTGCGTCCGATCCGATCCCGAAGACGCAGGAGCAAGGACGTCCGACCGGTTCCACATCCCCCCAGGACGACTGGAATCCGTGAGGGCGAAGCGTCGAGCGCGCTCTGCACGCGTCGATCGAACCCAGTTGGTGCACTCGTCATTCCACCACTCCGTCGTTCACGAAGGCGACCGTTCTGGTCGCCGACTCACCGAATCGTGGCCCGTGCTGTCGCGCACAGAGGCCGCACATATTCCGGCACTGCGACCGGAATGTCAAACGCTCTCGTTCACGCGATGACTGTCTACCGACATCGTAGCAGTGCTCCCTCGGACGTTTGCGCGATCGCAATGTCGAAATAACGACACGACGCTATCGTAGATCCTTTTGCGCGACGCGCGCGTCATGTCGCAAAACACGACACGACATGATCGTCGCTTCGATGTACTGCACGTCCAGCTTCTTCGTTGGTGGCGCGAGGTGTACGGTGGGCGCGCGCGGATTAGCATGACGTGGGGTTCGCGAATCGCGAGCGCGCGTTCCGCGAAGATCAGAAAGTAAGAAGCCTGCGCTCGCTTGTCAATCGATTTGAAAAAAATAAATCAATTGACTTTCAATGCGCATGCGCGATCTATCTCGCCGCTCGCGATCAGTCGCGAGATCTCGTGGATGTCTCGCGATGGCGCGCGATCCGACGCAAGCGTCGGGACACGGGTACGCACGAGCGTATGCACGCGCGCGAGTGGCACCGATGTCGCAAGTCCGTCGAGGAGATCGATCGCCTGACACGCGCACAACATTTCGATCGCGATGACGTCACGCGCGAGCGTGACGGCGCGATCGGCCTTGAGCGCAGCCGCCATGCTCATGCTCACGTGATCTTCTTTGTTGCCGGATGTCGGGATCGTGTCGACGCTGGCCGGATGCGCGAGCGTCTTGAGCTCCGACGTCAGTGCGGCAGCGGTCACCTGGGCCATCATCAGCCCGACTGCAGGCCGCCGTGGCGAGTGAGGAAGGCCGGCAGGCCGCTGCTGGCAGGATTCACGAGCCGATCCGAGCGCCGTTCGCTGATCGTCGCGAGATGGGTGAGGCCGATCGCGAGCACATCCGCGGCAAGCGCCACCGGGGCGCCGTGAAAGTTGCCGCCCGAGACGATTTCGCCGGTGTCCGCGAAGACCATCGGGTTGTCGGTGGCTGCGTTGGCCTCCGCGAGAAACGTCGCGCACGCGAATTGAATCGCGTCGCGCGCCGTTCCGTGGACCTGGGGAGCGCAGCGCATGGAATAGGCGTCCTGTACACGCCCGCAGTTGGCGTGCGCGGCGTTGATGGCGCTCCCCTCCAACAGATTCCTGAGATTTTCGGCGGACGCTGACTGGCCGGCCATCCCGCGCGCCGCGTGAATGCGGGGATCGAACGGACGAGTCGAGCCCTGAAGCCCGTCGATGCTCAGCGCCGCAGTGATATCGGCCGCACGCACGAGCCGCAGCGCGGCATGCAGGGCGAGGCCGAGCAGGGCCGTGGACGGTTGCGTGCCGTTGATGAGCGCCAGGCCTTCTTTCGGAGCCAGCGTGAGCGGCGCGAGTCCCGCGCGCGACAACGCGGCCGCGCCGGGCTCGCGCCGATCGTCGTGCCAGGCCTCACCTTCGCCGATGAGCACCAGCGCCAGGTGGGCGAGTGGCGCCAGATCGCCGCTCGCGCCAACCGATCCGCGCGACGGCACCACCGGATGCACGCCGCGATTCAGCAGATCGATCAGGCGCTCGAGCGTCTCGAGCGAAATGCCGGAGAAGCCCTTCGCCAGTACATTGGCGCGCAGGGCCATCGTCGCGCGCACGACCGGAACCGGAAGCGGGTCGCCGACACCGGCCGCGTGACTGCGAAGCAGGTTGACCTGCAACTCGGCGAGCGAGTCGCTCGGGATGCGAACCTCGGCGAAGTTGCCGAAGCCTGTATTGATGCCGTAGACCGGCTGGTCGCCGCGCGCGAACGTATCGACGACGGTGCGCGACGCCGTCACGCGCTCGCGCGCCTCGGCGCTCAGCGAGACCGGTCTCCCGATCGACGCGATGGCGACGAGATCGTCGAGTGTCAGCGGTTGCCATCGAGATGAATCATCGATCGTGGATTACGATATACCGAATGTCGAAGACGAATATCGCAGTTCTCGGGGCGCAGTGGGGCGACGAAGGCAAGGGCAAGATCGTCGACATGCTCACGCCGCACTTCTCGGCGGTCGCGCGGTATCAGGGTGGGCACAACGCGGGGCACACGGTCTACGTGAAGGGCAAGAAGTTCGTCCTCCACCTGATTCCGTCCGGCATCCTGCATCCCGGCGTCACGTGCGTCATCGGCAACGGCGTCGTCATCGATCCGCAGGCGTTGTTTGTGGAGATCGACGAGCTGGCGCGCAACGGCATCGGCGTCGACGGCCGGCTGCTCGTCAGCGAGAAGGCGCACATCATCCTGCCGTATCACCGCGAGCTGGACGTGCTGTCGGAGGCGCGTCGCGGCGAGCGCAAGATCGGCACGACGTCGCGCGGCATCGGGCCTGCCTACGAGGACAAGATCGGACGACGCGGCATTCGTGTCTGCGACCTGCTCGGCGATCGCGACGCGCTCGCCGAGGAAGTGCGCGAGAACGTCAGCGCGCGCAACCGCATGATCAAGGACTCGACGCTCGACTGGAAGCCGGTCTCTCGATCAGGTGGTTGCCGCGGGCGAGCGGATGCGTCCCTGGGTCACCGACGTCTCGCTCGCGCTGCATCGCCTGATGGCCGAAGGGAAGAACGTGATGTTCGAAGGGCGCGCAGGCGACGCTGCTCGACATCGATCACGGCACGTATCCGTTCGTCACCTCGTCCAATGCCTCTGCTGGAGGGAGTCTGCACGGGGCTCGGTGTGCCGCCGCGCGCGATCGGTGGTGTGCTCGGTGTGGCCAAGGCGTACACGACGCGTGTCGGTGAGGGGCCGCTGCCGACCGAGCTGTCAGGCGAGCTGGCCGATCGACTTCGTGAAAGCGGTCAGGAGTACGGCGCATCGACGGGCCGGCCGCGCCGCTGCGGGTGGTTCGATGCGGTCGTCGTCCGCTACTCGGCCCGCATCAACGGACTCGACGCGCTGGCGCTGACCAAGCTCGATGTGCTCGACGGACTGTCCGAGGTGTTGATCTGCACGGGCTACAAGACCAGCGGTGGGACGCTCAGCGAGTTCCCGGCCGACCTGCGATGTCTGTCTGGCGCTGAACCGATCTACGAGCGCATGCCCGGGTGGTCGACGCCGACGCGTGGCGTGACGCGCTTCGAGGGATCTGCCGGAGGAGGCGCGACGCTACGTTCGTCGTCTCGAAGAGGTGACCGGCGTTGACTGCGCGATCATCTCGACAGGATCGGATCGAACGGAGACGATTCTCGAAACTGGATCGGTCGTCGAGCGATGGCTGGCGTAGGCGGGCCTGAAGGCCCGCCTCTACAAACGTAGAGGTGAGTCTTGAGACTCGCCTAAGGAAGCTTGTTCTGCTCGATGAAGCGATCGAGGTTACCCGACTCGGCATCGAAGAACTCGATCCCGGCGCGATAACGAGGTCCGCTCTTCGGCATCTCGAACGCTGCCCACGCCACGCCGGCGAGGCAGCGAATCGGACGTTCCTCATCCGGCAGGATCATGCGCACGCGCTGATTGGGCCGGAGGATCGTGGGTGACACCACCTGAGCCCCGACGACCGACAGGTCGATGAGCACCGCGGGGCTGCCATCGATCAGCACTTCCACGCCGTCGACGATCTTCACGCGTGGAGCGCGTCGCGTGCCTCGCTGATCGAGCTTGACCGGCGCGCCTCAGTCTCGGCCCTTGCGGTGCGGCGTCGGGCTGCGGGACGCTCCTCGCTGTCTCCCTCGTGCGAGACGACACGGATCTCGCATTTGCGAAGCTTGGGGTCGGCCTTGATGCGCTTGATGAGCGCGGCGCCGCGCGACGTGGCTGCGAACTGCTTCTCGAGCGCGATGACCTTGGGACGATCGCGAGTGATGGCCTCGAGCGCTTTCAGCGCGTCGGCATCGGAGAAGGCCAGCGCATCGCCAAAGTCGCCTTGCTCCTGGAGCGCTGGCAGATATTCAGGAGCCGCGACGATTACGGTATCGGGCACGCAGCTAGAAGTCTAACGCGAATTGCACTTTGCGTGGAGAATTGAGCGACGTGGAACTTGCAGTGCGATGCCAAAATTTGCAGAAACGCTACGGCGATGTCGTCGCAGTCGACGGCCTGTCGTTCGAGGTGCGTCGCGGCGAGTGCTACGGTCTGCTCGGTCCGAACGGCGCCGGCAAGACGACGACGATCGAGATCCTGGAAGGGTTGCTCACCCCTGATGGTGGAGACGTCGAAGTGCTCGGTCGCCGGTGGAAGACCGACGAGCAACAGTTGCGGCAACGCCTCGGCGTGCAGCTCCAGGAGACGCAGTTCACCGACAAGCTGACGGTCGAAGAGACGCTCCGGCTTTTCAGATCGTTCTACAACCGCGGCAAGACCGTCGACGAGTTGCTCGGGCTCGTCGAGCTCGAAAGCAAGCGCCGCAGCTGGGTCGTGAAGCTCTCCGGTGGCCAGAAGCAGCGTCTCTCGATCGCGTGCGCGCTCGCCGGCGATCCCGATCTGCTGTTCCTCGATGAACCGACCACGGGACTGGATCCGCAGTCGCGTCGTCAGCTGTGGGGCGTCCTGACGCGGTTCCGCGCAGCGGGCGGGACGGTCGTTCTCACCACGCACTACATGGACGAGGCCGAGACGCTGTGCGATCGCGTGGCCATCGTCGACCAGGGCCACGTGATCGCCGAGGACACGCCGAAGAATCTGATCGCCGCGCTCGCCGCGCCGAAGGTCGTCGTGCACCAGGGCACGCTCGAAGACGTGTTCATGTCGCTCACCGGCCGCCACCTTCGCGAGGAATAGGGGATACGCGTGACCAGTGAGACCCAACGCAGCGGAACGTATCCGCCGATCCTCGAGCTGACGCTCGCGCGGCTGCGCGAATTCGTGCGCGAGCCGGAAGCGTTGTTCTGGACGTTCCTCTTTCCAATCGTGATGTCGGTCGCGATGGCCATCGCGTTTCCCGCGAGCGGCGCGCAGACCGTGCGCGTGGGAATCGCGCCCGGGTCCGGGCTCCGATGCGCTTCGGCAGGCGCTCTCATCGGCGAAGGACGTCGTCGTGAAGGAGGTCCCGGCCGACGACCAGCTGCGAGCGCTGCGAAACGGCGAGGTGCACCTGATCGTCGAGCCGTGGCAATCCACCAACCTATCGCTTCGATCCGATGCGCGACGAAAGCCGGCTCGCACGACTCGTCGTTGACGATGTGTTGAAGGGGGCCGCCGGGAGACAGGAGCCGTGGCGCGCGAAGGAGGATCTGATCGCGATTCCCGGCTCGCGATACGTTGACTGGCTGATTCCGGGAATCATCGGCCTCAGCATCATGAACAACGGGCTCTGGAGCATCGGGTTCATGACCGTGCAGGCGCGACTGCGAAAGCTGCTGAAGCGTCTGGCCGCCAGCCCGATGCGCCGGCGCGACTACCTGATCGCGCCCGTGCTCGCTCGACTCGTCTTTCTCGGGCCCGAGGTCGCGGCTCCGCTGCTGTTCGGCGCCATTGCGTTTGGCATGCCGATTCGTGGTGGATTCGTCAGCATCGCCCTGGTCGCGATCCTCGGCGCCCTGATGTGGGGCGCGCTTGGGCTGCTGATGGGGAGCCGTGCACGCACGTTCGAAGCGGCGTCGGGCTTGATGAACATGATGTCGGTCCCGATGTGGGTGCTGAGTGGCGTCTTCTTCGCAGCGTCGAACTTCCCGGATGCGGTTCAGCCCTTCATCCAGTTGCTGCCGCTGACGGCGCTCGTCGATGCGCTGCGCGCCGTCGATCCTCGAAGGCGCATCGTTCGCGTCCATCTGGAACGAACTGGCCATCATGGCGGGATGGACGATCCTGCCGTTCGCGATCGCGCTGAAGATCTTCAGGTGGCGGTGACGACGACGTCGCGCGGCTTGACTCCCGGTCTTGATGCCCTGAAACGCCGGCGCACGAAGCATCCCGGCGTTCGGTCTGCTCGATAAAGGTCGCTTCGCAGACCAGCGTCGGCCTGACCCAGTGTCCGGTCCGCGCGAGTGGCCCGACGGGCGGTGGATCAAACGGACACGTCGGGTTGTTCGATCGCCTCGAGCCGCGTTCGCAGGTCACGAGCCACGGTTTGCGTGAAGCCGGTGCCGACGCGGCCGCAGTAGACGAGCCGCTTGCCGTCGTAGCGTCCGACGAGCAGCGCGCCGAGCCCTTTCTGCGCTCCCTCCTGATCGGTGAACCCTCCGACGACGAACAGGCCTCGCCGAAGACACTTGATCTTGCGCCAGCTGTCTCGTCGTCCGGGTTGATACGGCAGGTCACGCCGCTTGGAGATGATGCCTTCCAGTCCGAGGCTGCATGCCTGCGCGAAGACGTCGCTGCCACGTCCTTCGACGTGTTCGGTGTAGCGGAGCTCGTCCGGTCTTCGACGTTCCGATCAGGTTCAGCAGGCGAGCCTTGCGCTCCTCGAGAGGCTGCGCGCTCGATGCGTTCGCCCTCGAGATGGATCAGATCGAACGCGAAGTAGACGAGCCCTTTCGCGGCGAGCGTTTCGCCACCGCCTGCTGCATCGCTTCGAAGCTGCTGCGCCCGTCCGGGACGCATCACCACCAGTTCGCCGTCGATCAGCCCGTTCGTGATGCCGAGCGCGCCGATGGCTTCAGTGATTTCAGGAAACCTGGCTGTCCAGTCCAGTCCGTTCCGGCTGACCAGCCGGATGCGACCGTTCGAAATCACGCAGCCGACGCGATAGCCATCGAGCTTGATCTCGTGTACCCACTGGTCGCCAGAGGGCGGTGTCTTCGTGAGCGTTGCGAGCTGAGGATCGTACTCGGTGGTCGCCACGTCGGGAACGGGCGACAGCGTAGCAGGAATGCGTCCCGCCTTCGCGCTTCGGCGAGCAAGTCGGGATAAAGTGGAGACATGAGTGCTATGCCCCCACCAGAAGTCTGGCAGCGCGGACCGGTTGCCGGCTATGAGCCGCTGCTGATGCCCGTCGTTCACGCGCTGATTCAGGTGCGCGAAGATCTCGAGAGCATCGTGCCGCTGATTCCTGCGAAAAACGTGTGGCTGCGGCCAGGCGGTGCGGCGTCGATCGGCTTTCACGTCCGTCACACCGGAGGAGCGCTCGATCGCCTCTTCACCTACGCCCGCGGTGAGCTGCTGACCGACGCGCAGAGGACTGCGCTTCGTGAAGAGGGCACGGCGGGAGATCCGCCTGCATCGCTGGACGCGGTGGTGACCGACGTCGGCAAAATCATCGACCGCGCCCTGAAGCAGCTTGCCGACACATCGAAGGAGTCACTCCTCGACGAGCGCAAGCTCGGACGAGCCGGTTTGCCGACGACGGTCCTCGGTTTGTTGTTCCACGCGGCGGAGCATTCGACCCGCCACGTGGGTCAGGCGATCACGACAGCAAAGATCGTGTCGGCTGATCAGGGATAAGTGCTCAGAAGGTGCACCAGTATCCGGCAATGCGCGTGGCCGATGCATCGGACGGATCGAGTCCACTTCGGCGTGCGGCACGCCGCGCGTGCAGCTCACAGTGGCGCTCGACGTCGGCCGCGGCCCTGCGTGCGGCCTCGGCGTCGATCGACGGCTTGCCCTCCGAGTAACGAACGGCACGCTCGGCCAGCATGATCGCCACGGTGGTGACGTTGGAGCGATCCTCCATCCAGCGGTTGCCGAACGCCATCATCGCCGCCAGGAACTTCTCGCGATAGTGATCCCGCCACCAGATCACAGCGTCATAGTCGACGGTCGTCCGCATGCCGACGACCTGGCCCACGGTAAAGAAGCAGTCGTCGACGATGTATTCGACCTGGCGCTCGAGCTCCTGGATTTCGACGGCGACGGTGAGTTGAACGTGTCCGTCGATGTCGACAGCGACTCGGTCACGTCCGTCTGGAACGGATTTCCGGTGTCTTGTGTGTTCACGAGTGGTCTCCTTCGCTGAATAGGCTCCACGTCAGCTCGGACGCGTTGATCGGCTAGAACGCCGAGTTCATGTAATCGGTACAAACGGGGCGCGGCTTACGCCTGGCCCGGTCGCGGCGCGGACACGCCTTCGCGTTCCGCATTCATACGGCACCCGGTCTCGACGTCGTTCGACGCCAGCGCCGCTGTGCTCAGATCGATCGAGGGTTTGTCTGCCGCATGATGCAGCGCACGCTGACCGAGGAAGCGACCGACGGCGGTGACGCGATGGCGATCGCGCAGCCAGGAGTTGCCGTTCGCCGACATGGCGTGGAGGAAGAATGCGCGGTAGCGGGCCCGCCACCACGGGATGACGTTGAAATCAAGGCTCTTCTGTGTGCCGACGGCCTGGCCCACAGCAAAGAAACAATCGTTAAGGATGTAGTCGACTTCTTGCGCTGGCGTCATGACGACCTCGATGGATGAAAATGCCCGTCCATCGGAGAACGCCGCTCACGCTCACCCGGTACAGGAAATCTTTCTCAGCTGGCCTGCGGGAAGAGATGACCTTGCAACCAGCGGAGCCGCGTTCGCAGATCCGCCGCGGTAACCGGCCGTCGCGCGACGACGGGCGAGAGCGCATCATTGAGGAAAGCGGCAAATGCGGCGGGGCAGTCCGCGCGAGAATCCCGAATATCGGGAAGCGCGCCGCGTTTCAGTGTCTTGACGAGATCGACGATCGATTCGCCCGCCAGCGGATGCCGGCCGGCATACGCCTGATACGAGAACGACGCCAAGGCCCCACAAATCGAAGGACGGCTGAGGCTGCTGACCGGCCAGCGCTTCCGGCGACAGGTACAAAGGTGTACCGACCAGCTGCTGCGTCACGGTCAGGCTCGCTGTCGGTTCAACGCCCCACGCCAGTTCGGCGATGACAGCTGGGCTCGCTCGGGAGAACGGCCGGCGGCGTGCCTTCGTTGCGCGAATGCTTCGAGGATTTTCGGCGAGGCCGAAGTCCAGAATCTTCGGTGTGCCATCCGAGGCGTAGCCGATGTTGCTCGGCTTGATATCTCGATGAAGCACGCCGGAGGCGTGCATGAGGTCAAGCGCATCGGCGAGCTGCGTCCCGAGCTCGATGACCTCTTCGAGCGAGATCGGACCTCGATTGAGAGAGTCGAGCAGCGTTCCTCCCTCGAGGTACTCGAAGATCAGAGAGCGGCGTGCCCTTCCATTCCTCCGCTCCGTAGATCAGCGCGAGATTCGGATGAGTGACGTTCGCCATCGCTCGCGCCTCCATGATGCAGGCGCGCGGCGTGTTGGAGTCGAATGGCCGGCAGCGTCTTGATTGCGACTTTTCGGTCGAGCGCCAGATCCACCGCCAGATACACGACGCCGGTTCCGCCGGAGCCGATGAACCGCTGGACCTGAAACTTGCCTTTGACGTTCAGCGGCAGCGCGGCTTCCACCGTTGCGACGCCGCAGTCGCAGTGGCGCGTGGCCGGCTTCCACATCGCGTGGCACTCGGGGCAGCGCTCTGCTGGTTCGTTCACCCAGTCCGCACTTGCGTCATCGCCCGATTCCGGACTGCGCCTGCTGTCCGGTCGCCCGTTCCCGCAACTGACTGTTCTCGAGCTTGAGCGCGGCCTGCCCGGTCATCGCCGTGATCAGCATGCGGTCTCGTTCGGTGTACGGCAGACCGTTCGTCTTCTCGCCGATTCCGACGACTCCGAGCAGGATGCCCGGCGATCCGAGCAGCGGTGAAAAGAACCCGAACCCGGTGTTCGTGAGCCATGCGCGATCGGCGGCTGGCAAGCAGCCCGGCCACTGGACCGTCTGCGCGATAACTGATTTGAATCTCGGTTCGAATCGATCGAAGAATGTCGAGCAGGGCGGATCCCATGCGCGAGCGGCGGCACCGGACTCTCGAGCGAGACGAGCTGTTCCTTCCGCTCGGGTCCACCATCAGGACCGCGACCGACGAAGGATGGAGGGCACGCTCGATCTCCCGTTTCAGGATGCCCGAGATGTCGCGAATCGTCCGGGCCGATCTGAGTCCCTGTTCCAGCCTCGCCAGCGACTCGGTGTGATCGCTGGCGTCGCGGCTGAACCACCGATCGACGTGCTGCAGAATCTGATGACGGAACGTCAGGATGCCAAAGCTCACCAGCGACAGCAGAAGAGGCTCGAACGGCCGGCGAACCGTCAGGTATTCCTCAACGCGCAGCGAGCGGTTGTTGTAGATGTCGAACACCAGGTAGAAGAGCGGCAACAGGATCGCGCACCACACCGAGGTCTTCGCCAGGCCGTACTGCAGTGTCCGGCGAATCACCAGGTGCAGATCCATCACCTGACTCACCGCCACTGCGTACGCGGTCGTCGGCACCATCGACGCGAGCGCGATGTAGACGATCGCGCCGACGCGGGCGCGCCACAACGGGGCTGGTGAGCGCCGGGATGAGCGGCGTCAGCAGCACGGCGATCAGGACAGGGGAGAGTGCGATGCCGAGCGAGGCCACGAACCAGGAGATTTTTCGCCGGTTTGCCGCCGTCTCGACCCGTGACTTCCAGATCAGATACGGAATGCGCCGGCGCCGCCACCGTGAACAGCACGGGCCAGAAGAGCAGCGTGGTCGTCATTCGATCGAGCAGCAACAACGTGCTGGCCCACGAACGAGGTGCTCGAGAACGACGTCAACCCCAGAACCGCGTTCGACAGGAAGAGCGTGACGCCAACGCGCTGGCGTGCGACGAGGAACGTCTTGCCGATCGTCCGGGCCCAGCGCGGCTTGGGCTCGCTTGGGAAGAGCCACACGAACTGCCACAGTGCGAGCGCGAGAAACGCCTCGGTGTAGAGCGGGGCGGCGATGCGACGCCAGCGTCGACAACACGCTCCCGTTCAGGAGCAGGAGCAATGGACCGTTATTGAAGGACGAAGCGATGACGAGAAACAGCAGGCCGAGAGCCCGCACGCGTTGATCGCGCGCGCTGCCGGCCACGAGCAGGATGCCCGACACGCCAAACAGCAATACGTTGAGGCTCGACGCCCACGGCACCGTCCCCGACGCGACGAGCGACCAGCCGACGACGATGCCGACAAAGGCCAGCGCGAGCTTGGTCGAGCGTGATCGTCGCAACCGCGAGCGACAGCGCGAGCAGGGCTCGCGCACTGCGCGAGTGATCGGCGACGACGGTCGCGCGGCGCGCCTGGCCGATGTCTGAGATGACTCTTGAATTGGCGTACGAGGTCGGGGTCGGCGCCTGTCAGGCGCTCGGACTCACGCCAGTCGATGCTGGCGTGATCCGCGACAGCCGCGGCTAGCGATTCGCCTGACTCCTCATCGCTCACAGCGCATCTCGTCGCTGAGTCGGAGAAGAGCCCGACGAACAGCGACTCGGGCAGCGCCGGGCGTGGGTTTCTTCAGAATGAGTGCGAGTTGCTCGTAGCTGTACCCGAGTTCGATGCGGCCCGACGATCGCTTCGCGGTCGCTCGGCATCAACTGCGTGAGCGCCTGCTCGTAGCGACGGCGATCTTCCTCGTTGATCGCCAGTTCCAGCGGAGACGCGCCGACGTCCGCGGATGTATCCGTTAACTCGGATGGAGCGGGATGCCTCGCCGCGTAGCGGAATCGATCCCGGATGCGGTTGAGGAGTGAGCGTCGCAGGTATCCGAGCAGGGCGCCTTCGCGCTGGGGCTCGAACGAACCGAGATTGCGGATCGTCTGCAGAACCGTTTCCTGCACCACGTCTGCCGTATCAACAGAATTGCGGGCCCAGCGGGGAATCCGACCATGCGCCCATCGATGCAGCGACGGGAGATAGCGTTGGAACAGACGATCGAGCGCGTTGTTGTCGCCGGCGCGTGCGCGTCTGAGCAGTTCGATCGACGGGGGATTGGAGACAGGCGGATTCGTCATAACTGGCCCGAGCCATGGAGTACGCCCCTGGCGCATATTGTCATGAAGCCCAGCACGGCGGCAAGGCGGAGCACCTCAGCGTGTACCGGAGTATTGCCGCCGACGTTCTCCTCTCCGAACGGGCCGGACATGACGTCGGGCCCCAGGAGAATGGTCTAGCAGCCATGACGTCCTTTCTTTGGTTTGTGGCGCTTGTCATCGGCGGAGTCGGTGGGGCACTCAATGCAGTTTTGTCAGACCACGCGCGCCTGCTGCCGTCAATCGTGACGTTGACGCCTGGCGGGACTCGCGTCGTCCGCATCGGCATCGTTGGCAACATCCTGACGGGAGTGATCGTGACCCTCTGCCTGTTCTGGGCGATTCAGGCAGCGGGCTCGACGCTCAATGCCAACGGCAGCGTTGGTCTGGTGCTCCTGGGGCTGAGCGATCTCTTCATCTCATTCGTGTCGGCGCGCTGGGTGACGAACGAAGTGGACAAGCTGGTGTTGCGCAAGGCCGTGTTCAAGGCCGCGAGCGCACCAGCTGCGCATCCTGACACAGTCGATCAGATGGAGCTCGCGTCACCGTATACGCTCTATACACTCGCAGAGCGACTGCAGCCACGGCGCGCGCATCGCTAGTCGCTCCGAAAGGGGCATGGTACAATTCGGGTTTCTCCTGAGCCCGGGCCCCTAGCTCAGTGGTAGAGCACCTGACTTTTAATCAGGGTGTCCCGGGTTCGATCCCCGGGGGGCCCACTCTTCAGCCTTGCTTAGGCTCGTCTTTGTAAGCTTCGCCTGCCGGAGCTTGCGTATCTGACACCTGATCCTCAGTGGCGCCGAGATGACGCGTCGCTTCGATCGACGGCGCGCAGCGGCCGCTTCTTGACCGGAGGACGAGGTTTCTCTGTCGCGTTCAGCGGCGCTGAGCTGCCATCTGCCTGTGGAGTTTTCATCACAACCTCGGATGCATGCAGAGCAAGCCGAGGTCCAACTCGATTGCTGAGCGGCAGCTCAGGCATCGCGCGTGTCGCGCGACGCGTAGCCCTCGCAGCGCACGACGGGAAGTCTGGGATAGCGGGCGAATCGGGGATCGGTGAAGGAGAGCTCACATCGGATGAATGTGGCTCCCTTGGATGACTCGACCGTTCGTGCGTGAGTGCACGAGGCGCACAGACCGGCGTTCGTTTCGCTCACTCGGCTACACTCGCCGAATCACGGCGACATAACGTGGCCCGGCTTCAGTAAGGAAGCGGTCCACGTCCCATCCGGTTCCATCCACGATCGCCGACATCTCCGCGGCCGAGACGAGCAGGTAGTCGAACCACGGCCCCACGAATTCATTGAAGCGGACCCGAATCCGGATCTGTCCCGGCAGGCGCCCGCGGCGACGATTGCGGCTTTGGTACGCGAGGTGCGCTGGCTGCCGCGTCTGATGCGGGTCGAGCGACTGCGCGAGGACCACCGCACCCGTCGCGTGTGATGCGATGCAACTGCTTCAGCAGCCTCTTCGCGCGCGCACGACTCCCGAACAAGCCGAAGTTGTTGCCGAACATGACGACGGTGTCGAAGGTATTGGATCCGAATCGTGTGATGTTCTCGAACGGCAGGACACGCGCATCTTTCACGCCACGCGCGATCGCTGTCTTCACGACGAGCGGTGAGTTGTCGATCGCGGTGACGTCGAATCCTTTTTCCTGCAGGTGCAGCGCGACGCGCCCGGCACCGCATCCGACGTCGAGCGACGCTGCGTTCCACGCGCGAACCGGATCGCCTTCCGCTCAGGGCCGGACCAGTGACGCACGTCCTCGAAGTACGACGCGTTGCTCCCGGCGATAGCTCACGAACCCATCGTCTCGTTCGACGATCTCCGCAGCGGAGCCTCGGCCATTGTGGAAGGCCCACATCTGCTGGCCGTAAGCATCGCGACGTTGAGAGACCAACCTGGGCATGCGCGACATCATACGCACACTCGGGCTACCATTCTCGCCATTCTCGACCGCCTCTGGAGGAGTTCGATGATCACGGATTGCCCTCGCTGGGATTGTGCTCACTGGCGCGCTGCTGGCGCCGACGTCGAGCGTCGCCCAGGTGTCCTGCTCGCGCGACGGCCTGCAGCGCACCGTCGATCTCTACATCGCCGCTCAGACAAACGGCGATACCTCCGGCCTGCCGCTGGCGGCGGGTCTTGGATACATGGAGAATGCGGCACCCGCCGACATCAAGAGCGGCGTGATCAAGACAGCAATGACGATCGATCACCATCGCAGCCTGCTCGATCCGTCGACCTGCCAGACGTTCACCGAAGTGATCGTGACGAACAAGGAGAAGCCGTACGTCCTCGGCACACGCATGCGCGTCAATCGCGACAAGATTGCCGAGGTCGAGATTCTCTGGACGACGACGGGCTATTGGCTGTTCAACGCTGAGGCGTACTTGAAGTGGTCGTCCACGGAGAAGTGGGATGTCATTCCGGCGAACCAGCGCGACACCCGCGACGCGCTCGTGGCCGCCGCCAATGCCTACCTCGATGCGTTTCTCGAAGGAAAGAAGGACGGCGTGCCGTGGGGCTATCCGTGCAATCGCACCGAAGGGCGGCGCTCACACGGGCAACGGGGATCGCCGTCGGACAGCTGCGATGTCGGTGTTCCCAGCGGTGTAAACATCGCCAACCGTCGCTTCATCGTCGACCCGACGATGGGTTCTGTCGTGGTGTTCTGCACGTTTGGCGCCGGCGGTCCAAACGGCGGCAGCGGCGCGCCTGACACGCATCTCTTTCGAGTGGAGAACGGCAAGCTGCGCTACGTGCACACGCTGACGCATCTGCTGCAGTCGAACTTCCGCGGTCGTGGAGCCGGTGATGGCGGCCGGACAGGTGGAACAGGTGGGGCGGGAGGACGCGGAAACTAGTCGCGTCGCGTCTTGGGTGCGGATTCGGCGCCCAGCGGTTCGCTGAACGGTTCAACGGGAATGTGCTCGTAACGCACCTCGAGGATCTCCAGTTGCTCGGTGCTTCCGGGCGCGCGAAGCGTCACGCTGTCGCCTGGCCCGGCCTTCGTCAACGCGCGCGCCAGCGGCGACATCCAGCTGATGTGGCTGCGATCCAGATCGATCTCATCGAGGCCGACGATGCGCACAATCCGCTCGGTTCCGGCGGCATTGGCGTAGCGAACGGTTGCCCCGAAGAAGACGTGCGTCGCCGCACGTCCGGCTCTCGGCGCTGCAGGGTCCACAACTTCCGCGGCATCGATTCGTCTGGTGAGAAATCGAATCCGCCGATCGATCTGGCGCAGTCGCCGTTTGCCGTACTGATAGTCGGCGTTCTCGCTGCGATCGCCGTTGCTCGCTGCCCAGGCCACCACCTGCGTCACGGCTCGCCGTTCCCTGGTGAGCAGAAACCGGAGCTCGTCTCTGAGCCGTTGCAATCCGTCCGGTGTGATGTAGTTCTTGACTCCGGCAGGCTGCGCGCGTTCCTGCTCTTCCACGACGTCGTCGGGGTCGTCGTCCTCGTTGTCAGATTCTTTTGTGAACGCTTTGCTCATCCAGCCATTGATTCAATCACGACTCTGCCGTCGCCAGCACGAGTTAGTGGCACTGGACCGCGGCTTGCACCCAGGCCCTGCGGCCCAGGTTATCGCGGGCCCCAGGAGGCGACGCGCGGGATGCCGATGTGCAGAAACTCGCGAAGTCGGCGCTCGATGGCCGCCTGAAGGCGCAGAAGCAACTCGCCGACGCCGCGTCTGGCGCCGGCGTCCGATGGCCAACGAAACTGGATGAGAAGCACCGACACGTCCAGGAGCGTTTGTCGAAGTTGAGCAACGAGAACTTCGATCGCGAATTCATGAAAGTGACGATCGAGCAGGATCGTATCCGGTCGACTCGCGAAGGCAGAGTGATGGATAGCTGACGCATGCGGTCCCCTTGCTAAGGCGGTGGGTGAACAGGCAGTATTGGGCTACGCCTGAGCGTCAGGCGGCGTTTTGCGCGTTGGTGTCGGTCTGCACGGGGAGCACACATGGCGACGATGAAGGGCACAGTCAAGCGGTTGGTTGGCGACAAAGGCTTTGGATTCATTGCTGCGGAAGATGGGCAGGAGTATTTTTTTCATCAGTCCGCGCTGAACGGCGTGTCGTTCTCGGGACTGCGTGAAGGGCAAGCAGTGACGTTCGAGCGCGGGCAGGGCCCGAAAGGTCCGCGCGGCGAAAACGTGCGTCCCGCATAGGGGCATTCGCCGGCCATTGACGGCGGCGGGGCCGCCGTCGTTCGATCGCGTAGGGTATATCTCGCCGTTGTCGTCCTGCGACGCCAACCTCTCACCCGATTGCTCCGTCTGAGTACGACGCGATGCGATCGTTGCTGACTCTTCATCTGCGCCAGACGGTTCGCGGGCTCCGTCGGAATCCGACGTTTACCATCGCCGTGCTGCTCACGCTGGCGCTCGCCATCGGCGCGAACACGGCCGTGTTCAGCGTCGTGAACGGCGTCCTGATCAATCCGCTGCCCTATCCCGAACCCGATTCGCTCATCAGCGTGTTGACGCGGGCGCCCGGTGCTCCGAACGCGCCCGGCGCAAGCGGGGGAATCCCCGATATGCCCGAATCCGCGTCGATGTACGTGACCTACGCGGAGAACAACCAGAGCTTCGAAAGCCTCGGCGTCTTTCAACCCTTCCCGCTCAACGTGGCTGGCGCGGATGCGTCAGAACAGATACGTGCCGTCTCCGTCACCCGCGGCGTGCTGGAGGCGCTGCGCGTGCAGCCGATGCTGGGGCGCGCCTTCACGGACGCTGATTTTCACGCCGGCGGATCCGAGGTGGTCATCCTCGGGTGGGGCTACTGGCAGCGGAGATTCGGCGGCGATCCCTCTGTCGTCGGTCGAACGTTGACGAGCGATTCACGCTCGCTGAAGGTCGTCGGCGTGATGCCGCGTGACTTCCGTGTCGTCACTGTGGAGCCCGAAGTGCTGGTTCCGCTGTGGTTCGATCGCAGCACGCTGACCCTCGTCTTCTTCCAGTACGAGATGGTGGCCAGGCTGAAGCCCGGCGTCACCCTCGCGCAGGCTGATGCGGATCTCGGACGCCTCACGTATCTCTGGGGCGGAGCGTGGCCGATGCCGCCCGGGTACGGGCGTGGCCCGCGTCCGTTCGACAGCTGGCGTTTCTTGAGCGTTGCGCGCCCGCTCAAGGACGGGGTCGTCGGAGGTGTGGCGAACGTGCTGTGGCTGCTCATGGCGACGATTGGTATCGTGATGCTGATCGCGTGCGCGAACGTCGCGAACCTGGTGCTCGTACGCTCGGAAGGACGTCAGCAGGAATTCGCCGTGCGAATGGCGCTCGGGGCCGGCCGCGGCCGGCTGATCGGTGAGTGGCTGCTCGAAAGCGTCTTTCTCGCGCTGCTCGGCGGAGCCATCGGCACGGGAATCGCCTACGCCGGCGTGCGCCTGCTGAAAGCGATCGGCCCCGACACGCTTCCGCGCCTGCAGGAGATCACGATCGATGCCCGTGTGCTCGCGTTCGCCGTGGTCGTCTCGATCCTGTCGGGGATTCTGTTCGGACTGATTCCGGCGTTCAACTACGCCGGTCGACGACTCTCCGGGATACTCGCGGGCAGCCGCGGCAGCAGCGACAGTCGCGAACGCCTTCGCACGCGCAACGGCCTCGTCGTTGCGCAGGTGGCGCTGGCGCTCGTACTGCTCGTGAGCTCGGGGCTGATGATCCGCACGTTCCTTGCGCTCCGTAGCGTCGTGCCAGGATTCGACATCGGTGAAGTGCAGACGATCGGGATCGCGATTCCATCGTCGGTCGCGGCGACACCGGATCAAACCGCACAGATCCATAAGGTCATGCTGCAGGAGCTTGCGACGATTCCTGGCGTCACGGACGTCGCCCTGACGAACGCCATGCCGATGGGAGCCTTTGTGCCGAACGGATTCGGATCGAGCCAGATGCCGCTCGTGTCCGAGCGCGACACGTCAGAGCAGGCACGAAACCGCCAGCTTCGCTGGGTCAAGTACGTCTCGCCAGGCTACTTCGGGACGTCAGGGACGCGCGTGGTCGCCGGCCGCGAGTACACGTGGGACGATCTCGACGCACTGAGGCCCGTCGTCATCGTCTCGAAGAATCTGGCGATCGAGCAGTGGGGGTCGCCGGAGGCGGCGCTGGGTCAGCGGGTCCGTCCCGATCCGAACGCGTCCTGGCGAGAGGTGATCGGCGTCGTCGAGGACGTCCGCGAGTACGGTGTACACAGGTCGCCGCCGCCGATCGCGTACTGGCCGTCACGCACCGAGGGCTTCACTGAGCTCGTCCCGACGGACGTGCCGCGTCGGGTCGTTCTCATGGTGAGGAGCCCGCGCGCCGGCAGCGAGGCGCTGATCGATGCGATCAGAGGGCGCCTGTCGTCAGTCAACAACGGCCTGCCTGTGACGCTCGTCCTCACGATGCGGCAGGTATACGACGCGTCGATGACGCGCACCTCGTTCGCGCTCGTGATGCTGGGCATCGCCGCCTTCATGGCGCTGGTGCTCGGTCTCGTCGGCATCTACGGAGTCGTGGCGTATGCCGCGACGCGCCGGACGCGTGAGGTCGGAATCCGGCTCACGCTCGGCGCGCAGCAGCGGGAGCTTCGGGGGATGTTCCTCGGTCATGCGTTTGTCCTGACGAGTATCGGCATCGCGATCGGTCTGGGCGCGGCGGCAGGTGTGACGCGCGCGATGACGTCGCTGCTCTTCGACGTGAGCCCCGTCGATCCGCTGACCTACATCGCCGTCGCCCTGTTGCTCATGACGGCGACGCTGCTGGCAAGCTACGTCCCCGCGCGCAGGATCTCGCGTGTCGATCCGGCCGTGGCGATGCGGGCGGAGTAAGGGCGCGCTGCGAAGGCGCTGACGGGCGCGACGGGTTCGCCTAGAATCAGCGCTTGATGACGAAGTCCCGAAGAGCGGCCAGGCCGGCGGAAACTGTACCAAGCGCCGGTACCAGGCTCTCGGCCGGTGGTGCCTTTCTCATCAACGGTTCCTTCGTCGCGGGCTTGCTCGTCCTCAGCCAGCTTCCCCTGCTGCAGCAGCGTTCCACCGTCCGCGCCTCCATCGTTGTGGCCGCGCTGTTCCTGCTCGCGTGGAGCGTGTTGCTGTTTGGCGTTCTGTGCCGTGGGCAGAAGGTGGCGCTCGAAATCGTGCTGCGTCGCCAACACTGGCTGCAGGCCTGTCAGCAAGGCGCGGTCATCCTGTATTGGGGCTACTACTGGCGCGAGGTCTATCACGCCGCTCCGCTCATCGCCGCGCAACTCCTGTTTGCCTATGGCTTCGACAGCCTGCTGTCGTGGACGCACCGGCGCAAGTTCGTGCTCGGCTTCGGCCCGTTCCCCATCATCTTCAGCATCAACCTGTTCCTCTGGTTCAAGGACGACTGGTTCTACCTGCAGTTCGCGATGGTGGCGCTCGGCTTCCTTGCCAAAGAGTTCCTGCGCTGGACGCGCGACGGTGTGAACACGCACATCTTCAACCCCTCGTCATTCCCGCTCGCCATCGCGTCGGCGCTCCTGCTGATCACGAACGCGAGCCAGACGACCTGGGGCTTCGAGGTGGCGACCACACAGTTCTATCCGCCGCAGATGTATCTCGCCATTTTTCTTTTCGCGATGCCGGGGCAGTATCTGTTCGGCGTCACGACGATGACCATGTCGGCCGTGGTGACGACGTTCGTCTTCAGCGCGGTCTACTACGCTGCGACCGGCGCCTACTTCTTTTCCGACTCGCATGTGCCCATTGCCGTGTTCCTTGGCATGCACCTGCTGTTCACCGATCCGGCAACGTCGCCGCGCACCGAGCTGGGGCGCATCGTCTACGGCGTGCTCTACGGGCTCACCACCTGCGCGCTGTACAGCGCGCTCATCCGCGCGGGGATGCCCGGGTTCTACGACAAGCTGCTGCAGGTACCGCTGCTCAACCTGTCCGCCGCGCTGCTCGACAGACTGGCGCCGCTGCTCCAGAGAATCTATCCCTCCGCGTGGGGCTTCGGCGCGGGTTCCGCGGCAACGTCACCTGGCATACATCAGCGTGTGGGCGGTTGCTTTCGTCGCCATGAGTGCGTCCGGGTACCTGGGAGACAAGCATCCGGGGCAATACGTGCCGTTCTGGCAGCAGGCGTGCGCAGCTGACGTACGCAGTGCCTGCGAGGATCTGTACTTTCTGCAGGATGGCTACTGCGAAGACGGGTCCGGGTGGGCGTGTAACGAGCTCGCCATTCTGTTGGCCGAGCACTACGACAATCGCCGACGGGCGGCGACGGAGTTCGAGCGCGCGTGCAGGCTGGGGTTCTCCGCCGGCTGCGACAACACGGTCGCCATCACGCAGGGCGACATGTTCCGCCGCGACGCGCCGACCCCTGCTGACTACCGGTTGATCCTGCGCGGGAGCAAGGGCCCGTTTCCGGATCGAGAGCCCGCGCAGCTCTACGCGCGCGCCTGCGTGCAGGGTTGGCCTGGCACCTGCACGAATCGATAACCGATCGGGCGCTGCGCTCGAGACACCTCACATCGACTCGCGAAAGTCGATGTGCGGGTTCTTCTCGAGGGTGTATTGCAGCACCCAGTTCGCCTCGAACACCAGGACCTCGCGCTGCTGTTGGTCCACTGCCTGTCGCACGCCCGACGTTGGAAGCACCAGCGGCTGGCCCGTCTTCGACACCGGCCACCGGGCTGCGATGTGCGGGAGCCGCTCCACTGTGCACGGGATGCCGTACTCCGAGCGCATGCGCGCCTCGACCACGTCGAGCTGCAGGCTGCCGATGACGCCGATGATTGGGTTGCGTGTCCCGGAGGTCGGCATGAAGACCTGCATGAGGCCTTCTTCCGCGAGCTGAGCGACCGCCTCGTCGAATTTCTTGTGACGGATGTCTGACGGCTGCAGGACGGCAAACTGCTCCGCGGGAAATCGCTCGATGGGAGGAAACTCGACGAGCCGGCCCGCGCACAGCGTGTCGCCGATCGTGATGCGACCCGGGTTCACGACGCCGACCACGTCGCCCGGAAAGGCCTCAGGAACAGTCTCCCGATCGCGCCCGAAGAATCGGTACACGCGCGAGAGTCGCAGCTCGGTGCCCAGGCGGGTGTTGGTCACGAGCATGTCCTTCGCCAGCCGGCCTGAACAGACGCGCACGAACGCCACGCGATCCCGGTGACGCGGGTTCATGTTCGCCTGGATCTTGAACACGAACCCCGAGAAGTCGGGATCGCCCGGACGGACGATGCCCGGCGCTGCTCTCCCGTGGCCCCGGCGGCGGAGCCAGCGTCAACAACGCGTGTAGAAACGGTTGCACGCCGAAGTCGTTCAGCGCGCTCCCGAAGAAGACCGGGTGTCTGCCTGGCCTGTCGATATGCGTCGGGATCGAAGCGGGTGCCGGCACCCGTGATGATTTCGACCGCCTCGATCAGGTGCTTCTGGCGCTCGGCTTCCAACCAGTTCTTCGACGACCGGGTCGGCCGGGGCGGCGACGGCGACGGGGTCCATCCTCCGTCCTCGTTGCTGCCGCTCGTAGAAGAGCACCGCGTCTGCTTCGAGGTCGTAGACACCACGGAACTGCGGTCCGTCGCCGAGCGGCCAGTTCATCGGCGCTGCTGAAATCCCGAGCACGCGCTCGATCTGGTCGAGCAGCTCGAACGGATCCCGGGCCGGCTGATCGAGCTTGTTGATGAACGTCAGGACGGGCAGGCCGTGCGCGCGACACACCTCGAAGAGCTTGAGCGTCTGCGGCTCGACGCCCTTGGCCGCATCCAGCACCATCACCACGCTGTCCACCGCGAGCAGCGTGCGGTACGTGTCCTCGCTGAAGTCCTGGTGGCCGGGCGTGTCGAGCAGCGTCACGTGATGCCCGTCGAGCTCGAACTCGAGCGCCGCTGCGCTGATGGAGATGCCGCGCTGCTGCTCCATCTCCATCCAGTCCGACACCGCGTGGCGCTGCGTCCGGCTCCCGCGCACGGCCCCGGCAAGGTCGATGGCGCCGGCGTACAGCAGCAGCTTTTCCGTCAGCGTCGTCTTGCCGGCATCGGGATGGGAAATGATCGCGAACGTCCGGCGCCGCGTGATTTCGCGTGCGAGCAGATCGCTGGCGACGTTGATGTCGTCGAAGGATGAAGCCATGCTCAGGGGTCGAACGAAGTTGCAGATGGTCGCGAGGTCGCGACGGCGAGACTCCACAATTGTACAACGCGTCAGTCGAGTCCTGGGTACTGCCCGAAATAGATCAGGACGAGCGTACCCAGCCCGATACGGCTTGTTCCGTATGGCCCCAACCGAACAGCACGCTGGAGAGCAGAAGGCTCGCGATCCAGGCAGATCGCCCGTTGCCAAACAACTGCAACAGGCGCTTCATGATGAACCCGCGAAAGCAAATCTCTTCCCCGAACGCTGCAAGAGACCAGGACAATGCCAGGAAGAAGACGACGATATCAAGCCAGAGAAGCGTCGGCATGCGTGATACAACGCATGACTTTGCCCCTGGTTCACAGGGCGAGTGCACGGATCATCCCGTGAGGTAATCGCCGAGCGGTCCTCTAAACGGGATCTTGACCTCGTTCTTCTGGACGGTCATGCTCACCCCACAAGACGGAGGACCACGATGAAGTTTGGTGGACTTGTCCGCAAGGTCGGTCCGCGGAGCGGACCGACTAGCAGCACTGTTTGGTCGGCTCGCTTCGCGAACCGACGTAGCGAAGGCGGAAGGAATCGTTGGACGGTGGCGGTGTCCGCCCTTGTCCTCGCAATCGCCGTGGCATCGACAACCTACGCGCAGCAGGCTCCGGCCGCTGGGCCGGCTCCGCAGGCGCCAACCGGCGCGGGCGCGCAGGGACGCGGCGGCGGTGGCGGAGGTCGCGGCGGCGGTCCACCCTACACCCCTGCCGCAGGCGCAAAAGACCTCAGAGCTGTGATGTTCAACTGGATGTGGCACCAGGGCATCCTGAGGGGTGCCGACGAACGCGACATGGTGGCCACGCTCGAGTACCAAGCCAAAGGCGGCACGATTCAGGTAGACGGCCAACCCTGTACGCTCTCGAAATTCCGCGAGAGCACGAACTATCAGACGTTCAGTCAACGCATTCAGTACACCTGCACGCGCCCGAACAAGCAGACGGTCTCGAACATCGAAGTCGTCAGCTGGCAGTATGCGTGGAACGAGGACGCACCCGGCGCCGAGATCGCCGGCACGACAGGCAAAGTTGCGGCGATGCCGGCAGCCGTGCAGGAGCGGCTGATTCGCATCTGGGCCAATCCACAGGGTGCGGCGAAGTCTGCGCTGGCAGGGACAATGGACGCGTGGAGGCTCGGCGCCAACCCCGGCACGGTGATCCCCGACGGCGTGATGAAGGCCGGCAACACGTCCCTGTCGTTTGACGCTGCGGGCAAGCCGGTTCTGACCTTCCCGATTCCGGGTATTGCAGGCGCGACCGGAACGGCCACACTCGATGCGATGTACATGGTCGAGAAGGTCGTGGTCACACAGGGCACCACGAACACCGAGTTCACCTACAGCAACTATCAGGACTGGAACAACCCGCTGAACAAGATCGAGATGTACTACGCCGGGCGATTGATCGAGCGGAAGAACGGTACGGTCGTTCGCGATCTGACGACGAGCGAAACGGAGACCGGCAATGTGTATGTCGTGGCGCCGGTGCCGCCGAGCGTGCAGAAGGCGATGAACGTCACCACGAAAGCACCGACCCCGGTGTGGGCGAGGACGGAGCCGCCGACGAACACGACGGCACCCACACCGCGGATCGCGGGGCATCCCGACATGACCGGCAATTGGAATGAATTCAACATCGGCTGGATTGGGAACTACGGCAACCGGCGATGCGGTCCCACGCAGGTGGCGTGCAGGCGAGAAACCAACCAGACCGAAGATTTCGAGCTCTACTCACCCTCGCGCTTCGGCATGCTCGGTCGTCCTCTCTATAAACCAGAGTTCTGGGAGAAGGTCCAGCAGCTCGACATGTGGACGAACAAGGAAGACCCGGTCATGACGTGCCAGCCGCTGGGCCTTCCGCGTCAGGGCCCGCCGCGGCGCATCTTCCAGACGGAGAACGACATTGTTTTCCTCTACGGACAATTTCCCGATGCGGGTGGCGGCTACCCGGAATTTCGTGTGGTCCCGATCGACGGCCGCCAGCACGGAGCAGACGCGCAGTACGCGGCCAGCTACTTCGGCGACACGGTCGGGCGCTGGGAGGGCGACACGCTCGTGCTCGACTCGATCGGCTTCATCGATACGACATGGATCGGGCGCGGCGGGTACTTTCATTCCACTGACATGCACATCGTCGAGAAGTTCAGGCGAGAGGGCGATGCGATTTTCTACGACCTGACCCTCGAAGACCCTGAGGTGTTGGCGGAGCCGCTGGTGTTCCCGACACGGATCCTTCGGCGCAACGCGGGCGCGAATGCGGGTCTCATCCCGGAACGTGGCAACTGTGAGACGAGCTTCGAAACCGAAGCGGCCGCCTCGCAGATTCGGCACTAGGCAAAAGGATGAAAGCAGCCCAATGTGAACGAAGACTCGTCGCCTTGTCTGGCCATGCGACGCTTGTTCATCTGCAGTGTCCTCAGTGTTCTGCTGACACCAGTAGTCGCTCAGGCCAGGCAATCACTCCTTCAGTCGCGCCAGGCCGGAGGCTCGGAGCTTTCTACGAACTCCGCCTCGCTGCGTGACTGGGAAGGTCGTCTGCGGGCCAACGACCAGAAGGTCCGCGCCAGCGCCGAAGCCGCCCTGGCGGCACCGCGTTCGCTACCGGTGCTGAGACGATTGCTCGACGCCGAGCATGAAGACCTGCATGAGGTGACGTTTGAAATCATCCGGCGGATCGGCCCTCCTGCCATTCCGCTGCTCGCCGAACTGCTTCGGCATGAGTGGGAATCCATCCGGCGCAACGCCGCCGACGCCTTGATCGACCTGGCGCCCCTTACAGAAACAATTCAACCGGCGTTGAGGCGGGCGCTGAGAGACACGGACGCGATGGTCGCGGGCGATGCCGCGCGTGCCCTCGGCGCGTTGGGCACGAGGGCCAGTCCTTCGGTAGGCGCTCTCGTTGGAACTCTTTCGCACGAGGACCCATACGTCCGCGTTTACGTGGCCGAGGCCCTGGCGTCCATCGGGCCGGCGGCGGCCACGGCGACACAGGCCCTGGCAAAAGCCCTGGGCGATCCGACTCCCGGCGTCCGGTGGGCGGCGTGTGAGGCACTCGGAAGCATCGGCCCGGCTGCGCAGCCTGCAGTGCCGCAGTTGATTGAAGCTCTGAAAGACGAATTCCTCTATGTGCGTATCTTCGCGGCCGGAGCTCTGGGAAGCATCGGACCGAAGGCGCAGTCGGCCCGCGAGGCCCTGAGAGCGGCAGCAAACGATCCTGCATTGCGTAACGATGCAGAGTGGGCGCTCGGTCGAATCGCTGGAGTCACATCGAGCGAGCCGGTCGCGTCACTTTCCACACCGGCACCTTCCGTCGCGCCCCGACTCGAGACAACGGTCGCTCGAACGGGCACTCCTCCGGTTGACTGGGATACGACGACCGGTCGGAACATTGTCTGGAGTGTCGACCTGGGAAAGGAAACGTACGGTCGTCCCGTGGTGGCCGGCGATGTGGTCTACGTGGGCACCGACAACGCAAGGTTCATGAACCCCGGCTACCTGGAAGAAGCCGGCGTGCTCATGGCATTTCAATCGAAGGACGGCAAGTTTGTCTGGCAGGACCTGGCCCCGCGAGTCGAGCGAGGTCTGCGAGAGTTTCTGTTGCCGTCGACGACAAGTGCCCCGTATGTGGAAGGAGACCGGCTGTACTACGTGACCTCTGAGTGCCAACTCCGTTCCCTCGACACAGGGGGGTTCCGTGATGGCAAGAACGATGGTCCGTATCTGCGGGAGGCCTTCCAGGACAACGCCGCGGCCGACATCGTGTGGGAGCTGGACATCTGCGGCCGGCTAGGTGTCTTTCCGCACGAAGCCACCAACAGTGAAGTGTTGTCCGTGGGTGACCTGCTGATGGTCTCTACTTCAAACGGGCAGAATGAGGGGCACAACCGCGTCCCCTCGCCGCGTGCGCCCAGTCTGATCGCCGTGGACAAGCGTTCGGGGGAAGTCGTCTGGCGCGCCATCGGAGCCGGCGGGCAGGTGCTGCACGGCCAGTGGTCCACCCCAGTGGCGGCCGACGTCAACGGGCGCCTGCAGGTGCTCTTCGGCGGAGGAGATGGCTGGCTGCGCTCGTACGACGCGGCGTCGGGTCATGAGGTCTGGCGATTCGACGGCAATCCGAAAGACGCACGTTGGCTTCCACGCCCCAGAGTGTTCTCGCGCGGCTCCATCATTGCGTCACCGGTCTACGCCGACGGTCGCGTCTTCGTTGCGATGGGACTGAGTCCCGGGCACGACAATGGACCTTCATTGATTCACGCGATCAGTCCTAACGGGCAGGGGGACGTGACCAGCAGCAGGCTCCTCTGGACTTCTCGCGAGGTCGGTCGCGTGATTGGAACGCCGATCGCGAAAGACGGTCTGCTCTACGTCGCTGACCTGGGCGGAACGATTCATTGCCTGGACGCGGCGACCGGCGCCCACGTGTGGAAGCATCAGACCACCGGGGCCATTTGGGGATTCCTCGCGTTGGCCGGCGACCGGCTTTACGCCGGGAACGTTGAAGGCGGCGTGACCGTTCTTCGTACCGGACGACGAAAGGAATTGCTGGCGGAGTTCGAGATGGATGCGCCGCTCTATTCGCGTCCGGCGCTGATCGGCGATGCGCTTTACATCGCGACCGCCAACCGCTTGTACTTCATTGCGGCGAAGCCTTGATCGCAAGTCCTTTCACACCTATGGACCGCTCGCGTTAGATGTGTTCAGACTTGCAACCGCCTGCGTTAATACGACTGTGGTTGACACTAAGGGTCCTGCGAAAAAACACCATAACACCACCCAGGTAGCCCCAGAAGCTTGAGAGGTGTGCAATGAGACCTGCAATGCCGATAATCCACTCATCAGGGCGTCGTCCGGAGTTGACACCAACCTGGAGGGGAGTGCACATGGTCAAGGCGTTGGAGACAACTCGCGTTCTCGTTGTGGCGTTATTGACCCTCGCGACGATTTCGAGCCAAGAGGTCCGCGCTCAATCAACGTTGACCAATCAGGACATCGTCACGATGGTATCTGGAGGGCTGTCCGAGCAGGTCATCGTGACCGCAATACAACAGGCGACCAAACGCGACTTTGACTTGAGTCCGACTGGCCTTCTCGATTTGAAAAAAAGGGGAGTGTCCGACTCGCTCATTTCTCAGATGCAACGAGCGGCCGCACCACTTTCGAAACCAGTGCCTCCGCAGGCATCCCCAGCCAGCGCCTCCCCGACAAGAGATGGCGCGGTGGTGAGCCCGCCTCCGCAAGGCAAGCGAGTGATCGTTGTCGACGCGTTCACGCTGGCCGCTGGCGTGGAATTGCCATACGACGTGAAGCAACTCCAGGCTGGACTTGCAGCGGATCTGAAGGTTCAAATTGGGAAGGAGTTCGAGATCGTCACCGAAGCTCCGTCCGCTCGCCAGGTCTATACGCTCACCGGCGAGATCACCGGATGGCGCCCAGGAAATGCCGCCAAGCGCATTGTCATTGGCTTGGGCTCCGGGCGGGAGGCGACTGACCTGCACTTCCGGGTCACCGACGGTGCAGGCCAGGCCGTCGTCGACAGCAAGGACACGATCCGTACAAACTTCTACTCTCAGCAGGCGGGGTCCGTTGGGACGCTGGTCCATCCGATTGCTCAGAAGATCGCGGAGCGGATTGAGGACGCCGAACTGAAGTAGCGGCCGGTTTACAGAGTCACGAGTGCTGGAACGATCGTTAACGCAGAGGACGTGTACACCGGCCTCCTGGGAGATCTAGAGTTCCAAAAGCGGGTTACGCCGCTGCCGTCTCCTGAACCGTCCGCCTTCTACTTCGCGGCGCGCTTGTCCACCAGCACTTGCCCGCCCTTGATCGTGACTTGGACGTTCAGAAAGTCCCAGTAGCCATTCAACGGCGTCCCACCGAGGGGGTTGCCTCCCAGCAACACGATGTCGGCCATCTTGCCGGCCTCGAGCGTTCCAAGATCCTTCCCCATGTTGATCCACGACGCGCTGTTTGGTCCGAGCACCTTGACGAGGTCGAGCGGCGAGAACATCAGGTTCAACACCCGCAGCTCCTGAGCGAGTCCCCACGCTGGCAGATAGCCGGTGTCCGTGCAGTAGCCGTACACGACGCCGTTGTCGAACAGCGTGCGCCCGTTCACCGGCTTGTACCCGGCCTCACGGCCGCGCCCTTCACCGTCGAGGATCGTATCGGGCCATTTCCCGCCGTCTCGGAAGGTCGGCACATTCTCCTTGTTGAAGACGTTGAACACGGGCGCGCCGAACCCCGCACAGGACGACACCATCGTGCCAGTGGTTTTCACCAGTTGCGCCTCGGCGTCGGACAGCCACTCGAAGTGCGGGGTGTGCACCAGCTTGGGGACGCCGATTTTGACGGCGGCGTTCATGGCCTTCACGCTGGCTGCATGGATGGCGACGTCCACGCCTACCTTCTTGCCTTCTTCGATGGCCGCGGCGAGCGCCTCCAGCTGTTTCGGATCGGGATTGAAGGAGTTGACGTTCACCTCACCAGTGAAGTGAATGTCCGCCGCCGCCATCGCGCGAATCAGTTGGCGCGCTGCCTCCGGCGTCGGGTTCTGGCCAAGTTGCAGCGGCGCCGACGGGACGATGCGCGGTCCCTTCATCTGTCCGCTGTCGATCGCCTTCTTGAGCGCCACAACGGGTTCGGCAGCGCCGCCGGCCGACATCAACGTGGTATAGCCGGCTTCCAGGAACTCCTGCATGCGGGCCGGCGCGCTGTCCCGGAGCCACGCGTCGGCGGTACCGGCGCCAGCGCCACGGCCGCCGCCCTGCACGATGTGTCGATGGGCGTCGATGTATCCGGCAACGGCGGTCAGGCCTCTGCCGTCGAGCGCGCGCACCCCTGGCGCCGCGGTATTGTCGGCCGACGCTGACACGATTCGCCCGCCTCGGATCACGATCGTCCCCTGCTCGATCACTTGGCCGGTCCCGACGATGATGCGGACGTTATTGACGGCGAGATCCTGCGCGGTGAGACTGGACGCGCCCGCAAGAGTGATCGTGAGAACCAGCCCAAGAAGGCGTTGACGTGTGCTCATGGCCGCGGATGATAAATCAGTTTTCGTGTGACGGCGGTTTAGATGCGGCAAACATATCCTCTCTAAGCCTCTCCCACTCCCGATTGGAACAGTCGATTTAATGTCCGTTGCTTTCGGTACTAGAAATCGAGAACGGGTATGACACGAGGCGGCCGACGCAGGAGATGGGTCACGCGCAGTGAAGCGGCCGTCTGGTGCCCGTCCGATGGGGACCAAGGCGAACCCGCGTCACTGAATGCTGGTCGATGATGCGGGCCGAAGATGTTTACACGGCGCTTCTCCGGGATGACGCACCCAAGGTGCGGCCAGGGGCACGAGGCAGTGCGACGTACAGACTCAAGGGCCGCGACATGACCGCCGATTGGGAAATCCGCCCGAACGCGGTGTGGCGACGAGTGCGAGTTTTCCTGAAATGTCCCCGATGCGGTCGGCGCAGCACGCGGTTGTACGTGCCGTGGGAGGACTCCTGGCTGGCCTGTCGTCGATGCTGGGGCCTCACGTACAACTCCCGCACCTTGCTGAACTACAAGAACTCACTGTGGGGTCACCTCAACAATGAGCCGGCACTCCTGTACTGTGCGCCGAGGCACTTCCGATCAACGCTAGCGACCACTCGTTAGTGACAGTCATCCGATTGTTTGCATTGGGGACACGCACGCCCCCGTTTGAGGGCGTTTTGCCTCACGGCTGTCGAACGCCCGATCGCCAGCAGCTCGACTCGCGTGGTTTGCGACACAGACTGTGTCGAAGACGTAGCGTGAGTTCAGGGAGGCCCTTCGAGTTGCACCGCCAGACGGAATCGCCCGTTTGGTTCGACTTGGATCGACGACGAGTACGTGTTGAATCCGGGCAGTTCGAGTCGGACCTCGTGCGAGCCAGCTGACAGCTGAGACATGAACAACGGCGTGGTACCAATCAGCTTGTTGTCCAGGAATACCTGCGCTCCCAGTGGACGCGTGATCGCAAACAGACCGCCTGGGGCGTCTGGATCAGTGTTGACCGGGATCCGTTCTGCCTGGCGTGCAGGCTGCTCAGCCCCTGGTGCATCAGGTGCGTTCGCGCCCGGCGCCTCGGATGGCGTTGCTATCGCAGTCGCCGGCTCGAACGGTGTCGCAGTCTTCGCCGGCACGTCTGTGGCAGGGGGTTGAGGGTCAGGTGCGGGCGGTACGGCATTCGTCGGCGCCGCCAGCCGCACAGTCGGGGTCGGTTCGGACGGATCTTGGATTGGCGCTCCCGATGTGCCCGGGTCACGGCGCGTTCCCATCAGCAAACGGCCGGACCATGCCAAGATGCCGATGCTCCAGAGCACGAGCAGCGCAATGCCGATGTTGCGCCGTGCGCTCCTGTGAACAACGGGAACCTCCGTGTGCCACTCAAAAGGCTGGACGGACGGTGCGAGCACGGAGAGCACGTCCGCGTCCGGCTGACTGTCCGGCTTCACTGCGCCGGACGTTATGTCCCGCTCCTGCCTGTTGAAAAAGATCTCCGGGTCTTCTCTACCGAGAGCGCTGTCCGGCTCTCTACTATCGAAAATGACGACCGGCTTGGTTCCTTCGAGGGCCGTATCCGGTTCGTTTCTGTCGAAAGCGACGTACGACCCTTTCTTATCGAGTGCCGAATTCGGCACTTCGCTGTTGAAATCCGAGAGTCCCTTCTTGGTGTCCCCGTCATTTCGCGGAGCGTCTTGCGGCATTACTCACTCCTCGATGAGATGAACGGTCGCGCCGGTTGCCAACCGGGCGTGACCGACATTGTCCATTGTCAGGAGCGTACCACTTGCGGCAGCGGCTCAGTTTTCAACTCGCTTCTGTAACTTGAGCGTGGCGTCCAAGAACCTGAGCCTCTAGAGGTTCAGGAGCAGCATTGTCGCAAGTACTGCGACGACCACGATCTGGGGATTGCCGAGATCTTCGTGGATCGCGGCGAGTCCGCGAAGACGACGCAACGTACTGAGTTCCTTAGGCTCCTCCGATTCTGCCAGCAGAGCAGGGGCAAGATTCGGTACTTGGTCGTGTACGCGCTGTCGCGCTTCTCCAGGAACACCGCGGATCAGCACACCGTGCGGGCTTTGCTTGCCAGTTCGGGCGTGACTCTCAGGTCCGTAACCGAGCGCATCGACGACACAGCTTACGGACGTTTCATCGAGACCGTCTTGGCAGGTGTCAATCAACTCGACAACGACGTGAAAGCCGAGCGGACAACCGTCGGCATGCGCGAGGCTCTCCGACGGGGACGCTATCAATGGCGCGCCCCGTTGGGCTACCAAAACGCCAGGCTCCGACTCTGCGAGCACAATCGCCGCACGTTCACCAGGATCGAGGTGCGTCATGTCGCCGTCACTGACGACCGTTACACGCACATCAACCCAATCGGGAAGGCTTGAGGCCCATCGCCGAACTTCATACGGAGCTGCCGGATCGACCAACTCGGCGATGACTTGCTGCGGGACAACGACGGTGCCGTACAACCGATACAGCACGTCGACCGAGCCGATGAGTGTGAGGTAATTAAGGGGAGAGCTGTCCGCGACGACGACCGTCATCGGGACGAGGCAACCGCCGCGTCAGAGTCCCTTTGCACGTCTTCAAGTGTCAGGTCGAAGAACACGCCGTGCGCCTTCAGAAAGCCATCCATCTCGTGTCGGGACCGAATGCCGAGTAGCGTGCGCGCCTGGAAGACAGAAAGCTTCCCCGATCGGACACCCTCGGCGGCGAGCGCCTCGAGGGCGACGCGGGCGAGCCCCTCGGAATTCGATGCAAGCTGTCTGGCGAATTCCTCCGGTACCGCGATATGAACATTCATCGACAGATCGCAAGAGTATTGTAGCGCGGCGGTCATCCCTTGCGCGGATGCGCACGTTCCCAAGCTTCTCGGCCTTCCCGACCCTCCCAGAGGATTTCGCGTGGGAATGCATCGATTCTGACCCAGTCGAGCGCCGGATCCTGCGTGCCGACGCTCAATACGTGATTCAGCGCCTGCGCTGCGAGTTCTGTGGGAACGAACAGTTCGGGCGGCCACCGCTCCAACGCCTGTCCTCCAAGCTCCACTTCGATTGACGGCGACGAGAAATGACGACTGGTCACCAAATAGTCACTCCACGATTCTTCGTCCTCGTAGCATTGGAAGACGAATCCATGGTCGTCGTGCCAATCCACGTGTACGCGTGGATACTCGGCGTCGGCGGGCGAGATCGACGCTCCGTCCCAGACCGGTCGCGATCGGACATCAGCGAGGAGATCCTGAGCCGAAGCGATCGGGATTGGGGCGTCGCTCATGATGAAGGACGCTCGAAATCTATTTTGAAGCCCTGCGTTCATGATTCTTCCCGCACAGGTTTAACCACAGGCTGTTAGTTTAGGGCCTGTTCCCTGTCTCGGCAGCGGCGCGTGTCAGGAGGTCGGTGACCTGGAGGCGGATTGCCCCCTGTTGCAGGTAGCCCTGATCCAGTCGATGGCCCTGGGTGCGAAGGATCCCCAGTACGTCGCGCCACTGGCGATCGGATGTGCCGCCGCCACGCCGGAACCAACGCAGCTTCTGTAGCAGGATGTCTTCAGGCGAGTGGACCCAGAGTCGTTGCGTCTCTGGGTCGCCCACACTGACGGCGACTCGACGCTGCAGGAGGTCGCCATCGAGCGGCGTTCCTCCGGCCACGAAGAAGTCCACCTTGATGGACGAGGCCTGGTGAATGACGTTCGTCGTCGAACGCTCTTGCACTGCGCGATGTAGCGCCTGCTCGTCAACGTAGAACTGACCTTCGAGCGCGCGGACCACGGCGGTCACTCGCGCCGCGTCCAGCTCGATGACCATGTCGATATCGAGGGTCGAACGTGGTTCGCCAGCAAACGAGCCGGCGAGAGAGCCGCCGATCGAGTAGGCGATTCCGATCGATTCAAGCGCACTCGCCACGATGCCAGCCACCTGCAGCGGATCCAGGGATCCGGAACTCATTGAGCATCCAGCAGAGGGGACGCTTCGGGGTAGACACGACACGCCAACTCACCACCCAGTTTGAGAATCGCGAGGCGCAAGAAACACTCTCGTGGCGATGCCGTGGGATGACGGTGCCGGATGCCCGCCAGCGCAAGCGCGTCGGCAGCTTGCGAGAGCGCGGTGATGAGTCGCGCCTTTTCGATCGACGACATCTCGCGCCAGCGGCGCACCTGTTCGTCTTCGGCGGCGCGCGTGGTGTCGTCGGAGAGGACAGCCTTTTGTGTCACGGTGTCCACGATTGGGTCGGCTCGATTATAGGTGGCGTCCCAAAGCACTCCCAATTGGAACCAAATCGCTAGCTTTCTGGAATCGATGCAGCGATTGCGGGACTCCGTCGGACTTGCGGGGTGATGGCCCGGCGAGATCGTGCAAAATGCGCTTTGAGCTATCCCTCTCCGGATTGGAACAGCGCAGATTGCGGATTTGGTACCGCGTCGAAGTGAGCTTACCGGCTGACCTGGAGGCTGGTTCCACCACCAGGGGCGCCGGTGCCACTGTCACCGCTGGAGACAATCTTGACCCAGAGCGAATCCTGGCCCTTGTAGTACGAGGTGTCGCTGGCCTGGCGCAACGCATCCAAGCTGTCCTGCGGCGTACCTGAGGCTGCAGTGGTGAATCCCGGCAGCTCAAAGATTACCCACGAGCCGCGATCCAGTTCCGTCACGGTGAGGGGCACGGACGGCCTTTCGGTTGCCACCTTGATCTCGGTACCGGCTCGTACGTTGGTGCCCCCGGTTACGGTGAACTCCTTGCCATTGCGGCTGAGTACGACTGGCGGCTGAGGAGGTCCAGCAGGAGCGCCGAATCGACCACCAGGTGCGCCAG
>CAVYZF010000002.1:0-174482 GCA_963772955.1 uncultured Acidobacteriota bacterium | reverse complement strand
GGACCAGCGGCTCCGCCGGGACCAGCAGCTGCGCCTCTGGCGCCACCGGCACCACGAGCGCCGCCGAAGCCGCCGCCGCCGCCAAAAGTCAGGCGTCCGACATCGCCCTTGCACACGGCAGCGTTCCAGGTGGGCTTGATCTCACAGGCTTCCGCGTCGACTGCGATGCTGTCGTTGACGCCGTCGTGGATGAGAACGAAGGAATTGGGACCAACGCCGAGCGAGCCGTCCTTGTCGCGGTACGCCGCGGTCTTATAGGACGTACTGCCTCCATTATCGCTGGCCCACTTGCTGTTGTTCGCCATCGGCGGGAAATACACCGGCTTGGCGTTGACGAATTTCACGCGCTCGAAGGCGTTATTGGTGCTGACCCCGAAGCTGCTAAACAGCAGGTTTGAGATTGCTCCCGTCTTGCGAGTGGCGTTGTCCTCGTAATTCCGAAAGGTGGTATTCACCACGTCATGACGGTAATCGTAGTACTCGTAGCCGCGGATCGGGAAGTCCGGCAATTCGCGCTTCGGCAGGCTGCGACCGTAAGCCTTTTCCGCGTCAGTCGTGGGGTTGCCGATGTTCTCGGTTTCGCCCACGAACAGCGAGTCGACGACTTGTGACGTAAAGGCGTAACGACCGAATGCGCCGGACGCGTGCGTAAAGCCCATGGCGTTGTCGGCCAGTCTCACGTTCCTGAACACGTGCATCTCACCGCGGCCCCAGATGCCGCCATTGCGGTTCTTGTAGGCGGTGAGATCCTCGAAGACCGATTCCAGCGCCGTGCTGTTCGGGTCAGCGGGATTTTCAAGGCCGGTATGCGAGCTGCCGGTCACACCGAACGTGTTATTGGCCGCAATGTTTCGGTCGAACATGAACGCGTCGTAGTTGGAGTGGGCGACGTTGCCCTTGAACTCGCGGAATGGCGTTCGACGCGGCCAGGTCTTCGCACTGATCTCCGAGCCTTCGAATTTACCGTTCGGGTGCTCCGGCAATGACATCCAGAAGCCGTTCGAGTCGGAACCCGCGGCCACGTTGTCCCGGTAGACGTTGTCCGGGTTGGTAATCCAGAAACTCGCCGCCGTGTTGTCCGAGGGCAGCAGGACATCCTTGGATTGCTGGCCATTCGTTCCGTTTCTGGTCTCGCCGCTCGCGGCGAGGTTGGTCGGGACGCACGGCTTGGACGTATGACACTTAGTCTGGATCGCCAGGTTGTGAACATACTCGTTGCCGTGCTCCACGCCGTCCTCGAGGAAGAAGCAGTGACCGACGGTGTTGTAGGTCACGTTGTTCTCAACGCGCAGGAAATTCGTGCCATGCACGGTCACACAGCGGTTGTAGGTGTCGTGGATCGCGGCGTTCCTGATGTACTGCCCTTTTGCATCGCCGATCAGATGCCAGTGGATCGGATACCGGGCAAGAGTCAGGTTCTGGCCCATTCGCTGGAACTCGACACCCTCGACAAACATCTTGCTCGCGCCCATCGCCATCACGTGCCCGCCGTAGAACGACTGTTCCGCGTCGGCTGATGCCTGGATACGGATATTGCGCGTCAGCATAGCGACTTCGCCACGTTCATCCACGTCGAAGGTGATCTTGCCGAAGTGCATGTAGTCCAGTTTCCTGTCGAGCGTGATCACATTCCCACGGATGGCGGAAATGGTTCGCCGCTCTGCCTGCCTGGGATCGAAATCCGTGGACGCGAGGACAATCTCGTCGCCGACTCGCCAGCCAGCGGCGTTCAGGACTTCAATCGAGTTGCTGCCTGCTTCGGCGGTCTTGGACAGCTTCGTCCAGGAGTTCGTCCGGTTACCGTGCAGGTTCAGGGTTCCGCCCATGAGCATGATCCCGCGGTCACTGCGGTCATTCGTTCCACCCGTCCCGCTCATGTCTTCGTCTTTGACGTTGTTGGTGAGGGTAATTGTCGCCGTGCGTGTATGGGGCCTGGCTTCGGTGCCGATTTCCAGTTCCCCGTGCAACATGATCCACTCGGTGGTCAGTTCAAGGTCAGCATTGTTTGCGAAGCTGAGTGTGCCCTCGATAGTCAGACTGCCCAGCGCCGGCGGACTGACGTCGAGGAGCACATTCTTGTCTTTTGCAATGGTGACCTTGTCGCCAGCGGCTGGCGCCTTCCGGTCCGGCCAGGTGGCGGGATCAGACCAGCGCGTCTGTCTGACTGCCGGCGCTCCGGCATTCTGAGCCTGAACGACAGCGAACACGCTGCCGAGCAGGAATGCTGGAAGGAGCGAAGCAAGAAGGAACGAGCGATGTCGCTTACTCACGGAATCAACCCCCCGTAATGGAAGATGACCAGGAACCGCAGCGGCCAAAGCATAGCGCGACAATCCGCGTCCAGAAAACAAACATCAGGCAAACGCGCTATGCGTGGCGATCCGCGAAATGCGCTGTGGTTTGCGCATGCCGAAGTCCTCGATCACCCGGCGCGAACGTTGTCGAAAACCTGTCCAGTAACCCTTGACAGTAGGCGTGACTGCCGCTGATATGTAGGTCACCATGCGTACAATTGCCAGATGTTTCCTATCGTTCGGACTAGTCGCGGCCGTCCCTGGCGTCGCAGCGGCGCAAGCCATTCTCGCGGGTGAGGTCAAGGACACGACCGGCGCAGTGCTGCCGGGTGTGACCGTTGAAGCCGCCAGCCCTGCGCTCATCGAAAAGGTCCGTACCGCGGTCACCGACGGCAGCGGGCGCTATCGCATCGAGTCGCTCCCGCCCGGTAGCTACACGGTCACGTTCTCGTTGACCGGGTTCGCCCCGGTGAAGCGGGAGGACCTCGTCGTCAGCGGTTCTGGCGCCATCACGGTCGACATGGAGCTGACGGTCGGCGGCATGGCGGAAACGATCACGGTCACGCCCCGGCGTCGCGACGAATCGTCGCTCGACGTACCGGGCGCGATCAATGCCTTTACCGCGGCCGATATCAAGACCGCCGGTATCGATCGACCGCAGGATTTCGTTGCGCTCACGCCGAACATGAGCCTCGTGCAGACCCAGAACCAGGGCACCTCGTTCGTGACTGTGCGAGGCATTTCACAGGCGCGCAACAGCGAGCCCTCGGTGGCCGTGCTCATCGACGGCGTGCAAATGGCGAACCCCTCGCAGTTCAACCAGGAGCTCTTCGACATCGACACCATCCAGGTACTGAAAGGGCCACAGGGCGCGCTCTACGGACGTAATGCCATCGGCGGCGCGATTATCATCAACACGAAAAAGCCGAGCGATGTTTTCCAAGGCAATGTGACGCTGGGAGGCGACTCGGGGCCCGGCATCAACGTTCGCGGCGGCATGAGCGGCCCGATCTCGGACAAACTCAAATACATCGCGTCGGCCTCGTTTTTAGATACCAAGGGCTATATCAGGAATGTCTTCCTGAACGAGGACGCCGATCCGTTTCGAGACGTGTCCGGGCGCCTGCGGTTGATGTGGGAGCCGTCGAACGAGCTGAGCGCGGATGTGCGTGTGTATGCCTCGGGCGTTCGAACTCAGGCGCTTTACTTCAATATCACGGAGAGCGTGAACGACACGAGCCTGCCGGTGCGCGTGAACAACGCTGGTGTGAACGAACGCAATATGTTCGGCACGTCGCTCAAGCTCGATTACGTGAAGCCTCTGGGCACGCTGACGTCCATCACCGCCTACGACCGGTTCAACGAGATCTTGACCGGCGATCAATTCAATTTCCTGCCGATTCCGGAATCGGTGCTGTTCAATTTCTTCGGCTCCGATCAGGCGCAGCATCAGTTTCTCGACGTCAATGCGGTGAGCGAGGCGCTGCAATTCGCATCGCCTGCGACGAAGCGCGCGCGCTGGATCGTGGGTGCGTATGTGATCTCGACCGATCGTTTCATTTCCACGGGCAATGTCTTCGACCTGGGCACCGGCGAGGTGCCCGAGGTGCGGCGGGATCCCTTGCCGCTCTTCAATCCGCAGTTCACCTTCCTTGCCGACTCGCAGGACAATTTCGCCTGGGCGGTGTTCGGCAACATCGACGTCAATCTCACGGACAAACTGGAGTTGTCGACGTCCTTGCGTTACGACCGTGACCATCGCAAGAACACCACCGAGACACCTGCGGAGTTCATACCTGCGCCGCTCGTGGGTGTTGCATTCCCGGGGCAGGTTCGCACGCACACCTGGGACGATTGGCAGCCGAAAGTCACGTTGCGCCACAAGCCGACACGCGATTCCACGCTGTATATCGGTTACAGCCGCGGCTTTCGCAGCGGCGGCTTCAATCAAACGGGTGTCGGTGCAGCGGGCATTGCCGGTGTGAACGACTTGTTCGACGACGAGACGGCGAATACCTACGAAGGGGGCGCCAAGGCCGAATTTCTCGACCGGCGCGTGGGCGCCAACGTCAGCATCTACCACACGCAGGCGAAAGGATCCTACTTCTTCGTGTTCGACCCGAACACGAGCACGCAGAATCTAGGGAATCTCGATCGCGTCAACTACACGGGCGCGGAGCTCGAAGTGCGGGGACGCATCCTCGAAGGATTCGACGGCTATGTCGGGCTCGGCATCACCGACAGCGACATCAAGGAGTCCAGGCGCGCCGCGAGTGACGTCGGCAACGAAGCGCCCTTGGTGTCGCGGTACACCGCCAACGTGGGTTTGCAATACCGCCATTCCCTGGGCAGCGAGTTGAGCGCGTTCGTGCGCTCGGATATCGAGGTCATCGGTCCGACGTGGTTCTATCCCGACAACTTCACGGAGCGCGATCCGGTCACGTTGCTGAACGTGCGGCTCGGCATGGACGGCAAGTCCTGGTCGGCGACCGTCTGGGCCAAGAATCTCACGGACAAGACATACAATGCGGAGTGGTCGCCCGGACCGATGTTCTTCCCGAATCCGGGCTACACCAACAATTTCGTTTTCAAGGCAATGCCGCGACGCTGGGGCGTCGATCTGAATTATCGATTCTGAGCGAGAGCCGACTCCGGCTCGACGCTCGCACTTCGTTCCGGCAATCGCGTGTCGCGAGCACGACCGACCAGACGACTCCGACGATAACCATGACCACGCCGGTGATGACGTTCTGGCGGTAACGGAGGCACAGATCGCAACGTTTCTCCAATCAATGCGGCGATTGCGCGACTCCGCGGATTCGCAGCGTGATTCGATGCGGATCGCGACGCGTTAGTCCGCGAAAGCAGATCCCTTCTTCGATTGGAACATTGATTCTGCCCGTTGATTTCGGTACCTGAACTCGAGAAAAGCAGTGACGCGAGGCGGCCGACGAAAGCGCTGGATCTTCAGTGGCGAGGCACGGGTTGGTGTCGCGGCAGGCGCTGGGGGCGAGCCGAACTCGCGTGTCAGAGTGTTGTGCCGTGATGGTGATGAGTCGTCCGCGACGGTCCTTCCCGGTGAACCGATACCCGTTGCCTTCCCTTGAAATAGAGCGGTTCGCTTCGACCGAGTTTTTTCGAGTGTTTCCCCCAGACAAACGCTAATGTTTGACGCTGATTCAGGAGCAGGATCGCGCTACGGGGATTCGTTAACCAACAGACCTCTCATCCGGCCTACGCTTAACGGAGCCGGACGAAGGCGCCGCGAACCTCCCGGTGCATGCCGCCTATCGTCTAGCAAGCTGAGAGATGTCTCATGGGACCTTTCATCAACAGGGCGGGACAGCGTCGGTCGATCGCTGGAAGAATGCCGACGATAAAGGGGGGTCATCGTGAACTTGACACTGCTGCGGATCATCCTGGGGGTTCTCGGTCTGGTGCCGATTTTTATCGGGGTGACCGGCATGTTCTCCGGACTGGAGCGGCTGGTACCCGGTTGCGAACTTTCTCCAGACTCGGACGGTCAGTACCGATACCTCTCGGCGATTTACCTGGGGTTCGGCGTTTTGATCCTCTGGATCCAGTCCCGGCTGGCGAGCCAAGTACCGTTGTTTAGGATCCTGATCGCGATGGTCTTCGTGGCCGGAGTTGCGCGTGCCCTACCCCTCGTGACACTCGGGTTTCCGCGTATACCCGTTCTGATCGCGCTGGTCTTCGAGCTTGTTTTCCCCCCTGTCGTCTTCTACTGGCACGCTATCGCCGTGAAGGCCGAGACCGCACTGCCGACCCCGAAGTCGTAGGCGTTATGCGGGCGGCGAGTGGTGGTGGAATCGTTCATCGTCCCATAACAAGTGGCCGTGTATCCGTTGTCAATCGCTATGGCGGAAGCTTCTAGGGAGGAACAACTATGAGAGTCGCGGCGCCGGTTTCGCTGGCGGCTTTGCTGCTAGGTACGGGAACGATTGCGTTTGCGCAGTCAGCGCCGATCGTCATGCCAGGCGCGCCCGGGCAGCCTTCGCGGGTGATCGATGCGGGCGCGGCGACGAGGCTGACCAACACCGGTTACTCGCCGGCCGACGTGACATTCATGCAGCACATGATCGTCCACCACCAGCAGGCGGTCGACATGGTCGCGCTGGCCAAGGCACGGACCAACAACCCCGCGATCCTCGCCATGGGCGGGCGCATCGATGCGAGTCAAGCCGACGAGATGAAGTTCATGCGCAGGTGGCTCACGGATAGGCGCGAGCCCCTGACCATGGCCGACATGGAACACGCCCGCCATGCGATGAAAGGCATGGCGAGCGAGGAGCAGGTGGCGCGACTCGCCGGTGCGAGGGGCACCGCGTTCGATCGGCTGTTCCTCCAGCTGATGATCCCGCACCACCAGGGTGCGCTCGACATGGTCCAGGATCTGCTCCGGCAACAGGGCTCCGCGTACGACCCGGCGATGTTCCAGTTCACCAGCGATGTCACGACCGACCAGAAGGCCGAGATCGAGCGGATGAACACAGTGCTGGCGGGACTCTCAGGCGATCCGCGCGCCACGCTCTCGGCGGGCGTGGCCAATGCCGGAGAGGCGATCAGCAACCTGCGCCGCGTGGCATCGCTTCCCAAGCCGGCGGGCTTCTTCGACCCCGCCAATCCGGCCCAGCTCCAGCCGCTCAAGTCCGCGAAGCCGGGCGAGAAGCCCGCGAAACCAAGGGCGCTCAAGAAGGGCGAAGAGCCGCCCTAAGCCCACCTTCGCCGAGCGCGGCGCGCTGCTCGACTTCGCCAACACCGACATGGCTTTTGCCAACGGCGTCATGATCGCTGGGAGCTACCACGGCTTCAATGCCTACCGGCTCGGCGCCGACGGGGTGCCGCAACTGGTCAGCTCGACCGTCTGCCCCGGCGGGCAGGGCGACGTCTCGATCGTCGGCAAGCTCCTTATCATGAGCGTGGAAGAGCCGCGCGGGCGTAGCGACTGCGGCCTGCAAGGCGTACCCGAGAGAATCAGCAACGAACGCTTCCGCGGTATCCGGATCTTCGACATTGCCGACCTTGCGCTGCCACGCCAGGTCGGCCAGGTGCAGACCTGCCGCGGAAGCCACACGCATTCGGTGGTCGATGCGAGCGATAGCCGGATCGTCGTCTACAGTTCGGGCACGTCCTTCGTCCGGAAGAACGAGGAATTGGCCGGTTGCTTCGATATCCAGGGCGATGACCGCACGGCGCTCTTCAGCATCGATGTGATCGAAATCCCCGTCGCCAATCCCGCTGCAGCGCGGATCGTCGACAGGCCACGGGTGTTCGCCGCGGAGGGCCAGATCGCCGGCCTCTGGCGCGGTGGCGACCATGGCGAAGGCACTCAGAACACTGGGGTCACCGACCAGTGCCACGACATCACCGTCTTTCCGGCCAAGCGTATCGCCGCGGGCGCCTGTTCGGGCAACGGCATCGTGCTCGACATCTCCAACCCGCTGCAGCCCAGGCGAATCGACGACGTGGCCGACCAGAGCTTCGCCTACTGGCATTCGGCAACCTTCAACAACGACGGCACCAAGGTGCTCTTCACCGACGAATGGGGCGGTGGCATGCGCCCGCGCTGCCAGGCGGGCGATCCGCGCAGCTTCGGAGCCGATGCTTTCTATGCGATGGAGAACGGCAAGACTGGTCTTCCGCGGACACTACAAGCTGCCCGCGCCGCAGACGGACATGGAGAATTGCGTCGCCCACAACGGTTCGATCATCCCGGTGCCGGGCCGCGACCTGTTCGTTCAGGCCTGGTACCAGGGCGGCATCAGCGTGATCGACTTCACCGATGCCGCCAACCCGAGAGAAATCGCCTACTTCGACCGCGGCCCCATCGACAAGGACCAGCTCGTGGTGGGCGGCTATTGGTCGGCCTACTGGTACAAGGGGCGGATATACGCGACCGAGATCACCCGCGGCATCGATGTCTTCGCGCTTGAACCGAGTGCCGATCTGACCAAGGAGGAAATCGCCGCCGCCGAGGGCGCGATCTATCCGGGCGACGTGTTCAACCCGCAGACCCAGACCCAGGCAACCTGGCCGGCTGCGCTGGCCGCAGCAGCGCAGGCGAGCCGCGCGGCGAAGTAGGCGTTCGCTGACGTCGAGTACGCGCCCACGTGCCAAGGCTTCCTGCCTTGCGGATTGGAACGGTTACGATTCCCCCAACACCGGCAAACCGAACGCTTTGTCCTTGCCCGCCTAAGGTGAAGAGGTGAGTGACCGTGTTCTTGCGCTACTTCGTCACGACGTACCAGTTGTTCTGGATGTCGTGCGCGAGACGGTGCGTTTCACAGCACGGTCGGTTTAACGTGTCGCCATTGCGTGCTCAGCAGATCGTTTCACCACGGACTGCCAGGCTAGTTCCCTCCCGCGAGCGGGTCGGTGTTCTCCTCACCGCCGCCGGCTCCGCCCGTGGAGTTGTCCCGCGTCGCCGGATCGGGTCCGCGGCCTTGCGCGAACGCGCGCTCCTCGGCGCGCGAGTTGATCAGCATTCCCGACATGCCGAAGTTGCCCTCGTGACACCTGGGCTCGTAGTAGATCCGGTTCGCCTGCTCGTCCTGCGCCTTCATTTCCTGTTTCACGCTCCACGGCATCGTCCACGTCGTCGGATCCTCGATCGTGACGATGTACTCGAGCGTGTCCGCGTCGATGCGTGTGAAGCGCTCGACCAGGTGGAGGCCCTCGCGTGAGCCTCGATAGTCACTCTTCGGGCCGAAGTTGGTGACGTCAACCACGAGAGTGTTACCCTCCCACCTCCCGCGCGAATCGCCGAAGCGCTGCCGGACCGACGGCGGGAGATGCGGGCTTCCGTTGACGGGGATCACTCGCTGCCATCCCTGACCCTGACCGGTGTCGTAGAAGATCGAGACCGATCCAGGCGACTGCACGAGTGCGACGGTAACCGCTGAAATCCGGCAGCAGCGCGCCCATGCAGCGTTCCGCCAGGCTTCGGTCCTCCGGGCCGTCGCTGCGATTGAGACGGTCGGTGTTGTAGACAGGCGCCTGCTCCGCCCTCCGCGGTGAAGGCGGACCATACGACCCGCCGCGACAGGCTGGGTCCTTCTTCTTGCACGTTTCGGTCGCTTGCATCAGCGCCAACTGAAACTCTCGATAGGCGTCCATTCGCTTCCGCGCGTCGGCGGTGTAGGCCGGAATGCGGCCATCCGGCGGATCGACGACGAGCGACGTGCGGCGGCCGGTGGGCCTCACCGTCTCGAACACGGCGTTGTAGGCGCCCGACACATCGCGCTCGCTCCCCTGCGGTTCGCGATGATCGCGCCGGAGGATCGCCGAGCGCTGCTTGTCGAGCGCGGCCACCTCCTCCTCCGTGAGAAACTCCCGTCCCGCGTACTTGGCAGGCCGCTGCAGTGGCGTCTCGAAGACATCGGTCCAGATGCCCTGCAAGTCGGGGTCGCCCCACGCCGTCCGGCTCGCGGCCCCCGGCGAAGGCGTGATCGGCTTCGGCAAGTCTTTCGCTGATTGCGCGCCGACGGCGAGCAGCGACACGGCGACGATGAGTGCCACGAGGCCGATCGACATGAGCACCCGGGATCTCATTTCGCACCTCCTGCGATCGGTAACAAGGGCTTCCGGCCCTCGGGCAGGTGCTGATCGAACGCGGCCAGCAGCACCGCGTCCGCGGAGTGCTGCGCCATGAGACCGACGATGTCCACGAGGTCTCGCTCGCCGAACAACTTCAGCGCGCGAGCGTAGGTCTCCTGGCGCACGTTGTGCGCATCGAACAACTCGCGACCGAGCTGGATGATCGCCGCCTCTTTGTCTCTCACCCCTGTCAGCGATGCCTTGCGTCGAACGGCGTCGATGATCGTCGCCTCGAGTCCATCTGCGGCTGCCGCTGGTTCGTTGACGGTCCAGTCGTACTGCGCATCATGCTCCCGGGCCGTGACGAGGATTGCGAGCCCCATCAACCGGCGCCCCACGCTCGCTTCGAGAGAGGCAACGCCAGCGCCGTGCCGTGTGATGTGGTTCGGTCCCGTACCTTCGGGAGCCAGCTGCCTCGCGTACAGGTTGGTCTGTGGGTTCTGCGTCTTCGTCCTGATCAACGGAAGCCGGCTTCGCGAATCAGCGTGGATGTCGTCGGGCATCGTGAAGGGCAGCGGCAGGAACTGCTTCCACTCGGGCGGCATGTGCTGGTTGAACGCGGAGAGCCGTGTAGCCGTCGCCGTGTAGGTCGCCATCAGATCGACGACGTCGACGAGGTTGTTCTTGCCGAGAACAGCGAGCGCGCGAGCGTACGTGCTCGAACTCAGCCTGTGCGTGCCGAAGATCTCACGACCGATCTGAATGATGACCGTCCGTGCTTGTCGGGCAGGCCGCTCAGAGAGCGTCGGTGCCGGACGATGTCGATCGTCGCGGGGTCGAGTCCCGACGGCGACTGCCTCCATCTCGTGCAGCGACCACTCGTACGGCTGGTCGTGCTCGCGAGCGGTGGTCAGGATGGCCAGCTCGGTCGTGGCACGCCCGAGCGGTGACGCCCACCGCACGTTGGCTCCCGACACGTGCAGCCGGATTGCCGCGGCGCCGTGCACGTCAGGCTTGATCGCGGGTAAGCGATTTCGCGAGATCGGATCGACGTCGCGTGGAAGCGAGCCCTCGACGTCGCTGCGTGCCGCCGCCTGTTGATCGACGGCAACGAGCGGGGCGTTGGCGCAGGAGGGCCATCCACGTCAGCACCAAGCATGCGGCTCCACGCATCAACGCACCTCCGTTCGTTGGAAGAGACACTTATACACCCAGCGACGTTCCGCCGTTCTTGACTTGACTTCGCGGACTCCAAGAAGTACCACGACCCCTGCTCACGCGGGAGGTCCTCATGAGACGTCGGCTGCTCGTCGTGATTGGGATTCTGGCGCTCGTCGGGGTCGTGGCTGGACTTTTGAAAGTGGCCGGCAGCACGCTCCAGGGACAAACGGCCGTCAGTGCCGCGCCCGGCGCCGAGGACGGCATGGGGCGATCCGGACCTGCAAGGCATCTGGACGGACCCCTACCAGACACCGCTCCAGCGCCCGCCACAGTTTGCCAGCAAGGAAGTCATTCACCGAGGAAGAAAGGAGGCCCTCGACGAGCAGCGTGCTGGGATCCTGCGTCGGGATCAGCGCGTGGAGCGTGGCAGCGAGCGCGACGTCGCCGGCGCCTACAACGCGGTATTCCAGTCGGTGAGGCCGACCGGCAAGCGGACATCGCTCGTCGTCGATCCGCCTGACGGCCGGATTCCCGCGCTCACCCGGAAGCGACGAAGAGGAACGAGGTCGAGCGCGAGTACCGGCTGGCCCTGCTGCAACCCACCGAGACGTGCAAGAACGAGGACGCCGCCTGTGCCGGCGGCAAGTACGGACCGGTGTCGCCACGACGCGCGGAGGTCCCGCCCTTCTACAACACCGGGCGCACCAATCGAAACGACAATCCGGAAGACCGCAGCCATGACCGAGCGCTGCATGGGCGCCGTGCTGCCTGACTTCGGCGGCTATCGTCGCATCGTGCAGTCGCCGGGAGCAGTGTCGATCTTCTACGACACCGGCCAGGGACAGGGATGGCAGCGCGTGATTCCAGTGGGCGGCAGTCCGCATCTGCCGTCGTCAATTCGGCAACGCTTCGGCGACTCGCGAGGACGTTGGGAGGGCGACACCCTGGTCGTCGACGTCACCAACTTCTCCCCGAAGTTCAGCTACCAGGCGGCGCGCGAGAACCTGCATCTCGTCGAGCGATTCCGGCGGGCCGACGCCGACACTATCGAGTACTCGGTCACGTCGAGGATCCGACGACCTGGACGAAACCGTGGACGGTGAAGCAGGACATGGTCGAAGCAGGACGAGCAGGCCAACCGGATCTACTACGAACCTCGCTGCCACGAAGGCAACTACGGCTTGCCGACGATGCTCCTCGGAACACGAACCGAGGAGCGCGCGTTCGCCAAGGGCGCGGGGCCGGATCCGGCGACAAAGGACACGGCGACGGATTTCGGGAACGAAGGTGGCGTCGACGCGTTGACCGGGGCCGCTGGGGCAATCTTCTAATTGGGGTCACCGAGGAGAAGTCATGGGGAAGACGATTGCAATCGCCGTTCTGTCGGCCGTCGTCGGATCCGGGCTGACGCTGCGCGGTCACGAGATCTCCGCGAGTGCGCCGGCGACGTCGCGGCCCGCGCGTACGGCGGACGGCAAGCCCAACTTCAGCGGCATCTGGCAGGCGAACAACGAAGCCCATTGGGACCTGCAGGCGCACGAAGCACGCTCCGGCAGCGTGACGCAGCCGGGCGTGTACCCACGTACGAGTACGCGCGTGTGCCCGCCGCGCCGGTGCTCGCGCTCGGGGCTGCGGCCGGTGTGCCTGGATCGATTGGCGTCGTCGAGGGTGACGGCCAGATTCCGTACAAGCCGGAAGCGGCCGCGATGAAGAAGGACAACGGCGAGAACTGGATCGATCGCGATCCCGAGCTCAAGTGCTATCTGCCGGGCATTCCGCGCGCGATGTACATGCCCTACCCGTTTCAGATCGTCCAGAGCACGAACAAGATTCAGATGGCCTACACGTTCGCGAACGCGGCGCGAACGATCCACCTGGACAAGGTCGAAGGTCCGCCCGACGACACCTACATGGGCCACTCGGTCGGCCGCTGGGAAGGCGACACGCTCGTCGTCGACGTGACCATCTTCAACGGGAGGAACTGGTTCGACCGGGCCGGCAACTTCCATAGCGCCGCGCTGAAGCTGGTGGAGCGCTTACACACCGATCACGCCAGACGTCATTCGCTACGAGGTCACGATCGAGGATCCCGAGATCTTCACGCGTTCCTGGAAGATCTCGATGCCGCTCTATCGCCGGCTCGAGCCGAACGCGCAGCTCCTCGAGTATCCGTGCATCGAGTTCGCGGAGGAGTTCCTCTACGGACACGTGCGCAAACAGCCGTTGGTCAAGCGCTGGGAGAGCGAGACGATGATCGTCGACATCACGCGCAAGGTCCCGCCCGGCGACAAGTTCTATGAGTGGTACAGACGGTGAGCTCTGAATGCAGAATTCAGAATGCAGAATTCAGAGAAGGTGAGGCCGATGCGAACAAAGCTTGCGGCAACAATCGCGTGCCTTGGTTCGTTCCTGCGTGGGGGCGGCGGCGTCGCTGTCGGCGCATCATGCATTTGCGGCCGAGTTCGACGCGAACAAGCCGGTCAAGTTCGAGGGCACTGTGACGAAGATGCAGTGGACCAATCCGCACGTCTGGCTGCACATGGACGTGAAACTGCCCGACGGCAAGGTGGAGCGCTGGGCGTTCGAGGCCGGCACGCCGAACGTCCTCTTCCGGCGAGGCTTCACGAAGAACTCGCTCCTGCCGGGCACGAAGATCGTGATCGACGGCTACCGCGCCAAGGACGGATCGCGACGGGCCAACGGCAGGGACATCACGTTCGCCGACGGGAAGAAGATGTTCATGGGCTCCTCCGGCACGGGTGCGCCGTACGAGCTCACGCCCGGCAGTCAGAAGAAGTAGCTACGGGCGAGCAGGACTGCGGACCAGCCCTCGCCGGCACGCGAGCGCGTGCAGTGCAGCCGGCGTCCGGTCGGTGACGGCTCCTTTGCTTCCCCGCAGAATGATTGGGTAGTCGTCGAGCGTGGGCGGCGAGCTCTCGACGGGGCCACCCACCGCGATGCGTTTCACATTGACGCACGCCGGTGTGAAGCCGCGCGCGCAGCCACGCTCCATCGACACGGCGGCGCCGGCAGGTCGCGCTCGCGACGCGCCAGGCCGAGACCCACCTCGTTGCACGCCCAGCCTGATCCGCGGTCACAGAACCCCGCCTGCACGTCCTCGAGATAGCGGCAGGCGTACGGCCGTTCGTTCGCGCAGGCCTGCTGCCAGAACGGAAGCCACTGTCCCGGGTGATCGTCGCCGACGCCTTGCGCCGCGCTCATGCGCGGTGAACACAATCGCCCAGACGGACATGTAGGCGAGGTGGCGCCGATGCGGCGCCGAGTGACGGGCCGATCTGTCGCGGGATCGAGTGCCCGCAACGGACGCGACTGCGCGCAGCGATCGATCAGCTTGATCGACAGGTTCAGCACCGGCACCTGCAGCAGCTTGTCGTAAGAACGTCGGCAGTCCCATCGTTCCGAGCACCTGATAGAGGGCGATCGTGCTCAGCCCGTAGAGCGCACCGAAGATCACGCGCCCGAGCTCGGTACGCGGTGACGTAGACGGATCGGTGAAGAGCAGGTGCATCCCGAGGAACACGGCGATCGGGAATGTAGGAATCGTAGAAGAAGTAGATGCCCGTGGCGGCGTAGTACGCCAGCCCGAACGACGTATGTCGTCACGACCGCCGACAGGGTCATCGTCGTCACGCCGAAGAAGAACTGCCCGGGAAGACCGATGAGAAAGAGCATCAGATACATGTGAGGCGGATAGAACTGCGTGCTCGCGATCTCCTGTCCCCACGTGAGATCGCTCGTGCCCGTCAGGAGCAGCGCGAGCCCGAAGACCGCGAGGGGAAACGACGATGGATTGAAGATGTGCACGCGCCGGCCGTCCTTGTCCCAGCGGATCAGTTCCTTGGCGGCGAAGCCGACGCGCCACCATCAGGAACTGGAAGATAGAACCAGTCGGGTTTGAACCACAGAAACAGGTTGATGCTGAAGACGACGGGAACGGGACCGAAGCCGAGCGTGTAAGCCTCGCGACGCGACCAGGCGAGGAGCATGTCGAAGGCGTACGCGAAGAGCAACTGCGCGAGGATCAGGTGTGCCGAGTCGTACACCTGCTGCCAGTACCAGCCCCAATACAGCAGCACCGAGGCCTGCGCGCACGCCTGCAGGTAGTGCTGCTTGCGCAGCACCATCTCCAATGTGAGCGTCCGACCGGTACGCCGGGCCGCCAGAAGCAGCAGGAGGTTCCACGCGCCGAGCACCAGCGCGGCGCCGAGGAACGTGCGTACTAGCGACGGGACTTCACGCGCAGGGGTGAGAAGCGCGAGAGCGCCAAGAGCCAGCGAGATGGCAAGCGGCGCCATGACCTGCTGTCAGCGCTATTCAGTTCGTCTGTCGACCCGCGCCTGTCTTCTTGGTCCCGACGTCCTCTCCCTTCAGGAACCGCAGGAGCGGCGGATACAGCAACTGGGGCGCCTCGAACTGCGGGTTGTGACCGACGTTGGGAATGATGTAGAGCTGACCGTTCTGTACCGTCTCTGCGACGCGCCTGGCGCCTCCGGGGTAATCGGCGCCGTCCTTCTCGCCGCCGATGACGAGCGTGCGCGCCTTGATGCGCGGCCAGTCGTCGACGACCGGATCGGCGTAGATCGCCTGCTGCTGCAGCGCGCGGATCATCGCCATGTGCGGCCATTCCCCGCTCGAGATCCAGCCGTAGTGGACCTTCACGTACTTCATCTACTCGGGCTTCCAGTTCACGTAGTAGGCGCGCATGCCTCTCACGATCTCCGTGTAGTCGCGCGCGAGCGCGGCCTTGTACACTTCGGACGTGTCGCGCCACGGGCGCTGACTGCGCGCGTCGGTCAGACCGATCTGATTGATCATTGCCAGGTTGCCGACGGCATCCGGGTACGAAGACGCGAAGCGGCTGGCCACCATTCCGCCCATCGAGTGCGTCACGACATCGGTGGTCTTGATACCGAGATGATCGATGAGCCGCTTGGTGTTGGCGGCGTGCGTGCTGATCGAGTAATGCAGGATCGGCTTCGACGATCGGCCGAACCCGATCTGATCCGGCACGACCACGCGATACCCTTCGTTGCGCAGGATCTCGATCGTGTCGGTCCACGCCTCGCCGAAGAAGTTCAGGCCGTGCAGCAGCACGACGCTCTTGCCGTTCGGCGTTCCCGCCGGCGGGACGTCCATGTACGCCATGCGGACGTCCTGACCTTCGAGCACGAAGGAGAAGTACTTCACCGGGTGCGGGTACGGCACGTCCTCGAGGTTGATGCTCATCGGTCCCCAACCGGAGGGAGGCGCGGTGGGCGGTTCCTGGGCCGAGATCTCCGCTGGCATCAGGAAGACGGCAGCGACAAGGAGAACGACGATCGTCGTGCGATTCATGTCTTCACCTCTCGACGGGCCGGTCAGCGCGGCGGCGCGGATTATATCGAACACCGGCGCCCTGTCTGCCGGGGTGACACTATGCACCTATGGCTGCCAAACCGGACGTGGTCGTCATCCACGAGCATCCCGAGTGGCAGAAGCCGCTGTTTGCTGCGCTCGAGCGAAGGGCATCGCGTACGCGCCGTTCGACGTGAAGCACGCGACGTTCAGCAACGTCGAGCCGGCGCTGGCCCCTTTCTACTTCAACCAGGCGAGCCCGAGCGCGTACGTGCGCGGCAACACGCGAGCGGTGCCGCTGGTACTGGCCTACATGCGAACGCTCGAGCGGTTGGGCGCGCGCGTGCTGAACGGCGCCGACGTCTTTGCCCTCGAGTTGAGCAAGAGCGCGCAGGCGACGCTGCTCCGCACGCTCGGCATTGACACGCCGTGGTCGATCACGTTCAACGATGCGGCGGCTGTGAGTAACGATAACTCCGTACGTGTTGCGTCAACTGAGGTTCCGGGCATTCTTCGATAGCCTGCAGTTGTGTCGCGAAGTACATGCGACGGTACCTGCGCCCCACCGGCCCAAACATGGCGGACCTTCCTCACCAATCACGCGAGCGAGATCATGGCCGCTGACCGTTTCGTCGTACCCGACGGTGACGTTCCGCTTGCTGTTCGTACTCGTGATCCTCGCGCACGAACGTCGACGGATCGTCCACGTGGCGGTCACCGAGCATCCGGCCGCGGCTTGGACAGCACAACAGTTGCGCAATGTGTTTTCCAGAGAACGAGGCGACGCGGTGTACGGCGTTGAAAATGGGGTGGCGTCCCAAGGGCTTCCCAGTTGGAACCAGATCAGTGCATTTCTGGCCGCGATGCGCACGTTGCGGGATTCTGGGACGTGGGCGGCGTAGCCTCGGCCACTTTGGCGGGGTTCCCCCGGAGGAAATCACTCCCCGGTGTGATTGGAATTGGGGCCGCCTAGGTTTCGTCTGGATTCAGGACGCTGCTCGGCGAGCTGATGGAGGGCGCACCCCAGGCCGACTATATGCGGCTGATCAGTCCGAAGAAGTAGGAACGCCCCGACGCTTTGAACTGACCATCCGCCTTACAAAAAAAGCCCCCGGCTTGCGCAGGGGGCTTTGGTTCTGCTCGCGAATAAGGTGCTTATCGCCTTACCGTAATGCTGGTTTGAGTAACCGACGGGCCAAACTGATCGATGCCAATGCCCTTGGGGGCGGTCGGGATTACCAGTTTCACCCAGACGGCATCCGGACCCTTGAAATACGAAGTCTCGGTCGCCTTGCGCAGGGCGTCGATGCTGTCCTGCTGCTTCCCGGAGGTCGCGTTGGCGAAACCCGGCAGCTCGAACACGACCCATGAGTCTTTGGCCATTTCGGTCAAGCTGATAGCAACTTCCGGTCTTTCGGTCTTCACACGGATCTCGGTACCGGCGCGCACAGTGCTCTGATTGGCCGTGATCTTGAAGTCCTTGCCATTGCGGCTCAGGACGATTGGCTGCTGGGCAGCTCCACCGCCGCCGGCACCGCCAGCGCGCGGGGCAGCCGCCGGCGCAGGAGCAGCCACCCGCGCGGGACCAGCTGACCGCAAAGCAACATCTTTCAGCGCAAGACCAACACCGCTTGTGGGTCCGGGCCTCCTGATGCTGAACTGAATGCGTCCGATATCACCCTTGCACACGGAGGCGTTCCAGGTGGGGTGAATCTCGCAGGTGTCGTCCGTGGCGACGCTGTCGTTCTCGCCGTCGTGGAGCAGAACATAGGAATCAGGGATGCCGGTCGTCGATCCGTCCAGATCGTGGATCGCCAGGCTCCGGTAGGCCACAGCACCCCGGTTGTCACTGTCGAACCTGGAGTCGATCTTCGGGAAATACACGGGCTTGGCATTGATGTATTTCGCACTCTTGACTGTGTTTTCGGTGGTAACCCCGGCGCCCGTAAACAACAGCCAGGAAATCGCTCCTGATCCGCGCTGGTTGTTGTCCTGGAAATTCACGAATGTCGTGTTGACCACGTCATGACGGTAGTCGTAGTACTCGTAGGCGCGGATCGGGAAATCCGGAATCAGGCGTTTTGGCAGGCTGCGGCCGTAGGCCTTTTCTTCCGGCGTTACGGGGTTGCCGATGTTGTCGGTTTCGCCCACGAACCGCGAATCAACCACCAGTGAGGTAAATGTGTCAGCGCCGATGGAACCCGTTGAATTCGTGAACCCGATGGCATTGTCCGCCGCCTTCAGATTCCGGAAGACGTGCATCTCGCCGCGTCCCCAGACGCCGCCATTGCGGTTCTTGTAAGCGGTGAGATCCGCGAGGAGCGATTCCACGCTCTTGCTGTTTTCGTCAGCAGGATTTTCCTTGGCAATGTGCGAGGGCCCGGCCAACCCGAAGACGCCTTCCAGATTGATGTTCCGGTCGAGCATGAACCCGTCGTAGTTAGAGTGGGCAACGTTGCCCCTGAATTCCGCCATCCTGGTTCGACGCGGCCAGGTGGCCTTGCTGATCTCCGTACCTTCGAACTTCCCTTGCGGGTGTTCCGGCAACGACCACCAGAAGCCATTCTCATCGGAACCCGCTGCCACGTTGTCGATGAAGACATTGTCCGGATTGGTGATCCAGTAAGCCGTAACCGTGTTGTCCGAAGGCAGCAGGGTGTCCTTGCCGGACATGCTGGCCGCCCTGTAGGTCGCGCGATTCAGCGGATTACTTCCCATGTTCTCTCCGTTTGCGCCGAGATTGGTCGGCGCGCAGGCCTTGGAGGTATGGCACTTGATCTGGATCGCCAGGTTGTGCACGAACTGGTTACCGTGCTCCGCGCCGTCTTCGAGGAAGAAGCAGTGACCGACGGTGTTGTAGGTCACGTTGTTCTCAACGCGCAGGAAATTCGTGCCGTGCACGGTCACGCAGCGGTTGTAGGTGTCGTGGATCGAGGCGTTCCTGATGTACTGCCCCTTGGCATCGCCGACCAGATGCCAGTGGATCGGATAGCGGGCAAGCGTCAGGTTCTGGCCCATTCGCTGGAACTCGACGCCCTCGACAAACATCCTGCTCGCGCCCATCGCCATCACGTGCCCGCCGTAGAAGGGCGGTTCCGCCGCGTCGGCTGATGCCTGGAGAACGACATTGCGCGTCAGCAAGCCCACTTCGCCGCGTTCATCCACGTCGAAGGTGATTTTGCCGAAATGCATGTAGTCCAGTTTCGCGTTGAGCGTGATCGCATTGCCCTTGATGGCGGAAATGGTGCGCCGCTCGGCCTGCCGGGGATCGAAGTCCGTGGACGCGAGAACAATCTCGTCACCGACCCGCCAGCCAGACGCGTCCAGGACCTGGATCGAGGTGCTGCCTGCGTTGGCGGTGTTGGCCAGCTTGGTCCACGTGTGCTTGCGGTCCCCATGCAGGTTCAGGGTGCCGCCCATGAGCATGATCCCGCGGTCAACGCGCTCACTCGCGACAGTCGCTGCGGGAACACCGATGTCTTCGCCTTTGACGTTGTCGGTGAGCGTGATGGTCGCCTTGCGCGTGTGGGGCCTGGCTTCGGTGCCGATTTCCAGTTCACCGTGCACCATGACCCACTCGGTGGTCAGCTCGAGATCCTTGTTGTCAGCGAAACTCAGTGTGCCGTTGATCGTGACACTGCGCAGCGCCGGCGGACTGACGTCGAGGATGACGTGCCTGTCCTTCTCGATGGTGACCATGGCGTCTTTGGCGGGCACCTTCTTGTCGGGCCAGGTAGCTGGATCAGACCAGCGCGTCTGCTTGGCCGCCGGCGATCGTTTTTCCTGGGCCTGAACGACCGCGAAGACGCCGACGAGCAGGAATACTGGGAGCGCAGCAAGAAGGAACGAGCGATAGTGCGTACTCACGAATCAACCCTCCGCACTCGAAGATGACCGAGAACAGCAGCGGCACAGCGGCGCGCAATCCGGCGCCCAGCAAACGTCGAACGCGAAGAGAATAGCCGACTTCCGACGATCCCAGGTATGTGATTCCCGCCCGCCCCGGTGCACGGGGAGACACGCTTCTATTCCGCCGCATTCACCATCGCCCGTTCAAGGAGATCGGCGACTCCCAAGCGCACGGCGCCCGCTTGAAGATAGTTGCGATGGATTTCATGCGAGTCGAGGACGGCTCCTACGATCGCCGCCACTTTGAATGGGTCTGCGGGATCGGGCTTAGTCGGGCAGCTGTCCGACTTCCGAATAGGCGCGCTGCGCCAGATCACGACCGAGCTTGAGGATCGCGAGTCGCAGAAAACATTCTCGAGATGAGGCAGTGGGGTAACAGTGGCGAATGCCCGCGAGCGCAAGCGCATCCGCAGCCTGGCAAAGGCCCGTGATCAGGCGAGCCTTATCGATTGTCGACATCTCGCGCCATCGGCGCACCTGCACCTGCTCCGCTTCGAATGTCGTATCGTCGGAAAGAGCGGCCTTCTCGCCGCGTGACTCCATGGCGCCCTTAAGGCCTTCATCTGCATTTCATGAGCGAAGGCTGGCGTCCCCACCGGGATTCGAACCCGGGTTTCAGCCTTGAAAGGGCCGCGTCCTAGGCCTCTGGACGATGGGGACAGTGGAGAGTTGCGGTCGGCGCGCCAATGCGCCAACCGCAAACATTCTATCTTAGCGTGATTCGGGCCCCGAGTCAGCCCGACCGTCTCTACTTCCGCTCTCTCCCCGGCATGTGCGCATCGTCCTTCTCGTTCTCGGAGCAGTAGTGCTCGAGCAGGTCCGTATCGGGCAGCAGCTCTTCGACGACGCTGAACGTGATCGGCTTCGTGAAGGTCTTCGGATCCGTGATGGTGATCGTGAGATCCATGTGACCGAAATCGCGGCGACGGAAGCGCTCCTCGATACGCATCTCCTCGCTGCGCGGTGTGCCGCGCGCGTCGAGCCAGCTCTTGTCGTTGAAGCCAACGGTGTCGATCACCAGCGTGTCGCCCTCCCAACGGCCAACTGAATATCCCTGCCACGTCGGCGACAGGTCGGCCGGGTGCTTGCGCCCGTCCATGAAGATCTGACGAAAGGTTGTCTCGACTTCGTACAGGATCACGATGACGCCGTTCGAATGAATGATCTTGAACGGCTCCGGCAACAGGTCGCCCTTGGGAAGACCGTCGGGCAGGCAATTCAGCGTCGGGTTGAACGCACCGGGTTGCGTGTGCTGACGAAGGCGTTCGACCCGTACGGTGTGAGCGGCCGCTCCTCCGGTTTGAAGTCTGAAAGGACGTCGCGGAAGTACCTGGAGTTGAGCGACTCGCCGATTCCGAAGAGTCCGCCTGGCGGGCGCGGATCGCCCTGCACCTGCCAGATGCCGGAGAGATCGGGCCTGCCATTCAATCGCGGAACCGGCCCGGTCAAGTTGACCTTGCCGTCGCGTGTGCGTGGCGCGCCGGCCATCGGATGGTTCACCCACTGAGCGCCAGCCGAGACGCCGACTCCGATGCACACGATCCCGATCCACAGGGCAAGGCCAAATCTTCGTCGCATGGCTGCCATTTAACCACGGCAATGAGTCGCGAACGGCTGAGACTGCCGGACGGATCACAGACGCGCGGGGATTGGAGCGTGCCCTGCGCGACCTTACTGACGGGGAGCGCTTTCGAGATCCTGGCGTCCCGGCGGCATGTGCTCGTCAACGGCGATCGCGTAGAACCCGCTGACGGCGTAGGTGCTCATCACGGCAACCAGGTCCATCGCCCCCTTCTTGCCGAACAGCTGCGCCGCCTTCGCGAACGTCGCCGAATCCATCTTGCCGTCGTGCAGCATCTGACGACCGAATCGGATCACCGCGGCATCTTTCTCGTCAACCCCGGTGAGCGCGCCGTTTCGGCGCACGATGTCGATCGTCTTCTGATCGACGCCCGCCTTCAGCGCAGCCGGTGCGTGCGCGTTCCATTCCAGGCTGTAGTTCGTTTCCCGGCAGGCGACGAGAATCGCGAGCTCGCGCGTGTGCGGATCGAGCGCACCCGCGACCGCAGTGTTGTGGAGATCAAAGAGCGCCTGCGCGACGCCGGGATTGTACGCGGCGAAGGCGAGTGGACCGCGCAGGATGTCGTCCTTGCCGCGGCCGGGCAGCGTGTCGAAAATTTTCTGATTCTTCTCGTCCATGTCCTTGCGTTGCAGGTAGGGCAGGCGCGCTCTCGAATCGGGATCGAGATCCGGGGGCAGCTTCGCCGCCGATTGCGCCTGCGCCAGGACGACTCCTGAGGCCAGCATCAGAAACGCGGTTCCCGTGCGCAGGTACCGGTGAAGATTCATCGTATGCTCCTTGAACGTGTCTCTCACGACGGGGCGACAGTACCACACACCACTTCTTCTCTCGCTAGTCATCGTCGTCGATCCGTGACGGATCAACGACGGTGTCGAGGAACCGGGTGAAGACGTCGAGCGCGAACGCAAGGTCGTCATCGGTGTGCGCCACCGACATCAGCCACTGCTCATCGAGACCTGGCGGCAGCAGCACACCGCGATTGACGCCCCAGATCCACTGCGCGAACGCCAGGTCGAAATCGGTCGCGATGTAGTCACGGAAGTTCCGGACCGGCGAAACCGACCAGGTGACGCATCCCTTGGCGCCGAATTGTGCGACGTGCGCAGGCATGCCGCGCACGACGAGCGCCGCATGACAGTCGGCCGCGAAGCGGCGATTGCGTTCGATCACGCGCGCGGTTTCCTCTCGAGTGCAGATCTCACCCAGAACGGCACGTGCAGCTGCCATGCACAGGGGGTTGCCGTTGTAAGTGCCGACGTGCAGCACGCGGCCAGTGACCACCGCGTCCATGCACTCGCTCGAACCGCCGAAGGCCGCTAGCGGCAGTCCACCGCCGATCGATTTCCCGAGCGCGATGAGATCGGGAGCGATCCCGAAATGTCCGGCAGCGCCGCTCCATCCGGCCGTGATACCCGTCTTGACCTCGTCGAAGAGCAGCAATGTGCCGAATCGCTTCGTCAGCTCGCGCACGCCCTCGAGGTAGCCCGGATCCGGCAGGCAGATCCCGATGTTCTCCATGACGGGCTCGACGATGAAGCAGGCGACGTCGCGAGGCGCGAGCACACGTTCGAGCGCAGCGAGATCGTTGAAGGGGATGACCATCGTCTCGGCAAGGACACTCGGTGAGAGCCCCTCGGTCGCCGGCACCGGGACAGGTTGCGTCGCAGGCCCGGCGTCCTCCGCAGATGGCTTGGTCGATACCAGAACGGAATCGTGATGGCCGTGATAGCCGCCTTCGACTTTCACGATGCGTGGCCGGCCAGTGACGCCACGCGCCACGCGGATCGCGTCCATCGTCGCTTCCGTTCCCGAGTTGGTGAATCGCCACTGCGGGAGGCCGAAGCGCTCAACCAGCATCTCGGCGACGAGAGAGTTGTCTTCGCACGGGCTGACGAAGAGCGTTCCTCGGGCAAGTTGCTCCGTCACGAGGCGACAGAGCGCGGGATGCGAGTGGCCGGTGAACAGCGCACCGTAGCCGAGCGTGAAATCCACGTACTCGTGCTCATCGAGATCGCGCATGCGCGAACCCGAGGCGCTGTGCATCACGAGCGGATGCGGCTCATAGAACTGGAACGATGAGGCGACGCCGAGCGGCAGCACGCGCTCGGCTCGTGCCATCGCGCGTTCGGAGGCCTGGGTGCGAAGAATGTAGCGAACCAGTTCGCGTTTTGAGATTTCTGCTGCCGCCGCGCTCAGTGACGATGTGCCTTCAGTGCTCCGGGTGACCGCCATCGACCCTCCTGGTGACCGTGTGAGTGACACGGATTTAACAACGAGCCACTCGGAAGGTCTAGTGCAGATCCACTAGTCGATTGGTTCGCGCGCTAGTGGATTCGTCATATTGCGGCGCCGCGGCGATCACCGTAAATTCCCGCAACCCCATGCTCATGCATTCACGTTTCTCGCGCGTGCTCTGTACGTTCGCGTCGGTCGTCTGTCTGGCTGCACCTCTCGGCGCGCAGACGATTGACGACGGGATCATGTTGAGCCAGAAGCAACTCCTCACCGGCAACTTCTACTCCTACGACACGTGGGACACGTACTGGGAGGGGACACTCAAGCGCACGAACGGCAACATCGGCACGATCACGACTGAAGTCAACACCATCACGGCCAACTACGGCCTCTTCGATCGATTCAATCTGATTGGGAACGTACCCGTACGTCTGGACACGCGCGAGTCAGGGCGTACTGCACGGAATCAACGGCTTCCAGGATCTGACACTGGCGGCGAAGTGGAGCGTGCTCGAGAAGCCGATGACCAGCCACGGCACGCTGCGCACGATCGTCGTCGTCGCAGCGGGCATCCCGATGGCCGACTACAACACCGAACTTCTGCCGCTGTCGATCGGACTCGGGAGCGCGCGTGTGTCGTGGCGTGGCACGGTCCACTATCAGTCGACGCCGGGCTGGTACCTCACCGGGTCGACTGCCTACACGATGCGATCGAAGGTGCAGCTCGATCGGCCGTACTTCTACACGAACGACGAGTTCGTGATGAGCGACCGCGTGGACATGCCGAACACCTTCGACTACGCGGGGAGCGCTGGCTACATGCGGTCGAACGGCTTCATGACCGCGGTGTCGTTCTCGCAACAGAAAACGCTTGGCGGCGGCGACATCCGGCGCCAGGACATGCCGTTCGTATCCAACCGCATGAACGCATTCCGCGCGGGCGGGATGGTGATGTATCCGATTCCGAAGCTCGAAAGCCTGGCGGTGAACTTCGCCCTGGCGCACACATTTGATGGCCGCAACGTCGGTGAGGCCACGACCATCACGACCGGTCTTCAGTACACCTTCAACAGGAGCTTCACTCGATGAGATCGTTGCGCCCCACGCGCTGCTGGCTCCTGCTGGCCGCGTTGTCACTCACGCCGCCGCCGAGCCTCAAAGCCGCGAGCACCGATGCCGGTGCCGGCAACTGGCGGATGATCGTCCTGACCGGGCCGACGCAAATCGCCGTGGCCGCGCCAGGCAGCACCACGAGCCTCGACTACCAGGCGGAGTTGAATGCGATCAAATCGGCACAGTCGCGCATCACTGCGGACCAGCGCAGGGCGATCGACTACTGGAGCCGAGGCGGCGTCTTGCGATGGAACGAGATCCTCATTGGCCTCGTCGCGCGCTACAACCTGCAACCGCCACCGAACGCTGACGACACGTATCCGGTACCCGACGCGAACAACCCGTTCGCCGAGCCGCAGTTTCCATTTGCCAATCCTCCATACGCCGCACGCGCGTATAGCTATGTCACCGTGGCGCAGTACGACGCGTTGAAGGCGGCTTGGTACTACAAACACCTCTACAACCGTCCCGCGCCATGGCGCGTGGACAGCAGCATCCAGTCATTGATGCCGGCGAGCGATCTGCCCGCGTATCCGTCGGAGGATGCCGTGCTGTCAGGCGTCACCGCGGAGATGCTGAAGCTGTTGTTCCCCGCAGCCATCGAGGAGATCACGCTCAAGGCCGCGGAGCAGAGGCAGGCGGCGATGCTCGCGGGCAGGGCCACCTCCTCCGACCTGGCGGCGGGTCTCGCGCTCGGTCAGGCCGTGGCGGCCGCGTTCGTCGCGCGCGCCGGAGCGGACGGCATGCGAACCGCAGGCGGGTCTCCTGCAATCTGGGCGGCTCTGGCCGCTGGGGCAACGGCTCGCGGTGAAATCCCGTGGAGGAGCATGGACGTTCCGCCGCGCCCGCCGATGCTTCCGCTCTTTGGCAACGTGCGCGCCTGGATGATGACGCCAGCGGACATCGTCAAGGAACGGCCGGAGCCGCCACCGTCGACGTCGTCGGAGCTGATGGCAAGAGAAGTCGCGGAGGTGAGGCGATACGTCGATGGCGGGACGCGCGAGGAGCTGGCGATCGCCAACTTCTGGGCCGACGGCCCGAGCACGCCGACGCCGCCCGGCCACTGGAACTTCATCGCGCAGCCGTACGTGCGGAAGGCGGAGATGAGCGAAGTGCGCGCGGCGCGCACGTTCGCGCTCCTCAATATGGCGCTGCACGATGCAGCGGTGGGCTGTTGGGAGACGAAGTACTTCTATTTCAATCCGCGACCGTCGCACCTGGACCCGGAGCTCAAGTCGGTCATCGGTCTCCCGAACTTTCCGTCGTATACGTCAGGGCATTCGACCTTTTCTGGAGCGGCGGCGGAAGTGCTGTCGTACGTGTTCCCGAGCGGGGCAGCCGAGTTCGAGCGGCAGAAGGAAGAGGCCTCGATTTCGCGGCTTTACGGCGGCATTCACTACCGGGCCGATCTCGAGATGGGGAAGGCACACGGGAAACGGATCGGGGGATATACGGTCAGCTTTGCGCGGACCGACGGCGCCGACTGATCCTCAGCGAATCACGTTGACTCCACCAGTCTGCGGTCGTACCGTAGGGCCCACCGAAAGGAGCAACACTTCATGCATTCACACACGAAATTCTGGCTCCTGGTTGCGCTCGTCGTCCTTGCGTCCTGGGCGCCGTCTTCTGCCCGCGGTGTAGCGGCGACCGGACAGGGTCCGGCGATGGCGTCGATCGGACCGCTGGCGTTCGGCCCGGACGGGACGCTGTTTGCGGCTGACAACCAGGGCGCGAAGATTGTGGCCCTCGATCTCGGCGCGCAGGCCTCCGGTGGCGCGGCCGGAGCGAAGGGTCTCGACGCGATCAATGAAAAGCTCGCGGCTCTGCTCGGCACCGGCGCGCAAGAGATCACGATCACTGACCTGGCGGTGCATCCACGAACTCGGAATGCATACATCTCCGCCATGCGCGGGCAGGGCGCCGGCGCAGCACCGACACTCTTCCGGATCGACGGCACCGGCAAGATCGATCTCGTCGCGCTGCCGTCGCTGAAGTATCAGAGTGTCGAGTTGCCGAACCCGCCCGCGGCCAACGCGACCGGACGTCAGAACCCGCGCTCGAATGTGATCACTGACATGGGGTTCGCCGACGGCCGTCTGTGGGTGGCCGGGCTCTCCAACGAGGAGTTCGCGTCGAAGCTTCGGGCGATTCCGTATCCATTCGCGAACGTGGATCAGGGCACGAGCGTGGAGATTTATCACGGCAACCACCGGCAGCTCGAGACGCGCTCGCCTGTGAACGCCTTCGTGCCGTACATGATCGACAACAAGCCGTACCTGCTCGCGGGCTACACGTGCACGCCGCTCGTGAAGTTCCCGATCACCGACCTCAAGCCGGGTGACAAGGTGCGTGGCACGACGATCGCCGAGTTCGGCGCCGGCAACCGCGTCCTCGACATGATCGTGTACCGCAAGGGCGGTCAGGAATTCCTGTTGACGACCAACAACAGCCGCGGCGTCATGAAGATTCCGACCAATACCTTCGCGAGCGCCAAGCCGATCACGACGCCGGTGGACAGCGAGACTGCCGGTGTGCCGTTCGAGAAGGTGGCGAGCATGACGGGCATCGAGCAGCTGGACAAGCTCGACGATCAGAACTCGATTGTCATCGCACGCGCAGCGTCTGGCGCGGTGAATCTCCAGGTCGTACCCCTTCCCTAGGACTCGCCCGGCGATGTCCGTGCGCCTCTTGTGGGTCGCAGTGCTGGCGAGTTGGCTCGCCGGCACCGCGGCCTGCAATTCCTCACCTGATTCACACGCAACGCCCGTCATCACGCTCGCAACACCTCTGACTGGTGCACCTGCGTACGTCGAGGTCACGGGGCTCTCCGCTGCGACGTTGCGCGCGCTGGATCGCACCGACCTGACACCAGAGCAATGGGCGAGTGTTCTCCATGTGGCGGTGGAGAAGGATGCCCCCGCGGTACTGGGCGAGTACGCCGTTGCGGATGGGACCATTCGATTCACGCCGCTGTTTCCGTTCGATGAAGGGCGGCAGTACCAGGTCCAATTCGATCCCGCGCGGCTGCCAGGTGCCCCGGCCGATGCTGGCGTGGTGGAAGCGACCGTTGGGCGGCCGGCTTCAACGGCGGTGCCTTCGACTGTCGTCGCTCGCGTGTATCCGAGTGGCGACATCGTCCCGGAGAATCTGTTGCGGATGTACGTCGAGTTCTCGGCGCCGATGGGACGGAAGAGCGGGGTGGACTACATCACGCTGCTCGACCACGCCGGCAAGGAGATCCCGGGTGCCGTTCTGCCGCTCGAATACGAGTTCTGGAGTCCCGATCACAAGCGCTTCACTGTGTTCTTCGACCCCGGGCGGGTGAAGAAAGGGATCCTGCCGAACCGCCAGATGGGGCGACCGCTCGAAGTGGGACGCTCAGTGACGCTTGTCATCAGCCATGAGTGGCCCGACGAGCACGGGCTACCGTTGAAAGAGGACTTTCGGCGCACGCTTCGTGTGGGTCCGACCGATCTGGAGCCGCTCGACACGGCGCATTGGCGCATTCAACCGCCGCAGGCCGGGGGACGGAACAGCCTGATCGTGACGTTCCCTGAGCCGCTCGACCACGGCCTCCTGATGCGCGCGCTGGGCGTGACCCGTGACGGGAAGGAAGTGGACGGCGAGATCGCCGTCGATCGGCTGGAGACGCGATGGACGTTCACGCCCGGGGAACCGTGGCGAGCCGGCGCGTATCAGCTGCTTGCGCTCGACATCCTGGAGGACGTCGCCGGCAATCAGATCGGCCGCGCGTTCGAGGTGGACAACTTCGAGTCCGTTGACAAGGGGCCGAATCCCCAGACGCTCACGATTCCCTTCAGCGTGAAGTAGGGTCGTCCTGCCCACCGGTCCGTGCCCGAGCCAACTGTGAACCCTCCTCCATCGTCCAACGTATTGACTTTCGTTGGACTTGGGGGGAGGCCGATGTCATTTCTGAAACGATTGCTGGGTCGGGACGAGCCGCCAAAGCAGCGCGTGCGCATCTGCGTCGAGTGCGGCATGCCCGTGGCCGAGCACAAAGACTGGTGTTCGATTCTGCGAGGCCAGAAAGAGATGAAGCAGCGATCCGAGGAGTCTTCCCAACTCTCCTGAAGAATCGCTGATATCAGTCGCATCGCCTTCGGCGGGGTAGAATCCCCTTTCTGCGCTATGCGCAGAAAGGGACCCGAGGAGGCCAATGCGCAAGATCGACGTCTTCACCCACATATCCCCGCCCGGGTACTCCGAGGGCGTCGAACGCATTGCTGGCGGTCTGAAAGATATTGGAAAGCGGACCCGTGGCGTTCCGATGCTCCACGATCTCGAGGTGCGCTTCCGGGTGATGGAGACGTTCCCCGAATACCAGCAGGTGCTCTCGCTCCCGACACCGCCGATCGAGATCTACGCCACACCCGAGCAGGCGATCGAGCTTGCGCGAATCGCCAACGACAGCATGGCCGAGCTGGTCGAGACGTATCCGGAGCACTTCGTCGCGTTCGCTGCCGCGCTCCCGATGAACGCGCCCGATGCTGCGCTCGTCGAGGCGCAGCGTGCGGTCACCGAACTCGGCGCCAAGGGCATTCAGATCTACTCCAACGTTCTTGGCAAACCGATCGTCTCGCCTGAGTTCCTGCCGCTCTTCGAAGCGATGGTGGGATACGATCTACCGATCTGGCTGCACCCGTACCGGGGCGCGGACTTCCCGGACTACCTCAAGGAAGACGCATCCGAGTTCGAGATCTGGTGGACGTTCGGGTGGCCGTACGACACGAGCGCGGCGATGGCGCGAGTCGTGTTCGCGGGCCTCTTCGACCGGTGGCCATCGCTCAAGATCATCGCCCACCACATGGGCGCGATGGTGCCGTATTTCGCGGGGCGTGTCGGTCCGGGCTGGGATCAGCTCGGCGCTCGTACGTCCGATCGAGATCTGTCGCAGGTGCTGAAGGGACTCAAGAAGCGGCCGGTCGACTACTTCAAGATGTTCTACGCCGACACGGCACTCTTCGGGGCATATGAGGCCACCGTCTGTGGCCTCGATTTTTACGGCGTCCCCAACGTGCTGTTTGCGTCCGACGCGCCGTTCGATCCGGAGAAGGGGCCGATGTACATCCGCGAGACGATCGCGATCATCGACCGCCTGCCGATCTCACAAGACGACCGCGAGCGGATCTACTGGCGCAACGCGGCGGCGATGTTGAAGCTGGATGATTGAAGTCGAAGCGATCCGCATGATGACGACACACAGAGGCAGCGAGGCACCGAGAAATTACAATTGGGCCTCTGTGTCTCTGTGCCTCGCCCTTCGACCGAGGCTCAGGGCGTCCCGAGCAAGGTCGAGGGACGGTGTGTCGGGGACAGCCTGGAGGGACTAGTGGTAATCGATTCGCACGGACATGTGACTGCACCGGACAGTTTGTACGTCTACAAGGCGCAGATTCTCGCGCATCGGGGCGCGCACGGCCGCGGCGGAAACCTCGCCGTCGACGAGGACGTCAAGGACGCGCTCAACTCGCCGGTCTTCGGGGGCAGCTCGCATCTGCAGCAGCTGAAAGAGGTCGGCACCGACGTGCAGCTGATTTCACCGCGCCCCTACCAGATGATGACGAGCGAGAACCCCCGGCTCGTGCAGTGGTTCGTCGAGGAGACGAACAACATCATCGCGAAGCAGGTCGAGCTCTATCCCGATACGTTTCGCGGCGTGTGCGGTCTGCCGTTGACGCCCGGCGTCAACCCGAAGGCGGTGCTCCCGTATCTCGAGACGTGCATCAAGGAACGGGGCTTTGTCGGTTTCCTGCTCAATCCCGATCCGGGTGAGTGCAGTGGCGCGGAGACGCCGCCGCTCGGCGATCGATTCTGGTATCCGCTCTACGAGAAGATGGTCGAGCTCGACATCCCGGGCCACATCCACTCGAGCGGCTGCCGCTCCGAACGACTGCCGTACTCATTGCACTTCATCAACGAGGAAAGCATCGCCGTCGTCTCGCTGCTGAACTCGGACGTGTTCAAGGACTTCCCGACGCTGAAGATCCTCGTCTCGCATGGCGGGGGAGCGATCCCGTATCAGTTCGCGCGCTTCGAAGCGGGATCGCTGCGTCGCAAGGGCGGGCCGCGTTTCTCGGATCAGATGCGGCACCTCTACTACGACACGGTGCTCTACTCGAAGGACGCGCTCGAGCTGCTCTTCAAGACTGTTGGCATCGATCGCTGCGTGTTCGGCACGGAGCGCCCTGGCGTCGGCACGGTGATGGATCCACGCACGGGCCGCTGGCTGGATGAGACGCGGTTTACCATCGAGTCGATCGACTGGCTGACCGACGCAGACAAGAAGAAGATCTTCGAGGACAACGCGAAGAAGCTCTTCAACCTCAAGGTGCCCGAGAGGATGACGGTATGAACATCAGGCGCGCGTCTCTCGTCCTGCTTGCGATCGTGGCCGCGGTGCTGGTAACCGCCGGGCCCCACGCGCAGACGCTGCAGAAGATCACGATCAACTACCCGACTCGAAGCGGCGCGTCGTGGCATCTCTATCTCGCGAAAGAGGGTGGCTACTACCAGAAGTACGGCCTCGACGTCGATCTGCAGTTCGGCGTGCATCCGGCCGGCGTGGCGATGCTCACGAGCGGCCAGGCCGTGATGGTCAATCACTCGCTCGAGCAGGGCATGATCGCCGGCGTCCGCGACCCCAACACGTTCACGCTGATGGGCAGCACGTCCAACAAGGGACTCTTTGCGCTCGTGGCGCAGAAGGGCGTCACGCTCAAAGAACTGAAGGGCAAGCGATTCGCGGTGGGTCAGATCGGCGATGCCCCGTACAACTACACCGTCGCCCTGCTGGGCACCCTCGGCCTCGGCTCCCGTGATGTCCAGTGGATTCCGGTCGGCACGGACGTCAGCGGCCGCGCTGCGGCGTTGCAGACCAACAGAGCCGACGCGACGCTGCTGACGGCCCCTGCCTACTTCCGCCTTGAAGAGACGGGGTTCCCCGTACTCGCGAACCTTGCCGACAACGAGTCCGTCTTCCTCTCCACTGTGTACCTCTTCGCTCGCAAGGCGACGACAGACAACCCGAAGTTAGCGGAGTCACTCATCAAGGCGCACGCTGAAGCCATCAAGCGCTTCTACGAGGACAAGGCGTTCGCGGTGAAGGCCTACATCGCCTTCGACAAGCAGCCGGAAGCCGACGTGTCGCGCATCTACGACCTGTACAAGAAAGGCAACATCTTCGAGCGCGTGCCGTACGTGATGGCAGGTGCGGTCAAGTCGACGCTGTCGCAGCAGGCGGACCCGCGTATCGAAGCGGACCTGAAGGCGTTCGACTTCCGCAAGATCGTTGACAACAGTGTCGTCGACAAACTTGTGAAAGACGGCTTCTTCCAGCAGGTCTTCGGTCCCGGCGTCAAGGCCGAGGAGCAGAGCAAGGCCAAGCTCGCGTTCGGCCGATAGGCGCTCGAGACCGGATGCACAAACTCGACATCGTCGGCCTGACCAAACGCTATTACGTGGAACGCGACGGCCGGCAGGTGCTCGCGCTGTCGGACGTGTCGCTGTCGGTGACCGACGGCGAGTTCATGGCGATTGTCGGGCCGAGCGGCTGTGGCAAGACGTCACTCCTCAACATCGTGGCGGGGCTGCTTCGTTTCGACACCGGGAGCGTGATCATCGACGGGAAGAAGATCGACGGGCCGGGCGTCGAGCGGGCCGTGGTCTTTCAGCAGTCGAGCTTGCTGCCATGGCGGACCGTGTCCGGCAACATCCGCTACGGTATGGAGATGCAGCGTCGCTTCGATCGCGATGTCATGCGCACCCGTACCGAGCACTTCATCAAGCTGGTTGGGCTGGATGGGTTCGAACGGCATTACCCCAATGAACTGTCCGGCGGGATGCAGCAGCGCGTGAATCTGGCGAGAGCGCTCGCAGCTGACCCGGTCGTGATGCTGATGGACGAGCCGTTTGCGGCACTTGACGCGCAGACGCGCGAGTTCATGCAGGCGGAGCTGCTCAAGATCTGGAGCGAGGCGCGCAAGACGGTGCTCTTCATCACGCATCAGATCAACGAAGCCGTCTACCTTGCCGATCGCGTGGCGGTGATGAGCGCGCGGCCGGGCCGTGTGAAAGGCATCGTGGCGATTCCGTTCGAGCGCCCACGGACGCTCGCGCTCAAGCGCGACCCGCGGTTCCTCGAGATCGAAGAGCGGATCTGGCAGATGGTTGAAGAAACACCCGAGCGGATTGGGATGACGAAGGCGGCGGGCGAGTGAGCACCGGCTCTGAACCCGAATTGCTCGAGCGGCCGCGTCGCAGCTTCTACGAGCGGCATGAGCGCCTCTTGCTCGGCGGCACCGCGATCGTCGTCGGTCTGGTCGCGTGGCAGGCGCTGTGGTCGGCCGGGTCGATCTCCCCGCTGTTCTTCACCGGACCGTCCCAGGTGGTCACGCGTTTCGTCGACGAGTGGACCAACGGCCGGTTGAAGCAGGACATGGCCTACAGCGGCCTCAACTTCGTGATCGGCGTCGGCATGGCGATCACGGTTGGTGTCGTCTTCGGGGTGCTGATCGGTTGGTATCGCCGGCTGGCGATGGTCGTCGATCCATTCGTGACGACGCTCTATTCGACGCCGCGCGTGGCGCTGGTCCCGCTGGTGCTGATCTGGTTCGGCATTGGAATGTGGTCGAAGGTCTTCATCGTGTTCATCAACGCCGTGTTTCCGGTGTTGATCAACACGATTGGGGGTGTGCGTGCAATCGATCACGACCTGCTGCGAGCGGCGCGTGCCTACTGCGCGTCCGACTGGCAGATCTTCACGACGGTGGTGCTGCCGGGCGCGGTGCCGTTCATCCTGACCGGAGTCCGGCAGGCGGTCTCGCTCGGGCTGATCGGCGTCGTGGTCGGCGAGATGTTCGGTGGCAGCGAGGGGATCGGCTTCATGGTCAACTACGGCGGCCAGACGTTCCAGACCGACACGGTGTTCCTGGGCGTCGCGATCATCGCGCTTGCTGGAATTACGCTGACGTGGCTGGCCGAGCAGTTGGAGAAGCGATTTTCGAGATGGAGACCTGAGCGTTAAATGGGGTCGGGGGTCATTTGATCAGGACACTCGCGCCGGGACACTCCGCGAGTGTCCTCTTTAAATGACCCCCGACCCCCTTACGGAGTATTACCAGGAGCTGACTAAATGGCAGAAATCGTCTTAGGGATCGGATCGTCGCATGGGCCTCTGCTCTCGACGCCGCCGGAGCAGTGGGATCTGCGTGCGAAGGCCGACCGTGAGAACAAGGGTCACTGGTTCCGCGGGAAGACCTACGACTACGAGTCGTTGCTGCAGTCACGCGCACCCGGCTTCGCGCACGAAATCACGGTCGAGAAGCGGCGCGAGCGCTTTCTCAAGTGCCGCGCGGCGCTCGAGTCGCTCGGGAAGAAGTTCAACGAGGTCGCGCCGGACGCGGTGATCATCCTCGGCAACGACCAGCGTGAGTTCTTCAACGCGGGGTTGACGCCGGCAATCACGATCTATCGCGGAAGCTCGATCAGCAACGTCCAGCACCTCAACGAGGATGCACCCGGGCTCAACATCGCAGAGCCGGCCAACTCACCGGCTGAGGGCGCGAGCTATCCAGGCGCGACGGCGCTCGCCGATCACATCCTCCGATCGCTTGGCGACGAGAACTTCGACCTCGCGCAGTCGGATCAGACGCCGAGCGGGGCGCCGCGTGGCGGCATCCCGCATGCGTACGGGTTCTTCTATCACACGATCCTGCAGGACCAGACACCGCCGAGCGTGCCGATCATCCTGAACGTGCACTTCCCGCATAACACGCCGAAGATCAAGCGCTGCCTCGAGCTTGGCCGTGGCCTTGCGCGGGCAATCAAGACATTCGACGGGTTCAAACGCGTCGCGCTCATGGCGTCCGGCGGGCTGACGCACTTCGTCATCGACGAAGACTTCGATCAGTCGGTGATCTCGGCGATGAGCAACGGCGACGAAGCCGCGTTGGCGGCACTGCCCGAGAGCTACTTCAAGGTCGGAACTGCGGAGATCAAGAACTGGATCCCGGTGATCGCGGCCATGAACACCGCCGGCCTCAAGTATCACCAGGTCGACTACGTGCCATGCTATCGATCGGAAGCCGGCACGGGTAATGCGATGTGCTTTGCTTATTGGCAGTGATTGTACATTTTTGATTTATGGATCTTTGATTCTTGATTCGTTGTTGATTTGAGACGGTTGAATTGTGATGTGTGGCCGGGCGCGGGAACCAGCCGGGAATCAACCATCCTCAGTCAGCAATCGACAACACATCACCAATCAAAGATCGCCCATTCAACATTGACTGGCTGCTCATGATCGATATCACCACCAGGCTGGCACAGCTTGATTCCTGCGCCGTCTCCGACGCCCTCGACAAGCTTGGGCTGAAGGGCGTCGCGTCAGGCATCGAGCGCCTCGCCACCGACCGGCGGATCTCTGGTCGCGTGGTGACGGTGAAGCTCGAGGCCGATGACGGGCGCCCAGTGGCCTCGCGACACCTGGGGACGACGGCGATTGAGGCGAGCCAGCCAGGCGACGTGATCGTGATCGAGCAGCGGAGCGGTCGCGACGCCGCGAGCTGGGGTGGCAATCTCTCGCTCGCTGCGCAACTGCGCGGCATCGCCGGCGTCATCGTCGAGGGGCCGGCTCGTGATATCGACGAGGCGCACGGCTATGGCTTCCCGCTGTTCGCGCGGAGCCGCACGCCGCAGACCGCGCGTGGACGGATCGTGGAGACTGGCACGAACGTGTCGATCACGGTCGCAGACGTCACGGTGGCACCGGGCGATTTCGTCGTCGCCGACGGCACGGGCGTCGTGTTCGTGCCCGCACGCGATATCGGAGCAGTGCTCGACGCCGCCGAAGCGATCGCCGCTCGCGAGCGCGCGATGGTTGCCGCATTGAACGAAGGGCAGCCGGTCACACAGGTGATGGGGAAGAGTTACGAAACCATGCTCAAACGGTAGCGACATGGCTGAACCTATCGACGACACCAGCGTGCTGCGAGCGTCGAGGCTCGATACGACGGCGATCAGCGATGCGCTGGATCGGCTCGGCATCGCCGGGCAGTGCCTGAACATCAAGCCGCTCGATCCGCATTTCCGCCTCACCGGCCGCGCCTTCACGATCCTGTACGGTCCCGCAGGTACTCCGGCCGGCACTGTCGGTGACTACATCGACGATGTGCGTCCGGGGAGCGTGGTGGTGCTGGACAACGGCGGGCGCGAGAATGCGACCGTCTGGGGAGATATCCTGACGTGGGTCGCTCACCAGCGCGGTGTCGCCGGAACAGTGATCGATGGTGCCTGCCGCGATACCTACCTCGCGCGTGAACTCGGATACCCGGTCTACAGCCGCAGCTACTCGATGCGCACGGGCAAGGATCGTGTGCAGGTCGAGGCGGTGAACGCGATCGTCAACATCGGTGACGCCCGCGTAGCGCCAGGCGATTTGCTGCGCGGCGACGCCGACGGTGTGGTCGTCCTGCCGCGCGCGCATGAAGAGGCGATTCTGGCGGCGGCGGAAGAGATCGATGCGATCGAGCAGCAGATCCGCGCCGCTGTTGCCGAGGGGAAGACGCTCGCCGAAGCGCGTCGTCAGCTCGGATATCACCGGCTGCAAACGCGCAAGGCGTAGGGTCTATCTCTCGTGATCGCCCAGTTGCGGCGCCGCATCACGGTCCACCACGTGGCGATTCTGGTACTGCTTGCAGCCGCATCTGTCGCGCTCCTGCCTCGACTCGCCTTGGCCTTCTATGCGTTCCCGTCGGCCGACGACTACTGCATCGTTGCCGAGCAGCGCGACGACGGGTTCTGGTACATGCAGGTGCATTCGTATCTGACATGGACCGGTCGTTACAGTGCGGTCTTCCTCGAGAGCATCACGAGCCTGTTCGATTTGATTCGCTGGTATCCGTGGGTCGCGCTGCTGACGCTGCTCATGACGCTGGCAGCGATGCACGCGTTGGTGGCGAGTGTCATCGGGAGCGACGTGTCGAGGAGGCGGGGCGCTGCTCTCTCGTTGATCGTTTCGGCGGTGTACATTGGCGGGCTGCCTTCGACCGTCGAAGCCTTCTACTGGATGCCGGGGGCCGCATCGTATCAGTGGGGCGTCATTGCCTACCTGTTCTGGGTGTCGCTGCTCATCCGCCGCTTCAGACGCAGTGAAGAACGTGGGCCTGCTGCCTGGCAGGCCGTGCTGATGGTGATGCTGAGCGTGGTGCTTCCAGGGTTCAACGAGATCAGCGCGCCGATCGTCTTCGCGACGATTGGCGGCTTCGTTCTCGCCGAGCGAGTGAGAGGCCGAGGCAACGATCGGTTCCTGTGGATGTTGCTGGGCATCATCGTGCTGATGACCGCGTTCTGTTTCGCCGCGCCTGGAAACGGCAATCGGAGCGGCGGCTATCCAGCGCTCGCGTCCCGTCACAATCTTCAGTACGCCTCGATCGAGACGGCACGGCAGACCGCTCGATTCATCTTCAACCAAGGTTCCTATCTGGCGCTCTGGCTGGGAGCGTTTGCCGGCATGGTGGTGGGGATCGTCGCTGCGTGCCCTCGAGCTCAAGTGGGTGAGGCGACCCGCATACGTGGCGTCAGTTCTCCTGTGCCTTGTCGCTGTCCTGTATCTCACGCTCTTTCCGCTCTACTGGGAATACGGGGAGATGAACTACTCCGGCGAGGGACGTACGTACAACGTTTCCTTCCTGGTGCTGTGTGCCATCGTGCTCACTGTCACCGGAGCCTTCGCGGGAGCGCTGGCCGGGTCATCAGTCGCTGTGGAAGCGACGGTGCGCCGCGGTTGGAGCGGTATCGCCGCAGTTGTCTTGCTGGCCGCGCTGCTGATTGGGTCGTCGTCGACACGACAGGCCTACGAGGCACTGAGGGTCGCTCCTGCGTATCTGCACAACGAACAGGTCAGGGCTCGGGAGCTTCGCCAGGCGCCGCGCGAGGGCGTGGTGTTCGTGGACAGGATAACCGTGAGGCCGCCGGGGTTGTTCTGGGGCGATGTTGAAGCGGACCCATCGCATTGGATCAACGTCTGCGTCGCGAAGTACTACCGGCTCCAGTTCGTTCGTGCGCGGATGTGAGCCTCGGGCGTCCGGAGGCAATGCCAGATCACGAGGCGATCCTGAGGCAGACCATACAGCGCCGGTGCGATGGCCAGCGCGATCGTGCCGACGAAGAATCTCTCCAAGCCTGAACACGGTCGCTCAGGCCTGGAGAGTGCGGATTCATCAGAAGATGAATTTCACGCTGAACTGCCCCTGGGTTCCTGGATTGTAGAGATCCTCCATCCCGTAGCGCGGATCGAAGGCCAGGGCCCCTTCCTGGGTCGCCCTGATCAATGCGTTGTAGTCGTACCCGGCCGCAAGATCGACGTTCGAGAAGTCGATCGCGTCGGCAGGACGAGTCTGGCCGCCGGCCGGGGCGCCCTTGTTCAGATAGTTGAAGATGTGTGTCGCCGTCTTCTGGTTGAACAGGTTCTGGATGTTCAACTCGAAGCGCAATCGTTTCCGATCGGCGAGCGACAGCTCGTGCGAGACCAGCAGATCGGTGCGCGTGAGGACCGGCGTGCGGCCCATGTCGCCGCGCCCGTTCACGAAGGGCGCGTACTGATCCTGCCCGACGACCTGCGTGCTCACCGGCGTCCCGCTGCCGCCATAGAAGAACGCGCCGACCTGCGTGCCCGTCCCGAACTGATATGCGCCGTACAACTTCACGACGTGCGGACGATCAGTTGCCAGGCGACCGCGCGGGTCGAGGTTGCCGTTCGCATCCCACATCAGTTCGTCGATGTCCCAGCCGGTGTGCGAGTTGCTGCCCGGGCGGGCGATCGTTCCGACCTGCTGCTGCGCGTTGTTCGAGACGACACCCGTCGTCGGAGTGCTGATCTCGTCCGAGTTGGCCGTGCCCGAGTAGTTGCCATAGAGACGGCTCAATGTGTAGTTGGCGCTGGCGAACCAGTTCTTCGAGAAGCGTCGCTCCAGGGTGAGCTCGAGCGCGTCGTACTGCCGCTTCGGACGCGGCGTGGGGAAATTCTGGGTCGCCGCGGGATACGAAGCAGGCGTAATCGTGTTCTGTCCCTCGCCCGGATTGCCGATGACGTAGACGCTGTCGCCATTAACGAGCGCGCCCATGTCTTCAATCGTCCGACCGAGGTTGTTGTGGATGTAGTGCACGCCCAGCGCGGTTGTCCCGCTCAACTGATAGTCGACGCCACCGTTGAAGCTGTCCTGATACATCGGCTTGATGCCCGGATCCGTGTTCAGAATCGCCGTTGCGCGCAGGTCGCGGAATCCGGTCGCTCCGCCCCAGAGATCGTTGCCGGGCATGTTGCTGAGATTCAGGCTGGCGATGTCGAGCGTGTCGAGCGAGCGATAGTAGATGTGCCAGAGATCGCCGCCGAACGAGCCGCGCGCGATCTCGTACTTCGTCCAGTCGTAGTAGCGTCCCCAGCTCGCGAACGCCTTGACCCTGCCGTCACCACGCACGTCGTACGTCGCGCCGAGGCGCGGCGCAAGCTTGTCAGCGAAGCCAAACTGGAACGCGTACTGTGCGATGTCCGGTCTGAACGTCGGGATCTTTTCGTTCTCGGTGCGCAGGCCGAGATTGAGCGTGAGCCGGTTGCCCACACTCCAGGTGTCCTGGACGTAGAGGTTCTGGATGTTGGCGTGCACAGCACCGCGTGTTCCCTGATCGTTCACCGAATAGTAGCCGTAGGTGCCGGTTCCGGTCTGACCGGTTGCGGTGCTGCGGAACGACTGACCCCAATACAGGTACACATACCCGCCAGGGTACGCGACATCCACGTCGTTGACGGAGCGGCGTAGGCCCCACCCGCCTTTGATCAGGTGAGAGCCCAGAGCGGTGAACGCATGGTTGTAATCGAGCTGGAAGAACCCCTGCGTCGTCTTGTCGAAGTTACTGAGCAGAATGCGCGGTGTGTTCGCCGTACCCACCGGGCCCTGGAGACTTGGCGGCACGCCGGCCACGGTGAAGTTGGGCGCCTGGTACGTGTAGCTCGTGATGAGCGGAACACCGGTGTCCTGGTAGTTGTCGTAGAAGTAGCCGCCGCGCACGGTCAGATACGCGCTGTTCGTCAGCGACAGGTCGACGTTGCCACCGATGTTGTTCTGATCGCTCTCGAACCCTCGCGTGCGGTTCGCTTCGTTGGCTGCCGACGACGTGGCGATGAAGTTGGTGCCGGTCGAATCGTAGTTCGGAAGTCGTCCGGTGGAGCGCGTCGGCGTCATGAGCACGCTGGCGTTGGCAGTGAGTCGAGGTTGTGAATACGTCACTTTGCCGAATCCCTGCCACGCCTTCTGATCTTGATCGATCGTGCCGGGCTCGGTGCCCGACGAGAACATGTAATCGTTGGTGCGCCGGACCACGCGCGGTGAGACCGACCCGAAGAAGAAGAGACGGTTTCTCACGATCGGGCCCCCGAACGAGCCGCCGAACTCGCTCTGGTTGTTGACCGGCTTGGTGTCGTCGAAGTAACCAACCGTCTGAAAGTCGACGGGATCGAGGACGAGGCGCTTCACCGGTCCCGCGCTGAGCGCGTTGCCGATGTAGTAGTAGTGCGCCTCGCCCGTGTACATGTTGCCGCCCGACTTCGTGACCGCGCTGATCACGCCGCCAAGAGCGCCGCCGTATTCGGCGTCGATCCCGCCGGTCTTGACCTGGACTTCCTGCAGGTACTCGAACACGGTGTTCTGACGTGAGCTCCCGTAGATCAAGCTGTTCGTCGCGACGCCGTCGACGGTGAACACATTCTCGGCGCTGCTTGCGCCGTTGACCTGGAAGCCGCCTTCGATCTCTCCCGAGTTCACGCCGGGTGCTGCCAGCGCAATGCTCTGGAAGCTGCGACCCTTTGGCAGCCGATCGAACTCTTCAGCCGTGACGTTGTGTGCGAGCGTCACGCTCGCGAGATCGAGCTGCTTCGTGGCATCCGCGGTGACGTTGACGACTTCAGTCAGCACACCGGGCTGCAGCCTGGCGTCAGCGGTCAGCGTCCTGCCGAGCAGGACGATGAGATCGTCGACGATGACTTTCTGGAATCCCTGGAGCTCGATCGAGATCTGATACCGGCCCGGATCGAGATCGGGAACGCGGTACGTTCCGTCGGCACCCGAGACGACGACCTTCATGGCGCCAGTCTCTTTGTTCGTCACTGTGACAGTCGCACCCGGGACAGCCGCGCCGGATGAATCCGTCACGGTGCCGGTGACACCGCCAAATCGCTCCTGCGCATCCAACGTGCACGCCAGCAACACGAAGACGAGCCCCGCAATGAACGCGGTGATACGTCTCGCCATGGTTCACACTCCTCCCTCGGCGTTCAGGCGCGCCGGGTTGTTAAGCAGCCTCCGCCAGAGCTCCGGCGAAGGCGAGCGGGGCTTACCCCAGGAAGGCGTGATAGGAGAGAAGCGTGCCGTTGGGACGAGTGACGAGAGGCGTCGTCAAGGTGACGAGGCACCAGTCGTCAGTGGTCAATGGATTTACAAATTGCAGCGTCCTACAGACATTTGGACGGGATTCAGAAAACTGAATCCGATAATCCGCAACTCGGCCCTGAAAGAGCCGATCAGATCCCATACCTTGTGAGGCGAGAGTGGCGAGCCCGATGAGCGGTCCCGCCAGGCTCGAGAGTGGCGTGTGACGCGCGATTACTGCGGTCGACGGAAGAGACCCACGTACGTGGCCTTGCCGAGCACGTGTCCCTCAAGCGCTTTCATGACGGCCGCTCGCGTTTCGAACGCGTCGGCGGTGCCCGTCACATCGAGCTTCGTATCGAGCGCGATGATCTCGAAGACGTAGTGGTGCAGCGGACCGGTGGCGGGGGCGCCAGGACCGCGATAGACCGGGCCGCTCGCGCTGATCTGGCGGCTGCCGTCAGCGAGCGTCTCGCCCTTCGGTACCCCTTCAGGCAGTCCTGTCGCCGTGCCGGGAATATTCCACACGACCCAGTGCGCCTGATCGTCGAGTGTCTTGTTCCGTGCGACGTCGATGTCGTGCATGTGCAGCACGAAGGTGACAGTACCGACAGGAGTGTTCGTCCACGTCAGCGCAGGTGAGACCTGTTCGCCGGCCTGTGTGTACTTCGCAGGAATCTGCATGCCGTCTGGAAACGCGGTCGTCGACAGTGTCATCGGGCGCGGCGGCGGACCGCCGGCCGCGGGCTGTTGCGCATTCGTGGCGGCCTGCAGTGTCACCGCGAGCAGGGCAGTAAGCAACCAATGTGCACGCATTTCTGAATCCTCCAGACCGGATCGATACCGCACGCTGCGTCGAACTACCTACGCACGCTCCCTGTGAAAGACAACCGGCACACCTGACGGCACTGGGCGCATAGGTATCGGAATTTCCAGATCCGGCATGGGCCGTCCTGCAAACAATCGTCTGCACGGGATGGCCATCCATCGCGCCCACTGCGCGGACCGATTGACTCGGGCGCTGTCAGTGGCGATCCCGGTGTTCGCGTACATCTGACGATAGATCTTCGAGATGAGCACGAACGCAAGCCGGGCTTTGAGAGACGTCACCGATCCGCTCGACCGCTGCCAGATGCTCTTGAAGGAGTAGAAGTGATCCCACACCGCCTGCGTGCGACTGCGGATCTGCTCGGCCGTCATGACCGGATGTTCCATGTAGATCTTCGGCCGTTGTGCCTGCGGGATCAGCCAGTGACGAGTGACCGGAATATCCCCCACGCGCGGTGGTTCATCGCCGAGCGACTTCTCCCATGCGGCAAAGTCGAGGGTGCCTGGGAACGGCGTCAGCATGACGAACTGCGCGAACGTCAGGTTGGCGCGCTCCGCAACAGAAAGCGTGGCGTCGAAGGTCGCTTCGCGATCGCTCGGGAGCCCGAAGATGAACGAGCCGAGGACGTGCACGCCGTGTTCCCGAAACGCTTGCAGGCGCTCGACGAGCGACTCGCCGCTCTCGTTGAACCCCTTGTAGATATCTTTGAGCCCCTCGGGCGTGACCGCTTCTACGCCGACGAGCGCACCCCTGATGTGCGCACGGCGCATCGCGTCCAGGAACTCCGGATCTTCGGCCGCCTCCATCGTGATCTGTGTGAAGAACACGGTGTCAGAAGGCAGACGCTCGAGGCCCGCCATCAACTCGAATCGCTCCGCACGCGTGGCCTTGAGCTGCTCGAGATGACTGGGATCGTTTCGGCGCGCCGCCATGCGGAGATCTTCGAGCGTCACGGGATAGAAATTGTCGTCAGCGAGCGCGATGAACCGGAATCCACGGCGACGCAGTTCCACGATCTCCTGGAGTACCTGGCTGACATGCCGCTGTCGAGGCTTCTGACCGTCCGTTCGCCAGACCGAACAGAACGAGCAGTGCTTCGGACACCCGCGCACGGTCTGCACCGACGCCCACATATAGCGTCCCTGCGGCAGCAGCTCCCAGCGTCCGGGAAGGAAAGTCTCTCCGCCAACGCGTCCGCCGTCATACCTGTCCTGCGGTATACCCGCCGCGCAGTCCTTCAATGCTGCAGGCCACGCCTGTTCGCCGTCACCAGTGACGACTGTGTGCGCACCACCGCGCTCGTGCGCTTCATCGGGATACAGCGTCGCGTGAATTCCACCGTACACCACGTAGGCCCCCGCGGCGCGCGCAGCGTTTCCGATCTCGTACCCTCGCAGTGCGTTGCCTGTGTGGATGCCGATGCCAACAACGTCGCCCGATCGAATCGCTGCTGTGTCGAATGTCTCGAGCGTTTCGTCCACGAGCCGAGGCTCTCCGTATATCGCCGGAGTCGCCGATGCGAGGACGTACAGCCACCTCGGCGTGATGACGCCGATGCCAAACGAGACGTGACTTGGGTTGATGAGGTAAACGTTCACGCGGCAGTCGCCTGCAGCGTCGAGAAAACGGAGCGGTAGTAGATAAACAAAAGGCTCCTCCGGCAGACGCCATAATGAGGAACCCGCATTAGCGCGGGACTACTCAGGATAGCCGCCCTCACTTTACACCGGACAGCCGAGGTAACCAAGCGGCAGCTGACGACGTGGGGCCAGGATTGCTCCTGGCCTTTCTATGTGATGACGCCACGGAATTGGGCGTCTCGGTGTGACTACCAGCGCTCGCGCTGCTGACGGCCGCCGCCGCCCCCGCCGCCGCGATTGAAGCCACCTTCGCGCCGCTCCTGCGGCTTGGCCTCGTTGACCGTGAGGCGACGTCCTTCAAATTCCTGTTGATCGAGCGCCTGGCACGCTGCCCGTCCCTGGCTGTCGTCATTCATTTCGACGAAGCCGAAGCCGCGCGAGCGACCAGTTTCGTGATCGCGGACGAGGCGAACCGACGACACGTCACCGAGAGACGAGAAGAGCTGCTGGATCTGCGGCTCTTCGGTACCAAACGACAGATTTCCTACGTAAATTCTCATTGGCACTTTCCACTGAAAGGTTGGAGGCGCGAGCTTGATAACTTCTGAGCGTGCAACAAAGAGAAAGACGCAGGCAGAACAAACGGGCGGAATCCAACGTGAAACGAACCCTGACAGTGTATCACATGCACCGGCGCACCTATAATCGCGCAATGGAGCGCTCAGCCTGATCAACGTCTCGCTGCGCACGAGTGTGATTGCCAGTCTTGCCGCTGTGGTTGTTGTGGCAATCGCAGGTTGCCGGGCTGGCGTGTCTCAGGATCCCGCTGCAATGGACGTCGAGGCCGCAATCAGGGAATCAGAAGCGTGGCGCGCGAAACACGAAGCGGACTATCGCCGTGAGTGGGTCACGATCGCAGGTCTGCACTTCATCGAGCCTGGATCGCACAGCGCGGGAAGCGCTCCTTCGAACGAGATCGTCCTGCCCTCGCCCGCACCACCGGTACTCGGGCGATTCGTGCTCGACGGCGACGTTGTTCGCTTCGAGCCTCAGTCGGGATCGATGGTGGCGCTGAATGGCAAGCCGGTGACGGCGCCGATCGCCATGATCGACGATGGTGCCGCAAAGGCCGACGAACTTGCCTTCGGGGACATTCGCATCGTCGTGCATCGGAGCGGCGAACGGAAGTCTTTGCGCGTCTGGGATCCGGATGGCGAACTGGCGCGCGGGTTTCTCGGCTTCACGTGGTTTCCGATCGAGATGGACCACCGCGTGACCGGCCGATTCATCCCCGACGCGACGCCGCGCGAGATGCAGGTCGTGAACACCTTCGGCGACCTCGACACCTACAAGACAGAGGGAGTCGTGGAGTTCACGGTGCGAGGACAGACGCTGAGACTGCGTCCATTCACAACGCGGCCGAAGCGTTTCTATTTCGTGTTTCGTGATGCGTCGGCTGGACAGGAGACGTACGCGGCCGCCCGGTTTCTCTATTCAGATCTTCGCGACGATGGGACGACGGTGCTGGATTTCAATCAGGCCTACAATCCGCCGTGCGCGTTCAATCCGTTCACGACGTGTCCGATTCCCGTTCCCGAGAATCGCCTTGTCGTGAAGATCCTCGCCGGTGAACGGGCGTACCCCGTTCACCCGGACTTGCCGTCAAACTAGCTGACGATTCGGTCGCGCGTCGCTTACGGCGTCTTGAAGTAACTCTCGTAGACGAGCGGCTGGTGTGATTCCCATGGACGGTAGTCGTTGCTGAAGTCGATTCGGTCACCGAGCGAGGGATGACTGGCGCGCCACCACGTGTACAGAGGGCCCGGCCGCGGCACGCCAAGGTTCTCCTGCTGCAGCGTGACAAAGGCGGTGGCGGCCGCATGATTGTCGCGGGTAATCTCCAAGCCGAAGCGATCGGCTTCGTGCTCGAAGTGCCGCTGCATCGCCAGCGCGATCGGTGTCACGACGAGCGAGGCGATGCTGAAGAGGACGATGATGAGCGGCAGCGACGCGACATCCGAGAGCTCACTGAAACCAAAGCGATGACGGTAGCGGCCGATCAACCAGCCTGACGTGCGATGGACCGCGTAGAGCGCGAGGATGATGAGCGCGGACAGGGCCAGGATGGATTTCCAGACGTGGCCGAGCACGTAGTGGCCCATTTCGTGGCCCATGACGACAAGAAGTTGCTTGCGATTCAGCTTCGCCAGGATCGTGTCCCACAGCACGATGCGCTTCGTACCTCCGAACCCGGCGACATAGGCATTCACCGCCTTGGTGTCCTCGCTCTTGGCGACTTCGAAGACTCTGCTCCCCTCTATCCCTGCGCGATCCGCCAGCGTGAGGATATCGGCCTCGAGCGCCTTGTCTTTCATCGGACCGAATCTATTGAACAGCGGATCGATCCAGATCGGCTGCACGAGCGACACAAGGACGATGAACGGGATCGCCAGGACGCCGGTGTAGAGCCACCATCGTCGAGGGCTCTTACTCAGCATGAAGTAGGGCACCCAGATGAACAACACCCCGGCAACCATGCCGACGAACAGCCCGGTGACCTCGTCGCGTGCCCACTTCCCGAAGGTCTGATTCGAAAGGCCGTAGGCGTGCTGGCGAACGAATCCCTGGTAGTAGGAGAGCGGGAGATCGACCAGGAAGATGATCACCGTAAAGGCGATGAAGTAGAGCCCGATCTCGAAGAACCACTTCCGGCCGGTCCGCCGGGCCCAGTCACGAATGCGGGCCGAGACGCCGGCGAATAACAACAGCGACGGGATCAGCAGGTCCCAGAGGTTTCCAAGGACGAACAGGACGTTCCCGCTTCGGTAGTAGCTCAGGGCTTCTGGAGTTGGATCCGGAACCGCGACGCGTTCGGCGCCCGGATCGGTCGTCGGCGGGGCAGTCGTCGTCGTTTGCGCCTGATTCGCAGCGCAGAACAGGAGCAGAAAGAGGCTGCACAGGAGTGTGGCGCGCACAGTGCGCAAATTGTAAGGCGGATGCTAGAGCAACGCGATTGCCGCCAGGACCGTCACGTATCCCATCGCGAAGTAACCGGCGACGAGCAGCACGCGAAACGATCGTGCTCTCGACTGCCATGCCGCCATCGGATGGACGCAGGCCGCCAGCGATCGTCCGAGCAGGGCCTCGTGCCAGTGGATGGATGAGCTGGGGGAGTGTGAAGTCATCGCGAGCGCCACCCGAGCAAGAGATCGGCCAAGAACACAGCGCGGAGACGGCACGCTCGACTCGCGATGCCGCGCGAAAAGGGATCCTCGCGCCGAACCCTTGTCGCCGCGGCGCGCGACATCGCGATCGTAGTCTCCGTCGTGGGTTACTTCGTTGCGTTCCACAAATGTGATCGGCTCTCTCGATCGAGCGCCGAACTGTACGCGCCCGACGCGAGTCAGGGCCGCTGATCGGCCGTGAGACGCTGATACTGCACGAAGAGAGAACTGCGCCACCTGACGATCATGCCGAACGCCAGGATGAAGAACAGGCCCGCCGTTTGTTGCGGGGAGATGAGCTCGCCCACATAGCCGCGCAGCGCCAGCCGGATCGCCGCCAGCACCAGGATGATCACGATGAACCACGGTGACCGGCGCATCATGACAACGTTACCCTCGCGCGTCAGCCGGCTCGTCGCGATCACCGGCGTGGCGAAAATCGCGGCGCCCAGCACGAACGCGGACAGTCCCCAGGTCCAGGGCACGCGAAACGCCTGCATGGCGAACATCGAGAAGCCCGTGCTCATGCCGAGCGGAGGAATCACGAGTCCGCGCAGCGATACGGGACGCCGCGACTCGTGCATCCGCCATGCGAGCACGGCCAGCGCGCCGAAAATCGCCGCGCCCATTCCTCCGATTGGAATATCCATCCTGTTGGCTTTCGGCGAGTCTACAGACCCGCCTGCTATTGACCTAACAAGTACTGTCGCACGAATTGAATCGTTGAGTAGAACTGGAAGTCCAGATTGCTCTTTCGCGCGAAGCCGTGCCCTTCATTCTTACCGAGCAGCAGCCAGACCGGCACCTTGTTGGCGCGCGCGGCATCGACGATCTGATGCGCTTCAGACACCGGCACGCGCGGGTCGTTGTCACCGTGGATGACAAACATCGGTTTCGTGATGTTCTGTGCGAGCGCCATCGGTGACAGCTCGTTCATGTACTGCCGCACCTTCGGGTCGCGCTCGTCACCGTACTCGGCCCGCCGCAGATCGCGCCGGTACGACTCTGTGTGCTCGAGATTCGAGACCAGACTGCTGATGGCGGACACTGCCACGGACGCGCGGATGCGATCGTTGTACTGCGTGGCCGCGACGAGCGTCATGTGGCCGCCGTAGCTTCCCCCTGTGACCAGGATGCGATCGCCATCCAGGTCGGGTCGCGTCTTGATCCAATCGAGCAGTGTTCCCAGATCCTGATACGACCGATGCCGGGTCACCCCGTCGTCTGCTTTCACGAACGTCTTGCCGAAGCCGGACGAACCACGCACGTTCGGGTAGATGATGGCGACGCCGAGCTCGTTGAGGTAGTAGTTGTTGCGACCAATGAACCCTGGGCGGGTCTGCGCTTCAGGGCCGCCGTGAATGTTGACGATCACCGGGCGCTTGCCGGTGAACCGCTGCGGAGGTTTGTACACGAAGCCGCTGATCTGGGCGCCCTCGGTGCTGAGCCACTTGACGAGCTCGGGCTCCGAGAGCGTGCTCGGGTTCATTCCGCCGGTCTCGCTCTCGGTCCAGCGCGTGAGCTGACCGCTGACCACATCGAGCGAGAAGGTGTCAGCCGGCGCACGCGCCGACATCATCGTCATCCCGAGATCGCGATTGTTGCGATGCCAGAGCAATGTGCCGATGACGCCGACGGGAAGGGCGGGCACAGGCCGTTCCTTCCCGCTGCGTGTATCGAGCAGATGCAGCTTGCTGATGCCGCCCTCGTTGGTCACGAACGCGATTGCCGCACCGTCGTGTGAGACCTCGAAGCTCTCGACATCCCACGAGATGTGCGCCGAGAGCGGCTTGAACGGCGTGGCTCCGAGGTCGGCGTAGCGGAGGAGCTGGAACTCGCTTCCCTGATCGGAGGTGACGTACAGGACTTTGCCGTCCGCGCTGAATCGCGCCGAGCCGTAAGAGACCTTTTCACCACCACCCTTGGGCGTGATCAGTGTCTTCTCGCCGGTCGCGGTGTTCATCAGCCAGAGGTAGCTTTCGTTGATCGAGATGTACTCCATCACGATCATGCGGGAGCCATCAGGCGACCAGTCGAGCGGCTCCCATCCGCCGCCTTCAAGTTGTGCGAGCAACCGGTCGGTCTTCGAATCGCGCGGATCCATCACGTAGAGATCGGTGTCGGTTCCGTTGCGTCGCGTTGACGTGTAAGCCATGCGATCGCCGACACGACTCCACAGGGGTGTGTCGTTCCTCGACTTGCCATCCGTCAGCATCGTGACGTCACCAGTGGCGAGATCGAGGCGAAAGAGCTGGTAGAACTCGTTGCCGCCGACATCTTTCGAGAAGACGAGGAAGTCACCGCGCGTCGGCTGATACCAGCCGCCGTTGATTCGGTCCGAATAGAACGTGAGTTGACGACGCGCGCCGGCCGGCATCGCGACGGAGTGAAGCTGGGCGGCGTCACCGAAGCGCGTCGAGATCAGGACCTCACGCCTGACTGGATGCCAATCCACCATCACGGCCGTCCGCGCTTCCGAGTACTTGCGGACGTCTTCGATCAGCGAAGCGGGAATCGGCGGCAACCCGTCGGCGACGAGGTTCTCGTTGGGCGTGACCGCCACCTGCTGCGCAGTCACCGGCGACGAGAGGCACACCCACATCATCAGCCCGGCGATCGGCATCGCCAGGGCCGTCCATATCCGGCCGTTCCCCATCTGTCCTCCTGAACGGCCTCTATGTTACGCGCAACGCCTGGGCTGTGGCTGCGTCTCAGTGGAGCGCCGATGAGCCCTCTCTTCGCGAGCCCTTGCCGATCAGGTGTGAGACCACTTCAACGCTCTCGCTCGCGACGTCGATTCCCTGCGTCGCGACGAGGCCCGCCTTCTGGATAGTGCCGCGAAGGTGTTGAAGCGACCGGCCGAAGTCGTCGAGCGCCGTCTCCATTCGCTCCAGCGACTGACGACCACGATTCGTGTAAAGAAGGGCTGTAATAACGCCGCCGACGAGCGCCATCACTGTGACGCTGGTCCATACGTTCTGCTGCTCCTGCACGATGACCTCCTCCGAAGTTCACTGTTCGGCGCTTGTGTTCAATACAACTGCCAACTGAGCTCAAGACGATGAGTTCGCGCGTGTGGTCTGCGCTTTGCTCCTTGCGGAGACCGAGAGCCTCGAGGCTCATCGCGGAGGTCACGTTATGTTGCATCTGGCTCACAAGATTTCTGGCGCCGCCGTTCGAGGCACTGATGGCGACATCGGGACGCTCGAAGACTTCTATTTCGAAGAAGATCGATGGACCGTGCGCTATCTGCTCGTGGACACCGGGAAGTGGTTCAGCGGCAAACGGGTCCTAATCTCGCCGATGTCGGTCAGCGGCGAGTGGGGGCGAACGGGCGTGCCGTTGAGCCTCACGAAAGATCAGGTCTGGAACAGCCCCGAGTTCAAGGAGGGCGAGGATCTCTCGCCCACGAGTGAGTCGCAGATCCTCACGTACTACGGCTATCCGGACTATTGGGGCTCGGCGAGCCTCTGGGGAAGCTTCGACAGTCCGACCGCGCTCGTCACGGGGGGCCCGGTTGACACCGGGCCCGTTGCGGAGAAGAGCGGAATCGATCCGGAGGCGCGCAATCTTCGCAGCGTCAGGAAGAGCACGGGCTATCACCTACAAGCGCGCAACGGCGAGATCGGTCACGTGGACGATTTCCTGATCGGCGAAGACAGCTGGCGCATCCGCTATCTGCTTGTCGATACCAGCAACTGGATCGGCGGTCGCTCGGTGATCGTTTCGCCGGACACCGTCGAAGGCATCGACAAGGAGCGTGGCCAGTTGTATGTCGCGGCCGATCGTGAGGCCATCAAGCAGGCGCCAGAGTTCGAGTCGATTCAGTCCGCACTCGATCTCACAGAGACCGGTCCACCATTCACGATCATCTGACGAAGTCTGGTGGTGGATGGTGGTCAATGGAATCCACTTCCACCGACCACCCTCCTAACCAGTGACGTCAGTGAGGTGTTACGGGACACGATGCCCCGCTGACTTCGTGAATCGACGTCCCTTCGATATTGGGCAGGTTGGTGTTGGTGGCGCGATCAGCGGACCTGGCATCGTCGTCCGGCTTGATCGTACCGGTCACTTCGACACGCTTGCCGACAAGGACCCTCAGTCTTCCATCATCGAGCTTGGTGACCTTGTACATGCGGCCGCTTGCGAGTCCGGCTATCGCCGCTGCCAGAGGTTGTCCTGCGTCGGCGATCGGCGGATCGGATAAGCGCTTCGGCTCTCTCGCTGGTGTTGCGTCCGCGAGTACGTAGTCCTCGAGCACGCCTGCTTTTTCGGCGATGTTCGGCGAGCGTCCAGGAATCGAGTCCTCACGATAAAGGCAGCCCGCAAAAGTGGTGACTGGGCCTCCAGTCGGATCTGCCCGTGGCTGCTGTGTTCGAGGCTGTGGAGCTCCACCTCCCTGTCCCTGTGGCGCGATCTGAGCCGAGCTCAGTGCGCCACTGCAGAGAATGGTGGCAACTCCCAAGAGAATATTCCGAGTGTTCATGGTGCTCCTCCTGAGCCGGGTAGAGTCAAAAGGAGAGGAGCAAGGTATATGCCTTTGTAATTCCTTCTCATCCTCGTTCGAGCGGTCGAGCATCGAGCTCACGTGTAGTCCTGCTGGATCCATGGCAGTGCGATTGCACTTTTCGATTCGGCAACGAGGAGGATACGCATGGCACCTCATGAAGAGTCGATTGCCGATCTAATACGAGGCACGATCCGGGACGGCATCGGCCTCGTGCGCGACGAGATCCTGCTAGCGCGTACCGAGATGCGGGAAGAGGTTGTACGAATCAAGGGCGGCTTGATCACCGTGTTGGCCGCCATCGGCTTCGGTATCCTCGCGGCCATCATGTTCCTCGAGACGATCGCGTGGGGCGCGTCCTACGCCTTCGGCTGGCCAGCGTGGGCGGGCTTTGCCGTCGTCGCGCTTCCACTGGTGGTGATCGCGGTGGGGCTCGCCATGATGAGCCGCTCGATGTTGTCGCGCGAGCGCTTCATGCCCAAGAGTGTCGATAGCCTGAAGGAGAGTGCGGAATGGCTCCGAGCACGGACACAGTCGTAGCGGATGTGCGCGAGAAACGGCTTGCGATCGATCGCCGGATCGACACACTCCGCGAGCGGGTCGGTCGCTACAACCCCAGGCGTATCGCGTGGTCCGCATGGTCGGCGAGGGCCTTGCCGTATGCCGCGTCAGCGGTCGCCGCGTGGGCGTGGCGACGGTACCTCTACAGCCATCGATTCATGCGACTGCCGTAGGTCACGCGGCCGCGTGACCTTTGCGCCGCTGTTGCGTGCGCGAATGGCGGTCTTCTTCGCCTTGCCGCGCATGGCGGTCTTCTTCGTCCGGCCGTTGCCTGATTGCCCGAGGCTGTCGCGCAGCCGCTCCATGAGATCGATCACATTGGAGTCCCGCGGGCGTTCGTCGGCAACCAGCTTCGCTTCCTTCCCCTTCATCTTGGCTTTGATCACTCGCATCAGATTCTGCTGGTAGTCGTCCTTGTACTTGTCCGGGTCCCACTCGGCGCCAGGGTCTCCACGAGTGTCTTTGCCAGCGTGAGCTCGGTCTTCTTCAGGTTCTTGCCGCTAGGGAAACTCAGCGAGCCCGTGTCCACGAGTTCGTCCGCGAACCGTAGCGTGGAGAGCACGAGCGCATCACCGATGCCTTCGACAGCCGCAAGATGCTGCGTCTCGCGCATGGTGAACTTTGCGATGCCGATCCTGCCGGACTCGTTCATCGCTTCTCTCAGCAGCGCATACGCCACCTCGCCGCCCTTCTTCGCCGTCAGGTAGTAAGGCTTGTCGAAATAGCGATCGTCGATGGCGTCTGCCTCGACGAAGCGGCCTGTTTCGTATTCGTAGCCCTTGACGATGTCGCTCCAGGCGACGGGCTTGCCGTCCTTCTGGCAGATGCGCTCGAAGTTGATCGGAGAGCGATCCTTGGCGTGGAGCATCCTGAAGTGCGGACGATGGGCGCGCGCACAGCCGTGTGCACCTCGATTGGGATATTCACGAGACCGAAAGAGAGAGAACCAGTCCAGATCGCTCGCGGCATGAGCTTGCTCCTCGGGCTGATTGTGGCAAGAGACCTGCCAGAGGACCAATTCGGCGAGGATGCTGTCAGGCTGTCAGGATGAGGTGCGGGCCCGGCGCACCCGCATTGCGGCGATGAACATGCCACCCACGATCGCGAAGGCCAGGATGCCGACGACCTGAACCCATCCACCTGGATCCGCGGGATGAGTGAGCCGCCACATCGCTCCGGCGATATCGAAGCCAGTGCCGGGAGCCGTGCGCGCCTTGTCCATCGCATCGAGCACGGCCAGCAACAGCGAGGTCGCGATTGCCAGGGCCACAGCCGCAGTCATCCCAGGGCGCAGGAGACCTGAAGCCGGCGCTGCCGGCGAGGGCTCACCGTCGTGCTCGAACTGCGGCTCCCGCACACCAAACGGCGCGAACCGATGGAGCATGAGCAGTCCCGGGACCCCGATCACGAGCGTCGTGAGAAAGAAAGTCGACCATCCAATCGCGGCGACAGCGAATCCGGTGATCGGTCCCGCAACGACACGCGGCAGCGCAAAGAGGCTGGAGAAGAGCGCGTACTGCGTTGCTGAGAAACGTCTTTCAGTGAGCCGCAGCAGCAGCACCGCGAACGCACCCGTTCCCATACCCGATGTCAGCAACTCGAACCCGGTTGCCGCGTACATCGCCGGAACGTTCGGCGCACCCAGTAGCGAGAGCAGGTAGTAGCCGATGTTGGAGAAGAGCTGCAGGAAGCCGAAGATCCAGAGCGAGTGCCCGAGGCCCGCGAGCGTGGTGACCCAGCCCCCGATGAACGCGCCGGCCATGGTTCCTGTTGCACCAATCGTGGCGAGCGCGACACCGCGCTGCGTGGCGTCGTAGCCCATGTCGATCAGGAATGGCCGCGTCAGTGACTGGGCGAGCTGGTCGGCCAGCTTGTAGAGCACGACGAAGGCAAGGATTTCGAGCGCACGCGGGCGCGTGAGAAAGCTGAGGAAGGGTTGCCAGACCGCGTCGTTGAGCGAACGCGGTGAGGGTGCCTCGACCTCCGGCTCCGGCGACTTCCACGTAATCAGGAGCATCGGGATGTAGACGAAGGCCATGAGCGCGTTGACCGCCGGCCATCCGATCTGGGCGGCGAGCGTGATCGAGAGTCCACCCGACACCAGCAACGCGACACGATAGAGAGCCGTGCGCGCGCCTGCGGCAGCCCCCTGCTCCTCCTTGTGCAGTACTTCGACTGCGTACGCATCAATCGCGATGTCCTGAGACGCCGATGCGAGCGCCGTCGCCAGAGCGATGGCACCGACGACCCAGATCGCTTCGGGCCGTTCACCGACTCCAGCGAGGATCAGGCCGCACGCGAAGAGCGCAACCTGCGTCACAGCCATCCACCCCCGTCGTCGTCCCCAGAACGGCGGTACGTATCGGTCCATGAGCGGCGCCCACATCACCTTGAACGTCCAGGGTGCCTGCGCGAGCGTGATCAGGCCGACGAGGCGAATGTCGACACCGATGTCGCGCATCCAGTCGGGGATCGCGTACCAGACAAGTCCGAGCGGGAGACCTGACGCGAACGATTGCAGGACGACAAACGCGGTGCGTTTCGACCGCATCGCAAGCGCGAGGCTTGCGAGGGCGCCGCCTCCGGGTTTGGGTGTGGTTCGATTCATTACGCTGACTATAATCCTGCTTCTCGGGAGAACATGATGCGCTCAACACCCTTGATCGTGATGGCCGTGGTCTGCTGTGCTGCAGCGTTGCCGCTGGCGCAGTCCTCGCAAGCTGGCGGCGATATGGCCGCGCGCGTTCGTGCTCTCGAAGATCGCGAGGCCATTCGGACGCTGTGGGCAGAGTATGGGCGGACACTTGATGCCCGTGATTTCGCCGCGTTTTCTCAGCTCTTTGCCCGCGATGCGGAGTTCGTCGGCGGGGGCGCGCCGGTAAAGGGGCCTGCGGCGATCGGGGCGTTCCTCGAGAAGGCGATCGGCACGAACTATCCGAGCTCGAAAGGGCGGAATTTTCATCTCTATTTCAACGAGTCGATCGACCTCCGAGGAGATGAGGGGAGCGGCGTGAGCAAGGGCGGGTTTGTCATGGCGAATACCGAGAACAACAAGGCCGACTTCCTGCTGCTCGCCACGTATCGCGATCAGTTCGTGCGTGAAGACGGAAAGTGGAAGTTCAAGCGCCGGGAGATCATCGGAGACATTCCCGTGCCTCGAGCAAGGTAGGACTCGGGCCCCGGGCTTCGGGCTTCGGGCTTCGGGTTCGATCGGACGAGGAGATATGTCAGCAACCACTATCGATCTCACGGAACGTGCGCGGGCTGTCGCGCTCATTGCCGATCACCACGCTGAATCTGGCGACTCGCAAGGACGACTGGCGGATCCTGTCGTTGACGCCCTTCATCGTGAAGGCTTGTTCGGCATGTGGGTGCCGAAGTCGGTGCCAGGTGGAGCAGAGCTCGATCCGGTGTCCTCGCTGCAGGTGATCGAGAACCTGACGTATGGCGATCCGTCTGCCGGTTGGGTGTTGATGGCGGCGGCACTTGCGGTCGGCACCGGTGCCGCGTTCCTGAGCGACGCTGCCGTGAGCGAGCTGTTCGGGAAGGCGAGTTTCCCGGTCATTGCCGGTCAAGGCACTCGACCAGGCACAGCGGTGCCGAAGGACGATGGCTTCGTGCTCAGCGGATCGTGGAGCTTCGCATCCGGCATCAAGCACGGCACGCACATTCATACGCTCGGCGTGATCGAAGGCACGGGCGAGGCTCGCATCTTCGTGCTGCCGGTCGAGAAGGCAACGCTCATCGACAACTGGGACGTGCTCGGCCTGCGCGCGACCGGAAGCATCGACTATCGGATCGACTCTGTCTTCGTCCCCGAGGGCTACACGCATCCGGCGCTCATCGACGTTCCGAAGCGGGGTGGCGGTCTCTACACGATCGGTGTCATCGGCTTCGCGATCATGTGTCACTCGGCCTGGGCGTGTGGCATTGGCCGGCGCGTTCTCGACGAGCTCACGAAGAACGTCAGAAGCAAGATGGGGCGATCGGGGACGCTTGCCGGCAGCGAAGCGTTCCAGCAGCAGTACGCGAAAGCCGAAGGAACGTATCGCGCGGCTCGCGCGCTGGTCCACGAGGCATGGGGCGACGTGCGGCGGTCGCTCGAGCGAGGAGAGCGTTTATCGACGCGGCAGCATACGTTGATCCGACTGGCGATGGCACATGCGACGTGGTCGGCCCATGAGGTGGCGATGTTTGCCTACTCGTCCGCAGGCACGGTGGCCCTCCGGTCAGGGACGCTTCAGCGCCTGTTCCGCGACATGCACGCCGGGATCCAGCACGTCACCTCGTCGCCGCCGGTGTTCCAGGCCATCGGGCGCGATCTGGCCGGACTGGCGCCAGGAGCTGAATGGAAATTCCTGGATCTGGTTCCAGGCACCCCAGCCACCTAACAGCCCAGTTTCCCAGCACCTTGAGGCCCAGTAATTTTTCCGGGCAAAGCGTTCGGCTGAGCGCGGATCCTCGTTGACTCATATGAGAGCGTCCGCAATGGAGTTAGTTGAACACGTCTTAGCCGGCGTTGTGATCCTGCAGCCTCGAGAGCGCCTGACGGTGGAGACCGAGGCTGACCTCAAAGCCGTTGTCAGCCACCACTTGCACGCCGGACGAGTGCGAATGGTGCTGGATCTGGCTCACGTACCGTATATCGACAGCTGCGGTCTGGGTACGATTGCGCAGACGCATCTGAACACGCATCGAGCCGGCGGATGGCTGAAGCTGCAGAACGTCACCGGCCACAACCTCCACCTGTTGTCCGTGACGCGGCTGCTCGGCGTCATCGGCGTCTACTCAGCCGAGCGGCATGCAGCAAGCGCGTAGGACTCAGACTCGATATGTATCGGGTCGCCAGGTCTTGACCGCCTGCTTGATGTCCTTCGTCGAGAGGTTCTGATCGGCGGCGCGCTGCGCCAGCGCGACGAACTCTTCGTTGGACGCGAAGCGGAGACCGATGATCTGTTTGACCGAGAGGCGCGGATCGAGCAGCTTGCCCGTGAGCACGTAGTGACGCAACTGCTCCTCGGCCCGGATTGCCCGATCCTGTGCTCTCAGCGCGAACGACCGCCCGTACAGCGCGGCGAGCACCGTCCCGAGCGTCAACGTGACGAGCAGCGACGCGCTGTAGAACCGCGCGTGGTCGCCCCATGACTGATAGAGATTCACGCACGCCCCGATGAACGTGAGCTGGAGGATGCCCAGCGTCACGTAGTGGAACATCGGGACGATCTGCGCGTGATTCTCGAAGCTCTGCACCTTGTCAGCCATTGCTGCTTCTCCTACTGCGCAGGCTCGATTCGTAACACCGCGCCGTTGTCTTCATCGGTCAGTAGATACAACAACCCATCGGGCCCCTGCCTGACGTCACGGATTCGCTGACGCAGCGGCTGGAGCAGCGACTCGCGTCGCAGTTCTTCCATCTTCTCGTTGAACAGGATTCGCTCGAGGTGACCGGTGCCGGGGATCTCGCCCTCGCGGAGCGAGCCCACGAAGACATCGCCCTTCCACTTCGGCAGTCGATCGCCGGTGTAGAACGTCATGCCTGAGACCGCGATCGCAGGTGTCCAGTACACGACCGGCTGCTCGAAGCCTTCGCGGTAGAACACCGCGGACGGCGACTGCCACGGGCCTGAATACACTCGCCCAAGGCTCACGATCGGCCAGCCGTAGTTTCCACCTGGCTTGAGGATGTTGATCTCATCGCCGCCGTTCGGTCCGTTCTCGTTCTGCCACACGTCGCCGGTACCGGGGTGCACCGCGAGGCCAAGCGAGCTGCGATGCCCCATGGTGAAGATCTCGGGCCGATGTCCCGGCTTCCCGACGAATGGGTTGTCGGCGGGCACCGTGCCGTCATCCTTCAGTCGCAGCACCTTGCCGCCCAGGCCATTTGGATCCTGCGGGCCGTTGCCGCCGCCACCGCCAGTTGTGACGTACAACGTGCCGTCCTTCCCGAACGCCATCCGCGCGCCGCCACCCACGCCAGCCGGTGCGACGAAGACATCCTTGACGTCAGTCAGCGTCGTGCCATTCCACTTGCCTCGCGCGATCGCCGTCGCCGACTGTTTCTCGTCGATCGGTTTGGCGTAGGAGAGATAGATCAGGCTGTTCGACGCGAACTGCGGATGCAGCGTGACATCCATCAGGCCGACGAGACCGGCGCGGCGCATGGCAGGAAGGCCCTCGACAGGCTTCGGATCGAGCACGCCATTGCGAATGATCCGCAGGCGACCATCGCGCTCCGTCACGAGCATGGTCACGCCGCCTGCCCCGAGCGGAGTCGAGGGGTCGGGGAGGAATGCCAGGCTCCACGGATGCGACAAGCCACTCGTGTGGACCACCACTCGAATCTTCTGGCCCTCGGCCGTGTCGTAGACGACCGGCTGATCGGGTAGGGGAATCTTCGGGATCCCCGCTGGGGCAATCGGCGTGTCGCCGCGGAAGGGAACCTTCTGCTGGGCGGAGCCGGCGGTCGACAGTAGAGCCACGATCGCCGCGGTGCATGGCACCGTGATCGACAGAAGACGCATCATCCTCATAGTCAGGGATCCTCCTCGCGGGAGGCCCAGTATAGGTCGAGACGCGTACCTACGGTACCATCGTGCGCGCCTCGTGGGACCGATCGTCTATTTCAACATCGTCATCGAGGGGATGCTGGCCTTCGCAGCGCTCCACTACTTCCTCCTGTGGTGGCGGTCGCGGCGTGAACGAGTCCTTCTGATCTTCTCGATTTTCGCGGCGCTGATCTGCGTCCTGATCGCGATCAACATCAGCCTCCTCACGGCTGATTCGATTCCCGGCGCTCAGAGGTCTCTCAACTTGAGGACCACGTTCGGGCTCCTCGCGTATTCGCTGTTGCTCTGGCTGGTCTCAGAAATTGCATCGGTGCCGCGCGGCCCGCTGGTGAAGGCCGTGACCATCACCCTCATGGTCGTTGCCACGATCAACGCGCTCGGCTTTCGCATCAACGGGACTGTGACCGGGTTGAATCACGTCGACATGCCGTGGGGTGAGGTGCTGGTCGTTGTCGAACGGGGCGAGCCTCCTTACTGGGCCGCGGCCGCGTACTCGCTGCTGTTGTGCGCGCAATCGATGGCGCTGCAAATCGGACGAAAGACCAGGGAACGCGATCGGCTCGCCAGCATGTTGATCGTGATCACGGCCGTCATCACTATCTTGTGCATGATCCCGCCGGTCCTTGCAGACGTCGCGCGACTGCCGGTCCCTTATCTGGGTATCTTTCAATTCATTGTGTGGATTCCGGTGTTGTCGGTGCTGCTGTCGCGAGAGCACTCGCGGCGCGACGAACGGCTGGCGGCCACGCAAACACGTTATCGAACGTTGATCGAGTCCGCGCCTGAAGCGATCGTGGTGATGGACCTCGGACTCGGACGCTTCATCGAGCACAACCAGAAAGCCGTGGACATGTTCGGGTGGCCCGCAGAGGAACTGGCCACGAAGTCACCGGTGGATATCAGCCCTGAGTTTCAGCCGGATGGCCGCCGATCGATTGATGCCGCCGCGACGTACATCCGGCAGGCCATTCTCGATGGGACGGCGTTCTTCGACTGGACGCATCGCTCGCGCGACGGCCACGACATCCCGTGCGAGATCCGCCTGGCGCGCCTGCCCGACCCGAGCCGCATCCTGGTTCGCGGCAGCATCACCGACATCAGCGATCGTCTTCAACTCGAGGCACAACTGCGTCAGGCGCAGAAAATGGAAGCCATCGGCCAGCTTGCGGGCGGCGTCGCGCACGATTTCAACAACCTGCTGACCGTGATCGCCGGCTATTGCGGAATTCTTCTCGATCGGCTGCCGCCGGACGATCCACTCCGCAGCGATGTGCGCGCGATCGCCGACGCCGGACATCGTGCCGCGTCTCTCACGCAGCGCCTGCTCGCGTTCAGTCGACGGGCGGTCTTGACGCCGAAGGTGATCGACGTCAACGGCGTCGTTCGAGAAACGGAGCACATCCTCCGCCGCCTGATTGGCGAGGACATCCTCTTGACGGTTGCCCTCGTCCCGGGCGGCGGTCTTATCAAGGTCGACCCTGGCCATCTCGGGCAGGTGCTGATCAACCTCGCTGTCAACGCGCGCGACGCGCTGCCGGCCGGCGGCGGGCTGACGATTCGAACCGAGCGAGTCGACCTGGGTGCTGTCGTCACGATCGGTGGACAGGACATGCCGGCGGGACACTACGTTCGTCTCGTGGTGAGCGACACTGGCCTCGGCATGACGCCGGAAGTGAGATCGCGAATCTTCGAGCCCTTCTTCACCACGAAAGGCGTCGGCAAAGGTACCGGGCTCGGACTCGCCGTCGTGCACGGGTTTGTGAAGCAGAGCGGTGGCTACATCGAAGTCGACAGCGAGGAGGGAAAGGGTTCCACCTTCTCCATCTCGCTTCCGATCGTCGAGGAGTCACAGGTGATCGCGCCGGCTCTGCCCGCGGATGTCGGTGCGCGCGGAGAGGAAACGATTCTGCTCGTTGAGGACGAAGAAGCGGTTCGACACCTGCTCGCGCGCGGTCTGCGCAACTACGGCTTTACGGTGATGACCGCCAGCGACGGCGCCGAAGCACTTCGCCTGGTGCACGATCGCATGCCACATATCGATCTGCTGGCCACCGATGTCGTGATGCCGAACATGAGCGGCCGAGACCTGGCTGACCGCCTGCGCAGGGAGCGCGCGGGCCTCAAGGTGTTGTTCATGAGCGGCTACACTGACGACACGCTGTTACGTCACGGCGTGTACGAAGCGCGCGAGGCGTTTCTCCAGAAGCCCTTCGCGTTACAGGCGTTCGCATTCAAGGTTCGGGAGATCCTCGATCAGGAATAGCGTTCAAGGGAGGAGAGACGTCGTGGCAATGGAACTCGGACTGTCAGGAAGGACCGCGGTCATCACCGGCGGCAGCAAGGGCATCGGTCGTGCGATTGCGCGTGGACTGGCGAGGGAGGGCGTCAACCTCGTGCTGATCGCTCGCAACGCCGAGGCGCTCGAGAAGGCGGCCGCAGAGATCCGGAGCGAGAGCGGCGTCACTGTTGTCGCTGCACAGGCGGATATCACCAGCACCGAGCAGGTCGACGCGGCGGCGAAGACCGCGAAGGACGCGCTCGGCACGGTGCACATCGTGGTGAACAACGCCGGAGGTCCGATGCGGCGGATGGACCGTCAGATCCTCTGGCCGGACGCTGACTGGATCGGCGATCTCGACAACAAGATCCTGGGAGCGCTGCGCATCACGCGCGCGTTCCTGCCGCTCATGCCGAGCGACGGCACCGGCCGGATCATCAACATCAGTGGCACGGCGTCAACGATCGTGTGGGCGCCCGCGCTCACGCACGCGTTGAACAACGCGGCGATGAATCAGGCGACCGGGTATCTCTCGACCGATCTCGCCAGCCAGAAGATCACGGTCAACACCGTCGTACCTGGGCTCGTGGGTACTGAAGGACGCGAGGTATGGGCCCAGAACATGGCCAAACAGCAGAACGTGAGCAAGGATGAGTTCGTTGCCAGCTTCTGCAAGCGAATGGGCATCCTCGCCGGCCGCTGGGCGGAGATGGACGAAGTGGCGGACACTGTCGTCTTCCTCGCCTCAGACCGTGCACGCTACTACAACGGCGCGAAGATCATTCTGGACGGTGGCCTGAATGTGAACGTACGGCCTGCCTGATACGAAAATCGGTCCCCGGACGACGATTTCTGTAACCGTCGTCCGGTCTCTCGATATAGAGGTGTCGCCCCCGCACCTCACCGCCGCCGTCCAGAACTCTCAGCGTTTCAACCAATTCTGAGATCGCGACGGCCCTGGTGTGCCGCCGGGTGAAAGTGGCACGCTTCCCGCCGATTGGTCTACTCGTGGATCCAACGATCGCGCGTGTTCCGTCGACCGGCCCGGCCCTCTTCGAGGACGGATTTGGCGAGCGGCGCCTTGCGCGCGATGTCAACGGAGATCAGTTCGAGGTCCTGACTCTTCGCGACGAGCTGACCGAGTCGCCCGTCGTCGAGGCCGCGCTGCGCGATCGTGTGAGTCGCCTCGCTGATTTCCAATCCGAGCACTTTGGCCGGGTGCGTGGTGTGGAGCGGACGGGGAAGTCAGTGCCTCGCGTGATGGTCGTGTCGGACCATGTCCCGGGCGCGAGGCTGTCGCAGATCCTTGCGGCTGCTGAGACCCATCTGTTGCCGGTCGAAATGCACGCAGCACTCGGTCTGCTGCGCCAACTCGTTCACGCCGTCGCGATTCTCCACGACAAGGCACCTGACGTGTGCCACGGAGCGATCAGCCCGGAGCGCATCATCGTGACGCCGAGTGCCCGCCTGGTGCTCGTCGAGTACGTGCTCGGCTCGGCGATCGAACGGCTCCGTTACTCGAACAAGCAGTACTGGCAGGACCTGCGCGTCCCACTGCCACGGACCTTCGGCATGCCGCATCTGGATCGCCGAACGGATGTCACGCAGGTCGGTGCGACCGCGCTGGCGCTCATCATCGGGCGCTCGCTCGCCGACGATGAGTTCCCGTCGCAGATCAGCGACATGACGGCGAGTGCGTTGTCGCTATCGCCGGATGGCGCGCTCGAGCCGCTGCCGCTGCCACTCAAAGTGTGGTTGCAGCGGGCACTGCAGATTGATTCGAAGACACCCTTCAGCTCCGCACCCGAAGCGTGGGCCGAGCTCGATCGCGTGCTCCACTACAGCGATCCGATCGCCGAGATCGAGGCGCTGAAGCTCTTCATGTCGCGCTACTACGCCGGTGCCGCGGAGCCGTCGCCAGTTGTTGCCGCTGTTGTTTCGTCAACCTCTTCTCAGGCTGCGCCTGCCTACACGCCTATGCCGACTTCGAATCAGCCGTCGCCGTCGTCCGCTTCTCCGGCACCCGCTCCGCAGCCGTCAACGGCGCCGGCGGCTGCCGCTTCACAGGCCGCTGCTCCGCAACAGCCGACGAAGCCGGCTGTGGGCGCAGGTAGTTCGGGGTTCTGGGAGAAGTCGAGCAAGACACCCGTCGAGATGCCGCCTGCGCCCGCGCAGCCCGCAACCGCGCCTCCCGTCGAGCAGGTCAGGCAGTCGGTATCGGCGAAAAACCCCATCACGAAGTTCAAGCTCGCCGCCGCTGCGGTGTTGCTGATTGGCTTGACGTCCGCGATCACACTGGGAGCGCTGCGATACATGGCGGCGCCGGTCGCGGCCGATGGCATGGGAACCCTGATCGTGCAGACCAATCCCAGCGGCGCGTCCGTCGATGTCGACGGTCAACCGCGCGGGATGACGCCACTCAGCCTCAGTCTGTCACCTGGCCGTCACACGTTGAAGCTGGCCAACGAGGGCAATGTTCGCTCGATGCCGATCACGATCGTCGCGGGTGGTCAGGTGTCGCAGTTGATCGAGTTGCCGCGCGCGGCCTCGCTGCTCGGCGAACTGCAGGTTCGAACCGACCCGGCTGGCGCGCAAGTGACCGTCGACGGACACGCCTACGGCCGATCGCCGCTGACGGTCGAAGGATTGTCGCCGGGTGTGCACTCTGTTCTTCTCGAAAACGAGCTGGGATCGATGACGCAGGACGTCAAGATCGAGGCCGGCACCACGGCGTCGCTGGTCGTGCCGTTGACGGCGCCGAAGGACGCGCCGGTTTCCGGTTGGATCTCCGTGAACGCGCCAGTGCCGCTCCAGATCTTCGAGGACTCGCGCCTGCTCGGCTCGAGTCAGAGCGACCGGATCATGGTGTCCGTTGGCCGTCATGAGCTCGTCATGGTCAACGAAGGGGTCGGGTTCAGCCAGTCGCAGGTCGTCACGGTGACGCCTGGTCGCGTGACGCCGATCAAGCCGCGCTGGCCGAGCGCGGCGATGTCGTTCAACGCGAGCCCGTGGGCTGAGGTCTGGGTCGACGGCCAGCAGATCGGCGAGACGCCGCTGGCCAACATCTCGGTACCGGTCGGCAATCATGACGTCCTGTTCCGGCATCCTGAACTCGGTGAGAAACACGTTCGTGCAGTCGTCACGCTTACCGCCCCCGCGAAGGTCAGCGTCGACATGAGACAGAGGTGAGAATCATGCGACCCATTAGGACCGCTCTCGTTGTTGCGATCCTGCTTCTTGTTGGAACCCGGGTTCAGGCGCAGTCGATCGACGCCGCAAAGGACCTCTACGCGTCTGCCGAGTACGACCGCGCACTGGCGATGCTCGACGCGCTGAAATCGGTGGAGCACACCCGTGAAGAGCTCCAGAACCTCGAGCTGTATCGTGTGCTGTGCCTCGTAGCCACCGGCAAGGAAGCCGATGCGCGCGGCATCATCGAAGTGCTCGTCACGAAGGACCCGCTCTATCGTCCATCGAGCGACCTGCCGCCGCGCGTGCGCACGACGTATAGCGAGACGCGCAAGAAGATGCTGCCGTCGGCCGTGCAGTCTGCGTATCAGGAAGCAAAAGCCGCGTTCGATTTCAAGGACTACAACACCGCCCAGCGTGGTTTCGCCCTGGTCCTTCAGGTGCTCGCTGATCCGGACGTCGAGGCCGCTGCCAGCAAGTCACCACTCGCGGACATCCGGACGCTCGCGATCGGATTCCACGAGTTGAGCGCAAAGGCGGCAACACCGCCGGAGCCCGTCGCGCGGGTCCTTCCGCAGGCGCCCGTCGTTCCGGAACTGCCCGCCGCCGCCCCGCCGCCACGAGCCCCGAAGGTCTACAGCGCGAGCGACCTGAACGTCGTGCCCCCGATGACGCTGAATCAGCAGATTCCGGCATTCCGTGGTCAGATTCGCGAGGTGCAGACTGGCGTGCTCGAGGTCCTGATCGACACCATGGGCGGAGTGGAGTCGGCGACGATGGTCATGCCGATCAATCCGCAGTACGACCGGATGGCACTCAACGCGGCGAAGGCATGGTCGTATCAGCCAGCGCGCGTCGATGGTGTACCGGTGAAGTTCTTGAAGCGGATTCAGGTCAATCTCGTTCCCACCAACGGCAACTGATTAGTTGCCCTCGCATTTTGTAAGCTCGCAAACAAGATCGTAATTGTCTGACCGGCGGCCTCCGGGCTGCCGGTCCTTAACTCGACAGAATTCGTGTGTTTTGAGCCCCTGGCATCGCGGGCACGATTTTGCAATTCGACGGCGCGGGACCTCGCGACCTTCCCCCGGGCGCTCCCAGAAACTCACATGAACTTTGCAACACTCCGTGGTGGTCGAGCCACCCACGTCCTCGCGTTTGTGCTGTCGTTGTGCGGCGTCAGCCGCGCTTACGCGGATTCCGTCGCCCTCATGTGGGACCCGAATCAGGGTCCGGTGAACGGATATGCGGTGTACGTCGGGTCGTCGCGCATCGACGTGGGCAACAACACGTCGTACACGATGACAACGGCGGTGCCCGGTCAGCGATATTGTTTCTCCGTCTCCGCATACAACGCCAGCGGTGAGGGAGCGAAGTCCGGTCAGGTGTGCGGATACAGCAACGAATTCCCTACGCTCACCATTCCCGGGACTCAGTCGTCTCGCGTCGGCCAGGCCGTATCGCTGCAACTGGCGGGGAACGATCCGGACGGACTACCGGTCTCCTACACCGCCACTGGTCTTCCTTCGGGACTTTTCATCGGTTCCGCCACCGGGTTTATCTCGGGGACGCCGACGACGGCGGGGACCTATTCCGTGAGCGCCGGGGTGTCCGATGGCGTGCTGCAGTCCGTGTCCCAGACCTTCACCTGGTCCGTGACGTCGGCGCCTGCCTCCGATACGACACTGCCGATGATTTCGATCGCTACGCCGACGACCAGTGCCTCAATCACCGCCTCCTCCCTCAACATGTCACTTGGTGGCACGGCATCGGATAACGTGGGTGTAACGTCTGTCAGTTGGTCGAATAACAGGGGAGGTACCGGTTCCGCGTCCGGCACAACGGCGTGGACAGTACCTTCGATCGGTCTGCAAACCGGAACCAACGTCATCACGGTCACCGCTCGTGACAGTGCTGGCAACCTGGGCACCGATGTGCTGACCGTGACGTATTCCGAGCCCGATACCTCCAAGCCCACCGTGACGATCAGTGGGCCGACGGCTGGCACAAGTTATACGGCGAGTGCTTCACCTCTGACCGTTTCAGGAACGTCGTCAGACAACATCGGTGTCACACAAGTGAACTGGTCCACCGATCGCGGTGCGTCTGGGAGCGCGAGTGGCACGACAAACTGGACGGCTGCAGGGATCGTGCTTCAGGGCGGGAGCAACATCGTAACGGTGACGGCTCGCGATCTGGCGGGGAACACGAGCACCGCTATCTTGACTGTGACCTATACCGTGGCACCGACCGACCAGACGGCTCCCGTGATCAGCATCCTTGGCCCGACGTCCGGGTCGAGCTATTCGACGGCTTCATCGGTGCTCACCCTCGGCGGCAGTGCGTCGGACAGTCTCGGCGTGACAGCCGTGACCTGGACGAACGATCGTGGCGGCAGCGGATTCTCAAGCGGCACGACGAGCTGGAGCGTCCCGTCGGTGAATTTGGCGAGTGGCACGAACGTCATCACTGTCACCGCACAGGATGCCGCGGGCAACAAAGCGAGCGACGTACTGACCGTGACCTACTCGGCACCGAGCCAGGCCCCGCCGCCGCCCTCCTCATCGATAGTTCTGAGCGGGCAACTGCTCACGAGCGGCAGGTGGGTGAGAGCGTCTCTCCAATGGTCTCAGGTTCGCGCGAGGACGGTCGATCTGTACCTCAATGGACGATGGGTCGACAGGACGCAGAACGATGGTCGTGAGTTGGAGACACCAAGGGGTTCGGGGCCTTACAGCTACAAACTCTGTGTCGGCGGGACGACGACCTGCTCGAACACGCTAGTCCTGACAAACTGACCGACCACGCCGACAGCCGGGTCCGAGGGATCGGACCCGGCCTCCGAAAGCACATGGCGAAACGATCGACCGGCGCAGATTGACCGGCATCGTCGCGCGCCACCCCACACGGTCGTCTGCGCCTGGCTGGGCCAGGTGATCTTCGTGTCGGCATATTTGATGATCGCTAGGCTGCTTGCGCGTAGTCCTCTGCGAGAGCGGCTACCGATCGGGCAGCGGGGGTGTTGTCGCCGGGTGCGCGGCCGGGTGCCGTCTGCATGACGGACTCGAGCGCGGCATAACAGTCTGGATCGATCGCCGTACCGACTTCGCGTCCCATGATCTCGAGCACCCGTTCAATCGGCATTCCTTCGCGATACGGACGCGACGCGCTCAGCGCGTCGCAGATGTCGGCGGCGCAGAGAATCCGCGCCGGCATCGGCAGATTGGAATGGGCGACCCCGCGGTCGTAGCCGCGTCCATCGAGGCGTTCGTGATGTGACGATGCGACGTCGGCAAGATGGCTGAAGCAGCCGGTACGCGCAAGGATCTCGCGCGTGTTGACCGGGTGGTGACGCATGACCTTGAACTCGGCGTCGGTCAGCTTGTCCGGCTTGTCGAGAATCAGGCTCGAGACACCCAGCTTGCCGATGTCGTGCAGCAGCGCCGCGCGGCGCACAACGCGCAGATCAGTTTCGGAATAGCCGATAGCGCGTCCGATCGAGACGCTGAGATCGGCGACGCCCTTCGAGTGCCGGAACGTCCAGGGCGACTTGGCGTCGATGACGAGCGCAAAGGCCTCCGAAACGAGGTCGAGACGGTCGTCGTCGACGATCTGGATCTCGTCGGCCGGCTCCACTCTCGCAATCTGCGCGAGCGCATCGCCTTCGGCGAGCAGTTGCCAGAATGCGCGGTCCTTCTTTGTGGCGACGAGTGCCTCGACGAGAACCGGGTCGAACCACGTGCCGCGCCGGGTGGTGGCCATGTCGAACGCCGTGTCAGCGCCGTGCGTGCTGAGGAACACCTCAACGGTTTGCGCGAGGCCAAGGATGCGCCCAAGGAACGGGATGTCGTTGCCTTTGAGGTTGTAGGGTTGGCCCGCGCCATCCCAGTGTTCGTCGAGCGCGCGGATCGCCTGGGCCGTGTCGTCCGGGAGTCCGAGCATGCGCGCGATGTCTGCGCCGCGCTCGCATCGTGTGACGACGACTTCGCGTGCGCCTTCGGGCCCGTGTGACAACACCCCGAGCAACTGCCAGACGCGCCGCAGCCAGAAGTGTCCGGGCGCAACGTTCCTGGCGACGAATCGAAACGACTCGAGCGCGTGCGACCAGTTGGTGACCTTGAGGTCTGTCTTGATGCTGTGATCGTCGGCGCCGAAGAGCGCGGCAAACCGTGCAGCGTTGCTCGAGCACCCGAGGTCTTTCATCAGGAGCGCGTAAAAGAGCGGCGAGCGCATCTCCTTCGGCAGGCGCAGCACGTCGGCGAGCCGCATCCCGATGAGACACGTACGTGCGGCGTGCCCGGGTCTCTGTCCTTCAGTCAGGTCGAGAGCATGAGAGAGCCCGGCGAGTACGTCTGAAAGCCGGAGTGCCGACGGTTGCGAGGGAACTAGCTTCACCAATATTGAGAGAGAGGCAACCGTTTTGCCGTGCGCCGCTCTGCACGCTGTGGCAGTGAAGTGTTCCGTATGTCGTTGCGGGTGAATAGCTTCGCGGAAAATTACAAGTGTGTGAGTACTCTGGGTCGTGCCGGAATTAAGGGCACCTGTCGTCAGAACTCCGTCGATCGCTGAACTAGTTGTGAAGAGCAGTAAGTAGGCCTTACTATTTCGCGCATGACAGCACTTATGCGGGCGTGTGTCCTCGTTGCCATCGCCGTTCCTGCCGCTGCGCAATCCAGCAGTCCAGTGTCGCTGGCCTCGCTCTCCACTCAGCCGTCGATGAATGTGTTCCGGCGATTCGCCGTCGAACCAGCGAAGATGGTGAGCTACTACGGAGAGGTCCTCGGGCTCAAGGCGCTGCCATCGATCAAGCTGGCGGGCGGCGAGATGATCCAGTTCGGCGTCGGAACCACACAGGTCAAGCTGCAGTTCACGGCCGCGGCTGGTGAGTTCAAGACCGGACCAGTGAAAGAGGTCACCGGTCTGCGCGTCTTCACGTTCTTCTATCCCGACGAGGCCGCGGTCACCGCGCGTTTCGTCGAGCACGGTTATCCGGCGCCCTCGTTCAGTCCAGGTCGTGGTGGCAAGCGCGTGGCGATGGTGCTCGATCCCGCCAACCAGTGGGTTGAGCTCGTCATCGTTCCCGGCGCCTCGAGAGAGGTGTACGAGTCGATCGAGCTCGGGATGACCGTGTCTGATCTGGACAGGAGCCGCGCGTTCTATCGTGACTTCGTCGGACTCGACGAACTGCCGCCCGTTCAGGATCCGGGCCTCGGAGTCACCCGCCATCCGTATCGACACGGCACGACGACGGTGACGTTGTGGAGCTTTGGAAAAGGACTCGCCGCCAACACGCGAAGCGCCGGTATTCAGTACGTCGTGTCGGATGTGGAAGCCGTTGATGTGAAAGCCAAGGCTCAGAGCGTGAAGATCGATACACCGCTCGGTAACTTCAGCGCGGGACTCCGCACAATCTGGCTCTCCGATCCGGACGGAATCACGAACTACTTCGCCCAGATCATCAGGCGCGCGCCGGCACCGTCAACAGCGGGTCAGTAGAGAGAGCTCGCGGCTGCACGCTAGCCGAAGGCTAGCGCGTGGCTTTCCAGGAGGACTTAGCGCTGCCGTCGGTCAGCGTGCCGTCGATCGAGTTGCCCTGGACGCGGCCGCTGATCGCTGTTGTTCCCGCCTTGAGCGAGAGCTCGTAGCCTTTCAGGAATCCGGACACCGGTGTGGCCTGGCCTCCCGAGGTGAGGGTGCCAGATAGCATTTGGTACTCTTGCTTCAGTTCCAGTACGTCGGAGCCGACCTTCCACGTGCCGCCAATCTTCGCCGGCACGATGTAGAGCATCGCGGTGCACCACTGGTCACACTGGTCGATCGTCACGGTCTCGTCAGCTTGCCAGTCCTGGATGCTGAACGTGTTGGAGACGATACGGGAACCGGGGCGGAGTTCGAGGAACTTCTCGCGCAGGCGAAGCAGGTTGCTCGGGAGAAGGAAGAGCGCCATCACGTTGGCGTTGGAGATGTCGGCGACGAACATGTCGCCCTGGACGAACTGCGCCTTGTTGGCAACACCCGCCTCGGTGGCCAGCCTCTTCGAGAGCGCGACCATGTCAGGGTTGTACTCGACGCCGAGCGCGTTCGCTCCACGCTTGGCTGCGCCGATCACGTTGCGACCGTCGCCGGAGCCGAGATCGATCACGTAGTCGCTCGGCGTCACCTTCGCGAGGTCGAGCATCCGTTCGACCATCACTTCAGGCGTTGGCACCCACACGACATCTTTTCCTGCCTGTCCGACCTCGGGCTTGAACGTGCTCTCCTGCGCATTCGCCGGAGCGGCACATACAAGCGCGAACACTAACGCCCAGGGGGCTTTCGAGCGCAAGCGTCGCTTGCGCATCCGAAGCCACCATGTTCCAGGGCTGCATCCACGAACGACGGTCCCGAGCGCGTGATAGGTCACGGCCAGGACTCCAAGAGTTCCCCACAGATTCACACGCGTCAGTTCCGCGATTGCGATGGCGGCAATGAGAACGGCGACGATGTCGATGCCGGCAGCGACCGCGTGCATCGGCGACAGGTTTTGCAGGAACGGTCGCGCCAATGTCAGTCGAAGCGGTCCCGCCAGTGTCAGTCGAAGCGGTCCCGGGACCCGGAGCTCGGATGGGACCTGTTCGATATCGTCCGGGAAAAGGCGCCCGAATTCGCTGACCATCGATTCGCCGGGGATGCCGATGAAAGCCGCGTACTCACGCAAGAACGCGCGCCGATAGAGGCCGGCTGGCCAGCGCGTGAGGTCGCAGCGTTCGAGATCGGCGAAGAGACTCTCACTGACCTTCGTGCTCTCCGCGATCGCGTGAAGGCTGATGCCGCGGCGTTCGCGCGTCGCTTTGAGCTGCGCGCAGAACGCGCGGCGCAATTCGCCGGCGGCTTCGCGCTCGGCTTGCTGTGAAAGTGTTGACAGCGCCAGCGCTGTCGACGTCAGTGTCTCATCTGGATGATGGACGAGAGCTGTTTCAGAAAGAGCTGTCATATCTCGTGTGTTCCGGGTGGGGAGCGGCGATCTTACTCTGACTCGCAGCGCCTCGGCACGCGTGATTTCGCAAGTCCGGGGCGGGCACAATTGGCAGAGGCATCGGTCGGGTGATAATGGGCATCCACCGGGACGGTCCACCAAGGTGCAGGAGGGGAAATGAGCAAGGGCTTTTTCGGATGTGTGCTGGTCGTGATGATGCTTGCGAGTCTGGTTCCGGTCTTCGCGCATCATTCACCGGCCGCGTTCGACCGCACGAAGGAAGTGACGCTGGTCGGCACCGTAAAGGAATTCCGGTGGCAGAACCCGCACACGTGGATCGAGGTCAACGTCCCCGACGGTAAGGGCAAGATAGTGTTGTGGGGGGTCGAGCTGACGAGCCCGACTTACCTGGTCCGAGCCGGCTGGAAGTCCAACATAATCAAGCCCGGCGACAAGGTCACGGTCATCGTCAACCCCGTCCGCACGGGCGAGCCAGCAGGGATTTTTCGCAAGCTGATTCTCGCAGACGGCCGTGAGTTGACCGAGCGGCCAGCCCGTCTCGGCACGCCTGATTCGAAGTAGCAGAACAGTCCGGAGGCGCATACCGATCATGAGTCTGAGTCGAATCGCAGTCGCGATCGTTACGTCGGTCAGCCTGGCCGTCTCAGGGTGCAACAGCACGACGCCGGCGGAGGCGCCGGGAAGTACTCCCGCCGCAAACGCGCCCGTCGCGGATAGCGCTCCATCCTCCGAGCCAGCACGGCAGTTGAGCGCATTAGCGCCTGAGAACATCGCGAAGGCCCGCCCGCCCGCGCCGTTCGATCTCACTGGTAACTGGTTCATCGACGTCACCGACAATCCGAACGCGTGGAAGTTCGGTCCGCCGTATCCGAAGCTGACCGCAGCGGCCCAGGTGCATTTCGATGCGTCGCAGGCGGCTTTGAAGGAAGGCAAGGTGTATCGAGACGATATTGGTCAATGCTGGCCCGCTGGATTGCCGCTCATCATGACGCGCTACTGGCCGATGGCGATGATTCAGATCCCGACGGCGATCTACATGGTCAGCGGCTTCATGAACAGCATGCGCATCGTCTACCTCGATGGGCGCTCGCACACCGATCTGGATGTGATCGTGCGCACATTCAATGGTGAGTCGATTGGGCACTGGGAGGGCGATACGCTGGTTGTCGATACCATCGGCTTCCGCGCCGATCACCACTGGATGGATCAGGGAGGTGCCTCCATTCCTGCCGGCGAGCAGCTCCACATCGTCGAGCGCATTCGCCTGATCAACGACAAGAAGCAACTCGAGATCGAATACACGATGACCGACCCGGAGTATTGGGAAGGCGAGTGGAAGAGCACCAAGCGCTTCAATCGTGTCAACGATGAAGATATCCAGGAAGTATCCTGTTTGCCGGACTTGAACGAGCACCTGCAGAGCACCACGTCCAAGACACAAGTGAGATGAATTCAAAGGTTACCCGCTCAGGAATCATCGTCGTAGGGCTGCTGGTGCTGTCAGGAGCGGCGCCGGCTTTTGCGCAGATCAACTTCGTCGGCGAATGGACCGGCCGGTATCATGAAGATCAGCCGGATCGCGTTCCCGGTGAAGAGCCCGGCGACTTCAGCGGGGTTCCGCTGAACGAAGCTGCCCGCCTGTTTGCCGACAGCTGGGACGTGGCGCGTCATTCCGTCCTCGAACATCAGTGCGCGCCCTATACGCTGCCGTACATGTTCTTCGGTCCGAACCAGTTCCGGATCTGGCAGGAACACAACCAGGACACGCAGGAACTCGTCGCCGTGCGGATGCACCTGGGCACGTATCAACAGGAGCGCACGATCTGGATGGACGGCCGTCCGCATCCTCCTGAGTACGCGCCGCACACGTTCATGGGGTTCTCGACCGGGCTGTGGCATGGGGACACGCTGACGATCACGACGACGCACATCAAGGCCGGGTACTACCGGCGCACGGGGATTCCGGCGAGCGATCGCCTCACGGTGGTCGAGCACTGGATACGTCACGGCAACGTGCTCTCGCAGGTCACCATCGCGACCGATCCGGTCTACCTGAGCGAGCCCTACATCCGCAGCCAGGAGTTCGTGCTGATGGAACGCGGCAACACGAACTGGCTCTACAACTGCGAGTACGTCATGGAGGTGCCGAAGGACAAGAACGAGGTGCCTCACTACCTGCCCGGACAGAATCCATGGATCGGCGAGTTCTCGGCCAAGCATGCGATGCCTGAAGCAGGCGTGCGCGGCGGGGCGGAGACGCTCTTGCCCGAGTGGAAGCCGGGCGCGAAGCCGGCCCCTGCGCGCCCGGGGGTGAACGGTGGCTTCCGCCCTGAGGATCAGCCGCAGCGTCTCGCCCCGGGTGAGGTCAAAGCCGTTCACGTGCAGGGCAACGTGCACATGATCGTCGGCGCCGGCGCCAACATCGCCGTCCAGGTCGGCGAGGACGGTGTGCTCGTCGTCGATACGGGCAACGCGGGTTCGGGAGACAAGGTGCTCGCCGCAATCCAGGAGCTCGCGCCCAATAAGGAAATCCGGTGGGTGATCAACACCGGCATGGACGCGAGTCACACCGGCGGCAACGAGCAGATCTCGAAGGCCGGCCGCACCGTGAACGGCAACATCGCGGCGATCGTTGCGCACGAGAACACCGCGTCGAGAATGATCAAAGCCGGGGTCGCCGACGCCGCGCGTCCCTTCAACACCTACTTCGAGGCAGCGCGCGATTTTCCGTTCAACGGCGAACCCGTCATGCTGTATCACGACGAGGCGTCGTCTGATGACACCGGCACGATGGTGATGTTCCGCCGGTCCGACGTCATTGCCGCGGGCGACGTGTTCCGCACCGACGCGTATCCGGTCGTCGATCTCGCCAGTGGCGGCAGCATCGACGGCACGATCGCCGGCCTCAATCGCATGCTCGACCTGACGGTGCCCGGCAAGATGCTGGAAGAAGGAGGCACTTACGTCATTCCCGGCCACGGACGGATCGGCGACGAGCATGACGTGGCGATGTATCGCGACATGCTCGTGATCATTCGCGACCGAATCAAGAACATGGTTGAGAAGAAGATGACCCTCGAGCAGGTGAAGGCCGCGCGACCGACGCTCGACTACGACGGCCGTTATGGAACGGATACCGGGGCGTGGACGACCGCGATGTTCATCGAAGCGATCTACCGGGAAATGAGCGCGTCCACCGCCGCAGGTGCACAGAGGAGCGCGCGATGAAGATGCGCACTCCGGTGTTCGGCGCGGTTGCTGTGTGCGTAGCGATTGGTCTTGCTGGTATGGACGCGGCGGGCCAGGGACGTGGTCGTGGCCAGGGGCCGGCTCCGGGTCCGCCTCAGACTGCTCGACAAGCGGCGCCCGTTGATCTCACCGGGACGTGGGTCTCCGTCGTGACTGAAGACTGGCGCTGGCGCATGACGACGCCACCGAAGGGCGATGTGGCCAGCGTCCCGGTCAGCGCCGAAGGGCGCAAAGCCGCACAGGGTTGGGATCTCGCAGCCGATAACGCGGGCGGCAATCAGTGCAAGGCGTTCGGCGTTGGCGGAATCATGCGGCAGCCGGGACGGATTCGTATCTCCTGGCAGGACGATGAGACGTTGAAGCTCGAGTTCGACGCGGGCACGCAGGCGCGAGTGCTGAATTTCGATCGCGCGAAGCAGGCACCGGTGGAGAAGACGTGGCAGGGCTTCTCACTTGCTCAGTGGGAAGGGCCGGGTGTGGGTCGCGGCGCTCCTGTGGATGTGCGCGTGACGGGTGGAGGCATCCTGTCGCGCGGTGTGCCCGGGGGTGGTGGTCAGGGACTTCGCGGTGGCCCGCCGCCACGCCAGCAGGCCCAGATCAACGCCGGCGGCGATCTGAAGATCGTGACGACGAATTTCCGTGAGGGATACCTGCGCAAGAACGGCGTGCCCTACAGCGAGCAGGCGACGATCGCCGAGTACATTCATCGACTGCCCACGCACCCCAATGGCGACTCGTGGTTGCAGGTCATCACGATGATCGACGACCCGAAGTATCTGAACGGAACCTTCTACACGAGCACGAACTTCCGCCTGGAACCGGACGGATCCAAGTTCGCGCCATCGGCTTGCAAGACGGATCCACCGCTGCCGGTGAAAACCGGGAAGTAGGCATGCGGTAGGCAGTTCACAGTTCACAGTTGGTTGAACCGATTTCCATTCTGTGAACCGTGAACCGTGAACTATTGAGATCCAAGCAGTTGATCCCCGCCGAGGCGATGGAACTCGGCTTCGGCGTCTTGCGATCGCTCGCGGGCACGCGCGACGATCGCGTTGAAGCGGCGCTCGCCGCGAATCGGGTCCAGCCAAGGATCCCGCTGCAGAATCTGGTAGGCGAAGAACCCTTCGTTGACCACTCGTTCGAGGAGATCGAGCGCGGACGTGTGCTCATCGAGCCGGACGAAATTGCGTGCCATGAAGTACACGCCTTCGGGATCGAATGGTCGTGATATGAACTGGCGGATGGTGGCGAGCGCCTCTTCCCGATTGCCTTCGAGCACGGCGCGCGCGGTTCCCATCATCAGTCCGATCATGGGCGGCAGCCGCTGCTGCGCAATGCGGCGATAGCCGGCGATCGCCTCCTCAGAACGTCCGAGGACTGGAAGCGTCCAGTGGGTGACCCACTTGAGATCTTCGTTGTCGCTCTCGATCGCACGCTCCCAGTCGCCACGCATGAAGTGCGTGTACATCACGCTGGTACGAATGTTCGGATCGAGCCGCTTGGCCTGACGGTCCGCGGCGAGCGACGCATCGAGCAGACCGCAGAAACGGCAGGCCAGAACCAGTCCGGCGAAGAGGTCCGGGTCCGCAGCCTGCGACCGCGCGCGCCCGAGCAGCCGCGCCATCGCCTCCTTCGCGCGTCCGAGCGACTCGACCTCGAAGTTCGTGTAATGGTTGTGCGCAATGCTCAGGTCGGGATTGATCTCGAGCGATCGGCGAAAGGCGTGCTCAGCTTCTTGCAGGTTCGGGCTGACGTTCTCGGTGGCGTACTTCGCCATGACGCGGTAGACGCGACCGAGTCGCGCCCAGGCGGGGGCGTAATCGGGATCCTCTGCCAGTGCTGACCGATAGAGCTCCGCCGCCACCGGCAGCATCGCGCTGTCGTGTGCAAGCTGGTTGGCTCTCAGGTAGAACTCGTAGGCGCGCGCACTCGCGGGAAGATCCTTTCCGAGCCGTCGCTGGTCCCCGGTCGAGAGCGGGATCGAGAGCGACTCCACGATCGCCTTGGCCAGTTGATCCTGCACATCGAAGATGTCTTTGAGCTCGACCTGGATCGTCTTCGACCACAGGATCGTGCCGGACGACGCTTCGAGCAGTTGCGCGGTCACGCGAGTCTGTCCGCCGGCGCGCAGAAGCGTCCCGCACAACACAGCATCGACGCCCGCCTCCGCCGCGATCTTCTTGAGATCGACGCCTTCGTCATTCGCGTATCTGCTCCCGGCCAGCGTGGACCTGACGACGAGCGACTGGATGCCCGCGAGCGAGCTCATGATCGCGTCGGGCAGGCTGAACGAGAGGAAGTCCACATCCGGATCCGGGCGAAGCATCCGGAAGGGGATGGCGATCAGGCGGGTCGTGGGACGCACCGTGACTGTCGACGTGTCGGTCGTGAGCGTGAGCGCCGATCGCAGGGCCTGCGCCATCGCATCTGCAGTCAGGTAGCGATCGTCCGCACGCTTCTCGAGCGCACGATGGATGACGCCGTCGATGGCCGTGACGGCCGCCGATCCGGTGAGCGCCGCAGGGTGCGACGACATGACGGCGTGATACACCTGCATCAGGTCGTTGCCGGGGAACGCGGGCTGACCTGAGAGCATCTCGAACAGCATGGCGCCTGCGGCAAACAAATCGGAGCGCGGGTCGAGCGCCTGGTCGGCCCACTGCTCCGGCGCCATGTAGCGTGGCGTGCCGACGACCACCCCGGTCTTGGTCAGCGTCTGCTCGACCCCTTCGATCGACTGGCGCGATCGCGCGAGGCCGAAGTCGAGCAGTTTGATTCCACCGTCGGTCAGGAACACGTTCGACGGCTTCAAGTCTCGATGGACGATCTGGCGGCTGTGCAGCGCGCCGAGCGCGCTGAGGATGCCGAGCGACGTGGTGACCGCCTCGTCCGGCTTGAGCGCACCGTCTTTCAGGCGACTCGAAAGTGACTGCCCGTTCAGCAGCTCCATCACGATGAAGAGCTGCTCCTCGGATTCGCCAACGTCGTAGATCTGGCAGATGCCTGGATGGCTCACACTGGCCGCGGCTCGCGCTTCACGCCAGAGACGCGCTTGAGTCTCGGCGTTCGACGACTGTGTGCGAATGACCTTGATGGCGACTTCGCGCTCGAGCCGTGGATCGAGCGCACGGTAGACGTCGCCCATCCCACCTGAACCGAGACTGGCGAGGATTTCGTATTTTCCGAGGCGAACTCCGCGAGCCAGCATCTCGGGAGAAATTATATGGTCGGTGGTGAGTGGTAGGTGGGTGCTACGAACTAGGAACTAACCACCAATCACTAACCACTCCCCACCAACCAGTACGAGGGCAGGTCCTTCTTGGTGTCTCTCAGGATTTCGATAATCGCGGTGCGATCCTCGGGACTGAGCACGCTATAGCGGAGCGCGGCGTCGCGCCCGTTCAGCACGTCCCACAGTCGCTGATACACGGCGCTTTTCGCGGCGTCCGGCAGCGCATCGAACGGCTCGGAGTAGATCAAGTAGCTGCACGGATACTTCAGCAGGCGACCGGTGAGATCGAGCTCACGCAGCGATCGCCCCTTGCTGTCGCGCGGCCCGCCCGCGGCGAATCGCTTTCCATACGGAGTGGGGCCGCTGATCGGTCCAGGAAGGGGCGACTCGTCGACGAAGAGCAGATAGTCGACGAATTCCTCCACCGCCGAGGCGAACGGCCGATGCGCGACCTCGCCGCCCACCCGTGCCTCCCATCCCACGCGCGTGATCAGATTGAGCATCTGCGCCTGATGTTCGAGCACGAGCAGCGCGACGATGTCGCTGTACGGCGAGAGGTATCCGGTCATGTCGAACCGGCCGGTCAGGTTCGTGACGTGAACGCTCTCTGGCGTGATCATCGCCCCGAGGTCCGACGGATCGGTTGCGACGGCGTTTCCCATGTGGCGCGTCGCCTGATGCGTGCCAGTCACGAACCATCCACCCCAGCGGATTTCGAATGGGCTCCTGTGGTCCGTCGTATACGCCGGCCCATACATCGTCGTCCCGTTTACGCTGGGGAAGACGCTGCCGACGAACAACCCGGGCACGTAGTGCGTGGCGTCGGACACGTGACACATCACGCAGGTGTCGTTGCGTTCGAACTGAGGCGGGCCGGAGGGCGACTGCTCGAACGTGTAGAAGATCGACCCCTGTTTCGGGTCCTGGGCAACGAACTCCAGCACCGGGCCGCCACGAACAAAGCCAACAGACACCGAGTCGTTGAAGAAGATGGCGCGCGGGTTGGTCGGATTGATCCGCGGAGCCTGAAAGCTCGTTTTCGAAAACACCAGGACTTGCGAGTCGATCGACACGCCGAGAGCCGACAGCACCGACTGGAGGTAGCCGGAATGCTCGGTCTTTTCGAGCGTGACCTCTCCACGGCGCAACCGCTCGTTCAACAGCGCAACCGGGTCGGACACGGGTGCTGTTGCGTACGCGATCGCCGGATGGTTGCGGATCAGCGCCGGGTGGATCTTCTGCGCCGACACGAGCACGACACTGGCAACCCAGGCCAGACCGATGAGGCTGAGGTGAGAGGTTTTCATCCGTGGGGCGTCTAATGCAAGAAGCTGTCCGGTTTGGGCTCAAACTAATGATGCCCTAAACACACCCTCGCTGTCCCGACGCTGCGAAATGATCCCTATCCGCGCGGAAAAGTTCGCACTAGCCCGTTCGGGCAGGCTTCCAGCGCAGGCCGAGGGCAATCAGCCGATCCAGCAGGTGTTCGTACGAGATGCCCTGAGCCTCGGCCGATTCGGAGAAGTCTTCGCCGTACGCCATGTTCGGATTCGGGTTGGCCTCGAGGACGAAGATCCGGCCTTGCTCGTCCATGCGCACATCGATGCGGGCGTAGCCGCTCAGGTCGAGTGCTCGATACGCGCGCTTCGCCATGCGCTGCATGCGCTCGATGGTGGGGGCGTCGAGCTTTGCCTGGTCGGTCATGATGCCGTTCTTCTTCTGATACTGCGTGCTCCACTTGACGCGCTCGGTCGCAATCTTCCAGCGGTTGTCCGGCATCTGCGCGAACGACATTTCCCACGGCGGCAGCACGTCGAGCCGCTCGTTGCCAATCACGCCGACATAAAGCTCGCGTCCGTCGATGAACTGCTCGACGATCGCCGCGGTGCCGAGTTTCTCGTGGATGAACGTGGCGCGCTTGGCGAGCTGATCGTGATTCTCGACCACCGACGCCTGTGAAATTCCGGTCGATGCCTCGAAGAACAGCGACTTGACGATCAGCGGGAACGTCAGCCGCTTCGGGAGCGAGACCTTGCGGCCGTGGCGTACGACCGTGAACTCCGGTACACGGATACGGTGATACGCGAGCAGCTTCTTCGACAGTGCCTTGTCGCGCGCGAGGATGAGGCCGCGCGGGTTGCACCCGGTATAGGGAAGCCCGAGCAGTTCGAGATAGCTGACGACGTTCTGATCGAAGGTCGTGACGCCGGCAAACGCCTCCATCAGGTTGAAGACGATATGCGGCTTGAAGAGACCGGCGGTCGGACGAATGCCACCGAGGTTGTCGTTGATGCCGAGCACGCGCACTTCGTGACCGATCTCGCGCAGGGTTTCGATGACGTCGTACTCCATCTTCCATTCGGCCTCGAGGATGTCGATGCCGGTGGTGTCCTCTGGCGGGACCAGATGGTCGTGGACGAGCGCGAGGATGCGAAGCTTCTTCACAGGAATAGCCGATGCCCGCCGCTGTGGAGGTAGTTCATCGCCTGCACGGTCAGCAGCACGGTGAACTCCTGGCGCGCCTGTTCTTCAGGCACCGCGAGGCGAAGTTTGAGCTCGCGGCAGCGGCCGATCATCTCCTCGAGCACCTGGTCGATCGTGTACTGGTAGATACCGGTCCATCCCGCGACGACGCGGCGGACCTGCCGCCTGATCCGGGAGATGAACTGCGCAGCGGTGACGTGCCCGGTGAATTCTGGCGCGTCAGAGAACAGGCGACGCAGATCGCGGTCGTAGAAGTTGGGGTAGTCCACACCGTAGTGTCGGCGCTTGTTCCGGTAGTGCTGGCGCAATGTGAGCTTCAACGTCGGCAACGCGTCGATTTCCTGCGGGTTCTCGACCGGCGGCGGCACATCGCGCAGCGATCCCATCAGCGCGTCCATGTATTCGAGTTTCGGAAGCGCTTTCCAGCCAGCGTAGCGATGACGCCACTCACTGTTCGGCGTCAACCACACCGCAAACGTTTCAGCGAAGTCTTCATCAGGGTGGCTCTGCGCGTACCACGAGTCCAGGTGCAGCACGAAGCTCTTGCTGTACGGCTTCGGCGTGTAGAACTCGGGATACGGTTCCGCGTGCGAGCCGAAGACCTCGCGGCGTTTGGCTCTTCGGCGGAGACGATAGGCGTTGTCTATGGCGTGACCTGCCTCGTGACGAAGGATGCGCATGCACCACTCGTGTTCGCCGCCCTCGACCTCGAGCATCTGCGTGTCTTCGAGCTTCTCGAGACGCGGATGCGCCAGGTAGAACGGGATCGCGATCGCCGTGGCGCCGTCCGGTGTGAACCACTCGTCGGACAAGTAGAAGTGCAGATTGAAGTTGAGGCCGCGGGCGCGAAGCTCGTCGCGGAGCTGCTCGGTTCGCTCGGCCAGCGTGGCTTCGATCGCAAGAGGCAGGTCGGACATCCGTAACTCGAGCAGACCGTCATCGTCGAGCTCAGGCCATGTCTCGTGCACAGGACGTTTGGGCATGTGGGGCTGGGATATAGACTAGCTCGTAGCCAGCCGGTAACCTGAGGGAGATGGCCGTGACGCGGAAAATTGGCATTGCAGCAGGAGCGGTAGTGAGCATGACCGTATTGATGACAGCGCAGGATCGGGACCGCGCGAAAGTGGCCGATGCCTACAAGTGGAACCTGGCCGACGTCTATCCGAGCCAGGCGACATGGAAGGCGCAGAAAGAGAAGATTACGGCCGAAATCACGCGTCTTGGGGAGTTCCGCGGCAAGCTTGGTTCCTCGCCCGCCGTCCTGGCCGATGCCCTCGAGATGAGCTCGCGCCTCGATAAGGAGCTCTCCCGCCTGTACGTCTACGCGAGCATGCTGTCCGACGAGGATACGCGCGTGTCCGGCGCACAAGGCATGCAGCAGGAGATGCAGCAGATCTACGCGAAGTTCGGCGCCGAGGCGTCCTACATCGAGCCGGAGGTGTTGAAGAACGGGAGCGCGTCGATCGAGAAGGCGATGACCTCCGAACGACGGTTGGCCCCGTACGCCTTCTATCTGAGGGACATCGTGCGTCGCGCGGCGCATACGCTCTCGGATTCCGAAGAGAAGATCCTGGCTGATGCGGCGCCGATGGCAGGGTCGGCGAACAACATCTACACGATCCTTGCGAACGCCGACTTCCCGTATCCCACCATCACGCTTGCGGACGGCAAGACGATCAAGATCGATCAGGCCGGATACAGCGAGCTGCGCACGTCCCCGAACCGCGCCGACAGAGAAGCCGCGATGTCTGCGTTCTTCAAGGCGCTTGGCGGCTTCAGCCGGACGCTCGGCGTGACGATGAACTCGAACGTGCAGAAGTCGTTGTTCTACTCGAAGTCGCGCAAGTACCCGTCGGACCTCGAGGCGTCGCTGAACGGGCCCAACATTCCGGTGTCCGTCTACATGCGCCTGGTCGACGGCGTGAATCGTCACCTGCCCACGTTCCATCGCTATCTCAAGCTGCGCAAGCGGATGATGGGAGTGACCGACGACCTGCACTACTACGACTTGTATGCGCCGCTCGTCGCCTCGGTCGATCTTCGGTATTCACCCGAGGAGGCACAGGAACACGTCATCGGTGCTGCGTCACCGCTCGGGAAGGACTACACCGACGTGCTCCGTCGCGGATTCAAGGAGCGCTGGATCGACTGGTACCCAACCGAAGGCAAGGTGTCCGGCGCGTATTCGAACGGCGGCGCCTACGACGTTCATCCCTACATGCTGCTCAACTACCTCGGGCAGTACAACGATGTCAGCACGCTGGCCCACGAGCTCGGGCACACGATGCAGAGCTACTACTCGAACAAGACGCAGCCGTACGTGACGGCAGGCTATCCGACCTTCGTGGCGGAAGTGGCGTCAACGTTCAACGAGGCGCTCCTCATCGACTACATGCTCAAGCGGATCAAGGACACGCCGACGCGGTTGTCGTTGCTCGGCAACTATCTCGAAGGCATCAAGGCGACCGTCTTCCGTCAGACGCAGTTCGCCGAGTTCGAGCTGAAGATGCACGAGATGGGCGAGCGCGGCGAGCCGATCACCGGTGATGCGCTCGCGAAGCTGTATCTGGATATCACTCGCCAGTACTACGGTCACGATCAGAAGATGGCCATCGTGGACGATTACATCGCTCACGAGTGGAGCTTCATTCCGCACTTCTATCGCGACTTCTACGTCTTCCAGTACGCCACCTCGTTCACGGCCGCCGAAGCGCTTTCGGCGAAGGTGCTCGCGGGCGATCAGGCGGCGACGAAGCGCTATCTGACGTTCCTTGCCGCAGGCGGGTCGAAGTATCCGATCGATCTGCTGAAGGATGCGGGCGTGGACATGACCACCGACGAGCCGCTCGATCTGACGATCAAGCGCATGAACGAGGTCATGGACGAGATGGAGAAACTACTCGGCTCTCGGCCCTAGGCTCTCGGCTTTGGCCAGAGCCCAGAGCCTACAGAATTCCTTTCCCCAGCGCCGACAGCGCCAACTCGGTCGCGAACTCCGCTGTGGTGTTGCGGAGATCCAATGTGGGATTGACCTCGACGAGATCCAGCGCGACGAGCAGCTTCGAGTCGGCGACGATCTCCATCACCATGTGGGCTTCGCGGTAGTCCAATCCACCGCGCACCGGCGTTCCGACGCCGGGCGCAAACATCGGATCACACGCATCCATGTCGAACGAGATGTGGATGCCGCCGGTGCCATTCGAAGCGATCGCGATCGCGCGCTCGGCGACATCGGCGATGCCGTGCCGGTCGATATCCTTCATCGTGAACACGTGCACGCCTGACGCGCGGATGCGCTCCTTCTCGCGTTCATCGAGGTTCCTGATTCCGACGAGGACCGTGTGCTGCGGGAGCACCGACGGCGACGAGCCGATCGATGCGAGCTCGGCTGGCTCCTGGCCAAGCAAGGCAGCGAGCGGCATCCCGTGCACGTTGCCGCTCGTCGTCGTCTCGGGGGTGTGCATATCGCCGTGTGCGTCGACCCAGATGAGTCCCAGCGGATATCCCGAGAAGCGGCGCACCCAGTCCGCACTGGCGGCGACCGAGCCTGCGGCGAGGCTGTGATCGCCGCCAAGCACGAGAGGCAACGCGCCCGCGTCGAGCGAGTCGGTCGTCTTGGTGTAGAGCGTCTGGCAGACGCGTGCGATCTCGTGGATGTACTTCTTATGCTCGTCTGATTTGTGCTGAGTCTCGGGGATCGGTGCCGGCACGTCACCCTGATCGATGACGGTGCGTCCGAGGTCGGCAATCTGCGTGCTGAGCCCAGCGATACGAAAGGCGGAAGGTCCCATGTCGACGCCGCGACGTCCAGCGCCCAGATCGAGCGGCACGCCGATGATGTGAACTGGTTTCAACTCCCAACTCCCAATTCCCAACTCCCAATGGGAGCGGATTCTATGTCAGCGATGCGACGTAGTCTGCGGCGCGCGCCGCGGCGGCCCGGCCGTCGCTGATGCAGTCAGGGATCCCGATCGCCTTGAAGCCGCTGCCGGTCACGAAGAGCCCTGGCAGTGCCGCAAGACGGCGCTCGATGCCTGCGACGCGATGCAGGTGACCGACTTCGTACTGCGGGCTCTGGCGCGTCCAGCGATACAGGCGCGAGAACAGCGGCGGCCCGGAGATCCCAAGCAGGTCGGTGAACTCGCGTTGAGCGGTATCCACGAGTTCCGTATCAGAGGCCTCGAGGCGACGCGGGTCGCGGCCGCCGCCGAGGAAGCCGCGCAGCAGCACGTGACCTTCGGGGGCGCGTCCCGGCCACTTCGATGAGACCCAGGTCCCGGCCAGCAGCGCGAGGCCTTCCGTGCGCGGGACGACGAAGCCGGTTCCGCGAAGTGGATGTGCGACCTGATCGCGTCGATAACCGAACGCAACCGTCGCTGTCGAGGCATACGGGATCACATCGCACAGATCAGCGAACGTCGCGTCGATCGGTCGCACAAGTGATCCCGTCACGTACGCGGGCACCGCGAGCACGATACTGCGTGCCTGCACGCCACCAGCCGTCGAGTCGATCGAGTAGCCGCCGGTCCGTTGGAGATTCGTCGCGCGCGCGCCCGTCACCACCGTTCCCGGCGCCAGCGCTTTCGACAGCGTGTCGACCAGCTCTCCGGTGCCACCGGGTAACGTGACAAACGCGCCTTGCGGTGACGGCCGGACGTGTAACGCTCTCAGTGCTCGAATCACGCTGCCCGAGCGGCGTTCGGCGTCCACGAGTCGAGGAAACAGCGCGCGGATCGAGAGACGATCGACGTCGCCGGCATGGATGCCTGCAAGCAGGGGATCGGCGAGGTAGTCGACCGCTTCACGGCCGAATCGCCGGCTGACGAAGGCGCCAATCGATTCATCCTCATCGATCGTTCGACGTGGCACGAGGAGCTCGCCGGCCATGCGTGCTTTGCCGGCCACCGAGAACAGTCGCGAGCGAGCGAGCGCGCCCACGGTGATCGGAAAACCGAGGAACGATCCTTCGGCAATCGCGTGCAGCCGGCCGTCTCGCAGCACGAACGCGGTGCGAGGTGTCAGCGTTGAAACCAGTCGGTCGGCGATTCCCAGCTCGCGACACAGGGTCACGGCTGCAGGCTTCTGCACGAGAAGTGAGTCGGGCCCGCCGTCGATGATCCAGTCGTCGAAACGCTCGGTGGCGATGACCCCTCCCACGCGAGCCGATGCCTCGAGCACCCGCACGGTCAGGCCACGGTTCTGCAGATCGAACGCAGCGGCGAGCCCCGCAATTCCCCCTCCGACGATCGCGACGTCGATAACCCCGTCGTCAGGAACCCTGTCGTTCACGCTTCTCGCAGCTCGGTTCTCGGTTCGTGTTCAGGTTCGGTTCACGACATCGTCAACGCAAACGCCTCGACGCAGTGTGGACGTAGTGCGCGAGCATCTGCACGTGCTCGACCGGCGTCGAGGGGAGAATGCCGTGCCCAAGGTTGAAGATGTGACCGGGACGCGCGCCAACGTGACTCAGCACGGCGTCTGTCTGCTGCATCATCCGCGCTGGCGGGCCGAGGAGCAGCGTGGGGTCGAGATTGCCCTGGACTGCGTGGCCTTCGCCGATTCGTTCCCAGGCTTCGTCGATCGGAATACGCCAGTCGACGCCGATCACGTCTCCGCCGGCGTCGCGAAGCTCTTCGAGAATGGTGGAGGTGCCCGTGCCGAAGTGGATCGTCGGAACCCGCTTCGCGACTGCCTCGAAGATGGGTCGCGTGTGGGGGAGTGCGAACTCGCGGTAGTCGCTGGCGTCGAGTGCGCCAACCCACGAATCGAAGACCTGGACAACATCGACTCCCGCTTCGATCTGTGCCACGAGATAGTCGGCGACGACGCTCGACAGCTTCTCGCACAGCCGATGCCAGTCATCTGGATGGCCGTACATCAACGCCTTCGTCTTGGCGAAGTTGTTCGAATGTCCGCCCTCGATCGCGTAGGACGCGAGGGTGAACGGTGCACCCGCAAACCCGATGAGCGGAACGCGACCGTCGAGCTCTCCTTGAATCTGCCGGATGGCCTGGAGCACATGGCTGAGCGCCTCGCGCGGTTCGAAGACTCGCAGCCGCTCGATATCGGCCGGTCCATCAATCGGGTGCTCGATCTGCGGGCCTTCGCCCTTGATGAAGTCGAAGGGCAGGCCCATCGGCGCAAGAGGCAGGAGCAGATCGGAAAACAGAATCGCGGCGTCGACTTCGAGACGCCGAATCGGTTGCAGGGTCACCTCTGTCGCCAGATCCGGCGTGCGGCAGATCTCGAGCAGCGAGTATTGCGCGCGAAGCGTGCGGTACTCCTGCATGTAGCGGCCCGCCTGGCGCATGAACCAGACAGGCGTGGCATCAACAGGCTCGCGGCGACAGGCCTTCAGAAAGCGGGACGAGGTCACGAATTGGTTCGCTGTGCTGGGTCGAGGGGCGATCAGTCCTGAACCGGAGTATGGAGCATGTCGCGGGCCAGAGTCACCAATTCGTCGAGCCAGAGCGGCTTGAACCGGACGTCGGCGCCGAGCGATCGGATCTCATTCGTCTGCGACTCGGCAAGGTAGTAATCGCCAGTGACGATCGTCACTGGCGTGTGCTGCATGCCGGGGATGGCGCGCAAGGAGCGAAGGACCTGGACGCCGCTTGTGAGTGGCATCCTCAGATCGAGGATGACTGCGTGCGGACGATGGGTCTGCGCGAGGACGAGGCCTTCGTCGGCCGAGTGCGCCGCCCACACTTCGAAGCCCTCGAGCCGAAGCATCCGCGCAAACAGTTCTGTGACGCTGACATCGTCGTCAACGATGAGGACGCGTGCATTCGGGGCGTTGGCCCCTGGCGACGGCACTGGCTCATTGTCGTGCTCGAAGGGAGAGGCGTCAAGTTGTGCCCGGGAGGGCGAGAGACCCAATGGTTTGGGGGGCCGTACCTTTCGTGCTATATTCTGGCGCTTCTGCCGGCATGAGCCGGCCCTTTGGTGTTCCAGTACGTGCACGTTCCGGCGGCGAAGGCTGTTGCGTGTACCCGCGTCGGAGGTTCTGTTGAGCCCCATACTCGTGCGGCCCGTGCGCGAGCAGCTCGAGCACGATCGGGTGATCCGCCTGCTTCAGGCGAAGTACAAGAGAAAGTTCGACGTTGCGATCAACCCGGGCAATGAACAGGCGGCGCCCGTCGGACCACCTGCCGCCCCCTGGTATCCCGACCTCGTGCTGCAGGCTGGGGAGCGGACCAAGAAATTGGTTGGCGTGGTCGAAGTCGAGACCGCCGAATCGTTGAACAACCTCGAAGCGATGTCGCAGTGGGTGACGTTCTCCAAACTGCGAGTGCCGTTTCACCTCTACGTGCCCGCCGTTGGCGTCGATAGCGCCAGGCGCCTGTGTGCGGATCTCCAGATCCAGGCGGCCGAAATGTGGGCGTATCACTCGATCGGCGAGCAGATTCGTTTCACGCTGGTCTCTCGTACAGGTCCGCCAGAACGGCAGAACGGCCAGAACGGCCAGAACGGCCAGAACGGCCGGAACGGCTGGAGCGGCCGGTGCGAGACGCCGCGCCTCCGAAGCCCCCGGCTGCGCCCAGGGCTGCTGCCGCGCCGGCAGCCGCTGCCACGAGACCGAAGACCGTACGGACATCCAACGCTCGTCCTCCCGCGCGACGGGGTGCGGGCGCTGCACCGAAGGCCCGAGTCGTGGCCGCGAAGAAGAAGACCGCGGAAGTCCGGCGAGTCACCAAGAGGCCGGCTGCACGTCAGTCCACACCATCCAGGCCTCAGAAGCGCAAGTAAAGCGCTGTGCCGTTCCTGCGTGTGATCCGAGACAAGCGTGGATACGAGACCACGTACCTGATGCATCTCTATCGCGAGGGGCATCGTCAACGGTCTCGCATCCTGTATGTCTTCCGGTCGCCGGGTGGTGTGCGTGTCGGGCGCGACGCGCTGGAGCCCGATGTCCTTCGAGAGCTCGAGGCGCAGTATCCGGACATTGCGTTCGACTGGAAAGACGTCCGCGAGCACCAGCAGCACATTGAGATGTCGCCGGAGCCTCGGCGTCGCAAGCCGCCGAAGCGAGACGAGGCGGTGACCGCCGCGCCGGAGCCGCAAACGCCGGCGCCAGCGCCGCCGGCAGCCTCGGCGCCCGCACCGTCTCCTGGCGCGGTGCCTTCGGCGATCGAGGGTGCGACTCCCGATGAACAGATCGCATTCCTCGGGCGATGGTACTTACTCATTCGCGAACGCATTCCGCGCCGAACATCGGACCCGGTTCGTCAGGAAGCGCTGATGGCGCTCGCGGAACGGCTCAATCCTGCGGCATGGACCGATGCGGATCAGATCGCCGTCGGACTGCAGCAGGCTTCCGAAGCGCTCGAGCGCCTGTCACGCGTGTTCTCCCGCCGCCGTCGCCGGGCACGCCGGCGTCCGAATGACTCGCGACCCGCATCACCCGGTCCCGCGCCATCCGATTCGTGAGCGAGTTCATCGAGCGGGTCGTACTTGCCCTGGCTGATCTGGGGCCATGGGGCCCTGTGTTATTCGTCGTCGCGTATATCGTGGCCTCGGTGACACTCGCGCCGGCGTTCGTCCTGACGTTCGCAGCCGGTGCCGTTTTTGGTCTGTGGCGAGGGACGGTGCTCGTCTACATTGCCGCGTCGCTCGGCTCGTCGGCCGTGTTCGCAATCGCGTCGCCACTGGCCGATTCGAGATTCCTGCGATGGCTTCGGAGGGATCCGCGGGTGGCCGCCGTACGCCATGCGGTTGTCGGCGAGGGCGCATGGGTGATGTTCCTCCTGCGGCTGTCACCGGTCGTCCCGTTCGTGTTCCTGAATTACGCACTCGCTCTGAGCGGCGTTCGCTACCGTGACTTCATGGCGGCGTCAGTCGGCATGCTGCCCGCCATCGTCATGTACGTCTATTACGGGAAGGTCGCAGGTGATGTGGCCAAGCTCGCGGCTGGCATCGCGCCACCGCGTGGACCTGAGTACTACACGCTGTTGGTGGTTGGGCTCATCGCGACGATCGTCGCGACCACTGCGGTCACGCGAGCAGCGCGGAAATCGATGAAGACCGCCGCGCTACGCGCCGCGGAGTAGCGACTCGAGCTCTTCGGGATGCGCGGCGCGGAGTATCGCATCACCTCGATCGATAGTGCCCGTGATCACCAGCTTCGCCAGCGACTCTTCCAACGTGAACGATCCCGCCTTGCGGGTGATCGTGATCTCCTGATTCAGATGCTGAAGCGCGTTCTTGCGAATGTGCTGCCTCGCCCCGTAGCTCACGAGCAGGAGCTCGGCGACCGGCACGAGCGTGCCTGCCTTCGTCTGAACGAGTGATTGCGTCAGCACGGCGGCCAGCGCCATCGCCAGTTCCTGACGCACGGCGTTCTGTCGCTCGACCGGGAAGCCGTCGGCGATTCTCGAGACGGCGGCGGCCGCGTCAGTCGCGTGCACCGTCGCGAGGACGAGATGTCCCGTCTCCGCCGCCGCAAGTGCGATTCGCATCGTCTCGGGATCGCGCATCTCGCCGACCACGATGGCATCAGGAGCCTGACGCATGGCCGCGCGCAGCGCTGTGGGAAAGTCTGGTGCGTCGATGCCGATCTCGACCTGCTCGATCACGCTGCGGCCGTGTGAATGCTCGTACTCGATCGGATCTTCGACGGTCACGATGTGGAGCGCGTGCTTGCTGTTGATTTCAGCGATGAGTGCTGCGAGTGTCGTCGTCTTACCCGAGCCGGTCGGTCCGCAGACGAGGACGAGACCGCGGGGCAGCTCAGCGAGGAGCGCGATGTCGTGCGTGAAGTGCAGGTCGGCAACACGGGGAATGCGGGTGGGCAACGCGCGAATGGCTGCGGCCGCACGCCCGCGCTCGCGATGCAGGTTCATGCGGAAGCGTCCGAGGCCTTTCAGCGTGAACCCGAGATCGATTGCCTCGCCGTCGCGATAGCGCTCCCGCAAACGCGAGGGGATGACCGGCGATGCGGCGTTCTCGATGTCTTCGCCGCTCAAGGTCTCGCCGATGAGACGCGACATCTGACCCTTGACGCGAGCCAGCGGAGGCAGGCCCGCGACGAGGAGCAGGTCGCTGCCGTCTTGTTCGCGGACCTGGCGAAGCCAGTCAGCAAGGTCGGGGCTGTCGCTCGCGATTGGTGCCGAGCGCGCCTGCGAGATCAGGTGCAGTTCGGAGACCAGCTTGTCCAGGTCGTCGACGGGAAGATTGCGCGTCTCGGACATGAGTCGAGGACTGGCTAGGAGCGCACGACGAAACGGCGCTCGATGGCGAAGATCTTGTTGAGCCGCCGTTGATGGCGGTCCTCGTGCGAGAACTGTGCGCGGAGGAAGGCATCGACGATCTCGCAGGCCAGCGCCGATCCGATCACCCGCGAGCCGACGCAGAGCACGTTCATATCGTCGTGCTCGACGGCCTGATGCGCGGTGTAAGTGTCGTGGCAGACGGCGGCGCGGATGCCTGGAAATTTATTGGCCGCAATCGATACGCCGGCGCCACTTCCGCAGACGATCACGCCGCGGTCCGCGTGGCCATCGAAGATCGTCTGCGCCACGGCTTCGGCTGAGTCCGGATAGTCCACCGGGGCGGTCGAATGGGTGCCAAGATCGACGACGTCGTGCCCCTGGCGCGTGAGGTAGGCGCCCATCTGTTGTTTCAGTTCGAAGCCGGCGTGATCGGCGGCGAGCGCGATTCGCATGGGTCTCACAGAGTACACCGGCCGAATCCCCGGCTACGTCGTCAAATCAAACGCGGCGGAGTATACTTTTGCCATGCGAAATCTCGCTAAGTGTTTGATCATCGGCGTGTTCGCAGTCATCGCGACGGCGTGGAATCCGACTCAGACACCCGTCGCGACGGCTCAGGCGCCGGCCCCTGCCCAGGCCCCCGCACAAGCCCCACCAGTGCAGGCGCCCACGCCAACGTTCCGCGTCAGCGTGGATCTCGTGACCACCGACGTGATCGTCCGCGAGCAGCGCAGCGATCAATTCGTCGCCGACCTGAAACCCGGAGAGTTCGAGATTTACGAAGACGGCGTCAAGCAGGACATCGTCTCGCTCGTTCTCACACACGGCGGTCGCGTCTACAACGTGCAGACCCCGCCGCCGGCGCCGGTGCAGGAGGGCATCATCCTGCCGACCAATCGCCCGACCAACGACGCCGCCGGTCGCGTGTTCCTGATCTTCATCGACGACCTGCATCTCGACTTCCGCAGCACGCCGCGCACGCGGGAGCTGATCAAGAAGATGCTGCAAGCTGCTCATTCACGAAGGCGACATGTTCGGCGTCGTCACGACCGGCTACTCGTCGATCTCAGAGCAGTTGACCTACGACCGGCAGGTGCTCGACTCGGCGATCTCCAAGGTCACCGGCGGTGGGCTGAAGGCGAAGGAAATCATCGAGGGGCAGTCAGGGTCGCAGGGACCGACAGAGTTGCGCCACCGCGCGCACGTCGCGTTCTCGACCGCCTACGATCTGATGAAGAACCTCGAGAAGCTGCAGAACCGCCGCAAGGCCGTCATCTACATCAGCAGCGGATACGACTTCAATCCGTTCGAGCAGTCACGTCTCGAGGAGCAGGCGCAGCGGATGCACGTCGAGTCCAGCGACCTGCAGAACGATCCGTTCTATCGCACGCAGCAGAGCACGCAGCTGCTGGCCGAATCGGACCTCGTTCGCGAGCTGGCCGAGCTGACGCGCGCCGCCAATCGCGCCAACGCCACGCTCTACACGATCGACCCGCGCGGTCTCGTCGCCGGACAGGATCTGGACGATGAGGTGCCGACGCAGGAGTGGAACGCGTACGTGCGCGACACGCAGGACAGCCTGCGCGTGCTGGCCGAGGAAACGGGCGGGATCGCCGTCGTCAATCAGAACGACTTCGACAAGGCGCTGAAGCGCATCGACAACGAGACGAGCGACTACTACGTGCTCGGCTACTACTCGTCGAACCCCGATCCGTTGCGGAGAAGGCGCAAGATCGAAGTCAAGACGACGCAGACAGAATCTGAATGTGTGGTCGCGTGGCGAATACACGCTGCGGCCGACTACGCGCCGCGGATCAGCGATAGACCTGCCAGCGCGCTGCGCGCGGCTTCTCGATCACATCTTGGACGGGCGCACCGCAGCTTCGAGCTGCGGGCGCATCGTCTCGAAGACGCGAATCACCTCAGTCACCGCGCGCGGCAACCGTCCCATCTTCGGATACAGCCAGCCTGTCTGACGCACCAGCGATGCGCCGGTGATTCGACTGCAGAACAACTGATGGGTGGTGACGTCGGCCGCCGCCGCCTGCCACGGGATGATGCTGATGCCGAGGCCGCTGCGCACCATCGCCTTGATGATCTCGACGTTCTCCGTCTCCATGATGATCGGAGGCGAGATCCGCTCGCGCGCGAAGAACTCATCGACGATCTGGCGCGTGATCGATCCGGTCTCGAACAGCACGAATGGCTGGCCCTCGAGATCCGCCGGCACGATCTTCTTCTGAGAAGCAAGCGGGTGACTCGGATACGTGGCGAGCAGCAGTTCCTCCGTGAGCAGCGGAACCGACACGAGATCCGACGCCTCGATCGGAAGCGTCAGCAGGCCCAGGTCTCCCGCGCCCGATCGCAACATCTCAATCGAGCGCGAGCGTGCTGCCGACGGTGACGCGCATGTCGAGATTGGGATGGATACGCCGGACTTCGGCCAGCAGGGCAGGGAAGACGTAGAGACAGACGGTCATGCCGCCAACCAGCCCAATCGACCCGCCCAGCGCCTCGCGGGTGTCGCTGATGGCGGAGACCGTTTCCTGCAGATCGCGAAACACGCGATGACTCAGTTGGAGCAGTGATTCGCCGGCCGGGGTGATTCGGATGCGCCGGCCGATGCGATGAAATACCGGCTCGCCGAGTTCGTCTTCGAGGATCAGGATCTGGCGGCTGATGGCGGACTGGGAGACGTGAAGCTTTTCACCGGCAGCCGTGAAGGATCCCGTCTCCGCAATTGCCCGGATGATCTCCAGCTGCCTGAGGTCCATGAGTCAGGATACATGCGGACTCGTCATGAATCTACTTGCGACGATTCGTTCGTGCGATGCGGGCAGGTGGTTCGAGTGCCGTGCGAGTGCGCTCGACGGCTTCAGTGAGGTAGCCCTCGTCCATCTCGATGCCGATGAAGTTGAGGCCAAGCTGCGCGCAGGCGATGGCGGTCGAACCAAGTCCGAGGAACGGGTCGGCGACCAGCCTGGTTCGAGCGAGACCGTTCATCCGCAGGCACATCTCCGGCAGTTTGGGCGGGAACGTTGCCGGATGGGGCCGGTCTTTCGCGCGGCTCTGGATGGTCTCGTACGGGATGAACCACGTATTGCCGCGGCAGCGCACCCCCGACGCGGCGCCCTGCCAGCGCGCGATGTTCGACCGATCCTGATACCGCACACCGATCGCCTGGCGGTCGATTGGCGTCTGGCCGCCGTTGGTGAAGTGGAAGACGAACTCGTGACAGTCGTGCAGGAACCGCCGGCTGTTGATTGGTTTGTAATGACCGACGGCGAGGTCGTCAGCGAGGTTGGCGTTCGTGCCGGCGAGTGACTTCTCAATCGCAATCGACTTGATCCAGTGGATGGTGTTCTGCAGCTGCAGATGGGGACGAGTCGCCTGCGCTATGTCGATTGCCGTCCACGGGTCGGTCGGCTTGGCACCGACGTTCAGGAACAGCGAGCCGTCGGCGGTCATCGCGCGCGCCGCGCGACTGACCCACTCTCCTGTCCACTCAAGATACTGGCTGCGGGGCATCGTGTCGTCATAACTCTGATACCTGATGCCCAGGTTGTAGGGAGGTGATGTGACGATGGCGTCGATGGAGCCCTGTTCGAGCTGCTCCAGAATGTCTACGCAGTCGCCGAGATAGAAGCTAAAAGTCGCGCCGTTCGATGTAAAGCGCGTGTGTGGCTTGAGGGTTCGTGGCACCACGGAGATTGTATCCGTGGCGCTTCCTGTGCGCCCGCCTTCGCGTGAAGCGCTTCGGCGAGGTCGTGCCTAGGAGGCGTGAAGCGATGCGACTGCTGCGAGCGATGGCGCGACGCGCTCAGGAATCGTGTGATTCCTTCGATGCACGTGCACGTCGCAGTCGCCGCCCTTCTCCTCGACGTAGGACACTTCGCGACTCGTCGCCAGCTCACGATACCGACCCACTACGCATCCGCAGGTCAGCGTCCGAAACCCAAGGAGTCGCACCAGACTCATTGTCCTATCCCCCGCCCCTCGCTTTAGCAATCTGTATGCCGCGCATTTCAACGGCATCGGCGTGAGTCATTTGACCAGTCGGATCAACGAAAAACACGAAGAGATCAAAATGCGAGCATGCGGGCAGTATGAGGGAGGTGTGTGCTAATTGCGTTCAGCGGTGTTCCAAACCGCACACACATTGGATCGGATTCCAAAGCGTTGGACCGCCGGGAAATGTCACCCGTGACAATTAGTGGCCGAATGCTGACGCTTCGCGGCAGTCACTCCTTGCCGTTCGACATCCGCATCCTCACCGCTCGATAGCTTTCGAGGTCCACCGCTCGCTGCCGGGAGGCCGCCCAACGGGCTCGTCCGAGGCGCAGAAGAAATGCTCCGTGCATCAACCCGATGACCGCGAGCTCAAGTCTCGTGGGGGACGGAACGATCGCCGCCATCAGGTTCAACAGAGAGACGAGGGAAAAGATCGCGGTAAAGAGCGGGTCGACGCCACCACCAGGAAGCGCCGGGCCGATCGCCATGGCCGTCGTTTCCCAGCGGGGAACATCGGCCGATCCCTCATAGAAAACCTGAATGTACCGGCCGATCCGCTCGACGCCAACGTGCATCGCATGAATCGCCTCGAAGCCACCCGCGAGGACCGCCAGCGAAAAGAGCGACATGGCCGGATTGTTCCCAAGGACTGACATGGTCCCGGCGACGAGGGCCCAGCCAATCAGGGTCACCGGCAGCAGGGTGATCCTGGCGGTTCCCCGGCTGGCGATGGTGTGACGGAGCACCGTGTACTCCGATTCGGCGAGGCTCATGCGGTATGGCACCTTTCTTGGACTTGTTGCGCGCGACGCAGAACCCTCTTGCACACTGCAGGAGGTTTGTTAGAATGCCGATACACCTTGTAACCAGCTGTCTCGCAAAGGGTTGCTTGTGATTTTTCCCGGTTTCTCGAAGACATCTCGCGTTTGGTGTGTCCTCACGGCGTTCGTTTGCCTTGGTTTGTCTGTCGATATGGCGTCCGCCCAGTCGAACACGGGCACCCAGGCGGCCCCAAAGAAGACTACTACCAAGAAGACTATTACCCGGAAATCGACGCCCTCCCGTGTCTCAACAAGTAGCACACGGCGGAGCCGGTCTCGGTCTCGTGCCGCGACCCAGGCGCGCCTGCTCCGGGAGGCCCAGGAACCCAGGTTCCGCCTGGATGAATCGGGAGCGCTGGTCCCGGATATCCGTGCCGAGGCCGCAATTATCTATGACTCGGCCACCGGCCATGTGCTGTGGGAGACCAATTCCCAGAACCAGCGCTCGATCGCCAGCATCACCAAGGTGATGACGGCGGTGGTGTTCATGGAGGATTCGCCGAACCTCTCAGACGAGATCGTGGTTCAGCCGAGCGATGTCCGTGCGGCATCGACCACCTACATTCGATCGGGCTATCGCATCACGAAGGGCGACCTGCTGCATCTGACGCTGATTGCGTCGGACAACGCCGCGGCGCGCGCGCTCGCTCGCGTGTCGAGCCTTGGTTCCGAGGCATTCATTGCTCGCATGAACAGCAAGGCCGCCGAGCTCGGTCTCACGAATACGAGCTACGCGGATCCTTCCGGCTTGCTGTCGGCGAACGTGTCGTCCGCCTACGACATGGCCAAGCTCATCACCTACGTTTCCGGCGACGAGCGCATTGCGAGCGTGATGCGGACGCCGACGTACACCGTCACCGCCGGGCGACGCGTCATTAATATTCACTCGACGAATCAGCTCGTCATGAATGGCGACGTTGACGTGCAGGCCGGGAAGACCGGATTCATCACCAAGTCCGGGTACTGCCTCGCTACGCTCCTGCGACTGCCGCAGGGCGGACCCGAGGTCGCGGTCGTTGTGCTTGGAGCCAAGTCCAACGCCGGACGCTTCTGGGAGACGCGTCACCTGTTCAATTGGTTCGCGAGCAAGGCCGAGGATCTGCTCGGCACGCCGCTCCAGGCCGCCACAGCGAACTAAGCGCAGCTTTACGAAGCGTAACCGCGCTGGATTGCCGCAGCATCCAGCGGGAGTGTTGCTACGGCATCGACGATTGGCATGACCGGTCGAGATGCGCGGCGCCCATCGTAGGCTTTCAGGTATCGACGGCAGACGTCACACGCGTACACTCGGTACTGCCCGTCGGGCGTCGCAAACGACGTAATCTTCGCGCGCTCGCTGTTCCGGCAATACGGACACGCGAGCGACTCCCACTTCCATCTCAGCTCGCACCGTCCGCAGATCAAGTGGCGTTCGGCGGACGGCGTGATCACTGAGAAATCAGGTTGACCGCCGCAGAGGGCGCAATGCGAGTGCGTCCAGAGCGACAGCTCCGTACGCTGTTGCAGGACCTCGGCGCATCGCGAGAGGAACGGTCTCATGGAGACCGTCAGCACCTGGTCGATCACCTCGGCGCCATCCAGATCGGCAAAGTTCGATGGAGGAAGGCCCACGGCCGCAACCTGCTGGGCGAGCCCGTTTCGAAACCACTGCCCAGTCACCTCGATCAGCTGCATGTCACGGCCGAGCGACTGAACTTTCCGGTAGTCGGCTTCTTCCAGCGCGCCGTACCGGCGAAGCACATCAGCCGTCTGTCGCACCATCAAGCGGAGATCGCTCAGATCGAGCGGGATGCTTTCGAATCGCAGCAGGGGTGTCGCGCTCGCCTGGTGGCGCTGCATCGACTCGTTTGTGACCTCGAGATGCGGCAGCGGGATGCGTCCCTGGACTCGACGCTGTAGCTCCAGAATCTCGAGATGGAGGTCGACGGCGGACGCGAGTTGCGGCTGCTGAGCCCGAATCGCACGCAACTCGGTCGCTTCCCTGGACTCCGGTCGGGCACCCCGAGGCGCGCGAGCCGCGGAATCAGTCACCATGCGATCATATCAAGAGTGCGGATCCTGATGGTTGCGTCGGAAGTGCACCCTTTTGCAAAGACAGGGGGCCTTGCGGACGTACTTGGCGCACTCCCGCGCGCATTGGCAAAGCTCGGACACGACATCGACGTCGTGATGCCTCGTTATCGCGGAATCACGGTCGGTTCTCCCATCGGAAAAGTGATTGTGTCACTCGGGGGGCAGGTCGATGCTGTCGATGTCTCTGCCGTCATCGCGCATGGCGTTCGCATTGTCTTCATCGCCCACGCGACCTATTTTGAACGTGACTATCTCTATGGCGCGTCGTCTCGAGACTACCCAGACAATCCCGAACGATTCGCATTTCTCAGTCAGGCTGCGCTCACGTGGGCGGCGTCCACGGGGTACCGCTACGACATCGTCCACGCCCACGACTGGCAGGCCGGGCTTGTACCGCTGCTGATTCAACGGACGGTTCCGGCCTGGCGAGAGGCAACCCGACCGGCGTCGGTCTTCACGATTCACAACCTCGCGTATCAGGGAGTTTTCGATGCGAGCTGGCTGCCACGGCTCGGCTTGGGCTGGGAGCTCATGCACGTCGATGCCCTGGAGTACTGGAACCGGATCAGCTACCTGAAAGCGGGCATCGTTTTCAGTCAGCTGATCACCACCGTCAGCCCCAGATATGCCGAGGAAATCCAGGCGCCTGAACTGGGTTTCGGCTTTGACGGGATTCTGCGCGCGCGCTCGGCCGATCTCGTCGGCATTCTCAACGGAATCGATTACGATCAATGGGATCCTGAGCGGGACCGGAACCTGCCAGTACCCTTCAGTGCGTCAAAGATGGCAGGGAAGGGTGCGGCCAAGCGAAGGGTTCTCGAAGCCTTCGGATTGTCGAAATCACCCGACAGCCGACGTCGTCCGCTGGTGGCGATGATTTCGAGGATGGTCGATCAGAAGGGGTTCGACCTGCTCGATCAGATTGCGGACGCGTTACCTGCGTTAGGCGCCTCGTTCGTGGTGCTGGGTTCGGGTGAGCCGCGTTACGAAACGCAGTGGCGGGGGCTCGCAATTCGGCACCCGGGGCGCATTAGTGTGCGAATCGGCTTCGATGATGGGTTGGCGCATCTGATGGAAGGGGGAGCGGACATCTTCCTGATGCCGTCACGGTTCGAGCCGTGCGGACTAAATCAGATGTACAGCTTGCGCTACGGGACGGTCCCGGTCGTGCGAGCGACGGGCGGGCTCTTTGACACCGTCCACGAGGTCGATGAGAGGTTGGGGCGAGGCACCGGCTTCACCTTCACCGAGTACACGCCCGTTGCGCTGCTTGGCGCGCTTGGGCGCGCGCTCGAGTTCTTCGAGAATCGACCGGCGTGGCGACGCATTCAGCGGGCCGGCATGAGAGAAGATTTTTCGTGGGACGCGTCGGCTCGCGAGTACGTCAAGGTATATGAGCGTGCGGTGGCCGCGAATCGAGCCGGAGCGGCGTGAGGAAAGCAACGGGCAGAAGCAATAGTGGACCACCGTCAGGTCGGTCCGTTCGTGGAGAAGAGAGCCGATGGCATCCGAAAAAGTAAAGACGTTCACCGACAATAATTTCGACGATGAGACCAGCAAGGGAGTGGTGTTGGTCGATTTCTGGGCAGAGTGGTGCGGACCGTGCCGGCGTCTCGCGCCGACGGTCGACGCGCTCGCGTCGGAATTCGATGGCCGCGCGACAGTGGCCAAACTGAACGTCGACGAGAACCCGAATGTGCCCGGTCGCTTCGCCGTGCGCGGAATCCCCACCCTGCTGCTCTTCAAAGAGGGGCAGTTGGCGGAAACCATCGTGGGCCTGCGAGCGAAGGAAGACATCGCGCAGATGATCGAGCGTCACCTGGCCGCCGACCTGTCGTCGAAGCGAGCGTAATGTGGCGGATCGGAACGTCATCATCATCGGATCCGGGCCCGCCGGTCTGACCGCGGCACTCTACACGGCACGCGCGAACCTCAAGCCGCTGCTCGTCGAAGGGCTCGAGGCGGGTGGTCAGCTGATGCTGACCACGATGGTCGAGAACTTTCCAGGATTCCGTGCCGGAATCATGGGACCCGACCTGATGGCGGAGATGCGCGCACAGGCCGAGCACTTTGGTGCTGACGTGATGCAGGGGGACGTCACGAAGGTCGACCTGCAGAATCGGCCCTTTACGCTGACGTTCGCCAACGGCAGGTCGGTGTCGACGGACTCGCTCATCATCGCCACCGGCGCCTCGGCGCGGTGGCTCGAGATCGGATCGGATCGGAAGCTGTCCGGACACGGTGTGTCCACCTGTGCGACCTGTGATGGGTACTTCTTTCGCGGCCGCCCTATTGCCGTCGTTGGCGGCGGAGACTCGGCGATGGAGGAAGCGATCTACCTGACTCGCTTCGCCTCAAAGGTCACCGTTGTGCATCGCCGCGACACACTGCGCGCATCGAAGATCATGCAGGACAAGGCATTCGCCAACCCGAAGATCGATTTCATCTGGGATTCTGAAGTCTCCGACGTCCTCGCCAGCGACAAAGGCGAAGTGGAATCCATCGTCGTTCGCAACCTGAAGACGCTCCACGAGACGACACTTCCACTCGACGGTGTGTTCATCGCGATCGGCCACACGCCGAACACCTCGCTCTTCGTGGGTCAGCTCAAACTCGACGAGAACGGCTACATCCGCACACACAGCGGATCGAGGACGAACGTCGAAGGTGTGTTCGCAGCGGGCGACGTCCAGGACCATATCTATCGCCAGGCCATTACCGCTGCGGGTTCAGGCTGCATGGCCGCGATCGACGCCGAACGGTATCTCGAAGGGCTCTCGCATCACCTTCCGCCCGAGGCGGCACTTCAGACGACGACTTGATCCAGCGGCTGCTGTTCCTGATCGACAGCGCGTACGACCACGTCTCGTGGCACGGGACGAACCTGCGCGGATCGATTCGCGGGGTGACTCCAAAACAAGCCTCCTGGCGGCCTGCCGCCCATCGTCACAACATCTGGGAACTGGTCGTTCATGCCGCGTATTGGAAATACGTGGCATGGCGACGGCTGACCGGCTCGAAGCGCGGAACGTTTCCGCTCAAAGGGTCGAACTGGATGTTGCGCCCGCAAGAGGAGAGCGCGAAAGCATGGAAGGCTGACGTCCAGTTGCTGGCAGATACGCACCGCACGCTGCGCGCAGCGGTCGCCGCACTTCGACCGGCTGATCTCGCCAGAAAGCCAAAGGGGAGCAAGGTCACCAACCTTGCGCTCGTGACCGGCATCGCCGCGCACGACCTCTATCACGCCGGGCAGATTCAGCTGATCAAACGAATAATGCCGCGCAATCTCAGTTCTTGATTTCAGGATTCTTGACTGTTGATTCCTTGTTGAGCGTGGATTTCTGATCGTGGATTTGTCCCTGATTCAGAGAATCAATCATCAATCGCAAGTCTCCAATCGACAACGAATCATCAATCAAATATCAGCAAATCAACAATGGATCCCGACTCAGTCGATCCAGCCGCCGCCGATGACGATGTCCCCATCGTAGAAGACGGCAGCCTGCCCAGGCGTCACCGCGGGCTGTGGCTCATCGAACTCGAACTCCGCTCGACCGTCGTCACTCGCACGAACACGACCTGGTGCCGGCTGATGGCGATGGCGGATCTGCGCTGTCGCGGAGAGCCAGGCTGCTGATGGATCGCGACCGATCCAGTTCACGCTTGAGGCCGTGAAGCTCGCGCGATCGAGCGCTGTTCGCGGGCCAACCATCACGTCCCCCGAGTCCGCATCGATCTTCAACACGTACATCGGCGTCCGTGCCGCAATGCCGAGCCCCTTGCGCTGACCGATCGTGAATCGATGCACGCCCGCATGCGTCGCGAGCTGCTGACCGTTCTCGTTGACGATGGCGCCAGGCCGGACCGCCGCGGCGCGTGACTCCACGAATGTAGCGTAGTCTCCGTTGGGTACGAAACAAATCTCCTGGCTGTCGGCCTTGTCGGCCACGATCAATCCGAGTCGATGAGCCTCGGAACGCACTTCAGGCTTCGTCAGCATGCCGACCGGAAAGACGGCGTGCGCGAGCTGATCCTGCGTCAGCGAGAACAGGAAGTACGACTGATCCTTGTCGGTGTCCACGCTTCGCCGAAGAAGGAATCGTCCGTCGGCGGCCTGTTCGACTCTCGCGTAGTGGCCCGTGGCGAGATGCTCGGAACCAAGCCCGCGAGCACGGTCGAGCAGCGTCGCGAACTTCATGTCGCTGTTGCAATGCGCACACGGAATCGGCGTTCGACCGGACGTGTACTCGGTCACGAAATTCGAAATCACCGTGTCGCGGAACTGTCGCTCGAAGTTGACGATGTAGTGCGGGAATCCACGGGCGGATGCGACGCGGCGCGCATCGTGCAAATCGTCGAGTGTGCAGCAGTTCCCGAATGTTTCGGTGCCGTTTGCCTGCCCTGAGCCTGTCGAAGGGTAGAGCTGCATCGACAGACCGATGACGTCATGACCCTGCTCCGCGAGCAGAGCCGCGGCGACCGATGAGTCGACGCCTCCCGACATGGCCACGACGATGCGCATGGAACTGTGAACCGTGAACTGCCTACTGCCTACTGCCTACTGGAGACCGTGTCAGGCTCCTCAGCTTCGCGACGATTCCGGGCAGTACTGCAACGACGCGCTCGACGTCTGCGTCGGTGTTGGCTGCGCCGAGGCTGAAGCGAATCGAGTTCTGGGTGCGATGCGCTGGTAGTCCCATCGCTTTCAGCACGTGGGATGGTTCGAGTGTGCCTGACGAGCATGCCGAGCCTGTCGACACCGCGATGCCTTCCAGGTCGAGTGCGATGAGCAGCGACTCCGCCTCGACTCGATCGAAGCTGATGTTGGTCGTGTTCGCGACTCTCGGCTCGGCGACTCCGTTTCGCGTTGTACCGGGAACGCGACTCAGAATCGTCGACTCGAGCGTGTCGCGAAGAGCGGCGAGCCGCGTCTGCTCCGCCGCCATCTTGGCGAGCGCCTCACGAGCGGCCACACCCATTCCGACGATGCCCGCCACGTTTTCGGTTCCCGAGCGGCGTCCTCGCTCTTGCTTTCCACCGGTCAGCGCAGGATTCAGGCGCACACCTCTTCGGATCCACAACGCGCCAACGCCCTTGGGTCCGTAGAACTTGTGAGCCGAGATCGAAAGCAGGTCGACGCCGAGCGCCTTCACATCGATAGGGATTTTGCCTGCCGTTTGGACGGCGTCCGTATGGATGATCGCACGTCGCTCGCGCGTCAGTCGCGCGAGTTCCTGTATCGGCTGAATGGTTCCGATTTCGTTGTTGGCGTGCATGATCGACACGAGCGCCGTGTCGTCGGCCAGCGCCTTCTGCAGTTCGTCCGGCGAGACGATCCCGCTCGCATCCACTGGCAGGAGCGTCGTCCGCCAGCCGCGACGGGCTAAGGCCTTCACCGTATTGAGCACCGCCTCGTGCTCGATCGAGCTCCCAATGATGTGCTTGCGCCCGGTGCCCTCGAGAGCCTCGGCGACGCCCCTGATCGCGATGTTATCGCCCTCGGTCCCACTTCCCGTGAACACGATCTCTGATGGATCCGCGCCGAGCAGCGCGGCCACGCTCGTCCGTGCATCGTCCAACGCAGCCTTGGCCCGCTGTCCGAAGTGGTGAACGCTCGACGGATTGCCGAACTCCTCCCTGAGCACCTCGCTCATGCGGTCGACCACCGCGGCGGAGGGCGGGGTCGTGGCGTTATGGTCGAGGTAGATGCGGGACATTTTCCAGTTTGATGGCCTCCGGAGACGGGCTTCAGGTCATTGGCTGTGGGCCCGAGATTCAGTAATCACCAATGTACCATCATCCGCGCCCCTCCTCTTGATCGGGCTCAAGGAGCGAAACCGGCAGGCTGCCCCTCTTACCACTCCCATGTAACTCTCAGCACCAAAGCGACTAGACAGAAATTTCGAGCGGCCGATATACTCAGTGGGCTCCCGCCTAGGAAGCCCTTGCTCTTGGGGTTTTTGAAAGTCCGTGGCAATCCATTTCGACGAGGTATGTCGGAATGCGTGACGTGACTAGGCCCAGCCGACGTTCAGTGGCGGCCAACGCCCAGGATGAGCCCATCGAGGCGGAGGAACGAGATGTGGAAGCGTGATGAAGCGGTGAAACCGACGAGCGGCCAACCGGCTACGCCGGCAACAGCCGCATCCACTCAGACGGTCAGCGCGCCGACAGCGGTGCAGCCGGATGTCCGGCGGATCGAGAGGGACATTGTGAATATTGGGAAGTCGGTTGTCATCAAAGGCGAGTTGAACGGCAGCGAGGACCTCACGATTGAGGGACATGTCGAAGGGCGCATCGAGCTGAAGGATCACGTGCTCACGATCGGGCCGAACGGCAAGATCAAGGCGCAGGTGTTTGCCAAGGCGGTCATCGTGCTTGGCGAAGTCAACGGCAACGTCACGGCGTCGGAGAAGGTGGACATCCGCGACGGCGGCTCGGTGGACGGAGACATCATCTCTCCGCGCGTCGCCATCGCCGAGGGTGCGCACTTCCGAGGCAGCGTAGACATGCAGCGCAAGGGTGCGCAGCCGCAGCCTGGCCAGCAGAAGGCCTCCTCGAGCTCGCAGCCCGAGAAAATGCAGGTGTCGGCTTCGATTTCGACGCCCGCTACGACAGCGGCCGCGCACTAACGCGCTCTGAGTTACGATCTTTGGGTCCGCACGAGCGGTCCCAAAGGTCCAGGCTCACTCAGGTCGGTGGCGCTCTCAGATCTGTTTTCCCGTCGTCGCAAGGAACACGCTGAGTCGGAGGCTGGTGCCTCGGATGCACCCGTCCACCCAACGAAGGTCTTGGCTCGTTTCATTGCAGGTCTGAGCTCGCGCTCCCACCCGGTCCTCCTCGATCTCGGTCCCAGCGTTGGCTCCAACGTCAATTTCTTTGGCGAGGAGCTGGGCTGCAAGATCATCGTCGAAGACCTCTCGCAAGACATCGATCGTCACGTCCGCGACGGTCTGCTCGAGCAGTTCCCCACGTTCCTGATGAAACGATTCCCGCAGGAGACCGGCAGCATCGACGGCATCCTGTGCTGGGACGTGTTCGACTACCTGGACAAGAAATCGGCAAAGGCCCTGGCCGATCAGCTCGTGCGAGTGCTGCGCCCCGACGGTGTCCTCATGGCGTTCTTCGCCACGTCGGAGCCGCCACAAGGCTTCAGACCCGAGTACACGCGGCACGTCGTCGTCGACAAGCTGAATCTGCAGCACCGTCCGTACCCTGCGGCGCGTCCCAAGCAGCGGCCATTGCCGAACCGCGACATTCAGCGTCTCTTCGAGCCGCTGCGCATCGTCGAACAGTTCCTGCTCAAGACGAATCTTCGTGAAATCCTCCTTCGCAAGGCTCCGGAACCCGCCGGCACCGCACCTGTGTCACCATCGGCCTGATGCTCGATTTCGACCTGACAGAGGAGCAGCGCCTGCTCGAGCAGTCCGTCCGCGAATGGGCGGGTCGCGAAGTGGCACCCAGGATTCGCGAGCTCGATCGCGCGCACAAATTCGACCGCGGAATCCTTCCGCAGATGGCTGAGCTCGGGCTGCTTGGCATCTCGGTTCCCACCGAGTATGGCGGCGCCGGGATGGACTACATCTGCCTCGGGCTCGCGAGCGAAGAGCTCGAGTACGTGGACACGTCGCTCCGCGTGATCATGTCCGTTCACGTCGGACTGAACTCGCTGACGCTCCTGTCGTGGGGGACCGAGGACCAGAAGCAGCGGTATCTCGTCCCACAGTCGCAAGGCAAGAAGATCGCGACCTACGGCTTGACGGAGCCGTCGGCGGGCAGCGACGCGCGCGGCATCCAGACCGTCGCGATCAAGAAGGGCGATCGCTACGAGCTGACCGGCGAGAAGATGTGGATTTCGCTCGCCGACGTCGCCGACAACTTCCTCGTTTTCGCGTGGACGGATCTCGAGAAGAAGAAGGAGAGAGATCCTTCCGGCATGAGCGCGTTCATCGTCGAGCGCGCGTTCAAGGGGTTCTCGAGCGGTACGCTGACGGAGAAGTGGGGCATCCTCGCCGGCAACACCGGTCACTTCAAGATGGATGGCGTGGACGTGCCGGCGGAAAACCTCGTTGGACAGGAAGGCGAGGGCTTCAAGATCGCGATGTTCGCCCTCGACCAGGGCCGCTACACGGTGGCGGCGGGTGCGACAGGCCTGATTCGCGCGTGCCGCGACGCGAGCGTAAACTACGCAAGGCAGCGGAAGACGTTTGGTGTGGAGATAGGCTCGCACCAACTGGTCAAAGAGCTGCTCGCGCAGATGGAATCGGATTACCAGGCGTCGCGTCTGCTCTGGCTGCGAGCCGGGTGGCTCAAGAACGAAGGACGCCGGAATACCCGCGAGACCGCGTTGGCCAAGTGGTTCTCCACCGTGGCGTCCGAGCGCGCGGCCGGTGATGCTGTGCAGATTCATGGCGCCAACGGCTACTCGGACGAGTATCCGGTCGGGCGGTTCTATCGCAATTGCAAGGGCGCGGTCATTTACGAGGGCACGCGCGAGATTCACAAGATCATGCAGGCCGACTACCTGCTCGGCTATCGAACGGACAGACCGACGCGCTGTGAGTTGCCAGCGTGGGAGACACGATGACCACCACGACTTCGACACCGGCGCCCGTAGGTACAGGAGCGCAATTCGACTCCGACCTCTCGCTCGACTTTCTTCGCGTCGTCGAGCAGGCGGCGATTGCGTGCGCTCACACGATGGGACAGGGCGACCGGCACAAGTCGGACCAGGTCGCCGTCGAGGCCATGCGCCAGGAGATGGACTCGGTCCCGATCGACGGCACCATCGTCATCGGCGAGGGCGAGCGCGACGAGGCGCCGATGCTCTACATCGGTGAGAAGGTCGGCATGGCTCACGGTGCCTCCAGCCCTTACCCGCAGATCGATATCGCCGTCGATCCGCTGGAAGGCACGAACCTGTGCGCCACAGGTGCGCCCAACGCGCTTGCCGTGCTCGCAGCGTCGGAAAGCGGAGGGCTGCTCCACGCGCCTGACATCTACATGGAGAAGCTGGTCGTCGGCCCGAGCGCGCGTGACGTCGTCGATCTCGATGCTCCGGTGCGATTCAATCTTCGCGCGATCGCGCAGGCCAACAGCCGCAGGGTCGAGGACCTGGTCGTCATCGTGCTCGACCGGCCGCGTCACGGCAAGCTGATCGACGAGATTCGTACGACGGGTGCACGGATCCGACTGATTGGCGATGGTGACCTGTCCGCTGGTATCGCGGCGGCTGTCGTGGGCAGCGGCGTGCACGCGGTCATGGGCATCGGTGGCGCACCGGAGGGAGTGCTCACTGCGGCCGCGATGCGTTGTCTCGGCGGCGAGATCTACGCGCGTCTCGTCGTCAGCAGCCCGGAGCATGAAAAGCGCTGCCTGGCGATGGGGATCACGGATGTCTCGCGTATCTATCGCTCGAAGGATCTCGCGTCGGGGGAGAATATCGTGTTCGCGGCGACCGGAGTCACTGACGGCACGCTGATGAAAGGCGTGCGCTTCTTCGGCGAAGGGATCCGCACCACGTCCCTCGTGATGCAGACGCATCCGCACCGGATTCGCTTCATCGACAGCATTCACGTGCAAGCCAAGGGACCGTCCGCGAAGATCCGGTTCTAGCGCGGCGTGGCGAACTGGCGACGAAATCAGGTCGCGGTCACCGCTGCCTCGTTCGTCGGCTTCACCGGTTTCACCATGGTGATGCCGTTCCTTGCCAGATACATCCAGGAACTCGGCGTCACCGATGTTGGTGACGTCGCGTTGTGGAGCGGCCTCACGCTCGGCGTGACGCCCGCCGTCAGCGCGTTGTGCGCGCCGCTGTGGGGACGCATCGGCGATCGCTTCGGCAACAAGCTCCTGCTGATGCGCGCGCTTGCGAGCTCCGTGCTGGTCATGGCGTTCATGGCGAATGCCGGTAAACCGTGGCACCTTTTCGTCCTGAGAGCCGTTCAGGGTCTCGTTGCCGGCTACGGTCCGCTGACCATTTCGATGGCGGCGATATCCGCCCCGGCGGATCAGATGGCTCGCGCGATCGGGACAGTTCAGACTGCGCAGCGCATTGGACCGGCCGTCGGTCCTGTCATCGGAGGCGTGCTCGCAGCAGCGGTCGGATTGAGATCCGCGTTCCTCGTCTCCGCCGCGGTGTACGCCGGCGCGTTGCTGATGGTCGCCGCCATGTACACGGAGCCATCGATTGGGGCGCGCACGCCGGGAGAGAGTGGCCGTGTCTCATTTGGTACCGTGCTGGCCTTCGAGAACTTTGTCCTGCTCATGGCCGTGATCTTCGGCCTGCAGGTCGTGGATCGCAGCTTCGGTCCTGTGCTCCTGCTCCATGTCACTGAGCTTGGCTACTCAGAGCGGGAAGCAGCGGTACTCGTCGGCGTGTTGTTCTCGGTGCTGGCAGTGTGCGCGGCGCTCGGGAATCAGCTGGCAGCCGCACTGCTCACGCGCGCGACGACGCGCGCGGTCATCGTCGGGTCGTTGCTCGTGGCTGCTGCAACGCTGGCGGCATTCGCCCTGGCACAGGGCGCCTGGGTGATGAGTCTCACTATTGGTGCGTTCGGCGCCGCGATTGGCACCGCGTTGACGACGGCGTTCACGGCCGCGGGATCGGTGGTGCCTCGTGAGGCACATGGCGTGGGCTTCGGGTTCCTGTCCAGCGCATCGTTGATTGGATCGGCGATCAGCCCCGTCTTGAGTGGGCTGGTTGCCTCGCGGAGCATCAAGGTTGTGTTTCTTTCCGGCGCTGCCCTTTTGCTCATGATCGTCGTGATGGTGGGGCGGCTCATGGCCGAGCGAGCTCCCGCGATCGAGAGCGCGCCGTCGGTGGATGAGTCGTAGCTACTCTTCGATCTTCTGCTTGTGCTTGCGCTGGCGCCACGGACGCCTGGTCTTGTCCTCATGAACCCCGCCGGTCTGCCTGGGGAGAGGGACACGTGGTCGCGAACGTGGCTTGGCGGTGCGTTTCTGGCGCCTCATGACTGCTACGATACTAACGACAACCGCCTGATGCCTCCACACCCACCAACAACGGAGCGGGCTGCACTCGTCGGCCTCGTCACGAGCGCATTGCGTCGCGTCGATGCCGATCAGTCGCTTGACGAGTTGGCCGGCCTGGCGCAGGCTGCGGGTGCCACGGTCACGTTGCGCATGCTCCAGGAGCGGCCGAAGCCGGATCCTGCGACCTTCATTGGAGCCGGCAAAGTGGCGAGCCTTGCTGCTGCATGCGCGGAGGCAGACATTGACCTGGTAATTTTCGACAACGAGCTCACGCCCGCGCAGCTTGGGCAGCTCGAGAAGAAGCTCGAGCGCAAAGTCGTCGATCGCACACAGCTGATTCTCGACATCTTCGCGCGGCGCGCCCGCACGCGAGAGGGCAAGTGGCAAGTCGAGCTCGCGCAGCTCAAATACCTGCTGCCGCGTCTCGCAGGGAGCGGAACAGCGCTGTCGCGCCTTGGTGGCGGCATCGGCACGCGCGGCCCTGGCGAAACGAAACTGGAAGCCGACCGCCGTCGTATTCGGGTGCGCATCCAGTCCATTCAGCGCGAGATCGATCAGGTGCGTCAGCGCCGTGCACAGCTGCGGGAACGCCGTCAGAAACGATCGGTACCGACCGTCGCGCTCGTCGGCTACACCAACGCTGGCAAGACGACACTCTTCAACCTGATGACGAACGAACAGGCCACGACCTCTGACGCGCTCTTCGTGACGCTCGATCCGCTCATCAGGCAGGTCAGGCTTCGCGATCAGCGCGAGCTTCTCGTGTCTGACACGGTTGGCTTCATTGATCGGCTTCCGCACGCGCTCGTCGCTGCCTTTCGCGCGACGCTGGAAGAGGTAGCCGAGGCGGATCTGGCTCTCCACGTCATTGATGCGGCCAGCCCTGAGCGTGAGCGGCACATGACCGCCGTTCGTCGTGTCCTCGAAGAGGTCGGTGCGGCGGGTGTGCCGGTGATCGACGTCTACAACAAGATCGACGTCGTGACCCGGGACGAGAGCCGCCGCCTGCAGATGGCCGATCCGGCCGCCGCGCTCGTGTCGGCGCGCACCGGCGAGGGGCTCGACGAGTTGCTCGAGATGGTTGCCGCGAAAGTGGCGCTCGACACGCGACGCATCACGATCACGTTCGACAGCGGCAAGGCGTTCGACCGCGAGCAGGTCTCTCGTCTGTATCGCGTGGCTCGGGTGATCAGTCATGTGGCGACCAACGGACGCATCGTCATCGAGGCCGATGTTCCGCGACGGTTTATCGAACGTCTTACTTCACCTGAGAGCCGCGAGGATCTGGCCGATGTCCACTGAGCCACGGTGTTCGTTCAGTTGGCGCATGAGTCATGCCGGCGTGTGGCTTGCCACACTGGCGGTCGTTGCCGGATGTGCGACGCGTGGGACAGCGCCGCCGACTCCGACGACGCTCGCGCATCCAGAGTTCGTCTATCCACAAGTGCCGGCAGCGCTCGCCGCCGCGCCGGGCGCGTCGCGTGTAGACGTCGGCTGGCGGTATCTGCAGATCAACGATCTGAAGAACGCCGATCTCGAGTTCGGTGTTGCCTTGAAGCTCGGGCCGAAGCTGTATCCGGCGCGGGCAGGTCAGGGATACGTGGCTCTGGCGAGGCGCGCCTACAACGATGCACTCAAAGCCTTCGACGCCGCGCTCGAAGCCGATGGCTCGTATGTGTCGGCGTTGGTCGGCAAGGGGCAGACGCTGCTCGCTCAGGACAAGACCGACCTGGCATTGGCGGCGTTCGAGCGCGCACTGATCGCGGATCCGTCTCTGACCGATCTGAATAGACGCGTTGAGGTCTTGCGCTTCCGAAATGTGCAGGACGTGATCGATGCGGCCCAGACGGCGTCGAAGGCGGGACGCCTTGACGACGCGCGCCGGGCCTACGAACGGGCGATCACCTTGTCCCCCGATAGCGCGTTTCTGTATCGCGAGCTGGGTCAGGTCGAAAAGCGTGCGGGTAACGCCGATCAGGCGCTCCAGCACTTTCGTCGTGCGCTCGAGCTCGACGCGAATGATGCGACCGCACTGGTTGAAACGGGAGAGCTGTTAGAGGGGCGAGGGGACGTGGCCGGTGCCGAGGACGCGTATCGAAAGGCCGCCGCTCTCGATCCCGGCCTCAACCTCGCGGGTCGAATTGCTGCCATCGCCGAGCGTGCGCGCGAGGCGCGGTTGCCGGAGGAGTTTCGTGCGGCGCTCACGACTCCTCAACTGACGCGCGGCGATCTGGCTGCCCTCATCGGCGTGCGTCTCGAGGGCTTGCTCCGTCGAGCGCCTACGCGCCAGGTCGTCGTGACGGATACGCAGCGGCACTGGGCGGCTCAGTGGATCACAGAAACAGCGAGCGCTGGAATCATCGAACCGTTTGAGAACCATACGTTCCAACCGGGGACCAACGTACGCCGCGGGGATCTGGCCACTGTGGTCAGCCGGCTCGTCGCTCTCATCGCCGAGTCGAATCCATCCGTGCGCGAGCGTTTGAGTCAGCGCCCGGCGATTGGCGACGTTCCGCCCCGTCATCTCCAGTACGACGCGGTCACGTCGGTAGTCGCGACGGGAGTCATGCCGCTCGTCGAGGGTGATCAGTTTCTGGTGAGCCGTCAGGTCTCGGGTGAGGAGGCCGTCGAAGTGATCGATCGCGTCCGGGTACTGGCGGCGACGATGCTCGGCGCGTCGCGTCAGTGAAGAATCTCACGCTGGCCAACCAGCTGACGATTCTGCGCATCGCGCTCATTCCCGCATTCGTACTGCTGGTTGTCTACGGATATCTGGGAGGCGCGTTGATTGTGTTCGGCGTCGCCGGCCTCACAGACGCGCTCGACGGACTGATCGCGCGGCGCGCTGGCCAGCGCACAAGTCTGGGCGCCTGGCTCGATCCGATGGCGGACAAGCTGCTGCTGGTGACCACGTTTGTCGTGCTCACGCTGCCGTCCATCCCGCTGACGAACCATCTTCCGCTGTGGTTGACCGTGACTGTCATCAGCCGCGACGTCGTGATCGTCGGTGTGGTCGCCATCGTCAACCTGGCCGTCGGGCCGAGGACATTCAGGCCCTCATTCCTCGGCAAGGCGACGACGGCAGCCTTCATCATGACGAGTGTCGTCGTGATGTTCTTCAACTACCGGCACGAGCCGTCGATCATTGTCGACCTCGGCATCTGGCTGTCGCTCGCGCTGACGCTGGTGTCGAGCGCCGACTACTTCTTCAAGCTGCGCCGGTTGATTACTGAATCCGGGCAGTAGGTCGGGCTGACCAGCCTCCGCCAGGGCTACGGCGGTCCGCCGAAGCATCCCGCGAAGGCGGAAACCGGACGCTACGTCGCCTTGGTCTTGAAGTACGCGATCGCTTTCGTGAGGCCTTCTTCCAGGCCGACCGTCGGTTCCCATCCGAGCAGGGTTCGTGCACGGGTGATGTCAGGCCGTCGTTGCTTCGGATCGTCAACCGGCAGGGGCCGGTAGATGATCGTGCTGGATGCCCCGATGAGCCGGATGATCGTCCGCGCGATCTCCTCGATCGTGACCTCGTGCGGATTACCGATGTTCACGGGCTCATTCGTCTTCGCGTCCATCAGGCTGAGGATGCCGCGTACGAGGTCGGTGACGTAGCAGAAGCTGCGCGTCTGGGTGCCGTCACCAAAGACCGTCACATCCTGATTCGCCAACGCCTGAGAGACGAACGCGGGTACTGCGCGTCCATCGCGCAGGCGCATCCGCGGGCCGTAGGTGTTGAAGATGCGAACGATCTTCGTGTTGACGCCGTGCGTGCGGTGATAGGCGAGGGTGATCGCTTCCGCAAACCGCTTCGCCTCGTCGTACACGCCGCGCGGACCGATCGGATTGACGTGCCCCCAATACGTTTCCTTCTGGGGATGCTCGAGCGGGTCGCCGTAGACCTCTGACGTCGACGCCAGCACGAACGTCGCACCTTTGGCCTTGGCCAGACCGAGCGCGTTGTGCGTGCCGAGCGATCCGACCTTGAGCGTCTGGATCGGCAGCTCGAGATAATCGATCGGACTGGCTGGGCTCGCCCAGTGCAGCACGTAGTCCACGGGGCCATCGACGTCGATGTACTGCGTGACGTCGTGGCGGATGAACTGAAAATCGAGCGCCCGCAGGTGGGCGATGTTGTTCAGGTCACCGGTGATCAGGTTGTCGATCCCGATGACGGAATCTCCGCGAGCGAGGAGCGTTTCGCAGAGGTGCGATCCGATGAAGCCAGCTGCGCCGGTGACGACGATGCGTGCCATGGTGTGCGGGTCAGGCGCGCTGGAAGAGACCCCGGACGAGGGTCAGCCACATGATCTTCAAGTCGAGGGTCACAGACCAGTTCTCGATGTAATAGAGGTCGTATTCAATCCGCTTCTCCAGTGACGTGTTCCCACGCCAGCCATTGACTTGCGCCCAGCCGGTGATTCCGGCTTTGACCTTGTGCCGCAGCATGTACTGCGGAATCCTGTGCTTGAACTGCTCGACGAAGAATGGGCGCTCGGGACGCGGCCCGACGATCGACATGTCGCCCTTCAACACATTCCAGAACTGCGGGACCTCATCGAGGTCCAGCTTGCGCAGCCACTGCCCGATCGGCGTCGTCCGGGGATCGTCGTCGCGCGCCCACACCGGCCCGGTGGTGTCTTCCGCGTCCGGGTACATCGATCGGAACTTGTAGACGGTGAATGCCTTCCCGTCGAGCCCCATGCGCTCCTGGCCGTAGAAGATCGGCCCGGGTGATGTGCGCCGTACGAGGAATGCGATGATGAGCGCCGGTACAGCAAGAACAACGATCGCCGATGCCGACAAGACGATGTCGAGGCCGCGCTTGATCCAGGAGTTGAGGCCCTGAAGCGGTACGTCGTTGACGTTGATGATCGGGAGGCCGTCGAGATCCTCGAGACGGGCGCGAAGTGCGATGAACTGCAGTAGGTCGGGAACGACCTTGACGTCGATGCACTCCCGGTTCGCGATTTCCATCAGGTCGAGGAGTTTGGCGTGTTCCTCGAGTGGCAGCGCGACGTAGAGATGGTCCACGCGCTCGCGATGCGCGATCTCGGCCACTTCCGGGAGCGTGCCGAGCAGCGACAGCCCGCGGTAGCCGATGTGATCGCCGCCGGCGCGATCGTCGACGAACCCGACGACCTGGTAGCCAAGCTCGCGATGCTGGAGCATGCGATCCGCAACCATGCGTCCCAGATCGCCCACACCAGCAATCAGGATGCGCTTCAGCCCGATGCCCGCGCGCCATCGTCGCTCGAACAACTCGCGGACGAACTCGCGCAGCGCGTACGTGAACAGGACGGTGAGTGCGAGGAACAGTACCCACACGATCTGCGAGACCTCGTACGCCCCGCGCGCACGCGCGTCGTCTGACGCCCAGTACGCCTGCACGTAGAGGGTCGAGACAACGCCGAAGACGACCGCGAGGATGCTGCCGACGAGAACGGAGAAGAAGTCGTCGACGCGCGAGCGTCCACGACGCAGCCGGTAGACGCCTTGCACGCGAAACGCGAGCGGCGTCAGCACGGCGACGAACGGCAGCAGGTTGAGATACTGCTCGAACGGTGGATACCCGCGGAAGACGGGGATCAGGCCGCTCTCGAATCGAATCCCGTACGCGAGGATGAATGCCCACATCGCCAGCACCGCGTCACCGGCGACGTAGAAGACGACGAGCAGGCGGTTGTAGCGTCTTACCATCGCGTACCCACCGGAGCCGCCAATGTGTCCTCGATCACCGTACGCATCTGCTGGTCGTAGCGTTCACGAGCGAACTGTTGAGCGTGGGCGCGCAGCGCCGAGCGGTTGAATGAGATCGCGCGCGCCCTTTCGAGCGCCGCAGTCAAAGATGGCACTGACGGCTCGGTGAAGAGCACGCCGGTCTCGCCATCCTTCACCGTTTCCAGCGCCCCGCCACGCGCAAGAGCGATTGTCGGACACCCGCACGCCTGCGCCTCGACGGGAACAAGACCGAAGTCCTCCTCGCCCGGCATGATCGCCGCGGCTGCCCGGCGGTACTCGTCCCGAATCTCGTCTGCTGACATCCAGCCGAGAAACGTGACCCCGGATCCCGCCTGCTCCTCGAGTCGCTTGCGCTCGGGGCCGTCACCAACGATGCGGAGCGGCGCACCGATCTGCTCACATGCGGCGATCGCCAGATCGATTTGCTTATAGGGCACGAGCGCAGACACGATGAGGAAATGACTCTCCGGTGCGACGTCGGCGGGATGAAAGAAGACCGTGTCGACGGGCGGATACACGATCGTTGCTTCGCGATTATAGTATCGGCGAATCCGCCCGGCAACGTGCGCGGAGTTGGCCAGGAAGCGGTGCACGCGTCCCGCCGTCGAGGCGTCCCAACGAGCCAGCCGCGAGAGCATAGGTCGATACAGCCAGCGACTCTTCACGCGTCCTACGCGTGCCGGACCGAAGTACGCGTCGAACTGATCCCATGCATACCGCATCGGTGAGTGGCAGTAACACAGATGGACGGCGCGCCCGGGCACGACGACGCTCTTGGCCGCGCAGCTGCTCGAGCTGAGCACGAGGTCGTATCCATCGAGGCTCAACTGTTCGATTGCGAACGGGAACAGCGGGAGATAGTTCGGGTATTTCGTCGTGGCCTTCGGGAGATACTGGAGGACCGATGTGCGAATGCGATGGCGTTCGATCGTCGGCGAAACCGAGCCTTGGCGATGGACCAGCGTAAAGATGTCGGCACGCGGGTACATCTCGCACATGGCCTCGAGCACTCGTTCGCCGCCGCGCATGCCGGTCAGCCAGTCGTGCACGAGCGCGACTCGCGGTTCGCTCATCCGGCGAGGTGCTCCATGTCGGATGCGTGCCCGTCCGCAGCGACTTCGCGATAGACGCGCTGTGTCTTCTCGACGGAGCGCTCCCACGAGAACTCGCGCGCGCGCTTGAGCCCCTTGAGCCTGAGTTCCTCGGCAAGGCGCGGGTCGTCGAGGACGCGTCGCATGCCATCGCAAATCGAATCGATGTCGTACGGATCGACCAGGACCGCCGCATCGCCGGTGACCTCAGGCAGCGAGGACACGTTCGAGGTCACGACAGGCGTGCCGCTCGCCATCGCTTCAAGTGGCGGCAGGCCAAATCCTTCGTAGAGGGATGGGAACACGAACACCGACGCCAGTCGATACAAGACGGTCAGCGTGTCGTCTTTCAGGTAGCCCAGGAAGCGCACGAACTTGTGCAGCTTGTTGCGATGCACGGCGCGCCGGAGCGCCGGCAGCTTGGAGATCTCGTCGCCGATGATCAGCAGCTTGAGATCGTCGTGTGTGCGTCGCAGCTGACTGAACGCCTCGATCAGGCGCACGAGATTCTTGTGCGGCTTGATGTTGCCAACGTACAGCACAAACTTGTGATCGAGCTGGTATCGCTCTTTGATCCGTGCAACCTGCTCGTCGGATGGCGTTGCGCTGAAGTGCTCGTCGATGGCGTTGTAGACGACGACGATCTTCTCCGGCTTGACGTTGAAGAAGTGGAGGATGTCGCGCTTGGATGCCTCGGAGACAGTCAGGATGCGATCCGACTGCCGGGCGGCAGCCCACATCGACGCACGCGCATAGGCATAGGCTGCGCGATTGGGCAGGTACTGCGGAAACATCAGGTGGATGCAGTCGTGAATGGTGACAACCGATCGACACCGGACTGCCGGCGGCAGCACGTAGTGCGGCGCGTGGTAGACGTCAGGCCGCTCGCGATGCAGCACCCACGGCACATGAATCTGTTCGCGCAGTGAGTAGTTGGGCGCGGGTTCGACGACGCCGCGAAAATTGGGGCCCAGTTGCGCCGCGATGCCGAGGTCGGGCTCGCGGCAGAGCAGGATGTACTCAGTGTTTTGATCGATCCGCGCCAGCTGTCGCAGGAGGTTGCGGATGTAGGTCCCGATGCCGAAATCGTGGATCTTCCGCGTGTCGATCGCGACGCGCATACCCACGCATTATATCGGGTGCGATCGTGAATCTCGTCGGTGCGAAGGGTGATTTCTGTTGGTGCGACCTTGATTCCTGTTGGTGCGAGCCAGATTCTTGCCGGTGCGCCATGGATTCTTATCGCTGAGCACCGACGAGCGTCAGGAGATCGCACTGACCATCGAAGAAGCGTCGCACTGACAAGCGTCAGGATGGTCGCACCGACGAGCGTGAGAGGGTTCGCACCGACTATCGAAGAAACATTCGCACCGACCAGCGTAAGGGAGCTATCGCTCCCATCCGCTCCAGTCGAGGCGATGGCGGCGGCGGAGGTCGCGCATGACGCCGGGATAGACACCGCTCTTGCGCGCGATCTCGGCAGCCTGGTCGAGCGTGTTCCTGATCGGCATGGCATTGCTTCGCAGGGTCTCGAGCCAGCCCTGGCAGTCGAGATTCGACGTCAGACTCAAGGTCACGCCGTTTGTCTCGAAGACAGAGAACCACTGCCGGTCCCCGTTCTGCACCGAAGCCTTCACGCACTGGGGCGCGTACTTGCTCCAGTAGTCATCGAGTTGCTGGCTGTTCTGCGCCGCCCATGCGAGCGCCTGCGTGTAGGCCTGTTCGCCACGCCCGCGGAGATCCTCGCCCTCGCCTGGACCACCCATTGCTTGGTTCAACGCGTTGAGCGGCGTTTGGGCTGAGGCGTTGGCGCCCTGACCGTTGAGGAGCAGCGTCGCGTGATCGATCGCAACCGCGAAGCCGATGCCCTGGCCTTCGCGTGCGGCGACGGCGAGCGAATTGACTCCGATGACGACGCCGGTCCTGTCGACGAGCGGCCCGCCGCTGTTGCCAGGATTGATCGCGGCGTCGGTCTGAATCAGTCGCACTGTGCCGACGTCACGAATCGCGCTCACGATGCCGCGAGTGACCGTATTCGAAAGCACGCCGAGCGCGGAACCGACGGCGATGACTTCCTGTCCGACGCGCGCCGTGGATCCTGAGCCGAGTCGCAGGGTCGGCTGTTTCGGATCGGGGCTGTAAACCTGGAGGATCGCCAGATCGCTGCCGTGCGCGACGGTCACGACACGCGCCGTATAGGTGGCGTCGCCGACCTGAAGTCGCACGGATGACTGCCCGTCGATCACATGCGCGTTCGTGAGCACCTGATCGTGGCGGACGAAGAAGCCAGTGCCGCGCGCCTGCCCGGCAGCAACCGACGCGACGGCCGGGAGCACGCGGCTGACAATTTCTTCGAAGGAGGCGGACGCAGATGTCGCCGCCGCGGTTTCCACTGGAGGCGCTGTCGTCAACAGCGAGACACCGGCGGTCGTGGCAGCTCCTTGCCCGGCATCCGATCCGGCTGTTGGATCTGCGGTGCCCTCGGGCGGGGCGGCGTCAGCCAACGGTTCAGACATGGTGATCGCGGACGTCTCGGCTGCCGGCTTTGCGGGCCGCGTCAGCATCAGGACGAGGCCTCCGCCAATCACCAGCCCACCCGCCAGGAGCAGGAGAGACGTGGTGTTCGTGGGCGATGCGGCGGGTTTGGGTGGCTCGAACCCATCCATCGGGGGCAAGTTGGCCTGATGGAACCCGCACCGGCACGCCTCGACGTGGCGCGGCACTCGTCGTCCACAGGATGGGCAGTTCCACGCCGGGGCTGGGGTGTCCACCTAGTTAGGTGTATCGGGCAGTCGTCCCAGAATCTTGAGGTAAGCCTTCAAGAAAGGGAGCCATCCCGGGTGGTGCTTGGCGTAAAAGGCGATCTGGCTCGTGCGATATGCCGTGCGAACCCGTTCGGGCGCCAGCGCCGCTGACCGCCCGCGCAGGTGCACGACCTGCGGCTCGGCAGAGAAGAGCACCAACCGGCCGTGTGAGCGCACCGCCGCACACAGGTCGACATCCTCGGCGTACATGAAGAACCGCGGATCGAAGCCTCCGACCTGGTCCAGGTCCTGACGCCGAATCAGCAGGCATGCACCGCTGACCCAGTCCACGCGATGCGTTCGACGGGTCATGCGATCGACGATGCCCGTGATGAGCGACAGTCCGCGGTCGTTGCCGCGCACGAGGAGCTTTTGCCGGAGCTCCGCCCACGGCGAGATCATCGCGCCGAAGGACAACTCGGCACGCCCATTCCCATCGACAATGCGGGGCCCGACGATCGCGACGTCGGGTTGCGACTCGAGGACGGACACGAGGCGGTCGACGTGTGAGCCGGTCACGATCGTGTCCGGGTTGACGAGCAGGACGAGCTCACTGGACGTGTTGCGAATGCCGACGTTATTGGCTTGAGCGAACCCGAGATTGCTTTCCGATGCGATGAGGCGGACGCGCGGCCATCGCTCACGAACGTAGCCGGCCGTCGAATCCGTCGAGGCGTTGTCCACGACGACGATTTCGTGCGGCATCGCTGGCGCGGGTCCGGTCAGCGATTGCAGTGCGGTCTCGAGGTCCTTCCGCGAGTTGTAGCTGACGATGATGATCGCGAGTCGAGTCATCGGGCGGTGAGAAGGACCTGAAGAGTGCGGTGGGCGCACTCGCGCCACGAGTAGCGCTCGACCTGCTGCGTGCCTGCGTCGATCAGCCGGCTTCGCTCGGCGTCCACAGTGAGAACGCGTTCGAGCGCCGTCGCGATGAGACCGGGATCTGGCCGCTGCACGTACTCGGCAGCCGGGCCATAGATCTCGCGAGAGATCTCAGTGTCGAGCACGACGATCGGGATGCCCGCGGCCATCGCCTCGATAGGAGTCAGGCCGAAACCTTCGTAGTCAGAGAGAAACACGAACGCTGATGCCGTCGCGTACAGCGCGGCGAGGTCGGCGTCTGACAGATACGAGCGCCAATGCACGCGATCGGGAACGCTGCTGGCGGCAATCAGTTGCGCCATGTCGATGGGAGGCGTCGTCCGATTGTCGCCGACGATCTCCAGCCGTGCCTCAGGCACGCGCGCGGCGAGACGGCCGAATCCTTCGATGATCTCCGGGATGTGCCGTCGATTGAAGATCGAGCCGACGAAAAGGACGGTCGGCAGCCGCCCTGCTGCTGTGGTTGCTGGCTGCTTCAGCGTTGACGCGCCCAGGTAGATGACGTCGATATCAGACGAGCCGATGCCGAGCAGGCGAGTGATCTCCCGTTTCGAGAAGTCGGATTCGGTGATCACACGGGCTGCGCGCCGAGCGCCGAGCCGAGTGAGCGTTCGGCGGCGAAGGCCTTCCCGCCAGGAGAACCACTCGGGATGGGCCGCAAACGACACGTCGTGGATCACGAGCACGATCGGGGCGCGGCACCAGAGCGGACACGTATAGGCAGGCGAGAACAGCACGTCAGCGCCAGCGGATGCAACCAGCTTCGGCAGCACGCGTTGTTCCCACAGGGTGCCGGAGCCGGGCGAGACCAGGCAGGAGACGCGCAGGCTTCCGAACGAACTGTGATTCAGGCGCTCCGGCGAGCACAGCACGAACTCGTGCGCACCTGCCGCCGGCATCTCGCCCCAGGCGCTGAGGAGCTCTGAGAGGTAGCGCCCGACACCGGTCGGTCGTCCAACGAGCTCGCGGCCGTCGATCGCGATCCGCACGTCAGCGTTCCCCACGTCTTCGGACGGCGTCCTGATACGCCCGCCGCAACTCTATCGCCGAGCGCTCCCACGTGAATGCGCGCGCGCGTTCGAGGCCTGCGCTCGCCAGCTCGTTGACCCAACGCGAATCGCTGGCGAGCCTGTCGAGTGCCGCCGCCCAGCCAGACACGTCACCGGGATCGAGCAGAACACCGGCGGTCCCGACGACTTCGGGCAACGATCCGCGATTCGACGTCACCACTGGTACGCCCGCCGACATCGCCTCGAGGACAGGCAGGCCGAAGCCTTCATCGAACGATGGCAGCACCAACGCGCGCGCTCCGGCGTAGAGCGACTCCCGCTCTTCGTGAGCGACGTATCCCTTGTAGACGATGTGATCCTTCAACGGCTCGCGGGCGATGCGATGAAGCCACGGCTGTGCGTCCGGAGAGGCGCCGCCTGCCATGACCAGCTTCGGCACGCGCCGCGATCCTCGCAGGAGCGTGGCGTAGGCGTCGAGCAGTACGTCGAGATTCTTGCGCGGCTCGAGTGTCCCGAGAAAAAGGACGTAACCATTGCTGGGCGTGTTCGGGGCGCATCCCAGCGTCTTCCAGGTTGGAGCGCCCGGCGGACAGACGTAGACGCGGTCGGGGTCGACGCCCAGAAGCTTCGTCACAAGCTCTTTGGTATGTGCAGACGAGGTGATCACCGCGTCGGCTCTGCGAGCATGCCCCGGCGAGAGCTCCGCATAGTCTCTGCGAATTTCGGCGCGTGTCCGTTGCGGCTGCATCAGGTAGTAGAGATCGTGAATGGTGACGACCTGCGCCGCGCGTCTGGCCGGAATGAGGAGCGGATGCGCCGCGTGCACGACGTCGACATCGCCACTGAACATCTCGACATTCGGCCATTCGGCTCGGTGCCACAGATAATTCAGGACGGAAACAGGTACACGCCGATCGACAAATGTGGCGCGAAGTTCGCGTGCAACGGATGACGGGAGGCGATCCCTCCACGAACTCGAAAACAGCGTGACCGTGTCGTCGCTGCGGGCCGTGTATGCGCCAATGAGCGTGTGGATGTACTCGCCGACACCTGTACGGGCGCGCAGGGCAGGGCGGTAGTCGACAAGAATCCGCATCTCTCAGCCGGTATGATAGTAAGTAAAGGAGTCTCCAAACAGATCGATGCGAATTGCCGTTGTTGGAACAGGGTATGTGGGTCTAGTTGCGGGCGCCTGCTTTGCTGAATCTGGCAACGACGTGGTCTGCGTCGACAACAACCAGGCCAAGGTCCGGTTGCTGCGTCGAGGCAAGGTTCCCATCTACGAACCCGGCCTCGAGGAATTGGTCCGCCGGAACCGTGCAGAGAAGCGCCTGACGTTCACGACGACGCTCGCGAAGGCGGTTCGCGATTCTGCGGTGATCTTTATCGCCGTTGGCACGCCACAGGGCGAGGACGGATCGGCAGACCTCAAATACGTGCTCGAGGTCGCTCGCCAGATCGCGCGCGCGATGAACGGCTACAAGGTCATCGTCGACAAGAGCACCGTGCCGGTCGGCACCTCCGAGAAGGTTCGCGAAGTGGTTCGTCGCGAGACGACGCATCCCTTCAGCGTGGTGAGCAATCCCGAGTTCCTGAAGCAGGGTGCGGCGATCGATGACTTCCTCAAGCCGGATCGCGTCGTGATTGGCGCCGAGGATCCGCGGGCGCAGGCGCTGATGCTCGAGCTGTACGAGCCGTTCACGCGCACCGGTGCGCCGATCATGATGATGGACTGCGCCAGCGCCGAACTCGCGAAGTATGCCGCGAATGCGATGCTGGCCACGCGAATCTCGTTCATGAACGAAGTCGCAAACGTCTGCGAGCTTGTCGGAGCGGACGTCGATCATGTGCGTCGCGCCATTGGCTCGGACAAGCGCATTGGCACGTCATTCCTCTTCCCGGGCATCGGGTACGGCGGGAGCTGCTTCCCCAAAGACGTGCAGGCGATGAAGCGCTTTGCCGCCAACATGGACTATACGTTCAAGATCCTCGACGCCGTCGAAGAGGTGAACAAGTTTCAGAAGACGAAGCTTGCGACGCAGATGAAGAAACACTTCGGGAGCCTGAAAGGCAAGACCATCGGGCTGTGGGGGCTGGCGTTCAAGCCTCGCACCGACGACATGCGAGAGGCGCCGTCGATCCCGCTGGTCGAGGCACTGCTGTCTGCCGGTGCGTCGGTGCAGGCATTCGATCCGGAAGCCATGCGCATCGCCAAAAGCATCTTCGGTTCTAAAATCAGTTACACGTCCACTGCATACGATGCCGTCAAGGGCGCCGATGCGCTGGCCATCGTCACCGAATGGAACGAATTTCGCCGACCCGACTTTGCCCGGGTCCGATCGCTCATGCGATCGCCGATCGTGTTCGACGGCCGCAATCTGTTCGCACCCGCGCAGATGAAACAGAACGGGTTCACTTACTACTCCATTGGGCGTAGCTGAGTCGACAACGGTTCTGGTGACCGGTGGCGCCGGTTATATCGGGAGCCACGCGGCCAAGGCCCTGCGCACGGCGGGTCATCGCGTGGTGATCTACGACAACCTGTCGGCCGGACATCGCGAAGCGACGCTGGGTGCGCCGCTGATCGAAGGTGATACGGCGGACATCGACACCGTGCGGCGGGCGATCCGCGACAGCGGGGCCACCGCGGTGATGCACTTCGCCGCGTGGTTGTCTGTGCCGGATTCAGTCCGCGACCCCGCAGGGTATTACCGCAACAACGTCACCGGGACGCTGGGGACCCTCGAGGCGATGGCGGCAGAGGGATGCCGGCAGTTCGTGTTCTCGTCCACATGTGCCGTCTACGGCGAGCCTGTCGAGACTCCGATTCGCGAGACACATCCCACGGCTCCGGTGAACGCGTACGGACAGACCAAGCTGGCGATCGAGCAGGCGCTGCCGCATTTCGAGCGGGCGTACGGGATTCGCTCGATCCGGTTGCGCTACTTCAATGCGGCAGGCGCCGATCCGGATGGCGAGCTCGGAGAAGATCACGCGCCCGAAATTCATGTGATTCCGCGTGCGATTGCGGCGGCGCGCGGCGGACCGCCAATCGACATCTTCGGCGAGGACTATCCGACACCCGATGGCACCTGCCTGCGCGATTACATCCACGTCACCGACCTTGCGGATGCGCACCTGCGCGCGCTGGGATGGCTGCAGACCGGCGGCGCCTCGGGGAGCTACAACGCCGGCACGGAACGTCCCTCGTCCGTCAAGGACGTGATCGCCGCCGTCGAGCGGGCCACAGGTGTGTTGGTCACGCGTCGTTCGGCAGCGAGGCGCCCTGGAGATCCGGCGATCCTTTATGCCTCGGCCGCGCGAATCCGCCAGGACCTCGGGTGGGTTCCGCAGCGCCCAGGACTGGATACCATCGTCGCCGACGCCTGGCGCTGGCACGAGAAGCACCCGCACGGTTTCGGAAGGGGCGACCGCTGAAGAGGGAATCGCATAGGATGACGGCGTGACCTCGCTCTACCGGCTCTTGCGCTACTCGCGCGCGTATCGCGGGCGGCTCGCGGGGGCAGGGCTGGCGATGGCGATTTACGGCGCTGGCACCGCGGGAGTGGCCGCCCTCATCCGGCCGATCTTCGACGAAGTGCTGCCGACGCAGCGCAACCTGGTGCCGATCACGATCGCGATCCTCGTGGTCTATTTCCTCAAGGGCCTCGGCGCCTACCTGTCGTCCTATCTCATGGCCGACGTCGGCCAGCGCGTCGTCCACGATCTCCGCGACGAGTTGTTCAGGCACATGCTCGGCCAGTCGGCGGCGTTCTTCTCACTGCAGACCACCGGGCGGCTGATGTCGAGGATCACCAACGATGTCGGTCAGCTGCAACGCGCGGTGTCCGAAACGATCGGCGATCTTGCACGGGAAACGCTGTCGATGGTCTTCTTCACGGGTGTCCTCGTGTACTACGACGCAAGGCTCGCGCTCGTGTGCTTCACGGGTGCGCCGATCGTGCTCTATCCGCTTGCCAAATTCGGCCGCCGGGTTCGCCGCACGAGTCGCCGCAGTCAGGAGGCGCTCGAGCACATGTCTCACGTCAGCGCCGAGGCGTTCACCGGTCATCGAATCGTGAAGGCTTTCGGCGCCGAGGAACGGGAGGCGGTGAAGTTTCACAACGCGTCTTACCGCTTCTACCGCACGAGCATGCGCGTGACCAGCGTGCTCTCGGTGCTGCCGCCGCTCATGGAGCTCGTTGGTGGGGTGGCGTTCGTGCTGGCGCTCTGGTACGGCAGCCAGGAGATCGCATCGGGCCGATTGTCGACCGGCGAGTTCGTCACCTTCATCACCGTGCTCTTCATGATGTACGGCCCGGCGAGGAAGCTCAGTCGGGTCAACGCTGAGCTGCAACAGGCGACCGCGGCGGCGGATCGCGTCTTCGAGATTCTCGACACCCACAGCGAGGTTGCGGATTTGCCTGACGCGACCACGATGGCGCCGTTCTCGAGAGAGATCGAGTTCCGGGACGTTCGGTTCTCGTATGACGGGGTCGAGTTGCCAACGCTGAATGGCGTGTCGTTCAAAGTCCGCTCCGGTCAGACACTGGCGATTGTCGGACGAAGCGGCGCGGGCAAGACGACGCTGGTGAATCTGGTGCCACGGTTTTACGACGCCACCGGAGGAGCCATTCTGATCGATGGGCTGGACACACGGCGGCTGACGCTGGCATCGCTGCGGGCGCAGATCGGTATCGTGACGCAGGAGACCGTGCTCTTCGACGATACCGCCGCCAGCAACATCGCGTACGGACGCCCACAGGCATCGCGAGCAGAGATCGAGGCTGCGGCGAGGGCCGCGCACGCCCACGAGTTCATCATCGGTCTCGACAACGGATACGACACGATGATCGGTGAGCGGGGGCAGCGCCTGTCCGGTGGTCAACGCCAGCGGCTGGCGATCGCGCGCGCGATCCTGCGCGATTCACCGATTCTCATCCTGGACGAAGCGACGTCGGCCCTCGACGCCGAGTCGGAGGCGCTTGTCCAGGATGCGCTGTCAACGCTGATGTTGAATCGAACGTCGTTCGTCATCGCGCACCGGCTGTCGACCGTGCGGCGGGCGGACGGAATTGTCGTGCTCGAGAAGGGTCGGATCGTGGAGCTCGGGACGCACGATGAATTGCTCGCCCGCGGTGGGGCCTATGCGAAACTCTACGAGCTACAGCTGCAGGAAGAGCCCGTAGAGCAGTAGGCAGCAGGCGGTATGCAGTAGGCAGCAATACGAGGACTGAGGACCGAGGACTGAAGACCGAATGATCAAGTCTATGACCGGTTTCGCATCGCTCACGCACGAGGACGAGCGTGCGACGATTGCCGTGACCGTGCGAGCGGTCAACCACCGGTTCCTCGATCTCCAGCTCCGGGTGCCGCACGCGTTCGGCAATGTCGAGCCGCGATTGCGAACGCTGCTCCAGAAGCGTCTCGCGCGTGGTCGCGTTGAGGTCGGCATCTCCGTTCAAGTGCGCGAACACAGCGTTCCCACCGTTGAACTGAACATGGACGTGGCGCAGGCGCTGTCGGTAGCGATCGAACAGGCGCGGTCGCAGGGACTCGTATCTGGCACGCTCAGCCCGGGCGATCTGCTGCGTGTGCCGCAGGCGATTACGGTTCGCGAACGGTCCTTCGAAGCCGACCCCGCGCTCGAAGCACGGCTCGCCAGCAGCATCGAAGCGGCCGTCGAGCAGGCGCTGGCCGATCTCGACGCCATGCGCGTCCGCGAAGGCACGCATCTGGCGACCGACCTCGATGTGCGGCGCCTGATGCTCGTCGATCTCATCGAACACCTTCGCCTCGCCGCGGACCAGGGGCGCGTCGCGCTCGAGACGCGGCTGCGCGAGCGCATCGAGGAGCTCGGGCTGGAACTGCCGGTCGATCACGCGATGATCGCGCAGGAGATCGTGCGCGCGGCCGCTCGATCCGATATCTCGGAAGAGGTCACGCGGTTTCGGGCGCATCTTGCGCATTGGCGTGCGCTCGCCGATGCCGACGAGCCCTGCGGACGGAAGCTCGATTTCCTGCTCCAGGAGATGAACCGCGAGATCAACACCATCGGCTCGAAGGCCGACGGCATTCACGTGTCCGAGCTGATCATCAACGCCAAGGCGGAACTCGAGCGCATGCGGGAGCAGGTCCAGAATGTCGAGTAGCCCGGTCGTCAAGCGACGCACCACTCGGGGGCAGCTCTTCATCGTGTCCGCCCCGTCGGGGACCGGTAAGACGACGCTGGTTGAGCGGCTCGTCCAGTGCGTGCCGGACCTGCGACTGTCACGGTCGTACACGTCCCGACCCGCCCGGGTGGGGGAACAGGACGGGGTCGACTATAATTTCATTACACGCGAGCGCTTCGAAGGGATGGTCCGAGAGGTCCAGTTTCTCGAATGGGCGGACGTGTTCGGGAACTACTACGGGACCTCCGCCTCGGATACCGAAGCGATGCTCGCCCGTGGCGAGGACGTCATGCTCGTCATCGACGTGCAGGGCGCTCGTCAGGTCCGGTCGCGCGGGATCGAGACCGTCGACATTTTCGTGTTGCCCCCATCGGCGGTCGTGCTCGAGCAGCGCCTGCGCGGCCGCAGTAAGGACAGCGACGAGCAGATTCGACGACGGCTTCAGGTCGCGAGCGCTGAGGTCGACGAGTATTCGCAGTACGAGTACGTCGTGATCAACGACGACATCGAGGCGGCGGTTGGCCGCCTGCAATCAATCGTGGGAGCCGAGCGCGCGCGTGTGAAGCGGGTGCGTGAGGATGCTGAAGTCATCATAGGAACGTTTCATTCGTGAAGCCGACACGCGAAGAGAATGAATGCAGACTACTCCGAAAGAGGATGAATGAAGACCACACCGAAAGAGAATCGATTCGAGTTCGTCGTCGTTGCCAGCAAGCGTGCGCGACAGTTGCTGAAAGGCGCTGAGCCGCGCGAGACCGGTGAGAAGAAGGTGACGATCGCGCAGCGCGAAGTGCTGCGACGGAAGGTCGTCAAGATCGAAGAAGCCGTGTCCTGATGTCCCTGATCGCGCTCGGAGTCACCGGCGGCATCGGCGCCTACAAGGCCGTCGAAGTGTGCCGCGGACTCCAGAAGCGCGGCCACGATGTCGTCGCCGTGATGACGCGTTCGGCGACGCGCTTCGTAGGGCCCGTCACCTTCGAGGCCATCACCCGGCGACCTGTGATCACATCGCAGTGGCGGCCGGGCATGAATGCGGACATCGAGCACATCGCCATTGCCGACGGCATCAACCTGCTGCTCGTCGCGCCGTGCACGGCCAACGTCATCGGCAAGTTCGCGAACGGCATCGCCGACGACTTCCTCAGCTCCCTGTATCTCGCCACCAAAGCGCCCGTGATGCTGGCGCCGGCGATGAACGTCAACATGCTCGCGCACGACGCCGTGCAGCGGAACATGCAGACACTGGCGTCGCGTGGTGTGCGGTTCGTGGAGCCCGGTGAGGGGTACCTGGCGTGTGGGTGGATTGGCAAGGGCCGCCTCGCAGAGCCTCAGACGATCGTCGACGCCGCCTGTGCGTTTCTGGCGCCGGCAGGCTCGAGCCTTCGCGGCCGGCACGTTGTCGTGTCGGCTGGCCCGACCTACGAAGACATCGACCCCGTCCGCTATCTTGGAAATCGCTCGAGCGGCAGGATGGGATTCGCGCTGGCCGCAGAGGCGCGTCAGCGTGGTGCCCGGGTGACGGTCGTTGCCGGACCGACTCGCGTCGAGCCACCGGCCGTCGACGAGATCGTGCGTGTCCGCAGCGCGGCCGAGATGCACGAGGCTGTCATGGCCGCTGCCTCGTCCGCTGACGTGGTGATCATGGCCGCGGCAGTCGCTGACTTCACGCCGGCATCGCCGGCGTCGGGCAAGGTCGCCAAATCCGAGGGCCCTCTCATCCTGACGCTCAATCGCACGAGGGACATCCTCGCGGATCTCGGTGCGCGACGGGCAGCCGCCGGCGGAACCGGACCGGTGCTCGTCGGCTTCGCTGCTGAAACCGACGATCTCCTGCGAAAGGCGCGGGAGAAGCGGACACGCAAGGGCGTTGACCTGATTGTGGCAAACGACGTCTCGCAGCCGGATCGCGGCTTCGATGTCGATACCAATGCCGTGACGCTCGTCAGCCTGGACGGTGACGAATCGATCTCGCTGCAAAGCAAAGATCGCGTGGCAGCCGCAATCCTCGACCGAGTCGAACGTCTGCTGTGGGCTCGCACCTCCGCGACTGCGCTCCGTTAGCCACAGTGAACGACGATCTGCGGGCCCATCTCGAATTCTTTGGCGAGCTCGGCGTCGAGGGTGTCAGGCTCGAGCCTGAGTGGCGCTCGCGCACTGAACGGCAAGCCGCGGGAATCCCCAAACCGGTTGAAGCCGACGAGCCTCATGAAGCCGTCGAGGTCGGCGAGCCACCACCCGTTGAAGCAGCCGTCGAACCGGTCCAAGTGTTCGCGTCTGAAGCGGAGGCACTGGACGCGCTCCGCGTCGAGATCGGTCCGGACTGCAGCCTGTGCAAGCTCCACACGCTCGGCCGCAAGCAGGTGGTCTTCGGAGTCGGGAATCCGAGTGCCGATCTGATGTTCGTGGGCGAAGCGCCCGGCGCCGACGAAGACATTCAAGGTGAGCCGTTCGTCGGGCGCGCCGGCCAGTTGCTCACGAAGATCATCGAAGCGATCGGGATGAAGCGCAGTGACGTCTACATCGCCAACGTGATCAAGTGTCGTCCGCCCGGGAACCGCAACCCCGAACCCGATGAAGTCGAGCGCTGCGAGCCGTTCCTGTTCCGGCAGGTCGACATCATCAAGCCGAGGGTGATTGTCGCGCTCGGCAAGTTCGCGGCGCAGTCGTTGCTCAGGACGACCGAGCCAATCACGAGGCTGCGCGGCCGCGAATACAAGTTCCGATCGGCGATTCTGATGCCGACGTTCCACCCGGCGTATCTGCTGCGCAACCCCTCCTCGAAGCGAGAGGTGTGGGAGGATATGAAGAGGGTCCGCGCCATCCTGTCAGAAGCTCAGTAATGCAAGATGCAAAATGCAAAAGGCAAAAGGTAGCGCCGCAACGGTTGCCTTTTTGCCTTCCATTTTGCATTTTGCATTTTGCATTTTGAATTACGGTGCGCCTGGTTTCCGTCGCAGTCCCTGTCCCGTTTCTCGACCTCCTCACGTATGGCGTTCCTGACGGCATCCCGACTCCGTCTGTCGGCGCGCGCGTGCGAGTGCCTGTCGGCACCCGTGTCCTCACGGGTTGCACCGTCGAGTATCCGTCCGTCGCACCAGCGGGCGATCTGAGGGACGTGATTGAAGTACTCGATGTCGAACCGCTGCTGCCGGCGGGCGTGGTCGCGCTGTGCCGCTGGGTCGCCGACTACTATCTTGCCGGAGTGGGCGATGCGATCGCCGCCGCGATGCCTCCGGGCGCGAAGCGGAAGGCGACGTCGTTCAAGACGACGCGCGTCGCGATCCTGACGGCTCTGGGCACGGACATGGTGCGTCGAGCCGACGCAGAGCGGCTGACGCCACGGCAGCGCGAGGCGTTGGAGGTTCTGGCAGGGAGCTCCACTGGATTGCCACTCTCCGAGCTTCGCGATCGTGGGGTCTCGACCGATGTGATCGGCCGTCTCACAACTCGCGGGCTCGTGCTTCTCAAGGCCGAGGCCACCGAGCGCGATCCGTTCGAGCGTGCCGCGATGGCCGGCGTCCAACCTTCGGGGACGCGAGTGCTGACTGCGGAGCAGACGACGGCGTTCGAGCAACTCGCCGCGCTGGCCGATGCGCGAGATTTCAGGGTGGCGCTCCTTCACGGCGTAACCGGCAGCGGCAAGACTGAGATTTACCTGCGGCTCGCCGATCGCGTGCGGCAGGCGGGACGTCAGACGCTGCTCATGGTGCCGGAGATTGCGCTCACGCCCTCGATTGCGGGCCTGTTTCGAGGCGCGTTCGGCGATCGCGTAGCCATTCAGCACAGCGGTCTCTCCGACGGCGAGCGACACGATCAATGGCATCGCATCCGTCGCGGAGACGTCGATGTCGTCGTCGGCACACGTTCGGCCGTGTTCGCGCCGCTGACGCGTGTGGGCGTGATCGTGGTCGACGAGGAGCACGACACCTCCTATAAGCAGGAAGAAGCGCCTCGCTACCACGGTCGCGACGTCGCCATCGTGCGTGGCCGCGAAGAGCGGGCGCTCGTCGTTTTGGGCTCGGCAACTCCATCGATGGAGAGCTATCAGCACGCGCTGACAGGGAAGTACTCGAAAGCGACGCTCGAGCGGCGCGTGCTCGACCGGCCGCTCGCCTCCGTCCGTCTGGTCAACATGCGGGAGGAGTACGCGGATCAGGGACCCGACGTCGTGATTTCACGCGCGCTCGCGGCAGCCATCGACGTTCGACTGCAACGGCAGGAGCAGGTGCTGGTCCTGTTGAATCGGCGCGGGTATGCGACGGCCGTCTTCTGCCGTCAGTGCGGTGACGCCTTCGAGTGCCCGAACTGCACGATCTCGTTGACGGTGCATACCGCACGTCAGGGGTGGAGAGCGCGCTGTCACTACTGCAACTACTCGATGATGGTGCCGAAGACGTGCCGGAAATGCGCGGCCCCGTATCTCGAGCAGGTCGGCTTCGGCACAGAGAAGGTCGAACAGCATCTGCGTGAGCGGTTTCCGGTTGCGCGGATAGGCAGGATCGATCGCGACTCAGTGCGACGCAAAGGCGCCCTCACCTCGCTGCTCTCTCGCTTTGCTGCCGGCGACCTGGACGTGCTCGTCGGGACGCAGATGATCGCCAAGGGCCACGACTTCCCGCGCGTGACCCTCGTCGGCGTGATCTCTGCCGACGTGGGACTCGGTGTTGCAGACTTTCGGGCTGGCGAGCGCACGTTTCAGCTCCTCACGCAGGTGGCCGGTCGCGCGGGGCGTGGCGAGCGCGTCGGCGAAGCCGTCGTGCAGACGCTGTATCCTGAGCACTACAGCATCCAGTTTGCCTGCCGGCAGGACTACGCCGCGTTCTTCGATCGTGAGTTTGCGTATCGACGAGGTATGCGATACCCCCCAACAGTGGCACTCGTCAACGTCGTCGTTCGCGGGCGATCGTTCGAAGACGCGATGGGGACGGCGAATGACGTGGTGCAGCGGCTGAAATCGTCGGCGGCATCTGGCGGCTTCGTCATCCTCGGCCCGGCGCCGGCGCCTCTCGTCCGCTTGAGAGGAGAGCATCGAGTGCAGTTCTTTCTCAAAGGCGGAAAGCGCGCCGACATGCGCAACGCGATCAAGGCGATGTTGACGGAGATGCCGGACGCGCGGCGGCGGATGACGATCGACGTCGATCCGTTGAACGTCCTGTAGCGGCGCGTCTTGGTGCTACTTGCCGATCGACAGATCGACGATCTGCAACGGCACCGGCGCAAAGCAGACGACGAAGATGACGACGCCGAAGAAGGCGACCCACATGCGCCCGGGATCCAGCGGGACGTGCTCGTCGAAGGTCGACGGGTGTCGAGGTCCGAAGACGACGAGCAACGCGATCATCAGCACGGTCCACAGAATCCAGGACGAGGCGAAGAACGAGAGCCCGGCGAGACAGGCAATCGTGACGAAGCTGACCGTGGTACTGTGACGGCCAAGCACGGCATACGAGACGTGGCCGCCATCCGTCTGGCCGACGGGAAACAAATTGAGCGTCGTGGCGAGCATCCCGAACCATGCCGCGAACGCCACCGGGTGCATGCTGACCGTGTAGCCATCGGGCACCGACCCGAACGTCACCCACGCCGCCGCCTTGAAGAGCAGAGGCTCACCCAGTTCGAACAGCGTTCCCTCGAAGTCCTTCGGCACCTGGATGACCTGAGACATGTACATCCCAACCATCAGTACCGGAATGAGGACGACGAACCCGGCGATTGGCCCCGCGATGCCGATGTCGAAGAGCGCGCGCTTGGTCGGGATCACCTGTCGTATGCGAATGAACGCGCCAAGCGTGCCGCTCAGCACGATCGGTGGAACCGGGAGAAAATAGGGAAGCGAAGCGTCGACCCCGTAGTAGCGACACGCATAGTAGTGCCCGAACTCGTGAGCGCCCAGAATGGCGAGGATCGAAACGCTGTACCACAGCCCTCGCACGACGAGTTCCCAGGCGGAGAACGGCAGTTCAACCGCCGCTCTGAAGCCAAGATAGAAGCTGACGTACCGATCGGCGCCGACGAGCGTTGTCGTGACGAGTGTCAGGAGAAACAGGACGACATGGCGCCAGACCTTCTCAGGCGGACGAAAGCTCGGCATCAGATAGGGATGGTCGTGAGAAGACAGCTCCGCCCCATCGCGATTGTCGGGAAGCTCGGAGCGAAAGGGAGAGCCCATGCGGGCGCGTTATCCGATATTCTGCAAGTCTTTACCGGGCTTGAACCGGATCGTCCGGCCAGGTGGGATACGAACTTCTTTCCCGGTCCGTGGGTTCCGTCCGATGCCTCGTTTGCGTGGTTTCACCTGGAAGACGCCAAAGCCACGCAGTTCGATGCGATCACCACGCTGCATCGACAAACGCATCGCGTCGAACACGGCATCGACTGCTACCTCGGCTTTGACCTTGGTGATGTCCGCGATCTTCGAGACCTCGTTGACGATGTCGACCTTGATCATGCGTGAGTGCCTCGCACTAAAAACACTGTAACTACTATAAAAATAATCACTTAGCCTGTCAATAATCGCGAATAACGTGCCCGGATCACTGCCTTCTGTCGTGCTGGTCGGCCGCCCCAATGTGGGCAAATCGACCTTGTTTAACCGCGTCACTCGGACGCGCCGCGCAATTGTGACGGCGATTCCGGGGACGACGCGGGACGTCCTCGCACAGCCAGTCGAGTGGGAGGGCACTCGGTTTGAGCTGACGGATACGGGAGGCATGTTCGGAGCGAGCGAGGACCCGTTGCACGAACTCGTGCTCGAGCGCGGCCGGCGCGCGATCGGCGATGCCGATCTTCTTGTGCTCGTGGTGGATGGCCGCGAAGGACTCGTGGGTGGTGATCGCGAGATCGCTCGGGTTGTTCGCGAGGCGGGAAAGACGGCGCTGCTCGCAATCAACAAGGTTGACGACAAACGCGCGCGCAGCGGTGCCCTCGAGATGTATCAACTCGGCTTCGATCCGGTCTTCGAGATCGCGGCCGAACATGGTGACGGCGTTGGCGATCTGCTCGACGCGATTGTTCACGCGCTGCCCGCCTCTGGATCCTCAGCGCCATCGAAGTCGGCTGAAGTCGCAGTCGCGATCGTCGGCCGCCCGAATGCAGGCAAGTCCTCGCTGGTCAATCAGTTGCTTCGTGAAGAGCGGATGATTGTGAGCGAGATGCCGGGCACCACACGCGATGCCGTAGACACGCTGATGACATGGCATCGCCGGACGTTTCGGATCGTCGACACCGCGGGGATCCGGCGCCCCGGACGCGTCAGTAGTGGCGGGCAGGTGGAGTCGATCAGCGTGCTGCTCGCCCGGCGCGCGATCGAGTCGGCCGACGTGGTTGTGCTCGTGGTGGATTCAGCGCAGGGAGCCACCGATCAGGACGCCGCGATCGCCGGTGAGGCGGATCGCCTTGGTCGCGGCATTATCATCGTCGCGAACAAGTGGGATCTGACCAAGGACAACGATTCCAATTTCGTCAAGGGATTCGATGAGGAACTGCGGCGGCAGCTCAAGTTTCTCGACTGGGCCACCATCCTCCACATCTCAGCGTTGACCGGTGAGCGGACGCCCAAACTGCTCGAAGCGATCGACAAGGTCGCCGAGTCGCGGCAGCGGCGCGTCAAGACGACGGAGCTGAATAAGTTCGTCGAGCGAGTTGCGGCCGAGCATCCGCCCGCGAGTCCGGGCAAGGGGCACGTTCGGATCCTCTACGCGGCGCAGACCAGCGTCGCGCCGCCGACCTTCGTCTTCTTTACGAACATCGCCACGACCTTCCATTTCTCGTATCAGCGGTATCTCGAGAATCGATTGCGTTCGGAGTTCGGCTTCGAGGGGACGCCGATCCGGATTCACGTGCGGGCGCGGCGACGCAAAGAGCGTCCGGTGAAATCGTGAACCCCTTGAACCCCCTGAACCCCCTGAACCCATTGAACCCCTTGAACCTATTGCTATACTGAGTCGCGAAATGACCCCGAAACTGTTCAGGGCTGTAGATGTCTGTGAGATGGCCCAGCTCCAGCCGTACGTGTTGCGGTCGTGGGAGAAGGAGTTTCCCGGAATCGGGGTCCAGAAGTCGCCTGAAAGCCCGCGGCTCTATCGCCAGTCCGACCTCGACCAGGTCCAGAAGATCAAACAGCTGGTGTTCGGTGAAGGGCTGACGCTCTCGGGTGCGCGCCGCCGGCTCGAACAGCTCGAGCAGTCGAGCCCCGGTGCGAGCGACGAGGAAGTGGCCGAAGTGCTCGATGCGCTGGCGTCGGACGCGCGCACGAGAATCGCGCACGTTCGTGACGGCCTCCGTTCGATCCTCAAGCTGCTCTCTGCCGCGCCCGGCACTGTCGTCGTGGTCGATGACTATCGGTTGACCTCACCTGCGCCAGCCAAGGTCGCCCGGCGCTCGCTGGAGGCGCGGCCGAAGTCGCGGGTCATCGCCAAGCAGGTCTCAAAACGCGGACCGAGCAAGCCGGCGGCCGCCTCCAAGCGCGGAAAGCGCGCGAGCGCCTAACGAATTGTCGTCGTGTCCGCTTGGGGCGGACTACCGTTAAAATGAGCAGTGGGCCGTCTGGCCCGGCGTCGGGATGTGGCGCAGCCTGGTAGCGCACTTGACTGGGGGTCAAGGGGTCGCTGGTTCGAATCCAGTCATCCCGACCAACTTCTTCTCATCGTAGAAGTTGCGTGGAGTTCGTGAAGACAGCGCGGTCGGAAAGGACCCACTGTCTTCATGGACTCACTCGATCAGCACTTCCAGCACTTCCTTCGCGAACGCATTTACCTTCACAACGTCGCTCCGAAAACATCTGAGTGGTATCGCGACGTGTGGCACGTCTTCCAACGCTGGTGGACCACGCTGCCCAGCGAGCACCGATCCCGCACCGTCATCAGCCGCGCCGACCTGCAGGAGTTCGTCGTTCATCTCCGCGAGCGCGGAGTGAGGCCTGTCTCGTGCAACTGCTATCTCCGAGGCCTCAATGCATTCTGCCGCTGGCTTCATCAAGAGGGCCACGCCTCGCAGCCCGTTCGCCTGTCGCCTCTAAAGTTGGAGAAGCGGCTTCTGCCCGTTCACAACGAAGGCGCTCTACGACTGATCCTGAGATACCAACCCAGGACATTCGTTCAGTGGCGCGTCCACGCTGTCGCTTGCACGATTCTCGACACGGGGTGCAGGATCGATGAACTCCTGACCGCTCGTGTGATCGACTGTGACTTCGACAACCTGCTCCTCACGGTGGTGGGGAAGGGAAGGAAGCAGCGGAGGGTGCCGTTCTCCATCGAGCTGCGGAAGCTGCTGTTCCGGTTTGGACAGATCAAGCTACGGGCCGAGGTGCGGTCGGAGCTGATGTTCCCCGCACGGGACGGAGTGCAATGGGAGCACCGAAACGCCCGCAGGAGCTACTACTGCCTGTTGGAGAATCTCGGGCTTCCCCAGAGCGGGTTCCACCTCCTGCGCCACACGTTCGCGACCGAATACCTCCGGCACGGTGGTGACGTAGTGAGGTTGTCGATTATCTTGGGTCACAGTGAGATCGGCACAACGCAGAAATATCTCCACCTGCTGACTGAGGATCTTCAACGTCCGCATCAGGGGCTCTCGATCTTGAATCGGCTGAAGTGACTTGGGTGCCATACCTGTCACAGGCGATCATGGTTCTTCTTTTCTTAGATGACACGCGAGAGAAGAAAGAAGTCTCTGACTGCCGTGGCAGGTATGGCAGCTGCGCCAGACGAATCGACTGAGTGACGAGGCAGGCAAGCCGACGCTTTGGCTCGCAGGAACCGAATCGCCGCCTTGATGTCGTGGACCTGGGCGGGGAAGCGTGCTTCAGTGGATTGACGAAACTCGACACTCGCCGTGGCGATCCCGCGTTCAACGAACGCTAACGGAACCTGCGCCTTGGTTCCCTGACTCCAACCTCCCCCATGGATCCAGATCAGTAATGGTGGTGACTGGACGTTCGCGGGCACATATAGGTCCAAGGCGAGTTGCTTAGGCGATACGATGGGGGACACATCGGAGGCTATCGCCGACTACAGTAACCATTCAAGCGATGAGAGGGGCAGAAACTACTTTGTCACCTACGGTGTGCTCCACGCTCTCTATCTGCAGCAGGATGCGGCCTTCTGGCTCTGCAAGTCGCTGAACATCCAACCGGTGGCGTCTTTCAAGACTCCCGGTCGATGGGCTCGCACGATTCCGGCATTGGCCGCGGCACGAGAGGCCCGCAACAACAGCATTGGTCACCCTGTTCGCCGAGACGTCGGTGGGCCATTGGCCTCGTTCTTCCTGGTTCAGAGCAGTCTCGGAGCCGAGGGTTTTCAGCTTATTGAGGCAGAAGGCGGGAACCGTCGATTCATCTACATCAATGTCCACCAGTTGGTTGAAGGGCAGTTAGCGGTGGTTGCTATCCTTCTCGACGATGCCGCACGTCAGCTGCAACAGGCCGACATCGTTCACAAGAGGCAGTTCATGGACGAGAAGCTCGTGACGACTTTCGAACGTCTTCAATATTCCGTATCAAAGCTCGGGGCAATCACAGACTCAGACCAGCGACTGATGATGCCGCACGACGTGAATCACATCCGAGAAGGACTGGCGCGATTCCGAGCTGCACTCGCCACGCGGGGCGAACCGTTTGAAACGGATCTGGAGTGGTCATATGCAATGCTGCATCGTGCCTTGAAGGTTCTGGACGATCACGTGCTGGGAACGGCTTACGCCGACCCAGATCTTGCGGAGGTAGCGGCTCGTTTCGTTTACTACGAACTTGAACATCTGCGAGCCTACGCTCAGGCGGTAGATGACGACTACGTAGAGGCGAAGCCGGACGTTACACCTTCTTCATCGTCGGCTTGAAAATCGCTCTCGTGCTTTGACGATGTAGGCGACCTCCCTACCGAGGGCGGTCATCTCGGCCTTCATTAGATCGATCTGCTTGTAACGCACTTCGAAGAGCTTCTTGGCGATCTTCGACCACTGGAACTTGACGAGTGACACCGCGATCTCGGCAGTCGTGCAGACCAGCGTTTCGACCACGCCAGTAGTTCGGGCATCTTCTCCAGCTTCAGCCGAGCGCACTTGATTTGTGGAACACGGGAGCGCCAAGCAGCGCCCCCGCAATATCGAGGATTCTTGCGGGTCTGGTGGGCCGATGGGAGAATGTGCCGGGAGAGCCCGATCCTTTTACATCTTCAATTCCTTGTCCAACACGAACATCTGGACGGTCTCTCGCTTGATGCCATCAAACGCCATCGCCTCCGCCGTGGCCGGTGAATCATAGATTTTCATGTAGGCGTCAAGGTCGTCGGTCTCTCCGGATACCGCGATTCGATTGGCGGGACCGGTGGCGAACTCCATCCGCGAAACACCCATCTGTCGAAACAGGTCGCCGTGTGTTCGGAAGCCTTTCTCCCACTTCTCCAGGCTCTCAACTTCTGCTGTAATCACCACTCTGGGCATATTGTCCCCCTTCGATTGCGGTTTCGTGCAGCTGGCGTGACTTGATCGCGACTGACATCATGCCCGAAAAGAGTTCTCAACGGGCAGGCGCAATCGCTGTCGGTGTCGGCAATGAATCCGAGGCGAAAGTGGCTTGTCGGCTGACACCATTTCGGGCAGCACGGGCACGCTGAACCACCGAACGAGGGACGCCGATCACTTTGGCCGCTTCGTGCTGCGACAGGTGCGCGGTGCGCGTCAGGTCATCGTCGGACACATGGTGTGGTCGCCGTCCGAGTCGTTTACCTTCCCGCCTCGCCCTGGCGATGCCAGCGTGAATGCGCTCCCGAATGCGCTCGCGTTCGTGAGACGGTGATGTTGCCTCTGCTACAATGCCCAACAACAGACCCGCTGTCTTCAGCTCGTTGCCGCGAACCAGCTCGTTGTTTACTAATGTTCGCGGCGAAGCCGCTCATGCACCCGCAGGGTGACTGGGGGTCAAGGGGTCGCTGGTTCGAATCCAGTCATCCCGACCAATACATCGCGGGAATTCCTCCAGAATCTCGCAGTCTGATCAAGAGCCCGAGGTTCAGAGCCTCGGGCTTTTTGTCTGTAGGTCACCTGTAGGTCACATGAAGCCAGGGCGACTCAGGCCTGGGCGTCGCAGCAGCTTCCGCCAATTCTTTCGAAGCGAAGAAGGTCAGCGTCAGCAAGGCCGCGCAGAAAACCGCGAGACCATTGCGAGATCGGTGCGCTGTCCTCCAGGTTCGCGAGGACCTCATCGCGAAACGCGCAGTCCGTCGGTAACCACACACGGTCGTAGTCTCGACGCCCAGTATCCAGGCCGGCGATGTCCATGAGCTACGGCCACGACGAGAATCCTGGCTGCCTCGATGCGATAGACCACGCCGAACGGATACCTGCGCAGCAGATAGTGACGAGTGCCGTGATCGTACGACGGCCACTCCTCCGGATTCAGCTCGATCGCGGCGATGGCCGTGTCTATTTCGTCGGCGAACCCGATGCCGCGGCACTGCTCCTTTCGGCGTACCATCGTGCAGCAGCCTCGGTTCCTTCGATCGCCTCGTCGAGGTACTCAAGCGCGCGGCTCACGTCCAGCGGCCGCGTGGATCCGGCGACGGGCTTCTGACCACGATACTGTCTTCGCTAGGCCGGCATCCACCCGAGCCAGGCGTGCGTGTACTTCCGCTGACCACGCCGCTTCGGCATCGGGGTCAACCTCCGCATCGAGGCTTTGAATCAGTTCGCCAGCGAGAGCAGCCCGCTCCTCAGGCGTGAGCCGCAGTGCGGCGTCCATCAGTTGTCGAGAATTCATATTGAAAGATTACCACCCGCCTTCGCTTACGAGTGCGCTGGCAACGCCCGGCTTCAGTCGCGGCGGTTCACCCTCGCACCCGCCGCCGTCGGCTGCAAGCCGATGATGGGCGGCGCGATCGGGATTGTCAGGATCGAAACGCTTCGCCCGCCGCGTATGTGTCGAAGAATTCCTGGAACCGAGTAATCTCGCCGTCGCGGAAAGTCACAACATGAACAAAATCCGTCTCGTACGTTCGACCCGTGGACCTTGCAAGGCACTTCGAATATCCCACGACCGCAACGCTGGTGTCGTCCGCGAGAAACTGGCGCGGTTCGAGGATCAGGACGTCTTCTGACTCATGGCCAATCCGCAACCACTCGAGAACCCCCGCGTGACCTCGCCTTGTGCCGGCCGCCGGATTGAACGGATTCGCTGGCTCGCACCACTCTACGTCTGGACTGAGAACGGTCAGGATACCGGCCACATCGCCCTTACCGAAGGCGGCGTACAACTCCTGAACTGTCCTGATGTTGCTGGTCACAATGTTCTGCCTGTTTTCAAGTTCGTTGGTCTTGAATCGGAGCGACCCGAGTCAGAATTGTCTGTCCGCCCGCTCTCATGATAGCCGCGCGGTCCGCTGAGAATCCTGCTTGCCTTTGGGCCGAGGTTGCTGAACGTCAGGCCGACATGAACGATTCCGAATACGACTCCGGTGATGATCGCCAGCGCGTTGCCCTGGGACAGCGCGATGAGCACGAACGACGAAGGTGGGAACGCCGACATACCGAGTAGAACCGGCCATACGGTGATGCCACGATAGTACTGAATGTAGAACACGTAGTAGGCGGCGAGTACAAGGAAGGCCCCAGCCCGGAACAGCATTCTGAACACTGGAGGCACCGGAGCGCTCGCGAGAACCACCACGACCAGGACTAACGTGGCGACTCCGAACGTCTTCTCCGATATCTCGACCAGCCACGTGCCCGAGTTCTTCGCGAACGGGTCAAGCTTTGGCGGACGCAGTGCCCATACGATGCCAGGGAGCTGCTGCAGAACGACCACGAGAAGACCCACGGGTGAGAAACCAGAGGCAAGCCAGTCTGGCATCGTCGCCTTCCGTCAGTCCGGCTAACGCTGCCGCTCACCTGCGGCACGCGCGTCCACGATTCACGAAGCGCGAGGCGCACGCGTGAGCGGGCGCTGGTGCCGTCAGGTGCAGCGGCATGTTATGCGTCGATCGTGACGACTTTGCTCGTCGACGTGGGTTCCGGCAACGGACGTCCCTCATCGCGCAGGCCCTCGATGTGGAATTCGATAGCCTCTCGAATGAGCGCCTCGACTTCTGCCTGAGACTCGGCAACCGCCACACAGCCGGGCAGATCCGGCACGTATGCCCCGAAGCTTGTCGGCCCGCGCTCGATTACCACCAAGTACTGCATAGCCCCTTGCCTCACTTCTTCAAGCCAGCCTGCTTCAGGATGCTGTTGAGTGTCCCCGGCGGCACTTCCAAGCTTGGTTTGCCTGCGACAGTCACCGTGCCCGGCTTCGTCGGGTGATGAAACTGGCGGTGGCTGCCTTTCTGGCGAACTTGCAGCCAGCCGTCGGCTTCCAGCCGCGCCATCAGCTCATGAACCTTGACCGGCATGTCCCGACCGAGATCCTACCGCGGCTCTCTCCCGCGGAACGTGCGTCGCGTCTGCAGTGCGCAATCACAGGCACGCCACTCGATTTGGAGTCGGATTCAGATTTCCGCCGTTCGTTTTCGAACGCATAACGTTGGCGCTCACCCGCGCCGCGCGGTGTCGCGATATCACGGCCGCGCGGCGTCGGGTGCAGCGCCGTGTTCGGTGGGCTACATCTTCATTGCCTTTTCCAATTCCGTTCTTCGAGCCTGCAGTTCGGCCAGTCGCCTCTTGAGGCCGACCATTTCCTTCTTGATCTTTTGTAGCTCCGTCTGGTACTTGCCGCTTGACAAACGATCGCCGCCAAGCTCCTCAGCGATGTACTGCTCAAGCTGACTCCTCAGAACCCTGAGATATGGATTCCCCCATATCGCGCCTTCCCGGTATTCAAGTTTGCCGGCTCGAATGCCCTTCACAATGAAGTCCTGGCTCACGCCATATTCCTTCTTGGCCGTCACGTCGCTGAGGGTTGCCCCTTTCCGATTCCACTCGCCGTATTCCGCCATACCCCATCTCTCAGGCCGAATGTGCTGCTGGCGCAGCGTGCGTCCGTCCGTCCCTCTCCTTGACGGCGATCTCGCCGTGCGCGAGGCAAAGTCGGCATGGCCACACTGTCTCAGGCACAGCCGACGCGTTCGCAGCTTCGATCAGTCCGTTTCGTTGTGATCGTATCTGTTCTTGATCCACCGAACGTCAGGCATCAGCCGCGGCGCGGACCGACAAGTGCGCCGTCGGCTGCATGCCAAGTTAGACGGTGCTATCGACTTCGAGGCGTCGCGGTCGATCGATCTGATTCGAGCAGCGCGAGGTCTACGGACGCGGCCATCGCTGTGTACCCTGCGTCGTTCGGATGCAAGTGATCGCACGAATCAAAATCCGCTCGAAACTTCTTTGGGTCGCCAGGATCGCGCGTGGCCTTGTCGAAATCAACGACCGCGCTATACGCACCACTGGTTCGGATCCACGCGTTAACGGCTTGTCGCTTTGCCTCGCCTCCCTCGGTGTAGTACGCCGCTCCCCAGAACGGCGTTAGCGTGGCGCCGATAACCCTGATCCCTCTGGCGCGAGCACGCTCGATCAACTGTCTGTGCCCGGCAATGATGTCTTCCGCGGTCGGCGTCGCGTTCTGTCTGGCGCTCCCTATGTCATTGATGCCTTCGAGGATAACCACGTGAGTGACGCCGGCTTGCCCCAGGACATCGGAGTCAAATCGGGCCAGCGCGCTCAGCCCCGCCGCAAACGCGCCCTCGCTCAGTACGCGGTTGCCGCCAATTCCCGCATTGATTACCGCCACATGGCGGGTTGATGCGCTCTGGATCCTTTTCATGAGTTGATCGGGCCAGCGACTATTCGAGTTGGGTGTCGAGCGGGTGCCGTCCGTGATCGAATCGCCAAACGCGACAACGACCGCGGTGGCCGCCGATGCGAGCACTTCGACGCGCGACAAAAAGAACCAGCTCTGGATAGTCCCGACGACCGGCAAGGTGGCCACCCCCACGTGGTTGCCGGTTTCTGAGATGTAGTTCGTCTGGAGCGAGGCATTGTGCATCGTAACCGGCGAGGCCGTGTCAGTGGTGCCAGGGAGGTACAGATCCACGGCGACATCTGACATCGGCATGAAGGTCAGATCGACAGGATCGCTGTACACGATCGCCCTCGCTGGGATCGAGATGGTCGGTCGCCCACTGAACGTCAGTCGGCGGATGGAGTTGGTCCTTACCGCGCCTTCCGTCTCGTGCAGCGCCAGCGAGGCAGCACCGATCACCAGTGGCGCGGTTCCATGGGCATTGCTCAGGACAACACGCACGCGCGTACCTCCGATAGTCGTGTGCACGATCTGGCGAAGGGTCTGATTCGTGAGCTGAGAGAAGGGCAGCGGGGCAAACGTCTGGCCTGCTGGTGGCGTTACTACCGGCGCCGGGGCTGGACATTGATTCGTCATGAACGGCGGAAGTGCTGCTGCTGGCGGTGGAGGTGCCTGGGGTCGACCAACCAGGGAGGCCGTCCATGTGCCCACCCATTTCTCGTCTCCTCCTTGAGTAAGCGCGGGTGAACCTGCGAGAGCAACGCAGAGAACCGAGAGCGCCAGTGCCCACAGCGCTGAGGGATGTGCTGGTGTCTTCCTCAGTTTCATGTTGCCGTCTCCTTTATCCAGATCCGTCTAACGCCACAAATGAGCCGCGCGCCGTGGCGACCGGATAGCCATGGACCGACCGGGCGCGACGGCTCCATTTGGTGTTGGACAGCCACGTCGGTTCGTCGGCCTTACTGACGGGACACTACGCCGGACACGGCCGCCCAGACGAACTCTACGAATTGGTACAACGACTCTTCGGACAAACGCTCAACGTCGGAGTGCCAGGCGTGCTGTGCGAAATCTTCGCTCGTCATGGCAGGACCGATGCCGTAGGACTGCATCCCTTTCGCGCGGAGGTGCGACATGTCGGTGCCCGCGGCGAGCATGCTCGGCAGGGTTGTCGAGCCAGGATACACCTTTGAAGCGGCACTCTCGAGCGCACGATACATGACTGATTCAATCGAGGATGGCGGTGCGGCTGGGAGCTCGACCTGGAGCGGAACGATCGACACCGCGGGATCGTTGATGACTCTGCCCATCTCCCGGAGAAAGGCGGGGACATCTTCATCCGGGAGGGCGCGGATATCAATCGTGGCTTCTGCCCCTGAAGGAATGACGTTTGGTGCAACGCCCGCTGCCAGCAGCGTCGGAACGACAGAGGTGCGCATTACCGAATAGTGCACAGGCTCGAACTCCGCCATGTACCGAATCGCGGCCGGGGTGTCGGCGGACGGAGAAAGCAGACTTCGATAACGCGCGGCCATGGCTGGCGGGCTAATGCTGGCGAGTTTCTCGAAGTAGGTCCGTGTGGTGTTGTTGAGCCTGACGGGTGTTTGCCAAGTCCCGACCTTTTCTACCGCAGCGGCAAGATGGGTCACCGCGTTGTCGATTCTTGGAATCGAGCCGTGGCCCGAGGTGCCTGACGCCACGAGGCGCACGCGTCGAGGCAACTTCTCGCTTGTGGCGATTTGCACGAGCGTCGTGCGGCCATTTTCGATGGTGGCGCCAGGGCCTTCTGTGATCGCGAACTCCGCGTCGATGGCGTCAAAGTGCTGGTCCACCATGAATCGAATACCAACGCCTTTGCTGTCGATCTCCTCAGCAGATTCGGCGAGAAAGATGAGATCGCGATCAAGTTGCAGTCCTGCCCGTTTCACGAGTAGCAGGGTCATCAAGATGGCCGTCAACTTGTCTTTGTCGTCTGTCGTGCCACGACCCCAGACGTAGCCGTCCTTCACGACGGCCCCGAACGGATCCACGGGCCACTTGTCGCGTTGAACTGGGACGACATCGGTATGCGCCAGCATCAGGAGGGGACGCCTCGAGCCGTTTCCTTTCAGCCGCGCGACGAGATTTGGGCGGTCCGGATCGAGGGCCCAAATCTGAGAGGGAATTCCTTCCTTATCCAGAACGGACTTGAGGTATTCGACCACCCGCCGTTCATTGCCAGGAGGGTTCGACGTGTCGATCTGAACGAGGCTCCGAAAGTGCTGAAGGATTTCCGCCCGTTGAGACTTCCAGTCGACGCTCGGCGTCTGGCCCCGGCCGATCGCGCTGGGAATCAGGATGAATACGAGAACCAGATGCAAAGACTTCCACGGCACGATGGAACCTCCGATCACAGCGTTAGCCGAAATATTCGGAGGGGCTCACCCGGAGTCCCACACGACCGTTGAAGTGTCCTTTCCGACTGTCCAACGTTGTATGAGGGTCCGGCGCCAATTGCTGGTTCTTGCCACGAAGGACTGGCTCCAGCACCGACTCTCTTGCACCCGTCGACAGTCATTGTCTTGGGCGGGTCGTCGGCGGTCAACGTCTTTCAGCACGCCTGTTTGTCAGCCTTGAGTGAGTCCGATCCCACGCATTGGTTCCGGCGGCCTAAGCACACCAGGGCCGGGATATCTGGAGAGCGCCTTTTGCCGGTTTCGATGGCATCTCGGGTTGACAACTCCGCCGGGAGTTACGAGAACCGGCCATACGCGGCGGTGCCAAGGCCCTTACTGCCAACATGGAGATGGCGGCACTCACACCTAGGTACGCCGAGGCTCCGAGGACCTCGTTACGCATCTACTCCGTCAACTCTCTGCAACGAACCCCGCGCGGGCCGATTCTCGAGAATAGCAAGAATAGAGAGTCGGCCCTTTGTTCTTTACCAGCTGAACTTCGCGCCCAACTGCATCTCGCGTGGATTCTTCGCGCTGAAGATGCGGCCGAAGTTGGCGGTGCCGAAGATGCGGCTCGGGATATCGAAGTTCGTTTTGTTGAGGACGTTGAAGACTTCCCAGCGCAGTTCGAGCTGACGCGTGGCCGCGACACTCCATGTCTTCGCGACGACGAGATCGAGGTTCGCGAACCCGGGACCAAGCACGCTGTTTCGTGGCGCGCTGCCGAACGTGTAGAGCGCTGGCAGCGAAAACGCTGACGTATCGAACCAGCGATCGGGACGCTGCTCGTCTGATGGCAGGTTCGGATCCTTCGATTGATTCGGACGCTGCGCCGGCCCGCTGCCGATGTTGGCCTGATCCACGCCAAGGTTCACGGTGAAGGGTGCCCCCGACTGTGCGAAGAACACCGCGTTCACGCGCCAGTTTCCGAGCACGCCCTCTTTCAAGCCGCCAGCGCCCTGGAAGAAGGGCAGCTGATACGTCCCGCTTGCGACGAACAGGTGACGATGATCGAAGCTCGATGCGGCCCACTCGCCGGTCTCGTCGAACACGTTGCGCACGTCCTGGGGGACGTTGGCCTCGTACTCTGTCGCTCCCGGACTCGACGCATCGTCAGTGGACGTCGAAAGCGTGTAGCTGACCGAGTAAGAGGTGTTGCGATGGAGTCGCTGCTCCGCCTTGAGCGTCAGACCGTGATAGATCGACTTGCCGTCGAAGCGAATCGTTCGAATCGCCCCGAGAGCAGGAATAGGCCGGCGGGCCTGAACTGATCCTGCACCTGGCTCCGGCACGTTACGAATAGTCGCGTTGTCCGCACCGAGCGTCCATGAACCCATGTACGAGACCTCGACCATCGTCGAGGGGAACAGCTCGTATTGCAGGCCGCCGCTCCACGTCTGCGTGTATTCGACCGCATACGAGTGGTCCATGATGTTCGGCGCGACGACGGCAGTTGGATCGGCCGTGAGGATATCGCGCGTCTGAAACGACGGGATGCGCTGCGTCGTGGGGATGTCAACCTGTCGCGTGAAGAAGTACGGCAGGTTGCGCGCGAACGCCGTCTGCACGCTGTACGCCCACTGATTCAGGAAGATGCCGTAGCCTCCTCGCACGACCGCGCGATTGCGATCGAACGAGAGCGCGAACCCCGTGCGCGGCGCGAGTCGAAGCTTGCTCGGGCTGAGCAGGCCGCGATCCCATCCCGCGTCGGCCGACGTGACATAAGGCACGGGTATCAGCGGCAGCAGGGCTGCGGCATCGGGATTGATGACGCCGTCGTCGTCGCTCGCAATCACGTAGCGGCCACCCGGAGTCTCGAAGTCAACCGACGACAGACGATCGCCCTCGTCCCGCATGTGCTGGTTGTATTCGTAGCGCAGCCCGAGATTGACGGTCAGATTGCTGCGGACTCTCCAGTCGTCCTGTGCGAACACGTGAAACCAGTTGGTGCGGCCATTCTCGTCGCCCCGCCCTGTTCCGCTGATGGCTGTCGTCGGATATCCCAGGAGGAAATCGGCGAACGCATTGCCCGTGAATTGCCCGGTGTAGGTGAACGCGCCGCGTGCGTTGTCGGGTTGCTCGGGCCTGAACTGGAGGTGAAAGAAGTAGCCGCCGAACTTGATGCGATGCGCGCCCCGGTCGAACAGCACGTTCTCGTACAACTCGAAATGCTGATTGTCCCGATAGGTGAACGTGGTGGGATCGCCGAAGACGCTGTAGAGACCACGCGTCGAGATCTGCGGATAGCCCGTGTCGCGTGGATCGCTCGTCACGCCCTGAAGGCCGACCTGACTGGCGAAGTCCACGCCGCGGTTCTCGCTGACCTGTCCGCCTGTGACATGCATCCAGCCGAATCGAAGCTCGTTCAGGAAGCGACTCGAGATGTGGGTATGGCTGACGACGGCGTTTCTCGCTTTGGTATTGAGGTCGCGTCCAAAGCCCGGGACCAGCGTTTCCTGAAGACTGCTGCTGCCGAACGGCTGCACCTCGTCGGCGTCGAACGTGCTGACGCGCGCGAAGAGTTGATCGCCCGAATCGAACCGGTGATCGACACGCAGGCTGAACTGGTCCATGTCCTTGACCTGCTGCTCGATCGACGTCAGGTTCTGGAGCGCCGCGTTCGACGTTGGAAGCGGCACCTGGTCGAGGAACGTCACTGCCAGCGGATCGAGTCGCCCGACCGGGATGCGGTTATTCGCGAACGGCGTGCAGACTCCGCTCGTGGTGACCGTCAGCGGATCGCAGATCGTTCCGCTTCCTGAAAAATCCCCTCCGCGCACCGCCGCCGTCGGCACGGAGAACGTCCGTGTGAGCGAGCGGTTCATGCGCTGCCCTTCGTAGCTGAAGAAGAAGAAGCTCTTGTCTCGTGCGATGGGCCCGCCGAGCGCGCCGCCGAACTGATTCTGCGTGAGCGGCGGCACCGGCTGATCCGTGGGATCGAAGTAGTTGTGGGCGTCGAGCGTGTCGCTCCTGAAGAATTCGAACAGGGTTCCGCGCAGGCTGTTGGCCCCAGCGCGCGTGGAGACGTTGATCAGCGCTGACGCTTTGCCGCCAAACTCCGCCGGATACTGCGACTTCTGGATCTTGAACTCCTGGATCGAATCGACCGACGGATTGATCACGAGGTTGTTGAACAGTTCGTCGGTTACCTTCGCGCCGTCGAGGAGGTAGATGTTGTGGCCCGAACGCTGGCCACCGACGTTCGGCAGCGGACCCGCCTGCTGCAGCGCTTCTCCGCGCGTGCCGCCTGGCGGAATCACGACAGCGTCGCTCAATTGAGCGAGCGAAAGAAAGTTGCGTCCGTTCAGCGGCAGCTGCACCACCTGCTCGTTCTCGATCACGTCGCTGATCTCGGCACTGCCCGTCTGCAGCAGTGGCACGTTCGCGGTGACGCGGATCTCCTCAACCGGGCCACCGACGTCGAGCGTGAAGTCGAGGTTCAGCGTCTGCCCGAGTTGAACGAGGACGCCGGAGCGGACCACGCGACGAAAGCCCGGGAGCTCGACGCTGATCACGTACATCCCGACTCGCAGCGACAACAGGTGATAGCGACCGGCTTCGTCTGATGGGTATCGACCCGTACTCCGCTATCGACGTGTTCTGCGATCACGCGTGCGCCGGGCAGCGCGCCTCCCTGGACGTCCCGCACCTGGCCCGATATTTCGCCAGTGTTGGTTTGGGCGGCAAGCGTCGTACTGAAGACCAGGAGCACGATGGTCATCGTCGAGCGGAGAGTCCCAGTTCGTGATGACGGAGTCATGAGTGCTTCGGGCGATATCGTAACGCCGCCCCGCCTGGCTTCACTACCACAATAGATCGACTGCTGAGGCTCATCGGATCGGTGTTCGGCATGAGGCAATCAAACGTTGTTGATGATGTCGGCACGTCCGCGCCGGTCGCAGAGAAGTACGCGAGCGCGTAGACTTCTCGATCGGCTTTTTCGCGGGATTTCACAACAGTTTTTTCCAGGCCGGCGTGACCCTCGTAATGACCCTTTGAGACCAGGTTTTCGGTCGTTGACTCGGGCGCTTGGCCTTATAGTACGAAGCGCGCGAGACGGCAGGATCCGGTCCAGAGGAAAGGGTAATGTTCGAGCCAGGTACCGAAGTCGGACGGTATGAAATCCAGCGGAAGCTGGGTCGCGGGGGAATGGGTGCTGTCTATGTCGCCCATGATCCAGTGCTCGGTCGCATGGTTGCGATCAAGGTGTTCGCAGGTGATCTCGACCTGCCCGATGCGCGCGACCGATTCTCTCGCGAAGCGCGCGCCGCCGCCGCGCTCAGTCATCCCAACATCGTTACCGTCTACGACTTCGGCGAGTACGATTCGCAGCCGTTTATCGTGATGGAGTACGTCGCGGGCGAGACACTCGCTGCCTTCATCCGGCGAAAGGCGCCTGTTACGCTCGCAGACAAGCTCAGATGGATGGAAGAGCTGTGCGCTGGAGCCGGATATGCGCATCAGATGCAGCTCGTCCATCGAGATATCAAGCCCGCGAATCTGATGATCGATCGATCCGGCCGCCTGAAGATTCTCGACTTCGGAATCGCCCGCATGCTCGGCCTGGCCTCGAACACGTCTGTGATGATCGGCACGCCCGGTTATATGGCGCCAGAACAGATCACGGGTGACCCGGTCGATCATCGTGCGGACCAGTTCGCCATCGGCGTCGTGTTCTATGAGCTCCTGGCCTACACCGAAGCGTTCCCAGGCGACACGCTCCCGATGATCACCCACCGGATATTGAATGAGGAGCCGGTGCCGTTGGGGCGGCTGGCCCCCGATGCGCCGCCCGAACTCATCGGCATCATTCAGCAGACCCTCAAGAAGAATGCGGCGGATCGTTTCCCCGATTCCGAATCGCTGCGCATGGCGATCGCGCGCGTGCGCCGCGATACATCGAACCAGGCCTGGAATCTCAATACGACCGTCCTGAGCCGCGACACCCCATCATCGCCTCCTGCGGGAACGCGAGGCACCGGCTCGGAGCGGCGACGCCAGGACGATGCCGTCGCTGTGGCGCAATTGACGCCGCCCCCCGATCCAAGGCGAACCGATCGCGAGGCGCTGGCTCGAAGAAGGGCGATTCAACTCGAAGCCGCGTTGACCCAGGCTCGCGCATTGCTCGCGCAGGGTCAGCTGGAGTCGGCCCTCGATGCCTGCCAGCAGGCGTTGACCTACGATGAGAATCACGTGGATGCGCTCCGGCTCGAGGAAGAGATCGAGACCGCTATCCGTGGTCGTGCGATCGGAGGGGCGAGCTCGGCGACATCGGCGAAGCTCGAGACGATCTGGCCGAATCTCGATGCGCGTCCATCAGAAATGATGACGCAGATGGACCCGGCGCCCGCGACGCCGGTGCCGCCATCCGATGCCGCTATGGAGCGCACGGTGCTCAGGCTGCCGACGCCTCCGCCCGACGCGACGGTGATCGCGCCGCCGCGTAAGACGCCAGTACCCACGCAGGCACCCGCCCCCTCGGTTCAGCCGGCTGCCCCCTCGCCTGCCCCCGTCGCGAAGGCTCCCGCCGCGAAGGCGCCACCGAGAAAGAGTGCACCTGCTCCGAAGAAGCCCTCGCCGATCGGTCCTGTCGTGGCTGGCATCGTCGCGCAATCGAAAGCCATCGCCGATTCGGCGACAGCAGTCGTCGTTGCCGTGTCTCGCGATCGACGTGCGCTCGGCATTGGGGCGATCGTTCTGGCTGTCGTGATCGCTGCTGGTGTTGCCATCATGCTGTTCAGTGGGCCGGCGCCCTCTGGCACGGTCGTGATCGATGCCGCGCCATGGGGAACGATCACGGCGATCGAGACTGATGGTGGCGACGCCGTGGCACTGCCGTCTTCGACGTCGACGCCGGTTTCGTTGACGCTGCCGGCTGGAACCTATCAGGTCGTCATCACCGGACCTCCCCCGGAGTTGCAGACGCAGCGGGTCACGATCCAGGTCCAGCGGGACGCAGCCAGCGTGGCACCGCTGGTCCGTTTCCGGATGCTGACGCCCGACGAGTACTTCGAACAGTACCTGGCCGCTCCGACTGCGCCGACTCTTGACGGGGGAGTTGCTGCGGTTGAACCAGCGCCGGCGATCTCAGCCCAACCGTCGCCAGTCGCACCGCCGACTGGGAGCAACCCATGATCACGTCGTTTCGTTCCAGCGTCAGCCTCGCGCTGTTGGCGGCGGTGCTGGCGATCCCCGCCACCGCTTCAGCGCAGTCAGAGGACGAGCCGTTCCGTCGAGGTCTTGCTGCGCGCGGAGACAAGAGATGGGCAGTGGTGGCCGACGCCATGCGCCAGGCGATTGCCGCCAACCGCATCGAGTCGACACGAAAAGTCGGTGCGCGCCCGATCTTTGGAGGCGGCACCGAGTACCTTCCGTATTACTTCCTCGGAGAGGCGTTCAAGAATCTGGGAGACTGTGCCAGTGCCGTCACGGCGTGGGAGGTGTCCGACGATCAGAAGGTCGTGCTGGGCCTGCCTGAATACGCCAGCCTTCTGCGTGCGGGTCTCAGGGAGTGCAACGGAAAGGGTGTGCTCCTGCGCGCCGAGTTCAACCAGCAGATCAGCGCGACCGATCAGATCTACAACGAGACCATCGCGCTGCTCCAGCGAGTTGAGAAGGTCAAAGAGACGAACCAGGACCTGTGGCGAACCGACGTCCAGGCGGAGGTCGATCGCGCGCGCGCGGATATCGGCTTGGCGCAGAAGGCGAATGCCAAGGCCAGGCAGACTCGAATGGTGGTTGACTTCGCGGAATCGCGAACGATCGCCGTTCGTGCCGCCAACGTCCTCCGTCCTGTCGAAGCGAAACTCATCGCCGCCATAGGCACACGCAAGCAGCTCGAGCTGCAGGTCGCGGAGACACACAAGGTGCTCGACGGCGCCGACGTGATCAGCAATTCGATTGACGCCCTGAAGATCACTCTGCCCCCAAACCTCGTTACGGCGCGCGACGGAGCTCACACGATTGTGAGTCGCGCCCGCGAGCGCCTCGGTCAGGCTGAAAAGACGGAAAACACCACGACTGGCGCCGAGGCGGTTCGTCTCGCGTACGAGGCGGCCGATGCGTTCACCAAGGTGCTGGACCAGGCGAAGAAGTTGGAACGGGAGGAGTCCGGGCAGCGCTTGCAGCAGGCGCTGGCAGCGGCGACCGAGCAGTTCTCGTTCGTCGGAAACTCACTGGCAACGCTGGAACGCCTCGTTGCCGAGAAGCCGACGACCATGTCGTCCGACATGTCCAGCCAGCGTGAAGCGATCGTGAAGGAGTACAGCGCCCTGCAGCGCCGCCTCGACAACGCGAGGCGGAACGAGAACTTCAACGGCGTTCAGGACGCGATGAAACTCGCCGTAGAAGCGCGAACCCGCATCGATGCCCTCATCAAGATGTTCGGGCCCGCCACGCTGCGCGACCGCGGTGTGAACGAAGCGCTCGAGCAGGGCGCGCGTCACTACCTGGCCGGAGAGTACCAACAGGCGCTCATTTCTCTCGAGCCGCTCGTCACCAGGACCGATGTTCCGCTGCAGGTGCATCTGCACCTGTTCCGTGCGGCGTCTCTCTACGCGCTCTATGTGCACTCGGGAGAGAAGGACCAGGCGCTGCGCAACAACGCGCTCGCTGCGATTCAGCGCTGCAAGGAGATCGACGCGGCGTTCCGGCCCGATCCTCGAGCGTTCAGCCCGCGTTTCCTCAGTTTCTTCCAGAACGCCGACGCACAGGCGGCGCCCCAGACGCAGTGAGATGAGGTGTGCGCGCGTCGCCGAACGCAGTAATCTGACGTAGAGAGCGGGAATGATCCTCACGTTAGAGATTACCGGACCGCGAGAGGGGACACCGTGGGCTGAAAGCCACAAGGTCTTTCACGCAACTGGCGGGACCATCGGTCGTCTCCCGGATAACGACTGGGTGCTGCCCGATCCCTACGTCTCGAGCCGCCACGCCAAGATTCGTTACGCGAACGGCGTCTTCCACATTGAGGACATGAGCACGAACGGCGTGTTCGTGAATACTCCGGACAACCGACTGGTTCGTGGGCAGCCGTACGCGATCAAGTCCGGCGATCGGATTTTCATCGAACCGTACCGAGATTCAGGCATCGATCGGAAGCTCACCGGCGGATGTCGCCGACGATCCCTTCGCACTCGACGATCCGGTCGCGCGCCGGCCGGCATCGCCGATGCCGCCTCTATCCTCTCCGCTCCCGCCGTCTGGTCTCGTCTCCGATCTGGACGAACTCGATCCCTTGCGTGCGCTTGGATTTGACTCTCCGCCGCCGGCACATCCGAACGTGCCTCGAGCTGCCGATCTCGCCGGGCGCTCCGTCTTGTCGGAGCACTACCGACCGCCGGCGATTCCGGCGCCGGAGCCTGTGCCTGCACGTTCACCCGAGGCTGGACTCATTCCTGCGGACTACAATCCGCTCGACTCGGATTCGCGCTTCTCGATTCCCGCTGCGCCGGCACAACCGGCGAAGCCTTCCGTTGACGCCCTTCCGTCGATCGACGTGCCGCGTCCGGCGGCGCAGGTGCCCGTTCCTCCGGCACCAGCGCGCGGGCGCGCTCCTGCGCAGCCGTCAGGCCAGGTGCGCAGTGACTCTCTCGCCTTCGTGCTTGCGGGTGCAGGCATCGATAGCTCGGTCGTGACTCCGGACCTCGAACGCAACGTCGGGCAGATTCTTCGCGTCGTTGTCGCCGGGGTGATCGATGTGCTTCAGGCGCGCCAGCGTCTCAAGGACGAGTTTCGGATGCGCATGACGACATTCAAGCCCACCCAGAACAATCCGCTCAAGTTCTCGGCGAACGTGGATGACGCGCTCTACAACCTGCTCGTCAAGCGAAACGCGGCCTTCCTCGGTCCGGTGGACGCATTCGATGATGCGTTCGATGACATACGGAACCACCAGATGGCCATGCTGGCTGGTGTTCGAGTGGCGTTTGACGCGGTCCTGGCGCATTTCCATCCCGATCGTCTGCAGGAGGAATTTGATCGTCAGGCGCGCGGTTCGCTGGTGCCTGGCAAGCTGCGTTATTGGGAGCAGTACCGCGAGAGGTTTAATGATATGGTCTCAGACGCCGACGCGAGCTTTCGCGAGTTGTTCGGCGAACAGTTTGCCAAAGCGTACGAAGAGCAGCTCGAACGGCTGAAGGCCCACGAGCGGGGCCGGAAACCGTAACGAGTGCAACGGAACGGATCATGACGCTCCGCCATCGCCCCTCCATTCTCATCGCGGCCTGTGGTGTCATGCTCGCCACGATCGCATGCGCGAGCTCGCCACCCAAGCCAGCGCGTACACGACTCACCGTGGCTGCCACAGCGGATACGAACCCCGACGCCAATGGCCGCCCGTCACCAGTGGTCGTGCGCGTCTATCAGCTGAAGGCCGATACAGCGTTCAATGCGGCAGAGTTCTTCGCGTTGTTCGACGACGAGATGAAGGTGCTCGGACCGGATCTGATCGGGAGAAACGAGTACACGGTGGCACCATCGGAGCGGCGAACGCTGGAGATGGATGTGTCGGCAGATGCCAAGTTCGTCGGCATCCTTGCCGCCTATCGAGACATCCGCAACGCGCAGTGGCGGACGATCGTGCAGGCGCCGCTCAAGAAGGATGACGTGACGATCGCCGTCGAACGTTCACGCGTCGTATTCTCCGTGCCCAACTGAGCGCGACTCGTCGCATGAGATGAGCGTGCCCAGCTACCGCGACAAGGCGAATGTCGATCTATAACAAAGTCGTCTGGTCCGAAGGTCTCTTTCTTCGGCCGCAGCACTTCCAGCAGCAGGATCGCTACTTCGAGCGCTACGTCGAGACGCGCTGCCAGGCGCTCGTCCCGCACAGTTGGGGGTTCACGTCGCTCGAGCTCGAGCCCGACCTCCTGAGCATCGGAAAATTCGGACTCCGCAGGGCAACCGGTGTGTTCCCAGACGGAACGCCGGTTCGAATGCCGGACGACGACAGCCTCCCGGCGCCGATTACCATCGGTCCGAACGTGCGAGATCAAGTGGTGTATCTCGCCGTGCCGGTTCGTCGCGCGGGTGGAGTCGACGTCGATCGAGGTTCCTCCGACGGTCTGGCGCGACACTCCATCCGCGAACTCGAGGCGCGCGACGCGACGTCGAGCGGAACGGACGCATCACTGCTCGAAGTGGGTGCGTTGAAGACCGCGTTTCTGCTGGCGAGTGAGGTGACCGACGCGTATGCCTGCATCCCGCTCGCGCAGATCGTCGAGTGCCGGGCCGACAAGCAGGTCGTGCTCGACGACGGTTTCATTCCCACTGTGCTGGACTCGCGAGTGGCTCGTCGCCTCGCGACCTTCACGACGGAGCTTCTCGGCCTGCTGCATCAGCGTGGGGAAGCGCTTGGCGGGAGAGTGGCCGCGACCGGGCGTGGCTCCGCCGCGGAAATCGCTGACTTCCTGATGCTGCAGGCGATCAATCGCTACGAGCCATTGCTCGCGCATCACGCTGACTCCGGTGTGTTACATCCCGAAGACCTGTATCGGATCTGTGTGTCTGCCGCCGGCGAACTGGCGACCTTCACGACCGCGTCGAAGCGTCCGCCGAAGCTCGAGTCGTACCGCCACGATCGGCTGCGCGAGTCGTTCGAGCCGGTGATTGCCGCGCTGCGATCGTCGCTCAGCGCGGTCCTGGAGCAGGCGGCCATCCCCATTCCGATCGAGTCGAAGAAATTCGGGATCAGTGTTGCGGCGGTGGCCGATCGAACGTTATATGGGACAGCGGTGTTTGTGCTTGCGGCGCGCGCCGACGTACCGGCCGAAGATCTTCGCCGGCGTTTTCCGACGCAGCTGAAGGTCGGGCCGGTCGAGAAGATCAGGGATCTCGTGAATCTCCAGCTGCCCGGCGTTCCCGTGCACGCGATACCGGTCGCGCCACGGCAGATCCCGTATCACGCCGGCTTTGTGTACTTCGAGCTCGATCAGGCGAACGAGCTCTGGGGACAGTTGACGAGTTCGGGCGGCATCGCCCTGCACGTCGCCGGAGAGTTTCCCGGTCTCGCGCTGGAGTTCTGGGCCATTCGAAGCTGACACGGACCGAAGCCATGTCGGATATCGACGATCCGTTCAAGCCGTCAGATGCCACCGTGCTTCGGCCGCGGCCGGGCGGGGGACGACGACAGCCTCCGAATGTTCCTCAGGGCGGCTACGTCCCATCGTCACCCGACGCGTCACCATCCATTCCCCGCGCTGGCGGGTACGCCGAGCCTGTCACGTCGTCGCCACAGCAGTGGTTGGGAATCGGACTCAGTCCGCTCGTGCGCGCCGCCAGCCCGCTCCTGTTACTTGCCGGTCAGCTTCGCAGCACCCTGTCGGTTCCCGACGTGCCAGGGTTGAGGCGTCACGCCCTCGAAGAGATCCGGCGCTTCGAGGAGTGCGCCCGGGCGGCGGCCGTTTCGGCTGAGGTCGTCACTGCGGGGCGCTATGTACTGTGTGCCGCGCTCGATGAGGCTGTGCTCTCAACCCCGTGGGGTGCGCAGAGCGAGTGGGCGCAACAAACACTTCTGGTCGCCTTGCATCGCGAGGCCTGGGGTGGCGAGAAGTTCTTCGACATGCTCGATCGCGTGTCGAGCGATCCGGCGCGCCACATCGATCTGATGGAGTTGCAGTACCTGGTGCTCGCGTTCGGTTTCAAGGGCAAGTATCAGGTAGCCGACCGTGGGGACGCTCGCCTCAGCGAGGTGATGCACAGTCTGTATCAACAGATCAGAACCCAACGAGGAACGCCGCAGATGGATCTGTCGCTCCGCTGGCGTGGCCTGCAGGATCGGCGTAATCCGCTGATTCGATACGTGCCATGGTGGGTGGTTGGCTCGGCTGCCCTCGCGATCCTCACCATCACGTTCGTCGTTGCCTACACACGGCTCGGACGCATCGCTGAGCCTGTGCAGGCGGAGCTATCGAAGGTCGGCCTCGAGGACTTCACCTCGCCCCGGCCGGCAGTTGCGCTTCCCGGACCGACACTCAAGCAGTTGCTTGCGGCAGATGAACAGGCTGGCGCCCTGCTCGTTGAAGAAGACGGTGGTCTCACGAAGATCACGTTGCGTGCGCCGGATCTCTTTGCCTCCGGCAGCGCGGCGCTGAATGCCCGTCATGTCGTTACGCTCCAGCACATCGCTGCGGCTCTGAACAAAGTACCTGGCCGCGTGCTCGTGAGAGGGCACACCGACGACCAGCGGCTGTCCTCTCTCAGATATCGCGACAACTTCGAGCTCTCGCGCGAACGGGCCGTCAGTGTCGTGAAACTGCTGCGGCCGGCGCTCGACAACGCCGCTCGTCTCGAATGGAATGGCGCCGGATCGTCAGAGCCGCGATACACACCTGAATCGACCCCGGAGAACCGCGCGCGCAATCGCCGGGTCGAGATCATCCACGTCCGAGGCGCGTGACGTCCATGTTTGCGTTTCTCAAGAGCCGCGTCTTCCTCGTTGCGCTGGGTTTCATCCTGCTCGCGCTCTTCATCTGGTATGCCGGACCGCTCTTTGCCTTTGGCGAGCTTCGGCCGCTCGAGTCCACGACCGGTCGCCTCATCGCGATCGCGGTCGTCGTCCTGGTGTGGGTGGGTGCGCAAGTACTGAAGCGAATGCGCGCCAATCGGGCGAGCGACAAACTAGTGGCGGCCGTGGTGCAGCAGTCGCGTACCGAAGAACGCCCGAGTGCCGACGCCGTGCAGTTGCGCGAACGGTTCGAAGAAGCCGTGGGCGCCCTCAAGCAGAAGCGCCGCAGCGGCCACAGTCTGTACCAGTTGCCGTGGTACGTGATCATCGGTGCCCCCGGGTCGGGAAAGACGACGGCACTGGTCAACTCGGGGCTGCAATTTCCGCTCGAGCAGCGTTCGGGGAAGGGAGCGCTCCGCGGCGTCGGAGGCACACGCAACTGCGATTGGTGGTTCACCGACGAAGCGATATTCCTCGACACGGCGGGTCGGTATACGACGCAAGATTCCGACGCCAATGCGGACAGCTCCGGCTGGGCAGAGTTCCTCAAGCTGCTTCAGAAGTACCGCAAGCGCCGCCCGGTCAACGGTGTGATCCTCACGATCAGCGCACAGGACCTGATGGCGCAGGGTCATACGAGTCGCGAAGCGCACGTCGCGGCAACGCGACGGCGGCTGACCGAGTTGAACAAGGAGCTGAACATCAAGCTCCCGGTCTACCTGATGGTCACCAAGTGCGATCTGGTGGCCGGGTTCACCGAGTACTTCGACGACGTGGCACAGGAAGGGCGGGCACAGGTCTGGGGTGTCACGTTCCCGTACGAGGTCACGGCCTCCGGCGGAGCCGCGTCGGCGTTCCCGAACGAATTCGATGCCCTGATGTCGCGGTTGAACGAGCGTGTGTTCAACAGACTGGACGAGGAGCGCGACGGGCGGCGCCGGACGAAGATCTTCGGGTTCCCACAACAGATGGCGGCACTTCGCGATCTGCTCGCAGGTTTCGTCGCGGATGTCTTCGCGTCGACGCGGTTCGACCAGCAGATTCTGTTGCGCGGTGTGTACTTCACCAGCGGGACACAGGAGGGCACGCCGATCGATCGCCTGCTCGGAGCGATCGGCAGGAGATTCGCGGTTGCCCCGGAGGCGGTGGTGAATCCCGGTGGACGAGGCAAGGCGTACTTCATCGAGCGCCTGCTGAAGGACGTGCTCTTCGCCGAGTCAGGGCTCGCCGGTGTGAATCGACGATTCGAGATTCGCAAAGCGGCGGTGCAGCTCGGCGCCTATGCGGCGATGGTCCTGGTGGCGATCATCGGCGTGATCGTCTTCACGATCAGTTACAACCGGAATCGAACGTATGTCGACGAGATCGCTGCCGACGTCGCCGCATTCAGCAAGACGCCGCGCATTGAAGCAGGGCGGTCGCTCGAGGCCATCGTGCCTCGGCTCGAGGCGGTCAAGAAGGTCTCCGATTCAGCGAACCGCTACAGCGAAGGCGCACCGTGGTCGATGCGATGGGGCTTGTATCAGGGCAACTCGCTTGGCAATGCGGCTCGCGACGCGTACTCACGCGAGTTGGCCGGTGCGCTGCTTCCCGAGGTGACGTCTCGTATCGAGCAGCGGATGATCGCCTACGTGTCCGAACCGCTCAAGATGTACCAGTATCTGAAGGCCTACCTGATGCTGGGCGATCCGTCACGCATGGTGAAGACGCAGTTTGCGTTCATCGCGGATCGCGAATGGAAGGCCGCCTATCCCGCCGACCCTGATCTCGGTGCCGCCGTCGCGCGCCATTTCCAGACGCTGCTTGAGAACGAAGATCAGCTGCGCCCGATGCAACTCGATCAGCAGCTCGTCACGCGCGCGCGCAGCACGATCACCCAGGTCTCGATTCCGCAGCTCGTATATCAAACGCTTCAATTGAACAACTCGCAGCCGAGTGCGCTGCAGCTGGACACGGCCACCGGGCTCGGCGCCACCGAGGTGTTTGCAAGGAAGAGCGGCGCGAGCCTGTCGCAGCCAGTACCGCGCATCTACACCGCTGGCGTCTTCAAGGAGATCACGGGCGGCGACAGCGCCGCGATCGTCAAGCAGTTCACCGATGAGTACTGGGTGTGGGGCGACCAACGCGTGCCGCTGTCGGCCTCCACGAAGCTCAAAGACGATGTCATCGGTATCTACGAGAAGGACTACATCGAGTACTGGGACGGCATCCTGAACGACGTCCAGTTGGCAGCGTTTCCAAACTCGCCTGTGATGACGAACCGCCTCGCCATCCTGGCCTCATCGAGTTCACCGCTGCGCGGGTTGCTGAGGCTCGGTCACGCGACAACACGACGCTGGTCGAGCCTCCGAAGTCGACCCCGCCATCTGGCACGAGCCGCGTCGGGGACGTCGTCGACAAGCTGTTCAACGAGGGCAAAGAACAGATCGGGCTGTCGACGTTACAGCCCGGTGCACAGGTCACCGCGCACTTCGCGCCGATTCGGCGCATGGTGGACGGGGACCCTGGAAATGCGCCGATCGACAGGATCCTCGTGCAGATTGGCGAGATTCAGAAACAACTGAGTCTCGTCGGTCCGTCGCTGGGCGGTGTGCCGCCGCTCGAGGCGATCTCGAAGGCCGGCCAGGGCCAGTTGGTGAATTCCCTGCGACAGGAGGCCCAGACGATGCCTCCTGCCGTTGGCGCCATCGTGACGCAAATCACCGGGCAGACGGCTCGTGTCACGACGAGCCAGGCGGGCAATGAGATCGAGAATCGCTACCGGCAGGACGTCCTCGCAAAGTGCCAGCAGCTCGTGTCGGGGCGTTACCCATTCACCGCGAGCAGCGTGTCCGACGTGACCCTGCAGGATTTCGCGCAGCTCTTCGGACCCAATGGGGTCTTCGATCAGTTCTTCAGGACGAACCTGCAAAGTGTCATCGACACGACTCGCACGCCGTGGGTGTGGCGCTCCGATCAGTCGGGCGCCGCGATCAGGGCATCGGAGCGGATCCTTCGCCAGGTCGAGACGGCTCAGCGCATCCGCGAGCGGTACTTTGGCGCCGGCTCTCAAATGATCCAGGTGAATTTCGACGTCACGCCGGTCAACATGGACGCGGCCGTTCGCCGTTTCATCCTCGACGTGGACGGTCAGTCATTCGTGTATCAGCACGGACCAGAACGCACGCTACCGGCCACCTGGCCGGGGCCCAAGCCGGGGACGGCCGCGGCAACGTTCGAAGACGCGGCCAGCGGCCGCCCGAACATTGCGTTCTCCGGGCCGTGGGCCTGGTTCCGTCTGCTCGACGCGGCCCAGATCAGAAAAGAGTCCGATCTGCGCTACGAGGTGACGCTGGAAAAAGGCGGCTACAAGGCACTTGTCCGCATCGATGCCTCGAGCGTCGTCAATCCCTTTGGGCAGCGCGACCTTCAGCAGTTCCGCTGCGAGCTCTGAGAGCACATGTCTCCCGCGCTCGAGGTCGGCTTCTACGGCAAGTTGCCAAGTCACGGCGACTTTCTGCGACGACGAGTGTCGGATGCGTTCGTAGGCGTCTGGGACGGATGGCTCCAGGAATGCCTGACCGCCAGTCGCGCATCTCTTGGAGATCGGTGGCTCGACATCTATCTCACGAGCCCGGTGTGGCGTTTCGCGTGTGCGGCTGGCGTCTGTGGTCGGTCACCGGTGATCGGTGTCATGGCGCCGAGCGTCGATCGCGTCGGGCGCTACTTCCCGTTGACGCTCGTGGCGGAGCAATAACTTTTTGTTATGTTTTGTCGTGTCGCGCGATGCGGGGGGGGGGGGGGGGGGGGGGGGGGGGGGGGGGGGGGGGGGGGGGGGGGGGGGGGGGGGGGGGGGGGGGGGGGGGGGGGGGGGGGGGGGGCTCGGCTCAAGCATATTGCTCGTCGAGCAGGCGGCTCAAGGCCTCAGGCGTCAGTAATGAACTCACCAGTGTTCTCCCCCCTCAGCACCATTATGACGACAAATGGCCGGGATTTTCCCAGGGGGGACAAAAAAAGACAGGTTCAAGGTTCCAGGTTCAAAGTTCAAGGTTTGGAGCCGTTTTCGCCCGTTTTCCAACCTTGAACCTGGAACTTGGAACCTTGAACCTCGGCTTCAAGCCCCTTAGACTGCTGTTCCCGCCCGCCATCAGCCCGGAAAGCCCTTCCATGCACCATATTGACGACAATCCGTACCAATCTCCAAAAGAAGTCGGAGCGGATGGCGAGGACCCACGGCCAGATGGACAACCGGCCCTGGTACGCCATGTTGTCGAAATATCACTGGTTTGTCCTGGGAGTCTGTGCCCTAGGGTGGCTGTTCGACTGCCTGGACCAGCAGCTCTTTATCCTCACTAGCCTTGTTTGTGTGACACGTTTCAGTTCATATAAACAACCCTTAGATCAGCATGAGCTCCCATTGCTCACCAGCGAAATTGACATCCTCTTCCGGACGGCGCGCGTCTGATTCGAACCCGCCGGATAATATCTCCATAGCATGACGACCAGCCTGAAAACTCTTGATCAAGATCTCGCTCTGGAATAGCGATTTGGCTAGGCGTGCCAGTGAGCTTAGCCGCGAGGCCGGACGCCTCAATCAAATGCGGAAGACAAGTGGATGCTAACGCAGCAGTAGGCACCAAGCTCGGGAACTTCGCCGCCGCTTCTTCGGCGCATTGAACGCCTTCTGTCGCAGCCGCTGGACAAACACTGCAGCCGTTTTTACTGGAGACGAGCCGACCGGGAGTATTTCTGCCGGCGACCTCCGCGCACGGGCTCGATGAAACGGGTCGCGGGTGCGGTCGCCGAAGGCGCCATGGCGGTGGAGTGCCCTCACGGGATTACCTGAAGGAGGCATAACACGGTGGTTAAGGTCCAAGCCCGCAGCAGCAACCTATTCACAAACCGAGCGCACCGGAACAGCAACCATGTCAGCAGCAACCCTTCCGCGCTTCGCGACCAGCGCGCGGCCGATTGCATGCGTGCCCACGACCGGATCGGGCTCAACGGTGCAAAGGCTGGCTACGCCTGGAGTTCGTCTTTGACCTGTTGCACCAGGGAAAGGCGCGCGTCGATCACCCGGCCATCATTTGCTGATCTTACCGTTCATCGGCGTCAAACCGGATGAGCGGGTGGAGCAAGCGTTGCTGCGGTTTTACCAAACCGCCGATCGGGAATTTGCCGTCGAGGATGGGGAGGGTCGAGGTTTTCTGGCTTGCGGCACACCTTGCGCTGTTCGACCTGGTGCTTGCGGAAGGAAGACGGCCGCTGAGCCTTCAGCGCGGGAGCTGGCCCTTCGTGAAAACGCTCCGAATGCGGCGAGGACGGCTGGAAACCTTGGGGGTTTCAGCTCGCAACCAACAAAGTAATCTGTCAACTGAAGAGAAATTATCCTGGCTTTCAATCGGGATCGGGATCCCTTATCACCACCTTTAAGCTGAAAAATCGTGAGCCGGTCTATCTGATCGAAGCTCTCAAAATGTTCATCCCCGGCGCAAATGAGAAAGGTGCGCTGTTTTGCTGGACCTCAAAACTCAAACTCAAAGACAAACTGGCTGAGAAAATATGAGGGAGTTTCAGACCTGAAGACCGCATAGCCACAGGACGATCGCCACGGCAAAGCTCAATCTTCGCCGTGATCCGACTGCGCGCATTTCGACCAAGAGTATATTTTCGGACCTCGCAATTTGTCCCGCAAAAACTATCAGGCTTCACGAAGCATTTTGGGGCTTTTTGCGAGCCTCGCCAGCTTGACTGAGCTCACCGCGAAGTCCTACCCATCGTCAGCATTCATTGTCCCTAATCTTGACGCGCACAGGCAGACTACCACCAGGGTGCGAATTTGTTGGTAATGCCTTCCCTGCCGGGATTACAGCTTGATAGTGAATCTGTAGCTCATACTACTCGGCAATGCGTGCGAGGGCCACGATGGAACGCGGGTTCACCAGATAAGATGAACCGGCTACCAGGGGGGCGTTCGAGATTGGGCAAATGTCATCGGGCGCTTCAAGAAACGTGTCTAACCAACGCCGCCAGGCCCCTGGACCAGCCTCGGGAATGGGCGGCAACTCGAACCTCAATGGTTCCCAGTATGCATTCAGGACCAAATAGAGATCCAAGTCAGCCGAAACTGAAGACGCGGTGATGGCCAGGCTGTGAGACTGATTGCTCCAGTCGGGTCTATGCAGTTTGACACCATGGCACTCCAGACGAGCCCGCGCCAGCAACTGATTGAGCGTCAGGTTAGGCAATGTCCTCTCAGTCTCCCGGCGGCGGATCTCGATCAAAATTTTGACGAACCGGTGAATGTCCCGGTGCTTTTCCAATGGTAACCAGTCGAACCAACTGATCTCGTTGTCCTGACAGTACGCATTGTTATTTCCACGCTGAGTGCGGCGAACTTCGTCGCCCATCAGCAGCATTGGCGTGCCTACAGAAAGCAGCGTGAGAGCTAGAAAATTCTTCACCATCCGGTTGCGCAACCTCTCGATGGCTGGATCGTCGCTCGGACCCTCGATACCGCAATTCCAACTCAGGTTGGCATCCATACCAAATTCATCGTTTTTCTTTTTTTTTTTTTTTTACTCGTTCAGGTCTTGCTCGGCGATCATAGCCGGTGCCGAAATCGTCGAGCGACAGGCCGATGCCGAGTCTGCTTCAGCTTGTTGAGCACATGCGCGGTCTGCTCGGGATTGTCCATCACCAGCGATTCCGTCAGCTCCAGCCGGAAGCAGCGCGGCTTGAGGTTGGATCGCGCGATCACCGAGCGCACGTCGCTGACGAGATCGCGGCGGATCAGCTGGCGGCTCGACAGATTGACCGACACCGACAGCGGCACGTCGCCGATCTGCTTTTGCCAGGCGACCAGGTCGTCGGCGGCGCGCTGCATGGCGAACAGGCCGAGCTGGACGATCAGCCCGCAGTTCTCGGCGACCGGGATGAAATCGGACGGCGGGATCGTGCCGCGGCGCGGATGTTCCCAGCGCAGCAGCGCTTCGAAGCCGGCGATGGTGCGGTCTTCCAGCCGCACGATCGGCTGGTAGGCGAGGCTCAGCTCCTTGCGCTCGATGGCGCGGCGCAGGTCGGATTCGAGCTGCAGCCGGTCGGTGCCGACCGAGCGGAAGGCCGGCCGGAACGGCTCGATGCGGTCGCCGCCGAAGCGCTTGGCCTGATGCATGGCGAGCTCGGCGTCCTTGACCATGTCCTCGGCGGTCGCCTGCGCCGAGGTCCAGGTGATCAGCCCGATCGAGGCGGTCAGCACGATCTCGCGCTTGGCGAAGGTGATCGGCGCCTTGATCGCCTGGTTGATCGCGTCGGCGACAGCGGCGATGCGGGCCGGATCCTGCTCGGACAACAGCATCAGCGCGAACTGGTCGCCGGCAAAGCGCGACAGCGAGTCCTGCGGCTTGAGCAGGCGGTGCAGGCGGCGCGCGATGGTGAGCAGGATGGTGTCGCCGGCCGAGATGCCGAGCCCGTCATTGACCTGCTTGAAGCGGTCGATGTCGATGACGAAGACGGTCGGCTTGAACTTTTCCTCGGCCTTGGCGAGCGAGATCATGCGCCTCCAGCCGGTTCATGAACAATTCGCGGTTGGGCAGGCCGGTCAGATTGTCGTGCACGGCGTCGTGCAGCAGCCGCTCCTCGGACTTCTTCTGCTCGGTGACGTCGACCAGCGTGCCGACGCAGCGGATGCACCTCGCCGTCGGAGCCGATCACCGGCCGCGCGCGCAGCGAGAACCAGTGGTAGTGGCCGTCGGCGCCGCGCAGCCGGAAGTTCTGCGAGATCCGGCCGCGCCGGTGCTCGAGCACCACGTCGAGCGTCGTGCGGAAGGTGTCGCGGTCGTCGGCGTGCAGGACCGGCAGCCAGTTGCGGGCAGGCCCGGTCAGGCGTCTGCGGCGCCAGGCCGAGCTGCAGGCTGACGTCCGGCCGGGTGACGACGCGGTCGCGCGCCACGTCCCAGTCCCACACCGTGTCGCCGGAGCCGGTGACGGCCAGCGCCTGCCGCTCCATGTCGCTGAACAGGCCCTGCGTGCAGCGCGCCGCCGGCAAAGGCGTGCTGCATGACGGTGAAGCCGATCAGCAGGATGATCAGGATGAGCCCGCCGCCGAGCGCCGGCTGCACGATGTCGTTGTCGAGCATGCCGGTGATCGTCATCCACGAGCCGATCAGCCACACCAGCACCATCACCCAGCTCGGCACCAGCATGATGGCGCGGTCGTAGCCGCGGATGCCGAGATAGACGATCAGGCCGATGCCGATCGATCGCCGTCGCGGCGAAGGACAGCCGCGCGATGCCGGCGGCGACCGCGGGATCGAGGATCGCGACGCCGGCGATGAGGACCAGGCCGAGCGATCCACACCAGCGCGCCGTAGCTGAAATGGCCGTGCCATCGGTTGAGGTTGAGATAGGCGAACAGGAACACCACGAAGGTCGCCGCCAGCGCCGATCTCGCGTTCCGGCGCGCCATATCTGCTCGTTGCCGGGCGATATCTCGATGACCTTGTTGAGGAAGCCGAAATCGACGCAGATATAGGCAAGCACCGCCCAGGCGAGCGCCGCCGTCGCCGGAAACATCGACGTTCCCTTGACGACGAACAGGATGGTCAGGAACAGCGCCAGCAGGCCGGCGATGCCGATGACGATGCCGCGAAACAGCGTGTAGGAATTGACCGTGTCCTTGTAGGCTTCCGGCTCCCACAGATAGACCTGCGGCAGCTTCGGCGAGGCGAGCTCGGCGACGAAGGTGACCACCGTGCCCGGGTTGAGCGTCACCAGGAAGACGTCGGCGTCGGCGCTCGGCTGCCGGTCGAGCGCGAAGCCTTCGCTCGGCGTGATCGCGGCGATGCGGTTCGAGCCGAGGTCCGGCCAGAACAGCCCGGAATTCGACCAGCCGGAAATGCGGCGCCACGATCAGCCGGTCGAGCTGCTGGTCGGTGGTGTTGGCGAGCGCGAACACCGCCCAGTCGCCGTTCGAATGCTCGTCATTGGCCTCGACCTCGATGCGCCGGACGATGCCGTCGGGGCCGGGCGCGGTCGAGACCTGGAAATTCTCGCCCTGGTTGCGGTAGATCTCGACGGCGCCTGGACAGGTCGAGCGCCACGTCGTCGCGCGAAATCTTGATCGGCTCGACCGCGACGCGCCGACGCGGCGACACAGCGTGGCGATCAGTCGCCAGGGCGAGCGCCAGCAACGATCCCGCTGCGCAGTGAAATACGTCAAAGAGATCGGTCCTGTCTTCGGATCGCCCGGCGCGCTCGTCCGCGATCAGGGCGTAGAGGTAATGATCCTGCCAGACGCCATTGATCCTGAGGTAGGAACGCAACAGTCCTTCGCGCCGAAATCCGGCTTTTTCAAGCAGGCGCATCGAGCGCTGGTTGTCCGGAATACAGGCTGCCTCGATCCGGTGCAACCTCAGCGTCTCGAAGGCTGTAGGGCGACGAGCAGCCTGAGCGCTTCGAGCATCAGGCCGCGGCCGGCATAGCGCTCGCCCATCCAGTAGCCGATCTGCCCGGTCTGCGCGACGCCGTGGCGGATGTTGCCGAGCGTGATGCCGCCGACCAGCGCGTCCTGCGTCGTTCTCGAAAATGAAGAACGGCACCGCCGTGCCCTGCGCGTAGTCCTCGCGGTAGCGCGCGAGGCGCTGGCGCCAGGCGGTCCGGTCGAGCTCGTCGGCGGCCCAGCGCGGCTCCCACGGCTCCAGGAAGCTGCGGCTTTCGACGACCTGCAGCGCTGCCCACTCGCGGTAGTCGCCCGGCTCGCGGCAGCCGCAGCGTGACGCGCTCGCCCTTCAGCGCCGGCGAGGTCGCGGCGGAAGAAAGGGAGCGCGAACATGGCGCTTGGCAGGTATTCAGACCGCGAGCTTGCGGGCGGTGGCATCTCGTGCCCGGGAAGCGCGTCGCGGATCGCCTCGTACGGAGCGAGCGTCCCGACCGGCCCGACCGCGGTGACGGTCGGCGTGCGTCGAAAACAGGCGCGACGAGAGGTCGGTCAGCCGCTCGACGGTCAGCGCCGACAAGCCGCTCCATCAGTTCCTCCTTGGCGATCGGCCGGCCGAACAGCAGCAGCTGCCGGGCGATCTGCGAGGCGCGGCTGGCCGCGCTTTCGGCCGACATGATGAGCCCGGCGCGGTATTGGGCGCGCGCCCGGTCGAGCTCTTCCTGCAGGATGCTCTCGCCGGCCTTCTGCAGCTCGTCGATGATCACCGGCACCAGTTCGGCGATGTCGCTTTGGCCGGTCGCCGCATGGACGCCGAAGATGCCGGTGTCGGAAAAGCCCCAGTGGAAGGCGTAGACCGAATAGCACAGGCCGCGCTTCTCGCGCACTTCCTGGAACAGCCGCGACGACATGCCGCCGCCGAGGATCATCGACAGCACCTGCGAGGCGTAGAAGTCGCGCACATGATAGGCGCGGCCCTCGAAGCCGAGGATGATCTGCGCGTCCATCAGGTCGCGGTCCTCGCGGAAGTCGCCGCCGACATAATGCGCGTATTGCGGCGGCGGCGCCGTCGGCGCTGGCTGCGGAAGCCGCCGAAGCTGGCTTCTCGACCTCGCGCACGAAATCGTCGTGCTTGATGTCGCCGGCCGCCACCGACGACCATGCGCTCGGCGCCGTATTGCCGGTCGATGAAGGCGTGCAACTGCTTCGAGGTGAAGGACTTCACCGTTTCCGGCGTGCCGAGGATCGAGCGGCCGATCGTCTGGTGGCGGAAGGCGGTCTCGGTGAAACGGTCGAAGACGACGTCGTCGGGCGTGTCGTGGGCGGCGCCGATCTCCTGCAGGATCACATGCTGCTCGCGCTCCAGTTCCTCGGCGTCGAACTCGGAATTCTGTCAGGATGTCGGCGAGGATGTCGACGGCCAGCGGCACGTCGTCGCTGAGCACGCGGGCGTAGTAGGACGTCGTCTCGACGCTGGTGGCGGCGTTGATCTCGCCGCCGACATTCTCGATCTCCGAGGCGATCTCGAAGGCGCTGCGCCGTGCTGGTGCCCTTGAACGCCATGTGTTCGAGCAGATGCGCCATGCCGTGCTCGTCGTCGCGCTCGTTGCGGGCGCCCGATTTGACCCAGACGCCCAAGGGCGACGGATTCGAAGATTGGGAATGGTTTCGGTGGCGACTGTCAGGCCGTTCGACAGACGGCTTACCTCAACACCCATATAGGCTATAACTCCCTAACGCGCCGCCCGCGAGTGGCGGCCGACGTAATCTTCCACCATTTTCAGGTCGGATGGAAGCACCGTGTAATCGTTCCTTGCGCTGCCATCAGGTCCGCCAGCCAGGCGGGCAGCGCGGGTCGATACGCCGCTGGCTGCTTCGACCGCGGCCGGAAACTTTGCCGGATGCGCGGTGCCAAGCACCACCATCGGCACGGTCGGACGCGGCCGTGCTTGTCGGCGACGTGGATGCCCGTCGCCGTGTGCGGATCGAGCAGATAGCCGGTGCGCCGCGAGCGTGCCGGCGGATCGTCTCGGCGACTTCGTCCATCGTCGGCGCGGCCGGCCGCGAATTCGGCGCGCATGCGCTCGCCAGTCGCGCCGCCTCGATCGCGAAGGAGCCGGACTGCTTGAGCCCGTCCATGTAGCGGCGCACGGTGCGCGGCGTCGCGGCCGGCGGCCTCGAACAGCAGCCGCTCGAAATTCGACGAGACCTGGATGTCCATCGACGGCGAGGTGGTCGCGACGACGCCGCGCGTCTCGTAGTCGCCGGTCTCCAGCGTGCGCGCCAGAATGTCGTTGTCGTTGGTGGCGATGACCAGCCGCTCGATCGGCAGGCCCATGCGCTTGGCGGCGTAGCCGGCGAAGATATCGCCGAAATTGCCGGTCGGCACGGTGAAGGAGACCGGCCGGTCGGGCGCGCCGAGCGACAGCGCCGAGGAGAAATAATAGACGATCTGGGCCATGATGCGCGCCCAGTTGATCGAATTGACGCCGGACAGCGACACCCGGTCGCGGAAGCCGTGGTCGTTGAACATGTCCTTCACCAGGCCCTGGCAGTCGTCGAAATTGCCCTCGATCGCCAGCGCATGGACGTTGGCGGCGGTCGACGTCGTCATCTGCCGCTGCTGCACGGGCGAGACGCGGCCGTGCGGGAAAGAGGATGAAGATGTCGGTGCGGTCGCGGCCGGCGAAGGCCTCGATCGCAGCACCCGCCGGTATCGCCCGAGGTGGCGCCGACGATCGTCGCGCGCTGACCGCGCTCGGCCAAGCACATGGTCCATCAGCCGCGCCAGCAGCTGCATCGCCACGTCCTTGAAGGCGAGCGTCGGGCCGTGGAAGAGCTCGAGAATGAAGGTGTTCGGGCCGGTCTGCACCAGCGGGCAGACGGCGTCGTGGCGGAAGGTCGCATAGGCCTCGCGCACCAGGCGCTCGAAGACTCGGCGCCGCGATCTCGCCGCCGAGAAACGGCGACAGCACGCGGATCGCGAGATCGGGATAGGCAAGGCCGCGCATGGCGCGGATTTCGGCGGCCGAGAACTGCGGCCATTCGCGCGGCACGATAGAGCCCGCCGTCGCGGGCCAGCCCTGCCAGCAGCGCGTCGGAAAAGCCGAGGACGGGCGCTTCGCCCGCGGGTACTCACATATTGCATCGTCACCTGTCCGTGGCGGCCTGATCTCGCCGCGGCGATGCCGGCTGAAAATCTGCGCGTTGCTCAGTCGCATTTTTGCCGCGCGGTTGCTATAGACGGCCACTTTGCGAGAGGGAAGTGCAGTTTCATGGCGTAGTCATTCAAGGTCGGTTGAATCGACGCATGTGTCTTTTGGCGCGTTTCGGCGCTTGTCGGCTTTATGCTTGCCGCCGCCGGCTGCCAATCGGGCGACAGCACCGGCATCCTCGGCATCGGCGGCAGAAGGACACGCACGCCGGCTGCCGCCCGAAGGCAAGGTCCTGCAGAGCGAGCTGCGCGCCTATTGCCCGCAGGTGACGCTGCGCGAAGGCACCGCCTTCTTCAACACCTATGCCAAGGAAGAAGGCCAGACAACGATCCGACCAAGCTGATCTACCAGGCGTCGATCTCGCGACGTGACCGCGACACCTGCACCTATCGCGAGCGGCATGCTGCACCATGAACATCGCGGTCGCCGGCAAGGTCGTGCCCGGACCGGTCGCCACCGACGGCTCGGTGACGATGCCGATCCGCATCGTCGTGCTGCAGCGGCGACGGAAGTGCTTTATTCGCAGATGCACAAATATCGAGGTCGCGGTGAGCAAGCCGGCTCGGCGCCACGCAATTCGTGTTCAACGACCCCAACGTGACGTTCCCGAGCCGGCCGCCGCGGCACTGTGCAGGTGTTTGCCGGCTTACGACGAAGGCCCGGCCCGAAGAAGCGGCCGACGAAGGACGCGCCCGACAAGCTCAGGCCTCTGCGACCATTCCGCGAGCGCGGCGAGCACGGCTTCGAGCTCGGCCCAGCGGCGGATGACCGTTTCGGCGCCGGCCTCGGTCAGCGCGTCGGCATGGCCGGGATAGCTGTGCGACGGCGCCGGTGAAGCCGATCACCCGCATGCCCGCCGCCTTGGCGCCGGCGATGCCGTGCACGGAATCCTCGATGACGAAGGTGTTGCGCCGGATTGGCGTCGAGCGTCTTTGCGGCATGGAGAAACACGTCGGGCGCCGGCTTCGGCTTGTCCGGTCGGCGTCTCCAGCGCCGAGAAGATGCGGCCCGCGAAAAACGGCTTGCAGGCCGACCTGCTCCAGCATCAAGTCGAGCCGCTCGGAGCGTGAATTCGAGCAGATGCAGCGCGGCGCGGTCACCGCGGCGACCGCCTCGCGCACCCCGTCGATGGCGCGCACATCGCTTGGCGAGGCGCTTGTCGACCAGCGCTTCCGCCTGGTCGATCAGCGAGGCCTGGAACGGGATCCGCGACTTCTCCTCGATCCGCAGCATGATGTCCTTGAAGGTCAGGCCGGCATAGGTTTCGGAAAGCTCCTCGGCGTGATCTCGAAGCCGGCCAGCGTCAAAAGCTCGGCTTCGACGCGCGCGGCGATGATTTCGGAATCGACGAGCACGCCGTCGCAATCGAAGATGATGAGGTCTGGCTGGGGCATGGGTATCCGGAACGAGGGGAGGCAGGCCAGGCGGCCAGGGCGTTCAAGCGGCGCGGCATACACCAACAGGCCGACCTCCGCAAATTCGCCGGCCTGCTTCACTAGAATATTTACGCCGATCGGTAACCATAACGGAAGTAAACAGTAACGCGTGTTTTGGGTGTCAGAATGTCCGCCTTACGTCTTGCCGACGAGCCTTCGCCGTTGCCGCAGCACTGCCGAATGGCTGGACACCATCCTCAAGGGCGACTGCGTCGCCGCGCTCGACAGGCTGCCCGAAAAATCGGTCGACGTGATCTTTGCCGATCCGCCCTACAATCTGCAGCTCGAGGGCGACCTGCACCGGCCCGACCAGTCGAAGGTCGACGCGGTCGACGACCACTGGGACCAGTTCGAGAGCTTTGAAGCCTACGACGCCTTCACCCGCGCCTGGCTGCTCGCCGCGCGCCGCGTGCTGAAGCCGAACGGCACGATCTGGGTGATCGGCTCCTATCACAACATCTTCCGCGTCGGCGCGACGATGCAGGATCTCGGCTTCTGGATCCTCAACGATGTCGTCTGGCGCAAGACCAATCCGATGCCGAATTTCCGCGGCCGCCGCTTCCAGAACGCCCACGAGACGCTGATCTGGGCGTCGCGCGACCAGAAGGGCAAGGGCTACACCTTCAACTACGATGCGCTGAAGGCATCGAACGACGACATCCAGATGCGTTCCGACTGGCTGTTTCCGATCTGCACCGGCGGCGAGCGGCTGAAGGACGACAACGGCGACAAGCTGCATCCGACGCAGAAGCCGGAAGCGCTGCTGGCCCGCGTCATGCTGGCCTCGACCAAGCCCGGCGACGTCGTGCTCGATCCGTTCTTCGGCTCCGGCACGACCGGCGCCGTGGCCAAGCGCCTCGGCCGCCACTTCGTCGGCATCGAGCGCGAGCAGGCCTATATCGACGCCGCGCAGCGAGCGCATCGACGCCGTGCGGCCGCTTGACGGGCGCCGACCTGACCGTGATGACCGGCAAGCGCGCCGAGCCGCGCGTCGCCTTCGTCAGCCTGATCGACAGCCGGCCTGATGAAGCCGGGCACCACGCTCTACGATGCCAAGAAGCGCTGGGCCGCCAAGGTGCGCGCCGACGGCACGCTGGCGATCGGCGACCGCGCCGGCTCGATCCACCGGGTCGGCGCCGAGGTGCAGGGGCTCGATGCCTGCAACGGCTGGACCTTCTGGCACTACGAGCGCAATGGCGGGCTGACGCAGATCGACGAGCTCCGCCGCATCGCGCGGCTCGGCATGGAACGGGCAGGCGCCTGAGTCATGCGAACTGCGAAGCGTTCTAAGTCTCGACGGATCCGCCGTTATTCCAGTCACGGCGTGATCCCGAGACGCTCGAGGTCCGCCTCGAGCGTCTTGGCATTCTGTGAACAGCACCGCCTGCCAGCCGGCCTGCCTTGGCGCCTGTCGACGTTCTTCGGGCTGTCGTCGATGAACAGCGTGGCCGACGGCTCGAGGCCGAACGTCGACGACGTGGATGATCGTAGATCGCGCGGTCCGGCTTGATGAAGCCGACCTCGCCGGAGACGGTGACGCCGCGCGGCCGGTCGAGGAACGCGAAACCGCTGCCGCGCCTCCACGAAAGTGTCGGCTGGCGAAATTGGTGAGCATGGTCACGTCGTGGCCCGTCGTCGATCAGCCCGGTCATGATCGCGACGACTGTCGTCATAGGCGTGCGGGCACCATCTCGTGCCAGTGGCGGCGGAAATTGCGGATGTTTTCCTCATGCGCCGGATGCGCGTCGATCAGCAGCGCCTCGGCCTCCTCCCAGGTGCGGCCGCGATCCTGCTCGATGTTCCAGTCGTGCGTGCAGACATTGTCGAAGAACCAGCGCCGCTCGTCGGCGTCGGGGATCAGCCGGCTGAACGGGATGATCGGGGTCGTAGTGGATCAGCACCTTGCCGATGTCGAACACGATGTGGCGGATTTCGGTCATTCCAGGCTTCCTGCATGCTTCCGATTAATGGCGTCGGCGTTTGCGTCGCTGCCGGGTATGGCAGCTTCGATTGCCTTTTTCATGACGGTCGGCAACGCCTCGCCGGGGATTGCGGCAGGCGCCGACCAGCAATGGCCGGCCGGCGCCGGGTGATCGCCGACATCGGCACGGAAGACCGCGAGATCGAGCGCGAAATGCGTGAAGACATGGGCGATGCGGCCGGCGAAGCCGCCAGTCGGCGGCAAAGGGCTGCGGCGTCGGCGCCGACGGCGCCGTCATGGCGCGCCGTCCAGTCGGTGGTCGGCACCTCGGTCATGCCGCCGAGCAGGCCGCTTTCCGCGCGCTTGCGCAGCAGCATGGCGCCGTCGCCGCGCACCGCGACGAAGGCGGCGCCGACGCGCTGCGGCCTCTCGGCTTTGGGCGCCTTGGACCGGGAAGCGTTCGGGATCGCCGAGCCGCAGTCGCCGCGCAATCGTCGTTGCAGCGGGCAGAGCATGCAGCGACGGCTTGCGCGGCGTGCAGATCGTCGCGCCCAGATCCATCATCGCCTGGGCGAAATCGCCCGGCCGCGATGCCGGCACCAGCGTCTCGACGATGCGCGTGGATCACGCGGCTTGGCGGCCGGCAGCGGCGTCTCGATCGCATCGAGCCGCGAGATCACCCGCTCGACATTGCCGTCGACCACCGCGGCCGGGCGGTCGAAGGCGATCGCGGCGATCGCCGCCGCGGTGTAGGCGCCGATGCCCGGCAGCGCGCGCAGGCCGTCTTCCGTGTCGGGAAACGGCCGCCGTGGTCGCGCGCGACGATGATCGGCGCAAGTCTTGAGATTGCGGGCGCGCGAATAGTAGCCGAGCCCGGCCCAGGCCTTCATGACGTCGTCGCTGTCGGCCGCGGCCAGCGCGTCGACGTCGGGCCAGCGCTCGACGAAAGCCGCGGAAATAGGGCTTCACCGCCTCGACCGTCGTCTGCTGCAGCATGACCTCGGACAGCCAGACGCGGTAAGGATCGGGCCGATGCCGCGTGCCAGCGCGGCGGCGAGACGCGCCACGGCAGGTCGCGGTGATGGCGGTCGTACCAGGCGAGCAGCGCGGCGGCGATTTTGCCGTCATCGCCGGCTCGGCTATTGCGGGGCTGGTTGCGCAGTGACATTGATCCCGTAATGTGCCGCCCGATTTCACGCGCGCCTGGTGAAGGCTCATGGCAGGCAAAAGGCGGCAGAGGCAATCCCGTGCCGGTGAGCGATCTGGCAACCGCGATCCTCGATCCGATGCTGCGCAAACGCGCCGGCATCTCGATCGGGCTCGTCCAGTCGTGGGACGAGATCGCCGGCCCGCGGCTCAGCAGCCACTCGCGGCCCGAAAAGATCGTATGGCCGCGGCGCATGCATGAGGACGATCCGTTCCAGCCGGCGACGCTGGTCATCGCCTGCGAGGGCATGGCCGCACTGCATGTGCAGCACGAGACCGGCGAGATCATCGGCCGGGTCAACGCCTTCCTCGGCTTCAACGCCATCGGCCGCATCAGGATCGTGCAGAAGCCGGTGCGTTCCGAGGCGGCCAGGCCGAAGCCGCGGCCACGGCCGCTTTCGGCCGACGAGGAAGGCAGGATCGCCGGTGTCGTCGGCGGCGTCGAGGATGACGGCCTGCGCAGCTCGCTGGAAAGGCTCGGCCGCACGATCCTCGGCTCCAGAAATAGATTCTCGGCCGCATTCTCGCGCTTTCGTGATCGCGACGGGGATTTTTGAC
>CAVYZF010000001.1:267500-277786 GCA_963772955.1 uncultured Acidobacteriota bacterium | reverse complement strand
TGCCTGGCCTCCACTCGACCCGACACCTCGAAGAGTCACTGCGGGGTTCGCCGTAGCTGTCGTTGCGCTGGAGTAAAGCGTCGCCACGGCTGTTGCGCTGCCCAACGTGTAGCGATTGGCCGCACCGTGGAACTGAATGGTCTGGTTGACGAGCCCCGCCCCTGGGCCCGAGCCGTTGATAAGCAGGTATCGATCTGCCAGCATCGCCCCCGCGTCGGTGATGCCGAGCAAGCCCGCCAACTGTTTGTCAGGGCGCATCGCGATCAGGTTTCCACCCGCTGTGACCCAGGTGGTAAGCATGTTGACCTGCGAAGCACTCAGGTTCATCTCGCCAAGGATCACAATGTCGTAGCTATTTAGCGTCGTCGCTGTGACAAGTGAAATGTCGGTCACCGTATATAGGTTCAAGCCTTCAGTTCTGAGAATCTCTCCGTAGTAGCGTCCAAACGGGTTCGCGACACTACCGATCACCAGAATCGGTCCGCCCGGGCCTTCGTTCGGAGGCATCGGCACTGTGGTGAACGACCATGTCACATTCGCCGCAAGTGCGTTCCCGGCCACATCCTTCACTCGCGGGTCCGTTGCGCCACCCTTCACCGTAACGGTGTAGGTCGTTGCCGGTGCGAGGACATCAGCTGGATCGAGAGTCGCTCTTTGGTTTGCGGCGTCGTACGTCACGGCGGCGGAGACCAATTGGTTCGCTCCGTCCCTCAATTCGAATGTCGTACCGGTGATCGAGGCCGGGGCCATCGGCTCGTCGAATGTAGTCGTCACAACGGTCGAAATGCCTACATTCGTTGCGCCGCTGACGGGAGACACAGATAAGACCTGGGGGCGGGAACGTATCCGGCGGAGGATATCCGCCAACCGGCGTGTTCATGTCGCTGACGATTTGCGCAGCCGTCAGCGTCGAAGGTGTACACGCGGACGTCGTCGATTGATCCCGAGAGGTACTCTCCCCAAGGGCTGTTGCCGATGCGAAGTGGATTGCTGGACGCACGAAGAGCGCCAGTTACAGCGCGCGTCGCCGAAAGGGCGCCGTTCACATAGAGCCGCACATTGGCGCCATCATAGGTCGCAGCCAGGTGCGTCCAGGTGTTGGTCGCGAGGCCTGCCAAGCCAGTCGCATCGATATCGCTGCCACCCGTGTTGACGTACACCGCTGGGCGAGAGCCGTCGTGCGCGTACAGGGTGTACGCCAGACCGCCAGCCGTTTCCTTCATGAGAACCGTTCGCCAGTTCGACAACGTCGTCGGACGAACCCAAGCCTCAATCGTCATCGCAGTCGTCAGGTCGAGCGATGGCGCATCGGGCACCGTCACCCATGCGTTCGACCCGTTGAAGTTTAGGCCGCCGCCGTTCCTCCCGGCGGCTCGCGTCGCGTTGGTGAGGTGCCGTTGTTCCCACGCCCCGACGAATCGATCGTCGTCGCACCCGAGGCTTCGTCGAACGCGTAGGCTGCGACCAGTCCCACGGTACCGGTCGGTGCGGTCACAGTGATCGTCACGCCGGCACCGGGAATTTCGAGGTTGCCACTGTCGTCGACCGCTCGGCCTTGATCGCGAGCGGCCCTGAGCTGCCAGTCGTGAAACTAAACGTCCACGACGCTCGTCCGGTTGCGCGCTTCCACGTCGATCCCCCGTCGGTCGACACTTCCACCGTCGACAGGATCCCGCCCGAATCCGAGGCGGTGCCGGCAACAGAAACAAGAGAGCCAGGTGCCACTGACGCACCAGAGATGGGTGCCGTGATCGTGGTAAGAGGCGGAGTCGTGCCGTTTGAAGCCGTCGCGAGAGAGAGGCCTGACTGGATCGTTGATGGCTGCACGCCCATGTCGGCGAGCAGATTGACTGTTGCCTGTCGCATTCGCACGTCAGGAGTCGAAGCGCCGCGATCGTGGTTGCCGTCGAGTCCCCACGACCACTGAACTGTTCCAGCACCAAAAACCAGAGCCCCACTCGTGTGGCGATAGAGCGTCAGGCTGTGGGTAGCCGTCCCTGACGAATACGTCGATCCGTAGTCCTGCAAATAGTCGACGCCGCTGACGGTTGTCGACGACAACTGCATGAGGCCGGGCGGGCGAAAACCGTTATCCAGATCTTCGTCCCACTCATAGCCCAGCGTATTGGTGGCGAGCGTCGCAGTTTGTCCGGGTGCCAGCGTCGCGACGGATGTGTTGCGCCAGAAACGGGCCTTTCCGTAGACCTCGGGAACGTTGATCGTAAAGGTGCAGCAATTGACGGTGAAGATGGCGCCTGTGAGCGGGTTTTCCGGACGGCCTCCGTCGTACGGAGGGCTGAAGCGGGGATCCCTCCACGTTCCAGTCCATACTGCTGTCGGATCGATCTTCGAGTTGGCGTGCGTTTCTTTATAGGTGACGAGCGTTCGGTACAGCGACCCACTGCCGTCGATGCTCGCGTCCCATCTGGTCTTCCAGAAGACCTCGTTGCCACTGAAGAATGAAAGGTGGATGCCCGCCGCGCGCGCCGCTTCAACGTTGGTGCGTTGGTCGCCGGAACAGACCCGTCGTGGCCGACGGACATGAACACCTTGTGCTCGAGCAACTCGTTACCTCGGCGATCGGTGTCCACGCCAGTTGAGTAGCTGACGTTGAAGCCATTGGCTTCAAGCCAACGGACCATCGGGTGTTCGGCGTTGAAGACCCAATCCTCGGGGAGATGTTCCCCGGGTAGTGAAAGGCCTGTTGTAGCTGACTTCTTACGCGCGGCCGGCAGGCGACCCAACGTAAAGGCTGTTCCCTCCGTAAAAACTGGTTGTAGGCCTGCCACGTCGTGTCTGATGTCTGGAAGAGAATGTCGGAGTGGCTCGCATCATCACGAACCACGAAGACAACATGGCTTGATCCCGCCGGCCCCGCAGGACCACAGGTTTGGCAACGTAGATACCTGACACTGCTCCTGCGGGAACGACCCAGGACGCGGACTGGCTCCAATTTCCACAGTCGATCAGCCCGGTACCGCTGTCCGTGAGACAGTCAGGCTGACTGCGCGGAACCGTTGCAGACGCCGGGATCGTGTCGATCTTGCGGGCGCCTTGGCCACCGTAGTAGCCGAGGCGATAGATGTCGATTCGGAATGCCGTCGCCGTCGTGTCGACTTTGAAGCGGACGGTCTCACCAGGGATCGCGCTGATATCGGTGGTAAACCCCTGAATTGAGGCGCTGCCCGCGCCAGAAATATCCCATTCACTCGCCGGGTTGCCGGGCTTGCTGTTCTCGCACGCGATTGGATTGATCGGCGAGGTCGTGCAGGGATCGGGAGGGCCCTGGGCGATCAGAGTGCGGAGATGTCCGTTGCTGAATCCGATAGCAATGGCAAGCGCCACGATCGTCCATGCGAGGTGCGATCTGTGACTGGGCACACTGATGCTGGTCATCGAAACTCCCGCGCGCATTGAAGGCGAACACAAGAAGAAGGTGGTGCGGATGAGCAATGAACGCGCCACGAAAGACCGGGCAGAGGGAGCGAGATTCAGGCGTAAAGACCGATCAGGTGAGCATGGAAACGGCTGGCAATTCGGCTACACGGAAGACTGAGGTCTCCGAGGTCACGCTCTTTGGGGGATGGCCCCTCGAGGCGAAAGTGGTGCCCAGAGGGACGTGGTTTGCCTCAACTCACTGAACTGGCGCTGACAGGTCGGCCTGGATTTCTGCGGCACCAAGCGCGCGGTTGTAAACACGGAGTTCGTCGAGCTGCCCCGGAAGAATTCCGACCACACGCTGTTCCCACCGAGCCTCAAGACTCCCGTTGAGGCCGTGATGGTCCCTGTCAATAACCTTTCAGTGACCTGAGCTCCGTTCACATACAGGCGCATCCGCACACCATTGTACGTAAGCGCGAGGTGACTCCATTGATTGGCGACTAGCGCTGCGGGTGCGGCCACGCCAACATCGCTGTTAGAGACGCGCACGTAGCCGTCTGCGCGAGCGAGGTCATTGCTCGCGTACAGCGAGTACGCCAACCCGCCGGTCCGTTCTTTGAGCATGACCGTGCGCCATCCGCTCACGCTCGTCGGCCGCACCCAGGCCTCGAGCGTCATCCCAGTCGTGAAGTCGAGGTCGTTTGCGTCGACGATCGTGACCCAATCATTCACACCGTCGAACGACAGCGCTCCGCCATACTTCCCAGCGCTTGTCCACGTCGCACCCGAGAGCGTGCCGGTATGTCCAGATCCTGTTCTGTCGATGAGTGACGTGCCCGACCCTTCGTTGAAACTGTACGACGCCACCAGACCAACGACACCGGGCGGAACAACGATGTTGTCGACCACCGACGACGACCACGGCGGTCGCCTGATTGGCGGCCGCATCACGCGCGCGCGCGCGGAGAGCTGATGACTCCCGTTGAAGCTTCCAATCGAGTTCCACGAGACGCTGAACGGAGCGGCAGTGTCCTCCGAACCGAGCGCCAGTCCATCAAGAAGGAACTGGACGCCAACGACTCCCACACCGTCCGAGGCGGCAGCCGTGACAGTGACCGTTCCCGGAGAATCGAACCCGGCGCGGCGCCGAGACGCTGACTGTGGGGGCGGTTGTATCCGGCTGGACGGCAACTGAAAACGCAATCGAGAAGTCATTCAGATTCTGATTGCCAGTCAGATCCTGGCAACGAACCTGATACGCGTAGCTCGTGCCGCTGGACAACCCAGCGACGAGCGTCGAGTGACTCGTCCCGCCAGTTGTCGAGAACGCATTCGGCATGGCGGTGTACGCGACGCCGGTCGTCGTCGCATAGCGACACGTCGCCTGCTCGTTCGTCGTCAGGCTGATCGTCGTCTGAGTCGTTCCAGCAGCAGGTACACCCGTCGGTTGACCACCGGAACGAACAGGCGGGGTTGTATCGACTGGCGGCGTGATGGTCAACGCGACAACCGCGATCCCAGAAGCAGATTGACCATCAGACGCGACGTAGCTGAAGGAATCCGAGCCGATGTAACCAGTCGTCGGCGTATACACGAACGATCCGTTGGCGCTCAAGACAAGCGCGCCGTGGGATGGGCCCGCCGCGACCTGCGCCTGCAGCGTAGCGCTGTCCACATCCGAGTCGTTGCCGAGAACGCCCGGAGCTGCAACGGTCAACACACTATCCCCAGAGACACTGTAGCCATCGCCAGCGGCAAGCGGTGGATCGTTCTGAGCCTGCACCTGGATCGCGATCGTGGCGACGTTGCTGTTAGCTTGGCCATCGCTGGCGCGGAACGTGATGCTGTCTGCGCCGTTGAAATCGGGAGCAGGCTGGTAGATGAGCGAAGGAGCAGCCCCAGTCAGAGGACCGTGCGCTGGCCCGCTGAGGATCGTGAACGTGAGTGGACTCGCTTCGGGATCTGTCGCGGAGAGCGATACGACAGCGGATACATCTTCGACGGCAGTGATCACTTGATTGCTTGCAACAGGGGGTTGATTGATCGGGCCCGCAGCTCCCGTCGTGAATCGCCATGTCGGGCCGACCCGACTCTTGCCAGCGGCGTTCGTCACAGTCGCCCGCCATTCATACTGCGTGTTCAGATCAAGTCCCGGCACTGGAATGGAAGCGATGGACCCGCTCTGTGTCGAGGTGCTCCCGACGTCAGTGAATGCGCCTCCCATGTCGAAGTCGAGCGTGAACTCGCTGTCGGCGTCGGTCTCGTACTGATTCAGCCAGGGCGAGTAGGTCTGGACGTACACCTTGCCCTCGGCGGGGACGAACCTCAGAATGCGCAGCCATCCTTCACCACCACTGGCTCGGTCCTGATAGTCGGCGAGCATCTGGAACACTGTGCGTCCGTTGATCGTGTCCGTTCGGCGTGCTTCGCCGTGCACGTGGCCACTCAGCATGAATCGCAGGTTCGAATTTCCTGGTGCGAGGCCGTCCCACAGGTACTGTGTGCTCCCGCACACGTGCACCGACCTGACGGCGCCCAGCCCCAGATAGCCGTGAGTAGTCATCATCCCGATGCGCTCGGGATACAGCTTGAAGATCGAGTCGGCCCAGGCGACGGCTGCTGCGGGCGGACAGAAGGCGAGGTGGACGATGACAAAATCCATCCCGCCGCCGGAGAAGAGCTGATAGTTGTTGTCGTTCAGGTTTTCAAAGTGTCCGCCGTACCAAGGGAGTCCCTGATAACGCGTATACGGAAAGACCTGGTTGTAGAGAGTCGTCGGCTGATCGTGATTGCCTGGGCCCATCCCGTAGGGAACGACGCCGTCCAGCAGGCTCATGCTGGTGTTGGCGCGCTGCCATTCCGTCGCATTGCTGTTGTGTTCGACGAGGTCACCCTCGTGTGTGACGAACACGATGTTGCGCGAAGCCACGTTGTTTACGATCCACTGCGTCTGCGCCGTGAAGACGGCGGGGAACGACTCGGAGTAGTGCTGCGTGTCCGGCAGCGCGATGATCGTGAACTCCGGCGCACTGACAGGTCTGACCGCGGCGGTCACGTTCAGGACACCGCCCAAGGGATTGCTCACGCTGGCCTGAAGTGTCGGCGACGAACTGACACCCGATGCACCATTGAGCGGAAACACGGCAACCGGTTCGTCGGGTGACGCCGCATCCACTGTCAACTCGTAGTCGGCCGGCGCCCAGCCTTGCTGTCCGCTTGCGTCGGTGACTCGCACGTTCCACTGATAGGTGCGACCGATCGGAAGCGTCGTCGCGAAACTGACGGGAGAGGAGATTCCGGAAAGCAGCTGCGTCTGAACTGATTGCAGTGCCGTCTTGAAGGTGACGCTGAGAGCCGGCGAATTCCCGGACTCGCTGCTGTCGAAGTCGATGCCGTCAGTGCCGGACTCGACGAAGACGATGCCGTGGTTCGGCGTTCCGTTCGCCCACTCCTGGACGATCGATGTGAGATCGATCTGTCGAACACCGGGCGCCGTACAGTCCGCGGTGACGGCGACGCCGGAGTTCGATGCCGCGCCGTCCGCGCCCGCAGCACCCCACGGCTGGCCTATGGCTCGCTCGTTCCACGTCGCTTCGTCCTTCGACCCACGATTGCGTGAGCCGGTAGACGCGCATCGCCTGACCCGCGTTTGTACAGTTCAAGCTGAGAGTCGCACTTGAAATCATGGCTCCGGGCGGCACCTGCCCAGCGCCGCTGCCCACCAGTAGCGGAACCTTCACGAGTGCGTGGGCGTGTGGGCTCTGACCGTCGACGTTCAACGACAGTCCCGACCCGTCGGCGAGCGTCGGCGAGTCAGCGACGATCTGCGCGTCATCGATCTGCGTCGGTCCGCTGAAGTTGATCGTCGTCGGTGGGTCGCCGAGAAACAACGTCGCGTTAGCAAGGCCCGCAGCCGCGGATGCAGACGCCGTGAACGTCACGCCAGCGAGGTTCGAAACACTCTGATGTACCGGTGAGATCAGGCTGACGGTCGGACCCTGTGCTGGCGTGGGCGTCGCCCGCAGCTCGAGATCGAAACTGACGTCTGTGCTCGTTGGCGACTGCTGATGAACTTCCACGGCGATGACGTTGGTACCTGCCACGAGGCGGGCCGGATCGATTGGCGCTTCAAGCCATGTGACTCTCGTCGGCGCCGCCGATCGCGGCGGTCGCGCGCGTGGTGTAGCTCACTGTGCCACTCGGCATGTTTGAGCGCACCACCTCCACGCCGTTGAGGTAGATCACGCTGCCGTCGTCACGGACGAAGCGAACGGCCAGCGCCGCAATGGCCGTAGGGTTGGCAACGTCGAAGGTGCGGCGGAAGTAGTAGGTGATTCGTCGATTGTTCGGGTTGGTTCCGAACGAGATCTGCGTCGACTCATCGCCATCGCCGTAGCCGAGCTGGGCGAGGCCCGACGCCCATGCGGAGTCGTTATAGCCGAGTGATCGCCAGGCCGTGCCCAGGTTGGCGCCCGTATCGTTGTATCGCCAGGTGGATCCGGCAGCGACAAGAACCTGATCGGCGGACTGTCCTCGAGCGGTCGTGAGGACCAGTAAGGCAAGTGCAAAGGCAGCGGCAGTTCGGTGTGAGCTCATAGCGGATGAGCTGCGATCTGTAGACCGCCCACACATCGAAGTCAACGCTGTTCTTGAGGCTCGCTCCGACTTGCCCATGATTTCGCGGCGCAGGCCTCATCTTGTCTGCTCGATAGAGAACTTAAGGTGACAAGCCGTACATGAAAGAAAGCCCGCTTCGAATTGAAGCGGGCTTTCCTCTGGGTCTACCGAACGTGCTTACGACGTTCCTCAAAAAATAATCCCGGCAGCGACCTACTCTCCCACACACCTGCGCATGCAGTACCATCGGCGGTGGCAGGCTTAACTTCCGTGTTCGGAATGGGAACGGGTGTGACCCTGCCCCTATGACCACCGGGAAACTGGTTGCCTGGGGTTCCAACTTCGCTCGCTATCGCGAGCTTCGGCGGACAGGCCTTCTTATTCCGACCTGTCCACCGTAGCGCCACAGGCGCGAAGGTGGATCGTCCCAGACTATCTTCGGGAACACCCGACGCTCGCTTTCCCTCAGATAGTCTCGCTATCTACCGGAACGGCTTAACGCCGTTCCTTAGGGTTGTCGCGCGCGGAGGCGCTCCGTCATCTTTCAAAGAACAATAACAACTGAATACCCTGCAAACGGCAGTTCTCTTCTCCCACTTTACAGATAAGAAGAGACTAAGCAACGCCGTCAAGGCGTTGCGGTAGATATATGGTCAAGCCTCACGGCTCATTAGTACCAGTTAGCTTAACGCATTGCTGCGCTTCCACACCTGGCCTATCAACCTGGTCGTCTACCAGGAGCCTTCAGAGGGATGTTACTCCCTGGGAGATCTCATCTCGTGGAGGGTTTCACGCTTAGATGCCTTCAGCGTTTCTCCCTTCCGGACGTAGCTACTCGGCACTGCCGCTGGCGCGACAACCGATACACTAGAGGTCCGTCCAACCCGGTCCTCTCGGTACTAAGGTCAGCCCCACTCAAATCTCCTGCGCCCATCACAGATAGAGACCGAACTGTCTCGCGACGTTCTAAACCCAGCTCACGTACCGCTTTAACCGGCGAACAGCCGGACCCTTGGAACCTGCTACAGCTCCAGGATGCGATGAGCCGACATCGAGGTGCCAAACCCTAGCGTCGATGTGAACTCTTGGCTAGGATCAGCCTGTTATCCCCGGCGTACCTTTTATCCGTTGAGCGATGGCCCTTCCACGCGGAACCACCGGATCACTAAGTCCTGGTTTCCCACCTGCTCGATTTGTAGATCTCGCAGTCAAGCTCGCTTATGCCTTTGCACTCTATGGCTGATTTCCAAACAGCCTGAGCGAACCTTCGAGCGCCTCCGTTACTCTTTAGGAGGCGACCGCCCCAGTCAAACTACCCACCTAGCAGTGTCCCTGATCTGGATAACAGAACGAGGTTAGAACGCCGAAGCAGTAAGGGTGGTATCTCACCGTTGGCTCCCCCGAGACCGAGATCCCGGGTTCAAAGCCTCCCACCTATCCTGCGCATACTGCGTCAGCATTCACTACTAGGATGTAGTAAAGGTGCACGGGGTCTTTTCGTCTTGTGACGGGCAACCGGCGTCTTCACCGGTACCACAAATTCGCAGTGCTCCTCGTTGAGACAGCGCTCAGATCGTTACGCCATTCGTGCAGGTCGGAACTTACCCGACAAGGAATTTCGCTACCTTAGGACCGTTATAGTTACGGCCGCCGTTTACCGGGGCTTCAGTTCAAAGCTTCGCCTTGCGACTAACCTCTCCCTTTAACCTTCCGGCACCGGGCAGGCGTCAGACCCTATACGTCGTATTCGACTTCGCAGAGCCCTGTGTTTTTAGTAAACAGTCGCCTGAGCCTCTTTATTGCAACTCCCTCTCGCTTCGCTGGGTAAACCAGCTGACGATAGCGGAGCACCCCTTCTTCCGAAGTTACGGGGTCAATTTGCCGAGTTCCTAAACGAGGGATCACACTTGCGCCTGAGGATTTTCTCCTCGCCTACCTGTGTCGGTTTGCGGTACGGGTACCCACTCCACTCCTTAGAGGCTTTTCTCGGCAGCGTGGCGTCACCAGCTTTGTTCGCCTTGCGGCGATCGCTCTGGCCCCTCAGGATTAACGACCCACCGGATTTACCTGGCAGATCTCCCTACGAGCCTCAACCCACACGTCCAATCGTGGGCCTGGTTAGCCTCCTGCGTCCCCCCTTCGTAATAACGTGGAATAGGTAGTTCCGGAATATTAACCGGATGTGCATCCGCTACGCCTTTCGGCCTCGCGTTAGCTCCCGACTAACCCTGAGCGGACGAACCTACCTCAGGAAACCTTAGGCTTACGGCGGGGAAGATTCTCACTTC
>CAVYZF010000001.1:0-262500 GCA_963772955.1 uncultured Acidobacteriota bacterium | reverse complement strand
CGGTCTTGCCGAACTTGGTGCCTGACGCAGTCGTGACGAGCGGCAACACGAGGCCGTGCGCCTTGCTGCCTCGCACCCGACGAATCAGATCCATTCCCGCGGTGATGTTGCCCCACTGATCGCTGCCGCCCATCTGCAGCGTGCATCCGAATCGATCGTGCAGCACGAGATAGTCGTATGCCTGCAAGAGCGAGTAGCTGAACTCCGTGTACGAGATCCCGTCTTCGCTCTCCGTCCTGCGCTTGACGGACTCCTTCGCGAGCATCGCGTTGACGGTGAAATGTTTGCCAACGTCACGCATGAACTCGATCGCACCGAGCGTCGCCAGCCAGTCCGCATTGTTCACGAGCTTCGCAGGATTCTGCGGACGATCGAAGTCGAGAAATCGTGCAAGCTGCGCGCGAATGCCGTGCACGTTCTCCTCGACGCGATCGAGAGTCAGGAGCTGCCGCTCGGCGGTCTTCCCACTCGGATCGCCAATGAGACCGGTGCCACCGCCAACCAGCGCAATCGGCGAATGACCCTGCCGCTGCATATGCGCGAGAGCCATCATCACGAGCAGAGAACCAACGTGAAGACTCGACGCCGTCGGGTCGAATCCGATGTAGCCCACAACGCGCTCGCGCGCCAAGACCTCGCGTACACCCTCGGTGGCGTCATACACGAGACCGCGCCATTTCAACTCGTCATACAGGCTCATGGGACCTCAAATATACCGTCTCCGGTCCTCGGTCCACGGTCCCCCGTCCTGCGGCGGTCGTAGACTGTAGACTGAAGACCGAGGACTGAAGACCAAGCGACGCATGTCCATCAGCCGGCGCACAGCCATCAAGACGGTGATCGCGACAACGGTCGGTTCGGCCACTGCCGGCCTCACGTACGGCGCTGCGATCGAACGTCACCGTATCGGCATGACGAGCGCGACGCTACCGGTCTCTGGCTTGCCCCCAGCCCTCGACGGTCTTCGCATCAGTCTCATCACCGACATCCATCACAGTCGCATCGTGCCGGCAGCCGATGTCAGTCAGGCGATCGAGCTTGCCATGTCCGCTCGCCCCGATCTCATCGTCCTCGGCGGCGACTACGTGACCTTTGGCGATCGCGCGTTCGTCGGTCCGGTGGCGGAGTTGCTTGGATCGCTGCGGGCGCCACACGGGGTGTTCGCGGTCCTCGGCAATCACGATGACGATCGCGACATGCCCGCCGCTCTCACGGACAAGGGATTCGTCGTGCTCAAGGATCAGCGAACGCAGTTGTCAATTCGCGGCGAGACGCTGACGCTGGCCGGTATTCGTTTCTGGACAAGACGCGCCGAGAACATCGCACGGGTCCTGAAAGGTGCCGAGGGCACGCTTCTTTTGCTCGCACACGATCCTCGCCGCCTGGTGGAGGCGGCACGTCTGAAGGTACCGGCGGTTCTGTCCGGCCATACGCACGGCGGACAGATCGTCCTGCCTGGTTTCGGCGCGATTGCGAGGCGCGGTTTTCCTGTCTGGTCAGGTCTGGGTCAGCAGGACGACACGTCGATCTTCGTGAGTCGGGGCGTTGGGACGATCTACGTGCCGGTGCGAATCAATTGCCCACCGGAGGTCGCGCTGCTGACGCTTCGCCGACGCGCGCACGCCTGACGAAGCGTCGACCGTCGACCGCCCACGATTCCTCGAGCAGAATCCTCACCGCGTCCACGTACGCGCGGTGCTCTTCCGCGAGAATCCGCGCGGCCAGTGTGTCGGCCGTATCCGTGTCGAGCACGGGCACGACGCGCTGCAGGACGATTGGACCGCTATCGAGATCCGTCGTCACAAGATGCACCGTGACACCGGTCACCTTGACACCATGTTCGAAGGCCTGCCGCTGGGCATCTACGCCAGGAAACGACGGCAGCAGCGACGGATGGATATTGACGATGCGATTGGAGAAGGCCTCGATCATCACGGGACTGAACACACGCATGAATCCGGCGAGGCACACCAGATCCACACCGCGTTGCTGAAGCTCCTTTACCAGTACGCGATCGTAGTCATCGCGCGACGCCCAGCCGCGATGACTCAGACAGATGGCTTCGATACCCGCGCGCCGCGCGCGCTCGAGGCCACCTGCATCCTCGCGATTGGAGATCACGACCGAGATGGCGGCGTCGAGGCGGCCGTCGGTCACCGCATCGATCAGCGCCTGAAGATTGCTGCCACGACCGGAGATCAGCACACCCAGTCGACGGCCGGAAATGGGGTCGGGAGTCATTTGATCAGGACACTCACAAAGCATGCAGCGTGCGGCACCGGCATTGCGTGGGACTCACGGTCATGCCAAGACGGCCTCGCGTTTCTACTGCCGGTTTGTTCTTCCACGTCGTCAACAGAGCTGCGAAACGTTCGACTCTCTTTGAGACTGCTGAAGACTACACCGCGTTCGAGGGAGTGCTTGATTCGGCAGCCGCCCGACACCGCGTTTCTCTTTTTGCGTACTGTGTGATGCCAAACCACTGGCATCTTTTGCTCTCGGCAAACGCCGATGGAGCGCTCTCGCGTTTCATGCACTGGCTGACGACCACCCATGCCAGACGATGGCAGATACATCGTGGACTCGAGGGACAGGGAGCAGTTTACCAAGGGCGGTTCAAGGCGATTCCGATCGGCGACGATAACCACTTCCTGTGGGTGTGTCGATACGTCGAACGGAATCCACTGCGTGCGGCTCTCGTCAATCGATCAGAAGACTGGCCGTGGTCAAGCCTTTCGAGGCGCCTGAAGCACGAATCGTCGTTCCTGGCTCCATGGCCAGTCAGTTGTCCGGCGGGATGGACTGCACTGGTAGACGAACCCCAGACCGAGGCCGAAGTGATGGCCTTCAAAGAAGCCGTGGCACGTGGCCAACCCTTCGGCAAAGAGGATTGGTGTCGTGCAGTGAAGAAGGAGCTGGGTGTCTTGCGCAGCGGTGTCCGAGGGAGGCGGTCGAAGCTCGCTCGCGAGGAGTGTCCTCAACAAATGACTCCCGACCCCATTACACGTATGTAACTGACGGCTCGCCAGGGACGATGTCGCCGATGATGCTCCCGCCAAGGGCCGACTTCACCTGATCAGCCTTGTCTGGGGCTACCGCGACGATCAATCCAATGCCCATGTTGAACGTGCGCATCATGTCGGACACAGGCACACGACCGCTGTCCTGCAGCCAGCCAAACACGCGAGGAACGGTCCACGACGATGTGCGCACACGTGCCGCTGTTCCTTCAGGCAGGATGCGCGGAAGGTTCTCGGTGATCCCGCCACCAGTGATGTGAGCCATGCCTTTGATCAGGCCCGCGGTCAGAAGTGGCTTCACCAATGGCAGGTACGACCGATGCGGCTCGAGCAAGGCGTCGCCGATCGTGCGGTTCAACTCGGGGACGAAGCTGTCGACCTCGAGTTGAAGATGATCGAAGGCGATCCGGCGGGCCAACGAGTAGCCATTCGTATGCAGGCCCGTCGAGGGCACGCCGATGAGGACATCCCCGGACTTGATATGCGCGCCGGTGATGAGCCGCGGCCGGTCGACGACGCCAACGATGAATCCAGCGATGTCGTATTCACCATCGGCGTAGAAACCAGGCATCTCCGCCGTCTCGCCGCCGAGCAACGCACAGTGATTCTCGCGGCACGCGCGTGCCATGCCTGTCACGACCGATTCCGCGACAGCAGGTGACAATCGGCCGGTGCCAAAGTAGTCCAGGAAGAAGAGCGGCTCCGCGCCCTGCACGAGAATGTCGTTCACGCAGTGATTGACGAGATCTTCGCCGACCGTGTCGTGCTTGCCTGCGAGGAACGCCACCCGCAGCTTCGTGCCCACGCCATCGGCGCTTGATACGAGAACCGGATCCTGAAAGCTGCCGGTCGTGAATCGAAACAGGCCTCCGAAGGAACCGATGTCGGACAACACGTTTGGAGTAAACGTGGATCGCGCCAGGCCGCGAATCCGGCGGACGGCTTCGTTTCCTGCGTCGATGTCGACGCCGGATGCTTTGTAATCCATCAACCTCGTACCTGTGGTTAGAACTCGAGGCGCCTGATGAGGGTCTCAGCAAGCGACCGCCCGGCGGAACCATCCGTGGCGCGCCAGTACCCGGCTCGCACGGACGCGAAGAACTGCTCTTCAGCGAAGTCTTCTTCGAGACTGTCGAAACCGTCCTTGAGCATCGTGATGGCCGACTCCCGGGTCGGGGCATCCGCCGCATTGAGCCTCTCGACGATCCAGTCCGGCTGACGGAGGGCGACGCTGGCAACAGCGACGGCGACGTTCTCCCGCAGTGCGCTGTTCTTCGCGAGCGTGAACAGCGCCGACAGCGCAGCTTCATTGCGATTCTGCGCAACGGCCTCGAGCGCATCGAGCGCGCCGCGAATGGTACTCGGTCTTCCTTCGTCGGAGGACGCCGCCGCAACGAGCGCGGCGATATGCTCCGCGCACATCTCACCGATCAGACATCGGACGCCACGGACCATCTGCACGGCCTCAGGTGTCCCGCCGCTGAACTCGCCGATCGCCATCGTCGCGCGCGTCCCGCCGATTCGACCCAGGGCCAGGATCGAATCGTCCTGGAGCGGTCCCTCCAGCTTGCTCGTGGCCGCAATCCCGTCGACGGCGTAGACCGCGCGATGACGACCCAGCGCCTCGATGACCGCGCTGCGGAAGAAGTCGAGACCGCGGCCAATCTCAGCCACCATCGCGCGTTGCACTGTTTGATCGCTGCCGAGCGCCGCGAGAGCGCCGACGAGCGCTGGTCGAACGAACTCCGACTGCTCGGTCTGCAAGGCCATAACGAGCGCATCGGCCAACTGAGGGTCTGGATTGCGCTCGAGCCATTTGTATGCGACCTCGCGCACTCTGTCGTTGCGATCCCGCATCAACTCGTGCATCAAGTCGCGCGTTCCGCGATCGTTGAACGCGGTCAGCAGGACCAGTGCACGATAGCGAACGAACTCGTTCGAATCGCGTCTCGCCGCTTCCCTGAGAGCTGGAACCGCCTGGGTTTCGGCCGTCCGGCGGATCAGCCTGGCAGCCTGCATCCGAACCGGAAAATCCAACGACGCGAGGTTCGTGATGTTCTGTTTGAGATCAGGCGCGGCCGCGGGTGTCTGCGCGCGTACGCGCGGCTCGAATGTCGCGGCGACGAGCAGGGCGAGCAGGAACGGCAGGAGCCTCAGGCGCATTGTGGATCGCCTCAACGGGCGACCGGATCCTTTACGTAGTCAGGGATGGCGATCGGTAGATCCAGTTCCTCTGGCGCCGGATTCAGCTTGAGCGCCAGCTGCAAGTACGCTTCCTCATCACGCGGGAATGCGACTGGATACACACCCGTATAGCACGACGTGCAGTAGTGCTGCTTACCGCCCCTCACGGCGTCGGTGAGGCCGTCCAGACTCAAATACGCGACGCTGTCGGCGTTGAGATACTTGCGAATCTCCTCGAGCGAGTGCGTCGCCGCGATCAGTTCCGAGCGACGGGGCGTGTCCACACCGTAGAAGCAGGGCGAGATCGTCGGGGGACAGCTGATGCGCATGTGCACTTCGCGGGCGCCGGCGCTGCGAACCATCCGAACGATCTTGCGGCTCGTCGTGCCGCGCACGATCGAGTCGTCCACGAGAACCACGCGGCGACCTTCCAGGATGCTGCGCACCGGGTTCAATTTGACGCGCACGCCGAAGTGGCGAATCGACTGCTGTGGCTCGATGAACGTACGACCAACGTAGTGGTTTCGGATCAGGCCCATTCGCATGGGAATACCTGATGCGTCGGAATAACCAATCGCGGCGCAGACCCCAGAGTCAGGAATCGGCACGATGACATCCGCTTCGACGCCAGACTCGCGCGCGAGCTTCCGGCCAAACTCCGTGCGAACCTCATTGACGCTCTCACCGAACACGTAGCTGTCCGGTCGCGAGAAGTACACGTGCTCGAAGATGCACTGCGCCTTCGGCGCAGGCAAGAACGGTCGTATCGACTTCAAGCCCTGCTCGCTGATGACCACGACCTCACCTGGTTCGACATCGCGAAGATAGGTCGCACCGATCAGATCCATCGCGCACGTCTCGGAGCAGATCACCCACGCGTCGCCCAGACGGCCGATGGCCAGCGGCCTGAACCCATGAGGATCGCGCGCTGCCATCAGCCGATCCTTCGTCATCATCACGAGCGAATAGGCGCCCCGCACTTGCGACAGCGCGTCGACGATCGCCGCTTCGGGTCCCTCTTCTCGCGAGCGGGCAAAGAGATGAACGATGACCTCGGTGTCGGTGGTGGCCTGGAAGATCGCGCCAAGGCGCACGAGCGCGTCGCGCAGATCCGTGGCGTTGACGATGTTCCCGTTGTGCCCGATAGCGAACTGCCCGTGCACGCTTTCGATCAGAATCGGCTGCGCGTTGGCGATACGGCTCTCACCCGCCGTCGAGTACCGGACGTGGCCAACCGCTATGCGACCCGGCAGCTTGGCGAGCGACGCGGTGTCGAACGCCTCGTTCACGTATCCCATCGCTTTGGACACGCGCACGAGTTGCCCATCGGAGGCAGCAATACCAGCGCTCTCCTGACCGCGATGCTGGAGCGCATAGAGGCCGAGGTAAGCGTGGTTGCTCGCCTCGGGGTGCCCGAAGATTCCGAAAACGCCACACTCGTCGCGGAATTTGTCGAACATCAGAGGTGACTCATCGCTGTAAGAGTGTACGACGTCATGCAATGGCCCGGCGCCTTTCGAACCACGACTCGATTGCCGTGGCCCAGATACGCTCGGCATCGCTCACCAGCTCGTTGACGACCGGCTTTCCATCCACGGCGATCTGAATCCGATTCCCGCCAACCCGACCAATCTGCTTTGCCGGCACACCCGCGGCCGACGCCAGCGCCAGGAGCGAAGCCAGCTGCGCTGGTGCAACCGAGACCGCGACCCGGGAGGCCGACTCCGAAAAGAGCGTCGCCACCTCGCGATATGACGCCGTCGTCCCCGGGACGCCCGTCAGATCCACCTCAACGCCCAACGGCGTGTCGAAGCAGCATTCCGCCAGCGTGACGGCCACACCACCTTCGACGCAGTCGTGCGCCGATCGGATCGCACCGGATGCGGCGCCCTCGACGAGGACCCTCTGCAAGGCCGCCTCGCGAGCCAGATCCAACTGAGGCGGCACGCCCCGAATCTGGTCGTGCACGACGTGCAGGAACTCGCTTCCGCCCAGCTCATTCCGCGTGTCGCCGAGCAGCACGACGATGTCTCCCTCGGCGCGGAACGCTCGCCCGACGACGCGGCTCGCATCCTCAATTAACCCGACGACGCCAATGACAGGCGTCGGCAGGACGCCACTGCCATCGGTCTCGTTGTAGAGGCTGACGTTGCCACCGGTGATCGGAATGTCGAGTGCGCGGCACGCGGCTCCCATGCCTTCAACCGCGCGTCCGAACTGCCACATGATCTCGGGCTTCTCGGGGTTGCCGAAGTTCAGGCAATTGGTGGCGCCGATCGGCAAGCCGCCCGCACAGGCCACGTTCCGTGACGCCTCCGCCACGGCCAGCTGTGCGCCCAGGAACGGGTCGAGATACACGAAGCGCCCGTTGCAATCGACCGACATCGCCAGCGCCCGAGGTGTGTCCTTCACGCGCACGACCGCCGCACCCATGCCTGGCAGCAGCAACGTGTTGGTGCGCACCATGTGGTCGTACTGGCGATACACCCAGCGCTTGCTCGCAATACCTGGTGACGCGAGCAAACGCCTGAACACATCTGCGGGAGCCGGCGGCGCACCGAGAGCGTCGAGGTCGAGCTGCTGCGCTTTCTCGAGGTACTCCGGCGTCGCCATCGGTCGCCGGTACATCGGCGCTTCGTCGGTCAGCGCATGATTCGGAATCTCTGCGACGACCTGACCGTGGTTCTTCACGCGCATGCGGCCGTCCGATGTGACCTCACCAATATGAACGGCGTGGAGATCCCACTTGTCGAAGATCCGCTCGACTTCCGCCTCGCGCCCCTTCTTGACGACGAGCAGCATGCGCTCCTGTGATTCGGACAGCATGATTTCGTACGGCGTCATGCCGGTTTCCCGCTGCGGGACGAGCGCGACGTCGATCTCGACGCCGGCGCCACCGCGCGAGCCCATTTCACAAGTCGAGCACGTCAGGCCCGCGGCACCCATGTCCTGAATGCCGACGAGCGCGTCGGTCTTCATCACCTCGAGGCAGGCCTCGAGCAGGAGCTTCTCCATGAACGGATCGCCGACCTGCACGGCAGGGCGCTTCTCGTTCAGCGTGTCGTCGAACTCGGCCGAGGCCATCGTCGCGCCGTGGATCCCGTCGCGGCCTGTCTTCGCGCCGACGTAGTAGACAGCGTTGCCAACGCCGGACGCCGTTCCCTTGATGATCTCGTCGGCTTTCGCGATGCCCAGGCAGAACACGTTGACGAGCGGATTGCCGGTGTAGCTGCGATCGAAGCCAATCTCACCGCCAACGGTGGGAATGCCGATCGAGTTTCCGTACCCGCCGATACCCGATACGACACCCGACATCGTCCGTCGAACGAGTGGGTCGTCGAGCGATCCGAATCGAAGGGAATTGAGCAGAGCGATCGGACGCGCGCCCATCGTGAAGATGTCGCGGATGATGCCGCCGACTCCAGTCGCTGCGCCTTGGTACGGCTCGATGAACGACGGGTGATTGTGCGATTCGATCTTGAAGACGGCAGCGAGTCCATCGCCGATATCGACGGCGCCGGCATTCTCTCCCGGCCCCTGCAGCACGCGTGGGCCAGTCGTCGGAAGCGTTTTCAGATGCACCCGCGAGCTCTTGTAGCTGCAGTGCTCGGACCACATGACGGAAAAGATTCCGAGTTCGGTGAGATTCGGCTCTCGCCCGAGCATGCTGACAATGCGGTCGTACTCTTCCCGCGTGACACCGTGCCGCTGAAGTACGGAATCCGTAATGGGGTCGGGAGTCATTTGATGAGGACAGTCGAGGGCCCGGTCGCAGTCATCGTCGTGAGAGTGTCCTCAACAAATGACTCCCGACCCCATTTCAGGAGTGACTGAAAGACCGCGAGACCGTCGGCGCTACCGACAGCCAGTTCACATGCCCGCTCCGGATGCGGCATCAGTCCGACGACGTTGCGCGCTTCGTTGCAGACGCCAGCGATGTGGTTCACGGAGCCATTGGGATTGGAGTCCTCGGTCACCTCACCCGACGACGAGACGTAACGGAAGACAACCTGACGATTCTGCTCGAGCCGCTCGACGACGTCAGGCTCGGCGTAGTAGTTCCCCTCGCCATGTGCGATCGGCACCTTGATGATCTGACCAGGACGGCACGCCCCAGTGAACGGCGTGCCTGTCTGCTCGACGCGGACGTGCAGGAACTCGCAGCGGAATTTCAGCTGACGGTTTCGCAACATGGCGCCTGGCAGTAGACCTGCCTCGAGCAGCACCTGGAAGCCATTGCAGATGCCGAGCACCGGCCCACCGGCCGCAGCGAACTTCGCAACCTCGGGCATGATGGGAGAGAACCGCGCGATCGCGCCGGTGCGCAGGTAGTCGCCGTGCGCGAACCCTCCAGGCAGAATGACGGCATCAGCGCGGCCGAGACTCGTGTCCTTATGCCAGATCAGCTCAGCATCCTGGCCGAGTACGTCCTTCGCGACGTAATAGGTGTCGTGATCGCAGTTTGAGCCTGGGAAGACGACGATCGCGATCTTCACGACGTCACCTCGATGCGATAACTCTCGATGACGGGATTGGACAGCAGCTTGTGCGCGGCGTCGGCCGCAAGGCGGCGGGCTTCTTCAGCATTCGGAGCGTCGATCTCGAGCTCGAAGTACTTCCCCTGCCGCACATCGCGGACGGCGTTGTAACCAAGAGTGTGGAGGGCCTCAGCAACGGTGGTGCCCTGTGGATCGAAAACCGAAGGCTTGAGGGTCACAAACACGCGGGCCTGCATCAGACAGCTACCTCCTGAAACACACGCTCGAACACATCGTCCACGTGCTTCAACTGATCGTCGAGATCGAACGCGCGCTCGATTTCCGCGGGCGTCAATACGCGGGCGACATCGGCGTCCGACAGTCAACAGTGTCTTGAAATCCTGCCGTTCGTGGAACGAGCGCATCGCATTGCGCTGCACCCATTCGTACGCCTGCTCGCGCGAGACACCGCGTCGCGCCAACTCGAGCAGAACGGTGCCCGAGAACACCACGCCGCGCGATCGCTCCAGGTTCTCGCGCATCCGATCGGCGTAGACAACCATTCCGGTCACGATGCGGGTGAAGCGGCGAAGCATGTGATCGAGCGCGATGAAGCTGTCGGGCAGAATGACGCGCTCGACCGACGAGTGCGAGATGTCGCGCTCGTGCCAGAGCGCGTTGTTCTCGAGCGCGGCTGACGCATTGCCGCGGAGCAGGCGTGCGAGCCCGACGATCTGTTCGCAGCCAATCGGGTTTCGCTTGTGCGGCATCGCCGACGAACCCTTTTGCCCCTTGCCGAACGGCTCTTCGACCTCGCCGATCTCCGTCTTCTGAAGCCCCCGAATCTCGAGCGCGAACTTCTCGAGCGAGGAGCCGATGATGGCAATCACCGAGATCAGTTCCGCATGGCGATCGCGCTGAATGACCTGCGACGCGACCGGCGCTGGAGCGAGGCCAAGCGTTCGGCACACATCGCTCTCGATCGACGGCGGCAGGTGCGCGAACGTCCCGACGGCGCCAGACAATTTGCCGACCGCAATCACCTCGCGAGCGTGCTTCAGGCGAACCACGTCTCGCGCGAGCTCGGCGTACCACAACGCGAGCTTGAGGCCGAACGTCATCGGCTCGGCATGCACACCGTGCGTGCGCCCGATCATTGGCGTCCGCCGGTGTTCCTCCGCTCGAGTATGAACAGCCTGCATCAGCGCGTCGAGATCGCGGAGCAGCAGGTCGCACGCCTCGCGCATCTGGATAGCTTGCGCGGTGTCGATGACGTCGGACGACGTCATGCCGAAGTGTAGCCAGCGCGCCGAGGGGCCGACATGCTCCGCCACCGCGGTGGTGAACGCGATGACGTCGTGTTGGGTGACTTCTTCGATCTCCTCGATACGTGCGATGTCGAAGGCGCCGCGCTCCCGGATATCGCGCGCCGCGTCGGGCGGTACGATGCCCGCCCTCGACATGGCCTCGGCAGCGGCCGCTTCGACCTGCAGCCAGGTCTCGTATCTCCGCTGGTCGCTCCAGATGCGACCCATTTCAGGATGCGTATACCGCCGGATCATCTGAGCGAGATCACACTCTAGAAGAGGACCGCACCAGAAAGCCCCCGCCTGACGAAACGAGCTACCGAAGCGCCAATCGTTCCCGCGGTATCTCGAGGCCGTTGACGGCCCCGACCACCGTGGCAGCCAGCGACGCGTCCCTGAACAGGTCCTGCGCCACCCGTTTTACATCGTCCGTGGAGACATGCTCCACGCCTTCGAGCGTCTCATCCAGGCCGAAGTGCCGATCGAAGTAGATTTCCTGTCGGGCCAGATGCGACATCCGGCTCGACGTGCTCTCGAGGTTCAGCATGAGGCTGCCCTTGAGATGATCTTTCGCGCGCCGCAGCTCGGACTCGGGCAACAGCTCACTCTTCATCCGCTGCAGCTCGCCGATGACGACGTCGATCAATTCTCCTACAGCACTGTTCGCGCAGCCGGCGTAAATCGTGATCGAGCCGGCATCGCGGTACGCGCTCAGGCCACTGAATACCGCGTACGCCAGACCGCGCTTTTCCCGAACGTTCTGAAAGAGACGCGAGCTCATCGATCCGCCGAGAATCGTGTTCAACACGTAGCTCGAATAACGATCGTCGTGATCCTGCCGGTAGCTGCCCGTGCCCAGGCACACGTGGCTCTGCTCGAGATCCTTGTTGCGGATCACCGTCGTCGGGACGACGTTCGGCGGAGCCTCGGTGACCGACTCGGTCCGCGAATTGAGCGTGCCGAAGGCCTTCATGACGAGGTCGCGAACGCGTTCGTGCTCGATGTTGCCGACCGCCGCAACGATCAGATTGGGGGCCGAGTATGTCTCAGCGAAGTAACGCCGGAGCCCCTCTTGCGTCAGCGCTTCGACGGTGTCCTTCGTGCCGAGGATCGGCCGCCCCAGCGGATGTCCGGGCCACAGATTCTCGGTGAAGAGCTCGTGGACGAGGTCGTCCGGGGTGTCCTCGACCATCTTGATTTCTTCGAGGACGACCTTCTTCTCCCGGGTGATGTCGTCAGCACCGAACGCCGGGTTCATGACGATGTCGGCGAGGACCTCTACGGCCAGCGGCAGGTTCTCATCAAGAACCTTGAAGTAGTAGCTCGCGTACTCCTTCGCCGTGAAGGCATCCATCTGGCCACCGATAGAGTCGACGGTCTGCGCGATATCCTCGGCGGTCCGCGTCGGAGTCCCCTTGAACAGCATGTGCTCGACGAAATGAGCGATGCCGCTCTGCTCCTCTGTTTCGTGGCGGGATCCACGAGCCAGCCAGACGCCGATACTGACCGAACGGACGTGCGGCATCCGCTCGGTGAGGAGTCGGAGACCATTCGGGAGCACGTCGCGAACGATTGCTGGCTGTGGCACCGGATGCGTTTGAGGGCGGTTGCCGGGACGCGTCTGCCATGGACTCGGCATTCAGCCGCAAACCATTGACAGACATGGAATTAGAAGAACGTGCCCATCATAGCACGCGCAGCTTGGCCGTCGCAACCCGAAACGAGGATGCTACAATTTGGTGCTCGCATCCTATAGAAAACGCGAGAGATAGATGACTCCCCCCAAGCCAGACCTCGTGGACCTCGACCTGCCGGAGCTCGAGCGCCTTCTGCAGGCAGCCGGCTACGACGCCTTTCACGCCAGGCAGTTGTATCGCTGGATTCATCGACGCGGGGTCACCGACTTCGACCAGATGACGAACCTGTCCAAGGAGCTTCGAAGCGAGCTCAAGGCGGGGTTCACAGTTGGACGTCCGACTGTTGTCAGCGATCAGGTGTCCACGGACGGGACTCGGAAATTCGTCCTCGAACTCAGCGACCGGCGCCGAATCGAATCGGTGTTCATCCCGGACACGCCCGCGATGACCTTCTGCGTCTCGACGCAGGTAGGTTGCGCGATGTCCTGTGGTTTCTGTCTGACCGGCAAGATGGGGCTTGTCAGGCATCTCACCGCAGGAGAAATCGTCGGCCAGGTCGTGGTGCTCGCCTCAGCAACCGGCTTGCTGGAGCAACCGTTCAACATCGTCTTGATGGGAATGGGCGAGCCGCTTCACAACTACGACAACACGATGAAGGCGTTGCGCATGCTGCACGCCGAAGAGGGACTGTCGATCTCGCCGCGTCGCATCACGCTGTCAACGGTCGGGATCGTCCCCGGCCTCGAGCGCCTGGCTCGAGAACCGCTCATGCCGAACCTGGCCATCTCTCTCCATGCAACGACCGAAGAGCAGCGGACGGCGCTGGTGCCGCCGAACGTCAAGTATTCGCTCGCAGCCATCCTCGACGCGTGCCGGCGATTCCCGCTGAAGCGACGGAGCCGCATCACATTCGAGTACGTGCTCCTGAACGGCGTGAACGACACGCCGGAAGACGCGCGCCGGCTTGCGAAGCTGCTCGCGGGCATCAGGGCCAAGGTCAACCTGATCCCACTCAACGCCGCGCCGGGGATTCCGTTCGAACGGCCGTCGGACGCGCGCGTCGATCGCTTCGCGCAGATTCTGGCCGACCGGCATCTCACCGTGTCGGTGCGAAAGAGCCGCGGTCGCGATATTCGCGCCGCGTGCGGTCAGTTGATTGTGGAAGGCGGCTCGAAGAAATCTGCCGCCCAGCAGATGGCGCTGCTGCTCAGTCGATCCTGACGTCGATCCACTCGTTCCGCGAGTGGCGCCGATCCAGCTTCACCTTCAGATAGTTGTCCGTCACCGCGGACCAGCCGTCGTCCACGCTCAGCGCGCGACGAGTGAGACCTCGCTGAGACTGCCGAAATCGACTCGCCATCTCGTGACCGATGTCACGAATGCGACGGCCACGATCGCGAACGACCGCGCCATCGACTCTCCCGCCGAGCAGTGAAGCGTCGGTTCCGGGACGGTCCGAATACGGAAAGACGTGTAAATGCGTGAGCGGAAGATCGGCGAGCACAGTCTCGGTCTCGGCGAAGTGCGTTGGGGACTCTCCGGGGAAACCGACGATCACGTCGGAGCCAATCGACGCATGCGGGATACGTGCGCGGATCGCCGACACCAGCGTCACGTAAGCAGCGGCCGTATACGGCCGCCGCATCACGCGCAGAATCTCGTTCGAGCCGTGTTGCAGCGGGAGATGAAAGTGCGGGGCCAGCCGCGGAGACGATGCGACGAGATCCACGATTTCCGGCGTGCAGTCCATCGGCTCGAGTGAGCTGATCCGAAAGAGCACCCCGGCATCCCACTCTGCGAGTGCGCGCACGAGCATCGTGAGTGTCGTGCCGTCAGCGAGATCGCGGCCATACGAGCCGAGGTGCACGCCCGCTATCGCGATCTCGCGATAGCCGGACGCGACCGCGTCTTCGATCTGCCGACTGACTGCAGCCAGCGGACGCGAACGCCCTCTGCCTCGCGTCGCCGGGATGATGCAGTAGCTGCACGTCTCGTCGCATCCCGTCTGGACACGGAGCGTCAGGGCGGTGCGCCCTGCCGTTCCTGGAGCGAGCGTGTCTCCGCACGGTCCGTCACCATTGCCAAACCGCACCGCAGTCGTCACATCGTCGAGACTCGGCAGTCCGATCCTGGGCGCGAGCCGCGCGACGAGATCGTCCTTCTCGTCATTCGACACGACATGGAGGATGTTCGGTAGCTCGCGGATCTCGTCGGGACGCCGCGTCGCGTAACAACCCGTGACGACGACTCGCACTCCGGGGTTATCTCGAACCACTCGACGAACGGTTTGACGAACGCCCTGATCGGCGGCGGCCGTCACCGAGCACGTATTCACCACAACGAGCTCGGCGTCCTGCGGCGGTGTCTCGACGGCGCCACGCGCGTGAAGGTCGCGGGCGATCGCAAGCGAATCTGCCTGATTGACCCGGCAGCCGAACGTGATGATCGAATACTTCACATTTGTAAGGGGGTCGGGAGTCATTTAATGAGGACACTCGCTGAACACACCATCAAAAGTGTCCTGATCAAATGACTCCCGACCCCCTCAGCGCTTTGTGACCGATGTCGCGACGGAACTGCATCCCTTCGAAGCGGATGCATGCCGCAGCTCGATACGCCGTTTCGATTGCGGCACTGTAGCTATGTCCGCGACCGACAACAGTGAGCACGCGTCCGCCTGAGGTCACGATCTGACGCTCACGCCTGCTGGTTCCCGCGTGGAACACGAGCGCATCTGGTACAGCCGCGGCCGCGTCGAGACCCGAGATCGGCTGACCGGTCTCAACGGCTTCGGGATAGCCGCCCGCGGCCAGCACAACGCCGACGTTGGCACCTGGCAGAAAGCGCGCCGAGCGAGATGGCAGCGCACCCATCGCTGCTTCTCCGAGCAGCCACGACAATTCCTCGTCGAGCATCGGCAACACGACCTGCGTCTCCGGATCGCCAAGGCGCACGTTGAACTCGACGACCTTCGGACCGTCGGCAGTCAACATCAGTCCGACGTACAAGAAGCCGCGGTACGGGTGGCCCTCGTGCTGCATCCCGCTGAGTACCGGTCGCACGACTTCATCGATCACCCGGCGCTCGACATCTGCGGTGATCAGAGGACTTGGTGCGAATGCGCCCATGCCTCCGGTGTTGGGGCCTCGATCATCGTCGAAGATGCGCTTGTGATCCTGCGCAGATCCGATCGTGAGAAACGACGTGCCGTCTGTGAGGACGAAGTACGACGCCTCCTGACCAACAAGGAACTCCTCGAAAACGATTCGATCACCCGCGCTGCCAAACCGCCGCTCGACCATCAGCGACTGGATCGTCGCCGCCGCCGCCGCGCGATCGTCTACGATCACCACGCCCTTGCCCGCGGCGAGACCATCGGCCTTCAGCACGAGCGGATACCCGAACGGGTCACCTTCGATCCAGGCAAGCGCGGATGTCGCCGAGTCACACACGTGATACCGCGCGGTCGGCACGTGATGGCGCGCCATGAAGTCTTTGGCGAACGCCTTGCTCGACTCGAGCGCCGCAGCAGCCTGCGTCGGCCCCACGATGGCCCGGCCGTCGGCCGTGAACACGTCAACGATTCCGCGACTCAGCGGGAGCTCAGGTCCGACGACTGTGAGATCGATGCCCTGGCTGCGGGCCACGCCTAAGAGCTCGCGAGGGTCACCAACATCCGCGTCCAGACAGTTGGCGATCGACGCAATTCCCGGATTCCCTGGCGCGCAGAAGACAGCGGTGACGCTTCGTTCGCGCGAGAGCTTCCAAGCCATGGCGTGCTCTCGCGCGCCGCCGCCGATCACGAGGATCTTCATGAGGAACAGGCTAACTGCCTGCCGGACAGGAGGTTGACCGAAATGACAGACGGTGGATGAGGCCGGGTCCATCAGTCAACGCATCGTGCGCGAATCTCATGTCCGGCACACGACTATTTCGTTGACGTAAAGGCCTCTTGCGCCTAGAATCCGCGCCTGCCTGTGATAGCCTAACATATTCGCCACTTTTCGTAGGCGATCACAGGAAGCCACCAGGCCGTCGAGGGGGGTGTTTTAGGCGTGGCAGAAGTCAAGATTCAGGAAGGCGAGTCGATCGAAAGTGCACTCCGCCGCTTCAAGCGCAAGGTTCAGCAGGAAGACATCATCAAGGACATCAAGAAGCACTCTTTCTACTTGAAGCCGGGTGACAAGCGCAGGGCAAAGCAAGCTCTGGCGCGCAAGCGGAACCGTAAGAAACTCCGTCGCGAGACGGAGTAAAAACGAGCGGTCCCGCGATCGACGAGCACGAGGTGGCGACCGATGGAGTTCCAAGACAAGTCCTTGAGGTGCGTGGATTGCGGCTCTGATTTCATCTGGACGGCAGGCGAACAGCTCTTCTTCGCTGATAAGCAGTTCAAGAACGAGCCGAAACGGTGCAAGACGTGTAAGGCTAAGCGAGCCAACCGGGTCAGTGCCGGTCCAGCACCGGCAAGGGACCGGGTCGAGACAACGACCCAGTGCTCAGCGTGCGGGAAGGAAACGACAGTACCCTTCCGTCCCACGCAGGGTCGCCCGGTGTTTTGCAAGGAGTGCTTCCAGCAGCGTAAGTTCGCGGGGGCGGGAGGGGTTTAGGATCACGAGACTCGCATCGAGATCCACCCGGCTCGTCTGGAATTCCGGGCAGTCGTCGCCAGATTTCGTAAGGGCCAGACGCCAGTCTGGCCCTGTTTGTCTGTGCTAGAATCCGTTCTTTCTACGGGCAGTACATTCGAGGAACTATGCAGATCGAGGAACGATCCGCCGGTGATGTAACCATCCTGGACCTCAAAGGTAAGATGACCCTCGGCGAGGGAGACGAGGCTCTCAAGGACAAGATCAACAGCCTGGTGTTGCAGGGTCGAAAAAAGCTCGTCCTGAATCTCGCGGACGTTCCCTACATCGACAGCGCCGGCCTGGGCGAAATTGTTCGTACCTTCACGACGGTCAGCCGTCAGGGCGGCAGCCTCAAGCTCCTGAGCCTGACGAAGCGGATCACCGATCTGCTCGCCATTACCAAACTGCTCACGGTGTTCGAGACCCACGACAACGAAGCCGATGCCATTCGCAGCTTCCAGTCGTCGGCCAACGTGTAGCGGACCGGCAGGCTCGCGCACTGGACTCATTTTCAGCGGTCCTCTCTCACCTGGTTCACTCTGAACAGTGGACAGGGACACCGCCCGTCGTCCCGGAGCGTTCGCCGACACAGGGCTGATGGACGATGCCACCTGATCAGAATCAACAGCATCCGCGCCGACCTCACTACCATCGCGGACGGCGTGGCCCCGACCGCCGTGGCGGCGATCGGCGGCCGCCGCCACAGCAGCAGCAACAGCAGACCGACAACAGCACCCGCGATCAGCTCGACGTCGAACAGATCATGCGAGAGATCCGATCGCGGATCTCCGACAAGCACGGCATCGATCTCTCGACACAGCAGATTCAGGAGCTCGCCGCACGCCGGCTCGAGGCCATCCTCGACCCGCGTGCGATCAAGCCATCGCTGATGGACGAACTGCGTCGCGCGGCAGGTCTGCCTGCCGACACGGCGCCGTCAGAGCCGGAAGGCGATGATGCGATCGGCGAATCCGCGCTCTACGCATCCGAGAGTGGTTTCCTGAACAGCATCCGGCGGCTGTTCAGTCTGCTCAATCCGAAGGCAATCGTCGACGCGCTGAACACTCAGTCACGGAAGACGAAGGCGCTGGCCGCACGGGAAGCGGAACTCCGACGCCGCCAGACGGAATGGAACGCGTTGCACTTCGAGGTCCTCCGTCGTCTCGTGACTGACATCGCGAGAGTCGAGATCGACAACCAGCATCTGGCACATCGCGTCGAGTCACTGCAGGCGCGCGTCGATTTCAACGAGCGTCGCGTTCGCGGTCTCGAGCACCCACCGGCGCCGCAGCAACAGCAGCACCAGCCCAGGCCGGCAAGCCGTCCCCTGGACACTCCAGTCGTCTCCGCACCGCCGCCCTCAGCCAGAGCGGACGAAGCACCGTCAACGGATCACGCATCGCCCTCGCCGGACGCGTCCCCGGAAGGAACCAGACGGCGGCGCCGCCGACGTCGCGGACGCCGCTCTGGCGGGCCACGTGACAGCGCCGGCGCGCCAGTTCCAGGAATGGCCGCCCCTGGCGCTCTGGATCAGCCTGATCAATCCGATCAAGGGGGCGAAGGAGACGACTTTTCAGACGAAGACGCAGGGGCAGACGATCTCGTCGAGGACGTCAGCATTGCCGTGTCTGAGCCGATCCTGTCGGAGTCGCCGGCATCGGTGGCACCAGCATTCGAACCACCGCCATCGCCTCTCGAAGAGCCGGCCTACGTCACTGATTCGGAACCGGCTTACGTCACTCATTCGGAAGTGGAGCATGCAGAGGCATCGCCTGAGGTCACCTCGACTCCGGAGCCAATCGTGGCGTCCGAGCCGCCCGATCCGCTCACGCGCGAACAGTCCTGAGCCAACGCAGGCGCGGACGTGAAATTCGCCTTCATCACACCTCGATACGGCGGCGAGTTCAGCAACGGTGCGGAGCACGCGTGCCGACTGCTGGCAGAGCAGATCGCGAAGCGCCATGACGTCGAGGTCCTGACCACCACCGCGCGCGATTCTACGCAGTGGAAGAACGAGTACTCCGAAGGTTCCGATCGCGTCAGAGGTGCCCTCGTCCGCCGGTTCGCCGTGAGCACGATGCCGGAGCGATCGGTACTAAACGACCTTGGCCGCCAGCTGCGTGAAGGGCCTCGATGCCGCGCCGACGAACTGAGCTGGGTGCGTCAGGTAGGGCCGTGGAGCAGCGGCCTCCTCGAGCACATCAAGCGTCAGCATCGGTCGTACGACGTGCTCGTCTTCTTCGGGCTGTTGCATCCACTCACCGTCAGCGGCCTCGAGGTCGCACCGGAGCGAAGCGTCCTCTTTCCGCACGTCACCCTGCGGCAGGAGTTGCGATTCGATCTGTGGGCTGACGTCCTGACATCGGCGGGTGCGGTCGGTTATTTCTCGAACTCCGAGCGCCAGCTGGTCCACTCCTACGTCGGAGCCGTCCCGCAGTTCGAAGAGGTGATCGGCATCGGCATCGACCCGCCACCGCAGCAAAGTTATCCCCGGCACCAGCAGGACCCGGCAGACGTCATCACAGCTGAAGACGATGCAGAATCTCAAGAGGAGTCCTCCCTCGACGAAAGCTATCTCGGTGGACGCGGCATCCCGTTTCGCCGGCGGCATCGCCTGTACGACAACTTCGCGCTCTTTGGCGGCCGCGTTGAACCCGGTCACGGCTGCGAGGAGATGCTCGAGTACTTCGACTCGTTCGCAAACGCACGCGCCGAAGATATGCGGCTCGTGCTGATGGGCGTGAAGATGATGACCGTGCCGGAGGCGCCCTACCTCCGGCTTGCGGGCGTGCTCCCCGATCGGGAGCGAATGACGGCGTACGAGGCCGCGTCGATCACGATCGCTCCCGGGGTCGACGATCTGCTGTCGCAATCACTCCTGGAAAGTCTCGCCGTCGGCACACCGGTACTTGCCAACGCGGCCAACGAGGCAGCCGTCGAACATTGTCGGCGTGCAAGCGCGGGGTTGTATTACTCGAATCGCGAGGAATTCGTGGGCGCACTGACCGCGTTCCAAACGCCTTCGCTCCGCGAACGGATGGGCGAGAACGGACGCCGATACATTCGCAATCACCATCAGTGGGATGCGGTGATGGGGCGCTTCGAACGTCTGGTCGGAAGAGTTCGGCGCTAGCGGCAACGGCAGGTCTCAGGACCCGCCGCTATTCTCGCGTGAGCTCCGCGGCCGGAAAGGGTCGCGACCGAACACTCGGTTCGTCGCTGCTGCTCTTTCGACGCCTGGTCCCAATCTCGTAGCGCTTGATCATCTCGTTGAGCGTCGTCGGCTTGATCTTCAGCAGCTCCGCCGCCTTCTTCTGGACACCACCCGCCGCCTCCAGCGTCGACTCGATGAGCCGCTTCTCGACGTTGGTGATCACGTCCTTGAACGAGATGCCCTCGGGCGGCACGACGAACTTCGGGATGTGGAACATGGGCGCCGATCGCACGTGCTCGGGAATCAGATCCGGGCCGATGTGCGCACCCGAGCTCAGCACGACCGCGCGTTCGATGACGTTCTCCAGCTCGCGGACGTTGCCCGGCCAGTCGTACTCCATCAACAAGTCGAGCGCATCTGCTGTGAGGTCGAGCGTGGGCCTGGCGTTCTCGGCCGTATATTTTTCGAGAAAGTGTTGGGCGAGATACGGGATGTCGTCCTTGCGCTCGCGCAAGGACGGCAGATAGATGTTGATGACGTGCAGCCGGTAGTAGAGATCCTCACGGAACCGGCCCTCGTTCACCATGTGCCGGAGATCGCAGTTGGTCGCGGCGATGATCCTGACGTCGACCTTGATCGTTTCCATCCCGCCCAGGCGCATGAACTCGCGCTCTTGCATGACGCGCAACAGCTTGGCCTGGGTGTCCGACGGAATGTTGCCGATCTCATCGAAGAAGATGCTCCCCTTGTCTGCCAGATCGCAGAGACCCTTCTTCGGGTAAATGGCGCCCGTGAACGCGCCTTTCACATGACCAAACAAGGTCGACTCGAGGAGGTCCGGCGGCAGGTTGCCGGAGTTCACTGTCACGAATGAGCGATCGGTGCGCGGCGAGTTCGAGTGGATCGCGCGCGCAACCAGCTCTTTGCCGGTTCCACTCTCGCCGGTGATAAGAATCGTCGACCGGCTGGGCGCCGCCTGGATGATCAGGTCGAAGACCTGCTTCATACGCGAGCTGCGGCCGATGATGCCGGCAAACTTCTGATACTGCGCCTGGAGGTTCTGTCGCAGCGCCGTGTTCTCCGCCATCAACTGGCGCCGTTCGACGGCGTTCCCCACGACAACCAGCACTTCGTCGTTCTTGAACGGCTTTGTGATGTAGTCGAACGCGCCGCGCTTCATCGCGGCGATCGCCGTGTCGACGGACGCAAACGCGGTGACCATCAACACCGGCAGGTCATCGTCCAGCTTCTTCAGCTCTTCGAGCATGGCCAGTCCGTCCATGCCCGGCATCATCACGTCTACGACTGCGGCATCAAAGGGGAACGACCTGGCAAGGTCGAGTCCCTCTTCCGCGCTCGACGCGACCCGCACGTGATAGCCCTCGCGCGCCAGCAGCGTGTCGAGAATCTCACGCATGATCTCTTCATCGTCAACAACCAGGATGGAACCGTTGCGCCGCATCACTTAAGACCTTGTCCCGGTCCGGCTACCCGGCCCTGCATGCCCTGACTCGCGAGCGACGACCGCTCGAGCGCCACGGTTGGAAACGAAAGAATGAACCGCGTACCTTGCCCGATGCCGCTCTCGCAGTCGATGCTGCCTTCGTGCTCGCGGACGATGCCGTAGGTGATCGACAGACCGAGCCCGGTGCCCTGGCCGATCGCCTTCGTGGTAAAGAACGGGTCGTAGATCCGGGCGAGATTCTCGCTCGGGATCCCTGAACCTGTATCCGACACTTCGGCGATCGCTCGATTGCCGTCGGTACGAGTGCTGATCGACAACCAGCCACCCTTGGGCATCGCGTCCCGGGCGTTCAGGAACAGATTCAGGAAGACCTGCTGCAATTTGTGCTCGAGGCCGAGCACCATCACCGGCGTGTCGCTTAACTCGCGGCGCACGCGGATGCGATGTGTTTCGAATTGATGCTCGAGCAGACCGAGGACATCCGTGATCACGACGTTGACGTCGAACGACGAGCGATCGGTCGACGCAGGACGCGACAGCGTCAGGAGACCATTCACGATTTTTGCCGCACGGAACGTCTGCCGCTCGATCTTCTCGAGCAGTCGCGTTCGCGGATCCTGGGGATCAGCGTCTTCGAGCAGCATCTGGGTAAAGCTCGAGATGCCGGTCAGCGGCGTGTTGACCTCGTGCGCCACGCCGGCGGCCAGCAGACCGATCGAGGCCATCTTCTCCGAGAGACGCAGCTGCTCTTCGAGCTGGACTCGGGCCGTCACGTCCTCGACGATGATGATGGTGCCTGCGGTCGCGATCTCCTGACCCTCTTCTCGCAACGGCACAACTGCCGCGTTCACGATCAGCACTTCAGATGCGCGATCACCACGTGCCACCAGCGGGACCCGTGAGAACGTCGCACCCTCCGGCGTATCACGGCGAGCTGCGCGCACGGCTTCCACGAACGCGGGGTCGAAGACATCGTCGAGTGTGCAACCCGCGGCCGTGGTGCGCGGCACGCCATAGAGTTGCTCCAGCGCGCGATTCCATCGCACGACACGATCGTTGAGATCGAGCACGAGCAGCCCGTTGTCCAGCGACTCGAGGATGTTCTGGTTGAACGCGCGCATGCGATCGACTTCGATCGCCTTCAGGTGCAGCTGGCGATAGAGCCGCGCATTTTCCAGCGCTGTCGCGATCTGACCCGCGACGGCGGCCAGCAGGCCGGTGTCTTCGCTGCTCAGCGGCTCGCCGGTGTCCTTTCGACCGACCGCGAGGACGGCGATCGTGCCCTCGGTCGCGACACACGGGACGAAGTAGTACAAACCGGCATCCCGCCAGAACTCGATCTCTTCCACGGCAAAGCGGCCAACCGCGGCGGGATCATCGAGCGCGACGATGTGGCCTTCCGCCAGACGCCGTCCAATGGCGGAACGCTTTGCCAGCGCCGGTGGATGGCCGTCGCCGAAGCCTGATGAACGCATCGACCCGAAGTGCGGCGTCACTTCGTCCTCGAGCATCAGCGTCATGCGATCGACGAGCAGTGTTTCCACGACGCGAGACACCAGCCGTTCTGACAGCCGATGAAGATCGAGATCGCTGTTCAGGTCGCGGGCAAAGCCCACGAGCGCCCGGCGATAGTCGTAGCGATCGCGATAGAACGCGCGGTCAAGCAGGTTCTGGACGAAATCCTTGATCGGCGGTGTAAGAAAGACCGCGACGAGAATCGCCAGCAGAGCAAGCACCCACTGGTCTGATCTATTGCCCTTCAGGAAAACCGTGCGCACCGTTTCGAGCAGCACCGCATAGATCACCACGACGGCAGCAAACGCGGTGATGTACACGAGCGAGCGCTTGACGATCACTTCGATGTCGAGCAGGCGGTAGCGAACGATCGCCGAAGCAAAGGCGAGCGGAATGAGGCTCAACGGAATGGCCGACAATTCCATCGGCAGCGACGGCTGCACCCCGAGCGAATACGGCAGCGCGTAGCCGACGGCGAAAATGCCCGCGCCCAGCGCAGTGCCCCACGCGATCCAGCGGAGCTGGCGCCGCGCGGTCATCGTGCTCACCTGCGACAGGGCGCGCAGGAGTCCGATCAATCCACCAATCAGGCACAGCGCGAAATACAGGAACCCGAGCCGATCGAGTTGCGAGTCCAGCCGCACGAACGCCTGCGGATCAATCGAACTCTGCTCGATCGCATAGATTCGTGCGATGCCGAGCGCCAGCGCAGGAACGTAGAGGAGGACGAACGCCGCCCGAGCGACAGGTCCGAGCCCCCAGCGGTGACGCCGCTCGGGGAACACCTGCGTGAAGTGCAGGAACATCGGCGGCAGCGCCAGCATCGAGATCGCGTCGGCCCAGTAGAAGACCCAGTCGAGCCGGTCGAGCCGCCCGCTGAACGAGAACGTGAAGACGCCGAAGAACGCGACCGACAGCCAGAAAAAGTGAAGGGTTGCCGGATCACGAGGGCGACGCAGCCTGACCGCGCCACCAACGAGCAGCGTGAACACGCCGACGGCGGCCAGCACGAAATAGAGCGCGCCGGGGCCGTTGGGTACCGGCGCCAGCCTGAGATCGAGGACCTCGCGCGTGCCGAGGCGAAGCACCGTGTAGCGAAGCGTCCTTTGATCGCCAGCCTCGTGCAACACATCGACGACCTCATCGGCGCTCTGAATCGGACGATCGTCGATCGCCAGCAGCAGATCGCCGCGCGACATGCCTACACGATCCGCGGGACTCCCTTTCGCTACTTCCTCGACGACAACGCCTTCGGGACCAGACGTCCACAGCACGCCGTCCTCGACCTCGTGCCAGGTCGCGCGCGCACTGATATTCGCGATGCCAAGGCACAGCAATCCCGACACGACGATGACGGGCAGAGCCGGCCGTGACCACCGGCTCCACGACGCCGGGATGCGCGCTGAAATCCAACGACTAGAACGTGTCATCCAACTTAATGGAGTCCAAAACAGCGCCAAAAAATGGGGAGCGTCTGCTCCCCGCCTTTTGACTCGTAGCTGATTCCAGCTACAACCCTTCGAATCAGAATCTGACGGTCACGCCTCCCAACACTCTCTTTGGCGGCCGTACAACCATCAGTTCGTCATACACCGAGTTCTCGTAGAGCGCTTCCTTGAAGAGATTGCTCACAGCGACCAGCATCTCCCACTGCGCGCTCGTGAAGTTCATAAATGGCAACGCCTGATTCACTTGCACGTCGAAGCGCACGCCTGCGTTCGGAGTCGTGTCGGCGACCTTCGATGCCGCGTACGCCGTGTTCAACTTGTAAACCACGAGCAAACGCGTTGCCGAAGGCGCCACTATGCTTTCAAGCGACGCCGTCACGTCGTGGATGCGCTCGCCTGTCCGAACGAGCGATGGCGCGAGCACCTCGAGCAGATCGCTGTCTGACGATCGGTCTCTCCACACCGTCTGAGCCTGGGTATAGTCGACGCTTGCGCGCGTGTTCTCGCCCATCGTTCTCGAGAACGTGACGCCCCAGCCATGTGCGCGAAAATCGCCCGCCGAGCCGACCTGGTAGTGACCAACTTCGGCCGGCGAGTCAGCGACCGCGAGGCCGAAGATCGTGACGACCTGATCGTCGACCTGCTCCTTGAACGCACGGAACCCGATGATCACGTGTTTCGCCCACTCGCGATCCACGGCGATTTCGAGTTGGTCGTGCCGCTCGGGAAGGAACGATGAGCGCGAGACCTGAGAGAACGTCCTCTCCGGCGGCAGCCAGAGGCCCATCGACGGAGGAATGAACTCTTCGGCGCCGGGCGCCATCTCGCGGTGCATCACCGTCGTCCGGACGGTGAGGCTGTCATTCGAGTCCGGCTGCAGGATCATCGTGACGCGAGGACTGAGCAGGCCGCGGTCCGCGAGATAGTCGTAGCGCGCGTACTTCGCCCCGTAGCTGAATCGCAGCTCTGGAGTGATCTTCCAGTTGTCCATCGCGTACATCGCGCCGACGTTGCGGCTGCCGTCCCGCATCGCGGCCAACGCCTCGCCGTTACCGCCAAGGTAACGCTGCATCGAGTACGACACGCCCGCTTCGTACGCGTGCGTCGCGGGCTGATGACGGACGTAGGAACCGGCGACGATCCATGACGCAAGATCGCCCTGCGTCAACGTGCCTCGCATGCGCCAATCACCACTCGTTCCCGGCGCTTCGATGGAGAGGTATGCGAGACCGCGCGGAGCGGGCCCGCTCATCGCGAACAGATCCTGCGGGTGATCGAACGACGTCGAAGTCAGCAGATTCAGCTGACCGGTCACAGGCAGGTCGGCGAAGAGCGAGGATGCGTATCGCGCGGAATCGCCGACGGCGCGACCGAACGACGAGATCGAATCGCCAAACGCCGAATCTTTGCCATCGAGATCGGCGATGCTGGCTTCCGCGTCCTTCAGCACGCTGCGCTTCAGGTGACGAAGACGCCATGCGACCTCGTCGTGCTCGTGTCGCTCTTCGGCTTCGGGCGCCTCGACAGGCTGGCTCACCGCGCCGACACCGGCCGCGAGAACAGCGGGGTCGGATGAATCGCCGGGCCGCCGGGTCAGCTCGATTGTCGATGTCGTGCGTCCATCCGGGCTGACCTGGACGACGCGACCGCGAGCAGGCAGATAGTTCTGCAGGTGAGCCCGCACGAGATAGGGGCCCGCCGGCAGGTTTCGAAACGTGAAATGGCCGTCGTCGTCCGAGATGGCAAACGCAGAAGTCGAGCCGAGTGCCGAGACAACAGCACCCGGGAGCGGTTTTCCGAGCTCGTCTTTGACAACGCCATTCAACTCGGACGGTTTGATCGGAGCGGCCGTACTCGACGCCTTCAGCTGCGGCGTGAGCACGAGCTGCGGGAGGGCAACGACTTGCGCGTGTGCGGGCGTCACGGCACCAACCACCCACACGATGACCCCGATACATGACCAGGATCGAATCCGCATCATTGCTACGCCCTTCTCACCGGCCATTGGGGGCCGGTCGATTCCCGCCGGCTACCATCCGGACGGGACCTTACACCGGTAGAACCGTAAAGTTCACGCTCTGTGTCAGCTGCGCCCCTGAGGGCTTGTCCGTCACCTTGATCTCGAGTTTGTAGTCTCCTGCCGGAAAACTGGTAAGGGGAATCACGAGGCTGCCAGGCAACTGATGGCCAGCCGCGATGCTGAACTGCGGCGGCAACGTTTCAGCGTTCAGCGGCTGCGGCGCGGTCTTGTTGAAGTACTTCTCACCCTCGGCGAGCTTCTGATAGAAGCTGTAGTCCACGACGACGTCAGGCTTGCCCGAGGGCGCTTCCTTCGCACCATAGATCCAGAAGATCACGCTGAGCTCACCACTCTTCGAGAACTTTCCGTCGGCGGACGGCACGATGCGCATCGGACCGAAGACGTACGGGTTCGCTTCCTGCTGATCGGGCGGAAGCGCCGCAGTCAACGGTTCGACTGACTGCGCCACGATCACTGAACTCGTCCGCAGATCGGGAGTGTTGAAGTCGGGAACGGTAATCTCGTGGCGCAAAAGACCAATCGGTCCTGCCGCGGCTGCTGCGGGTGGCGCATTCTTGTCGTTGTTGTTGCGATTGTTCCGCTGATTGCCCGCCGGGGCCGGTGACTTCTCCTTCAGCGCGACGAACGCGACGTACTGTCCCGGCTTGAGCTGCACTGCGCGGGAGAGTTGACCGTCCGGCGCATCAAGGAAATGCACGCTGTCCCACTGGAATGACGGCCGTGGGGGTGGAGTCGCTTTGCCATCCTTCGGCGGCGTCGCCATGGCGACCATCGCCGACGCGAACGACACAGCCTGTTCGGCGCTGACGATACGGACGTACAGCGCAGCCCCCTTGGCCAGCTGCGCCTTGTCGACCGCGAGCGTGAACGGGACGTAGGTGTCTCCACTCTGTCCCTTCACGAAGTGGTTCGACACCCATTTCACGGTGACGTCCCCTTCATTCTTGTCGGCAGCGCCAAACGCGAGCGGCTTCGGTGTCACCGGCGCCGCCGCGGGCGGCGCGCCCGGCGCGGGCACCGGGACCCCGGTATCCGTCATGAGCGCGGTGTCGACAAGCGTCACTAACGCTTGAACGTCCTGCTGCTCCTGCGGCGGACGTTGCTGCTGCTGTTGTGGTTTGCTTTTGTCGTTGTTATTGCGCTGCGCCAGAACGGAACCCCCGGCGCTGCACACGAACGCGAGGGCAACAGTCAAAATGAGGACGCGACGACCGTGCATGAATGCCTCTCTTCCCTCCGAGACTGCGGAGGTCCCCCCTGTCTGGGGTATCCAAGAATCCGAATCGCCTGATCATAGGCACGGAGATACGGCAAGTCAAACCCACAAACGGGCACAAATGCGGAAGATTCCTCGGGAATGGCCGGGGCTGTCACATTCAGCGTGTTAAGATCGGCCTCCTCCGCGGCGGCTTCATGCACCTGTGACGCACGCCCCATCCGGAGAGCGGCGGGCACCCGGTCATGGAACTGGACGATATCCTGGTCATCCTTTTGGCAGGCGGCGCCGGCGAGCGCTTGCATCCCCTGACCAAGGATCGAGCCAAGCCGGCGGTCTATTTCGGCGGGCCCTACCGCATCATCGATTTTACGCTGAGCAACTGTATCAACTCGGGCCTGCGCCGGATCTTCATCGCCACCCAGTACAAGTCGCTATCGCTGAGCCGGCACGTGCGCCTGGGTTGGAGCGTCGTCTCCGAGGAACTCGGCGAGTTCATCGAGATCCTCCCTCCGCAGAAGCGAGTCGGCGAGCACTGGTATCTCGGCACCGCCGACGCCGTGTATCAGAACCTGTACTCCGTCGAGCGCGAAAACCCTCGACACGTCATCGTGCTCTCGGGCGACCACGTGTACAAGATGGATTACTCGAAGATGCTGCGGTTCCACATCGAGAAGGACGCAGCCGCGACGATCGCGACGATCGAGATTCCGATCGACGAGGGCAGCAGGTTCGGGATCGTGGCGGTGGATGAAGCGGATCGGGTCGTGGGATTTGAAGAGAAGCCCGCTCGTCCCCCGCATGTGCCTGGATCACTCCAGGTGGCACTCGCGTCGATGGGGATTTACATCTTCAAGGCCGACATCCTGATGCACGTGCTCGAGAGCGATGCGACGCGCACGGACAGCCAACACGATTTCGGCAAGAACATCATCCCGTCGCTGTTCAAAGAGTCGTCGGTCTATTCGTATCGCTTCTACGACGAGAACAAGAAAGCCTCGAAGTACTGGCGGGACATCGGAACGCTCGACGCGTACTACGAGGCCAGCATGGATCTGTGCCAGGTGAACCCGGAGTTCAACCTGTACGACCCCGAATGGCCGCTGCGTACGTATCAGCCGCAGGCACCACCGGCGAAGTTCGTGTTCGCTGAAGAAGGGCGCCGCTGCGGGCAGGCGCTTGATTCAGTCATCTCGAATGGCTGCATCGTCTCGGGCAGCCGCGTCAGCGGAAGCATCCTGTGCCCGAACGTCCGCGTACACAGCTTCTGCGAGATCGACGAAACGATCCTGATGCCGGGTGTACGTGTTGGCCGCCACGCCAGAATCAGGAAAGCCATCATCGATCGCGACGTGCTCGTGCCACGCGGCGCGGTGATCGGCTTCAACCCCGAAGAAGATCGACGGCGCCACGCGGTCACAGACGGCGGTGTGGTGGTCGTGACGGCCGAGGACGAGCCGCTCATCGGAACGATCAGTGAATCCGCCCTTCAGGCGGAGTTCGAAGCCGACCGAGTCGGCACTCTCATCTAGGTCAAGCCATGAAAATCACGCGCGTTCACGCCAGAGAGATTCTGGACTCCCGAGGCAATCCAACTGTCGAAGCCGATGTTCAGGCTGGAACCGCCCTGGGGCGCGCCGCGGTGCCATCAGGCGCATCGACCGGCCAGCGTGAAGCGCTCGAGCTGCGCGACGGCGACGCGAAGCGCTATGGCGGAAAAGGCGTTCGCAAGGCGGTCGATCACGTCAACGGCGAGATCGCACAGGCACTCGTTGGCAAGGATCTCGATCAGCGCGCGATCGACGAGGCGATGATCAAGTTGGACGGAACGCCAACGAAGAGCCGCCTCGGCGCGAACGCGCTCCTGAGCGTCTCGATGGCAGCTGCACGCGCCGCGGCCGTGGCCGCGAACCAGCCGCTCTATCGTTCGCTCGCAACGCTGTCGGGCGCGAAGTCGGTCGACTCGTTCGTGCTTCCCGCACCGATGATGAACATCCTGAACGGAGGCGCGCACGCGGATAGCAGCGTCGACTTTCAAGAATTCATGGTGATGCCGCTCGGTGTGTCGAGCTTTACCGAGGCGCTGCGCGCCGGCACTGAGATATTCCATGCGCTTCGCAGCATCCTCAAGAAGGCCGGCCACTCCACTGGCGTTGGCGACGAAGGCGGCTTTGCGCCGAACCTGAAGTCGAATCGCGAGGCACTCGATGTCGTTCTCGAGGCCATCGGAAAAACGGGGCTTCGCGCCGGATCCGACGTCTACATCGCGCTCGACGTCGCATCGAGCGAGCTGTGGGACAACGGCAAGTACGTATTCAAGAAATCGGGCGAGCCGACGCGCACCCCCGACCAGATGGTGGAGCTCTACGCCGACTGGGTGCGGCAATATCCGATCATCTCGATTGAAGATGGCGTCGCCGAAGGAGACTGGGACGGCTGGAAGGCGTTGACGCGCGCGATCGGCGATCGAGTCCAGCTCGTTGGCGACGATGTGTTCGTGACGAATCCGGAGATTCTTCGAAAGGGTATCGCCGAAGGCGTCGGGAATGCGCTGCTCGTCAAGTTGAATCAGATCGGTACAGTCTCAGAAACACTCGACGCGATCGCGATGGCGCGCGACGCGCGTTACGCAACCATCATCTCCCATCGATCCGGCGAGACCGAGGACAGTACGATTGCCGACCTCGCGGTCGCGACGTCAGCCGGTCAGATCAAGACTGGCTCGGCAAGTCGAAGCGATCGGACGGCGAAGTACAACCAGTTGCTGCGGATCGAGGAGGAACTCGGGAGCGCGGCGCGATACGCTGGTCTTTCGGCGATTCGTCAGGTTGCAGCAAACTGATGTAGGCGGGCCTGAAGGCCCGCCTCTACATGTAGCGGCGGGTCTTTAGACCCGCCGAACGAGGAAGCCATGTATCGGTTGGTCCTGTTGCGCCACGGCGAGAGCACGTGGAACAAAGAGAATCGATTCACCGGTTGGACCGACGTCGACCTGAGTGATCGCGGTCGCGAAGAGGCTGCCGATGCCGGACGTCTCTTGAAGGCCGAAAAATTCGAGTTCGACGTTGCGCACACCTCGTTGCTCAAACGGGCAATCCGGACGCTGTGGATCGCGCTGTCCGAGATGGACATGATGTGGCTCCCGGAGTGCCGCTCGTGGCGCCTGAATGAGCGCCACTACGGTGCGCTGCAGGGCCTCAACAAGGCGGAAACCGCAGCAAAGCACGGTGAGGCGCAGGTCAAGATCTGGCGGCGCAGTTACGACATCCCGCCGCCCCCGTTGACGCTGGACGACCCGCAGCATCCGTCACGCGATCGCCGATACGCCGACCTGAAGCCGGACGAGCTGCCGCTGACGGAGTCGCTCAAGGACACGGTCGCCAGGTTTCTCCCGTACTGGCACTCGTCGATCGCGCCCGACATCAACGCTGGAAAACGGGTCCTGATCGCCGCCCACGGCAACAGCCTGCGCGCGCTCGTCAAGTATCTCGAGCACACATCGGAGCAGGACATCGTCGAACTGAATATCCCCACCGGGATACCGCTCGTGTACGAGCTCGATGAGCAGCTACAGCCTCTGAAGAAGTTCTACCTGGGAGATCAGGAGGCGGCGATGCGAAAAGCAGCCGCGGTGGCGAACCAGGCGCAGGCACGGTGACTGACAGCCGACAGCACAGTGCTCTCGGCTGTCAGCGAGGAATCCTCAACTAGCCGTTATCGACCGCTTCCTTCGGCGCTTCTTCGCAGCCGATTCGGAGCGACCTCAGAAATCTCCTGTCGTTGGTTGTCAAATCGAAGCCATTACGGGCCGGCAGAAGGCGGGCAGGCGTCGTGATCCGAGTCACTGCCGTTCCGTTGTTTCTGCTCACGAACCCGACCACAGCTTCGAGCGTCACTCGCATGTCGAATCCAGCCTCGCGTGCCTTGGCTCGGCAGGCCTCAACTTGGGCGTTCTCGGCGACAGCGGCGGCAATCGCGTCGGCCAGCTCTTTCGCGAACCGGTTTACGACGTCATCCATTCCTGCTTCCTCCTCATCCGCCTCCGGGCCGGGTTCCGGGGCGTACCCCAATCCGAACCTGCACTAACCGGGGAGGTTGGCAGGGATTGAGCGCCAAAGACATTCATTTGCAGGGGTTTAGCCTCATTGAAGGCTGCGCGGCATTGTAGAGGGTCATCCCGGAGGTGTCAACAAACCGGCCCGGCGCGAGCCAATCAGCGTGCAGCCAAAACACGCGTCACCGCACGCTCTTTTGAACGGCCATCGGTAATCAGCTGATACACAAGGGCTTGAGTTAAGATGCCGGCGACCCACAACATGCAACCCCGGAGCTCTCGCTTCTATTCGACACCGGATGATGTTTCCGGTCTCGATCCGGAAGCCGACATCGGCTCGCCTGGCGCTTTTCCGTTCACGCGCGGGATTCAGTCCGACATGTATCGCGGCCGCCCGTGGACCATGCGCCAGTACGCGGGGTTCGGGACGGCAGCTGAATCAAACCGGCGCTACAGGTACCTGTTGTCGCAGGGCGTCATGGGACTGAGTGTCGCGTTCGACCTGCCAACGCAGATTGGATACGACTCGGATCATGCGCTTGCCGCGGGCGAAGTCGGACGTGTCGGGGTGGCCATCGATTCGATCGAGGACATGGACGTGCTGTTCGCGGACATTCCGCTCGAGCGTGTCTCGACCTCGATGACCATCAACTCGACGGCCATCATCCTGCTCGCGATGTACGTCGCGACGGCAAAGAGGCGTGGCATCGCGCCGGCGGCGCTCTCCGGCACGGTCCAAAACGACATCCTCAAGGAGTACGTCGCGCGCGGGACATTCATCTATCCGCCACGCCCATCGCTCAGGATCGTGACCGACATCATGCGCTTCTGTGCGGAACACGTGCCGAGGTGGAATTCGATCTCGATCAGCGGCTATCACATTCGTGAGGCTGGCTCGACCGCCGTTCAGGAAGTGGCGTTCACGCTGGCGAACGGCATCGCCTACGTTCAGGCTGCGCTCGATGCCGGGCTGAACGTCAATGTGCTCGGCCAGCGCCTCTCGTTCTTCTTCAACGTCCACAACGATTTTCTCGAGGAGGTCGCCAAATTTCGCGCGGCCAGACGGTTGTGGGCGCGAATCATGCGGGACCGGTTCGGCGCACATGAGGCGCGTGCGCAACAACTGCGATTCCACGCGCAAACCGCGGGCAGCACGCTGACCGCTCAGCAGCCTGACAACAACGTCGCCCGCGTGGCGTTGCAGGCGCTGGCTGCAGTCCTCGGCGGCACGCAGTCTCTGCACTGCAACGGTCGCGACGAAGCACTCGGCCTCCCGACGCAGGAAAGTGCCACGATCGCCTTACGTACCCAGCAGATCCTTCTCCACGAGAGCGGTGTCGCATCCACCGTCGATCCGCTTGGCGGCGCGTACGCAATCGAAGAGAAAACCGCCCGGATCGAGCAGGAGGCTACTCAACTCCTCGAGCGCATCGATCACGCAGGAGGCACCCTGCCGGCAATCGAGTCCGGTCTCATCCAGCGAGACATCCAGGACGCCGCCTATCGCGCCCAACAAGCGCTCGAGCGCGGGACCGACATCGTCGTGGGCGTCAATCAGTTCAACGAGCCCGATGCTCAGGCTCTTCCGGTGTTTGCCGTCGATCCCGCGGTCGAGCGGGACCAGGTGGAACGCGTGCGAGCGCTCCGCACCAGTCGAAGCGACGCCGAGTGTCGTCCGGCGCTCGACGCCGTCGAACGCGCGGCGAGCGGGGGGGACAATCTGGTTCCGGTGGTGATCGAAGCGGTCGAGAAAAGGGCGACGCTCGGCGAGATCTCTGACGCCCTGCGACGCGTCTTCGGCGAGTATCAGGACGCCTCTGGTGCGTGACCGCGCATGACGCCGCTCCTGGATGTGCAGCATCTGACGGTCGCCTTCGAACGCCCAGGCTCCACGTTGAAGGCCGTTGATGACGTGAGCCTGACGATTCAGCCCGGCGAAACGCTCGGCCTCGTTGGTGAATCCGGCAGCGGTAAGTCAGTCACCGCGCTGGCGATTCTCAGGCTGCTTCAACCTCCAGGGCGGGTGCTCGGCGGTCAGATCCTCTTCGAAGGACGCGATCTGCTCCAGTTGACGGAATCCGAGATGCGAGCCATCCGAGGCGGTCGCATCTCGCTCATCTTCCAGGAGCCGATGACCGCCCTGAACCCGACGATGCGCGTGGGGGATCAAATCGCGGAAGCGCTGACCTCACATGGGGTTGCGAAAGGCGATGCTCGGCGACGGGTGGTCGAACTCCTGGACGCGGTGAGGATCACCGACGCGGCAAAGAGAGCACGAGACTTTCCGCATCAACTCTCAGGTGGCATGCGTCAGCGGGTGATGATTGCGATCGCGCTCGCGTGCCGGCCGCCACTCGTCATCGCTGACGAACCGACAACCGCGCTCGACGTGACGATTCAGGCGCAGGTGCTCGAGATGCTCAGCGAGTTGAAGGATCGATTCAACCTCGCGCTGCTGCTGATCACCCACGACTTCGGCGTGATTGCGGAGATGGCGGATCGGGTCGCGGTCATGAGGGGCGGGCAACTTGTCGAGCAGGGTGCTGTGCGTCAGATCCTTCGCGAACCATCGCACGAGTACACCCAGCGCTTGCTTCGTGCAGTCCCCGGGATGAGCAAACGGTGATGCCGCTGCTCGAGGTTCGTCACCTCGTCAAGCACTACTCGCGCGGCGGCGGACTCTTCGCCCCGCGACCGGCCGTCGTGCGCGCCGTCGATGACGTGAGCTTCTCCATCGACGAGGGGGACATGTTCGGCCTCGTGGGCGAGTCGGGGAGCGGCAAGAGCACGACCGGTCGCTGCATCCTTCGTCTCGTCGAACCTGACCGCGGTGAAGTGGCCTTTCGAGGCGAGAACGTGCTCGAGTTCTCTCGAAGCCGGATGCGACTTGCGCGCCGCGACATGCAGATCGTGTTTCAGGATCCCTACTCGTCGCTGAATCCCCGCATGCGGGCGGGCGACATCGTCGAGGAGCCGCTGATCATTCATGGACTCGGCACGCCCGGGGAGCGAGCGGCCCGAGTGAAGGAACTGTTCGAGCTGGTCGGTCTCGAGTCGGCGCATCTACGCCGATATCCTCGCGAGTTCAGCGGCGGACAGCGGCAACGAATCGGGATCGCGCGCGCACTCGCTCTCAATCCCGCGCTCATCGTCGCCGACGAACCGGTTTCCGCGTTGGATGTGTCGATTCAGGCACAGGTCATCGAGTTGCTATTAGACCTGCGAGCGCGCCTGCGGCTGACGTATCTCTTCATCGCGCACGATCTTCGGCTGGTGGAGAACATCTGCAACCGCGTGGCTGTGATGTATCTCGGGAAGATCATTGAGATGGGCGACACGCAGGCGCTGTTCAGGAACCCGGCTCACCCGTACACCCAGGCGCTTCTGAGCGCTGTGCCCCGGCTCGACCCCGACGCGCCGCGGACCCGTATCGAGTTCGACTCCGAGTCGTTTCAGCGGGAAACGCCGATGCGTGAGATCGGCGCGAGCCACTGGGCGGCGGTCTGATCAGGCGGCCTGTCGAACGTCCTTCTCGACCTTCCCGTCGCGGATGTGAATCGTTCGATGGGCATAGGCGGCGATCTCCGCTTCGTGCGTGACGAGGATGATCGTGTTGCCGGCCTCGTGAAGGCGGGCGAACAACGCCATGATTTCATTGCCGGTCTTCGAATCGAGGTTACCGGTCGGCTCGTCTGCGAGCAGAATCGACGGGTTGTTGACCAGTGCCCTCGCAATGGCCACGCGCTGCCGCTGACCACCGGATAATTCATTGGGGCGATGCCCCATTCGTGAAGTAAGTTCGACTTTGTCGAGTGCTGCCCGAGCTCGCTGCAGTCGATCCTTGCCTTGAACACCTGCGTACACGAGGGGCAATTCCACGTTCTGAAGGGCAGATGCCCGAGGCAACAAGTTGAACGTCTGGAAAACGAACCCAATCTCCTGGTTCCTGATTCTCGCGAGCTCGTTGTCGTTCATCTGGCCCACCTGCTTCCCATTGAGGAGGTAGCTGCCTTTCGTCGGCGTGTCGAGGCAGCCAATCAGGTTCATGAGGGTCGACTTGCCTGACCCGGACGGTCCCATGATCGCGACGTACTCTCCGCGCTCGATCCCGATCGTGAGGCCGCGGAGGGCGTGAATCTCCTCTGAGCCCATCACGTACGTCTTCCAGATGTCCTGGGTGTCGATGAGTGCCATATGTCTCAGTTTGCCTCAGTCTACGGCCGGCTGCCAGACAGCTACTCACTACGGCACGAGAGAGTCTGCTGTTCCGAGGATGGGCGCCCGTGTGCGCGTGTGCTGTTTCAGGACAAATGTGAAATGCGCCGGCATCCGATAGTAACGCGTCCATTTCCAAGCTACTTAGCGTGCTTCATCAGCCCATCAGCAATGTGCCGTTATTAAACACGTCTAATCCAGAGCGGCCAATCATACTGCACCAGCAAAGTCTCGCAAGTAACTGCCGATAAGCAATTTGAGCGAAGTCAATGGGCAACGGCAGGGGTTGGCCCGCTCCGTGCTCTATTGTTCTGTGACGATGCTTTCGGACAGGCAAGTTAACGAACTGTGTAGCAAAGCGGCACAAAGCCGTGAGGAGACGAACGTGAAGCTCTCGAAGACGGTTGCGGCGGTGGGAGTTGGAGCGGCGATGGTGTTCGCAGGGTTTGGTGCAGTGCGGATGAACGCCGCCACGGCAACCGCGAACCTGGGTGTCAGCGCGACGGTGACGAACAATTGCACGATCAGCACGGTTGCGCTGGCGTTCGGCTCCTATGATCCGGTTGTGGCGAATGCCTCGGCCAACCTCGATGGAACCGGTACGGTCGTCGTCACGTGCACGAAGGGGTCGACGGCGACGATCGGACTGGGACTCGGTTCGAACGCGTCAGCCAGCGTCCGTCGCATGACGGATGGCTCGAGCAACTACCTGACGTACGAGCTGTATCAGGATTCCGGCCGGTCGACGGTGTGGGGCAACTCGGGTGCGGGTCTGCTCTCGCCAGTGGCGGCGCCCTCGAAGGCCGCGCGTAACTTCACCGTTTACGGTCGCGTCGCGAGCAACCAGGACGTGCCCGCCGGTACGTTCAACGACACTGTCGTAGCGACGGTGAATTTCTAAGCGAGTCTGGTGCGAGCAGGGAGTCGGCACATGCAGCAGCACATCGAGTTGCCGCTCCTGCTCAAGGTACTTCGGTATCAGGTCGCGGCGATCGTCGCCGCGTCGATCCTCGGTGGCGGGCCGTGGGCGTTCAACGCGAACGCCGCGACGTTCACGGTCGAACCCACACAGATCGCGTTCGCGAACCGGACGACCAGCGTACTCCTCACGCTGCGCAACGAGAGCACCGACACCCTTCGCTTCGAATTGTCCGTCTTCAAGTGGGCACAGTCTCCGGCGGGCGAGATACAACTCGAACCGACGGAGGACATCGTCTTTTTTCCGGCGCTGTTGACGCTGGCACCCGGCGAAAGCCGTCGTGTCCGCGTCGGCAGCGCAACGGAGTTCGATACACGAGAGAAGACGTATCGAATCTTCGTGGAGGAGCTCCCACCTCTGGAAAAACAGGCGAACGGTGTCCGCGTGTTGACGAAGATGGGCATTCCCATCTTCATGAAGCCGGCCAAGGAAGTCGCGACCGCGAACCTGACCAACCTCGGTCAGAAGGGCGGCAAGCTGTTCTTCACGTTGAAAAATCAGGGCACGGTTCATTTCGTGCCCCAGGACATTCGCGTCCGCGGATACGCCGGATCCACGACGGCCGTCGACAATCGCATGGACGGCTGGTACATCCTCGCTGGCGGCCAGCGCGATTTTGACATGGCCTTTCCAGAGGCCGAATGCTCGCGGATCACGTCGGTGACCGTCGACGTTCAGCTCGGGTCGGAGTCACTGCAGGAGCGCCTGCAGACGCCGAACGGCGTGTGTTCGCGCTGAGATCGGCCCGCCTCTTTGCCGCCCTCTTCGCCCTGCTGGTTCTGCTCTCGCCCAGTGCAGCCGGGGCGCAAAGCCAGCGCGCGGTTCTCGAGATCCTGGTCAATCAGGTGTCCGCAGGCGAATCGCTCGTCGTCCTGCGCGGGTCGGATGCGCTCGTCAGCGTGCAGACGCTGAAGGACGCCGGGCTGCAGGGATTCGAGGGCGAGCGTGAGCCGGTCGGTGCGCAGGAGTTCGTCTCACTGGGCTCGCTTGCGCCGGCAGTGTCGTTCACAGTTGACGAGCGCGATCTTCGACTGCACATCACCGCAGACCCGAGCCTCCTGGGTGAGCAGGTCCGCGACTTGTACTTCGGAGCGCCGAAGGATCTCGTCTTCAGGTCGAACACATCGGGCTTCGTCAACTACGCAGTCAACTACACGACCAACAAACAGGCTGACGTCTTCACCGAGTCGGCGCTGAGCATGCGCGGCGCCCTGCTGTACAACACGGTCTCGGCGAACAACCTCGGCGCCACTCGCGGGCTGACGAGCCTGACGATCGATCAGCGCACCGCGATGCGGCGCTGGACAGTCGGCGACAGCCTCGGCTTCAGCGGACCGCTTGGCGGCGACTCCTGGATTGCCGGTGTGACGGTCGCGAAAGAGTTTGCGATCAATCCGTACTTCGTTCGCTACCCGATGCTGTCCCTCTCCACGCCGATCTCAGTCCCGTCGGTGATGGAAGTGCAGGTCAACGGTCAGATTGTGAGCCGCGAGCAGGTGGCGCCCGGACGGCTCGACATTCGAAACCTGCCGATGACGCTCGGTCGCAACGACGCGCAGGTCATCATCCGCGACGCCTTCGGCGTGGAACGCGAACTCACGTCCAATTACTACCTGACGACGAGTGCGCTTGCGAAGGGCGTCCAGGACTATCAGTACAGCGTCGGTTTCCGCCGCGTCGGAGTCGGCGAGGAGAGCTGGGACTATCGCACGCCAGTCGCGCTCGCCCGTCATCGCGTCGGCATCACGGACAGCGTCACGGCAGGTGGTCGCATCGAAGTCCAACCAGGCCGGGTGTACAGCGGTGGCCCCTCGTTGAACGTGAGGCTTCCCTTCGGTGAAGTGGAAGCCGCAGGCTCTGCCAGCAGCAATCGCGGCGCATTTGGCAGTGCCGGGCTCGCCGGATTCAGTTTCACCGGTCACCCGATCAGCGCCGGGGGATCGCTCATGGTGGCGACCCGCAACTACGCGACCCTCACACCGAACCCGGCCGGAGAAGACCCGAAAACCGAAGCGAGCGTGTTTGCGAGCGCCAACATCGGCGGGCCAGTCAGTGTGACCGCACAGCACCAGCTGCGCCGACTGCATCAGGGAATCACGCGCGAGCGCACCGGCGTGTTGTCGACAATCCATCTTGCTCGGCACGTCGAGCTCACTGCGAGCGTGACCCGCGTTCGGGACGAGCGCGGTCACGGTCGCGAAGCCTACGCGGGTATCACGATCCTGTTCGGCAAGAGCACCGCGTCCGTCGGGCGAATCCAGGACGGACGCGGCAACCGCACGACGGTCGACGCTCAGCGCTCACTGCCACTGGGCGAGGGCTACGGGTACCAGATGCACGCCGAGAGTGGTGACAACGCCATGGGCTACGGCGTGGCGCGCTACCAGACGAAGTACGGGCGCTACGAACTGCGGCAGGAACAGGTGGCCGGTGAAGCGAATACCACGGTCAGCGCCGCCGGATCGATCGTCGGCATCGGCGGTGGCGTGTATGCGTCGAGACCTGTGCAGGACAGTTTCGCGCTCGTCAGAGTCCCCGGCATCGAAGGTGTCCGTGCATTTGCCAGCCACCAGGAAGTCGGCAAGACCGGCAGGAAGGGCGACCTGCTGGTGCCCGATCTGCAGGCTTACTACGGGAACATTCTTGGCGTGGCGGACGGTGACATCCCGCTTCAATACGCGGTGCCCGACGTTGGCAAGACGCTCGCACTTCCCTATCGCGGAGGCGCTATCGCAGAGTTCGGTGTCCAGAAGGTCCAGCGTGTCGTCGGCGTGATCACGGTCGCAAGAGACGGCGAGGATCGCGTCCCGGCGTACGGCGACATCACCGTCACGACAAAGGGCCGCGAGTTCAACTCCCCAATCGGCGGCTCCGGCAAGTTCTACTTCGAAGACCTGGCGGCGGGCACGCACTCGGCAGTCGTTCGTGACAGCGCCGGCAATGAATGCGCGCTCACGATCACGGTCCCCTCGTCAGAAGGCACGATCGTGAACCTCGGGTTATTGCGATGCGAGGCAGGTCGATGACGCGCGCACTGATGCGCGCGACGTTCGTCGCCGCAATCTGGTTGCTCGGTGCGACAAGTGCCTGGGCACAGTCGCCATCGTGCACGATCTCGGTGACGTCCGTCGCCTTCGGCAACTACAACGTCTTCACGACGACCGCGGACGATTCGACCGGCACAATCACCTACACGTGCAACTCCACGGCATCGAACATTTCGATTGCGTTGAACGACGGGTCGAGCTCCACGTTCTCGCCGCGAACGCTGCGGAAGGGCAGCGAGATACTGCAATACAACCTGTACCGGAATGCTGCCCGCACCAACATCTGGGGCGACGGGACCGGCGGAACCTCTGTGTACACGCGCGCCAATCCACCAAACAACAGCAACGTCAGCTTGACGATCTACGGACGGATCCCGGCGCAGCAGGATGTGAGCGCCGGTAGCTACACAGACACGGTGTCGGCGGTGATCAACTTCTAGACTAGAAGTTGACGGTCGCGACTTCGACGTCGCCGTCGACTACTCCGCGATACGCGCTCGTGGGAACCTGAAGCCGCAACATCTTCCCGGCATCATCACCCCGCGTGAGTCCGCTCCTCAGCGTCGATGCCGCACCTGACGCGCACGTCAGATCCACGCGGGCAGAACCTTGAGCAAGGGACGTCGCGCGCACTGCACACGACCGCACGACCGTCACGCCCACTGTCAGCGTTGCGCTGGTCGAACCCGCCACAACGGGCGTCGCACTCAAGATGAGTGCACTGAGAGTCGCGAGAAACGGGGACCGCGAAGGTGTGGGCATGTCACCCCCGAAGATTCACGAATCCAGCCACGGCGGCCGGGGCGGCATTATGCCAGCAACAGGCTGACTCGTCGAGTCTTAACGCTTCAGGCCGGAGCCGCGCCGCTACTCCGCACGCGTGCGGCGTGCGGGCACCGCGCGACTGAGCACGCACAGACGCTTCAGTGCTCGTCCTGGTACTGCTCCTTGAGCCTGGCAACGACCGCCGGGTCGGCAAGCGTCGTCGTATCGCCAAGCGCCTTTCCTTCAGCGATGTCACGAAGCAGCCGGCGCATGATTTTTCCCGACCGCGTCTTGGGCAGATCCGCTGAAAAGATCACATCGTCGGGCCTTGCGATGGCGCCGATCTTCTTTACGACGTGGTCCTTCAGTTCGGCGACGAGGGTCTCGCTTCCCTGCGCACCGTCACGCAACGTCACAAATGCGGCAACGGCCTGTCCCTTGATCTCGTGCGGCCGGCCGACGACCGCGGCCTCCGCCACACGCGGGTGATCGACGAGTGCGCTCTCGACTTCCATCGTGCCGATTCGATGACCCGCCACGTTCAGGACATCGTCGACTCGACCCAGTAGCCAGAAGAACTGATCCTGATCTCGCTTGGCTCCATCACCTGTGAAGTAGATGTCCGGCGTCCAGCGGCTCCAATACTGTTTCTCGTATCGATCAGGATCGCCGTAGATGCCGCGCAGCATCGACGGCCACGGTCGCGTCAGCGCGAGCAGGCCTCCACCCGCGCCCTGAATGCTGTCGCCGCGATCAGTCTTGATCTCCGCCTTGATCCCTGGAAACGGCAGCGTCGCCGATCCCGGCTTGGTCTTTGTGATGCCTGGCAGCGGCGTGATCATGATCGCGCCCGTCTCTGTCTGCCACCAGGTGTCGACGACTGGACATCGCTCGCCACCTATGTAGCGGTGATACCAGACCCAGGCTTCCGGATTGATCGGCTCGCCGACAGATCCGAGCAGTCGCAGGCTCGAGAGGTCGCGGCCGGTCGGCCACTCAGTTCCCCACCGCATGAATGCGCGAATCGCGGTCGGAGCCGTGTAGAAGATCGTGACGCCGTAGCGCTCGATAATCTGCCAGAAGCGATCCTTGCGTGGCCAGTCGGGTGCACCTTCGTACATGACGACGGTCGCACCGTTGGCAAGTGGCCCATAGACGACATAGCTGTGACCGGTGACCCACCCGATGTCCGCGGTGCACCAAAACACATCGTCTTCCTTCAGATCGAAGACCCACTTCGTCGTCGCGTAGGTGCCAACAAGATAGCCGCCCGTCGTATGGACGATGCCTTTGGGTTTCCCCGTGGTGCCCGATGTGTAGAGGATGTAGAGCATGTCCTCCGCATCCATGTGCTCGGCCTCACAGTGATATGCGGCGTCGAGCATCAGGCGGTGATACCAGTGGTCGCGTCCTTCCTTCACGTGAACTTCGACAGGCGCGCCGTGCAATCGCTGCACGACGATGACGTCCGTGATCGATGGCGTACCCTTCAGCGCTTCGTCCGCCATCTGCTTGAGAGGAACGACCTGCCCGCGACGCCATCCGCCATCCGCCGTGATGAGCAACCTGCACTGCGCATCGTTGATCCGATCCCGCAGAGACTCTGAGCTGAAGCCACCAAAGACGACAGAGTGCACCGCGCCGATGCGGGCGCACGCGAGCATCGCGATCGCGAGCTCGGGAATCAGCGGCAGGTAGATCGCGACGCGGTCGCCTCGCTTGACGCCGAGCGACTTCATCACGTTCGCAAACTGACTGACCTGGCGATAGAGATCGAAGTAGGTCAGTGTGCGTCGATCGCCTGGCTCACCCTCCCAGACGATCGCGGCTTTGTTGCGACGGGGCCCCTTGATGTGACGATCGACGCAGTTCGCACTCGCGTTGAGGGTGCCGCCGACGAACCACTTCGCATGTGGCGGTTTCCAGTCGAGTACCTGCGTCCACTTCGTGAACCAGTCGAGCTCCTCGGCGAAGCTCGCCCAGAAGGCCTCGGGATCGCGCTCGGCGCGAGCGTAGACGCTCTCGTCGCGTACGTTGGCCTGCGCCTGAAATTCCTTCGCTGGCGCGAAGGTACGATTTTCCTGGAGGAGGTCAGCGATTTCTGGCGGCGGCGTGTTCTGGGACATAGCGTCACAGAATACAACGCCGGGTCGCCCCACCTATGCAGGGCGGGCCTGTCTTGTGGACCCGCCGGTCGGTCACATCGGTGGAAGCGGTGGTGGCGCGATGGGGCCACCGAGCGCCGGTGGCACATCGTTCCGGAAGAACGCGGCGCCGAGCACACCGCCGAGTGTGGAGAAGATCCCCCCGGCACACAACAACAGGAAGAAGTTGAAGGCGTACCCCACTGGTGATGACTTGCCTATCGACTCGAGCGCGGCGCGAGCATCCGGAGGCATGTCGCGAGCGACGCGAATCAACTCACTTGCGATCCGCTCTCGGACAGGAGCGAGCACGACGTCGAGCGCGAGCGAGACGATGAGCCACACGAATGCGCCGATGACGCCGGCGAGGAATCCGTTCAGCGCGCCGCGTCCGGCCGATGTCGGGCGCTGATCGTTCTGCTGATCAAGGTAGGCCGCAAGCACACCGCCACCTACGATCCACAGGCAGCAGCAATTGCCCCAGCTGATGACCGGAAGGGCGGACAGGATCCCGATGAACAGGCCGCCGAGAAGGGGTGCCTGAAGCACGACGCTACATTACCAGCTTCAGCGGCCCGTGAAAAACTGCGAAGGGTCTGACCCCGTCTCAATCGTAGGTACTCGCGACCGAGGTGCGTGATCAGGTCCTCGCCCTGCAGGTAACGCAACGTGTTCTTCAACTTCATCAGCTGAATGAACAGGTCGTGCTCTGGATAGACCTCGGGCGCGTGCATCGGGCTCTTGAAATAGAACGACAGCCACTCCTGAATCCCCGACATGCCCGCGCGCTTCGCGAGGTCGAGGAACATGACCGAGTCGAGCACGATCGGCGCGGCAAGGATACTGTCGCGACACAGGAAGTTGATCTTCAACTGCATCGGGTAGCCGAGCCAGCCGATCAGATCGATGTTGTCCCAGCCTTCCTTGTTGTCGCCGCGCGGCGGGTAGTAATTGATGCGGACAACGTGGCACAGGTCTCCGTACAGCTCGGGATACAGGTGCGGCTGGAAGATGTAATCGAGCGCTGACTTCTTGCTCTCTTCCTTCGTCTTGAACGATTCCGGATCGTCGAGCACTTCGCCGTCGCGATTTCCCAGGATGTTGGTCGAGTACCAGCCCTTGACGCCGAGCAGCCGAGCCTTGAGTCCCGGCGCGATGATCGTCTTGATCAGCGTCTGACCGGTCTTCATGTCGTTGCCGGCAATCGGCGACTTGTGCTTCGCCGCCAGCTGCAGCATCGCCGGGATGTCGGCGGTGAGATTGGGTGCCGCGTTCGCGAACGGCAACCCCTCGCGCAGGGCCGCATACGCGTACACCATGCTCGACGGAATCGCATCGTCGCTCTGATCGAGGCCCTTCTCGAAGGAATCGATCGTCGCGTGGACGGCCGTCTCCTTCATGTAGACCTCGGTGCTGCCGCACCAGATCATCACCAAGCGATCGCATCCGTGCTTGGCCTTGAACGCACGGATATCTGCGATCAGCTGTTCCGCCAGGTCGCGCTTGTTCTTGCCTTTCTTGACGTTCGGGCCATCCAGTCGCTTGACGTAGCGCTGGTCGAAGACCGCCGGCATCGGCTTGATCGCCTCGAGCTCCGGGCGAACCTGGTCCAGTTGCGCAGGCTCGAGCACGCCAGCCGTCTTCGCCGCAGCGTAGCAGTCCTCTTCGAAAATGTCCCAACCGCCGAAGACGATGTCGTTCAAGCTCGCTAGGGGAACGAATTCATTGATCTTCGGGGTGCGATTCTCGGTCCGTTTGCCGAGTCGAATGGTGCCCATCTGAGTGAGGGAGCCGATTGGACGGGCCAGACCACGCCGAATGGCCAGGACACCGGCGATGGTCGTCGTGCTGACGGCACCGAGGCCAACCAGCAACACTCCGAGCTTGCCACTCGCGGGAGCAATCTGCACTGGTGAAGTCACAATCGGCCACTATATCATGAGGAAATGCGCATGTTTTTGCGTCAGTCGACGGTTGGACGCGAGCCGCTGGCGATCGCGATGAGTGGCGTGCGTATGGGCGAGCGTCTCCTCCAGATTGGAATGGACTCGGCCGTCGTGACGGGCCTTCTAGCCGCCAAGCCGGGACTCTCAGGCGAATCCGCCATGGTCGTTCCCGACGATGCGACCGCGGTGAACGCGCAACGAGCGGCCGAGAACGCAGGCGCCCTGGTCAATATCCAGGTTCACACGCTCGATGCGCTTCCCTACGATCAGCATTCCTTCGATCTCGTTGTCGTCCACAACCGAGACGGGCAACTAGCGGCGCTGAGCGAGGGGCAGCGTGCACGTGCGCTGCAGGAAAGTGTTCGGGTCCTCCGTCCAGGCGGCCGCGTCGTCATCATCGACAGGGGGACGCCTTCCGGCCTGAGCGCAATCTTTCAGTCCAGGAAGGACCCCGACGCCGCCGCGGCAAGCGTCAAGGCGCTCGAAGCCGCAGGTTTCCGGTCCGTCCGTCCGCTTGGCGACCGGGACGGATACGGCTTCGTCGAAGGGGTAAGGCCGGGGGCAGTGGCTGAGTAATCCAATGACCTGCTGAAGGGACACGCACGTGGCGGACTGGCTTTTGTTCCGCGGTTCTGGCCTGAATACCGAGCCAACCGGAGGCAAGGGATTTGCCTCCAGCACCTCCGCGTCCATGCTGTCCCAACTCGACGTTTTCACAATCGACGAGATCGCGCGGGCCGCGGGCGTTCCGCGAGCGGCCGTCCAGAGGCTGGCAGACAGCGGCGATTTGAAGTCCGTGGCAGGCTCCGGTTTCTTCGACACGACCGCCGCGGTCCGGGCGGGAATCCAAGCCCGGAAAGATGCTGCGGCCGAAACAGCGGACTCGACCACCTCAACCTCGGCCACGAACCTCCGCGAAGAACAAGGAGTGTCGGCGGTTGCCTCGTCGCTGCTTCACGCGGCCCTCCTCGCCCTCCTGATCTGGTCCACCTCCGGAGCGGTCAACATGGCCGCCAAGGTGCCCCGCGAACGCCTCGTCTTCCTCGCAGGACCAGGTCCGGGTGGCGGCGGTGGAGGGGGTGGCAGGGCGCCTCGAACGCCGGTCACGAGGATTGAGCGTCCACGCCCACAGGCCTCCCAGTCCTTCGAGCCCGAGCCTCAGCCACTTCCATCAAGAGCTTTGATTTCGCCAGTCGCCCTGGTCGCCGGGGACAACAAACCGCTCGCACCTGAACCTGATGGCTCTGGACCGGGTGTCGGACCAGGCGTCGACGATGGGACCGGTGGAGGCGCTGGCGGAGGCCCATACCGGCCGGGCAGCGGCGTCGAGCCACCTCGACTCCTCAGAGAGGTCAAGGCGCAGTACACCGAGGATGCCCGCACGCGCGGCGTGACTGGTGACGTCGTTCTGGAGATCGTCATCCGGTCCGACGGCAGTGTGGGTGATGTCAAGGTGCTGCGCGGGCTCGGTTCTGGTCTGGACGAACGCGCGGTCACGGCCGTCCGAAACTGGAAATTCAGTCCCGCCCGGCGTCTGGGTACGCCGGTGGACGTCATCGTTGAAGTGGAGGTGGAGTTCTCACTTCGGTGAGCTCCAGACCCTGATGTCGCTCATCCCACTTGTCTTCGCGCTCGCTGTTGCGGTGGTAGCGCTGTCAGGTACGCTGTTGTACCGGGCTCGACTCGAACGCCGCCGCTCCGAGGCACGCGTCGCGACGCTCGCCGCAGCACTCGATCACCCGTTGGGGGAAACACCCTGGGCAGTCGAGGGAAATTCAGGTGATGTGCGCGCGCCACAGACGGTCTCATTCACCGTGCCCGAAGAGGTGCACTCGTCTCGCATACCGGCATTCGCCGTTGCCGCCCTCGTGGTACTCAGCGCCAGTGCAATACTCGTCGTCGGCATGAACAGCCGCGGGCGTTCCGCGCGTCATGCCGCGCCGGTGACCGCGTCTTCGATCGAACTGGTGTCCATGCGTCACGCACTCGACGGCGAAACGCTCATCGTGTCAGGGCTGGTTCGCAATCCGGCGGCGACCGCCACGCCGGCGCTGTCGGCAGTGGTTTCTGTCCTCGGACGGGATGGGCAGATCGTGGCCCGCGGCGAATCACCGCTCGATCCGGCTATGCTCGAACCGGGCAAAGAGACGAACTTCCGGGTCTCCGTGCCGCGAGTCAGTGATCCGGGTCGCTATCGTGTCGCGTTCGTGAACGGCAGTCATATCGTGCCCCACGTCGACCGTCGCGCCGATCTGTCGCGAACGGCTCTGGCGAATGAAGCACGCGGGAATTGACCATGCGCACTCCACTCTCGCTCATCGTGCTCGTCGTCGCGGCGGCAGCTGTGACTGGCGCGCAGTCACAGGAAGGTTTTCGATTCAAGAGCGGCGTGGAGTTCGTGAACGTCACCGCGACGGTCACCGACGGCAACGGGCGCTTCGTTTCGGGACTGCGACAGGAAGACTTCACGGTGTACGAAGACGGACAGCTCCAGGAGGTCTCGCACTTCAGCGCCGATCGTGTTCCGGTGAGCCTCGGTATCGCGCTCGATGCGAGTGGCAGCATGTCTCCCGAAAAGCTTGCGGCTGCGCGCGCCGCAATCGAGCGCCTGATCTTCAAACTGCTCGACCAGGAAGACGAGTTGTTCTTCGTCGAGTTCGCGACGCGTGCCGAACTGACACAGGGCTGGACCACGAATCGGCAGCTGATTAGCGATGCCCTGAACCGGGTCAACCCCGTTGGTGGAACCGCGCTCTATGACGCGGTCGCAGAAGCGTTGCCGACCGCCCAGGAAGGCCGGAACCGGAAAAAGGCACTGCTGGTCATCTCCGACGGCAACGATACCAACAGTCAGATCGGCGTCAACGCGCTGCGGCAGAAGATCCGCGAGAGCGAAGTGCTGGTATACGCGCTCGGCGTCGACAGCACGGGAAAAGAGACGTCGCGGGTCATCACACCGCCGGTCTTTCCTCCGAGCATTCCGTTTCCCTTCCCGGGCGGCAGCGGCGGCGGCCGACGGCGATACCCGCCGATCGGCGGAGGAGGCGGATCGACGTCATGGCCGCGGAGTCCCGGCGAGCGCGTCAATGCAGACGCACTGCGCCAGATCACCGACGACACTGGCGGCCGGACAGAGATCGTCAGAGGCTTTGACGGGCTCGACAGCGCCACCGCTCGAATCGCCGACGAGTTGAGCAAGCAGTACTTCCTCGGCTACACCAGCTCGGTCGACAAGGATGGCCGCTGGCATTCCATCCGCGTCACAGTTCGCGACCGCAACTTGAATGTCCGGGCGCGACGCGGATACGTCGCTTCATAGATCCTGCCGCAAGAGACCGGGAAGCAGCGGCCGTAATAAGATGGCTTGTTGTGTCGACGTACGCGATCGCGCTGGGCCTGAGTCTTCTGGGCGGGCTCGGCGGACTCCTGGTGGCTTCCGGCGTTCTCCTCTTTAACGATTCCGCCCGCGCCCGACTCGTTCCCTGGCTGGTCAGTTACGCCGTCGGCGCGCTGCTCGGCGTGTCGACACTTGCCATTCTGCCGTCCGCGCTCGAACAGCTGCCCGCGACACGGGTGCTTGGCACGTTGCTGCTCGGCATCCTGCTCTTTTTCCTTCTCGAGAAGCTGGTGCTGTGGCGGCACTGTCACACCCACGATTGCGAAGTGCATGACGGCTCGGTCCTCCCGGTCCTCGTCGGCGATGCGTTCCACAATTTCGTCGATGGTGCCGTTGTCGCCGCCGCCGTGCTCACGTCCGTGCCTCTTGGTATCAGCACCGCGCTGGCGGTTGCCGCTCACGAGATCCCGCAAGAGGTCGGCGACTTCGCGATCCTGCTCCACGCCGGATACTCACGACGGAAGGCGCTGCTGCTGAATGTGCTCTCGGCCGGCGCGAGCGGGCTCGGTGCGATCGCGGCATGCATCTCGTTCGACTACGTACCGAAGATGCTGCCGTATTTCCTCGCGCTCGCCGCGGCGAGCTTTCTGTACGTCGCGATGGCAGACCTGATTCCAGGACTGCACAGAGGACGTACCGATGCCGGTTCTTTACGCCAGATTCTGCTGATCGGCGCGGGGATCGCGTCGATGCTCGTCCTCGAGTAAGAAACCGCTGTCCGCGCCAAGAGACGCGCGGCTGAGCTCTCGTCGTCAATTCCTGAAGGATTTCAACGATCCCGCAGGGTGCAGCGCTGGCAAAGGCTTTGCCTTGGAACTGGCCGGTAGTGCGAAGGGAGTTTCCGATGTTAGCCAAATTGATGACTGCGGCGGCCGTTGTCGCGCTCCTGATGATCAGCGCGCCAGCCAGCGCGGCAGACAGCGAAAACCTGCAGTTGTTCCGTGACGTCCAGAGGCAGGTGTTGCGGTACCCACATTTCACGATCTTCGATAGCGTCCACGCCAATGTGAACAACGGACGCGTGACGCTCGTCGGCAAAGTCACGATGCCGTACAAGAAGCACGACATCGAAAAGCGCGTGGCCACAGTCGCGGCCGTCTCCAGCATCGACAACCAGATCCAGGTGCTGCCCGTGTCCCAGTTCGACAACGAGCTCCGCTTCCGGATTGCGCGGGCCATTTACGGCAACCAGAACTTCCGGCCGTATGCCTCGATGGTGAACCCTCCGATTCACATCATCGTCGACCGCGGTCGCGTGACGCTCGAGGGAGTTGTGAATAGCCAGGTCGACAGGATGCTGGCGCGCTCGATTGCGAGTTCGTTCCTTGCCTTCGACGTGAAGAACGAGCTGCAGACCGAGGCTGAGGTCAAGGCCGCGCTCGAAAAGCTCTGAGCGATCGTGCGACTACGTGGGGCGGGTGCTCGTCTGGGGCCCCGTCCCCACCTCTTCACGGCCGCGTCTGGCCACTCGCCAGATCACCACGCCAAACGTCAACGCCGCCAGGACAATCGTGGCCCCAAACAGCAGCAGCGTTGAATAGAGGATCGAGTCGGGCTCCATGTTGACGTCGACCTCGACTGGCACACTCTTCAGACGCTCGACCAGCGGTTGCTCCCACTCGAGGATGTTGCCGCGCTGTACTTTCTTCGAGGGCGCGTTGTGATACGTGATCACGCTCGGAATATGAATCCGGAAGGCGACCAGCTCGTTGCCGGTCCAGCCCACGTCGCCAACGGTCCTGGCCACCGCGGCTCCAACGACCTGCTGGTACTCGAGCACCTCGCCGCGGCGACGGAACTGATACGACGACCACGAGAACGGAGCGACGCGCGACAGCTGCCGGATGTCAGTCACGTCCACGCGAACGTGGACGAACCTGCGCCCATCGCGACGTGACGCGCGCACCGATCTGACGTCGACACCCGGCCCCTGGAACATCATCCGGACCCTGTCGCGATCCACTTCAACCGCGGGATTGAAATCCAGATCGAAGCCGCGCAGCGCCACGAGCGCCGCGATCGACGAGCTCACATCCATCCGCGCAGAACCGTCGACGTAGAGACGGAGCTCTTCTTCGTATTCGTAGTCCTCGCCGAGAATCCCACCACCGCCGCGACAAGCGGCTCCGAGGATCGAACACACGGCAACGAGCGTCAGAAGTACGCGAGGCGACGAAAGCATCGAAAGAATATTATCGTTGGTCGAATGGCTCATCCGACCTTGTTTCTCATCGACGGCAGCTCGCAGATGTATCGCGCCTACCACGCATTCCGCGGGCGCGGGCTGTCGAACCAGGAGGGCCAATCCACGCACGCGGTCTACGTCTTCGTGACGATGCTGCGGAAGCTGTTCGCCGACCACAAGCCAGCGTACATCGCAGCCTCGTTCGATCTGGCCGGGCCCACCTTTCGAGATCAGATCGCCGCCGACTACAAAGCGAATCGCGTCCAGATGCCTGACGACCTGGCAGAGCAGACCAGGTGGGTGCACGAGGCGTGCGAGGCGTTAGGCGTTCCAATCATCACCAAACCTGGCTACGAGGCCGACGATGTGATCGGAACGATCGCGACGAGGGCCGCGGAGGCAGGTCACCAGATCGCCATCGTGTCCATCGACAAGGACTTCTTCCAGCTTGTTCGCGACGGGGCGATCCGCGTCTACGACCCGCGCGAGGACGGGGCGTGGTTTGACGAGCAGGGTGTGCTCGAGAAGTTCGGCGTGAAGCCGTCACAGGTCGTCGACGTGCTCGCACTCGTCGGCGACACGAGCGACAACGTGGCCGGTGTCCCAGGCATCGGCAAGAAGGGCGCGATCGACCTGCTCACGCAGTTCGGCAGCCTCGACAACCTGCTCGCCCACACGGCGGACCTCAAACCCAGGCAGCGGGAGGCGCTCGAGTCCAACCGCGACCAGGCACTGCAAAGCCGCGAGCTCGTGACCATCAGGACCGATACGCCGGTGCAGTTCGAGCTCGAATCGTTGAAGTATCGCGGCGCGTCCCGCGAGCGCTGCTTCGAGCTGTTCACGCGCCTCGCGTTCCGGACGCTCGTCAACGATTACGCGCCGACCGCAGAGTCCGTCCAAAGCGACTACGCGCTCGTCACGACAGAATCAGAGCTCAACGCGCTCGTCTCACAGCTGCGCACCGCCGGGACGTTCACGGTCTACCTGATCACCGACCAACCCAACACGATGCGATCGACCATTGTCGGGATTGCGGTGTCGACCGCCGACAGGCAGGGACGATATATCCCGATCGGTCATCGGAGTGAGGATGATCGGGACGATCTGCTGGCGAGTGCCTCCGCTCCCACACAGCTCGGTGCGGATCTCGTGCTTCGCACGCTGAAGCCGCTGCTCGAGGACGAAGCGATCCGCAAGCGCGGGCACGACCTGAAGACGGTCGCGCTCGTTCTGGCGCGGTCCGGCATCACGCTCCGCGGACTGGATTTCGACTCGATTCTTGCGAGCTACCTGCTGGACGCCAATCGATCGAATCACGTGCTCGAGGAAGTTGCTCTTGAACATCTCGGCTATCGCGCGCACAGCGAAGAGGACGTCCGCGGTAAAGGCGTGAAGGCTGTCCCCTTTCAGAACCTGCCACCTGAGGCGATTCGCAGCTTCGCCGCCGAACGGGCTGACCTCGCCTGGCAACTGTCAGGCAAGCTGGCACCACTGATCGTGAGCGATCAGCTGGAGTCGGTGTACCGCGAGCTCGAGATGCCGCTTATTCCGGTGCTCGTCGCTATCGAACGCGCGGGGGTGCTGGTCGATCAGCCACTCCTCGCGGCGCAGTCGCGCCATCTGGAAGAGCAGCTCGCATCGTTCACCGCTCGCATCTTCGAGCTCGCCCAGGAGGAGTTCAACATCAACTCTCCGCAGCAGCTCGGGCGCATTCTGTTCGAGAAGCTGGCGATGCCCGTCGCCAGGAAGACAGGTAAGACGCGATCGTTTTCAACGGCGGCTGAAGTACTCGAGGAGCTCGCGCTCGTTCACGAGCTCCCGAAACTCGTGCTCGAGTGGCGTGGGCTCCACAAACTCAAGAGCACCTACATCGACGCGTTGCCGTTGATGGTGCACCCGATCACGGGGCGCGTGCATACGAGCTTCAACCAGGCGATTGCCGCGACCGGGAGACTGAGCAGCTCTGACCCAAACCTGCAGAACATCCCGATCCGGACGGAGCTCGGTCGCGAGATCCGGCGCGCCTTCATCGCGGCTCCCGGATCGGTGCTGATTTCCGCCGATTACTCGCAGATTGAGCTTCGTGTCCTCGCGCATCTGGCCGGCGAAGACGCGCTCATCGATGCGTTCCGGACTGGCGAAGACATCCACGATCGGACTGCCGCGAACCTGTTCGGGCCGAATCCGGGCCTGAGCCGGCACGAGCTGCGCAGTCGATCGAAGATGGTCAACTACGCGGTGCTCTACGGCAAGACATCCTTCACCCTTGCCAAGGACATCAACGTGACACAGGAAGCCGCGCAGGAATTCATCAACGCCTACTTCACCGGCTTTCCGCGCGTGCGCGCATTCATCGACCGGACGCTGGAAGAGGCGCGGCAGTCAGGGGTGGTGAAAACAATGTTCGGCCGCCGGCGCCTCATGCCGAACCTGACGAGCCGGAACTATCAGATGCGCAGCCAGGCCGAGCGCGAAGCGGTCAATATGCCGATCCAGGGCACGGCCGCGGACATTCTCAAGCGGGCGATGATCGATCTGCACGGGGCGCTTCCCGCCAGCGGGCTCAACGCGCAGATGATCCTGACGGTGCACGACGAGTTGTTGTTTGAGTGTGCGCGCGAGGATGCCGAAGCGATGTCGGCGTTCGTGCGCATGCACATGGAAGGCGCGGCGGCGCTCAGCGTGCCGCTGACGGTGGACGTAGGAATCGCTGAGAACTGGCGGGACGCCAAGCACTGAGTGGCGTCACCCGGTCATTTCCACTGCTGCTTGATCAGCTCCCACTCGGTCGTCAACGCCGCCACCGCTTCCTGCGGCTCTCTGGCGGACACGGTTCGCGCTCGCTCCGGGATGAGCGCCTGTGTCACCAGGCGATCCAGATCGTCACGCAGCCCCGAGGTCGTATCCGGCGAGAGCGTCGAGCGCACCCACGCAGCAACCGCGGAATTCCACGCGCCGTCAATGTCTCCCGCGCCTCGCGCAGCCACTGCCAGCCAGTAATTGGCCACGGGACTGCCCGGGTCGCGTTGAATCTCTTCGTTCATGCGCAGTGAGATGCGATCGAAGACGCGCGCTCGACGATCGGCTGGACGACTCTGCGCCTCGCGATCGAGCGACGTCGCCCACCAGTCGAGGAGCAGCAGTCGATCGCGCGTGGCGAGCAACGATGCCCGGCTCAACGCCGTATCGAACAACTCGGCGGCCGCGCCATAAATCTCGCTCAGATACAACGATTGTCCGAGACCGACAATCAGATCGACCTGATCGCGCGGCATGAGCAACCCCGCCCGCACGGCGCCGAGCGCGGCGCGCGCAGCCGACAAATCCTCGGCATCCGCCCGCGCGCGGTACAGTTCGAGGTGCGAACGCGCGACAACCAGCGCCGCCGCATCGGCCCATGCCTCGTCCGTGCGCACCACGGATGCCGCATCAATCGCGCCCTCGAAGTCGCCGGCGTTGTAGAGAGTCCGCGCCTTGGCAAGCGCCGGCGGCTCGTTCGCCCACGCCGTCGACCCAGCGCCCGTCAGGACCAGCGCGACGACGACGACCACGCAGGTACGCATAGCCGGATCGTAGCGCATTCCCCTACAATCTGAAGGCGATGGGTGACCCGGTCATCGTCGAGCGAGCCGCACACTCGCTCTCACGATCGCAAATCGATCCCGACGCGCTCAAAGTTCTCTATCGCCTCCATCAAAACGGCTACGTCGCGTATCTGGTGGGCGGGAGCGTCAGGGACCTGCTGCTCGGCCGGCGTCCCAAGGACTTCGACATCGGCACCTCGGCGCATCCCTACCAGGTCAAGCGTCTCTTCAAGAACTGCTGGGTCATCGGCCGCCGCTTCCGGCTCGCTCACGTGCGGTTCGGGACGAAGACGATCGAGGTCGCAACCTTTCGGCGGAAGGTGACGGCGGAGGAACTGGCTGCAGCGGAGGAGTCCACCGCAGAACAAGCAGGGGACGCCGGACGAGGGAAACGCGGGACCGAGTCACCTCATCCATCGCGAAAATACGTTCGGCACACCGGAGGAGGATGCCTTCCGGCGCGACTTCACCATCAACGCACTGTTCTACGACATCGGAACGTTCTCGATCATCGACTACACCGGCGGACTCGAAGACCTGCGCGCCGGCATCGTCCGTTCGATCGGTGACCCGGCAGAGCGTTTTCACGAGGACCCGGTGCGAATGCTGCGCGCCATCGCCATGGCTGCGCGGCTCGGGTTCACCATCGACGCGCCGATCGACCAGGCGATGGCCAGCAGCCGGGCGGAGATCGCGCGCAGCGCGCCGGCACGATTGATCGAGGAGTTCTACAAGCTGCTTCGATCGGGTGCGTCGGAATACGCGTTCCGGATGATGGCCGAGCGCAAATTGCTCGAGCCCATTGCTCACGATCTGCAAAAGGGCGCGGCCGGGCGACTGTGGCAGTCGCTGGCAGCGTTGGACGCCTATCGCAAGCGACACGAAGAGATCCCCGACACATTGAGCAACGCCGTGCTTCTCGGCTCGCTGATCGTGCCGCTCGGCATGACCGGTCATCCGCGTCAAGCCGCCAGCACTGAACTCGAGAAGGAGCCGCGGCTCACGCTCGGGATCTTGCCGCTCGCACGCAGGGACGTTGAGCGCTTCCGCCAGATCCTGGGGCTGCAGCGCCGCCTGCTCGACTCACGACTGTCACCGCGCGCGCGGCGCGCGTTGATGCACCGCGGTCCGTTTCGTGAAGCGCTCGCATGGCTCGAGATTCACGGGCAGGCTCCCGAGGCGGTCGAGCATTGGCGCGGATTCATCGAAGCCTCGGGCGTGACTGCGAGCGCGGAGGAAGGCGCGGGAGAGCTCCCGCGTCCACGACGCCGGCGTCGGCGTCGCAGGCGATCGTTCAGACCGGCAACAAATTAGGCCTTGGTGCTTGGTCCTTGGGACTAACCATGCGTGCGTTCGAACTCGCGCATGAAGTCCACCAGTCCGGCCACGCCCTCTTCCGGAAACGCGTTGTAGATCGAGGCGCGCAATCCGCCCACCGATCGGTGTCCCTTGAGTCCGTCGAAGCCCGCGGCAGACGCCTGCCGGTCGAACGTCTTTTCCAGTTCCTCGCTTGGCAGGCGGAACGTGATGTTCATCAGTGAACGGCTCTCGGCCTGCGCCGTACCACGATAGAACCCGGTTCGATCGATCTCCGAATACAGCAACGCCGCCTTGTGCTGATTCAGTCGAGCGACCGCGGCGAGTCCGCCCAGAGATTTCAGCCACTGCATGACGAGCCCGAAGATGTAGACGCCGAACGTGTTCGGCGTGTTGTACAGCGAGTTGTTCTCCGCTTGAACCTTGTAACTGAGCATCGTCGGGAGGTTCTTGTCCGAGCGCTCGAGGAGATCCTCCCGAACGATGACAAGCGTCACGCCGGACGGCCCGAGGTTCTTTTGCGCCCCCGCGTAGATCAGTCCGAATCGCGAGACGTCGATCGGACCACTCAGGATGTCGGACGATGCGTCGGCAACCAGTGGCACAGTGCCCACGTCAGGGAAGGCTTTCCACTCCGTCCCCTCGATCGTGTTGTTGGAGGTGATGTGCGCGAAGGACGCGCCAGGCGTGAGATGCAACTCGGCCGGCGTGGGGATTCGGTTGTATCTGTCCGCCTTCGTCGAGCCCGTCACGTTGACCGTGCCGACTCGTCTGGCTTCTTCGATCGCCTTCACGGCCCACGCCCCAGTGTCGACGTAGTCGGCCGTCGTTCCTGCCTTCAGCAGGTTCATCGGCACCATGGTGAACTGCAGGCTCGCGCCACCCTGGAGAAACAGGATCCGGTAGTTCGACGGTACACCAGCCAGCTCACGAAGCGCCGCGATCGCTCCCGCGAGCAGATCTTCGAAGACCTTCGAACGATGGCTGATCTCCATCACGGACATCCCGACGCCCGGAAGCGCGACGAGATCGCGTTGCGCCTGCTCGAGTACAGGAACAGGAAGAACGGCTGGACCAGCGGAGAAGTTGAATACACGTGTGGTTGTCGGCATGACAATGTCTCTGACTGCTTCCTCGATCGTAGCTCGTCGCTCCGCGAAGCGGGGCAAAACCAACGCTGTGCCTCGCAAGGCCTGCCACTCGATCGTCTGAAGCCGGCCTTTCTAGACCATGTGCGATAACAACCCGTCGCGAAGCTTGGGCTCGAACCACGTGGACTTGGGCGGCATGATCCCGCCGGCGTCGGTGATCGCCATCAGGTCCTGGACATCGACCGGGTACAGCGAAAACGCGACGGCGGCTGCACCCGAGCGAACGCGCGATTCCAACTCGGTCGTACCACGGGCGCCCCCGACGAAGTCAATCCGCTTGTCAGTGCGTACATCGCCGATGCGGAGCATCGGTCCCAGCACGGCGTCCTGCAATCGCATCACGTCGAGCCGATCCGCCGCTCGCGCGCCAGCCTGCGCGTCACCCAGCACGATCGCGTGCCATCCGCCGTCGAGGAACATCGCCACCTCGCCCTTCCGTGCGGGCATTGCCGGTCCGTTCCTGATCGTGAATCGCTTCTGCAGGGCATCCATGAATGCGCCTGGCGTCATCCCAGCCAGGTCCTGGATCACCCGGTTGTACGGGAGGATTTGCACCTGAACGTCTGGAAATGCGACTGCCAGGAGCGTGTCCCACTCCCCTGGCTTGCCCGCGTCACCAGCAAGCCGTTTGCGCGCACGCATCGCACTGGCCGCCCGGTGATGGCCGTCAGCGATGTAGAGCGCGGGAACGGCATCGAAGGCCACAACGAGCTGATGCTCTTCACCGGGCTCGACAACCCACATCGTGTGCTGCACGCCGTCCACAGCCGCGAAGTCGTAGAGCGGCTTCGCAGTCATGACCCGTTCGATCAGCCCATCGATCGCCGGCCTCGCGCGATAGGTCAGGAACACCGGGCCTGTCTGCGCACGAAGCTCGAGCAGATGCCGGGTCCGGTCGTCTTCCTTGTCACGTCGCGTGTGCTCATGTTTCCGGATGACATCGCGCTCGTAGTCGTCGATGGAAAAGCACCCGGCCAGACCGACCTGCGCATGCGGGCCCATCCGCAGTCGATAGACGTAGAGTCGCGGCGTGTCCTCGACAAGAAGCGGCGCCTCATGCTTCAGCCGCTCGAAGTTCTTGACGGCGGTCGTGTACACCACGTCTTCGTAGAGACCCGCTCCCTGGGGAAGATCGATCTCCGCACGCGACACATGGAGAAAGCTCAGGGGGTTTCCGGCGGCCAGCGCACGGGCTTCGTCTGTGCTGACGACATCGTAGGGAACTGCGGCGACCCGCGCGGCCGCAGACACAGCGGGGCGAAGCGCTCGGAACGGAGCGAGACCGGCCATCGATATCTGAAATTATATCGAGCCGGTCCGGTTGCCAGGCCGCTGGCGCCAACTCGCGCGATGGTCTGACCCTGCTCGACGGCAGCGCCGGCCTGAATTCCTGAAGCAAATGAAGACAGATGCAGGCGATGGACGAGTTCGAAAGTTCAAGAGCGGGAAATCTGAGTCAGAATCAACGTGTCGTTGGCTATTGATCTTCTGACTGCCCTCATCATCGCGGCCGCAACGGCGCTCGCGGTCTTCCTTGTGATGCGGAACATCGCCGCGCGGCAGATCGCCGAGGCTCGAGCCGCGTCGATCGCCGAACTCGCTGCCGCGAAACAGGATCTCAAGTGGGTTCGCGAGGACGCCGAACGCAAGACGCAGGCGCTCGATTCCGCTGAGACGCTGCTCGACAAGGCCGAACAACGGATGGGCGACACCTTCCGTGTGCTGGCTGCCGACGCGCTGAAGGACATGAATCAACGCCTCAAGGAGGCCGAGCGCGAGCGGGTCGAAGCGTATTCGCGCCTGTCTGAGCAAGTCGTCGCGCTGGGCTCGAGCGCCAACATGCTGTCGCGCGCGCTTCGTACGCCGGCGGTCCGTGGACGCTGGGGAGAGATGCAGCTTCGCCGCGTCGTCGAGATCGCGGGGATGCTGCAGCAGTGCGATTTCGACGAGCAGCCCGGTGTTCCCACCGACAATGGCCGGCTGCGCCCGGATCTGATCGTCCATCTCCCCGGGGGCAAGCAGATCGTCGTCGATGCCAAGACTCCACTCGACGCATTCCTCGATGCGCAGGAGTGCGCGGACGATGATCGGCGGGCGGCACGGTTGCAGGCACACGCCCGGCAGGTGCGCGATCACATGGATCGCCTCGGCAACAAGGCCTACTGGGACCAGATGCCGAACTCGCCAGAGATGGTGGTGATGTTCCTTCCGGGCGAAACGCTGTTCAGCGCGGCGCTGCAACAGGATTTGACACTCATCGAGCACGGGCTCGAGCAGAAGGTCCTGCTCGCGAGCCCCATTACGCTGATTGCCTTGCTGACCACGGTTGCACATTCGTGGCGGCACGAAGCGCTGACCGAGAACTATCGCGAGGTCGCGCGACTCGGGAAGGAGTTCTACGAGCGCCTCGCGACGTTCGCCGACCGCTTCGACGATCTGAGGAAGCGGCTGGACGGTGCCGTGCAGGCTTACAACGATGCGGCGGGCTCGTTGGAGGCTCGCGTGCTCGTCAGTGCGCGGCGACTCCGGGAACTCGACGTCACGACCGCTCCGGAACTACCGTTCGCCGACCCGATTGAGCGCGTCCCTCGCGTTCTCAGACAGGCTGGCCTTATGGGCCTGCCCGAAGGTGCAACCACCGACGACGACGACCTGGCCGATAGTCAGTAGCGACTAAGTGTGCTGTCGCCGGAACTGACGTCACGCACGCGCGCAAGCGTCGGTGGCACATCGGTTAAAATCGTTGTTCTCTGAATGGCTGAACCGCCCTCGACTGTCGAACCCACTCGTCCCCAGGACTTCATCCGCGACATCGTCGCCAGCGACTTGAAAGAGGGCCGTCACGACCGTCGCGTCAGCACGCGTTTTCCGCCGGAACCGAACGGATATCTGCACATCGGCCATGCGAAGTCGATCTGCCTCAACTTCGGCGTTGCCGAGGAATTCGCCGGGCAGTGCAACCTGCGATTCGACGATACGAACCCGGCGAAGGAAGACGTCGAGTACGTCGACTCGATCCAGGAGGACGTTCGTTGGCTCGGGTTCGACTGGGCCGATCGAATGTTCTACGCCTCGGACTACTTCGAGCAGATGTATCGCTACGCCGAGCAGCTGATTCGCGACGACAAGGCGTACGTCGACAGCCTGACCGCCGACGAAATCCGCGAGTATCGCGGCACGCTGACGTCACCGGGCCGGAACAGCCCGCACCGCGAGCGATCGGTCGACGAGAACCTCGATTTGTTCCGGCGGATGCGAGCGGCCGAATTCCTCGACGGCGTGCACGTGCTGCGCGCGAAGATCGACATGGCGTCGCCGAACATGAACATGCGGGACCCGACGCTGTATCGCATCAGGCACGCGACGCATCACCGGACGCACGACGACTGGTGCATCTATCCGACCTACGACTACGCGCATCCGATCTCGGACGCCATCGAGGGCATCACGCACTCCCTGTGCACGCTGGAGTTCGAGGACCATCGACCGCTCTACGACTGGGTTATCGATAGCCTGGGGCGTGATGGCGGGTTCCGTTCGAAGCCGCAGCAGATTGAGTTCGCGCGGCTGAATCTGAACTACACGGTGATGAGCAAGCGGAAGTTGCTGGCGCTGGTCGAGCAGAACCTCGTGCGCGGCTGGAGCGATCCGCGAATGCCGACGATCGCGGGGCTTCGCCGGCGCGGCTACACACCGGAGGCGGTCCGCGACTTCTGCACCCGAATCGGTGTCGCCAAGAAGGAGAACGTGGTCGACGTCGCGCTCCTCGAGCACACGGTACGTGAGGATCTCAATCGGCGGGCTCAACGCGGGCTCGCTGTGCTCCGTCCGCTCAAGGTGGAGATCGAGAACTACCCGGAGGGTCAGGTCGAATACGTCGTCGGGATCAACAACCCGGAGGACGCGGGGGCAGGGACTCGAAAGATTCCCTTCTCGCGGGTGTTGTACATCGAAGCAGACGACTTCATGAAGGACCCGCCGAAGAAGTTCTTCCGGTTGTCGCCTGGCAGTGAGGTGCGGCTGCGCTACGGGTACATCTTGAAGTGCGAGCGCGTCATCACGGACCCGGCAGGCGTGCCCGTGGAGCTCACATGCACGATCGACACGGAGTCGCTGAGCGGCTCCACGGCCACACGCCGCGTGAAGGGCACGATTCACTGGGTGTCAGCTGCGCATGCCGTCGACGCCGAAGTGCGGCTCTACGATCGCCTGTTCAAATCCGAGGACCCGGGCGATGGCGGACGCGACCCGCTGACCGATCTCAATCCAGAATCACTGACGGTGCTGACGGGATGCAAGGTGGAATCGCTGCTTGCCGGTGCGCCCGCCGGCACACGGTTTCAGTTCGAGCGTCAGGGTTACTTCTGCGTGGACCCGGATTCGCAACCGACCGCTCCGGTCTTCAATCGAACCGTCACGCTCAAGGACACCTGGGCCAGGATCAGCGGCAAGGCGGGCAAGTAATTCAGCGCCGATGCTGCTCGGACCACTTCCGCAGTTGTGCGCCAACGACTGCGGCCTCAACTTCAGTTGACATCCGATCGACCGGCCACGGCAGGCGCCACGTCCAGTTGTGGCCGCCGATGGTGGCGGGTTGATTGATGCGATCGCTCCAGCCGAAGGCGTCCTGAATCGGCAGGATCAGCAGGTCAGCGCCCGAGGCAAAGAGCGCCTCGAGCAGGGCCGCTCGAACGGTTGATGAGAGCTCGGGCGACGCGATCGCCTGCGTTCGGTCTGTGTCGCTCAAACGCTGGCGAATCGACGGCGTCTCGAGCACGGCGTGTCGTTCCGCGACCGGCGCTTCCGCCCACCACACCGTCATCGGCTCGGTGTCATGGGTACCCGACGTCGCGACGGCGGCGCTGGGATACTCGTGGGGATCGCGAAACGGGTGACCGGGCGAGTGCCAGTGCCGCTCCCATCGAAACACCTTGTAGCCCGGGATAGCAGCGCGCGCGAGCGACGCCCGGACGAAGTCCGGCACGGTGCCCAGATCTTCCGCGACGATCTCGACGCCTGTGGACCTGAACACGTTCAGGACACTCTCCCCGAGAGCGATCTGCGAGGGTTCGTCACCGGGCGTGAACACACCGGGACCCGTGCCGTCGCCACGCGGCCTGACGTACGTTCGGTAGAAGCCCACGACATGGTCGACGCGGTATCCGGTGAACAGCTGTGCCATCCGCCGGGCGCGCAAACGGAGCCAGTCGAAGTCACGCTCGCGTAAGACGTCCCAGCGATACGGCGGCAAGCCCCAGTCCTGGCCTGTGTCGCTGAAAGCATCAGGCGGCACACCTACGGAGCCTTCGTCGCCGAACTCGTCCTGCCGCGACCAGACGTCCGCGCTGTCGCCATTCACCATGAAGGGGAGGTCGCCGAAGAGCGACACGCCGTTCACGTGTCTTTGGGCGGTCTTCCACTGGTCTCCGGCGATCCACTGGAGATAGCTGCGAAAGAGGATTTCGTTTCGGAGCGGCACTCGCTCGGCTTCGAGCGCACGCGGCTGGCGCGTACGAACCGGCTCGGGCCATTCGGTCCACGGCCGCTCGTCGTACTTCGCATGGAGCGCGCGAAACAGGGCGTAGTCCTCCAGCCACCACGCGTGTTCCTCCTTGAACGCCTTGAACGATTCGGCCCGGCTCGAGTCCGTCGGCCACTCGGTCTTCAGGAAGTGATCGAACGCACGGCGCAATGCGATCTGTTTCAGTTCGCGGACAGCGGGGTAGTCAATGGCTTGAAGCGACCGCACTCGATCGAGCGCCGTACGAAGATGCGGTTCGAGCGCCTGCTCTCCTCCGAGAGCTGCGAAGTCCTCGACGCGCTCGAGCGAGATGTACTGCGGATCGATCGCCATCGCACTCAATGCGCCGTACGGGGACGGATCGTGAGGCAGCGTCTCGGTGATCGGCAGCAACTGGAGCAGACGCTGGCCGGCATCCGCGAGCCATGCCGTCATCCGCTCGAGATCGCCGATTTCACCAATACCCCAGCTTCGAGACGACGGCATCGAGAAGAGGGGTACCAGGATGCCGGCGCGGCGTGTGTTCGACCCTGACGTCATTGAGGAAGGAGTGTGGGAATCGAGACGACGATCTGATTATGACCCGTGCGTGCGTTGCTACGAATTTGTCGCGGCAAACTTCAGTGCGCGGGCAAACCCATCGGCAAACTGTTCCGGAGGCACGATCAGGCTGACCACGATGAACGCCTCGTGCGGAAAGTCGAAGAAGTAGCCCGGATGCACCAGGACCCGCTCGCGATCGAGCAACGCGAGCGCCAATGCTTCTTCAGAGCGGACAGCCGGGACTCGTACCACGAGTGACCACCCCCCTTCGACCGGCAGCAGTGAACACGACGGATGGTCCTGTGCGAGAGCCCTGGCGCGAGCCAGGTTGTCGGCGATTCGGCGTCGGATCTGATCCCTGACCACACCGCCAGTGGACAGGAGTGCAGGCGCCGCACCCTGGACAGAGGTCCCGACGGACAGGAAGGCATCCGCAATGATCTCGAGTGCCGCGAGAGCTCGCGTGCGTTCGTTCGCTGGCCCGCCAACCACGGTCCATCCGAGTTTGACCTGCGGCAGCCCGAGCGACTTCGATGCGCCACCGAGCGTGAACGAGAGGACGTCGAGATTCATGACGCTTTCAGTCGGCGCCTCATCCACATCGAGCGGATAGTCGGCAAACACTTCATCGGCGACGATTGCCCATCCGCGCGAGCGGCAGATCTCTCCGAGCCTGCGCGCGTCACCCCTCGTGACAAAGGACCCGGTCGGATTGTTCGGCGACACCAGGAGCAGCGCCCGTACCTGAGGCGGTGCGGCGTTCACCGAATCGAAATCGATCTCCCATCGTCCGTGATAGCGCAGGTGATACGGAATCGCCTGGACTGCCTCGAGGCGCGTGAGGTGCTCGAAGAGCGGATAACTTGGCTGCGGGACGAGCACCGCCTCGCCTGGGTTGCAGAGCAGCTTGAACAGCCAGCTGTACGCCTCGCTCGAACTGGCGGACAGAACAACCTGCGCGGGATCAACACGCGAGCCGCGCCTGGCGTAATCGGCAGCGACGGCCTCGCGCGCGACGGCAAGGCCGAGCGACTGCGGCGCATACCGGAGGACGTGCTCTGCGCCGAGCACGTCGAGCCAACCGGCGGGATAGTCCAGTCCAACGGTTGTCGGATTCGACTCCGTCAGATCGATGATTCGAGCGCCGGCCGCCTGCAGCGAGGCGAGCGCGCGACTGAGCGGATTGATCTCAGCGTGCGGCGGAAGGCGGTTCGAGAACGTCATCGCGGCGCGCGAAGGCTGAGTACTCGAGCATCTGAGTCTCGAGATCACATGGGTAGGAGATCTCGACGTCGACGATGACCCCGGCGGCATCTCGACGGGCGTCGAGCCTTGGCATCACGAAACCAGTGTAGGACGGCAGCTGCAGTCGATCCACGCGAGCGACGATTTCATCGCGGAGTGCCGGGTCGAAATGGACGCCGTAGGTCTCGAACAGATCTCGTGCTGCCGCGACGTCGCCTTCGCCCTTGATCCGTTGCACCTCGGCGAGCAGGCGGCCTGCTCCGTCGCGAAACGCATCGGCGTCGACCATCACGTAATAGGTGTTGCCATCCCGGCGCCGGACTTCCACGGCAGATGTATGCGCGCGCAACCAGTTGACGATCATCTGGCGGTTGCGCATGTGGTCCTCTTCGATCTGCGTACCTTCCCGCACCCTTCGTAATTGAACCAGCGCATTGCGGACGTAGTACTCGTATTCGGTAGACACAATCTCGTCGCGCTGGTCGCCGGGGACAATGCCGAGTTCGACGAGTTTCGCGTCCGGAAGAAAGTAGAGCGCGACCAGGTCGGCACGCGCTTCTTCAATCGACGAGTACCTGCTCGCCGAGAAGGCGATGCGGCGGCTCCGTGACACCGGGAGCCATTCGGCCCGAGCCGTGGCCGATGACCTCGTGCATGGCCGTCGTGAGCTCCTGCGCAAAGCCCCCCCATTTCTTTGCCCGCTCGGCCTCTTCCCTGCTCCACGAGAACTCCACTCTCATCGCCTCGGGCGTCGAGCGCTCGTATGCATCGCTGACGTTCGTGAGCGACACGGATTTGCTGCCGTATTTCTCGCGAATGGCCTGGTCGTTCGGCAGATTGATGCCGACAGCGGTCAAGGGACCTGAGTCCCCTGTTTCAACGACGACCTCGATCGCGCGCGCCGTGACGCCTGCGACGTCCGGCTTGCGGAATCGCTGATCCCACGGCATCCGATCTTCGAACCACTGCGCGTTCGCCGCGAGTGCCTGAATATCTCGTGTCTTGGCCTGGTTGACGTAGCTGACGATCCCTTCCCACGCGCCCTTGACGCCGCGGGGATCCATGTAGACCTCGACGAAGCCGTTGATGGTGTCGACCTGCGACTCCTGGTCGCTGACCCAGGCGATGTCGTACGCCACTCGATCGGCGTCCTCGCCCGTTTCGTAGAAGCGAATCAGGGCGCGGAGTGCCTCATCCATCGACGGTGCCGCAAACGGCAACGCGTCGCGAAGATGACCGACGATGCGGCGGATTTCGCGATCGTAACGGCCGCCGATCCGGTAGACCTCCTCGACGAGCCGGCCATTGTCCACCGTCAGACGGGAGTTCAGACCGTAGCGCTCAACGTAGTTCTCGAGGTGTGATGCGCTGACGCCGGAGTAGAAATTGTTCGAGCTCGCCGTGAGGATGTCGCGGCCTGGACCCGGCGTCTTGCTCGTCACCGTCGGGTCAACTGCCGGGTCAAGGAACATCGGTGCGAGCCGATCGATCAGCCTTTCGACCGACTCGTTCTCTCCGCGAGAGAGACGAGCGCCATTGCTGGCGGCGACCGCCGCCGCTTCGATCAGGTCCTCACGCGTCACACGAAGCACAAACTTTCGTGCCGTCACGTTGTTGTACGGGCCGCTGTTGATCCAGAACAGTTTCGTGTAGCGCCTGACTTCCTGAAGGACGGTCCCATCGATCCCCTCGGGATGCGTGACGATCGCCTCCAGCACGTCGCGCATGTCGAGACCACGCGCGTGTCGCTGGTCGTAGTAGATGTCACGGCCGGCCAACGCGGCGAGGTAGAGGTGCCAGGTGAGAACCTTTTCACGAAGGGGCAAACTCGCGAAGCCGTCCGCGTACAGCTGCACCACCGCAGCGTCGTCGACGCGCTCGAGGAGATAGCGGCGATCAGAGCTCAATCGTTTCTCCATGCGCCGGCGTGTGCGGCGTCCACGACAGGCGCTCCTGTATCAAACCTTTGAGGGCATCCATGGGCGCTGGCTCCCCGTGCACGAGGCACAGGCGGCGAGGTGCAGAGCCGAGTGTTCCAAGCCATCGCAGGATCTCACCACGATCGGCGTGTGCCGACATCGAGTCGATCCTGGTCACGGTCGCGTTCACGGCAATGCTGTGTCCGTGGATCCTGACGTCTTTCGCACCATCGACGAGTTGTCGTCCTCGAGTACCTTCCGCCTGGTAACCAACGAAGAGGACCGTGTTCCTCGGGTCTGGCAATGCGGCCGCGAGGTGGTGGAGCACACGTCCGCCCGTGGCCATCCCGCTCGATGAGATCACGATCGCCGGTCGTCGGCTTGCCGTGAGCTCCTTGGACTGCTGAGGGGAGGAGACCGTCTGGAACCGTGTCGTGGCAAAGGCATAGACCTGGCCTGCGGTCGGACGCAGATCCGGGTCCAGTTCCGCCACACGAGCAGAGTAGTACTTGAGCGCTTCGGTCGCCATCGGACTATCGACGTATACCGGGAGCACGGGGATTCGGTGCTCGGCCTCCAATCGCCGCACCCAATAAAGCAACTCCTCCACGCGTCCAATCGCGAAGGCTGGAATCACGAGCTTGCCGTGCTGTCCTGCCGTCTTCTTGATGACCTCTGCAAGCTGCGCACCTGAATCATCGGGCTGATGTTCGCGGTCGCCATACGTTGACTCCACGAGAACGATGTCTGCCGCGATCGCGCCGGAAGGGTCGGGAAGGATCGGCCGGCTGTAACGTCCCAGGTCACCGCCGAACAGAATCGTCGGTCCGCCTGCGAGTCGAACGATGATGAATGCCGAGCCGAGCAGGTGACCGGCCGGATGAAATTCGATCGAGAGACCTGGTACCGCCTCGATCGGCCGCTCGAATCCTAGTGGCTGCAACTGCGTCAGCGCTCGAAGCGCGTCGCTTTCCGTGAACAACGGCAGCGCTGGATGGTGCCTCGAGTAGCCGTGCTTGTTGGCCTGCTTCGCGTCCTCTTCCTGAATGCGCCCGGCGTCCGGCAATACGACTTGCGAAAGATCCTTGGTCCCCGGTGTGCAGAAGACTCTTCCGCGATAGCCCTGTGCGACGAGACGCGGAAGATAGCCCACATGGTCCAGATGAGCGTGCGTCAGGACGACCGCGTTGAGGCTGTCTGGTGGGACTGGAAACTCGTCCCAGTTTCTCAGACGCAGGTCCTTGAGCCCCTGGAACAACCCACAGTCGAACAGAACCTTTTGACCGTTGTGTTCGAGGAGGTACTTGGACCCTGTGACGGTGCGTGCGGCACCAAGAAAGGTGAGTTTCGCCACGTGACGAATGACGATATCAGGCTTTTGAACCGCAGCCCATCCGGGGTGCTACTCTGTCCGACATGGGAAAGGGAACTCTCGGCGCGGCCTTCTCTCTGAGCATCATCGCGACGCTGGTCACCGTCGATGCGCAGGTCGGATCTCGACGTCTCACCGTCGATGACATCTACAGCCCGAACCGTCGCATCAACTTCAGCGGATCACCCGACACGGGCATCACGTGGCTCAATCCGTCGACCTATCTCTCTCGACGACGCGGGGCGAACGGAGTCGAGTGGCTCAAGGTCGACGCGGGGTCAGGCCGCACCTCGCCCTTGTTCGATGCCGGCTCGATGGAGACCGCGCTTGCGGCGCTCCCTGGCGTGACTCGAGACGAGGCCGCGGAGCTTGCGCGCTCGAGCGATCTCACGCTCAACCCGGCGCGCACCGGTGCGCTGGTGACAATCGCCGACGATCTCTACTTCTACTCGTTTGCGGCAGCGAAGGCCGAGAGACTCACGACAGCGTCAGGTGAAGAGGAGGTCCCAACCTTCAGCCCTGATGGACGACGAGTCGCCTTCGTGCGAGGCAATAACCTGCACGTCGTCGAGATCGCCACACAACGTGAGCAGGCGATCACGACAGATGGAACCCGTGAGCTGCTGAACGGAAAGCTCGACTGGCTCTATCAGGAGGAGATCTACGGTCGCGGACAGTTCAAGGGCTATTGGTGGAGTCCGGATTCGAGTCGACTCGCGTTCCTTCAACTCGATGAACGGCCTGTTCCGGAGTACACGGTCGTCGATCACATTCCGTATCGGCCGGCACTGGAAGTCACCGACTACCCGAAAGCCGGCGATCCCAATCCCACGGCGAAACTGGGGATGGCCCGTGTCACCGGCGACGGTCCGTCCTGGGTCGATCTCAGCTCGTACTCGTCAACCGAGTTTCTGATTGTCAACGTCGGCTGGACTCCCGACTCGACGCAGATCGTTCATCAGGTGCAGGACCGCGAGCAGACATGGCTCGACCTGAATCTGGCCGACGCATCGAACGGGAGCGCACGGCGTGTGCTTCGAGAGACGACGTCCGCGTGGGTGAACGAGAACGGCAACCCTGTGTGGTTGAAGGACGGCTCCTTCCTCTGGTTCAGCGAACGCAGCGGCTTCAAGCACCTGTATCGCTACAGCGCAGCGGGCGAGATGCTGAAACAGATCACGACCGGACGCTGGGAGGTCCGCAGCTTCTTCGGCGTGGACGAGGCGAACAACGTCGCCTACTTCTCCTCGCCGGAGCGGAATTCGATCGCCACTGACATCTACCGCATCCGGCTCGATGGCACCGGGATGACGCGACTCTCGCAAAGTGGTGGCACGAACCGCGCGATCTTCAGTCCCGATTTCTCGCAGTACGTGGGCGTCTGGAGCAACGTCACGACGCCGACGCAGGTCCGCCTCCATCGATCGGATGGCTCCGAAACCCGCGTGATCGACGGCAACGCGGTCCCCGCTCTGGCCGATTTCAAGCTGACGCCGCCCGAGTTCGTGCAGGTACGTACGCGCGACGGATTCGTGATGGACGGAATGTTGATCAAGCCGCTGGATTTCAATCCGTCACGCCGCTATCCGATCTACCAATTCACCTACGCAGGGCCCGGTTTGGCGGAGGTTCGCGATTCATGGGGCGGTCCTGACTACCTGTTCCTGCAGATGCTCGCCCAGCACGGGATCGTCTGCTGGGTTCTCGACAACAGGAGCGCGAGCGGAAAGGGCGCAGAATCGCAGTGGCCCGTGTACAGGTCGGCTCGGTGAGCTGGAGTTGCAGGACCTCGAGGACGGCGTGACCTGGTTGAAACAGCAGTCGTGGGTGGACCCGTCACGCCTCGTGCTCAGCGGATGGAGCTACGGTGGCTTTATGACGGCGTATGCCCTGACGCACAGCACCAGTTGGTCCGCAGGCATCGTCGGGGCACCAGTGACGGACTGGCGGGACTACGACTCGGTCTACACTGAGCGGCTGATGAAGCTGCCGCAACACAATGCCGACGGGTATCGACGCACGGCCCCTCGTTTCGCGGCCGATCGGTTGAACGCGAAAATGCTGCTGATTCACGGCACGATGGACGACAACGTCCACATGCAGAACTCGGTGCAGTTTGCGTACGAGTTGCAGAAAGCCGGCAAGCCGTTCGAGATGATGGTCTACGCGAAGCAGCGGCACGGGTTCGGCGATCCTCGACTGATCGCGCATCTCCACCAGACGATGTTCGACTTTGTGATGCGCGTGACGGAGCCTGCCACTCCGGCGGTACGGTCGTCGCGCGAGTAGATGCTGGCGAAAGCGCTTGACGGCGAGGACGCCGTCGTTGCCGTGGAGCTTCGCCCTCCCAGGGCCGAGCTCGGCTCCGTAGAGGGAATGGATGCGTGGATCGACAGCTACCACGAGATCCGCCGACTGGGCCGGCATCGCGTGCCAGCGTTTCTCACCGACAGTGCCGTCGGCACGCCTGAAGAAAACAACCTTCGGCATCTGAGCACGAACCTCGGTCGCGAGCTGCCGCGCGACCTGGTGACGCCGTTCCTGACGAGCAAACACTCACTCGAGTTCTGTCTGTCGTACGCCGAGCAGGCGTGGCAACAGGGATTCTCCTCGCTGGTGGTCCTCGGCGGTGATACGTCGGTCGGTCACCCTCGATGTGTGGAACACGCGTGGGACCTGCGAGCGATGATCCGCGAACGGGAACCGCGTCTCTCGCTCGGAGGGTGGGCAAACCCACATGCCTCGGCAAGCACGCAAGTCGACTTCCTGCTCGATGCTCGCTTCTGTGCGGAGTTCTATCTCACGCAGGTCGTGAGCCACCTCAATCTCGAGCCGGTGAAGCGCTTCCTCGATGAGGTCGATCGCAGGCGCGTGGCTTTGCCGGGAATGTTCAGCGTCTTCTTTTACCGCAGCGCGAGTCCAAAGACGTTGGCGACGCTCAACCGCTTCATGCCCGTTCCGATCGACGGACTCGTCAAAGAATTCGGCGCCGGGTTGAGCGCGGTTGACGTCTGCGCGCGGACGCTGACAGCCGTCCGTGCGCTCGGCGTGCGGCACTTCTGCATTTGCAATCTGCCGATGCCGGATGCCTGGACGACGCTTTCGGCGATTCTTGCGAAAGCGGACTCCCAATTCCCAATCTCCCAATCTGGTTCTTGAGCCAACCCCAAACGGCTTTGGGAGTTGGGGCCTTGGGAGTTGGGCGTTACTTCAAGTGTCGACCGCCGTCGACACGAATCGTCTCGCCGGTCACGAAGTCGCTCTCAACCAGCGCAAGGACCATCTTGGCGATCTCGATCTCGCCGCCCCATCGGCCGAGCGGCGTCGCCCGCTCCACGGCCGCGAACGTTTCGTTCGTCGTGTCCTCGGGCGCGACAATTGGTCCAGGCGCGATCGCGTTGACGAGAATCTGATCCTTCGCCAGTTCGAGCGCCATCGCTTCGGTCAGGGCCGCGACTCCAGCCTTTGCCACGTAGTAGGTCAGATAGCCGTCGTATCTCGGTCTGCTGCTCCGCGCCAGCCAGTCGCTGATGTTGATCACTCGGCCGCCGCGGAGTCGCCGCATGTGCGGTACCGCTGCGCGCGTGCACAACCACGTCGCGCGGAGGTCGACGTCGAGTTGGGCGTTCCACATCTCCACGGTCAGCTCGTCGAACGGCACCGAGCGGTAGACCGACGCCATGTTGACGAGGACATCGAGCCGGCCCAGGCCTTCGACAGTCGCATCGACAGCACGCTGACAGCCATCCGGGTCGCGCAGGTTGGCCTGGACCACGATCCCGCGCTGTCCCGCAGCGCCGACGGCGCGTGCCGTTTCGTCGGCCTCGGCCTTCGAGTGGTTGTAGACCAGCGCCACGTCGGCGCCGGCGCGCGCCAGCTCCGTGGCGACCACGGCGCCGATGCGCTTCCCGCCGGTGATGAGTGCCACTCGCCCATCGACGTTCATGGCCCAATACTAACGAGGCCCGCCCAGACCGTCGAGGGGCGGGCCTCGTTAGTCACAGCGTCTTCTTGCCCGCACTCCGTGCGGGCGTAGCCCGCGGCTCGTCTGCTACGATTCGCGACATGAAGCGGCTGGTGGCTGTCGTGGTGGGTTGCCTTGCGTGGGGAGCCGCGTCACCGCATGCGGTCCAGATCGAGCTGGATCGACGAGCCGTCGAAGAGGCCATTTACATCGGTCAATCGCGCATCGAGTCGGAGCGCACCAGGTTTCACGCACCCTACCGCGTGCGCACCGTTCAGCCGCCGATCGATTGGATCGACGTCATCACACCGTTCCACCGCGTGGAGCTCGCCGCGGAGAACAACGCGCGCCGCGGCGGTCGCATGTTCTCGCAACAGGAGGCCATCGCGGTCATGAAGGACGTCGTCAATCAGATCGACCTCCTCATCGAGATGAGCTTCCACCCGCTGAACACCTTCGTCGCGGTGCCGTTGTATCAGGTGCAGATTCTCTTGCCGGACGGTCGTCGGGTCGAACCGAAACGGATCGAGCGGTTTCCTCGATTCGGGCCGCGCGCGGAATCCAGCGGACCGGCGCTGCCTGGTCCTCAGATCGGCGGAGGCCAGACTGTTGTCGGGGGAACGATCCTCGCGCCGATGGATGGATCGGCGTTCGATCCGAATCAGCGCCTCGATGTTGTTGTGCTGGACGGAAAGGCTGAACTGGCGAGGGTTGCGATCGATCTCGGGAAGATGAGATAGGGCGGATCCACTGAACGGATCCGCCCTACCTCGACGTGCAGCTTACGACAGGACCTTGACGACGACGCGGCGGTTCTGCGCGCGACCGTCACGGGTGTTGTTCGGCGCAACCGGCTTCTCTTCACCGTACGAGATCACGTTGATCTTGTGGAGAGGCACCTGGTGCTGCTCGTAGAGATAACGTTTCACCGCTTCGGCGCGCTCCATCCCGATCTTCTCATTGACCTCTGGCGTACCGCGATTGTCGGTGTGGCCTTCGATCTCGATGAAGATGCCCTTCGGATCAGCCTTGAGGTCGGCGACCATCTTGTCCAGCCGCGCTTTCGCCTCATCGGGCAACAGTGCCTTGTTGAATGCGAAGTTGCCCTGATCCTCGCTCAGAGTCACCTCGTAAATCAGCCGTCGGGACGATGCTTCGACCGCCGTCACGCGGTTGTTCACCGTGACGACCTTGCCGTCGACGTCCTTTGCAGCGGCTGCCGCTGAATTGGCGGTAGCTGCGGCAGCGTCAGCGGCTGCGCGTGCTGAGCTTGCCGACTTGCCTGCTGCTTCGGCCTTCTCGTCCACCACGCCGATCCGCTCTTCGTTGCGGCGGGTGCGCTCCTGTGTCTCCTCGACAGTGGTCGTCAGCGTGTCAACCTTGCCGTTGACATTGCCGACCTCGGTTCGCACGAACTTCTTCGTCGCGCACGCCGGGGCCACCGCCACGGTCAGTGCCAACATCGATGCTGCCAACACACTCTTCCGCATGATTCTCTTCTCCCTATGACGATACTAACTTCCGCTGCGCGAAGGGCCCGACATGTACCCGCCTCGCGCGTGGACGACAAGACCCTTCTTCCGCGTACGAATCTCGAGTGGATGCCACCCGGGACGTTCTCCAGGCTCGAAACTGATCAAGTACTGATACCGGAGCTCAGTGAACAGATCCTGAATCGCGACGGAGGTATGCGCCGGCGTGCTCGCGATGCGCATATCCCCACCCGTCCAGCGTGCAAGATCCGCGAGCGTGGCCGTCTGCGTGGAGCGGCTGTCGCTCGTAACTTCGAACTCGGAGCCAGGATGATCGATCGGCGTGACCACCGTCAGCAGGTACACCGGAACATCGATTGAGTTGGCGACCGCGGACACTTCAGCGGCGGAGAGTCTGCTTCCGGTGTCAACACCATCGGTGATGACGAGGACTGCCCGATGCCGATTGTTGCGCTGACTTACCGTCGTCGCGGCACTCGGCGATTGCGTCGTAAAGAGATGTCTTGCCCCACGGGGTGCCCTTGAGGCTCACGCGGCGGACTTGTTCGAGATCCCTCGTGAAGCTGACCACTTGCTGCAGCTCTGAATCGAACGTGAAGAGGGCGGCCTCATCGGACTGCTCTCTCAGGTTCATCGTCGCGACCGACACGGCTTCGCGGGCGCGCTCCATGTTGCCGCCGACCGCCATGCTGCCGCTGATGTCGAGAAGAATCGCCAGGCTGATCGGCGAGTCACCGACATAGAAGTCCTTGATCGGTGCAGGCTGCCCGGCATCGACGACCGTGAAGTCGGAGCGCTTGAGGTCACGAACGACCCGGCCGTTCTCTCTCACGGCGACGCTCACGGTCACCAGGTCAACACTGGCCTTGAACGTCGCCTGAGGCGCCTGTGACGGGTCCCGCTGAGTCGGAGTCTGGGCGGATACCGACCCGACTGTTGCCAGGGTCGTTAACGCGATAACCGCCAATCTCCGCATGCGCTCGGGATCGTATCAATGCGCTTGCCACCGCTCGCGATCGTGATGGCTGAACAACTTACGGTCGGGCAGGTGGTTTGACGACCTGAATAACCCGCGAGAATATGTAAATGTTACTTTGAGCTGGCCTCAGCTTATTAGTTAATTGTGCTCTGGTGTTCACGCTCTAGCACGTCGAGCTCAACGCTTTGGCTGGAACTTCGAGAAATTCCGACAGTTTGTTGGCGCTCGTGATGTCCGCGTAAGAATTGCGCGATCACGACTCCAATAATCCGAACTCGATTTACGAGTCCGCGTAATTGTCTGAAATATATACTAGTTATTGAGATACACGACTGACCCAATACGGCCGAGCTTGGTGCTCGGGCTCGCTCGAAGCGGCCGAAGCCCTTAAGATGAACAGATGCCAACACGTAATTCCCGCCCCGTGCCGGTCGCCGGGCGAGTCCACCGCTTTACCTACGCGATTCGCAACATCGTCGCTGAGGCAAAGGCGGTCGAGGCTCAGGGACGACGTGTTCGCTACCTGAATATCGGCGACCCTGTGGCCTTCGGGTTCCACACGCCGACGCATCTTGTTGAAGCCGCGACTCGCGCGATGCGGGATGGCCACAATGGTTACGTGCCGTCTGCCGGGATCGAATCCGCGCGCGTAGCAGTGGCGGAGGACTACGCGGCGCGTGGTGTTCCTGTCTCGCCCGATCGCGTTCTGATCACGACGGGAACTTCCGAGGGGATCGAGCTCGCGCTGAACGCGCTCGTCGATGAAGGCGACGACGTGCTCGTGCCATCGCCGACGTACCCGTTATACACGGCGATCCTTGCGAAGATTGGCGCGCAGCCGCGTTACTACCGCACCGATCCTGATGATGACTGGCTTCCCGATCTCGAGCACCTGCGAAGCCTTGTCACGTCTCGCACGCGCGCGCTCGTGGTCATCGATCCCAACAACCCGACTGGCGCGGTGTATCCACCTGCGGTGCGACGCGCGCTCATCGAGTTTGCGGAGCGTCACGATCTGACGATTCTCGCCGACGAGGTGTACGGCGATCTTGGATTCAGCGGATCGCTCCCGCTGCTCGGCAGCTATGACCTCGATGCGCCTGTCATTTCGTTCTCGAGTCTGTCGAAGGCGTACCTCGCGCCGGGGTGGCGCGCTGGATGGATGGTCGTTGGATCGACGCCACGACTCGATGACGCGCTTGCGGCGGTCAAGAAGCTCGCGGACGGTCGACTGTGTAGCCCTGGACCGATGAACTACGCGGTGGAGGCGGCCCTCACCGGCGATCGTTCGCATCAGGTGACGTTCAGAGCGGCACTGGCGGAACGCGGGCGTGTGACGACCGAGATGCTCAATGCGATTCCGGGCATGCGATGCGTGGCGCCGAAGGCGGCGTTCTACGTGCTTCCCTCGGTGTCGTTGCCACCGGGCCGCACGGACGAGCACTTCGTGTTGAGCCTGTTGCGCGAGACGGGAATCCTCTGTGTGAATGGCTCGGGCTTCGGCGTCCCTGCAAGCGGCGGCTACTTCCGCATCGTGTTCCTCGCGAATCCACAAGAGCTCGCGAGCATCTACACGGACATCGGAGCATTCACGCGCGACTACCTGGCGCGCGGTTAGGAACGTGCGTACCGACCCGCTCGCGTACCTTGATACGGAGCTGAGCTCACTACGCGAGCAGGGCCTTTTCCGCCCGTTGCGGGTGCTTGACGGTGAACAGGGCGCGCGCACCTTCATCGACCACCGTTCGGTCGTCAATCTCTCGTCGAACAACTATCTCGGATTCACATCGCACCCGCGGCTTCGTGAACGTGCGGTCGCGGCGCTGTCGTCGCTCGGCGTAGGCACGGGCTCTGTGCGAACGATCGCGGGCACGATGCAGATCCACATGGAGCTCGAGCGCCGGCTCGCGGTGTTCAAGAAGACAGAGGCCGCCGTCGTTTTCCAGAGTGGCTTCGCGGCAAATGCAGGAACCGTCGCTGCTCTCCTGGGTCGCGACGACGTCATCGTCTCGGACGAACTGAATCACGCAAGCATCATTGATGGTGCTCGCTTGAGTCGCGCGACGATCAAGGTGTTTCCGCATCGCGACGTCGCGGCGGCGCGCGCGATTCTTACCGGCCTTCCGCGCGGTCAGCGAATATTGCTCATCACCGATGGCGTCTTCAGCATGGACGGCGATTTGGGAGCGTTGCCTGGTCTCTGTGACATAGCAGACGAGTTCGGCTGCATCATGATGGTCGATGATGCACACGCCAGCGGCGTATTCGGGGCGCAGGGCCGCGGCACTGTCGATCATTTCGGTCTCCACGGCCGCGTCGACGTCCAGGTCGGTACTCTCTCGAAAGCGCTCGGCGCGCTCGGCGGGTACGTCGCCGGATCGCAATCGCTGATCGAGTTCCTCTACCGGAGAGCCCGACCCTTTCTTTTCTCCACGTCACACCCGCCGTCTGTGGCCGCGACCTGCCTGGCCGCCATCGATGTGCTCGAAACCGAAGCACGGTGGATGGAACGACTGTGGGAAAACACGAGGTTCTTCAAGGCTGGCCTCGAAGCGCTCGGCTTCAATACCGGCATGAGCGAAAGCCCGATTACGCCAGTGATCGTTGGTGAGAGCTCGCTTGCGGTCAGGCTCTCCGATCGTCTCTTCGAGGAGGGCGTCTTCGCTCAGGGAATCACATTTCCCACGGTTGCGCGCGACAAGGCACGGGTCCGCACCATTGTGACGGCTTCGCACACCCAGACGGACCTTCAGTACGCGCTGGACACGTTCAAGAAAGTTGGGGTCGAGCTAGGAATTATCTGAAGGGAAGACGCGCGGGCCGATCTAAGATCCCTCGTTACCCATGAAAGTTCCTCCGCTGCCACGCCAGACTGGCGGCCCATTTTTCGAGACCTACACTCGTGGTCTGACGAAGGTGGACATCGAGCGCCTCTTCACGCGCGACACGCTCGAGGCCTACAAGTTCTTTTCGCGAAACATCGACTTCGACGAACTGAAGAAACAACCCTGGCATCTGCGGATGCTGGGACGCGCGCGGCTGCTCTTTCTCGCCTTCACGCTCAAGCTGACGCCCGCGCGGAGATTGATCTACGGCATCGCGCTCCTCTCCAGCCTGATCGGATTGATGGAGCTCTTTCGTGAAGTCCACTTCCTGCTGATTCCGCATCCGGCGTTTGCACCAGGAACGTTGTGGCTGCTCGCAGGATTCCTGCTCGTGAATCTGCTCGTGCTGCTCGAAGTCGCGGACCGTCTCTCGCTCAAGAACGATCTCGAGATCGCTCGCGAGATTCAGCAGTCGATGCTGCCGCGGGCAGCATTCAAAGCGCCCGGCATCGAAGCCTTCGGGATGACGCGCCCGGCGAACACGGTCGGCGGCGATTTTTACGACATCGTGCCGCTACCGGACGGACGCGTCCTTCTCGCGCTTGGTGATGTCGCCGGCAAAGGGAGCCCCGCCGCGCTCCTCATGGCGCTGCTCCTCGCGATGATGCGGACGCTGATCGACGAAGGTCTCCAGGGCGCCGACCTGGTGAGTCGACTCAATGTGCAGATCGGCAGACACTCGTTGCCGCATTCACGATTCGTGACGCTCTTCCTCTCGGTGCTGAACCCTGCGACCGGCGAGTTGTCGTACGTCAACGCCGGACAGAATCCTCCGCTGCTCCGTCGTGGCAACGGATCCTACGAACGCCTGCGCGCGGGTGGGATGGCACTCGGGATGTTCGAGAACGCGACCTACACGACAGGCGCCACGGTACTCGAACCAGGCGATGTCCTCGTGATGTACAGCGACGGCATCACCGAAGCCGAGGACACGTTCGACCAGCCGTTCGATGAGGCGGGTGTGCAGACTGTCGTCGATAGCCAGGGTTGGGCGTCGGCGAAAGAGTTGGGGTGGGCGCTGTTCGAGGCCGTCGAAACCCACAGCCGGGAGCGGCGCCTGCTGGACGATCTCACGGTGCTCGCACTTCGCCGTCTGCCACCATTGCCCATTCAGACGGTCGCCGTTGTCTAAGTTTCTGACCCGGTGACGGTCCCTTGTCAGTTGGCGTCTAATGTAGCCGGTTCTCCACGATGAGATGGCTCCTGGTGCTGGCGTTCGTCTACGGTTGGGCATCCTCGTCGTCAGCCCAGACGACGCAGCCTGACCCAGTCGGGCCTCTCCTCGGCAGATTCGAGCGGGCACTCAATCAGAACGATCGACCGGCGCTGATCGGCATGTTCTCGCCGGAGGTCGCAAACTCCGAAGTCGAGCTCTATCTCGGAAGTCTCTTGATGCCGGGCGCGGTCAAGACGACTGTTCGCCTGCGCGATCGTTCACCGCTCGAAGGTGCTCCACCAGGAGACGGGTACAGCCTCGTCGTCGAGTTCTTCATCGAGACGCCCGGACGCGCACGCATTCTGACGACGAGCATGGACATGCGCCGGCCCGCCGGAGGAGATCTCTCTTCATGGAAGTTCGCTGGCGCCGCAGGACTCACCTTCGTCGAAGGCTTGTACAAACTGCGGATCGACAAGCGTCCGCTGACCGCGCACAATCTGGAGATCACATCGGAAGATCTCGTCCTTCAGTTGTCCGAAGGCACGGTCTTCCGAGTGGAGTGCGACGATGGCGTGACGGGGTTGATTCTGCTCGGCCGCGGCACGATGACGTTCTCGCCAACGGCCGCTGCCGAGCGCGGACAGCTCCGGTTGTTTTCAGGCAGTGACACGCTCACCTCGCCGTTCGAATCGGCGTTCGTGCGAATGAGTCCATCGGACTACAACCAACGGGTGGCGGCGGCGACACTGACGGAAGCCGTGCCCGATGCTCGCCTGCTGAGACGCGCCGAAGATGTCTTCGCCCAGAACGCAACGAAGTCGTTCAACGTCGATCTGCAGGACCTCAGTCCAGACGATTGGTACCTGCTTCCTCCGATCGGCGACTTCCTTGCCGAAGTTGACACGCGACGCTTCGACGTACTCACCTACACACTCACCGCGGAACAGGCAGAGGACATCAGCGTCTTTCGTCGAAAGGATCGCCTCACCCTCGCGCTCTATGCGTCCGTCGGCAAGCTGGCCGCACGCGGTCGCTTCTACAGCGACGATGCACTGCGCGACTACGATGTGCTGGACTACAGCGTCGAGGCGTCCGTCGATCCGGAGCGCAACACGCTGAGGGGGCGCGCACGGCTGTTGATTCGCGTGCGCTCGACATCGGTCTCCACGCTACGGCTGCGACTGGCAGAAACGCTCGCCGTGTCCAGCGTGACGAGCGTCGAGTACGGGCGCCTCCTGCATCTTCGGATTCGCGGCCAGAACACAGTCGTCGTCAATCTCCCTCGCATCGTCGTGCAGGATTCCGATCTGACGCTCGTGATCACTTACGCGGGCCCGGTGCTGAATCAGGAGCTCGACTCCGACACGATCGCGCTCGCGCCCGACCCGCAGGAGCAGGCTCCCGTCAGCGAGAACAGAGAACCGTCCATTCTTCTCAGCAACCGTGCTTACTGGTACCCACAGAATCCCGTTCCCGACTACGCGACGGCATCGCTCCGCATCTTCGTTCCGCCCGGGTTTACGTGCGTCGCGAGTGGTCACCCCGTTGCGCCAGGCGACATCGTTTCGCTTCGCGACATCCTTTCCGGCCAGGACGGCGGACCGGTCTTCGCGTTCCGCGCCGACCAGCCGCTCCGTTATCTTGCGCTCGTCGTCTCGCGTCTGGTGCGCATTGGAGACGGCAAGGTCGTCATCGAGAATCAGACAGATCCCGGGTCTGGAGTCGACTCGATCACGGTCAGCGTGTTCGCGCACAACAGTCTTCGCGGACAGAGCCGGCAGGTAGCGCAGGACACCCAAAGCATCCTTCAGTTTTATTCGTCGCTGATGGGTGATGCGCCGTACACCTCGGCCACGGTCGCGCTTCTTGAAGGCGACCTGCCGGGCGGCCACAGCCCCGGATACTTTGCAGTCCTCAACACACCTCAGTCCTTTGCAACACTGAACTGGCGTGGCGATCCGGCTTCGTTCGAAGGCTTTCCGCAGTTCTTCCTCGCACACGAACTGGCACACCAATGGTGGGGCCAGGCGATCGGCTGGAAGAACTACCACGAGCAGTGGATCAGCGAGGGCTTCGCGCAATACTTCGCCGCGCTTTATGCGCAGCGCTCGCGCGGCGATCGCGTGTTCTTCGACATGCTGCGGCAGTTCCGCCGGTGGTCTCTTTCTGACTCAGATCAAGGCCCTGTCCACCTGGGCTCCCGGCTTGGGCACGTCAAGCGCGACGCTCGAGTCTTCCGAGCCCTGGTCTACAACAAGGGCGCGGCGGTGTTGCACATGTTGCGACGCCTGCTCGGTGACGAAGTCTTCTTCCGCGGACTGCGCCGGTTCTACATGGACCGGCGCTATCAGAAGGCCGGCACCGAAGACTTCGAGCGCGCAATGGAGGGCGCGTCCGGTCGTGTGCTCGATCGCTTCTTCGAGAGATGGATTTATGGAAGCGGGATTCCCCGCGTGCGCTACGGCTCTCAGATCGGCGACAAGCAGGTCGTCGTCCGATTCGAGCAGGCTGGCGACCAGGTTTTTGACATTCCCGTAACGGTCACGCTCACCTACGCCGACGGTCGAACGAGCACCGTCGTGATCCCGGTGAGTGACGCCCAGGTCGAGCGTTCCATCCCAACGGACGGTCCCGTCCGCCGGGTCCAGATCAATCAGGACTCAGCCTCCCTCGCCGAGTTCGTCGAAGGGTAGGCTGGCAGCCGAGCCTCGGGATATGATCGACCGGTTATGGAAACGGTGTCCCTGACCATCGACGGACGGCAGGTGACGGTCGCCAAAGGCCAGACCGTCCTGCAGGCCGCAATCGAAGCCGGTATCTCGGTTCCCTATTACTGTTTTCATCCCGGTCTGACCGTCGACGGCTCCTGCCGCGTATGCATCGTCAAGATCGAGAAGATGCCAAAGCTGCAGACCTCGTGCTCCACGGTCTGCACTGAGGGCATGGTGGTGACGACTCGGGATGCCGAGACGACCACGGCGCGAGCCGGCGTCCTCGAGTTCCTGCTCGTGAACCATCCGCTCGACTGCCCGGTGTGCGACAAGGGCGGCGAATGTCCGCTGCAGGATTTCTCGTACAGCTTCGGTCCCGCCGAGAGCCGAATGGACTTCCCGCGTCGCGTGTTCGATGGCGAGGGCGTGAGGGCAGACGTCGACTTCGGTCCGACGCTGATGCTGAACCGCAACCGCTGCATCCTCTGCACGCGATGCGTTCGCTTCATGCGCGAGATCGATGGCGACGCGCAGATCAGCATCGCCGATCGCGGCAACGGCAGTGAGATCGCGACGTTCCGTGAAGAGGGCGTGCACTCGCTCCTGTCCGGCAACCTGATGGATGTGTGCCCGGTCGGCGCGATCACGACCAGGGAGTATCGGTTCAAGAGCCGGCCATGGGACAACCCCGGCGTCGTCGACACCACCTGCACGATGTGCTCGAAGGGTTGCAATACGAGCGCGTGGCAGAAGGCAAAGCCGGAATGGGCGAAGGGCTCGCGTCTGATTCGCATGACGCCACGCCTGAACCCCGAGATCAACGGCTACTGGATGTGCGACATCGGGCGCTTCGACTACCACTGGGTCGAGGGAAACACGCGACTGCGTCGTCCGATGGTGCGCAACGGCAAGACGCTCGAGCCGGTCGCCTGGCACGACGTCGGTCCAAAGCTCCGTGACGCGATTCAGTCCGCAGGATCTGCTGATCCATCATCGGTGCGGTTCCTGGTGTCAGCGCACGCGTCCACTGAGGACCTCTTTGTTCTCAAGGAAGTTGTCAACGGGCTGCTTGGCAACGACGGCATGAACTCCGTGACGATGACCTGGAAGAACAGCGAGAAGAAGCAGCCCGCTAGTGCGAAGTTCCTCGTGCCGACGACCGATGCGCCCAACGTCAACGGTGCGCGTGACGTGGGCTTCGCTATTGGCCAGGGTAACGGCCACGCTGCGGACACCTCGGCACTTCGCACCGCAATCGCGTCGGGACGCGTCAAAGCCCTGTATGTGGTGGACCCCGGGCCGGACGGGTCCATCGGCGATGTCTCATGGATAACCGCCGCTCGGCGAGATGGGTCGTTACCGCTGCTCGTGGTGCAGGGGGTCGTGATGTCGGAGCTCGCCGGAGCTGCGGACATCGTCCTGCCGGGAGCGGCGTGGGTCGAAAAGGACGCGATCTACACGAACGATCAGGGGAAGGTGCAGGGTGCGTCGCGAGCGATCGCACCGCCGGGAGAAGCCATGGAGGATTGGCAGATTCTGGCGAACCTCGGTCGACTCCTCGGTCTGCCGCTTTCGTACCAGTCGGCGAGCGACGTCCGGAAGGCGATCGCCGGCGCCTTGCCAGCCGCATACGCGGACGCCGACAAGGTGCCGTTCACGCGGCCGATTCCTGCCCGCAACTGGCTGCAAGCATCGAACCCCTCGGAACGCTGGAAGTGGGACTTCCTGTATCAGGATCTGCCGCCCGTCAAGGGGCACAACGTCCAGATGGAAGGGGCCGCCGCGTTCATTCCCCTCAAGCCGGTGGGATAACCGTGCGAGCGCTGGTCGCGACAGTTGCGCTGCTGCTGACCTTTTCGCAGATTGCGGGCGCGCAGCTTCGTGGCGTCAAGGCGGATCTCGCAACACTGGTCGAGTCTGATGCTGCACCAGGTGCGCCGGTTCGCGCTGCGCTCCAGGTTCGAATTCCAGATCGGTTCCATGTTCAGTCCGACGCACCACGCGACCCGACGCTCATCCCAACGGTGCTCACGGTAGACGCGCCTGACGGCGTCAACGTCACCGAGATCGTTTTCCCTCAGGCAACCGAGTTCAATCAAATCGGTCAGGCTCAACCGCTGCTCGTGTTCGAACACGAGTTCGCGATTGGCGTCGGCCTCGAGATCGCCTCGAGTGTCGCAGCCGGGCAACTGCAAGTGCCGGGACGCCTCCGTTATCAGGCCTGCGACGACAGACTCTGCTACGCACCCGTCACGGCCGATGTCCTCTGGACGTTGACTGTCGCAAAGGACGCAGCACAGCGTCCAACAAATAGCCCCGACGTCTTCGGAAAAATCGCGTTCGGAACTGGCCGCGCACCGGGGGCAGCTCCCGTCATCGCGGCGCCTGCTCGCCCAGTGAACGTTGGTGACGGCGGGCTTTCGCAGTTGGATCAGTTCACGGTGGCCAGCAGTACGGGCGGCTACATCGCCACCGACGATTTCCTGAAGTTCATTCGCAATGCGGAGTCCGGAGTGAAAGAGCCGGGACTCTTCGAAGGCCGCGGCCCCCTTGCGATTCTTCTTCTCGTACTGGTTGGTGGCCTCGCGCTGAATCTCACGCCGTGCGTGCTCCCCATGATTCCAATCAATCTCGCGATCATCGGAGCGGGCGCCGGGAGTGGATCCCGCTCGAGGGGGTTCCTGCTGGGCGGCGTGTACGGTGCTGCCATGGCGCTTGTCTACGGCGTGCTTGGCGTCGTCGTCATCATGACTGCCGGGACGTTCGGCACGATCAACGCCTCGCCGTGGTTCAACGTTGGGATCGCGGTGATCTTCGTCGCGCTTGCCCTGGCGATGTTCGACGTCTTCGAGATCGACCTCTCGCGATTTTCAGGCTCGATAGGTACTGACCCATCGAAGCGCGGCAGCGTTCCTGTCGCATTCGCCATGGGCGCGGTCGCGGCGTTGCTCGCCGGCGCATGCGTCGCGCCTGTCGTCATTCAGGTGGTGCTGTTCTCGAGCGACCTCTACGCACGCGGCACCGTCGCCGCACTGTCGCTGCCGTTCCTGCTCGGCATCGGAATGGCGATACCGTGGCCACTGGCTGGTGCAGGACTGACCGCGCTACCGAAGCCGGGTGCCTGGATGGTCCGCGTGAAGCAGGCCTTCGGAGTCTTGATCCTTGCCACGGCGGCATACTACGGCTACCTGGCTTACGGGCTGTTCGCCGATCGCTGGGTCGATGCCAAACAGGTCGCTGCGAGCGTCGAGGAGAAACTCAAGGCTGGCTGGCATTCATCCCTCGCCGAGGGCCTCGCCGTCGCGCAGCGGGAGCAGAAACCAGTGCTCGTCGACATGTGGGCCACGTGGTGCAAGAACTGCCTCGTGATGGATGAGACGACACTCGCAGACGCGAGCGTGAAGACCGCGCTCGACGGATACGTCAAGGTCAAGCTCCAGGCCGAGCAACCTGACGAAGAACCGGCCCGCTCGATCATGGCTCGTTTCGACGCAGTGGGCTTACCCACTTACGTGATCCTCCATCCCAAGACGACACCCAGCGGCGCTGTTCCCTCTCGCTAACCTCGAGTTTCGCCGCTCTAGGCACGTAACGTAGACGTAACGTCAATGTGACGTTCGTGAAATCTGTGTGTCGTAAAAGTAACGACACATGATGAAGCGACTGTTTCTGGCCAGTTTTCTCGCCACCATCGCGACTTCTGCAACCGCACAGACGCCAGCCCCGCCACCAGCACCGGCACCGCCTCCGGAATATCCAATTGTCAGGGTCGGCGTCCTGTCGTACCTGCAGTACTCGTCGGAGCTCGAGAATCGCGACGGTTACAACTCGTTCGACATGACGCGGGCCTACCTGAACATCAACGGCCAGCTGTCCGACCGGTTCCGTTTCCGGTTCACGCCCGACATCCGGCGCGTCACTGACGGGAGCCTCGCTGGATCGTTGACCGTCCGGGTCAAGTACGGTTTCCTGCAAATGGATAACGTAATGAAGCAGGGGTCGTGGGTTCGATTTGGCCTGTCGCAGACCCCCTGGCTCGACTTCGAGGAGTCGGTGAATCGCTATCGGGTCCAGGGGACGATGTTCTCCGAGCGTGAGGGGCTGATTCCGGGCTCGGCGGACTTTGGCGCGGGGTACTTTTCGCCGCTGCCAAAGAACTACGGAGAGTTCCACGTCGGTGTCTACAACGGTGAGGGGTTCACCCAGGCCGAAGCCAACAAGTACAAGAGCCTTCAGGGCCGACTGACGATCCGGCCGCTACCCGGGCGAGGGCTGGCTAACTACTTCCGTCTCTCCGGCTTCTACAGCAAGGGGTGGTACGCCGAGGACAGACCTCGCGACGTCGGCATCGTGATGGCGCACTACGAGCATCCTCATCTGATCGCGACGGTCGAGGGCGTCCATGCCACGGAGAGCCCACTGACCACCCTGCCACCTGGTGACATTCTGCGATCGGGATGGTCGGCCTTCATCGAGCCGCGCCAGGGCACGGTTGGATGGGCTGGGATCCTTCGTTTCGAGTCCTACGATCCCAACGACGACCTCACGGACAATTCGCACACGCGTGTGATCGGTGGCATTGCGTACTGGCTTGCGTGGAATCGCGCACGCCTGGGACTCGTCGCGACAAACGAGCAAGTGAACTACGACGACGGCGACGGAAGAGCCGACGAGAATCGAATTCTCCTCCAGACCCATATCGAATTTTGATTCCTTTGGTATCCTGTCAGGGATCACATGAAGGCGTGGATCCTCCGCCTGCTTCTTCCAACGATCCTCGTCGCTGCCGGCCTGGGCAGTGTGGCATTGACGTGGGCCTTGGCCCAGCACGTCGACCAGATCGAAACCGCGGGTAAGCAAACAGCCTCTCGCATCGATCGAGTGGAGGCTGCGCTCGACGAACTCGCGCACGATGAACTGGTCTACGTGGCCTCCGGTCAAATCGACAAGGAGGCGCTGACCTCGACGAGTAACGTGACACGACAGATCATCTCTGAGAGTGCCTGGCTGTTTGGAGGACTTGTCGCAGGTGCCGCTCCCTCGGCCGGCGCAGTAGCCGAAGCCGTCGCCTCGCTTGGAGATGTCGACGGACGCGCGCGGGAAAACATCCGCGCAGGCCTCGACCTCATGGCCGCCGATCTGCTCTTCACCGAGACGACCCGCACTCGCCAGACTCTGCGCGAACAGCTTCGCGCTTTGCGAGTCGCTGAGTCGAACGCAGTCGTTGCCGCGAGAGCGACTGACCTGAAGCAGGCGTGGATGGTGCTCGCCAGCATCGCGATCCTGTTTGCGTGGGCACTGGTTCGATCAGCTCGTCGCCCGGCAGCGCAGCCCTTGATGGACCCGTCTCCTTTGGCGCCCGCGTCCGAACGTGTATCGCTCGACGTCGCGCCCAGACCCGATCCGGTGCTTTCGATTGATTTAACCGAGACAGCGGCGTTGTGCACCGCGATCAGTCGTCTCCGGTCCGAGTCCGACCTGCAGCCACTGCTCGGGCGCACATCCAGGCTCCTCAAGGCATCGGGCGTCGTGGTCTGGATGGCCGCGGGTGAGGAGATGTTTCCTGTTGCCTGGCACGGCTACGACTCGAAGCAACTGAGTCAGCTCGGCCCGATCGGAATTTCATCTTTGAACGCCGTCGCTGACGCCTGGCGAACCGGACTGCTTCAGTCCGTTGCAGGCGGACACGGATCGTGTTCGGCGCTCGTCGCGCCGCTGCTTGGCGTCGAACGATGTGTTGGTGTGCTCGCTATCGAGGTCGCGCCGGGCTGTGAAGCGGACGTACCCACGCAAGCTGCGGCGACACTCCTCGCCGCTCAACTCTCGACGGTTCTCGGGGGCTGGCCGGCCGGCAGCTCGATGCCACCGGCCGAGCTTGTTCCGTTCGAGCGAGCCGCGTCTTCTTGAGTCAGATCGCTCGCGCACCGCGACGAGCATACGCACGCGTGCGCTCCGGCATCTTCGCGGTCACCGTGACTTCCTTGTGATTGCGCGTCACTCGGATTTCAACACTTGTACCGGAGTCGGCCTCGCCCAGTTCTCTCACCACGTCGGCGGATGACGCAATGGTCTGACCTCTGACCGTGGTAATCACGTCCCCTGCCTTGATCCCCGCCGCTTCGGCCACTGATCCCGCTGTCACCTCGGTCACCAGCACACCCTGCTTCACGCCGAAGTAGTCTGCCAGCTGCTCGCTGAGCGGTGTGACGGTCACACCCAGTCGGCGCGGTGAGGAAAACGGGAACCCGGGATCGGCGAACTCAAAGTTGAAGTCGCGCGGCAGCACTTCGAGTCGGTGCTGAAAGTCACGAGCAATGTCGGGGAACTGGACGCCGTCCGAACCCCGATTCTCCGGCGAGATATCCAGCGTCGTCGACGCGCCGTTCCGGAGGAGGGTCATTTTCACCATTCGTCCGGGGGCCGTCTCGCGGACGAGGCGAGTAAATTGAGCGGCGCTCCTTGCCCGCTCTCCATCGAATTGCGTGACGATGTCGCCTTCCTTCACACCTGCGCGCGATGCGGGCGTGTCGGCTCTCACGCTCTGCACGACGACACCTGTCTCGGAGTCTCGCACAGTGATCCCTATCGACGATCCGGGACCAATGAGGCTCAGGACATCTCCCTGAATCGCGAGCCTGTTCTGGTTTTGCGCGGCAGTGCGAGTCTGGCTGATCACCATGACCGCCACGAGTACGGCGAGAATCCCGCCTGCGAAGATAGCCTTTCTCATGGTTGAACCCTCTCCGGTCTGGCAACTTGAGACCGGTTCCAGCTATCAGACGGCCCCCACCCGTCGAAAGTTGGCATAATCAACGCCCATGGCCAAAGACGACCTCAAGACCCGCATTCTCGAGCGAGTCGCGCGGGAAAAGGTCAAGTTCATGCGCCTCCAGTTCACTGACATTCTGGGAGTCATCAAGAACGTCGAGGTTCCGGATCGCCAGTTCGAAGAGGCCCTCAACGGGCGGATCATGTTCGACGGGTCTTCGATTGAAGGCTTCGTGCGCATCGAAGAGTCCGACATGTTCCTCAAACCAGATCTGCAGACATTTCAGGTCTTTCCCTGGAGTTACGGAGGCTCGGAGAGAGTCGCCCGCATCATCTGCGACATTGCCAATCCCGACGGCACGCCGTTTTCTGGATGTCCCAGGTCGCTGCTGAAACGAGTCATCGGCCTGGCGGCTGACAAGGGCTTCACGATGAAGGCCGGCCCCGAAGCGGAGTTCTTCCTCTTCCAGCGACGCCCCACCGGCGAGCCTACGACTGAGACTCACGACTCGGGCGGATACTTCGATCTGACCCCCGTCGACCTGGGTGAAGACGTTCGCCGGGAGATCGTCCTCGCTCTCGAACAAATGGGCTTTCACGTCGAGGCGGCGCACCACGAGGTCGCTCCCGGGCAGCACGAAATCGACTTCCGGTATGACGATGCGCTGATTACGGCGGACAACGTGAGCACGTTCCGCTTTGTCGTGAAAAACGTCGCCAACCGCAACGGCCTGCACGCGACGTTCATGCCCAAGCCCGTGCTTGGCGTCAACGGGTCGGGGATGCACACGCACCAGTCGCTCTTCGCGCGTGGCCGCAATGTGTTTTTCGATGAGCAGGGCGAGGGCGAACTCAGCCGCACCTGCCTTCACTACATCGGCGGCCTTCTGCGTCACGCGAAGTCTTTCTGCGCGATCACCAACCCCCTGGTGAACTCGTACAAGCGCCTCGTCCCTGGATATGAAGCGCCGACCGCGATCGCATGGTCGACGCGGAATCGCAGTCCGCTCGTGCGCGTACCGGCCGGCCGCGGGCCCACGACGAGGATCGAGCTCCGCATGCCCGATCCGTCCTGCAATCCGTACCTGGCATTTGCCGTGATGCTTCGAGCGGGACTTGATGGCATCGATCAACAGAGCGACCCTGGCCCTCCGGTCAACAAGAACATCTACAAGATGAGCCACCGTGAGCGCCGGCATCTTCGCATCGACGAACTGCCGTCGAACCTGAGCGAGGCGCTCGACGACTTGGAGAAGAGTGCCCTGATGCGAGAGACGCTGGGTGAGCACATCTTCAACCACTTCATCGCCGCCAAGCGCGAGGAATGGAGCGACTACATGCGTCATGTGTCGCCCTGGGAGGTCGAGCGTTACCTCAACACGTACTGAAGCCGACTCCGGCAGGTGACGCCGGTCTTGTGAGGGATCGATTTTCGGCCTGAATATGCGTGTCGCTCAAGGGGCACGCATCTTGAAGATGTGTCCGGCGGGTCGCGCCGGATCACCGGGGTACGTAATTTTCAGGCAGGCGCTGGCATCGCCGTACTCCGGCCCCTGACTCACATCACGATCCGAGCGCGACCTAACTTCTCTGCCTTTCCAGGTTCAGGCAGTGATCTTGACGGCTACTGCCGTCATGTCATCACCCTGAGGTCGTGTGCCACGAAACTCCGTCACGGTCTCGAAAATCGCGTCGACGATCGCTCGCGCCGAGCCATCGCGTTGGCGGTGGACGACATCCGCCAGGCGAGTCGCGCCGAACTCGATGCCTTCCTCGTTCAGCGCTTCGAAAATGCCGTCCGTGCAGAACACGAACACATCGTCCTTCTTCAACTCGAGGCTGACCTCGTCGTAGCTGACACCGGGGAACGATCCGAGAGGAACGCCTGGCAACTCGATCTGCCCGCATGACGTCGATGAGCAATGAATCGGGTACGGAAGTCCCGAATTGGATAGCGTGACGAGGCGGCGCCGAAAGTCGAAGAACGCGTAGCAGAGCGTGCAGTAGTACGCCTCGAGCTGCCGCTCGTGCAGCGTCGTGTTCATCGCCTGAAGCACCCCGGAGACACTGAATCGGTCCGGCGTGAATCGTCTTCGCAATGTCCGCGAACGCACGAGTTCGGCGGCGTACGCTCCATAGAGCGCCGCAGGCGCGCCTTTTCCTGAGACGTCGCCGACCGCGACGACGAGTGCCTCGGCGTCCGGCACGAGGAAGTCGTGGAGGTCTCCTCCCAACTCGTACGCCGACTCGAATCGCGCAGCAACGTCGGCGTCGCGAACGCTCTTCGGCGGTTCGGTCGGGAGGAGCGCGAGCTGTACGCGACGCGCGAATCGTAGTTCCTTTTCGATGCGCTCTTCGTTGCGACTGACCTCTTCGTAGAGGCGCGCGTTGTCAATCGCGACGGCAGCCTGGCTCGCGAGAAGCGTCAGCAACTCTTGATGCTCCTTGCTGAAGGCGTCGAGCTCCGGACTCTCCAGATCGAACACACCGATGCACCGATCCTTGATGAGCATCGGAATCACGAGCTCCGAGCGCGCATCGGCAACGAGATTGATGTAGCGCGGATCCTGCGAGACGTCGGAGACGAGCACCGGTTCCTTGTGCAGCGCCGCCCATCCCACGAGCCCCTCGCCGAGCCTGAAGTTCTTCGACTCTGCGCCCTTGCCATACCGTACGGCCAGCTTCATCTCGAGCTGTTGCGTGTCCTCGTCGAGGAGCAAAATACCAAACGTGCGGTAGTCGATCAGGCGCTTGGTCAGGCTCGCGATGCGGGTGAGCAACGCATCGAGGTCGAGGATAGACGACATCTCGCGGCCGATCTCGGCCAGCGTTTCGAGTGTATCGACGTAGTGCCTTTCGGACTTGAAGAGTCTCGCGTTCTCGATCGCGACGGCGACGTGCGCCGCAAACTGCCGCAGCAGCGCCTCGTGCTGTGGAGTGAACGCGCCTTCGGCCTCGTTCAGCAGATTCAGCGCACCGATGACCTTGCCCTTGCGCCGCAGCGGAACCGCAAGCTGCGACAGCATGTTTCGGAGCGGCCCTCTGTAACGCGGCTCGCGACGGATGTCGTTGACGAGAATCGGCCGCCCCTCCTGGACAGCCGCACCCACGACGCCCTGGCCGACGTTCATACGTATCGTCGAGCCGTCATCGGGATACCCGACCGCATACGCGATCCTGAGCTCTTGCCGCTTTTCGTCGAGGAGATAGACGGAGAAGGCGCTGAACTGCGTGAGCCGGGCGATGAGTTGAGGAATCTTTTGCAGCAGGTCCTCGAGGTCGAGCACCGAGGTGACCTCCCGCCCGAGGTCGAACAGGGTCGACAGAAGGTCGGTGTCCGTGACCACGCGAGCACTGCCCTGCGAGCGGGAATCGGACGGCTTATCTGGGAGGTGGTCAGTCATCGATGGCTCGAACAGGCCGACAGTCGGCGGGCATGCGAATTATACTGGGCAGGCAATGGATCCTCTGAATCTCCCGCTGGATAACGCCGTCATCGAGAGCATCCTCCCGCATCGCTATCCGTTCCTGCTGGTGGATCGCATCACTGAGCTCGAGCCGGACAAGCGGATCGTGGGAATCAAGAACGTTTCGCTGAACGAACGCTATCTGGCACATCAGCCCGGAGAGCGGCCCGCGCTTCCCCCGACGATCCTGACGGAGTGCATCGCGCAGGTCGGGGCGATTCTGATTCTGTCGAAGGCCGAGAACCGCGGACGAATTCCTCTCTTCAGAGGCATCGAGCGAGTTCGCTTCAGACGACCGGTCTACGCGGGGGATGTCGTCGAGATAGAGGCAAAGGTCAAGAGCCTGCGCAGCCGTGTCGGCCAGCTTCACGGGTTTGCGCGCGTGGACGGTCGCGTCGTTGTTGATGGAACGATGACGTTCGCGCTCGGACCAACGGTACGCGCGACGCCCGAAGAAACCCTTCGCTAAGAGACCAGCGCGGGCGGCTGCTCTTCCACCTGCACGTCGTTCCGGCCACGCTCTTTGGCGCGATAGAGCGCTGCATCGGCTCGCGCGAGCGCAGCCAGTGGATCCTGATCGGTCGGGTTCACGACGGCGACGCCGAAACTTGCCGTGATTCTCACCTGCTCGCTGTTCCATGTGAGCGGGTGTGATTCCATCGCCTGACGGAGATTCTCCGAGACCTGCCTGGCGCCTCCAAGCGGCGTGTCCGGCAGGATGACCATGAACTCGTCGCCACCGTACCGGCACTTCAGATCGCTGCCACGGAGATCCGACTTCATGCGCGCACCAATCGCCGCGAGAACGGCATCTCCACACAGATGTCCGTGCCGGTCGTTGATCCCCTTGAAGTTGTCGAGATCGAACATGATGAGCGACAGTGGAAGCTTGGACCGTCGGGCGCGCCGAATCTCCGCATCGAGCACTTCGAGCGCGTGGCCGCGATTGAAGCATCCGGTCAATCCATCGCGCACGCTGTTTTCGCGGACCTCGCGGAACAACTGAGAGTTCTTGAGCGACACGGCCAGCAGCGCCGCTGCCGCACTCAGAATGCTGCGCTGGTGATCGGTGAGTGGGGGCTCCGGCGCAACACCGAGCACGCCTTCGGGCGTACCCGCAACGATCATCGGGAAACAAATCTCTCCTGACACTGTGCCGATCAGTGGCTCGGCTTCGCCGAGCGCGCGGCGTGCGGCGCCTTCGCGCTCCGCAGGTGAGGATTCGCCGACAGCCATCAGGGATTCCCAGTGGCCGCCGCGCGTTCGCGTCATCACCCAGGCGCTGCGACCGGGCGCAAGCATTGGGACTTGAGCGGCGGCAACATCGCGGATGGCGTCGCTCGACTCCGTGTCCATCGACCGGGCGAGCGCATGGCCAAACGCCACGAGCCGTGACATTTCCGATGCGCGTTCGGTGGCTTCCTTCGCGGAGCGAGCGACGGTCTGCGCTTCGTCGCGCATCTCCTGGCGCTTGCGAAGTTGATGGATGCTGAAGATCGTCGCGAGGATGAACAGCGCTGGCAGCAGGTGCAGACCCCGTGTCGCCTCGATTTCCCGCACGTAGTCGAGGAAATTGGACAACGGGCCGGCAAAGCTAATGAACAGCGCCGCCGTCAGCCCTCCGATGAGGACTATGTCGTTGCGCCCCACCAATCGCATGGATCCTCGCACCAGATGGATCGGCCGATTCCCGGCCGAAATTGCTCGCCGGGGCATGTCCCGGCGCGGTCTACCTGCTTCCCGGCTTATCGGCGGTAGCCCGAACGCCCTGCATCCCGGCCCAACCGGCCCAGATCGACCACCATCCCAGCCGATGGGATCTCGCTGGATACACGTTTCCTGTTAATGCGGGTGCGAACGTATGGGACACAACGGCAATCACGAGTGCTTCCCGCCGTCGCGGCCAACACCCAAGCCCTACGCTCTGCGGCGGGCGCGAACGCCGCCTATAATCGGTCCGTCGTGGCGGCTGGCTCGAGACAGATTCCCGATCGGCAACGTGCCACCGCGTTCGCGCGCTTCTTCGAGGCTGTACACGAGGGCGTGTACATCGGTACGCTCGGTCGTCTTCCTGACGCGACCGGCGGAACGACCCTCGCCATCAATCCGCACCTCAAGATCATGCTCGGCTTGCCGCCGGAAACGCCCGAGGAAGAAGTCGTCCTTTTCCGGCCGGAGTGCTTCGTCGATGCGTCCGCGCGCACAGCATTCCTGACTCGACTCGTGAACGAGGGGTCCGTCACCGACTATCTGCTTCGGCTGAAGAGGAGCGACGGCGAGTCGGTGTGGGTCGAAGTCACTGCTCGAGCCGATCGGGTCGGTCGAAGCACAGCGGTTAGAGTCGAGGCGCTGCTGAGGGACGTGAGCGAACGCAAACGACTCGACGATCAGTCCCGTGACCTCTATCAACAGTTGCTGCAGGCAGAGAAAATGGCGGCGCTCGGCCAGACGATCTCAGGCGTCGCCCACGAACTGAACAATCCTCTGGCCACAATTCTCAGCTGGGCAGAGCGTCTCTCCGAAAAGGCGACGGACGATACCACTCGGCGCGGTCTCGACGTTATCCTCGGTGAATCAGAGCGCGCGGCGAGGATCGTTCGAAATCTCCTGACCTTCGCCAGAAAGCGACAATCCACGCGCTCCCTGATTGATCTCAATCAAGTCGTCCGCGAGACGATCGCCCTGCGACCGTACGAGCAGCGAGCGATCAACATCGAGGTGCTATCAGCGCTCGCCTCTGGCTTACCTCCAGTGTTCGCTGACGCGCATCAGATCCAGCAGGTCCTCCTGAATCTCGTCATCAACGCAGAACAGGCGATGCTCGCCGCCAACGGTCGCGGCTCGCTTGTGATTCGCACATGGCACGACGTCGAGCACGAGGCCGTCGTCCTGCAGGTCAGCGACGATGGACCCGGGATTCCGCCAGAGGTGAAGAGCAAGATCTTCGATCCGTTTTTCACGACGAAGGAGACGGGGAAGGGAACTGGACTCGGTCTCACCGTCGCCTACGCCATCGTCCAGGAACACGGCGGCAGCATTCGAGTTGACTCGTCTCCGGACGGTGGCGCTTCTTTCACCGTCGATTTGCCGGTGAGTACGGCGGAATCGCTGCCCAAGCCTCGACGTGCGTCGCCATCGAACGGCGACCTGGCCCGAGGCGCGTCGGTTCTATTGGTCGAGGATGAACGTGCGCTCGCTCTGGCGGTGAGCGAAGCGTTGATTGATGCGGGACTTCAGGTTGATCACGCGGGCGACGGCGAGGAAGCCCTCGCCCGCGTGCGTCAGAGTAGCTACGACGTGGTCATCTGCGACTTGAAGATGCCCAGAGTCGACGGGATGGCTCTTTACCGGGCAATCGCGGCCGCGAGTCCGGTGTTGGCCCGCCGCGTCATCTTCGTGACAGGCGACGTGGCCGGAGCGGATGCCGAACGTTTCCTCGAAGAGAGCGGCTGCCGCTGGCTCTCCAAACCCTTTCGGTTGGGCGACTTGCTGCGCAGCGTTCGCGAAGCGCTGGCGTAGTTCACAACCACACCAGGGCGGCTCACGCCATCGTTGACCGAGCTTCGGCTTTCGAGCGTTGCCTTCGCCATGCGCGGCTTCTGGAACTCAAGGATCGCGCTCCGCATCACCTTGGCGATCTCAGCACCCGGCATCATTGCCGCGAGCGCATCACGCAGACGACGAATGGCGCGCGCATGCAACTGGGACACGCGCGATTCGTTGACACCGATTTCGGCGCCAATCTGCTTCATCGTCGCTTCGCCGTAGTAGTAAAGACCGATCACCTTCTGCTCGCGGGGCGGCAGCGACGCGATTGCGGCGCACACCCGGTCCCTGGTTTCCTGTCGCTCGTAGGCGGCATCCGGCTGCTCCGGTTCTGAGGGGATGAGGGCTGTCGGAAGCGTCGATTCGTCGACGTGATCGTTGTTCGCCAGCGGCGAGGTCGACTCAATCGCGTTGATGCGGACGATGGTCCGGCCAAGGCGTTTTTCGTCAGACCCGACTTTCGCGGCGAGGTCCGCCAGGGACGGCTCGTGGCCCAACTCCCGTCGCAGTTCTTCACGTGCCGCTTCGAGCTCGCGGCGCTGGCGGCGAACGCCACGTGGCCAGGCGTCCTTCCGCAGAGCGTCAATCATCGCGCCCCTGATGCGACGTTCAGCGAACGTCTCGAACTTGATACCGCGCGCCTCGTCGAAACGATGCGCGGCGTCGATGAGCCCAATGACACCGTCTTGGACAAGATCTCCGATGTCGATCGAGTGGGGCATCGTGGCCGCGACACGTCGAGCGAGTTGTTCTACGAACGGGATGCTGGCGATAACGCGCGGATTCTCAGAAACTGTCTGGGGGCGCATGAATGTGACCTCCGGCGCCATGTAAGGCAACCGCGGTACCAGGGGGGCGAATCGACGCGCATCTCAGTGCAACTGCGTGACGAAGGCGCCTGTAAGTTGCTGTGAATATAGGCAGTTGGATGAGTTATTCCGTCTCCAGCCACGGCATCTCGCGGAGGTAGAGAGCGCCCACGATCGCCAAATCATTGACGAAACGCCAACATGGCTCGCCAAGAAGCTGACACTCGAATTACGTTTCTTGATTTGCTGCTGGGAATTGAAGAAGGGCCGGTCTGAGGGCCGGCCCTTTCGGGAGGTAGTGCGTAGGACTGTCAGCTCGCCGTCGTTTCCGTTCGCTGACGGATCTCTCGAACAGTGCCGAGAGCCGCGAGCGTGCTGCTCACCATCTGGGTCGCCCGCACACGATTCGCATCGTCCGCGGCCTTGGCTTCAAGCAACTCTGCCTGCGCCAAAAGGACTCCCAGTTGGTTATTCAGGCGGTGAAATAGCGCCTGAAGGTCGAGACCAGACTGAGAATCGGCTTCGCCGAGGGTTGTCTGAGGCCCTGTCACACGTGCGATCCGGACGCGGCCCGGGAGTCATCAGCCTCCTCGGGACGTGCCGGCGCAGCCGCGTCACGCCACAGCGTGTCTGCGAAGATCCGGATGGATCCTCCGGCCGTTCGCACGTACTCGACCTTACCTGCGGAAATCCAGTTGTAGATCGTGCGTCGGCTCACTCCGACTGCTTCGCACGCCTTCATAATCGAAAGGGTCTGGCGGTCCATATAACTCTCACAGGCCTCCTGGTGACGGCCGTTGTTAGTTGGTCACTGCGAGCCACTTGGCCCGCCGCATTGCTTCATTTGCTGTATCGGTCAGTCCCGACTGATCGTTAGGTTTGCGCTGTGTCAAGATATTGGCACCTTGCAATCCCCGGGCGCCGCGCCTCATCTGCTTATCGTCGACGACGAGGCCACGCTACGCGGCCTGATGGCGGAGCGGCTGGCGGAGCGCGGCTTCGAGGTCGTTCAGGCTGACAGCGGTGAACGAGCCCTGGAACTGCTCGAACAGTTCGCCTTCGATATCGTCATCACTGACTTGCGCCTGCCGGGCATCGACGGCTCCCGTGTCATCGAGGCTGCCCGGGACCGCTATCCCAGCATCGTCGCGATCGTCATTACTGGCTTCGGCACGGTGAAGGATGCTGTTGATGCCATCAAGCGGGGGGCATCTGACTTTGTCGCCAAGCCGTTCCAGTTCGACGAACTCCTCCACGTGCTGCAGAAAGCTCTCGAACAGCGTCGACTGCGCTCGGAGAATGCGTATCTCCGCTCTCAACTCGAAGAACGTTACCAGTTTGGCGGCATCCTGGGGCGCAGCCGGCCGATGCAGAAACTCTTTCATCTGCTCGAGACCGTTGCGCGGTCGAACAGCACGATTCTGATTACTGGAGAAACCGGTACTGGCAAAGAGGTCGTCGCGCGCGCCATTCACCACAACAGCGCCCGGCGCACACATCGTTTTGTCGCTCTGAACTGCAGCGCGATTCCGGAAACGCTTCTCGAGGCGGAGTTGTTTGGCCACGTTCGTGGCGCCTTCACGGGCGCGGTCGGCGCGCGCCAGGGCCGGTTCGAGCAAGCGCACAAGGGCACGCTCTTTCTCGACGAAGTGGGAACGATGAGCAGTGCGCTGCAGACCAAGCTGTTGCGTGCGTTGCAGGAACGAGAGTTCGAGCGAGTCGGTGACAGCCAGACGATCAAGGTCGATGTTCGTGTCATTGCAGCAACGAACTCCGACCTTGCGAAGATGGTTGCTGAGGGTTCTTTTCGAGAAGATCTCTACTACCGGCTCCACGTGATTCCAGTGCAGCTACCGCCGCTTCGCGATCGTCGCGAGGACATTCCAGTGCTCGCGCAACATTTCCTGGAGAAGTTCTCTCCAACATCCGCTATGCAAGTCTCACAGGATGGGATGCGCGCGCTCATGGCGTATCCGTGGCCGGGGAATGTTCGACAACTCGAGAATGCTGTCGAGCGCGCTGTCGCTCTGAGCGCTGGACGACTGCAGATCGAGTTGACGGATCTCCCCACGGAAGTGCACGTGGCTCCACCGTCGACGCAGGCGCCATTCGTCGAACTCCCTGAGGATGGACTCGATCTGCCAGGCTATCTCGCAGCGATCGAGCGTGAGCTGATTCAGCGTTCGCTCGATCGCACCGGCGGAAACCGAAATCGCGCCGCTGAACTTCTTCACATCAAGCGGACGACGCTCGTCGAAAAACTCAAAAGATTCGGACAGCAATAACCAATGCCACCACGCTTTTCGTACTGGACGATTCTCGCCGGAGGATTACCGACGTCGTTTCGCTCGGCCGAGCACGACGATCTTTTGCCGACGCTCCGTCGCTTGCAGGAACGGCATCCAGATGCCGAGATGAAGTGGTTCCAGCGCGGGAAGCTGTGGACGTCTCCAAAGGAGGCGGAAAGCGCCTTTCAAAAACCCGCAGAACCACGCGGACGCGACTGGCGACCCGGCGGAGCGCATCGCGATCCACGGGAGCCGTTCAAGAAGCAAAAGCGGGAGCGCAACCAGGCTCGTCGTCAGCAACGGTTCGATCGGAAGCATGGCGGGCCCGCGCAGGAGTCGACCGATCGTCAGAGACACAAGCCTGAGGGGCGTCCGCGAGCCGACCGCCCACAAACCGACCGTCCGCGGGCTGACGACCCGCGCACTAAGCGGCCACGCACCGATGACTCGCGGAGCCGCCGGCCGGGACCCAGACCGCCATCCAAGGGAGGCCGGCGTCGATGATTCTTCACATCGTGTTGTTCAGGCCGAGATCTGGACTCGGAGAAGATCAGCGACAAGCACTCGCGAAGGCGTTCGCCAGCGCGATCGACAACATCGGTACGATCAAACGAGCCCGAATCGGGCGGCGACGCACGCACGGGCGCGCGTACGAACAACTCATGCGTGAGGACTACACGCACGCGGCCGTACTCGAATTCGAAGATCTCGCGGGTCTTCGCGCCTACCTCGAGCACCCCGCACACACCGAACTTGGGTCCCGATTCTTTGACTGCTTCGAGCAGGCCTTGATGTACGACTTCGACGTGCATGACGGACACATCGGACTGAATACGCTAATTGAGGACGAGCTTTAAGTGGAAGCGAGAGCGACTCGTGTCGCTCCCGCTTACTTCTGAGTCGGTCTTCGCTAGCAGGCCGGGGTGTAGACGGACGGCGGACGATCCTGCCGACGCAACGTTGCGCGCGCCGTGCGATACGGTCCTACAGGCAAATTGCAGTTCTGCTGATACAAGAACGCGTGGAAGCGCTTGTAGTCGGTCGGGGGCAAGCCAAACACACCGAGCAAGGCCCGATAGCTACCGCGAGTGTGCTCGAGGCCGCGGTGAATCAGCGCCGCGAGATCGTCACGGGTCAGCTCGTGTGCCTTGAATGGCTGGTGCACGACAGTCCAGAAGTTCTCGCCCGCGATTAAGCGGTCCCACAGTCGATCGGCGGCACCTGAGCCACGCTCGAGGCGACGGGCCGTTGGAACCGATTCCTGATTGAACACGACGTTGGAGCTCGGCATGACCGAGACGGCGTCGCGGCTACCGCGAATCTCCGTCGGGAGATCTTCGGGAGCGATCGGTCGATCCCACTCCCGTACGACGAGTCGCTCGGCAAGATTCTTCAGCTCGCGGACATTTCCAGGCCAGGCGTACGCGCTGAGCACCTGCTCAGCCTCTGACGTCAGCTCGGGGCAATGGAGGCGATGCGTCTCACTTGCCTTGCGGAGGTAGTGTCGCAACAACAGCATCACGTCTTCCGGGCGCTCGCGCAGCGCCGGGACATGAATCTGAATGATGTTGAGGCGGAAGTAGAGATCCTCGCGGAAGACGCCCGCGTCGATGCGCTCACGCAGGTTGCGGTTCGTCGCCGTGATCAGGCGGACATCGGAGCGACCGGTAACGCCATCGACACCGATGGTCTGGATCTCGCCCGTCTCCGCAAATCTCAGCAGAACTGCCTGCATGCGCAAGCTCATCTCGCCGAGTTCGTCGAGGAACAAGGTCCCCCGGTCGGCCTGACGGACAAGTCCGGGCTTGTCACGATACGCGCCTGTGAAGCTTCCCCGCGTATGACCGAACAGTTCCGATTCGAGCAGCGTTTCCGGAATACCACTACAGTTCACTGCAACGAAACCTCGCGCGGATCTCGTGCTGTGTTCGTGGATTAGTCGCGCAACGACTTCCTTCCCGGCTCCCGTCTCCCCCAGCACCAGGACCTTAGCGTCCGTTCGAGCTGCTGCCTCGATCTCTCGCCGGAGCGAGGTGATCGCTGGGCTCTCGCCAAGAAGCAGGGGAAGATTACGGGGTGTTCGGGGTGAGGACAATGTCGACATCTCAATGACTCCAAATATCTCAGATAAGCAGGAGGGAATAAGTCTGCCTTTTTGAAGCGACTAAGGTCAACGGTAAAGTCCGCTAAAGTCGTGTCAAAGATCACACTTCTGCGCCAAATCCGCGTATCGAGCGACAATCACTAGATTAACGATTCTTTGGTCATGTGCAGGAACACCAGCTTATGCATAAGTTTGCGTGGATTATCTCACGGCAGAGGTCACGCAAATGCCACAACTTCTCAGGAACCTAGGGTTGGGCTGAATTCAGGAGGGTACCAGAGCTCTAACGGCGACAAGCCACTCGAGCCCGACAATTAAGGAAACGTCCTAGGCAGGCAGAACACTGCCGTCGCTGGTCGCGGTGCTGACGCGATTCTTCCCTGCCTTCTTCGCATGGTAGAGGGCTCGATCAGCTCTCTCTATCAAGTCGCGGGCGGTCACGCCCGGTGGAGACACGGCGACGCCAATGCTGGCGGTCACGCTGAGGTCGGAGAGATCGGATTCGCTTCTCTGGTAAGCCTCTACTCGCTCGCGGATGCGCTCCGCGATCGTTCCCGCGCTTTCCGCCGTTCCTCCCGGCATCATCACGGCGAATTCCTCACCGCCAAAGCGAGTGCAAACATCGAAGATGCGGACTGAGCGACGGAGAATCTCGGAGATGTCGCGTATCACGAGATCGCCTGCGACGTGCCCGAAGCGATCGTTGATGCTCTTGAACCCATCGAGATCGACCATTAGCAGCGCGACCGACGTCAGCTGACGAATCGCGCGCTGGAGTTCTTCATCGAGCCGCGCCTGGAAGTATCTTCGGTTGAACAATCCGCTTACCGGATCAATCACAGCGGCCTGCGCGTACGCCTGGGCCTCTCGCCATACGCGCTCTCTTCCGAGCGCGAGAGCAGCGGGAGCCAGGAGTACTGCCAGGGCGTTGAGATCTTCAGTTGTATATGGACCAGGCGTGAGGCGATCGGTGAGCGATACGACACCCAGAGATTCAGCGCCGGCGACGATAGGAACCGCCGCAAAGGATCCTGTTCGATAGCGCGAGCGACGCCGGTCCAAGCCTGGTGTGGCCGCGACATCTGGCACGAGCAATGGCATTCTCGAGACGTGAACCGCGCCGATGACGCCGCTCCCTGCTGGAATTCGAAGGTGCTCCACGAGGGCACGCGGATAGCCATGTGTGGCGACAATCGACAGCTCGCCGTCGGCCGCAGCCACAGCAAGTGAAGCCATTCCGCTCGGCACCGCCTGCACGACGTGATGCAGCACCACTTCTCCGACGGCAGCAAGCCCTGAGGTATCCGCGAGAGCGCGGGTCAGATGTTGGGAGATGGCATCGACACCGGGACTCGAGGACTCCTCTGCACGATCGCCGACGAAGAAGCTCCGGGCGAGATCTCGAAAGACGAGCGCGCACGGTGTCCAGTCGCCATCGAGTACCAGGATGACCGGCGGATCGGGCTGACTTGACAGGCTTACGAGCGTCCAGTCTCGATCAATCGTTCGCCACAGCTCCACGCGAAGGCCCGGAGTGGCGCTCATGCGATCGAAAGGATGTGGCCCGCCGGCGGCGTAAACAGTAATCGGAGGTTCGGCGGTCGACTCCGCGCCGATCACCCAGGATCGGCCTCGTTTACCAGCGACCGCAACCTTGACGCGGATGATCTGCCCGATCAGGGTGACGAGGTCTTGCAGAAACTCTTGCGGCCGGTCTTTGGCGCTGACCTTTTCCCGTACTTCGAGCACGGCTCGACGCTGTTCGCGGCTAAGGCGCCGACTGCATGGCCCAGGCTCATCGGCTGACACAATGCGATGAAATCCTCCGGCGGGAAGATAATCGTTCCCTCTCTGGGAATCGCTGCTCACGAAACTCCCTGGGTTCTATCGATATTCCCTTGTACCAACGCCAGATAGACAGCGTCCCCTTCCACGCCAGGATGAGGTGGCAACAAGCGTGCCCTTGGACGCGAAAATCGCCTGATTCTCACCTTTTCACTGAAGGCTCGTCCTGTGAGTCGACGGCGGATCGATCAACGTCCAGGAAGCACCTCACAAGCGATCGAGGTCTTGGATTATGCACAAACCAAGACCTCCGTGGTCGCTGCTGTGGGGAGCGGGGATATTGCTAGCGGTATTCCTTGAACGGAATCTGGCAGTCGTGCTTCCGAAGGAAGTTGAGGAATCGCTTGTAGTCGCGCGCTTCCATGTTGAAGAGCCGCGCGACAATCTTGTAGTTGCCCCGTGCTTCCTCGAGTCCCCGACGCACGACCTCGCGAACGTTCGCGCGAGTGATTTCTCTGTCCATGAACAGCGGATATACGGCCGTCCAGAAGGACTCATGTTGTTCAATCATCCGCTTGTAAAGGTCGTCGGCTACTGTCCGGCGACGCTCTCGCTTCGGACGCAGAAGGACCGCATCGTAGGCTCTGATTTCAGACGACAGGTGTTCGACGCCGATCGCCGAACCACTCACCGTCACCACGAGTCGCTCGATCACGTTCTCGAGCTCGCGCACGTTCCCCGGCCACGAGTACTCGGTGAGCGCTTTCATAGCCTCTGGCGAGATCGTCGTGATCGATGAGCGTCCCGCAGCGGTGAATTGCGTCAAGAACTGACTCGCCAGAACGGGGATGTCTTCACGACGATCCCGCAGCGGCGGCACAACGATGTGAATGACGTTCAGACGGTAGAACAGGTCCTCTCTGAACGTCCCCTGCTTGATCATGTCGCGCAGGTCGCGATTGGTCGCTGCGATCACGCGGACGTTGACGATGCGGCCACTGCCATCGGCGCCAACCTTCTGTAACTCACCCGTCTCGAGGAAGCGCAGGAGAAGACCCTGCATCCGCAGCGTCATCTCGCCGACTTCGTCCAGGAAGATCGTGCCCATGTGGGCAGTCTCGAGCTTTCCTGGTTTGTCGCGGTAAGCGCCTGTGAAGCTGCCCTTCACGTGACCAAACAGTTCGGACTCGAGGAGCGTCTCAGGCAAACCAGCGCAATTGACTGGTGCGAAGACATGGCTCGCTCGCGGTCCGCGCGAGTGGATCGCGCGCGCCACGATTTCCTTGCCAACTCCGCTCTCGCCTGTGACCAGAACCTTTGCGTCGGACCGGGCGACGCGGTCGATCTCCTGCTCGAGTGCCGTGACCTCTGCGCTGCGGCCGGTCAGTTGGACATGCGAACGCGGCCGGATCGCACCGATCGTGCTGACCCGAGAGCTGCTTTCAGCGACACCATCAATCATTGTTCATGAACCGTTCAATGAGCTGCCGGTGTTCCAGCGTCATCCCAACAAACGTGGCTCCAATCCGATACCCGGAACCTGCATCCGATCCTGGGGTTACGCGTCGAACCTGAATGTCTGCCAGAAACGGTGCCCCAGCCAACGTGAAGCGGAGGCTTCCGCGGGAGCCCGGATTGAGCAACCGCGGAGACTGCAGGAGCACTCCTGCGGTACTGATGTCGAGTACCCGCACGCTCATGTTGGCCGGCAGGTTCGCGAATTCCTCGCTCACCTGGTGGCGTGCGACGCGTCGCCGTTCCTCCATCCCACTCCTCTGTCACCTGCCGAACCTCTCGCGGCCGACCGTATGTCCTGCCGCTCTGAGGCTTCCGTTTAGAAGTGCAAGCGAGTCGCCAAACTCCGGTAGACGTTTGTCTACCAAAACAAGGCTATGTAACTCAAGGACTTATGGGTCTGTCTTAGGAGACTTTCGCGCGAGGATCGGTCCTCAGAAAGTCTGGGCGAATCTGGGCTAAGACACTCAGCAGGGAAGACTTTCCCTCCGTCGGCCTGCCTCCGAGAACGCTCCCTATACCTGAGGACAGTCCGACGCTCGGACAAGGGCTGGCGGAGGGGAAAGAAACTCGACGCCTACAAGGTATCGAATGGGCTCGTCGGGCCCGGACACTCGACGGATGTGACGAACGCGCGCATCGACAGTCACCTCGCGTCCTTCGAGCTTCAAGTGCAGAGGCTGCACTGATTCTGGCGGCATCGGCACTGGTGAAGTGATGAGCGCACCGTCGCGGCTGATGTTGACCACACGCGCCGGCTCGGTCAACTCCAGTGTCGCCCAAAGAGCGCCGATGACTTCCAGTCGCACGCGAGAACGCCGATCCCCGAGCGCCATCAGCGGTTCACTCCGTGAGGAGAATCAGACGATCGCCTGCGCCGTGTACCGGCGAGCGCATCCTCGCGAGCGTCCTGAACGATGCCATCAACCGTATTTTGTTCCGGATTCCGCGCGGCGACACCAACGAGAATCGACTCGTCGCCAGGGTTTCCCCCCACAACTGCTCTGAGACGCTCGGCGATGCTCTTCGCCTGCTCGGCGCTCGTGTCGATCATCAGCAGGCCGATCTCTCCTTCACCGAGCGACCCCGCCAGATCGGATGCACGCATCTGCGCTCGAATTCCCGCGACCCAGCGCTGCGTCGATCCAGGCAGCGATGCTGCGTCGCGAATAAGGAGCACGACAACCGCGACGGGCGCTCCCCGCTCGAACGCTTCACCCGCAGACCGTTGGAGAATTTCTGTGAAACCGCGCGGTGCCGACCGCCGTTCGTGACGTTTGCGCGCTGCTCCGAGAGCCGCCGGTGCCCATGTATCGAACATGGTGGCCGCGACACTTGCTGCTGCGTGATCCCTCGGTGTGAACTGCAAGCTCTCATTGCGTCCCAGCGAAACGGTCGTAGTGTAATGCCGTTCTGAGCGTTTGACGAGCACGAGTCGAAACGCATTTGTGTCGGTATCGACTTCCGACGCACCCGCAGGTGACGTGACACGAAGTGCGGGCACTCCAGCACTCGATTCGATGGTCAACGTCGCCGCGGCAGCGCCGAGCGCGGTGCGTAATTCCTCGAGCGCGTGCGCCGCCTGTGTCTCCGCCGCGTCGACAGTCGCAAGACAAGCCGCGATCGTCTTCGTCAATCGCGACGTGAGTGAGCTCGTCGAGAGTGACAGCGCTAAATCGAGTAGAGCGACATAGGCGCCGATGCGTTGGAGATCGTACACGCCGATCTCACCCGTGAACACCATCAGCCACGAACGTCCGTCTTTGCCCTTGAAGCGACGCACGAAGACGTCGTCGTTGACCGGCAGGCCAAATCGATCGAGATGGCCTTGCGGCAAGCGAGCAAGATCTGTTGAATCGGGTAAACCCACCGACGGAATTACTGCAGGCCTCTCGCCTTTCTTCGTCCCGGGAAGTGTGACGTCGCGAGCAAACACACCTGCCGTTGTCTCGACGTATCCACTGACCTCGATGTCGTGCCACACAGCGATCGCCTCACCAAACAGTCGGATCAACTCTCTGTCCGACTCACGATCGGAAGCTTGTCCAAGGAGTTGCGCGAGCGGTGCGACACGGTTCAAGCCACTCGACGGAAACGCTGGCGGGCTGAGGAGGTGCGCATCCACCGCCGCCGTCAACCACGATGCGACGAGTTCCAGTTGCGAGCGTGATGCCGTTGTGTCCAGACGAGAGGGATTCACCCGTCCGACCAGAAGCACACCGCACGCGTTGCGCTCCGTGACAACTGGGACACAAATGATTTGCAGTCCGCCGAGATCGAGCGCCTGGGAAGTGCGTTCCCTGAGTGAGGCACCGATCGCGGTCAAGAGAGCGCCCTCCCCATGCTCCAGCATTGCCGAGAGCCTCGCCGCCTGATCACCCAACGTCGGGAGCAACACGGACGGACGGCTATCCACGAGCAGGAGGTCTACCTTCAGCCGTCGACGCAGCTCAAGCAACCAGTCCCACGACCGGTCACGAACAGCAATTTCGAACGACGAGGGTTCCTGGGCCACGAGTGACGGGTTCTCGGTGTTCGACATCAGCGTCGATTCCCGTAGAACCGCACGGGAACGATGACGAGGTTCTTGCAAGGCTGCCGCCAGCCGCCGTTCCGGATCTATCTCAAAACGCTCGATTATCGACAGCATTAGGCCCCGATCGCTCCGACGAAAGACGCCTCTCGTGGAGACAACACCGCGGGCGCCGCGGTCAGAGTAGCTCAGCCGTACCTCTGACGCAAACGCTGATCGGGTAATCGATGCCCCGCACGATTTTGCGCGACTTAGTGCGGCCCAGACTTGCGCTCGAGCCTCTCCTTGACGAGAGTCACGAGGCCGGAAGGCGAGATCGGTTTGACGACGTAGTCCGCACCGGCTCGGCGGGCCTCGGCCTCGAGCACTTCGTCGTGGAAGCCTGTCACAATAATGGTTGGTATTGGCTCGGGACTCAGGAGTAGCAGCTGTAACCCATTGAAGCCACCAAGGCGTAGATCGGCGATAACCAGATCCGGGCTCTCCGTGGCCGCCGCCTGGCGACCCTCCTGATATGTGCTGGTTGCGATCACGTCGTGACCGGCAAGCTTCAGGAACTCTCGATATCCGGTCCTGGTCGCGTCGTCGTCCTCGACGATCAGAATCTTCGCCATGAGCGCCTCTCGACCTCGGCCGCAGGGAAGTGGCGCCGAGGACTACTTGCTGGCCGATAATAGGCCGATTAGGTTGAGGAGATCACACTGAAGTCGCCTGTGACTTCAGATTTTCTGCAACTGCACGGTTTCCCTGGTCCCCTGCGGTGCCACTTTAAGAACGCTCGATTGAGGATTGCGGAACGTCTACGAATTTTAGTGCAATCTATCATCTAAACGCTGCTACGCCGAATTAAGGCTCAACCGGCAAACAGGTTGCTACTTTTACACACTTATGAGCGATTCGCTCCCAGACCCTGACGACGAAATCGTCGTGAAGCTTCCCGAAGAAGCTTCGTTGGACGATCTGATCGCTGGTCTGGAGGCGACCTGGCAGGGTGCAGCCCCGCCAAAAGCGGCGGCGCTGGAACCCGCTCCACCTCCGTCGGTGGAGGAGCCGCCTCCGCCACCCCCGCCACCTCCTTCCTCACAGCGCCAGGAGCGGAGAGGCGCCGAGCGCCGAGAGCCTCACGAATTCAAGGCTGAACTGCGACTGGCCGTCGCGGGCTTCCCGATGCGGCTCGTGAATCTATCGGCGAGCGGCTTATTGGCCGAAACCAATCAAAGATTGTGTCCCGGCCGAACCGTTGACGTCTTCCTTCGTTATGGTGGCGTTCGCAAGGTTCTCCGTGCCACGGTCATTCGATCGTCGATGCACGCAGTCGCGCCGAATCCAGTGTTTCGCGCGGCACTGCAATTCGAAGACACCTTAGCCTTGCAGGACGCAGACCTATGAGCTTGATGCCGTCGCTATGTGCGGCCCTTGAACGTGCCGGTGGGGACCGTCTGGTCATGAGAGCCGGTGAACGGCCACACGTGTTAGCAGGCGAGCGCCGTCATGACGTAGCCTCCGCGGTCCTGTCCGTCAATGCGGTGGAAGCGCTGGCGGAACAGATTCTTTCGTCCGCAGGCCGACACGAGTTGGCGGCAAATGGATCCGTCAGTGAAGCTGTCACGTCAACTTCCTTCCCGCGTCCACTGACGGCGAGAGCCGAACGGGTCGGTGATGATTTCTGCATCGAGCTGATCGTATCGATGGTACCTGTTGAAGCACCGGCGCCGATTGTCGAAGAGACACCAGTTGCTGCGCCTCCAGAGCCGGAGATCAGCTACTCGGCACCATCCGCTTACTACTCAGCACGAGAAGAACCAGTTCAGGAAGAGCCTGCGCAGGCGTACATTCCGGAGCCGGAGCCCGCACCAGTCGAGCAGCCTGAAATCGTTACTGCCTACGAACCGCCGACGCCAGCATCCATACCGGAACCCGAGGCTGCACCGATGCCTCCTCCAGTACAGGAGGTCGTTGTCGACGCTCCCCGCGAAGTTCGGCCGGAACCCATTCGCCAGCCGGAGGTCACCGTCGTGACTCGTGTAGAAAAACCGTTGCGCACACCACGACCCGTTGCCAGTGTTAGCGCGGCACTCGACCTGTTCGAATGGATTGGTCACGCTGCGGATCTCGGTGCCACGATGCTCTACCTCAGAGCTGGATCGCCGGCGGCCGCTCGTATCGACGAACGAATTCAGCCAATCAGCCAGGAGACTGTCGCGGCTTCGGTCATCGAGGACACGGTGGCGGCATTCACGCGCGGTGGGGAAGGCGTTTGGGAAGCGCGCGCAGATGGCGAGTGGGTTCGTGAGGACGATGAACTCGGCTACATCAGCTGCCGTGTGTTCTCGGACCAGCAGGGCAGCGGCCTGATCCTTCATCTGCGTCCGTCAACATCGCTGCGACTCCTGCACAAGCACATTCCGAGACAGGTTCGCGCGGCGTGCGAGGGGAATGGACTCGTCGTCGTGGCTGCGTCGAACGAAGCGGACGTCGAAGCACTCGCTGCGGCAGTCGCGGACTGGAGTGGGCGGGATCGGGGCGGCTATCTGATTTCGCTGCAGCGACGCAGCCGGTCGCACGGCGACATCACCGGTGCGTTCGTCAGTCAGCGAACCATCGCGGGTACGGACAAGGACTTCGCCGCAGCCATCCGCCGCGCAGCACAGGAGAGTCCGGATATTCTGCTCGTGACCGGTCTCCAGGCCGAACAGTCGCTGCAGGCGGCGGTGCTCGCCGCAGCCGGTGGTCGTCTGGTCATCGCGGGAGTCGTCGGCCCAACAACGGTCGAAGCGCTTCGTATGCTTGCGGGGTCAGAGTCGCACGTGCGCCGCGCGCTGGCCGCCTCGTTCCGTGCAGCGATCGGGTATCGCAGTGTTCGTCGCCTCGGTGGCGGACGAACCCTGATTCAGGACGTCGTCCTGGCCTCGGGTTCAGTGTCCGGCATGATCGAGTCCGGCGACTTCACTGGATTCGCACGGACGCAAAATGACGTCGCCGCAAAGATGAAATCGGTGGACGAAGCGCTCGCTCGCGCAGTCACCCGTCGCCAGATCTCGCTTCGCGAAGCCGCGAGTCAGGCCATCGATCGAAGCCACCTGGTCGCGCTCGTTCGTTCACAGGCTCGAACGACTTCGTCTGGGAAGCTTGCGCTGGCCGGTGGACGCGATGTCAGGCCGACCGACACACAGCCCGGCGATCATCGTATGGTCAGCGGGTTTTCACGCTACTGAGCTCGCACCAAACAGCCGCTGCTCGAGCGCACCACAGATCGCGTGAAACGTCACCAGGTGCACTTCCTGGATCCTGGGCGTTTGTGTCAGCGGCACAGCCATCAGGACGTCGCAGTGCTCCGCCATGCGACCGCCCCCTGACCCGGTCAGACCGATCGTTCGCAGCCCAAGTTCTCGTGCGCGTCGAAGACCTTTGACGACGTTCGCGGAATTGCCGCTCGTCGAGATCCCCCACGCCACGTCACCTGTTCGGCCGAGTCCCTCGATCTGTCGCGCGAAGATATCTTCGAACTGATAGTCGTTGCTCCACGCGGTGAGCAGCGCCTGATTCGTTGTCAGCGCCACCGCTGGGAGTGCTCGACGCTCGAGGAGAAAGCGGCCGACGAGCTCCGCACACAGATGCTGTGCATCTGCCGACGAGCCGCCGTTCCCGAAGGCGAGGAGGCTCCGTCCCGCGCGAAAGGCCTCCTCGAGGAGATTGAGCGCTCGTTCTACCGCCGCGGCGTAGTCGCTCTCGCTGATCACTCGAAGCGCATCCGCAGTCTCGCGCAAAAGACGTGAAACGTCGGATTGCATCGGTCGCTAGACCGTTGCCGGAGCGGTCATGAAGAAGTCTTCAATCAGGTGACGGAGCTGCGAGATGCTCTCCGCGCTGTTGACGGCGATACGAAGATGCGAGCCCGAGTCCAGGCCCTTCGAGTACCACGCGCAGAGCGCTCGCAGCTTATTGATGACCCAGCGCTGGTGACCTGAGGCGGGCACAACCGCCTGAGACATGCCAGGCGCAACATGACGAAAGCCTTGTTGCTCGTGTTCCCGCTGATCGACAAGAAGATCGATGTAGTCGAGCAGGAACTGACCTCGCTCCTGCATCGTCACCGTCCGGGGGGTTCGCCCAGCGACGAGATCAGCGGCCTGAGCAAGAATCCACGGATTGCGAAGAACGCCGCGACCGACGAGCACTCCTTCAACGCCGGATTTCATTCGCTCAACAACCTGCTCGGGCTCGATACAATCGCCGCTTCCAAAGACGGGAATCTGCAGGTCACTGGCAACCTCTCGAACCAGATCCCAGTCCGCCAGACCAGTGTATGACTGCTCCGCTGTCCGACCGTGGATCGTGATTGCTGACGCGCCGGCATCCTGAACCTTTCTTGCCAGCACGGGCGCGTTGCGATCCTTGTCCGTCCACCCCGCGCGCATCTTCACCGTCACCGGAATCGTGACGGCCTCGACCATCGCTTCCACCACACGAGCCGCATGATTGGGCTCACGCATCAGGCTGCAGCCGGCGTTGTGTTTGGCAATCTTCGGCACGGGGCAACCCATGTTGATGTCGACGATGTCTGCACCCATATCCTGCACGACTCGAGCAGCGTCAGCCATCCTGCCTGGATCGCCACCGAAGATCTGAATGGAAACGGGGCGCTCTTCCTCGGTGTATCGGCGTACTCGAGTGTTCGATCGATGCCGCGTACGAGCCCTTCCGACGACACCATCTCCGTCACGACAAGGCCGCAGCCGCCATGTCGCTTGACCAGCCGACGGAAAGCCGTGTCCGTCATGCCGGCCATAGGCGCCACCACGAACGGCGAAGGCAGTTCGATCGAACCGACTTTCATGAGTGTTCAGTAGGGACGAACGTCTGCCGCGTCGACCTCGACGCTGACTGCCTGTCCGATCAGATCCACAGAGAGCACGAGCCGCGCTTTGTCATTCTTCCGGACCAGCCGTCCGATGACACTGGTCAAGGGGCCGTGAACCACTTCGACCATCATGCCCTCCCGAATCATCGGGCACGGATCGAATGCGAGATCACTCTCAACGAGACGACGAATGCCGTCGATCTCGGGCTCGGGAATCGGCGCTGGCTCGCCTTCAAACGAGATGATGCTGACGACGCCGGTGCATTTGAGAACAGGCAACCGCTCACGCGGATCGAATCGCGCAAAACAGTAGCCCGGAAACAACGGCCAATCGATCTTCTTCTTGCGGTCCTTCCAGCGGCTCCACCGAGTCACGGTCGGGAGGAAGGTCTCGATCCGCTTCTGCTCGAGTTGTTCACGGACAACCTGTTCGTGTCTGGACCTGGTCCACAACGCAAACCAATTCTCATCGGGGTCACGCGTCGGCAAGATCTCCGGTACTTCAATCGGATTGTCCTTGTTCATCGAGTGGTCTCTGCCTGGGACAAAGAGCCTTGCTTGTTGCTAGCCTCCCGGCGTTTGGTCAGCGCCGTGTTGTACGCCTTCTCGAGCTCGGGGTTGCGCCACGTGATCGTCGCCTGCGCCCGCAGACGATCCAGGTACTTCTCGCGTTCACCACGCAGCTTCTGCTCGCCGATTTTGTTCCCAATGTCTCCGCGCGCTTCCTCGAACGAGCGGAGCTTGGCCTCGCTTCGAGACTCCAGCTTGAGAAGCTGGTATCCGCGCTGAGTTCGAATCGGCTCGGTGATATCGCCGACCTGCATCTTCGCAAGGAGATCTCTGAGCGTCGGAGCCAGCTCCTCACTCTTCAGCGGACCGATCAGGCCACCGTTGGCTTTCGACGCCGCGACAGAGAATTCGCCGGCCAGACGAGGAAATGGTTCTCCACCCAGAAGACGCTTTCGAAGATCCACAGCCTGCTCGCGAACGGCATCGTCTTCGGCAACGTTGACGCCGCGGTCCGACGCCTTCACCTCGAGGAGGATCTCTCGTAGCGTAACCTCCGCCGGCGCCGTGAATTCCTCCCGATGCGCGTCGTAGTAGCCCCTGGCTTCCTCGTCCGTGATGCTGATTTTGTCGAGAATCTCGGCACGTTGTACCTGCGAGACGAGCATCTGCCGCTCGAGATTGCGGCGCAGATCAGCCATCGTCAGCCCTTCCTGCTTGAGGGCTTCCTGAAACTTTGCGTCGTCTTGCAGGTTGTTGGACGTCTTGATGTTGTCGAGAATCTGAGCGAACTGCGCGTCGCCGAGCGCGAAGCCTGATTCGCGGCCGCGCTGAACGAGGAGCAGTTCGTCGACGGCGGACAGGATCAGATCAGGCGTGATCTCCGCGACGGCCTTCTGTAGGTCCGAGCTGGACGGAGAGGCGTTCGCCAACTCTGGACGATTTCGAAGTTCGGCGACCTGACGGCCCTCGAACTCAGTTTTGGTGATGATTTCGCCGTTTACCTTGACCAGCACCTGCTCGAGGATCTCGGCGTGGATCCGTGGCGAGAAAGTGACTGCACCCAGGAGAAGTGTGGCCGCAGTTAGTCGCTTCAGCATGACAATTCCTTGAACATCAGCATTTTACACGACATCTCTGACGCACAGGTCACTGGACCGAGAGCGCCTCGAACAGCCCTATGAGCCGGGAGAATATGCCTCCCTCGGCTCGGGAATCGAGATCCGGCTTTCGCAGAACCTCGTCCTTCGAAAACCCGGGCTTGACCTCCCCCGCAGTTGCTCGCGCCGTCCACCAGCTGACCTGGGGCTCGGTCCTGCCCCGCCCGTGAGCGCCCTTGCCCGGCGGCGCCTTGGGGGCGGCCACTGGTTTGGGCGCGAGAGGCGCCTCCAGATCGAGCTTGATCGATACGGGGGGCACGAGCACGGCCCCGGGCCAACCGCTGATGACTTTCACGAGGCGAGCACCATCGAGTCGCGCATTGGGCCTGAACCTAATGACGACCAAACGCCCTTCCCGGTCGACAGTATCTACATCGAGGCGGTCGGCCTTGATTCGGAGCCGGCCAAACTCTGCCAAATTGAGCACTGACTCCGGCGGTTGACCATACCGGTCACGCAGTTCCTCCAGAACGGTGGTCAGCTCCTGCTCGGTTCTCGAAGAAGCCACCTTGCGATACACCATCAGCCGCTGGTTCATGTCCTGGATGTAGCCAGGGTCGATCTTGAGATCGATGCGGAGATTGACCGTCGCTCGCGTGTCCTCTTCCAGTTCCTCGCCACGGAGTTCGCGGATCGTCTCTTCGAGCAGCTTCGTGTACATCTCGAAGCCGACGGTGTCGATGTGACCGCTCTGCTCGCCGCCGAGCAGGTTTCCTGCGCCGCGAATCTCCAGATCGAGGGCCGCGACGCGGAAGCCGCTTCCGAGATCGCTGAACTCCTTGATCGCCGCCAGGCGCTTACGCGCGACGGGCGACAGCGACTCCTCCGGTGGAATCAGGAGATACGCGTACACGGCGCGATCCGATCGACCAACTCGACCTCGCAATTGATACAACTGCGCAAGGCCGTAGCGATCCGCGCGGTTGATGATGATTGTGTTCGCGTTCGGGATATCGAGACCGTTCTCCACGATCGTCGTTGCGAGGAGGATGTCGAACTTTCCTTCGACGAATCCCAGCATCGCCCGCTCGAGTTCTTCCTCACCCATCTGGCCATGACCGACCACCATCTTCGCCTCGGGGACAAGACGCTGAAGCAGGCTCGCGATCGAAAAGATTGATTCGACCCGGTTGTGGACGAAGTAGATCTGGCCTCCGCGTGCGAGCTCGCTGCGAATCGCGCGTTCGATCACGGGCGCGTCGAACTTGACGACGTTCGTCTGAATCGACAACCGATCCTTCGGCGGCGTCTCGATGACCGACATGTCGCGAATGCCCACGAGCGACATGTTCAGCGTCCTCGGAATCGGTGTCGCCGTCATCGTCAGCACGTCAACGCGCTTGCGCAGTTGCTTGATGCGCTCCTTGTGGACGACACCGAAACGTTGCTCTTCGTCGACCACGAGTAGACCCAGGTCTTTGAACTGAACGTCTTTCGAGAGGAGGCGATGGGTCCCGACGATGATGTCGACTCGTCCGGCTGCGAGACGCTCCAGGACTTCCTTTGTCTCCTGCTTGGTCCGGAAGCGGCTGACCATGTCGATCACGACAGGAAAGCCGGCAAACCGATCGCGGAGTGTCTTCAGGTGCTGGAACGCCAGGACGGTCGTTGGAGCGAGAACCGCGACCTGCTTTCCATCAAGAACGGCCTTGAAGGCTGCTCGCATCGCAACTTCGGTCTTCCCGTACCCGACGTCACCGCACAGCAGGCGATCCATCGGCGTGGCCACCTGCATGTCTCGCTTCACATCCGCGATGGCCGCAGCCTGATCCGGGGTCGGCTCGTAGGGGAATGCTCCTTCGAATTCATCTTGCCAGTGCGTATCCGGCGGGAAGGCATGTCCGGGCACTGCCTTTCGCTGAGCGTACAGCTTGAGCAGCTCCTCGGCCATGTCGCGCATCGCCTTCTTGACGCGCGTCTTCGCCTTGTCCCAGGACGTGCCGCCCAAGCGATCGAGCGCTGGTCGCGAGCCGCCCGTGAACTTTTGAATGAGATCGAGGCGCTCGACGGGGACGAACAGCTTGTCGTCTCCGTGATAGCGAAGCTCGAGGAACTCCTGAATGTCGGCACCCGACGCGTTGGCAGTCCGAGTACCTGTTGCCAGTTGTTTCAGACCAACGAATTCACCGATGCCGTGATCGACGTGAACGACCAGATCACCGACTTTCAAATCGCGCAGATCTGAGAGAAACGTCCGCGCGAGATTCCTGCGCTGCTCGGGACCACGGCGCTCTTCTTCGAAGACATCGGTCTCGGCGTAGACCTGAAGCCCCGCTGCTTCGAGGAAGAACCCCTTTGACAGACTTCCACGCGCGACGAGGACGGACGCAGAGTGCGCATCCTCCGAGCGTTCGACCGGAATCGCGATGATGTCGTAGTCGCGCAGGATCTCGACTGTCCTCTCCGCGCGGCCGACGCTGCCCACGACAACGATTACGGCGGCGCCGCGTTCGCGCCCTCGCCGGATATCGGCGACCCAGTCGGCTATTCGGCTACGGAACTCCATTGCGGGCTGGCAGGCGACCTGGTGAACACCGTCTTCATCAACCGCCAACTCCTCGAGACGAGGCGCCGCTGACGTGCGCGCCGAGAGCGCGTCCCAATCCACGAACGCCTCTGCCGGCGGAAGCACACCGACGTGCCCCCGGCCCTGCGCGTCCTGATAGCTGTTCTGGAGCTGGTCGCGGAGTTTCCTTGCCTGTTGCTGAACGAGGTCTAACTCAGAAATGACCCAGTGCACCCCGCCCGATGCCGCGGACATGAAGTCGATGATCGAAACGAGCGGATCGCCATCGTCAAATCGCTCGCGCGCGGGCACGAGCTCCACGTGATCGGTCGATCCCGTCGATCGTTGTGTCGCAGGATCGAAACGGCGAATCGTCTCGACCATGTCGCCGACGAACTCCACGCGAACGGGCTCAACCGCCGTCGCTGGAAACACGTCGACGATTCCGCCGCGAATGGCAAAGGCGCCGTGCTCATCGACAGGGTCTTCGCGGGTAAAACCTCCATCGACGAGCAAGTCTGCGAGCTTCAGCGGCTCGATCTCTGAACCCGCTCGAAGTTCGATCGACGCCTCCAGCATGCGCTCGGGCGAGCTCATTCGCGGCAGCATCGCAGCGGCAGACGCCACAATGATCCGGGCGGATCCGGAGATGGCACCGTGCAGCGCTCGCGCCCGTGCGGCGGAGACGCGGAAATGGGGTGTCATCCCACGATAGGGATCGACCTGCAGCGCAGGCAGATGAAGAACCGTTTGCTCGGTCGCGGCGTCAGACGCGGCCTCGAGGCCGCCGTAGAAGAAGCGGATGTCGGCCGCAAGCTGTTCGGCCTCGGTGTCCGTCGGCGTGATCACGACTGTCACGCCGGGCCGGCTACGTGCCCAACCCGCAACGGCAAGCGCCTTCGACGAAGCCGTCAGTCCGGCGCTGATCGGAACAGCGCGATCGAGTCCCGCCGTCGTAACCGCGCGCGCCAAGACTGAGCGGAGCGTCAGAGAGGGCGTGCTGGTGCTCATTGCCGATCGGCCCGAGGCGTCTTCCTGATCAGATTCGTCGTCGAGAATCCTTCAGCGAGGTCGACGCGGACCACGCGACCACCTCGTGCTTCAACGACTTCGCGTCCGACGATGTTGTCCGGCCCCCAGTCCGCTCCCTTGACCAGAATGTCCGGCTGAATCTGCGTGATGATCGAGAGGGGCGTGTCTTCATCGAACACGGTAGCGGCGTCGACGCACGCCAGGGCCAACAGGATCTCGGCGCGCTCCTCGGCGCGATTGATCGGACGCTCGGGTCCCTTGTTGGCTCGGACAGATCGGTCCGAGTTGACGCCGACGACAAGGACGTCGCCCAGCCTGCGCGCCTCGGTCAGGTAACGCATGTGACCGGGATGAAGCAGGTCGAAGACGCCGTTGGTGAACACAACGACCCCACCGCGGCGTTGCACGTGCCGCGCGAACTCCGCAGCGGCTTCCCGGGACGATGCTTGAGGGCTGGTGGTTCTCACGGGCGTCGGTGGCTCATTGATCTTGCCACCCTCGGTCGCGCACGCGCGACCGATCAAGCTCTGGTGCGTGCGCGCGAAGCGACCTGAAGGCGGATCAATGACTTCATCAGGGCAACTCGAGCGCGTTCGAAGTCGATGTCCGGGCGCGGAGAGCCGGCCATGCGCTCTTCGGCGCGTTTCTTGGCCGCCTCTGCTCGAGCCACGTCGATGTCCTGGGCCTTCTCGGCAATCCGGGCAAGAACGGTCACATGCTCAGGCAGCACCTCGGCAAAACCAAACGAGACGGCGAGGTAGTGCTTCTCGTTGCCAATTCGATACCACAGCTCGCCAACCTTGAGCGATGCCAGGAGCGGGCTGTGGCCCGGCAACACGCCGAAGTACCCCTCGGAACCTGGCAGCTCAACCTCGTCTACCTGCTCGTTGACGAGTGCACGGTCCGGCGAGACGATCTCGAGCGTCAGCTTCGTGGGAAGAGCCATAGTCCCGGCCTACGCGTCCTTCATCGTCTTGGCCTTTTCGATCGCTTCCTCGATCGGGCCGACCATGTAGAACGCCTGCTCCGGCAGATCGTCGTGTTTGCCTTCGGCGATCTCCTTGAAGCCCTTGACGGTTTCGGCAATCGGGACGTACTTGCCCTTGAAGCCGGTGAACTGCTCGGCCACGAAGAACGGCTGCGACAGGAACCTCTGAATCTTACGGGCTCGCGCGACCGTCAATTTGTCGTCTTCCGAGAGTTCGTCGATGCCGAGAATCGCGATGATGTCCTGAAGGTCCTTGTACCGCTGCAGGATCTGTTTCACCGAACGGGCAACCGTGTAGTGCTCCTCGCCGATCACGCGCGGGTCGAGAATGCGCGACGTCGATGCGAGCGGATCGACCGCCGGATAGATGCCGAGCTCGGCGATCTGTCGCGACAGGTTCGTCGTGGCGTCGAGGTGCGCGAACGTTGTAGCCGGTGCCGGATCCGTGTAGTCGTCTGCGGGCACGTAGATGGCCTGCACAGACGTGATCGAGCCCTTCTTCGTCGACGTGATCCGCTCCTGCAATTCACCCATCTCGGTCAGCAGCGTTGGCTGGTATCCGACGGCGGATGGCATGCGGCCGAGCAGCGCCGAGACCTCAGAACCCGCCTGAGTGAATCGGAAAATGTTGTCGATGAACAGGAGCACGTCCTTGCCTTCCGCATCGCGGAAGTACTCGGCGACCGTCAGAGCCGAGAGACCGACGCGCAGTCTGGCACCTGGCGGCTCCGTCATCTGTCCGTAGACGAGCGCGGCGCGCGACTTCGCCATGTCCTGCATGTTGATGACGCCCGACTCCTGGAACTCGAGCCAGAGGTCGTTGCCTTCGCGCGTGCGTTCGCCAACACCACCGAACACGGACACGCCTCCGTGCTTCATGGCGATGTTGTTAATCAGCTCCATGATGATGACGGTCTTGCCGACGCCGGCGCCGCCGAACAACCCGATCTTGCCGCCCTGGAGATACGGTTCGAGCAGGTCGATGACCTTGATGCCGGTCTCGAACATCTGCTGTTCTGTCGACTGGTCCTCGAGGGTTGGAGCATGGCGATGAATCGGCCAGCGTTCCTTGGAAGCAACCGGACGGTCGGGAAAGTCCACCGGCTCGCCGAGCACGTTGAGCACTCGGCCCAGCGTCTCGGGACCGACGGGCACCGAGATCGGCGAGCCCGTATCGATGACGCTCATCCCGCGCGTCATGCCGTCGGTCGGCTTCATCGCGACGGCGCGAACACGGTTCTCACCGAGGTGCTGCTCGACCTCGGCGACGACGTCGATCTTCTCAACGCCGGGCCCACCCTCCGACACGATTCGAACCGCGTTGTAGATCTCGGGAAGGCCTTCGGCGAACTCGATGTCGATGACCGGTCCGATGACCTGGACGACCTTGCCGACTTTCTGTGCTACTGCTGTCTGTGACATACGTCTATTCCTACGTCGCGGCTGCGCCCGACACGACTTCGATAATCTCGCGCGTGATGGCGGCCTGCCGAACCTTGTTCATGTACAACGTCAGGTTGTCGAGCATCTCCGCCGAGTTTCGCGTCGCGGCGTCCATCGCTGTCATCTGCGCTGCGAAGAATGCCGCGTTCGACTCGAGCAGCGCGCGATAAATCTGTACCTGCACGTGACGCGGCAGGAGTTCCTTGAAGATCTCTTCCGGAGCAGGCTCGTAGCGGTACTCCGTCGTTGCGCGCGCTGCCTCTTCGCCTTCGAGTCGCGGAATCGGGAGCAACCGCTCAACGACCAGTCGCTGCGAGATGACCGACTTGAACTCGTTGTACACGAGATGCACGCTCGACGCTGCGCCGGACGTGTACTCCTCGATCGCGGCATCAGCGATCGCAACAGCGTCGTTGAACGTCAGTCTCTGAAAGATGCCGACCGCCTCGTGGCGGACGTCGAACCCACGGCGCCGAAAGAAGTCGCGGCCCTTTCGGCCGATCAACCCGAGTGCAATCTCGCGGCCCTGTCCTTCCTTGACCACGAACTGGCCGGCGGCCTTGATGATGTTCGTGTTGAAGCTGCCGCACAGGCCGCGGTCCGCGGTGATCACAATCAGCAGCGGGCGGCCCTGTCCTGGCGCCGCGACTCGCAGCAGCGGATGTGCATCCTGATCGACTCGCGTCGCGAGTCCGTTGAGGATCTTCAACATCTTCTGCGCGAACGGGCGCGCCGACACGACACGCTCCTGCGCGCGGCGCAGGCGAGAGGCCGCGATCATCTTCATCGCCTTGGTGATCTGCTGCGTCGACTTGACCGCGCGAATCCGGCGCCGGAGATCGATCAGTGATGGCATGGCGCGTTAGGCAACTGCAGCGGCCGACGCGCGCACCGCACCAAACTGCTGGCCGAACTCCTTGAGGGCCGTCTCGAGCGCGCCTTTCAAGTCATCGTCGAAGATCTTCTTCTCGGCGATTGTTGTGAGCACACGCGGGTGCCGCGTCTCGAGGAAGCGATAGAGGTCTTCTTCGTAGCGACGGACATCCTCGATCGCTACTGAGTCGAGGAAGCCCTTCGTCGCGGCGTAGATGATCGTCACCTGCTTCTCGACCGCCAGCGGCTGATACTGCGGCTGCTTGAGGATCTCCACGAGCCGGCGGCCGCGATTGAGCTGGGCCTGAGTGGCTTTGTCGAGGTCGCTGCCGAACTGCGCGAATGCCGCGAGCTCGCGATACTGCGCGAGGTCGAGTCGCAGTGAGCCGGCAACCTGTCGCATCGCGCGGATCTGCGCTGACCCACCGACGCGCGACACCGAGTTACCGACGTTGATGGCCGGACGCACGCCTTGGTGGAACAGGTCGCTCTCGAGAAAGATCTGGCCGTCCGTGATCGAGATGACGTTCGTCGGAATGTACGCCGAGAGGTCGCCGGCCTGCGTTTCGATGATCGGCAACGCGGTGAGTGACCCTCCACCGAGCGAGACATTCAACTTGGCCGCACGCTCCAGCAGGCGCGAATGCAGATAGAAAACATCGCCCGGGTACGCCTCGCGGCCTGGCGGGCGTCGCAGCAGAAGCGAGATCTCGCGATACGCCTGTGCATGCTTGGACAAATCGTCGTACACCACCAACGCGTGGCGGCCGCTGTCACGGAAGAACTCGCCAATCGCGCACGCCGAGTACGGGCTGATGTAGAGCATCGGCGCCGGATCGGCAGCGGCGGCCGCGACGACGACCGTATAGCTCATCGCGCCGTACTCTTCGAGCGTTCTAACCACCTGGGCGACCGTTGACTGCTTCTGTCCGATCGCGTTGTAGATGCAGATGACGCCAGTGTCGCGTTGATTGATGATGGTGTCGACGGCGACTGCAGTCTTGCCCGTCTGGCGGTCGCCGATGATCAACTCGCGTTGGCCACGGCCGATCGGCACCATGCCGTCGATGGCCTTGAGCCCTGTCTGCAGCGGCTCCTTGACCGGTTGGCGTTCGACGACGCCCGGAGCGAGCCGCTCGATCGGCAGGAACTGCTGCGTCTGAACCGGGCCCTTGCCGTCGATTGGCTGGCCGAGCGCGTTCACGACGCGACCGAGCATCGCGTCGCCGACCGGAACAGAGATGATTCGTCCGGTCCGCTTGACCGAATCGCCCTCTTTGATTTCTCGGTAGTCGCCCAGCAGCACGGCGCCCACGCTGTCTTCTTCCAGATTGAGTGCGATGCCGAAGACCCCGTGCTCGAACTCCAGCATCTCGCCGGCCATAGCGCGCTCGATGCCGTGAACGCGGGCGATGCCGTCACCAAGGGAAATCACGCTCCCGACTTCGGCTACATCCACCTGCACGGCGTGGCTGCCGATCTGGTCGCGAATAATCTTGGAGATTTCTTCCGCTCTGATATCCATATCAATCCTGACAGCGTCGAGAGTTGGTCGAGCGCGGCGTGGTTAGCTGCGCTCCGAAAGCCTGTCTCTTACCTTGGCGAGTTGAGTGGCGACGCTTCCGTCATAAACGGTGCCGCCAATTCGGGTCACGATGCCGCCGATGATCGCCTGATCGACTTTCGTCGTCATCGTCACAGCGCGCCCGGTGATCTTTGCGAGTCGCTGCTGCAGTTCGGACACGCGCTCGGGAGAGAGTGGCGCCGCCGTGGTCACTTCCGCCTGGATCACCTTGCGGTGTTCCATCAGCAGTTCGCGATAGACGTCGAGGACATCGGGCACGAGTTCGATCCGGCCTCGCGACGCCAGCAGCAACAAGAGCTTCCCGGCTGGAGGCGTGGGCTGGCTGCGCTCCAGGAGTTGCTGGACGACCGTGCGCTTTGCCGCGGCAGACACGACGGGATTCGCCAGTGTCCGCTGGAGATCCGGGTGACCCTGGACAAGACCCACGAACGCTGCGAGGTCTTTCTCGGCGGCGATGGGATCAGATTCTGCGATGGTGATGTCGAGCAGCGCCCGTCCGTAGCGCGCTGCGGAGGCCCGCATGCTCATGCTTCTGTCTGCTGCACTCTGAGCTTGTACCTGAAAGGCACAAGCGTCTATTTATACCACGGCCGAGTGGCCGTCTGCAGCCAGGGAGACGGGCGGGGGAACCTCAGCGCTGCGAGGTCATGTACTCGTAAATTCGGTTCAACTCAGCTTCCGACGTGAAATCCACCTCGATTCGGCCGGCCTTCCCTTTCCGAACGATTCGGACTTTCGTTCCCAGGGCGAAACGGAGCCTGTCTTCTGCGGCGCGGGTGTGGACGTCCTTCGGAATTTCGGCCGACGTGGCTGCTGGTGTCGCAGGTCCTTTGGCGAGAAGCCGCTTCGCAAGCGCCTCGGTCTCGCGGACCGACAAGCCTCGCGAAATGACTTCGCGCGCCGCGTTCCGTTGCGCCGCCGCATCCGACAACGGCAACAGGGCCCGGGCATGCCCTGTGGACAAGACGCCGGCCGCGAGGTCCCCGCGAATCTCCTCGGGCAGCTTCAACAGGCGCATGAAGTTCGCGACCGAACTTCGGTCTTTGCCCACCGCCGCCGCGATCTGATCCTGCGTCAGCGAGAACTCTTCGGCGAGCCGCTGATACGCAAGCGCTTCGTCAACGGGATTGAGGTTCTCGCGCTGCAGATTCTCGATCAGCGCGAGCTCGAGCAACTGCTTGTCGCCGGGCGAGACATCCCGAACGATGACCGGGACTCGCTGCAGGCCTGCTCGTTGCGCAGCGCGCCAACGCCGCTCGCCCGCGATGATGCGATACGCGGCACCATCACGCCGCACGAGAATCGGTTGAATGATGCCGTTTGCTTTGATCGACTGCGCCAACTCCTCGAGCCGCGCATCATCCATCGTCAATCGTGGCTGGTGATCGTTCGGCGAGAGCAGATCGACGTCAACCTCCATCGTGCCGGTGCGAACCGGCTCGGGAGCATCGGGAATCAGAGCACTCAGCCCTTTTCCGAGAGCGGGACGACGTTCGAGCATAGTGATTCCTCTTCTCTTTCTGATCTCAGGCGGCGTATCGCGCGAGGACTTCCTTCGCGAGCGCTGCATACGCGGCGGCACCGCGCGACTTCGCGTCGTAGAGCGCTGCGGGCATTCCGTGACTCGGCGCTTCACCAAGCTTCACGTTGCGCGGAATAATGGTGTTGAAGACTTTCTCTTTGAAGAACTCGCGCACATCGCGCGCCACGAGCTGCCCGAGGTTCGTTCGATCGTCGTACATCGTCAGCAGCACACCGTCGATCTCGAGCGACGGATTCAAACCGCCGCGAACACGTCGCATGGTGCCGACGAGATCGGCGAGCCCCTCGAGCGCGAAGTACTCGCAGTGAAGAGGAATGAGGACTGCGTCGGCGGCAACGAGAGCGTTGAGCGTCAAGAGCCCGAGTGATGGCGGGCAATCAATGAAGATGTGTTCGAAGCGCGCCCTCAGCGGATCCAGGATCCGCTTGAGACGCTGCTCCCGTTCGGGCAGCGAGACCATTTCAATCTCGGCACCCGTCAGATTCCGGTCCGCTGGCAGAAGTGACAGGTTGGTGACTCGCGTTGTCAGAAGAAACGACTCCGGTTCGCCACCGAGCATCAGCGCTTCGTAAACGGTTCCGGCGTCCGCGCGCTGCGCCTTCGAGCCAAGCCCGCTCGTCAGGTTGCCTTGTGGATCGACATCGACCAACAAGACCCGTCGGCCTGCGAGTGCAAGAGAGGTTGCCAGATTGATCGCCGTAGTGGTCTTGCCGACGCCGCCTTTCTGGTTGGCGACGGCAACGACTCTGGCGCTGAGGATTGACGCAGAAGGCAGCGATGATTCTGGCATTTAGCCAACTCTCAGTATCTAGTGGGCCTCTACACTCTAGTACCCAACCGATCGTGCGTCAAGGCCGTTTCACGTGAAACAGACGAACATTCGGCGATCCTGGCTTCACAGTGTTTCACGTGAAACACCGTGGGCGGCGTATCCAATATGTCTCTTCTCGAGCACAACAAGGCTGCTCGCCTGTTCGAGCAATGGATACGAGGCCCTCCAGGCGAGGGGGGGAGTCACCGCCGCCGCACCGGACGCGCCCGCTGACGTGCGAAACAGGAAGATCTCGCCTCCTGGACGAACGAAGGCCTGAAGACTCATCAGAACGCGCGACTCGACCCGGACAGCCCGAATCGTGAGGAGATCGTGTGCCTCATGCAGAGGCGGTTTGGTGAGCAATTCCTCAAACCTTGAGGTGACGACATCGCCTCGAGTGAGTCCAAGTGCTCGCAGTGCCTCGCGCAGGAAGACGGACTTCCTTGTCTTCGCCTCGACCATCAACAGGCTCACATTCGCCAGAGCCAAAGCCAGTGGAATGGCTGGGGAGCCTCCTCCGCTTCCGATGTCCAGCAGGCTGCGCACCGCCGGCTTACTATGGGCAGCTGCCACCAGCGGTTCAATGAGAAGCCGATCGAGAGATTCAGGGCCATAGTCCGACAGGTTGAGGCCTGTCAGGTTGATCTTCTTGTTCCAGGTCGAGAGGAGTCGGTAGTAGATCTCCAGCTGTCCGCCCAGCTCGGGGCGAATCGTGAGCCCGACTCTCCGCGCACGACGGGCCAGGCGCTCCTGAAACTCGCGGCTGCTCACGTGCGGGAGGCCGGTGAGCTCAGTCGATTGAGGAATACACCGAGTACGGCCACAGCGGCAGGCGTCATTCCTGGAATGCGGGCCGCTTGGCCGAGCGTCTCCGGCTGGATCTGCGTGAGGCGCTGAATAACTTCACGGGAGAGCCCCGGCACGTCCTTGAAAGGAAACTTCGGCGAAATTCGACGACGATCGTCCCGCTTTGCCCGCTCCACCCGAAACATCTCCTGTTCGAGATAGCCTTTGTATTTGATTGTCGTCTCGAGAGTCGCGAGATCCTGATCGGGCGATTCCTGATCGACTTCGAGTTCAACGCCACGAGTGGCGATCAGATCCGCCAGCTTCACATCCGGCTGCCGCAGGAGTTGAGACGCCGGCATTCGCTGACCAGCGGCAGTACGCACGCTCGTCTCGTCGAGCAGCCTGGTGTTCCGCTCGTATCGAGCGCGTCGCCCTTCGAACATCGCCCACTGTTCATCGTCCACGAGACCCACAGTTCGTCCGCGCGGAGTCAGTCGGAGGTCGGCGTTGTCGATGCGAAGCAGCAATCGATGCTCGGCTCTCGACGTAAACATGCGATACGGTTCGAGACATCCGCGCGTCACGAGATCGTCAATGAGAACACCGACGTACGCTTCATCTCGTCCGAGCACGAAGGCATCCTCGCTTCTCGAGATGCGCGCGGCGTTGATGCCAGCTATCAGACCCTGCGCGGCCGCTTCTTCGTATCCCGATGTCCCGTTGATTTGACCCGCGAAAAAGAGCCCGCGCACGCGCTTCGTCTCGAGCGTCGGCAGGAGCTCAGTCGGTTGGACGAAGTCGTACTCGATCGCGTACCCAGGTCGAATCATCCGCGCAGCTTCAAGACCAGGGAGTGCGCGAACCAGCTCCCCCTGCACAGACTGAGGCAGCGACATCGAGAATCCGTTGACGTAGATCTCGTTGCCTTCGATCGTCTCCGGCTCGAGATAGATCTGATGCCGCTCCCGATCGGGGAACCGCATAATCTTGTCTTCGAGAGACGGACAGTAGCGCGGACCAATGCCGCTGATTTGCCCGTTATAGAGGGGACTTTCCTCGATGTGTTCGTGCACGAGCTCGCGCACACGATCGTTCGTGTGAAGCAGCCAGCAACTGATCCTGTTCTCGAGCGCTTTGCGGGTGCGATGCGAGAACGGAGTCGGGCGAGAGTCGCCGCGCTCCTCGACGAATACGCCCGACGCAACCTGCTTGTCGAAGTCGATGCTGCGGCGATCGAGTCGAGGTGGCGTGCCGGTCTTGAGACGACCAACTTCAAAGCCAAGTCCGCGGATCGACTCCGCTAATTCGACGGAAGGAGGCTCCCCTACCCGTCCAGCTGACCGCTTTTCACGTCCCTGGTGAATCAGGCCATTGAGGAACGTGCCGGTCGTAATCACCAGAGCCGAGCATTCCAGGCGATCGCCGTCCTCCAGCGCGAGGCCACACATTCGGCCGTTTTCAAGGAGAACCCGGCCGGCCCGCGACAGGATCCATGTAATATTGGGCTCTCGCCCAATCTTGCTGTGCACCCACTGAGAATAACGTCGCTTGTCTGCCTGCGCCCTGGGAGACCACACGGCCGGCCCGCGACTCCGGTTCAGCAGCTTGAACTGAATTCCCGTCGCATCGATGGCCTGACCCATCAGTCCGCCCAATGCATCGATCTCGCGAACCAGATGTCCCTTCGCCGTTCCACCGATCGCCGGATTGCACGGCATGTGCGCAACCGTGTCGGCGCTCAGCGTGCACAAGCCAACACGACAACCCAGTCGCGCCGCAGCATACGCAGCCTCGACGCCGGCATGCCCCGCGCCGACAACGATCACATCGAAGGTCATCGCCACTTACTTACCGATGCAGAAGTGGCTGAAGATGTAGTCCAGCGTCTCATCGCTCGAACCGATGCCAACGATCTCCGCAAGATGCGCGCGCGCGCGCTGAAGATCGACGAGCACGAACTCCTCGGGTGCGCTCTCGGAGATCGCGGCACACGCACGCATCAACACTGTTCGCACCTCCTTCAGGAGCAGCACGTGCCGCAAGTTCGAGAGCGCCGCGGGATCCTCGAGTCGATCTTCATTCGTCAACGCGCGCAGCATAGCTTCTTTCAGCTCGCCGATGCCCGACTGCTGAAACGTCGAGACGCGAATCGCTTCGTCCATCTGCCACTGCGCTGCGCAATCCGCCTTGCTAGCAACAACGACGCGCGTGCCTGACGAAGACTCCAGCAGTTGACGGTCCTCGTTGCGCAGCGCCTGACCGGAATCGATCACGATCAGCGTCAGGTCTGCCGCATCCCTGGCGCGCGCCGCGCGTGACACCCCTTCGCGTTCGACGGGATCCTCTGTCGCTCGCTCCCCTGCCGTGTCGACCAACGTAACCGCGAGACCGTCGATCTCCATCGTCTCCGTGACGAGATCTCTCGTGGTCCCTGGCACATCAGTCACAATCGCGCGCTCGCTGCCAATGAGCGCGTTGAAGAGACTCGACTTTCCTGCATTCACGCGACCGGTGATCACAACCGTCGCACCCTCGCGAATCAGCCGTCCGCGCGCTTCATGCGACAGCAGCGCATTCAATTCGGCGACGAGTTCGTTCACGCGTTCACCGACTTCGCGCGGCTCGATGAAGTGGAAACCCTCATCCGGAAAATCGAGCGATGCCTCGAGCCTCGCGATTAAGTCGAGCAGCCCGCGATCGAGCGCGCTGATTCGCGCGCTCAACGTGCCCTCCAACTGATCGAACGCTGTCTGCGCCTGTAGCGGCGTCGCGGCGTCAATCAGGTCAGCGACAGCTTCCGCCTGTGCGAGATCGATTCGCCCATTCAGGAATGCCCGGAACGTGAACTCACCGGGTCTCGCCAGGCGAGCTCCTGCCGCGACCAGCGCACGCAGGATCTCTCGGAGCACAACCGGGCTGCCGTGCGTGCTGATCTCGACAACGTGCTCGCCGGTGTAGGAATGAGGCGCCGGAAACCAGGTGACGATCGCGTGATCACCACTGTGAGGCGCGGCGGGTTCGCTGATGCGCACTTTCGTCAGCGTGGCTTCGCGCGGCGAGAGCGGTTTTCGACGCGTGACGATGTGGCCGGCGATCTCGCGCGCGCATGATCCGCTCACCCGCACGACACCGATGCCACCTCGCCCGGGCGGCGTCGCGATGGCCACAATTGTGTCGTCGGAAGAGAACATGCCGTCACCCGCAGCGCGTCGCCGACGCGGCGGCCGAATTTACTGTCTTGCGGAAATGATGACGGTCTTCATGAACGCATCGCCGATGCTCTCCGAACTCACCGTCGGATCCTCGGCGATGGCAATGTGAACGATCCGTCGCTCGTACGGGTTCAGTGGTCCCATCTCTTGCGGCATGCCGCTCGATCGGGCCTTCTCCGCCATGAAGCGCGCCATCTGCTTGATCTCGGCGTCTTTGTCCTTCCGAAACCCGTTGCAGTCGACGACGATTCGGTTGTCGTCTCCGAGCTGACGACGAAACGCTGTTGCCACGACGTGCTGCAGGGCCTGCAGTCCCTCGCCACCGCGGCGAATCAGGACGCCACCGTCCTCGCCCTCGAGGTTGATGCGAGTGCCCTCCGGAGACTCCTCGATCGTGGCTGTGAGCTGAACCCCCATCGCGCCCACGACGTTCTGGACGAACTCAGTTATTTGTTTCGTCAAGGTCTCGTTCACGCTGCGTCCTCGTCGACAGTTAGCTCTTGCGCTCAGCGGCCGCGGTACGTCCTGCACCGGCGCTCTTCATTCGACGCTCGGCAGGCGTCGTGGCCAGCGTCGGCGGTCCGATCATCCAGTTCGTAAAGTACTGCTGACCGATCGCCCAGAGGTTTCCGACGAACCAGTACAGCACCAGACCGCTCGGCACCCAAAGGAACATGACGCCGAACATGAGCGGCATCATCATCATGATCTTCTGCTGCGCGGGATCAGCCGTCGACGGCGTGATGCGTTGCTGCCAGAACATCGTAATCGCCATCAGCACGGGGGTGACATAGAACGGATCGTGTTCGGAGAGATCCTTGATCCAGAGTCCGAACTCGGCACCGCGAAGCTCGATCGCTTGCGACAACAGCCCGTAGAACGCGAACAGAATCGGCATCGTGAGGAGCATGGGCACGCATCCGCTCGCGGGATTCACGCCCTTCTCACGATAGAGATTCATGATCTCCGTGTTCATTTTCTGCTTCGCAGGATCGGTGACTTTCAGTCCTGCATAGTGGTCCTGGATCACCTTCAGTTGCGGCTGCAGCGCCTGCATCTTCCGCATCGACACCACACTCTTGTGGCGCAGCGGTGCGATCGCAAGGTTAATGAGAATCGTGAGAACGATGATCGACCAGCCCCAGTTCCCGACGTAGCTGTGGACCCACTTCAGTGCGCTCAGGAGCGGAACGGAGATCACGCGGAACATGCCAAAGTTGATGGCGCGCGTGAACTCCGGATCCACGGCCTGCAAGGCGTCGAATTGCTTTGGTCCCACGAAATACCGAATACGCTCAGCGCCCGGCGCTGGGTAAAGAGTGTGCGCAAGAAGCGAACGCTTGGTGTCGCCGGGACCTGCCAATATCACGGGCCGGTATTCCACGCGGCCTTGTCCAGGCTCGATCGCAGCCGCGATGAAATAGTGATCATCGACCCCGGCGTACCGATATTGGCCGTTCATCGAACCCGGATCGGCTAACTTGTCCGGGCGGACACGTTCCCAGCTTCCGTCGCGATGAAAAATTGCCTCTGGCGGCTGGGTGTAGTTGCCGGTGAAAAAGCTGCCGCCCGCTGCGAGCGCGCCCGCGTCTCCAAGTCCAGGACCCCACGCGATCCCCGGCTGCAGCGCGCGTGTTCCGTCGCTGGCGCTTGCCGAGAACGTGACCAGGTAGTTGCTCGGCGCGAAACCAAACTCCTTGCGCACATGCAGGCCACCAGCGCCTTCGAATTCGAAGACGAGTTGCGCGGGCTGTGATGTCGCGTCGACGTGCCCGTTCGTATCCCCGCTCACCCTGTAGAGCGCGCTGTTGATTCGCTGCGTGAGGGTACCGTCGTTGACGATCAACGAGAACGGCCGTGGTTGATCCGCCGGGACCTCAGTCGGCACGAGGTCAACATCATTGCCGCGTTGATCTCGAAACGCCTTCAGGCGCCAGTGCAGCACTCGCCCGCCGCGGTTCGTGATGACGACTTGCACCGTCGCGGTGTCGACGACGATCTCTCGCTCGCCCGTCTCACCCTCCGCAGCCACGGATTCGGCCGCGGGTGCAGCGGTGGGTGCGGTCGTTGCCGACGGCGCGCTGGCGGGCGAGGCCTGATTGGCAGAGGAAGCTGTCGTTGGCGCCGTAACGACCTGCGGTGATTTCGACGCCGGCGGCACGAAGAGCGCCTGATAGCCGTACAGCACGGCAAACGACAGAAGAATTGCGAAGAAGAACCTACGTTCCATGTCCTGAGACTAGGGAAGCGGCACTGGATCCACGCCGTGGCCACCAAGCGGATGGCACCGTGCCAGACGCCGGCACCCGAGCCATCCACCGCGCCATGCTCCATGTAGACGCACGGCCTCCGCCATATAGTCGGAGCAGGAGGGATAGTACCGGCACGATCCGGTGAAAAGCGGTGAGAGAAATAGCTTGTAACACTTAAGAAGTGCCAGGACGAGGGTGACGGGCACTCCGGCGACCCGTTCGGACGGAGCCCCGCGCATACTGCTCGAAGATACGTGTGTAGTCGGCTTCAAGGGCGGAGAAGGGAGCATCGAGCATTTCCCGGCGAGGCACAATCACTACGTCCAGTCCAACTGGCCCCTCAAAAGCTGGTCCGATCTTGTAGCGCCTGAACAGCTCCCGCGCCAGGCGCTTCGCGCGATTTCGACGAACGGCTGCTCCCAACTTGCGGCTGGCCGCGACACCAAGACGTGGGTGCTCGCAGGCATTCCGCACAACGATCAGTGTCATGAAACGCGCGTGAAGTCGAGTGCCTTCCGAGTACGCGCGATCGAACTCCTGACGGCGGCGGATACGCTCACGAGGCGCCAAACCGCACGCCTCGGCCACCTGGCTAGCCTTCGTCAGCGACAGTCAGACGCTTTCGTCCCTTGGCCCGGCGGCGCTTCAGCACAATACGGCCATTCTTCGTTGCCATTCGGACTCTGAACCCGTGGGCCTTCTTACGGCGTCGCGTGTTCGGCTGAAACGTACGCTTTCCCTTCATGCTGTCCTATGTGTAGAAAACAGGCCTCTTTGAGCTGACGCGAAACTCCAATAGTAATCGTCCCGGCTTCGCACTGTCAAAGAATCTGGCGTGTGTATCCTGTGTTACAGTCCCAACCTCCTCTGAATCGGTAATGGCGATGCCGCGGAGATGCTTCGGTTTCTTCCCCAAGATTTCCACAACTGTGGAAAACACTGTGGAAAACGCGAGTGGCCCAGTCAGATCTCTCAAATTATTAGGTTTTTTGGCCATGTCTTGGGTCTAAGCCCAGGCAGAACGGTCAGTTTTCGTGTCTCTGCCGTTGTTGGACACCGTCGCGCTCGGCTTGCCTGAGTTTCCGCTGGCGAAAGTTCTGGCTACTACCGATCTGTCGAGTTAAAAGTAATGGATTCAAGTATTTGGGACCAGGTCTTGTCGCGTGTCGAGACGAAAGTCAACCGTCACAGCTTTTACACGTGGTTCCGGCCTACCTCTCTCATCGCAGACAGCGGTTCCGGCCTGACTATCCGGGTGCCGACACCCCTCTTCACCGACTGGTTGACGAAGCATTATTCCGGCGTGCTGGCGGAGGCTCTGGAAGAAGTCAAGCGTGGCGGGACGATTGTCGCGTTCGTTCCCGACGGCAGTGCGTCCGACGTGAGGCTGGAGGAGACTCTCACGGACGATTCGCTTCGAACCGACGACTCCGAGCTTGCGCCTTCAGCCTCATCAGGAGGCCTCACACCACGTTATACGTTCGACACCTTCATCGTCGGCCCGTCGAATCAATTCGCGCATGCGGCCTGCAGAGCGGTTGCTGAAGCGCCATCTCGTTCTTACAACCCGCTCTTCATCTACGGCGGCGTCGGTCTCGGCAAGACGCACTTGATGCATGCGATCGGTCAGTACGTCCTTGATCACGATCCATCGCTGACGTTGACCTACATTTCGTCAGAGCGATTCATGAACGAGATGATCAACGCCGTCCGGTACGACCGCATCCTGGATTTTCGCGAGCGCTATCGAAGCGTCGACGTTCTGCTCGTCGACGACATCCAGTTCGTGTCCGGCAAGGAAGGCACACAGACTGAGTTTTTCCACACGTTCAACGCGCTGTACGATTCGCAAAAGCAGATCGTTCTCAGCAGCGATCGCCCTCCCCACGAGATTCCTGCGCTCGAGGAGCGGCTCCGTTCGCGTTTCGAATGGGGACTGATCGCAGACATCCAACCGCCGGATCTCGAGACAAAAGTTGCGATTCTCAAGCGAAGGGCCGAAGCGGAGGCCGTGCCGTTGCCAGATAATGTGGCACTCTACATAGCCGGCCGCATCAAATCCAACATCCGCGAGCTCGAGGGGTCGCTCACGAGGCTGATCGCGTACGCGTCTCTCACGGGACGGGAAATCTCTCTCGATCTCACACAAGAGATTCTAAAGAACGTCATCGAGCAGGACGAGAAGCACGTCACGATCGAGAGCATTCAGAAGTTCACGGCAGACTATTACCAGTTGAAAGTCACCGAGTTGAAATCGCGCAACAATTCGAAGTCAGTCGCGATGCCTCGGCAAGTTGCGATGTATCTTTGCAAGTCGCTGACACACGCGTCGCTTCCAGAGATTGGACGAAGCTTCGGGGACAAGCACCACTCTACCGTCATTCACTCGATCAAGAAGGTCGAAAAACTGCGGAAGAGTGACGCGAATTTCAACAGCGTGATGGAGAGTTTTCTGCAGTCATTCCGGTAGCGGACTCTCGATTTCCACAGCCTTAACATTCAATGACTGTGGACGACTTGTTGAGGCAGGGAGGCTTGGGCACAATCAACAGATCGTCGGGCGAAACCGTTATTTTATCCACACCGTAACTTATTGAAAGTCAAGCCTTAATAGTCCCTTAACGAGTTTTGCACCGAGATCTCTTTCTTGTATAATTCACTATCTCTTCTGATCACTGCAGTAGAGATAACCGCCACTCTCCACGCCGGTTCCCGGTAAAGCGGTTGAACGGCTCTGCTCGAGGTCATCACAAAGCTTATGGAACTTGTTGTCCGGAAGAATGAGCTTCTGCGAGAACTCCAACTATTCCAGGGCATAGTCGAGCGGAAGAACACCATCCCGATCCTCGCCAATGTCTTGATCGAAGCGAAGGGCGACGAGGTGCGAATGCTCGCGACCGATCTCGAGGTTGCGTTGAGAAGCCGTTGCCATGCCGCAGTGGCGAAGAGTGGATCGCTGACACTTCCAGCGAAGAAGCTCTACGAGATCGTCAAGGCTCTTCCAGAGACCGATGTTCGAATCGAACAGGATCGCAATGGCGTCAAAGTAGCTGCGGACCGATTTGATTCGCGCATGCAGACATTGCCGCGCGAGGACTTTCCGACGCTACCGGATATCAGCGGGACCGCGCGCGCAACGTTACCGCGAACGGCCGTTCGGGAAATGGTTTCGAAGACGCAGTACGCGATCACCGGGGAGGACACGCGATACTTTTTGAACGGCGCCAAGTTCATTATCCGGCCTGAAGGCCTGACGCTGGTTGCGACTGACGGACACCGTCTTGCCCTGGTCGACGTTCAGCATCAGACCGGCGTCGAACAGGAGGTCGGTGTCATCCTTCCGAAGAAGACGTTGCTCGAGCTGGGCAAGCTCCTCTCCGAGGGCGAAGGAGATATCCAGTTTGAGTGTGGTGAGAACCATCTTTTCTTCGAAGTCGGCGGCCGAGTGCTGATCTCGAGAATGATCGACGGCCAGTTCCCGGCGTATGAGCGTGTCATTCCAAAGGGAAACGACAAGACGATCGAATTCGATCGGGAGCGTCTGACCAGTGCCGTGAAGCGTGTGGCCCTGCTCTCGAATGAGCGATCGAGAGCCGTGAAGTTCGAAGTGGACAAGGGGAAGGTCGAAGTCACATCGAGCAGCTCGGAGTTTGGAGAAGCGCACGAGCAACTTCCTGTCGAATATAGCGGTCCGGCTCTGGCGATTTCGTTCAACGCGCAGTATGTGCTCGACTTCCTGAACGTCGTCGAGACCGACATCGTTTCGCTCTCGCTCAAGGACGATGTGAGCCAGGCTGTGATGAAACCCGTCGGCGCACAAGGGTACGACTACACCTACGTGATCATGCCGATGAGGATTTGAGCGGGGTTTTTTGAATCCAACCGATCTGAAAACAGGTGTGGAAGAGCCGCGAGAGCAGCACGAAGAGCACGTCGACGACCACGTAGTGTCGGAGACCGGGTCGACAGGTCCCAATGGGAATGGGGGCGCGGACGACTACGGTGCCGACAAGATCAAGGTCCTGGAGGGGCTCGAGGCCGTGCGGAAGCGCCCGGCCATGTACATCGGGTCTACCGGTGCGCCAGGATTGCACCACCTGGTGTACGAGATCGTCGACAACTCGATCGATGAAGCGTTGGCCGGTTACTGCGACCAGGTCAACGTCACCATCCACATCGATAACTCGATCACCGTCGTCGACAACGGTCGCGGTATTCCCGTAGACCGCCATGCCAGCGGCAAGTCCGCTGCGGAAGTCGTCCTGACGGTTCTTCACGCTGGTGGCAAGTTTGATAACGACAGCTACAAGGTTTCGGGCGGACTGCACGGCGTAGGCGTCTCGGTCGTCAACGCGCTATCCGAGCGCCTGGACCTCGAGATCTGGCGAAACGAGCAGGTCTACCAACAGAGTTACGAGCGGGGCGACCCAACTGGAGAGCTCGAAATCACCGGGACGACGCAGCGTCGCGGCACCAAGGTGACGTTCAAGCCAGACACGCAGATTTTCGAGACGATCGAATACAGCTTCGACACGCTGGCCCAGCGCCTCCGCGAACTCGCGTTCCTGAACGGCGGCATCCTCATCACGATCGACGATGAGCGTGACGGCAAGAGCCACAAGTTTCAATACGAAGGCGGCATCGTCTCATTCGTTCAGCATCTGAACAAGAACAAGGCGCTCGTCAACGAGAAGCCGATCTTCATGAAGGGTGACAAGGACGGCATCGATGCCGAGATCGCCCTGCAATGGAACGACGGGTACTCGGAGTTGGTTTTCACTTTCGCGAACAACATCAACACGCACGAAGGCGGCACTCACCTGTCAGGCTTCCGGTCGGCGTTGACGCGAACGATCAACGCCTACGCGGTGAAAAACAACCTCGCGAAGGACTTGAAGGACGCGAGCATCAGCGGCGATGACATTCGCGAAGGCCTGACGGGGGTTGTCAGCGTCAAGATTCCGCGCCCGCAGTTCGAAGGGCAGACGAAGACGAAACTCGGGAATACCGAGGTCAAAGGGATCGTCGAGACGATCGTCAACGACAAGCTCGGGCAGTTCCTCGAAGAGAACCCGATCGTCGCGAAACGAGTCATCGGCAAGGCCGTTGATGCCGCTCGCGCTCGCGAGGCCGCGCGCAAGGCCCGCGATCTGGTCCGCCGCAAGGGCGCCCTCGACGGCAGCAGCCTTCCCGGCAAGCTGGCCGATTGCCAGGAGCGTGATCCTGCCCAGAGCGAGATCTACATCGTCGAAGGCGAGTCCGCAGGCGGGTCGGCCAAGCAGGGACGCGACCGGCGATTCCAGGCGATCCTGCCCATCAAAGGCAAGATCCTGAACGTCGAAAAGGCGCGCTTCGACAAGATGCTGGGCAGCGACGAGATCAAGACGATGATCGCCGCGCTCGGATGCGGTATCGGCAGTGAAGACTTCGACGTCGAGAAGCTGCGCTACCACCGCGTCATCATCATGACCGACGCCGACGTGGACGGCTCGCACATCCGCACGCTCCTGCTGACGTTCTTCTACCGGCAGATGGGCCAGCTGATCGACCGCGGACACATCTACATCGCACAGCCACCGCTGTTCAGGGCGAAGCGGGGACGCTCCGAGACCTACATCAAGAACGAGCAGGAGCTCGATGGGTTCCTCGTCCGCCGGGCTGTTGAATCGCGAGTGGTCAGGCTGGCCGATGGCAGCGAGCTCTTTGGCGAGCAGCTCGAGCGTCAACTGCAGCGGAGCAACGCGTACCGGAAACTCCTCCAGCAGGTGACTCGACGCGGCCATCCTCCAGCGATTGTGTCGGCACTCCTGGAAGGCGAAGCGCGCGACAAAACATTCTTCGAACAGCGCGACCGGCTGGACGTGATCGCGGCGCGGATGACGACGCCGACGCGCACGGTCTCGGTTACGCGCGACGACGAACACAACGTCTTCGCGTTGCAGATCGAGGATCGCTCGCTCGGTTATCCACGGCACTACGAGATCGGAATCGATTTCATCACATCAGGCGAGTACCGGACGCTGGTCGCCGCCTATCGCGAGATCGCGGAGATCAGGTTCCCCGCGGTAGTCGTGTCAGGTGACGTCCAGCGGGAAGAAGAACCGCAGGACGAGGCAACCGAGGAGACACCACAGGGAACCGCGCAGGCCGCCGAGGCGCCAGCTGCGACCAGGGCGGCTCGCAAGGAACCCGACGTCACGCTTCAGTCATTGGACGACTTCGTCGAGTTCTTCATCAGCGCCGGCAAGAAGGGCATCGCGATCAACCGTTACAAGGGGCTCGGCGAGATGAACCCGGACACCCTCTGGAACACGACGATGGATCCGGAGAACCGGACGCTGCTGCAGGTGCGCGCAGAGGATCACGCAGAAGCAGATCAGATGTTCACGACGCTGATGGGTGATCAGGTTGAACCGCGGCGCAAGTTCATCGAAGACAACGCCCTCGACGTTCGCAATCTCGACGTATAGCGTTTCGCCGGCAGACCTCACTTCGAGCGTCCGCCACACTACTCCGAGTTCATGACGACACCGACGCCGAACCGCATCCCGGTCAACATCGAAGACGAGATGAAGCGTTCGTACATGGATTACGCGATGAGCGTAATCATTGGACGCGCGCTGCCAGACGTCCGCGATGGACTGAAGCCCGCACATCGCCGCGTGCTCTACGGCATGAAGAGCATGGGCCTCACATCGACCCGCGGTTATCGCAAGTGCGCGAAGATCGTCGGCGAGGTGATGGGGAACTTCCATCCCCACGGTGACGCTTCGATCTACGACACGCTCGTCCGCCTGGCGCAGGACTTCAACATGCGCTACGTGCTCACCGACGGGCAGGGCAACTTCGGCTCGATCGACGGTGACCCGCCGGCGGCAATGCGGTACACGGAAGCGCGTCTCGACGGCCTCGCCGACGAGATGATGGTCGACCTCGATAAGGAGACGGTCGACTTCGTTCCGAACTACGACGAGACCACGGAAGAACCGACCGTCCTCCCAGCGCCGTTTCCGAATCTCCTGGTCAACGGCTCGGCGGGTATCGCCGTCGGCATGGCGACGAACATCCCGCCTCACAACATGCGGGAGGTCATCGAGGCGTCGATCTGGCTCATCGAGAGCGCGCAATCGGAGGTGAAGCCGACGCTTCCGGAGAAGCAGCGCAAGCTCCTGGAGTTAGTGCCCGGCCCGGACTTTCCGACCGGCGGATACATCGTCGGGCGGCTCGGAATTCAGCAGGCGTACCTGACTGGCCGCGGCATGGTCACCATGCGCGCCAAGGCGGAGATCGAAGTCTCCAAGAAAGGCGACCGCCAGAGCATCGTCATCGACGCCATCCCCTATCAGGTCAACAAGGCGCGGTTGATCGAGCGCATCGCCGAACTGGTGCGAGAGAAAGTGCTCGAGGGCATTTCAGACATTCGCGATGAATCCGATCGCGATGGCCTGCGCGTCGTCATCGACTTGAAGCGAGGCGAAGTCGGCGAGGTCGTTCTCAACAATCTCTACAAGCACACGCAGCTGCAGACGACGTTCGGCATCAACACGCTGGCGATTGTCGGTGGCCGGCCGCAGGTGCTGTCGCTCCTCGAGGTCCTCAACAACTTCATCGAGTTCCGCCGCGAGATCGTTCGTCGGCGGACGGAGTTCGAGCTTCGCAAGGCCGAAGCGCGGCGACACATCCTGGAAGGGTTGAAGATCGCGCTCGATCATCTCGACGCGGTGATCACGCTCATTCGAAGCTCCGCCAATCCAGCCATTGCCCGCGAGGGCCTCATCACGCAGTTCGGTCTGTCGCAGATCCAGGCGCAGGCCATCCTCGACATGCAGCTGCAGCGCCTGACCGGACTCGAGCGCGAGAAGATCCTGAACGAGCTCGCGGAGCTGCTGAAGCTGATCGAACGACTGCTGGCCATCCTGAGCAGCGACAAGCTCGTCATGCAGATCGTCGTCGACGAGCTCCGCCAGGTGCAGGAGAAATACGGCGATCCGCGTCGCACCGAGATCCTCGCGGACGAAGGCGAATTCCGTGTCGAAGATCTGATCGCCGAAGAAGACATGGCGATCACGGTCAGCAACACCGGATACATCAAGCGCACCGCGATCACGAACTACCGGAACCAGCGGCGCGGGGGCAAGGGCCGCATCGGCATGCGGACTCGCGAAGAGGACTTCGTCAGTCATCTCTTCGTCGCCTCAACCCATGCTTACATCATGATCTTCTCGGATCGAGGCCGCGCCTACTGGCTGAAGGTCCACGAGATTCCGGACGTCGGTCCCGACGGCCGGGGCAAGGCGATCGCGAACCTGGTTTCGATGGAAGAAGGAGAGCGGATCGCCGCGCTCCTCGCCGTCAAGGAATTCGAAGACGGCAAGTTCATCGTTATGGGTACCCGCCGCGGCGTGATCAAGAAGACCGAATTGAGTGCGTTCAGCAACCCACGAGCCGGCGGCATCATCGCGATGGGCGTTGAGGAAGGCGACGCAGTGATTGCCGTGCAGATCTCAAATGGAAGCAACGAGATCTTCATCGGTACGCGGAGCGGTATGTCGATCCGGTTCCCCGAAGACGATGTCCGGGCGATGGGTCGAACCGCGTATGGCGTCCGCGGCATCTCGCTCCGCGATGACGATGAAGTTGTCGGGATGGACGTCCTGGCGGCGGGAGGGACCATTCTCTCGGTCACCGAGCAGGGATACGGCAAGCGAACCGAGCTCGAAGAGTATCGAGTCCAGTCCCGCGGCGGCATCGGGATCATCAACATCCAGACCAGCGACAGAAACGGCAAGGTGATCGGCGTCGTGCAGGTCAGCAACGATGACGAGCTGATGCTGATCACGCAACAGGGCAAGATCCTGAGAATGGCCGCGAACACCATCCGCGCCATTGGTCGCGCAACTCAGGGCGTGCGATTGATCGATATCGAAGGTGACGATCGCGCCGTTTCGATCGCGCGTCTCGAAGAGCAGGACGAAGAAACCAAGGGCGGCGACAACGTCAACGACGTGACTTCAGACGACGAGAATCCGCCGGACGGTCGAACGGAGGAGTAGCTCTAGGCCATCTCGAGCTTCGCGAACCTAGCGCGCAGCGTCTTTTGTCCGACCGAAAGAAATCGCACGACGAGCTTCGTGTCGTCGTCCAGTGGTTCCACGCTCAGAACAGTGCCGACACCGAACGTTGGATGTCTGACCTTGGCGCCGAGCTTCATCACGCCCGGGGCCGACTGATCCTCGTCCTCGTAGGCGTAGACCTCAGGTTCTTCCCGCGTGCGTCCACGATAGCTGCCTCCCCTCCGAGCGTCGCGAAACTGCGCGTACGACGGCGGTGGGGTCAGGAACGAGGATGCGAACGACGAAGGAACCTCCTCGACCAGTGCCGCAGGAATCTCGTCAACGAAACGGGAGGGCTCAGTCGACTGGTAGTCGCCGAATACGCGCCGTCGCGCCGCCGATGTGAGCACCAGCCGTCGTTGAGCGCGCGTGATCGCGACGTAACACAAGCGACGCTCTTCCTCGAGCTCGACTTCGTCATCGCTCGAGCGCGAATGAGGAAAGAGGCCTTCTTCCAGGCCGCTGATCACGACAATTGGAAACTCGAGCCCCTTGGCGCTATGCATGGTCAGCATGACCACTCTGGCGTTCTTGGCCCCGGCTTCCTCGTCGACGTCGGACAACAGCGACAACTGATCGACGAATCCACCGAGCGACGGCTCGGGATTTCTGCTTTCGTATTCGCGAGCCGCGGACACCAGTTCGAGCAGGTTCTCTATTCGTCCCTCAGCGTCTTCGCTGCGCTCGTCACGCAAATCCTGCAGGTATCCGCTTCGATCCAGGACCTTACCAAGGGCGAGTGAAACAGGTTCCTCGGCGGCCATGGCCGTGAGATTCAGAATCAGGTCCCGGAAAGCGGTCAGCGACGCGAGCGATCGATTCGGCAGCAGGCGCCGGTCGATCCCATGAAGCAGCCGGCTCCACAGCGAATCATTCGAGGCTCTCGGCTCGAGTTCCGCCAGGAGCGGCGACAGCGTCCTGGGCTCAGTGTCCGCCGGCAGCGGAATCGCCTCCAGCGACTCCATGACCCCCTTGCCGATGCCCCTCGCCGGTACGTTCACGACGCGACGAAAACTCACACCGTCGTGAGGATTCAGGATCAACTTCAGATAGGCGAGAGCGTCCTTGATTTCCTTCCGTTCGTAGAACCGAACACCGCCGATGATTCGATAGGGCGTGCCGGCGCGCCGAAGGGCATCTTCGAGCGTCCGCGATTGAGAGTTCGTCCGATACAGAATCGCGACGGTGTTCTCAGGATCCTCGTGAAGCGCCGTTCGTGACGTCCGCGAGACGAACGCTGCCTCGTCGAGGTCGTCGCCGGCACGGTAGTAGAGAATCTTTGCGCCACCACTCCGCTCGGTGTACAGCCGTTTCTCTTTGCGATTTCGATTGTTGGCGATCACGGCGGACGCCGCGTCCAGGATGACCTGCGTGGAGCGGTAGTTGCGCTCGAGTCGAACGGTTGCGACTTCGGGGAAGTCCTGCTCGAAGTCGAGAATGTTCCTGAGGTCGGCACCGCGCCACTTGTAGATCGACTGGTCGGGATCACCGACCACGCAGAGATTGTGGTGGGTTGCGAGGTGGCGAATGAGCAGGTACTGCGGCCGATTGGTGTCCTGATACTCGTCAACCATCACGTAGCGGAACTTCTTCGAGTAGCGCTCACGAACGGACGACGACTGGTCGAAGAGCTCCACGGTTTTGAGGAGGAGGTCATCGAAGTCGAGGGCGTTGGCCTCCTTTAGTGCCTTCGTGTACGAGGCGAACAGTTTGCTGACCTGTTCGTCCCGGCTCGTCCACGCGCCGGGGATACCCTCGGCAGCCTCCATTCGATTCTTCGCGTGACTGATTCGCGAAAGCACGACCCGCGGCTGAAGCGTCCCATCCAGACCCGCTTCGCGTAGGACGTGCTTCATCAGCGTCATCTGGTCGCTCGAGTCGTAGATGACGAAGTCTCTCGAGAGTCCGATCTGGGGGGCTTCACGACGCAGCAGCCTGGCGCAGAGCGCGTGGAACGTGGAGATCCACATGCGCTTGCAGTCCGTGCCGAGAAGAGCCTCGACGCGCGACCGCATCTCCGCTGCGGCCTTGTTGGTGAACGTGACCGCAAGAATACGGTCCGGCTCCGTGAGGCCATCGCTGAGGAGGTGGGCAATGCGATGTGCGATGACGCGCGTCTTGCCCGACCCTGCGCCAGCCAGAATGAGAAGCGGGCCTTCGGTATTGAGAACAGCCTCGCGCTGCTCGGGATTGAGACCTGACAACAAGTCCATCGACGGGATCTGTACCTTGCCGTACAGTGTCCCGTCGTCGCAAGGACTGAGTCAATAACCCGCTATTCCACGGTGACGCTCTTCGCGAGGTTGCGCGGCTGATCGACGTCGCATCCACGACGCACGGCGATGTAGTACGCGAGCAGCTGCAACGGAATGGTCATGATGATCGGCGTCAGCTGAGGCGACGTCCGCGGCATCGGCACGACGATGTCGTGGGCCGGATCCATGATGGCGCTCATGCGCGAATCGCCTTCGCTCGTGATCGCGATCACATTGCCGCCCCGAGCTTTGGCTTCCTGGACGTTCCCCAGCATCTTCTCGAACACGACATCGTCGGGCGCGATTGCCACGACGGGCATGTTCTCGTCGATGAGCGCGATCGGTCCGTGCTTCATCTCGCCCGCGGGATATCCTTCGGCGTGGATGTACGAGATCTCCTTCAGCTTGAGCGCACCCTCGAGAGCGATCGGGTAGTTGAAGCCACGCCCGAGGAAGAGAAAGTCACTGCGCGAGTGAAACTTCTCCGCGACGCGTTCCATCGCTGCGGACGCGCGAATGGCCTGATCGATGACATGCGGCAGCTGGAGGAGCGCGTCGATGTGGGACTTCATCTCGTCCGGCGAGAGGGTTCCTCTCACCTGGGCGATGTAGAGCGCCAGGAGCTGCAGCGCCACGAGCTGTGACGTAAAGGCCTTCGTCGACGCCACGCCGATCTCCGGCCCAGCATGCGTGTACACCGTGCCGTCGGTTTCGCGCGTCGCCATGCTGCCGACGACATTGCAGATGGCGAGGCTGGCGACGATGCCCTGTCGCTTCGCTTCACGGAGCGACGCGAGCGTGTCCGCTGTTTCGCCGGACTGCGTGATGACCATCGTCAGCTCGTCCTCGCTGACGATGGCGTTCCGGTAGCGATACTCGGAGCCATAGTCGACTGAGACCGGCACGCGTGCCAGCGTCTCGATCAGGAACTTGCCGACCAGGCCAGCGTGCCACGACGTGCCGCACGCGATGATCGTGACCTGGCGCAGCTTGCGGATGACGTCCTCTGAGATATTGAGCTCCTCGAGGAAGATCTGTCCTCGTTCGAGCGACACGCGACCCAGGATCGTGTCGCGCGCGGCAGTGGGCTGCTCAAAGATTTCCTTGAGCATGAAGTGCTTGTGTCCGCCCTTCTCCGCTGCGATCGGATCCCAGAGCACTCGCTTGGTGGCCTTGGAGACAGCCCGCCCAGTAAAGTCGGTGAAGTCGACGCCGGCACGCGTGATGACCGCCATCTCCTCGTCACCGAGAAAGACGACGTCGCGCGTGTGACTGAGGATCGCCGGGATATCCGAGGCGACGAAGAACTCGTCCTGGCCCAGTCCGACGATGATCGGCGGGCCATTTCGAACGGCGACGATCTTCTCGGGATCCTCGACGGACACGAGCACGAGGGCGAACATGCCCCGCATCAACTTCAGTGAGCGGCGAACCGCATTCTCCAGGCCGTCGGACTTCATCTCGCGCTCGACGAGATGCGCGACGATTTCGGTGTCTGTTTCTGTTTTGAAGAGGTGTCCCTGTTCCTGAAGCTCGTGTTTCAGCTCCAGGTAGTTCTCGATGATGCCGTTGTGAACGACAACGATTCGACCGGTGCAGTCACGGTGCGGATGTGCGTTCTCCTCGGTCGGGCGACCGTGAGTGGCCCATCGGGTGTGCCCGACCCCGTAGACGCCGTCAGCGGGATCGTCGCGCAGTACATTCTCGAGATTGATCAACTTCCCGGCCGAACGCCGCAGCGAGATGCCTTCAGGGCTGACGAGCGCGACACCAGCCGAGTCGTAGCCTCGATACTCCATGCGCCGCAGCCCATCGATCAGGACAGGGACGACAGGTTTCGAGCCGAGGTATCCGATGATTCCGCACATACGGTTTAGTGCGCGGGTTTTCCCGCGTCCTTTCGAGAAGTGGTTGCCGTGTTCGACGAGTCTTGCTTCCTGCGTTCGACCCAGCCATCAACGACCGACTGACGGCTGCGAGCGATGCCGAGCGCACCAGCGGGAACATCCTGCGTGATCGACGACCCGGCCGCAACGTATGCGCCTTTTCCGACGCGCACCGGAGCGATCAACTGGGAGTCGCTGCCGATGAAGGCACCGTCTTCAATCACGGTCTCGTGTTTGTGCTCGCCGTCGTAGTTGCAGGTGATGGTTCCTGCGCCGACGTTCACGTTGGCTCCGATCGTCGCGTTCCCGAGATACGAGAGGTGACTGGCCTTCGAATGCGGGCCAAGGGTTGTCTTCTTGAGCTCGACGAAGTTGCCGATCCTGGCGCCCTCGCCGACCACTGTCTCGGGGCGCAAGTGCGCGAACGGCCCGAGTTGCGCGCCGGCATCGATGCGTGAGCTCGTGATGACGGAAAAACTCTTGATGGTGACGTGGTCACCGATTTCTGTGTCGGTGATGGTGACGTGGGCGTGGATCTCGCAGGCCGCACCGATGCGTGTTCGGCCCTCGATGATCACGCCAGGATGGATGACGGTGTCAGCGCCGATTTCGACATCCGGATCGATGTAGGTTGCCGCGGGATCGACCAGAGTCACTCCCGCCGCCATGAGCTCTTCGTTCTTCTTCTGTCTCACGAGCCTGCTTACCTCCGCCAACTCGGTTCGGCTGTTAATTCCACGGACCTCTTGAGGATCGTCGACGAGGACGGTCTTCACCAGGAGCTTGCGCCGCCTGTAAATCGCGACGAGATCGGTGAGGTAGTACTCGCCCTGCGCGTTCTGCGTCGCAATGCTGGCGAGGGAATCAAACAGTGGCGCCAGGTCGAACGCGTAGATGCCGCTGTTGATTTCCCGGATCTGGCGCTCTGCCGGCGACGCGTCCCGTTCCTCGACGATCCGTGCGACCTCGCCATCGACTCGAACCATTCGCCCGTAGCCAAAGGGACGTTCAACCGTGGCCGTCACCACAGTGGCTGCGGCCTGGGCACCACAGTGGACGCTGACCAGATTCTTCAATGTCGCGGCCGTCAGGAGCGGAACATCGCCCGACAGCAGCACCAGCGTTCCCGTTCGGCCCGCGAGCAGGGGCGCTACCTGGAGGAGCGCGTGCGCCGTTCCGAGTTGCGGTTGCTGGAGGGCAAACTGTACGTTCGCCTGCTCGCCCAAATGGGCTCGAACGGCATCCGCTCCGTGTCCGACGACAACAGTGAGCGTTTCGGGAGAAAGTGCCTCCGATATCCGAATGATGCGATTCAGCATGGAGCCGCCTGGCACCCTGTGGAGCACTTTCGGCTGGCTCGACTTCATGCGGGTGCCCTGGCCGGCGGCCAGAATCACCACGTGGGTCGCGGTGGAACTCATCGAAGTCTCAACTCTGACGCAAAAACTGAACCCGGTTAAGCCCTATCTCGAACGGTCACTCAACAGACTTCTTGGCCTCTTCCACCGCCGCATAGACGACTCGAGCCGGGACAGAGAATGCACGCGCCGCTTTTGAAAGCGCGGCACGTCTGGAGTCCCCGCCGTTGGTTAATCGACCAAACATTTCCACGGCGCTAGCAACCGCATCCACAGCGCGTTCTTGGTCATTCAACATATCGTCAGCGTTTATTGGCCCAATTACGACTGTTATCTCGCCTTTCGCGTCCGAAAGCCGAGCCATCGTCGTGGCAACAGGACCCCTGAGAAACTCCTGGTGACGTTTTGTCAGCTCTCGACCGATCATAATCTGTCGTTCGCCCAACATTGGCCGCAACTCAGACAGCGTCATGGCAATCCTATGGGGACTTTCGAAGAAACTAAAGGTGTGCGGAATCTCCAGAGTTCGAGAGAACCATTCCTTTCTGTCTTTTGACCGACGCGGGGGAAACCCGAAGATTGTCAGCGGAATGAGGGGGAAACCAGACGCAACGGCAGCAGTCAGAGGGGCGCTGGCGCCCGGGATCGGATCCACCGCGATCTGCGCTGTAATGCACGCCTCGACGAGCTCGACACCGGGATCCGAAACACCAGGTGTTCCTGCATCCGTCACCAGGGCCACATTCTTCCCAGCCTCGAGCCGAGATAGAAGTTGCGGCAGCCTCGTCCGAACGTTGTGTTGATGGAAACTGACGGAAGGGGTGGAAATCGCATAATGGCTCAGCAATCGAGCCGTACGGCGAGTGTCTTCAGCCGCAATGAGATCGACCTCGCGCAGGACGCGAATCGCGCGGAAGGTCACATCCTCCATGTTCCCGAGGGGAGTTGCGACCACGAACAGCGTTCCGGACATCGCCTGTGGACGTGAGGTTATTGTACCATTGACAGGATGAGCGCTCCCCGAGGGGCGGCACTACGCAGAACAACATCCGGGTATGTACCCATCGGAGCCATTTCCGCACTTCGTCGACGATTACCTCGCGTACCTGCACGAGGCTCTACCGAGCTATGCCGGCTTGGACGGCGTCCACGCGCATGACGATCTGCTCGAGGATCTGAGCCGCCAGGCGATCGACGCGCACGTCCGCACGTTATCCGGCTTCGGCCGTCGCCTCCATCAGATCGACACCACGCACCTGTCTGGCGTCGAACGGGTGGACCATCCGATCGTGGCGGCCGGCATCGAAGCGCGGATGTACGAGCTGGAGGTCGTCCGGTCCTGGGAGCGGAATCCCCAGATCTACGCGGAGATCATCGGCAGCAGCCTGGCGGGTCAGGCTCTCTTTGCGTACGCGCCCGAAGCCGAGCGCGCACGCCGAGTGGTCTCGAAGCTTCGCCAGGTTCCCCGACTCGTGCAGGCGGCTCGCGACAACATCAAAGACTGTCCCGGCATATTCGTGAAGGTTGGACTCGAGAGCTGGCGCGGCACGCTGCGCTTCATAGAGTCGGACCTTCCGCGCGCGTTCTCCGGCCTCGACGATCTGCACATCCTCGGTGATCTTGCGGATACATCGACCGAGGCTGCGACAGCGATCACGTCGTATCTCGAGTATCTCGAGACGGATCTCGCGCCGCGCGCGAAAGCGTCGTTTCGACTTGGGCGCGAGCGATTCGAAAAGAAACTGAAGCTCGAAGACGGCGTCGACATCAGCTCCGATCGGCTCCTCGCGATCGCGCTGCGGGAGCTCAGTGCCGTTCAAGAGGAGTTTCGCAAGGTTGCCGGCCGGTTGAACGGCGGTGATCCCATCGAAGCATGGCGCAAGGCAAAAGAGCAGCATCCCGCGCCGGGCCAGTTGATCGCGGTCGCCGAAGCGCAGGTCGGCGAGCTCGAGGAATTCCTTCGGTCGCAGGACCTCGTGACGCTGCCCGACTCCGAGCCGGTCGTCGTCGCGCCATCGCCTGACTTCTATCGCTGGGCTTTTGCGAGCATGTGGACGCCGGGCCCATTCGAAAGCAAACCGAGTCGGGCGTACTACTACCTGACCGACGTCGATCGAAGCTGGTCAGCCGATCGACAGAAGGAACACCTCCGGGACTTCAACATCCCGACGCTCTGGAACATCTCGATCCACGAGGTCTATCCGGGGCACTTCCTCCACTTCCGTCATCTGCGCCAGGTCGAGTCGAAGGTCCGCAAGTCGACGCTATTCGCGCCGGCGTCGTTCGTCGAGGGCTGGGCTCACTACTGCGAGCACATGATGGTCGAAGCGGGGTTCCGGCGCGGCGACGTCACGATCAGACTCGGCCAGCTAGCAGAAGCGCTCGTGCGCCTCGCGCGTTTCATCGTTGCCATTCGATTGCACTGTGAGGATCTCTCCGTCGAGCAGGGCATGCGCTTCTTCCGTGATGAAGCGTTCCTCGAAGAGACGACTGCCCGGCGGGAAGCGGAGCGCGGCACGTTCGACCCAACTTACCTGGTGTACTCCCTGGGCAAGTTGATGATGTTGAAGCTGCGCCGCGACTACAAAGAGAAACAGGGCGGCAAGTACTCGCTACGAGGATTCCATGATGCGGTCCTCTCGCAGGGAAGCGCGCCCTTCTGGGCGCTGCGACAACTCCTGCTCGGCGAGACCGTGGACGCGTCACTGGAGTAGGAAGCGAGAGATGCCGCTCTACGAATATCAGTGCGAGGTGTGCCATCGCCGATTTGAAGTGATCCGGAAGTTCTCCGATCCCGAGCTGCAGGAGTGCACGTTGTGCGGGAAGGGACCAGTGCAGCGGTTGATCTCCTCGCCGGCGATTCAGTTCAAGGGATCGGGCTGGTACATCACTGACTATGCGCAGAAGGGGAAGTCTGGCGGCGGCGAGTCTTCGAGCACGCCCTCGTCAACGTCGGACTCAAAGTCCACCAGCAGCGACTCGACGACTTCCAAGACGGACACGGCCGCGCCCGCGGCGAAGCCAGCGTCATCCGATTAGAGAGTCCTTCGACGCGCGTTCAGGGCGTCGTTCCCACTGGTTTGTCGAGCGTTTCGAGATAGCGACGGAACGCCTCCGCGAACTCGGGGCGCTTGAGGGCGAAGTATGCCGTCGCCTTCAGGAATCCGAGCTTGTTCCCGGCGTCGTGTCGCACACCGGAGATCTCGCACGCATACAGCGGGCGTTTCTCGAGCAGGCGTCGCATGCCGTTGGTGAGCTGAATCTCTCCGGTCCGGTCGCTCGCGGTGTCCTGTAACGCCGGAAAGATATCGGGGGTCAGGATGTAGCGACCGATGATCGCCAAATTGGAGGGCGCCTCGTCTCTCGGCGGTTTTTCGACAAGGTCGACGATGCGATGGACGCCAGGGCCGAGATCGCTGTCGTCGATCGCCACGATGCCGTAGCTGGAAACGTCCTCCGGCGGCACGCGCTCCACGGCGATGACAGGGCCACCCACGCGCTCGAACACATCCATCATCTGGCGCAGTGCTGGCGGTGCAGCGTCGATGACATCGTCGGGCAGCACGACGGCGAACGGTTCATCGCCAACGACCTCTTTGGCAACAAGAACTGCGTGTCCCAGCCCGAGTGGCTCTCCTTGTCGCACCGACGATACTTTGATCCGCTTTGAGAGGTGACGAACAATCTCGAGTTGCTCCGTTTTCCCACGACGCTCGAGGACACTCTCCAGTTCGTATGCGACGTCGAAGTGATCCTCCATCGTGCTCTTGCCTCGGCTCGTCACGAGGATGACGTTATCGATGCCGGACTGGAGGGCCTCCTCGACACCGTACTGGATGATCGGTTTGTCGACGAGCGCCAGCATTTCCTTCGGAATCACTTTGGTCGCAGGCAGGAAGCGCGTGCCAAGACCAGCGGCCGGAAATACGGCCTTTCTGAGAGATCGCTCCATGTTCGACATCCTACCGCAGGTAGAATCGGCAACATGATCGATCCGGCGATATTGCGCGACAACATTGCGGTTCTGCGAACAGCGTTGCAGAAGCGTGGAATCGACGCCTCGAGCGAGCTCGAAGACCTGGCCATACTGGAAACGCGCCGCCGGCGAATTCTGCCGGAGATCGAAGCCCTGAGGCGCGAACAAAACACGGCCGCCGACCAAGTGGCCAAAGCGAAGAGGCAGGGCCTCGATTCCAGCAAGATCACCGAAGCCAATCGGGAGCGAGCCCAGCAGATCAAGCAGCTAAGCGTCGAACAGGACGCAGTCGAGCTGCGGCGTAATCGCGGGCTGCTGACCATTCCCAATATTCCGCACGACAGCGTGCCGGTGGGAAAAAGCAGCGCCGACAACGTCGAGGTGCGGAAGCACGGAACACCACGGACGTTTGATTTCCATGTGCAGCCGCACTGGGATCTCGGTCCAGCGCTCGGCATCATCGACTTCGAGCGCGGCACCAAGATCGCGGGCGCTAGGTTCTCGGTCTTGATCGGCGGCGGCGCGCGCCTGGCGCGCGCGTTAATCAATTTCATGCTGCATTTGCACACCACGAGCCACGGTTATACAGAAGTCGAGCCGCCATTCATGGTGAACAGTGCGTCGTTGACCGGAACAGGCAACCTTCCCAAGTTCGAGGCGGACCTCTTCAAGATCGCCGGCGACTGGGATCTGTTCATGGTGCCGACGGCCGAAGTGCCGCTCACCAACATGCACCGGGGAGAGATCATCGACCGTTCGCTCCCGATCCGATACACGGCGTACACCCCGTGCTTTCGCAGCGAGGCGGGATCGTACGGCGCGGACGTGCGCGGACTCATACGTCAGCATCAGTTCGACAAAGTCGAATTGATGGCGTTCACCGAACCTGGCGAGTCGTACCACGAACTAGAACGGCTGACGGCGTCCGCCGAAGAAGTCCTCAAGCGACTCGAGCTTCCCTATCGCACTGTGCTCCTCTGTACGGGTGATATGGGATTCGCGTCGGCCAAGACGTACGACATCGAGGTCTGGTTGCCGGGCCAGAATACGTATCGGGAGATTTCGTCTTGCACCAACACGGAGGCCTTTCAGGCGCGCAGGGCAAACATCAAGTTCCGGCCCGGTGGCACAGGGAAGGCCGAATTTGTGCACACGCTGAACGGATCCGGCCTCGCTGTCGGACGCACGCTCGTCGCGGTGCTCGAAAACTTTCAGCAGGTCGACGGGTCAGTGGTGATACCTGATGCACTGCGTCCGTTCATGGACGGCGCGTCGGTGATCAAGGCAAACTAGTTCAGGGGTTCAGGGGTTCAGGGGTTCAATTGGTTCAGTGGGTGCGTGCTCGCACGGAGAGATGGCCGAGTGGTTTAAGGCGGCGGTCTTGAAAACCGTTGGCTCGGAAACGGGCCCGGGGGTTCGAATCCCTCTCTCTCCGCCAACCTTCGCTCGCGCTTGCCAACTTCCGCGCGAGCTACGGTTGGCAAGCCAAGCGAAGGTGGACCGTCGATTTACGGGACACAGAACGATGCCAGTCCAGGTTCGCACAGGCGTAGTCGCCACCGTTATTGCGGTCGCGGTGGTCGCGTCGTTGAATGCTCAGGTCAACATCGAAAAGCTCAAGGATCCTGCCCAGCTCAACGAGCGTGCGCCCGATCAGTTCCGAGCTCGCGTTGACACCAACCAGGGCGTTTTTGTCATCGCCGTCGAGCGAGAGTGGGCGCCTCTCGCAGCCGACCGGTTCTACAACCTCGTGAAGAACGGCTTTTACAACGACTCACGATTCTTCCGCGTCCTCAGTGGATTCATGGCGCAGTTTGGTCTGCACGCCGATCCGTCCGTGCAGGCAGCCTGGAGAACGGCGAATCTCAAGGATGAGCCCGCGAAGAAGAGCAATACGCGAGGGTTCGTCAGCTTCACGCGCGAATCGAGCCCCAACTCCAGCTACACGATGATCTTCATCAACTACAAGGACAACAGCTATCTCGATGCGGACGGGTTCGCGCCCTTTGGCGAAGTGGTGAGCGGGATGGAGGTGGCCGATCGTTTGTACAGCGGATACGGCCGCCAGAACGTTCCCGACCAGCGCCGCATTCTGCGAGACGGCAACGCGTATCTGCTGGCCGAATACCCGAAGCTGGATTTCGTGAAGAGCGCGACGATCGACGCGAGCGCCGCACCCGCGACGACGAACTGAGCTAGGCGCTCGGAGGCGGATCGGCTTCCGGCAAGCCGAGCACTCCCCGCACGAACAACTCCTCGGGAAGCGCCCCGAGGATCTCGATCGACTCGTTGACGACTATTTTCGGAACGCCTGTCACGCGGAACTTCCGCGACAGATCCATGAACTCCGTCGCTTCGACGCAGGTCGCGCGAATGTGGGCACTTTCGCGTGCCATCCGATGTGCGAGCGACACGGCGCGCGGGCAGTGTGGGCACGTCGGCGTGACGAAGACTTGAATGTCGACCGGCGCGCTGACGTTTGCAGCGATGAGCGCGCGGCTCTCGGGATCGAGCTGCGAGTCGTTCGTGCCAGCCAGGATGACGGCCTCGACGAGCGACATGAACTCGTAGCCTGCTGGCGCCCCAAGAAAGCGCATCCTCGTATCGCTCTCCCCAGACAGGAGCACGATTGCCGGGATGTGATCGATGCCGTACTGCGCGGCCCGGTCCTTCTCGAGGACGAAGTTGGCCTCTTCGACTCGAATCAGATCGTTGAGACTGGCGAGTTCGTCGAGGACCTGGCGCGCGATCAACGCGGTCTCGGGCGCACCAATCGTTTGCGTGAACAGCAGGAGGGTGACCGGCTGCTCAATCTTCGCGAGGTGCTCCTGGACGATGCGTCGATCGTGTTCAGAGAGAAGGCTCACGTGACCTGTATCCGGGACAAGGGGCGCCTAAAACTTGAACAAATCGTCGAACGCCTTTCGCGCGTCGTTATGTCGCGGAGTTGTCGTTTCGCGCTCTACGGTGGTTCGTGGTGAGAAAAACGTGCATCCGTTTCGCGCGCTCTTGGGCGAGACGCGCTCCGAGATCGGCTGGGAGCATTCGAAGCGGCTGCTCGGGTCGAACGACACGCATTGCGCGCATGAATGCAGCTCGGTGCCGCACTTGGCGCATCGATCGTTGAACCCGATGTCATCCGGCGCCAGATTTCCGCATTGGGCACACCGCACCACGTGACGGAACCCGGGCATGTTGATGTTCTTGGGGCCGTCCTGGGAGATTCGGCGCGCCCCGGCGGGAGCACCCGGTTCCGGCGCAGGACGGGGGGCGGCCGGTCGTGGCGCCCGGTCACGGTTATCGTCCTGATAGCCTCGTTGGCGGTACTTCCTGTCACTCATTGAGTTGCGGCCGTTGCGCGGATTGTATACCGGGGCGGCTGGAAAATCGGTGTGTCACCGTGGATGTGAAGCGCATTTGAGCATAGAATCGCGCGTCAGACATTGGGGCGCCCGGGGCCCCTCGGGCGCTTGATCCTTTTTTCACAATTGTGGTACAAATCGGGACTGGCTCCATCGGGACGCCGCCCGTCAGTCACCCCATCGAAAGATGCCGCAGATCTTCCATCGCAGCGCCAATACCATTTCCAAGCTCAGTCTCGCCGGCGCGCTCATGCTGGCCGCAGGTGCCATCCTGCTGGCCATGCTGATTGGGCGTTCTTCTTACGTAACCCGCGCCAACGAGTACGTCGAGCAGCCCGTTCAATTCAGCCACATCCACCACGTGCTCGATGACGGTATCGACTGCCGGTACTGTCACACGTCGGTTGAGACATCCTCGTTCGCGGGCATTCCTCCGACCAAGACCTGCATGAACTGCCACTCGCAGATCTGGTCGAACGCCCCGATTCTGGAACCGGTGCGCGCCAGCTTCCGCGACGATCGGCCGCTACACTGGGTGCGCGTCCACGACCTCCCGGACTTCGTGTACTTCAATCACAGCATCCACGTGAAAAAGGGGATGGGATGCGAAACCTGCCACGGGCGCGTCGACGAAATGCCCCTCATGCGGCAGGTGCAGTCGCTTCAGATGGAGTGGTGCCTCGACTGCCACCGCAACCCCGAGAAGTACGTGCGGCCACGCAGCGAGGTGTTCACTATGAACTACCGCCCTGCCGTACCGCAGTCGGTGCAGGGTCCGATGCTCGTGAAGGAATACGGGATCAAGGGCAACACCAGCTGCTCCACGTGCCACCGGTGACCCGCACATGAACGATTCGAACGACATACAGGCTCTTCGCGCGAAGCTTCACGGCACGCGTGGCCGCACATATTGGCGCAGTCTCGAAGACGTCGCTGGAACCCCTGAATTCAAGGAGTTTCTGCACCGCGAGTTTCCGCAGAACGCGTCGGAATGGCTCGACCCGGTCGGTCGCCGCGGATTCCTGAAGCTGATGGGCGCGTCCATGGCCCTCGCCGGGGTCAGCGCCTGTACCCGCCAGCCATCCGAAGACATCGTTCCGTATGTCAGGCAGCCCGAGGAGCTGATCCCGGGCAAGCCGCTCTTCTTCGCGACCGCGATGCCGTTCGCGGGCTCGGGCGTCGGACTTCTCGTTGAAAGCCACGAGGGACGTCCGACAAAGATCGAGGGAAACCCCGACCACCCATCCAGCCTGGGTGCCACGGATCTCTTCGCGCAGGCAGCCATCCTCGGCCTCTACGATCCCGACCGCTCGCAGGTGCTCACGCATCTCGGCGAAATCCGCCCATTCGAGGCGTTTGTCGCCGCAATCCGGCAAGTGCTCGCGGCTCAGGAAGGCTCGCAGGGTGCCGGAATCCGGGTGCTCAGCGAGACCGTCGCATCGCCGACGCTCGGGGCTCAGATCGACGAGTTCCTCGGACGGTTTCCGAAAGCGAAATGGGTTCAGTGGGAACCGTTCGGCCGCCACAACGTTCGCGAAGGCAGCCGCCTCGCGTTCGGGGACTACGTCGACGCCAAGTATTCGATTGAGAAGGCGGACGTCATCCTGGCCCTCGACGCCGATTTTCTGTGTACGGGCAATGGAGCGCTGACCCACTCGCGGGCGTATGCGTCGCGCCGGAAGATCGAGGGCGATCGTGCGCAGCGCAATCGCCTCTATTCAGTCGAGGGCTCCCCTTCGAATACAGGGTCGAAGGCGGATCACCGACTGTTGCTTCGCGCGTCTGACATTGCCCCATTTGCGCACGCAGTCGCGGCGCAAGTCGGAGTGGCTGGCGCGACGGGCGGCTCGGTGCCCGAGTCCGCTCAAGCCTGGCTCGGTCCGCTCGTCAAGGATCTTCAGAACGCGCGCGGCCGAAGCCTCGTTATCGCGGGTGAAGGCCAGCCACCGGCCGTCCACGCACTTGCCCACGCGATGAACGACGCGCTCGGCAACGTCGGCAACACCGTTGTGTATACGCAGACGGTCGAGACGCACCCGACGAATCAGCGTGCCGGGCTCGGCGAGCTCGTCGGCGAGATGAATGCGGGCACGGTCAGCCTGCTGCTGATTCTCGGCGGGAACCCGGTGTACACCGCGCCCTCAGACCTGAAGTTCGCCGAAGCGATGGACAAGGTTCCGCTGCGCGCGAGTCTCAGCCAGTTCCACGACGAGACGGCGGCCCTCTGTCACTGGCACATCCCCGAGACGCATTTCCTCGAAATGTGGAGCGATGTCCGCGGGCACGATGGAACGGCGTCGGTCGTGCAACCGTTGATCGCGCCGCTGTACAACGGCCGCTCGATTCACGAGGTGGTGTCCACGCTCAGCGCTGCGGGCGCCAGGTCCGGTTACGACATCGTTCGCTCGCATTGGAGCGGTCAGAAAGGTGTGTCGGCCCCGGCGACCCCCGAGCCGACCCCGGCAACGCCACCGGCGGGAGCGCAGGTCACGCCTGCCCCACTGCCTGGTGCCGCACCGCTCTCGCCGTTCGATCGTGACTGGCGACGATGGCTGCATGACGGTGTGATTCCGAACACGGCGTTCGCGGTCAAGACGGTCACGCTTCAAGGCAGCGCGATCGGCGCAGCCCCGGCTGCGACACCCGCGGGACTCGAAGTTGTGTTCCGGCCCGATCCGAGCGTGTACGACGGGCGCTTCGTCAACAACGGGTGGCTCCAGGAACTGCCGAAGTGGCTGACCAAGCTGACGTGGGATAACGGAGCGCTCCTGTCTCCCGGCACCGCCGATCGACTGAACCTCGTAAGCGGCGATGTCGTGGAAGTGAAGCAGGGATCGAACACGCTTCGCATACCCGTGTGGATTGCGCCCGGGCATGCCGCTGACGTGATCACGATTCATCTTGGATACGGCCGCGATCGGGCCGGACGCATCGGGACCGGGATCGGGTTCGGCATCAATTCACTGCGTACGAGCGCGGCCCCAGACTTCCTGAGCGGCGTCGAGGTCACCAAGACAGGCGAGAGCTACGAGCTCGTCTCGACGCAGGATCACTGGTCGCTCGAAGGCCGGAATCTGGTCCGCGTGGCGACCACCGAGCAGTTCCAGCAGGATCCGAATTTTGCGGCGAAGCAGGAACATCAGCCCCTCGTCGGCCTCTCGATGTTCGAGGAGCGCAAGTACGAAGGCTACGCCTGGGGCATGACGATCGATCAGAACGTCTGCACCGGTTGCAACAGCTGCGTGGTCGCCTGCCAGGCTGAGAACAACGTGCCGGTGGTGGGCAAGGCGCAGGTTGCGAACGGCCGCGAGATGCACTGGCTGCGCCTCGATCGCTACTACAGCGGCAACCTCGACAATCCGGATACCTATCACCAGCCGATGCCGTGCCAGCAGTGCGAATCGGCGCCGTGCGAGGTGGTGTGTCCGGTTGCTGCAACGACGCACAGCGACGAAGGCCTGAACGACATGGTCTACAACCGCTGCGTCGGCACTCGCTACTGTTCGAACAACTGCCCGTACAAGGTTCGCCGCTTCAACTTCCTTCTCTACTCGGATTGGGATACGTCCAGCTTCAAGCTGGCGCGCAACCCTGACGTCACCGTGCGCAGCCGCGGCGTGATGGAGAAGTGCACGTACTGCGTGCAGCGCATCAACCTCGCGCGCGTCACGTCGAAGCTCGAAGATCGGCAGATTCGCGATGGTGAAGTGCTGACGGCGTGTCAGTCGGCCTGTCCGACCGAGGCGATCGTGTTCGGCAACATCAACGACCCGGCGAGCGCGGTGTCGAAGCTCAAGGCGAGCACGCTGAACTATCCGTTGCTCGGTGAGCTCAACACCCGGCCGCGGACGACGTACCTCGCCATCGTGCGGAATCCCAATACCGAGCTGGAACCCACCCGACCGCTCGGGACGGAAGAGGAAGGACACTAGGGATGGACAAGTCGCACGCATCGGTCGCGATATCGGCGGAGACGAAGGCGCTGCTGAGCAGAACGCCTGCCGTCATCGAGCCGGGGCACACCTTTGAGTCCGTCACCGAGACCATCGGTCACGTCGTCCTCTCGAAGCGCACGCCGATCGGTTGGTTCCTCGGGTTCTTCATCGCCTTCATCCTGCTGATGGTCCTCAACCTGACCATCGGCAACCTGCTGATGAAGGGGATCGGTATCTGGGGGAACAACATTCCCGTTGGCTGGGCGTTCGACATCATCAACTTCGTCTGGTGGATCGGTATCGGCCACGCCGGCACGTTGATCTCGGCGATTTTGCTGCTGTTCCGTCAGCAGTGGCGCACCTCGATCAATCGATTCGCCGAAGCGATGACGCTGTTCGCCGTGGCGTGCGCGGCGATGTTCCCGCTGCTCCACACCGGCCGGCCATGGCTGGCTATTTACTGGCTGTTTCCCTACCCCAACACGATGGGGCTCTGGCCGCAGTTCCGCAGCCCGCTGATCTGGGACGTGTTCGCGGTTTCAACATACGGCACCGTCTCGGCGCTGTTCTGGTTCACCGGTCTCGTGCCTGATATGGCGACGCTGCGCGATCGCGCCAAGTCGCCCTTCGCGCGTCGCATCTATGGAATGCTGTCGCTGGGATGGCGCGGTTCGGCGAAGCATTGGCAGCGATACGAGACGGCCTACCTGCTTCTCGCTGGTATCTCGACGCCGCTCGTGCTCTCCGTTCACTCAGTGGTGAGCTTCGACTTCGCGGTGTCAGTGCTGCCTGGCTGGCACGCGACGATCTTCCCGCCCTACTTCGTCGCCGGCGCGATCTACTCCGGCTTCGCGATGGTGATGACGCTGGCGATTCCGTTGCGGAAGTTCTATCACCTCGAAGACTTCATCACGATGCGCCACATCCACAACATGACGAAGGTCATGCTGGTGACCGGGATGATCGTGGCGTATGGCTATGCGAACGAGGCGTTCTTCGCGTGGTACAGCTCGAACCCGTACGAGAGCTTCATGATGTACAACCGCATGGCCGGGCCCTATGCGGTCTTCTACTGGTCGCTCATCGCGATCAACGCGGTGATGATCCAGTTGTTCTGGTTCCGCAGCGTTCGCGACAACATCCCGCTGCTCTTCATCCTGTCGCTGCTCGTCAACGTCGGCATGTGGCTCGAGCGCTTCATCATCATCGTGACGAGCCTGCACCGCGACTTCCTGCCGTCGTCGTGGGACATGTATGCGCCGACGCGATGGGACTTCGGCATGTTCGCGGGCACGATCGGCTTGTTCCTGGCGCTCTTCTTCCTCTTCATCCGCTTCCTGCCGGCGATCGCCATCTTCGAGATGCGCACGATCGTCCCCGAAGCGAAGCTGAAGGCGGAACACCACGGGTGATGTGATGGCACACGCCGCCGAACCAACGCTCCACGGCCTGATGGCCGAATTCGAAAACGCGACGGCACTCGTCGACGCCGCAACGAAGGCGCGCCTCGCCGGCTATCGCAAGATGGACGCCTATTCGCCGATCCCGATTGAGGAACTGAACGAGGCACTCGATCTCAAGCGAACGCGACTGCCTCTGCTGGTGCTGCTCGGTGGCATCTTCGGCGGGCTCGGCGGTTTCAGCCTCGAGTACTGGTCCTCGGTGATGGCCTACCCGATGAACATCGGCGATCGCCCGCTCAACAGCTGGCCGCAGTTCATCCCGGTGACGTTTGAGACGACGGTTCTCGGAGCGGCGCTCACCGCGTTTGTCGGCATGTGGGCGCTGAACAAGCTGCCGCAGCCGTATCACCCCGTCTTCAACGTCGACGCGTTCGGACGCGCCTCGACTGATCGTTTCTTCCTCGTCATCGAGACGACGGATCCGCGATTCGAGCGGCATGCGACGTGGAAGTTTCTCGAGGGACTGCGTCCAGTAGGAGTGTCCGAAGTTGCGCCGTAACATGCTCCCGGCCGTCAACTCACCGCGACTGCGCACGATCGCGATTCTCGCCATGAGCGTGGCGCTCGGTGCGTGCCGCCAGGACATGCACGACGCACCTCGCTACGAGGCGCTCGAGGCCAGTACGTTCTTCGACAACGGCGGTTCGGCACGCACGCTGGTCGCCAACACCGTCCCGCGTGGTTACCTGCGCGAGGACGAGTTGCTGAACACGGGCAAGCAGGCGGGTCAGTTTGCCACCACGTTCCCGATGGCGGTGACGGCTGATGTGATGGCGCGCGGGCAGGAGCGCTACAACGTGTTCTGCTCGCCGTGTCACGGGCGAACCGGCGTGGGCAACGGGATGATCGTCCAGCGCGGATTCCGGCAGCCCCCCTCGTACGGCGAACAGCGACTGCGAGACGCGCCGGCGGGGTACTTCTTCGATGTCATGACCAACGGTTTCGGCGCGATGCAGGACTATGCAGCGCAGGTGCCGGTCGCCGATCGATGGGCCATCGCCGCGTATATCCGGGCGCTGCAACTCAGCATGAACGCCACCGTCGCCGACGTGCCGGCTGACCGCCGTTCGGATCTCGATCGTCCCGCCCAGGAGAACCAGTGAACGTGGATACGACGTACTCGCCGCCGGTCGCCGATATCGATCGAGTCCGATCGAAGGCTCTGATTGCCGGCGTCATCGGTCTCGTCGGCTGTGGCATCGGACTGCTCGTCGACCGCGACCACTTCTTCCGCGCCTGGCTCGTGGCCTACATGCTCTTCCTCGGCATCGCCCTCGGCTCGCTGGCGCTGATGATGATTCAGCACCTGTCTGGCGGCGTCTGGGGAGTGTTCCGCCGGATCTTCGAAGCGTCCAGCCGCACGTTGCCGCTGCTGGCTGTCCTGTTCGTCCCGGTCCTGCTCGGTATCGGCACGCTCTATCCCTGGTCGCACCCGGATCACGTCGCGACCGACGAAGTGCTGCGTCACAAGGCGCCGTACCTGAACACGACATTCTTCATCGTGCGGGCCGTGATCTACTTTGCGGGGTGGTGGGGTATCGCGACGCTGCTCAACAAGTGGTCGCGTCTGCAGGACTCTGGCGACGTTGCGGTGAACACGCGCATCCAGCGTTTGAGTGGTGCCGGGCTGGTCTTCTACGCCCTCGCAGTGACCTTCGCCGGTATCGACTGGATCATGTCGCTCAACCCGCACTGGTACTCGACGATCTTCGGGTTCCTGATGATCGGTGGCCAGGGTCTCGCCGCGCTCGCGTTCACGGTCATCGTCTCGACCTTCCTTTTCAAGCGCGAGCCAATGTCGGGTCTGCTCAAGCCGCATCACTTCCACGACCTCGGCAAGCTGATGTTCGCCTTCGTCATGCTGTGGGCGTATTTCAACTTCTCCCAGTACTTGCTGACGTTCGCGGCGAACCTGGTCGAGGAAATTCCTTACATGATCGCGCGCACCAGCCACGGCTGGCAGTACCTGGCCGTCTTCCTGGTGCTGTTCCATTTCTTCGTGCCTTGGTTCCTGCTGCTGTCGCGAAACTTGAAGCGCACGCCGCATCGGCTCGTGATCATCGCGTTCTGGATCTTGTTCGTACGCTTCGCCGACATCTTCATGCTCGTGTCGCCGGAATTCGATGCGAGCGGCGAGAACCTCCACTTGCTGGCTGGCGAGCACGCGAGCCACTTCTTCATCCACTGGCTCGATGTGGCGGCGCCGCTCGCGATTGGCGGGCTCTGGCTGTGGATGTTCTTTGGCGAGCTGCGGCAGCGGCCGCTTCTGGCCACGGGCGATCCCTACTTGCGTGAATCACTCGAAACTGCGGGAGGTGGCCACTGATGGCCCACGATCCTCACGCTCACGCGTCAGCAGACGACGAGTATCTCAATCCTCCAGGGGGTTCCGGGCACGAGCACACCGACGCGAACGTGTCGATGATCGTGCAGTTCGCCCTGTGGCTCGCGGCGTCGGCGGTTGTCGCGCACATTCTGGTGTGGTTCATGTTCGCGCTGTTCGTGGACTTGAGGGAGAGGACGACACCTGCGGAGTTCCCGCTCGCGAGCGAGCAGGGGCCGCGCCTGCCGTCCGGTCCGCGACTTCAGCCCAAACCGGCGAATGAAATCTACGACTTCCACCGGCAGGAAACAGCAGTCCTCGACGGATACAGCTGGATCGACAAGAGCGCGGGAACGGTGCGGATTCCGATTTCGGAGGCGATGCGCCTGACGCTCGAGCGTGGATTGCCGTCGCGACCCGCTGATGCGACCGGTGCACCGGGCGATGCCTCACTGCTCGTGCCGACGGATGCGAGCGCCGGTCGTCAGTTGGAAAAGAGAAGGCAATAGGGCGATGAAACCTGTAATGCAAACTGCAACATGCAAAAGGCAAGAGCGACACTCGACGCGCGGCGGCGTGCGCGTACTGGTGTTGATTTGCATTTTGACTGTTGCATTTTGCATTACAGGGATCACCGCCCAGCAGCAGCCCGGTATGCCCGGCTCGATGGGGTTCACCGGCGGCATCGTCGCGTCGAACGTGCCCCCGAAGATTCAGGATGTGACGTTCAAGCAGCGGCTCGGCGAGCAGCTTCCCCTTGATGCGACGTTCAAGGACGAGAGCGGACGCGACGTCGTGCTCGGTGATTACTTTGGCAAGAAGCCGGTGGTGCTGGCCTTCGTGTACTTCCAGTGCCCGATGCTCTGCCCTCTCGTCATGAACGGGATCTCTTCGGCGTTGAAGGCGGTGCCCTTCACGGCCGGCAAGGAATTCGACGTCGTGCTCGTCAGCTTCGATCATCGCGATACGCCTGAAGCGGCCAACGCGAAGAAGCGGGCACATCTGCAGCACTGGGCGGTGCCGGAAACGGCCGACGGGTGGCACTTCCTCACCGGGACCGAGCCGGAGATTCAGCGCGTCACGTCTGCCGCCGGGTTTACGTACCAGTGGGATGAGGAGTCACAGCAGTTTGCTCACGTGAGCGGCGTCCTTGTGGTCACTCCGGATGGGCGGCTCTCCCGCTACTTCTATGGTGTGGAGTTCTCTCCTAAGGACCTGCGGCTTGCGCTCGTCGACTCCGGCCAGGGCCGCCTTGGATCCATCGTCGAGGAACTGTTGCTGTACTGCTTCCACTATGACCCGTCGACCGGAAAGTACGGCGCCGCGTTCATGAACATCATGCGCCTGTGTGCCGTGCTGACGGTTGGTCTCATCCTGGGTTTCGTTGTGCTGATGCGATGGCGCGAGACGCGCCACGTCGCGGAAAGGCACGCCTGAGCATCTATGTTTTCTGGGATTCCGCTGCTTCCTGAACAGGCGTCAACGCTCGCGGCCGATGTGGACGCGCTGTACCTCTTCATTGTCGCGGTCACCGCTTTCTTCGGCATCCTCACTTCCGTTGCGGTCATCTACTTCGCCGCGAAGTACCGTACCGACGATCCGTTGAAGGTGGGCGCGCGCATCCACGGGTCGATTCCTCTCGAGCTGGCGTGGTCCGTCATTCCGTTTCTCATCACCCTCGTGATCTTCGCCTGGGCTTCGAGCGTGTTCTTCGACCTTCAGCGCCCTCCCGACCAGACGCTTGAGATCTACGCCACTGGAAAACGCTGGATGTGGAAGTTCCAGCATCTGGACGGTCAGAACGAGATCAACGAGCTCCACGTCCCCGTCGGCCGGCCCGTCAAAGTCACCTTCACCTCAGAGGACGTCATTCACTCGATGTATTTCCCGGCCTTTCGGACCAAGGCCGACGCCATCCCAGGGCGATACAGCTCAGTTTGGTTCTCAGCGACGAAGGTGGGGGAATTCCATCTGTTCTGCGCCGAATACTGCGGGACCAACCACTCTGGCATGGTCGGCCGCGTGGTCGTCATGGAACCGACCGCATACGAAATGTGGCTCACCGGCAACGTCAGCGGCGGCTCTTTAACGCAGCGCGGCGAGCGGCTCTTCAGCGACCTCGCGTGCAACACGTGTCACGCCAGCGATGGCCGTGGGCGCGGACCGTCATTGGCCAGGAAGTTCGGCAGGTCAGAGCGGCTCGCCAGCGGGGCAACGGTGGCGGTTGACGAGGCGTACGTTCGCGAATCGATCCTCATGCCGCAGGCCAAGGTCGTGGACGGTTATCAGCCGTTGATGCCGACATTCCAGGGGCTGGTCAGCGAGGAAAACGTGATGGCCCTCGTGGAGTACGTGAAGTCACTGCGCAATCAGGACACCGCAGTGTCGAGAGCTGAAGCGCCCGGGGAACCCGCGCACCCGGCGGCGCCCCAGGAGAACAGGTAAGACCATGGAAACAACAATGACGGTGGCGGCGCCGCGGGTGACGTACCTCAACCACGAGCACACGGTCGCTTCGTGGCTGCTCACGAAGGATCACAAACGCATCGGGATCATGTACCTCCTGGTCGTGACATGTGCGTTCTTCCTCGGCGGGCTCTTCGCGTCGATGATCCGCCTGGAGCTGGCGACGCCGGCAGGCGACCTCGTCTCGGCGGACACCTACAACAAGATGTTCACCATGCACGGCGTGGCCATGGTGTTCTTCGTGCTGATCCCCGCCGTGCCCGCGATTCTCGGCAACTTCGTCCTGCCGTTGCAGCTCGGTGCAAAAGACGTTGCGTTCCCGAAGCTGAACCTCCTCAGCTGGTATGTGTTTGTCATCGGGTTCCTGTTCACCGTCTACGCGATGGTGTCGGGCGGCGTGGACACCGGCTGGACCTTCTACACCCCGTATAGCAGCCGCGCCTCGAACACCAACGTCGTTGCGACGGGCCTCGGGGTGTTCATCACGGGCTTCTCGTCGATCCTGACCGGTTTGAACTTCATGGTCACGATCCACCGCATGCGCGCGCCCGGGCTGACGTGGTTCCGGCTGCCGCTCTTCGTGTGGGCCGTCTACGCCACGAGCCTCGTGCAGATCCTCGGCACGCCGGTCATCGCGATCACGACGCTGGCGCTCGCTATCGAGCGCTTCCTGCACTTCGGCATCTTCGACCCTGTGCTCGGCGGCGACCCGGTGCTCTTCCAGCACATGTTCTGGTTCTACTCGCACCCCGCCGTCTACATCATGATCCTGCCGCCGATGGGTGCGATTAGCGAGGTCATCGCCGCCTTCTCGCGGAAGAGCATCTTCGGCTATTCATTTGTCGCGTTCTCGAGCCTGGCGATTGCCGTCTTCGGCTTCCTGGTGTGGGCCCATCACCTGTTTGTCTCGGGGATCTCGGTCTACTCGGCGCTCGTGTTTTCGCTCCTCACCTATGCCGTCGCCATTCCGTCGGCCGTGAAGACGTTCAACTGGGCTGCAACGATGTACCGCGGAGCGATCTGGTTGAAGGCTCCGATGATCTGGGCGATCGCGTTCCTGGGCCTGTTCCTCGTGGGTGGTCTGACCGGGCTCTTCACGGCTGCGCTCGGCGTGGACGTCCACATCCATGACACCTACTTCGTCGTCGCGCACTTCCACTTCATCATGGTCGGCGGCGCGATCATGGGGTACTTCGCCGGGCTGCATTATTGGTGGCCGAAGATCACCGGCAAGATGTACTCGGACATCTGGGCCAAGGTCGCGGCGATCATCGTCTTCGTCGGGTTCAACCTGACGTTCGGCCCGCAGTTCATCCTCGGGTATCTCGGGATGCCGCGCCGGTATCACGTGTATCCACCGGAATTCCAGGTGTTGAACGTGCTGTCGTCGGCCGGGGCCTCGATTCTTGCCGTCGGCTACATCCTGATCGCGATCTACCTCGTGGCGTCGATCTTCTGGGGCGAGGAAGCGGGTGATAACCCGTGGCACGCGACCGGCCTCGAATGGACGACGCAGTCACCGCCACTGCCGCATAACTTCGCAACGCAGCCGATCGTGACCGAGGACGCGTACGAGTATTCGAAGCGGGAGATCAAAGTTGTCTGACGCCATCGCCGCGCACGCCGATTCTCACGGCTCGCACGCCGCCCATCATCACGATCTCCAGCATCACTTCGACTCGCTGGAACAGCAGCACGAGGCGGCTACGCTCGGGATGTGGCTGTTCCTCATCACCGAAGTGCTGTTTTTCGGCGGCCTGTTCCTCGCCTATACGCTCTATCGCATTTGGTATCCAGTGGCGTGGGCAGAAGCGAGCCGAGAGCTCGACATCGTTCTCGGTGCCTTCAACACAGCTGTCCTCATCGGCAGCAGCTTGACGATGGCGTTGGCCGTGCGCGCGGCGCAGACCGGCAAGCAGCGCGCAACCGTCGTCTGGATTCTCCTGACGATGGCGCTCGGGCTCGTCTTCCTGATCGTCAAGTACTTCGAGTACAAGGAGAAGTTCGAGCACCATCACGTGCCTGGACCGAACTTCGCGTTCGAAGGACCGCAGGCCGGACCGGCGCAGATCTATTTCTCGCTCTACTTCCTGATGACCGGGCTGCACGCGACCCACATGATCATCGGCTTCGTCATCATGTCGGTGATCGCGTGGATGGCGCACAAGAAGCGCTTCACGCCAGAGTGGTACACGCCGGTCGAGATCAGCGGCCTCTACTGGCACTTCGTCGACATCGTCTGGATCTTCCTGTTCCCGCTGCTGTATCTCGTGGACAGAGCCGGACACTTCGCGTAGACGATCATGGCTGGACACATCTCACCCAAGAGCACCTACTACGCTATCTTCAGCGCGTTGATGGTGTTGACCGCCGTCACCGTTGCGGTGGCATTCGTCAACCTCGGGTCGTTCAACTTCCCGGTAGCGATCGGCATCGCCATCCTGAAGGCCACCCTCGTCATCCTGTTCTTCATGCACGCGAAGTACAGCAGCGCACTGACGAAGATGTTTGTCGGCACCGCGTTCTTCTTCCTGTTCATCCTCCTGACGCTGTCGCTGACCGACTATCTGTCGCGCGGCTTGAAGACGTACGAGGGTGGGGCGGGCGGCGCCGGCTACGGCGTGCGCAGCGAGAGTTCCCTGGAGACCCGCCCCGCAACCGGGGGCGAAGGTCACTGATTGATCCAGTAACTGACCTTGACCATTAGCGTGTGAGTGGCCTGCGCGCCGAAGGCGGTGCGGATGTCGCTCCACGGCCTGAAGACGCCCGGGCGCGCATAGTCGGCCTGCGAGAGATCCCACACAACAAAGAGCGTGCTGCCGCGGACGTATTCCCAGCGGAGGACCGCGTTTCCGCGAAGCGACTTCGTGTTGAAGTCCGGGTCGTATGAGATCGACACCGGTGTGAACAGATACGAGTACGGCAGCGCGAGTTTGCGGATGTCGTAGTAGTCGCCGACGGCGATGAACGGCTGAACGTAGGCCTGCAGCGTGAGGTCCCGATTGAAGGCGTAGGTGCCGCGGAGCGTCAGGTCGAGGACGTCACGCGTGAGAGTGCCGTACACGTAGTCGGTGATGCCGTCGCCGTCCGCGTCTTGATTGACGATCCATTGCGCGTCGTCCGTTCCCGCGTTGTAGTTGGCGGACACCGACGCCTGAATGCGATCGGTGGGCTGGACGTTGAGCCCGATCCATTGATTGCCGCCGGAACCGCCAACAGCGTCCTTCCACCGATTGCCACCGAAATTGATGCGCCAGCTCTTACGAGAATCGCTGTTTGCGTTGAAGAAGATGAAGTTGTTCCCCGGGTCGAAAATGGGAGGTCCGCCACGAGTATCGAGGTCGTCGAAGACATCGCCGTTGCGACCTGTGCCTCCGTTGACGTTCCAGTAGTTGAGAAGCTGAAACGAAACCCCGGTCTCGAACGAGCGTTCGATGCGCAGTCCCTCGTCAGTCCAGCTCTGGCTGTAGCTTCCCCAGCCCCAAAACCGCCGGAACGCCTTCCAGGGATCGGGCTGTCCGCCCTCGAAATATCCGTTCGCCTGGTTGCGATTGGTCCGGACTCTCATGAAGCCGATGTCGTTCACGCGGAAATCGCGGCCGAAGTGATCGTAGTGTCCGCCCGTGTTGAAGTGCTTGCGCGTGAAGTTGAAGTTCGTCACGCCTCCGCCGCTTGTCCTGATCCCGCCGGTTCCTGGTGCATGCGTGATCGCCCAGTGCCCTTCGAACCGCGCACGGTTGTCGTCCCAGCGCAGGTTGTAGTCGAAGCCTCCCGTGAATGCGTCCTCGGCCTTCTCGCGCACGACGCCTGTAACAAGTGCACCGACGTTCGATGCGCCGATATCGCGCTGCAACCTGAGAACGTTGTACGACGTCGCTGGTTCGATCAGCCGCTCCTGCCGGGTGAAACCCGTGCCGTCAAAGACTGGCGTATCGATGTTGGCGTACTCACGACCGGTCAGCGCCGTCAACGCGCCGTAGGTCCACTTCGAGCTCTTGCCGGTGAGCTTCGCCGCGCCGAGGATCGTGGTCTCGTTCGGCTTCTCGGCCACCACCTGGCCGGTGTCGAGTGTCAGCAGGCGATCCGGTGTTCGTCCGATGCGGCGTGAATGAAAGAGCTGGAAGTTGCCGTACGGCGGGACGAACGTGCGGCTGTCTTCGAGGAAGAAGGGACGTTTCTCAGGATAGAACGTCTCGAAAACCGACAGGTTGAGCACTGCCGGATCCTGCTCGACTTGTCCGAAGTCCGGGTTCACTGTCGCTGACAGCGTCGCGCCCGTTCCGATGCCGAGGCGCATGTCCACGCCAGTCGATGCGCCACTGCCCTGTGAAAGGTTCGGCTCGTGGGTAGTGCGCGCAGCCACGTACGGCGTGAGCTCGAGCCGGCGAGGCGGAGCAATCTGTTGCTCGAACACGAGATGCCCGTACAGCGACACCTCGCCGCGCTGACCACGCGGCTTCGAAACCCACGTGCCGTTCTCATTGAGGCGACGAATTTGCCGTTGCACGTTGACGCCCCAGATCTGACCGGGCTCTGGCGACGCGGTGAATCGCACCTGTGAAAACGGGATTCGAAACTCCGCGATCCACCCGTTTGCTGTCACCGCCGTTCGAACCTCCCACACCGCGTTGTAGTCGCGATCGTTCCGGTCGTCGTCGGAAGTCGAGAGGTCTCCCTGCCACCCAGACGGATTGGTTTGAAACGCGTAGCCGGTCTGATGATCGTGCCGCGGGTCGATCGCGATCATGATCAGGTCCGTCGGCGGCTGCTCGTCGCGGCGACCGAGGCCCGTTGCCACAACGTCGCCGGAATCATCAACGCACGTGACGGCGACGTACAGAAAGCGATCGTCGTACGCGAACTGGACGCGCGTGGCCCGAGTCATCGCTGAGCCGTTCTCGGGATCGCGCTGCATGAGGCCAGTCGCAACCGGAGCCGCGATCCACGGCTCATCGTCGAGCGTGCCGTCGATCGTCGGTGGCGAGGCGACTCGGATCGCTCGCACCACCTTGCCGGCTTTGAGCGCCCGCTGCGGCTCGTTCGGCCCGAACACATCGACATCGCGCTCGGAGGGCGGCACAGGAAGGTCTGTCTGTGCGAGGCTCGGGGCGACCAGGGCGAGCGTCACAGCCAGCGTGATCGGGAGTGCTCGCGAGGTTAGGAAAGACACGAACACCTGCCGTGGTTAGACACCGATCGCGGTTCAAAGGTTGGGAGGGGACTCCGGTTTCTGATAGGTTTCATCAGATGCGAGCGATTGTTTTGGACGAGAAGGTTGACGTCGTACACGGACGGCCGACACCCACGCCGGCTCCCGGCGAGGTGCTGGTCAGGGTCATCCGGGCCGGCGTGTGCGAGACGGACCTCCAGTTGATCAAGGGCTACATGGGATTTCGTGGCGTGCTCGGTCACGAGTTCGTCGGCGTCGCGGAATCGGGTCCACTTGCCGGGCGGCGGGTTGTCGGGGAGATCAACTGCGCGTGCTGGACCTGCGACACCTGTCGCATGGGGTTGCCGACGCACTGCCCCAATCGAACGGTGCTCGGCATCCTCAACCACGACGGTGCTTTCGCCGATCACATCGCGGTCCCACAGCGGAACCTTCACGTCGTTCCCGACTCGCTCTCCGACGACGTGGCCGTGTTCACAGAGCCTGTGGCCGCGGCCTTTCAGATCCCGGTCCAGCTCACCATCGGCAAGAAAGATCGGATTGCGATCCTCGGCGACGGGCGACTGGGAAATCTGTGCGCGCAGGTGCTGACGAGGCTTTCCGACCACGTTCTGGCGATCGGCAAACATCCGGAGAAGCTGGCCATCCTCGGAGCCATGGGGATCTCGACTGCGGTGCTCTCGGACGCGATCGAGGCACGCTCGTTCGATACCGTCATTGACTGTACCGGCTCAGAGTCCGGGCTGCCGACGTCGCTGAGGCTGGTGCGCCCGCGAGGAACGGTCGTGCTCAAGACGACGGTTGCCGGAGAGCAGAAGCTGGCGTGGGCGCCGTTCGTGATCGACGAGGTCACGCTGGTGGGATCGCGGTGTGGTCCATTCGACAAGGCGATTGCAGCGCTCGAGCGAGGTCACGTGCAGGTCGCGGCGCTCATCTCCGATCGCTTCGACTTGTCACGTGGTGTGGACGCGCTCGCCCGTGCGCAGACCAAGGGGATTCTGAAAGTCCTGTTGGATGTCTCGTAGCGGCGGGTCTTTAGACCCGCCGTCGCGCAGGCGGGCCTGAAGGCCCGCCTCTACTGTTGCGTCGTCGCGGTGCCCGCGGCGAGCTTGTTCATGAGCGCGGCGGTCTTCCCCCGCGCGAGCTCTGATGGCGAACGTCCCTGCTTGTTCTTCACATCGAATCGCGCGCCCTGACTCGCGAGGAATTCGACGATGCGATCCGACCCGCGCTGCGCCGCGTAGTGCAGCGGCGTCATGCCTTGATCGTTAGCGGCGTTCACATTTGCACCCTTCGCGATCAGTACCTTCATGACGTCGATCGGATCGTTGCGGTCGCCGGCTTCAGTGACCTCTTCATCGCCACCGCGTGGCGCGCCCAGTCCCGCCGCGGCCATCATCGGCGTCGAGCCGTCCTTGATCGCCTGTGACGGATTCGCGCCGCGGTCGACGAGTAGCTGCGCCGCCGCGAGATCGATCGCGCGCACCGCGCGGTAAAGCGGCGTCGCTCCCGGAGCAACGTTGATGTTCCCCTGGGCCTGTCGTGGCGGGATCGTCTTGACGTAGGGTGCGTTGGGATTGGCGCCCTTGTCGAGCAGGAGCCGCGCGACGTCCATGTGGCTCACGCCGCGCTCGTTATCCGAGGGGTTCGGCCGGTTGCTGTAGGTCGCCAGGTTCCGCATCTCCATGACGATGTAGAGCGAGCCGTCGTTGGCGTCCGCCCCTTTCTCCAACAGCATCCTGGCGAGGGCGTAGTGACCATTGAAGATCGCAGTCTGGAGCGCGGTGAAGCTGTATTGCGGTTCGGTTGCGTTGACGTCGGCGCCCGCGGCGACGAGACGTTCGGACGCTTCGATCGATCCCTGACGCGCCGCCAGGATCAATGCGGTCAACGCGCCCTGCGGGCGGTCATGGATAATGCCGCCCGCGCCGCCGGTCAGGTCCTGGAACTCATACTCGATCGTCCGCGCGTTGACCTGGGCGCCCGCCGCGGTCAGCGCCTGGACAATGTCGGCGTGATTCTCGACAGCGGCCAGCATCAAGGCAGTCTGCCCGCGGAACTTCTCCGCTGCATTCACGTTGGCGCCGGCCTCGAGGAGCAGCTTCACGGCTTCGAGGTTTCCCGACCGTGCCGCGAGCATCAGTGGCGTCTCGCCCTCGCCGTAGGTTGAGTCAGCGGCTGCTCCAGCGCGGAGCAACGCGTTCACGATCGGCGCGCTGCCGATTGAGGCGGCCTCATGAAGCGGCGTGACTCCATAGCGGCTTGCGACGTTCGCTTTCGCGCCCGCCGCGATCAGCGCCTTGACCGTGTCGATGTCGTTCCAATGCGCCGCCCACTGCAGGGCGGTCGTGCCATCGACGTCAGCGGCGTTGACGTCCGCGCGCTGCTTCAGGAGCGCCTTGACGGTCGTCGCATCCTGATTCTTCATCGCGACGACGAGTCGCCTGTCCGACTGCGCGTGGCCAGTGACACCGAGGCCGAGCGCAACGGCAAGGCACGACGCAACGAGCAGCGCTCGACGCATGCTAGACATCGATACGGCCCGAGCTCTGGCCGAACTTGTCGGAGTTGACGCCGGCCTTGTCCATGAGCGAGATCATCAGATTCGAGAGCGGCGTGCTCTTGGCCATCCTGATGTGCCGATTGCCCTGGTGCTTCCCTGCGCCGCCGCCGACGAGCAGCGTCGGCAGGTTCTCGTGATCGTGCTGGTTGCCGTTGGTCATCCCGCTGCCATACAGGAACAACGTGTGGTCGAGCAGGTTGCCGTCGCCGTCAGGCGTGGCCTGCATTTTGTCCAGGAACTGCGCGAAGAGATCGAGGTGATAGATGTCCACCTTGATCTTCTTCGCGACCTGCTCGGGGATGTTGTTGTTGTGAGAGACAGGATGGTGACCGTCAGCCACCCCGATCTGCGGATAGCTGAGCGTGCTCAGCTCGCGCGCCATCATGAACGACGTCACGCGCGTCAGGTTGCCCTGATACGCGAGATGCATCAGGTCGAACATCAGCGTAACGTGCTCTTCCCAGTTCTCGGGGATGCCGACTGGCGTGGGCGGAGCATCGATGCCGGTTTCGTCGCGCTGCTGCTCGGCGGTGACGATGCGGCGCTCGATCTCGCGCACGTTGTCCATGTAGTCGCTCATGCGGCCGCGATCGCGGGCGCCGAGCTGCACCGACAGTTCGCGTGCGCTCTGTGCAACGGCGTCGAGGATGCTCGTGTTCTTCTCGAGCCTGGCGCGCCGCTCCTCGGGCGTTGCCCGATCGCCGCCGAACATTCGCTCGAATACGACGCGCGGGTTGATCTCCATCGGCAGCGGCTGATTCGCGGCTGCCCAGCTGATCGTGCTCATGTACGAACAGAGGAAATCGCCCGCGCAGCTCCCGAGGTGGCTGGAGTGATCCTCGGTTGCAAACTCCATGGACGGGAACGTCGAGTCGCGTCCGATCTTCTGGGCGATGACTTGATCGACCGTCGTTCCGAGCTTCAGCAGGCTGCCCTTGGCCGGGAACGTACCGCTCAGCCACATCGCGGAGCTCACAGAGTGTCCGGCCTCACCATAGTTCGAGAGGTTGGACAACACGGTGACATGCTTCCGGAACGATTCCAGCGGCTTCAGGATCGGCGAGAACTCGAAGTTGGCGCCCTCTTGTGCAGGCGTCCACTCGCGCATGATCGAGCCGTGTGGCACGTACACGAAGCCAAACCGCGACGTGGGAGCCGCCGGCGTCTGAGCCAGGGCGGTCGCGGCTGGCACCATGCTGTCGAGCAGCGGTAGTGCGATCGTGACGCCAAGGCCGCGAAGCACGGTGCGGCGCGGAATGGCCTTCTTCGTGATGATCATGACTCTGCTCTCCTCCGCTGAAACGCGGGACTCCTGATGATGCCGAGCACGAGGGATGAGAAACGGTAATCGCTCTTGGCAGATTCCTTGAGGACGGCGCGCACGTACGGCATGTCGTAGGTACTCGACTCGATGGCCGAGCGCGTAAGTCATCAGCATCTCGGTCACGTTGCGCGCGAACATGTCGGGCCGGCGCAGCAGCGCCTGACGGAGCGCCGCGGGGCCCTCGATCTTCGAGCCGTCGGCCAGTTGTGCGGACGCGTCGATCGCAGCGCCGTTGTCCACAGTGCGCCAGCGCCCGATCCCGTCAAAGTTCTCGAGCGAGAGCCCGATCGGATCCATCAGTTTGTGGCAGTTGGCGCACGTCGGATTACGCCGGTGGTCTTCCATGCGATCGCGCATCGACTGCGCCTTGGCCGGCGTTTCGTTCAGTGGAGGAACGTTAGCCGGTGCCTCAGGAGGCGGCGTGCCGAGGATATTGGTCAGCACGTACTTGCCGCGCAGCACAGGCGACGTGCGGTTGTTCTGCGAGGTGAGCGCAAGGATGCTGCCCTGCCCCAGCAGTCCCCGGCGAGCAGCGTCGGTGATGGCCACTTTCCTGAACTGCGTGCCATACACGTTCGGGATGCCGTAGTGTCGCGCGAGCCGTTCGTTCACGTACGTGTAGTCGGCATCGAGCAACCGGATGACGCTCTTGTCCTCGAGGACCATGCTCTCGAAGAGCATTTCCGTTTCGCGCAGCATCGCCTCGCGGAGGTTGTGGTCGAAGTCTGGGAAGACGTCGGCGTCAGGCTGGAGGCCGCGAAGATTGCGCAGGAACAGCCACTGACCCGCGAAGTTGCTTCCCAGCGCCCGTGAGCGTTCGTCCTTGAGCATGCGACGAACCTGTTGTTCGACGACTGCCGGTTCGCGCAATCGTCCCGCGATCGCCAGGTCCAGCAGCTCGTCGTCGGGGATGCTGCTCCAGAGGAAGAACGAAAGACGTGACGCGAGCTCGACGTCGTTGATGCGATACGAGGCGCCGCGGGTGACGGTCGCAGGGTCCTGTTCGACTCGATAGAGGAAGCGCGGGCTCACGAGGAGGAAGGTCAACGCGCTTTCGATGCCTTGATCGAACGAGTGTCCTTTCGCGCGCTCCTTCTCGTAGAAGCTCAGAAGCCGCGTCGCCTCGGTTTCACTCACAGGCCCGCGATACGCGCGTCGAGCGACCGTAGACAAGATCGTCTTCGCACACGGCGCCGCGTCGCGGTCGCTTGTCGGCGTGCAGGTGAAGACACGCAGCCGGCTCGGCGATCGCGCGCTCTTCACCGGGTTGAATGGGCCTTCCACAGTCACGCGATCGAGCTCGGGGATCCCGACGGGCGTAATCGGATCGAGACGCTCACGCTCGAACGGCTGCAGCAGTTCGAGCGTGGTTGCCGAACTCTTCTTGATGAACGAGATGCCGACGTCGTGCAGCCCCGCGGTGACGGTCAGGCGCTTCTGAAAGCGCTTCTCCATCTCGTCGCCGGCCAGTGTCGGCTGCAGGTAGTTGGCTTGCTCGTCCTTTGGTCCGCCGAAGCGCGCGAGAACGACGCGCTCACCGTCGAGCGTGACCTCGAGATCGTGCTCCAGCTCCAGGCCGCGAATGATGTTGACGGTCTCGCGATAAAGGCGAGGGCTGATCACATACTCGCCGTCGACCGGGAAGTAGTGGCGAATCAGGATGCCGCCGCGTGTGCCGACCGGAAGTCCGGGCACGTGATCGTGCTGCGATAGGTCCCCGCGCACGCGGAACGTTTCGAGCGCCGGCGTGATCGCGGGGCTCGCCACGACCTGCGCCGAGATCTTCCACGCCGCCGACAGGTATCGATCCATCAACGATGTCGAGACGTTGAGGACGCTCGCGTTGTTATCGAAGCCGAAGGCCTCTTCATCAGGAGGCAGCAGCGAGCTGACGTCGATCTGCAGCGCGAACAGGTCACGAATCGCGTTGCCGTATTCCGCGCGATTCAGCCGATGCATCGTCGGTCCGCGCAGAGCGGGCGCCGCGAGCGCCGCCTTGTCGAGGGTCGTTTCGAGATGCGCGACGAGGCCGTCGAGCGCGGACTGATCGGGCCGCGGGACTCCGACAGGCGGCATCATGCCCGCGCGAACTTTGCGAACGACCTTTTCCCAGACCTCCGCACCAGGTGGAATGTCAGTGAGCGAGACACCGTCGAGCGCGAGGCCCCCGGTCTTGAGGCGCTCGTTGTGACACGTGACGCAGTACCGTTTCACCAGCGCTGCGTGATCGGGAGCGGGTGCCGTTGGTTTTGCCGCGACTGCGGCCGGTGCCTGACGAGCAGATGCACCCGCGGCGGCCTGGCCGGCCCGGGCCGACGCAGACGGATGGTCGCCCGCGCTCACAAGCACGGTCACCCACGCAGCAAGACATACGAAGACGCTTCGTCTCATTGGCGGCAATTTCCCCTGCGTTTCTCAGGGGTTGGGGCGGAAATTATATCAGTTCGGGCAGGGCGATGAGAGCGCCCTCATCGACGTGACGTTCACCCGTTCTTCGGCGCCAGACCGGGTCAAAAAGCCTTTCGCAGCCACCCTTTGCCCGCTCCAGCCCGCCGGGGCGCCATAGACCTGCTGAAGCCGGAACGACCTGGTGCCAAGAGGCGCCCGATCGAGCTCGGCGGCTTCGGCGTCGGTCGCCGCCTCGGGTGCCCGGGTCCGAACCGGGTCGGTCGCCTTTCCCAGTGTCCAGACCCGACCTGCCTGCGCCAGGCATCCAACGACGTGGACGAGGGTGAAGTCGAGGCTGCCGCCCTGACCGGGAACCTTGATGTCACCGAGGCCCGGGACGGAGAGCTCGGTCATCCCGTCGGGGTAACCATTCAGCTTGAGCAGGTGCGCCACGACATCCACGTATTCATGCTGGGTCAGCGTATTGGGCGCGTTGCGTGGCATCGTGGTCTGGATCGTCGTGAACACCGAAAGCAGCGTGGCATCGGCAAACGACTTGGTGAACCGCTCGCCAGCCAGTACGGGGGCATTGCCGCCCTCGCGATGGCACGAGGCACAGTGAGCGTCCCACACCGTCGCGCCGCGCAGAGCCTGGGCGTTTGTGTAGACCCCCTGATCCGCCGTCTTGTCTTGCGCGGAGACGAGTTGACCGGCGAGTGAAAGCACAGCGGCAAGAAAAAGGACGGTTCGTCGCACGCGCACGATTGTGCCTCGAAATATGGGAGGATCCGATCAGCATGAGACTTGTCGAGGAACATGCGGGGGTTGGCGAGTTGAGCGGCCGCGGTGACGGGCTCAGGCAGGTCCACTACAAGATCGCCAGATATCAGGCGTTCTCGGGGAATGGAATGCCGATCCCCGGACGGCATCGAATCGAGGGTTCGATCGATGTCCCGGCACACGAGGATGTCACCGATCTCGTCGGCGCGCCACTCGTGCTTCGACTCGAAGACGGCCGAGCGATCGCCGTGACGCTCGCCGATGCGTCCGGCCGAGTGCTCTCGGAAGGCCACGGCCCGATGCGGTGTCTCTGCTGCTAGTGCTCGTCGCGAATGTGCTTCTCCATGTAGCCGTGATCGGCCTGCAGCTTCTCCTTGCGAGCCTTCGCTCCTTTCTGTCTTACGGCGTCCAGGTTGGCCTTGCGGATTGTCGATGAACTCACCGCGAACCCCGAGGGAAGCTGCTCCAGATCGCTGTAGCCGCATGAACAGATGGCGGGCTGTCCCGTTCGGACCAGCGCCTCGAACTCGCGCCCGCATTGACGGCACCTGAAGTCGAAAAGCGGCATACAGCGTCGGCATCCTGTCATTGCCGGGAAACGCAGTCAAACACCGCGCGTGTCAGAATGGCTCGTAGTGGAATCTCCCGTGATTCGATGGCTCGCGCTCGCGTGCGCGACCCTCGGATGCCTGCTCACCTTCATCTCCTGCACCGCCGCGCCGACCATGCCTCCCGCCGAAGCCGCTCTCGTACAGCGCTCGCGGGTCAGCATGGGCACCGCGGTTCAGTTGAGTGCCTGGACGACGGATGAAGCTGCCGCCGTGGCGGCATTCGACAGGGCCTTCCTCGAGTTCGATCGGCTCGATGCGCTCATGAGCGTGTGGAAAGAAGGCAGCGACATCCTGCGCATCAACGCCGCGGCGGGAAAATCGGCGGTGGCGGTGAGTCCCGAAGTCCGCGAGGTGCTACACACGTCACAAGAGGTGAGCGAGTGGACCGCAGGGAAGTTTGACGTCACGTTCGCGGCGCTCGCCGGTCTATGGAAGTTCGATCAGGACATCGACGGTCGCGTACCGGATCGCTCGCAGATCGCGCCACGTCTGCCCCTCATCGACTATCGCGGGCTGCAGATCGACGATCGCGCGGGCACCGCGTCGCTCGCGCGCGCGGGCATGCAGGTGAATCTGGGCGGCGTCGGCAAGGGCTACGCGATCGATCGCGCGGTTACCATCCTGCGCGGAGGCGGACTGACCGACTTCATGATTCAGGCGGGTGGAGATCTGTTCGTCGCTGGCCGCCGCGGAGATCGGCCGTGGCGTGTTGGTCTGCAGGATCCGCGAGGCGCACCAGACACACTCTTCGCGGCGATCGAGCTCACCGACGCCGCGTTCAGCACGTCAGGTGACTACGAGCGCTTCTTCATGCGTGATGGCCGTCGTTACCATCACATCCTGGACCCGGACACTGGTCAGCCTGCGCTCCGCTCCCGCAGCGTGACCATCATGGCGAAGACCTCGACGGTTGCTGATGGACTGTCGACAGGCGTATTCATTCTCGGCGCCGAACAGGGGATGGCGCTCATCGAGAAACTGCCCGACGTCGAAGGCGTGATTGTGACGTCCGATAATCACGTAGAGGTGTCGTCGGGGCTCAAAGGAAGACTGGTCCAGCTGAAGCCCCCGACAGATGCGCCCTAGTCTAGGCCCGGCCCTGCGCCGCCCGGCGCGCGAGGATGTCAGCCTTCCTGATCAGAATCAAATGGTGCGGGCACTTCTTCTCGTCGGCGTAGAGCCGCTCGCAGTCGTCGCACCGCACGCATTCCGTCATCACGATCTTCGGCCCGCGAATCGCGCCCCATTCGCACGTCTTCTCGCAGATGCGGCACGTGCTGCATTCCGACCACCGCTTGATCCGGAAGACGGTAATGTTGGACACGATGCCGAGGAACGCGCCGAGCGGACACAGGAAACGGCAGTACGCGTTGCGAATGAAGACAGTCGTGACGAGCAGCGTGCCGAGCAGCGTCAGCAGCAGTGGTGTGCGCAGGTGAAGTCCGAACATCCAGAACGGTTCGACGTACGGATAGATCAGCGGGTTCTTCGTGATCAGGAAGTACGCGATCACCGCGGCGAGAATCCCGTACTTGATCCACGACGCACGCCGTTCGATCGCGCGCGGGATGTTGATTCGCCATCGCGCCGGCAGCGTCGCATCCAGCAACTGCGTGAATGCACCGAAGGCGCAGATGCGCCCGCAGTACACGCGACCCCAGAGCACTGTCGAGACCATGGTAATCGCCGCAAGGAGATACCACGCCAGGTTGTAGCGGAAGATCGGCAGGTTGCCGCCCATCAGGCCAAACACGTTGACGATGGAGATGAGCAGGCTCTTGTAAAAGCCAAGGAAGAGGACAGAAGCCGCGAGCGTGATGTATTTGAGCCGGACGCTTTTCTTGAAGAAGCTGACGAAGGCGAGGACGGAGAACCCGGCGACGAGCGCGATGTCCACCGCCTGGGCACGGATGTCTTCGGCCCACGTCGGTGCTTCCTCTTCTTCTTCCGGGAAATCAAACCCGCCTTGAGCCGGTGGTTCCTGCGCCGGCGACTGCGCGACCAGCGCGGTCGTCATCGCCCCGGCTGCCAGCAGGACAGAAAACCCGAGCGCGAGAAAGAAGAGTCTGCGCCGGGCGGTCGTCATCGACTGGGGGACGCCGGTGGGGTCAGGTACGAGCGCGCCATGCGCCGGGAGCTGTTCCGAATGGTTCGCACCGCGCTCGACATCGTGATCGTCGCGCGGGAGACCGCGTCGATATCCTCACCGAGCTTGAACGGGTCGCGCACGTCCTTCCCTTTGAACTGTGCGGCAAATGACGGCGGGTCGATCGAGAAGTCGCCGTACGGCTCGTGGTGTTCGATGATGACCAGGCCGGACAGGATGCCTTTCGTATCCATCCCGAGCAGGATGGCGATCGGGCCCCCGTATCCGCGCTCGAGCGGCAGGAGCTCTGTCGTCCAGAAGGCGTAGCCAAGGAGCGTCTCGCCGTTGTACGCCTTGACGTGTGGCGGATCGCCGCCCTTGGGAGAGAATGTCGTAGCGGCTGGAAAGAGCCGCTTGAGTCGTGCGTCGGTCTGGTTCTGTGCACCGGCCGTCAAAGCGACGGTGGCGGCCAGCAACGACAGCACTAAGGCGAGGCGCTTCATGCGAACGAAAATTATAAGAGATACATTGGCCTTCTTGCTCATCCTGGGTGGGGCCTCCGCCGTGGCACAGGCGCAAACGGCGCCCGAACCGCCAAACCCGCTGACCCAGATCAAGGCGCTGAAATGCAGTTTTCCCTCCGCGACGTCGGCCGTGTGGAAGGAAGGGGCGCCAGAGCCGAAGACGAAAACGCAGGACATGCGGTTCGAAATCACGTCGATCGACGTGGGCGACGCGACCGCTGAATTCACGGGAACAGCCGGTCGCGCGTACGTGACGGCGGTGTTGTCTGGCTGGAGTCTCTATTTCGTCGAAAGCGCCGTCGGCCAGTTGAACGTGACGACGGTGTTCTCGCAGGAAGCGTCGCCCAAGAAGCTCAAGGCCGTACATTCGCGCCATGGATACCTGCAGATGCAGGTCGGTCGCTTCATCGCCGAGCCGTCGGTTTCGCAGAACTACGGCGAATGCGAGGTAGTCCAGTAGCACGATGTCACTGATTCTTCACGGCCTGCCACCCCTGCACTGGGCGCTGGCGGGCGTCGGGATCGCGGGCGTCACGCTCGCGTTGCTCCTCGTCGCCAATCGTCGTCTCGGCATCTCCACCGGCTTCGAAGACCTTTGCAGTCTGGCGCTGCCGCTGCCGTACTTCCAGCGTGCCGCAGTCACCGCGGGTCGCGAGTGGCGACTGCCGCTGCTTGCCGGTCTCGTGCTTGGCGGCTTCCTCTCCGCGGTCCTTGGCGGCGGTTGGCACCTGACGTGGGCGCTCGGTCTCTTCGATCGGGCGATCGGTCTGGGGCCGGCCGGCAAGCTCGCGTGGATGTTCGTGGGCGGATTGTTCATCGGCTTCGGCACGAGACTCGCCGGCGGATGCACGAGCGGACACGGCATCTTCGGCCTCGCGAATCTCGAGCTTCCGAGCCTGGTGACGACGATCGCGTTCCTCGGTGCCGGCATCGTCACGACTCAAGTGACGTACCGAATTCTGTTTCCGCTGGTGGGCTTGTGACGCCGGTCTATCTGCTCCTCGGCACCGTGTTCGGATTCATCCTCAGTCGATCCGGTGCGGCGGACTACGACTTCATCCAGGGGATGTTTCTCTTCACCGAGTTCCAGCTCTACGGCATCATCGCCGTTGCGGTGCTGGTCACGGCGCCGGGCATCTGGCTGATCAAACGGCGCGGCCGCACGATTCTTGGACAGCGGTTGTGGATCGAGACGAAGCCGTTTCATCGCGGCAACATCGCCGGTGGAATCCTGTTCGGAATCGGATGGTCGATCGCGGGCATGTGCCCCGGGCCGATCCTCGTGAACATCGGTGAGGGAAAGATCTACGCGTCGGCCGCGCTCGCAGGAGCTCTTGTTGGCGCGGGGCTACTGGGCTCGTTCTACGAGTCGTTGCAGCGTGTCTTCGCGCTCCCCGCCCTGAAGGCTGGAACGGGTGAGGGGTAGATCGTTCTTCGTGTCGCGAAGAATCTCGAGGATCGCCTGACGATCTGCCGGCGACAGATTCCGGTACTTCGGAGACGGATCTCTTCCCGTCAACACCAGCAGGAGACGTGCGTAGACAGCGTTGCGAGCGACGTCAGGAAGTGCCTCGAACGCCTCTGAGTAGATCATGTAGCTGCATGGATAACGGAACAGCCTGCGCCGCAGATCGAGATCGCGCAGCGATCGCCCCATGCTGTCGCGCGGCCCGAGCCCACCGAAGCGCTCGGCGAATCCCGACGTGCCCGTGATCCCATTGAGCGGCGCTTCGTCGACGAACAGCATGTAATCGACAACCTCCGCTACGACCTCGTCGAACGACGAATCGACGCCGCGCTCGTCACGCTCGCGAATTCGCGCCTCCCAACCCAGTCTCGTGAGCAGGTTCATCATTCGCATCTGATGGTCGAAGACCAGCAGCGCCACGATGTCGCTGTGCGGCGAGAGGTACGATCGCGTGTCGAATCGATCGGTCAGCGTGGTCAGGTTGAGATTGGCGTTGTCGATTTGAAGGTCACCCTGCGTCCGGTCTGCGATCGGCGCGTTTCCAAGATGCTGGCCGCCCTGCCCCGTCACGTACCAACCACCCCACCGCTCGACGAGTGGGCTTCGGTGATCGGTCGTGTAGTTGCCGAGCCACGGCATGATCGAGCCGTTCGGTGCGCTCGGGATGCTGCGCACGAGAAAGCCGGGCACGCCGAGCGTCGCAGTCGAATAGTGACACGTGAGGCATCGCGTATCGCGTGCGAGCTGGCGCAGTGGCGGTGTGGTCTGCTGCGGCAAGAGATAGAAGATCGCGCCTTGCCGCGGATCGAGCGCGGCGACTTCGATCAGCCCGCCCGGCATCCATCCCACCGCCGTCGAGTCGTTGAAGAAGATCGTCCGCGGATTGCGGGCGTTGATGTGACGCGCCTGCAAGCTCCGCCCCGAGAAGAGCGCTATCTGCGAGTCGATCGGGACGTCGAGCGCGGCGAGCAGGCTTCTCAAGTAGCCGGTGCGCTCGTCGAACTGCAGCTGGATTTCGCCGCTCCGCAACCTGCGATTCAGCTGTTCGACGCGGTCGTTGGACTCGCCGGGGTAGCCAATCGCCGGATGGCTCGGCTCGATGATCGAGCCGACAAGCTGTGCCGATACCAGCGCAGTCAGCCACGCCAGTAATGCGACCGTTGCGATGACCTTCAGTGACGGCACCGTGTGACTGGTAACATTAACGTATGTCGCGAAGCGTCGGCTTGCTGGTTGCGGTGTCCGCCGCGTCATTGGTACTCGTGGCTGCGGTCACGAGTGGCGCGCAGGAGACGGAACCGGGCGAGAAGATCATGAACGCCGCCTGCCAGAACTGCCACACCGTGCGCGTCATCCATGTGCAGGCGATGGACGCGGACAGCTGGACGAAACGCGTCTCACAGGAGATCGAGAAGGGGGCAAAGGTTTCGAAGGACGACGTGCCGACGCTCGTGGAATACCTTGTCCGCACGCACGGTCCACTGCCCGACGGTCCCGGCAAGGAGGTCATCCTCAATACGTGCACGCAGTGCCACGACCTCTTCCGCATCAAGGCGAACCGCCGCTCACCCGAGGAATGGGAAGAGACGCTGATCTCGATGCTCAACGAAGGCGCGATGCTCAACGACGAAGAGTTCGCGCGCGTGCATCAGTACCTGTCGAGAAATTTCGGGATCGAATAGTTATTGACTCGTTCCCTGACAGATCTGGACGACGCACACTGAGAGGATCGTTCGCTCGACCGGTGGCGCCGGGATGTTGCGTTCGGCCATCAGCTTGCGAATGAGCGCAGCCGCTTCGGGACGCGTGACCGCGGACTGCACGCCCACGCGCACGAGACCCTCCGCGTAGTCGATCGCCTGCCACGTCTTGCCTGCGGCTGCAGACGACACTTTATCGGTGTCGCGGTTGCCCTTGTCGTGTGTCTCCAACCTGGCGCCGCGATCGACGAGCAGCTGAACCACGTCCGGGTGACCCTTCATGGCCGCGCCCATCAATGCCGTACGACCCTCGTTGTTCGCGTGGTTGGGATCCAGGCCGAGGTCGAGCAGCATCTTCATCGCTTCGTAGTTCTCTTTCGCGGAGCGCTCGTACGTCACACCCTCGACCCACCCGATGCCGCCAGATGCGGTCAACGCGTTGTCACCGGCTGCCGTTGTCGCCTGAGGATCGGCCTTGTACTTGAGCAGGAGCGTCATCAACGTCGTGTCGCTGGACTGCGCGGCGCGGATGAACGGTGTCGCGCCGTCCTCGAAGAACCACTGCATCGTGAAGATCGTCCGCGTCAGCGTGTTCTCTCTGATCTTCCCGTTGGGGTTGGCACCCTTCTGAAGCAGCTTCTCGATGATCTCGAGGTGATCCATGTCCCCCTTGGGAACTGGATAGTCGCCACCCTCGATGTTGCGATTGTCGGTGGCGAGGTAGAGCGGCGTCCAGGCACCCTTGTTCGCGAGATTCGGATCGGCGCCCTTGTCGAGCAAGTACGACGCGAGCTGATAGTTGCGGTTGTTCACCGCGGTGAGCAGCGGCGTCCAGCCGTACTCGGTCGTCTCGTTGATCGGCGCACCGGCGTCAACCAGCAGCTTCGCGGATTCGAGGTCGCCCTCGCGCGCCGCGAACACGAGCGGAGTCAGTCCACCACCGCCGCTGCCGACGAGCCCGGCGACGACCACTTCATTGTCATCGTCGGCGTCTGGCTGAGGCTGAGGCTGGACTGCCGCGGCTGCGCCCGCGCGGCCGCGACCCCTGCCGGCAGCTGCTGCCGGCTGGCCAGCTGGCGCCGCAGCGGGAGCCGCCGCTGCTGGCGTTGCCTCGGGCGCCGGAGCCGGTTGCGGTGGCTGTGCAGGTGCGCCTGCCCCGCCCTGTCGCCCCGGTGCCGCAGGCAGCGGGTTGCCATTGGCGTCCAGCGCCTGACCCAGACCACGCTGGCCGCCGATTTCGACCCCGGACTTCTGATCGATCGTGAGCTGCTCTTCGTACGTGATTCCGGCTGCTGCTGCGCGTCGCCGGCGATCCTGCGCGAGAAGAACGGCGCGCTGATTCAGCCGAGGTGCCATGTAGTTGCGGGGCAGACCCGCGCCACCCGACTTCACCTTCGGATCGGCACCCGCAGCGAGAAGAATCTTCACCGCCTCGGGATGCTTCTGCTCGACGGCCCACATCAACGCAGTCGTTCCGCGGATCGGCTCGCGCGCGTTGACGTCCGCCCCAGCCTCGAGGAGCACGGTGACCGCCTGCGGATTTCCGTTGCGCGCCGCGAGCATGACCATCGTCTCGCCGTTCGGTCCAAGCTGTTTCGCATCGGCGCCGGCCTTGATCAACTTATCGATCATGATGGCGTTGCCGTACAAAGCGGCCATCGAGAGCGGCGTGACGCCCTCGCTGTTGGCCGCTTTCACGTCCGCGCCGGCGCGAATGAGGATGTCCGCGAGCTGCGGCTCGTCGCGGTAGACAGCCCAATGCAGCGCCGTGGCGCCATCGACCTGGGCCGCCTTCACGTCCGCTTTCTGTTGAATCAGCTTCTGAACGGCGGCCTGGTCGCCCTTCTGAGCGGCGTCGGCCACTTCACTGCCAGCCCCTGACGTGATGCCGACGATGAGCACCCAGAGCAGGGCGGCACATCCAGCAGCGCGCATCGTACGCATGTTCGATCTGCCTCCGACCTACACGAGTTTTGGCAAGTGGCCCGAGCTATCGCCTTGCTTGTCTCTCTTGATGTCGAACATATCCATCACGCTCACCAGCAGATTGCCGGTCGTGACGGTCTTGCGGTCGTACTTGAGGTGACGATTGCCCTTCAGCTGACCGTTCGCGCCACCGACGAGCAGATGCGCGACATCGAAGTGCTGGTGCTGATTCGAATTGCCCATGTTCGAGCCGTACAGAATCAGCGAACGATCGAGCAGGTTGCCATCGCCGTCCGGCGTTTCCTTCAGCTTCTTCGCCAGGTACGCCATCGTCGACACGTGATAGCGATTGAGCGTGGCGTAACGACGGATCTGCACCGCGTCGTCCTGGTGGTGCGAGCCGCCGTGGAAGCTGACGCTCGTGCCGCCGTCAGGGAAGAGCTCGCTCTTCGGGAATGGATACACGCGCCCTGTGAGATCTCGGGCGCCGAGAAGCGTCACGACACGGGTAATGTCCGCCTTGAACGCCGTCGCGACCATGTCCCAGTGCAGGCGAATGTGCTCGTCGAACTGCTCCGGAATTCCGGGTGGCAGATCGAGATCGGGGACCTCGTTGCTCGACTTGGCGGCAAGCTGAATGCGGCGCTCGATCTCGCGGATCTCGTCGGTGAACTGATTGACCGTTCGAACGTCGCTGGCGCCGAGCTGCTTGCGGAGCGTCCCGAGCTCCTTGACCAGCGAGTCGAGGATGCTCTGGCTCTGCTTCATTCGCTGCGCGCGAACTTCAGGGGTTGAACCGCTGCCGAACAGGCGCTCGAACACGACCTGCGGATTCAGCTCCATCGGGAGCGGGCTGGTCCGCGGCACCGTTTCGTTCTCAGGCGTGGGCAACTCCACCCACGAGATCGAGTTCGTATACGAGCAGCTGTAGCCCTCGCCGCAGTTGCTAGAGCTCGAATTGGGATCCTCGCAGGCGAGCTGCAGCGAAGGCAGCAATGTCTCCTGACCGATCTTCTGCGCGATGAGCTGATCGATCGTGGCGCTGCCGACGGTAGCGTCCGAGCCCGCTGTCTTGCGCGGTTTGATCGCGGTCAGGAACGCCGCGGCAACCCAGTGATCGGACCCGGTCGTGCCCTCGGGCGGCTCCGCCGACTGCGACCAGAGACCGTTGAGGACGACGGTCTGATCTTTCATCCCCGCGAGCGACTCGAGAATGTAGGGCATCTTGTCGGGTAGTGCGCCTTCGACTTCCGGCTCCCAGTGGCCGGGTCCCATCCCGTGGGGGAAGAAGACGCCAACGAAGCGCTTCTTCGTCTGACCGGCAACGGTCTGCGCGAGCGCGGTGCTCGCGGGAACCATGGCATCGAGCAACGGGAGGGCAAGGGTCACACCGGTGCCCTTGAGGAACGTGCGCCGCGGGATGTGCCTCTTGGTGATGAACGACATGATTCAGTTGACTCCCCTGGTCTCGACATTCGCCCGCGCAGTCGACGTGGCTGGGGCCGCGGGCTCGCTTACCGTATTCATCTGGAACGGGCGGCTCTTGACGACGCCCAGGACCATGGCCGAGAAGCGGCCGTTGTTGGCGATGACGTCGCGTGCGATCTCGCGCACGAGCGGCATGTCGCGGTACTCGACGCCGCGTCCGAGCCCGTAGGTCAGCAGCTTCTCCGTCGCGACGGCGACGAACTGATCGGAGTAGTTCTTCGACAGCCAGGTACTGAGCTCCACCGGTGTTCCAATCTTGGTGTTGTCGAAGAGCTGCGTCGTCGTGTTGATGGCCGTGCCCTCATCCGTCATGCGCCAGTACCCGGTGGCGTCGAAGTTCTCGAGCGCAAAGCCGATCGGATCCATCAGGCGATGGCACTGCACGCAGTCCGGCCGCACGCGATGGTCTTCCATCTTCTTGCGCATCGTCGGCTCTTTCGCGTTGGGGTCCGAGGCGCGCGGGGGCAGTGGCGGCACATCGGGAGGCGGATTCGGCGGGCTCATGCCGAGCACGTTGCCCATGATCCACTTGCCGCGGGTGACTGGCGACGTGCGATCCGGCTTGGAGCTTGTGGCCAGGAACGCGCCCTTGCCGAGAAGGCCGCGTCGCGACTCCATGTCCGGCCCGAGCGAGATCCGGCGGAACTGGCTGCCGGTGATGTTTTTGATCCCATAGTGCCTGGCCAGTCGCTCGTTGACGAACGTGTAGTCGGCGTTCAGGATGTCGATCACGCTGCGATCGTCGCGAACGATCGTGTCGAACAGCAGCTCCACTTCCGTGCGCATTGCCTGACGCAGCGGATCGTCGAAGTTGGGATACAGCAGCGGCAGCGGCGTGGTCACATCGAGCGCGCGGAGGTTCAGCCACTGGCCGGCAAAGTTATCGGCAAGCGCGATCGCCTTGGGATCCCGGAGCATGCGACGCACCTGCCGCTCGAGCATCACTGGGTCGTTGAGCCGTCCCGCCGCGGCGATCTTGAGGAGCTCCTCGTCCGGCGACGAGCTCCACAGGAAGAACGACAACCGCGACGCGAGGTCGACGTCGCTGATGCGGTGCGCGACCCCCGCACGTGTGCCGACCGGCTGCTCTTCGACGCGATAGATGAACTGCGGCGACGCGAGCACTCGCGCGAGCGCCATCTCGATGCCCTGATCGAAGTCCTTCTCCTTCTTACCGAACTCGTAGAACTCCATGAGCACGTCGATGTCGGCTGCGGTCGCCGGCCGGCGGAAGGCAAACGTGGCGAGGTTGCTCACGATTCGGCGCGCGCACGTGGCTTCCTCGGCCGGGGTCTTCGGCGTGCAGACGAAGATCTTGCGGCGGCTGGGCGAGTCCTTCGCCAGCGTCGCCTCGAATGGCCCCTCGATGCGAATCGTGCCGACGTGCGGGAAGAACGTGTAGCCAGGCGTGGGCCCCGTCTGCACGGTCGATCGCAGGAAGTGCTTGTCGAGATCGAGCCCGGGCGCAAGGTTCGTCGCCGGGAACGTCGCGCCCACCATGTGCGTCCCAGCCGTTGCATGGAAACGGACGCGCATCGGCGGCAGACTGCGACCGAAGCCAAAGCCTGCGGCGGCCGCCGTGACTGGTGTCTGTTGCGGCTGCGCTCCCGCGGGTGCCGTCGCGCCCGGGCGATTCGAGCAGTTGGTCGGCGTGTTTCGACCACCACCCTGCCAGTTCGTGATCCCGAGGCGCTTGCCATCGAGCAGCATCTCGATGCGTTCGCACGGCACCGATCCGAAACCGGTCGGCGACATGTTGTCACCGAAGATCGGCGTCACTGTCAGCGTGTACTCGCCGTCGGATGGGAACGTGTGCGGCACCAGCATGCCACCGCGAGTGCCGAACGGCAGCCCTTCGACGTGGTATTCCTGCGACGTGTCCTCACGCGTGCGATAGACGACGAGCGTTGGCTCTGTCGGGTATCCCATCGCCAGCCTGCTGATCTTCTGAGCGGCTGACACGTACGCTTCGACCTGTGTCGACGAGATGCCAAGCGCCCCGGCGATGTTGTCGAAGCCGGATGTCGAGTCGTCTGACGGCAGATACGTCGAGGCGTCGATGTCGAGCTCCAACAGATCGCGCACGACGTTCGCGTACTCAGTGCGATTCAGCCGATGCAGTCCCGGCGGCGGCGTAAACGGCTTCGCGGTGCGATCGAGCTCGTTTTCAAACGACGCGATCATCGCGTGGAAGTCGGCGGGATCAGGACGTTTCATGCCGAGCGGCGGCATCTGGCCCGCACGAACTTTGCGCACGACCAGTTCCCACTTCTCGCGATCCCTGTCGACGTTGGTCGGGTCGAGGCTGTCCATCGTCAGCCGTCGGGCAGAGTCGAGTCCCGCGGCCTTGGCCTTCTCGCTGTGGCAAGCCATGCAGTACTGATTTAGAAATGCCTTCTGTGTGTCCGCGGCGATCGCTGGTGCGGCCTGGGTAACCGGGGCAACGCTTGCGCGCCGGGCCGTGGGGGGCGCGGATTGCGCCGGTCGGGCCGGTGCTGCTGATTGCGGGCGAGCCGTGGGGGCTGTCGGAGCTTGTTCCGGCCGACTCGACTGGGCATGAACCGCGAAGGCGACGAGCAGTGCCGCCATGCAGCCCACGACAAGTGATCTAAATTTCATGTATCGCTCCGCGTGACCCGAACAGAATCAGACCAAGCCGACGTGCGGAAAGCTTGAGGGCTTAATAGGATAACGGAATTCTTCTGGCTCTCGCAAACACGGTTTCACGCCGACGAACACCTCGCCCCAAGGTGTAATACGGCCGTCACTTCAAAGCCGTTTCTGGACGACAACTCTTTACCGATCAATGACTTCACTTAAAAGACTGTCGAGGTCGCCCGGCCGCGGGGACATGAGCCATCACGGCTGAATCCTCCAGGGCTTGTCGAGCGCGCTTTCTCGAAACTGACAGAGCAGTTCCTCGCCCCGAAGCCGGGCCGTCCTCTGACGTCCCGGGGGTCCGTCGGAACCGCGTGACAATACTCAGCGAAATGCCCCCCGCATCGCAGATACCTAAATGGCGCCTGGCTGCTGGAGCGCTGGTCGCCCTCGCGCTGCTGAATAGCTCCCTGACTTTTGAGAATGTGTGGCCGACACCGAAGATCAGGGGGGCCAGCGCGATTTCGATCGAGCTCACCGTCAGTGTGCTTCTGCTCGCGATCGCGCATCGATGGGCAGGAACGCTTGCGCGACGGGTGTTGCCCGCGCTCTGGGTGATCCTCGTCGTGGGCCATTACCTCGACGTGACGGCCCCGGGCCTGTACGGTCGCGAGTTCAATGTGTATTGGGACTCACAGCACCTCGGCAACGTGGCGGCGATGCTGTCGAGTGCCGCGCCGACGTGGCTGATACTCCTCGCAGCGGTCTCGCTGATCGCGGTGTTCGTGACGCTGTTCGTGATCGCACGCATCGCGCTGGGATGGCTGGCGTCCGCGATGGAGTGGCCGGTCGCGCGTCGCGCACTTGGCGCCGGGGCGACGCTGCTGCTCGTGATCTTCGCGGCGCAGCAGTTGTTCGCGCCGTCCGCGGCGGTCGTGTCGTTCGCGGATGCGGTGACGCCCGCGTACGCAAGACAGGTGCGCTTCGTCCTCGCGATGGTCGGGCCGGGCGCGGTCGCGCCTGAACTTGGTCCAACTCCCGACTTGAACAACAGCCTCGCGCGTCTCGAAGGCGCAGACGTCCTGCTGTTATTCGTCGAATCGTATGGTGCGATTACTTACGAGACACCTGCGATCGCGGACGGGCTTGTCGAGAGTCGAGCCGATCTCGCGGCGGCTGTGGCCGAGACCGATCGAGAAGTTGTCACCGCGTACGTCGAGTCCCCGACGTTTGGCGGTGGGTCGTGGCTCGCCCACTTAAGCCTCATATCCGGCGTCGAGGTCCGCGATCAGTACGCCTACACAGCGCTGATGGCGTCGAGCCGCGAGACGATGGTCACCAACTTTGCGCGACGTGGCTATCGGACGGTCGCGCTGCTGCCAGGGATGCGTCAGGCGTGGCCTGAGGGCGCGTTCTATCACTACGACCAGATCTACGGCCGCGATCTTCTGGACTATCGCGGCCCGGAGTTCGGGTGGTGGAGCATTCCCGATCAGTACGCGCTCGCGAAGATCGATGCGCTCGAGCGAAACAGGCTGACGCGGAAGCCGGTATTCATCGTCTTTCCGACGAGCACGACGCACGCGCCGTTTGGACCGGTCGCACCCTATCAACCGGACTGGTCGCGCATGCTCGCGTCGGATGCATTCGCCAAGGCCGATGTCGAGCGCTCGCTGGCTGCAACGCCGGATCTCGCGAACCTGCGGCCCAGCTACACGCACGCGATGTCGTACCGAGTACGCAACCATCGCCGGCTATCTCCGTCAGCATCCGCGCGACAACATGGTGCTCGTGGCGATCGGCGATCATCAGCCGGCGGCCGCGGTCAGTGGCCGCGGTGCGTCATGGAGCGTGCCCGTTCATGTTTTCGGACGGCGCGGACCGATCCTCAGTCGCTTGATCGAAGAGGGATTCCGGCAGGGGCTCGAGCCGCGTCGGCCGTCGATCGGCCCGATGCATGCGCTGGCACCGACGCTGCTCGAGGCGTTCAGCACTCCGACATCTCCCGAGCCGGGTCGCACTACGCAGTCGCCTGTCGTTTCAACCACGCGATATCAACCGCAAACGACCACACCAGCGACGCCAGAGTGATCGCGGCGACGATGGTGCTGACCGGTACGGGGACGATGGGCAACAGGGCCGTGCCGAGTCCGACGAGCTGACCGATCGCGACGCTCTTGCCCCGCAGTGTCGAGCGCAGCGGGCTAGCCATCCACGGCACGATCCAACCCGCGACCACGAAGCCATAGCGCATCAACCCGCAGGCGAGCACCCACGCGCCGGCTTTCTCGTGATGCCAGACGAGCACCGAGACGATCAGGATCAGTGCAGCATCGGTTTCCATGTCGAAGCGCGCGCCGAATGCACTTTGCTCTGCGCTTCGACGCGCGAGCCATCCATCGACGCCGTCGAGCAACGCCACCGCCGTGATCGCGGCGGCGGCCAGCCATGCAATGCGATGGGTTGGCGTCTCGCCGATGAACCCGGCCACGCCTGCCACGAGCGACACGCGGAACAGCGTGACGGTATTCGCGGCGCCAAAACGGGGAAACGGATGATGGTAGCCGACGCGAAAGAGGATCAGAATCGCCGCCGCGACGAAGAAGGCGAGGGTTCTCCTGATGTAGTCCGAGCCGCTCATCGTCTCCGCGGCGACGATGGGAGCGTAGACAAGGATGACGAGCACACCAGCGACGACGGCGCGAACGACGCTCGAGCGGAGAAGAGTCATATTGTGAAGGGTCTGACCCTTCACAGGATTTCATTGTAATGTCCGTGCATGGCTGACGAGGCGAGAGCGTTCTGGGTCGTCGCTCCCGGTCGCGGAGAGATCCGTCCCGAGACCCTTCGAGCGCCGGCTGACGGAGACGTTGTCGTCCGGACGTTGTTCAGCGGGATCAGCCGGGGGACAGAGGCACTGGTGTTCGGTGGACACGTACCGCAGAGCGAGTGGGCTCGCATGCGCGCGCCGTTTCAGGACGGCGAGTTCTCAGGATCCGTGAAGTACGGGTACGCCAACGTCGGTCGAATCGAGTGCGGATCGAGCGAGCTGGAAGGGAGAGCAGCCTTCGTCCTCTACCCACACCAGACGCGTTACGTCGTTCCCGCGTCGGCGGTATACCTGTTGCCGTCAGATGTGCCGCCGGCCCGTGCGATACTCGCCGCGAATCTTGAGACGGCGTTGAACGGCGTGTGGGACGCGAGTCCGCAGACTGGCGACCGGGTCGCGGTGATCGGTGCGGGAACAGTCGGCTGCCTCGTCGCATGGCTGGTCTCGCGCATCCAGGGATGCGACGTGCAGCTCGTCGACGTCAATCCGCTGCGCCAACGTGTCGCGCAGGCGCTCGGCGTTTCGTTCGCCCGCCCAGAGACCGTGATGACCGACGCCGATATCGTCATCCACGTGAGCGGGTCGCCGGAAGGCTTGCAGCGTGCGCTCGACATCGCGGGATTCGAAGCCACGATCATCGAAATGAGCTGGTTTGGCGATCGACAGGTGCCGCTTCCGCTCGGAGGCGCGTTTCACTCGCGGCGACTCACGATCAAATCGTCACAGGTGGGACACGTGGCCGCGGCGCAACGATCGCGGTGGGACACTCGCCGGCGCATGGCGCACGCGCTGTCGCTGCTTGCCGACCCCGCGCTCGACGTGCTCGTTACCGGCGAGAACTCTTTCGAGGATCTGCCGGACGTGATGGCCAGACTTGCCCAGGCGCCCGGCGGCACCCTGTGCCATCGCATCAGATATTAGTGGAGGAGACCGGATGTTCAGCGTGACGGTTCGCGATCACGTCATGATCGCGCACAGCTTCAAAGGTGAGGTGTTTGGCCCCGCGCAACGGCTTCACGGCGCCACCTACGTCGTCGATGTCGAGTTCAAGCGCAGGACGCTCGATGCTGACGGGATCGTCATCGATATCGGTCGTGCCATCGATGTGCTGCGACAGACGTTAGCCGAGTTGAATTTCCGAAATCTCGACGAAGTACCGGCGTTTGCCGGCCGCAACACGACCACCGAGTTTCTGGCGCACCTGATCTTCACGCGGCTGACGGCGGCGGCGAAGCGAGGGGATCTTGGACCGGGTGGCACCGGCATCGAGCAGATCCGCGTCACGCTGCACGAGTCGCACGTGGCGTCGGCGTCGTTCGAAGACCGGACTGACACGGTCTCCTGATGAAGAAAGCCGCCGTGTTCGTGGTGCCCGGTAACATCGACTCCCGCACCGGTGGCTACATCTACGACCGCCGCATCATCGAGGGACTGCGGGCAAAACATTGGTCCGTCGACGTGCAATCGCTGGACGAAAGCTTTCCGAGACCGACCGCATCGGCAATCGCACAGGCCGAGCAGGTGTTGGCGTCGCTCGCAGCTGGCACTCTCGTGGTCGTCGACAGCCTGGCGCTCGGTGCGATCCCGGCGATCCTCGAGCAGCACCGATCGCGACTGCGCATCGTCGCGTTGATGCATCTGCCGCTGGCGGCCGACATTGGAATCGACGAGGCGATGGCGGCGCGATTTGCCATGGCTGAACGGCGCGCACTCGGAGCTGCGTCGCTTGTGATCGTCACCGGACGCGCAACGCTTCCGATGATTTCCGGCTACGACGTGCCACCCATTCGGGTCGTGGTGATCGAGCCGGGAACGGAACCGGCGCCTCTCGCAACAGGCTCGGGGACGACGAGGGTGGAACTGCTATCGGTGGGGACGCTCAATCCAGGGAAGGGATACGAAGCGCTGCTGAACGCGCTCACAGCAGTTGCCTCTCGCGACTGGCACCTGTCGTGCGTAGGAAGCCTGACCAGGCATCGATCGACGGTGGCGCGGATTCGAGCGCTCGTCCATGAGCGACAGCTCGCGGAGCACGTGTCGCTTCTTGGAGAGCTCGACGCCGGGCAGATCGAAGAGCACTACGCGCGCGCAGATGTGTTCGTGCTCGCGACATTCCGCGAGACCTACGGCATGGCGGTCGCGGAGGCGCTTGCGCATGGTCTACCTGTCGTGAGCACATCGACAGGTGCCATCCCGGCTCTCGTGGGAGCCGAGGCCGGATTGCTCGTCTCGCCGGGCGACGTGCAGGGTTTGTCCACGGCGCTGTCGCGCGTGATCGGCGATGCGGACTTTCGTGCGAGTCTCGCAGAGGGCGCGCGTCGCGTCCGGCCGTTTCTTCCCACTTGGGATCGGGCCGTTGACAAGTTCGCGTCCGCCCTGGAGTCGATAAGCCGTGGATGACTCTCTGTCCGAGTGGCTGGCGTGTCGCGAACCCGCGGATTGGAAGTCGCGTTCGGCGCAGCTGGTCGATCGCGTCAGAGAGGTCCTCGGAACGCCGGGTACGTTGCGCGTTCTCGACCTCTGCACAGGAACGGGATCAAATCTTCGCTACCTGCTTGACCGCCTCCCGGGTCGCCAGCAGTGGCTCGTTGTCGATCGAGACGTACAACTGCTCGACGACCTGTTGGAGAAGTTGAACACGTGGGCGGCGGCTCGCGGCTGCTCGGCGCGCACCGTAGGGCGAGTCAGCTACCTGCGCGGCGAGCGGTGCGATTGCGACGTCGAGACGCGTGAGATGGATCTCGATCAACTCGACGCGGCTCTCTTCGCCGGCCGCAATCTCGTCACCGCATCCGCGCTCCTCGACCTCGTTTCCGAGTCGTGGCTGAGGCTTCTCGCGTCACGCTGCCGTGACGTGGGTGCCACGGCACTCTTCACGCTTACGTACGACGGCCGATCGTCGTGCGACCCCGTCGAGCCCGAGGACGATCTGGTGCGCAACCTGATGAACGTGCATCAAAAGACTGACAAGGGCCTTGGCGGGCTCGCGGAGGGGCCGGATGCGTGGTCCGTCGCCGAGCGAGCGTTCAAGGACGCAGGCTACCGGGTCGAATGCGCGTCAAGTGACTGGTCGATCGCGCCGTCAGAGCAGGCGTTCCAGCGCATGCTGATCGAAGGGTGGGCACGTGCCGCCCGCGAGATCGCGCCCCGGAAGAGCGACACGATCGCCGACTGGCTGCGACGACGGCTCGCGCACCTGGCCGCGGGGCGCTCACGGATCGTCGTGAACCACGTGGACATGGTGGCGTGGTGACCCCACGATTCGATTCCGCAGACATCAAGCGTTACTACGATCGACACACGGCGTCGTTCGTCCGCTTCGGACAGGGTCGTGCGTCGATTCATCGCGCTGTCTGGGGCCCTGACGTACAGACACTGGAACAGGCGTTCCATTACGTCGACGACCAGATCGCCGCGCTCGTGGGTCAGGGCGACACGCCGCTCTCGGCCGCACACGTTGTCGACCTTGGATGTGGCGTGGGCGCGAGTCTCTGTTATCTCGCTGAACGGTTGCCGATCCGTGGCACCGGCGTCACGCTGAGTCACGCGCAGGCCGTGATGGCCGGACAGTTCATCGCGGAAGCGGGTCTGTCAGAACGAGTCGAGTGTTTCGAGGGTGACTACACCAACCTCCCGCCGACGATAAAGTCCGCGGACCTCGCATACGCCATCGAGTCGTTCGTGCACGGGCCGGCGCCAGAACGTTTTTTCGAGCAGAGTCACCGCGTGCTGAAACCAGGCGGTCGCCTCGTCATCTGCGACGACATCAGGGCAGGCGAGTCCGTGCCGGTGGCTGAGCGCACGGTTGAGGAATTCACTCGCGGGTGGCACATCAACACGCTGCTCACTCGCGACGACATGAGTGCGATGGCAAGGTCTGCGGGATTCGACCACGAATCGAGCGTGGACCTGACGTCGATGCTCGATCTCGGTCGCCCGCGGGATCGCGCGATTGCCGTGAGCGTCGCCTTGCTCAAGTGGTTACCGTACGCGGGGGATCGCTACGACTACGTCATCGGTGGCGACGCGCTCCAGACGTGCCTGACGAAGGGCTGGATTCGATACGAGCTGAACGTCTTTCGATCTAGATGACCTGATTCACAGGCGGGACATCGGCATCGTTCCCATCGGACGGCTCGGCATCGGCGCGCAGGTCGCAATCGAACAGCACGTCGCCCCCCATCCTGAACACGCGATAACGCGGGCGCCGGCAGTCGCTGAGACGTGCGTGCGGCGCCAGGCGAATCGCCGGGCGGCCCTCTCCGATGATCACCGGAGCGATCGCAATCTGAAGCCGATCGAGCAGGTTGGCTTGCAGGAATGCCGAGACAGTCACGCCGCCACCTTCGACGAAAATGCGGAAGCAGCCGCGGGCGTGAAGCAGTCGCAGTGCTGCGGCAACGCCGCCGCTCGCATCGTCGCAATCGACTCCGACGATCGTTGCGGAGCCGAGGTGCGTTTCGCCCGGTCCGACGAGCGTGCGCGAACAAATGTAGAGCGTCGGCCCGGTGTCGTCCGTGAAGACGCGATAGGTGTTCGCCAGCCCGCGTCCGGGATCGAACACGACTCGGAGCGGGTTGGGACCAGTGACGTGGCGCACGGTCAGCTGTGGATTGTCGAAGGCGACGGTTCCCGCGCCGACGACGACAGCGTCCGAGAGCGCGCGCATGCGGTGAAGGTGGACGATGTTGTCGTCGCCCGTCACGAACTGCGAGTCGCCGGACGGCGTCGCGATGAACCCGTCCAGGCTCTGTCCCAGGTGGCCGATCGTCATTGGGCGGCCCGACGTCGCGGAACAGATCGGCAAGTACAGGTTCAGCAGCTCTGTTCGCGCATCGCTCAGTGCGAGCAGCGAGCGCCATCCCGAGCCCGGTAACCACGAGAGAACAGCCTCGGGATCTTCAGGCTTGGTTGGTCGCAGTTCGGAATGCAGGTCGAGGCCGAACGTGAGCGGCCGGCCGGTCTCGTGGAGCGGTTCCGCGAGGGCGGCGGCGCCGCGCACGATACTCCACGCGGTAGCGGCGGTCGATCCGAGTTGGCGGGGAGTGACGTCTACGGCCACGGGTGCACGTCACTATGCCATACCGTCTCGCGAGATTGCCAAGGTCTACCGGGAGAGGACAAGATAGCGCTCGTCAGCTTCAGGAGAGATTCGTGATGACTTTCGCCAAGCGGTCCGGCGTTGCCGGCCTCACTCTCGTGTTCGGTGTGCTTGGGCTCGTGCTCGTGCACGCGCAGGCCAAACCGATGTGCGATCCAGATAACGGTGGCCTCAAGCTTCCCATGGGCTTCTGTGCACTGGTCGTCGCCGACAACCTTGGCGTCGCGCGGCACATGGCGGTTGCGCCCAACGGCGACCTCTATGTCGCGCTGCAGACGGGTGGCGGTCGCGGTGCTCCGCAGACCGGTGGTGGCGCGGTCGCATTGCGTGACGCGAACGGCGATGGACGCTTCGAGGTGAAGGAGCCCTTCGGAAGTGGGAGCACGACAGGCATCGCTCTTCGCAATGGCTATGTCTATCTCGCGCACCCGCTCACGGTCGAGCGTCTGCGGATGACGAACGGGGCGCTGAAGCCGACCGGTACGGCCGAGACCATCGTGACCGGGTTGCCCACGGAGACTCAGCATCAGGACAAGGGCATCGCCTTCGATGGGAACGGCTCGCTCTACATCAACGTCGGTGCGCCGTCGAATGCCTGCCAGGACCCGGATCGTCGTCCGGGCGTGAAAGGCGTAGAGCCGTGCCCGCTGCTCGAGAAGCACGCGGGGATCTGGAAGTTCGACGAGAACAAGCCAGGTCAGACGCAGGATGCTGGAGGCGCGCGCTTCGCCACCGGGCTGCGTCAGATGCCGGCCATCACGTGGCATGAAGGCGCGCTCTACATCGCCATGCACAACCGCGATCAACTCGATGTGTTCTGGCCGGAGAAGTTCACGGCGAAGGACAACGCCGAGCGACCGGCGGAGCCGCTCTATCGCGCGGTGCAGGGATCGGATTTCGGCTGGCCGTACTGCTTCTACGACTACCCGATGAAGCGCTTCGTCGCGAACCCTGAGTACGGTGGTGATGGCAAGGACGGCGCGCGCTGCGCGAAATTTACCTCGCCAGTGGCAGCGTTCCCGGCGCACTGGGCACCGGTCGACATCAAGTTCTACACGGGCTCGCAGTTCCCGGCGAAGTATCGCGGCGGTGCGTTCATCGCGTTCCATGGCTCCTGGAATCGCTCGCCGCTTCCGCAGGCCGGCTACAACGTGACGTTCCAGCCGATGGCCGGGGGAAAGGCGACCGGTAACTTCGAAGTCTTTGCGGATGGCTTCACCGGAAAAGCGGAACTGATGCAGCCGAACGACGCCGTCGCGCGGCCAGATGGTGTCGCGCAGGCGCCGGATGGCTCGCTCTATATCAGCGAGAGCCAGAAGGGAAAGATCTGGCGCGTGATGTATACGGGGAAGTAGTTGTCTGCGGTCGGCGGGCCTGAAGGCCCGCCGCCACGAGGCAGGTAGAGGCGGGTCTTCAGACCCGCCTTTGTTATTTAGGACTGCTCGCGCCACCCTGGGACGACGACGCCGCGAAGAGCCGCTTGCCGTTCTCGAAGGTGATGCTGGTCGCGTTGGCGGTGTTCGATCCGTTGCGAGCCTGATAACCGTCGATGACGAGGACGGTGCCGGCCACCAGATCTTCCTTCCGCCACCCTCGCCGATAGAGTGCGTTGGCGCCGCCGGTCTCCCACGCCCACTTCTCGACCTTGCCGCTCTTGCCGACCACCTCGATGTAGATCCACGCGTGGGGATTCGCCCACTTCATCTCCGTGACCTTGCCTTTGAGCTTGAGCGGCTTGTTGAAGTCGTACTCCGCCGAGAATGAGTGATGCGCGGCGACGGGCACGACGGCCCACCCCAGAATCGCGAGAAGAATTGCCAGCCGGTATGACGTCATCGAAACCTGCCTCCGGTCCGGCCCGCGCCGGACACCACGATTAGTTACTGCCGCGCGCCTTCGCGCGCGCCTCGTCACGGATGTCTTTCAAGTGTTGCAGATCCTGATTGTCTTCGTGACACGCCACTTCGAGGAGCTCGTCCTTCTGCCGGTTGATCGGGAAGGAGATCGTCCAGGGGCGTGTGTAGACGAGCGGATCAGAAACCCTCGCCTCGTACTGGATCGTATCGGCACTTATCGGCGTCAGCCGTTCTACGACGCGTGCAGCGTGGCTTTGTATTTCGCCGACCTCGTTCAACCACGCCTTTCCATTCAGGTTCGTCGTCTCGATGACGAGCGTATCGCCTTCCCACTTGCCAATCGAGTCGCCCTGCCACAGGCGCATATGATCGGGGAGGTGGGCACGGCCATCGAGTGGAATCGTTCGCCATGACATGCGCTCGTGCAGGATGACGACGTAGCCGGGCGGCTGGAGAATCTGTAACGGCGACGGCACGTACATCGAGCGCGGTACGCCGGCGACGAAGCAGTGCGCGGTTGGATCGTCGTAGCCACGCTCGGGCAGCTTACGACTCTCGTTTTCGGCTTTGGCCCAGGGCTGCATCGGCAGAAGGCCGTCGGGCGGATCGACGATCACGCCGCGGCCGCCAGGCGTGAGGAAGTCCTGTTCGTGCTTGCCGAGACCGTAGTTCGCGCCGCCGCCATCAGACATGAAGTAGCCCTGCAGGTCAGGTGTGCCGTCTGCGAGTCGCTTGATCTCGCCCTTGTTCCCGGGTGCCTTCCAGACGGTCTCAACGTCCTTCCACTCGGGCGGCGTCTGCACCGGCACAGACGGCCCCGGATACCAGGTCTTCGTGTCCGGCTCGAATGCGCCGCTGGCCTCTTCTTTCTCGGCCTGACACTGATACTCGAAGATGCGCTCGGCGTCGGTCTGTCGATGGAGCGGCATGCTGATCGTCCACGCCCGCGTGAAGGTCTTCGGATCCTCGATCGTCGCCTCGTATGTGATGGTGTTCGCGTCCTTCAGCGTGTAGCGCTCGACGACATGCAGATCCGCGCTGTGGAAGTTGCCAGACTTGTCGAACCAGGTGCGGTCGTTGTGGTCCCTGACGTCAACGACCAGCGTGTCGCCCTCCCACCGCCCGCGTGAGTCGCCCATCCAGAAGTCGATCCCTTCGAGGGCGGGAGCGCCATTCGTGTAGATCGTCCGATGGACCTGCGACCACTCGAACGTCATCGCGACGTGATCGGGCGTCTGGAAGATCTGGAACGGGAACTCCATGTACATGATCCGCGGCACGCCCGGCAGGTAACAGTTCTCGAGCGGATCAAGTGTCTGGCGATTCTTCGCGTTCTCGATCTTCTTCTTCGCCGCCCAGTCCTGGTAGGGAATCGGTCCGCCCTGCACGACGCCTTTGCCGGCAGGCATCTCGAAACGCGCGACGTGGTCTTCGAGGTCAGCCGCGGCGCTGTTGCGGACCTGCCAGATGCCCGAGAGGTCGGGTTTGCCGTCCGCGGCCCGCGGGATGGCCGCGTTCGAGGACGAGGACGAGACGAGGGCGAAGACGAGCGCGAGCACGACATGAACGCCGCCGAGAGGATGAGGACTGCGGCGAGTGTCGCTTTCTGGTTACGCAAGAGCATGTCGCATTGTAATGCGGCGAGCGATCTAGACTGTCCTCATGACCAAGCCAGCGGTCGCGGCGGAATCACTGATCGCACTGGGCGCGACGGAACGGCGGCTCGATGAGTACGCAAACTACGAGATCGCGCTTGGCACGCTTCGCATCTCGCGGGCGCTGCCGGTGAAGGGGCGCCGGATGATCGGCCCGTGGTGCTTCCTCGATCGATTCGGCCCGCTGTCGTTCACCGGGGGCATGCCGATGGATGTGGCGCCGCATCCCCACATGGGGCTGCAGACGGTGACGTGGCTGCTCGAGGGCGAAGTCGTACACGACGACAGCCTTGGCGAAGAGGCGGTGCTTCGCCCCGGTGGTGTGAACGTCATGACGTCCGGGCACGCGATTGCTCACGCCGAGCGCACGCCGTCCGACAACACAGGACGGCTCAACGGCGTGCAACTCTGGACCGCGTTGCCGGAGCGCGATCGGCACGACGCTCCATCGTTTCAGCACGTGGCGCTCGCGCCCGTGCTCGAGCCGACCGGGGGAATCGTGCGCGTGTTTTCTGGCGAGCTCGCTGGTGCGACGTCACCCGCCCATCACGTCTCCGAGTTGACCGGCGGCGATCTGCAGGTGCATCGAGGCGGGACGCTCGAGATCTCACTGCGGCCCGACTTCGAGTACGCCGCGCTCGTTCTCTCCGGCGACTGTTCGCTCGACGGCCAGCAGCTTCGTGAGCGCGTGCTCTACTACCTGGGTATGCAACGGGCCGACGCGTCCTTCGCCAGTCAGAATGGAGCGCGTCTGTTGCTGATTGGCGGTCCGCCGTTCCCGGAAACCATTCTCATGTGGTGGAACTTCGTGGCGCGAACGCCGGAGGAGATCCGCGACGCGCGCGAGGACTGGGAGAATGGGCGGCGATTCGGCGCCGTCACGGCGTACAAGGGCCAGCGGCTTCATGCACCGGAGCTGGTCCGGCTCGCACGCCCGAATCCCGTGAGTTGATCTACTTCGCTCTCCCGCTGAAACCTGCGGCGATCATCGGAAGCCGGTAGATCGTCTTCGCGTTGTTCCTCACACCGTCCGGCGTCTTGAACTCCTGTCCATCCAGTCCGAGCGCGCCGCTGCCAACGATGTAGAGCGTTCGCTTCCCAGGACCAGAGAACGTCACGCTGATGGCCGGGCGAGGCGTCGGGATCAGGCCGAGATACGTGCCTTCAGGGCTGAGCACCTGCACACCTGGCGCTGACGTGACATACAACCGGCCCTCGTTGTCGATCGCCATGCCATCACCGTTGCCGCCGGCTTCGAGGGTCGCGAAGTTGCGCCGGTTGGCCACGCCGCCGTCCGGGAGGATGTCGAACGCCACGATCGTGTTGCCATTGGTGACGTAGACGATCGTCTCGTCGCGACTGAGAATCACGCCGTTGGTGCGAAGATCGTCGCCGAGGTTCTTCACGCCGCCATTTGGCCCCACGTAGTACGCGCCGCCGCCAGTGAAGTAGACGCCACCCTTTGCATCGACGACAAGATCGTTGAGGCGTCCGAGGGGCTTGCCCTCGAAACGATCGGCGCGGACCGCACGTGTTGGCGTCAGCACACTTATAGCCGTGGGCTCTGTGCACTGCTCCGGGCGTCCGCCTGGATCGGTGCATGTACGTTCGACCCCGACGATGCGTCCCTTCGAGTCGATGCCGATCGACCCGACGCCGTGGGTGTTGGTGAGGAAGACCGACACACCATCCATGACATCGAGCTTGCTGATTCGTCGCGGCTGTTCCTGCGCGAAGAGCACTCCACCATCCGCCGTGCCCACGAGTCCATCGGCGTTGTCAGTACCTTGCCACGCGACCCGCCACGCCGCGGCGGCCGCGACGACGCTGGGAATCGCTGTGACAGTGACATCTCGCGCGCCTTGCCCTGCACCGCGTTGAGCGCCGGTGGAGGCGGTCAGAAGAAACAGGAGCAGGGCGGCGATCGACGAAGCATGCACTTTCATGTCAGCTCGGGCAGCCGGGATTATCGCTCCTATTCCCTGTTATGGGTCGGTCCGAAAGGAGCTAGAGGCTCCTGATCTGATGATTGGCAGGACTATCGGCAAGTACCGAATCGTTGGCCAACTCGGGCGAGGTGGCGCGGGTATCGTCTACAAGGCGGTGGACGAGACGCTCCAGCGCGACGTCGCGGTCAAGACGTTGAACCCCGATCTCGCCAACACTGAGGTCATGTCGCGCTTCCGCGCGGAAGCGACGATCCTTGCGCGCCTGAATCACCCGCAGATCGCGACCATCTACGAGCTGTTCCGCGCAGACGGCGATCTCCTCATGGTCATGGAGTTCGTGCGCGGCGAGTCGCTCGACAAGCTGTCGGAGCGCGTCGGTGCGATCGCACCCGAGCGTGCGGCCTACATCATCGATCAGATTCTGTCCGCACTCGAACACGCGCATCGCGGCGGCGTCGTCCACCGCGACGTCAAGCCGGCCAACGTCATGGTCACTGACGAAGGCTCGATCAAGATCATGGACTTTGGCATTGCCCGGGTCCTCGGCGCCGAGCAGAAGACCGTTGACTTCCGTCTGATGGGAACGCCGGCGTACATGTCGCCAGAGCAGGTCCTTGGCGAAGAAGTCGATGGACGTTCGGACCTCTACTCCGTCGGCGTGCTCTTTTACCGCTTGTTGAGCGGCGCGCTTCCGTTCGCTGCCGACACGGCGCTCGGGATGCTGCAGCGTCAGATTCGCGATACGCCGATTCCGCTGTGCGCGCATCGCGGAGGACTTCCCGACTGGTGCGAGACGATCGTCCAGAAGGCGCTCGCGAAGACGCAGAGCGATCGATTCCAGTCCGCCGAAGAATTCCGCGAGGCGTTGTCGCGCGCGACTGGGCCGCTGCCGATGGCGGACATCGCGAAGACGTTTGCGGCCGAGGGCAGAGACAGCGTGCCCGCGCCGAACGTGACCGACACGCTCGACCTCTCACAACCGCGGCCCGTGGTCGCCTCACCCGCTACGACCGTTGTCATCCCGCCTGCCGCGGCTCCAAAGCGAGCCGCCATGATGTGGGCTGAGGCGGCAGTTGCGGTTCTGGTGTTTGGCGTCGTCGCACTCGCTTACTTCATGCTGCGTGGAGATGCGACGGAAGCGGCGAACCAACCGGTGCCCGCTCCCGTTGTGCAACCTTCGGTTGCGGAGACGCAACCACTCACACAACCCGTCGAGATTGTGGCCGACGACCCGGCGGTGCGCGAGAAAGCGCAACCGGTTGAAGCCGTTCGCCCGCCGGCCGTTGAACCAGCGGCGCCAATCGCAGCTGCGCCGGTCGCGCCGCGGCGAGTCGCAAACCGAGCCTCTCCTCCGGTCGCTCTTCCCGTAGAAGCACCGCCAGAGGAGGCGCCGGATCCAGTCGAGCGCCATCCGGCGCGATCGGTTGTTGGCGGAGATCCGATCCTCGTGTTCGAGACGCGCGCGCTCGTCGGCACGCGCAAGTCGAAGGAGCAGGGCGCGCAGCTCCTGATGGGTGACGGGAAGATCACGATCATCCCGACGTCGAATCCCGCGTCTCCGTTGTGCTCGTTCGCGTACGGCCGCGTGCTTGCCATCAACGTGTCGCGCGGTCGCGATCCGCTGTGGAACTCGCCGCAGGGACCGGCACCGGTTGCGCGCGCGGGCGGAACCCTCAGCAAGATTGGCATCCAGGTCACACGAGAGTGGATCGCCTTGCGCACCAGCACCGAGGAACAGTTCGTCTCGATGCGCTTTGATGAAGTGCTGCTGAAGCGGGTGCTGCTCGCCCTCGAGGAGCGAACCGGACATCAGTCGCAATTCATTGAATTGCCCAAAGAGAAAGACTGACGCTTCTGTAAGCCTCGTACGAAAAGCGCCTGCGATCCAGCCCCGACCCAAGGGCGAATTTCCATCACAACTCGGCCGTATCTCCATCGCAGGCAGTCACTTCAGCGCCTGACGCAATCCCGGCGTACGGCTTGTAATCAGAAGTAGCGATGCGGCTGCGAGTCGGGGCGCGGACCGATACGGGACGGGTTCGCCCCCAGAACGAGGACGCCTTCATGTCACGGGCCGAGCAGGGCCTGTTTGTTGTCTGTGACGGCATGGGAGGCGCACCCGCCGGAGAGGTCGCGAGCGAGATGGCCATTCAGGCCGTTGCGCGCGAGCTGAAAGGTCGGGCCGAAGGCGGCGACGGGTTGGAGTCGTCGCCGTTTCTGCCGCACACGCAGCGTCTGGTGGACGCGGTGCGGCAGTCGAACGAGTTCATCTACGGCGAGGCGCAGAAGGATCCGCGTCAGGCCGGAATGGGTACGACCATCGTCGGGGCGTGGATCCGTGAGCAGATCGCCGGCGTGGCCCACGTGGGTGACAGTCGGGCGTATCTCTGGCACCGCGATCGACTCGAGCCGCTGACGCGCGATCACTCGCTGATGGAAGCGCACATCGAGGCGGGGCTCGCCGACGAAGGCCGCAGCCTTCCGGTCGAGCAGCAGAACGTGCTCGTGCGGGTGCTGGGGCGCGAGCCCGCGGTGGACGTCGACGTGACGGAAGTGCCCGTGAAGTCAGGAGACTACGTGCTGCTGTGCAGCGACGGCCTGACTCGCATGGTGGCGGAATCGGAGCTTGCGAACGCGATACGAACGTATCAGGACCCGCAGCAGATCTGCGATCACCTGATCGCCACGGCCAACAAGAATGGCGGCGCGGACAACATCACGGTCGTGGTCGTTGAAGTAACGGGCGGATGGTGGGACCGGTTGTTAAATGGGGTCGGGGGTCATTTAAAGAGGACACTCTCGCGCGGAGCAATGAGATCGTCCTCTTTAAATGACCCCCGACCCCATTAATCAGACGAGGACAGGATGTCGAAACTGACGCTGCAGTATGAAGGTATCGCCCTCAAGGAATACGCCGTTGGTGCGGGCATCACCATCGGGCGTCTTCCGGACAACGCGGTGATGATTGACAACCCGGCGGTGTCCGGCCATCACGCGCGTGTGTTTCACGAGGGAAACCGCGTAATCCTCGAGGACCTGCGAAGCACCAACGGTACGTTTGTCAACGGCCGGCCGGTGACGCGCCACGTGCTGCAGCATGGTGACGAGGTGCTGGTGGGCAAGCACCAGATCGTCTTCGATCAGAACGCGGCCGCGCCGCAACCAGTTGCTGACGGCCCGATGCAGGGACTCGGCGACACCGTGTATCTCGACACGAAGCAGCATCGCGCGCTGCGCGCGACGCTCGAGTCCACACGGGCGGATGCCACGAAGCCGGTCAACGCACGGGCAGCCGTCGCATCGGCATCGCTCCCCCGCCGCATTGGTGTCCTTCGCGTGATTGCCGGAAGCGCTGATCAGCAGGAATACAGCCTCGACGGCCACACGTCGATCATCGGAAGGTCGAGCACCGCGCTCGTCCGTCTTCGAGGGTGGTTCAAGCCGTCAGTCGCCGTCGCCATCGCGAAGCACGGCCCCGGATATGTGGCCACGGCGATGGGAGGCAAGCCGCTCATCAACCAGGACCCGCTCGAAGGCCGGCACGCCCTCCAGGAAGGCGACATGCTCACGGTGAGCGGCCTCGTTCTGGAATTCGCCTGGAAGGAAGGCGTTCGCACCGAATCTGCTGCGTAACTTAGCCGGATACTTCCCACCGGGGCGATTGAGATACTCTCTCGCCCATGCAGACGACCGCCACTCATCCCGCAGGGGCACCTGAGGTCGCGCGCGAGACGGTTTCGACGCGTCCCCCTCTCATCAGCGAAGACTGGCTCTCCGTTCTCGTTGGCGCAGCGCTCATCGCGCTCGTGCTTGCCGGCTCGCGCTTCACCGATCCGATGCAAGTTGCGCTGCTGGTGCTCATCCCGCTCACCGCTGGTGCCGCGGTGCTCGGCGCGCGACTGCTGCGATTTGTTCCCGGCGCCCTCCTGATATCCGCGCTCGCGTGGCTCGCGCAGGCCATCTCCGCGCTTCCTGCGGTATCCGCATGGAGCCTTGAGTACGTCGTCTTCGCGCTGGCGATCGGGTTGATCGTCAATCACACCGTGCCGGTGCCGGCGTGGCTGCGCGAAGCCGTGCGGACCGAGTACTACATCAAGACCGGCCTCGTCGTGCTCGGCGCCGGGATTCTCGTCGACGACATCGCACGCGCGGGGCTTCTCGGCATCGCGCAGGCGCTCGTCGTTGTGCTGAGCGTGTGGGCGTTCGCCTTCTGGCTCGCGCGCCGGCTCCGCGTGGACGATGAGTTCGCGACGATGCTCGCAAGCGCAGTGTCGATCTGCGGTGTGTCTGCGGCGATTGCGACGTGCGGCGCGATCCAGGGCGATCGCAAGAAGCTGTCGTACGTCACATCGCTCGTGCTCGTCGTCGCGATGCCGATGATGGTGCTGATGCCGTGGATCGCGAAAGCGATCGGGATGCCGGACGTCGTCGCCGGTGCGTGGCTGGGCGGCACGCTCGACACGAGCGCTGCCGTGGTCGCCGGCGGCGAGTTGATCAGCGATGCCGCGCGCGACGCGGCCGTCGTGGTGAAGCTCTCACAGAACGCGCTCATCGGTGTGGCGGCATTCCTCCTCACCGTGTGGTGGGCGCTGAAACGCAAAGCGGCGACAGGATCGGATGCGAGACCCCAAACGAGCCTCGCCGTGATCTGGGAGCGGTTCCCGAAGTTCGTCTTCGGGTTCCTCGTCGCTTCGATCGTGTTCTCGTGGTTCGTCGGCGACGCAACCGTCGCTGACACGCGCGGACCGCTGACTGCCGTTCGGACCACGCTGTTCGCGATGGCGTTCGTCTCGATTGGTCTGGAAACGTCCCTGGGGAGCCTCGTGACGACCGATGAGGGGCGCCCCGCGATCGCTTTCCTCGGTGGTCAGGCGTTCAACATCCTGGTCACCTTCGTCGCCGCCTACGTGTTCTTTGGCGGGTTTCCGTTTGCACCGTAGGGGCGGGTCTTGCTTTTATAGACCCGCCGGGTCCGAAGAACAGGACGCGGCCTACGCGTGCCGTGCTATTCCGGTCGTAGCGCGTCGATGACGTCCACACGCGAAGCGCGCGCGGCTGGCACGAGTGACGCCAGCAGCGCGGCAGCCACGAGCACGAGCGCGGCGCCAAGGGTTGGCACGACTCCAGGCAGGCTGACGTCGTTGATGTACGCGGCCACTGCTCGCGCGAGCAGGAATCCACCGACGACACCTGCGACGATGCCGATGCCGGCGATCGTCGCTCCTTCCTTCAGCACGCGTCCGAGAAGAGCCTTCGGCTCGGACCCGATCGCGAGCCGGATGCCGAATTCGCGCGTCCGCGCGCTCACAGAGAATGCCAGCACGCCAGCGACTCCGACCACGGCGATCATCAGCGCGACACCAGCGAACCCGCCAAACACGAGCGCGTTCAACCGATTGGGTGCCAGCACCTCGGCGCGCACATCGTCCAGCGTCGCAGCCTTCTCCACCGGTTGATCGGCAGAGAGGTCGCGGACGATGCGCGTAATCGGTGTCACGAGCGTGTAGGGATCGGTCTTCGTGTGCACGAACAGGCGGCCCCCGCCGAATGCCTGACCGAGCGGGTGATAGACCGTCACGGCCGGACCGGGTACCACGTTCTCATCGTCGAGGTCGGCCACGACACCGACAATCCGGCGAGGCTCGATGCTCATGTCGATGAACTTCATGACGGGATCGCTCCACGAGATGTGGCGATTGATCGGATCGCGCCCCGGGAACATGCGCTGCGCGAGGCTCTCGCTGACGATCACGACCTTCTCGGATTCGCGTGTATCGGCCTCGGTGAAGTCGCGGCCCGCCCTGAGCGGGACACCAAGTGACGCGAAGAAGCCGGGCGAGATCGTGCGGAATCGCCCGCGCGGATCCTCTTCACCATCGACCCTGGCGTAGCCCTCGGCCGAGAACTGGAAACCCGGCCCAAACGCACCACCCTCGCGCCATGGCACCAATGTGCCGATCGCGACGCGTTCAACGCCCGGAAGCGCCGTGATCCGGCGCAGCAGCTCGTTGTAGAACGAGGTCACCTGCTCTGGCGGTTGTCCCGAGATCACCGGCACGTTCAGCGTGAGCACGTTGCTCGTGTTGAGCCGCAATTGCGCGGTCTGCAGCTCGAGCAGCGTGGTGAGCAGCATCCCGGCGCCTGCCAGGAGTACAAATGACGCCGCAATCTGCATCACCGCGAACACACGGAGACGACGATTGGCGCCGGTGGTCAGCCGGGCGCTGCCATTCGACAGACCGAATCCGCTCGAGGCTTCGGCCGATGGCAGCCGTGGCACGAAGGCGAGCAGCGTCGCGGAGAGCAGCGCGAGGCCCACGCCGATCCAGAGCATGCTCGCATCGACGGTGACGTCGAGCGCGCGCACGGAGAAGCGCGCGGCGTAGCGCGAGAGAATGCCGACCATTGGCCGTGCCATCAACACACCGAGGATGGCGCCGGTGCCGCAGAGCAGCAGGCTCTCGGCAAGCAGGGTCCGTCGCAGCGCGCTCGCTCGTGCACCGAGCGCCGCGCGCACCGCGAGCTCACCCTCGCGTCGGACCGAGCGCGCGAGGATCAGGTTCGCGACGTTCGAGCACGCGATCACGAAGACGAGCGCGGAGGCGGCGAGCAGCACCAGCAAGATCGTCCGCGCCGGTGAGATGATCTGATCGCGCAGCTGCACGGCGTCGATGCGGAAGCCGGACTTGGCTGAATAGTCCTCGGGATGCTCTTGCAGCATCGCGCCATGCGCCGTCTGCAGCTCGACACGCGCGGACTCGAGCGTGGCACCCGGAGCCAGGCGGCCGAAGAGCTCGGTCATGCGATGCACTCGCCCAGTCACCATCGTCGCCGACAGGTGATGAGGGCTCATCACGACGTTCGCGATAATCTCGGTTTCCTGCGGATAGGGCACCGCCGGTTCGAGCACCCCCACCACAGTACCGACACGCGAGTCGAGCCGCACGGTCTTGCCGAGGACGGACGGATCGCTCGCAAGGGCAGTTGTCCAGAAGCGGTGAGTCAGCACGACGGCGCCGACGGCGTTCGCGCCATCGTCGGACGCGTTGATCAGGCGGCCGAGCACCGGGCGCAGGCCCATCACGTCGAAGTACGCGCCGCTCACAACACCGGCGCTCACGACGCGAGGCTCGCCGAGACCCACCATCGTGAACCCGATCGTCGAGAAGTCGCCGAACGCCCCCACACTTTTCACACGTGCCTTGAGGTCGTCGATCTCAGGGACCGAGAAGGCCACGTTGGGCGTGCCGAGGCCCGGCGCGCTCTGGCGGATGTAGATCAGGCGGTCTTCATCACGGTTGGTCAGCGGCTTCAGCAGGACGCCACGAACCACGCTGAAGATGGCGGCGTTGGCCCCGATGCCCAGGGCCAGCGTCAGCACAACGGTGACCGTCAGGCCCCTCGCCCTCAGCAACGACCGAAACGCAAAGCGGAGATCGGTAACGAAACTCATAGGTCCTCGCGGAAGCCTCTACTTATAGTCGAAACGGCTGGGGCATGTTCGACACTGGTCACCGCTACTTTTTCGAGACACCCTCGTTCAATCGAACAAATGCCCCTCTACAGTGGCGTCGAATGAGGGCCGCCCGGATCGACATCCGGGCGACCTGAAATTTGAGGAGGGTGCCGAGGGCCGGCTTATAGCGTCTTCAGATACGCGAGCAAGGCTCCCACTCGGGATTGCAGGATCCGGGTCTCGATTTCCTTGCGGTCCTTCACGGGATCGAGGCCACTCGTATCAGGGCACAGCTCAGACCCGAACGTGTGGCCGCCGTTGGACTTGCTCGGAACCGCGGTGTCGTACTCTTTGACTATGAGGGTTTCGTTCGGCGTGTAACGCGCCGTTGGGCGGGTCGCCCATTCGAACCCGACCAGCGCCTCGTCGTAATTCAGGTTGCCGCGGAAGAAGCGTTGCGGGCGCGTCGCAGGACACACGAGCTGAGCGAGCGTCGGGACCGATCCGTTGTGCAGATACGGAGCCTGCGCCCAGATGCCGTGCAGCATGTCCGCCTTGTAGCCGGCAGTGCCCTCGGCCACACGGCGCGGCGTGTCGCGGAAGTACTCGTCGAGGCGCGCCTGCCAATCGCCTTGCGGCACGCACCAATCCGCGCCTGGTTCTCCTTTGTGGTTCAACCCGTAGATGCTGCACGCCTCCATCACAAGCGCTGCAAGGCCGTAGCGCGACACGCTCGTGTTGACCATCGTGCGATTGGCGTCGACGCCCAGTTTCGACGCCGGATAAATCATCTGGTTCTTCGAGGTGTGACAGCCGGCGCACGTCGCCTTGAAGATCGCTTTGCCTTCCTTTGCGCGCGCCAGATCGACGCTCGTGAACGGATAGGGCGGCGGCGGCAGGTTGTCGATGAACGGGTTGAGCGGTTCGTGAATGCGCACGTTGACCATGCGCGGATCGCCGGTCGCCGACGCGCCGGACGCGAGCGTGCGCGACGACGCTCCCTGGTTCCCGTCCCAGTTGGCGTGGAACCGCTCGACCGCCCAGTTGACGCTCTTGACGTCGACCGGCGCCGGCACGGGCGGTGCCCAGGCCGGGATGTTCTTCACGATGCGATCGCCCGCGGCTTTTGCATCGGTGACAGGTTCGGTCAAACCGGGCGTATCCACTGGCAGACCGTTCGCCTTCGAGAAGCCGGTGAAGAGTGGACTCTTCGGGTTGTCGCGTTCCACGAACTGCATGAAGCTGTTGTCCGGTCGTCGCGTGTGGATCGCCACAAGACCAGACGCGATGCCAAACGCGTCCATCTGGCCGGGGCGATCTTCGAGGACATCCGGGAGCGGCCGCTTGTAGGCGTTGTTCTTCGCGACGACGTAGTAGATGAAGTGCGTCTTGACGCCCGTGGCGATCAGATCCTTCATCACGCTCGGGAATTCATCGGCAACCGCGAGCGTCTGAATCTTCGCGCGCGCGATTTGGGCCGGCGACGATCCGTACATCGTCTCCGGGCGGTTCAGCGCCTTCTTCAGCATGGCGGCGTAGAGCAGACGGACGGCGTCTCGGTTTGGTTTGATCGCGGCGGGATTTACCGGCGTCGCGGATGACGGATCGAATCCGGACTCGACCATCGCCGCGCTCGTGAGCATCAGCAGCTTCGAGTAGTACTGTGCTTCGATCTCGGTGTTGGGCATCCCGACGAGGAACTTCATCCGTCCGCCGACGACTACGCGACCCACATGACACGCCGCGCAGGAGAAGAACACGCGATCCATCGAGCCGGGACTGCCAAAGCCAGGGCGATCCTTCTCCCAGTTGTCTTCGTGGTCGACGGTCTTGAGCTTGGCGAGCAGCAGGCTGGTGTTCTGAAAGACGCTCTTCAGTCGCAACTGCCCGTCACGCAGCTTCATGTCGGTGTCAGAGAGCGGCTCGAACGTGCGCGGGTTTTCGAACGTGAAGCCGAATGGCAACGGTGACGTTCGTTCGCCGACCGGTTTCGCGACACCGTCGACGTAGTCGAAGGGAGTCGGGCCAACGCCGAGGTGATCGAACGTCCATCGAGTTGCAGACGGACCGGTGCCGAGCGGGATCGCAGACTCACGCTTCCAGATACGTGCGATGCGCCGCAGTGTTGGATCGGGATCGTTTGGATCGAGATCGAGGATGGTCTTGAACAGCACGAAGGGCACGCCGTTGAATCCAACGGGGTAATCGCGGAACCAGCTCCAGCCAAGCTGCGGGTCCTGCCCTGCCCGGAAGCCGTACTTCGCGGCGTGAACATCATCCGAGTCGCTCAGATAGCCGTCGATGGCGCGATCGCGCTTCACGATCTCGGCCGACCAGTCGTTGACGACCTGCCCATCCACCCACGAGACGATGTCGTTGCTCGAGTCATCCTTCAGGGGACCCACGAGCCCGCCCGACGTCGCTGGCGTCGTTGTGGCTGGCTTCGTCTCCTCGCTCGATGGCCCTCGGCCGCACGACCACACGAGCAGTGATGACAACGCAATACATACGAATGACCCAGCTCTCTTCGTCGTCATCTCACATCACCTCGGCGGTGCCGGCGGACGCCGAAGGCCAGAACGACTGCGTCGTTCCGGAGTCGGCGAACTGAAGGGAAAACGTTGTGGCGTACAAGTTCTGATCATCCAGCTGGAGCCGCCCGAAGCGTCGCTCGAAGGGGAACGCCGACTCGCCAGCTCGTGGCTCGGGCCGCGCCAGGCTCTGAAGGCCGAGGACGGCGATCATCGTCTCGACGATGACAACGGGCGATACGTGCTGACCGAGGCACGTGTGTCGACTCCATCCGTACTGCAGGTAGTGCTGCCGAGGCCGGTCGAGGACGAACGCATCCGCGTCGGGGATGTCCCTCATCGCGAAACCGTGGGCTGCGAAGACCAGCGTGCCCGCCGAGAGCGGGCGGCTGTCTGCGATGCGTGCCCCGTCGGTCGCGCACTTGCGCAGGAGCACTTCGCCCTGTGGCTGGAGCCGGAGCGCCTCGAGAAAGTATTTGTACAGTTCGCGACGGCTCTCGGCGACCTGAGTGCCGCTGAGGACGTTGACGGCCAGCGAGGTCGCTTCGGCGAAGCTGCCGTAGCGCGTACCTTCAGTTCCACTCGTTCGATACTCGCCGGCCTGCAACCGCACGAGGGAATCGACGGCCCGGCACGTGGCTTCTTCCTGGCCCGCGATGGCGCCGACAATCGTGCCCATCACGTTCTCTGCGATGCGCAGATCGCTGACCAGCCTGGGATCGAGGTTTGCCGGGCGCGCCACCGTGGGGGCGGACCGACCGAGCTGGAAGAGCACGAGCCGCGTCAGCATCGTGTCTTCAATTGGCTGACCCGCCAGCACCCGCTCACGTTGAATGCCGATCTCGCGCAGTAGATATGCGAGCAGCAAACGGCACGAGCGCAAACCTTCGATCTGAACCTGCTGATCCTTCTGCACGTTGTTGAAGAAGTGCCGGAACGCCGCCTTGATCCACTGGTACATCTGGCGCTCGTCGGGGATGATGCCGTCTTCCTTCTTCAGCGCCGTTTCGGCCTGACCATCGATCGGCGTTCCGTAGTACGTGAGCATTTCCCGTGTGAGCTCGAAGGAGCCTGCCTGCGCCGCAACCGGAACGCCAAGGTACTTGTGCCCGAGCGTGACAGGCACGTAGCGCGCGAGAGATTCCACGAGGCATACGGTCGATGCGCCGCTCTTGCGCGCGCTCGTCAGGGCAGCGCCCATCCGGCGCATGCAGTCGCGATGGATGATGTCCGTGATCCTGTCGGCATCTTCCCGGTTGCAGACCGCAGACAGCAGTTGCTTGTCAGGTTCGTATGCGGGCGTATCGTCGGTGCTCAGGATGAATGTGCTGTAACCGCCGTTGTGAGCCGGTGACATCACCTTCATCATCTCGACGCCGTAGGGGTCGACGGTGAATTCCTGATCGCGCTCGAGCACGTTGCGAACGGTATCTCCCTCGACGACCAGCACGGGACCGAACGCCGGTTGAAACAGCTTCGCCTTCTTCCGGACCTCTTCGAGCATGGCGAACGGCTTCAGTTTCAAAAAGAAACCGATCGCCGCGCCGACTGCGCGACCCTGTCGGGTCGCCTGAATCTTGAGGGCCTGCAACTCCTGGCCTTCCGCCGCCGTGATCTGACCCTGGCGCGCCTTGCCCGCGAGCTCCTGCAGTCGAGGAATTGAAACCGGGTTGTTGACCGTCAATCGCTCGATCGTCCCGAAAAACGACTGGAGCGCCGCCGCCGGTTCGCGGGCGAGGAACGAGACGTCCGGCGCAGTTGGATCCACAGGTGCCACGGGGGCAGCCACGGCTTCCGCCGGTGTGTAAACATGGTCGTAAATGGAGAGGCGCATGGTGATACCTCGGCCAGCAGGTTCGCGCCCATTCTCACTGGCCATTCCTGCTGAAACAAGTGCAATGTCTCAGCAATTGATGAGATGGGTGCACCTTTCCCTGTTCAGGTGATCGGTGCCGAGCGTTTAGAGGGTGGGCCGGAGGCTCCCGCGGATGGACAGAGTCTTACTCACAGGCGCAACCGGGTTTTTGGGATATCACGTCGCGAAGAAGCTGAATGCCGCCGGGATCCGTCCGCGCGTCCTCGAGCTCCGCGAAGGCCGGCAGGATGTGCTCAACGAGCTCGAGGTCCATCGCTGCGCAGGGTACCTGGACGATTCCAGCGCCATGCGCGCGGCGTGCTCTGGCGTCGATACAGTGTTGCACCTGGCGTTCAAGGTCAGTGTCGGCAGCGGAAGGGCGCTCGCCGAGGAAATGCAGCGCATCAACATCACCGGCACCCGCGAGCTGCTGGAGACCGCTGCCGGCTGTGGCGTCACACGCGTCGTCGTCGCTGGAAGCGCACTTGCCGTCGGTGTGAACAGAAACCCGACGCCACTCGACGAGTCGGCCGACTGGGGCGAGCACGCCTTCGACTTTCAGTACGCGAACATTCGCCGGCAGGCCGAGCTGAACGCGCTTGCGCACGCCTCATCCAGCTTCGCGGTCATGACCGTGTGTCCGTCGTTCACCTTCGGTCCCGACGATCCGGTCGGCGCGCCGGCAAACAAACTCCTGCAGAAGCTGATCTCCGGGAAGCTGCCGTTCACACTGCCCATCGGCTTTGGGGCGCTCGACGTCAGAGACTTCGCGTCCGGCGTGGTGCTTGCCGCCGAACGCGGCCGATCGGGTGAGCGATATCTGCTCAGTGGGGAGAACATCACCGTCAACCAGTTGCTCGAGCAGGCGGCATCAATCGCCGGTGTCCGTGCACCACGCTTCACCCCTCCAACGATGCTGCTGCGAGTACTGGTGCGCCTCCTCGAGCTCGTCAGCTCGATTCGCGGCAAGCCTGCACCGCTCACACGGGAAACGCTCCAGATCATCGGGCGCTACGCCTGGTACGACACCACGAAGGCGCGTGCCGAGCTCGGTTGGTCTTCGCGGCCGTTGAGCGAGACACTTGCCGACACCATCCGCTGGCTGCGAAACCCTCACTCGGGTGATGCGCAGACGCACGCACACGAGCACAAAGCCACTGTGCGATGAAGCGGTTCGTCATCCTCGTCGTGCTGTTGCTCGTGGCCGGCGTCTGGTGGTTCGTTGCGGCTCCCCGGCCCGAGATCGAAGTTGCCGGGGCGATCACCATCAATCGAGCGCCGGGCGAGGCGATTCGAGCTGTCGATCGATCGGCGGAATTCGCTGCGGGACTCGAGCAGTTCCCGTCGAACGTGCCGTCCTTTGACGACATGGCGTTTCTTCAGGACGGCACGACGGCTCTCGTCACGGCGATCGACGGTCGCATCTGGCGGCTCAATCTTGCGAATAGTTCAGGCGAAGCGCTCGTCGACCCACCGCTCATGGCGTATGGCATTCACGAGGCGCCCGGCGATCCGAATCGCTTCTACTTCTGCGCGTCGCGATCGTATTCGGGCGGCGTCGCCGAAGAACGTGTCGGGCTCTACAGGTTGTCGCTCGACACTCGCACTGTGGAGTCGATGGTCATCGACGTGCCAGCCACTGATCTGATGCACGAGCGCCCGATCGTGTACGCCGACAACGACTCCGGTGCGCCCGAACTGGGCCCCGGTATCGACGTCCCCACACGGCCGCTCATCGTCTGCGACAACCTCGACGTGTCCGAGGACGGCCGTCGAATCTACTTCACTGAGCCGTTCGATTACACAGGTGCCACAGTCGACGACGCGCTCGATGAGGCGATCGCGCTGGCGCCGAACAGCAGGCTGTGGCGATACGACATCGCGACCGATACCACGCGTCTCATCGCCGAGGGATTTCACTTCATCAACGGTGTGGTGTACGACCTCCATCCCGGCCAATCGCGCGAAGAGTCGGTGCTGGTGACGCAGACCTCACTCTTTCGCCTGACGCGCCTCTACCTCAGTGGCCCGAAAGCCGGACGCGATGAAGTCGTGCTCGACGGGATCACGGGTCTCGACGATGGAATCGACCGCGACGCCGAGGGACGCATCTGGCTGGCACTGTTTTCCGATCGAAGCCCGCTCCTGACATGGGTGCACGAGCACGCCTGGGTCAAGCCGTTGTTCATGAGAGTGCCCGCGCGGTTGCTGACGGCGTTGCCGCAGAAGACTGGCGTGCTGGTCGTGAGCCCGGACGGGAGCACGCCGCTCTATTCGGCGCTCTACGACGGAGATGCGCTCGCGTCCGTGGCGTCGGCGGTTCCGTCACCGCGTGGCATCTATCTGGCGAATGAAGGGCTTGGTGCTGAACGACAGGAGCAGGGTCGCGTCGTTCGTCTGAAGTGGCCCGCAGAGCTGCAGCGCCCTCGTTAGGCGCGGGGAGACCTAGTTTTCCGGCGCGCGTATCCCGAACACGTTTCCTTCCGGATCGACGCCGTCCCATGCGCCCCAGGGTCGCTGCACCATGGTGATGCCCAGCAACTCGAGTCGCGCGCGTTCGGCCTCCACATCGTCCACGTCGAAAATGAGTTTGACGGGGTTCTGTCCGCGGGCTCGCGGGGGCGTGGTGATCTCAATCTGGCTGGCGAGCTCGGGCGGAATCGCGTGCAGCGCGAACCCGACGCCGCCGGCGTCGAATTCGGCCCAGGTGTCGGTCCATGTGTCGTTACTCGGTTTCACGCCGAGCATCTCGCTGTAGAAGGCCCGCATGCGGGGAAGATCCTTCACATACACCATCGCGCTACCGAGTCGCATAGCATGAACAATACCTTGAGATCGTGCGGATCCGGCTGTCCGGACCTCCGTATAATCGGTGCCCGGGATCGTCATGGCGGGTCGAGAGTGCTATCACTGCAAGCAGTGGGTCGAGGAAGGTGAGGCCCACGACTGCTGGACGACCACCGAAGCAGCGCTGACTCAGGATCTCTCCGAAGACCTGCGGGACGCGTGGGAACGCCTGCGCGAAACAGCCGCGGACTTCGGCGAGCAACGTATCTACGCGTCGCACAACTCGGTCATGTTCGCGCGGAAGTCGTGCTACTTCTTCGTCCGTCCGAAGAAGCGCTTCCTCGAGGTCTGCGTCTTTCTCGGCCGTACCGTGAAAGCACCCCAGGTGAAGCGCGCCGATAGCGCCTCGAGGGCCAAAGTCGCACACGTGATCCACGTCAGGCATCGAGACGAAGTCGAGGCGCCGATCACCGACTGGCTGCGCGAGGCCTACGACTACTCGGGCAACACGCCCACAGCCAGGCCGTCGAAGCGCCGCTGACGATCGGCGTCAGCACAACACCGGCTTGATGTCGACGACGGGCGTTCCGTCGATCGCTTCTAACGGACCCACGCGCAGACGGTTCCCCTCGATCTCACGCACCGTCACCGGATGAAGGCCGAGTGGATTCGGCCGGTCGGGTGATCGTGTGTTGAACACGCCAGTGAGGGGATTGTTTGGATTCGATCGCGGGTGAACCTGCAGGACATCACGCATTCCCTGGTGCAGCCACGTGATGACGATGAGCTCGGCGCCTGGCTGAATGCCCATCAGTCCCGCTGCAACGAGCGGATTCACTTCGAGCCAGACATCGGGCGCGCCTTCGGCGCCCTGCTTTGGCGCCTCACGACGCAGGGTGATGTCGGAGCGGATCACGCCGATCGACCACAACGTGCCGGCGGCCGCGTGAGCAGCTTTCAGAGTCATGCCGTGAGCTTGACAGAGACCGCGAACGTGGGATACTAAACCAATAGGTTAATTAACTTATAGGTTCAGCACATGCCAGCCGATCACCTCAGCACGACGTTCGCCGCCCTCGCCGACCCGACGCGCCGCGCGATTCTGGCGCGCCTGGCCACCGCCGAATGTTCGGTCACCGAGCTTGCCGAGCCCTTCGACATGAGCATGCCCGCCGTCTCCAAGCACCTGCGCGTGCTCGAGAACGCGGGGCTGATCGTGCGCGGTCGAGAAGCGCAGTGGCGGCCGTGTCGCATCGACGCCGGCCCGCTCAAGGACGTCGCCGAATGGACGGAGCGCTATCGCCACATCTGGGAGATGCGCCTCGATCGACTCGAGAGCTATCTGCAGACGATGAAAGCCAAGGAGAAGAAACATGCCCGTAAGCCACGCCGCAAATAGCGATACGTTCACACTGACGACGCCGTCGGAGCGCGAAATCACAGTCACGCGTCTCTTCGATGCGTCTCCTGACCTGGTGTTCGAGGCAATGACCAGGCCCGAACACGTCAGACGGTGGTGGGGAAATCTCGACGACCGCTACTCAGTCACCGTCTGCGAGATTGATCTGAGAGTCGGTGGAGCGTGGCGTTTCGTCGGGAGCGGGCCTGAGGGTCAGATTCCGGCGTTCTATGGCGTCTACCGCGAGATTGCCGCGCCGGGGCGCCTCGTCTACACGGAGATCTTCGAACCATTCCCCGACGTGGAATCGGTCGTGACGCAACTCCTGACCCGCGAAGGCCGCCAGACCCGGCTCACGGCGACCTCTCTCTACCCTTCACTCGAAGTGCGAGACATGGTGCTGAAGACCGGCATGGAGAAAGGCGCTGCGCTGAGCTACGACCGTCTCGACGACGTCGCGCAGGAGCTGGCTCGCGCCAGCGGCCGGGGCGCTTAATACGCGCTGCCAAGGAAGCGGAGAGCGGTCAGGCTCGGCAGAAACATGTAGGCGCCGGCTCTGACGGTCACGAACTGCGGCAACGGATTTGTGCGAAGAGCGCCATCCTCTCGCGGGATGGTCATTCGACTCGGCGAGTCCGCCGGACGCGGGCTGCTCGTCAGAGGATCGACGTTGTCGTTCAATCCTCCGAAGCGCGGGTTGTTGCACCATGCCTGCTGGACGAACTCGAACTGACTTTTCAGGCTGGCATTCACACAAAAGAAGTGCACGCCGCGCGGCTGGCCATCGTCCTGGAGGTTCGCCAACGTCTTGAAGAGGTCGGCGCCCGGCGTCTGTTGAAGTTGCCGCGATTCGAACAGCGGCGTTCCATAGGCGCGTCCGCGCCGGAGCAGGCGATGCGCTTCGGTCATGCTCAACGACTGCGCACGCGGATACGGATTGAGCACGTCGCGCGGGTTGGTGCGCCGAATGTGCGCTCCCAAAGGGCAGCGAAGACCGTCGCGATCGTCTTCGTAGAAGAAGTCGTCGCGATCGGCGAGCCCCTGATGGTCGGCGTCAGGAGCCAGCGTGAGCGGTGCGCCCGATGGCCACCGTCCCACGCACTTCGATGCGAGCCACACCATCCGTGCAGCACCCGGATCGCCCTCGCGAGCAGCTTCGCGAGCCATGAACTGCCAGAAGCCGGCGACATCCTGGTGAAGCTTTCGATAGACCAGATATGAGCCGTTTCGGCCGAGATCGCCGAGTTGCTGGCGTGAGTGATAGGGACTGTCGAGCACAGGGAGTGTGTGAGAGGGATTCATCTCGCGCGGCACCACAGGAGTCGGCGGTATCAGCCCGTAGTGATTCTCGTATCCGAGAATGAACTCTCCTGTCGGCACGCCATGTCCGGAGAGACCGGCAATCGACGGTTGCGCGACGCCGTCGTGAAATCCAAACGGCTCCGTGAACGTGTCAGGTCGATAGCCTCGTTGCAGGCCGCCGGGAAGTTCAACCGCGCCGCCGGAGACCGTGAGAATGTCGCGGTGCACACGACACAACCCGTCGAGCGTGGCCTCGTCCGGCCCGAAGAGTTGCAGCATGGCGTGAACCGGGTCGGTGCGTGGTCCGCCGATCTCCCACGTCTCCGGCGCGCTGGCGCCGGTATCGCCAAGGATCCGTGACCGCTCGGCTGACGCAATGCCTTCTTGAAACTCCACGGGAAACGTTCGCAGGACTTCGTCGGGAAGACCGATCGCACGAAGGCCTTCCGCGGTGATTCCGACGTTCACCGCAACAGACGGCCAGTGTTCGGGCAGGCCGTGACCAATGATTCGGTGTTGCGACGACGTGATCGAGTCGGCCATCTGCGAAAGCCACCGGCGCGCGCCGTCCGCATTCGTCATGATGACGAAGAGATACGCGGTGTAACGGAGATGTCCGTAGCCGCTGGTGGCGATGCCCTGAATGTCGCGAAGGGCATTATCTGAGAGAAGCGGAGACGTCATTGGCCGCGGTCCGTCGCGACGTTCAACACGGTTTCCTCAGGGTAAGCGGCGTAGAACACATCCGACGGCACCTGGTGGCTGCGCAGGAAACGCTTGAAGGCGGGCAGGTCTCTCGCACCATCCGGAGGCATGCCGAGCGAGGTCTCCCAGATGGCGTCGAGCCCCGTGAGGATCATCTCCGCGAACTCGTCGATGTAGCTCTCCCACGAGCCGTCGTAGTCGCTGACGAACAACAGCCGGCGCCCGTGATCGATGACCAGCCATCGTGCGAAGTGAATCGTGCTGATCCCGATCAGCGAGCCGGGAGGCGCAAGGCGCCGGGCATAGGAATCGATTGCGGCCATCACGGCTCGCACCCGGTCGATGCGTGCGGGGTCGATCACGGTCACGACGGTGAGCTGATTCTGCGCCACGGCGTCCTCGCGCAACGCGGGCGCGCCTGCCGCAGCCCGCGCAGGAATCTCGTCGCCCGGAACGATCGGCTCGAACGGTGCGCGCTGATCGAGCACCAGGCTGCTGAAACGAGACCTGAGCGGCGGGATTCGATTTCTGGTGATCCAGTTGAACAACCGGAACAGGGGATAGCGCTCGAGGCTGGCCACGATCCGGCGCGTGCCGTGGTAGACGTGACCGAATCCGCTTCGCGCCACGGCTCGCACCACGTCGCTCACGATCGGTGCCGCACGGATCGCCCGTCTCAAGAGACTGTCGTGGTGTCCGCGAGAAGTCGCCCGGACGCGAGGTCCACCGCCATCCTGAAGCGCCTGACCTCGCCGCCGCGCGTCGATGGCGCTGGTGATGGTTCCTACCGTTTCGTCCCGGAACGCAGTGTAGTACGCCGCGAGCTCCTGCGTGCGTGCGTTGACGAACATCGGAAATTCGTTGGTGCCCGTATAACCTTCGCAGGCGCCCCAGATCGCATTCATGTCCGAGGTGATCGAGACGAGTTCATCGAGATGCGCCTCGAGGCTACCGTCGTAGATCGACGTGTACAGCAGGCGCGATCTGTCCGGTCCGCGATCAGGATCGTTCAGGATGGCAAAACGTGCGAAGTGAATGTGTCGGCTGCGGACGAATGCAATGTGTGGACGAGTTCGTCCGGCGGCGAGGTCTTTACCGTTGATGTCGTCACCGATCGCACGCAACAGCTGGCGAAGTCCGGACTCGTTGTCAGGCCGGATCGGCGCGAGCACTGTCAGGCACTGAGGCGGCCTCGTCACGACCGAGCAGTGTAGCGCGCAGTGAGGCCGCGGAAAATGCGCCCGGAATGGCGAGAGGAGCAGTAAACGTGCCGAGTGAAAGCTCGAGCGCAGTGTGTAACGGATCGATCGGCCTGGACACTAGGTCGTTGTGCACGGCCCAGATCACGCTCAGCAGGCCGGATCCGATCTCACGCAGCTGATCCATCTCGCGCAGCGCGGGGATCGCGACGCAGCCGACGCGCTCTACGCCTCGACATATGCCGACCTTCGCCGATTGGCGCGCGCGCGTCTGCGCGCCGGCGGCCGCTACACGCTGCTCGATACGTGCTCGTTGGTCCACGAGTCGTACGTCCGCTTCGTGAACGGCCGGCACCTGAGCCTCCAGGATCGGCTGCACTTCATGCGATGGGCCGCGCAGGTCATGCGGTCGGTCATCGTGGACTTCGCCCGTCGTCGTGTTGCTGCACGACGCGGTGGCGGATCATCGCGTGTCACGTTCGACGTCGAGCTCGCTGCCACCGCCAACGGTGAGGACCAGATCCTGAGCGTGCACCAGGCGCTCGAACGTATCGCGGCCGTCGACGAACGGATGATGCAGGTCGTCGAGATGCGTTACTTCGGGGGTCTCACCGAGCTGGAGATTGCGGTGGCATTGGGTGTGACGGAACGCACGGTACGCCGCGACTGGCTCAAAGCGCGATTGCTGCTGCGAGAAGCGTTGGGGTAACTATGCCCAAGGTCGACACGATCGCTGCGGAATGGGCGACGCTGAATAACCTGCTCGATCAGGCGCTCGACATGGAGGAGAACCAGCGCGAGCGCTGGATCGACGATTTGCCGTCGGAGCTTGCCGCGTTTCGCTCGCGCCTGCGCCGCCTGCTGTGCCCGTCACGCGCGCCAGACGGTCACGACGTCCTGCAGACGATTCCCAAGATCGATAGCCGGGATCGATCGACCGGTGACAGCGCGGAGGAGCCTCCGCCATCGCCCGAGTCGATCGCCCCCTATCGTGTCGTGCGGCGTCTTGCCGTCGGCGGGATGGGCACCGTATGGCTGGCACATCGCACCGACCTGATGGTCAATCGGATGGTCGCGCTCAAGCTGCCGAAAGGCTCGTGGCGATCCGTCGCGTTCGCCAAACGCCTCGCGGAGGAACGCGAGATCCTCGCCGGACTGAACCATCCTCACATTGCGCGGTTGTACGACGCCGGGATCACCGGCAGCGGTCAGCCGTACCTCGCGCTCGAGTACGTCGAGGGGCAACCGATCGACGAGTATGCGAACTCGAAGCAGCTACCGCTTCGCGACCGGCTGCAGCTCTTTCTCCTCGTGGCGCGCGCCGTCGCCCACGCCCACGCGAGGCTGATCGTCCATCGCGATTTGAAGCCAAACAACATCCTCGTGACCAACGACGGCGATGTGAAGCTGCTCGACTTCGGCATCGCCAAGCTGTTGCTCGACGGCCGAGTGTCTCGCCCCAACAGCGAAGACTCGGGCACCCATCTGCTGACGCCGGAGTATGCGTCGCCGGAACAACGAGCGGGTGAGCCCCTCGGTATCGCCACCGACGTCTATTCGAGTGGCGTCATCCTGTATGAGCTGTTGACCGGCACGCGCCCGTACGCACGCGACGGTGCGTTCCGCGGACGGCCGAGCGATGTTTCGGCTGATCCATCGACTCGGCGCGCGTTGAGAGGCGACCTCGATGCGATCGTGCGCAAGGCGCTCGAAAGACAGCCCGACGAGCGATACGACACCGTCAACGCACTGGCCGACGACATCGACCGCTACCTGCACAAGCGGCCGGTGCATGCCCGGCCGGACAGCGAGTGGTATCGAGTATCGAAATTCGTCGCGCGGAACAGAGTCGCAGTCGGCGCGGCGCTCGTCGTCCTGATCACCGTCCTCGCCGGAACCGGCCTCGCGGCCTGGCAGGCGCACCTTGCGGTCACGGAGAAGGCGCGGGCCCTCGAGGTCAAGGACTTCCTCATCGCGCTCTTCGAGGAGGCGAGTCCCTACAACACCGGCGCGCGACCGCTGTCGGCGGTTGAATGGCTCCGACAGGCGAAGTCGCGAATCGATCGTCGCCTCGGGGATCGTCCTGCCCTTCAGGTCGAGCTCCTCAACATCGTCGGCACGAGCCTCTTGAGCCTGCAGGACACCCCTGGCGCCGAGGAAGTGCTGACGCAAGCCATCAAGGACGGCAGCGCACGACTGGGACCCGATCACCCGGAGGTACTCCGAGCTCGTGTGCTGATGACTCACGTCGATCGCTTCCGCGGGACGGAAGAGGGACGTGCCGAGATCGCAAGGCTGCTGCCAGTGTTACGCGCCTCGAAGGGTCTCGACGTCGATCTGGGAATCGCTCTGAAGAATCAGGCGCATCTCGAGGTCGACGCCGGACGTTACGGCGTGGCAGACAAGGCGGCGCAGGAAGCCGTCGACGTGACGCTGCGAACGCGCGGCGATCGACACCCCGACTACGTCGCCGCGCTGTTGACGCGTGCGTACGTCTATCAATACAGCCGCAAGGCAGACGAATCATTCCACGCGGCGGAGGACGCGTACCGCACCGCGCGCGTCGTGTTCGGTGACGCGCCGAAGCACCCGCGCATCATCGAAGGCCGTCTGTTGTACGGCCGTGCGCTGGGCGAGGCGGGTTATCTGAAGCGAGCCGTCGACGAACTCTCGAACACCGTCAGTGACGCGGCCGAAGTCTTCGGTCCATCGAGCCGCATGGTCGGATTCTTCTCGCTGCCGCTGGCCGAGTATCAGCTCGAGACGGGCAGACCGAGCGAGGCGCTCGAGATTAGCCGGGATGCCCTCAGCATCATTGCACGTCACACGAAGCCGGAGTCGTTCCGCTATGCGGCCGCCGTTCATCAGCGCGGCGCCGCACTGCTCGCGGCGCGGCGTCCTCTGGACGCCGTGCCCGACCTGCAGGCATCTGTCGAAACGCTGCGTCGAACGTTGCCGCCGAGCCACCCGGTGACACGCTGGTTCCAGGCTGATTGGGCACTGGCGCTCGCTCGTGGCGGCAAACGTCGCGAGGCCGAGGATCTGCTCGCGCCACTCATGTCCGCGCCGCTGTCACCAGTCGATTCGAATGCGAGCAAGGCGATGTACGTCATGGGAGTCACGAAGCGACTCGAGGGCGACTTCACGAGTGCGCTCGGGTTCTTACGGCAGTCGCTTGGAACGACGCCTCCGGCTCGCACCGCCGATCTCCGTCGCATGAGAACGCTGACCGAGATCGGATTGACGCTGCTCGATCTCGGCCAGAAGGACGCTGCCGTCGGTCCGCTCGATCGGGCGCTGGCGATTTCTCGCCAGCAGCAGGTCGCTTCCGCACCCGATCGGGCAGACATCGAAGCAGCCCTCCTTCACGCGAAAGGGACGTAGCGGCGCGTCTTCAGGCGCGCCTCCTAGTCCGTCGTTGCCGCGAAGTTGTACTCACCCAGGTCGCCGAAAGCGGAGATGAGCACGGTCATCGTGCCGCCCATGAACAACGGCTGACCGGCGACCTCGTCGGAGATGTTGCCGGTGAAAATGCGGACGGCGTCCCCGGAACCGAGGTTTCTGTGGACGAAGTGAATGCGTCCGGTCAACGGGCAGTACCAGCCGCGGATGTGTGCGACGTTTCCGATGTCGCCATTGATCGTGCGGCAGTTGGCCGCGCCCGGAGCGCCGGGACCGCCCTGCGTCGTGATCACCAGCGTGACGACGTCCACATTGGTCTGAAGCGTCCACGTTGTGTTGGCGATGTTCGCCGGCCGCGCGGCAGACGCCGTGCCGGCCACGAGGAACGTCGCTGCTGCGGCGACGAATGCGATGGTCTTGAATGACTTCATGATCGTGTTCTCCTTCTGCCTCTATCTACGCAGGCACGCAGAGAACCCGGACACGCGCGTCCGAACCTGATGTAGAACGGTAGAACGTGGCGGAGCCGAAGAAGCGTCCCCTCAAGACACTCGAGCGCGTGTTATCGAAGGCCGGTATCGGCTCTCGCGTCGACGCTCGCAGCTGGATACATGCGGGCCGGGTGAAGGTGAACGGCCGGGTCACGCGGAATCCCGATCAGTGGGTCGACATGAAACGGGATCGCGTGCTCTTCGACAACAAGCCGCTCGTGGCCCGCGCGCGCATCTACCTGCTGCTGTACAAGCCCACTGGCTATCTGACGACGTACAAGGATCCCGAGGGGCGGCCGACGGTGTACGACCTGATCGCTGACGCCGGGACCTTCCTCTCGCCGGTAGGCCGGCTCGATCTCGACACGTCCGGCCTTCTGCTCATGACCAACGACAACCAGTTTGCCGAGCGTGTGACCAACCCCAACTCACACGTGCCAAAGACCTATCTGGTCAAGGCCTCGGTGGTTCTGACCGATACACAGCTACAGCGGCTCCGCGATGGAATCGAGCTCGCCGACGGCCAGACGCGCCCGGCAGCGGTCTCGAGGCTGCGCGATTCCGGGAAATACACGCACTTCGAGATCACGCTGACCGAGGGGAAGAACCGGCAGGTCAGGCGGATGGTCGAAGCGCTCGACGCGAAGGTGTTGAAGCTGGTCCGCGTCAGGATCGGGCACATCGTGATTGGCAGGCTGCCGATCGGAAAGTGGAGGCTGCTGACGGCCGCGGAGGTCGCGTCGCTGAGCAAAGGATCATGAAGAAACGACGGACGCTGCTGCTCGCGATCGCGCTGCTCGCGCTGGTCCTCCGCCTGATTTACATCTGGCAGATCTCACACGCGCCCTTCTTTCATCTCCGGCTCGGAGATGCCGCCGCGTACCACAGGTGGGCGCTGAGGATCGTCGGTGGCGACTGGCGCGGAGAAGGCGTCTTCTATCAGGCGCCGCTCTATCCGTACTTCCTGGCCGCCGTGTATGGTGTGTTCGGCGACGGCGTCGCGATCGTGCGCTTCATCCAGGCGGTCATCGGCGCCGGATCGTGCGTGCTGCTCGCCGCCGCTGGCATGTCGCTCTTCGGGACGTGGGGAGCGGCGGCAGGTGTGCTGCTGGCGATCTACCCGTCGGCGATCTTCTTCGATGGCCTCCTCGAGAAAACGGCGCTCGTCACATGCTTCACCGCTGCGCTTCTGTATCTGCTCGCTGAACGGATCACGTTCCGGGAGTTCATCGCCGGCATCGTGCTCGGTCTTCTTGCACTCACGCGCGAGAATGCGCTGCTGCTCGCGTTGCCGGTTGTGCTCTGGTTTCTCGTTGCTGAGCGTCGGCCTCCTGTGGCGGTGGCCGCGTTCGTCGCCGGCTGCGCTCTCGTGTTGTTACCGGTCGGCGTCCGGAACTATTCGGCCGGCGGTGAGTTCCACCTCACGACGTCGCAATTCGGTCCCAACTTCTACATCGGCAACCATGCCGGTGCGAACGGCCTCTACGATCCGCTGGTCGCCGGCCACGGCAGCGTGACCGACGAACGGGCGGATGCCACGCGTCTCGCCGAGGAGGCTGAAGGTCGAACACTGAGCCCGGGCGAAGTGTCGTCGTACTGGACGGCACGCGCACTCGACTTCATTCGCGCGCAGCCAGGCGCGTGGCTCGGCCAGCTCGCGCGCAAACTGGCACTCGCCTACAACGCTGTCGAGATCGCCGATACGGAATCGCAAGAGGTGTACGCGGAGTGGTCGTCGCTGCTCCGAGTGCTCGCGCCACTGAGCTTTGGCGTGATCGTCTGTCTCGCCGCATTCGGCATCTGCATGACTGCGCCGTCGTGGCGCGGTCTATGGTTCCTCCATGGCATCGCGCTGACTTACACGCTCAGCATCGTGCTGTTTTTCGTGTTCGCGAGGTACCGCTTTCCGCTCGTGCCGGTGCTCGTCCTCCTGGGGGCAGGTGGGCTGGCGGCCTGGCCCGTGAAGTCGGCACGACGAATGCGCGGGTGGGCGTTTGTGTCGGTTGCCGTCGCGGCGATCGTGACGTTCGTCTCGATCGAGAACACGCGCGCCGATCGCGTGGCGAACTACGTCAATATCGGCAACGCACTCCTTGCGGATCGTGGCACGTGGGATGAGGCGGCGGCCTTCTACGGCAGGGCGTTGAACGAATCGCCGCGATCGCCGGCGGCACATTTCGGGATGGGCACGCTGCTCACGCAGAAACGTCAGCCGCAGGAAGCGCTCGGTCATTATCAGACAGCCCTCGAAGGGTGGCCGGACAACGTCGACCTCCGGCTCAACTACGCGCTGGCGCTCGTGGACGCCAGTGACAATCAGGGTGCGCTCAAACAACTCGATGCCGCGGCCACGCTTCGCGCCGCCGATCCGACGGCGCATCTCCTGGCCGGCAAAGTGTTGCTCACGGCCGGCCGCTACGACGAAGCCAGGCAGAGATTCGAGCGCGCGCTCGCTCTCAAGCCGGGCGACGAGGATGCACTCGCCAGTCTCGAGCAGACGAATCGGTTGCTCGCCAGGACACCGCAGTAACGCGGCGCCCCCTCATCTCGTCACGGCTTGAAAGTAGGTGGGGAGGTCGGGCTTGGTGTCACGCAGAATTTCGACGATCGCCTGTCGATCCGAGAGAGAGAGTGCCGAACGGTAGCGCTCGCCCTGTTCATCTCCTGACAGCACCTGCCACATGCGGCGGTAGATCGGGTCCCTAGCCCGCACAGGCAACGCGTCGAACGCCGGCGAGTAGATCAGATAGCTGCACGGATATTTCATGAGACGTCGATCGAGATCGAGCTCGTGCAGCGAGCGCCCTCGGTTGTCTCGAGGGCCCATCGATGAAAAGCGCTCGGCAAATCCTGACGCACCTCTCACGCGATCGGTCAGCTTCGCTTCGTCGATGAACAGCAGATAGTCGACGACCTCGCTGGCGACGCCGTTCATCATCGCGGCGATCCGATCTTCTTCACCGGGAGCCGCGGTGAAGGGCGGATGCAGGAGTGGATCTGCGGCGCGCGCCTGCCAGCTGGCACGGGTGAGCAGGTTGGCCATGCCCACCTGATGAGTGAAGACCAGGTGCGCGACGATGTCGCTGGAGAGCGTGCGATAGCCGTCGGCGTCAAACAGGCCTTCGACCGACGCACGGTCTCGACGTGCGGGACCTTCGATGGCGGCGACGTCGTTTCCCATGTGCGCCGCGGAGCCGCTGCTTCCCGTCACGAACCAGCCGCCGAAGCGCCGGCTGAGGGCATCGCTCTGATCGACCGCCCGTGGCAGGCTGAATCCCTGCGACTGATCCGGACGGCTCGTGCTGAACATCAGAAAGCCGGGTACGCCGAGCGTGTCGCCCGCGACGTGGCATCCCAGGCATTCGAAGGCCCGTTTGAACTGTGGTGAACCGGCGGCCGGATCGCTGCGCTGATCGAGGGTGTAGAAGACGACGCCCGCGGTCTCGTCGTGCGCGGCAACTTCGATGATCTCGCCGCCGCGAACCCAGCCCAGCGCCACACGGTCGTTGAAGAAGAGTGCCCGGGGGTTCTGTTCGCTGATCAGCTTTCCCTGGAGGCTCGCGCGCGAGAAGACCAGGAGTTGTGAGTCGACCGGAATCTGGAGCGCCTCGAGCGCGGAGCGCAGGAATCCACTGCGCCCCTCGGACGTGAGGTTCACGCTCCCGTCCTGGATCTTCCTGTTGACGTCGATGACGGCGTTGCTCAGCGGGGATGAGGAGTACTTGATGGCGGGATCCTCGGTCGAGCCGCGAAACGCGCCGGAGCGCTGCGCGTCAAGGCGTGTCCATATGCTGCCCATCAGGCAAAGACACAAGCCGGCCGCAAGAAGAGTCCGTGAGTGCATCGGGTGTCCGGATCTTGTGTGCCAGACCGGCTTCCGTCAAGCCGTCGGCGTGCCTGACTTGTTCGCGGCGTAATCAGGAAGTACTCTGCCCGTCTATGGTTGACAGGAAATTGCTGCTGATGGCCCTGGTTCTCACGGGGGGCTCGTTCGCGTGTCGCGCCACGCCCGCCGCTCCTGCGAAGGAAATCTCGGCCGATACGTGGGCGGTCGTGGACGGTCGGGAGATCAAGAAGGCCGACGTCGACAAGGCGTACCAGCGCGCGAAGGATTCGTCCCAGGTCCTCTCACCCGACGAGGAGATGACCGCCAAGCTGTCGCTGCTGAACGATCTGATCGTTCAGGACATCCTGCTGTCGAAGGCGAGCGCCTTGAAGGTCGAGATCCCGCAAGCCGACGTCGATACCGCCTATTCCAACGCCAGCAAGAACATCGCCGATGAGGCGTTCCAGAAGGAGCTGTCGCAGCGGGGCCTGACGCCTGCCGATGTCCGCGAGGGCCTGCGACGCGAGCTGCTGACGGAGAAGGTCATCACGCAGGAAGTCAGCTCGAAGATCGCGGTGAGCGAGCAGGACGTCCAGGACTTCTTCAACGCCAATCGCGCCCAGTTCAACATCGCCGAGGAGTCGTACCACGTGGCGCAGATCGTCGTGACGCCCGTCCGCGACGCTCGCGTCGGCAACCGCACGGGCGACGATGCGACGACACCGCAGGCGGCGGCGGCGAAAGTCCAGATGTTGATGGAGCGCTTGAAAGCGGGCGCGTCGTTCCGCGATCTGGCAGTCGGGTACTCCGAGGATCCCGAGTCGGCTCCGCGCGGCGGAGATCTTGGGCTCATCCCGTTGTCACAGCTCCGGCAGGCACCGCCACCGCTGCGCGACGCCGTGCTGGGCAAGGAGGCTGGTGCGGTGAACGTGGCCACCTCGAATGGCGCGTATGCCCTCATGTTGATCGTTGCCCACGAACCGGCAGGGCAGCGCGATCTCTCGATGCCGGCCGTGCGCGACGGCATCACGCAGACGCTGCGCGGTCGCAAGGAGCAACTGCTGCGCGCCGCGTATCTGACAGCGGTGCGGAGTGATGCGCAGGTGGTGAACTACCTGGCGCGTCGTCTGGTTGAATCCAAGGGCGCGATGCCGGGCGCGCCGCTCAGTTCGCCGACGCCGCCGAAGTAAGCCGTCGACCGACGATCGCTGACGGCACATCTATCGGTGTTGGTCGTTCTCGTTCAATGAGCGCTGAATGCGCTCGAGCCAGGATTCCGGCAGCGAGGGCGCTAGCAATCCAGATCAGAGTGGGCATCGCGTTCTCCTCGAGAGCCGCAGTATGCGCCACGCCCGCCGCTCATCCGTCGTCAGTGCGCTGCAGGTTACGTGCGCGAGGACTGAATCCAGTAGCGCGGGCCGGCACCGCGGCGCGCGGCGCGGTCGCCAGGATTGGCCAGCTGACAGCGGTCGAGTGAGAGACACCCGCACCCGATACACTCATTGAGCGTCGACTTCATCCGCTCGAGCTCGGCGATCCGTTCCTCGATGCGCTTTGTCCAGCCGCCCGTGAGCTTGCCCCAGTCGGCACGATCGGGTGCACGATTGCGCGGCAGCTTCGACAGCTGCTCGCGGATCTCCTCCAGCGACAGGCCCACCTTCTGCGCGAAGACGATAAAGGCCACCAGACGCAGAACCGTGCGCGGATATCGCCGATGCCCGGCATCGGTCCGTTCCGCGGCGATCAATCCCTGATCCTCATAAAAGCGGAGCGCGGACGCGGCCACGCCACTGCGTTCCGCGACCTCGCCGATCGTCAGTGCCTCACCCACGAACCCAGTCTGCGTGACTTTCCGCTTGACTTCAAGTGCACTTGAAGTTCGATGCTGGTGTCGTCTCGACGTAGAGGCGGGTCCTCAGACCCGCCTAATGGTCGTTAGGGAAGGTGGGAAAGGCTCATGACTGACTCGACTCGAATCGCTCTCGTGACAGGTGCGAGCCGTGGGCTCGGGCTGGTGATTGCGCGCGTGCTCGCGGAGCGTGGCTACAAGCTCGTCATCGGAGGCCGCGATCGCGATGCGCTTGCGGCCGCCGCCGGCGAGTTGTCGACGCGGGCCCCGGCCGTGCTCCCGGTCGCCGGCGACATCACTGATGCGCAGGTACGCGCACACATGATCGACGCGGCGCGGCAGCTCGGCGGGTTGAACGTGCTCGTGAACAACGCGTCACAGCTGGGTGCGATCGGACCGCTCATGACGTTCGACGCCCCGCGCTTCGGTCAGTTGTTCCCGGTCAATGTCGGCGCGCCGCTGGTGCTGTCGCAGCTGGCGGTGCCGCTGCTGGCCGAGCGGCGCGGGCTGATCGTGAACATCACGAGTGATGCCGCGACCGCGGCCTACCCGGGCTGGGGCCCTTACGGCGCGACGAAGGCGGCGCTCGAGTTGCTCACCCGGACACTCGCCCTCGAACTGCGCGAGCACGGAGTCTCCGCTGTTCTCGTGGATCCAGGGGACATGCGGACACGGATGCATCAGGAAGCATTCCCAGGTCAGGACATCTCCGACCGGCCGCTGCCCGAGGTGACCATACCGTTCTGGAACTGGCTGTTCGATCAGGACGCGGACGCGGTGCGCGGAGAGCGGTTCGCGGCACAACACGAGGATGCGCGATGGCTGCAGCAGGTGTGATCGACATGTTCACGCTGGCGCCGCATCTCGAAGCGGCGGAGCCGCCGGAGGCGCGCGGGTTGACACGAGACGCCGTGCGCTTGCTCGTCTCGCGCATCGACACCGACTCGATCGCGCACTCACGGTTCAGCGAGTTGCCGCGATGGCTCGCGCCCGGCGACCTGCTCGTCGTCAACACGAGCGGAACGCTGAACGCGGCGCTCGTGGCACGCGCGAGGAATGGCGATCGATTCGAGGTGCATCTTTCCACGCGACTGCCGGGACACGTCTGGGTGATCGAGGTGCGGCGCCAGGGTCCGGTCGCCTCGCTACCCTTTCGCGATGGGCGTGCGGGAACGATCTACGAGCTCGAGGCCGGCGGCTGCGTCACGCTCCTGGCTCCGTATCCGTTCGTCGACCGTCTGGACGCGCAGTCGCGACTGTGGATCGCCGCGCTGGAGCTGAACGAGCCGGTGCTGGGCTATCTCGAACGGTTCGGCAGCCCGATTCGCTATGGCTATGTGCCGGCGTCGTGGCCGGGGTCGATGTACCAAACTGTCTTCGTGACTGAACCGGGCAGTGCAGAGATGCCGTCGGCCGGGCGGCCGTTCACGCCAGAGCTCGTGACCCGGCTCGTGTCCCGGGGCATCGAGATCGCGCCGCTGTTGCTGCACACGGGGGTCGCGAGTCTCGAAGATCACGAGCCACCCTACGAGGAGTTCTATCGCGTGCCGCTGGAGACCGCCGAGCGTGTCAATGCGGCGAAGCGAGCGGGCCACCGTGTCATTGCTGTCGGCACGACGGTCGTGCGCGCACTCGAAACCGTGACCGATCACCGGGGAACGACGTCAGCAGGTGAAGGGTGGACCGGTCTCGTGATCGGCGACGATCGCCCGCTCCGTGCAGTGAACGGGCTGATCACGGGCCTTCACGAGCCGCACGCCACGCATCTTGCGATGATCGAGCAGGTCATCGTCGCCGCTGGCGGTAATCTCTCGCCGTCGCATCTCGACCGAGCGTATCGCGAGGCGCAGCGGGAGGGATATCTGTGGCACGAGTTCGGCGACTCGCACTTGATCATCGGGGATTAGCCAGCAGTTACGACGAAGAGTGTTCCGACCGCCGCCGTCACGGCTGGAGCCGAGGTAAGCTTTTGCGAGGTCGTGGTCGACGACCTTTGCCCTCCTTTTCGTTAGACAGATGCGAGTGTTCCGCGTTCGGCGATTTCGCTTGTGGATCATGTGTGTCTTTTTCTGTGCGCTGTGGTTCAGCGACGTGCGTGCTCAGCCTTCGGCGCAGCTTTCCGGGAATGTAGTGGACGCGACGGGTCTCCCACTTGCTGGCGCAACTGTCACGCTCCGGGGGGCTGTCGGCAAAGAGACCCTGACAAACGCCGAAGGGCAGTTCGACTTCCAGGGCCTCGCTGGAGGCAAGTACGAGCTGACCGCCTCGACCCACGGGTTCGGACCAGTTCGGCAGACCATCCAAATAGCGGCTGGCGAGCGATCAACTGTCTCATTTGCGCTCACGGTCGCGCTCCTCGAGCACACCGTCGTCACGGCGGAGAAGACCGGCGCGGTCGATGCGCAAGCCACTCCAATCGCGGTGTCCGTCTTGCCAGGGGACACACTCGCCCGGATGCAAGCTCACACAGTCGAGCAAGTCGCTGGTCTCGCCCCCGGGGTCACGTTCTCGCAGAACACCGGGCTCGCGCAGCTCACGATCCGCGGAATTGGCACCAACGCCGTACTGACGGGATCCGATCCGAGTTCGGCGGTGTATCTCGATGGTGTTTACCTGGCACGGCCGGCGATGGCGCTCGCAGACTTTCTGGAGGTCGATCGCGTCGAAGTACTTCGTGGTCCCCAGGGGACACTGTATGGCCGGAACAGTCTCGGGGGCGCGATCAACCTGATCTCGAGGGCTCCAGCGAATGAGGTCGAAGCCTCAGTCCGTCTCGCCGGCGGAATCGACGATGTCTTCCGCACCGAGGCCCGCGTCAGCGGTCCCATCGTGCGTGAGAAAGTGATGGGCAGCGCCTCCTTTCTGCGCGGTGTCCGCGACGGCGACGTCCGAGACCTCGAGCATCCTGACCATTCTCTTGGCGGAGAGGACGTGATTGCCGCGCGCGGACAACTGCGCATCGTATTCAATCCGCGCAGCGAGTTGCACCTCTCAGGGGATGTGAACCACCGCGATCCGACGCCGCTGTTCTACAACAAGATTCTCGCCGTCAAGCCGGGGTTTCAGGTTGATAATCCCGCCGACCTCCACGAGGTTCGCGCGTCGTTTCCTGCAGAAGGTGAGACATTCCAGTCCGGTGCGTCTGCACGCTTCACCTTCAACGTGACGCCATCCATTCAGGTGACCAGCCTCTCGGCCTTCCGCAACGAAGACTTTGATGCCCTGTTCGACGAAGACATTTCGGAGCTCGACATCTATCGGACGCGCGTGCACGAAATCCAGCACCAGGTCTCTGAGGAACTGACGATTGCCTCGCGGAATCAACGGGTGACATGGATCGGCGGTCTGTTTCTCTTCGATGAGGTGAGCCGGATGCCGTCATCGGTGCGCTTGCCGCAACCAGGAATCGACTATCGGTTCGATCCTCGTGTCGATGCGGACGCCGGTGCGATCTTCGGGCAGGCCTCCGCTCGACTCACGTCGCGCGTGACGGCGACCGCCGGGCTCCGCTACACGCACGAGCGCAAGACGATCGACAACTCCGGTGGGCTCTACACCCTCGATGCGCAGGCGAGTCTCGTGCCCGGTTCTTCGTACGCGTACACCGACGCGATCTCGAACGACGCGTGGACGCCGAAATTCGCAGTGGAAATGCGCGTCCGCGAGAACGTGCTCGCGTACGGGTCCGCAGCCCGCGGCTTCAAGAGCGGCGGTTTCAGCCCGACGTCCACGGAGGCCGGGCTCGGATTCGCCCCCGAATTTGCCTGGAGCTATGAGGGTGGGCTCAAGACTGATCTCCGAGGCGGCCGAGCGAGACTGAATGTGGCGGCGTTCTACACGGACTACACGGACCTCCAGGTACAGACCACCATTCGGCCTGAAGTCGTCGCATTCTCGAACGCCGCCGAGTCCACGATCCAGGGCGTCGAGGTGGAAGCGCAGACGCTGCTCGGCGACGCCGTGCAGGTTGGGGGGCACGTGGCCTTGCTGGACACGCGGTACGATCGATACATCGCGATCGGCGTCGGAGGCGTAACGGGTGACGTGGCCGGCAACAAGCTCAATAACTCACCGGAATGGTCGGGACGCACGTGGATCGATTGGACAAGGTCCATCGGTCGCTCGAACTCGCTGTCGATTCGCGCCGATGCGACGTGGAAGACGACCGTGTTCTTCACGCCGTTCAACGACTCGATCCAGCGGCAGAGTCCGCTTGGATTGCTGGACGTCAGTGCCCAGTTTGGGCCGAAGCACCAGCGCTGGTCGATTGGCGCGTACACGCGCAACCTCACGAATGAGGATTACATCACCGGTACAAACGCAGCGCCTCCGACCGCCATCGGTAGTCGGCCGGGCGTGCCTCGCCAGGTTGGTGTCCAACTCGCCGATTGAGCGGTAATAGACGCATGCGCGGCGTAGCCTTGTCTACGCGTTCGGGCTCACGCTGATGTTCGCGTCCGCGAGCGCCGCGCAGCCAGCGCCTCGCAGTGTGTTGATCCTGCATTCGTTCGACATCGGGTACGCGACCGACGTCGCCTTCGCGCGCGCATTCCGCGCAGAGTTGAGCAAGCAGTCTCCTGAGCCGATCAATTTCTTCGAGGTGTCGGTACGGCCGACGCCATCGGCGGGGGCCCTTGCAGAGGAGGTCGTCGCAAATTACCTGCGGTCGAGCCTTGCGGGTCAACGACTGGACCTGGTCATTACGATCAGTGCGCCGGCGGCGATGTTCGCACGAAAGTACCGCGACCAACTCTTTCCGACGACACCTCTTCTCCTGGCCGGTGTAGATCACCGGTGGGTGCAGCACGAGGTTCTGACCGCGAATGAAGCTGTGGTTCCGATCGCCGTCGACCCGGTGCGCATCGTCGAAGACATCCTGCGCCTCCGTCCGCAGACCACCAACCTGATCACGGTACTGGGTGACTCGCCGCTCGAGCGAGCCTGGCGCGAGGAGTTGGTCCGCGACTTCCAATCATTCGCCGATCGACTGACACTGACGTGGTTCAATGAACTGTCGTTCGCCGAGATGCTGAAACGCTCGGCGACGCTGCCGGCCAATTCGGCGCTTCTGTACGGGCTCCTGTCTGTGGACGCGAAAGGGTTTACACAAACGGAGGATCGTGTGCTCGCCGAGCTTCACGAGGTGGCGAACGCACCGCTCTTCGGACTGTTCAGCCACCAGATGGGGAGCGGCGTGGTCGGTGGCCCAATCCTGTCGGTAGAAGATGTGGCCAAAGACACGGCGAGCGTCGGCGTACGCCTCCTGAGCGGTGAATTGGCCGCGACCATCAAGACGCCACCTCTAGCCTCCCAGCGAGCGATGTACGACTGGCGCGAGCTCCAAAGATGGGGCATCTCCGAGACACTGCTGCCGGCGGGGAGCACCATCCTGTTTCGGCAGCCGGGCGTCTGGGATCAATACAAGCCGTACATCATCGGGGTTGCGGTGTTCGTCGTGCTGCAGAGCGCGCTCCTTGCCGGACTGGTTGTCCAGCACGCCAGGCGACGCAGGACCGAGATGGCGCTCCGGCGCAGCGAACAGCAGTACCGTGTGGCGGCCAGTGAGAATCAGGATCTCGCCGGCCGGCTGATCACCGCCCAGGAAGCGGAACGCACGCGCATCGCGCGCGACCTGCACGACGACGTGAGCCAGCAGTTGGCGGGAGTGTCGATCGCCTTCAGCGGCGTCAAGCAGCGCCTTGGCGAGTATCAGATCAGCGGCGATCTCCAGAAGGAACTGGCGGATCTGCAGCAGCAGACACTCGCGCTCGCGCGCAACGTTCGTCACCTCTCGCACGATCTGCATCCCACCGTCCTGCAGCACCTCGGCCTGGTGAAGGGCCTCACCTCGTATTGTGGTGAGCTCGAACGGGCGCACGGCGTGACGATGAGATGCAGTGCGGAAGGAGAGTTTGCATCCATTAGTCCGGATGCCGCGCTCTGCTTGTATCGAATCGCGCAGGAGGCGCTGCGCAACGTGATCGCTCACGCTGGCGCCAGCCGCGCCGACGTTCGACTCGTGCACGCCAGCGATCATGTGGAAATTACGATCGCGGATGATGGCCGCGGGTTCGACAGCAGGAACCCTGCGAAGACCGGCAAAGGTCTCGGACTGGTCAGCATCATCGAACGGGCCAAGATCGCGGGAGGCACGGTGAGCATCGTCACGGGCGACACGCAGGGGACGCGTATCCGCGCCAGGATTCCTGCGAAGGCAAGCGACTCTGGTGAGGCTGAAGGGGTGGCCTGATGCGCCAACCCACGGTGCTTCTCGCCGACGATCACACGATTGTCACCGACGGCCTCGCGAAGATTCTCAAAGACGCCGGCTTCGACGTGGTTGGCGCCGTTCGCGATGGCCAGCAACTCGTGGATGCGGCCATACGGCTTCGCCCGGACGTGATCATTACGGACCTGTCCATGCCCCTGCTCAGTGGTCTCGACGTCCTCGCTCGTCTGAAACGCGAGCGGCTCGAGAGCAAGGTCATCGTCCTGACCATGCATCACGACGCGGACCTCGCCACTGATGTCATTCGAGGCGGCGCCTCCGGATTCCTCTTGAAGGAGTCGGCTGGCGACGAGCTCCTCGCCGCCGTTCGACATGCGCTCGAGGGCAAGGTCTACATCACGCCAACGGTCACGAATGAGGTCATGACCCGTATGGCGGGCACGGCGAAAGCCACCGAGCCGCAGCTGACGCCGCGGCAGCGCGACATCCTGCGCCTGATCGTCAAGGGCCAGCGCATGAAGGAAATTGCTGGGAACCTTGGCCTCTCGACACGAACGGTCGAAGGCCATAAATACGAGATGATGGAGACGCTCGGCGTGACCTCCACGGCCGAACTCGTGAGATACGCGCTCGACCGTCGGCTATTCGTCGAGTAACCACCCCGCAACGCCGACCCCCGTACTTTTTCGGGCCACTCCCGCAGGTAGTTCTCCTCTCGCAGGACGGTGCCATCGCAACCATGATGGCGCCAGCTTCCAACAACACTATGCACAGCGCACGCCTGCTGCCTGCTGAGGGAGACGCGGAATCTGCATATGAACGAGAGCGCACCAGGCTGTCGCGCGAGCTGCACGATGACATTGCCCAGAGAATCGCGCTCCTGTCCGCGGAGCTCGGAGTGCTTCGTCAGCTGCTGACGAATGCGCCGGAGGACGTTCGGGCGCAGGTTGCCATGGTGGCCGCCGAGGCGGCCAGCATCGGTTCGGACTTGCACCGGATTGCCCGAGGCCTGCATCCAGCCGGATTGGTGCGACTTGGGCTCGGAGAGTCGATTCGGCGCTATTGCGCACAGCTGGCCCATGCCCACCGGATCGTCATCGATTCAGAGCTCGCTGAAGTGCCGGCGGCACTCGACATGAACGCAGCGCTGTGCCTGTATCGCATCGCCCAGGAAGCGCTGCACAACGTCGTGAAACACAGCGGCGCGACCCATGCCTCCGTCACTTTGACAACGGTACGCGGCGAACTCGTGTTGCGCGTTGTCGATCGCGGTGCAGGGTTCGATCTGCAAACGATGCAGGAGAAGGAGTCGCTCGGTCTCATCAGCATGCGAGAACGCGCACGGCTCGTTCATGCACGGCTGCAGGTGTCGTCGAAAACCGGGGAAGGCACGTCGATCGAGGCCCGCGTGCCCATTCGGCCGGGACTGTGAACACATGAACCGCCCACGAGTGCTCCTTGCGGAAGACCACGCGGAGACTGCGGAACGCCTGCGCAAGTTGCTCGGAGCGGACTTCGACGTCATCGCGTGTGTGGCGGACGGTCGCGCCCTGGTGGACGCGGCGGCGCGCCTCCTGCCCGACGTGACAGTTGCGGACATCGCCATGCCACGTCTCGACGGCATCGCAGCGGCCACGGTCATCAGGCGCAACAACTCGAACGCGCGGATCGTGCTCGTGACGGTGCATTCCGAGCCGATGCTGGTGGAGGCCGGCCTTGCAGCCGGCGCGCTGGGATACGTCCTGAAGGATACGGCCGGAGACGATCTGGTTGCCGCCGTCCACGCGGCGCTGGACGGTCAACGGTACGTCAGTCGCTCGCTTGGTGATTTGGGCGACGACTCCAGTGAGCACCCGTAATTCAGAATGGAGAATTCAGAATTCTGCATTTTGCCTTCTGCATTACAGATTGCGTTCTTCAGCAACCGCCCAAAACGACACATATGAGCAAGCGACGTTCGAAGCCAGTTCACGCCGCATCACATTCGCGCCCACAGAGAAGTGTGTGGATGTGGGCCGCCCTTTTGACGGTCGCTGCCGCTGCGATCTTTGTCTTTACCACGACGCGCTCGAGGCCGAGGCCATCTGCCGCCGACGTGCCGCCTGCCGCCGCAGCGGCGACGTCGAATCGATTTCTCCCGACCGTCGAGAACAGGAACACGCCGCCCGGGGCCGCGCCGGAAGGCATGGTGTGGATTCCAGGCGGCGAGTTCTCGATGGGCGCGCAGGATCCGACCGACATGCATGACGCGGTCGGGATGCAGGCCACCACCGACTCCCGTCCGGTGCATCGCGTGCTCGTGGACGGCTTCTGGATGGATGCGACCGAAGTCACGAACGAACAGTTCGCGCGCTTCGTGAAGGCCACTGGCTACGTCACCGTCGCCGAGCAGAAACCGCGCGCGGAAGACTTTCCCGGTGCGCCACCGGAGAGCCTGGTGCCCGGTTCGGTGATCTTTACACCGCCGGATCATGCCGTTCCGCTCACGGATGCCTATCAATGGTGGTCGGAGGTCAGCGGAGCGAGCTGGCGCCATCCGCTCGGTCCGAAGAGTTCGATCGCGGGCAAGGAGCGCTTTCCCGTGGTGCACATCGCGTACGCGGACGCGGTCGCGTACGCGCAGTGGGCCGGCAAGCGACTGCCGACCGAAGCGGAATGGGAGTTCGCGGCGCGCGGCGGTCTGACGGGGCAGGTCTTTCCGTGGGGCAACGAATTCAAAGAGGGCGGCGCGTGGAGGGCGAACACCCATCAGGGTCACTTTCCCGATCACGACACCGGTGAAGACAGCTTCGTCGGGATCGCGCCGGTCGCGCAGTTTCCGCCGAACGGCTACGGGCTTTACGACGTGGGCGGGAATGTCTGGGAGTGGGTGAGTGACTGGTATCGCCCGGACTACTACGCCGAACTGGCTGCGACCGCGACCGTCGCTCGTAACCCGAGCGGTCCTGCAACCTCCTTGGATCCGAGCGAACCCGGCGTGATGAAACGCGTCCATCGCGGCGGTTCCTTCCTGTGCACCGATCAGTACCTGCTCGCGTTACATGGTCGGCACGCGGGGTAAGGGCGATGTCAGTACTCCGACGAACCATCTTGGATTCCGTTTGGTGAAAGCGCTGTAACCCGTATTCATGCTCGTGGAGATCAAGTGAGGGACAGGATGAGAACACCAGGCATTCGTATCGCTCTCGGCATCGCGTTGCTCGTAGGGGTGGCCGCGTGCAATTCGGCGCCGCCGGCACAGCCTGCTGCACCGGCCAACGCTCCGGGCGGGATCGACCGCACCGTGCTGCCGATCGCGGAGCCGAGTCCGCAGACCTACACCGAGCTCGATGCGCGCAACGCCAAGCCACCGGCGCGCTTCGAGGTGAAGGCGCCGAGCAACGCGCCCAACGTCGTGATCGTGCTGATCGACGACGTCGGGTTCGGCGGGCCGAGTACCTTCGGCGGTCCTATCCGCACACCGACGATGGATCAGGTCGCTGCGGCTGGCCTGCGCTTCAACAACTTCCACACGACGGCGCTGTGCTCGCCGACGCGCAATGCGCTCAAGACGGGACGCAATCACCACACCGTCAACACCGGCTCGATCATGGAGACGGCGACGGCGTTCCCCGGCAACACCGGCCAGAATCCGAATAGCGTCGCGCCACTCGCCGAGATGCTGCGGCTGAACGGATACAGCACCGGCGCGTTCGGCAAATGGCATGAGACGGCGGCATGGGAGACGAGCGTGTCGGGTCCGTTCGACCGCTGGCCCTTGCATCAGGGTTTCGACAAATTCTACGGTTTCATCGGCGGCGAGACCGACCAGTGGTATCCGCTCATCTACGACGGCGCGATCAAGATCGATCCGCCGAAGATGGACAACTACCACTTCACCGTGGACATGACCAACCAGGCGATCAACTGGGTCAAGGCACAGCAGTCGATGACGCCGGACAAGCCGTTCTTCGTCTACTACGCCACCGGTGCGACGCATGCGCCGCATCACGTGCCGAAGGAGTGGGCCGACAAGTACAAGGGTCAGTTCGACAAGGGCTGGGACCAGGTGCGTGTTGAATCGCTCGAGCGGCAGAAGAAGCTGGGCATCGTCCCCGCGGACACGAAGCTCGGTGAGCGGCCGAAAGACCTGGCTGCCTGGGACTCGCTGCCAGCCGATCAGCGCCGTCTATTCGCGCGCCAGGCCGAAGTGTTCGCCGGCTTCCTCGAGCAGACCGATGCCGAGATCGGGCGGTTCCGTCAGTCGCTCGCCGACATCGGCGAGTTGGACAACACGCTATTTATCTACATCGCCGGCGACAACGGTTCGAGCGCAGAAGGCGGCTTCGTCGGGATGTACAACGAGATGACGTACTTCAACGGAGTCGCCGAGAAGGTCGAAGATCTGATCCCGCTGATCGACAAGTGGGGCGGTCCGGAAACCTTCCCGCACATGGCGGCCGGTTGGGCCGTGGCGTTCGATACGCCTTTCTCCTGGACCAAGCAGGTGGCGTCCGACTTCGGCGGCACTCGCAACGGCGTGGCCATCCAGTGGCCGCAAGGGATCAAGGACAAGGGCGGTCTGCGCACGCAGTTCTCGCACGTCATCGACATCGCGCCGACGATCCTCGAGGCCGCTGGCCTGCCCGAGCCCAAGAGCGTCAACGGGACGGTGCAGACGCCAATCGAAGGCACGAGCATGGTCTACGCCTTCAACGATGCCACGGCGGCGGAGCGGCACAAGACGCAGTACTTCGAGATGTTCGGTAACCGCGCGATCTACAACGACGGCTGGTTCGCGCGCGTCATCCACCGAGCGCCGTGGCAGACGAGCGGGCTGCAGCCCCTGACGTCCGATGTGTGGGAACTCTACGACGTCGAAACCGATTTCAGCCTCACCAAGAACCTGGCAGCCGAACAGGGTGCGAAGCTGAAGGAGATGGAGGCCCTGTTCATGAAGGAGGCAGAGAAGTACCACGTGCTGCCCATCGACGACCGGACCATCGAGCGTACCAACCCGGCGCTCGCGGGTCGGCCCGACGTCCTGGGTAGCCGGACCTCGCTGACGCTCTACGAGGGCATGCAGGGGATGCTCGAAAACACCTTCATGAACATCAAGAACCGGTCGAGCAAGATCACCGCGGACTTGGTGATCCCAGCCACGCGCGCGAACGGCGCCATCCTGTCACAGGGCGGACGTTTTGGCGGGTGGTCGCTGTACATGAAGGATGGCAAGCCCGCATACGTCTACAACTTTCTCGGCCTGGCGCGGTACACCGTCGCGTCTCAGCAGGCGCTTCCTCCCGGTCCCGTCACGGTCACGCTCGATTTCGTCTACGACGGCGGCGGTGTCGGCAAGGGCGGCAAGGCGACGCTCCTCATCAACGGCAAACCGGTCGCCGAAGGGCGCGTCGAGAAGACACAGCCGAATATCTTCTCGGCGGACGAGACCGCAGACGTCGGCATCGACAACCAGACGCCGGTGGCGCTGGGAATCGGCATCGGCGCGGACACGCGATTCACCGGCCGGATCAACAAAGTCACTCTCGAAGTGGGTCCGGTGCAGTAGGACGGCAAGGCGCTGGTCCGGAACTCGGGCCAGCGTCGTTCCACGTGGAGCATCGCACCGCCGGCACGGTCGCTCGAACCTCCCGCGCATTGGAGCCGGCGTAGGAGAACTCCGCGATGCGGCCCGATCATGTTCGGCTCAGTGCCCTGGCTGCCGCTGTCCTGATCGTGTCTCCCTGTTCGGTCTTCGCGCAAACGACGACGAGTACTGACTCGGCGATCGCGGAGCTGCGGCAGCTCCTGATCGACCAGCGCGCGGCGATCGATCGTCAGGCTCGAATCATCGAGGAGCAGGGGCGAACGCTGGCAGCGCTGCAGCAGCGGGTCGAAGGTACGAATGTACCGGCGACGACGACAGCGATCGCCGCAGTCGGGTCTCAGGCACCTCTGTCGCAGCAGCCGACAAGTCGTACGGCTGCCGAGCCCACGCCGGATCTTCCTGCGATGGTCGTTTCGGCAGGAGAGTTCCCGGGTTCGATCCGCATTCCCGGCACCGAGTCGGCCTTCAAGCTCGGCGGCCAGGCGCGATTGGTCGCGGTTCACACGCTGAGCGCGCTCGGGACAGAGGATCGGTTCGTGACCTCCTCGATTCCCGTCGGTGTACCGAGAGCTGGAGACGAGGCGCGCACAGTCTACTCGCCGATCGCGAGTCGCTTGAGCACCGAGCTTCGGATGCCGAGTCAGAGAGGGCCGATGCGCCTGTTCATCGAAACCGACTTCGCTGGCGCCAGCCGGACGTCGAGGCTGCGGCACGCATTCCTGCAGACCGACCGCTTCGTCGTCGGCCAGACCTGGTCCACGTTTTCAGATCCGGAGGCCGACCCCATCGGGATCGACTTCGAAGGCCTGAACGCCATCTCGCGGCTCCGGCAGCCGCTGTTTCGTTGGACGCCGAAAGGCACGGGTGCACGCTACCAGTGGGCATTCGCCGTCGAGAATCCCGCGCCAGACCTCACAGGTGCCCAGGGCGTCAACCTCACCCCCGACTTCATCGCGCGGCTGAAGTTCCATCCGGGCAAGAAACGAGGACTGGCGCTCTACACGGATCACATCCAGTTATCGCTGCTGGTCAGGCAGCTACGCGGCGAAGTACCCGGCGATTCAGTCGACGCACTTGCCACGGCTGGCATCGGCGGGAACATCAGCGGCGTCCTCGTGCCGCGCTGGGATGCGGACGACCGCGTCAAGTTTGCTGTGAACGCCGGATCCGGGATCGGACGTTACATCGCGGACCTGAGTTCACTCGGCGGACAGGATGCCGTGTACGACCCCGTGCAGGTCAGCCTTCGCGCGCTCCCCGTCGCGAGCGGCTACTTCGGGTACGAGCACGCCTGGTCGCGAGTGTTCACAACCGCCGTGACATACGGCGTGGTGAACGTCAGCAACCTCGATATTCAGACGGAGGACGCGTTCCATCGGACCCAGCGGACATCGATTAATCTGATGTGGAATCCGGTTCCGTTCGTGGACATCGTCGTCGAGTACCTGGCTGGCACGCGCGTCAACAAGGATGGCCAGCGCGCCTCCTCCAGTCAGATTCAGAGCGGCTGGACGCTCAAGTTCTGACGTGCAGAGAAGTCTCGAGGCTCGACACGTCTAGAGGGAGGACGCCGTGCCTGACCCCAACCGGGTTGAATTGGTTGCGAAGTACGTAGCGATCATCAGCGCGCTCGTCGCCGCGACGGTCGGCATCGCGAATTTCCGGCGAGGCGTATCGCAAAGCATCAAGGAGCTCGAATGGAAACAGGCAGAGATGGCGCGCACGATGATCAACGGCATGATGACCGATGACGGCTGGCAGGCGATGACGATGCTCGACTGGGAGGAAGGGCGCACATACGAGATTGCGCCAGGCCTGACAGTGCGCATCTTCCCGCGAGATGTTCCCCTGGCAATCGAAGCCGCCTTACGGCCAAACGAGCCGAACCGCACGGAGACACAGCGATTCATCACGGACAGGTATGACCGCTTTCTGTTCGAGGTGAGTCAGTTGCAAGCGGCGGTACGCTCGGGCCTGGTGCGAAAGGACGACGTCACGTTTCCGCTCAATTGGTACGTCGAGAAACGACTCTGCAAACACAAGAAGCTGCTGCTTGAATACATCGCTGAGTACTCCGTCGCTGAGTCAAAGCAGTTCTTCGAGTCTCTCGACGCCTGGCAGCGATGTTCGACTGATTGAACCCTGGGTGCCGAGTAGTCTTTCGGGGTAGCTCGGAGTGGTCCTCGCCTGTCTGGTGCCTGGCAGTGTGGCGCTGGCGCAAGTGGTGTTCTCTAAGGCGCAGGTGGCCGAGCGCATGGAAACGCGGCCGCAGGTGGAGAGCGTTTTAGACGACGCACGCAAGATCAATCAGGTCTGGTGCGGGGGAAATACGGCACGCAGGCCGAACGCTATTGGGGCGTCCTGCGAACGGCCGTCAACGATCTGGCTCGCTGCTACAACCTGACGCCACTAGGCGTGTGAGGCGCGCACGTGAGGCGCTGCCAGGGCACTTTTCAACGACTCGGCGTGTCGCAGACGACAACGGCGCTAGACGCGGAACAGTCGATTGATCTTCACGATGAACGCCCGGTTGTTGAGCGATGGAAAGCTGCGCGTCAACGTGTTGCGCTCGTCGTTGTAGACGAGGAACAACTCGCTGCCGGGCCGGTACTCCCACCGAAACCTGGCGTTGGTCGAGACGGTGGCCGTCCCAGAGTTGTACTGGAGCAGGGCGCTGACGAACATCAGCGGCGTCATCGAGTAGGTCACGCGCGATCCCGCCAGGTGCGTGATGAACTCTCCCGTTGAAATCGTCACGTGGTTGAACGAATAGGTCGGTTCCACCGACAGCTGATTCGTGATCGGCACTCTTCCGCGCGCCGCGCTCAACGTCGTCTTGTGACCGTCATAGAACGAGCCGAACTCCGCGGTCAGGTTGGCGGCCACCTTGCGCTGCTGACCGATGCTGTAGCCGACGCGGAACGTGTCGAACTGATACGAGCCGATGGGCACGATGACGCTGCCGAGGGGAAAGGGCCGCGGCACGAACTCAAATGAGTTGGTGTAGTTGACGCTGAAGCGATCGGCACTCTGGAACTCCAGCGCGAATTCCGCCGCCCGCTCCCGCGACTCGAGCCGGCCATCGGTGTTCTCGATGTAGTCGATCGACGCGTCGTAGACGTACTTGCGAATCGCGCTTCGGTTCCGAGGTCGCGGGCTGAACTTGAAGCGCGCGTAGTCGCGCACCATGTTGTCCCGGCGCAGAAAGCCGACCTCGGGATTGAAGTTGTCACCGACCTTCAGCCGCTCGACCTGCACTGTGTAGCGATCACCCGAGTAGTCGACCTGCCCGCGATAGCTGGTGCTGTCCCGCGAGCTCAGTGCGTCCGTGACCGTCCCGGCCCAATACGTGTTGATCTGCAGGTTCTCGAAGAACGCGAACGTGCCGTCGAGGCCATACGCACGATTGGCGCCGTCACCGACGGTTGATTCCGAGCGGTTGGTGAAGAGCAAGCCGACGCTGCTCCGGCGCAGTACGTCGCGTTTGACGCGAACGACGCTGAAGTTGGTGGCTGGAGCGCCGAACTCCGACTTGTCGCCGGTCTGAATGTTGAGGACCCCGACGCTGTATTTGCCGGCGCGTCCGGTAAGCCGCCCGCCGATGTTGAGCGGTACCTCCTGGTCACCGTACAAGCCAATCCGGCGGCTGTAGAACATGATCGGGGCGAGAGTCGAGCCGCCGATGAAGCCGCCGCCGAAGTTCCCGCCCGCGCTGTTGATCGGCACGCCGCCGAACGAGAACGTGCCCTGGTTCTCGAGGAAGAAATCGCGCTTCTCCGGAAAGAACAGATTGAAACGCGTGAGGTTGATCTGTTGCTCGTCCGCTTCGACCTGCGCGAAGTCGGTGTTGATCGTGAGGTCGGCGACGAGTCCCTGGGTGACCGCATACTTCACGTCGAGACCGGCCTCGGCCTCCGGATGGTTCGAAATCCTCGGTGTCGCGATCTCGTTCGTGGTCAGGCTGGAAATCCCGTACGGTTTGATATCGAGGTTGGCTCCACTGCGAGGGGCCTCGATCCCGACGAGCGTGGCCGCGAACTGCGGCTGCTGAAATCCCGACTGCCCTCGTGCCGGCGGCACCTTGGTCAGCGTGGAGATCTCGTTCTTGGACCGCTTCACGCGCATGGCGTTGAATCCCCACACCTGCGCCGTGCCCGGTTGATACCGCAGCGACTTGAATGGCACCGCGGCTTCGACCGTCCAGCCGCCATCGAAGCGCCCCGCCTTCGTCTCCCAGACCGGATTCCAATCGCTGCTGTATTGCCGATCGTTGACCATTGTCCCGTCTGAGCGTCCGCCGAGCGGGTTCATCGTGAACGTGAACGAGGTCCGCCGGTCGTAGAACGTGTCGAAGATGAACGAGACGAGATCGTTGCCCTGCCAGCTGTTGGTGCTGTCGCGTCGCATTTCCGTCGCGATCAACGTATCCATCTGGCTGTCCCAGACCTTGAACGCGACGTAGACATGGTCGTCGTCGAAGGCGATCCATGTTTCGGTGCGTTCGGTCGCGTCCTGACCGCCGTCGGGCTCGACCTGAATGAAGTCGGAGATCGATCGCACGTCGCTGTACAGCGACTCGTCGAGAGCACCATCGATGTGCAGCGGCTGACCGATGCGCACGGCTCGCACCGTGGCGCGACCTTCGGCATCGCGGTTGACGACGTCTGGCGCAGTTGGCTCGGCCGGCGCGTCGGCGTACAACGTGACGCTCCGAGAGGGTCCAGTGCCCGTGGTTGGTGTCGTCGAGTCAGGCGCCGACTGCGCCGCCGCGCCGTGAGCAGAATGGAAAGACGCAACCACCGTGATGAGCAACACGGTCATTCGAACGCCCAGTCCGATATTCCCTCTGCTGCTCACAGAATTTGATGACGTGCGCGTTTATCCTATATCAGTCACACCTTCGGCACAGGCGTCCGTGAATGTCACATATCCGGCCATCATCCGCATGGAGCGCATTGCTGAAGGTCGGCGACCAGCTCGACATGACGTGGACCGAGGCGGTCTTGATCTCAGTCGATCCTGCCAGGAAGTAAACGGCTAGAGTAAGCTCGAGGGAGAGTCGATGATGAAGAAGCACCTTCTGGCGTGGACGATCCTTACTTTCGTGGCGGCAGCCGGAATGGCCAGTGCGCAACTGGCCTTCACCAAGGCGCAGGTCGCCGACAAAATTCGCAAAGTCGAAGATGGCGTGGATGAATTCCGGAAATGGGCCGAGAACCGAGCCGAAAACGGCCAATCCACTGCGCAGGCCGCCAAGGCCTCCGGCCGAACGCGCGGCCGCACGGCGACGGAGTCACAAAAAACTGTGGCTCGCGAGAAGAAAGACGAACTGGACGACGCGCTGGGTGATCTCAACCAGTCGACGAATCGCTTGCGTCGCAAGTTCGATCCCACCGACAAGTGGATGGAGACGCGGCCGCAGGTGGAGAACGTGTTAGACGATGCGCGCAAGATCAACCAGGTGATGGTGCGGGGGAAATACGGGACGCAGGCGGAGCGTTATTGGGCTGCGCTCCGGACGGCCGTCAATGACCTGGCGCGCGTCTACAACCTGACGCCGTTGGCGGTCTGAGCCAGCGCCACCGCATCGGCGCCAGCTGGAAACCGGAGCTGCCCGGACTCATCGTTCGCGGCACGCCACACGGCGTCGGCGACGTCGGCTTCGGGCCGCCGGCTCGTCCTGGCTGCGCCGACTCGTCGAGGCGGAGGCAGTCCCTGGTGCTTCGTGCTTGGTTCTGGGTCCGTCCCGGGGCCCAAAGCCAAAGGACGATGGCGACACGCGATCGACAAACGCGCGAGCGCCGTGGCTGAATCACTCTGCGCGCAGAGCCGCGAGCGGGTCCACGCGACTGGCCCGCCGCGCAGGTAGATACGCGGCCAACCATGCCGCGATACCGAGCGCGAGCGGCGCACCGATCAACGCGACGGGATCGAACGTCCCGACGCCAAAGAGCAGCGTCGCGAGGAAACGTGCTGCGACGAGCGACGCGGCCACACCGATCACACCGCCGAACAGCACCAGTCGCACGCCGTGCGTTGCGAGCATCCGCGCAACGCCGGCGGCGTCGGCCCCAAGTGCCATGCGGATCCCGACCTCGCGCGTGCGCATGGCCACTGAGTAGCGCACCATCCCGTACACGCCAACGGCCGCCAGCGCCATGCCGATCGCAGCAAACGCCACGAGCAGGACGGCGCCTATCTGCGCCGGCAGGCGCGACAGCGCCAGGTGCCGCGTCATCGTCATCGACTGATACACCCGTAAGTCCGGATCGATCTCCTGTGCGGCAGCGACGAGCGCTAGCGACATTTGCGCCGGGTCGGTGGCGGAGCGAGCGACGAAGCTGAAACCCGGCAGGCCATCGCGCTGTGTGTAGGACTCGTAGACCACGTCGCGAGGCGCTTCCCCGAGCGACCGCACGTTGATGTCGCTCGCGACGCCGATGATCACGAGGTCGGCCTCGGCCGGATCGGGCCGCCGGAGGATCCGGCCCAGCGCGTCGCCGTCCGGCCAGTAGCGACGGGCCATCGCCTGACTGATGATCGCCACAGGCTGACTGTCGCGCCGGTCGCCATCGTTGAATGTGCGCCCGCCGACGATCGCCATACCGGCGGCGTCGAAGAACGCACCGTCCACCCACGCACGCTCGGAGCGAAAGGCCTCGCGCCCCGGCGGCGGAACGCGCCCGTCGATAGTGAAGTCGGTGTGGCTCGAGGAGAACTCGAGCGGCAGCGGCCAGACGAGACCGACAGCCTCGACACCCGGCAGCGTCCGAAAGCGCTCGAGCAGACGTCTCGTCCGCTGCACGGCGTCGTTGGATTTCGATCTCGTGACCGGCATCATGACGGACAGTATCGATGTCGGAGCCCGGCCGAATCCTGGGTCCACGGCCAGCATCTGTTGCCAGCTCCTGAGGAACAGGCCGGCGCCCACGAGCAACACCAGCGATATGGCGATCTGCGCGATGACCAGCGCGCTCCGCCACCTGACGGGCCCGGCCGCGTCGCTTCCTCTGCCGCCTGCGTTGAGCGCTGGACCGGGATGGGTACGCGTGCCTTGAATAGCGGGGAGGAGTCCGAGAAGGCCCCCTGCCAACACGCCGCACAATGCTGTCAGCGTCAGGACTCTCCAGTCGAGCAGTGCCGTCTGGTCGAGGCCGAAGTGAAGATCGAGCCGGATGCCGTAGGGCAGGGGAAGATCGATAGACAGCAGAACGTTGAGGAGCACGAGCGCCAGGACGAGACCGCCGGCCGCGCCGGCAAGTCCCAGCAGTGCGCTCTCGACGAGCAACTGGCGTGCGAGCGCGCCTCGCGTTGCGCCGAGCGCGCGGCGCACTGCGACCTCCGGCCCACGATCGACCGCGCGTGCGAGAAGAAAGCTCGCGAGGTTCGTGCACGCCAGCAGGAGCACCAGTGCCACGACGGCCAGCAGCAGCCAGGCTGCCGCGCGCAGCAGTGGATCTACTCCCGGCAGAACCTGCACGTCGGATGTCGGCACGAACGCGAACTGCTCTCCGGGAATCCAGCCCTCTGGCCGGGCGGTGTTGAGAGACGTCGCCACGAGCGACGCGGCGTGCTCGGCCTGCGCTCGTGTGACACCGGGTGCGAGCCGTGCCCTGAGCACGAAGTTGTGGAAATTGCGCTGGTCGAGCATCTCGATGCCCATGACTTCGTCCACCATGGACATCGGGACGTAAAAGGCGGGAGTAACCGCGGGAAGGCCTCCTCGATAGTTGGCCGGTGCGACACCGATGATCGTGTAGCTGCGCCCGCCCATTTTCAGTGCCCTGCCAATCACCTGTGGGTCGCCACCGAACGCGCGCTGCCAGTAGCCGTGACTCAGCATCACCACGGGATGGCCGCCCCGCGCGACGTCGTCCTCCGGCAGGATGGCCCTTCCGAGCGCAGGCTCGACGCCGAAGAGCGTGAAGGCGCCGCCTGTCACGGCCTCGCCCATGACCATACTCACCGTGCCCCCGCCATCAATCTGTGCGACGGCAAACGTCGACGCGGCCGTCCCGCGGAAGACGTCGGTTGTGCCCTTGCGCAGGTCCTCGATGTTCGGGTGTGACATCGGAGCGAACGGACGCCCCGCGTCGGATTCGTAGATGTTGACGAGCGTCGCAGGGTCGTGGAGCGGGGACTCGCGGAAGAGCACGGCGCGCGCGACTCCGAAGATCGTCGCGTTTGCGCCGATGCCGATCGACAGCGACAGCACGGCCATCGCAGTGAAACCTGGATGCCGGCGCAGCGAGCGCAGGCCATAGCGGACATCGCGCGCGAGATGCTCGATGAGGCCGGCGCGGAATTCGTCGCGCGTTCGCTCCCGCATCTGCTCGACGCCGCCGAATCGGATCAGTGCCTGGCGCCGCGCTTCATCCGGCGCCATTCCGGCGCGTCGGTTCTTCTCGATCTGCTGCTCGACGTGAAAGCGGATCTCGTCATCGAGCCGATCCTCGAGCTCGTGCCGTCGAGCGAGCGAACCGAGCCGCCGCAAGGCATCGACGAGCGCGCCCATGACTCAGCTCACCGTCGTGACGTCGAGAACGAGGTTGATCGCTCGCGACATCCGTCGCCACTGGGCCAGCGATTCGTTCATGTAGCGCCGCCCGCGTGCGGTCAGCGAGTAGTAGCGCGCGCGCCGGTTGTTGTCGGTGACGCGCCACTCGGAACGGATGAAGTCCTGGCGCTCCATGCGATAGAGCGCTGGATAGAGCGAGCCTTGTCCGAGTTGCAGCACCTGCTCCGACCACTGCTCGATACGCTCGGCGATGCCCCAGCCGTGCATCGGCTCGAGTTGCAGCGCCCTGAGCACCAGCATATCGAGCGTGCCCTGCAGCACGTCGCTCTTGTCCTTGACCACGCGAGCTCCTTTCGACGGACGAAAGGACTGTAGCAGGTACTCCTTTCGAACGTCAAGGGGAGCGGGGGGGGGGAAGGCAGCATGCCTCCACCGCACTCGCGCTTAACGAAGCGTGTTGAAGTACTTCGCGAGCTCGCTGATCTGAGTGGTGACGCGATTCGATGCCGTGTCATCGATCGGTGCGACGATCGGCTGCCACATTGAGTCTGGAATGTTCAGGCGCCTCGCGTAGTAGCGGACCTGCACTTCGTAGGGGTTGACTGTTCCCGGAAGTCTCACGAGCAGCGAGTAGCCCGAGTAAGCGCCGAGCTTGTAGATCTCGCACGTGCGGCGTCCGTAAGCAGCAGCCAGTGCCTCGGGCGTCGGATAGGGCGACGTCTCGATGAATTGGCCGAACTCGACGATCGCGTTGACGATGTTGACCGGGACGTATGTCTCGGGTACCGGAACCTGTAGCCGGGCAGACAATTGCTCGGCAGCAGATCTCGCTTCCGCAGCGATCTGACGGGTGGCAGCCCGCAGCGCGTCGCCCTGCAGATCCTCGGACGTCGCCGCGGTGCGCGCGAGGAAACCTGCCTGGATGCCCAACAGCCACGCCGCCGCTTGCGTCTCTGGCGATCCGGTCTTTGTCTCATCAGCGACGTTGCAGACCGTCGATCGCTGCGCCGCCGCCGGCAGCGCCAAATCGAATGCGCCAACCCATCCCCCGCCCGCGACGGCCAACAGATCGAAAGCGATGAAGCTCGCCGCGATGGCCCAGATAATCGCCACGAAGATCGCGACGCCTCGGAGGCGCTGCCAACGCGACGGTGATACACGAGTCGTCATGGTTATATGAAGCGATCGGAGCGCTCTATACTAACCGGCCAAACAGCAACGGTGTCCGGAGGCCTGCGTGACAGACACGCTGCCAGGCGAACTGATCAACCTGCTCATCGTCTCGGTGATCGACGCGGCGCTTCTGTCGTGGATCGCGCTGTGGTGGTACCAGCGGTCGGTGTCCGCGATCACATCTGCCCGCCCCACTTCGTCAGCCCCCGCTGAATGGTCTCCGCCGCTGCCGCCGCCGGCCTCGGCAGTCATGGCAGTCATGGCTGGCGCGTTTCCACTCGAGGCGAAGCGCCCTGTCAACGCCGCCACCACCGAAGTCGATCCGCACGATGTCTCGGTGTCGCGCCGGCGCATCGCAGCTGCCTACACGCTGGGCGCGGTCGCGTTCGCTGGCACTATTACGGCCGCGAAGTTCGTCGAGGAGCCGACGCTGAAGCCGGCCGCTGTGCTCGCGCTCCTCTGGGTCTATGCGTGGCCCGTCTGGCCGGTGCTGGCAGTGCTGCTCGCGTGCAATCGTCGTGAGTGGATCACGCTGCTGGTTCGCTACCTGCTGGCCGGATTGGGTGGTGTCGCCCTCCTCACCCTCGTGACCCAGGCACTGCGTGGCGCCATCGACACGGCCGCGATCACCAATGTCGTGCAGTCCGTGGCCGTTCTGCTGATCACTGCCAGCATTCCCTTCGCCCTGGTCACGCTCACCGGGATCCGTCGCGTACGAGCGGTCATGCCGCTGGCCCTCGCCGCGACCCTGCTGTTCGGCCTGGGCATGATGCTCTTCAGGCGAGTCATCACGCTGGCATTCAATAACTCTTTCATGAGGTCTGCAATTCTCACCGCCGCCTCATGGTCGACCACCGACGTCGCCTTCTACAGCCTCTACTTGTTGCTGGCACTCCCATTCGGATGGCTGGCATGGCGCGCCCTGCGCGGCCTCGCTGCTGCTTACGGCCGCAAGCGCTTCAGCGACATCCAACTGGTTGTCGACTGCTGGTTTCTGATCGTCACGATGGAGGCGATTGTGACCCAGCTCGTGATTCCGTTTGGGCTGGTTGGCATCCCTGTTGGTGCTGCTGCGTTCGTCTTCTATCGCGCCACCGTGGCGATCGTCTTGTGGGCGTGGCCGCTGCCCGCGAGACCGGCTGATCGCGCATCTCGCTTGCTGCTGTTACGAGTCTTTGGCTACCAGGCGAGAACCGAGTCGCTCTTCGACCAATTGGCGCGACGCTGGCGATTCTACGGGCCGGTTCAGCTCATTGCCGGCACGGACCTGGCGATGCGCACTGCCGATCCCGGCGATGTCCTGTCGTTCGTGGAAGGACGCCTGCGCGATCTGTATGTCACGTCCGCCGATGACGTCGCGTCGCGAATCGGTGACCTCGATATGACGCGCGACGGAGACGGCCGCTTTCGCGTCAACGAGGTCTATTGCCTCAACGACACCTGGAAGCCAACGCTCCAGGCGCTGCTCTCGGTGACTGACCTCGTCGTCATGGATCTTCGGAGCTTCTCGCAGCAGAACTCGGGCTGCCGCTTCGAGCTCGAACAGCTCGTTCAGAACGTTCGCAGCGACAGGCTCGTGCTGATCTGCGACGGGTCGACGGACCAGACACTGCTGCGACAAATCCTGGACGAGGCGATGGAACGCACGGGACCACATCGAGCGGCGCCCGCGGCTTCACTCGTGCACGTGGACAAGGGTTCGCCGCCGGAGATTCGGCTGGTCATGGAGTGCTTGCTCGCACCCGGCCGTTAGCCCCGGATGTGCTTGGTCCGCTACGGCAGCGAGTAGACCACCACCCGCGCGGGGCCGGCCTTGATGTTCCAGGTGCTCGCGTTCATGCCGGTGGCGGCGGCGATGCGCTGCTTGCTGCCAGCGTGATACGAGATCACGCCGCCGCCGATGGCCTTCCCGGTGGCGTGGCGCCATAGTTCCTTGCCGGTGGACGCGTCATACGCGAGGAGTTGACCGTCGAGGTCGCCGGTGAACACCAGCCCGCCGGCAGTCGCAGTGATGGCCGCGACCATAGGCTTGGGCGTCTGGACCTTCCATTTCACGTCTCCGCTCTCCGGGTCGAAGGCGGTCACCCATCCCTTCCACTGCGTCGCGGGATCGTGGCGGCCGAACAGCCATCCATCGGCCGGCTCGGCACCCGTCCATGACGCACCAGGCGAGCCCTTGATCTTCGCGGTCGGTTGCATCTTGACGAGCGTGCACCAGTCGATGGCGTTGACATAGAGCAGACCGAGCCCCGGGTTGTACGCCGGACCGTTCCACTCGACGCCACCCTGTACCCCGGGACAGAACCGCGTTTCGCGCTCGGTGGACAACGGCACATCGACGTTCTCGCGCGTCGTCACTTGCGCCTTGCTGCGTACCACCATCTGTCCCGGCTCGCCGCCGTTCTCGTGCGCGGCGACGTTGCTGCGATCGATGTTGTAGACGTAGCCGTCCTTGGAACCCTGCGCGACGAACGGGCGACCGCTCTTCGTCGTGATCAGTGCGGGCGGCGCTGCCAGATCCCAATCATGGAAGTCACCCGTGAGCGGCTGCACGTAGGAGAGCAGGCGGCCTGTCTTCGCGTCGAGCGCGAGCAATGAGTTCGTGTAGAGGTTGTCGCCTGGACGCAGGGCCCGCGCAAAATCGGGAGCGGCGTTGCCTGTGGGTACGTAGAGGATCCCGTCCGTCTCGTCGAGGGCATAGCTGGTCCACGTCGCGCCGCCGCTCGGCGGATTTGCCGGTGACGCCTTCGGCCATGTGGCTCGCGCCGGGCCCGAATCGGGTACGGTGTCGAATTGCCACACCACGCGACCGCTCGTCGCGTCGAGCGCGTAGACGCGCCCTCTCACGCCGAAGTTGTCGCCGCCTGCGTTTCCGGCGAACACGAGGCCGTTCCACGCGATCGGCGCGAGCGGAGCCGACTCGCCGCTCTTCGGATCACCAATGGCGACGTCCCACAACTGTTGTCCGTTGGTTGCGTCGATTGCCACCACGTGCGCATCGCCGGTCCCGCGAAATAGCCGGCCGTCGCTGTAGGCGACGCCGCGGTTCACCATCAGAAACGTGTTCGGCTCGGCGCGTGTGTGCTTCCATGTCTGTTGACACGTCGCGCCATCCACTGCATAGGTGTTGTTGAACAACGTGAAGTAGAGCACGCCGTTTACGGCGACGATGCCGCTTTGAAAGTTCACCGCTTCCGGCGCGTCGAAGGCACACACCTGCCGGAGCTGGCCGACATTCGCCGCCGTGATCTGCGCAAGAGGTGAGTAACGATCGCCGGTCAGCGGCCCGCCGTACGTCGGCCAATCACCGGAGGGCGCCGCTGCCGACGCGGCAATCGCCTGTGTGTTGGTCGCGTCTGGGCTTGCACATGCGCCGGCCAGGATGGTCAGCACCAAGGCCGCGGCGGTGGATGTCTTCATGGCGACGGAGAGTGTATCGCGCTGCCGATCAACCGAGGAGCGCAGCCAACGGGCGGATGCGACGCATGGTTTCGAGCGTTTCGATGTATCGAAGCGCGCGATCGATTGATGTGTCGCTGATGACCCCGCGAGCACACGCGCGAAACTTGGCGACGAGCTCCGCGGACGTCATCGGCAGCTGCGGGCTTCCTTTAGGAAACTTCTCCCTCGCCGTGAGGGTTTGACCGTTCTTCAATCGGACCGATACAGCTGCCGGCCGGCTGCCGTCGGCGCCAGCCTGCATCCCGGAATCGACTCTCATGTCAACGCGCTGAAGCAACTGCCGCACGTCCTCATCGCGAACCGCGTCGTCCGTGAACGCGTCGAGCGTGACGTCCCCGTCAGTCAACGCCCGCGCAATCAGGTAGGGCATCGAGAACTTTCCCTCCAGCCCGGTCCTGGGCTCGCGATAGACCAGAGGCTCGGCCGTGTCCGCCGGCACGGCGATGTCGACATGCTCGACCGAACCAGGCGAGATCGTGTGCTCCTGGCGAAGCCGGATCGTCGTGTAGATGGCCGTATGCGTGAGGCCGCCGCAGGGGTAGGGCTTGAAGCGCACTCCGTACTCTTCCAACGCGTACCGTGTGTTGATGTTGTCGAAGACACCGAGGTCCGGCTTGCCCGTTTGATAGTACGAGTCGAAGAAGCCGTTCCTCGTCTCCATCACCTGTGGATTTGCCGTGAACCCCGATTGCGCCAGGCGCGCCGAGAGCACCCCGTTTCGCGCGGCGAGCCCGACGTGCAATGGCTTCGTCATCGTGCCGAAATTCGCCGTCAGCCCGCTGCCCATCGACGCCGCGATCGCGAGAGCCATCTCGATCTCGGGTTCCTTCAGGCCGAGCAGCTTCGCGCATCCTGCAGACGCGCCGAAGACTCCGATCGTGTTGTTGGCGTGCCATCCCGCGCCGCCCGCGCCCGCCACTGCGATGATCAAACGCGCGACGACTTCGACACCGGCGACGTAGGCTTCGAGAATCTGCTGACCGTTCGACTCCTGTGCCTCTCCCAGCGCGAAGATCGCGGGGATGATGGGTGCGGTCGGCTGACCGCCGCGAATGAAGCTGTGGTCGAAGTCGTGGGCGTGTGCAGCGGTGCCATTGACCAATGCGGCCTGAAGGGCTGATGACTTGAACCGCTGACCGTAGACAGTGCTCTCCTGTTTGGCGCGCTCCTCGAGGGCCACGCGGCCCATCACGCGAGCGCTCTCTTCGGTCCCGCCCGCCAGGCTGACGCCAAGCGTATCCATGATCGCCGTCCTGGAGATCTCGAGCGGCCTGGCCGGGATGTCCTGAAAGTGAAGGCGATTGACGAAGCCCGCGATCGTCCGTATCAGCGGCGCTGCTTGCGGAGGGTTAGGCGATTGGGCCCACGCGGACCTCGCAGCGGTGCTCGCGATGATGCCTGAGGCTGCCACGTCCAGGAACTGTCGGCGGTTCATCGGTGGAAGCCTCCTTCGCGGCGCGATTCTACAACCAACGTGCATGGTATCGTCCCGCACCACGCCGAAAGCAGTGACCGCGCCCATCCCACTCGCGCGGCTCCCTCTCGACGTATTGTCGAAATCAGCTCGCCCCGTTCGACGTCCTGGTAGAGCCCCCTGACGGGCTCCCAACCGTAACCCTATAAGGAGGCGATATGCGCGTCATGGTGATCGTGAAGGCGACGAAGGAATCCGAGGCCGAGGACAATCCGTTCAATGTCGAGGGCGCTGCCGAGATGTTCGAGGCGATGGGGACGTTCAACGAGGAGCTGGTGAAGGCCGGGATTATGCTCGCCGGTGACGGGCTCAAGCCGAGCATGTTCGGGAAGCGGGTGCACTTCGACGGCACAAAACGGTCGGTGACCGACGGCCCCTTCGCTGAGACCAAGGAGTTGGTGGCGGGGTTCTGGATCTGGCAGGTGCGGTCGATGGACGAGGCGATCGAGTGGGCGAAGCGCTGCCCCAACCCGATGCCGGGTCCCTCGGACCTCGAGATCCGTCCGCTCTGGGAGTCGAGGGACTTCGGTCCCGAGATCGCCGCCCAGGAGAACGAGCTTCTCGCCGAGCTCGCCAAGCGGACGACGTGAGCCGCGCCGTGCAGAGCGCGAGCCTGCGCTGACCGAGAGCAGCGTGACGCTTGCGGTCGGCAGCGACAACGTCGGCGATTCCTCAGTGCTCGAAGCCGAGCACGTGTACTCGCTTGGCGTGTTCGACCCGCTGGCGCTCCTCAAGCTCTGGACCGAACACACGCCCAGGGCGATCTTCCCGCAGCGGCGTATTGGGTTCCTGCGTGACGGGTATGAAGCCAGCTTTCTCGCACTCGAAGGAAATCCGCTGGAGGACTGGCGCAACATCCGGCGGATCAAGCTGCGGTTCAAGCAGGGACTGGAGGTGCCTTGATCACGTTGGTCACGCGGCGGTCCGACGCGGCTTGCCGGTCAGCGGCGCCAGACTCAGGCGAAGCTTGAACGGCTTCAGGAGACGATTGAGCGTGTCCTGCGTTGGATTGTGGCGAGGGTTGATCGCGCGCAGCACGTTGGGACTGGCCATGTGGACTTTGGCCGCGAACTCCTTGACACCCATGGCGCGGATTACCTTCCCGAGCGCAAGCTGCAGGTCCACCCCTTCGTCGATGGACGCGAGCAGGAACTCGCGGGCGAATGCCGCCTCGCGAAGGTCCTTCGAGAGCCCGATGTTCCAATCTTCACATCGTCTTGCCACGGCGTTTGTCCTCCTGATAGGCCTTCCATGATTCCTGCGCCCGGGCCACGTCTGTCGTCTGGGTGGACTTGTCGCCACCGAGCAACAGGAGCACGAGTTGCGCACCGTCCTTGCCGAAGTAGATCCGGTACCCGGGCCCGAACATGACCCGCGCTTCCCAGACCCCGCCGCCCACACTCTTGTGGTCGCCAAGATTCCCAGTCGAGAAGCGGAGCACCCTCGCCTGAATCCGGGCACGTGGCGTGACGTCCAGTGTGTCGAGCCACTCGCGGTATGGGTTCTCGCCGTCAGCGGTCAGGTACTCTCGGACGCCCCTCGACCCTGGCGACTGGCTCGATGAAACCGACCGTGCCGCTCTTCACCAAGCGCTCCGCGAGTCGGACGTCGATGTGGCCGCCAACCGACTCGTCGATGCCGAAGAGATTCTCCGAGAGCTTCGCTCGCGTTGACCCCGCGCCGGGTCAATATCCGCAGGCTGGCGTCCCTGGCCTCCGTCGCATCTACGTTCCCAAAGTCACGTGTCATCTCTACTACACGTTCGATGATGACCAAGTCATCGTCCGAGCCTTCTGGGGTGCCCACCGGGGACGCGGACCTCGATTGAATCGGTAATCGTGGTATTCGTTTCGTCTTGTCCGCCCAACGGCCAGCGCTCCCCCGCGGCCGTTCAGCAAGACTCCGACGGCCGACGGGTGCAGCGCTTGTTGGGCCGCGCTCTTGCCCGCGGCAAAGAGACAGGTGCCAGCGGATATCCGGCGTTCGTTTTGTACCACGGAGACCCACGCCATTCATTGAGCTGCTTGGGTCGTCGATCAGGCTGCTGGACTCGCGTCCGAGGCCGCGCGAGCGTGGAGACATTGTGGAGACGGCCTCCACGCAAAATGGAAGTTGAATCGAGAGAAGTAGTTAATTGGCTGGGTGTTAGGGACGGAATTCGCAACTGGTTCGTGAGGGCAGCATGACAGCGAACGGTCTCGCGAGCATGTGCGCGCGAACTGAAGACTATAGGCAGGATGCACCGATTCTCCGAGCCGAACTTGGCGACTCGGGAATCGGTGCAACCGGCCGCTATTGCCCTTTACAGCCTCCGCCCGATCGACGTGGCACACCCGGTAGCGACGACGTTGCCACTAGGGTCTTCAATTTCGCTCGTCACGTTCGCGCTGAATTCGTCACCGTCGGCGACCACTTCGATCTCCTGTGCGATACGTTGCAGGCCAGTTCTGACGCCTCCGTTGAAGAGGAATGCTTCGGTGACGGCCGCGAAGCCACCACCACGCACGCGCCACCACGTTCCGAGTCCGGTTCCACGGACGGCAGGACTCAAGCCGCCATCGGCTGTCGTCACCGTGCCACCAGGCGCGAACGACGCAAGCGCCGGAAATGGTGGTTGGACCGGCGCTCCAGTGAGGCAGTTCAGCAACGAGATTTCGACCCGCCATGTACCTTCGAGCGTCCGGCGATTTCCGGCCGACTGTTTCCCGCCGGAACCGTCGTTCGGGCGTGCCGTGGCAACGCTCTGGACCAGCACGATAATGGTCAGCGTGGCGAACGCGAGCTGAGGGCCGGTGAACACGAGTCGTCGGATTCTTGACACGATAGACCTCCTGTTTGATGAACCGTCGCGGAATCATCCGAGCAGAGATCGTGGAAAGTCTTTAGAATCCGCTTGAAAGTTTTTGAAAGTTTCTGAACAGCTATGGAGAGCAGTCCGGCGGCGTACGAGTTCAGCCACTTGCGCGTCGAACCGCGTCGGCGCCGCTTGCTTCGGGAAGGCCAACTGGTTCCGCTCACGCCGAAGGTGTTCGACACGCTCCTGTTTCTGATCGAACGCCGGGCAGGGCTCGTCACGAAGGACGAGATGATCGCGGCGCTGTGGCCCGACACCGCTGTCGAGGAGAACAATCTCGGCCAGGCGATCAGCAAGCTGCGACATGCCCTCGGAGAAGTGCCGGGGGAAAACAAGTACATCGCGACGATCCCCGGCCGAGGCTACCGGTTCGTCGCGGAAACGCGCGTTGTCGAGGAGCGTCCTGGTGACCCAGTCGCGATCGAGGGCGTCCACGCAACTTACAAGCCGACTACGCCGCCGGCCGAAATAGCCGCGACGTTCGGATCCACGCGTGGCGGCGCAGGAGTGCATCCGGTACGGCACTGGCTGACGCGGCGAGCCGTTGCCGCGTTGTTCCTGCTTGCGTTCTGCGCGCCGCTCATCTATCTCGCGCTCGCGCGCCGCAGCACGGGAGGGGCTCGCGTCACCAGCGTTGCCGTTCTGCCATTCAAGCCACTGATAACCCAAAACCGCGACGAGGCGCTGGAGTTCGGCATTGCCGACGTTCTGATTACGCGACTGGCAACTCTTGACAATGTGAGTGTGCGATCACTCGGCAGCGTGCGCCGGTACGCGAATGCTTCAATGAATCCCGTCGAGGCCGGACGTGAGCTCGGCGTAGAGGCCGTGCTCGACGGCCACATTCACCGCTCGCAGCAGCGGATCAGGATCACGGCGCGCCTCCTGCGTGTGGCGGACGAGCGGCAGTTATGGTCGGGGCAGTTCGACGAGGACTTCGGAAGCGTCTTCGACATTCAGGATTCCATCGCGCGACGTGTGGCCGAACAACTCGCGCCGGAGCTGGACGCCGGCGCGACGCAACGGATGACCAGGCGCGACACCAGTGACCCGGCTGCATACGAGTCGTACTTGAGAGGTCGATTCTTCATGAGCCTTGCGCAGCCGCTCAACGCTATTCGCATGTTCGAGGAGGCAGTCAGGAGGGATCCGCGGTTCGCGGTCGCGCATGCTGGTCTGTCAGACATCTACAGCCGGCTTCCAGTTGCCACAGACGGTCCTTCGGATGACGCGATGGCGCGCGCGAGGTCGGCGGCGGCGCAGGCAATCGCGATCGAACCGGATCTCGCCGAGGCGCACACGGCGCTCGGGTGGATCGCCTTCTACGGCGACTGGAACTGGGCGGAGAGCGAGAGGCGCTTCACGCGCGCTCTTCAGATCAACCCTGATGATTTCTCGGCTCACGTCGGCTTCGCACATCTCCTCTCCAACACCGGTCGTTATCAGGATGCGTTGCATCAGATCGAGCTCGCGATGGCCTTGGAACCGACATCACCACTGGCGGGGACGTTGAGGGCGGAGTTTCTCTACCACGCGCGACGCTATGATGACGCGGGGGGGCAGTTGCGAAAAACGCTCACGGCGGCTCCCGGTTTCTGGATCGCTCGGCAGTACCTCGGGCTGCTGCACCTCCAGGAGCGGAACATCGCTGAGGCGCTCGCCGAGCTCGAATCATCACGACGCTCTGGCGGCGCGTACGGCCCTATGGCCATGGTCGGGTACACGCACGCCATCGCGGGCCGGCGAGCGGAGGCGACCACCGTCCTGCGCACGCTGACGAACGCGTCAAGGCAGTCTTACGTGCCGTCGTATTACATGGCACTCGTCCATCACGGGCTCGGCGACGATTCAGAGACGCTCGACTGGCTCGAACGGGCGTACGCGAAGAGGGACGTCCGAATGGTTTTCGTAGGGGTGGATCCGTTGTGGGACGGCCTTCGTCAGAATCGCGGTTTCGCCGCACTGTTGGAGAAGATGAACTTGGCGAGGTGATGTCGCAGGGGTCAGTGCTTGTGTCCGTCGAGAGCCAGAGCACATGTGCGCTGATCGGCGCGTGCCCGTATACCCATTCCGAATGCACGAGTTCTACAACAGAATCACCCCGAGCTTGGAAGTCATTGAAAGCAACGGGCAAATTTTGTGGCTGGGTGTTCGGGACGATTTCCGCAACTGGCTCGTTCGGGCGGCATGACAGAACGCGCGACTGGCGCTCGGTGCTGAGGAGCACTCGAGCGCGCACGTCACCGGGGCGGTGATCCCGGGGCTGTCGGCGGCATGGCATCGATCCAGTCGAGCATCAGGACGACGCGGTTACGAGTGCCGCCGACCTCACTGGCATACTTCGCCAGCGCGAAACCGCGGTCGTCCGGAGACAGCGCCAGGCCACCCCAGAAACCCAGTTCTGGATAGTTCTCGGCCTGCAGCGCGACGACGCCGGTCGCGCGGCCGATCGCCAGCGAGCTGCCGGCGGTTGAAATCGTCGCTGCCATCAGCGATTGCCCATCGCCCGCGCGGAAAAACAGTTTGCTTCCATCGCGCGACCACGCGTGTTCGTCGAGAGTCCCTGAGCTCGACACCTGCCACTTGGCGTCTGCCTTCGGAAAGGGACGGATGTAGAGCTCGGTGGTACCCGACTCGTCCGAGGCATAGGCGATCCATCGTCCGTCCGGTGAAAACACGGGAAGCGTGTCGCTCGCGGGCGACGCGAAGAAACGGAATGGCGCGCCGGCAGGATCCAACGGAAGGATCCAAATGTCGGCTGGTCGGTTTCTCTCCTGCTCCTGGTACGCGAGGTACTTTCCATCCGGTGAGATCGAGACAGGCACCTGCATGACGCCGGCGTTCGTCGGCGTCGTCGTCAACTGTTCGGGCTGCCCCGATCCGTCAGCGCGAATGCGATGGATGCCATTAGAAGGCTGGCTGGGGATGAAGTTTGAAAATACGATGAACCGGCCATCGCTTGTCCACACCGGTCGCCACTCGGCGGCGACCGGGTTGCCTGCCAGTCGAATCTTCACGTCCCGGCGCAAGTCGTGCACGAACAAGTCGGTTGCGTTGGTGTCAACCGGCACCCACGCTGAGTACGCGAGACGCTGGCCGTCGGGCGAGAAGCGAAGGTCGCGGTACGTACCCGGATCGCTGATCAGGAGACGCGTGTCGCCAGTGATGCCACTCCATTCCACGACCATGAGACGCTTTGCGCTCGTGGTCTGCCCCGGCAGGTAGAGCAAACGTCCACCCCCGGTGGCGTATTGGCTTATCAGACTGTTCGTGCCGGTCTGCACGCTGGGAACGACCACGCGTGGCTCGCCTCTTGGCGCGACTGTGTCGGCGTCGAACCCGACACAGTAGAGTGCGTCACCCCGCAAAAACAGCAAGTTCCCGTTAGGAAGAAGCGCCGGTTGCGCGGCGTCCTCGATCACGGTCTTCTCGCTGCCCGATGCGAGATCAAACGCGGCGATTGCTCGGCTGCGCACCGACGAAGAGAAGGTCGAGATCTCGTAAAGGACGACTCGGCGTCCGGGAAGCCAGACCGGCGAGCGACCGGGCCGCGCAGTTGGTAGCGTGATAGTGGCCGAACCGTCGGCGCCGGAGGGAAGGTGTCGCAATGGTGCATCGACGCTGGAAAACACGATGGAATCGTCCTCGCCCCAGGCGGCGCCACGAGGGCGACTGTTGACAGGCGCCAACGTTTGCAGCGCACCGCCCGAGATCCTGATCTTCTTCAGCGCTGTCGGCGTGAAGAAGCCGAGCCACTCACCGTTCGGTGAGAAAAACGGACTCGACGCCTCTTCCGTGCCGGCGAGCGCTCGCGCGTCGATTTGATCGACCGACCGGACCCACAACCGGCGTGCGCTCCCGGTTCCCCCGACCCATGCGATCGTGCGGCCGTCGCCACTCATCGCTAGCGAGTTGCCATCCTCGAACCAGAGCGGTGCCTGATCCGGAAACACGACATCGGCTCGAACCGCTGTGTGGGGTACGAGCTGTCGTGACGCTGAGGGGGTCGATAAGAACAGCGCAAGGCCGCCGGCAAATACAACGGCCGCGCCTGCGAAGACCAACCACGCCACGCGCGAGGATGTCCGCACTGCGGGGGGGATGCCGTTGCCATCGTCGTCTTCCAGCGCCAGTCGCACATCACCAGCAGAGTGCATCCGTTGGCGCAGATCCTTGCGCACACAACGGCGGATGAGCGCCGACATCGCAGTTGGAGTAGTCGCCGGCAGCTTCGACCAATCCGGGTCGGTCGTCAGGATCTGAGCCAGCGTGTCAGAAAGCGTCGACCCCTCGAAGGCGCGACGGCCGGCGAGGCACTCGTAGAGGACGCACCCGAGCGCCCAGATATCGGTTCGGCGATCGACTGCGAGTCCTCTGGACTGCTCCGGGCTCATGTATGGCGCGGTACCGAGAATGACCCCCGCGGAAGTCGCGGGTCCAGTCGTGACGGTCGGCGACATCGAGATGGCGGCGCCAGAGCTCGTCGCCGACAGCGTCTTTGCGAGCCCGAAGTCGAGCACTCTGACGTTGCCATCTGGCCTGATGACGACATTCGATGGCTTCAGGTCCCTGTGAACGATCCCACGTTCGTGCGCAGCATCGAGCGCGTCGGCAATCTGGATTCCGACCCGTCGCGCTTCGTCGATCGCAAGCGGGCCATGCGCGAGCCGTGCCTCGAGCGTCGCACCCTCGACCATCTCCATGACGATGATCTGATTGGTGCCGAACCGTTCGAGTCCGTAAATTCTTGCGATGTTCGGGTGATCGAGCGAGGCAAGCACCTGCGCCTCGCGGGTGAATCTCGCGACGCGGTCCGGGTCATTGGAAAAGCTGTCAGGCAGGACCTTGATCGCAACGTCACGATCGAGTTGCGTGTCGCGAGCCCGATACACCGCCCCCATTCCGCCCTCGCCGACCAGCGTGGTGATCTCGTAGATGCCGATGCGGGCGCCTGGACCGAGGGCCACGGTCGAGATTATAGAGTCGCACCTGCTCGTTCAGCGGACGCGCTCGACAATCCGAAACAGGTGTCTGGGATTCGAACCGCCGACACTCGGAGCCAATCACTTGAGGACACAGGCTTTAGCCGGAGTTCGAATCTGCCTCGGGGGACGAAGGCTGAGAGAAGCAATTGAGATCGAACCCAAGAACGTGCTGACCCAGAACGACTTGGAGCGCCCAGGGCAGATTGGCTGGGTG